>NZ_CM146747.1:4966501-9933003 GCF_055702265.1 Streptomyces sp. HUAS MS02 | reverse complement strand
CAAGAAGCCAATCTGACCCTTGAAGGTCTTGGGCGGGTCCTTGGTGAACGCCTCGCGGTCGGCCCGCTCGATCGCGTCGTCGATCTCCCCCACGGTCTACTCCCCTTCGTCCAGGAGCCGTCGAGATCGTGGAGCAGCTCCAGCGCCCGTGCAGTGACTTCACCGAGCGGACGCGCTATCTGGTTGTTGCAGTGAGGATGTCCACCGGGTTGGGGCACGCCATCTCCATCGCGTGGTCGGCGCGTTCGAGCCGTTTACCGCGAGTGGCGTACAGGCAGTTGCCCGGCTGCTGCTGCAGCAGCTCAGGCTGTGGGAGCGGCGGTTGTCGAATCGTGACGTCGGCCTCGCTGGGATATGCCGGGCGCCACGGCTAGGTGACGGTCTATCCATGTCTGGAGCAGGTAGCGGATCTTGCTCGGATGTTCTCCGAGGGTGTCGGCGGTGGCGTGGAGAGTGCATCCGGCGACGTGGTGCAGGACGACGGCCTGGTACTGCAGGTTGCGATTGGTGTGCAGAGGGAGCGGGACTGCGCACGCGTCGATGCAGGAGACGAAAAGGGTCCAGGCACAGGCGGTGGGGTTGGAGTGGCTGACGATGGACGACCAGTGGGTGACGAGGTGCCCGAAGGCCTGACGTACAGCTGTCTCAGCGACGGCGGCATCCAAGTGCGCCTGGGCGTAGGCGAGGTAGCAAGGGTGATGCATGGTGTGGAAAGCAACGAAAGGGACGGGGAGCTCGAGTATCGGCGCGCGGTGGGCGACGGGGAGCGGATGCATTGCGTTTCTCCTGCCCGGCCGATGAGCGTGCTGGGGTGCATTCGGCTGGCGGATGTGATCTGCGGGGCCGCCGGATGGCCCGGGATATCACCCGCGAACCAGCCTTGGCGGCTGGCTCATGGGCCGGCACCGATTGACGGCGTGCTTGTCAGGCGGACTTGGAAGCCATGGCTGCCGGTGTCACTACTGCGTGCTCAGTACTGCCTGCGGCTCGGCTGTCCGTGATGGCTTGGCAGATCATGCTGACAGCACTGAGGAACACGATGAATCCGGTGAGGACAAGTGCGATCGCGACGTCCTGAGGGTGGGGCAGATGACCAGACTGGTAGGCGGTCTGGAAGCCTGCGACGGCCAGGGCTGCGGTGCCGAAGCCGGGAGTCTTCAGCCGCTGCCGGATGTGTGCGGGCGGTACTAGGAACGGAATGTTGATCTTTCGCACCCAGTGTGGTTGGACACGGCGGCTAGCCAGGTCCGTGACGTGTGACTCGGGGTTTTCGCTCATGGGCCGGTCCTTGATCAGAGTCGTGCCGAGATTGCGCGGAGACCGGCGCCGTCGGTGACGGCGCCGGGAGGAGGCTTTACGGTCAGCGGCGGCCGCGCTGGGCACCAAGACGCTGGGCGAGGTTGATCGCATTGATCTCGTCACGGGCGATGACAAAGTTTGGGATGCCATCGCCCTTGGTGAGAGCGGCCGTCAGAAGTTCGGCGCACTGCTCCGGCTTGAGGAACGTTCCGTCTGGGGTGAGTGGGCGTACGGCGAAGCCGTGGCCAGCTGCGGCCAGGACGACAGCTGAATCGAGGACTTCGCCGGTGTAGTGAACGGCCAGGGGAACGTGGTTGCCGAGCAGAGCGACGGCGATGGCGGAGCTGGTGTCATCGACGTACTCGATGCGAGGGTAGCTCCGTTCCAGGCTTGCCTGCATGCTGCGCAGATGCTGCGGCACGATTACGTAGCCCTCTGCCGCTGGCGGACGGGTGGCCACCGGAGTGTGCTGGTTCCAGTCGCCTTCTGGTAGCAGGATCCGATGGGCATCGGAGTCGTCGGCCGTGTGCGCGCTGGCAGGAGTGACTGCGGCAACAGCCAGCGGGGAGTGAGGGGCCTTGGCGAAGATAGACAGCGATGCCTTGGAAGGGTTGCCGGAGATCAGCAGATCCTTGAGAGAGCCGCAGATGGAGACGGCGACGAAGGCCCTCTGGTCTGCGAAGCACTGCTGAACCCGGTTGAGTCGTTGGTCCGCGGTCTCCGCAGGCCCGATGATCTCGATGCCGTTGACATGTTCACCGAGATCGCTGAGGGACGTGCGAATGGCCCTCATGATCGCGTCATGCGCAGACTGTGTGGCCTCATCCCAAAACGACTGCGAGTACGGCGCGCCCACAGGTGCGAAAGCGTGAGACGGGGCGTCGGCGTCAGCGCCGAGCAGGGCGAGCACACCTTGTGGGGTGCGCGGCTGGGGGATAACGCGAGCCGATTCGTTGACGTCCAGGTCGCGGCCGAGGCCCTTCTGGATGGGGCTGAAGGCGTGGACGGCCGCTTCGGCGGAGTCGCGCGCTATCGCGGCTGAGTACCTGATGGCCGGCTGCAGGACGCCGCCGTCGGAACCGCCTGCTGGGGTCACGCGAACCTCCGGTTCGGGTTCAGTAGTTATCTAGTCACTTTGCGTATCTGTCGACACAGACTACACGTCGGTCGCACTTCCGGTCGTTGCACCTATATGGGGGTTGTTCGTGTCGCGGCGTGGAGATCGGGCCGTGACGTCACTGCAGGAAAAGGGGTGTTTTGCCGCATACCTATGCGAGTAGACGAAGCTCGTCGTCCATCAGTTGCATCAGGAGTGCCGTATCTCGCCAGAAGGTAACTCGTTTGACCTGTGAGAACTTCGGGGAGTGACTGAAGTAACACTCTGCGCAAATGAGAGCAAGCCAACTTCACAGTGCCCGTACTACAGCACTACAGAACGACTAGTCTGGACACTTCCGGAGTTCGCTCCGTCCGGGCACCGCCATGCCCGCGTACCTGCACCAGGGCGCGCCAGTGCGTCTGTGGCCGAAGCAGCTGGCGCACGCTCACATACGCGAGAAGAGGGGACCTTCATGGCTGATCAAGTCGAGAAGAGTAATCGGCAAGGAGACAAGGAACGGCAGCTCGTCGTGTCCGTACGGTTTCCCGAACGCCTGCTGCAGAGGGTGAACGCGTACTCGGACGTAGTTGACGCCACCGCAAACGCCGTGATCAGGGAAGCGGTTGAGGAATACATCCGCACGCGTGTCCGCACGCCGGAGTTCCAGACTGCAAGCCAGGAGTACCTCCGGCGCGCTCAGCACCAGGTGGCCGTACTGGAAGCCGAGGAGACCACTGCTGTTGCGTGACGTATGTCGTACTACACATTTGGCTCTCGATGCCCTCCCGCAGACGATCTTGATGCAGGAGGGCATTGCCGTGCCCAGCCGCGTTGCCGGTAGGCGCTGACACGTTGCTGAGCGCAGCGGGCGGCCGGCTGCACTAACCGAACCGGCCGCCCGCAGACGGGCCCTGGCCCCGGATGCGGGACACGGATCATGCAGGTTCGGAATGGGAAGTGGACCTCGCCTCGCCTTTCACCACGCAGCCCGGGAGGGCCCAGGACCAGGTGGCCTCGACCATCGACCGGCTGAGTGAGAACACCCCCAACGGCGACTACGCCCACTACCGCGACATCGCCACCTCCTGGCGAGTCGTACCACCACCGTACGCGTGGTGCGGGGCGGTGGAGACGGAGATGGGCGGATCCGCATTCGCTGCTATCGCCAACAGCCATAGGGAACAGGAACGATGGGGCCTGGGGCTAGCACGATCAAGGGTGGTGCCCGAACACTACGGTCCGGGCACCACCCTTGATCATGGGCAGCCGCTCACTGTCGGCAGAGCGGCGCCCGGTGGCACGTGCACTGGCTAACGGTCCATGGGCTCCGCAGCGTACGTGCCGTCAGGTGTCTCCACAGCGGTGAGCAAGAAGCGCTCCGGCCCCCGGCCGACGTCGCGGCGGACGATTGTGCCCGGACCTCGGGTGGTCGTGAGCCGGACGGGGCTTCCGTCGGGGTGCACGCTGTTGAGGAAGGTGTACATGCGCAGCCTGTTGCGGCGGCGCTTCAGATGCCCCGTGACCAGGGTGAACAACATCATGGCGACGAGACCGCCGAGGAACTCCGGCAGTGCCTCGCGGCCGACGCTCACCGTGACCTCGGCGAGCTGCTCGATGAGACTCTGCTCCACTGCCTCAGGGCCAGCGGTCGGCGTGGGGTCAAATGCAGGGGTTCCCGTGCGAAGCCGCGTTGAGATCAGCAGAATGAGCGAGGGGTCCTGGCCGTACATACAGCGCCTTCCCATGTCTACGGTGTCGGCCGAAGCACCGCTGACATATTTCTGTCCGTTCTCCATTCGGAGTGCGGCCCCGTGCCGCGACCTCAAATCAACAGGAGTGGAAAGCCGGTGCGCATTAGACCCAAAAGATTGAGAATCGCGCTGGAGCAAGTGATTGTGAGAACCGGTGACTGACCTGCGGTTGAATGATCCCGGCGACGGTAAGGACTCATCGTCGCCGGAGGATAAAGTTTCTGCCTTCAAAGCGCTTGTAAGTGACCTCTTCAAGAAGACGGGCATGTCGACGTCGCAGTTCGAGGACACGTACGGGTATGCAGATGGCCAGGTCACTAAGTGGCAGACGCACAAGAACGACAAGAACATCCCGCCGTTGCGTTTCCTGCGTGACCTGATCAGGGCTGTACACGAGAGAGCGCATCTCCAAGAGGGTGCCCCTGAGGCCATCCTGGACCAGTACGAGGGCGTCTTGCGTGCGCTTGTCGCAGATGGCAACCATCAGCTTTATCGCCTAAAGCTCGCTGAGTACGAGTCCACAATCCTCATCGGCAAGTTAGGTGAAGAGCTGGGCGATCTGGCTCAACAGGTAGGACACCTCAAGGACGACCTGGAGGCCGCGAGGAAGGCGATGAACGCAGAGCGGGCCAGCAGGTTGGCTGCCGAGTTGGCAGCCGAGCAGGCCCGTATGGACACCGCAGCCGCTGAAAAGGCTGCTGCGGTTGCTCGCCGGGACGAGGTGCAGCGTGAACTCGCTCTCCTCGAGCCAACCGCTCCCCCGGTTCGTATGAGAGACCCAGCCGGTTCCCATACGAACCACATGGCTGCGTGGCCCGGCCTGCCGCGGCTCGGTGATGTTTATGCGCCGCCGCCCCTCGCTCAGGGCCCTGCTCCGACGCCGGCGTCGGGCAAGCTCACCCCTAGGTTCCTGTTGATCACGGTGTGCGCGACCCTCGCGGTGATCATCATCGGGTTGGGCGCAGTGCGGTACGGCGGGGGCTCGGACAGCCCGGCCACGAAGGCTGCGGAAAGCGGGGAGCAAGCACATCAGAAAGATGCGGGCCCTGAAGACAAAGGCGAGGAGAAGGGGGACGGTGAACCGTCGAAATCCCCGTCCGCTTCTCCCACTCCAGTCACCTCGCCGCCAACGCCCACTCCGACAGAGTCAGAGTCTGACCCTGTCATCAATCAGACGATTACATCCTTCAATTTCAAATCGGCCATGGTGGATGGCTCAGGGATCAACTTCGATAGTGATCCTCCAGGTCCGGAAGGTGGTTATGAGGACTTGGAGACTCGATCTTCGGAACAAGGCGCAGTCAATATCAACAGAACGCTACTCGAACACAAAGTTGTCCGCCTGCCCAGCGAATATGATGCGACTCTGGAAAACTGCAGGGCCGCCATGGTGGAACCGTTAGGAGACGAGGAAATCCCCGTCAAGCCGGGCGACCGCGTCTGCTTCGACACGAGTGAGCGACGCATCGTCTACGCCAAGGTGACAAAGGTGTTCCCGTCCGAGAAGTACCAAGCAAGTCGCGTCATGGTGGATGGAACCGTCTGGACTGACCCTGACACACTGGAGAACAATAACTAGGTTTTCCGAAAACGGCGCAAGGAAGACCCACCCGCGTTCATTGGGGGCGCCTGTATCAGTAGTCGAGATCCAGGTAGTCGATGTCGTTGATCTCTACCTGCGACAGTCCCATAGCGCGACCGCCGCCGTCCTGGAAATACACTTCCTTGAACCCTTCAGCGATGATTCCGCGCATCTGCTGGTCGCTGGCGCCCGCGTTGCGGGCGTCGAAGAGGCGGCGGGCGTACTCCGGGGGGAGGTGCACGGTGAGTCGCCGGAACCGTCCGTCGTCGGTCGTGCCGACCGGTGCGGTGTAGCCGAACCGGGCCCGGGTCTCCACCGTGATCCCACCCGTGGTGGCCGCCTGCTTCTGCCGGCGTTTGCGCACAAGCGGCTGCCACCGCTGCCGTACGGCGTCGTCGATCTTCGCGGCGACGTCGGCGCGGGCGTGCTTGCGGGCGCCGCGCCGGTAGCGGTTCACGGAGTCGGCGGTGACTCCGAGCTCCGCCGCGACGGCCTTCGCGCTGCCGAACTGCTTGAGCAGGAACCCGATCTGACCCTTGAGGGTCTTGGGCGGGTCCTTGGTGAACGCCTCGCGGTCGGCCCGCTCGATCGCGTCGTCGATCTCCCCCACGGTCTACTCCCCTTCGTCCAGGACGGCGTCGCCGCCCTTGATGTGGCGGGCCGGGTTCAGGCCCTTCTCCATGAGGTCGATCGCCCAGAGCATCTCCTGGACGCCTTCCAGCTTCGCCAGGCCGGGCGTGGGCCCGAGGCGGAACCCTCCGGGCTGCGGCTTGCCCGAGGCCGCGTACGGCAGGAAGTCCAGCGGGCTGGGGCCGGGGCTCGGGTAGACGACGCAGTCGGAGAGCACGGCGAGCGGGAACAGCCCGGTCATCCTCGACATGTTCAGCAGCTTGCGGTGCATGTTGACGCGGGCCTTGGAGATGACGGCGGCGCGGATGTCCGGGCGCCAGGTCGGCCGCATCATGGCCGGCCACGGCTCGCCCTCCTTGTAGTTCTTGCCCTGCGGGTTCTCGAACAGCTTCCCGATGCCGCCCTTCACTGTGCCCTTGATCGCGGCCAGCACGGCGGCCATCGCCGGGTCGACGTCCTTGTGCCGCTCCATCGCCGCCAGGAACTCCACGTCGGTGAGGTCCTTGGTGACGCCGAGGTCGGCGAGGGTGTCGACGTACGCGGTCTTGAGGCGGTCGTGCCACGGGTCCAGGTACGCGCCGGTCTCGCGGCGCAGGTACGCCTCGATCGGGGCGACGTTGTAGCCGAGCTCCTGGGCGTAGGCGACGGTGTGCGTCTGGTACCAGGCCGGGCCGGTCGGACGCTCGCCGGTCGGCGTGAACGGCGAGGGAAGGCGCGGGTCCAGCTCGATGCCGGACAGGTCGACCAGCCACGAGCCCGGCACCTTGGGGTTGAACGGCGGGTTCACGAAGTGCACCGGCTCCGACAGACCGACCGTCAGCCTCGCGGCGGCGGCGAGGAACGCCGTGTTCAGGTCCAGGCCCACCGCGCAGGGCAGAAGGCACTCCTCATCGGTGAGCGTGTCCACCGACCGCACCCACTGGTACGCCTCTTCGTGCAGGAAGCCGCCCTTCCACCCGGAGTGGTAGATCGCGGGGTGCTCGGGCTGTCCCTCCGGCGGCGCCGGGTCCATCGCCTCCGTCCCCAGGCTGCCGGGGTTGAGGCCGGATACCCAGTTGCCGGTCTCCTCGTCGCGCACCGGCCGGGTCGGCGGCCGTAGCGCGGTCATCAGCTCCAGGCCGTTGACCGCCGTGCCGCCGCGCGGGGTGATGACCCGCTGCGCGTACACGCCGAGGACGCGGGCGACGTCGGCCGGCTCCATCTCCGCCACGCCGGGCCAGGAGCGGGAGTCGAGCGCGTCCCACGGCAGGATCGCCAGCTGCACGCACTGCCGTTCGCGGCCCTGCGCCTTGCGGTAGATCCGCGCCCACGGCCCGAATCCCCGCTGGGTGAGCTGCCAGCGCGCCTTCAACACCTGCTTGACGACCGAGTGGTCCTCGGGCAGGCGGAGGCCGCGCCGGTCCTCCAGGCGCTCGGGCAGCCCGAGCTTCGCGGCCGCGGACTGCGTGAGGACGATGAGCGGGTCTGCGTCCTTGCCGTGTCGGTGCAGCTTCGGCGCACCGAGGCCGGACTCGCGCAGCGTCCACTCCACCAGCTCCACCACGGTGGTCGCCGGGCAGTCGAGCACCAGGCCGTCGACGCCGTACGCGGAGCCGTCACCGTCCAGCACCGCGAGCGGCCCGTGCGGGAAACGAGGGTCGAGGGCGGGCTTGGCGGCCTTCTTCACGGCCGGGCGGCGCGACGATGCCGGGCGGGCGGCGGGACGCTCCTGCGCGGCGGGCGCCTTCACTGGCGCGACGGTCTCCGCCTCGGGCGCCTCGGGCTCGGCAGGCCCGGTGAACGTCTCCGGAACAGGCTCCTGCTGGACAGCGGGCGCCGGGGCAGCGGCGGGAGCTCCGTGGGCCGGATATTTCGCCGCCCAGCCCTTCAACAGTCGCTGGTAGGCCTCCAGGCGCGGCGGCCTCGGCTCGGAGCGGCCGTTCTCGTAGTTCTTCACCGTCTGTGTCGATGTCTTCAGCGCGAGAGCGAGTCGGGCCTGAGTGATGCCGGCCGCCTCACGGAGCCGGGCGCGCTCCGCCGGGGGCGGGAGCTGCGGCTCCTCCTGCAGCAGGGCGTCGATGTTCGCGAACAGCTCTTCCTCGGATGCCATATCTGTCTACCTCCACCCCGAACCCTACCAGTCTTATCCTTAAAATTAACCCACTTATTTAACCCGATTGAATCAATCTGGTAGGGTGATCTTGACCGGCAGGGCCCATCAACTCGCTTACCAGGAGGAGTCGTTGATGAGATCGGACAATGAGTCGGCCATCCTGTCCGAGCAGGAGAGTCTTGAGGCCCTGGACCGGTTCATCCTCCCGGCGGCGACACGGCAGGCGGTACAACAGCACCGGCCGGTCGTGGTCGTCGTCGCCGGGCAGCCCGGAGCGGGAAAGAGCACGCTTGCCGACCGCGTGGAAGCGGTCCTTGCCCGGCGCGGCGGTGCCGTGCGAGTCGGCCGGGACCTGTACAAGCCGCTCCACCGTCACTACGCCAGCGTTCTGGCGGCCGATGTCCGTATGGCCGGAGCCTTGGTGCGCCCCGACACCGCGCGGTGGCAGGCCGCCGTCGAAGCCCACGTCCGCGAGATGCGCTTCGACGCCGTGGTGGAGTCGGCACTCGCCGACCCCGACGACTTCCGCACCGCCTCTCGCGCCTACCGGGCGGCCGGCCACCGGGTCGAAGTGGTGGTGCTGGCCATCTCGGAGGCCCTGAGCCAGCTCGGGATCGTGGACCGCTTTCTCACCGAGGCCGCCGACGGCGGGGGCCGGTACGTGTCGTGGGAGAACCACGACACCTGCGCGAAGAATCTGCTCGCCACGCTGGCCGCCATCGAGACCGAGCAGCTCGCCGACCGTGTCACCGTCGTACGGCGCGACGGCACCGCCCTCTACACCAACGACCTCACCCCCGAGGGCACATGGCGGCACAGCCCGGCTGCGGACCGGGCGGTGCGGGTGGAGCGGGCCCGGCCGTGGACCGCGCCTGAGACCGCTGTCTTCCGCCGCGCCCTCGCCCGGACCGACCGGCGCGTACACGCCGAACTGGCCGACGAGGACCGGCGCCTGGCGGTGCAGCGCGACAGCGAGCGCGCTGCCGCCTGGTCCGAGCCGGTCCGCCGCACCGCCCAGCCCACCGCGACACCGCCCGGGGTCGCCTACCACCGGCTGTCGGCCGATGAGCACCGGTGGATCTTCGACGAGCTGATCACCCCGACAGTTCTGGCGAACGTCACGCCCCGGGACGATCCGCGCGCGGTGTACGTGATCGGCCAGCCCGGGGCGGGCAAGTTGCTGGCCGCCAGGATGGTCCGGCGCGCGATGCGGCCCGGCACGACCAAGCTGGTCGGCGACGATTTCAAGGCCGCGCATCCGGACTACCGGCAGATGCTCCGTCAGGATCCTCGCGGTGCCGGCGCGGCCATCCGCACCGACTACAAGGCATGGTTCGCTCAGGCGGAAGAGTACGTGCGCACGCGGCGGGGCGACCTGCTCATCGAGGCCGCTCCGGGCGGCGCGGACGATGTCCTCGACAGCGCCCTCGCCTGCTCCCGGGCTGGCTACCGGGTGGAGTTGGTGGTGCTGGCTGTGCGGGAAGCGGACAGCCGTCTGGCCACCGCCCTGCGCTATGCCCGGGCCCTGCAAGCCGGGATCACCGGACGGTTCACCACCCGTGCCGGGCACGACCGCTGCTACCGGGCCGTCGCCGACCTCACGGCGGCCGCCGAAACCCACCCGGCCATCACCGCGGTGACGGTAATCCGCCGCGACGGCCATGCCCTGCTGCGCCAGGAGCAGCCCGCCGCACCCGGCCGGGCCTCATGGGCGCTGGCCGCCGAACGGCAGCGCCCCTACACCGAGCAGGAAGCCGCCCACTTCATCCGGCTCCACCAAGGGCTACGCAAAGCCCTGCCCCAACACCGCGACGAACTGGACGGCATCGCCGCCCTGGCCCGCCCTCTGATGCCCGCCGGGTTCCAACGTCTACGGATCGCCGCGCACCGCCCGGACATGCGACGGCTGCCCCTGCTGCGGACGGTCTACGACTCCAGCTCCCTCAGCCGCGCCGCGTAGAGCGCAGCAAGGCGGTCCCCCTCCTTCGCGTCGGCGTCCTCCAGGCGCTGCAGGTCCTGGTAGGCGGCCGTACGTCCCGCTGTCAGCTGCGCAAGGCGCTCCTCGTCAGGCAGCGGGGCCCGCCGCTCGGCAGCGATCTGCTCGGTGTACCTGTGCACTACCTCCTGCACGATGTCGGCCGCATGCTGGTCCTCGCCCCCACCCAGGCCGGAGAAGTCGGGGCCGTCTGGTGTACCGGGCATGGCAAACTCCTTTTGATCTTGATTGGGCGGTCATTGTCCCCTCGCCTGAGAGCCCTCGACCCTCACGTTCTTTGGCCCTGCCTTTTCTTCTCCCAGCGGCGGGATCGCTGGGTGCCGCGCCAGGCCCGGAGCCGACGGTGAACTCGACTGATCCGGCTGTCGAGCACGTGGTACTCGGGATCGGCCAGGCGGACCAGGTCCTGGTCGACGCCCAGGGATAGACCGAAGAAGGTGCCCTCCTCGACTTCTTTGAACAGGGCCATGCCGCTGACGACGACCGTGTTGATCGGCGCGCTCGCCCGGTACGCCTTGCGGGGCTCGGGCAGGAGCAGGGTGTGACGGATGTCCGAGTCGTCGAACCAGTCGTCGGAGACGGGGAAGGCGTTGTAGCCGAAGTCGTTGACTCCGACGTACCACGATCGGTAGCCGCCGACGTTGCCGAAGTAGTGCTCTTCGAAGTAGCCGTAGCGGCGGTTGCCGAGCCAGGCCCGATGGATGGCCGTGCTGTCGTCGGGGAGAACCGTGAAGGTGCTCTTGCCCAGCCGGATCAGCGTCTCACCAACCCGCATCCTGGGCCTGAACCACCAGCTGGTCGTGGTGATCCCGTACATCAGCACGACGTCGTCCTCGCACCAGGTGACCAGGTAGCAGAGCCTCGACAGGAGCCAGGTACGGACGGTGATCTCGACCTTCAGGTCCCTGTCATCGGCTCCTTCGGGCTGCTCGTCCGGGGCGATTCGCGTGGCGTGCATCGTCGACTCCCACCTCGGCTTGTCGAGCAGGGACTCGACATAGTCGTGCCGGACGCCCGGTGTGATCTTGCGGAGGCGGGTAGTGACATAGCGCCGGCGGCCGATGGTGCGGCGCCATCCCTCGGTCAGCGCTTTGGTGAGGGTCCAGCTGGCGACCAGGACTCCGGCTACCTGCCAGAGGTTGAGGGTGGTGCTGTACCAGGGCTCGGGATCGGGCTTCATCGCTGAAGGATGCCGTATGCCCGCCGCCGGCTGCGGGCTGGCGTTCCCCGAAGCAGTGCGGACTCCCCAACCGGGGTGCGGCGGGCATAGGTTGGTGCCCGCAGGTGATCATCATTCGGGGGTGGGCGTGGCAGGCCGGGATCTGAGGGCCCTGTTCAGTACGAACGACCGCAGCGTGCGGGCCGCGGAGGCGTTCACGAACCGGCAGACGCAGTGGGAGACGGTCGCGGGCGCGCTCACCCAGCACCTCCAGCATGTCGGTTCCCCCGGCTTCGATCCCGAGGACCTCGAGGCGCCCCGGGGGCACGTGCTCGTCTTCCACGGCGTGGGCGGGATCGGCAAGACGACGCTGTCGAGGACGCTGGAGGCGGCGCTCGCCGACGTGGGACGGCGGCCCTCCCAGTGGGGTGAGCCGGGCTGGTCGGCCGACCGGATCCTGCCTGTACGGATCGACCTCGCCCGGTCCGCTGGCACCGACTTCGAGCAGATCGTGCTGACTATCCGGGCCGCCCTCACCCGGATCGGCCGCCCGCTGCCCGCCTTCGACCTGGCGCTGCGCCGTTACTGGGAGGCCAACCACCCCGGCGAGCCGCTGGAGGAGTACCTGCGCCGGGCGGGACTCGGCTCGCGGTTCGGGCAGGCGCTGCCGCAGCAGATGCAGTCAGCTCTGTCCGACGTCGCTCAGGCGCTCATGCTGCCCGGCACCATCGGCTCGGTCGTCGGACAGGTCACCGGCGCTCTTGTCGGTGCGCTGCGCGAACGCCGCCAGACCGTACGGGCCCTGGCCGGCTGCGCCCGGCTCGCGGACCTCCTCGAGGCCGAACCCGACCTGGACACCCTGTCCTTCTACCCGCACCTGCTGGCGTGGGAGCTCGCCCGCCTCCCCGAAGGCAAGAAGGTCGTGCCGGTCGTCCTGCTCGACACGTTCGAGGACATCGGCGACCGCACCCGCCGCGACCTGGAACGCCTCATCCAGCGCATGGTGTGGCTCCTGCCGAACGCTTTCTGGATCGTCACCGGCCGCTCCCGCCTGCAGTGGGCCGATGCCGCCCTGCAGGGCCAGCTCGACTACACCGGCCCCGCCGCCTGGCCCGGCCTCGCCCACGCGCCCGCCACCCGCGCCCCCGCCCGCGCCGGTGTGGCGCGGCAGGTGCTGATCGGGGACTTCTCCCCCGAGGACTGCGACGGCTATCTCGCCCGCCGCCTCACCCGCGACGGCCAGCCGCTTATCGGCGAAGGCGTCCGGCAGGTCATCACCGCACGCTCGCACGGCCTGCCCCTGTACCTCGACCTGTCCGTCGCCCGGTTCCTGGAACTGAACCGCGGGGGCCGTGCCCCACAGCCCGGCGACTTCGACCACGACTTTCCCGCCCTGGTCTCCCGCACCCTGACCGACCTCACCCCCGACGAACGCCACGTCCTGCGTTCGGTCAGCCTGCTGGACGCCTTCGACGTACCCCTCGCCACCCAGACAGCCGGCCTCACCCACGAAGGACCCGCCCAGCGGCTGACGGAGCGGCCCTTCGTCCGCGAGGACCCCTTCGGCATGTGGCCGTACCACCTCCACGGACTGATCCGCTCCGCCGTACGCAACGCCGACGACACCACCGACGACCGCTGGACCGACCACGACTGGCATCAGGCCGCCCAGCGCGCCCTCACCACCCTGGGCGAGCAGTACCAGAACGCGCCCGGACCGGACCGGCTACTGCTCATCGCCTGCCTGCGCCAGGGGCTGCGCCTCGCCCGCGATCACCGCCTCGACCTCGGCTGGCTCACCGCCGCCGCCTGGACCTACGTCAGCGACTCCGTATGGGAGCCGCTCGCCCCGCCCGACACCGACGGCGCAGGTTTGGAGACAGCCGCCGACGCCCTGGTCGAACTCCTCAGCACGCTCGCCCGCCGCCAGCACGAGCACCGCTCCCGCACCGCGAGCCGCCTCACCACGGTCGTCGACAGCGGCCTGCTCCCCGACGACCTGCAGCACATGGCCCTCTACTACCGGGCCAAGGCCCACCGCGACCTCGGTGACACCACCGCCTCTCAAGCAGGCATGCAGACCGTCGCCGACGGCCACGGCCGCCTCGCCCCCGCCGCCCGCCGCGGTCTGGCCCACCTCGCCCGCGCGGCCGGTGACTTCCCCACAGCCCTGGCCACCGCCCGCACCCTGGGCTGGGAAGGCCGCCACCACCGCGTCGAGGGCGACATCTGGTGGCCCCACGGCGACATGGACCGCGCCGCCGTCGCGTACGCCGCCGCACGCGACGAAGCCGAACAGCACGGGATCGCCGGCGAACGCGCCACCAGCCAGGCGCAGCGCGCCTTCGCCCTCGCCTTCACCGACCCTGCGGCCGCCGACGGCGAACTCGCCCTCGCAGGTCAGCTGCTGACCGGCCTCGATCTGCGCGCCACCACCCTGACCACCCGCATCGCCACCCTGATCAGCGACGCCGGCCGCGACGACGCGGACATCGACGACCGCGCCCAAGTTCTACGGGCCGACATCCGAACGGCGGGCGTGACCTACGTCGAACTCGCCCTGGACCTCATGCTCGCCTTCCACCACGCCGTCTGCGGCGCCGACGCCCAGGTGACCGCAGCGATCGCCCGGCTGCGGGAGAACACCCGCAGCGGCGACTACACCTACTTCAGCGACATTGCCCACTTCATGGCCGACATGCCTGTCGATCAAACTTCCGGAGTCCGGTGGCTCGACAGTGAACAGGACACCCGCAGCCGCTGGCGTGGCCTGCTCGTAGCCCGCCAGGCGCACCTGCACGCCGGGCGCTGACCACAGAAGGGGGGCCTTTTTTCCCACGGGAAACGGCCCCCCTTCGTCCGAGACGGCCCGGATCAAGTGGGGTTCAGCGGAGTGATGCCGGTACCCGCGTACAACTCAGGTTCCAGCGACAGGACCGTCAGCGACTCTCCCGCTTTCACCGCGTGCCAGGCGATCGCAGCAGCATGGGCCACCGGCCAGTCCACGTTTGTCCAGTCCATTGCATCCACTGCGTGCGCTGCGGTGAACGGAACGTTCTCCGCGAACCGCAGGGATGCCGCATGCTTGCCTGCCCCCGCAACCTGCCGTTCGGCAGCGAGCACGGAGAGGGAGGGGATGATGACGCGACCGGTGCCGCGCGAGGCCTCGATGTAGAGGCCCGTGAAGAACGAGTCCGCGCGGTACAGGGCGGCCAGAGCCGTGTGGTCCAGGACGGCCGTCAGGTTCATGCGGCGGCGCCGCCCTGGTGGGCGCGGATCTTCGCCCAGGCATCCTGGCCGACCTGCTGGACCTGCTCGGTGTACTCAATGCCGAGTTCGCGGGCGGCCTCAACAGCACGCTGCTCCCGCTCGGTTTCCGTGAGCTCGCGCGTGGCCAGCTCTTCCAGCAGCTCGGTGATGGTGGTGCCGCGCTCGTCGGCGAGGATACGCAGCCGGTCGCGCACTTCCTCGCTGGTCTTGATGCTTGTCGGCTTACTCATGCCGAGGATTCTACCGCCGGTAGAACTGCCGGGGCAGTGCCAGCGAGGAAAGGCGCTGCCCCGACCTGGATGATCTATCAGTCCATGTACGCCTTGGCGATGCGCCTTCCGTGATCATCAAGGTCGTCGGTCAGCTCGTAGCTCCAGCCAGCCTCGCGCAGCACCTCTCCTTGCCGCCGCCTCGGTGGCCGCAGCCTGGCGGCGCCGCTGTGTATGGGCCGCGTCGATCGGACAGCGGCGGGTTCAAGGAACGCGCGGCGGGCTGGCCGCAGTGTGACTTACCACCTGTGCGAGTGAGCCTGCGCGCAAACTCCCGGCCCAGGATCTCCGGCGCCCGCTACGAAGATCATGTACAGACCGTGACCTTCGAAAGGACCCCCGTGCGCCTCCCCCGCGCCACTCGCCTCGCGACCGCCGCCTTCTCCGTGCTCGCCCTGCTCATCACCCCGACTACTGCCGCGCACGCCGCCGACCCAGGCGACCGAGTGGTCCTGCCCGTGCGCGACGCCCTGAACGCTCTCGCGGTTCAGGAAGAGGACCGGACCGGGTACGAGCGGACGAAGTTCCGTCACTGGATCGACGCCGACCGCGACGGCTGCTCAACCCGCAACGAGGTCCTTATCGAAGAAGCCGTCACCGCCCCCGCCCAGGGCATCAACTGCCAGCTGACTGGCGGCACCTGGTACTCGCCCTACGACGACACGACCTTCGACCAGGCCCGCGCCCTCGACATCGACCACCTGGTCCCGCTCGCCGAATCCTGGGACTCCGGCGCCTCCGGCTGGACCGCCGGCGAACGCCAGGCCTACGCCAACGACCTCGACGATCCCCGCGCCCTCATCGCCGTCTCCGCCTCCAGCAACCGCTCCAAGTCAGACCAGGACCCGGCCACCTGGCAGCCGCCAGCCGAGGGCTACCGCTGCACGTACGCCACCGACTGGATCGCGATCAAGACCCGCTGGGCTCTGACCGTCGACCCGGCCGAACAGGCCACACTCACCGACGTGCTCGACGGCTGCCCCGACACCGTCATCGAGGTCACCCGCGCCCGCTGACCCGCATCCGGCGCCTCCTGGGCGGTGTCGGCGATCTTTGCAGTCCCGGATTCGTTGCCCGGGCATGACACCGCGCAACGCCCGGTCGAGGGTGGAGCAGTACGCCGAAGAGCTCGCCGACATCGCCTGCAGTCTCGTCGACACCGCCAGGCCGGATGCCTGGAGCACGGAGGCCAAGGACGACGCCCTGGAGGCGATCGACACCCTTGCCCAAGCGCTGTCGGCACTCGGACCGGAGATCGCCGCGGCCCTCGCCCCGGTACGGGCCGCCACCGACGGCGCACGCAGGCACCTCGGACTCCCTGACAGCGAAGCGACCAGGCCCGTGCCGGGGGCACCTGGACCGCGTACCGTACGGCGCCCGCAGCGGCGTGGGCTCGGTCCCGGCTTCAAGGGCATCTGAAGGAAGCCAGCAGCTCTCATTGAGCCTGTGTCGGCGGTCAGTGGGAATTCCCCAGCGGCGGCCACTTAGCGGGGAGCTATCTGGCCACCGGTGCTCACTATGCGTTACCGGATGGTTCTGTCAGGCCTGGACTGAGGATGGTTTCGCGAAGCTGCGGTGACGGTAGGTCACATCGGGGGACTTCGAGTCGATGGAGATTAGGGGGTGGGTCTGTTGGCGCGTTCTTGGCGCTGGTTCACGGCAGCCGGGGTGACGGTGGTGGCGTTCGCAGTGCCGACGGCGGTGTGCGGGCTGTGGGTGCTGCCGTCGGTGATACAGGACCCGGGTACGCGCTGGGCGGTGGCCTCCGCGCTCGGCGCAGCGATGGCCGCCCTCGCCGTCCTGTGGGGCCAGAGCTTCGCCTCCTCCTCCACGACCGCCGCCGTCCCGCCGTCACCGGCGACGGTCATCGCGTCCGGCGAACGGGCGGCTGCGGTCGAAGGTGAGGTGGAGGGGAACATCACGACGGGCAACCGAGGTGGGCCGGCCATGCCTTCTGCAGGCGGGCAGGCGCCCGCCGCGCCGGGCAGCTCGGCGCCGGTGCCGCCGGGGTCCGTGGTGGCCTCCGGCGACCGGGCCGCCGCCCTGCGCGGCAAGATCAAGGGCGATGTCACCACCGGGGACCAGCCGGGCGGGCCAACGCCGTGAAGTGGCCGCGGCGCACGGCGCCCGACCCGGCAACGGCCGTGCAGGCGACCGGGCCCGGGTCGGGCGCCGCCACTATCGCCTCGGGTGACGGGGCCATCGCGATCAACACCCAGGGAGCGCCGTTCCTTGGCGTCGCCAGTACCGGCGCCAACGCCACGATCGTTCAGGTGCCGCAGGCGGAGCTGCGCCCGCCTGCGGAGGTCGACGCCCCGCCAGGTCTGGTGGGCCTGCCTGCCAGGCACGTCGCGTTCGCCGGGCGCACCCGCGAACTGCGCCTGCTGGACGCGGCACTCGATGACACAGGTGTAGCGGTGGTGCATGCCCTGCACGGCCTCGGCGGCGTCGGCAAGAGCACCCTCGCCGCGCACTGGGCCCGCACCCGCGCCGGTACGGACAATCCCATCTGGTGGATTGCCGCCGACAGTCAGGTCGGCCTCGACGCCGGCCTTGCGGCACTGGCCGCCGCCCTGCAGCCAGCCCTTGCCCAACTCCCGGCCGGACAGCTCACCGAACGCGCCGTGCAGTGGCTCGCCACGCACACCGGCTGGCTACTGATCCTCGACAACGTCGACAACATCGGCGACATCGCGCCACTGCTCGCCCGTGCTGCCACCGGCCGGGTTCTGATCACCAGCCGCCGCTCCTCGGGCTGGCACGGCATCGCCACCCCGATCCCTCTCAATGTCCTCGCCCCGCAGGATTCCCTCAAGCTGCTGACCCATACCCTCACCCAAGGCGGCACCCGCACCTTCGGCCTGGACGGCGCCGCCGAGCTCTGCGACAAACTCGGTCACCTGCCACTCGCCGTCGAACAGGCCGGCGCCTACATCGCCGAATCCGGCATCACCGTCCGCGCCTACCTTCGGCTGCTCGCCGACCACCCCGCCGACATGTACCTCGAAGCGGGTGAGGGCCACGACAGCGAACGCACCATCGCCCGGATCTGGCGCATCACCCTCGACCGGATCGCCGACACCCCCCTCGCCGGACAGATCCTGCGCACCCTCGCCTGGTACGCGCCGGCCGACATCCCCCGCGCTCTCCTCGACCCCCTCTCCACCCCCGTCGCGGTTCAACGCGCGACGAGGCGCCTCGCCGCCTACAGCATGATCACCACCAGCGGCGACGGCTTGGCCGTCCACCGCCTCGTCCAAGCTGTCGCCCGCACAGCTGACCCTCAAGACCCCCACCGTCAGGACGACGACATCACCGCCGCCCTCCACTGCGCCACCGCCCTCCTGCGCAGTGCCTTCCCGGCTCTCGAACCGGCCACCTGGCCCGTCTGGCGCTCCCTGCTCCCTCACATCGATGCCCTCACCGGCCGTACACCGCCCGACGCCGACACTCCGGACGCCGCCGTGGTGCTCAATGGGGCCGGGCTCTTTCTCAACAGTCAGGGCCAGAGCGGACGCGCCACCGCCTACCTGGAGCGCGCCCTCGGCGCCCAGGTGAGGATCCTGGGCGCCGACCACCACAAGGCACTCGCCTCCCGGAACAACCTCGCCGGAGCCTACGAATCGGCAGGTGACCTGGGCCGCGCCATCCCCCTCTACGAGCAGACCCTGAACGATTCGGCAAGAGTGCTGGGTGAGGACCACCGCGACACACTCATCTGCCGCAACAACCTCGCGTCCGCCTACTACAAGGCAGACCTGGACCAAGCGATCCGGCTGTTCGAACGGACGCTCAACGACATGGCGCGAGTGCTGGGCGACGACAACGTGGACACACTCGTCTGCCGCAACAACCTCGCCGGAGCCTACGCATCGGCAGGTGACCTGGGCCGCGCCATCCTCTTGTACGAGCAGAACCTGAATAGCGCGGTGCGGACACTGGGCGAAGACCATGCTGACACCGTCGCCTACCGCTACAACCTCGCCTCGACCCACCGCGAGGCGGGCAACCTGAGTCCCGCCATCCAGCTGTTCGAGCAGAGCCTGAACGACATGGAGCGACTTTGGGGCGAGGACAACTCCAACACGATCGTCTGCCGCGACGTGCTCGCCATCACCCACTACGCGGTGGACAACCTTGGTCTGGCCATCCGGCTGTTCCAGCGGAACCTCGAGAGCCGCGAGCGGCTGTGCGGCGATGACCACCCGGACACGCTTGCCTCCCGCAACAACCTCGCCGGCGCCTACGAATCGGCGGGGGCCCTGGACCTCGCCGACTCCCTGTACGAGCGGACCCTGCGCGACGCGATGCGAACAATGGGCGAAGAGCATCCGTTGACGAGAACCGTGGCAGCCAACCTGAGGAGCATCCGCCACCCGCGCGATGACGGAGGGCCCTGATGGTGAACTCCGAACTCACAGAAGCCCTGCACCTGCGGGCAGGTGACGTACGGCGGTCGGCCCGACGAACCCGGCGGGGGCCAGGGCGGCCCGGTGCACGTGCCACTCCCCCAGCTCGATCCCGGGGTGTCCGCGGTGTGCCGGCCCGGGGACCTGTCCGGGGTCTCGGGGCTGCACCGCAACGACATCGGACACCGCGTCCAGGACGCGTACGGCAGGACCGGGATTCTGCGGGACATGCACCCCGCATGGGAGGACCCGTGCGATCCGCCATACGACCGCGCCCGCCGCCCGGTCACGCGCAGCCCTGCGCCAGCATCGACTCCACCGGCGGTCGCAGCGTCACAGGGCCTCCCTCACCGGTCGTCCTTCTTCCAGGATCGGCGCACCGGGCGGAAGCGGCCCCGAAGTTGTGCGTGGCCAGGGACCGGCGAGCAACCGTTCGGCCTCCGTGACGATCGCCTGCTCGCGGGCTGTGCGCTGGATCGCATCCGACAAAACGGGGTGCCCGCATTGAGCGCTCACTGACGTGGCCCGACAACCGGTCGCGTTCATCCGCATGTGACCGATCGGGTCAGACGTCGAGCCCGGGCCGTAACCAAGAGTGACATCGCAACTGGCCGTACGTGGGGATTCCGAACTGGCCGGTGACAAGCCTGCGGAGAACCCTCCTGCCGGTTGTGCCGGCGCACCGAGAACCCCTGGCTATCCGCGGGCCGGCTGGGGCTCCCGCCATGTGCCCCGGCAAGAGTCTCTCCGGCGCGGTCCGCAGCACGGCGGCGGCCGAGGTGGATCCGGAGGCCATGACGCCATTCACGGCTCTTCGCAAGGGCTGGTCTGCCGTGCAGTGGCGGCAGAGGCCCGTCGTGGAGCGGGGTGGTGGATGATCCCGTAGTCGCGGGCGAAGTGGTTGGCTTCCATCGCCGATCCGGTCATCCGGTGCAGCCAGAACCCGTACGCCACCGACTCCATCTGCTCCTCAGTCAGGTACAGCAACCACCGCCGCGCGCCGTGATCACTGCGGGCCGTACGTGCCTGCTCCGCCAGCCCCGCCGCCACCGGCACCCGCAGCCGGCCAGCCAGGCCCAGGAACAGACGCAGGGCCGCCATCTGCGAGGGCAGCAACTTCACCAGCCGCCGACCCGCATCCGGCTCACCGACGGCGCTGCCGGGGCGTGGGCGGGTGCGGGCGTAGAGCAGGAGGTCGTGTCCGGCCGGGGACAGGCGGGCCGCCCACAGCACCACGGTGCCCTCCCACGCCGACAGTTCCGCCCGGTCCTCCCTGCCGGCGATCTCCACCAGACCGCGGTCGGCCAGCCCCCGCACCTGCTGCTTCATCGACAGCACATCCGCGGCCATCACCCAGCCGTGCACCGACGCCCGCGCCCGCTCATCCAGCGCCCCCAGCGCAGCAAAAACCTGCTCCCCACCCCGCACAACCGCCCCTCCCCGCGACTCGGCGTTCGGGGCTCCAACGAGGCATCGCGGGCGGAGGAAACGACCACGCCGTCGCCCGGCCACCGTCGCCGACCGTGACTCCTGGCTGCCGGGCCGGGCTCTCAGCTGGCGGTCGGCGCGAGTGCTCGGAGAACGATCTGCTGTTACTCACTTTCGGGTGACGCTCCGAACCCCCGCAGGGTGGCGCACCGTGGCGGAAGGCGTCGTGCCCCAACCCCAGCAAGACCTCTCCGACCTGCCAGTACGTCAACGCAGCCACATGTGACATATATGGGCGTTGCATCTGAGAGTCATGGAAATGTGGGCAGAAGGTAACAGAGGCCATGTTCTCTCCCTGAGTGATCCGTGGTGTGGACAAGGTGTGTGTGCGGCCAGCCGGCTGCCGACGCACACCACACCGGATCCCGGGGCCTGTTCAGGCTGTCGGGGGAGGGTGTCTGCACCCTGAGGGGGACTCATGTCCGCTTCCGCTTCTGTCACCGCTCGCAGTCTCGTCGCCGCTGCCCTCGCCGCCGGCGCTGTGGTCTCCATGGTCACGCTGCCGGCGTCGGCCGCCGACCACGCCCGGCCCGAGCGGTCGAGGGTGAAGATCTCGGATGTCCAGTACGACTCCCCCGGCTACGACGACCGCTCCAACCGCTCCCTGAACCGGGAGTGGGTGGAGATCACCAACAACGCCCGCCGCAGCGTCAACCTCGACGGCTGGACCCTCGAGGACGAGGACGGCCACACCTACACCTTCGAGGACTACCGCCTGGAGGGCCGTACCACGGTCCGTATCCACACCGGCCGCGGCCGCGACACCGACACCGACCTGTACCAGGACAGCCGCCGCTACGTCTGGGACAACCGCTCCGACACCGCTACCCTCCGCAACGACCGCGGCCGCTACATCGACAGCGACTCCTGGGGCCAGCACCACGGCGGCGGCGGGCACCACAACAACGGCGGCGGCCGCCACCACTGACCCCACACCACACGCACACCCCGACAACGACAGGGGCGCGCCCGGCAACTTACGGCCGGGCGCGCCCCTGTCAGTGCAGCCGATGGCCGCATCCTGATTCTGGAGCCGTCGGCCGCATAGTCGATGACAGGACTTGTGGTACTCCCCAGACGCTGGGTAGTCGGGCGGACCTACGGGGTGAGGGCCGGGGATTACCACCAAGGGGTGCAGGTGATGCCGCTGACGGGGGAGGGGGTGGTCACCTGCGCGCAGACACGGAAGGCCCGACTCGCAGAGTTGCTGGTCGGGTAGGCCGGGGTCGTGATCCTGGCGCCGCTCGCGGTGGTCGTGAATGGGCCGCACTGGATCCACGAATTCTTGCCGTCGTTGGTGACATCCATCCAGACCCATCCCCTGGCACCACCGCCCCAAGTGCTGGAGCTGGTGCTCAAGACGCCCCACCCCATCGCTCTGCCGCCAACGTTGCCAGTGTGCATCTCGTACGAAGCGATGGCGTACGGCTTGCCGCCGAAGTTGACTATCACTGCTCCCGCCCCCGCCACTCCGCGACCGCTGAGACTGTCCGGGATGTCGGTGAAACCCTTCGCACCTCCCACGCAGTCCGACTCCGCCGCCTGAGCAGCCACGGTGGAACCAGCTACGAGCCCTGCCCCGAGCACGAGCGCGGCCGCTCCCACGCTGAAGATCCGGCGGATACTGCGCATGACTTCTCCTTGGTCGAAGGTGAACCTGTGACGTGGCCGATGATTCAGATGCGCGAAACAGAGGTCTGGTTGTACGCGAGTTGCAGCTCATGCGAGAGCACGCTGATGTCGTGTTGTGCCAAGGGGACACCAGCCGGTGACCTGGCTCATCCCATGCTTCTGCATCGTCCTCGCGCGACCCGCGCCAGGAGCTTGGAGAGTTCGCCACCGCCGAGGCCAAGCACGCCGCAGGCATGCACACCCTGGCCACCACCCGCGACGACATCACCTTGCCCGCCGACATCCGTGCGCTCGTCACGGCACACGCCGACACCGCGATCCACGCTCTTCCCGCCCTCACCCGCCTGCTCAGCACCGCAGCCAGACCCGGGATCCCCATGGAACTGCAGCCCACACCCTGACCAGCGTGACGCCCACCGTCGCCGGACAGCACCGGCCCCGGTCTGGGGATCCGGGCGCGCCCAGGGTCGTTATTGGGAGGCTCGATGTCAGTGCCTCGTGTTTTGATCGCATCAGTTCGGCGTGGACACGCCAACCAAAGGTGTCCACGCCTATTCTGACCTTGCGTCAAACACGGGGACACAAAATGAGAATACGAGAACTGCTGTGTACGGGCGCCGTCGCGATGACGGTGCTCGGCGGCTGCCTGACCACCGCGCAGGCGGCGGACAAGGGTTCGGATGATCTGCGGGTGGAGTCGTATGTGCTCCCGGTCGGAGCCGCGAAGCCCTCGCTAGAGGACCTGCAGAGCGGGCGGGGAATGGAGCGGCTGCGGCAGCTGGCGGGTCAGTCCGAGCCCGGGGTGGGCTTGGCCGCGGAGACGGTGGGGCCGGCGGCCTCGTACGCGCCGCTGTCCCGCAGGGCATCCGGAGCCCCGGCGCCTGCGGAGCAGAAGCTGGAAAGGCCGTCGGTAGGACCGATGGCGACCACTGCCCCGGAACCCGCGCGGACGATGACGTTCGAGCAATGCAAGAAAGGACTGGGCAGCAGCAAGGCGTTCTACGTGAAGTCCCGCTTCGCGGTGTGCAACGGGGCGTCGTTCCTGCAGACCTGGGTGCGCAACAACCAGCCCGTCGGCGAGAGCATGTTCAACGTCCGGGTGGTCGGCACGATCGCCAAGAACAGCCGCACGATCAACTTCCAGTATTACTTCACCGACTTCGTCACGACCGGCACGACCGGCGCGGCCACGATGCCGATCACGACGAAGGGCAACATTCCGCAGAGCTGGCCGGCCGGAGCACGTTAGACCCGGGGCGGCAACAAGCCGGGCACGCAGACGTTCACCCAGCTGAAGGCGCTGCGCACGTTCAGCGAGACGGTGAACGCCAAGCCGGGGCAGGGCCAGAAGGGAACGGGTTTGAAGGGCAAGACGGACTTGCTCTTCGCGGTGTACGAGCCGGCCATCAGCTACACCCCGCCCGCGGGGTGGACGCTGAGCGGGAACCGGGGCGGCAAGCTGTTCATGCTCGCACCACGCTGGGAGACTGCGCCGTACCTGGCCAACTCCACCGGCGGCGGCAAGCCGGACAAGAAGGGCGCGGCCACTTTCAGCTACGTGCCGACGCTCACCCTGAGCGCCAAGGCGGGAGCCGCCGAGCGCGCCGAGGCCCAGCACATCAGGCAGGCGTTCCTGGTCCCGGAGGACACCAAGCCGTACATGTCGGCGAAGAAGGTGCCCGGTCAGACGGCCAAGGATCCGTTGCACCGGACGGTGAGCGAGGCCCGCAACGACAAGAACCGCGGAGAAGCGGTCAAGCAGTGCAAGCGCTACTGGGGAGCCAACTACACCGCCGGCGGGACGAAGGAGTGCGACGAGTACCCCTTCGCGAGCACCTATGAGGGGGCCGCGGAGAGCCACTACGACGCGGAAGCGAAGAAGTTCAACTTCTCCGCGAAGCCGATCGCGAAGGACGACAACCGGGCAGGCGGGCTCATTCTGAAGAGCTTCTACGCCAAGAACCGCATCCTCGACGGCCTCGACGGCAAGAACGACCTCGACGGCTTCATCGTAAAGATCGTCAGCTGATCCAGTTCAGAATGCGGCGGCAGCGGCCATGGACCGGGGCCCGCTGCCGCCGTCTGTTCACGATCGGGCCGGCCAGAACTGCACGAGGTAGCGCTCGACACCATGTCCGGTGCCCTCGCCCTCCGACAGAGCCGCAGCGGCGGCGCGGCCCGCACAGCTGACACGCACCCGCCACGATCCGCCGACATCAGCCAGCGTGATCAGGGCATCAGAGCGGCCGGTGTGCATGGACCACACGGCCACCTCACCACTGGTGGAGACGAAGTCGGCTTCGGCCTGCTCGTCCCAGCCGGCCGGATCCGGCGCTGCCGGAGGACCGTCCCACACCTCGACCGCGACAGCGGCGGTGTGGGTGTGACCGCCGCTGGTGATGTCCAGCCGCCCGGGATGAGTACTGAGAAAAGCATCGAAGTCGAAGTCGTCCGGGAACGGGACGGGCAGGTCGGCGTCATCGCTTTCCTGCAGCCCGAAGGCGTGAAACCCCACATAGGCATCCACATGCTGCTTCCGGACAAGCCCAGCCACGAGCGCCCCTCACCTCAGACAACACGTCACCTTCAAAACTCTAGCCCCATCGTCGACTTGGCTGCGGCCGAGCAGCAAGCGGTCGTCGCAAGCCGTCGCCGCGCTGCTTCCGCTGATGGAGCTCCCTGCAGAACAAGCCCCCGCCGGGCTGCAGAGTCAGTGGGGCGCCTCAGGACCTCCGGTAGAGACGACCGCTCAGCCCAAGCCCATCCACCCGGGCGTGCCTCGTCAGCGCGCGGGGCGGTCCTTGCCAGCCAGCCAGCCAGCCAGCTCGCGGTGCGGGTAGGGCCCGTCCGGCATGGTGCCGTTGAGCCAGTCGGTGAGCACCGGAACCAGCTTCGGACCGACTGCGGCATGGGCCTTGTCCGTCCGCTCCTCGACATGGCGGCGGAAAGGGCCGTGGGCATCGCCGAACCGTCCGGGTCCAGCTCCCGCCACAAGCCCTCCGTTGGGCACTGCAGCGACCGGCTTCAGCCGGCTCAGTTGTGGTAGCGGATGTATCCGTCGCCGTCGGGGTCGGATCCGCTCTTGGTGTAGGAGTGGACGTCTGCGCGGCTGCCGGAGGGCTTGTACAGGTAGATGGTGTCGCGGTCGTTGTTCCACAGGAAGTTGCAGTTGTCGCGGTAGACCACGTTGTACTTGTCGGAGTCGCTGCCGTGGCCGCCGCGCAGCTTCACGTAGTCGCCGGGCTCGAGGTAGTGGTTGGCGGGGAAGGTGAAGTGGTTGCCGGTGGCGTCCTTGACGGCGTAGCCCTTGAGGTTGACGGTCGCGGTGGAGGAGTAGTTCTTGACCGTCAGGTACTCGGTGGCCGTATTGCCGGTGGAGCAGTTGTTGGAGTCCCTACCGGGTGCGTCGTACTGCACGCCGCGGACCTTGAGTGCCGAGCTGTACTCGGCCGCCTGGGCCGACACGGCGGGTACCAGGGCGGCGAGAGTGCCGGCGGTGACGGCTACGGCCAGGATGGAACGCTTACGCAAGAGGATGCTCCTCCACAGTGGAATCAACGGTGCTGTACGTGGAGGACTGCCAGGCGCCTGCGGCAGTTGCACAACATGGGAGCTGTCACTCGTTCGAGTGGCGAGGCCGGCTCGATGAACAATCGCCGGCGCGTCCGGCCATGCGCCGAAGGGGCGTAGGCCTCGTGCCGGTCACAACAGCAGCGTGCGAGAAGCTGGCTGATTCCAATGTCTTGTGGCGTGAGCTCGATGCGTGAGCCGCGACGGCTGCGCTGGGCAGGAGGCGGCTGTGACTGTTTCGCTGCCGGAGCACGCTTCGCGCCGCTAGCGTGGGGGCAGGACCGTGTCGTGGGGACGCGTGGGGGAGGCGAGCGAGCATGGATCCAGCGACGTTAAGTGTCGTTGCGGTGGCACTGGTTGCGACGAAGTTCGGGGAGGGCGCCGCGCTGGAGGCCGGGAAGGCCGCCTGGCTGAAGATCCAGAGTGTCGCGCAGGCCGTCCGGCAGCGGTTGCGCCGTTCCGACGCGCAGAGCGCTGCCTTGGACGAGCTGGAGGCGAGTCCGGGAGACGAGGACGTGCAGGCCGCCGTCGCCGGCCATCTGCGTCGCGAGCTGGAGAGCGATGCGGAATTCGCCGCCACCCTTGAAGCCCTGGTGACCGCAGCCCAGAGTGACCCTGCCACGCAGACGCTGATCGCCCACGCGAGCGGCAACGCCAAGCAGGTCAATGTCAGCGGAAACAACAGTGGGCCCATTTCGTTTTCCTAGACGCCGTCCGCCCCGGCCGGCCACCATGGCGCTCGCCACCGGCCACGCCCGACAGGTCAACGTCCTCCGCGACAACTACGCACCGATCTATTTCACCTCCGCACCCGGCCCCACCCGGTCCCTGCGCCAGCTCCCCCAGGGCACGAAGGACTTCAGCGGGCGCGCGGACCACATCACCGCGGTCGCGTCCCTGATCGGCAACGACAGGCCCGGGCCTCACGTCATCGACCTGTATGGCACCCCGGGCGTCGGCAAATCCGCCCTGGCCGTGCACATGGCGCACCGGCTGACTGGGCGCTTCGACGAGGTCCAGCTCTACGCCGACCTGGGCGAACAGAACGGCGAACGGCCCACCGCCACACAGATCCTGCAGCGGTTCGTCGCCGATCTCGACCCCGCCACCCTCAGTGTCCCGCTCGGCACCCAGGACCTCCCCCAGCGCTACCGCTCCCTCCTCGACGGGCGCCGCTGCCTGATCTTCCTCGACAACGCACAGTCGGCGGACCAGGTCGTGGACCTGATCCCCGCCACAGCCGCCTGCCTGGTCCTTGTCACCTCCCGCATCCCCCTGTCAGAGATCGACGGCGTCCAGCTCCACCACCTGGACCTGATGAGCGAGGCCGAATCCCTGACCCTGCTCGCCGAGGTATCCCAGCGCCGCTGGCCCGGCGCCGACGACGAGAACGCCGCCCGCACGCTCGTCCAGCAGTGCGGCCGCCTCCCCCTGGCCCTGCGCATCGCGGGAGCCCTCCTCAAACGGAAGCCCCACTGGACCGTCGGCAAGCTCGCCGGCGTACTCACCGACGAACGCACCAGGCTCGCGAAACTCGCCGACGGCTCCCGCGACGTCCGCGGCAGCTTCGAGATCAGCTACCGCGGCCTGCACGAGGCCGAGGCTCACGCCTTCCGCGCCCTGTCCCAACTGCCGCTCAGCCGCTTTCAAGCCCGGCACGCCGGCGTGTTCCTCCAAGTGCCGGAGGCCCAGGCGGAGGAACTGCTGGAACTCTTGGTCGACGCCCAACTCGTCGAGACGAGCGACGGTACCCACTTCCGCTACCACGACCTGCTCAAACTGTTCGCCCGCCAGCACTGCGAGAAGGCGGGCGACGACCCCGACGGCACACACGTCGCCCGCTTCCTGGACGTCTACACCAGCGACTTCCTCGACAGCTACCGCAGCCGCCTGCTGGGCAGCCAGTGGTCCGGCGCCAGCCCCATGACATTTCGCGGCCGTGAACGGCGGCTCTCCGCCCCCGACGAGCTCTACATCCCCCAGCACCTGACCGCCACCGAAGAAACCCTGCCCGGCGCCTGGCGCGCACCCTGGCAGGACATCGCCGCCGACCACCGCCAGATCCTCGTCCTCGGCGGCGCCGGAACCGGCAAGACAGTCCTGGCAGACCGCATCTGCTACGACATCGCCACCACACACGACGACGCTCGGCTGGACGTCGCCTTCACCGTCCCCCTGCGCCAGCACACCGGCCGGCCGCACACCCTGGAACGCCTCATCGCCGACTCGGTCGGGCTGCGCCACGACCTGGAGATGTCCTACGAGACGCTCGAACTCCTCCTCACCGAGCGCCGCACCCTGATCATCTTCGACGGCCTCGACGAACTGCCCGTCCGCGACCGCGACCGCGCCCAAGCCGACGTGACCACATTCGCAACGACCTACCCCCAAGCCACCGTCGTCGTCTTCAGCCGCCCCGGCACCTCCGTCTCCGGCCTGCTGGCACGCGGATTCGCCCCGCACACGATCGACGCGTTCACGCCGGACGACATCCGCACCTACCTCTCCCAGTGGGCACACGCCACCCACATGCCCCTGTCCGACACCGAACGACTACTCACCGAAGTCACCTCCTCCCCCGAGATGACCTCCCTGGTCACCAACCCGCTACTCCTCACCCAGATGGCCGCCGTCTACGAACGCCAAGGCCATCTCCCGCACCGGCTGATCGACCTCTACAACAGCACCTACACGCTGCTCTTCGGCGACCGTGAGCTGTATCGGGGCATCTCCCGCTCCGCCATCGGACCCGAGGAGCTCGGCCAGATCGTGTGCCGCCTGGCCTACCAGTTCGTCATCCGGCCCGGCGGCAAACCCGACATGACCGATCACGACTTCACCACCGCACTGGGCCGGGCACTGCGCCACACCGCCCCCGACAGATACGGCTTCTGGCTCACCGACGAACTCCTGGCCCTGTTCTCCGAGTCGGACTTCCCCGTCCGTCCGGCACCGACCACAACCTCCGACACCGAGCCCCGCTGGACCCTGGTGCGAGACCCCTTCGGCCAGTACCTCGCCGCCCGTTACATCGCGCAGTACAGCCGGGAGTGCGAAGTCGTCGACACGGTACGCAGCCGAATCATGAAGGCTGTCCACGCCACGGGCTTCGTCGAAGGCGCCGTCCATACCGTCCGCCTGCTCGACGAGCGGGTCCCGTCCACCGCCAACGAGCTCCTCACCGCCCTCGAGCACGAACTCGGCCAGGCAGCGAATCCCCACGTCCGAAGGCGCCTGGAACAGATCCTCAACGAACTGCGCATGGCCCCCTGATGCCGACGGCGAGACGGAGGACGAACCTGTAGGAGGGCAACGCCTCAAGGGCGCCCTGCCGGAGCGTCGGCGGGCCGGAGTGCGACAGGCTCCCGGGAACGCGACTGCCGTGACGTGGTTTCTGCCAATTTACGCCGGGAGAAGTAGCCGGATGCGTCTCCTGCCGGGCAGGAGACGAGGGAGAGCTGTGGAGGGGGACTGTGGTGGGTAACACAAGCGGTTCGGATCAGGAGTGGATGGACCTGGCGGACGCGATCACGCTGCTGCGTGACCAGGTCGCCGAGGCCCAGGACCGGATCGCCGACCCCGCGGGCCGGGGGGACCGGGGAGTGTTGTTCACGCTGGGGGAGATCACGTTGGACCTCGGCCTGGAACTGACCGGCACCAAGGGCGTCAACGGCGGACTGCGCTGGAGCGTGATCAGCCTGGGCGGCAAGAAGGAAAGCGGCAGCAAGGCCACCCACACCGTGACCGTGAAGCTGACCCCGCACCGGCCCGGAGGTGGCGACATCGACGTCAGTGACGAGGAGTAGACCCTCCAGGCACGTGCCGGAGGCGGCAGCAAAGAAGCGGGGGGAGGGGGAGGGCTGGTGGAGTTCGACCGGCGGGTGCAGATCCGGGTGGACCGGCTGGATAGGGGGCAGCGGAAAAAGGGGTTCGGCTCCGGCTACCTGGTGGGGCCGCGCCTGGTGCTGACCGCCGCCCACGTTCTGGACCACGTGGACCCGGCCGCCGTCAATCCGGTGACGGTGAGTCTGCCAGACACCGGGAGGAAGGAGTTCCCTGCGGTGGTGCGCTGGCAGCGCAAGGACGCCACCGTGGATGGCGCCCTGATCGAGATCACTGACGGCCACGACTGGCAGGCACCGCAGTCCCTCAGTGACCTGCTCACCCGGCCACCCCAGCGCTACGGCCTCATCATCGGAACCCGCCCCCACCCGGTCACCGCAAGCGGCTTCCCCCGCCTGCAGAAAGACACCACAGACGGCCGACGGCTGGATGAACAGTTCGCCGGCCTTATCGCCCCAGGTACCGGCTCCCTGGCCGGCCGCTACGAACTCACCAGCACCACCCCCACCCCCGCAACAGAAAGCCCCGGCAGCGGGACCCGCTGGTCAGGCATATCCGGCGCCGCCGTCCTCACCGACGACGGCTACGGCTCAGACCTGATGTGCGGCGTCATGCGCCGCGACCGCCAAGCCGACAACGGCACCCGCCTGACCGCCACCCCCGCCGCCCGCCTCCTCGACGACGACGCCTTCCGCACCCTCATCACCGAACACACCGGCTGGGAACCCGTCCTCGAACCGGTCGAACCCGCCGCCCTGCTCACCCCCGCCGCCGTCGACCGCAACCTCCGCTCCCCCGCCGCCCTCCTGCGCGCCGACGCCGAAGCCGTCACCTTCCACGGACGCGAAAGCGAACTCGCCGACCTGCACGCATGGTGCGAGAACGGCCCGCCCGCCATCCAGGTCCGCGTGCTGACCGGCCCCGGAGGACAAGGCAAAACCCGCCTCGCCCGCCGGCTCACCGACACCCTCGGCTGGCGCGGCTGGGTCACCGGACACCTCAGCCCCGACCTCACCGACGACCCCACCCCGGACACCGCCCCACCCGACTTCACCACCCTCACCACATCCCTCCCACTGCTCCTGGTCGTCGACTACGCCGAGACCCGCCCCCGCCTGCTCCGCCGCCTCCTCACCCACCTGCACCGCTCCCGCCACCGCCTGCGCGTGTTACTGCTCGCACGCTCCGACGGACAATGGCGCACCGGCTCCCTCCAAGCCACCGCCAACGTACGAGACCTTCTCGAAGAAGCCCCGGTCATCCCCCTCGCCCCGCTCATCCCCACCAGCCACACCGCCCACGACCGGCACGACGCCTTCCACCACGCCGCCCATGACCTCTCTCTCCTGCTGCCGCTGCTCCCCAACCTGCCCGCACACGAGTGGACATCCCTGGCCGGCACACTCCGCCCCCCTGCAGACCTGCACGACCATCGCTACGACAACGTCCTCACCCTGCAGATGACCGCCCTGGTCGGCCTCCTGCAGCACGGACCGCGCCCCGTCGACGCGACCCCCGGCACCCCACCGGAACGCACCCTCCTCAAACACGAGGACCGCTTCTGGGAAGCCAGCGCCAATTCACCCGCCTACAGACTCGGCCTGCCCGCCCCCACCCTCGGCGCCGCCGTGGCAGTGGCCGCCCTGTGCGGCGCCGCCACGAAAGACGAGGCTCTGCGCGTCATCACGACCCTGCCCGGCCTGCCCGCCCACCAGACGGCACCCGCCGCCGCCTGGCTCGCCTCCCTGTACCCGGCCGACGGCGACCGCTACTGGGGCTCCCTCCAACCCGACCGCATCGCCGAATACCACGCCTCCCACACCCTCACCGAAGACGACATCCCGCTGCCCGCCCTGCTCGGCGCAGCAACGCCCGGACAACAAGCCCAGCTCATCACTGTCCTGGCCCGCGCCGTCATAGCTCACTACAACACCGGCCGCACGAGAGCCAGCGAACAAGTCCTCCACACCCTGAACACAGCCCTGGACACCACTCCCCTGACCTACCAAGGCGTCCAGACCGCAGCAGACGCACTCCCCTACCCATCCCGCATCATCGCCCCCCTTGCCCTGCGCCTCACCACCGTTCTCTCTCATGCCCACCTGCAACGTGCCGCGGGTAACCCCGCCTACGAAGCCGACCTCGCGCGCTCGCTGTCCAGGCTCGGTATCTGGCTGGCGGAGGCGGGGCGGTGGGGCGAAGCCTTGACCGCGACCGAGACGGCGGTGGAGATCTGCCGTCGGCTGGTGCAGGGCGATCCGGCCGGCTACGAACCCGACCTCGCCGCCTCGCTGTCCAACCTCGGTATCTGGCTGGCGGAGGCGGGGCGGTGGAGCGATGCCCTGACCGCCGAGCAGGAGGCGGTGGAGATCCGGCGTCGGCTGGTGCAGGACGATCCGGCCGCCTACGAACCCGACCTCGCGCGCTCGCTGTCTAACCTCGGCAACCGGCTGGCGCGGGCGGGGCGGTGGAGCGATGCCCTGACCGCGACCGAGACGGCGGTGGAGATCTGCCGTCGGCTGGTGCAGGACGATCCGGCCGCCTACGAACCCGACCTCGCGCGCTCGCTGTCTAACCTCGGCAACCGGCTGGCGGAGGCGGGGCGGTGGAGCGATGCCCTGACCGCCGAGCAGGAGGCGGTGGAGATCCGGCGTCGGCTGGTGCAGGGCGATCCGGCCGCCTACGAACCCGACCTCGCGCGCTCGCTGTCTAACCTCGGCAACCAGCTGACACAAGCGGGGCGGTGGAGCGAGGCCCTGACCGCGACCGAGACGGCGGTGGAGATCCGGCGTCGACTGGCGCAGGGCAACCCGGCCGCCCACGAACCCGACCTCGCCACCTCGCTCACTGTCTTCGCGATGCTTCTGGCAGCGGAGGGCGACTTCTCCCGGGCGCTACGCGCGACGGGGGAAGCTGTGGAGCTCTACCGCAGTCACGTCGCCACAGCGCCGTCCGTACTCCTGCGACTTCACGCCTTGCTGGGCCTACAGGCGGATCTGCTTGAGAAGATCGGGCGTAAGGCGGAGGCGGAGGCAGTCCGTCGTTGGCTGAGGGGGAATCCGCTTCCGCTCGATTCGCAACGGCTCCCGGAATCAACGAGAAACGACGTCCACGGAAAATGACACAGCCAGCGCAGGAGTGTCGGCCGGGCCGCCGCCGGCAGGCCGACGCGTTCGGATCGGTTGGTTCGCGTGTGCACGCGAACCAACCCGACAGCGAGCGGATCCCGTCGTCGAGCGGTCCGCTCGCCGTCACGCCGCCCTTCGCGAAGGAGGAGAGGCGGAGCGGCGGGGATCACGGGCCAGGCGACGTGGCCGAGGACCGGGGCGTCGTGGGGTCGGGTACGGCCGGGTCGGCCGCCGCCGGATTTCCGGGGAGCGCGAGCACTGCGGCGAGCAGAGCCCCGACGGCGGCCGCGGCGCCGATCGCCTGCCCCAGGTCTCCCCTCTCCTGCGGCACTCCGGCCTCGTTCCTGCGCTGGCTCCACCGGTAGACCATGATCCCCACGGCCCCGGCGATCACGAGGATCACGAGGGCGCTTGCGCTGACCTGTACCGTCATTGTTAGGCCCTCCTAAGGGCTGCCGGCCTGCCCGTCGGACCCCGCCAAGAGACGAACGGGCAGGCCACCTCATATGCGGAAACACGCGATGCTCGGCTCCTCGCCCCGCGGGTTCCGGATCCCGCGGGAGGCGAGCGGCTCGGCCGGTCGCGGCGCTCAGAGGACTTCTCGTTGCCTGCTTCGAAGCATAGGGAGCAATGCGCGCGCATCGGGTGGCTCACATACGCACTAGGGGGCGCATGGCCGGTTCCTCTGTGCTGGAGTCGGATTGCCGCTGGTCAAACGAGTGCGTGACGTGCAGGGCAATACCGCTTCGCCGGACGGATTCTCAACGGGTTCGAAGTCTTTCCGAGGGCATCCGGCAGCAAAGTGCCTGGCCAGACCGCCAGGATGATGCCCAGCCATGGGGCGGCAGGCGCCATGGAGGGGGCGCACGGGCCATGGAGGGGGCGCGGGGAAAACTGGGTCGAGACCGACATAAAGCCCATTTGCGGGCAAAGGCCCGTACCTTCACGTGTGTGCTCGGACCTGCCGCAGGTGGCGGCCTTTTCCGCTCGGCGGGCGGTTCGTGCTCTGCCCGGCTTACCGTGAGTTCATGGAACTGCCTGTTCGGGTCGCTCTGGCCACGTCGGCTCCCGTACTCCCCGTCGGGCCGGGCTGGTGGTACGAGCCCAAATTTCGACGGGCACCGGGCCGTACTGGTCCGGGACGCCGACGGGGCCCGGCTGTTCTCGCGTTCGGGGCGTAACATCACCGCGATGTGGCCTGATGTCGCGCTGGCCGGGATGGCGTTGCGGCCGGGCACGGTCTTGGACGGCGAGTTGGTGATCTGGCGGGGCGGTGCGCTGGACTGGAGCGCGGTGCAGTCGCGGGCAGCGTCGACGCCGGCGCGGGCCCGCGCGCTCGCCGTGGAGCTGCCCGCCTCGTATCCGGTGTGGGACTGCATCGGCCACCCTGTCCACGGTGACCTTCGGGGACGGCCGTACGTCGTCCGTAGGGGCTGGCTCCTGGACGTGCTCGGCGATCTCGGGCCTCCGATTCAGGCGGTGCCCGCGACGGATAACGTGGAGACGGCTCGTGACTGGTACGAGAGCCTGCGGCTGCTGAACATCGAGGGTCTGGTCTGCAAGCCGGGGTCGAGTCTCTACCGGCCGTCCCGGATCTGGATCAAGGTGAGGCATTCGGAACCGCTTGATGCGCCGGTGGTCGGCTACACCGGCCCCCGCTCACGTCCGCGCGCACTCGTGGTCGAGCTGCCGGGCGGCCGCCGCGCCTTGTCTCAGCGGCTCACTGCGCCGCTGGCGGCGGATGCGGCCGCGCTCCTGGTCGACGACGAGCCCCGGCATCTCGAAGCGACCCGCGACGGCACCCGGTACGTCGCGGCGGGTCACGCGCAGGCGGAGGTGATGGCGGGCAGCACCCGGCATCAGGTCGTGACGGTCTCCCGCCTGCGGCACGCAGAGACAGACTGATATGGAACGCGCGAGCGATACTGTGTCGGGTCCGGTGGAGGCGCGGGCCGTGGCGCCCGGAGACGGCCCGCACCCGGTGGTGTGGTCGTGGCCGCCGTGGACCGGCCAGCTTTCCGGGTGTGGCGAGGGGTGCTCGGCAGTGGTCGCCGCACCCGGGCTCGTGGCGCCCCGGGGGCTGCGGGCCTACCAGCACCGCGCGGCAGCGGCCGGCCTCGCCCTCCTCGGCAACCGCGTGAACTGACTCCGGCCCGTACTGCGCCTTCCTCAACTCGGGTGAGGTGCGGGGGCCCGGTGCGGACCCCCGCAGAGTGTTCAGGTCATCATCCGCGGTGGACGCATCCCTTGAGCAGGGCCAGGGCGGCTGCCCCGGCGAGCATCAACCCTGCCGTAAGGCCCTCGGGGACGAGCCCCGCGAGGTCTGCGGCCTGTACCAGAGCCAGGCCGGAGACACCGGCCAGGCCGGGTGACGGCTTACGGATCCGGAACAGGTCCGGCTCCTCGGGGGTGGGGCGATCTGACACGATGGAATCTCCGTAGTTGTCGGCTGATTGCTCGGACGAGACGCGGAGTACGAGAGGTCGCCCCGGACCAGGGGGCGGCCTCTCCCGCGTCTGTGCACTATCAAACCGCAGGTCACACGCCCGGTGCGCACGACTGCCCCTCACAAGTCACATGCAGGAAGGCGCAAATAACCAGCGCCGGTCGTCGTTTGGGCCGCGCTCGGAGGGGTTGCTGTGCTGCGACAATGGGTGACTGGATGGTCGCTTCAACGGGGGTCTGAAAATGCCTTCAAGTCTCCATGCCAGACCCCAAAAATGTGACGACCGTCACGGCGCCACTCCGACCTTCTCCGGCGTTCGTACTCGTGCAGCAGCGTAGGGAAGTCGACTCCGTATGGGCCGATGACCTTCGCGCGCGGGATGATCGCTGACAGCCTCGTTGCCGGGGCCGTGTGTCTGCTCCCGCCGGTTCAGCTGGTGGATGCTTCGCCCCGTGCCAGGGCGCGGGCGCGGTCCATCGCCGCGGCGACGTCCCGCGCTCGCGCTGGGTGGTCTGGCGGTGAACGCGCCGAAGGCGCCCGCCAGACCACCCCGGAGGGCCGCCAGGCCCTCCGGGGCGTCCCCGCCCGACCTGTGACCCCCTGCCGCCACCCCCCACCGGATCAAGCACTGACCCCTACCAACCACAGGCTGAAGCGGCCCTGCGCTCGTAAGGTCCTCAATACCCTCGGCCACCTCACGAGGCGAGCAGCGCGATCTGACCACACAGACGCCCTAGCTCCGTTCAGTCCTGGGTCAGTTGATCGAGCGCGTCGATGATCTCCACGATGATGGCAAGGTCTGCTTCAACCTCGGCAACGCTGATCGCGGCGCGGCCCCTGCCGCTTCGATCGCCCGTGTGTGCAATGAGGTTGCGCCGCTCGACGATTCGGTCCAGCTCTTGCGTCGAGGTCTCCTTCGCGACCTTGCGGATCTTGTCAACCTGAGTGAAGAGCTTCTTCTTATCGACGAGAGAGAAGAGCTGGCCGATCTGCGCAGGTGCGGGGCTCGCCCGTTGACGGACTTCGAGTTCGACGACCTGGCGAAGTCCCCATGCCTTCTTCGTGTACTTCTTCTCGATCGCCAGGTAGTCGTCGACGGTGAGTGAGAGTTCCAGCAGGCGGCTGGGTGGCTGGTCCTGCTTTATGGCGGCGGGGTAGAGCTCCATGACGCGGTCGGCGCAGAAGGTCTCGATTGCGGCGCAGGCCGCGACAAGTGCCTGCCGAAGGAGTGGCCTGAGATTGGGCTCGTCTAGACGCTCACGCCACTCGGCATGTCCCGGCTTGAAGGTGACGAACACGCGCTCGTTCTCCAGGCACTCAAGGTCGTCCCAGTACTTCTGTGGAAGGGACAACGCGCTTCCCAGACGCTGCCTGAGCTCGACGCGCATCCTTCGAACTCGCTGGTTGCTCAGCAACTTGGCGAGTTCGACCAGCATCTCGGCGTCCTGCATGTTCAGGTTGAACGCGTCGCGTGCTGACATCTTCGGTGGTGCGCCCATCAGGCCTCCGACTCACTCGGTCCGATCGTCGGTGCATTCTCTCGCTGCTCCGCCTCGTGTCCGCAGACAGTGCAGGGCTTACGGAGTGCTGGGCTCGCCGCTGATGCGGGCGACGGTCTCGGCGAAGGCGTGGTGATCGGCGACGGCGTGCCGGGCACGTGCCCAGGGCCACCCGAAGAAGTGCCGCTGAACCGGCACAGTCAGCGCGAGCAGCAGTTCCACCTTGGTGATCTCCTCCCGTTCGGACAGCACGACCGCACGCGCCTGGCTCGCGTAGTCGATGGCGAGTCGGATGATGCGGGAGTTTGGGTAGCTGCCGGCGTACGTCGAGGAGCCACACGGTGGTCTCGTCGAGCTGCTGCCACCAGCGGTTGCGCTCGTTCATCACCCGTTCACGCATGACGGGCGTCCAGTTGGGATCGTCGGCCGACGGTAGCTCGATCTTCTGCAGCAGGGAGCAGGCGGAGATGACGCGCAGCATGCTCGCGCCGAAGGTGTCGCGGGCGGTGTGGACCTTGCCCAGCCGTTTCTTGCGGGCCTCCATGCGCGGGGTGACGAACAGACCGACCGCGAGGGTGGTCACCATGGCGGTGACGGCGGCCACCAGCAAGGTCAACAGGGTGTTGGGCATGGGGGACATGTTTCCCGCACATCACCTCGCGGGTCCGCCCGGACGGTCAGCTCGTCGGGCCCTCGGTCTCGCCTTGGGCGGTCCCTTTCCTGTGCACCCGCTCGCGGCCGTCGGTCTCCTCGATAAGCTGGATCACCACGGCCGGGCCGGTGCCGTAGAGCCCGATCCATTCCCTGTGCCGGTCCTGCGCGTGTCCGGGACGGCACACTCGCCCTCGACGACGGGGCCGTCGGTCTGGAACTGGAGTCGGGCGAACCACGGGTCGCTCCTCGTCTCGGTGCATCGGACCATCATCGCGCCTGGTGCCGTGCTAGGAGGCGCTCAGCCGGAGCGCAGCGCCTCGTCGCAGTCGTCGCACACCCATTTGCGCTTGTTCCGGGGGAACCACGGGGCACCGGGCCCGCTCGGGGTGTACGAGCGCTTGTCCATGTCCTCGGTCGACTTGCCGCAGAACGTGGTGTCGCCCGGATCGCCGGGCACCACAGGATCAGCGGGCGCGGCGTGCACCTTCCCGGTGTACGCGACCGCGTCCCCCGGACCGAAGTCCTCGGACATCCGCCTGCTGGACTCCTCGACGACGACGATTCCCATGCCTCCCACGGTGGGGCCACAACCGGCCAGCCGCACCCCGGAAGCCGGACTACGGGGAGGCCGGGTGTGCGCCGTCCGCAGCAGTGTGAGCAGAACCCTGGGGCGATTCGTAGTCAGTAAGGCAAGGGCTCTCGCGATGCGGGAGCTGAGTCGGGGGTCTGCTCGCCAGGATTTGGCCGTCGCAACGAGCAGACCCCCCAGCCGAAAGGACCCGTACGTGGGTAACCATTTCGACGAGACCACCGCAGTGGTCGTGGTGACCATCTTGGTGGGGCTTTCCCTCAGTGGAGGAGCTGTCTGGATCGCTTTTAAGAACGAGCGCTTGGGCGCTGCCCTCCTGGTCGGTATCGCCGTTGCCGCCCTCGTGTACGGACTGGTCACCAGTTCCGTTCAGTAGTTGATCATCAGATCCCCGGTCAGTCGCATCAGCCAGCTGGCCGGGGATCCTGTTCTCCGCATCGTTGCCCCCATATCGGACGCCCGGGCGGCGCGCTCTTGTCGGGCCCGGCGCAGCGCGGCGGCCGCGGCCTGGCGGCGGCGCTGCGCGCGGGTCACCTCGATCGGGGCGGGCACACCGTCCGGCACCGTCTCGGGGTCGGGGAACGCCCGCCGGCTGAGCTCGCGCATCGCACGGTTCTGCCGCTCCACCGCCTCCGCGATTCCGGGATCCACCCGGGACGGCGGCGCGGCCTCACGGTGCGCGGCCAGGGCGCGGTGGTAGCCGTTGCACGCGGCCTCTCTGGTCTTCGCCGGGCCCGTCGGCGCGTCCAGGCCGGTCGGCGCGGTGTCGTCCGGCTCAGACGCGGGGACGGAGCCTGGTGCCAGGATCCGCAAGGCGCGCACGACCGTCCGGCCCGCTGCCTTGTTGGCGGCGTCGACGGTGCGGATCTGCTCTAGGCGCGTCTTCGTCGCCCAGGCCGACGAGTCGGGGCACACGGTGAGCTGGCCGGAGTCGGCGTCGTACCCCACGGCCGCGACGTGCCCCGCGAGTTCGGGGGCGATGGCCTCCCACCGCTGTCGCAGCGTGGCGCCGGCGGCCGGCAGCTCCCATGCCCGCTCGGTGACCAGCGCGCCGATCGCTGCGCCCAGTCCAATCGGCTCGCGACCGTCCCGGCGCACCGTACGGACCCCGCGCGGCGACTTCTGCTTCGTCTTCTGGCCGCCGCCGTTCTTCCGGGCCTGCTCCATCGCGGCCCGCAGCGCGACCCGGGCCAGGTCGACGCCGGACACCTCGCCGCCGCTCATGCCTGCCCCCAGGTGGTGTGCCCGAGGACCAGGTGGCGGGTGCCGGACAGGCGCTGTGCCTGGTCAACCAGCTGGTTGCTGAACAGGCGCCTCGCGGACGTCTCGCCGTACTGGTCGATGTGGTCGAAGACGACCTGGTGGTCCTTCATCGCCCGCACCCGCCAGTCGCGTACCTGCTCGCGGGTCAGGTCCTCGAGGACCAGCTCCTGATCGTCGTCGACGTCGGCGGGCTCCGGCTCCGGGGCGGGGACAACGGCGGCCGGACGCGGCGCGGGCAGCACGATCGGGGTCACCGACGCGGCCGGGACGCCGGGGGCCGGCTGCGCGGCTTTGGCACGGAGCTGAGCTGCGGCGGCCTTCCGGGCGCGGTACTGCTCCCACTCGCGGGCCTTCGCCCACGCCCTGGCCGTCACGCTCTCGTGCAGCTGCCGTTCGGCGGCCGTACGACGCTCTGCCTCGGAGGCTCCGGGCATCGCGGCGTCGACGGCGGCCGCGACCGCGTGGCGCTGGGCACGGCGGTCGACCTGCCGGTCCTCGCAGCGCGGGCAGTCCCGGCCGGAGTCGAGCAGCATGCCGTCGTCGCACAGGGTGTCGCCGCACTGCTGGCGCTGCGGCAGGCCCCGGCCGATCAGCCAGCCCACCGGGTCCTTGATCGGCCCGGCCAGCCGCATCTGGTCGTCCAGGCGCCGGGCGACCCGGTCGGCGAGGACCTGCGGCGCATCCGTACGCCCGGCGAAGCCGACCACCCGGGCCAGCTCGCTACGGGCGGCGGCCTCCACCAGCTTCCGGGCGGCCGGACGCTCCAGGCGCGCCCACACCAGGTCGACCGGAGCCAGGACGACCCGCAGATCTTCCGGAGGCAGAGGCACCCTCCCCCGCTGCTGCCTGCCCCGACCTTCACCGTCCAGGACCCGCATCGGAGCGCCAACCGCCGGCCCGAGGCCGCCCTTCATGCCTTCGACGACCGGGGACTTCTCCTGCTGTTCCCCGCGCAGCGGGCCGCCGTCCTCGCGCACGCACGCGCGGTCCGGCAGACCACCGATCGCCCCACGGCCTTCGCCGGAAAAGCCGCCAGAGAGCGCGAGAGACCCACCGGGAGTAACCCCAGAAGCGTGGAGAGCGTGGTGCTGTGCAGTTGCGGCGAGGTCTGCTGATTCGCCGATCCCGTCTTGCCCGGCACCCTCGATCCCAGTCGTCACAAGGGTCTCGCCCGTCTCGCCGGACCCAAGATCTCCGGATGCAGTACCGGCGAGGTCTGAAATCAGAGCCTTGGCGACCTGGCGGGCCTCCCGCACAGCCACACCGTGAGCCTCGGCGACCGGCACCAGGCGCACCCGCGACTGCGCGTGCAGACCCGAGCCGGTCTCCTTGCGCACCACGTCGGCCACCCCGTGCTCCTGGAGGCGCTTGAGCACCTTCGCCCCGGCCGCCGCCGTGCAGCCCAGCAGCCGCGCGACCGTCGCCGCCGGACGCCCACGACCGGTGTCCACCGACCCCGGGCACAGCTGCAGCCAGCCCGCCGAACCCGTCGTCAGCACCATCAACAGCAGCCCGAGCCGATCCGTCGCAGCCCCCCGGCCCGTACGCCCGGCGAGCAGCCCGGCCGGGACCGGCGCCTTGTCCTTCGGCACCCACCCCGGACCGAATAGCACCTCGATCAGGCTCAGCAGCACCGCCAGCTCCGAGCGGGACAGCGCCAGCGCGTGCCGCCGGTCGCCGGCCTTCTGGGCCCGGTACATCGGGATCACCCAGCACTCCAGGCCCGTCGCGTGCCCGAAGGCGTTCGTCGCGACGTTCGAGCCGAGCAACCCGGCAGCGCGCAGCTCGGGCAGCACGGTGTGCGCGACCGTCGACTGGGAGACCCCCAGCCACCGCCCGAGCTCCGCCGCCCAGATCGACGCCTGGTAGTCCTCGCGGACCTTCGACTTCGCCGTCAGCACGACCGAGGCCAACCGCGCGCCGTCCGACGCACCGGCCAGCGCCGGAGACGACACCAACGCGCGCACCGCGGCGAGCAGCCGGGCCCGCATCGACTTCGACAGCTGGAGCGGATTGCCCAGCTCCAGCGGAACGACCGGACCGGCCTGCACCGGAATCGACCGCAGCCGACGGCGCGAGGCCCTGCCAGCGAACTCCGTACGCGGTCGCGGGAACACGGCGGCCGACGCCGCCACGGCACTCACCGGACTACCCGGACGCACGAGAAAGAGATCATCTTGGCAGCCTTGCGCAGACCGCCTGTGGACAGAGTCCGAGAAGCGGCGAGACCCCCGGTCCCTCCCGCCCGGCGGGCAACAACTTCCGATCGCGTCCCGCCCCACGGGACGGAGCTCCGGAACACCGTGGCGGCCCGCGCCGCCAGGAGGACATGGGTCCCCCTCTCGGTATAGGTGTCGCGGACCGGGGTCGGTGTGACACTCCACCCCGAAGAATCTTCGCGACTAATGCCGTGAACAGGGCAAACAGACTGTGCGAATCCCGTCACGCGGGAAGGGTGGGGGGCTCGAACCGGTGTGAATCGGGCACGGTCGAGCTGACAAGGGGACACGAGGTCGTGCACTATGGCGGGGGCACCAACTCTCATAAGCGAGCCGGACCACCCCGCAACGCGGGACAGCCGACGAGCGAACTGGGAACACCGGTCCTCTCCGCAAGGAGCGGACCGGGAGACACCAAGCCCCCTCCGTGAGGAGCGGGTGAGCGTCACCACCACGGCCTGTGGTGGGGGGAGATTTCTCCTCTCGTCTGGGTCCTTCTGCAGAGCCCCTGTCAGGGCCCCGCAGGTGAGGGTGAAGCGCCGGCCGTTGTCAGCGGCCGGGGTGTTGCTGGTGGCCCTTGTCAAAGGGGCCGACCCGCTTGTCAAAGGCGGGGTGGTGCAGTGGGAAATGCAGTGGCTCGATGAGCCGAGGCTCGGAACCGGGTGTCAAGCCGGAACCGAGCAGCCGATCCGGGGTGTCAAACCCGGTCGGAACGAAGGGCCGCGCGAGGCCGAGTGGATTGTCAGTCCGCTTTTGTGGCGCGCGCGGCCGGTGGCGGCTACGTCACCCCGACCCCCTTGATTCCGAGGCTGGCGTCGGCATGCCCTCATCCTGCTTCGCGGCCTCGGGGTACCGCTCCGCAAGCCGGTTGAGTAGGTGCAAGTAGACAGCGCGATGCGGACGTCGGGGGTGGGTCTGCCCCAGCTCCCAGCGAGCCACAGCAAGACGCTTCACGCCCACCGCCTCCGCGACCTCCTGCTGCGTGAGGCCGGCCGCGAGGCGCAGCTGCGCGCGCACAGCAGGCGGCGGCAGGAGGTCGTCCACAAGGGCGTCGACCCGCTTCAAGCGGTCCGGGTCGGTCACGGCGCAGCCTTTCAAGATCGATGGTTCCCTGAAAGATACACGACGTGATCCCTTCCGGGGAGTGGCCGTCACCGCGATCCGCATGCCGCACGACGCCCGATAGGGTCCGTGCCCGTGGCCCGCCTCGTGTTCTTCGATCTGGACGGCACGCTGGCCGACCGGCAGTCGGCGCTCAGCGACGCCGTGACCGACCTGTGCCGTTCCCGCGGTCTCCCCCCGACCGCCGATCAGTGGCTGCGCACCGAACTGGCCGACCGCGCGACCACCGGCGACTTCGCCCGGCTGCGGGAAGCATTCCGGCTGGAAACGCCGGCTGCGGACCTGTGGCAGGACTACGTCGACCTCATGGCGGCCGCCGTCACCTGTCGCCCCGAGGTCCTCGAGGGGCTGGCCCGCCTGCGCGCGGCTGCATGGACAATCGGCGTCATCACTAACGGGGCCGGCGACATCCAGCGCGCCAAGCTCGCCGGGACCGGTCTCGCCGACCTGATCGACGGCGTCGCCGCCTCGGGCGACCTGGGGATCCGCAAGCCGGACCGGCGCCTCTTCGAACTCGGGGCTACCCGATGCGGCATCAGCCTCGCGGACGGCGGCTGGATGGTCGGCGACAACCCGACTGGCGACATCGGCGGCGGCCACCAGGCTGGCCTGCGCACCATCTGGCTGCGTGGCCGCCCCTGGCCCGACGGACTCCCCGCCGCGCACCACGTCGTCGACGACGTCACCGACGCCATCACCATCCTGCTCAACGAGACGGAGTAGCACCGTGGACCAGCCGACCGTCGGCATCCTCCACCCCGGCAGCATGGGCGCCGCTGTCGCCGCCTGCGCCGCGACCAACGCGGCCGCGGTCCTGTGGTGCGAGACCGGGCGCAGCACCGCATCCGTGGAGCGCGCCGCCCGGTTCGGGCTGACGCCCGTGGCGACACTGACCGAGCTGCTGGACCGCAGCGACATCGTCATCAGCCTCTGCCCGCCGGCCGCTGCCGAGGACCTCGCCTGCGACGTCGCCGGGCACCGCTTCGCCGGGGTGTACGTGGAGGCGAACGCCATCAGCCCCGCGCGCGTGCAGCGGATCGCCGCGCTACTCGAACCCGACACGATCGTCGTGGACGGCGGCGTCGTCGGCTCCCCACCGGTCGGCGGCAAAACGCCCACCTTGTACCTCTCCGGCCCGGCCGCCGCGACCGAGCGCATCGAGGCGCTCTTCGAGGGCACCACCGTCCGAACGGCGGTGCTGGGCACGGAAGTCGGGAAGGCATCCGCGCTGAAGCTGTCGTACGCCTCGTTCCAGAAGGCCAGCCGAGTGCTGGTGGCGCTCGCGGTCGGCATGGCTCGCGAGCACGGCGTCGACCAGGAGCTCATCGAGATCGCCTCAAGACGCACCGACTCGTACCTGTCCGAGCCGCAGTACGTTGCCAAGACCGCGGCCCGCGCTTGGCGCTGGGGCCCGGAGCTGGAGGAAGCCGCCGACGCACTCGCGGCGGTCGGCCTTCCACCGGAGATGCTGCGCGCGGCCGCGTCCACGCTGGCACGGTGGAACGACGCCAAGGACAGCGAGCTCACGCTCACCGACGCCTTGGATCGACTCGCCCAGCCGTAGCCCGCGCTCATGCCGTCGCCGCTCCCGCCCGCTGCGCTAGCAGCTGGTCGATGAGCTGCGCCGCGTCCTGCGGAGCCGACGCCGTGGTGTCCACTGTCAGGTTCCAGACCATGCCCGGGTGCGCGTCCAGGTCCTCGCAGGTCGCGTCCCACGCCGCCAGGCGCGCGGTGGTGTCGCTGTCGCCGCGCCCCGCCGACCGCTGTTCGGTCACCTCGCGCGGGCACCACAGCAGCACCACCGACCAGTCGGCCGGGTAGCCGTCAATCAGCGCTCGGATGCCGTCAACCTGCCCGAGGTGCACCACGGGCACCCCGGCCGCGAACGCGGCGTCGACGCCGGGCCGGTCGATCGCGTACGTGTTGCCGTACCGGGCGTTCGCGTAGACGACGTCGCCCGCGGCCTCCAACTCGCGCAGCTGCTCCGCCGTGCCCATTCGGTAGCCGTCCGACTTGCCCGTCCCGACCTTGAGCCGCGCGAACTGCGCGTACCTGGAGTCGAGTTCGCTGAGCGCGGCGGTGACGGTGTCCTTGCCCGAGGCCGGTGGGCCGTAGAGGATCACGCCTTGCTTCTCCGTCACGCGTACATCGCCCCCATCGCCTGCCGGGCCTGGTCCGCGAGCGTCACCGCGGTCCCCAGCCGGTTGTCGACGACCAGGTGCGGCACCGCCGGGCGCAGCTCGAGGTCGATCGTGGCCATGTACTCGTCCCACCGCTGCAGCTTCCACGCGTCCCGGGCCGCTGAGCGGAATCCGATGTACTCGCGCATCGACTCTTCGTCGCTGCGAACCCACACCGGGAAGACGTCGACCCCCATCGAGCCCGCACGGTTGGCCAGGCGCTGCATCCAGTCCGGATCAGTCATCTCGGATATGAACGGCGCGGTCAACACCGTGGAGATGCCGCACTTGACGTTGGCCATGGCCGACTGCATCAGGCAGTCGTACTCCACGGGCCGGACCTTCTCGCGGTAGAGCTCGGTGTGCCGGTCGTTCGCGTCGCCGCCCAGCGCTACCAGGAGGCGCTCCACGAGCGGGCGGGTGAGCGGGTCCTTGTCGAGCAGCGGCCAGCCGGTCAGCTGAACGAAGAAGCGGGCGAGCTCGGTCTTACCGCTGCCCGCGAAGCCGCCGACCAGGATGAGCACGGGCCGGTGAGGGTCACCGCCCGTGTGCCGACGCTTCCACGCGTCGATGATCCGCTGCTGCAAGTCGAAGTGGTTGGCTTCGTCGGAGCCCGGCGCGATGCGGTGAATGGCTCGCTCAACCGCCAGGACGTGCGAGCCGTTGAGGCGGTCGTCCATCGGCGTGAGCTTGAAAGACGTCTCCTCCCCCGGCAGCGCGGTGCGGAAGCCAAGGTCCGGTTCGGTCGCGCGGTACAGCAGACAGTAGGCGCGCCGGTAGTGCGGACCGGGGTAGACCTCCCCCTGCTCGTGCTGCCACAAGGTCTGCGGATTCGCAGCGGGAATGCCCTTGAGCTTGGCTCGCTCAGCGACTTCTCGGAGTCGCTCGCCAGCCTTCTCCAGGGTCAGGCCGTGGGCCTCGCGCTGCTCCCGCAGCCGGTCCGGCCTCCACCCAGCGCGCTGCTTCCCCACCCTCTGCCCCTCCGTCATCGTCATGGCCGCGAGCCTAGGGCTCGGGCTGCAAATCGCATGTATACGCGGATGTTGAAAACGCGTGAATGACGGTGCGTACGAGCTTGGACAAGCCCCTGTGATGGTTCGCCCCGCCTGGCCCGAGTGTGATGGCCCTCACGAGATCAGCCGACGGGAGGGACGACATGGCACATGAGGTGCTGTCAGTGGTCGTCGTCACCATCTCCGTCGTCATCAGCGAGTCGAGCACTCGCATGGCGTCGGATGGAGTAGCCGATCTCGAATTCCTCGGCGCTCATCCTGGTGTCGTTCAGCTCGACAACCTCGCCGTTGGAGCTGGTCGTGACTCGCACGACGCGCAGGAGCGGAACGCCAACGTCGGCTGGGAGGTTCAATGCCTCCGCCTCTTCGGGCGAGGGCATGCGGGCGGAGACACCTTCGCTCCAGTGGAGGGGGCGGTGGCCCATCTCCTCCAGGCGGTCATAGATGCCTCCGGGCCCCGTGTCGGCCTCTGCGAGTCGAGTTCCTCGAGCGAGTTCGGCCGGCAGGTAACTAGTGGCCAACTGCTTCGGCTTCCTGCTCTCGGGGTCGCCCATCACGCGGTCGCGAACGAGGACTTCGGATCCGGTGGGGAGGCCCATGAGGCCAGCGAGATCGACCGGCACGACGCCCCAACGCAGGGTGGGAGGCTCCAAGGCCACCCACGGTTGGGCTGTCGGGTCGAAGTAGTAGCCGATCTCATCGCGGAAGACCTGGCGGGACCGGGTGATGCGCCGCTTCTCAGGGCGCTCTCGCACGATGGTCCCTCTGCGGCGCACCGCGACGACCAGGCCTTCTTGCTCCAGGAGCGAGATGGCGCTTCGCACGGTCTGATAGCCAGCGCCGTACTGGGCTTGGAGCTCGGTGAGCATCGGCAGCTTGTCGCCCGGCATGTATCGCCCCTCGCCGATCTGCTGTCGCAGGTCAGCGGCGATGTCGCGATACGAGACGGGCATCGGAGCCACCTTTCAGAGTGCTGCGGATCTGATTCTAGGGCTAGCTCTATCAGGCGGCGATGTGCGAGCACAACCGATCGACATGAATAGAGCTATCGCTATTGACTCGATAGCCCGACATGGTCTCTACTAGGCGATAGCGATAGCTCTAACGCTCCGTTGAGCAGGGGTTACGCCCCTCGGCACCACCGCAAGACCGCAGTAGTCGTCCGCCCTACGGGGCGGCCGGAGTAGTCCTCAGCTCGCTGAGGGCGCGAGAGCACCATCGAACTCCTCCGGAGCCTGACGGCCGCGACGACTGTGTGCACGTCGCAGCGCTGTGCGCTGTCTGGCCTGCGGGACGCCGGCTTTGTGCCGCGCGGCCTGGAGGGCAGAGAGAGCATCGCGACGCGCTCCCTGCCACTCCGTCTGTGAGGAGTTCAGATGTCTGCTTCGACCCTTGAGCACACCGCCCGTCCCCGCCGGAGCCGGACCCGCTCGCGCACCGTCAACGCCCGCCCGGCGCTGGCCCTGTCCACTCTCAAGCCCCACCAGTACGACCTGCGCCCCGCCTGCGCGTCGCTGGTCTGCCCCGACTGCGAGACGTGGGTGCCGATCACCGGCCTCCAGACCAAGCAGCCCAAGGTCGTGCCGCACGACACCGGCTGTGCGGGCAAGGACGCGGCCGTCCGCTGCCGCCTGGGCAGCAACCGCCTGGTCACCGTCAACGTCACGGTCAAGAAGTGGCAGGAGCGCCTGGAGGACGGCCACGCGGAGACCGGCCACCGCCGCCCGACCACCGTGCAGCGCAAGCCGAAGGTCGCGCCCGCCCCGGCCGTCAGCCAGGTCGCCGCGCAGAAGCAGACGACGACGGACGACGACTCCGGCGACGGCCGGCCCCTGTGGCTGCTGCGCGAGATGAAGTGGGCGTCGACCGAGTCCGCAGTCCGCGACGCCGACACCCGGCGCGCGCAGCTGCCTGACGGTGACGCGCCGCTGGGCGCACCGCCGGTGCCGCTCAAGACGCTGCACCCCGAGCGCCGCGCGAGCTGACCTGCTCCGGACGAACGACCAAGGCCCCGGCCACCCCGCAGAGGGGAGGCCGGGGCCTTGGCTGCTCGTACAAGCAGTCAGCTCCCCAATTGGGGAGTGATCGCGACAGCCCTTGGGATTGCGGCCCGGGGACTGTCCAGGACCTGACTCGGAGGACCTGATGCAGAAAAGCATGACACGCACCACGGCGCAGCCGCGGGCCGGGATCATCGACGACATCGAGCGCGAGGACGACTCCAAGGGCTACGAGCCCGAGGAAGCCGCCCGCGTCGACGTCGCCCTGGTCCTGGTGCCCAACTTCGCCCCGGTGCTGGCCGGTTGGGCGGTGGCGGCATGACCGACGCCGAACGCGAGGCGCTCTCGCAGAAGAACCGGGAGCAGAACAAGCGGTCGGAGGCCAACCGCCGATGACCGCGCGCCAGACCGACGACCTGTTCGTCCGCTACATGAAGGCGTTCGAGGACTCCGCCAAGCACACCGCCGACTGCCCGGCCTGCCAGGGCGAGACGCCGTGCGCGGAGGGGGTGCCGATCCACGATCGGTTCGCCCGCCTCCAGGACGCCTACACCGCACGCCAGAAACAGCAGCGCTGATCCCCCGGCCCTGCCCGTCGTCCCCGCGCCGTCCCGGCCGGGGCCGGCGGAGAGCGCCGGGAGCTCCCGCCCGCTCCGGCCGTCCGGCCGCCACAACACGCAACAGCCCCGGGGCGGCCACCCCGGGGCTGACTTCTTGCTCTGGACCTTCTGGGAGGCCCTGATGAATCGCGAATCCGTCGTACGCACCAGCTACGCCCCCTCCGCCGACCTGCCGGTCAACACGAACTGGCGGGAGCGCAGCGCCTGCAAGGAGGAGGACCCCGAGCTGTTCTTCCCCATCGGCAACACCGGCCCGGCGCTGCTCCAGATCGAGGAAGCCAAGGCCGTCTGCCGCCGCTGCCCCGTGATGGAGACCTGCCTTCAGTGGGCGATGGAGCACGGCGAGGACGCCGGCGTCTGGGGAGGCCTCAGCGAGGACGAACGCCGCTCCATGAAGCGCCGCGCCGCCCGCCAGCGGGCCCGCAACGCCTCCTGATCCGTTCTGGCGGTTGCCTGATCCGCCCGCACCGACCGCTGCACCACGGCGGCCGGGACGGGCGGTGAAGGGGAGCCGGACAGCCCGGACCACAGTCGAGGGAGGCCCCATGGCCACGACGATGACCCCGCTCCAGCCCGGCACGGAAGCCGCCGCTCAGGCCGCCGCTTTCGCGATCTTCGGCAGCGACATCCCGCCGATCGGGCCGGAGGACTACAGCGGCAGCTGGCGCACCACCTTCCACGTCATCGCGGAGGAGTGGGTGGGCGAGGGCCGCTTCGAGCGGCACGCCGCCCGCACCGCGACCGCGCTCAACGAGCTGTTCGCCACGCAGGAGCGGTACGGCGTCGGTTCGCCCGAGGCGCTCGCGGCGGCGCCGCGCTCCAGCCGTTGATCGACGGGTGCCGTCACTTCGGCATCACCACCGCCGACCTCACCCGGCACGGCGCGCGGTTCCCCGAGAGCTGATTTCGTTCCCGCCCGGCGGGAGCGGCAGGCAGTTTCGGGCCCGCCCTGCAGCGCTCCCCCGCACTGGTCGCCCGCCCCTCGGGAGGCCGGCCTTTTCGCGTGCCTGGAGCGGGTAGTGCCGGTGCCAGTTTCGTGATCAACCGTCCGCACCGGCCGCCGTTTCGGAACGCACCCCTCGCGTTTCGGGAGCACCGGCCGCCGTTTCGACCCCGCCCTGAACGACCCCTTCCGGAGGCCCCCATGACGATCACCGACATGCCGCAGAGCGCGGCTCCCGACGCCCCCGCTTCGCACCCGCCGGACCGCGCTTCGGGCGCACCCGAGAAGGTTTCGGGTACGGCCCGGGGCGTTTCGAGCCCGGACAAGCGGAAGACGATCAAGCCCAACCGGGACCGGCTGATGACCGCCCTGTCGCTCGTCGCCGCGTTCGGCGGCACGCTGGTCGGCGTCATCGGCTTCGCGATGTCCTACAGCACCCTGGCCAAGGTCGCCCTGAGCTGGGGGTTCAGCAAGGAGCTGGCTCCCTGGTTCCCGGTCGGCGTCGACGCCAGCATCATCGCGTTCCTCGCGCTGGACCTGTACTTGATCCGTAAGGGCACCCCGTGGCCGCTCCTGCGGATGGCCGCGCACGCCATGACTGGGGCGACGATCTGGTTCAACGCCAGCTCGCAGGGCCACATCGGCACTGACCCGGTGCAGGCCGCCAGCCACGGCGTCATGCCGGTCCTGTTCGTGATCGGCGTTGAGGCCGCTCGCCGCCTGATCATCCAAAAGGCCAGGCTGGAGGCGGGAACGGTCACCGACCGGATCCCGCTGCACCGCTGGATCCTCTCCCCCGTCGCAACTCCGCGGTTCTACCGCCGGATGCGGCTGCACAACGTCACCTCCTACCCGGAGATGATCCGGCGCCAGCAGGAGCTCATCGGCTACGAGCAGTGGCTCAAGCGCAAGTACGACGGCGACCTGAGCAAGGCGACCGAGGACGAACTGCTGCCGATGAAGATGGCCGCCTACGGCTACACCGTCACCCAGGCCCTCGCGATGCCTGAGCAGCAGGAACGTGCTGCTGAGGCCCGCGCGGAGGAGGCGGAGCGCCGGCGCCTGGACGCGGAGACGCGCAGGGAGCTCGCGCGCAAGAAGGCCGAAGCCGACCGGCTGGAGGCGCAGGGCCAGCTCGAGGCGGTCCGCGCCCGGGTGGAAGGGGAGACCGGCCAGGCCCGCGCGCACGCCCGAGCCCAGGTCAGCGCCGCAGAGCGGGCCGCTGAGCTGGAGGAGGCCGCGCTGGAGACCGCCGTCATCGCCGAAGCCCGCGCCCGCGAGGCGGAGGCGGAGCGCAAGGAGGCCCAGGAGCGCGAGGCCAAGGCCGCCGCGGATGTCCGCGCGGCGGAGCTGGAGCGCCAGGCGGCGGAGAAGCGGAGGCTCGCGGCGGAGGCCGACCGGGTCGCTGCGGCGGAGGCTCAGGCCATCGAGACGGCGGAGATCGCGGAGGCCCGGCAGCGTGCTGCCGAAGCCGATCGGGTCGCTGCCGAAACGGAGCGGGCTGCTGCCGAAACCCGCCGCCGCGCCGCCGAAGCCGATCGGCTCGCGGCGGAGGAGAACGAGCGCAAGGCGATCGCCGACGCGAACACGCAGGCGGCCCGCAAGCGTGAAGCCGAAACGGAGTACGCCGCTGCCGAAAGGCGGCTCGCCGCTGCCGAAGTCGAGCGGCGCGCGGTCGAAATCGAGGACGCCGCGAAGCTGACGCCGCGCGAGCGGGCGGTCCGCAAGGTCGTGCGCATGTCGTTCGCGGCCGGCGCGGTGTTCGTCGGCCTGGACGCCTACGGGATCCACCGCGAGCTGTGCCGGGTCGTCTCGATCGCCGACGTCCAGCGCGAGTTCGAGGTCTCGTCCACCGACACCGCCTCCAAGTACCGCCAGGAGGCCGTCGCGCTCATCGTCGGCGGATACCGCCCGGAGCAGTGACCTGCACAAACGAGCCTTTCGACGGTTCCACCGGCCCCCGAGACGTTGTCGTCGCCTCGGGAGCGCGGTGAAGGCGCCGAAACGCCACGACAAAGCCTCCCAGATCACCCAGCCCCGAGAAGGAGAACCCCACCCATGGATATCAACGCACTGTTCACGGATGAGGGCCTGCGGGCCTTCACCGCGACCGTCCGCGACCAGCACGTTCGCGACGCCCAGCAGTACGGGCAGATCGCCGACATCGTGCGCCGGCGCCTGGAGCAGACGCCGATCGACGGCGACCGCTGGATGTCCAAGAAGCTCCGCGCCTGGAAGGTGTCGCGGCAGCTCAAGGCCATGCAGAAGGCGTCCGGCGAGGCCGCGAGCAAGGCGGAGGCCCTGTACGCGACCTACAAGAACGAGGTCCTGGAGCTCCCCCAGCGCAGGGCCGCGGCGGAGGCCCGGAAGCTGGAGCGCAAGTCCGGCCGCCAGGCCGCCCTGGGGGCCGCCGTCGCCAAGTCCCTGGACAAGACGGTGACCTCGCTGAACGCCCCGGCCGACCAGGTGCCGGGCGCGGTTCCGCAGGCGAGGCCGGCTGAGTTCGTGGCCCCGGACAACCCCTGGCAGCAGTGGCCGATGGCGGCTGGCGGTGAGCGGCCGACCGCCTCGATCAACGACTACTTCCCGAAGGGAGAAGGGCAGTGACGACGCCTCGGCAGGTGCAAAACCGATCGAGGTTCTGGAACGCGCGGGTCGCGGAGGCCCAGAGCGACCAGGAGCGGGCCGGGGTCTGGTACGACGCGTGCCGGACCCTGGCCCGCCAGGCCGAACGCGACGGCAAGCCGAACCTGTGGCCCGCGCTCACCAAGGCGCTGCACGACTTCTACAAGAACAACGGAGGGTGACGAAGTTCTTCTTCATCACCGCCTCCTCCTCGCCGCCTGGAGCACCCCAAGGCGCGCGCGTGTCGTGCGCGCGCGAGAGTGCCCCAGGCGGTGACCGTCTGTCAACTCCGAGAGGGAGACGTCATGGCCGACGACGACGGCCCGAACAACCTGATCCACTTCCCCCGCGTGGGCTACACCGCCCCTGCCGAACCCCCTGCTTCGGCCCCGGTCGACGTGCCGTTCGCTGCCCCCGCAGACACCTCTCCGGCCACCCCCGAAGCGTTTGCACCCGCGACGCGAACCGACCCGATGGACGTCATCGCGGCCCTGCCCGAGCCCGGTCTCGGCACCCCGTTCTCCGGCGACTCGGAGATCGCCGCCGCGCCCGCCGCAACCCCCGCGACGGGCGGCGCGATGGTCCCGGCGACCTTCCGTTCGGAGGGCGCTCAGCCCGCCGCGCCGCGTCTGGGTTCGCTGTCCCTGGCGGCGATCCTCGCGGTGTCCCTGGCGGCCATGCGCGGCATTCACTCCGCCGTCGCGGCGGGCCGGGCCAACCGGGAGCAGCGCGAAGCGGTCGCGAAGACCGCGAGCACCGCCAAGGACGGCTCCTCCGGGGGCGGTTCGAAGAAGCAGGTGCAGCCCAGCCACGAGTACGGCCGCAAGACCCTCCAGCGCGGTCCTGGCGGCCTGGGAGGCCGCTCCGGCGGCGCAGGTCCGGGCAGGTCCGGGCGGGGCGGCAGCGGCTCGCCCAGCGGCTCGGGAGGCCGGGGGCGCGGCGGGTCGACGACCCGCTCGCCCAGCAGCGCCGGCGGCTCTGGCAGCGGCTCCCGGGGCGGGCGCGGCGGCGGTGGCTCCGGGCCCGGCCGCTCCAACTCCAACTCCGGTTCCGGTGGCAAGGGCGGCTCGGGCGTCACCCCGCTCAAGCGCACCTCGCAGGGCGGCGGCGTGAACCTCAAGAAGAACCGCGGCCCCGGATCGTCCGGCGGCTCGGGCAGTTCGGGAGGCTCCGGCGGCGGCAAGGGCCCGAGCAACAGCGGCGGCGGTGGCGGCCGGAAGAACCGCGGCCCCGGCAGCGGCGGCGGGTCCGGCTCCTCCGGGGGCGGCACGAGCACGAACCGCAAGCGCGGCCCCGGCAGCGGGGCCGGGGCCGGCGGTTCGTCCGGTGGCGGCAGGAAGCGCGGACCGGGCTCCGGGACGGGCACCGGCAAGACGACCGGCCCCGGCACCAAGAGCCCCGGCAAGGGCACGGGGTCGGGCGGGAAGAGCTCGCCCGGCACCACCAGTTCGAAGGGCCCCGGCACCGGCAAGGGCACGGGGACCGGCCCCAAGAGCGGGACGAAGAAGTCGCCGCGCGGTACGACCGGCCCGTCCGGGATCCTGCGCAAGAAGCCCGGCACCACCACCTCCGGCACCGGCCCGAAGACGAAGCCGAAGGGGAAGGGCAGCAGCGGCGCGGGCACCACGGCGCCCGGCAGCAAGCGCGGCGGCGGGAAAGGCAAGACCCCCTCAGGTAAGGGCGGCACCGGCCCGGCCTCGGTGCCCAAGGCGCCGGGCGGCAAGTCCCGCAAGGGCAAGAAGGTCACGCTCACGCCGGGCATCGCACACGGCACGTTCGCGGCGGCCGACAAGTACGGCTGCCGCTGCCGCAAGTGCCGGCGCTTCCAGAAGGAGTACAGCCGCAAGGTCCTGGGGGCGATGAAGTCCGCCGCCCGGGGCCGGACCACCTTCGGCGAGGCAGTGCACGAGACCGCTGAGAAGCGGCTCAAGCGCCGCCGCAAGAAGCTGCGGCCGCCCATCGTCACGAAGGTCAAGGTCAAGAAGCCGAAGAAGAAGACCGGCCCGAAGACCAAGACCACCAAGTCCGGCAGCACGAAGCCCGCCGGTCCGGCCGCGAAGGCGCCGCTCGGACCGGCCGCGAAGGCGCCGACCCGCCGCACGCCCTGGTCCACGGCCAAGGCACGGGCCCGCAAGCGCGCCCGGATGCGCACCACCACCGTCCCGGTCGGAGGCCCGACCCCGACCCCGCTCCCGACACCTGGCCCGGCCGCGCCAACTCCGGGCGCCGCGGTCACCGGGCCCGCCACCGCACGGCCTTCTGCGGGCGGGGGCACGGTGCCGGGCACCGGAACACGTCGCCTGTCGCCGTTCGAGGCGATGGGCATGGCGACCGCGGGCTCCGCCCCAACAGGCCCGATCACAGTCGAGCGGGCCGACTCCCCCGGGGCTGGCGTGCCCGACGGCACCTCGAGCACGAAGGAGAACAGCGTGAGTGACGCGTCCAAGACGGGCGGTCTCGTGGCGGCGAACCCGGAGCGCGACTCCTGGATCAAGCGGTGGGGCAGCGGCGCCATCGCGGACATGGACGCGCAGCACGAGACCGAGGTCACCCTCGACGACACGCTCGACGTCCTGGAGGAGCTCACCAAGCAGTCCTTCAGCGCGCACGAGACGTGCCTGAAGCTGGCCACGAAGGCACGTGAGATCCGGCACGAGCTGGACGAACTCGCCGCCGACCTGCGCTCCACGCACAACGTCATCGGCCGTCTGACCGGCGCCGCGATGGCGAAGCTGGCGGAGTCCATGGAACTGCTGGCCCGCAAGGCCGACGAGATGTCCACGAAGTCGCTGACGGCGGCGGAGGTCTCCGAGTCGACGGAGAACGCGATGTTCGACGCCTACCGGCCGTTGCAGCAGGCCACCGAGGACGCGGGCCTGCTCGTGCCTGCCGCCCGCATCCACAACGAGAACTGAGAGGAGATCAGCACGTGAGCGACAACCTCCCGGCCATCCCGGGCATGAACAGCGGCGGCAGCGCCGGCAGCGGCAACGGCTTCCTCGCCCTGGCCGGCCGGACCGCCAAACTCGCGGCCTCCGCCCTCTTCCTCAAGGAGGGCATGCACCTGCTCCGCTCGCACATGAAGGCCAACGCCAACGCGTCCCTGCGCCTGTCGGAGATGAACAACCAGGCAGAGGTCGAGCCCCAGTTCATCTCCATGATCGAGGACGTCGCCACCCACCTCACCGCGGTCGCGGAGGCATCCGGCGAGATGGTCAACGCCGCCGACGCCGTCGACACCGACGCCCGCGGCTTCAACAACGCGCACGACCGGGAGTACCGCCCCGGCTACGAAGCCTCCAACGGCTCCGGCGTCCGGCAGGCCAAGCCCGGCTACTACCGGCGCACCGGCCGCCGCAGCTGAACAACCCCACCCCGCAGCAGCAGGGGCCGCACCCGGCGATCGGGTGCGGCCCCTGCTGCTGCCTGTCCCTGAACGGAGGCAGTGTTGAGCACCATCGACCAGGCGGCGCCGGCCGCCGACACCACCAAGCGCGTCCCGGGCCACGTCATCTACCGGCGCGTCCTGGCCGAACGCACCTCCTACGCCCTCGCGGCGGCCGGAATGGCCGTCGGCCCGCAGCTCGACGACAGCGCCTGGTCCTACCTCGCCTCCGGCGGGATCGGACTGGGCACCCTCGCCTGGCTCTACACGAAGACCAAGGACCCCGACCAGGGCCTGAGCGTCCTGACCCGGGCGCAGCGGGCGATCCCGTTCCTGACGGCCGCCGGCACCTACGTGGCGAACCTGATCACCCCCGGCTTCAACTGGTGGGAGGTCGTCGCCCCGGCCGCGTGGGCGTCCCTGATGGGATGGATGGCGCCGCTCACCCGCAGCGCCGGCCTGGTCCTGGAGCTCACCGAGCACCAGGACCAGCACGGCGCCGGACCCGGTCAGCCGCTGACCTACACCGAGTTCCTCGCCGCGAAGTGGCAGCAGGCCACCGGCGAGGGCACCCGACTGGTGTCCATCACCCCGTTTAGCGCCGACCGGCCCGACTTCGAGGCCGTCGTCGTCGCCCAGGCCGGGAAGGCGGTGCCCACCTTCACCGAGGTGCAGCTCGCCGCCGCGTTCGACTTCCCGGTCGGCACCGTGAAGATCCGCCCGATCCAGGGATCCGGGCCCGGCCGGATGCGGCTGGTCGCCCGCCCCACCTCTGAGGACGTGGAGGCCGTCGCCGAAGGCATCCGCGGCCTGTGGGAGACCGCGGTCGCCGCCCCGGGCAAGGCCGCCCCCGGTGTCGAGCTGCTCGACTACCGGGCCGAACCGCACCGCATCGTGCTGCTGGTCGCCTCCCCTCCGGGTAAGGAGATCCACCTGCCGCACACGGCGATCTGCTCCGCCTTCGGAATCGACGACCCCTCCCGGCTCGTCATCGAGACCGACGGCATCCGCCAGGGCGTCGTCTCCATCTACAAGACGAACCCGCTGATGAAGGTCCGCAAGGCCACCGTCGAAGACCTGACGATGGACTCCAAGGGCCGCGTCACCATCGGCGTCTGCCACGACGGCAAGCCCGCCCGGATGCGGCTGTGGGACCCGAGCCAGGGCGCGCTGCGCGGCATCACCGCCGGCGTCACCGGCGCGGGCAAGTCCGTCCTGCAGAACCTGATCCTCGCCGCAGAGAAGCGCTCCGGCGTCGTCTCCTGGGTCGGCGACGTCCAGGGCGGCATGAGCCTCCCGGAGGCGGAGGGCCGGGTCGACTGGTTCGCCAAGGGTCCGGTGGAGACGCTCCTGATGCTCACGGCCGCGCACGCGGTCATGAAGTACCGCGAGCGGATCTCCAACGAGATGGGCCGCGGCGACTTCGCCCTGAACCGGCCGTGGCCGCTCATCAACATCACGCTGGACGAGATCAACCGGCTGCTGTCCCACCCGGACGAAGCGATGCGCAAGGCCACCGCCTACCTCATCGCCGACATCCAGAAGACCGGCCGCAAGGTCGGCATCGGCATCCGGCTCGCCGTGCAGTCCCTGCACCTCAAGGACCTCGGTGACGACGACGCGATCCGCCAGCAGGGCAAGGTCGGCGCGCTGTTCCTCATGCGCACCGCCTCCTCCTCCACCAAGGAGATGGGCCTGGACGGCATCGCCCCGGCCGGTTTCCAGATGGAGAACATCCCCGCCCGGATCTACGAGAACGGGCAGATCGAGGCGCTGTTCTCCGGCAAGGACGACGAGGACGGCGAGTCCACCGCGGGCATGGCGTACATGTTCCTCGACGGGCGCGCCAAGTTCATGAGGACGTTCTTCGCGGAGAAGATCGACGGCGTCTACCCCGACCTGATCGCCCTGTACGGCGACGAACCCGCCAACGGGCTGACCGAGGGCGAGGCCAAAGCCGCGCAGACCGGGGCCGCGATCTACGGCGTGCGGCACACCAACCCCTACGCCGACTGCGACACCCTCGCCCAGGCGTTCTCCGACGCCCCCGGCAGCACCCCGGCGGCTGGCACCCCGGCCCCCGACGCCGACGGCGATGAAGCACCCGCCCCGTTCGACGCGCCGTTCGGCATCCCGTTCGGCGACGGCGGCCCCGAGATCGGGGAGGAGCCCGGCCTCCAGGACCAGATCCTCGACCTGCTCGCCGACGGGCCCAAGAGCCTCAAGCAGCTGCGCGAGGCCCTGCCCAGCTTCCAGCCCTCCAGCGTCAGCAACGCCTGCACCCAACTCAAGGCGAAGGGCCTGGCCAAGTCGGTCAAGCGCGGCCACTGGCAGCTCGCCGACAGCTGACCCGCACCCACCACCCACTCACCGAAGGAAACCGATCCCCGTGGCCCTGTCGATCTCCCTGGTCCTCCTGCTCGGCATCATCGTCGTCATCCTGGTGCGCACCGGCTACCAGCGGATCATGCCGGGCATCGCCGTCTGCCTGTTCGGCTTCTTCCTCGCCAGCACCGGCATCGCCCCCACGATCACCAGCGCCGTGTCCTCCCTCACCGGATGGATCAGCAGCTTCTGACCACCCCGGTCCCGTCCCTGCCGAACGAGAAGGAGAACACCCCGATGAACCGTCCCCTGGTCCTGGTCGTCGACGACGCCACCGACATCCTCGCGGCCAGCCCCGAGGCCCGCGCCCTGGTCGCCGACCTCCTGCGCACCGCCGACCAGCAGTAGCCCCGCCCGCCCCCTCTCGCCCCCTGCGCCCTCCCCGCCACCACGGCGGGGAGGGCGCCCCGCGTCTGCCCCGAAACGGAGATCACCGTGGACTTCGAGCCCATCACCCGCCCGCTCACCGACGACGAAGCCAAGGCTGAAGCCGAGCGGATCATCGCCCGGTCCTTCCAGCCCGAGGTGCCGCCCGTGCAGCACATCCCGACCTCGTTCCGCGACGACACCCCGCTGCCCCCCTACGGCGACACCCCGCCCGTCCATCAGGACGACAAGCGGATCGTCCCCGCGTGGGCGGCCGGGATCGCGGTGGCCTCCATCGGCGTCGGCGCTGGCATCACCGGCGTCGGCTGCGGCGCCTGGCTGATCCTCCAGGGCCTGGCCTCCGTCACGCTCTACGGCGTCCTCATGGTCACCCTGCCGTTCGCGGGCATCGCCATGGTCGCCACCGCCATCGGCGGCGCGATCAACAAGGCCCGCAGCGCCGTCACAAACAACGTGTACGAGGCGCCGGTCGTGCAGAACACACAGATCAACAACACCAGCAACCAGCGCGGAATGTTCTCCCGCACCCGCAACGACGTCCGCTGAACTCCGGGCGCCCTGCCTCGTATCCGAAACCTCGCCCACCGGGCCGGGGCTTCGGGTGCGGGACAGGCCGTCCGGCCTCGCGGTCAGTCGTAGTCGATCCAGATACGGCCGTCGCCGTCGACCTCGGCACCCCGGATCTGCCCGTCGACGATCGCGCCGTTGATCGTCACCTCGACGTCGTAGTCCACGTCGATCCACAGCACACCGTCGTCGTCGGTGAACGCGGGCCAGATCTGCCCGTCCGTGTCCACGACCTCTTCGAAGACGACTTCCTCCGGCTCATCACGGGTGAACCACCCCATCGCAGCCGCCTCCCCTCTCTCCGGGCCCGTCGCACACAGCTTGGCCCACTCGCACGCTCCGTGAACACCGCATCGACAACAAGGAGTTGCCCCGTGCCGTCCAACGACAACACCCCCGGCCGCAACCACCAGGAGCTCACCTACCTCCCCGTGCCCTTCCCGAAGGCACCGCCCAAGCCGCCGCGGTTCGCCGCGCTGCGCGACTGGTGGAACCACGCCTGGGACATCGACGGCGTCCTGCACGAGATGTGGGACGACGTCCTCAGCGCCCCCGACGACGGCCTGCGCCACACGGCCCCCTGGCTGCGCGCCGTGCTCATGGTCGCCGGGGTCTCCTTCGCCGTGCTGATGGCCCAGGCCGCCGGCGAAGTCGTCCTCCAGGCGCTGCACCAGATCCTCACTGCCGCACCCAGGGTGCAGGTCGGCGTCGACGCCTCCAACGGCGTGGCCGCCGTCGTCGACCAGCCGGTGCGCACGTACATCGCGCAGCACTCCGCCGGCCTCCCGGTCGCGGCCTCCACCGTCTACACGCTGTGGCTGCTCACCGGCATCACCGGCCTGGTCCTCGGCTACCTCTCCCGCAACAACGGCGTGCGCGCGATGTGGACCGCACACGGCGCGGCGACCGTGTTCATGGTCTGGACGACCACTCCGGCAACCAGCCGCCCCATCGCGGCCGGGCTCGCCGTCCTCGCCTGGACGTTCCTTTCCGCGTTCGCGATGCGCGGCGTCACCATGCGCCGCCGCGTCGTCGGCCGGCCCGCGAAGGTGACCGTCAAGCCCGAGATCCACGTGCCCGTCCAGCCCCCGGCCCCGGCCGCCGAACAGCACCCGCACAGCAGCTGCCCGTTCCGGGACTGACCTCCGGTCGCTCCGCCTGGTCCTCGCCCACCCCACTCGCGGGTGGGCGAGGACTGGACAGGCCGACCGGCCACCTCGCACCGCGCCCCGCCGACACCAGCACGACGTCGGCGGGGCGCGGCGCTTGCTGTCCACCGACACCAGGAGGAACCGCTCGTGCTCATCCCCCGCCCGCGCCGCCGGATCGGCCGGCCCCGCCCGCAGCGTCCCGGCCCCCGCTACCCGCTGCCTCAGCGCCGGTTGCCCGGTACCTGGAGCAGGTGATGGCCGACCAGGACCAGGACCTGGTCGACGTCGAGCCGTACGACCCCGGCGACGGCTCCTTACCGGTCTTCCGGTGGAAGCAGGCCGGGCGCGACAACCTCGCCACCCGTCGCCAGTTGCGGGAGATGGGACTGCGCCCCGGCGGCCAGGAGCCCGTTGCTCGGATCGAATGCCGTGGCGGGAAGCGCTTCGCGTGGCTGTACCGGATCGACCTGGCGAAGCCGAAGCGCCCGATGACCCTCGCGAAGGAAGCCGCGCTCGACAAGGCCATGGCCGCACGCCAGACATGCGGCACCTGCCGCCGGCGCTACTTCCACTGCCTCCCGCTCAAGACCTTGGGGTCCTGCCTGGAGTGCTTCGACGGCACGCCCGCCGACCCCGCCTCCTACATCGCTCCCCCGGCCAAGCACCTGCTTGCCGCCTGATCCGAGAGGACCACCGCCCATGAGCACCGCTGTCCGCGCCTCCGCCTTCAACGAGCCCGAGCGGCCGAAGAACCTCCAGATCCGGTTCGCCACGATCGGCGGATCCTTCGTCGACGTCACCGGCCTCGGTGAGAACTTCAAGAACCGGTGGAAGTGCCACGGCTGCAAGGCCACCTCGCAGTTCCCGGAAGAGGGCTACCTGTTCAGCATCCGCGAGAAGGCCAACGGCCACGCCGCAGCCTGCCGCGCGATCCCGCTCACGTGACCACCCGCCACCTGCGCGCCGCCCTGCTGCTCGCCGCCGTCCCGCTCGCCGCGGCGACGGCCGCCGCCGCGCTCAAGGCCGGCCACTGGCGGCTGTACGCCGACCGGCACCGCATCGAGCTGACGCCCCGACCCCGCCGCTCCTGCCCCGACTGCCGGGGCGCAGGCGGCTGGTGGGTCGGCGGCACGAAGTCGGAGATGGAGGCGTGCGGCTGCTGGTCGAACCGGCGCGAGCTGCGCATCCGGCTCCTGCCCGTCCGTGACCCCTGGCCGGACGAACCGCCGTTCTGACACCCGACGTACCCAAGCCGTTCCGGGCGGCCCGCACACACGGGCCGCCCCTTCACGTTCCGCAAGGAGAACCCCGCTCATGACGACCGCCACGTCCCCCGCCTCCACCGTCGACAACAACCTGGACACCGCCTGCGCCTCCATCGTCAACGAGATCGGACGGACAGACGGCAAGGCATCCTTACTGCTCGCCTTCAACGGCGCAGTCCTCGCCGGCCTCGCGTCCGTCGCCGACAAGGATCTGCCGCCTGTGACGAAGGTCTTCGGCATGCTCGCCGTCCTCGCGCTGGGCGCGGCCGCCGTGCTGCTGCTCCTGGTCGTCAGGCCCCGCATGCGCGGTGATGACCGGGCGTCCTTCCCCTACTGGGCACGCCTGGACGAAGACGAGATCCGCGCCTGCATGAACGGCGACACCCGAGCCGCCCGCATCCGAGCCCTGTCCACCCTCGCCGTACGGAAGTTCACCCACCTGCGGCGCGCGGTCGACCTGTCGCTCGCCGCCCTGGTCCTGCTCACGCTGGCCGCCGCCGGCCTCGCGCTGTGACGGCGGCCGGGGTGACCCGCACGCGCATCGAACGCGTCCGCGCCGCGGCCGGGATCGCCTCACTGGCCCTCCAGCAGATCGAGGACGACCTTCGCGCCGACGACGTCGACCAGGAGGAGCTCGCCGCGATCCTGCGCGAGCTCATCGAGGACACCGACCCGCCCGGCGGCTTCCTCGCGGCCGTGGCGCAGCTGCTCACCGCCGCCGCACGCCGTGCCGAGCAGATCGAGCCCGACCGCGACGGAGACGCCTCCTGCCCGCTGCACGAGGCCGCCGCCCTGATCACCGACGACGCCGGGCAGCGCCTGATCTGGTCTGCCCGCGCCCTTCACCCGCAAGGAGACAGCTGAGATGGCGAGCGCGAAAGCGACGAACCCGCCCCGGGGGCAGTGCACGCAGTGCTGGTTCCACGCGTACGCCAGCCGCGATGCCCACGCCGGGCTCGGTCCGCGCGAGGACTGCCCGCAGTGCGTGGACCACATGAAGAACGGCCACCCCGCCCACATGATCGTCCGCTGACGGCGCGCGAAGCCGTCCCGTTCACCCACCACGCCGGGCAGCGCCTCCACCGAGCTGCCCGGCACCCTCACCATCAAGGAGTCCGTATGACCGCGCCGTACTACCCGCAGATGCCCGAGAACAGCCTGGTCGTCCTCATCGGCCCAGCCGGGGCCGGGAAGACCACCATCGCGAACACCTGGCCCGCCTCGCAGGTCCTGTCCCTGGACGCGCTACGCGAGACGGTCAGCGACGACGCGGGCGACCAGGACGCCACCGGCGACGCGGTCGCCGCCCTGCACCTGCTCCTGGAGGCGAGGATGCGCCGCCGGCTGTTCACGGTCGTCGACGCCACCAGCGTCACCGAGGCGGCCAGGCGGCCGCTGGTCGCCGCAGCCAAGCGGCACGACATGCTCCCCATCGCGCTCCTGGTCGCCACCCCCGGCACGGTGTGCGTGGACCGGCAGGGCGCGCGGCCGGCCAACCGCCGCGTGCCGGAGGAAGTGGTCATCCGGCAGCGCAAGGACATGGTCGACTCACAGCGTCGTGGTCTCAAGGCGGAGGGCTTCACCGAGGTCGTCTACTCCGAGAGCCTCTACCGGCTGCTGCCGTTCCTGGAGCGCCTGAGCGGGGCCCGGCAGGCCGACCTCGGCCTGGACGGCAGCGACGGCCTCGGTGACCTGAACCTCGTGGCCCGGATGTTCGGCGAGGAGATCGTGCCGCTGTGGCAGTGGAAGCCCGGCTCGAACGTCGCCGGCGGCGACCGCGTCGCGGAGATCTGCCTCGGTCAGATGTACCTCACCCTCGCCCTGCGTACCGACGTGGACGGCGAGGGCGACGTCGGGTTCGACGTCATGGTGCCGTGCCCGCACGACGTCGAATGCGACGGCTACGCCTGGGTGCCCGCCTACAGCGTCACCTGCCTGTTCCGCGCGCTCAACGGCGACCTGGACGACGACGAGGACATCTTCTGCACCGTCCACGGCCCCAACACCGGCGACGACCAGGACGACGACCCCGAGGGCCGCGCCGACCTCGAAGCGCAGGCCAGGGAAGCGATCCACGCATGAGGTGACGGGCGCTCCGTGCTGCCCCGACCCCGGCCACCGCGCCGGGGCCGGGGCGGTCGCGATGGCCCCTCAACCCCCGCGAGCACGAGAGGAGATGGACGTCATGACCCTGCCCTACTTCGAGGTCGACGTCCCGACAAGGAGCACCACCCAGCCCGGCCTGGAAGGCGTGCACGTCTTCACCGGCCGGGCCGACAGCCGCAGCGCCGCCGTACGGATCGCGCACGAGGTCTACGACGCGGCACGCGCCGCGCGCGAGGCCGGACTCGAGATCCCCCACGACCGGCCGGACGGCTGGGGCGCGTGCGGTTACCGGCCCGGCTGGGAGCTCGTCTGGCCCGCCGCGATTGTCGGCCGCTGGAACAACCCGTACAGCTGGACCCGCGTCGCCGACGACGGTGACTTCGAGCTGTAGCTACGCCCCGGGACAGCCGCTCTGCTTGCCGGCTTCGACGGCTGCCCCGGGCCCACCCAACCCGTACGAGACGAGAGGGAGATCCCCAGTATGGACTCCGTCCTGCGCGCACAGGCCCGGATCGGGCAGCGTGCACTCTTACTGACCACCGCAGCCGTCCCGCTGACCGGCTGGACCGTCCACGCTATCGCCCTGCACCGGCGCCTGGCGACCGCGAAGAAGGACCCGTTGACCGGGCTGCTGCGCCGCGACGCGTGGACCGCCCGGGCCCGGCAGGTCCTGGCCCGCCACGGCGGCAACGTGGCCGTGGTCCTGGTCGACGCCGACCACTTCAAGGACATCAACGACGACCTCGGGCACGCGGCCGGGGACGTCGTCCTCACCGCGTTCGGCGCCCGGCTCACCGCCTGGGCAGGCCGTAGCGCGTCCGTCGGTCGGCTGGGCGGTGACGAGTTCGCCGTCGTGCTGCCGATGTCCCGCGGCCGCCGCGAGGTCCGCCTCACGACGTTGGTGAGGATGCTGCGCACGCCGGTCGTCCTGGACGACGGCCGCACCGTCGACGTCGCCGCCTCGGTCGGCGCCGCGACCCCGGACGTGATCGGCTCCCGCGACCTGTCCCTGCTGCAGCGGGCCGCCGATGCCGCCCTCTACGACGGCAAGCACTCGGGCCGCGCGCACCTCGCGACGAAGAAGCACGCGACGGTGGCGTCCATCAACGGCCGGCGCGGGGGCCGCCCGGGCACGAGTGTGTGGGGTCGAGCCGCATGAGCCTGGCCACCCTGCCCGAGGGCGACTGGATCCGCGGCATCACGATCCGCCAGCCGTGGGCCACGTGCATCCTCGCGGGCAAGAATCCGGAGAACAGGCCGGTGCACTGGCCGTGGGAGGGCTGGGTCCTCATCCACGCCGGAAAGAAGAAGTCCGAGCCCGCCTTGCTGCGCGACCCGCTGGTCGCCACCGCGATCCGCGGCCGCGAACTGCCCTTGGGCGCGGTCATCGGCGTCGCTCGCCTCACCGGCTGCCACCCGGACCAAGGGCCGGAGCGGTGCCCGAGCCCCTGGGCGGAGCGCGGCGCGCACCACCTGGTCCTCGCCGACGTCCAGGAGCTCGCCCTGCCCGTGCCCGCCAGGGGCGCGCTCCCGGCCTGGAAGCCGACGCCGGAACTGCTGGCGCAGGTGGTCCAGCAGCTGCCCGGCTTCCGGCCGTGACCCGCACGGGACGCAAGAAGGAGAAGCCGCCGTTCGAGCCGGGCCTGATCCCGGCTCCCGGCGAGCTTCTCGTCTGGCGCGACGGTCAGCACTTCGACCGCTGGCAGGACCTTGCCTGCACGCTGTGCGGCTGGCCCACACCCATGCGCTCCCACTCCGGCGAGCCCGTGCACAAGGCGTGTGCCGAGGCATGGATCACCGCCAACCCCGTTGAGGCCCGCCGCGGGCGGTTCGCCTCCGACCTCACGCCGAAGCCCAAGACCAAGGGCCAAGGCGACCACTCCTGACCTCCACCTGGAGGACCCCCATGAGCAGCACCGACCGCGACGTCGACCACGCCCTCGCCTACCCCGAGCCGCCCGCCTCCCCGCTCTGGCACCGCCACGGCGCGAAGGCCCGGCCGCTCACCCCCGCCCAACAGCGGCGCAACCGGGAGCTGCTGGACATCGCCCAGCACAAGCCCCGCACCACCGCCGCGTAGGAGGGCCGGCCATGTTCACCGACATGACAGAGGCCCTCGAAGCGGAGGCCCTCGAACTCACCCCGCTCGGCAGCAGCCAGAGCGCCGCAGCCTCCCTGGTGGTCGCCCACCAGGCCCGCGACAAGGACGACCTCGCCGACCTACTGGGCGCGCTTGGATTGCCCTGCGGCGAGGGCGACCTTGTGACCCTGCTCCCACACCTCACCAGCCCTGACACCCCGACGACCGGAGACCCGATGCCTGCCAACGCCTTCACCGCCACCGCCGCCTCCATGCTGAATAACGGCGACAGCCCCGAGCACGTCCGCGAGACCCTCGGACTGTCGGAGAGTGAACTCGCCGAAGCCCTTCAGTTCACCGACCAGGACGACCCCACCCCGGACACCAACACCGACGCCCCGCAGGCGGCCGGCCCCGTGGACAGCGACGGGATCGAGGCCTTGCTCTCCTGGGCGAAGAACCACCCGGCCGCCGTGATCCGCAACAAGGCCGCCCGGATCCGCAGCGACCTCTACGAGCTGACCGCACGCCGCGAGACCGACGCCGCCCAGCGTGAGGCCGAAGAGCGCGTCGCCAACCTCAAGGCGGAACTGGAGAAGGCGCAGGAGACGCTGCGCACGGTGAAGGCGGGCGGCCGTCCCACGGCGCCCGCCGATGCTCCCGCGCCGACCACCGGTACCAAGCGCAGCAAGGAGCAGCTGGCCGCGATCCGGACCTGGGCGCGGGCCAACGGCCACCAGGTTGCCGACGCCGGGGTGATCCGGAAGTCGGTGGCGGAGGCCTACGACGCCGCCCACCGCACCACCGCCCCGGCGGAGGCGAGCTGATGGACACCAAGCCGCTCACCGTCGACGGCTTCCTCTACACCGTCCCCGCGCCCGGCGACGGCCCGGGCACCGCCCGGTTCGAGTTGGTCGTCTCCCCCACCGATGACCTCGTGGACGACGTTGTATGGTCCTGCTCCACCAGTGACCCCCGGATCGCGGACGCGCTGCTCACCGAGATCCAGTCCGGCGACCTGCTGCACGTCTCCGGGTTCCTCACCCAGCTCGACGACCCGGCTCAGCCCGCCCGGCTCACCGTCGACGCTCTGGAGGTCCTGGCCCCCGCACCGGCCCGGGCGCTGCAGGAGATGGTCCTCGACAGGTACGGCGACTACGTCGTGGTGTTCGACGCCGACGCTGAGGCCGTCCCGGTCTTCACCGCAGGCGGGCAGTGGGTCGGCACGGCACAAAACCCTGACGCGATCGGCACGCTGATCCAGATCCACGAGCGCGTCAACGGCGGCGACGGATGACGGACAGCTCCGGACCCGCGAGATCCGCAAGGCGGTCGGCGTGGGCACCGACGGCGGCCCGTCCTCCGGGTCCGTCGACAACGCTCTCACGCAGCTCTCGGAGCGCGGCCTGGTCGTCCGTGTTTCCCACGCAGCGTGGGCCCGCGCCGCCCAGCCCGGCCAGTCCTGGCCCCTGCTCCCTCGTCAGGCCCCGAAGCGCGCCTCTAACCGCGGCCAGCCCCGACCGCTGACCCCGTCGTCGAGGACCCTGCCCCGCTCCGGGTCGGGGTCCCGCCTCTTGTGACCCACCCTCCGGCCCGGCTGTCCCCCGGGACCGGCCCACGCAGTCACAGCACCTCACCCACATGAGACGAGGCACAGCAATGACACTCATCAGCCCGAACACCGTGCTCGCGAACGCTCTGACGAACGTCGAGGACGTTCTCGCCCCGCGGATCTGCGCGAGCAAGCGGGAGCGGATCGCCCTGGTGGTGGGCACTCAGATCAACGGCGCCCCGCACGCCGGAACCTCGCTGGTGCAGTCGATGGCGTTCGCCACGGCCGCCCGGCTCCACGACCGCCACGGCCTGCCCGTGGAGGTCAGGTTCTCCGCGCTCGACAACGCGCCACACGAGATCGTCACCGACCCCGCGACGGGCAACCGCTACCAGCTCGCCTACGCACAGGCACTCGGGACGGACGGCATCGCCGGCCTGGTCGGCACCCTCTACCGGCCCCTGTTCGACGCGCTGTCGGAGCGGCTGTCCGTCCCGTACAGCGTGGAGACCTACTCAGAGCAGCAGCAGACCGCGGTGTTCCGGGAGACGTGGCTGCGGGTCCTGCCCCGGCTGGAGGCCGCCCGCCTGTGGCTGGCCCCTTCCACGGGGGTGCCGCACCTGCGGGTGCCCTGCCCGTACTCGTGCGGGTGGGCGGAGAAGCACGCGGAGCGCACCCGTGTGCAGCTGGTCGGCAGCGGTCTCGCCCGGGTGTCGGCGGTCTGCCTGCACCACGGCCCGTACATGGGCACGATCACGGCGACGGGCGGCGGCTACCTCGACCTCGCCACCCTCTACCGGAACATGGTCAAAGAGCTGGCCGCGCTCGGGGAGCACGGGGTTCTGCAGGTGATGGTCAAGGGCACCGACTGGATGCCCGGCAGCCTCCTGGTCGACGACGCCCTCCAGGCCGTCGGGCTGACCCGCGGGCAGCTGCCCGCGCGGCTGTTCTGCCCGATGATCGTCGCCGAGACGGGCGCCAAGCTCTCCAAGAGCCTCATCCGATCCGGGGACGCGGCGTTGCCCGCTGGCGCCGAACCCTGGATGCTCGACACCCGGAAGTGGCCCGGCACCGTGGGAGAGTTCGCGGACCGCCTGCTGCACCTGGCGGGCTTGTTGCTGTCCCACCCCCGGCACTTCTTCCGCTCGTACTCGGCTGCGGAGCTGTCGCGGCTGATGTCCTGACCCGCAGGGAGCCCGACTACATGAGCACCACCTCAGCCCGCGTTATCGAGCTGAACCTGTATCCCCAGTACTTCGACCTCGTGGCCGCAGGCCGCAAGACCCGGGAGGTCCGGGTGAAGTACGCCAAGTTCGAGGGCCTGACGGCCGGTGACCTGATCCGGTTCTCCGTGAAGAACACTGACCGGTCTTGCCTGACGCGGGTGACACGGGTCGCGGAGTACGCCTCCTTCGAGGACCTCCTCGACACCGAAGGGCCGTCCCAGGTGAACCCCGAGGCGACCCGTGAGGAGCAGCTCGCCAACATCCGGCGCATCTACGGTCCGGAGAAGGAGAGGCTCGGCTGCCTGGCCATCGGCATCGAGCTGGTCGACTGACCCACGCAGAAGACGAGGCCCTCGGCGCCCCTCCACGAGGGCGCAGCCGGGGGCATTTCTGCGTTCCGGGGCTGCCCACCTGATGCGCTACAGGGGGAGCCGGTAGGGAGCCGTGTCACCAGCCGCAAACGACACCGTGACCAACTGGTGCGCCGAGGTGCTGGGGGACGCACGGGCACAAGAGTCCGCCGCCAGCGAGTCGGCGCGAGTAGCAGTGTGTTCGTCCGCAGAGTGGCTGCCGTGTGCTGCAACCGAGTTGCAGCTGCGCAGGGCGTGGGTGGGTGCGGAGCGAAGGCGGTTCCCCCTCGCGCGCCATTGCCCGCGAAAAAATCTTGGTTCGTCTGTTCACGCGGGCGGCCTCTCGGGCCTCTCATCCATGGACGGCCGATCCGTCCCGCTGTACGACGAGAGGATGGGGTGCGATGGATGCTGTCACTGTGGTCGGGGTCGCGGGCCCGGCGCTTGCCGGCGGGCTTACCGCGTACTTCCGCTACCGGGTGCTGCACGCTCGGGCGGCCCGCAGGCACCTGGCCGAGGTGACGCGGGCGGCGGGGCCAGGTGGACACGTGTGCCTGACCGAGCGGCGCCGGGGGCGGTACGTGCGGCTCACCGTGAGCCGTCGTGGGGGTGAGGGGGACGAGGCAGCGTGACGACTTCGGGGGAGCCCACGGACGCTGACCCGCCGGTGGACCTGTCCGTCGGCGGGGTCGAGGACCGGGCCGCAGAACGCGCCGCCGTCGACGCGGCGTTCTCCGCCTTCTACCGGGCCGACTTCCCGCGTCTGGTCGGGTACCTCATCCAGGTAGGTGCCGGTCGGGAGGACGCACTTGACGCCGCGCAGGAGACGATGCGCACCCTGCACCAGAAGTGGGGCGAGGTACGCCACCCCCAGGCGTGGGCGCGAACGACGGCCCGCCGGGCGCTGATCCGCGCGCTCGGCTCCCTCCGGGAGGAGGCCCTCGCGGAGCCGCCGGAACCAGCTGCGGCGGCTCTGGTGGGCGACCAGGCCATGTGGGAATCACTGGAATACGACGAGGTGTTGGCCATCCTGCGGGAGCTGCCTCCTTGCCAGCGGCAGGCGCTGGCTCTGACGTTCGATGAGCTCAGTCCGGCGGAGATCGCACGGATCCTGGACGTGCCCGCGAGTCAGGTGCGGGGCAACCTCGCCCGCGCGCGCCAAGCCGTGGTGACAGTGCTCGGGAAGCGGAAGGGGGAACGTCAGTGACCGCTCACAGGGACGAGCATGGGCCCGCCGACCCGACCGACCGCGAGCTGACGCGGCACCATGAGGCGTTCACAGCGAAGATCGAAGCAGCGCTGGATGTCGAAGCCGGCCTGCGCGACATCCTTTTCCAGTCCCGTCATGAAGCGTTCACGGTGAAGGTTGAGACCGCTCTGGACGTGGAAACTGGCCTGCGCGACATCCTCACACCTCCCACCAACCAGATGCCCAGCACCCCTCCTGCCGTAGCCCCGCCTGTCGCCAACACAGCCCCGGGCAGTAGCAGGTGGCAGGCCACTCCGGCTCAGCGGCTGAAGCTGCGCAGCAACTCCCGCGTGGCGGCAGCGAGCCGCGTGCTGCGTGTCGTAGGGAACTGGGCCAGCACATCCCTCCGTGACCTCGACCGCGACCGCGCCCACGGCCTCGCCCGTGACCCCGTCCGCGACCTCGACCGTGACCCCGAGCTCGTCCCCGTCCTCGTCCGCGACCTCGACCGCGCCCTTGATCTCGCCCGTGCCCTCGACCTCAACCTCGACCTCGACCTCGACCTCGCCCGCGCCCACGGCCTCGCCCGTGACCTCGCCCGCGCCCACGGCCTCGCCCGTGACCTCGCCCGCGCGCACAGCCTCGCCCGTGACCTCGACTTCGACCGCGCCCTCGACCTCGCCCTCGACCTTGGCTACGACCTCGATCGCGGCCTCGACTGCGCCCGCGCCCGCGACCTCGCCTTCGCCCTCGCCCGCGCCCTTGACCCCGCCCGCGCCTTTGATTCCGACCTTGTCCTCGCCCGCGTCCTCGACCTCGTCCGCGACCTCGCCCTCTCCCTCGACCGTGACCTCGCCCGTGCCCGATACCGGTGCCTGCAGATCATCAATGACGAATACACGCAGGCCGTCGGCGCGCCAGTGGCAGTGGACGAGGAATCCCTGGCGAGTCTCATGGACGACTTCACCACGGACGACCTCAGCAATGCGGATGTACGCGAGGACGACATCAACCTGACCGGAGTCAGGTGGTCGGACGGCACCACATGGCCCGCTTCCACCGACATCTACCGTCTTAAGCGACGTTCCGATCGTCAGGAAGACGGATCCTGGATCATCCGTGCCGGCACCGGGAACGTACGCGAGAACATCCTCTCTTGACCGTTCTGCGACCACCCTTGGCGAACCCACAGGCCAGCGCCCCGCATACTGCCCGGGTCCGTGCTGGCTGCTTCGTTTGAGGCCATGACGATTTTGCTGGCTTATTCCGTGCCTGGCAGGATCGTCTGGCCTCAAACGGTGGATCATCGGAGATGGACGAGGGCTTCCTGACCGACCCTGCTTTTGATTACCTCAGCAATGACGACTACGACCAGATCAGCGACGACTGGGCCGAACAGGCCTACGCCGAACTCGCCAGCCAAGTCCACGGTAAACAAGCGTCCCTGCGCCCCACCACGACAGCCGCCCCCCCCACCACCCGCACGACGCCGACATCACCACGCTCTTGGCCAACGCCCTTGTGAGGGTGAGCGGTGACCGCTACGACCCTGTCAAGATGACGAGGCGAGGGCCTGACTCTTCCCGTGCTTCTGGTGAGAGCCAGGCCCTAAATTGTCCGCACGCTGCGGTTCTTGGATGGTCAGGACGTTGGGGTCTGGCTGGAGAACTCGTCGAGGAGCGTCCGCAGGGCGTCAGGGTCGCGCTGCGCGGCCATCGACAGCATCTCCTTCAGCAATTCGAGAGACGGTTCCTGGCCGGCCTTGTCCCAGGACCGCATGACCATGACCCGCGCGGCCACTACGAAGTCCGGCGGGGTCATCTTCCACTCCAGATGCAGAGCCACGTACCCCGGGTCGTCGTACGGCAACTTCCGCGGCTGGCCGTTCCCCTGCTGCTTCGTCCCCTCCGCTGCGCTGGCATTCAGATCGTGTCGCTGGCCAGGCAACGCCGAAGAGGACTCCGTGGGCTTCCTGTCGTCCGATGCAACGCCGCGCTCTACTGCCGTGGAGGTGGGCGCCGGGACGGGAGTCTGCTCCGTCGGTTTGTTGTCCGCGGACAACAAGTTGGATGAGCGCTCAGGCTTCGCCTGGATCGCCTTCGGCTTGCCGGCCTTGTTGTCCGCGGACAACAAACGAGTCTCAGTCGGCGCCACCTGAGTTTTCTTCGCCGCTTCCAGAACAGCCCGCTCCCGCTCCTTCGCCTCGACGGCGGCCTCCTTCGTCAGCTGGAGGTAGTCCAGCAGAGCAACCGCATCGAGCTCCGGATGGTCCTTGAGGCGGCGGGCAAGGGACCGTCCGTCTCGCTCAGGCAGCGTGCCGGCGCTGAGCATGGCCTGCAGTTCCTCCGGCAGCTCCAACAAGGCGAGCTGGTTCGTCACCCAGGAACGGTCCTTACCCAGACGCTCCGCTGCCCGGGTGCGTGCACCCCGCTCGGACTGTTCCGCGCAGATCTGCACGAGTTCATTGACGCCGCGCGCGCGCTCGATGACGTCGAAGTCCTCCCGCTCCAGGTTCTCCTTGAGCAGGTGGTTGATGAACTCCTCACGAGAGACCGCCAGGTCATCACGGACCACGAAGTCCAGTGCTTCCAGCCCCACATGGACACCGCTGTGAAAGCGGCGCTCGCCGTTGACCAGGACGTGCTTGGCCGACCCGATCCGATCCGCGTGATCGGGCCACAGGGCAAGGTAGGCGTCCCGCGTGACGGCTACGCAGGCGGCCAGCTGAGCCTGCCGGAGCTCCTCGCCGAACCGGGTCTTGTCCTCGTCGGTCCCGAAGTTGCGCCGCGGGTTGAGAGGAGTGGGGGAGACCTCGTCCAGGCGCAGCCGCACGAGTTCGTAAGCGGGAACATCTCCCTGCGTGACGGCCTTGGCCCGGCCCCGGGCACTGCGCCCACGGGGAGCCTGGCTGAACGAAGAGCCGGTTCCGAGCTTGTCGGCGATACTCATGCGCTGATCCTCCGTGCGATGGTGCGCATCACCTCGGACTGCTCACCGTAGGGGGCGTGGACGAGTAGGGGCTGCTTCACGCGGACGGCCTCGCGCTGGTCCTTCAACTCCGGGACGATCGCGAGAACCGGCGGGTCGCCGATGTTCTGCCACGCGTCCAGGGACGAGGTCGCGACGAACCCTTTGCGGCTGTCGTACATGTTGACGACGAAACCCAGCATCGCGATGTCGATGTCCATGTCCTCGACGAGGTCCTGGACCTGGTCGAAGAGCATGTCGTACGCGTCGGCGGAGGAGTCCTCCGCGAGCACGGGGATGACGATGCCGGAGGTGTTCTCCTCCTCTCCCTCCCGCCTGCGGCTGTAATAGAGGGCCGTGTCCATGCTGTACCCGAGGCTCGGAGGGCAGTCGACGAGGATGTAGTCGAAGTCCTGCTCCAGGAGTTCCAGAGCCTTCTCCAGCGCCGTCTCCTTGATACGGACGCTGCGGCTGGTGGCGAGCTTCGCGTCCAGGAGGAAGGCGTCCTTGCAGGCGGGGAGCAGCCACAGGTGATCTTCGAAGTCACCGCCCTTTATGGGCGTGAGGAGGTCCCGCAGTTCTCCCTTGGCCTCAGCGAGCATGTGCTTGGCCAGGCTCGGCGCGTCAATGTCGAACAGGGGATGTCCCAGCTGCTTCGTCAGGTGACCCTGGGGGTCGAAGTCGATGAGCAGCGTGCGGTGTCCGGACTCGGCCAGCGCTTGGGCGACACCAGCGGAGACGGACGTCTTGCCCACCCCGCCCTTCTGGTTGCCGAAGACGATCCGGCGGGCACCTGTAACCCGCGCCGGCTTCGGTCGCGGGGACGGGTTGCCGTCCAGCCAGAGGCGGATGGACTGGGCGATGCCCTGGTTGTATGAGATCCCTTGGGCCTTGCAGTTCGTCTTGAGCTTGTCGTACAGCCCAGCCGGCAGATAGGTCGCGAACGACGTTCCACCGGACGTGTCGACCACCGGGCGGTTCTTGGCCTTGCGCCAGGCCTCCACACCTGCGGTGACGGCGTCCTGGATGTCCGTGCCCAACTCGGCAGCACGGATCTTGAGTTCCTTGCGAAGCTCAGCCGGTAGCTTCGCCACTACCTTTTCCCGATCACTCGGGTCGTATGGCACGGTCATGGCGCTACCTTACTCACTTTGAAGGTTCCGCAAGTAGCACAAGACCTGTGTCGTTCGGTGGTGTTGTTGTCCGCGGACAACAACACCACCGAACGACACAGGCAGCCGTACCGCTCTCCCTCCTGACCTCTTCCACCTCCACACGGTGACTACGTCAGGTGCGGCGCGGAGCTCACGCTGCAGAACGCTCGAGCCCCCGCCACGTTGGCTCTCAGGGAGTAGGTAGGTAGGCGTGACGTGAGGGCGTGAGGTCTGTGTGACTGGGTGCCGCGCAGTATTTGCATGGCCTCATGGCGCCCGCAGGGCGGGCGCGACGTTGTCGCCGGCGCCCGCCCTGCGGGATCGGCCGTGAAGTTCCGGTGAACTCTCCCGCCCCACGGGACCGCTCTTTTCCGCAGGTCAGAGCCAGTGTTCGCTGCCGGTATGATCAGTGTTTCGAAGGTGCAGAGGCGGAATGCCTGGCGGTACTACGTCCGTGGAGTCGCATTCGGGGACGGGCGTCGTCCCGTCGGCCAGGCGTTGAAGGACGCGCAGGAGATGGCCGGGCTCCCGCCTGGGATGTGGAGAGGGCGCGGCCTGGCCGCGCTCGGGCTCACCGCCGGGCAGACGGTGACGGAGCGGCAGATGGAGTTGGTGTACGGCGAAGGCCGGCACCCGGACGCCGACAGCATGGAACGCAGGCTCCTGGACGACGGCGAGGATCCGGAGACGGCGCGGCTGGCCACGGTCCTCGGTCAGCCGATCGAGGAGATCGAGCAGCGCGGGCAGGCCCCGCTGATCGCCCTGGACTTCGTGTTCCGGCCGCAGGCATCACTGGTCGTGCTGTGGGCGCTGGGGGATGCCAGGACGCGCCGGGTCATCGAGCGGGCGCACGAGCGAGCCGTCGCCGCGACGCTGCGCTGGCTGGAGGATGAGGTCGCCGAGGTCCGGTGGGCGTCCGGCCGCCAGCGCGCGAAGGCCCCGGCCCTGGTCGTCGCGGCGTTCCGGCACTTCGACAACAGGGACGGGTTTCCCCTCCTGCATGAGCACTGCCTGATCCTGAACCGGGCGCAGCGCCCGGACGGTTCCTGGTACGCGCTGGACACCGTCCGGCTGTACAAGAACATCGTGGCGGCCGACACGCTGTACACCTTGGAGATGACGACCGAGGTGTGCGAGGAGCTCGGGCTGGCGACCGTGCCCCGGGAGGTGACGCCGGGCCTGCGCCCGGTGATGGAGATAGCCGGGGTCGACCAGGAGCTCATCGACTGGTCGGCCACCCGCCGCCGCCGGATCGAGGACGTCCTCAAGGGCGTCACCGACGAGTACGTGAAGAAGCACGGTCGGCTGCCCGGCGAGCGCGCCCGCCACGGTCTGGCCTGGTGGGCGGCGCAGGAGACCCGCCCGGACAAGAAGACACCGCGCCCGCTGGACCAACTGCTCGCCTGGTGGCGTGTCTCCGCGCTGCTGAAGTTCGGGCAGCGGATGGTCGACGGGCTGCTTCAGCGGTGCCAGGCGGCCGGGGCGGCGATCCGGGCCCGGGTGGGGCCACTGGTGGACACCGCGCTCGCCACCGTCGACGTCGCCGCGGTCGTCTTCACCGTGCGCGGGATCTTCTCCCGCCGCCACGTCCTGGCCGAAGCGCGACGGCATCTGCTGGAGACCCTGCGCGGCCGCGCCTACGTGCCCGGCATCGACAGCCACATCGCCGACCGGGCCCTGGAGCGCTACGGCCGTCAGCTCACCGTGCCGCAGAAGGGCCGGCGAACCCCGGCCCCGGACCAGCTCTCCTACACCGCCGACTTCGCCTGGCCCATCCGCTGGTGGATCGCGGGCACCGATGGGAAGCCGCCGCGTGAGTCGACCCGGTACGAGCGGGCCCGGGTCGCCAGCCTCGCCCTGCAGAACGCGATCCGTGCTGCCCTCACCGCCCCGCCCGCCGTACGAGAGGAAGCGCCGGCCGCGACCACGTCGGCCGCACCGCACGCCGTCGACCACCCGGGCCGGAACGCCGCTCGAGCTCCGGCGCAGCGGGCCGCTGCCATCCAGGCCCACCAGCAGGCAGCGATGCCGCAGGAGTACCTGGAGGGCCGGACGACGGCCCCCGAGACGTGGATGACCTCGCCGCAGAACCTCGCCCGTATCGCCGCGCTCACCTACGCAGCAGAAGCCCGCGGCCGCACGCTCGAAGAGCAGGCGGACCAGACGAGGCAGGCGGACCAGGCGGAGCAGGCCCCGGCCGCGGCCCCGGGCAGTCAGCAGCACCACCCGGCGCAGCCGGACCAGGGCAGGGGAGCGGGCGGCCGCGGCCGCTGAGGAAGACCGGAGCCCGCCCGGCGGAACGGACGGCGAAGTCGTCGGGCCAACTGCCGGGACGCGGCCGGCACCCACGTACTGGAGGCGGCGGGGACGGGCGAGGGTGCGGGGGACCGACCCGCCGAAGCATGGATGCCCGCATGGTTGACCCGATCCCGCCGTACCTCACGCCGGAGCAACTGAAGCACCTTCAGCAGCTCGCCGAGGCGTCCCGACTGCGCGTGGCACTGCGTCCGTCCCCGGAGCCGCCGCCGGTCCGGCGCCGCTCGCGGCAGTACCTCGGTGGCCGGCCGAACTCGTGGCGGTCCGCGCGCCTGCGACGACGCCGCCAGCGGTGAGTACGGGGGCGTCCCGGCATCCGGTGCGCGCACCGACGATGTTCGTGCGCCCGCCGTGCACCGCGCCGCGAACATCGGGCGCGCACGGCCAGCCGCGCCGCGCGCACCGACGGAGTCGTGCACTCCGCCGGGACCTACCGGTGCGCACCGCGATGTCCGCGAGAGTGTCCGGCATCCCCTGGAGCGCATACGCTGAGTGACAGTGCGCGGGCCGGCGCCGACGGCGTGCACCCCGTGTCCAAAGGGGCCGCACCGGATGCACGCCTTGAGAATCAATCCTTGTCGTTGTCGAAGGTGTCGACGCGTTCCCTAGACCGCCTTCGCTACCGTCCGCATCGTCCTTTTAAGGCCAGACGGTGAGGATTAGAGCGATGCCGGCGATACATAGGGACAGCGTGCCGCCGAAGGCGATCCCGCCGCGGGTGATCGCTGCCGGGACGGTTGTTCCGTCCCACCGGGCCAGTGCGGCTGCGGCTATGCCTGAAGCAAGCGAGAGGGTCAGGGTCACGGTGAGCAGGATGAGGATCACCGTGGAACGGTCGGGGGACACGTTGCGGCACCGCCTGTAGCTCGTGCTGACTGGTAGTCGGTCGATCACCAGAAGGAGTTCCACCATTCACTCCCGCGGCAAGATGGGCGAAGGGTTGGATGTTGTTCCGGCAATAAGGCAGGGGTTATCCCGGAACAACCTGTGGGGGGCGCTGGGGTGGGGGAGAAATCGAGGACCGGCAGGCCTTGGGGGCCTCCGCGCGGTAACTGCGCAGAGATCAACGAACTGGTTGCGCTGCTGCGGGATTGGCTGGACAGCGCGGGAGTGGCTGTAGGCGAGCTACACCAGCGCCTGACTCCTGACCACTTCGTGGGCGGCCAGATTCCAACGCTGCGCCGGTTACGGGGACAGCTGGCGGGCGAGGGTCTGACTTGGGATCTTGTCGAAGCGGTCGTTGATATCTGCTTCCCGAGCGACGACAACGCCAGTGTCAGCCAGCGGCTCGTGCGACCGCGACACCTATGGCAGGTGTCGCAGAGCGCTCCGACTGCCGTGGACGGCAGCGGCCCTCAAGTCACGGCCCGGGAACTCCTGGAGGCACAAGGTCAGGCCATCAAGGCTTATGAGGAGCTGAACCGAGCACGTCGCGCCTTTGAGGCCAGTGAACAGGGGCGCCAACAGGCCTTGCAGATTGCCACAATTCTGGTGGGCATGCTGGGTCAGGCGCAGGCCAAGGTGCTGGATCTCAACCGGCGCATCGACGCTCTGCAGCGTTCCGTTCCGGAAAACCTGGGCGAAATTGGGCATCTGCAGCAGACAATGCACCGGGCTCAGAGCCAGGAGCGAGAGCTGCGCACCCAACTGGCCCGAGCGGATGAGGAACGGAAAACAGCACAAGCCGTTGCGGATCACGCCGCCCGTAGGATTGAGCAACTGGAATCCGAGCTCGAAGCCCTCAAGACCAAAGCCGCAGCAGTCCGGGCATACAACTTCGACGGGCAGGCACTACCCGCTCCCGCCACCGCACGCCACGAGCCTCACGACGCGGCCCTCGACGCTGTCGACGAGACGTTGGACAAGGTGCGCTTCGTGCTGGAACGGGAGCACGGTGCTGTTCAGGAGGCAGCCGAAGGTCTGGGGCTGAACGTGGCCGTACCGCCCGTCGCACCCTCAGAGCCCCGCGGTCAAACCATTCCCGGACAGGCCACCGAAGTCCGGTTCCCGACATCGACCGTGAACAGCCCTTCTGCCGGTACGCAAGCGCGAGGACAGTTGTTGCGAACAACTGCGAACAACTCGCTGCCCAGCCATTCAGACCCGTCTGAGATGCCCGGGGACGAGACAGACGGATCCCTCCACCACATGCGGTTCATCGGGGCAGCCACCGAGCGTATCGCCGCCGGATCCAGCGTGGAGGAGATCGTCATGGGACTGGCGGTAGCGGCTGTGCCGGAGTTCGCGGAGGGCATCCTGGTCTACCTTCCCGACCCTCTTGAGGACTACGAGACGATCACTCCTCTGAACTTCCGGCTCGCCCACCACCACCACCACGCAGCCTCCACACCTTCGCCCGCACCCTTGATGCTCCTGGCGCCCGAGGAACGACTGACTGCGCAACCTAGAGGGGCGCTGGCGGAGGTCTTCAACAACATCCGTCCGGTCGCCGTCAACGACCCGCTCTCTAACGCTGCCCTGAAGGAAATCACCAAGCTGTCCCTCACCCCAGACCTCAGCGCTGTCATCGCTCCCCTGTGGAGCAAGCGGCGCCTCCTAGGGGTGGCCGTTCTGATCCGGCAAAACCAGCCGGATTTTGAGGACACCGAGGTACTCATCGCCGCGCAGATGGCCACTCACACCGCATTCGGTATCGACCGGGCACTGCTGGCCCGCAGTCAGGCCTACTTTGCGGGCGAGTTGCAACGCACCATGCTGCCGGACTCTCTGCCGTGGCTGGCAGGTGTACGACTTGCCAGTCGATATCTGCCAGCCGTTGAAACCGCCCGGGTGGGCGGTGACTGGTACGACGCCATTCCGTTGCCGGGCGCCCGCGTCGCCCTCGTCGTGGGCGACGTCATGGGTCACTCGATGACCTCCGCCGCGATCATGGGGCAGTTGCGCACCACCGCGCAGACCCTCGCGGGTCTGGACCTGCCTCCGCAGGAGGTGCTGCACCACCTGGATGAGCAGGCGCAGCGGCTCGGGCCGGACCGCCTGGCGACCTGCCTGTTTGCCGTGTATGACCCTGTGGCTCATCAGATCACCATCGCGAGCGCGGGTCACCCACCGCCCATACTGCTACATCCCGGCGGGCGGGCCGAGGTACTGCGCGTGCCGCCCGGCGCGCCGATCGGTGTCGGCTGGGTGGACTTCGAGGCAGTGGTGTTGGACGCACCGACGGGGGCGACGCTGCTGCTGTACACGGACGGGCTTGTTGAGTCCCGGCTGCGGGACGTATGGACAGGCATAGAGCAGCTGCGGGAGAGGCTCGCCGCGACCGCCCAACTGATCGGGCCGGACCAATCGCTGCCGCTGGAAGTGTTGTGTGACGAGGCACTCGATCTGCTCACCCCTGGGGAGCGGGACGATGACATCGCGATGCTCGCGGCCCGCTTCGATGGGATCGCACCCGGCGATGTCGTGTACTGGTACTTGGAGCCGGAGGAGCAGGCGCCGAGCCGAGCCCGGCACCTGGCCCGAAGTGCGCTGCTCGGCTGGGACCTAGAGGAGATGACGGATGCGTTTGAGCTGCTGATCAGTGAGGTCGTGACCAACGCCGTGCGGTATTCGACTCGACCGGTGACCTTGCGCTTGCTGCGTACGGAGGTGCTCAGATGCGAGGTCTTTGACGACGTGCCGCAACTGCCGCGGATCCGGAGAGCCGACGAATTGGATGAGGACGGCCGCGGACTGTTCATCGTCAATCGCCTGGCCAAACGATGGGGGGCGACACGTCTCTCCAGCGGAAAGATCGTCTGGTTCGAAGTGGCGCTACCGATCTCCGGCGAACGCGAAAGCTGAACGTGTGGCGGCGACGCAGCATGCCTGCGGCCTCCACCGTAAGCGGCGGAGGCTGTGCGGGCCGGTCAAGGCCGGAAATCCAGCCGGGCAGAAGCGCTTTGCCGCCAACGATCAGTAATCAACCCACCGCGTGGAGTGGTTCGAGCTACTTGTGGGCTGGGACGTTCGTGTGACGGGGAGGGCTGGCTGATGGTTCTGTCGATCAATGTTGCGGTTCTGCTGGCGGTCATCATCGTCGTGCGGTTGCGGCGGCGTACGGAGGCCCGGAGCCGGAACGACGAGAAGCTGACCGTCGTGATCGTGTTGGTATTCGGTGTGTTGATCGCCCCGACCGCGTTCGGCCAGACCGTCTTCGACGTCGTCGGCCAACTCGCGCAGGGCGTTACCCAGTCGGGCAGCCCCTGAGCTCTGTGCCCTTCCAGACACCGCCACCCCGAGGCTGCGGCGGTGTGGCATCGGCCACGGACGAACCATCCGGTCAAGGGGTGGTCAAGGGTCGAAACGGACACTGCGGGCCGGGATGAACAGACCGCGGACAAGGGGTACTTCCTCACGGTGGCTCCGGCCCGTACGTCTCGCGCGTGCGGGCCGGGCCTGTCACCGATCCGGCCGCGTACGGCCGGAGGATCCCGAGGACGCGATGACCACCGCACCCCTCCCGCCAACCCCGCCCGTCCCGCCGACCGCACCAGCGGGCTCGGACGGCGCTGCGACAGCGAGCCCCGCAGCGAGCCCTGTAGCGAGCCACGCTCCCAGCCCCGCAGCTCCGAGCCGCCATCTGGCGGTTGTCGCTGATCAGACTCCCGATTCGCCCGCCTGGGCCGGTTGCAACTCCGCTTCTCCCAGCACTGATGTGCCTGGAGAAGCGTCCCTAGCCCGGAAGGCGGTGGCGAAGGCCGGCGCGGACATCCGCGGTGAGGTCCTCCTCACCCTCGCCCAGCTGCGTCTGGCCACACCCCGCCAGCTCAAGGCACTGCTGCTGCCGCACCAGCAGGACACCGACCATGCCCGCCGCGCGCTGCGCAACCTGCTCGCCGAATCCCCGGCCTTGGTCGGCCGGACCCACCGCGCCCAGCAGAGCTACTGGTACTGCACCCCGGCGGGCCTCGCCGAAGCCGCGGCCTCCGGTGAGCTCGCGCCGACAGCCGGCCGGACCACCGGGAAGCGCATCGCCGCCAGCAAGACGGGCCTTCGGGAGCACGGCCTCGCCCTGGTCGACACTGTCATCGCCTTCCACCAGGCGGAGATGGCCGACCACGCCGACTGGCAGGTGGAAGTCGCCCACCCCACCCCGGCCGGAAACCTCGTGCCCGACGCCGTGGTGCTCCTGGCCGACGGCTCCAGCGCGTTCGTGGAGATCGACCGCACCATGTCCTACGCCCGCCTGGTCGCCAAGCTGGAGCGCTACGACGCCTACCGCAACGCGCCGCCGGCCGGGCGCGGCAACGCCGCCCGCGCCCCGCGCAGTCACTGGCAGGAGACCTACGCCGGGCCGTCGATGGACCGGTCCTTCCCGCCGGTGCTGTTCGTCTTCGCCTCGACCCCGCGGCGCGCGGCCCCGGCAACGAGGGAGGCCGCCTTCCACGAGCGCGCCCGCCACGTCCACAGCGTGAAATACCGGCTCATCGTGGCGACCACGACGCTGGCGCAGTTGACCCGGCAGGGGCCCGATGAGCCGGTGTGGCGAGTGGCCGGCCGCGGCGTGGGGGAGGAACGCTGCTCTCTGGACGCGTTGCCGAAGGCGCGGTGAGCGCGGCGGGCCCGGCCCGGCCTGGGTGAAGGGAGGCACGGGCCGGGCCCGCCGCCGCGCGGGCGCTGTCGGTGGCGGCTGCGAGGCTGGACGGCATGAACGGAGACGAGCAGCTGCGCAACGGCCGGGTCTACGGCCACGACCACGACGACCCCAACCCCGGTCCGCTGCCGCACCGGACCTACGCCGCGCTGACAGGCGGGCCGCTGGACGGGTTGCTGCTGGACATCACGTGATGGCGGCCGGAGGAAGTCGACGACGGTGCTGCCTTGTCCACCGAGCTCGGGAAGTTCCCTGGTGGTCGGTCGCTGTACGACCCGCGCCCTGGCGAACAGCGCATGCCTGGCCCGGGGTGTGAGCTGCCGCTTCTACTACTCCGGCGACACACCCTGACCACGGCGGATCGCTGGCAAGCTCGGCGCAACGAGCCCCGGCCGCAAGAAAGCGGCCGGGGCTCGTCATATTTCGCAGGGGCCTGAGAGATCCCGAGATCTTTGGCGAGAGCAGGTTCCTCTCAGACCTTCCGTCACCCGTCGGGTGGCGCGGCAGCAGGACGCCGGACCGTCCCCGTGGGGCCGGGCCGCCAGCGAGCTGCCAAAACGACTCCTCTTTGGGAGGCGCCGTCACCATGGATAAGCGGCGGGAACCGTGAACCGTGCAAGAGATTATGGAACTCACCTCTGTGAACCATGTCACCTTGAGAGAGGTGCATCCAGGGGCGTTTCGACTGTTCGTGCTCTGGTTCAATGCATGGCAAAACAGAACAAGGGCCAAGCAGGGCCCGCCACTTCATGAGGTCTTTGGCGAGAGCAGTGGGGTGTGCGTGGCTTCCGTCGCCCGCGGGGAGGGGGCGCCGATATCGTGTGAGCGGTTCGGCGGCCCCAGCCCCGGCGTCGGCTGGCCCCCGACCGAGGGGGGACCTTCGTGGGTTCTTCTGTGCGCGCCCGTATCAAGAAGATGCGTCAGCGCTTCGTCCGCATGACGCGCCGCGTCTCGTCCGGCTTCCGCCGAGGGGTGCAGGCGGTCGACCTCTGGATCCAGGATCACCATGTCGCGGTGGTCGTCACCATGTTCGTCCTGCTGATGACAGGCGCTGGGGCACTGTTGTGGACTGCCTGGGAGGAGGTGATCGGTCTGGCGAAGGAACTCGCACCCGTCGTGACGATCATCTCGATCATCGCCAGCGCGTTCCTCGGAGTCATCAAGTGGTTCCGTAAGCGGCGGGCCGCGCGGATTCGCCGGGAGTCCGCCGCGAACACCGCCGTACCGCGCGCTCGTGAGACTGAGTCGGACCGGCCGGCGAGCGCCCCCGATGCACCCTCCGGGAGCTCGGGACAGGAGGGCACCGATGGCCCGGACTGACACCCATCCGTCACTGGACGACCAGTACCGCTTCCAGCTCGTCATGGACATCGAGCGCTACGCGGAGTCTGCAGACACCGACCGAGACATCGACCGGCGGAGGGCCCAGATCTACGAGGTGCTCCGCGAAGCCTTCGCGGCCGCCGGTCTGGACGGGGACAAGCATCGCATCGGCAACGAGACTCCGCCGGAGGAGGCCGACTCCGCCGATGTGTCCGAGGACGCCATAAGCCACGCTCAGCGGAAGGAGTACGGCGACGTCGACGGTGTACCCTTCGCGGATGCCGAGGAGTGGATTCCGCTCAAGGACTTCGACGAGTTCTACCGCGAACACCGTTTGCGCCTCATCGCGTTGGTGCTCAGGGTCATGCGGGAGCACGGGTACGAGGCCCCCATCGACCCGGAGGACATCCTCCAGGACACCATGGAGCTGGCCGTGCGCGACTGGCCGCGCATCGGCCGGATGATGCACCCGGACAAGTACTTGCGCACAGTGGCCGCCCGGGGTGTCCTGCGAGCGATGAAGAAGTCCTCCCGAGAGGTGTCGACCTCCACGGAAGGGCTCCTCACCTTCTTTGAAGGGCCGCTCGCCGAAGGTGTCGAGCGGAGCGCCGAAGATGTGATCGTGGCGCTCCTCCTAAACGATGCTCTCAAGTCGCTGCCGCACCGCCAGGCGCAGGTGCTGCTGCTCACGGCGCACGGCTGGAGTGACTCTGAAATCGGGGACCGTCTCGACATTGCCCCGGCCACCGTGCGCTCCAATCGTCGTCATGCCAGGAAGATCGTCGCTGTGAAGCTGCACGAGTTCCTGGGGGAGCGCGCGGGGATCATGGACTGAGAGCTCCCGCCCAGGGATCTTGGGGCCGCCGGATAAGAATCCGGCGGCCCTCCTGTTTGTGCCAATCCGGTAGGTCTGCGCACCGCGCGGGAGGTCAAGGTGCACGCTCCGCACCGCCGGGTCATCTTCACCATGTACGTAATGAAGCGGCTCAGCCGCGACGCCACCGAACTCACCGCCCTGACGGACTACCTCACCGCCCACCGCCTGGTCCGAAGCTCTGGCCAGCCAGTGATCACCCGTGGCAGGCTCTTGCTCTCCGGATGATGGGAGTGTCTCGATGCAGGGCTGGGCGGAGACAGAAGGCGAAGTGTGTGCCGACTGCAAGGCAGGACCGAGTCCCGAGAACGCCCGCGTCGGGGGCGGGACGCCCTACGAGATGTGGCACACGTCCGACTGTCCGACGTACGTCATCATGCGGATCAACTTGGAGGCGGGCTCCCGGCGGGTCGAGGAACAGGAAGCGTGGGCTAAGGAAGTCTTCCCGGCCGCGTTCGAACGACTGAAGCAGGCCGCCGCCGTGATCCCGCCGGGCACGGCGGCTCAGCCGTTCGTCGACGCTCTGACCGAGCTGGTCCAGGCGCAGGCCGACACCACTGGCTTCGTCGTCCTGCGCCGGTGGGCGGAGATCCTGGAGCGGCACTTCCCTCCGGAGCTCCCCGACCCTGACTACACCACCGAGTAGACCGACCACGGCACCGACTACGCTGCCCGCTAACCCGACCATGACTCCGACCACGGCTGGTCAGCGGGTGCTGGGCCGCTACGCGCCTTCCGGAGCGGGGAGTTGGATCCCCCGGGCGCGCGAGACCCAGTGGGTGCGTGCCGTGGGGGCAGCAGGCTGTAGTCCAGGGTGCGCAGCCCTGATCCCTCGGTCAGGTGCCATGGCGCGATCCTCCACAGCCCGTCCCGGTCGGGGAACGGCTCGACCGGGCAGCCGGTCAGCACCAGGTCCCAGCGATCCGTGCTCCCGTTGTCACGGTCGTCTTCCGCCGTCACCGTGCCGAGCACTCTGTGCGGCAGCTCCCGCCCGGCCTGCTTCGCGTGGAAGTTCTCCGAGAGTTCCTTGATGGTGAACTCGCGCTGCAGGTAGACGTCCGGGCTTGTCTCGCGGGGTTCCAGGACGATGACGCCGGCGGCATTGGGCCGCCTGTCCTCATCGGCCACGACCAGGTCGCCGTCGAACCGTAGCTGCACGCGCCGGTCGCTGAGATTCTCCAGGATCAGGACCTGCTGCAGCACGAGACGGTTGGCGCCATCCTGCTGCTCGGGAAAGTGCCAGGTCTGCCCCTGCGGCCAGGGGTTGCACGGCATCCCCATGCTGGTCGCCGCCAGCGGATCCCACGGCGGGGGACTGAGCTTGAGAGTGACTTCCGGGGCCTGGGAGTCGAGCCGGCTGCGGACGGCGTCGGCGGCCATGAGCTGGCTGACCTTCAGTGCTTTGCGCGTGAGGTACCCCTGCCACACGACGCCACCCAGGGCCAGGGTGGTGACAATCGAACTGAGGGCGTCCCAGATTTCTGACAGGGCGGCGATTGTGGCCCCACCCGTATGGGCGCACTCCAGCGGCTCCCGCTGGAGCTCTCCGTCCCCGACCACGCTGCCGCCAACCCCCGACCATGGCCCCGACCACGGCTGGTCAGCGTGCTGGCGTACCGCGTCGACCGCCCGGGCGCCCGGCGGTCCTCGAGGAAGTCTTCGGGGAGTGTGCCTTCTTCGAGGGCGTCGCCGGTGCTTCGGCCGTATCGGTGCCGAGCGTCTCCCCGCGTGCCGTCCGGGCCTTGCTGACGGACTCCTGCAGCGTGGCCATCAGGTCCACCAGTTGTCCCGGCAGGGACGCCGGCGCCGGGGCCTGCGGCGGGGGGCGGTCTTCCTGCTTGGCCTCGATCACCGCGTGCAGGGCGTCGGTGTACCCGTCGGTGAACTCGGGGCCGGTGAGGTCGTCGCGGGTCATGGCGTCGATCAGTGCCACGGCTTCGTCGATCTCGTCTTCGTCCAGCTGGACGGGAGGCGGGGCCACGGTGGTGGGGTCCCGGATTTCGTCGGGCCACAGAAGGCCGTGTAGAGCGATCACGTCTCCCCGGACCCGCAGCAGACCGAGTCGTTCACGGCCGTGCCACGCGTACCGTGCGACAGCGACCCGCGAGGCACGCTTCAGAGCACGGCGAAGGACCAGGTACGGCTTCGCAGCGACGGCCCCCTGAGGCTGGAGGTAGTACCCGGCGCCGATGCGCAGCAGGTCGACGGCTGCGGCCGGGATGAACGCGATCAGCTCGATGGCGCGGACTGTGGGCAGCGGCAGGGCCCGCAGCTCTTCGTCCGTGACCGGGATGACCCGGCCGTCCGGCAGTTCGTAGCCGCGCCCTATCTCTCCGAAGGTGACCTCACGGTCCTCCTGCTCGCACCAGTAGCGGTTGCGCACCAGAGCGTTGTCGACGGTGTGGATCCTCCGGAAGCGCACGCTGTGGTCCTCGGTCGCGCTCAGGACCATGATCGGAACGCTGACGAGCCCGAACGAGATCACGCCGTTGAAGATGCTCGCGGGCATGGCACACCTCCGCAGCCCCGAGCACTCCCAGCCTAGGAGCCCTGTCACGGACCGGCACGAGCACGGCCAGGCGCTCGCCGCCAGCTACGTGTCGGCGTTCTCGTGCAGGTTCAGGAAGAACCGCAGCCGCACGCCGGGCTCGCCGGGCTCCCGGGTCGTGCGGTCCGCCGGCGCCACCGCGCACCGCGCGGCGAGCAGCTTCTGGATGGCGAACGCGGTCTCGTCATCGGCGGCCGCGACTTCCACCACGGCCAGGCCGGGCAGCGCCACATGCGCTTCGTTGATCTGCTTCATGTACGGCAGTACGCGCCGACGCCCACGGAAGTTCTCCCACCCGAGCCACTTCACCCGACCGAGTAGGGGCGCGCGCATGTCGACGACTGAGCCGGTGCTGGCCCCACCTGACGGCCGCGCCACCTCGCTGCCCCTGTTGCACTGGATATTGCAGTAGGCGCTGCGCCAAGGTGTTGCGGCTGGTGTTGCGCTGGATGTTGCGCAGGCCCTCTCAGCGTCCTGGAGTCCGCCCAGGTCACCACGGGCGTGTGGCTTGGTCGGACCGCTGACATCCCCGTTGCGACCCCCTTCGCCCATGCCCTGGCTGGAGTTGAGGATGAGGGAGGGCGGGATGGGCGGCGCGGACGCTGCCGGGGATCGGGGCGCGTTCGCCGGTGCTGCGCGCCGGGCGGGCCGACGTGCTGGTGCCGCCGACGGGGCGGCGGCCGGGGAAGCGGTGGGCGGCTAGCTGGAGGCGTCGGCCATCTGCTGCTCGTGGTGGTGCTTGAGCGCGTCACGGGCCGCGAGGACGTCGGCCGGGGCGAGCTCGCTCCAGTACGCATGCGTGAGGATCGCCGCGGCGAGTTCGACTTCCCGCGCCCGTAGCCGGGCGATCTCCGCCGCGTCCTGAGGATCCCAGCCTGGTGAAGCGGGGCGGGACGACTGCCGCCAGGCGTTCTCGTGCGTCTCCCACGCGTCCAGCGGTTCGGCCGACCACGGCACCCGCCGGTAGACGGTCTGCAGTTCAGCGCGGACCTGACGGAGTTCGTCTTGAGCGTCGGTCAGGTCTGGGGGAAAGTCGTACGAGGCTGGCACGAGGCAAAGGTACTGCTGTTCGAGCCGCTTCCGGCGGAACCACCCCTGCGCTTTTTACTCGATGCCGAGGTGCAGGTCGGGCTCGCAGTGTGTGCAGCCGCGCAGGCCTGCGGTGAGGAGTCGGCGGGCTTCGTCGCGGCCGACCGCGCGGCGTCGTTTGCCGGCCGCGTAGCAGCCGCGGGCGTGGACGGCGAGGGGCGGGCGGCCGACGCCGATGCCGAGTTCGACGAACCAGTCCGGCTCTGCGGGCCGCCGCTGCCGTCCGCGCTCGATCTCGGCCTCCCGCTGCTCGAGGGTGGCGATCTTGGCGTCGATGCGTGCCAGCCACATGGCGTGCCACACCCGCAAGGTGTGCAGTCGCCCCAGGTCAGGCGGCAGGTCATCGAACACGTTCCGTCCCAGGCGTCTCGCCGCGAGCTTCATCCTCTCGCGTGTTCGAATTCTAGTTCGATAACGTGGGGTGTGGAGGAGGTGGGTGCGGTGGATACGGGTGAAGCGGGGTTCGGGGTGTCGACGGTGATGCATGTGCGCTGTCCGGACCGACTGCCGGAGGAGGTCTACCGGCAGGTCCTGGAGCTGCTCGCGGACCTGTCTCCGGTGGTGCAGGCGCTGCCGCCGTCGGCCGCTCTGGTGGAGCTGAAGGGTGCGTTGAAGTACCACGGTGTGCCGGCCCGGCGCCTGGGGGAGGTGCTGCGGGTGCGGACGGTGGCCCGGCTTGGTGTCGACGTCCGGGTGGGTATCGGCCCGAGCATCACCGTTGCCGCCACCGCCTCCGCACAGGTCCCGGCCCCGGGCGGCGTTCTGGCCGTCGAGCCCGGCGAGGTCACCGACTGGCTCGGACCGCTGCCGGTCGAGGCCCTCCACGGCATCGGCCCCCGCCAGGCGGAAACGCTGCGCGGTTACGGCATCCACTGCGTCGGCCTGCTCGCCACGGTGCCGCCGGCCACCGTCCAGCGCCTGTTGGGCGGCCGCGCCGGACGCCTGGCCGCCGACCGGGCCCGCGGTATCGACCCCCGACCCGTCACCCCCCGCACCCTGCCCGCCTCCGCCACCACCCGCTGCACCTTCCCCCGCCACACCCTGGACGGAGCCGAAGTCCGCGCGGCCCTACTCGGCCTCGTCGTCCAGCTCGGACAGGACCTGCGCCACCGAGGCCAAGTCGCTCGGGCCCTGAAGCTGACTTTGAAGTTCGCCGGCGGCGCCACCTGGGAGACCACCCGGCGCCTGCCCGAGGCCTCCGCCCACGATGAGGACCTGCGTACGCTCGCGTACCGGATGATGGACGCCGCCGGACTGCAGCGTGGCCGCCTGACCGGCCTCTCCCTCAAGGGCGAGGACCTCGTCGACGCCGACCAGGTCGCCCTCCAGATCAGCCTCGACCAGAAGCGCCAGGACCGGCTGACGGCGGAGGCCGTCAGCGACCGCATCCGCGCCAAGTTCGGCCCCGACGCCATCGGCCCGGCCACCACCCACCTACGCCACGCCTCCTGAACCCGCCCGGGAGGCGACGGATCTTGCTGCTGCACCCGCCGGGCCTGCTGCCGTACGAGCTGCTGCCGCACTGGCCCTACGCCCAAGCCGTCGACCAGGCCCTCACCGAGCACGGCATCCCGCCGGGCTCCGTCCGTGTCGAACGCACCGGCCGTGAGCACGGCGAGACGATGTACATCGTGCTCGCCTGGGACGTCAGCCGGACCGTCCGCCCCGGCGGCATCCGCCTGACCTGGGCGGAGGAGACCGGCTGGTCGTACGCCTTCCTCGGGGCGCGGGGACGCGTGCTCCCCCGCGGCCCCGTGGTCCCGCTCCGCCGCGTCTTCGCGACGCCCTATGCGGTCGTCGAGACGGTCGGCACCCTCGTGCGCACCCGCCGAACGCCGTCCGGCGAGCACGGTGGCGAGTGGGAAGGAGCCCACGCCGTACGGGAGGCGATCACGACGTTCCGCGCACAGGCGTGACCGCCCCGCCCGTGCGCGGCCGGGGCGAGACCGGCGAGCTCACTGCGGTCGTGACGTCAGGCGGGGGATGTCGGTGGGGGAGAGGTCGGGGCGGGCGCGGTGCCAGCGTGCGGGATGCCGCCACCGGCCGGAAGCATCCCGGGCAACGTCGACGCCGACCTCGACCACCAGCTCGGGTTCCACCAGCGTGACGTTCAGCTTTTCCTGGCTGCCCCATCCGGCGGAGAACGACCAGCCTGCCCACGGATGTCCGGGCCGTCCTCGAGCGAGCAGGTTGGCGACCGCAGCACCTGCCGCCTGGGCGAGGGTGGTGGTGCGGCCGACGTACTGAAGGCGGCCTTGGTCGTCGTACCTGCCGAGCAGCAGCGTGCCGGGCGCGGTCAGGGAACCGGTGACCGCGCCGACGATCGCCTCGCTCGTCTGGCGGACCTTGTACTTCTGCCAGCCCCTCACCGAGGGCTTGTAGGCGTCGTCCAGCCTTTTGAAGACCACGCCCTCCACCCCGACCGACGCCCACGTCAGCCACTCGCGCACGAGGTCGGCCTCGGTGGTCGACGGGCACAGCGCCCACGGCGCGATGAGCCGGCCGGCGGCGAAGACGGACTCCAGCGCGTCCCGGCGCCGCCGGTAGGCCCATCCGGTCGTGTCCGTTCCGGACAGGCGCAGCAGATCGAACGCGACGAAGTGGGCCGGCCACTCCTGCGCGGCCCGGGCCGCCCCGGCGCCGCGCCGGGTGAGCCGGTGCTGTACCCGCTCGAACGCGAGGCGGCCTACGGCGTCCCAGACGACGAGCTCGCCGTCGAGCGCGGTCGCATCCGGCAACTGGGCGGCCCCGGCCACGATCTCCGGAAAGGAGGCGGCCATCTCGGTGCCGCGCCTCGAGCGCAGCACCACCCGGTCGGCATCGACGGAGAGGAGGGCCCGGAACCCGTCCCACTTCGGTTCACCCGCCCACCCCGGCGCTAGAGCAGGATCGGACACAGGGGCGGCGAGCATCGGTTCCGGCAGCGTCCAGGTCACAGCCCCATGCCTTCCACCAGACCCGCCGGTCACAAAACGAGTGGCGCGAACGTACCGACCGCCGGCCCGACCACAGCAGAGCGCGTTGGAGCCCCCCGTCTGCCGCGCGGCGACATCTCTTGTGCCAACCCTTGAAGCCGACGGCCTCGTCCGGGGACGGCAGGGGCGGGCCTTGCCTCCACCTCGGGCCAGGCCCGGTCCCCGCATGCGGTGACGAGTGCGCGTCCGTGTCCCAATAGCTTGGCGACGCCTTCGGGGAGCCTCTTGCGCGGTAGGCCGGCTTTCTTCATGGTGCGCCGTAGGGTCTTCGCCCTGGTCGTGCAGGGGCCGGAGGCGGTTTGCCGTCAGTGTCGCGGGCGTTGTCAGTGGGGTGGTCTACGGTGCTCGTGTCCCGGCACGGGACTGTGCTCTCGCCTGGCCTTAGGGCTGGCCAGGCGAGAGCGGCATGGCCCGCTTCCCCCCTTTGACGGGTTGGCACGGGGGCGGGCCCTTCCGGATGGAAGGCCGACACCAACGGCGTCTGTTCTATTGACGTCTCTTCGACGTGCAATTGCAAGGAAATCCGGGAACTTCCACTCGTCCGCGCGCCTGCTTGCGTTTTTGACCGACGCGGTTCCGCGAGGCGTTCGGATGGGGGTCGGTGATCGCCATTGTTCCGTGATTCCTTGATCACGTGGCGTCACAACTCCCTTTCTGTCCATGCTGGTTCACCTCCCCGGGCACGGCGGTTTGGCACCCGCCTGCCTGGGGCGCGCGGCGGTCCTTTTCGGATGGGGCCGCCGCGTCCCTGAGGCCGACCTTCCGACAGCGGAGGAACTTGTATGAAGACCCGTCAGATAGTCGTCATCGCGGTCACGGCAACGGTGTTCGCCTGGAGCGTGGTGCTGGTCGCCGTCGGCCAGACGGCCGCTGCGGTAGCCTCGCTCGCTCCGGCCCTCGCCCTGACCGTGCAGCAGATCGTGCACGCCTCCCGTTCCCACACCGCGCCCGGCACCGGCAACCGCGTGCACGCGGCCACGGACAAGGAGGACGACGCCCCGTGATCACCCCTGCCGAACCGCCGCTCCCACCAGGCAGACCGTTCATCGTCCGCCCGGGCCGCAAACTCGGACCGATCGCCTCGTCCGTCGGCAGCGCCCACAGGGCCTGGCTGGACCCGATGCGCGAGAGCTACCTCGCCAGCGGCCTGACCCTGAGCGATCTCAGCATGCGCGTGCGGTTCGCCAAGTCCAAGCTCTCCGAACTGCTGCGCGGTGTCGGTCTCTACCCTCGCTGGGAGATCGTCTTCCTTCTGGCCACCGAACTGGGCATGCCGAATTGGCCCCTGTACCGGCTGTGGTGCCAGGCCGCTCTCGAAGCCCACAGGAGCAGCGAGTGGGTCGACGACTGCACCGAACGGACCCCCATTCTGACCGCCACCCACGCGCCCCCGCCCTTGGACCACCACGCGTTCCGCGAACTCGTCGAACTGGACTACCTCCTCTACGCCCAGGTCTTCCTCGACGACGACCGGCGCGACGCCGCCGTGTCCAACACCTTCGACATCCTCTGGCTGTCCTGGGACGACGCCCTGGCCAGCCAGGACACCCGCCGCTACGCCTGGATGGCCCTGCGTGCCACGGTCATGGCCAGCACCCCGCACCGGGATGGACGGCCCGAACTGGGCATGGCCGCCTTCGACACCGCCGTCCTCCAGTCCCTCGCCGATCCGGCCGACCACCTGGAGCAGATCATCGAGAGCCTGAAGCTGTTCGCGGCCATGAGCCGCCTGCCCGGCAGCCAGCTCGATGTCATGGTGCTGCGCTGGCTGTTGAAACGCCCGCCCGAGACCGTCTCCGCCCTCCTGGGCGTGCCGCTGGCCACCGTCCGCTCCGACGAGCGTCACGCCACCCGCTTCCTGGAGAGCGTCCTGTGTCCGCCGCCCTCGACCGAAGGGATCACCCCGTGACCGGCATCGAAGAACTCCTCTCCAGAGCCGCGCTCGTCCGCGAGCGCACCCTGCCGCGCGACATCGTCCACCCAACGTCCGCGCCCGATGCCGACCACCCCGGCCACGACTCCCCGGGTGGCAGCCGCCACGCGGCGGCTGAAGACCTGCGTACCCTGTGCGAAACACTCGTCTCGCACACCCCACCGGGCACCGTGGCGAAGTTCGTCACCGACCAAGTCCCCGAGCCTCGTGCTGCCCTGGTCCTGGCGTGTGTCCTGCAGCTGACCGACACGGACGAAGGCGCTCGCTTCTGGTGGCAGTACGCCGCCGGCGCCGGACAGGCCGCCGCCGCCTACTGCCTCTACCTCCACCACCTGGCGCTGGGGGAGGGGGACACCGCCGACTTCTGGCACCGGCAGACCGACGACGTCCAGCCCCCACCCCAACCCCCCGCGGTCGACGAGGGCGGCACCTGGCACCCGGCAGAACACCGCATCACCAGCACGACCACCACCCACTTCATGCGGGTCCTTGGCCACCTCGCCAAGCAGACCGTCCGCTCCCGGCCCGCCGGAGTCAGCAAGCTCATGGCCTACATCCCCATGGCCGTCACGGCCGGCTACCTCCGGGAGCCCGACACCGAGCTCCCGCTGCCCGGCCACGAGTTCGCCCGCCGCATCAACAGCATCCTCGCCGCGGCCGATCATCCCTCCATCTGGGGTCGCCGCCCCAGCCGCCCCGCCCCCGGCCCGTATGCATCACCGGACACCAGGGCGGCCGATCGTGAGCGCAGGCAGACGACCCCCGAGCAGATGGGCACCGTGAAACGCTGAGCATCGCAGCCGACCGTGCAGGCCCTGGCAGCGGCCGGGGCCTGCTCCCAGCCGCTGCCAGGGCGGGGTTGCGGGTGATGGCGTCGGCGCCGCTTGCCCTCGAAAGCCAGCTCCGCACCTGGGCAGAGGAGCTGTGCGACCGCTGAGATGGATGAGGGGCCGGTCGGTAACCGGCCCCTCGACGCGCATGTGCGCCTCACGTCACCTCGTTCTCTTTGCCGGGAGCGAGAGGTGCCGCGTACCCAGTGAGCACAAGACCGAAGAGCGAGGTCCGGAGCGGATCTCACCAACCGTCATAGATCGTAACCCTGAGTTGCTCAGTGTCACCTGTGCGTGACAACTGTAACCCCGGCTTCCCCATGTAACCGCGAGGGGTCCCCGCCTGCCAGTAAATGACCAGGTCAGACGAGTGCATGGACCGCTCGGGTGGCGGGATTCACACAGCTGCTCAGCGCACGCGCACCGACCATCTACTGGGGTTCGACCGACGATCCCCCCAAAGGGTTGCCCCAAAGTGCACTTCTTCACAGCTCGAAATGTGGCTGCGCTCTGACCTGCAGTGACGGGGAACGAAATGCCGACGGCCGAAACGGAGCGGACCAACACCCACAACAATGGCTCTCCACAGCCACGACCGAAGACCTCTGCCGGGAGCGACGGGCGTGCTGTGTCCAGATGAGCACGAGACCGAGGAGGCATACATGGCCACCGGGCGCGAGACGCCCGTACCGACACGCAACTCGAGGAAACCGAAGAAGATGCGCATCCAGATCGGCGACGACCTGGACGTGACCGTCGGGATCTACATCTCCTCCAGGGCCATAGCCCTCCTCTGTTCGGCCCTCGCGGCCTGCGGAGGCTACGGGGGATACCTCATCCAGCGCTAGGGCGGAACCGGTGGCGCTTCAGTCTCCGGGCTGGAGCGCCACCCCACCCATCCGTTTGCTTGCGGTATGCAGATCACCGCTGGCCTCCACACGATCGACCCGTACCGCGGCCAGCTGTGGCAACAGCTCTTCCAGCCGTATCGCACACACCACCAGGATTACGCCGCCAACCAGCCGACACCCAGGCCAGTTGACCCGATCACCGGTTACGAAAATCTTGGAAGACCCGTTGGCTGGACAGACCCACCCGACGCTGTTCGTCTAACTGGCCGGGTACGTCGGACAGATCAGCCCCACACTGGGCATGCCCGACCCGGACCGCGTGGAGCTGGAGCGCGTCGCCCAGAAGCTCCATGACGAAGCGACGTCGCCGAGCCCCAAGCCGGGCCTGATTGGCAGTTCACGACCCAGGTCAAGGCCATGCTGGTTGGCTTCGAACGAGTCTTCTGGCCCCAGTTGAACGAGATCTCTGGCCCCTCTTGGCGATCTACCCCGAGCAGCGTCGACCGGAAGTTCTGGCGCTACCTCGAGCCTTTTGAGCACCCTGCCGGGTGGGGCCACTTTTCCTGGACATCGGTTTCCCGATCAAGGGGCTGGGGCCGGCCGAGTCGGTCAGGTGGGGCCGGAGAACCTGGTCGTGGCCAGCTGGTGGATGCCGGAGCGACGGCGGCCGCCCAGGTTGGCATTCAGATGGCCGAGCAGGCCCTGGGCACGCTCGTGTAGAACGCATGCGCCGCAGGATAGGAGCCCCGGGACATCAGTCATGATGCCCGGGGCTCCTGCCGTGACGGCCACGACTTCGGGAAGGCGGGGGCGAGCGCTCCCGCTCAGCGCCACCTGTCGATGAGGCGAAGTCCGAGGTCGTAGGCCATGCCCATTCCGACTAGGGCGATGGCGGGCCAAGTCGAGGTGCCTGCGCTGTTTTCCACGATCAGACTGTAGGCGAGCCATGTGCTGGCGGTGCCGACGCCGAGCGCTGAGCCGCGCGGTAGCGGCGGCAGCCACACGTTCACCGCCTTCTTCTTCCATCCGCGCCCGGCAAGGCCGCCCTCCACCGGGACGGCAGGCACCTCGGCCGTCGCGGTGGTCCCGGCCTTGACGGTCCCGGGTGCCGTGGGCATCTGGGCCGCGGTTTCCGCGATGTCGGCGAGCACGGCCGAGGGGATGGCGGGTTTGTTCGTCTTGGACTTGTTCCTCGCCTTGGCGTCGGGGTTCGTGCGACCCTTGGACGGCATAGCGGTCTCCTTCTGCAGGTTCATTGTCGTGTTCCTTGGAGGGCGCTGCGATCGGTCCGTTGCTTCCTGCGGCCTAGGAACCAGGGAGGCGACGGACCGTCGTGCTACAAGCGGGTCATGTCGCGGTCCTTCCACTCATGGAGCGCCGACCCGCTCCGCGTCGGCTGCGCAGGCGTGTCGGCCCGCGCCCGCGCCGCCGCCCGTACTTCCGCCTCGCTGGCCTTCTCCTCCCGCGCGCGCTGCCGCGACCCGAATGCGACGCAGCCCCTAATCAGCCCCCTAATCAGCCGCCTAATCAGCTCCCCAACATGTACGAGTGCGATGACGAACGTGGCGTAGGCCGCCACGGTGAGGGCCAGCACGTACCAGGGAACTGAATCGGTTTCGATTGCACGGTCCAGCTCCGCACGAGTGGGGAACAGGATGGACAACAGCATTGAGCACAGCGTTGAGCACATGAACATCAGCCCGAGGACCATCCCGGACTTGAGCGGTGTCCAGGATTCGCCGATACCGAGCATCCGCTTCCAGGACGGACGCGTGCGATCACGCCGACGCATCCTGCGCTTGTCGCGCAGCCGCCGGCGCCGGGCCGACGGCGTGCTGACACGCTCTTCTCGGCGGGACGGCGAAGTGACCGTGTAGATGTCAGTGTCGACCGTCAACTCGATCTCGGGGGCTGAGCGGACGGACACCCTGAACTCGGCGTCGGGTCCGGGAAGGTAGTTGAGCTTCTCGGAGTTTTGGTGGCCGTTGGTGATGGAGTTCAGTGCCGGTTCGGCCGGGGTTTCCAGCTCGATCCGCGAGGCCATCTCGAAGACCTCGTCCAGCCGGGGCGTGACGTGGAGGTCCGCCGGAACCTCCCACAGGGCTTCGTTGTCCACGGCCTCGTCCTGGGCCAGAGCCTCGATGGCATCGTGGAGCCGGTCGCCGGTCAGGACATCGTCTCCGTCGATGCCGAGCACGTACTTCCAGGCGCGCTGATGCAGTACCCGCTTGAATTCGGATCCCTCTGTGCCCTCCAACTTGTTCATGCCGCCCCCTCCTCTCGTGCCGGCTTGACGTCCTTGACCACGGCCACGGGCCTCAGATCGGGAGCGCGCTGTCCGATCAGCCGGGCGGCGTGCTGCCGGGCCCTGTGGGAATGGACCCGTTCGGTGCCCTTGGGCACGCCCTTGAGCGCGGCGCGCTCCTCGATGTCGAAGCCGTCGCTCTCCAAGGCGAGTGATGCCTTGTACTGGTGCGCGAGTTCGCGTAGCGCCTCGCAGATCCGCTCGCGTTCCTCCTTGGCCGCGTAGACCAGGTGCGGGGTCAGCGCCGGCGCCGCGACCGCCTGGCGGTCCGGAAGGGAGTCCTCGATGTGCAGGCCGAGCTTCTCCACCAGTTCGCGACCGGAGATCAGCGCCCTGATCGCGGTGCTGGAGAGATTGGCGAGGACCCCACGGAAGTACCGGACGGGATCATGCACGGGCTTCCCGCCCTTGGCTGCCTGGAAGATCACCGCCATGGCCGCTTGCGTCAGGTCGTAGGCGTCGTCCTCCGACAAGCCCCGCCGACGGCACATTGCGACGCCGCTCGACAGGTGCGCGCGGTAGAACCGCGTGAAGACCACCGGATCGGCGAGCGTTTCGTCATCCGTCATGGCCACCTGCCTGACCTGCTCGTACCCATCACGCGCCTGCCTCCAGACCGCCGACTTCGACGTGGCCGCACCGTACGGCCTCAATGAGTAGTGCGGAAGCAGGTCCCACGCGTTACAGCTGTGCCGGAAAAACTCCAAAGCGACCCGCACGCCCTCGGTCTGACGCCCTGACTACGCGAACGCGCTGGTACGCCTGAGCATCACCGCCAGGTCCAAGGGCAGCGAATGGACCGTCCCGCTGGAGGCCCCCCGTCACCATCGAGGGCGACCCCTGACCGCTGGGTCAAGCAGCGAGGACGTCCCGGAGCTCACGCACAGCGTCCTCGCGGTGGTGCTGGGCGGGGATCGCCTCGTACAGGTCCAGCGCGCGGCGGCGGACCAGCCCGGTGCGGTAGCCGTCCGGGAGCGCGGTCAGGGCGGTGATGGTGCGGTGGCAGGCCTGCTCGGTGTCGCCGTTGTGGTGGGCGCAGGCGGCGGCGTCGATGTTCAGCAGGGTGCGCGTCATGCTGCTGGTCGGGGCGGAGAGTTCCAGTGCGCGCTGCTGGCTCTCATGGGCGCGGGTCGTGTCTCCGAGGGTGGTGTAGGCGTGGCTGAGGTGCACGTGATGTTTCTGTTCGCTGTAGGTCAGCCACGTGTCCGACCGATCGCCCTCGGGGAGCCGGTCCATGAGGGCGTCGGCTGCGGCCAGCGCGGCGCGGGCCTGCTCGGGCTGGTGGTTGAGGGCGTAGGCGCGGGCGGCGACGGCGGCCGCGAGGGTCGCCGCTGCGGTCGGCCGGGCCCCGGCAAAGTGGCGGGCCTGTTCGGCGAGGCCGGCCGCCGCCTTCGGGGCGCCGTAGTTGAGCGGCACCATCGCCTCGCGGGCGCGGACCCAGGCGTGCAGCTGGTCGTCGCCGGATTCGGCGGCGGCCCGGGCGGCGGTGGCGAACCAGGCGCGGGACTCGCGGCGGCTCCCCAGGTCGTGTAAGACGATCGCGGTCATCCCGGCCATCTGCCCGGCCGTCCGGCACAGCCTGGCCCGGATGGGGGCGGGCTGCGGGACGGTGAGCAGCGGGCGCAGGGTCGTGAAGTCGGCGACCAGGTCGGCCAGGACACGGGTGGGCTGCTGTCCGTGGTAGCCGTACCCGTAGCTCTCGGCTGCGGCCTCGAGGTCGGCGAGGTCCTGGGGAGCGTCGGGGGAGAGGGTCTGGTCGACGTCGGTCCGGGCGGCGGTGAGGGCGGCGAGCGCCGGGGCGGTGAGGCCGGCGGCGAGCGCGCCACGAAGCAGGTTGCGGCGCTTCATCGGATCATCTCCATGGTGGGACTCCGTGCTGAGAGCGGCGGTGTCTTCCCAGGGTTGCGCAGCGAGGCCCAGTAGGGCACCGGGAATGCGCAGACCGGCGGCGATTCGCTCGACGGTGGCCAGTGCGGTGACCGAGGCCGTGCCGCGGGCGATCTGGCTGACGCGCTCGGACTTGAGCGCGCACGCTTCGGCGATCCGGTTGAAGGAGATGCCCACGCCGTGCGCCATCGCGAAGACCACGGAGAAGTCCCTGTCCTGCAAGGCCCTGACGAAGACGGGATCGGCCAGCAGACGGCGCGGAACCTGGGCGGGTGACGGCGGTAAGTCGTCCACAAGTCCCCCTGAAAGCCCGTGGAATGACGCTGCGTCAGCCCAACGACCATACCCACCCTGGGGCCCCCATGGAGGGGTTAGCGCCAGCCGTTGTCGTGGCTGTACTGGCGGGTGTCGCGGCCGCGGCTGTCCAGGGCCCGGCCGACCGATCAGGAGGAGGACCCATGCAGAGTCCCGTCCAGCCCCCGCCCGCCACGTCCGGGCCTTCGACCGGCGGCCTGGTCCGCTCCCGTCGGCTGATCGTCGCCGCCCGGGGCCGCAACGCCATCCCCTCGGACGGCGGCGGCACCGGCAAGAGCGACGGCAACGACTGACGGACCGGGAGCCCTGACGCGATGACGGATGTGTCCATCGCGGCATGCCTGGGCGAGGACTTCCTCGCCCAGGCACTGCACCGCGAATACCGCCACGTACCCGGCGCGCTCGATGTCGCCGGACTGATGACCTGGGACGACCTCAACCACATCCTGGCCGCCCACCGCCTTGAGCCGCCGCGCATGCGGCTCTCCCGCAACGGCGAGACGCTGCTGGCCGGCGGATACACCGCCCCGGTGGCCACCCGCCGCCACACTGTCTGGCACCGCCTCCACCCCGCCGAACTGCACGCCCGCCTTCAGGAGGGCGCGTCCCTCGCCCTGGACAGCGTCGACGAACTCCACCCGCCGATCGCCCGGCTCGCCGAAGCGATCGAGCGCCGTCTGCGCACCCGCGTGCAGGCGAACCTCTACGCCTCGTGGACCAGCACCGAGGGCTTCGGTGTCCACTGGGACGACCACGACACTGTCATCGTCCAGCTGGACGGCGCCAAACGGTGGCGGATCTACGGCACCACCCGCCCCTACCCGCTGTACCGCGACATCGAGGACCCCGGCGAGGCACCCACCGAACCGGTCGCCGACCTGGTCCTGCACCCCGGCGATGTGCTGTACGTGCCGCGTGGTGTGTGGCACGCGGTCTCCACCGACCAGGGCACCCGCTCCCTGCATGTCACCTGCGGCCTGCAGACCCACACGGCGACGGACCTGATGGCGTGGGTGTGCGAGCAGCTGCTCACGCACGAGGACTGGCGGCGCGACCTGCCGCTGCTCGCCGCGCCGGACGTCCAGGCCGACGCCGTGGACGGGATGCGCAAGCGGCTCGCCGAACTGCTGGACGACCCGACGCTGCTCGCCCGCTACCAGGTCGCGATGGACGGCCAGGCCGTCGGCCGGATGGTGCCGAGCCTGCCGTACATCGACGGCACCCCGGCCGACCCCGGGCTGCGAGTGCGGCTGACCACGGCCCGCGCCGTGCTGGACGTCGGCGAGGACGTGGTGACGCTGTCCGCCGCCGGGAGCACGTTCGAGTTCGCCCCGGCCGCTGAGGCGGTGCTGCGCCCGCTGGTAGAGGGCGGCACCGTGGACCTGGCGACGCTCGCCGACGCGGCCGGCCTGGATGTGCAGGACGTCGCCGGGCTGGTCCAGGAGCTCGTGGCCGGGCAGGCCGCGACGGTGGGGAGCCTTCTGTGATGGCACAGCTCGCTCTGGGCACCTACCGGTGCCGGGCGATCCCGGAGGCGGCTGCCCGTGCGGCCGCCTCCGGCGCGCAGTGGATCGACACCGCCCCCAACTACGCCACCGGCCGCGCGCAGACTCTGCTCGCCCCGGCCCTGGCCGCCCACCCATTCCTGCGGGTCTCCACGAAGGCCGGCTACTTCACGGCCGCCACCGGTGCCGAAGCCGTGAACGCCGGGGCCCTCACCGAGGACCAGGCCCCGGCCGGGCACAGCCTCGCCCCCGACTACGTGCGCTGGCAGACCGGCCGCAACCGCGAGCAGCTCGGGCGCGACCGGCTGGACCTGGTCCTGCTGCACAACCCCGAGCGCGCCCACCCCGGCGACCGCCCCGCACTGCACCGGGCGATCCGGGACGCCTTCGCTGTCCTCGAGGAAGCCGTGGCGGCCGGGCACGTGACCGGGTACGGCGTCGCCACGTGGGCGGGCCTGGAAGAGGAGGCGTTCACGGTGGGGGAGCTGCTCGCCCTGGCCGCCGAAGCCGCCGACGGACAACAGCATCACCTGGTCGCCATCCAGCTGCCGGTCAACCTGGTGATGATGACGCCGATCGTGCAGGCCCTTCACGGACAGGGGCCGCTCCCGGCCGCCGCCGACGCGGAACTGCGGGTGATGGCGTCGGCCCCGCTGCACGGCGGGGACCTCCCCGGCATGGTCGACCAGGACCTCGCCGACCTCATCCGGCCGGGCCTGACGCCCGCACAGGCGTGCGTCCTCGCCGTCGCGTCATGCCCAGGGGTGACGGACGTCCTTCTGGCCGCCTCCGGTGCGCCACACTGGAAGGAGGCGGCCGACGCCGTCGCTCAACCCTCCCTGACCGCCGCCAAGTTGCGGGAGATCACTGGTGTACTCGCCTCCCCCTGACCCGGACACCGAACAGCGCATGCGCGCCCACCACGCGCACACGGCGAGGGCCCTGGACGTCCAGGTGGAGCCGGGCGCGGAGTTCTGGGGTTGGGCCGGGCGCACCCTGGGTGCCCCGGCCCGCACCGCTACAGGCGCGCCGGTATGGCTCCGGCTGGTGTCCGCGCCGGAGGACAAGGCCGCGGGGAAGCTGTGGGACGGCGCCCTCGATGCCCAGCACGCCTTCGGCGATCTCGACGGTCACCGGCCCGCCCTCCTGGCCGTCCATGACGCCGTCGACGACGGCACCGCCTACCGGGCGGAACTGTCGGTGCGCGTCGACGAGCCGGTCCTGTCCGGCGACCCGATCCTCCAGCACGACCTCCAGCTGCCGGACTCCTGGTGGAAGGAGCTCGCCGGGACGATGGAGAAGGTGTCGGCCGTCGACACCGACCGCGTCGCCGTACGGCAGCAGTACATGGAGCGGGCCATCCCCGAGTTCGTCGGCATCCCAGCCCCGGCCGTCTCCAGCTGGACCACAGCCCATGCGGATCTGCACTGGGCGAACCTCACTTCGCCGCTGCGCCTGCTGGACTGGGAGGGATGGGGCCAGGCTCCGGAGGGGTTCGACAGCGCCACGCTCTACGCCTACTCGCTGCTGAAGCCGGACACCGCCGCCCGCGTCCGCGCCGTCTTCCCCTTGCTGGGCAGCCCGGCCGGCCTCGCCGCCGAAGCGACCGTGTGCGCACAGCTGCTCCAGACCGTGAGCCGCGGGGACAACCTCACTCTCGAAGGCCCGCTGCGGGACTGGTCCGAGGAACTGCGCCGCCGCCAGTCTGCGTAGACGACTGGTCGTCCGTGCAGGCGCGCAGGTACTGGTGAACACGAGCCCGGAGCTTGGTGATGTATGCGTCCACGTCGCTCTTGACGTAGTCGTAGACCGCGTCGTGGTCCTTCATCTCGTATGCGGGGACGGTGATGAACGCTCGGAGTAACGGGCTGGTGGCCAGATAGAGGGCCAGCTGAGGAAGGCCCTCCGCGGTGGCAAGTTCCTTCACTTTATCGAGGAAGAAGTTCACCTCGGTGACCCCGTAGGCGGGCTCCGAGTAGTTGAGCAGGGGCGAGGGCGCCCTCATCTCTTCTCCGGCCGTCTCTAACTCGGCCCGCCGGAATTCAGGGGTCGGCATCGTGGCCAGGAAGTCGAAGTAGGCATCCGCTATGCGGCGCTCACGGCGCCGGTCTCCCATCTCTTCCTGTTCCAGGGATTCCTGAAGGGAGCGCACCTGGCCGTGGAGCCGGTCCACTTCGGCTCCGAGCGCGTCGATCTGCTCCTGCACGTTCTTGGCGTTGCCCCGCTCCGTGCGGGGCCGGGCGTCGTTAAGCGGCGACCACGCATTCACCCAGGGCCTGGTGTCCTGGCCGCAGGCGCGGACCAGCTGTTCCAGGGTGCGCTGCTGCGGCCAGTTCTTCCCCGCCGTGATGCCGCGCACCGTGTTCCCCGAGAGGCCGGCCTTCTTGGCGATGTCTTCGGGGCTCTTGCCGGTCTCGGAGACCAACCGCCGCAGCGCCTGGGTGAACTCTTCCGGCGTACGCGCCCCATCCGGGTCGGCCATAACTCCCCCTCAATGCTCCGCAATTTCCGCAGATCGTAGAAGTCGCGGCGGCTTCCCATCAGGGCTTTTGCCACACGTGGCCGCAACCTCGTCCGACGTCGATCACTTCGCGCCACCTGCGAGCGGCACCGACCTACAAACGTGTCATCACTCGCCGATGAACACGGAGACCTACATGTCGCTGTACGAGATCGCTGCTGAGATCGGCCGCGGCCTGCTTACTCAGCTACCGTCCGCGCTGCTCGTGGCCCTAACCACGGCTGGTCTCACGACAGCCAGACGGAGGCGGCGCACCCGGGGCCAGGGGGACAGGGACGGAGACAGCAGCAGTGGCTAGTTGCCCCCGCAGGGCCTCTTGGCTGCGGTGTGGCCTCCACACACGGACGCCTCGCTGATCTGCTGAACGGGCGGTTGGCGAGGCCGGGCCCGCGCGGACGCGCGGGTAGCGTCTCGCGCCGCCAGCCCGGACGCCATTCCCCGAACGGGTTGTCCTTTTGGGCGCCGAAAAGTGTCCACAGCCGTCCGCTTCAGCGCCGAACTCTATCCACAGGGAGATCGTTTTAGCGTCCTCGTCCGGCGTGGGTGTCCGCTTCCAGCGGCACCGTGACGCCCCACGCACACCTGGCACGAAGGGCGTTGGACGGCATGGCGCAGACGAAGTTCGACAAGCAGGTAGAGGAGACCGCCGAAGCCCTCATGTTCGGCATCGGCCGCTTCCTGGCCGGCCGGGACATGGACGGCATCAAGCGGACCGACGCCACGTTCTGGCACCCCGGCACCCGCGTCCTGCCCAAGGTCGAAGGCCGCGTCTCCCGATCGTCGTACCGGCCCGGGTGGCAGCGCCTCACCTTCCGCATCACCGGCCTCAGCGCCACGGCCGGGGGCGGCTGGGGGCTGTGGGAGCACCAGGAGACGGCCCGGGCCTGGTGGGAGAACCCGGACACCGTCCCAGTCGCGGCGCTGCAGACGGGCGGGATCAGCGCGGCCTCCGCCGCGGTCGCCGGCGGACTCGCGTACGGGCTGCTGACCCGTGAGCGCCGCGAGCTGATGCGCGAGTGGGTGACGCCGCTGCACCAGGCGCTCGCCGTGCCGCTGGGGATCGCGGAGCAGACCGACCCGCGCCGCTACCTCCACGTCCCGAAGAACTTCAGCGACGACGACGCACAGATACGCGTCGACCTGCCGGTGCATCTGCGGTTCTCCCGCGATGTGGTCGCCGACCTCATCACCCAGAAGCTCGCCCTGGAGGGCGTGACGTTCTCCTGGCACCCGGCCGGGCGCAAGCCGTATGTGCTGGTGAAGAAGACCCGCAAGCCTCCGAAGAAGGCCGCCTTCAAGGACCCCAAGGTGCGGGAGCTGGTGGCCAAGGCTCCGGAGTCCGCGCCCCTCATCGGCATCGGCACCGGCGGCAAGACCGTCGCCGTCGACCTGGACGCCGAATCGCCGCACATCCTCGTCAACGCGAGCACGGGTGGCGGCAAGTCGGTGACGCTGCGCTGCATCACCTGCCAGATGCTCCACCACGGCTCGCAGGCCTTCATCCTCGACTACAAGCGGATCTCCCACCCCTGGGCGCGCGGCATACCCGGCGTCACGTACTGCGCCGACATCGCCGACATCCACGACGCCCTGGTCCAGCTCGGCTGGGAAGGCCGGCGCCGAACACGTGTCGCCGACGAACTCGGCATCGACGCCGACCCGGACGCTATCGGCCCGCGGCTGCTGATCCTCCTGGAAGAGGTCAACGCCACCCTGCGGCAGCTGGCCCGCTACTGGGACAAGATCCGCGAGTCCGGCGACCCGAAAACGTCCCCGGCGATCGACGCGCTCATGGAGATCCTCTTCATGGGACGCCAGGTCCGCATGCACGTCCTGCTCGTTGCCCAGTCCGCGACCGCCCGTGCCCTCGGTGGCCCGGAGGTCCGCGAGCAGTTCGCCACCCGCATCCTCGCCCGCTACAGCATGAACGCCTGGCGCATGCTCGCCCCCGAGATCCACCCCGCTCCCAAGAGCACCAAGCACCCCGGCCGTGCCCAGGTCGTCATCGGCGGCACCGCGCGCGAGACGCAGGTGCTGTTCTTCACCGACGCCGAAGCACGCGAGTGGGCCACCACCGGCAGGTCGGTGTCCTCGGACGGAAGGCGCCCCGCTGTCCCCGCGCAGCCCGCACCAGCCGAGCTCCAGACGGCCCTTGACGGCCCGCAGCCCACCGGCCCCGACGACCAGGCGCGGATCCTGCCCACGGAGCCCGAGACGCCCGCATACGCCGCTCTCCCCGACCAGCGGGACGACGCCACCGACCCGCCCGGCATGATCGCGTCGACGTCGCCGGCGAACCCGGCCGGGGACGTCGACGATCAGGCGGTGGGGCTGCGCCAGGCCGCCGAACACCACCTGCCCTACACCCTCGCCGCGCTGCGCTACGCCCGCGCCAACGACCCGTCCTTCCCCAAGCCGGTCGACAAGCGCGGCGCCGAACTCCTCTACCGCGTCGGCGACCTCAAGCGCTGGGCACGCAACCGGCCCCGCGCCGCCTCCGGCACCACCGACCTCGACTGACCAGCAGCCCGCGAACCGGACCCGCCCGGCCCGCACGATCCCCCGCGCCCTGGAGAACACCCGGTTCACCAGGCACAGCACAGAAAAGGAACACGCACCATGACGACCACGACCGCGCTCCCGAAGCTGCTGCGCCTCACCGACCCCGGCCTGCACGAGCAGCTTCAGGCGCTGCCCGCCTCGGCAGCGCTGATCGGCATCGGCACCGACGGCCGGGCCATCGCCGTCGACATCGACGCCGCGCCGCACATCTTGGTCTGCAGCGGCGCCGGCGGCGGCAGCACGACCATCCTGCGCACCCTCACCGCCCAGTTCCTCCACCAGGGCGCCCACGCCCTGGTCCTCGACACCACCCGCATCTCCCACCTGTGGGCGAAGGACCTACCGACGGTGACGCACCGCGGCAACGTCGCCGGCATCCACGACGCCCTGGTCGGCCTCGCCTCCGAGTTCCAGCGCCGCATCGACCTCGACGGCGACCTCGACGACGTTCCGCGGCTGATGGTCGTGATCGACCGGGCCGACGCCACCCTGCGGCAGCTCACCCGCTACTGGGAGACGTTCCGGCAGGAGGACGACCCCAAGAAGTCCCCGGCCGTCGCCGCCCTCGAGGACGTTCTGCACGAGGGGCGAGCGGCCCGCATCCACGTCATCTACGACGGACTCGCCGTCGCCGGTGGCCTCGACCCCGGCGCCCGCGAGCAGTTCTCCACCGTCATCCTCGCCCGGGTCAGCACCGGCATCTGGCAGCGGCTCGCCCCGATAGACGGCCCCACCCCGAAGAGCAGCGCCCACCCGGGCCGTGTCCACGTCGTCCAGGACGGCGACGCCCACCCGACGCAGGCGCTGCTCATGACCGACGCCGAAGCCGCCGACTGGCTCACCGCCACGGCGGCCGGGGAGATCTGACCAGCGTCCGGACACACCACGGGCCCCGGGGGAGACGACCTCCCCGGGGCGCGGTGTACGGCGTCGTGCTGTTCAACGACAGCGCGACGCCGACGGCACGGGGGTGCGCTGCCATTGGCAGGGCCGCCCCAGCTGAAATCCGGTCGGTGTTGTCAGTGCGACCCCGCATGATGGAGGTCTCACTGAGACGAAGGACCTCGGGACGACCATGACTCTTAACTTCGAGGCAGACCAACCAGTAGTCGGGCTGAAGAGACAGCGAGCGCTGATCGAAGCCGTCCTCGACGCAGGCAGCGCGGACGAAACGCGCTGGCTGGAGTGGAAGTCCCGTCTGGACGTCTCGAAGGCCGAAGGAGCCTTCACCGTCTCGAAGGCGATCCTCGGGTTCGCCAACCGGATGCCCGATGTGGCAGCGCAGTGGGCCGGAGGTCACGCCTACCTCCTGGTCGGGGTGGAGGAAGGGGCTCTGCACGGGGTCGCCACACACGACATCGAGAAGGTCGACGCCTGGCTGGGGCGCTACATCGGCGACTTCGACCGCTACCAGTTCACCTACGTCCCTTTCGACAACGGCGAGGGAACACGGCACGTCATGCTCGTCGATGTCTTCCCTCCACGCTGGGGTGATCCCATCCACCCCCTGCGCAAGGAGCACCAGAACTTCTACCCCGGCACGGTCTTCCACCGGTATGCCGGCAAGACCATGCCTGCCCGCGCAGCCGAGATCGACGCCCTCACCGAGCGGGCACGCCGGGCAGCCAAGCGCGTGAACGTCGACGTCGCCCCGGTCACCGGCACCGTCGCCCTGCTGCCTCCCCTAGCGGACAGGCGCAACCACATCCTGGACTCTCTACGCAAAGACCTGATGAAGCAGCTCGACACCGCACGCCCGAGGAAGCAGGGCACAGCGGCACGTCCCTACTCTTTCGCGGCGCTGTACAACGCCAGCTCCGACTACCGCTCCCCTGAGGAATTCCGGCAGGAGGTGGAGCAGTACCTGAACGACTTCGACCAGGCCATGCAGCAGTCCCTGGCACACGCGGTCCGCGCCCTCGTGGCACCCCTGACGCTCAAGCTCACCAACCCCGGCGAAGAGAACCTCACCAAGGTCGAAGTCGTGCTGAGCCTTCCGGGCACCGTCCTGGCTCACGTCGCGGACGACGATGAGGAAGTCGACTGGCCGGACCGGCCCAAGGAGTACGGAACAGGCACCATGCCCATCGGGGTAGGGATGATCGCGGGTATGGCCGCCCGGCGGTCGCCGGCCTTCGCGTTGCCATCCCTGCATGCACCAGACATCACGCAAGAAGACGGCCGCACCATCATCCGCTTTGATCCGGTGGACCTGCGCCCCCACGAAACCGTCACCCTCGACCCGATCACGCTCTACAGCATCCAGGAAGCAGCCACCGACGCGGTCGCCGGGAAATGGCGGGCGACAGCGACGAACGTCAGCGGTAAAGAAGAGCGGTCTCTGTCCCTCCCTACACAGCGTCTGGAACTCGACATGAGCACAGCAATCGCCATGGCCGAGGATGCCGAAGACGACTCAGAGGCATAGACAGACCACGTAGGCGTCAACCGCCGTCTGAGCCCAACACTGAGTCGACTGCAGCAAGCGTGCATCACGGGTTCTGCTGAGCTGCTTCGTGACGCCTTCTGCGCGATTCCGCCATGCGTCGTCGCTGCGCGGGCTGAACGTAGAGGAGAACCGCGGCCTCGGCGACCAACTCGGCAATGTCAGCGAGTTCTTCGGCGGAGTACGCGACACCGTGATGCACACTGTCGTTCCCGACGACTCGCGTCTCGTCCAGAGCCGTGATGACGTCGGCAGGCAAGCCTTTGGCCGCGAGCTCCTGGATCTTTCCGTGCAAGGTGTGATGCGTAGCGCCCTGGTCCTTGCACAGCTCTTCCACCGCCGACCGGTACCCCACGCCGGCGAGCCGGGCCGCGCCGGAGTTCTCTGCCCGTGACGCTTCCTCGTACGCGCTGCGGATCCGCTCCGGTACGTCTGGGGGCAGCACGCGGGGTGGGGGAGAGGGCCACAGCACCAGCCGCGTCAGCTCTTCGATGCGGCTGTCTTTGCCCCAGCCTGTCTGCTTGCACTCGATGACTTCCAGGACCGAGCGACCGCACAACTGGCACACCCAGCATTCCTGCTGCGTCCATGAGGAGTGGGGGTGCACGGGCAACGACCCCTCGTCGCCGAAGTCGCCAAACGCGTACTCACGGCTCTCCGGAGCGATCATGCGCTGATCGACCATGTCCATCACGGTGCCAGTGGCGCAGTCCGGGTAGGGGCACACGGCTCTACGCTGCTGAAGGGAAACCAGCTTTTCCTGCTCAGTCATCACAACACTGTAGTGAAATGGGCATTTCAGATACACCGGCTTTGTTGCGCAAGCGGAGAGGCCTGGATACGTCAGCGGTATTCAGCTCGAGTCGGCATGGCTGTGGCGGCGCAGGAGACGTACGAAGAAGTCGGTGAGCATCTCGGCAGCCGTGTCACCGCACAGCTCGTGGCCACCGATGCGGTAGACCTCATAGCCCTGGAGCGTGAGCTCGCGGTCCTCCGCCACCAGCGAGGCGTAGCGCACAGGATCAGGAAGCCAGCCGACGCCAGGCTCCTGCACCACAGTGCGGCCGGCAGGGCGGGCGTAGTGCTGGATGCCGTCGACCTCGATGACCGCGCGGGCCCGATGGTTCATCAGCAGCAGGAAGTCCATCCTCTGTCGGGCAAGGCGGCTGGCTCCGCCCAACTCGCTGATGGTGTAGGGGTCGTAGTGGAGGTAGACCTGTGGAATGAGCGCCGGGACGTTGAAGCCGAGCTTGAGGTAGGTGTCGAACACCAGCAGTTCAGCGCCGTTGTTGCCCAGCGAGCGCCGCAACCGCTCCCGCAGCGAGATCCGCGCCTGTGTCGGGTCACCTGAGTGCTCGGGATGCTGGCGAACCCACCAGGTGACCAAGTCCTGCCAGCTCAGCCCGCGGTCTTCCAGCGGCTGGTCATACACCAGGCAATACTGCTCGTTCTTGACGATGCGGATGGTGTTGCTGATGGAGTCCGGCAGCACGATCTGCGGTTTGGGGCCGTCGGCGGCGAAGATGAGGTTCTTCAGCTCCCCGGAGACGCCGTGCAGTCCCATCTGAGCCAGCAACTGTTGCAGGTCGTCATCGCCGTACTCATCGACCACTCGACGGGCTATCGCCATCAGATCGGGGAGCGGCTTGCCCTCCAGCCGGGCGTGAACATAGGACCTCTTGCTGTTGTACGGATCTTCGTCTGGCTGCTGCGGGGCGAGCCCCAGGTACTCGCACACCGCCGCGAGCCGGTTGGCCTTGACGTGAGCCCACAGCGCCTCCGCGATGGCATCCCGCAGCTTGAACACTGGCACTCCGGACGGCAAGTTCATCCCGCCATCATGGAGGTCCGGCACCTGGCACGGCAGCAGCGCGTCGGGAGCAGGGGAACCCCTGTCGGGAACCTGGGGTACACCTGGCGGCATGAAGTTGAGCGACCTCAGCCCGGTGATGGCACGCCGTGAAGACGGCGGCCTCAGCTATGACCGCTTCCGCGCAGACCCTGCACTGGCATCCCTGGACTGGCCCGACGACGTCCTCGAACAGTTCCTCTTCGACCACGGCGACAACGCCGCCTTCGTGCGTGACTACGGCGGCATCGCCCTGCGCGACGTCAGGTGGCGGCTGGAGACGATCCCGGCCGCGGACTTCGGCAAGATGCCGACCGGAGCGTCCGATGCTGGCTGCATCGAGATCTACGCCGAGAATCCGGTGCACTGGGTCAACGTTCGCCGCCCCGAGGTGGGTCGCCACTGGGAAGAGCACGGGACGTGGCTGCGCCCGCCGATCCTGATCGCCCGACGCCTGTTGGACCCATCAGACAGCGGGCTGCAGGTCGTGGAGGGCAGGACACGCGTTGGTGTCCTGCGCGGCCGCCTGCGCGAGGGGCTGCACGTCGCGTCCCACCATCAAGCCTGGGTTGGGCGCGCGTGACGCCTCGCGCACAACAGTGCGTACTCTGCAAGCGTTTGACCGTTCCTGGAGGAAGAGCTGCGGATGACTGAGAACCCGTCGGTGCCTGGGCCGCGCCGGGACCTGGCGATGCACAACGACTGGTGGGCTTCGGGCTGGGACCACGTCCTGCCCCGCCAGGGCTTCCCGCTGACGATGCTGATCGGGACCGCGAGTCAGCCCGGTTTCACCGGCTCCCTGGACGACCTCCTTCAGGAGATCTTCGAAGGCCACTGGGACATGATCGGCGGCGATCTCGACGGCGCGCTCACGTTCTCGTGGCCCGATGAGGAATGGGACTACGAGGAGGCGCCAGAGGGGCGCGAAGCGAACGAGGCACATCGCTGGCAGAAGTTCGGCGCCATGCTCACGGCCGCCGGCTACCCGGTGCCCAAAACCGTGCGGGACCTGTCGGAGCTGTACCTGACGTGGGGCCTGGCGCGCCGCGAGGAGACACCGGACGGCACCCGGTGGTCGATGCCCCCAGCGCTGCCGTTGCCTGGTGACCTGCTGCCCCTGGACGCCGACCTCGCCAAGCGGCTCGACCGGATCCGCTGGACCTTGCGCACCGGCCCCCTTGTCGACGGGCTCATCAACCACTTGGTCGACGATCTGGGCGAACCGCAGGAGACCCTCACCTCCCTGGACCGACTGGCAGCCGCCACCAGCCAGTATGCCGACGACGTCCGCATCGCCCTCACCGAACTCGTGGCCTCCGGGGACGCCCGCGTCCAGCGGGGCCAGGAGCCGGCCGACGCGGAACGCCTGGAGGCACACCAGCGCTTCCGCCTGCTCATGAACTGGGACCACTTCCACGAGCACCGACTGCAGCTGACCATCAATGGCGACGACGCGTGACGGAGAGCGTGCCGGGAACCGTAGGAACGGAGGACACGCGACTGATCGTGATCCGGGGCAACAGTGCCTCGGGGAAGTCGTCCATCGCGGCCGGCCTGCGCGAGAAGTTCGGCCGCAACCTTGCGATCGTCGCCCAGGACAACCTGCGCCGCATCGTGCTGCGCGAACGCGACCGGCCCGGTGGCGCCAACATCGGCCTGATCGACCTGACCACCCGCTACGCGCTCAACAACGGCTTCCACGTCGTCGTGGAGGGCATCCTGTACGCCGACCGTTACGGCACGATGCTCCAGGACCTGGTGCGCGCCCACCGAGGTGTCTCACGCTGCTACTACCTCCACGTGCCCTACACCGAGACGCTGCTGCGGCACGCGACGAAACCCGATGCCGAGTACCTCAAGCACGTCACCGCTGACCACTTGCGCGACTGGTACCGGGAGAAGGACCTGCTGCCCGACGGCCTGGAGTCCGTGATCGACGCGGCAAGCACGCTGGACGGCACCATCCAGCAAATCCTGCGCGAGAGTGGCCTGGACCAGGTGCTCCCGATCGACCGCTGACGCCCCTCCCGGCCGCGCGTCCGGACACACCACGGGCCCCGGGGAGTGAAGGCATCCCCGGGGCCCGGTGTATGGAGTCGTGCTGTGCAATGACAGCGCGACGTCGGCGTCAGTTCCCGCATGAAGAGCTGGCCCTGTGCCGACAACCGGTCACCTATGCCTCTGAGCAGCCCAAATGTCCTGATGCTGCTCCTTCCGCTAGCGTCCGCGTGAATACCACCGCTTCGGCACCCCGGGGGGCTCCGACAAGATGTCCGTGCGCGACCTGACGGAAGTAGAGCTTGATCGGCGGCAATGCGGCCTGCTGGTCACTATCGGCACTCAGCAGGCCAAAGACCCGGACGGTCAGTGGCCGATGTGGGAGTGGGTGAAACACAGGGCCAGTTCGTTCGGGCTGGAGAACCCCCGCGAAGTGCTCTACTCGCTCCCGCGTATCGGGGCTCCCGCAGGATCGTTCGGACTCTCGTACGGATTCACCACCCACGTCCCGCGCATCCTCGCCGAAGACACGAGGATCGCCCTGACGGCTGCTGCGGCCTTTGCCTTGGATGAAGTGAAGTACGACCTCGGTGATCCATTCATGCGGGTCCTCCACCACATGATCACGTTGTGGCGGAACGCGCCGCGTTCGCCGAATGAGGTCACCCGGGTCCAGATGACCTCCGAAGAACTCCAGGCGGCGTTCCCACACATGCGCCCTCGGATCATCCGCCTTATGCCGGAGTACATCGCCAACGAGCCGCTTCTGTCTTCCTCACGCAGCAGGCAGGAAGATGGCAGCTGGACGATGGAGATCCCGCGCCAGGTCGTGCGGTACGAGCACGCCAAATCGCTTCGGGACTACGTCAGCGAGGCCTGTCAGCAAGTTCACCAAGCCCTTGAGGCCGACCGGAAGATGTTCGGCGGACAGGCGGCGCCGGCACCGACCGCCGAACCCGTCCCGGCGCCGGAACCCGAAACGGACACTGGAGTGGAAGAAGTGCGAGTGCTCCTGAAGCAGGAGTGGTTCCTGGGCGAGCCCATCGGGGACCCGGGAGGTTTCGGCGCTGTATACGCGGCGCGCTCTGCAGACGGCACGGAAGCGGCGGCGAAGCTGGTACCCAAGAGACCCGGGGCCGACCGGGAGATGCTGTTCACCGACCTGCCGGGCGTGCGCAACGTCGTGACCGTCATCGACAGCGGCGAGCATGACGACCACTGGGTACTCGTCATGCCCCGCGCCAAGAAATCCCTTCGCGCACACCTGCAGAACGGGCCGCTGGCGCTCGAAGAGGCCGTACGCGTACTGACGGATATCGCTGAGACGCTGACCGATCTGGACGGCCAGGTCGTGCACCGCGACCTCAAGCCGGAGAACGTCCTGCTCCTCAACGGCCGCTGGTGTCTGGCCGACTTCGGTATCGCCCGGTACGCCGAAGCCACCACCGCCCAGCTGACTTACAAGTTCCACGGAACGCTGGCCTATATGGCTCCCGAGCGCTGGAAGAACCAGCGGGCCACCAGCGCAAGCGACATCTATGCCCTGGGGGTTCTCGCCTACGAACTCCTGGAGGGCACCACCCCTTTCACCGGTCCTGACGAGGCGGGCTTCGCTGACCAACACCTGCGCGGCACCCCATCTCCGCTGACCGCGGCTCCTGCCCTCCTGGCCGCATTGATCACGGAATGTCTCTACAAGGCTCCGCAGGCGCGACCTGCGCCCGCCAACGTGCTGGAACGGCTGCGACGCATCCCCGCTGGCGCACTGACCGGGGGACTTGCGGCACTCGCGGAAGCTGACCGGGAAGTGGTCGCACGCCGGGCCGAGGACGACCGGCAGGCTTCTGAGCAGGCCACCGAGACCGAACGCCGTGAGGACCTGTTCGCAGCGGCAGTAACGTCTCTTAATCTCATCTCCGAGCAGCTCCTGACGGCGATCACGGGTGTTCTCTCCACCGCCACCGTGCACAGAGAGAGCGCGGGAGGCTGGACGATGCACCTCAGCGGTGCCGAGCTGGCCCTCACCGGTCCCCAGGAAATCCCTGAGGCCGCAACCGCGGGGGCGCCACAGCCGTTCGACGTGATCGCCGCCGCGACGGTCACGGTGAAGACCACCGTGGCCCGTCGCGGCTATGAAGGCAGAAGTCACTCTCTTTGGTATGCCGATGCCCGGGTGGCTGAGCAGTACCAGTGGTTTGAGACTGCCTTCATGGCGAACCCGTTCAGCGGCACGCTGTCGGCGATGGACCCCTTCGCCCTCGATCCCAAACAAGGGCGCGCGGCGATCGCCGGGGGGATCGGCACAAGGCAAGCAGCCTGGCCCTTTACCCCCCTCGTCATCGGCGAGCTGGACGAATTCATCGACAGATGGGCCAGGTGGCTGGCCGATGCTGCCACAGGCCGACTCGAACATCCGAGCACGATGCCGGAACGCGATCCCCAAGGCTCCTGGAGGCGCTAGCCGATGCACCCGCAGGGCGGGGACCACCGGACCCAGGCACGCTACTTCGCACACCTGGCCGTGCCGGGCGGTGAACCGCTCACCGGCCCGCGGGAGGAACTGGCGTGTGTGGTGCTGGAGGTCGTGCTGCTGGCCGGTCTGCCGCCGTACAGCCTCGAGGCAGCAGCGGACGGTGAGGAGACCGGGGTGGGCCTGGCCCCGGTCCCGGGCCGTCGTCATGCGCTGCGGGTGCTGTGGCGGCAGGACGCTACGGCTTCCCTCCACCTGCCCGACGAGCTGGTCCACGCCCAGCAGGCCGCCATGCACCAAGCCCTGCGCACGATCCTCTCCGCTCACCAGTTCTGGGTCGAAGACGGCCCCACAGGGGAGGCCCCGGTCGTGCTCGGGCTCACCCGCCCCGGCTCCACGTGAGGCCGGGGCAGAGCTGTGACCTTGCTTCCTGCACCCCAAGGTCGGACAGCAGAGCCGAGATGACCCTCTCCGCCTCCTCGAAGGCGCTGTTGCGGACGTGCCGCCGCACGGCTTACTCCCCGCGCCGCTCTTCCTCGGGTGCGGCCATCACGCCGCTCCTTCCACTGCCGCTGCCGCCCACTCCAGCCCGAGGCCGGCCAACGCGGTGAGCTTGTCGACGGTCAGCTTGGCCCGGCGGCTCTTGCTGTTGCTGAGAAACACCCCGAGCTTCACCTCCGAACCGTCCGGCAACGCCTCTACGTGGCCCCTGGGGACCGTCACAGAGCCCGTGCGGGCCTTGTACTGCGCCAGGGCCGCAACGCCCCGCTCGAAGGCGCCAGGAGGCGTCTTGGGCGCCTTGGCGGGCGCTGCCTGCTCCGGCGGCAGCGGCACGACGCCGATGGCCTCCAGGAGCTCACGCTGCCCGTCCATCAGGCCCTGCCAGACGGCGTGCTGGCGGTTCTTCTGTAGCCACCGCCCGACGTCCATCCCGTGCACGGTCACGCCGGGCAGGACGTCGGCCTGGCCCTCATCACGCACCAGCTCCCGCAGCGCGGCGTAGTGCCGCTGCCAGTCCACCGGCCACTCCGGGTTCCAGTGCGGGTCTACGGCCTCCAGCGCGTCCTTCCACTCAGGGTGGCCGTCCAGCGCACCCGCGCGGCGCAAATTGCTCAACCACTGCCCCACCGGCCTGTCCAGGGCTGTTGCCGACCTCGGAGCACAGAGGGTCCAGTGGTCCTCGTAGTACGCCTTCGCGGCCTCCAGGTTCTCCTGGAAGCGCTCGTCAGCGACGCTCCAGACCATGCCGAGCTTCTCCAGCCGCCGGGCGCGCTGGCCGGTCATCTGTCCCGCGCCGTAGGCCCGTCGCTGTTCTGCCACCCATGACCCAAGGGGGTATGCGCCCTCTTTGTGACCATATGGGACTCGGGCGTGAAGCTCACGCTCGGTGAACTTCTTCAGCGCCGCCCAACCGCGCGCCCAGTCCTGCTTCTCCGTGTCGATCACATTGAAGCTGACCCAGTCCGCGACCATCACCGGATCACGCGGAGCAGCGAAACGGAGCAACAGACGAGATTCTTCCTCGCCTTCCTCGGGCGCCGGACCGATGTTCACGGACGGCTGCGCCACGTCCTTCTGCGGCTCCTGCGGAATCGCGAGCAATTCCACGGCCTCTTCATCATGAGCCCGGAGACCTTCGAGCACCTTCACCAACGGCCGATACGATCCGGAGGTGAACATGTCTTCCGGTTTCTCTCCCGGCTGGAGAAATACCGGCACGATCAAAGAGGCCAATTTCCCTTGCCCCGGCTTCTGCCGCAATGCCCGCCCGATGGCCTGCACGATGTCGTGCGGCGCCCCCTTCGGGTCCAACAGAGCCACACTGTCCACGGCGCGGATGTCGACGCCCTCGCCCAGGACCCGGCAGTTCGAAAGCACCGCACGCCGGGCGGTGGAGCCGAACTCACCCAGCACGCCGCGCCGGCGCTCCGGGACGTGCTCGCCGCACAGCCAGTCCGCCCAGATCTGCGCCGGGTACTTCTCCGGCTGGTCGGCGTGCAGCTTCGCCGCGACGCGCTCCAGGCCCTCCGCGTACGCCTGTGCCTCTATGGTCCGGTGGTGGAAGGTGATGCAGGTCTGGAGGCTGTGCTGCGCCATCGTGTGCAGGAGCGCGGCCTGCAAGGCTCCGAGCCGCTGACCGCGCACTTCCTCGCTGCGCCGCTCGTCACCCATCAGTTTGTCCGGGGTGACGACCGGGTCCTGGAGCTCCAGCACGATGATCTGGTAGCGCGCCAGCAAGCCGCGAGAGACGGCCGACGCGAGGCTGAGCTTGTACAGGACAGGGCCGAACACGGCCTCGTCGTCCATGGAGGCCGCCATCTCCTCCGGCAGCGCCTCCCGAACTCCTTCGGCGACCTCCCAGTTGGGCCGCTCCTGCCAGATCCGCGGAGTCGCCGTCAGGTACAGGCGGCGGTGCGCCGGGATGACGGTCTGGTCGTGGATGTCCGCCCAGGCCTTACCCATCGAGCCACTTGTCCGGTGGGCCTCATCAACTACCGCGAGGTCCACGGGGTCCAACTTCTGGCCGTAGACGCCCTCGAAGGCCTCTGCGAGGACACCCAGGCTGGCGTAGGTCGCGTAGATGGTGACGGGCCCCTGGCCGTGCCACAGCGCCAGCTGCACGGGGTTCGTGGTGGAGCGCACCTTCAGGCTCCACAGCTCCGGGTCGTCCTGGAGCGAGCACACCGCAACCGCCGGCCCCTTGTGCCCGGCCTCATGCCACGCCTTCACCGTCTGCGCCAGGAGATCCAGCGTCGGCACCAGAACGAGAATGCGCCCCTTGGGCACAATCCGCTTAGCCGACGCCGCCGCGATAATCGTCTTCCCCGTGCCGCACGCGGCGTGTACCTGCCCGCGCAGGCCATTGAAAGGAATACCACCCGGCGGGATATCGAGGCCGCGCACAATGGCGGCAACGGCCTCGATCTGGTGGTCACGCAGTTTCACGGCCATGCCCCGTTTTCTCCTTCTCGCGGAATGGTGCGCGTAATCGGAAAGGGAATCCCGGCGCGGTGAGTGCGGCTCGGGGGTGTGGTGTCTGTACCCAGACTCTACACAGTGCATCACGGTGATGCATCACTCTTGCGCCAACTTCCGCCCCCAGGGTGATACATGGCCGAATCTCACCCCTTAGCGGTCGGTTGTCCTGTACGCTGGTGGGGTGTTGCTGAGCCTGTCCGTGCGGGTTTCGGGAGTTGAGGAGGGGTCAGGGTGGAGCGTAAGCGGAGCCCGTCACTGTGGTGGGGCCGGCACCTGTCGGGCCGATGGTCCGTCACTTCCGTTGTGGGGGTGGTGGCTGGGATTCCCAGCGGCTACACAGGCCCGCACGTGATGCACTTCCCCTTGCTGCCAGCCGTGGCGACCGCGCTTGCGCGGGTGCCCTCAATTCGCGCTTGCGCGAATTGACACCCCGTCGGAATTCCGTTTACGGAATTCCATTCCGGCGCTTGCGCCGGAATTCGAATTGCGCTTGCGCAATTCGCGCTCTATGCCCCGGCTTGCCGGGGCATATCCCGCTCCGCGGGATATGCAGCGCTGGCGCGCTGCATAGTGACACCCTCCGCTTCGCTTCGGGTGTTGGCTCCGCTGACGCTCCGCCAACTTCCCGCTTGCGCGGGAAGCGAATTCCGCAAGCGGAATTCTAAGTGCGTGTCAATTCGCGCAAGCGCGAATTGAGGGAATCCCGCAAGCGGGATTCCTGAGGCTGGCAGCAAAGGACGGACCGTCGGCCTGGCAGGGTGCCGGTGCCGACCTCGTTGTAGTGACGGGTTCCGCTGCGCTCCACCCTGAACCCCTCCCCCGTGTCTACCTGTCCCGACATGCTCACCAATGGCCTGTCAGCATAAGGACAATCGAGCGTTCGTGGGTGAGATTGAGTCATTTACCAGCCTCAGGTATGAAGTTGGCGCGTGGGTGATGCATCACGAGTTGTGGCTGTGTAGAGTCTGGGATCAGATGCTACACCCATACCGCCGCGCCACCTTGCGCCTGGATTCCATTTGTTATTACGCGCTGCATTCTGCGAAAAGGAGAACACGGGGCATGGCCGTGAAGCTGCGTGATCACCAGATCGAGGCCGTCGCTGCCATCGTGCGCGGTCTTGATGTTCCGCCGGGTGGAATTCCCTGGAATGGTCTTCGTGGGCAGGTGCACGCCGCGTGTGGCACGGGGAAGACCATCATGGCTGCCGCGTCGGCGAGGCGGCTTGTGCCCAGGGGGCGTGTGCTCGTGCTGGTGCCGACGCTGGATCTGCTGGCGCAGACGGTGAGGGCGTGGCACGAGGCCGGTCACAAAGGGCCGGCGGTGGCGGTGTGTTCACTCCAGGACGATCCGGAACTGTGGTCGTTGAAAGTGCGCTCCACGACGAACCCGATCCAGTTGGCGTTGTGGCACGGCTCCGGGCCCGTGACCATCTACGCGACGTACGCCAGCCTGGGTGTCCTGGCGGAGGCGTTCGAGGGTGTCTACGGTCAGAAGCTTGATCCAGTAGACCTCGCGGTGGTTGATGAAGCCCACCGGACAAGTGGCTCGATGGGTAAGGCGTGGGCGGACATCCACGACCAGAGCGTCATCCCGGCGCACCGGCGGCTGTATCTGACGGCGACGCCGCGGATCTGGGAAGAGCGGCTCAACCGCGAGGTTGCCGAGGGGGTCCGGGATCCGCTGTCTCGGGAGATGGCGGCGTCCATGGATGACGAGAAGGTCTTCGGGCCTGTCCTGTACAAGCTCTCGCTCGCCTCTGCCGTCTCCCGGGGCCTGTTGGCGCGGTACCAGATCATCGTCCTGGAGCTGAAGGATCCCGTCGTCACCCCGGAACGGCTGATGGGCGAGGAGCGGCACACCGAAGAGGTCCGCGGGCAGCGCCTCGGAGCCCTCCAGGCCGCATTGCTGCGCACCATGGCTGAGCACGACCTATCGACGTGCATCACCTTCCACCACCGCACCATCGAGGCACAGGCGTACGCGGAAGGACTGGAGCGGGTGGCTGCGAAGCTGCGCGCGGATCAGCCCGAGGCGTACCCGAAGCGGATCTGGGCCAACTGGCTGTGCGGCGAGCACGTCCCCGAACGCCGGCGGGAAGTCCTCGGCTCGTTCGGGTCCACGGCGCAGCGGGCCGTGCTCGCAAACTGCCGGGTTCTGGGCGAGGGCGTCGATATTCGAAGCGTGGATTCAGTCGCCCTGTTGGACCCCAAGGGCGCGCCCCACGACATCGTCCAGGCCATCGGCCGGGCACTCCGGCAGAAGCCCGGACAGGGCAAGCTCGCCTCCCTGATCGTGCCCGTATTCCTCCAGCACGGAGAGCAGCCGGAGGATATGTTCACCTCGGGATCGTATCGGCCCTTGGTGAAAGTCCTTGAGGGCCTGCGGGCCCACGATGAAGAGGCCGTGGAACTGCTCGCCATCCCCCAGGAACCGCAGAAAGACGTCGCGCAACCGTCCGTGAACATCGGCTCTGCGCCCGAGGAAGGCGAAGAAGAATCCCGTCTCCTGCTCCGCTTTGCAGCTCCGCGTGACCCGGTCACGGTCGCGGACTGGGTCTCCTTCAATGTGATCGACACTGAACGCCAGGACTGGGCACGCGGCTGGGCGGCCCTCAAGAAATTCACTGAGCGCGTCGGGCACGCCCGCGTCCCCTACGGACACCGAGAGGGCGCGACACCCCTCGGGCAGTGGGTGGCAGAACAGCGAAGGGCATATGGGGCAGGGCAGATGACCGGCCAGCGCGCAGCACGGCTGGAGAAGCTCGGCATGGTGTGGTCCCTGGCCGATGAACGGTTCCAGGAGAACCTGGAAGCCGCGAAGGCCTACTACGACCAGCACTGGACGCTGTGCGCGCCCCGCTCCGCGAAGATGCTGGACCGGCCCGTGGGGCAGTGGCTCTCCAACCTCCGAAGGCCCCGCGCCCTGGACGGACACCCCGAGTGGAAGACGGCGCTGGAGGCCGTGGACGAGGACTGGGACCCGGCGTGGCCGGCGGACTGGCAGCGCCATTACGCCGCACTGCGCGAGCTGGTGCGCGAGGAGAGTGACCCCTCGGTCGTCACGCCAGGCGTCACCGTGCACGGCATGGACATCGGGAAGTGGCTGATCCGGCAGCGCAAGCCCGAGGTCTGGCATGCCCTGACCGACGGGCAGCGCGAGCGCCTGGAGCAGCTCGGCATCACGCCGCTGGCCCCGCAGCCGCAGGCGTCCCCGGGGCCGTCCACGGCGCCCGTGGGGGCCTTCGAGCGGGGCGTGGCGGCCCTGGCGCAGTACAAGGCCCGCGAGGGCTCCGTGAAGGTCCCCAGGGTCCACGAAGAGATCATCGTGGTTGACGGCCAGGAGCACGTAGTGAAGCTCGGAGTGTGGCGCAGCAACATGCGCAGCAGGCAAGACTCGCTGCCCGATGCACGGCGCCAGCTGCTCGCGGACCTCGGTCTGTTCGACTGAGTTCAGTGGCTGGTCGACGCTGCTGCGTGGCGGGGCTGCTGGACGGGACTTCTGATCGCAGGGTTCTGTCTACGTTCCGCTTCGCTCAGGAAACCGGCTCGGGAACGTCACCCGGCCTGACCGGCACGATCTGGACACGTGTGCAGCCCACAGCTTTGAGTTCGGTGCGGCGACGCTTCGCCGAGCGTTTGTCGTACCTGCCGGCCGACGCCTGCGGGACGCCGTCAGGGTCGGTCCACAGCAGACCGTAGTGCTGCATCACGCTCGTCATGGCGATCACACTTCCCCTCCCCGGCGACCGTAAGCACGCTGCGCGAAGCCCATCGCCAGACAAACTTCGCCGCACCCGCCCGGCCGCGCTAGGGAGGAGATGAGCCCTGGGGGCTAAGAAATGGGATAAGTTCGTGGTTAAGGATTACCTGGAGCGGGGGTGCGGGGTCATGCCATCCGAGGAAGAGCTGTTCGCGTCCGTCGACGCTCTGCTGAACGAGGAGCCACACCTGCCGCCACCGGCGGAGCGTGCCCGGCTGCGTGAGGCCGCCGGCATCACCCAAGCCCGCCTCGCCACCGCGCTGAAGACCACGACCCAGTCCGTGAAGAACTGGGAAAACGGCCGCAGCGAGCCGAAGTCGCCGCGCCTGGACGCCTATCAGCGGCTACTGAACGGATGGGCGGCGAAGTACCCCGCCCCCGGTGCGGCTCCGGCAGCCTCGGGTGTCGCGACGGCGCCCGCGGCGTCTACTGAGCCGGCCGCGTCCCGGGGGGAGACGGCAGATGTCCCGCAGGCTCCCGCCGTTCCGGCTGCGGCGCCGGCTCGCCCCGTCAGCCCCTGGCCCGCTGCGCCGTCGCGGCGTCCGGCCACGAAGAAGGCAGCTCAGCCCGCAGCCGATCCGCGTTTTCCCCACGGGCCCCTCGCGGTCCTGGACGGTGACGGCTCCGCATACGGCCTCGACGGCATCGTGCTCGACTGCCCCGCGACCACCGTGGTGGAACTGGTGGAGTGGACGCTGCGCGAGTCCGGCCTCGGAGCGCCAAAGCTGAACCGCTACGGCAAGGACAGCGACCCTCTGATCGTCCTCACCGCCGCAGCCGCCGTGAAGCTCGGGCTGCCGGAGCGCCTGGAAGGCCACGAGCAGCGCCGGTCCCTGCGCCTTCCCGAGGACCATCCAGTGGTCAAGGAGGTGGTGAAGGCGAAGTGGCGGCTCACTCAGCGCGGGTTCGGCCCATGGGCGAGGATCTACCGCAAGGCGCAGGGGCGCGAGCGGCAGTGCGTGCAGCTGGCGATCCTGTCCTGGGACGCTCTCGATGAGCGGTCCTGGCCCGGCGTGGCGGAGATGGAGCCGGCCGGCGTCGCCCGCGTCCTGGGGGTCTACGCCCGGCGGGTCATCACGCCGCGCGGGTCGACGGCGGTGTCGGGGCTGGAGCTGATGACGGCGCTGCGCCCGCCCACCCGCGCGGTGCGGGACGATGCGACCGGGAACTGGGTGTCCGGCTACAACCCGGGCTCGCTGGGCACGGAGCCGATGGACCCGGCGCCGCCGGAGGCCACCGCCGAGCACCCCGTCGTCGTGGACTCCGGCTGGACGGGCGGGTTCCTGAACGAGGAGGCGTACCAGTGGGTGCGGCCGGTGGACCTGCTCACCGATGAGGAGTGCACCCTGCCCTTCGCGGTCGGGCTGGACCTCAACACCGCGTTCCTCGCCGCCGCGGCCCGCCTGGTCGTCGGCCTGTCCGCCCCCGACCACTTCGTGAGCCCGACGTTCAGCCCGAAGATCCCCGGCTCCTGGCTGGTCGACCTCTCCCACGTCGAGGTGGACCCGCGCCTGCCCTCGCCCTTCACTCCGGACGGCACCCGGCCGACGGGACCTGCCTGGTACCAGACACACACCGTCGCCTACGCCCAGGAACTCGGCTACAACGTCACCCCGATCGAGGGGTACCTGCGGCGCGAGACCGGCGCGTATCTGGACCCGTGGCACGACCGGTTGAAGAGCGCCTACGTCGACACCCTCGCCGACCTCGGCGTCACCAAGGAACTGTCCGACACCGAGTTCCTGGCGGCGATGGAGCGGCACAAGGACACCGACCCGGCGATGGCCGCTGTCCTCGCCGCCATCAAGGCCACCGTCAAGGGCGGCATCGGCAAGCTCCGCGAGCGCCCCCAGGGAAGGAAATACAAGGAGGGTGAGCGGTGGCCGGCGCTTCAGCGGCCGACCTGGCGGCCCGACATCCGCGCCGCCGTCATCTCCAAGGCCCGGGTCAACATGCACCGCAAGCTGCGCAACATGGCCACGATGACGGGTCTGTACCCGCTCGCCGTGCTGTCCGACTGCGTCGTCTACCCCAGTCCCGGCCCTTCGCCCCTGGACTTCCTGCCGTACGCGGCGTCCGGCAAGCCGCAGCCGGGCGGGTTCCGCCTCGGCCCCACGCCGGGCCTGGCGAAGCTGGAAGGCGTCCAGTCGATGCTGTGGGCGGTCGATGTGATGGAGCAGGGGTACAACCCCGCCCGGCACATCAAGGGCGGCGACGCGGTCCTCGACGAGGGAGAGTAGGCCGTGGGAGAGATCGACGACGCCATCGAACGCGCCGACCGGGAAGCCTTCACCCGACGGCCGCCCAAGACACTCCGGGCACGCATCAACTTTCTGATGAAACAGCTCAAGACGACCAGGGCCGTCGCGGCGGAGATCGGGGTCAGCCAGCGATCGGTGGAGCGCTACCGCAAGGGCGAACGCAAGCACCCGCCCAAGGCCATCGCCGAACGGATCGACGCCGCCGTATGGGCCCGTTGGCAGCCACAGGTCCGCAGACGTCGCCGGAAGCGGGCCGCCGCCACGGGTGGGATCACTGTGGAGACAAGAGCCCGGTTCGGCTACACCGCGCCCATCGGCACCACCGACGACGGACGCTTGCGGCGACTGACCGTGCACCTCCCCCCGGCGTACGCCCGGCGCCTCTTCGACGCCCGCGAGGCCGGAGCAAGCGACCAGCAGATGCGCGGCATCATCGCCGAAGGGCTCAAAGAGATCTACTTCCAAGACGGCGGAGCCCGCGCCCGGGGACTCTCCGACGTCACCCTCAACGACATCGACTACCTCGACCTCGACTACTAGCCCCGGCACCGACCGCGGCCCGGGCCCTGCTTGTTGCGACTGAGCGCGATGGATGCCGCGAACTCGCGCAGAGACCGGTTGTCGGAGGGCGCGATGGCGTGCCAGGTACGGCCGTGCCTTCCGCGCGCGCATGGGCGAATGCGCCCAGCAGGGCGCCGTTGGCGTCCTCGTGCTCAATGCCTTCGGTGTGGAGCAGCAGATTCGGCCCGGGCGCCCTGCCGGCCCGGGGCCCTGCTGTCTTTCTTCGGCAAGGAAGGTCCATAGCCGACAGACTGGACGAGCGTCGCGACAGAGACTCAGGACGCCTCCGTGCAGCCCGCCGGTTCGACGGCCGCTTCTCAGCGGCCCGCCAGTAACCCAACCACCCCAGTCACACCGCTCGTTCGACAGACCTGGCCGTCCAGCAGGCAGGCGTATTTGGTGCGGATCTCGCCGGCCGGGTGGCGGCCGTTTTCCCATGCGCTGAGGGTTGACGGCTCACGCCGAGCGCGCGTGCCACCTGCGCCTTGGACAGGCGGGCCCGCTCCCGCGGCTCGCGGCGCAGGTGGTGGGGCGGGAGTTCGGCCTGCGGGCCGACGGTGTCGAGCAGTGAGTCGAGCAGTGAGTCGATCGCGTCGAAGTCGCTCACCGGCTCGTCGCCTTCGTCTCGGTGCGGGCGCGGCGGTGCCGGTCGGTGGGCAGTGCCTCGCATGCTCTGGTCGGGCCTGCGAGCAGGTCCAGCGCGCCGATGCCGTAGTGCTGGGCCAGGACGTCGACGTCGCGCAGGCTCCAGGAGACGGTTCCCCCGCGGGGGTGGAGGCGTTCTGGGTGGACGAGGAGGTTGCGGGTGTGCCTTGGGGCGGTAGGTCGGCGGCGGCGGCCGGCGGGGCGGCTGCTGTCGGCGCGGTCAGGGCCGAACCGATGACGGTTGCCAGGGATGTCAGTGCCGCGCTGGGCATGGTTCGGCCGGCCGGTCTGAGCAGCGCATTAACAGTCGCCTCAGGTTCGCTCGCTAGGAAGTCGGCATCCAGACAAGCGATGCAACCCGTATGCAGGAGGCTAGTGATGGCAGTCGACGCAGGGCCGTCCGGGCAGGCGCCGGCCGGCCGGTGGGCAGGCCGGTGGGTGCCCTGGTTGGTGATCGGCTTGTGGCTGGTGCTGGCGGCGGGCATGGTGCCGCTGAGCGGAAAGCTGAGTTCGGTCACCACCGACAGCGCCGTGGACACCCTGCCGGCCGGTGCCGAGTCCACCAAGGTGGCGGTGCTGGACGACAGTCTCCCCGGCGGTGACGACAACACGTTCGTCTTCGTGTACCACCGCGGCGGCGGCCTGACCGACGCCGACCGCGCGACGGTCGAGCGCCACTCCAGCGCCCTTGCCGAGCGGTACCCGCCGAAGGCGACGGCGGCGGCCGGCGAGGACGGCGAGGGCGCACCGGCGAGCGCTTCCGCCGACGGCAGGGCGATGATGTTCACCCTCGAGGTGAGCACGGCCCACGGCGAACCGGAGACCCTGGTCGGCCCGTTGCGTGACGCGGCGAAGGACCGCCCCTCGGGCCTGGAGCTCGAGGTGAGCGGCCCGGGCGCGATCGACGGCGACATGGATGCCGTCTTCGACGGCATCGACGTGCAGGTCCTGCTCACCACCATCGTCGTCGTCACGCTCCTGCTCATCCTCACCTACCGCAGCCCGGTGTTGTGGATCATCCCGCTGGTGGCCGTCGGCGCGGCCGCGCTGACCGCGATGGGGACCGTCTACCTGCTCGTCAAGGGCTTCGGCATCGTGGTCAACGACCAGAACTCGGCGCTGCTGACGATCCTGGTGTTCGGCGTCGGCACGGACTACGCGCTGCTGCTCATCGCTCGATACCGGGAGGCGCTGCACCACCATGACAACGTCCGGGTCGCGATGGTCCACGCGCTGCGCGGCGCGGCGCCGGCCATCGTCGCGTCCGCGGCCACCGTGGTCGCCGGTCTGCTGTGCCTGCTCGTCGCGGACCTGAACAGCACCCGCGGGCTGGGCCCGATCGGTGCGGCCGGCATCCTGTGCGCGCTGGTGGCCATGCTGACGCTGTTCCCGGCGGTGCTCGTGGTGCTCGGCAGGCGGATCTTCTGGCCGGCCGTCCCGCGGTTCAGCACGGCCGTGGAGGAGAAGCCGGGGCTGTGGGGGCGGCTCGGTGTCGCCATCAGCCGCCGCCGGTGGGTGGCGACGCTCGGCTCCCTCGGGGTGCTCGGCGTGCTCGCTCTCGGGCTGGCGGGCGACACCGGCGCCCTGCGCGAGCAGGACCAGTTCCTGTCCGCGCCGGAGTCGGTCACCGGCTTCACCGTTGTGCGCCGGCACTTCCCCGAGCTCGGCGGGCAGCCGATGACGGTCTTCACGCGGCCGGCGCACCAGGAGCGGGTGCTCGACATCGTCAAGGACACTCCCGGTGTGGCCCTGGCCGTCCCGGAGCAGACCAGCGGTGGCTGGGCCGGCATCTCCGTGTTCCCGAAGGACGCGCCGGACACCGACGCGGAGTACGACACGATTGAGCGGGTGCGCACCGCCGTGCACGCGGTGCGCGGGGCGGAGGCGATCGTCGGCGGGCCGAGTGCGGAGAACCTCGACACCGAGGTGACCACCAGCCGCGACGAGAAGCTGGTGATCCCGCTGGTGCTCGTGGTCGTCCTGGTCGTCCTGGGGCTGCTGCTGCGCGCGGTCCTGGCCCCGCTGGTGCTGATGGCCACTGTGGTCGTCTCGTTCGCCGCGGCCTTCGGCGGCAGCGTGTTCGTCTTCGACACGATCCTCGGGTTCGAGGGTGTCGACCATGCGGTGCCGCTGCTGGCGTTCCTGTTCCTGGTGGCGCTCGGCGTCGACTACAACATCTTCCTGGCCAGCCGGGCCCGGGAGGAGACCGCGCGCCTGGGCACCGAGAAGGGCATGCTCACAGCCCTCTCGGTCACCGGTGGCGTCATCACCTCGGCAGGCCTGGTCCTGGCGGCCACGTTCGCGGTCCTCGTCACACTTCCGCTGGTGATGCTGATCGAGGTCGGGTTCCTGGTGGCCTTCGGCGTGCTGCTCGACGCCCTGCTGGTGCGGTCGGTCCTGGTGCCCGCCCTCACCCTGCTGATCGGCCGGCGGATGTGGTGGCCGAGCCGGCTGTCCCGTCCGCTCCCGCAGCTGCCGGACGGTCAACGGTCGCTCGCCGACGAGGAGGAGCCCGCGCTGCAACGGTGAGCGGGGCGGCACGGGACGAGATCCGGGACGGGCCCCAGGCCCGTCCCGGATCTCGTTCACGGCCCCCGTCGGCCGCCGCCCCTTTGGTCCTGCGCCGCGCCGCCGGGGCGGCGGGTCAGCAGGCCGCGGTGTCCTCCCCGGCGGTGAGCCGAGCGATCGGGGCGGGCGGGGCCGCGGCCGGAAGGCCGACCCGGAGCAGCGCGCCACCGCGTGCGGAGCGGGCGACGGTGGCCCGGCCGCCGTGGGCGTCGACGACCCGCTGCACGATCGACAGCCCCAGACCGGAGCCCGGCAACGCCCGGGCGCTGTCGGCACGGTAGAACCGGTCGAACACCCGCGGTACGTCGGCGGCGTCGATGCCCGGCCCGGCGTCGTCGACCTCGAGCACCGCCGACGCGCCCTCGGCGCGGAGGCGGACCTGGACCGGCTGGTCGGCGGGTGACCACTTGCCGGCGTTGTCGATGAGGTTGAGCACCGCCCGCTCGAGCGCGGCGGGACGCCCGTTCACCCACACGGAGCTCACGTCGAGCGCGACCTCGATGTCGGGCGTGCGGGAACGCGCCCGGGTCGCGGCGGCCGCCACCACGTCGGCGAGGTCGAGCACCTCGGTGCTCTCGTCGCTGACGTCACCGCGTGCCAGGTCGGTCAGCTCGGCGGCGAGGGTGCTCAACTCGGCCACCTGGGCGCCGAGATCGTTGAGCAGCCGGCTCCGGCTCTCCGCCGGCAGTGCGCTGTCCAGGGTGCCGCGCCGATCGAGCCGGATCAGCAGCTCGACGTTGAGGCGCAGGCTGGTGAGCGGGGTCTTGAGCTCGTGGGCGGCGTCCTCGGCGAGCAGCCGCTGGGCCCGCCGGGAGTCCCGGAGCGCGGCGAGCATGTCGTTGATCGACTGGATCAGCCGCCGGATCTCCCCACCGCCCTCGTCCGGGATGCCGGCGTCGAGATCCCGGGTGTGCGCGACACGGACCGCGGCGGCGGTCAGCCGGTCGATCGGTGCCAGCCCGGCCCGTGCCACGGTCCGCCCGACCAGGGCGCCGCCGGCCACGCAGAGCAGCCCGATCAGCAGCATGCCCAGCCCGAACCGGTTGATCGGGCTGTCGTCGACGACGCGGGCCACCTGGACCGCGCCGTCGCCCGCCCGCAGCGTGTAGATGACGTAGCCGTCCTCGTCGCTGTCGTTGGACTCCATCAGGTCGGCCGACGCGCCCTGCGCCACGCGCCCGGCGTGCTCGCTGACCGGGGGCAGCGCGGGTTGGCCGGCCGGTGTCCGGGTCGAGCCGTCGGGCAGGACGACCCGCACCAGCCGGCCGGATCCGGGATACGGCGGTAGCTGGACCTGCGCCAGACCGGCGCGCTCCGCGGTCGCGGCCAGGACGCGGGAGTCGGCGCGCAGCTGATTCTCGGCGCTCTCCCGCAGTTCCCAGTCCAGTAGCTCGCTGGCCACCTGGAAGGCCACGAACACGCTGACCGCGATGGCCGTGGCCGCGATCACCGTCAGCCTGGTCCGCAGGGACCGCCGGCGCCACCATCGGATCAGCCGGCGCGGTTGCCGTCCGGCGGGCCCGCTCACGGAGAAGTCTCCCGCAACGTGTATCCCAGGCCGCGCAGCGTGTAGATCAGTCGCGGCTCCCCCTCGGCCTCCATCTTACGGCGCAGGTAACTGACGTACACCTGGAGGTTGTTGGCGGTGGAGCTCATGCCGAAGCCCCAGATCGCCTCGAACAGCGCGTCGCGGGTCAGGACCCGGGTCGCGTTGCTCATGAGGACCTGTAAGAGGGAGAACTCGGTCCGGGTCAGGTGCAGCGGCCGCCCGCCCCGCCACGCCTGGAACCTGTCGGGGTCGAGCCGGACGTCGGCGTACGACAGGATCTGCGACTCCTCCTCGGTCGGTGTGCGCCGGCGCAGCAGGGCCCGCACCCGGGCCAGCAGTTCCTCGGTGGCGAACGGTTTGGGCAGGTAGTCGTCGGCGCCCGCGTCCAGCCCCGCGACCCGGTCGGAGACCTGGTCGCGGGCGGTCAGCATCAGCACCGGCAGATCCCGGCCCGCGGCCCGCAGCCGCCGGCAGGTCTCCAGCCCGCCGAGGCGGGGCATCATGACGTCCAGGAGCAGCAGGTCCAGCGTGTCGCCGCCGGCCTCATCGACCCCGTCGAGCACGGCGAGACCGTTGGCGACGGTGCTGGTGTCGTAGCCCTCGACCTGGAGCACACGCTCCAGCGAGTCACGGATGGCCGGGTCATCATCCGCGATCATGATCCGCACGCCGGCCCGCCCCCCTTCCAGTCGGTGTTTTTGCCGCTCATTGTCTCCGATCAACCTGAGGCCAGGCTTAGAGGAGCGTCGCTGGGGGCCGCGCTCTCATACGGATGTCCAAGGAGGGCGGCAGGTGGTGTGTTCCCCGTTTCGCGCTTGCAGTTGTGGCTGTCGGAAATCGGCCGGCATGCCGGGGTGGGAGCCGGGATCGTCCGGTTTCCATGGCCGTCGCGAACGTGAGGTCGATGCGCGACGGGGCAGGTGCGGCTGCCGTGGGAAGTGCGGGAACCCGCCCTGGCACGGGGAGCGCCGAGCCGGATTCCCGGGCGAGGGCGCGGTCCCGCGCCGCTCGTCATGCCGCCGGTGCGCGGCGAGTTGGCCGGAATGATCTGGGCCCGCCCCTTTTGAAGGTGGGTCGGGACGTGCTCACCGGGATCGCGGAACTCGCGGAGTTCGCGGGCGTCGCCGCGCCGGGCCGGCGCGCACGAGGTGGTCCCGGTCGGGCAGGCACGCGGCGTCGCCACCGCTTGCGGGCTGCCGGTCGCCGGCCCGGCGGCGTGCCTGAACATGCCGCGGCGGCTCCTGCGGGCTCGGTGAAGCTTTCGGTGGCGCAGACGACGCCGGTCTTTCAGGGGCCGCGGAGGACGGATACGGATCCTGAAGGCCGGCGTCGTGTCAGGCCCCCCCCGGGGGCGGAGCGGGCCGGGGACGGGCCGGGCGGGGGGTGTCAGCCCCAGGAGGCGCCTGCGGGCTCCTCGATGGCGGTGTTGACGCGGTTGAAGAAGTTGGTCAGGCCGATCATGAGGATGATCGCGGAGAGCTGTTCCTCGTTGAAGTGGTCGGCCGCCCGGTCCCAGACGTGGTCGGGGACCGCCTTGCCGGAGCGGTCGGCGATGCGGGTGGCGGCCTCGGTCAGTTCCAGTGCCGCGCGCTCCTCCTCGGTGAAGAACGGGGCCTCGCGCCAGGCCGCGACCGCGTGCAGGCGCTCGTCGGTCTCTCCGTGCTTCTTCGCGCCCTCCACGCCCGCGTACAGGCAGGCGCTGCAGGCGTTGATCTGGCTGGCGCGCAGGTGGACCAGTTCCAGCAGCCGGGGGGAGACTCCGCCCTGGTACATGGCCTTGTAGATGTTCTGGATGCCCTTCATGGCGTCCGGCAGTACCACGGCGGGGTTCTTCATACGAGCGTTCATCTCGGCTGTCCTTTGCATCGGTTAGCGTCCCTCACCACTACGACGGACGCCGACACGAGGGTGTGACAGTGCGGGAAGAGAAAGTTCTGGCCGAGCGGTTCGAGGCGGAACGGGTGCGGCTGCGGTCGGTGGCCTACCGGATGCTGGGGACGATCGCCGAGGCGGAGGACGCCGTTCAGGAGTCGTGGCTCAGGCTCAGCCGCAGCGACGTCGGCGAGGTGAGGAATCTCGCCGCGTGGCTGACGACCGTGGTGGGGCGGGTCTGTCTGGACATCCTGCGCTCCCGTGCGGCGCGGCGGGAGGATCCGCTGCCCGAGCAGGACGGGCGGGTGCGGCTGCCCGATCCGGTCGTCAGCGGGCTCGGGGCGGTCGATCCGGAGCAGGAGATCATGGTCGCGGATTCGGTCGGGATCGCGCTGATGGTCGTCCTGCAGACGCTGTCGCCGGCGGAGCGGCTGGCGTTCGTGCTGCACGACATGTTCGACGTGCCCTTCGAGGACATCGCCTCCGTGCTGGGGCGGACGCCGGCCGCGACCCGGCAGCTCGCCAGCCGGGCGCGGCGGCGGGTGCAGGGGGCCGCCCCGGCCGCCGACAGCGACACGGCGCGCAAGCGTGAGGTGGTGGACGCGTTTTTGAACGCGTCGCGCGGGGGCGACTTCGAGGCGCTGTTGGCGATCCTCGACCCGGATGTGGTGGCCTGTTCGGACGGGGGCGGGCAGGCGGCGAGTCTGCTGCGGCGCGGGGCGGCCGATGTCGCCTCGCAGGCGGTTCAGTTCGCCAGGTTCGCCCAGGACGCCCATGTCGTGCTGGTCAACGGATCGCCCGGGGTGGTGTCGTTCGCCGGCGGGCGGGCGATCTCGGTGCTGTCGTTCACGGTCCGGGGCGGGCGTATCGCGGCGATGGACGTCCTGACCGATCCGGAGCGGCTGGAGGCGTTGCGGCTGGTTGCCTGACGGTTCGCTCAAGGGTGGGTCGAGGAACGCTTTTGTGCTGGTGGAGGGGCGGTCCGGCCGGGCCGTGGGGGCGGGGGAGGTAGGGCATGGTGGTTCTCGGTCTCCTGCGGACGCGGGCCGGAAGGGGGCGAGGCCGGGGCACGTGTCGGGGGGTTCTTCGTCATGTGTTCTGCCGGCGCCGCCGTCATTCGTCGTGGTCCGGCTCGTCATGCGAGAGCAGTAGGCACCCTGTGAATCTTGGAGGAACCATGACCGCCCGTATCCCCAATCCCGCCGTCGCCGCCGGCCCGGACGTCATCCCGGCGCTGATGGGCGTGGCGGGGGCCGTGAAGAAGATCGGGCTGCCGGAGACGACGCTCAACCTCGTCTACCTGCGGGCCAGCCAGATCAACGGCTCCAGCTGGAACGTGAACAAGCACGCCTTCGACCTGAAGGCTGCCGGTGAGAGCGACGAGCGTGTGAACACCGTGGCGGCCTGGCGCGACGCGCCGTTCTTCACGGACGCCGAGCGTGCGGCGCTGGCCCTCGCCGAGGAGGCGACCCGTCTGGCCGGTCCCGACCCGGTGTCGGACGACGTGTGGGCCGAGGCCGCCAAGCACTACAACGAGCAGGAGCTCGCCGGTCTGTTGCTGGCGGTCGGCTTCAACAACCTGTGGCACCGGCTGATGCCGACCACCCGTCAGCCCGCGCAGTCGCTGGCCGGCTGAGCGTCGTCGTTCGGTCGAGTTCGTGTCCGGCCGGGCACGGAGCCGCTTCGTTGCGGCTTCCGTGCCCGGCCGGACTTCTTTTGCGGGGGCGTCGTTCGGGGCACGAAGGGGCCCCGCCGCTCCCGAGTGGGGGCGGCGGGGCCGGGGGTGGCGGGGTGTCAGTGCTGGCTGTCGGTGGTGAGGACCGCGCCTGCCGGTGCTGCCGGTGCGACGGCCTGCGTGGGTTCCTGGGTGGTGGTGCTCGCCGGCTTCTGGCCGCGCGGCATCAGGAAGGTGACGACGAGCAGGGCGACGAAGCCGAGGACCGCGGCCGACAGGAAGGCGTGGTGGTTGGCGGTCTCGTACGCCTTGGTGATCAGGCCCGGGTCGCCGTTGGCGGAGGCGAGCCTGGCGCCCATGCCGTTGTAGGCGATGGTGGCGATGACGGCGAGGCCGAGTGCGCCGCCTGCCTCCTGGCTGGTGTTGATCATGCCGGCGCCGACGCCCGCCTCCTCGCCGGAGACTCCGACGAACGCGGCGATCTGCAGGGTCACGAAGACCATGCCGCAGCCGAGGCCCAGCAGGATGAACGGGGCCAGCAGGTCCACCGCGTAGTGGCCGTCGGCCGGGGCGCGCACCAGCAGCAGCAGGCCGGTGACCGTCAGGGTCAGGCCCAGCATCACCACGGCGCGTGCGGCGACCTTGTTGACCAGGCCGGAGGCGATGCCGGCGCCGACGGCCACGGACACGGCCAGCGGCACGTAGGCGAAGCCTGCCTTGAGCGGGGAGTAGCCGAAGACGTCCTGCATGAAGAGGCTGGCGAAGAAGAACAGGGCGCTGAAGGTGCCGAAGACCAGCACCGCGGAGAGGTTGGCGGTGCGCATGGTCTTCAGGCGGAAGAACTTCAGCGGCATCATCGGGGACTTGACCTTGGTCTCGATGACGAGGAACGCGGCGAGCAGGGCGGCCACGGCGAGAAGCGAGCCGATGGTGCGCAGGCTGTCCCAGCCGACGGTGGTGGCCTCGCCGAGCGTGAAGATCAGCAGCAGCAGGCCGCCGGTGAGGGTGGCGGCGCCGAAGGTGTCGAACTGGCCGCGGGTCTCGGCCTTGCTCTCGGGGATGATGCGCGGGGCGAGCAGGGCGGCGCCGAGGCCGATGGGCACGTTGATCCAGAAGATCCACCGCCAGCTGGCCGCGTCGGCCAGCACGCCGCCGAGGATGACGCCGAGGATGGAGGCGATGCCGGAGAGGGATCCCCACAGGCCGAGTGCCTTGTTGCGTTCGGGGCCCTCGGTGAAGGTGTTGGTCAGGATCGCCAGGGCGGCCGGGGTGATCATGGCGGCTCCCAGGCCCTGGACGGCGCGGGAGATGATCAGTACGTTGCCGGTCTCGGCGAGGCCGGAGGTCAGGGACGCCAGGGCGAAGATCGTGAAGCCGATCTGGATCATCCGGCGGCGGCCGAAGGTGTCGGCGAGGCGTCCGCCGAGCAGGAGGAAGCCGCCGAGAACCGTCGCGTACGCGGTGACGATGTAGTTCAGGCTGACATCGGACATGTCGAGCCCGCTCTGGATCGAGGGCAGCGCGAGGTTCACGATCGACACGTCGGTGAAGACCATGAACTGGCCCATGCACACGAAGGCCAGGATCGCCCCGGGGTTGAATCCCGCCCCGAGGCCTGGTCGGCTCGTGGTTGAGTCGGGGGCAGCCATTGTGAACTCCTCAACTGTGCAGGATCGGGTCGTCGGAAGCGGTCCTGGACGAAGGAGCCGCCGGGTGTGCCGTAACTCCCGTTCGTCGGTGACAGGGTCACGAACGTGGCGTGGAACCCTGTGGTCCGAGGACGGGTCTCGGAAAGTACACAGGCCCCCGGCACAGAACGGCTCGAGAGTGACTTGAGCCTGTCATCACGCCCGGACGGCCGGTCCGGCGCCCGCGCACACGGGCTTCGGCGGCTGTGCGGGTCGAGGGCCGACGCAAGCCTCGTGTGCGGGGCTTGAGCCCAGCTCAAGAAGGTGTCCAGTGCGGCGTGATCGGTTGTCGGCAGTCGTGTTACGCCCGACCGCCGCCGCGAAGGACACCCGTCATGACGACCACACCTCCCACCCGGCCGGACACCGTCTGCGTGCCGGGGCCGTCCGGCACGCAGGCGGCCGGGCCCGATCCGTTGCGCTGGTGGGCGCTGGCGGTCGTCGCCCTGGCCCAGCTGACCGTGCTGCTGGACGGCACGATCGTGAACATCGCGCTGCCCTCGGCGCAGGCCGATCTGGGCATGGGGGACGGCGGCAGACAGTGGGTGATCACCGCCTACTCCCTGGCGCTGGGCGGGCTGTTGCTGCTCGGCGGGCGCGTCGTGGACCTGGTGGGACGCAAGCGGGCGTTCGTCGTCGGACTGCTGGGCTTCAGCGTCGCCTCCGCCGTGGGGGGTGCCGCGACGACTGCGGTGATGCTGTTCGCGGCGCGGGCCGGGCAGGGGGCGTTCGCCGCGCTGCTGATGCCGGCCGCCCTGTCGCTGGTGGTGACGATGTTCACCGACCCCCGGGAGAGGGGCCGGGCGTTCGGGGTGTTCGGGACGGTCTCCGGTGTCGGCTCGGCCGCGGGGCTGATCTTCGGTGGACTGCTCACCGAGTACCTGGGCTGGCGGTGGTGCATGTACGTCAACGTGCCGGTCGCCCTGGTCGCGATCGGTGGCGGGCTGCGGGTGCTGCGCGGGGACGAGCGGGGCCCGGGTGGGGCGCGGCTGGACGTGGTGGGGGCGTTGTGGGGCTGCGGCGGGGTGACGGCGGCCGTGTACGGCTTCGGCGCGGCCGAGGGGCGGGGCTGGGCCGACCCGTCGGTGCTGGGGGTGCTGGCTGCGGCGGTGGTGCTGCTCGTGGTGTTCGCCGTGCATCAGGGCCGGGTGCGTGATCCGCTGCTGCCGCTGCGTGTCGTGCGTGAGCGGGTGCGGGCGGGTGCGCTCGGGATCGCGGCGCTGGGGCAGATCGGCACGTTCGCGGTGCTGCTGTTCGTGACGTACTACCTGCAGGTGGTCCTCGGGTTCTCGGCGGTCGCCGCGGGTGTGGCGTTCCTGCCGCTGACGGTGGGGATGACGGGCGGGGTGACGCTCGCGGCGCGGCTGGCTCCGCGGTCGTCGGCGCGGTCCTTGGTCACGCCGGCGTTGCTGGTGGCGGCGGCCGGGGCGCTGCTGCTGACGCGGGTGGGCACCGACTCCTCGTACGCGGCGGTGGTGCTGCCGGCGCTGGTGCTGTGCGGGTTGGGGCTGGGCGGTGCGGCGATGACGGCGATGACGGTGGCGACGGCGGGGGTGGCGCCCGCGGACTCGGGGGCGGCGTCCGCGGTGTTCACCGCCGCGCAGCAGGTCGGCGGGTCGGTGGGTACGGCTGTGCTGAACACCGTGGCGGCGTCCGCTGCGGCCGATCGGCCGGCCGGGACGCCGCCTGGGGGGGCGCGGGCGGAGGCCGCCGTGCACGGGTTCACCGTCGCGTTGTGGGCGGTGGTGGCGCTGCTGGTGGCGGGTGCTGTCGCGGCGCTGTTCCTTGGGGCGCCGCGCGGGGCGGGCGGGGTGCGCGGGCGGGCGGGGGCACGGTGAGGCCGGTGGGCCGTCGGGGGTGTGCGGCGGTGCGCGAGTGAGGGTCCAGGGGCGTGCGGTGGGCTGCCTGGGGGGGGGGACGTCGACTCAGTGAAGGATGTGCATTGCCCATGAGCGGACCGGTGGTGGCCGTCACGGCCGATACGAGCATGCTCAGTTGGACCATCTGGAAGGACGTGCCCGCGGCCGTCCTGCCCCTGGCCTATCTGGAGAAGGTGACCGGTGCGGGCGGCTCGCCGGTGCTGCTGCCGCCGTTGCCCGACGCCGTCGAGGAGGTGATGGAGCGGGTCGACGCGCTGTTGATGAGCGGGGGGCAGGACATCGAGCCCGCCCGTTACGGCGCGGTGCCGGGGCCGTATGCCCTGCCGTCGGACCCGGTGCGTGACGAGGCGGAGCTGCGGGCGCTCGCCGTGGCCGAGCGGCGGGGCATTCCGGTTCTGGGGGTCTGCCGGGGTCTGCAGCTGATCTCGATCTTCCGCGGCGGCACCCTGCACGAGCATCATCCGCGGCACTCGCCGAAGGTGCCCGGCCGCTACGAGGGGCGCACCGTGCGTCTCGCGCCCGGCTCGCTCGCCGGGCGGGTGATGGGCTCGTCGGCGACCGTGTACTGCCATCACCACCAGTCCGTCGACGTGTTGGGGGCGGGACTGGTGGCCACCGGCTGGTCCGAGGACGGGCTCGTCGAGGTCGTCGAGGATCCCTCGGCCCGGTTCGTGGTGGGTCTGCAGGCGCATGCCGAACTGGGCGAGGACACGGCGGGGTTGTTCAGGGCCTTCGTCGACGCCGCCCGCGCCGTGGGCCCCGCGCGGGGTCACACCCGTGCGGCCAGGTCCGCCTCCACGTCGTAGGACTGCGCCAGGGCGACGTCCCGGACCAGCTGCCCGATGCCTCCGCGCGGCGCGCCGGGTGTGCTCGGCGGGGTGGACAGGCGCTCGGAGCCGCCGCCGAGGGAGCTTTGGCGTACGCGGCTGGTGTGCGCCAGGCGCAGGTTCTCGTAGCGGGCGAGGGCGGCGGCGGGCGCGTTCGGGCCGTCGCCGCTTCGGGCGAGGCAGGCGGCCAGGGCCACGGCGTCCTCCACGGCCTGGCTGGCGCCCTGGCCGTGGTGGGGCAGCATCGGGTGGGCGGCGTCGCCCAGCAGGGTGGTGCGGGCGGTGCTCCAGCGCGGCAGGGGCTCGCGGTCGTACAGGCTCCAGTGCCCGGCTTCGGTGGCGGCCTCGAGGAGGGTGCGGGCGGCCGGTTCGGCGCCGGTGAACGCGGCCCGCAGCGCGGTCAGGTCGGCGGGGCGGCTCCAGGAGTCGCCGGAGGCGTCCCCGTCGGGGACGACGGCGACGAACGCCCAGGCCCGGTGGGAGCGCACGGGGTGGGCCAGCAGCCGTCCGGCCGGATGGGTCCAGGTGAGCAGGGTGTCTGCGGGCAGGCCGGTGACGTCGTCCGCGGGGACGACGGCCCGGATCGCGGCGCTGCCGGAGAACACCGGCCGTTCGACGCCGGCGAGCGCGCGGCGCAGTACGGAGTGCACGCCGTCCGCGCCGACGACCACGTCCGCGCGGCAGGCGGCACCGTCGGCGAAGTCGATCGTCACGCCGCCGGGGTCCTCGGTGACCGCGATCGCGCGCCTGCCGAGGTGGATGTGGGCGGCGGGCACCTGGGCGGCGAGCAGGGCGTGCAGGTCGGCCCGGTGCAGGGTGTAGTGGGGGCCGTCGAACCGGTCCGCCCAGGGCTTGCCCATCGGCTGGCGCACGAGGACGGTGCCGGTGTCGAAGGCCCGCACCTCCATCACCTCGGGCTGTACGGCGGCCGCGTGCAGCTGGGCGCCGAGGCCGAGGCGGGCCAGCAGCCGGCTGCCGTTGGGGGCGAGGTGGATGCCGGCGCCGATCTCGCCCAGCGCGGGCGCCTGTTCGTAGACGTCGACGCCGATGCCCAGGCGGCGCAGGGCTGTCGCGGTGGTCAGTCCGCCGATGCCTGCTCCGATGACGGCGACGTGCAGCGGTCGTGTGCTCATGTGGTGCCTTTCGGCTCGCGCGTCCTGGTGCCCCGCGCGGCGTGCGCACCGCCGGTGTCCGGGGTCTTCGCCGGTCCGGCACGGCGGGCGGGAGGCGGCGGCCGGGGGCGCGTGTGCGCCGCGTCCAGGTCCCTGCCGCCGCCTCCCGGGTGGCGCCCTGGGGCGCCTTCGACCCTAGGGCCGCCCGGCTGCCCGGGGCGGCCCGGTGGATCGGTCCTCAAGCGGCCCCGAACCAGCGCCTGAGCGCCTGTTCGAGGTCCGCCTCGTCGGGTGCGGCCCAGGCGATGTGCCCGTCGGGGCGCACCAGCAGGGCGTGCGGGGTGTCCGGGTGCCGGGTGTCGTCGTCGAAGTCGCCGGTGACGACGTCGACCCGGTCCGTCCAGGGTGCGGCGGTGGTGCGCAGGGCTTCGGCGTCGTGGGCGGCGGAGGTGATGATCAGGACGCCGCGGGCGGTGTGCAGCAGGTCGGCGACGCGGGTGGGGTTGCCGTCGGCGAGCTTGAGCGGCAGGTCGGGGCGCAGTCTCAGGCCGAGCCGCGGGTGGGAGCCGGCGCCCATGTCGTAGCGGATGTCGAGGCCGCTGACCTGGCCGGCGAGGTGGCGGGCGACGTCGGGGTCGGCGACGAGTTCCTGCATGACGGCGCGCAGCGGCTGCATCTCCTCGCCGCTGAGGTAGAGCTTGGTCTGGGCGCGGGTGTTGCGCATCAGGAGCTCGCCGACGGGGTGGCGTTCGGTGTGGAAGGTGTCCAGCAGCCCTTCGGGGGCGCGGCCGTTGATGGCGGCGGCGAGTTTCCAGCCGAGGTTGGCGGCGTCCTGCACGCCCACGCTCATGCCCTGGGCGCCGGCGGGCATGTGGATGTGGGTGGCGTCGCCGGCGAGGAAGACGCGGCCCTTGCGGTACTGGGCGGCCTGGCGGGTGGTGTCGGTGAAGGAGCTGATCCAGCGCACTTCGGCGTCGTGGATGCTCTCGCCGGTCATCTCCTGCCAGGCGTCGGCGATCACGGAGAAGGTCAGGCCGCTTTTGTCCTCGGGCGGGCGCAGGGACTCGTTGTGGATGACGATGCGGGTGACACCGTTTTGGAGGTTGAAGGACATCACCATGCCGCCGGGGACGCGTTCGCCGATGGGCCGGTGGGGGATGTCGGTGTTGACCAGGTCGGCCATGTACATCCCGCGGGTGGCCTCCCAGCCGGGGAAGTCGATGCCGGCCATCCGGCGCACCAGGCTGCGGGCGCCGTCGCAGCCCACGAGGTACTGGGCGGCGAGCCGGCCGGGCCCGTCGGGGCCCCGGTAGTCGACGACGACGTTGTCGTCGCTCTCGTGGTAGCCGAGGACCTCGTGCGAGCGGCGGATGTCGACACCGAGTTCGTCGAGCCACTCGCACAGGATCTGTTCGGTGCGGTACTGCGGGATGCCGCGCACGCTGAAGTGGTTGTCCTGAAGCCGGGAGAAGTCGATGCGCACGCCGCCGAAGTGGCCCTGGGCCCATTCGACCTCGCCGAAGCGGGCGAGCAGGCCGCGCTGGTCGAAGACTTCGGCGGCGCGGCGGGTGAAGCCCACGCCGCGGGATTCGCCGCTCGGGGCGGGCAGTTTCTCCAACACCGTGACGTCGACGCCGCCCAGGCGCAGTTCGCCGGCGAGCATCAGCCCGACCGGCCCGGCGCCGACGATGATTGCGCCCTTTGGCATGTCGTACTCCTTAACGCAACTGGCCGCCGCGGGCGGGCGGTTGCCAGGTCGGCTGTGGTCGGTCGGGTCAGGACCGGGTCAGCGGTCAGTGGTTGGCGGTCAGTGGTCGGTGGTCGGTGGTTGGCGGTCAGTGGTCGGTGGTCGGCGGAAGAAGTCCAGGAGGTAGTGGGTGATGAGCTCGGGTTCTTCCTCGGGGAAGTAGTGCACCGACTGCTTGACCCGTTCCACGCGCACGTCGTCGGCCAGCGTGGGCAGCGTCGTGCGGAAGTGGTCGTGGGAGAAGCGGGAGCCGATGCCCAGCAGGGGCGCGGTGACCTTGGGGTAGGTCTTCAGGTCCGCGATGTCCTGGTGGTAGGCCTGGTACCAGCCGCAGGCGGCGCGGATGCCGTCGGGGCTGTCGTAGGCGGCGGCGTAGACGGCGCGGTCGCGGTCGCCGATCAGGGACTGGTCGTCCAGGGCGTGGCTGAACAGCCAGTCGATGACCTGGCGCATACGGCCGGCGTACAGCACCTCGGGCAGGTGGGGGACCTGGTTGAACGCCCACCACCAGCGGGTGATGCCGGTGCCCGGGCGGGCGATCAGCCGCAGGTCGTAGTAGCTGTCGTCGGGGTGTGCGGTGTCCAGGAGCGCGACCTTGCGGGTGGCTTCGGGGTGGTTGGCGGCGAAGGCGAAGGCGACCATGGCGCCCATGTCGTGGCCGGCGATGTGGACGTCGTGGTGACCGAGGTGGCGGATCAGCGCGTGGATGTCGGCGGCCATCGTCTTCTTGTCGTAGCCGTCGGCGGGCCGGTCCGATCCGCCCATGCCGCGCAGGTCGGCCGCGATGACGGTGAAGTGCCGCGCCAGGTCGGGCAGCACCTTGTGCCAGGCCCACCAGGTCTGCGGGTAGCCGGGCAGCAGCACCAGCGCATCGCCGCTGCCGCCGGTGACGTAGTGCAGCCGGGTGCCGTTGACGTCGGCGTGGTGGCTGGTGAAGTCGCCGGGCAGTTCGCGCGCGAGTTCCTCGTCGGTCGGGGTGCGGCCGGCTTGCGCTGTCATGTCCCTCGTCTCCGTGGGGCGTCGGGTGGGGGGCGGACGGTTGGTCAGGCGGCGAAGGCGGCCGCGTTCTGCTCCGCCCATGCGCGGAAGGGGCGGGCGGGGTGTCCGGTGAGCAGCTGGACGTCTCCGCTGAGGGGGACGGGCCCGGTGGAGAGCGACCACAGCTCGATCAGGGCGTCGGCGATGTCGTCCGGCATCGAGTCGGGCTTGTGGGCGCGCCACACCGCGGGCGGGATCGGCTGGACGGGGATGTCACGGCCGGCGGCCTCGGCGATGACGGCGACCTCCTCGCGGAAGCTCAGCGAGGCGGGGCCGGTGAGGTGGTAGGAACGGCCGCGCGTCTCGGGGCGGGTGAGGGCGGCGTAGGCGCACTCGGCGATGTCCCGCTCGTCGATCGGGTCGGCGTAGCTGTCGGGGAAGGGCAGGGTGACCGTGCCGCGGGCCCGCAGCACGTACGCCCAGGAGGCGGCGTTGGAGGCCAGTGCTCCGCAGTTGAGGGTGGTGACGGTCAGCGGGGCGGCGGCCAGCGCGCGTTCGACCGCCAGGTGCGGGGCGGCGATCGGGTTGGTGCCGGCGTCCGCGCGCAGCACGGCGTCGGCGGACATCACCACGACGTGCTCGACGCCCGCGGCGACGGCGTCGGCGGTGAACCGCTCGATGTGGGTGGGGTCGCAGTACAGGAACACCGAGGTGACGCCGTCGAGGGCGGCCGCGAACGTGGTGGGGTCGTCCAGGGCGAGCCGTACGGTGGGGACGCCGTCGGGCGGGGTCAGTTTCTCGGGGCTCGCGGAGGCGGCTGTGACGGGTACGCCGTGGTCGGCGAGGAGCCGTACGAGCAGCGATCCGACCTTGCCGCGGCTGCCGGTGACGAGGACGGTCATGGCGGGTTGCCTCTCCTAGGGGGTCGCGGGGCCGTCAGGCGGCGGGGCGGCCGAACCAGCGGTGCAGTGCCGCGCGCAGGTCCCCGCCGTCGGGGTCCGTCCACACGATGTGGCCGTCGGGGCGCACCAGGACGGAGGTGGGCCGCTGTTGCGGTGCGGTGTCCTGCGGGGCCCAGGTGCCGGTGACGACGTCGACGCGGTCGGCCCAGTCGGCGGCCGTCTTGGCCGCGGTCTCGTCGTCGCCGGTGGCGATGAGCAGGCCGCGGGCGCCGTGGAGCAGTTCGGCGACCTTCGTCCGGCTGCCGTCGGGGCGTTCCACCACCTGGTAGGGGGCCAGGCGCAGGCCGAGCTGCGGGTGGTCGCCGGGGCCGACGTCGTAGCGGATGTGCAGGCCGCTGACGCGTCCGGCGAGGTGGCGGGCGACGGGCTCCAACTGCACCAGTTCGCGCATGACGGCGCGCAGCGGCTCCATCTCCTCGCCGCCGAGGTAGAGCAGGGACATGGCGTGCACGTCGGCCATGAGTTTCTCGCCGATGGGGTGCCGTTCGTCGTGGTAGGTGTCCAGGAGGTCGTCGCCGGCGTGGCCGCGCAGGACGGCGGCGAGTTTGAAGCCGAGGTTGACGGCGTCCTGGAGGCCGACGCTGACGCCCTGGGCGCCGAGCGGGGCGTGGTCGTGGGCGGCGTCGCCGGCCAGGAGGACGCGGCCCTTGCGGTATTGGGCGGCGAGGCCGGTGGCGTTGGTCGGGGCGCACATCCAGGTGGCGTCGGCGTGGTGGATGTCCTCGCCGGTCAGCCGCTGCCAGGCGTCGGCGACCTCGGTGAAGGTCGGTTCGCCCTCGCCGTGGTGGGGGCGGACGCCGGGTTCGTGGATGACGATGCGGTCGACGCCGGGTTCGAGGGTGACGGACAGGACCATGCCGCCGCCGGGGACGCGTTCGCCGATGGGCCGCATCCGCAGGTCGGCGCCGACCACGTCCGCCAGGTACAGGCCGCGGGTGGCCTTGCTGCCGGGGAAGGCGATGCCGGCCAGGCGGCGCACGGTGCTGTTGCCGCCGTCGCAGCCGACGAGGTAGGAGGCCGTGTCCTGAACGGGGCCGGCGGGGCCGGTGAAGCGGGCGACGATCGCCTCGTCGGTCTCGGTGAAGGAGGTCAGCTCGTGTCCGCGGCGGACCTCGACGCCGAGTTCGGCGACCCAGGCGGCGAGCATGTCCTCGGTGACCGACTGGGCCAGGCCCATGACACCGAAGTGGCTCTCCTCCAGCAGGGAGAAGTCGATACGGACACCGCCGTAGTGGCCCTTGCTGCCCCAGCGGATGTCACCGAGGCGCTCCAGCAGGCCCCGCTGGTCGAAGACTTCGGCGGTGCGGCTGGTGAATCCCAGGCCCCGGGACTCACCGCTCGGGGCGGGCAGCTTGTCGTAGACGACGACGTCCGCGCCACCGAGGGCGAGTTCGCCCGCGAGCATCAGACCGGCCGGGCCGGCTCCCACGATGATCACGCCGTGTGGCATGTCGACTCCTCGGTACAGGTGGATGCAGATCAGGAAAGCCCGCTGGTCTCGACGGGCGGTGCAGTCCGGCTCAAGTGGCGCGGCGGCAGAACCGAGTGGGCGGATCGGCAGGGCTGCCGGATGTCGGGCGGGGCCGGGACAGGGGGGCGGCCCCGTCGGGCGGGGGAATGCCGACGGGGCCGCGCTGGGGGGAGGGTCAGTGGTGGACCCGGACGAGCTGGCCGTCCGTGCCGTGGGCGTTGTTGGTGACGTAGACCTGGTCGCGGGGGCCGACGGCGAGGCCGGTGGGCTGCTTCAGCTGGCCGCCGGTCGGGATCTCGGTGACGGTCCTGCTCCGGGTGTCGATCTTCGACAGCTTCGCCGGGAGCGGCGGTCCGGCCTGGAAGCCCTCGGTGAAGGACAGGGCCAGCAGGTCGCCGCGGCAGTCCACCGCCAGGTCGATCAGGTTCGTCAGGCCGGTGACGAGCACCTCGGGCTGCTGCCCGGGCGCGGCCTTCCAGATGCGGGCGGAGCCGGCGACCATGCCGCTCATGTCGGCGAAGTACACCGTGCCGTCCTTGGCGCGGACGATGCCGGTGGGTACGGCCTCGGCGGTGCGCACGGGGGTGACGTTGACGGGCACCAGGAAGTCGGTGGAGGTGGTGCCGTCGCCGTGGACGCGGACGAGGTCGTTGGAGCCGGCGTCGGTGACCAGGAAGCCCGAGCCGCTGCGGATCAGGCCCCACGGGTTGGCGTGCACCTCGCCGCCGTCGGGGTTGAGCCGACTCTCGTGGGCGGCGAGGTCGCCGAGGACCTTGCCGTCGCGGGTGCGGAAGACGGTGCCCAGGGTGGCCGCGTCGGGGCCCAGCGACGCCCGGTAGTCGGTGGTGCCGCCGAGGTTGCTGACGACGTCGTAGCCGCCGTGCGGGTCGGGCACGGCGTCGGTCGGTCCGGTCGCGCTGACCGGTGCGCCGGCGGCCACCCCTTGCGCGTGGGAGGCGAGTCCGCTCACCACGCGGCCCTTGGAGTTGCCCTTGACCCGGTAGACGCCGCCGGTACGGCCGACGCAGCTCTGTCCCTCGGCGCAGCCGGGAAGGCCCTCGCCGGCCTCGGCGACCAGGATCGTGCCGTCGGACAGGACGGTGATGCCGCGCGGGTTCTTCAGGTGGTCGGCGACGACCTCGATCGTGGCCGTGGTGCCGGCGTGCGCCGCCGGAGCGGTGAGCACGGGGGCCGCGACGACCGCGGCGGCGGCCGCCGTCATCAGGCCCGTTCTCCAGGACCTGCGTGATATCGACATGATTCTCCCTAGCTCGCTCTTGGCTCCCGCTTCTTCCGGAGCAGCTGTGCAATCTGCGCCAGAATAGGGGAGAAATAGTGTTCACATAACCGAGGAAAAACAATTTCAGGGCGTATTGAATTGGAATTCGAGTGATGCTCCAGGGATATTTATTTCGGTGTTTTCAGTGCCCGGTCCACCAGCGCGGCGGCGGCTCCCGTGTAGTCGGCCGGATCGAGCAGCCGGGCCAGCCGGCGGGGCGTGAACAGGCGCTGGACGTCGGGGTGTTCGGCGAGGATCTCGGCGAGCGGCCGGGCCGTGTCCGCCGCCCGCAGCGAGGCGGCGGCCAGCAGCTGCCCGGCCGCCGCCCTGCCCAGATGCGGGGCGAGGGCCGCCGCGATGCGTTCGGAGACGAGCTGCCCGCCGGTCGCCGCCAGGTTGGCGCGCATCCGCTGCGGACGGACGGTCAGGCCCCGGACCAGCTCGACGGCGGTATGGGCGGCGCCGCCGGTCAGCCGCAGGCATTCGCGCAGGGGCTGCCACTCCGAGTGCCACAGACCCGCCGAGCGTTCGTCCTCGGTCGGCAGGGACTGCGCCAGGACGGTGGCCAGGGCGGGCACCTGAAGAGCGGCGGAGCGGATCAGGGTGGCCAGGACCGGGTTGCGCTTGTGCGGCATCGCCGACGACACGCCGCGGCCCTCGGCCACCGCCTCGGCCACCTCGCCGATCTCGGTGCGGGCCAGCACCAGCACATCCGCGGCGATCTTGCCGAGGGCGCCCGTGGTGAGAGCGAGGGCGGCTCCCAGGTCGGCGACCGGGGTGCGCAGCGCGTGCCAGGGCAGGGCGGGCACGGTGAGCCCCGTCTCCGCGGCGAAGGCGGGCAGCAGCGTGTCCAGCAGGCCGGCGGGGCCGGTGTCCGCAGCAGGGCGTCCGCCGCCCCCGTACGGCGCGTAGCCCGCCAGAGTGCCGGCCGCGCCGCCCAGGGACACCGGCAGCCCGTCCCGCAGCACCCGCTGAAGGCGCTCGACGGCGTCGAGCACCGACTGCCGCCAGCCGGCCGCCTTCAGCCCGAACGTGGTGGGTACGGCGTGCAGGGCGAGGGTGCGTCCCGCCATCACCGTGTCCCGGTGCTCGGCGGCCAGCCCGGCGAGGGTGCCGGCCACCGAGCGCAGGTCGGCGATGATCAGCCGCAGCGCCCGGGCGGCCACCAGCATCGCGCCGGTGTCGAAGATGTCCTGGCTGGTGGAGCCCCGGTGCACATACTCCACGGCGTGCGGCGCGTCCCTCGCCACCGCCGCCGTCAGCGCCGCGATCAGGGGGACGACGGGGTTCGCCGTCTCCCGGGACGCCAGCGCCACCTGCCGTACGTCGAGCCGCTCGGCGCGCGCCGCGGCGGTGATCGCCGCGGCGGCCGACGCCGGAAGGGTGCCGCAGCGCGCCTGGGCGCGAGCCAAGGCCGCCTCCGCGTCCAGCATGGCCTGCAGCCAGGCGCCGTCGCCGACCGCGGCCTCGACAGGGGTGCCGGCGCGCACCGGGGAGAGCAGCCCGGCGTCCGGCTGGACTGCCGACTCCCGTGCGCCGAGGGGCTGTGCATGCGTCGTGGTCATGCCGCTCTCCGCTGCGCCACCGGCACCGCCGCCGCGGCGGGGGTCGTGGCCGTCGTCGTCCCGGTCGTCGCCGGGGCGGTGTCGCGGGTCGCGGGCGCCGAACGGAGCTTGGCGGGGGCCCGGGTCAGGGCCGCGGGCAGGGCGAGTACCGCGCCCGCGATGGCGTCGGAGTCCTCCAGCGTGACCGAGCCGACCCCCGGCCTGATCCCGGCCGCGGTCACCCAGTGCACGGACTCGGTGGGCACCCCGTAGGCGAAGCGCCGCGGATGCGGCACGTCCTGGGCGTCCAGCAGATGGTAGGGCCGCTCGGTCACCGCCAGGCCGCCGGTCTCGTAGTCGCCGTCGCCGCCGGGGACGCGATGGGGCCGGCACCCACCGGTGCGCAGCAGCTGCCTCATCAGCGGGTCCGCTGTGCGCCTCAGGTCGATCTCGGGCAGCCGCGCCTCGATCAGCACCCCCGCACGCACCCGTACGTCCTCGATCTGCGTGGAGGTCGCCACGAAGCAGGAGGCGTCCGCGTCGGTCTCGATCCGGATGCCGGGGCCGGTGACCCGGAGGATCCCGGCGTCCATCAGCGCGGCCATCTCCTCGATGCGGGAGGCGGGCGGGCCGATCGACAGGTAGGCGTTGAGCGGCGTGTACCAGCCGTCCAGCTCCGCGCGGTGGGAGTCGCCGTCGAGCCCGGCGTGGTCGACCGCGAGCCGCACCTCGTTGCGCAGGTCCCGCAGCACGTCCAGGGCCGCCTTCACGGGGCCGCTGACGTTGCCCTGGCGGGCCAGGCGCACATCCTCGTCCAGGTGTCCGCGCAGCCAGACGCGGAAGGACTCCGCGTCCTCGAAGCGGCGCTCGCCCCAGGGGCGGGTGACCAGCCGCCAGTCCCAGCGCTCCTCGGGTGCGATGCCCGCCTCCTCCAGCAGCCGCTCCTCCTCACGGCCCGGCGCGCAGGCGAGGAAGCGGCGGGCGAACTCGGCGACGCGGCCCGCCTCCTGGCGGCCCGCCAGCAGCGTCTCGCTGTAGACGCACGCCACCTCCTTCGCGATCAGCGGCCACAGGTCGGTGCCGAAACGCAGCGGCCGCCGGCCGGGCGCGCGCAGCGAGGCGAGGTGCTCCTCGGTGAGCAGGCGCGGGAGGTAACGGCCGTGCGCGCCCTTCTCGTTGTCGCCGCGCGCCTGGTACGGCACGCCGCGCCGCGAGCCCGCGTACAGGCGCGGTTCCCGGCCCGAGGGGCGGTAGACCAGGCGGCCGTCGGCGGCGCGTTCGAAGACACCGCCGCGGGCGTGCGTGAACAGCGCCATGTAGTCGAAGAAGTTCAGGCCCAGACCGCGCAGCAGGACGTTCTCGCCCGGCGCGACGCCCGACAGGTCCACGTCGGCGGGGTTGGCGGGCAGGACGTAGGTCAGGTCGTGGCGGTCGGCGAAGGCCGCCAGGTCGCGTTCGGTGTCCGTCGGTGCGACCGGCACATGGCCCTGGGCCAGCACCACCGCGGACAGCCCCGTCAGCCGTGTGCCGTCCTCCAGCACCACGGTCTGGGGGGCCGCGGCCGGCTCGGCGCGGGGGTCCTCCTCCAGGGCCACGGCCCGCTGGGTGTGCACCGTCACGGTGACGTGGCCCGGGGCGCCCGCGGTGACCTGTTCGAACACCCATGTCAGGTAGTGGCCGTACAGGGCGCGGGTGGGGTAGCCGTCCGGGCCGAGGTCGCGTGCCTCGGCGAGGGTCTCGTCGCCCAGGGGCAGGTCGGTGCCCGGGACACGGGCGTCCGGCCGCAGGGCCGACGCCCACTCGTACAGGCTCGGGCCCCTCTCCAGCGGTCCTTCGATGCTGACGCTGGCGTCGGTGTAGAGGGTGACCTGCGAGGCGACGGTGTTCATCAGCAGGTGCCGGGACTGCGAGGGCCGCCACACCCGGCCCGATCCGGCCGGGCCGGGGTCGACCACGTGCACGGTGAGTTCGGCCCAGCGCGGGGAGCTGCGTTCCTGGGCGCACAGCCGTTCCAGGACGGACAGCCCCCGCGGTCCGGCGCCGACGAGGCACACTTCCATCAGAACCCAGCCAGGGGACGCCCCGCTTTAGCGGGGTGCGGAATGGCTTCTGAGCCCTGCTCTGACCTCAACTGTGCGCACGGATCTGCACTGTTCACCTGAGCCCACCTCTCTGTCGCATTAGACCTGTGGCGCGTGTATAGCGATCGCGTGGCTGTGACCAGGAAGGTTCGCCGGTTCTCCGGCGGCGGGTACGACCTCGGGCTCCATGTGGTGTGGTGCCCGAAGTACCGCCGTCCGGTCCTCGGCGGCCGGGTCGCGGAACGACTGGACGAACTGATCCGGCAGAAGGCGGAGGAGCGCGGCTGGGAGATCATCGCCCTTGAGGTGATGCCCGACCACGTCCACCTGTTCGTGAAGCACGACCCGAAGTCGTCGGCCTCGTACGTGGCCAACCAGTTCAAGGGCTTCACCTCCCGCGTGCTGCGCGAGGAGTTCCCGCACCTGAAATCGCGGATGCCCACCTTGTGGTCGTCGTCGTACTTCGCGGCATCGGCCGGCGCGGTCTCGGCGACGACGGTCGAGAAGTACACCAACACCCAGTGGGAACGCCCGGGGAAGAGGGAGGACGGCTCGTGATCCGCGCGTACAAGTTCCTCCTGCGCCCCACGGCCCGTCAGACGGCCGCGCTGGGCGAGATGCTGCGGGATCACCGCTCGCTGTACAACGGCGCCCTTCAAGAGCGGCGCGACGCCTACCGGCACGCCTCGAAGACGAGCGTCAAGTACGGGGACCAGTCCGCACAGCTCAAGGAGATCCGGGCGTTCGCCCCCGAGCGTCAGGGCCGCTGGTCGTTCTCTTCCCAGCAGGCCACCCTGCGCCGCCTCGACAGGGCATTCGCCGCGTTCTTCCGCCTTGTCAAAGCCGGGCAGACTCCGGGTTACCCGCGCTTCAAGGGCGACGGACACTTCGACACCGTGGTGTTCCCGAAGAACGGTGACGGCTGCCGCTGGGACTCCACCCCCCACGACCCCGTCACCCGCGTACGCCTGCAAGGCGTCGGGCACATCCGCGTGCACCAGCACCGCCCCGTGCACGGCCGGGTCAAGACAATCTCGGTGAAGCGCGAGGGCAACCGCTGGTACGTCGTCCTGGCCGGCGACGAGGTGCCCGCCGAGGAACTGCCGCCCACCGGGGCGGTCGCCGGTATCGACATGGGCGTCGCCCACTTTTTGACCACCTCGGACGGCGAACACGTCGCCAATCCCCGTTTTTTTCAAGCGGCGGCCGAAGAACTCGCCGAAGCGCAGCGGCACCTGGCGACGTTCCCCAAGCGCACCAAGCGGCGTACCAAGGCACACCGGGCCGCCGCCCGGAAGGTCGCCAGGCTGCACGCCAGGATCAGGCGTCAGCGCGCCGACTTCCACCACAAGACCGCCCGCGCGCTCATCACCGACCACGACGTGATCGCGCACGAACGGCTCAACACAGCGGGCATGACCCGCACCCCCATGGCCAAGCCCGACCCGGCAGGCGACGGCGCGTTCCTGCCGAACGGTGCCGCCGCGAAGGCCGGGCTCAACCGCAGCATCCTCGACGCGGGTTGGGCGCAGTTCCTCCAAATCCTGGCGAACAAGGCTGAGAGCGCCGGTCGCCTGGTGGTCCCGGTGGACGCGCGCAACACCTCCCGCACGTGCCCCGACTGCGGGCATGTCGCGAGGGAGAACCGCGTCACCCAGGAAATGTTCCAGTGCACGGCGTGCGGGTTCGCGGCGAACGCGGACCACGTCGGCGCGACGAACGTCCTCAACAGGGCCGGGCTGGCCCTCTGCCCGGCGGCCTAGCCACCGACACAGGAAGCCCGCGCGTTTACGCATGGGTGGAGTCACACGTCCGCTGTTCACAAGGACAGACCTCTTCCTGAGGGTTCTGGGCGGAGCGGGGTGTGCGTGTGCCGTCCTCGACGTCTCCCTGCTCCGCCGCCACGGTCGGCCGAGACGCTCAAACGGGGGTGGGACGGTGGTGGAGGCAACGGTGGCGAGGGGACGTCAGAGGGCGGGGAGGCCGGGCAGCAGGGAGGTCAGCCAGCCGACGGCGCCCAGGAGCATCCGCACCGCGCCGTCCACGGCCGGGGCGGGGGTGGTGCGGGCGCGGGTCGTCAGGTGCACCAGGGCGGTGACGGCGAGCAGCAGCAGGGCCGCGCGGCGGTAGTCGCCGCAGGCCCTGTCGTGCCGCGGCGGGGGCAGGGCCGCGGCCGGGGCGAGGGCCAGCGCGCCGAGGCAGACGGTGGCCCAGGGCACCCACAGGTGGGTGGCGAGCGTGACGTCGGCCAGGCGGCCGGTGGACAGGGCCAGCACGGTCGCACCGACGAGGGTGGCCAGGTAGGGGCCCCGTTCGCGGGCGGGGAGGCGTTCGGCGAGCAGCGCCACCACGCCGGCCGTGGCCCCGCCCGTCCCGAGGCCCTGGACGACGCGTGCGAGGAGCAGCGGGCCCGCGTCCCGGGCGGCGGCCCCGAGCAGCGTGCCCGCCACGAGGAGGGCGAGGGAGCCGATCACGGCGCGGCGGCGTCCGTGCCGGTCGGCGAGGGCACCGAGGGCGGGCAGGGCGGCGGCCGTCACCAGCGGAGCCCCGGTGGCCGCCCACGACGGACCGCCGCGCGCCGCGGACACGTCCAGCTGACAGAACAGGATCGCGAGGACGAGCGGGGGCAGCAGCAGGCTCGCGGCGTGGCGGCGCACCACGGGCCCGGTGCGCCGTACGGCTGTCGTGAGCGGGGTGCGCGGCGTGGCTGTGGTGTCCTGCGGGCGCAGCGGGTCACGTGCCGGTCGCTGAGGCAACCGGACCCACCCCCTCTCCCCCGCTCGTCGCCGGCGCCGGCGCGCGCGGCAGGCAGTACAGCAAGGGCCGCTCAAGGGCGCGTCGAGGCCGGGTGCAGGGGCGGGCGGGGTTCAGCCGTTGCCGAGTTTGAAGCCGACCCCGCGCACGGTCACGATCCAGCCGTTGGCGCCGAGTTTGCCGCGCAGGCTGCTGACGTGGGTGTCGACCGTGCGGCGTGACCATGTGTCACCCCAGACCCGGTGGAGCAGCTGCTTGCGCGGGATGACCGTCTCGGGGTGCGAGGCGAGCAGGCACAGCAGGTCGAACTCCTTGCGGGTGAGGGGCACGCCGACGCCGTCCACGGTGACCTCGCGGGAGTTGACGTCGATGCGCAGCGAGCCGTGCCGGATCTCCTCGACGGCGCTGGGCTGCCACTGGGTGCGGCGCATCACGGCCTCGATGCGGGCCATCAGTTCACGCATCCCGTAGGGCTTGGTGACGTAGTCGTCGGCGCCGGCCTGCAGGCCGAGGACACAGTCCAGTTCGGAGTGGCGGGCGGTGACAATGATGACGGGGACGCGGCTGGCCGAGCGGATGGCGCGGCACACCTCCAGCCCGTCCAGGTCGGGCAGTTCCAGCGCGAGCAGCACCAGGTCGGCGTCACCGTAGGCCTGGAGCGCCGCGCTGCCCCGGGTGACGCCGACGGGCGCGTGGCCGTGCCGGCGCAGCTGGGCGATCAGGGGGTCGCCGGGGTCGGGGTCCACCACCAGGACGCGCACCGCCGTGGAGACCGGGGCCGCGACGGAGGCCGGGGCCGCCGGGGCGGCCATGGAGGCCATGGGGGCCCCGGGGGCCCCGGGTATGCCGTCGGCCGGGCGAACCGGCTGTGGGGCGGGTGTGTGAAGCTCCGGCAGTGTCTGTGCCGTCGTCATCTGGCTCATGCCTCCCCAGGGGTCCTGCGCGGCGGTCCGCTTCCGACCGTAGGCACCGGCGGTCGAGTCCCGCTGAAGCCCGGGTACGGGGCCGCGTCCACGCGGTGACGGGTGGACCGGTGGACCGGTCGTCCGTGGTCCTACGGGTTCAGCACCCACGCCGAGGTGTGGGCGGTGAAGCCGATGTGCGGGTAGTACTCCGTCGCGGCCGGCGCCGACAGCAGCACGATCTTCGCCGTCGGGGCCTCCTTGCGGGTGGCGTCGATCAGGGCGCGGCCGATGCCGGAGCGCTGGCGGGTGTCCGCTACCGCGATGTCGGACAGGTAGGTGACGTAGGAGAAGTCGGACACGCTGCGGGCGATGCCGACGAGCGTGCCGTCGGCTTCACGGGCGACCAGGACGAGGTTGGCGTTGCGCACCATCGCCGCCATCCGCTCGCGGTCGTCGGCCGGGCGCCGCCGGCCCAGGCCGGAGGAGCGGTACACCTCCAGCACCTCGTCCAGGTCCAGGGCGGCGCCCTCCACCCGCTCAATCGTCCAGGTCACGAAGAATCTCCAATCGGCTGCGCACCACGTCGTGGTGGGTGAGGAAACGCTCGGGTTCGAGCGCGGGGAGGTCGATGCCCTCGTGGGCGAGCGTGGCGGAGAAGTGCTCGCCGGTGGCGATCGTCCGGTTCGCCGCGGCCTGCACCGAACGGTAGGCCCGCTCGCGTTCGACACCCTCGCCCAGCAGGTCGGCGAGGACCGACGAGCTGTAGATCAGCCCGTCGGTGGCGTCGATGTGCGCGCGCATCCGCTCGGGGTGCACGGTCAGCGTCTGCACCAGCTCGGCTGCTTTCGTCGCCTGGAAGTGGCCCACGGACAGGCTGTCGGGCAGCACGACCCGTTCCACCGACTGGTGGGCGAGGTCCCTCTCGTGCCACAGCGCCACGTTCTCCAGGGCGGCGGAGGCGTAGCCGCGCAGCAGGCGGGCCAGCCCGCACAGCCGCTCGCTGGTGGTGGGGTTGCGCTTGTGCGGCATGGCGCTGGAGCCCTGGTAGGCGCTCGCCCGGGGCTCCTCGACCTCACGGACCTCGGTGCGCTGCAACAGCCGCAGTTCCAGGGCGACCTGTTCGACGCAGGCGCCGAACGCAGCGACCGCCTGGAGGAGTTGGGCGTGCCGGTCGCGGGCGACGACCTGGCTGGGCACGGGCTCCACGCCCAGGCCGAGCGCCCGGCAGACGTGGGCCTCGACGGCCGGGTCGATCAGGGAGTAGGTGCCGACCGAGCCGGAGATCGTGCCGACGGCCACGGCCTGGCGGGCGGCGGTCAGCCGGGCCAGGGAGCGGTCGGCGGCGAAGGCGTAGCCGCCGAGTTTGTGCCCGAACGTGGTGGGCTCGGCGTGGATGCCATGGGTGCGGGCCACCATGACCGTGTCCCAGTGTTCGAGGGCCTTGTCGGCCAGGTGGCGCCGCAGCCGCCGGGCGGCGGCGATGAGCAGGTCGGTGGCGCGGGCCAGGGTGTGGCCCAGGGCGGTGTCGACCAGGTCGTAGCTGGTCATGCCGAGATGGACGAAGCGGGCGGAGTCCTGCGGGATCGGCTCGCAGTAGGCGGCGAGGAAGGACAGCACCTCGTGGTCGCGTTCCTTCTCGATCTCGGCGACGCGGGCGGCGAGCGGGACCGGCGCGCGGCGCATGTCGTCGAGGGCCTGGCGGGGTACGCGGCCGAGTTCCACCTGGGCCTCGGTGGCGAGGATCTCGACCTCGACCCAGGTGGCGTAGCGCGACTGGTCGGTGAACAGGTCGGCCATCTCGGGCAGGGTGTAGCGAGGAATCATCGTCGGCCTTCGTCCGGGGGTGGTGGGGAGAAGGGGGCCGGGGGCGGCAGGCCCCGCCGCACCTATGACGGCGTAATAGGTGCGGGAGCAGGGGCGGGGGCTGGGGGCCCGGGGCGGGGGTGCGTCCACGGCCCGCACCGGGCCCGGCTTCGGCAGCGTTCCCTCAGTACGCTCCGAAGTACTCGCGCTGCTCCCACTCGGTGACCTGGCCCGGGGCGGGGGCGGCGTGTGTCGTCCAGGCCTCGTAGCGGCGCAGTTCGCTCTCCTTGAGCCTGGTCAGGCAGGCGGCCAGCGGGGCGCCCAGGAGTTGGCCGGCGCGGCCGCCGGTGAAGGCATCCAGGGCCTCGCGCAGGTGCTGCGGCACCATCTGGCCGGGGCCGTCGTCCGGCCCGGCCCCGGCCCCGGCTGCGGCCGGGGTGGCGGTCAGGCCGTCGAGGCCGGCGAACAACTGGGCGGCGATGTTCAGATAGGGGTTGGCGCACGGCTCGCCCATCCGGTTCTCGATGTGGGCGCCGGCGCCGCTGCCGACCAGGCGGAGCATGGCGGTGCGGTCCTCCACGCTGTAGCCGACGCGGGTGGGGGCCAGGGCGTGCTCGGCGGCCAGGCGCCGGTAGCCGTTGACGGTGGGCACCGACAGCAGGCACAGCTCGCGGGCCCAGGACATGAGGCCCTCGGCGTACGCCTTGCCCTTTGGGGACGGTCCGCCGGAGAAACCCTCGGCGGAGAAGACGTTCCGGCCGGTGGCGCCGTCCACGACGGACTGGTTCAGGTGCCAGCCGCTGGGGTCGGCGGCGGCCAGCAGCGGCTGGGACATGAAGGAGGCGTGGTGGCCGCGGCGGGCGCAGAACCGCTTGGTGTGGGTGCGGAACAGCAGCATCGCGTCGGCGGTGTCCATGGCCGACATGGGGCTGAAGGTGGTCTCCACCTGGCCGGGGCCCGACTCGTGCTCCATCGAGCGCAGGGGCAGGCCCAGGGCGAGCAGGTCCAGGGCGAGCGGGTCGGTGACGGGGGCGACGGTGTCGTAGGCGGCGTCCAGGTTGAACTGGTAGCCGGCGTTGACGGCGGACACGCGCGGGGCCCGGCCCTGCAGGCCGAAGCCGTTGCCCTCGTTGCCGGCCTCGTCGTCGAGGCGGCGGGTGAGGTACCACTCGACCTCCAGGCCGAGCACGGGGGTGAGCCGCCGCTCGGTGTAGGCGGCCAGGACGCGGCGCAGGACGGCCCGCGCGGACAGCGGGTGCGGCGTGCCGTCGCGCAGGTACTCGTCGCCGATCACCCAGGCGGTGCGCGGGCCGGTGCCGGGCAGCACCTGGAAGGTCAGCGGGTCGGGCACCAGGATGAAGTTGCCGGCGCCGGTGATCTCGTCGACGCCGATACCGTGCTCGCCGCGGAAGTCGACGGCGACGGCGTGCCCGGTGTCGAACAGGAACGGGCCGGGGCTGAAGTTCATGCCGCCCTGCAGCACGCCGCGGAACGCCTGCGCGGTGAGGGTCTTGGAGCGGGCGAGCCCGTGCGGGTCGGCGAAGGCGACCCGCACGAGGTCGACGTCGTCCAGGGCCGCTTCGAGGCGTTCGGCGGCGTCCAGCTGGGCGGCGTCCCACAGCCCGTGGTCGGTGACGAACGACGGGCGCCCGACGCTGCCTTCCGCGACGGGGACCGACCATGACCTGGCATACATGGCTTCAGAGCGTCCTTTCGCCGGTGACGGCGGGGGTGAGGTCGGGCACGGGCGGGCGCGGCAGCGGCGCCAGCAGCGCCTCCAGGCGGCGGGCCACGGTCAGGACGAGGTCGTCGGCGCCGACCGGGCCGACGAGCTGGAGTCCGGCCGGGAGCCCGGAGCGGGTCAGTCCGGCGGGCAGGGACACGGCCGGCTGGCCGGTCATGTTGTACGGGTAGGAGGCGGGCGCCCAGGCCAGCCACATCAGATCGCGTGGGTCGGCCGCCCAGGGGGGTCCGACGGCGTCGGCCGCGAACGGCTCGACGGGCACGGTGGCCATGGCGAGCAGGTCGAAGCGGTCCATGACCGAGCGCAGGGTGGCGCGCAGGTTCTGGCGCACCTCCTCGGCCCGGATGACGCGTACGCCGCTGAGGGTGCGGCCGTGGCGGACGATCTCCAGGCGGCCGGGGTCGCAGAAGGACTCGGTCTCCGGCGGGGTGCCGGCGGCCTCGGTGGCGGCGAGGATGTCGACGACGGCCGGGTAGAGGTTCTGGCAGCGCACCTCGACGTCCTCGACGCGGTGCCCCTCCCCCAGCAGTGCCTGTCTGCCCTGTTCGGTGACGCGGCGGATCTCCTCGTCGGTGCCCTCGTACTCGATCCAGCCGATCCTGAGGGCCCGCAGGTCGCGCGGGGAGTCCAGGGAGCCGAGTCCGGAGTCGGGGTCGGTGGGGTGGGGGCCGGCGATGACCTGGCCGAGCAGGCCGGCGTCGGCGACGCCGGCGGCGAGCGGGCCCTGGTGGGCGAGGCGGTCGGCGCCGTTGGGCCAGTAGGGCACCCGGCCGTAGGAGGGTTTGTAGCCCACGACGCCGCAGAACGCGGCCGGGATGCGGATGGAGCCGGACCCGTCGGTGCCCAGCGCCCCCTCGCACAGTCCGGCGGCGACCGCGGCGCCCGCGCCTCCGCTGGAGCCGCCCGCGGTCAGCCGCGGGTCGTAGGGGTTGCGGGTGGGCGGGGCGACGCGGCCGACGGTGCAGGCGCTCCAGCCGAACTCGGAGGTGGTGGTCTTGCCGACCACGACGGCGCCGGCCGCGCGCAGCCGGGCGACCGCCGGGGCGTCCTCGCGGGGCCGGTCGTTGGGCAGCAGCGAGCCGCGGGTGGTGGGCAGGTCCCGGGTCTGCAGCAGGTCCTTGACGGAGACGGTGACGCCCAGCAGCGGCTGCTCCCACCATGCCTCGCGGCCGCGTTCGCGGATACGGGCGTCGGCCTGCTCGGCGGCTTTGAGGGCCTCCTCGCCGCCGACCGCGACGTACGCGCCCAGGGTGTCCCGTTCGCGGATGTCGGCCAGGACGGAGCGGACGTGGTCGACGACGGTGAGCTCTCCTCGGGAGAGGAGGTCCTTGAGGTGGCTGATGCTGCGGGCGGTCATCGGGCTGTCCTCGAAGAGCGCCGGGGTCCGGGGAGCGGGCGGGGTCCGCCGTGCGGGTCAGGACGCACGGCGGACCTGCCCGGCGGCGGTGGTGTCGGTGCCGCCCGCGATGGCCGACCAGTGCCACGGGGAGTCGAACGCGGTGACCTCGACGGGCCGGCCGGCGACGGCCATCGCGGCGACGAGACTCGTGGCGCGGGCGACGAACGCCGACACGCGGTGCGCGGCGAGCAGGTCCTGCTCGTCGAAGGGTTCGCCGGCGCAGCGCAGCAGCCTGAGGTCCATGAAGCCGTTGAAACGGTGTCCGTCGACCTCGACCGTCTGCGGGGTGCGCAGCGCGAACCGCACGTTGTTGTTGACGTGCCCGTGGTGGTGCTGGTCGGAGTGGAAGGAGATGTCGGGGATGGTGGGGGGCACGAAGTGGTCGCGGGCCCTCACCTCCGGTTCGCGGGGCAGGTTGCCGGCGATGAAGTGCCAGGAGTTGTACTGCATGCGCGAGGACATGGCCCAGGCCGCGTCGGCGAGGGCGGCCTCGGAGCCGCCGAAGTGGCGGCGTGCCTCGGGGCTGGGGACCACGCAGCAGAAGAAGCGGGTGATGTCCCAGTCGCAGATCTCCGCCCAGCGTTCCTCGCGCAGGGCCGAGATCAGTTCGGGCAGCGACCGCATGCCGCGGCTCATGGTGAAGTCGGCCTCGAACGCCTCGGTGGTCGCCGCGACCGTCTCGTAGACCAGGGATTCCAGGCCGGTTTCGAAGTCGCCGTGCGGGCCGGCGAGCCAGTCGGGGGATGCGGCGAGCCGGTCGCCGAGTTCGGCCAGGGTGGTACCGGTCAGCGGAAGCCTCTCGGCCAGCCGGGCGCAGACGGCGTCCTCGCGGGCGCGGGCCCGCTGCCCGGGGGCGGCGGCCACCCGCTCGATCTTGTGCATGAGCGCGCCGTGGATCTCGCGGTAGAGCTGGGCGCCGCGCTGGGTGGCGGGGCGGTGTGCGCGCAAGTCGACGGCGAGGGCGTCCAGCGCGCGGATGTCGTCGCCGGCGGCCGGCGCGATGGTCTCGCCGCCCAGCACGCTGTTGTAGCCGCGGCGGATCCGCTCCAGCATGTGGGCGACGTGGCCGACGGTCAGCTGGGTGCCGTTGGCCTCCTCCACCCGGCCGGGGCCGGCCGAGCGGATGAGCAGGGTGAGGCAGACCAGCAGCTGCACCTCGCTGTCCGACCACAGGTCCAGCGGCTTGTGCTGAAGGTCGCTCAGGGTGCAGTCGGGGTGGCCGGGCCACAGGGTCTTGCCGGTGAGATTGTTGGGGCCGCGGAAGTTCGTGTACAGCTTGTCCTGCTGGTACAGCACGAACGGGGCGGTGCGCAGGGCCGCCTCCTTGGCCTGCTCCAGCAGTTCCTGCCGGCCCTGTTCGCCCTGCTGGTGCAGCCAGGTGCGGCAGTCGGCGGCCGAGCGGGCGTCGCGTTCGGCGGCGTGCCGCAGCAGCTCCTGGTAGGTGTGCAGGGTGCGGGCCGTCCACGGCACCTGCCGTGCCCCGCCGGCCAGTTCGTGCCGGCCGAGCGGCTCGCCCCCGGGCACCCGCACCCTGATGCGGCCGCCGGTGGACAGCCCGATCTCGCCGAGGAAGGCGGCCTCCCGCTCCTCCCGCGGGGCCGGCGCCGGCGCCGGCGCCGGCGCGGGGGTGTTCTCCTCCCGCCAGGACACCCCGCACAGTGCCTGCAGCGCGGCCTCCTCGGCGCCGCCGAGCGCGCGCAGCTGCACGTCGGCGGGGACGTGCCCGTCGAGGGTCAGCAGCACCTCGACGAACGAGCGCAGGTCGGCGGCCTGTTCGGCGCGGCGCCAGGTGTCCTTCAGCAGCCCGGGGAAGCCGGCGTCCGGGTCGAAGGCGTGGTCGGGTTTCTGGGTGCCGGCCGGGATGCCGAGCCGGCTGGGACGGCGGCTGATCCGCTTGCGGGCGTTGGCGGCGCGGCGGGTCTCGGCCCGTTCGGGGGAGCCTCTCATGGGGTTTCCTCGGCGGTCAGCCCGATGTGGTTCCACATCGCGTCGTCGGTCGGCGTCCAGTCCTCGTCGACGTAGATGCAGTCGACGGGGCACTCCAGCACGCACGCGGGGCATCCCGAGCACAGCTCGGGGATGATCACCACGTCCAGGCCGCGGTCGAAGATGGCCCCGAACTCCGCGGGGCAGCTGCGCAGGCAGGTGTCGCAGGTGATGCACTCGGACTTCTCGATGCGGCGGGGCGGCTTCTTCCAGTTGTCGGGGCGGGCGCGTTCGGTGATCCGTTCGGCCCGCCCGGACAGCGCGGCCGACGAGGCGATCTTTTTCACGGCGGAGACCTTTTTCGTGAGTCGTCTTGACCACAGCCGGAGTCGGACGCCCTTGATGTTCCGGGACGTATCTAGACCGGTCCCTGAGCTGAGTTAAAGACCGGGTCGAGCCCCGGGGAGGGGCTGCTTCCGGTCAGCCCCGCCATCAGGTCCGCCGGCTGAAGCAACAGCTGTTTCACCCCGGTCGCCGGCACCCGGCCGGACACCGCGCCCGGCGCCGAGCACAGGAGCATTGGGGCGTCCTCGTCGCGGTCGGGCAGCCGGCACCGTCGCCTGGCGAACCGGCCGCCGCGCACCGGCGCGGGATCGAGGGGGGACGGCTGGCGGACGTACACGTGGGCGATCTGGTGGTCGGCGACGGCGAACGCCCGCGAGGCGAGCGGGTCGAGGTGCTCCATGCCGGCCTTGGGTGTGCACCTGGAGCAGTCCGGCGCGGCGCAGGGCGCGGTTGATGTCGACGGGCCGGCCGGCCCGGCTGATGCCGTGCTCCGAGAGCGCGAGGACGGTACGGCCCTGGGCGCGGGCGTCGTCCAGGAGCGGGACCAGGGCGGTGTCGAGGTCGGCGGCGGCCCGGTGCGCGCGCGGGTCGTCGGGGCCGTGGCGTTGCAGGTCGTAGTCGAGGTGGGGAGGCAGGCCAGGGTCAGGTCGGGGGCACGGGTGGTCATCACGTGCCGGGCGGCGTCGATGATCCGGCGGGAGGAGGCCAGGCCCGCGCCGGTCCCCCAGTAGGAGAACAGCGGGAACGTGCCCAGTTTCGCGGTGAGTTCGTCGTGCAGGTCCGGCGGGCGGGTGTGGTTGTCGGGTTCCTTGCGGCCGTCGGCGTGGTGGACGGTGCGCGGGGTGACGGTGAAGTCGGTGTCGGCGCCCATCGCGTACCACCAGCAGATGCCGGCGGCCGTGTGGCGGAGGGGGGTGCGGCGGGCGGCGTCCCAGAGGCGTTCGCCCTCGATGAGGCGGTGGCTGTGCCGCCACGGCAGGACCTCGCCGAGTTCGCGGAAGTACCAGCCGTTGCCGACGATGCCGTGCTGTGACTGAGCGGCGTAGTTGGCCTGTCTGGCCAACTACGTGCACACGCGGGACACAGCTTCGGGCGTGGACGGTGGCGTGCCGGTCAGAGTTCCAGTCCGCCGAGGCGAAGGTGTCTTACGGGCGAGAAAGCGTGCTCGGGGGTAGCTGGAGCCGGACCGCGAGAACGTCGATGCGTTCAACGAGCCGAGGCGTGCGGCGGGCCGTAGTCGAGTTCAGGTGTTCCAGGCTGTGGTGACGTTCTCGATGAGAGTGGCGATGACCGCCTCGTCGGGGCCCGGATCCGGCTTGAACGTGGCGAGCTTCTCGGGTGGGATCGGCCCGGTGATGTCCAGGACCTGCATAGTCGCGATGACGCCTCCGACCCGTACGGCGGTCACCAGGGTCCAGGCGAAGCCTCCGTTGTCCAGCCGGGACAGGGTCCGGTAGCGCAGTGCGTTCTCCCCGAGGGCCGGGACGTCTAGCGCCTCGGTTGTGACGGACGCCTTTCCGATCGTGTTGCTGAAGCTGAACCGGCTGCATGCCTCGACGGCCTCGCGCAACTGCTTCATGCGGGCCCGTGCAGCCCCTTCCGGATAGCTCATCAGGTTGGTGCTCCTGGGAGCCATGGAGGTCCCAGCCCGGTACATGATCGACGAGGCTGCGGCAGCCTCCTCACCATCACCCCCGGTGGCCTCCCTCACGTGCCGGCAGACCTCCGGGGAGACGGTCTCCTTGACGTCGAGGGAGGAGTCCTGTTCAGCCCCGTCCCGAGAACTGCTCCCCGTGATCTCGAAACCGACGGCCTGGTCCGCAGTGAGCAGCGCGGCCTTCAGCTTGGCAGCGGTCAGCGGTTCGGAGTGCTCCGCCGCCTTACCGGCTGCCGTGCTCGTCGCCGGCCCCGGCTTTCTCCCGGCTTCGACGGGCTCGGCACTTTCCCCGCACCCTGCGGTCAGTCCTGTCGCCGACAGGAGCGCCACCGCCGACACCAGTCTTCGTCCGCTCTTTCGCACCATCAGGTCCCCACCCCCGAACTCGCACTGTTCACATACGTACTGGCGAACGATAACTGTGCATGCCCAGCGTCCTGACGTACCGGTGAGTGAAGGTGATCGGCTTTCCAGCCGGTCAAGGAGCGGGGCAAGGTCGCACGGAAACTGCCAGCGCGCCCCCGCTACCCCGCGGGCCATCTGCCCCGCTCAAGAGGCCGACTATCACGCTCAGGGGCCAGATAGCACGCTCAGTCACACGTGCTCGGCGGGGGTGTGGCCGGTGAGGAAGGTTGCAGGTGACGGCGGGCGGCACGGTGTCCACAACTGCCCCGGACCCTTGTGCGGCCAGGCCGGCCAGGTGCGGCATGTGGGCCAGCGGGGGCGGGGGTCAGGCCGACGACGTCCAGGACGAGCAGCGGGGTCGGCTTCTCGGTCACGGCAGCTCCTTCAGCCCGAGGTCGGTCAGCAGATCGCGGGCGAGGCCGAGTTCGGCGGCGATGCCGTCGGCGAGGTCGGCGCGGGTGGCGGGACGCAGCCGGGGCGGCAGGGCCTGCCAGGTGTAGGTCTCCACCTCCAGGTGGCGGGTCAGCGGTGCGGGGCCGGTGAGCAGGGCGGCGAGGGTGCGGCGCAGCACCGGCAGGGTGGAGGTCAGGGGCGGGGCGGGGGCGGCGTGCAGGGGGACGTGGAAGTGGGCCCGCCAGGGGGTGGTGTCCGGCAGGGGGCCGTCGTCGGCGAGGGCCTCGGTCAGGTCGTCGGTGCCGTGCAGGCCGGCCGACGTCAGGGTGCGGGTCTGATGCAGGAAGCGGGGCTCGGCGAAGGCCGCCAGGGCGCGGCGGACCTCGGGCCGGTCAGGGCGCTCGGCGTGCAGGGCGGCCGACAGCTGGGTCTTGACCACGGGCACCCCCGCGGCGGTGAGTCGGCCGAGGGCCGGGCCGGGTTCCTCGAAGGAGGTGGCCAGGTGGCAGGTGTCGACGCAGACGCCGACCCGGTCGTGGGCGAGGGCGGTCAGCGGGCCGACGGCGTCGTCGAGGGTCTCCACCACGCAGCCGGGTTCGGGTTCGAGGGCGAGGCGGACGGAGCGGCCGGTGGTGTCGGCGATGTCGTCCAGCCGCCGGGCCATCTCCCCGAGGCAGGCGTGGGCGCGTGCGCCGCGGGGGGTGCCGCAGCGGGTGCGCCAGGCCAGCGGCAGGGTGGAGATGCTGCCCTCGGTGACGTCGTCGGGCAGCAGGGCGGCGAGGATCCGGGCGAGCGCGGTGGTGTGCTCCAGGCGCTCGGGATCGGCCCAGTCCGGCTGGTAGACGCGGTACTTGACCTCGCCGGCGCCGAATCCCTCGTAGGGGAAGCCGTTGAGGGTGACGACCTCCAGGCCGTGGCGGTCGAGTTCGCCGCGCAGCCGGGACAGGGCGCGCGGGTCGGAGTCCAGGGTGCGGGCGGCGCGTTCGGCCAGCCACAGGCCGACGCCGAGGCGGCGTGTGCCCAGGCGGTGGCGGACCGGTGCGCAGTGGTCGCCGAGTTGGGCGAGGACGCCGTCGAGGTCCTCGGCGGGGTGCACGTTGGTGCAGTAGGCGAGGTGGACGACGCTGCCGTCGTGGTGGAGGAAGCGCACCGTTCACCGTCCGGCGGGGATCGGGCGGGCGGGTGTGCCGCGCAGGACGGAGTTGCCCTGGTGGGTGGGGCCGGTGGCGGTGAGGGAGAGATCGAGGCGGCCGGAGAGGGAGTAGAAGGCGACCGGGTTGCGCCACAGCACGAGGTCCACGTCGTCCTCGTCGAAGCCCGCGGCGAGCATGGCCCGGCCCACCTTCGCCGTCTTCAGCGGATCGCTCCTGCCCCAGTCGGCGGCGGAGTTGACCAGGACCCGCTCGGGTCCGTACTCCTTGAGCACCGCCACCATCCGGTCCTCGTCCATCTTGGTGTCCGGGTACACCGAGAACCCCAGCCAGCAGCCGCTGTCGCGGGCGGCGGCGACGGTGGTCTCGTTGAGGTGGTCCAGCAGCACCCGGCCGGTGTCCAGGGCGGATGCGGCCACGGCGTCCAGGGTGCGCTGGAGTCCGGCGAGCTTGTCGCGGTGCGGGGTGTGCACGAGGGCGGGCAGGTGGTGGTCGGCGGCCAGTTGCAGTTGGTGTTCGAGCGCGTGGTCCTCGGCCGGGGTCATCGCGTCGTAGCCGATCTCGCCGACGGCCACGACCCGGTCCTTGACCAGATAGCGGGGCAGTTCCGCGAGGACCGGTGCGCAGCGCGGGTCGTTGGCCTCCTTGGGGTTGAGGGCGATCGTGCAGTGGTGGGCGATGCCGTACTGGGCGGCTCTGAACGGCTCCCAGCCCAGCAGTGCGTCGAAGTAGTCGACGAAGGAGGCGACCGAGGTGCGTGGCTGGCCCAGCCAGAAGGCGGGTTCGACCACCGCGCGGACGCCGGCGGCGCGCATCGCCTCGTAGTCGTCGGTGGTGCGTGAGGTCATGTGGATGTGCGGGTCGAAGATGCGCAACGCCGTTCTCCTCGGTCGGTGCCCGGTCGGGTGCTCGGGGTCGGTACTCGGTCGGTGCCCGGTCGGCTGGGCGGGGTGGGGCGGTTAGGGGGCTGGGGCGGCTGGGCGGCTCGGTGGGGGGTCCTGGGGGTGTCCGGTGAGGGCGAGCACGTGGTCGAGGTCCTCGGGGACCAGCCGGCCGGCGGCGGTGCGTTCGGCGGCGTGGGCACGCAGCATGCGGGCCAGCTCCCCGTCCCCGTGGGCCCGTTCGGCGAGCCCGGCCACACCGCGCACGGGCACGCCGGTGAACAGGCACTTCAGGACGGCGTGCCGCCAGGTGTGGGCGTCCAGGTGCCGGGCGGCGTACGGGCCGAGGGCGGCGGCCAGCAGACCGGTGTCGTTGGTGCGCAGGGCGTCCTGCACCAGCGGCACCCCGGCCGCCGCCGGGAGGTGAAGGCGGGTCAGGGCCAGCAGGACGGCACGGCGCTCGGCGGGGGTGCCCTGCCGGTACAGCAGGCTCACCTCGGCCGGCTCGGGGCGGGCCGCGGCCAGCAGCCGCACACGGGCCTCGAGCGCGCCGGCGCCGCAGCGGCGGCCCGCCTCGGCGAAGCGCAGCGTCCAGCCGGGCGCGCGGGCGGCGGCCTGGGCCAGGGCCTGCTCCAGCCAGACGTGCGGTGCGGTGTCGATGGGGGCGTTCATCTCGTCATCTCGTCCCTCCGTTGCGCAGGAAGTCCAGGGAGTGCGCGGCGAGGGCGGGTCCGGCGTGGGAGTGGCGGGGCAGTTCCACCACGGTCAGCCCCTGGTAGCCGCTGTCCTGAAGGGCCCGCAGCACGGGCGGGAAGTCGATCTCCCCCTGGCCGAACGGCAGGTGCTCGTGCACCCCGCGCCGCATGTCCTCGATCTGTACGTGCTTCAGCCAGGGCGCGGCCTGCCGCACGCACTCCTGCGGCGGGAGGGGCTCCAGGCACTGGCAGTGGCCGATGTCGAGCGTCAGGCCGAGTGCGCCGGGGTCGCCGAGTGCGGTGCGCAGCCGGTGGAAGCCGGCGAGGTCGGCCAGCAGATGGCCGGGTTCCGGTTCGACGGCCAGCGGCACTCCGGCCTCCTCGGCGGCCTCCAGCACCGGGGTGAGCGCGTCGGCCAGCCGTGTGAAGCCCGTGTCGGGGTCCACGCCTTCGGGCGGGGTGCCGCTGAAGAGGTGGACGGCGTGCGCGCCGAGGTCGGCGGCGACGCGGACCGCGCGGATCAGCAGCCGGACGCGGGCCCAGCGGGCGTCGTCGTCCTCGTCCAGCAGGCTGGGGCCGTGCTTGCGGCGTGGATCGAGGACGTAGCGCGCGCCGGTCTCCACGCTCACGCCGAGCCCGAGCGCGTCCAGTCGCTGCCGTACGCGGCGGGTCCGGGCGGTGAGGTGGGGGGCGAGCGGGTCGAGGTGCATGTGGTCGAGCGTCAGTCCGACGCCGTCGTAGCCGAGGTCGGCCAGGAGCGCGAGGGCGTCGTCCAGGCGCAGGTCGGTCAGCCCGTTGGTGCCGTATCCCAGGCGCAGCCCGCTCATGTCACGCTCACCCGGCGGGCCGGCCGTGCGGCGGCGAGGGGTTGAGCGCGGCGTGCGGGAGCGCCACGCGCGCCACTCGCGCCGGGGTCGCCACTCCCTCCGGTCCCGCCGGTCCTGCCGGTCCTGCCGGTCCTGCCGGTCCTGCCGGTTCTGCCGGTTCTGCCGGTTCTGCCGGTTCTGCCGGTTCTGCCGGTGTGCTCATCGCGGGTCCTTCAGGTGTTCGGCGAAGGCGAGCAGGCGGGCGTACTGCTCGGCCAGGGAGGCCGGGGACCCGGGGTCGGCGTCCTTGAAGTAGAAGGCGAGTTCGGGGCGTGGGCCGGACAGGCCGCGTTCGTGGGCGCGGGCCAGCAGCCGGGCCAGGTCCAGGACCAGCGGGGCGGCCAGGGCGGAGTCGCAGCCCTGCCAGATCGTCTGCAGGACCATGCGGGTCCCGAGGAAGCCGTCGAAGGCGACGTGGTCCCAGGCGGTCTTCCAGTCACCGAGCGCCGGTACGTCGTCGATGTGTACCTGGCCCTCGGGCGTCGTGCCGAGGGTGTCGGTGAGGACCCGTTCCTTGCCGGCGTTCTTCGCGGCCGCCGCGGCCGGGTCGGCGAGCGAGGCCCCGTCGCCGCCGCCCAGCAGGTTGGTGCCGGACCAGGCCCGCACGGCGAGCGCCCGCTGGGCGAACATCGGCCCGAGGACCGAGCGGAGCAGCGTCTGCCCGGTCTTGCCGTCCTGGCCGGCGTACGGCAGGCCGGTCACCGGCGCGGTCACGGCGAGCTGGGGGTGGCGCAGCCCGGTCGAGGGCGTGAAGTTGACGTAGGAACAGCCCACGCGCAGGGCGGCGGCCGCGTACAGGGAGCTGGCGGGCCAGCCGCCGGGCTCGGGGGCCGGTTCGGTGGTGGCGACGTTGACCACAACGGTGCGGGCCGCGCCGGTGGTGTGCGCGAACTCCCGCAGGTGTCCGGCGAGGACGCCGGTCAGTTCCTCGTGGCCGCGGCCGTCGCCGGGCAGGGGCACGCCGGGGCGGATCCGCGCCTCGGCGGCGGCCAGTTCCTCCCGGACCGAGGCCGGCATCCAGTGCGGCAGCACCCCTTGGGCGGCGAGGTCCTCCGCCCGTTTGGCCAGCGGGGTGGCGGCCGTGTCGTGGCCGCCGAAGACCAGTGAGGGCAGCGGGGGCAGGCCGCTGTCGGCGAAGGCGTCGGTCTCGGTGACCAGGCCGGTGGGCGGTATCAGGCCGGCCGCCAGCGCGGCGCAGCCGGCGATCGCCGTCGTGGCGAGCGATCCGCGCGCCCCGATCAGCCACACGCCGGTCGGCGCGGGGGCGGCGGGGGTCTTCGGGTGAGGGGACACAGGCAGCCTCCATGAGGGTCGGTCGGGGCGGGGCGGCAAGCGGATGCCCGGTCAGAATGCCGAGCGGCCCGGCGGGCGGGCGTCGTTCTCCGGCGCGCGTCGAGCGGGCCGCGAGCCGCTCTGCGCCGGATGTGATGCGCGCCCCGGGGCGCTCCCCCGCGGATCCCGGCGTCGCGGCGGGCGTGGGGCCACGGCCGGTGGGCCGGGGCGCTCTGCGTGGGAGCGGGGGGCGCACTGTGGTCGGGGCGGGAGCGGAGGATCCCGTTCATGGCCGCCGGGAAGGGCGGTGCCGCCCGTGCGGGCGGGGTCCTGGGGCCGTTGTCAAACCGGTGCGCCACAACTCCAGCGGTGTCCGAGTCGCTCTCCAGGGCTGCGCCAAGGCCCGTCCCTACCGTGGTGGCCGGGTCCCTTCCGGCGGTTGGGACACCTTTTTTCCCGCCCCTGTCTGGAGGAATCTGATGCCCGAACTGCCGCCCCCGCACGTCGTCCGGGAAGCGGAGAAGGCCCGTGCGGATCTGCAGCGGCAGAGCCGTCAGCTGGCGCCTCCGCCGTTCGCCCTGCTGGAACTGGCCATGGGGTCCATGGTCACGCAGGCGCTGTATGTCGTGGCACGGCTGCGGGTCGCCGACGAACTCGCGGACGGCCCGCTCGGTGTCGAGCACCTCGCCGAGCGGACCGGCGCCGACGCCGGCGCCCTGGGCCGGGTGCTGCGGCTGCTCGCCTCGCACGGTGTCTTCGCCGCGCGCCCGGACGGGACCTGGGAACTGACGCCGATGGCCGACGCGTTGCGTGCCGACCACCCCATGACGATGCGTGACATCGCCGTCCTGATGGGCCACCCCACGCACTGGGAGGACTGGAGCGGTCTGCTGGACTCGGTCGTCACCGGCGAGCCGAGCCCGCCCAAGCACCGCGGGATGGGTGCCTTCGAGTACCTGGAGCAGAACCCGGAGTACGGCGAGGTGTTCATCCGGGGCATGGGCAACATGTCCGACACCGAGACCGGACCGGTCGTCGCCGCCTACGACTTCTCGCGCTTCACCGCGGTCGTCGACTTCTGCGGCGGACGCGGCGGGCTGCTCTCGGGCATCCTGCGGCAGGCACCCGGGGCGCGGGGCATCCTGTCCGACCCGCGGGTGGAGGGCAACGGCGCGGCCGAGTTCCTCGCCGGGCAGGGGGTCGCCGACCGCTGCACCACCCACGCCGGTGGGCTGTTCGACCCGGTGGTGGAGGGCGGGGACGCCTATGTGCTCAAGCACATCGTCCACGACTGGCCCGAGGAGCAGGCCCTGCAGATCCTGCGCAACGTCCGCTCCGCGATCCGGCCGGACGGCCGTCTGCTGCTGGTGGAGATGGTGATCCCCGAGGAGGGCGAGGAGCCGCACTCGGGCAAGCTCGTCGACCTGTGGCTGCTGCTCCTGGTCGGTGGCAGGGAACGTACCGCCTCCCAGTACGCCGACCTGCTCCTGCGCGCCGGCTTCCGCCTGGAGCGTGTGGTGGAGACGGCCTCGGCGGTCTCGATCGTCGAGGCGATCCCGGTCTGACCGGCCCCCGGTACGCCGCAACGGCCCCCGCCGCGCCTCAGTGAGGCGCGGCGGGGGCCGTTGCCGTCAGCCGGGGGTGTCCCCCGCGCGGCGGGCCCGTCAGCCGGGGGTGTCCCCCGCGCGGCGGGCCGTGGGCGCGCCGGAGCGGGGCACCCCGTCACCAGGTGCCCCGCTCCTCGCTCCCCGCTCCCCGCCGGTCAGCGGGCCGGGCCGAACCAGTGCCGCAGCGCCGACTCCAGGCCGGCCGTCGTGGCACCGTCGGACGCCCAGGCCACGTACCCGTCGGGGCGGATCAGGACGGCCGTGGCGGCGGCCAGCGCATCGGGCCCGTCGGCGGGCTTCAGCGTCGCGGTGACGACGTCGACCCGGTCCTCCCGGCCGGTCACCGCACGGCGGGTCTCCGCGTCGTCGGCCAGGTCCAGCAGGACGCCGCGTCCGGTGTGCAGCAGCTGGGCGACACGGGCCTCGCCGGCGGCGCCGATCAGCAGGCGCGGAGGCATCCGGCGGCCCGTCAGGGGGTGGGCCGGCGCCTCGGGTTCGCCGGGCACGGACAGGTCGTAGCGGATGTCGAGGTGGCTGACCAGGCCGGCCAGGTGACGCTTGACGTCGTCGTGGGCGATGAGTTCGGTGAACAGTTCGCGCAGCGGCTCGGACTCGGCGCCGCCGAGGTAGACGGTGCCCTGGGCGCGGGTGTTCATCAGCAGGCGGCGGCCGACCGCGTGGCGTTCGTCGTGGTAGGTGTCCAGCAGGGCCTCGCCGGCGTCGCCGCGGATCACGGCGGCCAGCTTCCAGCCGAGGTTCGCCGCGTCCTGCACGCCGGTGCTCAGGCCCTGGCCGCCGGCGGGCAGGTGGATGTGGGCGGCGTCGCCGGCCAGCAGGACGCGGCCGCGCCGGTAGGCGGAGGCCTGGCGGGTGGCGTCGGTGAAGGAGCTCACCCAGGAGGCGCTGCCGGCGCTGATGTCCTCGCCGGTGATGTGCCGCCAGGCCTCGGCGACCTCCGCGTAGGTGACGGTGCGTTCGCGGTCGTGGGCGGGCTGGCCGTCGGGGCAGACGATGATGCGCCAGACGTTCTCGGTGAGCGGGGCGGACATCACCATGCCGTGCGGGTAGCGCTCCCCCAGGTGACGGGCGCGCAGCGTGACTCCGGTGATGTCGGCGAGGTACATGCCGCGGCGCGCGGCGCTGCCGGGGAAGTCGAAACCGGCGGCCCGGCGCACCCGGCTGGCGCCGCCGTCGCAGCCCACCAGGTAGGCGGCGCGCAGGGTGCGGTCCTCGCCCGCGGGTGTGCGGACGGTGATCTCGACGGTGTCGCCGTCGAGGTGGCCGTCGGACAGGGACACGAACTGCCAGCCGCGCCGGATGTCGGCGCCGGTCTCGGCCGCCCAGCACTCCAGCACCGCCTCGGTGTCGCCCTGGGGGATGCCCCGGGCTCCGAAGTGGGCGTCGGGCAGCACGGTGAAGTCGAAGACGGTGCCGCCGAAGTGGCCCATGGGGCTGGTCTGAAGGCTCTCGCCCTGTCCGAAGCGGGGCAGCAGGCCGCGCTGGTCGAACGTCTCCATGGCGCGGGCGGTGAAGCCCAGGCCGCGGGACTGCCCGGTGGGGGCGGCGAGCTTCTCGATCACGACCACACGAGCCCCGCCCAGGCGCAGTTCACCGGCGAGCATCAGTCCGGTCGGGCCCGCCCCGACGACGATGACGTCGGTGTCGGTCGTGGTGCCTTCCACGGGTTCCATAGGGGTTGTTTCCTTCCTGGCGACGGGATCATGTCGGGCCCGGCAAGGGGGTGGCGGTCACCGGCGGGGCGGGGAGGGGGAAGGGGGCGTGGGGCTCAGTACTCCAGCCGGCGCACCGGCTTGGGCGGGCCGAACCAGCGGGTCAGGGCCTGCTCCAGTCCGGCGTCGCCGGCGTCCCGGCCGGCCCAGACGATGTGACCGTCGGGGCGCAGCAGCAGCCGGTCGGCGCCGTGCAGGAGTTCACGGTCCTCCGCGCGGACCGACACCGCGCTGACCCGGTCGGTCCAGCCGGCCGGCGGTTCGCCGGCGGCCCCGGCGCGCAGGTCCACCAGGACGCCGCCGCCGGTGCGCAGCAGGCGCGGGGGGTGGACGCGGCCGTGCGCGGTGTGCAGGGCGGTGTGCGGCATCCGGGCGCCGAGCAGCGGGTGGGGGTCGCCCTCGATGTCGTAGCGCACGTCCAGGCCGCTGATCATCCCGGCGAGGTGGGTGCGGACGTCCTGCTGTGCGATGAGTTCGCTCAGCAGGGTGCGCAGCGGCTCCACCTGGGGTCCGCCGAGCAGCAGGTGGGCCTGGGCCCTGATGTTGGCCAGGACCCGCCTGCCCACCGCGTGCCGTTCGGTGTGGTAGGTGTCCAGCAGGTCGTCGCCGATCTTGCCGCGCAGGTGCAGCGCCAGTTTCCAGCCGAGGTTGAAGGCGTCCTGCAGGCCGAGGTTGAGGGCCTGGCCGCCGATCGGCATCTTCTGGTGAGCGGCGTCGCCGGCGAACAGGATCCGGCCGTGCCGGTAGTGGGTCAGCTGCCGGGAGGCGTCGGTGAAGGCGTTGACCCACAGCGGGGTGCCGCCGCTGATGTCCTCGCCGGTGACCCGCTTCCAGACGGTGATGATCTCCTCGAACTGGGCGTCGGCGGAGCGCCGCCCAGCGTCGGAGCCGAACTCGTGCACCATCACCCGGGTCACGCCGTCGGGGCGGCGCGCGGCGATGGCGAGCCCGTGTTCCAGGCGTTCGAAGCGCCGGTTGGGAACGTCGATGCCGGCGATGTCGGCGCGCAGCAGTTCCCGGCGGGCGTCCTGGCCGGGGAAGTCGGCGCCGATCAGGCGGCGCACGGTGCTGTTCTCGCCGTCGCAGGCCACCAGGTAGCGGCAGCGCAGGCGCAGGACGCCCTGGTCGCCGAGGGCTTCGAGTTCGACCCAGTCCCCCACCTCGCCGACGGCGACCAGTTCGTGCTTGCACTTCAGCTCCGCGCCCGCGGCCAGCGCCCACTCCTCCAGGACCGCCTCGGTCTTCGTCTGCTGCACCTTCCACTGGCCCGGGTGGGTGCTGGGCAGGGTGAGGTCGAGGGGGATGCCGCCGAAGTGCCCGCGCACCTCGCTGGGCGGCTCGCCGAGGTCGGGTATCAGGCCCCGGCTCTGAAAGATCTCCATGGTGCGGGCGTGCAGGGTGGAGGCCCGCGACGTGGTGTCCGGGGCGCGCCGTTTCTCCACCAGCACCACGTTGACGTCGCGGGCCAGTTCACCGGCGAGCATCAGCCCGACGGGACCGGCCCCGACGATGACCACGTCGGCCGTCAGGCGCTCCGCTGTCACGCCTCAGGCCCGCTTCTGCTCGGCGTGGGCCTTGGCGTACGACAGCGTGGCGCAGCTGTTGGTGGACAGCGCCGTGTGGACGTACTCGCGGGCGTCGGCGACGGTGGCGTCGGGGCCGAGGATGCGTGCGATGTTGTCGGTGTTGAGGGTGACGGTGTGCTGCGAGGAGGCGGCGGTGCCCTCCTCGGTCTCCGTGAACGTCCACTCGCCGGTGTGCAGGGTCATCAGCGCGGGCAGCGTGACCTGCTTGTAGGCGATCCTGTGGTGCGGGAAGAGCACCCGGTAGGACCTGGTGGTGTGCACCGAGCCGTCCTTGGCCCGGGTGTCCATCTCCAGTTCCTGCAGGCCGGGCGTCTCCTCGGTGAGGCGTACGACGGCCACGTGCGGCAGTCGCTCGGCCCACCGGTCGGCCTCGTTGACGAAGTCGTAGACGTCCTTGGCGCTTCCGGCGACGTGCACCGTGTCGGTGAAGGAGAAGGTCAGTTCCTCGGTGTCGGCGGCGTGCGCCCGCTCGACGTTCTCCTTGAGCGCGGCGAGTTCCGAGGTGCTGTTCTTGTCGACCGCCCGCTCGATCCACAGCAGGTCGTGCGGGTCGTCGCCGAGGGCGCTGTAGTCGTGCAGCAGGCGCACCCGGGAGCGCGCCTCGCCGAGCGGTTCGATGATCCAGGTGCCGCCCATGTGCTTGACGGGCGGTGCCGGGATCTCCTGGCGGAAGGTGATGGTCAGGTTGGCGGGGTCCAGGGTCCGGCGCGAGGTCCAGTCCTTGGGCTTGCCGTTGGCGGTGGCCCAGATCCGGATGCGCTCCTGGTCGGCCTGTGTCTGGAGCCGGTCGACGTGGATGGTGGGCGGGAAGATCCGCGGCCAGTTGGTCACGTCCGCGAGCAGTCGGTAGACGGCGGCGGCGGGGGCGTCGATGCCGATCTCGTGCTCGACCTCACGTGTGGTCATGAGGTTCTCCTCGAAGAAGGTCGGGTCGGTCAGAAGTTGCCCAGGCCGCCGCAGACGTTGAGGGCCTGGGAGGTGATGGAGGCGGCGGTGTCGGAGGCCAGGTAGCCGACCAGGCCGGCGACCTCCTCGGGCGTGGAGTAGCGGCCGAGGGGGATCTTGGCCTGGAACTTCTCGAGGATGGCGTCCTCGGAGGTGTCGTAGGCGGCGGCGTAGCCCTGGCGGACCCGCTGGGCCATGGGGGTCTCCACATAGCCCGGGCAGACGGCGTTGACGGTGATGCCGGTGGGGGCGAGCTCGTTGCCGAGGGCCTTGGTGAAGCCGACGACGCCGTGCTTGGAGGCGGAGTAGGGCGCGCCGAGGACGACGCCCTGCTTGCCGGCGGTGGAGGCGATGTTGATGATGCGGCCGCGGTTCTTGTGGCGCATGCCGCCGGTGGTCAGTGCCGCGCGGGTCATCCGGAAGACGCTGGTGAGGTTGGTCTCCAGCACGTCCTGCCACAGGTCGTCGGTGAGGTCGGCGGTCACTCCGCCGCCGGAGCGGCCGGCGTTGTTGACGAGCACGTCGACGGTGTCGAAGCGGTCGACGGCGGCCCTCACGAAGGCGTCGACGGAGGCGCTGTCACGGACGTCCACGACCGTGCCGTCCACCTGAAGGCCCTCGGCCTGGAGGTCCTTGACGGTGGCGGCGACGTTGTCGGCGTCGCGGGCGCCGATGAAGACGCGGTGGCCGGTGGAGGCGAGCAGGCGTGCCGAGGCCAGGCCGATGCCGCTGGTGGCGCCGGTGACGACGGCGACCTTCGCGGTGCTGTTGTCGCTCATGGGGGCGGGTGCTCCTTTCAGGCGGCCTGGGCGGGCGCGAGCTGGGCGTTGACGACGTCGATGAAGGCGCGCGGGGTGTTGGCCTCGCCGACGGCCTCCTCGTCCAGGCAGATGCCGTACTCGCGTTCGATGAGGCTGCCGGTCTCCAGCAGGGCCAGGGACTCGTAGCCGATCACCTCGAACTCGGTGTCGAGGATGTCGGCGTCCAGGTCGACGCCCTCGGCGACCCCGGCGGCCTCCCGCAGGGTGCGCTTGAGGTCGGCGAGGGTGAAGAGCTTGGCGGTCATGGGTGGGTCCTTTCGTCGCAGGGGGTCGTTGGTTGGCGTCCGGTGGGTCAGGCGGGGCGGCGGACGACCATGGCGGAGTTGAAGCCGCCGTTGCCGCGGGCCAGGACCAGGGCGGTGCGCACCTCGGCCGGGCGGGGCCGGCCCAGGACGAGGTCGAGCCCGTAGTCCGCGCACGGGTCGATGTGCACCGTGGGCGGGAGGACCGCGTCCTGCATCGACAGCAGGGCGGCTGCGAGGTCCAGCGGCGCGCCGCCCGAGTACAGGCGGCCGGTCATCGTCTTGGGCACGGTCACGGGCACGCCCCGCTCCCCGAACACGTCGTTGATCGCGCGGGCCTCGATCAGGTCGCCGGCCGCGTCGCCGGCGCCGTCGGCGAAGACCACGTCGACGTCACGCGCGTCGGCGCCGGCGTCGGCGAGGGCGATCTCGACGGCCTTGCGCAGGGCGGGCGGGCGTGTGCTGCCGGGCCGGGGGTCGATCGTGGCGCCGTAGCCGGTGATCTCCCCGTAGATCCTCGCGCCCCGCGCGCGGGCGCTCTGGGCGTCCTCGGTGATGAGGATGGCGCCGCCCTCACCGGGCACGTAACCGCGGGCGTCGCGGTCGAAGGGCAGGTAGGCGCGGGCGGGTTCGTCGCTGGTGGACAGTCTGCCCGTGGTCAGCTGCGCCACCCAGCCCCAGGGGCAGATGGAGGCGTCGACCGCTCCGGTGACGATCAGGGAGGTGCCCTTGCGGATCTGCCGGCGTGCCTGCGCGACGGCGTCCAGGCCGCCCGCGCCCTCGCTGACGACGACCCCGGCGGGGCCCTTCATGCCGTTGCGTATGGAGATCTGGCCGCTGTTGACGGCGTAGAACCAGGCGAAGGACTGGTAGGCGGAGACGTACTGGCTGCCGCGGCTCCACAGGTTCTGCAGTTCGCCCTGGCCGAACTCGAAGCCGCCGGCGGCGGAGGCCGTGATGACGCCCATGTCGAACTCGGCGAACGCGGCGGGGTCGGCTCCGGCGTCCTTCAGCGCCCAGTCGGTCGCGACCAGCGCCAGCCGGGTGACCCGGTCGGTCTGCGGCAGCAGCCGGCTGGGCAGATGGTTCTCGGCCACGAAGCCGGGGATCTCGCCCGCCAGTCGGCTGGGGTAGTCCGAGGGGTCGAAGCGGGTCACCCGGCCCAGTCCGTGCTTGCCGGACAGGGTGGCCGACCAGTAGTCCTGCACGCCCAGGCCGTTGGGCGCGGCGACGCCCAGGCCGGTCACCACCACGGAGGCGGTCATAGAAGGCTCCTCTCCGGGCTGGCGAGCACCATGGCGCTCTGGAAGCCGCCGAAGCCGCTGCCGACCGTCAGGACGGCGTCGATGAGCTGGTCGCGGGCGACGACGGGCACGTAGTCGAGGTCGCACTCGGGGTCGGCGTGGTGGAGGTTCGCGGTCGGCGGGACCACGTCGTACTCCATGGCCAGCGCGGAGGCGGCGATCTCGATGGAGCCGATCGCGCCGAGCGAGTGGCCCACCATCGACTTGATGGAGCTGACCGGGGTGCGGTAGGCGTGCTCGCCCAGGCTGCGCTTGAACGCGGCGGTCTCGTGCCGGTCGTTCTGCTTGGTGCCCGAGCCGTGGGCGTTGACGTAGTCGATCGCCTCCGGGTTGAGCCGTGCCTCGGCGAGGGCGAGGTCGATGGCCTCGGCCATCTCCTTGCCGTCCGGGCGCAGGCCCGTCATGTGGTAGGCGTTCGAGCGGGTGGCGTAGCCGGCGATCTCGGCGTAGATGTGCGCCCCGCGTTCCTTGGCGCTTGCCAGCTCCTCCAGGACGAAGAACGCGGCGCCCTCGCCGAGGACGAAGCCGTTGCGGGTCTTGTCGAAGGGCCGGGAGGCGCACTCGGGTTCGTCGTGCCGGGGTGTGGTCGCCTTGATCGCGTCGAAGCAGGCCATGGTGATCGGTGAGATCGGCGCGTCGGAGGAGCCGGCGATCACGACGTCCGCCGAACCCTCGCGGACCAGCTCGACGGCGTAGCCGACGGAGTCGATGCCGGAGGTGCAGCCGGTGGAGACCACCGTGGAGGGGCCCTCGGCGCCGACGGCCCAGGCGACCTCGCAGGCGAAGGAGCTGGGCACCATGTAGTCGTAGAGCTGCGGCACCGCGTAGGTGTGGTCCAGCACGTCGAGGCGGCCGCCGTCGCTGACGACGCGGTACTCCTGGTCCAGGCCCATGGTGGCGCCGACGGCGCTGCCGACGGTGACGCCGACGCGGTGGGGCTCCAGCGCCGCCAGGTCGATGCCGCTGTCGGCGACCGCGCCGCGCGAGGCGACGACGGCGAACTGCGCGGCCCGGTCCAGGCGGCGGACCTCCTGGGGGCTCAGGCCGTGCTCGTAGGGGGCGAAGTCGGCCTCGGCGGCCACCCGGGAGCGGAACGGGGAGGGGTCGAAGAAGGTGATGCCGCGGGTGGCGGTACGGCCGCTGCTGAGCAGCTGCCAGAACTTCTCCCTGCCCACACCGCCGGGGGCGATCACCTCGATGCCGGTGATGACAACGCGACGCCGGCTCACGCGGACGCCTCCCAGTGGTAGAAGCGCGTGGCCATCGCGTCGGCCGGGGAGCGCCAGGTCGCGGGGTCGTATGCCTCGATGAAGGGCTTGAGGTCGGCGCTGATCCGCACGAAGCGGGGGTCCTGCTTGGCGGCCTCGATCAGCTCGCCGCCGTTGTCCTCGTCGAAGTCCTGGAGGTGGAAGTACAGGCCCCGGTAGGAGAACAGCTGGCGGCGCCGCGTTCCCATGCGGTGGGGCATCTCGGTCCGGTCGAACTCGGCGAACAGCCGGGCCACGTCGGTGCTCGAGGTGGCTGTCATCCGGGCGACAATGAGCGTGCTGTGCATAGGTTTGGCTCCTCGGCGTGTGCGTGGAGGGGTTCGCTTCGTTCGTTTCGCCGGCTTCGGCGCTGGCTCTCCGACGCCTCGACAGTGCGGCCCGGCGGTAGCGCCCGGCCCGCGCAGCGCCTGAGTCCGGCCGGAGCCGGTGACGGCGGGCACGGACCCGGGTGCGGACCCGGGTGCGGGCATGCGTACGCCTCCGGACGGACCGGCACACCGTGGGCGGCCGGGCAGTCCGGAGGCGTGCGGGCGGGGCGGCGCGTCACGAAGGACGCGCCGGGTTCACTCGCCGGCGGAACGGGTGTGGACCACCTGGTAGGTGTTCACGTCCGCGGAGGTGGCGACCGCGCGCACCCGGCCCACGGCCTTGGCACGGCCCTCGGGCCACTGCTCGGCGGGCTGGTCGCGGTAGGCCTCGAAGGCCTCCTTGCTCTCCCACTGCGAGTAGGAGACGACGAACAGACCGTCCAGGCCGCGGGCGCGCAGGCCCTTGAGGACGACGTGCGAGACGAAGCCGGGAACGTCCAGGAACCACCTCTGGCCCTCGCCGAGCGCGTCGAGGAGCTCGTCCTGGTCGCCTGCCTCGACGCCGAAGACGCCGATGACGGTGTAGTCGTCGCGGTGCGGGCCGATGTCGGCGACGCCGCCCTGGCCGGGCTGGGTCAGCACGAAGCTGACCTCGTTCTGCAGCAGGCGGATGGAGGTGGTGATCTCGCCGAAGACCGGCAGCGTGCGGTGCTTGAACTCCTCGCCCGAGTACCGCTTCTCCAGGTCCTCGCCGCTGCGCCACTGGATGAAGTTGGCGGTGCCCGGGCTCTGGACGCCGGCGTGCACGGTGGAGGACATCCAGCCCTCGTACGTCGCCGCGTCGACGATCTTCGTCATCTCCTCGATCAGCTTGTCCTGCTTCTCGGGAGCGTCGGTGGTGAACAGGTTGAGGACGGTCAGGTGCTTGTCCTCGACGGAAATCTTGGGCATGGGTCCTTCGCTTCCTTTGGATACGGACGAGTTGCCGGTGCGCGGCTGTTGTCAGCCGGCGGAACCGAACCAGCGGGTGAGGGCGTCGGTGAGGCCGTCCGGGCCGGTGCCGGCCGGGCCGACCCAGGCGACGTAGCCGTCGGGGCGGACGAGGATGCCGTCCACGGGCACGTCGCAGTCGAACTCGACGGCGACGGTGTCGAGGCGGTCCTGCCAGCCGGCGGCCGCGCGGGCGAGGCCGTGGTCCCCGCCGAGTTCGAGCAGCACGGGCCGGCCGGCGTGCAGCAGGGTGGTGCTGGAGACCTTCTCGCCGGCGACGACCAGGTCGCGCTCGGGCAGCCGGCGGCCCAGCAGCGGGTGGTCGGCGCCGCCGACGTCGTGGCGGATGTCCAGGCCGGTGACCATGCCGACCAGGTGGCGCTGGACGCCAGGGTGGGCCCTCACCAGTTCGGCGAAGACCTCGCGCATCGGCTCCATGTCGTCGCCGCCGAGGTAGAGGCTGCGCTGGGCGAGGGTGTTGGTCAGGATGCGGGCGCCGACCGGGTGGCGTTCGCTGTGGTACGTGTCCAGCAGCCCCTCGGGAGCCCGGCCCTTGATCTCCAGGGCCAGCTTCCAGCCGAGGTTGACGGCGTCCTGGATGCCCGCGCTCATGCCCTGCGCGCCGATCGGCAGGTGGACGTGGGCGGCGTCGCCGGCCAGGAAGGCGCGGCCCTTGCGGTACTGGGCGGCCTGCCGGCTGACGTCGGTGGTGGAGCTGACCCACAGCGGGGTGGCGCCGCTGATGTCCTCGCCCGACAGCCGCCGAAACGCCTCGGCGACCTCCTCGAAGGTGATCGGGCCGTCGGCGGTGCGCAACGGCTGCGCGGCGTCGTAGTAGATGACGCGGCAGCGGTCCGGGCCGAGCGGCATCACCATGACCATGCCGCCGGGCACGCGTTCGCCGCTGAAGCGGGGGCGCAGGCTCACGCCGGTGATGTCGGCGAACCGCAGCTCCAGCGTGGGCTCGGTGCCGGGGAAGTCGATGCCGGCGGCCCGGCGCACCAGGGAGCGGGCGCCGTCGCAGCCCACCACGTAGCGGGCACGCAGGCGGCCGGCGCCGTCCGCGCCCTGGACGGTGACGCTCACGCCGTCGTCGTCGAGGTCCACGCCGGTGACCTCGACGCCGCGGCGCACCACGGCGCCCAGCTGCACCGCCCAGCCGCCCAGGACGCCCTCGGTGCGGGCCTGCGGGACGCCGCGGGCACCGTAGGAGCCGCCCTCGATCACCTGGTAGTCCAGCGGCACGCCGCCGAAATGACCGGCCGGAATGACGCCGACCTCACCGAAGCGGGCCATGAGTCCACGCTGCGCGAACTCCTCGATGGTCCGCGCCGAAAATCCCAGAGCACGTGATTCACGAATCGGCTCGTCCAGCTTGTCCAGCACGGTAACCGAGACTCCATTGAGCCTCAGTTCACCCGCGAGCATGAGTCCGGTGGGACCCGCCCCCACAACAATGACATCCGCGTCGAAGAAATTCATTTGTCCTCTTCTCACTGGTGTACGGCCAGTATCGCGAGGGCTTTCGACGGCGGTAAATAGCCATAGGTACAGGTCTTCTGCAAGGAATGCCAGAAGAACGTCGGGAACGTCAGATCTTTGTCAAATGCACTTGCCGGGCGGGGGTATATCGGCGGCATTCTCAGGCATGAACTCCACTCGGACCATCGATGAATCCGCTCGGACCGGAGATCACCCCACCGACGTCGGCGAATCCCGCGCCGACGTCGCCGACCTTCTCGCCCGCTATTTCGTCTCCCTCGACGACGAGGAACTCGACGACGCCTGGGCGGCCGGGCTGTTCACCGAGGACGCCGTCGTGGCGTTCCCGATCAGCCGGCACCAGGGCGCCCGGGGCATGGCCGCCTACCACCGTGCGGCACTCGAGGCGTTCGCGGCCACCCAGCACCTGGGCTCCCCGCCCGTGGTGACGGTGGAGGGCGAGCGGGCCGTGCTGCGCGCCAACCTGATCTCCACCCATGTCCACCATGCCCACCATGCCCGCCCGCAGGGGGAGTTGGAGCCGCTGTTCGCCACGGGGACGTTCGTCGACGGCGAGGCCCGCCGGACGCCCGGGGGGTGGCGGCTGAGCCTGTTGTCGTTCCGGCTGCTGTGGGCCGACGGCACCCCGCCGCCGCCGACGACGGCGGGGTGAGCCCTTCGTCCGGGTTCGGCCGTGTTCGGACGGGTTCAGGGGGCGGCACCGGAGGTGTTCCGGTGCCGCCCCCGCCCGCGTCCGCCGTGTGGTCCCCCGGGTGGTGTTCAGGTGTTCAGGTGCAGGACGCGGTCGACCGCGATCTCGATGACCACCCGGCCGGGCGGGTTGGGAGGGGCGGACCAGTACCGCTTGGCGTAGAGGCCCGCGCCCAGCGTCACCCGCGCGGGATCGTCGACGACCGTGCCGGTGCCCTCCAGGGTCACCCAGGTGAACCCGTGGACCTGGCACAGTGCCACCCGGCTCCCCGGCGCGGCCAGCAGATTCCTCGCCTTGCGCGAGGAGGCGACCGTCATGACCCGGGCCAGCCCGGCGGCCGGGTCCCAGGTGAAGCGCACCGGCGCGACGTGGAGCGAACCGTCGGGGCGGATCGTCGTGAACGCCGCGACCTCGGCCGGGTCGTTCAGGAACGCCTCGACCGCGGCGGGCACCCGCACGGCGGCCGGGCGCTGCTTCGACAGCGACATGTTCCTTCTCGTCCTCCCCCTCGAACGGGCCCTGGATCGTGTTCAGTCGATGCTGCGGACGATGGTGAGGAACTCCTCGTCCTCGTCGTCGGCCCCGGCCAGCCTGAGCAGCGGCGCCACGCCCACCGGAACCATCCCGAACACCGCCATGTCGATCTCCCGGAACTCCTCAACGCGCTCGCTCATGGGCGCCTCCTTCGTGGTCGGTCGCCTCAGGGTGTCAAGACTCGCTCGGGGCCCGGTCGACGCCGCCTGTGGAACCCGTGGGGCGCGGCCGGAGCCGCACGGTGCGCCGGCTGTGGCGCGGCGGCGCGATGACGGGCGGCAGGTCGGAGCCGAGCGCGGACAGCACCTCGCCGACGGTCTCGCCGCCCGTGGTGAGGGGCAGCAGGCGCAGCAGCCGGGCACAGTGCGTGGCCAGCAGGCGGGCGTCCCGGTCGGAGACCCGGGCCCGGTCGTGGACCACGCTCAGGCGCAGGGAGCCGTCCGCGCTCCGGTGGGCGAGGAGGGCGACGGGTACGGCGGGGTGCGCGCCGTCGGCGTGTTCCATCTCCAGGCGTACTCCGGCCGCGCCCAGTCCGGCACGCAGTCCGGCGGGCGGACGGGGCCCGCCGGCCACGGCCACCAGACTCTCCACCAGCTTTCCGCCGGTCGCGGCGCGCCCCGTCCACTCGTGGATCTGCCCGATGGCGACCCATTCGTAGGCCGCCATGTCCAGCGCCCGGTCCCGCAGGGCGGCCAGCAGCCGGCCCAGCGGCTGCTCGGGGTCGACGGTCACGACCATCGGCAGGCTCGTGCGCAGGGGCCCCACCAGTCGCTCGACGCCGTCCAGGGGGATGCCCCGCCCCGAGACGGTGACGCCGAAGCCCACCGGCAGGCTTCCCGGCACCCGTTGCGCGCGGTGGATCAGCAGCGCCCAGACGGCCTGCAGGGTGCTGGAGTCGGGCAGGGCCCGGGCGGCGGCCCAGCGGTGCAGCCGGCCGGCCTCGCGGACGCTGAGCCGTACCTCGGCGCGGCCGCAGCCGGTCTGCCGGGTGTCGGGGCCGGGCAGCAGCGGCAGGAGCGCCGGGTCGCCGGCGGGCACGGTCCGGCTCCACAGCTCCCGGGCCGGGGCGGGGTCCTGTCCGTCGAGCCAGCGTGTCCAGTCCCGCAGGTCCGGCCTGCGCTCGCCGCCGGGCAGCACCCCGTCGGCGAGGTAGGCCCGGCAGAACTCCTCCAGCAGCACGAAGACGCTGGCGGTGTCCAGCAGCGCGTGGTGGAAGGTCAGCAGCATCCGCGTCCCGGACGGCGCCGGCCCCAACGTGCCGCGGCCGGGCACGTCGACGAGGGTGACGCGCAGCGGGCCGGGGCGGCGCAGGTCGAAGCCGCGCAGCCGGTCCTCGGCCAGCAGTCGGGCGAAGTCGACGCTGCCCGCCGGATGCCGTACGACCTCGATGCGGGCCCGGTCGTGGACCACCAGGCGGGGGGTCGGGCCCCAGGCGAACGACGAACGCAGGACGCTCTCGCGGGCGGTGACGGACTGCCAGGCGGCGGCGAGCCGGTCGGGGTCCAGCGGTCCCTGCCAGCGCCACGTCAGCTGCTCGACGTGCCTGCCGCTTCGGGCGTGGGCGAGGCAGTCGAGCAGGACGTCGTACTGCTGCCGGGTCACGGGCAGCGCGGTGCGGGTGGGGCGGCCGGAGGGGGCGGTGCCGCCGCGGACCCGGTCGCGCCCGGAGCGCGGGCGCCTCGGCCTCGCCATGGTTCCCCCTCCCCGGCGCGGCGGCCGGTCCGGTGCGGGCCCCGCCCCCGGGGGCCCGGGAGCCGCCCGAGGGCGTATCGCTCCGGCAGCAAGCGTGCCGGGGCGTACCGCCGCACGACTGACACCGCGCCGACACCGCTCCAGGCCCGCCGGAGCATCCCTCGACATGTGCCGGGGGGCACGTGCTGCGGTCGTACGCGTGCCGGGGGCGTACGCGTGCCGGGGGCGTGAACCCGCGATGAGCCGTCAGGAGGGTGTCAGCGCTCCTCCGGGGCCTTGGGCTGCATGGCGGAGAGGAAGCCGCGGTCGAGCATGGTGTGCACGGAGGTGTCGTCGGCGGTGTTCAGGCCCGCGTCGTGACAGGCCACGCTCAGCAGGTAACGGTCCATCACCGGGTGCGTGGCGAAGTCCCACTCGCCACGGCTGGCCGCGCTTCCGTCGGGGGCGCGCAGCCTGCCGCCCGGGCTGAAGCCGAACTCGTTGAAGCCCAGCCGCAGTCCCTGGCCGAGCGCCTTGCTGTAGGCCTCCTTGAGGGTCCACAGCCGCAGGATGTGGGCGGTGCGCCGGTCCTCGGGCATCGCGTCCACCTCGCGCGCCTCGGCGGGGGTGAGGATCTGCTTCTGGAGCAGGTCCAGCCGCACCAGGCGGTCGGCGGGCTCCACGTCCACGCCGATGCGGCCGGTGCGGCTGAGCCCGACCGCCATCAGGTCGCCGGTGTGACTGAGGCTCAGTTCGATCTGGTCGAAGCCGCGCAGATACGGCCGTCCGCCCAGGCGGTAGGCGATCTCCAGGTACTGCGGCGGGGTGACCAGGGCCGCGGCTGCCGTGTACTTGATGAGCAGCCGCGCGGCGGCGAACCGGTAGCGGACGGCGGCGTCGGGCGTACGCCGGTAGCGGTGCCAGTCACGGCCGAGCAGTTCCCGCAGCCGGGGGGTGGTCAGGACACTGGGCAGCCACTCGCTCCACGTCGTGTACACCAGTGCGTTGCCGAGCCGCGCGAGGTCCTCCTGCACACCGCGCCAGGGCCCCGCCGGCCGCGGCACATGGAGGGGTACCGCGCATCTGACCCGGTTCATCGTCGTCTCCCTGCGTGTCGTGGTCTCCCGGCCCGCCCGCGCAGAACAGGGAGGCGGTCATGGGGGGCGGTGACGCCGGGCACGCCCGCGCCGTCGGAACCCGGACGGCGTCCTCGCGCCCGGCGTCCCCGGCCCGGCGCCGGTGCCCGGTGCCCGGTGCCGGTGTCGGTGCCGAGGGGGCGAGGCCCCGGCGTGGGTGCGCGTGGGGCCGGGCCGTCTCAGCCGGCCAGCCGGGTCGCGTACAGGTCCAGGCTGTGTCCGTCGCGGCAGCGCTGCAGCAGTTCGGCCAGGACGGTGTGCTCGGCCTGGGCCGGTACGTCGGGCACGTCGGCGCCGAGTCTGCGGCCGATGCGTCCGAGAGCGAGCACCGCCCAGGCGGGGTCGGCCAGGAAGGCGTCGGTGCCGTCCTGGTGCTCGAAGACACCGAGGCAGGCCGCCGCGGCCAGGACGAGGGCGTAGCGGTCGGCCAGGGCGCAGGCCTGCGGGTCGAAGGCGGTGCCGCCGGCGGCCGGCAGGGCGGCGCACCGTGCGCGCAGCACCTTCAGCTCGTCGACGAACGCCCGCGCCAGGGCGGCGAGGACACGCTCCAGCGGGCCGCCGCCGGTCCGGGCCGAGAGTCGTTCGGCGGCGCCGATCAGGGACGCGGTGAGCAGGTCGTCGGTGCCGAAGTGCGCGAGCCGGCGGTGGTCGAAGACGGGCAGCGGCGCCCCGGGGGTGAACAGGGCGGCCGGCGGCTCCGCGGACCGGAACCACGTCGTACGGGCCAGGGTGGGCAGCTGGGGCACGAGCACCGCCTGGCACACGGCCGTGCCCGAGTGCCCGAGTCCGGCCACCGGCAGGTCGCGCGCGAGTTTCTGGAAGCCGCCGTAGAGCGGGCCGCGGTCGTAGCCGCGGGCGCCGAGCACGGCGGCGAGCTCCTCCAGGTTCTCGCGCAGCAGGTCCGGCATCGTGTACTTGACGGCCGCGGCGAGCAGATAGGCGTCCTGGGGCAGGAGGCTGAGCGCGCGCAGTCCGGTGACGGCCATCGCGTCGCAGGCCAGCAGGTCGGCGAAGACCCCGGCGAGCGCCCGCTGCCGACGGCGCGAGGGCCGGCCCTCGGGGCGGTTGGCGGTGGCCGCGCGCACGGCCTGGCGCAGGACGCTGTCCACGCCGGCCAGGACGGTGGCGGGGATGAGGCAGTGGCTGATCTGGAAGCTGCGCAGCGCCAGCGACACCCCGTCGCCGACCTCGCCGACCACGGCCGTGGCGGGCACGGGCACGTCGATGAGTTCCAGTCCGCAGAAACGTGCTCCGCGCATGCCGGGCGTGTGGACCCGCTCCAGCCGCCGTACCTGTCCGGAGGCCGGCGGTTCGGGCCCCAGCAGCAGCACCGAGTGGCTGTCGGGGCCGTCCTGGGCGGAGGTACGGGCGTAGGCGACGAAGGTGTCGGTGCGGTCGGCGTTGATGACGGCGTCCTTGCGGCCGTTGAGGAGGAACCCGCCGCCGGGGGCGTCTACGGCCCGCAGTTCGTGCCGGAGGATGGCGTTGGCGTGCGCCACCTCGCGGTGCACGATCGAGATCCGTCCGCCGCCGTTGAGCACCCGGGCCAGGGTGCGGCGCTGGGCGTCGTCGCCCGCGGTCCACACGGCCGAGGCCGCGAACAGCGAGGTGATGCCGAAGCCGTAGCCGAGTGCCAGGTCACGGCGGAACAGCGGGCGCAGCACCCGCGCCAGCCGTTCCAGGTCCCGAAGGTGCCCGCCGAGGTCGGTGGGGACGAACTCGGCGGCCAGGCCCGCGTCGGCGAGCAGGGTCTCGGTGGCCTCGGGCACCTCGCGGGCGTCGTCGGCGCGCAGCAGCGCCAGGTGGCCGTGAGGGTTGGCGGGGTCGAAGGGGTCTGCGAGCGCGGCCTCCAGGCGGGCGGCGCGCTCGGGTTCGCCGCCGCTGCGGCGCGCGGGGCGGGAGGCGGCCGGCAGGCCCGCGGTCGGCTGTCCGGCGGTGGTCACAGGACACGCACCGCGCCGACGGCGTACTGCGTGGCGTACTGCAGCACCAGCAGCCCCGCCTGCCCGATCCGGTCGCGCACGTGCCGGGCGGCCTGTGCCGCGTCCGCGTCCGGGCCCAGGACGGCCGCGATGCCTCGCTCGTCGAGGAGCACGTTGTGCCGGGCGGTGAGGTTGACGCCCCGCTCGTCGGGTTCGAGCAGCCATTCGCCGGTGTGCGCGGTCAGCAGCGGGGAGGTGCGGGTCTGCTTGTAGACGATCCGGCCGGCGCCGGGGAAGCAGATGCGCACCGACTCCGTCTCGTGGGCGGCGCCGTCGACGGTGAGGCTGCCCATCGACATCACCTGCACACCGGCGGCCTTCTCGGAGACCTCCAGGGTGCGCACGTGCGGCAGTTCGGCGGGCCATGCCTCGGCCCGGTAGAGGAAGTCGAAGATCAGCTCGGCGGGCGCGTGGACGTGCACGGTGTCCTCGAAGGACAGGGTGAGGTCGTCCAGGCGGGTCCAGCGCTCGGCCAGGAAGGCCAGCCGGTCGAGCTGGGCGCGGCTGTTGGCGGCGGTGACCTCGTGCACCCAGGACACGTCGGCGGGCGCGTCGTCGGCGACGGTGAAGCTGTGCTCCAGGGTCACCCGGCAGCCGTCGCCGAGCGGCCGGACGGTCCACACGCCGCTCATGGAGGTGAGGGGGGCCTCGGGCAGGTCCTGGGTGAACTGAACGCGCAGGGCGGCCACGTCCAGGTGCCGGCTGGAGACCCAGGAGCTGACCTTCTCCCCCGCGGCGGCCCACAGGCGCAGCCGTTCCCGGCTGCCGTCGAAGTCCAGTTGCTCCACGTGGACGCAGGGCGGGAAGAACAGCGGCCATTGCGTGGCGTCGGCGATCAGCCCGTACAGCACGCCGGCCGGGGCCGAGGCGGTCACGTCGCTGACGGCACGGTGCACTCGCGGTTCGGGCATCGTCCACACCCTTCGTTGGTCGAGGCGGCGCCGCCGCGCCGGTGGGAGGTTCCCGGCCGCGGGTCCCGCCCGAGCGGCGGTCCCGCGCCACACGGGCGGCATCCGGGGGCCTCTCGTTTCGGCGTTGCCGGCGGCCGTGCCTTCGACCCTGTCCGGAACCGCTCGTGATCCGCACGTGCCCCGCTCGACCTCCACTGGAGCCCGGCCGGGGCGGCGCAGGTCGCGGGCTGCCGGCCCGGTCCGTGTGCCGAGCCCTCGACGCGCCGCCACCAGGCCGCCTGGCGCCGGCCCGTGTCGTCCTGCCCACCGGCGCGCCCGGTCGGGCGCGCCGGCGCGCCCGGCCCCGCTCCACCGGGAGGCGGCGCGCGCTCAAGGACCGCGGCGGACGGTGGCCACCCGAAGAGCGAGGCCTTGAGGAGGCCCACGGTGAAGCCCCTGCGTCCCTGTCTCCGCCTCGTGCGCGGCCTGTGGGACGGCCTCGTGGTCTACGGACTGCTGGCGGTGTGCGGCGAGACGTCGGCGTACGAGGCGTCGGCCCGTCGGGCTCCCCTGCGGGGCCTGCCCCCCGGTCATCCCGAACGCCTGCGCACCGACCTGCCCCTGTCTGCCCTGGAACGCCGCCTGGCCCGCGAGCTGGCCGGCCTGGAGCCCGGCCACCGGGAATCGGCCTAGGGCCGCACGCGCCGTGCGGTGCCGTGGTGTCCGGGCCGGGCGCGGCCGGGCGGGGCCGGGCGGGGCGTCGTCACGGCGGGTGTCCGGTCCCGCCCGGCCCGGCTCACGCGCCGGGCGCCCTCAGTACGGCTGCCGCGTTGAAGCCGCCGCGGCCCCGGGCGAGGACCAGGGCGGTGCGCAGGCCGGGCCGGGGGCGGGGGCGGTCGAGGACCAGGTCGACGGGGCAGTCCGGGGCGACGGGGCCGGTGCCCGTGGTGGGCGGGATGACCTCGTCGCGCAGGGAGAACAGGGCTGCGGCCAGGTCCAGGGACGAACCCCCCGCCGCCAGGCGGCCGGTCATCGTCTTGGGGACGGTGACGGGCACCCCGTAGGGCCCGAACAGTGCGCACAGCACGGCGCTCTCGGCGAGGTCGCCGGCCCGTTCGCCCGCGCCGTCGGCGAAGACCACGTCGATCTCCCCCGGTGTCACCCCCGCGTCGTCGAGGGCGAGTTGGGCGGCCTCCCGCAGCCGGGGCGCGTCGGGCCCGTCGAAGGTGGCGGCGCAGCCGGCGACGATGCCGTAGCCGGTCGCCCCGCGCCGCGCGGCGGCTTCGGCGTCCTCCACGACGAGCAGCGCCCCGCCCTCGCCCACCACGTGGCCGTCGGCGGCCGCGTGGAAGGGCCGGTAGGCGCGCAGCGGATCGGCGGTGCGGCTCATGCGGCCGTCGGCCAGGTGCGCCGCCCAGCCCCACGGGCACAGGGTGGAGTCCACGCCGCCGGTGACCATCAGCTGCGCGCCCTCGCGGATGCGGCGCCGGGCGCGGGTGAGGGCGTCGATGCCGCCGGCCTGTTCGCTGATGATGGTGGAGCCGGTGCCGCGCAGCTGGTGCCGGATGGCGATCTGCCCGGGGCCGGCGCCGTGGAACCAGCCGGAGGACTGGTAGACGCTGACGTTGCGGGCGCCCTTGTTCCACAGCGCGGCGAGTCCGCGCTGGCCGAACTCGGTGCCGCCGGCGGAGCTCGCGGTGATCACACCGGCCGCGTGGCCGGGCAGGCCCGCCGGGTCGGCGCCGCAGTCCTCGATGGCTTCCCTGGCCGCGCAGAGCATGAGGCGGGTGGCCCGGTCGGTCTCGGGCAGCAGTCTGCTGGGGACGTGGTCGGCGTCGACGAAGTCGTGGATCTCACCGGCCAGGCGCACCGGGTAGCGGGAGGCGTCGAAGCGGGTCAGCGGTGCGATGCCGCTGCGGCCCCGCAGCAGGGCCTGCCACCAGGCGTTCGCGCCCAGCCCGTTGGGGGCGGTGACCCCGATGCCGGTGACGAGCACGTCGGCCGTGGGTGCCCCGCCCGGCCGCGTCGGGGCTCCGGCCGGGCCGCTCGCCGTGTTCTGGCCCATCGTCACACCGCCTCCTTCAGCTGTGGCTGGGTGAGCACCGTGGCGCTGTGGAATCCGCCGAATCCGCTGGCGACGCTGAGCACGGTGCTGGTGCGCATCTCCCGCGCGATCAGCGGGGTGTAGTCGAGGTCGCAGGTCGGGTCCGGTTCGCGCAGGTTGGCCGTGGGCGGGACGGTGTCGTGCCGGATGGCGAGCGCGCTGGCCACCACGTCCAGGGCACCGGCGGCGCCGAGGGCGTGCCCGATCATCGACTTGATGGAGCTGATGGGGATGGAGCGGGCGTGCTCGCCCAGACCGGCCTTGATGGCATGGGTCTCGTGCCGGTCGTTGGGCCGGGTGCCGGCGCCGTGGGCGTTGACGTACTCGACGTCGACCGGGTTGAGCCGTGCCTCGTCCAGTGCGGCCCGGATGGCGGCGGCCATCTCCTGTCCGCCCGGGCGCAGCCCGGTCATGTGGTGGGCGCTGCTGAGGGCCGCGTACCCGGACAGTTCGGCGTAGGCGCGGGCGCCGCGGCGCCGGGCGTGCTCGAGTTCCTCCAGTACGACGACGGCGGCGCCCTCGCCGAGCACGAACCCGTCGCGGGTGCGGTCGAAGGGGCGCGAGGCCGTGGCCGGGTCGTCGTTGCGGGGGCTGGTGAGCCGCATACGGTCGAAGCAGGCCATGGTGATCGGGGAGATGGGCGCCTCCGCGCCGCCCGCGACGACGATGTCGGCGCTGCCCTCGCGGATCAGGTCTGCGCCGTGGCCGATGGCGTCCAGGCCGGAGGTGCAGCCGCTGGAGACCAGGCCCACCGGGCCCTGCGCACCCACGTCGCGGGCGACGACGGCCGCGAGCGAGCTGGGCACGAGGTAGTCGTAGAGGAATTCACCGGCCCTGGTGTGATCCACCGTCCAGGTGCTGCCGAAGTCGCTGAGGATGGCGTACTGGGTGGCCATGGCCGTGGTGCAGCCGATCGCGCTGCCCAGGCTCACCCCGGTGCGCAGCGCGCGGGCGTCCCCGGCGTCGCCGAGCCCGCTGTCGGCGATCGCCTCGCGCGCGCTGACCAGCGCGAACTGGGCGACGCGGTCGAGGCGTTCGGTGTCGGCGAGGGTGAAGCCGTGCGCGGCGGGGTCGAAGTCGACCTCGGCGGCGACCTGGGAGCGGTAGCCGCCGGCGTCGAAGAGGGTGATGCCGCGGGTGGCGGTGCGGCCGGAGGTGAGCAGCGCCCAGAAGTCGGCGGCGCCGACCGCGCTGGGTGCGACGACCCCGATGCCCGTGATGACGACGCGCTTCATCGCTGTCCCCCCGGCGCCGGCGCCGGCGTGGCGAGGCGGTCGCGGCAGGCCAGGGCGACCAGGTGCGGCAGGTCGGGGGAGTCGGCGAAGAAGTGGTCCCCTGCGACGGTGTGGCTGACGATGGGGCCGGTCGCCCACCGCTGCCAGTGCTCGAGCGTCTCCGGCTCGGTCAGCGGGTCGTCGCTGCCGGCGAAGACCAGGACGGGGCAGGTGACGGGGCCGCCGGTGGCCGGGTCCAGGGCGGCGGCGCGCAGCGAGGCGGCCAGGCGCAGGTCGTCGCGGAGCACGGGCAGCACGCTGCGCCGCCACAGCCCGCCCGGTGACGCCGAGGTGCCCTGCGGCAGTGAGCCGAGGTGGTCCAGCAGGGGCAGCAGGTCGACGTCGGGCAGGTCGGCGGCGCCCACCAGGGCGGTGCTCGTGTGCGGTGGGGGGCAGGCGCCCACGGCGAGGAACAGGGGCGGCGGGGCTCCGGCGTCGGCGAGGGCCCGGGTGAGGGTGTAGGCGACGAGGGCGCCCAGGCTGTGCCCGTACAGCGCGTAGGGGCCCGAGCGGGCCGCGGTCAGCAGGTCGGGCAGCAGGTCGGCGAGGAGGGCGGCACGGTCGGTGACACGTGGCTCTCGTCGGCGGTGGTCGCGGCCGGGCAGCGGCAGGGGCGTCACGTCGACGGCCGTTCCCGCCGCCACGGGCCAGCGCCGGTAGCTGGCCACTCCCGCGCCGGCGTGGGCGAGGCAGTAGAGTCTGACCCGCCCGTCCCCCGCCCCGTCGTCCTGCGTACGGGAAGCCATCCCTCGCCCTCCTGAAGAAGTCCTGGAGCCGCGCAGGAATCTGCTGCGGCCTGGTGGCGGTGCGGTGCCCGCCCGCGCCGGCGCGGACTCCGCCTCCAGAGCCTGACGTGTGCGACTCGGGCGGCGCTCGACCGGCACCGGCTTCCGCGGGCCCCCGCCCCCTCGGTGTGCGTGCCGTGTCCTTCCCGCCGTCCCGGCACCCAAGGTGCGGGTGTCGCGTCCGCTGCCCCGGCAGGCCCGGGTCCTTCGGCGGTACGTCCGCTCAGGCGGCGTACAGGTCGAAGGTGGAGGTGCGCCGGGGGCCGGAGAGGACGTCCAGGCGTGGGTCCACGGCGAGCATCGCCTGGTGCATGCGCTGCAGTTGCGGGGAGGGCTCCACGCCGAGTTCGTCGATGAGCCGCTGGCGCAGTCGGCGGTACACGTCCAGCGCGGCGGCCTGCCGCCCGGAGCGGTAGAGCGCCAGCATGGCCTGCGAGTGCAGTCCTTCGTGCTGGGGGTGACGGGCGATCAGGTGGGTGAGTTCGGCGATGAGCTCGACGTGCCGGCCGAGTCTGAGGTCGGCGTCGATACGGCGTTCCTGGGCGACCAGGCGGCTCTGGTCCAGGCGCATGACCTCGATCTCGAGGATCGGCCCGACGCGGACGTCGACGAGGGCGGGGCCGTCCCACAGCTGCAGCGCCTCGCGCAGGAGCGTGGCGGAGCGTTCGTCCTCGCCGTCCTCGAAGGCCTGCCGGCCCTCGGCGAGAAGCCGCTCGTAGCGGTAGACGTCGACGGACTCGGCCGGTATCTGGAGCAGGTAGCCGCCGTAGCGGGTGGCCAGGACGTCCTTGGCGGTGCCCGGGGCGCCGGGGCCCATGGCGGTGCCGAGCATGCGGCGCAGCTGGAGGATGTACGTCTGGAGCGTGGTGAGCGAGCTCTGCGGCAGGTTGGTGCCCCAGATCTCCTCCATGAGCGTCGGTACCGGGACGACCCGGCCCGGGTAGAGCGCCAGCAGGGCCAGGATCTGACGGGGCTTCCCCGCGGTCGGAACGATCGACATTCCATTGACTTCGGCATTCAACGTGCCCAGAACTTTTATCTCCATGATTCCTCCGAGCCAAGTCGTCCTTCGGTTGCGCGTTCGGTTTTCAACTCTCTGAATAGTGTCCTGCCGCAGCAGTATTTGTCATTGCCGACAGGCACAGGCCAGAGGAACCTGACCTTCTTCCGAGCCGCTCGCCAGGCCGGCTCGAGAATTTCTCGAGTCCTTTTGCAGCCGGATCTTTCATCCATACTGACGTCCGGCTGATAAACCGCTGACATCGCGTTTCCGGGGCGTCCTGGCGGGGGTGAACCCCTGTCCCGGGGCGGGCAGGTGCTGTTAGTTTTCCGGCCATGGCGAAGGAACCGCGAAGCACGTCTGCCGGTCGTGGTGCGGACCCGGTCACCCGGGAGGTGCTGAGCCGTCTCGCGAAGCCAGCGGGGTCCGCGCCCCCGGACCCCGCCGGCTTCGGTGACGCGCCGCAGGGGTACGAGTTCTTGCCAGACGTATCCGGCAGAGCGCTGCTGACGCTGCTCGGCGCCCACCATCGCCGCACCCTCCAGGCCGGCTTTCCCGATCTGGAGGCGGATGCGGCCTGAGACCCTCTTGAGGAAGCCTGCACAGACCCCTGAAAACAGCTGGTGAATCCGGCGGAGCGACCGCCGGGCAGCTAGCTTCACCCGAGAAGAAAGCCCCCGGACATTGCCGCCGAGAATTTCTCGGAGATCGTTTCCGGCGGGCGATTCGGTCGCCCGCATCCGGGTCCGGCCGCCGTTTCACTGGTTTTCTCGGGGCAGGGCTAAATGGAATTTCAGATTCTTGGTTCGGTCCAGGTCCACGACGAGCGCACCGGTGTCCTCATCGTGCCCATGGGTGCGAAGCAGCGTGCGCTGCTGGGCACCCTGGTGGTACGGGCCGACCAGCTGGTGCCCACCGAGCTCCTCGTCGACGAGCTGTGGGGCGAGCACCCGCCGGCCAACGCGGCCAATGCCCTGCAGGCCCATGTGGGCCGGCTGCGGCGGCTGTTGCCGGGGGGAACGCCGGGCTCGGGCGAGCAGCATCACGAGTTCCTGGTGACCCGTCCGCTGGGTTATGTGCTCAGTCTGGGCCGCGTCGAGACGGACGTGCGGTGCTTTCGCCGTCTCGCGCAGGAGGGGCGGGCGCTGGCCCCCGGCGACCCCGCCGGCGCGGCCGAGGCGCTGCGCCGGGGCCTGGCGCTGTGGCGCGGCCCGGCCCTGCAGGGCAGCGGACGCGGCCCGGTCTGCTCGGCCGAGGCGGCCCTGCTGGAGGAGATGCGGCTGACCGCTCTGGAGCGGCTGTACGAGGCCGACCTGCGGACGGGGCGCGGCCGGGAGATCACCGGCGAGCTGGAGGAGCTGACGGCCGCTCACCCGCTGCGGGAACGCTTCTACGAGCTGCTGATGACCGCGCTGCACCGCTGCGGCCGGCAGGCGGAAGCACTGGGCACCTACGACCGGGCCCGCCGCGCCCTCGTGCACGACCTGGGCATCGAACCGGGCCCGGCGCTGCGCGCCTGCCTGGAGACGATCCTGCGCCAGGACCCCTGGTCACCGGCCCCGGACCTGTCACCGTCCCCGGCGCACACGCCCGCTCCCCACGGAAACGAACCGCAGGCGACGCCGCTCCCGCCCCGCACCGATCCGGTGCCGGGACCACCGGCCGCGACGGCGGCCGCGCGTCCGGCCGGCGACGCGCCGGGCGTACGGGTGCTCTACGAGGAGCTTCTCCGGCTGCGCGGCCACATCGAGCGCCTCACCCGCGAACAACGCGCCCTGGCCGAGCGCCTGGACCACGTGGACCGTGCAGACCGTGCGGGCCGTGCAGACCGCGTGGAGCGTGTGGAGCGCGTGGAGCGCGTAACAGCACCGCGGGCGGTGGGCCGCTGAGGCCCAGTGGGCCGGTGCGGCCACTGCGGCTACTGCGGCCGGTGCTGCCGTCGTGCGGGAGTCAGTGAGGCCCGGGGCGGGTTCGGTCCCCGTCCCGGACCGCGTCCCGGTGACCGGGGCCGGGACCGGGACCGGGACCGGGGCCGGGACCAGGGCCGGGGCCGGGACCGGGACCGGGACCGGGACCGGGGCCAGGGCCGGGGCCGGGACCGGGACCGGGACCGGAGCCAGGGCCGGGACCGGGACCGGGACCGGAGCCAGGGCCGGGACCGGGACCGGGACCGGGGCCAGGGCCGGGGCCAGGGCCGGGGCCGGGGCCAGGGCCAGGGCCAGGGCCGGGACCGGGACCGGGACCAGGGCCGGGGCCGGGACCGGGACCGGAGCCAGGGCCGGGACCGGGACCGGGACCGGGGCCAGGGCCGGGACCGGGACCGGGACCGGGGCCAGGGCCGGGGCCAGGGCCAGGGCCAGGGCCGGGACCGGGACCGGGGCCAGGGCCGGGACCGGGACCGGGGTCGGGGTCGGGACCAGGGCCGGGGTCGGGGTCCGCGAGCGGCGCTCGGCACCCGGCGGCCGTCGCGCCGGGAGGTGCCTCTCGTTCCGCCTGCTCGCCGCCCCGGGCCGCCCGCCGTCTCCTCACCGGTGAGCCGCGCGTACGGAGGCGCCGTGCCGGGGCCACCCTGTCCTGCCCTCCCCCGGTCCCGCGGCGGGGGCCGCCGGTCAGCGTCGAAGTCGCCTCAGCGGCCTGCCAGTTCGGGGCCGCGGGTGATGAGGCGGCCTCCCGCGGCGCCGGCCGGGGCGGGGGTCGGCGACTCGGGGCGGGCCATGAGGACCGAGCGCTGGAGGCGGCTGAGCGCCGTGGAGGGCTCGAGTCCCAGCTCGGCCACGAGGGTGGCCCGCAGCCGCTGGTAGACGCTCAGCGCCTCGCCGCGCCGGCCGGAGCGGTGGAGCGCCAGCATGAACTGGCCGTGCAGGCTCTCGTGCATGCGGTACTGCTTGACCAGCACCGTCAGTTCCGACAGCAGCTCACGATGGCGGCCCAGACGCAGATCGGCCTCGATGCGCTGGTCCAGCGCGCACAGCCGCGACTCCTCCAGCCGCCGGATCTCCATGTCGATCTGGCCGCCGGCCTGGATGTCGGTGAGCACCTGGCCCTTCCACAGCGAGAGCGCGTCGGCCAGACGGCGCGCGGCTCCGGTGTGGTCCTCGGCGTCCATGGCCCGGTAGCCCGCTCCCGCGCGCCGCTCGAACTCCCGGAAGTCCACGATGCCGCCCCGGCTCTGCAGGCGGTAGCCGCCGGGGACGGTGGTGAGGATGTCCTTGGCGGTGCACCGCTCGTTCTCGTCGTGCGCCAGCGCCTCGGCTATCAGCTCACGCAGCTGCAGCACATAGGTCTGGAGCGTGGTGCGCGCACTGCGCGGTGGGTTCTCGCCCCACAGTTCCTCGATGAGCGTGGCCACGGAGACCACTTGGTCGGCGTTGAGCGCGAGGAGGGCGAGGACCTGCCGCGGCTTGGGCGCCGTCGGGACGACCGACACTCCGTTCTCGCGCACCGACAGCGCACCCAGCACTTCGATGTCCACGTTCTCCCCCTGGAGTCAGGCTTCAGGACCGATGCATCTCGACCTGTGAACTCCATAAAAAAACAGCATGGACGGTTTGTCAATACCGGACCATCCGTGCTGCTGGCGACAGACCTCCGAGGGGCACTCGCGTCAAGAAACCCAGCAAAATACCGCAATAGCCCCTAAGTCGCCGACGGAAAGCTGCGAGGAAGGGCCTGCCCGGAGGTCGACCGGACACCCCAGGGGGCGAACCAAAGAGACCAGCCGGTCTTATCCGTGGGTTCCGCGGGCATCCAGGGCGGTGAGCAGCTCCGAGGCGGCCAGCGTGGGCAGCAGCAGCTCCCAGAACCTGGCGACGGTCCGCCGGGAGAGCCAGTCACCGTCGCGCCGGGCGAGCATCTCGAACCCCGCGGTCGTGGCCACCACGGCGGTGACCACGGCCGGGGCGGAGACGTCCTGGCGCAGCTCGCCCGCCCGGTCGGCGCGCGTGAGCAGATACTCGACCCGGTTCTGCCAGTGCGCGCGCACATCGGCCCGGGGCCCGAGGCCGGCCGCCCTGCCGAGTTCGAACCCCGCCCGCAGCACCACGTCGTCCCGCAGTCCCCGCGCCAACTGGTGCGTGGTGTCCACGAGGTTCTGCAGGCCACCGGCCGCGGGGGTGTGATCCACGATGTCGCGCAGGCGCAGGGCCGCCGCGTCCTCGACGGCCTCCGCCAGCGCGGCCTTGTTGGCGAAGTGGAAGTGCAGTGCCCCGCTGCTCACCCCGGCCTGCGCGCTGATGGTGGTGAGCGAGGCGAGCGCGTACCCCTCCCGGTCGAAGACCTCGGCCGCGGACAGAATCAGGTTCTCCCTGGTCCGCGCCGCCCTTTCCTGTTTGACCATCGCGTGCTCCGTCACTGAGGGGGATTGCCGTGCTTGCGGGACGGGGAGTCGGCGTGCTTGGTGCGGAGCATGGTCAGGGAGTTGATCAGTACTTCGCGGGTCTCGGCGGGGTCGATGACGTCGTCCACGAGGCCGCGCTCGGCCGCGTAGTAGGGGTGCATCAGCTCGGCCTTGTACTCCTTGACCATGCGTTCACGCATCGCCCCGGGGTCGTCGGCCTCGGCGATCCGGCGCCGGAAGATGACGTTGGCGGCACCCTCGGCACCCATGACGGCGATCTCGTTGGTGGGCCAGGCGTAGCTGAGGTCGGCGCCGATGGACTGGGAGTCCATGACGATGTAGGCGCCTCCGTACGCCTTGCGCAGGATCAGCGAGATCCGGGGCACGGTCGCGTTGCAGTAGGCGTACAGCAGCTTCGCGCCGTGCCGGATGATCCCTTCATGTTCCTGGTCCACTCCCGGCAGGAATCCGGGAACGTCCAGCAGGGTCACGATCGGGATGTTGAAGGCATCGCACATCTGGACGAACCTGGCACCTTTTTCGCTGGCCTCGATGTCCAGCACACCGGCCAGCGCCTGCGGCTGGTTGGCGACGATGCCGACGACCTGTCCGTTCAACCGTGTGAGGGCGCAGATGATGTTGCGGGCCCAGCGCTCGTGGACCTCCAGGTACTCGCCGTCGTCGACGATCTCCTCGATGACCTCGGCCATGTCGTAGGGCCGGTTGCCGTCCGCCGGGACCAGGTCGAACAGCGTCTGCGAGCGCCGGGTCCGGGGATCGGTGCACGGCACGCACGGTGGGTACTCGCGGTTGTTCTGCGGGAGCATCGACAGCAGGTAGCGGACCTCGGCGATGCAGGTCTCCTCGTCGTCGTAGGCGAAGTGCGCCACGCCGGAGGTCTCGGCGTGCACGTCGGCGCCGCCCAGGCCGTTCTGGGTGATCTCCTCACCGGTGACCGCCTTGACGACGTCCGGGCCGGTGATGAACATCTGCGAGGTCTCGCGGACCATGAAGACGAAGTCGGTCAGGGCGGGGCTGTAGGCCGCGCCGCCCGCGCAGGGACCGAGCATCACACTGATCTGCGGGATGACGCCCGAGGCCCGGGTGTTGCGCTGGAAGATGCCGCCGTAGCCGGCCAGCGCCAAGACGCCCTCCTGGATCCGCGCGCCCGCGCCGTCGTTGAGCGAGACCAGCGGCGCACCGGCCGCGATGGCCATGTCCATGATCTTGTGGATCTTCGTGGCGTGGGCCTCGCCCAGCGCCCCGCCGAAGATCCGGAAGTCATGGGCGTAGACGAAGACGGTGCGGCCCTCCACCGTGCCCCAGCCGGTGATCACACCGTCGGTGTACGGCTTCCTGGCCTCCAGACCGAAGCCGGTGGCCCGGTGCCGGCGCAGCTGCTCGACCTCGTTGAAGGAGCCCGCATCCAGCAGCAGCTCGATGCGCTCCCGGGCCGTCAGCTTGCCCTTGGCGTGCTGCGCCTCGGTCGCCTTCTCGCCGGGGCCGGCCAACGCCTCGGCCCGCACCAACCCCAGTTCCGCCGCACGCTCGCGGGCGTCTGCCGCCCCCGAGGTCCGGGGGATGTCATTCACAATGGTCACGGCGTGTCCCTCCCTCGTGGTGAGGCCCGGAGGAGCTACTTCCATCCTAACAAACCGTCCAGGCGGTTTTGGATGGGCGGGCCGTTCGTGCATCAGCCATGAACGACGGCGGCGGCCTACTGCCAGTTGTACGGGGAGCGGTAGGCGCCGGGCGCCCGCTCCGGGCGCCACGGCGGGACGTCGGGCGTCCGCTCCTGCCCGGTGTCCTCGCCCCGGGCCGCCAGCAGGGAGAACAACACGGCGGTGAGCGCGGCGAGTTCGGCGTCGGTGGCCCGGCCCCGCTCCACCCGGAGTACCGCTCGCGTGCTGCTCATCCGGTCGGCTCCCTCTTCGTCGCAATTCCCCGCAACCGTCGGGCACCGCACTCAAGAACCGCTCTCGGCCCGGTCGAGGTCCCTCCTTGGAGCAGGCCCGGCGCCCCGGAGGTGTGCCCCGGGGCGGCGTACGGAGCGCAGCCGCTCTGCCGGCGCAGGGCTCTGCCCGCCCCGGGCCGGTCCGCCGACGCGGGGCGGGCAGAGCCCGGGCGCGCTTCAGGCATCCCGGCCCCGCGTCTCAGTCGGCCGCCTCGCCCCTGCGGGTCACGGGGACCGCCCCCGGGTTCAGCGAGGCCGCCAGCCGGGGCAGGAGCAGGGACCAGAACTGCGCGAGCCGTTCGCCCGAGAGCCAGGTGGCGTCCGCCACGCCCAGTGCCCCGAATCCGACAGTGGCGGCGACGACGGCCGTCGTGGCGGCCTCGGCGGAGACGGCCGACGTCAGTTCTCCCGCCTCCTGCGCCTCGGCGACGAGGTCACGCACCCGACGCTGCCACCACCGCAGCATCTGTGCCCCGTTCTTGCGGGAGGGGTCGGCGCACAGCCGGAAGCCGGCGCGGACCACGGGATCGGTGGCGACGGCGAGCAGCAGGCCGGAGACGGTGTCCACGAGTGCCTGGAGCGAGCTGCCGGTCGCGGACCGGCAGCCCTCGGCCAGTCTCCGGGCGGACTCGGTCGCCGCGCTCTCCACCTCCGCCGCCAAGGCGTCCTTGCTCGCGAAGTGAAAGTGCAAAGCTCCTGCGCTGACGCCCGCCCTGCGGCTGATCAGGGGCAGCGTGGCCTGAGCGTATCCCTCGTCGGCGAAGATCTCGGCCGCCGCGAGGACGAGGGCGCGACGCGTCCTGGCAGCTCGCATCTGCTTGACCACATGGCCCCTTCCCGGTCCGACTCCACAATAGCAAACCGCATATTTGGTCTGTTTGCTAGTCCGGTGCTGGTGTCATCACGAGAAGGACTTGACATGCTGCGGGTCCTCGTCCGGCGCGGGGCGAGGCTGAAGGGCTCGCCGGCGCGCGGAAGGGCGGTCGCCGCAGGGTCAGACCTCGGCGTGTTCGGGCGCGTTCTCGGCCTGCCGCAGGCCCTGCGCCTCCTTGACGACCCGGGCCCCCCGGTCGGGGGCCGTGTCCAGCCGGATCAGCGCCGCGGGCGTGGCGATGGCCGGCAGGATGTGGTTGAACAGGACCGAGACGCGCCGGCTCAGATCGGACCAGTTCGAGGTCGCCTCGGAGAACATCTGCGTGCCGAGCCAGGCCCCGAGGAAGCACTCGGCGGTCTCGGCGGGGACGACGTGGGGCAGCACCTCGCCCCGGTCCTTCGCCAGGCCGAGGTAGGTGGTCGACAGTTCGATCCAGGCGGGCCAGGCGCTGCCGAACAGGCGCCGGCTGTGCAGGTCGGCCGACAGGCGGATGCCGGCGAGGAGAACGACGTCGCGGGGGATCCGGTGGGCCAGCACCATGCCGACGTCCACCCATTCCTGGAGCTTCAGCTCCCGGGGAACGTGGCCGCTGCCGGTGATCTGGGCCTCGATCACCCCCCGGGCCAGGGCCTCCTTGGAGTCGAAGTGGAAGTACAGCGCTCCCTTCGTCACCCCGGCCCGGTCGAGGATCTCGGCGATCGTCGCCGCGGCGTAGCCCCGTTCGGCGAAGACTTCCGCTGCGGCCCTGATAACAGCACATCGGGTCCGTACTGCACGTTCCTGGCGCGCCATGGTGGGCTCCTCAGCCGAAATTAAAAACCGAACGTTACGTACCTTACCCACGGCGCCACTGTCTGCTCCTGCTCGCGGGACTTGTCTTGCCGCGTCACCTCCTGCGACGGACGGGGGCCGGTCCTTCGAGGGACGGGGGCCGGGCGGTCACCAAGCCGTACGGCCCCCGTCCACGGTCAGCGTCGCGCCGGTGACGAAACTCGCCAGGTCGCTGCAGAGCCAGGCCGCCGCTTCCGCCACCTCCTGCGGGTCGGCCGCCCGGGCCTGCGGGGCGGAGGCGAAGGCCCGCTTCTTTCCCGCCGGGTTGAGGGCGAACCACTCCTGGACCATCTCCGAACGGGTCAGGCCGGGGGCGATCGCATTGACCCGTATCCCGTGCGGTGCGTACTCCACCGCCGCGGCCTTGGTCAGACCGATCACGGCGTGCTTGGAGGCGATGTAGGGCGCGCCGGCCGCGGACGCGACCAGGCCGCCCACGCTGCTCGTGTTGACGATCGCCCCTCCCCCGCCCGCCAGCATCGCGGCGATCTCGTAGCGCAGGCAGTTCCAGGTGCCCCGGGCGTTCGTCCCCATGATCAGCTCGTACGCCGCGTCGTCGATGAGGTGCAGCGGCGTCCTGTCGATCCCCGCCCCGGCGTTGTTGAACGCCACGTCCAGGCTGCCGTACCGCGCCACCGTGAGGTCCACCACCCGCCGGATCTCGTCGCCGTCGCGCACGTCCACGACGTGGTAACCCGCTTCGGCTCCGGTGCGGCGCAGGTCGTCGACGAGGTGGCTCAGCCGGCTCTCCCGACGCGCCGCCAGCACGACGACGGCTCCCTGCCGGGCGAAGACCTGTGCCGCGGCCGCTCCGATGCCGCTGCTCGCGCCGGTGATGAGGGCGACCTTCCCCTTGAGCGGAGCCGCGGGGTCGCCGGTCATGGCCGCGCTCCTCTCGTGAGGATCGCGGGCCCGGCCCCCCGGCGCCGCCAGAGGGTCCCCTCGGCGGCATCACGGTCCAGGGTGGACAGCAGGTCCTCGTCGATGTCGGACAGGGACTCCACCACGTGCCGCACACCCGCCGCCCGCATGAGCCGGCGCTGGAAGCCGTGGGCGTAGGAGCTGGGGTGACCGACGAAGGCGACGCCCAGTTCTTTCGCCTCCTCGGCGACGCTCGCCACGTCGTCGATGAAGAGCACCTGGTCGTAGCCCAGTCCCCACACGTCCTGGGTGATCTCGGTGATTCCCGGGCGGAATCCATCGGTGCAGACGTAGCGCGGCCCGGCGAAGCAGGAAGCCCATGCGCCCAGGTGACGGTCGAAGTGGCTCTTGTCCAGGCCGCCGTAGCACACGATCTGCAGTCCGGCCGCACGCAGCCGGCGCAACAGGGCGAGCGCTCCGTCGGCCACCCGGACCGGATGGGTGCGCAGGTACCGCTCGCGTTCGGCGAAGTAGAGATCGATCATCTTGTGCGGGAGCACCGGGGCCCCCGCGGCCTCCACGAACGCCCGTGCCGCCGTCAGGCGCGACCGGGAGAAGACGGCGTGCTCCAACTCGGGCGTGTAGTCGACTCCCCAGCGGACCGCGAGGCGGTGGATCACCGGGCTGAACGTGTCGTCGAGCAGCACTCCGTCGATGTCGACGGCAGCGAGCCGCAGGGTACGCAGTGGGGCCTGGGACATGGAAGTCTCCTGGAGGACCGCAAAGTTCGGGGAAAGGGTCAGGACATGGGTGCCAGCAGCACCGGAAGTTCTGTGTGCCCGCTGGAGATGAACGACTCCAGCAGGCCGAGCTCGCGGGCCGGGACCGCCAGCCGCAGACCGGGAAACCGCCCGAAGAGAGCCGGGAGCGCGATCGTCGCCTCGCTCACGGCCAGGAGCCGGCCCAGGCAGTGGTGCACCCCGTGCCCGAAGGCCAGGTGATCGCGGCGCGTGGGACGGGTGACATCGAACGTGCTCGCGTCCTCGCCGTGGGTTTCGGGATCACGGCCGGCGGCGACCACAGACAGCACGATGGGCTCTCCGGCGGGGACGACGGTTCCGCCGAGATCGATGTCCTCGACGGCGAAACGCAGCGGGATGTTCGCCACCGGCGCCTGGCACCGCAGCGTCTCGTCCACCACCGCCTCCCAGCCGACGACGCCCTCACGCACCCGAGCGAGCTGTTCGGGGTGGGTGAGCAGGGCGCAGATGGCGTGGTCGAGGAGGTTGACGGTCGTTTCGTGTCCCGCCCCGAGAATCAGGTGCAGGGTGTCGACGAGCTCCCTCTCGCTCAGTCCCCCACCGCCCTCGTCACGTGTCGCGATCAGCGCACTGGTGAGATCGGCGGCCGGCTCGGCCCGCTTGCGCCCGACGAGCCCGCCCAGCAGCGCGTACAGCTCGGCCTGGTTCTCCTGGGCCAGCACCGGGTCCGTGGAGGTGGTGAACAGCACGCTCACCACACGATGGAAGTCCCGGCTCTCCCGGCCCTCGAGCCCCAGCAGCTCGGAGATCACCCGTACGGGCAGCTCGCAGGCGAACTCCCGGCGCAGGTCCACCGCCCGACCGGGCGGCACCGCCTCGAGCCGGGTGAGCAGTTCGCCGGTGATCTCACCGATCCTCTGCCTCAGCCCGGCCACACGCCGGGCCGTGAAGGCACCGGCGACCAGCTTCCGCAGACGGGTGTGCTCCTCGCCGTAGGCGGTGAGCATGCTGCGCACCGACACCCACATCGCCAGCGGCCACGTGTGGTTCACCTCCCCGCTGATCCACTTCGGCCAGTGCCGGTAGGCGTCCTTGGACACCCGCGGATCCATCAGCACCTGCTTGATCAGGTCGTACCGGTTGACCGCCCAGGCCGCGACGCCCCCGGGCAGCACGACCGGGACGACGGGGCCGAGCTCCCGCAGCCGGCGGGCCTCACCATGCAGATCCCGGCCGGTGGGGTCGAGGACGAGCGGGACAGGTGGAATGTGCACGTACGGCCTCCTCGCGAACGATCACCAAAACAAACCGCGCATAAGGTTTTTAGCTTCTCACGGGCTGATCGCGAAGCGTAACGCCACCTGAACCTATCGTTACCCATCTGGCCAAAAACTTGTCAATACCCCACGCAAGTCTGCGACTTGGCCCGGTGCGGGCGGAATCTTTCATTCAGCAGACCGCGCGACCCTTGGCTAATCCTTTACCTTTGGGGTCCGTCAAGAAAACCGGTAGGTCCGTATCTTATTAGCCGTTGTCGCACAGACATCAAGTCAGGGGGGTCTTCGATGGTTCTGCCCGCTGCCCAACACGCAACCGCCCCGCCGGCGTTGCCCCGGCTCACCACCACGGTCCCGAAGGAGTACGTCCACCGGGCCTGTCTGGCCGAGGTGTTCCTGACCGGCTGCACCAGCGAGGGCAACCAGCGCTTCACCCTCACGGGGCAGTGGCCCCGCGCACACACGTTCTTCAGCGACGGGACCAGACACGACCCCCTGCAGGTGGCGGAGACCTTCCGTCAGGCAGGCATGTTCCTCGCACACGCCGAACTCGACGTCCCGCTCGGACAACGGTTCGTGATGTGGAACCTCACCCACACCACCCACCCCGAGCACCTACACATCGCCGCGACACCCACCGACTTCGACCTGCGAGCCCGATGCACAGACATCACCTGGCGCCGGGGCGTGGCCACCTGGATGCACATCGAACTGTCCATCCACCGCGAGAACAACCTCGTGGCAACCGGCGCCGGCACCTTCTCCACCACCGCGCCCGCCGTCTACCAACGACTGCGGGCCAGCCGCACACCCTGGACAGGACCCCCCTTCGACCTGCACACCCACCGCACCCCACTGGCCCCGGCAGCCGTGGGCCGCACCTCCGTGTCCGACGTCGTCCTCTCCCCCACCGACACCCCCACCCGCTGGCTCCTCACCCCCGACCTCACCCACCCGATCTTCTTCGACCACCACGACGACCACCTCCCCGGCATGGTCCTCCTCGAAGGCGCCCGCCAAGCCGCCTGCGCAGCCACCGCCCCCCACAGACTGGTCCCCGTCAGCACCACGACCGAGTTCTTCCACTACGCCGAACTCGACCGCCCCTGCTACCTCGACCTCACCCACACCACCACAACAGACGGCACCACGACCACACACATCACCGGCCACCAAGACGACAAAACAATCTTCACCTCCACCATCACCGGCCCAACCACCTGACAACCACACCCACAACCACCAACCCCCGCCGTCCGCGAACCCCACAACCCAGCCCGCGGACAGCACCGCCCCACCACCAGACCCCCCGTCCGCGAACCACACCACCCGACCCACACACGGCACCCCACCACCACCCTCGGCCCCCACAACGGCAACGGGGTTACCGGCCTTCGGAGTTGGCATGACTACCTCCCCTTGTCGATTGCGTGGCCCGGGGAGTGGTGTCACCAGCTCCGAAGGCACGGACAGACCGCTGACTAGGGGCATGACCAACGGCTTCTTCGCAGGTCGGGAGGCTCTTCGTAATGTGGATGTGGCGATCAGTGCCGTGGCAGGCCGGGCGAACAGGACCGAAGGAACCACGACGTGATCGACACCAGCGACATCGACGTCTACCTCGGACTGGACATCGGCAAGGGCGAACACCACGCCACCGCACTCACCCCGGCCGGGAAGAAGACCTTCGACAAGCGGCTGCCCAACAGCGAACCCAAGCTCCGCGAGGTCTTCGCCAGGCTGCAGGCCAAACACGGCACCGTCCACGTGGTCGTCGACCAGGTGGCCTCGATCGGAGCCCTGCCGCTGGCAGCCGCCCGGGACCTGGGCTGCCACGTCGCCTACCTGCCCGGATTAACGATGCGGCGGATCGCCGACCTCTATCCCGGCAAGGCCAAGACCGACGCGAAAGACGCGTTCATCATCGCCGACGCGGCCCGGGCCATGCCGCACACGCTTCGCTCGGTCGACCTCGACGACGAGACCATCGCCGAGCTCCAGATGATCGCCGGCTTCGACGACGACCTCGCCACCGAGGCCAATCGCCTCTCCAACCGGCTGCGGGGCCTGTTCACCCAGATCCACCCGCACCTGGAACGAGTCATCGGCCCGCGCATGCAGCACCCGGCCGTCCTCAGAATGCTGGACCAGTTCGGCTCGCCGGCACAGATCCGCAAGGCCGGACGCCGACGACTCATCGCTCTGATCAGCCCGAAAGCACCCCGCATGGCCCAGCGTCTGATCAACGACGTCTTCACCGCGCTCGACGAGCAGACCGTCGTCGTTCCGGGCACAGACGCGGCCGCGCTGATCGTCCCCAGCCTCGCCAACTCACTCCAGGCGGTGCTCGACCAGCGCAGACTCCTGGCCCACCGAATCGAGGAACCGCTGGAGGCCCACCCTCTTTCCAAGGTCCTGACGTCCATGCCCGGCATCGGCATCAGGACCGGAGCCCGCATCCTCATCGACGTCGGCGACGGCACCGCCTTCCCGTCCGCCGCCCACCTCGCCGCCTACGCCGGCCTCGCCCCAGCCACCCGCACTTCCGGGTCCTCCATCCGCGGCGAACAACCCTCCAGACGGGGAAACAAGCAGCTCAAACGGGCCTTCTTACTCTCCGCGTTCGCCGCCCTGGCCGACCCCGCCTCCCGCACCTACTACGACAAGAAGATCGCTCAGGGAAAGCACCACACCCAGGCACTCCTCTGCCTCGCCCGACGCCGAGCGGACGTACTCTTCGCGATGCTCCGCGACGGCCCCTTCTACCAACCACCAACCCCAACTACCCCTCGACCAAAGTCATAGGGCCCCCCACACACAACGCCAACGACCTCCCCAGCCCCCACCACCGACGACGGCCGCCCTCGCACCGCCCGGCCCCGCACCCCTCGCACCCCTCGCACCCCTCGCACCCCTCGCACCCAGACACGAACACGCGCGGGCCAACGGCCTCCGCAGACACCCCGGCCGCATACAAGCCAACCCAAGCAGTGCCCCGCCCGCGGCGCAGCAGCCACAAGACACAACACCGGAAGACGCCCGAGGAACGGGACGGCCCGGCTGCCGGTCCCGGCAGCACGTAGCCGACCATGCGGCTGTCCCGGTGGCACGGGGAACCTGCCCCGGCGCTCGTACAGCCCGTCCAGGCTCCGGCACACGCAGCCGAGACCGCCGACATCCTCGAGCCACACTGTCGGCGTACTGTCCCTTCGGGCCGGGCCGGTACGTGTGAACGTCCCCAGTTGTTAGGCCACGTCGGTCTCTCGCTCGATGGCCTGGAGGCGGTTCTTGAGCCGGTAGCTCGGGCCGTTGATCGCGATCACTTCGCAGTGGTGGAGGAGCCGGTCGAGGATGGCGGTGGCGAGGACTTCGTCGCCGAAGACCTGGCCCCATTCGCTGAAGGTCTTGTTCGAGGTCAGGATGATCGAGCCCTTCTCGTAGCGCTTGGAGATCACCCTGAAGACCAGGTTCGCCTCGGCGCGTTCGAGGGGCTGGTAGCCCACCTAGTCGACCACGAGGACGCTCGGCCGCAGGTAGGTGCCGAGTTTGTTGACCAGCCGGCCTGCCGCTTCGGCGGCTTTGAGGTTGCGGACCATGTCGTCGAGGCTGGTGAAGTAGATCGAGTAGCCGGCCCGGCAGGCCGCGACCGCGAGGGCAACGGCGATATGCGTCTTGCCCACCCCGGGCGGCCCCGGCAGGGCGGCGTTCGCCTTGCCGTCGACGAAGGAGAGGCTGGCGAGGTCTTTGACTTTGCGCGGGTCGAGCTCGGGCTGGAAGGAGAAGTCGTACTCGTCCAGCGTCTTGTGGTGCGGCAGCTTGGACAGTCGCAGGCCCCGGCGGAAGCGGCGGTCGTCGCGGACGGCGAGTTCCTCGGACAGGACCAGGTCGAGGAAGTCGAGGTAGCCCATCTTCGCCTCGTCGGCCCGGCGGGTGTACTCGTTGATGGTCTCTGCCAGGTGGGGCAGGCCGAGCTTGCCGGCCGTGGTGCGGATGCGGTTGCCGGCCAGCTCGCTCAAGACGACTCCTTCGTCGGGGAGTTGGTGGTGAAGGGCCGGGTGCCGGTCAGTTCGTCATAGACCGACAGCGGACGCCTCCCGACCTCGATCTGGGTTGTGGCGGACCGGTTCAACAGGGCCTGCAACGGCCCGATGCGACCGGACGCGGAGGACTCGCTCCGCGGTGGTGGCGGCCCGTCGCTCGTCGTGGTGCGGCGGTTCTTGCCGGTCGGCAGGCCGTCCCAGTGCTCGTCCTTCTTGACAACCACGCCGCGGCCGACCGCCCGCGGATGGCTGGACAGCAGGGTCTCGCCACTGGCATCAGGGGCGGTCGTGTGCAGCATGACCTGGGACTTCGTCGCTCTGATCTCCACCAGTTGACGCGGGCGGACCTTGCGGGCGGGCACCGAGTAGAGGTTTCCGCCGAACGCGACCAGGCAGTCCTTGCCGACCGGCCGCAGATGCCGCTCGGCCACCAGATAGGGCGAGAGTGGCAACGGCTTGAGGGCGGCGTGATCCCGGGCGGCCCGGTGTCCGATGACCTCGTGGTGGGTGGCGTGGGTGCGGGCGCGTCGCTGCGGCACCCACGCCATGAAGGCGGCATCCAGTTCCTCGAGCGAGGAGAACGCTCGCCCGGCCAGCACGTGATCACGCTCGATCAACACCTGGCGTTCGACCCGGCCTTTGCCGGTGGGCCGGTAGGCGGCCAGCACGTCGATGTCGAAGTCGTAGTGGCCGGCGAAGCCGACCGCTTCCGGATGCAGCGGCACCGCCTCGCCCGGGGCGGCGTGCCAGCGCACGACGGTCTTGGTCCGGTCGTAGACGATCGACATCGGCACCCCGCCGAAGTGCGCAAATGCCCGCCGGTGGCAGTCGAAGAAGGTCTGCAAATCCTGGCTCGTGGTGAAGCAGCAGAACGGGTCGCGCGAGTACGACAGCACCATATGGAACGAGTAGACCTTCGGGATTCCCAGGTGGGCGAGGATCTTGCCTTCATCGCCCCAGTCGACCTGAGCCTGAGCCTGAGCCCCGGGAACTACCTCGAAGCAGCGGTGCATACCCGCCAACTCCAGCGGATCGATGCCCAGTTCACCCGCGATCCGCGGCCGTGCCTCCTGCAGATACAGCTTGACCCGCTGATAGTTGATCGTCGAGCCGTACTCCTTCACCAGACGCTCGTGCACCACGGCGCCCTTGATGAGGATCTCTGCCCGCAGCATCGCGTCGATCAACGGCGCAACCTCGTCGACCACCTTCTTCCGGGGCCGACCCGTTCGACGTCCGCCTCGGCGGTACCGACGCCGCCGTGCTCGACAGATACTTGCGGACCGTCTTGCGGTCCAGCCCAGTCTCCTTGGCCACCTCCGTCAGACTGACCGCTCCTGACTCGACCAGAGCACGGAACCGCCGCAGTTCCAGCCAGCGCTGCGGATCCAAAACCACCGCGCCACCGCCCTCCGCCACCCTTCACCGGACAAGCAGCACAGTGCCGGGCACCACGATTCACCGCACCATCAAGCGTCCCTTTTCACTCGTACGCGACCGGGGACGATCGTGTGTACGCCGACAGCGAGGAGAAGAACAGCGTCGCCATCGCCTCCAACGAGTCGTTCGGCGGGTGGACCAGGACGTTCACCGATCCGCGGCTCTACGCGGCCATTCGTCGACCGCCTCACCTTCGGCGGGAACATCATCGAGACCGGCACCGAGTCCTACCGACTCGCCAGCACCAGGGCAGCCCAGGCCAAGGACACCGCCACGGGCTGACCTCAATCAGCATCATGTTCATCGTGGGCCCGAGCTCCGATGTGACAGCCTCTCGTCAGGCCCCGGTCAGTTGTTTGCGCTGAACGCGGATCTCGCCGTGCAGTGCTGACAACTTCTCCCAGCACCCGGAAAGATCACGGGCATGGCCTCTCACGCGAACCAAGCCCGCGCCCTGTCCTTCGACACCGTTGCCACGCAGTACGCTGCCGCCCGCCCGGACTATCCGCCGGCCCTCTTCGACGCCGTTGAGGAACTCGCCGGCCGACCGCTGGCCGGCGCCGACGTGCTGGACTGCGGAGCTGGCACCGGCATCGCCACCCGGCTGATGCGCGAACGCGGCGCCCGCGTCGTAGCCCTGGAGCCGGGCGCCGGTATGGCCGCCAAGCTGCGCGCGGCCGAGCCGGAGATCCCGCTGGTCCGGGGCGAAGGGAACCGTCTGCCCTTTACCGCCCACAGTTTCGACGTGATCACCTACGCCCAGGCCTGGCACTGGACCGACCCGGTCCAGTCCGTCCCCGAAGCACTACGCGTGTTACGCCCGCACGGCGTGCTGGCCCTGTGGTGGAACCAAGCCGACGTCCGCGTCCCGTGGGTCGCGGCGGAGGATGCCCGACTCGCGCCCTTCACCCGCAACTACCCGGCAACCGTGGCTGAGCTGTTCGCCCCGTTCCCGGTCCACGTCGCTACCCGCGAGATCCCGTGGTCGCGCCGGATCACCGTCGACGAGCACATCAGCAACCTCGGCACGCACTCGCACTTCGCGGTCATGGACCCCATCGAGCGGGCTGAACTCCTCGACATGAACCGCACCGCGCTGGCTCGCAGCTTCCCCGACGGCGAGCTCGACGAGCCATACCGTTGCGGCCTGACCGTCGTGCGATCAGCCACCCCCCACAGCTGAACAGAACCCAACGCCCACAGCGTCGCGGAACGGTCAGGCCCGAGCGTTGTCAGTTCTCATCGACATTTCCGAGGCGCTTGATCAGTAAGTGCTGCCCAAAACCGTCGACAAACGTTGCTCACTCTCGCTCACGAAACCAAAGATTTCATCACCGCCGGCACCTACATCGAGATGACCTCGCGCCTTCTCGAACCCGTTCTCCTGGCCCTTGTGGTGCTTGCCGTCCGCGGACGCATCAAACGCTGACGAACTTCGGGAGAAACGGAGTGAGCAGGGTCACAGGCAGCCGCTCAAGATTCATTGCCGGTACGCCCGCCTCTTGGGACCGAGAGAGGAAGACACTGCGTGAGGAACGGAGCAGATGTGAACACTCGTCTGGCCATACCAGCTCAGCCGTCTTACCGAACCTTCGTGCCCATCTCCCTCCCTGCAGCGCCGCTCGGTATGGCAGTCGTCGTAGCCACTCCTGCCGACGGCGGCGTCCGTTTGGCTCACCGAGATCAAGGTCCTGGGCCTGGTCCTCTCTCAACTGCTGGTCCGGAGCCGGATCTTGTACGCACGTTGCGGCTGCGAGGCAGGGCAACTGGAGTGATCCAACACTTGACCGGCAACACAGTGATCAACCTTGATAGATCTCCTGGCGATGTGGATGACATCGCTGCTGAGGTCCTGACTCTTCCGCGCAGCGAACGGTGGCGGGAGGCGGTTACGACGGCGCTCGTCGGGGAGTGGTGTGAACCCCTGGCGCACGCCGGCTACCTTCCCTCCACAGCTCTCGGCGCGCTGAAGGCCGAAGCCCAGAGACTGCACCGGCAGCTGGTTCCGATCTGGCGACGGCGCACCCGGCACGGCCGTGTGCTGTCACTCGGTGCCGACCTCGGCGACGGGCTGTCGCTGTACGACTCGGTCGCCGCCGATGTCGACCTCCTCACTCACACCACGAGGGGGACGTACGAAGACGACAGGCTCAACGCCGTTCTACGCGTCCTCGACCCAATCGAGCGGCAGGTGGTGTTCGCCTACGCCGAGGGCGAGGGCACCACCTGGACCGAAGCCGCGGCCGCCGTCGGCGCTGTCGACCCCGAAGCCTTCGGCGAGCGCGTCCGCCGCAAAGCCAAGCGACAGGCCGCGGAACAACAACGCCGCCTCGCGCAGCGGCGGGAGGGCATGTCATGACCGCCTACCGCCCGTCGGCACACTCGCCAGGGACGACGTTCTGGGTGGCGATGAAGCCCAATAGCGAGCCTGCAGTACCCGTAGCCGTCCCGCTACACGATGCCCCTGTACGTCTCAATGACCTCGACGCACCGCTCATCTGGGCGCGAGAGGACGGCGGGCTCCGTGTGGCCTCCCGCAGGCTCGTCACCGGTCCGGTACATCACACCTCCACGCTGCTCTGGGCGATGCTATGCCGAAGGAGCATCGTCGTACCCGCCCAGGGCGGCACCCTCCTGACTTTGGCGGCTCGGGAACTGGTGCTCCCACAGAGCACCCGCTGGAGGGAGGCTGTCTCCACCGCCCTACTCGGCCGCTGGTGCGACCCGCTGATGGCGAACGGGCACCTGCCGCCCACCGCCTTCGGGGAACTGAGGGCAGAGGCCCGTACCTTGCACCGGCAGCTGGTTCCGATCTGGCGGCGGCGCACCCGGCACGGCCGTGTGCTGTCACTCGATGCCGACCTCGGCGACGGGCTGTCGCTGTACGACCTGGTCGCCGCCGACGTCGACCTGCTGACCCACACGACGTCCGGCGTGTTCGAAGATGATCGGCTCAACGTCGTGCTGCGCGGTCTCAACGAGGACGAGCGGCGGGTGATGTTCGCATACGCCGAAAGTGCGGGCATCACCTGGGCCGAGGCCGCGGCCGCATCCGGCGCCACGGACCCGGCCGCCTTCGGCGAACGCGTACGGCACAAGGTTAAACGGCTCGCAGCAGAACAGACCCGGCGTACTGCACAGAGGCGGGTGGAGCGCCTGCCTGAGACGGAGTAGTGGAGACACCGGGCAAGGAAGGAGTACAGCACAATGCCGAGGCCCACCCGCCGCACGTTCCCGGAACCCGCGTTGACCGATCACTGGCATCCCCTCATCCCTGGACGCAAGGCCGGAGAGTTGCAGGATTATGTCGTTTACACCGCCACCGGCATCCGCTGGAGAACCACAGAAGAATTCATGCGTCGCCGCAAGGCCCGCACCAGCCTGGCGTACCGGACGCACCTTGAACGGGTGAAGCCCGCCGAGAGGCCCGCTGGTCCACGGGACCTTGAACGGGCTCTGGTGCTCCGCGGGGCTGTGTGCGGCTCGTGGCCCCAAACGCTGGGCCTCTACCCCATCCGCGCCCCGCGAGATGTCGCTATCGACCGGATCGCCGCTGAGGTGCTGATGGTTCCTCGCAGCAAGCGGTGGCGGGAGGCCGTCTCCACGGCTCTGGTCGGCGCATGGTGTGAACCACTGTGGCAGACTGGGCGTCTACCGACTACTGCGCTGGGCGCGCTGAAGGCGGAAGCCCGCGCCCTGCACCGGCAGCTGGTACCGGTGTGGCGGCGCCGCACCCGGCACGGCCGGGTGCTGTCCCTGGACGCCGACCTTGGCGGCGGGCTGTCACTGCACGCCCTGGTGGCCACGGATGCCGTTTACCTGACCCACACGACGGGTGGGGTCTTCGCTGACGACCGGCTCCACTCTGTCCTGCGCGGGCTCGACCCAGCCGAGCATGCGGTCGTCTTGGCCTACGCCGAAGGTGAGGGCACCACCTGGACGGAGGCCGCCTCGTTCGCCGGCGCCGCCGAGCCGGAGGCCTTCGGCGAGCGCGTACGGCGCAAGGTCAAACGACTCGCCGCCGAACAGCACCGCCGCGCCGAGCAGCGGCGCCCCGGTCTTCCGCCCGCCTGACCCGGACTCCGCCGCGATCCGCAGACCAGTCTCCCCACCACCTCCCTGTGGCGTCTCTCCCCTCAGCTGGGTTGCCCGGCTAAGGGCCTGCCGGTAATCAACACGTCGGTTTGATCTTGGTCTTATCTGGCTCGAGGAATCTGGCGATGTCTTCAGGCGTGTGGAAACGGGCTGTTGAGGCGGGGAGACAGACACCGTTGGCTTCCAGTGGCGGGCGGACATCTTTCACTGCACGGCTGATGGTCATGGCGGTGGTGTTGAACAACTGGCCGAGAAGCTCCTGAAGAGAGTGTTTCCGCAGGTAGAGGATGGTGACCAGGATCTGGTCGGCGGGAATGAGTGTGGGTTTGCGGCCGGTGCCCGGGGCGACACGGCGTGGTCCTCCGCGAGCTGCATGGCGGACCTGCTCACGGCGCTCTTCCAGCCTGGGGATCAAAGAGTGGGTCAGGTCGCTGAGGTGCTTGCGGGACATGCCGGTCAGCTCGGGGTGCTGCAGGTCATCGAGGCTGAGGGGGTGAGAGCTCTCGGCTGGCCATCCGCGTTGCGGGGGAAGGATTGGGGCCGGTTGGTGATCTGCGGGGTGAAAGGTGTAGTTCCAGTCTCCGTGGAAGCGGTGGCGGGTGATCGGCAAGGCGGCGATGGCTTGGTCGCTGACCTCGGGGACGAGCTCTCGCTGCACGACCTGGTGGCTGCCGACATGGCCCTCCTCGCCCGTGCGGCGGGCGGAGAGTTCGAGGATGAACGGCTCAACACCGTCCTGCGCGCCCTCGCCCCGGACGAACGGCAGATGGTGTTCGCGTACGCCGAAGGCGAGGGCAGCACCTGGACGGAGGCCGCCGCGTTCGCCGGCGCCGCCGAGCCGGAGGCCTTCGGTGAACGCGTGCGGCGCAAGGCCAGGCGACTCGGTGCCGAACAGCGCCGCCGCGCCGCGCAGTTGCTCCCCGTCCGTCCGGTGCCCTGACCCGGCCCGATCTTGCTGCTGTAAGGCCCAGGTTCCACATCGCTCCCATGTGACCCGCTCATGCGCGGGCGAGTTGCGCGGCTAACCCGCCACTCATGCGGTCCTGCCCGAGCTGCAACCCCGCGACGCAAGGGCTGAAGAACCGCTCATGCTCCAGCCCGCATGCGAGAGGCACATGCCCGTACCCAAGGGGGAACTTCTCCATGAACGTGACACTTGACCTCGGCACCGTCCTCGTGGCGGCGATGGCGCTCGCCGTCGGCTGCTGCGTCTACCAGTGGATTACGCCGACCGCAGGTACCGGAAGCGCGGCGACCAGAGGCGAGCGACTGCTGGCCGCAATCACCGCGGCGGCCGCCGTCGTCGCCATCGGCGCCTTCCTCACCAGCGGTATCAAAGCCGCTGAACCCTCATCAGGGAGCCCAGCCCCCAGCCCGAAGATCACCAGCACCGGCAGCACCCCATAGCCCGTGCCTCGCGGCCGGCGCCGAACCGTGCGACCACGACGCTGGTCCGGTCGTCAGCCGGGCCTCGCTTCGGGCGGATCTGGCGAACGCCCTGGACCGCGGTATCCGTCTTGCCGACCGCGTCAGGAAGATGATGCGAACACGCTTGTGCGAACGGTCTTTTCGGGGTTGTCGGCGTTGGTCATCGAGGATGTGGCGGACGGTGGCGAGATAGTCCGGGTTTCGGCTCGGACCCGGGATGTTCCCGTTCCCTGTCCGGTGTGCGGCGTGGTGACGGGGAGGGTCCACGGGTATCACCGCCGGACGGTGCGGGATGTGCCGGTCGACGGCCGGCAGGTCGTGGTCCGGGTGAGGATACGACGGCTGGTCTGTCCGGTCCTGGGCTGCAGGCGGCAGTCCTTCCGAGAGCAGGTCCCTGGGCTCCTGGAGCGCCATCAGCGCCGCACCACACGTCTGACCGGCCAGCTCTCCGAGCTGGTCAGGGAGTTATGCGGCCGGGCGTCCGCCCGACTCGCCCGATCTCTGGCCGTGCCCGTGTCGTACGCCTCCGCCCTGCGGCTGCTGCGGCGGGTGCCCTTGCCGGAAGTGCGGATCCCGCGGGTGATCGGGGTCGACGACTTCGCCCTGCGGCGCCGCCACAGCTACGCCACGATCATCATCAACGCCGAGACCGGTGAGCGAATCGAGGTACTGCCCGGCCGCGAAGCCGCCACTTTGGAAGCCTGGCTGCGCGGACATCCGGGTATTGAGGCTGTGTGGACGGATCGGCCACCTACGCCGAGGCGGTCCGCCGAGCCCTGCCCGACGCGGTTCAGATCAGCGACCGCTGGCACCTGTGGCACAACCTCGCCGAGGCCGTCCGTAAAGAAGTCGCCGCCCACAGCACCTGCTGGGCGAAAACGGGCCCGCCCCCCCCGGCCGAGGGGAGACAGGCCGCCACCACCCGCGAGCGTTGGCAGCAGGTCCACGCCCTGCGCGAGCGCGGATTCGGACTTCTGGAGTGCGCGCGCCGCCTGAACCTGGCTCTCAACACCGTCAAGCGCTACGACCGCGTCGCCGAGCCCGAGCGCCTCATCCGCGCCCCAAAGTACCGGCCCACCCTCGTGGATCCTTACCGTGATCACCTGCGCCGGCGCCAGCTGGAGAACCCGGCCGTCCCCGTCACCCATCTCCTCCAGGAGATCAGGGAACGGGGCTAAACCGGCAGCTCGAACCTGCTCGTCCGCTACATCAACCAGGGCCGCGTCGAGGCCGACCGGCCCGCACTCTCGCCCCGGCGCCTCGCCCGCTATCTGCTTACCCGCCCCGACCGCCTCAAGGACCACCAGCGGGAACGCATCGAGGCCGCCCGCACCGCCTGCCACGAGATGACCGCTCTGGCCGACCTCATCCACCGCTTCGCCGTACTGCTGGATCCCGCCGACGGTAACGCCGCCCTGTTGAGCACCTGGATCACCTCGATCCAGGCCGAGGACCTGCCCCACCTGCATGCCTTCACCCGGGGCCTCGAGAAGGACCGCGCCGCAGTCGACGCCGCCCTCACCCTGCCGCACCACAACGGCGGCACCGAAGGCGTCAACAACAAAACCAAGCTGATCAAGCGCCAGATGTACGGCCGCGCGAGCTTCCCCCTCCTCCGCCACCGCATCCTCCTGGGCCGACCACACCCTCCGTCACCACCGACTACGGAACAGACCCGCTCACCGTACAGACCCTCAGCGGATGGCTGGGCTGCACAGTTGCCTGAAGATGCGGCGGGCTTGCGGAGTGTGGACTCAGGCTGCTGCCGGGGTGGGCGTGGGGTCCTCTTGTAGCTCAGGCCAGAGCTCTCCGCATTGCATGCGGGCATGAATACGCAGACGTGCAGTGATCGTGTGCCGGACAGTGGTGGGTAGGTCCTTGCAATGTGCGAGATCGCGGAACCAAGTGGGAGGAGTGGTCAGGGAGACCTCGTGAGCTTGCGCGAAGATCTCCACAGTCTTGCGGGCCAGGGCCACCTCGCCGCCGGCCAGACCCGTCACGAGTTGTCGGCGCGCGCTGGGGCCGAGTTTGTCCAGCAGCTCTACCAGGAGCGTGACGAGACGCGCAGCGAGATCGTTCGTGCGGCTGTCGTTCTGCGCTGTGTAGGAGCGAAGGCGCGTCGACATGGTCTGCAGGCCCTGCGCTGCCTTGGTAGGTGCGGCTGCGGTCATGCGTTGGAGGAGTCGTCCCAGTTCTCGTACGTCGTCGCTGTTGTAGGTCTGCATGGAGCCGTCTTCTGGCAGGACGAGGGCGAGTGTGGTCTGCAGAGCCAGGTCTTGTTCCTCTGGTGTGTCGATTGGTCCGAGGCGTCCCCAGATGCTGGCTACAGCATGGTGGATGAGGTGGACGCTCTTGTTTCGGCCACCGTTTTGTAGGTGTGGAGAGGAGAGGTGGGTGAGGTGTTCAAGGAGTGGGCGGGTCTTCGGGTACGTCCAGTGCCCGGATCGTGCTGCTGAGATCGCCGTCTCCACAACGGCTGTGTGCAGGGGCTGCCCGGGGTGGGTTGCGGTCAGGATGCCCAGTAGTTCGGCAGGGGATGGGGGCGCCCAGTTTGCATGATCGATCAGTGCGCGCCGCAGACGATAGCCTTCTCGCCTGCGGCCCTTGTCTGTGCTTTCACAGAGTGCGTCTGTGAGCCTTTTCAGGCGCCGCGTGTCGGCCGTGGAGGGCTGACGGTCGCTCCTCCCGATGATTTCGATGGCCGTGGTCAGCAAAGACGTCTTGCTCAGGAGCGCTGCTTCGGCGACCAGGTAGCGCAGGAGTTGCGGGTGGTCGCCGACCATGTCGGTGAAGGGCTTCCTGATGGAGCCCTGTGCCGCGGCTGTCGCTGGTTCGGCGCGGGTTTCCGCATCGGAGGACCATTGTTCGAGGGCGTGCTGGGCGGTTTCGTGGCCGGCCGCGACAGCTGGGACCACGAGTCGGGCTAGGCCGTTGCGGTCGAGCCAGACCCGTGGGGACGCATTCTCGGGCAGCAGCTGGCGAAGGATCTCGAGGGGAGGTTGTGCGGCGGCAAGGGCGTCTGCGAACCAGGAGGCGGGTGTGCGTCGCTGGCGTCCCTCCTCGTATGCCGGTGCGGGCAGCTGGCTCAGGGCGTTGCGGCATGCGGCGCGTAGGTGCTGCTCGAAGGGGCTGGTTCCGCAGTTGCGCAGGGCGGGGACCAGGACGTGGTCCTTGGCGGCCGTCTGGGCGGCGGCTGTCGGCAGGTCGATCAGTTTACTGATCACCCTCTGAGCGGCTCGGTCGTTGAGCTGCTGGGAGGCGATGGACGTTCCGTGGAGGCGTGCCCGCTGCAGGGAGTGGGTGAGGTCCGTCGCGAGCACGCTGAATACGGCGGCGAGAAGGTCGTCGTGAGGCAGTCGGGTGTGGTGGGCGGCCCAGAGAGTACCGACGGCCTGTTCCACTGGTTCAAGGTAGAGGCTCTTTTTGCTGCCCGGTTCCCGGTGTTCCAGAAGTTTTTGGAAGCGGTCGAGGGCGGCACCCCACTGTTGCGCACGTGTGTGCGGGTCCCGGGCGCGGCGGGCCTCGTGCGCGGCCGCCCGGACGGCATCGGCGGCGACTTCGTACTTCCCTGCGGCGATCATCTTCCGGCAGACGTCGGCCAGCCATTCCAGGGCCTTGTCCGTGTCGTAGACGAAGGCTGCGCGCAGTAGATCGAGGACGGTGTCCTTGTGCGCTGCCAGTTCGTCGTCGGGCAGGTCGATCAGCCACTTCAGGCGCTCGGCTGTGTCGAGGAAGTCGATGGTGGTGTCGGGGTGTTGGGGCAGGAGGCGTCGGAGGGTCTCGAACATCTGCAGCCGCACTGGCTTGGCTCCCCGGTAGCCGTCTGCACCGGTGATCTTCCATACCGTTTCCAGGTCGCCGCGCCAGCGTTCTGCGCGTCGGTGGCGGTGGGCAGGGAGCACTTTCAGAAATCGCTTGAGGGTCTCCGAGGGGAGGGAGTGCAGGACGGTGCGGGCTGTGGTGCTCACCTTGCCGGGCGCGCGCAGCATCGCGTAGAACTCGATACCGGTCGCAGCCAGCCGGTCATGGTGCAGCAGCGGGGCCAGCAGGGCGTCGGCTGCTCCAGGAGCCAGCCGTGGCACGAGCTGCCCCGCGACTGCGGCCAGCACGAGATCGTCCGGGTGCTGCACGAGACGGTCGACCAGTTCCTGGCTGCGGCGGCTTGCCCACAGGTAGTCGGCGACCATGTACTCGAAGAAGGTCTGGTGGAAGAAACGGATGGAGGATGTGTGGGGAATCGCTGCCACCAGGCCGCGGCGTCTGAGCTCGTCCACGTCGGCGCAGATCTCTTCCCAGCTCAAATCTGGCAGTAGCGCTTCAAGGTGGTGCCCTTCGTCCTCGAGGTCCACTTCCAGGGTGTTGGCGGCAAGCATGTAGCGGGCCAGGGCCCGCGCTGTCGCTTCCAGGTTGCGTGCGGCCTGCGGGCGTTGGGACGTCTGTCCCTGTCCGGCTCGCACGTCGCGAATTAGGCGTCGGCGGCGTAGCGCGGTGAACAGCGAGGTGACATCGAGGTTCTTCACAGGCGGATCGGGGGCGTAGATGTCGAACAGCAGACGCAGGTAGAGCGGGTTGTTGCAGACCTCTGCCAGGGGCAGTCCTCGGTAGACGGCTTCTGCGATGTCTTCCTCCAGACGAGCCGTGGCCCCGTTGCCGTAGAGGCGGTCAGGGCAGAAGGCCTGACTGTGACGTGCGATGGCTTCTTTGCGTTCCTGAGGGCTGTACCAATCCAACTTCAGCTGGGCCCTGAGGTATCCGTCGGGTCCGGTGCACGGGCCGGAGGGCGGCAGCGGCAGCTCCAAGTCGGCCAAATCGTCGGCGTCGTCGTCGAAGGGCAGTTGCGCGGCCTCGCCTGGCCTGCAGGACATGACCACGGCTACCTGGGCGCGCTGCATCGCTTTCAGCAGGTTCGCTACCGCATGGCGTCCTGGCTCGCTGTGCACCAACAGGTCGAGCGTGTCGACCAACAGCACGGGCGTTCGGCCGTTCGCCGCGCAGTAGCGCGTGGCCTCCTCGATCTGTGGAACGGTCACGGCGGTGGGCAGGTCCGCAGTGCCCGGCCGCAGACCGTCCAGCAAGTACGTGGCTTTCACGAACAGGGCTTCGAATTGCGGCTGTTGGGCCAGGGTGCGCTGCAGATTCCACAGCACACTGGATTTACCCGACCCCGGCTGGCCTGCGATCAGCTGCGCGCACCGGTCTGGCACGGCTTCCAGCACCAGGTGCTCAATGTCCCGGCGCACATACAGGTCCTCCAGGCGAACGCCGCGACGGAAACGCTCGTTCGGCTCCACGACCAGCCTGAGGTCGTCGACTGCTTGCACGGTCAGACGGCGTAGGCGCTCCAGGGTTCCAGCGCCCGGCAGGGCTGCAGCGGCTCGTTGCTGTTCGAGGTGAGCTTCTGTCAGCTGGGCGAAGCGGGCGGCCTGTTCGGGAGTGAAGCGGGCGTCCAGTTTCTGGGTTACCACCCGCATACGCAGGAAGCGGACGACCGAGACGAGGAGTTCGGGCTTGTCGGGGACGGCCTTGCGGGTCATCCAGTCCGAGAGTGTGGACGTCGCCACCTTGGTAGCTCGGTGCACTTGTGTGTAGGTGGGCCGGCCGGCCAGTACGTGCAACGACTTCAATGCGGCAGCGAAATCCGTTCCGTGTTCCGACACTGCCAACACTCCTTCTCTTGGCCCTGTCTCTTTCTACCGCACCGTTCCCGGCTGTCCGGCCGGATCCGGTCGGACAGAACAGGCAAGGCGCGTGACCTGCGCATCCTTAACGACGCAGTTGTTCAACGGAGCCGGACGGAACAAGAAATGGCGAGGTAGGGGGCACGTCGCCACCCGGCGACGTGCCCCCTATATGTTCTGGAAGGACAGCGATGCTCAACCTGCTCGCAGCCGCGACCACCTCGTGCCACTCCGTCTCTGCCGCGGACCGTATTCTGGGCGTACTGCCCTGGATCGTGCTCGTGCTGCTGCTCGGCCTCATCACCGGTCTCGTGGTCGCCTGGATCAGTCACAAGGCGGGCGACAACGCCTGGGAGGCAGCCCGTCATGGGTTCACGGCAGCAGTCCTTCCCGCTGGGCCGCTGCTGGCCGTTGTCACCCTGGTCTCCACATTGATGCTCACATGCCGGTAACCACCGCGGCGCCCTCCTTGAGGCACGATGATCTGATGCGCCGAGTGGCAGCCCACTCGGCGCATCTGTCGTTTCACAGACCCTGCTGATTCCTGCTGTGGGCGGCGGAGCGGGAGGAATCGGCGCTGCCACTGCGTTTGGCGTTGCGGGCCGGCCTGCGTGATCCCGCACTGCAGCACATCCTCGCAGTCCGTGCGCGCAGTCCGCGCACGCGCTATTACCTGGACTGCACCGACTTCATCAGCCGCCGCCATCCGCGGATGCCTGGGAAGAGTTCATCCCCCTGCTGGTCAGCATCTGCACCACACCCGAATGGCTGGAGGCATTTCAGCAGGACGTTATCGCTCTGGACCCGGCGTTGGACGGTGCCCACGCCCTGGGCCGGCGCGCGGCCGCCCTGCTCGCACCGGCCCTTCCAGCAGCAGGGGCAGAGCACCCTGCAGTCAAGGAGCTGACGGCCGTGCTGCCGAGGTCGAGGAGCCGGAGGATACGGCTCGGTTGTCGTCCTGCAATGTCGTTGTCGCTACCCCGCAGATTCTCAACCGGGGTGTGGGGAAGGCGCCGGGGGGGTGCTGCTGTCGGGGGTGAGCTGCCGGCGCGGCGATGTCACGTTGGTCAGCCGGGTGGGATGATCTTCTGGTTGATCGTGCTGGAGGGGGCTGGCCGTGGGGACCGTGTCGCCGTCGTACAAGGGGCACCGGTACCCGGTCGAGGTCATCTCCCACTGCGTGTGGCTGTACTTCCGCTTCCCGCTGTCGTTCCGCGAGGTCGAGGAGCTGATGCTCAAGCGCGGGATCGTCGTCTCGTACGAGACGGTGCGCCGCCGGTGTGCCAAGTTCGGGCAGCGGTACTCGGGCGCGCTGCGCCGACGGCAGCCCCGGCCGGGTGACAAATGGCACCTGGACGAGGTCTTCATCAAGATCAATGGAGAACAGAAGCACCTGTGGCGGGCCGTCGACCAGGACGGCAACGTCCTGGACATCCTGGTCCAGAACCGACGCGACAAGGGTGCGGCCAGGCGGTTCTTCCGCCTCCTGATGAGGAAGACGCACGCGGTGCCGCTGGTGATCGTCCCCGACAATCTCCGCTCCTACGGCGCCGCCCACCGCGAGGTCATGCCCTCCGTCGAGCACCGTCAGTCGAAGTACCTCAACAACCGAGCCGAGAACAGCCACCAGCCCACCAGACAGCGTGAACGGGCGATGAAGGGCTTCCGCTCCGCGGGCGGGGCCCAGCGGTTCCCGTCCGCGTTCAGCGGTATCTCGCCCCACCTCCGGCCCCGCCGACACCTGATGACCGCTGCAGCCCACCGAGCCGAGATGAGCATCCGCTTTGCAATGTGGGAGCAGATCACCGGCGTCGCCGGCCTCGCCACGCTGCCTGAGCACAGCCCGGAACCGAACTGCAGCACGCCGCGACGCCATCAGCCACCTACCCAACAACGTGGCAGCCTCGGCGCACGGATTCGCCCCGCACACGATCGACGCGTTCGCGACGGGCGACATCCGCACCTAGCTCTCCCGGTGGGCGCGCGCCACCCACATGCCCCCGCCCGACGCCGAACGGCTGCTCACCGAAGTCATCTCCTCCCCCGAGATGATGTCCCTGGTCACCAACCCGCTACTCCTGACCCAGATGGCCGCCGTCTACGAGCGCCAAGGCCATCTCCCGCACCGGCTGGTCGACCTGTACGACAGCACCTACACCCTGCTGTTCGGCGGCCGTGAGCTGTACCGGGGTATTTCCCGCTCCGCCATCGGGCCGGAGGAGCTCGGCCAGATCGTGTGCCGCCTGGCCTACCAGTTCGTCATCCGGCCCGGCGGCGGTCCCGACATGACCGGTCATGACTTCACCGCAGCTCTGGGCCGGGCGCTGCGCCACACCGTCCCCGACAGGTACGGCTTCTGGCTCACCGACGAACTGCTGGCTCTGTTCTCCGAGTCGGACTTCCCCGTCCGTCCGGCACCGACCACTGCCTCCGGCACCGAGCCCCGCTGGACCCTGGTGAGGGACCCCTTCGGCCAGTACCTCGCCGCCCGCTACATCGCGCAGTACAGCAGCCAGCGCGAAGTCGTCGACAGGGTACGCAGGAGGATCATGAAGGCCGACCACGCCACGGGCTGCATCGAAGGCGCCGTCCATGCCGTCCGCCTGCTCGACGAACGGGCCCCGTCCACCGCCAACCAGCTCCTCACCGCCCTGAAGCACGAACTCGACCGGACCGCGAACCCCCACATCCGAAGACGCCTGGAACAGATCCTCAACGAGCAGCGAACGACCCCCTGATGCCCGGCGCGGAGACGGAGGACGACCTGTAGCGGGCAACGCCTCGAGGGCCCTGCCGGAGCGTCGGCGGGCCGGAGTTCGGCAGGCTCTCGGGAACGCGACGGCCGCCGCGAGTGTCTCGCGGAAGGTTCCGCTGCTCATCAACGTCCTTTCTATTACCGTGTGGCCCCACGGCTGGGGCGGTCCCACGATCGCGGCAGGCACCGGGGCGTGTCGCCCTGCCAGCGCAGGCGTCCAGATACTGCGAACGCGGTACCTTCGCGGCCAGGGGTGTTGCGTAGTCTTGGTCATCGGGGTGGGCCCCTCCTCGCGGGGAACGGGACCGCCACCTCCCGCGGAGTGGCCGGTCGCACGTCGTCTTTCCCTACCTGCGGCGCTCTGACAGGTCGTAGGCCTCCTGTCGGCCCGTCCCGAGGGCGGACGGGTGACCGTCGCCTTCGGCGGCCGAGCGGGCCGCCGCGCCCTGCGCCCGGTCCCCGTGCCCCGGCCACCATGCCGCGTGGCCGATCAGCGCCGTGAGGCTCGGCGTGAAGAACAGCGCCATGACGAACGAGGTGATCGCGATGCCGAAGGAGAGGGCGAAGCCCATCTGTGTCAGCAGTGTGTTGCCCGCCAGCATCATGGTGGCGAACGTCGCCGCCAGGATGAACCCGGCCGTGGCCACCGTGGGCCCCGCGTGCCGCACCGCCATGCTGGCGGCCGCACGTGGATCACGGCCCTCCCGGGCCTCCTCGCGGAGCCGGGCGATCATGAGGATGTTGTAGTCGGTGCCGATGGCGACCACGAAGAGATACATGATCGCCGGGAGCATGAACATCAACCCCGAGCGTCCCTGGATCTCCTGGAAGAGCCACACGGTGGCGCCCAGTGTGGCGCCGAAGCCGAGGCCCACCGACACCATCAGATACCAGGGGGCGACGACGCTGCGCAGCAGCAGCGCGAGGATGACCATGATCAGAGCGGCGGCGACGGGGAACACTGTCCGGTAGTCCCGGTTGACCGCGGTGTCGATGTCCTTGTAGATCGAGGACAGTCCGCCGACGAGGGCCTCGGTGCCGTCCGGGGCGCTGGCGTGCGAGACGTCCCGCACCCTGCCCACCGTGTCGATCGCCTCGTCCGACGATGCCGCGTGGTCGAGGGTGACGGTGAATTCCGCGGTGGTGCCCTCCTTGTTCACCTGGGCCATGCGGGCGCTCGCCACGCCGTCCACGGAACGCAGTTCCTTCGTATAGTCGTCGAACGCGGCGCGGTCCAGCGGTTTGCCGTCGGTGCTCGTCAGGTAGACGTCGGTGGGGGCGGCCGCGCCGGCCGAGTACGCCTTCTGCATCTCGTCCTGGACGACCATCGACTCCTTGCTCTTGGGCATCGAGCCCGAGGTGAGGTCGAAGGTGGCGTTGTAGTTCAGGGTGCCCAGCGACAGCGCGACCAGGACGAAGCCGGACGCGGCGGCCCACAGGGCCGGGCGGCGTTGCACACCGCGGCCCAGGGCGGCGAACCGGGCGCCGGACGGTTCCTGCTTCCACGATCGGGAGGGCCAGAAGATCTTCGGCCCGATGAGCGAGACGACGGCTGGGATCAGGGTCAGGCCGGCGAGCAGCGTGGCGGCGACAGCGATGGCGAGAGCCGGACCCATCTGCCGCAGGAAGCCCAGTGTGGACAGCACCAGCGCCAGGAAGGCGATGATGACCGCGCCGGCGGCGGAGGCGATGGCCTCCCCGACCCGGTCGACCGCGTTGATCATCGCCTGCTTGGGCTCGTCACCGGCGCGCAGACGTTCTCGGTAACGGAACATCAGGAACAGGAAGTAGTCCGTGCCCACGCCGAAGAGCACGACGATCAGGAGGGACGAGACCGAGCTGTTGGCCTGGAGGTCGAAGAGTTTCGTTGCGTACGCGATCAGTCCGTTGGCAACCACGGCCACCATGCCGATCAGCACCAGGGGAAGGACGGCCAGGATCGGCGCCCGGAAGATGACCAGCAGGGTCACCAAAATGATCGCGAAGGTGCCGATGCCGATCAACTGCTCGCCACGCTCGGCCGATTCCTGTTGATCGAGGGCCTCCGCGGCGGGCCCGCCGACCTTGACGTCAAGCCGGGTGCCCTTCGCCAGAGTCTTGGCGTCCTCGCGCAGCACCTGGGCCGCCTCGGCCTGAGCGGACTGATCGGCGTTCTCATCGTCCATCTGGACCAGGGCCATGGTGTACCGGCCGTCCTTGGACGGCTCACCGGATACGACCCGCTCCACCTCGTCGATGCCCCTCTTGCCCAGCTCTGAGGCGATGCGGGCGGCGTCCTTCTGGTCGGCGGCGGTCAGCTTGCCCCCGTCGGCGCGTTGGTACAGCACTGTCGCGGACGGGATGAAGGTGCTGGGGAACTCTTTGTCCTGGAGATCCGCCGCCTCGATGGACTCGTAACTCCTTGGCAGGAAGTCACTCTGATCGCTGGTCGAGGGAAGGCTCGGTGCGGTGGCGGATATAGCGAACGCCGCGATCAGCCAAGCCAAGATCGTCCAGACGGGATGTCGGACGACGGTGTTCCCGATACGTCGGAACATGCGGAAGTGGCCTCCTGGGTGGGAAGATCACCACAGCCTGGGTGAGCTGACCCAGGCATCGGCGACCTCGACCGGCAGTCACTGCGAAGCCGGTCGAACGGTTGTCTACGGGATGGTTGCCTCGATGCCAGTACGAGGTGATCGGCGTCCCGTGATGACGCGCGGCCCGCTGTCTTCGACGAGGTCTCGCGGACCGTCGTGTGCTCGCCGTGATCATGGAACGAGCCTGACGGACCGGGCGCCGCCGCCACATCGTCCATCAGGCCCGAAGTGGCATCGTCCGATCGGTGGATGGCCTGCGACTACCGCGCCCACGGAGCGCGCGCATCTTGACCACGCGCCCCCTGGACCGTCGCGGAAAAAGGATGGTCGTGGTGTTCAACTGAGTCCATGAGGCGGGTGACGCATGGTTATGCTCCAGAGCGAAGAAAGAGTTCTCGACGCCCTCAGTTCGCGAGTGGCGCGGTGGGTTGAACACCGACAGGGCCAACGGACGGCAAACGAGCCCGACTTCAGATAGGGACCGGATTTGCCTCCCATCGCACCCGGCCCTTAATTCACGGGAGAAATCCGCAGTGCGTTTCCGGGCGGGAGCGGAAAAGCGAGTTCAGAAGGTGAGGATGATCATGGACGTCGATCGAGCTCCGAACGCCTTCCTCCAGCTTCGCCCACCTCGCTGGCTGGAAGAACAACGCCGCCACACACGACCACTACCGAAACCGCCCGGCCGACGCCCTACGCGAACTCGGTCTCACGGGCCGAGCACGCATCACACCTGAGCATAGGGCTGACGACGAGCGCGGAATTATGTCCGGTCGATGCAGAGTTTGCTGCGCGAGAACGGGGCGGAATGGCTGAGGAACAGCAGCTTCGCGACTATCTCAAAGCCGCGACTGCCAAACTGCGCAGCACTCGTACGGAGCTGCGGAAACTATCCGCACGAAGGCACGAACCCATCGCCGTCGTCGGCCTGGGCTGCCGCTACCCGGGCGGGATCGACGGCCCCGAGGCGCTGTGGCGGCTGGTCGCGGACGGCACCGACGCGATCGTCGGCTTTTCCGCCGACCGCGGCTGGGACGCCGACTGCCTCTACGACGACCCCGACCTGCCCGGCTCGGCCACCCACGAGGGCGGCTTCCTGTACGAGGCAGACGAGTTCGACGCCGACTTCTTCGGCATCAGCCCGCGCGAGGCGCTGGCGGTGGATGACCCATCAGCGGCTGCTCCTGGAGACCTGCTGGGAGGCGATCGAGCGCACCGGTCTCGACCCGACCGCGCTGAGCGGCTCCCGCACCGGTGTGTTCGCCGGCCTCTACTCCTCCTCCGTGACCTACGGCAGCGGCGGCGACCTGGACTTCGGCGAGGCCTACTCCGCGCCCGTATGGCCCTTCTCATCGAAGTAGTCGGCCATCATCAGCTCCACGTAGCGCTCCACAGCGCGGGTCTGCGCAGGTGATGGCTGGACAGTCGCCGTGCGCATGGCCTGAGCCCCGAGCGTGATCCCCCGCTTGTCGGCGTCGCTGAAGTCCGGCTCCGGCGGGCGCACTCCGGCTGCTTCCTCTGCGGCCTCCACCGCCGCGCGGTGCGCCGCCATCTCCTGGGCGTACCGCTCAACGCGGACGTCATCGACATGGACGTCAGCCAGCTCTTCGAACAGCGTATTCAGCCGCAAGTCTTCCGCCTTTAGACCCGGACGGCTCTCCAGGAAGGCTTCAGCACGCACTATGTCGAGCGCGAAGCTGGTGCCGAGGGTCGCCTCCAGCAGGAGCATGAACTCCTGCTCGTCCTTGCTGGGGACCTCAAGTCCGGCTGCCTTGTAGGCGGCAGCCACCTCGGGGGTGAACAGGCCCGTGGTGGTGCCGAACTCGCGGAGCCGCGCTGTCATCGCCCGCTGCTGCCGCAACGCCTCCTCCTTGGCCGCCAGGACGCGGTCCAGCTCGGTCAGGAGTGTCTGAATCTGCTGGTCATCGCTGGCGTTAGCGGCCTCGCGGACAGCCTCCAGGCTCAGCCCGGCCGCGGTCATCCGCTGAACCCACAGCAGTCGGGTGATTTCCCCCATGCGGTATGCCCGGTTGCTCGTGCCGTTCCGGTCAGGCTCGGGCACCAGGCCGATCTCGTGGTAGTAGCGGATGGCCCGGGGCGTGAGGGAGGTCAGCTCGGCGACCTCGCCGATGGACAGCGGCTTGTCAGGAAAATCTGTCGCGTGCATGGGCTACATGCCAGCACATTCCGCTACGTCATCCGCAAGCTGAGCTTGACTCTGTCGGGGATCTTGGTGTCAGCGGAGTCAAGTGCCCACGGTTCGCCAGGACTTCGGGCGAGGGATCTCGCGCTGGTCGAGGTTGTTCTGGAAGGCAGTCGGCCGGCGGGGGGTGTGGGCTTCCTCAGCCGGTGGCAGCCCGCTGAGGCGCTCGATGTTGACGGCGATGGCCGTCAACACATGCTGAACGCGGACCTTTCTCTGACCGCTGGTAGCGGCAGCGCCGTATGCCGTGTCCGTGGGCGAACGCGTTGACCGTGCTCTCCACTCCGGAGCGGATCGCGTAGCGGGTCTTCCACTCGGACGTCTGCTGCTCGATGCGGACGCGGAGTTGCAGGTCGCGGAGCTCTCGTGGAGGAAAACCCACGGTGCGGTGGCTTTCGCGGGAGGTGGTGCACTGAGGGCGAGCCGGGCAGGGCTGGCACTGGTCATTGCAGATTGGCCCGCAGGTGAGCCCGCCCCCAGACGGCTGGTCTCCCACGGACGGATCTAACATGAACGAGCCTCAAATCGTGAGCCTCGCGCCCTGTCTCTGAGCGCGAGCAGCCCGTCCGTCGCGACTCCCCCTCACCAGAACGCCCAGCCAGGTGCCAGCGAGCACGCCTACCTCGCGATCATGGAGTGGGTGTACGCGCCTACATGGCCGGTATCGCCCCCGCCCCGGCCAGCCCCGGCTTCCGATGCTTTCTCCTCCGGCCCCACCTCGGCCCCACGGGGAGATCACACAGGTCTCGGGCAGCCACGAGTCGCTGTGCGGTGAGATCCGCAGCGAGTGGGAGGTCGACGCCAGGGGGCCGCACCCTGGCGTACGCGGCGGTCAGACGCGCGAACATCGGGGCCACCCTGCGTCCGCCGACGGCCTCGGCGGACACGGTGCGCGAGGGACATACCCCGCTGGCACGGGTGGACGGCGTACGCTTCCTCGGCCGCCAGATCGGCCTCGTACCCCCTCCCCTCGCCGACGGACGGCCTACGGAGCCCCGGAGTTCGCGGCGTACGGCACGCGCGTCAGAACCAGGCCGTGCATGCGATCGAGCCGCCGGGGCCGTTGGTGCCGCAGGCACGCATCACCAGCCCGTTGTCGTTCCACTGGGTGGTGTAGGCGTCGGTGCCGGACGTGATCCTCGCGTAACCGAGCATGGGGTCCCAGGTTTCTCCGCCGTCGCCGCTGCGGTCGACCCAGATCTCGTCGCCGATCGTGCCGCCGATGATGCGGCCCCAGGCACACGCGGTGGTGCTGTTGTAGCGCAGCTCGACGGTACGACCCCACACGGTCGTCGACTTGGCCGTCCACGCACCCGAGGAGTTCGGTTCGGTGCCGTTACCGCACGAGGTGTTGGAGTCGGCACCGTCCAAGGTGCCGCCGATACGGGAGAACTCCCCGCAGGACGGCACTCCGGACATGATCGCCGGCCCTTGCAGGAACAGGTTGCTGACCCAGCTGCGATAGTCCGGCAGATACGTCCAGACGTTGTTGACCATGCCGTTGTACGTGGCCCGCTCGCCGACCCGCTGGCACAGGCCCCGCACGGCGACCGAGATGCCGTTGCGGATCTGCCAGTTGATCGCGCTGCCGGTGTGGGAGTCGGCGCGCAGGTTCGGCTGCCCCCAGGTCTTCAGTTCCTTGCCGTGCCCGTCGTACTCCCAGACCGGGAACACACCGTCGGCGAGCGGCCGCAGCGCACCCCGGTAGCGGTCCCACTTGTCGCTGCCGACCCGGATCGGGTAGCCGGACTCGGGTGCCTCGATGTACTTGCCGTCGCCGAGGTAGAGCGCCACGTGGGTGAGATTGGCGCCGAAGTAGAGGATGTCACCGGGCAACAGGGGGGCCTCGCCCTGCTCCTTGGTGAACCGGGTGTGCGCGTAGCCCGGGTTCTGCCAGGTCGACTGGGTCGTCCGCTCGCTGATGAGGTCCTGGCGGGTCGCCTTGTACCAGGCCCAGCGGACCAGGCCGATGCAGTCGAAGCTCCAGTACTTGGTGTCGTGCTGGGCCATCGGGTCCAGGGAGGCTATGCCTTGGCTGGGGCCCGGGAGGCCCTCCGCGTGGCCGCCGCCCCACGCGTAGATCTTGCCGATGTAGCGGCAGGCGGTCTCCACGGCGTCCACGGCTGCGATGCTCGCGCCGGCCTTCAGCGGGGCGCAGGTGTCGGCGGTGGCGGCCGGCGCGGCGGTCTTCGCGGGCGTGATGGCCGCCGGAGCCGCAGCGGTCTTCGCGGGCGTGGTGGTCGCCGGAGCGGCCGTGGCGGTGGTGGTCGGCAGACCCAGACAGGCCACCGAGACGGCTGTGGCCAGCAGCAGCCGCAACGGGCGGAAGCGGCGGTGCTGTCTTCGGCCGCCGTCACCTGGCGTGCTTCTTCGCATGTCGTTCGTTCCCCGGTTCTCTCAGGTCTCGTTGTGGGCGTACGCTCCCCACGTCCCGAACCTTCCGGCAGCGCACCGCGAGACGTCCACAGCAGCACGGTTGCCCTCTTCGACGGTCAACGGGAAACCCCTGGGAAACCCCCGGTGACCAGGTTGATCGCCGATCAGGACAAGTTCCGGCATGTCTGGTCCGATGCTGGTGACCGACTTTCCGGAGCCGCTTTCCCCTGCCGCGCTGCGGGAGTTCCACGCGTTGACGGTGAAGCTCTCCTCCCGCTTGGAGGAGAAGCGGCCCGGGTTCTTCGACGTCAACGTGCCCGCCGAGCGACTGGGCAGGACCGGCGAGAGGAGGACTGGCGCGAGCCGTTCCCGCTGCGACTCCAAACCTGGAAGTCCTCGTCCCGCCATAACCCGTCGAGCCGGCCCCGTACCCACATCGCCGTCGTGCCGCCCGGCTTGCTCGCCCGCGCGACCTTGGCAGTCAGTGACGGAACCTGCTCACCAGAACGGGCGCGGGCAGACATCGAGCACCGCACTACCTACTGAACCTCGAACCCTCCCGAGCATGCCGCTGATCAAGCCCTCGCACCGGCGAATCTCAAGATCTCCGACAGAGTCAAGCTCAGGCGTGCAGGCAACGACCTCAATGGCACTGCCACGGACGGGAGTTGTGGGCCACATCACTCCTGCGAACCATCTGTGCGCGGGGACGCTCTTACCGGCGGAAGGCCCCGAGATCGACAGATGGACGGGGCGGCCACGACCGCGCTTTCACAGGCGGCAACGGGAAGGGTGCTCATGAAACTGAATCTGAAGACCGCGGCGGCGGGAGTGGCCATCGCCGTCACCGCCGTCCTGGCGGCCTCGGGAACCGCGGCGGCCGACTACAACGCCTGCCAGGCGGGCAAGGTCTGCCTCTTCGACGGCCACGACGGCACGGGGGACGTCCTCCAACTCGACGGGGTGGACAACCCCAACGTCGGCCAGGCGTGGAACGACCGGGCCAGCTCGGTCTGGAACCGCACCGACAAGTATGTGTGCGTCTGGACCGACGCCAACTACCGCGACAGCAACTGGATCATCGGGCCGGGGCAGAAGCAGGAACTCCTGTTCTTCTGGGACAACGCGGTGACCAGCATCGAGGTCCACTACGGCTACGGCTGCGGCGGCTGATCCGACGAACCGACCATCCCCGCCGTCCCCGCGAAGCGCGGGGGGACGGTGGAGACGCGGTGTTTCCCGCCCCATGACGGACGGCTACTGCGCCCAGGCCGCTACCGCAGCCCAGTCCGCACCAACCGCAGCATCCGATCTGTGAACGCCAGGGCATCCCGATCCTCGCCAACCGCACCTACCAAGGCGCCGACCCCTGGGTCACCGCCGGACTCAAACGGCCACCCGGTGGTGAACTCACCCCCACCCAGCGCACCGTCAACCGGGCCCTGGCCGCGGCGAGAGCCCCAGTCGAACGCCGCATGGCACGGCTGAAGCCCTGGCAGATCTTCCGCAGGTCCCGGATCAGCCCCAACCGCACGACCGTCATCACCAAAGTGATTCTGCCGTGGCGGCGCATGAAGACAGGGCTTCTGGTGCAGTTCGGAGTTGCTGAGACACCGATCACGCCGGGAGCCCTGTTGTCACCGTTGTAGGCGGTCGGGGCTGCCTGGTTCAACTCGTCCGACGGGGCGTGCGATTGCCTCGTTCACCGGTTCGGGAACGCGGCCGACCAGCCCGGCCGGGTCCGGGCCTACAGCACGGACCTGACGGACGCCCAGTGGCGGGAGATCCGGCCGCCGCTTCCGGTGCCGGCGTGGTTGGAGGGCCGGGACGGCAGGCCGGAGGGCTACTGCCATCGCGTGATGTCGGATGCGGTGTTCTACGTCGTCGACAACGGCATCAAGTGGCGCAACATGCCGGTCGACTTCCCGCCCTGGGACCGGGTCTATGCGTTCTGGCGGCGCTGGCGCCGGACCGGGCTGATCGGTGAGCTCCATGACCGGCCGGGGGGGAAGGTACGCGAGGGGGCCGGGCGGGATCCGGAGCCCACGGCCGCGGTGATCGACTCACAGTCCGTGAAGGCCGACGCGGTGGTGGGGGCCGACAGCCGCGGCATTTGGAAAACCTCGCCCACGAGCTGGCCCGGCCACATGATCCACAGACCGGACTGAAGAGCTCAGGGTGGGTAGGAGGTGCTCGGTACACCGGGCGGTTCGGGTATTCGGCCAGGACGCGGATGTCAGCGCGGGTGGCATGGCTTGCGCAACTGGCAGGCGATGTTGCCCGGCCTGCGTCAACGCCGACGGCCGAGACACGCGGTCGGGCCGGCGCCCGTACCGCGTGCGACTCGCCTCGTGGCACCGAGTACCTGATCCGTCCGGCAGCGATCCTTTGTGGGCCTGATGCCGGGCGTCCGCGCCTCCTATCGTGGGGCGGGTGAACGAGCATGACGTGGTGAGCACCGGCCGGATCGTGGTGCTGGTCCTGCCGGAGGTGAACCTGCTCGACCTCGGGGGGCCGGTGCAGGTCTTCGACGCGGCCGCCCACCTGGGCGCCGGTTACCGGCTGGAGTACGTGGCGGACGCACCGGAGGCGGTGTCGGCCCAAGGGCTGCGACTGGCAGGACTCGGCCCGCTGGGCGGGGCGGTGGTGGGGCCGGGAGATCTGGTACTGGTTCCGGGTCCCCGGCTGCGGCGGCCGGAGGCCGGGCGGAGCGCGGCGGAGGGAGGGGAACTGGTGCCGGAAGCGGCCGTGCGGTGGCTGCGTACGGCGTACGACGCAGGGGCCAGGATGGTGTCGGTGTGCAGCGGGGCCGCGGCGTTCGGTGAGGCGGGGCTGCTGGACGGGCGGGCGTGCACCACCCACTGGTCGCTGACGGAGGCGATGCGGCACCGCTACCCGACGGCACGGGTCCGGGACGCCGCGCTCTACGTCCACGACGGCCGGGTGAGCACCAGCGCTGGCATCTCGTCAGGCATCGACCTCGCCCTGTCGCTGGTGGAGCGGGACCACGGCCCGGGGCTGGCCGCGTCCGTCGCCCGTGAGCTGGTGGTGTACATGCGCCGGGACGGCACAGGCCCGCAGATCAGCCCGTTCCTCCAGTACCGCTCACACCTGCGGCCGACGGTCCACCAGGTGCAGGACCACCTCGCCCAGCACCTCGACACCCAGCTCACTCTCACCGAACTGGCGGCCCTCGTGAACCTCTCGCCCCGGGGACTGAGCAAGGCGTTCACCGCGGCGACCGGCATCACCCCGCTGCAGTACCAGCGACAGCTGCGGCTGGAGCGGGCCGCGGAGCTGCTGGCCGGGACCGGTCTCACGGTCGAAGCCGTGGCCGCCCGCTGCGGCTTCCGCGACGCCCGCCACCTGCGGCGGCTGTTCGCGGACCGGTACGGCAGGCCCCCGTCCGGGGCGCGCGCCGCGCTGGCCCCGACCGGCTGACCCCCTCTCCTCCCCCTTGGCAACTTTCGGCGCGGCGGCTCGGCTTCGCCACGCCCGGAATCCGGAGTCCTCACATGTCGCGTCCTCTACGCAGGGCCGGTTGGGTGCTGCTCGGCACCGTGCTCTCGCTCGCCTCCTTCGCGGGCATCGCCTTTACCGGTGTCGCCACGGCCATGGGCGACAGCTTCCCCGCCTCCTCCCGGGCGGACCCGGCGGGCGGCTGGCCAAAACCGAAGGCCGTGCCGCAGGGGCGGATCGGGGTCGCGGTCGTCGTCAGCAACGAGGGCTCGGTCGCCGCCGACGTGCTGGCACCGTACGAGGTCTTCGCCACCTCGGACCGGTTCTTCGTCTACACCGTCGCGGCCGAGCGCAAGCCCTCGCCGCTCTCCGGCGGGCTGCACCTGCTGCCCGATCACACCCTGGACGAGGTCGGCACGGCAGCCCTCCCCGAGCCGGACGTGGTGATCGTCCCGGCGGTGGTCGGCCCCGACAGCGCGAAAGAGGCACCACTACGGAAGTGGATCACTCAGCGGGCCGACCGGGGAAGCCGGATCCTCGGTGTCTGCGCGGGTTCGGAACTGCTCGCCGCCACCGGGCTTCTGGACGGCCGCGACGCCACCTCGTTCTGGTCCAACATCGGCTCCCTGCAACGCGATTACCCCGCTGTGCACTGGAAGCGCGGCGAACGCTACGTCGAGGACGGCCAGGTGACCACGACCGCCGGCATCACCTCCGGTACGGTCGGCGCGCTGCGCCTGGTCGAACGACTGGCGGACAGAGCCGAGGCCGGGCGGATCGGCGGGTTGCTGGCATACCCGGGCTGGACGCTGGACGGCCCGACCGCGATCCCGGCGAACCAGCTCGCCGTGGCCGACCTGCCGTACGCGCTCAACGCCGCGTTCCCGTGGCTGCAGCCGACGGTAGGGATCGGGCTGGTCGACGGGGTGGGCGAGATCGACGCCGCCGCGGCCTTCGAGGTGTACTCGGGTGTGTCGTTCGCGTCCGCCACAGTAACGGTCGCGGCGGGTAGCACCGTCACCACCCGGCACGGAATGGTGCTGGTCGCCGACGCGGTGGCCGGTACCGACGGCGCGCGCGGCGTGGACCGGTTCGTGGTCCCCGGGGTCGCCGACACCAACGGGGTCGACCGGCCACTGGCCCGATGGGCGATCCGTAACGGGCTCCGCGTCGAGTTGCCCGGCGGCGGGCGGGCCCAGGGCGAGTTCGGCTTCGATCCGGTGCTGCGCGACCTCGCCTCCCACGCGGACCGGGCCACCGCCCGCGCTACGGCGAAGTTCTCCGAGTACCCCTCGGGTCATCTGACACTCTCCGGCCCGGCGTGGCCATGGCGCCCGACCTGGCTGGCGGTGGCGGCCATCGCTCTGTCGGCCGGCGTCGGCCTGCTGCCGACCGGGATACGACGCCTCATCCGCCGTCGCCGGGCCCTCACCGCCGGCTGACGTCCGGGACCGGCCCCGCCCCGGACGGATCACGGGACGGCGCTGGAACCTGGTCTCCAGGCCGGCGCCCGACTCGAAGCCGCGCAACAGCCGACGCAGCAGGCCGATGGGAGTTTCGACGTCCTGCGGGGACCTGCGCATGGGACACAACTACGCCACGATCCTGGTGGACATGGACACGCGCCGTCCCGTCGATCTGCTGCCCGACCGGCCCACAGCGCCCTGGCCGCGCCTCCGCCACAGCCGCAGCAGGACGGCTCTTAGGCCGCCGGATCGGCGGCGCTGCGGGCCGGCCGCGTCCTGACGCGCGAACGGACAGGCTGACCTCGTCGAGCGGCGGGCCACCCGTGCACGGATGTCGAGCTGGGTGCGGTGCTCCTCATCGTGTTCAGGACACACTTCCCGACAGAGATTCAGCAGCACCTTGCCTTCCTCCGCCCACGCCTGAGCGGGAGAAGCGATGTCGCCGTCCACGTCGTCACAGCCTCCGCCACGATGGAGACCGCCGGTGAAGTCGAGGTCGGCTCGCATCCGCGTGTCGAGCAGCGCCCCTGCGGCGGTCAGCCGTGGCCGTCCGAGCGGTCGGCGGCGTCGAACATGGAGCAGTTGTGCTGAATCACGGGCATGTACTGCTCAGCCCACGCTCGCAGACTCTGCAGCGGCGCGACGAGCGTCGTGCCCAGGCCGGTCAGCCGGTAGTACACCCGTGGAGGCCTGCTCGCCTCGACACGACGACCGACAAGCCCGTCTCGTTCCAGTGCCTTGAGTGTCTGCGCCAGCATCTTCTGCGACACACCGGTCATCTCCCGCTTCAGCTCGGTGAACCGCAGCTCGTCCTCAGCGGCGGCAAGCGACAGCACCGCCAAGGTCGACCATCGCGCGCCCACCCGGTCGAGCAGGTGCCTCGTCGGGCACAGAGGATCGAACAGGTTCCCCTGCCGCGAGGCAGTTACCACGACGTCACCTGGTGCCGGGAAAGTGCCTTCTTCCCCGTTCATCGGGGGTTTCCTATGGTTACCACGTCCCCAAGCGTAACCAAGGAGAGCCCCTGTGCGCCCTACGATTCCGTCTCCTCACCTCCCCGGCGCGACCGTGCACCGGGTACCGATCGACGGGGTCGAACTCGTCGTGGAAACGCTCGGGCAGGGGCCGGCTGCGCTGCTGCTGCACGGCTTCCCGCACACCCGCGCGATCTGGCGCGATGTCGCACCCCGGCTGGCCGCGGCAGGTCTTCGGGCCATCGCGCCGGACCTGCACGGGCTGGGTGACAGCACACCCGCCGTCCGCGGCTATCAGGCACCCGCGATCGCCACGGACCTGCTCCGAATGTTGGATGTCCTCGGTGACCGCGAGGCACACGTCGTCGGCACCGATCTAGGTGTCACGCCGGCATTCGCCCTGGCAGCGTCATCGCCCGAGCGCGTGACCAGCCTGACCTTGTCCGAAGGGCTGATCGGGCTTCTGCCCGGTGCCGAGGCCTTCCTGCGGCAGGGGCCGCCGTGGTGGTTCGGCTTCCACCAGGCGCCCGGTGGTCTGGCCGAGGACGTGCTGCAGAACTCGGCGGAGCGCTACGTCCGCTTCTTCCTCTCCGTCGGCAGTCGCCGAGGTGTGCCTGCAGACCTCACACGGGTGATCGTCGAGGCCTATCGAGGCAGAACACGTCTCGGCAACGCCTTCGACCACTACCGCGCGATGCCGGCCACCGCGGAATGGATCGGAAACTGGGCGCAGGACCGGCGGCTGACGGTGCCGGCCCTCGCCATAGGCGGTGGCGTGATCGGCACGGCCACCGCCCACCAGCTCGAGCCGATCACCGACTGCCTCGACCAGCACCTGCTTGAAGACTGCGGTCACATCACCCCGATCGACCAGCCGGACACCTTCGCCGACCTTTTCATCGAGCACGCCAGGTCCGTCTGAGCCCACACCTTCAGGGCACGTCCGGAACAAAGCCGACCGAACCCATGGCAAGGGGCCGAGGCGGGCTTCGTCGTGTACCGCACCGGCCGCGGCGTTCGGGCCGGTGAAGATCCGCCGGGCGATCCGCAGTACGACGGCCTGTTGCGTGGCAACGACTTCCGGCACGTGGGAGGGCCGGACGAGATCCGCGTGGTCGGCTCGACCGATCAGGTGGTGTGTACGGTGGCCGAAGCGGTGCGGGCCGGGCGCCGGGTCGCGGTGCGCAGCGGCGGCCACTGCTTCGGCAGAGACCTCCGACACTGGCGTCCAGCCGATCGTCGACTTGCGGCGGACGATGCGTGGCGGCACAAGGCGATCTGGCCGGGCACGGGTGACCCGGGCGACGGGCCCCCGCCCGCACAAGCTCAAAGCCGGTACCTGCGCAGCTCACTGACCGACAGGCATCTCGCCGCGGTCCACCGCAACCTGGCGAACTCCACCGGCGATGCGGAGTCCGGCTTGCTGCTCGTCGGCTACGGCGGCCAGGTGAACGCGATATCGCCGGAAGCCACGCGATACCTCAGCGCAACACGGTGACGAAGGAGGTCTTCCAGACGGTATGGGCTGGTGAGGCCGACGACGCGGCGAGCCTTTCCGGCTTCCGCACATAACCGCGACGTGTACGCCGACGTGGCCGACCCGGCGTGGAACGCCTCTGGCGTGCCGGCGCGCACGCTTCTGCTGCAAGGACCACTGCTCCCGCTCCAGCAGGTGATCACGTCGACATCAGCACCGACGTCACCCACGGCGCCGCCTGCGGTGCGCGAATCAACCCCGGCACCGCTGTCACAGCGCGACCTGGAGGTGTTCGAGCTGATCGCCCGGAGCACGAGAACCGCGAGGCGGCGAAGGGACTCTTCATCAGCGAGACGACGGTCAAGACGCACCTGCTGGTGTCGTGGATCTCCCGCGTTGTCCGCTGCCGCTCGTCGAGCGCGCCTGATCGCGGGCCTGCGCCGGCAGTTGAGCGTGCAGGCCTGGTCGCCAACGCATCCGTAGTGCCCGCGATCGCGGGTGCCCAGACTTGGGTGCATGGTCGTTGGCCATGTGGGTGAAGAACACCCATGTGTCGGCGGGGCAGTTACAGGGCGCTGCACATGATCAGGAGCTGGTCTGCGAAGGGCGAACGGGCCGATGCGGCGGCTTGGCGCAGGTCGGTGTCGCCTCGCGGTGCTGCTGTTGCCGGCAGAACTCGTATGGGCGTTACTGCTCGGTGGTGCCGGGGTTCGGTTCGAGGGTGGGGGTGGTTGCGGTCCAGCTGGCGAGGATGTCGATGGCTCGTCGTGAAGGTGATTCCGGTTCGGTGGTGTAGATGAACAGGGTGGTATCAGGGTCGCCGGGGAGGGTGAGGGTTTCGTATTCGACGGTGAGGTCTCCGACGAGGTTGTGCCGGAGGCGTTTGGAGCCGTGGGTGCGCTGGTGGACACGGTGTTGTTCCCACCATTGGTCGAATTCGCGGCTGTGTTCGCGTAGTTCGGTGACGAGGTCGGTGGTGGCGCGGTCGTCGGGGTTGCGGCCGACGTCGAACCGGAGGCTTTCGACGGCGGCGCGGGCTTGGTCGGGCCAGTCGAGGAAGAGGGCTCGGGCGTCGCTGTCGAGGAACATCCAGCGGGCGTAGTTGCGGTGGGCGGCGGGGAGCTGGTCGAAGTCGGTGAAGAGGGCCTTGGCCATGCGGTTGGCGGCGAGGATGTCGGTGCGGCGGCCGAGGATGAGGGCGGGTTCGCCGTCGAGGGAGTCGAGAAGCTGGTAGAGGCCGGGGCGGACGCGTTGGACGTCGTGGGTTCGGCGGGTGGTGGGTGCCGAGGTCAGGCCGATGAGGTCGTTGAGGTGGGCGCGTCCGGCGGCGTCGAGGCCGAGGGCCCGGCCGATGGCTTCGACGACGGCGGCGGAGGGAGTGATGCGGCGGCCTTGTTCGAGTCGGGCGTAGTAGTCGGTGGATACGCCTGCGAGGCGGGCGACTTCTTCGCGGCGGAGGCCGGGTACGCGGCGGACGCGTCCGTCGGGGGGCAGGCCGGCACGGGCGGGGTCGATCTGGTTGCGGGTGCGCCGTAGGAAATCGGCGAGTTCTTGGTTGGTTTTGTTCACGGTTGGAGTATCCCTGAGGCCGACGCGGTCCTGGGTGGACCGGCGAGTCCTAGGTTCCGGGGACCGCGCCTCCACAGGGCGCGAGATAGGCCCTCACCGGGGTTTGCGGTGGATCACGCTTGAAGCACGCCACCACGGGAGCAGCCCGGAGGCGCATCACCGAAATCGTGAGGAAAGGACCCCCATGAGTTTCCCGACGGATCGACCCGCGACGTGGTTCGTGACCGGTACTTCCCGCGGTCTGGGCCTGGAGCTGGTCACGCAGTTGCTCCGGCGTGGCGACCAGGTCGCCGCGACGACCCGTTCCGCGGAGCGGCTGCTTGCAGCCCTGGGTGACCGCGTCGACACTTCGCGGCTGGCGCCGCTGACTGTCGATCTGCGTGATGACGAGCAGGTCCGGCAGGCTGTCCGCCAGGCCACGGAGCGATTCGGCAGCATCGACGTGGTCGTCAACAATGCCGGCTACGGCTACCTGGCTGCCGTGGAGGAGACGAGTGCCCGCGAGGTTCGCGACATGCTCGACGTCCAGGTCATCGGGGTGTGGAACGTATTGCGTGCCACGCTGCCGGTGCTTCGCGAGCAGAAGAGCGGTCATGTGGTCAACGTGTCGTCGATTCTCGGGCTGACCGCGGTTCCGGGCTGGGGCCTCTACTGCGCGGGCAAGTTCGCGCTCGAGGGTCTCACCGAAGCGCTGGCCCAGGAGATGGCCGACTTCGGCGTCAAGGTCACCATCGTCGAGCCCGGCTACTTCCGCACCGATTTCCTCACCACCGACTCGCTCGCGTTGCCCGCCTCGACGACGGATGCGTACCCGGGTCTGCGCGAGATGACCGAAAACCACCTGGAGCTCCAGGGCAGCCAGTTGGGCAACCCGGTCAAGGGCGCGGAGGCGATCATCCGCCGGGTTGTCAGCGGCGAGGGCCCGCTGCGCCAGCTGCTCGGCTCGGACGCCCACGCCTACGCCACCGCGAAGGTCGATGCCCTGCTCGCGAACCTGGAAGCCACCCAGCAGACCGCCGCCGCCACCGACTTCGCTGATGCCTGAGCATTCGTCGTTGGCCATAGAGAGGAACGAATCGTGCGCAAGATTCTGATCGTCATGTCCGCTGCCGACATCTGGGAACGCAACGACGGCTCGGAATACCCGACCGGGTACTGGGCCGAAGAGCTCGCCGCGCCCCACGAGAAGTTCGTGCAGGCCGGCTTCACCGTCGACTTCGCTTCCCCGGGCGGCGTTCTGCAGCCGCTCGACGCCCACAGTGCCGACCCGGAGATCGCCGGGCCGGACTGTGCCTACTACGTGGAGCACGCTGCGCGGGCCTTGAGCGAGTTCGGTCCGCTGCTCAAGCTGGACGAAATCGACATCAACGACTACGTCGCCGTGGTCATCCCCGGCGGGCATGGTCCTGTGGTCGACCTCTACAAGGACCGTGACCTCGGCCGCCTGCTCACCGAGGCGGACGCGGCCGGGAAGATCATCGGGGCCGTTTGCCACGGCCCGGCCGGGCTTCTGTCCGCCGTGGACGAGAACGGCGAGTGGCTGTTCGCAGGTCGGGAGATGACGGCCTTCACCGACGAGGAGGAGCAGAGTTTCGGCACTGCGGAAGGCGCTCCATGGCTGCTGGCCGGCACGCTGCGCCGCAAGGGTGCGAAGCACTCAGGAGGACCGGCGTACCAGGCGTACAACGTGCAGGACCGGAACCTCTTCACCGGCCAGAACCCGGCCTCCAGCGCCCCCATGGCCGAGGCCATGATCGGCGCGCTCAAGTAGCAGTGCTCACCGGCTCGCCGGCCGGGAGGCCGACAGCCTGCCCGCCACTCGGTATTTCCCGGCTGCCGCCGGTTTCTGCCGCCCGCCCCAGGTCCGGGAACGGCGGCACCAACCGCATCCGTCGGCTGATGCTCCCCCCGTCATGATCGCTCAGGAAGAAGCGAGGAATCCGTGGTCACCTCTCTGTCTCAAGCCGATGCCGTCGGACGTGTCGAGAAGGGCTTGTTCATCGGCGGTGTATGGCGATCGGCTTCCGGCGGGGGCAGCTTCTCGGTGGAGGATCCGGCTACCGGACGGACGCTGTGCGAGGTGTCGGACGCGACCCCGACGGACGCGCTGGCCGCCCTCGACGCTGCAAGTGCCGCACAGGCGAAGTGGGCTGCGGTACCCCCGCGCCGGCGGGGCGAGATTCTTCGGCGTGCTCACGATCTGTTGGTCGAGCGCATCGACGAGTTCGCGTTGCTGATCACCCTGGAGATGGGCAAGTCACTGGCCGAGTCCCGGGCGGAGGTCGAGTACGGCGCGAACTACTTGCGCTGGTTCGGTGAGGAAGCCGTTCGGATCGACGGGAGCTGGAAGGTCAGCGAGGACGGCACCGCCCGAGTACTGGTCACCCGTCAGCCGGTCGGGCCCTGCCTGCTGATCACGCCTTGGAACGCGCCGCTGGCCATGCCGGCCCGCAAGATCGGCCCGGCCGTGGCTGCCGGCTGCACCATGGTTGTCAAACCCGCGCCGCAGACACCCCTGACGACGGCTGCGTTGGCGGCGCTTCTGACCGAAGCCGGCCTTCCCGGTGGTGTGCTCAACATCGTTCCCACCACACGAGCCGCCGCGATCACCGAGTCCCTCCTCCTGGACGGCCGGCTGCGCAAGTTGTCGTTCACCGGCTCCACGCCCGTCGGCCGCAGGTTGCTGTCCCAGGCAGCCGACACCGTCCTGCGGACTTCGATGGAGCTGGGGGGCAATGCTCCGTTCATCGTCTGCCGCGACGCCGACCTCGACGCCGCGGTCGAGGGTGCGATGACCGCCAAGCTCCGGAACGTCGGTGAGGCCTGTATCGCCGCCAATCGCTTCCATGTACACGCCGATGTCGTGGACGAGTTCAGTGAGAAGCTCGTCGCGCGCATGAGCACCGTCACTGTCGGACCCGGCACGGACCCTGCCTCCGACCTCGGGCCGATGATCGACGCGCGCCAGCGGCGCAGGGTCGCGGACCTGGTCGACGAAACAGTCGACGCGGGCGCCCGAGTGCGCACCGGCGCTCAGGTTCCCGAAGGGCCGGGCTACTTCTACCCGCCCACCGTACTCACCGACGTCCCCGCCGGCACTCGCATCACCCGCGAGGAGATCTTCGGCCCGGTCGCCGCCATCCAGACCTTCAGCACCGAAGCCGAAGCCCTTCACGACGCCAACAACACCGAGTTCGGTCTCGTGAGCTACCTCTACACCGAGGATCTGGGTCAGGCGCTCCGGATGAGCGAACAGCTCGAAACGGGCATGGTGGGTCTCAACCGCGGCTACGTGTCCGACCCGAGCGCTCCCTTCGGTGGCATGAAGCAGTCCGGCATCGGCAGGGAAGGCGGTAACACCGGGATCGACGAATACCTGGAGCAGAAGTACGTGGCCATCCACATGGGTACTCCCCGGTCCGGGGACAACGGTGCCCTCGCCGCGGCGACGCCGATCCCATCAGGCGTCGGTGGGCCGGAGGGCGGGCGATGAGCGGCAGCACCGTATTCGACTCGTTCTTGTTCCGGGACCTGTTCGGGACAGCCGAGATGCGGGCTGTCTTCTGCGACCGCGCCTACGTGGACCAGGTTGTCCGCGTCGAAGTCGCCTTGGCGCAGGCGGAGGCACGAGTCGGCGTCATACCGCGCCACAGTGCGGACGTGATCGCGGAATCGTGCGACCCGGCGCGACTCGACCGTGATCGGCTTCGCCGCGACACGGAGACGGTCGGATACCCGATCCTTCCCATCGTCGAGCAGCTCTCCGAGCAATGTGGTGACGCCGGCGGATATGTGCATTGGGGAGCCACCACCCAGGACATCATGGACACGGCGACGGTGCTCCAGTGCGCCGAGGGCTTGACCCTGGTCTCGGATGCGCTCGATCGCCTGCGCGCGCACGTGCGTCATCTGGCCGTGGAGCACATCGACACGGTCACCGCCGGCCGGACTCATCTCCAGCACGCCCTGCCCGTCACCTTCGGCTACCGGGCGGCCGTCTGGCTGTCCGCACTGGACCGCCATGCCGATCGGCTGACCGCCGTGCGGGAGCGGGACCTGATGGTGCAGTTCGGAGGAGCGGCAGGAACCCTGGCTTCGCTCGGCCCGGGCCCGGCCGGCCTTCGGGTACGGGCCGAACTGGCCGCGGAACTCGGCCTTCGCGACCCCGACATCACGTGGCACGTCGCGCGGGACGGCCTCGCTGAGATTGTCGGCCTGCTCGCGGCGATCGGTGCTTCGGTCGGCAAGATCGGCACCGACGTCGCATTGATGTGCTCAACGGAGTTCGGCGAACTTGCCGAACCATTCGTGCGGGGTCGCGGGGCGAGTTCCACCATGCCCCAGAAACGCAACCCCATCTCCAGCGAGCTCATGGTGGCAGCGGCGAAGCTGCTTCGTGACAAGTCATCCGCCATGCTCGACGCGATGATGCAGGACTTCGAGCGCGCCACCGGGCCCTGGCACGTCGAATGGGCCGTGATCTCCGAAGCATTCCTCCTGCTCGCCTCATCGCTTTCTCAGGCTGAGCAGGCGATGGCCGGACTGCATGTCGATGCGGAACGAATGCGAGCCAACCTGGGGTTGACCGGCGGACTCATCGCCGCGGAAGCCGTGATGATGGCACTCGCACCCGAAATCGGCCGCCAGCACGCCCACAAACTCGTCTACGCTGCCTGCGGTCGAGCACGAGATACCGGCACCGAGCTGGCCGTCGAACTGCGAAAGGACCCGGATGCCACGGCAATCCTCGGCGCCGACCGGATCGACGCGCTCTGCCACCCCGCCGGTTACCTGGGAAGCGCCCGGGCCATGGTCCGTAGCGTGGTGGGGATCTCCGCGCAGCGAACCGACGCGGAGGACCGAGACGGCTCTCATCAGTTCAGGATGCGCGAGTAGGCATGGAGCAGGAGGTTCAGGGGTACGGCAGATCGCCTGCCGTCTGGACCGTGCCCCTCGACGATCCCCCGAGAGTTACGGCGCACCGCAGCGACCCGCGGGGGCGGGTGGGAGTACCGGGCCTCGGCCGTGCAGTGGAAGGCAGAGCTGCCGGCGCGGCGACCCAAGGCAGCGAAATTCGCCGCAAACGCACGATCGTTGCCGATTATACGCAGGGGCGGCTTGCGGGCTGATGCCCGCGCTCGGGTTGGCGATGGTTACGACAACGCGATGATGAAATCATTCTGGTCGAAGATGCAAACCGAGTTGCCCCTGCGCCCTCTGTACCACAAGCCGAACTCGCAAAGGAGAAAAAATGCCGACCGTGCGTTCCAACGGACTCGACCTCCACTACGAGACGTGCGGCGATCCCGACGATCCGGCCTTGCTGCTGATCATGGGATTGGGAGAGCAACTAACCCAATGGCCTCACAAATTCTGTGAGGCCCTTGCTGCCCGCGGATTCCATGTGATCCGGTTCGACAACCGGGACGTCGGCCTGTCGACCTGGCTCGACGAACTCGGCGAGCCCGACATGCCCGCGCTGTTCGGAGGTGATACATCCAGCGTCCACTACCGTCTGTCCGATATGGCCGCCGACACCCGCGGCCTGATCGAGGCACTCGGCGTACAGCGTGCTCACCTGGTCGGTGCCTCGATGGGCGGCATGATCGCTCAGCAGCTCGCCATCGACAGCCCTGATGTCGTCGCCAGCCTCGCCTCGATCATGTCGACCACCGGCGACCCTGCGGTCGGACAGACCATCCTCGACGACGTAAGCGCCTTGCTTCCCGTGCCAGGAACAGATCGCGCAGCCTCGATCGCCGCGGACGTCGCCCTGTACCGCATGATCGGCTCCCCCGGGTTCGAGACCAGCGACGAGGAGCGGATCAGCCAAGCCACTGCCAAGTTCGAGCGCGCTCACCACCCGGCCGGGGTACTACGCCAGTTCGCAGCCATCGTCGCCTCCCCGGATCGCACCGACGCCCTGCGGGACGTGCACCAGCCAACCGTTGTCATCCACGGTGAAGCGGATCGCTTGGTCTCCGTCAGCGGCGGCCAGGCGACCGCCGACGCAGTGCCGGGTGCCAAGTTGCTGGTCATCCCAGGCATGGGCCATGATCTGCCAGCCGCCGTGTGGGACCTGATAGTCGATGCCATCGCCACGAACGCCGCCAGGGACTGACCTTGCGCTTGCCGAAAATGTCATCTGCGCTGACTCGAAAAGACCCGGCCTGAGGTCCCCCGGCGTGCGGGAAGTACTGATCAGCTGGTGAGCGCGGGTTGACGGAACGCACCGACGGCCCCGCCACGGGCCACCACCACCGCACGGCAGACCCATCGCCTCCAAGCAGGTGCTGGTGGAGGGTTTTCGAAAGGTCCGGCGGACCCGGGCGGGGGTGATCCGGTTTGGTGCGGCTGGCTTCTCCCACGGGTGCCGCAAATCCTGGGTCAGTGGGCCGGGGGCCGGCTTCCGTACGCAGCAATGAGCTGGCCGCACTGCACGGCCGGCCCTCGCTCCATCCGCCGACTGCTGGTCCACGGCTTAGTCACGCGTTCGATCGTGCCCATTCGACTGACGGGTGCCATGAGGGTCCGGCATTGACGGACCCCTGAATCTGATCCGAGTTCCTCGGCCAGGTAGTCAATTCCGCTGTTCTCAGATCCAGTTGGCGCTGGGTGTATTGATGGTCGGGCGGTAGCCCGGTGGCAGTGGACGCTCGTCGCGGCGTTGGCGGTGGGGGCCCATGGTGGGCCGTACGGTGGCGGCCACACATTTGCATCACCCTTCCTGCGGAGAGCATCCGTCATGCCTGCGCAACCCGAAGCAGAGGAACACCCCGTGCTCGGCCCCGGCCTGCAGCCAGAGACACCACCCTGAGTCGCTGCGTCGGCGCGATCTCGGTTCGTCGCCTGGGCGTTGTTGGGTTACTCGCGGATCTGAGCGTTCACTGTGGGATGCGTGTCACCGCTGCCCGTGCCCAGGCCCGCGAGCAGGCGCAGACCGTCCTCGGCGGGAGTACCGGGGGCCGCGGAGAATACGAGCAGCTCCGTGCTTGATTCGTCCGGTAGTGCGAAGTTCTCCTGGTGCAGTTCCAGCAGTCCGACCAGCGGGTGCCGGTACGCCTTGCGTCCGTGTGTGCGGGCGCGTACGTCCGCGCGGGCCCAGAGGCGGCGAAAGCGCTCGCTGCCCAGCGACAGCTCGCCGATGAGCAGAGCCAGTTGGGGGTCCTCGGGGTATTTGCCTGCGGCCAGGCGCAGGTGCCCGACCACGTCGAGGGTGCATGCCTCCCAGTCCGCGTAGAGGCCGCGTTCGGCCTCCTCGAGGAAGATGTGCCGGGCGATGTTCAGGCCCGGCATCGGCCGGCCGAAGAGGAGCACGGCGAGGCGGTTCCCGGCGAGCACGTCCAGGCGGTGGTTCATGATCATCGCGGGTGCGTCGGCGACCATGTCGAGGACGCGCACCAGCTCCGGCCGGACCCGCCCGACCGGCGCCTTCGCGCGGCGGCGACGCTGCCGGGCGAGCCGGTCGAGGTGCCCGCGTTCGGTCTCGTCGAGGCCGAGGACGCGGGCGAGCGCGTCGAGGACCTGCTCGGACGGCTGGGTCGCGCGGCCCTGCTCGAGGCGTACGTAGTAGTCGACGCTGACTCCGGACAGGTGCGCGACCTCTTCGCGGCGCAGCCCTTCGACCCGGCGGCGGCTGTCGGTCGGGATGCCGACGGCGGCCGGGTCGACCCGGGAACGCCGGGTCCGCAGGAAGCTGGCGAGGTCGTCCATGCACCGAAGTATGGCCGCGCCGGCGCCCGTGAGGGTGGCCCTGCCGGTACCAGGAAGTCCCGTCCGACGGAAGAGGAGCCCCTGAACGCCGGGCGCCCCGGCCCCCAGGATCGAAGGCATCCGATCCGAAGGAGCAGGAGTTCCCATGAAGACGCTGATCGTCTACGCACACCCGGAGCCGAAGTCACTCAACAGCTCGCTGAAGGACCTCGCGGTGTCCATCCTGGAGACCGCCGGGCACGAGGTGCGGGTGAGCGATCTGTACGCGATGAACTGGAAGGCGGTCGTGGACGCCGCGGACTACGGCCCCGATGCCTCAAGCCCCCTGAAGGTCGCGGCGGACTCGGGCCGGGCCTTCGACGCCGGGACGCTGACCCCGGACGTGCGCGCCGAGCAGGAGAAGCTGCTGTGGGCCGACAGGATCATCTTCCAGTTCCCGTTGTGGTGGTACACCATGCCCGCGATCCTCAAGGGCTGGGTGGACCGGGTGTTCACCTACCACTTCGCGTACGGCGTCGGTGAGCACAGCGACACCCAGTACGGCGAGCGCTTCGGCGAAGGCACCCTCGCGGGCAGGAAGGCCCTGCTGTCGGTGACCGCCGGCGGCCCGGAGTCGCACTACGCCCCTCGCGGGATCAACGGCCCCATCGACGACCTGCTGTTCCCGATCCACCACGGCATCCTCTACTACCCGGGCATCGAGGTGCTGCCCCCGTTCGTGCTCTACGGCACCGACCGGATGACCCCCCAGGACTACCCGGACGTCGCCAAGACCTGGAAGCAGCGCCTGCTCACCCTGGAGTCGACCGAGCCGATCGCGTTCCGACCCCAGAACTTCGGCGACTACGAGATCCCCTCGCTGCACCTGAAGCAGGGACTGGAACCGGCAGGCCGCACCGGTTTTGGGCTGCACGTGCGCGGCTGACCACCGGCCACCGGCGATGAACAGGACGAGCTGGGCCGCGAACCCGAGGAGCAGCTCGAGGGCGGTGGCGGCCGACGCGGCCGGCTACCTGCTCGCGGCCGCCCTAAGGGCTGTCCCGCACGTGATCTCAGACGTGCTCCTCTCAGCCGTCGACATGGATCCACTACCCGGTCAGGGCGAGGTTGTGGAGGCGGGCGATACCAAGCATGGCGTGGTGAACGCCGTCGCCCTTCAGGCGGCAGTCGCGGAGGGTTTTCCAGGTCTTCAAGCGGCATACCGCAGCCCCTACCCCTGCCCTCACCTCGGGCTTCCCCACTCCCCCCACAACGCGCAGTTCCGGCGGTACGCGCCGGGTGACCTCCGCGCAGAGTGTGCTGGGAGGGGGGCGGGCGGGGCGTGCTCGACCCGCAGCTTCGCGAGACTCTCACCAGCCTGCTCTCGCGGGGCGATCGCCACGCTGACCGCGGGCGGGGTGCCTTCCCAGAATTGGGGGATCAGCGGTACAGCCGCAGACCCTGGTTTCGATCACGAGCCCGATTGTCGCAGCACTGTTATATTAGCGCTGTGACATCTTCAGATCCCACAGCGCTCCCCGATCCCTGGCACTCCCTGCACGAGCTTCTGGCAGCCATGGACGCCGAGATCGAGCAGGTCTACCTCGAGCGTGGCATCGAGGGGGTGCGGCCTCGGTTCGCCTATCCGCTGATCAGGCTTGCCCACACCGGACCACTGACCATTCGCGAACTTGCGAAGTCCCTGGGCCGCTCGCACTCCGCGATCAGCCAGACCATCGCCGCCATGCGCAAGGAGGATCTGGTCACCTCCGAGCCGGGGCCCGACGCCCGCACCCGGCGGATCGACCTCACCGAGCGCGGGCGGTCGCTGGTGCCGTTCCTGGAGGCGGAATGGCGCGCCACCCACGCGACGGTCGCCGAGTTGGACGGCGAGATCCCGTACGCGATGACCACCGTTGTCGAAGAGGTGCGGCGGGCCCTGGAACGCCGGTCGATGCGGCAGCGGATCCTCCACCACCTCGTCGAGCCACCGCGGTGAGGGGGCGCGTCCGTGCCCGGTTCCTCGACACCCGCCCTCTGCGGAGCAGTCAGTCGTTTCGTGACCTGTGGATCGGCACCTCGGTCTCTCAAGTCGGTGGACAGATAGCCAACGTGGCGGTGCTGGCCCAGGTCTGGGACCTGACCGGCAGCCCCGTCGGCACCGGTGCCATCGGCCTCGCCACTGGCCTGCCGATGGTGCTGTTCGGGCTGCTCGGCGGCACGTTGGCCGACGCCTTTGACCGCCGTACGGTGGTACGGGCCACCACCGCGGGCCAACTGCTGGCCGCCGCAGGGCTGTGTGCCCAGGCCCTGGCGGACAACCGGAGCGTGCTGCTGCTGCTCGCCCTGGTAGCCGTGGGGACGAGCTGCGGCGCTCTCGGCGCCCCCGCCCGGCGCACCTTCCCGGTCCGGCTGTTGCCGGCCGACCAGGTCGCGGCCGGTCTTGCGCTGACCAACGTCTCCTTCCAGGCGGCGATGCTGACCGGCCCTGCGATGGCCGGGCTGATCATCGCCCGCTGGGACCTCCCTGCCGCATACGCGACCCAGGCCGTGGCCACGGCAGTCTCGATGCTCGCGGTGATCCGCCTGCCTGCCATGCGGCCCGAAGGCGCGGGCGCGGCAGGCGGCAGGCGCCGGCCGGAGCGGGGAGGTTGGCGGATCGTCCTGCGCCGTCCGACGCTGTGGGGCTCGATGGCCACCGACCTGTCCGCAACGCTGCTCGCCATGCCCATCGCGCTTTTCCCCCTGGTCAACGAGATCCGCTTCGGGGGAAACCCGCAGACCCTCGGCCTGTTCCTCTCGGCCGTCGCGGTCGGGGGGATCACGGCTGGTCTGCTCTCCGGTACGGTGACGCGCTGGCGCCGTGGCGGCCTGGTCCAGCTGTCCGCGGCCGGTGTCTGGGGCCTGTCGCTGGCCTGTTTCGGTCTGGCGGGGCCGTTGTGGCTGGCGCTCGGATGCCTGGCCGTAGCGGGTGCCGCCGACACCGTGTCTGTCGTCACCCGCAGTGCGCTGGTCCAGTTGGAGACCCCGGACGCGTACCGGGGACGGGTTTCCTCGGTAGAACACGTCATCGGTGTCGCGGGCCCCGAACTGGGCAACTTCCGTGGTGGCCTGTTGGCGTCGGCCACCTCCGCCTCCTTCTCGCTGGTTTTCGGCGGACTGTCCGCCCTCCTGGCGATCGCCGCCGTGGCCGCGACCAACGCACCCCTTCGTGCCTACCGCACGCCGCCTGCTGCCGCGAAGCCGGCCGTCCCAGGGGTCGCCGACGCGGCGGCGGCCCCTGGCCAGGTTTCCTGATTCGCCTCCAGCCTTGGGCCCGGTGAGAGGGGACGTTGTGACGGCCGACGAACGGGGACAGGCGGGGCACGCGGGGCGCCCGCTTGGAGGTTGGCCTGGCTCTTGATCTGCCGCCGGTAGCCGGGCTCGTCGGCCAGGCGCAGGATGTGCAGGGTCTGGGCGATCCGCCCGTGGTGCGCGATCTCGTCGCCGAGCGGGGTGGGCCGCCCTGGTTTCTTCCGCGCCGCAGCCGCATGAGGAGTGGTCCCTCGACGAGGGAACCGCCTGGGTCTACTACAGCCCGCTGAACCGTCGGCAGCTCATCAGGCCCGGCATCCTCTCGTCGATCAAGGACAACGCTGCGGAGCGGGCCGCTCCCTCAGCGTCTGGGACACCGAAGGAGACGGTGTGCCGCGCAGTCCGAGGAGTCGGGCGAGCCAGTCCGTGCGGGTTCGGCGGGCTGTGATCGAGATGTGCGCCTGCGGGTACAGGGCGTCGAAGCCGTGGAAGCCTCCTGCCCAGACGTGGAGTTCGGCCTGGCCACCCACCGCCCAGATGCGACTGGCGTAGTCGGTGTCCTCGTCACGGAAGACCTCTGCGGAGCCTGTGTCGATGTACGTGGTCGGCAGACCCGAGAGATCCCCGGCCAACGCCGGTGAGATGTACTCGGACACCTCGGCGTCGGTGAGGTCACCGAGGACCGAGTTCCATCCGAACGCGTTCATCTCACCGGTCCAGACGCCGGGCACGCCGGAGTACTGGCGGCTGGAGGCGCTGATGTTGCGGTGGTCGAGCATGGGGCAGATCAGCATCTGCGCGGCGATCGCCGGACTGCCGAGGTCGCGGGCCAGCAGGGTGACTCCGGCGGCGAGGCCGCCGCCCGCGCTGGCGCCCGCGACGACGATCCGGGCGGGGTCGATGCCCAACTCGACGGCGTGATCAACGACCCAGAGCAGTCCTTCGTAGCAGTCTTCGACCAGGGTGGCGCCGGTGGCCTCGGGTGCGAGTCTGTAGTCCACGGAGACCACGACCGCGCCGAACCGGTCGAGCCACTCCAGCGGGATGTCGATCTGGGAGAAGCGGTCGCCCATGACCATTCCGCCGCCGTGGATCCAGTAGATGCAGGGTGCGGCGGTGGTGCGTTCGGTGGCGGGGCTGAAGACGGACAGGGGGATGGGGGCACCGTCCTTGGCGGGCACGGTGATCTCGAGCCGGTCGACGTGCCGGTGGGCGAGGAGGGACTCGATGGGCGTTGACGGTAGTCGGCGCAGTTGCGCGAGTACTTCTGGACTGAGCTGGTTCATCAGGGGCATGTCGGCGAGCAGTTCACGCAGTTCGGGGTCGAGGGCGGGTCGTGCCGTGGTCATGGTGCTGCCTTTCGTTCGGTGGTGACGGACGGTCGGGCGAGAAGAGTCGCGCCGGGGCTGCCCTCGTTCGGTCCGGTCAGCGGCAGGTCGACAAGCCGGTCGCCCAGCCGGGGCTCGGCGGTCAGGTGGCGATGAAGCCGGAGTTGGCGATCACGGATTTCTCTTCTGCAGTGAAAGAGTGAGGTGATTCCATTCAATCCGTGTGACCTGCGAAAACGTTAGAGCGATGCTCCCACGTAGTTGCACGATCCTCTCGACCATGGGAGCAGTGGTGGCGAATGGTGCTGCAATGGAGGCATGTGCCTCGAAGAGCTCCGCACCCTCCTGGACCGGCATGCCCGGCCCGACTGGACCACCGCCATCGACGGCGTCCTCATCTCGAAGGTCGACCGGTCCGATCCGCCGTCGCCCTCGATGACGGGCACGGTGCTGGCGGTCATCGCCCAGGGCGCCAAACGACTCGCTCTGGGCGACCGGGTGTACGAGTACGGCCCAGGGCAGTACCTGGTCGCATCCGTCGACCTGCCCGTCACCGGACAGTTCACCCAGGCCGACCCCGAGTTGCCGGCACTGGGGTTCGGTCTCGTGCTGGAACCGTCCACCGTCGCCGAGTTGCTGCTGCAGGCCGGGCCCGGAGACACTCCTCGCTCCGGTGGAGGCACACCGTCGGGGATCGCCGTCAGCGACGCTTCGGTACCGATACTCGACGCGGTGGTCCGGCTGCTGCGCCTGCTGGACGAGCCCTGCGACCGGGCTGTGCTGGCCCCGCTGGTCAAGCGCGAGATCCTGTGGCGCCTGATCACCGGCGAGCAGGGTGCGACGGTTCGCCAGCTCGGCCTGGCCGACAGCAGCCTCAGCCACATCTCCCGGGCCGTGCGCTGGATTCGCGAGCACTACGCGCAGCCCTTCCGGGTCGAGGACGTGGCACGCCTTTCCGGCATGAGCGTCTCCGCCTTCTACCGCAACTTCCAGGCGGTGACCGCGATGAGCCCCATCCAGTTCCAGAAGCAGATCAGGCTGCAGGAGGCCCGGCTGCTGCTCGCCACCCGGCCGGGCGACGTCACCGGGGTCGGTCAGCGCGTCGGCTATGACAACCCGTCACAGTTCAGCCGTGAATACCGCCGCCAGTTCGGTGCGCCACCCAGCCGGGACGCCGCCCGTCTGCGCGATGGCGTGCGTGCCTCCGCCGGTGTCCTGCCCTGAGCAGGGACTGCGGCCACAGAAGAGGATTATGCAAGAGCGAGAGAGGATAGTTCTACTGTTTTTGCAGGTCAGAGCGATTCAATGGGATTACCCGCTCTTCCGCGGAGCAGGAAAGTGACTGCGCTCCGCGGATCCCATCACATCGCCGAGGAGCACAGCATGAAGACAGTTCTGATCACGGGCACGTCGTCCGGATACGGCCGGGCGACCGCCCTCCACTTCCACGCGCAGGGGTGGAACGTCATCGCCACGATGCGCACTCCCCGTGCGGGCGTCCTGCCCGAATCGGACCGGCTCCGTGTCGTCGAACTCGACGTGACCAAGCCCGCGAGCATCACGGCCGCGCTTGAGGCGGCGGGCCCCATCGACGTCCTGGTCAACAATGCGGGCGTCCCTTCGATCAGTGTGTTCGAGGGCACCTCCATGGCCCAGGTGCGGGAGGTGTTCGAGACCAACACCTTTGGTGTGATGGCGACCTCGCAGGCGGTGCTGCCCCAGTTCCGCGAGCGCGGCTCCGGCGTGGTGGTCAACGTGACCTCCAGCGTGGTGCTGGGCCACATGCCGCTCTCAGCCGTCTACAAGGCGAGCAAGATGGCCATCGAGGGGTTCACCTCGTCACTCGCGCTCGAACTCGCGCCGTTCGGTGTGCAGGCGAAGACGGTCGAGCCAGGCGCCTGCCTGACGACGAACTTCGCCACCAGGGCGACGAACGGCGCCTCACTGGACGAGCTGGTCCCGGCGCCCTATGCAGCGTGGGCGAAGAAGGCCATGGACTCCTTCACGGGCCAGGACCTGTTCACCGAGGAGACCGATGTCGCCGAGGCGGTGTGGCGAGCCGTGCACGACACGACCGGCCAGCTGCGGTTCCCGGCCGGTCCCGACGCGGTCTGGCTCGCCCAGGCGAAGTGACCGACCAGCAGGCAAGGTGACATGTGCTGACGCCAGAACCCGGTTCCGCGCACGCATGCGCTGGGCCGGGCCGGGCGTGGCCGCCGTGGTCGGCGCGTGGGTGACGTGCTCGGGCAGTATCCAGCAGTCACATGCGTGCTCGGTGGCGACGTCCCGTGCGTCAACCTGATCGAGGTGCCGCCACCGCCACCGCCACCGCCACCGCCACCGCCACCGCCACCGCCACCGCCACCGCCACCGCCACCGCCACCGCCACCGCAGCCAACGACGGCGGCCTCGACTCCGAGCGCTGGGGCGCCGACAGCGCCGACGGTTCGTAGGAGAGTCTGCGGCCCCGCACTCGACAGGCCGCGCGCTCAGCCCTCGGCGATCGTCTTCTCTCGCATCATCTTTTCCAGCTCGTCGTCGGACAGCGGGTGCAGTGTGTCGAGGAGGTGACGAAGACCCGGCTCGTCGAGCACCTGGCTGGAGACTTCGGCCTCAGCGCCGTGGTGGGGACGGATCAGTCTGATGTCGCTGCGCCCGCCGGGGAGATCACTGACGATCCGCATCTCGCCCCGCTTGTCCACAGTGCAGGTCACGTCCTTCTGCACAAACAGAGCGCAGCGCGCTTTCGGCGAGTGCGGCGAGCGGACCGTCAGGCCCACGTATCCGATCTCGTCCGGCTGGGCAGGGCCGTAGTCGACATGGAACCGGCCGGGCCCGACCACAGCGCGGGAGACCTGCATCCCCGGCGGGGTGTCCCCCAGATACAGCAGCTCCGGCCTCTCCCGGTACCGCGCGATCTCGGCGCTGTGCCGACGCTGCTGCGCCTGCTCCGGGCCGACGAAGCCCCCGTAGACCACGCCTGCGCCCAGCACGGCCATCGCCCCGAGCCGCACCCACCGGCTCGATACGAAGAACGCCGCGGCGACGGCGTACGGCACCCCCGTCAGCGCGATCCGTGTGCCGACGCTCCCCAGGTCGACGTCGCTGCCGTAGGCGGCCAGGCCGGCCAGGACGCCGAGCGTGCCGAGGACGAACACCAGGGTCGCCCAGCCGTAGGGACGCGACGTGGAGGCGCACAACGGCACGACCGACCTCGCGGGTAAGCCCGCCGTGGTCAGCAGGAGCACCGTCAGCGGCACGCCCAGCACGAAGAACAACGCGGCCGCACCGGTGCCGCCGCCCCAGCCCGTCATCAGGAGCCCGAAGCCGAGTACCGGCACCGCGGCCGTCATCGTCGCCCAGACCAGAAGAAGATGAAATGCCGTCAGTGCCCCTCTGCCACTCGTCATGGCTGAAGGCTGCCAGCCCGGGTTCCGGCGGACATGAGTACGCGTACTCAGCACGTCGCCCTCGTTGATCGGCGGCAGGCTCTGGGCAGGAGTTGAGTGACGCAGCAGCACCAGGTGCGGATCGCGACTCTCCTGGGCGGCTTCGGCTGGGCCTCGAGAGCGGTACGGTCCTCCGTTTCACAGCGTCCTGTTGATCGGCCCCTCGCATGCCTTGCTGGGACCCGGCGTGCTTCGGGAAGGCCTGGCGTGCCCCTGGGCGAGGTGTGGGCCCCGGGGCGCGCCAGGCCTGTGCGTCATGCCGGTGTGCAGACGGCGGTCCAATACGCGCCGTCGATGTCACTGGTGGAGCCCAGGTGGGTCTCGCCAGGTCGCACGCACCGGTAGCTGTCGAACGGTGTCCAGTCCCAGTCGATTTTGATGTACGCGCCGTTGGTCGGTCCTGGCGCGCTGGTGCAGTGACCGTAGTACGCGTCCGACTGCGTCTCGTAGTAGCCGCACGCCCTGACCGACGTTCCTGCCGCCGACGCCGAACCGGGCAGTGCGACCGCGGACATCACGGCAGCGGCCACGGCGCCGAGAATCTTCACACGTGCATGCAAGAAAGGCCTCCTGGGCTCACGGTTGTCTCTGCGAAGAGGACGAGGTCCTGCGGACGTCACCAGGGTGTCCGGGCAAGAGAAGGTGGCACCAGGGCTTTCGACGGGTGTCGAAACCTGCAGGTGGAGGGGGCTGGGGGCGAACGCGGATGTGGCGGCGTTTTGGCGGGGCGGCCCGGCGGGACGCTCCGTCAGGCTCTTCTCGCGCAGTTGCTCCAGTCCTGGTACTCCCGGAGGGCCTGTTGTGCGCTCTGGAAAGCGGCGAACGCGAACAGCGAATGCTTATGCGTCCTCAGCTGCCTCTGGATTGGCCTCCAGGGCGGCGACGTCGGTGATCTCGCAGGAACTCCCGACTCCGTCCGTTCCGGTACTCCCCCGCGCGGCGGTTGCGACGATCAACAGGAGAGAATGACATGTGAGGGGGATGTGAAGAGAAGGGGCAACTGTGGCAGCTGAAGCGGAAGTTGGGGCGGGCGGGAACGGAACCCCCTTGCTGGGACGCTCCTCCGAACTCGCCCGGTTCGACGCGCTGCTCGACCGTGCGGCGGCGGGCGCTCGCCGAACGGCGAAGGGCGAGGAGTTCCGCGACGGCGCGCGTTCCCGGATCGTCGACATCACCGGCGAGGCGGGTATCGGCAAGAGCCGACTGCTGGGCGAGGTCTGCGCACGGGCGCGCCGACGCGGGATGACGGTCCTGCGCGGCAGGGCCACGGAGTACGAACGGCGCGTGCCCTTCCAGGTGTTCGCTGACGCTCTCGCCCACCTCGACCCGGGCGCCCCGGACGGCCTCCGGGAGACCGACGCGGTGGCGCCCCTCCTCGGGCGGAGCGGTGCGGTCGACCGGTTCGGACTGCACCGGTCCACGGTCGCCCTGCTCGCCCGGCTCGCCGCCCCGTCCGGGCTGCTGCTGGCCCTCGACGACCTGCACTGGGCTGACCCTGCGTCACTGGAGCTGCTGGATCATCTCGTACGGCATCCTCCGCACGCCCCCGTCGTCCTGGCCCTGACACGCCGGGACCGGCAGGGGCCCGAGTCCCTCGCCGCCGGGCTCACCCGGGGAGTCGACACCGGCACGGTCGTCAGGCTGGGCCTGCGACCGCTCAGCGCGGGCGACTGTGCCGAACTGGCCGGCCCCGGTCTGCCGCCCGCCGAGACCGCCGCGCTGCACGCCGCGAGCGAGGGCAATCCGTTCTACTTTCTGACCCTCCTCCAGGCCCGCCGGGACGGTACGACGCCCGAGTTCTCGGCACCGCCGGGGCTCGGCACCCTGCTGCTGGACGAGCTGACCGTGCTCTCCCCCGCCCGGCGCGGCATCGTCGAGGCCGTGGCGGTCCTGGGCGAGCACGCCACCCCCGCGATGGTGAGCCATGTGACGGGCCGGCCCGGCGCCGCGTTCGCCGACGACGTCCACGCGCTCACCCGCCGCGACCTGCTGCGCACCACCCCACAGGGCCTGCTGACCCTGCGGCATCCGGTCGTGCGCACCCTCGTGCACGAGAACACGCCCTTCTTGAGGCGCGCCGAGATCCACCGGCTCGCCGCGCGGGAACTGGCCCGCGTCGGCGCCTCGGCCGCCGAGCGGGCCCATCACGTGGAACGGTCGCTGACCGCCTGGGACCCGGCGGCGGTGGCGGTACTCGACGAGGCTGCCGCGCAGACGGCCCGGACGGCCCCGGCAAGCTCGGCCCACTGGCTCGACGTGGCGCTGCGCCACCTCCCGCACACCCCCGAACACACCTCCCGGCGCCGGGAGTTGATCCTGAGGCGGGCCCGCGCACTGGCGGCGTGCGGTGGCCTGCGCGAGAGCCGCGATCTGCTCCAGGAGCTGATCGCCACCCCACCGCGGTCCCCCGACGGGCCGACGGACGGCGAGGATCAGGGCCTCAGAGTGCGCGCGGTCGTCCTGTGCGCGGTGGTGGAGCGTCATCTGGGGCGTTCCACCGAGGCTGTCGCGGTGTTACGCCGCGAGCTGGCCCGCCACCCCGCACCGGCCCACGTGGTACGGCTCGGCCTGGAGCTCGGCTCGGCCGCGCCGCTGGACAGCGAGACCTCCTACGCCCGGGTGCGCACGGAGGTCGAGGCGGCCCTCGCGGCGGCCCGGTCCACGGGGGACGAGGTCGGGGAGGCGGGCGTCCTCGCCGTCGCAGCCCTGGGAGAGGCCTACGAGGGCAACATGAGCGCGGCGCACCACCTCGCCCGGCAGGCCGCCGCCCTGGTCGACTCCCTGCCGGACAACGACCTCACCGCGCTGTGTGAGCCGCTGGCCCGGCTCGGCTGGGCGGAGGCGTTCCTGGAGCACTACCCGGACGCGGAGCGGCACGCCGAGCGCGGCCTGGACATCGCCCGCCGCAGCGGCCAGCTCTATGTCGTGCCCCATCTGCTGCTGTGCCTGTCCCATGTCCGGGTCCAGACCTGCCGAATCCCTTCCGCACTGGAACTCGCCGACCGGGCCGAGGACATCGCGCGCGGGATCGGCAGCGACCAGTTGCTCGCGTTCGTCCTGGCGAGCAGGGCCGCGGCGCTGGTCGCCGGCTGCCCGCCGGGCGATCCACGCCCCCTCGCCGTCGCCGAGGAGGCGGTGGCCGCGGCCGGCAGCGGAGTCGACTGGTGGGCCTCCACCGCCTGGTGCATCTTCGGCTGGGCCGCGCTCATGGCCGGCGATCCGGTCCGGGCCCGGGACGCGATGCTCCAGGCGGGCGGCCCCGAACTGCAGCGGATCCAGCCCTCGATGCGGCCGCTCTACCTGGAAATCCTGGTCACGGCCGCTCTGTTGACAGGGATGCCGGAGGAGGCCCGCGCCTGGGCCGAGCGGGCCCGGAAGGAGGCGGAACAGCTGGGGCTGCCGATGCAGCGGGCGTCCGCGCTGCGCAGCGCCGCCCATCTGCCGCTGGCGCAGGGGGACACCGCTGCGGCGGCGGACCTGTTCGCGGAGGCCGCGGCGGAGAGCGCCCGCTGCGGCGCGGTCTTCTGGGAGGCCCACTCCCTGCTGCTCGGCGCCCCGCTCGACGCGGCGGCGGGCCGCGGTCGGGCGGGCACGCACGCCTGGCTCAGGGGGCGCCGGCTCGCCGAGGCGGGCGGCAGCGGCATGCTGGTCGGCCTCGCCGACGCCACCCGCCCGCCCGAAGGCGGCCCGGAGACGCCGTACGGCTCCCCGGACCGCGCCGGACTCACCGAACGGCTGGCCACCTTGACCGTCCGGGAGCTGGAGATAGCCGAACTGGTGGCGCAGGGGCTCACCAGTCAGGCCATCGCGGACCGGCTGTTCGTCAGTCGGCGCACCGTCGAGACCCATGTCTCCCGCACGTTCCGCAAGACCGGGGTCTCCTCCCGTACGGCCCTGGCCGCGCTGATGGCCCGCCGCCGCGCCGGGGGCCGGTTCGGGGACGCCGGGCCGACTACCTGACGTCGACGTAGTCGCCGGGGGCGGTCGCGGAGCCGGTCGTGGTGGTGCCGGCGAAGACGAAGCGGAAGTAACCGTCGGAGCGGGCCCGGGTGGTGGTGCTCAGGGTGCCGCTGCTGCTGGTCCTGACCGTCTTGAGGGTGGTGTAGGTGCTGGTGCCCCGCTTGCGGAACTGGAGCTGCACCGGCTGGTCCGCGTATCCCGCGTTCTTGCCCGTGGTCCAGTTGGCGCGGCTCAGCTTGCCGGTGACCTTGATGTTCCTGCCTGCCGTCACCGGTTCCGGGGAGGCGTCGGTGGTCAGCTTCGCCGCACGCTTGATCTTGGCCCGGGCGACGTCGTCGTCGACGCTGACGTTCGCGTAGAGGTCGTAGGCGCCCAGGAAGAGCTTCCAGGTCCCCGCGGTGCCGTTGCCGTCCTTGAAGGCGACGGCGGGGTCGATGGTGAAGACCGTCCGGCAGCTGTAGCGGTAGCCGCCCTGGACGGATGTCTCCGTGCAGGCGGGGTAGTCGTCCGACCCCAGGGCGCCGGTGATGGTGTCCGTGTCCGAACTGTCGGTGCCCTGCCACAGGAAGGCCTGGGTGAGGGCCAGTCCCTCCTCGTCGAAGGCGGTGAAGGTGACGGGAACGGCCTTCTTGCCCGTGACGCCGAGCACGACGTCCTTGCCCTTGTTGACGACGCCGTTGGTGAAGGTGGTGCCGCCGACCGCGTCCTGCGGCCGGACGCGCTCGGAGGTGAGAGCTCTGAGGTCCCTCGCCGCCCCGGAGTGCCCCGCCGCCTGGGCGGTGCCCGGAAGAACGAGGGTCGAGAGGACGGCCACGCCGGAAAGGACGGTCGCCGCGATGCTGTGTATGCGCATGTGGTTCCCCAGGATGAGGTCGGGCGCCCCGCCGGACTGCCGTGGTCGCGGGGCCTGTTGATATGACGCGCGGGTGATCGACGCACCGGCCGGAGCCCGGCCGGCCCCCTGCCGGACGGGAGCGCAGCCTCACTGACCGCACCGGCTCCCGGCCTCCGCGGGAAGGAGACCCCCGTAGCCAGGCGAAGGCGAGCCCGACGCCCGCCGGCGCACCGACCGTCACGGTCGGCACGGCCCACCCCGCCGCCCCGGCCACCGCCCACCCGGCACCCGCGCCTCCCCGCCCGCTGTCGTCATGAACGCAAGGAAACGCCACAGCTGTCAGGATCGCGTCGGTAGGAACACGTAATCCATGTACGTACGTGTCGTCGATGTTCCCTGCGCGCGGCGTCGGCGCCGCGCGTCCGCGACGGCCTCACCAGGTGCCCAGGTCGTCCACGCGCCAAGAGTCGGCGCGTCCCGCCGCACGCCCACAACACCGGCAACGGACGGTGGGACAGCAGAGGGCCGGGCCCGGTTGTGCTTCCGCGAGCATCGAGCGTCCTTCCCTCGGTCGGCCTGGTCCGACCGGGCTCCATGGGACTGTCCAGGAGAGAGGGACGTCATGTGCACGACAGCGAGGTGAACTGGCCCGACCTGGCGAAACCGGTGGTGTCGCCGCACCGGAACGTCGTGTACTTCTTCGGCCCCGACGGCGATCTGTCCGGCCTCGACGCGAACACGGGCGAGCGGATCTGGCGCGGTCACGTCGACGCCGGCAAGCACGGGGCCATACCCCAGGCCCTCCCCTACCGCGACGCACTGATCGCCCGGAGCGGCAACAGGCTGGACTCCTTGAAAGTCCCGTCGTCCGCGCGAAGCGCGGGCCCCGCCTTCCGGGGCCGGCGCTGGAAGCGGCTCGGCCGCCGCTGCCGCCGACCGAGCCGTACGCCCGTTGAAGACGCCATGGAGAGATGCCTCGACCTGACAGGACCCCCGGACAGGGCCGGTGGTCCTGAGCGGGGCGGCCGCCTTTGCCCGCGGCGCCCGATTCACTTTCGTCGCTCCCGCTGAGATGCCCACGCGCCCGAGGACATGGGGTGTCCCCGGGCGCGTGGCGGGCCGACCGGCACACCGGCCGGCTGAGCGGAGCAGGCACTCCGCGGAGCAGGCGTTACTTGAGCAGGTACGCCTTCTCGATGGTGACGTCGTACGTGTTGCGGCTCTTGTCGACGAGCTTCGCTTTGAAGGAGACCGACGTGGCCTCCTTCGGGTGGTGCAGCGAGATGGTGCGCTTTCCGTTCTGAGCGGTGACCTCGGTCTCGGCCCACTTCTTGCCACCGTCGTAAGAGACCTGCACGCTCAGAGACTTGAAGTTCTTCGCTGCCGGACCCTGAATGGAGAGCGGGACAGTGAGCTTCTTGCCCGCCTTCGCGGTGCTCGTCAGATCCAGCTCCGGGTTGAAGGCGACCACGGAGAGCGGCAGCTTGGCGGGCTTGGCGCCCGTGACCGTCTTTGACGTGAACGTCCAGGACGCCGCGACCCGGGTGGAGACACCCGCGACCGACGCGGATCGTGTCGCGTCCGTGCTGACCTTGAACGTGGCGGACTCGGCGGGAAGGCCGTCGGCGAGAAGACACGGCTTGCCCTCCTCGTCGATGATCTTCTTTCCGTCGACGGTGAGCGTGGACCGCTGCGTGGCGGCCGGCGACCTGCCGAAGTGACTGGCGCTGTCGGAGAACTCACCCATGCAGAAGATCATTTCGTCACCGATCCGCTCGGTTTCGTCCAGCGGAGTCACCCGCGGGCTGAGCACACCGACGTTGAACGGCTCCGTGTACGTCTTCCCCGCCTCGTAGGTCTTCGGCTCCGCACCCTCCTGCGTAACCTCGGTGAACTGCTCCTCCTCGTCGACCTGGGCGCCGAACCTCAAGCCGAGGCCCTGGGGCGAGGAGACATAGGCCTTCGCGACGACGGGCACGGCGAACGGCTCGGCGCTCGCACCGAGCTCTCCCGCGTCCGTTGCCCAGAAAGGCACGAACGTGGCCTTGCGGTTCTTGGCGGAGGTGCCGAGCTTGAGGTTCACCAGGGCGAATTCGCTCTCGGCGGCCCTGTGGGTGAACCCGGTGTAGAACGAACCGGTGCGGTTGTACATCGCGCTGTAGGTGGTGCTGCCCTTCTGCCAGAGACCGCCGACCTGTGCGTTGAACATGTCCGCCGGAACCGGTGCGCCGACCTGGCCGAACCGGGCGTTCTCCCAGTACTCGGGGAACATGGGAGTCACCCTGCCCGTGGTGCGCGAGGACGCGGAGGGGGTGGCCCTCATGGTCCAGCTCGAGAGCCCGCCGACGAGCTTCGCGGACCCGGGCACGGTGATGCTGACCGGCTTCGCCTTGCGGGCGTCGAAGGTGACCGTGGTGTTCTCGGTGAGCACCAGCTTCGGCTGGACCATAAGGGCCTGGTCCGGCTCGGAGTTCGCCCGCGGGGTCTGGATCACGGTGTCGAGGATGTACGTGCCCTTGGGCACCCGGATCTTGGCGACCCCGTCGCCGTCCCTGTCGGCCGCGCTCTTCCAGAAGTCGACATCGTGGCCGAAGATCACGGCGTCCGACGCGGAGGGCTTGCCCTCGGTGTCGAAGAACTTGAGCGTGATGTCGTAGGACTCGATCTCACGGACGGCACCGAAGGTCGTACGGACGCTCTGGCCGCCGTCGGTTGCCATGGCGACGACCGCGCCGGTGAAGCCGCCGTCCGTGCTGCCGACGCTGGTGTCCGCGGCGAGGGGGACGCTCGCCGTGCCGCCGGCCGGGACGGTGATCTGCCGGTCGTCCAGGGTGAAGAAGCCGCCGGGAGCCGCCTTGCCGTCGGGACCGGTGGTCTCCAGCGACAGGTCGAGGGTGACCGCCTTGGTGCCGGTGTTGCGGTAGGTGATCTGCTGGGTCACCGGCTTGTCGTCGCTGTGCGGCCACTGCTGGAGGCCGAAGTTCACCGAGGTCTGCTCGCTGACGACGGTCTGCCCGACCGCCTTCGCCAGGTCGGCACGGCCGGTGCCCTGCTGGTACACGGTCAGCCCGGCGGACGGCTTGGCCGAAGCTGTCAGCGCCTGCTTGATGCGCTGCCCGCTCCAGTCCGGGTGCTCCTGCGCCAGGATCGCCGCGGCACCCGCGACATGCGGAGTCGCCATCGACGTACCGGACAGGGCGAGGTAACCGTCCGGCGCCCCGCGCGAGGAAAGCCGGCCGGTCGTGGACCTCGCCGCGACGATGTCCACACCCGGCGCGGTGAGATCCGGCTTCAGCGAACCGTCCGCCGCCGGGCCCACACTGGAGAAGTCGGCGATCCCGTCCTTGCTGTCGACCGCGCCCACGGTCAGGGCGGAGGGAGCGCTGCCGGGCGAGCCGATGGTGTCCGGGGTCGGTCCGGCGTTGCCCGCGGCGATGACGAAGAGGACGTTGTTCTCCTCGGAGATCCTCTCGACCGCCATCTCCAGCGGGTCCATCTCCGGGGTGTCGACGTCGCCGAGGCTCATGTTCGCGATCTTCGCGCCCTGGTCGGCGGCCCACTGCATGCCCTCGACTATCCCGGAGTCCTGACCGTACCCGGAGTCGTCCAGCACCTTCGCGCTGATGATCGTCGCGCCGGGCGCGACGCCCTTGTACGTGCCGCCCGACTTCGCCCCGGAACCCGCCACCGTCGAGGCGACATGCGTACCGTGACCCTGGTTGTCGAGGGTGCTGCCGGAGCCGGAGAAGTCCTTGCTCCGGACGGCGACGCCCTTGAGGTCGGGATGCTCCGCGTCGACCCCGGTGTCGAGGACGGCGACCTTCACGCCCTTGCCGTCGTACCCCGCCTCCCACGCGGCCGGCGCGCCGATCTGCGGCACGCTCTTGTCCAGCATGGCCTGCCGCTTGCCGTCCAGCCAGACCCGCTCGATCCCCGCGGCGGTCTCCCGGCCCCCGGTCCGCGAGTCACCCCCGGCGGTCAGCGCCTCCCAGACCTCCGGCATGTCGTCCTTGGGCGCCGTCAACGCCTCACCACGCAGCGTGGGCAGGCTCCGCCGCACCGAGATGTGCGCCTCGGCGATGGCCGACTTCGCCTCCGCCCTGCGCTCCGCGTTCTTCCCGTACGACACGATGATCGGCAGCGACGCCCGGTGCGCGTCGTCGTAACGAGCCCTCAGCAGGCCCGTGACGTTGAACAGCCGCAGGTCCACCCTCTTCTCGGCAACCAGGCGCGCGGCGTCGTCCGGTATCACATACACCTGCCCGGCGACACGGTTGATCCGCATCCCGACGCCCCTGCGGACCTCCGCGGGCTGCACCCGCGTCACCTGGCCCCGGCCGTCGACGTGGACCCGGTCACCGGTGATCAGCGTTACCACGGAGACGCTCGTCCGCGCCTGCCCTGCCACCGCCCCTGACGTCCCCGCCGCGGTCCCACCGCTCCCCGAGGCCGCCGCGGTGGCACCCGATAAAAGCCCGGCCGTCAGCAGAGCGGCCACCATGGCCGCGCCCGCCCTATTCCTGTTTGCGCGCAAAACTCCTCCATTGTTCAGGTACGTGGACAGGTTTCGAGGAGACCTTGCTGCTACCTCCTGGAGGTCAGTCGGCTCACCGGCTGATGGGTGGTGACCCGGACCCCCGAAAATCCTTTGAGGACGGTGTTCTTGACGGATTGGTCACCGAGGATGTGGAGCCGGAAGAAAGAGACGATGTACCGGCTCGTGGCGTCCTGCACCTGGGGCACGCTCCAGGTGTCCTCCGGGGCGCAACCGGTGTCGTTGTCGTGCGCCCACTCGGAGTTGAAGAAGTTGTGGTTCGCGCCGGCGAGGTCCACCTCGTAGAAGGGGACCTTGTTCCGCCCGGCCGCGTTCTTCGCGAAAGTGCGACGGTTCATGGACGCGCCCCCGTCGCAGTCCCCGGCCAGCACAGCGAACGGGATCTTTGTGATGCGGTAGTTGAGGTGCTCGGGTGAATCCGGATCGGAAACGTGGTAGTCGGCAGGAGCGAGGGGGACGGCTGCCCGCAGGCGGACTCCGTGGGGGAGGTCAGCCGCGTGGATGTCGGCTGCCTGCCAGACCACACCCCTGCCGCCACGGGAATGTCCCATCAGCCCGACGTTGGTCAGGTCGAGCCGACCACGCAACGCCCGCAGTCGCTCGGCCAGAGGGCCTTTGCCGACGTTCCCGTCACGGAGCATCTCCAGGTGCTTGTTCACCAGTGTGGCGCGCGCCATGTCGGAGGGTGGTCCCAGTTCACCCGCGTTGATACCGTTCACGCCTACCGAGACGGCGACGAATCCCTGTTCCGCGAGCGCTTTCGCAAGGTAGTCGTAACCCGTGTAGCTCCGGATCGGCGGTGTTCCCGCCGGGCAGGGCCAGGACCAGGGCAGCGATTCGTCATCGTCGCATGTGTCCCAGTAACCGTGCGCGAGCATCACCACCGGGCGTGGCCCCCGTGAGGACTGCGGATAGTGGACGACAGCAGTCAACTCGATCTTGGCCTCCTTCTCCCGTTCCTCGTCGAGGAATCCCGGAACGGTGAAGGCCGTGTCTCCCAGCGTGTACTCGATCCGAGAGGTGCTGTTTTGCGCTGCGGCCGCCCCCGACGGCGCCGGGGTGATGATCAGGGCGGTCAGAATCGCCGCGGCGAGCCCCAGGATTTTCAGCCTGCCGAATCGCATGTGGATGTGTCCCGTCGTAGGTGTGGGCGTTACTGGTCTGCTGAAGGGCACGAGAGCCCGTTGCGTGGCACGGTCAGCTTCAGCAGGTAGTTGTCGCTGACCTGCCGGGTGCAGTCGCTTCGGTCGTACGTGCCGTGCCCGGACCCCTCGTAGGTCGCGAGTACAACCGCCTTGCCCTGCTGGCGCTGCACGGCAGTAGCGTTCTCGTGTGAAGTTGCGGGGTCGTGCCTACTGTTGAGGAGCAGGGCGGGCACTTGTGTGCGCATGGTGCCTGGCCGTTGCGGGTTGCGGGCTTCGGGGCTGCCGAGGCAGTTGGTCAGTGCCGCGTTGCCGTGGATCGATCCCATCGTGCGGGGAGAAATCTGCTTCTCCACCCGCGTCAGCGCCTCGTACTCGGCGAAATTGCGTATGCGGAAGCTCAGATCGGCACAGGAGACGGCCGTGAAGGCGGTGGCGTACAACGGGGTGTCATCGGGGTCGTCCGAACGTCCGGCCTGCGGCGTGATGGCATTGCCCTCGTGCAATGCCAGGACCCATGAGCTGACGTCGGCCCAGTCCGGACCATAGGCCGATGCGATCAGATAGCCGCTGAGGTCGTACACGGTGATGCGGCTGTCCGGAGCGCCCGGATCGACGAGCTCGCCCCGGGCCGCCCTGGCCATCAGGCCGTCCCACAGGGCTTCGACGTTCTGCCCGTGCAGCGGTGAGGAAGGGGTGCGGGTGTTCCACTGCACCCACTCCTCGAACACGTCACCGGCGGCTCGGGCGGATACCGCCACATAGTCCTGGGCGTTCAGGCCCCGGTCCACCACCGAATCCAGCAGCGTCGCGCGCAGGTTGTCGCCGTAGCGTTCGGCGTAGCGCTGGCCGATGACGGTGCCGTAGGACAGTCCGTAGTAGCTGATTTTCCGTTCTCCCAGAGCCTCACGCAGGGCGTCCATGTCGCGCACGACGTCGTCGGTGGAGACGTGGTCCACGATCGGCCCGGAGCGCCGGGCACAGTCCTCGCGCAGCTGCCGACCGTGCTCGCGCAGCCTCTCGAATCCGGCCTGGTCGGCGGGGTGTGTCGTGGGTCCGCCGAAATACATTTCGGAGGAGCAGCGCACCGGTTGGCTGAGTCCGACGCCCCGCGGGTCGAAACCGACGATGTCGAAACGCGCCAGCACCTCCGGGCTGAAATAGGATGGTGCGCCGAACGTGAAGTTGACGCCGGATACGCCAGGGCCGCCCGGGTTGATCACGAGCACACCGATGCGGCGGTCGGGATCAGTCGCACGGTGGCGGGCCAAGGCCATAGGAAATGTGTCACCGCCTGGGCGGTCGGGGTCGATTGGCCTGGTCAGGGTGCCGCATTCAAATTCAGGGCGGTCGGCACACGGTGCCCACGCCAGGGGGCCGGACGATGCGACAGCCGACTCGGCGGTGCCGGCCATGAGCAGCACACATGCCGCGACCGCCAGCAGCCGGCGCCGCAGTGCCCAGTCATGCTGCCGAGTCGTGCGCGGTGAAGACAACAGACCTTCTCTTCGGGCCTGCTGACGCTGAAGCAGGTGAGGACTCACTGCTGGTGTGGTGGCATGTCGCCGTCGGAGTCTCAGCATTCGTTCTCCTTGGTGGACTGACAGAAACGCGGTTTCGGAACACTTCTGAGACGCCCGGAGCGGTCCGCAGGTGTGGTGACGCCCGTCACACGGGAGAGGTCTGCCTTCTCGGATGGCCGACTTCGGTGCCCGGCAGGAGTGGGGAGTCCCGGTCTCGTGCCACGTCTTCGAAGACGTGCCCTTCCCCCCACATCGGACCGGCCGCCGTCGGCAAGAAGGCATTCGCTCCGGTGACCGACAGCCTGTGATCGGCGCCCGCTTCCGACGCCGACTCGCAGGCGGCGCCGGTCCGGGTGGACCGCTACGTCGTCCCGACGCCGCGTGCGCTTGACGATCACGCGGTACGTCCGAGGACGATGTGGCCGTAGGCGGCGTCGGCAATGGTGTAGCGGGTGCCCGGGTGGAGTTGGCGGGTGTACGTCTGCGGGACGTCGATCCACTTGCCGATGCTGTCCAGGGCTATCCAGTCGGGGGTGACGCCATGGGTGTTGCCGACCCAGAAGCCAGCGCGGCCCCGGCGACGGTGACGGGCAGTGGCAGCGACGCTGAGGGCTGCCAAGCGCAGGCCGCCCTCTTCGCGGTGTCGTCCTGCGGAGTCTTGGGCACAGGAGGTGGTGTCCTTACAAGCCGGAAGGCGGTATGACCGCTGCCGTGGACTTTTCCGCGGCGCCCGTCGGTGAAGAGGGGGCGTCCGGGGCGGTGGCGGCGCTGTCACAGTTGTCCGCGGACGGCGCGTTCGTCGCCGCCCCTGAGCGCTGTCTGATGGTGACCGAGCTGGACGTCGTGTTGCTCGACGCTGGTCGTGCGGAATCCGCGTCGGCCATGGGACCGGAGCCGACGAGAGGTTTCACCGCAGAGGAAGCCGGCGAATCCGCTGAACCCGGCATGGGTGAATCAGGCGGAGAGGCCGTGAGACAGCTGGGTGTCGGTGTCGGCTCGACTGCCGGAGCGCCGGGGCGTGGGTCCGGTTCGAGCTGCGCGGCGGCCAGGGCACCGCCCCCGCCCAGCACGCACACCACGCAGGCGGCAGCGGCGGCCAGGACCCGGCGCCGACGACGGACACCGAGGGCCTTGATGCGGGCGACCGGCACGGGCACCAGCCGACCGCGGACGTCGGCGGCCCGTTTGAGGGCCGGAGCCAAGGCGAGGTCCTGGCCCGATTCATGGGGCTCGTAAGGCTCAGACACCGTGGTCCTCCTTGAACTCGGCTTCGGACAGAGGGGAAGCGAGGGCGGCGCGTGCCCGAGAGAGATAGGCCTTGACCGTGCCGGTCGCAATGCCGGTCTCGGCGGCGACCTGTTCGACGCTGAGGTCGCAGACGTAGTACAGGACGGCGATCCGGCGCTGTCGTTCGGATAACTGCCGCAGTGCGGCCACCAAAGCGACCGTGCCGGGATCGGGGCCTGCGGCGCTGCCCGCCTCCCCGCCCGCATGGCGCCGCCAGGCATCCAGGGACCTGCCCCGCCGGCGCCACCTGCTGACAGCGAGCCGCCAGGCGACAGTCCGGATCCACGCCTCGGGCCCGGCGTCCCGGTCGAGTCGCCCACGCCTGACCCAGGCGCGCACGAATGCCTCCTGCACGACGTCCTGCGCCTCGTGGAGGTCACCGGTCATCAGGTACAGCTGCCCCACCAGGGACTGCCGAGCATGCATGTAGAACTCCTCGAACTCCTCGACGGTCATGGGCTCCCCGGTGCTGGTCACGTTGCATGAGCTATACGCCCCGGGATGTGGACCCGGTTGACACCGCGCCCCGACTTTTTCCTGCGCCGTACGGATCAGTGCGCGATGTCCGTGTTGCCTCCCCAGGGTGAGGACGGCTTTGGTGGTGACGGTCATGCGGTTGGAGCTGATCCGGGACCTGCGGAAGATCTGGCAGGACTTCAGCCGGGCCATGCCGTGTTCGACCGGTGCTCACACCGCGGTCCGGGCCCGGTTGACGGTGCGCCGGGTGGGGGTGAGTGCACCGCCGGGTAGCCGTCCGAGTCCGTGGTGGTGACCCAGGTTCCGGCGCCTTGGTGAGCTCGGTCGGCGAGGACGGGGACGCCCTGGCGTTCGCAGATCCGGATGATGCGGTGGTTGCGGGTTGCGGTCAGGTCGTGCGTGCGGCCGGGCAGTGCGGGCGAGATCCACAGCACCTCACCGGTGGGATCGGTGACGGCCCGGGCGTTCACGCCGTGCCGGCGGTGCTTGGCAAGTCGTCGGCTCGGCCGTCGCCGACGCGGTCGCATTCGGCGAGGGTCCCCTCCCCTCCGGCAGGACGGTACTCCGGGTCGTGCTCGCGCCAAGTCCTGAGCAGGCCCGGGGCCCGTTCGGCGAGCAGGCCTGTCACGGCGTTGACCTACGCCTGGGCGGTGCCGGCGGACATCACGACGGGTGCGGCGATCCTCATGAAGGTGTCGTGGAGGTGCAGGTACACCGGCGCGGCAAGCGCCCGCCGGTGCGGGACTTGACGCGCCTTCGCGATGTTCGGGGTGATGTGGATCACAGGCAACCGAAAGCCCGCTTCCTTGCACCCGGCGTCTAGAGGGTGTGAGACCAGTGAGGAAGACACCGGGCGAGCCGGACGAGGAAGGCCTCATCAGGCTGGTGGCCATGGGTGACCGTGCGGCGTTCGAGGAGCTTCACCTCGGCGGCCCCGGCGCTCGGCGGTGCCGTCGGCGTGACCCGCGCCGCCGTCGTGCTGAACGCCGTACGGGCCGCCGTGATCGTGGCACCGACCCTGGCCACCAGCCTTACGGCCTTCGCCCTGCAGGCGGACGGTCTGCCCGTGTGAGGGCTGATCCTCGGGCTCGGCGTCAGTGTCGCCATCGCCCGCAAGGGCGCCTACTCCGTGTTGGAGAACCATCAGTGACCATGGGAAAGGAAGCAGTGATGCCTGCTGTGAACGCGGCCGACATCGCACCGACGGCCTACGCATGGGAGATCCGTGCCGTCGGGCTGGAGGTCGGAGTCGGCAGGGGACGGATGGCCGCCGACGGGCTCGACCTGTCGCTGGGCACCGGCGTACACGGCCTCCTCGGCCCCGACGGGGCGGGCAAGACCACCCTTGTCCGGGCGCTGGCCACCGTGCTGCGCCCCGCCGGGGGCACCCTGGAACTGCTCGGCAAGTTCATCGGCGGCCTGAGCGAGCACCGCGCGCTGCGCCGCCGGATCGGCTACCTGCCGCAGCGGTTCGGCTACTACAAGCGCTTCACGGTGCGCGAGTTCGTCGCGTACATGGCCTGGTTGAAGGAAGTGCCCAGGGCGGACATCCCCGCGGCCGTGAAGCGCGCCGTGCAACGGGTGGGCCCGGCCGACCGCGCCGACGAGAGGACGAAGGCTCTGTCGGGGGGCATGGTGCGGAGGGTCGGGATCGCCCAGGCCCTCGTCAACGATCCGGCCGTCCTGCTGCTTGACGAACCGACGGTGGGTCTGGACCCCGCGCAGCGGCTGCGCTTCCGTGAGCTGCTGCAGGAGCTGGGCACGGACACCTGCGTGGTCGTCTCGACCCACCTGGTGGAGGACGTCGCCGCCGCCTGCACCGACGTGGTGCTCCTCGCCGAGGGGCGACTGGTCCTCCAGGGGTTCCCGGACGAGCTGGCCGCGGCGGGCGGCCCCGAGCACGTCGGTGACAGTCCTCTGGAACGTGGCTACTCGGCTCTGCTGCGGGGCCCCGGCAAGCACGGAGGATCCTGGTGAACGCACGCATCTTGCGTATCGAGCTGAAGCGCTCCGTCGCCCCGTGGGCCGGAGCCGCGGCCCTGACGATGACACTGGCCTTCTTGTACCTGATTTTCGACTCGGATGTTCCGACCATCACTGGATGGACGGATCAGTGGACCTCCATGGCCCTGGAGACCCGCCGCCTGCTCAACTTCGTGTGGTCGTTGGCTGCGGGGCTCGGGGCGCTACAGGGCTTGCGTGACCACCGCTCCAGGACATCCGAACTGTTGGCCAGCACACCACGCCCCACCTCGCACCGCGCGGCCGTGCTGTCGGCCGCGATGGCGATGACACTGGCCGCAGCTTTCGCGGCCGTCGTGCTCGTCGGCGGGGTGCAGGTTCTCGCCAACACCAGCTATACACACCTCGGCTGGCTGCCGATTTCACTGGTGGGGGCACTGACCGCTGTCTCCGGGGCCGTCCTGGGCATGGGGGTGGGGCGCGCCCTGCCCTTCCTGCTCACGCCTCCTGCGGTGGCCGTGGGCATGCTGGTACTCACGGTGCTCGCGGACATGTCCTTGACGAAGGTGGACGCGGCGACGGGAATTCCGGGCTCGGAGCCGAACCTGTTCTCGCTGCTGTCGCCGGCGGCACAGGAAGCGCGCGACGTACTCCTCACACTCTCCGTACCCGTGCACGTCGGACAGACGATCTGGCTGTGCGGCATGGCCGCGACCGGCTTCGCACTGCTCACCGCCGCAAGCCTCCGTAACCGGCTCCTGGCGCTGGCGCCGGTCCTTGCGGGCGCGGTGATAGCCCTCCTCGTTCTCCCCTCCGACCCGCGTCAGGTGTACGTAGTCGACAAGGCCGCAGCGCGGCTGGTGTGCGACGGCCCGGTATGCGTGACCCACACCCACCAGGCACGGCTGGACGACTTCGCGAGCCCTGCCAAGGACGCACTGCGCATGATGGGCGACGCCCTGGGGGACCAGGCACCGACCTCTATCCGGGAGAACACCGAAGTATGGCCGGACGGCTCTGGACCGCACCGGTCCCGCCGGACCGCTCTTTTCGACTTCGCGGACGATGAACTCGCCGCCACCGAGGGGGAGGAACTCACCAGGGCTCTCATTGCCAACAGCCTGGTACCGAGGTGTTCCGCATACGCGGGCACAGCCAGCAGCAGTGATGTCTCGGCGCAGAGCGTCGCTGCGAGCTGGGTTCTCGGTGAACCCGAGCCTCACAGCAGCGGCATGGCCTACCTTTCGAGCGATCAACAGCAGGAGATTCGTGAGGTGTACAGGGAACTCACCGGACTCCCACGCGCCGAACAGCGTTCACGGGTCACCACGATGTACCTCGCCGCGGTCGCGTGCAAGGGCGATCCGTTCACCGCGCTGGGCGGCGGTGCGTGACGATGAGAGAGAAGCGATGCTCACCAGCGCGGCCGTCACCCTCACGACCCGCCGTCTCGCCCGGCATCCCGCCCACCCCACCGCCGCAGTCCCCCGACCGACAGCAGCCGTCCAGGCCGCGTGATCCGTAGCTGTCACAGCCGGTTCATACCAGCGGCCATAACTGCATGCGCCGTCGGCTTGTCGGTTCCTTGCCCTCACGCCACGCAACGACCATCACGGTCTCGCTGCCGTTCATGTAGACCGGCGGGGCCGAGAACCGCAGCTCGGCACCGGGGGGCACCTCTTTCCACTGTCTGATGTGATGGGACGGCCGGAAGTGCCCCCTTGGCGTCTCCCATCCGACGGACACCCCGACACGGTAGGCACTCGTGTAGCCAAGGTTGCTCAAGGTGAAATCTCCCCTGGCGTCGCCGGCCCTCACCGTCAACCTGACAGCCGGATTCTCAAGGCGGCCTCGCCAGTAGTGAACTCCTTCGGTGGCCAGCACCCCGACCAGTACTCCGATCACGGCAATGACGAGCTCTCCCCAGCGCATGGGCTGTTGTTACCTCCCCGCGGCCCTGCCCACACGTCCCAGTGCGGGGCTACCGGGATCCGGTTCTGGGAGGACGGCTGTGTAGCACCGATTCAAGGTGAACAACTGGAGGTTTTGCCGAACGGTCGACCAACGATCGCCCCTGCCCGGATGGCTTCCCGACATCCGCTGAATGTGAGGTGCGGGCTGCTTGGGCCGTGGTGCGAGCAGCCCGCTGGGAGGCATGCAATGAGTTCGATCAACGTCGTGGAGACAGCGGCCGCGCTGCCGGCCGCGCCGGTAGGACCCGTTCGAAGTGGTGATGGTGGTGGCCGAGTCGAATCACTGCCCTCCGGCCAGCCCCCGGTCGGCTGGAACCGCCGAGTTCGCAGCATTCGCCGCCTGCCCGAGATGCTGGTCGCGCATTCCTCATCCGGTCGACTCGAACCTGCTGCCGGTCGGGGGCGGCGTGCCGATCGTCACGGCCGACGGGGAGGTCATCGGCGCCGTCGGCGTGGGCGGAGCGGACGACGTGATCGACGACCGCATCGCGCGGCAGGCCCGGGAGTCCGTCACGAAGATCGTCGCGTAGGCGACACGACTCCTCCGGCACCGGGGGAACGGTCCTCCGTCGTCGTCGCCCGGATGACCCCCACCGTGCGCGCCAGATGCGGCTCGGCGCGGTCGGCGCGATGGGCGACCGCCAGCTCCACCCGCGCGTCGGCCCCGGCCAGTGGCAGGTAGGCCACACCGTCGAGCGTCAGCGCGGTGACCGGCTCCGGTACGACGGCGACGCCGAGGCCCCCTGCCACCAGCGTGACGAGGGTCGAGGTCTCGCCGACCTCGTGGCGGATGTGCGGCTCGATGCCGGCGTCACGCAGCAGGCCCAGCACCACGTCGTACATCACCGACCGGCGGTCGGCCGAGTGCACGATCAGGTCGGCACCGGCGAGGTCCGTGACCCGCAGCCGTTTCCGGCGGGCGAGCGGATGGTCGACCGGCACGGCGACGACGAGGCGGTCCCGGCGCAGGGTGTGCACCGTGAGGGAGAGGTCGGCCGCGGGCGGGCGCAGCAGCGCGACGTCGATCGCACCGGTGCGCAGCGCCTCTACCTGGTCGGGTGCGAGCATCTCACCGCGAAAGGAGAAGTCGACGCCCGGGAGTTCCTCCGTGAGCCGGCGCGAGAGCGCGGGCAGGAGGCTGTACGTCGCCGAGCCGACACACCCGATCGCGAGGTGGCCCACCGAGCCGGCCGCGACGAGCCGTGCGTGGTGGGCGGCCTCGTCGACCTCGGCGAGGATCGCGCGCGCCCGTTCCAGGTAGGCCAGACCCGCCTCGGTCAGGTCGACGCGCCGTGTGGTGCGGTGCAGCAGCTCCACGCCGAGTTCCGTCTCCAGCTGACGGATCTGCTGGGACAGCGGCGGCTGCGCCATGTGCAGCCGCTCGGCGGCGCGGCCGAAGTGGCGCTCCTCGGCCACGGCGACGAAGTACCGCAGGTGCCGCAGATCCATATCTCGTCCATATCAATCAGCTTCCATATGCGTACTTCAGAATATCGCGACGGCGATCTAACGTCGTTGCCATGAGCGCTTTCCTCTATGCCGCGACACGGACACCGTTCGGCCGCTTCAACGGCGCGCTGGCCGGCGTCCGCCCCGACGACCTCGCCGCCGCCGCGATCACCTCGACGCTCGCGAGGGTGCCGGGTCTCGACCCCGCCGCCATCGACGACGTGGTGTGGGGCAACGCCAATGGCGCCGGGGAGGAGAATCGCAACGTGGGTCGCATGGCGGCGCTGCTCGCCGGCCTTCCGGTGAGCGTGCCCGGCACCACGGTGAACCGCCTGTGCGGCTCCAGCCTCGACGCGGCGATCACGGCCAGCCGGACCATCGAGTCCGGCGACGCGGAGGTGGTGCTGACCGGTGGCGTCGAGTCGATGACACGGGCGCCGTGGGTGCTGCCCAAGCCGGCGAAGCCGTTCCCGGCCGGTGACGTCACCGCGGTCTCCACCACCCTGGGCTGGCGGCTGGTCAACCCGAGGATGCCGAAGGAGTGGACGGTCAGCCTCGGCGAGGCCAACGAGCAGTTGCAGGAGCGCTTCGGCATCTCCCGCGAGCGGCAGGACGAGTTCGCCGCCCGCTCCCACCGACTCGCCCACGCCGCCTGGGAGTCGGGCTTCTACGACGACCTGGTGGCACCGGTCGCAGGAGTCGACCTGACCCGCGACGAGGGTATCCGCCCCGGGTCCACGCCGGAGGTGCTGGCCGGCCTCAAGCCGGTCTTCCGCACCCCGGAACAGGGCGGCACCATCACCGCGGGCAACGCCAGCCCGCTCAACGACGGTGCCTCCGCGGTGCTGTTGGGCAGCGAGGGAGCCGCCGCCACGATCGGGGCCGACCCGATCGCCCGTATCGCCGGCCGCGGCGTGATGGCCCTGGAACCGCAGGCCTTCGGCTACGCCCCCGTGGAGGCGGCGAACCGGGCGCTGGCCCGGGCCGGGATCGGCTGGGACCAGGTGGGCGCGGTCGAACTCAACGAGGCCTTCGCCGTGCAGTCGCTCGCCTGCGTCGACGCGTGGAAGATCGACCCCGCCGTCGTCAACCAGAAGGGCGGCGCCATCGCGATCGGCCACCCGCTCGGCGCCTCGGGCGGACGTGTCCTCGCCACGCTGGCCAAGGTGCTGCGCGAGACACGGCAACGCTACGGCGTCGCCGCGATCTGCATCGGCGTCGGCCAGGGCCTGGCCGTCGTACTGGAGAACTGCGACACCACGGAGGCGTCCCGATGAGCCGGGCGGAGATCGTCGAGAGCGCCGATGCCGCGGTCGCCGGGATCGAGGACGGCTCCACCGTCCTGGTCGGCGGGTTCGGCCTGGCCGGGATGCCGTTCGACCTGATCGACGCGCTCATCCGGCAGGGCGCCAAGGACCTCACCATCGTGTCCAACAACGCCGGCAACGGCGACGTCGGACTGGCCGCGCTGCTCGCCGCCGGCCGGGTGCGCAAGGTGCTGTGCTCCTTTCCGCGTCAGGCCGACTCCTGGGTCTTCGACGACCTCTACCGCGCGGGCAAGATCGAGCTGGAGGTCGTGCCGCAGGGCAACCTGGCCGAGCGGATGCGCGCGGCAGGGGCCGGCATCGGCGCCTTCTACTGCCCGACGGCGGTCGGCACGCCGCTGGCCGAGGGCAAGGAGGTCCGGGAGATCGACGGCCGTACCTACCTGCTCGAATACCCGATCAAGGGCGACTACGCGCTGATCGGCGCCCATGTCGCGGACACCCTGGGCAACCTCGTCTACCGCAAGACGGCCCGCAACTTCGGACCGGTCATGGCCACGGCCGCGACGACGACCATCGTCCAGGTAGACCAGGTCGTCGAGGCCGGCAAGCTGGACCCCGAGGCCGTCGTCACCCCGTCCATCTACGTCGACCGGATCGTCCAGGTGACGGCCCGCCACTACACCGTGCAGGGGGCACGATGACCATGACCTCAAGCACCCAGGCGTCCGCCGACCACCGGCTCTCCATGGACGAGCTGGCCGCCGTCATCGCTCGCGACATCCCGGCCGGCTCCTTCGTCAACCTCGGCATCGGGCAGCCCACCAAGATCGCCGACCATCTGCCGGCCGACTCCGGAGTGGTGCTGCACACCGAGAACGGCATGCTCCACATGGGCCCGAAGGCGGAGGCCGACGCGATCGACCCCGACCTGACCAACGCCGGCAAGGTCCCGGTGACCGAACTGCCCGGGGCGGCGTACTTCCACCACGCCGACTCCTTCGCGATGATGCGCGGCGGCCACCTCGACGTCTGTGTCCTCGGCGCCTACCAGGTCGCCTTCGACGGCGACCTCGCCAACTGGCACACCGGCCGGCCCGACGACATCCCCGCCGTGGGCGGCGCCATGGACCTCGCCATCGGTGCCAAGGACGTCTACGTGATGATGACCCTCTTCACCCGCTCCGGCGAACCCAAGCTCGTACCGCGGTGCACCTACCCGCTCACCGGCGTCGGCTGCGTCAGCCGCGTGTACACCGACCACGGCGTCTTCGACGTCGGCCCGAAGGGAGTACGGATCCGGGAGACGTACGGCATCAGCGCCGACGAACTCGCCCAGCTCCTCGGCACAGGCATGGACATGGGCACTGGCAGTGGCAGTGGCATCACACCGTAGGAGGATGTTCAACGACCCCGGCTGTAGGCGGTGTCCTGCGACGCGAGGGCGAAACGCAGTGCGCCGATCAGGGCCGGGTCGGCGCACAGCGACGGCCCTACGAGTTCGCTTTCGTTGTCGGCCGACTGGATGTCCGCAAGAGCCGGGACGAGGCCGGCATGAACGCCGTCAGGTCATGGCCACTCCTAGGTTTTCGAATCTTCACGACAGGTTGATGGCGGCCACCCAGGAGTTGGCGGCCGCCATCACATAGGCATGTCACCGGGTGCCGGGCACCTGAGACGGCTCGCTCACGTCAGCAGAGAAGCAAGCTTGCTCCAGGCCTCCCTCGGAAGAGTCGCACTCGAAGGCGTGCCGTCGTCCACGACGTGGAGGGCCACGTGGTCCGCGCCCGCGTCGATGTACTCGTCGATGCGGGCGCGGATCCGCGTTTCGTCGCCCCAGGCGTAGACCGCGTCGATGAGGCGGTCGCTGCCCCCGTTCGCCAGGTCGTCCTCCGTGAAGCCGTTGCGGAGGAAGTTGTTGGTGTAGTTGGGGAGCGTCAGGTACATGGCGAGGAAGTCGCGGGCCACGGCGCGGGCTCGGGCCGGGTCCGACTCCAGGACGACCTTCAGCTCCGGAGCCAGCAGCGGAGCGTCGCCCAGGCGCTCGCGGGACGCGGCCGTGTGGTCGGCGGTGACCAGGTACGGGACGGAGCCGGCGGCCCGCTCCCTGGCGAGGTCGATGGTCTTCGGGCCGAGGGCCGCGAGGAGGCGGCGGTCGGCGGGGTGGCCGGCTTCGTCCAGGGCGTCCAGGTAGGACACCAGGGCCGAGTAGGGGCGCCGGTACTGCTCCGCGAACCTGGCATGGCTGACGCCGAGACCCAGGGCGAAGCGGCCGGGGTGGGCGGAGTCCAGCTCGGAGAAGCTCGCGGCGGAGGCCGCGGGCTCGTGCTCCCAGATGCTCTGGATGCTGGTGCCGACCACGATCCGGGAGGTCGCCTCGATCAGCGGGGCGGCGTCACGGGCGGAGGTGTTGCCGCCGAGCCAGATGGCGCCGTAGCCCAGTTCCTCCAACTCTGCTGCCGACTCGGCGAGTTCACCGTCGCGGGACGGGTCCCCGAAGCGGAGGGCGCCGCTCCAGATGCCGTACCGTCCGACGGTTTCCTTCAAGGTGTCGGGCATGAGTGACTTTTCCCTTCGGTCAGCGTGCATGGCAGGCGTGCATCGGCGACAACCGGAGGACTCCTCCGGATCTTCCCGCGACCCTTCAGGGATATGCAGTTGCAGAACGCACCAGCAACTCTCACGACGTCGAACTCGCGCATGGCAAGGGCATGGCCGGACCGCGCGCCAGCGCGACCTGAGGTCACCAACGCTCGGGCGCTCTCGCGTCACCCACGCTCCATGAGCCGCCGACCAAAAGGAACTCGACAAATCCGAAGAACCGCGCGAACTCGTCGCCACGGCGTCACAGGTCCTCGCCGACCAGGGCCAGGACGACCTGATCCGGGGCCACGCCTCCGTCCGCGACCCCGAGGACCGCGGAGCCTGGCTGAAGCAGGCCGGGTGGGGACTCGGAGAGATCATCACGGAGGGGGTCCACCCGGTGAGCCGTAAGTGCAACACCCACCCGCCCTACGCGCCCGCCCTCGCCGCGTCCAGCTCGATGAGTGGCTGGCCGGGCTGGTCGGACTCGGTGGAGGGGCTCACCAAGCGGGAGTACATCTACACCCAGCCGGCACTGCACACGGTGGGGACCGCTTGGTGCGGAACCTGTCCCAGAACCACCGGGCGGACCAGGGAGTTCGCGTCGCACGGCAGGTGGCAGGTCCGGCGGGGGGGTCCTGCCATCTGCGAGTCCCCGGGCGAACACCGAGATCCGGGACCGGAGCACGCTCCGCCCCGCTACTCCGAGTGGGACGGCTGTCCGAACGGCACCGCGTGACGGCTCTTCCGCCGACTACCAGGTGGGGGCCACGTCGGAGCCGAAGCCGCCTCCGGCCGGGCGCTTCTCGAAGTGCAGATGAGGGCCGGTGGCATTTCCGGTGTCGCCGACCTCTCCGATCTTGTCGCCGGCTTTCACGGAACCCCGGGTCACCATCTGCTTGGAGAGGTGGCAGTACCAGAAGTCGAATCCGCCGACGCGTAGCACGAGGAAGAGGCCGAAACTGCCGTCGTTCCCGCTGCGGACAATGGAACCGCTGCGCACCGCGACGCATGGCGCGCCTTTCGGAGCAGCGTAGTCCGCGCCGGTGTGGTAACCGAGGCTCCAATGGGGCCCTTTCTTCCGGTAGGGGGTGGTGACGCCCTTTCCCGGTACAGGGGATGCGACGCGGCCGCCAGGAGCTGGGGGCGCGACAGCCTTCGGGACGCGGAGCCGGTCCCAGGAGGTCTTTCCTGGAATGCCATTGGCATCGGCCCCCGCGAATTTGAGCTTGCGCTGCCAGGCGGCGTACGACTGTTGATCGGCCTCGGTCCACACGGGACCGGGGCCCTCCCGGTACTTCCCGCACCCCTCCGCTACCAGGCGCTTACCCATCGCGCTGATCACGGGACTGCGTTGTCCCTTGCGGAAGAATGTCGCTCCTGGGAAGGGCGCCAACGCAGACATAGCGCTCCCTCCTTTCAGTGAGGGACCGCGTCGGGGGTGCGTGGGGCGCGTCGCACGTCTGCTCGGCAGACGTGCGGGCCGCGGCTTCGCCAACAGGCAGCCCCGAACTACAGTCAACTCGGGGAATTTCATTCCGGCTGCTACCAGCGCCGTCTGAACGGCCTTGACCTTGAGAGCGTTGGAGGCCGTCAATGAGTGAGCCTGCCGGGAAGGTGCACGGCTCTGGGGTGTGCGCCGCTTTCCGACACACTCGCTCTGTCTCCATCATGGGCCCCATGGGAAGCGTGCGCAATCTGGTGACGTGCAGCTTCTGTCGTCATCGTCGTCGCCGAACGCGAGGCGCGGGGCCAGCCGTTGCGAGGGTTTCTCACAGCCGATCAAAGAGGCGGGTCCACCACATCGGGGTATGCGGAGTAGTGGGATCCGAGGTTGCTGCCGGCGTCGTATCGAGTCCACAGCAGGTGCACGGAGACTGGGACGTTGCCGAGCGCTTCGAGTTCGCCGTAGACGCAGTGCCGGTCGGCAGTCTCGATGGTCCGGGTCGCCGAGTTGCCTCAGCAGTGCCCAAGTGCGCCTCCACACTGTCGACGCTCGGAGCGTCCGACCTCCCGGCTCGGTTCCGCCATCTCAGCCCAGCTGCTCGGCGAGTCCGACGATGATGCCCTCCGGGCCGCGGACGTAGCAGAGCAGATAACTGTCCTCGAACCGGGCGATCTCGCCGACGAGTGCGGCACCGTGAGGGCGCAGGCGGGCAACCGTGTCCTCGATGTCGTCGACGGCGAACATGACGCGGTGCGTGCCCAGGACGTTGTGCGGCCGGTCGCGCGGCTCGGCGCTGATGGCTTCCGGGCTGCGGTACTGCGCCAGCTCGAGTCGACCGTGGCCGTCCGGGGTCCGGACCATCGCGATGTCACAGCGAACGCCGTCGAGTCCGGTGCACTGGTCTGCCACGAGGCCCTCGATCTGTGCCCTGCCCTCCAGTTCCATACCGAGTTCCAGGAAGAACGCGACGGCGGCGTCCAAGTCCGCGACGACGATGCCGACGTTGTCCATCCGCTGAACGGCCATGCTGGTTGCTCCTTCTTCCACGTGCGGCCGGCGGTGGCCGGTGATGGCTGGTGATGTGCACCTGGGACGGCGCCGGTGGCGCCTTCTCGACATCCTCAGTCCGGCCGACTCCGATGGAGTCCACTGACACGCGCCTGACCCGCCCTCCCCTCACCGCCGTGCTCTGCCTGGCCTGCACCGGGGCAACGTCCTGCAGCCCGTCGCCGGCTTCGCGCACAACCCGATCCAGCACGTCACACCTCTTCGTGCCAGGGAAGGTCATGCGGGTGCGCGGCGGCACGGATCCGGACGCGCTCATCGTCATGACCGCGGATCTGGGCCAGGAACGGACAACTCGAAGCGCCAGAGCCCGTCGCCGGCGGCGAAGACCGCAGACGGCTCGCCGGTTGACGAACGCGCTGCGGTCGTCCGGCTGTCGGGGTCCGAAGCGGCTGATCGCCGGGACGCCAGAGCCGTGCAACAGCAGTCTGCCGCCGTCCGCCACATGGCACAGGAACTGCCACTTCGGCGCCTTGAGCCGGTAGTCGATGGGGGCGTCCGGACCGTTCGCGAGCGTTTGCTCCAGCGGCCGGTCGAAGGACGCCGACGTTCTACGGTCCGGAGGCGGAGCGGGACGCCCTGTTGACGGTTGTCGGCTCCGTGGGCGCGGACCAGCTGCCCGCGCCCTTGCGTCACCACCTACGTCACCGCCCGGGGCTGTGTCAGACCTGGACGAGCACGGTGCACCAGACCTCGTTGTTGTCACCGATGCCGCAGTCGGCGATCTCCCCGCTTCGGATCTTCGTCCAGACGCCCTTCTTTCGCCAGTGCCACGTGCCGACACGTGAGAACCGCTCGTGGTAGCCGTGGGTGGCGAAGGTGAAGGCATCGACGTCCTGGCCGGTGCCGTTGCCGCCTATCGTCCCCCTGTTGAACGACTGCTGCTCGCACTCCGTCTGGTCCCACTTGCTCGTGGTGCCACCGTCGATGTTCCACACGTCGCACAGGTGCGGGCCGCTCCCCAGCCTCATCGTGTAGTGCATCGGCTTGCCGGTCCTGTTCTTCACCGCACCACAGAGGTACTTGCCGGGACCCCCGCAAGCATCGGCGGAGGCGGTCGTAGCCCCCGCGACGACCATGCCGGACGCCATGAGGACGGCGGTGCCGATGGCCAAGGCAGTCCGGTTCGTTCGGGACTTCATCATGCGTATGCAGTTCCATTCCTGTGTACGTGCCGACTCGGCCCGCCCCCGGCGTGACCGTCGGCAGGGAGCGGGAGCGGCACCGCGCCGCTCCCCGACTGCCCTACGCGGATCAGCATCGGGGTCCCCTCCGAAGGACGGCAAGCGCACCGGCGTCTCCTGGGACGCTGAGATGAGCCACCCACTGTGACCTGGACGTTTCTCCGCCCTCTGGGACGGTGATGGCATGCGGGCCGACCTTGGACCGAACCGAACCGCACCGCACCGAACCGAAGCCGCCGCCGCGTCAGCCTCCGCGGCCACCGTCAGACCGAAGCGAGTCAGACGCGTGACGTCACGGACGCCTTCCGAAGGCGACGGTCAGCCCGACCCACACCGGGTGAGCGGCGTCTCACCGCCACGGCGTTGCTATGCAACGAGGTGCATAGCAGGATCGTGCACATGGCGCTCGAGCACGCGATTCTCGTCTCCCTGCTGGAGAAGCCGGGCTCCGGCTATGAGCTGGCCCGGCGGTTCGAGCGGTCCATCGGGTACTTCTGGACCGCCACCCACCAACAGATCTACCGCGTACTGAAGCGGATGGAGAGCGACGGCTGGGTCGACGTCCGGGAGGTCCCGCAGTACGGGCGTCCGGACAAGAAGGAGTACTCCGTCGCGGCGCCAGGACGGGACGCCCTCTCCGGGTGGCTCCACGAACCGACCGAGCCCGACAGCGTCCGCCACGACCTCGCGGTGAAGATCCGCGGCGCCGCCTTCGACGATCCGGCCGCCCTGATCAGCGAGGTCGAACGGCACCGGCAGGCGCACACGGACCGCTTGGACCACTACCTCGCGGGCGCGGCCCGCGACTTCGGAGACCCCCCGGTGGACGGCCCGCTCGACGCCGAACGGGAACTCCAGCACGTCGTGCTGCGCGGCGGCATCGCGTACGAGCGCATGATGATCGCCTGGCTCGACGACGTACTCGCCACACTCGCCGGCTTCGCCCCCGGTCACTGAGCGGCCGACCGAGCCGGCCGCGCCGACCGCGCCGACCGCGCCGACCGCGCCGACCGCGCCGACCGCGCCGACCGCGCCGACCGCGCCGACCGCGCCGACCGCGCCGACCGCCGGGACGTAACCGAACGACTCAACCCCAGGGCACGACCCGAGCGGATGGCCCCGGACTTGACCGGGGGCGTAAGCCGGAACCCGTGTCCGCACCCACCCTCACCCCTCAGCCGAAAGGCGGCATCCATGGCCGACGCGCTGCTCTTCAACCCGCGGACCTACGACCCCGCGCACTTCGACCCGGAGACCCGCAGGCTGCTGCGCGCCACCGTCGACTGGTTCGAGGAACGGGGCAAGCGCCGACTGATCGAGGACTACCGGACCCGTGCCTGGCTCGGCGACTTCCTCGCCTTCGCCGCCAAGGAAGGGCTCTTCGCGACGTTCCTCACGCCCGCCTCCGCCGCCGCGGAGGGCCAGCACGACAAGCGTTGGGACACCGCCCGCATCGCCGCGCTCAACGAGATACTCGGCTTCTACGGCCTCGACTACTGGTACGCCTGGCAGGTCACCATCCTCGGACTCGGCCCGGTCTGGCAGAGCGACAACCCCGCCGCCCGTGCCCGCGCCGCCGAACTTCTCTCCCAGGGCGAGGTGTTCGCCTTCGGCCTGTCCGAGAAGGCGCACGGCGCCGACATCTACTCCACCGACATGCTCCTGGAGCCCGACGGCACGGGCGGTTTCCGGGCCACCGGCTCCAAGTACTACATCGGCAACGGCAACGCCGCCGGGCTCGTCTCGGTCTTCGGCCGCCGCACCGACATCGAGGGCCCCGACGGCTATGTCTTCTTCGCCGCCGACAGCCGTCACCCGGCGTACCACCTGGTCAAGAACGTCGTCGACTCGTCGAAGTTCGTCAGCGAGTTCCGCCTGGAGGACTACCCCGTAGCCCCGGACGACGTCCTGCACACCGGCCGCGCCGCCTTCGACGCCGCTCTCAACACCGTCAACGTGGGCAAGTTCAACCTGTGCACCGCCTCGATCGGCATCTGCGAACACGCCATGTACGAGGCCGTCACCCACGCGCAGAACCGCATCCTGTACGGCCGCCCCGTGACCGCCTTCCCGCACGTGCGGCGGGAGTTGACCGACGCGTACGTCCGGCTCGTCGGGATGAAGCTGTTCAGCGACCGCGCCGTCGACTACTTCCGCACCGCCGGCCCCGACGACCGCCGCTACCTCCTCTTCAACCCGATGACGAAGATGAAGGTGACCACCGAGGGCGAGAAGGTCATCGACCTGATGTGGGACGTCATCGCCGCCAAGGGTTTCGAGAAGGACAACTACTTCGCGCAGGCCGCCGTCGAGATCCGCGGCCTGCCGAAGCTGGAGGGCACCGTCCACGTCAACCTGGCGCTGATCCTCAAGTTCATGCGCAACCACCTCCTCGACCCGGTGGCGTACGAGCCCGTCCCGACCCGCCTCGACGCGGCCGACGACGCCTTCCTCTTCCGGCAGGGCCCGGCCCGAGGTCTCGGCTCGGTGCGCTTCCACGACTGGCGGCCGGCCTTCGACACGTACGCCCACCTGCCCAACGTCGCCCGGTTCCGCGAACAGGCCGACGCGCTCTGCGAGTTCGTCCTCACGGCCGCGCCCGACGAGAGGCAGAGCCGGGACCTCGACCTGCTCCTCGCCGTCGGCCAGCTCTTCGCGCTCGTCGTGCACGGGCAGCTGGTCCTGGAGCAGGCGGCCCTGTCGGAGCTCGACGCGGACGTGCTCGACGAGCTGTTCGCCGTCCTCGTGCGGGACTTCTCCGCCCACGCCGTCGAACTGCACGGCAAGGACTCCGCGACCGAGGAGCAGCAGCGCTGGGCGCTCGGCGCGGTTCGGCGCCCTGTCGTCGACGGGGCGCGTTCGGAGCGGGTCTGGCAGCGCGTGGAGGCTCTGTCGGAGGCGTACGAGATGATGCCGTGACGCCTTGGCGGACACGTCGGCGGAGGACGGGGGGGCGCCCCGTCCTCCGCGGCGCGTGCGCGTGCGTGCGACCAACCCGGCGTGGCGCCGCGCGAGTTGTATGTATCCAGGTCCCCAGCCCTCGGTCCCGGCCGACTCACCCCGCCGGACATCTCCTCGCCCGGCGGCTCCCCCCACTACCTCGCCACCGGCGAATCGACCGGCGGTGTACGTGCCGGCGGGCGGCCTGCGCGCCGTCAAGAAGGTGACCGACGAGCCCGTGGCATCGGCGTTCTGGGGGCGCTCCGCAGGTGCGGCACGGAGGCTTGGGGAACCCGGACTCCGGACCAGGATTCGACCGCGCACTGTCCGTCGGCGTCGTTCCCGGTCGACACGACCGTGCCGTCGGCACGCAGGCCGAGGGTGTGCGTCGAACCGGCCGCCACGGCGATGATGTCGCACCAATCGCCGACTTCGCACTGTCCGTGGCTGTTGTCTCCCGTTGCCAGGGCTCGCCCGGACACAGTGGCCCCGACGGTGTGGTAGCTGCCCGCGTCGAGCGCGACCACTTCCTCCCACGCATCGACCTCGCACGCCCCGGTGGTCCTGTCTCCGGTCGCCACCACCCTCCCGTCGGCCGTGCGGCCCACGGTGTGGACATACCCGGCAGCAATGGCGGCGAGGTCACGCCATTCGTCAACGGCGCACTGACGTCGCCGGTTGTTGCCCACCGCCAGGGCGGTACCGTCCGACCGGACGCCGACCGAGTGCCAGTCACCGCACGACAGGGCGACCATCTCTCGCCAGGACTGTACGTCGCGCTGCCCTTCCGAGTTCCGGCCGGCTGCCAGCACGCGGCCGTCCCGGAGCAGCCCGAGCGTACGGCGCCATCCCGCGGCCACGGCTGTGACTCCACGCCATCCGGCGACATCACACTGCCCGTCGCCGTTCCACCCCGTGGCCAGCACCGTGCCGTCCGACCGGAGTCCCACCGTATGGGACTTGCCCGTGTTCCTCGCCGTATGGACGTTCCCGGCCGCCACCGCGACGACATCCGCCCAGCGCTCGACACGGCATTCATCGGCTGCGGTATGACCCACAGCAAGAACGGTCCCGTCCCAGCGCCGCCCGACCGAATGACGCCTGCCGGCCGCCAGCGCCGAAAGATTGGCGAGCACTCTGCCTCCGTGTCCGTATCCGTATCCGTGTGCGTCTTCTGGTTCCTGTCCGTGATCCGGCCCTACACGCCGGTAGTGCCATCGCACGGACGCCTCGAAGCCGTCGGCAGATGGTGCCTCGCTACCGGGCGAACGATGCCTGATGCGGCACCAGCTGGTTCCCGAACGCGGCGCGGGCCTTGCGTCGATCGCTGGATTAACCCGCTTTCAGACAATAGAGGCTGTCAAGCATGATGACGGGATGAACCACAGCGACCAGCGCTTCCACGTCATCGTGCTGTCGAACTTCGCGAAGGGATTCGACAAGTACGCGTTCGCTTACGGCAAGGCGGGGATTCCGGAAAGCACCTATCCCGACCGGTTTCATCTGCTGACGCGTACGGAGTTGGGAATCGGCATAGGCAAGGCGCGACGTCTGCTCGACCGTCTGGCCATTCCCGGTGACCGGCTGCTGGTGCTGGAAACCATGGTGGACCCCGACGAGCTGGTGCCCAACGTCTCGACCGGCCTCGGCATGGAGCTGCACGAGGCTCGCATCCGGCTGTCAGCGGTCCACGAGCTCGACGAAGCGGGCAGTGCAGACGCGGCAAGCGCAGCAGATGCGGCAAGCGACGAGTTCACCCTGCGCCCGACCACCGTCGAGGACGCGATGGCCGCCTCCCTGCACCTGCAGGGTTCGGCGCTGCGTCGCTACGCCGACACGCGACCTCGCTCGGTGTCGATCCTTCCGGTCGCCTCCGCCTGCCAGGCCCGGTGTTCGTTCTGCTTCTCCTCCGCTTCGATCTCCAGCGACCAGGCGCCGGCACGGGTCCCGTGGGACGCGGTCGCCCTCTGGCTGGAGCGCGCCCGTGCGGCAGGTGCCGAGCGTGCGGTGATCACGGGTGGCGGGGAGCCCACGCTCATACCGTTCGACCAGCAGGTGCGGCTGGTGTCCGCCTGCTCCGCGGCCTTCCCGAAGGTCGTCCTGATCACCAACGCGCACACCCTCGCGAAAGCCGAGAAAGCCGACCGGGCCGACCGCCTCGCAGCCCTCAGCACCGCGGGGCTGAGCGTGCTCGCCGTCTCCCGGCACCATCACGACGACACCGTCAACGAGCGGCTCATGATGCTGCGCACGCCGGTGAGCTCTGTCATCGACACCTGGCGTGTGGAACGGGACCGCTGGCCGGGGCTGCGGATGAGACTGATCTGCGTGCTCCAGCACGGCGGTGTCGCCGACGCGGCCGGGGTCGCCGACTACCTTTCGTGGGCCGTGGCTCTCGGTGTCGAGGAAGTCTGCTTCAAGGAACTCTACGTATCCACCAGCACCGAGTCGCTGTACTTCGACCGCACGGCCAACGTCTGGAGCCGAGACCACCAGGTTTCGCTGTCCGTCGTCACCGGGTTCGCCGAGCGGCACGGCTTCGCACTGGCGAGCCGCCTGCCCTGGGGCGCGCCGGTCTACCAGGGCAGCTGGGACGGACGGCCGATCCGGATCGCCGCCTACACCGAGCCCAGCCTGCTCTGGGAACGCACCCACGGCATCGCACGAAGCTGGAACGTCATGGCCGACGGACGCTGCTACGCCTCCCTGGAGGACCGGGCCAGCGAGATCGTGCCGGAAGGTGCGGCGGCATGAGGTTCGAGGGGTTCCAGGAGTTCCAGGAATTCCGGCAGCGACAGCTCGGCGCCTCCTCGGCACTGCTGGACGCCGCCGAGACCAACGTGTACAGAGCCCTCGCACCCTTGCGGCCGGAGCCCCCGACCGACGTGCGTACGGTGCACCGGTGCGATCTCGCCCGTGCCTGGCTGCGGCGCTTCGAGCTGCCGGAAGAGTGGTCCGGCCACGCCATGGTCTGCCGAGGGGTCCGGCACGGACTCGGTGTGGTGTTCCCCTGGCTGCGCGCCGTGCGAGCGCGGTTGTGGTTGCCCGGCGACGTCTACCCGGTCTACTTCGAGCTGGCCCGGACCGCCGGTCTTGAGCCCCTGTCCTACCCGACGCTGCCGGCGCCGATCCTGCCGACGTCGCCGACGCCGGACAACCGCCCCGAGTACCTGCTGCTCGCCAACCCCAGCAAGCCGCTGGGCCGTTACCTGTCCGATGCGGAGTGCGCGGCGGTGACCAGGTGGTTGCGGGAATCACCGAGCCGCCGCTTGCTGATCGACAGCGTCTACGACCTGGGAGCCCCGCTCGCCGCCGGCACACGACGGTTGCTCGACACCGGTCGTGCGGTCCTGCTGCATTCGGTGACCAAGGGATGGCTGTGGCCACGCACGTTCGGCGTGGTCCTGCTGGGCCGGGGCCAGACCGAACTGGCCGAAGCGTTCAGAGCGGATCCGCCGACGCCGGCTCAGCTGAGGCTCGCCGACCGTCTGCTGACCGAGCACGGCGACGTGCCCCGGCAGGTCATCGACGAACTGACCGCACGAGCTGAGCAGTTGTTCGAACGACTGCCGAACGAAGTGCTCGGTGCGATTCCCGAGACGAGCCGGACCTGTCCCGGCAACTACTTCTTCCCCGTCGAGATCCCTGCGCAGACACTTCGGCGCGAGTACGGCGTGCTAGCCATGCCGGTCAGCGTGTTCGGGGAGAGCGACTGGTCCGGCTCGATCCTGACCAGCCTTGCCGACACCTTCGCTGCGGCACACCATCACGGATGACCGTCGCAGCGCCCAGCCCTGGCTGGGGAACGTACGTATGCGATTACGTAGTTCTACTGGCGCCTCCGGAATGCAGCGTGGAGAGACTCTGTCCAGTCAATGAGTTCAGCTGAACAGGGGAGAGTTCTGCGGTGGTTTCCAAGATTCGTGTCCTTGTCGGCATGCTCGTGCTCCTGGCACTGGCCATCGGCGCCATCGCCCTGCTCGCGGCCACGCAGGCCGACGCCACCTGGTTCACGATCGTTCCGATCGGCATCCTCGTCATCGGCGCGTCCGTCGTCCAGTCACTCGGTTGGTTCAACAAGAAGGGCCAGTGACTGGTCCTGGCGGTCCCCCAGGCCGCAGGACGGCAAGGCTCGTCCTTCAAAACCAGAGCTGCGATTCAGCGCCGGGCGTCGCGAGCGTGGGGTTCCCACCACCGTCGGAACCCCACACCGCGGGCCGTGCATCAGGGGACTACCGCGGTCATGCGAGTTGTCGCGACTCCCCATGAGACGCCACTCGGGGCTCCCGCCCTACCGCATCGGACACCTCGGACACCTCGAACACCTCGGACGGCTCAAATGACTCAGACGACTCGGACGCGAGCGGCTCCGCCGCCCGGCCCTTCACCTCCCACTCCCTGGCAGCCAGCGCCCTCGCCAGCATCTTCGCCCGGTAAGGGTTCGACGTATCGAGGGCCTTCGCCACCTCCACGGCCTCGTCCAACAGGGCCAGGCGTCGCTCAGCCAACTCCCGCAGCAGCGGCGACGCGCTTGCCTCCACCAGGACGTACGCCAGCTTCGACCCGTACGTCTCCGGCTCGACCTGCGTCAGCAGACGGTAGATCCACAGCCCCTCGGCGCCACGCACCACCCGCCTGTTGGCACTCAGCAGCTTGACCCTCGCCAGCACGACCATGTCCTGATCCATCGATCCCCCTCCATCACGCCACCCCCCTGCCCATGCACGTCACACGGTGAGACAGCACGCCGACCGCGCCGACAACCGAGCACGATTGCCGACACGTTGGCCGGAGAGTGGATGACGTCGAGTCTGACGCGCGGCACCAACTGCCACAAGAACAAACGGACGTGCGCTGTGTCCTACCGAAAACCACCTCCGAACAGGCATGATGGACCTGACACTCACTCAAGGACTGTCTTCACGTCACCGTATGAGTTGCGCAAGGGGCTACCACCGCAGCCGGGCACTGCTCCCATTTGCCGGAGTATGGACGTCGGCAGGCGTGTGGTGGTGGCGGGACTCGGGGCAGTGGGGGCGCCGGTGATGGGGGCGAGTCGGGTTGTCGGCAGCGGGAAGAACATGGTCACGGCCGACCGATCCGTGTCCCGCCGGACCGACCAGCGGCCGGCGTTCACCGCGGGCGCATGACCGGCTGGGGCAGCTCAATCCTCGCGGCCCGTCGCGGTGACGCCCAGAGTAAGCGGCGCCCGCCGGCTTGAGCAGCGTGACGAGCATGGTCAACGCGGCGCGACGTCCCGGCGCCAGCGGCCGTATTTTCCGTACGGTCAGTGCACCGGCGGGCCGGGCCACTTCACGTTCCATCGGCCGCCGCGTCGGCTGCCGTGGCCAGGATCCGGGCCAGTTCGGCAGGCTGGGTGATCATGGGCCAGTGGCCCGAGTCGATGTCGGCGAGGTCGACGTGCTTGGCCCGGGCGAGTTCCGGGACGTCGCCGGCGTCGATCCACTCCTGAGCCTGCGCGGGCGTGAACTCCGGGCATACGACCACGACCGGGACGTCGAACCGCCGGTCGTCCGCCAGCCGCACCACGCCTTGGGCCACACCTTGGGGTACGGGGATCGCGGCAGCCGCCAGCTCCCGCCGGGCCTCGTCATCGAGGTCGGCGGCATCCGGCCCCTCGAACGGGCCCCAGCCCGGGAAGGGCATGACGCCGTCCCGTACCTCGAAGAAATCGGCGTACAACTGGCCGTGGGAGGACGGGAAGCCGCCGATGAGGGCGACCTTGGCCAGCCGCCCCGGCCGTCGGTCGGCGGCCAGCCAGGCCAGCGAGCAGGCGGCGGAATGCCCCACCACCATCAGCCTGCCGGGCGCGGCGTCCACTGCGGCGAGCACCGCCTCCAGCTGGTCGTCGAGCGTGGCGGACGTGGAGCCGTCCCCCTGGCCCGGGAGGGTGAGCGGCACCGGGCGATGGCCGAGTGCCTCCAGCGCGGAGGCGACACGGCCCCACACGGATCCGTCCAGCCACAGGCCACCGATGAGCAGGATGTTCATGGTCAGTTCCCCTTCTTCCGCCGCACTCCTGTGCCGCACGAAGGTCACCGTAGGAGGAGATCCGGACGATCCACTGCCGGTTCGTACGGCGATCACCCGAGCGCCCGCCGAAGTCCCGTGCGGGCCGAGGGGGAACGCACCGTCCTGCGCGCGCCCTCGCTCCTCACGGGGCCGGGGATTCCCACGGACTCGTCTGCCCGGGCGCAGCGGAGCGGACTAGCCTGCTTGCGTGCCGAACGATCTCAGCCCCACCGCGCGAGCCCTGCGTGCCCTGGAGATCATCCAGACCCGGCCCGGTACGACAGCCGGTGAACTCGCCGAACGGCTGGGCGTCACGGAGCGGGCGGCGCGCCGCTACGTCGGGATACTCCGGGAGGCCGACATCCCCGTGGAGTCGACCCGGGGGCCGCACGGCGGCTACCGGCTGGGGCGCGGGACGAGGTTGCCCCCCGTGCATTTCACGCAGGCGGAGGCCCTCGGCCTGGTGATGGCCGTACTCAGCGGCCAGCCGGGCGCGGCCGACGCCGACGACCTGGTCAGCACCGCCCTGGGCAAGGTCGTCAAGGCGCTGCCGGAGAGCGTCGGCCACCACGCGGCGATGCTGCGGGAGTACGCGTCGGCCGCACCGGACCCGTACTCGGCCCGCCCGGATCCGGCCGTCACCGGCGAGCTCGTCGGTGCCGTCGCCGCCCGGGAGCGCGTGTCGGTCACGTACCGCAGCGAGGCGGGCGACGAGTGGGAGGCGGAGGTCGATCCCTGGTCCCTCGTCGTCCGTTACGGGCGCTGGTACCTGCTGTGCCATTCCCACCGCGCGAACGCGATCCGCACGTACCGGGTCGACCGGGTCCACGCCGTCCGGAGGATGGGGCACGGGTTCGAACCGCCGGAAAATCTCGATCCGGTGGCGGTGTTGGAGGAGAACCTGGGCCTCGGATGGGAATTCTCCACGCGGGTGGTGTTCGACCTCCCGCTGACCGAGGTGGCCCCCTGGATCCAGCCGCCCATGGGACGGCTCGAACCCTTGGGAGGCGGGTGCGTGCTGGTCGGCAGCACGCGCAACCCGGCCATGTACGCGCAGGAATGGCTCGCGAGGCTGCCGTTCGCATTCCGGGTCGAGGGCGGCGAAGAACTGCGTGCGGCGGTCGCGGCGGTCGCGACGCGGTTCACGGCAGCCGTGGCCGACCCCGCACGCACGTCGACGTGCCGGAGCCAACCTCACACAGGTTGCTCATGAGTTCGCGTACGCCTCCTACTCGTGCCGCGCGGAGAAGAACCCAGTAACCCCACAGGGGAGGTGCGCATCCCGAGTGCCCGCCGCGCCGTGTTCGACTGGTCGGCCCGCGGGCCAATGGGGGTTCGGAGTGCCGTCATCGTTCATGTGCGCCCGCCGCCACAGTGCCTTCCAGCTGTACGGGGTCGTCGGCACGAGCTGGTGGCGCCGCCCGCACGGACACGGCGTCGGCGCCCACGCGCAGCAGCCGCACAGCTCCACCCATCCGTGCCCGGTCGAATGCGGCTCCAGCGGTCCCTCGTCCCCGCACGCCGGGCAACCCGGCAGCTCAGCTCCGTCGAGAAGCGCGTTCTGCCGCCGAACGTACTCGGGCAGCCGCAGAGGCGGGTGGCGGAACGGCTCGTCGTACCAGGCGCGCTCCGATCCCTCCCACCAGCACCGCAGCCACCACGGCCGAGGGTTCGGCACAGCCCGCCGCCCGGCACGCTTCTCCGCCCGGCGCTGCCCGGCATACTCCCTGGCCCGCGCGAGCCACAGCACCCGCGCCTCGTGCAGCTCCTCCACCGCCCGCACCAGCGCGTCCGGATCGGCCTCCAGCCGCCGGGGAATCGCGGCGCTGAGCGTGAGGTGGTGGTACGTGGCCCGCAGGCCGTAGGGCGCGAAGACGGTGAGACAGGTCCGCAACGCGCTGTGCCGGCGGTGCAGGGGGAGCCGGGCGTCGTGCACGCGCGCCCGGTGGGTCAGGAAGCTGGTCACTGTGTGAGTTCCAGGTCCAAGGCCCGGGCCAAGGCGGCGGTGACGGCGGTGGCGTACGGGGGCAGGTGGTCCGCGGCCCAGCTTCCGGCGAGGTCGTGGAAGTCCCGCAAGTCCTGCTGGGCGCCGGTGACCAGGGCGCGCACCTCGTCCACCGGCAGGTCGATCACCGGGCTGTCGTCCCCCGCGTGGGCGTCGAGCGTCAACCGGACGGTGTCGCCGACGCGTTCGGCCATCGAGGACGGGTCGTGTCCGAATGACGCCCAGCCGGTGCCGTCGAGCACCTCCAGCCATTCCCTCCATGTCTCCAGGCCGTTGCAGCAGCCCGGGTCGATGAAGACGGTTCCGGTGGCGTCGTCGGTCACCCGGAATCCGCCGGCGGCCAACAGGTCGGGCATGGTGAGCATCCCGTGCAGGAACACGCCGATCGGGTCGCTCGGGCACGGCCCGTACTCCTCCTCCGGCTCGAAGTCGTTGCACTCGGCGATCCGCATGATCGCCGTCCCGACCTGCTCCGGAGTCAGCTGGCCGTGCAGCGCGAGACAGCCGTACGACTCGTGCTCGCCGATCGGCCAGAGCGCGAAGCCGTCGGCGGCGACGATCTCCAGGACGGGTTGCATCACGATCACACGGCGATGATGCCGGACCCACGGCCGCACCACCACGGGCTTTCGCTGCGCATCAGGTTCAAGGCGGGCTCCGACCGTCCGGGTCGCAGAGGTCGTTCAGGCCGTGGCTGCGGCGGCGTCCGCCCCCAGCGGATGCCCTTCTTGCTTCAGGACGCGGGCGCGTTCTCTGCCCCGGGACAAACCCTCCGGTCTCGGCCAGACGGCGGCTGACCTCGGCAGAACCGCTGTAGGACCAGGAGACATCCGAACTGTTGACGCGTCCGTCGCCCGGGAAAGGAATCAGCCCCATCCGGCACCCCCTGCTTTCTTGGCCCTCAGGATCGACCGGTCAGGAATTCGCGGATGGCGGGAGCGGTGGCGCGGGCGAGGTCCTCGGCGGTCCTGAGGTCGTCGCCGATCGGGATCATGGCCAGCTGTCCGTCGGGGAGGGTCTCGGCGGCCTGTTCGGCGAGAGCGGTGGGGTGGCGTGGGTCGGTGCCCGGGAAGATGAGGGTCGGTGCGGTGATCGTCGCGAGCTCGTCCACGCTCCGGAAGGAACGGTCGTGGCCGATGGCGGCTGCGGCCACGATGCTGGCGGGGTCCGATCGGGGGATGGCGTCGCGCACCATGGCACCGACAACGGGAGGGAATCCGGCGAGGATGGGCTCCCAGCCCGCCTCGATGCCGTCAGCCTCGACGCGGGCGGCGAACTCGTCGAGGAAGCGGATCTCGGCCTTCTTGGCCTCGTCGTCCTCGATGTCCTCCACCCCGATGAGCACAGCTGCCAGGACCCGCTCCGGGTACGCGGCGGCCGTCCGAAGCGTGATCGTGGAGCCCAGGCCCGCGCCGGCCAGTACGGCACGGGCAATACCGAGGTGGTCCAGGAGTCGCATGACGTCCTCGACGTACTGGGCCCAGGTATGGCGGGCCGGGTCCGTGCAGACCGACCGGCCGTAGCCTCGCAGGTCGGGCAGTACGACCGTGAAGCGATCGGCAAGACGCTCGGCCAGCGGGAGCATGCTCTTGTGGTCAGGGCCACCGGCATGCAGGAGAACCAGGGCCTGCCCCTCTCCGGTGACGGTGGCGTACAGGGTGCAGTCGTCGGCCGCCTGGTAGCTGATCTCTTCCATGAGCCGAATCTAGAGCGACCACAGCAGTGTTCGGTACGCGTTGATCCGCCGACGGATGTCGCGGAGCTCGCCAGTAGGTAACGGCTCCGGCGCCCCTCACACCAAGCACGCCTGTTGACTGGTGGTCGGCGTCCCCGGTGAGGACGTGGGCACCGTGAAGGACGCGGGCGGATACGTCGTCATGAACGGCACGGAGAACGGCCTCCAACAGACCTGGGATCCGGTCGACCGAGCCGTGCAGCGGACAGAGACACATCAGGTCCACCGGATGCGCGTCGTGCGCCAGCCGCGTGAGGAATCCCTCGGAAAAACCGTCCCGCACAGGTGTCTCCAGCCGTTCCGTCCCCTGCCCCGTCGTGGGCACGGGGCAAATCTACGGTCAGCGTGGAGGCACGCCACTACGGGAAGCTGTTCGAAGGTCTGATCGCCGGCGCCGATCTGCCCGCGCTGGTGTACGCGGCCACGGCGTCGGGACAGCCGAATCCGCTGGGATCCGACGGCGGGCGGGGCCCTTGCCGGTCTCATGCTCGGATGGAGAAGATCCTGGACATGAAAGCCTCACTCTCCGACCCATGGCTCGCGTACTTCGCCGACCGCGGGCACACCGGTGTCCGTCGCATCGGTGCTGGTGTCGAGGGCGTCGTCTACGGGCTGGGCCAGGGCCGGGCGGCCAAGGTGTGGAGCGGTCGGCCAGCGGTCGACCTCGACCTGACCCGCCAGGTGTACGCGGACATCGCGCGGCACTCCCTGCCGTTCGCCACCCCGGAGATCTTCGACGTCGAGGACCACGAGGGCGTCCTGGTGACGTACGAGCGTGCACTCCCCGGGGGCCCGATGCGGGTCGACTCCGCGCACGCCGCCTACGAGCGCGACCTGCCCACCCCGCACAAGGACGCACTCCTCGCCGTGCTTCGAGGCCTGGCCTCCGTGCCCGGCACCGACGCCATGCGTGCGTTGACGGTCCAGGGTGACGACCGTCCGCTGTGGCGGGACCGCGACGGCTTCCGCGACGCCCTCGCGGCCCTGGTCGCCCGGGCCGCGGGCCGGCACGGTGCCGCCCTGGCCGCCCACGTGCCGGACTTCGACACGGGGGTCGAACGCACGCTGGAGGCACTGCTCTCGCTCCCCGACGCCCCGGTGACCGTGATCCACGGCGATCTCGTCCCGCCCAACATCCACGTCGACGCGACCGGACGGCCCGTCGCCCTGCTCGACTTCGGCTTCTGCACGACCGCCGGCGACCCGGCCTTCGAGGCCGGCGTCACCGCCGCCGTCCACGACATGTACGGGCCGTACGCCGCAGAGCACACCGCTGAGCTGACCGCGCTCTTCGCCCACGAGCTGGGGTACCCGCCGGCGACGCTCACCACCTATCAGGCCGCATACGCACTCATCACCTATGACCTCTTCGGCCTGGACGAACGCGACGGGCACTTCCGGTGGTGCGCGCAGCTGCTCCGCCGCAACGCCGTGTTCAGCGCCTGAAGCGGATGCCCGTCACCGCGATCGTCCCGCTCTCAGCCGGAGTTCGCTTCGGTGGCCGAGGGAGCAGCACCTTCGGACTCAAGGTGTTCGCGCAGCCACTGTTCCGTGCTGCTCACATGCAGCAGCGCGGCTGCCTGGCTGAGCGTGGCGTCGCGGGCGGCCAGCGCCTCGTAGATCGCCTCGTGCTCCATGACGGTCCTGGCCGCGACCTGCGCGTCGACCTGGCCTCGCCAGACGCGGGCGCGCAGCGTGCGGCCGGAGACGCCTTCGAGCAGTGCCAGCAGGGACTCGTTGCCCGTGGCCTCGACGACGGCGCGGTGGAAGGCCGCGTCGTGCGCGTTGAGGAGTTCGACGTCGTCGCGGGCCTCCCGCATCGCGTCGAGATGGGTTTTGACACCTGCCAGTTGCTCGTCGGTGATGCGGGTGGCAGCGACCCCGGTGGCGGCGGGTTCGAGCAGCCGCCGTACTTCCATCAGGTCCAGCAGCGCGCCCGCGTCGGTCTGGAGCAGTTCCACGGCACCGCCGAGGCCCTCGAGCAGCACGCTCGCCTGCAGGCTGGTGACGTAGGTGCCGTCGCCCCGCTTGACCTCCAGCACACGGGCGACCGCCAGCGCCTTGACCGCCTCGCGCGCCAGGTTGCGGGACAGCCCCAGCTGAGCCGCCAGATCCGGCTCGGGAGGGAGCTTCGAACCGGGCGGCAGCTCGCCGGTCCGGATCAGCTCCCGAATCTGCTCGATGGCCTTGTCCGTGAGGGACACCGTGCCCCCTCTTCGTGCGTGTGCGGTTCCGGTACCTCCGGTCCGTCGGGACCTCGAGGACGCGTCGACTGTGCGGTCCGGCCGCTCCGAGGGACCGGGTCACCGTCACGCATACCGAGCGCGCAGTTGATGATACGGGGACGTGCGAACGGGAACCTCGTCGCTGGCTCGGGCGGGTGCCGACTCCACCTCGCGGGTGCCGCGTGGCGCGCCAGGCCGGGCCCCAGCCGGTACGGCGCGCCTGCGGGTGCCCGGCCAGCAGGCGGATCTGTCGTTCCCGGTCGGTCAGGTCACCGCCCGCGATGGGCGGCTTCCCCGCGGGGTGGACGTCGTAGGGTTCGGTGCGCGGGTACGTCCCGCGACCGGCCGGGCGCCGCGTCGTCCTCCCTCGGCCCGGCAGAAGGGGACGCAGAACGGGCCGGACGCAGAACTGCCCGTCAGCACCGACGTCAGAACCATCAGGCGGTCAGAACGGGAAGTCGCGGGGCTCGCCGCGCAGTGTGATCCAGCGGAGTTCGGTGAAGTCCTCGGCCGCGAACCCCGTGCCGAAGCGGCCCCAGCCGCTCTCCTTCACGCCGCCGAAGGGCATGTTCGGTTCGTCGTTGACCGGTTGGTCGTTGACATGCACTATCCCCGCCTGGAGGCGGCGGGCGATGTCCAGTCCACGATGGACGTCGCCGGTCAGCACACCTGCGGTCAGCCCGTAGCGGGATGCGTTCGCGCGCTCCACCGCGTGGTCGGCGTCGTCGACCGTCTCCAGGATCACAACCGGGCCGAAGGTCTCGTCGAAAGCGAGTTCGGCGTCCTCGGGGACGTCGGTCAGGACGGTGGGCGGGTAGCACGGCGGTTCGGCCACTCCCCCGGTCAACAGGCGGGCGCCCATCGAGACGGCCTCCTCGACACGGCGGTCCAGGAGGGACAGCGCCCATTTGTTGATCACCGGTCCGACCACGGTGCGCGGGTCGTGCGGGTCACCGACGGGCAGCGCGGCCGCCCTCTCGGTGAAGCGGCGCGTGAACTCCTGCGCGATCGGTCGCTCCACGTAGATCCGGCGGGCACACATGCACACCTGTCCCTGGTGCACGAACGCGCCGTAGATCGCGGCGTCGACCGCGTAGGACAGGTCGGCGTCGGCGAGGACGAGCAACGGGTTCTGGCCGCTGAGCTGGAGGACGACGCGCTTGAGGTGGCGGCCGGCCGTCTCGGCGAGACGGCGGCCGGTGGGCGTGGAGCCGGTGAAATTGACGCGGCGTACCGAGGGATGGGACAGGAGCGCGTCCGCTATGGCACCGGCGTCGCCGGGGGCATGGGTGATCACGTTGAGGACGCCTGGCGGGAGCCCGGCTTCGGCGAAGATCTCCGCCCAGAGGGTGCCGCCGGTGAGAGGGGACTCCTCGGACGGCTTGAGGACGACCGTGTTGCCGAGGGCGATCGGGGCGACGACGCCGCGACCGGACAGCACCAGCGAGGCGTTCCACGGGGCGATGGCGGCGACGACTCCGACCGGCCCACGAACGGCGAGCGCCCGGGTCCCGGGGATGTCCGAGGGCAGCACCTGTCCGACAGCGGTGTAGGGAAGTCCGGCGGCCTGGCGGAGCAGCGAGACGCCGAAGTCGACCTGCACCGTCGCGTAGTGGCGGCCGCACCCCGTCTCCGTCGTGAGCAGGCCGATCACCTCCTCGCGGCGGCGGTCGAGGACGTCCGCCGCACTCAGCAGGACCCGCTGTCGCTCGGCCGGCAGCGCCTGGGCCCACCCGGCGAAGGCCGCCTGGGCGGCGTCCACCGCCCGGCGGGCGTCCTCCGCGTCACCCGCGGCGACCGTCGCCATGACGGCTCCGGACCACGGGTCGTGATCGGGGTAGGTCCCTCCGCCCAGTGAATCGGTCCACGCGCCGCCGATGTGGTGGCGCACCGTGACAGGCCGGGCCGGCGGGCCCGCGTCCGTCGCCGTGGGGTCGGGAACGTTCACCTGGCCAAGTCTCCCTCTTCGACGACCGGGGAGGGGCCCCCTGCCGCGGCAGATGGTAACCGAGGGGTAGCGGCTGGAGAGCGAACCAGTCGATCAGCCCGCTCCCCGGCACGCCGCTCCCCCACCTCTGCGCGTGCCGTCACCTGTCGCGGACGGCGGCGAGCGCACCGCCGTCGACGAGGATGTCGACGCCGTTCAGGAGACTCGCCTCGTCGGAGAGCATGAACGCGAGACGGCCGCGACCTCCTCCGAGCGGCCGGTGCGGCGGAGGGGCGTCACGTCGACGAGTGAGGTCGACCTCGAAGACACGTCGCCAGGCGGCCATGCTGGTCGAGATGCCGGCCGCGTGGGCAACGGCTCGCAGCGTACGGGTGTGATCATCCGGTCTGTCGAAGCGTGTTCCAATAGTTCAAACACTCGGCGCTACGATGCGACATGACCTCCCGGACACCGCCGTCGGCATCCGACGAGCCCCAGCCTCCCCTCGCGGCCGACGACACCGAGGACACCGAGGACACGGTGGCGCCCCCGAAGGCGGCGGTCGCCGCCGGGTTCTCCCAGTCGCTGGAACGCGGCCTGCTGATCCTGTCCTCGTTCAGCGAGAACCGCCCCGTGCTGGGCATCTCCGACCTGGGGCGCGCGGTCGGCCTCAATCGCAGCACGGCGTACCGGTACGTGGCCACACTCGCCAAACTCGGCTATCTGCAACAGGACCCGGACTCCCGGAAGTACTCCCTGGGGCCCAAGGTCGTCGATCTCGGATTCGCGGCGATCAACTCCATGGAGATCACCCGCGTCGCCGGGCCGCTCCTCCAGGCCCTGTCGGACGAGACCGGCTACACCGTGAGCATGGCCGTGCTCGACGGCCCGGACATCGTCTACGTCGACCGGCGGCGCAGCGGACGCGCGGGCACCTTCGCCCTGGGGCTCCACCTGCATGTCGGCTCCCGCCTTCCGGCGTACTGCACCTCGATGGGCAAGGTCCTGCTCGCGCACCGGGAGCCGGCCGTACTGCGTGACCTGATCGATCGCACGGATCTCGCCCGGCGAGGGCCCAAGACCATCACCGCGCGGGAGCAGCTCATGGTGGCTCTGGCACGGGTCCGGCGGACCGGATTCGCCGTCAGCGACGAGGAACTGGCGCCAGGGCTGCGGTCGCTGGCCGCGCCGGTGCGGGACCGTTCCGGCGCCGTGGTGGCCGCGGTCAATGTCGCGGTGCACCTCACGGTGTGGAACGTCTCGATGGAATCCGTCATGGCACGTCTGGAAGCTCCCCTGCGGCGAGCGACGACGGAGATCTCGGGCCGGCTCGGCCATCGGCCGCAGTCCTGACCGGGAGGGGGCGCCGGACGATCTTGTTTGAATAGTCAAAACGCTGGTCTCCAGATACGAAACTGCTCGGCCTCGTTTCATTGACACCGGGTCCGGACAGGCGCAGACTCACGCCGCCGCAGTCTGTGGATCTAAGTTCACCAGGAGAACAGTGCTGTTCCCTGTGCCCGGGAGGCCGCCATGCGCATACAAGCCGCCGTCTTCGACGAGCAGGACGGCCCGTTCCGGCTTCAGGACGTCGAGTTGGAGGAGCCGGGAGCCGGCGAGGTGGTCGTGCGGATCGCGGCCACCGGTATCTGCCACACCGACGGCCTGGCACGTCACGGTGATCTCCCCTTCCCCTCCCCCGGAGTGCTCGGCCACGAGGGCGCGGGGGTCGTGACCGCGGTGGGTGCCGGTGTCACGTCGGCGCGGGAGGGCGACCACGTCGTGGGCACCGGCATCATCTCCGTCGTACGCCGGCAGCGGACTCGGTCGGCATGCTCGGCACCTGGGCGCTCATCGGCGCGCTCATCGACCTGTACCGCCAGGGTCGCTTCCCCATGGATCGCCTCGTCTCCTGGTTCGCGTTCGACCGGATCGAGGAGGCACTGGAGGCGTCGTACGCCGGCGACGTCATCAAGCCGATCGTCCGCATGCCCGCCTGAGATTCGCAAGCTGCTCCAACCCCCGCACACCCCGTAGCCCGCCCCCCCGTAGCCCGCACACCCCGTGGCCCGCCACGACAGCCCGTACCGAAAGAAGCCCTTCATGTCTCTCACCCGTGAACTCCGCATCGACGGCAAGGACGTCCCCGCTCTCTCCGGCCGTACCGCCGAGGACGTCAACCCCTACACCGGCGAGGTCTACGCGACCGTCGCCGCGGCCGGCCCGCAGGACGTGACCCTGGCCGTCGACGCGGCCGACGCGGCCTTCGCCGCATGGGCCGCGCTCGCGCCGTTCGCCCGTCGCGCGATCTTCCTCAAGGCAGCGGATCTGCTGGACGCGCGTGCCGAGCAGGTGGCCGACATCATGGCCCACGAGGCCGGCGGCACCCGGCCGTGGGCGTACTTCAACGTGGCGCTCGCGGCGAACATCCTGCGTGAGGCGGCGGCCGCGATCACCGCGCCGCGTGGCGAGGTCCTCAGCAGCCAGAAGGAGGGCGCGCTCGGTCTCGCGGTGCGTGAACCGCTGGGCGTGGTGGCGGCGTTCGCGCCGTGGAACGCGCCCGTCATCCTCGGGGTGCGGGCCGTGGCGGCGCCGCTGGCCGCCGGGAACACGGTCGTCGTCAAGCCCAGCGAGGACGCGCCGATCGCCTGCGGTCTGCTGGTCGCGGACGTGTTCCGCGAGGCGGGCCTCCCCGACGGCGTGCTCAACGTCGTCACCAACGCCCCCGAGGACGCCGCGGAGATCGCGGAGGCGCTGATCTCCGACGAGCGGGTGCGCGCGGTGAACTTCACCGGCTCCACCGGCGTCGGCCGGATCATCGGCGAGCACGCGGCCCGTCATCTCAAGCCCGCCGTGCTGGAGTTGGGCGGCAAGAACTCCGTGATCGTGCTCGACGACGCCGATGTGGACTACGCGGTCGACGCCGTCACCTTCAGCGTCTTCATGAACGCCGGGCAGATCTGCATGTCCGGCGACCGCATCCTCGTCCACGAGTCCCTCGCCGAGGAGTTCACGCAGAAGTTCACCGCCAAGGTCACCGGGCTCCAGGCCGGGGACCCCGCGCATCCGCACACCGTGGTGGGCCCGCTGGTCAGCGCCTCCGCCGCACAGCGCGTCGCCGCGCTGGTGGAGGACGCGGTCGCCAAGGGCGCCACCGTGCTGACGGGCGGCGGACGGCCCGAGGGCGCGGTGCACCCGGCGACCGTGCTCTCCGGCGTCACCAAGGACGCCGACCTGTACTACGCGGAGGCCTTCGGGCCGGTCTGCGTGGTCGAGACGTTCGGCGACGACGCGGACGCCGTGGCCGTCGCCAACGACACCGACAACGGTCTGAGCTGCGGCATCATCACCGAGAACGCCACCCACGGACTGGCCGTCGCGCGCCGCATCCGTACCGGCATCGTGCACGTGAACGACCAGTCGGTGGCGGACGAGCCGATGGCCCCCTTCGGCGGCGTCAAGGCCTCCGGCTACGGCCGGTTCGGCGGCCGGTGGGGCATCGAGGCGTTCTCGAACACCCGCTGGGTGACCATCGCGACCCAGCAGGCCCACTACCCGTTCTGATCCGTCCGCCCGTCGGCGCCCCTGCCAGGGGCCGTCGACGGCTCCGAGCCCGCCGCACGCCCCCGTACCCCGACGCGAAAGTCGATCGGGGTACGGCCCGTGCGCTGTATGAAGAACTTGCTGAACTGGGAGGGCGTGACGAAGCCGAGGCGGTCCGAGATCTGCGCCGCGCTGTCGTCGCTGTGCGCCAGCAGACGCTTCGCCTCCAGTACGACCCGGCGGTCGATGAACTCCTTCGCGCTGAGCCCGGCGCCCGACAGGGTCGCCCGGGCCAGCGTGCGCCCCGAGTAGCCGAGCATCTGGGCGTAGTCCTCCACCCGTCGGGTGGCGGTGAAGTGCCGTTCGACCGCGTCCCGGAAGCGCAGGTAGGTCTCGTCGGGCTCCGGAGCGGGACCGTCGGCCGGGCCGGTGAGGTGGGCCAGCCGCAGCAGGAGGACGGCGAGCAGGTGCCGCAGAGCCGCGATGTGCATGTCGAGAGGCAGACGGCCGAGGGACCGGAACTCGTGGCTCAGGTGGTCCGCGGCCATGGCCACCGCCTCGGCGTCGGCCGCGCCAGGAGTGGTGACGACCGGTGCGTACGGATCGTCGACCCTCGCGGCTGTCGCCGTGCCCGGGTCCAGCACGTCCTGCTGGAAGAGGATGAGGGTGCCCTCGGCGTGGGCGAGGTCGCCCCACTGGTGCACCTGCCCCGGGCGCACCCAGAGCCAGGAGCCCGGACTCAGGGCGTAGCCGTCGAAGTCGACGACGTGCCGGAGATCGCCCGAGGTGAGCGTGAGCAGATGATGGAAGCCGGGGCGTCGGGGCCGGGCGAGGTCCTCCTCGGGGACGCGCCGCCGTAGCTCGGCCAGCGACATGACCTCGATGCCGGCGGGTGTCCCGGCGGGCGCGGCGAAGAGGATCTCCGGGATGTCGCGTGGGGAGTCGTGTCGGTTTTTGGCCATCATCAGTCGCAAGTTTATCCGGCTTCCTCCCAGCTCTCTCCGTATGTTGACAGTGCCACTGGGGGAAACGGAACGTCTGCAGGAAGGCATGCCCACATGTCCGGAACAACCGCCGCATCCACCCCCACGACCGTCGTCACCGGGTCCACCGGCCGGCTCGGCGGCCGCGTCGCCCGGTGTCTGGCGGAGCGAGGACTGCCGCAGAAACTCCTGGTGCGAAGCCCGGAGCGCGCCCCTCGGCTGCCCGGGACGGTCGCCGTGCGCGGCGAGTACGCCGACCGGGACGCCGTGCTGGACGCCCTCGCGGGAACACGGACGCTCTTCATGGTCTCCGCGTCCGAGAGCGCCGACCGGCTCGCCCGGCACAAGGCGTTCGTGGACGCCGCCGCCGAGGCGGGTGTACGGCACCTGGTGTACCTCTCGTTCTACGGTGCGGCGCCCGACGCCACCTTCACCCTGGCGCGCGACCACTTCCACACCGAACGGCACATCCGCGCGAGCGGGCTGGCGTACACCTTCCTCCGGGACAACATCTACGCGGAGTTCGTCCCGGACCTCGTCGGCGAGGACGGTGCCATCCGCGGCCCGGCCGGCAGCGGGCGCGCCGCGTTCGTCGCCCAGGACGACATCGCCGACGCGGCCGCCGCGGTGCTGTCCCGGCCGGACGACCACGCGGGCGTGACGTACGACCTGACCGGACCCGAGTCGCTCTCGCTGGCCGACGCGGCCGCCGTCCTGTCCGAGCAGCTCGGACGCGCCGTCACCTACCGGGAGGAGACCGTCGAGGAGGCCTACGCCTCCCGTGCCTCCTACGGCGCTCCGGACTGGCAGCTGGACGCCTGGGTGTCCACCTACACGGCCATCGCCTCCGGCGAACTGGACGGCGTCAGTGATGCCGTGCCCCGCCTCACCGGCCGTCCCGCCACTCCCCTCGCCCACGTGGTCCGCGCCGTGGCCCGCTGACGCACGCAGAGACCAGCGTGTCGTTTTTTGAACATCACTGGTCCCCGTTTCTGCGGGGAAATCTCAGGTCGTTGGCATAGTTTGAACACATGCCCGCCGGGCCTTCGACCGTCCCGGCCAGGTCCCCGAACAAGGAAGCCAGTCATGAGCAACGCGAAGAACACCGTCCTTCAGGCCGCCACCGAACTCTTCGGGGACAAGGACCCCACGGCTGTGGACCGCTGGGTGGCCGCGGACTACCAGCAGCACAGCGCGCTCGCCGCCGACGGCCCCGAGGCCCTGCGCAAACTGGTCGCCGGCCTGGGCGAGGACTTCCGCTACGAGGGCGCCCGCGTCATCGCCGACGGTGACCTCGTCGCCCTGCACGGCACCTACCACGGCTTCGGTCCGGACCCGCTCGTCGGCTTCGACATCTTCCGGATCGACGCCGACGGCAAGCTGGCCGAGCACTGGGACGCCCTGACCCCGCTGGTCCAGGACACCGTCTCCGGCCGCTCCCAGACCGACGGCCCCGCAGCGGTCACCGAGACCGACAGGACCGACGCCAACCGCGCCCTGGTGGCCGAGTTCGCCGAGAAGGTCCTCGTCGGCGCCGACTACTCGGTGCTCACCGACTACATCTCCACGGAGACCTACCACCAGCACAACACCGAAGCCGCCGACGGCCTCGACGGCTTCGGGGCGGCCGCGGCCAAATGGGCCGAGCAGGGCAAGAACCTCGTCTACAAGAAGGTCCACCGGATCGTCGCGGAGGGCGAGTTCGTCCTGACCCAGTCCGAGGGCGAGTTCGGTGTGCCCGTCGCGTACTACGACCTCTTCCGTGTCGCGGACGGCAGGATCGTCGAGCACTGGGATGTCATCGCCCCCGTACCGGCCGAACTGCCGCACGGCAACGGCCTGTTCTGACGGGCCCGCACACCGCCCGGCTCGACCACACGTCAGCACACGCGAAGAAGTGTGAGTCACCGGCCGGTGGCCGGCCTCGCGCGCCCACGCGCGGGGCCGGCCACCGGCGAACCTCGCCCCCCGCACCACCCGGAGCTTTCGATGATGCCGATCCGCGTCGGATCAGATGCCGTCACCGGGACGGAGACCCGGTCCTCCTCGCTGTCCCTGGCCGCATACAGATCCGCCGTCGCCCTCGACGAGCCCTTCCGTCCGACGTCCGCCCCTGCCGCGGCCGCTCGGCTGGACGCTCATGTGCGCTCTGCACTGCGCCTGCTCGCCGCCGACCCGGCCGTGTCCCGTTCGGGGCTGCGGGCCGATACGCTGAGGCGCCTCACCGATGCGGACGGCGAAACCGGTGCCGACACCGAAACCGGCACCGACGCCGCCACGGCCCGTCGAGTGCTGCGCACCCTGCTGACCGTACGCGATCCCGGTCCGCTGCCGGAGGAAGTGGACCGGCATCTGGACGCGATCCTCGGCGCCGAGCGGGACCTACGCCCCGCCGTCCCGGCACACGAACTCCCCACCATCGGTGAGGAGTTCAACGGAACGGCCTACCCCGGCGCAGCCGGGACCGTGCTGTGGCGCGGAGACATCACCACACTGGCCGCCGACGCCGTGGTCAACGCCGCCAACAGCCGGCTGCTCGGCTGCTTCCGCCCGCTGCACCCCTGTATCGACAACGCCATCCACAGCGCCGCCGGACCTCGCCTGCGTGACGACTGCGCCACGATCGTCACGGCGCAAGGGGCCCTCGAACCCACCGGCACGGCCAAGATCACCCGCGGATACCACCTGCCGGCCCGGTACGTCCTGCACACCGTCGGCCCGGTCGTGCGGGGCCGTCCGCAGGCACGGGACGCCCGGTTGCTCGCCTCCTCCTACCGAGCCTGCCTGGACCTCGCGGCCGAGGTGGAGACCATCCGCACACTCGCGCTGTGTGCCATCAGCACCGGCGTCTTCGGCTACCCCAAGGAGGAGGCGGCACCCGTCGCGCTGCGCACCGTCGCCGACTGGCTCGCAGCGCATCCCGGTCGCTTCGACCGCGTGATCTTCACGGTGTTCGGGGAGGACGACGAACGGGCCTACCGCAGCGCCCTCGGCGCGGACGGGCGCACGGTACGCGCAGACACCGAGGGCCCGCTTCCCTCGACGGGACCGTAGGAACGCTTCAGCCGATCTTGCTCGCCGCGAGCGAGATCCGCCGCGAGCGAAACGACCTGCCCGCAGACCGCTTCGCGGAGGCCCGGCCTGCTGCGACATGGTCGGCTGACACGGCCTCGTCGGCAGGCACGACCTCGGTCCAGCCGCACTGTCGCGGGCGCCATCGGTCACCGAGCAGGGCGTCGACGAGCTGATCGGTGAGGGGCGGGACGATTCGCGTCCAACGGCTGGGCGCTCAGGGGGCGCGTGCCCTCGGGAGATCAGTCGCGTGGAAGCGGGCGGCTCGGCCGGATCTCGTGCAGGTGCACCAGCAGGTCCGCGGACCTCAGCAGGTTGACCTGGTCGTCGGGCGGAGGGAAGTCCGTGCCGATCTCCCGCTTCGGCCGGGGGGTGTCCAGCCAGGCTCGGGCGGCGGGTGGCGCGGTGCGCAGATCGAGGAACCAGTCGCGGTGACTCACCCGGTCCAGGGTGTGCTCGACCGAACCCGGGGCGGCGGGCTCCACCTCGAAGCGCTTGACGTCTTCGTCGACCGGGTCCTGCAGGCCCTGTTCGGTGGCGTGCACGGCGCCCCGGTCGAAGGAGAGCCCCACCGCCAGGTAGCCCCCGCCGAGTCGCTGCCGGAGCACCGTGCCCTGGGTGAGGGGGAGGTTGGGCGTGGAACTGCTGGTGTACAGATGGCTGTTGTGTCCGCCGACCACGAGCCGGTGACCTGTATGGCGATGCCACCACAGGGTGTTCTCCGCCATGGCGGTGTCGCGGTAGGCCATGGCTTCCCGCACGGCGCCGGGGTCCGTGAGATCGAAGGCGTACATGCGCGCCACCTGGTCGACGGCGGTGGCGTGCTGGACCGCCCAGGCGTGGCCGTCGGCATCCGCCTCGGCGGGTTCGCGGGCGCGGAGCAGAGCGAGGACACGGCCGGTGCGCTCGGCCCGAGCACGGCGCTCGTCCAGCGGCGCGGACGCGGCGGCACGCATCCACTCGCCGACGGGCAGGGTGGGGCGCAGTCCCCGATACAGCTCGGTGACGAGGGGCGACAGGTCGGGGTGGGCCCTGCGCACGTGGTCGACGACCCGGTCGTACGGTTCCGGTCCGGCGTAGGCATTGTCGTTGCCGACGAATCTGAGCGGGTCGTCGGGGTGTGCGACGTTGTACGCACGCATCCAGCGGACCATGTCCAGGTACTCCCGGCTGTGCAGCAGCAGGTAGGCGTTCTGGAACTCCTCGGACATGATCCGGGCGGGATCGCCACGACCGGTCAGCAGGTAGCCGTCCAGGCGGAGCCCCGCACTCCAGTTGGCCTCCAGGGCGAAGGAGCGGAAGCCCTTCTCCTCGACCAGGTACCGCACTGCACGATGCCTGAAAGTGACGAAGTCGCGGGAGCCGTGGGCGGCCTCGCCGATGCCCACCATGACCGCGTCGCCGACCGCCTGCCCGAAAGGACGCAGGTCCTCGGTGGGGCCCCAGGGATCGGCGGTGCGCAAGGGATGGGCGGCCCTCTCGAATGCCGGCAGTGGATCGTCGACGGTCGCGGACGACCCGCCCGAGGCCCCGGACCCCCCACCGGCCGGGGACGCCGCGACCACCCCGGGGACAACGGCGAGCAAGAGAAGCAGGACGACTGCGAGCCGCCTTGTCACGGAGGGTGTCATGACGCCAGCCTCCCCGCCCGGGTGCCGCACCGCGCCTCACATGCGCCCGGCCGGAGCAACGGCGCGGGGACGAGCGAGCCACGACCACGTCGCCGCATGGCGCCCCCGACGTGCGGCTGCCCCCGCAATCGATGCGGCTTCCTCGCGGCTTCCTCTCAGCGGCAGAGGGCCATGACGGTGTCGTCGAAGTCGGGGAACTCCTGGGTGGCCAGCTCGATCACGGCTGCGGCCGGTCGGCGGCGGTCCGGTGCGAAGCGTTCGGCGACGGCCGTCAGTTCGTGATCCGGGGTCGGGATCCAGTCAGGTTCGTACGATGTGGCCGCCTCCCAGGGGCCGAAGCCGTCGGCAAGCAGCCACAGGAAGTCGCCCAGGTCGCGCGCCACGACCCCGGTCTCCCCCTCGGAACCGAGGAAGACGACGGGTTGGTCCGTCAGGGGCCGGCCCGGCCGGATCAGCCAGAACGCCGCGTACCCACCCGAGCCGTCCTGGCCGAAGACGCGGAAGGCGTCGCCGTCCAGTTGGTCGTTTCCCGTCCATGCCCGGAACCAGTCGGTGGTCTCCTCGGCGGACAGGAACGCTTCGAAAGGTTCGAAGTCGACCCCGTCGCCGCCCGCGTAATCGAACGGGGCGGCCATGGCGGCGGCGAGCGCGGCGGGAAAACTGCGGTCATCGGCGAGCGTCACTCGCACAGGTTAGCGACAAGGCTGCCGCGACCGAGTCCCGGTCAGCGGTCCACCGCGGGCACGTGGGCCAGGCCGGTGTCTGCCATGATGCGGTCGACGGTCTGCTCCAGGGGGCTGTCAGCGCCGATGACGGTCTCGATCCCGCCGGGCAGCAGGTCCCGGGGCCGGTACCACTCCCGCAACCGGGCCTCCTCGACGACCTCGGCGATCGGTTTGGTGGCGTGCCGGGCGAGGGTTTCGTCGAACGGGACGTCCAGGTAGTAGTTGTGGGTCGGGCCGCGATGGTCGGCCCGGAGGCGGGCGAGCATGTCGCCGTAACGGTCGGCGTAGAGGATGCCTTCGACGACGACATGGAACCCCGCGTCGAGGGCGTAACGAGCCGTCAGGTCGATCAGGCCGATGTTCGCCGCGCCCGGCCGGTCGTGTTCGCGGAGCACCGTGCGGCGGAGGTTGTCCTGGGCGACCAGAGCCAGACCACGGCCGAACCGCTCCCGCAGGCCCTCCGCCACGGACGACTTCCCCGAGGCACTGTTGCCGCGCAGCACGACCAGCCGGGTTTCCTCAGTGCCCACCATCACGACGATCACGCTACCGACGACTCGGGGGAGGCGAGCGAAAACGGCAGTCCCCGGTCCGGGTCGAAGTCCCTGTTGACGGCGGCCGCCGCCGAGGCCATGCAGAACCGGCCCTCGTCGTCGATGGCCGACGCGCGCGGCGCGACACGGGCGAACGATGGCACCACCGGCGCCGACGCGCGGACCCTCCTCCGTCAGTGCGGCGGTGCGGATGACGGTGTTCAGATCAGTCCGGGCGACGGCGGGCTTCCCCCGTGTGAGGCATCGTCAACGGATGCGGTGGCTCTCCCAGAACGGGCCGAGGTCCTCGTCCGTCGCCTCCTGGGCCGCCTTCTTGAACGCGGCCGTGGTGGAAACGCCGTACCAGTGGTCCTCGGCGTACCGCTTGAGGAGCCGGGCCATGGTGTCAGCGCCGAGGGTGCGTTCCAGGTCCGCCAGGGCGCAGGGCCCGGCGAAGTAGACGAGGTGGTACTCACCCCGGTGCTCGGACCAATACTCCATCGAGTTGGTCAGCGCGGCGGTGTCGCTCGGCCAGGAGACCTCCGACCAGCAGTCGCGGGTCTCCCACCCGTAGAAGCGGGCGTTGGCGTACTGGGCGAAGCTCTCGTCCAGCCACGGTGAGGCGTACTCGTCGTTGCCGACGATGCCGTACCACCACTGGTGCGCCACCTCGTGGACGACGGCGCCCCCCTCCTCGGTGGTGCCGACCAGCACCAGACCCGGGTACTCCATGCCGCCGCCGAAGCCGCTGGTCATCACGAGGTCGATCTCGCCGTACGGGTAGCGGCCGAACTCCCCGCCGAAGCGGTCGATCGCGGCGACGGCGTCCGCGCGGTTGAGGCGTACTCCCTCGGCAGGGGTGTCGCTCGCCCAGTACGACTTCACGCGCACGCCCCCGGGCGTGGTCTCCGTCGCCGTGCGGAACGGGCCCGCCGCCCACGCGAAGTCCCGCACCCGGTGCGCGACGCTCAGCGTGACCGTACGGCCGCTGCCGCCGGGGAGCGCTCGGGTGCGACCGGTCGCGGGCACCTTCAGGGCCGTGGGGTGGTCGAGCCGGACCCGGAAGTCGCTCGCCAGGGCGTAGAAGCTCTCGCCGAGGGCCACGTACGGGTCGAGGTGCCATCCCCGCGCGTCGCGTACGGCCAGCACCGGGAGGGCGTTGCCGAGGAAGCTGTGGGCGCCGTCGCGGCCGAAGCGGGCGTTGCGGTCGGGCACGGTGAGGGAGACGTCGAAGGCCACCGAGGTGCGCTCCCCGTGCCCGAGCGGCCTGGGGAGGGCGATGCGCAGGGCCGTGCACCGAACGGTGAGCCGACCCGGCGTGCCGCCGACGACGTTCGACACGGTGACGGGCGGCGGCGTTCCGGGCGTGCCGCACTGGTCCTCGCCGTTGCCCCACAGGCGGAGGTACACCTCCCGCAGCGGCTGCCGGGCGGCGTTCCGGAACGACACCCGCTGCCGCCCCGTCCAGTGACTGCCGTCGCTGTCGGAGCGCAGGGACACGTCGTAGCGGGCGCGATCCGGCGTCGCGGCCGCGCTCGCCCCCGACCCGGCCGCCGCACCGGCGTCCCGCGCACCGGGACCGACCGCGAGGAGCTGCACCAGCAGGACGAGCAGGACACTCAGCAGACGGCGACCGGACGTGTCCGACCATGTGATCGACGGCGACATGCCATCGGATCCTGCCACAACTCGACCTGAGGGAAGCCGACTTGGAGGCCATTCCCGCGGGGCGTGTCAGGCCGGATGCTTCCATGACCCCATGACCCCATGACCTGAAAGAGGAGAAAGTCATGACACGTACGACGCCACCGCGCCCCTTGGATGTGGCCACGCTCTTTCCCGAGTTGGCCACCCTGTCCCGGAACGTCACTCGGCTGCATCCGCGTTCGGGTTCGCCGACGGTCGAGGACAGTTCGGTGGGCGGTCCGTTGCTGTGGCCTCGGGAGGAGCCGTGGCCGACCTGCACCCGGTCGCACGAGGTGTACGAGGTGGTGGAGTTGGCGGCGGTCCGCGCCGCCCATCACGTCACGGTCACCTGGTATTCCCGTCCGGAGGACGCGCCCCACACGCCCGAGGAACAAGCGATCTTCGACCGGAACACACCGAAGAAAGCCGACGGTCCCCATACGGATCCGGTGCCCCTGCTGCCGATCGCCCAGCTCTACGCGCGGGACGTCCCCGGTCTGGACGGACCCGACGGCGCGGACCTGCTCCAGGTCCTGTGGTGCCCGTTCATGGATCATGACGACGACATTCCGGGCGTCCATGTGCGCTGGCGCCGCGCCGACCAGGTCACCGCGGTTCTGTCGCCACCGCCGGAGCCGACCGTGATCGAAATGGAGGACTACTGGCCCGCGCCTTGCGTCCTGCATCCGGAACAGGTGACCGAGTATCCGGCATTCCCCCAGCTCCCCGCCGACGTACGCGCACGGGTGCGCGCCTGGCAGGAGGAGACCGGGCACGACTACACCGAGTTCGCGGTGGCTCCGGGATGGAAAACGGGCGGCTGGGGGGCCGTCCACTCGGACGAGCGCGACGGTGGCCAGCCGGAACGCTGCGTATGCGGGGCGACGGCCGAACCCCTGCTCACCGTAGGTCTCAGCGAGTGGAACGGGCACAACAGAGGCAGCTGGCGTCCGATCGAGGACGCCGATGCCGACGACCTGCGGCGCTACCCGCCGGTGGGTGATGCGACCACGATCGACCTCAGTGACGAGCAGCTGCAGATCTACCGTTGCCCGCAATCCCCCGAACACCCGCCTGTGACAGCTCGGGTGTATCAGACGCTGGGTTAGCCGGGCCCGACTGCCGGCCCCGCCCACGGGTTGCTTGACTCTCCCACGGAGGGAGAGTCGAGAGTGGAGCGCATGCACAGGGACGACGCCTCGCGGCCCACGTGGAGCATCGGGGCCGTGGCACGGCAGGTCGGTCTGCCCGTGAAAGTGGTCCGGCACTGGTCGGACGTGGGCGTCGTGACACCGGTCGGACGGACCGGCGGCGGCTACCGCCGCTACGACACCGTCGGCGTGGCCAGGCTGCACCTGGCCCGCACACTGCGGGACTTGGGGATGGGGCTCGGGGACATCCGGGCCGCCCTGGACCGGGGGGACGGGCTCACGGAGGTGGCCGCCGCACACGTCGAGGCACTGGAGGCGCAGATCCGCCGCCTGCGGACCCACCAGGCCGTCCTGCGCACCGTCACCCGACGTACGACCCACGAAGGACTCGCTCTGATGACCCGCACCGCCCACCTGTCCCCCGACGAACGACGCGCACTGGTCCACGACTTCCTCACCGACACCCTCGGCGACCTGAAGGTGCCGCACTTCCGCGAGGGGCTCCTCGCGGCCGGTTCCGATATTCCGGAGGATCCCACCGACGAGCAGGTGGAAGCCTGGCTGGAGCTGGGTGAACTCATCGCCGACGGAGACCTGCGTCCCGCCGTGCGGCGCATGGCCGAGTACGCCGCCCGTCAGAAGCAGGGAGTGCGGGACGCCTCCTTCGCGGAGGAGATGCGGGCCCTCACCGACACCTGGACCGCGCGCGTCCGCGAGGCGATGCGGGCCGGCACCGCGGCGGACTCTCCGGCCGCGGACCAGGTCGTCGCCGACGTCGTCGCCGCCTGGCTGCCCAGCCGCGCGAACACCGACCCCGCCGTGGACGCCGACGGCACCCAGGCCCGCGCGTTGCTGTGCGAGCAGCTCACCGCCGCGGCCGAACCCGCCGTCGAGCGTTTCTGGCAACTGCTGTGTGTCCTGGGCGGCCGACCCGCGCCCGCCGGCGTCGCGGAGGAAGGCCGGTGGCTCGTCACCGCGCTGCACGCCAACCCCGCGCCCGGCGCCCGCGCCGCCGCGCTCGAAGCCCTCTACGCGGACGACACCGACCCCTGGCCGGGCGGTGTCCTGCACGCTTTCACGCGTGTCCAGGACACCGTGCACGCGCTCGTGCGCGCGGCGACGCCGGAGCGGTTCGACCGGCCGACCCCCTGCGAGGCGTGGACCGTACGGGACCTGCTCGACCACCTCGTGTGGGAGAACATCATCTGGGGCGGCCTGGCCCTGGGCACGCCCCCCACCGTCGGCCACACCGAGGACCACCTCGGCGACGACCACGTCGCGGCGTTCGAGACCGCCGCCTCCGGGGCCCGCGAGGCGTTCTTGCGACCGGGCATGCTGGACCGCTCCTTCGGTCCCGCTCCCGGCCGTCGCGTGGTCGAGCAACTCCTCGTCGAACTGCTCGTCCACGGCTGGGACCTCGCGACCGCCCTCGGCCTCGACCGTGACCTGGAACCCGACGTCGCGCGTGCCGCCCTCCCGGTCGTCCGGGAGATCTACGGCGCCCTGCCCCGCACGGCAGGCGGCTCCATCGCCCCGGCGCAGCCCACACCCGAGAACGCCCCCACCCTCGACCACGTCGCCGCTTTCCTCGGCCGCCGGATCCCGTTGTAGCGGTACGCCGTCGGTGGACTAACCCAGGCCGGAGGTGACCCTTTCGAGCGCCGCCCGGCCCAAGGGGCCCCAGGTCGGCTTGCCGCCGGGAAGGCCCCGGTCTCCGTTCAGGCCCATGAGCATGAGGAACAGGCACTTCATGGCGGCGAGTCCGCGGGCGCGGCGGATCGTCGCCTCGCCGGCACGCGCGTACACGTCGAAGAACCGTGCGGCGGCGCCGTCGGGAAGGATGACCCAGGCGGCGGCGAGGTCCCATGCCGGATCGCCGGCGAACATGTCACCGAAGTCGACGACGCCCGCCAGCGTCCCGTCCGTGACGACGACGTTCGCGGGGTGCAGGTCTCCGTGCACCCACAGCGGCGGACCCTCCCAGCAGGGGGCCGCGACGGCGTCGTCCCAGACGGCCCGGACCTCATCGGCCGTGTCACCCAGGGGCACGGCGTGGACGAAGTGGTGGAAGCCTCCGGTGGACTCGCTGGGGTGACCGCCGCGGTCCGTACTGATCGGCGCGTCGACGGGCGCCTCCACGTGCAGCGCCCTGAGGAAGTGCGCCAACTCGTCGGCCGCGTGGTCCCCGCGGCTGATGGAGCTGTGGTCCAGTGGCTCGCCGGGGACCCAGGTCATGACGGTCCAGGGTCGGGGGAAGCGCGCGGACGGTTCGCCGGTGCGCACGGGTCTCGGGACCGGGAGCGGCAGGCGCGGGGCCAGGTCGGGCAGCCACCGACGCTCCCTGCTCTGGAGATCCGGGGCACGTTCCGTGCGCGGCATGCGCACGGCCAACTCGTCGCCGAGGCGCCACATTTGGTTGTCCCAGCCGCCCGCCACCGCTCGGAGGGGCAGCCCCGCGAGGTCCGGATGCTGGTCCTGGAGAAGATCGCGCACCAGCTCCGCGGTGATCTCGATCTCGACGTCTGTCATGCGGAGCCAGCGTACGAGATCCAGCAACTCCACCAATTGACCGGTCAATTGGTGGATTGTATGGTCAATGTGTCGGGGTCTGGCTGGGAACCACGTCGCCGGACGGCGGATTCGAGGAACGGACTGGTCAGTTGGCCGCGCCGCTTTACGTGCAGATCAGACGACAGATCGAAGCGAGGATCCGGGGCGGGGAACTGCCGCCCGGCACCCGGTTGCCGACCGAGAAGGATCTCTCCGTCGAGCACGGCGTCAGTCGTGCCACGGCGCAGCGGGTCCTCAACGACCTCGCGGAGGCGGGGTTGGCGATCCGCCGACGGCGGCACGGTACGTTCGTCGCGGACGTGGCGCGGCAGATCAACCTGCTCAACTTCGTCACCCCCGCGACAGCCGCCAAGGGCACACCGGGCCGCCACGAGGTCGTCTCCGCGCGGATCGTCCGGGCCGCCGACGCGGTCCTGGCCCTCCCCGGCGCCGCAGCGGACACGGCCGTGGTGGAACTGGTCCGCCGCAAGCTGGACGTCCGCGAGGAGCCACAGTCGGTCGAACGGCACGTCGTGCTCTTCGCCGCCGCCCCCGACCTCCTGAACGAGAACCTCGAAGACCTCGTCACCCTCCCCTATCTGCGGCACAGGGGCGTGCCGGTCGACGCGATCCGGCTCTACCTCGATCCGGTGGTCCTCGGGGAGCAGGACGCCGTACTGCTGAACAGCGAGGCCGGGGCACCGGCGTTGATGCGGCGCAGGGAGCTGCGCACCGAGGACGCGACCACCATCGAGGTCGTCACGACCCTCGTCCGTCCGGGAACCGCCGAGTTCTTCCTGGAGCTGCCGGTCCCGGCCATGTGAGCACCAGTCGCCTCCGGAAAGGGGATGCGCGAACCATGAAGGTCATCATCATCGGTGCCGGTGTCCTGGGCGTGAGTGTCGCGAGGCAGCTCGCCGTCGCCGGCCAGGACGTTCTCCTCCTCGATCAGCGGGGAGCGGGCACGGGGGCGAGCGCGACCACCTTCGCCTGGACCAACTCCAGCAGGAAGCCCGACCCGGCCTACCACCGGCTGAACCTCGCGGGTATGGAGGAACACGCCAGGCTCGCCGAGCGACTGCCCGGTGCGCCGTCCTACTTCCCCAGCGGGGCACTGCAGTGGGCGGACGCCGCGAACGAGCAGCGGCTCGCCGACAACGTGGCACGGCTGCGGTCCCTCGGCTACCCCGTGCACTGGGTCACGGCCGAAGAGGCCACGCGGACAGCGGGCGGACTCCGTGTCCCGGCGACGATCACCTCCATCGCGTACTTCCCCGGTGAGGGATACGTGCTGCCGGAGCTCTTCGTGCGGAACCTGCTGACGGGCGCGGAGCGGCACGGCGCCAGGTATCTGGTCGGTGAGGTCGTGGCCGTCGACGACGGGCCGGACGCGGTCGGCGTCACCCTGGTCGGGGGCCAGGTCCACACTGGCGATCGCGTCGTCCTGGCGGCGGGCCGCTGGACCGGGCGGCTCGCCGCACGGGCCGGCATCGACATCCCGATGGTGACGGACACCGGTCGTGGGGCGCAGACGGTCGGCCTCCTCGGATACGCCACGTCCCCCGCCCTGGACCTGCGCTGCGTGGTGCACAGCCCGGGTCTCAACCTCCGGCCCGCCGCCGGCGGGGGCACCGTCCTGCAAGCCCTGGACCTGAACGCGGACGTCGACCCGGCGGAACCTCCGACCGTCGACGGGGACCTCGCGCGCACCCTCGCCCGGCGGTTCACCGCGCTGCTGCCCGGACCCCGCCGGGAGCCGCGGATCGACCTGCGGGTGGGCCTGCGGTCGCTGCCGGCGGACGGCCACACCGTCGCCGGCTACGCCTCCGCGCGGTCCCGCGTCTACTGCCTCGTCTCGCACAGCGGCATCACCCTGGCACCGATCCTGGGGCGGCTGGTCACGGCCGAGCTCACCACCGATCACGAGCAGAGCCTTCTCGAGTCCTTCCGGCCCACTCGGTTCCAGGGTGTGGCCCGCTCGGACATCGAGGTGGACCAGCGAGCCGTCGGGCTGGGCGAGCAGTAGGGGCGCGTGCCGTACGGGGGCTGTCGCGTCCGGCGTCTCCCGCCTACAACCCTTTGCGCACTCGGAGGGTCGTACGGTCGTCGGATCATCAGACAGGAGCATCACCTTGCGCGCACGCACCCTGCCGGTGGCCACGGCCGTCGTCCTCGCCCTCGCCGTCACGGTGCTCGGCGCGCCCCCGGCCGGCGCGGCACCCTCCGGCCTGGCGGACGACTTCAACGGCGACGGCTACCGCGATCTCGCCATCGGCACGCCCAAGGCGAGCGGCGGTACGGTCACCGTCCTCTTCGGCTCCTCCTCCGGTGTCAGCCGGACCAGGTTCGTGAACGTCACCCAGAACACCCCCGGCGTGCCCGGTGCCTCGGAGAGCGTGGACAAGTTCGGGGAGAACGTCACCAGCGGCGACGTGAACCACGACGGCTACGCCGACCTGATCGTCGGCGCGCCCGGCGAGGAGGTGACCGGCAAGCCGCGCGGCTCGGTGACGATCGTCTGGGGCGGCGCGAAGCCCTTCACCTCCGGTGGGGTCGCACTCACCGCCCCGACCGCCGAGGCGACCGGGTTCGGCGAGGGGGCGGCCTTCGCCGACCTCGACGGGGACGGCACCGCCCAGCTCGCCGTCGTCGGTGACGACACGTTCTGGTGGTACGGCGACGGGGGCCCCACGCAGGACGGCGCGCTCTCCCCCGAAGTCGACTTCCTGCCGGACGGCGTACGGCTCGACGGCATCGTGGCCGGCCACTTCTCCTCGAAGGACGGCGGCAACGGCTACGAGTACGTCCTGCACGGCAGCCGGACCGAGCCCGACGGCTCCCCCGCCCCCGGGTACGTGGGTGTGCTGCGCGGCGGGCCCGGCGACATCGGCTCCGCGCACACGGTCCTGACCGACGACGGGACGACCGGCTCGGTGGCATGGTGGTCGTCGGCGGTCGCGACGGGCGACATCGACGGCAACGGGTACGAGGACCTGGTCGTCGCCGACTCCGCGGGCGTCGAGGGCGGTTCGGTCACGGTGCGGTACGGGTCGGCGTCCGGTCTGCCGCTCAAGGGCCGCACGTACCACCAGGACAGCCCTGGGGTGCCGGGCACCGACGAGGCGTACGACGCCTTCGGCTCCGCGCTGGCTCTCGGCGACGTGACCGGCGACGGGCGCGCGGACCTCGCGATCGGCGCCCCGGGCGAGGACGTCGACGGCAAGCGCGGCGTCGGCAACGTCGTGCTCCTGAAGGGGAGTTCGAGCGGGCTGACCACGACCGGGGCCCAGTCCTTCCACCAGGCCACCTCGGGTGTGCCCGGAGCGGCCGAGGCCGGCGACCACTTCGGCTCCTCCCTGCGGCTGCGGGACGTCAACGGCAACGGCAAGGCCGACCTCACGATCGGCGCGTACGGCGAGGACGTCGTGCCGAACGGTTACGACGACGGCGCGGCATGGGTGCTGCGGGGCTCGGCCGCCGGCCTGACGACCACGTCGGCGACCTCCTTCAACGCGACGGATTTCGGCTACCCGGTGGTGGAGGGCCGGAAGTTCGCGAGCGTCCTCGCCCGCTGAGGCCGCCGGGCACGGCCGGGGCCGCTCAGGTCGTGGAACGGGAGTGCACGCTGACGGCGTAGCCGCAGCCGTCCTCGTAGGGCTCGCCGCTCCATGTGGCGTACCGCTGACGGAGGGTCAGTCCGGCCTCGGCGCACCACTGGTCGAACTCGGTGAGGGTCACCGTCGGTTCCGGCAGCGGAAGATGGGCCGCGTCCAGGCCCATGCCCGTGACCAGCAGCCCGCCGGGGCGCAGTACGGCTGCCAGCTGCCGGACGACCGTCGCCTCGGTGCCGGGGGCCAGGAGAGGGATGACGTTCCCGGCGGCGACCGTCAGGTCGTACCCCGGTTCCAGGCCCAAGGTGTCGAGACGGGCCAGGTCGCCGAGGAGCCACTCCTGCGCGGGGGCTTCCCGGCGGGCGACGGCGAGCATCGAGGCGTCGATGTCCACGCCGGTGCAGGAGTGCCCCAGTTCGGAGAGCCGGATCGCGATCCGGCCGGTGCCGCAGCCGGCGTCGAGGACCCGGGCGGCAGACTCTGCCAGCAGCGTCTCGCAGAAATGGGCCTCACCGTGGACGTCGTGGCCCGACGCGGCGAGCCGCGCGAAACGCCGGGCGTACTCCTCCCCGGCCTGTCCGCCGGTCAGTTCGGCCCAGCGGTCGCGATCTTCGGTCATGCCAGGATCTTAGGCGGTGGGGTCCCGGCCGGCCCGGGGGCGCGTGCGGGATCCCGGCTCGGCTCGGCCCTGGTCGACCACCGCGCGCAGCCGCTCGGGGAAGACGCCCCCCGCCAGTTCCTCGGAGACGGTTCACGGACGCGCGGCCCCGACGGGGTCACCGGCCCGGGCGGAACGGCCGACCAGGGAGGGTGGCCCGGGCCGTCGGGGCCGACGCACGAGGCGCCGGGCAGGTACGTCACCGCCGTGGCGGGCAAGGCCAACGATCTGTCCGTACGACGGGCGCACTCTCACGCTCGACATGGGGGATCTCGGTGGCACGGTCCTCGTGACGGGCGATCTGTCCGCCCACATCACCGGCGCCACGGGAGACGCCAACGACCTGAAGGACAGCTGCGAGCACTGACCGTCCGTTCAGGTCGAGCGGCATCAGCGGGGCGAGCGGCTCACGGGCGCGGGGCCACCGGCGCGAGCTTCGCGCGGAACTGGCGCAGCAGGGGCGGCTGTTCGATGATGCGAAGACCGGGGACGAGATGCGCGTCGCGGACCGTGCGGGCCAGCGCACGGCCGATGTGGTCGAAGTGGCCGCGGGTGTAGGTCCTGCGGGGAATGGCCAGCCGCAGCAGTTCGTACGGGGCGCTGGTGAGAGGGGCGCCGGACTCGTCCTCGGTGCCCAGGTACAGGGAGCCGAGCTCCACGGAACGGATGCCGCCCTCCAGATACAACTGGCAGGCCAGCGCCTGTCCGGGGAACCGGTGCGGCGGGATGTGCGGCAGCAGACGGCCGGCGTTGAGGTAGAGAGCGTGCAGCCCGGGCGGCTCGACGATGTCGACGCCGGCCGACCGCACCACGTCCGCCAGATAGGCGGTGTCCTCGGCCCGCGCGCGGAGGTACTCCGGGTCGGTGACCTCGCGCAGACCCTGGGCGACCATGTCCAGGTCACGGCCCGCCAGTCCGCCGTAGGTGGGGAATCCCTCCGTCGCGATGAGCAGCAACTCGCAGCGCCGGGCCAGCTCGCCGTCGTTCAGGCCGAGGAAGCCGCCGATATGGGCGATGCCGTCCTTCTTCGCGCTCATGGTGCAGCCGTCGGCCAGCCGGAAGGCCTCCTCGGCGACCTGCCGGGGGCTGTGGTCGCGGTAGCCGGGTTCCCGCTGGGTGACCAGCCAGGCGTTCTCCGCGAACCGTGCCGCGTCCAGGATCAGCGGCACTCGGTGCTCCCGGCAGAGTGCGGAGGTCAGGGTCAGGTTGGCCATGGACACCGGCTGCCCGCCGCCGCCGTTGTTGGTGAGCGTCATGATCACCGCGGCGACTCGGCCGCCGTCGGGCCCGTCCAGGACCTCCTTGAGGCGGGCGGTGTCGATGTTCCCCTTGAACGGCTCGGCGCTGTCCAGGTCCTCGGCCTCGGGGCAGGGCAGGTCCCAGGCCTCTCCCCCGGCCAGGGCGACGTTGGCCCGCAGGGTGTCGAAGTGCGTGTTGCTCAGGAAGATCCTGCCGGGGCCGAGAAGCGTCGAGACCAGGAGCCGTTCGGCCGCGCGTCCCTGGTGCACAGGCAGGATGTGCGGGTAGCCGGTGAGTTCGCGGACGGTCTCGTGGAAGCGGTGGAAGGAACGCGAGCCCGCGTAGGACTCGTCGCCGTCCATGGCGGCGGCGAGCTGGGCGGCGGACAGGGCTCCGGTCCCCGAGTCGGTGAGCAGGTCGACGGTGACCTCGTCGGCCCGCAGGTCGAAGAGGTTGTACTGGACACGGGCGAGGGCGGCCTGACGCTGCTCGCGGGTGGTGACGGGGATCGGCTCCACGACCTTGATCCGGTACGGCTCCATGGTCGGTCTTCCCTTCGTGTGCTGTCGGACGGGTGGGCGGGACGGGCTCAGCCGGTCGTACGCGAGGCCGTGGAGCCCTGTGGGGTGGATCGCGGCGCCGTGGATCCCCGCTCGGTGGCAGGGGCCGACGCGGGGCTCGGCGGTGCGGTGTCCTGCCGTGGGGGAAGGACGCGATAGGCCTCGGGGCAGAAGTAGGTGGTGATCCGGGGGGCCTGTCGCCCCGCCTGGACCAGGCTCAGATAGGAGATGAGGCCGACGCCCGCGGTCAGGGGACGGACGGTGAGCGCGTCGAGGGCACGGTCGAGCGGCGTGCTGCTCACCCCGTACCGGCGCAGGAACCGTACGGCCCGGTCGTGTGCCACCCGGTCGTCGCGGACGTACGCCCGGACGGGGACGTGGAGGCCGTGGCCGGTCGGGTGGTGGGTGTCCGCGCCGGTGAACGAGTAGCAGGAGACGAGCGGGAGCCGGTCGAAGGGGCTGTCCCCGCCGACGAGGCGGCACAGCTCCGCGACCCGTTCCGGGCACGCCCCGGGCACCAGCCGGGCCGCGTCCGCCGCGTCGGCGGCCGTTGCACCGGGGTGGACGACGTAGACCTTCACCCGAGGGTCGGCCCACGGGCCCACGTCCAGGGCGAAGAACATGAATCCGGCCCGCTCCCGCGAGCGGGCGGCCACATGGCGCCGTACCGGTTCGAAGGCCCGGGCGTGGCCGAGCCTCGTCATGGCCTCGGTGACGGTCTCCATCGCGCGCTCGACGCCCCGGGCGCCCGGGTTCAGGTACAGCTTGACTCCGGTGGGGCCGGCCGGGCGCAGGTCGAGGGCGCACCACAGGGTCAGTGGCCCGTGGGGTTCCGGTGGGAGGAAGAGGTCGCTCAGGCGGGTCAGTTCGCCCAGGTCGATGCCCCATCGGGTGGCCAGGCGTCCCACGGCCGCCCATGCCGTGCGGGCGTTGTCCGGCAGCGACCGGGCGGCGAAGCCGGGGTCGACGAGCACCCGCAGGACGGGCTCTCCACCGGCGGGGAACGTCAGTGAGAACTCCACCGGTGTGTGGTCGTCCGAGACGAAGGAGGGGGAGGGCGGTGGGTCGGTCAGGGGCAGCGCGGCGGCCGGGCCCAGGAGTTCGGACAGCACCCGTTGGTGCGTGGTCCGCTGCCGCGCGCCGATGCCGGCCACCTCGCACAGCCGTCCCAGCTGATCGGCGGTGAAGTGCCCCAGCCGGTCAGGGGCGTCGCGACGCCCGGTCCTCTCGACCGGGTCGGGTCCGGAGAGCGGGGGCGGGGTCGCCGCGCCCCCGAGCGGTCGGCCGGCGCAGTGCCGTGTGTAGGCGTTCATGGGTCCTCCTGGAGAGGTTGCGGGGAGTCGACGCTCCGTTTGTAGCCGCCGCGCGTTGTTCACGATCGGCGGGCTGGCGCTGAACAAACGCATGGTGAACAATCCCGAATGGCTCAAGGGGAGGTGCGTTTTCGGGTGCCACGGGGAGAGCGACCGCTGGAAGCGGAGAGCGGCCCACTGCGGGATTTCGCGGCGCGGTTGCGAAAACTGCGGGAGCAGTCGGGAAGTCCCACCTATCGAGACCTCGCACAGCGGGCGCACTATTCGATCGCGGCGCTCTCCGGGGCCGCGTCGGGACGTCAACTGCCGTCGCTGGCAGTCACCCTCGCCTACGTCCGCGCCTGTGGCGGTGACGTGCGCGAATGGGAGTCGTTCTGGCGCACCACGGCCGCCGCGTGCGCCACCGGGAGCGACATCCCCACCTCGGCGGCCACCGGGGTCGAGGAGACCACGGCCGCCTCGCCCTATGTCGGTCTGGCCTCTTTCCAACAGTCGGACGCCGACGCTTTCTTCGGCCGGGAGAATCTCACCGGACGACTCGTCGAACATCTGAACAGAAAGAGATTTCTCGTTCTGTTCGGCGCCTCGGGATCCGGGAAATCCTCGGTGCTGCGCGCCGGCGTGCTCCCCCAATTCCCCGGTCAACCGGCCCTGGTATTCACTCCCGGCGCGCGCCCCCTGGAGGAATGCGCGATCCAGCTGGCGGCCCGAGCCCGTCTCACTCCGGGAGCCGTCGCGGACGAACTCGCCTCGGAACCCCGCACACTGCACCGTGTCGCACGCCAGATCCTGGCGAGTTCACCGGACCCGGCCCCGGAGCCCGACCCGGAGGCGCATCCGCGTCCGCACCCGCACCCAGTCCCACGTCACCGCGAACTCCTCGTCGTCGTGGACCAGTTCGAGGAGGTGTTCACCCTCTGCCCCGACGCGGAGGAACGTGACGCGTTCGTCTCGGCGCTCCTGCATGCCGCGCACGCCGCCGACAGCCGCTGCCGCGTCGTACTGGCCGTACGGTCGGACTTCTACACGCACTGCACCCGGTTGCCCGCCCTCGTCGACGCCCTGGCGGAGGCGCACGTCCCCGTCGGTCCGATGACGCTCGACGAGCTGCGGGCGGCGATCGTCCAGCCGGCCGCCCGCGTCCGGCTGACCGTCGAGGGCGCCCTTCTCGCGGCGCTCACCGCCGACGCCCACGGCCGGCCAGGGGCGCTCCCCCTGCTCTCGCACGCCCTTCTGGAGACCTGGCGCCGTCGGCGCGGCAACACCCTCACCCTCGCGGGATTCCAGGCGGCAGGCGGCTTCGAGGGCGCCCTCGCGCAGACCGCCGAAGCGTTTCACGCGTCTCTGAACGACTCCCAGCAGACCGTCGCCCGACTCCTGTTCCTCCGCCTCATCGCCCTGGGTGAGGGCACCGAGGACACCAAACGCCGTGTGCCGCGCCATGAGCTCGACGACAGCCACGACACCGCGCTCGTCCTCGAACAAGCCACCCGGGCACGCCTGCTGACCGTCGACCGGGACCACGTCGAGATCGCCCACGAAGCCCTGATCCGCTGCTGGCCCCGGCTCGGCGGCTGGCTGGGCGAGAACCGCGACCGGCTGCGCCTGCACCGCGCGCTCACCGAAGCCACCACCGTCTGGGAGTCCCTGCACCGCGACCCGGACACCCTGTACCGGGGCCTGCGTCTGGACGCCGCCAGGGACCTCCCGAAGGAGACGCTCACCGCCCGGGAACGCGCCTTCCTGGAGACGAGCGAGGCCGCGGAACAGGCGCAGACACGGCGCGCCCGCCACCACGTCCGCCGACTGCGCCGCCTCGTCGCGGCCCTCGTCGTCCTGCTCCTGTGCGCCGCGGCCGCCGTCGGTCACGCGCTGCGCTCCCAGCAGACCGTCACCGCGCAGCGCAACCACCTCCTCGCACTCCAGGCCGTCGAGAACGCGTCGGCCCTGCGCACCCGCGACCGCTCGCTCGCCGTCCAACTGGCGCTGGCGGCCTACCGGTTGGAAGCGAACCGGGCGACCCGCAACGGGTTGCTCAGCGTCGCCCCGTACACCCTGGCCCGCCATGTCCACGCCCTGGCCGTCGCCCCCGACGGCCGCAGGCTCGCCACCGCGCACGACGACGGCAGTCTCCAGATGTGGGACATGGCCGACCCCCGTGACCCCCGTCTGCTGGGCACGGCCCACGGCGACCCCGAGGCCGCCCACACGCTGGCCTTCGGCCCCGGCGGGGTACTGGCCGGCGTCGGCAAGGACCGCGCGATCCGGCTCTGGGACGTGGCCGACCCCGCCCGACCGCGCCTGCGGTCGACCACCCCCAGCCGCCACGGCGACTTCGTGTTCTCCCTGGCGGTGAGTCCCGACGGCCGCACGCTCGCCACCGGCAGCTACGACGACACCGTCCGGCTGTGGGACGTCCGCGACCCCGACCGCCCCCGCCTCCTGGGAGAACTGACCGGCCACGCGCTCAACGTCAAACCGGTCGCCTTCAGCCCCGACGGCTCCACCCTGGCCTCCGGCTCCGACGACCGCACCGTCCGTCTGTGGGACGTCACCGACCCGCGCCACGCCTCCACGACCGCCGTGCTCCGCGACCACGACGACTTCGTCGTCGGACTCGCCTTCAGCCAGGACGGCCGCACGCTCGTCTCCGGCAGCGACGACCGCACGGCGCGCCTCTGGGACGTCGCCGATCCGCGCGCGCACCGCAGGCTCGGCCGGCTCCACGCCCACACCGGCATGATCGGCTACGTGGAGTTCACCCGGGACGGCCGTGAGGTGATCACCGCCGGACAGGACGGCACCGTACGCCTGTGGAAGGCGACCGACCGCTCACGGCCCAGCGAACGAGCCCTGCTGACCGGTCTCTCGGGCGGCCTCGCGGTCGTCCTGCCCCTGGCGGCGTCCGACACCGTGGCCACCCTCAGCAACGACCACACGATCGAGATCTGGAACACCGACGTCTCCTGGGTACGCGCCCACGCCTGCACCCACGTCGACGCCCCGCTCACCCCCGCCCAGTGGACCCGCCACTTCCCGGGCCTCGACCACCGTCCGCCCTGCCCCGGCCGCCACTGAACCGGCCCCGGAACGGGGGGCCTGGCGTCCTTCGGCGGGCGGACAGCCGGGCGTCGCGGTGCGTCTATCCCACCGTGCGCCGCCACGCACGTCCGCCGTCGCGGGACGTCCACAGCCCCTCGTCCGGCACCAGGTCGTACGTCGCCGTCGTAGCGTCGACGATGCCATGGAGGGTGGTGCCCTCGACGGTGAGCGTCGTGAACTTCGCCGGGGTCCGGATCTCGTGGAAGGAACCGCCGGTGGGGTCGTCGGCCAGCCAGTAGCGGCCGCCCTCCCCTCCGACGAGGACCCGTCCGTCCGCGAGCACCTCCAGGACCAGCAACCCCGGGCCATGACTCAGGTCGTCCCAGGGGATGCCGCCCGCGAGGACCGTGCGCCACCGTTCACCGCCGTCCGAGGTCAGCAGCAGGCCGCGCACGCCCTCGTCCGTCTCCAGGGCGACGGCCGCCGTGCCACCCCGCGCGGCGAGGGCGGCGACACCGTACGACGTCGGGACCGACTCGGAGCCGAGCGTGCGGCCCGCACGCTGCCACACGACGCGGTGCGGCTTCTCGGACAGCGACTGCTCCAGGCTCCAGACCGTGCCCCGCTCGTCCACGGCGAAGTCGACGGCCTCGTCCGGCAGTCCGGCCGGTGGTGCCGCGGTGCGTGTGGCGGGACGGTAGACGAGGGCCGGCTCCCGTCCGGAGAGCAGGACGTCGCCGGGGCGGGTGCGCAACGGGGTCTCGCTCAAGGTGAGCGCGTGCCGCTTTCCCCGGGTGTCGAGGAGGTACGCTCCCCGGTCCCCCGGCACCTGGACGAAGCCGCCGCTCACCCCCGTGAAGGCCGGCGCCACGTCCTCCGCGTCGGCGTGCTCCGCGTGCTCGGCGACCGTACGGCCGTCGGGGCCGACGATGCGCCAGGCGGTCGCGGCCGGGCCCTCGTCGTCCTCGACGTTGTCGGCCTCGTACGTCAGCAGCAGCGAGCCGTCGTCCGCGCTCGCCACACCGGAGGGAGCCCCGGCCGCCTCGATCACGTCGGCGGGGCTGGGGTGAGGATCCTCGATGACCCGTCTGTACCTCGTCTCACGGTCGCCGGATGCGTCGGCCTCCCCGCCCTCCGGGCCGCAGGCGCTCAGGGCCACCGCCGCACCGGTCAGGGCGGCCAGCCCGACCGCGCTCCACGCATGTCTGCGCCACCGCGCCGGGGCGCCGGTCACCGGAGGCCGCCCGTCAGGGTGTCGTCCTGCCAGGCGGCCAGCCGGCCGGCGATCGGAGCGGTGCCGTCGAGGACGTGCCGGGAGAACGCGTCCCGTTCGTGGGCGATGACGGCGGCTTCCCAGACACAGGGGGCGAGGCCGGCGCGTCCCGGGCGGAGTTGGTCGGGCCGCCCGGCCGGGCCGGTGAAGATGGCCAGGTCGGACATGTGGCCCTCGATCCAGGTGTGGACCAGGACGTAGTCGCCGTCGCCGCCCGCGTGCACGATCAGCGTGGCGAGCCCGAGCGACCCGCGGACGCGCCCGAGTTCGAGGTGCGCCGCGGCGACGCGCAGGGCGCCGGCCGTGTCCTGCTCGGTGACGCTGCGGCCCGGCGCCTCCAGCGAGTACACCTTGACCAGGTGGCCACCCGCCTCCCGCGTGCCCACAGGACGTACGGTGCGTCCGTGATGGCCTCGGGAGAGGGCGAGCAGCGCCGCCGAGTCCACCGCTGCCGGGAGTTCGTGATCGCTCATGCGCCCATCCCATCATGCGGTGCCGACGGTCCAACCGGTGCGCGGGAGCCGGGACATGGGACCTTCATGCCGTCGCGCGCCCCCCGGATCGCTTCCGATGTGCTCCGGCTATGCCGGCTGTTCCGGCTGGGTCACCGTCAGTGCCCAGCGGATCGTCTCGGACGACGCATCGACCCCGATGGTGAAGGAGCCCATGTGGACCACGCCGGGGTCCATGGTCACCGAGCCGACGCCGGCGGTTCCCGCCGGGCAGTCGACCGTGAACGCGGCGACCTCCGTCTCCCGCGAACTCATCGTCACCCGCACATCACCGCCGCCCTCGCACGCCACCGTGAGGACGGTCGGCAGCCTCTCCCAGGCGCCCCCCGACGCCACCCCACCGTCGCCGATCTGTTCCTCCACCCACACCAGGCCCTCCGGGCCGGGGTGGGGCAGCAGCGGATCTCCGGCCGCGGCGGCGGACCCCACGCCGGATCCCGCCAGCACACATACCGTCAGCGCCGTCACCGCCAGGGCTGCCCTCGTTCGGTACACGTCCCCTCCCTCACTCGCCTGTCATGGACGCCACAGTCTGCCCAAGTGATCGTCACGGGGCCTGAGTACGCGTACTCAGAAACGATCAGGCCGCCCAGGTCGGCCGAAATCCGCCGTGCCGCCGATCGCAGGCGTTGTCGAACTTCCCGCTCGGTCACAGTGTCACAGTGCTGTCCGCAGACGGTTCCCTCTCGATGCGAGCGGGTGGAGGAAGCGCTCCCATGAGGCACGATCACCCGGACGTTCACACTCTCGGGGGGTTCCTCATGATTCACACGGTTCGTTCGCGCCGTCTCACCGCCGTACTCGCCGCCTGCTCGCTCGGCATCGTGGCACTGACCGCGTGCGGCGGTGACAAGGACAAGAACAAGGACAACGCCTCGCCGAGAACGTCGGCGAGCCCGTCCAGAGCGGGTTCGGACACCGACGCCGAGGCATCCGCGACGGCCGAACCGGGTGGCGAGGGCGGCGACTCCGCCGACAGCGGCAGCACCCCGCCGCCGTCGAAGTCCGGATCCGGGAAGTCGGGGAGCGGCAAGTCCGGGACCGGGAAGTCCGGATCCGGCACATCCGGGTCCGGAGGGTCCGGGACGGACGACGACCAGGACGGCGGCGTGGGCATGTGCGAGACGACCGACCTGAGCTACAACGTCACCGTCGCGTCCAAGGAAGCGAGCCACGCCCTGCTGACCGCGACCAACAACAGCGGCGACCCCTGCCTGCTGGCGGCGAACGACCTGGTCATCACGATCCCGGCGCTCGACGGGGCGGCGGAGCACCGCGGCCCGACCGTCGACGACTGGCTGCTGAACCCCGGCGACATCGCCTACGCCGGAATCCTGTTCGCAGGAGTCGGCACCGAGGGCGGCAAGACGGCCGACCAGGTGGAGATCGCGCTCACGGCTGCCGAGAGCCCGGTGACCGTGGCGATCGCCGACGGTCCCGTCACGGTCAACGACGGCACGGTCACCAGCTTCCTCGGAACGGCCGAGGACGCGCTGAGTTACTGACCCGGACGGTCCGCGAGCGGGCCGCGCGGTCAGCGGTCGAGGTAGAAGCGGACGGTGGTGCCGGCCTCGGTGGTGTGCAGGCGCACGAGGTCGGCGACGTGGTGGACGAGCAGCAGCCCCCGGCCGCCCACCTGGTCGCGTGCCGGAGGTCTTCGGCCGGCCAGCGGGTCGCTGAGACGGCCTCGGTCCTGGACCTCGCACACGAGCTGCGGCCCTTCGGCCCAGACGCGCAGCGTGCCCGTCCCGCCGCCGTGCACCACGCTGTTGGTGGTCAGCTCCGCCACGGCCAGTGTCAGATCCTGCAACCGGCCGCCGGTCAGCCCCAACTGCCGGGCCTCCTGCGCCGCGAAGGAACGGGCCCACGGGAGCGCGTCCGCGTCGAACGCGAGGGAAGCCGCCCCGGGTGGGTGGGCGAGCGGCCGGTTGTAGTGGGCGACGGCACGCTCGGGATCGTAGGCGTCGCTGGTCCGTTCGACGCCTGCGTCGATGACGACGGGGTGGGTGAGGTGGGCGTCGGCGAGTGTCTCCGGGGCGAGGGCGTCCGCGTCGTACGGGCACAGGATCGTCACGTCCCGGCCCCGGAAGGCCGCGTTGATGAGGGCTTCGTGCTGGACGCAGGCCGGGTACTCCACTGCCGAGCGGTCGGCCCAGATCGGTTCGCCGATGATCCTCACCCGTCCGGCCGGGTGGGCGTCGGCGAAGGCACGCAGCACCCCCGGGATGATCCGTCCCGGGTTGCGGCCCACCCTGGTCATGTCGAGAAACTCGATCTCGGCGGCCCACGCACCCATCGCGGCCCTGATCAGCTCCAGGTTGGGACCCGGGACGGCGACCGCCACGGCCTCGCCGGCGGACAGTCCCGCCCGCAGGAACGGCACCGTGCCGGCCGTGTACTGCTCCCTGCCCCGGTAGAACAGCGCGGGGTGCACGAAGGGTTCCCGCGCACCGCTCTTGGCCGTACTCATCGCCCCGCCACCTCGAACATCGTAAGACCGGGCCGGCACAGGTCCATCAGGTCCATCAGGTCCATCAAATTCATCAGGTCGGAGGCATCCACGTTCTCCCCCGGTTTCCCCCTGTGCCGCCGTACGGCGCTCCCCGGCCCTCCGCTCACCGTACGTACGCCGTACGCGACGGCGGGCGGCAGACACGTCATCGTATAACCCGCCGTGCGGCAGCGGCCCTCAGCCCGCGTCGGGTCGCTCGGTGCCCGGCCGATCGGCGTCCGGGCGCTCGGCGTCCGGCCGGTCGGCAGCGGGGCGGTCGGCAGCGGGGCGGTCGGCAGCGGGGCCGTCGGTGCTCGCCGGACGGAAGCAGGCCGACACCGTCTTGCCGTGCCGCTGGCACCTCACCTCCAGCGTGTCGGCCAGCATCCGTACGATGCCCACGCCGCGACCGGAGGTCTCCCCCGGCTTCGGGGTGCGTTGGCGCGGCAGGGTCGGGTCCTCGTCGTGCACGCTCACGTGCAGGCAGTCGCCGTCCCAGGTGAGGATCAGACGCGCGTCGCTGTGCGCGTGGACGTGCGCGTTGGTGAGGAGTTCGGACACGGCGAGGACGACGGCGTCCACCGTCTCGGGCTCGTCCGCGGTCCAGGGAAGGAACTCCAGCCGCCTTCGTGTCCACCGTCGCCCGGCGTACACGCCTCCCGACACGGGGAACGAATGCGCCCAGCCCTTCGCCCTGACACCCGTCGCCCCGGTGTCCGTCCTCTTGCTCGTCACCGACTTCCCCGTTCTCCCGTCCGACGCCGACTCCTACCACTCCGTGTGCCCGCCAACGGCGCCCGCAGACGTTCTGTCGCCCGACGGTCGCCCCGGTCGGCGGTGATCAGGCCGGCAGGACCTGGGCCACCCGGACGCCCACGAGACAGGTGTCGTCGTCCGTGTCGGACCTGCTGTAGGTGAGGAGGCGGTCCAACTGCTGGTCGAGGGTGGGGGGCACGGTCCGGGCGGCGGTGAGCAGCTGGGCCAGGGACTCCTCCACGGAGCGGTCACGGCGTTCGATCAGGCCGTCGGTGTACATCAGCAGGGTGTCGTCGACGGCCAGTTGCAGTTCGTGTTCCTCGTACGTCGCCTCGGGCAGGGCGCCGAGCAGCAGGCCCTTGATCAGGGGGAGCGGTGTCGCCTCGCCCGCGCGTACCAGGACCGGCGGCAGATGGCCCGCCCTGGCCCAGCGCAGGGTGTGGCGGTGCGGGTCGTACAGACCGCAGACGGCGGTGGCGGTGACGGAACCCGTCAGGTGGTGGGCCACCATGTTGAGCCAGGCCAGCAGCTGGCCCGGCCCGGCGCCGGTCACGGCGAGACCGCGCAGGGCGTTGCGCAGGACGACCATGCTGGTGGCCGCCTCTATGCCGTGCCCCGCGACGTCCCCGACGCACAGCAGCACCAGCCCGGAGGGCAGCACGACCGCGTCGTACCAGTCACCGCCCACCAGGTGCTGGGTCTCGGCGGGCCGGTAGCGGACGGCCACGCGCAGTCCGGGGGCCTCCAGGGGCGCCTGGGCCGGGGGCATGATGGCGTGCTGGAGCTGGAGGGTGAGCCGGTCGCGTTCGCTCGCCTGCTGCTCGGAGTGGGCGAGTTGGTCGCGGGTGGCGGCGAGGGCGACCTCCGTCCAGTGGTGGGCGGAGATGTCCTGGTAGGCGCCCCGGACGACGAGGAGTCTGCCGTCGGAGTCGAGGACCGGCTCGGCCACGACACGGATGTGCCGGGTGACGCCGTCGGGCCGCTGGAGCCGGAAGGCGGCGGACGCGGAGCGACGGTGGTGCAGCAGAGTGCGCAGGAACCGGCCGATGGCGACGGCGTCGTCGGGGTGGGCGTGGGCGGGCAGGTCCTCCAGCGGGACGGGTCCGCTGATGGAGGGCTTGCCGTAGAGGCTGTAGAGCTCGCCGTTCCAGGTGATCTCGCCGGTGACGAGGTTCTCCTCGAACCCGCCGATGCGGCCGAGGCGTTGGGCGTGCTGCAGCAGGCTCGCCAGCCGCGCGGTCTCGTCCTCTATGCGCCAGATGAGCAGGACGCTGCCGCCGTGGCGGGTGATGTTGATGTCGGCGACGGCCGCCAGCGGGACGTCCTCCACCAGGGAGGTGAGCCGCATCCGGCGGGCGCGGAACGGCTCGCCGGTGGCGTAGACACGTTCGACCTGCTCGAACAGTTCGCTCTCGCCGGCGGCCATGGGATACGTCTCCAGAAGCAGGGCTCCGTTGACGACGCCCCGGGGCCGGCCGGCCGGGTCGAGGAAGCGGCTGTTGACGTGGTGGATGCGGAAGTCGACCAGCTCCCCGGTGCCGTCCAGGTGCGGGACGAGCACCAGCGCGGGGTCGTGGAGCCCGTCGGCGAGGTCCATCAGCTCGGCGACGTCGGGCAGGATCCCGGCGGCCCGCGCCTCGGCTTCGCCGTGGGGCGGGACGAAAGTCCCGAGCGTGTGGGCGCACAGCTCCGCCAGGGCCTCGACCTGGCGGACGATCTGCGGGGGCTGGGCCTCCAGCGGCGCCGGCCAGACGATCTCCAGCACGCCGTGGATGCGGCCGCCGGTGCCGGCGGGGACGGCGACCCGGCCGCCGTCGGGATGGTGGTGGCGGCCGATGGAGGGCAGGCCGGTCTGCGACAGGCAACCGATCCACTGGCCGGCTCGGTCCCCGAGTCCGCGACGGGCGACGGTGACGACGCCCGGCGGGACGTACCGCCAGCGTGTCGCCTCGGCGGCCGAGAACCCGGCGCTGCCGGCCAGGGTGAGGGAGCCGTCCGCGCCCAGCGCCCAGATGGCCACGGCTTCGGCGCCGAGCGGGGTCAGGGCGTGTTCCAGGAGGGAGTCGGCCACGGCCTGGGCGTCGTGGGCGGCCAGTGCGGCGCTCTCGGCGGTCCGCAGCCGTACGGCGAGGGAGCCGCCGCCCGGTGGGTCGTCGGTGTCGTCCCGGCTCGCGGTGGTCGCGAGGAGGGCGGTGGTCATCTCGGAGAGCCGGTCGCGGGCGGCCTGGTTGATGACCTCGACGGCGAACTCCAGGGGTGTCACGCCCGCCTGTTCGGTCAGTTCGGCGAGTTGCAGGGCCGCCTGGGCCGGTCCGCAGCCGAGCCGCTCGACGAGGATGCCCTTGGCCAGTTCGATCACGGCACGGCCGTCCGCCTCCGCGTGGGCGGCCTGCACCTCGCGGCGCAGCCGTTCCACGGTCGCGGCGAGCCGGCCGACGGGCGTGGACTGCCCCTTCGTCTCCAGGGCGTCCGGACCGGCCGTGGGCGGGGCGTCGGCCGACGGCCCGCCCGGCGCCGCACCGGCCGACGGTTGATCACACGCGGCGTCGACCGACGGCTCGTCGGGCGCGGCGTCTGCGTGCTGCGGCTCGGCCGACTGGCTGGGGTTGCTCACGGTTGACCTGTTCCTCGGCTCGGGCGTCCCCGGACGCCACGCGGTGGGCTGGTGCGCGCGGCGGTGCGACGCCCCGTCATACGGCCAGCCACCGTCGGACGCGGCCCATCAGGTCACCCATGTCGACCGGTTTGGTCACGTAGTCGTTCGCACCCGACGCCAGGCTCTTCTCCTGGTCTCCGGGCATGGCCTTGGCGGTGACGGCGATGATGGGCAGGTCGGCGTACTGGGGCATCGCCCGGATCTCCGAGGTGGCGGTGTAGCCGTCCATCTCGGGCATCATCACGTCCATCAGGACCAGTGAGACGTCCGGGTGGGCGAGCAGCATCTCGATGCCCCGGCGGCCGTTGTCGGCGTGCAGGACGTGGAAGCCGTGGAGTTCCAGCATCCCGCTCAGCGCGAAGAGGTTGCGGGCGTCGTCGTCGACCACGAGGACCTTGCGGCCGCGGAAGGCGCCGTCGACGACCTGCGCGGCCGGCCGCTGGGTCTCCTCGGCGCGCACCAGGGACAGCACGTCCCCCGGCTCCTCGGCGGACAGGTGCAGGGTGATGCGTTCACGCAGTTCGTCCAGGCTGGACAGGAAGTCCAGCGGTCGGCCGTCCGCACGGGAGCGCAGCGTCCGCTCGTGCGCCAGGTCCACCCGGTGGCCGGTGTGGACGAGCACGGGCACGCCGGAGAGCGCCGAGTCGCCCTCCATGGCCTGCAGCAGGCGGGCGCCCTCGTCGTCGGGCATGGCGAGTTCGAGGACGACGCAGTGGCAGGGTTCGGCGGCCAGTGTGCTCGCGGCCTCCTGTGCTCCGACGGCGGTGATGATGTCGATCGCGCCGAGGGGGTCGCCGTCGGAGGCGAGGTCGGCGACCGCGCGTTCGGCGACGAGGGTCAGCAGTCCGCGGGGGCGGTCCTCGACGACCAGCAGACGGCGTCGGCGCTGCTCGGGCACCGCGGGGGACGCGGTGTCCGGCCGGGACGCCGGGGGGAGTTCACGGCCGGCGGGGTCGGGGTGCTCCGTCTGCCGGTGGTCGCCGCCGAGTTGTTCCGCGAAGTCGTCGCGGGCCACGGGCAGGTAGAGGGTGAAGGTGCTGCCCTGACCGGGTGTGCTGTCGACGGTGACGGCGCCGCCGAGCAGATGCGCGATCTCCCGGGTGATCGACAGGCCGAGTCCGGTGCCGCCGTACTTGCGGCTGGTGGTGCCGTCCGCCTGCTGGAACGCCCCGAAGATCGTCTCCAGCTGCTGCTGGGGGATGCCGATGCCGGTGTCCTCGACCCGGAACGCCACGACGGGACCGCCGCGCAGGACGCCCACGGGGACCTCGCGGTCCACGGCGGGTTCGATGCGCAGGGTGACGCCTCCCTCCTCGGTGAACTTGACCGCGTTCGACAGCAGGTTGCGCAGGATCTGCCGCAGCCGGGAGTCGTCGGTGAGCAGGTCGGCGGGTGTGCCCGGTGCGGTGGCCACCGTGAAGTCCAGGTTCTTCTGTGACGTCATCGGGCGGAACGTGGCCTCGACGTACTCGAGGAGCTTGCGCAGCGGGACCCGCTCGGGGGCGACGTCCATCTTGCCGGCCTCGACCTTGGACAGGTCGAGGATGTCGTTGATCAGCTGCAGCAGGTCCGAGCCCGCCGAGTGGATGATGCCCGCGTACTCGACCTGTTTGGGCGTGAGGTTGCGCGAGGGGTTCTGGGCGAGCAACTGGGCCAGGATCAGCAGGCTGTTGAGCGGGGTGCGCAGTTCGTGGCTCATGTTCGCCAGGAACTCCGACTTGTACTTGGAGGCCAGGGCCAGCTGCTGGGCGCGTGTCTCCAGCTCCTGCCGTGCCTGTTCGATCTCCAGGTTCTTGGCCTCGATGTCGCTGTTCTGCGAGGCCAGCAGGGAGGCCTTCTCCTCCAGTTCGGCGTTGGAGCGCTGCAGTTCGTCCTGCTGGACCTGCAACTCCTCGGACCGTGCCTGGAGTTCTGCGGTCAGCCGCTGCGACTCCCCCAGCAGTTCGTCGGTGCGGGCGTTGGCCACGATGGTGTTGAGGTTGACGCCGATGGTCGGCATCAGCTGGGCGAGGAAGTCCTGGTGGATCTGGGTGAAGGGGGTGACGGAGCCCAGCTCGATGACGCCGAGGACCTGGTCCTCGACCACGATGGGCAGCACCACCAGGGCGCTGGGCTCGGCCTGTCCGAGTCCGGAGGAGATCGTCACATAGCCCGGCGGCAGTTCCTCGACGCTGATGGGACGACGGTTGCGCGCGGCCTGCCCGACCAGTGAGCGGCCGACGGGGATGCGCTCGGGCCGGTCGGTGTCGTCGGGGTAGCCGTAGGAGCCCACCAGCCGCAGTTCGGGGCCGCGTTCGGTGTCCTCGGCGAGGTAGAAGGCGCCGTACTGAGCGGAGGCCAGCGGTGCGAGCTCGTCCATGATGAGCTCGGCGACGACGGGCAGGTCGCGGTGGCCCTGCATCAGGCCGGAGATGCGGGCGAGGTTGGTCTTGAGCCAGTCCTGTTCCTGGTTGGCCCGGGTGGTCTCGCGCAGGGACTCCACCATGGAGTTGATGTTGTCCTTGAGGTCGGCGACCTCGCCGGACGCCTCCACGGTGATGGAGCGGGTCAGGTCCCCCTCGGCGACGGCGCTGGTGACCTCGGCGATCGCGCGGACCTGCCGGGTGAGGTTGCCGGCCAGTTCGTTGACGTTCTCGGTGAGCCGCTTCCAGGTGCCCTCGACGCCCTCCACCTCGGCCTGTCCGCCGAGCCGGCCCTCGCTGCCGACCTCGCGGGCGACCCGGGTGACCTCGGCGGCGAACGACGACAGCTGGTCGACCATCGTGTTGATGGTGGTCTTCAGCTCCAGGATCTCGCCGCGGGCGTCGACGTCGATCTTCTTCGACAGGTCGCCGCCGGCCACCGCCGTCGTCACCAGGGCGATGTTGCGGACCTGGCCGGTGAGGTTGTTCGCCATCGAGTTGACGTTGTCGGTGAGGTCCTTCCAGGTCCCCGCGACGTTGGGGACGTGGGCCTGTCCGCCGAGGCGCCCCTCGGTGCCGACCTCGCGGGCGACGCGGGTGACCTCGTCGGCGAACGCGGAGAGGGTGTCGACCATGGTGTTGATGACGTCGGCGAGCGCGGCGACCTCGCCCTTGGCCTCGACGGTGATCTTCTGGGAGAGGTCGCCACGTGCGACGGCCGTGGCGACCTGGGCGATCGAGCGGACCTGGCCGGTCAGGTTGGACGCCATGACGTTGACGTTGTCGGTCAGGTCCTTCCAGGTGCCCGAGGCGCCCCGGACGATCGCCTGCCCGCCCAGGTTGCCCTCGGTGCCGACCTCGCGGGCCACGCGCGTGACCTCGTCGGCGAAACCGGACAGCTGATCCACCATCGTGTTGATGGTGTTCTTCAACTCCAGGATCTCGCCCCGCGCATCCACGGTGATCTTCTGCGACAGATCACCCTGCGCCACCGCCGTGGCCACCTGAGCGACATTGCGGACCTGCGCGGTGAGGTTGCCGGCCATGAAGTTCACGGAGTCCGTGAGGTCGCGCCACGTGCCCTTGACGCCCTGGACGTCCGCCTGCCCGCCGAGGCGTCCCTCGGTGCCGACCTCGCGGGCCACGCGCGTGACCTCGTCGGCGAAACCGGACAGCTGATCCACCATCGTGTTGATGGTGTTCTTCAACTCCAGGATCTCGCCCCGCGCGTCCACGGTGATCTTCTGCGACAAGTCACCCTGCGCCACGGCCGTGGTGACCTGGGCGACGTTGCGGACCTGGGAAGTGAGGTTGCCCGCCATGAAGTTGACCGAATCGGTCAGGTCGCGCCAGACCCCGCCGACACCGGGCACCTGGGCCTGTCCGCCGAGCCGGCCCTCGCTGCCGACCTCGCGGGCGACCCGCGTCACCTCGTCGGCGAACGCGGAGAGCTGGTCGACCATCGTGTTGACGGTCTCCTTCAGCTGGAGGATCTCGCCGCGCGCAGGGACGTCGATCTTCTGCGACAGGTCACCCCTGGCGACGGCCGTCGCCACCTGCGCGATGTCACGCACCTGGGTGGTCAGGTTGCCCGCCATGGCGTTGACCGAGTCGGTGAGATCGGCCCAGGTGCCCGAGACGCCCGGCACCTCGGCCTGACCTCCGAGCGTTCCCTCGGTGCCCACCTCACGCGCCACCCTGGTGACCTCGGAGGTGAACACCGACAGTTGGTCGACCATGCCGTTGAAGACGGTGGCGATGTCGCCGAGCAGCCCCTCGCCGTCGGACGGCAGCCGGGTGCCGAAGTCGCCGTCCCGTACGGCCGTCAGACCGGCCAGGAGTTGCCGTAGCTCCTGCTCTCCCGGGGCCCGTTCGACCGTCTCGGTCGTCTTGCCGCTCATGCGCACCCTCGTTCCGCTCCCCAAGAGCCCTCGCGCCGAGGACTCGGAACCCGCGCCGGGCCGTGCAAGGCCCGCTCACCGGCCGGGTTTCCGCAGTTCACGGATCGGCCGGATGAGAAAATCCGGTGAAGGTTAACTCAGTTGTCGTCCGACAACCAAAGCCGGTCGCGAAGATCCCTGCCGCCCCGAAAAGATACCGTCCCAGGCGGAATACAAGCCCGCGCGCGGGGCACTCGGAGGAGTTTTCACGCCGCCGCCCACCGCGCTCCAGGGGTGGCCCGCCGGGCGCCGCGGGGCCGTCTCCCAGGGCGCTCGTTCTTGCCGAGGGGCCACCCTCCCGCCGACCGACCGAGCCCGACTCCGTCGATAGATGGGGGCTCCTCCCCCATGCGCCGCCCGGGCCCGCCGGGGACCGTAGGGGCGGCCCGACGCACCGGCGGTGCGCGGGCAGGTCGACGGACGCAATCGAGAGGGAGTCCATGGCAAGAAAAGCGTTACTCAGGGTCCTGGTGGTCGCGGCGACGGCCGCCTCCGCGGTGACGGTGGCCGGAGGGCCCGCGAGCGCGGCCACCGGTGTGTCCAAGAGCGGGACCAACGTGGTCGTCAACGCCGCGGCGGGGCGCGCCAACAACATCACGGTCAGCCTGTCCGGGAGCAACGTCGTCATCCAGGACACCTCCGACACCCTGACCGCCGGTCTCGGATGCACGCTCCAGGTCAACGGCTCGGTGGCCTGCCCGGTGAACCTCAACACCGACACGGTCGTGGTCAACGCCGGTGACGGCAACGACATCATCACCAAGACCGGCAACGTCCGCGGTGACCTCAAGGGCGAGTCCGGCAACGACGTCATCAACGGCGGCCCCAGCCCGGGCAGCAACATCCTCAACGGCGGTACGGGCAACGACACCTTGAACGGTGGTGTCACCTTCGACCTCCTCATCGGCGGCACGGGCGCGGACCGGCTCAGCGGCGGGGGCGGCGCCAGCGACATCGCCAGCTACCTGGAGAGCACCTCCGGGGTGGTCGTCGACATCGACAACGCCGCCGACGACGGCATCGGCGGCGAGGGCGACAACGTCCTCACGGACGTCGAGATCGTGTACGGCAGCCCGTTCGGCGACACGCTCACCGGCGGCACGGTCAACGACATCCTGTCCGGCTTCGGCGGCAACGACCTCCTGGTGGGCGGCACGGGCAACGACACCCTGGTCGGTGGCGCCGGCAGCGACACCCACAGCGGAGGGGCGGGGAACGACACCCTCGACGCCGTGGACGGCGTGTTCGGCAACGACTCCCTCAACGGGGGCGCCAACACCGACACCTGCACGGCCGACACGAGCGACACCAAGACCGCCTGCGAGGCGTGAGGTGACACGGCGGGGCCGGACCGCGCGGCACCGCGGCCCGGCCCCGCGACGCCCCGCTGGTGGCACCGCGCCGGCCGACGTGCAGAATTCGGCCAGGACGTGAACCGCCGACGGCCGAAAATCGTCCCTTTCTCCCGAGCCGACGGAGCTCACGGGGATCGCGAACAAGCAGGAGAGGGACGAGCCATGAACGTGACGCCGAGGAAGACCCGCCGCAGACCCGGCGCCGCCCGAGCGGTCGTGCTGGGCATCTGCGTCGCCGGAGCGCTGGGGCTCAGCGGCTGTTCCGGTGACGGCGGCACGGAGGCCGCCGACGGGGATGTGAAGGCGAGCGCGACGGCGACGAGCGGCTCGCACGCCGAGGACGCCGAGGACGGCAAGGGCGGCAAGGGCGGCGAGGGCGGCGAGGAGGACGGAAAGAGCGGCGGCACCGCCGGGACGCCCGACGCGAAGGCGTCCGCCGGCGCGGACGACGACTCCGACTCGGGTGGCGCGGACGGCAGCGAGGGCGGCAGCGGGGGCACCGACGCCGGGGACGACTGCGATCACAAGATGCCCATCTCACCCGACGAGATCGCGGTCTACCGCTACACGCCCGAAGGCGGGTCCCTGAGCCTGATCGTCAAGCACGGCAACTGGGGGTGCGGCACCCCGGACTCGGACGGCGCCCCCTTCGAGACGGTCGGCAAGGAGACGTACATCCCGATGGACCAGGCCGCCGACATCACCGTGACCACGCCCATCGTGGAAAGCACCACGAACCAGCCCATCGGCGTCCAGGAGTTCCTGGACTGGCTGGAGGCCCACCCGAACTCGGGCCTCGTCTTCACGTACCACCTCGGCGACGACGGTGCCATCGACCGCCTCGACGAGGTCTTCACCCCCTGACCCCGGCCGTCACGGGCTCGATGTGCTCCAACCATGACAAGGAGGGACAATCGACACATCGCGGTGACGCATGGTCGCCGCCTCCGTCGCCCACGAACAGACAGGTCGGACCATGTCGAAGAAACCACGTTCGTCCGAACCGCCGCACGGCAAGGGCCCGAGCCGTCACCGGGGCACCGAGCAGCACGGCTGGTCGCCCGATGTGGACGAGACCCGCCAGCAGGACAACCCGAGTGCCCCGCGCTCCTTCCGTACGGCCGAGCACGCGGAAGCGGCGGGCCGGGGACGGAAGAAGTCCGCCGCGGAGACGAAATCCGTCCCGGGTGACACGGCGAAGAGTCACGGGGCGCGCGGCGAGGAGTACGGCGACGCCGACGAGAAGGGCCGCCGCGACACCGGCCGCAAGGGCCGCTCCCAGCGTCCCAGCGGCACCAAGGACGCCGCCGCGAAGACCGGCGTGGACCCGCAGGACCCGTAGACCGGGCGGCCACCACAGGGGGTGGCGGGTGTCGAGCGGGTCCGGCGGGGACCGCCGGCCCGCGTCAGCAGATCCTCGGCAGTTGTTCGCCGATCGGCAGGTCGACCACCCGCGTGCCGCCGAGGCCGGTCCTGGCCACGACCATGCCGGGATGCTCCTCGACGGCCTCGCCGATGATCACGGAGTCGGCCCCCAGGGGGTGGGCGCGCATCGCCTCCAGTACCGCGTCGGCGTGCTCGCGCGGGACGAAGGCCACGAGCTTGCCCTCATTGGCGATGTAGAAGGGGTCCAGGCCGAGAATGGCGCAGGCGTTGGCCACCGCCGACGGCACAGGGACGTCGCGTTCCCTGATGACGACCCCCGTGCCGGAGGCCGCCGCGATCTCGTTGAGGGCCGCCGCCAGGCCGCCTCGGGTGGGATCGCGCAGGACGTGCAGCTCCGGGGTGACGGCGAGCATCGCGTCGACCAGACCGCCGAGGGCCGCGCAGTCGCTCTCGATCTCGACGCCGAACTCCAGTCCTTCCCGCACGCTCATGATCGCCACACCGTGGACGCCGACGGCCCCGCTGACGATCACGACGTCGCCGGGGACGACCCGTTGAGGCCGTAGATCGACGCCGGCCGGGACGAGACCGATGCCGGCCGTGTTGACGAAGACCCCGTCGCCGTGGCCGGCCTCCACCACCTTGGTGTCGCCGGTGGCCACCTCCACCCCGGCGGCGCGCGCGGCCGCGCCGAGCGCCTGGGCGACCCGGGTGACCACATCCAGCTCGACGCCCTCCTCCAGGATGAAGCCGCAGGAGAGGTAGGCGGCACGGGCGCCACGCATCGCGAGGTCGTTGACAGTGCCGTTCACCGCGAGGTCGCCGATGCTGCCGCCGGGGAAGAACAGCGGCCGCACCACGTAGGAGTCGGTGGAGAACGCCAGCCGGGCCCCGCCCAGCGCGAGAACGGCCGCGTCGCCCATCTGGGAGAGCACATCACCGCCGTAGGCCGGTGCGAAGATCTGCTCCACGAGTTCGGCGGAGAGCGCTCCCCCGCCGCCGTGGCCCATGACGACCCGGGGCCTGTCACGCACGGGGGCCGGACATGTCCACGACTCGATGTCGAGGGTGGTGGGGGCGGGGAGATCGGTGGTGTCAGACAACGGGGCTCGCCTCCCGGGCCTTGGCGGCGGGCATGTCCAGCCGCCGGTAGAGGTAGTACGCGGCGCAGGCTCCTTCGCTGGAGACCATCGTGGCCCCCAGGGGCGTACGCGGTGTGCACAGGGTGCCGAACGCCTCGCACTCGTTCGGCTTGAGCAGCCCCTGCAGAACCTCTCCGCTGCGGCACGCGGCGGGCTCGACCGTGCGGATCCCACCGACCGCGAAGCGGTGCTCGGCGTCGTGGTCGCGGTACTTCGGTGACAGCCGCCACCCGCTGTCGGGGATCACCCCGATGCCGCGCCAGGCCCGGTCGGTGACCTCGAAGACGTCCTCCAGCATGGCCCGCGCGGCCCGGTTGCCCTCGGGGCGGACGGCGCGGGCGTAGGCGTTGTCGACGGTGTGCTCGCCGCGCTCGAGCTGACGGACGGCCCGGCGTACGCCTTCGAGGATGTCCAGCGGCTCGAAGCCCGTCACCACGATGGGGACGCGGAACCGCTGCGCGAGCTCCGGGTACTCCCCCACGCCCATGACACTGCAGACGTGCCCGGCCGCCAGGAAGCCCTGCACCCGGCAGCTCGGCGAGGACATGATCGCCTCGATGGCGGGCGGTACGCGGACGTGGGACACCAGCATGCTGAAGTTCTTGACGCCCAGCTTCCGGGCCTGATGGACCGTCATGGCATTGGGCGGCGCGGTGGTCTCGAAGCCGATGCCGAAGAACACCACCTCGCGGTCGGGGTTCCGCTGGGCGATCCGCAGCGCATCGAGCGGCGAGTACACCACCCGTACGTCGCCGCCCTCACCCCGGACCTGGAAGAGGTCCCGGCCGGTGCCCGGCACCCGGAGCATGTCACCGAAGGAACAGAAGATCACCTCCGGCCGTGAGGCGATCTCCAGCGCCTTGTCGATGACCTCCAGCGGGGTCACGCACACGGGACAGCCGGGGCCGTGGATCAACTCGACCTCGTCGGGCAGAAGTTGGTCGATGCCGTGCCGGATGATGCTGTGCGTCTGCCCGCCGCACACCTCCATCAGGGCCCACGGCCTGGTCACCGTGGCACGGATGTCGTCGAGGAGCCGTCGCGCCAGCTCCGGGTCCTGGAACTCGTCGATGTACTTCACCGGTCGCGCACCTCTTCCGCCTCTACCGCCGGCGTCTCTGCCACCGGCACCGATCCCACCGGCTCCACGCCCGCCTCCGCCGCCGCCATCTCCCACGCGTCGCCGAACTCCTCCTGCAACATGCCGAGTTCGGCGAAGAGTTCGAGCGTCTGCCGCGCCGACTCCTCGTCCAGCCGTTGCAGGGCGAACCCGACGTGGACGATGGCGTACTCACCGACCCGCAGGTCGGGCAGATACTCCAGGCACACCTCCTTGACCACCCCGCCGAAGTCGACGGAGGCCATCCGGGTGCCGTCCCGTTCCTCGATGTCCAGCACTCTGCCGGGTACCGCCAGGCACATGAACCTCTCCTCGCTGTGGGTCGCGCGTCGCTCAGTCGGTGGCAGTGGAAGCGGTCCGGGCGGCCACCATCAGCTGGCCCAGTGCCAGCCCGCCGTCGCCCGGCGGCACCAGCCGGTGCCGCAGGACCGTGAAGCCGTCCCCGCGCAGGGCGCGGGCGCAGGCCGAGGAGAGCAGCGTGTTGGCGAACACGCCTCCCGTGAGGGCGACCGTGTCCAGCCCGTGCCGCTCCCGCGCCCGCCGGCACATGCCGTGCACCAGAGCGGCCACGCCCCGGTGGAAGCGTGCCGCGATCAGGGCCGGTTCGACGCCCGCGCGCAGGTCGTCGACGATCGCCGCGAGCACGGGCGCCGCATCGGCCCGTACGGCGCCGACCTCGCCGTCCGCGCCGTTCTCGCCGTACCCGCCGTACCCGCCGTTCTCCGGATCGTGGAGGGCGAAGGCGTACGCCGTGGTGTCCTCGGCCGGTGCGAGCAGGGCGGCCGCCTCCCATTCGACGGCGGCCTGCGCCTCGTAGCCGGCGCGGTGGCAGACCCCGGCGAGGGAGGACACGGCGTCGAAGAGCCGGCCCATGCTGGACGTGGGGACACAGTTCAGAGAGCGCTCCAACTGCCGCTCCAGCAACGGCATTTCGTCGGGCGGGCAGGCCGCGGTGCAGGCCAGGTCGTCGGCCCAGGCGATCCCGGCCGCCCGCAGATGGGCCAGCGCCATGCGGTACGGCCGCCGTACGGCCGCGTCGCCGCCGGGCAGCGGGACGTAGGCGAGGTGCCCGAACCGGGTGAAGCCGTCGTAGTCGGCGAGCAGGAACTCCCCGCCCCACACCGCGCCGTCGTCGCCGTGGCCCGTGCCGTCGAAGGCGACGCCGATGACGGGCCGGGTGCCGTCGAGCCCGTGCTCGGCCATCGCGGCGGCGATGTGCGCGTGATGGTGCTGAACGCGGACGACGGGCCGGCCGGCCGCGTTCCGTTCGGCCCAGCGGGCGGAGCGATAGCCGGGGTGCCGGTCGGACGCCAGTGTCCCGGGCCGCACCCCCGTGAGCGACTCCAGCTGCGCCGTCGCGTGCTCGAAGGCGCGCTGGGTGCCGAGGTCGTCCATGTCGCCGATGTGGGCCGACAGCCAGGCGTGGCGGCCCGAGCCCAGGCAGAAGGCGTTCTTCAGGTCGCCGCCCACGGCGAGGGCGGGCCGTACGGGCAGGGGGAGGGTGAGCGGCAGCGGCGCGTAGCCGCGGGAGCGGCGGAGCACGAGCGGCTCGCCGTCGCAGACCCGAACCACCGAGTCGTCGCACGGGACGTGGATCGGCCGGTCGTGGACGAGCCAGGCGTCGGCCAGGTGCGCGAGCCGCTCCAGTGCCTCGGTGTCGTCCGTGACGATCGGTTCCCCCGACACGTTGCCGCTGGTCATGACGAGCAGCCGAGGGCCGTCCGCGTCGCCGGGCAGGCCGAGCAGCAGATGGTGCAGGGGCGTGTACGGCAGCATCACGCCGAGATCGGGACTGCCGGGCGCGACGGCCTCGGCGGGGCGCACGACGTCGACGGCGTACGACGGTCGTGGCCGCCGCCTCATCAGGACCACCGGCCTGGCCCGGCTCTCCAGCAGTTGCTGCTCCTCGGGGCCGAGCCGCACGAGGTGCCGGATGTCGTCCGTCGCCCCGGTCATGACGGCGAACGGCTTGTCGCCGCGCGCCTTGCGGCGTCGCAGCAGGTCGACGGCCGCCTGGTTGGTGGCGTCGCAGGCCAGGTGGTAGCCGCCCAGGCCCTTCACGGCGAGGATCGCGCCCCGCGCCAGCAGGGTGCGCGCCTCGACGACCGGGTCCCCGCCGTCGGCGCTCCTCGGGCCGCCCTCGTCGGCGACGAGCAGCCGCAGCCGGGGGCCGCAGGCCGGGCAGGCGACCGGCTGTGCGTGGAAGCGCCGGTCGGCCGGATCCCCGTACTCGCGGGCGCAGTCGAGGCACATCGCGAAGCTGGCCATGGTGGTGTGGGCCCGGTCGTAGGGGACGCCGGTGACGATCGTGAAGCGCGGGCCGCAGTGGGTGCAGTTGACGAACGGGTGGCGGTACCGACGGTTGGTGGCGTCGGCCAGTTCGGCGAGGCAGTCGGCGCAGGTGGCGGAGTCCGGGGAGACCAGGGTGCGGGCCGGTCCACCGGAGTGGGAGGCGAGGATGGTGAACGTCGTGCCGCCGACGGGAGGCACCTCGCGGTGGTCGACGGAGTCGACGCGGGCCAGCGGGGGCGCCTCGGCGGCGATCCGGTCGCAGAACCGGGCCACGGCCGAGGCGGTGCCCTCGACCTCCACGACGACGCCCTCCGGGGTGTTGGTCACATGGCCGGCCAGGGCGAGGTCCGTGGCGAGGCTGTAGAGGTAGGGCCGGAAGCCGACGCCCTGGACGACTCCCCGGACGGTGACGCGGCGCCGCAGCCGGGTGACCTCGGTGACGACGGCCTGGGCCTGCGGGGCGCTCACGACTGGGGGTGGGCCATGGCTTCGGGGGCCTCCGGGTGCGTGGGGGTGGGGCCATGCGTGTGGCCGTGGCTGTGGCTGTGACCATGAGCGTGCTCGTGACTGTGGCCGTGGCTGTGGCTGTGCCCGTGGTGGTGGGGCTGCCGGGACATGACCGGCGCGTGGGCGGGTGAGCCGTCCGCGGTGGCCAGCGCGCGGTCGAGCAGTGCCCCGACGCCCCACCCCCGGCGGGCCGAGGTCAGGATCACCTCGACGCCGGGGTTGACCTGTTCCAGGTTCTTGCGGAACGCGACCTCGTTGAACTCGACGGCCTCCGCGAGGTCCGTCTTGGTGACCACGACCAGCTGGGCCAGACCGAAGGCGGTGGGGTACTTGAGCGGCTTGTCCTCGCCCTCCGTGACGGCGGCGAGGGCGACCCGGAGTGTCTCCCCCAGGTCGTAGGAGGCGGGGCAGACGAGGTTGCCGACGTTCTCCACGAACAGCAGCCGGACGTCGTCGGGCAACCAGCCGTCCAGTTGCCCGGCGAGCATGCCGGCCTCCAGATGGCACAGTCCGTCGGTGAGCACCTGTTTCACCGGCACACCCGAACGCGCCAGGCGGATCGCGTCGTTCTCGGTGGCGAGATCGGCGCTCAGCGCCGCCACGGGGATCGACCGCTCGCGTGCCCGCAGCAGTTCCTGTTCCAGGAGCGCGGTCTTGCCGCTGCCCGGGCTGGACAGCAGGTTGACGACCGCGGTGCCCCGGGCCGTGAGGGCGGCGCGCAGTTCGTGGGCGCTCGCGTCGTTCTTCGCGAGCACGGCCTGGCGCAGGTCGGCGACACGGCACATGGTTCAGCTCTCCTCGGAGATCGGTTCGCGGGGGGACGGACGCGCGGGGCCGCCGTCCTCCCAGCGCACGTCTACGATCTGCAGTTCGCGGCCCGCCAGCAGTTCGGTTCGCGTACCGCCGCACGCGGGACAGGTGAGTCGGGGAGGCATGCCGACGGCCCACTCGTGGGCGCAGGGGGTGCAGCGGGCCCGCCCCGGCACCTCCTCGGTGACCAGTTCGGCACCGTCCAACAGGGTTCCGGCGCAGGCCAGTTCGAAGCAGAAGGCGAGGGAGTCGGGAACGACGCCAGCCAGTTCGCCCACCTGGAGCCGGACCGCACGCACCGCCGTGACGTCTCCGGCCCGGCCGGCTGCCTCCGCGACCTGGTCGACGACGGCCAGCGCGACGGACATCTCGTGCATGGGTCTGTGGTCCTTCCGCAGCCTGCCTTGCGCCGGGGTTCATTACAGGTGTGCGCGCGCGGATCCCGCGGCCCGCCGCGCCGTCACGGCACGGCGGGTACGCCGTTCGACGCAACCGCTCGGCGCACCCACCGACGGCCGTGCCTCACATCCGTCGGATGCGCAGGTAGCGCCTGAGGTCCGGCAGGAGCTCGGCGGCGACGGCGACCAGGGCGGCCATGGCCGCTCCTCCGATGACGATCTTCTTCATCCCGTCTCTCCTCATGTCGGAGCCTCAGCGGTTGAGGCCCGTGCCACGGACGGCTCGCCGTTCCGCAGCAGCTCTTCGATCAGCCGGACGGCCTCCGGCACGGCGGCGGACACCGGTGCGCTCAGTCCGATGCGCTCGTCCGCCGAGGCCGGTTCGCATCCGACGACCAGGACGCGGCGGGGTGGCTCGCCGCCGGTCCCGGCGCAGAGGGTGCGCAGCAGCGCCAGGACGGTGTCGGGGGTCATCCGGTGGCCGTCGAGGGCGGGGGTGCCCGGCGACGGGTCCGGCGCCGTGTCGTCGTGCTCGATCACGTACAGCGTGCCGGGGGCCTCGCCGCGTGCCGTGGCGTCGACGAGGACGAGGGTGTCGTAGCCGTCCAGGAGCTGGTAGGCGAGGTGCACCCCGCGCACACCGATGTCCACGACCTCGGTGTGGCCGGGCAGGTCGCGCTCGGCGAGGCGGCGGGCGGTCTCCACGCCGAAGCCGTCGTCGCCGAGGAAGATGTTGCCGATGCCGGCGACGAGGGTTCTGGGCCCGGAGCGCGTGGAGCCGCTCATGCGTCGTCCTCCAGCGGGGTGACCTCGTCGGGCTGGAAGTACAGGTACCGTCCCTGCTCGCGCCGGATGTCGGCGCCCGGGTCGCCCTCGACCGTGACCGCCAGGTGCACCCCGCCGTCGACGTCGTGGAGCACCGCCTCGACCTCGGCCGTGCGGCCGCGCAGGAAGATGTCCTGGGCGTCGGTGCGGCGCAGCCCCGGGCGCAGTTCGACACGGCTGCCCTTGCCCACCGACCGGCCGTCGACGACCACGCGGTCCCGCGTCGGGTCGTAGCCCGCGTCGCTCGCGGGGTCCCACCAGGGCGTGTCCGGCCGAGGCACCCCGTACTCGTCGGGGAAGCCGTCGACACCGGCGCCGAACGCGGGGCCGAGGGCGACGGTGTCCGGGAGGCCGGGGCCCGGGGCGGCGGGGTCGGGGACAGTGATCTCGCGCAGGCTCCGTACCGCGCCGTGCAGCCGTTCCAGGACCTCGGGCGGCATCGAGTCGGCCAACTCGATGACGGCGGCGGCCCGATCGTCGGTGCCCCGGGCCTCGCGCTTCTCCTCGTCGGTGAGGGCCGCGGTGCGCAGTGCGAGGATCTCGTCGATCTCGGTGGCGTCGTAGAGCGCGCCGGGGCTCTCCGGAGCGATGGCCGGGTGGTCGTCCAGGATGATCGGTGAGGACAGCACGAGGTCGGCGCGGCCGGGTTCCCCGGCGAGTACGGGCCAGGTGTGCAGGTTGCGGCAGGCGGCGACCGCGTCCCTGGCCCACTCGGGGGGATCGGTCATCGACAGGAACGATCCGGCGCTGAGGGCCATGAGCAGGTGGGTGGCCACCAGGGAGTGCGGCAGCGCGGCGTCCCGGTCGGCGCCGTGTCCTTCGGGCGGGGTCCAGCCGCTGGTGTTCTCGACGACCGCGGTCAGGCGCAACGTCCGGTAGGGGCCGTCGAGTTCGCGGGCGGACAGCCGTACCGTCCCGTGGATCTCCTCGCGGCGCCGGAGGAGTCGGCCGACGGTACGGCCGGCCGCGTCCAGGACCGGCGCGGTGTCCTCCCGGGCCGGGAGGTGGAAGGGGTGGGTGACGCCGTCGCCGAGGAGCGCGTCCACCGGCGCGATCACCTCGACGCGTTCCTCGACGCCCTCGTCCCAGGGCACCAGCACGCGGTCGTCGAGGTCGAGTTCGGGGACGGTGTCGAAGCCGCCGTCCGGGCGCGCCCGCTGCACCGTGCGCCGCCGGGCGTGCAGGAAGCGCACCTCCACCGAGAGGGTCGCGCCCGCCCTCGGTTCCATCAGGCATTCGGTGTGCTGGAAGTCGTGTTCGTCGCACTCGGCGCCCCAGGCGGGCGGCACGAGCACCCCGAACTGCCAGCGCAGCCGGTTCTTGGCCGCCGAGGCGCGGTACGGGTAGAGCACATAGCCTTCGAAGAGGACGGCGTCGGCCACCTGCCGGGCGAGGGCGAACCGTTCCTCGGTCTCGGCGGCGAACGCGGTGAGGGTCACGTGTCGGTCCTTCCGGTGCTGCCGGTGAGGGCGCGCAGCGGGTCCCTCGCGGGGGCTTCGGCCGCGCGGCTGTCGTCGAGCAGGGAGGTGAGGGTCGCCTCCCAGGAGGACAGCGCGTGCCGGGATCGGTAGGCGAGGAGGGCGTCCATGGTGTCGCGGGGCAGCCGGATCCAGCCGCAGCCGGGGAAGTGCTGCTCGATCATCTCCCGCCAGGTGGCGACCGGCATGCGGAAGGCGGCCTCGCGGTCCCATGGGACGGGTTCGACCCGGAAGCCGCCGGTGCCGGTGAACGCCGTGCCGGAGAACAGCATCAGCAGGGGGACCTCGCCGTCGGTGAGGGCGGTGAGATAGCGGGTGGCGGCGATGTCCATGTCGTAGGTGCAGGGCACGACGAGGTCGACATCGGCTTCCCCGGTGAAGCTGGGCACCATGAGCGCGACCTGGGCGAACTGCACCGGTTGGAGGGTGCTGCCCCAGCGTGAGCGCTCGCCGAAGAGGTCGGTCAGCCCGTCGGCCTCGGCCGGCTCGTAGGTACGGTGGGCCGGTTCGATGCGGATCTGGCAGCGCAGGGCGACGGCGTGCACATGGGCGTTGTCGGCGGCGGTGACGCGCAGCCGGAAGACGAGCGTGGGTCCGGCGGCGTACCGGTCGGCGCGGACGCCGGTGCAGGCGAAGGAGAACTCCGTCATGGCCGCACCGCCTCGTCCACGGGCCGGGCGCGTCGTGCGACGTCCGCGAAGAAGGTGTCCAGGGCGGCGCGGGCCTCGGCTCCGCCGTCGAAGCCCTGCCAGAGCAGGCGCATGCGGCCGACGAGTTCGTAGCAGATGTCGATCGGGACGAGGTGGCACTCGCCGCGGCCGTCGGTGCGGTGCAGCAGCAGTGCCTCCACGTCGGGTTCGAGGAGGTCGGCGAGGCGGCTGCCGGCGAGGACCGTTTCCCAGGTCGCCGGTTCGAGTTCGCTCTCGGTGGCTCCGGCCGGGCTCGGGTAGAGGGCGACCAGCCGGTCCAGCGCCGCGTTGCGGAAGAGGAAGGCGACGCCGACCGGGATCTGCAGCGCCTCCCAGGCCGTGTCGTCCAGGTGGTGTGCGGGGTCGGTGAGGTAGCGGGCGGGGACGGCGCGGAAGCGGCCCGCGGCGGCGCCGGGCTGTTCCATCAGCAGCGCGCAGGGGCCGCAGGCGCAGACGAGGGCGCGTCTGTCGGTGTCGACGAGGTGGCGGTGGTCCTCGGGCACGACCACCGCGCAGAGTTCGCACCGCTCCTGGCGCGGTGGACGCTCGGTGCGGAACCGCCGCAGGCCCGCGCCGGGACCGGCGTTCGGCGTGGGGGCGGTCGTCGTGGTCATCGGGCCCCCGTCGGCGCCGAGCCGATCTGCAGGAGCGGGGGTTCCACGGGGGCGGTCTCCACGTGGACGGCCCTGACCTCGGGTGCGAAGCAGACGAGGGCCGCCTCCGCCGCCTGCCGGGCGTCCGCGGCGGAGCCGCAGCCGCAGCCGCCGGACGCCCGGGCGCGCACCCGGAGCGTGCCGGTCGGTTCGTCGAGGTCCATGACGTCCAGGGTGTGCTCACGGACGGTGTCGAGGGCGCGGGCGATCCGGGTGTCGCGGTCCTCGGGGTGCAGGTCGTGCAGGACCAGGAGGCTCGCGACGAGTTCGTCGCCGAGCAGCCGTGCCGACGGGTCGCCCGGCGCGGAGGACAGCAGGTGGAGGATGCGGGCCAGGCCGGCCCCGTAGAAGTCCATGAGGGCACGGACGAGTTCCTCGGCGGCCGCGGTGACGGCCGGGTCGCCGCTCTCGGCGAGGCGGTCGAGCACCTCCTCGACCCTGCGTCCGGTCTGCTCCGCGGTCACCGGCGCCGTCGCCGTCGGCGCGCTCATCCGCCCAGTCCGCTCAGGCCGGTGGGGACGTGCATCGACTTCACGGTCCTGCCGTCGCCGACGTACATGTGGACGCCGCAGGGCAGACAGGGGTCGAAGCTGCGGACGGCGCGCATGATGTCGATGCCCTTGAAGTTCTCCGGGGTGTTCTCCTCGAAGATGGGCGTGTTCTGCACGGCGTCCTCGTACGGGCCGGGGGTGCCGAAGGTGTCCCTGGTGCTGGCGTTCCAGGGGGTCGGCGGGTACGGGTGGTAATTGGCGATCTTGCCGTCGCGGATCACCATGTGGTGGGAGAGGACGCCGCGGACCGCCTCGGTGAAGCCGACGCCGATGCCCTGGTCGGGGACCTCGAACTTCTCCCAGGTCTGGGTGCGTCCGGCGCGGACCTCCGCGAGGCCCTTCTCCGCGCAGTGCAGGGCGACTGCTGCGGCGTAGGCCTGGAAGTAGGTGCGGGCGCGGTTGCGTTCGAGGGCGTTGGACCACTTCGGGATCCGCCACTCGAAGGTGGTCTCCGGCTTGGTCATGGTGCGGGGCAGGTTGATGACCACGCTGTGGCCGGTGGCCTTGATGTAGCCGATGTCGACGAGCCCGGACAGGGCGGTGGACCACAGGCGGGCGATGGGGCCGCCGCCGGTGTCCAGGGCGAGGTGGTCCTTGCCGTCGAACCAGCGCGGGGACATGACCCAGCTGTACTTGTCGTCGAAGTTCCGCTTCTGCGGGGCCGGGATGGTGTGCTGGTTCCACGGGTGGCGCGGGTCCACCGGGTTGCCGAGCGGGTCGTGGGTGACGAACTGCTCCTGGCCCTGCCAGTCCTCGTAGTACGAACTGCCGAGGAGGATGCGGATACCGAGGTTGATCTCGGTCAGGTCGTTGGTGACGAGCTTGCCGTCCACGACGACGCCGGGGGTGACGAACATCTTCCGTCCCCAGTCGGTCATGTTGGCGTAGGTGAAGTCGCAGTACTCGGGGTCGTTGAGCGCGCCCCAGCAGCCGAGCATGACGCGGCGGCGGCCGACCTCCTCGTAGCCCGGCAGGGCCTCGTAGAAGAAGTCGAACAGGTCGTCGTGCAGGGGTACGACACGCTTCATGAACTCGACGTAGCGCATGAGGCGGCTCATGTAGTCGGTGAAGAGCTGGACGGAGGCGATGGTGCCGACGCCGCCCGGGTAGAGCGTGGAGGGGTGCACATGGCGCCCCTCCATCAGGCAGAACATCTCGCGCGTGTAGCGGCTGACTTGGAGCGCCTCGCGGTAGAACTCGCCCTCCAGGGGGTTGAGCGAGCGCATGATGTCGGCGATCGTGCGGTAGCCGTGCTCGGCGGCGTGCGGGGCCTCGGTGCGCTCGGCCAGTTCGAGGACACCGGGGTTGGTCTCCTTGACCATTTTCTCGCAGTAGTCGACCCCGACCAGGTTCTCCTGGAAGATGTTGTGGTCGAACATGTACTCCGCCGACTCACCGAGGTTGATGATCCACTCACCGAGGTGCGGGGGCTTCACGCCGTACGCCATGTTCTGGGCGTACACGGAGCAGGTGGCGTGGTTGTCGCCGCAGATGCCGCAGATGCGGCTGGTGATGAAGTGGGCGTCGCGGGGGTCCTTGCCGCGCATGAAGACGCTGTAGCCACGGAAGACCGACGACGTGCTGTAGCACTCGGCGACCCGCTTCTGCTTGAAGTCGATCTTCGTGTGGATGCCCAGGGAGCCCACGATCCGGGTGATCGGGTCCCAGGCCATCTCCACCAGGCCACTGCCGTCGTCGGCCGTCTTCGTCTTCGGTGCCATCTGGGTGGATGCCCTTCGTTGCGTCACTGCGCGGGAGTTGGGGTGGGGTGCGCGGGGAGGGGAGCCGGCTGTTCCTGGGGGTCGCTCACCACGGGGGCCGGTAGCCGGTGGTGATCTTCTCGCCGGTACGGCGCCACTTGGGCTCCTTGTCCACGGTCCTGGCGGTGATCGACCGCAGTCTGCGGACCACGGCGCCGTACGCCCCGCTGGCTCCGCTGGACACCTTGGCGCCGGGGGGTTCGTCCATGAACGGCATGAACTTGTCCGGGAAGCCGGGCATGGTGCAGGCGATGCAGATGCCGCCGACGTTGGGGCAGCCGCCGATGCCGTTCATCCAGCCGCGCTTGGGCACGTTGCACTTGACGACCGGCCCCCAGCAGCCGAGTTTGACCAGACAGGTCGGCGAGTCGTACGACATCGCGAACTGGCCCTGCTCGTAGTAGCCGGCGCGGTCGCAGCCCTCGTGCACGGTGGCTCCGAACAGCCAGGTGGGGCGCAGCTTGTCGTCCAGCGGGATCATGGGGGCGGCGCCAGCGGCCTGGTAGAGCAGGTAGGTGAGGGTCTCGGAGAAGTTGTCCGGCTGGATCGGACAGCCCGGGACGCACACGATGGGGATGCCGGCGTGGGACTTCCAGTCCCAGCCGAGGTAGTCCGGCACGCCCATGGCGCCGGTCGGGTTGCCCGCCATGGCGTGGATGCCGCCGTAGGTGGCGCAGGTGCCGATGGCGACGACCGCCAGTGCCTTGGGGGCGAGGCGGTCGATCCACTCGCTGGTGGTGATCGGCTGACCGGTCTCCGGGTTGTCCCCGAAGCCGCACCAGTAGCCCTCGGGCTTGATCGCCTCGTTGGGGATGGAGCCCTCCACGACGAGCACGAACGGGTCGATCTCGCCGCGTTCGCCCTTGAAGAACCACTCGATGAAGGTGTCCGAGCCGCCGATGGGGCCGCATTCGAAGTCGATGAGCGGCCAGTGCACGGCGATCTTCGGCAGCCCCGGCAGCGCACCGAGCACGATCTCCTCGATGCTGGGCTGCATGGCCGCCGTCAACGCGACCGAGTCGCCGTCGCAGCTCAGGCCCGCGTTGATCCAGAGGATGTGGATCGTGGGCGTTTCGTCGGCGGGCGCAGCGCCCGTGTCTGCGGCATCGAGTGTGCCCGGCGTCGCCTCAGTCATGGGACCGCCTCCTGGGGAGGTAAGGGATGAAAGCCTGTAATTCGGCCGTCGTTCTTCTTGGTATCAGCCGTCGAACCGCGACGGGACGACAGAGGGGGCCGTTCCGGTGACGTCGTCGGCGGCGGGCATCGGGACGGTTCGCGCAACCCGGGCCGCCGCCAGGTGCGGCGGGGTGCGCGAGGGCCGCTCCTTGCGGACGAAGGAACGGCGCAGCGCGTGGTACGGGGCGTCCGCGTCGTCGAAGGTCCGGCGCATCAGGGTGAGCTCCCGCTCGCGGAAGCCGGCCAGGGGGGTCGTGCTCTCCAGCCGGTCCAGCTCGGTCTTCTTCGCGGAGATCCGTGACGCCGTCGCCGGAAGAGCGGCAAGCCGTGCCGCGAGGCCGGCGACCTCGCCCGCGAAGGCGTCGGGGCCTCGGTCGACGACCCGGTCGACGAGCCCGAGCCGCAGCGCGCTCGCCGGACTCAGCGGCAGGGCCTCATCCATCAGTCGGCCGGCCGTCGCCGCGCCCACGCGGCGCGGCAGGGTGAGGGTCCAGTACTCCGAGCCGTACAGGCCCATCAGCCGGTAGTGCGGGTTCAGTACGGCGCCCGAGCGGCACCACACCTCGTCGGCCGCCAGGGCGAGCATCACGCCTCCGGCGGCGGCGTTGCCCGCGACCGCCGCGACCACCAGCCGGTCGGTCGTCGTCAGGACCGCCTCGACCAGGTCGTCGATGGCGTTGATGTTCGCCCAGGACTCCGCGGCGGGGTCGTCGGCGGCCTCGATGACGCCCAGGTGGATCCCGTTGGAGAAGAAGTCCCGCTGACCGCCCAGCACCAGCACCGTCGTGGGCCGTGCGCACGCCTCGCGGTAGGCGTCCAGGAGACGGCGGCACCGCTCGGTGCTCATCGCACCGCCGGGGAAGGAGAACGACAGGTGGCCGACGTTCCCCTCCTCCCGGTAGTGGATGTCCGACCAGGTGCGCCGCGGGTTCTCGGGCAGGCAGGGCAGGGCGCGCTCGGGCAGCGGCGGCAGCCGGTCGCCGAGAGCCAGTACGGCGGGCAGCTTGAAGGTGGGCGGCTGTCCGGGCACCCTCCGGGGCCGCAGCTCGGGAATCCACACGGCACCGTCCCTGGTGGCCCGGCAGATCGCCCCGGCGCGCGTGGCCAGCAGTTCCCCAGGGCGCCCGCGCAGTACCCCCTCGGCGTGGCCGCCGTGCAGGTACCACTCCCCGCCGAGCAGCACGTCCAGGACGCCGGGCTGCGAGTCCGCCGCCCGCAGCTTGCGCAGGACGTCCCGGGTGGAGTCCTCGTCCCAGTCGATGCGGCGGACGCTCTGGTCGAGGTGGGGACGGGTGCGGGGGCCGGAGGGTGCGGCTCCGCCCACAGTGGCACGCGTGTGGGCGTCGGCGGTGCCCGACGCGGCCTGCTTCAGCGGTACGTACGTGCCGTCGGCGAAGCGCTCCACCGCGAGCAGCACGGCCTCGATCGCGGCGTCGGCGATCTCACCCCGGTACAGCTCGCTCTTGGCCACCGGAGGAACCCGGCAGGGCACGGAGGCCCACACGTCACCGGCGTCCATCTCCGCGTCGGCCTGGAGGACGGTGACGCCCCACCGGTCGGCGCCCTCGTGGATCGCCCAGTCCAGGGAGGACGGTCCCCGGTCGCCCACGGGCCCGGGGTGGACGACGAGGCAGGTGTGTGCCGACCACACCTCCTCGGGGATCGCTGTCCTGAGCATGGGCGCGACGATGAGTTCCGGTGCGTGACGACGTACGGCCTGCGGCAGGGGGTTGTCGGGCACGGCCAGTTCGACCGCCACCGTGTGGCCCCGGTCGCGCAGCTCGGCGTGGACGCGCTGGGTCAGGCTGTTGAAAGCGCTGGCTAGGAGCAGGATGTGCACGGCTGCCTCCGGGCGGACGAACGGCAGGCAGGGATGACCGCCGACCGAGATCCTCGGCCACGGCCCTGCGCCGTCCCCGGCGACAGACGGTGAGGTCATCCGAAAGCGGGCGCCCCTGCGCCGTCCGGCCCCACCTGGCCGGCCCCGTCCCGTCGGTTCAGCGGCGGGGGCGGGTCAGTGGCGTCGCAGGCCGCTGCGGATGCGCTCCCAGGGGGTGCGGGTGGCGCCGAAGTGGGTCTCGTGGGCCCAGATGTGGGTGCACGACGGGCACTGCAGGTGCAGCAGGCTGCCGACGTTGGAGAGCAGATAGCGCCAGTGCGCGGAGCAGGTGCGGCCCTGCTCGCAGGTGGCGCACCCCTGGTGGTCGGCGCAGTTCGGGCAGGCCACCCAGGCGCGGCGCCCGATGTCGGCCTGCGGGTCAAGCGGCAGCATGACCGCCGCCGTCTTCCGGCCCGTCGCCCGGCAGCACACCGGCCGCGACCAGTTCGTCGTAGACCCGCCGCTGGTCGGCGTCGAGGCCGGAGTAGAGCAGTCGGTTCGCCGCCTGCTCGTCGCGCAGGGCCGCGACAGGGTCCCAGTCCGGGCCGAGGGCCTCCAGGACATGAGCGCGCCGGAGCATCTCGTGCGAGGTCAGGTCGATGTCCAGATCGACCGTCGGGGAGGCGTCGGGGCCGTCCGCGATGGGATGGCCCACCGCCTCGGGCTCGTCCGGATCGGGCTCGTCCGGTCCGCCGGGAAGGGCGCGGTCAAGGGGGGACATGCGACCGAACGTAGGTAGGCCCAGCGGGCCCGGGCAAGAGTAGGTGGGCGAAGTCACAGCAGGTCCGGGGCGCGCGGGCGGGCTCGGACCGGTCCGCGGGGCACGGTGCCCCCGCCTCAGAGGCGTGCGAAGAGATCGTTCAGCGGGGCGGGTACCTGCTCGGGGGTGAGGGCTTCGACCAGGAGGCGGCCGTAGCGGATCTTGCGCCCCTTCCTGGTGCTCATGAAGCGCCGCAGCTGCTGGTGCCGGGGGCGGCCGTGCTGTGCGGGCTGCTGCAGGAAGGTGTGCCAGGGGCGCGACTCGTCCTCGGCGTGGACGATCTCCTCGACCCGCTCGGGGCCCAGAGCGCGGATCAGTTCGTCCTCCAGGTCCGCCGAGCAGACGAAGACGGCGTGGCGCGGAGTCGAGTCCGGGGCGAGGCCCCGGTCGAAGAACGGCTTCTCGCGCTCGTCGCACAGACCGACGAGACGCAGGCCGAGGCCGGAGGGTCCGAGGCGCGCGGCATAGCGGCCGACGCTCATCGCCCCGCCCATCGACAGGACGCACACCCCCTCGGCGGCCAGGTCCCGGCCGCGGCGCTCGGCCAGCGCCTCGACGGCGGCGAGGTCGCTCAGCCCTTCCAGCAGGACGACCGTGTGCACCCCGAGCGGTTCCGCCAGTTCTCTCGCCGATCCGCCGGTGCCACCGCCCGCCCAGCGGGTGACCTCGTCCCGGAACACGCGCATGTCCACCATGCCTGGGAGTCTGCTACGCCGACCGACGCCACCGCACGCGATATTCGGGGTGCTGTCCGCCTTCATGCGCGGCGATCCGCTCCCGGACCGTGGGCGTCCGGTCAGCAGGTACCGGGAGCAGAACCGGCGGACCACGAGCCCGTCATGATTCCCGGCGGGGCACGGCGGATCGTCCCGATCGGGCCCGCCGCACGAGGGACGCCGCGGCGCTCTCCCAGTCGGGGTGCGTGAAGGAGAACCCGGCGGTGAGCAGCCGGCCCGGCACGACGCGGCGGCTCTTGAACAGCAGTTCCGTGTCCGAGCGCAGGGCGAACGCACCCAGCTCCGCCATCCAGCGGGTCGCCGGCAGTCCCACCGGGACGTGCCAGGCCGTGCGCAGCTGCCGCATGAACGCGCGATGCGGGAGGGGGTCGGGCGAGGCGAGGTTCACCGGCCCGTCGAGGTCGTCCCGGGCGATCAGGAACTCCACGGCCCGCACGAAGTCCTCGTCCTGGATCCAGGAGACGTACTGCGCGCCACCGGCCACCGGGCCGCCGAGCCCGAGCCGCACCAGTCGTGACAGCACGTCGAACACACCGCCCCGGTCCGGGCTCATCACCATGGCCGAACGCAGGGCCACCTTGCGGGTCGCGGGGGTCGGCGCCTCGGCCTGCGCCCGCTCCCAGTTCTGCGCGATCTCGACGCTGTACGCCCAGTAGTCGGGTACTCCGGGCTCGGAGCCGCCGATGGTGCCGGTCGCCTCGTCGTGGGGTGCGTCGAAGCGATGGGCGTAGACCGTCGCCGTACTCATCTGGAGCCAGACGCGCGGTGGCCTTGCGGCGGCGGCGATCGCCTCGCCGACGACCCGCGTCGAATCCACCCGGGAGTCCATCATGGCCCGCAGGTTCTCAGGGGTGTAGCGGCAGGAGACGCTGCGTCCGGCCAGGTTGATCACGACGTCGCAGCCGTCGATCGCCGTGGCCCAGGGGCCGAGCGTGGCCCCGTCCCAGCCGATGTCGTGGGCCCGCGTGGGGCGCCGGGTGACCACGGTGACCTGGTGACCCGCTGCTGTCAGCGCACGGTCGAGAACGGCACCGACCTGTCCGGTTCCCCCGGGCAGTACCACCTTCATCTGAGCCCCCTCGATCGGTTCGACCTCAGGGTAGCCCTTTTTGAACGTGTTCAACAACGCGCCGTGAGTCCCCGCGCCAGGTGCGTCTCAGGAGAGGCGGCCGGTTCGGGAACTCACGGCTCGGTGACGGGCGGCTCCACTGACCGGTCGAGTCAGTGGATCGGTCGGATCAGCGGATCTCGGTGACCCGCGTCTCCTTCAGGGAACCGCAGTTGGAGTTCTCCACCGACACGTACACGTTGTCGATGCTGCCGCCCCAGCTCACGCAGAAGCCCTTGCCGTAGACGTAGGCCGGCCCCGCGTACGAGGAGTAGTCGTCGGCGTCGCCCGCGTACTCGTCGGTGGCGGGGACGTAGATCCATGTGGACATGGGCTTGAGCGTGCCCGGGTTCTTGCGGATGGTCGCGACGCAGTTCTCGCCGTTCGAGGAGTTGTAGGTCAGGTAGACGGTGCCCAGCGAACCGACGGGCGCCGAGTTCACCGTCTTGTAGGCCTTGCCGCAGACACCCTGCGGGGTGACGTTGGGTGCGGCGGAGGCCGTCGTGGCGAACGCGGTCGAGGCGCCCACCGCCAGGGCGGCTAACGCCCCCACTGTCACGAGATTGCTTACCTTTCGCATATTTCCCCCTTGTAGCCATGAGAGCGCTTTGCTCTCACTGGATGTGACCCGCGAGAGGCGCGGATGGTTGCCCCGGTCTGCCATCGGGGTTCGCGGAGGGGGCGGAAGGCCCGGTCAGAGGGTGAGCAATTCCTCGTGAAAGCCGCCGAACTCGCCTGCGGGGTCGATGAGATGGATCTCCAGGATCCAGTGGCAGCGGCGTCCGGCCTTGTCGGTGCGGCGCAGCGGTGTGGTGTTGGCGGGGGTGATGTACGACTCCACGTCCGCGCCGTCGATCCGCTCGTGCGGGAACTCGCCGACCAGGTGGCCGGCGTGCCAGCCGCCCAGCTCCCACCCGGCCCCCGCGGCGAGCCGCTCCACCTCGGTGTACAGCCGCGCTCCGGTGATGTCCGGGTCGGCCTCGAAGAACGTCCGGCCCGCCGCGAAGACGCGGGGCAGGTCGTCGCGGAGGCGGTGCTTGACGGGGTCGTCGCCGAGGACGAAGGTCCGGCCGAAGTCGGCCTCGTACTCCTCGAAGATCGGACCGACGTCGGCGAACACGATGTCGTCGGCGGTGATCACCCGGTCCGGCGGGTTCTCCCGGTAGGGCTTCAGGGTGTTCGGGCCGGAGCGCACGATCCTCTTGTGCCAGTGCCGGGTGGTGCCGAACAGTTCGTTCGCCAGGTCCCGGATCCGGTCGCTGACCGCGCGTTCGCCCTCGCCGGGGGCGACGAGACCGCGCTCCTCCAACTCCGCGAAGAGCCGTACCGCCTTCGCCTGGGCATCCAGCAGCCGTGCCGCGCGTGTGGGCTCGTCGTCCGCCATGGGCCGACCGTAGTGAGAGAGATCGCCGTCGGCAACGGGGTTCCACCGACCGGCCTCGGGTGAGCCGTTGGCAGCGTTCGTGCCGGTGGCTACGCGCCCGCCAGCTGCCGGACGGGGGCGCCGGCGAGGAAGGCGGTGATGTCCTCCACGGCTTCCGCGTAGAAGGTGCGGTAGTTGCGCTCGGTGACATAGCCGAGGTGCGGGGTGGCGAGGACGTTGGGGAGGGTGCGGAAGGGGTCGTCCGCGGGGAGGGGCTCGCTGTCGAAGACGTCGAGGCCGGCGCCGGCGATCCAGCCCTCGCGCAGGGCGCGCAGCAGTGCCGTCCGGTCGACGATGGCGGCGCGGGATGTGTTGACGAGGTGGGCGTGCGGGCGCATGGCGCGCAGTTCCGGCTCCCCCAGCAGGCCCCGGGTGCGGTCGGACAGGACGAGGTGGACGGAGACGAAGTCGCTGCGGCCGAGGAGATCCTTCTTGTCCGCGGCGAGTCGAGCACCCGCCTCGGCCGCCCGCTCGGCGGTGAGGTTCTCGCTCCAGGCCAGGACCTCCATGCCGAAGGCGGTGGCGACGCGGGCCACCCGGGTGCCGATCTTGCCGAGTCCGAGCAGGCCGAGGGTGCGGCCGTGCAGGTCCTGGCCGACGGTGGACTGCCAGGGGCCGCCCTCGCGCAGGGCGCGGTTCTCGACGGTGACCTGCCGGGCGAGGCCGAGGAGAAGTGCCCAGGTCAGTTCGACGGGCGGGGTGGGGCTGCTCGCCGTCCCGCAGACGGTCACGCCCTGGGCCCGGGCCGCCGCGAGGTCGATGGAGGCGTTGCGCATGCCCGTGGTGATCAGCAGGCGGAGCCGGGGCAGTCGGCGCAGGAGGTCGGCGTCGAAAGGGGTGCGCTCCCGCATGGCCACGACGATCTCGCAGTCGGCGAGTTCGGCCACGAGCCGGTCCCGGTCGGCGATGTGCTCGCGGAGCGCGCGGACCTCGACGTGGCCGTCGAGAGGGCTCCAGTCGGCCAGGGTCAGGGCGGCGTCCTGGTAGTCGTCCAGCACGATGCAGTGGAGGGTCATGCGGACAGTCTGCCTTTCGCGGTGCCCCTCCAAGGGCGCGGGTGCGGGCGGCAGTCGGAGCGCGCGCCGGGGTGGGGTGGCCGAGAGGTGACCACCGGGCGGTAGGTGCGCCGGGAGCCGCTGTTCCCCGCGATCGGCGGGAACGACGGGACCGCCGCCTCGTGCGCAGCGTCGGTCCCTCGGGTCACGTGCCCGCCCTGGGCGAGATCTGTCGAAGACGGGCTCAGTTCCTCGGACGGTGGGAAGCGGCGTCGCCACGCACGAGTCCCCCCAAGTCCTGTGTGCCGCCGACCTGTTCGGCTCCCTGCGCAAGGCACACCGCATCGAGCGCGGACCCGGCCGGGCGTCTCGTGCGGACGGACCGGGCTGAGTCGTCCGGGAGCCGTGAGGCTCCCGGAGACCGGTGTTGTGGAGTACGCGTCATGGTCGGGGCGTCCCACGGGCGTCCCAGCTTCCCCGGAACGTGCCAGGCAGCGGCGGCCACGGCGTCCCACCGTCCCCCGGGCCCCGGTTCTCCTTGCTGAAAAGGATCATCGTCGGCAATGTCTGGTGCCCACCGGGCCTCTCCGCGATCACCGGAGACAGGGACCCGTGGCATCCCATCGACAGAAGGAAGCAGACATGCGCCTTTCCCTCAGCAAGCGCACTTTCGCCATGGTCGGCGCCATGGTCGCCGGCTCGGCGATCTTCGCCGCGCCCCAGGCCCACGCCGACTCCTACAAGGGTTGCGCGTACCCTCGCGTGTGCTTCTACCTCACGGCCGCCGACTGGGCGTCGCAGTCGCCGACCGCCGCGTACCAGGACGTCACCGACTACTACCAGAACCTGGGGTCGAGGAGCCGGGGCTCGGCCTATGTGTTCAACACCCGCAACGACGACCGGGTGATGCTCAGGTACCTCCGCAACGGCGTGACCGGCTACGAATGCATCGAGCCGAGCACGGGACGCCAGTACCCCTCCTATTTCACCGTGACCGGCGTCATGATCCAGAGCGCCTCCAGCTGCGACTGACGCGTCGCACGGCCGGTCGGGGACCCTCTCAGGAACAGTCGTAGGTGAAGCGGGTGGTGGCCTTGTGCGGGCCCGCGGTGAGGATGCGCAGTTCGGCCCGGGCCGTGCGGTGTCCCTCGCCCTGGAAGGTCCACCGCAGGTGCAGGCGTGCCTGACGCTGTCCCCGGACCATCACCTCTTCCAGGACGCCCGAGCGGGTCCCGTCGCTGCGGATCCAGCGGTACGAGAACGTGCCCGGACGGCCGTTCGTCGCGACGACGGCGACGATGTCCGCGGTGCTGTCGCACCGCAGGATCGTGGGCCGGGCCGTGACCGTCACCGCGTCGACCCGGAGGGGCGGCCCGAGCCGTTGCCAGGCGAGGAACGCGAGGACGCAGAGGAGCACCAGCACGGGCAGGGCGTGCCGGCGCAGCCGTCGGCGCCGGGGTACCGCGGGGGTCGGCGGCAGGGCGGGGAGCGTGCGGTGGGTTCGCTGCGCGACGACGTTGGTCACGCCGGGGCCGAAACGCAGCAGCGTGCCGTCGACGCGGTCGGGTGGCGTGGACCCGTTCGCCGGGGCCGTGGAGGGCTGTTCCACGGTCTCCTCGGCGACGGTCGTCTCGGCGAGCGTCGCCTCGGCGAGGGTGTCGTCGGTCTCGGGTCGCTGGATCCAGTGGCTGGCCAGCACGGTGGCGCTGTACTCCGCGGCGTACCCGGCGTCGGCGACATCCGCCTCGGCATCGGCATCGGCATCCGCATCGGCGGCGGCCTTGGGGACGCGGTCCTCGACGGGGCCGAGGTGGAGGGTGGACGCCGGGCCAAGGTCCACCGTGGTGGCGGGGGCCGGTCGCACGGTGGACGCCGGGCCGAGGTCCACGGTGGTGGCGGACTCGCCGGCGGTCGGGAGAACCTGGGTGTTCTCGTCGGCTTCCGGGCGCTCCGGCACCTGCGTGACGGCGTCGTCGATGCCCTCCACCAGCGTCACCGCATCGGGCAGCATCATCGTCGGCTCGTCGGCCCCCGTCGTCGGGCGCGCGGGTGTGCTGTCGTCGTTCTGAGTGGTCATCGGAGAACACACTGTCTGGTCAGGAGCTGCTGCGAGGCGCCGCCGTCCGCGGCGGTCGGGGTGGTCGTGGCCTGCACCGCCCAGTAGCAACCCTTGCCCCGGAAGGTGTGGTCGACGGTGAGCGTGTACTGGGTGGCGCCGCTGCGCCGGAAGGTCTGGGACGTGCCGTCCTGGGCGCCGTACTGTCCGCTCGCCTCGCCCACGAACCACGAGACGGTGACGGAGATCGGTCCGGTGCCGTCCGTGACGATGTCGATGGTCGCCGTGGCGGTCGCCGGGCCCGTCTGCCGGAATCCCGACACCGCCACATCCTTGACGGCGGGGTCCTTCACCGGGGTCGGGGAGGTCGTCGTCGGCGCCGGGGTGGTGGTCGCCGCGCCGGGCTCGGTCGTCTCCGTGGTCGCGTCCGTGGTGGCGGAGGACGAGGGTTCGGCGGTGGGGGTGGGCGCGTCGTCCGAGGGCGACGGGGTGGGGGACGGCGACTGATCGGCCGAGTCGGAGGGCGTGGGGGACGGGGAGGCGGAGTCCGTCGGGGGCGGCGGTGCAGCCGTGTCCGTACTCCCTTCGGCGCTGGTGGTGGCGAGGGCCTGGGCCACCTGACCGGTGCCGTCTCCGGGGGTGTGCTGGAGCCCGAAGGCGAGAACGGCTCCCAGGAGCAGCGCGGCACCGGAGACGAGCATGCCGGACCGGCCGGGCAGCCATGCCTGCGCGCCGCCTGGGGCCGGTTCCTGGTGCAGGACCGTACGGGCGGTGTCGGTGGTGGTTCCAGGGCTGCTGCGGGCCGAGGGCAGCAGCAACGGCAGCAGGGCCACCAGCGCGGCGAGCCGCCCACGGCCGCGTTCCTCCCACTCGGGCCCGTAGCCCGCGAGGGCGGCCGCCTCCAGTTCCCTGACGAACGCCTCGGCCTCCGCGGGCCGATCCTCCGGATCCTTGGCCAGCCCCCGGCGCACCAGCTCACGCACCGCCTCCGGCACCTCGTCGGCGGGAACGGGTGCGTCGACGTGCTGCAACGCGAGCGCCGCGAGGTTGTCGCCGCGGTACGGCTTGTGGCCGGTCAGGCATTCGAAGAAGGTGGCGGCGGCCGCGTACACGTCGGCGGCGGGAGAGGCGGGCGCCCCGGTCCACTGCTCCGGGGCCATGTAGGAGGGGGTTCCCGCCACGCCTTGGCTGGTGCCCGCGTCCACCGCGATGCCGAAGTCGACCAGCTTGGAGGATCCGTCCGGCGCGACCAGGACGTTCTCCGGCTTGTAATCGCGGTGGACGACGCCGACGCGGTGCGCGTCCGCCAGTCCGAGCAGTGATCCCTTGAGGATGACGAGCGCGGCCTCCGGGCCGAGCGGGGCCTCCCGCTTCAGCACGGCGCGCAACGAGACGCCGTCCACCAGCTCCATCACGATGGCGGCGCCGTCCGGGCCCTCCACGTACTCGTACAGCTCGGTGACGAAGGGGCTCTCCAGCCCGCCGAGGAGCCGCGCCTCGGTACGGAAGTCGCGTACGAAGCCCGGCCGACCGCGCAGCGACTCGCTGAGGTACTTGACGGCCACCGGCACGCCGGTCTCCTCGTGCACGGCGAGGACCACCCGCCCGCTCGCCCCGGACCCGAGCTCGACTGACTCGGTGTATCCGGGCAATGTCCATGTGTTCATTCCAGCCCCCCAAGGCCGCCGTGCGTCGAAGCCCCGCCCGCCGGCGAATCGCCAAGCCGCGCGATGAGAGACACATTTTCAGCCACTGCGGTTGCGGCGCCACCCTCTGCCGTCTGAGTGGGTAGGTCGGCGGCCTCGGCCTGAAGCGGACGGTCGTAGTCGCCGACGGGGCTGGGAGGAGGGTTCGTCGGTCGCCGGCCGTAGGTCCCGCGCCTCAGGCGTGGGTGGCCTGCGCACGGCTAGGGTCGGCCCTCATGGAGACCACGGGAGTCGTTCGCCGCCCGACCGCGGAGCGCGTGCGTGACACGCTGGACCGCCTCGTCACCGAGCGGGATGTGTGGGTGTCTACGGCTCACCCGGACCACGGGCCGCACCAGGTGCCGCTGTGGTTCTCGTGGGACGGGCGGGCGGTGTGGATGTGCACCGGCGCCGGTTCCGTGACCGTGCGGAACGTGCGGGAGGAGCCGCGCGTACGCCTGTCGCTGCCGGACACCCTCGACGTGGTGCTCCTCCAGGGGCAGGCGGAGTGCTTCCCCGACGAGGGGGTGCCCGAAGCAGCGGCGCGGGCGTTCGCCGACAAGTTCGGGTGGGATCCGCGCGGGGAAGAGGGGTCCTTCGTGTACGTCCGCGTGGTCCCGGCGACCGTGCGCGCCTGGCGCGGCGAGCCGGAACTACGCGGGAGGGTCATCATGCGCGACGGCGTGTGGCTGCCCTGACGGCTGGCAGCGCGGGCCGCCGCTCCTGTCAGCGAGGGGATGGCCGGGGCGGCACGGCGCCCTTGCTTTGGCAGGTACTGCACAACAAAGCTTGCCGGGCCCGTACTCGCCGACCGTGATGGAGTCGCGCCGTGCCCCGCCTGATCCCGGACACCCGGCCGCAACGCGTGCTCGCTGCCTCGAACTTCGTCTACACCATCGGCAGCGGTCTCTATCTGACCGCCGGAGTCCTGTACTTCACGCAGGCGGTGCGCCTTCCGGCGGACCAGGTGGGGCTCGGTCTCGGACTGGCGGGTCTGGTCGCGCTGGCCCTGGGTGTCACGGTCGGTCATCTGGCGGACAGGTTCGGGGCGCGCGGCGTGTTCGCGGTCACCCTCACGGTGCAGGCCGCGGCCACGGCCGGTTTCGTACTGGCGGACAGCTTCTGGCCGTTCGTGCTCGCGGTCTGCGCGGCGGCGGGGGCGAAGACGGCGGGGACGGCCGCCCGGTCCCCGCTCATCAGGCACTACGGAGGGGACCGGCCGCAGGAGTTCCGCGCCTATCTGCGCGCGGTGACCAACCTCGGCATCTCCCTCGGCGCCGTGCTGGCAGGCTGGGTGGTGCAGCTGGGCACGCTCACCGCCTACCAGCTGATGGTCGTCGGCAACGCGATCGCGTTCGTGTTCGCGGCGGCGGTCCTGGTCCTCCTCCCGCCGGTCGCGCCGCTTCCCGCAGTCGACGGGCCCCGCTGGACCGCGCTGCGCGATCGCCCCTATCTGCTGCTCACCGCCGTGGACGGCGTGATGGCCGTGCAGTTCAAGGTGCTCACCGTGGGCATCCCGCTCTGGCTGGTCGGCGCCACCACGGCGCCGCACTGGCTGATCTCGGGCACCATCCTCACCAGCACCGTCATCGTCATCGCCTTCCAGGTGCGGGCCAGCCGCAGCGTCGTCTCCCCCGCCGCCGGCGGCGACGCCTACCGCCGGGCGGGCGCGGCCTTCCTCGTCTCCTGCTCGCTGATCTCGCTGGCGGCGGGCATACCGGCGTGGGCCGCCGCGGCCCTGCTCCTCACGGCCGCGGTGATCCACACGATCGGCGAACTGTGGTACTCCGCCGCGGGCTTCGAGGTGTCCTTCGCCCTCGCCCCGCGACACGCCACGGGGCAGTACCTGGGCGTGTTCGGCCTGGGCGCGGGGCTGGCCGACGCCCTCGGACCGGCCCTGATCATCTCGCTCTGCATCACCTGGGGCCGCCCCGGGTGGTACGTGGTCGGGGGCCTGTTCGCCCTGACCGGCCTGGCCGCGCCGTTCGCCGTCCGCCGGGCGGAACACCGGCAGCGCGCCCGCCTGACGGAGCCCGGCCCCGCGGAGAACGCGCCGGCGGCCGGGCCCGCGTGACCTCAGCGGGCGATCAGGCGCACGGTGGCGTGAGCGGGGCCGTTGACCGTGATCGAGCGCAGCGGCTCCGCGTCCCCGACGAGTTCGACGACGGCGACCCGCTCGACCAGCGTCTCCAGGAGCATCCGGGTCTGGTGGCGCGCCATGGTGCTGCCGATGCAGACGTGTTCGCCCGTGCCCAGGGCCAGATGACGGTTGGGCTGTCTGCCGAGGTCGAAGCGGTCGGGGTCAGGGAACACCGACTCGTCGCGGTTGGCGGACGGGATCCACAGCACGACGCGGTCGCCGGCGGCGATCCGCCGGTCCCCGAGGACCGTGTCCGCGGTGGCCGTCCGCATGCTGTGCGTGGCGCTGCTGGTCCATCGCAGCACCTCCTCCGCGGCGGTCCTGACGAGTTCGTCGTCCCGCTCCCGCACCAGCCGTTCCCACTGCCGTGGGTGCGCGGCGAGGGCGAGGATCCCGGCGGCCATGGACAGACCGGCGTTCTCCGACGCTCCGACGAGGTTCTCGACACCCAGCAGGATCTCGGTCTCGGTCGACAGTTCGCCCTGCACCTCCTCGGTGACGAACCTGCTCATCGCGTCGTCGGCGGGTTCCTCCATCCGCGCGTACATCAGATCGATGAAGTACCGCATGAGGGGGAGGTGGCTGGTGAGTGGCCTGCCGGATGCGAACGCCTCCGTGATCCAGGTCAGCAACCGCTCCCGGTCCCGTGACGGCACGCCGAGGAGTCTTCCGATGTTGAGGCCGGAGAGCCGGGCGCCGATGTCGTGGACGACGTCGCAGGTGCCCGACTCGACGGCACGCGTCACCACCGAGCGGATCTCGGCGCGCAGCTCGTCCGCCAGTGAGCGGGCGCACCGCTCACTGAACCGGTCGGCCAGCTGCCCGCGCAGGGCGCGGTGCCGGGGCGGGTCGGTGAGGGCCATGGTGAGGCCGCTGCCGGGGTCCTCCCCCAGCTCGGTCGGCCGTAGCAGCACGCCCCGGGCGGAGCTGAAGACGGCCGGGTTCTGGTACACGTCCCGGATGTCCGCGTACCGGGTGAGCGACCAGAAGCCCGGCAGGTCGCCCGGTTCGTGCCAGTGGACCGGTGCGTGCCGTCTCATCCAGCGCCACACCTCGTGCACCTCGCCGGAGGCGTGCAGCTCCGGGTCGACGACACCGGCGGGGTCGCAGGTCACCACGGTCATGAGAGGGCTCCGGTCGCGATGCAGGTCAGACGGTCGTGGAAGCCGTCGAGCAGTTTCCGGGCGGTGACGTCGGCGACGGCTTCGCGTCGGTAGGACAGGACCACGTCGAGGGCGCCGTCCGCGTCCGGCCACACCTCCAGGTGCAGCTCCAGCGGGAGGGCCGGGTACGGCTGGCGCAGATGCGTGGAGACGACGCCGGGGAGGTCGAGTCGGGGTGGCGGGTTGTCCTGGAGGGCGAAGAGGGTCTGGAACACCGGCGGTCGCCCCGGGGTCGTCGTGGCGCCCTCGGCGACGGCCGTGAAGGGGACGGCGCCCCGGCCGAAGGCCTGGTGGACCAGCCGTCCGGTCTCCCGTATGCCGTCGTCGCCGCCGACCGTGGCCGCGCCGCGCAGGCGCACCGGCACCATGTCGATCAGGCAGCCGACAGCGCGGTCCAGCTCGGGGAGGGTGCGTTCGGCCACGGGGACGCCCACCGCGAAGTCCCGCTGACCGCAGATCTCGGCCAGTGTGTCGGCCCAGGCCGCCAGCAGCACCACGAATCTGCTCGTTCCGAGCGCCGTGCCCCGCGCGTCGAGACCTGCCGCGAGAGGGCCGGGTACGGACCTGTCGAGGTGGCACGTGCCGCTCTCGCCGGGGCCGGGCGGTTCGGGCCAGCGGAGCTCGGGCACGTCCCGGAACTCCTGCCGTGCCCGCGCCGTACGCGCCGCCGGATCCGTCACGGCGGTGGCCGCCGCCGTCAGCGCCGTCCGTTCGGCCAGGGTGGGCGGGACGGGGCCCGGCTCGCGTCCGGCGTAGGCGTCCGACAGGTCGCGGGCCAGGACGGACTCCGACCGTCCGTCGAAGACGATGTGGTGGACCAGGACCCCGAAGAGCCAGCCGCCCCGGTCGGTCACCGGGACCAGCGCGGTGCGCCACAGGTCGGCGTCCCGCGGTTCGAGGGGCTCCGCGAAGAGCGCCCGCAGCGCGACGACCGCCTCGTCGAGGGTCGGCCGGGCGTCCAGCAGTTCCAGGGGCGGGGCGGGGACGTCGGTGACCTCGGCCCGCGGCCGGGGGTCCACACGGAAGGCGGTGCGCAGGCTCTGGTGCCGCTGGTGGACGGCGGCGACGGCCGCCTCCAGGGCGTCCGGGTCGAGCCGGTCGTCGAGGTGCCACGTCATCAGGCAGTACTGGGACAGGTCCTGGGGCGCCGTCAGATGGCGGGTTAGGAAGACCAGTTCCATGGGGGTCGGCGGGATGTCACCGTGCTGCGGTGGCGCGACGACGTCGGGGGCCGGCGTCGACCGCAGCCAGGTGCCGAGGCGTTCGGCCGACGGGTTCTCGTACAGGCTCGACAGGGGAACCGGGCGACCGGTGTGTCTTCCGATTCGGGTGCAGGCGCGGGCGGCTTGGAGCGAGGAGCCGCCGAGCTCGAAGAACGGGGTGTGCGGTGGCACGGAGCGCCGGCCCAGTACCGCGGCGAACGCCTGGGACACGAGGCGGACGAGCGGGTCGTCGACGGGGCCGTGGTGGGTTTCGTCCGGCACGTCGGGCAGGGTCGCGAGCAGGGCCTTGTCGTCCAGCTTGCCGGTGCCGGTCAGGGGGAAGACGTCCACGACGGCGACGGCGGCGGGACGTTGGTGCGCGGGCAGATGGCGGGCGAGCACCGCCGACACGTCAGCGAGGACGTGTTCGGTCACTTCCGCGGGGACGTGTTCGGTCACTTCCGCGAGGGCGTGCGTCGGCGCGTCCGCGGAGACGTCGGCATGTGTGCCCGTAGGCCCATCCGCGACTACGCCGGTCGGGGCTTCCGGCGGTGCGCCGACGGGCCGGTGCGGTACGCAGAAGGCGACCAGGTCGAAGGCGCCGTCGAGTTCGTTCCAGCGGGGGACCACCCGGCAGTCGGCGACGGAAGGGACCAGGTCGACGATCTGCCGCTCCACCTCGCTCGGTTCGACACGGTTGCCCCGGACCTTGACCTGCCGGTCGAGCCGCCCGTGGAACTCCATGATCCCGTTCTCGTCGAGGACTCCCAGGTCTCCGGTGCGGTACAGGCGGACCCGTTCACCGAGGATGTCGACGTCCGTGAACTTCTCGGCCGTGAGGGCCGGTTCACCGAGGTAGCCGTGGGCCAGGCCGTCGCCCGCGACGCAGATCTCGCCCGGCTCCCCGGGAGCGCAGGGCCGGTCGCCCTGGAGGACGAAGACGGAGGTGCCGGGCACCGGCCGGCCGAGCGGGATGCCGCCCGGGCGGGCGGTGTCCGCGACGGTGACGCGGTGGGTGGTGGTGAACACCGTGCTCTCGACCGGGCCGTAGCCGTTGATGAGGGCCGTGCCGGGGAACCGGTCGAGGAAGCGGCCGACGTGGCGGGCGGACAGGCGTTCACCGCCGATCATCAGCTGGGACAGGCCGCTCAGCGCGGAGAGGTCCTCGTCGACGATCAGGTTGAACAGGCTGCTGGTCAGCCACACCGTGTTCACCCCGCGGTCGGTGACCAGCGCCCGCAGGGACTCGGCCGTCAGGAACGGCTCGTCGATCAGGACACAGGTGCCGCCGTTGTGGAGCGCGGCCCAGAGTTCGAGGGAGAACGCGTCCCATGGCGGTGCCGCCGCGAGGGGGACGACCGTGTCCCGGTCGAAGCGGGCGAAGGTGCCGGGCCGGAAGAGCCGCGCCGTGGCACGGTGCGGGCTCACCACTGCCTTGGGCCGTCCCGTGGTGCCGGACGTGAAGAACACACAGCAGGCGTCGCTGTCCCGCACCGTCACGGCGGCGCGGCGGGCGTGACTCTGCCCCGGGCTCTCGTCGGACGAGGACCACGGCGGTGCGGAGAACCGCACCGCCGTGCCCGGTCGGACGACCACGAGGGGCGGGCGGAGCCGGTCGACCACGGCGTCGAGACGGGTGGCCGGCCAGTCGGGATCGAGCAACGCGTAGGCGGCGCCGCATTTGAGGACGGCGAGCAGGGCGACGACCAGGTCCACGGAGCGCGGCATCAGGATCGGCACGACATGCCCCGGCGCGACACCAGCGGCGGCGAGCCGGTCGGCCCATCCCTCGGCACGGGCGTCCAATTCCCCGTAGGAGACCTGGGTGTTTCCCGCAATGAGGGCCGGGCGGCGCGGTTGAGCGGCCGCCCACGCGGCGAAGACATCGTGCAGTCCTTCCCCCGGCGATTCCCTCGACTGCAACTCGTCGACCCCCTTCGCAATCAGCGGCGTCCGACGTTGCCATGTCTGATCGTTTCCTGCCAACCTCCTTTTCCCAAAATAGGGTTGAGACTGCCTGCATCATGAATATGATCACGAGGCGACACGGCACCTACGCAGCATCTGATGGAATATCCGATTTCCAACGGCATGATGGGGGACGTTGTGACGAGTCGGGATCGTTCCCTGGACGTCGCGGTGATCGGTATGGCGGCACGGTTACCGGGTCCCCGGGAAATGGACGAGTGGTGGGACTCGCAACTCCGGGGCCGTGTGCACAGCCGGAGATACACGCGGGAGGAGTTGCTCGCGGCAGGCGTACCCGCCGCGTTGGCCTCCGACCCGGACTATGTGCCCGTGCGTGGTCATCTCGACGACTGGGACCGTTTCGACCACGACTTCTTCCAGATCCGCGGTCGTGAGGCGGAGCTGATGGACCCCCAGCATCGCTGGATGCTGGAGGTCGCGCACAACGCCCTCGCGGACGCCGGGGTTCCGCCCCGCGACGACACCCTGGTGACCAGCGTCTACGCGTCGATGACCGGCAGCGGCTACATGCGCGCCATGGTCCGTGGCGGCCATCTCGACCCCGGCCTGCTGGACGACGTGATCCATGGGACCGAGCCGGACTTCATGGCGAGCCGCGTGGCCTACCGGCTCGGCCTGACCGGGCCCGCCTTCGCCGTGCAGACGGCGTGCTCCTCCTCCCTCGTGGCCGTGCACCTGGCCGTGCAGGCGCTGCTCGGCGGTGACTGCGACCAGGCCCTGGTGGTGGGGGCCGGGTTCGGCTACCCCCAGGCGGGCCATCTGCACCAGCCGGGGGGCGTGCTGTCCGCGACGGGGGTCTGCCGTCCGTTCGACCGGTACGCGGACGGGGTGATCGCCGGTTCGGGCGCGGGCGCGGTGGTGCTGCGCCGGCTGTCGGACGTCACCGACGACGACCCCGAACCGTACGGTGTCATCCTGGGCAGCGCGATCAACAACGACGGTCACGCGAAGGCCGGTTACTACGCGCCCTCCGCGGCGGGGCAGCGACGGGTCATCGGCGCGGCACTGGACACGGCCGAGGTCGACGGCGGCTCCATCGGCTTCCTGGAGGCCCACGGCACGGGCACCCGGATCGGGGACCCGATCGAGTGGACGGCGGCCGACGCCGCGCTGCGCGAGGGCGGGGCCCGGCCGGGCAGCGTGGCGGTGGGCGCACTGAAGGCGAGCGTCGGCCACCTCGACGCCGCCGCGGGAGTCGCCGCGCTGATCAGGGCCCTGCTCGTGGTGCGCAACGGCGTGATCCCGCCCGTCGCGGGGTTCACCGAGGCCAACCCCCTGCTGGAGACCGAGGGCTGCCCCCTGTACATCCCCACGGAGGCTGTCCCGTGGCCCGGCGACGGGCCGCGACGCGCCGGGGTGAGCGCGTTCGGCATCGGCGGCACCAACGCCCATGTCGTGATCGAACAAGCACCGCCACGGGAGCCCTCCACCCTGGGGATGGGCACCCCGGGCGAGTCGGCCGCCCAGGGGGCCGGGCTGGTGCTGGTGCCGGGCGGCCCCGAGGCAGCGACCGCGCGCGGAACAGCCGGCCCCAGGGTTGTTGCCTCCCACGAGTGGGCCCGCGGGGAGGCACGCACGAAGGTCCTCGCGGAGGCTCTCGCGGAGGACCTCGGGCCGCACGGAACCGCCGCTTCCGAGGCGGCCCGGACACCGCCCCGGCCGGCCACCCCCTCCCCCGCGCGGGAGCCGCGGGAACCGCGTGAGCGGCTCGTGTTGTTGTCGGCGGGTGACTCCGAGGCGCTCGACCGGATGGTGGACGGGCTGGCCGTTCATCTCCGGAAGCACGATCCGGATCTCGGTGAGGTCTGCGGCACGCTGGTCAACGGGCGCCCGGCCCTGGGCGAGCGGCTGGCCGTCACGGGCCGCACGAGTGCCGAGGTCGCCGAGCGCCTCGCCGCCCGGGCCGGGACCTCCCGGGGCACCGTGCCCATGGCCGGCGGCCCCGCCCCGGTGGTCCTCCTCTTTCCCGGCGGCGGTACCCAACGCCCGGGAATGGCCGCGCCCTTCACCGCCCTCCCCGGTTTCGGCCCGGCGCTCGACCGGTGCCTCGACGCTTTCGACTCACCGTTGGCCGCGAGGATCCGGCAGGCCGTCCGCGACCCGGACTTCCCCGCCGACGAGCTGAACCGGCCCGCGCTGGCACAGCCGGCGCTCTTCGCCGTCGGCCACGCGGCGGCGACCGCGCTCGAGGAGCTGGGGGTCCGGCCCGCAGCGGTGTGCGGACACAGTTCCGGCGAGATCACCGCCGCCGCGGTCGCCGGCGTCCTCGGGCTGGAGGACGCGGCCGCGTTCATCACGGCGCGGGGCCGGGCCATGCAGGACTGCCCCGAGGGCGCGATGGTGGCCATCGGGGCGGATGTGAAACAGGCGCTGGCGCTCGCCGAGGAGTGGGGCCTCGACCTCGACGTGGCCGCGGTGAACGGACCGGACTCCTGTGTCCTGGGAGGTCCGGCCGAGCAGGTCGACGAGTATCTGCGACGGATCGGCGACACCTGCTTCGTCCGGCGTCTGCGCTACTCCCACGCCGGCCACTCCCGTCTGATCGAGCCCGCGTTGCCCGCGCTCGGCCGGGCGATGTCGCGGATCGCACTGCGGCCGTCCGCCCTTCCGATCGCGCTCAACGAGTCGGGCCGGGTCGTCGCGGCCGGTACGGTCCTGCCGCCCGACACGTTCGTCACGCAGGTCAGACGGCCCGTGCTGTTCGGCGCGGCCCTCGACGCGCTGGCCGAGCACGTCCCGGACGCCGTGGCCGTGGAGATCGGTCCGGGACGCCCCCTGTCGCCGTCGGCCGAGGCCGCCGGACTGCCGGTGGTCGCGCTGGACCGGGCCAGGGACACACCGGCGTCGACGGTGCTCGCCGGTGTGGGCGCGCTGTGGACACTGGGCCAGCCGGTCGCGGTGGACGGGCTGACCGGCGAGGGCCGCAGGGCCCGGCTGCCCGGCTATCCCTTCCGGGGCCCGCGCACGGTGGCCCGCGAGGCACTCGCCTCGGCCGAGGAGCCGCCCCGCGGCGCGACGCCGCAACCATCACCCGCGACACAGGAACCACCGGCCGCCGCGACGCAGGTACCGCCGGCCGGAGCACCGCGTCCCGCGGCCGGAGCACCGCAACCACCGGCCGGTGAGCACCCGGCGCCCGTCGACGCGACCGAGGGAGTGACCCGGATCTGGGCGGAACTGCTCGGCCGGGACGATTTCCCGGCGGACGCCGACTTCTTCAAGGAAGGCGGTGACTCCCTGCTGATCACCCGGCTCATCCGGAGGGTGAACACGGAGTTCGAGATCCGTGTCCCCGTACGCGAGATGCTGGCCCGAAGAACTCTGGACGGTCATATCGCGGTGGTTCACCGAATCCAGGACGAATCCACCCGCTGAACGCATTCCCAACCACGGGCGACCGAACACAATTTGATCGCCCCGCAACACGGATCACCAAATTCCGCTTATTGCACGGGGGAGTTTCTCAGTTGTCGTCATCGCACCACAGGAAAGAAATCGGCGAACCACTGCCGGACGTCCCGTTCGTTCCCGCGCACGAGGCGGTGGCCCAGGTGGCCGCCGACCGGCCGACGGAGGTCGCCGTGCGCTGCGGTGACATCGAGGTCACCTACGGCGAACTGATCGCCTGGTCCCGGCGGCTGTCCCACCGGCTGGACGCCGCCGGGGTGGGCTCCGGCGACCGGGTCGCCCTCGTGGCCGAGCCCTCGGTGACGATGATCGCGTCCGTGCTGGGCGTGCTCGGCGCGGGAGCCGCCTACGTGCCCGTCGACCCGGGGCAGCCGGATGCCCGTCTCGCCACGGTCCTCGACGACGCCCGGGTGAAGGCCGTCGTGGCGACGGCACGCACGGCGCCGCGGACGACCACCGTCTCCCCCGTTCCCGTCATCACCGCCCCGGACGCCCCGGACGTCCAGGACGCCCCCGACCCGGAACCCGGAGGGGAGCCGGGCGCCTTCGCCGCCGAGGTCGGCCCGAGGGACCCGGCCTATCTCGTCTACACCTCGGGCAGCACGGGTGAGCCCAAGGGCGTCGTCGTGGAGCACCGGAACCTCGCCACCTCGACCCGGGCTCGGCTCATGGTTCATCCGGGCAGCCCGACCTTCCTGCTGGTCTCACCGCTGGCCTTCGATTCGTCGGTCGCCGGGATATGGGGGACGCTCCAGGCGGGCGGCTGCCTGGTCGTCGCGTCCGAGGAGGAACTGCGCGACCCCGAGCGACTGGTCTCCCTCGTCGGCCGCCGCCGGGTGGACCGCCTCCTGTGCGTGCCCGCGCTGTACGGGCTGCTGCTCGACGCCGCCGAACGCACCGATCTCGGTCGGCTGGCGTCCCTACGGCGGGTGATCGTGGCGGGCGAGGCTCTGGCGCAGTCACTGGTCGACCGGCACTTCGCGGTCCATCCCCACGGGGTGGACCTCGTCAACGAGTACGGCCCGACGGAGACGACCGTGTGGGCCACCTTCCGCCGCTTCACCCGCGTCGCGCCGGTCGACATCGGCGGACCGATCCCCGGAGCCAGGCTCCATGTGCTCGACGACGAGCTCCGGCCCGTGGACCCGGGCGCGGAAGGCGAGTTGTTCATCGGCGGGCCGGGGGTGGCCCGTGGCTATTTCGACCGGCCCGAGGCCACGGCGGCGGTCTTCCTCGACGACCCCTTCGCCGACGAGCCGGGCGCGCGCATGTACCGCACGGGTGACATCGTGCGCCGGAATTCCGAGCACAGGCTGGACTTCGTCGGCCGCAAGGACGACCAGCTCAAGGTCCGGGGGCACCGGGTGGAGCCCGGTGCGGTCGAGTCGGCGCTCCGCAGGCTGGCCGGCGTCGAGGAGGCGGTCGTACTGCGCGACGCGGCAGGCACGGGCCTGGTCGGCTTCGTCGCCTCGCGGGAGGGCGCGGACGCGGTCGCGCTGCGGCGCGCCCTCGCGGCGGAGTTGCCCTCCGTGATGGTCCCCGGTGAGCTGCGGGTACGGCCGGCGCTGCCGCGCAACCGCAACGGCAAGCTCGACCGCGCGCTGCTGCGGACGCTCGCCTCGGAGCCGCCCACCATCGAGCCACCGACCGCCGGGCCGCCCTCCGCCGAGTCACCCACAGTCCAGGCCCCGGCCGCGCACCTCACCCGCGACCCGCTCACCGCCCAGGTGACCGCCGCGTGGGCGGAGGTGCTCGGCACGCCCACGGTGCCCTCGGATGTCAACTTCTTCGATCTCGGCGGTCATTCGCTGGCCATGTTCAAGCTCCAGGACGCGTTGGAGCAGCACTGCGGCCTGCGGCCGTCGATCGTCGCCCTGTTCCAGGAGACCACCGTGACGGCACAGGTCGCGCTCATCCGCGCCGGCCGCGAGCAGGGGGAGGAGGCGTCGGCCGGCTCCTCGGCCGAGGCCGCCCGCCGGGCCCGTACCGCCAGACTTCGGCAGCAGCGCGCCCGGAAGGGGGTCAGCCGGTGACCGGGGGTACCTCTCGCCGGCTGACGTGCGACACCGCGCGGCCGGAGGCGCGGATCCGTCTGGTGTGCTTCCCGCACGCCGGCGGGTCGGCGTCGTTCTACCGCGACTGGGGCGGGGCCCTGGACGAGGTGGAGGTGCACGCCGTTCAGTACCCGGGGCGTGCCGACCGGTTCGACGAGGAGCCCCCGCACGACCTCGTCCGGCTCGCGGGCGACATCGCCGACGCGCTCGAACCGCTCGCCGACCGTCCCCTCGCCTTCTTCGGGCACAGCCTGGGCGCACCCATAGCTCTGGAGACCGCACGCGCGCTGCAACGCCGGAACATCCACATCGAGCACCTGTTCGCTTCGGGGTCGCGTGACGCTCCGCTGCCCACCGGCCTCGTCGCAGAGGAGGACCCGGACCGACTGCTCGACGATCTGGTCAGGATGGGCGGCACCGACGCGGAGATGGCGGCCGACCCGATCTTCCAGGAGGTGGTCCTGCCCTATCTGATCGCCGACGGCCGTATGTTCCACGACTACGTGATGTCTCCCGAGCCGTTGCTCACCTGTCCGGTCACCACCCTCGTCGGCGACCGGGACGACGACGCGGACCGCCGTCCGTGGAGTGCCCTCAGCACGGCGCCGGTCCGGGAGGTCGGGGTCTCCGGCAATCACTTCTACCTCATCGCCGACCCGCCGTACGCGGTTCTGCGCGCGACTCTCGCGGCCGCTCCACGGCACGGCTCCCGCTGAATTGCGGGACCGATTGCGGCCCTTCCGAAAACGCAAAGATTCGAACATCCGGGCGTGGTAGCGTGCACCGGAGTTGACGGGGAGGAGCATTTGTTGATCGACATCGACATGGGCTCGGTGTTCGCGGAAGTCAATGAATTACGGGGGGAGTTCGGCAGTCACTCCGCGTTCCGTGAGGCGGACACCCAGAAGGAGTTGGCCCGTCGACTCGAAGGATCCACTCACCTACGGCGGCAGCCGATAGTCCAGGCCTTTCTGGAGGATCTGCGTACGTTCGCTCCCGGTTCCAGACTGCGGGCCACGAAGGAACACATCAACAGCCGTCGGGACAACCACATCTTCTCGTTGTTCGACGCCTCGTACTTTCCGTCGCTGTCCCTCGACTACCTCACGTACGAGATGCTGCCCACCGATCCGCACCTGGCGGAGCGGTACGCCAGTCCCACCGCTCCGGTCACCGTGACAGGGCAGTCCGACGGATTCCGTTCGCGTGTGGTGGTGGCGCTCTTTCCCGAGAACCACTTCGACGGGATCCAGGACCCGGACGACCTCATCTTCTACTTCATCGACAAGTTCGTCGAACGGCACAACCGCACCACCCGCAAAATGATCGACGCGGTGATGGCCGCGGGGAGTTTCCCGCTCATCCAGGGAGCGACGGACAGACAGGTGGAGCAGGCCTCGTCGTGGTGGGTGCGACTGCACGAGTACCACCACCGGCAGGGTGACATGCCGATCCCCGCGTTCCTGTCGGCGAAGAAGTACAAGCCCCTCGCGGGACTCGAAGAGCTGCGCGTGGACGTCTCGGCCATGCTGGTCCTGCTGAACGACCCCGCCCTCCCGGCCGAACAGGCGCGGACCGCCTACGAGTACATCCTCGCCGAACGCCTGCTGCGCTACGCCGTCGAAGGCATCCCACGGCCCAACTACGACGCCGTGGCCTCCCAGTTGCTCTTCGGGTACCTCAGCGAGCACGACGGCATCCGGGTGGCCGGCGGCAGGATCGAGCTGAGTCCCGACATCCCCCTCGTGCTGGCCCGCTTCCTCGGCGCGATCCAGGACATCGAGCGCAGGATCCACGAGGAACCCGTCGAAGCCGTCCGCCGGCGCCTGCTGGAATTCACCAACCGCTACACGGATTACGACCCGGTGGCCCGCGACTACCGCTACATCCCGTTCTTCGCCGATGTGAAAGAGCGACTCGGCGTATGACCTCGGCCGGACATCGGCCTGTTCAGCGAACCTCGTCGTCCTCATACTTCTCTGGAGCGATCGTGACTGCTGCAACCGAGTTCTCCCTCGCCGACCGGACCGAACTCGACGAGCGGGTGGACCAGGAAATCGACCGGGCGGGACTGCGACGGGCGGACCACGCGTTCTTCGGGAACGCGCGCGCCGCCGAATCCGTCTCCCCGCGGGCCGCGCTCACCCTGGGCGTGTGGTGGCGGTCGATGACGAAGAGCTTCATGTTCAGCACCATCGCCGGCATGGGCGAGATGGCCCGGGTGTTCTCGGCGCAGGACGCGCCGACACACGACATCCTCGGCGCCTTCCAGACCGTCTACCGGGTGATCGGCGACGACCTGGACAACGCCGCGCCGGAGTTCCGGGCCGTGGCGCCGCAGGGTCCGGCCGGCATCCACTACGTGTGGTGGGACGACACCATCGTCGCCCCGCTGGCGGCCGGGCTGGGCGCGGACGAGCTGCGGGCGGCGAATCAACTACCGGACGCGATCAGGGAGTTGCTGGCCAACATGGACCGGCTCGGACGCTCCCCGCTCGGGGCGGCGATCCAACTGCGGGTGGTGGAGACCATAGCGCTGGACATCGCCGTGGCCTTCCGCCGGCTGTACGCGAAGGTCCGGGTGGACGGGGAGCGGGTCTTCGGTGAGACCGACCAGTTCGCCTGGATCGATTCCCACATCAAGGCGGAGACGGTGCACGCGGCGCAGGTCAGCGACGACGAGACCGGTATGACCTGGGTGGTCACGGACACGGCGCAGGCCGCCGAGTTCCTCACGCTGGTCAGGGAGTACTCCGAGAACTGGTCCCGGGCCCTCGCGTGCTTCGCCGACTGTCTGACCGGCTCCGCGTCGGCGTCCGCCGGGTCCCCCGGCGCCACGAACTCCGTCGCCGCGGGTGCCTGACCCGCCCGGCGCATGGAGATCGTGGACCGCTACGGCCTGACGCTCGCCCTGATCGAGCCCTCGGAACTGGCCGAGGAACCCTGGACCAGGACGGATCAGCCCATCGACGTCGTCCGGCTGCCCAACCCCCCGGCCGAGACCTGGGACGACCTCGCGCGCCGGGGGTTCATCCGCAAGCCGTCCCTGCTCACCTGGGTGGCCGAGCTGGGCGCGGACGAGGACGCCTTCCTCGCGGGTCTCGACCGCTCGTCACGCCAGACCGTACGGCGCGCCCAGCGCCAGGCGGTCACGGCCGGTGTGCGCGAGACGGTCGAGGACCCGGTGACACCGGCCACCCTCGACCGGTTCCTCGCGCTCTACCAGGAGCGGGTGGCCGACATGCGGTTCGGCGTCCCGTTCGCGCTCGACCACCGGGACGCCGTCCTGCACGGGCCACGAAAGTTCTTCGGGGTCTTCGCGTACGACGGAGACGAACTGGTCGGCGGCTGTCTGGCCCTCGAATGCCCGGCGGTGGACACGCTGGTGCTCCGGTTCTCCGCGGTGAGCGCGGCGTACCGGCGCTCCAGCCTGCCCCGCGTCATCTACTTCTCCGTGCTGCGGGCGGCGCGCGCCAGGGGCTACGGGCGGGCGACGCTGGGCAACGAACCGAATCTCATGGGGCATCTGACGCAGCCGGGGCTGCTCCGTTTCAAGACCGCTCTGGGATTCCGCGCGGTCCCCTCGCACGAGTGCGCCGACCCCCAGGCCTGCGACGAGGCCGATCTCGTCCTGCGGCTGACGGCACTCAGCGATCCGACGCTCGTCCTCGGGTACGCCGGGCGGCGCCTCGCGGCACACCTGATCAGCGAGAAGCCGATGGAACCGGCCGAGGCCGAGCTCTACACGGCGCCGTTCCTGGAACCGGGAACCGTCCACCACCAGCCGGCGTGGCCGGAGTGAACTCCGGTCGCCCCCGTGGCCCGCGCCCGGCGGGGGCGACCGGAGTTCAGGCCACGGGCACGATCGGTGTGCTCATCCGGTCGGGGTCCCCGCCGATCAGGGAGTCCCGCACGAGACGGCCGATCTCGTGCGGGCTGCCCAGCTCCACGGCGCTCACCGTGTCCAGCCGGACCAGGTGCTCGTCCGTGAGCGTGACGTCGAGCGACCTGAGGTACTCCTCCAGCTGGTTCACGTCGCGCGGGCCGATCACCGGCACGAACGCGGTGGTCGACCGTGCCGCGCGGTCGCGCAGCCAGGCCAGCGCCACCTGGGGCGCGGAGAGTCCCGTCTCCTCGGCCACGGCGAGGACGGTGTTCACGACCGCCTCGATCCGGTCGGTGTCGTTGCGCGGGTGACGGCGGTTCTGGTCGCTCACCCAGCCGGCCGCCGTACGCCGGTACTTGCCGGTGAGAAGGCCGCCGCCCAGCGGGGACCACAGGGCGGCGCCGAGACCGAGCGCCTCGGCCATGGGCAGCAGTTCGCGCTCGCCGGTGCGGTTGACCAGGTTGTACTCGGTCTGGATGCCGATGACGGGGGCCCAGCCGCGCAGTTCCGCGATCGTCACGGCGCGGGAGACGCGCCAGGCGGGGAAGTTGGAGAGACCGGCGTAGAGGATCTTGCCGCTGCGCACGAGCTGGTCGACGGCGGTGAGGATCTCCTCGGTCGGTGTGAGCGTGTCGGGGAAGTGGGCCCAGTACAGGTCGATGTGGTCGGTCCGCAGGCGCCGCAGGCTGGACTCGACGGAACGGATCATGTTCTTGCGGCTGTTGCCGGTGTCGGAGACGCCCGGACGGGCGGAGTCGCTGTTGGTGTACTTCGACGACAGGACGAAGTGGTCGCGGTCGGCGGCGAGAAACTCGCCCAGCAGCTTCTCCGACTCGCCGAACTGGTAGCAGTCGGCGGTGTCGATGAGGGTGCCGCCGGCCTCGGCGAACCGGTCGAAGATCTTGCGCGCGTCCTCCCGTCCGGCGCCGTCGCCCCGTCGGGCCCACATCAGCCCCGCGGCCTCGGGGTGCGCGCCGACGCCCGCACCGAAGTTGGCCGTACCGAGGGCGAACTCCGACACACGCAGCCCGGTGTTGCGGCCGAAGGTGGTGTAGCGCATGGCTCTCCTGAGTGCTGGCGGGTACGGGGTCGAGGGGCAGGGGGCGGCGGGGCGGAAGGGGCGGCGCCGGGAGCGGCGCGGGCCCGTGAGCGGCGCGGGCCCGTGAGCGGCGCGGGCCCGTGAGCGGCGCGGGCCCGTGAGCGGCGCGGGCCCGTGAGCGGCGCGGGCCCGCATTCAGGCGGAGGTCTTCGCCTCGACCCAGTCGAAGACACCGCCGAGCACCTGGCGGTGCTGTTCCCTGCCCAGCATGGAGAGGTAGCCCGGGACCGGATTGACCTCCAGGACGACATAGCCGTCCGGGGCGGGCAGGATGTCCAGGCCGGCCAGGGTGATGCCCATGGCCCGGGTGGCGCGCAGCGACAGGTCGACGAGGTCGTCGGGGGCCTCGAACCGCTCGAAGGAGGCGCCTTCCATGGTCTTGCAGCGCCAGGAGCCCGGTGCCGGCAGCTTGAGCATGTTGATCGGGGTCGCCTCCCCCGCGACCGTGATCCGGTACTCGCCGCCGGACGTCGGGTAGAAGCGCTGGCAGACCAGGGTCGGATAGCGGGAGAGCAGTTCCTCGGCGACGGCCTTCTCGGCCGCGAAGTCGGCGACGCGCTCCACGTCGGTGCCGCGGTAGCCGAAGGAGGGCTTGAGGATGACCGCGCCCCACTCCTCGCAGGCCGCCTCGACGTCCGCGAGGGAGGTCGCCGAGCGGGTGGGCGGTACGGGCACACCGGCCGCGGCCAGCCGTTGGGCCATCAGGAACTTGCTGTATCCCGTCACCCACACGTCCGCCGGGTCGAAGAGCCGCAGCCCGGGGACGTTGCTGAGCATGGTCAGCCGTTCGACGCGGTCCTGCCAGTCGTCCCCGTACAGCTTGGAGCGGTTGATGACGGCGTCGAAGGCCTCCGCGGGCTCCCCTCCCAGGGTGAGTGTCACGCCGGACGGGCCGGGGCGATAGGCGAGCTCCTCGAGCGTGAAGAACGACATTTCATGCCCGCGCTCCCGACCGTACTCCACCAGGCTTATGCCATCGGGATCGATTCCCGAATAGTCCCAGCCGAGCAGGCCTATCTTCACCGTGCCTCCAGTGCTCGCGCATTGCCGTGGACAGAGCGGACGCCGTCGCAGCCTCACTCTCGCCGCCACTGTCTGTCAAGTGCTTTATCTCCGGGACACGTTGAACACGGATCGCCGCAATCGTGGACACTGCGCGCTTTTGCGCGAACGGTGATGACGGCGTGTGTTTGATAAACAGAATCGGATTTCTCCGTTCCGCCTACCGCGGCCTTCCGTCATCCTCTAGGCTCTGCCATCGGATTCGTGCTGCAGGTACCAATCTCGAAGTACGAAGAGCGGGGGCGCTTCAGTGGGTAAATGGGACACGCTGGTAATTCCCGGACCGGAGACGGCCGCGAAATACCGGGCAGCCGGCTGGTGGCGAGAGGAAACGTTTCTGGCCGACTTGGCCGAAGCTGTTCGCACCAGACCGGAGCATCCCGCCGTCATCGCCTACGAGGGCCGGGACCTCACCCGGGAGGTGAGCTACGCCGAACTGGCCCGCCTGGTGGAGCGGTTCGCCGCCGCGCTCACCGAACTCGGCGTCGGCACGGGCGACGTGGTCGCGCTCTACCTCCCGAACCGCTGGGTCCTCACCCCCCTGTACCTGGCCTGCCACCGGGTGGGGGCCGTCGCCTGCCCGGTGATCCCCGCGCTGGACGTGCGGGAACTGGCCCAGGTGCTCCAGGAGAGCGCCGCACGGATCTGCGTCACCGTCGACCGCTTCAACGACATCGACTACGGCGCCCGGCTCGCCGAGGCCGCTCCCCCCACCCTCGCCCACCGGGTCGTGGTGGGCGACGCCGCCGCCACCGGCGCGGTCGACTTCGACGAGTTCTTCGTCCGCACACCCTGGGAGGAGCGGCACGACGTCGACACGGCGCGGAGTTCGGGACCCGACGATCCGGCCCTGCTGCTCTACACCTCCGGCACCACCGGCCGGATGAAGGGTGTCGTGCACAGCCAGAACACCCTGCACGCGGCGGTGCTCGCGGTGTCCGAGCCGCACCGGCTCACCCGGGACGACGTCATCTCCATCCCCAACTTCGCCACACACATGGCCGGTCTGACCTACGCCTGCTACATGCCGCTGCTCCTGCACGGCACCTGTGTGATGCAGGAGGCCAACCGGGACATGGAGCTGCTGCTCGACATCGTCGCCGCCCACCGCGTCACCTGGGCCTACGCCTCCCCGGCGTACCTCGTGGACCTGCTGGAGGCCCAGCGCAAGGAGCCCCGGGACACCTCCAGCGTCGTACAGATCGTGTCCGGCTCCGCCCCCATCGACCCGGGGTTGATCGCCCAGGTCCGCGAGGTCTTCGACATCCCGGTGCGCGCCCTGTGGGGCATGACCGAGAACGGGGCCGTCACCGTGACCCGGGACGACGACCCGGAGGGCTGGGCGGGCCACAGCGACGGCCGCGCCGAGCCGTGGATGGAACTGCGGATCGCCGTCGAGGACGGCGGCGACTCCGGCCGGCTGCTGGTGCGCGGGGCCTCGCAGTGCCTCGGCTACCTGGGTCGGCGCGAGGTCTACGAGGCATGCCTCGACGCGGACGGCTGGTTCGACACCAGCGACCTGGCCCGGGACGACGGCCGGGGCGGCATCCGTATCGTCGGCCGCAGCGTCGACCAGATCACCCGGGGCAGCGGCCAGAAGGTCTCCACCCTGGAGGTCGAGGCCGTGCTGACCCGGCACCCGGCCGTCAAGGAGGTCGCGCTCGTCGGCTGTCCCGATCCGCGGATCCCGGGCGGCGAGTTGGTCTGCGCCGTCGTCGTGCCGGAGGGCGAACCGCCCACCCTGGCGACCCTGCACGGCCATCTCGCGCAGGAGCGGATGGCGGAGGTGCTCTGGCCCGACCGGGTGCAGTTCGTCTGGGAACTGCCCAAGAACTCACTGGGCAAGGTGCTGCGGCACCCGCTGCGCGAACGTCTCGAGATCGAATACGCCGCCCGCCGATGACGGCGTCCGCGCGGACCGCCGCCGACGCCTCGAAGTTCCCCGAGGAGGGCCACGTCGGCAGGCGGCGGTCGGTCGCGCTCGCGGTGATCTCCTCGGCGCAGCTGATGTTCCTGCTGGACGCGACCATCGTCAATGTGGCGCTGCCCGACATCCAGAGGTCATTACGGCTGGAGGGCTCGGACCTGGAGTGGGTCGTGGCGTCGTACTCGGTCGCCTTCGGGGGACTGCTGATGCTGGGCGGCCGGGCGGGGGACATCCTCGGCAGACGGCGCGTGTTCATGACCGGCGTGGCGGTCTTCACCGTCGCCTCGCTGCTCGGCGGATTCGCCACCGATGCCTGGCTGCTGACCGTCTGCCGCACCGCGCAGGGGGTGGGCGCCGCCGCGGCCTCGCCCGCCGCCCTGTCGCTGATCGCGGTGACCTTCCCCGAGGGCCCGGGACGCAACCGGGCCGTCGGCTGGTACACGGCGGTGGCCACGGCGGGCGGCGGTGTGGGGCTGCTGGCGGGCGGGCTGATCACCGTCCACCTGTCCTGGCGCTGGGTGATGTTCGTGAACGTCCCGCTCGGCGTGGCGATCTTCGCCGTCGGCGCCGGGGTGCTGCGCGAGACACCGCGTACCCGCGGCGCGTTCGACGTCCTCGGGGCGGTCACCGGCACCCTGGCCGCGCTGCTGCTGTGCTTCGGACTGATCGACGGCGCGTCCGGCGGCGGCAACTGGTCCTCGCCGGTGGTGCTGGGGGCGCTCGGCACGGCGGCCCTCCTGCTGCCCGTGTTCGTTCTCGTCGAGCGGCGCAGCGCCCAACCCCTCGTCCCGCTGCGGCTGTTCGCCGACCGCACCCGACTGGGCAGCTACGCCGTGACGGCGCTCATCAGCACGGCCGTGTTCGGCATCTTCTTCTTCCTGACCCTCTTCCTCCAACAGGTCTGGGACTACAGCCCGCTGCGCACCGCGCTGGTCTACCTCCCGCTGACCTGTCTGCTGATCCTCGGGGCCAAGGCGGGCGCCCCGCTCCTGGCGCTCTTCGGCACCCGTGCGGTGGTCTGCGGCGGTCTGCTGGTGGCCACCACCGGGATCCTGTGGCTGGCGAGGATCGGCGACTCCGGCGGCTACACCACCGGAATGCTCGTGCCGACCGTGCTGACCTACGCGGGTCTGGGCGTGACCGGGGTGCCGCTGACCCTGACCGCGCTCGCGAAGGTCGCCGACGAGGACTCGGGCGCGGCGTCCGGACTGGTCAACATGGCCCGCCAGATCGGCGGTGCGACCGGTCTCGCCGTGCTGGGCGCGGTGGCATGGTCGTCCGGTGCCGCCGCGTCCGGCGGAACGGCGGCGGGACTGTCCACGGGGGTCGCCCGAGGGTTCGCCGTGGCGGGTGGCCTCACCCTGCTGGCGCTGTGCGTGGCGGCCCTCACCCTGCCCCGGAAGGGCCGGTGAGCGCCGTGCGGGAGCCGGACGTCCTGGTCGTGGGCGGAGGAGTCGCGGGTGCCTCGGCCGGCTACTTCCTGGGCCGCTCCGGCTGCCGGGTGACGCTGCTGGAGGCGGAGAGCGCCCCGGGCACGCACGCCACCGGCCGGTCGGCGGCGCTCTTCTCCGAGTACTACGGGAACGCCGTCGTACGGGAGTTGACCGGGGCCTCCCGTGCCTTCTACGAGACTCCCCCGGCGGGATTCTCGCCCGTCGCCGAGTTGCTGCGACCGCGCGGTGTCCTGGCCCTCGGGACCCCGGGCACCGGCCGGGAGTTCGACGCCGCGAAGGCCTCCGGCGCGGGCGCCCCGCAGCCGGTGGTCGAGGTGGACCGCGAGCAGGCGCTCACCCTGTGCCCGGCGCTGCGACCGAGCGCCTTCGACCGTGCGCTGTACAAGCCGGGTGCCCGCGACATCGACACGGACGCCGTCCTCCAGGGTTTTCTGCGGGGCCTCAAGGCCACCGGCGGGACCGTCGTGACCGGCGCACGGGTGCACACCCTGACCCGGCGCGGCGGGCGGTGGCACGCGGCGACCTCGGCCGGGGAGTTCTGCGCGCCGCTCGTGGTGGACGCGGCGGGAGGGTGGGCCGACCAGGTGGCGGAGTCGGCCGGTGTCCCGACCCAGGGCCTGGTGGCATACCGCCGTACGGCCGCGCTCGTCTCCCTCCCGACGGATCGGATCCCGGCGGACCGGGCTCGGGCGGATCGGGCTCGGGCGGATCGGGCTCCGGCGGACGGGGCGCCCGGGAACGGGTGCCAGCCGGGCACGGCGGCGGCCGGCATCGCCCGCTGGCCGATGATCGCCGACGTGGCCGGCACGTTCTACGCCCGCCCCGAGTCCGGCGGGCTGCTGGTCTCGCCCGCCGATGCCACACCCGTCCCGCCCGGTGACGCACGGCCCGACGAGCGTGACGTGGCACTGGCCCTCGACCGGTTCCGGGCGGTGGTGGACCTGCCGGTCCGTCACGTCCGCCGCGCCTGGGCCGGACTGCGCAGCTCGGCGCCCGACGACACCCCCGTGATCGGCCCCGACCCGGAGGCGCCCGGCTTCTGCTGGCTCGCCGGACTCGGCGGCTACGGGATCCAGACAGCCCCCGCGGCGGGCGCCCTGCTCGCCGCGCTCGTCGCCGGGAACGAGCCGCCACCCGGGCTCGCCGGGGCCGTCGCGGGCACCACCCCCGCCCGCGCCGACCGGTCGTGAACAGCCATCTCTCTGGCGCCCCCACCCACATCAGCATCAGCAGAGAGCTCGGAGGATATGTCGGAAACGAAGTGGCAGGTCGCCGGCGCGGAGGTCGACCACGGACCGTACCGTCCGGTGGCGACCCTCATCGAGGAACAGGCCGACCGCACCCCGGACCGTACCGCCCTCGTCCACCGGGGCGAGACCGAGACGGCCCTGACCTACGCGGAGTTCGACGCGCTCGCCAACGGGCTGGCCGCGGAGCTGACCTCGGTGGGAGTGCGCGAGGGCGATCTCGTCCCGCTGATGATCGGCAACAGTGTCGAACTCCCGCTGTGCATGGTCGCCCTGATGAAACTGGGCGCGGTGTTCGTCCTCTGTGACCCGGCCTGGCCGGAGGAGCGGCTGCGCGCCGTCCTGAAGGTGCTCGACCCTCCGCTGTCCCTGACCACGGGGTCCCTCGTCCCCACGGACGGGAGGTCCCGTGTCGTCTCCCACCGGACCGTCGTCCCGAGCACCGAGCGCCCCGGAGTGCGGCCCGGTCCCGGTCGTCCGGTGTACGGCGTCTTCACCTCCGGCACCACCGGCGTCCCGAAGTGCGCCGTCAATCTGCACGGCGGACTGACCAACCGGTTCCGCTTCATGTCCAGCTACTTCGCCGCCACCGGCGACGAGGTGGTGCTGCAGAACAGCCGTCACACCTTCGACTCCGCGATCTGGCAGCTGCTGTGGCCGCTGACGACGGGCGGCCGCACGATCATCCCCGAGCAGGGCGAGTTCCTCGATCTGGAACGGACCGTGGACACCATCGCCCGGTACGGGGTGACCGTCACCGACTTCGTCCCGGCGATCCTCGGCATGCTGGTGGCCCTGCTGGAGGCCGAGCCGGCGCATGTCTCCCGGGTCGCCTCGCTGCGCCATCTGGTGGTCGGCGGCGAGGAGATCATCCCGCACGCCGTGCACCGGCTCAGGGACCTCGTGCCGGGGCTCGGGATCACCAACGGGTACGGACCGTCCGAGGCGAGCATCGGGATGGTCTTCCACCGCGTCGACGGCACGGAGGGCGACCACATCCCGCTCGGGCGGCCCGTCGACAACTGCTACGCCCTCATCGACGGTGCGGACGCCGACGGCGTCGGGGAGATCCTCATCGGGGGCGCGTGTCTGGGTGCCGGGTACCTCGGCGCCCCGGAGCTCACCGCGGGGGCGTTCGTGCCCAACCCCTGCCCCGACGTTCCCGGCGAGCGGCTGTACCGCACCGGCGACCTCGGCCGGTTCGACGACTCGGGGCTGCTGCGGTTCGTCGGCCGCCGGGACCGGCAGGCCCAGGTCGACGGCGTACGGATCGAGCTCCGGGAGATCGAGACGACCGCCGAGTCCTGTCCCGGTGTCATCCAGGCCAAGGCGCTGACCCTGCGCCGGTCCGGCCGCACCCGGCTGGTGGTCGCCGTGGCGGCCGAGGACGGCACGACCCCGGCCGCCCTGCGCCGACACCTGGCCTCCGTGTTACCGCGCGTCCAGGTGCCCCGGCACTGCTTCGTCCTCCAGGCACTGCCGCTCACCGACAACGGCAAGGTCGATCTGCGGGCGCTGCGGACGATCGTCGAGGAGAAACTCGGCTCCGGCACGGGGACGGGCATGGGGACCGGCTCCGGCACGGAGACGGCCCCGGCCACGACGACGGATGCCGACGACGGCGCCGGGCTCACCCGTGCCGAGCGCGTCGCCGAGGTCATGGGGGCGGTGCTCGACCGGCCCGGCTTCGGCGTCCGTGACGATTTCCTCGACCACGGCGGCGACTCCCTCACCGCGCTGACCACAGCCCTGCGCATCCGGCACACGCTCGGCATGCGCGTCGGCATCTCCGACCTCTACGCGCACCGCACCCCGGCGGCGCTCGCCGCGGCGGTGCTCGACGACGGTGCCGCCACCGCCACCGCCACGTCCGCCGGGAACGAGGCCGCGCTGATGGAGCGCGACGCCGCGCTGCCGGAGGAACTGGCCGCCCTGGCACGGCGGGCCGGCGGCGCCCGCCCGGCCGTGCCGCCGCGCACCGTGCTGGTCACAGGGGCCACGGGCTTCGTGGGGGCCAGGGCCGTGCACCGACTGCTGACGACCACCGACGCCCGGGTGGTGTGCGTGGTGCGGGCCCGCGACGACGCGCACGCCCGGCACCGCCTCGTCGAAGCCCTGCGCTCGCAGGGGCTGTGGGAGGAAACCCTGGCCGGGCGGCTCGACGCCCGGCGCGGCGACCTCGCCCGGGGCCGCTTCGGCTGGACCCACCAGACCTGGGAGGCATACGCCGGCCGATGCGACGCCGTGCTGCACATCGGGGCGCTCGTCAACTTCCTGCTGGACTACCGGGCGCATCGCCCCGCCAATGTGACCGGCACGGCCGAGGTGTTGCGGTTCGCGCTGTCCGGACGGGTCAAGGCGCTGCATCACGTGTCGACCCTCGGGGTGCTCGACCGGGAGGCGGCCCGTGCGCGGGAGCGTGCGCGGGGCCGTCTCGGCGAGGACTTCGATCCCGCGCGGGCGGCGACGCCCGCGAGCGGCTACAGCCGTTCGAAGTGGGTCGCGGAGCGGCTGGTGCTCGCGGCACGGCGACTCGGCGCGCCGGTCACCCTCTACAGGCTCGGCGAGATCATGCCGGCCGCCGACAACGGCGTACCGAACCCCAAGGCGCTCACCCATCTGCTGCTGTCGGCGTTCCGTCGGCTGGGCCTGCGGCCCGACGTACCGATGCGCTCGGACTACACACCCGTCGACGAGACGGCCGCGCGGCTGGTCGCCGGCCTCGCCGAGGCGGCCGCGGGCGCGGTCCACCATGTGTTCCGCGACGGCGGTGCGGACTTCGCCGCGATCGCCCTCACCGACGGCGAACGGACCGTTCCCGTAAGGGAGTTCATGGCGGCACTGCGGGCCGCCGCAGCCGAGGACGCGGGTTCCCCGGCGGCCGTGCTGGACGCCGTGCTCACCCTGCTGCCCGCGTCCGGGCCCGACGGCACACCGGACTTCCGGCGGCTGCTGACCGACAACCCCGGCCTGTTCACCCGTGAGTCCTGCACGGCGCTCGACGGCCGCCACGGCCTGCGGGAACAGCCGCTGGAGGCGGCCCTCGCGGCCTACCGCACCACCCTCACCCAGTGACACGAGAGGACGACATGCACCAGCGCACCATGGGCCGGCTCGGCTGGCGGATCAGCGAGATCGGCTACGGCATGTGGGGCATCGGCGGCGGCCCCGGCGGTTTCACCGGCTGGGACTACGACACCGCGCCCCACTGTCTGGACCTGGCGGTGGAGGAGGGCTGCACCTTCTTCGACACCGCCTGGGTCTACGGCCGGGGTGTGAGCGAGCGGATGCTCGGCGCCCTGCTGCGCCGGCACCCCGACCGTCGCCTCCGCGTCGCCACCAAGGTCCCCCCGCTCAACCGTGAATGGCCGCCCCGCCCGCAGGACACCCTCGACGACGTCTTCCCGCCCGACCACATCCGGGAGTACGTCCACCGCAGTCTGGAGAACCTCGGCACCGAACGCATCGACCTGTTGCAGTTCCACGTCTGGGAGGACCGCTGGAGCGACGACGAACGCTGGCAGCGCGTGATCTCCGACCTCAAGGCGGAGGGTGTCATCGAGGGCTTCGGCCTCAGCGTCAACCGCTGGGAGCCGGCCAACTGCCTGCGCGCGATCGACACCGGTCTCGTCGACGTCGTCCAGGTCATCTACAACATCTTCGACCAGGCCCCGGAGGACGAGCTGTTCGAACGGGCGCTGCGCGACGACATCGGCATCATCGCCCGTGTCCCCTTCGACGAGGGCGGCCTCACCGGCCGGCTCACCCGGGACACGACGTTCCCCGAGGAGGACTGGCGCGCCGTCTACTTCGGCCCGGAGAACCTCGGCCCGACCGTCGAACGCGCCGAACTCCTCAAGAAGATCCTCCCCGAGGGAGTCACCCTGCCCGAACTCGCGCTCCGTTTCATCCTGCACCACCCCGCCGTGAGCACGGTCATCCCCGGCATGCGCACACCCGAGCACGCGCGCGCCAACCTCGCCGTCTCCGGCGCTCCGCCGCTCGACCCGGCTCTGCTGGCGGAGCTGCGCGCACACCGCTGGGACCGGCAGCCGACGGAGTGGTCGATGTGACCGGGGCCCCGCCCCCGAGCCAGGCCCCTCGCCCCGCGTCGCGCCCCACGGTCATCGCGATGTGGGCGCACCCGAGAGCGGTCTCCACGGCGTTCCTCCGCATGATGATCGAGCGCGGTGACGTGACCGTCGTGCACGAGCCGCTGGTCCTGCTCACCGACCACGGCGAGGTGTCCGTCCCCGACCCGGACGGCGGTACGGCGACCCTGCGCGACCCCGGTGAGCTGCTGGCCCACCTCGCCCGCCTCGGCGCCCACCGGCCGGTGTTCTTCAAGGACACCCTGGAGTACCACCACCAGCATCTCTTCGACCGTCCGGAGCGGATCGCCGACTTCGAGCACACCTTCATCGTCCGCCATCCGGCCCGCACGATCGCCTCGCACCACGCGATCAAGCCCGAGCTGGCCTGCCGGGAGATCGGTTACGAGCACCAGTACGCCCTGTTCGAACTGGCGTGGAAGATCACCGGCCGACGCCCGGTGGTCATCACCGCCGAACAACTCCTCGCCGACCCGGCGCGGGTCGTCGCGGCGTACTGCGACCGGGTGGGTCTGCCGTTCCTGCCCGAGGCGCTGAACTGGCGGCCCGGTGAGCGCTCCGAGTGGCGCCAGAACCGTCGCTGGCACCTCGACGCCATCGCCAGTGCGGGGTTCCGGGCTCCGGAGAAGGAGTACGCCGCCACGGTCGAGAACGACGCACGGCTGCGGGGCTACTACGAGCACCATCTCCCGTACTACGAGCGCCTGGTCGAGCACGCGCTCTGACGTGCCCACCGCCTACCGCCCACCAACACCGGCTCCACCGACCCCGAGGACGTACGCCCCGATGACGACGACCGCTGGTACGACGACCGCCGGTAGGACGACCCCCGCCGGCGCGACGGCAACCGCCTCCCCGGGCGAGCAGTTCGCCCGGGCCTTCGCCGAGGACCCGGAGAAGGCAGAGGTCCGGTTCGAGTACACCATCACCGACTCCTTCCAGCCCGGGAAGGACCGGCCGCGGCTGACCGCCCGCAACCTGTTCAAGAAGCAGCGCGTCACGAGCGAGACGGTCCGGTCGTGGTTCGAGACCCGGCCGGACGCGCCGCACGCGTCCGGCGGGCTGCGGGAGAGCGCGTACCGGTTCGAGGCGGCCACCTACGGAGTGCGGCCGATCACCGCGTGGGTGCAGATCCCCGAGGCCCTCGGCGAACAGCCCGACGCACTGGCCCAGTTCATCGACCACCGGCTCATGGTCCGGCTCGGCACCGCGGAGAACCGCGCCCTGACCCTGGACGTCGTGGACCACCCGGATGTCGCCACCCTGCCGTACACCGGTTCCTACACCGCCGGAGTCCTCGCCGCCTTCAACGAGATAGAGCAGCAGGGCGGCACCGGCCACGCCCTGATGATCAACCCCCAGGACTACTACGGGGAGTGGGTGGGCTCCGGCAGCCTGCTGGCCGACCTCGCCCGCGAGAAGGTGATGATCTGCCGCCACCGCCATGTCGCTCCCGGCTCCGCGCTGGTCGGCGACTTCGCGATGGCCGCACGTCTGCTGGAGTCCGGCCGCTCGGTGATCAAGGTCGCGGAGCCGCCGCCCGGCCTCTTCGAGCGACCGGGCACGGCCGTCTGCGCCGAGGTTCACGAGAGCGTGGCCGTACAGCAGCCGACCCACTTCTTCCACGCGGTGCGCGCCTGAGCGGGCGCATCCGTGGTGTACGGCGACGACGGACCGCTGTCGTCGCCGTACACCATCGTCGTGCCGCCGTCGGCAGCCGGTCAGTTGACCTCCCGGGGCCGTCCGGCCCAGTACGGCTCCCGCAGCTTGAACTTCTGGACCTTCCCGGTCGCCGTGCGCGGGATGGCCTCGCGGAACTCCACACTCGTCGGGGCCTTGTACCCGGCGAGCCGCTCCTTGCAGTACGCGATGATCTCGGCCTCGGTCACGGCCCCTCCCTGGGCCCGCACGACCAGCGCCTTGACCGTCTCGCCCCACTTCGTGTCCGGCACCCCGATGACCGCCACCTCGGCGACCTCGGGATGGCTGAAGATCGTGTCCTCCACCTCGATCGACGACACGTTCTCGCCGCCGGTGATGATGACGTCCTTCTTCCGGTCCGAGATCGTCAGATGTCCGTCGGCGGGGTCCAGGGTCCCGCCGTCGCCCGTGTGGAACCAGCCGTCCTCCAGCACGGCGGCGGTCTCCTCCGGCTTCTCCCAGTATCCGTCGAGGACCACGTTCGAGCGCGCCAACACCTCACCGGTGTCCGCCACTTCGAGCTTCACACCGAGCGCCGGCAGACCCGCCCGCGACAGCTTGCGCGCCCGCTCCTCGCCTCCCAGGGCGTCGTCCTCGGGCCGCGTCCGGTTGAACGTCAGCAGGGGTGAGGTCTCCGTCAGTCCGTAGATCTGGGTGAACTCCCAGCCCAGTTCCTCCTCCACCCGCTGGATCATCCGGCTCGGCGGCGGCGCTCCCGCACATACGATCCGCACCCGGTCGCGCCCCGGCACCGGCCCTTCCCAGCCGGTCGCCGCGTCGAGGACCGCGTTCCACACCGCCGGGGCGCCGCACATCAGCGTCACCCCGTGCTCCTCCACCCGGCGCAGGATCTCGGCGCCGTCGACCTTGCGCAGCACCACCTGCCTGGCGCCGAGCCCGGCCAGCACGAACGGCATCCCCCACCCGTTGCAGTGGAACATCGGCAGCGTGTGCAGATACACGTCCCGCTCCCAGGCCCGTGTGTGCAGCCCGAAGGTCAGTCCGTTGACCCAGATGTTGCGGTGCGTGAGCTGAACTCCCTTGGGGCGCGCGGTCGTTCCGGAGGTGTAGTTGATCGTCGCGGTGGCGTCCTCGTCCGGGTTCGACCAGGGCTTCGGCTCCGCCCCGAACCGCATCAGCTCGGTGTCCGTCTGCTCCCCGAGGGTGAACCGGTGCGCCACCTCGACATCGGCGACCGTGTCCCGCACCTCGGGATCGACCAGCAGCACCGAGGCACCGCTCTGGCGCACCACGTACTCGATCTCCTCCGCCTTCAGACGGAAGTTGACCGGTACACAGATCCGTCCGCTCATCGGCACCGCGAACAGCAGCTCCAGCAGACGGGCCGAGTTGTGACTGACCACCGCCACCCGCTCGCCCTCCCCCACGCCGAGCGCGTCCAGTCCCGCCTGCCAGGCCCGCACCCGCTCACCCAGTCGTCCGTACGTCGACGGCGCCACCGGCACCGCGGGCTGACTCGGCTCGTCGATCACCCCGGGACTGTCGGCGAACCCCGCCTCCGCCCGGTCCAGGAAGTCGGCCACCGTCATCGGAACACGCATCTGTCTCCCCACTCGCCCGGTCCGCACGCCGCGCACGCCACGCCTCATGCCGTGCGTCGTGCCTCATGTCTGGTGTCTCATGTCTCGCGCCTGATGTCTGGTGCCTCGTAGGAGTTGTTACTCCCCCACCGAGCGCGTGCGCCACTGGTCCGTCACCCGATCGGGTAAGGCGGGTCCGCGCGTTTTGTCATGTGGGTGGCTAGAACTTTGGGGTGCTCCGGTTCACGGTGGTTCCTCCTGTCCGCCCGATCCGCCCGGAGGGATCCCGCAGTGAGACGTAGGCGATTTGTGGCAGGGAGCATCGGTGTCCTCTCGGGGACGGCACTCGGCGGGGCCTCGTCCCGGGCCGATGTGCCGGCACCCCGTCCGCGGGAGTGGCAGGCGGTGCCCGCACCCGGCAGTATTCCCGCCGCGCAACTGCGGCGGATCGCCGCCGCGGGACCACGACTGGCCTGGGCCGTGGGCGAGGAGAACCTGGCCCCGCAGGCCCAGCAACGGGCCCTGACCATGGTGTGGAACGGCGGTGCCTGGTCGAAGGCCGACCTGTCGCACCTCTCGCACACGAGGATCGTCGATGTCGCCGGTGTCCGCCCGTCCGCGGCGTGGGCCGTGGCCCATCCCACCGGTGACGGCAGCCCCCTGCTGCGCTGGGACGGGACCACGTGGCGCGAGGCCGACTTCCCCGGCAGGGGGGAACCGGACGTCAGGATCAGCGCGGTGGCGGTCGGCCGCGACCGGCGGGTGTGGGTCTGCGGCGTGCGGGACGGCGCCGCCCGTCTGCTGCTCGGCGAGGGACGGAGGTGGCGCTGGCTGGACCCGCTGCCCGTCGCGAGCGTGAACCTCTACCGGGTCGTCGTCCGTCGGCCGGGCGAGGTGTGGGTCTGCGGAGACCGGTCGAACGGAGGTGGCTGGTCCGGCCTCGTGGCCCGCTGGAACGGGGAGTGGACCGTTCTCCCCCCGATCGCGGGCCTTCGGCTGGGCATCGCCGACGTGCACTGCGCCGCTCCGGACGACGTGTGGGCCGTGGGCACCGAGGCCGGTGTCGGCGGCCCCGTCGGCCGCCCCGGCAACCCCGCCCTGAGCCACTGGGACGGTACTGCCTGGACCCGACTGGAGGCCGGCTTCACCCTCGGGTCGCTCACCGGGATAACCGGCGACGCCCGGGGGCGCGCCGCCTGGATATCGGGCTGGAACTTCTCGGACCAGAGCCGCAGTACGTATCTGCGCCGGGACGGGGACACCTGGGCCCTCGCCCGGGGCCCGGCGGGCCCGGCACCGGCGCCGTACCTCAACGACGTGACGTCCGTCCCGGGCACCAGGTCGTTCTGGTCGGTGGGCATGACACGGTCCGCCCCGTATCCGCCGACCGAGGCGTACAGCGAACGCCTCGGGGGCTGAGCGACACGGGATCGGACCACGCCGACGCGGCGCGCCGGAGGAAGGCGACCGGGTGGGAGGGCCGGCGGTCGGCGACCGGGTTGGAGGGGCCGGTGGTGCGGCGCGCCTCGGGCCGGTGGGGCACGGGCCGGGGACGATCGGGTGGGGCGGCGACCTCGTGGGAGCCGCCCGGCACCTGTCCCTCGTGCGAAGGGGTTCGCGCATGACCGCGTTCGACGGCTCGCCCGACGGTGGACGCTACGGCGAGGCCGTCTTCCGCCCCGACCAGGCGGGCGAGAGCGAGCGGATCGACTACGGCGCCCTCGCCTACGACGACATCACCCTGGCGCGGCTGCGGGGCCTCGGGGTCGGCCCGGGGTGGCGCTGCCTCGACGTGGGCGCCGGCACGGGCACCGTCTCCCGACTGCTGCTGGAGGAGGCCGGGGTCACCAGCGTGCTGGCCGTGGACCGCGACGTACGGTTCCTCGGATCTCGGCCGGTACCCGGGCTCGACGTACTGGAGGCCGACATCTCGGCCCCGACCTTCGCGCCCGGCCGTTTCCGGCTCGTCCACGCGCGCTTCGTGCTGATGCACCTCCCCGAGCGCGAGCGTCTGATCACGGCGCTGGCCGAACTCGTCGAGCCCGGTGGTGTGCTGGTGCTCAGCGACGCGGTCGACCTGACGGGCGACCGGACTCCCGACACCCCGTACGGCGTGGCGATGCGGGCCATGTGGGAGGGGCTGCGGACCACCATCGGCACGGACGTCTCCTGGGTGCCGTCGTACCCCCGACTGCTGCGGGGCGCGGGGCTGGAGTCCGTGGCCGCCGAGGTCCATGTGCCGCCGCTGCTGCCGGGCAGCCCCATCAGCCGCTTCTGGGCGGACACATGGGACCGGAGCAGGGCGGCGATGGTCGCCACCGGCCTGGTCGACGACGAGGCCGTCGACGCGGCGATCCGGTACCTGGGCGGGGACGAGTGCGCGGCGCTGTCGGCCGGCATGCTCACCGCCTGGGGACGCAGACCCGCGAGCGATCCGCCCTCCGGCCCCGCGTAAGTGTCCTTCCTGCCTTGCGTTCCAGAGAGTGGACGCCTCTTGGTGTCGAGCCACGGCTGCGGTAGAACAGGGCCATGAATCCCGAGCCCTTGGTGCGACGCCTGGTCATCGACCTGTGCCGACGCCCGGGCTCGTGTTGTTGCTGAACCGACGCTCTCCGGCCCGCCCCGCCCTCCGGTGACCCACCCGGTGCGGGCGGTCCTCGCGCCGGGTCGCGGGGTGCGCCCTTCCGCTCAGTCCAGCATCGCTCCCGCTCGGGGTCGGCCGCCCACGTCGACACCTCGGCCGCCGAGCCCGGCGAGGCCGTCACCCGCTGTCGGGCCGGTGGACGGGTCATGCACCGCATCACGCTGCGCGGCGACACACCGGCCGGCCCCGCGACCGCGCCGCGCTGACCGGCACCGGCCACCGAGAGCCTCATGGGCAACGCCACCGCCGACATCACCGACCACGGAGGGACCCACATGACCGTTCAGGACACCGCCGAGGAGCTGTCCGCCTTCACCCGCGACTGGCAGGAGTGGCACACCGGGCAGGAGACCCGGCTCGCCGACCCGCACGGCTTCCTCGCCGTCACCGGCCTGTACTGGCTCGGCGAGGAGCCGCAGCGCTTCCCGGACGCGCCGGGCGCCTGGTCGACCGGCGCCGAGGGGGTCGTCGTGGTCCTCGACGAGGGGGAGGAACTGGTCGTGGACGGAGTCCCCGTGCACGGCGAGCACCGCTTCGGGGTGCTCCCGGAACGCGGCGGGGTCGACGCGGTCTGGGGCGACGCCGTGATCGAGGTGGCCAGGCGCGGCGGACACGACATCGTCCGCCCTCGGCACCCGGACGCCCCGCTGCGCACCGCGTACACCGGTACGCCCGCCTACGCACCACACCCCCGCTGGGTGGTGACCGGCCGCTACACGGCCTTCGACGCACCCCGGCCGACGACCGTGGGTGCGGCGGTGGAGGGCCTTGAGCATGTGTACGACGCGCCGGGCCGGGTCGAGTTCGAACTGGACGGACGTTCCCTCGCCCTGACCGCGTTCCCCGGGCACGGGCCGGGCGGTCTGCTGGTGCTGTTCACCGACGCCACGTCCGGGGTCACCACCTACGCGGCCAACCGGGCGCTCGCGCTCGCCCCGCCCGCCGCCGACGGCACGGTCGTCCTGGACTTCAACCGGGCGACGAACCTGCCGTGCGCCTACACCGATCTGGCCACCTGCCCTCTGCCCCCTGCCGAGAACCGCCTGCCGGTGGCGATCGAGGCCGGGGAGAGGATCCCGCGCGAACGGGGCGGCTCCTGACCGACGGGAGCGCGCTTCCCCCGCTCAGTGTCCCGGCCGCCTGAAGTGGGCGTAGGGCGGATACGGCTTGAAGCAGATCAGGACTTCGAGGGGGTGGCCGCCGCCGGGTGGCTGGGACAGTGACGGGAGTGCCGCCATCAGAGCCGAGTGGCCCTTGGCCACTCCCTTCTGGTGCGGGCCCCACCCCGCCGCGTGGGCGAAGTCCGTGGCGATCGCGGCGAAGACGTCACGGCTGCCGAAGAGGAAGAACGTCCTGGCGTGGGTGGCGTGCCGCAACCCGTCCCGGAGGTCGGCCCGTTGCCCACGTCCGGTCCAGGAGCCGGCGTCCCGTACGGTGCGCGCCTCGTCGGTGCGGACGGTCAGCGGAGTGCCGTCGACCAGCTTGCGCCGCAGTTCGGGCCACTTGCTGGAGCGCAGGCCGAGCGTGCGGTGGGCCAGGACCAGGTCCACGCGCTCGCCGACGCCCTCGTCCGGCGGGAGGCCGTCGCGCAACGGCACATGCACGATCGTGTGCCGGGAGTAGGCGGCGAAGGAGAACAGTCCGGCCAGCCGGTTCAGCCCGTCGTGGTCGCCGAGCAGGATTCCGATGGGCTCCGGCGCGCGCAACGAGGTGTGGCGCAGGGGCTGTCGGGGCCGGACGACACGGTGCTCGTGTGGCCCGATCCGGGGCCTGAACTCGCGCAGCCTCAGCCGCATACGGGGTGCCTCATCGCCTCAGCATCGTGGCCGGAGCACCACCGCGGCAACCGAGATCCGCACACCGCGGGGAAGCCACCTCTCCGTGGGAACAACTGCTCATGCGGGAGTTGTGAGGGCACATGGGTGAGTACCATCCGCACACATCACGTTTGTTGTCGGGAAGGGAACCGCCATGACCGAGACACCGTCCGAGTCGGCCGATCTCAAGACGCAGTACACCGCCCAGGTCGCAGCCGACCTGGAGCGCAACGCCAAGGAACAGGACCGTCTCATCGGGGAGATCGACGCTCTGCAGGAGCAACTCCTCAGTCTGCGGCAGGACCACGCCGTGCTGGTGAACATGCAGCAGGCCCTCGGTGTCGCGGCGTCCGAGCCCACGGCCGTGGCCGAGGAGCCCGCGACACCCTCCGTGCCCCGGCAGAAGACCGCTCCCTCCCCGGAAGCCGGCAAGCGCGCCCGGGCGAAGAAGACCGAGCCCACGCAGGACGGCAGGCGGACGAAGAAGTCGACCGCCACGAAGACCGCCGCTCCCAAGGCTGCGGCCACCAAGACCGCCGCCACCAAGACCGCCGCTCCGAAGTCAGCGACGGCGAAGCCCGCGAGCACGAAGTCGGCGAGCACGACGGCCAAGAAGACCGCGACGGCCGCCACCAAGACGACGGCGGCCAAGACGACGGCGCCCAAGACCGCGACCGCCGAGAAGGCGCAGCCCACGCTCGTCGAACTCATCCGCCGCCACCTCACCGAGCAGAGCGAACCGCGCTCCGCGGCCGAGGTCGCCGCCGCGCTCACCCAGGCCCACCCGGACCGCCGTGTGCAGACCAACGTCGTGCGCACCACCCTCGAAGGGCTCGTCGCCAAGAGCAACGCCCAGCGCGTCAAGCAGGGTTCCTCGGTGTACTACACCGCTCCCGACGCGCCGGAGCCGGCCGCCCCGGCGCAAGGCCCCTCCGAGCCCGCGGCGGCAACCGACTGAGCGCGGGACCTCGCTCCGGGGTGCGCCCGGAGCACACGCCCCAGTACTCGGGCCTCCCGGCGATCGGCCGGTGCCGAGTCGCGCACCGGTGATCGCCGGGAGGCCCGTGTCCAGACGTCGGCCGTCGTCGAGGAACGGCCGGCCCGTCAGTACCGCTGCCCACGTTCCTGAGGCGGAACAGGTCCTCACCACCGGCGGGGCGCCACCCGGCTGGTGGACCGCAGGGAGGAGGCGGAGCCGGTCACCCGGGCGGAGTCCCCCTCCGCCCGCGGAAAGCCGGTACGGCTGACCCCGCTGGGCGAGGAGACGACGGTGCGCGCCGCTCGGGTCCACGTCGAGAACATCAAGAAGTGTGTCCTGAGTCCGCTCCCGGGGGCGGATCGCGTCCGGTTCGCGGAGGATCTCCGCATCCTCGGCCACACGGCCAGGGACGTACTGCTCCGACTGCCCTGAGCCCCTCGACGCCGCGCGGAGGGCGACGGGCGCGCCTCGGACGTGCCGCGTCAGTCGCCCTCCGCGCGCACACGGTCCGCGATGCCCAGCGTCAGTGCCTGCGCCTGGTCCTCCAGGTTCCATTTCCCGTCGCGGGAGGCGTGGTTGCTGATCCAGAACACGAGGACGCCGTCGCGCAGGGACCGGCTCAGAAGCCCCAGGGACCAGTCGTTGCCGCCGTCGTGCCAGGCGAGCCGGCCGTCCGGGGTGTCGCGCAGGCTCCAGCCGTATCCGTACGAGCTCTCCGATCCTGGCTCCGGGACGCGGGGCTCGAAGAGCTTGTCCCTGGCCCGCGTCGGCAGGATCTCGTCCCCCAGAAGGGCGCGGTGCCACCGGAACATGTCATGGGCGGTGGAGAGCATGCCGCCGTTGCCACGCAGGTTCCAGTACGGTCCGTCGGCCGCCCAGGGGTGGTCGAAGGGCCGCCCCTGGGCGCGCCCCCGGCTGTCGTACTCCACCGCGACCAGATGCCGGGGCCAGCGGGGCAGGACGTAGCCGGTCCGCTCCATCCCGGCCGGCGCGAACAGGTGCCGGGCCAGGAACCGTTCGTACGTCTCCCCGGACGCCTCCTCGACGATCGCCGCGAGCAGGCTGTAGCCGGTGTTGGAGTAGTGGAACTCCTCGCCCGGGGCGGACCGCAGCCGCGACGCCAGGGCTCCGCGCACCAACTCCTCCCGCGACACCGGGTCGTAGTCGTCGCCGAGGCCCTCGACCAGACCCGAGGTGTGCGTCAGCAGGTGCTCGACGGTGATGCCGCGCTTGTCCGCGGGCACGGCCCGCCCACGCCCGAGGAACCGGCTGATCGGATCGCTCACCCGGAGCCGGCCCAGCACCTCCAGTTTGACGATCGCGGCCGCGGTGAACTGCTTGGTGATCGACATGACGTCGTACACGGTCCGGCAGCTCGCGGGAGTTCCGGCGGCACGGTCCGCCGCCCCGAATCCGCCGCAGTGCACGAGCCGGTCACCCCGGGCGGCGATCACGGTGCCACCGGGCCCGGCGGGCAGGGTACGGCGGAGGAAGTCGGCGACCGACTCCGCCTCGCGGTGCCGGGTCTCAGGGGCGCGCGCCGCCGACCGTTCGGCACCGGGCTTCTCGGCACACCCGCCGAGCGTCAGCAGAGCGGCGAAGGCGGTGCCGATGGCCGTACGGCGGCGGGGGCCGTGCCCATGGCTGTGGTGGGTATGGCGGTTGTGGATGTGGCTGGGACTGTGGATGTGGTGGGGACTGTGGTTGTGGTGGGGACTGTGGTTGTGGGTGGGGGGCGACGGAGTCTTGCCCATATGACCTCCAACATCGGGAATCCGTCCCGAGGTTGACCGTCGCTCCCGCCGCTTCTCAAGCCATGATGGTGTTCGAGCTTGTGCGAGCCCGTGTACGTCCAGGTCGACCAGGGGGAACCACGATGACCACAGCACCGCCCACACCGCCGGACACCGACGCAGCCGCCTTCGTGGCGGCGCTCCGCCGCCTCAAGGCGTGGTCGGGCCTGAGCTACCGCCAGTTGGAGCGCCGCGCTACCGAGTCGGGTCACACCCTGCCCTATTCCACGGCGGCGACCATGCTCGGCCGGGACCGCCTGCCCCGCGAGGAGTTGGTCGCGGCGTTCGTGGCGGCGTGCGGGGTGCGGGCGGAGGAGGCGGAGGCATGGCTGGACGCGCGGGTGGCCATCGCGTGCGGGCCGCCCGCCGGGACCGCTGTGCGGCCTCGCACGGTCGCGGCCGACCCGGACCCGCGCCGCCGGAAGGTAGCGGGAGACGGCCTCCACAGCGGACGTGCCGGGCGAGTGCGGCAGCACCGGAGGATGTTCGCGGTGGCCGCGGCGGTCGCCACCGTGCTCTTCGGTGGTGTGACAGCGACCGGCGCCTTCGCCGACGACGTCGAGGTCGACGTCGAACAGACGGGGACGTCCCTGCACCTGCCGCGCTCCTGATGAACGCGGCACAAGGCCGTCGGAGCCGTGGAAACCGCCCGGCCATGCGTGGGGCCCGAGAGGTCGGCCGCACGGGCGGGAGCGGCGTAGGGGGAAACGTCGTGAGGTGATCCGGCGCACCAGCGACGAACAGGTCGGCAAGGGCGCCGTACGGCAGCGTATCCGCGATCTGCTGACCAGCGACCAACTGCGCGATCCGGACGACGTGGCACGCCCGCACCCGCACGAGCTGTCCGGCGGCATGCTCCAGCGCGTCGTCATGGCCATGGCGCCGACGGGTCGCCGAAGGTGCTGATCTCCGACGAACCGACCACGGCGCTGGACGTGACCGTGCAGGCGGGGTTCCTGGACCTGTTGCGGACGCTGCGCGACGAGCACGGTATGGCCATCGTCCTGATCACGCACGACCTGGGCGTGGTGGCGGGCAGCTGCGACCGCGCGATCGTGATGGAGCAGGACCGCATCGTGGAGGAGGGCTCGGTCGTGGAGGATGTGCCGGACCCGGATCTGCAGCAGCGGCAGCGCCGGGAGCAGCGGTCGCTTCAGCTCTCCAGCGGCTCGTAGTCGAACCAGTCGAAGTGCGCGGAGGCCGTGGAGACGAACATGCCGAACACCCGGCCGGTGAAGCCTCCGGCGACCTCCGTGGACAGGTATCGGCCGTCCAGCGAGGCGAGTTCGACGTAGCCGCCGTCGGGTTCCTCGAAGCCGAGCGAGACGAGGTCGGGGCCGGTCCGCGGGTCGTTCACCGTCGTGGGGACCGTCTCGGCGCGGAGCACCACGGGTCCGTCCGGCACCTGCCGGGACGCCACGATCGTGTTCAACGGGCCGATGCGGGCGCGGACCCGCACCTCTCCGGCGCTCGTCTCGACGGAGTAGTGGTGCCGTTCGTCGAGGCGTACGGCGAGGCCGCCCTGTCCCTCCGCCACGTCCACCAGGGTGCGCACCCGGCACGACGCGTGCTGCTGACGGCGTCCGACGAACGTCACCTCGGCGTCGTCGAGCGACCCGCCACGGGCACGCAGGGTCAGCGAGCCGGGCCGTTCCTTGGTGGTGACGTCCTCGGGGGGACGCCGACGCAACGAGATCCAGTGCGGCGCCAGTTCAGCGGCGTCGAAGTCGTCCCGGGTTTCCGGGACGACGGCGGGCGGGTGGAGGGGCCAGGGCGGCGCGGGCATGGTCGTGGCCAGTTCTCCGACCACGGGCCAGCCGTCGACCCATCCCACCGGCGCGAGGCAGGTCTCGCGGCCGAGTACGTGCCAGCCGGGGGTGCCGCCGCCGGGACGTACACCGAGCAGCACCATCCACCATGAGCCGTCGGGCCCCTGCACGAGGTCGGCGTGGCCGGTGTTCTGGATGGGGTGGTCCCTGCCGCGGTGGCTGAGGATCGGGTTGTCCGGGCAGGGCTCGAACGGGCCGGTGGGGCTGGGGCCGCGGGCGATCGAGACGCCGTGGCCCCGCTCGGTGCCGCCCTCGGCGATGAGCAGGTACCAGTGGTCGCCGATGCGGTACAGGTGCGGTGCCTCGGGGGCCTTGGCGCCGGGTGCCCCGGACCACAGCTGTCGACGGGTGCCGGAGGTCTCGCCGGTGCGGGGGTCGAGGCCGATCTGTCCGACTCCCGCGGTGGTGCACCAGCAGGTGCCGTCCTCGTCCCAGGCGAGGTCGGGGTCGATGCCGTCCACCCCGGGCAGCCGGATCGGGTCGGACCAGGGGCCGGCCGGGTCGGTGGCGGTGAACAGCAGGTTGCCGTCGCCGCTGACGTTGGTGACGATCAGCCAGAAACGGCCGTCGTGGTGGCGCAGGGTGGGCGCGTAGATCCCTCCGGAGGAGGCCGCGTCCGGGGGCAGCCTTAGTTGGCTCGGACGGTCGAGGGCGTTGCCGATCTGGGTCCAGTGCACCAGGTCCCGGCTGTGGAAGAGGGGGACGCCCGGGAAGTACTCGAAGCTGGAGCACGCGAGGTAGTAGTCGTCGCCCACCCGGCAGACGGAGGGGTCGGGGTGGAAGCCGGGGATCACCGGATTGCTGACGGTGTGGTCCGTCTCGGACACGCTGGTCACCCTCAGGGTCCTTTCGCAGTCACGAAAGTCTCGTATCAAGTTGTAGAAAGTTTCTTTCGGCAGGCTAGTTACCGGCTGTCCCGGCGGTCAATGGCCCGGGCGGTCGGCTTCCGGGGGCGGGGCGGTGCTGGACCGGACCGTCAGGGTCGTCGCGATCTCCATCCCGGCCTGGGGGGCGGCCTCGCCCCGGCCGAGCGTGAGCGCCAGTTCGGTCGCGGCCACCGCCATCTCCGTCAGGGGCTGGTGAACGGTCGTCAGAGGCGGGTCGACCCATGCCACGACCGGCAGGTCGTCGAATCCCACGACGCTCAGGTCGTCGGGGATGCGCAGACCCGCCTCGCGTGCCGCCTGGTAGACGCCCAGCGCCTGGAGGTCGTTGGTGGTGAAGATCGCCGTCGGACGGTCGGGCAGAGCCAGCAGGGCGCGCGCGGCGCGCCGGCCGTCCTCCCCGGTGAGGGGTGCGTGCACGACGAGTTCCGGGTCGACCGGCAGACCGGCCGCCCCCATCGCGGAGCGGTATCCGTCCAGCCGGGCGCTGCAGTACAGCTGGTCCGGCGGGCCGGCGATCATGGCGATGCGGCGGTGGCCGAGTTCGGTGAGGTGGCGGGTCGCGGCCCGGCCGCCGGACCAGTTGGTGGCGCCCACGAACGGGACGTCGTCGGGCAGTTCCGTGGCCGGGTCGAAGACGACGAACGGGATGCCCTTGGCCGTGAGCTGCTCCCGCTCGGCCTCGGACAGCTGGGCCACGGACAGGACGCAGTTGGGCCGCCGGGAGACGGTGTCGTCCCAGGTGAGCGGGTTCGAGTCGTGCAGTCCGAACTCGGACACCATGACACCCACGCGGTGGCGGCGGGCGACCCGCTCGACACCCCGGATGATCTCGGCCGCCCACAGGTGCTCCAACTCGCGGAACACGAGCTCCAGGACGTTGTTGCGCTGGGCGCCGGTCGGCTTGCGGTAGCCGTACCGGTCGACCAGTTCCTCGACGCGGGCGCGGGTGTCGGCGGAGACGCCGGACCTGCCGTTGATCACCTTGGACACGGTGGGGACGGACACTCCCGCCGACTCGGCGATGAACGCGATCGTGACCGGCCGGGACGTGTCGCCCTGTCCGTCGTTGCTGTCCGCCGGCCGGTCGGCCGTCTGGTCGACCGTCTGGTCCGCCAAGGTAGCCCGCCCGTCTCCTGATCGCACCCGGCTCATTCTGGCATCTCTCGTCGCCACGACCGTGGCCTCCGAAGCGCCCTGGTGTTAACGTTTCGGCCGCCAAGAGGGAAAGTTTCCTTCTCCTGCCTCGAAATCAGGCCGGGGGCGTGGCGGGAGGTGTCCTCCGGCCCCAATTCCCCTACTCCCCTACTGCGGCTCCGTCGCGATCTGGATCAGGTTGCCGCAAGTGTCGTCGAACACGGCGGTGGTGACGGGGCCCATCTCCACGGGCTCCTGGACGAAGCGCACACCGAGGCCGCGCAGGCGCTCGTACTCCGCGCGCACGTCGTCCACGGCGAACTGGGCCAGCGGGATGCCGTCCTCGACGAGGGCGTCCCGGTAGGTCTTGGCAGCCGGATGACCGGCGGGTTCCAGAAGGAGTTCGGTGCCGTGGGGCTCGTCGGGCGAGACGACGGTCAGCCACCGGTCCTTCTCGCCCACCGGGACGTCGTGCTTCTTCACGAAGCCCAGGATCTCGGTGTAGAACCGCTCGGCCTCAGCCTGGTCGTCGACGAAGACGCTGGTCAGATGGATCTTCATGGGGTGCTCTCCTGCTGCGGTGCGGGGGTGTCGGACATGTGCCACCGCTCGGCTATCCGCCGCAGTGGGGCCGTGTTGAGGTCGTGGAACTTGTAGCGGCCCTCCCGTCTGGTCTCGACGAGCCCCGCGGACTCCAGCACGGCGAGGTGCTGGGAGACCGCCTGGCGCGAGATCCCGAGCTGGTGCTTCATGCTCAGTCGGGAACAGATCTCGAACAGTGTCTGCCCGGATTTCTCGGTGAGCTCGTCGAGGATGACCCGGCGCGTGGGGTCGGCCAGGGCTTTGAACAGGTCGTCGGCCACACCCCAGCATAGGCAAGTCGTCACTTGCCTATCAAGTGGCCGGGTGGCACCTGCCCGGACCCCCACAGCGCGAACAGCTTCGCCGCGTTGTCGTGGCACACCGCCCGCAGCCACTCCTCGCCGAGGCCCAGCCGCTCCAGGGCGTGGAGCTGGTGCACGTAGGGATAGGGGAGGTTCGGGAAGTCGGAGCCGAGGAGGACACGGTCACCGAGGTCCGCCAGCCGGGGCAGGGCACGGCGGGGGAACGGCATGAACCCCTCGCTGAAGTCGGTGAACGCCATCGTGGTGTCCAGCCGCACCTCCCCGTACCGCTCGGCGAGCCCGAGGAACTCCTCGTACTCGGGCATCCCCATGTGGGCGACGATCAGCCGCAGCCGAGGGTGCCGCGCCAGCACCCGGGTGATCGGCTCGGGACCGGTGTGCTTGCCCGGCGCGGGTCCGGAACCGCAGTGGATCACCACGGGGACCCCCGCCTCGGCCAGCAACCCCCAGACGGGATCGAGGAGTTCGGCGGCGGGGTCGTACGCGCCCACCTGCACATGCGCCTTGAAGACACGCGCGCCCGCCTCGACGGCCTCGCGGACGTACGCCTCGGCGCCAGGCTCCGGATAGAGGGTCGCGGTGTGCAGACAGTCGGGGGTGCGGCCGGCGAAGTCGGCCGCCCAGCCGTTCAGCCACCGGGCCATGCCCGGCTTGTGCGGGTAGAGCATCGCCGTGAAGGCCCGGACCCCGAACTGCCGCAGCAGGGCGGCCCGTTCGGCCTCCTCGTGCCGATAGGTGATCGGCCACTCCATCCCGCCGGTCAGGGGTCCGAGCCCGTCGAAGTACTCCCACACCTTGCGCAGGACACGCTCGGGCATGAAGTGCGTGTGGACGTCGACCAGTCCGGGCAGGGCGAGCGCCTCCCAGAAACGGCGGACCTCGGCGGCTTCCTCCCCCACGGGCATGTCACTCATGGTGCCCATGATCGGCTCCGCCGAGGCGGCGGGTCCACCCCCTCGCCCGAGGGGCCGTGAGGGATCGGATCCCTCACGGGCCGTCCCGGGCTACACGTTCTTCTCGCCCTTCACCGGCCTGACGTCCTCCACGAACAGCTGGAAGAGCAGGCGGGTGATGTCACTGTCCCCGAGGGAGAGGCTGAACGGCTCCTTCGCCTCGGGCTTGAGCCCGATGTATCCGGGGAGTTTTCCCTCGCCGCCCGCGGCCGTCGGGAAGGTGCTTCCCGTTTCCTCCTCGCGGGTCTTCCTGATGTGATAGGGAGTTCCCTTGTCTCCGGAAATCGCCATGTACTGCGGGTGGAAGAGGAGTTCGTGCGCGCCCTCCTTGAGCGTGAACTCGACCATCACCTGCGTGTCCTCGTCATGGAAGTACTCCTCCGCCTGACCGGCGTCACCGAGGTGGTTGCTGACGGGCATGACTCCGACGTCGCCGGCGCCGTCCGCCACCGCCGCACGGAACCGCTTCGCGATTCCGTCGCCGTCCTTGCTCTCGGTCTTCAGCCAGTCCTCGGTGGCAGTGGCCTTTCCCTTCCATTCCATGATCTGGACGGCCTCGCTCGCGAACATGGTCCGGTAGAGCTTCAGACGGCCCTTGCCCTTGTCGCCCAGACCGGCCAGCTCCTCCAGGAGCTGGGGTCCGACGGTGTGGAGAATGTCCTCCAGTTTCCGCTTCGGGGCCGCCCCGGCCTTTCCCTTCTTCTTCGTCTTGGGCGGAAGGAGAGGATGGCCCGCGGCCGTCATCTTGTCCTTCCAGTATTTCTCCTGGAGCATTTCCTGCGGATCCCCGAGCATCCGCTGCACCGCCGGCGCGGAGGCAAGGTCACGCGCGGAATCCGCCGAGTCCCGCCCCGGGGCGGCCGCCCGCTGCACCTCGGGCCTCGCAGGGCCCGACATCACCCGGCGCGCATTGGCCTCGGCGGCCTGTTCGAACCGGTCGGACGGGTCGGAGACCTTCAGCCCGCCACCGTTGTCGGTGCCGGCGACCGGCCCCTGGCGCTGCTGGATGACATGGGTGAGCTCATGGGCGAGCGTGTGCTTGTCGGCTCCGCCGTCCCCGATGACCACATGGCTGCCGGAGGTGTAGGCGCGGGCGCCGACCTCGGCGGCCGACGCCCTCGCCGCGCTGTCGTCGTGGATGCGGACGTCCGAGAAGTCGGCACCGAGCCGCGCCTCCATGTCCGTACGGGTGGCGTCGTCGAGGGGCTGGCCGGGCGCGCGCAGGACGTCGTGGACGGCCGAGCGCTGCACGGTGGGCTCGGCGGCACCCCGGTGCCCGCAGTCGGCACTGTGCCGGTGCTCCTCCTGGGCCCAGGAATGGCCGGACCGGCGGAGCAGCTGGACGACCGCCGCGTTGCCGGTGGCGTTCTGCAGTGCGAGCAGTCCCTGCGGCGACGACAGATCCGGGTGCTGCCGCGCGGGTGACGCCGCTGTCACAGCCGGGCCCCGGTTCTCCTTCCTGTCGTCGCCTGCCTTGTCGCTCCTGCGTGTCCGCACTGACAGCCCTCTCCCATGACCAACGCGTGAAATTCCTTGCTACACCGGCGCCGCCCTGTTCGACGAGGTCCATAGGGGCAGACCTCTGCATCCGATCGGGCAACACCACGGGACGCCGTTCGGCGTCCCGTGGGCTCGGGGGGCGTCGCGCGGTGCACGTGCCTGGTGTGGTTCCGCTCGGTCCGGGCACTCGGCCGTCGACCGAGGCGGGACACGGCTGGAGGTGCGCGATGGCGGTACGGCATCGTCTGATCAAGGTGAGCCCGCGGGCTGTGTGGGACGTCCTCGCGGACGGCAGCCGGTACGGGGAGTGGGTGGTGGGGACCTCGGACACCGAGCCGGTGCGGGGGCAGTGGCCCGAGGTGGGCTCGGCGCTCGCCTACGAGATCCGGGTGGGCCCCGTGCGGCTCGGCAACGAGACGGTCGTCCGCTCCTGCGAGGAGGGCTCCGCGCTGGGCCTGGAGGCCCGGGCAGGGGTGCTGGGGACGGCGCGCATCTCCCTCGAACTGCGCCCCTGGGGGCGGTACTGCCTGGTGATCGCGGACGAGCACCCCCTACAGGGCGTGGGCGGAAAGCTCCACAACGTCGGCGTGGAAGCGCTGATCCAGCTGCGACACCGCGCGATGCTCGCCCGGCTCGCCCGGCTCTGCGAGGCGCAGGGCGCGCCCGGGCAGAAGGCCCCGGACGAGGCCGCGACGGAACGGCCCGCGAGGGCGCGCGGGCTGCGCGGGGCGGCGGCACACGGCGGCGCCGACGGTCATGCATGACGCCGTCGTCGTCGGGGCCGGTCCCAACGGGCTGGTGGCCGCCAATCTGCTGGCGGACGCCGGATGGAGCGTCGAAGTCCTGGAGGAACAGCCGGAGCCCGGCGGCGCGGTGCGCCACGACCGGGAGGTCGACCCCGACTTCGTCAACGACCTCTTCAGCTCCTTCTATCCCCTGGCCGCCGCGTCACCGGTCCTCGCGGGGCTGCGTCTCCACGAGCACGGTCTGCGCTGGAGCCACGCCCCGCACGTCCTGGCCCATCCCCTCACCGACGACAGGTGCGCGGTGCTCTCCCGCGACATCGACGTCACCGCCGCGTCTCTCGACGCCTTCCACCCCGGCGACGGCGACGCCTGGAAACGTCTGCACGCGACCTGGGAGCGCCTCGGCCCCGACATCGTGGACGCGCTGTTCACCCCCTTCCCGCCGCTGCGCGCAGCGGCCCGCCTCGCCGTCAGGCTGCGGGCGGCCGGGGGCCTGCGGATGGCCCGCACCCTGGCGACCCCGGTGCGCCGCATGGGCGACGAGGAGTTCCGAGGGGAGGGCGGCAGACTCCTGCTGGCCGGGAACGCCCAGCACGCCGACCTCGCGCCGGAGGCCGCGGGCAGCGGCGGCTACGGCTGGCTGTTGTGCATGCTCGGACAGACGTACGGCTTCCCGGTGCCGGCGGGCGGCGCCGGAGCCCTGACAGCGGCCCTCGTCGGCCGGCTGCGGGCGCGCGGCGGCAGCGTCCGCTGCGGGCAGCGCGTCCGGGAGGTCCTGGTGCGCGACGGACGGGCCGCCGGAGTGCTCACCGCCGAGGGCGAGACGGTGAGCGCCCGCAACGCAGTCCTGGCGGACGTGTCCGCACCGGCCCTGTACGGCGAACTCGTCGGCCCGGAACACCTGCCCTCCCAGGTGCTGGCCGACCTCAGGCGCTTCCAGTGGGACTTCGCCACGTTCAAGGTCGACTGGGCCTGTGACGGGCCCGTGCCCTGGCGGGCCGAGGCGGCGGCGGGGGCCGGGACCGTCCACCTGGCCGACGGGGTCGACGAACTCACCCGCTGCGCCGCCCAGATCGCCATGGGCCAGGTACCCGACCGTCCCTTCGCCCTGTTCGGGCAGATGACGACCGCGGACCCCTCCCGCTCGGCCCGGGGCACCGAAGCCGCCTGGGCCTACACCCATGTGCCGCACGTCATCAAGTCCGACGCGGGCGACGAGGGGCTGACGGGCGCGTGGAGCCGTACGGAGCAGGAGCTGATGGCCGATCGCGTCGAGCGCCAGGTCGAGCGGTTCGCGCCCGGTTTCCGCTCCCGTATCCGCGCCCGGCGGGTGCTGGCCCCGCCCACTCTCCAGTCCCTCGACCGCAACCTGCACGGCGGCGCCCTCAACGGCGGCACCGCCGCCCTGCACCAGCAGCTCGTCTTCCGTCCCGCCCCCGGCACCGGCCGTCCCGAGACGCCCGTGGACGGGCTCTACCTCGCCTCCGCCTCCGCCCACCCGGGCGGCGGGGTCCACGGCGCCCCGGGCGCCAACGCCGCCCGCGCCGCCCTGCGCCGCCACCGGCTGCCCGGCCTGACCCGCGCCCAACGCGTCCTCGCCCACCGGGACCGCACCGGCCGAAAACCCGGCCTCGACCGCTGACGTCTCCTTGTACGGCAGCCAGGTCACGCGGAAGACCCGCACGAGGACAACAGAAGGGAGGGGTCTCCGTGGTCGACAGTCCACTCAAGAACCGCACAGTCGTGGTGACCGGGGCCGCACGCGGCATCGGAGCGGCGCTGGCCCACCAACTCGCCCGGCGGGGCGCCCGCCTGGCCCTCCTCGACCACGACGAGCCGGCGCTGCGGGCGACCGCCGCCGCCCTGCCCGGCACGACGCTGGCCCTGCGGGTCGACGTCACCGACCGTGCGGCCCTCGACGAAGCCGCCGGGACCATCCGCGAACACCTGGGCCCGCCCTCGGTCGTCGTGGCCAACGCGGGCATCGCCGAAGGCGGTCCCTTCGCCCGGTCGGACCCCGACACCTGGCGCCGGGTGATCGACGTCAACCTGATCGGCAGCGCCGAGACGGCCCGCACGTTCCTGCCGGACCTGGTGCGGACCGCCGGGTACCACCTGCAGATCGCCTCCCTGGCCACCATCGGCGCCGCGCCCATGATGAGCGCGTACTGCGCCTCCAAGTCCGGCGTCGAGGCGTTCACCCACACCCTGCGCGCCGAGACGGCGCACCACGGAGTCGCCGTGGGCATCGCCTACCTCGGCTGGACCGACACCGAGCTGATCCGCGACGCCGACCGGTACCCGGCCGTGCGGGAACTGCGGGCTCACATGCCGCCTCCGGCCGGGCACGTCCAGACCGTCGAGACCGTCGCCGCGCGCCTGGCGCACGCCGTCGAACAGCGGCGGACCGCCGTCTACATCCCCCGCTGGCTCCGCCTGGCGCAGCTCACCCGGGCCGCGATCCCACCCCTCGTTCTCCGCGCGACCCGCCGCAGCTTCCCCCGCGTCGCATCCGAGACCCCTCTCCGGCCTACGGGCCTCCTGGGTCCCGGGGGCCGCTCCGACGCGACGTCCTGACGGCACGGCGCCCGGCCGCCTCCCACATCGACTACACAGCAGATCCGAACCGATACCCTCCGGAATCGTCGGCGCGACGTGAGGAGAGACGGATGGATGCGGGCAGGCGGCAGTTTCTCGGCAGGTGGGGAGCCGTGCTGACGGGAGCCGCGGCGCCCCTCAGCCTCCCCCGGCCCGCGCTCCAGGAGAGCCACGCCCGGCCGATCGCCCCCCAGAACCAGCCCCAGACGCAGACCCCCACTCGCACTGGCACTCGCAGCGAGCACGAGCGATTCATGGAGCTGGCCATCGAGCAGGCCCGGCGGAACCCGGAATGGCCGTTCGGCGCGGTGATCGTCGGCAGTCGTACCGGCGAGGTGCTGGGGAGCGGGGTCAACGAGGGGGCGGACAGCCCGTTGCTGCACGGCGAGGTGGTCGCCATGAACGACTACGTACGGCGGCAGGGCAACCAGGGCTGGGCCGACACCACGCTCTACACGACGGGCGAGCCCTGCTCGATGTGTATGAGCGCGCTGGCGTGGGCGGACGTGCGGCGTGTCGTCTGGGCCACCTCGATCGACGGCATCCGACGCACCGGCATCATCCAGATCGACCTGTCCGCACGACAGGTGGCCGCCGCCGCGCGGTCCTTCTACACCCCCGACCTGCTTCTCGGCGGCGTCCTGTCCGACCGGACCGACCGCCTCTTCCGGGAGGCCCAACGGCTGCGTCGGAGCGACGTCGACACGGCCCGGTTCAGCACGGTCCCCGCCACGGATCGGTCCGGGCGAGCCTGATGAGCCCGCGCCGCGGAGGTGGACGGGACGGCCAGGACGACAACGACGAAGAAGGCGGCGGCGACGGCGACGCCGTGGCAACGGCGCTCGACGAGCTCTACGTCACGCCTCCACCCGCGTTCGTCTCCCGCCGCGAGGGCCTGGCCGGCGAGGCGAAAGCGGCCGGCCGCACAGCGGACGCCCGTCGAATCCGTGCCGCCCGGCGCCCCTCCCTCGCGGCCTGGGCGGCGAACCTGCTGCTGCGCTCCCGGCCGGAGGAGAGCCGAACGTTCCTGGGCCTAGGGCGCGCGCTGCGCGACGCCTACCGGAGCCTGGACGCCGAGGGGGTCAAGGAGCTGACCGAGCAGCGCAGAGGCGTCGTCTCCGCGATGTCCCGGCAGGCCGCCGGGCTCGCCGCCGAGGCGGGTCACCGGCTGTCGGACCCGGTGCTACGAGACGTCGAGGCCACCCTGCGGGCCGTGCTCGCCGACCAGGACGCGGCCGACCGGTGGGCGACCGGCCGGCTGGAGAGCGCCCTCACCCCTCCGTCGGACTTTCCCGACCCCACGGCCGTGAAGACCGATCGACGCCGAAGTCCGGCCGGAGCGGCGACCAAGGCACCTGCCGCCCACCAGCACGCGCGGGACGAGGTCGCCGAACGGCGCCGCCGGAAGCAGGAGCAACTCGCCCAGGAGGAACGGAAACGGCTCGCCCACGAGAAGCGAGAGCGGCTCGCCCAGGAGAAACGGGAGCGGCTCGCCCGGGAGAAGCGTGAACGGCAGGAGAAGCGCGAGCGCCTGCGCCGGGCGCGCGAGGAGGCTCGTGCCGCCGATCAGCGCGTGCGGGAGGCACGTGAGGACCTCAAGCGGGCCGAGCGGCAGCAACGGGCGGCGGAGAAACAACGGGAGCAGGCCGCTGACAGCCTCGCGCGGGCCGAGCGGACGGCACACGAAGCCGCCTCCGAGGTGGAGCGGCTGTCGGAGCCCGCCGAGTAGCCGACGGACCGCGCCCGGAGAAACCGAGGGGCCTCGGGGCCGAGGGAACCATCGAGCCCTCCCGTGGTGCGAGCGTCCGCCATGATGGCCCGCATGACGACAGTGGAAGGCATCGAGGTCCGCGACACACACCACTGCGAGACGACGACCCTCGGGGTGCTGCTGCGGCATCAAGGGCTCGATCTGTCCGAGCCCATGCTCTTCGGCCTCGGCTCCGGACTGTCCTTCATCTACTGGGACAGCAAGAACATGGACTTCCCGTTCCTCGGCGGGCGGGTCAGGCCGTTCGAGCTCACCAGGAACCTGGCCGCCGCGCTCGGCCTGGAGCTGGTCGTCAAGGAGACCGGCTCACCCCGCAGGGCGTGGGAGAACGTGCAGGCCCCCCTCGACGCAGGTCACCCGGTCGGACTCCAGCTCGACAGCTACCACTTGCCGTACTTCTCCTCGAAGGTGCACTTCGCCGGCCACGTCGTCGCCCTGTACGGCTACGACGACCGCGACGCCCAGCTGGTGGACACCGCCCAGCAGGGCGGGGCGGTGTCCACCAGTCTGACGAGCCTCGCCGAGGCCCGGGCCGCGCGTGGACCGATGAGCGCCAGGCACCGCTCGTTCACGCTCACCGTCCCGGCAGGAGGCACACCCGGCCTGGCGGACCGGGTCGTTCCGGCCATCACCGCCTGCGCCGACGCCTTCCTCCACCCGCCCATCGCCAACCTGGGGCACCGGGGCATCGAGAAGGCCGGCAGGCTCGTACCGACATGGTTGCGGCGCACCGACGATCCGCGACGCGATCTGCCGCAGGCAGCGCTGCTGATGGAGAGGGCAGGCACCGGCGGCGCGCTGTTCCGCAATCTCTACCGTGACTTCCTCGCCGAGTGCGCCGAGTTGCTCGACAGCGGCCATGTCCGCACGGGCCACGCGTTGTACGCCGAGGCGGCCACCCTGTGGACCGAAGTGGCGGCGCTGATCGAAAGGGCCGGTGCGTCGGGCGAGGAGGAGCACCTGCGACAGGCGGGCACGGTGCTCGGTGAACTCGCACGGGTGGAGCACGAGGCCATGCGGGAACTGAGCCGCCTTCAGCCGTAGGCGTCCGACGAGACGTATGCCACTCCCCCAGCGTCCCCTTTTAATAAGCATCTTGGATGCAAGATTGCTAGGCTGCCGCCGTGAGGCTGACCAGATACACGGATCTCGCGCTTCGGGCGGTGATGCGCCTGGCCGTCGTGGACAGCGAGGAGTTGCTGACCACGCGGCAGATCGCCGACTCCATGAACGTCCCCTACACGCACATGGCGAAGGCCATCGCACAGCTGCAGCACCTGGGGGTGATCGAAGCGCGGCGCGGCCGCAACGGCGGGCTGACACTCACCGAAGCGGGCCGGAGCACGCACGTGGGGGATCTGGTCAGGACGCTGGAGGGCGACCGGGAAGCCGTGGTGTGCGAGGGCGACACTCCCTGTCCGCTCGCGGGCGCCTGCCGGCTGCGGCGAGCGCTGCGACAGGCGCAGGACGCCTTCTACGCCTCGCTGAACGGTGTGACCGTGGCCGACCTGGTGACGTCACCGACGGGTCCGGTCCTGCTGGCCCTCGGCGCTCCCCCGGGCTGACGGTTCCGCGCCTCGCGCTCGCGCTCGCGCTCGCGATCGTCAAGCGGCTGTCGCGACCAAAAATACGAGTCTCGCATACCAATTCACATACTGGAGTGTGTCTGATGCTTTCCGCGCAGTCGGCCCCCGTCGTCCGTGCGACGCTTCCCGTGGTGGGAGCCTCGCTGACCACGATCACGGAAGTGTTCTACCGGCGGCTGTTCGAGGAACGTCCGGAGCTGCTGCGGCATCTGTTCAACCGCGCCAACCAGGCTTCCGGCGCCCAGCGCGAGGCCCTGGCCGGTTCGGTGGCGGCCTTCGCGACCCTCCTGGTCGAGCGGCCCGACGAGCGTCCCGACGCCGTGCTCGCGCGCATCGCCCACAAGCACGTCTCCCTCGGTGTCACCGCGGACCAGTACGCCTTGGTGGGACGTCACCTGCTCGGGGCGGTCGCCGAAGTCCTCGGTGACGCCGTCACCCCCGAGATCGGTGCCGCCTGGGACGAGGTCTACTGGCTGATGGCCAACGCCCTGATCGCCGTCGAGGCCCGTCTGTACACCGAGGCGGGGGTGGCGGACGGTGAGGTGTGGCGGCCCATGGAGATCGCCGAGCGCCGTCAGGAGTCCGCCGACGCCGTGTCCCTGGTCCTGCGCCGGCACGACGGGCGTCCGACGCCCGCGTTCCGGCCCGGCCAGTACGTCAGCGTCCGCGCGGAACTGCCCGACGGGGCCCGCCAGATCCGCCAGTACAGCCTGTCGACGGCCCCCGACCACAAGACCTGGCGCATCACGGTCAAGCGGGAGAGGGCCGCCGACGGCTCGGTGCCCGACGGCGAGGTCTCGTCCTGGCTGCACGCCCACGCCGAGGTGGGATACGTCCTGGATGTCTCGCTGCCGGCCGGTGATCTCGTACTGCCGGAGGGCGACACGCCTCTCCTCCTCGCCTCCGCCGGCATCGGCATCACCCCGATGCTGTCGATGCTCGACCATCTCGCCCTCACCTCCTCCACGCGCCCCGTCACCGTCGTGCACGCCGACCGCTCACCGCTCGACCATGTGCACCGTGACGAGCAGGCGGACCTCGTCAGCCGCCTGACCGGGGCCGACCTGCACCTGTGGTACGAGCAGGACGCCCACCGCTCCTCGGGCGTCAACGTCTTCACCGGACGCGCGTCGCTCGACCACCTCACCCCGGCCCCGGACACCACCGCCTACCTCTGTGGGCCGCTGCCCTTCATGCGCGCGGTGCGGGGCGAGTTGCTGGCCAAGGGGCTGCGTCCCGCCGCCGTTCACTACGAGGTGTTCGGCCCCGACCTCTGGCTCGGCAAGTGAACGGAACGCGGCACCTTCCCGACATCCGCGACCGCCAGGACGTGGAGCGACTGGTCGGCGCGTTCTACGACGACGTCCTCGGCGATCCCCTGATCGGCCGGTTCTTCACGGAGGTGGCGCGTGTCGACATGGCCGCCCATCTGCCCGTGATGGCCGACTTCTGGGAGAGCGCCCCGCTGTCCCCGGGCGTCTACCGGCGCAACGCCCTCCGGGCGCACCGCGCCCTGCACGCCGAGAGCCCGCTGCGCGCCGAGCACTTCGACCGCTGGCTGGAGCTGTGGTCGGCGGTGGTGCGGCGGCGGCACGCGGGACCGGTGTCCGAGCGCGCCGTCACCAAGGCGCACGCGGTGGCCCGCGCCCTGCTGCACAACACGACGGGCGAGGGGCGGGCCGCCCGACCGGACCCCGGTCCCGTCCTCGTCACCATCGAGCCGTCGGCCGGCCACCGACGCACCGGCCCGGGGCGACCCCGGCCGGGCGGCGAGGGGTGAGACGCGGGGACCCTCCGCCCCGCCGCCGTACCCCCTCGGCAGCGCTCATGCCGTGGTGTCCGGCTTCCAGTCCTGGGCAAGGAGCCCCAGCACGACCTCGTCCAGGAACTCGCCCATCACCCAGGCGGAGGAGCGCAGCACTCCCTCACGGAGGAAGCCGTTGCGCTCGGCGGCGCGCAGCATCGCGACGTTGTCGGACAGCGTCTCGATCTGCAGCCGGTGCAGACCGCGCACGACAAACGCGTAGTGGCACAGCACCGCGACCGCGTCCGTGCCGTAGCCCTTGCCCCGGGAGGCCGGCAGCAGCCCCATCCCGATGTGCGCGGTCCGGTTGTGGGTGTCGATGCCCCAGAGCGCCGTGGAGCCGACCAGGGTCCCGCCCTCCGCCTCGACCACCGAGAACTGGACACGCGTCTGCTCCTCGTCGTCCGCCATGAGCCGCTCGTCCTTGCCGGGGGCGATCGGCCGCCACGGCGCGGTATCGGTCCGGGAGGCGTAGATCACGTCGTTGTAGAGCTCGGTCCGCAGTATCGGAATGTCGTCCTCGTGCCGGGCCCTGAGCCCGACCTTGGCACCTCTCAGCATGCGAGCTTCCTACCGGGCCGGAAGAGCCGGCGGCAATCGATTTAGCGATCACCGCGGCGATACGCCGGAGGTGCGCCGTTCGATCGGGGACGGGGCGCGGGCGCCGGGAAGCGCCTGGGTAGGCTTCCTGCGAGGCCGCGCGACCGCGTGGCGCCCAGGCGCCGTCGTACCGACGGGTGCGCAGTGCCGCTCGACCAGGAGAGACATGATGTCCCCGACGATTCGCAGGGCTGTCATCCCCGCCGCCGGCCTCGGTTCCCGTCTGCTGCCCCTCACCAAGGCGATTCCGAAGGAGATGCTGCCGGTCGGCGACAAGCCGGTCATCGAGCACACCGTGCGTGAGCTGGTGGACTCCGGCATCACCGACATCACCATCGTGGTCTCCGGCGGCAAGAGCCTCATCCAGGACCACTTCCGGCCCAACCCCGCCCTCGTCGAGCAGCTCCGCGAGGACGGCAAGACGGCATACGCCGACGCGGTCGAGGAGGTCGCCGAGCTGGCCCGCCAGGGCCACATCACCTATCTCGACCAGTACGGCCCGTACGGCAACGGCACGCCGGTGCTGAACGCCGCCCGCGCCTTCGGCGACGAACCCGTGCTCGTGCTCTGGCCCGACGACGTCTTCGTGGCCGAGGTCCCGCGCGCCCAGCAACTCATCCGCGCCTACGAGCAGACCGGCTGCCCGGTGCTGGCCCTCCTGCCGATGGACCCCACCGAGTCCCAGCGCTACGGCGTGCCCATCGTCAAGGAGGACCTCGGCGACGGCCAGCTGCGCATCACCGGCCTGGTGGAGAAGCCCCAACCCGCCGCCGCGCCCTCGGCGTTCGCGGCCATCGGCGGCTATGTCGTCACCCCCGGCATCATCGACGAACTGCGCGAGCAGACCCGCCGCTGGTACGAGCACCGGACGGGCGAGGTCTACCTGACCGACGCCATCAACGCCTACGCCGCGACGCGCGCGGTGTACGGGCAGGTCATCAAGGGCCGCTGGTACGACACCGGCAACCCGGCCGACTACCTGGTCGCCCAGATGGCCTTCGCGCTGGCCCACCCGGAGTACGGGCCCGTCCTGCGCGGCCTGGTGAACGGCCTCGACGCCCCCTCCGACTAGCCGCACACCACCCTGACGTACCTCGCCCGCCCCGGAAGTCGCTCCGGGGCGGTTCCGCACCATCCCTTGCAAAGGTCCGGACCAACTGCTAATCCCTTTTCTGTTAGGAAAGTTTCCTACCAGTTGGCAGGAGTCCCCCATGAGACCGGCACGATCCGTTCTGCTCGTCGCCGCGCTGCTGCTCCTCGGCCTCGTCCTCACCCCCGCGACCGCGCAGTCCGCCCCCACCGCCCCCGGCACCCGCACGGCCCCGACGGCCCCGAACGCGGCCGCGGCCACCCCCGTCGCCGCCAACGGGCAGCTCAGGGTCTGCGGCACCAAGCTCTGCAACCAGCGAGGAAAAACGATCCAGCTCCGCGGGATGAGCACCCACGGGCTGCAGTGGTACAGCCAGTGCGTCACCAACGGCTCGCTCAACGCCCTCGCCACCGACTGGAACGCGGACGTCCTGCGCGTCTCCATGTACATCCAGGAGGACGGGTACGAGACCGATCCACGCCGCTTCACCGACCTGGTCCACTCGGCCGTCGAGCAGGCCACGGCCCGTGGCATGTATGTCATCGTCGACTGGCACATGCTCGACCCGGGCGACCCCCATCACAACCTCGCCCGTGCCAAGACCTTCTTCGCCGAGATCGCACAGCGCCACCGCGACAAGAACAACCTGCTGTACGAGATAGCCAATGAGCCCAGCGGCGTGAGCTGGTCCCGCATCAAGAGCTACGCCGAGCAGCTCATCCCCGTCATCAGGGCCAAGGACCCGGACACCCCGATCCTGGTCGGCACCCGTGCCTGGTCCTCGCTCGGTGTGTCGGAGGGCGCGGACGAGTCCGAGGTGGTCGGCAACCCGGTGAACGCCACCAACATCATGTACACCTTCCACTTCTACGCGTACTCGCACCGGGACGAGTACCTGCGGACCCTCTCCCGCGCGGCCGACCGCATCCCCGTCTTCGTCACCGAGTTCGGCACCCAGAACTATGCGGGCGAGGGCGCGAACGACTTCGCCATGTCGCAGCGCTACCTCGATCTCCTCGCGGCCAAGAAGATCAGCTGGGTCAACTGGAACTACTCCGACGACCAGCGCAGCGGCGCCGTCTTCAAGCAGGGCACCTGCGCCGGCAACGGTCCGTGGACCGGCACGTCCTCCCTCAAGCCCGCGGGCGTCTGGATCCGTGAGCGCGTCAGGACACCGGACGACTTCTGACGGGTGACCAGGAGGACGGCGGGAGCCGCCCGACCGGCACCGTGCGCGCGGCCCACCGTGCGCACGGTGCCGGCCTCCCGCTCCCGGTTCCCGGCCTCCGGGACCGGGTGCGTCCTCAGTCCGCGCCTTCGACCAGGCGCCGGACGCCGGCCTTGTCCAGCTTCCCGGAGGCGTTCCTCGGGACGGACGGCACGACGGTCAGGCGCTCGGGCAGCTTGTACCGGGCCAGCCGGTCCGCCGCGTAGGTGTGGACGGCCTCCAGGGTGATCTCCGCCGTGCCGTCCACGCTCACGACGGCCTGCACGCTCTCGCCCCACTCTTCGTCGGGGACGCCGACCACGGCGACGTCCACGACCCCCGGCATGGCCGCCAGGACCCGCTCGACCTCGGCCGGGTAGATGTTCTCGCCGCCGCTGATGATCATGTCCTTGAGCCGGTCGACGATGTACAGGCAGCCGTCCTCGTCCAGGTGGCCGACGTCGCCCGAGTGGAACCAGCCCTCCTCGTCGAAGGCGGCGCGGGTGGCCTCGGGGTCGTTCCAGTAGCCGGGGGTGACGTTGGGGCCGCGTACGACGATCTCCCCCGGTTCGCCCGGCCCCAGGGGGGTGTTGCTGGCCACGTCGACGACCCGGACCTCGGTGAACGGCATGGGGATGCCCGCCGAGCCGATCTTCTCCCGGGTGCGCTCCACCGGCAGGTGCGTGGCGAACGGGGCGGTCTCGGTCAGGCCCCAGGCCTGCTGGAGCAGTACGCCGTGCCGGGCGTAGAGCTCGATGAGCGAGGGCGGTACCGGGGCGCCCGCGACCACGATCGACCGCAGATGACCGAGGTCCCGGTCGAACAGACCGGGTTCTCTCGCGAGGGCGGCGAACATCTGGGGAACGGCGAACATGGAGTTGACCCGGTGGGTGACCAGGTCGTCGAAGCACGTCCGCGGGTCGAACCCGCGACTGACGACCACCGTGCCCCCGCGCACCAGGGTCCGGATCACGAAGCTGTTCAGGGTGCCGATGTGGAAGAGCGGGGCGGCGGCGTAGGTGACGTCGCCGCGGCGGGTGTCGAGTCGGAGGTCGACGTTCACGCCGTTCCACCAGACGTTTCCGTGGGTGAGCAGGACGCCCTTGGGCGTGCCGGTGGTGCCGGAGGTGAACATCAGGATCGCCGGGTCGTCGGCGGACTTCGCGGCCACGGAGGTCGCGGGCGGGGCGTCGGCGAGGAGGCCCGCCCAGGACTCCCAGCCCGCCGCGCCCCCGGTCGGTGCCTCGGGGTCGTCGTCCACCAGGAGGAACCGAGCGAGGGCGGTCCGGTCGCGGATCTCGTCGACGCTGTCCCGGTGCCCCTCCTCGCAGACGAGGGCGGTGGCACCGCTGCGGACGAGGACGGCCTCCAACTCGGCCACCGCCAAGCGGAAGTTGACCGGGACGAAGACGGCGCCCAGCCGGTGGGCGGCCAGCAGGGTGACCAGGAACGAACTGCTGTTGAGACCGAGATGGGCGACCCGGTCCCCGTCGCGGACGCCGCCGTGGGCCAGGACCGTGGCCAGGCGGGCGGACCTGTCGTCGAGTTCGGCGTAGGTGAGGTCGCCGCCCGGGTAGCGGATGACGACGGACGCGCCCTGGTCGCGGGCGTTGCGCGCGACGGCGGCGGCCGGGTTGAGGTCCACCCGCAGGCCCGAGTTGCGCGGGTGGGGTCTCGTCGCTTCAGGGGTGGTCACGAGCGGCTCCTCGTCAGGCGTCGGCCCGCCGCAGGCTACGCCGTCGACCCGCGACACGGGCCGAGGCCGAGGGCGAGTCCGTGCCGAATTCGCGCATCAGGCCCCTGCCGAGGTACGCGGCGCCTCACACCGGCGGGACCAGCCGGGCCGGCGAGCGCCTCCTCAGTCCCGCGGCGGTTTCAGGCTGACGGGAGTGGGGCCGTCGGGGCGGACGGTGATGCCGTGGACGGCCTTCGGGGGCTCGGAGTGGAAGACCGGGAGGTGGGCCGGCAGCAGGTGTTCGAGGAGGACGGTCGACTCGCGCAGCGCGAACTGGAGACCGAGGCAGGCGCGCGGCCCGATGCCGAAGGGGAAGTACGCGCCCGGATGGGTGGGGCGGCCGCCCGGGGAGGTGAAGCGCCGCGGGTCGAAGCGCTCGGGGTCCGGCCACAGGGCGGGATCGCGATGGGTGAGGTAGGGGCAGATGAGGAGGTCGGAGCCCGCTTCGACGGTGTGACCGCCGAGGACGTCGTCCTCGGCGGCGTGGCGGGCCAGGATCCAGGCCGACGGGTAGAAGCGGAGCGTCTCGTGGATCAGGGCCTGGACGGCCTGTCGGCGCTCCGGCGAGTCCTCGTCGCCGACGGCGAGTGCCTGTTCGCGGGCTTCGGGGTGCCGGTCGAGGAGCAGGTACAGCCAGGTCAGCGTGGTGGCCGTGGTTTCGTGTCCGGCCGCCAGCAGGGTGACGAACTCGTCGCGGATCAGCTGGTCGGTGTACTCGGGGTGCTCGGTGGACGCATCGGTCAGCACATGCAGCAGCCCCGGACCGTGAGGGCCCGCCTCGCCGTCGCGGGCGGCGTCGATGGCGTGCCGGGCGACCGCGTCGATGCGTGCGAGGTCGGCGGCGACCGCCTCCCGGGCCTTGTCGGCGTCGGCGGGCAGGGCCGGCAGCGCGGCCCCCACGGCTTCCACGGCCGCCAGTTCGCGGGTGTCGTCGTCGAGGGGGTGGCCGGTGAGGGAGCGCCAGATGGTGTCCAGGGCGAACCGGCGCATCTCCTGGCCGAGGTCGAAGGTCTGCCCCGTACGGGCGCAGGCGTCCCAGCGGGCGGCGGTGGTACGGGCGGCGGCGGTGATGCGCTGTTCGTAGCGGCGCATCCCGGGGCCGGTGAACTGGGACTGCAGCAAACGGCGTTGCCGTTTCCACGCCGCGCCGTCGGCGGCCAGGAGGCCGTCGCCGATCAGCAGCCGGGCGCGGTGCGAGCGTTTGACGTAGCGCTCCGGCCGCAGGACGAGAACGTGCCGGACCGCCTGCGGGTCGGTGACGAGGACGGTGGGCGTCGGCCCCATGCGGAACGCCGCGACCCCGCCGAGGCGTTGCCGCACCTGCGTCAGCAGGTCGATCAGCTCTCCGCCGTCCGACCGCCACCGGGCCACCAGCTCCGGTTCGGCCTCGGGGACGGGCGGTGCCCCTCCGGGCACGTGCGGAAGGGAGCCGGGCCCGGCTTCGGTGTCCATGTGTCTTCCCCCTGCTCGACTGCTCGCAGCACGGACTGTACGGGAACGGGCACCTTCGGTGACAGTCGGTCAGCACCCGTTCGTGCCCCCGGGGGAACCGTCACCACGACCCGTCGTCGCGATCGTGAACTACATCGCATACGCGGGGTTCAGGTTGCGGGCGGGGGTGGTGGACATGTTCGGATGAGGCGATGCGCTCCCCCCACCGCACAGATCCGCATCAGTTCTCCGACGACCGCTCCGACGCGCCGCGCGACCCCTACGAGGAACTCGGCTCCCTCGACGACGGCCCCCTGGAAGTGACCTCCCTGGAGGAGTTCTTCGACGAGGACACCACCGGACGCGGTGACGAGGAGGAGCAGGAGCCGCCGTGGTCCCCGCCCGTGCACCGGCGGGGCGGACGGCGGCGCCGGGGACGGTTCGCCGGGCTGCCGCTCGCGGTGAAGGGTGTCGTGGGACTGGTGGTCCTCGCCGCGTTCGCCGGCCTCGCGGACCGGTGGGCGCTGCTGTACGCGGAGCACCGGGCCGCGGACGCCCTGGAGGACCGGCTGGACCTGGCCGCGGCTCCCGAGGTGGAGATCGGCGGCTTCCCCTTTCTCACCCAACTCGTCGGCAAGCGGCTGGAGTCGGTACGGCTGACCGTGCCGGACGTCGCCGCCGACCGGGTGTCGTTGGCGAAGGTGTCGGCGACGGCCCATGACGTGCGGCTGGACGCCGAGGGCTTCGCCTCCGTGCGCGGCGCCCAGGTCCCGCGGCTCGACGGCGACGTGCTGCTGTCCTTCGCCGATCTCAACCGCGAACTCGGCGCGTCCCAGGTGACGTTCACCGGCGAGGGCCGCGACCGGGTCCGGGCGCGGGGCACCCTGCCGGTCGCCGGGCGTGATCTGCGGCTGCGGGCCGAGGCCACGATCCAGCGGCAGGGCGAGCGGGGCATCGCCACGGAGATCGGCGGCATGCGCCTGGACATCGGGGACCTGGCCACGTTCCGTCCCGGCACACGGGCCTCGGACGGTCTGCACCTGACCCCGAAGGCCTCCGCCGACCTCGCGCGGGAGACCCGAAGGGCGAAGGTGCTGCTGTCGGTGCCGGCGATCGTACGGCGGCTGGGGATGTCGGACGCCACGGCCCGCGCCGCCCTCGCCGACGAGGGCAAGCTCACCGAACTGACCGGGTCCCCGCGTTTCGCCCGTCAGGCCCAGAACCTGAACCTCATCGACCTGGCCCTGGACAACCCCGACGTACTGCGGCGTCTCGGCCTCGATCCCGACCTCCTCGACGCCCTGTCCCGGCTCACCCGGCCCGCGCTCGCCGACCGGCTGTCCCTCTCCTTCGAACTGCCGGAGCCGGAGCGCGGGCACGTGCGGCTGCGCGACGTACGCGTGGAGGAGGACGGTATCCGGGTCCGGCTCACCGGGTCGCAACTGGCCTTCGGTGGCCAGTGATTCTGTGTTTCTTGATGAAATTTGGTGTGCAGATGTGTTGACCTCTGTTCGAGATCTCTTCTACGTTGCGGGAGCCACAGAGCCGCCGACCCGCACGGCCGGGTTTCGCGGACGCAACTGTCCAGAAAGGGATCTGGTGCCACGAAAGAACCATCGCGGGACAGCCTGCCTCGCGGCATCGCTGGCCGGCATCACGGCATTCGGCGGAGTCCTCGCCTCCCCCGCGTCCGCCTCCTCCCGCCACGCCTCACCGCCGCCGGTCAGTGACTTCCGCGGCGTCAACTGGGCCGACCCGCGCGACAACTACGCCGACGACGCGGTCGTCCCCTCGGGCCTGTCCACCGGCGACGACTACGGCACCACGTACGCCAAGTCCCGGGCGATCATCGGGGGCTTCGCCAAGCTCGGCGCCAACACGGTCCGCCTGCCGGTCAACCCCACCTCCGTGAACGGCCCCTTCTGGAAGTCGTACCGGGCCGCGATCGACGCCGCCACCGCCAAGGGCTTCAAGGTCATCCTGGGCTACTGGGAGGCCGACAACGCCAAGGACGGCAAGATCGACGACCAGGCCGCCTGGGACCGCATGTGGGCGCGGATCACCTCCGCGTACGGCCGCGACGGCAAGGTGTACTTCGAGCCGATGAACGAGCCGTTCGGCTACACCTCCGAGGAGTGGCGAGACGTCGCCGCGCGCTGGCTGGCCACGCACCGCGCCGTCCCCCGCGACCGGGTCCTCATCGGGGGCTTCAAGTACAGCGAGGACGTCAAGCCGATCTGCGCCGACAGCAGGCTGAACGGCACCCGGATCGCCCTGCACAACTACGGCTTCTGGCACACCGACTGGACCAGCGTCGACCAGTGGAAGGCGGACTTCAAGGAGCGCATCGGCACCTGCGCCTCGCGCACCGTCCTCGACGAGTTCGGCGCCTCCATGACCACCGGCCTGGACTACAACGGCCCGGTCAACGGCTCCAACGAGGTCGCCTACATCCAGGCCGCGACCGACATCATCCGGGAGCTGGGCCTCGGTTCGGTCTACTGGCCCGGTCTGCGCAACGGTGACACCTACTCCCTCACCACCCTCCAGGGCACCGGCACCCGCCTCAGCCTGAAGGTCAACAACCAGAGCGGCCTGGACCGGCTGCACTGGGCCTGGAAGCAGAAGTAACGCCAGCACGCGGCGCACAGCGCACAGGCACCCCGGGGAGCCGTCGCGACATCGATGTCCTTCTCTACGATCAACGCATGAGTGTGTGGAAGCGGAGTCTGGACGCGGCGGGCATCCGAGAGCCGGGGGTGCGCAAGGACTACGGCCAACAGCGGGACCTGGTGGCGCGTGCCCGGCGCACGTCGTATCTCGCGGCTCGACTGCTGCTGCCACGGCGGATGTTGCCCCACGCCGTGGCGGCGACGGCCGTGATGCACCACGGCGACGACCTGCTGGACACCGGCCCGAAGCCCCGGCGGGTCGCGGCGTGGGCGTCGTGGGAGCAGGAGGTGCGCAAGGCGCTGGACACTGGGACGAGCGACGATCCGCTGATCCGTGCCTTGCTGCACACCACGGCCGAGTATCCGCGGCTGCGGGGGACGGTCGAGGAGTATCTGTCCACCGCCACCACCGACTTGGAGTTCACCGGCTTCGCCACCGAGGCGGACTACCAGGCCTACGTGGACGCCTACTCGCTGCCCGCGTTCATGCTGGTCGCGTCGCTGCTGGGCCCGGAGGCCGACGACGGGCGGTTCCGGGCGGCGTGCCGGACGCTCATGGAGGGCAGCCAGCGGCTGGACTTCGTCAACGACCTGGCCGAGGACCTGCCGGAGGGCCGTCTGGGCATCCCGGCCGAGACGCTGGCCCGCTTCTCGGTCACGGTCGAGGATCTGGTCGCGGGCCGGGAGTCGGCGGGCGTACGGGAGTTGGTCGCGGACCAGATCGAGGCGGCCCGCGTCTGTCTGCGCACCGCCGCCGGACTGCCCGCGCTCCGGGAAGGGCCCGGTGGAGTGCTCCTGGACGCGGTCGTCAGGATCGAGCTGCTGACCGCCGACGCGGCGTCCGCCCGTGGTGCCCGGCTGTCGCGCGGCTCCGCGTCCCCGCCGGTGGCGGGCACCCTGCGGGTGCTGCTGGGCGCTCGCCGACGAGCCCGCGAGGAGCGCGGCAGCGACGCTTCCGACGCCTGAGGCACATCTGAAACACATCTGAGGCACCCCTGAGGCACCGCTCCCGCAGCCGTCGGCCGTCGGTCGTCGGTCGTCGGTCGTCGGCCCGGTACGTACGAGGTATGACGTGCCGGTGGTACCCCGGTACCAGTGGAGAGCCGAAGTGTCCCCTGCGGTCCCAGGGGCGCGGTCGGCCTCGCTCGTAGGTTCAAAGGCAGAGGCCGCGGACGGAATCGCGGCCCCTTCCGAGGCGAGCAGGAAGGCCCACTGCCATGATCGAAGCGCGTGAGCTGACGAAGCGGTACGGGGACAAGACGGTGGTCGACCGTCTGAGCTTCACTGTCAAGGCCGGTGAGGTGACCGGGTTCCTGGGGCCCAACGGCGCGGGCAAGTCCACGACCATGCGCATGATCATCGGACTGGACTCCCCCACCGGGGGCACGGTCACCGTCAACGGACGGTCCTACGCCCGGCACGCGGCGCCGCTGCACGAGATCGGTTCGCTGCTGGAGGCCAAGTCGGTCCACCCCGGCCGGACCGCGGTCAACCATCTGATGGCGCTGGCCCACACCCATGGCATCGGGCGCGGCCGGGTGGACGAGGTGATCGAGCTGGCCGGGCTGACCAGTGTGGCGGGCAAGCGGGTGGGGGCCTTCTCGCTCGGGATGGGGCAGCGGCTGGGGATCGCCGCCGCCCTGCTCAGCGATCCGGCGGTGGTGATGCTCGACGAGCCGGTCAACGGCCTCGACCCGGAGGGCGTGCTGTGGGTGCGCACCCTGTTGCGCCGACTCGCCGACGAGGGGCGGGCCGTGATGCTCTCCTCGCACCTGATGAGCGAGACCGCGCTGATCGCCGACCATCTGGTGATCATCGGGCGGGGGCGGCTGCTCGCGGACACCACCGTGGACGACTTCGTGCGGGACGCGGGCGGCGGAGGCGTGAAGGTCGCCACCACCGAGCCGTTGAAGCTGCGCTCGCTGCTGGCCGGCCCGGACGTCACGATCAGCTCCTCCACCAGCGAGGAGTTGCTCGTCGGCGGCCTAGACGCCCGGGAGATCGGGGCGATCGCCGCCCAGCACGGGGTGCCCCTGTACGAACTCACCCCGCAGGCCGTCTCCTTGGAGGAGGCCTTCATGCAACTCACCGCCGACGCCGTCGAATACCAGAGCGCTCCCGCCGAGCCCGCGCGAAAGGCCGCCTGATGACCGCCACCGATCTGTCCGTGGTCCCGGCCCGTACGCGGGTGCACAAGGTGACCGGCCGCCGGGTGCTGCGCTCGGAGTGGGCCAAGTTCTGGTCGCTGCGCTCCAGTTGGATCACCCTCGGGGTGGCCCTGGTGCTGCTGATCCTCTTCGGGACGATCGCCGCCTACACCTACAGTCCCGGTGTCGTCGACGACGGTCCCCCCGGGCAGCCCTCCGGAGCGGGCGACGCGGTCTCCCTGGCGCTGACCGGGGTGACCTTCGCGTCGCTGGCGGTGGGTGTCCTCGGGGTGCTGCTGTCGGCGGGCGAGTACAGCACCGGCATGATCCGCTCCACGCTCGCCGCGGTACCGCGCCGGCTGCCGGTGCTGTGGGCGAAGGGCGCCGTGATCGGGGTGATCGCGCTCGTCCTCGGCACCGTCGGCGCGCTGGTCGCGTTCCAGTCGGGCGTTCCCGGCCTGGACGGCGAGAGGATCTCGCTCTCGCCGGGCGACGACGGCGTGTTGCGCGCCCTGTCCGGAGCCGGTGTCTACCTCGGTCTGGTCGCCGTGGCCGGGGTGGCCCTGGGGGTGCTGCTGCGGTCCTCCGCCGGAGCCATCGCGGCCCTGGTCGGCATCCTGCTCATCCTTCCCGGGCTCGCCACGCTGCTGCCGGACTCCTGGTACGACACGATCACCCCGTACCTCCCCAGCAACGCGGGATCGGCGATCTACGCGCTCACCGGGTCCGCCGATGCCCTCTCACCGGGGCAGGGGCTCGCGGTCTTCGCCGGCTGGGTGGCGCTGGCCCTCGCCGGGGCCGCCCACCGACTGGTCCGCCGGGACGCCTGACCTGCCGGGGACCGGCACCCGCGCCGCCGGGAGGGCGGACGCCCGCCTCAGAGAACCCCTCAGAGAACCGAGGACAATGAGGACCATGAGTCCGCACCGCGCGACACCCGCGGCGGAGACCGCCCCGGGGACCGCGCTCCCGCAGTCACCGGCGTTCGACGCCGCCTGGCACCCGGTCCTGGGCCGGATGCTGCACGGTCAGCGCCGGCGGCAGCTGCTGGACCGGCGGCACCCCTGGCTGCTCGACACGGCGGTGGTGCTGGTCGTGGCGCTGCTCAGCCTGCCGGACCTCCTTCTCGACCACGCCGGTGACGGCGGCCCCTTCGGGGAGCGGCAGTACCGCACCGACCTGCCGGCGGCCGTCCCGTTCCTCTTCGCGGCCGCGCTGGTCGCGCCGTTGTGGTGGCGGCGCCGGGCGCCGGGCGTGACGTTCTTCGTGATCGCGGCGGTCTCACTGGCCCAGTGGTCGCTGGACGTGTGGCAGCAGGCCGGGCTCAGCATGCTCGTCGCCCTGTACAGCCTGGCCCTGCACGGTTCTCTGCGGACGCTGGGCTGGGCGGTCGCCGTGACCGCCGGTGAACTGGCCCTCGCCGTCTGGCTCCTGGGGCAGGTCGAGCATCCGCTGCTCGGGCTCTTCTTCCTGCTGGGCACGGCCACGGCGGCCGTCACCCTCGGCCTCACCCTCCGGATCCGCCGGATGTACCTGGCAACGCTGGAGGACCGCGCCGCCCGGCTGGAGATCGAACGCGACCAGCGCGTCCGGCTCACCGCCGCCGCCGAGCGGTCCCGGGTGGCCCGGGAGATGCACGACATCCTCGGTCACAACCTCTCGGTCATGGTCGGCGTCGCCGACGGCGCCGCGGTCCTCGCCGCCGGCCGGGGCGAGCGGTCCGCCGAGGCCCTGCGCATCCTCGGCGACACCGGCCGCCAGGCCATGGGCGAACTGCGCCGGGTGCTGGACGTCCTGCGCGAGGACCAGGACGACGAGCGGCTGCTCGGCCCGCAGCCGGGCATCGCCGACCTGGACCCCCTGCTGGCTCGGGTCCGCGCGGCGGGGCTGCCCGTGACCTACCGGACCGTGGGCGATCTCGACGCGCTGGGCAGCGGCGTGCAGCTCACCGTGTACCGGATCGTGCAGGAGGCCCTGACCAACACCCTGAAGCACGCCGGTACGGGGTCCTCGGCCGAGGTCGGGGTGACCGCCGGGGCCGGCACCGTACGCGTCCGGGTCGTCGACACCGGCCCACCGGCGGGGAGCCCCGGCCTCGCGGAGCGGGGGCGGGCGGGGGCGGCCGAGGAGCCGGGGCACGGACTGGTCGGCATCCGGCAGCGGGCCGCCCTGTACGGCGGTGCCGTCACCATCGGCCCGCACGAGACCGGCCACGGCTGGATCGTGGACGTCCTGCTGGACGTGCCCCCCGCGCCACCCACCCTGTCGGCGGCGGGAGATCATCTGCCATGACCACCGTGCTGATCGCCGACGACCAGCCCCTGCAGCGGCTCGGTTTCCGCATGCTCCTGCAGGGCACGCCCGGCCTCACCCCGGTCGGGGAGGCCGAGCACGGCGCCGAGGCCGTCCGCCTCGCCGCGGAGCTCCGTCCCGACGTGGTCCTCATGGACATCCGTATGCCCGGTATGGACGGCCTGGAGGCGACCCGCCGGATCGTCGCCGCCGGTGGCCGCACCCGCGTCCTGATCGTGACCACCTTCGACCTCGACGAGTACGCGTACGACGGGCTGCGGGCCGGCGCCAGCGGTTTCCTCCTCAAGGACGCCCGCCCCGAGGAACTCGTCGCCGGCATCCACGCGGTCGCCACCGGGGACGCCGTCGTCGCCCCCAGCCTCACCCGCCGGCTCCTGGACGCCTACGCCCACCAGGTCCTCGCCCCGACCGGCACGCCCCTGCCCCCCGACCCCCGGCTGCGGAGCCTGAGCGAACGCGAGCACGAGGTGCTCGTCGCCATCGGCCAGGGGTGGACCAACACGGAGATCGCCGAACGTCTCGTGCTCACCGAGTCCACCGTGAAGAAGCACGTCGGCCGCGTCCTCGCCAAGATCGGTGCCCGGGACCGCGTCCAGGCCGTGATCATGGCTTACGACGCGGGTCTGGTGCGGGCGAAGCCGTAGCCGTGTCGCCCTGTGAGGTCGGCGCCGGCTCGAACGGCCCGTCAGTCGTGTGTCGTGCGGCCGAGATGGGTCACCGGGCCGGGGTCCGGCACCTCGATCTCGTGGAAGCCCAGGCGGTCGTAGAAGGCGCGCGCCGGTGTGTTGGCGGTGACCATGGTGAGGTGGACGGCCGGGACCCCTCGGTCGCGCAGCGCTCGGAGGAAGGTGTGCATGAGGGCCCGGCCGTGGCCCCGGCCCTGCCAGGCGGGAAGGATGTCGATGTGCAGGTGGGCGGGGTACGGGAGGAGTTCGGGCAGGATCATGCGCTCGGGGTCGTGCAGGAGCCGGACGATCGCCGCGTCGGGGGTGTCCGCCCGGTCGGCGGGTACCGGGAAGCGCTCCGCCACCAGGGGCAGCCACTTCGCACGGAAGTCCGCGACGAAGGCGGGGGTGTCCGCGGTGCCGAGGATGTAGCCGACCGCTCGGCCGTCGCCGTCGTCGAGGACGAAGGCCAGCTCAGGTTCCAGGTGGGTGTACGGGGTGGCGAAGGTCGCCGGGAAGACGTCGGGGTCCGCGTGGACGGGCCGGCTGTCGCCGCCGTTGTGGGCGGTGCGGACGCAGATGTCGTGGACGGCGTCGAGGTCCTCGGGCCGGTACGGGCGGACTGCGGGAGGCGGGGTCATCGCAGCATCCTGCGTGGTATCGCCCGCCCCCCACAACCGCCCGGGCCACGGTGGCTGTTGACGCCACTCGCGCTTCCCCGTGCGCCGGGCTCCGCCCGTCCGACCGCCTCCTCAGCGCGTGTTCGCGGCTCCGAACCACCGGGCGAGCGCGTCGAGCAGGTCCCGCTGGTCCTCGCCGGCCCACGCCACGTGGCCGTCGGGTCGCAGGAGGACCGCGGGTGCGTCCAGGTCCTCGGCGGAGTCGACCACGTGGTCGACGCGGTCCGCCCAGCCCTCCGCCGAGAGCGTGCCGCCGGTGTCGAGCAGCAGACCGCGGCCGTCGTGCATCAGCTCGTACAGCCGTCCCCGCTTCAGCCGCAGGTCCCGCATCCGGCGACCGAGCAGTTCGTGACCGTCGCCGAGGTCGTAGCGCACGTCGACCCCGGTGATCATCCCGGTCACGTACCGGTTGACCTCCTCGAAGTCCATCAGCTTCGACAGCAGTTCCCGCAGCGCGGTCGGCCCCGGCGCGGACCCCAGCAGGGTGATCTGCGCGCGGGTGTTGACCAGCACGCGGGCGGCGACCGGGTGTCGCTCGGCGTGGTAGGTGTCCAACAGCCCTTCCGGCGCCCAGCCGTTGACCTCGGCGGCCAGCTTCCAGCCCAGGTTGAAGGCGTCCTGCACACCGAGGTTGAGTCCCTGGCCGCCGGTGGGCGGATGGATGTGCGCCGCGTCACCGGCCAGCAGCACCCGGCCGACCCGGTAGCGCTCGGCCTGCCGGGTGGCGTCGCCGAACCGGGAGAGCCAGCGCGGTGAGTGGACGCCGAAGTCGGTGCCCGCGAAGTCCCGCAGCCGCTGCTTGAACTCGTCCAGGGTGGGCGGGGTCGTACGGTCCTCGGACACCCCGTCGGCGGGTACCAGCACGCGGTACGCGCCGTTCTCCAGCGGAGCGAGGCCGAACCGCAGTTCGGTCCTGCGCACCTTCTCGACGATCTCGGTGATCGTCGCCGGGTCCTCGGTCGCCCGCACCTCGCCCAGCAGTGTCTCGACCGTGGCGGGCTCGCCGGGGAAGCCGACGCCGAGCAGCCTGCGCACCGTGCTGCGGCCCCCGTCGCAGCCGACGAGGTAGCGGGCGCGCAGCCGGGTGCCGTCGGCCAGTTCCGCGGTCACCCCGTCCTCGTCCTGGTCGAGGCCGACCAGTTCGCCGCCGCGCCGGAGGTCGGTGCCGAGTTCCAGCGCGCGTTCCTGAAGGATGCGCTCGGTGACCGGCTGCGGGGTGGCGACGCCGTACGCGTGTGCCGTGTCCAGGCTCTCCGGCCAAGGCTTCATGATGCCGCCGAAGAGTCCGCCGACCCGGAACTTCTCACTGACCGCGAGGAACCTCTCCAACAGGCCGCGCTGGTCCATCACCTCGACACTGCGCGCGTGCAGGCCCTGCCCCCGGGACTCCCCGGTCGGCGCGGTCAGCCGCTCCAGCACGACCGTCTCCACGCCGGCCAGCCGTAGTTCGCTCGCCAGCATCAACCCGGTCGGTCCGCCCCCGACGACGATGACGTCGATCATCTCAACCCCCATGTGCGCAGATGTGCCGTCGCTTCTCGCTTCGGTCGGCGATTCTGCGGCACCGGGAGGGTCTTGCCGCAAGCCCCCGGGTGCGCTATACGTTGAGACAGGCAAGGAGGACTGGACCTCCTTGCCTTTGTCGTTCTCCGGTTCGGCCTTTGTCGTTCTCCTCCGGTTCGCGTGACGGCCCGGGGCGTGCCCACAATGGCGCTGTGCCGGGAACGGAGCGTGCGATGTTCTCCCGGACCGCACGCGGCCCGGGAGCACCGTCAGTCGCTCAGACGACGCCGCAGGAGTTCCTTGCCGAGGTCGGCGCCCTTGCGACTGTCGGCCTGTGCCTTGCGGAACAGCTCGACGACCTCGGTGTCCTTCTCCCGCTCCGCGTCCTGGATGTACGACTCGAGGCGCAGCGCGTTGCTCAGGCAGGCCTCCACGTACCAGATCAGGTTGTAGTCCTTGTCGGCGGTACCGGTCACGCGGCCCGTCTCGGCGGTGCTGGTCACGTTCTCCTCCTCCGTTTCGTGGACAGGGGGCCCACGCGCGTTCGGCGCGGCTCCCGAAGCGCCGCACGGGTACCCGGGCCGCTGCCGCGTACACGGCCCCGGCCCGCGAGCCGTCCGGTGAGGTGTCCCGGCGGCGTCCGAGGGCACACGGCTCTCACCACCTAGGGCAGAAGGGCCGGATGACGTGCGTACCGTCGGTGTGGAAGAGGAACTCCTGCTGGTCGATCCGGAGACCGGCGAGCCGCAGGCGCGGGCCGCGGCGGTGCTCGCGCGGGTCGCGCTGGAGGGCACGGGCCAGGACGTGTTCGAGAAGGAGCTGCACGACGAGCAGGTGGAGTTCGCGACCCACCCGCAGTCGTCGATGGCCGATCTGGGGGCGGAGATCGTCCGCTGCCGCAAGGACGCGGCCCGTCATGCCGAGGGGCTCGGCAGCGCGGTCGTGGCGCTGGCGACGTCGCCGCTGCCGGTGAGTCCGACGATCACCGTGAACAGCCGGTACCGCTGGATGGCGCGCGAGTTCGGCCTGGACACGCAGGTGCAGCTGGTCTGCGGCTGCCATGTGCATGTGTCCGTCGAGTCCGACGACGAGGGCGTGGCCGTCCTGGACCGGATGCGGCCGTGGCTGTCCGTGCTGAGGGCCCTGAGCGCGAACTCACCCTTTTGGCAGGGCCACGACAGTCGCTACGCGAGCTATCGCAGCCAGGTCTGGGACATGTGGCCGATGGCCGGGCCCACGGACGTCTTCGGCTCGGCGGAGCGGTACCACCAGTGCGTCACGGACCTGATCGCCACGGGGGTCGTACGCGACGAGGGCATGATCTACTTCGACGCGCGGCTGTCCCGGCGGTACCCGACCGTCGAGATCCGGGTCGCGGACGTCTGTCTGCACCCCGACACCGCGGTCCTCGTCGCCGCCCTCGCCCGGGGGCTCGTGGAGACCGCGGCCCGTGAGTGGCGGGCCGGTGTGGAGCCGCTCGGGCACAGCGCGGGGCTGCTGCGGCTGGCCACCTGGCGGGCGGCCCGCTCCGGGATCTCCGAGAACCTCCTGGATCCCGTCACGATGCGGCCCCGGCCCGCCGTCGAGGTGATCCGCTCGCTGCTCGACCACGTCGCGGACGCCCTCGCCGACCACGGGGACACCGACCTGGCACGGGACGCCGTCGCCGAGCTGACGCGACGCGGCAACGGAGCCCGGGTGCAGCGCGAGGTGATGGCCCGGACGGGCAGCCTGCGCGAGGTCGTCGCGGCCTGCGTACGGCACACCCAGGCCTGACCCCGGCGGCCCCGTCCGTTCCGGCGGTGCCCGGAGCGCGCCGGCCCGCTCCCACCTGCGGTCGAGGACCTCGTGCGCGTAGGTCGTCCAGGACGGGGTAATGCGTGCAGCACACACGGCGAACCGTCCGTCGACGTCTACGACCGTGCCGTCCGCGAGCGGAGCCGGAGGAGCCCGAACATGAGCGCGTGGAGCCCGGATCACCCCGAACGGCGTCCGCCGGACCCGGCGGTGCGCTCACCGGCCGGGCTGCCCGATCTCGTGCACGCCGGCATGTACGCGGTGGACGACAACGGCGTCGTCGTCGCGGTGAATTCCCGGGCCGAGGAGTTGCTCCGCCGCCCGGCCGACGGACTCGTCGGCCGGGACGCCCACGAGCTGCTGCACCGGGACCAGCTGGGGCACACCGTGCCGCGGGCGGCGTGCTCGATGATGCGCGCGTTCCTCGGTGGCCGCACCGTCGGCGGGGACCGCGAGTGGTTCCTGCGCGGCGACGGCACGCTGCTGCCGGTGACGTGGCTGGTCACCCCGTGCCGGCTCGACGGGTCCGCGACCGGCGCGGTAGTGCTCTTCCACGAGTGCGCCCCGGAGAGCGACGTCGTCGTCCCGGACGGCGAGCCGCCGACGCTGTCGCAGCTGGACCGGCTGGCTCTGCTCGCCGAGACGACGACCCGGCTGAGCTCGACCCTGGACGCCGAGGAGGCGGTCGCCCGCCTGGTGCGGCTGGTGGTGCCGAGGCTGGCGGACTGGGCCGTCGTGGACCTGATCACCGAGAGCGACGACGTCTGGCGGACCACGGTGGCGACCCACCGCGACGGCGTGGTGGTGCGGCACGAGGAGCTGGAGGGACCGCTCCCGCCCGTGCACGAGGAGTCGCTCATGCCGCTGTCCCGAGCGCTGCGCGGGGCGGCGTCGACCCTGGCCGGGCCGGAGACCTACCAGGGGCCGGCGGACTCGGGGATCACGGTCGCCCAGCAGAGGCTGTTCAAGGAGACGGGGCTGCGCTCGGCGGCCATCGCGCCCATCCGGGGGCCGCGCGCCGTGCTCGGCGCCCTCACGCTCGGTCTGAGCGAGCGGCCGGGGGCCTTCACCGACGCCGAGCTGTCCCTGCTGGACGACATCGCCCGCCGGGCCGGGCTGGCGCTGGAGAACGCGCGCCTGTACCAGCGGCAGCGGCACATCGCGGAGACCATGCAGCGCCATCTGCTGCCCCAGATGCCGGAGGTGCCGGGGCTGCGGATGGCCGCCCGCTACGAGTCGGCGTCGAAGTCCTCACAGGTCGGCGGCGACTGGTACGACGCGTTCACGCTGGCCGACGGGGCCACGGCGGTGGCGATCGGGGACGTCGTCGGACACAACATCGACGCGGCGGCCGGGATGGCCCAGGTCCGCAACATGCTCCGGGCCTACGCGTGGGCGATGGAGGAGCCGCCGAGCGCGATCGTGGAGCGGCTGGACCAGGCCGTGGTGAACGTGACCGAGGCGTCCATGGCGACGCTGATCTTCGGCCGGGTCGAGCGGGACGACGACGCGTGGGCCCTGCGGTGGACCAACGCGGGGCACCCGCCGCCGCTGCTGATCACCCACGACGGCAGGTCCCGGTTCCTGGACGAGGAGCACGACCACCTGCTCGGTACGGGACTGTCCCGGGCTCGCACCGACACCCTCACCCCGCTGCCGCCGAAGTCCACGCTGGTGCTGTACACGGACGGTCTGATCGAGTCCCCCGGACACATGCTCGACCGGGGCCTGGCCCGCCTGCGCCAGCACGCGGCGGCCCTCGTCCACCGGCCCCTGCACGTCTTCTGCGACCTGCTGCTGGAGCGCGCGCGTCCCGTCGACAACGACGACGACGTCGCCCTGCTGGTCTTCCGGACACCGGCCGAGGACGGTGAGGCGGGTGACCGGTAGAGCGCCGACGCGGGCCGGGGGCTCCGGAAGGCCACGGTCTTCCCCAAGGCCCCACACATCCCTACGCTTTCGCACGCGTAGCAGCTCTCCGCACGGGAAACACGAGCGTCGGAGGGGAACGCGCCATCGCGTCCGCCTCAAGCAGCCGAGCCGGGGACGACGAGATGTCAACAGAACCACGTAGGGACGACAAACTGCCTGCCGAGGAGATTTACGACAGCCACGCCGCCTTCGACGGAGAACTCGGCGACGTGACGGGGGCGCGTGCGGCCGCGGAGGGGTTCCTGGGCGTCCTCTCGCGCACGTCGCCGCCGGCCGCTGTCGAGCACTGGGACGACATCCTGCTGGTGGTCACGGAACTGGCCGCCAACGCGGTGCAGTACGCCCCGGGGCGGTTCGAGCTGACGATGCGGCGCACCCTCGACGGGGTGCATGTGACGCTGGGGGACACGAGCACGACGTCGCCCGCGCCCCGCCCCTTCAGCCCCAGCAAGGGCGGCGGCGGCATCGGCTGGTATCTGATCCAGACGCTGTGCGACGAGGTGAGCGTGGTGGTGCACGACCACGGCAAGGACGTCCACGTCTTCCTGCCCTGGTGAAGGCCCCGGGGCCGGCCCCGCCGACGGCACCCGGTGAAAGCCCGGTGAGGCCTCAGGTCAGCGGCACCAGCACGCTGATGGTCTTGCCGCCGGCCGCGCAGCGCTCGACGTCGACCCTGCTGGAGAGGCGGTTGATCAGCGGCCAGCCATAGCCGTTGCCCTCGTGGGCGCGGGGCAGCGCGCCGGGCCCGTGGAGACCCACGGGCACGGCGGCGCTGTAGTCGCGGACGCTGAGCCGCACGCCCTCAGGGGTGAGGGCGACGTCGAACCCGGCGATACCGCCGCCGTGCCGGACCGCGTTGGTGACCAGTTCGGAGACGACCAGAATGAGGTCGATCATCGACTGCTCGGTCGGTGGTCCCGTCGGGGAACGCCACCGCTCCCCCACGAACGCCCGCACGTGACGGCGGGCCGCCGCGGCGGTGGTGATCGCGACCGGCGGCCGCGGCGACCGGGCGTCGCGGCCTGTCGCTTCCGCGGGGGCGGGGTCGTGGTGCACGAGCGGGCGGCGTCCCATCGATGTCATGGCAGGTACGGGGTCGACGACTCGGGGCAATTGGGTCCATCACTGTTCATGAAGCGCCGCATACCCGCTCCCACCCGGACCATGGCTGCCGAGATCTCCCGGGAGTGTCGTCCCGTTCCCGCACAGCTCCACGGTCGCGGTCGCCTGCGCGGCGGCGAGCTGCGCGCGCGCCGCGTCCAGAGCCCGGCGGACGTCGCGGGTGCCCGTGGACACGCACAACGTGTACGCCAGGTCCTGCGCGCGGCGAGCGCTCTGCGGATCGCCACGCTCGCCCTCGTGGGCGAGGACCGACTCGTACTCCTCGACGAGCCGACGCAGGGTCGCGGGATGGGGCATCAGCATCTGTGTCGCTCCTGGGGGTTGTCAGACGGTGGGCGTGGTGCGACCGAGGGCCTCTTCACGGACGCGCGCGCAGCTGCGGCTGATGAGGCGGGAGACGTGCATCTGGGAGATGCCGAGACGGTCGGCGATGCGGTTCTGGGTCATGTCCTCGAAGAAGCGCATGTAGAGGATGGCCCGCTCGCGTTCGGGCAGCCGGCGCAGCCCTTCCTTGACCGACTCGCGGTCCACGACGGTGTCGTACGCCGTGTCGGGGGCGCCGAGGGTGTCGGCGAGGCTGTAGCCGTCGTCGCCGGAGGCCATCTCGGCGTCCAGGGAGAGCGCGCTGAAGCTGTCGAGCGCCTCCATCCCGGCGTGGACCTCTTCCTCGGTGAGCCCGGCGAGCGCGGCGATGTCGGCGACGGAGGGCTCGGCAGCACCGCCGGAGGTCTGGCTGAGTTCGCGCCGCGCCACGCGCACCTTGTTGCGGAGGTCCTGCACCCGCCGGGGGACGCGCAGCGTCCACATCCGGTCGCGGAAGTGCCTCTTGATCTCCCCGGTGATGGTGGGCACGGCGTAGCTCTCGAACGCCCCCCGGTCGGGCTCGTAGCGGTCCACCGCCTTGACCAGGCCCATCGCGGCGACCTGGCGCAGGTCCTCCAGCGACTCGCCGCGGTTGCGGAAGCGGCCGGCGATGCGGTGGGCCATGGGAAGCCAGACCCGGACGAGTTCGTCGCGGACCTGGTCGCGTTCGGGCCCCTCGTCCATCGCCGCGAGCCGGGCGAAGTCGTTGGCGGTGTCGGGGGCGTCGTCGTGCGTCCTCCTGTCGGGGGTACCGGGACGAATGGATGTACCTGATCCGTTTGCGGACACATTGACCAGCATGGGAAATCGCTCCTGAACGACGCTTTCAGGGACTTCGCGGCGGGGAACGGTGGCGGGCGGCCGAGGCCCGTGCGCGGAACACCGCTTCCGCCGGCGTGCCTCCCGTACGGAGGCGTGGAACTCCGATTGCCCCACGACCCGGGAGGCAAACAACGGTCCGCGCGTTCTTGGTGACGGATCGCCAGAGCCGTCGATGGGTGTCACTCGGGTCGGCGGCGACTTCTGGCCAGAGTGGGGAGCGCCACTGCCCCTTTACCGAATCAGGGGGACTGAGATGCGCTTCGCGGGGCAAGCGTGGGATGGCAACAAGGCTTCGGGCGAGAGGGGTGGACAGCATGGCAGCCGTGACGGCACGCACTACGGCCACGGCACGGGGGAGGGTCATGACGGACGGGGTGGACCTGCCCCTGATCGAGGACCCGTCGCAGGTGAGGCCCAAGGACGCGCGGGAGATGTCCCGGCAGTTCTTCGACCGGCTGGCCATGTTGGACGAGGGCACGCACACCTATCAATACGTACGCAACACGCTCATCGAGATGAACCTCTCGCTCGTGCGGTACGCGGCCTCGCGCTTCCGCGGGCGTGAGGACTCCCTGGAGGACATCGTCCAGGTCGGGACCATCGGGCTGATCAAGGCCATCGACCGGTTCGAGCTGTCCCGGGAGGTGGAGTTCACCACCTTCGCCGTGCCGTACATCGTCGGCGAGATCAAGCGATTCTTCCGGGACACCAGCTGGGCCGTGCATGTGCCGCGGCGGTTGCAGGAGGCGCGGGTGGAGCTGGCCCGCGCGACGGACGAGTTGCAGTCCCGGCTGGGCCGGATGCCGACCACGCGTGAGCTGTCGGAGCTGATGTCGCTGTCCGAGGAGGAGGTCATCGAGGCGCGCAAGGCGTCCAACGGCTACAACACCTCCTCGCTCGACGCGGCGCTCACCGCCGACGGCGGCGAGGACAGTGACACCGTGCTGGGTGACCTCATCGGCGAGGAGGACCACTCCCTGCAGCTCGTCGAGGACTTCCACTCGCTGGCTCCGCTGATCGCCGAACTCGACGACCGTGAGCGGCGGATCCTGCATCTGCGGTTCGTGGAGGAGCAGACCCAGTCACAGATCGCCGAGCAGCTCGGGGTGTCGCAGATGCATGTGTCCCGGCTGATCAGCCGCATCATCAAGCGGCTGCGCGCGGGGCTGCTGGAACCCGGAGTCGCCTGATCGGGGCCCGTGTGCCCGCACGATTCGAGGGTATGCGCACGGGCGCATCGCCGGGCGATGCGTCGAATCCGTGAATCGGGGCAACCGTCCCGATCGGTCAACGCCTTGGAGGCTCTCGTGTCCGTTGCCCACAACCCCCTGTCGATCAAGGTCGACCTGCCCCGGGACGACGCCGTGCTGCTCACGATCGAAGGGGAACTGGACATCGACACGGCGACCGAGCTGCAGCATCATCTGGCGAACCAACTGCGGCACGGTCGACGGCACTTCCTGCTGGACGTGTCGGCCGTTCCCTTCATGGACTCGTCCGGCATGAACATCATTCTGCGCACGTATCAAGAGGTGCGCCGGATCCCGGGCGGGATGTATGTGATCGCCCCGGCTCCGGCCGTGCGACGCATACTCGATCTCACCGGTGTCAGTCTCACCGTGTCCACGGTGGACAGCGTGGACGAGGCGCTGGCCGCCGTGGACTCCGGGCAGGTCGCCCCGCATCCGGACGAGCCGCCGGCTCAGGAATGAGCCCGCTGCCCGTCGGCGTGGTGGCACACACCCATGGCCAATGGTTGTCGTTTGACAACTATGGCCGGAAGGCAACAGAGTGAGCCGGGGGCCGAGAGTGGGAAGGGTTGGGATGAGGCTGTCGAACCGGGAACGGGCCGGCGGCGGTCAGGCGCTCCGCGCGTCGGTGGCGTCGCCCTCATGGATCTGTGCCGCCGCGGCGGCGCAGAACGCCTCCAACCCCTCCACCAGCGCGGTCCGTTTCGCGGCCGGCATCTGCTCCAGCACGGACCGCAGGGCGTGTTCGCGCCGGGCGCGCAGGTCCACGAGGTACGACCGCCCGCGCCGGCTCAGCCGCAGACACAGCTCGCGCCTGCTGGCCGTACTGGCGTGCCGCTCGACGAAGCCCACCGCCTCCAGCCGGTCGCACAGCCGGCTGGTGGAGGGCGGCGTCGAGCCGAGGGCGTCGGCGAGCATCCGCAGGTTGATCCCGTCGTTGTGCTCCAGGATGAACAGCACGCGGAGCTGCGAGGCGGACACGGGTGCCGTCGAGGCGCGTCCCCACACGACCTCCAGCAGCTCTGCCGCCTCGGAGGTCACACGCGCCACCTCGTCCGGCCGCGGATGGGAGGAGGAAGTCACGCACCCACTCTTCCAGGCATCTCGAACACTGTCAGCTGTGGAAAGAATGGCGTATCCGACATCGTGAACAGATTCGTGGCAGCCGAACGAGCACTTCGCTCCGCTGCTCCGCACCACCTGGTGGACGCTCTCCGCGACGTACTGGGCGAGGGCTGGTCGGCGCGGGACGTCGAGCTCTACCTGGCCGACTACTCGCTCACCGCGCTCCGACCCGCGTCCGCCCGCCCGGACCCGGCGGATCCCCTGCCCATGCACGACGGCCCGGCCGGCCGCGCGTTCGGGGCGCAGGAGCCGCACGTGGAGAAGCGCGGCGACGACCGGGTGCGGGTGCATCTGCCGGTCACCGTGCGCGGTGACCGGCTGGGCGTGCTGCGGCTGACGCTGCCGTCCGCCGCGAACACCGAGGAGGGTCTCGCCGAACTGACCGAGCTCGCCCAGGTGCTGGGCCATGAACTGGTCGTCGCGGAACGGGACACCGACGTGTACCTCCGGGCGCGCCGCTCCAGCAGGCTGACCCTGGCCGCCGAGATGCAGTGGCAGCTGCTGCCGGGCCTTTCCTCCACCCGGCCCGAGTACGCGCTCGGCGGCCAGCTGGAGCCCGCCTACGCCATCTTCGGCGACAACTTCGACTGGTCCGCCGACGCCGACCACCTGATGCTGTACATCACCAACGGCATGGGCGAGGGCATCGAGGCCTCCCTGCTGACCCAGCTGGGGATCAACGCGCTGCGCAACGCCCGCCGGGCCGGCGTCTCCATCGCCGACCAGGCGGCCCTCGCCGACCAGGCGGTGCACGCCCAGTACGGCGGTGCCCAGCACCTGTCGGTGCTCCTGCTGGACCTGGACCTGGCCACCGGACACCTGGAGATCGTCGACGCGGGCTCGCCCCGGATGCTGCTGCTGCGCGACCGGAGCGTCACCGCCGTCGCTCTGGAGGCACAGCTGCCGCTGGGCATGTTCGAGGAGACCGAGTACACCGCACAGGAGTTGCGGCTCGAACCGGGCGACCGGCTGGTCTTCGTCAGCGACGGGGTCTACTCCGTCGCCACACCCGGCGGGGAGGCGTACGGGGACCGGGCGCTGACCCGGGCGATCAACGCCACCCGGCTGCTGCCCGCCGCCGACGTCCCCGGCGCGGTGCTCAGGGAACTCTCCGGACACCGCGGCACACCCGTGGCGGACGACGACGCGCTCGTGGTCTGTCTCGACTGGTTCGGCCGAGGGGGTGCCGGCCGGCCCGACCGATGAACCAGCCCGGCAGTCGTTCCCCGGAGCGGGGAGGCACTACAGCACGTGAGGAGAGACCCGTGCCGGAACAGGACACGGCAGACCATCAGTTGACACCGACGCAGGAGGTGGCGCGGTTCCTGCGCGACCGCCAGGAACAGATCGCCCAGCGCTGGGCCGACGCCGCGCTGTTCCGCACCGTCTTCACCCACTCCCGGGACGAGGCGGTGGAGGCGGGCAGGGCCGTCGTGGACGCGCTCGCCGCCGTGGCCGCCGCGGACAGCGTGGAGGACGCGGACGCCGGCGGCTTCCAGGTCGTCCGTGAACAGCTGGCGCGGACGGCCGCCGCCCGGGCGCGGGCCGGCTCCACGGTCACCCAGATCTCCGCCGAGGTGGACGCGCTGCGGCCACCCGCGACCGATCTGCTGCTGGCCGAGTTCGCCAACGCGCCGGCCGCGCATCTGCGGGAGTGCACCACCACCCTGACCGTGCTCATGGGCACCCTGCGCCTGGTGGTGCTGGAGACCGCGCTCAGCGAGGGCGAGGAGCTCATCCACCGGCAGCGGCTGCAGCTGATGGAGGTCGCCACGCCGGTCATCAAGCTCTGGGAGGGCATCGTCGCCGTCCCCCTGATCGGCACGCTGGACAGCGCGCGCAGCCAGGTCGTTATGGAGCGGCTCCTCGACTCCATCGTCGAGCAGCACGCCCGGTTCGCCATCCTGGACATCACCGGGGTGCCGACCGTGGACTCGCTGGTGGCCCAGCACCTGATGAAGACCGTCGCGGCCGCCCGGCTGATGGGAGCCGAGTGCATCGTCTCCGGCATTCGGCCGCCGATCGCGCAGACCATCGTCCACCTGGGCATCGACCTCAGCTCGGTGCTGACCCGCACGAGCCTCGCGGACGCCCTCGCCTACGCGCTCCGGCAGCTGGGCACGGACATCGTCGCCCGCGACCGCGCCGGTTCGGGGCACGGGTGAGTGGCGATCTGTTCGCCGCGCACGGCGGCCCGTCCTCGTACGGGGCGCCCGTCCCCGTACTCAAACTCGGCCAGGTGCTCCTGGTGTCGCTCCAGGGCGATCTGCACGACGGCGCGGCGGAGCAGCTCCAGCAGGACATCAGCGACACGGTCGCGCGCAGCGGTGCCACGGGTGTGGTGATCGACCTCTCCGGTGTGGAGATGGTCGACTCCTTCCTCGGCCGGGTGCTCGGCGACATCGCCGCCCAGACGAGTCTGCTGGCCGCCGGGACGGTCGTGGCCGGCATGCGTCCGGCCGTGGCGATCACCCTGGTGGAGCTCGGCCTGACCCTGCCGGGGCTGCGCACCGCGCTCACCACCGAGGACGCCCTGCGCCTCCTCGGCGAACCGGACCCGACCTTCCCCCGCCGCGTCCAAGCCCGCCAGGAGAGTCCGTGATGCAGACCGCCGGCGGCATCTCCGCCTGCCTGCCGATCCACTCGGATCTCGATCTGGTGTGGGTACGTCAGCATGTGCGGCAGGCGGCCGCCCAGCTCGGCTTCGGTCTGGTCGACCAGACCAAACTGGTCACCGCGGCCAGCGAGCTGGCCCGCAACACCCTGGTCCACGGCGGCGGGGGCCAGATGGAGTGCGCTCCCGTGGACAAGGGCGGCACACGAGGGCTGCGGCTGACGTTCAAGGACGAGGGGCCCGGCATCGCCGACCTCGACCAGGCCCTCCTCGACGGCTACACCTCCGGCGAGGGGCTGGGGATGGGACTGGGCGGCGCCCGGCGGCTCGTCCACGACTTCGCGATCGACAGCCGGCCCGGGTCGGGCACCACGGTGACGGTGACGTCCTGGCTCGCGGGTGCGCCGCGCCCGCGCGAGGAGCGGTGATGCCACGCGTCTGGGAAGTCCCGGTGCACGACTCGACCCGGGTGCGCGACGCCCGGGTGGCCGCCGAGGCGGCCGCGGCACGGGCCGGGCTGGACGAGGGCCGCGCCGCCGGCTGCGCCCTGGTGGCCACCGAGCTGGCGACCAATCTGCTCAAGCACGCCGGGGGCGGGCTGATACTGCTGGACGTCGTCTCCCGCCCCGACCCGGACCGGGCCGACGGCGCGGCCCCCATGGTGCAGATCGTGGCGATCGACCACGGACCGGGGGTGCGCGACATCGCGGGCGCGCTGCGCGACGGTTTCTCGACGACGTCGTCGCTCGGCGCGGGCCTCGGCACCTGCCGCCGGGTCGCCGACGACTTCGACCTGCACAGCACGGTCGGCCGGGGCACGATCGCCCTGGCCCGGCTCGGCGCCCGGACGGGTCGCCGGGCGAAGCGGGCCTCCCCCGCCCCGGCCGTGCGGGCCGGCGGTGTCAACGTCCCCTTCGCCGGCGCGGAGTTCTCCGGCGACGCCTGGGCCTGGGTCCGATCCGGCGACCTGACCACGCTGATGCTGGCCGACGGGCTGGGCCACGGCCTGGCGGCGGCCAAGGCGTCCTCGGCGGCCGTGCAGCAGCTGTACCGCGCGCCCGAGCTGCCTCCCGCACAGCTGCTGCGGCGGCTGGAGGGCGCGCTGCGCGACACCCGGGGCGCGGCCGTCGCCGTCGCCCAACTCGACCTCTCCGCCGGTCGGTTGCTCTTCGCAGGGATCGGCAACATCGGGGCCCGGCTGCGCACCGGAGCGGAGTGGCAGCCGCTGCTGTCCCGGCCCGGCATAGTCGGCGCCCACCGGGCCGCCCATCTTCCGCAGCACGAGGTGGCCTGGGGGGACGACCGTCTGCTCGTCCTGCACAGCGACGGTCTGCCCAGCCGCTGGAGCCCGGGTCCCGCCGCCCACAGCCCGTCACTCGACCCCGCTGTGATCGCCGCCGTGATCGTGCGCGACGCGAGCAGCCCCGCCCGGCCGGTCCGCGACGACACCACCGTCGCCGTACTGAGCCCCTCCCTGCCGGATCACCTCCCATGACCCGTACCTGGACCGTCCGTTCCGTGACCGACGCCGCCCGGGCGCGTATCGCCACCGCGCGGCTGGCCACCGCCCACGGTGTGTCGCCGACCGACCGGGCGCGGCTGGTGTCCGCGCTCTCGGCGCAGCTGCGCCAGTGTCTGACCAAGGGCGGCGCGTGGCTGCTGACTGCGCGGGCCGTCACGGCGCGGCCGGCCGGCTGCCGGTTCCTGGTCGAGGTGACGTCGGCCAACCGGAGACCGGGCGAGTACCGGCAGCCGTGGCGGCTGACGGTCGCCTGCACGGAGGAGGTGCGACCGCCGGACAGCGAGTACGTGGCCGGTGACCCGACCACTCTTGCGGAGGCGCTGTTCGGAGCGGACGAGGACGCGGCGCTGCTGCTGGAGAAGCTCGACGAGAAGGAGGCGCTGGTCGCCTTCCACCGCGAGGAACTGCACCAGACCAACCAGGGCGTCCTCGCCCTGCACGCCGAGCTGGACGCGGCCGGGCGGGCGCAGCGCAAGCTGTTCGACGCCGAGCAGAAGGCCCGCAGGGAGGCAGAGAACGCACGCGGCCGGCTCACCCTCCTCGCCGACGCCAGCGCCGCCCTGACCGCGTCCCTCAACCCCGACGCGATCGTGCGGCTGCTGCCGTCCCTGCTGGTGCCCCGGTACGCCCGCAGCGCCGACGTGTGGCTGTTCGACGGGGAGGGCGAGACGGCCGGTGGCGGTCCGCGTCCGGCCGCCGCCGTCGTCGCGGCGCGCCGCGGCCGCCCCCAGTACGCCGCCGACCATCCCGGCGAGCTGCCCGGTGTCGACGACCAGCCGCCCTCGGCGATCGACCCCACCCGGCCACTGCTGTGCGTGCCCCTGATGACCCGGGGCGCGCCCCTGGGCGTGCTGACGCTGTCGCCGCCCGACGACGAGCGGTGGGACGCCGACGACGCCTTCATGCTGATCGAGCTGGCCCGGCGGGCGGGGGTCGCGCTGGAGAACGCCCGGCGCTTCGAGCACAACCGCGACATCGCCGAGACCCTGCAACGGGCTCTGCTCACCGAACTGCCCACCACGCCGGGGCTGCGGCTGGCCGCGCGCTATCTGCCGGCCACCCGGGGCCTGAACATCGGCGGTGACTGGTACGACGCCTTCCGGCAGCCCGACGGCAGCCTGATCACCGTGATCGGTGACGTCACCGGACACGGTCTGCACGCGGCGGTGATGATGAGCCAGCTGCGGACGGCGCTGCGCGCGTACGCGGTCGACGGCAAGAGCCCCGGGCAGCTGCTCACCCATCTCCATCTGTTCCTGCACCATCTCCAGCCCGACCTGTACGCCACGGCCGTCATCGCCCGGTTCCACCCGCACGAACCCACGCTCACCTGGGCCGCGGCCGGCCATCCGCCGCCGGTGCTGCGCTCGCCCGACGGGACTGTGCGGATCCTGGACGCCAAGCCGGGCGCGATGCTCGGCATCCCCCTGCACCAGGAGATCGCCGACCACACCGTGCCGCTGCCGCCCGGCTCGACGCTGGCGCTCTACACCGACGGGCTGGTGGAACGGCGTGCCCTGGGCATCGACCCGGGCATCGAACAGCTCGCGGCGACGCTCGGCGGGCTGCCGTCCACGACGCTGGACGAGAACCTCCAGGAGTCGGCCGACCAGCTGCTCGCCCCCTTGCTGGACGAGGAGCACGAGGACGACGTCTGCCTGCTGCTCTGCCATGTGCACAGTGCCGCCGGGCGGGTCACGGCACAGCTCAACTGACGCTTCCCCCCAGGGCGCGCAGCACCTGCTCCACCCGGACGCGTTCCGCCGGCGGCAGCGCCGCCAGGGCGTCTGTGAGCCGCGCCGACAGGCGCTCGGAGATCTCCGCGAGGAACCGCCGCCCGAGTTCGGTCACCACCAGGTGCACCTCGCGCCGGTCGTCGAGCCCGACGCAGCGCTGGAGCAGGTCGGCCGCTTCGAGGCGGTCGCAGAGCCGGCTGGCCGTGGGCAGCCCGACGCCGAGCCGCTCCGCGAGCCCGGTCAGGTTCAGCTCGGGGCGCCCGCGCACCGCGCGGAGCGCCAGGATCTGTCTCGGGGACAGTCGCGGGGTGACCTCCTCCACTGCCGAGAACCAGAGCGGTACCAGGTTCTCCACGGCGTCGAGAACCTGCCGGTCGATGTCGGCGGGTCCGGTCATGCGGGGGGCCTACCCGAAGTGCCCGCGAGTACACGGCCGTCCTGGCCGGCTCCCCCGCGGGCCCCGGACCGGGCTCCCGGGGGACGCAGCGCCCGAGTCCTCCGCGCCTGGGCCCGCGGTGCTACGCCTTGTAGGCCACTCCCCCGTACACGTCCGTCGGCTGCGGGGTGGTGCCCGGTTCCGGGCGCCACAGCGGGCAGGAGACGATGCCGGGTTCCAGCAGTTCCAGGCCCTCGTAGTAGGCGTGCAGCTGCCGGGGGCTGCGCAGGACGTAGGGGACGGCGCCGGTGTCGTCGTAGCCCTCCTGCGCGCGCTTGAGTTCGGCGTCGGTGTCCGTGCTGTCGTAGTGGACGAAGTAGCTGCCGGACGGCAGGGCGGCCTGGAGGCGGCGGACGATCTCCTTGGCCTCCTCGTAGTCCTGGATGTGGCCGAGGATGCCCATCAGCATCAGCGCCACCGGCTTGTCGAAGTCGAGGATCTTCCCGGCGGCCTCCAGGATGGTGTCCGGGTCGTGCAGGTCCGCGTCGACGTAGTCGGTGACCCCTTCGGGGGTGCTGGTGAGCAGTGCCTGAGCGTGCCGCAGTACGAGCGGGTCGTTGTCGACGTAGACGATGCGTGACTCGGGGGCGACCTTCTGGGCGACCTGATGGGTGTTGTCGTACGTCGGAAGGCCGGTGCCGATGTCCAGGAACTGGCGGATGCCGCGCTCGCGGGCCACGAAGGTGACCGTGCGGATGAGGTAGACGCGGGAGGCGCGGGCCATCGTCTCGATGTTCGGGGCGATCTCCCGGTAGGCGTCGCCCGCCTCACGGTCGACCTCGTAGTTGTCCTTGCCGCCCATCCAGTAGTTCCAGATACGGGCCGAGTGGGGCACCGTGGTGTCGATCTTCGACAGCGCTTCCTGGTCGGGAGTGGGGTGGCCTTCTGCCATGGGACTCTCCTGCCTCACATCGCGTGGTCGTCGCCAACCTATCGTCAACTGCACTGCTTCACGCCAGAGTTGGTGCGAGCGAGCGGCCAGTGCCCGGACGGGCCGCCGGGCTCGCCGACATCGAGGGTCACCACCGGTACGTGCTGGGCGAGAGTGCGGAACACCCGGGCGTACGCGGTGGCCGCCTCCGAGACCTCGGGCGTGGTCAGGTGGAGCATGGCCCCGTCGCGCTCGGCCACGGCGTCGGCGAGGTCCAGGACCTGCATCCAGGTGACCCGGGAGCGGCCCCGGCGCAGCGGGCCGTGGACGAGTTCCGCGATCAGGTTGCCGTCGACGGCCAGCCGTCCGGGGCCGGCGAGGAGTTCACGGCAGGGCAGGGCGGGGTCCAGGTGGTGCAGGGCAGAGGGCAGCCGCCGGACCTCGAACCCGAGGCGCGCCAGCTCGGCGACGAGCCGGGCCCGGCCGCGTCCTTCGTGCCCCTCGACGATCAGGGTGCGGTACGGGGTCAGCGCGGGAAGGGACGGCGGGGTCGTCCCCACCCCTCGGGAGCGGCCCGGGGCACGTGGCGGCGTGCGCATGCCGCTCCCTTCGGGTGGTGCGCGGCGGTCGTCGTCCTCCCGGGCCCGTGCACGGCCCGGAGGTGCCCCCAGTCTGGGCGGGGCCGGGAGGTGCCGGGAGTGCGCGTGCGGGTTGTCCGGTTGTGCGGGCGTAGTGGGAACGCGGGGCGGAGCCCCGGCTTCCAGGGGCTCGGGGAACGCGTGAGAAGCCCCACGCGGCCGCACCCGAGCCCCCCTCAGGCGATGAGGAAGTCGGCCTCCCCCGCCTTCGCGCCCTCCAGGAACGCCACCATCTCCTCCCGCGAGTAGACGAGGGCCGGCCCCTCCGGATCGGTGGACTGCCGGAACGCGACCCGGCCGTCGGGCAGCCGCTTGACCTCCACACAGGAACCGCCGTTCGTACCGCTCCAGGGCTTGCGCCAGCCCTCCGCGCCGAGTTCGGGCGCGGGCATACCGCTGTGGACAGGGCCGTCGGGTGTCCTTGCCATGTGTCACAACTCCTTGCGTAGTGCCGCCAGGATGTCCCTGGTCCGAGCCACCGGTTCCGCCTGCACGGACATCCGGTCGAGGACCTCCAGATAGGTCACGACGTCCACGGGCTGGTCGACGTACTGGGCGCCCGCGAGACCCTCGGTGTAGACGATGTCGGGGAGTTCGGAGAAGCCGAACCGGAAGTAGTGGAAAGGGCCGTACGCGCCGGGGTGCGGCCCGGCCGCGAACCGCATGATCTGAATCCTGATCTTGGGCCGTTCCGTGGCCTCGACGAGCCGGTCGATCTGCTCCCGCATCACCTGCGGGCCGCCCACCGGACGGCGCAGCACGGTCTCGTCGAGGATGGCCCAGACGGCCGGCGCCTCGGGTTTGACCAGCAGGTCCTGGCGCCTGAGGCGCAGGGCGACGTGCCGTTCGACCCCCTCGGGGCTCGCGTTGGGGAAGCCGACCCGGATGAGGGCGGCCGCGTAGTCGTGGGTCTGCAACAGGCCGGGGACGTACTGGGGTTCGTAGAGGCGGATGACGGCGGCTTCGCTCTCCAGGCTCACGTACGCGCTGAACCACTCGGGCAGCACGTCGCGGAACTTGTGCCACCAGCCGGGCTGGTTGGCCTCGCGGGCGAGGGAGAGGAAGTCCTCGATCTCCGTGCCGGAGACCCCGTAGGTGCGCAGCAACTCCTTCACGTAGGGGATGCGGAGGCCGACCTCGGCCTTCTCCATACGGCGGACCGTCAGGGCGGTGACCTCGATGGCGCGGGCCGCGTCGTCGAAGGAGACTCCGGCCCGCTCCCGCAGCTGGCGGAGCCGTTTACCGAGGACCATGCGCAGGACCGTGGGCGCCGCAGGAGCACTCCCTCCTGAGCGGGTCTCACTCACGTGCAACCTCCCGGGGCGGGATTCACAGCGTGCAGTGTGCCACGCGATCCGTTGACACGGACAGGTCGGCGCGGTTCATTTTGAAATTATCAGAACGCAGGTTGCGGGCTGAGTCGTTCGGCCACCATAGTGATCGAGTGACCTGCCGCACACGCTGCGCAGCGTCCCTCGAACTCCTCCGGCCCGCCCAGGAGTTGGCGCCACGGCGGGCAGGGGTCAAGCCGTGCGCCGACACGATGCGACACCTGGATGGCCGCCGTGACGAACGGATTACCAAGGAGCCCGGTCAAGGGGACCGGCGGGCCCAACAAGCCGCTGGCGACAGCCCTGAAGGAGGCGGGCTGCTCGTACGCGTCCCTCGCCCTGCGGGTCAATGAACTGGGCCGCTGTCAGGGCGCGGAGACCAACTACGACAAGGCCTCCGTCACCCGCTGGCTCCAGGGCCAGCAACCACGGGGGAACACACCGGAGTTGATCGCCGCGGTGCTCGGCGAACGGCTGGGCCGCGCGCTCACTCCGGCCGACCTCGGTTTTCCGCTGGACCGCGGACGACCGGTGACGGGACGGGCGCTGATGTACGTCGAGAACGTGGCGGAGACCCTGCACACCCTGGCCGAGCTGGGCACCACCGACATCGCGCGGCGCAGCCTGCTCGGCGCGGTGCCGTTCGTGCCGGGTGCCCTGACGAACCCCCAGCGGGCCTGGCTGCTCTGGCTGGTCGAGAGCCGTGACGCGCCCCGGCTCGCGCCGGTGTCGGGTGGCGGGCCGGTGGAGCAGGTCCACGCGATGCTCCGCATGTTCGACGAGATGGACAACCACTACGGGGGCGGCGGGATCCGCACGAGCATCGTGCAGTACCTGACCACCGAGGTGATCCCCCTGCTCCAGCAGCGCGGTGTGACCCCGCACCACCGCCGGGAGCTGTTCGCGGCCGCCGCCCGGCTGGCCGCCATGGCGGGCTGGAGCTCCTACGACGCCGGGGAGTACGGCCTGGCCCAGCGATACATGACCCAGGGGCTCAGGCTCTGCGCGGAGGGCCGCGACCATGTGCTGGGCGGGCAGATCCTGGCGGGGCTGTCCCATCTGGCGACCAGTCTGGGCCGCCCCGACGAGGGTGTGGCCCTGGCCCGGGCCGGAGTCGCCACCGCCAAGGACTCCGGCAGCCCGCTGGGCCTGATGCGGCTGCACGCCATGTCCGCGCGCGGCCACGCGGCACTGGGCCGGCCCCGTGAGACCGCCGAGGCGCTGCGGGCCGCCGAGAAGCAGCTCGACGCGAGCCGGGGTGCCGCCGAGGAGTCGCCCTGGGTGCGCTTCCTCGATCACCACTACCTCCAGGCCGAGTCCGCGCTCTGCTTCCGCGACCTGGGTCTGGCCGCGCAGGCCGAGCACACGGCGAGCGCGTCGGTGCGCGCCCACGCCGACCGTCGCCGACGCCAGGCCATCAGCCGTTCCGTGCTCGCCACGGCCCATCTCCAGCAGAACCGTCTCGACGAGGCCGTCGCCACGGCCACGGACGCGCTCGAAGCGCTCAGCGGTGTGCACAGCGAGCGATCCATCCAGGCGCTCCGCGACTTCCGGGGCCGCCTGGCGTCCCGCCGCCACGAGCCGCTCGTCCAGGACTTCGAACGCCGGTCGCGGGTGGTGCTGGGGGCGGCCGCCTGAGTGGGCGCGTCACGGACACCCGCCTCAGTAGCCCTCCGGCGAGGGCGCGTTCTGGGCCCGGTCCACCGGCAGGTGGGCGCCGGAGACACCCGTCGCCCAGTCGGAGAGCAGGAACACCACCGTGCGTGCCACCTCGTGCGGGGTGACGGGCGCACCGGTCGGCAGCTCCCTGTCGACGAACGCCTCGTACGCCCGTGGCTCCTCCCGGCGCATCCGGTCCCAGCGGCGGCCCGGGATCAGCATGGAACCGGGCGAGACGACGTTGACGCGGATGCGGTCCGGGCCCAACTCCCGGGCCAGGGAGGCCGCCAGATGGATCAGGGCGCTCTTCGCCACCCCGTACTGGGCGGGCGGCCCGGGCTTCCAGCCCGAGACGGAGCCGATCAGCACGACCGAGCCGCCGCCGGCGGCGCGCAGGTGCGGCAGCGCGGCGCGGACGAGACGTGCGGCGTGTCCGACGTTCAGTTCCCAGGTGGCCACCCAGTCGGCGCCGCTCGCCTGCTCGAACGTGCCGCCCCGGGAACCGCCGACACAGGCCACGAGGCCGTCGATGCCGTGGGCCCTGTCCATGCCGTCGAAGTCGTCGGCACCGTCCATGCCGTCGGAGCCGCCCCCGCCGTCCGGCCTCGCGGTGCCCCCTGGCACGCCGAAACCCTTCGCCGCAGTCGTGACGAAGTCCTCCAGGCGTCCGGGCTCGGTGACGTCGAGCGCCTCGGTGAACAGCCGGGCCCGCTCCTCCCCGGCCAGGGAGTCACCCAGCGCCGTCAGTCCGGCCGTCCGGCGCGCACAGGTCGCCACGTGGGCGCCCTCGGCGAGCAGCAGGCGTACGACGCCCTCGCCCAGGCCCCGGGTGCCCCCGGTGACCACCACCCGCTTGCCCCGCATACCGGGCCACCCGGCGGGGACGCAGCGCTCCCGCGGGGACGGGCCCTCGTCGACGTTCACCATGGTGGGGAACCTATCCAGCGGGCGCCACTACCCGCCCGCAACTGCACAACCCCTCCACCACCTGGCGTTTTGTGTGCCGGGTGCTGTTGTCTTCGACAACAGCACCCCCAGAAACAGCACCCCCGGAAACCACCTTCGAGGATGTGGAGGAACTCGATGACGGCGGTCAGTGTCGGCACGTCCCGCCGACGGATCCCTGCCGTGGCAGCACACGACCCCGGGTGGAGCGTCCATGACGCCCCGTCGGGCGGGGTGGGTCGACCGCCGGGCGCGGTGAGGCTGCCTTGATCTCCCTGGAGAGGTCCCGCCTCGTCCGGATGACGGTACCCGCGCACCCCTCGCGCGCCGCCGGAGTACGGCGCACGGTGGCGGCGCAGCTGGCCCGCTGGGAGCTGTCCGCGATCCTCGACGACGCGGTCCTCGCCACCGACGAACTCTTCGCCAACGCGGTCCGGCACGCGAGCGCCGATCCCGCCGACACCATCGCCGTGGTCCTCGAGTGCTCCGGGCGCGAACTGCGCGTCACCCTCGCCGACCCCTCTCCCGTGCCGCCCCGGCCTCGCACCGTGCCCGCGTCCGCCGAGTCCGGGCGGGGGCTGTCCATCGTGTCCGCGCTGGCCGACGACTGGGGCACCGAGCCGCCGGAGCCGGGGGACGCGGGCAAGAGGGTGTGGTTCTCGCTCGCCGTGCGGGAGCCGGCGTGAAGGGCGCCCCGGCCATGGAACCCACGTCGCGACCCGCGCCCGGCACCGGTCCGCCCCTTGGGCGGGTGCTCGCCGCCGAGCTGATCCGCCGGGCCGAGGACGAACGGCGGCTGGCCCGGGAGGCCCGGTCCGCGCCCACCGCTCGGGCCCGGGACCGCATCGCCGCGTGCCACACCGGCAACGGCGAGGCCCTGCGCGCGATCGTCGCCCGGCACGGGTGGCCCACCGCCGAGTCGGTCGGCGAACCCGCCTCGACGGCGGCCCTCATGCTCCTGCTGCACTCCCCCGACCTGGGCTTCCAGCTCACGTGCCGCGACCTGATCGCCGAGGCGGTCGCGGACGGCCGCTGCCCCGCGGTGCACCACGCGTACATCGCCGACCACTGCGCCGTCGCCCTGAACCAGCCCCAGTTCTACGGCACCCGCATCGACCCCGGCACCCTCTTCCCGTACCCCATCCGCCACCCCGAGTCCGTCGACGAACGCCGCCAGGACGTGGGCCTCGGCCCCCTGACCGACCATCTACGGGCGGTACGCGTCGACCTGGGGGCGAGCGGGGGGCTGTGAACACCCGTGTGTCCATCGAGGCCCGCGCGGTGTTCGCCGGAGGCGGACGGCGATCGTGGCCCGGAAACGCGATCGCCCCCGCCCCGTGATCGCGCTACCGTCACCCGATGCCCGACCTGCGAACCCGACGCCTCCTCCTGCGCGACTGGCGGGAGTCCGACCTGGCCCCCTGGGCGGCCATGAACGCCGACCCGGAGGTGCGCGCGTACTTTCCGGGTGTCCTCACGAGGGAGCAGAGCGAAGCGTCCGCCGCCCGCTTCCAGGACGACCTCGGCCGGCGGGGCTGGGGGTGGTGGGCCCTGGAGGTACGGTCCACGGGGCGGTTCATCGGTTTCACGGGGCTGGATCCGGTGGACGAGGACATGCCGTTCTGCGGAGTGGAGGCCGGCTGGCGACTCGCGCGTACGGCGTGGGGCCACGGCTACGCCACCGAGGCCGCGCGGGCGGTCCTGGACTTCGGCTTCGAGCAGCTCCGGCTCCCGGAGATTCTCGCGGTGACCACCGCCGGCAACCTCCGCTCCCAGGCCGTGATGCGCCGCCTCGGCATGACCCGTGACCCGAGCGACGACTTCGACGACCTCTCGATGCCGGAGGGCCCGCTGCGCCGCGGCGTGGTGTTCCGGCTGACGCCCGGCACCGCCTGAGGACCGCGTGTCGGGCGTCGCGCGCCGGCGGTCAGCTCGCGGCCCACCCCGCGTAGAACAGGCCGAGGCCGGCGATCACGCAGATGCCCTGGATGGTCCAGAAGCGGACCACGACCAGGACCTCGGACCAGCCCTTGAGTTCGAAGTGGTGCTGGAGCGGTGCCATCCGGAAGACGCGTTTGCCGGTCAGTTTGAACGACCCGACCTGGATCACCACCGACATGGTGATGAGGACGAACAGCCCGCCGAGGACGGCCAGGAGCAGTTCGGTGCGGGAGCAGATGGCCAGGCCCGCGAGCGCGCCGCCGAGCGCCAGCGAACCGGTGTCGCCCATGAAGATCTTGGCCGGCGAGGTGTTCCACCAGAGGAACCCGAAGCAGGCACCCATCAGCGCGGCCGCGACCACGGCGAGGTCGAGCGGGTCGCGCACCTCTATGCAGGAGGCGGGGTCGGTGAGTTCGAGGGCGTTGGCGCAGGAGTTCTGGAACTGCCACAGGCCGATGAAGGTGTAGCCGCCGAAGACCATGACCGACGCGCCGGTGGCGAGGCCGTCCAGACCGTCGGTGAGGTTCACCCCGTTCGACATGGCAAGGATCATGAACAGGGCCCAGACGACGAACAGCACGGGACCGATGGTCCAGCCGAAGTCGGTGACGAACGACAGCTTCAGGGAGGCCGGTGTCTGGCCCCGGTCGTCCGCGAACCGGATGGCGAGCAGGGCGAAGACGATGCCGACGATCAGCTGGCCGGCCATCTTGGCCCCGGCCCGCAGTCCCAGCGACCGCCGCTTGACGATCTTGATGTAGTCGTCCAGGAACCCGACCACGCCCATGCCCGCCATGAGGAACAGCACCAGGAAACCGGGATAGGTCGGGCTCTCACCGGTGATGACCTTGGTCGCGAGGTAGGCGACGAGGGTGGCCAGGATGAAGGCGATGCCACCCATGGTGGGCGTACCGCGCTTGCCCGCGTGGCCGCGCGGCCCGTCGTCGCGGATGAACTGGCCGTATCCCTTGCGGGCCAGCAGCTTGATCAGCAGCGGTGTGCCGATCAACGTCAGGAACAGGCCGATGGCCCCGGCGTACAGGATCTGGTTCATCGGACGGTGGTCTCCCCCTCGGTCGCGTTCGGACACGCGACTGCCGCACCGGTGTCGCTGCTTCTCACGGGCCCCACCCTATGCAGTCACCTGATCTTCGTACCGGGGTGGGTAGTTGCCCCGGCCGGAACCCCTCGGGCACGGCACGACGGGGGCTTCCCCGGAGGACGAGTACGGCAGCGGGCGGTGTCGGCCCTCCGTCCCCGATATCCGTTCGCAGGCCGCGGGCGGGTCACTCGAAACGGTGCTCGCCGCGTGCGGCTCCCGGCTCGATCGACCCGCCCCTCGGGGGCGGGCGGCCCGCCGACAAGGGCGCCGCCCGACCGTCCGGGACGGGCCAGGTCGCTCCCTCCCCACCAGCCCACCGCTCCGGCACCCGGGCGAGGCTGAGACACTGCACGTCATGGCCTCCTTCACTCCCGCGCGCGCCCTGCTGATGCTGACCACCGGGCTGACCTGTCTGCTGATGGCGGGCGGCGCCCTCATCGGCGCGCTGATCGGCGGCGGGCCCGTCGCCCTGGGGGCGGCGGTGTGCGCCGGTCTGGTCGGCATGGTGGGCTCGCTGATCGTGCGGCGGCGGGCCATGGCGCACTTCGCCATGGCCCAGCGGCAGGCCGGGCAGCGGGGTTACGCCGAGGGCATCGCGCACGGCGTGCTCATCCACGTGACCGCCTACGAGGCCGCCGTCTTCCCCCGCACCGGGCCGGGCGGCGTCAGCGCCGAGGAGCGCGAGGCCCGCCGCACCATCGCCTACCGCATGGCCGCCCTCGACGAGGTACCCCAGCGGGTGCGCCTGGCCGCGGCGGACGCGCTGGCGCTCCTCGACAAGACCGACCGCGAGGGCGCCGAGGAGGCCCTGGCCCGTCTCGCCACGACCGTGCGTCTGGAGTACTCCCGCCTGTGAGGCCTGCGGCCGCTCAGTGACCGCTGATCGCGCGCGGGGTGTAGGGCCGTTCCAGTTCCTCGGTCTCCTTCTCCGACAGGGTGACGTCGAGGGAGGCCACGGCGTCGGCGAGGTGGTGGGGCTTGGTGGCGCCGACGATGGGGGCGGTGACCGTGGGCCGGCTCAGCAGCCAGGCCAGGGCGACCTGAGCGCGCGGCACCCCGCGCTCACCGGCGATCCGGGTGACGGCGTCGACGATCTCCCGGTCGCCCTCCTGGTAGAGCGTCCTGCCGAAGTTGTCGGTCTCGGTGCGTGCGGTCACGGAGCCCCAGTCCCGGGTGAGGCGGCCGCGCGCGAGCGGGCTCCAGGGCAGCGTGGCGACGCTCTGGTCCTCGCACAGCGGGAGCATCTCGCGCTCCTCCTCGCGGTAGAGGAGGTTGTAGTGGTTCTGCATGGACACGAACCGGGTCCAGCCGTGCAGCCGGGCGGTGTGCTGCATCTTCGCGAACTGCCAGGCGTACATCGAACTCGCCCCGAGGTAACGGGCCTTGCCGGCCTTCACCACGTCGTGCAGGGCCTCCATCGTCTCTTCGACCGGGGTGTGGGGGTCGAAGCGGTGGATCTGGTAGAGGTCGACGTAGTCGGTGCCGAGGCGCCGCAGGCTGTTGTCGATCTCCGTCATGATCGCCTTGCGGGACAGGCCCCAGGCGTTGGGGCCCTGGTGCATGGCGCCGTTGACCTTGGTCGCGACGACGACCTCCTCCCGCCGCGCGTACTGGCCGAGCGCGCGGCCGACGATCTCCTCGCTGGTGCCGTCGGAGTAGACGTTCGCCGTGTCGAAGAAGTTGATCCCCGCGTCCAGCGCCTGCCGGATCAGCGGGCGTGACGCCTCCTCGTCCAGGGTCCATTCGTGCGTGCCTCGGTCGGGGAGGCCGAAACTCATGCATCCCACACAGATCCGGGACACGTCCAGACCCGTCGAGCCGAGCTTCACGTACTGCATCGTTGCAACTCCTGCCTGTGAGGGGTGGGCTGACAAGCGTACGAAAAAAGGTGGTGTGCCGATCAGTCAGATCCGGTACCGCCGCAGTGCCGGTGTGGCCGTCGCCAGGAGCAGCACGGCGATCATGACCAGCAGGCCTCCGCCGGCGACGGCCGTGCGGGTGCCGAAGGCGGCGCCCGCCGTGCCGTGCAGGACGTCGGCGAGACGGGGGCCGCCGGCCACGACCACGGTGAACACGCCCTGCATCCGGCCGCGCATCTCGTCGGTCGCGGCGGAGAGCAGGATGGCGCCGCGGAAGACCATCGAGACCATGTCGGCGACTCCGGCGGCCACGAGGAACGCCACGGCGAGCCACAGGCTGGTGCTCAGCCCGAAGCCCGTGATGGCCGCTCCCCAGGCCATGACGGCCGCGAGGACCATGAGTCCGTGCCGGTGGGAGCGGGAGAAGGTGCCCGACATCAGGCCACCGACGACGGCCCCGATGGGGATCGCGGCGAACAGCAGACCGAGGGCGAATCCTTCGCCGTAGGGGGCGTACGTGGTGGCGGCCAGCTGTGGGAAGAGGGCGCGGGGCATGCCCAGGACCATGGCGATGATGTCGGCGAGGAAGGACAGCAGGAGCACCTTGTGCAGGGCGATGTAACGGAAGCCCGCGACCACCTCCCGCAGGCCGGCCCGCTTCGCCGTGGTGTTGTCCAGGGGCGGCAGGGAGGGCAGCCGGTACACGGCCCAGAGGGTGATGCAGAGGGCCAGTGCGTCGATGAGGTACAGCTCGGCCAGGCCGATCACCGGGATGAGGGCGCCCGCGAGCAACGGTCCGGCCACCAGGCCGAGTTGCATCACGGTCGAGCCGAGCGCGGCGGCCGCCGGCAGTTCCTCGGCGGGGACCAGCCGGGCCACGGAGGCGTTGCGGGCGGGCGAGTTGAGGCCGAAGAACGCCTGTTGGAGGGCGAGCAGGGCCATCAGCGCCCACACGGATTCGAGGCCGGTGACGGCCTGCACCCAGAACAGCACCGAGGTGACGGCGATGCCGGTGTTGGTGACGAGCAGCAGCGTGCGGCGGTCGACGCTGTCGGCGACCGCGCCGCCCCAGAGCGCGAAGACCACCAGGGGCAGCAGGCCGGCGAGGCTGGCGTAGCCGACCCAGGCCGAGGAGCCGGTGATGTCGTAGATCTGTTTGGGGACGGCGACGGCGGTCAGCTGGCTGCCGACGGCGGTGACGATGGTCGAGGACCACAGACGCCGGTAGGCGGGGCGGCGCAGCGGCCGGGTGTCCATCGCCCAGCGGCGCCAGCCCTCGCGGGGTGGCGCCGCCGGATCGTCCTGCGGTGCGGTGTCGTCCTCCGGTGCGGTGTCGTCGTCGGCGCTGCTCTGGGTGGTGTCCACGGGCATCCTGATGCTCGATACATCTTTCGATACGGGCACCACTATCGCGGAGATCACCACCGTCGGGACAGGCGATTTCGCCGCCGTCTCACATGCTGTCTCCGCATGGCTCAGGCTCCGGCGATCAGCATCCCGCCGAGGACGAGCATCGTGACCGCGACCAGGCCGTCGAGGACCCGCCAGGCGGACGGGCGGGCCAGGTACCGGCTGAGCAGCCGGGCGCCGAAGCCCAGAGCGGCGAACCAGCACAGGCTGGCGAGGCCGGCGCCGAGGCCGAAGGTCCAGCGCAGGGGGCCCCGGTCGGAGGCGATGGAGCCGAGCAGGAACACGGTGTCCAGGTAGACGTGCGGGTTGAGCCAGGTCAGCGCCAGACAGGTGAGGACGGCCCGGCGCCGGGAGCCCGCCGACCCGCTCTCCGCGCGCAGCGCGTCGTCGCCGGGCCGCAGGGCGCGGCGGGCGGCCAGGGCGCCGTAGACCAGGAGAAACGCGCCACCGATCAGGGCGACCGCCGTCAGCGCTCCGGGCCAGGCGACGACCACCGCGCCGACCCCGGCGACGCCGAGGGCGATCAACAGCGCGTCGGAGAGGGCGCAGATGGCCACGACCGGGAGCACGGAGTCGCGGTGCAGGCCCTGGCGGAGGACGAAGGCGTTCTGGGCTCCGATGGCGACGATGAGGGAGAGGCCGGTGCCGAATCCGGCCGCGAGAGCTGTCATTTCACTGAACACAGCCACGACGTTAGGAAACGCACCGCCTTGCGTACAGCTAAAGATTCTTACGTATCATTAGCGTTCGTGATGTCTCAGCTGCCCCTCGACCTGGTGCGCACCCTGCTGGCCGTGGTGGACGAGGGCACCTTCGACGCGGCGGCCGGTGCCCTGCACGTGACACCGTCGGCGGTCAGCCAGCGGGTCAAGGCGCTGGAGCAGCGGGTCGGCCGGGTCCTGCTGATCCGGGAGAAGCCGGTGCGGCCGACGGAGTCCGGCGAGGTGATCGTCCGGTTCGCGCGCCAGCTGGCCCGTCTCGAACACGACGCGCACACCGCACTCGGGATGACGGGCGCCGGGGAGACCACGCGGGTGTCGATCGCGGTGAACGCCGACTCGCTGGCCACCTGGTTCCTGCCCGCCCTGACCCGGGTGCCCGAGGAGCTGCGCCCCTGTTACGAACTGCTCCGGGAGGACGAGCAGCACACGGCCCGGCTGTTGCGCGAGGGGCTCGTGATGGCCGCGGTCACCTCGGCACCGGACGCCGTGGCCGGCTGCTCGGTCCGGCCGCTCGGCCGGATGCGCTACCGGCCCTGCGCCACGCCCGCCTTCGCGGAGCGGTGGCTGGGCCTCGGTTCGGGCACGCCGCTGAAGGAACTGATCGTCGACGCGCCGGTGGTGTTCTTCGACCGGCGCGACGAGTTCCAGGACGCCTTTGTCCGACGGCTGACGCGGGGCCGCCCGGCCAGTCCCCGTCGGCACTACGTACCGACCTCGGAGGGGTTCGTGGACGCCGTGGCCGCCGGCATGGGCTGGGGCATGGTGCCCGCCGCCCAGGCCGAGCGACTCCTCGACAGCGGCCGGCTCGTCGACCTGGCTCCGGAACGGACCATGGACGCCCCGCTGTTCTGGCAGCAGTGGAAGCTCGACTCCCCCGCGCTGACGGCGGTGGCGGAGGCGGTCGCCGCGGAGGCCGCCGAGACGCTCGATCCCTGAGCGGCACGCCCGCCCTCGGGCTGCGCTCCTCCCCTCAGGCGTCGCGACCGGTACCGAACGGACCGTCCAGCGCCGCCCACTGGAGCAGCATGATGGTCTTGGCGTCGGCGATCTCCCCGCTGCGGATCATCTCCAGCGCCCGGCGGAAGGGCAGTTCGACGAGTTCGATGTCCTCACCCTCCTCACCGAGGCCGCCGCCCTCGTGGGTACGGGTGGACGGGCCGTAGGGGGCGGCGTAGAAGCTGACGCGTTCGGTGACGGAACCGGGGCTCATGTAGATGTCGAAGACGTGCCGGATCTCGCCGATGGTGTGACCGGTCTCCTCGACGACCTCGCGCCGCACGGCGACCTCGGGGTGCTCGTCCTCCTCGTCGAGCAGACCGCCCGGCGTCTCGACGAGCATCCCGTCGGGGTGGCCGTTGACGTACACCGGGTAGCGGAACTGCCGGGTGAGCAGCACGGTTTCGCGTTCGGTGTCGTAGAGCAGGACGGTGGCGCCGTTGCCCCGGTCGTGCGTCTCGCGCTCCTGGGTGCTCCAGGTGCCGTCGGTGTGCTGGAAGTCGAAGGTCGTCGTGCGCTCCACGTACCAGTGGCTGGACAGCAGGCGCACGTCCCGCACCTTGACGCGCGGGTTGCCGGTCAGGTCCCGGCCGGTGCGGTCGAGCCCGGTGCGGCCCCGGCGGTCCGGGAGGTCTACTCCGACGGTCTTGTTGGTCATGCGTCCGCTTCTACCATTCCGGTCGAGATGTTGTCAGGCACCTCAATTCGCTTGCCGCGCGCGTCGCTTGGCGGAATCGGGCGGTCCGGGACAGCATGCCCGTATGAAGAGCGATCTTTTCTCCAACGAGAACATGGTGCAGCCGGCCTACGCGCCGGGGATGAGCGTCCAGAACGCCAAGTCGATCAAGTACGCGGTGAACGGCGAGATGCTCGCCCGGCAGGGCGCGATGATCGCCTTCCGGGGGAATCTGCAGTTCGAACGCAAGGGCCAGGGCGTGGGCGGCATGCTCAAGCGCGCGGTCACCGGCGAGGGGCTGGCACTGATGGCGGTGCGCGGTCAGGGCGAGGCCTGGTTCGCGCACGAGGCGCAGAACTGTTTCATCGTCGACATCGAGCCCGGCGACGTGTTCACCGTCAACGGCCGCAACGTGCTCTGTTTCGACGCGTCGCTGTCGTACGAGATCAAGACGGTGAAGGGCGCCGGCATGACCGGTGGCGGCCTGTTCAACAGCGTCTTCACGGGACAGGGGAAGCTGGGTCTCATCTGTGACGGCAATCCGCTGGTCATCCCGGTCTCGCCGCAGCTGCCCGTGTTCGTCGACACGGACGCGGTGGTGGGCTGGACGGCCCACCTCACCACCTCGCTGCACCGCTCCCAGTCCTTCGGTTCGATGATCCGCGGCGGTTCCGGGGAGGCCGTGCAGCTGAAGCTGGAGGGCGAGGGCTTCGTGGTGGTTCGGCCGAGCGAGGTGACTCCGCAGGCGCAGCAGCACTGAGCCGGCGGACGGCGGGGAGCCCGAGCGAACAGATTTTCGAATCTGGGAGTACGCTGCAGGTATGGCCGCGCACCTCCAGGGCTCCCTCTTCGACCAGTCCGACGACGTCCGCCTCGGCCCCCTCGACGGGGTGCGTCGGCGGGAGCTGGGCGCCGGGGCCTGGGTCGACGTGCTGCCCGGGTGGCTGACCGGCGCCGACGCGCTGTTCGCGCGGCTCGCCGAGGAGGTGCCGTGGAAGGCGGAGCGACGGCAGATGTACGAGCAGGTGGTGGACGTACCCCGCCTGCTCGCCTACTACGGCCCCGAGGACACCTTGCCCCACCCCGTCCTGGACGAGGCCCGGGAGGCGCTGTCCGCGCACTACGGCCCCGAGCTCGGCGAGCCGTTCACCACGGCTGGGCTCTGCTTCTACCGCGACGGCCGGGACAGTGTGGCCTGGCACGGCGACCGGATCGGCCGGGGCGCCCGGGAGAACACGATGGTGGCCATCCTGTCCGTGGGCGACCCCCGCGATCTGGCCCTGCGCCCGCACGGCGGCGGTGGGCCGACCCTGCGCTTCCCGCAGGGGCACGGCGACCTGATCGTGATGGGCGGCTCCTGCCAGCGCACCTGGGACCACGCGGTACCCAAGTCGACGCGGGCGGTGGGGCCGCGCATCAGCATCCAGTTCCGGCCGCGCGGCGTCGGCTAGCCAGCCGCAGAGCGACAACTGCCGACCCGCAGTCCTTGCCGAATCCGGGTCGTGGCTCGGCTCGGATCAGGCGCGCGAGGCACCGCGGCGCGCTGCGTCCGGCCGGTCCTACTCCTTGTAGAAGGTGGCGTCCTGTCGGCCGAGCGTGGTGGTCACCGGCTGGGTGTAGAGCAGGTGGTTGTAGTGCCGGATGTACCGGCCGGGGAAGTTGAACGACTCGTACGACACACCGGCCGCCGAGTCGGCGAGACCGGCCCGCTCGTGGAACGAGGCGTCGTTGTCGAACAGGGTGGTGCCGTCGTCCTTCTCCACCCACACCTCGTTCTTCTTGTGGCGCAGGTAGTAGCCGGGGTTGTTGGCCGATTCGAGGGAGACGGTGCCGTTGCCGGCCAGGCCGGGGACGACGCGGAACTGCGAGTCGGCGAGTTCCGTGACGTTGGCCTCGGTCCTGGCCCGGAACTCCCAGTGCCGGATGAACCGGTCCGGGTAGTTGTACGAGGAGAAGCGGACGGGGGTGACACCGTCGGCGACGGGGATGCCGAAGTTGGGGGTGCCGTCGGCGTTCCAGTAGATCTTCTGGTAGCGGGTGCGGCGGTTGGGGTCCTTGAGCGCGTCGCCGACGATGTCCTTGTAGTTGCGGTCGTGGTAGACGAGGATGTCCGACTTGCCGTCCTCGGAGACCGTGAAGGAGTTGTGGCCGGGGCCGTACTGGCTGGTCTTGTCGTTGCTCTTGAAGACCGGCGTGGGGGTCTTGCTCCAGGAGGCCGGGTTCATCAGGTCGGCGCCGGCGTCGGCGGTGAGCAGGCCGAGGCAGTAGTTGGCGTCGGTGGCGCTGGCCGAGTAGGTCATGAAGACCTTGCCGTTCTTCTGGATGACGGCCGGGCCCTCGTTCACGCGGGGGCCGACCATCTCCCAGGCGTACTCGGGCTTGGAGATCATGACCGGGCTGCCGGTGATGGTCCAGGGGTTGGCCATCTTCGCCAGGTACAGGTTGGTGCCGCGGCCGAGCGCCGGGTCCTCCTGGGCCCAGCTCATGTAGCGGGTGCCGTTGTGCGTGAAGGTGGTGGCGTCCAGCGAGAACGTGTCCAGCGGCAGCGCGATCCGGCCCTTCTCGGTCCAGGTACCGGTGATCGGGTTGGCGGCACTGGTCTCCAGGACGTACGGGCGGATCCGCCAGATGTCGTTGGACCAGCCGGCCGTGAAGTAGATGTACCACTTGCCGTCGATGAAGTGGATCTCCGGGGCCCAGATGTGGGCGCCCATCTCACCGCTGGCGTGCTTGGTCCAGATCGTGGTCTCCGGGGCCGTGGCGAGACCCTGGAGGGAGGTGGACCGGCGCATGACGATCCTGTCGTACGCGGGGACCGTGGCGGTGAAGTAATAGAAGCCGTCGGTGTGCTTGAAGATGTGCGGGTCGGCCCGCTGCTCGGCTATCGGGTTGGTGAAGGTGACGGCCGGGGACGCGGGCGCGGCGGCCTGGGCGGGGCTGGTCACGGTGGTGAGCACGGCGAGCGCGGCCGTCGCGGCCACCAGGACCCGCCTGGCGAGGTGTCTCATGTTTCTGTTGCGGCCCTTCGGGATCAGACGGTCGTGGGGACGAGCTGCCACGGCCGACAGTCGGTGCTGAGCCAGCTCCACCGGCGCACGTCGGACACGGTTGGCGTGCCACGGTTGGCGACGTCCATGGCCTTGCCGGTGGAGGCGTTGACGGTACGGGGGGGAGTCGCCGCCGAGGTGGACCTCGCCGAGCCGCGTTCGAAAACGCGAACAACGTGCGGAACTGCGGACGAAACGTAAAGGCGGCTCAGGGACGCCGTCAATGGGTAGCACGAAACCGACATCCCGAACGCCGCCGACCACCCGCTACCGCCACACACACGCCCAGGCCACGCGCCACGACAAGTCGCACGCCCTGTCGACCCGGACCCGATCCAGGCGCTTGCGTGGGCTACCGATGCCCAGGTGGAAAACCTGGACGGCTTCCAGGACCGGCTCGAACTGCGGGGAGTCGCGTCGTCGAGCGGCTGGACGAGTCTCTCGATGCGCACGGTCATCGGTGGTCGCCGGGAAGGTGCCGGATCGCTCATTTGTTCGTTCGGCTGACCGGATGGGTCGGATGTATTGACGCGCTCTCTTTTCCGGATTTAGCCTCTGCCCGATTTCGCGAACAGTGTTCGATATTCCGATCAACGTGCCTGATTGGACAGTGAGTTGACGACGAAGGCTTCCGGTCGAAGCGCCGCCCACCCGAAACGCCTCCACGGGCACTGGGAAGCGCAGACACCCGGCCCGTCCAGCAACCGCCCCACCTGGGCGAGCGCACGCGCTCACGCGCCCTGACCCGCCGTCACCACGGCTCCCTGGGCGAAGCGGTGAAACACCGACGTTCGGTCCCCCCGTCCGGCCCGCGCGGTGTCCGGGTCCTGTCCCGCCCGCTCCGAGACCAAGTTCCCCCCCTTCGCCCGGCGGCGGCACCCGCACACGAACAGGAGATCCGATGTCTGCGCTCCGCGCCCGGCTGACGGTGATATTGCTCGCCGTCTGCCTCCTCTTCACGGGCCAAGCCCTCACCACACCCCAGCGGGCGGCCGCCGCCGAACCCGGCTACCTGATGGTGCACTTCCTCAACGACTCCGCGACCGGTCAGATGCTGTACGTCGCGCACAGCGCGGACGGCCTGCACTGGAACGACCTCAACGGCGGACAGCCGGTCCTCAACTCGAAGATCGGTACGAAGGGCGTGCGCGACCCCGCACTGGTGCGCTCCCAGGACGGCAGCAAGTACTGGATCATCGCGACCGATCTGTGCATCCGCTGCGGCTCGACGTACGCCAACGGCAGCCCCAACTTCGTGGTGTGGGAGTCGACCGACCTGGTGAACTGGTCGGACCCGTGGCTGCTCCCCGCCGCCTCACTGGTCCCCGGCGGAAAGAACGCGTGGGCGCCGGAGGCGATCTGGAACCCCGAGACCAACGACTACGTCCTGTACTGGTCGACGAACGCCACGGTCAACGGCATCTTCAAGTACCGCATCTACGCCGCCCGCACCAAGGACTTCCGCACCATCACCACCCCGCAGATCTGGATCGACCCGCCCGGCAGCACCCCGGTCGTCGACACCCAGATGACCGAGGTGCCCTCAGGTACCGGCCCCTACCGCTACCTGCGCGCCTCCGGCGACGGCCAGAACAACATCGAGGGCAGCAACTCGATCCTCGGAACCTGGACCAATCTCGGCAACCTCTCCAGCATCGGCCTCACCGGCAACATGGTCGAAGGCCCGGTCTGGATGAAGTTCAGGGACCGCGACGAGTGGGCCCTCTACATCGACCACAACAACGCGCAGGGCGTACGCGAGTACAGGCCGATCCTGACGACCAACCCGTTCGACGTCAGCACCTACCGGCTGCAGCCGACGACCAGCTACGACATGGGCGGCACCGCCAAGCGCCACGGCGCGATCATGCCCCTCACCTCCGCCGAGGAGAGCCGCGTCCTCGCACGCTGGCCCAACACCCCGGCGCAGCGGCTCCAGTCGTACAACTTCCAGGACCGCTACGTGCGCCAGACCAACTTCGACGTGCGCATCGACCCCAACGTCAGCCCCGTCGAGGACTCCCAGTTCCGGCCGCGGCCCGGCCTGGTGGGCACCGGCACCGTCTCCTTCGAGTCGGTGAACCACCCCGGCTACTTCCTGCGCCACCAGAACTACGACTTCCAGCTCGTCCGCAACGACGGCTCCGCCCAGTTCGCCGCCGACGCCACCTTCAACAAGGTCGCCGGACTCGCCGACCCCACCTGGTCGTCCTTCCAGTCGTACAACCACCCCGACCGCTACATCCGCCACTACGCCTACCAGCTCCGCCTCGACCGCATCACCACCACTCTGGCCCGCAGTGACGCCACCTTCCGCGTGACGAACTGACCCGCATCGCCAGGGGTGCCGGCGCCTCGGATCGAACCTGTGGGCGGCTCCAGGCCGGGGCCGCCCACAGGTTCTGGATCCGCCCGCACCTTTCCTACGCCCCGGAGGCACCAGATGAGTGCAACACCCCTCCCGTCGCGCCGGCTCTTCCTCGGCATGGCCGCGGCCGTGCCGCTGTCCACCACCGGCGTGCTGACCCTCGGCAGCCGGTCCGCGAGCGCCGCGACGACCTCCCCGTTCGTCATGGCCTACTTCACACAGTCACCGAGAAACCTCGGCACGGACTACGGCCTGCACCTAGCGGTCAGCACCGACGCGCTGCAATGGATGCCGCTGAACCAGAACAACCCCGTCGTGACCCCGACCGCGGGCGACGGCGGTCTGCGCGACCCCTTCATCCTGCCCAAGCAGGACGGCACCTACGTCGTCATGGCGACCAACCTGAAGGGCACCGACTGGACCAAGAAGACCCCGTACATCCACGTCTGGGACTCCGCCGACCTGCGCTCCTTCGACAACTACCGTCTGCTGAAACTGCACGACATGGCCACCCACACCTGGGCGCCCGAAGCCTTCTGGGACCCCACCCGCGGCCAGTACGCCCTCATCTACTCGGCCGTCAACAGCAGCGGACACAACGTGATCATGGTGAACTACACCACGGACTTCCAGACGGTGACGGCACCTCAGGTCTTCTTCGACCCGGGCTACGACATCATCGACGGCACCCTGGTCAAGGACGTGAACGGCGTCAACTACCTGTACTACAAGGGCCGCAACAGACTGGTGGGGGCGAGGTCCACCTCGCTCGCCCCCGGCAGCTTCACCCAGTTCACCTCGGGCCTGGCGCCGCAGGGAGGCATCGAGGGCCCGATCCTCGCCGAGGCCTCCGGCACCTGGTACCTGTGGGGCGACGCCAACGCGCTCTTCTACGCCTACCAGACCGACGACCTCTCCACCGGCACCTGGACCGCCACCGACCGGCGCCTCTACACCCAGCCGCTGAACTCCAAGCACGCCGACATCAAGCCGATCCCCCAGACGGTGTACGACAACATGATCGCCAAGTGGGGAAAGCCTGCCTGGAACCGGCTGAAGTCCTACAACTTCCCGGACAGATACTGGCGGCAGGTCGACTCCCTCGGCCGCATCGACCCGTACCCGTTCGACCCCTACACCGACTCGCAATGGAAGCTGGTGCCGGGGCTGGCCGACCCCTCCGGCGTCTCCTTCCAGTCCGTCACCCAGCCGACCCGCTATCTGCGGCACTCCTTCTACCAGCTGCGGCTGGACGCCAACGACGGCACCACGAGGTTCGCCCAGGACGCCACCTTCCACAGGACCGCAGGACTCGCCGACCCGTCCTGGTCGTCGTTCCGCTCCCACAGCCACCCGGACCGCTACATCCGCCACTACGCCTACCAACTGCGCATCGACCCGATCTCCACCGCCACCGGCAGAGCCGACGCCACGTTCTCCGTCTGGTACTGAGACGACGCGCACGCTCCCGCGGGCGAGCCGCGGGGCGGCGCGGCGCGCTCCCGGCTACTTCCGTCCGGCGAGGGCCCGCGACTGCGAGGACCGGGCCAGCTTCGGGCCGAGCCAGCGCTTGAGCCGGCGCAGTGCCTCCAGACGGCCGGCCGCGCGGTCGAGGCGGTAGTAGAGCTGCGGCGGCACGTACGGCAGCAGCGGGGAGTGCCGTTGGCCGAGGAGCGCGAACATCTGTTCCGGCGGCAGCTCGATGTACCGCTGGATGTTCTCGTACCACTGGGCGCTGTACCGGGCGGCGCTCTGCAGCCGCAGAAGGTCGGACTTGCGCCGTCGCTCGTACGCGGTGAGCGCGCTCTCCGTGTCCGGGTGGGCGCCGAGGGACTCGGCCAGGCACATGGCGTCCTCCAGGGCGAGGGTGGTGCCGGCCCCGATGGAGTAGTGCGTGGTGTGGGCGGCGTCGCCGAGCAGGACCAGGTTGCCGTGGTGCCAGACGCGGTTGGTCAGGGTGCGGAAGGCGAGCCACCGGGCGGTGCCGTCGCCCTGGTCCCGGCCCAGCAGCGGATGGCCGTCGAGGATGTCGGCGAAGAGCTTCTCCAGCAGGGCGAGGCCGTCGGCCTCGCCCAGGCGGTCCAGGCCCAGACCGCTCAGCGTCTCGGGGGAGCACTCGATGACACAGGTGCTCTGCTCGTCGCTGAACGGATAGGCGTAGGCCCAGATCCAGCCGTGGTCGGTCTCCTGGAAGGAGAACGTGAAGGCGTCGTGGACCTTGGTCGTGCCCAGCCAGATGTAGGCGTTGCGACCGAGCGTGATGTCGCTGCCGAAGCGGTCCGCGTGCCTCTCGCGCACCGTGCTGTTGACTCCGTCGCCCGCGACGACGAGGTCGGCGTCCGGCAGGGCGTCGGCCGTGATCTCGTCCTCGTACTCCACCCGGACGCCCAGGGCGCGGGCTCGGTCGGCCAGCAGTTCGAGCAGGCGGCGCCTGCCGATGCCGAAGCCGTCGTCGCCGGGCTGGACGGTGCTGCGGTCGCGGACGTACGCCACCCCGCTGTTCCAGGTGACGGAGTTCTCGCTGATGGCGAGGGCCGTCTCGGGGTCCTTCTCGCGGAGCTTGTCCAGCAGTTCGGACCAGTAGGTGACGCCCCAGCCGTAGGTCGACCCGGCCGGGTTCCGTTCATGGACGGTGATGTCGTGGGACGGGTCCTGCCGCTTCATCAGGATCGAGAAGTACAGGCTTGCGGGTCCGCCGCCGACGCACGCGATCTTCACGCACACTCCCATTTCGCTGCGCAAAGCGATCAATTGACCACGAAGAGTAGCAGTGCGCGTGCGGTCCGGATTCACGCCACTTTGCCCGCGTGACGCCGGCCACGCGCTCCGCACCCGTACCGCAAGATCATCGGCGCCGGTGCCGCCGCCGGGCGGAATATCTCCCTCCACCCTCGCCCGCGAGGTCGGCACAGCAAGATCATCTTTGTTCAACCTTGCACGACATATACGTGATTGTCCTGATCGCAGCCAACCGGTTTCCTGGGATTTCTCCCGCCCCACAGCGGGTCGATAGGTATGACGGGTCATCAATCCCCCCTTTCCCAGGAGGTTTTCGCATGCCCGACATCACCCGGCGCCACGCTCTCGGGGCCGCGGCCGCCCTCACCGTGACCGTGGGAGCCCCGCTCACCGCGGCGGCCGCGGACGACCGCACCGGCCACGAGGACCACGGCGGGCATGGCGGCCACGAGGACCACGACGGCCATCAGCCGCTCCAGCCCTTCGACGAGGTCTACCGGGGCCGCCGGATACAGGGCCACGCCACCGAGGGCGGCGGTCACCACCACGGCACCGGATACGCGGTGTTCGTCGACGGGGCGGAGCTGCACGTGATGCGGAACGCCGACGGCAGCTGGATCAGCGTCGTCAGCCACTACTCCCCCGTACCGACCCCGCGCGCGGCCGCCCGCGCGGCCGTCGACGAGCTCCAGGGCGCCCGCCTCGTCCCCTTCAACTGACCCGCGCCGCCGCACACGCACCATCGGAAACACCGCAAGGAGCCGCAGAACCATGACCACCCGCAAGAACCAGGCGACCCTGACCACCGACGAGAAGCGGCGCTTCGTCGACGCGCTGATCGCGCTGAAGCGGTCCGGCCGCTACGACGAGTTCGTCACGACGCACAACGCGTTCATCCTCGGCGACACGGACAACGGCGAACGCACCGGCCACCGTTCGCCGTCCTTCCTGCCCTGGCACCGCAGATTCCTGCTGGAGTTCGAGCGGGCCCTGCAGTCCGTGGACTCCACCGTCGCCCTGCCCTACTGGGACTGGACGGCCGACCGCACGGCCCGCTCCTCCCTCTGGGCCCCCGACTTCCTGGGCGGCACCGGACGCAGCCGCGACGGACGGGTGATGGACGGCCCGTTCGCGGCGTCCACCGGGAACTGGCCGATCAACGTGCGCATCGACGGCCGCACCTATCTGCGCCGCGCCCTCGGGACCGCGGTGCGGCAGCTGCCGACCCGGGCCGAGGTGGACTCCGTGCTCGCCATGTCCACGTACGACATGGCGCCCTGGAACAGCGCCTCGGACGGGTTCCGCAATCACCTGGAGGGGTGGCGGGGCGTCAACCTCCACAACCGGGTGCACGTCTGGGTGGGCGGCCAGATGGGCACCGGGGTCTCCCCCAACGACCCGGTGTTCTGGCTGCACCACGCGTTCATCGACAAGCTGTGGGCCGACTGGCAGCGGCTGCACCCGAACTCGGCGTACCTGCCGGCCGCCGGGACGCCGAACGTGGTGGACCTGAACGAGACGATGAAGCCGTGGGACGACACGACCCCGGCGGCGCTGCTGGACCACACCCCGCACTACACGTTCGACGCGGCCTGAGGACGTTGATCCGCCGGGGTCCTGGGTACTCGCGCCGGGACGCGGCCGGGGCGACTCGGCCGCGACGGCAACGCAAACCGATGTGAGGAGGCGACCGATGACCCAGATCGAGGAGTCCGTCGAGGTCGAGGTCCCCGTACGGACCGCCTACAACCAGTGGACGCAGTTCGAGACGTTCCCCGAGTTCATGAGCGGGGTCGAGCGGATCGAGCAGCGGTCGGACACACTGACGCACTGGGTGACCGAGGTGGACGGTGTGCACCGGGAGTTCGACGCGGAGATCACCGAGCAGATCCCCGACGAGCGGGTCGCGTGGACGACCGTCTCCGGTGAGGCTCGGCAGGCCGGCGTCGTCACCTTCCACCACCTCGCCGAGGGGCGCACGAAGGTGATGCTGCAGATGGAGTTCCAGCCGGAGGGCACCGCCGAGAAGGTGGCCGACAAGCTGGGCGTCGTGAAGCGGCAGACCAAGGGCGACCTGGCGCGCTTCAAGAAGTTCATCGAGGCGCGCGGCCGGGAGACCGGGGAGTGGCGCGGCGCCGTCGTGTGACGCGCACGCCCTCCCGGAGCGTCCCGCCGGGCCGGTTACTCGGCCCCGGCCGTCGCCCCCGTACGGCACTCCGGGTGGCCCCAGCCCTGGTCGTTCTTCGCGATGGGCTCACCCGCGGCGTACGGGCGGCCGCACTGGCAGCGGCCGGGGAACTTCGCCTTGATGGTGCGGGACGAGGAGGCGGAGGAGCCGGTGCGGCCGCCCGCCCTGCCGGACCTCGCGGACTTCTTCGCCGGTGCGCGGCGGGCCGGGACCGTGTCGGGCGCGGCCGGCGGCTCCGGCGAGCCCAGCTCGGTGCCGGCGGGTTCCTGGACGGTGGCCGCCTGGCTCGCCGCGCGGTCGGCGAAGTCGTTGAGGCGGTCGCCGTCGACCTGGTGGGCGGGGACGTAGCGGAACTCCACCGAGCGTCCGGCGAGCAACTCGTCGATGCGGACGACGAGTTCCTGGTTGGCGACCGGCTTACCGGCGGCCGTGCGCCAGCCGTTGCGCTTCCAGCCGGGCAGCCAGGTGGTGACCGCCTTCATCGCGTACTGGGAGTCCATCCGGATCTCGATCGGGACCGCCGGGTCGGTGGCCGCCAGCAACCGCTCCAGCGCGGTGAGTTCGGCGACGTTGTTGGTGGCCCTGCCCAGCGGGCCGGCCTCCCAGCGCGCGGGGATCTCATCGTCCTCGGCCACCACCCAGGCCCAGCCCGCCGGTCCGGGATTTCCCTTGCAGGCTCCGTCACAGGCGGCCACAACACGTTCCGACATGCGCTCGATCATGCCATGCCGCGCGTGCCCGTCGGTTCCTGTGCCCGCTCAGTCGACGTCCTTGAGCTCCGGCATCTCGCCCTGGGTGTTGGTGACGTCGATGACCGAGAACGACGCGCCCTGCGGGTCGCTGAGCACGGCGAAGCGGCCGAAGGGGGTGTCCATCGGGCCGAAGCGCAGGACACCGCCGAGCTTCGTCGCCTTGGCGACCGCGTCGTCGCAGTCGGGGACGGTGAAGTACACGTTGATGTACGAGGGCATCTCGGGCGGGAAGTCCTCCGCGGTCATCTTCATCCGGCCGAGGAGCGGGTTCTGCCCCAGGTCGAAGACGCGGAAGTCCATGTGCGGGTCGTCGGGGTCCTCCATCTGCTTGGACCGGTAGGAGAAGACGGCCGGGAAGAACGCGTCGGACTTCTCCGGCTCCCGGGTGAAGATCTCGGCCCAGGTGTACGCGCCGGGCACGCCCATCGCCTCGAAGCCCTCGTGGACGCCGGCCTGCCAGCAGCCGAAGACGACGCCGTCCGGGGACCGGGCCAGCAGCATGGAGCCGAACTCGCCGACCCGCATCGGCTCCATCAGCACGTCGCCGCCGTTGTCACGGATCCTGGCCGCGGTGGCGTCCACGTCGGACGTGGCGAGGTACAGGCACCAGGCGGACTGGCCCTCCTGGCCGGGCATCGGCGGGACGACCGCGGCCACCGCCTTGCCGTCCGCGTACGCCTGCGTGTAGTTGCCGTACTCGGCGGACGACTCTCCGAAGGTCCAGCCCAGGACCTCGCCGTAGAAGTTCTTGGCGCCCTCGACGTCGCCGAACATCGCGTCGACCCAACAGGGCGTTCCCTCGGGCTGTGCGGCCATGGCTGCCACTCTCCTAGGTTCGACGGGTGGTCTCCCGGCTCTCACGCTAGCCAGGACGGGACCCGCTCGCGCGCCGAGCGGGACGGACCGCGTGAAACCGGCACGAGTTCCGCGGGGCGGGGCCACGGCCGTGCGGCGTCTGATAATTTCAGCGGCGCTCGCACTCCCGTTCGCCTCGACTCGTGACTCGACTCGTGAGGTGCCGCCATGTCCGGCCGACCGTTCCGACGTACGGCGCTGCCGTGCGCCCGGGGCCGGAGGGCGCACCTGCTGCTCGTGGCCGCGCTGGCGCTGACCACGTTCCTCCTGTTCTGCGCGGGCTCGCCCCCGGCCGAGGCGTCCGAGCGCCGGCCGCACCCGGTCTCGGCGGGGCCGACTCAGGAGCCGCCGGTGAAGGACCGGTCCGCGGCGGGCCGGTCGGTCACCGCGCGGACCGGCCTTGTGGAGCGCGACCCCTGCGGGCACAGTCCCGGCGAGCACGACTGCCACTCCTCCGACCCGGCCGCGGTGCTGGGCCAGATGCCGTTGCCGGGCGCCGATCACACGGCCGCGCCCTGGCAGCCCGCGCCGGATCCGGCCGCGCTCGCGCCGTCCGGCGCGGGGGAGCCGGGGCGGGCCCGTCCTCCCGATCTGCACGAACTGCAGTTGCTCCGCGTCTAGGCCGGGGACCGGCCGTGACGACACCCCCTCAGACGACTCGCAGGACCGCCGTGCCCCGTGCGGGCAGGGCCGGGAGAAGGACACCCCATGGCTTCATCAAAGTCCAAGGCCAAGAACAGTGCGCCGAAGGGCAGGAACAACAGCCCCAAGGCCAGAGAGGCGGCGCGGCGTGCCCGCGTCGAGGAGATACGCAAGGCGGAGCAGGCCCGTGAGCGGCGCATGCGGCTGCTCACCCTCGGTGTGACCGGTGTGATCCTCGCCGGGCTGGTCGGCGGCGGCTGGTACCTGATCGACGCCGCGCAGGAGAAGGAGGAGGCGAAGGCCGCGCCCGTCGAAGGCGTGAAGAGCTGGTCGAAGCTCACCCAGAACCACGTCACCGAGACCGTCGACTACAAGATGAGCCCGCCGGTGGGCGGCGACCACAACCAGGTGTGGGTCAACTGCGACAAGCAGGTGTACACCAAGGCCGTGCCGAACGAGAACGCGGTGCACGCGCTGGAGCACGGCGCCGTCTGGATCACGTACAACGACAAGGCCGCCAAGGCGGACGTCGAGTCGCTGACCGGCCTCGTGAACAAGACGACGTACACCTTCATGAGTCCCTACGAGGACCAGTCGTCGCCGATCGTGCTGAGCGCCTGGGAGCACCAGCTGAAGGTGGACAAGGCGTCCGACCCGCGGGTGCGGAAGTTCCTCGACAAGTACGTGCAGGGCGAGCAGACACCGGAGCCGGGGGCCGCCTGCACGGGTGGCATGACCCCGTGACCTGACGGAGCGGGGGCGTCCGCACGAACGGGCGCCCTCGTGGCCGACACGGGTCTTCCGCCCCGGGTCGGGCTGTGCTTGCCTGGGGAACCGTTTCGGTGGTCGGGGCGGGAGTCGCCGTATGCGCAAGCCGTGGAGCGTGGGAGTGGCGGGGGCGGTGCTCGCCGGGCTGCTGCTCGGCGCGTGCGGGGATCCGGAGTCCGCACCGGACCAGGCGCCGCCGTCGGCCGCGGCACCGGAGCCGTCGTCCACCACCCGTCAGCGCGCCGCCACGGGGTCCCCCGGCGACGACGGCGGCACGGGCGGCACCGACGCAGGCACCGACACCGGCACGGCGAAGCCCGCGCCCGGGGTGCTCTACCTCGGGGACTCCCTCGCCACGGAGAACCAGACCGTCCTCGGCGACCTGCTGAAGGACGACCTCGACGCCCGCTACACCAGCGCCCCCTACTCGGGCACCACCCTGTGCGACTACCTGGAGGGCACCGCAGACCGGTCGCTCGTCCCGCCGCGGGACAAGGCGGCCGCGCTGGTGCGGCGGCTGCGCCCGGACTATGTGGTCCTGCAGTTCTGGGGCAATGCCTGGGACTACACGCCCTGCATGGACGGCGTCACCTACGGCAAGGCCCGCGCCGAGTACTTCCGGCGGTACACGGCCGCCGCCGAGCAGCTCACCGACCAGATCGCGAACGCGGGCGGCGAACACCGGCCGACGATCGTGTGGGTGCTCCAGGGCCCGGACCCGATGACCCCGGACCGGGTGCGCCGGGTGAACGCCCTGTACACGAAGCAGGCCAGGGCCTCCGGTGACCTGGTCGCGGACGCCGGCAAGGCCGTCAGCCCGGCCGCCGACCGCTACGCCTGGGCCCAGTACCTGCCGTGCACCGCCTACGAACGCCAGCACGACGGCTACTGCACCCAGCCCGGCCGGGGCCGCACCGCGCTCCACCACGACGAGGACTACCTGCACTTCTGTCTGGCCCCGACGACGTCCAAGCCCAGGCCGTGCCCGGTCCGGTCCCCGGGGATCACGCGGATGGCCCGGGAGATCTCCCGGGCCATCGCCGACGCGCGTACCGACAGGCCGTAGGCCGGACCCGGTTCGCCCCGGCCCGGCCCGGACCGCCCTCTCAGACCCGCTGGGACGTGGGCTCGTGGTCGCCCGCGTCCTTCCCGTGCGGCGCCTCCGCCGCCGTGGCGGCCGCCTCCGCCGCCGTGGCGCCCGCTTCCGCCTCCTGCTGCTTCGAGCTACTCGCCCGCGTACGCCTTGCGCAGGGCGGCGAGGTCGAACTTCCCCATCGCCATGAAAGCCGCGGTCGCCCGGGCCGCCTTCTGCGGGTCGGAGTCGCTGATCATGTCGATGAGTTCGGCGGGCACGACCTGCCAGGAGACGCCGAACCGGTCCTTGAGCCAGCCGCAGGGGCCGGGCTCGCCGCCCTCGGTGAGGCTGTTCCAGTAGTAGTCGATCTCGTCCTGGTCGGCACAGAGGATCTGGAAGGAGATGGCCTCGGTGAACTTGAACTCCGGGCCGCCGTTCAGTGCCACGAACTGCTGGCCGTTGGCCGTGAACTCCACGGTCAGCACGGAGCCGGCCGGCTGGGGCGCGCCCTCACCGTAGTGGGTGACCCGGCCGAGCCGGGAGTTCTTGAAGATCGAGACGTAGTGGGCGGCCGCCTCCTCGGCCTGGCCGTCGAACCACAGGCAGGTGGTGAATCCTTCGCTGGACATGTGCGCCTCCTCCGGCGGGGTGTGTCGTCTCCTGTGTCGACCGATCCTGGTCCCGAAACTCATCGGTGGCGCGGACGCGAGATGCGCCGGGTGAGGGCGCGCCGGGGGTGCTCTGCTGTCGGCGAATCTGCCATGGGCAGAGAAAGGCCAGGTGAGGGGTGGTTCACGGGGAGGGTGGAGTCAGCGGCCACCGCGGCCGCGTTCACCCATAGGGAGGAACCGTGGCTCCACTGATCACCGGCCGGCCCCCGCTGCTCGCCCCGCGCTCGGAGGAGGGCGACACCCCGCCCTCGCGCTTCGACGACCATCTCGCCGCACAGCTCCTCGCCCAGCGGATCGTCTTCCTCGGCACCCAGGTCGACGAGGTCTCCGCGAACCGGGTCTGCGCCCAGCTGCTGGTGCTGTCGGCGGAGGACCCGCGCACCGACATCAGCCTGTACATCAACAGCCCCGGGGGTTCGGTGACGGCGGGTCTCGCCATCTACGACACGATGCGGCTGATCCCGAACGACGTGTCCACGCTGGCGATGGGCTTCGCCGCGAGCATGGGGCAGTTCCTGCTGAGCGTCGGCACGCGCGGCAAGCGGTTCGCGCTGCCCAACGCGCGGATCATGATGCACCAGCCGTCGGCGGGCATCGGCGGCACCACCGCGGACATCGAGATCCAGGCGGAGAACCTGGAGTTCACCAAGCGGGCCATCGAGCGGATCACCGCCGAGCACACCGGGCAGTCCGAGGAGACGGTCTCCCGGGACGGCGACCGCGACCGCTGGTTCACGGCCGAACAGGCCCGGGAGTACGGGATGGTCGACCGGGTCGTCGAGTCGCTCGACGACGTGCGGCCGGCCTCCTCGCGTCGACGGATGGGACTGCAGTGATGGGGACGTACACGATTCCGAACGTGGTCGAGCGGACCGCGCAGGGCGAGCGGTCCTACGACGTCTTCAGCCGGCTGCTGTCCGAGCGCATCGTCTTCCTCGGCACGGAGATCGACGACGGGGTGGCGAACGTCGTCATCGCCCAACTCCTGCATCTGGAGGCGGCGATGCCGGACCGGGAGATCTCCGTCTACATCAACTCCCCCGGGGGCTCGTTCACTTCGCTGATGGCGATCTACGACACGATGTCGTACGTACGGGCGCCGATCTCGACCCTCTGTGTGGGGCAGGCGGCCTCGACGGCGGCGGTGCTGCTCGCGGGCGGGGACCCCGGCCGGCGGTTCGTGCTGGAGCACGCGCGGGTGCTGCTGGGGCAGCCGGCCAGCGGGGGCCGTCAGGGCACGGTCTCCGACCTCGCCCTGCAGGCCAAGGAGATGGTGCGGATCCGGGCTCAGGTCGAGCGGGTGCTCGCGCGGCACACGGGGCGTGAGGTCGCGGAACTGCGGGCCGACATGGACAGGGACAAGGTGTTCACGGCGGAGGAGGCGGTGGGCTACGGGCTGGCGGACGAGGTGCTGAGCCGACGGCCCGTGGGGGTCTGAGACCCCCACGGACCGTCAGGCGACGAGGCACAGGCCGTCGTAGGAGGCCTTGGGTGTGCCGCGGGTCAGTTCCCGCTGGGCCAGCGAGAGCAGGTCTCCCAGGCCCAGGCCGAGAGCCTGGGCGGCGGCCGCCAGGACCTCCGACGAGGCCTCCTTGCGGCCGCGTTCCACCTCGGAGAGGTACGGCATCGAGATGCGGGCCGCGTCGGCGACGTCCTTCAGGGTGCGCTCCTGGGCCAGGCGCTCCCGGCGGAGCACGTCGCCGACGAGGTCGCGCCACAGGGGTTCCTTGGCGGCCGGGCCGGCCGGCGGGACCGGGCGCAGGGGGATGACTCGGGCTTCGTTCGACGCGTGTTGGCTCACTTCTCCAGCCTAGGAACGGCGCACGGGAGGGCAAGGGGGCGGCGTTCCGCCCTGAGGGAAATCCGGGTCCGCGCCGGTACTCACTGGCCGATGCGGCCGTCTATGCGTTCGCGCAGGAGGTCGGCGTGGCCGTTGTGACGGGCGTACTCCTCGATCAGGTGGACCAGTACCTCCCGCAGGGCGATGGGCTCGCCGTCGTGGCGTCCGGTGACGGCCAGGTCGGGGGCCGCGGCCACGAAACGCTCGGAGAAGTCGACCTCCGCGCGCCAGGTCCGCCAGGCGTCGGCGACGGCCTCGGGGTCGGCCACGGCATCGTCGAAGTCCGCGTCGGGGTTCTCGCCGGCGCGGTAGTGGCGAGGCTCCGGCCGGCCCGCCAACGCCTCGCGGAACCAGTACTGTTCCACGCCGGCCAGATGGCGCACGAGCCCGAGCAGCGACATGTTCGACGGCGGCACCGCGCGCCGGGCCAGCGCCTCGGCGTCCAGGCCGGAACACTTCAGCTCCAGGGTGAGCCGTTGGTTGCGCAAGTACCCGACGAGCGTGGCCCGTTCCCCGTCGAAGCCGCCGTCGCCGCGCGGATCCTCGTCGGGGCCGACGAATCGGTCGCCCCACCCGGTCACCCGCTCCGGCAGCGGTTGTTCGTCAATCCGTGTCCCACGATGGTCGGTCATGCGGAGGAGCATCGGCCGTCCGCGCGTCGGTCCGCCACCCGTTTTCCGTCAGGAGACACAAGCGCGGCTCCGCCGCCGGACTGATCTCGACCGGCGCCAGGTCGTGGGACCAGGGCTCGGCGGGCGTGCCGGGCGCGGCGGAGAAGGGCGACAAGTGGGCGCCCAGGTCCGGCTGACCGACCCGAACGGCGACGGCCGCTTCGGGCTGCCGGCCGCAGCGCCCGGGGAGAACACGAACGACGGGCATGTCCGGGTGCTTTCGGCGGGCGCGGGCGGCATCACGGCGTCGGGGTCGTGGACGCACCACGCCGCTTCGCTCGGGGCATCCGCCGTGGACGCGCTGTTCGGGGCGGCGATCGACGAGTGAGTCGGACGGCCCGGGCCGGTCGGCGGACCTGTCACGAGTTCGGGGTGACCGGCTCCGGGCCACCGCGGAGGACCGCCGTGCCGGTCGTCGTGGTGTCGTCCGGCGCCGAGTCGTAGGTCTCGGGGCTCTCCGGCTCAGGCTCGGGCGCGGATGTGGATGTGGACGGTGTCACGGCGGACGAGGAGGGGCACGGGCTGGCGGTCGCGTCGGCCCCGGTGGAGTCGCACGGTTCGGGCGACTCGGTGGGCGGTTCCTCGGAGAACGACGTGGACGCCGACGGGGAGGGCTGGTCGACCGGCGGGCTGGTCTTCTTGTCCTTGCCACCGGTGTCGCCGGCGGGACGGGTGAACCATTCGTCGTGGTCGGGGTCGTAGAGGACGAAGACGTTGATGATCACCGTCGAGGGCTCGACGACCACCACGTTCCCGGCCCGGTACGACGGCCAGGAGTCGCCCTTCGGCTCCGGTGTGCTCTTCAGCGCGACCGGCGGCTTCAGCGGGTTGCCGCAGGCGCAGCGCACCCGGGGCACTCCCCGGTCGTCGACGAGGACCGCGGTGCCCGCCTGGAGGACGGCCTGGTAGCTGGTGGCGGCGCCGTCGCGGTAGCCGTGGTTGGTGACCCGGGTGTCCATGCGCAGCTGCACCGGGGTGAGCGACCGCAGATAGGCGGGTACGTCGGCGGACTCGACGCCGGCCACGGCGGCGAACGCGTCGTTCTTGGCGGGGTTCGCCCTGAGCACCTCGACCTGCTTCTCGACGTCGCAGCTGGCGACGTTGCGGGTACCGCCGTAGAGGCCGGCGGACGCACCGTCCACGGCGCGGGTCACGTTGGCCGGTTCGGACCGGGTCGGTGTGGTGGTGGGGGTCTCGGGCGGGGTGGAGCTGTCCGTCGCCGTCGACTCGGTGAACGGGTCGGGGCCGGACTTGCCGGCGGCCTGGAGGAACACCTCGCCGTCCGCCGAGCCGCCCGAGTCGTCGGAGCGGGTGAGGACGACCACCAGGACCACGGCGACGACGGCCGCGGCGACCAGGAGGGCGATGCGGGGCGCGGACCGCCACCACGGACGACCGGGGCCCGCGGGCCCTGCCCCGGAGCCGCCGGAGGACCCGCCGGGCCCGCCCGGCCCCTCAGGACCGCCGGGACCACCAGGTCCCCAGGGCCCGCCGGGTCCTCCGCCGGAGTCACCTGTTCCGCCTGCGCCCGAGGGTCCGCTCGGGGGTTGCGGTGGTCCCCCGCCGCTCGGATGGGAGGTGTCGGGTGGGGTGGGGCCGGGCTGCGACGGTCCGGACAGCGGGCCGGACGGCGGGCCGGTCGGGCGGCCGGAGGACGGTTGGTCGGCGCTCACAGGGCTTCTCCCGCCGTAGGGATCTGCGGCGATTCACGCCGATGATGGCGTTCTGCTCCACAACAGGCCCATTGTGTGCCCTGGTCCCGTGCACCCCGCAAGCCGAGGGGTGTCGGCGACGGGTCCCGCCTGCTCGCCGCGCGGAGTGCCCCGGCCGTGCTTAGCGTGGCAAGAGTGAGTCCCCAGACCCTGCGTCCGAGGCGAACGGCGTCATCCGGTCGGGCGGTCGCCCGCCACGGCTGGCTCCACGCCCTCGCCACCGTGCTGGCCGGGCTGATCGCGATGATCGTGACGGCGTCCCTCGGACTCTGGGCGGCGGGCGCCACGGACCTCCCTGACGGCGCGTTCCCCCGAGTGGTCGCGGCCACCGTGGTGACGGCGGTCGGCGGCACCGTCGAACTCTCCGGCGACGCCGGACCCCTCGCGGAGACGCGGGCGGGCCTGACCGTGGTCCCGCTGTCGGTGACCCTGGTCGGTGCGCTGGTGATCGCCGCCGGATTCCTGCGTCCGCTGCGGCATCGGGCGGTCGCGGGAGCGGGCGAACTCGCGGGCTGGGCCGCCCGGATCGCCGTCCTGTGGCTCGCGGCGCTGATCGGCCTCACGGTCGCGGCGCGCCAGAGCTTCGACGTCCCGCTCGGCGAGGTGGGCGACTTCTTCGGCGCCTCCGCCCAGGTGGGGTTCGAGACCGCCGTGGCTCCGACCCTGTTCTTCGGGCTGCTGTGGCTCGCCGGTGTCCTCGTCCTGGCACTGCTGGTCTCGCGCGGGGCGCCGCTCCCGGCGCGGCTGCTGCGGTTCCAGGAGTCGGTGCGGCCCGCCGCGTACGCGATGGTGGGTCTGCTGCTGGCGTACGTCGGCATCGGGCTGGTGATCGCGGTGGTGGTGGCGCTGACCCGAGGGCACGCCGCCGAGACGGCCGCGGTGATCCTGCTGGGGCTGCCGAACGTGATGTGGCTGGTCCTCACGATCGGCCTGGGCGTCACCTGGGACAGCCAGGTGGAGGGGCCCTTCGGGCTGCCGATGCCCAAGATCCTGGACGAGGTCGTGCGCGGACCCGATGTGTCGACGCTGAACCTGGGATCCCTCGCCGAGTACGACGGCCGGGTCTGGTGGCTGGTGGTCGTCGACGCCGTGCTGCTGACCGCCGCCGCGTTCGTGATGGCGGCCCGCTCCCCGGCCCGGGTGCGGCTGTGGCAGCACGGTGTGCACATGGCGGCCGCGCTCGCCCTCACCGTGCTGATGATCTGCCTCGTGGGCCGTATCTCCGCGCACTACGGACTGTCGGTCCTCGGCATCGGCGACCTCGGCGGCGACCTGGGCGGGGAGTTGTACCTGCGGCCCCATCTGTGGTCCGCGCTCGGACTCGCCGTGCTGTGGGGGCTCGGGACCGGGTTCCTGGGCGGGGTGTTGGCGAAGGGCGTACGACGGCGGGGCAAGGTCGACACGGACGCCGACCGCCCGTAGGCGGGGCGGCGGCGCCCCGGCCCGCTCCCGCGGCGGCGACCAGGGGGCGGGCGAGCGGGCGCGGCCCGCCACGGGCCCTCGGGGGCTCCTGGGGCGGGGACGGGCCGTCGCCGCCGCCCGCCGCCGGACACCGCGCTGCCGAGCATTCGGGAGCGGCCTAGGCATGTCCCCGGCCCAGGCCCGGTGGCCGCCGACCGCCTGTAGGTGGGGCTGCCGTCGACCGCCCGAGGCGGGCGGCCGCCATACGGCGGTCTAGGTGGGGCGGACGCCGTGCGGTGTCCGCCCCTTGTCGGCGGCTCAGGGCGTCGAGCGGTCGGGCCGGTCGGACGGTCGGCGCCGTCCGAGGGTCAGGCCGTCCGGACCGTCAACGGTTCCGGCGCGGGTGGCGCCAGCCGGCCCCCGCGGTGCAGGCCGTGCACGGACGCGGCGCAGCCGAGGCCGAGCGCGGTCAGTGCGAGCCACGGCAGCGCGGGCAGCCCGGCTTCCCGGGCGGCGTCCAGCGCGGCACCCGTGAGCAGGTTCCCCACGGTGATGCCGATACCGCAGACGGTGTTGTACAGCCCGTAGTGCGTGGCGACGAGCCGGTCTCCGCTGAGGCGGACGATGGTGTCCATCTCGAAGGGGTACGCGATCATCGTGCCGACGGCCAGCAGCAGCGCGGCCAGCGTCGGCGGGAGGGCCGCCGACAGCCACCGTCCCGGCCCGGCGTCGGGCACCGGCAGCAGTGCCGGCACGAGCAGGGGCACGAAGGCGGCGCCCATGACCGCCAGTCCCCGGACCAGCGCCTGGCCCGGCTCGTAGCGGGCCTTGCACCAGGCCGTCACCCGGGTCTGGCCGAGGACGGTGCTCAGCCCGGACACCGCGAAGAGCACCGCCACGGCCGCCGTGCCGAACTCCCCGTCCCCGCCCAGGCGTCGCACCTCCAGCGGCAGGGACAGATAGACCTGGAAGGTGAGGACGTACGAGCCGGTCATCGCGGCGGCGAAGAGCAGGAAGGGCCGGTTGGCGAGGATGCCGCGCCACTGGGCGAGCAGGCTCCCCCGGCTCTCGTCCCGCCGGGCCCCGTCGTCCTCGCGGTCCCGGGAGGGCAGCGCGCGGATCTGCACCACCGACAGCACGGCGAAGATGCCGGCGGCGGTGAGGCAGGTGACGCGGAAGTCGACGCCGGTGAGGACCATGCCGACCAGCGGGCCGAGGAGTATGCCCGCCTGGTAGAAGACGTTGAACAGGGCGAACGCCTCGACCCTGCGCTCCCCCGCCCCGGCCGCGAGGTAGGCCCGTACGGCCGGGTTGAACAGGGCGCCCGCGAGGCCGGTGGCGGCCGAGGCCGCCAGCAGGGCGGGCAGGGAGTCGACGAAGCCGAGGGCCGCGAAGCCGACGGTGCGCAGGAGGCAGCCGGCGACGATCAACGGCTTGTGGCCGAAGCGGTCGGCGAGTGCGCCGCCGACCACGAACATGCCCTGCTGGCTGAAGTTCCGTACGCCCAGGACGAGTCCGACGATCCAGCCGGCCAGCCCGAGGGTGCCGGAGAGGTGGGCGGCCAGGTAGGGCATCAGCATGTAGAAGCCGAGGTTGATGGTGAACTGGTTGACCATCAACAGCTGGACGGCGGGGTCGTAGGACCGTACCTGGGAGAGCGTCCCTTTCACGCGCCGTCCTCCTCACGGGCGGCGGGCAGGGCGAGGGGGTCGACCACGTCGGTGCATCGGGTCCAGCGGGTGACTTCCTTCTCGTCCGCGCGGCCGATCACCTCGGGTTCGAGTGCCGGTGGTCCGGCGAGCAGCCCGTGCCGGGCGCAGTACTCGTCGTCGTACACGGTGTCGAGGTAGCGCTGGGGGCCGTCCGGGAAGATCGCCGCGATACGGGTGTCCGGGGCCTCGGTGCGGGCCACCCAGCCCGCGACGAGAGCGACCGCGCCGACGCTCCACCCGCCGGTGGCGTAGTGGGACGCGGCCAGGAGACGGCAGGTCCGTACGGCCTCGTCCGGGGCGACCCAGTGGACCTCGTCGAAGGTGTCGTAGGCGACGTTGCGCGGGTGGATGCTGGAGCCGAGGCCGCGCATCAGACGGGTACGGGCGGGCTGGCCGAAGATGGTCGAGCCGACGGTGTCGACACCGACGATCCGGATGTCCGGGTAGAGCTGTCGCAGGACCCGGCCGACGCCCGCCGAGTGTCCGCCGGTGCCGACGCTGCACACGAGGGTGTCGATGTGGCCCAGCGCGGAGGCGAGTTCGAGGGCGAGCGGGGTGTACGCGGTGGTGTTGTCGGGGTTGTTGTACTGGTCCGGGCACCAGGAGCCGTCGTACCGGCCGAGGAGTTCGGTGACCCGGTCGCGCCTGGCCTGCTGCCAACCGCCCGTGGGATGCGGGTCGGTGACGATGTCGACGGCTGCGCCGTAGACACCGAGCAGCCGGGTCATGGACGGTTCGAGGCCGGGGTCGGTGACCAGCGTGACGGGGTGGCCGTACACCATTCCGGCCAACGCGAGGCCGAGGCCGAGGGTGCCGCTGGTGGACTCGATGATCCGCGCGCCGGGCCGCAACTCGCCCCGTGCGCGGGCCCGTTCGACCATGTACAGGCCGGGGCGGTCCTTGATACCGCCCGGGTTGAAGCCCTCCAGCTTGGCCCAGAAGCCGTGTCCGGCCGGGGTCAGCGGCTCGGACACGCGCAGGAGGGGCGTGTTGCCGACCAGCGCCGGGAGGGCCGACCGGCCGTTCGCGGCTGTTCGGTCGGTGAGTGCGGTCGAGGCGGGTGAGGTGAGGGGGACCGCCTCGGGGAGGGCGTGGGAGGTGGCGTTGATGGATCGCATGGTGTCGCTCTCGCTGGACGTTGATGGTCGCGTGCACGTGGCGGCCGCCGTAGGGGGAGGCCGCGGGCGAGAGGTCTAGATCCGCCACCGCGAGGTGCGCACCAACACGGTCCGGCCCGTACGGGAGTGTCGGCGTCGGTGCGGGCTGCGGCGCGCCGGCCCCGGTGGGCCCAGTGTCGCGGCCGTGATCGCGGCGAACAGGGGCACGGGATCGGTGGCGGGCGTTGGCTGGTGCGAGGTCTGGGCGCTCGGTGTCCGGAGGACGCCGCCGGTCAGGCACTCCTCGGCCGAGTGGTGGCCATGGGGTCCGTGCGGGGCCTCGGGTGCCGCCGGGGTTGCCCGGATCACCGAGGTTGCTGAGGTTGCCCGGGTCGCCGGGATCGCCGGGGGCGCTCCGAGCGTGACCCCGGCCGCCGGGATCGCGGTGACCACGGGGGCGTTCGCCTCGGACGAGCGGTGCGACTCGTCTGACGGCCCGTGCGCGAGGGCGCACAGGACGAACGCGACCAGCAGGAAACCGTGCACGAGGGCGGCGAGCGGTTTCGGCCGGGGCGAGGAGGCCGGTGCCCGCCGACGGGATGCGGGCACGCGGAAGTGGAGCGGCACGGGGGTCCTCCGGGCGCGCGCACGGCAGGCCCGGCTCGGCGGCGGGTGGGCCGGGAGCGGACGAGCGCGCGCTGATGCGGAACGGGGAGAAAACAGGACGGGACGGAGGAGCCCGGGGCCTAGATCTGCTGGACGACCAGTGCTCTCACGGCGGCTGACGACCGGTCGGACGGATGCGCCTCGCCGGCGTCGCGCGTGGACGGGGCACAGCCCGGTGCGACGACTTCGCTCACCGACACCGCGAATCTGGGCTGCGCCAGGGACGGACCCTGCTGCGGTTGCGCGGAGGCGCAGTGTTCGGCAGGGCTGTCGACGCCGTGGCCGCCGTGCCCTCCGGGCCGGTCGTGCGGGTCGGCGGGAGGCCCGACGAGGGCCTCGACGACCGCGGCCGGGGAGACGGTGGACGGCACGTCCCCACCGTGGGGCGGGAGTTCGCTCGTGCCGGTCGCGGGGGTCACGGCGCTGGTCGTCCCGTGTCCACCGGCGCTCTCCGGGGTCGCCCCGTGTGTCAGGGCGACGGCGAAGAGCACCACGGCGAGGCCGAGCACGCGCAGCAGCGGGCCCGCGAGAGCGCGGGCCCGAGCCATGCGTCGAAGTGGCCGAACCGTCATCACACCGTGATGCTAACGCGCCCTGGAGGTCGATCGTCCGGATCTGCGGGTGCGCGGCGCCAACGCGCCAAGCAAATGACCGGTTTGCTGCGGCGAGCGGCCGCCCCCGGCATCGGGGGCGCGTCGCGACGGGTCCTCACCCCTCCGCTGCCGCCGGGACCGCCGCACGGCGGGCGAGGAGGGAGGCGCAGATCTCCCCGGCGCGTACGGCGGTGGTGGACAGCAGGGTGGAGGTGAGGCCGTGGGTGTGTTCGGTGCCGCCCTGCAGATAGATGTCGGCGGTGACATTGGAGTTGGTGGTGACCCGGTGGTCGCGGCCGACCATGAGGGCGTCCTCGTCGTCGCGCAGACAGAGTTTGCCGATCTCGCCCAGGTCGTCGCCGACGCCCCGGGGCCGGTAGCCGGTGGCGTAGACGAGGAGGTCGGAGGAGAGGACCTCGCGCTCCCCCGTCGGCAGGAACTCCACGGTCACCTTGACGTCCTCGGGGCCGTCCTCGACCTCGCGCAACCGGGAGACGTTCATCATCCGCAGCCGCTCCCGGCCCTGGACCTTCTCCTGGTACATGGACCGGGACAGGGACTCGATCAGATCCATGTCCACGACGGAGTAGTTGGTGCTGCGGTGGTAGTCGAACAGCGACTGCTTCACCTCGCGGGGCGCGCCGTAGTACAGGTCGACGGCCTCGGGGTCGAAGATCTTGTTGGCGAAGGGGCTGTCGTCGGCGGGCGTGTAGCCGTACTTGGCGAAGACCGAGCAGATCTCGGCCTCGGGGAAGTTGCGGTGGAGGTAGTCCACGGCCTCCGCCGCGCTCTGGCCCGCGCCGAGGACGATTGCGCGGCGCACCGGCCGTCCCGTGCGCACGACCTGGTCGACGCGGGGCAGCAACTCACTGTTGTGCCAGACCCGTTCGGACAGGTCGGCGCCGGGCGGGAGATGCGGCTCCAGGCCGGTGGCCACGCAGATGCTGCGGGTCCGGCGGACGGTCAGGCTGTCGGGGTCGCCGGGGACGCGGCTGGTGACGTCGAAGTAGCGGATCTCGCCGTCCCGGGTGACCGGACGTACGGAGACGACCTCCGAGGAGTACTCGACGAGGTGCGCGACGCGGGCGGCCGCCCACTCGAAGTAGTCGTGAAACTCGATGCGCAGCGGGAAGAGCGTCTTCAGATTGAGGAAGTCGACGAGACGGCCGCGGTCGCGCAGGTAGCACAGGAAGCTGAAGTCGCTGGTGGGGTCACGCATCGTCACCAGGTCCTTGAGGAAGGACACTTGCATGGTGGCGTCGTCTATGAGCATGCCCCGGTGCCATCCGAACCGGGGTTGTCTCTCCAGGAATCCGACCCGCAGTGCGTCCTGCGTACCGGAGGCCACGGAGTGTTCGTGCAGTGCGATGGCGAGTGCGAGATTGGACGGGCCGAACCCGATCCCCAGTACGTCGTAGATGGAATCCGCCCCGGTGTGCAGCGTCGTCACCGCGTCATCTGCCTTTCATAGAAGGGGTCACAGAGTCTCCAAGCCGGAACACAGCCTCCCCCAAGCAGAGCCATGTTAGATAAGGTAAGCCTTACCTAGCAACGGCTGAGGAGGGCTCATATGCGGGTCGTCATGTTCGGGTACCAGACCTGGGGACACCGGACGCTGCAGGCACTGCTGAATTCCGAACACGAGGTGGTGCTGGCCGTCACCCATCCGAAGAGCGACCACGCGTACGAGAAGATCTGGAACGACTCGGTGGCCGATCTCGCCGAACAGCACGACGTGCCCGTGCTGTTGCGCAACCGGCCGGACGACGACGAGCTGCTGCGCGTGCTCAAGGAGGCCGAGCCGGACCTCATCGTGGCGAACAACTGGCGCACCTGGCTGCCGCCGGAGATCTTCGATCTGCCGCCGCACGGCACGCTCAACATCCATGACTCGCTGCTCCCCACCTACGCGGGCTTCTCCCCGCTCATCTGGGCGCTCATCAACGGCGAGCCCGAGGTCGGTGTCACGGCCCACCGGATGGACGCCGAACTCGACATGGGCGATGTGCTGTTGCAGCGTTCGGTGGCGGTCGGGCCGCAGGACACGGCGACGGATCTGTTCCACCGCACGGTCGATCTGATCGGCCCGCTCGTCACCGAGTCGCTCGATCTCATCGCCTCCGGCGAGGCCGTGTGGACGCCCCAGGACCGCTCGCGGTCGAGCTTCTTCCACAAGCGGTCCCTGGAGGACAGCCGGATCGACTGGACCTGGCCCGCCGAGGACCTGGAGCGGTTCGTACGGGCCCAGTCCGACCCGTATCCGAACGCCTTCACCCACCATCGGGGTCAGCGCCTCCGGATCGTCTCGGCCGCCGTGTCCGAGGGCCGTTACGGCGGCACGCCGGGGCGGATCTTCATCCGGGAGGGAGACGGTGTCGTGATCGTCGCCGGTGCCGAGGCGCGCTCCGGGCGGCTGCCGGGGCTGGTGGTCAAGCGGGTGCGGACGGAGGACGGCACGGAACTCGCGGCGACGGACTACTTCCGCACGATGGGCGGCTATCTGACGGCCCGTCCGTGAGCTCGGGGCACCGCCGGCCGCGTCGGCCGACGGTGCCCGGTGTCAGCCGGCGGTGCCCGCGACGGGTACCGCGTCCGCCTCCGCACCCTCGTGGTGACGGCCCATCGGGATCACCATGGGCGTGCGGCTGACGGGGTCCTCCCCGACCACGCAGCGCAGCCCGAAGACGTCCTCGACCGTCCTGGCGGTGATGACGTCGGCGGGGGCTCCCTGACCCGCTATCCGGCCGCCCTTCATCGCGACGATGTGATCGGCGTACCGACAGGCCTGGTTGAGGTCGTGCAGGACCATGACGACGGTGCGGCCCTGGTGCCGGTTGAGATCGGTGACCAGGTCGAGGACGTCGATCTGGTGGGCGAGGTCCAGGTAGGTCGTCGGCTCGTCCAGCAGCATCACCGGGGTGCCCTGGGCGACGGCCATGGCGATCCAGGCGCGTTGCCGCTGTCCGCCGGAGAGTTCGTCGACGGGACGGTGGGCGAGGTCGCTCATGGCGGTGGCCCTCAGGGCCTCGTGCACGGCCTCCTCGTCGCTCCGGGACCACTGCCGCCACCAGGTCTGGTGCGGCGAACGTCCGCGCCCCACCAGGTCGATGACGGTCAGGCCCTCGGGCGCCACGGGCGTCTGCGGGAGGATGCCGAGCCGCTGGGCGAGGACCCGGGTGGGGATGGAGTGCACCGAGCGGCCGTCGAGGTGGACGGTGCCCGCCTTGGGGGTCAGCAGACGGGCCAGCGCACGCAACAGGGTCGACTTGCCGCAGGCGTTGGCGCCGACGATGGCGGTGACCCGGCCCGTCGGGATCACCAGGTCGAGGTCCTCCACGACGATCCGGTCGTCGTAGGCGAGGCACAGACCCTCGGCACGCAGTTCGGGACCGTCGACGGGACCGCCCGCACGGGAATCGGCGAGGGAATCGCCGAGGGCGTCGGCGCGGACGTCGCGCTTCGTGGTCGGCTCGTCCTTCGATGACACGTCTTCAGCCTCCTGAACCGGCGCGGTTGGCGCGGATGAGCAGCCACAGCAGTACGGGGGCGCCGAGCACCCCGGTGACGACCCCGACCGGAAGCTCCGTGTCCGGGACGAGCTTGCGGGCGGCGAGGTCCGACACGAGGACCATCACCGCGCCGGTGAGCCCCGCGGCGACGGGTGGCGGGAACGGGGTGCCGGCCAGGCGCTGGGCGACCTGGGGCGCGGCGAGCGCCACGAAGGCGATGGGTCCGGCGGTGGCCGTGCCGAAGGCGACCAGGCCGACGGCGATGAGCAGGACGGCCACCCGGACGAGCTGCACCCGGGTACCGAGGCCCTTCGCGACGTCGTCCCCGAGTTGCATGACACGGATCTGCCGGCCGAGCAGGATCGCCGGCGGGACGAGCACGGCCAGGGTGACGGCGAGCGGGCCGATCTGGTCCCAGGTACGGCCGTTGAGGTTGCCGACGAGCCAGCCGAGGGCGGCCTGGGCCTGGAAGCGCTGGCCGCGGGCCATGAGGTAGTCGGTGAGGCTGGTGCAGATCCAGGCCACGCCGATGCCGACGAGGACGATGCGGTAGCCGGTGGTGCCGCGCTTCCAGGCCAGGGCGTAGACCAGCAGGCCGGTGACCGCGGCGCCGAGCAGGCCCAGGGCCTGGGTGCCCAGGCCCGCGTCCCAGCCGAGGACGATCCCGGCGACCACCGCGGTGCCGGCGCCCTGGGTGATGCCGATCATGTCGGGGCTGGCCAGCGGGTTGAGCGTCACCGTCTGCAGGAGGGCGCCGGAGATGCCGAAGGCGATGCCGACGAGCAGCCCGGCCAGGGCCCGCGGCAGCCGCAGTTCGTGGACGATCAGCTCGGTACCGGGATCGCCCGTGCCCACCAGGGCCTTCATCACGTCGCCGAGCGGGAGGGCGATGTCCCCGACGGAGGTCTCCACGGAGAACGCCAGGAACGCGGCCGCCGCGAGCAGCAGACCGACCACCAGCAGCCGGGGCCGTACGACGCCGGAGACGGGCGGGGCGGGCAGCCGGAAGGCGACGCGGTCGGCCGTACGCCGCTTCGGCGTGGGGTCCCCGCCGCCCTTCGGGGGCGGCACGGGGGCGAGTTCGGTCGTCATCGGCTCACAGCTCCACGGATTCGGTTCTCACGGGCCCGCGTACGCCCGGTCGTGAGGTCATGGTTCACAGCTCCGCGAGACGTCGGCGGCGGACCAGCGCGATGAAGAAGGGGCCGCCGACGAAGGCGACGAGGACACCGGCCTGGATCTCGGTCGGGCGGGCGAGCAGGCGGCCCGCGATGTCGGCGGCCAGCAGGAGGCAGGGGGCGAGGACGGCCGACAGCGGGAGCAGCCAGCGGTGGTCCGGGCCGATCCCGGCCAGTTGGGCGAGGACCCGGGCGATGTGCGGGACCACCAGGCCGACGAAGACCACGGGCCCGATGACGGCGACCGCTCCCCCGGTGAGCAGGGTGACGGCGACGACACCCTGGACGCGGACCAGGCCCAGCTTGAGCCCGAGCGACTTCGCGACGTCGTCGCCGAGCGCGAGGCTGTTGAGGGCGGGGGCGCAGGCGAGGGCGAGGATCGCGCCGACGGCCAGGAAGGGCAGCACGCGGAGCAGGACGGCCTCGTCCTGGTTGGCGAGGGAGCCGGCGCTCCAGAAGCGGTAGCGGTTGAGCGCGTCCGGGTCGGTCAGGGCGATGGCGCTGGTCAGCGAGAACAGCAGGGAGGTCACCGCCACACCGGCCAGCGCGAGTTTGACCGGTGTGGAGCCGGACCGGCCCAGTCCGCCGAGGAGGTACACGAGGACGCTGGCGGCGAACGCGCCGCCGAAGGCGAACCAGATGTAGCCGTACACCGAACCGATGCCCAGCACCCCGACCGACAGGACCACGGCGAAGGCCGCGCCCGCGCTCACCCCGAGGATGCCGGGGTCGGCCAGCGGATTGCGGGTCAGTGCCTGCATGAGCGAGCCCGACAGGCCGAGGGCGGCGCCGGTGGCGAGGCCGAGGGCGGTGCGTGGCAGGCGTACGGACCAGATGACGTTGTCGATCCGGGTGCTGGGGGCGTCGCCGACCAGGGTGTGCCACACCTGGTCGAGGGGGACGCCCAGGGCTCCGAACGCCATCGACAGGGCGCACAGTGCGAGCAGGAGGACGCCGGAGAGCGTCAGCAGCAGTACCGCGCGGGGGCCTTTCGCCGCCCGGACCGTCGAGGTCCCCACGTCTTCAACTTTCTTTGATGAGGCTTGCCTTAACTGTAGGGCGAGCACGGGGTGAACTGTAGGTCTTCCGTCGAATGCCGTCCGGGCCCGGCGGGTACCTCTCTCTGCGGACCCTGTGAATTAGGTAACCCTTACCTTAGTATGTCGGCGACCCCGGCCCCGGTCCGGGACCCCGACCCGCTGGGGAGGCTCGCGGCTGTGTGCGGTTCCGAGGAAGTTCTGTCCCATTGGCGGCGGTTGCTGACACCGCTCCCGCTCGAGATCTCGCTGCCCGCCGACCGGCCGCATCCGCCACATCCGCTGCCCGAACGGGACGCGCGGACGGTTCCGGACCTCCCCGACGCCCCCGACACCGTCCGACTCGCGGCGTTCGTCGCGCTGTTGCACCGCTACACCGGGGCGACGGACCTGACGGTCGGTCATGGCGGGCTCCCGCTGCGGGTGTCCGTCGCACACGAGCCGACGTTCGCCGAGTTGGTGCGGCGGGTGACCGAGGCGTGGGAGGACGCGGAGACCCACCGGGTGCCGGTCGGCCTGCTGGTGGAGGAGCTGCGCCCCCGGCCTCTGCGGGGCGGCGGGCTGTTCTGCAACACGGCGTTCGGCACGGCCGACCGCCCGGCCGGTGAACTCCCGGCGCCGGTGGACGTGTTGCTGGAGGTGGACGGGGACACGGCCCGCGCGTCGTACTCCCCCGCCCTCTTCGACGGCACGACGATCGAGCGGCTGCTCGGCCACTACCGCACCCTGCTCGCCGACGCCGTGGCCCGGCCCGGGACGCCGGTGGCCCGGCTGGACCTGATGTCCCGGGACGAGTACGAGCAGGTCGTCCTCGACTGGAACGCGACCGCGCACTCGGTGCCGGCGGACACCTGGCCGGCCATGTTCGCCGAGCAGGTGCGCCGGCGCCCCGAGGCCGTGGCGCTGGTCTTCGAGGACGAGGAACTCACCTACGCCGAACTGGACGAACGTGCCAACCGCCTGGCGCACGCGCTGATGGCGCGGGGTGCCGGTCCCGAGCGGATCGTCGCGCTGGCGCTGCCGCGGTCCGCCGAGCTGATCGTGGCCGAGGTGGCCGTCCTCAAGTCGGGCGCCGCCTATCTGCCGATCGACCACGACTACCCGGCGGACCGCATCGCGTACATGCTGGGCGACGCACGGCCCGTCTGCATGGTGACCACCGCCGAGACCGCGCGCGACCTCCCCGACCCGGTGCGGGGGATGACCGTCCTGGAGCTGGACTCGCCCGCCACGGCGGCCGAGTTGGCGGGCCGCCCGGTCCACGACCCGACCGAGGCGGACCGGGGGGCGCCCCTCACGGTTCTCAACGCCGCCTATGTGATCTACACCTCCGGCTCGACCGGCCGCCCCAAGGGTGTCGTCCTCGCCCACGGCGGTGTGGCGAAGCTGGTGGCCACGCAGAGCGAGCGGTTCGGGATCGGCCCGCACAGCCGGGTGCTGCAGTTCGCCTCACCCAGCTTCGACGTCGCCTTCTGGGACCTGTGCCTCGGACTGCTGTCCGGCGGCCGGCTGGTCGTCGTCCCGGCGGAGCGCCGGGTGCCCGGGGCGCCGCTCGCCGACTACGCGAACGCGCATGGCATCACCTTCATGATCCTGCCGCCGGCGCTGCTGGCTGCCATGCCCGAGGACATCGAACTGCCGCCCACCGCGACCCTGTTGGCGGGCACCGAGCGTGTCTCCCCCGAGCTGGTGGGCCGGTACGCGCGCGGGCGGATGATGTTCAACGCCTACGGCCCGACCGAGGCCACCACCAACTCCACGCTCGGGCTGTGCGATCCGGACATCCCGGCCGGGGCGATCGTCCCGATCGGGGTGCCCGACCCGGGGACACGGGCGTACGTCCTGGACGCGTTCCTGCGGCCGGTGCCCGCCGGAGTCACCGGCGAGCTGTACCTGGGCGGCGCGGGCCTGGCGCGGGGCTATCTCGGGCGGCCGGACCTGACCGCCGAGCGGTTCGTCGCCGACCCGTTCGGGGAGCCCGGCGAGCGGCTCTACCGCACCGGTGACCTGGTGCGCTGGCGGGCGGACGGGCGGCTGGAGTTCCTGGGGCGCGCCGACGCCCAGGTCAAGATCCGCGGCTTCCGTATCGAGCCGGGCGAGATCGAGTCGGTGCTGCGCGGCCATCCGGCCGTCGACCAGGTCACGGTCGTCGTCCGTGAGGACCGCCCGGGCGACCGCCGTCTCGCCGCCTATGTCGTCCCGGCCCTCGACACACCGCGTGACGCGGACCCGGACGCACGGGTGGAGGAGTGGAAGAAGCTGCACGAACTCCTCTACGGGGCGGCCGGTTCCGAGGACTCGCGCACCGAGGGCGCCGAGGGTTCTCAGGGATCCGAGGGTTCTCATGGATCCGGCGGATCCGGGGGATCCGGCCTCCGCGAGAACTTCGCGGGCTGGAACAGCATGTACGACGGCACGCCGATCCCCGTCGAGGAGATGCGCGAGTGGCGCGCGGCGACCGTCGAGCGGATCCGTGAACTCGGCCCGGCCCGGCGGGTGCTGGAGATCGGTGTCGGCAGCGGGCTGATCCTGTCCCGGATCGCGCCGGACTGCGAGGCCTACTGGGGCACCGACCTCTCGGCCGAGGCCGTGGCGGCCCTGCGCGCACAGGTCGACACCGATCCGGAGCTGGCCGCGAAGGTCGAGCTGCGAACCGCGCCCGCCCACGACACCGAGGGCCTGCCGGAGGGGTACTTCGACACCGTCGTCATCAACTCCGTCGCCCAGTACTTCCCCGGCGGGGAGTACCTCGCCGACGTGCTGCGTCAGGTGTCGGGGCTGCTCGCCCCCGGTGGCCGGATCTTCGTCGGCGACGTCCGCAACCTGCGTCTGCTGCGCACGCTGCGCGCCGCCGTGGAGACCCGTCGGGCGACCGGCGGTGACGAGGACGACAAGAGCGCGCTGCGGGCGGCCGTCGAGCGGTCGGTGCGCTGGGAGGGCGAGCTCCTGCTCGACCCGGACTTCTTCGCCGCACTCGACGGTTTCGACGCGGATATCCGTCTCAAGCGGGCCGCGCACCACAACGAGCTGAGCCGCTACCGCTACGACGTGGTACTGCGCCCGGGGGCTCCGACGGCGGCCCGGGAGATGGCGGAGGCCGACTGGTCGCAGGTGGGCGGCCTCGGCGGACTGGCGGATCTGCTCGCCGGGCGGCCGGACGGGCTCCGCGTCACCGGTGTGCCCAACGCGCGCCTCGCGGACGACCTGGCAGACCTGCGACGGCTTGAGGGCAGCAGCAGGCAGGCGGCGGGCGGAGCCGATCCCGAGGACCTGCACGCGCTGGCGGCCGAGCACGGCTACCGGGTGGCGCTCACCTGGAACGGGAACGCCGACGACGGCGCGTTCGACGCCGTATTCGTCCTCGCCGGCCCCTTCGGCCCGCTGTACCGGACAGCCGGTGTCCATCCGCGCGCCAACCGACCCGCGCCCTTCCGTGACGTGGCCGCGCTGATGCGGACCCTGCGCGGGCACGCCGCCGAGTGGCTGCCCGACCACATGGTCCCCTCGGCGTTCGTCCCGCTGCACGCCCTGCCCGTCACCCCCAGCGGCAAGATCGACGCGCGAGCGCTGCCGGCCCCGGACTACACCACGATGAGCTCCGGAAGGGCGCCGCGCACCACGCGCGAGAAGCTGCTGTGCGCGCTGTACGCCGAGGTGCTCGGCCTGGACGCGGTGACCGCCGAGGACGACTTCCTCGCGCTCAGCGGCGACAGCATCAGCGCCATCCAACTCCTCATCCGTGCCCGGGAGTCGGGTCTCAGGCTCACCACCCGTGACGTCTTCCGGCACCGCACGGTCGAGGCGCTGGCCGAGGCCGCCGTCGAACGGGTCGCCGAACACACCGCCGACGAGCCCCTGATCGAGGTCGGCCCGGCCGAACTCGCCGAGATCCAGGGCACACATCCGCTGCCCGTCGCCGAACTGCTGCCGCTCACCCCGCTCCAGCAAGGCTTCTTCTTTCACGCCCTCACCGGCGGCGCCGGCGGGGACACCTATGTCGTCCAGCAGGTCCTGGACCTCGCCGGACCGGTCGACGCCGACGTGCTGCGCCGGGCCGCGCAGCGCCTGCTGGACCGGCACGCGCCGCTGCGGGCCGCGTTCCGCCAGCGCCCGGACGGCACCCCGGTGCAGATCATCACGCGGGACGCCGAACTGCCCTGGCGGGAGGTCGACCTCTCGTCCCAGGACGGCGAGGTCCGCGAGTCGCTGGGCGACGCGGTGGCCGCCGACGAGCGGGCCCGGGGCTTCGACCTGGCCGCGCCGCCGCTGCTGCGCTGCGCCCTGGTCCGGCTCGGCGAGGAGCGCAGCCGACTGCTGCTGACGTTCCATCACATCGTCGCGGACGGCTGGTCGTTGCCGGTGCTGCACCGGGAACTGATGGCGTACTACGGCACCGACGCGCCCGCGCTGCCCGAGGTCGCCCCCTACCGCGGCTTCCTGCGCCGCCTCGCCGAGCAGGACCGTGAGGCGGCACGCGAGGTCTGGCGCGACGCGCTCGCCGGGCTGGAGGAGCCCACGCGGCTGGTCGGCCCCCCGGCCGACGGGGCACCCGTGCGACCGGAGCACGTCCGGGTGGAGCTGTCCGAGCGGACCACCGCGCGGCTCGCCGAGCGGGCCCGTGAGCACGGTGTCACCCTCGGCACGGTGGTGCAGGGCGCCTGGGGTCTGCTGCTGGGCCGGCTGACCGGCCGGGACGACGTGGTGTTCGGCACCACGGTCTCCGGGCGCGACGGCGAGGTCGACGGCATCGCCTCCATGGTGGGCCTGTTCATCAACACCCTTCCGACACGCTTGCGCTGGACACCCCGCGAGTCCCTCGGGACCCTGCTCGCGCGCCTCCAGGAGGAACAGGCCCGGCTGCTCGACCACCAGCACCTGGGCCTCGCCGAGATCCAGCGGCTCACCGGGCACGCGGGCTCCGGTGAACTCTTCGACACCCTCGTCGTGTTCGAGAACTACCCCGCCGAGTCGGACCTCGGGGACGCCTCGGGCACCGTACGCATCACCGGCGACGCCTTCCACGACGCGGTGCACTATCCGCTCGCCCTCGTCGTCAAGCCCGGTCGGCGGCTGGACCTGCGCCTGAAGCACCACGCCGAGCGCCTCGACGGCGACACCGTCCGTGCCCTCGGCGACCGGCTGGTCCGCGTCCTGGAGGCCATCGCCGAGGCACCGGACCGGGCCGCCGCCTCCGTCGAACTGCTCTCCCCCGACGAGGCCCTGCGGGCCCACCCCGCCGGAGAGGAACGCGTCACCCCGGAGTCCACCCTGGCGGAGGGCTTCGCCGCGCAGGTCGCCCGGACACCGGACGCGACGGCCGTCGTCTTCGAGGACGAGCGGCTGAGCTATACCGAACTGGACGCGCGCGCCGAGGCGTTGGCCGTACGGCTGCGCGGCCGGGGCGCGGGCCCGGGGGCGTTCGTGGCGGTCGCCGTGCCGCGCTCGGCCGAGCTGATGGTGGCACTGCTGGGCGTCCTGAAGTCGGGCGCCGCCTATCTGCCGGTGGACCTCGACTACCCGGCCGACCGGGTGGCGCACATGCTCGCCGACTCGGGCGCCACGACGGTGGTCACGCTCGCCGCGACGGCCGCCCGACTGCCCGGAGCGAGCCGGTCCGCCGGGGGGAACGTTCCTTCCGTCCTGCTGCTGGACGCCGCCGACAGCGCGCCGACCGAGGCCTCCCCCGCCGGCAGCGGTGCCCCGGCTCGCCCCGACGATCCCGCCTACCTGATCTACACCTCCGGCTCGACCGGACTGCCCAAGGGTGTCGTCGTCACCCACCGGGCCGTCGTGAACCGGCTGGCGTGGGCCCAGGGCGAGTACGGGCTCGGCCCCGACGACCGGGTGCTGCAGAAGACGCCCTCCAGCTTCGACGTGTCCGTCTGGGAGTTCTTCTGGCCGCTCCTCGAAGGCGCGACCGTGGTGCTCGCCCGCCCGGACGGCCACCGCGACCCCGCCTATCTGGCCGAACTCGTACGGGCGCGGTCCATCACGACCATGCACTTCGTGCCGTCGATGCTGGAGGCCTTCCTCCGACACGACGAGGTCACCGGCGCCCCCACCTGGTCGGCGTCGCTGCGCCGCGTGCTGAGCAGCGGCGAGGCGCTCCCGGTCACCGCCGCGAGCCGCTGGCACGCGCTGACGGGTGTGCCGCTGCACAACCTCTACGGCCCGACCGAGGCGGCCGTCGACGTCACGTACCACCCGTATGTCTCCGACGAGGAGCCGACCGGCGCGTCCGTGCCCATCGGGCGGCCCGTGTGGAACACCGGGCTCCGGGTCCTGGACACCTGTCTGCGGCCCGTCCCCGACGACGTCCCCGGCGAGCTGTACCTGACGGGCGTCCAGCTCGCCCGCGGCTACCACGCCCGGCCTGCGCTGACCGCCGAGCGGTTCACCGCCGACCCGTACGGGCCGCCCGGCAGCCGGATGTACCGCACCGGTGACCTGGTCCGGCGACGCGCGGACGGGGTGATCGAGTACCTGGGACGTACGGACCGGCAGGTCAAGCTGCGCGGCAACCGGATCGAGCTCGGCGAGATCGAGGCCGCGCTGGTGCGGCTGCCGGAGGTGGCGCAGGCCGCCGTGACGGTACGGGACGACACCCTGGTCGCGTACGTCGTGCCCGCCGCAGACACCAGCGAGGTGGACGGCCTGCGCGAGGCCCTGGGCGGCGCCCTCCCCTCCCCCATGGTGCCGAGCGCCTGGGTGGCCCTGGACGCGCTGCCGCTCACCCCGAGCGGCAAGCTGGACCGGGCCGCGCTGCCCGCCCCGCGGGCCGTGCGCGGCACCGTCACCCGGGCCCCGGGCAACCCCCGGGAGCAGGTGCTCGTCGAGATCTTCGCGGCCGTGCTGAAGCTCCCCGAGGTCGGGGTCGACGACGACTTCTTCCACCTCGGCGGTGACAGCATCAGCTCGATCGCGGTCTCCAGCCGGGCCCGCCGCGCGGGTCTGGTGATCGGCCCACGCGAGGTGTTCGAGCACCGCACGCCTGCGGCGCTCGCGGCGACGGCGGGCCTCGACGAGTCGGCCGCCGGGGAGGGTCCCGCCGAGTCCGCGTTCACGCTGACCGAGGAGGAGCGGGAACGCGTCGAGCGGCTCGCGCCGGGCCGGATCGAGGACGTGTGGCCCCTCGCCCCGCTCCAGGAGGGCCTGTTCTTCCACTCGAACTTCGACGACAGCTCCCTGGACGTCTACACCGTCCACGAGTCCTTCGACTTCGCCGAACGCGTCGACGCCGAGCGGCTGTCGGCCGCCGTGCGTACGCTGCTGGGCCGCAACCCCAGCCTGCGTGCCGGATTCACCAGCGAGGGGCTGCGCCAGCCGGTGCAGTTCATCGTGCGCGACGCCGACGTCCCGCTGCGGGAAGTGGATCTGGCGGGGCTCCCGGCGGCCGAACAGGACCTGCGGATGGGCGAGTTGCTGGAGGAGTCGAGGGCGGAGCGGTTCGACCTCACCCGCCCCCTGCTCTTCCGGATGCTGCTGGTGCGGCTCGGTGCGGAGCGCGGCGACCGGCTGGTCGTCGGCCGTCATCTGATCCTGTGGGACGGCTGGTCGGCCTGGCTGTTCCTGGACCAGCTGTTCGCGCTGTACGAGAGCGGGGGCGACCCGGCGGGCCTGGACCGCCCCGGCTCGTACCGCGACTACCTGACCTGGCTGGAGCGGCAGGACGACACCGGGGCGACCCGCGCCTGGCGGGCGGCCCTGTCCGGCTTCGAGGAGCCGACGCTGCTGGTGCCGGCCGCCTCCGACCGGGGCCGGGAGCCGGTGATCCCGCGGCAGCTGGACGCCGTGCTGGACGCGGCGGTCGCGCGGCGGCTGCGCGACACCGCGCGCGCCCACGGTCTGACCCTCAACACCGTGCTCAACGCCGCCTGGGGTCTGGTCCTGGCGGGCGCGACCGGCCGCACCGACATCGCCTTCGGTACGACGGTCGCCGGGCGGCCCAGCGAGGTGCCGGACGTCGAGAACGTCATCGGCATGTTCCTCAACACGGTGCCCGCGCGCATCGCCTTCGACCCGCGCGAGCCGGTCCTGGACCTGCTGCGCCGGGTCCAGGGTGAGCGGCTGGAGGTCATGCCGTACGAGTACCTGGGCCTCGGTGTGCTCCAGGCCGAGACAGGCCACCGGCGGCTGTTCGACACGCTGTTCGTGCTGCGCAACGCCGACACGGACGAGCGGCTCGCCGAGCTGCGCGCACGGCACGGCGCGACGGCCGTGGCCAATGTGGACGCCACGCACTATCCGGCGAACCTGGTGGTGACCCCCGGCGAGCGGGTGCGGGTGACCCTGGCCTACCGGCCCGACCTGCTGGAAGACACGTACGCGCAGGGCCTGTTGGACCGCTTCGTGCTGCTGGTCGACCGGCTGGTCGCGGACCCGACCGCTCCCGTCGGTTCGCTGGACGCCCTGCTGCCGGCCGAGGCCGCCGCGCTGGCCCGCGAGGAGGCCGAGCAGCGGCAGCCCGTTCCGCACGAGACGGTCGCGGACATGCTGGCCGCCCAGGCCGCCCGCACCCCGGACGCGACCGCCCTGGTCTTCGGCGCGCGGACCCTGACGTACGCCGAACTCGACGCGCGCTGCGACCGGATGGCCCGGCTGCTGCTCGCGCGGGGCGCCGGACCGGAGCAGGTGATCGCGCTCGGCCTGCCGCGCTCGATCGACATGGTGGTGGCGCTGTTCGCGGTGCTGCGCACGGGATCGGCGTATCTGCCGCTGGAGCTGGACCACCCCGCCGACCGGCTGTCGCTGATGCTCGCCGACGCCCGGCCGCTGCTCCTGCTGTCCACCGAGGCCGTGTCGCGGACGCTGACGGGCGACACGCCGCGCGTCCTGCTCGACAACCCGGCGGTGGCGGCCGAGCTGGCCGCCTTCCCGGCGGGCCCGGTGTCGGTCTCCTTCAGCCTGGACCACCCGGCGTACGTCATCTACACCTCGGGCTCCACGGGCCGCCCCAAGGGTGTCGTCACGCCGTACATCGGTCTGACGAACATGCAGCTCAACCACCAGAAGGAGATCTTCGCGCCGGCGATCGCGTCGGCGGGCGGCCGGCGGCTGCGGATCGCGCACACCGTGTCGTTCGCGTTCGACATGTCCTGGGAGGAGCTGCTGTGGCTCGTCGAGGGGCATGAGGTGCACATCTGCGACGAGGAGCTGCGGCGGGACGCGACCGCGCTGGTGGCGTACTGCGAGGAACACCGGGTCGACGTCGTCAACGTGACCCCCACCTACGCCCATCTCCTCATCGAGGAGGGCCTGTTGGAGGGGCACCGGCCGCCGCTCGTGCTGCTCGGCGGCGAGGCCGTCACCGAGACGGTGTGGAACACCCTGCGGGACACCGAGGGCACGTACGGCTACAACCTGTACGGCCCGACCGAGTACACGATCAACACCCTCGGCGGCGGCACGGAGGACAGCGCGACCCCGACCGTGGGCAGGCCGATCCGCGCCACCCGGGCCCGCGTTCTCGACACCTGGATGCGTCCGGTGCCGGACGGGGTGGCGGGCGAGCTGTACATCGCCGGTGTCGGTCTGGCGCGCGGCTATCTCGACCGGCCGGGCCTGACCGCCGAGCGCTTCGTGGCCGACCCTTACGGGCTGCCGGGTGAGCGCATGTACCGCACCGGCGACCTGGTACGCCGGCGCGCCGACGGCAACCTGGACTTCCTCGGCCGTACCGACGACCAGGTCAAGATCCGGGGCCACCGGGTCGAGCTGGGCGAGATCGAGACCGCGCTCACCCAGCACCCCGAGGTGTCCCAGGCGGCCGTGATCGCCCGCGACGACACCTCGGCACCGGGTACGAAGCGGCTCGTGGGCTACGTCGTTCCCGCCGAACTCGACCAGGACGCGCGGGACTCGGCCGAGCGGGAGCAGATCGGTGAGTGGCGGGAGATCTACTCCGCCGAGTACACCGAGATCGGCACCGCCCTGTTCACCGAGGACTTCGCGGGCTGGGACAGCTCCTACGACGGCACGCCGATCCCCGTGGAACACATGCGGGAGTGGCGCGAGGCCACCGTGGAACGCATCCGCGAGCTGGGGCCACGCCGCATCCTGGAGATCGGCGTCGGCTCGGGTCTGCTGCTGTCGAAACTCGCACCCGAGGCGGAGGCGTACTGGGCGACCGACTTCGCAGCGCCCGTGATCCGCAAGCTCACCGAAGGCGTGGCCGGCGACCCGCTGCTGGCCGGCAAGGTCGAACTCCGCTGCCAGGCGGCCGAGGTGACCGACGGCCTGCCCACCGGGTTCTTCGACACGATCGTCATCAACTCCGTCGTCCAGTACTTCCCGAGCCTGGACCACCTCCACCAGGTGATCCGGGGCGCCCTCGGCCTGCTCGCGCCCGGCGGTGCCCTGTTCCTCGGTGACGTCCGCGACCTGCGGCAGGCCCGGGTGTTCCAGTCCGGCATCCAGGCCGCCCGCGCCGACGCGGACACCGAGCCCGAGGCCCTGCGCCGGGCCGTGGAGCGGGGCCTGGCGCTGGAGAAGGAACTCCTCGTCGACCCGGACTGGTTCACCACGCTCGGTGTCGGCGTGGACCTGCGCACCAAGGCGGGCCGCCACCACAACGAGCTGACCCGCTACCGGTACGACGTGGTGCTCTACGAGGGAGCCGCCGGCCTCTCGCTGGACGGTGTCCCGGCCGTCGACTGGACCGGACGGGACGCGCTCCTCGCCCGGCTCGACGGCGGCGGACCGCTGCGGGTGCGGGGCGTCCCGGACGCCCGTACGGCCGGCGACCTCGCCGGGCTGCGGGCCCTGGACACCGGCCGCCCGTCGCCCGTCGCCGCGACGGGCGTGGAACCGGAGGATCTGCGGGAGACCGCGGCGGCGCGCGGCTACCGGCTGCTCACCACCTGGTCCGCCGAACCCGGCGCCTACGAGGCCGTGTTCGTGCCGGGCACCGACACCGCCCGCACGGCCGGCCTGTACCGGCCGCGCGCCGACCGCGACGCCGCCGCTCCGTACGCCAACACCCCGGCGGCCGGACGCGGCCACACCGCGCTCGTCCGGCGGCTCCGCGACGACCTCGGACAGCGGCTGCCCGGCTACATGGTGCCCGCCGCGTTCGTCGTACTGCCCGGCCTGCCGATGAACGACAACGGCAAGCTGGACATGCGCGCCCTGCCGGACGCCGAGCCGGCGGTCGCCCTGTCGGCCGGGCGCGGCCCGCGCACCCCCGTCGAGGAGGTGCTGTGCCGGCTCTTCGCCGAGGTGCTGGGGCTGCCCCGCACCGGCGCCGAGGACAACTTCTTCGACCTGGGCGGCCACTCGCTGCTCGCGACCCGGCTGATCAGCCGCGCCCGCACCGACCTGGGCGCCGAGCTGGCCATCCGTGACCTGTTCGAGGCGCCCACCCCGGAGGCGCTGGCGCTGCGGGCGGGCACCGGACGTCCCACGCGGCCCGCTCTGCGGACGGGCGCCGAGCGGCCCGCGCGCGTCCCACTGTCGGCGGCGCAGCGGCGGCTGTGGCTGGTGGAGCGACTCACCGGCGGCGGGGTGGCCTACAACTTCCCCCTCGTCTTCCGGCTGCGCGGCCAGCTGGACCTCGACGCGCTGCGGGCGGCCCTCAGTGATGTGACGGACCGTCACGAGGCTCTGCGCACCCGTTTCCTGGAGGAGGACGGCGAGCCCTACCAGTGGATCGTGGCTCCAGGTGCTGCCGAACCCGCCTTCCAGGTCGCCGAGGCCAGCGAGGAGGACCTGGCGAGCCGGATCGAGGCGGCACAGCGGCGGCCGTTCGACCTGAGCACCGAACTACCGATTCGCGCGGAGGTGTTGCGGCTCGGACCCGCCGAGCACGTGGTGGCACTGGTCCTGCACCACATCGCCACCGACGAGTGGTCGGACCGGCCCTTCCTCGCCGATCTCACCACCGCGTACCGGGCACGGGCCGCGGGCCACGCGCCGGGGTGGGCGCCGCTTCCGGTGCAGTACGCCGACTACGCCCTCTGGCAGGACGCACTGCTCGGGCAGGTCAGTGCGGCTCAACTCGCCCACTGGACCGACACGTTGCGGGAGCTGCCCGAGGAGCTGTCGCTGCCCCAGGACCGGCCCCGGCCGGACGCGCCCACCGGGCGGGGCGGCAAGGTGCGTCTGGAGCTGTCCCCCGCCACCGGGCGGGCGCTGCGCGAGCTGTCCGCCGCCACGAACACCAGTATGTTCATGCTGTTCCAGGCGGCCACGGCGGCGCTGCTGCACCGGCTGGGCGCCGGGGACGACATTCCGCTCGGGGCCCCCATCGCGGGACGTACGGACGACGCGCTCGACGACCTGGTCGGCTTCTTCGTCAACACGCTGGTGCTGCGCACCGATCTGTCGGACGCCGCGGACGGCCGGTCCGACCTGACATTCACTCAGCTCCTGGGCCGGGTGCGGGAGTCGGCGCTCCAAGCGTTCGAGCACCAGGATCTGCCGTTCGACCACGTGGTGGAGGCCGTGAACCCGCGCCGGGTCACCGGTCGCAACCCGCTCTTCCAGGTGATGCTCGGCTACCACTACCGGCCCGACGGCGACCCGGACGTGCTGGGCATGCCGACCGAGTGGTTCGACATGGACACCGGCATGGCCAAGTTCGACCTGCACTTCACCTTCGTCGACGAGGTGGGACGGGACCGTCTCACCCTGCTGCTGGAGTACGCGCTCGACCTCTACGACGACGAGACGGCCCGGCGTACGGCCGGGCGGCTGGCGCGGCTGCTGGAGCAGGTCGCCGACGCGCCGGACACGCCCGTCCGGGAGCTGGAGGTGCTGGAGGAGGCCGAGCGGGAGTCGGTGCTGGTCCGGTGGAACGACACCGGCCGCGAGGTGCCCGCGACCACCCTGCCGGAGCTGTTCCGCGCCCAGGTGGGGCGGACCCCCGACGCCCTGGCGCTCGTGCACGACGAACAGCGCCTGACGTACGCGGAGTTGGACGAGCGGGTCGAGCGGACCGCGCGGGTGCTGGCCGGGATGGGCGTGGGTCCCGAGCGCACGGTGGCGGTGGCGCTGCCGCGTTCGGTGGACCTGGTGGTCGCCCTGCTGGCGGTGCACCGGGCCGGTGGCGCCTATCTGCCCCTGGAGGCGGACCAGCCACGGGATCGGCGGGCGCTGATGCTGGAGGAGGCCCGGCCGGTGTGCGTCGTCGAGGAGGCGCTGCCGCAGGGCCCCGAGGGTGAACTCCCCACCGGGCACGACCCGGCGAGCCCGGCCTACGTGATCTACACCTCCGGTTCGACCGGCCGCCCCAAGGGGGTCGTCGTGCCGCACGAGGGCATCGTCAACCGGCTGCTGTGGATGCAGGACGCGTACGGGCTCGGTCCCGACGACCGGGTGCTGCAGAAGACGCCGTCGGGCTTCGACGTGTCGGTGTGGGAGTTCTTCTGGCCGCTGATCACCGGCGCCGCGCTGGTGGTCGCCCGGCCGGACGGCCACCGGGACCCGGCGTATCTGGCCCGGGTGATCCGTGAGCAGGGCGTGACCACCACGCACTTCGTGCCGTCGATGCTCCAGGTGTTCCTGGAGGAGCCGACCGCCGTGCGCTGCACGGGTCTGCGCCGGGTGATGTGCAGTGGCGAGGCGCTGCCGCCGGCGGTGGCCGAGCGCTTCCACGAGGTGCTCCCGGCGGAGCTGCACAACCTGTACGGGCCGACGGAGGCCTCGGTCGACGTCACGGCCGGCCGGGTCCTGCCCGGGGCCGACCGGGTGGTGATCGGGCGTCCCGTGTGGAACACCCGGACCTACGTCCTCGACGCGGCGCTGCGGCCGGTGCCGCCCGGTGTGGCGGGCGAGCTCTATCTGGCGGGCGTCCAGCTCGCCCGGGGCTACCTCGACCGTCCCGGGCTCACGGCCGAGCGGTTCGTCGCGGACCCGTACGGCGGGCCGGGCGCGCGGATGTACCGGACGGGCGACCTGGCCCGTTGGCTGCCCGACGGCACGCTCGACTTCCTCGGCCGCACCGACCACCAGGTCAAGATCCGTGGTGTGCGCGTCGAGCCCGGGGAGGTCGAGGCCGTGCTCTCGCGGCACGGGTCCGTCGCCCACGCGGTCGTCGTCCCCCACGACCAGCGGCTCGTCGCGTACGTCGTCCCCGCCGCGGGAGGGGCCGCCGACCCGGCGCTCCTGGGGGCCCACATCGCCGCCGCGCTGCCCGAGCACATGGTGCCCGCTGCGGTCGTCGTCCTCGACGCGCTGCCGTTGACGTCCAGCGGCAAGCTGGACCGGCGCGCGCTGCCCGCGCCCGACTTCACGGCGGGCGGCGCCGGCGCCGGCCGGGCGGGGAGTCCGCGGGAGGAGATCCTCCGCGGTCTGTTCGCGCAGGTGCTGGGCGTGGACCGGGTCGGCGTCGACGACGACTTCTTCGCCCTGGGCGGCCATTCGCTGCTGGCCATGCGGCTGGTCGCCGGGGTCCGGGCCGCCTTCGGGTCCGAGGTGTCGCTGCGCACGGTGTTCGACGCGCCCACGGTGGCCCGGCTCGCGCGGCGGCTGGCCGACACGGCGGACGCGGCGGGTACGGCCCGCCCGGCGCTGACGGTCCGGGAGCGCCCCGAGCGGCTGCCGCTGTCCTCCGCCCAGCAGCGTCTGTGGGTGCTGTACCAGGTGGAGGGCCCCAGCGCGACGTACAACATCCCCTCGGCCTGGCGGCTGACGGGCGCGCTGGACGTCGAGGCGCTGCGGGCGGCCGTGCACGATCTGGTCGTCCGGCACGAGACGCTGCGCACGGTCTTCCCCGAAGACGAGGGCCGGGCCCACCAGCTGGTCCTGGCGCCGGGGGACGTCCGGGTCCCGTTCGAGGTCGTCGACACGGACGACGAGCTGCTGCCCGAGCTGCTGGCGGAGGCCGGCGCGTACGGCTTCGCGCTGGAGCGTGAACTCCCGCTGCGGGTCCATGTGTTCCGCACCGGCGAGGAGGAGTGGACCGTCCTGCTGCTCCTGCACCACATCGCCGGGGACGAGTGGTCCGAGGGACCGCTGCACCGGGACCTCGGGCTCGCCTACGCCGCCCGGACGGCCGGGCGCGCGCCCGAGTGGGAGCCGCTGCCGGTCCAGTACGCCGACTACACGCTGTGGCAGCGCGACGTCCTCGGCGACGAGAAGGACGCGGGCAGTCTCGCGGCACGGCAGGTCGCGTACTGGAAGCAGGCGCTGGCCGGGCTGCCCGAGGAGCTGGCGCTGCCCGTGGACCGGCCGCGTCCGCTGGAGTCCACCTACCGGGGCGGCTCCGCCGATCTGTCGCTGGACGCCGAACTCGCCGCCGCGCTGGACGGGTTGGCCCGGGAAAGCGGGGTCAGTGTGTTCATGGTGCTCCAAGCGGCCGTGGCGACGCTCCTGTCCCGGCTCGGCGCGGGCGACGACATCCCCATCGGCAGCCCGATCTCCGGTCGCACCGACGCGGGACTGGACGACCTGGTCGGGTTCTTCCTCAACACGCTGGTGCTGCGCACCGACACCTCCGGGGACCCGACGTTCCGGGAGCTGCTCGGGCGTGTCCGGGAGGCGGACCTCGCCGCCTTCGACCACCAGGACGTGCCCTTCGAGCGGCTGGTGGAGGTGCTCAACCCGGCCCGCTCGCTCGCCCGTCACCCGCTGTTCCAGGTGATGGTCGTGTATCTCGCCTCCGGCGACGAGACGGGGCTGTCCGGCCTGGCCGGGCTGACCGCCCGCCGGGACGACGTGCCGCAGACGACCGCCAAGTTCGACTTGTCCTTCGACTTCGTCGAGCGCGGCGACGGCACCGGCGTGGACGGCGTCCTGGAGTACAGCGCCGATCTGTTCGACCCGGCCACCGCCCAGTCGTTCGCGGACCGGCTGCGGCGCGTCCTGCGCGCCGTGACGGGCGATCCGGACACCCCGCTCGGCGGCATCGACATCCTCGCCCCGGACGAGCGGGTCCGGCTGGTCGGCGGCTGGCACAGCACGCCGGTCGCCGGTGGGCCCACCACGGTGCCCGCGCTCTTCGAGGAGCGGGCGCACCGCCACGGCGACCTGCCCGCCGCGGCCTCCGACGGTGTGGAGCTGTCCTTCGCCGAACTCAACGCGGACGCCAACCGGTTGGCCCGGCTGCTCGTCGAGGCGGGCGCCGGACCCGAACGGTTCGTCGCGCTCGCGCTGCCGCGCACCGCGCACTTCCTCACGGCCGTCCTCGCGGTGCACAAGGCGGGAGCGGCGTATCTGCCGCTCGACCCGGACGCCCCGGCCGAGCGTACGGCCGACGTCCTCGCCGACGCCGGTCCGGTCCTCACCCTGACGACCCGCGAGTCCGGTACCGGACTGCCGCCCGGCATCGCCGCGCTGCGGCTGGACGATCCCGGTATCCGGGAGCGGCTCGCGGCCCAGGACCCGGCCGACCTCACCGACGCAGACCGCCGTGCCCCGCTGACGCCCCGCCACCCGGCGTACGTCATCTACACCTCGGGCTCGACCGGCCGCCCCAAGGGTGTCGTGATCACCCACGAGACGCTCGGCAACCTCTTCCACAGCCATCGCGAGACGCTGTACGCGCCCGCGATCGAGGCGGCCGGGCGGCGCCATCTGCGGGTCGGTCACGCCTGGTCGTTCTTCTTCGACGCGTCCTGGCAGCCGCAGCTGTGGCTGCTGGACGGGCACTGCGTGCATGTGCTGTCGGAGGAGGTCCGGCGCGACCCGGAGCTGGTCACCGAGGCCGTGCTCCGGCACCGCTTCGACTTCCTGGAGGTCACGCCGTCGTTCTTCGCGCAGATGGCCGACAGCGGGCTGCTGCGGGGCGGCGACTGCCCGCTCGCGGTCGTCGGCGTGGGCGGCGAGGCGGTGCCCGTCGCCCTGTGGGAGCGGCTGTCCGAACTGCCGGGCACCAAGGCGTTCAACCTGTACGGGCCGACCGAGTCGACCGTGGACGCCCTCGTGGGACGCGTCCGCGACAGCGAACGGCCGCTCGTGGGGCGGCCGGTGGCCGGCACCCGGGCGTACGTCCTCGACGACCGGCTGCGGCCGGTGCCGCCCGGCGTCCCTGGTGAGCTGTATCTGGCGGGTGGCGGTCTCGCCCGGGGTTATCTGGGCAGCCCGGGTCTGACGGCGGAGCGGTTCGTGGCCGACCCGTTCGGTCCGGCCGGATCACGGCTGTACCGCACCGGCGACCTGGCCCGCTGGACCGGCGACGGACGGATCGACTACCTCGGCCGCGCCGACGACCAGGTCAAGATCCGCGGTTTCCGGATCGAGCCCGCCGAGATCGAGGCCGCGCTGACCGCCCATCCAGAGGTCGCTCAGGCTTTGGTGACGGTCCATCAGGACGGGTCGCGCAAGCTGCTCGTGGCCCATGTGGTGCCGGCCCCGGGTCGTGTGCCCGACCCGGCGGCGCTGCGCGCCCATGTCGCCGGACGGCTCCCCGACCACATGGTCCCGGCGGCCGTGGTCGCCCTGGCGCGGTTCCCCCAGCTGGCCAACGGCAAGCTGGACCGGTCCGCCCTGCCCGCGCCGGACTTCTCCGCGCTGTCCTCGGGACGAGCACCCTCGACGCCCGTGGAGGAGGTGCTGTGCACGGTCTTCGCGGAGGTCCTGGGGCTCGAACGGGTCGGTGCGGACGACGACTTCTTCGCCCTCGGCGGTGACAGCATCGTCGCCATGCAGCTCGTGGGCCGGGCCCGCGCGGCGGGACTGAGGATCAGCCCGAGGCTGGTCTTCCGGCACCGCACGCCGGCCTCGCTGGGCACGGTCGCCGAGGCGGCCGACGTCTCGGCGTCGCGCCCGGCGGACGACGGCACCGGCACGGTGCCGCTCACCCCGGTCATGCACTGGCTGCGCGAACTGGGCGGCCCCTTCGCCTCCTACCACCAGGCGGCCCTGGTCCGCACTCCGGCGGCCCTGGACCTGCCCGGTCTGACCGCCGTACTGCGGGCGCTCGCCGACCGGCACGACCTGCTGCGGGCCACACTGGTCCGGCCCTCCGCCGAGGACACGGAGCAGTGGTCGCTGCACGTGCCGCGCGTCGGCACGGTCGACCCGGCCGACTGGCTCGAACGGGTCGACGTCCGCGGTCTGGACGCGACCGCGCTCGGCGAGGCCGTACGGGAACACACCGTCGCGGCACGGGCGTTGCTCGACCCCGATGCCGGAATCATGGTCAGGGCCGTGTGGTTCGACGCCGGCGACGCCCCGGGACGACTGCTGCTGATGGGCCACCACCTCGTCGTGGACGGTGTGTCCTGGCGGGTGCTGCTGCCGGACCTCGCGGCGGCCTGGCAGGACGTGTCGGCCGGACGGCCCGTCGGGCTGCTGCCCGTCGAGACCTCCTTCGCCCGCTGGTCGAGGCTGCTCACGGAGCTGGCCCAGCGGCCCGAGCGGGAGGCCGAACTCCCCGTGTGGGAGGCGGTTCTCGCCGACGGCGCGGCCTCCCTGCCGCTGTCCCGGGACCGCGACCCCGACCGCGACACCAGCGCCACCCGGCGCGAGGTCGTCCTCCGGTTGCCCGCCGAGCACACCGGCCCCCTGCTGTCGGCGGTGCCCGCCGCGTTCGGCGCCGCCGTCAACGACGTCCTGCTCGCCGGGCTCGCGCTCGCCTTCGCGGACCGGCGGCGCCGGGACGGCAGCGGGGACGGTTCGGTTCTCGTCGACCTCGAAGGGCACGGCCGCGAGGAGGAGTTGGGCGGCGACGGCATCGACCTGTCGCGTACGGTCGGCTGGTTCACCAGCGTCTACCCGGTCCGGCTGGATCCGGGACCGGCCGACCCCGCCGAGGCCTTCGCCGGGGGCCCGGCGGCGGCCGAGGCCGTGCGCCGGGTGCGGGAGCACCTGGCGGCGCTGCCCGCGAACGGGGTGGGCTACGGGATGCTGCGGCACCTCAACCCCCGTACCCGCGAGGTGCTGGCGGCCTACGAGCCGCCGCGCGTCGAGTTCAACTACCTGGGCCGCTTCGGCATCCCGGAGGAGACGGACTGGTCGTACGCGCCGGAGGAGGACGCGGCGGACATCGGGTCGGAGGACTCGATGCGGGAGGGTCACGCGCTGGAGATCAACGTGGTGGCCGAGGACCGGGCGGACGGGCCGGTGCTGGCCGCGCACTGGTCGTATCTGGAAGGACTGCTGCCGCGTGACACGGTCCAGGATCTCGCCGAGACCTGGTTCCGGGCCCTACGGGGGCTCGTCGCGTGGGCCGAGCGGAACCCGAAGTAGAAAGAGGAGTGGCATGAGCAACCCGTTCGAGGACCCCGAGGGCACCTACCTGGTGCTGGTCAACGACGAGAACCAGCACAGCCTGTGGCCGGACTTCGTGGACGTGCCCGCCGGCTGGCGGGTGGTCCACGGGCCCGACTCGCGGCAGTCCTGCCTGGAGCACGTCGAGACGCACTGGACGGACATGCGGCCGCGCAGTCTGGCGGAGTCGATGGACGGCTGACGGCCGGGGACGGCCGCCGACATGCGGAGGGGGGCCGGTCGGTGACCGGCCCCCCTCCTCGTGGCGCATCCTCCGACCGGGTCAGGAGGCGGGCTGCTCCACCTCGGTGTCCGTCTTGCCGTCGACGGCCGCCGCCAGCTGCGGGGCCAGCCGCTCGACCACGTACGGCAGGCTGAGGACCGAGACGAAGGACGTGGCGTTGCCGTAGTCGCTGCTCTCGTTCACGAAGACCTCGCGGCCCTCCTTCACGACCTTCAGGTCCTTGTAGGAGGCGTCCTTGTGGAGCTTCGCGGCGTCCTTGGCGGGGTCGCCGACGATCCACACGACGGCGTCCTGGTCGAGCAGGTCGGTGCGCTCCTTGCTGATGTTCGCGCCGAACTTGTCGCCGATCGCCTTGTCCAGGTCCGTCGGCAGGGAGAAGCCGAGGCCGGTCAGCAGACGGGAGCGGGCGTCCTGGCTGCCGAAGACGAACATGCCCTCGTACGGGGTCGCCATGACCGCCGAGGCGCCCTTGAAGCCGGTGTTGTCGTCGGCGGCGGCCTTGATCTTCGCCTCGGTGTCGGCGACCGCCTTCGCGGCCTCCTCGGGCTTGCCGAGCGCCTTGCCGATCGTCTCGGTCTGCTCCTGCCACGGGACGCCGTAGTCGTTGTACGCCTTCGGCTGGGCGACCACGGGCGCGAACTTCGACAGCGACTCGTACTGCTCCTTGGTCAGTCCGCTGTACACCGCGAGGATCAGGTCGGGCTTGAGGGCGGCGATCTTCTCCACCTGGGGGCCGGTGCCGGTGTCCTTCAGGACGGTCGGCGCCTCGGCGGAGCCGAGCTTGTCCTCGGCCCAGGGGCCGATGGCGCCCTTGTAGCCGCCGAGCCATTCGGTGGTGCCGACCGGGACCTTGCCGAGGGCGAGGACCGCGTCCTGGTCGGTGAGGCCGACGGTGACGATCCGCTTCGGTTCGGCCTTGATCGTGGTGCTGCCGTACTTGTGGTCGAGGGAGACCGGGAAGGCGGAGTCGCCGGAGGAGGTGCTCGCCTCCGCTCCGGCGCCCGACGCGTCGTCGGAGTCGGAGCCGCCGCCGCACGCGGTGGCGAGGAGCAGGGTGGCGGAGGCGAGCACGACGGCGAGCCGTGGCGCTCTGCGGGAGCGGAACATCAGCGGTCCTTCGGTTCGGGTTTCTGCGGAGCGGTGCGTGTGGGGGGCTCTGGGGCCGGCCGTGGGCCGGTGTCGCGGGCGTCCGACCAGGCCGCCCAGAGGGCGGCGTAGGGGCCTCGCGCGGCGTGGAGTTCGTCGTGGGTGCCGGCCTCGACCACGCGGCCGTCCTCCATGACGACGACGCGGTCGGCGGTCGCCGCCTGGCTGAGGCGGTGGGCGACGATCAGCGCGGTCCGGCCGTCGACGGCGCGGGCGACGGCCTTCTCCAGCGTGCGGGCTCCGGCGCTGCCCGCCTCCGCGGTGGCTTCGTCGAGGATCACCAGGGGCGGGTCGGCGAGGATCAGCCGGGCCAGGGCGAGGGCCTGGGTCCGCTCGCCGCTGAGCCGGTGGCCGCCGTCGCCGACGACCGTGGCGAGGCCGTCGGGCAGGGCCTCGGCCCAGGCGAGGGCGTCGACCCGGTCGAGCGCGGCGCGCAGTTCGTCGTCGGTGGCGTCGGGCCTGGCAAGCCGCAGGTCGTCGGCGAGGGGGCCCGCGAAGACATGGGTCTCCTGAGTGATCAGGGCGATCGTGCGGGAGGCGGCGGAGCCGAGTTCGGTGGGCGGGACCCCGCCCACCAGGACGCTGCCGGTGGTGGGCGGCTGGATGCCCGCGACGAGTCGCGCCAGGGTGGTCTTGCCGGCTCCGCTGGCGCCGACGAGGGCCACGCGTTCGCCGTGGCGGATCGTCAGGTCGATGTCGTGCAGGACGGGGTGGCCCGGCCGGTAGGCGTGGCCGAGGCCCCGGACGGTCACGTCGACACCGCCGGACGCGACGGTGCGTGTCGGGGGCGGCGCCACGGGTTCGTCGGTGACGCCGACCAGCCGGGCGAGGCCCGCCGTGGCCGACTGGGCGTCGTCGAGGAGGGCGAGGGCCGCGTTGACGGGGCCGAACAGGCTGTGGAAGTACAGGGCGGCGGCGGTCGCCGTGCCGATGCTCGCGGAGCCGTCGCGGACCAGCCAGTAGCCGGTGACGAGGACGGCGGCGAGCCCGATGTACTCGGCGATGTGCAGCCTGCTGTAGAAGCCGAGGACGAGTCGTACGCCCCGCATGGTCAGCGCCACCACGGACCACGACCGTTCGGTGACCCGCTCGGTGTGCTCGCGGCCCAGCCGGAACGCCCGCACGGTGGAGCTGCCGCCGATGGTGTCGAGCATCTGTTGCTGTTGGGCGCCGGCGGCCACCCGCTGCTCGGCGTAGAGCGGGATGGCGCGGGCGACGTACCAGCGTGCGGTGGCCGCCTGCACGGGGACCGCGAGGAGCGCGGCCAGCAGGAACCGCCAGTCGAGCAGGGCGAGGGCGCCGAAGGTGAGGACGATGGTGAGCACCGACCGGCCGAGCGCGGGCAGCGCGTTGCGCACGGCGTCGGCGATGAGGGAGACGTCGGCGGTGACCCGGGCGGTCAGGTCGCCGGCGCCGGCCTTCTCCACGCCATCCAGGGGGAGGGCCAGGGCGCGCTCGACGAAGCGTTCGCGCAGCCGGGCCAGGGTCGTCTCGCCGAGCCGCGCGATCTGGGACAGCCCGAACCCGGCGGTGACGCCCTGGGCGACGGCGACGGCCACGAGGAGCGCGGCGGTGACGGTGATGGCGTCGGCGGACCCCCGGTCGGCGGCCAGGTCGACGATCCGGCCGAGCAGGGGCTGCACGAGCAGGCCGAGGGCGGTGGACCCGACCATGACGGCGAACGCGGACACCGCCAACCGCCGCTGCGGCCGCAGGAGTTCGGCGACCGCGGCACGCGTACGGGCGGGCGTGGCGACGGGCAGCAGCACGGGTCCGGCTCGGTCACGGCCCCGGGAGTGGGGCTCGTCGGCTCCGACGCCGTGGCCGGCTTCCCCGGCTTCGGCGACGTCCACGGCCTCGTCGGGCCGGACGGTTCCGGCATCCTCCGCAGCCACGACCGACGGGACGGTTCCAGCGCCATCCCCGGTCTCGGCGGGTCGGACGGCTCCGGCGTCATCCACGGCCACGACCGACCGGACGGCTTTCCCCGCGTCCGCGCCCTGGGCGGGCGGGCCGGCTTCGGCGAGCGCTGCCGCGTCTCGGCCCCGGAGGGCTCCCCCGGCTTCCCCGGCTCGCGCGGGCTCGGCGGGTCGAGGGGCCTCCGCGGCCTCGTCGGTCTCCGCGGATGCGGCGTGATCGGTCATGTGAGGACCGCCGTCCGGTAGTCGGCGCGCTCGTGCACGAGGCGTTCGTGGTCGCCGGTCGCGGTGACCCGGCCTTCGTGGAGGAGGACGACACGGTCGGTGACGGCGAGCAGGGCGGGGCTGTTGGTCACCAGGAGCGTGGTGCGTCCGCCGCGGACGTCCCGGATGCCGGCGGCGATGCGGCTCTCGGTGACGGCGTCGACGGCGGTCGCCGGTTCGTGCACGACGAGGACCGGCGCGTCGGCGGCCAGGGCGCGGGCCAGGGCCACGCGCTGGCGTTGGCCGCCGGAGAGTGAACGACCGCGCGCGGTGACGGCGGTGTGCACGCCGTCGGGCAGTGCGCGGGCGACCTCGTCGGTACCGGAGGCGGCCATGGCGGCGGTGACGGTCGCCGGGGCGGCCACGACTCCCGCCCCCGTCTCGGCGGTACCTCTCGGCTCCGGGAGCTCCCGGAGCTCCGGGGCCGCGATCGCCGAGTGGGTGCCGATCGCCGCCGTCACGTTGTCCAGGACCGTGCCCTCGAACAGGTCGGCGTCGTGCTCGGCGACGAGCATCGCGGCGCGGACGTCGTCCGGCCCGAGCGCGGTCAGCGCGGTGCCGTCCAGTTCCACGGAGCCGTCGTCGGGGTCGGTGTGGCGGCCGAGGCAGCGCAGCAGAGCCGTCGCGTCGGCGGGGTCGGTGGTGGCGACGCCGACGGTCTCGCCGGGGGCGATGTCGAGGTCGACCCCGCGCAGGGGGCCGTAGGTGAGGCCGCGCAGGGTCAGCCGTCCCTCGACGCCGGCCGCCGGGAGGGCCTCGGCGGGCCCCTGCGCGGGTACGGCGCCGGGGGCGTCAAGCACCTCGGCGATACGGGCGGCGGAGGCGCGGCCCTGCGCGAGTTCGGTGTTGATCCAGGCGAACTCGGAGAGCGGGCCGACGATGAACAGGGCGAGCCCCACGGAGGAGACGAGTTCGCCGAGGCCGATGTCACCGCGTGCGGCGAGCCGTCCGCCGACGAGGGCGACCAGGGCGATGAAGGCACCGGTGAGGATGGTGACGACGCCGTTCTGCCAGGCCTCGGCGCGGGCGGCGCGCAGGGTGGCGGCGAGGGAGTCCTGGCTGACGCGCCGGTAGCGGGCGACGGCCGCCTGCTCGGCGCCGATGCCCTTGAGGACGCGCAGTCCGGCCACCAGGTCGGCGGCGACACCGGAGGCCTGTGCGGCGCGGTCCTGTTCGGTCTCGCTGCGCCGTTCCAGGGGCTTGCTCAACAGGTGCCCCAGCCACAGCAGCAGGGGGGTGCCCAGGAGGACGAGCAGGCCGAGGACGAGCGAGACGCGCAGCAGGGCGACCGCGCTCACCACGAGCCCGGCGGTGGCCGCGCAGGCGACGATGAGGGCCATGGCGACGGCGCCGACCCGCTTGGCGTCCTCGGTGGCGATGTTCGTCAACTCGCCCGGGAGCCTTCCTTCTTCGGCGCCGCCCTCGGGTGCGAGGACACGGCCGACGAGAGCGGTCCTGAGGTGGTGCGCGGCGGTGACGGCGGCACGTTCACCGGCCCTCGCGCTGAACCGGAAGCTGAGGGAGAGCCCGACGTACACGGCGGCCAGGACGAGCAGCCACAGCAGCAGTCCGGGGATGTCGCCGTCCACGACCCCGCGTTCGATGGCCAGTCCGACGAGCACCGGCACCAGGGCCTCGCCCGTCTGGTGCCCCATCCCCAGGACCGCGCCGAGCACGACGTCCCGACGCTGTCCGCCGACCGTGCGCCACAGGACGTTCCGTCCCGGTGGGTCCGCTTTTCTCACGCAACACTCCGGACCGGTTTCGCCAACACAGGATACGTACAAGCAAACTTAGGTAAGGCTAACTACATTCGCCGTCCTGGACCAGCCCCGAGACGTCTTCGAGACCTGAGCGGCCTCCCCGACAGCGGGGACATCAGCCGAACCGACGTCAACTCGCCCACACATCAAGCCACTTCACCGATACGCGAACACACCGGGCGCACCGCCCCGACCGGAAGGACCCGTCCGTGCTCAGCACCAGGATCACCAACGCCCGTATCGTCACGATGGATCCGGACCGCCCGGCAGCCCGGGAGCTCGGGATCTGGCGGGGGCACGTCGTCGGCCTGGACGAGGACGTGGCGGGCCTTCCGGCGCGGCGGACGTTGGACCTGGACGGCGCCACCGTGCTCCCCGGCTTCGTGGACGCCCATGTGCACCTGGCGTGGGCGGGCCTGAAGGCCAAGGCGCCCGGTGTCGCGCCGAGTCGGCGCGCCGACGACGTGCTCCGGGTGGTCGCGGAGGCGGTGGCCGAGGCCCCGGCCGGCGGCTGGGTGGACTTCGGCGGCTACGACCAGCGCACCCTCGACCGCCCGCTCACGGCGCGCGACCTCGACACCGTCAGCGCCGGTCGCAAGGTGTACCTGGGTCATCTCTCCGGGCACGCCTGCCTCGTCAACTCGGCGGTCCTCGCGGGGCTTCCGGCGGAGGTGGCCCGGCCGGACGGCTTCCTCGCGGAGGGCGCGATGGGGGCCGCGCTACGGTCCCGGCCGCCGCACTCGCTCACCGAACTGGCCTCCGCCATCGAGCACGCCGCCCGTGTCTGCCGTTCCGAGGGCATCACGGGGTGCGCCGAAGCGGGCGTGGGGGCGCGGCTGTTCGGGCACAGCCCCATCGAGGGCGCCGCGTACCAGCTCGCCCACGAGTCGGGCCGACTGCCGCTGCGGGTACGGCTGATGGTGGCCGCCGACGCGCTGCGCCCGGTCCGCGCGGACGCCGAGGACACCACGAGCCGGGCGATCGACCTCGGCCTGCGCACGGGCTTCGGCGAGGGCACTCTCTCGCTCGGCTCGCTCAAGATCTTCACCGACGGCGGCATGATGGCCCGTACGGCGGCCCTCACCAGCCCGTACCTGACACCCGAAGGCCCCGGCGGTTCCGGTCAGCTCATGCACGATCCCGAGGTCCTGGAGAGCACGATCGTCCAGGGCCACCTCGCGGGCTGGCAGCTGGCCGTGCACGCGATCGGCGACCGGGCCCTCGACGTCGCCCTGGACGCGTTGGAGAAGGCCCGGAAGCTGAGCCCCCGCCCGGAGGCACGCCATCGCGTCGAGCACGCCGGACTGGTCCGCCCCGACCAGCTGCCCCGGCTGGCCGCGCTGGGGGTCACCGTCGTCATCCAGCCGAGCTTCCTGCGCTACTACGGCGACGACTACGCCACGGTCATGGGAGAGGACCGGGCGGGCTGGCTGTACCGGGGCCGGGGCTTCCTCGACCATGGTGTCCGGGTCGCCGGCAGCTCGGACCGCCCGGTCGCGAACGGCGCGCCGCTGCGGGCGATCCAGTTCATGGTGGAGCGGGCCTCGGAGTCCGGCCGCCTCATCGGCCCCGGGGAGGCGATCACGGTCGAGGAGGCGCTGCGCGCGTACACCGTCGAGGCCGCCCGCGCCTGCCACTGGGACGGCGACGCGGGCAGCATCACCCCCGGCAGGCGGGCCGACCTCGTCGTGCTGGGAGACGATCCGCGCCGGGTGGACGTGTCCCGGATCGGGGACATCGAGGTGGTGCGGACGTTCGTCGAGGGCGAGGACGCGTACTGACGGACCGGCGGGTGCCCGGCCGGACCGGTGGGCGCCTGGTCGGAGCCAGGTAGCCGGTTGGTGAAGTGCGGGCCTTTTTGTATACGTGGAGAGTCGGACGCCCAATACTGTGCGCAGACGTCACCGGGGGGCTCCATGAAGTGGTTCCGACACGGCCGTGCGCGGCGGCAGGCCCCTGTGGTGCCGCCTTCCGAGGTCGGCGGGAGCGACGAGCCGCCCCGGCAGGCGCCCCCGCTGCTGACCGCAGGCGACCCGGCGCTCCAGCGGATCGGTGGCGACGGCGACACGGTCGCCCGGCTCACCACCGGGACGGGTCCGGTCATCCTCGACATCACCCACTCGGGGAACGGGCACTTCGTCGTGGACGCCCTGGACGGCAGGCTGCACTCGCAGAGCCAACTCGTCTACACCGGCGGCCCCTTCTCGTGCCGCGCCCTGGTGAACGCCGACGACCGGCCGGTGCGGGCGCTCCGCGTCCAGGCGGACGGACCGTGGACGGTCGACGTGAGCCCGCTGTCGAGCGCGCTGCCCTGTGCGGGCCGCACGCGGCGTCCCGCCTCGGACGTGCTGCGCCACACCGGCGGGCCCGGGATCGCGACGCTGCGGTACGAGGGCGATCCGCGCTCCGACGACGGCGGGTACTTCCTCGTGGACACCTTCGAACCGGACGGCACCGGCTTCCTCGACGAGTTGGCCAACCACGTGGGTCCCTGGCAGGGCGAAGCGGTGCTCACCGGCCCCTGTCTCCTCTACGCCCGCTCCGACGGACCGTGGTCGATCGTCGTCCGGCACCTGGATCCGCCCGCCTCGCCCTGAGGGCACCACCGGCGCGTCCGGGCCGGTCAACACCCCCGATCACGCAAGCGGATCACCCTCTTTCACTTCGGTAGGGTTGCCCGGACGATCTCCAGGGCCCAGCATGCGCCAGGGGATGCCGGACCGTACGCGGAGGGGAAACGGCACGCACGACCGCGGTGCCCGTACCGGAGAACGGAGGCCCTCCCGTCGCGCGGGAGGCCGAACTCGCGCGGCACGCGCACGTCGTCGAGGCGCAGCGCCGCACGGGCTGACCGCCCCGGACGCCCCGGCCCGCCCCTACCCCTGTCACGTGGTGGAAGCCGACGCCTCCACCGTGCTCGTCTCCCTGTCCTCCGGGGCAGGGTCGGAGTCGGCGGCGGCCCGTGCGCCGGGGATGCACACGGCGACCGCCGCGGCGACCAGCGCGGCACCGCAGCCGATCATCAGACCGGTCCGGAACCCGGCCTCGGAGGGCAGGCTGAAGCCGCCGAGCGTGGTGGTCATCTGGGCGAGCACCACCCCGACCACGGCCGCCGCGGTGGAGGTGCCCAGGGCGCGCATCAGCGTGTTGAAGCTGTTGGCGGAGGCGGTCTCGGACAGCGGCACCGTGCTCATGATCAGTGCGGGCATGGACCCGTAGGCGAGGCCGACGCCGGAGCTGACGACGAGGGAGACGATCAGCAGACCCCAGGTGGAGCCCATCAGCGCGAGCGAGAGACCGTAGCCGGCGGCGATCACCAGGGAACCGGTGACCAGCGTGAACTTGGGGCCGCGAGCGTTGGTGAGCTTTCCGCCCAGCGGGGAGAGCGCCATCATCATCAGCCCGGCCGGGGCCATCCACAGCGCCATCGCCAGCATCGACTGGCCCAGACCGTAGCCGGTGGCCTCAGGCAACCTCAGCAGCTGCGGAGTGATCAGCGACTGGGCGTACATACCGAAGCCGACGAGGACCGAGGCGACGTTGGTGAGCAGCACGCGCGGGTGCGCGGTGGTGCGCAGGTCCACCAGCGGCTCGCGGGTGCGCAGCTCCCACCAGCCCCAGGACAGCAGCAGCACGGCGGCGCCGACGAACAGGCCCAGTGTGGTCGCCGAACCCCAGCCCCAGTCCGCGCCCTTGGACACGGCGAGCAGCAGGCACACCACACCGCCGCCGAGACCGAGAGCGCCGACGAAGTCGAAACGCTGGCCCCTGGCACCGGCCGGGGTCTCGGGGACGAGGAACCAGACCATGGCGGTGACCGCGACGGCCAGACCGGCCGCGCCCCAGAACAGCACGCGCCAGCTGGCGTACTGGGCGACGGCGGCGGCGATCGGCAGGCCGAGGCCGGCGCCGATGCCCAGGGAGGCGCTGACCAGGGCGATGGAGCCGCTGAGCCTCTCCGGTGCGATGACGTCACGCAGCAGGCTGATGCCGAGCGGCACCACGCCCATCCCGATGCCCTGGAGTCCTCGGCCCACGATCATCGGCACGACGGAAGAGGACAGCGCGCAGACCACCGAGCCGATGATCAGCGGGGCGCAGCACACCAGGAGCATGCGGCGCTTGCCGTACAGGTCGCCGAGGCGTCCGCCGATCGGGCCGAAGACCGCTCCCGTCAGCAGCGTCGCGGTGATCACCCAGGAGGCGTTGGCCGCGCTGGTGTCGAGGATCGCGGGCAGCTCGGTGAGCAGCGGTGTCACCAGTGTCTGCATGATCGCGGCGACGATGCCGGCGAGCGCCAGCGTCGCGATGACACCGCCGGGGCGGGCGGCGGTCGGGGGGTTGGCCGTCAAGGGATTCCTCCGTGCGATGAACCGGTGACCGGGCATACGTCATGCACCTGGCGTGCAGCATACCTGTCACATGCATGGAGCACGTCCTGTGCACGACGCACTTCACATGCATGATGCACATGGAGATCCTGAACGGCCCGGCGGTGCGGGCCTGCCGGGATGGAAGGATCGCCGTGGCGGAATCCGCAAACGAGGAGGCAGGCGACCGTGGAAGAGCCGACGCGCCGGGTCGAGTACGAGAACATGCTGCTCGGGCGCTACCAGCACCTGAGCAAGAGCAAGGGACGCCGCAAGGACTCGACGCTGGAGCGCAGCGCGTACATCCTCCTCAGCCGTATCCGCATCGAGGGGCCGATGTCGATCGGCGAGTTGAGCGACGCCTTCGGCCTCGACGCCTCCACCCTGCGCCGGCAGACCGCCGCCGCGCTGCGGGCCGGGCTGGTCGAGCACACCCTCGACCCGGAGGGCGGGGTGGCGCGGAAGTTCCGCATCACCGAGGAGGGCGAGCGCCGACTGGACGAGGAGCGGGAGGGCAACGTCCGTACGCTCGCCCTGGTCCTGGAGGGCTGGTCCGACGAGGACATCGCCGGGTTCGCCGACTATCTGCAGCGCTTCAACACCAGCATCGAGCGGTTGGCCGGAAAGCCGTGGCCACGCCCGTAGCCGGGGCCGACGGGCCGGGTTCAGCCCGGTAGCCTCGGAGACATGCGGATCTCCGTCTCCTCCGACATGGACGAACCTGTCGCGCGTCTCCTCGTCGAGGAGTTGCGCGGCCGGGGCCACGACGTCGTGACGCACGGCGCGCTGCGCGACGGGGACGACCCCCGGTGGGCCGTCTGCTCCGAGGCGGCGGCGCGCGAGGTCGCCTCCGGCGCGTCCGAGCAGGCCGTCGTGTGCTGCTGGACCGGCACGGGCGCGTCGATCGCCGCGAACAAGGTGCCCGGTGTACGGGCGGCCCTGTGCACGGACGCCTACACGGCCGACGGTGCCCGCCGGTGGAACGACGCCAATGTGCTGGCGATCGGGTTGCGGCTGACCTCCGAGCCACTGCTCAAGGAGATCCTGGACGCCTGGTTCGCCGCCGAGGCCGGCTCGGACGCCGACGACCGGGAGAACGTGGCTCACATCGAGCGGCTCGACGTCAGCCGGGGTGCCGGTCGGACCGGATGAACACGGGTGCGGCCCACCGGGGCGGCTCGGGCGGGGCATCGTGCGGTCCGGACGCGGTCGGCGCGACCGTCCGGGTCGGTGCGTGCCCCGGCGGGAAACCGCGTGCGGTGCCGGCGGCGGCCCGGAGCGCCGCCACGAAGGAGAGGCAGGAGTCGTACCGGTCGTCCGGGGACTTGGCCAGCGCGGTCGCCATGACGTCGTCCACCGCGGGCGGCAGATCGGTGCGCACACCGGTCAGCGGCGGCGGCTGGTCGTACTGGTGGGCCCACAACAGGGCCATGTCGTCGTCCCGTTGGAAGGGCGGCCGGCCGGCGAGCGTCTCGTGGACGACACAGGCGAGGCTGTAGACGTCGCAGCGGCCGTCGACCGGCTTGCCCGAGATCTGCTCCGGCGCCACGTAGTCGAGGGTCCCCACGAACTGGCCGACGGTGGTGAAGCCCGTCAGGGACAGCGACTTCTTCGTCAGGCCGAAGTCGGTGAGGTAGACGTGCTCGGGGTGGTCGCTGTCAGTGCCCCGCGCGACCAGGATGTTGCCGGGCTTGACGTCCCGGTGGACCAGGCCGTGGTCGTGCGCCGCGTCGAGCGCGGAGGCGACCTGGGCGGCGATGCGGGTCGCGGTCGTGACCGGCAGCGGCCCCTCCCGGTCCAGCAGGTGTCGCAGATCGCTGCCGGCGACGTACCGCATCGCGATGTAGAGGACGCCGTCCGTCTCGCCCGCCTCGAAGACCGGCACGATGTGGGGGTGGTCGATCGCGGCGGCCACCCGTGACTCGTGGGTGAAGCGGCGCCGGAAGGTGTCGTTGCGGGCCAGTTCCGGGGCGAGCAGCTTCAGCGCGACCGTCCGCTCCAGCCGGAGGTCCCGCGCCTGGTAGACGACGGCCATACCGCCCCGGCCGATCTCGCGTTCGACGCGGTAACCGGCGATCCGCCGTCCGACCAGCTCGGAGGGGCGCCCGGCGTACGGCTGTGTCTCACTCATCGCGGGTCACCGGCGGGACCACGCGCGTGGGCTCGCCGTCGCTCGGCCCCCGGTCGGCCGGCCTGGTGGCGGCGGGCCGAGGCCCGGCGGGTGAGGGCTCGGACGCTCGCCGGTCCGTCGGTTCGCGCACCGGCTCCCCCACGACCCTGGTCGGTTCCGGGGCCGGGGACGATGCCGGAGCCGGAGCCCGTGTCGGTTCCGGGGCCTGGGCCTGGGCGGCTGCCGGTGTGAAGCGGGGGGCGGCCGGGGTATCGCGCGGTTCCTCCGCCGCGGCGAACGTGCTCAGCCGTGTCCCGTCGCAGTACACCCACCGCTCGTGGGCCGCGTCGAACAGCCACAGCGACTCACCGTCGACGACGACCCCGATCCGCAGCCCTTTCGTGTGCTCGCGGAAGGACTCCCCGTCGCGGTGCCCGGCGGCCAGCGCCTCCGCCTCGGTGCGGTAGCGCGTCAGGGCTTCCTCGGCGCGGGCCAGCAGCGGGCGCGGGTCGGCCGTGCGAGCGGATGCAGCACCGGAGGCGGGCGGGTCCTGCGGTACGGCGACGAGGAGGCGGCCGTCGACCCAGGCGGACCAGCCGTTGGCGCACAGGACCCGGCCCCAGTCACCGCGCCGCTCCAGCAGTTGGACCGGCAGCAGCGCGTCGAGGGCCACGGTCGGGTGGGCCGGGTCCGGGCTATCCCAGGCGGGCAGGCCGCCCGGCGGGACGACGTGGGTGGGCAGGAAGCCGGGGGTCGTCATGGCGGCTACTTCCGCATCACCGCGGGCTCACGGCGGCGCAGCAGCCGGGCGACGGCCCAGCCGCAGAGCAGCGAGAGGACGACGAGCATCCCGAGGTCGAGCAGCCAGACGCCCGCCGAGTGCGCGAACAGCGGGTCCGAGGTGTCGGGCACGATCCGTTCCAGGTCGATCGTGCCGGCCATCGCGGCGAACGCCCACCGCGACGGCACCAGCCACGCCAGCTGTTCGAGGACGATCGTGCCCCGCACGTCCAGCAGGGCACCGCAGAACACGACCTGGACGATCGCGAGGAGGACCAGCAGCGGCATGGTGACCTCCTCCTTGCGGACCAGCGCGGAGACGACCAGGCCGAGCATCATCGCGGTGAACGCGAGCAGTGCCACGGCGATCGTGATCTCGACCAGGGGTGGCAGCAACACCCCTTCGCCGCCGGGGGCGTTGAGGTCGACGCCGAGCAGCGCGACCAGGGTGAGGACGACCGCCTGGAGGACGGTGACCGTACCGAGGACGACGACCTTGGACATCAGGTACGCGGATCTGGACAGGCCCACGGCTCTCTCGCGCTGGTAGATGACCCGCTCCTTGACCAGTTCGCGCACGGCGTTCGCGGCGCCCGTCAGCACGCCGCCCACGCAGAGGATGAGCAGGGCGTTCATGGCGGTCTCACGGTCCAGGGTGCCGCCCGCGAGTGCCCTGGCCATCGCGCCCATCACGAACGGCAGCGCGATCATGATGGCGAGGAAGGTGCGGTCGGCGCTGAGCGCGGCCGTGTAACGGCGGACCAGTGTGCCCAGTTGGGCGCCCCAGCTCTGCGGCTTGGGCGGCGGCGCCACGGCGACCGGTTCCCGGTCGGCCTGGTAGGGCCGGCCCATGGCGGCCGTGACGTACCGGCTCCGGAAGGGCGAGTCGCGGTACTCCCCCGCCCAGTCCCTCTCCCGGTCCCGTTCGAAGGCCTCGAACGCCTCCGGCCACTGCTGGAAGCCGAAGAAGGCGAGAGTGTCCTCCGGCGGGCCGTAGTAGGCGACCTTGCCGCCGGGCGCGAGGACGAGGAGGCGGTCGCAGACGTCGAGGCTGAGGACGCTGTGGGTGACGACGATGACGGTGCGGCCGTCGTCGGCGAGGCCGCGCAGCATGTGCATCACCGAGCGGTCCATGCCGGGGTCGAGCCCGGAGGTCGGTTCGTCCAGGAAGAGCAGGGAGGGTTTGGTCAGGAGTTCCAGGGCGACGCTGACCCGTTTGCGCTGGCCGCCGGAGAGGCTGTGGATGGGCTGGCCGGCGCGCTGTTCCAGGCCGAGTTCGCGGATCACCTCGTCGACCCGCGCCTGCCGCTCGGCCTTCGCGGTGTCCTGGGGGAAGCGGAGTTCGGCGGCGTAGGAGAGGGCTCTGCGGACGGTCAGCTGGGCGTGCAGGATGTCGTCCTGCGGGACCAGTCCGATGCGCTGGCGCAGCTCCGCGTAGTCGCGGTACAGGTCGCGGCCGTCGTAGAGGACGGTGCCTGTGTCGGCGGGGCGCTGGCCGGTGAGGGCGTTCAGGAGGGTGGATTTGCCGGCGCCGCTCGGGCCGACGACGGCGAGGAGGCATTTCTCGCCGACCGGAAAGGACACCCCGTCGAGCAGCGTCTTCCGGCCGCGGTCGACGGCGACCGTGAGTTCCTGGACGTCGAGGGAGACCTCACCGGTGTCGACGTACTCCTGGAGTGTGTCGCCGACCAGGCAGAACGCGGAGTGACCGATACCGACGATGTCACCGGGAGTGACCGGTGCCCGGTCGACGGGGGTGCCGTTGAGGTAGGTGCCGTTGTGGCTGCCGAGGTCGACGATCTCGTACGTGCCCTCCGGCCGGGCCCGGAGCTCGGCGTGCCGGCGGGAGACGACGAGGTCGTCGATGACCAGGTCGTTGTCGGCGGCGCGGCCGATGCGGACGGTCCGCTCGGGCAGCGGGTGGACGCTGGTGGGCTGTCGGAAGGTGCCGGTGGAGGCGGGGCTGTGGATGCCGGAGGGGCGTTCGGGGGCAAGGCCGGTGAGCACCGCGCGGGGGCCGTCGGGCAGGCTCCCGAAGTGGATGACCGTGCCGGGACCGACGTCCCACTCGTGGATCCGGTGGCCGTCGGCGTACGTTCCGTTGGTGCTGTTCTCGTCCTCGATGGTCCAGTGCCCGGCCTCGGCCCGCAGCACCGCGTGGTGCCACGAGACCCGGTCGTCGTCGAGGACGACGTCGCTGAGCGGGTCGCGCCCCACGTGGTAGTCGTGGGACGGGGCCAGCACGGTCGAGCCCGACTCGGTCTCCAGCACGAGTGCGGGCGCAGTCGAGGCGATCGACCGCTCTGCCATGCCAGAAATTCTACCGATGGGTCCCCATATGCGCGCCCGGCGCGGTGGGGCGCGGATCCGGCACCGGATCGAGCCCGGCGTCAGGCGGCGGGTGCGGCGATGCGCTGGGCGATGCGCTGCATGCGGACGGCGTCGACGGACTCCGCGAGCAGTTCGTACTCCGTCGTGTCGTCGTTGGTGGCGATCCGGACGAGGTTCCCGGCGGCCAACTCCTCGGCGACGAGATCCTGTTGTACGTCGTCGGCGGACCAGGCGCGCAGCTGGCTGGGTACGTCGGGTACGGTGTCGGCGACCGGGACGACCGCGTGGGGAGGGAAGTTCGGGTTCTCGGGACGTGGGTCGAGGCGTTCGGCGATCCATAACGCACGGTCGCGCATCCACCACAGGGCGAGCGCCAGGGTGGGGGCGCGGTAGGTGCCGAGGGGCACCCCGACGCGCTGACCGCCGCACCAGCCGTACGCGGTGACATGGCACAGGAATTCGTCGTGCACGCTTCGCTCCCCCGATCGCACCGCCGGACCCGCCCGGCCCCACTCGCCGCGCGGGCTTGCTCTCGCCTCGCAGACTTGCTGGTCGTGCGTATCCGGCGACGAGAATGTCACGCACAGTGACGTGAAGAGCGCGCGGCAGTGCGCGTTCGTTCATGACTCAATCGCCCTGTCAGTCGAGTATCGCCACTCCTGACCCTCTGTCACCATGCCAATTCAGCCAGTCTCCTGGCATATGCGAGGGTGCGATTGGCCGAAACGCTGCGAAGGGGCCTCCGACCGGGGGCTTTCGGCTCCCGTCCATACGTATGCCGACGGCAAAGCGTTCACCGACCATGGAGGCGATGCCCAGACGTTCGGGCGGTACTGCCCGGGCGCGGCTCCGCCCGGTGGGTCTGTCAGCCGTCGGCCGCTCGGGCCGGGTCGGTGGGTCGGAGCGCGTGGGCCTCGGCGAGGAGCAGGTAGGCGGCGGCGGTCCAGGTGTAGGCGCGGTCGCGCAGGCCGGTTCCGTCGAGGGCGTCGAAGTTCTCGGCGAAGCCGTGGGTTTCGCACAGGGCACGGAAGCGGGCGTTGATCTCGTCGGCGAGGCGGTGGTGGCCGGCGCGGCGCAGGCCGTCTTCGATGAGGACGGTGGCGGGGGCCCAGATCGGGCCGCGCCAGTAGCCGTCGGAGAGGTAGTGGGGTGAGGTGGGCAGTTCGGTGGCCAGTCCGTACGAGGTCAGGTGGGCCTCGATCCGGGTCGCCAGGGTTTTGCCGATGTGCTCGGGCAGGTGCTCGCCCAGCGCCATCGGCATCAGGTCCAGCAGACTGGCGCTGTCCCAGGTCGCGGCGGTGTCGACGCCGCGGGCCACGAATCGCCCTCCTGTCCACAGCTCGTCGAGCATCGCGGCCTGGGTCGCCTCGGCGATGCCGGTCCAGCGCCGGGCGGCGTCGGGCAGGTCCAGCTCGGTGGCCAGGCGGGCGAGTTCGCGGAGCTGGAGGGTGAGGAAGGCGGCGAGGTCGGCGGTGACGACGACGCGTTCGGGGTCGAAGGTGGTGGCGTTGTCCCAGCCGCTGTCGTTGCCGTGCTGGTAGTGGGGCAGAGCGGCGCCCGGTGCGCGGCGGGCGGTGAGCCAGAAGTCCGTCCACCGTGCCAATCTGCCGTAGATCTTGGCGAGTTCGGTCCGGCTGAGAGGTTCGGGTAGCCGTCTGCGCAGGTGGGAAAGGGTCCAGCCGTGGATGGGTGGTTTGACGAAGTTGTAGAGGACCTCGGAGTGGGTCACCGAGTCGGGCAGGGCGCCGGCCTCGTCCTGGTGGTCGAAGGGCAGGGAGAACTGGTCCCACGCCAGGGCCGGTGCTCCGGGTGCCAGGGCGAGGGCGTTGAAGCAGTGGTCCCAGCTCCAGACCTTGTCCATCCAGTGCTTGGACATCAGCACCGCGGGCCGGGTGACCAGCCCCGCCGGGCGGACCGTCGCCGACCACAGGACGTACGCGGCGAGTTCGGCGGCCGGGGTGCCGGACGAGCGCCAGGGTGCCACCGCGTCGACGAACGTGGCGAAGGCCTGCTCGGCCCTCGCCACGACGGCGTCGAACGTCTCGGAGGACGTGTGGGGCAGGCGGGCGCTGTCCAGTTCCTCGATCGCCGCGTCCCAGACTCCGCCGGGTGCCGCGGTGACGGTGACGCCTCGTTCCCCGGCACCGAGGGCCTGGCTGCCGGACACCTCGGCGACCGTGCCCGACAGCACGGTGACCCGGTAGCGGCGCCCGGTCTCGTAGGAGGTGAACACGTACGCGCCGTCCACCGGGTCGCGGTAGAAGTAGGTGCCCGTGAAGGGGGTCAGCGTGTCGGCGGCCGCATTGATGCGCAGGCCCAGTCCTTCGCCGTGCAGACGGACGGTGTCCGGTGAGGCGTAGGCGAGGCGGATGCGTCCTTGCTCACCGGTCCAGCTGAGCAGGCCCGGAGTGGCCTCGACGCGGGTGCACGCGCGCTCGCCCGTCATCGCGTCGAGGGGCGTGAGGCGCAGGACGGCGTGCATGCCGTTCTGGTGCGAGACGAGGTGGAGGTCCTCGGCGCGGGTCTTCTCCCCCAGCACGGGCGAGATGCCGAACCAGGATCCGTGCGTGCTGAACGGGATGTCGTGCAGGGAGAAGGCCGGGCCGGACGGGGCGGCGGTCATCAGTGGTACTCGTTTCTTCAGCGGGGGTCACCGGCGGTGGGGGTGAGGGTGGTCAGTCCTTGACGGCCCCGGCGGTCACGCCGGCGGCGACGTAGCGCTGGGCGAGGACGAGGATCACCGTGGCCGGCAGGGAGGCCACGACGGCGGTGGCCATGATGGCGTTCCACTCCTGGTTGTTGTTGCCGATGTAGTGGTAGATGCCGAGGGTGATCGGCTCGTGGGCGCCGCCGCGTGCGAGGGTGCCGGCGAAGACGAAGTCGGACCAGGACCACAGGAACGCGAACAGGGAGACGGTGACGATCGAGTTGCGGCTCATCGGCAGCACCACGGACCGGAAGGTGCGCCACGGCCCGGCTCCGTCCATCTGCGCGGCCTGGAGCAGTTCGCCGGGGATGCCGGACATGAACGCGGTGAAGATGAGAACCGCGAAGGGGACGGCCAGGGTGGAGTCGGCGACGATCAGGCCGGGCACGGACTGGAGCAGGCCGAGCTGGAGGTAGATGGCGTAGAAGCCCATCGCCATGATGATGCCGGGGATCATCTGGGCCACCAGGAAGAGGAAACTGAGGACTCCACCGCCACGGGGGCGCAGTTTCGCCAGCGCGTAGCCGGCGGGTGCGGCCAGCGCCACGGTCAGTACGACCGTGCCCAGCCCGATGACCAGGCTGGTTGCGAGGTACGGCAACTGCTGCTCGAGGACGGCGCGGTAGCCGTCCAGGGTGCCGTGGACGGGGAAGATGTCGGGCGGGCTCTTGCGCATGTCCTGGTCGCGGGTGAAGGACACGTTGAGCATCCAGTAGACCGGGAAGAGCATGACGGCGGTGAGCGTCAGGCCCGTGGCCGTCTTCCACCAGGTGGTCCGGCCGCGGTGCGGGTGGCGTGTGGCCGGAGTGGTCCGGCGGCTGGTGGTGAGGCTGGTCATGAGGCGTACTGCTTTCGCTGGACCTTCAGGTACACCAGACCGAAGACCAGGGCGGCGGCGACGAGCAGGTTGCCGACGGCCGCGCCGGGGCCGAAGGCGGGCAGGAGGTTGCCGAAGCCGAGCTGGTAGGACCAGGTGGCGAAGGTGGTGGACGAGTCGGCGGGACCGCCCTTGGTCATGATCCAGATGATGTCGAAGACCTTGAGCGTGTAGACCAGCCCCAGCAGCAGGGTGATCGCGGACACCGGGCGCAGCAGCGGGAAGGTGATGCTCCAGAAGCGTCGCCAGGCGCTCGCGCCGTCGAGGGCGGCCGCTTCGTAGAGGCTGTGCGGGATGGACTGCAGGCCGCTGTGGAGCACGACCAGGTTGAACGGGACGCCGATCCAGATGTTCGCGACGATCACCGACGTCAGCGACCACTCCGGGGAGGTCAGCCAGTTCACCGGACCGACGCCGACGGCATGCAGAGCCGCGTTGACGACACCGGAGTCGGTGTTGAGCATCCACGACCAGGTGGAGGCCGACACGATCAGCGGCAGCAGCCACGGCACCAGGAACAGGGCCCGCAAGGTCGCCGACAACCGGAAACTCTGGTGGAAGAAGACCGCCAGGGCCAGGCCGATGGCGTACTGGAAGACCAGGCACACGACGGTGAACACCACCGTGTGGGTCAGGGCCGGGCCGAAGACCGGATCGTCGAAGACCTTCTGGTAGTTGTCCAGTCCGGTGAACGGCGCGTCGCCCTGGACGAACGAACGGACGGTGTAGTTGCGCAGGCTCAGGTCGAGGTTGCGGTAGAGCGGATAGGCGTAGAAGAGGACGAGGTAGACGGTGACCGGGGCGAGGAACGCCCAGGCGGCCCACTGTGGGGAGGTCGGGCGGCGCCGTGCTCGCGCGTCGGCCGGTCGCGGGGCGGCGGTGGCCGCCGCCCCCTTACGGACCTGTGCGGGCCGGCGATCCGGCATCTGTGTCACGTGATTCATGTGCGGACCGGCCGTTCCCGGTCACCGGGCGGCGGACTGCGCCTTGGCCAGCGCGTCCTTGGGTGACTGGGCACCGCTGAGGGCGGACTGCACGGCCTTCCACAACTGCTCGGAGATCTTCGGGTAGTGGGTGCCCAGGTCGTCGCTGGTACGGCCCTTGGCCGCCCTGACCGCGTGGACCCAGGGCTCCAGTTCGGGCTTCGCGGCGATCTGCTTGTCCTGGACCTCGGCGGTGGGTGCCACGTAGGACAGGGTGGTGTCTGTCTCGAGCAGGTTCTCCGCGTTGGTCAGACAGGAGACCAGCTTCCGCGCGGTGGCGTAGCGGCCCGTGTCGCTCTGAACCGGGACGGTGACGAACTCACCCCCGGTCGGGGCCGCGGCGTTGCCGCCGTTGACGCCCGGTATGGGCAGGACGCCGTAGTCGAAGCCCGCCTTCTCGGCGCCTGCGAGCTGCCAGGTGCCGTTCTCGGCGAACGCGTAGTCGCCGCCGGCGAACTCCTGCCAGCTGGTCGTCTGCGTGTTGTTGATGACCGAGTTCGGGGCGTAGCCCTTCTTCAGCCAGTCCTTCCACAGCGACAGCGCCGATGCGGCCTCGGCGGAGTCGAGGTGCACCAGGTCCGCGCCGGAGCCCCAGAACCAGGGCAGGAACTGGAAGCTGCCCTCTTCCGTGCCGATCGCCGAGAACGTGATGCCCTTCTTGCCGGCCTTCTTCACCTTCGCCAGCGCCGCCGTCAGCGACTTCCAGTCCTTCACCGAGGCGACATCCACACCGGCCTTCTTCAGCACCTCCTTGTTGTAGTAGAGGGCCAGGGTGTTCGCCCCGATGGGCATGCCGTACGTCTTCCCCTCCGACTGGCCGGCGGCAAGCAGGTTGGAGTCCATCTGGGAGGTGTCCAGCTTGTTCTCGTCGGTCGTGGTCAGCACGCCCGCCTCGGCCAGCGTCGAGACCACCGGGTTGTCGACGATGAGGACGTCGGCGGAGTTGTCCTGCTGCGCGGCCAGCAGCGCCTTGTTCAAAAGGTCGCTGGTGTCGAAGGCGGTCCGCTTGACCTTGACCCCGGCCTTGGTGCCGCAGTCGTCGAGCAGCTTCGCCCAGGCCGAGCCCTTGTCTAACTGCGGGTACGGGTCCCAGATCGTGTACGTGCCGCCGGCGTCCTTGGCGGCACCGGTGCTGCCCGAGCCGGAGGAGCAGGCGGTGCCGACGACGGCGACGACGGTCGTCAGGGCCGTGGCGACGAGGCGGCGGCTGGCGGTTCTACGCATGGCGGGTTCCTTGGTCCAGGCACGGCTGTGCCGTGAGAGGGGCGAAAGAGAGGCATACGAGCACACCGGACGGCCATGTCGGGGGTGTCGGGTCCGGGTGACCGGTGCAGAGAGGGGGAACGGGAAGGCCCGTGGTCTGTGGTCATGGTTCAAGGGGTGCGGCGCCGGGAGTCCCGGCTCGGGAAGTAACGGCGGGACGTTGCGGCTACGCAGGGTGCGGTTCAGAGAAAGGAGCGGTTCAGAGATGAGGAGCGGTTCAGGACGGAGCGATCGTGGTCGGGGCTTCCGCGGAGCGGGCTCCGCCGGCGGGGCCGGTGCTGGCCCGCAGGGAGATCGGCGGGGCGAGGAGATGATGGCGGGGAACGGCGCCGGGGTGGTCGAGGCGCTCGATGAGCAGGTCGACGGCACGCCGTCCCATCTCCTCCGCCGGCACGTCCGCCGCGGTGAGCTGCGGGGTCACCGTCTCCGCCCACCGGGACGCCACCACTCCGGTCACGGAGAAGTCGCGCGGTACATGGCGGCCCGCGTGGGCCAGGCCCCGGTAGAGGCCTCCGAGCGCGGCCTCGTTCAGGGTGACCAGGCCCGTGGTGGCCGGATCGTCGTGCAGGATCTGCTCCAGGCACGCCTGCCCCGAGGCGGGGTCGTCGCCGCAGCAGTACGTCCGCACCGTCAGCCCCCGCTCGGCGGCGGCCTTGGTGAAGCCGTCCAGGCCCCGGTGCGCGGACTCGTAGCCCGCCCGCAGGAGCTGCTCCGGCCGGTTGACGAAGGCAATGCGGCTGTGGCCGAGGTCCGCCAGATGATGGACGCACGCCGCCGCGAGTGCGGTGTGGTCCAGGCCCACCCACCAACCGCCTTCCGGATGGGCCGTGCGGCCGATGGCGATGGAGGGGAAGTCCAGTTCGGCCAGGTGATCGACCCGGTCGTCCTGCAACCTGATCTCCATCAGGATCGCCCCGTCGACGCGCCGCTCACCCAGCAGCCGCTGGAACGAACGGTCGCTGTCCACACCGCTCGGCGACAGCAGCACGTCGTAGTCATGGGCCGCCGCGGCCTCCACGACACTGCCGATGAAGTCGAGCTGCATCCCGGTGTAGTGCTCCCCGGCCGGCGGGAAGACCAGACCGATCGTGCTGGTCCGGCCGTTGGCCAGGGCGCGTGCGCTCGCGTTGGGCCGGTATCCGAGGTCGTCGATGACCCGCTGGATCTTCGCGCGGGTCTCGTCCGACACCGGACGCTTGCCGCTCAGCGCGTACGACACGGTGCTCCGCGAGACACCGGCCCGCTTGGCGATCTCACCGATGTTCAACAGGACTCCCTACTCGAACCGGTTCGACCTTGTCTTTGGAGGAGCAGGAGAGCAGTCAGCTGCAGAGGTTGGACTGAAGGTGGACGTATGACCGAATTCGATGTCGAACCGGTTCGCGTGAAGGAAAAGTAGAAGCCTGCGGTGCGGGTGTCAATACCTCGCGCAATCCTCACGAAACCCGCCAGACACCGGTCCGCGAGAACCCGCGACCCCTGTCCGTCCCTCCGTCTTCACCGCTCCCACCAGCCAGAACGGCGAGCCGGTGCCCCTGCTCCCCGCCGGGCACTCCGGCGCGGTGCCGAGACTCTGGTCGCCGACCCGGCCGCCGCCGCCGACCTGCTGCTCAAGGAACTCGACGCGGCGACGGAGCCGACGGGCGACTGCCGGCCCGCCCCCGCGTCGGCCACCGGGCAGGGGACGCGGCTGCATCCCGAGGAAGCATTCGCCTCCCTCCGGGACGAACTGCCCGACGACACGGCGTACGTGGTGGAGTCGACCTCGACGAAATCCCCGTGGTGGCGCCGCACCCGCCTGGGCGCCCCACTGTTCCCCTCCGAACGCAGATGCGCCGACGGCGGCTCCTCGGGCCGGGTCGGCGACGATGCTCTCCTGGATCGCCACGTAGGCGGACCCGGGCCGGTCCGGGGCGTACGGACCGGCCGAGGCGTTCGGGGGCGGAGGCTAGCCCTTGCCCTCAATGATGGCGTCGATGCGGGCCAGTTCCTCCGGGTCGAAGTCGAGGTTGGCGATGGCGCCGACGCTGTCCTCGATCTGGCGGGCGCTGCTCGCGCCGACGAGGGCCGAGGTGACCCGGCCGCCGCGCAGCGTCCAGGCCAGGGCGAGCTGCGCGAGGGTCTGGCCGCGGTACTTGGCGAGCTCGTCCAGCGCGCGCAGCCTGCCCACCAGGTCCTCGGTGACGGCCTCCGAGTTCAGGAACGGGCTGTCGCTCGCCGCGCGGGAACCCTCAGGGATGCCGTCGAGGTAGCGGGAGGTCAGCAGGCCCTGCTCCAGCGGGGAGAAGACGATGGAGCCGACCTGCAGTTCGTCGAGGGCGTCGAGCAGGCCCTCGCTCTCGGGGCGCCGGTCGAGCATGGAGTAGCGCGGCTGGTGGATGAGGAGCGGGGTGCCCAGCTCGCCCAGAATCCGGGCGGCCTCACGGGTCTGCTCGGCCGAGTAGTTGGAGACACCCACGTACAGCGCCTTGCCCTGCTGGACCGCCGAGTGCAGCGCGCCCATCGTCTCCTCCAGCGGAGTCTCCGGGTCGGGGCGGTGCGAGTAGAAGATGTCGACGTAGTCCAGGCCCATGCGCTTCAGGCTCTGGTCGAGCGAGGAGAGCACGTACTTGCGCGAGCCCCACTCGCCGTACGGGCCGGGCCACATCAGATAGCCGGCCTTGGTGGAGATGACCAACTCGTCGCGGTACGGGGCGAAGTCGGTCCTGAGGGCCTCGCCGAGGGCGGACTCGGCGGAGCCGGGCGGCGGGCCGTAGTTGTTGGCCAGGTCGAAGTGGGTGACACCCAGGTCGAAGGCGCGGCGCAGGATCGCGCGCTGCGTCTCGACGGAGCGGTCGGGGCCGAAGTTGTGCCACAGGCCGAGCGAGAGTGCGGGCAGTTTCAGGCCGCTGCGTCCGGTGCGCCGGTAGGGCATGTCCGCGTAGCGGTCGGGGTGTGCGGTGTACAACGCGACTCCAGAGAGGTGGGCACGGGGGACCGGAGTCCCTGAGGACCGGTATCCACTCTGTCGCGACCTGGAGGCATTGGTCCAACAGAAGAATCCGATGGGATTCAGCGCCTACGCTTCTCAGTCATGGAACTCCGTCATCTCCAGCACTTCGTCGCGGTCGCCGAGGAGGAGCATTTCACCCGGGCCGCCGAACGGCTGCTGGTCTCCCAGTCGGGTCTGTCGGCCTCCGTCCGGGCCCTGGAGCGGGAGCTGCAGACGCCGCTGTTCGTGCGGACGACCCGCCGGGTGATGCTCACACCCGCCGGGCGGGCGCTGCTGGGCGAGGCGGAGCGGATCCTCGCGCAGGTGCGGTCGGCGCGGGAGGCGGTGGCCGCAGTGCAGGGCGTGCTGCGGGGCATGCTGGCGGTGGGGTCCGAGCAGTGTGTTGCCGGGCTGAACGTGGCGGGACTGCTGGCCTCGTTCCGGCGCCGCCATCCGGATGTGGAGATCTGTCTGCGCCAGGCGGGCTCGGGCGCGCTGGCCGAGGAGGTCGCGAGCGGCCGCCTCGATCTGGCGTTCGCCGTGCGGGCGGCGCAGAAGGACACCGACCAGCTGCGCGTCGTCCCCCTGTCCGGCGAGCCGATGACCGTCCTGTGCCACCCGAGCCATCCCCTCGCCACCGCAGGCGCCCCGGTGACGCCGGAGGAACTCGGTGGCGAGGTCTTCGTCGACTTCCACCCGGACTGGGGTCCGCGTCGGACCACCGACGCGGTGTTCGCCGCCGCCGGGGTCCGCCGCACGGTCGCCCTGGAGGTCAACGACGTGCACAGCCTGCTGGAGCTCGTCGGGGAGAACCTCTGTGTCGCCGTCGTCCCGCGCCATTTCCGGCACAAGCGCGACTCGCTCGTCGCGCTCGACGTCAAGGGCACGGGCGAGACCGTGTACGAGACGGTCGCACTGCTGCCGCCGCCGCAGACCATGAGCCCCGCGGCGCGCGCCCTGATGGAACTCCTCGACCCACCGGCGGAACGTCCCGAGGTCAGTCGGTGACGGGGGTCCACCGGCGGTTCAGGGTGTCGTAGTCGTAGCGCGGCAGTCCCTCGATCCCGGTCGTGCGGAACGGACGGCCTTCGTCGTCGATCCGGACCGTGCCGGTACGGCCCTCGGAGGACCAGTCCAGCTCCAGGTACCAGCTGCAGTCACAGGTCACGGTCTTGGCGGAGACCTTCAGCACCTCCGGGTCCTCGGCCGACACACGGTACGGAAAGCGCACGGCCGGGATCCGTACGTCCAGATCCGCGCCGTCCACCGAGCGGGCGACCGGCCGGTCCTGGTCCAGGTCCACGTCGAAGTACCGGGGCGTGACCCGACCCCCGCAACCCCCACCCATGAGGTAGGAGTAGCCCTTGACCGGAGCCGCGCGCTCGACGACGCGGACCCGCAGCGCGGTCAGGAGGACGTCCGTGGACTTCCGTCCCTGGACCGTGAACTCCACGATCGTGTTCCGGCCGTGCACCCCCCGCTGTGTCGCGGCCCAGACCGCCGCGTCCTGGGGCGCCGGGGGCGGGGGCACCTCCTTCGGCGGCTTGGCGACAACGTAGTCATGACCGCAGCCGAGGCCCCAGAGCTGGGACTTCACCGTCCAGGTGAGGGGCACCCCGGTGGCCGGTGGCTGCCGCTCGGGGGTGTCGTCGTCCTCGGTGGGACGGTCCTCGGTCTCGGTGGGCGTGGGCGACGGCGAGGGGGTTCCCGACGGGCTCTTGGTGCTGCCGCCGCTGTCCGACGGCGTGGGGGACGGGCTCGTGGGCGCGGCGGACGGACGCTGGGCGGCAGAGGTCGTACGGGAGGAGGTCGGCTCGCTGGCCGCCGCGGTGTCGTCACCCGATGACCTCCCGGACGGGAGCACGGTGAGGCTGCCCAGCGACGCGACGAGCACCGCGGCGACGGCCGCGCTGACGAGGGTGCGTCGACGGCGGCGCCAGGGCCGCCGGGACGGAGGCACCGACGCGAGCGCGTCGACCGATTCGACCGGACCGACCGGACCGTTGGACCCGGTGGGCTGGGTGGGGTCCGAGAGCTCCGTGGGCTCGGCCGAACCGGCGGCCACCGCGGATTCCGCCGACTCTGCGGATTCTGCGGCCGGCTCGGCGCACTCGACGGGCTTTGCGGGCTCGTCCGACCCGGCGGGCCCAGCGGCGTATAGGCATCGGTCCGGTTCGGCCGGACCGGCCGCCTCGACAGCACCGACTCGCTCGGCCAGCTCGGCCGAGTCGGCCGACTCCGGTGCCGGCACGGCGGCCGCCACTCCCCCTCCCGTCCGCGCCCGCTGCCGCGCCGTCACCGCCGGCAACCACAGCCGGTGCAGCGCGAGCCGCTCCGCGCCGGTCGCGCCGCAGAGCGCGGCGAAGCGTTCGACGGGTGCGAAGTCGAGCGGGACGGTGTCGCCCGCGCAGTAGCGGTGCAGCGTCGAGGTGTTCATGCCCAGGCGCCGGGCCAGCTGCCCGTAACTGCGGTCCGTGCGTTCCTTGAGACGCGTGAGCGCTTCCGCGAACTCCCGTACTTCGTCCGGTGCTGCCGACACTGTTCTCCACATCCTCCCCGCCCGGGACGGCATCCCAGGGACTCCCCATACATGCACGTCAGAGGGGCTGGGATGGTTCCATGACCGGGGATCGGAGTCAGTCCGTTGCGCTCACGCCCCGTGACGACCGATGCTCTTGGTGTCGCACCGACCAGGGCCGGACGGACCATCCGGCGTCGTCGGCGAAGCGGCCCCATTCATTCCATGTACGACTCAGTACTCGTTCACGGGGGACATCCATGCCCAAGCACACCCTGACCCGCACCCTCACCGCACTCGCCCTGGCGGCTGTCACCGCGGGCTCCGCACTCGCCGTCGGCGCCGCTCCGGCCGCCGCCGCGAAGGCGAGCGGCGCCCCGAAGTACCTGTCGGCATCCGAGCTCCCGCCGCACCCCACGTCCTCCTGGACGGCCGGCAAGATCGAGGACGGCCTCCCCGAGGAGCTCTGGTACTGCCTGGGCGACGCGTTCCTGGCGTACGACGTCAACCACCGCTCCTACCGAACGGACCTGGAGACCAGCGCCCGGCAGGTGGTCGTCGTCACCGGCAGTGACAGCAAGGCCAAGGCCCTTGCCACGCGGCTGAACAAGGACTTCAAGAACTGTGTGAGCGAGTCCTCCGACCCGGACGTCGAGGCCGAGTACCGCGACCTCGGGACGCTGGCCGTCGAGGAGGGCGCCCGCGTCCATGGAGTGGCCACGGTCACGTCCTGGGGAGCCATGGACATCAGCCTCCTGTCGGTGGGCCGGGACGGCCGGACCGTCACCGTCGTGGACTGGGGGCAGATGGGCGGCTTCAAGGACGCGCCGGTGAAGGCCTTCAAGAAGACGACGACCACGGCCGTCAACAAGCTCTACTGAACGACAACTGAACGACAACGGGCGAGGACCGACCTGCGAACTCAGCACGGAAAAAAAGGGGGGTCACCGGCAAACCGACCGACCCGATCACCCGCGTCGCCGACGTCCACTGGGGCAACGGCAGGACGACCGAGCTGGTCGTCGACATGACCGGCGATCTGAGGATCTTCCACATCGGCACGAAGGGTGCCGCGGGGAGCTGACGGGGGCCGCGGCGAGCCGGAGAAGGGGACCGGCGCCGGTGGGCGGGGGCGGTGCGGGCGCGGCCGCGATGCTCGATGGTGGACGTATGGATGTGAAGGACGTTCTCATCGACGCGTACGGCCGGATCTCGGAGGAGGTCCACGCCGCCGTGGACGGGCTGTCCCCGGCGGAGCTCCACGCCCGCCCCGCCCCCGAGGCCAACTCCGTCGCCTGGCTGGTCTGGCATCTCACCCGGATCCAGGACGACCATGTGGCCGAAGCCGCCGGTCTCGACCAGGTCTGGCTGTCCCAGGGCTGGGAGAAACGCCTCGGACTCGCGCTGCCGGCCCGGGACACGGGCTACGGGCACGGTCCGGAGCAGGTCGCCGAGGTCCGGGTGGACTCCGGTGACCTGCTGACCGGCTACTTCGACGCCGTGCACGCCCGGACGGTGGAGTACGTGCGCGGGCTCGGGCCCGCCGACCTGGACCGTGTCGTGGACGAGCGGTGGACCCCGCCCGTCACCCTCGGCGTGCGCCTGGTCAGTGTCCTGGCCGACGATCTCCAGCATGTCGGCCAGGCGGCGTACGTACGAGGACTGCTTCAGCGGGACGACGCCGAGGCGTAGCCGGGCAGCACCACGTTCTCGATGAGGGCGTTGCGCTCGTCGAACGGGAGGAAGGCGCTCTTGAGGGCGTTGACGGTGACCGTGCGCAGGTCGTCGAGGGTCCAGCCGGCCTCGTCGACGAGCAGGGACATCTCGCGGGTCATGGTGGTGCCCGAGACCAGGCGGTTGTCGGTGTTGAGGGTGACGCGGAAGCCGAGGTCCCGCAGGGCCGTGATCGGGTGCTCGGCGACGGAGGTCGCCGCGCCGGTCTGGAGGTTGGAGGTGGGGCACATCTCCAGGGCGATCCGGCGGTCGCGCACCCAGGCGGCGAGGCGGCCGAGCTTGCCGTCGACGATGTCCTCGGTCAGGCGCACTCCGTGGCCGATGCGCTGGGCGCCGCACACCTGGAGGGCCTGGTGGATGCTGGGCAGCCCGTGGGCCTCGCCGGCGTGGATGGTGAAGGGCACGCTCTCGCGGCGCAGGTGCTCGAAGGCGGCCAGGTGGTCGGCGGGCGGGAAGCCGTCCTCGGCGCCCGCGATGTCGAAGCCGACGACACCGGCGTCCCGGAAGGCCACGGCCAGGTCGGCGGCCTCTCGGACCCGGTCGAACATCCGCATCCCGCACAGCAGGGTGCCGACCCGGACCGGGGTGCCCGCGGCCGCGGCCTTCGCCATACCGGCGGCCAGGCCCTCCTGCACGGTCTCCACGACCTCGCTCATCGTGAGCGCGCCCCGCGTGTTCAGCTCGGGGGCGTAGCGGACCTCGCCGTAGACGACACCGTCGGCGGCCAGGTCCAGGACGTACTCCTCGGCCGCGCGCAGCAGGCCCTCGCGGGTCTGCAGCACCGCGAGGGTGTGCTCGAACGTGGCTATGTAGCGCACCAGGTCACCGGAGTTGGCCGCCTCGTAGAACCAGGCGGCGAGGCCCTCCGGGTCGGTCTCCGGGAGGGTGTGGCCGACCTCCGCCGCGAGCTCCACGAGGGTGGCGGGACGCAGGCCGCCGTCGAGGTGGTCGTGCAGGACGGCCTTGGGCAGGCGGCGGATCACTTCGGTGTCTATGCGCGTAGCAGACATGGCGTTCGTTCCTCGGCAGGTGGTGCGGCGGGGTGGGGTGGGTCGAGAGGTGGGACGGATCAGTCGGCGGCGGGCTGGAGGAGGTCCCAGCGGTTGCCGTACAGGTCCTCGAAGACGGCGACCGAGCCGTAGGGCTCGTGGCGCGGCTCCTCCAGGAATGTGACGCCCGCGGCCCGCATGCGGGCGTGGTCGCGGGCGAAGTCGTCGGTGTGCAGGAAGAACCCCACGCGTCCGCCGGTCTGGTCGCCGATCCGGCCGCGCTGCGCCTCGTCCTTGGCGCGCGCCAGCAGCAGTCCGCCGCCCTGTCCCTCGCTCCCGGGCTCGACGACGACCCAGCGGGCGCCGTCGGGCCGCGGTTCGTCCTCCACGAGCCGGAAGCCGAGCGCCTCGGTGTAGAAGCGAATGGCCTCGTCGTAGTCGTCGACCACGAGGGTGACCAGGGCTATGCGTCTCATCGGGGCCTCTCGGGTCGCTCGGGGTTCCCGGGAGGTTATACGTAACACCCACCGGACGGCAAGTGGCATTCTTCCCCTGCCTCCGGGCGGCCCCCGGCACGACCGAGACCCCCCGCGATGCAGGGGGTCTCGGGGCTCAGAAGGGCGACGGCCCGCGGTCACTCGCCGGGCGACGCCTTGCGCAGGGCGGCGATGCACGTGCTCAGCGCCTGCTGCAGTTCCTCCAGGCGCTCCAGCATGTCGTCCTCGTAGATCGCGTCGAGGTCGACGGCGTCGTCGAGGGTCAGCTCCTCGAAGACCTTCGTCGCTTTCTGGAGGCTGCTGTAGAACTTGGTCCGCCGCTCCTGGACCCGCAGTTCGGGGTCGGACTCCACAGCTTGGACGACGAGTTCCTTGACGGTGTCGTAGGCCTCAGTCGCCCACTCGCCGGTGTCCTCGTCGTCGTCGAGCTCGTCGATGAGGGACAGGTGCCGCTCGGCCTCGGCGCGCAGTTCGGCGGTGGCGTCGATGACCTGCCCGGCCGGGGTCTTGACCTGCCCGTTCTCCACGATCTGCCGGACGTAGCCGATCCGGCTGGCCGCCTGGGTCTCGCTGGCTACGGCCTTCTTCAGCTCGTCGGTGCGGGCGATGTCGCGGGCCAGCTCGGTCTGGAGGGCCGGGTCCTCCTTGAGGCGGTCCAGCAGCGCGGCGCGCGCCGCCTGGGCGGTGGAGGGGTCGGCGAGGATCGCGGCGCGCAGCGCGGTGGGGTTCTCGGCGACCTCCAGCGCCTTGGTCGGGCGGATGCCCTCGGCCTCGGCCGCCGCCGTGATCGCGGTGCCGCGGTCGGAGGTCGCGCTGGACCGGGAGCTGTAGTACGACAGCCACACGTCCGCGTCCGGGAGGTCGACCTCCTCGCCGGGGGCCAGCGCCTCGAAGTGCGGGACCATGCCGTCGTCGGCCGCCTTGTCCCAGGCCTTGTAGTACCGCATGACCCGCTCCGGCGAGCATCCCGCCAGCTCGGCGAAGTGCTTCGCCGACACCTTCGGCGTCTCGCCCGCCATCTCCCCGCCGGGCCGCACACTCCGCGCCACCTTCAGCGCGAAGGCCCAGCCACCGGTGCGCGCGTACACCCCGAACTCCCGTGCGTCGCGCGCGACTTGCTCATCCACGACGTCGACCGGGGTGTCGACCGGGGTGTTGTCGACGGTCTCCTCGACGGGGACGTCGAGGCCGGACGGCGCAGCCTCGTCGGACATGGGCCGCGCGGGAGCCGCTCCCCCGGACGGCTGTGCGGGCACCTCGGGTGCGGGTGCGACCTCGGGGGTCCGCGTCTCGGCCGCTCCGGGCTCGACCCAGAAACCGTCGTCCCCGGTCGGCGCCGCGCCGGTCGCGGGTGTCTCGTCGGCGGGTGGTACGGCCGATGCGGAGTGGGCGGTGGCTACGCTCACGGGTGACTCTCCCGGGTGGTGACGAACGGCAGGGACAGAACCGGCAGCCTATATGAACCCGTTGGTGCCGCTTTGCCTGGACGCCCGCCCCGGTCGTGGCCCGACTGCCGCAGTCTCCCACGCAGCCGGGCGTGCACGACCGGATCCCGTCAGCAGTACAGGTTGCCGCCCGCCGACGTGCCGAGGATCTGGACGAACCGCTGGTACGCGCTGACCCGGCTCTGCACCTGCGCGGGGTTCTTGCCGTCGCACTCCAGCGAGCCGTTGATGCTGCGGATGGTGTGCCCGAAGCCGGCACCGCTGACCATGGCGTTGTGGCCGGTCATGGTGCCGGGACCGGTCTGGGTGTTCCAGTACCACAGGGCGGTCTTCCAGGCGACGGCCGCGTCGTTCTGGACCAGCCAGGGGTTGCCCAGCAGGTTCAGACCGAGCGCGTCACCGGCCGCCTTGTAGTTGAAGTTCCAGCTCAGTTGGATGGGGCCGCGTCCGTAGTACGCCGCCTGTCCGGCCGGGCAGCCGTAGGGCCGGCCCCAGTCGCAATAGGTGGGGTAGTTGGCGGTGTTCTGCTCGACGATGTGGACGAGGCCGCCGGTCTCGTGGTTGACGTTGGCGAGGAACGCCGCCGCCTCCTGCTTCTTGACGGTGTCGCTGCCCGTGGTGGCGAACGCCGGGTAGGCACTCATGGCGGCCCGCAGACCGCTGTACGTGTAGAACGAATTCCGGTTCGGGAACATCTGGTTGAACTGCGCCTCGCTCACCACGAACCCGGAGGGGTTGGTGGGACCGTTCTCGCAGGCGTACGGCTCCCAGTACCAGGTGCTGATGGTGGGGTCGTACCCCGGGTTGTCGTGCTCGGCGATGTACGCCCTGCCGTCGGTGTAGCGCACGATGTCGCCGGTGACGTAGGACCGGCCGGCCACCCAGCTCGCATAGCTCGAACAGGGAGCCGCGGACGCGCTCTGGGCGGGCAGCAACAGGGGGGTGGAACCGCCGATGACCAGCGCGGTCAGCAGGGCGGATATACGGCGCCTCGACACGTGACCAACTCCTTCGTGGAGCACGGCCGCACCCGGGCGAGGGCCCGGAGGCATGGTTGGGACGCACCTCGCGCGCACGTGCCGGCGGAGCCGGCCACGGCGTGGGCGCGGCCGTGGTGGGGGGTGTGGGGCACACTCAAGCGCGTTGGTCTGTACCAGTCAAGGGTGTAGACCAGTCAACTCCCGATCCCCCGCGCGCGGTCGAGGACTTCGGCGACCCGGACGGCTGGCGACCCCATCGGGGCCGGGGACGACGAAGACTTGCAGACGCAGCCGCCCGAACCGCTTGCGCCCGACGACCCGACGACCCGACGACCCGACGACAGGCCGACGTGGCGCAGGTCACACGCCATACGAAGCGGATGGAGAACGTGTGATCTTCCGGTCCCGAAGATGTGATCTTTGGGACCCGGGCCGGGGAGAATCACCCCATGACCACGTCACCGCACCCTCTCGTCGTCCAGGCGCGCGGACTCGCCGCCGAGGTCCTCGCGCCCCAGGCGGAGCGCGTCGACCAGGAGGGCGTGCCCGCGAGCACCATCCAGGCGATCAAGCGGTCCGGGCTGCTCGGGGTGAGCGCGCCGGTGGCGTACGGCGGGGCGGGCGCGCCCGGCTCGGTGGCGCGGGAGACCGCCGAGATCCTGGCCGGGGCCTGCTGCTCCACCTGGTTCGTGCAGACCCAGCACCACACACCCGTCCTGACCCTCGCGAAGTGCGAACTCCCGGCCCGGGAGAACCTGTTGGGGAAACTGGCCACCGGCGAGCTGCTGTCCGGCGTCGCGTACGCGCATCTGCGGCGCTATCCGCAGGTCCCTGTCCGGGCGGTGCCCCGGCGTGGCGGCTGGCGGTTCCACGGCACGGTCCCCTGGTACACCGGCTGGGGGCTCAACGACGTGATGCTGCTGGCCGGCGTCACGGACGCGGACGAGGTGGTGTTCGCGTTCACACAGGCCCGTCCGCAGACCGGGCTGCGGGCCTCCGCGCCCATGCGGCTCGCGGCGCTCACCGCCGCCCGTACGGTCTCGCTCCAGCTCGACGGGTTGTGGGTCCCCGACGACGCCGTGGCCCTGCACGCGCCGTACGAGTCGTGGGCCGCGAGCGACCGCCCCAAGCCGACGAACGCCTCGCCGGCGGTGTTCGGGGTCGCCGAGTCGGCCCTCGGCCTGCTCGACCAGGACGACCCCGCGACCAAGGCGCTCCGGCTGCGGCTCGACAAGGTGCGGCGGCAGGCGTACGCGCTCGCCGACCATCCGGCGCCGCACGAGCACATGGAGGAGCGGCTGGCCCTCAAGACGAAGGCGTTCGACCTGATGCGCACGGCGACGACCGCGGCGGTCGTCGCCGGTGGCGGACGCGCCATCGACCTGGACAGCCGCGCCCAGCGCCTGGCCCGCGAGGCGATGTTCCTCCTGGTGCAGGGCCAGACCCCCGAGGTTCGCCGCGCCCACCTCGCCTCGCTGTCGGCGGCGTACTGAACCGGGCCGGGTCCGCGCGACGCGTCAGCTCGCGAACGGCACCTGCGCCGTGGGCACCGCCGGCCCCACGACGGGATGGCGCCACAGGCCCTGGGCGGCGAGGCGGGGCAGGACGCCCTCGCCGAACCAGTACGCCTCCTCCAGGTGCGGGTAGCCGGAGAGCACGAACTCGTCGATGCCGAGGGCGTGGTACTCCTTGATCCGCTCGGCGACGTCGTCGTGGCTGCCGACCAGGGCGGTGCCCGCCCCGCCGCGCACCAGGCCGATGCCCGCCCAGAGGTTGGGGTGGATCTCCAGGCCGTCGCGGCTGCCGCCGTGCAGGGCCAGCATGCGCCGCTGCCCCTCGGACTCGCTGCGGGCGAGTCCGGCCTGCACGGACCGTACGGTCTCGGGGTCGAAGCCGTCGAGCAGCCGGTTCGCCTCCGCCCACGCCTGCGCGGCGGTGTCGCGGGTGATGACGTGCAGCCGGATCCCGAAGCGGAGCGTGCGGCCCTCCTTCGCCGCCAGCCCCTTGATCCAGGCGATCTTCTCGGCGACCCGGGCCGGCGTCTCGCCCCAGGTGAGGTAGACGTCGACGTGCCGGGCGGCGATCTCCCCGGCGATCGGCGAGGAGCCGCCGAAGTACACCTCGGGCACCGGGTCGGGCAGCCGGGCCAGCCTCGCGTCCTCGACCCGGAGGTGCTCGCCGCTCAGGTCGACGGTCTTGCCCTCCCACAACCCCCGCACGACCTCCAGGAATTCGCCGGTACGGCGGTACCGGTCGTCCTTGTCGAGGAAGTCGCCGTAGGCCCGCTGTTCGTGGCTCTCGCCGCCGGTGACGACGTTGAGGAGGAGCCGTCCGCCGGTCTGCCGCTGGAAGGTGGAGGCCATCTGGGCAGCGAGCGTGGGCGAGACGAAGCCGGGGCGGAACGCGACCAGGAACTTCAGGCGTTCGGTGTGTTGGGCCACCATCGCGGTGGTCAGCCAGGCGTCCTCGCACCAGGCACCGGTGGGGGTCAGCGCGCCGACGAAGCCGAGGTCCTCGGCGGCGCGGGCGATCTGGCTCAGATAGCCGACCGTCGGCGGCCGGTCCCGCCCGGACTCGGTGGCGGGGGTGCCGTGACCTCCGCCGACGACATGGCGGCTGTCGCCGTTGGTGGGCAGGAACCAGTGGAAGGTGAGGGACACGGGGGTCTCCTGTCTGAGGGGTCGCTAGAGGAGGCCGTGGCGGGGCGGGCGGGTGCCGTTCAGCGCGTACCGGCCGATGTGCTGCAGCTTCCAGCGGGTCGGATCGTGCAGGGTGTGGGTGCGGGCGTCCCGCCAATGCCGGTGCAGATTGAGCGAGTTGAGTGCCGCACGGGTGCCGGACACCTCGAACAGAGCACTCGCCACCTCCAGGGCGGCCTGGGCCGCCTGCACCTTGGCGGCCGCCACGGCGATGGACGCCTCGGCCGCCGAGTCGTCCGTCAGGGCGTCACCCGCCTTGTCCACCGCCCGCGCGGCCTCCCGCAGCAGTGCCTCCGACGCCCGCACCTGGAGAGCGAGTTCACCGAACCGCTGGACGAGCAGCGGATCCTCGGCCGCCGTCTCGACACCGCTCTCGAACCACGGCCTGCTCTTCGTCCGCACGAACGCCGCCGCCTCCGCGAGGGCTCCCCCGGCGATACCGGCGTCGATGGCGGCGTGCAGCAACTGGGCCATGGCGCCGTGCAGTTGGGGGCCCTCAAAGGTGAGGTGATGCGGCAGGATCCGGTCGCCCGGCACCCGTACCCGCTCCAGGCGCACGGTGCCGCTGGCCGTCGTGCGCTGGCCGAGGCCGTCCCAGTCGTCGATCACCGTGACGCCGGGGGCGTCCCGGGGCACGAAGGCGACGTGGAGCGCGTCCCGCTCGGCGCGGGCCAGCACCGGGATCCAGTCGGCGAACAGGGCGCCCGTCGCGTAGTGCTTGACCCCGTCGAGGAGGTGGGAACCGTCCGGCCGTGGTTCCAGCCGGGTGCGGATGTCCTGGACGTGCCGGGTGCCCGCCTCGGACTGGGCGTTGCCGAAGCGGCGCCCGGCGAGGAGCTCGCCGAAGAAGAACTCCCGCTGCCTTGCGGTGCCCTGACGGCGCAGCACATTGACGTAGGCGAAGTGGCTCTGCGGGATCTGGGCGAGGCTCGCGTCCGCGGAGGCGAGGAGACGGAAGATCTCCGCGAGGGTCTCCTGGCTCACGTCCGCTCCGCCGTACGCGGCAGGCACGGTGACGGCGAGCAGCCCGGAGGCGGACAGCCGGTCCACCTCCGCGCGCGGCAGGCGCCGTTCGGCGTCCCGCTCCGAGGCCCCGGGCCGGAACTCCTGGGCGAGAGCGGCGGCGACGGCCAGCGCCTCGGTGTCGTCGGCGATGACCTTCGCGGCCGGGGGTCCGCCGAGGACGTCCGTGAAGGTGTCGGTGGGGATGTCGGTCATGGGGTCAGCTCGCCGCGGCCAGTACCGGTGCCGGCCCCAGCGCGGTCAGGAACTGGTCGACCACCTGGCCGAGGGCCTCGGCGGTGGCCGGGGCGACCGTGACCTTGCCGTCCTCCCCCACGGTGATGTCCTTGTCGAGGGTGAACCAGCCGGGGACGATGTGCCGGGCGCCCATGGAGCTGAGGACCGGCCGCAGGGCGTAGTCGAGGGCGAGGACGTGGGCGGTGGTGCCGCCGGTGGCCAGGGGCAGCACCGTCTTGCCGGTGAGGGCGTACTGCGGGAGCAGGTCCAGCAGGGCCTTGAGGACCCCGGAGTACGCGGCCTTGTAGACGGGGGTGGCGACGACGACGCCGTCGGCCCGCGCGAAGAGTTCGGTGGCCTCGACGATGGCGGGGTGGTTGAAGTCCGCGCCCAGCAGGGCCTGGGCGGGGACGGTGCGGATGTCGAGCGGCACGACCTCGTGGCCCTGGGCGATCAGACGGGCGTCCAGGTGGCGCAGGAGCTTCGCGGTGCGGGAGGAGACGGAAGGGCTGCCGGAGACGGACAGGACGGTGGCCATGGATCCTCTTTCTGGGGACCCGGGGTGCCCGTGTGGACGGGCACCCCGGAGGGGAGCGGTCAGGAGTACCAGGTGGGTTCGGGCAGTTCGCCTTCGAGGACCCAGCGGCCGACCTCGCGGCGCTTGTAGGCGACGGGGTCGTGCAGGGTGTGGGTGCGGATGTCGCGCCAGAAGCGGTCGAGGCCCTCGGAGGTGGCGGTGGAGCGGGCGCCGGTCACCTCGAAGACGCGCGTCGCGATCTCCAGGGCCACATCGGTGGCACGGGCCTTCACCGCGGCAACCCGGACCTCGAAGTCACCGCGTGCCTGCTCGGTGACGGCGTCGGGGTCGTCGTGCAGCCGCTGCCCCTCGACGGCGACGGTGTCGGCGAGGGCCTCGACCGCCCAGAGCTTCGCGGTCAGATCACCGTAGACGTCGATGACGTACGGCTCGTCGACCGCCCGCTCGTGACCGCCGTGCAGCCAGGAACGGGACTTGGTGCGGGTGTAGGTCGCCGCCGTCTCCAGCGCGCCGGCCGCGATGCCGAGGTAGAAGTTGACGAAGACGAGCTGGATGGTGGGGACGTTGAGGGTGTTGTACGTGCGCGGCCGGAACTCCTTGTCGACGTACCCGGCGGCGGAGGACCACGGCGTGCGGACGCTGTCGAGGGTGACCCCGCCGCTCTCGGTGAGCCGCTGGCCGATGTTGTCCCAGTCGTCGTGGAAGGTCAGGCCGTCGCTGTCGGAGGGGACGATCGCGAAGACGTGGTTGTCGGTGCCCTCCAGGACCCCTTCGAGGACGGTGACGTCGGAGACCTTGCTGCCGGTGGAGAAGGACTTGCGGCCGGTGAAGACGAGATCGTCGCCGTCCTCGGTGACCACGACGTCCCGGTCGCGCGGGTTGACGGCGCCGCCGAAGAACCAGCGGTTCCGGGCGGCCTCGGCCTCGACGTGCTCCCACTGTTCGCGGGTGCCGACCAGACGGGCGGCCCAGTTCCAGAGGTAGTGGTAGCCGAGGAGCTGACCGACGGACCCGTCGGCCTTGGCGACCTCGCGGACGACGTGGTAGGCGGTGGGCCAGTCCTGGCCCCCGCCGCCGTGCTCGGTGGGACCGAGCAGGGTGACCAGGCCGGAGTCCTTGAGCAGGCGGACCTCGTCGTACGGGGTGGCCCCGGCGCGTTCGCGCCTGGCGGCGTCGGTGGCGAGGACGGCGGCGACCTCACCGGCGCGGGCGATCCACTCCCGGGCGGTCTTCGGGGCGGGGCCGGTCTTCCAGTCGATGGGGGTGGCGGTGCTCATCTCGTTGGCCTCCTCAGACCTGGGTGGGGACGGACTCGGGGAGCTGGGCCTCCAGTTCGCGCACCAGCGGCAGCACCCGCCGGCCGAAGTACTCGACCTCCTCGTGGTAGTGCAGGAAGCCGAGGAGGAAGAGGTCGACGCCGAGTCGCTTGTAGGCGACGATCCGCTCGGCGATCTGCTCGGGGGTGCCGATGAGGCCGGTGCGGAAGCCGTCGTTGTACTGGATGAGGTCCTCGAAGCCGGAGTCCTGCCACATGCCCTTCCGGTCGCCCGTGGACTGTCCCGCCTGCTTCACCGCCGCGCCGAATCCCTCGACGGCCTCGGTGTCGGCCTTGGCGACGATCTCCCGCAGGGTGTCGCGGGCCTCGGCCTCGGTGTCGCGGGCGATGAGGAAGCCGTTGAGGCCGAATTTGGGCGCAGTACGGCCTGCCTCGGCGGCGGATTTGCGGACGTCCTCGATCTGCTCGACGACCCCGTCGAAGTCCTTGCCGTTGGAGAAGTACCAGTCGGAGACCCGGCCGGCCATGGCGCGGGCGGCGGTGGAGTTGCCGCCCTGGAAGATCTCGGGGTGGGGTCGCTCGGGGGTGTTGAGGGGTTTGGGCTTGAGCGAGAAGTCGCGCAACCGGTAGAAGTCTCCGGCGAGTTCGGCGTGGTCCTCGGTCCAGATCCGGCGCAGCGCGGTGATGAACTCCTCGGAGCGGCGGTACCGCTCGTCGTGTTCGAGCCAGGGCTCGCCCAGGGCGGTGAACTCGCCCTTGAACCAGCCCGACACGACGTTGACGGCGAAGCGGCCGTTGGACAGGTGGTCGGCGGTCGCGCCGAACTTGGCGAGCACACCGGGGTGCCACAGACCGGGATGGACGGCGGCGATGACCTTCAGCCGCTCGGTGGCGAGCAGCAGGGCGAGGCTGAAGCCGGTGGACTCGTGCTGGTACTCGGCGCCGTAGCTGGCCATGTAGCGGACCTGGCTGAGGGCGTACTCGAAGCCGTTGTTCTCGGCGAGGACGGCGAGTTGGCGGTTGTAGTCGTACCCCCAGTCGGTGCGCTGCTCGATCTTGCTGGTGACGAGTCCCCCGCTGACGTTGGGGACCCAGTAGGCGAATTTCACGGGCGCGGCGGGCATGCGGAACTCCTGTCGCGGAATGTTTTCGGGCACGCTGAATTCAGGGGGCGCACGGAAATACCGTGAACACGCGGACGCCGCACGGGGTGGGCGGGCGCGATGAATTCAGCGGGGAATGCGGAAAAGCGCGGCGGATCGTGGAGGTTGATCAGGCCGCGGCGCGACAGGAGGCGCTGGAGACGCGCGCGAGGTCGACATGGCGTCGCCGCGTGAGGTCCAGTCGCATCTTCATGCCCTCGATCGTGGCAGCCGCCGTCGACGGCCGTCAAGGAGAACCCGACCGGTCTCGTATCCCGGACCATTGAATTTCACGAAGGTGTGACAGGGAAACCCTTGAACGCGCCGGAAATCGGCACGCATTCTGCTGCCGTGCGAACGGAACAGCTGGAATACATCACGGCGGTGACCAGGCTCGGTTCGTTGCGCCGGGCCGCCGACGAACTACGGCTCTCCCAGCCCGCGTTGAGCGAGACCGTACGGAATCTGGAGCGTGAACTCGGGGTCGATCTGCTGGAGCGCAAGCGGTCCGGAGCGACGATGAGCGCCTCGGGCCGGGAGCTGCTGCCGCACATCATCGGGGTGCTGGACGCTGTGGACCGGCTGCGGGCCGCGGCGGGCGAGCAGCACCGCATCAGCCGTATGGTCCGCCTGGGCACGGTCAACGCGGCGACCGTGCCACTGCTCATCCCGGTGATCCGTGACTTCCGCGCCGACCACCCGCTGACCCAGGTCGAGGTGGTCGGGGCCCAGCAGACCGACATCCAACGGGCGTTGCTGGAGGGGTCGTTCGACCTCGGGCTCGTCAATCACCTCGACGGTGACGACGTACCGGCCGCGTTCGAGACCACCGAACTGCTGCGGGGCCGGCCGGTGGTGGTCCTCCGGCCGGACAGCCCGCTGGCGGGCCGGGCGGCGGTGTCGGTGGACGACCTGCTCGCCGTGCCGCTGATCGGGATGCGCTCCGGGTACGTCATGCACCGCTACGTCCACCGGCTCCTCGACGGCCGCGACCCCGCCTTCGCGTACTCCACCGACGGCGCCGAGATGGGCAAACTGATGGTCGCGGAAGGGCTCGGCGCGACCGTCCTGCCGGACTTCAGCGTGATCGGCGACCCGCTGGAACGGTGCGGCGCCCTTGTCCACCGGCCGATCGCCGACGACACGACGCGGGTGCTGCTGATGCTCCAGCGCCGCAGAGCGGACTCCGTACCGCAGGGGGCGCGGGATCTGCACGAGGCGTTCGTCCGGAGGGCGCGGACGCTGGGCGCCCGGGCCAGCTCATGACCCGGCCCGGGGCGGGCTCATGACCCGCCCGGGCGCGATCCAGTCTCACCGGCCGGCGTGGTGACCCGCCTCGTCGCGGTCCGCGGACTCGCCGTCCTCGGGCGTCCTGCCGTCGTCGGGCGTCCTGCCTCCGTCGGTCGTACCCCCGTCGACGGTCGTCCCGCCACCGTCGGCCGCCTCGCCGGAGCCCACCCTCCCCGGCCACCAGGCCAGCTCCCCGATGTCCCGCACCAGTGCCGGCACCAGCAGCGAGCGCACCACGAGGGTGTCCAGGAGGACGCCGAAGGCCACGATGAAGGCGATCTGGGCGAGGAAGGCCAGGGGGATCACGCCCAGCGCGGCGAAGGTCGCCGCCAGGACCAGGCCCGCGGAGGTGATGACCCCGCCCGTGCTGACCAGCCCGCGCAGCACGCCCTGGCGTACGCCGTGCCGCAGTGACTCCTCGCGGACCCGGGACATGAGGAAGATGTTGTAGTCGACGCCCAGTGCCACCAGGAACACGAACCCGTAGAGCGGGACGGACGGGTCGGTCCCGGTGAAGCCGAACAGGTGCTTGAAGACGAGGGCGGAGACGCCCAGCGTGGCGAGGAAGTTCAGGGCCACCGTGGCGACCAGCAGCACCGGCAGCAGCAGCGAGCGCAGCAGGCCGATCAGGATGAGGAGGATGACGGCGAGGACGACCGGGACGATGAGCGTGCGGTCGCGTTCGGCGGTGCGCAGGGTGTCGTACTGCTGTGCGGTGTAGCCGCCGACGAGGGCGTCCGCGCCGGGCACGGCGTGCAGGGCCGTCCGCAGCCGGGCCACCGTCCGCTTCGCGGCGTCGCTGTCCGCGGCGGCGTCGAGGGTGACGTCGACGCGAACCCGACCGTCGACGACCAGCGGCTCGCCGCCGGGGCGGCCGGACCCGCCGACGGCCGTCGCCGCGGCGACGCCGTCGGTGTCGCGGGCGGCGACGAGCACGCGCTCCAGCCGGTCCGCGTCCGCCACGACCACGGCGGGGTTGCCGGAGCCCGCGGGGAAGTGCTCGCCGAGCGTCTTCTGGGCGGCGACGGAGGGGGCGCCGCCCACGAAGGTCTCGTCGAGGGGGACGCCCTTGGAGGTGAGGGTCGGGGCGAAGGCGGCGCCGGCGAGGAGGACGACCAGGGTCACGGCCCACACCCGGCGCGGCGCGCGGTCGACGAGGTCCGCGACCCGCAGCCACACCCCCTCGCCGCGGCGCGCGGCGGCCGTGCGGGCGCCCGGCCGGGCGGGCCAGTAGGCGGCGCGGCCGAGGGCGACCAGGACGGCGGGCAGGAAGGTGAGCGTGGCGAGGACGGCGCAGCCGATGCCGATGGCGCCGACCGGCCCGAGCGCCCGGTTGTTGGTGAGGTCGCTGAGCAACAGGGCGAGCAGGCCGAGCGCGACGGTCGCGGCACTGGCCACGATCGCGCCCCAGGACTGCCGCAGCGCGGCCCGCATGGCCGTGAACCGGTCGGCGCGGTCGGCGAGTTCCTCACGGAAGCGGGCGGTGAGGAGCAGGGCGTAGTCGGTGGCGGCGCCGATGACGAGGATGGACAGGATGCCCTGGACCTGCCCGTCGACGCGGACCACGCCCCGGTCGGCGAGGGCGTACACGACCGCGCAGGCGAGGCCCAGGGCGAACACCGCGCCGAGGATGATCACCAGGGGGAGCAGCACGCTGCGGTAGACGAGCAGCAGGATCACCAGCACGGTCAGGAGCGCCACGGCGAGCAGCAGGCCGTCGATGCCGGCGAAGGCCTCGGACAGGTCCGCCTGGCTCGCGGCGGGACCTGCCAGGTGGACGGTGGTGCCGGGCAGGCGTTCGGCGGCGGCACGGATCCGGTCGAGGGTCTCGGGCAGCCTGTCGCCGAGGTCGGGCCTGAGCGGGACCACTGCCCGCATCGCCTCGCCGTCCTCCGAGAGGAGGGCGGGCGAGACCTCTCCCGTGACCCCGGGGATGTCGGCGAGGGAGGCGAGCACGCGGTCGGCCGAGGCGCGCCGCTCCGCGAGGCCGTCGCCCGTCCACACGACGACCGCCGGCAGCGTCTCGTCCTGCCGGAAGGCCCGCTGGGCGGAGACGACCTCGGTGGATTCGGCGCTGTGCGGCAGGAACGCGGCCTGGTCATTGGTGGCTACCTCGCCGAGACGTCCGGCGTACGGGCCGAGGACTCCTCCGACGACGAGCCAGACGACGATCAGCAGGAAGGGGACGAGCCGACGGGCGCGTCGCGGGGTGGGGGACATGGTGCTCCAGAGTCCGGGCGGTGTTGCCTCGACGAATGACCCAAACAGATGACTCAACGAAAAACAATCTCAATCATTGAGTTACTTCGCGGCCTGATCGTAGAGGCACCGGCGGTCGCCCGGTTCAGCAGGGGGTGGTCGGCCCGGCGGGGGCCGGTTCAGTGGGAGTGCTCGGCGCCCGCGCCCAGCTCCTCGTTCATCGCCGCGAGGAAGCGCAGGACGACGGCCAGTTCCTCGGCGGTGAACCGGGAACGCGCGGCCTCGGTCGCCGCCGCGAGGGGCCGGAAGTAGGTGCGGGCCGCCCCTCGCGCGTCGGCCGCGTAGTACAGGTGGACCACCCGGCGGTCGGCACTCTCCCGGACCCGGCGGACGTGCCCGGCGCGCTCCAGCCGATCCACACACGCCGTGACCGCGCCGGAGGTCAGCCCGAGGTGTTCACGCAGCCGCTTCGGCGTCATGGGCGCCTCCGCGTCCAGGATCGCCGCGAGCGCCTGGACGTCCGTCGCGTGCAGTCCGTGGTCGCCCGCGAAGGCGTGCACCAGCCGGTTGATCTCGCCGTTCATCCGGCGCAGCGCCACGGCGAAGGCGTGCAGGTCGGTCGGCGCCCCGGAGGCGGCGCCCCCGTCGTTCCCCGGCTGCCGAGCGGGATCGTTCACTGTGGCCACGCGGTCAGCGTAGTCGCCGTACCGATCACCCGAACGCGCGGCGATGCCCCCGGGCGCATCCGTGTCGGCCGTCGCGGTGGAAGTGATGTCGAGGGCCGCGACGCCGGACGCGGGGCGCGCGACCGCGCTCCGGTGGGGCGCGCCCCCGCGACGCAGTCGTGCGCGGCGGCACGGCCGTGAGCGCCCGATCCGTATCCATCCAATCCATCCGATCCGCCTGATCCGTCCAATCCATCCGATTCCACCCGATCCATTCGATCCATCCGATGCGCCCAACCCGTTCGATCCTCTTCCTCTCCCGCTTCCCTTCTCCGGAGCCCGTCCATGAACGTCTCGGTCGTCCTGTTCACCTCCGATCTGCGGCTGCACGACCATCCGCCGCTGCGCGCGGCGCTCGACGGATCGCGGCAGGTGGTCCCGCTGTTCGTGCGCGACCGGGCCGTGGCCGCGGCCGGGTTCGCCGTGCCCAACCGGCTCGCGTTCCTCGCCGACTGTCTGCGTGACCTCGACGCGGGACTGCGTGAGCGGGGTGGCCGGCTGGTGGTGCGTTCCGGCGACGTGGTGGAGGAGGTGTGCAAGGTGGCCGCCGAGGCGGACGCCGACGAGGTGCATCTGGCGGCCGACGCCGGCGCGTACGCCCAGCGGCGCGAGGAGCGGCTGCGGCGCGCCCTGGAGGCCGAGGGCGTACGGCTGCACGTGCACGAGACGGTGACGACCGCCGTGGATCCCGGGGCGGTGACTCCGGCCTCGTCGGACCACTTCTCGGTGTTCACGCCGTACTTCCGGCACTGGTCCCGGCAGCGGCTGCGCGACCCGCTGGCCGCGCCGCGGACGGTACGGGTGCCGCAGGGGATCGGTTCGGAGGAACCGCCCTCGCGGGCGGAACTGTCCGGCCTGTCGCCGGAGCTGGCGGCCGGCGGTGAGACGGAGGGCCGCGCGCGGGTCACCGCCTGGCTGCGGTCCGGCATCGCGGCGTACGAGGACCGGCACGACGACCTGGCGGGCGACGCGACCTCGCGGCTCTCACCGCATCTGCACTTCGGCACCCTCTCCCCCGTCGAACTGGTCCACCGGGCGCGCGGGGCGGGCGGCCCGGGTGCCGAGGCGTTCGTACGGCAGCTCGCGTGGCGGGACTTCAACCGTCAGGTGCTGGCCGTGCGGCCGGCGGCGGCGTCCGTGGACTACCGGGCCCGGCACGACCGTTGGCGATCCGCTCCGGACGAGGTCGAGGCGTGGCGGGAGGGCCGCACCGGGTATCCGGTGGTCGACGCGGCCATGCGCCAGCTGCGCCACGAGGGCTGGATGCACAACCGCGGCCGTCTGCTGACCGCGAGCTTCCTGGCCAAGACGCTGTACGTCGACTGGCGTGTGGGCGCCCGGCACTTCCTGGATCTTCTCGTCGACGGCGACGTGGCCAACAACCAGCTCAACTGGCAGTGGGTCGCGGGGACCGGCACGGACACCCGCCCCAACCGGATCCTCAACCCGGTCACCCAGGCGAAGCGGTACGACCCGGAGGGGGAGTACGTACGGCGCTGGGTGCCCGAGCTGGCGGACGTCGCGGGGCCGGCGGTGCACGAGCCGTGGAAGCTGCTCGGGTTGGACCGTGCGGCGCTGGACTATCCGGAGCCGATCGTGGAGTTGGCCGAGGGACGGGAACGGTTCCTCCGGGGACGCGCATCCTGACGCCGCGGATCACGAGGCTCCGCTTCCCGAGCCTCCGGATCACGAGCGCCCGGATCACGAGACGTCGGCTCCCGAGGCTCCGGCTCCCGGCGCTCCGGATCGGCCGCTCCGGCGCCGGAGGACCGCCGCTCCGGCCGGTCCACCTGTCCCCGCAGCCCCGACAGCACCTCCACCGCGTCGCCCAGCGAGGACGGCCGGACAGTGCCGGGCGCGGGGTGCCCGTACCAGCCGGGGCCGCCCAGCACGACGAGCGGCTGCCGTCGGGCGCCCTTCACGCCCCAGCGCGCGGCGGCGACATGACGGGCGAGGGGCAGGCTCGCCGTGGAGCGGGCCTGGGCCCACAGGACGACCGCCACCGGGCCGAGCCGGTCGACCGCCGAGGTGAGCGCCTCGGCGGGGACGGCCGCGCCGAACATCCTGGTGGGCAGGCCGAGTTCGCCGAGGGCGGCGTTGAGGGCCTCCAGCGGGAGGGTGTGCTGCTCGCCGGGCACGCAGGCGAGCACGACCGGTCCGGGCGCGGTGGTGTCGTGCCGAGGCGCGGGCGGCCGGGTGTGGCGGCGCAGAGTGGTGGAGACGTGCCAGGACAGCAGATGCTCGACCTCGACGTAGCGGTCCCCGGAGGAGGCCCATTTGCGGCCCACCGCGTGCAGGGTCGGCACCATCACCTCCTGCCAGGCGACCGTCAGCCCGTACCGTTCGACGGCCTCGGCCAGCTGCTCCTCCACCGCCGGGGCGTCGAGGCGTACGGCGGCGCGGGCGAGGCCCCGGCACTCCCTGCGGAGGTCCCCCGGGGCGGGCGGGCCGGCGGCGCGGGACGGCCGGGGCCGCCCGCCGTCCGGCGTCCGGGTACGTTCGGGGTCTTCCTCCGCACTGCGGCCCCCGGCCCCCTCCTTCGCCGCGCGGGCCGCCTCGGCCGGTGGCACCCCCGCCGCGGTGAGCCGGCACATCGCCTCGACGACCGTCACGTCCCGCGGGCTCCAGCGCCGGTGCCGGCCGTCGGCGCGCACCGCGGGCCCGATGCCGTAGCGGCGGTCCCAGGAACGCAAGGTGGTCGGCGACACGCCCAGCCTGCGGGCGAGGGCCCCGCTGGTGAGTCCCGGATCGGCAGGGTTTTCCTCCCCGTATGCACCCATGCGGGCGACTATACGATGCAGAAGCGGTGCGAACTGAAGCCCGATACGGCGAGATCGCCGCCCCTGCATCCGAAGGGCCGGTTCCCACGGAAGTGGTGAACGGGCGGGGCCGAACGACCGGGCCACTGCCGGTCGAGGGCGCGGCCCCGTCCAGGCCCGTCCCCGAGGTGCGGTCGGCGCCCCTCGGGGACGGCCGTCATCCCCATGGTCCACTCCGTCCCGACCACTACACATAAAGGCAAAATAAGCGCAGAATGAACGTACGCGGCGCTTACCGCATACCCCACCAGACGCGGTCAGGCCTGCGGAGTTCAAAGGAGTCGACTCATGGCCAACCTCTCACACAGGAGTGACATCTCCAGTCACCCCGACGCACCCGAAATGCAGGCCCGGTACGCCCGCATGCTCGGCGGTCGCGACGTGGCGCTCGTGGACGGACCGGTGTTCCTGCTCGGTCTGTACTGCGCCGTGTCCCCGTGGATACTCCACTTCACCACGAGCCAGCCCGCGCTCGTGCCCCACAACCTCATCGTGGGCATCGCGATCGGACTGCTGGCCCTCGGCTTCACCGCCGCGCCGGAGAGGATGTACGGCCTGAGCTGGGCCATGGGCGTGCTGGGCGTGTGGATGATCATCTCGCCATGGATCGTGGGCGAGAGCCCGGACGCCGGTGTCGTGGTCAACAACATCATCATCGGCTGCCTGACCCTGCTGCTGGGCCTGATGTGCGCCGGCGTCGCGGCCAAGGGCGGCACCCGAGGGGGCCGCACCCCGTAGGGGTGACCAGAACGCCCGCGAGGGGTAACGGCGGCCGATCCGCTCAGGCGGACCGGCCGTCGCCGTTCACCCTCGGGCCGGCACCTTCCACGGCTCCTGCGGCAGGACACGGCCGGTCTCCAGCAGCGACTTGAGGTTGGACAGCACCGCGGGCCAGCCGAAGGACACCTCGGCGAGCGCGCCCTCGTCCTGCAGATCCTCGTGGGTCACGGTGAGCCGCACGATGTCGGCGTGCGGCTCGATGTCGAAGGTGACCCGTGAGCAGGTCTCCTCCTTGCCCTCGTTCTCCGGGGAGGCCCAGGTGGTGACCAGCCGGGTCGGGGGCTCGCTCACCACGACCGTGCCGACGACGTCCTCGACACCGGAGCCGTCGGTGCGGACATGGGCCCAGCGCGAGCCCTGCCGCCAGTCCGACTCGTTGCGGTGCCCCCAGTAGTCGGCGGTCAGATCGGCACTGGTCAGTGCCTCCCAGACCTGCTCGGGCGTGCTCGCGATGTAGGTGACGTACACGAATGCGGGCTTGTCGGTCATGGCTTCCTCGGCTCGTCGTTTCACGGCACCGAGCGCTCTCAGCCGGGGGCGCTCGAACTTGTCGATCCACCGCTCCTGCATCTCGTGGAGCGGGACCGGATTGAGGTAGTGCAGCTTCTCCCGCCCCCGCCGCACCGTGCTGACCAGGTTGGCGGCCTCCAGGACGCCCAGGTGCTGCGTCACCGACTGCCGCGCCATGTCGATCCGCGCGCACAGCTCACCCAGGGTCTGGCCGTTGTGTTCGTGCAGCCGGTCCAGCAGCTTCCTGCGGGTCTCGTCGGCCAGCGCCTTGAAGACCTTGTCCATACCGGGATCGCTCTCTGATCGCACACCCCACGTTATGCAGGTAATTACCTGCATGTCAATCGTCGAGGGCCACCGCACACTGTCGCCGTGAGCCGAACCTTCAGCGCCCTGGTGACCTCGGGTTCGGACCTGCTGGGCGTCACCGGCCCCTTCCCCGTCGACGTCCGTAAGCTGTGCGCTACCAAGAGGTCCTCGACGGCATCGTGCCCTCGGAACGGCCGTACCACGAGGGCGACCCGGCGGCGGTGATCCGCAGGGCCCTGCACTGCCAGAGGCATCCCAGCCTCGGCTTCACGGAGATGGTGGACCAGATGGATCGTGCCGAGGTGCTGCTCATCGGCGGCCGGGCCGGGGTCGGCAAGTCGACCGTGGGCTGGGAGATCTCCGACCGGCTGCGGGTCGCCGAGGTCCCGCACGCCCTCATCGAGGGCGATTTCATGGGGCAGGTGCACCCGGCGCCCGCGGACGATCCGCAGCGCGCCGCGATCGTGGAGCGCAACCTCACCGCCGTGTGGGGCAACTACGCGGCCCTCGGTCACCGCCGGCTCGTCTACACGAACACCCTGAGCGTGCTCTCCGGGACGGCGGACACGTTCCGGCGGGCCATGGGCGCCGACGTCCGGATCATGCGGGTGCTCCTGACCGCCTCGGACGAGACGACCGAGCGACGGCTCCGGGGGCGGGAGATCGGCTCCGAGCTGGAGCGGGAGCTGACCGGCAGCGCGCGCAAGGCACGACTGCTGGACGAACGGGCGCCGGCGGACACCGTCCGCGTCCCGACGGACGGGCGCACCGTCATGGACATCGCGGCGGAGGCGCTCGCCGTCACGGGATGGGTGCCGGGCCCGTGAAGAAGGTGAAACGGAAACGGACTGCACTCGCGTTCGAAGGGCACTCGCACGGTTGCGGGGATCCCGACGACAAGGGGCGGAGTTCATATGGAGATCGACGGCATCATCAGCGCCATCGTCATCGGCATTGTCATAGGCGTGCTCGGCCGGCTCGTCATACCGGGTCGGCAGCGCGTCGGCATCCTGCTGACGATCCTCGTGGGCATCGTCGCCGCGCTGATCGGCACTGCGATCGCGGCGGGGATCGGTGTGGCCGACACCGGCGGCGTCGACTGGATCGAGTGGCTGATCCAGATCGCCCTGGCGGCCCTGGGAATCGTGGCACTGGACCGCGGCCGGGCTCGCCGCTGAGCGGCCCGGGAGCGACGGCGGGCGCCCGGAATCTCGTTGCGGGTGATCGCGCCCGGCGGCTGGCGTCGCCGGGCGCCGCCCGTTCGCCCCGACCTTCCCGGAGGCCCGTTGTCCCGGGCGTCACCCACCTCACCGACCCCGCCGTCACCCCGTCACCCCGTCACCCCGTCGAGCCGTCACCCCGTCGAGCCGTCGAGCCGTCGAGCCGTCGGCTCGCCTGGCTGGCGACCGGCGAGGACGGCACTCCCTTCGGGACGGCCTTCCTGCGGCTGTTCACCAAGGAGGGCCAGACCCATCTCGCGGAGTTGGACGTCTCCGTGCACCCGGCCGAGCGGCGGCGGGGCGTCGGCACGGCGCTGCTCGACGCGGCGATCGTCTCGGCCCGGTACGACCGGCGCCGCGCCGTCATCGCCCAGGCCGAACGGGGCTCCCCCTGCGACGCGTTCCTCGCGGCGCGCGGCTTTCGCCGGGTGCCGACCCTGACGTACGCCCGGCTCGAATTTGCCGGGATCGACCCGGACCACCTCACCCGGATCCTCGAACAACCCTGCCCGGGCCACCACTTGACCCGGGGGCCGGGCGTCGTACCGCCTGAGGTCGCCCGCGCCTACGCCGCCCCGCGCCGCGCTATGGACAACATGCCGATGGGCGACACCGACTACGGCAAGGTCGTCTGGGACGTCGAGGGGGTCGTGGCGGCCGCCGAGGCGATCACGCGGCGCGGCGACACGCTGCACCCGGTGGCCGCCGTGCACACGTCGAGCAGCACGGTCGTCGGCTTCTCGGAGCTGGTCCTGGGGTGACGGCAAGGGCGAGGGGCAGCACTACGGCACGGCCGTGCTGCCCGAGCACCGGGGCCACGGTCTCGGGCCGCGGATGAAGGCGGAGGCGATCGGCCACGCCCTGGCCCCGGACCTGGCTCTGCTCACCGACACCGCCGAGGAGAACCTCCCCATGCGCCAGGTCAACGACGCGCTCGGCCACCGGCCGACGCACTCGGCGATCGAGTACCAGCTCGACCTGTGACCGGTACTCAGGCCGCGGCCGCGCTGCCCACCGCGTACTCGTACGGCGTGGTGGTCGTGAGCGGCTCGAACCCCAGGCGGGCCAGGATCGGGCGGCTGCGGGCCAACGCGTCGACCTGGACGTAGCGGTAGCCGCGGTCGGCCGCGACGCGGGCCCGGTGCGCGACCAGGGCCCGGTAGACACCCCGGCCGCGCCAGCCCTCGACGGTGCCACCGCCCCAGAGCCCGGCGAAACGGGTGTGGGGCAGCAGCTCCATCCGGGCAGCGCTCACCGGTACGTCCCCGGCGAGCGCCACGACGGCCACGACCGACTCGGTGTCGCCGGTGAGCTGGGCCAGCAACTGGTGACGCATCCGGGAGCTGTCCGTGCCGAAGGCCTTCTCGTGGACGTCGGCCACCAGGTCCACGCCCGCGCGGTCGGTGACCGGCAGGATCCGTACGCCCTCGGGCGGCTCGACGTCGAGGGTCAGGTCGGCGACCTCGGCGACCATCAGCGTCTCCTCCGGAGCGGGCGTGAAACCGGCCGTGCGCAGGCGTCTGCCCAGGTCGACGGGGAGATCGTGGCCGTACAGCTTCCATTCGAAGTCGCGTCCGAGCCCGGAGAAGTACCGGATCTGCTCGGTGATCGCCGCGTCCGCGCCCGTCTCGTCCAGGTCGGACCAGACGACACCGCTCCAGCCCTGCTCGGAACCGACCTGGCGCACCACCCCGCCCACGCGCTCGATCCGGGCCCCGGGCCCGTCGGGGCGGGCGCCCTCTCGCATGTCCCGGTCGAACAGTGCCAGCACAGCAGCGTGATCCATGGTGCTCACTCCATCACCAGTCGTTCGCCCTGGCAACGGAATTCATCCGCTTTCTCGCCACTCGGTGGTGCTAGGGGCGGGTCCCGGAGCCCGAGGCGGTCGGGCGGGCGGGAATCCCACCGGCGGTTCCACGCCAAAACCCTCGGTGATGCGGTCGAGGACGACTGGGACCGGCGGGAGGGGGCAGGCGGTCCGGGTTCAGTCGTCGTCGTCCGGAGACCTCGCAGCGATGCCCGAAGACGTGGTGCAGCACCCCCGCCCCTCCCCCGCCGCCCCACCCGAGGGGAAGGCACCCCGGGCGGGGCGGACCTCACGGGACCCGTACTTCGACAACGCGAAGTACCTCACCATCGTCCTGGTGGCCTGCGGGCACGCGTGGGAGCCGCTGACGTACGGCAGTCGGGCGGCCACGGCCGCCTACCTGACGGTCTACGCGTTCCACATGCCGGCCTTCGCCCTGATCTCCGGGTACTTCTCGCGGAGTTTCGACATGGCGCCCGGCCGGCTGAAACGGCTGCTGACGGGCGTGGCCCTGCCGTACGTCGTGTTCGAGACGGCGTACACGCTCTTCTACCGGTGGGCGCAGGACGACCCGGGCTATCCGCTGAGCCTGCTGGACCCCTGGTACGTGATGTGGTTCCTGGTCGCGCTCTTCGTCTGGCGGCTGACCACACCGCTGTGGCTGATGCTGCGTCACCCCCTGCCGGTCGCGCTGGCCCTGGCGACGCTGGCGGCGGTCTCACCGGATCTCGGCGGCGACGTCTCCATCCAGCGGGTGCTGGGTTTCCTGCCGTTCTTCGTGCTGGGCCTGACCCTGCGGCCCTCGCACTTCGAACGGCTGCGCACGCGCCGGGTACGGCTGTCGCTGCTCCCGGTCGGTCTCGGGGCGCTCGTGGTGGCGTACGGGGTGGCTCCGTGGTTCGACGCGGGCTGGTTCTACCACCGGGGCAGCGTCACCGGCCAGGGCGTCACCCGCTGGGCCGGCCTGCTGACCACGCCCGCCCTGTTCGCTCTGGCGGTGCTGCTGACGGCATGCTTCCTGGCCTGGGTGCCGGGTAGGCACCTGTGGTTCACGGCGCTGGGCGCGGGCACGATGTACGGCTATCTGCTGCACGGCTTCGTGATCAAGTGGGCGCGTTTCCGGGACTGGTACGCCGTCGAGTGGCTGCACACCCCGCTCGGGGAACTCACGGTCACGGCGGTGGCGGTCGGCGGCATCACGCTGCTGTGCACCTCCCCCGTACGGGCCGCGCTCCGCTGTGTCGTCGAGCCACGCATGGAGTGGGCGTTCAGGAAGAGCGACGCCGCCCCGCCGGGCGACGCCGCTCCCGCCTCCACGGAGGCCCGACCGGAGGCTTCCCCTGAGGCCCGGCGGGAGGCTTCCCCTGAGGCCCGGCAGGAGGCCCCTAGCCGAGCTCCAGGGTCGTGACCCCGAAGACCCGCTCCGCCGCGTACGGCCGGATCGGGCCGGTGTACATACGGGCCGTCTCGAAGGACGGCGTCAGCCCGTACTCCTCGACGAGCGCCACGGCGGCCCTGTTCGGCTCCGGCACGTCGACGGCCAGCTCACGGCCGTCGGCCTCGGCGGCGAGCCCGGCGAACAGCGCGCGGGCGTCCGCGGCGGTGTCGGCGAACAGGGGTCCGATGCGCAGGGCGTCCCGGCCGGGCCGGATGACGCCGTAGCCGGTCAGCCGCCCGTCGACGATCCGCGCGAGGGCCCGGTGTCCGTCGGCGGTCAGCCAGCGCTCCAGGAAGCGGGGGCGGTCGGCCGGGTGGCAGGCGCTGTCGTACGCCGCGAGGAGCCGGGCGTCGTCGACGGGCCGTACATCGCCCGATACGGCGGTCCGCGGCACCACGCCGGAGTACCGGAAGGTGCGATGGGCGGGCTCGAAGCCGGACTGGCGGTAGTTGTCCTGCTGCGCGACCACGCCGTCGAGGCCCACGGTGCGGTCGCCCGCGTGGGCGAGCGCGGTCTTCCAGGTGGTGAGGCCGTGGCCCTGGCCGCGCAGGTCCGGGCGGACCAGGTAGAAGCCGAGGAAGGCGTAGTCGTCGCCGTAGGTGACGACGGAGACGGCGGAGACCGGTTCCCCGCCGAGCCGGCCGATGAAGAAGCCCTCGGGGTCCTGTGCGAAGAAGCACGCCGGGTCCGACAGACCCGGGTTCCAGCCCTCGTCCCCCGCCCATCGGGCGACCACCGCCCAGTCGTCGACGCCGGCCCGGGTGACGACGAGGTCCTGATGGCCCGGAGAGGTCATCTCTGCGCTCCTTCGCTGAGGTCGCGAGTGCGCGGCCGCCGTGCGACCGCGGGCAACGGTGGTCGGCCGTGCCCCGCAGCATCCTCGCCGAAGCCCGTTCACGCCCGCGACGCCGGAAACGGCCGACCTCGCGGCGCGGCTTGGCCGGTCCGGCGGCCGGTTTCACGCTTACGAGCGACCCCGCGCACCGCCGGTGGGACCTCCTGGCGCGGCGCAGAGTACGGCACTCCCGGACGGTCCGCCCGCCGGGAGGCGTGGCCCCGGGGGGCCGCCTATGGTGATCCGGGGGTCGTCCCCGGCCGCCCCGGCCGGGCTTCCCTGGAGGCACGCATGCGGTCCACGCACAGACGGCGCCCTCTCACCGGAGCCGCGGTCGCCGTGCTCGCCCTGCTGGGCGCCGGGCTGCCCGCCCTGACGGCGGGCGCCGACGACGACCAGGACGACGCCCGGCCCGACCTGAGCCGCTTCTACGACCAGAAGATCAAGTGGTCGAAGTGCGAGGGCGTGGAGATGCCCCGGGATCTGCGCTGCGGCAAGGTCACCGTGCCGCTCGACTACAACCGGCCCCAGGCGGGCACCCTCGACCTGGCGATGGCCCGCTATCGGGCCACCGGCGACGCACGCGGCTCGCTGCTGCTGAACTTCGGCGGCCCCGGCGGCCCGGGGGTCCCCGAACTCGCCTACGGCGGCGAGGACTTCATGGATCTCACCAAGGGCTACGACGTCGTGACCTTCGACCCGCGCGGAGTGGGCCGCTCCTCCCCGGTCAGCTGCGGCGACGGCACCGACGAGGCCCTGGAGGCCACCGACGGCGGTGAGGACGCCGACGACCCGGGGACCGCGCTCGCAAGGCTGCGGCGGGCCGCCGCCGAGTGCCGCGAGAACTCGGGACCGGTGCTGCCGCACATAGGCACCCGCAACGCCGCCCGCGACCTCGACGTCATGCGCGCCGCCCTCGGCGACAAGAAGCTCAACTACCTCGGTTTCTCGTACGGCACCCGGCTGGGCGCGGTGTACGCCGCACAGTTCCCCCAGCGGGTGGGCCGGATGGCGCTCGACGGGGTGGACACCCTGAGCGAACCGCTGACCGAGCAGGGTCTGGTGGGCGCCCAGGGCCAGCAGAAGGCGCTGGAGGACTACCTCGACGCCTGCACCGAGGAGCTGACGTGCCCGTTCGGGCAGGACGCCCGCTCCGCCCGTGAGCAGGTCGTGGCGCTGGTCGACTCGCTGGACGAGCATCCCCTGCCGTCGGACTTCGGGCCGGACTTCACGGGCCAGGACCTGGTGGGCGCCATCGGCCACGCCCTCTACAGCGAACAGCTGTGGCCCATGCTCACCCAGGCGCTGAACATGCTCGTCCACGACGGCGACACGCGCGGCGTCATGGCGCTCACCGGCGGCGGCTTCGCCCCGCCCACCACCCCGTACCGCATCGCCCCGCCGGCCACCCCGTACAGCGTCACGGCGCCGGCCACCCCGTACAGCATCACGGCGCCGGCCACCCCGTACCGCGTCGCGGCACCGGGCCGCCCGCACGAACCCCCCGATCCCACTCCGTCCGCCTCCGCGACCCCGCACGACGGGCTGGTCGACATCGAGGAGATCCCGCTGGACAACCTCCCCGCCGCGCTCATGGCGATCAACTGCGCCGACGACCCCGACCGGCCCTCCGCCAAAAAGATCACCGCCAATCTGCGGGACCTGCGCGCCGCCTACGAGGACGCCTCCCCCGTGTTCGGCCGGTACCGGCTCACCCAGGTGCTGATGTGCTACGGCCGCCCCGCGGGCAGCGACTACATCCGCGAGGAGGTACGGGACGTCGACACCCCGAAGATGCTGCTCGTGGGCACCCGGGGCGATCCGGCCACTCCGTACCGCTGGACCGTGGAGACGGCGAAGCGGCTCGGCCCCTCGGCGGTCGTCCTGGACAACAAGGGCAGGGGACACACCGGCTACGGGTCGTCGAAGTGCGTGCACGCGAAGGTCGACGACTTCCTGCTGTTCGGGACACTGCCCGACGACGGAAGTTCCTGCGGGGTCGACGACTGAGCATCGGGCGCGCGACACGGGCGCAATCGGTACAACCCCGGGCGCATCTTGCTCGTCACACTGGGCAGACGTCACGTTTGCGCGTGCCGTACCCGTATGTGACCGAACCTGGGGGAATCCACCGATGCGTATCCGTTCCCTGCTCACCGTCTCCACCGTGGCCACCGCCGGCGCCGCGCTCCTGCTCACCGCCGCCCCTCAGGGGCTCGCCACCCAGCCCGCCGCGAAGACACCGGTCTGCAAGTCGAAGGTCCTCAAGCTGGGCGCCAAGCAGGCGAAGGACACGCGGATCGTGCACATCAGCGTCAAGAACACCAGCAGCCGCACCTGCACGATCGACCGCCTTCCCGTCGTCAACTTCGGCGACCTCGACGGGGCGGCCCAGCCGGTGCCGTCCGGCCAGAGCGGCCCGTACAAGGTCGGCGCGGGGAAGACGGTGTACGCCGCGGTCCGCACGATCGCCGACCTCAAGGACCCCGAGGCGCGTCGCGTCGGCACGATCACCGTGTCGGCCAACCCCAACCTCTACGGCCGCACGTTCACGCTGAAGCAGCTGGGCGCCACCAGGAAGGTGAAGGTCTGGGAGCCGGTGACGACCTGGTGGAAGCCGTCCAAGGCCGCCGCCGACAAAGCACTGAAGAAGGAAGTGGGCTGACCCGCACGGCGGCCGCCGCGCCGCGGAGCCCGTCGGCGCGCACCCTCACCGGTGCGCTCCGGCGGGCTCGTTCGCTGCTCCGCCGCGCCTGTCGAGGAGGTCCGGACGGAGGATCCGATACCCCAAATGCCCGATACGCGAATCAGTCCTATCGTGAAGGAATGGAGCATGCCCTCAGCCCCGCGACCCTCATCGAACTGCGCCGCCCGCGGCCCTACCCGGCGGTCTCGGTACTGACGCCGACGCACCGCCGAGAGCCCGAGAACGCCCAGGACCCGGTCCGGCTGCGCAATGTCGTGGCCGAGGCCAAGAAGCGACTGGAGCACGATCCCGCCGTCACCCGGGAGCGGCGCCACGACGTCGTCGAACAGCTGGACCGGGCGCTGGCCGAAGTGGACCTGACGCACGCCGAGGACGGCCTGGTGATCTTCGCCGCGCCCGGTGAGCACCAGGTCTGGTCGCTGACCCGCCCGGTGCCGGAGCGCGTGGTGCTCTCGGACACCTTCCTCACCCGGAACCTGGTGGCGGCGCAGGCCGCCGAGCGGCCGTTCTGGGTGCTCGCGGTCTCCGCCGACCGCGTCACCCTGTGGAACGGCGGCGGCGACCGTGTCACCGAGGCGCACGTCGGCGGGTTCCCGATGACCAGGGACCGCGACAACTTCGACGCCGAGCGGCAGGAACGGATCGGTGACCTGCCGTCCGCCTACCGCGACGAGGACACCCGGCACTTCCTCCGCGACGCCGACACCGCGTTCGCCCGGGTGCTGCGCACCCGGCAGCGGCCCCTCTACGTCACCGGCGAGACGGCGGCGCTGTCCCTGCTCGACGAGATCGGCACGGTCACCAGGGACGCCACCCACGTCCCCCACGGCGGTCTCGCGCACGGCACCCCGGAGGCCGTGTGGCAGGCGGTGGGGCCCGTGATCGCCGCCGAGGACCGCAGGAGCGTCGACACCGTGGCACGGCGGCTCGAAGCGGCGCGCGGTCACAAGACGTTCGCCGCGGGCGTCGACGAGGTCCGTCAGAACGCGCGGCAGGGCCGGATCCAGCTCCTGGCCGTCGAGGAGAACTTCCAGGCGGCCGTGCGCGCGGACGGCGGCAGCACGGACGGGCATCTCGTGCCGGCCGAGAGCGGCGACCTCGACGTCCGCGAGGACATCGTGGACGAGATCGTCGAGCGCTGTCTGGACACCGGTGCCGAGGTCCGCTTCGTCCCCGACGGCGCGCTCGGCGACGCCCGGGGCATCGCGGGCGTCCTGCGCTACTGAGCCACACCCCGCGTCCACCGCGGCGCCACCGGGAGGGATGTCAGACCCCCCGCAGGAGGGACGTCAGTCCCCGGTCGAGCGCGGGGCCCACCTCCTCGCTCCCGGCGGCGACGACGGTGTAGCTGCGCAGCAGGAAGCGCTGCAGTGCCGCCTTCTCGAACCGGAGCAGCGCCATGCCGTACGGGGAGTGCAGCTCCACCACCGTGCGGAACCGGCCGCCCGGCCGGATGTGCACGTCGCCGGCGCCCGCGGGGGCGCGCACGCCCTCCTCCAGCAGTCCGCGGGAGAACGTCCAGGTCACCATGGAGCCGTTCAGCGAGATGTCGGCCGGGAAGTCGAGGTGCACGGCCAGCGGATCGTCGGAGGAATAGCGCAGGCTCGCGGGCACCGGGATCTCCCGGTCCTCCTCGGTGACGAGGAGCGCGCGGGCGGGCTGTTCCAGCGTGACGGTCATGAACGGTCTCCGTTTCGGATGAAGCTCTTCCTGCCGAGAGGTTTCGCAGGACGCGACCTCCTGGATTCATCTCTGTGACCCATGTCACTCGCGAACCCGGGGAAGCGCTCGCACATACGCCCCTCGAACAGGGGAATGAAAGACAGGTGAGTGCGGTCGACGACCCGTCAAGTCGCTTACGATTCCTACGACTTGGACCCTCGGGACGCGTATCGAACCGCAGTGGGCACCCCCGACCGCGAGGACGGTGGCATATGCCGGAAGCACCGCCGTATCGTGTCTTGCCAAATCCCTTACAGCGCGTGCGGGCCTGTGCAACAGTCGTAATCGGCCCTTACGTCAGCGTTGGTCGTACCGTCCCCCATCGGAGTACGTGATGCCGTCCCCTCTCTCTGCGGATCGTCCCGCCGCCCAGCCGCCCCGACGCGGCACGGTCGACGCGCTCATCTCGCAGACGCGACGGCTGCGGGGCGACGTGGACGCCGTACGACGCGACGCGGCCGCCGACGAAGCCGATCCCGAGATCCGCTGGCAGCGGGCGCTCTACGAGCTGGCCCTGCATCAACTGAGCGACCTCGACGACCACTTGGCGCAGCTGCGGGACGGCCCTGCCCCGCCGCCCGCCCCCGCGGCCACGGCCGGTCTCCCGGTCGCGCCACCCCCGGCCTCCCGGCGCGAATCGCTGCTCAGCCGCGTCGGCAGCGCCGAGTGGAACCTCCTGACGGACGAGGCGAGCTGGTCCGGTGAGCTGTTCCAGATCCTCGGCCGCGACCCGGCCGCCCCGCCGCTCACCCTGGACGAACTGCCGTCGCTGGTCCACGACGAGGACCGTCCGCGGCTGACGGCGATGGTCACGGACTGCCTCATCGACGCCAAGCGCATCGACGGGGAGTTCCGGATCGTGCTCCCCGACGGCGGGGTGCGCACCGTGCACATGATGGGCGAGCCCGTGCTCGACGACGACGGCGGTACGGCCTCCATGTGGGCCGTCCTGCGGGACGTCAGCGAACTGCGGCGCAGCCAGCGGGCGGTGAGCGAGACCCGTGACTCGCTGCACCGTGAGCGGCACATCGCGCAGACCGAGCACCGGCTCGCGGTCGAGCTGCAGGAGGCCGTGCTGCCGCCGTGGCGCGGCCCTCTGCGGCTCCCGCAGCGGGGCCCCGAGATGCTGGACCTGGCCGCCCACTACCTGCCCTGCTCGACGAGCGCGCTGATCGGCGGCGACTGGTACGACGCCCTCGAACTGCCGGGCGGTGACAGCCTGTTGAGCGTCGGTGACCTCACCGGTCACGGTGTCACCGTTACCTCGGGCATGGCGATGCTGATCGGCGCGCTCCGCGGCATGGCGATGTCGGGAACCGAACCGGGCCGGCTGATGGCCTGTCTCAACCAGTTACTGGACTCCACCGTGCAGCCGGCGCTCGGCAGCGCGGTCTGCTGCCGCTACCGGCCGGCGACCCGCACCCTCGTCTGGGCGCAGGCCGGGCACCCCGCCCCGCTGCTGTTCCGCGACGGGACGGGGCGCGTGCTGCCCCCGCCGGACGGAGTCCTGCTCGGAGCGACCTCCGGAGCCGTCTACGGGCAGGCCGAAGTGACGCTCGAACAGGGCGATCTGCTGCTCCTGCACACCGATGGACTGGTCCCCCGGCGGGACGGAGAGGCAGCCGTCCAGCGGCTGTTGGACCTGGCCCCCCGGTTCGGCGAGGCGCGTACGGCCCAGGAATGTGTCCGGACGGTGGTGGAGGAGTTCGGCGAGAGGGAGCGTATGGACGACGCGTGCGTGCTCGTCGCCCGGGTCAGCTCCTGAGGAACGGGCCACTCACCCGCACGCCGCCCCTCACCCTCACGCCGGGGGTGATGCCCTCACGCCGGGGCGATGTCGCCCCTGTTCTTCGGCAGCGAGGCCCTCGGCTGGGGCTTGGGCAGGGAGAGCTGGATCTCCTCCCGCAGATCCTGGATCTTCGGATAGCCGGCGTACTGACCGGTGAGCCGGTACATCTCACGCAGCCGGTCCCAGGTGCGGTGCGAGGAGTTGGAGCCCATCGACGCCAGCGCCAGACGCGCGTACCCGCTCGCCTGCTCCGGGTCGTCGCCGATGAAGCAGGCCGAGGCCATCGACAGGTAGTCGAAGATCTGCGACCTCCCCTGGGCGTTCGTCCTGAGGTCCAACGCCTTCTCCGCGTAGTGCCGGGCGTGCTGCGCCGCCGCCGGTTCGTGCTCCGCGAGGGTGCGGTAGGCCAGGGCCTGCATGCCGTACAGATCCGCCTCGTTGAACATCTGCATCCAGCTCGGCGGCGGCACGTCCCCACGGTCGGAGACGAACAGGTCCTCGGCCTGGCCCAGCGTGCGGCGCATGGCCTGGCCCTTGCCCATGGAGGCCTGCGCCCAGGCCTCGACGGTGTGCAGCATGGCCTTGGTGCGCGGCAGGACCTGGTCGCCCGACCCGGACTGGGCGAGTTTCATGAGGTCCAGCGCCTCGTCGGGTTTCCCGAGGTGCACCAGTTGTCGGGCCGCCCGGGAGAGGGCCTCGCCGGCGCGGGGCCGGTCACCGCCCTCCCTGGCGGCGTGGGCGGCGATGATGAAGTACTTCTGGGCGGTGGGTTCGAGGCCGATGTCGTGCGACATCCAGCCGGCGAGGACGGCGAGGTTGGCGGCGACGCCCCACAGGCGCCGCTGGAGGTGTTCGGGGTGACGGTAGGAGAGCATGCCTCCCACCTCGTTGAGCTGTCCCACGACAGCCTTGCGTTGCAGCCCGCCGCCGCGGGCCGCGTCCCAGGCCCGGAACACCTCGACCGAGCGCTCCAGTTCCTCGATCTCCTGCGACCCGATGGGGGCGGCCTCGTATCGGTCGAACCCGGCGGGGTCGGCGTGCAGGGGGTTGTCGAGGTCGGGGGCGCCGGCCGCGAGGGCCGGGTCGGTGTGCAGCCAGTCGTGCATGGCGCTGCTGAGTGCGGATCCCGCGGTGAGCGCGACGCCCGCACCCACCAAGCCGCGTCGGTTGAGCATGAGGTCCATTCCCGTGAATTCGGTGAGGACCGCGGCAGTCCGTTCGGGCGCCCACGGCACGCCGTCGGGATGTTCCACATTCCCGCCGCCCTGCCGTTTCCCCGTACGCCCGTGCCGGACCAGACCGAGGTCCTCGATGGTCACGACACGGCCGAGACGCTCGGTGAACAGCGCCGCCAGCACCCGTGGCACGGGATCGCGCGGGATCTCTCCCATGTCGATCCACCGCCGTACCCGTGAGGTGTCGGTCGCCAGCTGGGGGTGGCCCATGGCCGCCGCCTGCCGGTTGACCAGCCTCGCGAGCTCTCCCTTCGACCAGCCGGCCAGGCCGAACAGGTCTGCGAGTCGGGTGTTGGGTTGTCCGCTCACGTCAAGCCCCCAGGTTCTCGGCTGAGTTGAATGTAGCCCGCTGTCAGTTGCTCGGGGACTATTCGCCAGGCTTCGCCAGGGTGCGCTACATGGTGTGCCAGGGCCCATCCGGTGTCAGGTAGGAAAGCGCCACCCCGACCCGGTCGCCCCGACGGGCACTCCCCAGGGTGTCCCCGGTACGGCCGGGACGGGTGGCACGTGACCTGCCGGCACACGAAGGGATCTGTCCTCCCCCATGTACGCAGCATCGTCCTCCGTGTCCGCTCCTCCCCGGTCGCTGCACCCCCGCCAGCCGGGCAGCGGCGGCCCCTACCTCGACCCCACGCGTACGGCGGCCCCGGTGCTCGGCGGCCGGCCGCGGCGCGTGCCGGGGCTCGGCACCCAACCGCTCAGCGGGAGAATCGACTTGTCCGGCCCTCAGGGCGCGCAGCTGCGCACGGCGATCGCCTCGGTGCACCGCATCTGTCCGGAGTTCACTCCGGTCCAGGTGCTGCGCCGCAGCGGCCGCTCGGTGCTGCTCGTCGGTACCACAGGGCGAAGTACGGCCGTCGCCAAGTGTTTACTGGATCATTCCTCCATCTGGGAGGACCGGCTCCGGCACGAAATAGCCGCATACCGCTCGTTCGTCCGGCACCGCCCACCCGTGCGGGCGCCGAGGCTGATCGCGGCGGACCCGGACAACTGCACCCTGGTCATCGAGCGGATGCCGGGCCGGGTGGCGGCCCTGCAGCGGCATCCGGTGGAGGCGCCGCCGCGCGCCGACATCCGGGCGGCGCTCGGCGCGATCTGCCGGCTGAACGCGTGGCGGCCGCCGGTGGGGACGTTCGACGCCCCGCTGGACTACGCGGAGCGGATCTCCCGCTTCCATGAGCTGGGCCTGCTCACCGACCGGGACATGGGCGATCTGCAGAAGCTGCTGCACGGCATCGCGCACGCGTCCGGCCGTCAGGGCATGGGCCAGTTCTGTCACGGCGACGCCCTCCTGTCGAACATCCTGCTCTCACCGGCCGGTCCAGTGCTGGTGGACTGGGAGCACGCGGGCTGGTATCTGCCGGGGTACGACCTGGCGACGCTGTGGGCGGTGCTCGGGGACGCACCGGTGGCACGGCGGCAGATCAGCCAGCTGGCGCAGTCGGCGGGTCCGGCCTCCCGGGACGCGTTCCTGGTGAACCTGATGCTCGTACTGACCCGTGAGATCCGTACCTACGAGACGGCCGTGCAGCGTTCGATGCACGACTCGACCCCGGCGGCACCGGGTCAGGCCCACCCGGCTGCTGCGCCGTCCGGCGAGGAACAGCGGCTGCTGCTCAGGCGGCTGCACGACGACTGCCAGCTGGCCCGCAAGGCCGTACGGGCGGCGGTCGGTACTCGCTGAGGGGATACGAAGGTCCGCGGTGTGCCTGCGCAAGGGCCGCGCCGCGGGCCTTCGTCATGACCCGGGGGTGGTCGTGCGCCCGGCAATCACCGGGGAAGCGGCCTTCCGGGGGCATGATTGACGGATCGTCGGCCGACCGATAGCACGGAAGCGCTCCTCCGCACACGGGCCTCGCCCGCGGGAGGAGCCTTTGGTCTGCCACTCCGCCAACGCCCCACCGTCAGAGGAGGCCGCCTTGCGAGGATCCCCCACCGATCGCAGGCCCACCACCCGTCCCAGACGTGTCCGCCGAGCGGCGCTCGCCGCGGCTCCCGCCGTCCTGCTGCTGCCCCTGCTGGGCGCGGCCCCGCCGGAGAGCGGTTCCTCCTCCGGCGGTCTGCAGAGCGCGTTCACCGCCGCGGCCGAGAGGTACGGCGTACCGCGCAGCGTCCTGCTCGGCGTCTCGTACCTCCAGTCCCGCTGGGACGAGCACGGCGGCGCGCCCAGTGTGACCGGCGGCTACGGACCCATGCATCTCACCGACGCGCGCACGGCCCTGGCCGAGGCCCCGCACCACAGCGAGGGCACGGAGGACGCGCGCGGCGACGAGTCGCGCCCGCTGACCGTGCCGGAGGCGAAGCTGCCGGAGCCCTCCGAACTCCCGGACCGGCTGCGGACGTTGACGAAGGCGGCCGAGCTGACCGGTCTGCCCGCGCGGGAGCTGCGCACGGACGCCGAGGCGAACGTGGCGGGGGGTGCCGCGCTGCTCGCCGCCGCCCAGCGGCAGCTCGGCGCGGAACCGAGCGCCGATCCCGCGGACTGGTACGGGGCGGTGGCGCGCTTCTCGGGTGCCGACGACCGGGCCACGGCGGCGGCGTACGCGAACGAGGTGTTCGCGGTCATCCGTGCCGGCGCCGTGCGCGTCACGGACGCCGGTCAGCGGGTGGCCCTGGCGGCCGACCCGGACCTCGCGCCCGACACCGGGCAGCTGTCCCGGTCCGGACTGCGCGCGGCGGCCGCCGGGGCGGAGTGCCCGACCACGGTGGCCTGTGAGTGGATCCCGGCGCCGTACCAGGAGTTCGGGGACAACGACTACGGCAACCACGACCTGGCCGACCGGCCGAACTCGCAGCCCATCCGGTACATCGTCGTCCACGACACCGAGGGCTATTGGGACACCACGCTCGAACTGGTCCAGGACCCGACGTACGTGTCGTGGCAGTACTCGCTGCGCTCCACGGACGGGCACATCGCGCAGCACATCAAGCACAAGGACGTGGCCTGGCACGCCGGCAACTGGTACGTCAACGCGGGCTCGATCGGTCTGGAGCACGAGGGGTTCCTCGCCTCGCCGGACGCCTGGTACACGGAGGCGATGTACCGCTCGTCGGCGCGGCTGGTGAGGTACCTGGCCGACAGGTACGGCATCCCGCTGGACCGCCAGCACATCCTGGGCCATGACACCGTGCCCGGTCCGACGACGGCGACGATCCCGGGGATGCACACCGACCCGGGTCCGTACTGGGACTGGCGGCACTACTTCGAGCTGCTGGGCAAGCCGCTCGGAGCGACGTCCGGCGCCGACAGCACGATGGTGACGATCCTCCCGGACTACGCCGCCAACCGGCCGGTGTTCACCGGCTGCGGGTCCGGCGGCGCGACCTGCGCGGTGCACGGCTCCAGCGCCGTACGCCTCTACAGCCGCCCCGACGTGACCTCGCCCCTGATCAAGGACATCGGGCTGCGGCCGGACGGCAGCGGTTCGACGACCAATGTGAACGACCTCGGGTCCCGGGTCTCCACCGGGCAGCAGTACGCGGTGGCGGAGCGGCAGGGCGACTGGACGGCGATCTGGTTCCTGGGGCAGAAGGCCTGGTTCCAGAACCCGCCGGGCAAGCCGACGGCGGTCGGCGCGACCGGGCTGGTCGTGACGCCCCGGGACGGCCTGGCGGACATCCCGGTGTACGGCCGCGCCTACCCGGAGGCGTCCGCGTACCCGGCGGGGGTGCCCGCGCAGGCGGTGTCCCCGTGGCCGTACAAGCTCCTCAAGGGGCAGAAGTACGTCACCGGGGGCCTGGTGCCCGGCGAGTACTACTACGCCGTCACCTTCGACACGAGCGGACACCGGGTCGTGGTCGGCAAGGACCTCTACTACGAGATCCAGTTCGGTCACCGGGTGGCGTTCGTCAAGGCGGCGGATGTGCGGGTGCTGCCGGCCGGGTGAGCGGCGGGACGCCCGAGGGCACGAAGAGGGGCCGGGTGCGTACCCGGCCCTTTCTCGTGCTCGTCCTCACCGGGTTTTCGGCCCGGCGGAGCGTTGCACGTCCGTCGTGTGCGCGCTCTCAGCCCTGCTGGAACAGCTCCGCCGGGAGCGGCTTGAGCAGCGCGTAGAGGTCGTCGGTGATGGGGCGGTCCCAGGCGGCGATGGTCACCAGGACGTTGTCGCTGCGGTCGAACTGGACGCAGGAGATCCGGGACTCGGAGAGCTTGAGGCGGCGGACGATCAGCAGGTTGTCGCCCTGCATCACCGGGAGGTCCTCGGAGCCGACGACGGTGATGTCCTCCTCGTTCTCCAGGGCGACCAGCAGCTGGGCGACCTCGAAGGGGATCTCGCCGTCGGCGACCTCGCGCGCCGGGGAGCCCTCCGGGAGGTTGCCGATGATCATCGCGGGGCCGCGGCCGCCGTAGAGGTCGTAGCGCAGGAAGACGCCCTGGCAGCTGCCGTCGGGGGCGGGCAGCAGACCGGCACCGAGATTGCCCGGCCAGTCGCCCGGATCCATGGCCAGTACGTCGAAATCGGGCCCGGCGGGAGTGGCGCTGCGGCGGCGGAGGAAGGACATGCCGCAATGGTACGGCGTGTCGTCCCACGGTGGAGCCGAGGGAGCGCCGGGGAGAACCGTCCGTGCGGTCAGGCCGAGGTCTTCCTGTGGCGGTCGTGGTGGCGGGCCACCCGGGCCCGGTTGCCGCAGGCGGGTTTGCACCACTCCTGGCGGGGGTGCTCCTTGAGGAAGTAGCGCACGCAGCGCGGTGCGTGACAGGCGCGCAGCCGATGTCGTTCGGGGCTCGCGAGGAAGGCGAGCGCGGCGCGGGCGAGGGCGGCGGTGAGCGGGTCCTCGCCGGTGGCGGGCCGGTGGTGCACGACGGGGTCGGCACCGGGGCCCCAGGTGAGGACCGGGACGGTCGGGGTGAGGGCGGCGGCCTCGTTGAGGCGCGCCAGGGCCTCGGGGACGGGCAGCAGGCGGGTGGCGTCGGCGGGGCTGGGCTCGCCGGGGGCGACGGCGCGGGCGAAGAGGGCGCGGACGGCGCCGCGGAGGTCGCGGACGGAGGTGAGCATGGCCTCGTCGACGGCCGGGCCGAGGGTGGCCGGGAGGTCGTCCGTGTGGGCGCGGACCCAGGTGGCGAGCGCCATGACATCGGTCAGGTCGTCGGCGACACCGCCGCTGCCGTCGTGGCGGACGGTCAGGGCGAGGTCCAGGGCGAGCCGCGCGTCCCCGCTGGTCGAGTACTCCATGCCGCTAATGATAGAGGAGCCCACATCCATTAATTCTTGCCGAGTGACGCGCGCGGAGCATGCGGAGAATTCCGCGCACCCGCATTCCCCGCGTTTCCCCGCATTCCCCCGTGAATTCTGGACAATTGCGGGTGAATTTTGGCACGGTGAGGCGGAGCGGCCCGTAATTCGAACACGCGGCCGATTCTTTCTGGGGGTTCGCTCATGCCACCCGTACAGCTCGCACCGGACGTCGCCGCCTTCTACACCGAGCAGAGCGCGTTCACCGACCCGGGCGACCTCGCCCCGCTCTACGCCGGCCTCCCGCGCGATCCGGCCCGACTCGCCCGCGTGGCACGGGATCTGATGATCCATCGGGGCGAGGGCGGGACGTTCGGCCACACCGTGGCGCGGGAGCGGCTGCACGACGACGCCGAGACGCGCTACCTGGACGACATCCTGCGGCTCATCGTCGAACGCAACGACGCGCCGCTGACGCACCGCCGTGAGCCCGGGGACCGGTTCGTCGGTGTGTGCCGCGACTTCTCGCTGCTGCACTGCTCGCTGCTGCGGCACTTCGGCGTGCCGGCCCGGCTGCGCTCGGGCTTCGCCACGTACTTCGGGGAGAACGGATTCCACTGCGACCATGTGGTCACCGAGTACTGGGACCCGGCGCGGGGCTGGCTGTTCGCCGACGCGCAGTTGGCCGAGCCGTTGGTCGCCGACGAGTGGGGGATCGACTTCGACCCGATGGACGTACCGCGCGACCGCTTCCTGGTGGCGGGCAAGGCGTGGCGGGCCGTCCGGGCGGGTGAGGCGGACGCCCGGACGTTCGGCCTGCACCCGCCGGAGGACGGGCCGCTGAACGGGGAGTGGTTCGTGGCCGGGAACGTCCGGCTCGATCTCGCGGCGCTGAACAAGGTCGAGACGCTGCTGTGGGACATCTGGGGCACCGAGACGGAGGCGGGCCAGGAACTCGTCGACCCGGTCCGCGAACTGTACGACGAGGTCGCCCCGGTGGTGGGCGACGAGGTGCGCTTCGCCGCGGCGCGCGAGCTGTTCGCGGAACGTGAGGGGCTGCGGACACCGCGGACCGTGCTGTCGCTGGCGCCCTACAACGGCCCGCGCGAGGTCACCCTGCGCTGACGCCGCCGTGGGGTGGGCGGCCGGACCGCCCACCCCACGGCACGTACGGCGGCTCAGGTCAGGTCGAACTCGCCCTCACGGGCCCCCGACACGAAGGCGCCCCATTCCGCGGGGGTGAAGATCAGCGAGGGGCTCTCGGGGCTGCCGCTGTTGCGCATGGCGATGAAACCCTCGACAAAGGCGATCTGGACATCTCCCCGCCCCTGGCTGCTCGACCGCCAGTCCGCGTTGCTCAGGTCCAGTTCCGCCGGCTTGTGCCAGCCATCGAGGGATCGCTGCTGCATGGTGGTCTCGGCCACGTCCGTGCTCCTCCCGGTTCGTCGTCCGCCCGCCAGACTAGCGATCGGCCCCCACCGCGCACAGGCCGTGCGAGGGGAAGGGTTCAGGAGACGGGTGGCTCGGCGCCCACGAGCCACATCGAGAAGAACTGCGAGCCGCCGCCGTAGGCGTGCCCCAGGACCCGTCGGGCGCCCTCGACCTGGTGTTCTCCGGCGAGACCCCGCACCTGGAGCGCGGCCTCGGCGAACCGGATCATGCCGGAGGCACCGATGGGGTTGGTGGAGAGGACCCCACCGGACATGTCGACCGGAAGGTCCCCGTCCAGCTCGGTGACCCCGGACTCCGTGAGCTTCCAGCCCTCCCCCTCGGCGGCGAAACCCAGGTTCTCCAGCCACATCGGCTCGTACCAGGAGAACGGCACGTACATCTCCACCGCGTCGATCTCCCGGCGCGGATCGACGATGCCCGCCTGCCGGTACACGTCGGCCGCGCAGTCCCGCCCCGCACGCGGCGACACGCTGTCCTTGCCCGCGAACAGGGTGGGTTCACTGCGCATCGCGCCGCCGTGCATCCACGCGGCGGGCCGGGGGGCACGCGCCGCGCCCGCCCGGTCGGTGAGGACCATCGCCACGGCCCCGTCGGAGGACGGGCAGGTCTCCGAGTAGCGGATCGGGTCCCACAGCATGGGCGAGGCCTGCACCTTCTCCAACGTGATGTCGTGCTCGTGGAGATGGGCGTACGGGTTCTTCAGCGCGTTTCTGCGGTTCTTGAACGCGACCAGGGAACCGACGGTCTCGGGCGCACCGCTGCGCCGCATGTACGCGCGCACGTGCGGGGCGAAGAAGCCGCCCGCGCCCGCGAGCAGCGGCTGCTGGAACGGGATCGGCAGGGACAGCCCCCACATGGCGTTGGATTCGGACTGTTTCTCGAAGGCGAGGGTGAGCACCGTGCCGTGGACACGGGCCGCGACCAGGCTTGCGGCGACCAGTGCCGTCGAGCCGCCGACCGAGCCGGCCGTGTGCACCCGCATCATGGGCTTGCCCACCGCGCCGAGCGCGTCCGCGAGGTACAGCTCGGGCATCATGACGCCCTCGAAGAAGTCGGGCGCCTTGCCGATGACGACGGCCTCGATGTCGGCCCAGCCCAACTCGGCGTCGTCGAGGGCCCTGCGGGCGGCTTCCCGGACGAGCCCGGCGATCGACACGTCCCGGCGCGCCGCCACGTGCTTGGTCTGGCCGACCCCTACGACGGCCACGGGCTCCTTGCTCATCGGGGATCCCCTTCGAGTACGGCGACCAGGTTCTGTTGGAGACACGGGCCGGAGGTGGCGTGCGCGAGCGCCCGGTCGGACTCGCCCCGGTGGATGCGGGCGGCGGCCTCGCCGATGCGGATGAGCCCGGCGGCCATGATCGGGTTGGCGGCCAGGGCCCCGCCCGACGGGTTGACGCGCACGGTCTCGTCGAGCCCGAGGGCCCTGCGCAGGACGACCTCCTGGGAGCTGAACGGTGCGTGCAACTCGGCGGTGTCGACGGGCCGTTCGTAGGCTCCGGCCCGCTCGGCGGCGAGCCGGGCGGACGGTGAGTCGGTCAGGTCGCGCACACCAAGGCCATGAGCCTCGATGCGGTGGTCGATGCCCCGGATCCAGGCGGGCCTCTCGCACAGTTCCCTGGCCCGCTCCCCCGCCGCGAGGACCACGGCGGCGGCCCCGTCGCCGATGGGCGGGCAGTCCCCGGTGCGCAACGGCCGGACGAGGTAGTCGCCTTGGGGCACCGAACCCCTCAGCTGGGCATGGGAGTTGGCGGTCGCGTCCGCGCGGCTGCGCGCCCCGACCGCCGCCAGGGCCGGTTCGTCCGTGGCTCCCGCGTCGATGAGGGCCTGGGCCTGGAGGGCGGCCAGGGCGACGGAGTCGGGCCACAGCGGGGCCACGTAGTACGGGTCCAGCTGCCGGGTGAGGACGTCCCGTACGGAGCCCGGCGAGGACTTGCCGTAGGAGTAGACGAGCGCGGTGTCGGCGTCCCCCGTGCGGAGTTTCACCCAGGCCTCGTAGAGCGCCCACGCCCCGTCCATCTCGACGTGGGACTCGGAGATCGGCGGCCAGGCGCCGACGCCGTCGAGGGCGAGGGTGAAGGAGAAGGCGCGGCCGGCGAGGTAGTCGCTGGAGCCGGAGCAGGTGAAGCCGATGTCGGCGGTCTTCAACCCGGTCCGCTCCAGGACCTGGTGGAGCACCGGCATGAGCATCTCCACCTCGGAGACCTCGTCGGTGGTGCGCCGGTGGTCGGTCTGGGCGAAGGCGACGACGGCGATGTCACGGGCTCCCGGGGCTTCTTCGCGCGTCATAGCAGCTCCTTGTACATGTCGTAGTCCGCGTCGGGTTCGCCGGTGGGCCGGTAGTGGTCGGGGTAGCGGGCCCCTTGCGTCCACACCGGCTCCACGCGCAGCCCCATGCGCACCTGGTTGTAGGGGATGCCGGCGATCCGGCCGTGCAGGGCGAGCCCGGCGCCGTCGAGGGCGATGTGGGCGTAGACGTACGGGACTTCGATGTCCAGGTTCTTCGCCTTGATGTTGACGATGCAGAAGGTGGTGACCGTGCCGCCGGGACCGACCTCGACGCGCTCCCGCGTGGCGACCCCGCAGGTCGGGCAGGCGCCACGGGGCGGGACGTACACCTTGCGGCAGGACGGGCATCGTTCGCCGACGATGCGCCGGTCGCCGAGGGCCTCGATGTAGCCGGTCTGGGCGCGTCCAGGCGAGTAGGTGTAGTCGAGGCGGGCGGCGGCGACGATGCCCGTGATCGCCTCCTGGAACTCTCCACTGTGGCCCGCCGGTTCCACCGGTCCGCCGTCGTACGGTTCGAAGCAGGCGATGTCCGTGATGGCGCCGGACCGCTCCTCGGCCCACCGCACCCGGACCCGCATACCGGTGCGGACGGTGTCCGGGCCGGGCGCGTCAAGGGCGTGCAACAGGGCCGTGTCGGCGCCGTCGAGTTTCACCAGCACCCAGGCGAAGGGGGTGTCGAGGGGCTGCCCGCGACGGGGTTCGTGGTTCCAGGCCCAGGTGGTGACGGTTCCGGTGGGGGCGACCTCGACGAGGTCCCGGATCTCCTCGGCGGTGACGGGGTCGTACTCGACGGGCGGCACCAGCACCCTGCCGTCCCCCGTGCGCACCCCGAGGACGACCCGCTCCCGCAGCCCGGTGAGAAAGGCGCTCTGCACGGGGCCGACGGACCGGGTGAACGGAAACTCGACGGTGAGGGGGGCCTTGAGGATCACGGACATCGAAGCTTGCCTCCTTGAACAGAGGGTCACGTACGTTTTCGGGGGCGCAAGGAACCGCGCGACCAGCCACGACGGACCCGCAGCCGAAACACGACCTGGCGGTACGCCTACGCCCGCCTGTAAACAGGCGCCCGCTTCTCGGCGAACGCCCGAGCCCCTTCCTTCGCGTCGGCCGTGTCGAAGACCGGCCACCCCCGCTTCAACTCGGCGGCCAGCCCCTCCGCCTCGGTCATCTCGGCCGTCTCGTACACGGACGCCTTCACCGCCTCCACGGCCAGCGGCCCGCACGCGTTGATCTGTTCAGCGATCTCCAGGGCTTTCGCCAGGGCTGTGCCGTCGGGCACCACATGACCGACCAGACCGATCCCGGCCGCCTCCTGCGCGCTGTAGGGCCGACCAGTGAGCAGCATCTCCAACGCGTGCGTCCGGGGGATCTGCCGCTGGAGGCGGACCGTGGAGCCGCCGATCGGGAAGAGCCCGCGCCTGACCTCGAAGAGGCCGAACGTCGCCGACTCCCCCGCGACACGGATGTCCGTGCCCTGGAGGATCTCCGTGCCGCCGGCGACACAGTGGCCCTCGACGGCGGCGACGACCGGCTTGCGCGGCCGGTGGTGACGCAGCATCGCCTTCCAGTGCAGATCGGGGTCGGCCTTGAGCCGGTCCCGGTACTGCTGCCCCTCCATCCCCTTGCCCGCGAGGGCCTTCAGGTCCATCCCGGCGCAGAAGGCACCGCCGGCTCCCGTGAGGACGATCGAGCGGACCTCCTCGTCCTCGTCGGCCTGGACCCAGCCGTCGTACAGGCCGACCAGCATCGGCAGCGAGAGCGCGTTCTTGGCCTCGGGCCTGTTGAGCGTGAGCACCAGTGTGGCGCCTTCGCGTCGCACGGTGAGGTGTTCGGTGCCGCCCATCCGGTGTCCTCCGTCCACAGGAAACGAGAACAGGTTGCAGGAGCCGGGTCGGCACTTCAAGGGTTTTCTGACAGACAGTCAGATTTCTGTGCGTGGACTCTTCACAGTTGTGCCGCCCTTTGCTCTGATGACCGGCAACCGAGGGGCAGCGAGGTCAGGAGGAGTGCGGTGGAGTACAACCTTGCCGACCTGTTCGAGTCGGTCGTCGACGTCGTCCCCGACCGGGCGGCGCTCGCGTACCTCGACATCCCCGGTACGGGCGCGGAACGCCGGCTGACCTATGCCGAACTGGACGCGGCGGCGAACCGGATCGGCCATCATCTGCTCGACGGCGGGATACGGCCCGGCGAGCACGTCGGCCTGCACCTCTACAACGGCGTCGAGTACCTGCAGACCGCGCTCGGCTGCCTCAAGGCGCGGATCGTGCCGGTCAACGTCAACTACCGCTATGTGGAAGAGGAGTTGGTCTACCTCTACCGGGACGCGGACCTGGCCGGGCTGGTCTTCGACGCGGAGTTCACGGGGCGGGTGGCGGCCGCGCTGCCGCGGACGGAGAAGCTGCGGCACCTGGTGCGGGTGGGGACCCCCGCGCCGGACGCGTCCGCCCTCGACGCCGTCGCCTTCACCGAGGCGGAGGCGGCCGCGTCCGACGGGCGGGACTTCCCGGCCCGCTCGGGCGACGACCAGTTCATCATCTACACCGGCGGCACCACGGGCATGCCCAAGGGGGTGATGTGGCGTCAGGAGGACCTGTTCTTCTCGGGGTTGGGCGGCGGCGCACCGACCGGGGAACCGGTGAAGTCCCCGGAGGAGCTGGCCGAGCGGGTCGCCGCCGGGGGCGACGGGATCACGTTCTTCCCCACGGCCCCGCTGATGCACGGGACGTCCACGCTCACCGCGTTCATCGGGTTCAACTTCGGGCAACGGGTCGTGATCCACCGCAAGTTCGTGCCCGAGGAGGTCCTGCGCACCATCGAGCGGGAGAAGGTCACCAGTGTGTCCCTGGTCGGCGACGCGATGCTGCGCCCGCTGATCGACGCGCTCGACGGGCCGCTGAAGGGCACCGACTGCTCGTCACTGTTCAGTGTGTCGTCCTCCGGGGCGATCATGTCCGAGACGGTCCGGCGGCAGTTCCAGGCCCTGGTGCCGAACGCGGTGCTTCTGAACAACTTCGGCTCGTCGGAGTCCGGTTTCAACGGCACGGCCACCCAGGACGCGGGCGCGGGCGACGGTTTCCGCATCCGCGTGCACTCCCGTACGCGGGTCGTGGACCCGGCGACGTACGAGCCGGTCCCGGTCGGTGTGCCCGGCCGGGTGGCGCAGCGGGGCCATGTCCCCCTCGGCTACTACAACGACCCTCGCAAGACCGCCGAGACCTTCTTCGAGCGGGACGGCGAGCGCTGGGTGCTCCTCGGCGACATGGCGACCGTCGACGAGGAGGGTGTCGTCACGGTCCTCGGCCGGGGGTCGCAATGCATCAACACCGGTGGCGAGAAGGTGTATCCGGAAGAGGTCGAGCAGGCGCTCAAGGCCCATCCCGACGTCTACGACGCGCTGGTCGCCGGGGTGCCGGACGTCCGGTGGGGCAATCATGTGGCCGCCGTGGTGCAGCTGCGCGAGGGGGCCGCCCGGCCGTCGCTGGAGGACATCCAGACCCACTGCCGCACCCGGCTCGCCGGCTACAAGATCCCCCGCCAGCTGGTCCTCACCGACGCCATCCAGCGCTCCCCCAGCGGCAAGGCGGACTACCGCTGGGCGCGCTCGGTGGCGGTGGCGGCGGACGCGTGAGCCGGCCACCCCTGGGGGGGCGCCTGGGCCGTCCGTGGGGGGCGGACGCGTGACCCGTCCGTGAGACGGTCACGGGTGGTGCCCCCGCGCCGTTGCTTCGTCGCGGCCCCGTCGGGAGCGCGTCCGGTCAGGGGCGCGCGAAACGGTCCCGCAGCTCGCGCTTGAGGATCTTTCCGCTGGCGTTGCGCGGTAGTTCGTCCACGAAGAAGACCCGCTTCGGTGCCTTGAAGTGGGGGAGCTTCTCGCGGGCGTGGGCGATCAGTTCGTCCTCGGTCGCCTCGCCCCGGGGGACGACGACCGCCGCGACGGCCTCGATCCAGTGGTCGTCGGGCAGGCCGATCACCGCGACCTCGGCCACCCTGTCGTGGGTGTAGAGCGCGTCCTCGACCTGACGGGAGGCGATCAGGACGCCACCGGAGTTGATGACGTCCTTCACCCGGTCCACGACCGTGAAGAACCCGTGGGCGTCACGAACCGCGAGGTCCCCTGAGTGGAACCAGCCGTCGCGGAAGGCCGCGGCGGTCTCCTCCGGCTTCTCCCAGTAGCCCTCGCAGAGTTGGGGCGACTGGTAGACGATCTCGCCGGGAGAACCGTCGGGCACCTCCTCGCCGTCCTCGTCGACGACCTTGGCCTCGACGAACATGACGGGACGCCCGCAGGAGTCCATCCGGCCCTTGTGCTCGTAGGGACCGAGGACCATGGACAGCGGGCCGATCTCGCTCTGTCCGAAGCAGTTGTGGAAGGCCAGCTTCGGCAGACGCTCCCTGAGACGTTCCAGGACGGGCACCGGCATGATCGACGCCCCGTAGTAGGCCTTGCGCAGCCCGCCGAGGTCACGGGTGTCGAAGTCGGGGCGGTTCGCGAGGGCGATCCACACCGTGGGCGGGGCGAACAGGCTGTCGGCGCGGCCCTCCTCCACCAGGTCCAGGATCCGGTCGCCGTCGGGTCCGTCGAGGATCGTGTTGGTGGCCCCGACCGCGAGGTACGGCACCAGGAACACATGCATCTGTGCCGAGTGGTAGAGCGGTAGGGAGTGCAGGGGCAGGTCGCCCGCCTGGAGGTCCAGGGCGGCGATCGCGCTGAGGTACTCGTGCACCAGGGCGCGGTGCGTCATCATCGCGCCCTTGGGGAGCGCGGTGGTGCCCGAGGTGTAGAGGAGCTGGACGAGGTCCTCGGCGCGGGGCTCCTCGCCGTCGTACGGCTCGGTGGCCGCGAGGCGGGTGAGGAGCGAGTCGTCCGCGTCCCGCAGCGCCAGGGTGCGGGTGCCGCCGGGGAGGTGGACGGCCAGGTCCGGGTCGGTGAGGACGAGGGTGCTGCCCGACTGGTCGAGGATGTAGGAGAGGTCGTCCCCGGTGAGGTTCTGGTTGACCGGGACGTGCACCAGGCCGGCTCGGGCGGCACCCAGGAAGGCGATCAGATAGGCGTCCGAGTTGTGGCCGTAGGCGGCGACCCGGTCGCCCGGTGCGAGGCCGGCGTCGCGCAGGGCACGGGCGGCACGGGAGACGGCGTCGTCCAGTTCGGCGTAGGTCCAGGACCGTTCGCCGTAGTGGATCGCGGTGCGGGCGGGGGTCCGCCGGGCGCTGCGCCGCAGCGTCCCGTCGACCGTCACGCTGCGACCAGCCGTCATGTCCCGCTCTCCTTCGTCCAGGTGCTGCCGCGATCCTCGTTCCGTCGCGCGAGCCAGGTCAAGCGCGTCGGCCCCCGTGGCCGGTGTCCGGCGCACATGGCGGGAAGTCGCTCAACCCCGACCTTCGAACGGTGAGTCGCCTTGAGGGAAGATCCATCACCCGTATGGACTACGTGGACACGTGTCGACCTGCTCAATCGTTTCTTCCTCCGACGACGTTGGGATCTGTCCGCCGCCGTGCGCACGACCTTCGTATGCGACCACCCGGCCAGCCCCGACCTGCGCCGCGAGATCCACGGCGGCCTCCGGTTCGTGGAGAACCGGAACAGCGCGAACACGGTGCTCCAGTAGGGCAAGGACGGCGCCCTGACCGGCCCGGACAAGGAGCACGCCGATACCTCGATGCTCGCCCTGCACTTGGCCAGGCGGGCGAGGGCCCAACCGCTGCCGGCGTCGGCGGCCTGTCGCGCCAGGGCCTCGGCCCGCTCGGAATCCCCTGCCGAGCTCGGACCCTGCTGTGGGGGTCCGGGTCACCAGGTGATGGAAGCGCGGTGTACTGGTCGGCGTATTCGGGCCAGACAGTACCCACGACCAGGCCCTGGACGTCGCCGTGCGGGATGCCACGAAAGGCCACAGTCGGATGCTGATATTGGTCGGCAGCTCGTCAACCGGGAAAACGAGGGCATGTTGGGAAGCCCTCCAGTCGCTCACCATGCTGGGATGGCGCCTGTGGCATCCCTTCGGCCCAACCCCAGGGCGGAGGCAGCGCTGGAGGACCTGCACCCGCAGCACCCTGCACGACACGGGACTGGGCACCTACCGCTGGGTGGTCGTGCGAAGTTTTGCGTGGCTGCACGGCTTCCCACGTCTGCGCACCCGATGGGAACGGCGAGCCGACATCCACCTCAAACTCGCCTGCTGCCTCATCACCCACCCTCAGGGACGAGCACGGCGTCGGCAAAAGAATTGAAGTCTTTGATGCGAGCGTCAGAGTCGAAGATGTTGTGCCGTGTACCACTTTCTGGCGCCCCGTTGTGTTCGGTCCATTCCTCAGAGGGTGAGAGCACCCGACATCAGTGCATTCGCAGGCACGAGGTAATCGTCGTACGTAACGCCCACGGCGGTGGCCGTGGCCCCAGTTGGGCTTCGCTCGGATGCGGAGCCAATGGGACGGTCCCGCTGCCAGTGTCGGGATTCCCGGTGGAGGGCGTGTAGTGCTGTGTCGTCGGGGGTCCTCTCGTGAAACCGCCTGGATCCAAATCCGATTGCTCCTTCGCGGCCGGTTGCGCATCCTGCTCGGATGCGCTTCTCCATCAACATCCCCAACTTCGGTGACTTCGCCGACCCCCGTAACGTCGCGACTGTAGCGGCGGCCGCCGAACAGGCCAGCTGGGACGGACTCTTCGTCTGGGACCACGTACTGCATCGACAACACCAAGGGCGCCCCTTCGCAGACCCCTGGATGCTGCTGACCGCGGCCGCGCTGGCGACCTCGCGGATCCGGCTGGGCACCTTACTGACGCCGGTCCCCCGTTATCGTCCGCAGCAACTTGCCCGCCAGGTGGCAACCCTGGACCATCTCAGCGGCGGCCGGGTGATCTTCGCAGCTGGCCTGGGCGGGCCGGTCGAGGACGAGTACCGCAGCTTCGGCGACACCGCCGAACCACAGCTCCTCGCCGAGCGGCTGGACGAGGGGCTGGAGCTGTTGAGGCGCTGGTGGTCCGGCGAGGCGGTGGACCATCGTGGCCGGCACTACGAGGTCCGGGACGTGACATTGCTGCCCGCAACCGTGCAGCGGCCTGGCCCGCCGGTGTGGATCGGCGGGTTCTGGCCGCGTCGCCCGCCGATGCGGCGGGCAGCGCGGTGGGACGGGGCGGTGCCTCTCTTCGAGACGGCCCGGCACGGCCATGTGCCCGATGTGGCTGCGGTTCGGGAGCTTGTCGGTTATGTGCGCAAGCACCGTGCGGGTGGGGCCGAGCGGCCTTTCGAGCTCGTGCTCGGCGGTGCCACGCCCTCGGATGCCGTGAAGGCCAAGGATGTGATCGGTCCGCTGCGTGACGCCGGCGCCACTTGGTGGGACGAACGGCAGGTCCAGATCGGCCCCGATCTGGACCGCTTGCCTCCGGTAATGCGCCGGATCGAGGCGGGGCCGCCGGTGATCTGATCAGCCTTTCGAGGATGTGCCGGGTTTGTCGATCGGTGTCGACCACCACACGGTGGCCCGGTATGTGAAGATGCGGGCCGCTGGTCAGCATCCCGACCAGCGCCGTCACTGGGCCCGCGCGATCGACGACTATCTGCCGAAGATCGAGGAACTGGTGGTCCGTTCGCAGGACAAGATCCACTCGGATATGGTGCACAAGGGGATCGTCGCGATGGGCTTCACCGGCGGGGAACGCACGACCCGCCGCACGGTTGCCGAGGCGAAAGCCCGGTTCAGGGCTGGTCGGCGGCGGGTCCATAGGCCGTGGGTCACTTCTCTGAACTTGCCTGAGCGATGATCGAGTCCGTCGTCTCAGTACTCGCGGTGGAGTTCGTGGTAGGTGCGGGAGCCGAAGAAGCGCAGGCCGTCGATCACGGTTCCGGACTGGATTTCCTGCAGAGTCCAGGGATGGGCGGAGTAGTCGTCGGTGGCCACTCCTCCATGCTCAAGCAGCAGCGCGACCAGTTGGTGAACCTCTGCGGTGTCGTCGATCCGCCCGGTGACATCGATCTGCACCGCCCAGCTGGGGTGGTGTCCGACGGCCGCGTCGAGAACCGCGACGTCGTCGGGATCCCAGTCGGAGAAGAGGTAGCCGGTCTGCTCATCGTCGATGTCTATGTATAGGTTGCCGTCCAGAGTCCACGGATCCCGCTGCTGGGGCAGGTGCTGATCGAGAGAGGCGATGGTCTCAGCTCGCTCACCTGCGGGGAACACGAAAACGCTGCGCATGTGATGGAGCGTAGGTGGTGCGGCTTCGCGGCGACTACGGATATTGAGGGCTGGTGCGGGTCGGCCGATGTCGTACGGACGGCGATGTCGGCGAAGGTGGGCATGCCGAGGTCGACGGCGGCAGCGCGTTGGGCGATGAGGTTGTCGAGCTGGGCGAGTTTGGCGTTCGCTGCGGCCAGGCTGACCTTGAGCCCTTCGGCCTCGCCGCCCCAGCCTTCGCGTTCGGCCTCGGCAATGCGGGCGATCAGGTTGTCGCGGATTTCGATCAGGCGTGGCCGTTGGGCCGGATCGGCCCGCAATAGCGGGCATCGGATGTCCCGTTGACCGAACTAGCTTGGGCTCCCTTCGAGGTCAACTCTTAGTGATGACAAGGGGGTTGTGCCTCCCGCTGACGGGTGGCGGTGACTGCGCGTGTGGTGGTGGATCTGGTTTCATCGCGTGTCGTCCAGTAGGTCGGCCCGTGGAGGAATGGATGCCAGAGCACAGCGCGACGGTCCGGAACGTGGCGACGCTGTAGGTGGCGAGGGTCGGCCGCGTCGAGAAGACCGATGACCCTCTGCGGCCGTTCCGGCTCGTAGACGCCGATGGCACCGAGGTGGCGGCGGTCAGTGAATTCCTGCACCACATGCTCGCCGACGACGCGAGTCCGACGTCGCTGCGGTCCTACGCCTATGAGCTGTTGGCGTGGGTCCGGTTCTTACGCGCCGTGGACGTTCCCTGGCATCTGGCGAGCCGCGTCGAGGCCCGTGACTTCGCACTGTGGCTGAAGACCACGAAGAAGCCGCCCCGGCGGCGCCGTCCCGACGCGCCCGCCCCGGGCTCGGTGAACCCGGTCACGGGGAAGGCCACACCCGGCGAGAACTATGCCGCTCGGACCAGACGGCACGCTCGCGCGGTGATCCGCTCGTTTTACGAGTACCACCGCGAGACCCACGGCCGACCGCTGATCAACCCGTTCCCGCAGGGCGGAGCTGCCGACGAGGGGAGTCCGAACGCACATCACAACCCGATGCAGCCATTCCGGCAGCCCTCGCGCCGGGGCACCTATCAGCCCAAGGAGCCCAAGCCGACCCCGAGGATCATTCCTGAGCAGGCATTCAACGACCTGTTCGCCGGGTTGAAGTACAACCGGGACAGGGCTCTGATCGCGTTCTACATCTCCACCGGAGCCCGCGCCTCTGAACTGCTCGGCGTCCCGCAGGGCCTGGTCGCTCCCGGGGACCAGACGATCGGCGTGGTCCGCAAGGGCAACCAGGTCCTGCAGCACCTTCCCGCCTCCGCCGACGCGTTCGTGTGGCTGCGGCTCTACCAGCAAGAACTGTGCGGCATGGTTCCCAAGCACCCGTCGGAACCGCTGTGGTGGACGCTGCGACGGCCCTTCCGCCCTCTGGAGTACGACGCGACCCGGATGGTCTTCACCCGTGCCAACCAGCTGCTCGGCGCGAACTGGACCCTGCACGACCTGCGGCACAGCGCGGCCAAGAGGATGGTCCGCGATCCGAACCTGACCCTCGCCGACGTGCAGTGGGTTATGGGACATGCCCACATCACCACCACGGAAATTTACATCGCTCCCACGCCCGACGAGGTCGTCGCCCACGTCCTGGCCCACCATGAACGACAGCGCGCCGAGCAGGCCAAGCCGCCGGCCCCGCCGGCGCCGGGTTACCGCCTCGAGGTGCTGGCAGCGCTGTTCGGCACTTCGGCTGCGGGCGGCGAAAACCGGTGAACCCGACCGCGAACGTCGACGTCGCCAGGGCCGTCGAGCCACATGAGGTAGACAAAGCGCTGGAGTGGGAACCGCGAGTCGGCGAAGCGAGCTGGTGGCAGACCCGTCAGAGCCGGGAGAGCCTGGTCGAGCGGCTGCTTGGATTGTTCACCGACCCCGGTGCGGGCCTGACCCGCGACAAGACCCGGCGGCGGGGCCTGGGCAAGCTGCTGGACTGGCTCGAAGGCCAGCCCGGAGAGACCTGGCAGGATCGCTGGATGGCCAGCGGGGCGGACGACGCCGGTTTCGAGTGGACCGATCTGCCCCTCCAGGGACGCGGCACTCCCAAGAGCCACTGGCGCGATGAACTGGCCACGGGCCTGGTGCTCCTGGTCGCCGGGCAGGCGATCCGCCCCAGCTACCCGTGGCTGCTGCGGCAGCGCGTGACGGTGATGCTCACCGAGACCCGGGCCGCCAGCGACCCCGATGCCTTCCAGCGGCTCGAACAACTGGCCCAGCACGCGACCCCGACAGCGAGGTCCGACGCCCTGAACAAGCTCACCTGGATCGTGATCCGCAAGGGCGGGCTGGTCAGCGAAATCACCGTCGGCGACTGCATCGAGCTGACCGCCGCACTGGAGGAACACCACTTCCGCGGCAGCGCCGGCCGGCCGCTGTTCTACGCTCTGCTCAAGGAGACCGGCGTGCTCCCGGCCAGCGCACCGCTGCGGCTGCGGGCGCTTCGCATCGAGGGCCGCCGCAGCGTCGAGCAGATCGTCGACGCGTACGGCATCGAGTGCCGGCCCGTCCGGGACCTGCTGGTCGAGTACTTCACTGAGCGGGCTCCCGAGCTCGATCACGTCTCGCTGCGGTCCATCGCCCGCAACCTGTGCCGGTTGTTCTGGCGCGACCTGGAGATCCACCGTCCGGGCATCGACTCGCTGCGACTGACGCCCGAGGTCGCGAAGGCGTGGAAGGAACGACTGGCCTTCATCCGTGACGCCCAGGGCCAGCCGGTGCGGGAGCGGGTGAACTTCCGCAGCGAGCTGGTGTTCGTCCGGGCGTTCTACCAGGACATCGCACGCTGGGCCGCCGACGATCCAGCGCGGTGGGCGCCCTGGGTGGCACCGTGTCCGATCAAGGCGAACGAGTGCGCGATGAAGAAGTCCAGGTCCGGGGTGAAGTCCCGGATGGACCAGCGGACCCGGACCCAGCTGCCGCTACTGCCCGCCCTGCTTCGCGCCGTCGAGCGGCAGCGCAAGGACGCCGAGGCTCGCATCACCGCGGCCCGCGCGACGCCAGCCGGTGGACGGTTCCTCGTTGCCGGGGAGGAGTTCGAACGCTGCGGGTCCGGGCAGGCCCGCCGCGTCTACGTCACCGAGGTGGCCGTCGGCAGGCGGCGGAACCTGACCCACGAGGAGGAGGCGGCGTTCTGGTCCTGGGCGACGGTGGAGGTGCTGCGGCACACCGGCATCCGGATCGAGGAGATGCTGGAGCTCACCCACCACAGCTTCATCGCCTACACCCTGCCCACCACCGGCGAGGTGGTGCCGATGCTGCAGGTCGCCCCGTCCAAGACCGATGCGGAGCGACTGCTGCTGGTCTCCCCGGAGCTGGCGGAGGTGCTGACCGCGGTCATCTTCCGGGTCCGGGCCGGGAACGCCGCTCTGCCGCTGGTGTCGGCCTACGACGTGTTCGAGCAGACCTGGAGCCCGCCCATGCCGTTCCTGTTCCAACGCCGGTACGGCACCGAGGACCGGCCGCTGACCCGCAGCTACATTCGCGAGTGCCTGGTCGCGACCTCGCAGTCCGCCCAGATCACCGTGGCCGGCGACCCGCTCGAATGGCGCCCCCACGACTTCAGAAGGATCTTCGTGACCGACGCCATCCGCTCCGGACTGCCCCCGCACATCGCCGCGAAAATCTGCGGACACGCCGCTCTGGACACAACCATGGGCTATGCCGCGATCTACCCAGAGGACGTGATCTCCCATCACCGGGCCTTCATCGCCCGTCGCAGAACCGAACGGCCCAGCGAGGAGCACCGCGAGCTCACCACCACCGAGTGGAACGAGTTCCTGGCCCACTTCGAACTCCGCAAGGTAGCCCTGGGAACCTGCGGCCGCGACTACGCGACCCCGTGCCAGCATGAAAACGCCTGTGTCAGATGCCCCCTACTTCTCGTGGACCCGGCCCAGATGCCACGTCTCCAGGAGATCCACGCCAACCTCGTCGACCGCCTCCAGGAGGCCCGCGACCAGGGCTGGCTTGGTGAGGTCGCCGCCATCGAGACCACCATGGCCGCCGCCGCGCAGAAGCTGGAGGCCATGCGCGAGCGTGCAACTCAGCCGTCCACGGTCCACCTCGGCATGCCCGACATCCGGCGCGACACCGGACGAAGCAGCGCAGACGTTGAGAGATCCTTCCCATCGGATCCTAAGCTTCGCGGATGACCTATGAAGAGTTGTGCTGGGAACCGATAGCGGCGCTTCCAGAAGGAGAGCCCGAGACGTCCTTCGGTGGGCGTTGGGAGGACCGGCTCTGGTTGAACGTTCCTGGCCCCTTCTATACCGGCATCGCCGATAACTGTTGGACGGGCAGGCTGCACGCACCGCGTCATGTGCTCTACGGCGGCGAGTACTTCGGTGAATATGTGTATCGCCAGCCGGCGACCACGGCCGAGGTCCTGAACCTGGTGACAGCAGCCCAGGAAGATCCGTACCGCGGCTATGCCTGCGACGGCGACAGCCGATGGACACCCGAGGCTGTTCGGGACTGGTGGCGCGACCGTGGGCGGGTCACCGAGTACCTGGAGTCCCTCCTGCCCACATGGTCCTCCAGCGACAGGTCTGACGAGCGGGAAGCCGCGGAGGGGCTGAGGGACTTTGCCGCCTACATCACTGAAGGGCTCGGCGCGGACCTCCGGAGGTACCTCTTCCGGCTTGAAGAGGGCTGCTACCCAAAGAACTCTGGACCACTGCCTGAGCTCCGATAAGCAATGACGGCTATGGGGTGCTCGGTGCGCTCGCCCCTGGATACCCGTGAAGTGGGCTCAGGTGCGAGGCGGCGCGACCTCAATTGCCGTGGCTGGGCCATACGATCGGCTCCGTGAGGCCCAGGAACAGGGTTGGCTGGGCGAAGTCGCCGCGATCGAGGCCAGCCTTGCCGCCGCCGAACAGGAGCTCGCCGCCATGCGCGACTTCGTGGCCCGACACAGCACCGTCGATCTCGGTATGCCCGATTTCCGCAGCGTCGTCGCGCGCATCGACTCCGAGTCGTCAAACGAAGGTGCGAAGCAGTAGTTCTGAGGACTACAACGAGGGGATGACCGTCTTCCTCTGTTCCAAGTGCGGCACCGCGATCACGCCGGAGCTGGCCGAGCTGGCCGCCGTCCCCGACCCCTCCGACGACGAACACGACCGGGACAAGGAGACACGCCGGGCACCCTCCACCGTTCCGCGGGGCCGCTACGCGATCAATCCTGAGCCCTGGGGGCCTCCCTACGTCGTGCAGGACGATCAGGAGGATGCGAAGCCGGCTCAGTCCCGAGGGCCGCTGGTCTGCCGCGAGGAGGGCTTCGTCATCTCTGCGGGCGTCCCGGGCACGGTGCTGATGCATCCTGAGGACGCCCCCGACCTTCAACCGCTGCCTAACTGGGAGAACAGCACCGGCTGCTGCGGGCCGACGGGTGACGAAGGACTCAACCGAGCCTGTCCCTGCGGCGCCCCGGTCGCGACGCTAGCGGCAGACTGCTTCGGGCCCTACGAACTGCATCTCGACCCCGTCCGAACCTACGCGTTCTCTCAGTAGGCACGCTGAACGGCCGCCCCGGAGCGCGACACGCCCGAGACCGGCTCTTGTCCGGCGACTTCACGACTACTTTCCGTTGCGAAGGCACTTCGATGACGAGCTAAGCGTCGAGCTGGGCTGGTTCGGATAAGCAGCTGTGCTCGTGAATGCAGCTGGTGCCGTAGGCTCGCCCGCAGTCGCCGAGGGCGACCTTGCGTCGTTCGAAATGGCTGAGGAACTCTTCCCACTCTTCCTCGGTGGGGCGGCGGTACTCCTCGCTGGGTCGCAGTTCCCGGCGGCGGGCGATGAAGGCGCGGTGCCCGTTGATGGCCTCCTCGGGATAGACAGCCTTGTAGCCCATGGTCGTGTTGATGTCGCGATGTCCGAGGATCAACTGGGCGATGTGGGGCGGCATGCCATTCATGACGGCGTCGGTGGTGAAGATCCTCCGGAAGTCGTGCGGCGCGAAGTGCAGCGGCTTGCCGCTCGTGTCGGTCAGCCCAGTGCAGGCCAGCGCGTCCTGCAGGAGGTCACGGAGGCCGGCGATGGGGATCGGCCGATCCTCCAGGCCGATCTTGCGCTGGAACAGCAGCGGCATGGGTGGGTTCCAGACCTTCTCGTGGTGGTCGTAGGCGATCACAAGGGGGACGGCGCCGTCAGCAGTGCGAACACGGCAGATGATTGCGGAGAGGACATCGGCGAGTTCCGGCGAGATGACCAGCAACCGTTCCTCGTCGGTCTTGGACGGGGCGATCTGCAGGAGCGGAACGAGCTCGCCGGTGCTCGGCAGCCGGTATTGGACCAGACTGTGGTGCGAGATCTCGCTCAGCTCCTCGATCCGGATGCCGGTCATGCGCAGGACCTCGATCGCGGCCCAGCCCCAGAAGGCGTTGCTCTCCTCCCGCGCCAGATTCCGGCGCTGGCCGGTTTCGGGTTCTTCAGCCCAAAGGTGGGGGGAGTGCCGCTTGAGGGCTGCGCGTCGTAGCGTCTGCCCGCCCGCGGTGAACAGTTCACCGGGCCGGACGCGTTCGGCGGACTCCAGGCGGGCCGCGGCGGCTTTGCGATTCCGGTCGACGGCGCCGATCAGAGTCGGCAGGACGGGGAGGCGCTCGCGGGTGCGCTGGTCCATCCGGGCCTTCTGCCGGGACTTCATCTTGCGGTGCTGGACATCGTCCGCGCGGACCGGGCAGGGGACGGCCCAGGGGCCCAGCGGGAGGGTTCGTCGAGTGCCCACTGCGCCAGGTCCAGGTAAAAGGCGCGGACGGTCATCAGGGTGTCGGAGGCGGTGGCCCGTTCCACTGTGGTTTCCACGACCTGGCCGTGCTCGTCGGTGGTACGGACGGTCCGGACCTGCAGACGCCGCTTCCAGGCGGCGGCGACGTCCGGTGCGAGCCGGAGCGAGTCGATGCCGGGGTGGTGCGTTTCCAGGTCCTTCCAGAACCACAGGGCAAGCGCGGTCGCCAGGCCGGTCAGGGTGTTGTAGTCGACGGACGGCTGACGTTCCCGCAGGCAGTCGACCAGCAGGTCGCGGACGGGGCGGCAGGCCAGGTCGTAGCGGTCGACGAGCTGCTCGACCGCGAGCTGGCCGGGGAAGCGTGTGCTGAACATGCGGACCGAAGACGGCGCGTCGACGGGGAAGACGCCGAGGGAGTGCAGTAGTTGGTAGAAGAACGGGCTATGTCGGGTGGACTTGGCCGGCCCTGGGAAGACTTCCCGGCTGGTCTTGAGCAGTTCCAGGCAGTCGCCAGGGGTGACATCCACGGCCGTGCCGCCCTTGGCCGCCATCATGAGCGCAATCTTCTCGATCGCGGGAAGCACCGTGGAGTCACCGACCGTGCTCGCGGTTCGCAGGGCTCGAAGCTTTGCGATGGCCTCGCCGTCGCGGACGCGCTCCATCTCGTTCGCGATCCGAAGTGGTGAACCGGTGGCCAACAGCCAGCCCAGATCAGGCCGTAGGACATCGCCACCGATCAAGTGGACCAGGCCCATGCCGAGGATGCTGAAGATCCGCTCGCCGCGAGGGCCAAGGTTGTCGACACCCTTCAGGTCGCTGATGAGGCGGATCCGCCAGTCCACGCGTCCGTCGATGCCCGCCCCGCTGGCGTTCCACCGTTCCTGCCAGGTGCTGCCGGGCTGCATCTCCAGCCAGTCGAGCACCTTGAGCAGGCTCAGCTTCCGATTGCAGCGCGTCTGGGAATCGTGTCCCAGGAACGGCGGCGTAAGCATCCGGGCCACCACGGTGGCCCGGGATTGTCGCGTCGCGGGCCAGCTCTTCGGGTTGCTGCGAGGCGGGAACCTCTTCCAGAGGGCCACGGCCTCCGAGCTGAGCTGCCATGGCCGAGTGGCCACCGCGGCGGTGATCGCGGGGGTGGTCACGGCCGTCCCCGGCCGAACAGGACGTCCAGCCTCTCCGGACGGTAGTGCAGCGACGGCGCTGTGGGCTCTGTCTGTTCTTCCGTCCGACGGCGGTGGTGGGCCAGGACTCCTTCGATGACGTCCTCCGCGGTGGGCGTGACATACCGTTGAGTCATGGACAAACGGGCATGTCCGAGAACCCATTGGATGTCTGTGATCGGCATGAGCGGGTCGCGGGCCAGCCGGTAGGCCGCAGTGTGCCGAAGGTCGTGCAGCGACCAGTTCGACCCGAGCGCAGTGTTCGCGCGGACGAACATCGCCCGCGCGGCGTGGTAGTTGAGTGCGCGCAACGGCCGTCGCAGCGTCCACCACAGCGGGACATCCGGGCCGGTGGGCACCAGCCCGTGCATCTGTTGCTGGTAGAGCCGCAGCCAGACGAACGCGTCCGGCGAGGCCGGCAGCTGCTGCATCGCGCGTGACCCTTTGCGGACCACCGTGACCAGCTGCCGCCCCGGATCCGTGCCCGAGGACACGACGCCGAGCAGTTCCGAGGCCCTGGCTCCGGTCGAGATCCAGAAGGCGACCAGAGCCCGGTCGCGGTCCGAGGACAGCCGCGCGAACAGTTCGTTGAAGACCACATCGGGGATCTGCCGGGGAATTCGCTGAGGCTGCCGCGGCCGGAACAGCCCCGACTGCTGGGGGCGCCACGGCTCTATCGGGTTGTGGTGCGAGTTCACCCGAGGCGCCCTGGCCAGTGGAAACGGGTTCACCAGCGGGCCGGTTCCGGCCTCCAGGTGGTGGGCGTAGAAGCTGCGGAGCACCGTCTCGCTGTGTGCGACCGTCGAGGAGGCGTAGGTCGTCCCGATCGGCCGCTTCCCGTTGATCGGATTCACGGCCCGATCTGTACGCGGTTGTGCACGTTGGGCTGTACGTCGGCGTCGGGGAGGCTTGAGGGTGATCTGGATCCACCGCGAGAAGTCGCGGGCCTCGATCCTCGTCGCCTCGTGCCATGGCATCTCGATCGCCCACAAGAAGCGGAACCACCGCAGCAGATCCATGCCATAGGAACGCTGCGTCGTCGCGGGCCGACCCATCGCCTGCAACTCGTGCAGATACGTGGTGACCGCACCCACCGGGAGCCCCGCAGGATCAACCAGCTCATACGGCTCCCATAGATTGCCAGCCTCCACGAGCGAGCCCACCCGAGGAACCACCAGCGAGCTCAAGTCCCTTGGAACATCCCCACCTTCAGCCATGGACGGGGACGGTAACCACCCAGCTTCCCGCCTGTCCGAAGAACAAGAAGAGAATGTCCCGTAGTTCAGTCAACACGCCCGAGCCTGGACTGTGGATCCAGTACGACTTCGGGGACAGGCCGACCATCGCCGGCCGCAAGACCATCCTGTGGTGCGCCTGGCCGGGGTGCCGGCGCTTTCCCGGCGGCCGTAGGCGTCTGGCCAGTGTTCAGCCGACTTCGATGAAATCCAGTTCGGCGAAGAGTGTGCCTTTGGACAGGGTGATGGTGTTCCAGCCGGTCTTCAGCGTGATGGGCTTGGTGGCTGTCTGCCAGCTGCTCCAAGAGGTGTGAGGGTAGTGGAGGGTGCCGGTATCGGTTCCGTTGACGGACAGGCGGTGGGTTGCCGGGGCTGGTGAACCTCCTGTGTCCCGTGAGCCGTTCGCGAAGCGCACGGAGAGTGTGTGGGTACCTGCGGAGGCGGCGAATACCCGGAATGTGACGTGGCTGTCGGCGTGGTCGATGTGGCCGACCACCTTGCCGTCGGATGCTTCGGGAGCAGCGCGGACGGTTGCGTTGTGCACGTGTGCGTTCTCTGCCTGGTAGACCACTTTGCTGCCGCGTACCACTGGGTAGCCGTTGGCCCAGCCCAGGTCGGCCAGATGCATGACCCGGCTTGTTCCGTTCCAGCCGTGGAAGACGATGCGGTCGTGCCCGTCGGGGCCCGCGACCACGTCCTGCCCTCCGGGGCCCTGCACGGTGTCGGAGAAGCTGTTCGTCGTCATCAGGGGCCGTGGAGCCTTGGTGTAGGGGCCGGTCAGGCTCGGGGACACGGCATAGCCGGTTGCGTACGCGCTGCCGTCGTAGGCATTCGCGGAGTAGAAGAGGACGTAGCGCCCGGCGCGCTTGATCAGCGTGGGGGCCTCCACGAGGTGGTTCTCCCAGGGCTGGTCCTGGCGGATCAGCCGGATCGGATCTCCGGTGACGAGGGTGCCGTCCCACGAGGTGGGCTGGAGGTGCAGCCAGGTGTCCTTGTCGAGGTGACAGCAGTTGCCGTCGTTCTTCCACAGGATGTAGCGCCGCCCGCCCTCGGTGTAGGTGGAGGCGTCAATGGCGCCGCCCGCCGGTGCCGGGCAGATCAGCGGAGCGTCACCGACCGGGTGGAAGGGACCGTCCGGCGAGACCGACCTGGCCACACCGATGCACTGCCGGTCGCTGGCCCGGTCTCGGGCGGTGTACTGCATCGTGAAGCCGCTGCCGTTGTCGAAGACCTCTGGTGCCCACACGAGATCGGGCCGGGACAGAGCCCACCCGCCGAGGGCGGGCAAGACGTCCCGGTCATCAAGAGTCCAGTGCCGCAGGTCACGTGAAGTGGCGTGTTGGACATGGCGGCCGCCGCTGTTGGTGGCGTAGGCGTGGTAGATGCCGTCGGCCCTGACGATGTCCGGGTCAGCGAAGTCATGGTCGATCACGACCGGCGGCGATCCGTTCACGGCAGTTGCGGGGTGTCCGGCGGCGAGACATATGGCAGCTGTCATCAGAGCGAGTGTTCTCCCCCACCGGCGGATCATGTGCGGGACGGGCATAGGGCCCTCCTGAAGTTCAGGGCATGGATGATCGAGGTGTGAAGGCTGTGCGTGATGGCGCGGGTTCAGGTCAGCTCGATGCCGTCCAACTCGGTGAAGAGGTCACCTCTGGAGAATCGGATCGTGTTGCTGCCTTCGCGGAGGACGACCGTCACCGGTTCGGTCATCCGCCAGTTCTCCCAGCCGGTGTACTGGTAGTGGACGGGGTTCGCGACGACGCCGTTGACCGACAGGCTGTGCGAAGCGCATGACGGACCGTCGGCGTCGTCCTGTGAGCCGTTGCTGAACCGCACGCGCATAGCCCGGGGGCCCGCCGACGCCGCGACGAGGGTGAACTCGACGAAGCTGTCGCGGTAGTCCATGCGGGCGATGGCCTTACCGCTTCGGGCCCCGATGGCGTCGCGGACGGTCACCTGGTTGATCCGCGCCTTCTCCGCCTCGTGGAAGACGGCGCGCCGCTCGTCCGTCGCGTTGACTGAAGCCGCCTTCCCCTCCGAAGCCTTGCCCTTGTTCCAGCTCATGGACTCGGCGGCGAACTGCACCCCGTACGCGGCCAGAGCGGCACCGACCACCACGGTGCTGACCACTACGGCGATGCCCCTGAGCCGGGGGCGGGACAGGCCGGTCGGCAGCCTCAGGTGGCGCCGGAGGGGGCCCGGAGCAGCAGAGCGCGGGCCGTCCGCCGGCGCGGACGCAGGCGTGGAAATGCCTGCGGACGGGGCCGGCGACATCCCGGAAGCCCTCTCCCACAGGCCGCGGAACTCGCTCGGTTCGCCGTCGAGCGCCTGGCAGATCTCGACGACCACAGCCCAGGGCACGACGGCGTCACCGCGGAAGTAGCGCGACAGTGACGAATCGCTGACGTGAACCTGTTTCTCCAGCTCTCGCAGCGTGCGCCCCGACTGGTGCTGCAGAGCACGCAGCGCCGCGCCGAGCTGTCGCTGCGCGGCCAGGCGGTCACTCTGTCCGCTGTCGGTCATGGCGGACGTCTCCTGAGGTTCGGCCACGGTGTCCCGTTGGCTGCTTCATGGCCTGGGACGAGCTGCCCCAGCAGGTCAGGACTGTATTTATGGCGACATACGAGGTGCAACCGGCCTGGGGCGGTGACCGGTTGCAGAGTCGATTCACCAGGTGCACAGTTCACCCGGATGGCCGCATCAGACGTGTATGGCCCGGCCGAAGGCGGGCCGCGGTGCGCTCAGCCCGAGAAGGGCTGAGCGCACACCCTGTGACGGGTCAGTCGCCGTACTGGACAGGCCGGTAGGCCCGGTACTCGCTGCCCGCGTTCAGGCCGTAGGTCAGCGTCCGGTGCGTGGTGCCGGGGCCGCCGCGCTGCTCGTAGGCCAGGTAGGAGGTGTGGGCCGGGTCGTTCCACCGTTCGAAGATGACGACGTGCCGGGTGTTGCTGTTGCCGAGGGCGTCGATGACGAGGTCACCGGGCTGGAGCTCGGCCATCGCGATGGGGCGGGTGAGGTTCCGGTTGGTGGCCAGCCCCACGGTGTTGGTTCCGGGCGCCGGCAGGCCGAGTGCCATGGAGGCGTAGCCGGAGCAGTCCTGCCGGTAACCGTCCCGCCAGTGCGCGGACTGGCTGTAGGGGACGGGGCGACCGCCGTTGGCGGTGAGCCAGGTCGCTGCACGCTCCAACGTCTGCTGCCGCGAGCCGGTCGGGGAACCACCGCCGGGATCGCCCTGTACGGGGACACCGGGAAGCCGGTCCTCGGGGATGTCCACCGCGACGACGGTCAGGAAGCCCGTGACGGGTGAGGTGATGCGGGCCATGAAGGTGGAGCAGGCACTGCCCTCGCACACTCGGCGGCCGGTGTTGACCTGGTAGTCGGCGGTGATGCGGTCCTGACCTGCCGAGTTCTTGTTGATCATGCCGACGGAGGGTGAGTTGATGTCCGGCGTTGCGTGCACGACCCATCGCGTCCCCCAGGTGGGGAAGGAGGCCGCGGCCTGGGAGACGCTCGTCGGCGTCGCGGTCCGGGCGGTCGTGTTCGTGGCGTTGGCGGGCAGGACGAGAGCCGGGGCCGTCAGGCAGGCGAGGGCAAGGGTGGGCAGGATCCTGCGCAGACTGCCGGAGCGGAGGGACATGGTGGTTCTCCTGGTTCGAGATGTTCGAGGTGGGGTTGCCGGGCGAGAGGTCGGGGTCCGGCCCTCTACTGCCACTGCTGGTTCGCCGAGTTGGTCACGCACGGCAGGGCGACCAGGCGCTTGTTCTCGCCCGGGTCGGCGGCGCACGCCCCGGTCTTCACGTTCTTGAACGTGATACGGCTCTGGGTGAGCTTCTCGACCGTCCACTTCTGGTAGTCGAGTCCGTTGCACGGCCAGGTGCGCAGGCCGGCAGGACTGTCGTCCAGACACCTGCCCGTGGACATGTTCGAGAGCTGCCGGGTGCCGTCGGCGTGCCGAGTGACCACCCACTTCTGGTGGTTGAGCCCGTTGCACTGCCACCCCCGAAGTCCGCCGCCGTCGCTGTCGTCCATGCACAGCCCCGTGTGCACGTTGCGGTACGTCTCCGCGGCCGCCGCGTGGGCGACAGGTGCGGAGATGGCGGACACGGGAGTGAGGGGAGCCGCACCGAGCACGGTCACGGCGGCTGCCGTGAGGGAGGGCAGGGTGATGCGTACGGAAGCCATGTGGAAGTCCCTTCCAAGGGATGGCAGGAGTCGGCCGGAATGGCCACAGGAACCGACGCACGCTCACCGTGGGAGGTGAACCGCTGGGTCGGTGAGATGAGTTTGTGCAGCTCACAGCCCTGCCACAACCTGATCCCGCCTGCTTCACCGATGTCGGGACAGACCCGTTCCTGGCCTGCTGGGGCGATCTTGTCCCGGGACGGGAAGCAGACCGCGAGACAGCGCCGGCGGCCAGTACGGGTGGCGGACAGGTCGGCTGCACGGTCGCGCGGCCTTGGCGCATCCGACTTCGCCGCACGTGTCGCAGGCAGGCCGGCAGAACACACGTGCCCGCTGAAACAGCTTTCGAGGGTGCCGATCACGTGGGTCAGTGGCAATGCGGCAGGTAGTTCGCCCCGGGCGGCCGCGTCTACGTGTGTGGGTACGGGCAGAAACGGGCGTCGGCACGGCACGAGTCCAAGACCGCCGGGGCCGACATGACGATGGACCTGCGCAAGTGCTCCATCGGCCGTGCCCCCGGACGCGTGAATGACGGCAAGACCGGTGCCGGCACACCGACAGCAAGAAGGCATGCACCAACGCTCAGAGGAGTGGCAGCCTGTGGATCATCAAGAGCGTCGGCCTCGTCAGGAGCAACAAGTGACCTCGGTACTCAGCCAGCGCGTGGCACCCGTCCTTCTGCTCCTGCAGGTGGCCTACATCGGTCTCTTCACCGTCCTGACCACGACCCTCCTTCCGGAGACGGCAGAACTCGACCACACCGACACCTCGGCACGCGAGACGGCCCTGTATGCCGCGACCCTGCTCGCCATCGTGGCCGCCCTCCTAGGGGCCGCCGTCCTCCTCGCGCTGGAGAAGACTCGCGCACGTATCCCGCGGGCAGTGCGCGCGGGATGGCTGGGGGCCGTCGCGCTGGGCCAGGTCGCCATCACCGCACGCGCACTGATCAACGTCTTCGGCCAAGACCCCGGCCCGGACGTCGTGTTCGGTGTCGTCATGGCGGTGGCCGGCCTGGGCATCGCCGGCGCGTGCATCATCGAGGCCCGCGGATCCGCACCGATGAGACCGAACGTCCAGGCATAGGTGGCCTCCCTGACCCATAGCCGCCACCGTCTGGCAGGCAGACCCTCGGATCAGGAGGTTGAGGCCGCTACTTCGCACCGTGGGTCAGAGATGGGACACCGGGGCCTTGATCCCCGTGGGTTCAAGGAAACCGAAGGTCCTTCAGCCTGAACCCACGGGCGCACCGGTCTGCTTCAGGTCGGTAGACCCGTGGGTTCGGTCGGAACACGAGGGTGCTGCGTGAGTCGAAGAGCTTCGGTCGTGACATCAGCGTCGACCTGCGCCTGTGTTCTGTCGCCGTATTCGAGGACGTCGTAGTCGTCGTCCAGGTTGGCGAGTTGCTCGGCCAGAGGCAGCTCGTGCCCGAAGCGCTGATGGATCCTGAAGGCCAGCTCGCGTGGCGTCAGTTCGCCGGCCAGCATCCGGGCGGCAAGTGCTCGCGCCGCGGCTTCCTGTCCAGCAACGCTGCCCGCTGGGTGGAAGGTGAGGCCCAGTTCGTCGAGTGCCGGGGGAAGGAGGTCGGGGACGTCGTAGTCCGCCTCCGCGCGCGTGCACGCGGCCAGGATCCGTAGGGCAGGACTGTCGAGGCCGGCAACGAGTGCATCACAGGCAGCGGTGACGACGTCGGTTGCGCGGATCTCGCCCATGCTCCAGAGAACGGCGCGGTCCTGAAGCTCGCGGGCGGCTGATTCGGTCGACGGCATGGGGCCATGATCTCGTCATGGGGTTAAGCAGGTCGAGCGGGTTTCACTGCGAAGCCTGCTCGGCTTCTTCGCCCAAAAGCGCTCGTGCTGAGTCCGCGTAGCGGATGGCGGTCTTCTCGTCGATGCCGAAGACGAGTGCGAGGTGGAGGGGGTCGGCGCCGTGGGTGAGGGCCTCTTCGAGCTGGCGGTCAACGCGGAGCCGTTCCAGGGGGCGGTGAGGTTGCGGGGGGCCCGGGTGGTCCAGAGCTTGCCGGCCGGGCCGAGTTCGACGGCGGTCTTCTGGGTGATCAGCAGGTGGGGGTTGGCCGTGTTCGGCCAGCGGCTGTGTCGGTGGCCGAGCCAGTCCAGGACAGCACGGCGGGTGAGGTCGTCGAGCGGGCGGATGTGGCCGCCGACGGTGATGCGCCGGTTGCCCAGGTCGACGTCGTCCAACTGCATGGGGCGGATCATCTTCGGCCGTGCCGCGTGAACGGCGGCCAGGGCGACGATGAGCCGGACGTCCGGGGGCTCGCTGCGGCGATGGCCTCGTCGATGTCCGCCTGGACGAGGGCTTGGAGGACGCCGCCGGTCTGCCGAGGGACACGGATGCGGATCATGGGATTGCGGAAGATCTGACTGTTCTTCTTCGCGTGCCGGAACAGTGACCGCAGGGCGACGATCCGCCTCTCGCGCTGCTTGCCGGTAGCGGCGTCCCGGACCGCGATGATGTCCTCCCGGGGGACCTCTCGCAGGTGGTCGTAGCGGCTGGACCACTCCAGCAGCACCGGCTGGACTTCCCCCCAGGCAGGCCCGTGCCGTATGCCGGGAGCGAGGCTCAGACCGGGGGCCGCCGTCGAGGAGAGTGCGAACCCAGGCTTCGACGGCGCGATGAATGCCCGTGGGGATCCCATCGAGTTTCCGTTCCCGCCACCGGTCGACGGCAGGGGCCCGGTCATCGGCGAACAGGCCGAGACGGTCGAGGACTTCGGCAGTCCGCACGACCGGAAGCCCCCGGACTCGCAGGGCCGGGAAGAGTTCGGAGTACCGGATCGACTCGCCGTCGCGGAAGCCGGACAGCACGATGACCAGGGCTCGGTTCACGTCGCTGGCGATCCAGCGGCTCCAGCCGCGGGACTCTCCCAGCGCCCGAGCGGCATGCCGGGCCCGGACCAGCCAGGGGTTGGCCAGGTCGGCATGGAGTTCCCGGTCGAACCGGCGGAAGTCCCGAGTGGCAGTGAACAGCGTCAGTTGCGTCGTGGTGATCACGCGGTGTGGTTCGGGAACCGGTGGCGGCTCCAGCACGCGCCGCCCGGCCTTGCCGACCCGGGGCCCTCCGTTCTTGGGCCGCTGGAGGTTCGCGAAGAACAAGGTCGAGTTTGCATGCCCCGCTCACCCTGAGTCCGACCTGCGGCATCAGCTTCGATGCGGTGTAGTTCCGCGCGGTGGGGGGGGCGAACTTGCGGTAGGTTGCCAGCTCGCCGCCCCAGCCGGTGAACAGTGTCTTGATCTCCGGCGCGGTCGGCGGGATCCGCAGGAACGGCGTCCTTGGATCCCCGCGGGCGGTTCCTCTCGTCGATCGGGCACTCGACGACCCGACCGGTCATGCGGTGGATCTCGACCTTGTGCCGCAGCTCCAGGAACAGGAAGTACGTGGTCAGCGCCTGCGCGCGGGCCAGCCGGGTGCCGCTCGGCGAGCCCCGCAGCACCTTCCCGAAGTACCCGTCGGCATCGGCCGGCTCCATATCCCACAGCTGCTGGCCGAACCAGGCCCGCATCTGGTCCAGGTGCCCGACGTCCCCGCGGATGGTGCCGTCCGCCAGCCCTGCCGAGGCTCGCGAGAGGACGAACCCGGCGAGCACGTCGGTCTCGAACTGCTCCAGTTCCTCCGCCGAGACCGGATCGCGGAACTCGCGCAGATCGCGTACGGCTGCCAGCAGCAACCCGAGCCTCCTCGCCTTCACGCCGATCACAGCTCGATCGGACGAAGTGAGAGCGCTTCAAGAATCCTGAAGTTACGTCACCAGCTCCAAGAACACCCCAAGGAGACAGAACACCCTGGCCACCGGGGCAGGCACTCAGCGGGGCTCAGAGGAACTCACGGGATGTCGCACAGAGGGCGTGAAGGGTTCGAGATCACCTTCCGGCAGTCGGTTCACTACGTGGGCCGCGCGACGGAGTGGAGCGCCTCCCCAGCAGTACCCCCACCGCGTCGGCGAAGGACAGGACGATCGGTTCCGCCGCCGTCGTCGCGGGGTAGCGGGAGCGCAGGAAGAGGCCCTCATGGGTGCGGGAGAACCAGAACTGTGCGTCGTCGGCCACCGTCACGCTGCTGATGTGGTGGGCCCGGCGGGCGAGGTGGGTGGCGGAGCCGGAGAAGCGGCGGTAGTCGATGTAGGAGGCCATGAAGACGTCGGTCCGGGTGCGCCGGAAGCTGTCGCCAAGGGCCGGGAGGACCTGCGCGACCGGTAGTTCGGCCAGGGCGCGAGCCTTGCGGAACGCGGCCCGGGTCCGCGATGACCCTTCGGCGGGGTCGGTCGCGTCGCTGACGTCGAGAGTGAGCGGGGCGACGGTGGTGAACCAGCCCATCGCATGCTGCCACCGCTCCTCATGGCGCGTGTGGAGCGGGACGAGCAGCCTGATCACCTTGTCCGCGCCGAGCCGGTGTGCGGCCAGGCCGAGGGCGGTGAGCAGGCCGGTGAAGACGCTGCCTCCGGCCGCTCGGCAGCGGCGTTCGAACTCGTCGGTGGCGTCGGAGTCCAGGAGCCGGCGGACATCGGTGCCCTGCGGGGCCCGTTCGCCGGGTGCCATGCCCAGCGGGAGCGGGAACGACGGGGTGGTGCCGTCGCAGTCGGCGAAGAAGGACGACCAGGACTGGACGAGAGGGTCGGCGAAGTCCGAAAGAGAGCTTGAAGACTGCTCCTGTTCGAGGGCGCAGTAGTCCACGAAGCTGCCCGTGGGCGGAAGAGACGACGCCGGGCGGCCGGTGTAGAGCTCGTGCAGTTCGTGCACCGCCACCGCCAGCGAGTAACCGTCGGCGTCGCAGTGGTCGAAGCCGCAGACGACGGTGCCACCGTCGGGGCGCAGGATCGCCGCGAAGACGTAGGAGGGCCAGGACATCGGGCGGCAGTTGGCCGCCAGACGGTTTCTGAGCCATGTACGCAGCTCCTCGCCGGTCGCGTACGTCTCACCGTCGCGTACCATCACCAACTCAAGCTTCTCGGCGGGCAGTACGAACCGCTCGGGTCCCGCGGGCCCGGCCGAACGGAATCCACTGCGCAGCGTCTCGTGCCGGCCCGCGAAGGTCTCGAAGGCCGTGCGCAGGGCCTCCGTGTCGACTGGCCCGCTGATGTCGAAGGCGCACGCCAGCCAGTGGCCCGGGGCCCCCGCCAGGTGGAACCGCTGGTTGAAGGACGGCGGTACTGGGGAGGCGGGAGCGACGTCCGCAACGGCCAGGGTCGCGGCGGACGTCGCGAACTCCACGACCCGGCCGGGCGCGGGGACGAAACGGTCGATCGTGGTCACGTGCACGGTGAATCAGGCCCTGCCCGTGCCGTATTCACCAGTGCGCGCGATCTCGCGCAGCACGTCCCGCAGATGTCCGAAGAACCGCGGCACATTGCCCCGGGCGGCCTCGGTGTCCGGATACCTCGTCTTCAGATAGGTGCGACCTCGCAGCCGGTTCACCCAGATCGGTACCTCCCTGCTGTCCCCGGGCCCCACCAGCGCGTTGCAGTTGGCCGCTGCCCAGTCCTTCGACCCGGGCGCGTGCCGCACGTCGATGTACGAGGTCATGGGCGGCACGGCCGCGGCGTCCGACTGCACGGTGGCGGACAGCCCCGGCATCAGTTCCGCCACCCGCAGAGGCGACACCCGCGCCAGCTCCCGCGCTCCGTCGAAGGCCCGCTGCGCATCGCGCACGACCTGGCTGAACGGGCTCCCGCCGACCGGGAACTCGACCGGCGCCAGATTGATGAACCAGCCCTGGGTGTACTGCCAGCGTGCTTCGTCCCGGGTATGGACGACGGTCAGCCCCCGGTAGGACTCATGGCCGCCGAGTTCGTATCCGCTGAGGGCCAGGGCCGCCAGCAGCCCGGCCGAGAAACCGGCCCCTTGCGCCTTGCACGCCTTGGAGAACGCCTCGGCCTCCGCCGTATCCAGCAGATCCATCTCGATCGGGATGCTGGGGTACGTCTTCCCCGGCTCCACTCCGATGTCCAGCGGGAACGTGGGCGGCGGCCCGGCCAGGTAGAACTCCAGCCAGCGGCGTACCTCGGGCGAGTCCACGGTGATCGCCGCGGACCGTTCGCGGTCGAGGGCACAGTAGTCGACATAGCTGCCGACGGCGGGCAACTCCGCCTTGATTCCGCTCACTTCGGCCTCGTACAGCGTGCGCAGTTCATCGAATACCAGCACGACCGAGAACCCGTCGGAGTGGGTGTGGTCGACGGCGAAGAACACCGTGGACGCGGTCCCGTCGTCACGTACGACGGCGCCGGCGACGAACGGCGGCCAGCGCAGTGGGTCCGTGCCGTTGTCGAACAGCTTCACCAGGTGGTCGCGGACGGCGGACCCCGAGCCGTAAGAGCCGAGGGTGACCGGCTCCAACAGGGATGACAACGTTTCCGTCTCCGGGTTGAGCGCATGGCGCCGCAGGCGTGGAAGGGTATCCGCACCCGTTGCGACCGTTTCCACGTCGAACCAGGTCAGCAGCGTGGGATGGCGACGTACCCACTTGTCCAGCGCCATCGCCATCGCCTTGGTGTCGAGTCTGCCGGGCACGTCGAACACGATGCCCAGCCACCCCGAGTGCCGTTTGCCCGCGATCTGGTTGGCCAGCCGCCGCCAGATGTGGTTCTCCTGTACATAGGACGGCGGTGCCGGGTGCTCGGGCGCCGTGGCGGTGAGCGCCAGTACCGCAGCGGGTACCCTGAATTCGACCAGTTCACCGGGTTCCGGAGTGTATTCGAGAATCGGTGTCATCAGCATGTTGCGGATTCCTTTCCTCGACAGTCTTCACTGCCTTCGTTGGCGATCTGTTCCATGAGCCATCCGGCCTGTTCGATATAGCGTGGAACGGCGGTTCTGATGCCCTCGATATCTGGGTACCGGAAACTCAGGTAGACGCCGTGGCGTGAGCGCATGATCCAGAGGAAAACTTCGTGGGGATGTATCCTGCGGCTACGCAGCGCGAACGCCCGCCATTCGCCCCACTGTTCCGCGCCCGGAGTTCTGCGTATATCCATGTACGAGACCATGAACCGTGGTTCGAGTGGCATCCCGAGTAATTCGGTGATGCGGGGAAGCGGCACGGCCGCCAGGGGTTTCGCGCGTTTCAACGCCAGGCCGGCTTCCGCCATCACTTCACGGAAGGCGTCGGTGCCGCGCACCGCGAATCCGACCGGCGCCAGTCCGACGTACCAGCCGACCGACTGGGCCCACTGCGGATCGGTCCGGGTGTGGAAGGGTGCGATCGCACGGAACTGCTGCTGCCCCGTGTTCTCGTGCGCCACGATCGCCAGGCACGCGAGCGCCCCGGAGAAGAAGTTCCCGCCCTCCCTGACGCAGGCGTCCTGGAAGGCCTGTGCCCCCTGCGCGTCGAGGAGCCACTCGCAGCCGCCGGCCTGCGCCTGGGCCCCGGCGTGTCCATGGCCCAGGCCCTGACCGGTGACGTCGCCGACGGCCCTGGTACCGCTCGCCGGTGTGCCCGGCGGAGCTGGGAAGCCCGGCAACTCCCCGCCGTTCGTCGCGACGAAGTCGCGCCACCCGGCGACCGCCTCATGCTCGCTGTGCACCAGCGCCGCGCCCGCCCGCTCGCTCCCGGCGAAGTCGAGAAAGCTCCCCACCTCGGCCAGTTCCGCAGGCCTGCCCCGCAACGCTGCCGCGTACAGCTCACGGATCTCGTGTGCGATGAGAAAGATGGAGTAGCCGTCCACGTTGGAGTGGTCGAAGCCCACATAGAGCGTGGTGGATTCGGTGTCGGTGTGTCCGACGGTGGCGAAGACGAACGACGGCCAGGTGAGCGGATCCGTCTCCTGGTCGAACAATGCCTCGATACGGTGCGAGAGTTCGTCGCCGCTCGGAAAGTCACCGACGACGGTACGCAGCATGGCAACCGTCCCCGCCCGCAGCGTCGCCCGGCTCACCCGACCGCCCATGGGCCCGGCACCGGGCCCGCCGTGGGGGAGCAGTCGGCTGCGCAGCGATTCGTGCCGGTCGATCCAGCCGAGCAGTGCCCGCTCCAGGGCGCCGGCGTTCAGTTCTCCGGGCAGTTCGAAGACGGTCGCCAGCCAGGAGGGTGGGCGCGGGCCGGGGCCGGTGATGCGTGCTTCCCTGATGTGCGCCTCCTGGAGGTACGACGCCGGTCGTGGATCCGGTATCCAGGGGGTCGAGTGGGGTCCTGCGGGCGCGGGTCGCCAGACGGTGAGCAGTCCTGGCAGGACATCAAGGTCGTGCATATCGATGAATTTCACGTGTCTGCCTGTCGCTCGTAAACGATGTGGGGTGGCGTGAGCGTAAAGAGCAGTCGATTGTCCGGACGGGCGTCATTGTGTGACTTCCGCTGTTAACATGGCAGCAATGTTTCACTGAGCCGGAATGCGTTCAGCAGCCGGGACGGGATGTTACTCAGCAGTCGGTGTAATTTGCAAGGGGGTGATTTATGAGGTATTCACCGGTCATTTACGGTAGGCCCGTGGGGCGTTTCGCACTCGGGAATTCCGCTGGCCGATGCGAATGGGGAGGGATTTTTGGTCATGACTTCCGGGATACCGGAGGCGTTCGTCGGCCTATGGGTCGCGGGGCGGCTCGAATCTGGGTCGACTCCTTGGACGCCTTCATGCCGGCGAACATGGGTGGGTGTTCAGTCGCGAATGTCGGGACCCTGGTGCGCGGCGAGCGCGCGGCGGTAGCCGTCCGGGGCGGTCTCCCTGGTACGCGCAGGCCCGGCGGGCGCGGTCGCGGGCTCCGGATCGACGTCGGCCGGGTCGGGCACCGGGGCACGTCCTCTTCGCCCAGTCGCAGCCCCTCCCCCGGATCACCGACGACCTGGCGGCCCGCTGCTCGACACCGCTGGGCAGGGCCACCTATCCCTCGGCGGGCGTGGCGATCCTGTACGGCTCGCGCTCGGACTGCGCGCTCGGCAGCGACGCCGACGCCGTTCAGCCGGGTGTCTTCGGGCCCGCGAGGATGCCGACGCTGAAGGACGCGCCGTACGCGGAGGCGTGCCGGGTGCTGCGGAATTGGGACCGGACCGTCGACAGCGACAGCCGGGGCGCGTTGCTCTTCGACCGCTTCTGGAGGCGGCTGAACGCGACGCCACGGTGCCGCGCCCGCAGCTGTGGAAGGTGCCGTTCTCGGCGGCGGACGCGGTCAACACCCCGAACACCCTCAACACCGACGCGCCCGGCTTCGAGACGGCCCTGGCGGAGACGTTGGCGGAACTGCGGGCGGCGGGCGGCGCGTTGGACGCGAAGCTCGGCGACCACCAGTTCGCCGTACGGAACGGATCGCGCGTCCCGGTGTCCGGCGGCACGGAGTCTCTGGGCGTGTGGAACAAGATCGAGTCGGCGTGGCGGTCAGCCGAGGGCGGCTACGCGGAGGTCTCGTCGGGTTCCGGCCACATCCAGGCGGTCGGCTGGGACGGCGACTGCTGCCCGGTGGCCCGCACGCTGCTGACGTACTCGCAGTCGTCCAACCCGAATTCACCCCGCTTCCCTGACCAGACGCGGCTGTTCTCGGTGGAGAAGCGGGTGACCTCCCGGTTCTGCGAGAAGGACATCCTCTCCTCGCCGAAGCTGAAGGTGGTGCGTGTGAGCCAATGAGCGAGGGGGTGTGGTGCCGCCCCGCTCGGGGCGGCACCATTCTTGTGACAGCACCATGCCATTGGCATATCACCCTTCCTCTTGAGGAGGCCCCTCGGTGGCGCAGGACTCGTTACGTCCGGAGACGGACTCGACGACCATGATCGACACGTCGGTGCCGCATTCGGCCCGGATCTGGAACTACTGGCTGGGCGGCAAGGACAACTACCCGGTCGACCACGCGGCGGGCGACGCCTTCCGCGCGGTGTTCCCCGGCATCACCGATCTCGCCCGCGACTCCCGGGCGTTCCTCGGCCGGGCGGTCGCCTTCCTGGCCGGTGAGGCGGGGATACGTCAGTTCCTGGACATCGGCACGGGGCTGCCGACGGCGGACAACACACACGAGATCGCGCAGCGGACCGCCCCGGACGCGCGGATCGTCTACGTGGACAACGACCCACTCGTCCTGACGCACGCGCGGGCGCTCCTCACCAGCACGCCCGAAGGGGCGACCGACTATGTCGACTCCGATCTGCACGACCCCGAGACCGTGTTGCGGGAAGCCGCGAAGACTCTCGATCTCTCCCGGCCGGTCGGGCTGACGATGATGCAGGTCAGCGGCCACATCGCCGACTACGCCGAGGCTCGCGCCATCGTGGACGCCCTGATGGGCGCGCTGCCGCCCGGGAGTTGGTTCGCGTTCAACGACAGCGTGGACACGCACGAGGCGAACGCCGAGGCCACTCGCCGCTACAACGAGAGTGGCGCGGTCCCCTACTTCCTGCGCAGCCCGGCCGAACTGGCCGGTTTCTTCGACGGATTGGAGCTGCTGGCACCGGGTGTCGTCCCGCTGAACGACTGGCGCCCCGGCCCCGCGACCCCGGTCCACGGCGAAGTCATCGCACTGGGCGGGGTCGCGCGCAAACCGTGACGCGACGTCGATGCCGATGCCGACACCCGTGGCGGTGCCGCGACGCCGTGCCGGTTCCGATGCCGATGCCGATGCCGAAGACGGTGCCACTGCGCCAGTGCCCCGACATCGCAGCCGATACCGGCGCCGATGCCGTCCGGGGTCTCAGACGGCTTTCTCCCGGCCCTCCCAGTACGGCTCCCGCAACCGCCGTTTGTAGAGCTTGCCGTTGGGGTCGCGGGGCATCGCCTCGGTGAAGTCGACGCTCCTCGGGCGCTTGTACCCGGCCAGTCGGCGGGCGCAGTGGGCCAGGATCTCCTCGGCCAGGACCGGCCCCGGTGTGAACCCGGGGGCCGGTTCGACCACGGCCTTGACCTCCTCGCCCCAGTCGTCGTGCGGGATGCCGAAGGCGGCGGCGTCGGCGACGGCGGGATGGGTGAGCAGGGCGGCCTCGATCTCGGCGGGGTAGATGTTGACGCCGCCGGAGATGATCAGGTCGATCTTGCGGTCCCGGAGGAAGAGATAGCCGTCCTCGTCGAGAACACCGAGGTCGCCGACGGTGAAGAAGTCCCCGATGCGGTTCTTCCGCGTCTTGCCCTCGTCCTTGTGGTACGAGAAACCGCCGGTGCTCATCTTCATGTAGACGGTGCCGAGTTCACCGGGCGGCAGCCGGTTGCCGTCGTCGTCGAAGACCGCGAGCTCGCTGATGGGCCAGGCCTTGCCGACCGTGCCGGGCTTCTTCAGCCAGTCCTCGGCGGTGGCGAAGGCGCCGCCGCCCTCGCTGGCCGCGTAGTACTCCTCGACGCACTCGCCCCACCACTCGATCATGGCCCGCTTCACATGGTCCGGGCAGGGCGCGGCCCCGTGGATGGCGTGCCGCATCGACGACACGTCGTAGCGGGAGCGCACCTCCTCCGGGAGCGCGAGGAGCCGGTGGAACTGGGTCGGCACCATGTGGGTGTGCGTGCAGCGGTGGGCGTCGATGGCGCGGAGCATCCCCTCGGGCGTCCACTTGTCCATCAGCACCAGACGGTGTCCGATGTGCAGGGACGCGCCGGCGAACTGCAGGACGGCCGTGTGGTAGAGCGGCGAGCAGACCAGGTGGACGTTGTCGTCGAACGGCCGGATGCCGAAGATGCCGAGGAAGCCGCCGAGGTAGGACTCCTCGGGGAGTTTGCCGGGCAACGGACGGCGGATGCCCCGGGGGCGGCCGGTGGTGCCCGAGGTGTAGTTCATGACCCAGCCGAGGGTGCGTTCCGAGGGCGCCGACTCAGGCTGTCCGTCCGGGAGTTCGGCGTACGGCCGGAAGCCCTCGACCGTGCCGACCGCATAGCGCCGGTTCTCGGGGAGCTTCGCCTCGTCGGCGGCGTTCCGGGCGGCGTCGGCGAACCGCTCGTGCGCGATGAGCACCTTGGCGCCGGAGTCGGAGACGATCCACGCTATCTCGGGGCCCACGAGGTGGTGGTTGACGGGCACGAGGTAGAAGCCGGCCTGGGTGGCGGCCAGGTAGGCGACGAGGAACTCGACGCCGTTGGGCAGGACGACCGCGAAGGCGTCGCCGCGTTCGAGGCCGGCCGCGCGCAGTCCGTGGACCAGCCGGTTGGTCTCGGCGTGCAGCCGTCCGGCGGTCCACTCCTCCCCGTCGGGCGCGACGAGCACCGTACGGTCGGGGTCCGCGGTGGCCTGGGCCCAGAAGCCCTGGGGAGGCTGGCTTCGGAGGGCTTGCCCTGGGGAGGCTTGGCCCTGGGAGGCTGGGCCTGGGGAGGCTTGACTCACTGTCCCTCGCTCCTTCCGGCGATCCGGTTGACGCGGTCCACGGCCTTCTCGAAGCCCCGGGTGAGGTCGTCGAAAACGGCCTGGACGCTGCGTTGGCTGTTCATCCGGCCGACGATCTGCCCGACCGGGGTGCCGAGCAGCGGCTCCACCTCGTACTTCTGGATGCGGGACACCGCCTCGGCGACGAGCAGGCCCTGCAGGGGCATGGGGAGGGTGCCCGGCCCGGTGGGGTCGTCCCAGGCGTCGGTCCATTCGGTACGCAGCTGGCGGGCGGGTTTCCCGGTGAGGGCACGGGAGCGGACGGTGTCGCCGGAACCGGCGGCGAGCAGCTTCTCGATCAGCCGGGGCGAGGGCAGTTCGGCCTCGGTCGTGGTCAGCCAGAGCGAGCCGAGCCAGACGCCCTCGGCGCCCAGCGCGAGGGCGGCGGCCACCTGTTGTCCGCTGCCGATGCCCCCGGCGGCCAGCACCGGCAACGGGGCGACGGCGTCGACGACTTCGGGGGTCAGCACCATGGAGGCGATCTCGCCGGTGTGGCCGCCGGCCTCGTAGCCCTGGGCCACGACGATGTCGATACCGGCGTCCGCGTGCTTGCGGGCGTGGCGGGCGCTGCCGGCGAGCGCGGCGACGAGGACCCCCCGCTCATGGGCGCGGTCGACGACATCGGCGGGCGGGGAGCCGAGGGCGTTGGCGAGCAGCTTGATCGGGTAGTCGAAGGCGACGTCGAGCTGGCTGCGGGCGACCTGTTCCATCCAGCCGGTGATGCGCCAGCCGGAGGCCTCCCCCTCGGCGAGTTCGGGGACGCCGTACTGGGCGAGGGTGTCCTTGACGAACTGCCGGTGCGACTCGGGGATCATCGCCTCGATGTCGGCCTCCGTCACGCCCTCGACCTTCTTGGCCGGCATCACGACGTCCAGGCCGTACGGCATGCCGTCGACATGGGCCTCGATCCAGTCGAGGTCGCGTTTGAGGTCGTCGGGGGCCGTGTAGCGAACCGCGCCGAGCACCCCGAAGCCGCCGGCCCGGCTGATGGCGGCCGCGACCGCGGGGAACGGGGTGAAGCCGAAGACGGCGTACTGGACTCCGAGGGTGTTGCTCAGCTCCGTCTGCATGGTGCGCAGGATGCCGTAGTCCTCCGGACGAGGGAAGGGGTTTTCTGATGCCTCGTCAGATTTGGCTGGGCGGGAGGGTGCGCGGGACTGGGCGCCTACGGGGCGCCTCGGGAGGTTGGGGGGGGCGGGTGCGGGTGGGTGGGGGCTTGTCGCGCAGTTCCCCGCGCCCCTTACGGGGCGGGACCCTGACTGAGTCTGGCCCTGACGGAGTGTGGCCCTGCTGATCGCGGGCAATCAGCAGGGCCCTTCCCCCGTGAACGGCCCCCCGTCGCCGCTCCTGGCGTCGATTTCAGCGCACGGCGCATTGTTTGGCAGGGGGGTCTGGCGACCGGACAATGGTCCGGGTGGTCGGAGGTGCCCCTGTCTCACTCCTCCAGGACGGCCATCGCCGCGTTGTGACCGGGGACGCCGCTCACGCCGCCGCCGCGTACCGCGCCCGCGCCGCACAGCAGGACGTTGGCGTGGCGGGTCTCCACACCCCAGCGGCCGATGCCCTCCTGGGCGTAGGGCCAGGCGAGGTCGCCGTGGAAGATGTTGCCGCCCGGGAGGCCCAGGTCGCGTTCCAGGTCGAGAGGGGTCCTCGCCTCGATGCAGGGGCGTCCGTCGGCGTCCGTGGCCAGGCAGTCCGCGAGGGGCTCGGCAAGATGGGCGTCCAGCTGGGCGAGGGTCGACTTGAGGAGTTCCTCGCGTACGCCGTCGTTGTCGGCCTCGAACAGCCGCGCGGGTGTGTGCAGGCCGAACAGGGTGAGCGTGTGGTAGCCCTGCTCGACGAGGTCCGGGCCGAGGATGGTCGGATCGGTGAGGGAGTGGCAGTAGATCTCGGAGGGCGGGGCCTCGGGCAGTGCGCCGGAGGCGGCCTGGGCGTGGGCGGCCGCCAGTTGGCCGTACCCCTCGGCGATGTGGAAGGTCCCGGCGAAGGCCTCGTGCGGATCGACGGACTCGTCCCGGAGCCTGGGGAGCCGCTTGAGCAGCATGTTCACCTTGAGCTGGGCGCCCTCGGCCGGAGCGGGCGGTTCGTCGCCGGTCAGGGCGGCCAGCTCCCGCGGCGAGGCGTTCACCAGGACGTGCCGGGCGGCGACCGTGCCCTCCGAGTCGGCGGTCCGGTAGGTGATCTCGGCGGACCGGCCGTCCGTGGCGATGTGCCGGGCCTCGTGGCCCGTGGCGATCACGGCACCGGCGTCGCGCGCGGCCCTGGCCAGCGCGTCCGTGAGGGCGCCCATGCCGCCGACGGGCACGTCCCAGGCGCCCGTGCCGCCGCCGATCACGTGGTAGAGGAAGCAGCGGTTCTGGCGCAGCGAGGGGTCGTGGGCGTCCGCGAAGGTGCCGATGAGCGCGTCGGTGAGGACGACACCGCGTACGAGGTCGTCCGTGAACGTCGACTCGACGGCGGCGCCGATCGGCTCCTCGAAGAGCATCCGCCACGCCTCGGCGTCGTCGACGCGTCGGCGCAGTTCGTCCCGGGTGGGGAGGGGCTCGGTGAGCGTGGGGAACACCCGTTCGGCGACTCGGCCCGTCATCCCGTAGAACCGCTGCCAGGCCTCGTACTCGCGGCCCGAACCGGTCAGTCGGCCGAACGCCTCGCGGGTGCGGTGCTCGCCGCCGCCGACAAGCAGTCCGGTGGGGCGGCCGTCGCGTTCGACGGGGGTGTACGAGGAGATCGTGCGGCCGCGGACCCGGAAGTCGAGGTCCAGGTCCCGCACGATCTTCCGGGGCAGCAGGCTGACCAGGTAGGAGTAGCGCGACAGCCGGGCGTCGACGCCGGCGAAGGGGCGTGTGGAGACGGCGGCTCCGCCCGTGTGGTCCAGCCGCTCCAGCACGAGGACGGACCGGCCCGCGCGCGCGAGGTACGCGGCGGCGACCAGACCGTTGTGACCGCCTCCGACGATCACGGCGTCGTAGGAGTCGTGCGACCGGGGCCCGCTCGGGCGTACGGGGCGTGCTGAGGGTGCGGGGGTGGCAGGCATGGCTCTTGGTAACACGCGCCGATCGGGGTCGGCCAGGGGAACGGGTCAGGCGGATCAACAGCGGGCGGCGGGGGCCCGGGGCTCAGCGGTGGCCGGGGCTCAGCGGTGGCCGGGGCTCAGGGGTGGCCGGTCGGCCGCCGCCGGCGTAACTCCGCCACACGTCGGTACAGCTCGACCGCCTCCTGGCCGCGACCGAGCTGCTCCAGGCAGTGCGCCTCGTCGTTGCGGCTGGCGAGGGCGTCGGGGTGGTCGGGGCCGAGGACACGCTCGCGGGCGTCGGCGACCCGCCGGTACTCGGTGAGGGCGTCGCCCCAGCGGCCGAGCCAGCCGAGGCCGACGGCGACCTCACGGCGGCTGACGAGGGTGTCGGGGTGGTCCGGGCCGAGGACACGCTCGCGCAGGGCGCACACGTCACGGGACTCGGCGAGGGCCTCCTCCCAGCGGCCGAGGCGGCCGAGGTTGACGCCGAGGCCGTGGCGGGCACGGAGCGTCTCGGTGTGGGCGGGGCCGTGGACGCGGGTGCGGTCGTCGACGAGGGCGCGGTAGAGGCCGAGCGCGTCGGCGCTGCGGCCGAGCCTGCCGAGGCTGATGCCGACCTCGTGGCGGGCGGCGAGCGTGTCGGGGTGGTCGGGGCCGAGGGCCTGGGCTCGGGAGTCGGCGACCTCCTGGTAGGTCCGCAGCGCCTCGGGCCAGCGGCCCAACTGGCCGAGGGCGTAGGCGACCTCGTACCGGGTGACGAGGGTGTCGGGGTGGTTGGCGCCGAGCACCCGGGCGCGGACGGCGGCCACCTCGTCCGCCATGCGGTACGAGTCCTCCAGGCGGCCGAGCCTGCTGAGGTTGAAGGCCAGGTTGTGGCGGCAGCGCAGGGTGTCCGGGTGGTCGGGTCCGACCAGGCGCTCGCGGACTGCGAGGACCGAGGTGTAGGCCTGGTGTGCTTCCAGGTGGCGGCCCAACTGGCCCAGCACATAGGCCAGTTCCTGCCGGGCGGCGAGGGTCTCGGGGTGCTCGGGGCCGAGGACGTGCTCGCGGGCGCGGGCCACGTGGGCGAACTCGCGCAGCGCGTCGGCGGGGCGTCCGGTGCGGCTGAGGGTGAAGCCGACCTCGTAGCGGCTGGAGAGCGTGTCGGGGTGGTCGGGGCCGAGGGCGTGCTCGCGTTCGGCGGCGACCGCGCGGTGCACCTCGCCGGCCTCCGTCCAGCGGCCGAGGCGGCCGAGGCTCAGGCCCGCGTTGTGCCGGCCGGCCAGGGTGGTGATCAACTCCGGTGGCGGGGCGGGGCGTTCGTCCGGTGCGGGGTGTTCGACGCGGCCGGTGGCGGGGCGGGCGATCCAGTCCCCGGTGAGGCCTGCGGAGGGGTCCGGCGGGGGTAGGCCCGGTCCGGTTCCCGTGGCCTTGTGGCCGGTGGTCATGCCCCGGGTCCAGGAGGGCAGCCGGGGTTCGCGCGACGGCGGTCGGCCGGGGCGGGTCCGGGGCCGGACCTCGCCGGGAACGGCTTCGGGGACGACCGGGGACGGGGCGACCACCGGGACGCGGGCGGCGCGCGCCGGGGCCGTCGCCGCCCGCCCCTCGTCGACCCTGCGGCCCACTTCACGGGCGTCGTGGGGGCGTTGCTCCGGCTCCTTGGCGAGCAGGTCGAGGATGATCCGGTCGAGGTACTCGGGCACCTCGTCGCGGTGGCTGCGCGGGGGTGTCGGCGCGGTGTCGCGGTGGCCCATGAGCACCGCCCAGGCGTCGTCGAGGTCGAACGGCGGCACACCGGTGACGATCTCGTAGAGCACGCAGCCGAACGAGTAGAGGTCGCTGCGCCGGTCGACCTGAGCGCCGACGATCTGCTCGGGCGACATGTAGTGCGGGGTGCCCATCGCGATGCCGGTGCCGGTGAGGCGGGAGGTGAAGGTGACGTCACGGCCCAGGCGCGCTATGCCGAAGTCGCAGATCTTCACGGTGCCGTCGGTGAGCAGCATGATGTTGGCGGGCTTCAGGTCGCGGTGCACGATGCCCTGGAGGTGGGTGTAGGCGAGGGCGGAGGCCACCTGGTCGGCGATCTCGACGACCGCGGGGACGGCCAGCGGATGGTGCCTGTTGTCCTCCAGGAGCTGGCTGAGGTTGCGGCCCTCCAGCAACTCCATGACGAGGAACAGCACTCCGTCGGACTCGCCGAAGTCGTGGACGACGGTCACGCCCCGGTGCTGGAGGGCCGCCGCGACGCGCGCCTCGCGCCGGAAGCGTTCCCGCAGGACCCGGGTGAAGGACTGGTCGGGCTGGGCGTTGAGGGGTTTGAGGCACTTGACCGCGACCTGCCGCCCCAGTGACTCGTCCCTCGCCCGCCAGACCTCGCCCATTCCCCCGCGCCCGATCAGATCGAGCAGCCGGTACCGGCCCTGGATCAGCCTGGTGTCCCCCATCGCCGACGATCGCCCCCGTATCCGAACGGACCCGCCCTCCCCTGGCCCGTCCAGTATGGCGGCCTATCTGCCGACTTTGTACGGTGCGGGGCGGGAGCCGGGGCCGAGCCGTGACATGGCGCGCAGGATGTGCTTGGGCGGGCGTTGCCGGCGCAGACGTGCGGGAACACAGCGCAGAAAGGTTCCGGTGAGCCGCAGGCGACGGGTGACCACGTCGGGTGCGGGGCCGGGTGGGCCGTACAACTCATGGGCGTACGGCGGCAGGGAGGCGTACGCCAGGTTCGCCACGCGCCGCCACAGTGCCTCACGTGCCGGTACGAGCAACGGGTGGGTGGGCGGCCGCCGCAGGAAGTCGTCGACCTCCCGTGCCTCGGGGCCGACCGCCAGCCGCGGCCGCACCCGCTCGAAGCAGGCGGCCAACTCAGCCGTGTTCCGGGGCACTTCGGCGGGGTCGAGGCCCACCAGGCGGGCACCGACTGGAGCATGCGGCCTCATCAGGCCCGGGGTCTGCCTCGCACCGTATGCCCGGCGGGGATTTCCATCCGGACGACCGCCGGCCACCGGCCACCGCCATATCCCCGACTGGGATTTCGGCTAGGCCGTGTTGTGGAAGTCGAGGGCGGCCAGCCGAATGATGAGGTCGCCTGCGATTCGGCCGATGCCGTTTCGTAGGCAGATCTGAGTCCTCCCAGGCTCGACCAGGGCGTCCGCCCCGCGACTCTCCGCCGGTCGGTCAGGGCCGCCGTCCGAGGTGGCCGCTTGACATATTTCAGACCGGTGTGACGCTGGAGGAGAGGCGGTTCCGCCGCCGTATCGCGTAGAGCCTGGCAGTGCAGTGCCGCCCATCGGTCCAGCCACCCACCAGTTCGCGGCGGCGACAGATGATCTGCCCCCTGCTCCGTAGGGGGTATGTCCCCGGGACGCGAAGTGAGGCGATCGAATGGACCGGGTTCCCGAGGTGGCCGTGGTAGGAGCCGGCATCGTCGGACTCTGCACCGCCTATGCACTGGCCGAACGCGGAACGACGGCGCGGGTCTACGAAAGCGGCGTTCCGGGCAACGGACAATCCGGTGGCGAGTCCCGCATATTCCGTCACGCGCACGACGACGCCCGCCTGGTCGAATTCACCCGGCAGGGCCGCGCCGTCTGGAACGAGTGGGCCGACCGGTTGGGCGCCGAACTGATCTCCCAGGACGGAGTGGTCGCCCTGGGCGATCCCGTTCCTGGGAGACTTCGCATTCTGCAGGAGGCCGGCGGCATAGCGGTCCGGAGCGTGGACAGCGCCGAGCTACAGGCCAGCATGCCGCTGCTCGCGGACTACAGCGGTCCCGCGATGCTTGATGAGGACGGCGGTGCCATCCGCACCCGTGTCGCGGTCCAGTGCCTGGCCGACGCACTGGGTGACTCAGTGGTCACCGACGAGGTCCTCTCGCTGCATCCCACGGGCCGCGGCACGGTGGAGGTGCTCAGCACCGTCGGCCGCGAAGAGTACGCCAGCGTCGTGGTGTGCGCGGGCGTGGGCACCGCGCGGCTGGCGCGCAACGTGGGGCTCTCGCTCCCCATACGGTCGGCGGCACACGTCCGCCTCACCTTCCAGGTCAGGGGAGCGCCCCCGGAACGGGTCGCCTGTCTGCAGGACAGCAGCGGCGACTTCGGGGAGGTCGGCGTCTACGCAGCCCCCTACCCGGGCAACAGCCGCTATGCGGTGGGCCTCAGCCAGACGGTCGAGGTGCGGGAGGACGGCAGCGTCGTGGACCCCGAAACCCTGGCGGCACTCAGCGACCGCGCCGGCGCGTACGTCTCCCGCGCGTTGCCCCGCCTCGACCCCGAGCCCGTCGAGCACCTGCACTGCTGGGTGACGAGCCTGCCGTGGAGCGAAGACGGCATAGCGGTCTGGGAAGCCGACAGAATTTTTTTCGCAGCCGGGCACAACCTCTTCAAGCAGGCACCTCGACTGGGACGGGCATTGGCCGGCGCGGCCATGGCCGAAAAGCTCGAGGAGAACCTGCGTCCGGCGGCAGTACTCGGCCGGCCCCGCCGAGCGCCCCAATGAACGCCCCAACAGTTGGGACCATCCTCGCTGGACGCTCTGCAGTGCGCCCTCGCCCGCGTCGCCGGGCTGACGAGCTCGTTACTCATGTTGGGCGTTCTGAAGTGTGCGGCGACGTTCCTGTTCGCGCTTGGAGTAGGCGGCCGCCCGGATCGCCTCGTCGCTCTCCAAGCCTGATCCCAGTGCACCGCCCACGGTGGCGACCGCAGCGACGAACCAGGCCAGCGTCACGTACTCCTCGGCGTGGAGCGGGGTTTGCGTCATGGAAGCGAACACTTGGTCGTTGAGGATGAACAGCGCCCACACCCAGTTGATGAGCATCAGACCCACGTAGCAGACAAGCACCCCGATACCCACGGTCACGACCGTCGAGGCGTTGTAGAGCCGCGCCCTCTGCCTCGCCTCCGGCGAGCTCTCTGCTGATCGATGCCACAGGTCCGCGTCTATGATCAGCCAGCCGATCATGATCGCGACAGATCCGACGGCGGCGATCACAAGGCGTGGCGTGCTGAGAGACGCGGCCAGGCTCCAGACGGTGGAGTTCACGGTGGCGACTGCCCCCGTGGCGAGCGCGGCCGCCAGGGCTTTCGACAAGCCCGGCACCAACCGCCACGGCCGGTTGGCGCGGACCATACCGGCGAGCACGCGCAGGTAACCGCGCGGCCCGCCGACGACGTACCGAAGATCGTCGGTCTCCTTCTCGTCGTCGGTTCGGCCCGGTTGAACAGGCGCGAGACGTTTGACGGAGGGCCCGGGACGCGGCTGACTTCGTGGAGGTCCTTCAGCATCGGTGGTGTGCGGACCCGCCATGCCGAGCACGGCTTCTTCGACGGCCCGCCGGGCCCTCGTCTGCAGCCGCAGGCCTCCCAGTGAAGGAAGAGAGAGCAGCGCCAAGCCGTGTTCGTGATTCAGATTCACAGCGAGCCTGCGCCCGTGTGAGTGCAGCGGAAGGTCGGTGAGGGCCACCACGATGTCCCAGTTCTCCGCACTCCCACGGTCCATGATCCGGCGCATCAAGGTGGGCGGGTCTTCCGCCCCGGCGGTGAAGGGCTCACTGACCACCTCGACGTCGAACCGTCGCCCCTGGCCCGACTTGTCGGCGAGCCGAGCAGAAAGCGTCCGGGCCATGCGCTGCGCGATCTCCGTCGGCGTGTCCGGATCCGCCAGGAGAGCCACGACCGTGACGCCCTGAGAGGACACCTCCATGGCTGGACCCTCCTCATCGGCTGTCCCGCTGGTCCCGAGTGCAGCGGGCCTGGCCTGCACTGCGGCACCCCGTTGGTGCCGGACGGGCGAAGTCATCCCCTCACCTCCTTCTACTTCTCCCTCTCCCTCTCCCTCTCGGATCTCGTCGCTCTCTGGGGTCATCCGAGCCAAGCGGACTCCTTCGGACGGGTGTGCGGGGAGCTGTCGGTGCCGCCGGGCGCGGCCGTGTGGCCCAGGTAGCGGTGCACGAAGTGGATGCTCATCGCGCCTTCGCCGACCGCGGAGGCCACGCGTTTCACCGAGCCGCTGCGGACGTCGCCGGCGGCGAAGACGCCGGGCAGGCTGGTCTCCAGCATCAGGCAGTCGCGGCCCTGGCTCTGCCAGACTTCGGGACCGGAGCGGTCCTGCGCCTCCGCGCCGGTGAGCACGAAGCCGCGCGCGTCGAGGGCGAGCGCATTGGACAGCCACTCGGTGTGGGGCTCGGCGCCGGTGAAGACGAACAGGGCCCGCACCGCGAGCTGCCGATGTTCGCCCGTACGGTGGTCGACCACGTCGACGGCTTCCAGCACCTTGTCGCCGAGCGCCTCGGTCACCTCGGTGTGCAGCAGCACGCGCACCCGCGGGTGGCGCTCGACCTGATCGATCAGGTAGCGGGACATGTGCGCCTCAAGACTCGGCCCACGCACGAGCAGATACACCTGCGCTGCGTACCCGGCCAGGAAGAGTACGGCCTGGCCCGCGGAGTTGCCGCCCCCGACGACGGCGACCGGGTCGGTGCGGCACTGCTGGGCCTCGTAGAGGGTCGCCGAGTAGTGGACGCTCGTTCCCTCCAGGCGTTCGATGCCGGGCACGTGGAGGCGGCGGTAGCGGGCGCCGGTGGCGAGGACGACGGTGCGGGCGGTGATCTCGCTGCCGTCGGCGAACCCGACGGCGTAGTGGCCGTCCCGCGGTTCGAGGCGGGCCGCCTCCGCCGGGACGCTGATCCGGGCGCCGAACTTGCCGGCCTGGAGCACGGCGCGGTCGGTGAGTTCGGCGCCGGAGATGCCGGAGGGGAAGCCGAGCAGATTCTCGATGCGGGACGACGTCCCGGCCTGGCCGCCGGTGGCCATCGCCTCGACCAGGGTCGTACCGAGGCCCTCCGAGGCGGCGTTCACCGCGGCGGCGAGACCGGCGGGTCCGGAGCCGATGATCAGGAGATCGCCGTGATGGTTTCCCGCAGGCAGCGAGGGCAGGCCCATGAGCCGGGCCAGTTCCGCGTTGCTGGGGTTGCGCAGCAGAGTGGTGTCCCGCCACACGACGAGGGGTGTCTCCTCCGGGCCGACGCCGAAGCGGCGCAGCAGCGCCTCGGCCTCCTCGTCCGTCTCCAGATCGATCCAGCGGTACGGCAGCCGGTTGCGGGCGGCGAACTCACGCAGCCGCCGGGTGTCGGGCGAATAGTGCGAGCCGACGATGCGGAAACCGGCGCCCTGCCCGACGAGCAGGGCACGGCGGCCCAGGCAGGCGCGCAGCACCAGATCGCCGAGGACGGAGTCCCGGGTCACCAGGTCACGCAGCTGATCCATGGACAGGGCGAGGACCTCACCGGGGTCCCTGACCGTGGCGGTGTAGAAGGCCACCTGCCCGTTCAGGAGGCCGAGTTCGCCGATGAAGCGGCCGGGGCCGTGCACACGCAGCAGACGCTCGTCGGGCGTGCCGTGACCCTCGACGACGGCGACCGAGCCGCTGAGGACGACGTAGAACGTCTCGCACCGCTCCCCCTCCCGGATCAGCACATCGCCGGCGTCGACCTCGCGCCGCCGGCCGCGCTGCGCCAGGCGGTCGATCTGGTCCTCCGGCAGGCGGGGATAGGCGCCGTAGATGTCGGCGGTCTCGAAGGGGACGCTCTGCTGCGTCTCGTCCGGAACCTGCGCTGCGCTCGGCCGCGTCTCGTCGCCGGACATCACACGAACGCCTCGTGGACGAAGCACCATCGCCAGTCCTCGCCGGGCTCCAGCGACGCCGCGATCGGATGGCCGTCGGCGGCGGCGTGACGGCGCGCGTGCCGGTTCGGCGAGGAATCACAGCAGCCGACGTGGCCGCAGGTCAGGCAGAGCCTGAGGTGGACCCACGGGGAGCCGAGCAGCAGACACTCTTCACACCCTTCGGGGGTCAGTGGCTGGACCGGCCGGACGAGCGCGAGGTGGGGGTCGGTTCGTACGGTCATGGCTGATCACCCTTTCCCGGCCGGTTCGCGGCCCGCTATCGACTGCTCCACCCACCGCCGCAGGGCCGGGGCAGGTGCGGCGCCCGCCTGCCGGGCGATGGTCCGTCCCTTGTCGAGGACCAGCAGTGTCGGTACCGCCTGGACCTCGAACCGCTGCGCCAGGCGTGGGTTCTTGTCGACGTCGACCTTGACCAGCTTGATCTTTCCCGCGAGATCGGTGGCGACCTTCTCCAGCGCGGGGCTCACCATGCGGCAGGGGCCGCACCAGGTGGCCCACAGGTCGACGACGACGGGCACGGTGGCCTGCTCGACGACCTCGGCGAAGTCGTCGTCGCCCGCGTCGGCCGTCCACGGCAGCGGCTGTTTGCAGTTGCCGCACGTGGGGTGGCCCTCGGCGGCCACGGGTACCCGGTTGGTGCGCCCGCAGTGCGGGCAGGTGACGTTGGTGGCCTGCACGGTACTCATGCCGCCCTCGCCTCCGTCTCGTCCTCGGGCTGGTCGTAGGTGACCACCAGCTCTCCGTGCTCGGCGTCGACGCGGACCGTCGCGCCGTCCTGTACGTCGCCGCGCAGCAGGGCGCGCCCGACCAGCGTCTCGACCTCGTGGGAGATGTAACGCCGCAGCGGCCGGGCCCCGTACACCGGGTCGTAGCCCTGGTGGGCGATCAACTCTCGGGCGGTCTCGGTGAGTTCGACGGTGATGCGGCGCTCGGCGAGGCGGCGGCGCAGTTCGTCGAACTGCAGCTCTACGATCCGCTCGATCTGCCGCTCACCGAGCGGCTTGAACAGCACGATGTCGTCGACGCGGTTGAGGAACTCCGGGCGGAAGTGCCCGCGCAGCTCGCCCATCACCAGGGCGCGGGCGTCCGGCTTGATCTCACCCTCGGCGGTGGCGCCGTCGAGGAGGTGCTCGGAGCCGATGTTGGACGTCATGATGATCACGGTGTTGCGGAAGTCGACGGTGCGGCCCTGGGCGTCGGTGATGCGACCGTCGTCGAGGACCTGCAGCAGGGTGTTGAAGACGTCGGTGTGCGCCTTCTCGATCTCGTCGAACAGTACGACCGAGTACGGCTTGCGGCGTACGGCCTCGGTGAGCTGACCGCCCTCCTCGTAGCCGACGTACCCGGGCGGGGCCCCCATCAGCCGGCTGACGGTGTGCCGCTCCTGGTACTCGCTCATGTCGAGGCGGACCATGTTCTCCTCGGAGTCGAACAGGGCCGCCGCGAGGGTCTTGGCCAGCTCGGTCTTCCCGACGCCGGTCGGGCCGAGGAAGATGAACGAGCCGATGGGGCGGCGCGGATCCCGGATGCCGGAGCGGGCGCGGATGATGGCGTCGGCGACGAGCTTGACAGGCTCGTCCTGGCCGATGACGCGCTCGCGCAGGATCTCGTCGAGGCGCAGCAGTTTCTCGCGTTCGCCCTCCTGGAGGCGGGCGACGGGAACGCCGGTCCAGGCGGCGACGATCTCGGCGATCTCCTCCTCGGTGACGACCTCGCGCAGCAGCCGGTTCTGCCCCTGCTTGGAGGCCAGTTGCTCCTCCTCCGCCTTCAGCCGGCGTTCCACGTCCTGGAGGCGGCCGTAGCGGAGTTCGGCGGCGCGGTTGAGGTCGTAGGCGCGTTCGGCCTCCTCCGCCTCGTGGCGGACCTGTTCCAGTTCCTGGCGCAGTTCCTGCACGCGGCGGATCGCCTGCCGTTCGGCCTCCCACTGGGCGTGTTTGGCGTCGGCCTCGCCGCGCAGGTCGGCGAGTTCCTTGCGCAGTTCCTCCAGGCGGGCCTTGCTCGCGGGGTCGGTCTCCTTGGAGAGGGCGGCCTCCTCGATCTCCAGGCGGGTGACGCGGCGGGTGATCTCGTCGAGTTCGGCGGGCATCGAGTCGATCTCGGTGCGCAGCCGGGCGCAGGCTTCGTCGACGAGGTCGATGGCCTTGTCGGGCAGGAACCGGTCGGTGATGTAGCGGTGGCTGAGGGTGGCCGCGGAGACCATTGCGGTGTCCTGGATCTTCACGCCGTGGAAGATCTCCAGGCGTTCGCGCAGTCCGCGCAGGATGGAGATGGTGTCCTCCACGCTCGGCTCGTCGACCAGGACCTGCTGGAAGCGGCGTTCGAGGGCGGCGTCCTTCTCGATGTGCTTGCGGTACTCGTCGAGGGTGGTGGCGCCGATCATGTGGAGTTCACCGCGGGCGAGCATCGGCTTGAGCATGTTGCCCGCGTCCATGGCTCCTTCGGCGGCGCCCGCGCCGACGACGGTGTGGAGTTCGTCGACGAAGAGCAGGATGTGCCCCTGGGCCGCCTTCACCTCGGACAGCACGGCCTTGAGGCGCTCCTCGAACTCGCCCCGGTACTTGGCTCCGGCCACCAGGGAGCCCATGTCGAGTGCGAACACGGTCTTGTCGCGCAGTCCTTCGGGTACGTCGCCCCGGACGATGCGCTGGGCGAGGCCCTCGACGATGGCGGTCTTGCCGACGCCGGGGTCGCCGATGAGGACCGGGTTGTTCTTGGTCTTGCGGCTGAGGATCTGGGTGACGCGGCGGATCTCGGCGTCACGGCCGATGACCGGGTCGAGCTTGCCGTCCCTGGCCTCGGCGACCAGGTCGCGGCCGTACTTCTCCAGGGCCTCGTACGCCACTTCGGGGTTGGCCGAGGTCACGCGCTGGTTGCCGCGGATCTGGGTGAGCGCGCTCAGGAACGAGTCCCGGGTGATGCCGTGCTCCTTGAGGAGCCGTCCGGCGGCGGTGGACGAGCCCTCCTCGGCCAGGGCGAGCAGGAGGTGCTCCACGGACACGTACTCGTCCTTGAGGCGTTTGGCCTCCCGATCGGCCGCGTCCAGCAGCCGGGACAGGCGCTGGGTGACGAACACCTGACCCGGCGCCGCACCCGGACCGGTCACCTTGGGGCGGCGGGAAAGTTCCTCACGCACGGCCGCGCCGAGCTCCTCGGGTTGCCTGCCCGCCTGTTGCAGCAGCCGGGGGATCAGGCCGTCCTCCTGGTCGAGGAGTGCGAGCAGCAGATGCTCGCCGTCGACCTCGGTCTGGCCCATGCGGACGGCGGCGGTCTGTGCCTCCTGGAGCGCTTCCTGTGACTTCTGGGTGAGACGGTTCATGTCCATGGCGGTATGTCACTCCTCGTACCGGCGCGGCGCAGTGCGGCTTCGAGCAGGCTGATGCGGTCCAGCAGATCGAGCACCAGACCGATGGATGCGTAGTTGAGACACAGACCGGAGCGCAGCCGCTGAACGCGGGCGACAACGGCCGGGGCCGCGGAGTCGAACACCAGGCGCCCCGCGGCGTCGCGCTCGGCGTCGACCAGGCCCAGGGCGACGAACCGGCGGACCAGGTCGGGATGGACGCCGGCGCGGCGGGCCACGGTGTCCAGGGAGAGCCTGGGCACGGGGACGAGCGCGTACCGCACGGCCGTGGAGCCGGCGCTCGTCCGTACGGGATGCCCGCCCGCGTCGGCCCGGGCGGTCCGGCCGCCGGTCTCAGCCCATGAGGGTCGGTCGCTCATCGCGTCCTCCTGGGGTCGTACGAAGTGGTGGCGGCGAGCTCCTCGAACAGCTCGCGCTCCCGGTCGCTGAGCTTGGGCGGCACCATGACGCGGAGTTCGGCGTACAGGTCGCCGTTCGCGCCGCGCGGGTTCGGCATGCCCTCGCCGCGCAGTCGCAGCCGCCGGCCGCTGGAGGAGCCCGCGGGCACCGTGACCTTGGCCGTGCCGCCGCCGGGGGTGGGCACCGGTACGGTCGCGCCCAGGGCCGCCTCCCAGGGGGTGACGGGGACCTGGACGTGGACGTCGCGGCCGTCCAACCGGAACCGGGAGTCGGGCTGGATGCGCACCCGCAGGTACAGATCGCCCGCGGGGGCGTCGCCACTTCCCCGGCCGCCCTCGCCCGCGAGCCGGATGCGCTGCCCGTCGGTGACGCCGGGCGGTACGTCGACCTCGTACCGCCGCGGCTGTCCGGTGGGGCCGGCGAGCGTGACACTGCGGCGGCCGCCCCGGTAGGCCTCCTCGACGGTGAGCGGCAGCTCGGCCTCCTGGTCGGCTCCCGGTACACGGCCGGGGGCGCCGCCCGCTCCGAAGAGCGAGCCGAGCAGGTCGTCGATGTCGATGCCCTCCCCTGTGAAGTCGTCGCCGAAGCCGGTGGTGTACCGGACACGGGGGCCGCCCGCGCCCGCGGTCCTCCGCGTGCGGAAGCCGCTGCCGGCGCCGGCCGCGACCCGTTCGTCGAAGTCTTCGGGAATCTGGCGGAAGTCCTCGCCGAAGCGGTCGTAGCGGGCCCGGGTCTTGGGGTCCGACAGCACGCTGTACGCCTCGTTGAGGTCCTTGAAGCGTTCCTCCGCCCCCGGGTCCTTGTTGACGTCGGGGTGGTACTTGCGGGCGAGTTTGCGATAGGCCTGCTGGATCTCGTCCTGGCTCGCGGTCCGTGACACGCCCAGTACCTCGTAGAAGTCCTGTGCCATGACCGCTCACTCCCGCTTCGCGACGGTCACGGCGGCCGGCCTGAGCTGCCTCTCACCGTCGCCGTAGCCCGGGCGGAGCACCTCGACGACCGTGCCCGGTGGGGCGTCGGGGTCCTGGACGACGCCGACCACCTCGTGCCGGGCCGGGTCGAAGGCCACGCCGGTCTCCGCGTGCCGCGGGTGGCCGAGCAGTTCGAGGACGTTCACCGCCTGGTCACGGACGGCCCGGACGCCCTCCACGATCGCGCCGGGGTCGGATCCCGCATGGGTCAGGGCGAGTTCGAGGTTGTCCACGACGGGCAGGAAGGCCGCGGCCGTGCGGGACCGCTCGACCGTCCGCTCCCGCTCCAGTTCCCTGGCGTGGCGCTTGCGAAGGTTGTCGAGGTCGGCGAGCGCGCGCCGCCAGCGGTCCTCGAGTTCCTTGAGCTCGGCCAGGTGCACGTCCTCGGACGGGGCGGGGCCGCGGGCCGCGTCGGGGCCGGGTTCGTCGTCCGTGTCAGGCCCAGGCCCGGCCGGCGAACCCGGACGCGGAAGATCCCCTCGGGGAGGGCGTACGGTGCCCTCCGGAGCCGGGTCGGCCGGGTCCGGCACGGCCGGGTCGGATTCCCTGGGGTGGATCGGCATGGCGGTTCCTCAGTCCTTGTCGAACTCGGCATCGATGACGTCGTCGTCACCGCCACCGCCGCTCGGGCCGCCGCCGGTCGCACCGTCCCCGGTGGTGTCCTGGTCGGGACCACCCGTGGTGGCGCCGCCCTGATGCGCCAGCAGCCCGGACAGCACCTGCTGGAGTTCGGAGGTCAGGGGCCGCACCCGCTCCACGGCTGCCTCCTCCTTGACCGCCGCCCGGGCATCCGACACCAGCATTTCGGCGCGTGCCTTCTCGTGCGCGGGTGCGGCGTCGCCCAGCTCGGCGAGGCGCTTTTCGACCTGGTACGCGACGGCGTCGAGCTCGTTGCGGGCGTCGACGGCCTCGCGCAGGGCCTGGTCCTCGCCCTGGTTGCGCTCGGCCTCCTGGACCATGCGTTCGACCTCGCCGCGGTCGAGGTTGGAGCTCTCGGTGATGGTGATGCCCTGTTCCTTGCCGGTGTCCCGGTCTCGGGCCTTGACGTTGAGAATGCCGTTGGCATCGACGTCGAAGGTGACCTCGACCTGCGGTTCGCCGCGCGGCGCCGGGCGGATGTCGGTGAGCTGGAAGCGGCCGAGCACCCGGTTGTCGGCGGCCCGTTCGCGCTCGCCCTGGAGGACGACGATGTCGACGGCGGGCTGGTTGTCCTCGGCGGTGGAGAAGGTCTCGGCGCGGCGCACGGGGATGGTGGTGTTCCGCTCGATGATCTTCGTCATCACGCCGCCCCGTGTCTCGACACCCAGCGACAGGGGCGTGACGTCGAGCAGCAGGACGTCCTTGACCTCGCCCTTGAGCACCCCGGCCTGGATCGCGGCGCCCAGGGCCACGACCTCGTCGGGGTTGACGCTCATGTTGGGTTCCTTGCCGCCGGTCAGCCGGCGCACCAGCGCCTGGACGGCGGGAATGCGGGTGGAACCCCCGACGAGGATCACCTCGTCGATGTCGCTCTCCCCGACCTTGGCATCGGCCATCGACTGCTGGACCGGCCCCAGGCACCGCTCCACCAGATCGCTGGTGATCTGCTCGAACGTGGACCGCATGACCGAGTCGGTCAGATGCTTGGGCCCCGAGGCATCGGCCGTGATGAACGGCAGGCTGACCTGCGTCTGCGTCACCGAGCTCAGCTCGGTCTTGGCCTTCTCCGCTGCTTCGAACAGGCGTTGCAGGGCCTGCGGGTCCTTGCGCAGATCGATGCCGTACTCCTTCTGGAAGTCGTCCGCGAGGTAGTCCACCAGGCGCCGGTCGAAGTCGTCACCGCCCAGGTGGCTGTCGCCCGCGGTGGATCGCACCTCCACCACGCCGTCGCCCACGTCGAGGATGCTCACGTCGAAGGTGCCGCCGCCCAGGTCGAAGACGAGGACGGTCTCGTGCTCCTTCTTGTCCATGCCGTACGCGAGGGCGGCTGCGGTCGGCTCGTTGATGATCCGCAGCACCTCAAGGCCCGCGATCCGCCCGGCGTCCTTGGTGGCGGTGCGCTGGGCGTCGTTGAAGTAGGCGGGCACGGTGATGACCGCCTCCGTGACCCGCTCCCCGAGCTGCTTGGACGCGTCGTCGGCGAGCTTGCGCAGCACCTGGGCGCTGATCTCCTCGGGCGCGTAGAGCTTGTCGCGCACCTCGAAGCGGGCGACGCCGCCCGGACCCTCGACGACGTCGTACGCCACCGCCCTGGCCTCTTCCGAGACCTCGTCGAAGTGCCGGCCGATGAACCGCTTCGCCGAGTAGATGGTGCCCTTGGGGTTGAGGATCGCCTGGCGCCGGGCCAGCTGGCCCACCAGCCGTTCCCCGGTGTCGGTGAAGGCCACCACGGACGGTGTCGTACGGTTCCCCTCGGTGTTGGGCACGACGGAAGGCTCGCCGCCCTCCCACACGGCGATCACCGAGTTCGTGGTGCCCAGGTCGATGCCCACTGCCTTGGCCATGAGGAGCTCCTCCCGGTGCTGCGGCATGCGCCGCAGCTGCGGATCCGATCGTTCACGTATGGGCGGGACGTCCGGCGGCGTCGGTGGTCCGCAGCCCGCCGAGCAGCCGTACGGCCTCGTCGGCGACCGCTTCGTCCACGACGACGTCGTACCGGCTGGGCTGCATCGAGCGGACCGAGGCGAAGTCCCGGCGGCCGCCCTGCAGCGCGTACAGCAGCAGACCGAGCAGCGCGCCCACGATCGCCCCGAAGATCAGGCCGTAGAGGGCGACGAGCAGGGCGGAGACGAGCGGGTCCACCCAGTCGGCCAGGCCGAAGAGCCAGCCGATCAGTGCACCGGGAAGGGCCCCGCTCGCCGCACCGTGCAGGGCGGCCCGGCCGTAGTTCATCCGTCCGACGACCTGCTCGACGAGGCGGACGTCCTGTCCGATGATGGCCACCCGCTCCACGGGAAACCCCTGGTCCGAGAGGTGGTCGACGGCGCGTTCGGCTTCCTGGTACGTCTCGTACGCGGCAACGGGCCTGCGCGGCTGCTCGGTCATCGCCCAGTCCTTCCTGCCGGTATGCACGGCGGCCCCCGGCACGCCCTAGACTGGCGAACCGAGCAGATCTACGCCTGCGCCCGGCAGGTCGAAGAACGACGGCGCCCGTCCCCCCACGAGCACGAGGCGAATCTCCGAAGACCTCGGGTGAGCCGGTCGCAGAGGGGTACGCGGAGTACGCCCACCTCCATGAGGGCTCGGGAAAGGGAGTGATCCCATGGTGCGGAGCCGTCCGGGCGGCACCCCGCGGTCTCGTGGAGAGGGTCCCGCCGACACCTTCCCGGCCCGGGCGAACCGGCCCCCCCGCGAACTGTCGGCAGTCTTCCGTGCCCTGTTCGACACCCGGAACGAGGGCGAGATCCTGCGTCTGGCCATGGACCACGTGTCGGCCGTCGGCCCGTACAGAGCCGAGGCCGGATACCTCAGGGTGGACGGCCATCTGGTCCCCAGCCCGCAGGGCGGGCCGGACCATGCGTCAGGCGTCGACCGGACGGTGCGAGAGCTGACGGGGCGGGACGGCCCCGTGGCCGTTCCCGGCCGGTCACGGGGCCGGGCACTGGCCCTGCACGGACCCGGTGGACTGCACGGCTACCTCGTGGTGACCTCTCGCTCCCGGCCCACCCATGCTCAGCACTTCCTGCTCGCCGTGCTGGCACGCCTCACCGGCGCGGCCCTGTCGGTCGCCGTCGCGCACCGCCGCCAGCAGGAAGACGCGCTGGAACTGCACCGACTGCGACGAGAACGAGCGACCCTCCAGCAGCAGCTGATCTCCCTCGTGGTCAGGTCGGGATACCAGCGGGCCGTGCACGACGCACTCGCCGAGGCCGCGGCGGCGGGCGGCGGCGAGGAGGCCATCACCAGCGCGCTGCATGAGCTCACCGGATTTCCGGTGCTGGTGGAGGACCGCTTCGGCCGGCTGCGGTCCTGGACCGGTCCCGGCCGGCCCGACCCCTATCCGGAACCGGACGCCGTACGCCATGAAGCGATGCTCCAGGAGGTCGCCCGGAGAGGCGGGCCCGTGGTGCGCGTCAAGGACCGGCTGATCTCCCTGGTACGCCCCCACGGTGAGGTTCTCGGAGTGCTGGCCCTGGTGGATCCCCGGGGCGACGCCGACGAGTACACCGTGTTCGCTCTGGAGCACGCCGTCACGTCACTCGCCCTGGAACTGTCGCATCTGCGCGATCTGGCGGAGGTGGAGCTGCGACTGCGCCGAGCACTGGTCGACGATCTCCTGGGGGGCACGGACAAGGCGAGCGCCTACGCCCGGTCCGAGGCGTTCGGACACGACCTGCACCGCATCCAGTACGTGGTCGTCGTGCAGTGGAAGGGTCGGGTCGTGGACGACGCCTTCGCGCGGACCGTGGGCCGGGCGGCCGCGGCCGCGGGTATGCCGTCGCTGGTGGCTCGGCGTTCCGACCACGTGGTGCTGGTCGCCGAGGGCAGGCCCGACGACCACGCCTTGTACGAGACGCTCGCCCGGGCGACCGGCACACCGGACGGGGCGATCGGGGTGAGCGCCCGCTGCGACACCCCGGACGGCATTCCCGGCCGCTACCAGGAAGCACTGCGTGCCCTGGAGGTACGCCGCCGGTCGCGAAGTCAGTACGGCATGACGTTCTTCGACGATCTGGGCCTCTACCGCATCCTGGGACCTGGGAACGACCACCAGGAGTTGGAGGGGTTCGTTCGGGAATGGCTCGGACAGCTCGTCGACTACGACGGCCGGCACCGTGCGGCGCTCGTGGAGACTCTGTCCCGGTACTTCGACTGCGGCGGCAACTACGCCGAGACCGCCGAATCCCTCGCGATCCACCGCAGCACGCTTCGCTACCGGCTCCAGCGCATCCGCGAGATCAGCGGCCATGACCTCACGAACGTGGAGGACCGCCTCAACCTGCAGGTCGCGACCCGGGTGTGGAAGATCATGCTGGGCGGCCCCGGCTAAGGGGCGTGTTTCGGAAGTCCCTTCGTCGCCCGAAGGGCGGCTCTGCGGCGTCCGGTGCGTGCTCTCGGCGTGCCGGACGAAAGGTCTCGTACTGGGCGTACTCGAAACACGCCCTAGCGCCGCACCCTGGGCATGCCGAGGCCGATCCAGGAGATGATCTCGCGCTGGATCTCGTTGTTGCCGCCGCCGAAGGTGAAGATGACGGCCGAGCGGTAGCCGCGTTCGAGTTCGCCGTGGAGGACCGCGCCCGCGGAGCCCTCCTTGAGGGCGCCGGCGGCGGCGACGATCTCCATGAGCCAGGCGTAGGCGTCGCGGCGCGCCTCGGAGCCGTAGACCTTGACGGCGGAGGCGTCCTGCGGGGTGAGGGTGCCTTCCTGCAGGGCGCTGACCATGCGCCAGTTGAGCAGTTTGAGGGCGTCGAGCCGGGTGTGGGTCTGGGCGAGGCGGCGGCGGACCCAGGGCAGGTCGATGACGCGGCGGCCGTCGGCGAGCTTGGTGTCCATGGCCCAGCGCTGGACGTTGTGCAGGGAGCGGATGGCCATGGTGCCGTGGGCGGCGAGGGTGACGCGTTCGTGGTTGAGCTGGTTGGTGATCAGCCGCCAGCCCTTGTTCTCCTCGCCGACGCGCCGGGAGACGGGGACGCGGATGTTCTCGTAGTAGCTCGCGGTGGTGTCGTGGGAGGCGAGGGTGTTGATGAGGGTGCAGGAGTAGCCGGGCTCCGTCGTCGGCACGAGGAGCATGGTGATGCCCTTGTGGGGCGGGGCGTCGGGGTCGGTGCGGGTCGCCAGCCACACCCAGTCGGCCGTGTCGCCGTTGGTCGTCCAGATCTTCTGCCCGTTGACCGTGTAGTGGCCGGTGGCCTCGTCGCCGTCCCGGACCGCGCGGGTCTTGAGCGAGGCCAGGTCCGTGCCGGCGTCGGGTTCGCTGTAGCCGATGGCGAAGTCCAGCTCGCCCGAGAGGATCCGCGGCAGGAAGTACGACTTCTGTTCCTCTGTGCCGTACTGCATGATCGTCGGTCCGACGGTGTTGAGCGCCATCAGGGGCAGCGGAACGCCCGCCTGCGCGGCCTCGTCGAAGAAGATGAACTGTTCGATGGCGGTCAGACCGCGTCCGCCGTACTCCTTCGGCCAGCCCACGCCGAGCCAGCCGTCGCTGCCGAGCCGTCGGATGGTCTCGCGGTAGAACCGCTTCTGCGCCGCCGGGTCGGCATGGCGTGTGTAGGCGCCGTCCGGGACCAACTCGGCGAAGTAGGCGCGCAGTTCGGTGCGCAGCCGCTGCTGCTCGGGCGTGTATTCGAGGTGCACGGCGCCTCCAGGCTCCCCAAGGCCGACCTGACGGCGCACACGCTAGAACGTGTTCCAGTAATTGGGAACAGGCGGGGCGGCCCCGTTCGCGGCGCGCGGGACCCGGCTCAGCGGCTCAGCGGCTCAGCGGCTCAGCGCAGGATGGCGAGGAAGTCCGTGCATGCCTGTGCGCACTCGCGGCAGGACTTGGCGCCGTCCTCGGCGCCGGGGGTGTCGTCGAAGACACGGGCGCACTCCAGCGCGACGGTTCGGCACCATTCGACCTGGAGGCGGATGGCGGCCTCGTCCAGGCTGGTCTGCTCGGAGAGCATTCTGCAGGTGGCGTCGCACACCTCCGCGCACATGATGCCCTTGCGTCGCATCTTCTCCTGGCCCTCGGGGCCGTCCGGATCGGCGAGGCTCGCCCGCAGCGCGCACGCGCGGGCACATTCGGTGCAGGCCTGAGCGCACGCGAAGCGGTCCTCGAGGAACCGGATGAGTTCCTGGTGGGATGTCGTCGTGGTCACCCAGGGCGGGTAGCCGGAGGCGCCCCCACCAAACACGGGGCGCGATGTCCGCCCCGCACCCGGTTCACGGGATTCCGTTTCCGCCTGCGCGGGGCGGGCACCCGTCCGCTCGCGGTCCGCTCGCGCGAAACAGGGCCGGTTCACTCAACATATTGGGGGTATTCGTCCCTTATGAACATGGAATGGACTGATATAGCCGCAGAACGCAGCGTACTGGGCGGTATCGCACCGTTCCTGGCGGGCGTCGTGGTGGTGGCCATGCTGATCGGCGCACTCTGGCTGGGCGCGCGTGTACGCGCCCGTGAGCCGCGTCGGCCGCGCCCCGACGAGCAGCCCCGGATCCCCGAGGGGGGCCCTGTCCACGAGGAACGGCTGTCCCGCGAACCGGACGAGATCCCCCAGAGCGACCGTCGGCTGACACCGTACGAGGTGCACGGCAACCAGGGGACCCGGCCGAGCCCGGAGAAGAAGCGGCCGCGCTGGAGCAAGAACAGCAGCGGCGGCTTCGGCAGCGGCGGCCTCGGCGCCCACTGAGGCCCGGGGACACCACTGGGACACCATCGGCGCATCACCGGCGCATCACCGGCTTTTCTGGGCGCTCCCCCTGCGCGCGGCAGGGGGAGCGCCCATGGCTGTGCCGTCGCGGAGCCGGCCGTGTCGTCGCGGAGCTACGACGACCCGAGGTCGGTGTCGAGCGGCAGCCCCGTGTAGTTCTCGGCGAGTTCGGCCGCCGCGTGCCGTGAGGTGGCGACGCGGTCGAGCTGGGAGAGCTGGAGCCGGGTCTCGAACGGGGACTGTCCCGGGTCGGCGTGGAGCGTCGTGGTCATGAAGTACGAGAAGTGCTCGGCCCGCCAGACCCGGCGCAGACAGGTGTCGGAGTAGGCGTCGAGCAGCTCGGTCGAGCCGGTCTCCTTGAGCTGGGCGAAAGCGCGGGCCAGCACGATGACGTCCGTGGCGGCCAGGTTGAGCCCCTTGGCACCGGTGGGCGGCACGATGTGGGCGGCGTCCCCGGCCAGGAAGAGCCGGCCGTGGCGCATCGGCTCGGTGACGTGGCTGCGCATCGGCAGGACCGCCTTGGACGTGACGGGCCCCCGCTTGAGCCGCCAGCCGGGCTGGGCGGTGAGCGCGAACCGGGCGTCCAGCTCGTCCCAGATGCGTTCGTCGGACCAGTCCGCCGGGTCGGTTCCGTTCGGGACCTGGAGGTAGAGACGGCTCACGGACGGCGACCGCATGCTCGCCAGCGCGAACCCGCGCTCGGAGTGGGCGTAGATCAGCTCGTCGTAGACGGGCGGGGCGTCGGCGAGGATGCCCAGCCAGGAGTAGGGGTACGTCCGCTCGTACGACGTCCGCACCCCCTCGGGCACCGCGTTCCGGGCCACCCCGTGGAAGCCGTCGCACCCGACCACGTAGTCGCAGGTCAGCGTCTGCTCGCGGCCCTCGTGGGTGTACCGGACCACGGGCCGGTCGGTGTCGGCGCCCTCCACCGCGTGCACCTCCGCCTCGAACAGCAGGGGTCCGCCGTCGGTGAGCTGGAGGGCGATGAGGTCCTTGACCACCTCGGTCTGGGCGTAGACCCAGACCCGGCGGCCGCCGGTCAGCTCGGGGAAGTCGACGCGGTGCGCGCGGCCGTCGAAGCGCAGCTCGATGCCGTCGTGCGGCATGCCCTCGGCGTCCAGCCGCGCGCCCGCCCCGGCGGAGCGCAGGACGTCGACGGTGGCCTGCTCCAGGATTCCGGCGCGCTGACGCTGCTCGACATAGGTGCGGTCCTTGCGCTCCAGGACCACACTGTCGATTCCCGCGTTGTGCAGCAGTCGGGCCAGCAGCAGCCCCGCGGGGCCGCCGCCGATGATGCCGACGGTGGTGTGCATTGAGTACTCCTCGTCGTTGAGGACGAGCCGCGTCCCGTCCTCCGGGCCCCGACCTTGTTCGTCTAGTGAACTTCACTTCACTTATCGAGGATGAGTTTGCGCCCGCCCCGTCCGCCTGTCAACGGTCACACTCCCCCATCGGTTCGGTCGAGGAAGTGGAAACCGGGGCGCGGATGCATCAGGAAGTCGTGGTGCGAGATGTTCCAGGCATACGCGCCCGCGAGGCCGAAGGCCACCCGGTCCCCCGCGCGCAGTCCGGGAGCGTGGGCGGCCCGGGCGAGCAGGTCCTTCGGCGTGCAGAGCTGTCCGGCGAGGCTGACGTACTCTCCCTGGGCCTCCGGGCGCGGCCAGGGGTGGGGCCACTCCTCCACCGGCAGGACCGAACACGGCTGGTCGTGTCCCTTGGTGGCGGGAGTGCGCAGATGGTGGGTGCCGCCCCGGACCACGGCGAACTCCTCGCCGTGGCTGCGCTTCACGTCCAGCACCTCGGTGGCGTACCAGCCGCAGTAGGCGGTGAGCGCGCGGCCCGGTTCGATACGCAGCGTCAGCTCCGGGTGCGCGTCGGCGAGTTCGGCCAGGCCCTTGCCGTACGCCTGCCAGTCGAAGCGGCTCTCGGGGCGGGTGTAGTCGACGGCCATGCCTCCGCCCACGTTCACCTCGGAGATCGGTACGCCCAGGCCGGTCGCCCACTCCACGATCGAGCGGGCGACGGAGAGCTGTTCGGGTGCGTCGAGTCCGCTCGCCAAGTGGGCGTGGACGCCTCGCAGTTCGAGACGGGGGTGGGTGCCGTCCGTGAGAAGGCGGAGCACGTCCGGTGCCCGCTCGGGGTCCAGGCCGAACGGGGTGGGCCGTCCGCCCATGGCGAGCGCGCTGCCCGCCAGCGAGCCGTCCGCCACCGCGAGGTTGAAGCGGAGCAGCACCCCGACGCGCGCGTCCGGTGCCACCTGGCGTGCCAGCTCGGCGAGCACGCGCAGATCGTGCTCGCTCTCCACGTGGAGACGTTCGACTCCCCGCTCCAGGGCGGCCCGGATCTCGTCGGGGGTCTTGCCGGGCCCGCCGAAGGCCAGCGGACGGCCCGGGACCACCTCGGCGACGTGGGCGAGTTCGCCGCCGGAGGAGACCTCGTAGCCGTCGACGTACGGGGCGAGCGCGGCCAGGATCGCCGGTTCGGGGTTGGCCTTGGCCGCGTAGTACAGCTCGACCCGCTCGGGGAGCGCGGCCCGTACGTGCGCCGCGTGTTCCCGCAGGGCCGTCAAGTCGTAGAGATAGGCGGGCAGTTCGGCGGGCGCGAGGGTCAGGACGCGGTCGCGGACGGCGGGGGTGGGGAGGGGCATGGAGGACTCCTGGCTCATGACGCGCCGGTGGCTCGTCCGGGCTTCGTGGTTCACCGGGGGCTCCAGCGCAGGACGTCCTCGGCGAGCGGGGAGGGGAGACGGACGTAACCGGCCTCGCGGTCGGCCTTGCGTTCCCAGCGGGTGAGGAGGTTGGTCTTGGCGGGGAGCGGGACCCCCGCCAGGAGGGCAGCGAGGCGGGGTGGGCAGCCCTCCTCGTCGGCGTAGTCCCGCAGGGTCGCCCGAACCGTGGCCCATAGGTCGGCCTCGCTCTCGGGGTGCAGGTCGGCGAGCGCGGCGAGCAGTTCAGCGACGTGGTTGACGAGCAGGCAGTACACGACACGGTCCCAGCCGCGCCGGGCGTCGTACGACAACGGACCGGCGACCTCCGGCGGGAGCGCGGCGAGGGTGTCGGCGTGGTGGTCGGGGACGAGCTTGGTGCCCTCCAGGTCGCGGAAGAGGACCTGGGCGGGCATCCCGTCGCCGTCGACGCAGATCAGCACGTTCTGGAGGTGGGGTTCCAGGACCAGGCCGTGGTCGAAGTAGGCGGAGAGCACGGGCGGGACGAGGAGGCGCAGATACGCCTGCCACCAGTGCAGCGCGGTCCCCGGACCGGCTCCGCCGAGAAGGCGGGAGACATGGGCGGCGCTGGTCGGGTACTCGTCGGCGACGGCGGCCGCGAGCAGCGGGGTCGTGCCGGGCAGCAGCCGCCGGGACAGGCCCTCGCGGACGATGACGCCGAAGCCTTCGAGGAGGGCCCGGTCGGGGGTGCCGTCGGGGCCGGGGACGGCGAGGCTGCGGTAGGCGGGTTCGCGGAGCATCGCGCTGCCGGGGAAGCGGGTCTCCAGGTCGGTGAGGGCGGGTGCGAGCACACGGGTGAGCGCGACGGCGCCGGAGAGTTCGTAACTGGCGTTCTTGCGCAGGCAGTTGGTGATGCGGACGTTGAGGCTGAACTTCAGGAAGGAGTCGCCGTCGAAGAGAGTGCGGACTGAGGCGGTCGCCGCGTACTCTCGGCCGCCGGGCCCCAGGTCGAGGATGTCGCCGCGGCCCAACGCCTCCCGCAGCAGCCGGTGTTCGCGGAGCATCGCGTACTGCCAGGGGTGGGCGGGCAGCAGTCGGTAGCCGTCGGGGACGTCGCCGCGTTCTTGGTCGAGCACGGCGGTGGCGCCCGCCTCGGCGGTCTCCTCGGCGATCAGGTGGTCGCGGACGGCGAGGTGGCGCAACGGGAAGGAGGCGCCGGCCTCGGGGGCGTACGACTGCCAGGCGTCCGCGTCGCCCGTGCGGGCCTTGGGGGTGGGGTGGAAGCGGTGGCCGAAGAGCAGGGACTGTTCGGAGGCGAGATAGTCCGGGAGCCCGTGGGAGGCGGAGGCGTGCGGGGCCGGGTCCTCGGCCCCACGGGTCCCGGTGCGCACGCCGGTCTCGCGGCGGGCGAGCGCGGTGGCGACGGTGCGGTGGCTGGAGTCGATCTGGTCCAGGAACTCGTCGTTGCGGACGCCGGTGCGCAGGGACAGTTCGTCATGGACGTATTCGGCGAGGCGGCGCCAGGCGAGTACGGTCCAGCCGGTGTCGGACTGCTCCTGGACGGGGCCGGTGAAACGGTGGGCACCCAGCAGGGACCTGCGGCGCAAGGCGACCCGGAGGAGGACGCCGCGGCGGGGCAGGCGCAGCAGGAGGTGGCCGTCGATGACGGCGGTCTGGTGCTCGGGGCCGGAGACCTCGCGCAGCAGGCAGTTGAGGAGGGTGTGGGCCACGGCGTCGTCGGCGGTGGGGAGGGGGAGGGCCACGGCCTCCTCGGCGGTGGGAAGGATGCGGGCCACGGCCTCGTCGGCTGTGGGCGGCTGGGTGGTACCGAGCGAGTCGGTGAGCGGGGGCATTCAGTGGCTCCAGCGGGTACGTGGGGGCAGGAGGGTCGCGAGGACGGTGAGGGCGGCCATGCCGCCGCCTATGAGCACCGGGGCGGCGGGCCCGAACCGGGCGCTGCCCACGGCTGCGGTCACTCCGGCGGCGACGGCGCCGGCCTTGGAGAAGAACTCCAGGGAGCCGAACATCCCGCCGGGGGCGCGGCCCCGGGCGCAGTCGGCGGCCAGGACCGACAGACCGACCATGCCGAGGGTGAGGCCGGCGCCGAGGAGCAGCCGTACGCCGACGAGGGCGGGCAGGCTGTCGGCGACGCCGTGACCGGCCAGTCCGAGGGCGATCAGTGCGAAGCCGAGGGCGATGCCGTGCCGGGGGCGGGCGTGGATCACACGGTGCACGGTCAGGGCTGTGAGCAGGTAGCAGAGGTGCGGCAGGGCGAAGAGCAGGCCGGAGAAGGCGGCGGAGGCGCCGGGGAGGCGTTCCTCGACGAGGGAGATGAGATAGGGGAAGGAGATCACCGTGGAGAACACGAAGGCGAACTCCAGGGCGTAGAGCCGGCGCAGTGCGGCCCTCGGGGCGGGGTCGGCGGCCTCCGGCTCGCGCTCCGCCGGCGCCTCGGCCTCGGCCGGTTCGGGCAGCGCGGCGAGCAGCAGGGCGGCGGCGAGCGGGAGCAGGGCGAGGAACGCGTACTGGCGGTGCGGGGACAGCCACGGCGACAGCGCGCCGACGACGATCGGCGCGAAGACGAGTGCGGCCCGCGCGCTGCCCTGCATCAGGGTCAGCGCCTTCGACAGCCGCGGGCCGTCCAGGGCGGCGCCCAGATAGCCGTTGGAGGCGGCGAACGTGCCGCCCAGGATGCCCTGGAGCACCAGGGCGACCGTGAACATCGTGAGCGAGTCGGCCCAGCCCGCCAGCAGGAAGGAGACTGCGAGGCCCAGTTGGGCCCGCAGCAGCAGAGGTTTTCGCCCGAAGCGGTCGGCGAGCCGCCCCCACAGGGGTGCCGCGAGCGCGCTGAACACGGTGGGCACGACGTACAGCACACCCGCCCAGCGGGCCGCGCGGTCGCCCAGGCCGGGCAGTATCTCGGTGAAGTACGGCGGCAGCCCCAGCGCGGCGAACGACGCCACGAAGTAGCAGGCGGCCACGGCGTGCACCTGGCGGCGGCCGAACGCGGGGCGCGACACCGCGAGCGCCTCGGCGGTCATGCCGGACTCCCCTGTCCCAGCAGGTAGTTGGGCCCGGTGGTGTAGTGCTTGTTGATGTCGGCGGCGCCCGACCGCTCCTTGCCGAGCAGCGTCCCGGCGGTCACCATCGCCTTCACCGGCAGCTCGGGGGCGTTCAGCACCCGCTCGCGCAGGACGGCCGCCGCGCCGCCGCCGAGCCGGTCGACGGCCTCGGTGAGGCGGTTCCGGACGAGGCGCAGCAGCTCGGGCAGCGGGGCGCGGCCGTGGCGGGCCAGGCCGAACGCGTAGGCGCCGGCGCACAGATGGACGGTGATGGTGGTGAAGAGGTCGGCCACGGCGCGGTCGTCGGTGGTGAAGGTGCGGGCGTCGTCGAATCCCCACCTCGCGGGATCCGCACCGAGCTTGGCGGTCAGGCGGGCGACGTTGATGCGGGGGCCGTCGTTGTCCTTCAGCAGCAGCCGCAGGTCTCCGGGTCCGGGGCCGAACACGAGGGAGACGTTCTGCTGGTGCGACTCCAGGGCGATGCCGTAGCCGAAGAGCGTGGTCTGCCAGTCGAACAGCAGGGTGAGCACGGCGTCGAGCAGTGCGGTCGGGTCACCGCCGTGGTAGCGGTCGGCGAGGTGGTCGATGACCAGTCGGCCGCCGGGGGCCTGGGCGAGCAGGGCGGCCATGGGCACGACGGCACAGTCGTCGAGGTCTGTCGGGTAGCGGCGGCACAGGACGGCGAGGAGTTCGTGTCCGGCGTGCGCGTACACCGTCTCGTCGGCGTGCAGCACCCGGCCCCGGAAGCGGGGCTCGCGGTCGGTCACCGCCGCGAGCAGCCGCTGCCCGGCGGCACCGTCGACGAGGGTCCCGGGCTTGATGGACCGCTTGTTGCGCAGGCCCAACGTGGCGGTGGCCAGGGGCAGTTTGAGGTGCAGGGAGGGCGCGGCGGCGGGTGCGACCGTGCGCATCGACAGGGTGGGGACGACCGGCAGGTACGCCCGGTCGGCGAGTACGGCCCGGTCCGCGAGCCCCGCCTCGCGCAGTGCCGCGTCCAGGGGCGCGCCGACGGTCAGCGGGTGGACGGGCAGGGTGACATGGGTGTGGTCGAGGTCCGCGAGCCCGAGCCCGGAGGGGGTGGGCCAGCCGTCGGGGAGGTCCCCGGCGACGGTGAGGGACTCCTTGGGCAGGGCGAGCCACTGGAGCGCGAAGGTCGGGTGGAACTCGGGTGCGTAGTGGCGCAGTTGCTGCTCGTCGAGTCCGGCGCGGCCGCGTGCGGTCGGGTAGACCGGGTGGTCGAGGCGTGCCGCGAGCGTCTCGTACGCCAGGCCGCCGCGCAGCCCCGTCCAGTCGGCGAGGTCGGCGCCGTAGAGGTCGGTGAGCCCCTCGGCGATCTCGTCCGCCGTCGCCTCGTGCAGCCGCATCGTGGCGAGGGTCTGGCGGCACTCCTCGGCGAAGGCGTCGAAGCCGTCGCGGTCGACGGGGTCGGCGAGGGTGCGCAGTGCGGCGAGGACGGTGTCGCAGGTGGTCAGGGGTGTGCCGTCCGACTCCCGGACGAGGAGGGGCAGTCGGGCGGCGTGGGTGTGCTGGAAGCCGTCCTCGGTGACCGGGAGGAGGAGGGCGTCGTCGCCGTCGGCGGTGGGCAGGCGCAGCCAGGCCCCGTCCGGGTGGTCGACGGGCGTGCTGCGGGTGCGCAGGCCGACCACGTCCTCGCGGAGCAGGGCGCCGAGCACCCGGGTGAGCAGTTCGGCTTCGGCGGCGTCCACGGCGGGCGCGTCGGACGTGGCCGTCATGGCGGGCGCGGCGGTCATGGCGTCCACGGCGAGCGGGGCGGGCGCGGCGGTCACGGCAGTGATGGCGGTCACGGCTGGATCTCCCAGCGCTGGGCGGCGAGGAAGTCCGCCACCACCCGGTCCACGGTCCGCTGACCGGTGGCGGTGGCGGTGGCGCGGAGGACGCCGAGGTAGTCGCGGTTGGTGCGGTACAGCTGATGGTGTTCGCCGAGTGCGCGCAGCGGTCGGTACGTCAGACGCACGCCGTCGACGGTGACGTCGGTCGCGGCGGGAGCGGCGACGAGGGTGCCGGCCCGGTCGGCACAGGGGTACTCCAGGCGGGCCGCGCCGTCGCGCCGGACGCCGAGGTCGGCGGGGAGCGGCTCCCCGAGGTGGGTGCGGAGGATGTGCTCGAACAGCGGAAGGTCGAGGAGCTGGGCGAGCAGCAGGTCGCACTGGTCGCCGATGGCACGGTAGTTGACCTCGATCACGCGGGCACGGCCCTCGTGGACGACGAACTCGGTGTGACAGGCCCCGAACCCGACGCCCAGCGCGTCGAGTTGGGCGAGCACCTGCGCGACGACCGGTTCGGGGTGGGCCGGGACGAAGGTGAGCCGCTCCTCGATGAAGTACGGCGGCGGGGACAGCTCGGTGTGGAAGCCGCCGAGCACGTGCCGGACACGGCCGTCGCCGAGGGTCTCCAGGGTGTACAGCTCCCCCGGCAGGTACTCCTCGACGACCAGGGTGCCGCCCGGTCGGCGGGCCAGGATCTCCTTGGCGCGCGCCACGAGGTCCTCGGCGGTGTCGACGAGCACGACGTCCTCGCTGGCGACGCCCTCACGGGGCTTGACGACGCACGGGTACGGGGCGTCGGCGACGAGGGGGCCGGTGAGGTCGGCCGGGGCGGTGATCTCTGCGGACCACACGGTGTCCACGCCGGCCACGGCGAGGTGGCGCCGCATCTCGCCCTTGTCCTTGGCGCGCAGCGCGGCCCGCCAGTCCTTGCCTGGGAGGTCGAAGTAGTGGGCGGCGAGGGCGGCCTGGGTCTGGAGGTGGTCGCTGTTGGTGAAGACCGCGTCGGGCCGGTGACGGGTGGAGATCCGGGAGATGACGGCGCGGTGGTCCCGTACGTCGCAGTCGAGGATCTCGATCCCGGGATGCTCCGGGTAGGCGGCGCGGTGCGCGTCGGGCTGGTCGGTGAGGAGGGTGACGTCCAGGCCCAGCCGTACGGCGGCGGGCAGGAAGCCCTCGGTGACGGAGTCGGTGGGGTTGAGGGCGAGCAGGTACAGGCGCATGGGGTGGTGCACGGCTTCCGCTAGCGGGTGGGGGGTGGGGCGGGGCGGGCCCGTCTCGTGGTGGGGCCCGCCCCGGGTACCGCGGGAGTTACTGCTTCGGCAGTTCGACGCCGGTTGCCTTCGCGATGTCGGCGAGCATCTCCTCGGCGGCCTGGACGCCGATGCCGGACATCCAGGTCTCGTCCGGGACCTCGAAGACCTTGCCGTCCTCGACGGCGGGCAGGTCCTTCCAGACGGGGTTGGAGGTGACCTGCTTCTGCTGGGTCTTGTCCGGGGTGTCGGCGGTGGTGACGAAGATCAGGTCCGCGTCGGCCTGGTCGATCTCCTCCGGGCCGACGTCCTTCATGGTGACGGCCGGGTCGTCGGAGACCTGGGACGCCGGGCGCCGGAAGCCGACGTCGCTCAGGACGACACCGCTGTAGGAGTTGGAGGCGTAGAGCCGGGTCGGGCCGGCGACGAAGCGGACCACGGAGACGGTCGGCAGGGCGCCGTCCTTCTTCTTGATCGCCTCACCGAGCGCCTTGGCCCGCGTCTCGTACTCCTTGAGCTTGGCGGCGGCCTCGTCCTCCAGGCCCAGCGCCTCGGCGTGGACCTTGAGGTTCTCCTTCCAGACACCGCCGGTGGTCTCGGTGAAGACCGTCGGGGCGATGGCGCTGAGCTTGTCGTAGACCTTCTCGTGCCGGACCTTGGAGGACAGGATCAGGTCGGGCCGCAGGGAGGCGATCTTCTCCAGGTTCGGCTCCAGGAGCGGTCCGACGTCCGTGGTGTTCTTGAGGTCGCCCTCCAGATACGTGGGGAAGCCGCCCTCCGTCTTGAAGTGCGGGGCGACGGCGCCGACCGGGTCGACGCCGAGCAGGGTGACGTCGTCGAGCTCACCGGTGTCGAGGACGACGACCTTCTTCGGCTGCGCGGGGATCTTGACGTCGCCCATCACGGTCTTCAGGGTGCGGGGAAAGGCGGCGCTGTCCGCGCCGGCCTGGGCGGCGGCGTCCGCCTTCGTCGTGCCGGAGTCGCCGCAGGCGGCGAGGAGGCCCGTGCCGAGGACGACGGTGAGCAGTGCGGCGGCGGGGCGGCCGAATCCGCGCAGGGGTGATCGCTTGAGCATGAGGGGGTGGTCTTTCTTGATCAGGGAATGGGATGAACAGGTGAAGGTGTGAAGGTGTGGGTGGGTGAGTTGATGAGCAGTCAGGTGGTGGAGGGCGCGGTGATGTGCCGTGTCGCGCCGCTCTTCGGGACGACCAGCGGTGTGCCGGTCTCCGGGTCGGGAATGACCCGGCAGTCCACGTCGAACACGGACTTGACCAGGTCCGCGTCGAGCACGTCGGCCGGTGGGCCGGCGGCGGCGAGGCGCCCGTCCTTGAGCACGACCATGTGGTCGGCGTAACGGGCGGCCTGTCCGAGGTCGTGCAGCACCATCACCACGGTGCGGCCGGCCTCGGCGTGCAGGGCGGCGACCAGGTCGAGGACGTCGAGCTGGTGCCGGAGGTCGAGGAAGGTGGTCGGTTCGTCGAGCAGGAGCAGGTCGGTGTCCTGCGCCAACGCCAGGGCGATCCAGGCGCGTTGGCGCTGGCCGCCGGAGAGTCTGTCGACGGGGTGGTCGCGCAGCGCCGTCGTGCCGGTGCGGTCCAGTGCCTCGTCGACGGCACGCTGGTGGGCGGTCGACCAGGGGCTGAGCAGGCGCTGGTGCGGGTAGCGGCCGAGGCGTACGAGTGCCTCGACGGTGATCGCCTCGGGGGTGACGGGCTGTTGCGGCAGCAGGCCCATCCGTAGGGCCAGGGCGCGGGCGGACATGCGGTGGATGTCGGAGCCGTCGAGGGTGACCGTGCCGGCGGTGGGGGCGAGCAGTCGGCTGAGGCCTCTCAACAGGGTTGATTTACCACAGGCGTTGGGGCCCACGATCGCGGTCACGGCGCCGCCGGGCAGCGTCAGGTCGAGCCCGCCGACCACGAGCCGGTCGCCGTAGCGCAGGTCGAGGCGCCGGGTGCGGAGTTCGTTGGTGGGGGGCATGGGGGCTCCTGGGGCGAGCGGTTCGTTGTGCGGTACGCGGAGGGCGGGAACGCGCACGGGTAACGGGTACGGGGGATGAGCCGTGCGTTGTCGGGTGCGGGTCCGGTGGGGCTTCTCGCGCAGTTCCCCGCGCCCCCAAAAGACCAGGCTCTACGGGCCTGAAGGCGACAGTCGTGCGCGCGAAAGGCGACGGTCGCCCGGGCCTGAGAGACAGCAGTCGCGCGGGGACGGAAGACAGCCGTCGCTCGGGGACGGAAGACAGCAGTCGCGCGGAGGTGAAAAGCATGGGGCGCAGCCCCTGCTTTTCAGGGGCGCGGGGAACTGCGCGGCCGGCCCCCACCCACCCGCACCCGACAACACGCCGCCCCTTCACCCGCGCACCGCCGCACTCTGACGGAACATCAGCACCAGCAACCACGGCGCCCCCAACGTCGCCGTCGCGGCCCCGACCGGCAGACCCTCCACCGGGAGCACGTGCTGGACCACGAGATCGGCGGCGAGCAGCAGAACCGCCCCGGTGAGGGCCGCCAGGGCGAGCGTCGCCGCCGTGGGTGGGCCGGTGAGGAAGCGGACGATGTGCGGGACGGCGAGGGCGACGAAGGTGACCGGCCCGGCGAGGGCCGCCGCCAGCGAGGCCAACGTGACGGCCACGAGCAGCAGTTGGAGGCGCGCGGCGGACGTGTGGAGACCGAGCGCGCCAGCCGAGTCGTCGCCCAGGTCGAGCACAGCGAGACGGCGGTGGGTGACCAGCGCGACGGCCAGGGCGACCAGCACGGCGGCGCCCGCGCCCCAGACCTCCGTCCAGGTGCGGCCGTACACCGATCCGGTCGTCCACTGGAGCGCCGAGCCCGCGAGTTCGGCGGGGAAGCGGACGATCATCAGGTTGACCGCGGCGGCCAGGCCCGCCTGGACGGCGAGGCCGGTGAGGACGAGCCGGGTGACGGCGAGCCCGGAGCGCCAGGCGAACACCCCGAGCAGCAGCGCGGCCAGCAGGCCACCGGCCAACGCGCCGACGGGGATGAGCAGTTGGGAGGCACCGGCGGCAAGCAGGGCGACCGCGCCGAGCGAGGCCCCGCCGGTCACGCCCATCACGTCCGGGGAGGCGAGGGGGTTGCGGAACAGCCGTTGCAGGACGCAGCCCGCCGCTCCCAGTCCGGCGCCGGCCACCACGGCGGCTACGGCGCGCGGCGCACGGAACTCCCGCACCACCAGCACATCGCCCGGGTCGCCGAACCCGGCCAGCGCGCGGAGCGCCACGGAGGCGGGCATGTCCATCTCCCCCGTGGAGACGGCGACCGTGACCAGCGCGAGCAGGGCGAGGAGTCCGGTCGCGCCGTGGGCGAGGAGCCGGGCCCGGCCGGGCGGGCGGTGTGTGCCGCGTCGTACCGCAGCCTTGTACGTCAGTGTCATCGGGCGGCCTTCCGGGCGAGCAGGGCCAGCAGGGGCGCGCCGAGGAACGCGGTGACGATGCCGACCTCCAGTTCGGCGGGGCGGACGACCAGGCGGCCGAGGATGTCGGCGGTGAGGAGGAGCAGCGGGCCGGCGAGGAGGCATCCGGGGACGAGCAGGCGGTGGTCGCCGCCGAGGAGCGGGCGGACGAGGTGGGGCGCGGCGAGTCCGATGAACGCGACCGGGCCGGCCACGGCGACGGCGGATCCGGCGAGCAGGACGACCGCGAGGCCGCCGGCGAGCCGGACACGGGTGACGGGGACACCGAGCGCCTGGGCCGAGTCGTCGCCCAGGGCGAGGGCGTTGAGGGCGGGCGCGACGGCCCCGGCGAGCAGGAGTCCCACAAGGAGAGTCGGCAACACCGGCCAGAGGGTGTCGAGTTGGCGTCCCGCTAGGGACCCCGCCAGCCAGAAGCGGGCCTCGTCGAGCGTGCGCTGACTGGCCAGCATGACGGCCGACGTCCAGGACAGCAGCACCAGTTGGAGCACCGTGCCACCGAGGGCGAGCCGTACCGGGTCGATGTCCCCGGCGCGGCGGGCCAGCGCCTGGGCGAGGACGGCGGCCGCGGCGGCTCCGGCGAACGCGAACCACACGTACTCGACGGGGTCGGTGAGCCGCAGCGCGAAAATGGCGACGACGACCGCGAAGCCCGCGCCCGCGTTGATGCCCAGGGTGGTCGGGGAGGCGAGCGGGTTGCGGGTGATGCCCTGGGCCACGGCGCCCGCGACTCCGAGGGCGGCGCCGACCGCGAGGCCGATGACCGTCCGCGGCACCCGAAGTCCCGTCACCACCAGGGCGTCCCGGCCCTCCGCGTGCCCGGCCAGCGCGTCGAGCACGGCGGGGAGGGGGACGGAGCGGGTTCCGAGGGCGAGGCTCAGCGCGGCGCACAGCGTCAGCGCGCCGATTCCGCCGAGGAACAGGGTCAGGTGCCTCAGCGCATGCGGGGGCACGCCGGTCGGCGCGGCCCGGTCGGTCGCAGTCACGAAACGTGAGCTTAGGTTAGGCATGGTTTAGTTTTCAATGGCTGTGGAGTTGCTGTGATCCACAACGCCCTTGATCAACCAGCCGGTAACTTCACTGGTCAACGACGTGCACAACTACTTCACACCCCATTCGGCGAGCACCGCGTGATCTTGCAGCTAAGGTAAGGCTTACCTGCCTCTCTAGCCAAACCCTTCACGCTCTGGAGTTACCGATGACCGTGGCCCACCTGGAAACCACCCAGGCCGACACCGCCACACCCGTCCCGGTACTCCTCACCGCCGCGTACCGCCGCCTGGACACGATGTGCGAGGCACTGTCCGTACGGATCGCCGAACCGGGTCCGTCACCCGCCCGCACCGTCGGCCTGATGGACGGTCAGGAGGGCGTCGAGGCCTTCGTGGAGGCGGAGGCCGCCCGTATCCGGGAGCGCCACGACCACACCGCGCCCCGGCACGTCGCCGCCTCCCGCGCTCTGCACGACTACGCCTGGTCGGTGGGCCTGTTGATGAGCGGAGTGTGGTTCCTGGAGCGGCGCGTGCCCTGGATCGCCCCCGGCGACATACGCGTCGACCTCGCCTCGGGCGCCTTCGAAGTCACCCCGGGCGCCGAGCTCGTCTGCCTCCCGGGCGACCCGGCCGCACTCCTCCCCGGCACCCGGGTCGCCGCCCATCAGGACGCGCTGCGCGCCGAGTTGCGGACCGCCGTGGCGGACCACATGGGTCCGGTGCTGGATACGCTCGGCCCGTACGTCCGCCGGGGCTCGCGCGCGCTGTGGGGGCTGGTCTCCGACGACCTGGTCTCCGGCCTCTGGTACCTCGGGCGGACACGCGGCGACGAGGCCGCCGGCGTCCGGGCCGCTTCCGCCGTCCTGCCCGGCGCCCAGGCTCCCTTCCCCGGCGGCGCGGACTTCCGCTCCCTGCGCACGAGCGACGGTCGCGAGCACCCGACCCGTACCCGTCTGGGCTGCTGTCTCTACTACACGATCCGCCCGGCCGAGGCCTGCTCCACCTGCCCGCGCACCTGCGACGCGGAACGCCTGCGCCGACTGGAGGGCTGACCGCACGGGCAGGCCCTCTCACCGAAACTTTCGCTCCCACCCCGGACCTCTGAGCCGATTGACGCCGCTCGGCGCAGATAGCAACACTCTTCGACGGGCTTTCCCACAGGACATGCCAAAAGGTCGCAGTGCTGGAGGTCGGTTTGCAGGAGTACGCCGGATACGTCTTCGTCTACTTCACCGGCGAGGGCAGCCCGGACGGCGAGCGGATCAGGTTCGCGCTCAGCCGGGGCGACGACCCGCTGCGCTGGCGTGAGCTGAACGGCGGGGCGCCGGTGCTGACCTCGGACCTCGGGACGGGCGGGCTGCGCGACCCGTTCCTCGTGCGCGCCCCGGAGGGCGACCGGTTCTATCTGATCGCCACCGACCTCAGGATGCACGGGGAGCCGCACGGCGACTGGGACCGGGTGCAGCGCACCGGAAGCACCTCGCTCATGGTCTGGGAGAGCACCGATCTGGTGCGCTGGACCGACCGCCGGCTGGTGCGCGTCGCCCCCGACACGGCCGGCAACGTCTGGGCGCCCGAGGCCGTCCACGACCCGGAGCTCGGCGCGTTCGTCGTCTTCTGGGCGTCGAAGCTGTACGCGGAGGACGACCCGGACCACAGCGCCGACACCCACAACAGGATGCTGTACGCGACCACCCGTGACTTCCGCGAGTTCAGCGAGCCCCATCTGTGGAACGACCCCGGCCACTCGGTCATCGACTCGACCGTCGTCCGGCACGACGGCATCCACTACCGCTTCACCAAGGACGAGCGAGACCACTCCCCCGCCGCGCCCGGCGGCAAGTTCATCACGGCGGAGAAGTCGCCTCGGCTGCGCGACACCGCGTACGCCTTCGTGGCCGACCGGATCGGTCACGGGGCCGTGGAGCAGGGCGAGGGGCCGATCGTCTTCAGGTCGAACACGGACGACCGCACGTGGTACCTGTTCGTCGACGAGTTCAGCGGACGCGGCTACGTACCCTTCGAGACCACCGACCTGGACTCCGGGAAGTGGACGCCCTGCGAGGAGTTCGCGCTGCCGCCGGGTGCGCGGCACGGCTCGGTGCTGCCCGTGACACGGGCCGAGTACGAGCGGCTCCTCGCCGGGTACGCGCCGCCGGCGTCCGTGGTCGACGCCACCGTGCCGGACGGCCTGAAGGCGTACGCGCTCGTGGACGACACCGCGTCGAAGGTCGTCCTGCCTCTGCACCCGGGCACCGAACTCGCCCGTCTGGCGCCGGAGTTCGACCTGTCGGCGGACTCCCGGATCGACCCGCCGTCGGGCACCGAGCGCGATTTCCGCACCCCGCAGAGCTACACCGTCACAGCGGCCGACGGCACTGCTCGCACCTGGACGGTCGAGGCGGTGCCGATGCGCAGCCCCCTGCTGCCGGGGCTGTACGCCGACCCCAACATCCAGGAGTTCCACGGCCGTTACTACCTCTATCCGACGACGGACGGCTTCGAGGGCTGGGGCGGCACCCGGTTCGAGGTGTTCTCCTCCGACGACCTGGTCACCTGGGAGAACCACGGCGTCGTCCTCGACCTGGAGTCCGACGTGAGCTGGGCGGAGCGCCACGCCTGGGCCCCGGCCGCCGGGGAACGGAACGGGTCCTACTACTTCTACTTCTGCGCCGACCAGCAGATCGGTGTGGCCGTCGCCGACAGCCCCACCGGGCCCTTCCGGGACGCCCTGGACCGGCCGCTCATCGGGCGCGACGACTACGCGGGGCAGATGATCGACCCGGCCGTCTTCACGGACGACGACGGCACCGCGTATCTCTACTGGGGCAACAGCGAGGCGTACGGGGTCCCGCTCGACGAGGACATGGTCTCCTTCGACCCGGCGCGGGTAAGGCGGTTCACGCCCAAGGACTTCCGCGAGGGCGCCTTCGTCCTCAAGCGAAGGGGTGTCTACTACTACATGTGGTCGGAGGACGACACCCGCAGCGAGGACTACCGCGTCGCCTACGCCACCGGCCCCACCCCGCTCGGCCCGTGGACCGAGAAGGGCGTGATCCTGCGGAAGCGCCCGGAGCACGGGATCCTCGCGACCGGCCATCACACGGTCGTGAACGTCCCCGGCACGGACGACTGGTTCATCTGCTACCACCGGTTCGCGATCCCGGGCCCCGGCACCCCGCGCGGTGACGGCGTCCACCGCGAATCCACCCTGGACCGGCTGGTGTTCGCGACCGACGGCTCGATCGAGGAGGTCGTGCCGACGCTGGAGTCCATCGGGCCGGTGGTCAGTCCAGGGTGATCCGGGCGGCGACGGGCAGGTGGTCACTGCCGGTGGCGGGCAGGGCGCGGATGTCGGCGACGGTCGCCGAGCGGGCCATGACCTGGTCGATCCGGGCGAGCGGGAGACCGGCGGGGTAGCTGAAGGCGAAGCCGCGCTCCGCCACGTTCATTCGTGTGGTGAGCGGTGCCAGGCCGCGGTCGTCGACCGTGCCGTTGAGGTCGCCGAGGAGGACCACCGGGTCGCGCGTCTCGGCGGCGACGGCCCGGCCCAGCAGGCCGGCGCTCTCGTCACGCCGGTGTGACGCGAGTCCGCCCGAGCCGAGGCGGACGGACGGCAGGTGGGCGACGTACACCGCGATGTCGCCGTGCGGGGTACGGACCGAGGTCCTGAGCCCGCGGCGCCAGTCCTCCTCGATCCCCTCGGGCTTGATGTCCAGCGAGCGGGTCCCGGTCAGCGGATGCCGTGACCAGAGTCCGACGGTGCCGCGGACCGCGTGGTGCGGGTACTCCCGGGCGAGCGTCCTCTCGTAGACCGGCAGTGCCGAGGGCACCAGTTCCTCCAGCGCGACGAGGTCGGGCCCGGCCTCGGCCAGGGCGCGGGCCGTACCCGCCGGGTCGGTGTTCTCGTCGCTCACGTTGTGCTGCACCACGACGAGATCCCGCGCCCCGGGGGACGCGCCGGGCAGCAGCAGACCGCCGAAGGTGTACGTCCAGGCCGCCGCCGGAAGCAGGAGCGCCAGCAGCGTGACGGCCGAGCGGTGCAGCAGCCCCACGCCGAGCAGGACCACGACCACCAGGCCGAGCCAGGGCAGGAACGCCTCCAGCAGACTGCCCAGCCGGCCCACGGAGTTGGGGACCAGGCCGGGGAACAGCACGAGCCCGGCTGTCAGCCCGGCCGCCGCGGCGCTCACCCGTCCGGCACCGGGGCGGTCCGGCCGCACGCGGTCAGGAGACGGCACAAGGGACGGTGGAGAGGACGGCGGAGGGGACGGTGGATGTCCGGCGGTCATCGGCCGTCCTCAGTCGTGCGGGGCCTGGCCGCTGACCCGGTGGTCGGCGTGGCTGAGCGCCTCCACGACCAGGCGCTTGAGGTGCCCGTCGGCGAGGCTGTAGTAGATGTGCCGGCCTTCGCGGCGGGTGTCCACGAGCCCGGCCAGCCGCAGCTTCGCCAGATGCTGGCTGACGGCCGTGCGGGACGCCTCGCAGCGGTCGGCCAGTGAGCCGACGTCCGACTCGCCCTGAGCGAGCAGCCACAGCAGATGCAGCCGGGTGACGTCGGAGAGCATCGCGAACACTCCGGTCGCCTCGGTGAGCCGTGCGCTGTCGGGGGCGCGCAGATGCGCACCGGACGCAGGTGACACGGCATGGCGTTCAGGCATGCGCCCAGCGTAGGCGCTCCGCCGGGGGTGCGGGGGGGTCGGCTCTTGGCCGCGGGTTCGTGGGGGCTGGTCGCGCGGTTCCCCGCGCCACTGCGGGACGCTCTCATGTGCATAGGTGCGCACATGACGGCTATCATCTGTTCATGCTTGCCGTACTGCGTCATCGTGCCTATCGGCGGCTCTTCGCCGCCCAGGTCGTGGCCCTGGTGGGGACCGGGCTCGCGACCGTCGCGCTCGGGCTGCTGGCGTACGACCTCGCGGGCGCCGACGCCGGTTCCGTCCTCGGTACGGCGCTCGCGATCAAGATGGTGGCGTACGTGGTGATCGCCCCCGTCGTGGGCGCGGTCGCCGACCGGCTGCCCCGCCGGGCCCTGATGGTGGCGGCGGACCTGGTGCGGGCGGGGATCGCCGTGTCCCTGCCGTTCGTCGGCGAGGTCTGGCAGGTCTACGTCCTGGTGTTCCTCCTGCAGTCCGCGTCGGCCGTGTTCACGCCCACCTTCCAGGCCGTCATCCCCGATGTGCTGCCCGAGGAACGCGACTACACCCGGGCCCTGTCGATGTCCCGGCTCGCCTATGACCTGGAGAGCCTCTTCTCCCCCGCGCTCGCGGCCGCGCTGTTGTCCGTGACGACCTACGACGGGCTGTTCACCGGCACGGTCCTCGGGTTCCTCGCCTCGGCCGCGCTGGTCGTCTCCACCGCCCTGCCCGAGCGGGCCGCCGGCACCGCCCCGTGGGCGGGCGGCGCGTACGCCAGGGCCACCGCCGGGACGCGTCTCTTCCTCGGCGTACCCGAGCTGCGGGCCCTGCTCGTCCTGAACCTCGCGGTCGCGGCGGCCGGGGCGATGGTGACGGTGAACTCCGTCGTCTACGTCCGTGATGTGCTCGGCCTGTCCGCGAGCGCCCTGCCGCTGGCGCTCGGGGCGTACGGGGCGGGGTCAATGGCCGTGGCGCTGGTGCTGCCCCGGGTGCTGGAGAAGGTCCCCGACCGTGCCGTGATGCTGCCGGGCGCGCTGTCGCTGGCCGGCGTCTTCGCCGGGCTCGGGGCCGTCACCGGCGCGCAGGGCGGGAGTTGGCGGCTGCCCGCGCTGCTGGTGCTCTGGGCCGCGTTCGGTGCCGCGTGCTCGGCGGTGCTCACTCCGGCCGGGCGTCTGGTCCGCCGCTCGGTGGCGCCCGGGGAGCGTACGGCCGCGTTCGCGGCCCAGTTCTCCCTCTCGCACGGCTGCTGGCTGCTGACGTATCCGCTGGCCGGATGGCTGGGGGCGACGGCAGGGCTGAACTGGGCCGTGCTCGCCCTGGGTTCGCTCGCGCTGGGCGCGGCGCTGACGGCCGTACGGCTGTGGCCTGCGTCGTCGACGTCCCACGTGCACGCCGGGCTCCCCTCCGGTCACCCCCATCTGGTGGGCGCCCGACGCGTCCGGGCCGGATGGCGGCACAGTCACGGCCATCTCGGGGACGGGCTGCACGCGCACTAGGGAGTGGCCGAGGTGCGGCGGTCAGCCGGTCGTCCACTTCTGCTCGATCCGCGCGAACCGCCAGACCAGCAGGGCTGTGTTGTCGATGGCGGCGATGTGGTCGGCGTCGAAGGCGTGCCGCATGCCCAGGGTGTAGGCGGTGACGCCCATGCCGACGCCGAAGGTCTTGCTGCCGACGCTGTGGTGCTCGGGGGCGACGATCACCACGAGCGTGAACCAGCCGATGAGGTGCAGAGCGAGGATGAACCCGGCCATCCCGGCCAGGCTCGCCCACTCCCCGCGCGTCAGGGAGGAGCGGATCCGCCGCCAGGAGAGTCCGCCCGGCCCGGCGGTGGCCGAGGGGGCGGTGTCGGTGCCAGGAGCCATGGGGCGTGCGCCTCTTCTTCCATGGGTGCGTGCGGTCGCGTCCTCTCAGCCTTGTGCGCCATGTTGGCAGCTGCAACTATCTCGCAGTAAAGCTCGCGTCTGCTTTCGGTCAGCCGTGGGCTCCTGTCGACGCGCGAGGCGTGCGCCGGAGCGTGCGCCCGGGTGTGAGCTGTCGCACGGCGCCCGCGCGCCCCTGGCCTCCGCTTGTCAGCGTCCTTATCTGGGCACTACTGTCACCACGCCTTGGTGAACGGGAAATCCGGTGTGATGCCGGTGCGGCCCTCGCCACTGTGATCGGGAAGTCCGGCTCCGGTCCTCACGGACAGCCACTGGGTCTTCGGACCCGGGAAGGCGGAGCACGGGCGGTGTCACCCGTAAGCCAGGAGACCGGCCAAGGCGCGTCAACCATCCACGAGGTGCTGGAGAGGGTCTGCTGAGCCATGCACATAGCCGAGGGTTTCCTTCCTCCGGCGCACGCGATCGCCTGGGGTGTCGCGTCCGCGCCGTTCGTCGTCCACGGAGTACGGGCACTCACCCGTGAGGTCAGGGAGCACCCCGAGAGCACACTGCTGCTCGGTGCCTCGGGTGCCTTCACCTTCGTCCTGTCCGCGCTGAAGCTGCCGTCGGTCACCGGGAGTTGCTCCCACCCCACCGGCACCGGCCTCGGCGCCATCCTGTTCCGGCCGCCGATCATGGCGGTCCTCGGCACCATCACCCTGCTCTTCCAGGCCCTGTTGCTCGCCCACGGGGGTCTGACCACGCTCGGCGCCAACGTCTTCTCCATGGCGATCGCCGGCCCCTGGGCGGGGTACGGCGTCTACCGGCTGTTGCGACGCTTCGACGTGCCGCTGATGGTGACGGTGTTCTTCGGCGCGTTCGTCGCCGACCTGGTCACCTACTGCGCCACCAGCGTGCAGTTGGCGCTCGCCTTCCCCGACCCGAGCAGCGGTTTCCTGGGCGCGCTCGGCAAGTTCGGCTCCATCTTCGCCGTCACCCAGATCCCGCTCGCGGTCAGCGAGGGTCTGCTCACCGTGCTGGTGATGCGTCTGCTGGTGCAGTCGAGCAAGGGCGAACTCACCCGGCTCGGCGTGCTCCTGACCGGCAGGCAGGGCCGCACCGGGGCCGAGAGGGAGAACGAGACCGAGGCGGTGGCCCGATGAACCGGAACACGAAGATCAACGTACTGCTGCTGCTCGTCGTGGCCGCGCTCGCCGTCCTGCCGCTGGCCCTCGGCCTCGGTGACCACAAGGAGGAGCCGTTCTCGGGCGCCGACGGCGAGGCGGAGACAGCGATCACCGAGATCGAGCCGGACTACGAGCCGTGGTTCTCCCCGCTGTACGAGCCGCCGTCGGGTGAGATCGAGTCGGCGCTCTTCTCCCTCCAGGCGGCCCTCGGCGCGGGCGTCCTCGCCTACTACTTCGGCGTCCGCCAAGGCCGGCGCCAGGGCGAGGCCCGGGCGCGGGCGCTGCTGGACGCGGCCGGGGAGACCGACAAGGCCCCGGAGAAGCCGGTGGACGCGACCGTGGCGGCCTCGACCACGAGCGCGTCCGGCCCGACGGTGAGCGCGTCCAGCCCTGCGGCGAGCGTTCCGGCGGCCGCGGCCCCGAAGGGCGCGTCGGGGGCGTCCGACACCCCCGACCCGACCGGCGACGAAGGCTCGTCCGGTCGCTCCGGGGCTGCCCCGGCCGGGCGGGGCTGACCCGGGTGCTGCCGATCGACGCGGCGGCGCACAGCAGTCGCTGGCGCCGCCGTCATCCCGTGGACAAGGCCGTGCTCGGGCTCGGCCTCACCGTGCTCGCGATCTCCCTGCCGCCCTGGCCTGGCGCGGCCCTGGTCCTGCTGACCTCGCTCGTGGTGCTGCTGGGCCCCGCGGGCGTGCCCGGCCGCCGGCTGTGGCGGGCCTACCGCGTTCCGTTGGGCTTCTGCGTGACCGGCGCGCTGCCGCTGCTCGTGCAGGTGGGCGGGCCGCAGGGGTTCGTCACGCCGGCCGACGGCGGAGCGGTCCGCGCCGGGGAACTGTTGCTGCGCACCTCGGCCGCCTCCCTCGGCGTCCTCCTGTTCGCCTTCACCACCCCGATGTCGGACCTGCTGCCCCGGCTGGTCCGGGCCGGGGTGCCCGCGCCGGTCGTGGACGTGGCCCTGGTCACCTACCGGATGAGCTTTCTGCTCCTGGACTCGATGCGCCGGATCCGGGAGGCGCAGGCGGCGCGGCTGGGGCACACCACCCGGGCCGCCACCTGGCGTTCCCTCGCCGGGCTCGGCGCCACCGCGTTCGTACGGGCCTTCGACCGGGCGGCACGGCTGCAGACCGGGCTCGCCGGACGGGGGTACGACGGCACTCTGCGCGTCCTGGTGCCCGAGGCCCGGGTCTCCGTGCGGTTCACCACGGCCAGTGTCGCGCTCCTGGCGGCCGTCGCCGCCCTCACCCTCGTCCTGGAAAGGCCGCTGACATGAGCGAGCCCGTACTCGTCGCCCTGCGGGGCGCGTCGTTCGCGTACGAGGACGGACCGCCCGTGCTCAGCGAACTCGACTTCGAGGTGCGCGCGGGGCGAGCGCTCGCCCTGCTGGGCCGCAACGGCAGCGGCAAGACGACGCTGATGCGGCTGCTCAGCGGCGGACTGCGGCCCCGCGCGGGCGAGTTGGCCGTCGAGGGGCGGCCGGTGTCGTACGACCGCAAGGGGCTCACCCGGCTCAGGACGACGGTCCAGCTGGTCGTCCAGGACCCGGACGACCAGCTCTTCGCGGCGTCCGTCGCGCAGGACGTGTCGTTCGGACCGCTGAACCTCGGACTGCCCGACGCGCAGGTGCGGGACCGGGTGGACGAGGCGCTCGGCGCGCTCGGTATCGCCGCCCTCGCCGACCGGCCGACCCATCTGCTCTCCTACGGCCAGCGCAAGCGGACCGCCATCGCCGGGGCGGTCGCGATGCGGCCCCGGGTCCTGATCCTCGACGAGCCGACCGCCGGACTCGACCCGGACGGACAGGAGCGGCTCCTCGCCACCCTGGACGAGCTGCGCCGCTCCGGCACCACCGTCGTGATGGCCACCCATGACGTCGACCTCGCGCTGCGCTGGGCCGACGACGCGGCGCTGCTCACCCCGACCGGCGCGCGCACGGGCCCGGTGGCGGAGATGCTCGCCCGCACGGATCTCCTGCACCAGGCGGGGCTGCGGCTCCCCTGGGGTGTCGCGGTCGCCCGGCTGCTGCGTGGGCAGGGGCTGTTGGAGCGGGAGGAGGCGGGCCCGCGCACACCGGACGAGTTGGCGGCCCTCGCGGAGGCGGACGCCGGACCGGGCTCGCGGCTGCCTCAGCCTCAGATCCGCAGGCCGTAGACGCGCACGGCGGTGCCCGCGAAGACCTCCCGGCGTTCGGCCTCACCGAGTCCGGACATCAACGCGTCGGCGACGTCCAGGACTTCGGCGTAGTCGGAGGCGAGTCGGCAGACCGGCCAGTCGGAGCCGTACATCAGCCGCTCGGGCCCGAAGGCGTCCAGCACGGTGTCGGCGTACGGGACGAGGTCGGTCCGTGCCGCTGCGCCAGATCGTCCACTCGCTCACCCCGGCGGCGCGGATGGCGGTGGTCAGTTCCCCGGGGACCTCGCGGTGGGCCGCCTCGTACTCCTCGACGCGGTCGGCGCGGACCTTGGTGTGCAGGGCGACCCTCACGACGGCTCCTTCGGCTGCGGGACGGGGGTGCTCGGGCTCAGCAGCCCCTCGGCGCGCAACTCGTCCCAGAGGGCGGCCGGGACGGGGCGGCCGTGCAGGTCGACCGTGTCGCGCACCTCCTCGGCGGAGCGCGCGCCCGTGAGCACGGCCGCGACCGCCGGGTGAGCGGAGGGGAACGCCAGGGCCGCGCCGCGCAGCGGTACGCCGTGGCGCTCGGTGACCGCCCCCAGCCGCAGGGCGCGATCGAGCACGGGCTTCCGCACGGGGGCGTAGTCGTACGTGGCCTGCGGCTTCGGGTCGATCAGCAGGCCGGAGTTGAAAACGCCGCCGATGAGCACGCTGCGTCCCCGGGCGGTGGCCTCGGGCAGCAGTTCCGCCAGGCCCTCCTGTTCGAGGAGGGTGTAGCGGCCGGCCAGCAGCACCACGTCGATGTCGGTCTCGCGCAGGAAGCGGGTGGGCACGGCGCACTGGTTCATGCCGACGCCGATGGCGCCGACGACTCCCTCGTCGCGCAGCCGCTCCAGCGCCGGGTAGGCCTCCCGCAGGGCCTGTTCGACGTGGTCGTCGGGGTCGTGGAGGAGGACCACGTCCACCCGGTCCAGACCGAGCCGTCGCAGGCTGGCCTCCAGGGAGCGCAGGACGCCGTCGGCGGTGAAGTCCCAGACGCGGCGGTGGGTCGCGGGGACCGCGAAGCCGTTTCCCAGGTCGTCGCCCTCGGCGGACTCGTTCTCCACCAGCAGCCGACCGACCTTGGTGGAGATCGTGTACGACTCCCGGGGGCGGCCGCGGAGCGCGGCGCCGAGGCGGCGTTCGGACAGGCCGAGCCCGTAGTGGGGGGCGGTGTCGAAGGTGCGGATGCCGGCGTCCCAGGCCGCGTCGATCGCGGCGGCGGCCTCCTGGTCGGACACCGGGCGGAAGAGGTTGCCGATGCCCGCGGCGCCGTAGGCCAGCTCGGTGACGCGGACTTCGGTGCGGCCGAGGGTCGTGCTCCTCATGAGCCCGCCGGCCGGAGTCTGAGGCCCTGCACTCCGCCGTCGACGGCGAGGGCCGTGCCGGTGACGGACGCCGCGGCGGGGCTCGCCAGGTAGACGATGGCGGCGGCGACCTCGTCGGCGGTGACCAGACGGCCCAGGGGCTGGCGGGCGCTGAGCGCGGCGCGCTCCGCTTCGGGGTCGTCGGCGGCGTCGAGGAGGCGGCCGACCCAGGGGGTGTCGGCGGTGCCGGGGTTGACGCAGTTGACGCGGATGCCCTCGCGGACGTGGTCGGCGGCCATGGCCAGGGTCAGGGAGAGGACGGCGCCCTTGCTGGCGGAGTACAGGGCGCGCTGGGGCAGGCCGGCGGTGGTGGCGATGGAGCCCAGGTTGACGATGCTCGCGTAGGAGGAGGCGCGCAGGTGGGGCAGGGCCGCGCGGCTGGTGCGGACCATGCCGAGGACGTTGACGTCGAGGACGCGCTGCCACTCGGGGTCGGGGTTGTCCTCGACGGTGCCCTGCGCGCCGATGCCAGCGTTGTTGACGAGGATGTCGAGCCCGCCGAGCCGCTCGGCGGCCTCCGTGACGGCGGCCCGTACGGAGGCGTCGTCGCTGACGTCGGCCTTGAGGGCGATCAGCGGGGCCGAGGCCCCGGAGGGGTCGAGGTCGAGCACCGCGACCCGGGCGCCCCGTGCGGTCAGCAGTCTGGCGGTGGCGAGCCCTATCCCGGACGCTCCTCCGGTGACGATCGCGCGGAGCCCCGTCAGCTCACCTGTCTGCCCGGTCATGCGACTTCCTCCTGTCCAGCGAGGTCGGCGGCCCAGAACGTGCCGTCCGGGTAACGGTATTCGGCGAGCGACCCGGCCCGCATGGTCGCGGAGAAACCCGGGGTCAAGGGGGCGGCGTAGTGGCCCTCGCGCATCACCACGGGGGCGGTGAAGTGCTCGTGGAGGTGGTCGACGTACTCGATGACGCGGTTCTCGGTGGTGCCGCAGAGAGCGAGGTAGTCGAACATGGACAGGTGCTGAACGAGTTCGCACAGGCCCACGCCGCCTGCGTGCGGGCAGACCGGGACGCCGAACTTGGCGGCGAGCAGCAGGATCGCCAGGTTCTCGTTGACGCCCCCAACGCGGGCCGCGTCGATCTGGAGGACGTCGATGGCCTCGGCCTGGAGGAGCTGTTTGAAGACGATGCGGTTCTGGACGTGTTCGCCGGTGGCGACCTTCACCGGGGCGACGCCGCGGCGCACGGCGGCGTGGCCGAGGATGTCGTCGGGGCTGGTGGGCTCCTCGATCCAGTAGGGGTCGAAGTCGGCGAGGGCACGGGTCCACTCGATCGCCTCGCCGATGTTCCAGCGCTGGTTGGCGTCGACGGCGATGCGGATGCCGTCGCCGACGGCGGCGCGTGCGGTGCGCAGACGGCGGATGTCGTCATCGAGGTCGGCGCCGACCTTGAGCTTGATCTGGGTGAAGCCGTCGGCGACGGCCTGCTTGGCCAGCCGGGTGAGCTTCTCGTCGGGGTAGCCGAGCCAGCCGGGTGAGGTGGTGTAGCCAGGGTAGCCGCGCTCCAGCAGCACGGCCTCGCGCTCCGCGAGCCCGGCGCGGCCCTCGCGCAGCAGCCGGAGCGCTTCCTCGGGGGTGAGGGCGTCGGCGATGTAGCGGAAGTCGACCTGGGAGACCAGCCACTCGGGGTCGGCCTGGGCGAGCAGCCGCCACAGGGGCAGGCCGGCGCGCTTGGCCGCCAGGTCCCAGACGGCGTTGACGACGGCGCCGATGGCCATGTGAATCACGCCCTTCTCGGGGCCGAGCCAGCGCAGCTGGCTGTCGCCGATCAGGTCGCGGTTGACGGAGCCGGGGTCCGCGCACAGCTCCTCGACCGAGCGGCCGACCAGGTGGGGCCGCAGGGCGCCGATGGCGGCGACCTGGACATCGTTGCCGCGGCCGATGGTGAAGGTGAAGCCGTGGCCTTCGAGACCGTCGCCGGCGTCCGTGCGCAGCACGACGTAGGCGGCGGAGTAGTCGGGGTCCGGGTTCATGGCGTCCGACCCGTCCAGCTCCCGTGAGGTGGGGAACCGGACGTCGTAGGTGTCGACCGCGGTGATCCTGGCGTGGGTTGCAGTCACGGGGCTGCTCAAGGGGGTGCCCTTCACGCTTGGCCGAAGGTCTGGCGCTGGCTCCCGAGCCCGTCGATCTCCAACTCGACGGTGTCACCCGGGCGGAGATAGGGGGTGCCGGGCAGGCCGAGGGCGACGCCGGCGGGCGTACCGGTGTTGATCACGTCGCCGGGCTCCAGGACCATGTACCGGCTGAGGTAGGCGACGATCTCGTGGACCGGGAAGATCATGTCGCGGGTGTGCCCGTGCTGGCGCTCGACGCCGTTGACGGTCAGCCGCAGTCCGAGGTCCTGCGGGTCGCCGACCTCGTCGGCGGTGACCAGCCAGGGCCCCATCGGGTTGAAGGTCTCGCAGGACTTGCCGAGGTCCCACTGCGAGGAGTACTCCAGCTGGAACTCGCGCTCGGAGACGTCATGGCTGACCACGTACCCGGCGATCACCTCGGCAGCCTCCTCGGGACCCTCCAGGTAGCGGGCCCGCCGCCCGATGACGACCCCCAGTTCGACCTCCCAGTCGGTCTTGACCGAGCCGCGCGGGATCAGCACCTCGTCGTACGGGCCCACAACCGTGCTCGGATCCTTCATGAAGACCACGGGGCGGGGCGGGATGGCGGCGCCGGTCTCGGCGGCGTGGTCGCGGTAGTTGAGTCCGACGCAGATCACCTTGCCGGGGCGGGCGAGCGGGGCGCCGATGCGCGGGCCGTCGGGGTCGAGCTCGGGAAGGGCGCCGGCCTCGATCGCCGCGCGGGCGCGGTCGACTCCCCCGGACGCGAGGAAGGCGCCGTCGATGTCGCGGGCCACGGACGACAGATCGAGCAGCGAGCCGTCGTCGGTACGGACGGCGGGCCGCTCCTCTCCCGGAGCGCCGACGCGTAGCAGTTTCATTGGGGCAGCTCCCTTGCCATGCGGTTCGTTCATTCATCGGAGGAATGGCGCACCGCGACTTTAGGTGCAGTTCGACGCCCTGACAACGCATTCCTCGGATGTATGTGGCCGCCGCCGAGCTTTCCGCAGCTCACAGATCCGACATGTACGACTTGGCTGCCCGCAGGGGGTTCCCCGAAGGTGCGGACCGTGCCGCCCGGACAGAGGGTCGAATTCCTGCTGGACAACCTCCCTCTCGTCAGCCCCGGTGATGCCGTCGTAGCGTCCTCGACGTCCTAGATACATCGGAGGACTCGGAGGAATCACTCCACCGCCCCCAGCGAGGTAGTGGTCCCTTTGAACTCCGCCGCTCGTCCACCGGTTGCCCCCGCTGCGCCTCCCCGCCCTCCGGGCCGTGCACGGCCCGGAGGGCGGCCTCCCTGTCCGGGCTGAGGAGAACCCGGCCGATGACCCCCACCTCATCGGTGTGGCCATACGCGATCGGCGGCAACGCCGAGGCGGCCCGCACCGCCGGCATCCGGGTGGACCGGGATCGTGTGTGCGGTGCCGATCCTCGGCAGTGTGCGCTTCGCCTCGGGCGAGAAGCAGGAGTGGTCCCGGTACAGGGCGGCACCTCGTGCACTCACGGACGAGGCGTGGACAAGGTCGACGGGCTCGCCGGGGAGGATCACCTCGGGGCGGCAGAGGACCGACCGCGCTACAGGTCCGCGGCGTCCGCCAGCTCACCGAGGTCGACGAACTTGAAGCCGGTCGCGGTGCGCGTGCCGCCCTCACCGTCCGGGACCTCGGGCGTCTCCTGGCCGTCCTGGACGACGAGCAGGCCGCGCGGGTAGCGGCTGCCCAGCGGGGCGTTGAGGACGGCCGCGCCGTCGCACTCCTGCACGCCGTCGAGGGTGTCCGACGCGGCCCCGACGCGGAAGCCGCCCTCGTACTCGTTGCCCTCGCTCACCTCACGGTCGTACAGGGCGAAGGTGTCGTCGCCCTGACTGGAGGCGAGCAAGTAGCCGTCTCCGTGCCGCTCCTGATAGAGCGTCAGTCCTTCGACGTCGGACGACAGCCGCTTCCCGCCGTAGCCGGGGTCGGCCCCGAGCACGCACTCCTCGGTCTCCTCGTCGAACGTGCCGGGGACGCCGTACTCCCGGGTCCTGTCGATCAGGACGGGCTTGCCGGTGAGATCGGCGCGCAGGCGCCAGATGCCGATGTCCTCCTGGCCGGCGTAGAGGGTGCCGGTGGCGGGGTCGACGACCATGCCCTCGACCTGCGGGAGTTCACCGGGTTCGGCGCAGGGGCTCCATCGGGTGCCGTCGGGCAGCCGGAAGGAGGCGGGCAGGTCGAGGGTGCGGATCTTGCGGTAGCCGACCCTGCCGTTCGCCGCCGGGAGGAGTTCGAGCAGGGCGAGGCGGGTGCGTTCGCGTTGGCTGACCAGGGCGTAGGACCGGCCGGTGGTCCTGTCCGTCCAGGTGGCGAGGCCGTACGCGGTGCGCTGGTCGTTGATCTCGGCCTGGTCGGCGGAGAAGACGGGGGCGGCGGCCGGGTCGGTGACGTCGGTGAGCGGGCCGTCCGGGCGGGTGGGGTCGATGCGGTAGATCCGCAGTCGGTCGTTGCCCCGGTCGCTGACCACGGCCACGTCGGCCCGGCCCGCGGAGGTGCGCAGGCCGGTGACGAGGTCCACGTTGTTGTAGCGGCCCGGGGCGTCGTCCTGCGTCGGCGGCTCGGGCGCGGCGAGGGACTGCACGAGGTGGGCGTCCAGGTCGTAGACGCGCAGGCCGCCCTCCTTCGCGGTGGCGACGACGAGGCTGCGGTCCGGGTCGGCGGGGTCGCGCCAGATCGCCGGGTCGTCGGCGTCGGAGTTGCCACCGGCCTCGTCGTCGTACAGCGCGGCGGACTCGCTCGTCGCGGTCACCGTCGGGAGCGCGACCGTCCCTGCTCCGGCGGGGGTCGCCGCGAGGAAGGTGGTCAGCGCGGTGACCGAGGCGAGAAGGGCGACTCTTCGAGCAGTGCGGGGCGTTCTCACAGGCGTTCGCATCCTTACCGTCGTGACTGCTGTCGATGGTCCTGACTGCCGTCGAGGGTTCTGACTGCCGTCGAGAGTTCCGACTGCCGTCGATGGGCGGGGCCGGGTCGATGATCGGACCAAGTCGATGGTGCGGAGAGAAGCTTGCGCGCAGACGGACATGAGGTGTCCATGCCGACGTGGTGAAACGGACGTGGTTTGGCCGAAGTTCGCCCGCACGTCGCCCGATCCCGGTCACTTCACGTGGCGCGCCGGGAGTGTGCTGACGTGCAGCAGGTGTTCCAGCGGTCCACGGCGGAACCACCGGGTCCAGGCGGTGGCCAGCAGCAGGGCGACCAGACTGTAGAGGAAGAGGTCGACGAGGGCCGGGCCGGTCTCCTCCTCCATGCCGAACTCCCGGATGGCGAGGATGTGCAGGACGTACGCCGTCAGGGCCGTCATGCCGACGGCGCACACGGGCCGGGTGAGGCGCGCGCAGCGCGGCAGCCGGTCAACGGCCGTCACGCACAGCACCACGACGAGCAGCGCGACACCGGTGTTGCCGAGGACGGAGAAGGTCGTCTGGCTGTGCGGCGCGCCCACCAGGAGCCAGGCCGCCGGGGTGTCGTCGACGAGGTAGCCGACGGTGTCGGACCACCAGGCCGAGGCGGCCCCGTCGCCGTCCGTGGCGGCGGCGACGGTTGTCCGAGCGTGCGGGACGAGGCGCAGGGCCAGCCAGGAGCCTCCGTAGCCGAGGACGGTCAACGCGCCTGCGACCGACGCGAGTCGGGCGCGGACGGGGCTCCGGGTGAGGTCGAGCCGGCCCACCGCCATGCCGGCCAGCATGAACGACATCCAGGTGAGCACCGGGTACTCGCCCGTGAACAGCAGCTCCATGAAGCCGTCCGTGTCGCTGACCCGGGCCAACGGGTCTGCGGCGACGATCGCGTCCGCCCAGTGGCCGTTCTCGATCGACAGCCTTACCCCGTACAGGACTTGGGGCATGACGAGGGCGCCCGTGGCGGCGAGGAACGCGAGCGTCCGGACGCGCAGGCGGTGGAACGGCAGGACGGCGAGGAAGGTCAGCCCGTAGAAGGCGAGGATCACGTCGACTTCGGTGTCGAGGGCGGTCAGGGCGAACCCGAGGACGATCAGGACGAGGGAACGGATGACCATCCGGGCGACGGCCTGCCGTCCGGCGCGCCCGGTGCGGGGGTGCGGGCGGCCGGTGATCAGAACGAGGGTGAAGCCGGCGAGCAGCGCGAACAGCGCGGAGGAGCGGCCCCGCGCCAGTTCCATCACGAAGCCCAGCGGCCCGCCGTTCGCCGGGTCCGGGCCGACGTGCGCGGCGTACATGCCGAAGACCGCGAGGCCCCGGGCCAGATCGATGCCGACCAGCCGTCCGGTGGACGGCCCTTGGGAGCCTTCTACGGTCGTGGGGGCCGGGACGGGAGAGAGAGCGCGGGCCGGGGCGGGAGCCGGGGCTGCGGCGGGGGCGGGAGCTGGGGCCGCGGCGGGTGGGGACGACAGGCCCGGTGACGTGTCTGGTGTCATGGCCTTCAGCGTCGGGGGCGCGGGGGGCGCGTTCCCATCCGGCGGGTGGCTGGAAGATCCCCGCCGACCAGCCGGAGTCCTCCCCGCCAGGCGACCGGAAATGGGGAGGAATGGGAACCCGGCGGCGACTTCGGGCGTCGTAGCGGTTCCAGCAGAAGTCCAGTGGTGGTCCGACGACGAGCGGGGCACAGGTGATCCGGGTACTGGTGGTCGACGACGAAGCCCTGATCCGTACGGGCTTCGAGCACATCCTCAACTCCGCGGACGACATCGACGTGGTCGCGGCGGTTCCGGGCGGCCGGGCCGTGCACGCCGTACGGGAGCTGCGCCCCGAGGTCGTCCTGCTGGACATCCGTATGCCGGACGTGGACGGGCTGACCGTCCTCGCCGAACTCAGGAGACTCCCCCGCCCTCCCGTGGTGGCCATGCTCACCACCTTCGACATGGACGAGTACGTGGCGGCCGCCCTCGGTTCGGGAGCGGCCGGCTTCCTCCTCAAGGACACCGACCCGGAGCAACTGCCGTATCTCGTACGAACGTTGGCGGCCGGAGGGGTCGTGCTGTCGTCCCGGGTGACCCGGACCGTCGTCGACGGCTATCTGGACAACGGGCCCCGGGAGGCCGCCGTCCGGCTCGTGGACCGGCTGACCGAACGTGAGCGGGACGTCCTGGTCCTCATCACGGAGGGGCTGTCCAACACCGACATCGCTGACCGGATGCATCTGAGCACGGGCACGGTCAAGGACCATGTGAGCGCGCTGCTCACCAAGTTGGAGGTGGGCAGCCGGGTGCAGGCGGCGCTGCTGGCCGAACGCGCCGGTCTGCTCAGGCGGTCGCGGTCGCGGTCCGTCGGTGGCGGCGGACACGGGCGGGAGGCCGGATGAGGGCCCTCTCCGGCGCCCCGCGTCTGTGGCGTCGGATGAGGGCCCCCGTCGGCGCCCCGCGTCCGTGGATCACGGACGCCGTGCTCGTCACGGTCTCCCTGGCGGACGTGTGGATCCACGACGTGGGCCCCCATCATCCCCCGGAGCTGGCCGCCGCCCTGCTCGCGGCCTCCGCGCTCGTCGTGCGCCGCCGGCTGCCACTGCCGACCTTCCTGCTCGCCCTGCCGACGGCCCTGTTCACGGACGCGGTGTTCGCCACGCTGGTGGCGCTGTACACCCTCGCCTCGCGCACCCACCACCGGGTCCTGCTCGCCGTGTGCGCGCTGGGGTTCGCGGTCTGCGACCTGACCTGGTGGTCGTGGCCGTCACCGGAGTTCACCGACATCGACGACCGCCAGGCCCTGATCCCGCTCTCCTACAGCGTCGCGCAGGCGACCGCGCCGCTCTTCCTCGGCCAGCTCGTCCAGGCCCGCCGGGAGCTGTCGCTGCGTCTGGTCGAGGTCTCCGAGGCACGCGAGCACGAGCGGCTGCTGATCGCGCAGGGCGTCCTGGCGAAGGAACGCGCCCAGCTCGCCCGGGAGATGCACGACGCCGTCTCCCACCAGGTCAGTCTGATCGCCGTGCGCGCCGGAGCCCTCCAGGTGGGCAGCCGGGACACGGAGGCGAAGGAGGCGGCCGCCACGATACGGCGGCTGAGCGTGCAGACCCTGGACGAGCTGCGGCACATGGTCGGCATACTGCGGGCCTCCGGCAGCCGCCCCACCGAACTGACCCCGCAGCCCTCGCTCGCCGACCTCGACCGGCTGGTCACCGGCAGCGGCATCGACACCGACCTGCGGACGGACCTGCCGGGCGATCTGCCGCCGCCCGTCCAGCGTGCCGTCTACCGCACCGTGCAGGAAGCCCTCACCAACATCCGCAAGCACGCCCCCGGTGCCACCGCCACCATCCGGATGCGCCAGGAGGACGCCACGCTGCGGGTGACCGTCACGAACACCGCGCCCAGCCGCCCGGCCCTCTCGCTGCCGGGCGCCCACCACGGCCTGATCGGTCTGCGCCAGCGGGCCGAACTCCTCGGCGGCACGGTCACCTCCAGGCATCTGGGCGACGGTGGCTACGAGCTGCGTCTGGAACTGCCGGTCGACGGCGCGCCCTGAGCCTGCACGGTCCGCCCTGATTGTCTTCTGCTGTCCACACGAGCAGCACGATCACCGTCACGGCAGCGGTCGAAGCCGCCGCCTTGGTTCGGCGACTGACTCATACGCGCCCCAGAAGGGCCCTAGGGCCGGGGCACTCGGTTCGTCCGATACTCGGCGATGCGACGCTCGGCCACTTGCCAGGCGATGCCGACAGGCCGGGCACGAACTCCACTCCGGCCCGTCAAGCGGAACGTTTCCCCCATGCCGTCCGTCCAGGCCGTCCGGTCCGTGTGTTCCGTGTGTTCCGTGCGCAGCGTCAGGATTCCCGCGCGCAACGCGGTGACCACCAGATGCGTACGGTTCTTGGCGCACAACTTCTCACGGATGCTGCGCATATGGGAAGCCACCGTGCGGGGTGAAATCGACAGCTGACGGGACATGTCCGCATCCGACATGCCGTGGGCTGCCAGAAGGAGGATCTCCATTTCCCGGGCGCTGAGTCGGCCGGAGCTGTCCACTGTCATGGGTGCCTGCCTTGTTCAAAGTAGGGGTCGAGAACCCGCTGTCGTTCATTGGCTGCGCTGCGACTCTTCCGTGACACCCGGGCAATGGGCATCGACCATTCGACCGATACCCGGCGGTAGTCATCGGCCGATCGGCCTCGGCCCCTCGCTCCGGGGCGGAACTTTCGCGGGGTATGCGCCAACCGCCCTATTCAGCAAGGGAGTTCGCCCGCCCGCTTCCCGGGACCGCCGGACCGGGCGGATGATCCATGGCATGCTCGGCCGCGTGAGCAGCACCCCCACACGTGTGATGATCGCCGACGACCAAGATCTGATCCGGGCCGGTTTCCGTCTCATCCTCGACGCCCAGGAGGGCATCGAGGTGATCGGAGAGGCAGCCGACGGACTCGCGTGCGTGGAGGCGGCGCGCGCCTTGCGGCCGGATGTGTGTCTGGTGGACATCCGGATGCCGAAGCTCGACGGGCTGGAGGTGACCCGGCTGCTGGCCGGACCGGGGGCCACACACCCGACCCAGGTGGTGGTGGTCACCAGCTTCGACCAGGACGACTACCTCAGCATCGCCCTGCGCAACGGAGCGTGCGGCTTCCTCCTCAAGGACGCGGCGCCCGCGCTGCTGATCGAGGCGGTGCGGGCGGCGGCCCGCGGTGACGCGCTGGTCTCGCCCGCGGTGACGGTCCGGCTGCTGAAGCATCTGGAGGAGCGGTCGGCGGCCCCGGCGGAGGGCCCCGGGGTGCCCGAATCCTCGCTCAGCGCAAGGGAGTTGGAGGTGGCCCGTCTGGTCGCGGTGGGCCGGACCAATCAGGAGATCAGCGACGAGCTGTGTCTGTCGCTGTCAACCGTGAAGACACATCTGGGCCACATCCATCACAAGCTCGGCGTACGCAACCGCGTCGAGGTGGCCGCCTGGGCCTGGGCCAACGGGATGGTACGGACCGGGCACTGACGGGGATTCCGCGAACACCCTGTAATGGATCTATGACGCTTCCCACACATCGATCCACCTTCTGCCGGGGAGGCATGTGCATGCCTAGCCTCCGGTCCTATGACAACTTCGTCACTCGGGGCACTCTCGGCACAAGCAACCCAGCCGCAACACCGCGGCCGCCCCCGGCTACCCGTGCGACGGCTGGACCGCCACGCCCTGTACCCGGCGCTGGGTGTGCTGTGGCTGCTCGACGTCGGCATCATCGTGTCGCACCATCGTGGCCCTCTCGACTGGTTGCCGCTGGTGACGGGCCCCCTCGCCCTGGCCCTGGTGCTCGTGCCCGACTCACGGCTGAGTATCACCTGGCGTACCGCTGCCTCCGCGGCCGGCTCGTCAGTGGTGACCCTGAGCATCTCCCTGATGGGCTGGGCCATGCCCCAGTGGGGGTTGCTGGAGACGGCGTGCATGCTGGTCCTGCTCGCCCGCACCTGCCGCCATGTGGCCCGGCCCCGGGTCGCCTTCGCGCTGGCCGCCGCGATGGGGGCCAGCGTCATCGACGAACCCCTGCGCACGGGGGGCACGGGGATCACCCTCACCTACCCGTTCCTGCTGACGTTCGCGGTCGGCGGCGCCATCGGCGCGGGGTGCTACCTGCGCACCATGGACCTCCGGCGCTGTCGCACGATCGCCGCCGTCAGGCTCGCCGAGCGGATCCAACTCGCCCGGGAACTGCACGACTTCGTCGCCCATCACGTGACGGGCATCATCGCGCAGGCGCACGCCGCCAGTGTCGTCCACGAGAGCGCGCCCCACCAGGTCGGCCCCATCCTGGACAACATCGCCGAGGCAGGGCAGCGGACCATGGACTCCATGCGCCGTCTGATCCGGGTACTGCGCGAGGACGGCGAACAGGTCTCCCTCGAACGCCCCGAGGAGCCGTACGGCGAACTCTCCAAACTGGTCTCGGAGTTCAGCGGCCAGGGCGACGGTTCGACCGCTCAGCTGGAGATCACCGGAGCCGCCCGCAAAAGCGGTCTGTTGCCCGAGGTGGGCTCGGCGGTCCACCGGGTGGTGCAGGAGGCGCTGACCAACGTACGGCGGCACGCGCCGGGCACCCAGGCCACGGTGCGCGTCCACCGCACCCGCGACGACCTGCTGCGGGTTGACGTCTACAACGAGGGGGCCGCGGGGCGGGTCTCCCGTCCCGCGGGCGGTCGTGGCGGCTACGGCCTGATCGGGCTGCGGGAGCGGGCGGAGGCGGTCGGCGGCTCCCTGACGGCGGGTCCGGACGACGAGGGCGGCTGGTGGCTCATCGCGCATTTCCCGGTGCTCCCGAAAGCCGAGCCCCAGGAATCCGAGCCCCAGGAATCCGAGGAGGGCGCCGCGCCGGGATCCGCGTCGGGTCCGGTCTCCCGTCGAACCTCCGGACGCCACGCGAAGCCGCACGCGCTCTCCGAGCCCGAACCGGACATGAGCTGGGACGCCAGTTAGAATTATGCGATCCGACGGCCGCGATTTAGGCAATTCTGCGAATCGCGCCGGGACGGCCGATCGCTCTATCGTGGGAGAGCCAAAGGCGCCGGGACAGCCTTCCTACGTCCCGCAGAGTGGTGAATCGGCTCGGACGGGCCCTTCGCGGGGCCCGTTCCATTCTTTTCCGTCCACCCTCGCGCCCGCCGGGCAGACCAGGCACGATCGTCGAGCGGACGCGGGAGACGTATGACTACGGCCGTCGTGGTGGGCAGCGGTCCGAACGGTCTCGCCGCGGCCGTGTTCCTCGCCCGGGAGGGCGTCGAGGTCACCGTCCTCGAAGCCGCCGACACCATCGGCGGGGGCACCCGCACCAGCGAACTGACGCCGGGTCTCCTGCACGACCACTGCTCCGCCACCCACCCCATGGCCGTCGGCTCACCGTTCCTGCGGAGCCTGGACCTCGCCCGCCACGGGCTGACCTGGTGCCTGCCGGAGATCGACTGCGCGCATCCGCTGGACTCCGGCGAGGCAGGGGTCCTGCACCGGTCGGTCGAGGAGACGGCGGACGGCCTCCCCGCGGGCGACGGCCGCAGGTGGCGGCGGATCTTCGGGCCGCTCGTGGACGGCTACGACGCGCTGGCCGAGGACCTCATGCGCCCCCTCGCGCACCTGCCGCGCCATCCCGTGCGCCTCGCGGCCTTCGGACCCCGGGCCCTGCTGCCGACCGCGGCGGTGGCCCGGCGATGGCGGTCCGAGAGCGCCCGCGCCCTCTTCGCCGGCGTGGCCGCACACGCCTTCCGCCCGTTCGACCGGCCCGCGAGCGCCGCGATCGGTCTGACGATCATCGCCGCCGGCCATCGGCACGGCTGGCCGGTGGCCTCCGGTGGCTCCCGGGCGATCAGCGACGCGCTGGCCGCCCAGCTCACGGAGTTCGGCGGCCGCGTCGAGACCGGGACGCGCGTGTGTTCCCGGGCCGACCTGCCCCCGGCCGACCTGATCCTCTTCGACGTGGCCCCCGGGGCGGTGGCCGACATCCTGGGGGATCTGCTGCCGGGCCGGGTGGCCCGTGCCTACCGGCGCTACCGCCAGGGCCCCGGCGCCTTCAAGGTGGACTTCGCCGTCCAGGGCGGAGTGCCCTGGACCAACCCGGCGGCTCGCCGGGCGGGCACCGTCCACCTCGGCGGGCCCTACGCGGAGGTCGCCGCCACCGAGCGGGCCGTGCACGCCGGCCGTATGCCTCAGAGGCCGTTCGTGCTGGTCGGGCAGCAGTATCTGGCCGACCCCCGGCGCTCGAAGGGCGACCTCCATCCCGTGTGGACGTACGCGCACGTGCCGCACGGCTACGACGGCGACGCCACGGAGGCGATCGTCGCGCAGATCGAGCGCTTCGCGCCCGGCTTCCGCGAGCGGGTCCTGGACATGGCCGTCCGCCCGCCGGCCGCGTTCGAGGAGTACAACCCGAACTACGTCGGCGGTGACATCGTCGCCGGGGCGAACACCGCCGTCCAGCTGGTCATGCGCCCTCGCGCCGCGCTCGACCCCTACAGCACCGGCGTGCCGGGCATGTTCATCTGTTCGGCGGCCACGCCGCCGGGCGCCGGCGCCCACGGCATGTGCGGCGCGAACGCCGCCGCGTCCGCCCTGCGTCACCTCGGGCGGCGACGCGGCAAGGCCTGAGCGCACCCGTTCCTGAAAGGCCTGGACCCAATCGGTCCAGGCCTTTTCCGTTCGCCGTTCCCACGGAATTCAGGCCACCCGGAGGACGATGCCGAGAATAGGTATTTTTATCGATGCGGAGGCGGTCGGCGAGAGCCTAATGTCTTCTCCATAAGGGCACCGGAAGAAAAGAACTTCCGAATCCCCGAACGCGAGAGGAAAAAAGAAATGAGCAGCACCGCGAACGCGCTGAACAGCGTGGAAATCCCCGTCGAGGGTGTCGTCTACGTCGCCGCTCGCCCGACCCTGGGCACCCCGCGCATCGCGCGGGTCGGCCGGATCGCCCAGGCGGCCGAGGGCGTCGGGGCCATCGCGGCGGCGGCGACCGCCGGGGTCGGTGTCGCCCAGGCGGCCGAGGCCAACAACCTGGCGGCGGAGGCCAACGCCCAGAACGCCGCCGCTCTCGCCGCGGTCGGTGGCGCGCCCACCTCCTGACCCCCGGCGGTGGACACCCGGTGGTGAACGCATAAGGAACCCGCTGCCGGACCAGAGGGCTGTTCTGGTCCGGCAGCGGGTTCCTCCGCACGCCAAAACGTGCTCAAAAGTACCAGGAGAAGAGGTTCCATGAAACTCGTCCGAAGGATCAATTCCGCCCTGCCGGGCCGGTTCGCCTCCGCGGTGTTCAGCCCGATACCGGTGGGCCGGGACCGTGCGCTGGGCCTGTCGGAGCGGCTGGCCGCCGCGACGAGCCTCACCTCGTCCCTCGAATACCTCACCCAGCGCCACGAGATGGGCAAAGGAGGCATGAACGACTGGGAGATCGCCAGGGACAGCATCGCGCACGCGAACCCGCTGGTGCGCCGACTGATCGACATCGCCAGCGGTCCGCGGACCACGACGGCCCTGCACGTGACGCGCGCCGCGGTCGCCTCCGCCATGCTGCTGCCGGGCAGGTCGCCCTGGCGTGGGGCGGGCAGCCTCTTCCTCGGCGCGACCTCCGCCCTGCTCGGCCCCCGCCAGCACTACGGCAGCGATGGCGCCGACCAGGTGGCGACCCTTGTCCAACTCGCCACCGGAGGCGCCCGTCTGGTGCCCTCGTCGGCCGCCAAGGACGCCCTCCTGTGGTACGTCGCCCTGCAGTCCAACCTCTCCTACCTGGTCTCCGGCTGGGTCAAGCTGCTGGGCCCCGACTGGCGCGACGGCTCCGCCCTGCCCGGTGTGATGCGCACCCACACCTACGGCCACCAGGGCATGCACACCTGGATCCGGAACAACCCCCGGGCCGCCAGGCTGCTCGCCCACAGCGTGCTGGCGCTGGAGTGCCTCTTCCCGCTGGCCTATCTCAAGGGCGGCCGGCTGACCCGGCCGGTGCTCGCGAGCGCCGCCGCGTTCCACCTGGCCAACGGCTACTTCATGGGGCTCGGCAGGTTCGCGACCGCGTTCCCGGCGATGCACCCCCTGATCGCCTACACCGCGGCTCCCCGCACGCACCCCGCCGTCGCGGGACGCGACGACCGCGCTCTGCCCGCGGCGCTGACCGCGCTCGCGGGGGCGACGGCGGCCGCGGCCGTCACCGCCGTCCAGCGGCGCATGCGTGCCACCGAGGGCTGGTGGACCTCCCGTGTGCTGACGACCCGTCACGGCAACCGGCTCCAGTACGAGGAGATGGCGGCGGGCGACACCGACCGGCCGGTCTTCGTGCTGGCCGCCGGCCTGCTGTCCACCAGCGAGCACTACGCCTGGATCAGCGAGCGCCTGTCCTACGAGACCACGTACGGCGTCATCACCTACGCCCGCGCCGGATACGCCGGAAGCCGCCGCCGCGCGGTCACCGCCTACCGGCTCACGGAGTCCGTCGACGACCTCGTCGACCTGGTGAACGGGGCCGTGGCACCGCACCGCAAGGTGATCCTGGTGGGCCACTCGATCGGCGGCGAACTCGCCCGTCGTGCCCTCCGGCAGCTCGGCGACCGCGTGCACGGCATCGTGTACCTCGACTCCTCGCACCCGGACCAGTTCAACCGCTCCGCCCAGCAGCGCGTGACCGGTGCCGGTCTGGGCAGCTCCTTCGCGTCCATGAGCCGGGCACTGCGCCTGGGCACCGGGGCCCTGCTGACCCGCCCGTGGTGGATCAGGGAACTGCCCGCCGCCTACCACGACAAGGTCTTCGCCCAGTACGGGGACGCGCGGATGTGGTACGCGGCCCGCCGCGAATGGGCGGCGCTGCAGGAGGACTTCAAGACGTTCTCCGGTCCGCTCGACCGGATCGACGGCGTGCCCGCCCTGGTGATCTCCGCCCAGCGGACCGTGGACCGCGACCCCGAGCAACTGCTGATGCACCGTGAACTCGCCGAGGCGCACCGCCGGGCGCCCAGCGAGACGGTCGTCGTCGAGGGCGCGGGACACGACTCGCTGCTGATCAACAGCCGCTACGCCCACCAGGTCACCGACCGTGTCCTCGCGTTCTTCCAGGGCATCGAGGACACGGCCGGGGCTCCCCGGCCGGCCCGATACGTCACGCTCGGCAAGGAGACCGCCCGATGAGCACCCCCCGACGTCTCCCGTCGCGCAACCCGTTCACCGGCGAGGGCGCGGTCTGGCGGATCGCCGGCGCGGCCATGCTGGTCGTCACCGTCGCCGGCCAGCACCCCTTCGAGCAGTTCTCCCGGTTCCGTGCCAAGGACGTGCTGTCCCTGGTGCCGAACTGGCGGTTCTTCGCCCCCAACCCCTGTATGCACGACAGCCACTTCCTGTACCGCACGGTGGACGCGGACGGCAGCGCCTCGGCATGGCAGGACGCGTTCGCGACGGAGACCCGCAAGCCCCAGCACATCGTGTGGTTCCCAACCCGCCGCGCGGACAAGGGGATCGTCGACGCGTGCGCCGACATCCTGCCGACCCTGGAGTTCGGCGGCTTCGAGAGCGCCGCGCGCACCCCCGGATACCGGATGATCACCGAGCACCTGCGCGTCCTCGTCAGGTCCCGGGGGCCCGTGCCCGCGGACGTCCGCGGCTTCCAGTTCGCCCTGGCCAAGGACACCGGCTACGACACGCGCCACCGTCCCTCACTGCTGTTCGTCTCCCCCTTCGTCCCCCTGGACCCGCAGGCCCCGGGCATGCCGCTGACGCGGGCCCCGGCCAAGACCCCCGCAAAGGTGTGACCATGGACAACGCGACCCCCTTCATCCTCCTCGGTCTGCTGATCTTCGCGGTCGGCCTGCTCAAGGCGGGCCTGCGGCTCGCCCGGGACCGCGCGGAGTCGGACGAGGACGGCGGGGAGCAGGAGTGAACCGGGTCCGGGCGGCCACCGCGGCACCGGGGGCTCGCGATGAGTGACCGCCCGGCCGGCCGCGGACGGCACACTCGCCCGCAGGACCCGCCGGTGAACCTGGAGAAGGAGACCGGCGCCGGTGCCGGGCGGCGCGCCGCCCACCGGGCGGTTCCCCAGCTCAACCTGCATCTGCTGTGGGGCGAGGGAGCCAAACCATGGCGGGCCATGGGGCGGCACCGCCGCCTGGTCCTGCTCGGCATCTTCCTCGGTCTGGTCGGCGCCGCCACGTCCCTGGCCCAGCCCGCCGTCATCGGTGGCCTGGTCGCCGCCGTCGGCGAGGGCCGCTCGCTGACCGGCCCGATCATGGTGGGTGCGGCGCTGTTCATCGCCGACGCGCTCCTCGGCGCAGCCCACTCGTATGTCATCGGGCTGGCCGGGGAGAACATCGTCTACGACATCCGCCGGACCCTGGCCGCACGGCTGCTGCGCTCCCGGTTCAAGGCCTACAGCGGTCTGCAGCAGGGGGATGTGTTCTCCCGGATGGTCAGCGACACGATGCTGGCCCGCGCCACGATGACCCACGCGATCGACAGCATCCTCAACAACAGCTTCCTGGTCGTCGGCGGGATCGTGCTGATGGCCTGGATCGACACCGTGCTGCTGGCCGCCACCCTGGTCTGCCTCGGCGCGACCAGTGTCGTCTCGCTCTTCCTGGCGCGCGGGGTGCGCAGGGTGTCGGTGCGCAACCAGACCGACCTGGGTACCTTCGGCACCGCCCTGCTGCGGGTGCTGGGGGCGATGCCCACCGTGAAGGCGTCGCGGGCCGAGGCCAGGGAGGCCGAGGGGATCGCGGCCATCGCGCGGCGGGCCCGGAAGTCGGGGATCAAGGTGACGGTGATGTCGTCGCTGCTCGACCCGACCATGAGCATCGGCACACAGCTCGCCCTGACGGTCGTCATCGGTCTGGGCGCGGCCCGCACCGCGACCGGGGCCATGCCGACCGCCGATCTGACGGCGTTCATCCTCTATCTGTTCTATCTGGTGGCGCCGTTGCTGACGCTGTTCGAGTCGATCGCGCAGTTCCAGATCGGCAGGGCTTCGGTGGAACGGCTCGCGGAACTGGGCAAGATCGAGGTCGAGACGGAACCGGAGAACGGCCGACCGGCGGAACGGCCGCGCGCCGCCCGCTCGTTCGGGCGGGGGTATGAGCCCGGACTCACCTTCGAGGGTGTCCGGTTCTCCTATCCGGGCAGCGACAAGCTCGTCCTCGACGGGGTCTCCTTCACCGTCCCGGCCGAGGGGCTGACCGCCGTCGTCGGTCCCTCCGGCGGCGGCAAGTCCACGGTCTTCCAGCTGATCGAGCGGCTCTTCGACCCGGTGTCCGGCGTGATCCGCATCGACGGCACGGACATCACCGACCTGCCGCTCAACCGGCTGCGGTCCATCGTGGGCTACGTCGACCAGGACCACACGCTGCTGCGCGGCACCGTCCGGGAGAACCTCACCTACAGCGCGCCGGACGCCGACGACAAGGACATCGCCGAGGCACTGCGCATGGCCAACCTGACCGAGGTGATCGCCGCGCTGCCGCAGGGCCTGGACACCCCGCTCGGCGACCGCGGCGCTGGGCTGTCGGGCGGTCAGCGCCAACGCCTCGCCATCGCCCGTACGTTGCTGCAGGCCCCCCGGTTCCTGCTGCTGGACGAGGCCACCGCGAACCTCGACACCGAGTCGGAGAACGCGCTGCGCGACAGCATCGCGATGATCTCCGACTTCTGCTCGGTCATCGCCATCGCCCACCGGCTGTCCACGGTCACCGAGGCCCAGCAGATCGTCGTGCTCGACCGGGGGCGGGTGCACGCCGTGGGCACGCACGACGAACTCCACCGGCACAGCGAGCTGTACCGCAGGCTCGCCCGGCTCCAGGAACTCAGCGACCTGGCGTCCTGACACCCCCGACAGGAGCAAACATCCCGACAGGAGAAGTTCATGAACGATTTTCTGCTCATCCCGTCCGTGGTAGCCCTCGGCATCGTCGGCTTCCTCCTCGCCACCCGGGCCGTCAGCACCCCCGCCGTTCTCGGCGTCGCCCTCGTGGTGCTGCTCGGTGCCTGCTCCCAGGCCAGACGGAACGCCCATCCGAGGACCACGACACCCAAGAAGCGGAGGCACCACCCATGAGCGCATCCACCACGTCCACCACTTCCGGCATCGTCGACGACATCGGCTACGGCCGGCAGTTCGACGGCTGGTACCACCGTCTCTTCCCCGACGACGCGTCCGTCGTCGCCGAGGTGGATCTCCTGGCCTCGCTGCACCCCGACCCGGCCTCGGGGACGGTCGAGTTCGGCGTCGGGAACGGGCGCATCGCCCTCCCGCTCTCCCGCCGGGTCGGCAGGATCACCGGCGTCGACTCCTCACCGGAGATGCTCGCCCTGCTGCGCCGCGACCTCACCGAGGACACCCCCGTTGAGCCCGTGCACGCCGACATCCGCACCTACACCGCCGACGGCACCGCGGGGCTCGTGTACGCGATCTGCGCCACCCTCTCCATGCTGCTGACTCCGGAGGAGCAGCGGCAGGCCGTGGGACGCGCCGCCGATCTGCTCGCTCCCGGCGGCCGGTTGGTCGTGGAGACCCACAACAAGCCGGCCGTCATCGCCCTGCACGAGGGCAGCGCCCGCGCCACGTACTTCTCGCCCTACCCGGAGCCGGGCACCGGACTGCAGAGCCACTCCGTCCTCCTGTCGGAGGGATCCCTGTGGCACCTCTCCCACGTCTGGTACGAGTCCGACGGCACCACCCGGGTCGGCACCGAGGTCTCCCGACTCACCGCCCCGGAGGAGTTCGACGCCTACGCCCGCGCCGCCGGCCTCGAACCGGAGCGCCGCCTGGGCGACTGGTCCGACGCGGCCCCGTACGGCCCGGACTCGCCGCTCGCCATCTGCACCTACGTCAAGCCCTGACCCGTCAGAGGGCGTTGAGCAGGAGGACTCAGAGGCCGGTGCCGACGCCGACGCCGACGCCGAGGAGGGTGCACCGGCCGAGGGCCAGGTGGACGCCGATGGTGAGGGCGGGTGCAAGTCGCCCAGGGCGTCCGCGACTCCTTCTCGGCGGGCCTGGGCATCTTTCCCCCAGGCGTGGTGCTCGGGCTGCTGATCTGTACGCCGGACTACTTCGTGCGGATGGCCGTCGCCGATCTCGGCGCGTACGAGGCGTTCCTCAGCGGGCGGGGGAAGACCATCCCCCGGGTCACGAACGTCACCTCGCGCTTCACGATGAAGAGGGTCAAGACCGTTCCGTGGCGGGCCGGTTCTCGTCACCGCGGACGTCCGCCCGGGCGAGGAACCGCGCCGAGGGTCCGGGGCGGGTACGGGCCTCCCACGGGGTCAGCGGTCCGTGGCCCTCCTCGCAGACGACCACCGTCCGCACGGTGTCGCCGCAGTCCGCGTGACTCACCTCCAGCGGCGGCCCCTCGGGGTCGGCCGTGTACCGGTCGCCCCACTGCTTGAGGGCGATCATCGCGGGCCACAGGTCCCAGCCCTTGCGCGTGAGCCGGTACTCGCGCCGGGTGCGGCTGCCGGGTTCGCGGTAGGCGACGGTCTCCAGGATCCCGGCCGCGACCAGCTTGCGCAGCCGGTCCGCGAGGACGGCCTCGGACAGCCCGACGTGGCGCCGGAAGTCGTCGAAACGCCGTACGCCGTTCATGGCGTCCCGCAGCAGCAGCAACGACCACTTCTCGCCGACCAGATCCAGCGTCCGGTGGACCGTGCAGTTCTCCGCGCTCGTCTCCAGCCACCTCATGTGCTCATCCTAGGCTGACTTCGCGATTGACAGCCAGACGTGTACCCAACTAGCTTCATTTGGCGAAGTCAGCTAACTCCGGGAGTCGAAATGCGCAGGTCACGTACGTTCGCGTGGGAGGACCCCACCGTCTCCGCCCGAGCCGTCGGTGACCACAGCGGACTCGACTTCCTCCGGGAGATGCTCGCCGGGCGGCTGCCCGCCCCTCCGGTGGCCGCCACCCTGGGCTTCACCCTGGAGGAGGCCGAGCACGGCCGGGTGGTCTTCGTCCTCGTGCCGGGCGAGGAGCACTACAACCCGATCGGGAGCGTCCACGGCGGGGTGTACGCCACCCTCCTGGACTCGGCGGCCGGCTGCGCGGTGCAGTCCGTGCTGCCGCGGGGCATGGGCTACACCTCGCTCGACCTGACCCTGAAGTTCCTGCGCCCGGTCACCGTGGACACCGGCAAGGTCCGTGCGATCGGCACCGTCCTCAACAGCGGCCGCCGCACCGCCCTGGCCCAGGCCGAGCTCCGCGACTCCGAGGACCGGCTGCTGGCCCACGCCACCAGCAGTTGCATGGTGTTCCCGGTCCCGCCCAGTTCGTAGCCGTGCCGTGGCCCGGCAGGCGTCCGCAGGACCCGACTTTCCCGCCGCGTACGCTCGTTGGCCGGACCGGACGCCGTTGGCCGGGGCGCCGTGCTGTGGCCATGCTCCGGGCCTCGGGGGGCAATCTTCAGCACGGGTGCTACAGCTCCGCACCGCGCCTGAGTTCATCTTCACGACCCCTGTGGACTCTTCTCCACGATCACTGGAGCAGAGTGGGTCGGAGCCGGTTTCGCGAGTCCACTGGATGAGCCGGGCACCCTTGGCGGTGCAGACGTCCCAGCGGCGAGGTCCATGGGGAGCGCCGCCATCACGCCGCAGAACGACAGCTGTCCGATACGCACAGCCGGATATCATCCAGCCTCGAACGTCTCCCGCACGACCGATCGGACTGTCTGTGAGCGCTGCTGGATCGGTCGGGCGGATACAGCCCGCTCGCCCGGGTGATCCCTCCCGTGTCGGCCCGTACCGTGTGGTCGGCCGGCTCGGTGCGGGCGGCATGGGAACCGTGTACGCCGCGCTCACGGACGACGGCGCCCGGGTGGCGGTGAAGGTGATCCACCCCCTGCAGGCGGGCGATCCGGAGTTCCGGGCGCGGTTCCGCCGTGAGGTGCGGCTCTCCGCCCGGGTCCAGGGCCCCTTCCTGCTGCCGCTCCTCGCGGCCGACCCCGATGCCGACGCCCCCTGGCTGGCGACCGACTACGCCCCGGGCCCCACCCTGGCTCAGCATCTGGCCGCCCACGGACCGCTGGGCGAGGGCACGTTGTACGCCTTCGCCACCGGCACCGCACAGGCTCTCGCGGCGATCCACGCCGCCGGCGTCGTGCACCGGGACGTCAAACCGCAGAACGTGCTGCTGACGCCGGCCGGCCCCCGCGTCCTGGACTTCGGCATCGCGCACGCCGCCGACGGCACCAGCGTCACGCGGACCGGCATCCTGACCGGCACCCCTGGCTGGATCAGCCCCGAGCACTACCGTGGCGGCGTCACCGCGGCCGAGGGCGACCTGTTCGCCTGGGGCGCGCTGGTGGCCCACGCGGCGACCGGCCGCCTCCCGTTCGGCAGCGGCGCTCCCGAGGCAGTGGCCTACCGGGTCCTGTCCGGCGAGCCGGATCTCGACGGTGTCCCCGACGCGCTCAGGGAGATCCTGGAGAAGGCCCTCGCCAAGGAACCCGCCGAGCGGCCGGACGCCGCCGGGGCGGCCGACGCCTGCGCGCGGCTGCTGGCCGCGGAGTCCACCCAGCTGCTCGCCGGCGACAAGGCGGCGGAAGAGGGTGACGCTCTCCTGTCGGTCGGCGAGTTGGTCACCGCGCTGTGGTCCGTCCCGGCCCCCGACGACCCGTCCTGGCCCGTACCGGCACACGTCCCTGCGGCGAAACCCTCCCGACGCCGGGCCGTTGTCGCCGTCCTGGTCGCGGCGGCCGTCGTCGGCGCGACTGCCGGCGGTGTGCTGGCGTTCCGCCAGGACGGGAGCGGCAGGGACTCGGCGGACGGTGCCGGAACGACGGCCTCGACGACCTCCAGGGGCACGGGCGGCTCAGGTGCGGGAGCCGGACGGTCGCCCTCCGCCGTGTCCGACGCGGAGGCGACCGGCCCGGCGGTCACCGACCCACGGGCCGTGCCCGTCCCGGCCGACCCGCTCGCCGGGGTGGCCGATCCCGCCTTCACCCGCGCGGACGACGAGGCCCAGCCCGTTCCCGGCGAGTGGGGCGCCAGCCGGTACGCCACCGGCGCGGAGGAGCGGAAGGCCGCGGCCGACATCGTCGACGAGGTGACCGCCATGCTCACCACGAAGGACATGTCGTTCATGAAACCCACGGTCACCTTCAACCGCCGGGCGCAGACGGTGATGGTCACCGGAGGCCCGATCTCCACCCTCACCGACGACTACAAGGAGGTCTTCCGTCGCGCGAGCGAGATGGCCGCCTGCACCACCCTGGCCCACCGGCTCAAGGACGCGCCGAGCAGCTGGCCGTACGGCAGGTTCTCCGTCTACTGGAAGGACCACGACGGCCAGGACGAGGCCACGATCCTCGGTTTCGGCAGAGCCACCACCGGCTGCTACAGCGAGGAGGCCGGACAGCGCCAGGGCACGGACGAGGGCATCGTCACCGCCGAGGTGCCCAGCGCCGACAAGGACGAGATCCGTGTCGCCGGTGACACGGTCGAGGCGATCACCGCCGCCTGGGACACGCGCGTCGCCGAGGGCCACGGCCTGGAACCCTTCGACCACGACGACGCGATCACCCTCGGTTTCGATCCCGTCGACAAGATGGTGTACGTGTGGGCCCTGGACGGCTCCGGGGTGCTCTCCGGCCGCGCCCAGCAGTCCCACTTCCAGGACGTCGTCACCAGAACCGCCTGCCCCAGGCTGCTCGCCGAGTACAAGCGCAACAAGCGCTGGAACTACACCCACTGGACCGTCGCCGCGTACCAGGGGAACAGCGCATGGCCCCAGCTCTTCACCTCCGGCGACTGCCTGCCCGCGGAAAGCCGGCCCTGACCGGAAAATCAAGCTGTCTCGCCGGGAACAGCGCATCCGGCGGGTCGGTTGCATCGGCAGAGGGGCAGGAAGCGCGGGGATCACCGGTCCGATCACCGGTCCGTCCGTCCGCTTCCTCGCGATCCGAGCTCCGGGCGCGCGAAGTTCTCACCGCGCACCAGACCAAGACGTACTTCTGCAGAAGGGCTGTTGCATGACTGACCACCCCTTGACGCTCATGGCCGTACACGCTCACCCCGACGACGAGGCCACCGGAACCGGAGGAGTCCTCGCGCGGTACGCGGCGGAAGGCATCCGCACGGTTCTCGTGACGTGTACCGACGGCGGTTGCGGCGACGGACCAGGGGGCGTCAAACCGGGTGAGCCGGGGCACGATCCGGCGGCGGTCGCCGTGCTGCGCCGCCGAGAACTCGAGGCGAGCTGTGACGTCCTGAAGATCAGCGATCTGGAGATGCTGGACTACGCCGACTCCGGGATGATCGGCTGGCCGAGCAACGACGCCCCCGGATCCTTCTGGCAGACCCCTGTGGAGGAGGGCGCGGCCCGGCTCGCGGAACTCATGGAGCACTACCGGCCCGATGTGGTCGTCACCTACGACGAGAACGGGTTCTACGGCCACCCCGACCACATCCAGGCCCACCGCATCACGATGGCGGCGCTGGACATGACCGCGCTGACGCCGAAGGTGTACTGGACCACGGCGCCCCGCTCGATGATGAGGCGGTTCGGCGAGATCATGCGTGAGTTCCATCCGGACATGCCCGAACCGGATCCTGCCGAGGCCGCCGCCACGGCCGAGATCGGTCTCCCCGACGATGAGATCACCACGTGGGTGGACACCACCGCGTTCAGTGGTCAGAAATTCGACGCGCTTGCCGCGCACGCCAGTCAGGGCGAGAACATCTTCTTCCTCAAGATGGGCAAGGAGAGGTTCGGCGAGTACATGGGCATGGAGACCTTCGTACGCGTCCGGGACACCACCGGCACGGCAACACCCGAGGACGACCTCTTCGCCGGACTGCGCTGACCCGGCCGGCCGGCACATGGAGACAGGTCCCCGCCCCCTACGTAAGGGGTGCGGGGACCCGTGCGTTCGACGGCCGCGTGCTTCCCTCCCCGAAGGCGGACGCACAATCCTCCTCGACGAGGGATAGCCGTGCGCGGCTCGGCACGTCGTAAGGCGTGCCGAGAAGGGGGAGGGTTGATGAAAGCGTCGAGTCACGACGAGTTCCGGGAGTTCGTAGCGATGCGCTCCACCGCGCTGCTGCGGCTCGCGGTGCTGCTCACGGGCGGGGACCGGCATGGAGCCGAGGATCTGCTGCAGATCGCGCTGATGAAGGTCTATGGGCGCTGGTCGAGCATCGAGCAGCCCGAGGCGTATGTGCGCCAGGTCATGTACCGCCAGCAGGTCAACCGGTGGCGGCTGCGCGGACACCGCGCGGAGACGACGGTGCCCGTACTGCCCGAATCGGGCACCGACGCCGACGCCGGGGCGGAGTCCGAGCTGCGGATCGCGTTGTGGGCGGCGCTCGCGCGACTGACGAAGCGGCAGCGGGCCGTGGTCGTCCTGCGCTACTTCGAGGACCTGCCGGAGGCCGAGGTCGCGGCGCTGCTGAGGTGCCCGGTCGGCACCGTGCGCAGCACGGCACACAGATCGCTCGCCAAACTCCGGTCCCTCGTACCGGAACTGGGGCCCGCCGGGCTCGCGGACGAACAGGCACAGCACCTCAGCTTTACGCCGAAGGGGGTTCAGGGATGACGACGGAACTGGTGGAGCAGAAGGTCCGGGAGACGCTGCACGCCGTCGACCTGGACCGCGTACGGGCGCCCGGCGACCTGGTCGAGAAGGTGCTGCGGCGGCGCGCCCGGCGCCGCTTCTCGCAGGTGGCGGGGACGGCGGCGGCCGTGGCCGCGATCACCGTGGGAGCGGTGTTCGGTTTCGGGGACGGCGGGGGCGGCGACCAGGACCGGCCGGCGCGGCCGGCGGCGCAGTCGCCGGAGGGCTGGCAGCCGTGGCGGACCGACGCCCGGGGCGCCGTCGACCGGGGCTGCCTGGTAAACGGCTCCGCGCTGTACTGCGCCGGGTCCAAGTACGACGCCGTGAAGTTCGACGCGAACACCGGCGAACGGCTGTGGACGGTCAAGGCGATCGGCGACGGCTCCGGGCCCGTGTCCGTGCTCAGCCGACCGGTCGGCGTGCGCGACGGCGTGCTCTACGTCTACCGCGCCCACACCGCCGAGAAGGGGCCGGACGGGAACTACGCCCCCGGCACCGACCTGACGGCGGTGGACACCGGTAGCGGCAAGGTGCTGTGGTCGGTGGAGCTGGCGAGCGACAACCGCGACGACCAGGCCGTCCTGCTCATCGACGGCGCGGTCCTGGCCAACACCCCGAGGGACCGGACGCTGTCGGCCGTCGATCCGCGGACCGGCAAGGTGAAGTGGCGCCACAGCTGGGGCAAGGGCATCTGGTGCGACCGGGTAACGCTGAGCGGCGTCCCCTATCTGCTGTGCTCGCCGGACACGAAGGAGCCCGGGCTGACCGACGTCCTCCGTCTCGACCCGGCCACCGGACGGACCACCAAGGTCACGTCCGTCCCCGGCAGGCAGCAGGTCGTCGGGACCTGGGGGGACCGGATCGTCCTGGCCTGGATGCCGGAGCGGACGAGCGTGGTCTTCGAGAAGGAGGAGCAGAAGGCGAGGACCGAGAGGCTGACGGTCATCGACAGCTCGGGCAGGCAGACCCCGCTGTCCTACCCGGTCCAGGGGGCGCCGGTCGCCAAGGCCCTCGTCGGGGACCGTCTGATCTCCGTGTCCCGCGCGGGCCAGGCGTCCTCCTACTCGCTCAGGACAGGAAAGACCCTGTGGACCGCTCCGGTCGGCATCAAGGTGCCCGACAGCGAGGCGAACTGGTCCGACCTGGCACGACCGGTGGTGTCGCCGCACCGGAACGTCGTGTACTTCTTCGGCCCCGACGGCGATCTGTCCGGCCTCGACGCGGACACGGGCGAGCAGATCTGGCGCGGTCACGTCGACGCCGGCAAGTACGGGGCCATGCCCCAGGCCCTGCTCTACGAGGACGTACTGATCACCCGGAGCGGCAACAGGCTGGACTCCTTCCTCCCCAGCCTGACCGGCTGACCACCCGCCCCGGCCCGGACGGTGCCCCCCGTCCCGTCCGGGGGCACCTGACCTCCGGCCCGAAGCCGGGCCCGACCCGCGCGGCCCACGCGCTGCGCCCGTCCCGTTCGAGTGCCGGCGCGCCGCCTTCACCGCACCGACAGACCTGGTCTCCCGCCGTAGATCGCGATCATGTCGGCCCGCCGCCTGCTCTGTCATAGTTGAGCGGTAAAAGATGAGGTCGGGGTCGCGCCCCGACCGCCTCGGCTCAGCCCAGCGCCTCCATCAGGGAGATGACATAGGCATCCAGCCGCTCCTCCACGGCTCGTGTCGTCACCTCGGTCCGTCCTGCCTCCCGCCACGGCTGAGCCAGCCATTGCACTTCCTCCGAGAACGCCAGTGGCTCCCGCACCTGCCAGTACAGCCGCTCGTCCGCGGCCCCGGCCAGCATCCCGCCGGCCTCCTGGTACGCCTCGGTGAAGCGCAGGCCCCACGCCGGGCCGTGCAGCAGCGCGAGATTGGTGGAGCAGTGCGCCACGTCGAGGTCCGCCGGGCCCCAGGAGGCCGCCGCCCAGTCGACGACGCCGGTGACCCGGACACCGACGGCACCGGCCGGATCCTCGGGCAGGAGGTCAAACAGCACGTTGCCTGGCTGGAAGTCCCGGTGCAGGAACCTCCCTTCGTAGCGCGGCGCGGGCCTGCGGATCACGTCGATCGCGGCGGCCCAGACCGCGACGTCGGCACCCTCGGGGGTCACGACCGTGTCGGCGGTCGTCAGCGCCACGTACTCCCGGGGACGGACGGCCGGCCGCACCGCGTGGACCGCCACAAGTTGACGGGCCAGCAGGGGCAGGCGCGTCTCCAGCCCCTCGTCATCGAGGACCGGCCGGCCCGGCAGGTGGGTCATAAGGAGCGAGGGGTACTCACAGTGCGCGGCGATCGGATCGACGGCGACGAGTTCGGGAGCCGACACGCCGGTGCCGGTGAGCGTGGTCAGGGCGTCGGCCTCCCTCTGCAGCAGGTCCTCGGCCGGCCCCTGCCGGGTCGGGGCGACGAAGGAGCGCAGCACCAGGTGCCGGGCGCCTCCGTCCCGCGTGCCGATGGTCAGCTTCCGCATGTCGGCGGTGGCGCCGCCGTACAGCGCCTCGGCTCCGACGATCCGCTCGCCGGCCTCCAGGTGCCGTCGCACCCAGGCCAGTGTCAACGGTCGGCCTCTCGCCACCTCATCATGGTTGGTCACCGTGCCACCTCACCATTCGGACGGCTGCACGCGCGAAGCCTTTCGGGCATGTCCGCAAGTCGGCCTGCAGGTGGTGGGCGGGCAAGGTCGAGCAGGTCATCCCTCACGCCCCGCACGATCGTGGCCACCGGCATCAGCCTGGATGTGCCGAGGAAGGGCCAGATCATCGTGCTCCCCACCGCGATGCAGGAATCCTGCTGCGCAACCTCAACTCCGGCGACCGCGACAGCCTCGGGCTGTTCCAGCAGCGCCGAGCCAGGGCTGGGGAACCGCCGCCCAGATCCGCGACCCCGTCCACGCGAGCCAACGGTTCTACAAGGCGCTGCTCATGGTGGACGACTGGGAGCAGCTGACGGTCACCCAGACCGCGCAGAAGGTCCAGCGTTCCGCCTACCCCGATGCCTACGCGCAGTGGGAGGACCCCGCAACCGCCCCGCAGAAGGCGATCGCCGCCACCTTCCCCGGCGCCGACCTGGACTCCACGGAGACGGACTCCGTTTCCGTCTCGGGATCAACGAGGGCAAGACTTTCTCCGCGCGGTACGTTGAAGCCCTGTGACCTGATCTTCTCTCGCGGCAGCGCCACCCGCCCCGATGCTCGGCCACCTCAACATCCAGGCCACCTGCGGCCACGTCGCCGTGTTCGACGAAGACTTCGTCCGCCACCACCTCGCCCATCTCAACGAACGTCGCCAGCTCCGCCCCGATGACGAATGCCGCAACGTCACCAGCGACGAGTGGGACGAGTTCGAAGAGCACTTCGACAAGCGCAAGGTCGAACTCGACCTCGGCACCTGCGGGCGCCCTTACGGCACCCCCTGCCAGCATGAACACGCGTGCTTATCCGAACTAGTACTCCGGTTGTAGATCGTGATCTTGTGTCTTGCGGCGGCGAAGGTTGAGTGCGTGCCTCCCGACCGCGGGAGCGCCTCGAGGGGCCGTGGCGTTACATGTTCTGGCAGGCCCTGGCCTTGAACTCCGCTATGGAGACGGTGACTGCGGATTCGTGGCCGTTGTCCGAGATGCTGGCGTAGCGGACCTTTCCCGGGGTGAGCCGGTCCCGGTCGGCCAGGGTGAAGGAGATGCTGCTCGCTGACCACGAGTTGTCCTTGGTCCAGCCGTAGAGCGCGTAGGTGGTCTTGGCGGTGAGCGGAGCGAGGGATCTGGTTGCGGTCCAGCCGGCGGCAGGAGAATCGAGGGTCCAGGTGGCGAGACCCGGCATGAGGGGGCGGTCGGCGGTCCATGAACCGACCGTCAGCTGCTTGTCGATGTCGTCACTGTCCACGTAGAGGGTCGCGCCATCGATCTGATGTCCGCAGACCATCATGACGCCGAGCAGATGGCCGTCGCCGGTCACGGAGATGCCGGCGACGGCGTCGACGGGAACGCTGCATCCTGAGGCTGCGGCCAGGGCCACACCGGCCGCGACGGCGCCGACGAAGCGCCGGAACACCGGACGTGAAGTGGTCGACCACATGCTTAGCCCCTGTCCGGGGGGCGCGTGGGCCCCCTGCCCCTGGATGGTAGGGGGCGAGCGGCGTCTGGCCGCAGTGTCGCCACCCACCCGTTGCGCGCTCGTTGTTGCCTTGTAGTCCTTCCCAAGGTCGATCGGCATACCGGAGGCGGACCAGTCCCCTTCAGCGTGATCCCACCCAAAGACGTCTGGGCTCGCACCGTCCAGCAGGACTCCCCCGACCGTCGCACAGCGGCCTGAACAGGCCCACACCAAACCGGGTGCTCCGACCAGGTCAAGGCACCCCTTCCTATGCCGCAACCCCCGCTTCGTATCCGTCGCAATCAAGACGGAAGGGCGGGCCAGCCCCGGGAGGGGAACGAGCCGCGTCCCGCCAGGGCCTGTTGATGGTCTACGTGAATTCGGTCGGGAGCACGGCATCAGTGGCGTAGGGTGGTCCTACCGACGCGGGGTGGAGCAGCTCGGTAGCTCGCTGGGCTCATAACCCAGAGGTCGCAGGTTCAAATCCTGTCCCCGCTACCAACACGACAGCCCTCTCAACCACCAGGTCGAGAGGGCTGTTTGCCGTATGCGACTCGGGCACTGCACGCGAGAGTGACACTGAAGGTCTCCGTGATCTCGGACACGTGATCGTGATGCCGCGAGGGCGTGCCGATGCCGCTGCCTGGTCTCGACCCGGGTGAGATAGCCGAAGATCTTGTGCTTGCGCAGGCGGCGGCGGTTGTAGAAGGTCTCGATGAAGCTGAAGACCTCCGGGCGGGCGGTGGCCCGGCCGGGCAAGGCGCGGGTGCCGATCAGAGAGTCCCCTCCCCCATCACTGCCGCGCCAGGCGCCTGCGCGTACGCATCGCTCCCATCATTCTGAACCGCCCACGGAGGAACCGACAGAGAACCTCGGGCGCCCCGGCACGCTCATGGGCGCCCACGCACGTGACGTTCGCTGCAGCAAGGTCGATACTTTCAGCAGACGCGATCGCGCCGACCTGTGTCTCTACCACCCCCTACATCTGACACACCGTCACCAAAGTCAGCACCAGTACCGCCGGAGACCGTGTGGGACCGCCGTCAACCGCCAAGATCAATAACCGAGAAAACCTGCACTGACCAGCAAAAACGCAGGTCATCCGCTCGCCTGATAACGTCTATGGGAGGTACCAGTGAAGATGCTGATCAACGTGGCCGAGAGCGTTGTCGCTGATGCGTTGCGGGGCATGGCGGCCGCGCATCCCGAGCTGACCGTGGACGTGGAGAACCGGGTAGTGGTGCGGCGGGACGCGCCGGTGGCCGGGAAGGTGGGGCTGGTCTCCGGGGGTGGCTCGGGGCACGAACCGTTGCACGGTGGGTTCGTGGGGCCCGGGATGCTGTCGGCCGCCTGTCCCGGGGAGGTGTTCACGTCCCCGGTGCCGGACCAGATGGTGCGGGCCGCGGCGGCCGTCGACAGCGGCGCCGGGGTGCTGTTCATCGTCAAGAACTACACCGGGGACGTGCTGAACTTCGACATGGCGGCCGAGCTCGCCGAGGACGAGGGCATCCAGATCTCCAAGGTCCTCGTCGACGACGACGTGGCCGTCACCGACAGCCTCTACACCGCGGGGCGGCGCGGCACGGGCGCGACGCTGTTCGTGGAGAAGATCGCCGGGGCCGCCGCCGAGGAGGGGCAGCCGCTGGAGCGCGTGGAGACGCTGGCCCGGCAGGTCAACGAGAACTCCCGCAGTTTCGGGGTCGCCCTGAGCGCCTGCACCACTCCGGCCAAGGGCAGCCCCACCTTCGAACTCCCCGCCGGAGAGCTGGAGTTGGGCGTCGGCATCCACGGTGAGCCGGGGCGTGAACGGCGCGCCATGATGACCTCGCGGGAGATCGCCGACTTCTCGGTGAACGCCATTCTGGACGACATGAGCCCCCGCAACCCGGTGCTCGTGCTCGTCAACGGCATGGGCGCCACGCCCCTGCTGGAGCTGTACGGCTTCAACGCGGAGGTGCAGCGGGTGCTCACCGAGCGTGGCGTGGCCGTGGCCCGCACCCTCGTCGGCAACTACGTCACCTCCCTCGACATGGCCGGCGCGTCGGTGACGCTGTGCCAGGTCGACGAGGAGCTGCTGCGGCTGTACGACGCGCCGGTGCGGACGCCGGGTCTGCGCTGGGGCGTGTGAGCGGGCACACCGGACGGCCGCGCTCGCACCGGTGCCGCGGCTCCATCCCTCACTGCCCGTCAGTTCACTCACCAAGCAAGGAGATTCCGTGCTCGACGCCGATTTCTTCCGTCGCTGGATGACGGCCACCGCGGCCTCGGTCGAACGCGAGGCCGAGCGGCTCACGGCGCTCGACTCGCCGATCGGGGACGCCGACCACGGCAGCAATCTGCACCGCGGGTTCACCGCCGTGGCGGCCGTACTGGAGAAGGAGGCCCCGGACACGCCCGGCGCCGTCCTCGTGCTCGCCGGGCGGCAGCTCATCTCGACCGTCGGCGGCGCGTCCGGCCCGCTGTACGGCACCCTGTTGCGCCGGACCGGCAAGGCGCTCGGCGACGCCGCCGAGGTGAGCGAGGCCCAGCTCACGGACGCCCTGCGCGTCGGGGTCGACGCCGTCATGACGCTGGGCGGTGCGGCACCCGGGGACAAGACCATGATCGACACGCTGGTCCCGGCGGTCGACGCGCTCGCGGGGTCGTTCGCCGCCGCGCGGGCCGCGGCCGAGGAGGGCGCCTTGGCGACCACGCCGCTGCAGGCCCGCAAGGGCAGGGCCAGCTATCTCGGTGAGCGGAGCATCGGCCACCAGGATCCCGGTGCCACCTCCGCCGCGCTGCTGATCGCGGCCCTCGCCGCCACCGCCGACCCGGAGGCCGTCGATGGCTGAGGAGAAGCGGGTCGGCATCGTGCTGGTGTCGCACAGTGCCGCCGTCGCCGCCTCGGTGGCCGAGCTGGCACAGGGGCTCGCCGGCGCGGGGGCCTCCGTTCCCGTCGCGCCGGCCGGGGGCACCGAGGGCGGAGAGTTGGGGACCAGCGCGGAACTGATCTCGGCGGCGGCCGCCTCCGTGGACCGGGGTGCCGGGGTCGCGGTCCTGACCGACCTCGGCAGCGCGGTCCTCACCGTGAAGGCGCTGCTCGCCGAGGGCGACGAACTCCCGGCGGACACGCGTCTGGTGGACGCCCCGTTCGTCGAGGGCGCGGTCGCGGCGGTCGTCACGGCGTCGACGGGCGCGGACCTCGCAACGGTGGCGGCCGCGGCCGCGGAGGCGTACACGTATCGGAAAGAGTGACACTCCGGCCGACGGGAGGGCGACAACACCCACGGGGCCCGAGCCCACCAGTGACCGACCCGCACGGGCCCGAGCCCACCGACGATCGAAACTCACGCGGCCGAGCCCACCAGCATCCGCACCTCACGCCCCCCACCCCCACCCCCACCCCCACCCCCACCCCCACCCCCACCCCCACCCCCACCCCCACCGACGAACGGTACTCACGGGGCCCGAGCCGCCGGCGACCAGCGGCCGAGTCGGGGAGGTGAAAGCCGTTCGTCCGCCCGGCACGGCGGTGTCGGGCGGCCGACGCCGCGCCGTCCGGCGATCGATGCGGTGGCGGCGGGGGAGATCGACGCGGTGACGGCGGAGGATCGACGCGTTGGTGCCAGGCGGCCGATGTGGGCGCCGTTAAGGAGATCGGCGCGATGGTGTCAAACAGCCGACGCGGCGCCGTCGCGCGATCGGCTCGGTGGCGGCGGGCCGCCGACGCGGCGCCGTCAGGCGGTCCGCACGGTACCGCCAGACGATCGGCACGGTGCCGCCAGGCCGCCGGCGGCGGGCGAGGGCAGTTCGGCGCCCCCAGCGCGGACGGAATCAGTTCGTCGCCCCGCCCCGCATCGCCGCCCCTCGGCGCAGCCCCGCGCCCTCCACCCACTTTCGGGCGAGTGCCTCGCCGAGTTCGACCGCCGCTCCGTGGTCCTCGATCGGGGTCACCTCGGAGTCCTCGAAGACGATGTAGGTGACCCCGGAGGCCGTGCCGCCGGTGCGCGGGTCGGGGCGGATGCCGAGCCTCTTGGCCGTGGCGTAGGAGGCCTCGCCGATGATGTTCTGCGGGCCGGTGTCGCCCACGACGGCGTACTGGACCCGGTCCCCGTGGACGACAGCGGCGACGGAGCCGCCCTTGATGCCGTGCACCCGGAAGTCCCAGACGCGGCTCGGGGCGGGGACGACGACGAACGGCAGGCTCTCGGAGCGGAGGTAGCGCCCGTCGGACTGAAGGAAGGACGTGGCGGGCTGGAACCACGGGTCGGTCTCGCGGTTGCAGCGCGGGCTCGGCCGGCCGTCGCAGTCGATGTCCATGTCCGCCTTCCAGTAGACCGCGCCATCGACACCACAGACGGGGATCACGGCGGGCTTCCCGGCGTCACTGCTGTACAGCCCCTCGGAGACCCGGACACAGCCGCGCGCCCTGGCCAGCAGCTCGGCGGCGGTCACACCGCCCTCGTGCCGCGCGGGGCGCTGCGGATGGGCCAGGGCGGGCAGGGCGACGGGGGCCAGCAGCGCGGCGCCGACCGCGGCCAACGTCAACGAGCGGACTCGCACGATGAGGAACCCTCTCCTGGGGGGACATGACGGACACTCACCCAAAGGTGGTGCGGGTCGGAGAGGACGGCCACCGGAAGGGGGCCGGACGGACCACGGGCGCGGCCGAGGGCCCGGGCCCGCCTCGGCCCCGGCCGCTCGGCCGCTCTCGTCGGCGCGGGTTCGGCGACGACAGCGGCCCGCGCCTTACGGCATGAACAGGCCTGGCACAGAGGCGAGTTCACGCCGTGTCGGAGCACCAGCATACGTAGCCGCCCACGGAGCCGTGAACCGCCTCCACCTCGAACCCCCCTCTTGATGTGACCGCGTCAGTCATGTCATACATGGAGATAGGTACAGACCAATCCCGCATCGATCGAGGGGAGCAGATCGTGCGACGCGTTTCCGTGGCGGCACTCGTCCTGGTGCCCACGCTCTGTGGCTCGCTGCTCCTCACGGCCGGCTGCGCGGTCGAGGAGCGCCCCGGCGGTCGCCCGCCGCCCGCCCCGCCCGGCGTCACCGCCGACGCGGGCAGCGCCACCAGCGTGCACGTCATGTGGAACCGGGCACCCGGGGACACGGAGATCGCCGCGTACGAGGTGTACCGGGGCGGGACCAAGGTCAAGGACGTGCCGGGCGACGAACACATGGTGGACGTCACCCGGCTCAAGCCCTCCACCACGTATGTGTTCACCGTGCGGGCCCGCAGCACCTCCGGGGACCTCGGGCCGCCGAGTGCGGGGGTCCGCGCCACGACACCCGCCGCCGGCCCGGCGGACCGGCGGCCCCCGAGTCGGCCGGAGCGCCTCGGCGGGAAGGTGCTCGGGAGCGGCACGGTGCGGTTGTCGTGGGAGCCGTCGACGGACGACCGGGACGTGGAGTCGTACGACATCCTGCAAAGCGGCTCGAAGATCCACGGTGTGGGCGGGGAGCGGACGTCGGCCGTGGTCACGGGGTTGCGGCCCGGCACCCGGTACTCCTTCACCGTGCGGGCCCGGGACGCCGCGGACAATGTGTCGCCCGTGAGTGCGGAGGTACGACTCCGCACCCGTCCGGGAGCGGATGACGGGCGGGGCACCGCGCCCACCGGGTTCCGTGCGGAAGCACGCCGGGACGACGGGGCGTACTCCGTCGAGCTGTCCTGGCTTCCTCCGCCCGTCGACGGGATCGTCACGGAGTACGAGATCCAGCTCGACGGACGGCCGGCGACCACCCTCGTGTGGGGCGGAGCACCGCCCCGGGGCCGGGCCTCGTACGACTTCTACGTGGGCCGGGAGGAGGGGGTGACGTACCGCGTGCGGATCCGGGCCAAGCTGCCGGACGGGACCTGGGGCGGGTTCTCGGTGGAGCGGACGGTCACCACCGGCGGGTGAGGGCCGCGGTGTCCCCCGCACGGCCGTATCCGTCACCTGCCCGGGTGTCGTCCGCATGCGGGCGGGGCGCCGGGCACGTTGGCTCACCCTGAGGCAGCACGGGTCCCCCGAACCTCGGCGGCGCAAGGGATGTGCCGCGACCGTGCCGCTGGAGGGCAGACCATGCGTACGTCTCAGCTACTCCTCCGCTCCGGCCTGACGGTGGCCGCCGCCGCGCTGCCGATCGCCCTGACCGCGCAGCCGGCCTCGGCGGTGCCGACGGGCATCTCGGTGAGCACCACGGGTTCCTCGGTCAGCGTGACCACGAGCGATTGCCCCGACAGCACCAACGGCACGTTCGGCACCGCCTCGCTGCTCTCCGGCGGACAGGCGAACTTCTCCCAGGGGCGTCAGGTGACCCTGACCGGCACCAGCACCGCCCAGTCCGCGTCGTGGGAGAACGTGGGCCCGGGCACGTACACCGTGATCGTGGTGTGCAAGGACGGGACCACGGCGGGCACCCAGTCCGTCATCGTCACGGCGGCCACCCCGACCATCTCCACGACGGCCTCGCCCGCGCGCGGCGTCATGGGCGGCGTCGGCGGCGCGACCCGGGAGTACGGCACCGTCACCCTCGTCGGCGGCGGGGCGCTGGTGGCCTTGGGCACCGGAGCTGCCGTCTGGTACCTGCGCCGCCGGGCCAAGCCGCACCGTCTGTGACCACCGGGCCCGCTACTCCTCCCTCGCGCGCTCTTCCTCACCGCGGCCGCCCCCCACCCTGCCGCCGCCTTCCGCGCTCAGGTCCTTCACGCTCACGCCTTTCCCGCTCATGTCTTCCGCACCGACCTCTTCCGCGGCGCCCGCCCCACCGCCGTCCTCGCCGCCGCCGGTGTCCCCCGGCAGCGTCGAGAACTCCTCCAGGGCGTTGCTCAGCCACTGCGTCCAGAAGGTCTGCAGATCGATCCCCGCCCGCAGGATCAGATGCTGGAGACGGTCCTGGGCGGTGTCCCGGCCGGGCCCGAAGTCCCGCTTCTCGATCTGCTCGTACTCCGCCAACTTCCGTCGGTGCAACGCGAGATGGCGCCGCAGATCGTCCTCCAGGCCGTCGGTGCCGACCACGGCGGCGGCGCGCAGCCGGACGAAGAGCGCGTCGCGCCAGGGCTTGGGGTCCTGGGGCGCGGAGGTCCAACGGGCCAGTTCCTCCCGGCCGGCGGGCAGCACCTCGTAGCTCTTCTTCTGGCCCCGGGCGGGCCGCTCGGAGGGCAGGGCCCGGATGTAGCCCTCGCCCTCCAGTTTCCCGAGCTCGCGATAGATCTGCTGGTGCGTGGCCGACCAGAAGTAGCCGATCGACCTGTCGAACCGCCGGGTCAGCTCCAGGCCCGACGAGGGCTTCTCGAGCAGGGCGGTGAGGATCGCGTGCGGGAGTGACATGGGCTCATCCTAGGAAGACCGGAGGCCCGCCCCCTCAGCCGGAGGTCCGCCCCCCTCGAGCAGACGCCCGCGACCGCCTTCTACAGTGCCGCCGCCAGCTCCGTCCCCTGTTTGATCGCCCGCTTGGCGTCCAGTTCGGCCGCCACGTCGGCCCCGCCGATGAGGTGCGCGGAGCGCCCGGCGGCGATCAGGTCGTCGTAGAGGTCGCGGCGCGGGTCCTGACCGGTGCACAGGACGACCGTGTCTACCTCCAGCACCTGGCGGACGCCGTCGACGGTGACATGCAGCCCGGCGTCGTCGATCAGGTCGTACTGGGCGCCGGGAACCATGGTGACGCCGCGGTGCTTGAGTTCGGTGCGGTGGATCCAGCCGGTGGTCTTGCCCAGTCCGGCGCCGACCTTGGTGGTCTTGCGCTGGAGCAGGTGGACCGAGCGCGGCGGCGCGGGCCGCTCGGGGGCGGCGAGACCGCCGGGGGCGCGGTAGTCCATGTCGACGCCCCACTGCCGGAAGTACGCGGCCGGGTCCTCGCTCGTCTTCTCCCCGCCGTCGGTCAGGAACTCGGCGACGTCGAAGCCGATACCGCCGGCGCCGAGGATCGCGACGCGGTCGCCGACGGGGGCGCCGTCGCGCAGGACGTCCAGGTAGCCCAGGACCTTGGGGTGGTCGACGCCGGGAAGTTCGGGGGTGCGGGGGGTGACACCGGTGGCGACGACGACCTCGTCGTACGCCGTCGCCGTGAGGTCGTCGGCCGTGACCCGGGTGTCCAGGCGTACGTCGACGCCGTGTGCGTCGAGCTGGGTGCGGAAGTAGCGCAGCGTCTCGTCGAACTCCTGCTTGCCGGGGACCTTGCGGGCGACGTTCAGCTGGCCGCCGATCTCGCTCGCCGCGTCGAACAGGGTGACCTCGTGCCCGCGTTCGGCCGCGCTCACCGCGCAGGCGAGTCCCGCCGGGCCCGCGCCGACGACCGCGACGCGCTTGCGCCGCCGGGTCGGGGAGAGCACGAGTTCCGTCTCGTGGCAGGCGCGCGGATTGACCAGGCAGGAGGTGATCTTGCCGCTGAAGGTGTGGTCCAGGCAGGCCTGGTTGCAGCCGATGCAGGTGTTGATGGCGTCGGAGCGGTCCTCGCGCGCCTTGTTGACGAAGTCCGGGTCGGCGAGCATCGGGCGGGCCATGGACACCATGTCGGCGTGGCCGTCGGCGAGCAACTCCTCGGCCAGTTCCGGGGTGTTGATGCGGTTGGTGGTGACGAGCGGGACGGAGACCTCGCCCATCAGCTTCTTCGTCACCCAGGTGTACGCGCCGCGCGGCACCGAGGTCGCGATGGTGGGGATACGGGCCTCGTGCCAGCCGATGCCCGTGTTGATGATGGTCGCCCCGGCCGCCTCGACGGCCTTCGCCAGTGTGACCACCTCGTCGAGGGTGGAGCCGCCGGGGACCAGGTCGAGCATCGACAGCCGGTAGACGACGATGAAGTCCTCGCCGACCGCCTCGCGCACCCGGCGCACGATCTCGGCGGGGAAACGCATCCGGTTCTCGTACGAACCGCCCCAGCGGTCGTCGCGGTGGTTGGTCGCGGCGGCGATGAACTCGTTGATCAGATAGCCCTCGGAGCCCATGATCTCGACGCCGTCGTACCCGGCCCGGCGGGCGAGGCGGGCCGCGTTCGCGTAGTCGTCGATCGTCTGCTCGACCTCGGCATCGGTGAGCGCGTGCGGGACGAACGGGCTGATCGGGGCCTGCAGGGCGCTCGGCGCGACGAGGTCGCGGTGGTAGGCGTACCGGCCGAAGTGCAGGATCTGCATCGCGATCCGGCCGCCCTCGCGGTGCACGGCGTCGGTGATCTCGCGGTGCTGGTCGGCCTCGGCGTCGGTGGTGAGCTTGGCGCCGCCCTCGTACGGACGGCCTGCCTCGTTGGGCGCGATGCCGCCGGTGACGATGAGGCCCACTCCCCCGCGCGCCCGGGCGGCGTAGAACTCCGCCATGCGCTCGAAGCCGCGCTCGGCCTCCTCCAGGCCCACGTGCATGGAGCCCATGAGCACGCGGTTGGGGAGTGTGGTGAAGCCCAGGTCGAGCGGGCTCAGCAGATGCGGGTAACGGCTCATGGGGCCCTCCGTGTGTGGCGTCGTCAGCAAGGTTGTAGGCGACGCCACGGCTATTGTGCAACTAGTTGCACAATGACTGAGGGCAAGGCCACATCAGGTGCGGGAAGCCGCGAGGGGCCGGGCGGGTGGGGCAGGCGCGTGGACCCGGCGGGTGGGACCTCAGGCTCTGGTGCCGATCACCACGTGGGCGTGTTCCTCCTCCGCGACGGCCGTGCGGGCGGTGAGGCCGGAGCGGCGGAAGGTGTCGAGGGCGAGCGGTGCCTGGCGGCGGCTGGTCTCGACGAGGAGGCAGCCGCCGGGGGCGAGCCAGTCGGGGGCCTCGGCGACGACCCTGCGCAGGACGTCGAGGCCGTCCGTGCCGCCGTCGAGGGCGACCAGGGGCTCGTGGTCGCGGGCCTCGCTCGGCAGGAGCGGGACCTCGCCGGTGGGGACGTAGGGGACGTTCGCCGCGAGGATGTCGATCCGGCCCCGCAGTCGGTCGGGGAGCGCGGTGTAGAGGTCGCCCACGTGGGCGTGGCCGTCGTAGGGCGCGAGGTTGCGCCGGGCGCAGCGGACCGCCACCGGGTCGATGTCGGCGGCGTGCAGTTCGGCGCCGTCGAGCGACGCGGCCAGGGCGGCGCCCACCGCGCCGGAGCCGCAGCAGAGGTCGACGACGACACGGGCGCGGGGGGCGATGGCGAGGGCCTGCTCGACGAGGAACTCGGTGCGGCGGCGGGGGACGAAGACGCCGGGTTCCACCGTGATGCGCAGGCCGGCGAACTCCGCCCAGCCGAGGACGAGTTCGAGGGGCAGGCCCGCGACGCGCCGGTCGACCATGGCGGCGGCCTCGTCCGGGGTGCGGGAGGTCGAGAGGATCAACTCCGCCTCGTCCTCGGCGAAGACGCAACCGGCGGCGCGCAGTGCCGTGACGACGGAGGTGGGGGAGAGAAGTGGCATGACAGCCGAGGAGCCTTTCGGTGGGCCGAAGGGCGCTCCGCGGTGACCTATCGGCGACGCACCGCGCCGCGTCGAGGGGAGAGCACCCGACCTGCTACAGCGGTAATGGGTCTCACCTCCCGGGTCCACGTGCTGACTGGCCCGGCAACCCTACCCCATGGTCACGACCGACCGGTGGGGGTCCGAGCGGCTCCGTCGGGCCCTTTGGAGGCACGGCGTTCGACGCCGAACGCCCGCCCCACGCACGGCCGACAGCCCGGCCACCGTCTCCGCCATCGCCTCGGCTTCCGCATCGACCACCGCCTCGGCCGCACAGCCGACCGACCCGTCACCGCACGCCGTACGACGTTCCCATGGACGACCGCCCGACCCGGCGTCCGGGCCTTGGGCGACGATGCCGCTCGCCAGGTCGGGGAGCCCGACCCGCACCGGCGTGCCCGTATCCGAACCACCCGGCCCGGCGGGCGACGCCCCCCGCACCGCTCCCCGCTACACGCCCACCGGCTCCTCCCCCGCCCCGGCCACCGCCGGCACCCGGGCCGCCATGAAGCGGGTGGTGCGGCGGAGGCGGAAGCCGAGGGATTCGTAGAGCCGGATGGCCGTCGTGTTGGTGGCGGCCGTGTGGAGGAAGGGGGTCTCGCCGCGCTCCCGGATGCCGTGGGCCACGGCGAGGACGAGCCGGGTGGCGAGGCCCGCGCCCCGGAAGGCCGGGTCGGTGCAGACCGCACTGATCTCGGTCCAGCCCGGCGGGTGCAGCCGCTCACCGGCCATGGCGACCAGCGCGCCGCCCCGGCGGATGCCGAGGTACGTGCCGAGTTCGATCGTGCGGGGCAGGAAGGGGCCCGGCTGGGTGCGTTCGACCAGGTCCAGCATCTCGGGTACGTCGGCCGGGCCGAGCCGTACGGCCTCCTCGTCCGGGGCGGCCGCGACGCCGTCGTCCACGAGCTGCACACCCTCCAGGTCGAAGGTCACCTCCCAGTCGGCCGGGAAGCCCCCGCTGTAGGCCGGGACCGGGACCTCGGCACCGGGGCCGGCCAGCGCCGCGAGGTCGGCCCAGTCGTCGGCGTCCGGCTCGTCGGGGAGACCCAGCCACGGTGAGACGTCCAGCGGATAGCGCAGCACCCGGCCGCACCGCTCGGCGAAGTGGGCGTGCGGCCCGGTGAGCGAGGCGCGGGCGGGGTTGTCGAGGACGTGCGGCACGGTGTCCGTGCCCTTGCCGCCGCCCGTCGCGTACTCGGTCATGCGCTCTCCCACTCCACTCTGCGCCACTCTGTTCAACTCCGCTGCCATCAGGCCCGGCCGCCCGACCGCCAGGCCCGCCCGTGCGGGCCGACCGCCCGGCCACGCGCCCGTACAGCCCGTACAGCCCGTACGCGCGCCAAGTCCGGACGGCCCGCTGCCGTCGGAACCAGCCGGCTCGCTCGTCCTGCCACTGGCGGCAAGGAAGATCGTCGCGGCCCTATTCCCGGCGCTGTGCAGAGTTCACGCGGCCGCAATGATCGCCACCCGCCCCGGGGCCGGGGCATGCCTCGGCGGCACGTACGGTTGTATGACTCAGCAACCACCGCCGTCACGTTGGACCCCCATGAACGTCACCCGAGGCTTCACCGGACGCCCCCGCGTCCACCACCCAGGACTGCCACCCGGCCAGTACGACGCCGGCGACGACTGGCCCGTCCTGTCGGCCGAGGTCACCCCCGACCTCGCGCCCGCCGACTGGACGTTCCGGATCGACGGTCTGGTGGCGGAGCCCCGGACCTGGGACTGGGACGAGGCGCACGCACTGCCCGCCTCGGTGTACGAGGGCGACATCCACTGCGTGACGAGCTGGTCGAAGTTCGGGGTGCGCTTCGGGGGCGTCTCGCTGGACGCGTTCTGGGACGTGGTCCGGCCCGCCACGTCCGCCACGCACGTGGTCGCGTACTCGCACAGCGGTTACACCACGAACCTCCCGCTCGCCGACCTCACCGGCGAACGTGCCTGGATCGCGTGGGAGTACGACGGCAAGCCGCTGCCCGCCGAGCACGGCGGTCCGGCGCGGCTGCTGGTGCCGCACCTGTACTTCTGGAAGAGCGCCAAGTGGATCGCGGGCCTGCGGCTCCTCGACCACGACGAGCCCGGCTTCTGGGAGCAGAACGGGTACCACGCGCGGGGCAACCCGTGGGAGGAACAGCGGTACTCCGGTGACTGAGACGACAGCGGTGACAGAGCCGACCGCACCGACCGAGACGACAGCGGCGCATCCGCCCTTCTCGCCGCCCACCCGGTTCGCCGTGCCCGGCCGTATCGCCGTGAGCAACCGGGAGGCCGCCCGGTGGCAGACGGCCACCCTGACGGAGATCCGACGGGAGACGCCCGCCGTGTCCACGTTCCGGTTCGCGGTGCCCGGGTGGGCGGGACATCTGCCGGGGCAGCACCTGATGCTGCGGCTGACCGCCGGTGACGGTTACACGGCGCAGCGCCACTACTCGCTGGCGTCCCCGCCGGACGACACGGGGCACATCGAGCTGACCCTGGACCACGTCGAGGGCGGTGAGGTCTCCGGTTGGTTCCACACCGAGGCCCGGCCGGGCGACGTGGTGGAGGTGCGCGGCCCGCTCAGCGGTTTCTTCGCCTGGCCCGGGGACCGGCCCGCGCTGCTGATCGGGGCCGGTTCCGGTGTCGTACCGCTGATGTCGATGCTCCGCCACCACCGCGGGCGGGCGCTCGACGTGCCCCTGCGGCTGCTGGTGTCCGCGCGCGGACCGGAGGAGCTGATCTACGCGGCGGAGTACGGCGCGGAGACCACGGCCGTGTTCACCCGGCGGGCACCCAAGGGCGTGCCGGTGGGGCGGCTGTCGGCGTCGCAGGTGGCGCCGGTGCTGGCCGAGCGGCCACCGGGCGGGTGGGAGGCGTACGTGTGCGGCTCCAACGCGTTCGCCGAGCACGCCTCTCGGCTGCTGGTGGCGGCGGGACAGCCGGTGGACCGCATCCGCATCGAGCGGTTCGGCTGACCCTCACGCGTCCCGGACGGCCGGGCCGGGCAGTCCGGCCGGAGCGTCCGACGCCGCACACCCCGCGGATCCGGCCTTTCCACCATGATTCATGGCGCAAACCATGCCATCCCGGCCTCTTTCGGGTACACCGGAAGTGCGGACCAGTCCTAACCGGGGTTCTCGTATCTGAGGGCCGTGCCGGTGAGGGAGGGCGAGATGCGAGGCCAGGTCTTCGGGTGGCGTTGGCGCGCCAACCCGCTGCGGCGACGCTCGGACGTCGTCGAGGCGTGGACGGTGCTGTGCGTCGTGCTGCTGCTCGTCCTCGGCGCCCCGGCCCTCGGGGTCGTGGTGGGCCGGTGGGCCCACGGGGACGCGCGGGCACACGCCGCCGCCGAGCGCGCCACGCTGGACCGGGTCAGCGCCGTGGTCGTCGAGCGGGCGCCGGCCTCCGTGCCATCGGCGCACGGCGACAGGCAGCCCAAGTACTGGGTGGGGGCGCGCTGGACCGAACCCGACGGCGGCTCCCGCACCGGTGAGGCCCGGGTGTCGGCGGGCACCGAGCGCGGAGACCGCGCCGACGTGTGGCTGGACGAGGCCGGGCGCAGCGTCCACCCGCCGCCGACCGACACCGCCGTCTGGCAGCACGCGCTGGCCATGGGGACCTTTGCCACGGGCGGCGCCGTCGCCGTGGTGCTGCTGGGACACCTCGTGGTCCGCCGGATCGCCATTCGGCACCGGCTCGCCGAATGGGAGCGGGAGTGGGCGCGGACGGGGCCCGACTGGGGACACCGCTGGGCCTGAAACAGGACAAGAACAATTCTCAGCTCATAGCTGCGCGATGCATGTCGGCCACCCCGGAAAATCCACAATATCCACTCCTCCGACGCAGTTGATACTTCAATTGCCTTGCTGCCATACTCCGCTTTCTCCCCCCAGGCATAAGGCAGCGAAGAGGGTGCATTGTGTCCAACCATGAGGCACGGTACGGCAGTTCGGCCCCGCCTCCCCCCGCACGGACAAGCCGACAGCCCATCCACTCCCATCCTGAATTTCGTTCAATTAGCTCGTCATTTCACAGATTCGGGATAACGGCGACCGCATTGTCCGTCGGTGCATTCCTGTCGTACGTCCTCCTGTCGAGTTTCGCGCCAGGAGTCATGAATCAGCGATTGACCGGACATCTGACGCTCGGGCTGACCCTGGGCCTCGCGCAGTTCGCCGTCATGGGCCTGACCGCGTTCCTGTACCTCCGGCACATGCGCGAGAACATCGACCCGGTCGTCCGGCGGCTCCGTGCCCAGATGGAGGAGCACGAGGCCGAGCAGCGGCAGGTTCGGGCCGAACGGCGGTTCGGCGCATGGTGACCTTCTCCGCGAGCGTGGCCGACGCGTTCAGCCTGCGGCTGACGTTCGTGCTGTTCCTGACCGTCGTCGTGATCACCCTGTTCACCGCCCTGCTGACGGCGCCGCAGCGGGACGAGATCGGCGAGTTCTACCTCGGCAACCGTGACATGTCGCCCCTGCGCAACGGCCTCGCCATGTGCGGTGACTACCTCTCGGCCGCGACCCTGCTCGGCAGCACCGGCCTCGTCGCCCTCACCGGGTACGACGGTCTGCTCTACCTCGGCGGCACGGTCGTCGCCTGGATGATGGTGCTGCTGCTCATCGCCGAACCCCTGCGCAACGCGGGGAAGTTCACCCTCGGCGACGCCCTGGCCCGGCGGCTCCCGTTGCGGCAGCGGCAGGTCCGGCTGGCGCTCGCCGTCTGCACGCTCTCCGTGTGCACCCTGTACCTCGTGGCCCAACTGGTCGGCAGCATCGCGCTGATGACACAGTTCGTCGGCGAACCCGGCCCGACCACGCGCACGATGATCGTGATCATCATCGGCTCCATCGTCACCATCTACGCGGCCATCGGAGGGATGCCCGGCGCGACGTTCATCCAGGTGGTCAAGGCCGTGATGCTGGTCGCCGGGGTCACGGTGGTCGCGTTCCTGGTGTTGAACCGCTTCGACTGGAACATCGACGGCCTCCTGGCGTCCGCCACCGCGGGCAGCGGACTGGGCGACCAGTACCTGCAGCCCGGTCTGCGCTACGGGGCGGGCCCGATCAGCAAGATCGACTTCTTCAGTCTCCAACTGGCCATCGTGCTCGGGCTCGCCGCGCTCCCCCACGTCATGATGCGGCTGTTCGCACCGCGCCGGACCAGGGTGCTGCGCGCCTCGGTGGTGTGGGCGGTGGGACTGGTCGGGTTCGTGTGCCTGATGGCCGGCGTGCTGGGCCTCGGCGCCACGGCCGTCGTCGGCCGGGAGGCCATCGCCGACATCGACCACAAGGGCGACGCGGCCGTCCTGCTCCTCTCCCACGAACTGGGCGGTGAGGTGCTCACGGCGATCGTCTCGGCCCTGGCCTTCGTCACCCTGCTCGCGGTCGCCGCCGGTCTCATGCTCGCCGCGGCCTCGTCCGTCGCCCACGACCTGTACGGCGAGGTGATCCGCAAGGGCAGGGCCAAGGAGACGCAGGAGCTGACCGTGGCCCGGATCGCCGCGGTGATCCTGGGGGCCCTGAGCATGCTGTTCGCCCTCCTCGCCTGGGGCACCAACACCGCCACGCTCGCGTTCCTGGCCTTCGCGATCGCCGCGTCCGCCATCCTGCCGACCCTCGTCTACAGCCTGTTCTGGCGGGGGTTCACGGCGCGTGGCGCCCTGCTCAGCCTGTATGGCGGTCTGGCCACCTCGGTACTGCTGGTGCTGTTCTCGCCGGTGGTCTCCTCCACCCCCGGGTCGGTCTATCCGCAGGCCGACTTCGCGTGGTTCCCACTGCAGAACCCCGGCATCGTGTCGATCCCCGCGGGCTTCCTGCTGGGATGGCTCGGCTCCCGTCTCGGGGCCCGGGAGCGGGAGACCGTCTACGCGGACTTCGAGGTCCAAGCCCTGGTCGGCCGACCGGAGGTGAGCACCGGCGCCGGTACCGGCCACAGGTGAACCGTGGGGCGTCGCACCCCCGGAAGAGCCCCTTGGCGGGCCGCGGCGCCCCACGTACCGTGTGATCATCCGCGCCCCAGAACCCAGAAGGTGGTCCTTCATGGCCCTGTTCGACCTGCCGCTGGACGAGCTCCATGGTTATCGAAGCGCTTCGACGGAGCCCGAGGACTTCGACGCCTTCTGGGCGAAGACGCTCCAGGAGGCCCGCGCGCACGACCTGGACGCCCGTTTCGAGCCGGTCGAGACCCACCTGAGGACGGTCGAGGTCCACGACGTCACCTACTCCGGATTCGGCGGCCACCCGGTCAAGGGCTGGCTGGTCCTCCCGGCCGGGGCGACCGAACCACTGCCCACCGTCGTGGAGTTCATCGGCTACGGCGGCGGTCGCGGCCTCTCCCACACCCATCTCCTGTGGGCCTCGGCGGGCTACGCGCACTTCGTCATGGACACCCGGGGCCAGGGCAGCGCCTGGGGCGGGGGCGGCGACACCCCCGACCCGGTGGCGGGCGCGCCCGCCTTCCCCGGCTTCATGACCCGGGGCATCGACGCCCCCGAGAACTACTACTACCGCCGGGTCTACACCGACGCCGTACGCGCGGTGGAGGCCGCCCGCGCGCATCCGCGGACCGACGCCGCGCGCACCGCCGTGACCGGTTCCAGCCAGGGCGGCGGTATCGCCATCGCGGTCGGCGGACTCGTTCCCGACCTGGTGGCGGTCGCGCCCGACGTGCCGTTCCTGTGCGACTTCCCGCGCTCCACGACGATCACCGACCGGGATCCGTACCGCGAGATCGGCAAGTACCTCAAGACCCACCGCGGCCGCACGGAGCAGGTCGGGCGCACGCTCGCCTACTTCGACGCGGTGCACTTCGCCGCGCGCGGCCGGGCCGCCGCGCTGTTCTCGGCGGCCCTGGAGGACCAGACCTGCCCGCCGTCCACGGTCTTCGCGGCCTTCAACGCGTGGGCCGAGGCCGACAAGCGCATCGAGGTCTACGACTTCAACGACCACGAGGGCGGCGGCCCGTTCCAGGAGGCGGTCAAGCTGCGCTGGCTGGCCGCACAGATCTGAGGGGGACCTGATGGACACGGCCGAGGCCGCGGAGCGGTTCGTCGGGGTGTGGCAGCGGGCGTGGGCGGCCCATGACGTCGACGCGATCCTGGAGTTGTACGCGCGGGACTGCGTGCACCGCTCCATGCCCTTCCGGGAGCCGCACCGGGGCCACGACGAACTCGCCGAGTACCTGCGCTGGTCGTTCACCGACGAGTGGGTGGTGGACGTGCGGTTCTCGGAGCCGATGGTCGGCCCGGACGGCGTGGCCGTGGCCGAGTTCCGGGTGCTGTCCGAGTTCAACGAGGACCCGCAGACCCTCGCGGGCTGTGTCTTCGTCCGGTTCGACGCGTCCGGCCTGGCGGTGGAGTCCCGGGACTACTGGCATCTGATCCCGGTCCACACGGAGCCCGCCCGGCCGATGTTCCTGCTCGGGCGGCCGGAGGGGCCGGAGCGGTAGCCGTGGTTCCGTCGCACTCCTTCCCTCCTGTCCGACCAGTCGGTACGTTCAGGGGGCCGGCGACGTCCGTCCCGGCGCACGGCCGTGGACGACGGAGGGGCCATGTCTCAGTCCCAGGTGCGGGGTCACTGCGAGGCACGGTTCGAGGCCGTGCGCAGCGCGTTCGAGGAGAACTTCGCCGAGCGCGACGAGCTCGGGGCGGCGGTCACGGTGACACTGCACGGGGAGACCGTGGTGGATCTGTGGGGCGGCTGGGCCGACGCGGCGCGGACCCGTCCCTGGGAGCGGGACACCGTGGTCAACGTCTGGTCGACGACCAAGGGCCCGACCGCCCTGTGCGCGCACATCCTCGCCGACCGGGGTCTGCTCGACCTGGACGCCCCGGTGGCCGCGTACTGGCCGGAGTTCGCGGCGGCCGGCAAGGAGGGCGTTCTCGTCCGGCATCTGCTGTCGCACCGCTCGGGGCTCGCGGGGCCGCGTGAGCCCCTGTCGTTCGAGCAGCTCCTGGACTGGGAGCTGACCGTCAAGCGTCTCGCCGCGCAGGAGCCGTGGTGGGAGCCGGGCACGGTGTCCGGGTATCACGCCATGACGTTCGGCTTCCTCGTCGGCGAGGTGGTCCGGCGGGTGTCGGGGCTGCTGCCGGGCGCGTTCCTGGCGCGGGAGGTGACCGGTCCGCTCGGTGTCGACTTCACTGTCGGACTGCCGGAGGCGCAGGCGTCCCGCGCGGCCGAGCTGGTGCATCCGCCGGCCGCGACGACCAGTGAACAAGCGGCGGTCTTCGCCCAGTTGACACCCACCGCGCTGGCCGCGCTCGCCAACCCGCTGGTCGGCGCGGCCGAGGCCAACACCGCCGAGTGGCGGGCCGCCGAGGTGCCGGCCGCCAACGGCCACGGCACCGCGCGGGCGGTGGCCGCGTTGTACGGGATCCTCGCGCTGCGCGGCACCTGGGGCGGCCGGGAGGTGCTGTCCGCGCAGGCGGCCGAGCGGGTCCGTGAGGGACAGGGAGCCTGCCGCGACCTGGTGCTCGGCGCCGGGTTCGGCCGGGACACGGAGATCGGGCTGGGGCTGTGGCTGAGCGGCCCGCACGGCTCGTACGGGCCGAATCCCAGGGCCTTCGGCCACGACGGCTACGGCGGCTCCTGCGGTCTCGCCGACCCGGAGGCCGGTGTCTCCCTCGGCTACGTCATGAACCGGATGGGTCCGCACATCGCCGACGACCCGCGCAAGATGGCGCTCGTCGACGCGCTCTACAGCGCGCTGTGACCCACGGGGCGGCCCGCCCCGCGTTCGTGAGGGGCCGGCCGCCCCGGCACGGAGAGTCTCGCGTCAGTGCACGCTCAGGCGATTCCCGCACCTCGACCGGTGCCGGCATCGCCCCCGAGCGAACTGCGGTCCATCGCCGCTCCCGCGGCGAACAGCGGTCCTTCGACGCCGATTTCTCGACTTCTCAGGAGCTGACACACGCATACGCAGACATCACCGCCCTCTCGTCCTGGGCGTCGTCGTCACAGGCGGGGTGCTCACCGCCACGGTCGTCCCGTCGGCCGCCGCCCCCTCGCCCGACCGGACGTCGCCGAAGCCCACCGTCGTCCTGGTGCACGGCGCGTTCGCGGACGCCTCCGGCTGGTCCGGCGTCGCCTCACGGCTGAAGAAGGCCGGTTATCCGGTCGTCGCCCCGGCCGACCCGCTGGGGGGCCTGCGATCGGACGCCGCGTACCTCTCCTGGCTCCTCGACACGGTCGACGGTCCCAAGATCGTCGTCGGGCACTCCTACGGCGGCGCCGTCATCACCGAGGCCGCCGCGTCCGTGCCCGAGGTGAAGGCGCTGGTGTACTTGGCTGCCTTCATGCCCGACAAGGGCGAGGCGCTCGGCGAACTGGCGGCCCGCTTCCCGGGCTCCGAGCTCAACCCGGCGCTGGAGGCGCTTCCGGACGGGGCCGGCCACCATGACGTGGCCATCAAGCCGGACAAGTTCCACGACGTGTTCGCGGCCGACCTCCCGCGTTCCACGACCTCGGTGTCGGCGGTGTCCCAACGCCCGGTCAGCGTGGCGGCGTTCGGGTCCTCCGCGCAGGCCGCGGCGTGGCCCACGATTCCCTCCTGGTTCCTGGTGGCCACCCAGGACAAGACCATCTCCCCCGCGCTGGAACGCTTCCAGGCGAAGCGGGCGGGCTCGCACACGATCGAGGTCGACTCCTCGCACGTGGCGATGATGTCGCACCCGGACATGGTGACCGCACTGATCAAGTCGGCGGCGAAGTCGACTCGTTGAGGCTTGGCCGACGGCTTCGCGTCAGCCCTTGCGGGTGGCCACCACCATGCGGCAGCGGGGGCTGCCGTCGGGCCGTCGGCCGAACTCGGGAAGCGCGAACAACTCCACCTCGAAGCCGACGCGTTCCAGCTCGCTCCGTACGAGACCGAGCCGGAACGGCCGGTAGTACATGACGAACGGCGGCCGCCAGACCGCGTTGCGCACCCGCATCGCGGTATCGAAGCCGAGGGCCGCCCAGTACCAGGGGGAGCGTGGCGGGGCGGGCGCCGGCAGCGGGAACGCGAAGCGCCCGCCCGGCCTGAGGACGGAGTGGACCTCGGAGAACAGGCGCGGCAGCTCCTCCGGCAGGAAGTGCCCGAACGCGCCGAAACTGACCGCCAGGTCGAAGGCCGAGGTGAAGGGCAGGGCGAGGGCGTCTCCGCGCACCCAGGAGAGGCCGGGGCCTTCGCCCGCGGCCAAGGCGCCCCCGGGGCCCGACCGGCTGCCGGAGGACTCCCCGGGACCCGGGAAGCGGGTGACCGGGGAGCGGGTGGTGCCGGAGCCCACCCGCTCCCTGCCCACCGCCAGCATCCCGGCGCTGATGTCCACGCCGGTGACGCTCTTCCGGCAGACCTCGCGCAGCACCTCCATCCCGGCCCCGGTGCCGCAGCAGAGGTCGAGGCCGTCCTCGAACGGGCCCATCGACGACAGGGCCGCCTCGACCGCCTCCAGGACGGAGTCCGGGGTACGGAACGGGGTGTGATCGAACTTGGGCGCGAGCAGGTCGTAGCCGTGTTCGACGGAGGAGAGCGCCTGAACGGCGAGTTCGCGGAGGCTGGGGCCTTGCGGGGTGAACATCACCTCAGCTTAGGCCCTGGCTCGGGGCAGCGCCGGGCGCGGACTCTCGCCTAGGGTCCGGGGCATGACTTCGTTCCGTCCCGCCCCGACCTGGCTGGCCGACGCCGTCTTCTACCAGATCTATCCGCAGTCCTTCGCCGACTCCGACGGGGACGGCATCGGGGATCTCGCCGGGATCACCGACCGTCTCGACCATCTGTCCTGGCTGGGCGTCGACACCGTCTGGCTGAACCCCTGTTTCGTCTCGCCGTTCCGTGACGCCGGGTACGACGTCGCGGACTATCTGAACGTCGCCCCGCGTTACGGGTCCAACGACGACCTGGCGAGGCTCGTCGACGCGGCGGGCCGCCGGGGCATCCGGATCCTGCTGGATCTCGTCGCCGGGCACACGTCGATCGACCACCCGTGGTTCCGGGCCTCCGCGAACGACCCGGACGACCACCGCTACATCTGGACGGCACAAGGCAGGCCCGAGGGCTTCGTCGCCTCCCCCGGCACCCGGCCGGGGTCGTACCTGCCGAACTTCTTCGACTCCCAGCCCGCCCTCAACTTCGGCTACGCGCGCGGCAATCCGGCCGAGCCGTGGCGGCTGCCGGTCGACGCCGACGGGCCGCGCGCCAACCGCGAGGCCCTCCGTACGATCATGGACCACTGGCTGGGCCTCGGTCTCTCCGGCTTCCGCGTCGACATGGCCGCCTCACTCGTGAAGGACGATCCGGACCGGGCCGAGACCGCCCGGGTCTGGACCGAACTGCGGCACTGGCTGGACACCGCGCACCCGGACGCCGTGCTGCTCGCCGAGTGGGGCGAGCCGGAGGTGTCGATCCCGGCCGGTTTCCACGCCGACTTCTTCCTCCACTTCGGCGGCCCCACCGACGGTCTCGCCCTGCGCTCGCTGTGGAACAACAGCGCGGGCACGGTCCACGAGAACTGGGACCCCCTCGACTGTTTCTTCGACGCGAGCGGTGGAGGTTCACCGGGCCCGTTCGTGGATGCCTGGCGGCAGGCGACATCGGCCGTCGGCGACACGGGCTTCATCTCCCTGCCCAGCGCCAACCACGACTTCTCCCGGCTCAACTGCGGCCCCCGTACGCCCGAACAGCTGCCCGCGGCCTTCGCCTTCCAGCTGACCTGGCCGACGCTCCCGGCGATCTACTACGGCGACGAGATCGGCATGCGCTACCTTCCGGGCCTGCCCGACAAGGAGGGCAGCGTCCTCGGCCCCGGCTACAACCGCGCGGGTTCCCGCACCCCCATGCAGTGGGACGACACCCCGAACGCGGGTTTCTCCACCGCCCCCGCCGACCGCCTCTACCTCCCCCTCGACCCCTCCCCCGACCGCCCGACCGTCGCCGCCCAGCGCGCCGACACCGCCTCGCTCCTCCACCTCGTCCGCCGCCTGATCGCCCTGCGCCGCCGAACCCCCGAACTGGGCTCCGGCGGCTCGGTGGAGGTGCTGCACACCGGCAGTCCGTTCGTGTACGTCCGGGGCGGGCGCTGTCTGGTGGTGGTCAACCCCCGTCGGAGCACGGCCGTTTGGTCGTACGAGCACGCCGTCCGCGGCGCCCTGGAGGGGCGGGGCGTGGAGATCGCGGACGGCACGATCACCGCACAGGGCTTCGGATACGGGATCTTCGAGCTCGACGGCTAGCCGGCGCGGGCACTCGCCGGCTCGGCACATCTACGGCGCGGGCGAGCCGGCCTTCTTCGGCTCCTCGCCGTACGCCGTCAGGAAACGGTCGCGGAAGGTGTCCATGCGCCAGACCGGGGCGTCGTCGCCGGGCCGCAGGCCGTCGGACCAGCCCCAGTCGGCGATCCGGTCGAGGACCTTCGGGTCGTGGGCCACGACGGTGACCGGTACGTCGTGGCTCGCGCCGTTGCCGCTGACGCTCGCCATGGGCTGGTGGTCGCCGAGGAAGACCAGGACGGTGTTCTCGTCGCCGTACTTCTCCACGTACCGCAGGAGGCTGTGCAGCGAGTACTGGACGGACTTGCCGTACTCCTCCTTCACCTTGACGGGGTCGGTGAAGACGTCGGCGGGGTCCTTGCCGGCCTTCTCGATGTCCCGGTAGACGGAGCCGTCGCCGACCTCGTCCCAGCCGACCATCTTCGGCAGCGGTGCCCAGGGCTGGTGACTGGAGGTCAGGATGATCTCCGACATCAGCGGCTTGTCGCCCTTCTTTGCGGCCTCCAGGCGCTCGAAGGCGGTGAGGGCGTACTGGTCGGGCATGGTCGACCAGCTGAACTTCGGCCCCTGGTAGCCGAGATCACGGGAGTCGTAGACCTTGTCGAGGCCGTAGAAGTCGCCCTCCGGCCAGTTCTTCTGCACGCCGGGCACGATGCCGACCGTCCGCCAGGCGCCGCTCTTGTGGAACGCGCCGGGGAGGGTGAGGCGTTCGCCGGCGGTGACCGTGCGGTAGCGGCTCTGGTTGTCGATCCACAGGCCCGTCAGGAACGTGGAGTGGCCGAGCCAGCTGCTGCCGCCGTACGTCGCGGAGGTCAACCAGCCGCTCCTCGCGGCGAACCCGGCCTCGGTCAGGGCCTTGTCCTCCTCGTCGAGGGCCGCGGTCACGCCCGGTGCGATGGCCGGGTCCTCCAGGGCCGCGCGGCCGTAGCTCTCGATGAAGGTGATCATGACGTCCTTGCCGCGCAGCCCGGTCAGCAGCCGGTCGGCGGGCACATCGGCGAACTTGTCCTTCTTGGCCTCCTTGGCGAACGCGGCCTCGTCCCGCAGGGTCTCCCGCACCCGGTCCAGGCGGTCCTGCACGAAACCGATGGTGTTCCTGGAGGCGACCGCCGTGTTCTGGATCGGCGTCAGGCCGAGCGCGGCGCAGGTGATCCACACGGTCCCGGCGACGATGGTGCCCCGGGTCGCCCGGTCCCGGTCGCGGACCAGGACGGCGACGAGCCGCACGACCGCCAGCGCCATGACGGCGAACAGCAGCAGCACCAGGACCACGAGACCGGCCACGGCGGCCGTCGCGCCCGTCGGGCCGAGTGTGTCCTGGACGTACGACTCGGCGTCGTCCAGCAGGCCCCAGTCGAGGACGACGTTGAAGCCCCGGCCGAGGAACTGGTTGAAGCCGATGTCGAGTGCCTTCACGACCACCAGCGCGGCCAGGCCGAGCCCGATGACGACCGCCGCGACCAGCCTCGGCCGCCGGGGCAGCACCAGCATCAGGGCGGCGGCGAGGATCGGCTCCACGGGGAGCCGCAGGAACTGCCGTGCCTCGAAGTACTCGGCCTTGCCGGGCATCAGCAGCGCGAAGAGGACCAGGGCGGCGGCCAGTCCCGTGACGCCCCACGACACGCTCCGCGCCGCGACCGGGTACTTCGTCCGGAACGCCGTCCGGTAGCCGCGCCATCGGCGGACGGGGTCGACGGTCTTCGGCGGTGTGTCCTCGGTCGAGGGCTTGCTCGTCTCGTCCGTGTCGGGTGGGGGGCTGGAGCGCGTGAAGAGCGACACGCGACGTTCCTTCCGTGCGAAGACCGCTGGCGGTGCCCCCATCTGTACGGGGGCTCCGCCAGATCAGTTCAACGACCACGGGTAAGCCATCGGTAAGGAACTCTCCACAGCCGGCCACCGATGGTGGTACAGTCAAAACGGCACGTGTGTATCGCCCCTTCTCGGGCGCCGTTGCCACTCCCTCTCGGATCCCGTGGATCCCGAGATCTCTCTCACCGCACCGCCCGTCGATTCCCGACCGGCCGTCGGCTTCACCGCAACCACCCGCGACGCACGGGCCGCTTCTCGCGACGCGGCCGTGCACGGCTCGACCTCACTCCGGGTGTGTGCCTTCCCCTCCCCTCCCAAGCGTTTTCCCCATGTCCTCGAAAGGACCTCCCTTCATGACCACCACCACACTCGAACGCACTTCCAGCGAACCTCGGACGCCGGTCCGGGTCACCGGCGTCCTGGAGACCACGCAGGGCGGGCAGGGGCAGCTGCGCGTCGACGGCTGCCTGCCGACCCCCTCCGACCCACAGGTCCCCGCGCCACTCATCCGCCGGTACGGCCTGCGCAAGGGCGACACCGTCGAGGGCCTGCGCGACGGCCGACGCGCCCTCACCGAGGTCGAGCGGATCAACGGCCGTACGCCCCAAGAGCTGCGCGCCCGCCCGCACTTCCGCGACCTCACCCCACTGCACCCCCGCGAGCGGCTGCGGCTCGAACACCCGGCGAGCGGTCTGACGGGCCGTCTGGTCGACCTCGTCGCGCCCGTCGGCAAGGGGCAGCGCGGGCTGATCGTGGCCCCGCCCAAGACCGGCAAGACCGTCCTGCTGCAGCAGGTGGCCGCCGCGATCGCCGCCAACCACCCCGAGGCCCGCCTGATGGTGGTGCTGCTCGACGAACGGCCCGAGGAGGTGACCGACATGCGGCGCTCCGTACGGGGCGAGGTGTACGCCTCGACGTTCGACCGGTCCCCCAAGGAGCACATCGCGCTCGCCGAACTCGTCGTGGAGCGCGCCAAGCGGCTCGTCGAGCAGGGCGAGGACGTGGTGATCCTCCTGGACTCCCTGACCCGGCTGTGCCGGGCCCACAACAACGCGGCCGCGTCCGGCGGCCGCACCCTCAGCGGCGGAGTGGACGCCGCCGCCCTGCACGGCCCCAAGCGGCTCTTCGGCGCCGCTCGGCTGACCGAGGAGGCCGGCTCCCTCACCATCCTGGCCACCGCCCTGGTGGAGACCGGGTCCCGCGCCGACGGCTTCTTCTTCGAGGAGCTCAAGGGCACCGGCAACATGGAACTCCGCCTGGACCGCGCCCTCGCCGACCGGCGGGTCTTCCCCGCCGTCGACATCACCCCCTCCGGCACCCGCCGCGAGGAACTCCTCCTGACAGCGGGCGAGTTGGCGGCCGTACGCGGTCTGCGGCAGGCCCTGCGGTCACGCGAGGGGCAGACGAACCTGGAGACGCTGCTGGAGCGGATGCGCGCCACACCGGACAACGCCGCCTTCCTGCGGCAGGTGCGGCCCACGCTGCCGGCGGCATGACATGCGGCATCCGGGTGCTCGATCCGTGCGCTCGGCCCTGGCATCCGGGAGTACGGCACCCCCCTTCCTACGTTTGCGGTATGACCATCGGATTCTCATCCCGTGCTCCTCGTGCTCCTCGTGCTCCCCGTGCCGCTCGCGCCTCCCGTGGCGCCCGCGCTTCCCGTGCGGCCCGCCTCACCGTGTGCTGCACCGCCGTCTGCGCGCTCGGGGCGCTGGCCGTCGTGACCGACCCGGTAGCCACCGGCCCCCGGTCCGTGACGGACGCGCAGGACGCCAAGGCCGCGCAGGGGTCGCCGTCCCTGTACCGGCAGGGGACACAGGTGCGGCCGCGGGCCGGGGCGCCCGAGGTGCCGGACGTGTCCGCGGTGTCGTGGCTGGTGGCCGACGCCGACAGCGGCGCGGTCCTCGCCGCGCACGACGCGCACCGCAGACTGCCGCCCGCGAGCACCCTGAAGACCCTGTTCGCGCTCACCGTGCTGCCGGGCCTCCCGGCGGGTCTCAGACACACGGTGAAGAGTGAGGAACTGGCGGGCATCGGCGCCGGGAGCAGCCTGGTCGGCGTCAAGGAGGACCGCACGTACACCGTCGCCGACCTCTGGCGCGGGGTCTTCCTCAGCTCGGGCAACGACGCCGTACGCGTCCTGGCCCACCTCAACGGCGGCTGGAAGGCGACCGCCCGTCAGATGCGGGCCAAGGCCCGGGCCCTGGGCGCCCGCGACACGCACGTCGTCTCCCCCGACGGCTACGACGCGCCCGGTCAGGTGTCGTCCGCCTACGACCTGGCGGTGTTCGGACGGGCGGGGCTGCGCAACGCCGAGTTCGCCGGGTACTGCGCCACGACCACCGCGAAGTTCCCGGCGGGCGGCTGGTCGTACGGCATCCAGAACACCAACCGGCTGCTCACCGGCGCCGGGGTGGAACGCTATCCGGGACTGATCGGCGTCAAGAACGGCTACACCACCAACGCGGGCAACACGCTGATCGCCGCCGCGAAACGGGGCGGGCGCACCCTCGTGGTGACGGTGATGCGCCCCGAGTCCGGCGGCTTCGCCGTGTACGAGGAAGCGCGCTCCCTGCTCGACTGGGGGTTCGACGCCGCCGGGCAGGTGGACGCCGTGGGCTCGCTCCTGCCGCCGCGCCCGGCGGCGGCGCCTCAGGCCGGCCCCGGACCACTGCCCGTGACCCGCGCGGAGGCGGCCGGGGTGACCGTTCCCGACTGGCCGGTGGTGGGTGCGATCGCGGGCGCGGCCGGGGTGGGCGCGGCGGCCGTGGCCCTGGCACTGCGCCTCAGGATCGGCCGGTCCGCCCGGGGCTGACCGACCGGCAGCCACAGCAGCAGACCGAGCGTGATCCACACATAGGTGTTGCTGCCGACGAAGCCGCCGACGCCGGACGCGTCGTCGAACCACAGCCACACGACGCTGCTGCACAGCACCACGTACAGCGCCGCCGTGAGCGGCAGCAGCCGACGGTGTCTGAGCAGGACGGCGAAGGCCGGCAGCAGCCAGACCAGATGGTGCACCCAGGTGATCGGGCTGACCAGACAGCCGGTCAGCCCGGTAAGGGCGAAGGCGGCGGTCCAGTCGGCGGCTCGTACCGCCGCACGGGCCCGGCACACCCACACGCACAGCACCACGAGCACCAGCGCCGCCCACACGGCGCGGCTCGGTTCGTGCGGTGCCACGAGCCGAGCCAGGACACCCTGCAACGACTGGTTGGAGACGTAGTCGAGGCGGCCGACGCGACTGGTGTCCCACAGCGCCTCGGTCCAGTAGAAGCGCGAGGCGGCCGGGGCGATCCAGGCCGCCGCCGCGGTGGCGGCCGCGGCGACGGCCGTCGCGAGCCCGGCGGCCCGCCACCGCCGGGCGAGCAGCAGCAGTCCGATGAAGATCGCGGGCGTCAGCTTGACCGCCGCCGCCAGGCCGATGCCGACGCCCGCCCAGCGGCCCCGGCCCGTGGCCAGCAGCCGGGCGTCGGCGAGGACCAGGGCCAGCAGCAGGAGGTTCACCTGCCCGAAGCTGAAGGTGTCCCGCAACGGTTCGAACAGCGCGAGCGCGCAGAGAAGCAGGGAGACGCCGAACCAGCCGTGGCGGCTGGGCGCCGGGCCGGCCAGTAGCCGCAGGACGGCCGCGAGTGCCGCCAGGTTCAGCCCCAGGCACAGCACGATCGCGGTGCGCAGTCCGACCAGCGCCATCGGCAGCATGACGACGGCCGCGAACGGCGGATAGGTGAAGCCGTAGGTCGTGCCCGGTACCAGGTAGTCGTAGAGGCGGCCGTCGTGGTGGACCCAGTGGTCGATCGCACCGTGGTAGACGCGCAGGTCGAAGAAGCCGCGCAGCAGCGGGACGGTCGCGGTGAAGGCGGTGACGGCCACGGCCGACACGAGGACGAGGAGGACGCGGGCCCGCTCGGTGCGTGGCCGAAGCCGCCTCGGGCGCGGTTCGCTCATGCCGTCCGCTCCAGGGCCGGCGCCCGGGAGGCCAGTTCGGCCTGCCAGAGCACGACCACCGCGAGCACTCCCCCGCACACCGCGAGGACGAACTGCTCGGTGTCCGCCGGGTTCCCGCTCGGCAGGACGGCGAGCGCGAGCACCCCGCTGGCGGCCGCGACCCGGCGCTGCACGGAGACGTTCCGGGCGGCCGCGGCGATGAGGAACAGGCCCCACAGGGCGTACCAGGGGCGGATCGCCGGGCCCAGCGCGGCCACGGCCGCCAGGCTGAGGCCGAGCGCGTACACCGGGCCGGGGCGCAGCCGGAACCATATGTGCAGGACGACGGCGAGGGTCAGCAGCAGTCCGGCGGCGCGCCAGGCCGGAAGGGCGAGGGGGGCCAGGTCGCTGCCGAGGTCGTGCAGCAGGGTGGCGGTGGCGCGGCCCAGGACGGTGGTGGGTGACCAGTTCTGGGGTGACACGGGGGTGCGCAGCGCGGCGATCCAGCCGTATCCCGTGCCGGTCAGGGCGGTCGCGGCGGCCGTGGTGCCGACGGCGACGGCCAGGGTCCCGACAACGGTCCGAATCCATCCCCCACGACCGCGCATCACCACCACCGCCACCAGCCCGAGCGCGGCGGGTGCCTTCACCAGCGCAGCGAGGGTGATCAGGACGACGCCGACCAGATACCAACGGCCCCGCGCCAGCACCAACCCGACGCCCAGCAGCCCCAGCATCATCGCGTCGTTGTGGGCCCCCGCCACCAGGTGCAGGAGCACGAGCGGGTTGAGCGCGCCGAGCCAGAGCGCGACCGCCGGGTCGGTTCCGCTGTGCCGGGCGAGGCGGGGCAGTGCCACGGCCATCAGCGCCACGCCGAGCAGTGCGATCAGGCGCATCCCGATGAGCCCGGCCGGGATCCGGCCGTCGGTCAGCGCGGACAGCCCGGAGGCCAGGGCGAGGAAGACCGGGCCGTACGGGGTCGCGGTGTGCCGCCACATCGGGGCCACCTCGTCGGCGAGCGGTCCGCCGAGCCGGGCGGGCCCGTGCAGATAGACGTCCATGTGCGCGTCGACCATGGCGCCCTGGGCGAGGTAGCTGTAGACGTCCCGGCTGAACAGCGGGGGCGCGAGCAGCAGCGGTGCCGCCCAGACGGCCAGAACGAGCAGCAGGGCGCGCGGAGTCGGTGGCTCCGGGCCGCGTATCACCTTGCCGAGCAGCGCCCAGGCGGCTGTCAGCAGGACGACGCCGAAGTAGACGCCGACGAGCCCCAGCGCGCCGCGCCCCGAGGTCGGTGACAGCAGCTCCCGCACGGGCAGGGCTCCTGCGGTCTCGCCTCCGAGGGCGAGGAAGGCGGTTCCGGCCAGGCCGAGTGCCTGACAGCGGCGCAGGTCGACGGGGAAAGCGATGGCCAACACTCGGTCAGGCTGTCAACGCCGGGTGGCGCGGAAGCGACGCCGCGCCTTCCGGGCGGGTACCGGCACGTGACCAGGAGTGAACCCGCCGCCCCGGCCGGCGACCGCGGTACCGGGGCGGCGGGCCTGGGCTGCGGGCCTCGGGCGGGGAGGGTCAGAAGATCGACAGCCCCGTCAGGGTGGTGAACCGGTCCAGCGCCGCCACTCCGGCCACCGAGTTGCCGCGCTCGTCCAGCCCGGGGCTCCACACACAGAGCGTGCAACGGCCGGGCACGACCGCGATGATGCCGCCGCCCACGCCGCTCTTGCCGGGCAGGCCCACGCGGTACGCGAAGTCACCGGCCGCGTCGTACGTGCCGCAGGTGAGCATCACCGCGTTGATCTGCTTCGCCTGGCTGCGGGTCAGCAGGCGGGTGCCGTCGGCGCGGACGCCGTGCCGGGCCAGGAAGGTGGTGGCCAGGGCGAGGTCGGCGCAGGAGGCGGTGAGGGAGCACTGGCGGAAGTACTGGTCGAGGAGGACCGGTACGGGGTTGTCGATGTTGCCGTACGCGGCCATGAAGTGGGCGAGGGCCGCGTTGCGGTCGCCGTGGTCGGATTCGGAGGCGGCGATCTCCGGGTCGAAGTCGAGGTCGGGGTTGCCGCTCTCCGTGCGCAGGAAGGACAGCAGCGTGCCCGCCGCGTCGCCGGTTCGGGTGTGCAGGCGGTCGGTGACGACGAGGGCGCCCGCGTTGATGAACGGGTTGCGCGGGATGCCGCTCTCGTACTCCAGTTGGACGAGGGAGTTGAAGGGGTTGCCGGAGGGCTCGCGGCCCACGTGTTCCCAGAGGGCGTCCCCCTCGCGCTCCAGATCGAGCGCGAGGGTGAAGACCTTGGTGATGGACTGCGTGGAGAACGGCTCACGCCAGTCCCCCACGCCGTACACCGTGCCGTCGGGCTCCGCGACGGCCATGCCGAAGCTGCGCGGGTCGCGGGCCGCGAGCGCCGGGATGTAGTCGGCGGGCCGACCCCGGCCCGGGGTCCGTTCGATCTCCTCGGCGATGCGTTCCAGGATCGGCCCGAAGGCGGGGGTGCCCATCAGGCGGGCGGTGCGCCGCTGCCCGCGAGGACCTCGGGCCGTAGCAGTTCCCGGAGTCGTTCGGCGGGCAACAGGCCCTTCTCCTGGACGAGTTCGGCCACGCCCCGGCCGGTGGCGAGGGCCTCCTTGGCGATGTCGGTGGCGGCTGTGTATCCGATGTGCGGGTTGAGGGCGGTGACCAGGCCGATGGAGTTCTCCACGGCGGCGCGCAGTTCGTCCTCGTTGGCGGTGATGCCGTCGACGCAGCGCTCGGCGAGGGTGAGGCAGGCCGCGCGGAGGTGGGTGAGGGATTCCGAGAGGGAGTGCAGGATGATCGGCTCGAAGGCGTTGAGCTGGAGCTGTCCGGCCTCGGCGGCCATGGTGATGGTGACGTCGTTGCCGATGACCTCGAAGGCGACCTGGTTGACGACCTCGGGGATCACCGGGTTGACCTTGCCGGGCATGATCGACGAACCGGCCTGTACGGGAGGCAGGTTGATCTCGTTGAGGCCGGCGCGGGGACCGGAGGAGAGCAGCCGAAGGTCGTTGCAGCTCTTCGACAGCTTGACCGCGATGCGCTTGAGCACGCCCGACATCTGCACGAACGCGCCGCAGTCCTGGGTGGCCTCGACGAGGTTGGCGGCGGTGACCAGCGGCAGCCCGGTGATCTCGGCGAGGTGGCGGCGGGCCGACTCGGCGTAGCCGGCGGGGGCGTTGAGGCCGGTACCGATGGCGGTGGCGCCCAGGTTGATCTCGTGGATCAGCTCGACGGCCTCGGCGAGGCGGCTGCGGTCCTCGTCGATCATGACGGCGAACGCGGAGAACTCCTGGCCGAGCGTCATGGGGACCGCGTCCTGGAGCTGGGTGCGGCCCATCTTGAGCACTTGGCGGAACTCGACGGCCTTGGCCGCGAAGGAGTCCTGGAGGACGGCCATCGCCTTGAGCAGCCCGCGCACCGCGAAGACCGTGGCGACCTTGACGGCGGTCGGGTAGACGTCGTTGGTGGACTGGCCGAGGTTGACGTCCTCGTTGGGGTGCAGGTGCCGGTACTCGCCCTTGGGGTGGCCCAACAGCTCCAGCGCCCGGTTGGCGATCACCTCGTTGGCGTTCATGTTGGTGGAGGTGCCGGCGCCGCCCTGGATCACGTCGACGACGAACTGGTCGTGCAGCTTGCCGTCGCGGATCTCCCGGCAGGCCTCGATGATCGCGGCGGCCTTCGCCGGGGCGAGCAGGCCGAGTTCCTCGTTGGCGCGGGCGGCGGCCTCCTTGACGGCGGCCAGGGCGTCGACCAGGTGGGGGTAGGCGGAGATCGGGGTGCCCGTGATGGGGAAGTTCTCCGTGGCGCGCAGGGTGTGGACGCCCCAGTACGCGTCGGCGGGGACGTCACGGTCTCCGAGCAGATCGTGTTCGCTGCGGGTCGCTGCGGCGGTCATGGTGGTACGGGTCCTCTTCTTTGAGGCGGGTGCGGGTGGCCCGTCCTCGTCGGGCGCGGCCCTGGTGGGGCCGCGCCGTCGGAAGACGGTTCGAAGGGAGACGTGATCTCGGGGGTCAGGGGTTCAGATGTCCTCGGGATCCGTGTGCGGGCCCGGGTCGAAGGCCCGGTCCGGCATGTGGCTCTCAGAGCCGTCCGTGGGCTCCGCGACCGGCTTTCAGCCGTCCGTGGTCTCCACGAGCGGGTCGAGCGCCCGGGCCGGCCGGAGGTGTCCGACGACGTGGTCGCCGCCGAGCAGCGGGGCGCCCGCGAAGGCGGCGAGGGCGGTCGGGTCGACGCCGGCCCGGGCCAGGGCCGCGGCGGTGACGGGGACCCGGGCCCGGTTCGCGCCGTCGGCGATCTTCACGGCGACGGCCCGGCCGTCGGGCAGCGCGGCGACCTGGACACCCTCGAAGCCGTCCTTGGTGAGCAGTCCGGGCACGGCCCGCATCAGCTCGGCGACGTCGCGTCCGGCGCCGGAGGCCATCTCGGCGTGGTCGCGCATGGCGTCGGCGACGGTGTGCTCGGGGGTGCCCTCGGCGGCGGTGGTGATCCGGGCGAGAGCGCGGGCGAGGCCGTGCAGGGAGACGGAGAACAGGGGTGCGCCGCAGCCGTCGAGGGTCACCCGGGCGACGGCCTGCCCGGTGAGGTCCTCGACGATCTCCGCGATGGCCTGCTGCAGGGGGTGGGCCGGGTCGAGGTAGTCGTCCAGGGACCAGCCGTTGAGCTTGCAGGTGTAGAGCATGGCGGCGTGCTTGCCGGAGCAGTTCTGCGCGAGACGGGAGGGCTTCCTCCCCTCGCGTATCCACACGTCGCGGACGGCCGGGTCGTACGGCATGTCGGTGACGTTGCGCAGGTCGTCCTCGCTCGCCCCGGCCAGCTCCAGGATCTGCCGGGCTCCGGCGAGGTGGCGTTCCTCGCCGGAGTGGCTGGCCGCGGTCAGGGACAGCAGTGCGCCGTCCAGGGGGAGTCCGGCGCGCAGCATCGCCACGGCCTGGACCGGCTTGAGCGCCGACCGGGGGTAGAACGCCGCCTCGATGTCGCCGAGTTGGAGTTCCACCTCCCCGTCGGCACCCAGCACCACGACGGAGCCGTAGTGGATGCCCTCGATGACACCTCCGCGTACGAGGTGGGCGACGGGGGCGTGGAGCGGTTCCCGGATCGCGGGGGCCGCGGCCACCGGCGGCGCAGGGATCGCCGCGGCGCCGGTGGTCGTGGGGTCGTACATCACTGCCTGCTTCACTTCTTCACTTCGGCCGACTGCTGGGCGACCCGGCGGCGTACGCCGAACCATCCCGCGATCAGCGCCAACACGATGAGGGGGAGGCACAGCACGGTCGTGCGGCCTGCGCCGCCGTCCGCGTACATCAGGACGAGGACCGAGGCGAGGAAGAACAGGGTCACCAGTTCGGTCCAGGGGGAGCCGGGCAGCCGGTAGCTCGGCCGGGTCAGCTCCCCCTTCTCGGTCTTCTGCCAGAACACCAGGTGACAGATCATGATCATGCCCCAGGTGCAGATGATGCCGATCGCGGCGAAGTTGAGCACGATCTCGAACGCCTCGGCCGGGACCACGAAGTTCAGTCCGACACCGAGCACACAGATACCGCTGGTGAGCAGGATGCCGCCGTAGGGCACCTGGTTGCGGCTCATCACGCCGGTGAACTTCGGGGCCGAGCCCGCCATCGCCATCGAGCGCAGGATGCGGCCGGTGGAGTACAGGCCCGAGTTGAGCGAGGACATGGCCGCGGTCATCACGACCAGGTTCATGATGCCGCCGGCCGCGGGGACGCCGATGTTGGAGAGCACCGTGACGAAGGGGCTCTCGCCCGCCTTGTACGAGGACCAGGGCAGCAGCATCGCCAGCAGCAGCACGGAGCCGACGTAGAAGAGGCCGACGCGCCACATGATCGAGTTGATCGCCTTCGGCATGATCTTCTCGGGGTTCTCGGTCTCGCCCGCGGCGACGCCGACCAGTTCGACGGAGGCGTAGGCGAAGACCACACCCTGGATGATCAGCAGCATGGGCAGCAGACCGTTGGGGAAGATGCCGCCGTTGTCGGTGATCAGGGACGGGCCGGGGGTGTGGTCGTCCACGGGCTGCTGGGTCACCAGCAGGAAGATGCCGATCAGCATGAAGGTGACGAGTGCGCCGACCTTGATGATCGCGAACCAGAACTCCAGTTCGCCGAACATCTTCACCGAGATCAGGTTCACGGAGAGGACGACCGCGAGGGCGACGAGCGCGATCACCCACTGCGGGATGTCGGAGAACATGCCCCAGTAGTGGGTGTAGAGGGCGACCGCGGTGATGTCGGCGATACCGGTGGTGGCCCAGTTCAGGAAGTACATCCAGCCGGCCGTGTACGCGCCCTTCTCCCCCAGGAACTCCCGGGCGTAGGACACGAAGGCGCCGGACGAGGGCCGGTAGAGGACCAGTTCGCCGAGGGCGCGGACGACGAGGAAGGCGAAGACTCCGCAGACCGCGTACGCGATGAACAGGGACGGGCCGGCGTCGACGAGACGGCCGCCGGCGCCGAGGAAGAGGCCGGTGCCGATCGCGCCGCCGATGGCGATCATGTTGACGTGGCGGGACTTCAGGGACTTGCTGTAGCCGGCGTCTCCGGCGTCGACGTGGGCCGCCGGCTGCCCGGCCTGTACGGCGTCTTTTTCGAGGGACTGCTCGCTCACGCCTCGGGTCCGCCTTCCGTGGAACTGTCCGTGCGCGGGGAACGCACGATGTCGGTGAGGGTGGTCTCGACGCGGTCGAGGTGGTGGGACATGGCCTCCACCGCGTCGTGTTCGGAACCGTCGATCAGCGCCTCGACGATGGCCCGGTGCTCGCGGTTGGACTGCTCGCGCCGGCCGCCCAGTTCGTTGAGGAAGGCCGACTGGCGGGCCAGTGCGTCCCGGATCTCCTCGATCACCCGGCGGAACACCGGGTTCTGGGCGGCTTCCGCCACGGCCAGATGGAAGAGGGTGTCCATCGCGACCCAGGCGGTGGTGTCGGTCTCCCGCTCCATCCGGTCCAGCAGGTGGGCCAGATGGTCCAGGTTCTCCGGGGTGCGGCGCACCGCCGCGTACCCGGCGACCGGGATCTCCACGTGTCGGCGCACTTCCAGCAGGTCGCTCGCCGCGTAGTCGCCGAAGGTGGGGTCCTCGACGGCGTTCGCGATCACGAAGGTGCCCTTGCCGGTGCGGGACTGGGTCAGCCCCATCACCTGAAGGGCGCGCAGCGCCTCGCGCAGGACCGGTCGGCTCACTTCGAGCTGTCGGCAGAGCTCCGCCTCCGAGGGGAGCTTGTCCCCGATGGCGTACTTGCCGCGCTCGATGGCGTCGCGGAGGTGGGTGAGCACCGCTTCCATGGCGCTGACGCGCCGGGGTGCCGAGCCACCTGTCTGGCTGTCTGACAGGTTCACGGGGGTGATCCTGCGGGTGACCGGAGGATGCTGTCAAGGGGGCCCGTCTTCGATCTTCCAGGTCATGGGCGGTGGTGGATCGACCGTGCGTCGGGGGCCGGCCGCGCCCGGGGGGCCACGTCAGCTGAGGCCACCGGCACCGAGCAGCCCGAACAGCAGTACGCCGACGACGATCCGGTAGGACACGAACACCTGGAAGGAGTGCCTGGTCACGAACTTCAGCAGCCAGGCGACCGAGGCGTACGCGACCGCGAACGACACGGTGGTGCCGGCGATCAGCGGGGCCGCACCCACCCCCGCGCCGAGGGCGTCCTTCAGCTCGTACAGACCGGCGCCGGTGAGAGCGGGGATACCGAGGAAGAAGGAGAGTCGGGTGGCGGCGACGCGGTCGAGGTCGAGGAGCAGCGCGGTGGACATGGTGGCGCCGGAGCGGGAGAAACCGGGGAACAGCAAAGCGAGGATCTGCGAACCGCCGACGAGCATCGCGTCCCGGAACCGGGTGTCCTCCTCCGCCCGCCTGCGCCGGCCCACCCGCTCGGCGACCCACATCACGCCGCTGCCGACGATCAGGGAGCCGGCCACCACCCACAGGGAGGCGAGCGGCCCCTCGATCAGCGACCGGGCGGCCAGCCCCACGACGACGATCGGGATCGTCGCGGCGATCACCCACCACGCGAACCGGTAGTCGCGCTCCTGCCGCTCCCCCGCGTCGAACAGCCCCCGGAACCAGGCCGACCCGATGCGCGCGATGTCGTGACGGAAGTACACGAGGACCGCGGCGATCGCGCCGACCTGGATGACCGCCGAGAACCCGACGACAGCCTTGTCGTCCACCTGGATCCCCATCAGCCCCTCGGTGATCTTCAGATGGCCGGTGGAGGACACCGGCAGGAACTCCGTCACCCCCTCCACCGCTCCGAGGACGACTGCCTGACCGACGCTGATGGTGCTCATGGGGTCCAGTTCTGCTTCGCGAGGGCATGACCGACGGGGGCACGGTCGAGGAGCAGCCGCCACGGGGCACGGGGCGACCGTGATCGCGCCGGGAGAGCAGTCGTACTACGGCCGGGTAAGGCCCGCGCTCAGGACCAGAACGCCCGCGCCACCGCCAGCCCCAGGTAGACCGCGCCCAGGCCGGCCGTCACGCTCGCGACCGCGTTGGCGACGGCGTGGAAGCGGTCGCCGGTCCGCGCCATGCTCAGGGTCTCGTAGGAGAAGGTCGAGTAGGTGGTCAGCGCCCCGCACAGGCCGGTGCCGAGGAGAAGGTGCAGGTGGGAGCCGACGGCGCCGGCCGCCACGGCACCGGTGAGGAAGCCCAGGACGCCGGAGCCCACGACGTTGACGGTGAAGGTGCCCCAGGGGAAGGCCATGTCGTGGCGGGACTGCACCACACGGTCGGTGAGGTAGCGCAAGGGGGCGCCGACCAATCCGCCGACGACGACCAGCAGCCAGTTCACGACGAACTCTTACCCTTCTCATGTGCCGGGGCGGGCGTGGGGCGCAGTACGCGACGCGCCGTCGCCGTCGCGACCAGGCCCGCGGCGAGGGCGGCGAGGAGGGTCGCGGCCAGGTAGGCGAGGGCGGTCTCGGGGCGGCCCTCCTCGACGAGGCGCTGGATGTCGACGGCGTACGTCGAGAAGGTGGTGAAGCCGCCGAGGACTCCGGTGCCGAAGAAGGGGCGGACGAGGCGGTGGACCGTCCACGCCTCGGTGATGGCGACCATGAAGAGGCCGATCACGAAGCAGCCGACGACGTTCACCCAGAAGGTGGTCCAGGGGAAACCCGTGGTGCCGGTGGGCCAGAGCAGCGCGGCACCGTAGCGGGCCGCCGCCCCGACACCCCCGCCGACCGCCACGACCGCGACCACGGGCGCCTGACCGTGCCAGGGGGCGGGCCGGGGTGGATCGGGGACGGGGGCGTCGGGGGACTGCAGGACTTCGGGGTCGTCGATGAGCGGCAGGACGTCCGGCGGCCCGCCGGTGAGCGGCAGGACATCTCCCGCCGCGCCGGGCGGCGGGACTTCGGGCTCACCGGAGGGCGGCCGGGATCCGGGCCTGTCGGGGTGTGCGGGCGGCATGGGTGCGGGTCTCCTACTCGCCGGGCCCGGAGGTCGCCGGGCGTGCTCCGTCGCAAGCAGGGACCGTTGTCGGCGCCGTCGCCGCGGTTCGGGTACGGCGGGCCCCACCGCCGCGCCGCGACCGTGATCGCGACTGGCCGCCAGCGTAACGCGCCGGTCGCCCCCGCCGCACTCGACGATGCGGGACCCGCATCGAACACACACGGGCGAGCCGCACCGGACCGGTCCCTGGGCCGTGCCCTCGTGTCTCACCGAGGGCCGGGGCCCCTCAGCCCCGCTTCCCCGGCAGTTCGCACACCGCGATCCCCCGTTCCCGCAGGCTTCCGAGGATCAGTCGGCCCTCCGTCACACACGCGCTCGTCGTGACCATGCGATAGCAGCCGGTCGAGGGTGCCGATGCGCGGTCCGGGGTCGCGCCGCATGTCCGCCTCCCGAAGGTCCGCCCGATCGCCCGCGCGGGGTCCGCCCTGACCGGGGCCGAGCCGCCCCGCAGGCCACTCGGGTTAGGTTGGCCGTCACCGACCAGGGAGACCGCCGTGCCCGTCCGCCCCCGCCTGCTGTACGTCACCGACCTCGTCTATCCGGCCCGGGGGCGGCGGTACTGCGACGAGGACATCTTTCTCACCTCCCGGCTGCGCGCGGAGTTCGACATCGCCCTGTGCCACCCCCTGGACACGGTGGCCCTGATGGACGGCTTCGACGCGGTCGTGGTCCGCAACAGCGGCCCCGTCCTGCACCACCAGGAGGCGTACGACGCCTTCCGCGAGCGGGCGACGGCGCTCGGCAGCCGTGTCTACAACCCGCTGACCGGCCGCGCCGACATGGTCGGCAAGCAGTACCTGCTGGACCTCACCGGCGCCGGGTACCCGGTCATCCCCACCGTCGACCGGAGCGAGGACCTGACGCGGCTGCCCGATTCCGACAGGTACGCGGTGAAGCCGAAGGCCGGCGCGGACTCCCTCGGCCTGCGCTTCCTGACCGGCTCCGAGCTGGCGGGCCTGGCCTGGGGCGACCTCCTCGTCCAGCCGCGCGTGGACTTCCGCTACGAGGTGTCCTTCTACTACGTCGACGACACCTTCCAGTACGCCCTCCACGCGCCCGACCCCGACCGCCGCTGGGTCCTGGAACCCTACGAGGCCTCCGAGGCCGACCTCTCCTTCGCCCGGCGCTTCATCGACTGGAACACCCTCGACCACGGCATCCAGCGCGTGGACGCCTGCCGAACGCAGGACGGCGACCTCCTCCTGGTCGAGCTGGAGGACCTCAACCCCTACCTCTCCCTGGACCGCCTCCCCGAGCGGGTCCGGGACACCTTCGTCTCGGCCGTGGCCGGTTCGCTGCACGCGTTCCTCGGCGGCTGAACGCCAGAAGGGGCCGCACGCCGAGACGTACGGCCCCCGGCTCACCTCACTACCGGTGGCTGAACCACGCCGCCGCCGGCAGCAGCCTGTCGTCGTACCCGAACAGCGCCTGGTTCTCCCACCCGTTGCCGGAGGCCGCGTCCGTCGGGTCCCAGCCGTTGCCCGTGACGGCGGTCCACGTCGACTCCCAGTAGAAGATGCCGAGGCCACGGCCGTTCGGGACGGCCTCGACGATGCTCGCGATGTCCTTCATCCACCGGGTCTGACCTGCGGTCGTGGCCGGGTAGCCGGACACGAGTTCGCCGCTCAGGTCGATGATGTTCTCGTGCGCGTCCTCGCTGTCCAGCCGGAACGGGTACGCCGTCTCGGCGACGAACACCGGCTTGGCGTAGCGGGACGCCGCGTCGTCCAGCGTGGTCTGGAAGTCGGCGAGCGTGCCGTGCCAGTAGCCGTAGTACGACAGGCCGATGACGTCGAACTTCACACCGTTGGAGACCGCGTTGTCGAACCACCAGCGGGTGCCGGACAGGTCCCCGCCCTTGGCGAGGTGCAGCGCCACCTGGGTGGAGGAGTCGACCGCCTTGACCGCGTCGTAGCCGGAGTTGAGCAGTCCGGCGAGCTGCGACCAGTTGGAGGTGGAGCCCGCCGACCACAGCATGCCGCCGTTGATCTCGTTTCCGACCTGGACCATGTCGGCGGTGGTGCCCTGCGCCTTGAGGGCGTTGAGGACGTCGTAGGTGTGGTTGTGGACGTCCGTCCGCAGCTGGCTGTAGGAGTGACCGGTCCACGCGGACGGCACGGTCTGGGCGCCCGGGTCCGCCCAGGTGTCCGAGTAGTGGAAGTCGACCAGGAGCTTCATGCCCTGGGCCTTGACGCGCTTGGCGGCGGCGAGCACGCGGGTCTTGTTGTTGTAGCCGTCGGCGGGGTTCACCCAGACCTTGAGGCGGGCGTAGTTCTGGCCCGCGCCCTTGAGGATGGCGAGGGCGTCGCCGGTGGTGCCGGAGCTGTTCCTGTAGACGCCGCCCTTGGCCTCGCTCTTGACGAGCGAGGACACGTCGGAGCCCTTGATGGGCACGCCCGTCGTCCCGGACGCGAAGGTCAGGTCGTCGACGTTGATCCAGTTCCCGGCACGGGCGTCGGAGTTGATGCTGATGGTGCACTGGTTGTTGGTCACCGCGATCGAGGTGACGATCCGGATCCAGCCGCTGGCGGAGACCGGGATGTCGGTGCGCTGCTCGGCGCTGCCGCAGTTCTTCAACGCGAGGTACGCGGAGTTCTGGCCGCCGCCGGAGCGCACCCACGCGGTGAGCTTGTAGTTCCCGTTGGCCAGGCCGGACAGGTACTGGTACGTCTCCACCTTGTAGGCGGAGGACGACCAGTGGGTGAGGCGGTGACTGCCGCCGTGGCCGCCGGACTCGGTGAAGGAGGCGGCGTTCTGCCCGCCTGCCGAGTACGTCGACCAGCCGGCCGGCGTCGCGGTCCCGGTGCCGTCGGACTCGAAGCCCCCGTTGGTGAGCGTGGAGGCGGCGTGTGCCGAGCCGGCGGGCACGGTGGTGAGCGCCAGACCCGCGAACAGCGGTATGAGCAGGGCCCTGAGGGCACGTCTCGCGTGGAACATCGTCGTCCCTTCGACGAAGGTGGGGAGCCGGGTGATGCGGTGCTGTGGCGGCGCCGCGCCCGAAGGCCGTGGGCGCGACGCCGCCTGGACCGACCGGATGTCCCCAGAGATCCGGTCGGGGTCGGGGATGACCCGGGGCCGGGAAACGCCCCCGGGCGGGGAGCGGCGGCCGTCACCCGTGCGGCTCGGTGACGGGCTGCCGTCCATATCTGCTGATCAGGGGTCGAGACGTACGACCCTGACGCCGCCGGCGGGTACGACGAGGCGGCCCGCCGCGCGTTCGCCGGTGAGGAGCTCGGCGCCGGCCGTGTCCAGCGGCACCTTCGCGTCGAGCGCGGTGTGGTTGATCGCGAAGAGGAAGTCGCCCGACTCCCCCGCACGGCGCACCACTTCGACGTCACGCGGCAGGTCGGCGCGGGCGGCGATGCCCGCGTCGTCGGCGGCCCAGCCGAGGAGCGCGTCGAGGCCGTGCGCGTCGAGGCGGGTCGAGACGTACCAGGCGGAGCCCTCGCCGAGCCGGTACCGGGTGACGGCGGGCCGGCCGGCGGCGAGCCCGTCGGTGTAGGTCCACACGGGCTCGGCGCCGCGCGGCACCACGAACTCGGTCCACACGTCACCGGTCAGTTCGGAGCCGTCGGGTCCGGTGATGCGGACGCACTCGCCGCCGAGCAGGGGCGAGAACTCCTCGACGGTCAGGCCGAGTACGTCGCGCAGGGCGCCGGGGTAGGGGCCCTCGTGGACGGCGTCGTGCTCGTCGACGATCCCGGAGAAGTACGAGACGACGAGGGTGCCGCCGTTCTCGACGTACGCCTTGAGGTTGTCCGCAGCCGCTTGCGTCATCAGGTACAGGGCGGGAACGACGACAAGGGGATAGGCCGACAAGTCGGCTTCCGGGTGGGCGAAGTCGACCGTGAGGTGGCGGTCGTAGAGGGCCTCGTAGAAGGCGTCGGCGCGTTCGCGGGCCTCGTGGTCCTCGCTGGGGCGCCAGGCGAGGTTCTGCGCCCACCAGGAGTGCCAGTCCCACACGACGGCGACGTCGGCGACGGTCCGGCTGCCTTTGATCTGGCTCAGCGAGTCCAGGGAGGCGCCCAGTGCGACGACCTCGCGCCACACGCGCGACTCGGTGCCGGCCTGCGGCAGCATCGCCGAGTGGAACTTCTCGGCGCCGCGCCGGGACTGCCGCCACTGGAAGAACATGGCGCCCTCGGAGCCGCGTGCCACATGGGCGAGGGAGTTGCGGGCCATCTGGCCGGGGGCCTTGGCGGGGTTGCGGGCCTGCCAGTTGACGCCCGAGGTGGAGTGCTCCAGCAGCAGCCAGGGGGCGCCGCCGCCGACCGAGCGGGTGAGGTCGGCGGCCATCGCGAGGTTGACGTGGGTGCGGCGGCCGTCGGTGATCAGGTAGTGGTCGTTGGTGACCAGGTCGACCTCGCGGCCCCAGGCCCAGTAGTCCAGGGAGTCGCACTGGCTGAGCGCGGTCATGAAGTTGGTGGTGACCGGGATGCCGGGGGTGAGGCGGTGCAGGATGTCCCGCTCGGCGACGAAGTTCTCGCGGATCGTCTCGTCGGCGAACCGCTTGTAGTCGAGGGCCTGCCCGGGGTTGCCGACCGTAGGGGTGACGCGCGGCGGGTTGATCTGCGCGAAGTCGGTGTAGTGCTGGCCCCAGAAGGCGGTGCCCCAGGCCTCGTTGACCGCCGCGACGTCGCCGTACGTCCGCTCCAGCCAGCGGCGGAAGTGCGCGGCGCAGGAGTCGCAGTAGCAGGCGGAGACGGGGACGCCGTACTCGTTGTGGACGTGCCACAGGGCGAGCGCCGGGTGGTCGGCGTAGCGCTCGGCGAGCTTCGTGGTGATGTTCGCGGCGGCGGCCCGGTAGTCGGCGTTGCTGTGGCAGATGGCACCGCGCGAGCCGAACTCGTAGCGGGTGCCGTCGGCGGCCACGGGCAGCGCCTCGGGGTGCTCGCGGTAGAACCAGACCGGCGGGACGACCGTGGGGGTGCCGAGGTCGACGCGGATGCCGTTGTCGTGGAGCAGGTCGAGCAGACGGTCGAGCCACGCGAAGTCGTAGGTGCCGCGTGAGGTCTCCAGCAGGGCCCAGGAGAAGATGCCGACGCTCACCATCGTGACGCCGGCCTCGCGCATCAGCCGGACGTCCTCGTGCCAGACGGTTTCCGGCCACTGCTCGGGGTTGTAGTCCCCACCGAAGGCGAGCCCGGTCAGGCCCGTGGGGGTGGTCTCCGGCATGGATCTCTCCCGTTTTATCGATCATTTGGGAACGTGCACACACGGCGACGCGGTGCGGAGCCCAACATAACCGCACAGCAACAACCATTGACAAGTGTCCGGGATGTTTCTCTACTGTGAACGCTCACAGAAGCATGGCACGGTCCTCGCAGTAGACGAGGACCCAGGTCAGGGGAGAACGATCCATGCCCAACATCACGAAGCACCGGCGCTTTGTGGCCACTGCCGTCGCCGTCGCGCTCGGCGCCACCACACTCGCCGCCTGCGGCGGGTCCGACGACGACAGCGGGGACCGGTCGGGGCCGGCGAAGCTGACGTACTGGACCTGGACGCCCGGCATGGACAAGGTCGTCGACCTCTGGAACAAGGGCCCCGGCAAGGAGCAGCAGATCACCGTCACGGTGAAGAAGCAGGCCTCCGGCGACACCCTGGTCACCAAGATCCTCACCGCGCACAAGGCGGGCAAGGGCCCGGACCTGGTGCAGGCCGAGTACCAGGCGCTGCCGACCCTGGTCAGCAACGACGCGGTCGCCGACATCGCGGGCGAGGCGGGCGACGCGAAGGGCAAGTTCGCCACCGGCGTCTGGCAGCAGACCACGCTGGGCTCCGACGCCGTCTACGCGATACCGCAGGACATCGGGCCGATGATGTTCTACTACCGCGAGGACCTCTTCGAGAAGTACGGCCTGACCGTCCCGAAGACCTGGGACGAGTTCGCCGAGACCGCGCGCAAGCTGAAGAAGGCGGACCCGGACGTCGACCTCACCACCTTCTCCGCGAACGACTCCGGTCTCTTCGCCGGTCTCGCCCAGCAGGCGGGCGCGCAGTGGTGGACCACCGAGGGCCAGAAGTGGAAGGTCGGCATCGACGACGCGGCCACCCGGCGCGTCGCCGACTTCTGGGGCGGGCTGGTGAAGGAGGGCGCCATCGACAACCAGCCGATGTACACCCCGGCCTGGAACAAGGCCCTGAACACCGGCAAGCAGATCGCCTGGGTCAGCGCCGTGTGGGCGCCGGGCACGCTGACCACCGCCGCGCCCGACACCGAGGGCAAGTGGAAGGTCGCGCCGCTGCCGCAGTGGTCGGCCTCCGAGAACACCACCGGCAGCTGGGGCGGCTCCTCGACCGCCGTCACCACGGACTCGAAGAACAAGGGTGCCGCCGCGAAGTTCGCCACCTGGCTGAACACGGACCCCGAGGCGCTGACCGCGCTGGCCAAGGAAGGCGGCATCTACCCGGCCGCCACCACCGCGCAGACCAGTGACGCGTTCGCCCAGCCGCCGGCCTTCTTCTCCCACCAGGCCGACTTCTACACCGTGGCCTCCGAGATCGCGAAGACCACCGCGCCGTCCGCGTGGGGCCCGAACGTGAACGTCGCCTACACCACCTTCAAGGACGCGTTCGGCGCCGCCGCGAAGAACAAGTCGGACTTCGGTGCCGCCCTGAAGACGATGCAGGACGACACGGTCGCCGACATGAAGAAGCAGGGCTTCGAGGTCGCTCGGTGACGACGGCACGCCGGAGGTCGTACGGGGTCAAGGGGGCCCCGTACGCCTTCCTCCTCCCCGCGACGATCCTGTTCGCCCTCTTCTTCGCGCTGCCCATCGGCTACGCCGTCTGGCTCAGCCTGCACAAGGTGCAGGTCAAGGGGCTCGGCCTCGGCTCGGGCGCGCGCAGCGAGGTGTGGGCGGGCCTGGAGAACTACACCGACGCGCTGACCGACTCCGAACTGCTCGACGGCGCCCTGCGCGTCCTCGGCTACGGCGCGATCGTCGTCCCGGTCATGCTCGGTCTGGCACTGGTCTTCGCCCTGATGCTGGACAGCGACAAGGTGCGGCTGGCCCCCTTCACCCGGCTGGCGATCTTCCTGCCGTACGCCATCCCCGGTGTCGTGGCGGCCCTGCTGTGGGGCTTCCTCTACCTCCCGGACGTCAGCCCCTTCTACTTCGTGCTGGAGCGGCTGGGCCTGCCGCAGCCGGATCTGCTGGACGGCGGCGGCCTGTACGCGGCGCTGTCGAACATCGCGATCTGGGGCGGCACCGGCTTCAACATGATCGTCATCTACACCTCGCTGCAGGCGATCCCCGCCGAGGTGTACGAGGCGGCCAAGCTGGACGGCGCGTCGCCGCTGCAGATCGCGTTGCGGATCAAGATCCCGATGGTGGCGCCCTCGCTGGTGCTGACCTTCTTCTTCTCGATCATCGCCACGCTCCAGGTCTTCAGCGAGCCCACCACCCTCAAGCCCCTCACCAACTCGGTCTCCACGACGTGGAGTCCGCTGATGAAGGTGTACCGGGACGCGTTCGGCGAGGGCGACATCCACTCGGCGGCCGCGGGTGCCGTGATCATCGCCGTGGCGACGCTCGTCCTCTCCTTCGGCTTCCTGAAGGCCGCGAACTCCCGTAGCAAGCAGGAGGCAGCACGATGAGTTCTCTTGCCGTACGCGAGGCCGCCCCGGCGGCCGGCACCACCCCCGGCACCGCCCAGGGCCCGCCGCTGCGCCGCCGTATCGCGCTCGTCCCGACGCTCACCCTGCTGCTGGGCGCGATCTACTGTCTGCTGCCGGTCGCCTGGGTGCTGATCGCGGCCACCAAGTCGGGCAGCGAGCTGTTCAGCACGTTCACCTTCCTGCCGGGCACCGGCTTCGCGGACAACCTGTCCGACCTGAACGCCTACCGCGACGGCGTGTACTGGACGTGGATGGGCAACTCCGCCCTGTACGCGGGCGTCGGCGCCCTGCTGTCCACCGCCGTCTCCGCGATCAGCGGCTACGCGCTGGCGATCTACCGTTTCCAGGGCCGCGAGGCCGTCTTCAACGTGCTGATGGCGGGCGTGCTGATGCCCCCGGTGATCCTGGCGATCCCGCAGTACCTGCTGATGGCGAAGGCGGACCTGGCGGACAGCTACTGGTCGGTGCTGCTGCCGCTGATCCTCTCCCCCTACGGCGTCTATCTGTCCCGGATCTACGCCGCTGCCGCCGTCCCCGCCGACGTGGTGGAGGCCGGGCGGATGGACGGGGCGGGCGAGTGGCGGATCTTCACCCGGATCGCGCTGCCGATGATGGTGCCGGGGCTGGTGACGGTCTTCCTGTTCCAGTTCGTGGCCGTGTGGAACAACTTCCTGCTGCCGTACATCATGCTCAGCGACGACGAGAAGTTCCCGATCACCCTGGGGCTGTTCACCCTCCTCGAACAGGGCTCCAACACCCCGGCGCTCTACACCCTGGTGATCACGGGCGCGCTGCTCGCGGTGATCCCGCTGATCGCGCTCTTCCTGGTCATCCAGCGGTTCTGGAGCCTCGATCTGCTCTCCGGAGCCGTAAAGTCATGACCATGAGCAACACGGGGGGCAGGCGCAGACCGCCGACCATTCACGACGTGGCGCGCGAGGCGGGAGTCTCCCGGGGAACCGTGTCGCGCGTGCTCAACGGCGGTCACTACGTCAGCCCGGCGGCGGCCGAGGCGGTCAACGCGGCGATCCGCAAGACGGGTTACGTCGTGAACCGGCACGCCCGCTCGCTGATCACCGGCCGTTCCGACTCGATCGGCTTCCTGCTGACGGAACCGCAGGAGAAGCTCTTCGAGGACCCCAACTTCAACGTCCTCCTGCGGTGTTGCACCCAGGCGCTGGCCGCGCACGACATCCCGCTGCTGCTGATGGTGGCGGGCACGGAGGACGAGCGGCGCCGAATCACGCGGTACATCACGGCGGGCCACGTCGACGGTGTGCTGGTGGTCTCCAGCCACTCCGCGGACCCGGTCGCCCAGGAGCTCCGCGAGGCGGGTATCCCCCTCGTCCAGTGCGGCAAGCCCATGACTCCCGGCTCGAAGGTGAGTTACGTGGCCGCCGACGACCGCGACGGGGCCCGTGACATGGTGCGCCATCTGCTGTCGCTGGGCCGTCGGCGGATCGGTGTGGTGACCGGTCCGCTGGACTCGCCCGGCGGTGTCGACCGCCTCGCCGGCTACAAGGAGGTGCTGACCGAGGCCGGCGTCGAGATCGACGAGCGGCTCATCGCCTCCGGCGACTACAGCCGCGCCAGTGGCGAGGCGGGCACCGACCTGCTGCTGGACCGGGCCCCCGACATGGACGCCGTCTTCGTGGCCTCCGACCTGATGGCGCAGGGCGCCCTCACGGCGCTGCGCCGGGCGGGCCGCCGGGTCCCCGAGGACGTGTCCGTGGGCGGCTTCGACGACTCGGCCGCCGCGACGGAGTCCGTCCCCGCCCTCACCACCATCCGCCAGCCCTACGACCGGATCAGCAACGAGATGGTGCGGGTCCTGCTGGCGCAGATCGGCGGCGAGGCCCCGGCCGCCGTGATCCTGCCGACGGAGCTGGTGCGGCGGGAGTCCACGTAGGACGCGGCCGCGCACGGGGGTCCGCCGACGTCAGTGGTGTGCGGGCTCCCGCTCGGGCTTCCGTGTCTCCTCGGTGACCCGGGTGCCCGGGTGCCTGAGCGCGCACAGGAACCCGATGCCGAGGGCGATGGCCATGCCGTAGAACACCCACTGGTTGGCCTCGGCGAAGTCCATGCGGATGGCGTCCATCGAGTCGCGCACCACCGTGCCGACCGGGCCGTCCCCGCTCGGCGCCTGGCTGTCGGGGTTGCCGGTGACCGACTCGGCGATGTCGCGGGCCGCGTCCCGTGCCGCGTCGTCCGGCACCCCCTTGGACGTCAGGGTCTCGACGACCTTGTCGGTGGTGACGTGCGTGAGGATCGTGCCGTACACCGCGAGCCCCACGGCCGCCGCGTAGTTGCGCACGGTCTGGGTGATGCCGGTGACCTCGCCGTACGAGGCGTCGAGGGACCGGTTCACCGCGTCGGTCGAGGCGGGCGCGAGCAGGAAGCCGATGCCGGCGCCGGCGAGGGCGACATAGGGCCACTGGTCGTGCATCGAGAGGTCCGTCAGCTTGTTCGCCCAGAGGGCGAAGCCGACCGCGCCGAGGGCCGTGCCCAGTTTCAGCGCGGGCCGGGCGCCGCGTTTGTCGAGGATCCGGCCGCCCCACTGGGAGGCGACCGCGAAGCCGATGAAGAAGTACAGCAGGAACAGCGCCGCCTGGTTGGGCGAGGCGCTGAGCGAGACCTGCGCGTACACCGAGGCGAAGAAGAACAGCGGGACGAAGGCGAGCATCGCGAAGAAGAGGACCGCCGCGTCGACGCCGAACGCCTTGTCACGGAAGACGTGGAGTTTGATGAGCGGTTCGTCGACACGGAGTTCGTAGGCGCAGAACAGTACGAGGACCGCGAGTCCGCCGATGATGCAGGCCCAGGTGGCCGCGCTGCTCCAGCCCCAGGCGGAGGCCTGTTGCAGGCCGAGCACGCTCAGGCCCATGCCGACGGCGACGAGGACGGCGCCGGGCAGGTCGAGACGTTCACGGCGGACCCGGTACGGGATGTGGGCGAGCGCGGTCAGGACGAGGGCGATGATCGCGACGGGCACGTTGACCCAGAAGATCGCCCGCCAGGTCCAGCTGGTGAGCCAGCCGCCGAGCAGCGGACCGAGCGCGGTGAGGGCGCCGGACACCCCGAAGAACAGGGCGAGGGCCCGGCCCCGCTTGTCGACCGGGAAGACCGCGACGACGACGGCGAGCGCGGCGGGGAACATCAGCGCGGCGCCCAGGCCCTGGGTGGCCCGGAACACGATCAGCCAGCCCAGGGCGAAGCCGTCGTCGGGGACACAGCCGCAGAGCACGGAGGAGATGACGAAGACGAGGGTGCCGATCACCATCATCCGGCGGTGCCCGAGGATGTCGGCGAGCCGGCCGCCGAGCGCGAAGAACGCGGCCAGGGCCAGCAGATAGGCGTTGACCACCCACTGCATGCCCGAGGAGGAGAGATCGAGTTCGTCGACGATGCTGGGGGCTGCGATGGCGACGATCGTCTGGTCGATGAAGGTCATCGACACGGCGAACATCATCGCCGCGAGGGCGAGGGTCTGGTGGGGCGCGGCAGGACCGGATGCGGCGGGGCCGGGCCCGGAACGTTCCTTGATGTCGGCCATATACCGGATATTCTCTTGATCCGCCGTACTGCGCATGCGCTCGGCGGCGACGCCCGGTAAGGGCCCGCGACTCGCCGTCACCACCCGAACGGCCGTCCGAAGATCGCGTCGTCACCGGGGTCGGAGGCCCGTCTCGGGGTACTCGACGCGCACCGGCCCCGGATCCGGTTGGACACTGGAGTGCGGCCGGGTTGCGCCGACGGACGAGACCAGGACACGACTGCCATGAACAGCGACAGCGATCACCGGGACGACGAGAACGTCGTCTCCAGCCATTCCGTCTTCGGTGCGCCCTGCTGGGTGAGCCTCACCAGCCGGGACCTGCCGGCCACGGAGGACTTCTACGCCGCCGTGCTCGGCTGGCAGTGGCGTACGGCCAAGCTCGGCGACCACTTCCGGATCGCGCTCGCCGACGGTGTGCCGGTCGCCGGGATCGCCGGGGTGGCCTCCCTGTGGCAGATGGCGGTGGCCTGGACCCCGTACTTCGCCGTGTCGGACGCCGACGCGGCCGCGTCCCGGGCCAGGGAGCGCGGCGGCACGGTCGCGGTCGGCCCCCTCTCCTTCCCGCCCGGACGCGCCGCCCTGTTGGCGGACCGGCACGGCGCCTCCTTCGGGATCTGGGAGGGCGCGCTCTTCACCGACTGGGAGACCTGGCGCAAGGCCGCCCCGGCCTTCATCCGGCTGCACACCCGGGACGCCTTCGACGCGGCGATCTTCTACGGCGAGGTCCTGGAGTGGGCCACCGAGAAGCCCGGCTGCTGCGAGGTGCGCTACGAGGCGAACGAGGTCGTGCTGCGCAGCGAGGGCGAGGTGGTCGCCCGGATCACCTCCGGCGCGCTGGAGGCCGCCCCCGATCCCACGATCCGCCCGCACTGGCAGGTCCACTTCTCCGTCTCCGACGTGGCGGCCCGTGTCGAGGCCGCCCAGCACCACGGCGGCACGATCCTCACCCAGGACGCGCGCGAGGCGGTCCTCCGCGACCCCGACGGCGCCCAGTTCACCATCACGTCGCGCGGCGAACGCTGACCGGGACGGCCGAGGATCAGCGGGCCCGGCAGGGCCTGGAGAGCAGCATCAGCCCCCGCGCCTCCAAGGTGATCTCGGCGCCCGCCTTGTGCTCCGACTCGTCCGGGACGCCGTCGGGTTCCGCGGTCGTGTCGACCCGGGTCGTCCAGCGCTCGCCGTACGCGGCGCCGGGGAGCCGGAAGACCCGCGGCTCCCAGTGGCTGTTCAGCAGGAGCAGGAAGGAGTCGTCGACGACGGGGTTGCCGCGGTGGTCGCGTTCGGCGATGGCGTCGCCGTTGAGGAACACGGCCACGGCGTGCGCGTCGGAGCGGTCCCAGTCGGCGTCGGTCATCTCGCGGGCGTCCGGCCGCAGCCACACCAGGTCGGGCAGCGGCTGGTCCGCGCGGGTCGGGGTGTCGCCCCGGAAGAAGCGGCGGCGGCGCAGCACCGGGTGCGCCGCGCGCAGGGCGATCAGGTCGCGGGTGAACGCGAGCAGCGCGCGCCGTTCGTCGTCGAGCCGCCAGTCGAGCCAGGAGACCTCGTTGTCCTGGCAGTAGGCGTTGTTGTTGCCGCGCTGGGTGCGGCCCGACTCGTCGCCGTGGCAGATCATCGGGATGCCCTGGGACAGCAGCAGGGTGGCCAGCAGGTTGCGTTGCTGCCGGGCCCGCAGGGCGAGGACCCGGGGGTCCCTGGTGGGTCCTTCCGCGCCGCAGTTCCAGGAGCGGTTGACGCTCTCGCCGTCCCGGTTGCCCTCGCCGTTGGCCTCGTTGTGCTTGTCGTCGTAGGAGACCAGGTCGCGCAGGGTGAAACCGTCGTGCGCGGTGACGAAGTTGACGCTGGCGCGCGGGCGGCGTCGGCTGTGCTCGTAGAGGTCGGCGGACCCGGTCAGCCGGGACGCGAACTCGCCGAGCGTATGGGGACGCCCGCGCCAGAAGTCCCGTACGGCGTCGCGGTATCGGCCGTTCCACTCGGACCACAGGGGCGGGAAGTTGCCGACCTGGTAGCCGCCCTCGCCGACGTCCCAGGGTTCGGCGATGAGCTTGACCCTGCTGATCACGGGGTCCTGCTGGATCAGGTCGAAGAACGCCGAGAGGCGGTCCACCTCGTGGAACTGCCGGGCCAGCGTGGCGGCCAGGTCGAAGCGGAAGCCGTCGACATGCATCTCGGTGACCCAGTACCGCAACGAGTCCATGATCAGTTGCAGGACGTACGGGTGCCGCATCAGGAGGCTGTTCCCGGTGCCCGTGGTGTCGTAGTAGTGCGCCCAGTCGCCGTCCACGAGGCGGTAGTACGAGCTGTTGTCGATGCCGCGGAAGGAGAGGGTGGGTCCCTTCTCGTTGCCCTCGGCGGTGTGGTTGTAGACCACGTCGAGGATCACTTCGAGGCCGGCCGCGTGCAGGGCCTTGACCATCGACTTGAACTCGGTGACCTGCTGGCCCCGGGTGCCGTGGGCGGCGTAGGCGTTGTGGGGCGCGAAGAAGCCGATGGTGTTGTAGCCCCAGTAGTTGACGAGGCCCCGGTCCTGCAGGACGCCGTCCTGCACGAACTGGTGGACCGGCATCAGCTCGATCGCGGTCACGCCCAGCGAGGTGAGGTGCTCGACGACGGCGGGATGGGCCAACCCGGCGTAGGTGCCGCGCAGTTCGGGGGGAACCTCGGGGTGGGTGCGGGTGAGCCCGCGGACGTGGGCCTCGTAGACGACGGTGTCGGCGTACGGCCGGCGCGGCGGGCGGTCGTCCCCCCAGTCGAAGAAGGGGTCGGTGACGACGCCGAGCATGGTGTGCCCGGCGGTGTCGGCGCCCGGTTCGCGGAGGGAGGGGTGGTTGTCCACCTGTCCGTCGACGGCCGTGGTGTACGGGTCGAGCAGCAGCTTCGCCGGATCGCAGCGGTGGCCGGCGGCGGGGTCCCAGGGGCCGTGCACCCGGTAGCCGTAGCGCTGTCCGGGGCCGACGCCGGGGAGCCGGCCGTGCCAGACGAAACCGTCGGCCTCGGTGAGCGGGACGGCTCGATGGCGGCCCGCGTCGTCGACGAGCACGAGGTCGACGCCGTCGGCGACCTCGCTGAAGAGGGCGAAGTTGGTGCCGGTGCCGTCGTAGGAGGCGCCCAGCGGATAGGGGTGCCCGCTCCACACGGGCACCCCTTCGCGGTCCGGACGCACGGTCACCGCGCGTCTTCGAGGATGTCCGGGGCCTCGCCGCCGGGCGCACCAGCGAGCGTCGCGACGGGCATCTCGCGGGGCACCTGGAGCATTTCGCGCAGGGCCGGCTCGGGCCCCGTCGGCACCAGGGGCGCGCCCTGGTCGACGGGGGCCCGCTGGGTGAACCAGATCACCGTGCTGCCGGTGTCCGTGGAGCAGCAGCCCCAGCCGTCGCTGAGCGCGGCGATACGGGTCAGGCAGGGACGCAACTCCCGGTCGGGGCGCAGCTCTCGGTCGTTCTCGGCCACCGCCGAGATGAGGTGCTGACCGTTCCACCACATCTCGATCGAGGTGTTCTTGTCCGTCGCGTGCTCCTCGATGGCGCGCAGGAGGAGTTCGGCGCTGTGGCAGACGGGCTGGACGAGCGTCTCCAGGTCCCAGAACCGGAGGTGAGCGGCCAGGATGCGGCTGACCTGCCCGACCCGCTCCGGACTGACTTCCACGTCGAGGTGGTAGTAGCGAGGCACTGCGGTCTTCATCGTCGTGGGCTCCTCACCGGCGAAGCTCCCTCCGCGCATGCACGAAGCGTGAGCACCGATTACTTCTGAGTCACCTACAGCGTGGGAGGGCTACGCCATTCGTGCAACACGAGCGACTCCCGAGGTTGTTGAAGAACCAACAAGACGCCTGGTGGTTGCGCGTGCACCATGAGTGAAGGCATCGGCTCCGTGACGGCTCGATGCCCCTCCGTGCACGACCTCCCCCGGGAAGCGTGCTCCGTCGAGAGTGCCGGGAGGACCAGCACATGCTGCTGCCCGCCAAGAACGAGGTGGCCAGACATCTGCGGCGCTACCGCACCTGGGAACGCGTGATGCTCGCGTCCCCGACCGACCGCGCGGCCCGGGACAGTTTCGAGGACTCGGGCTACACGCTGTGCGTCCTCATGGGCAAACGCTGTGCCCGGGAGGCCGTGGCGGCCGCCGAGCGCTATCTGCAGACGAGCCCGCCCGCCCGTCTCCAGGACCAGGGCGACCATCCCCAGCAGGAGGCCGCCGGCAAGCCCCGTAAGGACCGGGCCCGTAAAGGGGCCGGCAAGCCCCGGGCCGCCGAGAACCGTTCCGGCAGAGGTGGTCCGCCGTCCGGTCGGCGCTCCACGGCAGGGCTGTAAGACCCGCAGAGCACCCGTTCGGCCCAGCGCCGATCCCCGAGCACGGCGGAGGTGAGACCCATGAGCCCGACTCCGGCCCCGGCCGTCGGCCGCGTCCCCGTGAGGGATGTCCGCCCGCTCGTCGAGTGCGGCAGGCGTCCCGCGAAGGCAGTTGTCGGCGAGACCTTCGAGGTCACCGCGACGCTGTTCCGCGAGGGGCACGGCGTGGTGGCCGCCAATGTCGTGCTCAAGGACCCCGAGGGCCGTCCGGCCCCGTGGACCCCGATGCGCGAGCTGGCCCCCGGCTCCGACCGCTGGGGTGCCTTTGTCACCCCCACCTCCGAGGGCCGGTGGACGTACCGCGTCGAAGCCTGGAGCGACCCCGTCGCCACCTGGCGTCACACCGCCCGCGTCAAGGTCCCGGCCGGCATCGACACGGGCCTCGTCCTGGAGGAGGGCGCCGAACTTTTCGTGCGGGCGGCGGCCGGGGTGCCGGAGGCGGACCTGCACGCGGTCCTGGTGGCGGTGGTCGGCAGGCTCCGCGACGACACCCTGTCGGCCGCCGACCGGCTGGCGGCGGCGTTGGCGCCGGAGGTGGACGAGGTCCTGGCCCGGCATCCCCTGCGGGAACTGGTCACCTCCTCCGAACCGCTGCCCCTGCTGGTGGAACGTGAGCGGGCCCTGTTCGGCTCCTGGTACGAGTTCTTCCCCCGTTCCGAGGGCACCCCCGAGCAGCCCCACGGAACCTTCCGCACCGCGGCACGGCGCCTGCCCGCCATCGCCGCCATGGGCTTCGACGTCGTCTACCTGCCCCCCATCCACCCACCCCCGACGACGTCGGCGTGCCCTGGGCCATCGGCTCCCCCGAAGGCGGCCACGACACCGTCCACCCCGACCTCGGCACCCTCGACGACTTCGACTTCTTCGTCGCCGAAGCCCGGGCCCTGGGCATGGAGATCGCCCTGGACTTCGCCCTGCAGTGCTCCCCCGACCACCCCTGGGTCCACAAACACCCCGAGTGGTTCCACCACCGCCCCGACGGCACCATCGCCTACGCCGAGAACCCGCCCAAGAAGTACCAGGACATCTACCCCATCGCCTTCGACGCCGACATGCCCGGCCTGATCACCGAGACCGTCCGGATCCTGCGGCACTGGATGGACCACGGGGTACGCATCTTCCGCGTCGACAACCCCCACACCAAACCGGTCCTCTTCTGGGAACAGGTCATCGCCCGGATCAACGCCACCGACCCCGACGTCATCTTCCTGGCCGAGGCCTTCACCCGCCCCGCGATGATGCACACCCTGGCCGCCACCGGCTTCCAGCAGTCCTACACCTACTTCACCTGGCGCAACACCAAACAGGAGCTCACCGACTACGCCCGCGAACTCGCCGGCGAAGCCGCCGCCTACATGCGGCCCAACTTCTTCGTCAACACCCCCGACATCCTCCACGCCTTCCTCCAGGAAGGCGGCCGCCCCGCCTTCGAGCTCCGCGCCGTCCTCGCCGCCACCCTCTCCCCCACCTGGGGCGTCTACTCCGGCTACGAACTCTGCGAGAACACCCCCCTCAAACCCGGCAGCGAGGAGTACCTCGACTCCGAGAAATACCAACTCCGCCCCCGCGACTGGGACGCAGCCGAACGCGACGGACGCACCATCGCGCCCCTGATCACGGCGCTCAACCACATCAGACGACGGCACCCCGCACTGCACGGACTACGGAACCTGCGCTTCCACCACACGGACAACGACGCGGTGATCGCGTACAGCAAGCGCACCGGTTCGGACGCGGTCGTGGTGGTCGTCAACCTCGACCCCCACCGTGCCCAGGAGGCCAGGATCACCCTCGACATGGCGGAACTCGGCCTGGGCATGGGCGCGACCATGCCGGTGCGCGACGAGTTGACGGGGGAGACCTACCACTGGGGGCGGACGAACTACGTGCGCCTGGAGCCCGGGCGGGCGCCCGCGCACATCCTCCACGTCCCGCTCCCCGTCGACAGCTCGTCCTCCTCGTCGCAGATCGGAGGGTCAGGTACGCCATGACCATGAACAAACCCATCCCGGACACCTTCGACGACACACCGCAGAAGGACCGGGACCCGGAGTGGTTCAAACGCGCCGTCTTCTACGAGGTCCTCGTCCGCTCGTTCCAGGACAGTGACGGCGACGGCATCGGCGACCTCAAGGGGCTGACCGCCAAACTCGACTACCTGCAGTGGCTGGGCATCGACTGCATCTGGCTCCCGCCGTTCTTCAAGTCCCCCCTGCGCGACGGCGGTTACGACGTCTCCGACTACACCGCCGTCCTCCCCGAATTCGGCGACCTCGCCGACTTCGTGGAATTCGTCGACGCCGCCCACCAGCGCGGCATGCGCGTCATCATCGACTTCGTCATGAACCACACCAGCGACCAGCACCCGTGGTTCCAGGAATCGAGAAAAGACCCCGACGGACCCTACGGCGACTACTACGTCTGGGCCGACGACGACAAACAGTTCCCCGGCGCCCGCATCATCTTCGTGGACACCGAAGCCTCCAACTGGACCTTCGACCCCGTCCGCAAGCAGTACTTCTGGCACCGCTTCTTCTCCCACCAGCCCGACCTCAACTACGAGAACCCGGCCGTGCAGGAGGAGATGATCTCGGCGCTGAGGTTCTGGCTGGATCTCGGCATCGACGGGTTCCGGCTCGACGCGGTGCCGTACCTGTACCAGCAGGAGGGCACCAACTGCGAAAACCTTCCCGCAACCCATGACTTCCTCAAGCGGGTGCGGAAGGAGATCGACGCGCACTACCCCGACACGGTCATCCTCGCGGAGGCGAACCAGTGGCCCGAGGACGTCGTCGACTACTTCGGTGACTTCGCCAGCGGCGGCGACGAATGCCACATGGCGTTCCACTTCCCCGTCATGCCCCGCATCTTCATGGCCGTACGACGCGAATCGCGCTACCCGGTCTCGGAAATCCTCGCCAAGACCCCCGCCATCCCCTCGAACTGCCAGTGGGGCATCTTCCTGCGGAACCACGACGAGCTCACCCTCGAAATGGTCACCGACGAGGAACGCGACTACATGTGGGCCGAATACGCCAAAGACCCCCGCATGCGCGCCAACATCGGCATCCGCCGCCGCCTCGCCCCCCTCCTGGACAACGACCGCAACCAGATCGAACTCTTCACCGCGCTCCTGCTGTCCCTGCCCGGCTCGCCGATCCTCTACTACGGCGACGAGATCGGCATGGGCGACAACATCTGGCTCGGCGACCGCGACGCCGTCCGCACCCCCATGCAGTGGACCCCCGACCGCAACGCCGGCTTCTCCTCCAGCGACCCCGGCCGCCTCTACCTGCCGACGATCATGGACCCGGTCTACGGCTACCAGGTCACCAACGTCGAGGCGTCCATGTCCTCACCGTCGTCCCTGCTGCACTGGACCCGCCGGATGATCGAGATCCGCAAACAGAACCCCGCGTTCGGCCTGGGCACCTACACCGAACTGCCCTCCTCCAACCCCTCCGTGCTCGCCTACCTCCGCGAGTACAAGGACGACCTGGTGCTGTGCGTGAACAACTTCTCCCGCTTCGCCCAGCCCACCGAGCTCGATCTGCGCGCCTACGAAGGACGCCACCCCGTCGAACTCATCGGCGGAGTCCGCTTCCCCGCCATCGGTGAACTGCCCTACCTCCTCACCCTCGCGGGCCACGGCTTCTACTGGTTCCGGCTCTCCCGAGTCCTCTCCCGCGCTGCCCTAGGGCGTTGAAGCGCGGGCCGGCGAAAGGACGCGTCACCATGTCGAAGACCGCATCCGCACTGCTCCGGCCGAGTGGCGAAGAGGTCGCCGCCGGCCTCATGACCTCGCTGGCGGGAATGCTGCGCGAATGGCTGCCGCGGCAGCGCTGGTTCGCCGGCAAGGACCGGCCGGTCACGGAGCTCGCCCTGCTGTCGATGACCGAGCTGTATCCGGGCTGCCTGCATCTGCTCGTGCACACCGGTCAGCCGAGCCATCCCGCTCACGGCGGGGTGCCCGCGCCGGGCGGGCCGCCCCCGGCCGGCGACTGCTACCAGCTCCTGCTCGGAGTGCGTGAGCATCCGGTGCCGCGCCTGGCCCGCGCGCTCATCGGGCAGGCGCACGAGGGACCGCTCGCCGGTCTGACGGTGTACGACGCGCTGTACGACCCCCGGTCGGCCGAGCTGCTCCTCGAACGGCTGCGGCATCCCGGCTCGGCGGGCCCGCTGCGTTTCGAGGCGGACCCCGACGCACGGGTGCCGGCCGGGCTGGCGCCCCGGCTGCTGGACGCCGAGCAGTCCAACTCCTCGCTGGTGTACGGGGACGCGTACATCCTCAAGGTCTTCCGGCGCATCCAGCCGGGGGTGAACCCCGATCTGGAGGTGCCGGGCGCGCTGGCCGGGCAGGGGTGCGGCCGGGTGCCGGCACCGGTGGCCTGGTTCCGGACGACCGATCCGTTCCCGGCGACGCTCGGTGTGCTGCAGCCGTTCCTGCCCGACGCGTCGGACGGCTGGACGCTTGCGCTCGGCGCGCTCGCCGCCGGGCAGGACTTCACGGCGCAGGCCCGTGAGCTGGGCCGGGCCACGGCGGAGGTGCATCTGGCGCTGGCCTCGGCCTTCCCCACCGGGGCCCACGACGAGAACGGGCGGACGGCGGCCGCGATGACCGAACGGCTGGACGCCGCCGCGCGCTCCGTACCGGCCCTGCGGCCGTACGTCCCCGGGCTGCGCACGGCCTTCCGCGCGCTGCTCGCCTGCGACCCGGGGCCGCCCGCGCAGCGCGTCCACGGCGATCTGCACCTCGGGCAGGTGCTGCGGGCCGGTCCCGACTGGTTCGTCATCGACTTCGAGGGGGAGCCGTCCCGTCCGCTCGCCGAGCGGTGCGGCACGCAGTCTCCGGTGCGGGACATCGCCGGGATGCTGCGCTCCTTCGACTACGCCGCGCGGCAGCGCCGGCCCTGGCGCCCGGAGTGGGCGCGCCGCTGCCGGGAGGAGTACTGCGCGGGCTACGCCGCCCGCGCCGGCTGGGACCCGCGCGAGAAGCACGGTCTGCTGCGCGCCTACGAGACGGACCGGGCGGTGTACGAGGTCCTCTACGAGGCCCGCCACCGTCCCGACTGGCTCCCCGTACCGATGGCGGCGATCGAGCGTCTCGCCGTGAGAGGAGACTGAAGCCGTGGCTCTGCGTGACACCACGCCCCCCGAGTCGGCCGGTCCGCCCCGGCGCCGCCCCCGGCTGACCGTGGCCGCCCCGCCCCTGCCCCCCGAGGAGCGCACACGGCTGCTCTCCGGCGCGCACCACGATCCGCACGCCCTGCTGGGCGCCCATCCGGTGCCGGGCGGCGGGGTCTCCGTGCGGGCCCTGCGCCCGTACGCCCACGCCGTGAGCGTCCTGATCGAGGGCGAGCGCACCTATCTCGCCTCGGAGGGCGACGGGCTCTTCTCCGTGCTCCTGCCGCTCGACGCCGTGCCCGCGTACACGCTGTTCGTGTCCTACGAGGACGCCGACCACGAGGTGGAGGACCCCTACCGGTTCCTGCCCGCGCTCGGTGAGCTGGACCTGCATCTGATCCGGGAGGGGCGGCACGAGCAGCTGTGGCGGGCGCTCGGCGCCGAGCCCATGACCCACCAGGGCGTCACCGGCACCCGCTTCACCGTCTGGGCGCCGAACGCCCGGGGGGTGCGGGTGGTCGGGGACTTCGCCTGCTGGGACGGGACGGCGTTCCCGATGAGGTCCCTGGGTTCCTCCGGGGTCTGGGAGCTGTTCCTGCCGGGGGTGGGCGAGGGCGCCCTCTACAAGTTCGAGATCACCGCGCGCGACGGCCGGCGTCTGCTGAAGGCCGACCCGATGGCCCGCCGCGCGGAGGTGCCCCCCGCGACGGCGTCCGTCGTGCACGCCTCGCACTACGAGTGGGGGGACGCGGAGTGGATGGCCCGGCGCGGTGACGTCCCGGTGCACGAGGCGCCGTTCTCCGTGTACGAGATCCATCTCCCGTCCTGGCGACCGGGGCTGACGTACCGTCAACTCGCCGATGTGCTGCCCGGGTACGTCAGTGACCTCGGCTTCACCCATGTCGAGTTGATGCCGGTCGCCCAGCACCCGTTCAGTGGCTCCTGGGGCTACCAGGTCACCGGCTTCTACGCCCCGACGGCCCGCCTCGGCACCCCGGACGACTTCAAGTACCTGGTCGACGCCCTGCACCGGGCCGGGATCGGGGTCATCGTGGACTGGGTGCCCGCCCACTTCCCCAAGGACGACTGGGCGCTCGGCCGCTTCGACGGGGAGCCGCTGTACGAGCCCGGGGACAGCAGGCGGGCGGAGCATCCGGACTGGGGGACGTACGAGTTCGACTTCGGCCGCACCGAGGTGCGCAACTTCCTCGTGGCGAACGCCGTGTACTGGTGCGAGGAGTACCACGTCGACGGGCTGCGGGTGGACGCGGTCGCCTCCATGCTCTACCTCGACTACTCGCGGGACTCCGGACAGTGGTCGCCCAATGTGTTCGGCGGGCGTGAGGATCTGGACGCGGTCGCCTTCCTCCAGGAGATGAACGCCACCGTGTACCGGCGGGCGCCCGGGGTGGTGACCATCGCGGAGGAGTCCACGGCCTGGGACGGCGTGACCCGCCCGACCGACAGCGGCGGGCTGGGGTTCGGGCTGAAATGGAACATGGGGTGGATGCACGACTCGCTGGGCTACATGGAGCACGAACCCGTGCACCGCAAGTACCACCACAACGAGATGTCGTTCTCGATGGTGTACGCGTACAGCGAGAACTACGTCCTGCCCATCTCCCACGACGAGGTCGTGCACGGCAAGCGGGCGCTCGTGTCGAAGATGCCGGGCGACTGGTGGCAGCGGCGCGCCAACCACCGGGCGTACCTGGGCTTCATGTGGGCCCACCCCGGCAAGCAACTCCTCTTCATGGGGCAGGAGTTCGCCCAGGGCGGGGAGTGGGTGGAGGCTCAGGGGCCGGACTGGTGGCTGCTCGATCCGGGGTACGGCGCGGAGGCCGACCACCGAGGGGTGCGAGACCTCGTCCGCGACCTCAACACGACCTACCGCCATACGCCGGCCCTCTGGCAGCGGGACACCGACCCGGCCGGTTTCCAGTGGGTGAGTGCGGACGCGGGCGAGGACAACGTCTTCGCGTTCCTGCGGCTCGCCGCGGACGGGACGCCGCTGCTGGCCGTCTCGAACTTCAGCCCGGTGGTGCGGGAGGACTACCGCCTCGGGGTGCCGGACGACGTGGCGGTGTGGCACGAGGTGCTGAACACGGACGCGGCCGTCTACGGGGGCAGCGGGGTCACGCATCCCCACCCCGTCGAGGCCGAGCCGCACGCCTGGCACGGGCGGCCGGCCAGTGTGCGGCTGACGCTGCCCCCGCTGGCCACGGTGTGGCTCCGCCCCGAGCGGTCCTCCGGCCCCGGGGCGACCGATCAGGATCGGAGAAGCCCGGCGGCGGTGGTGCGCCCTAGCGTGGGGACTGATCCAAGCGACCGGAATACACCCCGTAGGAGTGCGCCATGACTGCCGGACTGAAGACCGTCATCTACCCCGTCAAGGACCTGGCTCGGGCGAAGGCCCTGTTCAGTGCCCTGCTGCAGGTCGAGCCGTACGCGGACTCGGCCTACTACGTCGGCTTCAAGGACGCGGGGCAGGACGTGGGGCTGGACCCGAACGGCCACGCCAAGGGGATGACCGGACCGGTGCCGTACTGGCACGTCACCGACATCCGCACGAGGTTCGCGGCGCTGCTGGAGGCCGGTGCGCAGACGCTGGAGGACATCCACGACGTGGGCGGCGGCCGGCTGATCGCCTCGGTGAAGGACGCGGACGGCAATCTGATCGGGCTGCTGGAGGACACGGAGGCGAAGTAGGGCCGGCGACAGTTGCACCTGCACTAGTTGCACGGACAACGAATGTTTCGCCCTCTGTTACCGTGCACATATGGCAGCGAACACGACCGGTGTCCGGCTCGAGGACCAGTGGCGGGACATCCTGTGCGTGCACGCCCGCACGATGTGCGAGATCGACCGCGTGCTGCATCCGCACGGGCTGGGCGCCAGCGACTTCGAGGTGCTCGACATCCTCGCGTCGGGGATGGCGGCCGCGAGCGCGTCCGGGGACCTGTGCCGGGTGCAGAACATCGCCGAGAAGGTCCACCTCAGCCAGAGCGCGCTGTCCCGGCTGATCGGCCGGCTGGAGAAGGACGGCCTGGTGGAGCGGACCGTGTGCGCGGAGGACCGGCGGGGTGTGTGGGTGGCCCTGACGGACAAGGGCCGCGAGCTGCACACGCAGGTCCAGCCCCTGCAGCGTGAGGTCCTGGCCCGCATGCTGCGGCAGGACTGACCCGCCCTCGGGGCCGCGGGAACGGTCTGCGGGCCGCCCCCTCGTCCGTCGGGCGAGTTTCCCCCGTGCGGATCAGATTCCTTGACCTCCCAGGAGGGTGCCCACGTCGTGGGCGTCGAGGGTGAGGCCGTACGGGGAGCCGGCGTCGATGGTGAGGGAGAGGTCGGCGTCGGTGGGCCACTGGGAGGCCAGGGCGCCCAGGGGCACCAGCCGGTAGCGCGACACATAGGGCAGGAGCTCGGCCATCGCGGGCTCCGAGGTGAAGACCGGCACGATCTGCTCGCCGCCGGGCTGCTCCAGTACGGGCAGCGCCACGGCCGTCGGATCGTTGACGGCCGCCTCGTCGGCGTCGTCCGGGACCGGGATCAGCACGTCGGTGTCGGCGAGCGTGTGGAGCGCGGCCGTGTCATGGGTGTCGAAGGCGAGCGCGGTCAGCGCCCGCTGGGCCGGCGAGGCGGCCTGGGGCGGGGTGTGGCCATTGGCGGGTATGTCCATCGGAAGATCCCAGCTAGTAGCGGAAAGGCCGCCCGGGACGGCGTCCGTCCCGGGCGCTGCGCCCCTCGCGTACCCGACGGCGGGGCGGGCATTCCTCTGCCTGGCCGATGCATACGGGACACGAGGGGCCGCTGGGGTCCGAGGGCCCCGCTCACCACGGGTTCGGTCACCTCAAAGGCACCCCGGATGTCTCTTCGGACTGGCCCGACGCCGCCGTGGTCTCCGTGCGCCGCGCCGTCGCGGATGTCATTTCAGGCAGGGCCTGTCCGCGCCGATCTTCCCGGGGCCGGCGCTCCGCCGAAGGCGCCCCGGGGACTTCGACGGGCACCCGATTCAGGTGAAAATGAACCAGTAGTGGTGACCCGCGCCCACGCGCCCGCCGGGGTCCCGGTCCTAGCGTGGCCGCATGACCATGCAACCCTGGTTTCCCGACGCCAAGCTGGGCATCTTCATCCACTACGGCATCTACGCCGTGGACGGCGTGCCGGAGTCCTGGTCCTTCTACTGGGGCGAGGTCACGCACGAGCAGTACATGAAACAGCTCGACGGCTTCACCGCGTCCGCGTACGACCCCACGGCCTGGGCCGAGTTGTTCGCCCGGGTCGGCGCGAGGTACGCGGTGCTCACGGCACGCCACCACGACGGTGTCGCCCTGTGGGACTCCGCCCACGGCGACCTGGGCGTCGTGCGTCGCACGCCGGCGGCCCGGGACCTGATCACCGGCTACGTCGACGCGCTGCGCGAACGGGGCCTGAAGGTCGGCCTCTACTACTCGCACTCCGACTGGAACCACCCCGACTACGCCAGTGCCCGCCACCCCGAGATCGACCGGTGGACGAACGAGCACCCGGGCGGCAACGACGCCAATCCCTACTCCCACGCCGCCCCCGGCGAGGAGGACCCGGCCGCCTGGGACCGCTATCTCGCCTACCGGGACGGCCAGGTGGGCGAGCTGGTCGAGCGGTTCCGCCCCGACCTGCTGTGGTTCGACGGCGAGTGGGAACGCACCGAACAGCAGTGGCGTCTGCGGGAGTTGGCCCAGCTGATCCTCAGCGAGAACCCGGACACCGTGCTCAACGCCCGCATGCTCTCGTACGGCGACTACGCCACCCCGGAACAGGGTGTGCCACTCGAAGCGCCCGAAGGGCCCTGGGAGTTGTGTCTGACCATCAACGACTCATGGGGTTTCCAGCACGCGGACCACAACCACAAATCCGTGCGGCAGCTGGTGCGTTACTTCGCCGAGACCATCGGCATGGGCGGCAATCTGCTGCTGGACGTCGGGCCGAGGGCGGACGGGACGATCCCCGCCGAGCAGGTCGAGCGGCTGGAGGGGCTCGGGGCGTGGATCGGGCGGCACTCCGACGCCGTGTACGGCACGGTCGCCGGGCTCCCCGCAGGGCACCACTACGGTCCGAGCACCCTCTCCGCCGACCGGCGCACCCTGTACCTGATGTGCTTCGACGTACCGCGTGAGTCCGTGGCGGTACGGGGGCTGCGCAATCCGGTCAAGAGAGTCACCGTCGTCGGCGCGGGCACCGAGCTGGACCACCGGGTCGTCGGCGGTCTCGACGCGGTGCCCGGCGTGACGTGGATCGACGCGCCCGCCCAGGCCGACCTCGATCCGTACGCGACCGTCCTCGCCGTGGAGTTGGAGGGTGAGCTGGACCTCTACCGGGGCTCGGGCCGCGACTGACCGGCGGGGACACGTCGGCCGGGACATGTCGGCGGCTACGTACAATCCTCGGGAATCGACCGGAGGTTCGCGTTCATGAACCTCCGGATCGGCCCGGGACGGCCCCGGGCCCGCTTCGGGGGGAATCGCATTGCCGTGGGACGTGGCTCCTCTGGTGAGCCGGGAGACCGAGCTGGCCCGCCTCACCGGCGTACTCGACGCACTCACCGGGACCGGCCACGACCGCGGGACCGGCCACCACCGCGGGGCCGTGACCGGTCCCGCGGTCGTCGATGTCACCGGCGCGGCGGGCATCGGCAAGAGCAGGCTGGTCTCCGAGTTCTGCGCACGGGCGCGGGACAGGGGCATGACGGTGCTGCGCGGCCGGGCGACCGAGTACGAGCGGCACCTGCCCTACCAGCCCCTCGCCGACGCCCTCGCCGACCTCGACACCGAGACCGGTATCCCGTCGCCGTTCACCGAGGTCCACAGCATGGACCGTTTCGCCCTGCAACGCGCGGCGGCGGCCTTCCTGGCCCGGACAGCGCGCGCGGGCGACGGTCTCGTGGTGGCCCTCGACGACGTGCACTGGGCCGACCCGGCCTCCCTGGAACTCCTCGACCACCTCGTCCGGCATCCGCCGCGGCGCGCCCCCGTGGTGATCGTGGTGGCCCGGCGTGAACGGCAGACCGCGCCCCGGCTCGCGGCCTCCCTCACCCGGGGTGTGGAGGCCGGGACGGTGCTCCGGCTCGAACTGGGCCCTCTGGACCGCGACGCCTGCCTCGCGGCGCTGGCCCCCGACCGCCCGGCCGGCCTCGCCGCCGAGCTGTACACCGCCAGCGAGGGCAACCCTCTGTACTTCCTCGCCCTGCTCCAGGCCGGCAGACCGGCGGGGCTCAGCTCGCTGCTGCTGGACGAACTGACGCCCCTCACCGACGGCCCGCGCCGGACGGTCCAGGCCGTGGCCGTGCTCGGCGACCACGCCGCACCCGCTCTGGTGGCGGCCGTCACCGGCCGACCCGAGCACGAACTCGACGCGGACTTCGGCGAGTTGACAGCCCGGGATCTCGCGCGGCCGGGGCCCGACGGCCGCTGGACGCTCCGGCATCCGGTGCTGCGGTCCCTCGTCCACGACAGCATCGATCCCACGCTGCGCACCCGGATGCACCACCTCGCCGCCGTCGAACTGGCCCGGATCGGGGCGCCGGTCAGCGAGCGGGCGCACCATGTGGAGCGGGCGCTGACCGGCTTCGACCCGGATGCCGTGGCCGTGCTCACGGAGGCCGCCCGGCAGGCCGCCGCGACCGCGCCCGCGAGCAGCGCCCACTGGCTCGGCGTCGCCCTCGCCCATCTGCCCGAGGGATCGGCGCACAGCGTGCCGCGCCGGGATCTGATGCTGCGCCGGGCCGAGGCCCTCGGCGCCTGCGGCGGACTGCGCGAGAGCCGGGACCTGCTGCACGAGGTGATCAGCCTGTCGCCGCCGGGCACCGACGACGGCGCGCGCGCCCTGGCCGTCACCCTGTGCGCGGTGATGGAGCGCCATCTCGGCCGGTACACGGAGGCCGTGGCCCTGCTCCGTCGCGAACTGGCCCGGGGCGCCGACCTCTCCCCCGCCGAGACCGTCCGGCTCGGCCTGGAGCTGGGCTCCTCCGCGCCGCACGCCAGCTCGTACCCGGACGTGCACGACGAAGTGGCCCGCACCCTGGAGCTGGCCCGGTCGCTCGGCGACGAGGTCGCGGAGGCGGGAGCGCTCGCCGTCACCGCGCTCGGGAGGGCGTACGAGGGCGACATCGAGGCCGCCGCCGAGGCGACCGACCGGGCGGCCGCGCTCATCGACTCCCTCACCGACCAGGATCTCGCCGGCCTGTGCGAACCCCTGGCCCGGCTCAGCTGGGCGGAGGCGTTCCTGGAGCGGTACGCCGACGCCGAGCGGCACGCGGAGCGCGGTCTCGTGATCGCCCGCCGGGGCGGTCTGCTCTATGTGGTGCCGCACCTGCTGCTGTGCCGGTCCCACCTCCACGTCATGACACTGCGGCTGGGGTCGGCCCTGGAACTCGCGGAGGAGGCGGAGACGATCGCGCGGGGCATCGGCAGCGACGAACTGCTCGCCTTCGTCCTGGCGTCCAAGGCCCAGGCGCTGATCCCCGCGCTCGCGCCGGGGGACGGTGGTGCGCTGGCCGTGGCCGAGGAGGCCGTCGCCCGGGCCGGTGCCGGCACGGGTTGGTGGGCGTCCATCGCGTGGTGCGTGCTGGGGTTCGCCGCACTGCACGCCGGAGATCCGGCGCGGGCCCGGGCGGCGGTGCTGCGGGCGGGCGGGGAGGATCTGGCCGGTCTGCAGCCGAGCATGCGGCCGTTGTTCATCGAGATCCTCGTCTCCGCCGCGGTGGCCGTCGGGAACCCGGACGAGGCCCGGCAGTGGGCGGAACGCGCCCGCAAGGAGGCGGAACGGCTCGGTCTGGTGGCACAGCGGGCGTCGGCGCTGCGCAGCCGGGCGCATGTGCCGTTGGCCGACGGCGATCCGGCAGCCGCGGCCGAGCTGTTCGAGCGGGCCGCCGAGGAGGCGGCCCGGGGTCGGGGCAAGCTGTGGGAGACGCAGACCTTGCTGATGGGTGCGCCCCTGACCGCGTCGGCGGGGCGCCCGGCCCGCGCCCGCGCCATGTGGGAGCGGGCCGTGCGGCTGAGTGAGGGGACCGGCGCCCACCTGCTGACGGGCCTCGCGGAGGCGATCCGCCCGGCGGTCTTCGTGGAGTCGGCGACGTCCCAGGGCACAGGCGGGGACGCCGGCACGCCGTCGCGCGGCGGGGCCGCCGCGGAGCTGGCCGTGCTGTCGGCGCGGGAGCGGGAGATCGCCGCCCTCGTCGCGCAGGGCCTGACCAGTCCCGCCATCGCCGAGCGACTCTTCCTCAGCCCGCGCACGGTCGAGACCCACCTGTCCCGCATCTACCGCAAGACGGGCGTCACGTCACGGGCGGCACTGGCGGCCCTCCAGACCCGCGAGGACTGCGCGAGGGCGGCGCCTGAGCCCGTTGGCACCGAGGGATGGATGCGATCTGCACCCCCTCGGTACGTCTCCTCCGAGCGGGGTGGTTAGCATATGAGCGCCGCCTAGCTCGAAAGATAAACCTGTGACTCGTAACGAGGACTCGTTCACCGTCTGGAAGCACCGCGAGGAGATCGCGGAATCGATGATCCCGATCATCGGGAAGCTGCACCGCGAGCGGGACGTGACGGTTCTGCTGCACAGCCGCTCCCTGGTGAACAAGTCGGTGGTCAGCATCCTGAAGACCCACCGGTTCGCCCGCCAGATCGCCGGCGTGGAGCTCTCGGTCACCGACACCCTGCCGTTCCTCCAGGCCCTCACCACGCTCGACCTCGGTCCCTCGCAGATCGACATCGGCCTGCTCGCCGAGGCCTACCAGGCTGACGACCGGGGACTGTCGGTCGCGGAGTTCACCGCCGAGGCCGTCGCCGGCGCCACCGGCGCCAACAAGATCGAGGGCGGCGAGGGCCGCGACGTCGTCCTCTACGGCTTCGGTCGCATCGGCCGCCTCGTCGCCCGCCTGCTCATCGAGAAGGCCGGCTCCGGCAACGGTCTGCGGCTGCGGGCCATCGTGGTGCGCGGCGGCGGGGGGCGGGCCGCAGAGGACATCGTCAAGCGCGCCTCGCTGCTGCGCCGGGACTCCATCCACGGCCAGTTCCAGGGCACGATCACCGTCGACGAGGCCACCAGCACGATCAACGCCAACGGCAACGAGATCAAGGTGATCTACGCCGGCGACCCGTCCGAGGTCGACTACACCGAGTACGGCATCAAGAACGCCATCCTCATCGACAACACGGGCAAGTGGCGCGACCGCGAGGGCCTGTCGAAGCACCTGCGGCCCGGCATCGACAAGGTCGTGCTGACCGCGCCCGGCAAGGGCGACGTCCCGAACATCGTGCACGGCGTCAACCACCACACGGTCAAGCCGGACGAGCAGATCCTGTCCTGCGCGTCCTGCACCACCAACGCGATCGTGCCGCCGCTGAAGGCGATGGACGACGAGTTCGGTGTGCTGCGCGGTCACGTGGAGACCGTCCACTCGTTCACCAACGACCAGAACCTGCTGGACAATTACCACAAGTCGGACCGGCGTGGCCGCTCCGCGCCGCTCAACATGGTCATCACCGAGACGGGTGCCGCCTCGGCCGTCGCCAAGGCGCTGCCCGACCTGAAGGCGCCGATCACCGGCAGCTCGATCCGCGTCCCCGTCCCGGACGTGTCGATCGCGATCCTCAGCCTGCGCCTCGGCCGCGAGACGGACCGCGAGGAGGTCCTCGACTACCTCCGGGGCGTCTCGCTGACCTCGCCGCTCAAGCGCCAGATCGACTTCACCAACGCGCCCGACTCGGTCTCCAGCGACTTCATCGGCTCCCGCCACGCCTCGATCGTCGACGCCGGTGCCACCAAGGTCGACGGCGACAACGCGATCCTCTACCTCTGGTACGACAACGAGTTCGGCTACTCCTGCCAGGTCATCCGGGTCGTCCAGCACGTCTCCGGGGTGGAGTATCCGACCTACCCGGCGCCGGCGGTCTGATCCACCCGGCCGAGGGGCCTCCCACGTGACACCGGCCGCCCGCCGGGCTTTCCGCCCGGCGGGCGGTTCGCGTTCCACGGAACCCTTCGGAAGGTCTTGAATCGGGCTTGGTCCCCAGCACGGACGACTGCCGCAAGACCTACGAGACCCTCCTCGGCAAGGGCGTCGAGTTCACCGAGGATCCCACCGACCACTTCTGCGTGCGGGGGCGTTGTCAGTGGTGGGCGGCAGGATGGGGGCATGACGACATCAGCTGCAGTGATCGTGGATGCCGCCGCCTACGCACAGGCAGTCGAGGACGCGGTGCGGGCCTCAGCCGCCTACTACACCGGGGGTACGTCGGCGCTGGACGACGACACCTACGACCGGCTCGTGCGCGGCATCGCGGCGTGGGAGGCCGAGCACCCCGATCTGATCCTCCCCGACTCGCCCACCGGCAAGGTCGCCGGTGGCGCGGTCGAGGGGGACGTGCCCCACACGGTGGCGATGCTGAGCCTGGACAACGTGTTCTCGGGCGAGGAGTTCACCGCGTGGACGGCGTCGCTGGCCCGGCGTGTCGGGCACGACGTGGAGCGGTTCAGCGTGGAGCCCAAGCTCGACGGCCTCGCGGTCGCCGCACGCTACACACGGGGCCGGCTCACGCGGTTGATCACCCGTGGCGACGGGACGGCCGGGGAGGACGTCTCGCACGCCATCGGCACCATCGAGGGGCTGCCGGACGAGCTCGCCGAGCCGGTCACGGTGGAGGTGCGGGGCGAAGTCCTCATGACCACCGCCCAGTTCGAGCACGCCAACGAGATACGCACCGAGCACGGCGGGCAGCCGTTCGCGAACCCGCGCAACGCCGCGGCGGGCACCCTGCGCGCCAGGGAGCGTGCCTACACCGTGCCGATGACGTTCTTCGGGTACGGGCTGCTGGCCCTGCCGGGCACGGACGCCGCCGACGCCGACCGGCTGACCGAACTCGCCCACAGCGAGCTGATGTCCCGGGCCGCCGAACTGGGCGTCAACACCACCGCGAGCACGGCCGTGCCCGGTGTCACCGCCGCCTCCGTCGAGGAGGTGCTCGCCCGGGTGACGGAGATCGCCGCGCTGCGGGCCGGGCTGCCCTTCGGGATCGACGGGATCGTCGTCAAGGCCGACCTGGCCGCCGACCAGCGGGCCGCCGGGTCCGGTTCGCGCGCCCCGCGCTGGGCGATCGCCTACAAGCTGCCGGCCGTCGAGAAGATCACGCGGCTGCTGGAGGTGCAGTGGAACGTCGGCCGCACCGGCATCATCGCGCCGCGCGGTGTGCTGGAACCCGTCGAGATCGACGGCTCCACCATCACGTACGCCACCCTGCACAACCCGGCCGACATCACGCGCCGCGACCTGCGGCTGGGCGACCATGTCATGGTGCACCGCGCCGGTGACGTGATCCCCCGCGTGGAGGCGCCCGTCGCCCATCTGCGCACGGGCGAGGAACAGCCCATCGTGTTCCCCGAGGTGTGCCCCAGATGCGGCTCCGGCATCGACACCGGCGAGCAGCGCTGGCGCTGTGAGAACGGCCGCAACTGCCATCTGGTGGCGTCCCTGTCGTACGCCGTCGGCCGCGACCAGCTCGATGTGGAGGGGCTCGGTCACACACGGGTGGTCCAGCTCGTCGAGGCGGGCCTGGTGGCCGACCTCGCGGACCTGTTCGCCCTCACCCGGGAGCAGCTCCTCGGGCTGGAGCGCATGGGGGAGACCAGCACCGACAATCTCCTCGCCGCGCTGGAGACGGCCAAGGGGCGGCCGTTGTCGCGGGTGCTGTGCGCGCTGGGGGTGCGGGGCACCGGACGTTCCATGTCCCGCCGTATCGCCCGCCACTTCGCCACCATGGAGAACATCCGGGCCGCGGACGCCGAGGCCATCCAGCGGGTCGAGGGCATCGGCACCGAGAAGGCCCCGTCGATCGTGGCCGAGCTCGCCGAACTCGCCCCGCTCATCGACAAGCTCGTGGCGGCCGGGGTGAACATGACCGAGCCGGGCGCCACACCTCCCGCGCCGGCCGACGAGGACTCCCCCGACACCGAGAACTCCGCCGCCGAGGAGGGCGCCGGGGCCGCGGGCGGGCCGCTCGCCGGGATGGCCGTGGTGGTCACGGGCGCGATGACCGGCGTCCTGGAGAAGCTCAGCCGCAACCAGATGAACGAACTCGTCGAACGCGCCGGGGGCCGCGCCTCCTCCAGCGTCTCCAAGAGGACGTCCCTGGTCGTCGCGGGGGAGAACGCCGGCTCCAAGCGCGCCAAGGCCGAGGCCCTCGGCATCCGCCTGGCCGACCCGGACGAGTTCGCCGCGCTGGTGGCCGACTTCCTGGACCGACCGGTCGTGACGCCGCGGTGAACGGCGTCACGCGTCGGCGCCTCGGGGTGGCTCGGCGGGCGGTGCCCGTGGCGGCCATCGGCCCTGCGTCTCACAGCCGAAGGATCACGAGGGCCGTGTCGTCGGTGGCGCGGCCGTGGTGGAGGAGGTCGAGGAGCAGGGCGTCGGCGAGCAGCTCGGGAGCGGAGCGGCGATGGCGGGTGAGCGCCTCGGCGAGGCGGCCGAGGCTGGCGTCGATGTCCTCGTCACGGCGTTCGATCAGACCGTCCGTGTAGAGGACCAGGGTGTCGCCCTCGGTGAAGTCGAGGGTGGCCTCGGGGCGGGGGATGTGCTCGGGGCGGGCGCCGAGCGGCGGGTCGGTGGCCCCGTCGAGGAAGACGACCGTGCCGTCACGGCACAGCAGGGCGGGCGGCAGATGGCCGGCGCTGCTGTAGGTGATGGTGTGGGTGTCCCAGTCGACGCAGGTCTGCACGACGGTGGTGTTCTCGGCGCCGTCGACGGAGCGGGCGTACAGGCCGAGCGCGTCCAGTGCCTGGGCGGGACCGTCGGCCACCAGGGACGCGGCGCTCAGCGCGCTGCGGAGTTTGCCCATGACACAGGCGGCGGCCAGACCGTGACCGACCACGTCACCGACGGCGATGCCGACACGGTCGACGCCGGACAGGTCGACCAGGTCGTACCAGTCGCCGCACACGTTCAGGGCGTCCGTCGCCGGCTGGTAGCGGACGGCCGCCCGATGGTCCCCGATCGGGTGGGGCGCTGGCAGCATCGCCTTCTGCAGGGCGAGCGCGACCTCCCGTTCGTGGGCGTGCGCCTCGCGCAGCCGTTCGTTGACCTCCTGCAGCTCCCGCGCCCGGGTGTGAAGCTCGGCCTCCATGACGCGGGCCCGGTCGCCGGGGGCGCGCTCACGGGCGCGGATCAGCTCGGTGACCTCCTCCACCTTGTGGATCAGCAGCACCACCTTCCCGTCGGAGTCGAACACCGGCGCGTTCACGGGGCTCCAGTACCGCTCCTCCCACTCCCCCGGCCGCTCCACCGACTCCACGTCGTAGCGCTGCAACGCCATCGAGTCCCGCTCGCCGGTCTCCACCACGCGGCTGAGCGAGGCCGCCAGGTTCCGCATCCCGCTCGCGGACGGGTCCTGGGGATTGTCGGGGAAGACGTCGAAGAGGTACCGGTTCACCACCTGCTCGCGGGTGCGCCCCGACATCCGTAGAAACTCCTCGTTCGCGTCCGCGTACACCAGCTCGGGTGTCAGCAGCGCCACCATGCCCGGCAGTGCCTGGAACACCGCCGCGTAGTCGATCGCCGTATCCGCCATGGTCGCCGCCTCAGCGTCCGTCGCCAGCCTGTGATCTCCACCATAGGAGCCGAGAGCCGGGTGAGCGCGGTTCTCGTTCCAGGAGAACGGCCCGGTCACGCATGGTTGCACGAGCGACGACACAACGTCGCGGGTGCCCGATCCCTGATCGACGACGGACAGTCGCACTCGGGCGCCGGCCGTGCGGCCCGCGCTCAGCATGGCTGCCGCCACACCCCCAGCTCCAGTCGTTTGACCATGGAGGAGAGCCCGAGCCTGCGGGACTCCGCGCAGAAGCGGCTCCTGGGTTCGGTGTACTCCACGTGGAACACCGCCTTGCCGGCCTCGATGAAGGGCGAGAGCCGCGCGCATTCGTCGTACTGGGCGCACTCCTCGTTGACCGCGAAGTCGAAGTCGGCCAGCAGCTGGGGTATCTGGGGCAGGTCGTTCTTCAGGCCCACCGCCAGGCCGCGCTCGTGGGCGATGTCCGCGATCATGCGGTTGTAGGTCAGCTGGTCGCGCGCGGTGAGGGGGAAGCCGGTGTCGTCGCCGTAGCCCTCCATCAGGTCGGGCTCCACCGCGTCGAAGCCCTTGTCCCGGCACATGTCGAAGCGGCGTTCCATGAGGGGCCGCAGGACGTCGACCTGCCGTATGTCCAGCCAGCGTTCGCCCGCCCAGCCGTTCTCCTCGCCGAGCAGCGAGCGCGGGAAGGCGTCCTTGTCGGGCCGGAAGTCCTCCCAGGCGCCGACGTTGATGTAGCAGATGACCTTGCGGCCGTCCCGGTGCAGCCGGGCCACGTCCTCGGCGGAGTTCTCGAAGCCGTCGATGTCGTAGACGGGGACGTCCGCCGAGGGGTCGACCCTGCCGTCCAGCTGCCACTGCCAAGCGAGACCGGGCCGGGGTTTCCAACGCGGCCCGGACGTGGACTCGTTGTCCGGCTCGGAGTCGCCGCAGCCCGCCAGGGCCGAGGCCACCAGGGCTGCCAGCAGTGCCGCGTACGCGAACGTCGGCCTCCTCATCGGTCCGTCCCGGTGAGAGCGGGCGTCAACTGGGCCCAGGGGTTGGGAGGTTCCCCGGTCACCGGGCCGCAGACGGCGGCACCCCGGTCGTGCGCGGTGCGCACGGCGAGCGGGACGAGGGCCTCGGGGACGCCGTAGACGAGGTGACAGAGCCGCTCGGGCGGGTGGCGGGCGGCCCAGGCGGGCCGGCTGAACGCCGACACGTACGTCGACCAGTGGCCCTCGAAGGTGACGGTCAGGTCGGCGAGACGGGCGTATCCCGGGGCCGGGTGGACCCCGGGGTTGAGGACGACGGTGGCGGCGCCGAGCCGGCGGACGGCACGGACGAGCCTGCGGCAGTCGGGCAGGCCGTCCGGGGTGGCCGTCACCTGGTCGAGGAAGCAGCCGTCGGCCGCGTACCACTCCCGGTGACGGCGTACGTCGTCGGCGATCTCGGCGCGGTCGCGCACCCCGTAGTCGGTGTCGACGTAGCCGAGCAGCCGGGCCCCGGCCGCGCGCAGGGCCCCGGCCGCCGCGGTGAACGCGGGGTCGGGGACGTCGCCGGGGCCGTTCGCGGGGTTGAGGACGACGGCGTAGGTGCGGGGCGCCGCCGTGATCAGCCGGTGCCAGGCGCCCGGGTCCTCGGCCGGGTGGACGTAGAGCGGGATCAGCAGACTCACGACGTACGGTCACCTTTCTCGCCGCCCCCGCCGTTGTCTTCCCGTCCGCTCTCCCACAGCGCGGTGAGCGCGTCGTCCAGGCTGTGGGCCGGACGCCAGCCGAGGGCCGCCTCGGCGGCGGTGATGTCGGAGCACTGCCACGACACCTCCGCCGACCGGACCGACCCGGCCGGGTGAGCGTCGGCCGCACGCCCGGCCGTCGCGTTCTCCGTGATCCGCCCTCGGAAGCCGGCCTTCTCGGACAGGAGCCGGACCAGGGTGCGGACCGGGACGGCTCGGCCGCCGGAGATGTTGAGGACGGGCGGCAGCGGGCCGGGGGCCGTGGCGGCGAGGACGACCGCTCGGGTGACGTCGCGGACGTCGACGAAGTCGCGGTACGCGGAGAGGTCGCCCAGGGGCAGGACCGCGTCGGGGTCGGAGCCGGCGCTGCGGAGGAGCGTGGCGATGCGGCCGGGGAGGCCGGTCGGGGGTGCCCCGGGGCCGACCGGGTTGCCGACCCGCAGCACCAGCGCGTCCAGGCCGGAGGTGGTGACGGCGACCGTGCCCGCGAGCTTGGTCGCGCCGTAGGGGGCGACCGGACGGGTGGCCGCCGATTCGGTCACCCGCACGTCCGCGACGCCGGGCCCGTACTCGGCTGCCGAGCCCAGGTGCACCAGCCGGGCGCCGGGCGCGGCATCGCGGAGCGCCGCACACAGGACGGCGGCGCCCCTGGCGTTGACCTCGGCGAGGGTGACGGGGTCGCCGCCGGTCGCGCCCGCGCAGTTGACCACGGTGTCGGGCGCGGCCGATGCCAGGGTCTTCGCCAGGTCCGTACGGCTGACCGTCGCGAGGTCGACGGCGTGGTCGGCGGTCGGCGCACGGCCGCCGCCGAGGACCAGCGCGCCCGGCAGGCAGCGCAGCCCCTCGACGACATGGGTGCCCAGATAGCCGGTGAAACCCAGGACGAGAATGCGCATGTGGTGCTCAGGCTCCCTTGAGCAGAAGCGACTTGCGGGTGGTGAACTCGGCGTTGGCCCGGTCGTAGTCGTCCGGTCGGCCTATGTCCAGCCAGTACCCGTCGAAGTCGTAGGCGTGCGGCTGGTTCTGAGCTCTTATCAGGTCCAGGACCAACTCGTCGAAGCCCAGCGGCAGTCCGGGGGTGTAGCCCTCCAGGGTGGAGCGGGAGACGCCGTAGACGCCCATGGAGACGCGGTAGTCCATGCTCGGCTTCTCGGTGAAGGCGACGACCTTGCTGTCGTGCGTGGTCAGGACACCGAAGTCGATGTGGACCTCGCGGGTGTAGGTGGCGATGGTGAGCGGCGCCCCGGAATCCCGGTGTCGGCGCAGGACGTCGGCGTAGTCGAGGTCGGTGAGGATGTCGCCGTTCATCACGAGGAACGACTCGGGCAGCTTCTCGCGCAGGTTGAGCAGCGGGCCCATGGTGCCCAGCGGACTCTCCTCGGGGGCGTAGTCGACGGTCAGGCCCCACTGCGAGCCGTCGCCGACGTAGGCACGGATGATCTCGCCGAGGTGACCGATGGCGATGGTGACGTGGGTGAAGCCGGCCGTGGAGAGCTGGCGCAGCACGATCTCCAGGATGGCGTGCTGGTCGCCGATGGGGACGAGCGGCTTCGGCAGCGCGGTCGTGTAGGGCCGCAGCCGGACGCCCTTGCCTCCCGCCAGGATCACTGCGTGCATGGTGCTCCTCCTTCATGCTTCGTGCCGTGCGTGGACGGGAGTCAGATGTTGTAGATGCCGGTCTTGTAGCGGGCGAGGTTGGCCGGGTCGCGGAAGAACTCCACGGTGTGCGCGAGGCCCTCTTCCAGGGTGTGGGCGGGCTGCCAGCCGGTGGCGGCGGTCAGCCGGCCCGCGTCCGCGACCAGCCGCATGACCTCGGAGTTCGCGGGCCGGATGCGTGCCTCGTCCTCGCGGACGTCGAGTTCGCGGTCCATGACCTTGCCGATCAGCGCGACGAGGTCGCCGACGGATATCTCGCCCCCGGTGCCGGCGTTGAAGGTGCGGCCCACGACCTTGTCGGCGGGCGCGGTGCCGACGGCCAGGAACGCCTGGGCGGTGTCCTTGACGAAGGTGAAGTCCCGGGTGGGGCGCAGGTCGCCGAGGGTGATGGTGCGCTCCCCCGCCGCGACCTGCCCGATCACCGTGGGGATCACCGCGCGCATCGACTGGCGGGGCCCGAAGGTGTTGAACGGCCGCAGGGTCACGACGGGGGTGTCGAAGCTCGCGTGGTAGCTGTCGGCGAGCCGGTCGCCGCCCGCCTTCGAGGCCGCGTACGGGGACTGGGTGTTGATGGGGTGGTCCTCGGTGATCGGCACGGTCCGCGCGGTGCCGTAGGTCTCGCTGGTGGAGGTGTGCACCAGGCGGGGTGTGCCGAGGGTTCTGACGGCCTCCAGCACGTTGAGGGTGCCGGTGACGTTGGTGTCCACGTAGCTGTGCGGCGCCTGGTAGGAGTACGGGATCGCGATGAGGGCGGCCAGGTGGTACGCGGTGTCGGCGCCGTCGAGGAGGCCGCGGACCGAGCCGGGGTCGCGGACGTCGCCGAGGACGATCTCGACCTGGTCGAGGGCGTCCGGGTGCAGGGTCTCCAGCCAGCCGTAGGAGGAGAAGGAGTTGTACTGGGCCATGGCCCGGACCCGGTGTCCGGAGGCGACGAGCGCCTCGGTCAGGTGCGAGCCGATGAAGCCCTCGGCTCCGGTGACGGCGGCGAGCGGTGCGGAGGTCAACTGGTGTGTCCTTCCGGTCGGTCGGTTGTGTGGGGGGTGGCACGTGGGGGGGTGCGGTGGTCGTGGTGAGCACGGGGCTCAGGCGTGCGGCGCGGGGCGGCCGAGCAGCCGCAGCGCGCACGCCGACAGACAGAGCGCGGCGGCGGCGCAGCACAGGGGCAGCGCCAGGTCGCCCGGTGGCAGGCGCAGCAGGGTGACCGTCCCGGCGGCGCCGGCGGCCGCGAGACAGATGGCGGCCGACGGCCAGGCCGCCCCGAAGGCCTGCAGCAGCAGCGCGGTCCACAGGACGGCGGCCAGCAGCAGCAGCGGGACGGGGTCGGCGTCGGTGAGCAGGGCCGCGGGCAGCAGCGGCAGCAGGTAGGCGAGCAGGCAGAGGCCGAGGATCCCGGCCGAGCGCAACAGGAACCCGGCGGGGGTCGCGACGGCGCGCAGCGCGGAGACGGACAGTCCCCGGTAGCGGTGGAGCAGCCATTCCGCCGGGCCCATGCTCACCGTCAGCACGATCACCGCGTACGGCTCCTGCCGGCCCTCCAGCAGTACGAGGACGCCGGCGGCCAGTCCGAAGAGGCCGTACGGCAGGGACCACAGCGGGCGGGGGCGGCGGGCGTCCGGGACGGCCGGTGCGGCGAGGGTGGTCCGCAGGGTCCGGCCGGTGGCGGCGAGGGTGGCGAGCAGGGCGAGGAGGGGCAGTCCGGCGCGGAGCCACGGTCCCGGTTCCCACCAGGGGAGGACGGCGGCCCCGGCGATCAACGGGCTGAGCGCGGCGAGGAGTTGGCGTTCCCGCCCGAGGACCAGCAGGACGCCGGCCGCCGCGAGGTACGCGGACTGTGCGGCGGCCACCAGGGTCACGGGTCCGCCGTCGGCGGGCAGTGCGGAGACGGCCGTGGCGAGCAGCGCTCCGACGGGCGCGCCGGTCAGGAGCGTACGGCCCGCTTCGCGTGGCCCGGCCGCCATCCGCAGATGGGCACGGTGGCCGAGGGCCTGGCCCCAGGCCCAGGAGACGAGTCCCGCCACGATGAGCGCCGGGGCGTGCGCGCCGGGGTTCCACAGCGGGGCGGTCAGCAGATAGGCGAGGCCGGGCAGGGCGAAGAGGACGCCCCGCAGCAGGCAGCGCACGGTGTCCGGGCGCCAGGGGTCGACGCCCGGCGCGGGTTCGGGGAACGTCCTCGGCACCCGTTCGTACAGGGCCGATGCCAGCGAGAACAGGTTCGGGTGGCCGTAGCGTTCCTTGATGAGGGAGGCGGACAGGCCCTCCGCCTCCAGCAGGGCGGCCACTTCGTACGGGTGGACGGCGGGGCCGACGCGGTCGGCCAGTTCGGCGGCGAGTGCGTTGACCGCGTCCTCGTCCGGGCCCTGGTGCGGGAGCCGGATGGTGAGGGTGGTGTCGTCGCCGAGGGCCCAGCTGGGGCGGCGGCGCGGGCGGCGCCGGTCGGCCAGCCTGATGGCGAGGGTGTCCTGTTCGACGCCGCCGGGTTCGAGTGACAGGGGGCCGCTCATCCGGCCACCGTGCTGATCGGGGCGGGCGTCGGCGCCGGGATGTCGACGGTCGCCGATCGCCTTTCCAGGGTGGGCAGTTCGAGGTAGATGGAGCGGAAGGTGTCGATGGTCCGGCGGAGGGTGAACTGCTCGATCACCCGGAGCCGGGCCGCCTCCCCCATGGCCCGGCGGCGCGCCGGGTCGCCCAGCAGCTCCAGCGCGGCCTTCGCCATCGCCTCCGGGTCGCGCGGCGGCACCACGAGCCCGCTGTCGCCGACGGCCTCGCGTACACCGCCCACGTCGGTGGAGACGGTGGCCCGACCGCAGGACATGGCCTCGATGAGGGTGAAGGGGAAGCCTTCGCTGATGCTGGAGAGCATGACGACGTTGCCGGCGGCGTAGGCGTCCTTGATGTCGTCGACGCGGCCCTCGAAGGTGACGGCGTCGCCGTGGCCCAGTTCGGCGGCGAGGGCCTCGCAGCGCTCCCGGTAGGCCTCGCCGCCGCGTGGTGTCCCGCCGAACAACCGCAGTCGCGCGCCCGGGAGTTCCGCCCTGACGAGGGCGAACGCCCGGATGAGGGTCTCCAGGTCCTTGATGGGGTCGACGCGGCCCGCCCAGCTGAGGGTGGGCGTCCCCGGTTCGGGCCCGGCGGGCGGGAACGCGGCGGGGTCGACGCCGTTGTAGACGGTACGGATCGACTCGGGGTCGGCGCCGCCCTGTTCCTCCCAGAGCCGGTTGTAGCGGTTGCCCGGGGTGATCAGGGCGGCCCGCCGGTAGGTCTCCTCGGCGAGGAGGCGGAAGAAGCCGAGGACGACCGCCTTCACGGGCCAGCGGTAGGGGGCGGTGCGGTAGCCGAGGTAGCGCTCGCGCAGATAGACGCCGTGTTCGGTCAGCAGCAGGGGGACGCCGTGCCGTTCGAGGGCGGTGAGGCCCGGCAGGACGGCGACACCACCGCTGACGGCGTGCGCGACGCCGGTCTCGGGAGCCGGTGCGGCGAGCGGGCGCAGGGCGTGTTCGAGCAGGGAGGTCGCGGTGAGCGCGTCGTGCAGCGTGGGGCGGGCCTCGCGGACGGCGAGGCCGGGGCGGTTCCAGACGGCGGTCAGCTGGGCGATGGCCCGGTCCGAGCGCAGGAAGGGGCTGAGCGTGCCGTCCCCGGCTGCCCGGGCCAGCTCGTACAGGGCGGGCGCGAAGCCGTCCTCGGCCCCCGGGTCGAGCAGGGCGGTGAGGAACCGCTCGTAGGCGCCGACGAGCCGGTGACGGGCACGGCCCCGGGGCGCGCGGCCCTCGGGCGGGTCGCCCCACATGGGGACCGACAGCACACGGACGACGTGTGCGGGCAGGTCCCAGACGAGGGGTTCGCGTCCGGTGCCGGTGACGGCGATGACGTCGAAGTCGAGGTCCGGCATGCCCTGGACGAGTTGGTCGCACCAGACGCTGACGCCGCCGTGACTGTGGGGATAGGTGCCTTCGGTGAGGAGGGTGACGCGCGCCGCGCCGAGTCGGCGCGCGTCGTGCGGAACGGGCATCGGTGTGCTCCACGGCCGTGGTGTGGGGTGTTTCCTGCCGGTCCCGCCCGGGGTGGTGCGGCCGGGACGGCTCGATGGGCGGGTGCCGCGAGTCAGTCGCCCGCGGTGGTGGAGTCCGAGGTGACGGAGTCCGCGGTGTACGGCACTCTCTTGCTCACGCCCGCGGGAACTCGGGTGTCCGGTGCGGGGCCCGTGGTCTCGACGGGCCCGGTGGCGTCGGCGGCCGAGGGGCCGGCGGAGGCGGGCAGGCCGAGGGAGAGGGGGGCGCCCGTGGAGGGGGTCCAGCCGGAGACGGCGCCCGCGTAGGCGTCGCCGAAGGCGGAACCGGCGAGGGTGGTGCCGGTGGGCGCGGTGACGGTGACCGCCAGGCCGTCCGGTGCCTCGACGGTGACGGTGTCGCCGATGCGGTGGGCGGTGACGTCACCGGCCTGCAGCGCGGCCTGCCAGGCGGCCCTGCGGCGGAGTTCGGCGCCGATGTCCTTCATCCGCAGGTTGACCACGGGGGTGTCCTCGGCGAACAGGGCCGCGTAGCCGTCGAGGACGCCATTGAGCACCGGGTAGGCGATGCGGTCCTCGGCGAGGTTCGACTGGTGGATGAAGTGCGGCTTGGGGTCGCCGGCGAGGACGTGGCCGAGGGCGATCCGCTTCTCCAGCGGCACGACGACCTCTTCGTACCCGGTGGCCGGGTCCAGCGGTGCGGTGAGGCAGGTGGTGGTGGCGGGGTTGTCCTCGCAGATGCCGCTGCCGCCCTGGGCGCGGCTGGTGTAGATCCAGTTGTACTCGTCGACCTGTTCGGCCGCGCGGCCGGCGTTGTAGAAGACGTTCATCGGGTGGCGGGGCACGGTCGTGGCGGAACCGACCTGCCGCTGGACGGGCTCGCGGGAGTTGTCGGAGCCGAGCCAGGTGATGTCGTTGTCGTCGAGGGCGAGCGCCAGGTTGGGGTTGTCCGCGGGCTGTTGCGGCAGCACTTTCATGCCGGAGTGTTCGCCGGTGACCAACTCGCCGTCCTCCAGGGGGAGTCCGGCCGTCTCGCCCCAGACGCGGTTGGTGGCGATCTCGTCGGAGATGTCGTTGCGGCTCACCCACCGGGTGGAGCCGTCGGCTTCGGTCGCGCATCGCCAGGGGACCACGCTGGTGTCCTGGACGCAGCCGAGGAAGGGGTGCGAGTAGGTGTGGTTGATCCAGCGGAAGCGGTTGCGCTCCGCGACGAACCGGTCGGTGAGGGCGTCGTCGCCGTTGTTGTCCTCGCGGTGGTCGACGCTGCCGGCGCCGTTGTAGGCGAGGTCGAGGGTGAAGCCCTTGGCGGTCTGCCAGGCGGTGGCGTGGTCGACGTCGTCCGGGGTCATGCGGATGGGGTCGGGCTCGACGTTCGGGTCGGCGCAGTCGACGTCGCCGGGGGTGCAGTTGAGTTCGGTGTTCCAGCGGTCGTCGGCGGCGAACACGTCGTCCACGTGCACGGCGAAGTAGTTCCGCGTGGCGCCCAGGTGCACCCCGCCGGTCATCCACTCGACGATGCCGCGGGCGAGCAGCCGGAACTGCTGCTGGTACTGGTTGTACACGAAGGTGACGACGAGTTCGCGCCGCCCGTCGTGGCGGTACTCGCCCACCAGGCTGCCGCGCGTGGACTGGCCGGGGATCGGCGCGTCGACGTAGGACGTGAAGTCGGCGCCCGCCACCGGTCTCGACAGATAGCCGTAACTCTCGCCGACGGCGGGGTCGTTGTCCTCGAAGGGCACCGCGCCGTCGAGGTAGCCGAAGGGTCCCGCTTTCCCGGCGTCGGTCACCTGGGCCTCGGCGCCGTCGAGGCCGCCGGAGTAGCCGCCGTACACCGGGTACTGCAAACCGGCTTCTGGACGCGCGTAGGTGTACGCGTCGACCTGGGGGATCGCGTACGTGCGCTCGTACTCCGCGAGCGCCGTCATCTCGGTGGAGCCGGCCGGGAACGGATTGTCGTTGGGCAGCACGACCGCCTGGTACTTGGCACGCGGGCGGCCGTCGAGGGTGTCCGCGAGGAAGCCGGCGTCGATCACGGGCCGGTCGGAACTCGTCAGGTCGATCTCGGTGTACGGCGTGCCCGCGGTGGTGAGTTCGGCGGCTATCGCGTCGGTGGACGGGCCACCGTCGCTGACCACCAGGACCCGCAGATCGATGCGGGGTGCGGGGTCGTCGGCGTGGGCCGGACCGGCGGGCAGGCCGAGCGCGGCGATGAGCGCGCCCACCGTGAGCACGGTGGTGCGTGAAGTCCGCTTCATGCGGTGAAGTCCCCTCCCCGGGCAGGGGTGAGCACGCCTCTCCTGGAGCGGACGCACCCCCTTGCGTGACGCCGGCGTCCCCCTCTGAACCCGGTCGTCGACGCATCCGTCGCGTCACATAGTGGTGTCTGTGTGCGTCTTTCGTGGTCATGCTGCGAAACATGACGGAAAAGCGCAGGTGTCCAAGTGGGCGCACCTGCAACCGAATTGAACGTTTTCTCATCCGCCCCGAACGGGACGCACGACGACCGCGAGGGCCCGGCGCGCTGGTCCGGGCCCTGCGGGGCGGGTCGGCGGACCGCCGGGGTCCGCCGGATCGCTCACCAGTGGTCCAGACCATGACGGAAGCCTGATCGCAGATCATTTCAGGTCACTCCCGTCACGACCGGCCACCTCGTCGACGGGCCGTCAGGCGCAGAGCACCCGGGTCTCGGGCGTGAACACCGGACCGCCGCTGACGTTGGTCCGGTCGCTGAACTCGGCGTAGTAGTACGAGTAGAAGCCGATGTTCCCGTTGCAGCCGGAGTCACCGGCGACCTGGAGTGTCAGCGTGACGGTGCGGCTCTGGCCGGGCGGGATGGTGGCGCCGTAGTTGGTACCGAGGTTGGCGGGACCGGTCCCGGCGCAGGGGGTGGCACCCGCGGCCGTGGCGAGGCTGCAGCCGGTGAAGGAGTACTTCAGGTCGGGGCGCTGGTTGGTCAGCCAGGTGGGCTCGATGGTCTGGTAGATGAACCAGACGTCGTAGGTGTGGTTGTTCGTGATCGTCATCGACAGGTTGACCGTGCCGCCGGGCGTGGTGGTGGCGCTGTCGGTGGCGAACGTCAGCTCCGCGGGGGCCGGGGCGGCCGCGCTCGCGCCGGGGGCCATGCCGAACACGGTCAGGGCGAGGGCGAGTACGGCACCGAGGCCGAAGCGTCTCATCAGTGGTGATCGCATGGGCCGGGAGGCTAGGCATCCGGCGGGCGCACCGTCTGCCCCGACGGGCTGCGGCCGGCCGCGGCCCGGCCGGAAGTGCGCGCCGGGTGAAGACGATGCGGCGGAGCCGTGTCGACCGCCCGGAGAGTCCGCATCAGCGCACGGTAACCGTGGTGTGACAGGCGGTACGGGCGGGGCAGGTGCCACCCGTTGTGGCCGTGCTGCGGGCGGGACGGCATCCGGACGGCATTGGCGCGTATCGCACGCCGGGCGCCGCCCTCCCGCCACCGCGCGGTGCGCGCGATCTCGGCCATCCGCCGGTTTTCGGCCCCTGTCTGTCATCTGTGGAAACCGCCGCCCCGTTGACGAGTCGGGGCATCGCCTGGCTCGTCGGACGATCTGCGCCCCCCAGCACGGCCGTCGGCCGGGGCACGTGTCACTGCGGAGGGTGAACGCGACGGACAGACGTCGGACGCGCGGTGCCGCCTACGGCGACTGGCCGGTAATACGTACTCCGGTTACGTAGGTCTACGGATGCGTCTGCCCTGTCGGCTTCGATTGGCTTGCCGGACGCCGGGGGGATCCTCTCGCGTGCCGCTTTCGCCGTCGGGGCTTCCGACGGGCCGCAGGGGGCCTCGTGGGGAGGCGCCGGACCGATTGTCAGTGGCTGCCGCTAGCGTTCCGCACATGGTCGCACGTGGGCCGGGATTCCCCGGCTGAACTGTGCTTTCTTCTTGTGCAATTGATGCTAGGGGCTGGGGTTCGTGGGATGGCTGTCGGCGGGCGACGGGTACGAAGTCGCTCTTGTGGAGGGGCGGGTGGCCGCACGAGCCACCTCGGGCCGCGCGGCGGGACGGCAGTTGAAGTCGCTGCCGAAGGCGCTGAAGGACCATCCCGAGGTGGACCGGCTGCGCCGGTTCGCCGAATGGCTGGATCGGCACGCGACGGCGTGCGTCGAACAGGTGGACGCCTGGATGGTGTCGTCACTGCCCGTGCCCACCGGCCTGCTGGCCCGGGTGTGGCCGGACGAGGCGTGGCAGGCCGCCCTGCGCGACCTCGCGGTGGTCGGTGACGACCCGGACGAGGTGGGCTTCCTGCGGGGCGCCACCGACTCCGGCGAACTGCGCGTGGTGAACCTGGACGGTGAGACGGTCCGCCTCTCCCCGCGCACGGTGACCCTGCCGCACCCGGTGCTGCTGCCGGACCTCGACGACATCCGGGAGTTCGCGGCGGAGCTCGGCATCGTCCAGCGCGTCGAGCAGATACACCGGGCCACCTGGCGGCGCCCGGACGACCTGGCCGCCAAGGCCACCCAGGTGCGGGAGTTCACCGGCGGCCAGTACCGCTCCCGGTTCGCGCTCGCCGCGCGGGCCACGTCCCTGGGGTACCGCGTCTCCGGCGGGTACGCCACCGCCCGGGTCCGGGACGGCGAGCGCACCGTCGAGGCCTCCGTGTGGATCGGGGAGCCGTACTGGGACGACGAGGTGGAGACCGGCAGCCTCACCTGGCAGGACCAGGACGGCCACGCCCTGCCGCTCGGCGAGGTGGGCCCGGTGGCGTGGTCGGAGGGGATGCGGATGGCCGCGGCGCTGTACGCCGGGCGCGTGATCGAGGAGGGCAAGGACGCATGAGCGGGGGGACAGAGGTGTCGTACGAGGATGTGCTGGCCGCGGGCGGGGTGCTGCCGCCGGACACCGAGGGGGCCGGGGAGCGGGCGGTGCCGCTGACGGCACGGGCGTACCGTCATCCGGGCCTGGACGACCGGGTGGTGGTGCGGCTGGTCGCCGGGGAGCTGGGCGCGGCGGAGGATCTGGCCGCCGGGTTCCTGGGCCTGGAGCCGGACGCGGAGCCGGCGGTCGTCGGGCTGGGGCTGCGGCAGTCGCTGGGCTTCCCCGAGTGGGTGCTGGTGCACCACCCGGCGGACGGGCACCACGCGCTGGGCATCGTGCCGGACCTGGAGAAGGCGGCCCGGCAGGCGAAGACCAAGCCGAAGGCGGCCATGGACGCCTATCTGGAGCTCGGCGAGCGGCTGGCGGCGTCGGTGCCGCACTTCCTGCCGACCTTCTTCGAGCAGGCCGGACGGGTGTTCCTCGCCGAGGAGAACGCCACGTACGCGGCCCAGTTGTTCACCCGCGCCCGCAAGGCAGAGGCGGAACACGGGCTCGTCGTGGAGGAGGAGCGGCTCGACGCCGTGTTCCTGGAGTTCGCGCTGGCCGGCGCGCTCCCGGTGAAGGTGCTGTCGGCGTACGCGAAGGAGCTGGCCGCGCGGGTCCCGGCCGAGGAGGCGCTGCGGCGCTTCACCAAGCTGTGCCTGCGCCGTACGGCCGGCGGTCTGCCGCCCTCGGCGCAGATGGCGAACGACCTGCGCCGGCTGGCGCGGGCCGCCGGACGGGACGCGGACGAGACCGAACAGGAGTACCTGGCCGAACTGCTGGTCCTGCCGTCCACTCTGCGCGCGGCGGCGGGCTGGTGGAAGGGGCACCGTACGGCGCTGGTGGCGCTGGCGGAGCGCGAGCCCGAGGTACGGGGCACCCTGCTGGACACGCTCCCCGCGTCGCACGACGACGACATGCCCGCGATGTGGCTGGACATGCTGGAGGCCTCCGGCGCCACGGCCGGGCTGTGGGACGGCTCCCTGCCCGAGGAGCAGCGTCCGCACGACGGCACGGCGGGCTGGCTGGAGCGGTTCCTGACCTACCGTGAGCGGGCGCGGTCCTGGCGCGGCTCCACCCGGATGCCCGAGCTGTATCCGCTCGTCGAGCGGACGGCGGACCGGCTGCGCGCCGAACTGACCACCGCCGGACGCGAGTTGCGGGTCACGCACGACATCGACCTGATGGATCTGCTGCTCTCCCTGGACGTGCCCGTGGCCGCCCCGCCGAAGGACTCGGCGTTGCCGCTGGAGCAGTGGGCCCCGGGTGAGGGACACCGCGAGCTGATGTCGCTGGCCGGCGACTCCCGCTTCCACCAGGCTTTCCGGCGGGGCGCGGACCGGTTCGGCGACGACGACCAGGGGCGGCGCGCGATCCGGGTGCTGGCCGCGTCGCCGGGCGGGCGGCCGCTGCTGGCCGAGTGGGTGCGCGGGGTCGTCCGGCGGTTCGCCGCCGTGGGTCTGCCCCAGCTGCCCGACGCGCTCACCCGGCTGAAGTGGCTGCCCGCCGAGGCGCTGGCGCTCGCCGAGGACGAGGTGCGCGGCGCCGTCTCCGCCGACCTGGCACCGGTGCTGTCGCGCACGCTGCGTGCCGGGCTCTTCGACGAACTGGGCTGGCCCGCCTGGGAGGACGCCACGGCCACGCTGGTCCCGAAGGACGACGTCGAGGACATCGTCGTCGCCGACGCCTGGCCGCACCTCGTCGTGGCGGGCGCCGCCCAGGCCCGGGTGATCGGCGCGGAGGGCACGCTCCTCACCCACGATCTGCGGGTCTCCGCGGGCGACAGGTGGGGCGATCCGGGCTTCCACCACGTGGACGGCGAGCTGCTCGTCTACTGGCGGTCCCGCGACAACGGCCTGCGCGGCTACTGGCACACCCGGGCCGACAGCCCCCAGCCCATGGAGGGCCCGGGCGGCACCCGGAGCACCGAGATGGACTGGTACAAGGCCGACCTGAAGCTCACCCTGCCCCTGCCGGGCGGCGGCCGGGCCACCGGCGCGGGGGTGCTGCACGCCGGGGACACCACGATCCCCGACGAGCGGTGGCTGATGTTCGACGGCGCCTCGTACTGGGTCTGGCACGCGGAGGGCGAGCGGGAGACGCACGGGTTCTACGAGTACGACCCGGCGACGCACAGGCGCGGGCGGATGAGCATGCCCGCCTTCCTCGCCGACGCGCTGCGCGACGCCCCCGAGGGCAGCGTGTACGACAGCGGCTGGCTCGGCCCGTCTCCGACCGTCGGCCACGCGCCGGCCTGCGCACCCGTCGACGGCGTGGTCGGCCTGCGCACGGTCCGGCTGCCCGACGGCGCCTACCGCACACAGGACCTGGCCGGGCACACCGTCACCCTGCCCGCCGGGAAGGGCCGGCCGTCCGCGCTGGTCGTGTTCCCGGGCGACGACCGGGCCCGTGCGATCGTCCGCAACGGCTGGCAGCTGGAGATCGTCGACACCGACGGCGTCGTCACCTCCGTCGCGAAGACGGACCGCACCCCGGGCGTCTTCGGCGAGGGCACGCTGTTGCTGCCCCCGGTGCAGTTCTGGGAGTGCATGACGCCCCGCGACCCGGAGGGCTCCGCGGCGCTGCGCCGCATCGACGCGGCCACGTCGACGGCCCTGCTGGCCGCCGCCGCGCAGGAGGACAAGGACGCCCTGCCCGACGCGATCCGCGCGCTGCTGCCGGTCACCCATGAGGCCCTCGTGGCGGGCATCGCCGGAGTCGTCCGCCACGCCGCCGGGCAGCAGGCCGTCCTCGACGCGGCGGCGGCCCGGCTCACCCGGGCGCTGGACGAGGGAGTGGACGAACTGGAGGGGCCCGCGGGCCCCGCCGACACCGTCCTCCAGAGCGCCCTGAGCGGCCTCGGCGAGCCGCCCCACCACTGGTGGAACCGCGACGAGGAGGCCGACACCGTCTTCCGTTCGCTGCGGGTGATGAGCAGGGCCGCCGGACTCCGCCCCGCCACCACCGCACCGAAGGGAGCGGCGGTCCGCCTCCACCTCGACGGGACCGAACTGCCGAGCGGACAGCCGGATCTGTGGTCGCTGGCCGACCGCACGAGCGCCATCGTCTTCCGGGCCCTGGCCCTCACCACCCCGGAAGAGCACCGGGAGGCGCTGCGCGCCCTGCTCGACCGGTTCGCGACGCTGGGGCTGGGTATCGGTGCCGCCTCCGAGCGGTGGCGCGCGGTGATACTGGGCCTGAAGGCCGATCAACTGCGCACCGCGTCGGGCGACTGGCGCTCCGGCTCGTGGAACGGTCTGCTGCCGCTGGGCGACGACGCCTTCCTCGCCGTCGTGGGACGCCTCTCCCTCGACGACGACGGCGCCGTCTTCACCGGGTTCTTCCACGACCCGACGGGGCGCTTCGAGATCCCGGAGCCGTACACCCTCCGCGAGTCCTGCCGACTGGCCGGGGAAGCGCATGCGGCCCGGCTCGGCGCGTTCCTCGCGGAACTGGCCGAGCGTGGCCCGGCTCCCTGGTTCCCGGAGGCCGCCGAGGAGTTCGCGCGCCGCACCGGTGTCACCGAGACGATGGCCCGGCTGATCGTCGCCGGACTTCCCCAGGTCGACGTCTACCAGCGGGTGTTCCTGTCCACGGAGGCACGCAACGCCATCGGTGTGAAGCAGGCTCCCGCGGCCGTCGCCAAGGACGAACTGCGCGGCGTCGACGGCGAGATCCGCAACGCCGTGGTGGCCGCGCTGCTGCCCGCCGACCCCGCCCGGCTGTGGACCGAGGGGCCCGATGTGGCCGCCGCGGCCGAGGTCTGGAACAGCAGGGTCGGCAGGAGGATCGCGATCCCCGAGGATCTGCTCGCCGACGCGACCCGCGCGGTCAAGCACTCCCGGTGGGAGCTCCGCAGCGCCCTGCCCGCACTGCTCCACCCGGCAGGTGAACCCCGCCTCACCCGGGACCTGGAATGGGCGGTCAGGGGCGACCGGGTCCGGCCCGTCGACGACGACGCGGTCGGGTTCACCGCCGACACCCTCGTCGGCTCGGTGGGCCTCGCCGCCTGGCTCGCCCACCGGCTGCCCGCCGGCGACCCGCTGCGGGCCGCGCTGCCCACCGCGCTCACCGCCGTACGCGAGCGGCTCGCGCACCCCGGGCTCGTGCTGGACGTCGGGCGGTACATCGGCCTCCCCCAGTTCCGGAAGACCGCGGGCACCCCGACCGAGGTCGGCGAGGGCTTCGAGCGGTACGGCGCCGTGATCCTGGCCACCCACGACGACCAGCCGGCGCCGGGCATCCGGGTCGCGCTGCTCGACGAGGCGGGCGAGGACCCGTACCTGCCCGCGCTGCGCATCGACAACCAGCGGCCCTACGCCGTCGAGGTGGCGCTGCGGCTGGCCCGTTGCGCCCCGTACGCCGCCCTGCTGGCCGACCCGGGCGACCCGGTGGCGGGCGAGCGCGGCAAGGACGGCACCTGGTGGCCGCAGGACCCGAGCCGTTCGGTGCCCGAGCTGGTGACCGAGGTGGCGAAGGAGTACGGCATCGGCGAGGACGCGGCCACGCTGTATCTGATGCTGCTCGCCATGCCCGACCCGACGGACCGTATGACGGCCCGCTGGACGGGGTGGAAGCCGGCTCGGCTCAAGGCGGCCCGTGCCGAACTGGCCGGGGGCGAGCTGGTGGTGGAGGCCAGCCGCGCCAGGGCCGGGCGTTCGCTCTTCCTGCCCGGCGGCTGGATCGACCCGAAGGCGCCGCGGCTGCCGCTGGAGCGGTGGAAGCTGCCGCTGTTCGACGGTCTGATGACCGACGAGGACGCCACGTTCGGCGTGATCGTGCCGTCCGAACCGGCCGCCGAGCTGTACCGCAGGGCCTGGCAGCGGATCCAGGACGGCGACGCGCCCCGGTTCGAGGAGCTGAAGGTGCGTCGGGGGCGCCGCCGCTGATCGGGATCTGGGCGCCCGGCCACCGGGCGCCCAGGCCTGACCTCGCCTCGCACCTTTCCGCACACGTACCGACCTACAGCGTTACCTACTTGCCTACTTAACTACTTACCTACTGAGCAAGGACGTTCATGACCCCGACCGACACGGCGACGGCCCTTCCGGCCCGGCAGATCCTGCCCGCCGAGGAGCGCCACGCCACCGAACTCGACTTCCTCGCCGCCCACGACGAGGGTCCGCGGCCGCCCGGCTGGCGCCTGACCCCGCGCTCCGTCGTCACCTTCGTCTGCGGCAGCGGCGGCGAGGCCCTGAAGCTGGCCAAGCCGCACGAGACGCTGCCGGACAAGCTGGTGATCGCACCCAAGTTCGTCGGCGAACGCGCCCTGGTCGAACGGTGCGTGGTCACCCTCGCCGGTGAGCGCGGCCTGCTGCTCGTCGGCGAGCCCGGCACGGCCAAGTCGATGCTCTCCGAGCTGCTGTCGGCCGCCGTGTGCGGCACCAGCGCGCTCACCGTGCAGGGCACCGCCGGCACCACCGAGGACGCCTTCCGCTACGGCTGGAACTACGCCCTGCTGCTCGCCCAGGGTCCCACCCCGCAGGCGCTGGTCGACTCGCCGGTGCTCGGCGCGATGCGCTCCGGCCGGGTGGCGCGGGTCGAGGAGATCACCCGCTGTCTGCCGGAGGTGCAGGACGCCCTGGTGTCGATCCTGTCCGACCGCCGGGTGAGCGTGCCCGAGCTGTCCGGCACGGACGACGCCCAGGTCGCGGCCGCGCCCGGGTTCACGGTCATCGCAACGGCCAACCTGCGCGACCGGGGTGTCTCGGAGATGTCGGCCGCCCTCAAGCGCCGCTTCAACTTCGAGACCGTGCACCCCATCGCCGACGTCGACGCCGAGACGGCCCTGGTCCGGCGGCAGGCGGAGGCGGCGGTGCAGCGGGCGGGCGCGGCCTTCGGCGTGGACGACGCGGTGCTCGACGTGCTGGTCACCGTCTTCCGCGATCTGCGTGCGGGGCGCTCCGCCGAGGGCTGGGACGTGGAGCGTCCGGGCACGGTGATGTCCACCGCCGAGGCCGTGTCGGTCGCGGCCTCGCTCGGGGTGGCCGCCGCGTACCTGCCCGGCGGGGACGCGCTCGACCTCGTCCCCGGGCACCTGCTGGGCGTGGTCCGCAAGGACGACCCGGCCGACCACGCCCGGCTGCTCGGCTACTGGGACGGCCCGGTGCGCCGTCGCGCCGAGGACGGCTCGGCGACGTGGCGCCGCCTCTGGGACCTGCGGGAGAACCTTCGGTGACGACCACTCAGGACCCGAGGGCCGCCGTCACGGTCCTCGCCGACTCGTCGGCGCCGTACCTGCTGGGGGTACGGCACCATAGCCCGGCCCTCGCCGCGGTCGTGCCCGCTCTGCTGGACGCGTCCGGCGCGGATGTCGTCTGCGTGGAGCTGCCGGCCGACTTCCAGCACTGGCTGCCCCACCTCGCCGCGCCGGGCACCCTCGCGCCGGTCGCTCTGGCCGGGGCGAGCGAGGGCGGCCGCCTCGGCTTCTACCCGTTCGCCGACTTCTCCCCCGAACTCGCCGCCCTCCGCTGGGCCCGGGAGCGGGGCAAGGAAGTGGTGTGCTGCGACCTGCCGATGTCCCATCCGGCGTGGAGCACGGACCGACGGGGGACGGACACGGACCGACCGGGGACGGTGACGGAGGAGCTCCTCCCTGACACGCGCCGACCGGCGACGGACACGGGAGAGCCCGTCGCGGACACCGGCCGTGCGACCACGGACACCGGCAGTCCGACGACGGGCACGGGCCGACCGGCGACGGATACGGACGGGCCGAGGGCGTCCCTCGTCTCGCCCACCGCCTTCGCCGCGGCGCTCACCGCCGCCGGAACCGGTCGTGACGGTGACGATCTGTGGGACCGGTGTGTGGAGGTGCTCGCTCCCGGTTGTACGCCCGAGGCGATCCGCCGGGCGGCTCTCGGCGTGGGGTGGGCGTTGCGCAGTGACGCCGAGACCGCGGGCGGCGTGCCGTCGGTGGACCTGGCCCGTGAGGCGCACATGCGCGACACGATCGCCCGCGCGGCGGCGGGTGGGCGCAGGGTGGCGGCCGTGATCGGCGCCTTCCACGCCCCGGCGCTGACGGACGCGGCCGACGTGGACGCCGACCCGGCCGGCGCGCAGGACGAAGGGGACGCACCCGCCGACGAGGAGACGGCCGGCACGGGTGGTGCGGTGTCGGCCGCGAGGGCGGACGGCATCACGGCCGGGGCCCGGGGAGCGGGCCTCGTCGGGGAGCACCCGCCGGTCGTCACCTCGCTCGTCCCGTACGCCTTCGACCTGCTGGACTCCCGCTCCGGGTATCCGGCGGGCATCCGTGACCCGCGCTGGCAGCAGGCGGTGTTCACGGCCGGGGGCGACCCCGAGCTGCTGTACGGCGCCGCCGCGCGGGCCATCACCGATGTGTGCCGGGAGCTGCGCGCTGCCGGGCACACCGCGGGCACGGGCGAGGCGACCGAGACCCTGCGGGTGGCGGGCGACCTGGCCAGTCTCCGGGGTCTCGCGGCCCCCGGCCGGGGCGAGGTCCTGGAGGCGCTGACGACGGTGATGGGCCAGGGCGAGCCGCTCGGCCGGGGCCGGGCTCTCGCGCGGGCGCTCGAAGTGGTGCTGGTCGGCACCGATCGGGGCCGTATCGCACCGGGCACCCCTCGTTCCGGTCTCGGCCCGTCCGTGGAGGCGGAGGTGGCCGCGCTGCGGCTGCCCGGCCCGGAGGACCCCGCCTCGCGCGAACTCCGGCTCGACCCGCTCCGCTCCGCCCTCGACGGCCGTCGCGAGATCCTGCTCCAGCGTCTCGCGGTGTGCGGTGCGGGCTACGGCGAGTCCGTGGAGGTGACCGGCACGGGCGACGGCACGGCGCTCACCACCCGGTGGCGCGTGGCGTGGACCCCGGCCGTCCCGGTCCGGCTCGACCTGGCCGGGATCCGGGGTGTGACGGCGGCCCTGGCCGCCGAGGGCACCCTGCGGGAGACCTTCCGCCGGGAGTCGGCGGACGGCGGGCCCACCGGTGCCCTGGTCCTCGCCGGGCTCCGGGCTGCGGCCCGCTGCGACCTGCCCGCGCTGGTCGCCGACCGGCTGGCGGACGCGGCCGTCGTGCTCCCGGCCTCGGCCACCCTGCCCGAACTGCTGGAAGGGCTCGACCTGTTGGAGGCGCTGCGGCGGGGCCACCTGCCCGGCACCACGCCCGAGGGCAGGTCGGCGGCGGCCGAGCTGGCCGTCGACCTCCTGGAGGCGGCGGTCCGCGCTCTGCCCGGTCTCGCGGGCAGCGACCAGCCGGAGGACGCGGCCGCGCTGGTCGCGCTCGCGTCCCGGGCAGGTGAACACCGCCTCGGACTGCGTATGGACGACGCCCTGGGCACGCTCGCGCGCTCCGGCTCCCCGTTGATCCAAGGGGCCGCCCTCGCCGCGCGGGTGCTGCTCGACCTCGACGGCGCCGACACCGTCGGGACGCGTGCGGCAGGCTGGATCGACACGGCCACCGGGCCCGACGGCCGCCTCGCGCTCGCCCTTCGGCTGAGCGGTCTGCTCAGCGGCGCCGCGCCGCTGCTCCAGTCCGCGCCGACCGCGTTGGACCCGCTGCTCGACCGGATCGACACGCTCACGGACCAGGGCTTCCTGGACCGGCTGCCCGCCCTGCGCGGCGGCTTCGACACGCTCACCCCGGCCGGCCGCGACCGTCTGCTCGGTACGGTCACCGAACGCCTCGGCGACCGCCTCGACCTGTCCCTCACCGCCTCACCGGAACTCCTCGCGCTGTGGACGGCGGCGGACACGGCGGGCCTGATGGCCGTCGACTCCCTCCGGCTGCCGATCGCTACGACCCCGGCGAGGTCTGCCGACAACACCGCCGCCGCGCGGACCCCGGCTGTCACCGCCGAGCCGAAGGCTTCGACCGACATCGGCGAGAACGCTGCGACAGCCGAGACGGCCGAGGCTGCGGTGACGGCCGAGGCCGCGGTCGTGACCGACGGCGCGGTGGCAACCGAGGGCACGGTGGGCGTCGGCGCCCCGCAGGCGACCGTCACGGCCGAGGCCACCCACCCTCCCGCCTCCGCCGACGCGCCCCACCCCACCGCTCAGCCGTCCGTCGCGCCCCTCCACCTCTCCCCCACCGACCGCTGGCGGCTGCTCCTCGGCCGGGAGAGCGAGAAGCTGCCGCAGAACGCCCGGCGTTACGCGCACGCGCTCGACGAGTTGTACGGCACCGGCCGGGGCGAGGGCTCCTCGGACTTCGGCCAGGGCGGTCCCGGTCAAGGCGGTTCTCAGGAGGCGTCGTTCCCCACGGCCCGGGAGTGGGGCGAGGAGTTGGACGCGCTGTTCGGTGCCGAAGTCCGTGAGGAGGTGCTGGCGCGGGCCGCCGACCGGGGCCGTACGGACGTACTGGCCGAGTTGGACCCCAAGGCCGTCCGCCCGTCGGTCGACCTGCTGACCTCCGTGCTGAACCTCGCGGGCGGCATGCCCGAACAGCAACTGGCCAGGCTGCGCCCGCTGGTACGACGGCTCGTCGACGAACTGGCCAAGGAGCTCGCCACCCGGATGCGCCCCGCGCTCACCGGTCTGGCCACCCCGCGTCCGACCCGGCGCCCCGGTGGCAGGCTCGATCTGCCGCGCACCCTGCGGGCCAACCTGGCGAGCACCCACCGTACGGCGGACGGCCGGACCATGGTCGTACCGGAGCGGCCGGTGTTCAGCACCCGCTCCCGCAAGGAGGCGGACTGGCGGCTGATCCTGGTCGTCGACGTGTCCGGGTCGATGGAGGCCTCCGTCATCTGGTCCGCGCTGACCGCGGCCGTACTGGGCGGCGTGCCCACGCTGTCGACGCACTTCCTGGCGTTCTCGACCGAGGTGATCGACCTGACCGACCGGGTGGACGACCCGCTGTCGCTGCTGCTGGAGGTCCGGGTCGGCGGTGGCACGCACATCGCGGCGGGGCTCGCGCACGCCCGTTCCCTGGTGACCGTGCCCAGCCGGACCCTCGTGGTCGTGGTCAGCGACTTCGAGGAGGGCTGCTCGCTGGGCGGCCTCCTGGGCGAGGTCCGGGCCCTCGCGAGTTCGGGTGTGCACCTGATGGGCTGTGCCGCCCTGGACGACACGGGCACCCCGCGCTACTCGGTACCCGTCGCCCAGCAACTCGTCGCGGCCGGCATGCCGGTCGCCGCCCTCAGTCCCCTCGCCCTCGCCCGCTGGGTGGGGGACCGCCTCCGCGGAGAGAGCCGATGAACGCCGAACTGCCCCCGGCGGCACCCGAGGTGGTGGCCGCCGCCGTGGAGAGCCTGACCTCCCGGTTGCGCAAGAAACTGGACGCCGCGGTCGAGACGTACGCGGCCCTGCCCGTCGAGGCCGACGGCGGTGTCCTGCGCGTCCGGTGCGGCGAGGACGCCGAGGTCGCACTGACGCCCGGCCCTTCGGGCGCGGTGACCGACGCCGAGCGGGCGGTGTGCAGTTGCCTGCTCGCACCCCGCTGTCTGCACCGTGCCGCCGTCCTGAGCGCCTGCCCGGTGGCCGACGCCGAGGACATGGCCGCAGCCGAGCCGGAGGCCGCGCCGACCGACACGGCGGCGGACGACCCCCACGGAAGCGATGGTGGGGCCCCGGCAGCCGGACCGGCCGTCGGAGCCAACGGCTCTCGCACAGCGGGTGGATCCTCCGCCACCGTCGCCCCGGCCGAAGGCCCGAGGCAGGCCGATCCCACCGCCCCCGCCGACACGACGAGACCGACCGAAACCGGCAGCACAGGAACCACCGGCACCGGCACAACCGCGGGGGTGGGCCCCGTCGGCGGGGCCGACGACCTCGGCCGGGGCGGCGGCAAGGCCCCCACGCCCGCCCAGGTCGCCGCCGCGGCCGGTCTCTGGGCGGCCACCGCGGCCGTGCTCGCCGCCGGGGTCCCGGCGGCGGGGGCGGTGCCGCAGGCGGAGTTGCTGCGGGCCGCGCACACCGCGCGCCTCGCCGGGCTGCACCGCGCCGAGGCTGCGGCCCTGCGGGTCGTCCGCGGGCTGCGCGGGGCCCGCGCCCGGCGCGACGGCCACCGGCTGGCCGACCTGGTCGCGGCCGTGCGCGAACTGCTGCTCACCACCGGCCTGTTGGCGGCGGCGGACACCGACCCCGCCCTCGTCGGCACGGCGCGGCGCGCCTATCGGCCGGGCGGCGGTCTGCGGGTGCACGGTGTGTGCCGGGAACCGGTGATCTCGGCCACCGGATACGGCGGTGTCGTCACTCATCTGGTCTCCGACGACGGGAGCTGGTACTCGATCGCCGATGTGAAGCCGGGCGGTCCGGCCCGTGCCCGGGGCGCCGCCAAGGCAAGCGTCGCCCTCGGCTCCGGGACCCTCGACCACGCCGGGCTCTCCCGGGGCGGACTGCTGATCTCCGGTGCCACGGTCTCGCCGGAGGGTCGCCTCGGCTCAGGCAAGGGCGTTCGGGCCACTCCGCTCGCCGGTCTCTCCTGGACGGCGGGCCCGCTCGCCGCCCTGTTCGCCCGCCCCCTCGCGGAGGCGGTGGCCGAGCGGCTCACCGGCGGCCCGGGTGCCGATCCCGAGCAGGCGGAGCTGGAGGCGCGCCGGCTGATCGGCTGTGACCTGGTCCTCGTCGGCGCGGCGGGCGACCACCTGTTCGCCCGCGAGGTGTCCGGCTCCGGGGAGTCGGCCGACAGCGGTCTCCTCGTCCGGCTGACCCCGGCCAACGGCCACCCCGATCTCGCGCACACCGCGAACTTCCGTCAGCTGGCGGGCCGTCCCGGCCTGCGGATACGGGTGCTCGGGCGTCTGGAACCCGACCGGGCCGCCACGCTGCGCCCGCTCGCGATCGGCCCGGTCCCGGGCACCGAGGCGACGCTGCGGCTGCCGGACGAGTGGCAGGGGCACGCCGACCTGGGCTACGACCGCCTGCGGGGAGCGCACTTCCCGCCGCAGGACGCGCTGCCCACGGTCGACGGCCCCGCCGGGGCTCCGGCCGACCCGCTCGCCGATGCTCCGCTGTGGCGGCTGCGCCGACTCGTCGAGGTCGCCGTCTCCGGAGGCCGCCGCGCGGTCGCCGAGCCGGCCCGCGACGGCGACCGGGACGGAGCGGGCGCGGCACTGCGGCGCAGTGGATTCAGGGCGGGCGCGGACCTGGCGGCCGTGCTCACCACGGAGGCGGACCGCCGCTCCCGCGACGTCTTCGGACGCGTCACCGACCCCGACCCGGACCGCTACGCCCGCGCCTGGCTCGCCGCCGCGGTCTACCTGAAAGGCACCGAAAGCGCCCTGATCCAGTCCACATGGCGGCTCCCGGCCCCCACCACCTGACCCTCAACCGATCACGGCCGGGCGCCACCGCACCGCACCGGGACCTCGGCGCGCCGGGGCCGCGGTGCGATGCGGTCCCGGCGCCCGGCGGCCCGTCACCCCCTCAGGTATTCGAACCGTCAGACCGTCCTCGGTTGCAGATAGCGCGCCAGTAGGTCGTCCAGGCTGACGAGGCCGGTGAGGCGCCCCGTGTCGTCGTGGACGACGGCGAGCGTGGCGCGGTGGCGGCGCAGGACGTCGATCGCGTCGGCCACGGTCGCGTCATCGCCCAGTCGCGGTACGGGCCGGGCGAGGCCGCGGGCCGTGACCGCGCGTCCCCTCGCCCGGGCCACCAGAGCGTCGCGGGCGTGGACGGAGCCGAGGACAGTGCTGTCCGGGTCGCGGACCAGGAGCCGGGTACGGTCGTGCTCGGCGGCGGCGCGGAGGACGGCCTCGGCGTCGGCGTCCGCGTCCACCGAGGTGATCTCGGCGGCCGGGACCGCGAGTTCGCGCACCGGCGTCTCGGGCTCCGTCAGCGAACGCGTGATCAGCTCGGAGTCGGCCTCGCTGATCAGGCCGAGGCGCTGCGACTCCTCGACGAGGTGGGTGAGCTGCTCGCGGTTGTGGACGGAGGCGAGTTCGTCGCGCGGTGTGACCCGGCACAGTCGTACGAGGGCGTTGCTGACGCGGTTGAGCAGTCCGATCAGGGGGCGGACGGCCCGGACCACGGCCCGGAAGGCCGGGGACAGCAGCATCGCGGACCGCTCGGGGTGGGCGATGGCCCACGACTTGGGTGCCATCTCGCCGACGACCATGTGCAGGAAGACCACGACGACCATGGCGACCACGAAGGCCACTCCGTAGCTGACGGCGCTGGGCAGTCCCAGGTCGTGCAGCAGGGGGTCGAGTTCGTGGGAGATGGCGGGCTTGGACACGGCGCCCAGGCCCAGGGTGCAGATGGTGATGCCCAGTTGGGCGCCGGCGAGCATCAGGGACAGCTCCCGCATGCCGGCCAGCGCGGCGTGCGCGCCGCGCCGGCCCGAGGCCGCGGCCTGCTCGACACGGTGCCGTTTGGCGGCGACGAGCGCGAACTCGGCGGCCACGAAGAACCCGCTGCCGATCAGCAGCAGGACGGTGACGAAGAGCGCCATGGGAAAGCTCATGCCTGGGTCTCCTCGTGCTCACGCGCGGGCAGCCGTTCCAGACGGACCGTGTCCGGTACGTGTCGGTCGAGGGTGCGTACGTCGATGACCGCGCTCCCCCCGTCGGGCAGGTCGACGGTGAGCCGGTCGCCGATGGCCGGGAAACGGCCGAGGCGGTCCACGACCAGGCCGGCGACGGTGTCGTAGTCCTCCTCCTCGGGCAGTGCGACACCGGTGGCGTCGGCGACCTCGTCGAGGCGACGGCCGGCGTCCACCAGCCAGCCGGTGCCGTCGGGGACGGCGAGTTCGACGACGGTGTCGGACTCGTCGGCGATGTCGCCCACGAGTTCCTCGGCGATGTCCTCGTACGTGACGATGCCGGCGACTCCGCCGTGCTCGTCCAGGACGACGGCGAACTCGTCGTCGCGCTCACGCATCCGGGTCACGGCGTCCGGCAGCGGCAGGGTGTCCGGCAGCAGCAGCGGGCGACGTGCGAGGGCGCCCGCCGTGGTGGTGAGGGGCCGGCCGGGCAGTCGCATCAGCTCGCGGACGCCCAGCACTCCGGCGACGTCGTCGGGGTGGTCGCCGAGCACGGGGTAGTTCGAGTGGCCGTGTTTCGCGATGAGTTCGACCGCCTCGGCTGCGGACGCGTCCTTGCGGACGAAGACGGCACCCGCGCGCGGCACCATGACCTCGTCCAGGGTCCGGTCGGAGAACTCCAGGGCGTGGTCGAGGAGTTCGGCGGTGTCCCGGGGCAGTTCGCCCTGCTCGTGGGACTCACCGATGAGGTGGCCCAGCTCCTCCAGGGTCGCCCCGTGATGCAGTTCCTCGACGGGCTCGACGCCCACCCGGCGCAGCAGCCTGTTCGCGGCGCCGTCGAAGATGTGCACGACGGGTCCCACGATCTTCAGGTAGGCGAGCGTGGAGGCGGCCAGGGACTTGGCCAGCCGCTCGGGGACGGCGAGCGCGAGGTTCTTCGGGGCCAACTCGCCGAACACCATCTGTACGACGGTGGCCCCGACGAAGGCCAGGACCAGGGAGATCCCGCCGACCGCGCCCTCCGGGACACCGACGCCGGTCAGGGCGGGTTCGAGGAGGGCGGAGACGGACGGTTCGGCGATGAAGCCGACGATCAGGCCGGTGACGGTGATGCCGAGCTGGGCGCCGGACAGCATGAACGACAGCCGCTCCAGCACCGTCAGGGCCCGCGCCGCCCTCCGGTCGCCCGCCTCCGCCTCCCGGGCCAGGGCGAGCCGGTCGGCGGAGACGTAGGCGAACTCCTGGGCGACGAAATAACCGGTTCCGGCGGTGAGCACGAGGACGGCCACCAGACCGAGCACGGCGTCGGCGACGCTCATCGGCCGCACCTGCGGGGCTCTGTGGATCCGGTCGGGGGGTCCGTCGGTCTGGCGGACACGGGCGTGCTCCTTCGATAGGCGTGCGGCTCGTGAACGATTGTGACCAGATCTTCGTTCCCGTTCGCGATCACCCGGCCCGTGGCGCGGCGCCCTCCACCCTTCAAGATTCCCTGGCTCTGACCAGCCCCTTCTCATAGGCGATCACGACGGCCTGGGCGCGGTCGCGCAGCTGGAGCTTGGCGAAGATACGGGCCACGTGCGACTTCACCGTGGCCTCGCTCAGGGTGAGTTCGGCCGCGAGTTCGGTGTTGGACAGGCCGCGCCCGAGGAGAGTCAGGACCTCCAGTTCGCGCGGGGTCAGGACCTGGAGGTCGGCGGGGACCACGGGCGTCTCGGCGGCTTCCGTGGCGAAGCGTTCCACCAGGCGTCGGGTGATCGAGGGGGCCAGCAGCGCGTCACCGGTGTCGACCAGGCGTACGGCCGCCGCGAGATGCCGCGGTGTGACGTCCTTCAGGAGGAAGCCGCTGGCGCCGATCGACAGGGCCGCGTAGACGTAGCGGTCGAGGTCGAAGGTGGTGAGCATGAGCACCCGGCACTCCGGGTTCGCGGCGAGGATGCGCCGGGTGGCCTGCAGGCCGTCCATGGTCGGCATCCGGATGTCCATCAGCACGACGTCCGGTTCCAGTTCGCGGGCCATCGCCACCGCTTCCGCGCCGTCGGCGGCCTCGCCCACCACCTCGATGCCCCGGGCGGTGAGGATCAGCCGGAACCCGGTCCGGATCAGCGTCTGGTCGTCGACCACGAGCACCCGCGGCCCCGCCGCTTCGGTCTCGGCCGACGTCCCGGTCGACTTCTCAACCGGCCTCGCGACCGGCTTCTCCGCCGGTGTCATGGCCGGTGTCATGGCCGGTCCAGGGGTATGCGGGCGCGGACCCGGTAGCCACCGCCGAGGCGGCGTCGGGCGTCCAGGTCGCCGCCGTACACCGCGACGCGCTCGCGCAGGCCGAGCAGCCCGCGCCCGGTACCGCTCGGATGGCGCGGGGCGGGGCGTGCGGGACGCGGTGGGGCGCCGGTGCCGCCGGTCAGCACGCTGGGGCCGGTGTTCAGCACCTCCACGCGCAGCGCCCGGTCGGCGTAGCGCACGGTGACCTCGGCCTTGCCGCCGTCACCGTGTCGGAGCGCGTTGGTGAGCGCCTCCTGGACGATCCGGTACGCCGTCACGTCGATGCCCTGCGGCAACGGACGCGGCTCGCCGGAGATCCGTACCTCGACGGGCAGACCGGCGAACGAGATCCGGTCGACGAGCGAACCCAGCCGGTCGAGTCCGGGCTGGGGCGCAAGCTCCGTCGGCTGCGCCCGTCCCACTCCCTCCGCCCGCTCCAGGCACGCCACCCGCCGCGTTCCCTCCCTCGCCCCGTGGTCGACCCCGCTCCCGACCGCGTCCACGCCCTCAGCCACGTCCGTGCCCCGGACCGCGTCCCCCCGCGCGTCCGTCCCGTCCTCCGGGTCCTCGCCGTCCTGCGAGGGCGCCAGCAGACCCAGCAGATGCCGTAGGTCGGTCATCGCGCCGCGCCCCGCGTCCTCGACGGCCAGCAGAGCCGCCGCCGCCTCGTCCGGCATGGTGTCCATCACCTCGCGGGCCGCGCCCGCCTGAACCACCATCAGACTGACGTTGTGGCTGACGATGTCGTGCAACTCCCGGGCGATACGGTCACGTTCCGCCGCGACAGCGGCCCGCGCGGCGCTCTCCCGCTCCCGTTCGAGCAACCAGCCGCGCTCCCCGACCGCCTTCTGCCACCGGCGTCGGGTGCGCACCAGAGCCACCGCCAGACCGACCGCGACCGCCGCCACCACCCCCAGCACGGCCACCGGTCCGTTCGTCCCCCACTCCCACATGGGGTTCACCTTCGCAGACCGGCCCGTCGCCGCGCATCCGCCCCGGGATGCGGTCGCCTGCATCTCCGGGATGAGGCGCGGGCCACGGTGCCGTCCGGGGAGGGATGTCCCGGCGGCGCCACTCGCCTAGCGTCCGGTGCATGGTCACCGAGAAGAACGAGAACTACAGCGCGGAGGCCGTCGTACGACTCGACGGCGTGCGCAAGGAGTACGGGGAGACAACAGCGCTGGACGGGGTGTCGCTGGAGATCCGGGCCGGTGAGGCGGTCGCGGTGATGGGCCCCTCGGGGTGCGGCAAGTCGACGCTGCTGAACATGATCGCGGGCCTGGACCGTCCGACGGGCGGCACGGTGGTGGTGCACGGCGAGAGCGTGGGGGAACTGACCGAGAAGGGGCTCGCCCTGTACCGGCGGCGCCGCATCGGCATGATCTTCCAGTTCTTCAACCTGATCGACGACCTGTCCGCGCTCGACAACGTGGCGCTGGCCGCCCAGTTGACCGGCACCCCGGCCCGGCAGGCCCGTCGCCGCGCGCTGGAGCTGTTCGACGAGCTCGGCATCGCCGACCGACGCAACGCCTACCCGGCGGTGCTCAGTGGCGGTGAGCGGCAACGGGTGGCCGTGGCACGGGCGTTGATGAACCGGCCGGCCCTGCTGCTGGCCGACGAGCCGACCGGCGCGCTGGACAGCCGTGCCGGGGAACAGGTGATGGACCTCCTGCTCGACCTCAACCAGATCGGCCAGACGCTGATCCTGGTGACGCACGACGAGCGTCTCGCCCGGCACTGCGCCAGCCGTCTCGTCGAGTTCGCCGACGGCCGCGTGCGCGGCGAGCACACCCTGGAGCCGTCCGTATGAGGGCCGTGTGGCGGGCCGCGCGCGCGGCGGTACGGCGACGCAGGCTGCAGACGCTGGTGATCGGACTGGTCACGCTGACCTCGACGGCGGCGATCGTGGTGGCGCTCGGTCTGGTCGACGCGGCCTCGTCCCCGTTCGACAAGGCCTTCGGCACGCAGCGCGGGCCGCATGTGGTCGCCGCGTTCGATTCCGCGAAGGTCTCGGACGGTCAGCTGAGACGGGCGGCGCGCCGGCCCGGAGTCACGGCGACCGCGGGCCCCTTCCCCCAGGCCACGGTCGAGCTGCCGCGGGAGGCCATGGGCTACGGCCTCGGCAGCGAACTGACCGTCGTGGGCCGGTCCGGCCCCGGGGGCCCGGTGGACCGGCTGGACCTGTGGGCGGGCCGCTGGGCCACCGGGCCCGGCGAGGTCGTCCTCAACCGGCAGTCGGACTGGACGGCGGACGACCTGGGCATGAAGCTCCGGTTGCCTTCCGGTCCCACGCTCAGGATCGTCGGCTTCGCCTTCGGTCTGAGCCGTACCGCCGACGCCTGGGTCTCCCCGGGGCAGATCGAGGCCCTGCACCCGACGGTCACGCAGGTGCTGTTCCGTTTCGACGACGCCTCGTCGGACCGTCGGCTCAGCGCCCGACTGAAAGCGGTGACGGATCGGTTGCCGACGGGTGCGCTGGCGGGCTCACGGTCGTACCTCACCCTCAAGGACCAGATAGGCAGTGCGGCGCGGGCGTACGCGCCGTATCTGCTGGCCTTCGGAGTCCTCGGCGTCGTGGTGGCCGTGCTGATCGTCGCCAACGTGGTCAGCGGCGCGGTGATCTCCGGTTTCCGGCACATCGGCATCCTCAAGGCGCTGGGGTTCACCCCGGGGCAGGTGGTGATCGTGTACCTCGTGATGATCTCCGTCCCGGCGGTGCTGGGCTGTGTCCTCGGGACCGCAGTCGGCAATCTGGCGGCACGGCCCCTGCTCCAGTTCGCGTTCACGGGTCCGGACGCGGGGGTGTTCCACGACAGCGTCTCGCTCGCCCCCTGGGTGAACGTCCTCGCCCTGGCCGGCATGCCGGCCGTATGCCTCCTCGCCGCGCTCGCGCCCTCGGTGCGCGCCCACCGGCTCTCCGCCGCGCGGGCGATCAGCGCGGGCAACGCGCCGCGCGCCGGCCGGGCGCTCGGTGTCCAGCGCCGCTTGGCGGGCAGCCGGCTGCCGCGCTCGGTGAGCCTCGGGCTGGGGCTGCCGTTCGCCCGGCCGGGGCGCAGCGCCCTCACGCTCGCCGCCGTGGTCCTCGGCGTGACCACCGTGACGTTCGCGACCGGCTTGGCCACGACGATGGACCGGTTCGGCAACGCGGGCCGCGACGCCTACCAGGTCACGGTCTACGTGGGGAAGTACCGCGACGGCAAGGAGACCATGCCGGTCCACGACGACCTCGCCCTGCACGCCCTGCTGCGCTCGCTGCCGGACGCGCGTGAGGTCACCGCCCGGGCGGACACCGAGGTCCGGCTGGCGGGTTCCGCGGAGAAGCTCTGGCTGGAAGCCCGTCGCGGCGACCGTCCCCTGATGGGCAACGTGCTCACCGAGGGCCGGTGGCTCCGGGGCGCCGGTGAGGTGGTGGCGGGCTCGGCCTTCCTGCGCGGTCACGGTCTGGACGTCGGCGACCGTTTCCGGATGGAGAAGGGCGATCGCGGCGCGGACGTGGTCGTCGTCGGCGAGTACATGGAGTCCAACGCGCGTGTCGTCGTGGCGGACTGGGCGACCATGCGGACCGTGGCCCCGGCGGAGAAACCCATCGCCTACCACGTCAAGCTCCGCGGCGGGGCCGACGCAGGCGCCTACGCCCGTGCCGCCGAGGCGGCCGATCCCGGGCTCAGCCCGTCCGCGACCGGCGCCAACTCCGTCACTCGGACCATCATCGGATCCGCCACCGCGCTCACCCTCCTGCTCGCCGCCGTCGCGTCCCTCGGTGTCTTCAACACCGTCGTCCTCAACACCCGCGACCGCCGACGCGACCTCGGCATGCTCAAGTCCATCGGCATGACACCACGCCAGGTCACGGTGATGACGGTGGCCTCGATGGCGCTGCTCGGCGCCCTCGGCTCGCTCCTGGGCATCCCGCTCGGCATGGCGGGCCACCAGGTGGTCGTTCCGCGTATGGCGGACGCGGCGGACCTCACCCTGCCGTCGTACATGACGGACGTCTGGAACGCCCCGGCCCTGGCCGCGCTCGCCCTGGCGGGCGTCGTGATCGCCGTCCTGGGCGCGTACGTCCCCGCACGCCGTGCGGCCCGGCTGACGATCGCGCAGGTGCTGCACAACGAGTGACGTGGCCCGAGGAGACCGGCAGGGCCGGGCGGGGCGGCAGGGCCGGGGGGGGGGCGGCGGGGCGGCGGGGCGGCGGCTGTCGGATTCCGACCATCAGCGGTCCCGAACCGACCCTGGCCCCGGCCGGTCCCCGCCCTACGTTGGGAGGACGCTCGAAAGGACCCGCCAGATGACCGCCCAGAACGACGCCACGAACGACACCACAGTCGCCCTCACCAACCGCGCCACGGTCGCCCTCACGGACGACGCCACCGCCCCCGTGACGTCACCCGCCGCTCTCCCGGCCGCCGCCGACACTCTCCGCACCTGGCTCGACGAGGCCGACCGCGTCCTGGTCGCCGCCGGCGCGGGGCTGAGCGCGGCCGCCGGCTACGACTACGGGGACAGCGCACGCCTCAAGGAGCTGCTCCCGGCGCTGTACGGGCTCGGCCTGCGCTCCCGCTATCTGCTGGGCGTACCGCTGCCCGCGGACATGATGTGGGGCTACTGGGCCGTGCACATCGACGACATCCGCTTCGGTTCCGAGCCCAACCCCCTGTACCGGCGGCTGCGTTCCCTGGTCGGCGACCGCGACCACTGGGTGATGACCTCGAACGTCGACGCGCTGTTCGCCCGCAACGGCTTCGCCCCGGACCGGGTCTTCACACCCCAGGGCGACTACGGCCGCCTGCAGTGCACAGTGCCGTGCGTCCAGGAGACCTGGGCGGCCCGGCCGTTCCTCGACCGCGTCCTCACCTCCTACGACCGGGAGACGGGCCGGGTGACCGACCCGTCCGCCCTGCCCGTCTGCCCGAACTGCGGGGCGGACCTGTTCCCGAACGTGCGCGTGGGACCGGAGTTCGTCGACGGCGCCCACATGCCGGCGGGCGAGCGGCTGAACCGCTGGCTCGGGGAGGCGCCCGGCACCGCCCGTCTGCTCGTGCTGGAGATCGGGGCCGGTTTCAACACTCCCGGCGTGATCCGGTGGCCCATGGAGAACGTCGTACGGCACACCCCCGGGGCCCGCCTGGTACGGGTGAACCCCGACCATCCGGAGGTCCCCGCCGACCTGGGGAACCGGGCCCTGGCCGTACCGTTCGGCGCGGACCTGCTCCTGGACGCACTCTCCGGGTGAGCAGGCACATCTCGCCCTGCCCCTCACCGAACTCCTGGTTCTGCGGCCCCGGTGTGACCACCTTCGGCTGGGCGGAACGCGCCGTCGGGGCCTGTCTCACCACTCAGGGCCTCAACTCTCAGACGCGGCCCGGCGCCCCCGTGCGCAGGCCGCGCATGACCAGGTCGAAGAGGCGGTCGGCCCGGGGGCGCCAATCGCCCGCGGGGTCCATCTGCCAGACACCCGCGATGGCGAGGACGAAGTCGTCCGTGGTCACGCCGGGGCGGATGGTACCGGCCTCGTGGTTGGCGGCCAACAGACGGTCGATCGCGGCGAGGAAGAGCGGATAGCCCGGTTTCGCCGCACCGCCCGTCACCGCGGCGGCCCGCCGGAGCGCGTCCGCCAGGCCGGCCTTGGCCATGGCGTAGCGGGCGAGGCCGTCCATCCACTCCCGCAGGGCCCGGTCGGGTTCCCGCGTCCGCAGCAGGTCGGCGGCGCTGTCGGCGAGTTGCTGCACCTCTTGGCGGTGGATCTCCAGGACGAGCGCCTCGCGGTCGGGGAAGTGGCGGTAGAGGGTGCCCTGTCCGACGCCCGCCTTCTTGGCGATCGCACTGAGCGGGACGTCGGCGGAGCGCGACAGCTCGGCGAGGGCCACCTCCAGAATGCGCTCACGGTTGCGCTGCGCGTCCGACCGCTGCGGCACCTCGCCTCTCGACACGACTCACCGTCCCTCACCTTCATGGACAACCGTCCACTTAGGCGCACCTTACCGCGCGGCATGAACCAGCCGGACGCCCGTGTCAGCCGGAGCTCACCGTGCCGGGTGCGTACGGCCGTCCGCCTGGCAGCCAACGCCTCCACGGCGAACGTGCGTTCGATGCCGGGGTCCAGCCAGCGTCCGGTGTGCAGGGCGTCGCTCCCCACCGACAGGTCGATGAGGTGCACGTCGGCGGGCAGCGCGGGCAGCAGCCGGCCGACGGCCAGGAGCCCCGCAGGCCGACCACTGCCGCACGCAAGGGCGGCGAGCGGCCGGGCGTCGGCTGCGAGCCGGGGCGCGGGCCGGGCCGCAGGGCGGGCGAGCTCCTGCGGGAACAGGCCCGTCATCACCTGCGCCGGTACCGACTCGGCGGCCTCGAGCATCGCCCACTCGCGGTCCAGCGCGGCCGTGGCGTACCGGTTGTCCGGGTCCAGCAGGGTGTCGTACTGGCCGCTGACCACCATGACGGCCGACCGCAGCAAGACGAGCGGCCACAGGACGGCCACCGCCTCGTCCCCGAGCGACCGCGCCGCGTCGAAGGCCCGCACGGCGGGCAGCACCGACGCGGGACCCGCGCCGTGGTGGTGGAGTACGGAGGTGCAGGTGACCGCGAGTTCCGCGACCGTCCAACCGGGGCCCAGATCACCGAAGTCGATGACGCCGACCGGTGGGGCGCCCGTCGGGAGCCGTAGGGAACGCGCGGGGGATGACTCGTCGCAGGGCTCCACCCCTCTTCCCGGAACGTTCCGGGAACCGTAGGACGACGCGTCGTTCGACCACGTCAACGCCACCAAGGGAGGGGCCGTCGGGGCCGGTGCCCGCGCGCACGCCCGCGCGGCGAGCGCGCGCACCAGGCGCACGGACCAGGCCCCGCCGTCCCGCGCGCGGTCTCAGACCGTGGGGTCGAACCACGTGGCCGTGTCGGACATGGCCTGCTTGATGCGGAACAACGCGAACTCGCTCAGATCAGGCGGCAGGGCGTCCAGCGAGAACCAGCCGACGTCCAGGGACTCGTCGTCGTTGACCCGCGCCTCCCCGCCCACGGCACGGCAGGAGAACGTGATGTCCATGTACTGGCAGACGTCCCCGTTGTCGTACCGCACCGGTTCCAACGCCTGTACGAGGACGACCCGTTCGGCCACGCACCGCACCGCCGTCTCCTCGTGGACCTCCCGCACGGCACAGGCCGCCGGCTGCTCCCCCGGGTCCGGGATGCCGCCGATCAGCGCCCACCTGCCGGTGTCGGACCGGCGGCCCAGCAGCACTCTGCCCTCGTCGTCGAAGACGAGGGCGGTGACTCCGGGGAGCCAGAGGAGCTGGTTGCCGGCGGAAGCACGGAGTGTGCGGATGAAGTCAGGGGTAGCCATGGAGCCGACCCTAACGGGCCCGTCCCCTCACCTCGCCCCGTCCACCACGCGCACGCGAGGCGTACGGCTACACGCCACCGGCGCGCCTCCCGCGCACACCGGCCCCGATCGCCCAGCCGAGTCCACCCGCCGCGACCAGCACCAGGAGCATCTCGGGCGCGATGCCGACCCGGGTGGCGGGCGTCTGCGAGGACCGCAGCGGGACCTTCTGCACCAGGGAGTCCGGGACGAACATGCCCGTCCTCTGCGTGATCCGCCCGTCCGGCATGATGATCGCGCTGACTCCGCTGGTCACCGGGACGGTGACGGTGCGGCTGTGCTCGACGGCGCGGACCCGGGACATGGCGAGCTGCTGGTAGGTCATCTCGCTGCGACCGAACGTGGCGTTGTTGCTCGGCACCGAGATCAGCTGCGCGCCGTCGGTGACCTCGGAGCGCACGGCCCAGTCGAAGGCCGCCTCGTAACAGGTCACGAGACCGACCTCGGCGCCGTCCATGGAGAACACACCGGGCTTCGTGCCCCGGCTGAAGTCCTGGCGGACCATGGACGTCCACTCGCCGTTGATGGCGCCGACCAGCGACCGCAGCGGCAGGTACTCGCCGAACGGCTGGATCTGCCGCTTGTCGTAGGTGTCGACGGGGCCCTTCTCGGGGTCCCACAGGATCTGTTCGTTGTAGAGCTTGCCGTCCCGCTCCACGACCCCGCCGACGGAGATCGGGGCGCCGATGGCGGTGGCCGCCCCGTCGATCACCGCGCGGGCGTCGGCGTTGGCGAAGGGGTCGATGTCGGAGGAGTTCTCCGGCCAGAGCACGAAGTCGGGCCGGGCGACCTTGCCGGCCTTGACCTCGGCGGCCAGCCGCTCGGTCTCCCGGGCGTGGTAGTCGAGCACGGCCCGTCGCTGGGCGTTGAAGTCGAGCCCCAGACGCGGGACGTTGCCCTGGATGACCGCGACGGTCGCGGTGCCGTCCTCCGCCTCGTCGCTCACCAGGGCGCGGGAGGCGAAGGCGCCCACCAGGGGTACGGCCACGGAGAGCGCCGCCACCGCCGCGGTGCCCCGGCGTACGGCCTCGCCGGTGCGCCGGTTCTCCACGACCAGGCGCACCACCTCGTAGAGACCGAACCCGCACAGGACGACCGCGAAGCCCAGGACGGGTGTGCCGCCGAGCGCCGCCAGCGGCAGGAAGACGCCGTCCGCCTGGCCGAAAGCGATCTTGCCCCAGGGGAATCCGTTGAACGGGGCACGCGCGCGTGCCGCCTCACCGGCGATCCACAGAGCGGCGGCCCACACGGGCCGGCCCGGCAGCTTCGAGACGACGGCGACGCCCGCGCCGACGAGCGCCACGAACACCGCCTCGATGGCGACGAGCGCGAGCCACGGACCGGGGCCGACCTCCACGCCGGTCCATACCAGCAGCGGCAGCAGGAATCCGAGACCGAACAGGTAGCCGAGACCGAAGCCCGCCTTCCAGCCGCGTCCGCGCAGCACCCAGCCGAAGCCGGCGAAGGCCGGCAGGGCGAGCCACCACAGGGTGCGGGGCGGGAAGCTGACGTAGAGCAGCACCCCGGAGAGGGCCGCGACGACGGCCGGAAGGAGCCGGCCGACCCACCGGGACACCCGGGAAACGGGCGCGGCCTGGGGTTCGAGCTGCTCCGGCTCGTCTACGGGAGTGGCGGTGACGGTCACTCGGGGAGTGTACGGCGCGTCACCCCGGCGCCGACAGCGCGGTCCGCACGTCCCGGGTGCGGCTTTTGTCGCCCGCAGCCGCATCGTTCCTGCATAACTCGTCCACAAACCGGCGCATCACCCGTTACGGTGTGCGCGAGCCTCTGACGTGCGGCCGGATGTGGTCCGGGCGGTCGAGGCCCGGCACAGTCGGGGGGCGACACGTTGGAGTCCACGGGGACGGAGTCCGCGGCCGGAGCGTCGGCCTCGCACGAGAGACGGAACGTCTCCGATGTCACGGGTGTGCTGCTGCTCGGGGCATGCGCCGCCTGGTCCTTGATCACCGCGGCCGCGCGGGGCGGCCGTCCGGAGGGTGTGCTGCTGGCGGTGCTCGCCGTGGCGGCCGGTTATGCGGCGGGCCGGATCTGCGGGGCCCTGCTGCCGGTGGTGGCACCGTCCGCGGGCGCGCTGGCCGGCCTCGGTCTGGCGGTCACCGACCCGCACACCATGACGGGCTCGCCGCTGGTCTCACCGCTCGGGCACACCGGGGCGACCGCCGCGCTGCTGGTCCTGGCGGCGGGTGCCGCCTGCTGTGCCGCCTGGGCGGCCCGTTCGTCCGGCCTGAGGCTGTCGCTGCGGCTGCTGGCCTGCGGGATCGCCGTGACCGCGGCGGTGCTCGGCTCGACGACCGGTTTCGCCGCGTGCGCCGGGGTGCTGCTGTGTTCGCTCGCGGCGGCCCGGATGCGCCGGGGCCCGGGGCTCGTGGGACTCGCCCTCGCCACGGCCCTGGTGACGGCGACGGTCTGGGCCGTCGCGGAGAACGCCCTGCCGGCCGGGCTGACCGACTCACTGGAGGGCCAGCTCACGCCGCACCGGATCCTGCTGTGGCACGACGCGCTCGTCCTGGTCCACGACGACGCGCTGCTCGGCGCGGGACCGGGCCGCTTCGGGGAGCTCAGCCCGACGGTCGCCGAGTCGCTGTCGGCCGACGACCGGCCCCATTCGGCCCCCTTGCAGCTGGCCGCCGAGCAGGGGCTCGTCGGTGTGGCGCTGCTCGCCGCCGTGTTCGGCTGGGTTCTGTACGTCCTGTGGCGGACCCCGCGCCCCACGCCGGTGGTGCTCACCGCGGGCGCTGCCCTGACCGCGGTGGCCGCGATCGCCGCCGTGGGGAACGCGCTGAGCTTCACCACGGTGACGGCGGGCGCGGGCCTGCTCGCGGGCATGGCGACGGCGTGGCCTCTGACGGACGGGGAGCCGGCGGGGACGCCGGACCTCGACGACCGCCTCGGCGACCGCTAGGGGCCGTCGTCACCTTGCCGCCTGCCTCGCGACGCCATGCACGACAGACTCTGCGCGACCGGCGGACGTAGAGGGTGTCAGTGCGCGGAGTCGGATGCCTTGGGGGTGAGCCGGGCGCGGATGATGTCCACGGCCGTCTCCGCGTTGTCCACCGTGATCGTGAACGTGTGACCGTCCCAGAGGCTCAGCACCACGGCCTCGCCGCGTCGTACGACGACGGCGGTGCCCTTCTCGGGCCGCCAGCGGTAACCCCAGCCACCCCACTGGTGGGGCGTGACGCAGGGGGCGAAGGCGGCGTCGGCGACCTGGGACAGGGGGATGCGACGGCGCGGCACACCGATGTGGCCGCAGCGGACCTCCAGGCAGTCCTCGTCGACCTTCACAGAGACGTGCACGAACGCGAGCGTGCCGAAGAGGACGAGCAGCCCGGCCGCGATGCAGCCGACGACGGACATGACGAGCGGGGCGACACCGGACGCCCACGCGGAGTCGACCGCGAGTTCGATGCCCAGTGCCATGCAGGCGGCGCCGCCGAGTGCCAACAGCCACTGGCCGCGGTTGGTCGCGCGGCCGGTCCATACCTCGGGGTGCGGGCCCGCGTGGGTGCCCGGCTCGCCGTGGGGGTGGTCCCTCATGGCTTTGAGACTACTCAGGTTCCGCTGCGCGGGCACCTGGTCGCGGAGCGTTACCGCTCGGCGATGGCGGCCGTCGTCGCACCGGCGGTCCCGAGGACTCGCCCCTCCTCGTAGGCCAGTGCCGGGGCGGGCAGCGAGCCCTCGCGGCCGCTGAGGATGACGGTCAGCGTCGACCCGGTCCAGTCGGCCTCGGGCTTGGGCAGTTCACCGATGCGGCGCAGCGCCTGCGCGGCCACGGCGCCGGCGGAGCCGTGCAGGACGAGCGGCGGGAGGCGGGGCTGCTGGACGGCCGCGCGGATGCGTTCGGCGACCAGCTCGTAGTGGGTGCAGCCCAGGACCACGGTCGTCACATCGGTGGGCGTCAGCGCGGCCGCGGCGGCGATCGCGGCGTCGATCGCCGCGTCGTCGGCGTGCTCCACCGCTTCGGCCAGTCCCCAGCAGGGCACCTCGGTGACCGGGACGCCGTCGGCGAACTCCTCGATGAGGCCGCGCTGGTAAGGGCTGCCGGTGGTGGCGGGTGTCGCCCAGATGGTGAAGGGGCCGCCGCCGGACGCGGCCGGCTTGATCGCCGGGACGGTGCCGATCACCGGCAGACCGGGTTCGAGGAGGGCGCGCAGGGCGGGCAGGGCGTGCACGGAGGCGGTGTTGCAGCCGACGATCAACGCGTCGGGCCGGTGGGCGGCGGCCGCCTCGGCGACGGCGAGCGCGCGCTCGGTCAGGTCCTGGGGGGTGCGCGGTCCCCAGGGCATGCCGTCGGGGTCCGAGGAGATCACGAGGTCCGCGTCGGGCCGTAGCCGCCGTACCGCCGCGGCGGCGGGCAGCAGACCGATACCGGAGTCCATGAGCGCGATCTTCACCCGGCCACGATAGACGATGGCCTCGGTACGGCCGCTGCCGTGGGGCAGACTGCGGACGTGAGCGCCATCGCGTGGACCGCCGTCGGATCACTCGCCGCCTGGCTGTGGCTGCTGCTCGGCCAGGGCTTCTTCTGGCGCACGGATGTGCGCCTGCCGCCCCGCCGGGACCCCGGCGAATGGCCGGGGGTCTGTGTCGTCGTCCCCGCCCGTGACGAGGCCGCCGTCCTGCCCGAGAGCCTGCCGTCGCTGCTGGGCCAGGACTATCCGGGCCGGGCGGAGGTCTTCCTGGTCGACGACGGCAGTTCGGACGGTACCGGCGAGCTGGCCCGTGAGCTGTCCCGCCGGTTCGGGGGCCTGCCGCTGACCGTGTCCTCGCCCGGGGAACCGCCCGCGGGCTGGACGGGCAAGCTCTGGGCCGTACGCCACGGCATCACGCTGGCACGCGCGCGGGAACCCGAGTTCCTGCTGCTGACGGACGCGGACATCGCGCATCGCCCGGACAGCCTGCGCGCGCTGGTGGCGGCCGCGCGGACCGGCGGTTTCGACCTGGTCTCCCAGATGGCCCGGCTGCGCGCCGAGAGCGTGTGGGAGAAGCTCGTCGTACCGGCCTTCGTGTACTTCTTCGCCCAGCTCTATCCGTTCCGGCGGATCGCCGTACGGGGTTCGCGCACGGCGGCAGCGGCGGGCGGCTGTGTGCTGCTGAGCGCCGAGGCCGCCGAGCGGGCGCGGATCCCGGACGCGATCCGGCAGTCCGTCATCGACGACGTGGCGCTGGCCGCAGCGGTCAAGGGAAGCGGCGGCCACATCTGGCTCGGGCTGGCGGAGCGCGTGGAGAGCGTGCGGCCCTACCCACGGCTGCGCGACCTGTGGGACATGGTGGCGCGCAGCGCCTACGCCCAGCTGCTGCACAGTCCGCTGCTGCTCGCGGGCACGGTCCTCGGCCTGGCCCTGGTCTATCTCGTCCCGCCGGTCGCCCTCGTGACGGGCCTGGTGACGACGGACCCGGCGACGGCGCTGCCCGGCGGGCTCGCCTGGCTGGTGATGACGGTGACGTACGTGCCGATACTCCGTCACTACGGGCAGCCGCCGGGGCTCGCCCTCCTGCTGCCGTTCACCGCGTTCCTCTACCTGCTGATGACGGTCGACTCGGCGGTGCGGCACCACCGGGGGCGGGGCGCGGCCTGGAAGGGCCGCACCTACGCCCGCCCCGAACCGGTGCCGGACGAGGGTTAGGGGCCCGCATCGGCACCTGCCTCGTGTGCGGAACCCTTTCCTCATATGCGGACGGCTATTTCCTGCCGGGCGTCCAGTTCATGCCCCACCCGTAGGCGTAGTCGACGGTGCGCTGCGGGCTCACCCCGCGCTCGGGGACGAGGTAGCGGGCCTCGCGCTGGACGATGAGGTCGCCGCCCTGGTTGGTGATGAGGGCGAGGGCGCAGACGGTGGAGGGAACCGTGCACTCGTCGAGCGAGAAGTCGATGGGTGCGCCGTGCTGCGGCTGGAGGGTGACCGTGGCGTGCAGGTCGGCGAAGGAGCGGGCGCCCTCGTAGATGGTGACGAAGATGAGGATGCGCCGGAAGTACTGCTTGTGGTCGAGGTTGATGGTGAGGTTCTCGCCGCTGCTGACGGCACCGGTGCGGTCGTCGCCGTCGAGGTGGATGAAGGGCGGCTGGTGCAGGGAGCCGAAGGCGTTGCCGAGCGACTGGACGACGCCCTTGCTGCCGTCGGAGAGTTCGAACAGGGCGCACAGGTCGAGGTCGAGGTCCGCGTGCATGGCGACGGCCCGGCCCAGTTTGCTGCCCCATCCCTTGAACTGCTTGCGCACCTCCCAGTTGAGGTTCACCCGCATGCCGCCGGAGGTGCCGCCCTGTTTGGTCAGCGAGACCGCCGGGGCTTCCTTGGTGAGCGTCACCTTGGTCAGACGGACCGGGGCCGGGGCCGCCACGGGCGGGGCGGGAGGCGGGGGCGGGGCGGTCGTCACCGGCGGCGGCACGGTGACGGGAGGGGTGACGGGAGCGACGGGAGCGGGGGGCGGGGCGACCGGGGCGGGTGCGGGCGTCGGTGCCGCCGCCTGCTGGGGCTCGTCCACCGTGATGCCGTAGTCGGTGGCGAGGCCTTCGAGCCCGGTGCTGTAGCCCTGGCCGACGGCGCGGAACTTCCAGGCGCCCTGGCGTCGGTAGAACTCCCCGAGGACGAAAGCGGTTTCGACGCCGGCGTCCGCGCTGTCGTAGCGGGCCACCTCCGTGCCCGCCCTCTCGTCGAGCACGCGGATGTGCAGTCCGGGCACCTGTCCGAAGGTGCCGCCGTCCGCCGAGGCGACCAGCACCACGGTCTCGATGGCGGGCTCCAGGCGCGCGAGGTCGACGAGGAGCGCGTCGGTCACCTGTCCCCCGGCGTCGCGCTTGCCCTCGTGCCGGACCGCTCCGGACGAGTGCGCGGGCTGGTTGTAGAAGACGAAGTCGGCGTCCGAGCGCACTTTTCCGCCGACGAGCAACAGCGCCGAGGCGTCCGCGTCGGGCACGCCCGGTCCGGAGCGCCAGCCCAGTTCCACGCGCAGCGCGGTCGTCGGCACCGCGGTGTTCGATCCTTTCGGCATTGACATGTCCGCCCCCATCAGATGGTCATCCAGAAGGTCGTCACCAGGCCGCGTCCCACGCAGTCCGTCGGATCCGGCCGGATCCGTTGTCGGCCCAACCTATTCCCCCGGGGCCCGGATGCCCCAGGACCCGTACCGAAAGATCCTCGGTCGACCGCCGGTAACCGGCCGGGAACTCGTCCTTTACACGATCAGAACGCGCTTTGCTGCCCTTTTTCGCCGAGTTCGCTCGCATTGGGGATCCGGCGTCACTGCCGACACGGAAAACAACCCTCTTATCGGTCTCCCCAACCAGCACATCGTGGGCTTAACTTATGTGCCATGACCTCCCCCCGCTCCACCTACGGCGGCGGTTACTACTCCGCCTCGTCCTTCGCGGACACCCCGATCTACGACTCTCTCGTCGCCGAGCGGGGAACCCCTCAGATCGCCCCGATCCGGGTACCCGCCGCGTACGACACGCCGGGCAGCAACCTGCCCGCCCTCCCGTCGGCGCTGCCCGCGCTGCCGGCCGGTCCCTCCCACCCCTCCTACGGTTATCCGCAGGCCCAGCAGCCTTCGCCGCTCCAGCAGGCGCCGAACGCGTACATCCCGCAGCAGGCCGCCGGCCCGCGCGGCTACCCGGGCGCCCAGCCGCCGCAGCAACAACGTCCGATGGCGGGCTACGAGGCCATGCGCCCGGCGGCCCCCCGCCCGGCCCCCGCGGCCCCCTACCAGCAGGACCCGTACAACGGCCAGCAGTACCGCGGGTACTGAGGCATCTGGAACCTTTCGCGTGGGGTTGTCACCGCCTGCTGGCAGGATGACCCCATGGGGAATCCGTCACTGCACTCGATCCATGTCCACCCGCTGAAGGCGGCCCGGGGCTTCGCCCCCGACGAGGCCGTCGTGGAGCCTTGGGGGCTGGCGGGCGACCGCCGTTGGGTGCTGGTCGACGACTCGGGCAAGGTCATCACTCAACGTCCGCATCCGCGTATGGCGTTGGCCGCCGCCGGGCAGCAGCCCGGCGGCGGCCTCTTGCTGTCCGCGCCCGGCCGCGAGCCCCTCACCGTCCCGGTGCCCGCCCCCACCGACACGACCACCGTGGAGATCTGGCGGGACAAGGTGGAGGGCGTCCCCGCCGACGCGGCGGCGCACACCTGGTTCAGCGACTACCTGGGCCTCCCGGTCCGGCTGGTACACCTCGACGATCCGGCGACCCGCCGACCGATCGACCCCGAGTACGCCCGCCCCGGCGAGACCGTCAGCTTCGCCGACGGCTATCCGCTGCTGCTCACCACGCTCGCCTCGCTGGACGCGCTCAACGACCTGATCGCACGGGGCGACCACGCCGAGGAGGGCCCGCTGCCGATGAGCCGCTTCCGGCCGAACGTGGTCGCCGACGGCACGGACGCCTGGGCCGAGGACGGATGGCGGCGGGTCGCCATCGGCGAAGTGAGCTTCCGGGTCGCCAAGATGTGCGGCCGGTGCGTGGTGACCACCACCGACCAGGACACCGCCGAGCGCGGCCGCGAGCCGCTGCGGACCCTCGCCCGCCACCGCCGCTTCGGCGACAAGCTGGTCTTCGGGCAGAACCTCGTCCCGGAATCCCCGGGCACGGTGCGGGTCGGCGATCCGGTCCGGGTGCTCGAATAGCGAGTTCGATCCCGATGGGTTCTGGGCGGTCGTGAGAGAACCCCCGATCTCCCCTTGAAAATTCAATCTCCTACGATTCGGCCTACGATTCGGTTCGTGCGGGGAACACACGCCGCGGGTCCGGCCGTTGGGCCTTTGTGAGAAGTTCATGAGAAGGCCGGTCGGAGGGTGATTTCCCTCTCTCTTGACCGGGATCGCGCGTGGACGGCTCCGCCCGGGGCTATCACGGACGCGTAAGGGGGTGTGGGGCGAGTGCGGGCAATCGGTGGGCTACGGGCGTTCGGCGGCCTGTGGCGCTGGCGTCACAACCCACTGCGACGCACGACCGATCTGGTCGAAGCCTGGCTGGCGTTCGCCGCCCTCGTACTGATCCTCGTGGCCGCGCCGCTGATCGGCGCCGTCGTCGGCACCAGTGCCCAGAGCGCCCTGCAGCAGTCCGTGCGGGACCAGCAGCTGAGCCGCCACCGGGTCACGGCCACGGTCGTCGAGAAGGTCGACGGCTCCCCGCTGGACCCGGATCCGGAGACCGCGACGACCCGGGACCGGCAGAGCCGGGTCGTCGCCGACTGGACCGGCCCGGACGGCACCGCCCGGCACGGCACGGTCATGGCGAACCTCAAGACCCCCCGTCCCGGCGACCACTTCACGTTGTGGACGGACGGCCAGGGCCGCACGGTGGGCCGCCCCCTGGACACCGCCACCGCGACGACCCACGCGGTGCTGGCCGGATTCGGCTCCACCGTCCTCGCAGCCGGCCTCGTCGAGGGGATCCGACGGCTGATCGTCTGGCGCATGGTCCGCCATCGCTACACCCGTTGGGACCAGGCATGGGACAAGGCCGGGCCGGACTGGGGCAGGACGGGCACGGGCAGCTGACCGCCTTCCCACTCCGGTCAACTCCCCCTGCCCGCGCACGCTACGGTGGACCGACCAGCCGAACTGTTCGGCATCGACCCGCGTTCCACGAGGTGGGGGCACAGCAACGCCATGGCACAGGGCACGGTCCAGGTGACGCACACCGGTACATCGCGGTGGCGGCGCCGCACGGGTGAGTACTCGTCGCTCGCCGCGGCCCTGGAGGCCGCGAGCGACGGCGACGTGCTCATCGTCGCTCCGGGCACGTACCGGGAGAACCTCGTGGTGCGGCACGGGGTCACGCTGCGCGGCCCGGAGGGTTCGCCGGGCTCCGTGCGCATCGCGCCCGTGGACGGTGTGCCGCTGACCGTCTCCGCCTCGGCCGTCGTGCAGGACCTGCATGTGGAGGGACAGGACGCGGCGGCGCCCGCGCTGCTCGTCGAGGACGGCACCCCCGAGCTGCTGGACCTGCGGATCGTCACCCGCTCCGCGGTGGGTATCGAGGTGCGCGGCGGCGCCCGTCCCACGGTCCGGCGCTGCACGGTCGACAACCCGGCGGGCATCGGCATCGCCGTGGTCGACGGCGGCGGGGGCGTGTTCGAGGAGTGCGAGGTCGTCGCGGCCGGCCAGGCCGGAGTCGCGGTGCGCGGCGGCGGCCACCCCCGGCTGGAGCGCTGCCGCATCCACCACACCTCGGGCTCCGGCCTGACGGCGACCGGGGAGAACTCCTCGCTGGAGGCGGTCGGTTGCGAGATCTACGAGGTCCGCGGCAGCGGCGTACAGATCACCGGACGCGCCACGGCCCATCTCACCGACTGCGACGTGCACCGGACCACGGCCGACGGGGTCACCCTCGACACCGACGCCGTGCTCACCCTCGCGGACTGCCGCATCCACGACATCCCCGAGAACGCGGTGGACCTCCGCTCGCGCTCGGTCCTCACCCTGACCCGTACGTCGGTCCGGCAGTTCGGGCGCAACGGCCTGTCGGTGTGGGACCCGGGCACCCGGGTGGACGCCAACCAGTGCGAGATCTTCGACAGCACCGGCGACTACCCGGCGGTCTGGGTCAGCGACGGCGCGACGGCGGTGCTGGAGTCCTGCCGGGTGCACGACGTGCCGGACGCGCTGTTCGTGCTGGACCGGGGCTCCCGCGCGGACGTCGTCGACAGCGACCTGTCGCAGGTGCGCAACACGGCGGTGTCGGTGAGCGACGGGGCCACCGCACAGCTCGACGACTGCCGTATCCGGGACGCCGCCACGGGCGCCTGGTTCCGTGACCACGGCAGCGGCGGCACCCTGAACGGCTGCACCGTGGACGGCACCCAGACCGGCGTGATCGTCACCAAGGGCGCCGACCCGACCATCGAGCGCTGCACGGTGACCTCGCCCGCCGAGGCGGGCTTCTACGTCTCCGCCGAGGGCCGGGGCAGCTTCCTCGACTGCCGGGTGACCGGCAGCGGGGGCTACGGCTTCCACATCATCGACGGCTGCCGGGCGACGCTGCGCAAGTGCCGTACGGAGCGCTGCGCGCGCGGTGGCTATGAGTTCGCGGACGGCGGCCCCGGCACGGCCGGCGGTGGTCCGGTGGTCGAGGACTGCACCAGCGACGAGAGCGCGGGCGTGCGGACCCCCGCCGTGCGGGAGACGGCCATCCAGACCACCTCTGGGGCGCCCGGCCTGCTGGGCTCGATCCCGGGTCAGCGCCCCGCCGAGCAGCCGCCGACGGCCGTGCCCGCCGTGGCGCCCGAGCCGTCGGCGCGGTCCTCGAAGGCCGTCCTCGGCGAACTCGACGCGCTGGTCGGCCTGGACAGCGTCAAGCGCGAGGTCCGCGCCCTCACCGACATGATCGAGGTGGGCCGCCGCCGCCAGCAGGCCGGCCTCAAGGCGGCCTCGGTCAAACGGCACCTGGTGTTCACGGGCTCCCCCGGCACCGGCAAGACCACGGTCGCCCGCCTCTACGGCGAGATCCTGGCCTCGCTCGGTGTCCTGGAGAAGGGGCATCTCGTCGAGGTGTCCCGGGTGGACCTGGTCGGCGAGCACATCGGCTCCACCGCGATCCGCACCCAGGAGGCGTTCGAACGGGCCCGTGGCGGTGTGCTGTTCATCGACGAGGCGTACGCGCTGTCCCCGGAGGACTCGGGCAGGGACTTCGGCAAGGAAGCCATCGACACGCTGGTGAAGCTGATGGAGGACCAGCGCGACGCGGTCGTGGTGATCGTCGCCGGCTACACGGCCGAGATGGAGCGCTTCCTCACCGTCAACCCCGGTGTGGCGTCCCGTTTCTCACGGACCATCACCTTCGACGACTACGTCCCCGACGAGCTGTTGCGGATCGTGGAGCAGCAGGCCGAGGAGCACGAGTACCGGCTGGCGCCGGGCGCGGGCGACGCCCTGCTGAAGTACTTCACCGTCCTCCCCAAGGGCCCGGCCTTCGGCAACGGCCGTACCGCGCGCCAGACCTTCGAGGCGATGGTCGAGCGCCACGCGAGCCGGGTGGCCCAGGTGGACGAACCGAACACGGACGACCTGACGTTGCTGTACGCGGAGGACCTTCCGGAGCTGCCGTAGGCAGCAGGTCGGCGGATCCGCGGCCCGGGGGCGGGGCTGTCACGGCGTCTGCCTCGGCACGGGCAAGGCCTGCGGCGAGCGTGCCGTGACCGCGTTTCCTGACCACGGGCGCGCGTCCCGCGCGGGATGTCACCTGCCCCGGCCGGGCCAGGGTTCAGGGCGTGGTCCGTGGCCCCGGCAGGTCGGTGCCGAGCCGGTCCAGCAGGTGCTTGCGTTCTGCCACGAAGGCCGGGTCCGCCTGGTAGTCGGAGTGGCCAAGGATCGGGGCGGGCAGCGGGTGGGCGCCGGTGCGGCCGTAGGCGAGCGGGTCCCTGAAGGGCTCGGCGTCGACCTGCGGTCCGTGCCGGCTCGTCAGCCGCACGGGGCCGCCGATGGGGTCGGTGCGGCGGTACAGGTTGCGCCAGCAGTCGACCTCGCGGTGCAGGGCGGCGAGCGGCTCCGGGCCGAAGTGGGCCGGGAACCAGCGTCCGTACAGCCGCTCCAGCGGTGAGCCGTAGGTGAGCAGCGCGACGCGTCGGCGCGCGGACGGGGTGAGCTGCCATGCGGCGGCCGCCGCGAGGACGCTGCCCTGGGAGTGGCCGGAGATGACGAGCCGACCGCCGGTGGAGCGGGTCCAGGTGGCCATGCGCCAGGTCAGATCCGGTACGGCCCGCTCGGCGTAGCAGGGCGGTGCGAACGGGTGTGCGGCGCGCGGCCAGAAGGTGCCCACGTCCCAGAGGATGCCGATCGTGCGCCGCGCGGAGGCGTCCTTGTAGGCCCGGCGGCCCCAGGTGACGAACAGCAGAAAGCCCACGCCGATCAGCCAGGACCCCAGCGCCTGCGCGGTCTGCGCGGCGCCCGCGACGACGGCGTACGAGCCGTGCGCGGCCCCCGCCGGTGTCTCGCCTGTCACCAGGGCACCGGTGAGGGCCGCAGCGCCGAGCAGCAGGGTCACGGTGGAGGTGACGGCGACGATACGGGGCGCCCGGTCGGTGAGAGCAGCCATGGCGCGGGTCCGCGCGATACGACGGGTGCGACCGGCGTCCTGTGCCTCGTGCTCCCCATTCAGCGCCGGGCCGGAAGCTCCGGGTGCCGAGGGCTTCTGCGGCTCCTGCGACTCCCGCTGCTCCTGGTGCTCCCGCCGCGGTTCTCCCAGCAGGCCGTACTCGCGCTCCACAGCCGCCGTCTCCGCCTCGCGCAGGACCCAGGTGCGGTGGGTCAGCCAGCCCAGGAGGACGAGGAGGACCAGGAGGAGGGGCGGGATGACGGAGGCCTGCCAGGTCAGCAGGACGGGTGGGCCGGAGAGGGCGTCCTCCGTGCCGCCCAGCCAGTCGGCCACCCGCTGGGCCACACCGGCGGACATCACGCCGCCGAGGGCACAGGCGAGCATCGCGACGGCGGGGCCGGCCAGGCCGTACATGGCGGTGCGCGGGTCGGGGCGGGAGCGGTGGAGGGTGTGGGCGACGACGCCGAGCGCGACCACGAGGAGGCCCTGCACCAGGGTGATACCGCCGAAGGCCAGGTCGCCCGGCAGTCGCCCCGTCGACCTCCAGCCGGGGCGCGACCACCCTGCGTACACCACGGCGAGGACGAGCACGGCGATCGAGCAGGCCGGGAGGCGGCGGACCAGGTTCTCGTCGAGCTCCTTGTCGAGGCGCCGCTCGCTGCGGCCTCTGCGGCAGACCACCCAGACCACGCTCACCGTCAGCAGCACCAGTGCCGAGTTCAGCAGCCAGCCCAGCGGTTCCAGGAGGGCCGGTCCGCCCGCTCGGCGGTCGTGGCGGGCCGCCGAGGTGCCGACGGCCGCCGCGACGGTGAGGAACCCGGCCGCCGCGTGGGCGGCGCGCAGCCTGGCGACGAGACGACGCCCGTACCAGAACCCGGGTCGGCCGAGCGCGACGCGGGCCGTGTCCTCGGCATCGGGTGCGGCGCTGGTCGTGTCCTCGACATCGGCTGCGGCGCGGGCCGTGTCCTCGGCGTCGGGTGCGATGTGGGTCGCGGCGTCGCGCCCGGGTGCGTCCGGGGCCGGCTTCTCGTCCTCGGCACGGCCGTCGTCGCGGTCCATGGGGCGCTGGGACTCGTACGCGCTCCAGGTGCGGTGGGAGAGGTACCAGAGGAGGCCGGTCAACGCGGTGGGGACCACGGCCGCCACGGCGAGGCGGCGGCCCGGCTGACTCCACCAACCGTCGTCCGAGACGGCGGGAGAGAGGAAGCCGAGCCAGGAGTGCGCCTCCGCGCACGCGCGTGCGCCGGCGCACTGCCAGGCGGTCAGGTCGAGCGCGACCTCACAGGCCGCCGCGACGAGCAGCACGGTCAGGGTCAGACCGGCCAGCCGGACGAGGAGCCCGTAGAGGCGCACCGTGCGTCGGCGGCCGCGGGTGCTGGGGCGCATCCAGTGCGCGAGGTTGACGACCATGAACGGGAGCAGCAACAGCCACAGGGCCCGTGAGCCGTTCCCGGAGGTGAGGTTGCACCAGACGTAGGCCTCGGGGACGGGCTTGCCGCGATAATCGGCGGGACGTTTCTCCGCGTCGGCGTCGTCGATGCGCCGGAAGACCGCGGCCGTGTCGTCGCCGGTGACACGGACCGTGCGCGGATCGTCGAGCATGCGCTCGGGGGTGGTGCCGCCGACGCCGTGGACCAGGAGTTCGAGGGCGGTCCCGCCCGTCGTGGAACGGCCGGAATAGGGGTGTCGGTCCCCGTCCCGCGATGCAGGCTGTTCCCCGGGTTCCGTATGTGCCGTATGTTCCCTCGCACGATCCACTGTTCCGCTTCCCCCGTGACGCGCCACAAGTCGGTGTGATGTGCAGGCACTGATGATCGCCCCTGATCGGACGTCATACACCTGTGATCACCGAATCTCCCCGATCCGTGTGATAGTGGCGGGCGCGAGAAACGAAGCGTGAGGTGCACGCGACTGTGCGGGGAATGACATCACCTGTGGTGGAGCGTGCGAATATGGGACGTCCTCGGGACCGGGGACGGGGGAATGTCCTCGTCGGAGGGGGTAGGGAAGGCGTGTCGGGCGTGATGGGGCGAGAGGACCGGAGCGAACGTGAGTGAGAACCAGAACCTCCTCGCGGAGCAGCGCCGAGCCCTGATCCTCGACGAGGTACGACGGCGGGGCGGGGTCCGGGTCAACGAGCTGACGCGGAAGCTCGGTGTGTCGGACATGACCGTCCGCCGCGATCTGGACGCGCTGGCCCGTCAGGGCGCGGTGGAGAAGGTGCACGGCGGCGCCGTGCCGGTGGCCGAGGCGAGCACCCACGAGCCGGGTTTCGAGGCGAAGTCCGGGCTGGAGCTGACCGCCAAGGAGGACATCGCACGGGCGGCCGCGGAGCTGGTGGCGCCGGGCTCGGCGATCGCCCTGTCGGGCGGCACGACGACGTACGCGCTGGCGCACCGGCTCGTGGACGTGCCGGATCTGACCGTGGTCACCAACTCGGTACGGGTCGCCGACGTCTTCCACGCCGCCCAGCGCACGACCGGCCCCCGGCAGGGTGCGGCGACCGTCGTGCTCACCGGTGGGGTGCGGACGCCGTCCGACTCGCTGGTGGGGCCGGTGGCCGATCAGGCGATCGCGGCTCTCCACTTCGACGTGCTGTTCCTCGGCGTGCACGGGATATCGGTCGAGGCGGGTCTGTCGACGCCGAACCTGGCGGAGGCCGAGACGAACCGGCGTCTCGTGCAGTCGGCGCGGCGGGTCGTGGTGGTGGCCGACCACACCAAGTGGGGAACGGTTGGGTTGAGTTCGTTCGCCGCGTTGGAGCAGGTCGACACGTTGGTGACCGACGCGGGCTTGCCCGCGCAGGCGCGGGCCGAGATCTCCGAGCATCTGCGACGCCTGGTGGTGGCCGGGGAGGACGAGGACGACGGCGCGGACGACTGAGCGCGCGGACCTTCTGAGCGCCGCCACGGATGAGGTCGGTTCGAGGCCGCGGGTCGTTCGCGGCTGGCCGCGCAGTTCCCCGCGCCCCTGACGGGGCGCGGACGTGCACGGCGGTGACAAGCGCGACTCAGTCCGTCCAGACGCCCGTCGTCAGCAACCGATCGATCGCCACGGCGTACGGCTCGATGTCCAGGCCCTGTCGCCGGAGCCACTCGTCGGAGTAGTACTTGTCGAGGTAGCGGTCGCCCGGGTCGCACAGCAGAGTGACCACGCTGCCCTGGCGGCCCTCGGCCACCATCTCTGCGACGATCTTGAGGGCGCTCCACAGGCCCGTGCCGGTGGAGCCGCCGGCCTTGCGGCCGATCGCGTTCTCCAGGGCTCTGACGGCGGCGACGCTGGCGGCGTCGGGCACCTTCATCATGCGGTCGACGGCGCCGGGGACGAAGCTGGGCTCCATGCGGGGGCGGCCGATGCCCTCGATACGGGAGCCGCAGTCGCAGGTGACGTCGGGGTCACCGGTGGTCCAGCCCTCGAAGAAACAGGAGTTCTCCGGGTCGGCGACACAGATGCGGGTGTCGTACTGCATGTAGTGGACGTAGCGGGCGATGGTCGCGGAGGTGCCGCCCGTCCCGGCGGTGGCGACGATCCAGGCGGGCTCGGGGAAGCGCTCCAGACGGAGCTGGCGGAAGACGGATTCGGCGATGTTGTTGTTGCCGCGCCAGTCCGTGGCCCGCTCGGCGTACGTGAACTGGTCCATGTAGTGGCCGCCGGTCTCCGCCGCGAGGCGGGCCGACTCCTCGTACATCTTGCGTGAGTCGTCGACGAAGTGACAGCGTCCGCCATGGAACTCGATCAGGCGGATCTTCTCGGCGCTGGTCGTGCGGGGCATGACGGCGATGAAGGGGACGCCGATCAGTTTGGCGAAGTACGCCTCGGAGACGGCCGTGGAACCGCTGGAGGCCTCGATGACGGGGCGGCCCGGCCTGATCCAGCCGTTGCACAGGCCGTAGAGGAACAGGGAGCGGGCGAGGCGGTGCTTCAGGCTGCCGGTGGGGTGGGTCGACTCGTCCTTGAGATAGAGGTCGATCCCCCAGCTCTCGGGCAGGGGGAAACGCAGCAGATGGGTGTCGGCGGAGCGGTTGGCGTCCGCCTGGACCTTGCGGACGGCCTCTTTGAGCCAGCCGCGGTACTCGGTGTCGCTGTGATCGACGTCGAGGGTGGCGCCAGGGCGGGTGGGGTGGGCGGTGCTCACGGCGTGCTCCTCACGCATTGCGCCGACGGCGGATCGCGGCGTCGGACGTCCCGATGATAGACACCTTCCGCACGCTTCTCACCTGCATAAACATGCCTTTGAGCCCCTCAAAGAGACTCCTGTGGTGAGGATGCGCGGGGCGCATGGGGGGCGCATGCCGCGCATGCGCCGGAACCCCGCCCCCGGTCCACCGTGCGCACTGGTGCTCGACGCGGGGGACGTGCAGACTTCACCGCACGGGCCGGGTCGACGCCGCCGGAGCCGTCCAGGGGGAGGCGACCTCGGGCACACTGGATCACGGTCCGCGACGGATCAGACGACAGGGCACAGTCGAAGCGCACTAGGGGGCGGGGTACATGGCCGAGCCGGAGTTCACGGCCACGGGCGTGCGGATCGGGAAGAGGTTGCGGCAGCTCACCCGGGCGGGGCAGGTCCGGATCGAGGACGGCCGACTGCAGCTGCTCACCAGTTACGGCAGCGAGATCGACAGCGCGCCGGTGCAGGCGGTCCGGGCCTCGAAGCCCTGGTTCGCCAACGAGGACCGGGCGTTGGCCGATGTGAACGGCACCCGCTACACGCTCACGCTGAACGAGCACGACCCCGCTCCGGGCAAGCCCGGTCCACCGTCCGCGCGCCGGTTCATAGAGGCGGTGCGCAGGGCGGCCGGTCGCAACGGCTGACGAACCGCGAGTTGCGGGACCGGGCCCCCTGGGTCACTCTGGTCTCACGTCACTCTGGGTTTACCGGCGATAACGCTGCGAACCAGCCCGCCGGCCACGTCAGCGGGCGGCGGTCGTCGACAGCCACCCCACGAGCAGGCGGCGGCTCAGGCCTCCGCCCCAGGCGGCAGTCGTAGGCGGCCGCACCTCAGCAGGCGGCGCTTTTCGCCCAGCCACCTCGCTGGATCCGTACTCCGATCTTCTTCCGGACTCAATTCGGGGAGTCGCAGCCGTGATCAGCCAGCAAAGCAGGCACTGCACGGTGGAGCTCCAAGCCCTGCCGTCGCGGATCGGCCAGGTCCGCAGAATCGTATCTGCGCAATTGCGCTACTGGCATCTGGATCCCTTGATAGAGCGGGCAGCACTCGGGGTGACCGAGCTGCTGTCCAACGTCCACCGGCACGCGGAACCGGACAAGACGTGCACCGTGGAGATGGAGTTGCTCCTCGGCCGGCTCACGGTCTCGGTGCACGACCACGACCCCCGTCTCCCGGTCGTCCAGGACGCGGACCCCTTCGCCACCTGCGGCCGAGGTCTCGCGATGGTCGCCGCGGTGAGCGAGAGCTGGGGTGTGCGGCCGCACGGCGAGACGGGGAAGGTCGTGTGGTTCACCCTGCCGGCGTCCTCGGCCGCGGTACCGAAGATCTCGCCGTACGACACGGGCCTGACGCTCGACACCGGGCTGGCACTCGACACCGCGCCGCCGTACGACACCGGACGCAGGCCCGCCGCGCGTGGGCACCGGTCCGAACACGCTCCCGCCCGGTCGACCGTCGCAGGCTGACCGGGCGGTGACCACCCTTCAGGCCCCTTCAGGCCACCGAGATGTCCACCGGTGGCCGGAGCTTCACCGCCGCCGCCAGGGCCTGGTGCACGGGGTGGGCGGTGAAGGACGCCAACAGGGCCTCGTCGGCGGGGTGTTCGGCGGCGGGGTAGGCGATCTACGTGGAGGCGCGCACCCCCGTCCCGACCCCGGCCTCGACGGGCCCTTCGCGGTCCTCCGCCTGGTGCTGGAGCACAGCGCGGTACGCGACCGGCTCACGGTCATCCCCGCCCATACGCCTCCGCGGCCGTTCCTGATCGGGCCCTGCGTACGGCGGGCGGATCTGCGGCGGCCCCAGGTGGCCGCGCCGTGGAGTCTCACGGCCGAGTTCACCCGTCGATCACCTGGGTGACAACTCCCGTATCCATACATTCAATTCCCCCTTTCCTCTCCTCTGCGGAATTCGGAACCACGGCCTTCACTTTTCGTCGACGGCACAACCTTCAACGAGCTACGAGCCTCTAATCCGGCGAACCGAAAGGAAGGCCCGTCGGAAAATGAAGTGGGTAGTTCAACGGAACTCGGTGTGCCGAGCGGACAGGGTCGGGGTGTGAAACCGAAAACCCGTTCCGCGGCGGAAGTTCGACCGCAGGGGAAGGCCGCGCTGCTCGCCGCCGCATTCACCCTCGCCGTGCTCTGCGCCGCCGATGCCGTGGCCCGCAGCTACCCTTTCGGCCCGCGCACCCGGAGCGTCAACGACCTGGGCAACCAGTACGTGCCCTTCCACGCGCACCTGTGGGATCTGCTGCACGGCAGGGCGGACGGCGGCCTGTACGTCAACTGGCGGTCGGGCCTCGGTGCCGGCTTCCTGCCCGACCTCGGGACATACGTCAGCAGCCCGTTCGCCCCGCTCGTGGCGCTGTTCCCGCGCGACGACATCGACCTCGCGGTGTACGTGATCACCCTGCTGAAGGTGGCGTCGGCCGCCGCTGCGATGGCCTGCCTGCTGCTTGCCCTGCGTCCCGGCCGCTGGTGGGCGGCGGGGCTGTTCGGGTCGTCGTACGCGCTGTGCGGCTGGACCCTGGCAGACGCGGTCTACAACCCCATGTGGCTCGACGGTCTGGTCTTCCTGCCGCTGCTGTGCCTGGTCGGCGAGTGGGCGCGGCGGGGGCGGCGGCCGTTCCTCGGTGTGCTGCTCGTGGCGCTCGCCTGGACGGCCAACTTCTACACCGCGTACATGGCCACCCTCGGCGCCGGCCTGGTGCTGCTGCTCCGGCTGTGGCTCGGCGACCTCACGCGCCGACAGCGGCTCTGGGCCGCGGGGCGCGCCGCCCTGATCACCGTCCTCGGCATGGGTCTGGCCGCCCCTGTGGTGGCCGTCGTCTACTTCGGCACCCGGCACGCCCATCCGGGTCGGGTCCGGCAGTTCGTGCCCGTCCCCACCGAGGACCTGCTCGCCCGGCTGTTGCCGGGGACCTACAGCTTCGGCACGCCGGCCGTCTTCGTCGGGACCACCGCGCTGCTGCTCGCGCTCGCCCTGCCCTTCCACAGGGCGGCCCCGGTGCGCACGCGCGCCGGGTGGACGCTGCTGGTGGTGGCGGTGGCCCTGTCGACGCAGTGGGGGCCGACGCATCTGCTGTGGCACGCCTTCGCCACCCCGCAGGGCGGCTCGTACCGCCAGGTCTTCGTGCTCTGCGCGCTGCTGGTGATCGCCGCCTGGCACACCCTGTCGTACGGCGTTCCCGGCCCGCGTGCGCTGGGCGCGGCGGGGGTGCTGCTCGCTCTGGTGATCGTGGTCGCGAGCGGCAGTGAGCGGACCACCCGCGTCTTCACCCTGCCGCTCGCGCTGCTCGCCGCCGTGGGTGCGCTGGGCGGTCTGCTCCTGCTCGGGCGGAGGCGGAGGGACGGCCGGCCCGTCGCCGTCCTCGCGGTGGCGCTGCTCGTGTGCACGCAGTTCGGCGAGACCGCCGTGACCTCCGCCGCCGACACCCGGCTGCGGCTCGGGCACATGGACGACTACGCCCCCTGGGGCGGGCGGCAGCGGCAGCAGGCGGCAGCGATCGCCGGGGCCGACGGCTGGCCTCGCTACCGGACCGACCCGGGCCGGGAGCAGACCGTCGGCAACGACCCGTTGCTGGTGGGCGGGCAGGGCGCCCAGTACTACAGCAGTCTCACCTCGGACGTGCTCAGCAGGATGCTCACCGCCCTCGGGGGCGGCTGGACCTCGCGCGGCCGCAGTGTGCAGAGCCTGGACAACGCCGTGACGGACGCGATCTTCTCCGTGGGCGCCCGGGTGCACTCCCCGCCGGACCCGCACCAGGACTGGTTCCCGCAGGACGGCAGCGGGGTGACCGTGACCCGGCGGGACGTACCGCCGCTGGTCACGGTGCGGCCGCACGCCGATCGCGCCGACGGCCCCACGGACCTCTCCGGTTTCGGTCCCTCGCCGTACCGCAACCAGGAACTGCTGCTGGGCGCGCGGGTGTACACCGTGCCCCGGATCACCGTGCGCACCGCCGCCGGGAAGCCGCCGTCGCCCGGTGACGACGGGCGGCCGGGGGTGCGGGTGGGCCCGCTGCCCCACGCGAGCGCACCGAAGAAGCCCACGATCACGGGCAGTTGTCCGGCAGGATCCGAGCTGCACCTGTGGGCGCCGCATCTGTCGGGCACGGCGCGGCTCGCCGACGGCGGTGCCTCCGGAGTCGGACCCGGTGTGGAGCCGACCGGGCGGTTCCGGTCCGACCAGCCCGTCACCAAGATCGCCCCGATGCAGCGGCTGGGCACGGTCGGGGACTCCGGGCGGTTCCGGATCGAGCTGTCGCCGAACCGGACGAGCCTGGTCCCGGAGGGAGCGGTCGGCTGTCTGGACACCGCACGGCTGCACACCGCCGTGGCGGGGCTGAAGGCCACCGGCGCCACGCGCGTGCGGGTGGACGACGGCACCGTCCGGGCCGAACTGCCCGCCCACAGCACGGGGATCGCGGTGCTCGCGGCGCCCCGGATCTCGGGGTGGCGCTGCGCCGCCGACGACGCCCCGGCCCTGCCCGCCAAGAGCCACCACGGCCTCGTCGCCGTACCGCTGTACGGCTCGGCCTCCAGCGTGACCTGCACGTTCCATCCGCCCGGGCTGCGGCTGGGCACGGCGGTGGGGGCGCTCTCGCTCACCGCCGTCCTGGTGATCGCGGCCGCGGGCCCGCTACGCCGCCGTCGGCTGCGGGGCAGCCACGTTCCCGTGGCCCCGGCCACCGCTCGCCCCGCGCCCGACGACCCGACCGTACGCGAGCGCGTGACCACCGCTCCGTGAACCGCACCCCTGGGGAGTTCCATGCTCATCTCGATCGTCGCACCCTGCTACAACGAGGACGCCGTCGTCGGACGCTTCCACGAGGAGATCCAGAAGGTCGCGGAGGAACTGCTCCCGCTCGGACACGACATGGAGTTCGTGTACGTCGACGACGGCAGCCGGGACCGTACGCTCGGCGTTCTGAAGGGGCTGGCGGAGTTCGACGCGCGGGTCCGCTACGTGTCGTTCAGCCGGAACTTCGGCAAGGAGTCCGCGCTGCTCGCGGGGCTGCGGCACGCCTCGGGCGACTGCGTGATCGTCATGGACGCCGACCTGCAGCACCCGCCGGAACTGATCCGCCGCATGGTCGGCCTGCGCGAACAGGGCTACGACCAGGTCATAGCCCGCCGTACGCGGACCGGCGACGGCCTGCTGCGCACCGCCACCGCCCGCCTGTACTACCGGCTGGTGAACCGGCTCGTCGACGTGGAACTCGTCGACGGCGTGGGGGACTTCCGGCTGCTGTCGCGCCGGGTCGTCGACGCCGTCCTGGACCTGACGGAGTACAACCGCTTCTCGAAGGGGCTCTTCGCCTGGGTCGGTTTCCCCGGGACGACCTTCGAGTACGAGAACGCCGTGCGTCGGCACGGCCGCAGCTCCTGGAGTTTCCGGTCGCTCCTGAACTACGGGCTGGACGGGCTGCTCTCCTTCAACAACCGTCCGCTGCGTGCCGCCCTCCACCTCGGCCTGTGCCTGCTGATGTGCGCGGGGCTGTACACGGCCTGGATCGTGGGTGACGCACTCGTCAACGGCGTGGAGACGCCGGGCTATGTCACCATCGTCATGGCCGTGACCGCCCTCGCCGGAGTACAGATGATCATGCTCGGGGTGATCGGGGAGTACACCGGCCGGATCTACTACGAGGTGAAGGGGCGCCCGCACTTCCTGGTGAAGGCGACCAACGCGGAACAGACGGAGGGGCACGCCGCGTGCGGCACGACGAAGGACCTCATTCGCTGATGGGGACGGCGACGCGTACACCGCCGCGCCCCGTGGCCCGCCCGGCACCCGAGCGGCGCATATCGGGGCAGATCATGACCTTCGCCTTGGTCGGAGTCGTCAACACCGGGGTCTATTACGGCCTATATCTGTTGTTCCTCAATGTGCTTCCCTATCTCGCCGCGCATATCCTCGCATTCGCCCTGAGTATGACGGGCTCGTTTTTCCTCAACGCGCGGTTCACTTATCGCACCCGTCCGACCTGGCGTAAATTCCTGTTGTTCCCGCTGACCAACGCCACGAATTTCCTGCTCACGACGGCGGGTGTGTACGTGATCGTGGACGTGCTGCACGTGGGTAGCCGGTTCGCGCCCCTGCTGGCGTCCGGGGCAGCGATCCCGGTGACGTTCCTGGTGTCCCGCACGATCATGCTGCGGGGTTCCGGGCCCGGGTGAGGCCACTTCAGGCCAGCGCGCCCAGCGGGTCGTCGAGCACCGGCTGCCACGCCAACTCGGCCGCTCCGACCAGGCTGTTGTGATCCAGGGTGCAGGCCAGGATCGGGGCGACCCCGCTCTGCCGTCCCCACAGACTGCGCTCGGCCACGACCGCCCGCAGCCGGTCGGGGTCGGCGTCGAGCAGGGCCCGGTGCATGCCGCCGAGGATGATGCGGTCCGGGTTGAGGATGTTGACCAGCCCGGCGAGCCCGAGGCCGAGGCGGTCGATGACGGCCTCGGCGGCCGTACGGACACCGGGGTCGCCGTACTGGGTGCGGATCAGTTCGTTGGCCTGTTGCAGCAGCGAACCCTCGGGGCCCGGATCGCGGCCCACGGCGGACAGGAAGGCACGCGGGTCGGCCTCGACGTCGAGGCAGCCCCGGCTGCCGCAGTGGCAGGGCCGGCCCTCGGGATTGACGGTGAGGTGCCCGACCTCCAGGGCCAGGCCCGAACTGCCCGTGTGCAGACGGCCGTCGAGGACCAGCGCACCGCCGACGCCCCGGTGCCCGGTCGCCACGCACAGCAGATCGCGGGAGCCACGCCCGGCGCCGTGCCGGTGTTCGGCGAGGGCGGCGAGGTTGACGTCGTTCGCCGCGAACGCGGGCCCCGCGATCCCGGCCGCGCGGACCCGCTCGGCGAAGATCTGCCGGACCGGCGCCCCGGCCGGCCACGCCAGGTGCAGCGGGTTCAGGGCCAGCCCCGCCGGTTCGGCGACGGCCGACGGCACGGCCAGGCCCGACCCCACGCACCGGCGCCCGGTCTCCGCCAGCAGCTCGGCGCCCGCGTCGACGACCGAGCCGAGCACCTTCGCCGGGTCGGCGTCCACGATCTCGCAGGCGGGTGTGGTGGCGACGATCCGCCCGCCGAGCCCGACCAGCGCGGCACGCCAGCCGTCGGAGTGCACCTGGGCGGCGAGCGCGACGGGTCCCTCCTCGGCGACTTCCAGGCGGTGGGAGGGCCGGCCCTGGGAGCCGGCGGCGGCCCCGGGGTGCGCGTCGACCCGGATCAGCCCCAGGGCCTCCAGCTCGGCGGCCACGGCACCGGCGGTGGCCCGGGTGACGCCCAGTTCGGCGGTGAGCACGGCCCTCGTCGGGGCCCGCCCGGTGTGCACCAGCTCCAATGCCGGACCGAGCGCGCCCCTGCCCCGGTCCAGCCGCGCCCGTGCCGTCGTCCCTTCGCCCGCCGCCTTGGGGGCCGCCTTCCCGTCCATGAGGGCGAGTCTCCCATGATCCGCTCGGCGTCGAACCCCGCCCGGCGGGCGTCAACCGTCGTCGAAGCCGCCGACCCGCAGGGTGATGTTCAGCCGCCCGACCAGCCCCAGCCCGGCCGGCGCGGTCCCCGCGTACACCCGGGGCACCCCGTGGTGGGCAGAGCGGGCCGGTCCGCCGAACACGAAGAGATCACCGCTGCGCAGCTCCACGTCCGTGTAGGGCCGGGTCCGTGTCCGCGTGTTGCCGAAGCGGAAGACACAGCTGTCACCGAGGCTCAGCGACACCACCGGCGCGTCCGACTTCTCGTCGGCGTCGCGGTGCATCCCCATGCGCGCGTCGCCGTCGTAGAAGTTGATCAGGGCGATGTCGTACGCGGCGGTCGCCGCCTCCGCTCCGAGGGTGTCCGCGACGGCGCGCCGGCCCAGCTCCCCCAGCCAGTCCGGGAACGGCTTCACGGGCGCGCCGTCTCCGTCGACGACGGTCCTGGCGTAGCCGTACGGGTACCAGTGCCGGCCGAGGCAGACCTGCCGGGCGGTCATCGTGCCGCCGCCCGGGGTACGGACGGTGCGCAGCCCGGCGGGCGGCCGGGCCCACACGCGGCAGGCGTCCAGGAGGTGGCGCTGCTGTTCGGCGTCCAGCCAGTCGGGCAGGTGGACCGCGCCGGGCGCGATCTCCGTCCGGTTCCGGGGGAACAGCTCGGCGTCCATGCGACCATCGTCCCGCACGGCGGCCCGGTGTCGGCGGGGCCCTCGCTCCCCGGCGGCTCGGCGGCCGGGAGCGGGGCCGTACTCGGTTAGCCTGGGCGCACGATGAGCGACCGTATGACCGCGCCCGAGGGCGAGTACGACCTGGCCCGCTTCCCCGAGGACCCCCGTGACCCGCTGCGCGCCTGGGACGCGTCCGACGCGTATCTGCTGCGCCACCTCGGGGAGAGCGGGACACGGCTGGACGGGACGGTCGTGGTCGTCGGGGACCGCTGGGGCGCGCTGACCACCGCGCTCGCCGCGCACCGGCCGACGCAGATCACCGACTCGTTCCTCGGCCGGCAGGCGACGCGGGCCAATCTGGAACGCAACGGCGTCGAGGCGGACGGCGTGCGGCTGCTCACCACCCGGGACGCTCCTCCGGACCGCGTCGACGTGCTCCTCGTACGGGTCCCCAAGAGCCTCGCGCTCCTGGAGGACCAGCTGCACCGGCTCGCGCCCGCGGTGCACGAGGGCACGGTCGTGATCGGCACCGGGATGGTCAAGGAGATCCACACCTCGACGCTGAAGCTCTTCGAGCGGATCCTCGGCCCGACCCGCACCTCGCTCGCCCGGCAGAAGGCGCGGCTGATCCACTGCACCCCGGACGCGGCGACGCTCAAGGCCCGGGGGGACGATCCGTGGCCGTACGCCTACCGCCTGCCGGACGACATCGGGGTGCTGGCCGGGCGCACCGTCGTCAACCACGCGGGCGTGTTCTGTGCCGACCGGCTCGACATCGGCACCCGGTTCTTCCTGCGGCAACTGCCGAAGGTCCCGCGCGGCGGGCGGGTCGTGGATCTGGGGTGCGGCAACGGTGTGGTCGGTACGGCGGTCGCGCTGGCCGATCCGGACGCCGAGGTGGTGTTCGTCGACGAGTCCTACCAGGCGGTGGCCTCGGCGGAGGCCACGTACCGGGCGAATCTGCCGGACGCCGACGGGAACGGCGGGGCGGTGCGCGGTACGGCACCCGGTGCCGTCGGCGGAGAGGCCGACGGGGCGGCCGAGGGCAAGGCCGGCGGGGCGGCCGAGTTCCTGGTCGGTGACGGGTTGGAGGGGTTCGCACCGGGGAGTGTCGATCTGGTCCTGAACAACCCGCCGTTCCACTCCCACCAGGCGACGAGCGACGCCACGGCGCGGCGGATGTTCACCGGGGCGCGGCGGGCGCTGCGGCCCGGTGGTGAGCTCTGGGTGGTCGGGAACCGTCATCTGGGCTATCACGTGACGCTGCGGCGGATCTTCGGCAACAGCGAACTCGTCGCGAGCGACGCCAAGTTCGTGGTGCTCAGGGCGGTCAGGCGGACTTAGCGACCCCCGCCGCGAAGGTGGCCCCACGCAGGGCGCGCGGCGAGGCGCCCAGTTCGCGGCGGCATGCCTTGTTGAAGGCCTGGAGGTCGGGAATGCCGACGGAGGCGGCCACGGCGGGGATGGAGAGGGTCGTGGCGCGCAGCAGATGGTGGGCGCGTTCGAGTCTGCGGCGGCGGATGTAGGCGACGACGGTGCCGCCGGTCTCGGCGTGGAACAGCCGGGTCAGGTGGTTGTGGGAGACGCCGGCCACGCGTGCCACCTCCGGGATGGTGAGCGGGGCGGCCAGGTGGGACTCGATGTGGGCGATGGCGGTGGTGACCGCCGGGTGCGGTCCGGGGGCGGCCGCGACGGGCGGGGTCAGCTGGGCCACCCGCCACAGGGCGGTCCACAGTTCGGCCCGGGTGCGGTCCGGCTCGCTCGGTGCGGCGGCCACCGCCTGGAGCAACAGGCCGGTGAGCGCGGGCAGTTCGGCGCCGGCGTCCTGGACGACCGGAACCGTGCGGGGCGGCCCGGTCGGGGCGATGCGCAGATGCGCGAAGAGGTGTTCGGAGCGGCCCCGGTAGCGGTAGCGGACGGTGGTGTCGGGCGGGACGAGGCTGACCCGGCCGGGGCGGATGGTGTGGGTGGTGCCGTCGACGGTCAGTTCGGCCTCGTACTGGTAGAGGTGCAGCTGCCACAGCTCCGGCAGCCGGAACACGTCCGTGCGGCTCGCGACGCCGTGCACGCCGACACCGGTGAGGGCGACGTCCGGCGGCTGAGCGAGGTGGATCTCCGTCTCCCGCATGTCCGGAAACGTACCAGTGACGGGCGTCACACTTCACGCCTGGGGAGGGGTGCTTCGCGAGACGGTCACATTCCCATGCGGGACGGACGCGTACGGGCCCTGCTACGCGGGCGGAGGCGTCTCTTCCGTCCGCAGGACGCCGATCAGCCGGGCCACCGTGTCCGCAATCGCCGTCCGGCCCGCCGCGAGGTACGTGCGCGGGTCCACCGCGTCGGGGTGGGCGGCGAGGTGGTCCCGGACCGCGCCGGTCAGGGCGATGTTGAGCGCGGTGCCGATGTTGACCTTGGCGATGCCGCCCGCCACGGCCGCGCGCAGTTCGCCGTCCGGGACTCCGGAGGAGCCGTGCAGGACGAGGGGGACGTCGAGGGCGGCGGCCAGCCGTTTCAGCAGGACGTGGTCGAGGGCGGCGGTGCGGGTGGTCATCGCGTGGGAGCTGCCGATGGCGACGGCGAGCGCGTCCACGCCCGAGTCCGCCACGAAGGCCCGCGCCTCCTCGGGGTCGGTACGGGCGCCGGGCGCGTGCGCGTCGAGCGGCGGCGCGCCGTTCTTGCCCCCGACCTGCCCCAACTCGGCCTCGATCCAGAGCCCTTGGCCGTGCGCCCACCGCACGGCGGCGTGGGTCGCGGCGAGGTTGTCCAGGTAGGGCAGGCGGGAGGCGTCGTACATCACGGAGCTGAAGCCGGCGTCGGCCGCCCGGTGCAGCAGGTCCTCGCTCCGGATGTGGTCGAGGTGGAGGGCGACGGGCACGGCCGCCCGCTCGGCGACCACGGACGCGGCTCGGGCCAGCGGCAGCACGTCTCCGTCGTGGAACTTGACGGCGTTCTCGCTGATCTGGAGGACCACGGGCGCGGCGACGGACTCGGCGCCCGCCACGATCGCCTCGACGTGTTCCAGGGTGATGGCGTTGAACGCGGCCACGGCGGAGTGCGCGGCGGCGGCCTCGGTGATCAGCGCACCGGTCGTCGTCAGGGGCACGGCTCCTCCTGGTTCAGCGGTCGTTCGCGTCGAGGATCACCGAACGCGTCAGGTGGCGCGGGCGGTCGGGGTCGAGACCACGGGCGGCGGCCACGGCGACGGCGAGCCGCTGGGCGCGGACCAGTTCGGCGAGCGGATCGAGCCCGCCGGCCACCCAGGTCGCGCCGGTCTGGCGCACCTGCGCGGCCAGGCCGTCGGGTGCCTCGCCGAACATCCAGGTCACCGTGGAGCGGGTGGTGACGCTGATCGGGCCGTGCCGGTACTCCATCGCCGGGTAGGCCTCGCTCCACGCCAGGGCGGCCTCGCGCATCTTCAGGGCGGCCTCGTGGGCGAGGCCCACGGTCCAGCCCCGGCCGAGGAAGGTGAACTGGGCGCTGTCGAGAAGCCCTTCGGGCAGCGGCGCCTCCAGCGCGGCCCGCGCGTCGGCGACGGCGGCCTCGGGGTGCAGGCCGAGGTGGGCGCGCAGGAGGGTGAGGGCGGTGGTGGCGAAGCGGGTCTGGACGACGGACTTCTCGTCGGCGAAGTCCAGCACGACCAGGTCGTCCGCCGCGGTCATGACGGGGGTGTCCGGGTCGGCGGTGACCGCCGTCGTGCGGGTACGGCCGCGCAGCGCGCCCAGCAGGTCCAGCACCTCGGTGGTGGTGCCGGAGCGGGTGAGGGCGACGACGCGGTCGTAGGCCCGTCCGTGGGGGAACTCCGAGGCCGGAAAGGCGTCGGTCTCGCCCTGCCCGGCCCGCTCGCGCAAGCCGGCGGCGGCCCGCGCCATGAAGTACGAGGTTCCGCAGCCGACGAGCGCCACTCGCTCCCCCGGTGCCGGCAGGGCCCCGGCGTGTCCGGGCGCGTCGGCGGCGACGCGGGACCAGCACTCGGGCTGGCTGTGCAGCTCGTCCTCGACATGGGTCATGCGGGAACCCTCCCCGGGATACGCAAGGCTCATGCTTACTTCTGCAAGATAGAGTCATCTTTCGAGCATCTTCAAGCACGAGGAGACGGATGTCCCGCGACGAACGCTGGCAGACACTGCTCGAACTGCTCGTCGAACGGGGGCGGCTGGACGTCGAGGAGGCGGCCGCCGAGCTGGGGGTGTCCGCCGCGACCATCCGGCGCGACCTCGACGGGCTCGCGGAGCAGCAGATGCTCGTGCGCACCCGGGGCGGGGCGGTCGTGCACGGCGTCTCGTACGAGCTGCCGCTGCGCTACAAGACGGCGCGGCGTGCCACCGAGAAGCAGCGCATCGCGAAGGCGGTGGCGGATCTCGTCGCGCCCGGCGAGGCGGTGGGCCTGACCGGTGGCACGACGACCACGGAGGTGGCGCGGGCCCTGGCCGTGCGGGGCGATCTGGCGTCCGGCGCTCCCGCGCTGACCGTCGTCACGAACGCGCTCAACATCGCCAGCGAGCTGGCGGTGCGTCCGCAGTTCAAGATCGTGGTGACGGGCGGGGTGGCCCGCGCCCAGTCGTACGAACTCGTGGGCCCGCTCGCCGACGGGGTGCTGGACCGGATCACCCTGGACGTGGCCGTGCTCGGCGTCGGCGCCCTCGACGTGACCCATGGTGCCGCCGCGCACGACGAGGCGGAGGCCGCCGTCAACCGGCTGCTGTGCGAGCGTGCCGAGCGGGTCGTCGTCGCGGCCGACTCCAGCAAGCTGGGGCGGCGGGCCTTCGCCTGGATCTGCGCGACGGAGGCCGTGGACACCCTGGTCACGGACTCGGCCGCCGCGCCCGCGACGGTCCGCCGCTTCGAGGAGGCCGGGCTACGGGTCGTCACCGTCTGAGGGCCGCCGCCGTCGAGCCGGCACGGCGCCGGGCCAGTCCTGGAGCCAGGGGCCGACATGCCGCCTGCGCGTGAGGGTGGTGAGGACGAGGGAGACGTCAGTGGACGCCGCGTCGGGGAGCCGCGGGGAGCGGGGGACGAAGGCATGGAGGGCGGCCTCGTCGGGGAACGCGGTGCGGACGAGGAGAGTTGGCGCGCGCCGATGACGAAACTGGCGTAGCGGACGTGGGCGGGCCCGGCGAGGGCCGCCGTCACGGTGTCGCCCCGGGCCGGGGGCGTGCGGACCCAGAGGATGGCCTCGATGGGCAGCCCGAGCACCGCGGGGTCGATCACGGCACGGATGCGGACCTTGCCCTCGCAGCCGCAGCGCGCCGAGGCGTCGTCTCGCGGCGGCCTCCGACACGCCCGAGACGCGCGGGTACCCGACGGTCGTGGACGGCACACCGATGAAGTCCTGTCTCGACCGGATGCGCTCGGCGTACCTGATCTCCGTGACGGGCTGCCCGGCCCTGTCCCTCACGGCCGGGTTCACCCCGGGAGGCTGCCGGTCGGGCCGCAGGTCGTGGGCCCGCGCCGGCGGGACTGGTCGATCCTGAAGGCCGGGTACGCCTTCGAGCGGGCGACGCGGGTCGGGGAGCGGCGGGCCTCCGGTGGTGACGGCCGGCGGCTGAGTGCAGGACCGCCGCCGTCAGTGCGTGTGTTCGGCCGGAGATTCCTCCGCCGGGCTCGGCGCGGCCGCTCCCCCGGCCTCGACCGTGAACGCCGCCGTGTGGACCTTGCCGTCGTGCTTGAAGTCCAGGAAGAGCCGGTAGCTGCCCGCGCTGGGGGCGGTGGCCGTGAAGGAGATGTCCGGGCCGGGTGCGGTCGTGCCGTCGCCGGGCTCGCCGTTGGGGTGGACGTGCAGGTAGGCGAGGTCACCGGAGCGCAGGGCCACCAGGTGGCCGTACGCGCCGAGGTAGGGCTGCAGGTCGGTGACGGGCCTGCCGTCGCGGGAGACCTTCAGCTTCAGTTCGCTCGCGGCGCCCGGGCGCAGGCCGCCGTCCAGTTCGACCTCGTAGCCGTTGACCTCGGCGGTGTCGGCCGGTGCCGGGAGCTTGCGCGGCTTGTACGTCCCCGAGGCGGCGAGGTCGGCGCCGAGGGTGAGGTTCTCGGCGTTCTCGCCCGCCGGGGTGAAGTCGGCGAAGACACGGTAGTCACCGGCCTCGGGCAGGTCGACGGGGGTGCTCCAGGTGCCGTCGGCGGCGCGGGTGGGGTGCAGATGGCGGTAGGTGACCAGGTCGCGCGAGGCGAGGATCAGGTGGAGTTCCTTGTCGTGCTCGCGCTGGTACGCGGTGACGGCACGGCCCTTCGCGTCCCTGATGACGAAGCGCAGGTCGGAGCGGTCTCCGGCGGTGACGCTCGGGGTGCGCAGGTCGAGACTGTAGCCGCCCTCGGAGATCTGCAGTCCGCCGGCCGGGGCGTCCGCCTGCGCGTCGGCGCCCTCTCCGGGCCGCGGTGACCTCTCGGTGTGGCCGTCGTGGCGCGCGGGCTCCTTCTTCGCCGTGTCCGAGACGACGGGTTCGACGCCCTTGCCCACGCCGTAGGCGGCGCCGAACGTCGCGGCCAGCGCGGCGGCGAACGCGGTGATCCTCAGTCCGGTGTTCATGGCCGTCTCCTTCGAGGTCCAGGTCTTCACACAGCTCACCATACCCCTAGGGGGTATAGAGTCAAGCGCAGGGAGCCACTTGCCTTCGATACCCTGGAGGGGTATACAGACCTGGTGCGCAAGGATACCCCCGCCCCGTATCCGAGAAGATCGCCACCCATCACGTACGAGGGAGCAGCCATGACCGTCACCAGCACCGGTACCGGGACCGCCGCGGAGGTGGAGCTCACCATCGGCGGCATGACCTGCGCCTCCTGCGCCGCACGCGTCGAGAAGAAGCTGAACCGCATGGAGGGCGTCACCGCGACGGTCAACTACGCCACCGAGAAGGCGAAGGTCAGCTATCCGGACGACATCTCGGTGCGGGACCTGATCGCCACCGTGGAGGCGACCGGCTACACGGCACGGGAACCCGCGCCGCCCGCCCGCGCCGAGCCGGGCGGCACCGACGCCGAGTACGGCGGGGACGGCACCGGCGAGGCGGCGGACGACGAGCTGCGGCCGCTCCGGCAGCGCCTGGTCACCGCCGTAGCCCTGGCCGTCCCCGTAGTCGCGATGGCGATGGTCCCCGCGTGGCAGTTCGAGTACTGGCAGTGGCTGTCCCTGACGCTGGCGGCTCCCGTGGTGACGTACGCCGGGTGGCCCTTCCACCGCGCCGCCTGGAAGAACGCCCGGCACGGGGCAGCCACCATGGACACCCTGATCTCCATCGGCACCCTGGCCGCCTTCGGCTGGTCGCTGTGGGCGCTGTTCTTCGGAACGGCGGGCACACCGGGCATGACGCATCCCTTCGAGCTGACCATCGTCCGGGGCGACGGCGCCGGCTCGATCTACCTGGAGGCGGCCGCCGGGGTGACCGCCTTCATCCTCGCCGGGCGCTACTTCGAGGCCTGCTCCAAGCGGAAGGCGGGCGCGGCCCTGCGGGCACTGCTGGAGCTGGGCGCGAAGGACGTCACCGTGCTCACCCCCGACGGCGAACGGACGGTGCCCGTCGCCGAGTTGCGGGTGGGCGACCGCTTCCTGGTACGGCCGGGCGAGAAGATCGCCACCGACGGGACCGTCGTCGAGGGTTCGTCCGCCGTGGACGCGTCCATGCTGACCGGAGAGTCCGTTCCCGTGGAGGTCGCGGTCGGCGACTCGGTCACCGGCGCCACCGTGAACGCGGGCGGGCGTCTCGTCGTCGAGGCCACCAGGATCGGCTCCGACACCCAACTGGCCCGGATGGCGAAGCTGGTGGAGGACGCGCAGAACGGGAAGGCCTCGGCCCAGCGGCTCGCGGACCGCATCTCCGCCGTGTTCGTGCCGATCGTGATCGCCCTCGCCCTGGGCACCTTCGGCTTCTGGCTCGGCAACGGCGCCGGACTCACGGCCGCGTTCACCGCGGCGGTCGCCGTCCTGATCATCGCCTGCCCCTGCGCCCTGGGGCTCGCCACACCGACCGCGCTGCTCGTCGGCACCGGACGCGGCGCCCAGTTGGGCATCCTGATCAAGGGCCCGGAGGTGCTGGAGTCCACCCGCAGGGTCGACACGGTCGTCCTCGACAAGACCGGCACCGTCACCACCGGCCGGATGACCCTGCTGGCCGTACACCCCGCCGACGGCACCGACGAGGCCGAGGTGCTGCGTCTGGCGGGCGCGTTGGAGCACGCCTCGGAGCACCCGGTCGCCCGTGCCGTCGCCGAGGGCGCGCTGGCCCGACTCGGCTCGCTGCCCACACCGGAGGACTTCGCGAACGTGCCCGGCCTCGGCGTGCAAGGCGTCGTCGACGGCCACGCGGTGCTCGTCGGCCGTGAACGGCTGCTCGCCGACTGGGCCATGGAACTGCCGACGGACCTGCGGCGGGACAAGGACCGGGCCGAGGCCGCCGGCCGCACCGCCGTCGTGGTCGCCTGGGACGGCGAGGCCCGCGCGGTCCTCGAAGTCGCCGACGCGGTGAAGGAGACCAGCGCCGAGGCGATCGCACGCCTGCGCGCTCTCGGCCTCACCCCGATCCTGCTGACCGGGGACAACCGGGCCGTGGCCGAGTCCGTCGCCCGTGAGGTCGGGATCGCGCCCGAGGACGTGATCGCGGAGGTGCTGCCGCAGGACAAGGTCGCGGTCGTCAAGCGCCTTCAGGGCGAGGGCCGTTCGGTCGCCATGGTCGGTGACGGTGTCAACGACGCGGCCGCGCTCGCCCAGGCCGACCTGGGGCTGGCGCTGGGCACGGGCACGGACGCCGCGATCGAGGCCGGCGACCTGACCCTCGTACGGGGCGACCTGCGCGTGACGGCCGACGCCATCCGCCTCGCCCGCCGGACCCTCGGCACGATCCGGTCCAACCTGTTCTGGGCGTTCGCCTACAACGTGGCCGCCCTGCCGCTCGCGGCGGCCGGTCTCCTCAACCCGATGATCGCGGGGGCGGCCATGGCCTTCTCCTCGGTCTTCGTCGTCGGCAACTCCCTTCGCCTGCGGACTTTCCGGGCGGCCGACTGAATCAACCGGCCCGGGCCGTGGGGCCGTTCCCCGCCGGGCGTGACCTCGCCGAATTCGCGACCTTCACCAATTCACCGAGGTCACGCCCGGACGGGGTCGCCGAGCGATTCAAGGCGACGTCCGCGCCCCTTCGACGAAATCCCCGCCGAATTGCCGGTTCCGGTTCAACCGGGCGGCAAATCGCGTAACTGTGCTGTGAATCACAGCGGTTACGGCCGGGAGATCGCGCTCGAATACCGCATCCTTGCCGAATTCCGCGCCGGGGTCACGGAAAGCCGTCAGGGCCGCTGATCGAATTCGACGCGAGCGATCACTGAGGGTGACGCTCGCCGTGGCGGACGAGGGTGGGCGCCCCGGCCGGGTGTACGCCCGCACGGCGCACGACATGCGGCATGCGGCATGCGGCATGCGGCATCCGGCATCCGGCATCCGGCATCCGGGGGCTCTCTGATCGGGCGGGCCCCCGCCATCGGAGTCGTGGGACGACCGCTTCGGGGTCAGCCCGCCTGCGGGCCGTCGTGCGTGGCTCGGTGGGTGAGGGGTTCGCGCAGGCCGAGGTGTTCGCGGAGCCTCGTCCCCGTGTACGCGGTGCGGTAGTCGCCGCGTTCCCGCAGTTCCGGGACGAGCAGATCGACGATGTCGTCCAGGCCGTCGGGGATCAGGTGCGGCGTGATGTTGAACCCGTCGAGGGCGCCGTGCCGCACCCAGTGGGCGAACCGGTCGGCGAGGCCGGAGGGGGTGCCGACATGGCCACGCTGCGGGCCGAGCGCGATGACGGTCTCGCGCAGCGACCAGCCGTCCGCCTCGGCCCTGTCCCGCCACTCGGCGACCACTCTGCGCGGGTCGGCGACGCGCCAGGCGCCGAAGGAGCCGTCGTTCTCGACCACGACCGGGTCCAACTTCGGCAGTGGCCCGTCCGCGTCCCGGTCGGAGAGGTCCCGGTTCCACAGGAGCCCGGCGATGCCCAACGCCGTGGCCGGGGTGACCTGTTGGCGTCGGATCCAGCGCTTCTTCTCCTGCGCCTCCTCCTCGGTGGCGCCGATGATGATCTCGGTGCCGGGCCGGATGCCCAGGTCGTCCTCGGGCCGTCCGGCGGCCGTCAGGCGGCCCCGCACGTCCTCGGCGAACGCGAGCGCGTCGTCGAAGTCCTCGCCGTGCGCGGAGCAGATGACGTCGGCGTTTGCGTGCGGCGAAGTCCCGGCCCTCGGCCGAGTCTCCGGCCTGGAAGATCACCGGATGCCCCTGGGCACTGCGCGGCAGGGTCGCCACCGGGTCCACGTCGAACTGCCGCCCCCGGTGGCGCACTCGGCGGACGGCACCGGGCGCCACCCAGTTGTAGGCGCCCGGCGAGCCGGAGGCGACACCGTCCCTTCCGGTCGCCGCTCCTCGCTCACCATCCATCCGGCGCGTCCGACGGAGACGTGGTCGAGAGAGGCCAACTGGCTGGAGACATGGAAGGGTTCGGCGTACGTGAGGGGACGACGGGCGCCACGCCGACGACGGCGGTCGACGCGGCGACGAACGCGGCCCGTTCCACCGCGCCTATCCGGCCGATCGTGTCGGGCGCGGCGGCGGGTGGGAGCACGCCGTCGTCCAGGGTGAGCAGCGTGAACCCGGCGTTCTCCGCGGCGACGGCCACTCGGGCCACGCGACGTGGGGTGAGCAGCCGGTCGGGAGCGTGGGCGGCACGGCGTCAGGCCGCGGGATGGGCACCGTCCCCGTCGAGTTCGACGGTCCACACGGGAAGGCGTCAAGCACATTAGTTGTACATGCATGTGAAGTCGCCGAGCATGAGCGGGGCACGGCGCCCTGCTTTCGTACGCGCATCACCAGTTCAGGGCACCGCCCCCCTGCCCACATGGCACCGCTTCCGCGTGCCGCCCCTTTCCGACGCGCCACCGACCCAGGGCGCCGGCCCGCCCCACGCACCACCTTGCCCGACCCCCCTCCCCCGCTTAGCCTGGTTTTGTGCCGCGAATAAACAAAACCCGATCGCGCAACGCCGTGCCGGGCCACCCCGCCGGCCCCTCGCACCTGCGAACCCTTCGTATCGCCATCACCGCCTTCTTCGCCCTCGACGGCTTCGTCTTCGCCGGCTGGGTGGTCAGAATCCCCGCGATCAAGGAGCAGACCGGCGCCTCGCCCGGCGCCCTGGGGCTCGCCCTGCTGGGAGTGTCCGCCGGAGCGGTGATCACGATGATGCTCACCGGCCGCCTCTGCCGCCGCTTCGGCAGCCACCCGGTGACGGTCGCCTGCGCCGTCCTGCTGTCCCTCAGTGTGGCCCTGCCGCCGCTCACCCACTCGGCGCTCGCCCTGGGCGCGGTGCTCCTGGTGTTCGGCGCGGCCTTCGGCGGGATCAACGTCGCCTTCAACAGCGCCGCCGTCGACCTGGTGGCCGCGCTGGGGCGGCCCGTCATGCCGGGTTTCCACGCCGCGTTCAGCCTCGGCGGCATGGTCGGGGCCGGGCTCGGCAGCCTCGTCGCGGGTTCGCTCTCCCCCACCCGCCATCTGCTCGGCATCACCGTGATCGGCCTCCTGGTGACCGCCGTCGCCGCGCCCTCCCTGCTGCGATACGAACCCCCCGCACCCCTCGACCGCGCCCCCGGCCGGCCCGCCCGGGAGACCGGCCCGCCGGGCCCCGGCCGCCTGGACGGCCGTACGCGCGCGCTGGTGGTCGTCCTCGGCCTGATCGCCGGCTGCACGGCCTACGGCGAGGGGGCGCTGGCCGACTGGGGCGCCCTGCACCTGGAGGCGGACCTGGACGCCTCACCCGGTGTCGCGGCGATCGGTTACTCGTGTTTCGCGCTCGCCATGACCGTCGGCCGACTCACCGGAACCACCCTGCTCGAACGTCTGGGCAGGACCACGGTGCTCGTGGCCGGCGGGGCCACTGCGACGGCCGGCATACTGCTCGGCTCCCTCGCCCCCTCGGTCTGGGCGACGCTCCTCGGCTTCGCGGTCACCGGTCTCGGCCTCGCCAACATCTTCCCCGTGGCCATCGAACGGGCCGGCGCGCTGGCCGGTCCGGGCGGTGTCGCGACCGCCTCCACGCTCGGCTACCTCGGCATGCTCCTCGGCCCGCCCGCGATCGGTTTCATGGCCGAGTGGTTCTCCCTGCCCACCGCACTCACCAGCGTCGCGGTACTCGCCGCGTTCGCCTCCGTCATCGCCTTCGCCACGCGCCACTCGGCCGCGAATTGACCACTCACCGTTGCCTCTTGACCCCTCGCGGTGCATGAAGTGAGCCCTCCGAGAAGATGAGGCAACCATTCAGTCGTTCGATTCGTATAACTCCCTGGAGACACTGCGACCCGGCCGAACAGAGGGCGGCCGGAGCGTCACCATCCGCTTTTCCGGATGGTCCCGAACAAGGAGAAACGATGCGACTGTTCGTGCTCAACTACGCTCGCTCCAACGAGCAGTTGGAGTTCAGCGCTCCGTACACCTACGACTCCGGGCTGCAGTTGAACGTGCTCGCCGATGGGCGGATAGCCGCTCACGACCAGGGTCTTATGCGGGAATTGGGGGCGACGACGTCCACCGCGGGTTCGAAGACCCATTTCGACGACTGAACACGGACCGGCGACGATGACGGTGCTGATCCTCACCAGCGAACAGGATGTGACGGCGGACCTGGTGGTGGCACAACTGAACAGGACCGGCGTCCCGGTGGTCCGGCTCGACCCCGCCGACCTCCCGGGCGGGGTGGCCCTCTCCGGCGAGTATGTGCACGGCGCCTTCCGCGGGCATCTGTCCGCCGGCGGACGCCTGGTGAGCCTGAGCGGACTGCGCTCCATCTGGCTGCGCCGGCCGGGCGTCCCGGCCAGCCGGGTCGGCGAGCCGTCCGCCTGGCTGACCGAGGAGTCCTCGCAGGCCCTGTACGGCATGCTGCGCGGCACGGGGGCCCGCTGGATGAACGACCCGGACGCGGCCCGGCGGGCCCGCCACAAGCCGTGGCAGCTGCGGCACGCCCAGCGTTGCGGCCTTCCCGTACCGGCCACGCTCATCACCACGTTCCCGCAGGCCGCCCGCGACTTCGCCGAACGCTTCCCGGACCTGGTGGTCAAGCCGGTCTCCGGCACCCACCCGCAGGAGTCGGCCCACACGGTCCCCACGAGCCGGGTCGCGCCCGGCACCGACTTCACCGCCGTGGCGTTCGGACCGACGCTGCTGCAGCGCCGGATCGCCAAGGCGGCGGACATCAGGCTCACCACCGTCGGCGACCGCATGCTGGCCGCCCGCAAGGCGGTCGCCCCGGACGCGCATCCCGACGAGGTCGACGTCCGCTTCGCGGCCTCCACCGCGCCCTGGCGGCCGGTGGAGGTCCCGGCGCGCACCGCCGCCGCCGTGCGCGCCTATCTGCGGGACGCCGAACTCGCCTACGGCGCATTCGACTTCGCCGAGGACGCGGACGGGATCTGGTGGTTCCTGGAATGCAACCAGTCCGGCCAGTTCGGGTTCGTGGAGATGGACACCGGCCAGCCGATCGCCCACAGCGTCGCCGAGTGGCTGGCCGAGGAGGATCCGGGGGCGAGGACACGCCACCACGGCCGCATCCGCGCGACCCCCTGACCCCACCGGCGCCTCCGGCGTGCCCCGAGCGCCCGCCCGACTGGCGCGGGCGCTCAGCTCACGGACGGCCACACGGGACCAGTCATGCGCGTCGGGCGGCCCATCGACCGGTCATTGCGTGGGCCGAGGCGGGCACGTCGGCTCGGGCATTGTGTGGGCCGGGGCAGGTATGTCGGCTCGGCATGTGCGTCGGCGGGGGCAGGTGCGTCGACCCTGGCAGGCACGTCGGCTCGGGCATTGCATCGGTCGGCGCAGGTATGTCGGCTCGGCAACTGCATCGGCCCCGGTAGGCACACCGGCTCGGGCATAGCACCGGCCGACGCTGACAGACCGGCTCAACGCCTGCGTCGGCCCGAACAGGGCTTTGGCCCCGGCGCGCACGTCGGCCAGGCATGTGCGTCGGCCCGGAACAGGCGCTGCACACACGGTCCGTCCGGCAGACTCCTCCCATGGAGACCGCTGAGCACATCAGAGCCCTGGACGAGGAAGGCCGACTGCTCGCCACAGCCGCCCGCAAGGCCGGTACCGACGCCGAGGTCCCGACCTGTCCGTCATGGCGGGTGCGGGACCTGCTACGCCACACGGGAGCCGTGCACCGCTGGGCCACGGCCTTCGTCGCCGAGGGACACCCCACGCCCCGCCCCCTCCCGGACGGGCCGGGGGAACTGGACGGTGACGCACTGCTGACCTGGTTCGAGGAGGGTCACCGGCGTCTCCTCGACACCCTGCGCGCCGCCCCCTCCGACCTCGACTGCTGGAGCTTTCTGCCCGCCCCCTCCCCCCTGGCCTTCTGGGCACGCCGCCAGGCCCACGAGACGGCCGTGCACCGCGCCGACGCGGAGTCCGCCCTCGGCGACGCGCCCCGCGCCCACCTCGCCGAGGCCGTCGTGGAGCCTTCCGCGAACCCCTCCGCCGGCCCCGCGGCGACCAACGCCCCGGCCCTCACCACCGACTTCGCCGTCGACTTCGCGGTCGACGGCATCGACGAGTTGCTGCTCGGCTTCCACGCCCGCCCCAGGAGCCGGGTGCGCACCGAAACCCCACGTGTCCTGCGGGTGCGCGCGACCGACTCGGACGCCGTCTGGACCGTACGGCTGTCGTCCGAGCCGCCGGCGGCGGAGCGTGTGGACGCCTCACGGGCCCCGGACGCCGAGTGCGAGATCACGGGCCCGGCGTCCCGGCTCTACCTGGCTCTGTGGAACCGGCTCCCCTTCCCCTCCGTCACCGGCGACCCCGCGCTCGCCGAGCTGTGGCGGGAGACCTCCGGCATCGTCTGAATCCGAACCGGCGGGCGCGCCGACCTTCTTGTCCGGTACGCCCGCCGCCCCCACACTCGGTCCATGGGGAGACGGACGCAGGCCGAGCGGGACGCGACGACGACGGAGATCGGGTTCGCGCTCTTCGCGGGGGCGGTGATGGCGGGCGCGGCCTATTTCGGGGTGACCGAGTTCCTGCCGAACGTCGTCGGCTCCCTGCGCGACCGGGAGGACCTGCTCCGTCACCTCTCGGCTGCCGCCACCGTCGTGGTCTTCATCGCGGTCGTCACGATCGTGCTGACCCGCTTCAGGCATGCCCTCCGGGCGAGCCGGCGGGCTCCCGCACCGCCCGACGGATCGGGCGCGGCTCGGCCCGGCCGACCCGGCCGCGACAACCCGAACTCGTAGTCCCCGTGGGCCAGGGCGACCATCCGGGCGCGGTCACGGGCGAGTTCACCCAGTCGCGCCCAGTCGCGGCCCGCCCAGTCGGTGATCACGTCTGCGCCGGGCGGACTGCGCCGGCCAGTCCCATATGGCGGGCGAGCCCCTGCGCCGCGTGCCGGAAGAACACCTCGCGGTTCTCGACCACCTTGTTGAACTGCCCGAACACCTCGAAGTTGACCAGCCCGAACAACTGGGCCCACGCCCCGACCAGCAGCGCGAGCGCCTCCGGCGGCAGATCGGGCGCGAAGTCCTCGGCCATCCGCACCGCCTCGGGCCGCAGCTCGGCGGGCAGCTCCCGCAACGCCATCGCGTCGGCCAGATGGGCGTCCCGCAGGATCCGGATGAGCACCTGCCCCGTCCGGGAGGCGGCCGGCACCGTCGTCTCGGGCGCGCTGTATCCCGGCACCGGCGAACCGTAGATCAACGCGTACTCGTGCGGCCGCGCCAGCGCCCACTCCCGCACCCCCTCGCACACGGCGACCCACTGCCCGGCGGGGCTCTCCCCGGCGGCCTTCGCGTGCGCGGCCTCGGCGGCCTCGCCCAGGGACTCGTACGCGTCGATGATCAGCGCGGTGAGCAGCTCGTCACGGCTCGGGAAGTAGCGGTACAACGCGGAGGAGACCATGCCGAGTTCGCGTGCGACGGCCCGCAGCGACAGCTTGGCGGCACCCTCCGCGGCGAGCTGTCTGCGCGCCTCGTCCTTGATGGCGGCGGTTACCTCGATCCGGGCACGGGCGCGGACCCCTCGTGCAGTGCTCATGCAGAGGAGTGTGCCACAAATTCAGAGCACTGCACACAAACGAGAGCGCTGCTCTTGCTATGGAGCACCGATCTCGTGCACACTGCTCTCGAGCGAGAGCGGTGCTCTCTGGACGCATCGCCCCGAGCCCCGCTCGCCCACCCACGGGAGGAACCCCATGTCGGCATCGCCCCACTACCTCAAGGTCAACCGCGTCGACCGCGCGCTCAACGGCTTCATCGGCTGGCTCGCCCGCCACGGCGTCAGCCTCCTCGGCACGGCCGAGCTCTCCGTGCGCGGCCGCAGGAGCGGCGAGTGGCGTCGGCTTCCGGTCAACCCGTTGTCGTACGAGGGCGGCCCCTACCTCGTCTCGGCGCGCGGTCACTCGGAGTGGGTGCGCAACATGCGCGCGGCGGGCGGCGGACGGCTCCGGGTGGGCCGACGGGTGCGGGAGTTCACGGCGGTCGAGCTGCCCGACGAGGAGAAGCCCGCCGTGCTGCGCACCTACCTGAAGAAGTGGGGCTGGGAGGTGGGCCGGTTCTTCGGTGACGTCTCCGCCGACTCCACCGACGCGGAACTGCTCGCCGCCGCGCCGAAGCACCCCGTCTTCCGGATCACCGTCCAGCGGTGACCGGCCGGGGTGCCGGTGACGACACGGGCGACGGCGTGGGCCTACTTGTCGAACGCGGTCAGCGCCCGCTGGGCGATCGGGTGGCTGCGGACGATCTCCCCCAGGGAGGTCGACCCGCGCGTGATGTCGACGAACGCCCGCCACGCCGGCCGGAATCCGGTGAGCGCCGCGTGGAAGAGGCCCGGCCGCCGCTCGAAGGCGATCAGCAGCCGCTTGCCGACGCTCATCTCGACACCCAGCCCCGCCTTCACGGCGAACGCGTAGTTCAGGGCCTGGCGGCGGGTGTCCACCGCGTCGTGGGCCTCGGCGATCCGCACCGCCCACTCACCGGCCAGCCGCCCCGAGCGCAGCGCGAAGGAGATGCCCTCCCGGGTCCACGGCTCCAACAGCCCCGCCGCGTCCCCGCAGACCAGCACCCGGCCCCGCGACAGCGGCGAGTCGTCGGCCCGGCAGCGCGTCAGGTGCCCGGAGGAGACGCTCGGTTCGAAGCCGGCGAGGCCGAGCCGCCCGATGAAGTCCTCCAGGTACCGCTTGGTGGCGGCGCCTTCGCCGCGCGCCGAGATCACCCCGACGGTCAGGGTGTCGCCCTTGGGGAAGACCCACCCGTAACTGCCGGGCATCGGGCCCCAGTCGATGAGGACGCGCCCCTTCCAGTCCTCGGCGACCGTCTCCGGAACGGGGATCTCCGCCTCCAGGCCCAGGTCGACCTGGTCGAGCTTCACCCCGACATGTGCCCCTATGCGGCTGGCGCTGCCGTCCGCGCCGACGACGGCCCGCGCGAGCAGCGTCTCACCGCCCTGGAGGACGACGGCGACCGTACGCCGGTCGGGCACCGCCGAGCCGTGCTGCTCGACACGGGTGACCGTGACACCCGTCCGCAGCTCGGCGCCCGCCTTCTGGGCGTGTTCGACGAGTTGCTGATCGAACTCGGACCGGTTGATCAGTCCGAAGAGCATCTGTTTCGACTTGCGTGTGCGGGCGTAGCGGCCGTCGAGGGAGAAGGTGACCGCGTGCACCCGGTCCTTGAAGGGCAGTTCGAAGCCGGGCGGCAGTGAGTCGCGCGAGGGGCCGATGATGCCGCCGCCGCACGTCTTGTAGCGCGGCAGCTCCGCCTTCTCCAGCAACAGGACGCTGCGTCCCGCGACCGCCGCCGCGTAGGCGGCCGAAGCCCCTGCGGGGCCCGCGCCCACCACGACGACGTCCCACACCCGCTGCACGTCGTCCGCCGAAGAGTTCTCGCTGCTCACGATGGTCTACTGCTCCCGATCCAGCCGCCTGCCGCACCTGTCCCCCGCATCCTACGGCGGGTGACGCCCCAGGCCGCTGTGGGAGGATCGGCAGCGCATGCGCCCTACACCGACACACCGGGCAGGAGCGTGTGCGGCCCCGTACCCAGAAGGACAACGTCGCACCCACCAGGAGCGTGCCCATGCCGTCGAACCCGGTCGCCGAGACCGTCGCCTCGCTGATTCCCCGGGCGAAGCAGGAGCTCGCCGAACTGGTGGCCTTCAAGTCGGTGGCGGACTTCGACCAGTTCCCGAGGAGCGAGAGCGAGGGCGCCGCGCGCTGGGTCGCCGACGCGCTGCGCGCCGAGGGCTTCCAGGACGTGGCCCTGCTGGACACCCCCGACGGCACGCAGTCCGTGTACGGCTGCCTCCCGGGACCCCAGGGCGCGAAGACGGTCCTCCTCTACGCCCACTACGACGTGCAGCCGCCGCTCGACGAGGCCGCCTGGGTGTCGCCGCCGTTCGAGCTGACCGAGCGCGACGGCCGCTGGTACGGGCGGGGCGCCGCCGACTGCAAGGGCGGTGTGATCATGCATCTGCTGGCGCTGCGGGCCCTGAAGGCCGACGGCGGGGTGCCGGTCACGGTCAAGGTGATCGTCGAGGGCTCCGAGGAGATGGGCACCGGCGGCCTCCAGCAGTACGCCGAGGCGCACCCCGAACTGCTCGCCGCCGACACCGTCGTGATCGGGGACGCGGGCAACTTCCGAGTGGGCCTGCCGACGGTCACCACCTCCCTGCGCGGCATGATCCTCATGCGGGTGCGCGTCGACGCCCTCGAAGGCAACCTGCACTCGGGCCAGTTCGGCGGCGCGGCCCCCGACGCGCTGGCCGCGCTGATCCGCGTCCTGGACTCCCTGCGCGCCGAGGACGGCACGACGACCGTCGACGGACTCGCGAGCGACGGGACGTGGGACGGCCTGCGATACGCCGACGCGCAGTTCCGCGAGGACGCCAAGGTGCTCGACGGTGTGGACCTGGTCGGCGCCGGCACCGTCGCCGACCGGATCTGGGCGCGCCCCGCCGCCACCGTGCTGGGCATCGACGCCCCGCCCGTGGTCGGCGCGACCCCGTCGATCCAGGCGAGCGCCCGCGCCCTGATCGGGCTGCGCGTCCCGCCGGGCGTGGACGTCCAGCAGGCGATCAAGCTGCTCGAAGCGCATCTGGTGGCCCACACCCCGTGGAGCGCCCGGGTCGCTTGCGAACTCATCGGCCACGGCCAGGCGTTCCGCGCCGACACCTCCAGCCCGGCGTACGAGGCGATGGCGGCGGCGATGGCCGTCGCCCACCCGGGTGAGGAGATGCAGTACGCGGGGCACGGAGGTTCCATCCCCCTCTGCAACGCCCTCGCCGCCCTCTACCCCGAAGCCGAGATCCTCCTCATCGGCCTCAGCGAACCGGAAGCCCGGATCCACGCGGTCAACGAGAGCGTGTCGCCGGAGGAGTTGGAGCGCATGGCGGTGACGGAGGCGCTGTTCCTGCGCAACTACGCAAACAGCTGAGCGAACCCGCGCCCCGAAAGGGGCGCGGGGTACTGCGCGAGCAACCACACCGCACCCGCACCCGCCTCACAAGCGACACGAAACGGCGGCGGCGCGAGAGTCACCCTTTACACCCTTTACACCCTTTACACCGGAACCCCGGCCTCCAGGTACAGCGCAGCGCCCCGCTCCCGAGCCCGCAACGCCCACCGCAGCCGCTCGTACCGCACCGGCGGCAGCAGATCCGCCGCCTCCTCCTCCGTGACGAACCGCCAGTCACGCAGCTCGGTCCCCGGCAGCACGGGCCGCTGCGGACCACTGACGTCCAGCCGCCCGCCGTCGAACAGCAGCCGCAGCCCTCCGTACCTCGGTGCCGCCGGCGCCTCCCAGTCGACGACCAGCAGCCGGGGCACCTCGTCGAGCCGTATCCCGGTCTCCTCCAGCACCTCCCGCACCCCGGCCCTGGCCGGCGCCTCCCCCGCCTCCACCACCCCTCCGGGGAACTCCCACCCGGGCTTGTAGGTCGGATCGACGAGCAGCACCCGGTCCTGCTCGTCGAACAACAGGACCCCCGCGGCGACCGTCTCGGCGGTCGGCTCGGGGGTCTGCACGATGTCGCACACGGGTACGCCGTCGGTGGCCACGGCATCGGCGATGCGCCGCGCGGTCTCGTACGGGGTGAGGGCGCCGGTGTCGACGAGATGGGCGTCCGAGGTGAGCCAGCCGCTCAGCGCGGCGCGGTACGGCGCGATGTGGTCGTACGCCCATTGACGCAGCCGCATCTCGCCGTCGGGGAGGTCGGGCGGAATCTCCCGCCCGGCTATTCGCTCCCGCAGTATCGTTTCGGCCGGGGCCAGGAGCAGATGCCGTACGGGGATGCGGCGGGAGGCGAGGCCGCCGAAGATCTCGTCGCGGTACTCCTGGCGGAGCAGGGTCATGGGGACCACGAGGGTGCCGCCCAGCTCGGCGAGCAGTGCGGCGGCGGTCTCGACCACCAGCCGTCGCCAGCTCGGCAGGTCCTGGAAGTCGCCGACCTCTGCGAGGCGTTTGGCCGGCAGCATGTGCGTCAGGGCGCCGCCGATGACCTCGGGGTCGAAGAGCGTGCTGTTCGGGATCAGTTCGATCAGTTCCCGTGCGGTGGTGGTCTTCCCCGCACCGAACGCACCGTTGATCCAGACGATCACGGTTCCCCCTCTTCTGTTGACCCCCTGAGGCTTGCCCTCCACTCCGCCACGGAAACCAGCCGCTGATGAGGAGCCGGAATACGACGACGGCGGGCCCCGCCGAAGCGGGCCCGCCGTGCGCGGTGCGTGGGGAGGCGGACGGAGGATCCGCCTCCCGTCACCAGGACGTCAGCCCTACTTGGCGCCCTTGCCCTCCTGGCCGAGGCCTCCCAGGGCGTCGTCGTCGACCGCCAGACTGTCGCTGGAGACCGTCTTGCCGACCTCGCCGAGCGTGCCCTCGACGTCCAGTTTGCTCAGTGCGTCGGTCTTGCCGAGCGTGTCGGCGGCTTCGAGACCGTGCGACGGCGTGACGGCCGCGACGACGAAACCGGTGGCGAGGGAGGCGATGGCGAGCATGCTGCGCTTCTTCATGCCCCGCTCAACTGCGGAAGCCCCCGAGGGGTCACGCCCGGTTTCCGCGTTTCCTCTCGCCCCGATCACTCCGTCCCGGATCCCGGCCCGCTCCGTCGTCCGGCCAGCGCCGCCGCGGCCGCGCCGACCAGGCCCGCGTCGGTCCCCATCACGGCGGAGGCGATGGTCAGGTCCTGGACGAAGGAGAGGGTGGCGTAGTTCTTGAGGGCGGTGCGCAGAGGGGAGAAGAGGACGTCACCGGCGTTCGCGACGCCGCCGCCGATGACCGCGAGGTCGATCTCGACGAGGGTGGCGGTGGCCGCGATCCCGGCGGCGAGGGCCTGCGCGGCCCGTTCGAAGGAGGCCACGGCGACCGGGTCGCCGGCCCGCGCCGCGGCGGCGACCGCGGCGGCGGAGGTGTCGCCGTCGGGCCCGGGCCGCCAGCCGTTGTCCAGGGCGCGGCGGGCGATGTTGGGCCCGCTGGCGATGCGCTCGACGCAGCCGCGGGCGCCGCACGGGCACGCGTCACCGTCGAGGTCGACGCTGATGTGGCCGATGTGGCCGGCGTTCCCGGTGGGACCCGTGTGCAGTTTCCCGCCGAGGACGAGGCCGCCACCGACGCCCGTCGACACGACCATGCACAACGCGTTGTCGTGACCGCGCGCGGCGCCCTGCCAGTGCTCGGCCGCCGTGATCGCCGCGCCGTCGCCGATCAGTTCGACGGGCAGCCCGCCGGTGACGCCCCGGACCCGCTCGACGAGGGGGAAGCCGCGCCAGCCGTCGATGTTCACGGGGCTCACCGTTCCGGCGGAGGCGTCCACCGGTCCGGCGCTGCCGATCCCCACCGCCGTCGCCCCGCTCCATCGCGGATCGGCTGCCAGGTCGCCGAACACCTCCTCGACGGCCCGCATCACGGTGTCGCCGTCCTCCCGCGCGGGCGTGGGGCGCTGCGCGCGCACCAGGATCCGGCCGTGGCCGTCCACCAGCGCCCCGGCGATCTTGGTGCCGCCTATGTCGAGCGCGGCCACGAGGTCGGTCTGCATCAGTGTCAGTTCTCCCGCTGCGAGTCTCCTACCGGGCGCCCGAATCCTGCGGCACCCGGATCTCCGGCCGGAAAACCGGCAGCACGACGCTCGCCTGGTGGGGGGCGCCGGCCAGAGAATGCGATAGACAGTCTCCCCCGGCTGTGACAACGTTGTCCAGGCTCTATGCTCGACGGAACATCCACAACAGCCGCACCATTTCGACACGGCACCACCGATAGCACGCACCCCGCACATCGCAGGCACCCCGCACCACCGACCGTACCCGCAGCAGCACCCGCGACCGCCCCCGTGGACGACAGGACAGGACAGCGCACCGTGCCCGAGACCGCGGCCGGCATCAGCCGGCGCCCCGAGAACCGCTACGGCAACCGTCCCACGATGAAGGACGTCGCGGCCCGGGCCGGGGTGGGTCTGAAGACGGTCTCCCGGGTGGTGAACGGCGAGCCGGGCGTCACCCCGGACACCGAGCGCAGGGTCCAGGAGGCCATCGAGGCGCTCGGCTTCCGGCGCAACGACAGCGCCCGGGTGCTGCGCAAGGGCCGCACGGCCAGCATCGGCCTCGTCCTGGAGGACCTCGCCGACCCGTTCTACGGCCCGCTCAGCCGGGCGGTGGAGGAGGTGTCCCGTGCCCACGGCTCGCTGCTGATCAACGGGTCCAGCGCGGAGGACCCGGACCGTGAGCAGGAGTTGGCGCTGGCGTTGTGCGCCCGCCGCGTGGACGGGCTCGTGATCATTCCGGCCGGTGACGACCACCGGTACCTGGAGCCCGAGATCAGGGCGGGGGTCGCCATGGTGTTCGTGGACCGCCCGGCCGGGCGGATCGACGCCGACGTGGTGCTCTCGGACAGCTTCGGCGGGGCTCGTGACGGGGTCGCCCATCTCATCGCCCACGGCCACCGCCGGATCGGCTTCATCGGCGACATGCCCCGCATCCACACCGCCGCCGAGCGGCTGCGCGGCTACCGGGCGGCCATGGAGGACGCCGGCATACCCGTCGAGGACGCGTGGATGTCGCTGGGCGTCACCGATCCCGAGCGGGTCCGCAGGGCTGCCGAGGAGATGCTGTCGGGCCCCTCGCCCGTGACGGCGGTCTTCGCGGGCAACAACCGGGTGACGGTCACGGTCGTACGGGTCCTCGCCGAACACACCCGTCCGGTCGCCCTCGTGGGCTTCGACGACTTCGAACTGGCCGATCTGCTCCGGCCGGGCATCACCGTCGTCGCCCAGGATCCCTCCCGGCTCGGCCGCACCGCCGCCGAACGCCTCTTCCAGCAGCTGGACGGCTCCCTCGTCGCCCCCGAGCGCATCGAGCTGCCGACCCGGCTGATCGCCCGCGGCTCGGGCGAACTCCCGCCCGCGGACTGACCCTTGAACGCCCCCGACCCTCGTACGCTCGAAGCGCTCGGCCTCGCCGTGGCGCCGCGCGAGGACCCGCTGAGCTATCCCGGCGCGTGGCCGGCCGAGTCCGCGCTCCTGGACGGCAACCGGATGCTGCCGCTGGACACGCTGGTCTTCGACGACCGGCTGCCGGTGCTCTCCGTCGGCTCCAACGCCTGTCCGGCGCAGCTCGTCCACAAGATGGCGGAGCACGGGGTCCCGTGCCGGATCCCCATGGTCAAGGCCCGGGTCACGGGCATCAGGATCGGTGTCTCCGCCCATGTGAGCCTGCTCGGCTACCTCTCGGCGTCGCCGTTCCACTCCCCCGGCTCCACCGCCGACCTGTTCCTCACCTGGCTCGACGAGGCCCAGCTCGCCGTGGTCGACACCAGCGAGGGCGTCGACTCGCCGACCGGCAACTTCCAGCGGGCCGTCCTGCCCGCCGCCGACTTCCGGGTCGAGCTGGAGTCGGGCCAGGTCCTCGACCACGCCTGGATCTACGTCAACCGGTGGGGCGTGCTGCGCGACGGCGGCCCGGACCCCCGCCCCCATCCCGGCCGTCAACGTCCGCTGCTCACCGAACTCCTCGATGCCTCGGCCGAATTGCGCGAGCTGTTCGGCACCACACCCGACGAGTTCGCTGCCCGGGCGCGCGGCAACCGGGAACTGTGCGTCCGGGGCAGGGAGTTGTTCACCGAGCAGAGGTGGACGACGGTGTCGGGCCTGGAGCAGTACGTACGGCCGCACCCGGGGGCCCGGGGGCGGCCGTGACGGCGGGTACCGGCCTCAGCAGACCGGGAGGCCGGGCACCGGGGCGTCGTTGTCGCCGCCCTGGATGTAGACGTCGCTGACCCAGACACCGGTGTTGCCGCTGTCGTCGTCGGTCTTGGCCCACCAGACGTTGGTCCACTCGCCGGAGGTCTCGCGGCGGCCCAGGTTCGACTGACAGTAGAAGTAGTTGGTGCCCTGCCTGAGGATGCCGACCTCGGTTCCGGCGGCCGTGTAGGACTTGGCGGTGGTCCAGACCGTGCAGTTGTACTTGCCGCCGCCGATGGAGTGGCAGACCGGTTCCTCCGTGGTCCCGCCGCCAGTGGTGCCCCCGGTCGTGCTGCCGCCGGTGGTGCCGCCCGAGGTGTCGGAGCCTCCTGTGCCGCCGCCGGTGGTGCCGCCGCTCGCGTTCTTGGTCGGCGACGCGGACGCCTCCGGCGCCTTGCCGTCGTCCTTCCCGGCGTCGTCGGTCTTCTCGTCGGGGCTCGTGGACTCCTTGTCGTCCTTCTCCTTCGCGGCCGAGTCGTCGGTGAGGTCGACCGTCCCCCGGCTGCGGCCCGGGGAAGGCGTGCCGCTGTCGGTCGCGTCGACGGAGGGGCGGGCGCCCGTCTCCTTGCCGTCGTCGCCGTTCAGCAGAGCGACCGTGACTCCTGTGGCCGCGAGCACGACGGTGACGGCCACGGCGGCGAGCAGGGCGCGGCCCTTGCGTGGACGGCCTCCGGTCGAGGAGACGGTGGTGGCGGGTCCCGAGGGGGGCGTGGGCGTACCCACGGCGGGGCTCCCGACGGCCGGGGAGGCCCCGGTGCCGGGCCCGGCGAGCGGCTGGGGAGGGCCGAAGCCGGGGGTCGGCGCGGGCGCGCCGAATCCCGCGCCCGTCCCGGCCGCCGGGGTCTCCGCGGTCGGCGGCCCGAACCCGGGCGGCACCGAGGGGACACTGTGCTGGGTCTCCGCCCTCGGCTGCGGCGCGGGCCCGGTGGCCCCGGTCGTCGAGGGGTCGAGCGGGCCGCCGGAGGCCACGGCCTCCAGCAGTGCGCGGGCCGCGTCGGCGTCCGGGCGGAACTCCGGCCGTTTGTCCATGAGCTGCCGCAGCACCGGTCCGAGGGGCCCGGCCCGCCGGGGTTCGGGCAGCGCGTCGGTCACGATCGCGGTGAGCGTCGACCAGGTGGACGTACGCCGGAACGGGGAGGAGCCCTCCACGGCCGCGTACAGGGTGGCGCCGAGTGCCCAGACGTCGGAGGCGGGGCCGGGGTCGTTGCCCTGGGCTCGTTCGGGGGCCAGGTAGTCGAGGGAGCCGACGAGTTCGCCGCTGCGGGTGAGGTGGGTGGCTGAGCCGTCGCCCGGGTTCTCCATGGTGGCGATGCCGAAGTCGGTGAGGACGACGCGGCCCGAGCGGTCCAGCAGGATGTTGCCGGGTTTGACGTCCCGGTGCAGCACACCGACCCGGTGGGCGGCGGCGAGGGCGTCCATGACCTTGGCGCCGATGGCGGCGGCCTCGCGCGGGTCGAGCAGGCCCCGGTCGCTGAGGACGTCGTCCAGGGACGGCCCGTCGACCAGTTCCATGACGATCAGCGGGCGGCCGTCGACCTCGGCCACGTCGTGCACGGCGACGACTCCGGGGTGCCGGACGCGGGCGGCGGCCCGGGCCTCGCGCTGCATGCGCAGCCCCAGGTCGGCCAGTTCGGGCGCGCCGGCGTCCGTGTAGGTGCGCAGCTCCTTGAGGGCGACCTCGCGGTGGAGCACCTCGTCCACGGCCCGCCAGACGACGCCCATGCCGCCGCGTCCGAGCTGCTCCACGACCCGGTACCGACCGGCGAGGATCCGCCCGGCACCGTCCGTCTGTTCGTTCGCCCCCGAAGACACCCGCGCCTCGTTCCTGTGACACACCGATGAATGGCGTAAGCCTAAGCGGTGGTCGGGGGCGCTTCCGACCGTCGGCGGCGGCTGTCACAGGACCGCTACGCAGCCCACCGCCGACCCACCCGTCCGTATCGGCCCGTACCGGTTCCTACTGGCCGGAGACGGTCAGATCCGCCCGCCTCGGCGCGGCGAAGCCCTCCAGGTCGGCGCGGGTCAGGCCGGTCGCGCCGGAGACCTCGTCGAGGTCGAGGGCGCCGCAGTCCAGGCCGCGCAGCAGATAGCCGCTGAGCGCCTTGGCGGTCGCGGGCTCGTCCATCACGTCGCCGCCCGCGCGGTTGGCGTAGCGGGAGAGTCGGGCGGCGGCCTGCGCGTACCCCTCCCGGTAGAAGGCGAAGACGGCCGCGTAGCGGGTCGGGAGGTGGCCGGGGTGCATGTCCCAGCCCTGGTAGTAGGCGCGGGCCAGGGCACGGCGGGTGAGGCCGTAGTGCAGTCGCCAGGCGTCGTGGACCTGGGCGGTCGGGCCGACGGGCAGGACGTTCGTCGAGCCGTCCGAGACGCGTACGCCGGTGCCGGCGGCCGCGACCTGCATGATCGCCTTGGCGTGGTCGGCGGCCGGGTGGTCGCTGGCCTGGTGCGCGGCGGAGACGCCGAGGCAGGCGCTGTAGTCGAAGGTGCCGTAGTGCAGCCCGGTGGCGCGACCCTCGGCGGCTCCGATCATCCGGGCGACGGTGGCGGTGCCGTCGGCGGCGAGGACGGCCTGGCTGGTCTCGATCTGGATCTCGAAGCCGATCCGGCCGGGTTCCAGGCCGCGCGCCTTCTCGAAGGCCTCAAGGAGCCGGACCATGGCGGTGACCTGCTCGGCGTACGTCACCTTGGGGAGGGTCAGGACCAGTCCGTCGGGCAGGCCGCCGGCCTCCAGCAGGCCCGTGAGGAAGATGTCGAGGGTGCGGATGCCCCGGTCGCGGACCGGCGCCTCCATGCACTTCATGCGGATGCCCATGTACGGGGCGGCCGTGCCGTCGGCGTACGCCCGGGCGATCAGCCGGGCGGCGCGGGCGGCGGCCTCGTCCTCCTCGGCGTCGGGGCGGGCCCCGTAGCCGTCCTCGAAGTCGACCCGGAGGTCCTCGATCGGTTCGCGCTCCAGCTTGGCGCGGACGCGGTCGTACACGGGTTCGGCGAGGTCGTCGCCGAGGCCGAGGACGGCGGCGAAGGACGCCGCGTCGGGGGCGTGCTCGTCGAGGGCGGCGAGGGCCCGGTCGCCCCAGGTGCGCAGGGTGTCGGCGGCGAAGACGTCACCGGGGACGTAGACGGTGTGCACGGGTTGGCGGGTGCCGGGGTCGCCCGGGTAGCGGCGCTCCAGCTCCGCGTCGACGGGGGCGAGGGAGGCGCTGATCTCCTCGCTGACGGCGCCCGCGAGACTCGTCGCCACGTTCTCCTGTCGGCCCTGCCCCATTCCACACCCTCCATTTTCCGCAGTACGGAATCAGCAATCCGCATGACGAAGCTAACTGTCGATCTTCACCTGGGTCAACACCCTCCGGACGTGGGATACCCCATGCTCTTCGCCTGGTCACCGCCGATCCGGCCTCTTCATCCGTATCCATAAGCAAGCTTCATGGTGACTCGCAAGGGGAGGACATCGCGTGCCGAAAGAGGTCGGAGTGACGCGCCGCCAGGGACTCAGGTCCGCGGCGGCCGCCGCCATCGCCGTGCCGCTGCTGACGACGGCGGGCTCGTCACAACCGGCGTCCGCCGGTGAGTACGCGGGCGCGCTGAACGTCATGACGTTCAATGTGCGCTTCGCGACCGTCGTCGACAGCACACCGCGCTGGGCCGTCCGCCGGCCGGTGATGCGGGAGCTGCTGCGCCGCGAGCGACCGCACGTCATCGGCACCCAGGAAGGGCTCTACCAGCAGCTGCGCATGATCGAGAAGGATCTCGGCGGGCACTACGACTGGATCGGCACCGGCCGAGGGGGCGGCAGCAAGGACGAGTTCATGGCGATCTTCTACGACACCCGCAGACTCGACCCGATCGAGTTCGACCACTTCTGGCTGTCCGACACCCCGTACACGATCGCCTCCAACACCTGGGGCGCGGACTGGCTGCGCATGGTGACCTGGGTGAAATTCGCCGATCTCGCCGACGGGGGCCGGGAGTTCTACGTCCTGAACACCCACCTGGACAGCGTCAGCCAGTACGCCCGGGAGCGTTCGGCGGGGCTGATCGGCGAGACGATCGCCGGGTGGGACCGCTCGGCGCCGGTCGTCGTCACCGGCGACTTCAACGCCGCCGCCCACGACAGCCGGGTCTACGACCTGATGCTGGGCAACGGTCTCGTGGACGCCTGGGACGCGGCCGCGTCGCGCACCGAGGCGTACGGGACGTATCACGGATACCGGGCGCCCAGGCCCGAGGGCAGGCGCATCGACTGGATCCTCACCTCGCCCGGCGTGACCACGCACTGGGCGGCGATGAACACCTTCTCGGTGGACGGGATGTACCCGAGCGACCATCTGCCGGTGCAGGTCTCGCTGACCCTGGGATGAGCCGAGGCCCCCACGACCGCGCGAACGGTCGTGGGGGCCTCGGCAAGGCCGGTGAGGCTCAGCCCTTGCGGGCCTTGATCTCCTCGGTGAGCTGGGGGACGACGTCGAAGAGGTCGCCGACCACGCCGTAGTCGACGAGGTCGAAGATCGGGGCCTCGGCGTCCTTGTTGACGGCCACGATGGTCTTCGAGGTCTGCATGCCGGCGCGGTGCTGGATGGCACCGGAGATGCCGTTGGCGATGTACAGCTGCGGGGAGACCGACTTGCCGGTCTGGCCGACCTGGTTGGTGTGCGGGTACCAGCCGGCGTCCACCGCGGCGCGGGAGGCGCCGACGGCCGCGCCGAGGGAGTCGGCGAGCGCCTCGATGAGGGCGAAGTTCTCGCTGCCGTTGACGCCACGGCCGCCGGAGACCACGATCGCGGCCTCGGTCAGCTCCGGACGCCCGGTCGACTCGCGCGGGGTGCGGCCGGTGACCTTGGTGCCGGTGGCCAGCGCGCCGAAGGTGACGTCCAGGGCCTCGACCGCGCCCGCGGCCGGGGCGGCCTCCACGGCGGCGGAGTTGGGCTTGACCGTGATGACCGGGGTGCCCTTGGAGACACGGGACTTGGTGGTGAAGGAGGCGGCGAACACCGACTGCGTGGCCACCGGGCCCTCGTCGGACGCCTCCAGGTCGACGGCGTCGGTGATGATGCCGGAGCCGATGCGCAGCGCGAGACGGGCGGCGATCTCCTTGCCCTCGGCGGAGGAGGAGACCAGCACGGCGGCCGGGGAGACGGCGGCGACGGCGGCCTGCAGCGCGTCGACCTTGGGAACGACCAGGTAGTCGGCGTACTCGGCGGCGTCGTGGGTGAGGACCTTGACCGCGCCGTGCTCGGCGAGGGCGGCGGCGGTGTCGGCGGCACCGGCACCGAGCGCGACGGCGACGGGCTCGCCGAGGCGACGGGCCAGGGTCAGCAGCTCCAGGGTGGGCTTGCGGACGGCACCGCCTGCGTGATCGACGTAGACGAGAACTTCAGCCATGGGATTGCTCTCCTGCTTGCGAAAGGGTGAGGGGCGGTCGGCGACTGCGGGGCCTTAGATGAACTTCTGGCCCGCGAGGAACTCAGCGAGCTGCTTGCCGCCCTCGCCCTCGTCCTTGACGATCGTGCCGGCGGTACGCGCCGGGCGCGCGGCCGCGGAGTCGACAGCCGTCCAGGCGCCCTCCAGACCGACTTCCTCGGCCTCGATGTCGAGGTCGGACAGGTCCCAGGACTGAACCGGCTTCTTCTTCGCCGCCATGATGCCCTTGAAGGAGGGGTAACGCGCCTCGCCCGACTGGTCGGTGACGGAGACGACGGCCGGCAGGGACGCCTCGAGCTGCTCGGAAGCGGCGTCGCCGTCACGGCGGCCCTTGACCACACCGTCCTCGACGGTGACCTCGGAGAGCAGCGTGACCTGCGGAACACCCAGACGCTCCGCGAGCAGCGCCGGGACGACACCCATCGTGCCGTCGGTGGAGGCCATGCCGGAGATCACCAGGTCGTAGCCGGCCTTCTCGATCGCCTTCGCCAGCACCAGCGAGGTACCGATGGCGTCGGTGCCGTGCACATCGTCGTCCTCGACGTGGATCGCCTTGTCCGCGCCCATCGACAGCGCCTTGCGCAGCGCGTCCTTGGCGTCCTCGGGACCCACGGTCAGCACGGTGATCTCGGCGTCGTCGGCCTCGTCGGCGATCTGGAGCGCCTGCTCGACCGCGTACTCGTCCAGCTCGGAGAGCAGACCGTCCACGTCGTCACGGTCGACGGTCAGGTCATCGGCGAAGTGCCGGTCGCCAGTGGCGTCGGGCACGTACTTCACAGTGACAACGATCCTCAAGCTCACGCCGGCTCTCCTACTGCATCGTCATTTCTGGGCTGCCTTCTTCCAGGCAGCATAGGCGCCTGAAGCGGCCGATCCCGATCGGGGCGACCTGCGCTCCGGTCGAAATATTACTCGCCAGTACGGCGTCTACGTTCCCGCATTTCGTGCCCGCTAAGCAAGCGCTTTGAACTGTGAGTTAGGCAACCCTGCGTAATCGTGCGGGAATCAGTCTCGCAGACCGTTGAAGCGCCCCTGGTGATACAGCAGCGGCCGGCCAGAGCCCGAGGGGTCCCCCACGACCACCTCGGCGAGGACGATGCGGTGCTCGCCGGCCGGGACCCGCGCCACCACCCGGCAGACCAGCCAGGCGAGCACGTCGTCGAGGACGGGAACTCGCTCCGGGCCGCTACGCCATCCGGTGGGCGCCCCGAACCGGTCGGCGCCGCTGCGGGCGAAGGTGGCCGCCAGCTGGCGCTGGTGCTCCCCGAGTATGTGCACGCCGACGTGCTCCGCCTCGGAGATCACCGGCCAGCTGGAGGCGCCGGTGCCGATGCCGAACGAGAGCAGCGGGGGCTCGGCGGAGACCGAGCTGAGCGAGGTGGCGGTGAAGCCGACGGGTCCGGCGGCGCCCTGGGCGGTGATGACCGCCACACCGGCGGCATGGCGCCGGAAGACGGAGCGCAGGAGGTCGGGGGAGGCGAGCCGGGGCGAACCGAGGCCGGAGGTGGCCGTCATGGAGATGTCCTTCTGATGGAGTCGACGGGCTGGTCCGTGAAGAGCTCAGGTTCCCGGACAGCGCGAACTCGCCGTGCGGACGAGGTCCACATGGACACGCTCGAAGAGAAGGATTTCTCGGGGCATACGGTCAGGCTGACGATGGGTGACGCGTACAGTCAAGTGCCGTCCGGTATGCGGTGTCACACGGCCTCACCCAGCGCGGCGATCACATCCGCCTTGCGCGGCTGCCCGGTCGCCCTGCGCACGATCCGGCCATCGGCGTCGAGCACGAGCACGGTCGGCGTCTTGAGGATGTCGAATCGGCGTACGAGGTCGAGGTGTTCCTCGGCGTCGATCTCCACATGGGCGACGCCCGGCACCATCGCGGCCACGTCGGCGAGGACCCTGCGGGTCGCCCGGCAGGGGGCGCAGAAGGCGCTGGAGAACTGCACCAGCGTGGCCCGTTCCCCGAGCCCCTCCCCCAACTCCACCGCGCCGAGCCGCTTGTCGCCGTCGCGCCCGCGCACCCTGACTCTCCCGCTCCGCCGCCGATGCAGCACTCCGTAGGCGCTCGCCACCGCAAGCACCAGCCCACACACCACAAGTCCGGTCACAGCGTGCTTCAGCGTTCACGAGACTGCAAAGATTCCCGCCTCCCCACGGAGATTGGCCTGCGGAATGCTTGACGCATGGACATCGATGTGAGGGGACCCCGTTTCGGGGCCGCCGTGACGACCGTGGTGCTGGCGGTCGTGCTGATCACCGGCAGCGCGTGGCTGCTGGCCTGGCAGACGTTCGCGTTCGCGCTGGGCGCGGCGGGCGGGGTGGGGCGTTCGCCCTACGGCTGGGTCTTCCGCAGGCTCGTCCGGCCGCGTGTCGGGCCGCCGACGGAGTTCGAGGCGCCGGAGCCGCCGCGGTTCGCCCAGGGAGTCGGGCTGGTCTTCGCGCTGGTGGGCCTGGTCGGGTTCACGGTCGGGCCCGGGTGGCTGGGACTGGCGGCGACCGGCGCGGCGCTCGCCGCGGCCTTCCTGAACGCGGTGTTCGGGTACTGCCTGGGGTGCGAGATGTACCTGCTGGTCCGGCGGGTGACCGTACGCGCGCGGTGACGTCCTGGTGAACGAACGGCGGTCGATCGTGTGTCCGACGTGACGAGAATCTCGCCCCCGGCCGGCGCCAGGACTGGCTACTCGTGCGTTCTTGGGGCACGATCTGCGAGATGCCGTAAACCTACGGCTGCGTAACTTCCGCCGGGAGCCCCTCTTCCCAGGCAGAGATGAAGGGTCCACTCCGCCCATGGCAGAGCTTGTCTACCGTCCCGCGGTCGGTCTTGCCCACACCCTGTTCAAGGTCTGGGACCTGAAGATCGACTGCAAGGGTTCGGAGAACATCCCGCGCCAGGGCGGCGCCGTGCTGGTGAGCAATCACATCAGCTACCTGGACTTCATCTTCGACGGCCTGGCGGCGCTCCCGCAGAAGCGTCTGGTGCGCTTCATGGCCAAGGAGTCGGTGTTCCGGCACAAGATCTCCGGTCCGCTGATGCGCAACATGCGGCACATTCCGGTGGACCGCGAGCAGGGAGAGGCGGCCTACGCGCACGCGCTGGACTCGCTGCGCTCCGGCGAGATCATCGGCGTCTTCCCCGAGGCCACCATCTCCCAGTCGTTCACGCTGAAGAGCTTCAAGTCGGGTGCCGCCCGGCTGGCCCAGGAGGCGGGCGTCCCGCTGATCCCCATGGCCGTGTGGGGCACCCAACGGCTGTGGACCAAGGGCCACCCGCGCAACTTCAAGCGCAGCCACATCCCGATCACCATCCGGGTCGGCGAGGCGATAGAGGCCTCCAAGGACAAGTACGCGGGCGCCATCACCCGCCAACTCCGCGAGCGGGTGCAGGAGTTGCTGGAGGCGGCGCAGCGCGCCTACCCGGTCCGCCCCAAGGGCCCGGACGACACCTGGTGGATGCCCGCCCACCTCGGCGGCACGGCCCCGACCCCGGAGCAGGTCCGCGAGGCCGAGGCCCGCTGACCCGGCCCTACAGGGCCACGGGGAGCGTCCTCCACAGGTGCGCCCGGTCCCGGGCCGCCCGGAGGGTGCCGAGCACGGCCGGGTGCGGCGCGGCGTGGAGGACGGGGTCGTCCGACTCGCCCGCCGCCGTGTCGGGTACGAAGGCCAGGCGCTCCCCGTCCAGCGAGAACCGCGCGTCCACGCCGGGTTTGTTGCCGCGGGGGTCCTGGCGGTGCCAGGCGCCGTGGAAGCGGACGGCGACCAGGCCGTGGACGACGTGTCCCTCGCCGTCGTCGTGCGCCAGCCGCTGGTAGCAGAGCGCGGTCGGGATGTCCTCGGCACGCAGCAGTGCGGCCAGGGCGTGGGCCTTGGCGTAACAGATCCCGGTGCGCTGTTCGAGGACGTCGGACGCGCGCCAGGTCACGCGCGGATCGTCGGCGTCCTGGGAGTGCGGGATGCCGTCGCGGACGTACTCGAACGCGACACGCGCATAGTCATACGAGTCCGTCGCTTCCTTGGCCAGCCGCGCGGCCACCCGCCGCACCCGTGGATGGTGATGGTCTATGACCTCGTCGGCAGCCAGATAGGCGGAAAGATCGGGGTTCTGCTGGATCAGCTCCATGTCCGCAGAGCATAGGAAAACGATCACCCGAGAGTCAATGACTTTTCGGGTGACCGTATATCTATGCAGCCCTCATGCGGCCGTCAGCGCGCCATCTCCTCCTTCAGCGCCGCCACGAACCCGTCCACGTCCTCCTCCGTCGTGTCGTAGGAGCACATCCAGCGGACGTCACCGGCCGCCTCGTCCCAGAAGTAGAAGCGGTGGCGCTTCTGCAGGCGTTCGCTCACGTCGTGCGGAAGGCGGGCGAAGACGGCGTTGGCCTGCACGGGGTACAGGATCTCGACGCCGTGGACCGCGCGGACACCCTCGGCGAGCCGCTGGGCCATCTCGTTGGAGTGCCGGGCGTTGCGCAGCCACAGGTCCTTCGCCAGCAGGGCCTCCAACTGCACCGACACGAAACGCATCTTGGACGCGAGCTGCATGGAGAGCTTGCGCAGGTGCTTCATCCTGCGGACGGCGTCCTGGTTGATCACGACGACCGCCTCACCGAACATCGCGCCGTTCTTGGTGCCGCCCAGGGAGAGCAGGTCGACGCCGACCGCGTTGGTGAACGTCCGCATCGGCACGTCCAGGGAGGCGGCGGCGTTCGCTATCCGCGAGCCGTCCAGGTGCACCTTCATGCCGTGCGCGTGGGCGTGGTCGCAGATCGCGCGGATCTCCTCGGGCGTGTAGAGGGTGCCGAGTTCGGTGCTCTGGGTGATCGAGACGACCTGCGGCATCGCGCGGTGCTCGTCGTCCCAGCCGTACGCCTGCCGGTCGATCAGCTCGGGGGTGAGCTTGCCGTCGGGCGTGGGCACGGTGAGCAGCTTCAGGCCGCCGACCCGCTCGGGCGCGCCGCACTCGTCGACATGGATGTGCGCGCTCTCGGCGCAGATCACCGCGCCCCAGCGGTCGGTGACGGCCTGGAGCGCGACCACATTGGCGCCGGTGCCGTTGAAGACGGGGAACGCCTCGGCGGTGGCGCCGAAATGACTGCGGACGATCCGCTGCAGGTTCTCGGTGTAGTCGTCCTCTCCGTAGGAGACCTGGTGCCCGCCGTTGGCCAGGGCCAGGGCGGCGAGCACCTCGGGGTGGACGCCCGCGTAGTTGTCGCTGGCGAAGCCGCGGACCTCCGGGTCGTGATGGCGTCGGGCGTCGGTCTTCGGAGGATTCACGGCTTGTCGGTCAGCCACAGACGCTTTCCGTTCACTTCGGCGGCGGGCTTGTCCCAGACACCGGCGATGGCCTCGGCCAGCTCCTTGACGTCGGTGAAGCCCGCGAACTTCGCGTTGGGGCGATCGGCGCGCATCGCGTCGTGCACCAACGCCTTCACGACCAGGATGGCAGCCGCGGAGGTCGGTCCGTCCGGCCCGCCCGCCTTGCGGAAGTAGTCGGCGGTGGCGAGGGTCCACGCCTCGGCGGCGGCCTTGGCGGCGGCGTACGCGGCGTTGCCGGCGGTGGGCTTGCTGGCGCCGGCCGCGCTGATCAGGACGTACCGGCCGCGCTCGCTGCGCTGGAGGGCCTCGTGGAAGGCGAGGGAGGTGTGCTGCACGGTGCGGATCAGCAGCATCTCCAGGAAGTCCCAGTCGTCGAGGCTGGTCCTGGTGAAGGTCTCGCTGCCGCGCCAGCCGCCGACGAGGTGGACGAGGCCGTCGACCCGGCCGAAGTCCTTCTCGATGCGGGTGGCCCAGTCACGGGTCGACTGCAGGTCGAGGAGATCGACCGTGTCGCCGACGACGGTGGCGCCGCCGTGCGCGTAGCGGGCCGCGTCCACGGCCTCCGAGAGCCGCTCGGGGTCGTTGTCCGAGCCGACGACGATCGCTCCCGCGTCGGCCAGCCGCAGCAGGGCCGCCCGGCCGGCGGGTCCGCCCGCGCCGGCCACCGCGATCACCGCGCCGCTCAGTGCACCGTTGCCGTTCTGCATGGTCTTCGCCTCCTGGGCAGCGACTGTGACGCCTGCGAGCCGGGCGGTCACGCGGCGACCCGCTCGGTGTCCGCCGCGGTGATGCCCTTGGTGGAGGCGATCACGGTCTTCAGCTTCTTGGCGAGCGCCTCATAGAACATGCTGAGCGGAAACTCGTCCGGAAGCACGTCGTCGACGAGTTTCCGCGGCGGCTGCGTCAGATCCAGGGCGTCCGGACCCTTGGCCCAGCGGGAGCCGGGGTGCGGGGCGAGGTAGGTGGAGACCAGCTCGTACCCGGCGAACCAGTGGACGAGCTTCGGGCGGTCGATGCCGTCGCGGTAGAGCTGCTCGATGTCGGCGCAGAGCTGGTTGGTGACCTGCGGGGCGCGCTGCCAGTCGATGTGCAGCTTGTTGTCGGTCCAGCGGACGACGTCGTGCTTGTGCAGGTAGGCGAAGAGGAGCTGGCCGCCGAGGCCGTCGTAGTTGCGGACGCGCTCACCGGTGACCGGGAAGCGGAACATCCGGTCGAAGAGGACCGCGAACTGCACGTCACGCGCCTGTGCGACGCCTTCGGCCTCCAGCTTCACGGCCTCCTTGAAGGCGGTCAGGTCGCAGCGCAGCTCCTCCAGGCCGTACATCCAGAACGGCTGGCGCTGCTTGATCATGAACGGGTCGAAGGGCAGGTCGCCGTGGCTGTGGGTGCGGTCGTGGACCATGTCCCACAGGACGAAGGCCTCCTCGCAGCGGGTCTGGTCGTGGACCATCGCGGCGATGTCCTCGGGCAGCTCCAGGCCGAGGATGTCGACGGCGGCGTCGGTCACCCGGCGGAACCGGGCGGCCTCGCGGTCGCAGAAGATGCCACCCCAGGAGAATCGTTCCGGCGCCTCGCGCACGGCGATGGTCTCCGGGAAGAGCACGGCGGAGTTGGTGTCGTAGCCCGCCGTGAAGTCCTCGAACTTGATGCCGCAGAACAGCGGGTTGTCGTACCGGGTGCGCTCCAGCTCGGCCAGCCACTCGGGCCAGACCATGCGCAGCACGACCGCTTCGAGGTTGCGGTCGGGGTTGCCGTTCTGCGTGTACATCGGGAAGACGACCAGGTGCTGGAGGCCGTCCGCACGGTTCGCGGCGGGCTGGAAGGCGAGCAGCGAGTCGAGGAAGTCGGGGACCTCGAAGCCCTGGTCGGCCCAGCGCCGCAGGTCCTCGACGAGGGCCCGGTGGTAGGCGGCGTCGTGCGGCAGCAGCGGGGACAGTGCCTCGACGGCCCCGACCACGTCCCGCACGGCCTGCTCGGCGGCGCCCCGGTCGGGGGCCCGCTCGGCGTCGAAGTCGATCGAACCGTCCTTGGACTGCCATGGCCGGATCCGCTCCACGGCATCCTTGAGCACGGGCCAGGCCGGGTGCTCCACCACCCTACCGACCGAAGGAACAACGTCCTCCGCACCCATCTGCACAAGAATTTCCGTCATGACCCATCCTCCACGGGAGAACCTTTCGTAGTGACACCGTACGTAGCGAGGGTTCCTCACCGCAAGACCGATCTTGAGCGGCCCAGCCGGAAATCTTCCCGCCACTCCCGGCACCTAACCGCTGAATCTCCTGTCACACGCGTCGTAGATCACACTTCGTGCGTCACGGCCTCCGGGCCTGTGGCACTCGGGGTCAACGCGTACCGGACTCGCCCACTCAGGGATGACCTGATCGGTGCGGGCCAGGTGCGGAAACGGTCCTGTTGCCCAGGCCGACACGGGGTGACACGACCCGAAAGGGCCCGTGCACATGCGGACGCATCGCACGGCGGGAGGACTACGCTGCGCCCCAGCCGCGTGCCGCCCCTCCCCCGGTCACGCGGGCCGAGCCGCCGTCGACGGAAGCGAGTCCACCTTGAACTTCCTCACCATCGGTCACCGCGGAGTCATGGGTGTCGAACCCGAGAACACCCTCCGTTCCTTCGTGGCCGCCGATCGCGCGGGCCTCGACGTCATCGAACTCGATCTGCATCTGAGCAAGGACGGCGCCCTCGTCGTCATGCACGACGCGGATGTGGACCGGACGACGGACGGCACGGGCCCGATCGCCGACAAGACCCTCGCCGAGCTGCGCGCCCTGGACGCGGGCCGCGGCGAGCGCGTGCCCACCTTCGAGGAGGTGCTGGACGCGGTGCGGGCGCCCCTCCAGGCCGAGATCAAGGACACGGCGGCGGCCCGCGCCCTCGCCGAGGTCATGCACCGGCGCGACCTGGTGGGACGGGTCGAGGTGCTGTCCTTCCACGACGAGGCGGTCGCCGAGATCGCCCGTCTCGTGCCGGGCGTACGCACCGCGCTGGTCGCCAGCCGCTACGGCACCGACGTCGTGGACCGGGCGGTGGCGGTGGGCGCCGCCACCCTGGTGCTCAACATCCGGCGGCTGACACTGGAGGTCGTGGAGAAGGCCCGCAAGGCCAACCTGCGGATCATCGGCTGGGTGGTGAACACCCAGGACCACCTGCGCCTGGTCCGCGCCCTCCAGCTGGACGGTGCCACGACCGACTACCCGGACATCAAACGCACGGGCCGCTTCACGGCCTGACCGCTACACCAGCTCCTTGACCAGGAGCTCGAACCGCAGGTCGTCGCGGCGCGGAATGCCGAAGCGCTCGTCGCCGTACGGGAACGGGGTCGTCCGTCCCGTGCGGCGGTAGCCCCGCCGCTCGTACCAGGCGATGAGATCCTCCCGCACGGAGATCACGGTCATGTGCATCTCGCGCACACCCCAGGTCTCGCGCGCGATCCGCTCGGCCTCGGCGATGATCACCTTGCCGAGGCCGCCGCCCTGGAGGGCCGGGCTCACCGCGAACATCCCGAAGTAGGCGTGCGCGCCGCGGTGTTCGAGCTGGCAGCAGGCGACGACCGTGCCGCCCCGCTCGAAGGTGAGCAACCGGCTGTCCGGTGCCTCGACGACCGCCAGGACACCCTCGGGATCGGTCCGCTGCCCGTCGAGGATGTCCGCCTCCGTGGTCCACCCGGCCCGGCTGGAGTCCCCTCGGTACGCCGACTCGATCAGCGCGACGAGGACGTCCACGTCGGCGCCGGTGGCGTCACGGAAGGTCAGGTCGGTGGCGGTGTCGGTGTCCATGGGGTGCTCCTGGTCGGTCTCCGCAGGGCTCGAACACCGAAGAGGGTATCGACAGCCCGCCCCGGCGGAGCACCTACCCTCGTCCACATGATCCACGTACTGAGCAGCCGCACCCTCCTGCGTCCGACCGACCCCGAACGCTCCCGCGTCTTCTACGGCGAGCAGCTCGGGCTCCCCGTGTACCGGGAGTTCGGTACGGGCGAGCACCGGGGTGTCGTGTACTTCCTCGGCGGCGGTTTCCTGGAGGTCGCGGGCCGCTCGCCGACGCCGCCGTCGCCCGCGCTGAAGCTGTGGCTGCAGGTCGCGGACGTGACGGCGGCGCACGCGGAGCTGCTGGCGGCCGGGGTGGAGGTGCGGCGAGAGCCGGTGAAGGAGCCCTGGGGGCTGATCGAGATGTGGATCGCCGACCCGGACGGGACCGAGATCGTGCTGGTGGAGATCCCCGCGGACCATCCGCTGCGCTATCGCCCCGGAATCTGAGGGTGCACACCCCGGTGGCCGGGGCCGGGACGCGGGCATAGCGTGCAGGAGGGGGCCGTGCGTACGGCGCCCGATTCCCTTCCGGAGGACACCATGGAGCTCGAGCGGCCGGTGACCGGTGGGCCCTGCTGGACCGAGCTGGGGACCAGCGACCTGGAGGCCGCCGAGCGGTTCTACACCGAGCTGTTCGGCTGGCGCCCCGAGACCGATCCGCGCCAGGAGGCCGGCGGCTACACGGTGGCCCACCTCGGGGACGCGGCGGTGGCCGCCCTCGCGCCGCTGTACCAGGAGTCGCAGCCGGTGGCCTGGAACGTGTCGTTCGCGGTGCGCGACGCGGACGCGGCGGTGGCGTCCGCGCGGGCGGTCGGCGGGACCGTCGTGCTGGACCCCGTGGACGTCTTCGACCTCGGGCGGTTCGCCGTGGTGTTCGATCCGGGCGGCGCGGCCTTCCAGCTCTGGCAGGCGCGGAGCTTCCCCGGCGCAGGACTGTTCAACGCGCCCGGCGCACTCGGCTGGGTCGAGCTGCTGACCCGTGCGCCGGAGCGCGCGAAGTCCTTCTACGCCGCGGTGTTCGGCTGGAGCGTGAGCGCAGGCGGGGACCACCCCCGGTGGGACATCGACGGCGCCCGCTTCGGCGGCATGATCACGATGGACGACAAGTTCCCGCCCGAGGTGCCCTCGCACTGGCTGCCGTACTTCACCGTGGAGGACGTCGAGGACACCGCCCGGATCGCCACCGAGGCGGGCGGCACCCTCCTCATGGAGCCCACCACGGTGCCGGAGGGGCCGCGGATCGCGGTGCTGCGGGATCTCCAGGGGGCCGTGTTCGGTGTCCGCGGGGCGGAAACCGAGGGGTGACCCGGCGCCGACTCAGGCGCGCGGCAGCCCCAGTCGGCCCTCCAGCTGGATCAGCAACTCGCCCAGCAGTACGGCCAGTTCGCGGCGGTCGCCCGTGTCCACCCCCGAGAGCACGGTCTCCTCGTACGCCAGTTGCTCCGGAATGACGCTGTCCACGAGGTCCCGGCCGGCGTCGGTGAGACGGACGTGGGCGACGCGCCGGTCACGGGAGTCGCCCCGGCGCTCGACGAGACCGCGCTCGGTGAGCAGCTTCAGGCGCTTGGTGACGGCGGCGCCGGAGGCGAAGGTCTCGCGGGCGATCTCACTGGGCGTCAGTTCGTGGCCCGTGCGGCGCAGCGTGCCGAGGACGTCGAACTCGGGGCGGGTGAGCCCGGCGTGACGCAGCGGTGCGTCCTCGGCCTGCTGGAGGAGGGCGGCACACCGGTTGACGCGGCCGATGATCTCCATCGGGGCGGTGTCGAGACCGGGGTGCACCGTCTGCCACTGGCGCACCACCTTGGCGACCGTGTCCCCGAGAGCCGCGCCGCTCCCCGCCCCCGCCCGCCCGTTGCCTGCCGTCATGCCCGTGCGCCCTCCGCTTCCCGGAACCCGTGCTGTCGCACCGTCGCCGCGAGCGTACGGTGTCCGGCCCGCTCGACGTGTGTCACCCGCTCCGACGGCAGGGCGCGTTGCCACCATTCGCCGCTCGCGGTGTCGGAGACGGCGCGCAGCTCGACCAGGGCCGCGGCCAGGGCGCGCCGTGCGGCGGGCAGGGCACCGGGGGCGGCGTCCGCGTCGGCGGCGGTGCGGAGCGTGTGCGCGCGGGCGCGCTCCACGGCGGCGAGGGCGTGGGCGACCCGGTCGCCGGAGCGGCGGTCGGTGACGACGACCGCCGTGAGGAAGCCGACCGTCACGCCGACGAGGGTGTCCAGAAGCCGGTCGGTGATCAGCTCGCCGGGGTCCGCGAAGCGGACGAACTCGGTGACGAGGAGGGCCATCGGGGTGACGCAGACCGTGCCGAGCCAGTAGTTGCGGCTGATCAGGGCCTCGGCGCCGAAGCCGAGCGCGAGGCAGCACAGGACCAGCGAGGCCGGGCCGAGGTGGGTGAGCGGGACGAGGGCGGCGAAGGCGAGTACCCCGGCGAGGTTGCCGACGACACGCTGGACGCCCCGGCTCCAGGTGAGGGTGAGGTTCGCCTGGTAGAGCGAGGCGGCGGTGACGAGGGCCCAGTAGGGGCGGCCGACCCCGAGCGCGAGGGAGGCGTATCCGGCGAGGGCGCACCCGAGCGCCGTGCGGACGGCGAGGGGGGCCATCGGGCCGAGAGCGCGCCGCAGCGCCGGACGCCGGCCCTGCTGTCCGGGCCACGTGTCGAGCGGTTCGTCGGCCGCCTCCGCGGGGGCTGCGGCCCGCCCGAGGTGTGCGGCGGTGCGCGGTCGCGGTGCGAGAGCGCGCAGCCGGTCGGGGTGCGCCTCGGCGGGCGCGGCGAGTGCGACGTCGGCGCGGACCAGGAGTGCCGCGAGGGCGCGCCGCGGCTCGGTGCGGGCGCCGGCGGCGAGCAGGATCTGCCAGGCGGTGTGCACGGCGGCCGCGGCGGCCGTGCAGGGCCCGGGCCGCTCGGGTGCCTCGACGTGGGCGGCCACCGCGTTCAGTGCCTGGGCGGTGGCGCGGCACTCCGGGCCGTAGGGGCGCACCAGGCCGGGGGCCATGCACACGAGCCAGGCCCATCCGCCCGCGACGGCGGCCACGGCGAGGTGGCCGGGGACCTGGGCGAGACTCTGGGGCACGAAGAGGGCCGCCGAGGTGACGAACGTGAAGATGACGTTGGCGGGCGGCCCGATCCGGCTCGCGTCGCACAGGGCCTTCTGCGCGGCGGCGAGGAGCGCGCCCACGGTCACCAGCGCCACCGCGTTCGTGGTGAGCGAGGCGGTGACGAGGGCGACCGCGAGTCCGGCGACCATGCCGAGCACGACCCGGGCGAGGGTCGGGGCGCGGTCCGCGTAGGGGCGGTGGTGGGCGTAGAGCGCGCACAGGGAGCCGGCCATCGCGTACATGGCCAGGTCGAGGCGGCCGAGCGTCAGCAGCGTCAGGTTCGGCGGTGCCATCGCGACGACCACGCTGAACGCGGGCTTGAACCAGATCTCGGAGGGGCGGTTCAACCGGAGGGCACCGGCGAGCGGAAGCCGGCGGGCACGGGGTGGTCGGACGCTGCGCATCCCCTAACCTTAACTGGTGTTTTACTCGTGAAATATACGCCCGGACTGTGGCACTCGTCTCGCGCTTCTCGGTGGCGCCCGCCCGCCATGGCGCACTCCCACGCGCTCCCCCGCGTACACCCTTGCGCTCGTATGCGCGCCATCGGGCCCGGGCATGCCCTGACCGACTGTCCGACCTCACTCTCGGCCCGACCTACGTCGTCGAACGGGGAGGTACGTGGTGCACGGACCGGTTTCGGCCGGCTGGCTGCTGGTCGCGCTGTGCGCGGTGACCGGGGGGTACTGCCTGCTGCGGATGCGCAGCGCCGTGGAGGAGCAGCGGCGTGCCGCCGGCGGCGAGGCGCTCATGGGGTTCGGCATGGCGGCGATGGCCGTGCCCGCCGCGGCCGTGACCCCGCCGAGCTGGGCCTGGCTCCTCTACGCGCTCGTGTTCGGCGCGGCCGCGGTGCGCGCGCTGTGGGCGGCTCGTGGGAACGCGCACCATCTGCACCATCTGGTGGGCGCGCTGGCGATGGTCTACATGGCCGCGGTCATGGCCGCCGCGCCGGGCGGCGGTCACGGTGGCACGGGCCTGCCTCTGGTGACGGGGGCGCTGCTGGTGTACTTCGCCGGGTACGTGGTGCGGGCGGGGCTCCGGCTCGTGCCCGCACCGGCCGCCCCGGGGGCGCCGGGGGCGCCGGTTCGGGCCGGGGCGACCGGCTGGGGCGACCGGCCGGAGCTGGCGCGGGCCTGCCGGCTCTCCATGGGCATCGGGATGTTCGCCATGCTGCTGACGGTCTGAACCGCCGCGAGGCCATGGCCGTCGTGGTCTGCGTCACTTCGACGGCCCGGCCCGTGTCGCCGTGCACCGGCCCGCTCATAGGCTGCGGCCCATGATGGTCCCCGCGGCGTTGTTGCTGCTCGGCGCCCTGACCGCCGTCGTCGCCCCGCGACTGCTGGCCCGCGCCGACTGGCTGGACCGTGAACCGGTGGTCGCCCTGTGGGTGTGGCAGTGCGTGGTGGCGGCCGTGCTGCTGTGCTGTGCGCTGTCGATGGCGCTGAGCGCGGCGGCGGCCTGGACGGTGGTGCGCGGGCGGGTGTTCGCGCCGGCGCCGCAGGGGGTCGTGGAGGCGTACGCGCTGGACAGCGGGGGCTCCTGGGCCGTGGCCACCGCCGTGGTGCTCGCCTGCGGCGGGCTGTGGACGGGGACGATGCTGGTTCGCGAAGTCCTGCGGGACCGGCGGCAGCGCCGACGCCGTCATGCCGAACTCCGGCTGCGCGCCCCGCTGTTGCCCGGCGAGGAGCCGGACGGCGACCGACTGGTCGTGGTCGAGGGCGAGCGGCCGGACGCCTGGTGGCTGCCCGGCCCCACGCCCCGACTGGTCATCACCACGGCCGCGTTGCGCCGCCTGGAGGGACCGCAGGTGGATGCCGTGGTCGCCCATGAACAGGGGCACGCGCGGGCCCGCCACCACTGGCTGCTGCACTGTTCGGCGGCGCTGGCGGGCGGGTTCCCCCGGGTTCCGGTGTTCGCCGCGTTCCGCGACGAGATGCACCGCCTGGTCGAACTCGCCGCCGACGACACGGCTTCCCGTCGCCACGGCCGCCTCACCGTCGCCCTCGCCCTCGTGGGTCTGAACGAGGACCGCGGGGTGTTCGGGCCCTGTCCGACCCCCGAGGACCATGTGCCGCAGCGGGTCGACCGGTTGCTCGCGCCCCCGGAGCGGCTCGCCCCGGTGCACCGGCTGCGGCTGACCGCGTCCGCCGCCCTCGTTCCGGTCGTTCCCGTGCTGGTGGCTTTCGTCCCGGCATTGCGGGCACTCGGTAGGTCGTGATTTGGCAAAGAGGGGATCAAGAGCAGCCCAAGGACAACGTGCGGCGCGACGGCTTTGCTCCGGTCGCGGCGCGTGACAGTGATCTCACGCCTCGGCATTGGCCCGAGGCCCCGGGAGTCGGCCAGGATCGCTGTATGCACACCCCCACCGTCGACTCGCCGCCCCACCGGCCGTCGGCCCACCGCACCGTCCGCGCCACCGCCGGTTTCGCGGCGTCCTCCGTGGTGCTGCTCGTCCTGGTCGCGATCTCGTGGGCGCCGCTCATGTCGCTGGACGAGAACATCGCGAACACCACGCACAGATGGGCCGTCGACGAACCCGGCCTCACCCACGCGTTCCGCATCCTGACGGACTGGATCTGGGACCCGGTGACGATGCGTCTGCTGGCGGCGGCCGCTGCGATCTGGCTGGTGTGGCGCCACCGGGAGTGGTGGCTCGCCCTCTGGCTGGCGGTCACCTGCGCGGCGGGCACGGCGCTCCAGCAGGGGCTGAAGGCGGCCGTCGGCCGGGAACGGCCCGCGTGGCCCGACCCCGTCGACTCCGCCCACTACGCCGCGTATCCCTCCGGCCACGCCATGACCGCCGCGGTCGTCCTCGGACTGCTGGTGTGGCTGCTGCACCTGTACGGCGCCGGCCGCGCCGTCGTGCGCACGGCCGTGGTGGTGACCGTCGTCTCCGTCGTGGGCGTCGGGCTGACCCGGATCTGGCTGGGCGTGCACTGGGCGTCGGACGTGCTGGCCGGCTGGCTGCTGGGCGGCCTGACGATCGCCCTGGCGGTGCTCGCGTACGAGAAATGGGGCGCGCCGAGGCGTACTTGACCGGGTGCGCACGGTCACGAAGGATCAACGGCATGACGGTCAAGGGAGTGTTGTTCGACTTCTCCGGGACGCTCTTCCGCGTGGAGTCCACCGAGACCTGGCTCCGCGCGGCCCTCGCCGACTCCTCGCTCACCCTGCCCGAGGCCGAGTTGGTCCGGACGGCCAAGGCGCTGGAGCGTGCGGGCGCCCTGCCGGGCGGCGCGGCCCCCGAGGAAGCGCCGACCGGTGACCTGGGCGGCCTGTGGGCGTTGCGGGACCGGAGCGCCGAGGAGCACCGGGCCGCGTACACCGGCCTCTCCCGTCGGGTGGCGCTCCCGGCCCCCGCGCTCCACGACGCGCTGTACGACCGCCATATGACACCGTCGGCGTGGAGCCCCTACCCGGACGCCGCCGAGGTGCTCGCGACCCTGCGGCGGCGCGGGGTCGCCGTCGGTGTGGTGAGCAACATCGGCTGGGACCTGCGGCCGGTGTTCCGCGCGCACGGCCTCGACGGGCATGTCGACGCCTACGTACTGTCGTACGAGCACGGTGTGCAGAAGCCGGACCCGAGGCTGTTCGCGCTCGCCTGCGCGGAGCTCGGCGTCGACGCGCGGGACACCCTCATGGTCGGTGACGACCGGCGGGCCGACGGCGGTGCGGCGGCGCTGGGGTGCGGGGTGCACTTCGTGGACCATCTGCCGATCGCGGGGCGGCCGGACGGACTGCGGCCCGTGCTGGAGCTGCTGGACTGAGGTGCCGTCGGCCGTCTCACCGTGAGGGGGGCGTCCGCCCGTGTCCGGTGCGCCGCACGGCTGTTCGTCGCCGCCGGACGTCCGTCCCGGACCGTCCCCCGTGCGGCCCGGGACGAACAACGGCCGGGCGGGCGCACACAGGGGCGCCGCCCGGAGGCGCTGAGTATAGTTCGCCGATCGTCCGCCGGCTCGGGAGTTACAGGATGTCCTCGCAGGGCGCCCCGGTCAATGCGGACGCCGGGAGCGCGGTGTCCCGCCGGTCCCCGAAGGGCCCGGCGGGACGGGTGACGTGACCGCGGTGGCGGTCGCGGTACCGCTGTCTCCTACCAGTTGAAGCCGAAGTAGTCCGGCTGCGTCTGAACGTTGAGCTCACGCATGTGGACCCACTTGGCCGGGTCCGTCCGCCTGTCGTTGATCTTCAGGACGTCGAAGCCCTTCACGAGGTCGTTCGAGTAGATGTAGCCGTTGTAGTAGTACGCCGACCAGGAGCCGCCGCCCACCAGGGTGGTGGTGGAGATCGGACCGCGTTCGAAGTACGCGATCTCCTTGGGCTTGGAGGAGTCTGTGAAGTCCCAGACGGAGACACCGCCCTGGTACCACGCCTGGACCATGATGTCCTTGCCCGGGACCGGGATCAGCGAGCCGTTGTGGGCGACGCAGTTCTCGGTGTCGGCCTGGTGACGGGGGATCTTGTAGTAGCTCTTGAAGACGAGCTTGCGCTGGTCGCCCTTGCCGACGATGTCGTAGATGCCGTCGGCACCGCGGTTCGGGCCGATCGCCTCGTTGCAGGTGGCCGCGCCGCCGCCGCCCAACTCGTCGGTGAAGACGACCTTGTTCGCCTTCAGGTTGAAGCTGGCCGAGTGCCAGAACGCGAAGTTCACGTTGTCCTGGACCTGGTCGATGACCTTCGGGTTCTCCGGGTCCTTGATGGAGAACAGGATGCCGTCGCCCATGCACGCGCCGGCGGCGAGGTCCTTCGACGGCAGCACCGTGATGTCGTGGCAGCCGGTGGTCTTGGAGACGCCGGGGTTCGTGGGTGAACCCGGGTTGCCGCCGCCGTCCGGGCCCTCACCGGGGAACAGCACCGGGAAGCCCACCACGGCCGCCTTCTCCGGGGACTTGCGCGGCACCTTGATGACGGAGATGCCGTCGTGCGGGGGCTGGCAGTCGGGGAACGCGGCGTTCGGCGAGTACGAGGAGACGTAGACGTAGATGTTCCTGTGCTCGGGCACCAGGGTGTGGGTGTGCGAGCCGCAGGGCGTCTCCACGGCGGCGACGTACTTCGGGTTCGCCTTGTCGCTGATGTCGAAGATCTTCATGCCCTCCCACGACGACTTCTCCGTCGCGGGCTGCGTGGTGCTGCTGCAGGAGTTGTCGCTGCGCGAGGAGTCCGTGGACAGGAACAGCAGGTTCCCGGAGACGGAGATGTCGTTCTGCGCGCCCGGGCAGAGGACCTGGGCCACCGTCTTGGGCGCCTTCGGGTTGCTGATGTCGAAGACGCGGAAGCCGTCGTAGTTGCCGGCGTAGGCGTACTTGCCCTGGAAGGCGAGGTCCGAGTTGGTGCCCGGCAGCGCGTCCTTGGGGATGTTGGTCAGGTGCTGGATGTTGCTGGAGTGGACGATCTCGTCCTGGCCGGGGATCTCGCCGGCGGCTATCGCCTCCCGCGCCTCGGCGGCATCGCTCTTGGAGACCTTCTCCCGCACGGCGGGCGAGTCCCCGGGGTCGGGGATCGCGGCCGCCGGACCGGCGGTGAGCAACGCCGCCAGAAGGCCTGCCGCAGTCGCGGCGACCCCCAGACGTCTGCGCCGCGTCCGAAGGTTGTTCAACAGGGTCACTGTGTCCTCCCTTGTGGCCGTTCGCAGTTGAACGGTTCGAGCACCTCCGCAGTATCGTCTTCATCATGCACAGATCAACAGACGGCAATGCATTTGTAACGAACAAATTTGATCAACCGAACGCGAAAGCGTGTTAGGAACGTTCGTCAACACTCAAGAGATGTACGCCCGTTGCTGTGCCCCAGGAGGTCACTGTGCTCGTTCGCCGCACGTCCCGCGCGCCGCTGGTCACGGCCTCGCTGACGGTCGCTCTGCTGGTGCTCGCGGGCTGCGACTCGGGGACCGAGGCTGCCCCCGACGGCGGCTCGGGCGGGTCGAGCGGACCGGCGGTGATCGCGCCCGGAAAACCCGGTGAGGCCGCCCGAACCCTCTCGCCGGAAGACGTCGAGAAGCAGCGGGCGGAGGACGACTCTCCGAATTCCGCGGACTTCGACTACGCCCGCATGATGATCCAGCACCACGCCCAGGCCCTGGAGATGACCGAACTCGCCCCCGACCACGCGAAGTCGACCCAGGTGAAGCGGATCGCCGAGCGCATCTCGGCCGCCCAGAAGCCCGAGATCGAGGCCATGGAAGGGTGGCTGCAGGCCAACGGCGACGACGGGCAGGACACTTCGCACGACCACGGGAAGATGCCCGGCATGGCGACCGCGGCCCAGCTGAAGGAGCTCGGCACGCTCGACGGGAAGAAGTTCGACCAGTTGTTCCTGAAGCTGATGATCACCCATCACGAGGGGGCGATCACCATGGCCACGGATGTGAAGGCGCAGGGCAACAACATCCTGATCGAGGAGATGGCCGACGACGTCATCGCCCAGCAGACCACGGAGATCAGCCGGATGCGCGACCTGACGCAGTGACCGGCCGTCCTGCCCCGGGCCCCCGGCCCCGGTCTCAGCGGCGGGCGTGGCGGGGGCCGAGCAGGCCCTCGTCACGCGCCCCGGCGATCAGCCGCAGCGCCTTGCGGCGACTGTGCCCGGTCGCGCACATCACCGCGAGGACCGGGTCGTAGCCGCACCGCTGCGCGGCGAGATACTCCTCGGCCACCAGCCGCCGCCCCTCCACACCGCGCGGCCACGCGGGCCGGGCCCGCCGCCCGGGGCCGTACGGGGTCCGCGGCGGCTCCTCCTCGACGAGGTCCGGCACCGTGCCGCACGCCTCGAACAGCGGGCCCTCGATCCAGTCGGCGAGCTCCGCGAGGTCGTCCAGGGACAGCGGTGGCTGGGCGCGTACGTCCTCCAGCGACAGCCGGCCCCCGCAGACCACGGCGAGGACCTCGACCCCGGCACCGTCAGGGAACGAGAGCCGGGCGTTGAACCAGGCCGTGGCGCCGTCGTGCTCCTGCACTTCCCACGCGGGCCGCACGGACACCGCGGCGTCCTGCCAGTGGCGGTCGGAGAGATTGAGAAAGGATGCTTCCAGCACCCACGCAACGTAAACGCATGATCACATTCTCTGCGTACAGCCACGCGTGCCGGGAACGCACGGCACCCCGACGGCGCAGCATCCCGCCCTCGGCTTCCCACCCCTCCCCCGGCGGGCCCGGGGGTGGGATCCTTGAGGCGTCAGCGCATCTCCTCGCGCAAGGAGTTCCGCCGTGCTGCGCGTCGCCGTCGTCGGTTCGGGGCCGAGCGGGTGCTACACCGCCCAGAGCCTCGTCCAGCAGGACCCGGGGGTGCACGTCCATGTGCTGGACCGGCTGCCGTGCCCGTACGGCCTGGTGCGCTACGGGGTGGCCCCGGACCACGAGAAGATCAAGTCGCTGCAGAACAACCTGCGGACCGTGCTGGAGCACGAGCGGGTGCGGTTCCTCGGCGGCGTCCGGGTGGGCGCGGGCGGGGTGCCCGTCGCCCGGCTGCGGGAGCTGTACCACGCGGTCGTGTACTGCGTGGGCGCCGCGACGGACAGACGGCTGGGCATCCCGGGCGAGGAACTGCGCGGCAGCTGGTCGGCGACCGAGTTCGTCTCCTGGTACAGCGCGCACCCGGACGCGGTGGCCGACGGCTTCCTCGCCGGGGCCCGCACCGCCGTCGTCGTCGGGGTGGGCAACGTCGCGGTGGACGTCACTCGGATGCTCGCGCGCGGGGCGGACGAACTGACGCCCACCGACATGCCCCAGGCCGCCCTGGACTCCCTCGCCGCCGGCACGGTCACCCGCGTGCACATGGTGGGCCGCCGGGGCCCCTCCCAGGCGCGGTTCACCACCAAGGAGCTACGCGAGCTGAGCACCCTCCCGGACACCCGGGTGACCGTCGACCCGGCCGAACTGGAGCTGGACCCCGGCTATGTCGACCCGTCGTCCCTGCCCGCCGCGCAGCGCCGCAACGTCGAGGTGCTGCGCGGCTGGGCCACCGCGCCCGCCCCGGCCCGCCGCCACGGCATCCGGCTGCGCTTCTTCCTGCGGCCCGTCGAGATCCTCGCCGACGGGGACCGCGTCCGCGGCGTACGCCTGGAGCGCACGGAGCCCGACGGCCACGGCGGGGTGAGCGGCACCGGACGGTACGAGGAGATCGAGGCCCAACTGGTCCTCCGCTCGGTCGGCTACCGGGGCGTCCCGGTCGACGGCCTCCCCTTCGACCCGGTCCACGGCACGGTCCCGCACGCCGCCGGCCGCGTGTTGCGCGACGGGGTGCCCTCCCCGGGCGAGTACGTGGCCGGCTGGATCAAGCGCGGCCCCACCGGGGTGATCGGCACCAACCGACCCTGCGCGAAGGAGACGGCGACCTCACTGCTGGAGGACGCGCCGGAGCTCTCTGCCAGGAGCCTGCCGGACGACCCGGTGGCGCTGCTCCGGACAGCGGGATACGAGCCGGTCGAGTGGCCCGGCTGGCAGTCGATAGAGAGGGCCGAGGCGGACTTGGGGGCATCCCTGGGCAGAGGCGTGGTGAAGATCCCCGACTGGGAGTCCCTGATGACGGCCGCGCGCGGTGGCGTCGTGCCCTGAGGGGCGGGGGCGGGCACGGTCGGGGTCCGTAGGGTCGGGATCCGTCTGTGTCCGTCGTGGGTTCAGTCGGCCGCGAGGCGGGCGGCCTCCCGGGCGGCGGCGTCGACGAGGGTGTCGAGGAGCCCCGGGAAGAGGCCGTCGAGGTCGTCCCGGCGCAGACCGTTCATCTTGGCCGTGCCCCGGTAGACCTGCCGGATCACCCCGCTCTCGCGCAGCACCCGGAAGTGGTGGGTGGTCGTCGACTTGGTGACGGGCAGGTCGAAGTACGAGCACGAGAGCTCGTCGCTGTCTGCGGCGAGTTCGCGCACGATGCGCAGCCGCATGGGGTCGGAGAGCGCGTGCAGCACGGCCTCCAGCCGGATCTCCTCCCGTGTCGGGTGCGGGAGGTCGCGGCTGCTGACGGCGGGCGAGGTCACGGTGGCTCCACTGCGTCGGGTCTTCAGGGAGAACCCATTGTACGAGACCTATCGTAGTTTGACATCCGCCGTACTACGATGACTATCGTACGAGTCGTACACCGTCCGCTCCGTGACGGCAGCCCTGTGACGATTGGAGTCGCCGTGAGCGCGCTCTTCGAGCCCTACCGCCTGCGTGAACTGACCATCCCGAACCGGGTGTGGATGCCCCCGATGTGCCAGTACTCGGCCGCACCGGAGGGCCCCACGGCGGGCGCCCCGAACGACTGGCACTTCGCGCACTACGCGGCGCGCGCCACCGGCGGTACGGGTCTGATCATCGTCGAGGCGACCGCCGTGTCCCCCGAGGGCCGCATCTCGCCGTACGACCTCGGCCTGTGGAACGACACCCAGGTCGAGGCGTTCCGCCGGATCACCGGGTTCCTGAAGGGGCAGGGGACGGTGCCGGCCGTGCAGCTCGCGCACGCGGGGCGCAAGGCCTCGACCGATCAGCCGTGGCGGGGCGGGGCTCCGGTCGGCGCGGACGCGCACGGCTGGCAGCCGGTCGCGCCCAGCGCGCTGGCCTTCGACGAACTGCATCCGGTGCCGGATGAGTTGACGGTTCATCAGATCAGTGACGTCGTCGGGCAGTTCGCGGAGGCGGCCCGCAGGGCTTTGGCCGCCGGGTTCGAGGTGGTCGAGATCCACGGCGCACACGGCTATCTGATCAACGAGTTCCTCTCCCCGCACTCCAACCGGCGCACCGACTCCTACGGCGGCTCGTGGGAGAACCGGATCCGTCTCGCGCTCGAAGTCGTCGACGCGGTACGGGAGGTGTGGCCGGCGGAGAAGCCGCTGTTCTTCCGGGTCTCCGCCACCGAGTGGCTGGAGGAGGGCGGCTGGACCGCCGACGACACGGTCCGGCTGGCCGCCGAGCTGAAGGCGCACGGCGTGGATCTGTTGGACGTCTCCTCGGGCGGCAACGCCCCCGGGGTCCACATCCCCGTCGGCCCCGGCTACCAGGTGCCCTTCGCCGCCCGGGTCAGGAACGAGAGCGCGCTGCCCGTCGCCGCCGTCGGCCTGATCACGGAGGCCGAGCAGGCCGAGAAGATCCTCGCCAACGGCGAGGCCGACGCGGTCCTGCTCGGCCGGGAACTGCTCCGCAGCCCCTCCTGGGCCCGGCAGGCGGCCCGTGAACTCGGGGGCGAGGTGCGTGTCCCCGAGCAGTACCACCGCTCGGTCTAGGCCGGCCCGGGGCACCGGCACGGGGGCGCGCCCGGGCCACCGGTACGGGCGTCTCGCGTGCCGGTCAGCCCCGCCGGAGCAGCCGGGGCGGGACCGCCTCGGCCAGGATCCGGTAGCCCTCCGGGTCGAGGTGCAGCCAGTCGCCGTCGTGCAGGCCGGGCAGGAGACGGCTCGGGTCTGCGGGGTCGCGGACCGCGCGGTCGAAGTCGAGGACGGCGTCGAAGCGGCCGCTGCCGCGGATCCAGGCGTTGACGGTCTGCCGCGCGGCCTCACGGTGCCCGGCGGCGTCGTCGTAGAGGGTGTTGCCGCCGAAGGGCAGCAGGGTGGCGCCGTACACCCGGATGCCCTGTGCGTGGGCGCGGACGATGATCTGCTCGTAGCCGGCGATGAGGTCGGCGGCGACGCGCTGCTGGGCGGCGGGGGTGGCGTCGGCGGTGCCCAGGTCGTTGACGCCCTCGAAGACGATGAGCTGTCCGACCGCGCTGTGGGCCAGGACGTCGCGGTCCAGGCGGGCGAGGGCGCCCGGCCCGAGCCCGTCGTCGAGCACGCGGTTGCCGCCCGCCGCCTGGTTCACCACGGCGATGTGCCGGGTGCCGGGCTGCCGCTGCAGCCGGTCGAAGAGCTGGTCCGGCCAGCGGTTGTTGCCGTTGGTGGTGGAGCCCCGGCCGTCGGTGAGCGAGTCACCGAGGACGGCGACGGCGGTCGTGGCGGGCCGGGACAGCACCTCGACATCACTGAGCAGGTACCAGTGGTTGGTCGGGGTCGCGCCGGGCAGGTCCGCGTCCTCGGTGTGGTCGCCGTGCAGCAGGTACGAGGTGGTGCGGGAGCCGGGGTGCGAGGTGAGGGCGAGGGATGCCTGCCCCTCGGCGAGGTACGCCGTCACGGTGAGGTTGGTGCCGGGCCTCAGCGCGAAGCCCAGCGGGTCCGAGACCACTTGGGCGCCGACCGGCACGGTCGTGGACCTTCGCCCGCTGAATGTCACCGGCCGGGAGGTGCCGGGTTCGATGGCGCCGACGCCCGCCCGCCCGTCCAGCGGCAGGGCCACCCGTACGGCGGTCAGGGGCAGCGCGCTGCCCCCGAAGGCGTTGGAGAAGCGCAGCCGGAGGCGGTCGCCGCCGGTGGTGACGCGCACGGTCTGCCGCAGGGTGGTGTCGACCAGCACGGCCCGGTCCCCGGTGAACGGCGCCGGCGGCATGTTGTGCGGCTCGGTGAGCTGCGGCATCGCGGACCAGGTGTTCACCCAGTGCCGGGCGGCCGTCGCCGTGTCCCCGGCGCCGGTCCGGTCCGCCCGGTGCGGGCTCCTGACCAGGGCGACCACGGCGGACGAGGCCACCACGAGGGCCAGGGCGAGGACACAGACACCGAGCACGGCGGCGAACGGCGCCCTGCCGGACGGCCGGACGGGCTGAGGGCTGTCGATCGGGTGCAAGGACGGTGCCTCTCTGCGGAAGGGGGCGGAAGCGGGCGGGGACCGGGGCGAACTCTCCGCCCCGGTCGGGCGTCAACCCGTCGTGCACGCCGTCCCGTTGAGCGTGTACGCCGAGGGGGCCGCGCTGTTGCCGGTGTGGGTGGCCTGGTAGCCGATGCTGACGCTCGCTCCGGGTGCGATCGCGGCGTTGTACGTGGCGTTCGTCGCCGTCACGGCCCCGCTCGCCGGGCTGTACGTCGCGCCCCAGCCGTTGGTGACGGTCTGTCCGGAGGGCAGGGTGAACCCCAGCTTCCAGCCGTTGACCGCCGTCGTACCGGTGTTGGTGACGGTCACCGAGGCGGTCAGCCCGGTGCTCCACGCGTCGGTGGTGACGGTCACCTTGCAGGGGCCGGCCGGAGGCTGGGGCGTGGGGCCGGAGCCGCCCAGGCCGAAGAAGGTGAGGACGCGCTCGCCCATGCCCCAGGCGTAGACGTTGTGGCCGGTGCCCTGGAGGCTGATGGCCTCGACGGGGGCGCGGTCACCGGTGCCGCCGTAGCGGGTGCGGGTCCAGTTGGACTGCGGCGAGTCGGTGGCGGCCGGTGTCTGGCCGACACCGTGCACATTGGTCCACTGCTTGATCTCCTCGCCGAAGTTGGGGTAGCGCAGCACGTCGTCGGTGGTGCCGTGCCAGACCTGCATACGCGGCCGGGGCCCGGTGTAGCCGGGGTAGGCACGGCGGACGAGATCGCCCCACGCCTGCGGGGTACGGATGACGGTGCCGTTCGCGCAGTCGCTGTTCCACTCGGAGCCGTTGGTGGTGGCGAAGCAGGCGAAGGGCACGCCCGCGAAGGCGGCGCCGGCGGCGAACACATCGGGGTAGTCGCCGAGAAGGACGTTGGTCATCATCGCGCCGGAGGAGATACCGGTGGCGAAGATCCGGTCGGTGTCGGCGCCGTAGGTGCGGACGGTCCAGTCGACCATGGACTTGATGCCCACGGGGTCACTGCCGCCGCCCCGGGTCAGCGCCTGCGGGGAGGCCACGTCGAAGCACTTGCTGCTCCGGGTGACGGACGGGTACACGACGATGAACCCGTAGCGGTCGGCCAGCGAGGCGTACTCGGTGCCGCTGTACATCGCCGGCCCCGAGCCGGTGCAGTAGTGCACGGCGACCACGATCGCCGGCTTCGTGGTGACGCTGTCCGGGACGTACACGTACATCCGCAGGTTGCTCGGGTTCGGGCCGAATCCGGTGATCTCGGTGAGTGCCGCCCGGGGAGCGGCCTCGGCCCCGGTGTTCGCCGCGGCGGCCGTGGGCGCGGTGAGGAGCGTGGCCGCGAGCAACGCCACGAGCGCTCCCAGCAGCGCGACGAGCACCGGACGCCGTGGTCCGCGCGGGCGGTCGTGGGGGGTGAAAGTCACGTCGTTGTGCCTTCCTGTGACGGGGGCGGGTGCGACGGGAGAGGACGCCGGGTCAGGACGGCGGGAAGGGCATCGTGACATGGACATGGAAGGCATGGAAGCGCTCCCACATGTCGAAAGAATTCGCCCGCGCCGACCCGTCGAAGCCACCGGACCGGCTCGTCCCGCACGAACGACAGCCCTCACCAGGCCCGACCCAATGTCTTTTGCGCAAAGCGTTGACTAGAAAGCGCTTGCCCCCTACGTTCCGTTCAACGATGTGAACCAATCGTCAGCAGCAAGCCCCCATGCTCGCTCTCGACGATCAGAACAGTGGACATCATTCATGTACATGGCCCTCCAGCCCTCGCCCTGAAGGGACGCACCCGCATGCGTACCGTCCCCCCACGTACACAGACGCAAAGATCAGCCCTGGTGGTGGCCGCCGCCGCCCTGCTGACAGGCGCCACCCTCGCCGTGCCGCACTCGGCGGGCGCGGCGGAGACCTCGCCGATCGGGTACGGCGCCGGGACCACCGGCGGCGGCAGCGCCTCCGCGGTCACGGTCTCCACGCTCGCCGCCTTCCGGACCGCCGTCACCGGGAACACGGCCAAGGTCGTCCGCGTGAACGGCCTGATCTCGCTCAGCGGTCAGGTCGACGTCGGCTCCAACACGACGGTGCTGGGCGTGGGTTCGTCGTCCGGGTTCACCGGTGGCGGCCTGCGGATCAAGGAGCGGACCAATGTCGTCGTCCGCAACCTGAACATCAGCAAGCCGGTCGCGCCCGCCGACGGGATCACCGTGCAGGAGTCCACGAAGGTGTGGATCGACCACAACTCCTTCTCGGCGGACCGCAGTCACGACAAGGACCACTACGACGGCCTGCTGGACATCAACCACGGCTCGGACAACGTGACGGTGTCGTGGAACACCTTCAAGGAGCACTTCAAGGGCTCGCTCGTCGGGCACAGCGACAACAACGCCTCCGAGGACACCGGCCGCCTGAAGGTGACGTACCACCACAACCACTTCAGCAACGTGTACTCGCGCATCCCGAGTCTGCGCTTCGGCACCGGGCACTTCTACAACAACTACGTGAACGGCGCCGAGACCGCCTGCCACTCGCGCATGGGCGCGCAGATGCTCGTGGAGAACAACGTCTTCCGCGACACGGGAGTCGCGGTCACCACGAACCGCAGCAGTGACGTGGACGGCTACGCGAATCTGCGCGGCAACGACCTCGGTGGGGCCGCCACCGAGATCTCCCGGGTGGGGAGCTTCACCACCCCGCCCTACGGCTACAGCGCCGAGCCCGCCTCCTCCGTCGTCGCCTCGGTGACCTCGGGTGCGGGCGCCGGGAAACTCTGAGAACCCGCCAACCCCCCATCCGCTCGGACCACAGAAGGAATCGGGACATGACTTCTGCAGCACGTCCGCGTGCCCGCACACGCGCGCTGACCGGCACGTTCGCCGCGTTCAGCCTCTCGTTTGGCATGATCATGACCAGCGGCGCCACTCCGGCGAACGCCGCCACCTGGCCGTCCGCCAACGGCAGTCAGCCGGTCTCCTCCACCATCTCGGTGTCGGGTACCCGCGACGGCGGCATGGTCCGCTACTACGGCAGCGGCGCACTGGCCGGCGACGGACAGGAGGAGGGCCAGGACCCGATCTTCAAGCTCGCGGCCGGCGCGACGCTGAAGAACGTCATCATCGGCGCGCCCGGCGCCGACGGCATCCACTGCGAGGGCAACTGCACCCTGCAGAACGTCTGGTGGGAGGACGTCGGCGAGGACGCGGCGACCTTCCGCGGCGGCTCCACCTACACGGTGACCGGCGGCGGCGCCAAGAAGGCGGCCGACAAGGTCTTCCAGCACAACGGGCCCGGCACCCTGAACATCTCCAACTTCGCGGTCAGCGAGTTCAAGACGCTGTACCGCTCCTGCGGCGACTGCTCGACGCAGTACACCCGCAAGGTGAACCTCAGCAACATCGAGGTGACCGGGACGGGCTCCACGGCGCGGCTGGTCGGCATCAACGTCAACCGGGGCGACGTGGCGACCCTGCGGGGCATCACGATCCTCAACGACAGCGGCCGCAAGGTCATCCCGTGCCAGAAGTACAACAACAACTCCGCTGTCGGCACCGGCCCCGACAGCACCAACTGCAAGTACTCCACCTCGGACATCACCTACCGGTGACAGCGCTCGTCACCCACCGGTGAGTCCCCCGGCGGCCGGACGGAGCACCCCCCACGGGCCTCGTCCGGCCGCCGGCCTCGCGCGGGACGATCGCCGTCACGTCCACGCCCGCCCGCGCTCATGCTCATGCTCATGCTCACCAGGTCGTGCGCTCACCAGATCTTGCGCTCCCAGAGCGGACCGATCCGCTCCCACTCCACGTCCCACTGGTCCATCCGCCGCCGTTCCATCCGGCCGCGCACCAGCCGGCCGCCCACGTAGGGCACGGCCGCCACGAACAGACCCGCGAAACCGCCCACGAGCGCGGCACGGATCCGGGCCTGGGACTCGCTGGCGGGCTTGGTGACCAGCAGCCCCTCGGCGTCCGTCCAGACGGTGACCGACTCTCCCGTCAGGCCTGCGGGGTCGACCCGGGCCTGGCCCTCGTGCTCGGAACCGTCCGGCGCGGTCCAGCGGACCTTCGCCCACACCTTCTCCGGGGCCGTACCGCTCTGGCCGGACGGCTCGGGCGCGTCCTCCGTGAGGACCGCGCCGACCGGGCGCCACTCGGCGCGCTGCCGGGCGAGGCCGGACTCCACGGAGTCGGCGGCCAGGAGGCCCGCGACCATCCCGCCGAACAGTGTCAGTGCCCAGGCGATCAGCACGACCCAGGACTCCAGCCGGTCGCTGCGCCGTCTGAGCGGGTTGCGCCGCCATCGCCACAGCCACACCTTCGGACCACGGAATGCCACCATCGGGGGCACCCTCCCTCGCACACGCAGGACTGCCGGACCGCTCTCCCATACGGCGGCGGCTCCCGGCCCGCTCATGCGATGTGGGTCACCCCCGTCGACCCCGGTCGGCGCCGGCCGCCCGTCCGGGGCCTCCCACGCCCGCTGACCTGCGGCGGAGCCGCTTCGAGGGGTGACTGTCAGTGGCGGGGTGCAGACTGGCCGGTGACTGGGGACGACGATGTCCGGGAGGTGGCCGGGATGGCCGAGGTACTGCTCACCGTGGGCACACGCAAGGGGTTGTTCATCGGACGGCGGCGGGGGGCCGCCTGGGAGTTCGACGAGACGCCGTACTTCAACGCGCAGGCGATCTACGCGGTCGCCATCGACACCCGCTCAAAGACCCCGCGGCTGCTGGTCGGCGGCGACAGCGCCCACTGGGGACCCTCCGTCTTCCACTCCGACGATCTCGGCCGCACCTGGACCGAGCCCGCCCGGCCCGCGGTCAAGTTCCCCAAGGACACCGGCGCCTCGCTGGAGCGGGTCTGGCAGCTGCACCCCTCGGCCGCCGAACCGGACGTGGTGTACGCGGGCACGGAACCGGCCGCGTTGTACCGCTCGGAGGACCGGGGCGAGACCTTCGAGCTGGTACGGCCGCTGTGGGAGCACCCGACGCGCGACAGGTGGGCCCCGGGCGGCGGGGGCGAGGGACTGCACACGATCCTCACCGACCGGCGCGATCCGCGCGCGCTGACCGTGGCCGTCTCCGCCGCCGGGGTGTTCCGCACCGAGGACGGCGGGGCCAGCTGGTCCCCCTCCAACTCCGGTGTCTCGGCGGTGTTCCTGCCGGACCCGGACCCGGAGTTCGGCCAGTGCGTGCACAAGGTGACCCGGGACGCGGTGACCCCCGACCGGCTGTACCTCCAGAACCACTGGGGCGTGTACCGCAGTGACGACGCGGGAGGGCACTGGGAGGACATCGGCGCGGGTCTGCCCTCCACCTTCGGTTTCGCCGCGGTGGCCCATCCGCGCCGTGGGGACACCGCCTACGTCTTCCCGATCAACGCCGACGCGGACCGGGTCCCGGCCGACCACCGCTGCCGGGTCTTCCGCACGGCGGACGCGGGCAAGAGCTGGGAGCCGCTGGCGGCGGGACTTCCGACGGCGGACCACTACGGCACGGTGCTGCGCGACGCGATGTGCACGGACGACGCCGACCCGGCGGGCGTGTACTTCGGCAACCGCAACGGCGAGGTGTACGCGTCGGCCGACGACGGCGACAGCTGGCGGCAGTTGGCGTCACATCTGCCGGACGTGCTGTGCGTGCGCGCGGCGGTCGTCGGCTGAGCGGCCGGGAAGGGGCGTCGGCGGCGGCCACGAGTGGCCCCGCCGTCCGTCAAGTCGCCCTGCGGGCGGCCCTGTTCGGCAGCGGCCCTTCGGGCGGCGGACGGGTATGCGTATACCGATGCCCGCCCTGATGTAGCCCTTGTCGGCCAACATCGGCAGGCCCTGGCGGCCGCTCTGTAGAGGGCAGGCAGGGCGTGGATCCCGGGCCGCGGTGATGTCGGCCGTCGATCCGGGTTCAACCTCGGAGACCCACGGTGGGGTGCCGTGCGGGCTGACACGAACTACACGTTGCCGCCGAAGTACCTTCTGCTTCTCACTGAACCACAGATCGTTGCCGTTCTAGCGCTCTCCAAAGACACGGTCGGTGTGTCCCGCGCATCGTCGGCTGAGACTGGCTCACCGTGACCGTGTGGAGCGAAGGCTGTGGAGCGAAGGCCTCGGCACCAATATCCGTCTACAGAACGGTGACTGCCGGTACCCCACCTATAGCGAGCCGACCCTACGGGAGGCGCCAGTCCACCGGCTCCGCGCCCTGCCGCAGCAGCAGATCGTTGGCCCGGCTGAACGGACGCGAGCCGAAGAAGCCCCGGTCCGCCGACATCGGCGACGGGTGCGCGGACTCGATCGCCGGGAGGTCGCCCAGCAAGGGCCGCAGATTGCGGGCGTCACGACCCCAGAGAATCGACACCAGCGGCTTGCCACGCGCGGCCAGTGCTCGGATCGCCTGCTCGGTGACCTCCTCCCAGCCCTTGCCGCGATGCGCGGCCGGCTTGCGCGGGGCCGTGGTCAGCGCCCTGTTGAGCAGCAGCACCCCCTGCTGCGTCCACGGAGTCAGATCGCCGTTCGACGGCCTGGGCAGCCCGAGGTCGGAGTGCAGCTCCCGGAAGATGTTCTCCAGGCTGCCCGGCAGCGACCGCACCTCGGGCGAAACAGCGAAACTCAAGCCGATCGCCATCCCCGGCGTGGGGTAGGGATCCTGACCCACGATCAAGACGCGCACGTCATCGAAGGGCTGCTGGAACGCCCGTAGGACATTCGCCCCGGACGGAAGGTATGTCCGGCCGGCCGCTATCTCGGCCCGCAGGAAGTCCCCCATCACAGCGATTCGTTCAGCCACGGGGTCCAGAGCCTTGGCCCAGCCCGCTTCCACCAGTTCATGCAACGGTCGTCGTGCCACAGTGCGTCACCCTAGTGGCACACACCGACGCCTCGCACACACGGCGGCCACCGCGCACGGACACCGCGTACACCGCTACTCTTCCCCCTCAGCAAGGTCGTCGAGCCGGTCCAGCGACTCTCGTAGCCGGTCACCGGGAAGGAGGGGAGCCCGTTGCAACCAGCGCTCAACCCACTCCGTCACGGTCATGACGCCTCGCCGACCTCTCCTCACGGATACACGGGCTTCTTCGGCTCCCGGCCCTTCAGTCGCGCCAACGACCACCTGGTCCGCCGGGGCGGCGCTCCCGTGGACCGGCGTCTGCCGTGACCGGCAGCCCCGCGCCCTCCCGGCCCCCGGAGGACCAGGCACCGGTCGTGCTCGCGGTGGACTCCGGCGGCTCCGGGCTGCGGGCGGTGCTGGCCCGGGGCACCGAGGTGCTCGGGGAGCCGGCGGTGCGCGGGGAGGCGGTGCGGATCGGCGCGGGTGGTGTCGACGCCGGTCATCTGCTGGAGCTGCTGCTGCCGATGGCGGAGCGGTTGCTCGCCGACGCCGGGTGCGCGCGGCCGGCGGCGGTGGCCGTCGGAGCCACCGGATTCGCGTCGCTCGGCGAGCGGCTGCGCGCCGAGCTGCCGTCCGCGCTGAGGCGCGAGTGGGGGGTGCGCCGGGTCGCGCTGGTGGCCGACGCGGTCACCGCCTACACCGGCGCCCTCGGGGCACGGCCGGGCGCGGTGATCGCCGCCGGTACGGGACTGATCGCGATCGGTACGGATCTGACCGCGTGGCGTCGGGCGGACGGCTGGGGCCACCTCCTCGGGGACTGCGGCGGCGGCGCGTGGATCGGGCGGGCCGGGCTGGAGGCGGCGATGCGGGCGCACGACGGACGGGACGGCGGTTCGGCCCGGCTGCTGGCGCGCGCGGAGGAGGTGTTCGGCCCGGCGGCCGGTATTCCCGGCCGGATCTACCCGAGGGCCGACCGTCCGGCGGTCCTCGCGTCGTTCGCGCCCGAGGTGGCCGCCTGCGCCGGGGACGACCCGGTCGCCGCCGCCGTCCTGAGCGAGGCGGCCCGGCACATGGCCGACGCCGCAGCGGCCGTCTGCCCGGCCTCCGGCGGGCCCCGAGTGGCCCTGACCGGAGGTCTGTTCAAGCTGGGCGCCCCGCTCCTGGTCCCGCTGGAGGCGGAGTTGGCCGCGCGGCTGCCGCACGCGCCGCTGGTGCCGGCGGAGGGGGATCCGCTCCTCGGTGCCGTGCGTATCGCGTCGGCGTTGGCGGTCGGCGGGCCCGGGTTGCCGTACGACGAGCGGATGTTGTACGTGGTGGCCGAGGAATAGTATCTGAAACAGGGAGCAATCCAGCCTGTCGGACCAGCATGGTCGGGGTCACCCAAGTGCACCGTTCAGCAGACAAATGCGGTATCGATCGGTCCTGATCGGCACGTAACTCATCAGACAAATCAGGACGGATTCCGCTCACCTGCACCCTCCCCGAACAGGGGAGCCCAAGAAGCCAGTAACATGCGGCGCCATGAGCTCCCCCACTGGGCCCGCGTCCGGCCTGCCTGTACGAATGCCGCGACCCCGCCAGCCCGGGCGGCACCGCCGTCCCGAGCCGCTGGCGGCTCCCGAGGGCGCGCCCGCGCTCGTCCTCGCGGTGCCGGGCACGCCCAGCGCCGCCACGCGCAGCCTCGCCGAGGAGGTCGTGAGCATCGCCCGCTCCGAGCTGCCCGGCCTCGACGCCCGCATCGGTTACGTCGACGGTGGCGCCGACGAGTTCCCCACGCTGCAGTCGGTGCTCACGCACGCCGCCGAGGAGCGCACCGCCCGCTACGAGCAGGCCCGCGCCGCCGGCCTGGACGTCAAGGAGCCGGACGGCCCCGTCGCCGTCGTCGTGCCCCTGCTGGCCGGCCCGGACAGCGCCACGCTCCGCCAGGTCCGCCAGGCGGTCATGGAGAGCCGTATCGCGGCCGAGCTGACCGACGTCCTCGGCCCGCACCCGCTGCTCGCCGAGGCGCTGCACGTGCGCCTGTCCGAGGCGGGACTGGCACGTGCCGACCGGGCCCGGCTGTTCACCGTCGCCACCGCCGCGGACGGGATCGTGCTCGCCACCGTGGGCGGCGAGGAGGCCGTGCAGGCCGCCGGGATCACGGGCATGCTGCTGGCCGCGCGGCTCGCCGTGCCGGTGATGGCCGCCGCGCTCGACCAGGAGGGCTCCATCACCTCCGTGGCCGAGCAGCTGCGTTCCTCGGGCTCGCAGCAGCTGGCGCTCGCCCCGTACCTGATAGGGCCGGAGATCGACGCCGGTCTGATCGAGGCGGCCGCGAAGGAGGCGGGGTGCGCCGCCGCCGAGGCGCTCGGCCCCTACCCGGCGATCGGCAAGCTGGCGCTCGGCAAGTACACGACCGCGCTCGGCATCGCGCCGCAGCAGCCGCAGGGCATGCCGGTCCGCTGAGTCCGGCACGCCCGGACCGCGACCCGTACGGCCGAGGGCCCGCTCCTCTCGCAGGAGCGGGCCCTCGGCCGTACGCGTATCGCGTGCGACGTCCCCGGCGTGCGGCCTCGGTGGGCCGCGTGATCTCGCCGGGCTAGAGGGTGCCCAGGACGACGCAGGAGGCCGCGGGCACCTCGATCGAGCCGGCCCGCACCGGCAGGCCGGTGTGCGGGTCGACCGCGAACCAGGTGACGTCGCCGGAGCGCTCGTTGGCGACGTAGAGCGTGCCTGCCGCATAGGTGAGGGCACGGGGCCAGTGGCCGCCGCAGTCCACGGTCGTGACCAGGCGCAGTCCGTCGCCCTCGACGGCGAGCACGGACAGCACGTCCGTGCCGCGGGTGGCTGTCCACACGAAGCGGCCGTCGGGGGACACGGCGAGGCCCGAGGGGTACGCGTCGCCCTCCGGAGCCTGCGAGAGCACCGGGGTCTCCCCCAGCGGCTCCAGCGGGCCGTCAGGGGCGTTCCAGCGGCACACGGTGAGCGTGGGCGACAGTTCGTTCAGCACATAGACGTACGATCCGTCCGGTCCGCCCGGGTGGAGGGCGAGGTGGCGCGGCCCCGAGTCCGGCCGCAGCGCCGTCTCGTGGTGCGCGACGGGGACGCCGTCCCGCAGCGCGCACACCCGTACCGAGTCCGTGCCGAGGTCGACGGCGAGGAACCGGCGGCCGGACGGCTCGGGCACCACCTGGTGGGCGCGCGGCTTCCGTCGGCCGCGGGGGCCCGTGCCGGCCCCGGTGGGCCGGAGGGTCCCGGAGGCGGGGGACGCGAGGGTGGCGTCGGGGCGCAGCGGGACGGCGGTGACACTGCCGGAGCCGTAGTCGGCGGTCAGGACGTGACCGGCGAACAGGGAGAGGTGGGTGGGGCCGTCCCCGACCGCCACCGGGGGCCCGGTCAACTCGGGCTTGTCGCCCGTCACTCGATAGGCGGCCACCGCTCCCTCGCGGCGCTCGCTGACCGCGTAGAGCGTGCGCCCGTCCGGTGCGAGGGCCAGATAGCTCGGGTCCGGGACGTCGTCCGCGCCGCCCACGACGGTGAGCGCGCCGCTGTCGTCGACCTCGGCCACGAGGACGCCGGGGCCGCCCGCCGATGTGAACGACCCGATGTAAGCCCGCCGTCGCGACCCGTCCGCCGGGCCCGCGTCCATCGAGCCCCCGTCCGTGCCCACTTCCGTCGTCACTGCCGTCCCCTCCCGCTCGTCCGGTGTGCGGGGCGACCCTAGCAGTAGGTCTAGACCAAAGCTCTCGGGGTGGCGCGAGCACAGCCACGTGCGCCCTGGAGTCGTCCAGGGCTCCGCTGCGCGCGACGCCCACGACGCGCAGGGGGTGCGCTGCCCGTGACGGCCTCGGGGCTGCGCCCCTTCGGCGCCGCTCGCTTCGAGTTCGTCCGTGTGCCGGTCGGGCTTCTCGCGCAGTTCCCCGCGCCCCTTTGCAGGGGCGGCGGGGGTTGTCAGTGAAGGGCGATCGGTCAGGAGGCGGCCGGGCGTGAGGTCGCGGGCGCTCCGAGCGGCATCGCCAGGTCCGACAGTGCCCTCTCCAGGTTGTGCAGGTGCACCAGGGCCGTCCCGGCCTCCGCGGGGGAGGCCGCCGCCTTCGCCCCGTCGGCGGACGGGTGTCCACCGGGGGCGGTGAGGGCCTCCACGGCGGCCTTCACCCGCCAGCAGGCGGCGATCAGGTCGGCCTCGCGCGAACCGGCCGGGTCGGCGGTGGCGGAGACCAGGGCGCGCACCTCGCCCACACAGTCGTCGAGGAGCCGGAGGGCCGCGCGGGCACGAGCCTTGCGGGCGCGGAAGGGGTTCAGGGGATGGACCAACGGAGCGAGCGCCATCCGCGCCCGACCGAACAGCAGCTCCAGTTCGGCGGCGTGGGGAGCCGGGTCGGCCCCGGGGACGCCCTCCAGCCGTGCGGCGGTGGCGACCGCGGCGGCGTGCACACAGTGCAGGGCCCGCTGGATCCAGGCGTCGTTGGTCGCGTGCGTGGTGACCGGCAGGACGAGGACCACGGCCAACATGGCGCAGACCGCGCCCACCCCCGTCTCGACGAGACGCAGCGCGAGCAGACCGGCGTCCAGCACACCGAGCAGGCCGTAGAGGAGGCTGACCATGACGGTGACGGCCAGCATCATCCAGGAGTACGAGACCGCCGCCGTGTAGAAGATCCCGAAGACGCAGAGCGCGACGAGCACGGCCGACGGCACGGGCGCCCCGTCGAGCGGGACGGCGACGAGCAGACCGACGGCGACGCCGATCACGGTGCCGAGGACGCGGCGGAAGCCTCGGACCAGGGTCTCGCCGCGGGAGGCGGTGTTGACGAAGATCCACCAGGCGGTACCGACGGCCCAGTACCAGCGGTCCTCGGAGAGGGCCTGTCCGACGAGCAGGGCGATGCCGCAGGCGACCGCGGCCTGGCACGCCTGCCGGGTGGTCGGGCGCGCCAGCCCCGTCCCGGGCGGCCCGGCGGGGAGCGCTACGGGCGGGAGGGCACGCTCGACCGGCCACAGCACGAAGCGCACCGCGCCCGCGACGAGCAGCGCGAGAGTCATGGCGGCGTACAGTCCGGGCAGGTCCGCGGGGACGGTGTGCAGGAACTGCGCCACGAAGTAGCTCATGAACGCGAAGATCCCGAGCGCCTGGCCGCGCGGCCCCCAGCGGCGGGCGTAGACGCCGCAGAGGACGGTGGCCACGAACGCCGCGTCCCGGGCGGCCGTGACGTCGTGCAGGACGGCGGCCAGGGCGAGGACGGGATAACCGGCCGCCGGCAGGAGCGCGGTGGTGATCCGCTGGGCGGGGACGCTCGCGTCGGTGACGGTGAACAGGGCGAGCAGGGCCGCGAGGCCCCCGGTGATCGACGCGGGGAGCGGGAGACCGCACAGTTCGGACGCGGCGACGGCGGCGCCGACACCGATGACGGCGCGCAGCGCGTTCCGCAGACGAAGGAGCCCCGGATCGGGAGCCGTGAACATCCTCTTCATGACCGTGTGCCGCCCCCTTGCCGTGGTGCTCGCCCCACCCCCGGCAGGGCCGGGGTCTCCGGCGGACGGCGGGCACGGCGAAGGCGCCGCGCTCCGGATCCGGCTTCGTCGCCGCTCCGGCACCGCACGGCGCCCTGAGTTACGTGGATACGGCAGAGGTAGCACCCCTGGCCCCCATGGCTCAACTGAGCCTCTCGGGGCTGAGCCATTGGTACAGCCCGGGAGGATTGCGGTCTGCAGTCGGTGGGCCATCGGATCACTCGCGTCGAGCCGTGGACCTGCGGGTGCGGTGGCTGGGGCGAGGTGCGGTTCACTGGGCCATCGGTACAGTTCTCGTGGTCACCGCATGACGCATGGCACAGGGAGGCCGGTGGACCATGGCCGTGGACGAACTCGACACCCGCATCCTGCGGCTGCTGCTGGAGCAGCCGCGCACCAGCGTGCGGGAGTACGCCCGTGTCCTCGGCATCGCCCGGGGGACGCTCCAGGCCCGCCTCGACCGGCTGGAACGGGACGGCGTGATCACCGGCACGGGCCCCTCGCTCTCCCCCGCCGCGCTCGGCCACCCGGTGCTGGCCTTCGTGCACATCGAGGTCACCCAGGGGCACCTGGACGACGTGGGTGACGCGCTGGCGGCCGTACCGGAGATCATCGAGGCGTTCTCGATCACGGGCGGCGGTGATCTCCTGACCCGGGTGGTGGCGCGGGACAACGCGCATCTGGAGGACGTCATCCAGGCGCTGATCAGTCTGCCGGGTGTGGTGCGCACCCGTACGGAGGTGGCGTTGCGGGAGCGAGTGCCGTACCGGCTGTCGCCGTTGGTGGAGTCGATCGGCTCGGCGGCGGGCCGGTCGGCCCGGAACTGATCGATGACGTCCTGCCGTTCATGAGCACTACCCGTGGCCTACCGGGAAGCGCTGGACCGGCTCGCCGAGCACCGCAGCAAGGCCGTGGTGATCGTCCGCGACGGCCGCCGGATCCTGGTCCCTCACGCCCCGCCCCGACGTGATCCCGCCGGGGTGGCACGCCCCGGACGGGCCCGCCCTCGACCCGTCACCGGTCGTCCGGCTCCCGACCGGCGGGGCGCCACCGACGGCCGTCTGATCCTCATCCCCTTGCCGACCAGCGCAGCCGGACGCCCGCGCTGCCGCCGAGCCGCGCGTGGAGGTGGTCACCGGCAGCAACGCGGTGGTGCGCCCTCGGGCCGAACGGGGCCACCGTCGGCTGCCGGCCACCAAGCCGGGCCGGGTGGAGGCGGCCCGGATCGCCTGACCGCGCCCATGGTGCGGCCGACCCGCGCCCCGGCGACGCCGCCCTGGCCTGCGGGTCCGTACTGGTCCTTGACATGCGCGTTCACCCGCTCCCACACTTCTAAATGAACGTTTAGTAGATACGCGGGAAGGTCAGGTACAGCCATGTCCCAAGCCCAGGACTCACCCTGCGTCGACACCGTCGACGAGGTGATCGCCGAGCAGCAGGAAATCTTTCTGAAGCGCCAGCCGCGCAGCGCGGAGCTGGTCGAGGAAGCCAGCCGGTACCTCGCCGGAGGCGCGACGTCGAGCTGGCAGATCGCCAAGCCGCAGGCGGTCTGGATGAGCCACGGCGCCGGGTCGAAGGTGTACGACGTCGACGGCAACGAGTACGTCGACATGCACGGCGGCTACGGCGCGTCGATCGCCGGCCACGCGCACCCGGCCATCGTCGCGGCGGTCTCCGACCGGGTCCGCCGAGGCACCCACTTCGCCCAGCCGACCGAGGACGCCATCTGGGTCGGCCGGGAACTGTCGCGCCGCTTCGGCCTCCCGCTGTGGCGCTTCGGCAACTCCGGCACCGAGTCCACCATGGACGCGATCCACCTGATGCGCGCCGTGACCGGCCGGGACCTGTACCTGAAGCTTGAGGGCGGGTACCACGGCCACCACGACTCGGTGCAGGTCTCGGTGATGCCCGCCGCCGAACAGATCGGCAGCCGTGAGCGCCCGAACCGCGTGACCGCCAACGGCGGCATCCCGCGGGCGATCACCGATCTGGCCGTGATCGTCCCCTTCAACGACCTGGCCGCGATCGAGCGGGCACTCGTCGAGCACCGCGGCCGGATCGCCGGCATGATCCTTGAGCCGGTCATGATGAACGCGGGCATCATCCCTCCCGACCCGGGCTACCTGGACGGCCTGCGCACCCTGCTCCACCAGCACGGCGCACTGCTGACCTTCGACGAGGTCAAGACCGGATTCACCACCGGACCCGGTGGGGCGACGGCCCGCTACGGCGTCGTACCGGACATCGTGTGCCTGGCCAAGGCGCTGGGCGGCGGCATCTCGGTCGCCGCGATCGGAGGGACCGCCGAGGTCATGGGCGCGATCGTGGACGGCCGTTACGAGCAGGTCGGCACCTTCAACGGCAACCCCCTGGCCATGGCCGCCGCCCGCGCCACCCTCGCCGAGGTGCTGACCGACGAGACGTACGCCCGCCTCGACCGCCTCTCCGCCTCTCTGCAACAGCAGATGGAGCAGACCATCGCGGACGCGGGTGTGCGGTGGAACGTCGTCAGTGTCGGCGCGAAGGGGTGCGTCATCTTCAAGCCGGAGCGGGTCCGTGACTTCCGTGACTTCCTCGGCGTCGACGACCGCTACAGCCACGCGCACTGGCTGGTGCAGCACAACGGAGGGGCGTTCCTGCCGCCGTGGGGCAAGGTCGAGCAGTGGCTGCTGTCGGCGCAGCACGACCAGGCGGACATCGATCTGTTCGCGCGGAACTTCCGCACCTTCGTGGCGGCCGTGTCGCGCTGAGCGCTGCGCTGCGCGGTTCGGTGCGCCCCTTCAGGGCGCTGTCGCATCCCAGCCGACCCCGCCCGACCCGCTGTGTCCTTCGGTCACCCACTTCCCGACGAGGAACGGACGGGAGAACCATGAGCAGTGCGCAGTCCACCGCAGGGCCCGCCACGCCGCCCCGCACCCAGCCACCGACCGACGCACCCCGCGACGCGCTGCGTACCAGCGGCCTGCGCGCCATCCTCGCGCCGCGGTCGGTCGCGCTGGTCGGCGCGTCACGACGCAACCTCGAACTCGTCGCCAACGTCCGACGGGGCACGGCCGAGGCCGTGGGGATCCATCCGAGCACCTCCGAAGTGGCCGGACTGCCGTGTGTCCCGTCCCTGTCGGCGTTGCCGGCACCACCCGAACTCGCGGTGCTCGCCGTGGGCCCGGCGACCATCGCGGCGAGCATGCGGGACGCTCTCGCACTCGGCGTGCGGTCGTTCGTGGTCCCCGGTCTCGGTGTCGAATCCGGAGCCGACGGCCCGGCCGCCGTACGGGAGTTGCACCGGATCGCCGAGGACTCCGCAGCCGCGGTCCTCGGCCCCAACTGCATGGGCGCCGCCAGCCCGGATGCGCCCTCGGCGTGGCTCGGGACCATCCCCGCGTCCTTCCTGCCGGGGTCGGTCGCGATCGTGAGCCAGTCGGGCTCCATAGCCGACGCGTTCCTCGCGCTCGGCCCGCGCTACGGCTTCAGCGGCGTCGTCTCCTGCGGCGCGGAACTCAACCGTGACGCCGCGGACTGGGTCGCCCACTTCGCGGCCGATCCGGCGACCAGGGTGATCGGGCTGTTCCTGGAGACGGTGCGGCGGCCCCACGCCTTCCGCCGAGCCCTGCGCGTCGCGGCCGAGGCGGGCAAGCCCGTGGTGTGCCTGAAGATCGGGCGCAGCGAACAGGCTCGCCGCGCCGCGCTCGCGCACACCGACGCGATCGTCGGTTCGCACGCGGCCTTCTCCGCCGTGCTGCGCTCCCACGGTGTCCTCAAGGTGGACGACCTGCCGGAGATGATCGAACTCCTCGGCGTGTTCTCCACCGCACGCCGGCCCACCGGAGGAAGGGTCGGCGCGGTCACCGAGTCCGGAGCCGAAGCGGCTCTGCTGGGTGACCACGCCGATCGCAACGGGCTGACCTTCCCCGCTCTCCCGGAGTCGATCCGGCGGCGACTGCGCGCCGACCACCCGCTGCTGCCGACGGACAACCCGCTCGACCCGTGGGCGGTCGCCGAACCGGTGGCCGCGTTCTCGGCCGCGATCGAAGCGCTGGCCGACGCCGGTGCGTACGACCTCCTGATCGGGCAGGTCGACCTGTCGCGCCACCGGGGCGAGACCGAGCAGACGTGGTGCGGCGCGGTCGTGCGCGCCCTGGCCGACGCGGGCCGTCGTACGCACACCTTCACCGCGGTGACGACGGTGCATCACACCGACCCTCCCGAAGCCCTCGCACGCTATGCCGCCGAGCATGACGTCTGCCTGCTCAAGGGCATCGGATCAGGCCTGACGGCCATCGCCCGAGCCGCCGCCTGGTCCGCGGGAGCGGGCCTGCCGAACGCGGCGGTACCGCCCCCGCGCACGGCCGGCATCGCCGGCGCACTGGCCGGGCTGCCCGCGGGTCCGCTCTCCGAGTTCGACTCCTCGGCGCTGCTGGAACGCACCGGCGTCGCCTTCGCCCGGCGCCTGCTCGCCGAGTCGCCCGACGACGCCGTCGAGGCGGCGAGGACGCTCGGGTTCCCGGTGGTCGTCAAGACGGACGGCCCGGCCCACAAGGCACGCGCGGGTGGCGTCATGCTCGACCTCAACGGCCCCGAGGCGGTGTCCGACGCCGCGACGCGACTGGCCGGCCGCGTGCTCGTGGCCGAACAGGTCGCCCCGGGCCTCGAGGTGTTCTGCGGCATGGTGCGCGATCCGGTCTGGGGGCCGGTCTACGCCCTGGGCCGTGGCGGCACCGAGGTCGAGAGCACCACACCGGTCACCTTCGTCGGCCCTCTCACCCCCGAGCTGGTGCGGCTCATGATCAGCCGGGCCGGGCTCGAGACATGGCAGTCGCCGTTGGCCGGAGCGCTGCTGGCCATGGACGCCCTGGCGCGCGACGCGCCACGCATCGGCGAGATCGACATCAACCCCGTCGTCTGCGCTCCGGACGGCGCGGCCCGAGCGGTCGACGCACTGATCGTGCTCACGGCCGACGCTTCCCCCGACGAGGACTCACCATGACCGACATCAAGTGCCACTACATCAACGGCCGTTGGTGCCCGCCGACGACCACGGACCGGACACCCGTCATCGACCCGGCCACCCACCTCGTCGTGGGATCGGCGCCCGCCGGCGGTGCCGCCGACGTCGACGCGGCCGTCGCCGCCGCCCGTTCGGCCTTCCCCGGCTGGGCGACCACACCACGGGCCGAACGGGCCCGGCTGCTCGGCGCGCTGGGCGAGTTCCTCCGCTCACATGCCGGGGAGCTGGCCCGGCTCGTCGAGACGGAGATGGGCGCACCGCAGGCGTTCGCGCTGAGCGAGCATGTGGGCACGCCCATCGCCATCATCGACGACTACGTGGCCGGGCTCGCCGACGAACCCGCCGAGGAACGCATCGGGAACTCGCTCATCATCCGGGAGCCGATCGGCGTGGTCGCCGCGATCCTGCCCTGGAACTACCCGCTCTACCAGCTCGTCGCCAAGATCGTCCCGGCCCTGGCCGCGGGATGCACGGTCGTGGCCAAGCCGGCCGAGCTGACGCCCCTGGCGACCTTCCGCTTCACCGAACTCCTCGACGAAGCGGGCTTCCCCGCGGGCGTGTTCAACCTGGTCTTCGGCACCGGTCCCGTCGTGGGGGACGCGATGAGCCGTCATCCCGACGTCGACATGGTCTCCTTCACCGGATCGACCCGCGCGGGCGCCCTGGTCGGCCAGGCCGCCGCCGCGACCGTCAAACGGGTCGCGCTCGAACTCGGAGGCAAGTCGGCCGGCCTGGTCACACCCGACGCGGACCTGGAGCAGGCGGTCACCGCGACCGTGCGGTACTGCATGACCAACTCCGGGCAGTGCTGCAACGCCTGGACCCGCCTCATCGTCCCGCGGTCCGCGAGGGACGACGTCGCCCGGATCGCCGCCCGCGTCGCCGCCGAGATCGAGCCCGAGTTGGGCCCGCTGGTGTCGCGGGACCAGTACGACCGCGTGCAGTCCCACATCGCGGCCGGGCTCGCAGCCGGAGCGACACTGATCACCGGCGGACTCGGGCATCCCGACGACCGGCCCAACGGCAACTACGCCAAGGTGACCGTCTTCGGTGACGTGACTCCGGAGATGACCATCGCCCGGGAAGAGATCTTCGGTCCGGTGCTGGTGGTCCTCTCCTACGACACCCTCGACGAGGCGATCACGCTCGCCAACGACAGCCCCTACGGGCTGCACGGCGGCGTCTGGGCCGCGACCACGGAACGCGGCCTGGCGATCGCTCGGCGGCTTCGCACGGGACAAGTGGACGTCAACGGCGCCGAGTTCAACATCGCGGCGCCCTTCGGCGGCTACAAGCAGTCCGGGAACGGCCGTGAACTCGGTCGCTACGGCCTGGAGGAGTTCCTCGAGACCAAGGCCATCCAACTCCCCTGAAACCGCCCCGGCATTTCCCTCGGAGAGGCAACACATGAGCAGCACAGACGCCGACCGGCGTTCGGTATGCACTCCCGCCCTGTCGTCTGTCGACATCGGCAGCCTTCCCCCCTTGGGCCAGGTCCCGACGCACATGCACGCGCAGGTCGTACGACCCGACCGCTACGGTGACCCGGCCCGGGCGTTCCGGCCCGAACTCGTGCCCACCCCGGCCATCGGACCGGACGAGGTACTCGTCGCCGTCATGGCCGCCGGCGTCAACTACAACAACGTCTGGGCCGCCCGCGGTTACCCCGTCGACCAGATCGGCACCCGCCAGAAGCGCGGCGAGAGCGAGGACTTCCACATCGGAGGTTCCGACGCCTCCGGCATCGTCTACGCGGTCGGCGACCAGGTCACCGGCATCACCGTCGGCGACCACGTGGTCATCCACCCGGGATGGTGGGACGCGGACGACCCCTGGATCACCGAGGGCGGCGACCAGATGATCGCGCCCAGCGCCCGGATCTGGGGCTACGACACGAACTACGGGTCGTTCGGCCAGTTCGCCCGCGTCCAGGCCCACCAGGTGCTCCCGAAGGCCGACCATCTGACCTGGGAACAGGCCGCCGCACCCACACTCGTCGGCACCACCGCCTACCGCATGCTGCACGGCTGGGCCGGCAACACCGTCCAGGAGGGCGACGTCGTGCTCGTGTGGGGCGGCTCGGGCGGTCTGGGAACCCAGGCGTCCCAGCTCGCCCGGCTCGCCGGGGCCACGCCGGTGGCCGTCGTCTCGGACGAGGAACGCGGCAAGTACAGCGAACGCCACGGCGCCGCCGGCTGGATCGACCGCACGGAATTCACCCACTGGGGCATCCCGCCCCTCGTCGACGACACGGCCGGGCAGAAGGAGTGGACCGCCGAGGCACGGCGTTTCGGCAAGCGGCTCTGGGACATCGTCGGTGAGCGGAAGGATCCCGCGATCGTCTTCGAACACCCGGGCGCGGCCACCATCCCCACCAGCGTCCTCGTCTGCCGGCCGGGCGGCATGGTCGTCATCTGCGCGGGAACCACCGGATACGACGCCGTCGTCGACCTGCGCTACCACTGGACCAGGCAGAAGCGCCTGCAGGGCTCACACGGCACCAACGACGCCCAGGCCATCGCCTACAACGACCTCGTCCGCGATGGGAAGATCGATCCCTGCCTCGGACGTACCATCGCCTTCACCGAACTCCCTGAGGCGCATGCGGCGATGGGGCGTGGCGAGGATGTCTTCGGCAACGTCGTCGCCCTCCTCGGTGCCCCCGGGCCCGGTACGGGCGCGTCCTGACGGGCGCGGGAGCGCCGCGCGTGACTCACCGTCCGAGTGCGGCCTTCGCATAGGACAGAGCCAGCTCGCACGCGAACCCGGGTGTCATGCTCGGGTCGCCGAGGGCGACTTGGATGGTGAGCCCGTCGACGAAGGCGCCGAACCCCACGGAAAAGCGCTGGACGTCTCCCGGTTCGAGCGGAAGCTCACGGACGATGTCGGCGATCATGGCCCGCCACCGTTCGTCCTGTGCCGCACGGGTTGCCGCGACCTCTTCATGGCGCGTCGCCTGCGACCAGGTGTCGAGCCACAGAGCCCAGAGCCGACGGTTGTCGTGCTCGGCGGAGAAGACCCACTCGACCAGGCGCCGCAGGCGTTCCTCGGGGGTGGTGCCGTCGGCGACCACCTGCTCTGCGGAGGCGTAGAACTGTTCCTCAGCGTGCTGGAGAGCCTCCACCAGGAGGTGGTCGAGCGTGCGGAAGTGGTAGATGATCGTGGCGCCGCTGACACCCGCCCGGTCGGCGATCTGCGCGATGCGGGTGTCGGCGAAGCCCCGTTCGCAGATGACGTCGGCGGCGGCGCGCAGGATCTGGTCCCGTCGGTCCTCGGTCCCGGACGCGGCACGCCTGACTTTCTTGGCGTCGCCCTGTTCCGCCGCGAATCTGCCTCGTGGCACGCTCGCCTCCCCGTTGGACGGGCCCGTCGGGCCCCCTCACCTGCCAGCCTACCGCCCGCAAACGTTCGCATGAACGTTTATTAGGGGGTGCGGCGGGGCAGAATGCGCTCCCCTCGCCACGGACTGGGTAACCGCGTCCCCCAGCGCCGGACGGTCCTCGTCAGAGTCGGGTGAGGGCCAGGTCGAGCATGTCGACGAAGTAGTCGGCCGCGGTGGTGTCGATGCACAGCGGTGGCTTGATCTTGAGGATGTTGAGGTGGTCCCCGGTGGGCTGGACGATCACGCCGAGGTCGAGCATGCGGTCGCAGAGTTCGGCGGTCTCCTCCGTGGCCGGTTCCAGGCCGACGCGGTCCCGGACGAGTTCGAGGCCGAGGTAGAGGCCCGAGCCGTGGACGGCACCGATGATGCCGTGGCGGTCGGCCAGTGCCTCTAGACGGCTCTTCAGATGGCCGCCGACGCGCGCCGCGTTTCCTTGGAGGTCTTCGTCGCGCAGGGTGTCCAGAACGGTGAGGCCCACGATGCTGGAGACGGGACTGCCGCCCGTGGAGGAGAAGAAGTAACCCTGGTCGCGATAGCGGTCCGCGACCGCCCTGGAGGTGATGACGGCGCCGAGGGGGTGTCCGTTACCCATGGCCTTGGCGACACAGACGATGTCGGGGACGACCCGCTGCTGCTCGAAGCCCCAGAACCAGTGTCCCAGGCGGCCGTATCCGACCTGGACCTCGTCGGCGACGGCCAGCCCGCCGTGACGCCGTACCGCCGCGTACACCTGGGCGAGATAGCCGTCGGGCAGGGCGACTCCTCCGGCGTTGCCGTAGAAGGTCTCGCCGATGAACGCTCCCGCCGGGCGGCCGGCGGCGGCCAGTTCGTCGATCACCGCGACGGCCTCGGGTGCGTAGCGCACGGCGTCCGGTCCGCGGTGGCGGCCGCGGTAGGAGTTGGGCGAGTCCACGGTGTGCACCCAACTCGGGCGGGTGGCCAGGGCGTTCGGGTTGTCCTGGAGCGAGGTGGAGACCGCGTCGGAGGCGTACGTCCAGCCGTGGTACGCCTCGCGCAGCGCGACGACGTCGGGCCTTCCGGAGGCCCCGATGGCCAGGCGAAGGCCCAGATCCACCGCCTCCGAACCGGAGTTGACGAGGAACACCGTGTCCAGAGGATCGGGGAGAAGCGAGGCGAGGCGCTCGCTGAACTCCACCACGGAGGCGTAGTGGAAGCGCGAGTTGGTGTTGAGCCGCCGCAACTGCCGGGAGACCGCCCGCTCGACGCGGGGGTGGGCGTGGCCGAGCGGGGTGACGTTGTTGACGATGTCGAGGTAGGACCGGCCGTCGGCGGACAGCAGATGGTGGCGCCAACCCCGTTCGATACGCGGGGGGTTGGCGTAGTAGTGCCCCTGGACGGTGGCGAACGCGGCGGCACGCCGGTCCAGCAGGTCCCTCTCGCTCGTACGGTCGGATTCGGCGGGGAGACCGAGGAGCGGGGCGGGGTCGGCGGTGAGCGCGAGCCAGCCAGCGGCGTACTCGGGACGGACCAGGCGCGGTGCGGCGGGGCCGTCGGCGTCGCGCAGCGCGACGTGGACGGCGGCACCGGAGCGGAGGTGGGCGATGTCCTCGCCCGCCCGCACCGTCGCACCGGTGGCGACCACGGGCTGGACCGCGCGGGGGAAGGACAGCGACAGCACCTGCGCGCCGGAGGTGAGTTCCACGTGGCCCGGCGCCGCGGCGAGGACCTTCCCTGCGACGGGCGCCTGGACCACGGCGTCCCGGCCGAGCCAGAGGTCGATCCCGGTGGGCACCGTGGCGGGGGACACCGCCGACAGCGCCGGTGTTCCGGTGAGTCGCGTGTGGGCGTACCGGGTGGCGACGGCGTCCGCTCCGTCCGCGAGCGCGGAGGTCACCAGCCGGGCCTCGGTGCCGGCGTCCGTCCAGGCTCCGTGGTCCATGGAATCCGCGTCGGTGGACAGGTCGAGGAGGGTGATGCCGTCGGCGGCGACGTCCCGCAGGAGTGGGTGCGCCGGGACGTGGGCCTGCGCGGGCCGGGCAGGCACGTCGGCCATGCCTGTCGCGTCCCGGACGAGGTGGATCATCACCGGCAGGGGAAGCCGGGTGGCCTGCTCGAATATGCGCCATTCGTGGTCGAGCGCGTCCTTGGCGTAGGAGTTGTCCTCGTCGACGGTGGCCTGGTGCCGCCCGCTGACCACCAGGACGGCGGCGCGCAGGACCACGAGCGGCCACACCGCTTCGGCTTCCTCGGCGGAGAGCGGCCGGACGGCGTGGAAGGCGCGGACGGCCGGCAGCACATGGTGAGGCTCGATGCCGTCGTGGTGGAGCATCGAGGACAGTGATATGGCGAGTTCGCCGACCGCCCAGCTCGTGGTCACGTCACCGAAGTCGATGACCCCGTCCGGCACGGTCGGACGGCTGTCGGGACGGCGGACCAGATTGTCGTCGGTGAGGTCCAGGTGCACGGCCTGCGACGGCAGCGCGGCGGCGAGCTTCTGGACGTGTGCCCAGGCCTCGGCGGTCGCGGTCTGCACGGCGGCGCGCCGGTCGGGTTCGCCGATGTGCCGGGCGAGCTTGGCGACGACGCGATCGGCGTGCTGCGGATCCCACTGGAGCACCCGGTCGAGGCCCGGGTGCCGGAAGTCGCGCAGGGCGGTGCTGACCTTTCCGACGATCGTGCCCATGCCCGCCACGGTGCCGGGTGAGAGGTGCCGTGGTCCCGAGAGCGTGCCGCCGGGCAGGTGGCGCAGCAGGCGTGCGACGGCCGGGCCGTTCTCGGTGTCCACCGTGGTGCGCAGCGGGGAGCCGTCCGGGCGGCGCAGGACCGTGGCGACGCGCAGTTCCGGGCGGGCCGAGGCGATCAGGTCGGCTGCCGCGTCCTGGGCGTCGATCTCCACCGTGGAGAAGGCGGGGTTGGCGATCTTCAGGATCGCCGCGGGCGTCCCGTCGTCGGCGTGCAGCAGGAAGTTGGCGTCCTGCTGGCTGCCCAGCGTCTGCGCGCGAGCGGTGATGCCGAGGTGTTCGGCGGCGATGAGTTCGGCCTCGGCCGGCGTCGTGCGGGGCGCGGGAAGGGCGTCCTCGGCGAAGAAGTCGATCGTGCGGTACTCGTCGGGCAGCATGCGGGGTTCCTCGGCTGGTGCGGGCGAACTGCGGGCGAACAGGGCTCGGACTCTCGGATGCCTCAGTCGACGTGCCACAGGAAGCGGTGCGTGTGAATCGCGAAGTAGGGGAAGTTCTCCACGGATGCGACACCCTCGACGGGCCGCACGACGTCGTTGATGAAGTCCAGGAGATCCCGGGGCTCAGGGCACACCACCTCGGCGAACAGGTCGAAGCCGCCAGATGTCAGGACCGTGTACACGACTTCGTCGTGCTGGGACAGTTCGTCGGCGACCGCCCGGGGATCGCCGTCGATGCACAGGCCCAGGAGTGCCATCGCCTGCCGGCCCATGGTCATCGGGTCGGTCACCCCGACGACCTGGACCGCCTTGCTGTCGATCAGCCGCTGCAGCCGGAGCCTCGCGGCCGAGGGTGACAGTCCCACCTTGGGCCCCAGATCGGCGTAGGGGATCCGGCCGTCGACCTGCAACTCCCGCAGGATGGCCCGGTCGATGTCGTCCATGGAGCACCTCCCGCTCCTGCGTGAACGGCAGGAATCGCGCTTGCTTCAAGCACAATGGCCGATTGATGCGCTCGATTCAAGTGTGGGGACAATGGAATCGAGCGAATCGTGGAGGCGGGTCCCGTGAGCGCTACAGGGTGGATCCGCGGTGCCGCGTACGACCTGCGCGTACGACCTGGACGTTGGCTCAGGAGGACGCGAGCAGGCTGTCGTCCAGGAACTCCCTTACGTGGCGGATGACTTGCGCCCGGTCCGTGCCCCGCAGCCCGATCACCACCTGGAGGGAGAACCCGTCGAGCAGCGCCCGCAGCCGGGCGGCGAACCGGTCCGGGTCGACCCGCCGGAACTCGCTCCTCGACACCCCCTCCGCCAGCAGTGCCACCAGGTCGCGGTGCCAGGCGCCCTCGATCGCGACCTGGCGGTCGCGGGCCGCGTCGTCGGCGTTCTGCGAGCGGTTCCAGACCTCCAGCCACAGCGTCCAGTGCGGGTCCCGGTGGCCGTCGGGCACGTACAGGTCGACGTACGCGTCAAGCCGCTCACGTGCGGAGGTGGTGCGGGTCAGCAGCCGGCCGCGCTCCGCGCCGAGCCGGCCCTCGCTCCATTCCAGGGTCTGGAGCAACAGTTCGTCCTTGGAGCGGAAGTAGTAGAGGAGATGGCCGCTGCTCATCCCGACCTCCTGACCGAGCGCCGCCATGGTGAGCTTGTCCAGACCGCGCTCGGCGATCATCGCCATGGCGGCGGCGAGGACGTCCTCGCGAGGCGGGGCGGGGGTGCGGCGGCGGGTGCCCGGGGTGGTCATACCGGGCTCACCCGTACGGCGTGAGGCAGGAAGTGGATCTCGTACGGGACATAGCAGTCGCTGAACAGGGTCGCGACCAACGCGCCGCAGCTGCCGCACACCTGGTTGGGTCCCTCCTGGCCGGGTGCCCCGCAGCAGCCGGCCTCCGACGACCCGGGGTTGCGGGACAGCCGCCCGGCGGTGTCCTGAGGGTGTGTCACCAGGGTGTCGCGCGGCCCGGCGGACATCAGGCACCCGTCGCCGTCGGGGTCCGACATGCACAGCCCCGGGATCGCCGCCCCCGCCCACTGAGGATCCGGATGCGGTACGAAAGGCGCCCCGGACGGCTCCGGATCCACCGCGTACGTGCCGCGCGGCACCGTCGGCGGGGCGTGCCGGGAGCCGTCCGGGCCCGGCAGCCCGTCGTACTCGGGGCGCTCCGGCAGCTCGGGCAGCCGGCGCAGCGGTTCGGTCAGGGGATGGCCGCAGGCCGTGCAGACCAGCTTTACGTTCACCCCTACGTTCTACCTGACCGTCGCCCTCGGCTGCTGCTGCGTGATGCAGTGGATGCCGCCGCCGCCCGCGAAGACCGGCCGCGCGTCCACCAATGTCACCGTCCGCTGCGGGAACAGCCGGCGGAAGATACCGGCCGCGGTCTCGTCCCGGGGGTCGTCGAAGCCGCACAGGACGACGCCGCCGTTGCAGAGATAGTGGTTGATGTAGGAGTAGTCGGCCCAGCGGCCGTCGGCCTCCAGGACGGTCGGAGCGGGCACCTCGACGACCTCCAGGCGGCGGCCCCGCGCGTCGGTCTGCGCCCTCAGCAGGCCGACGACCTCCTGCGTCACCTCGTGGTCGGGGTGGGCCGGATCCGACTGGACATGGGCCACGACCACACCGGGACGCGCGAACGCGGCGACGATGTCCACATGGCCCAGGGTGCCGAAGCCGTGCGGGGGGTAGTCGCCGGTGAGGCCGCGCGGCAGCCAGATCGCCTTGCGGGTGCCGAGGTGGGCGTGGATCTCGGCCTCCACCTGCTCGCGGGTCCAGTGCGGGTTGCGTTCCGGCCCGAGCTGGACCGTCTCCGTCAGCAGGACCGTGCCCTCGCCGTCCACGTGGAGGGCACCGCCTTCGTTGACGAGCTCCGAGGTGTACGTCTTCGCCGAGCCCGCGAGGTCGGAGACGTACCCGGCGATCTTCGCGTCGTGCTCCCAGCGCGCCCAGTCCTGGGCGCCCCAGCCGTTGAACGTCCAGTCGACGGCGGCCAGTTCACCGGCATCGTTGGTGAGGAACGTGGGCCCGATGTCGCGCATCCAGGCGTCGTCGAGGTCCCGCTCGACCGTGTCGACGCCAGGCCCGAGCAGGGCTCGCGCCTCGGCCGACTGTCCGGGGCCGCACACCACCGTCACCGGCTCGAAGCGGCGCACCGCGCGGGCGACCGAGGCCCAGGCGATGCGCGCGGCGGCGAGGTCCTCGGGATCGTCGAACGTCGGGTTCGGGACCGGCCAGGCCATCCAGGTGCGCTCGTGCGGTGCCCACTCGGCGGGCATGCGGAAGCCGTCGGCGGCAGCAGACATGGTGATCCTCACAGGCTGTGACATTCATACGGTGACATTCAGAGGAAATACAGGCGGTTGAGGGAGATGGACTCGGCCGGTTCGGAGCGCAGCGGCTCTCCGTCGAGCGTGACCAGCCCCGAGCGCTGGTCCACGTCGACCGCTCCGGTACGGGAGTTGAGGCGCAGGTCGGCCGGCCCGATGCCGCGCGTGCCCCGTACGGCGACCCTGCGGCGCCGGGTCGGCATCGAGTCGCCTCCCTGGTCGAGGGCCGCCTGGGCGACGAAGGCGACCGAGATGTCGGCGGGCGTGGCGCCGTGGGCCCCGAACTGCGGGCCGAGGACGAGGGGTTCGCAGGCGTCGGTGGCCGCGCCCGGGTCGCCGACCACGCCGTACGCCGGGAAGCCGGCCTTGAGCACGAGCTGCGGCTTGGCGCCGAAGTACTGCGGCCGCCAGAGCACGATGTCGGCGAGCTTGCCGGTCTCGATCGACCCGATCTCGTGGGCGAGGCCGTGCGCGACGGCCGGGTTGATGGTCAGCTTGGCCAGGTAGCGCAGGACGCGCGCGTTGTCGTGGTCGTCGGGCGCCCCGAACTCGGCCTTCATCTTCCCGGCCATCGCGAACGTCCGGCGGACGGTCTCACCGGCCCGCCCCATCCCCTGCGCGTCCGACGAGGTGATGCCGATCACGCCCAGGTCGTGCAGCACGTCCTCGGCGCCCATGGTCCCGGCACGGATGCGGTCGCGGGCCATGGCGGCGTCGCCGGGCAGGTCGGTCTTGAGACCGTGGGCGGAGACGATCATGTCGTAGTGCTCGGCGACGGCGTCCCTGCCGAAGGGGAGGGTGGGGTTGGTGGAGGAGCCGATGACGTTCGGGACGCCGGCCATCTTCAGCACGTTCGGGACGTGTCCGCCGCCGCAGCCCTCGATGTGGAAGGCGTGGACGGTCCGGCCCTCCAGCACGCGCAGGGTGTCCTCGACCGACAGGCATTCGTTCAACCCGTCGCTGTGCAGGGCCACTTGCACGTCGTGTTCCTCGGCGACACGCAAGGCGGTGTCCAGGGCTCGCGAGTGGGCGCCCATGTCCTCGTGCACCTTGAAGCCGGACGCGCCGCCCTCGGCGAGCGCCTCCACCAGGGGTGCCGACGAGGACGACGAACCGCGCCCGAGGAAGCCGATGTTGACCGGCCAGGCGTCGAATGCGTTGAACGCGTGCCGCAGCGCCCACGGCGAGTTGACCCCGACGCCCCACACGGGGCCGAACTCCTGCCCGATGATCGTGGTGACACCGGAGGCGAGCGAGGCTTCCATGATCCGTGGCGACAGCAGGTGGACGTGGGTGTCGACGGCTCCGGCGGTCGCGATGAGCCCCTCGCCGGACACGATCGAGGTCCCGGTGCCCACGACGACGTCGACCCCGTCGAGGGTGTCGGGGTTCCCGGCCCGCCCGACCGAGCAGATGCGGCCTTCCCTGATGCCGATGGAGACCTTGCGGATGCCCAGCACCGCGTCGATCACGACGACGTTGCTGATGACCACGTCACAGGTGTCCCGGACGGCCGCCGCCTTGAGGTGCAGTCCGTCCCGGGCGGTCTTGCCGAACCCGGCGAGGAACTCGTCACCGTAGCGCTGCGAGTCGGACTCGACGCGGATCGTCAGGCCGGAGTCGCCCAGCCGGATCCGGTCGCCCGCGCGCGGGCCGTGGGTGGCGGCGTACTCGTACGGGCTGAGGCGGCGGGCCTCGGCGGGGTGGCCTCCTGGGCGGCTCATCGCTCGACCTCCTGTCCAGGTGTCCGCGGTACGCCGAGATAGCCGCAGGCGGCGGCGCGGCGCAGTGCCTCCTCGCGGGCGCCCGGCGCGTCCAGTGCCCCGTCGACGAGACCGGCGAAGCCGATGGCGATCCGGTCGCCGCCGATGGGCACCAGTCCGACCTGGAGGCTCTCCCCCGGCCCGAACCGCACGGACGACCCGGCGGGTACGGCGAGCCGCATCCCGTAGGCCCTCTCCCGTGCGAAGTCGAGCCGGGGGTTGGCCTCGAAGAAGTGGAAGTGGGAGGTGACGGAGACCGGCACGGCGGCGGTGTTGGTGACCGTCAGCCCGACGGTCGCCTCGGGCTCGGTGTGCTCGGGACCCGGCAGCAGCGCGCCCGGAGCCGGCCCGCCGGGACTCCCGCCGATCGGGTCCCTCACGACAGCGAGCCGCGAACCGTCGTCGAAGACCGCCTCGACCTGCACCTCGGTCACGACGTCCGCGACACCCGGCAGTACGTCGTCCGGGCCGAGCACGGATCTGGCGCGCTCGACGGCCTCCGCGAGCCGGGCACCGTCGCGGGCGGCCTCGCACACGGTGTCCGCTATCAGCGCGGTCGCCTCCGGCACGTTGAGCCGCAGACCGCGGGCACGGCGGGCGCGGGCCAGCTCGGCGGCTCCGAAGAGCAGCAGCCGGTCACGCTCCGTGGGAGTCAGCCTCATGCCGCGGGACCTCCTCACTTTCGCTCAAGTTAGAGCGTCACTCTAAACGAGGGATTCCCACAGCTGAAGAGACCTATCGGAACAGCGATCTCCTGACTTGAACGCCACACCAATCCTCGGACGCCGCAGGCGGGCCGATCAGTGGAGCCCGCATACGCGTCCGGTCGGTTCACGTCATGGCGGGCTCGTCGTCGAGGCGGAACCTCGGGTCGCCCGGGACGGACGCGAGGAGTTGAGCGGTGTACGGGTGGTTCGGCCTGGCGAAGGTGGCTGCGGTCGGGCCGAGTTCGACGAGGTCCCCGTGCAGCAGGACCGCGACCGTGTCGCTGACGTGCCGGACGACGGCCAGGTCGTGTGAGATGAAGAGCATCGTCAGCGACAGGCGACGGCGCAGATCCGCGAGCAGGTTGAGGATCTCGGCCTGGGTCGTCAGGTCGAGGGCCGAGGTGATCTCGTCGGCGATGACGAACCGGGGACGCGGTGCGAGGGCTCGCGCGATCGCCAGCCGCTGCCGTTGGCCGCCGGAGAACTCGTGCGGGTAGCGGTCCATGGTGTCCGGGTCGAGGCTCACCTGGCTGAGCAGCTCGGCGATCCGGGTCCGGACCGGTTTGACCCGGGCCCGGATCGGATCGAGTGCCTCGGCGAGCGACTGCGCGACGGTGCGTCGCGGGTCGAACGAGGAATACGGGTCCTGCGGGATCATCTGGACCGTCGCGGCTCCCGCCCGTCCGCGCGAGGTGCGCAGCGGGGCGTCGTCCACGAGGATCCGGCCGCTCGACGGCCTGTGGACGCCGACGAGGGTCCGCGCGAGCGTCGTCTTGCCCGAGCCTGACTCACCGACGAGCGCGAGCGTGCTGCCCCGGGGGATGTCGAACGAGATTCCCTTGAGCACCCTGCGGGCCGCGACGCCGTGGCCGAGCTCGACGGTGAGATCCTCGACGCGCAGCAGCGGATCGGCCGTTTGCGGGTCCGGTGCGGTGGCGGTGGCGGACATCAACGGCTCCCTTCCGCGGCCGGAGGGCGGTCCGCGGCTTTGTCGAAAAGGTCGTCCGACGGCGCCCCGCTCGGCTGCGCCGCGTGCGCGTCGGCCGTCCACCGGACCGCGCTGAGGGTTGTGCCGGCCTCGACCGCGGCGGGCGTCGCCGCGAGCAACGCGCGGGTGTACGGGTGGGTGACCGTCCCCCGGCGCAGATCGTCGCCCGTCGTCCGGTCGACGACCCGGCCGCCGTGGAGCACCAGGACGGTGTCACAGAGCACACCGACCACGCCGATGTCGTGCGAGATGAACAGCATCGCCGTACCGTGCTCGCGGTTGATGCGCCGGAACTGGCGCAGTACCTCCGCCTGGACGGTGACGTCGAGGGCCGTCGTCGGTTCGTCGGCGATGAGCAGCCGCGGGTTCGTCGTCATCGCGGAGGCGATCGAGGCGCGCTGGAGCATGCCGCCGCTCAGCTCGTGCGGGTGCTGGCGCAGCCGCCGGTCCGGCTCGGTGACGTGGATGTCGGCCAGGGCGCGGACCATGTCCCGCGCGGCCTGACGCCGGGGCGTCCCCAGATGCACCCTGGCCACCTCGGTGAGCTGGGTGCCGAGCCTCAGCGCGGGGTTGAACGTGCCGATCGGGTCCTGGTAGACGATGCCGATCTCGGTCGCGAGGCGGCGCTCCGGTGGTGTTCCGAGCAGGTCGAGGTCGCCGAGGACAAGGCGCGACGCGTTCGCCCGTACGCCCTCGGGGAGCAGGCCCGCGACCGCCATGGCGATGGTGGACTTGCCCGAGCCCGACTCCCCGACGAGGCCGACGATCTGGCCGGCCCCGATGGTGAACGACACGTCGTCGACGAGTGTCCGGTCTCCGGCCCGCACGGTCAGCCCGGCGACGGTCAGCAGGCCGTCCGGCTCCGTGTCGGCCGCTGCCCCCGCACCGCCCGATGCCCGGATCGCCCGCGTCGGGCCGTCCTGTGCCGGGGCGGCCGGTCCCGCCACGTCCGCCGTCCTCGCCGGCGCGGGGGCCGTGCCGCGGGTTCGCGGGTCGACGAGTGAGGCCACGCCGTCTCCGAGGAGCATGGCACCGACACCGGTGACGATGAGCATGATCGACGGAGCGAGGACGAGCGACGGCTGGGCGAAGATCGACGGCAGCGCCTCGTTGAGCAGCCGTCCCCAGTCGTACTGCGGGCTCTGCACACCGAGGCCGACGAACGACAGACTGCTGATGTCGAGCAGGGACAGGGTGAAGCTCGAACTGAGGAGCACCAGCAGCGGCCCGCTGATGTTCGGCAGGACATGCCGGCCCAGGATGCGCAGGCCGGGGACGCCGAGCAGGCGCGCGGTGAGCACGTAGTCCTTGTCCGCGACGGTCGCGGCGAGATTCGCCGTGAGCCGTGCGAAGCCGGGGACGCCGGCGACGGCGATCGCGACGATCGCGGACACCGTGCCCGGACCGAGCACCGCCGCTATGACGAGGGCGAGCACGAGCGAGGGGAAGGCCACCGCCGAGTCGATGAGCCGCAGACAGGTCTCGCGCAGCCACCCGGGCGCCAGGTGGACCAGCGCGCCGATCGCGACGCCGACGACGAACGAGGCGGCGGTGGCGGCGGCGGCCATGAGCAGGGTGAGCCGGGTCGCGACGAGCGCCCGGGCGAGGACGTCACGGCCGAAGGCGTCGGTGCCGAGGAGATGCTCGGCACCGGGCCCGAGCCGGGTGTCGTCCGTGAGGGTCTCGGCGGAACCGCTCAGCAGCGGCGGGGCCAGGAGGGCCACGACGAGAAGCACTCCGAGGATCACGGCGCCGGACAGCAGCGACGGGTTGCGGCGCCGACGGCGCACGGTCGTGTCAGTGGCCACGACGACCTCCCTCGAGCGTGCGCGGGTCGACGATCCCGAGGACGACGTCCACGAGGAGGTTGACGAGGAGGGCGAGCATGCCGACGACGAGGATGATGCCCTGGATCACCGGGTAGTCCTTGTTGATGATCGCCTGGACGACCTCGGTGCCGAGCCCCGGGTAGGTGAAGACGTTCTCGAGGATGATCGTCCCGCCGAGCAGGGACGTGAGGACGAGGCCGCTCAGGGTGAGGACACTCGTCACGAGGTTGGGCAGCGCGTGGCGGAGGTGGAGACGCACGGATCCCAGGCGGTGGCCGCGCGCGGTCCTCATGTAGTCCTGGGCGAGTACCGAGGCCGTCTCCTGCCGGACGACCCGGGCGATGGCGAAGGCCGGGCCGATGCAGAGCGCGGCGATCGGCAGGACGAGCGCGGTCGGCGTCTCGGCGCCGCCGGACGGCAGCAGCCCGAGGCTGATCGAGAACAGGACGATGAGGAGGGTCGCGACGACGTAGACCGGCGCCGACGCGAGGAGCCCGGCGGCCGTGCCGAAGCCGACGCCGAGCCGGCGGCGGCGTCCGTCACGGGTGAGGACACCGACGGCCATGCCCAGCGGGACGGCGATGACCAGGGAGAGCAGGACGGCCGGGATGACGAGCTGGACGGTGTACGGCAACCGGGTCGCGACGATGTCCGCGACCGGGGTGTCGAACCGGAACGAGGTGCCGAGCCGTCCGGACGCGATGTCGCCGAGGTAGTGGACGAACCTCGTCGCCATCGGCTCGTCGAGGCCCAGTCGTTCGCGTATCGCCGCGAGCGTGGCCGGGGAGGAGTTGGTGCCGGCGATCGCGCGGGCCGGGTCCCCTGGCAGCAGGGGCACGATGAGGAACGTCACGAGGACGAGCAGCAGCATGGACATCAGCAGGCCGCCCGCCCGGCGGACGGCGAACCCGGCCCAGCCACCGCCCAGCCGCAGCCGGGGAACGCGCCGGACGGGAGCGGCGGGCAGCGGCCCGGTCGGGACCGCGGTTTCGGCACTCACAGCGCCCCCGCGAGTGCCGCGTCGTCCGGGTGCCGCTCGTGCCAGCGGAACATCGGTTCGAGCTGGGCCGACAGGCGCAGCAGTGTCGCCTCGTCGTAGGGTGCGCCGATGAGCTGGGCACCGACCGGCAGCCCGTCCGCGGTCGTGTGGACGGGCAGCGAGATGGCGGGCAGCCCGGCGATGTTGACGAACGCGGTGAACGAGACCATCCGGGTCTCGGTGGCCCGCGGACCGTCCGGGTCGGAGTTCGCCTCGTCGTACACGGGGCCGACCGGTGGCGCCACGACCGCCGTGGTCGGCGTGAGGAGGACGTCGAAGTCCCTGCCCCACTGGGCGACCACGTCGCGTGACTCGGCCTGCAGGCGTGCCGCCGTACGGGCGTAGTCGCCGGCGGTGACCTCCAGGGCGGTTTCCCGGCGGCGCCGGATGTAGGGGTCCACCGCGTCGGGGTCGTCGACGTCGATGGCGTAGGTGGAAGCACTGATGATCGTCCAGGTGAAGCCCATGATCGCTTCGTACGAGAACATCTTCGGACGGGCCTCGACGACGTCGTGCCCGAGGTCGCGCAGTGCCTGCGCGGCCGTCAGCGCCGCCTTGCGGCACTCCTCGTCGACCGGCAGCCCGGTCGGCGCGTCGAGGAGCAGGCCGATCCGCAGCCGCCCGGGATCGGCACCGACCTCCTCGATGTACGGGCGGGCCGGTTCGGGCGCGCTGTACCAGGAGAGCCGGTCGGCGCGGCCCATGACGTCGAGCATGAGGGCCGTGTCGCGCACCGTGCGGGTGATCGCGCCTTCGGTCGTCGAGTGTTCCCAGGCCCGGACGAACGAGGGCACGCGTCCCCGGCTCGGCTTGAGGCCGACGAGGCCGGTGACGGACGCCGGGACCCGGATCGATCCGCCGCCGTCGCCGGCGTGTGCCACCGGGGCGAGCCCGGCCGCTACGGCCGCCGATGCGCCGCCGCTCGACCCGCCGGAGGTGTGGGCCAGGTTCCAGGGGTTGCGCGTCTTGCCGTGCCGGGCGTTCTCGGAGACGGTCAGAGCGCCGAACTCCGGCGAGTTCGTCCGGCCGAGGGGTATCGCCCCGGCGTCGAGGAGGAGTTGGACGTCGGGGTCCGTGAGCGTCTGCGGGGTGTCGCGGATCGCCAGCGAGGACATCGTGTTGGGTTGTCCCGCGACGGAGCTGAGGTCCTTGATGGGGACTGGGACGCCGTGCAGCGGGCCGAGCGGATCGCCACGCAGCACCGCCCGCTCGGCCCGGACGGCCGCCGTGCGCACGGCATCGGCGTCGAGCCAGACGACGGCGTTGACGGCGGGGTTGATCCGTTCGATGCGGTCGAGGTAGGTCTCGGCCACCTCCACCGGGCTGACCTCTTTCGTGCGCACGAGGTCGGCGATCTGCTGGGCGGTGCTGAATGGGTCGATCACCAGGAAGCTCCTGTCGGAAGATGCAAGGGTCTCGGTGCGGGGCGCCGGATCAGCGCGGGGATTCTCCGTGCCGGACGGTCGGGTCCGGACGCGTGGGTCTCCGCCGCGTGCGGGCGGCCTGTCCGTCAGCCGGTGACGCGCAGGATGGGGTCGTCGAGCGAGCCGCCGAGCATCTGTGCGCTGAATCCCTTGCGCAGCGCGTAGATGAACGGGTCGTTGACCAGCGGCACCGCGTCCACCTGTGAGATCAGGGCCTTGGCGGCCTTCTGGTAGGCGGCGCAGCGGGCCTCTTCGGTCGTCGCCTCGGCGCCCTGGGCGAAGGCCTTGTCCACCACGGGGTTCTTCACCGCGCCGAGGTTGCCGCCGCCTTCGGGGACGGTCGGGCCCACGAACTTGGCGAGCGGGCTGGCGAGGCTGCCGAGGAAGTTGAGGTCGGCGAAGACCGTGACGTCCCAGGCGTCGGGCTTGCCGAACACGGTCCCGACCCAGGTCCCGACGTCGACGTTGGCGAGGGTGACGTCCGCGCCCGCGGCCCGCAGCGCCTCCTGGACGTACTGGTTTCCGGCGCCGGCGGGACCGACGACCTGGGGGCCCACGAGGCGGATCTTCTTGCCCTTGAGCGAAGCGGCCGCCGCAGTTTTGTCCTTCGGTACGAGGAAGGAGGAGCCGGGGTCGTTGCAGGGGATGCCCTTCTGCACGAACATCGTCGACGGCTCACCCGTCTCCTTCGAGACGACCTTGGTGAAGGCGGCGCGGTCGACGGCCTGGGCGACCGCCCGGCGGGTGGCGACGTCCGCGAAGACCGTGCCGGGTCGTTCGTTGAAGAGCAGGTAGAAGTCGGAGAACCGGCTGATGCTCACGCTGTGGCCGGCCACACCGTCGAAGCGCGGGATGCCGGAGGCGTCGATCTTGCCGATGTCGAGCTGGCCGCTGGTCACGAGGTTGCCGGTCGCCGTCGGGTCGGGCGAGACCAGGTACTCCATCGTCGCGGCGACCTTGCCGGGGATCTTCGTACGCCAGTCCGGCCATGCCTTGTACTCCGGGCGAAGCTTGTAGGAGTACGAGACGCCGGACTTGGACTTCTCAAGGAGGTACGGGCCGGACTGGGAGCCCTCGGCCTTACCGGCGGCAAGGGCCTTGAGGTCCTTGAGTCCCGCCGGGCAGACGATGCCCGTGCTCGCCACCGACAGGCCGGTGACCATGTCACCCCACGGCCTGGCGAGCGTGATCTTCACGGTGTTCGCCGCGTCGTCGGCGGTCACTTTCACCGTGTTGCCGGGGCCGAAGACCGTGGGGAGATCGGGCGCCGCCGTCTTCGGGTCGATGTAGCGGTCGAGGGAGCCCTTGACGACCGTCGGTGTGATCGGCGTCCCGTCGGCGCAGGTCGCGTCGGTGCGCAGGGTGAACGTGGCCGAGGTCGGCGTGTTCTTCCACTGGGTGGCGAGCCCGCCGACGAGCCCGCCGTCGTCCTTGCGCACGAGGGTGTCGTAACTGTTCCGGGCCAGCAGGTAGTCCGGCAGGGACAGGGCCTTGGCCGGGTCGAAGCCGGCGGGCACGTCGATCGTCGTCCGGATCCTCGTCGCCGTGGCGGCATCGCCGCCGCTCGAGTCTCCGGACGTCGATCCCGTGGTGGTACAGCCGGCGAGTACGGCTGTCATGGCGACGGCTGCGGTCACAGGGACCGCGCGGGTACGGGTCTGGCGCATGGGTGCTCCTGGAGAGGGATGTCGCGCTCTGCGCAGGTCACGGGGGATCGGGCGGGACGAGCGCGAGCAGTTCGGGGTGGAGGCGGTGCGCGCGGAGCTCGGCGGACGCCGCTCGGGAGCGAGCCGTGGAGCACTCGGTGTGGAGAGGATGCCGCCAAGTGAACGACGTAGTCAATAGCGTTAACTATCTTTGCGCGCGCCGCCTCCGCCGCCGATTTCGGCCGCGGAGGCGGCGCTGGGCGGTGACCGCGAGGAGTGACGCGTGTCAGTCGCGCGGGAGCGTCGCAGCCTCCGCCGAAAGGGCCGCGAGCAGGAGGTCCGTCTGCCGGTGGAAGACTTCGGTCATGTCGACGCTGCGCAGGTGCTCCTTCGCCGCCTCGGCGTAGGGGTACGCGTCAGGATCCGCCGGCTGGTATTCCTGCACCCAGTTCACCTCGGCGCCGAACCGCTGGTTGACGAGCCGCCAGGCGTTGTTGCTCGCCATGGCGAGGATGAAGTTCGAGAACGCCTGATAGTGCAGGACGGCCTCCCGGCCGCGCCAGCCGCCGCGGTGGAACGCTTCCAGGACGGCGTCCACGGCGCGCAACTCGTGAACGCCCCGGGTGACTCTCCCCATGCAGAGCGCGGCGGCCGCCGGGTGGTCCAGCGCGGTGTTCCAGGCACGGATCGCCAGGTCACGCAGCGACTCGGCCCACGACTCCTGCGGCTCGTACTCCTCCAGGGAGATCCTGTCGAGCTCCTCCGCGACGGCGATCATGATGTGGTCGCGACTCGCGAAGTGCCGGTACACCGCGGTTGCGGAGGCGGACAGCTCCTTGCCGAGTCGCTGGAAGGTCAGCGCGTCCGGCCCGTCTTCGTCGAGGATCCGCAGCGCGGTCCCGGCGATCAGCCCCTGGGAAAGAGTTCCCCGTTGCAGCCGCTTCCTCGACCGACCCCCCGCGACTGCCACTCGCACACCTTCCTCGGACGGACGGCCAGCACACGCCGCCGCAGCCTGCGCCTCCTTATCGGCGACAAGGAAACCAGCCTAAGCGACTGAGCGGATCATCTTCGGCCGGGTCACCGCAGTGGCCGTCTTTCACCCGGACCACGGCGGCGAATCCACATCCGAGGCGTTCCGGCAGCCAGCGCATTCGGCGCGATCGGGCAGCTGGACGAACGGGCGGAGCCCGGGCCGCCGAGGGTGTCGGCGGCCCGGGCTCCGGTCTCGGTCCCGTGCGGATCAGGCGGGTGTGCCGTGGCCCGACCTGCGGGCCCGTCGGTGCAGGATCCAGCCGGTCACGGTGAGCGCGGCGGCCGAGGCGGCCGCGCCGAGGACGGTCAGGCCGGTGGAGGCGAGGCTCCCGCCGCCGCCCGTCGTCGTGGTCCCTCCCGTACCGCCGGAGGCACCGGTCGTGCCGGTCGCGCCCGTGCTTCCGGAGGCCGAACCGCCGCCGGAGGTACCGGTGGTGGAGGTGCCGCCGTCGGTGTCACCGCCGTCGTCGGTGTCCACCGGGTCCTGACCGACGAAGGCGACCGGGACCTTCACGTCCTGCGAGCGGTCGCCGGAGAGGGTGTGGTCGGCGCGGGTGGCGAGGACGCACCGGACCTTGAAGCAGTCGGTGTACTCGTCCTCGGCGTCGACGGTCAGCTCGACCTCGAACGCCCCGCCTTCCTCGTACGGGGTGGCCAACTCCTCGCCGTAGTCGGGTGGGTTGGAGGAGATCCACGCGGAGGAGTGCGACTCGCCCGTCATGTCGACGCCGCCGATGCACGGGGAGGGCAGTTCCCCTTCGCCGTTGTCGACGCAGAGGGCGACGTAGATGCCCTTCTTCTCGTCGTAGCCGGAGCCGGTGACCTTCAGGGTCTGGCTCTCGGTGGCGAGGTCGTTGACCGGGGTGACGGTGAGCCGCTGGCCGTCGGAGCCGGTGACCGTCTTCGTGCCGGAGGGCTCGGCGGCCCCGCCGTTCCCGCCGCCGTCTCCGCCGCCGGTGCTGTCGTCGGCCTCCGTGACGGTGAGGGTGAAGGCGGCGGTGCGGGTGGTGCCCACGGTGTTCTTGAACACGGCGCGGTACTGGTAACCGTCGTGCGCCGCCTTCGCCTTGAAGGTGTACGTGTTCTTCGTCGCGCCCTCGACGGTGGACCAGGTCTGGGCGCCGTCGGTGCTGACCTCCCACGTCACGGTGGGCGCGGGGGTACCGTCGGCCGCCGTGACGAACGAGACCTCGTCGCCCGGCGCCACGGTCCGGTCGGTCGGGGACTGGGTGACCTTCGGGGACATCCGGCGGTCGAGCTTGGTGATCTCGCCCTCGGTGGGGCTGCCGACGTAGACGGTGGTGCCGCCGGGGGCGACGGCGACGGATGCGGAGCCGTTCTGGGAGTCGTTGCCGTCCAGCTTCGTGCGGACGGCGGTCTCCGCGTAGGTGGCGGTGTCGTACACGGCCAGGCTGCTGACGCCGTCGCTGCCGCCGCTCAGGGTGCCGTCGTCCTGCCAGACGACGAAGGCCCGGCCGGTGGCGGTGTCGAAGGCGATGTCGGCGGCCTCGTCCGGGCCCTCGATCGTCTTCAGGAGCTCGGCGTCCTTGTCGTGGACGAGGACGGAGTCGCCGCTGCCCACCCAGACGTTGCCGGTGGCCGGGTCGGTCTCGACGAACTCGACGCTCGTGGCGCTGAGTTCGGCCGAGGCGGTGACGGTGAACGAGCGGGTGTCGACCCGGCGCAGGGTGCCGCCGTCGGCGCCCACGGACCAGGCCGTGTCGCGGGCCTCGTCGACGCCGAGCAGGGAACCGCCCTCCAGGGTGAGGGTGCGGTTCTCCAGGGGGACGGCGGTGGCGATGTCGACCTCGGAGAGCTGGGCGCCCTGCGCGACCAGGACGGTGGAGTCCTTGGTGCCGGGGCCGATCCCGGTGATGTTGGCGCCCGCGATCCACTTGCCCGCGGCCGCCGGGTCACCGGCCTTGGCGGTGCCGATGCCGCGCAGCGCGAACTGGAACACGGCGCCGTCGCCGGCGAGCGGGGCGGCGATCCGTACGACGGCGCGCGGGCCGAGCGTGCCGGTGGTGCCCGGGAACTGGGGGGTGTGGCCGAGGCTCCTGCCGTCCGCCGGGTCGAGGGCGTGCAGTCCTCGCTCGTCGACCGCTCCGGAGGCGGCGAAGTTGTCCGATCCCGCGTACAGCTTCCCCGACTCCGGGTGCAGCAGGAGGTCGTTGACCTTGCCGGCCGCCGGGAACGCGGCGGACTCGACGTAGTCGACCGTGCCGGCGGGCACGTCCTCGCCCTCGCCGCCGTCACCGCCGCCGGTGTCCTGGCCCTCGAACCGGACGGGGACACGGACGTCCTGGGAGCGGTCGCCGGAGTTGCGGTGGTCGACGCGGGTGACGACGGAGCAGGCGACCTCGGTGCAGTCGACCCCGTTGTCCTCGGCCTCGACGTCGATCTCGACGTCGAAGGTGCCGCCCTCGCCCCAGGCGATGGCGAGGCTGCCCTCGTACGGATCGCCCTCGGGGACGATCCAGTGGGAGGAGCTGCCGGTGCCGGTCTGGTCGGCGCCCCCGATGCACGGGGAGGGGATCCTGCCGTCGCCGTTGTCCTTGCACAGGGCGACGTAGACGGCCTTGGCCGTGTCGTAGCCGGAGCCGGTGACCCTCAGCTTCTCGCCCTCGGGATCGAGGTTCGCCGAGGCGGACACGGTCAGTTTCTGGCCGTTCGCGCCCAGGCCGGTCTTCGGGGTGTCGGCGGCCTGGGCGGCGGTGCCCACCGTGACGGCGGTGATCGTGGCGGCCACCAGGGCGACCGCTCCGAGGAGCGCCGCGGGGCGCCCGAGGCGAGGTCCGGCCGCGCGCCCCGGCCGCCTTCCCGTCGTGTCGTCTCTCATGGGTACCTCATTCGTCGGGTGCGCCCCGCACCCGGGGGACGCCGAGGGCCGGGCCCCGTGGCGAAGGGGCCCGGCCTGGTGGGTGGTTACTGGAAGGTGAGGGGGGTGTGGACGTCGTACTTGCGGTCGTTGGTGTCGAAGTGGTCGGCGCGGGTGACCACGGCGCAGGTGACGTCCTCACCGCAGACGCTGCCGTCCTCGAGGGTGGCCCGGACGTAGATGTTCACGCTGAAGGTGCCGCCGGCGCCGAACTTGGAGCTGTTGGCGAAGAGGCCGCCGAAGGTGTTGTTGATCCAGTGCGAGGCGCCCGTGGAGCCTGCCTCGTCCTGGCCACCGAGGCAGGGGGTCGGCTTGTCGGCGCCCTGCGCGCCGTTGACGACGCAGAGGCCGACGTAGATGCCCTGGGCGGTGTTGTAGCCGGAGCCGGAGACGGTGATGACCTGGCCCGACGCGGCGGCCGTGTTCGGCGCGGTCAGGGACAGGTTGTAGGTGGTGGCGCCGTCGACGATCGTGCGGGTCGCGGTGGCGGCGGAGGCCGAGGTGGCGAGGCCCAGGGTCAGGGCGGCGGAGGCGGCGACGGCGAGACCGGCGCGGGCGGCGGCACGAGCTGAGGGAACGACTCTCATCGGAGAGCACCTTTCTCAGGAACGAGGAGGCAAGCTTAGGTAAGGCTTACCTAAGCTTGCCTGTGATCTCTTTGTCAACAGAACGCAAAGAACCCTCAACGGGCCCGCGTCCGCCCCGTGTTGACACGGGCCCGGGCGGCTCAGGAGGTCGCTTCGTCGGCGCGCACGGTGAACTCCGCGACGGCCTCGCGGCCACCGGTCACGGAGTACAGCCGTACGGTGTGCGCGCCCTCGGTCGCGGTGTCGTACACCGGGAAGTCACGGGCGATCCGGCCCGACTCGTCGGCCACGGCCTGGTAGCGGGTGTCGTCGTCGATGGCGATCAGTACGACCTCACCGGGCACGAAGCCCTCACCGGTGACCCGACGGCCGTCCCCGGCCGCCGGGTTCGCGAGGCTCACGGCGGCGGACGGGGTCACGCCCGCCTTCCGCTCGGCATCGGCGTCGGCATCCGACCCGGATTCCGTCCCCGTCCCGGCGGAGCCTGCCGATGAGCCGCTCCCGCCCTCCGGGGGCGGGGAGGCGTGGCCGTCGGACGCGCCGGGCGCCCCTTCCTGCGGATCGGCGGCGCCGGACGCTCCGGTTCCCACGGTCACGCCGAGCGGGGCGAGTTCGTCTCCCGCCGTGTACGACCGCCCGCTCCACCGGGTGAGCAGCGCGGCGCCCTCGGCGGTCAGCGACACCCGCAGGCCGGACCAGGTCGCGCCGCCGCTGCGGACGCTCGGCGCGCCGGCACCCGGGCCGACCCGGGCCAGCGTCAGGTCGCCGCCCTCCCCCGCCCGTCGGGCCCGCACCCGGAGCGTGCCGGTGCCGTCGTCGAGCCGCAGCCGCAGTGCGTCGAGGGTCAGGGTGTCCGTACCGGCTCCGCCGAGCCGGATCGAGCCGTCGAGTGCGACGTCCGCGTCCCCGGCGCCCGGGTTCACGCTGCCGCCGTCGACCGGGAACCAGGTCCGGCCCCCGGAGCCGCGCACGGCGGGCGCCCCGGCCGTCACCATCGCGTCGGCGCCGGCGGACGTCTCGAACGCCGGGCCCCAGCTCGCGTAGCCGCCGGACACCTCACGCGGGGACCCGGCCCCGTCCCGTGCCGCCGCCGTGCCCTGACACAGCAGGGCGAGCAACGCACCCGCCGCCGTCACGGCGGCACCAGGTCTGTTCATCACCTCGAAGCCCTCCCTGGAAGGTCGGCCGCGCGGCCGACCGGACGCCCCTCACCGGGGGCGCCGAACGATCTGTGAACGGCCCTCGTCGACACGCCGTCATCGACACGCCGTCGGTGAGTGACATGTCGTCAGTGAGTGACAAGTCGTCAGTTTGCGCCCTCGGGCCCGGCGTCGGTACGGCGGCGGCGTGCCCAGAGCCAGGCGGTCCCGCCCGCCGCGACCAGTCCGGCGGCGGTGATGCCGAGCGGCACGGCGGCACTGCCGGTGTCGGCCAGCGGGTCGTCCGAGGCGCCCGTGTGGTTCGACGTGCCGCCCGTGCCACCGGTGGCCGTCGCACCCGTCCCGGCCGACGGGGTCGCGGAGTTGCCGCTCCCCGGGGCGTCGCCGGCGTCGCCCGCCGCGGCGGCGAAGGTCACCGGGATACGGACCGTCTGGCTCTGGTCGCCGCCCCTGGTGTGGTCGTTGCGGGTGATCACGGCGCAGGTCACACCGGACTTGGCGCAGTCGGTGTTGGCGTCCTTGGCGCGCACCTTGAGCTGCGCGGAGAACGTGCCCTTGTGCCCGCTGCCCCAGTACGGCTTCGCCAACCCCTCCCCGTACGAAGGCGGGTTGGAGGAGACCCACACCGACGCGCCGGAGTCGCCGGACATGTCGACGCCGCCCACGCAGGGCGTGGGGGTCCTGCCCGCTCCGTTGTCCACGCAGAAGGCGACGTAGATGCCCTTCTCGGTGTTGTAGCCGGTGCCGGACACGGTGACCGTCTCGCCGTCCGGGTCGAGCCCGGAGGATTTGGAGACGGTGAGTTGCTGGCCCTCGGGACCGGTCGCGGAGCCGCCCGCGGCCATCGCCGAGGGAGCCGAGGAGAGGATCAGAGCGCTCGCGACGGCGACGGCCGCCGGGGCAGCGCGCAGGACTCGTAGGCCACATCTGTGCATCGGTGTCAGCACTCCCACCATAGGAAACTCAGGTAAGGCTAACCTAAGGTAGCGAACACCTGGATTGAACGGTAGACATGGAAGGCGGTTCGATGCGAAGGTCCGGAGGAGCTCAACTCACCAGCATTCGAAGGGGAGTTGCCGCACTCGCCGTTGCATTCGCGATGCTGGCGGCCGGATGCGCAGGCGGCGCCAGGGAAGGCGAAGCAACGGGGGCGAAGCCCTCGGCGTCGTCCGCGAGCGAGCGAGCGGCGGCCGCCGAGAAGCAGTTGAGGACGAACGCGCTCGTCCCGCTGGAGGGCGGGGCGCCCACACCGAAGTTGCCCGTCACCGTCGACTCGTCGGACGGCCGGAAGGTCACCGTCGAGGACGCGTCACGGATCCTGCCGCTCAACGGAGGCATCGCGGAGATCGTGTTCACGCTCGGCCTCGGTGACAAGGTCGTCGGCCGGGACATCACCGCGACCTTCGAGGAGGCCAAGGGGCTCCCCCAGGTCACCAAGGCGCATGACGTGAGCGCGGAGAGCGTACTCTCGCTGAAGCCGACCGTGGTCCTGGCCGACACCGACACCGGGCCGAGCGAGGTCGTCGACCAGATCCGTGACGCCGGGGTGCCCGTGGTGGTCCTCGACCCGGCCGACGACCTCTCCGACGTGAGCACACGGACGACCAGGGTGGCGCAGGCGCTGGGGGTCCCGGCCGCCGGCGAGGCCCTCAACGAGCGCTTCGCCGAGGAGTTGAAGGCCGCGCGGGCCACCGTGCCCGGGGGAAGTCGGCCGAAGGTCGCGTTTCTGTACATGCGGGGGTCGGCCGCCGTCTATCTCATCGGCGGGAAGGGGTCGGGAGCGGACTCCCTCATCGACGCGGCCGGGGCGGAGGACGCGGGGGTGGCGGCCGGACTGGACAAGCCGTTCACCCCGATCACGAGCGAGGCCCTCGTCAAGGCTCAGCCCGACGTGATCCTCATGATGAGCAAGGGACTTGAGTCGGTCGGCGGGGTCGACGGACTGGTGGACATTCCCGGGATCAGGGAGACACCGGCCGGGATGGACCGCCGGGTGGTGGATCTGGAGGACGGGGTGCTGCTCGGTTTCGGGCCGCGTACTCCGTTGGTGATCGACCTGCTGGTGGATCGGTTGCATCAGGGGTGAGGAGGCTCTGCGACGCGTGGGAGCTCGGGGGTTCGGGTGCGTCGGCGGGTGCGGGTGCGTGGGGGCTGGTCGCGCAGTTCCCCGCGCCCCTGAAAAGCGGGGCTGCGCCCCGTGCTTTTCGGCCCGAAAGGGCCGTAGGCCCTCAAGGGGCGCGGGGAACTGCGCGAGAAGCCCCCACGCACCCGCACCCGACAACCAGCCCCCCGTGTCCCCCCACTCACGTGTCGAAGTCCACCGTCAATCTGTCCGTGACCGCGTAGGACTGGCAGGTCAGCACATACCCCGCCTCCACCTCCGCCGGTTCCAGAGCGAAGTTGCGCCGCATCTCGGCCCGGCCGTCCGTGACCAGCGCGCGGCAGGTGCCGCAGACCCCGCCCTTGCAGGCGAACGGCAGGTCGGGGCGGGTGCGTTGCGCGCCGTCGAGCACGCTGCGTTCGCGGGGCAGCGCGGCCGTCGTCGTGCGGCCGTCGAGGACGACCGTCACCTCGCTGACGGGCCCCTCGGCGGCGGCCTCCTCGTGCCGCGTCTCGCGGACCGGTTCGTCGTCGGCGTAGAACAGCTCCTGGTGGACGCGGTCGGCGGGGACGCCGAGTCCGTCCAGGACCCGCTGGGCGTCGCGGACCATGCCGTGCGGTCCGCACAGCCACCAGTGGTCCGCCGTGTCGACGTCGACCAGGGAGTCGATCAGCGCCGAGAGCCGGTCGGCGTCCAGGCGGCCGGAGAGCACCTCGGCCTCGCGCGGTTCGCGGGAGAGGACGTGGGCGAGCTGGAAGCGCGCCGGGTACAGGTCCTTGAGGTCGGCCAGTTCGTCGGCGAACATCACCGTGCCCGTGCGGCGGTTGCCGTAGAAGAGGGTTACGGTGGAGCGGGGGTCGGCGGCGAGCACGGACTCGGCGATGGAGACCATGGGGGTGATGCCGGAGCCGGCCGCGATCAGCACATGGTGGCCGGGGGTGGTGAGGTCCGGGGTGAAGAAGCCGGTGGGGGCCATGACCTCGACGGTGTCGCCGGGGCGTACGTCGTTGACCAGCCACGACGAGAACAGTCCGCCCGGCACGACCCGTACCCCGATGCGCGGTGTCGTCCCGGCCGGGGAACAGATCGAGTACGACCGCCGCTCGTCGCGCCCGTCGATCTCGCGCCGCAGCGTCAGCGACTGTCCCGGCGCGAACGCGAACTCCTCCGCCAGCTCCGCCGGAACCTCGAACCCGACGGCGACGGCGTCCTCGCAGAGCGGCTGCACGGCGGCGACCCGCAGACCGTGGAAGGCCGGCCGTCGGCGGGCCCGGGGACGTCCCGCCCCGTTCTGGAGGGTCGGCGCGTCCAGGAGGCCTCTCGTCGGCTCCTTCTCGAGGCCTTTCATCAGATCTCCTTGACGTGCTCGAACGGCTCGCGGCAGGTGTGGCAGCGCCACAGGGACTTGCAGGACGTGGCGGCGAAGCGGGAGGTCTCCTCCGTGTCGGCCGAGCCGCAGCGGGGGCAGGCCACGGACCGCCGGGTGGGGGACAGCAGGAGGTGGACCGGGCCCCGGGGTGCCGCGCCGGGCGGGGCGATGCCGTGTTCCGTCAGCTTGCGGCGGCCGGTGTCGGTGATCCAGTCGGTGGTCCACGGGGGGTTCAACACCGTGCGGATCTCGACGCGTTCGAAGCCGGCGGCGCGCAGTCGCGCCGCCACGTCGGCGCGCATCTCGGCCATGGCCGGACAGCCGGAGTACGTCGGGGTCAGGCTCGCGACGACCGTGCCGTCGGACGTCAGCCGCACCTCGCGCAGGACACCCAGGTCGGCCAGGGTCAGCATCGGCAGCTCGGGGTCCGGCACCTGCTCGGCGATGTGCCTGGCGCGCCGCGCGGCGTCGGTCAGGGTGGTCACCATGTCGCCCCCGGGTGGGCACGGGCCACGCTCTGCAACTCGGCGAGCAGCGGCGCCAGATGTTCCGTGTGGTCACCGGCGCGGCCCGCGCCCGACAGCGGCCGGTACACCGGCATCGGCAGTCCGGCCGCCTCCGTGACCTGGCGGAGTACGCCGACGACCTCGTCCCGTACGTCGCACGCGGTGAACAACTCACCCACGTACGGGGCCACTTGCTCCATGGCCTTACGGATCCGCCGGTGCGACTCGGCGGTGCCGTCGCCCAGCCGTACGGCCCATTCGGCGGCGTACTGCCGGTGGTAGCTCAGCTCCTTGACGCCCTTGGCCGCGATCGCCGCGAGGACCGGGTCCGGGTGCGTGGCCAGCCGCTCGAAGTGCGCGAGGCGCCAGGTGGACAGGACCAGCAGTCGGGCGATCGAGAACGCGAAGTCTCCGCAGGGGAGTTCGGCGAGGCGTACGTTGCGGAAGTCGTCGGGGTCGCGGAAGTAGGCGTAGGCGTCCTCGCCGCGTCCGGTGCCGTCGACCTGCCCGGCACGGGAGTACAGCAGACGGGCCTGGCCGAGCAGGTCGAGCCCGATGTTCGCCAGGGCCACCTCCTCCTCCAGCTCGGGCGCGCGGGTGGTCCATTCGGCGAGCCGCTGGGCACTGACCAGGGCGTCGTCGGCCAACGCGACACAGACGGCGGCCAGTTCGCCGCTGTCGACGCCGTCGGGCACCGCGGTGTCCACACCGTGCAGGGGGTCCTCGAAGCCGGTGCCGTACGCCCAGCGGGTGTCGTCCTCGTGCCCCTCGGCCAGGGTCAGATAGACGTGGTCGTCACTCATACCCTGCTCCTCAGATGTGCGGGACGTCGTCGGGGATGTCGTAGAACGTGGGATGGCGGTACACCTTGTCGGCGCTCGGCTCGAAGAAGGGGTCCTTCTCGTCCCGGGTGGAGGCGGCGATGTACTCGCTGCGCACGACCCAGATCGACACACCCTCGTTACGGCGGGTGTACAGGTCACGGGCGTGCGTGAGCGCCATCTGGTCGTCGGCGGCGTGCAACGAGCCCACATGGACATGGTTCAGACCGCGCTTGCCCCGCACGAACACCTCGTACAGCGGCCAGTCACCCTTGCTCGTGCCGGTCATGCCGCCGTCCCCTTCCGGGCTCGCTCGCTCTGCTTGGCCGCGTGGGCCGTGGCCGCCTCACGCACCCAGGCGCCTTCCTCGTGGGCGGTCCGCCGCCGCTCCATCCGCCGGTCGTTGCAGGGGCCGTCGCCCTTGATGACCCGCATCAGCTCGTCCCAGTCGGGGGTGCCGAAGTCGTGGCAGCCGCGCTCCTCGTTCCACTTCAGGTCCGGGTCGGGCAGGGTGACACCGAGCTTCTCCGCCTGCGGGACCGTCATGTCGACGAACCGCTGCCGCAACTCGTCGTTGGAGTGCCGCTTGATCTTCCACGCCATCGACTGCGCAGAGTTCGGCGAGGCGTCATCGGGCGGACCGAACATCATCAGCGACGGCCACCACCAGCGGTCCACCGCGTCCTGCACCATCGCCCGCTGCTCGCCGGTACCGCGCATCATCGTCAGCAACAGCTCATAGCCCTGCCGCTGATGGAACGACTCCTCCTTGCAGATCCGCACCATCGCCCGCGCATACGGACCGTACGACGACCGGCACAACGGCACCTGATTACAGATCGCCGCACCGTCCACGAACCAGCCGATCACACCCACGTCGGCGAAGCTCGCCGTCGGGTAATTGAAGATCGACGAGTACTTCTGGCGCCCCTCGATCAGCCGCCGCGTGAGATCCGCACGGTCCGCACCCAGCGTCTCCGCCGCCGAGTACAGATACAGCCCGTGCCCCGCCTCGTCCTGCACCTTGGCGAAGAGGATCGCCTTACGGCGCAGCGACGGCGCACGCGTGATCCACTCCCCCTCCGGCTGCATGCCGATGATCTCCGAATGCGCGTGCTGCGCGATCTGCCGCACCAAGGTCCGGCGATACCCCTCCGGCATCCAGTCACGCGGCTCGATCCGCTGGTCCCGCGCGATCGTCGCGTCGAAGTGCTGCTGGAGGGCGTCCTCGGCGTCCCGGGACGGCGCCCCCGCGGAGTCTGTCGTCGTCATCGATACCAGCTTCCCAACCGACCATTCGTTCGGTACCAGTGTGACGCGATTCGAGCGGTCGGGCAAGACCCGCAGCCAGGACACGACCGCAGGCCCCGCCCCGCCGGCTTCCTCAGAGCCCCCGGTGCACCACATTCCCCCCGGTCACCGTGAGGAGCACGGGCGCGTCGGCGACCTCGTCCGCGGGTGCCTCCACAGGGTCGACCCCCAAGGCCGTCAGATCGGCCCGCAGCCCTGAGGCGACCCGGCCGGCGACATCGCCTTCGCCCGCGGCCACCGCCGCGTGACGCGTGCACCCCTCCAGCGCCTGCAGCCCGGTGAGCCCCGCCCCGGACGACGCCGCTCCCTTCGGTGCCCTGGCCGTCGCCAGCACGGCCCGCGCGTCGTAGTGGGCGATGGGCCAGTCCGACCCGAGCGCGACGATCGCACCCGCGTCCCGCAGGTCACGCAGGCGCCAGGCCCGCGCGGCACGCTCCTCCCCCAGCCGCAGCGACCACTCGTCGGACAGATCGGCCCGCGTGTAGTCCGTGTGCGGCGGCTGCATCGAGGCGATGACCCCCACCTCGGCGAACCGCCCGACGAGCTCGTCCGGCACGGACTCGATGTGCTCGATCCGGTGCGCGAGCCGTCCGCCGGGGCCCAACGAGGCGACGGTGTCGAGGACATGACGTACGGCGGCGTCCCCGATCGCGTGTGTCGCCGTACGCACCCCGGCGCGGTGCAGCTCTCGTACGGCGGCGCTGTACGCCGCCGGGTCGGGCCAGAACGCGTCGGTGCCCTGGCCGTGGCAGTCGGGGTGGTCGAGCCATGCGGTGCCGCCCTCGACGGTGCCGTCCATGAAGAACTTCACCCCGCCGACCCGCCAGTGCCGTCCGCCCCGGTTCTGGAGGGCGACGAGTTCCGCGAGGTCGTCCGTGTCGGCGCCGGGCATGCACCAGGGGGCGAAGCGCAGCCGCAGCGGCAGCGGCGACTCCTCGGCGAGCGCACCCACCAGGTCCAGGTCGCCCAGGTCCATGACATGGGCGCCGGTGAGACCGGTGGCCGCCATCGCACGGAGCAACTCGCGCAGCCGGTCGCGGCGTTCGGCGTAGGAAGGCTTCGGCATGAAAGGCTCGACCAGCGCCATCGCGGCGTGCTCGACGAGATGTCCGGTGAGTCGTCCGTCGGCGTCGACGGCGAGGTGCGACCGCTGTGCGAAAGCGCGCGGGCCGGTGATGCCGGCGACCTTGAGCGTGGCCCCGCTGACGAGCGCGGAGTGGCCGTCGTAGAGGCGCAGGAAGGCGGGAGCGCCGTCGAGGACGTCCTCGACGAGGGCGCGGTCGACGGTCCGGCCGGCGAAGACGTTGTGGTCGAGGCCGTAGCCGATGACCCAGCCGTCGACGCGTTCGCCGGAGGCGAGCGCGCCCCGCAGGCCGTCGAGGTCCGTCACGGCCGTCAGGTCGATGCCGGTGGCCATGTCCAGGCCCCACACCGGGTGGCTGTGGCTGTCCACCAGGCCGGGCACCAGTCGGCCCCCGCCCAGGTCCACCACGTCCGTGCCGGGTCCGCGCCAGTCCCGTACGTCCGCTTCCTCACCGAGGGCGGCGATCAGGCCGTCGCGTACGGCGACCGCCGTGGCCCGGGGCCGGGCGGGGTCGAGGGTGCGGACACGGGCGCCGGTGACGACGAGGTCGGCTGTGGGCATGGAGAGGTCTCCTCCGGTGGTGGGGTGGGGGCGGCGGTCGGCCGGTGCGGGGCCGGTGGGATGCGGGGCCGGTGGTCAGTCGCCGGTGCCGGACGGCGGTTCGGCGGCGAAGTGCGCGTAGACCTCCGGCCTGGCGCGGCGCAGCCACCCGGCCAGGACCAGACCGACGACGAGGACGGCCGGGACGAGGACCGCGAGGACGGTGTTGACGGTGCTGGAGGCGCCCGTGAACTGGTCGAGGTGGGTGACGACCAGGGCGATGGCGCCGGTCAGGAGCGCCGCGGCCGCGATGGGGGCGACGACCGTGCGCAGGGCTCCCTCGGTGTGGGTGACGCGCCGGAAGTAGAAGGGCACGGCGAGGGCGGCGAGCAGTTGCAGCAGCATCAGGGCGAGCATTCCGGGGGTGTTCACCCACAGCAGGAGCTGCATGTACGGGTCGGCGCCGGCCGCGGCGAAGGCGAGGACGACGATCGCGCCGAGGACGGTCTGGGCGATGCCCGCGACGTACGGCGAGCGGTGGCGCGGGTGGACGCGGGCCAGGGCCTTGGGCAGGATCCCCTCCTCGGCGAGGGCGAGGCCGTAGCGGTTGATGGCGTTGTGGAAGGCGAGGAGGGAGGCGAGGACGCTGGTGACGATGAGGATCCGCATCAGGTCGGCCGCCCAGGAGCCGACGTAGGTGGTGATGGCGGTGAAGAACAGGTCGGCGGGGTTGGCGCCGGCCGTCGCGATGACCCGGGCGTCGCCGAAGGCCTGGATGACGGTCCATACGATGAACGCGTAGAACAGGCCGAGGAAGCAGATGGCGAGGTAGGTGGCGCGGGGCACCGTGCGCGCCGGGTCGCGGGCCTCGCGGCGGTAGATGACGGTCGACTCGAATCCGGTGAACGCGGCGAACGCGAAGGCCAGGACGGCGACCATGCCGGGGACCATGACGTTGCCGGGGGCGAAGGAGGCCAGGGAGAGGCCGTCGGCGCCGCCCTGGACCAGGACTCCCCCGGCGAGCAGGACGAGGATGCCGGTCTCGGCGACCAGCAGGACACCCAGGAGTTTGGCGCCGAAGTCGATGGAGCGGTAGCCCGCCCAGCCGATGAACAGCAGGCCCACGAGGGAGACGGGCAGCCAGGGGATGTCGGCGCCGAACAGGGCACGGGCGGTGTCCCGGGTGGCGGAGCCGAGCAGGCCGTAGACGCCGATCTCCATGGCGTTGTAGCCGATCAGTGCGAGCAGGGCGGCGCCGATGCCGACGGGGCGGCCGAGGCCCCGGGTGATGTACGCGTAGAAGGCGCCGGCGCTGCGGACGTGGCGGCTCATGGTGGTGAAGCCGACGGCGAACACGGCGAGCGTGAGTCCGGCGAGGAGATAGCCGACGGGGGCGCCGATGCCGCCCATCAGGATGGCGAGCGGGGCGACGCCGGCCATCACGGTGAGCGGGGCGGCGGCGGAGACGACGAAGAAGGCGATGTCGGTGGTGCCGAGCGAGCCGGAGCGCAGGGACGGGGCCGGGGTGGCCGCGTTGCCCGCCGGGTCGGCGACGGTGGCGTCGGGGGTGACGGTCATGAGGGGAAAGCCCTTCTGACTTCGGGCGGGACGGGGAGAGCAGGGCCGTGCGGGATGACCTGACCCATAAACCTAAAGGCTTTCGGTTTTCGCAATGTAGCCTTCACCTCGGACTGCTGGGAAGACCCCGGAGGGGACGGACACCATGGGACGGCCGCGCACACCCCTGCTCGACAGGGAGCGCATCACCACCACCGCGCTGGAACTGCTCGACGCGCAGGGCGAGTTCAGCGTTCCGCAGATCGCTCGGCGGCTCGGGGTGCAGACCGGCTCGGTGTACCACCATGTGGACGGCCGGGACGGCATCGTCGAGCTGCTGCGGGAGCGGGTGGCGGAGGGCATCGACGTCTCCGCCCTCGACCTGCGGCCGTGGGACACGGCCCTCGCCGCGTGGGCCCGCTCCTACCGCGCCGCCTTCGCGGCGCACCCGCGGGCGATCCCGCTGCTGATGACCTCGCCGGTGCGGGCCCCACGCGCCCTCGAACAGTACGAGCGGGCCGTCGGCCTGCTGCTCGACGCGGGCTTCCCGCTGCCGGACGTGATGCCGGTGCTGGTCGCCCTGGAGAACGTCGTCCTCGGCTCGGCGATGGACCTCGCCGCCCCCTTGGCCATGTGGGAGATCACCGACGAGTCGGCGACCCCGCGCCTGGCCCGGGCGCTGGACGCGGCGGGCGCGGGGCGCGCGGACGCCGCCTTCGAGCTGGCCCTCGACGGGTTCCTCGCGCACGCGCGGCGCAGGCTGGAGACGCACGCACAGGTGTAGCGGGACGGACGCGGGGCACGACGCACCCGCAGGCGGTGGAACAGGTACCGGCGCGGCGCAGACACAGGCGGCGGAACGGGTACCGGGCGCGGTCGCGCCGGGAAAACTCCCGTGCGCCGATTCGTACACCTCTGCGATCATCCCGGAATGGCGCAGAGTCTCGAATCGCTGGTCGTCCGGCACACCCACCGCCTGCCCGCCCCCAAGGGGTCCCCCGGTGACGGGACCGCCGCCGCGCGGCAGTTCGACGCGGCGTTGATGGACGTGGGCTTCAAGCTCTCGGCGGAGCTGCTGGAGAGGCTGTCGGGGCTGTCCGAGGCGGCGGTCCTGTACACCGCCCGGCAGACCCTGCGCACGGTGCGCGAGATGGTGGGCGACCACGTCCGGCACAACTCCTACTTCATCGACTTCCCCAGGAACGTCCCGAGCACCGAGGAGTTCTGGACGCGGTGCGTGGCGCACGCCCTCGGCGACGAGAAGGCGCGCGAGGGCGTGCTGACCCAGCTGGCCAACGGGGTGCTGGACCTGCTCAGCCTCCCCACGTACGGCCGGTACCAGCACACCTACGCGGAGATGCTCGCGGCGCAGGACGAGCTGATCGCCTCGGCCGGTGACCGGATCACCGTGCTGCACCCCGGCCGGGACCTGGACGCCGAACTCACCGACCTGTACCTGGCCCTGGCGGGCAGCACGACCCCGCTGGGCGAGGACGACCTGCGCGACCTCGGACTCCTCGCCGAGCGGTGCGCGCTCGGCCCCCAGCCGGAGCGGATCCCGGTGCGGGAGAACCGGGCGGTGGTCAACGAGGCACGGCTCGCCGTCGGCGCGGACCTCCTGCTCGACACCGTCACCGATGTGCTGCGGCTGGCCTGCGCGCTGTCGGACGGCGACGTGACGCTCCAGGAGCCGACCCGGTTCCGGTCCTTCTCGCGGCCGGTGCGGCGGGCGCTGCTCGCTGGCCTCGACGCCGTGATCGCGGCGAACCCGGCCAGGCTGGCCGATGTGCACACGCACCGGGAGCCGTTCAAGCGGCTCGGCGAACGCCTCCACCCGCACGAGTACCCCCGCTGGCCCCACGCCGCCGACGTGTTCGCCGTCGCCCGGGGCGAGAAGGAGGCGCGCTCCTTCGACAGCCGGGTCGAGAAGCTGCTCGACGAGTTCGACATCGCCGGGGCGGCGGCGCTGCTGAAGTCCGCTCCTGGCAAGCTGTTCCGCGCCCTGGACCTCCTGCTGCGCGTCGCCGCCGACCAGGAGGAGCGCGACGCGGTCCTGGACGCGGCTGTGGAGGTCGCGCCCGAGGTCTCCGGCCGGGTCGTCCTGTCGGTCCGCGAGCACCTCCACAACCGGGAGCGGGAGAGCGACGCGCCCCGGGTCTTCGTCAACCGCCGGGGCCGCGCCTGGGTCTCCCCCGACGACCGGGCGCCCGTTCCCGCCGCCGACCGGGACCGGCTGATCGCCGCGCTCGACGCCGAACTGCGGCGTCGGCTCCCGGTGCCCGGGCGGCTGCTGGTCGACCCCGACGTCCTGGACGTGGCGCTGCCGCTCAGCGGCCGGGCGACGGCGGCCGGGCTCGGCGTGCTGCCGCGCGGTTCGGTCTCTGCGGTCACCGGCGGGCGGCTGCGGTTCTTCGTGTACTGGAAGCAGGCCGAGCACCGCACCGACTACGACCTGTCGGCGCTGCTCCTGCACGACGACTACAGCACCGACTCCTGGCTGTCGTACACGTCCCTCACCTCCGTCGGGGGCCGGCACTCGGGCGATGTCACCGAGGCGCCCGAGGGGGCCTCGGAGTTCATCGAGCTGGCCCTGGACCGGGTGCGCAGCACGTTCGTCGTCCCGCAGGTCAACATCTACGCGGGCGAGGGCTTCGAGGAGGTCGAGGAGTCGTTCTTCGGGTTCATGGTGCGCGACCGCGAGCAGAAGGGCCGGCCGTTCGAGCCGCGCACGGTGCGGATGAAGTCGGAACTGCGCGGGGTCGGCCGGGTGGCGCTGCCGCTGGTGTTCCGGCGCGGGGAGGACGGCCGGTGGCGCGCGAAGTGGCTGCACCTGTATCTCAAGGGCATCTCGTCCGCCAACCGGGTCGAGGACAACCAGGCGTCGGTGTCGACGCTGGTGCGTGCCGTCGTGGAGCGCGAGCAGCTGACGGTGGGGTACCTGATCGACCTGATGACCCGTGAGGACACGGTCATGGACCTGTGGGACGGCTCGTCGGCGCCGGACGAGCCCGTGACGTACATCGGTCTGGAACGGCCCGAGGGGCTGCACCCGGACTCCCGGGTCATCACCCTCGAAAATCTGCGCGACCTGATCCCGGGCTGAGTGCTAGCGTGGCCCGTGGCGAGGCCATGAAGGGGCTTCCTTCTCATTCACTCCAAATGAAACCGAGTTCCTTCGCTCTCCTCGCCCTCCGCTTCCACCGGGAGGCGCCCGTGCGGCGCCTCCCGGTGGCGTATGTGCGGCCCGCACGATGCGGCGGACCACCGGTGACTCACTTCCCGAGTGCCGCCCGCGCCACCGTCAGGGCCTGTTCCGCGTAGCCCCGTCCGAACAGCACCGTGTGCACCAGCAGGGGGAAGAGCTGGTGGAGGCCGACGCGGTCCTGCCAGCCGTCGGCGAGGGGTGCCGCCCGCTGGTAGCCGTCCAGGACGTGTCCCAGGTGGGGGCAGCCGAAGAGCGCAAGCATCGCCAGGTCGGTCTCGCGGTGACCGCCGTGCGCGGCCGGGTCGATGAGCCGGGCACGGCCGTCGGCGCCCCACAGGACGTTGCCGTTCCAGAGGTCGCCGTGCAGCCGGGCGGGTGGCTCGGCGGGGCCGGCCAGGGCGGGCAGCCGTGCGCAGACCTCCTCGACCAGTGCGGCCTCGGCGGGGCGGATCGTCCGGTCGTCGACCGCCCGGCGCAGATACGGCAGGACCCGGTGCTCGGCGTACCAGGCGGGCCAGTCGTCGCCGGGGGCGTTGCGCATGGGGGCGCGTCCGATGTACGCGTCCGTCGGGCCGCCGGGCGGTGGGGCGCCGAAGGCGGGTGCGCCGGAGCCGTGCAGGGCGGCCAGTTCGGCGCCGAGGCGGACCGCCGCGCCGGCACTCGGTGCCCCCTGGTCCACCAGGTCGATCACCAGGCGGTTCCCCTCGTGGCCGTGGACCGTCGGCACGCGGACCTCGTCCGCCTCGGCGAGCCAGCGCAGTCCGGCCGCCTCGGCCCGGGCGGCGCCGGGGCCGTCGCCCTGTTTGACGAGCACCTTCCGGCCGTCGTCGAGGGTCACCTCGGTCAGGGTGCCGGACAGTCGGCGCTCGCCGGCCGCCGGGCGGCCGGTGAGCCGGGCCGCGAGGGCACTCGGTGCGGTGCGCTCGCTCACGGCGACCACCTCCGGTTCTCGTCTCCTCAGGCGCTCCACAGGATCCCGCAGGGGGCGGAGTGTGGCACCGGTGACATCTCCTACCCATGTCATGACGTGCAAACGGAACGCTCCGTGGCTCGGCCGATCATTTCGCCGCACCGGCTGTACGTCGAATCGGGGACGCTCTGCCGCGACGACACCGGGTACATGTGGCGGGTCCGGCCGGGATGACGACACAGGTGAACCGCCGCTGATCAGGGGACGCCTTCGGGTGGCCGCTCGTCGTGCGGGCGGGGGCGCGCCCTTCCGGTCGGTCCGCCTCGTCCGGCGTCCGAGCGGCGCACCTTCGCGAACCTTCCGCGCGGCCACGTCGTACGCTCTCCTGCCACGCACCCTCGTGCGCCCTCCGCGCCGGTCGTCGGAGGTGGGTGAGGGGCGCGTGGGCGCGGACCGGCCGATGCTCTGCCTCAGCCGGTGGTTTCCGCATCCCCGGGACGCGAAGTCGCCCCTTTCACGCCGTCCCCGACCGGCCGCCCCGCCTGTTTGGCTTGACCTGCGACACGTGCCGCCCATCCGCACGTGTCGCCCCACCTCGCCGCCTCGCCGGCGTCCACCGCCTCGGCATCCGCCCACGACCACGTCGTACGCGCGCCACCCGAGTCCCGTGTCTCCACAGCGTCCGGTGCCCGCCCGTGTCCGGGCGCGTCCCCGTACGTCCACGCACATCCGCTCACCTCTCGGGAGGGAATGTGACCGCCCCCGTAAGCTCCTTCGAAAGCGCACCGGAGCCCGCCGACGAGCAGCACTTCACCAGTCTCAGCACCCGGGCCGCGCGGCAGCTCGCGACGACCACCAAGTCCGAACCGCAGATGCAGGCCATCACCTCGCGCTGGCTGCTCAGGACGCTGCCGTGGGTGGACGTCAAGGGCGGCACCTACCGGGTCAACCGCCGTCTTCAGCTGCGGATCGGCCGGGGACGGGTGCAGTTCGACCAGAACGGCGCCGACGACGTCAAGGTCATCCCGGAGACCCTGACCGAACTCCCGGCGCTGCGCGGCTACTCCGACATCCCGGCCCTCAGGGAGATCTCCGCCCGGTTCCGGGTGCGAGAGGTGCGGGCCGGCCAGGTGCTGGTGGACGCCGGGCAGCCGGTGACCGAGGCGTATCTCGTGGTGCACGGCAGGTTCACCCGGTACACCACCGGCAAGTACGGCGAGGAAGAGGTCCTCGGCGTCATCAGCGACGGCGACGGGCTGGGCGACGAGGCCATCGGACACGCCGATCCGCTGTGGCTCAGCTCGGTCCGGGCCGAGACCGCCGGGGTGGTGCTGGCGCTCAACTGGGACGTGCTGATGGCGTTCGTGGAGCGCACGCCGTCGCTGGCGGCGCAGTTCGAGGCGTTCGTCGAGCGGCAGCGCAAGCCCATGAACCGCAAGGGCGAGGCCGATGTGCCCCTGGAGGCGGGGCATGTGGGCGAGTTGACGCTGCCGGGCGGCTTCGTCGACTACGATCTCGCGCCCCGCGAGTACGAACTCTCCCTCACCCAGACCGTGTTGCGGGTCCACACCCGGGTCGCGGACCTGTACAACCACCCGATGAACCAGACGGAGCAGCAACTCCGCCTGACCATCGAGGAGATCCGCGAACGCCAGGAGTGGGAACTGGTCAACAACCGTGAGTTCGGGCTGCTGCACAACATCGACTACGGCCAGCGCATCAGCACGTTCTCCGGGCCGCCGACCCCCGACGACATGGACGAACTGCTGTCCATGCGCCGCAGGACCCGCCTCTACCTGGCCCATCCGAAGGCGATCGCGGCGTTCTTCCGGCAGTGCAACCGGCGCGGCCTGGTCCCCGGGACGGTGAACGTCGAGGGGCACGAGATGCCGGCGTGGCGCGGGGTGCCGCTCCTCCCGTGCAGCAAGATCCCGATCACCCCGCAGCACACCACGAGCATCATCGCACTGCGCACGGGCGAGAAGGACCAGGGCGTCGTCGGGCTGCACCAGACGGGCATCCCCGAGGAGTACGAGCCCTCGCTGAACGTGCGTTTCATGGGCGTCGACACCACCGCGATCATGAGCTATCTGGTCACCGCCTACTACTCGATGGCCGTCCTGGTGCCCGACGCGGCCGGGATCCTGGAGAACGTGCAGATCGGGTGGATGCCGGAATGAACGAGCCGTCAAGGGCCGTGGCGCCGCCCTCCCCCGGCATGGCCCCGGAGCCGCCGAGCACCGTCGGCACGCGGCTGCCGGGGCAAGCGAGTCCCGCGCGCACGCAGCTGCCGAAGCCGCCGAGTCCCGCGCGTGCGCGGCAGGCCCGGCGGTCGGGGGCGATCCCCGGGCTGCGGTACCGGCCGGCCGTGCCCGCCGATCCGGTGCGGGCGGCGGAGGTGGACCGCCGGCTGGAGGAGTGGGCGGAGCGCCTCGACCTGTTCCCCCGGGAGTGGCGGGGGCAGTTCGAGCGTTTCGGTCTGGGCCGGGCGATCGTGCTGGCGCATCCGGGCGGAGCCGGTCTCGAACACCTCGCCGCCGCCGGGAAGCTGCTGCTCGCCGAGCATCTGGTCGACAACGTCTACTGCGAGGTCGACGAGGGCAAGGGCGGCTCGCCGCGCGGCCTCGGGGGCCGGCTGCTGATGGCCCAGTCGGCACTCGACCCGCTGCACGCCACCCCGGAGACGCAGGAGCGGTGGGCGCGGGGCGTACGGGCCGACGGTCCGCTGCGGTCGTACCACTTCGCGCTGCGGGACTACGCCGCCCTGGCCACGCCCAGCCAGACCGACCGGCTCGTCCACGACCTCGCCCGGCTGCATCTGGGCTACCTCGGTGAGGCGGCCTGGGCCGAGACGAACCATATGCCGCAGGTCTGGGAGTACCTGGTGATGCGGCAGTTCAACAACTTCCGGCCCTGTCTGTCGGTGGTCGACGCCGTGGACGGCTGGGAGTTGCCGGAGAGCCTGTACGCCCGGCCCGAGGTCCAGCGGATCACCGCGCTGGCCGGGAACGCGGCCACCATCGTCAACGACCTGTACTCCTTCACCAAGGAGTTGTCGAACGACCCGGGCCATCTCAATCTGCCCGTCGTCATCGCCGCGAACGAGCGGTGCGGGCTGAAGGCGGCCTATCTGGAGGCCGTCGAGATCCACAACCGGATCATGGAGGCGTTCGAGGAGGAGTCCGCGGCACTGTCCGGGACCTCCCCGCCGATCGCGCGCTACGTCACCGGGCTCGCCGCGTGGATGGCCGGCAACCACGAGTGGCACGCCACCCACACCGAGCGCTACGCCCTGCCCGACTACTGGTAGCGCGCCGGGTCGGCCGACACCCGTCACAGCCTCGGGGCTCCGCCCCGGGCCCGTTCGCGCAGTTCCCCGCACCCCTGAGCCCCGCGCCCCCGAAGGGGCGTGGGCAACGGCCCCCGGGGGCTGAATTGCCGCCGGGTGGTTCCGGGCGCACGCTGGAACGAGGAGGGGCCTTGACGGACAGGGGGCGCGGCAGAAGGGCGCGACGTCATGCCCTCGCTCAAGCATCTCGTCCGGGAGACCGGCCGTGTCGCGTGGTCGTGGCCGCCGGCCGGGGCGCGTCGGGCACGGCGGATCGCCGTGCTCCTCAGAACCGCGCTCACCGCCAATTCTGCCTTCGTGCCGCTGGCCGCCGCGCTGATCGTCCTCGCCGTGACGGGTGTCATCCAGGACGTCTCCGCGCAGTGGTCCACGCTGGAGTGGATCGCGCTCGTCCTGGCCGTCGTGCTCGTGCTGCTGGCGGTCAGCCGTCGGCGCTCCCGACCGGTGCGGATCCTCTCCTTCAAGAACCTCGTCGCCGGGGACGACGTGGGAGAGCTCGACAAGGTCGCGGCGGGCTTCGCCGAACTGCTGCACAGCGAGATCGAGCGGATCTCCGAGCTGGTCAGACAGGAACCGTTCATCACACCCGCCGACGTGCTCAACCCGGCGGGTGAGCGGGGCGAGATGGTGCTGCGGTCGTCGGCGCGGGTGCCGTTCAAGTCCGGTGTCGCGACGACCGGGCTGCACGGGGACATCAACACGACCGAGATCGGGACGGTCGCCCTGGGCCCGTTGCAGCTCCAGGTCGGCACGGTGCTCACGCTCGTGGAGCGCGCCTTCGGTCGGACCCTGCAGGGTTCGCTGGTGGAGACCGACGGGGTGCTGCGGGTCGTCGCCTCCCAGTCCGGCCACGACGCCCGCACCTGGTCGGCGCAGACGGACGTCCCCGCCGACGCCGACATACGCCGGGCCAGCGCCGTCCTCGCCCGGGAGTTGGCCCACCGCATCGAACTGGACCGGCCCGGCGCCTCGGAGTCGGGAGCGGACGTCGACAGCTTCCAACGCCTGGTGGACGGTCTGGAGAGCTACCAGCGGTTCCAGCGCGAGGGGCTGCTGCACCATCTCGACGCGGCGGAGGAGCACTTCCGCGCGGCGCTCTCGCACAGCCCCGGCTACGCCGCCGCGTACCACAACCTCGGGCTGGTCTACCGGGAGCAGCGGCGCATCCGCACCGACATCGGGCTCCGGGCCTCGGCCGTGGTGCGCAGCGCGGCCACGCTGATGTGGCAGAAGGCCGTCACCCTCGACCCGACCCTCGCCCCCGCCCGTATCCAGCTCGCCAGAGCCGCGCTCGAACAGGCCGAGCACCCGGACGTCGAGGCACCGAAGCGCGCCGAACTCCTCGACCAGGCGGCCCAGTCGGCCCGCAGCGCCCTGGGCCAGGCCGCCGACGGTCACCCCATGGACGCCGCGCTCGCCTCGTACTGGCTCGGGGTGACCCTGCTGCGCCAGGACGCCGAGCGGAGGCAGCCCGTCGAGTCGGGCGGGGTCCACGCCGGATCGGGGCCGACCGGCACCGGGACGGGTCCGGCCGACGCCAAGGTGCGCGAGGCGCTGCGGCACTTCCGCCGCACCGAGCAGGACCTGGTCGACGAACGGGCCCGCCGACTGGTCCTGGACGGCGACGAGTTGGCGGTACGGCCGTTGACCGAGCGGATCGCCCACGTCGTCGCGATGCGGTCCGAGTGCTGGTTCCGGCTCGCCGGGGAAGCCTGCGACCGGTCGGGGCGCCGGGCCCGCCGCAAGGCCGACCGGTACATCCGTACGGCCATCCGCTGGGCGCCCGACATGGCCGAACTGCACGCGCTGCGGGGGCGCATGCTGCAGCGGCACAACCGTGAGGGCGCGCTCTTCGCGTGTCTGGAGGCGATCCAGCGGGACCCGCAGAACCACCATGTGGCGGTGCGGGACGTCGGGCTGTTCGCGGCCGGATCACCGGAGGCCGGTGGCACACGGGCGCTGGCGACCGCCCTGTTCACCGTCGCCGCCCACCAGCACCCCGACGACGCCGAGGCCTGGCTGCTGCTCGCCGTCAACCAGATGTTCTGGAGGGGGAACCAGTTCGCCGCCCGGGGCCTCGCGGGCATGGCGTTGGCCCTCGAACCCGGCCGCGAGGACGTACGCCGGATCGTGAACGCGTACTGGCCGTCGCCGTACGGCGCCGCCGAGGACGACGACCACGCCGACGGATCCGCGCGGTCGGCAGGTGCGGAGGCGCCGGCCCGGAAGATGCCCTTCACCCTGCGCTGGGCGCGCGCCTGGGCCCATGCCCGGGAGGCGCAGCAGCACTTCGACGAAGGCGGGCTGCGGGAGGCCCTGGCCGAGATCGAGTCGCTGCGGGCCGCGCCGGGCACGTCCGCGCCCGAGGTATCCCTGGCCGCGCGGGAGATCGGGCTGTTGCAGGGAGCGCTCGCCGGACTGATCCGGCCCTCCGACCGTCAGCGTCGCCACTGGGCGGCGGCGGTCGAGGAGTTGACCCGCGCGGTCCGCGAGGGCCTGCCGGCCGGGCTGGAGGCACCGCCGCAGTGGAACGTCGACCTCGGCGACGCGCACGCGGCCCTCGGCGACTCGCTGTCCGACGCCGAGCACGCGAAGTCGGCCGCGGAGAGCTACCGGCGGGCCGTCGCGCAGTACGACGCCGTTCTCGACCGGCCGCCGAAGACCGTGTGCCCGCGCTACCGCTCGGGGCGCCGGGGCCAGGAACGGCTGACGGAACTGTCCGCCGAACCGCCGGACCTGCCCACCAGGGCGCGGGCCCTCGCGGGGCGGGCGGCGGTGTACGTACGGCAGGGGCGGGCGAGCGACGCCGTGCGGGACTGCCGGGACGCGCTGAAGCTGGCGCCGCTGTACGCGTATCCACGGTTCACCCTGGCGCGGCTGTACCGCGACCAGCGAGCCCAGTACGACCTGGCGGAGCAGACCCTGCTGCGGCTGATCGAGCTGCTCCCGGCCGGCGAGCAGCGGGACCTGGCGCGCCTCGAACTGGCCGTCACCCATCGGCGACGGGCGGAGACCACGCAGGGCGACGAGCGCGCCGGACTGCTGGAGCGGGCCCGGGAGGAGTTGGTCGACGCCACGCTGGAGGCGTCCCTGAGCGCGGATCTGGAGGCCCGGATGCACGAGGAGCTGGCCGACGTCCTCGATCTGCTGGGCCGCTCGGACGACGCGGTCGTCGCGCTGCGCTCGATCGGTGACACCGCGAGCCGGTCGGGGGCGGGCCGGCACCACGAGCTGATCGCCCATCTGATCGCCGGGCGGGAGCAGCCGTGGGAGGTGGAGCAGGAGCTGATCGAGGCGCAGGACGCCTGCGCGGCCCGGCTGGAGGCGTTCCACGGCACGGACGAGGAACCTCCGCTGCGGGCCGCGCTGGTCACGCTCACCGCGCGGCTCGCGATGTTCTACGCGGAGCAGGGCATCCGGCTGGACGAGGCACGGTTCCTGGCGGAGGGTGCCCTGAAGAGTGCGCGGCAGGTGCTGGAGCCCGGTCGGATGGCCCTGTGCGAGGACGCCTGCGGTTGGGTCGCCTACCGGCAGGGGCGCCTGGAGGAGGCCGTCGACCTCCTCCAGGACGCCGTCGAGCACTCCGGTGGTCATGCCCGTCAGTGGGCGCACCTGGCCCTGGCCCTCGAGGCGCGCGACGACCCCGAGGGCGTCGACCGCGCCCGCGACATCTGGCAGCAGATCGCCGAGCAGTTCCCCCACAGCGACGCCGCGGACCAGGCCCGCCGCCACCTCACCACCGCGTCCCCGTGAGGGCGGGCGGTACGGCACTCAGGCGAGCGACGGGCCGGACGCCCGGCTCACGGCTCACGGCTCACGTGGGGGGTGGGCGTGGGGCGTGGGGGTCACGGTTCCGTGGTCTCGGATTCGAGGGAGGCGCGGGTGGCCTCGCCGTACACGCCCGACTCGTCCTTCAGGAGGACGCGCGTCAGCTGGTAGCCGCGGACCGCGTTCTGGACCCCACGGTCGTAGTCGCCGTCGGCGTCTCCGTTGTACAGGCCGACCTGGCGGAGACGGAGCTGGAGTTCGGTGACCTCCGCGCCCCGGTCGCCGAGACCGAGGACGGGAGGCGGCCCGTCGGGGACGGTGGGCGAGGGGGCCGCCGTCAGCGTGGCGTCGCCTCCCGAGGGGTCCCTGGTCAGGGTGGCCGACGGGCCGGGCGTCGCCTCGGTCGCGGTCGTGGTCGGGGTCGCCCCGGGCGAGGTGGACGCGGTGCCGGACGGGGACGCCGTGGAGCCCGTGGGGGACGGGGTCGCCGACCGCGACGCCTCCTGGGCGGCCGCCGCGTCCGGGATGCCGGCCCTCATGTCGTCGGGGTCCGAGCCGTCCCGCGACGGTGCCTCGTAGGAGAAGAGGCCGCCGATGATCCCGCCGGTCACCAGGACGGCGGCCGCGGCGGCGCCCACCCCGGCGGCCAGCGCCACCCGACGACGCCGCCGACCACCCGGCTCCCGCCCGTCCGAGCGCTGTGCGTCCACGTCCACGTCCACGTCAGCATCAACGTGGTCGTCCGGAGTCGGAACGTCGGCCGCGGCCGGCGCGGCCTCTTCGGCGGTGGGAAACAGCTCCTCGGCCGAGGGCGGTGTGCCGTGCGGCTCGCCGTCGTCGTCGCCGACCTGTACGAACGGGCGTATGCGCACCGGGTCGAAGTCCTCGGCGGCCTCGGCCTGTGCCGCGCGCACGTCCCGATGAGCTTCCGACGCGAGGCGGCCGCAGGAACAGGCCGGGGTGCCGTCCGCCGCCCGGGGCGTTCCGCACTGCGGGCAGACAGGGGCTGTCGGTTCACTCACGCGTGGTCTCTCTTCGAACGGGTTTCAGAATTTAAACAGATCTTCTCCACGGAATCGCCAAGACTTGATTGAAACACGAACCAGGTGGCGACGCTGACTCAAGTCCCGCCACACAACGGCGCGTTCGCGCTCATGAGGACTTCATGCGTCGGGACTGGTGCGCGACCCGCTCCTCGGTGTGTCATGCCTCTGACATCAACCCCGCGTGCCCGCAGCGGAAGGAACCCCGTGAGTCAGACCCGTCCCCGTCGCCGTCCTCGTTCCCGCCCTCGTGTCCGCGCCCGCGCCCTCTGCGCGGCCGCCGCGCTCGCCCTGGGCGTGCCCGTCGCGTTCTCGGGCCCCGCCGCCGCGGCCGCCCCCACGTACGCGGTGTACCTGCAGAACTCCGTCACCGGCCTGAACGCGGCGGCCTCCGGCGGTACGGTCGCCGCGCACAACCCCAAGGGCAACGAGGACCACCAGCAGTGGACGCCCGTCGCGGTCACCGGGGGCCACCAACTGCGCAGCACCGACCAGTCGGGGATCTGCCTCGGACGCGGCGGCACCTCCGCGGTGACCGCGACCTGCGGCGCGGACGGCACCACGTGGACGGTCACCGAGGCCGCGAACAGCACGTACACCATCGGTGTGCCGGGGACCTCGCAGTACCTGACGGGCGCGTCCTCCGACGCCGCCCTCGTGCAGGTCGGGCCGAACGGCTCCTACGCCCGCTGGCACCTCACACCGGTGTCCTACGCGACGTCGCCCATGCCCTCCACCGACACCCGCACGCTCGACCAGGTCTCGTTCCTCACCTCGCACAACGCCTACGCGAACGGGGCCGACGGGAACTTCGCGTCGTTCCCCGTCAGCCTGTTCCCGAACCAGGCGCGGGGTGTGAGCCGCCAACTCACCGACGGGGTGAGGGGGTTCATGCTGGACGCGTACACCGTGTCCGGGCAGGCGATGCTCTGCCACAACAGCTGTGACGGGGTGAGCAACCCGGTGCCGCTCGCCACCGGCCTCCAGCGCATGGTCACTTTCCTCAAGGCCAACCCGGGTCAGTTCGTCACCGTCTTCGTGGAGGACTACACCTCCTCGGACGTGCTGAAATCGTCGCTGGCTTCCGTGAACGGCCTGTCCGACGTGCTGTACCGGCCGGACCAGGAGGGTGTGGCGACGAGCGGCTGGCCGAGGATGGCGGACCTCGCGGCCCGGGGCAAGCAGCTGCTGATCTTCAGCGACCGCACCCGCGCGAGCGACACCTCCGCCGGCTACGTCACCCGCGACACGTTCGGGGTGATGTACCAGCGCGAGTGGACCGTCGAGAACTACTGGTCCATGGGCGGCGGGCTCGGCGGCTCCGACTGGTCCTGCTACAGCCGCTGGGGCACCGCCAGACCGCTCACCACGGACTCCGCCGCCTTCCACCCGCTGTTCGTGATGAACCACTTCCGCGACTACACGATCGGCGGTACGACGGAGACGGACAACGCCAAGCTGGGCAACCGGGCGCAGAACTTCTGCACCCCGGCCGCGCGCAAGAAGCCCAACTACCTCGCTGTGGACCGCTACGAGCTGGGTTCACCGTCACCGCTGACGACCGTCGGGAACCTGAACACCTACGTCCTCACGGCCGGGCAGTAGCCGCCGCCCCGACGGGCGGACCGGCGGACAGCCCGCCGGACCGTCCGTCGCCGGGCGTCGCCCCGCCCACCGCGCGCCCACCCTGCGGGGCACCGAACGCATGTTCCGCAGTACGGGCAGATGGTTCCGGGAGAGCTTCGCCCGCTCCCCGCCGCCCGCGATCAGGGCGTTGACCGACGCCATCGGGTCGGCGCCGGCCGACCGCGCCACCAACGCGCCGACCACCAGCGGCAACAGCACCACCGCGAGGGCCGAACCGGTGGCGGTGGCCGTGGCGGTGACCTGGCGGAGGGGGCGCGGGCGCGAGGTGTGCGTGTCCATGACGCCAGTGCATCACCGGGACGGGGCGTCCCGTATCGGACCACATACTCAGGTCGCCCCGTCCGACGTACTCAGGCCGCCACCACGGCACCCCGCTCCCCCGCCTCCCGGTGGATCGGTGTGTCCGAACCGGTCAGCGGCACACCCGTGCCGCCGCGCCGGGCCGCGACGATCTCCGCCACGATGGACAGGGCCGTCTCCTCGGGCGTCCGGGCACCTAGGTCGAGGCCGATCGGAGACCGCAGCCGGGCCAACTCCCGCTCGTTGAGGCCGACTTCGCGCAGCCTCCGGTCGCGCTCGGCGTGGGTGCGGCGGGAGCCCATCGCACCCACGAACGCGACCGGCATCCGCAGGGCCTCCTTGAGCAGGGGGATGTCGAACTTGGCATCGTGGGTGAGCACGCACAGGACGGTGCGGCGGTCGGTCGCGGTGCGCCGCAGATAGCGGTGCGGCCAGTCCACGACGATCTCGTCCGCCTCCGGGAAGCGGGCGCGGGTGACGAAGACCGGCCGGGCGTCGCACACGGTGACGTGGTACCCGAGGAACTTGCCCGCCCGCACCAGTGCCGCCGCGAAGTCGATCGCCCCGAACACGATCATGCGAGGTGGTGGCACCCGCGTCTCCACGAGGAGGGTGAGACCGTCCGGGCAGTGCGACCCGTCCGCGGAGAGCTCGATCGTGCCGGTGCGTCCGCCGTCCAGCATGGCCCGCGCCTCGGCGGCGGCCGTCCGGTCCAGGTCGGGATGCCCGCCGAGACCACCGTCGGAGGCGTACGCGCCTTCAGGCACCCCGCCCGACGCCCCCTCGGCGCGTACGAGCAGGGCCTGTCCGAGGAGTTCCGACGGGCCCCGGACGACGCGGGCGACGGCCGTCGGCGAGCCCTCGGCGACGGCCGAGAGCGCGGAACGCAGGACCGCTCGGGCAGGTGACCGGGCCGTGACGGGGGTGACCAGGATGTCGATCACCCCGCCGCAGGTCAGGCCGACGGCGAAGGCGTCCTCGTCGCTGTAGCCGAAGCGCTGGAGGACGGTCTCGCCGTCCGCCAGGGCCTGTCGGCACAGCTCGTACACCTCGCCCTCGACGCAGCCGCCGGAGACGGAGCCGATGACCGTGCCCTCGGCGTCGACGGCGAGGGCCGCGCCGGGACCGCGCGGTGCGCTGCCGCCGACCGCGACGACGGTGGCCACGGCGAAGTCGCGGCCCTCCTCGGCCCAGGCGGTCAGCTCGGTGGCCAGGTCAAGCATCCGGGGCCGCCGTCAGGACGCGGTCGGGCCGGATCGGCAGGTGACGGTGACGGACTCCGGTGGCGTGCCAGACCGCGTTGGCGACGGCGGCCGCCGCGCCGACGACGCCGATCTCGCCGATGCCCTTGATGCCGACGGGGTCCTCGGGATTGTGGTCGTCCACCCAGTCGGCCTCGACGGCGGGGACGTCGGCGTGCGCAGCCACGTGGTACCCGGCGAGGTCGGCGCCGTAGTGGCCGCCGGACGCCCGGTCGCGTACCGCCTCCTCGTGCAGGGCCATGGACAGGCCCCAGATCATGCCGCCGATGAACTGGCTGCGGGCGGTGAGGGGGTTGACGATCCTTCCGGCCGCGAAGATGCCGAGCATGCGGCGTACGCGTACCTCGCCGGTTGCGGGGTCCACGGCGACCTCGGCGAACTGGGCGCCGTAGGAGTGCCGTTCCTTCTCGGCGAGGGCGCCGATGGCGGCGGTGGTGTCCGAGCGGACGGTGATGCCCTCGGGCGGGACGCCGCCGCCGAGGGCGAGCCGTTCCCGCAGTTCGCCCGCCGCGAGGGTGACCGCCCAGGACCAGGAGCGGGTGCCCATCGAGCCGCCGGCGATCATGGCCGGGCCGAGGTCGCTGTCGCCGAGCCGCACCCGGATCCGGTCCACCGCGACCTCCAGCGCGTCGGCGGCTACCAGGGTGAGCGCGGTGCGGGCGCCCGTCCCGATGTCCGCCGCGTTGACCCGCACGGTGTAGGTGCCGTCGGCCTCGGCCGTCACCGCGGCCGTGGACGGCGCGGCTCCCGCGCCGAAGGAGGCCGCCGCCGTCCCCGTGCCGAGCAGCCAGCGGCCGTCGCGGCGCACGCCGGGGCGTGGGTCGCGATCGGCCCACCCGAACCGGCGAGCGCCCTCGCGGAAGCAGGCCCGCAGGTTGCGGTCGGCGAACGGCAGCCCGGAGACCGGGCCGCGCTCGGGTTCGTTGCGGGCGCGCAGTTCGATCGGGTCGATGCCCAGCTTCTCGGCGAGTTCGTCGAACGCCGACTCCAGGGCGAACGATCCCGGCGCCTCGCCGGGCGCCCGCATGAACGTCGGGGTGGGCACGTCGAGCCGTACGACCCGGTTGACCGTGTGGTGGGCCTCGGCGTCGTACATCACGCGGGCCGGTCCGGCGGCCGGCTCGACGAACTCGTAGACGGTCGAGGTGAGGCTGTGCGAGCGGTGTTCGAGCGCGCGCAGCCGCCCGTCGGCGTCGGCGCCGAGCCGGACCCGCTGGGCGGTGGGGCTGCGGTATCCCGCGAGGGAGAACATCTGACGCCGGGTCATGACCACCCGGACCGGCCGCTGCAGGACGGTCGCGGCCATGACGGCGGCGACCTGGTGCGCGCGCACGCCCTTGCTGCCGAAGCCGCCGCCGACGTGCTCGGAGCGCACCCGCACCGAGGCGGGGTCGAGGGAGAACAGACTGGCGAGTTCGCCGGCGACCCACATGGTGCCCTGGTTGGCGTCGACGACGTCGAGCCGGCCCCCGTCCCAGCGGGCCGTCACGGCGTGCGGCTCCATCGGGTGGTGGTGTTCCTCGGGGGTGGTGTACTCGGCGTCCACGACGACCGCGGACGCGGCGAGTTCGGCCTCCAGGTCACCCTTCCCGGTCACCGCGGGGCCGAAGCCGCCCGCGTCGTAGGCGTTCGGGTGCTCGGCGGTGAACGTGACGTCGTGCGGTTCCTGGTCGTAGTGCACGACCAGGGCCTCGGCGGCCTCCCTGGCCTGTTCGGAGGTCTCGGCGACCACCAGCGCGACCGGCCAGCCCAGATGGGGGATCCGGTCGTGCTGGAAGACGGCCGTGGTGGCGTCGGGCTTCATCCCCATGAGGCCCGCGTAGTCGGTTTCGACGCGCGGGGCGTTCTCGTGGGTCAGGACGGCGAGCACGCCCGGCCGCGCGAGCGCGTCGGCGGTCTCGATCGCGCGGATCCGGCCGCGGGCCACGGTCGACAGCGCCAGCCAGCCGTGGACGAGCCCGGCGAACGGGATCTCCCCGGCGTAGCGGGCCGCTCCGGTGACCTTGTCGCGGCCCTCGACGCGGGTGTGCGCGGTGCCGACGACGCCGCGGCGTTCCGTTGGGGTGGTGGTCATCGGGTGGCCTCCTCGGTGGCCGCGGAGGGGTGTTCACGGGTGGCTTCGGAGGTGGGGTCCGAGGCTGTGTCCGAGGTGAGTTCGGACAGGACGGCCACCACCAGGTTGCGCGTCAGCGTCACCTTGTAGGCGTTGTGCGGCAGCGTTCGCGCGGCCGCCAGTTCGGCGTCGGCGGCGGCCGCGAACGCCTCGGCGTCGGCGGGCGCGCCGGTCAGCGCCCGTTCCGCCGCGTGGGCCCGCCACGGCCTGGACGCGACCGCCCCGAAGGCCAGCCGCACGTCGTGGACGACACCGTCCCGGACGTCGAGCGCTGCGGCGATCGAGCCGATGGCGAAGGCGTACGAGGCGCGTTCGCGCACCTTGCGGTAGCGGGAGCGGGCGGCCACCGGGGTGGGCGGCAGAGTGACGCCGGTGATCAGGGCGCCCGGTGGCAGGGCGGTCTCCAGGTGCGGGGTGTCGCCCACCGGGAGGTAGAAGTCGGCGAACGGCAACTCGCCGCGCCCGTCGGCCGTTTCGTAGGAGACGACGGCGTCGAGGGCCGCCAGCGCCACTCCCATGTCGGAGGGGTGCGTGGCCACGCAGTGCCCGGACGCGCCCAGGATGGCGTGGTTGTGGTGCTCGCCCTCGATCGCGGGGCAGCCGCTGCCGGGGACCCGCTTGTTGCAGGGCCGGGTGACGTCGGCGAAGTAGCCGCAGCGGGTGCGCTGGAGGAGGTTGCCGCCGACGGTGGCCATGTTGCGCAGCTGTCCGGAGGCGCCGGCCAGCACCGCCTGGGCCAACATCGGGTAGCGGCGGCGGACTTCGGGGTGCGCGGCGAGGTCGCTGTTGGTGACGGTCGCGCCGATCCGCAGTCCGCCGTCGCCGGTCGTCTCGATCCCGTCGAGCGGGAGTTCACGGACGTCGACGAGGCGGGCGGGACGCTCGACCCCGGTCTTCATCAGGTCGACGAGGTTGGTGCCGCCGCCGAGGAAGCGCGCCTCGGGGTCGGCGCCGAGCAGGGCGACCGCACCGGCCACGTCATGGGCCCGCTGGTAGACGAACTCCCTCACGCCACGGCCTCCTTGGCCTTCGCGGTGCTGTCGGCGGCGGCGCGGGCGACGGCCTCGACGATCGACACGTAGGCGCCGCAGCGGCACAGGTTGCCGCTCATCCGCTCGCGGATCTCCTCGGGCGTCAGCGGTGGCGGTCCGGCCTGTGGGCGTACGTCGTCGGTGGCGGCGCTGGGCCAGCCCGCCGCGTGCTCCTCGATGACGGCGATGGCCGAACAGATCTGGCCCGGTGTGCAGTAGCCGCACTGGAAGCCGTCCAGATCGAGGAACGCCTGCTGCACGGGGTGGAGTTCGTCCCCGTCGGCGACCCCCTCGATGGTGGTGATCTCACGCCCCTCGGCTGCCACCGCCAGCTGCAGACAGGACACGCTCCGCCGTCCGTCGACGAGGACGGTACAGGCTCCGCACTGCCCCTGGTCACAGCCCTTCTTGGTACCGGTCATGTCGAGGCGCTCGCGCAGGGCGTCGAGCAGCGTGGTGCGGTGGTCGAGGGAGAGCGTGTGCTTCTCGCCGTTGATGTTCAGGGTGATGGCGCTGTACGTCGATGAGGTGGCTGGGGACATGATCAGCCTTCTTTCGCGTATCCGGGGCAGGTCGGGAGGGACTCGCTCAGCCGGCGGTCGAATCAGGAAAACGGTACGGCGCGGCTGCCGACGCGGGTGGCGCCGACGCTACGATGAGTCAACCGGACAGCTGTCCGGTCCGGAAAACGTAACGGACAGCTGTCCGCTTAACAAGCGCGGGTTTCGGTCACGGATCCGTCGGGAGGTCGCGTGCGACAGAACGTGCGACAGAACAAGGACGCCTCTCTGCGCTCGGACGCCCAGCGGAACCGCGAGCGCATCCTGGCGGTCGCGCTCGTCGAGCTGACCCGCGCCGCCGACACACCCCTGAGCAGGATCGCCAGGGAGGCGGGCGTCGGACAGGGCACCTTCTACCGCCACTTCCCCACCAGGCAGGCCCTCGTCCTGGAGATCTACCGGCACGAGATGCGGCAGGTCACCGACTCCGCCGCCGAACTGCTCGCCACCCGCGAACCCGACCGGGCGCTGCGCGAGTGGATGGACCACCTCGCCCGGTTCGCCATGGCCAAGGCGGGCCTCGCGGACGCCATCCGGCAGGCCACCTGCGGCCCCGACGCCCCCGACAAGCCGGACCCCACCCCGGTGTCCGAGGCCGCCGAACTCCTGCTGCGCGCGGGCGAGAAGGCCGGTACCATCCGCCCCGGGATCACCGTGGACGACTTCTTCCTCGCCATCGCCGGCCTCTGGCAGATCGACCCCGAGGACTGGCAGCCGCGCGCGGACCGCCTCCTCGACCTCGTCATGGACGGCATGCGCTCGGGGGCCCCGGAGAGATGACACCGTTGGAGGGCCGCGCGGGTGCACGACGGCCGTCCAACGACTCCTCCGATCGACTCCTCTTATGGGAGCGCTCCCATCGTGCCGGAAAAGGGAACACCTGGGCCTTCGCCGGCGGTCAGCGCGCCCCGACCTGTGGGGGTGGTACCGGCGCGCCCCAGTCCGGCGCGGACATGACCGTCACCGCGGCCTCGTACACCGCGAACATCCCCGCGGCGGGTTCGCTCAACGGGGCCGCCCGCGCCACCGGTCGACGTGCGCCGGCGTGCCGCGCCTCAGCCGGGCGGCGCGCCGGGGCCCGCACCGCCCTTCAGCCGCTCCAGGTCGGAGGGCCGTACCTGGATGGCCAGGACGGCGATCAGGGCCGCGATCACGGTGAAGATGGCCGCCATGACGAAGGCGGCCGAGACACCCGCCGTCAGCACCTCGTCGGACCAGGGCTTCGGCAACTGCCCGGTCCGCTCGTACTCCAGGCGCTGGGCCGGGGTCGCCTGGGAGAGGAAGTCAGGGACCTGTTTCTCCGCCTCGTTGGTACTGGCCGTGCCGAACATCGTGACGAGGATGGAGAGACCGAGCGAACCGCCGACCTGCTGGGTGGCGTTCAGCAGCCCGGAGGCGGCGCCGGTCTCCGCCGAGGTGACGTCGGAGAGCGCCATCAGGGTCAGTGCGACGAACTCCATGCCCATGCCCAGGCTGAAGACGAGCATCGGCCCGAGCACGCTGCCGGCGTAGGTGGAGTCCACGTCGGTCAGGGTCAGCCACCCCAGGCCCGCCGCCGCGAGGATCGCGCCCCCCACCATGAACGGCTTGGGACCGTACACGGGCAGGAACCGTGAGGCCAGCCCGGCGCCGACCGCGATGACCGCGCTCACCGGCAGAAACGCGAAGCCGGTGGCCAGCGGGCTGAAGTCCAGGACGTTCTGGGTGAAGAGCGTCAGGAAGAAGAACATGCCGAAGATCGCGGCGGCCAGGCACAGCATGATCCCGTAGGTGCCCGCGCGGTTGCGGTCGGCGAACATGTGCAGCGGGGTGATCGGCTGCCGGGACCGCCGCTCCACCAGCACGAACACCACGAGCAGCACCACGGCCCCGGCGAACGACGCCAGCGTCAGCCCGTCCCGCCAGCCCTCCTGCGCGGCCCGGATGAAGCCGTACACCAGGAGCACCATGCCCAGGGTGGAGGTCAGCGCGCCGGTGATGTCGAAGTGGCCCGGGTGCCGTTCGGACTCCTTGATCCAGCGGGGCGTCGCCAGCGCGATCAGCAGTCCGATCGGCACGTTGACGAACAGCACCCACCGCCAGTTCAGCCACTCCACGAGGATGCCGCCGGCGAGCAGCCCGATCGCGCCGCCACCCGCCGAGACGGCGGCGAACACCCCGAACGCCCGGTTGCGCTCGGGTCCTTCGCGGAACGTCGTACTGATCAGCGCCAGGGACGTCGGTGACGCGATGGCACCGCCGACGCCCTGGAGGGCGCGTGCGGCGAGGAGTTGGCCCTCGTTCTGGGCGAGGCCGCCGAGGAGCGAGGCCAGCACGAACAGCAGCACGCCGAAGATGAACACCCGCCGCCGGCCGAGGATGTCCCCGGCCCGTCCGCCCAGCAGCAGCAGACCGCCGAACGTGAGCGTGTACGCGTTGACCACCCACGCCAGGCTCGTCGTCGAGAAGTCCAGCGACCGCTGGATGTCCGGCAGCGCGATGTTCACGATGGTGATGTCCAGCACCACCATCAGCTGGCACGAGGCGATGACGAACAGCGCCATCGCGCTTCCCCCACCACCTGTTTCCGAGGTGGTGGTCCGCGCTGGGGAGGTCGGCTGCGAATCGCTCATGACGTGTCGCAAAGGCGTCGCTGAAGCAGGGTGCGGTGCACGGTCGCGTCCACCGCCGCGGTCACCGTTCGACCGTACGCCGGTGCCCTGGCCCGCACCACTCGGGCACGGTGGCCTCCGGCGCGCGCATCGGGGCGAAAAACAGGTGCGGGAGCGGAAGGTGTGACGTTACGATCCCGGCGATGACTACTCGTTCCCTCAGCAGATCGGGGGTTCCGTCCGCGCAAGGTGAGTGCTGATGCTCACCGATGTCGCGAACGGGGATCCCCGGCTTTCCTTCTGGTTGCGCGTGCGCGAGTTCGCCGTGCCACCCTCCATGATCGAGACCGCGGCCGCTCGCCGTGCCGTCGGCGACTGGGCCGGCGCATGTGCCGCAGCGGCCGTCGACATCGATCTCGACCTGCGTTCCCTGGCCGCCCGTCACGGCTCGGAGCTGGCGTCCCAAGTCCGTTCGGACCTAAGGCACTTGGCGCCGGACCTGCTGCGTTGGCACATGCCGAGGATCGCTCCCGACGGGCTGCTGCGCCCCGGCCTGACCCTCACCCTTGCCCGGTACCGGCCGGCCGGGGGTGCCGGCCCGGGCCCGGTGCATCTGGTGGCCCGCACTCCGCCCGCGTGGGCCGACGCCGGTCAGCGGATCGGTCTCGCGCTGTGGGAGGGGTCCGGGCCCGAGGCCCGGGGTCATCCCCATCCACGGCCCAGCCGTCGCCACCGGTTCGATCTGCACCGCCACCTCTGGGACGCGCGCAGGGCCGGTGAGCTGCGAAGCCGTGCGGGAGCGGATCGGCCGACGGCAGAGTGGGCACCACCGGCGGACCCTCACTCGCCCTCGCCCGCACACCTGTACCTGCGTCCGCGCCCGCCTCTGCCTCCGCCGACGGACTCGGACGAGTTGTGGGCGTGGGCGGCGGAGCAGGGTTGTGCCGTCGAGCGGTGGGCGGCGGAAGCGGCGATCGTGCTGCGCGCCGAGGGGCGGTCCACCGGCTCCGTGCTCGTACGGTGCGGCGCCCGACGGCGGCTCGTCCTGGACCTGGACCTGGACCTGGGCCCGGAGGCCGGTACGGACCGGGCCCCGGGCGAGGACGCCCACGCGGAGGCGGACGACGGCACGCCGCCACCCGCGCCACGGCTCACGGCCGTGTCCGGTGACGACGGTGCCCTCGGCGCGCTGCCGGTGCTGCCCGACGCCGCGACCTGGGTCCTGCCCGACCTGGAACTGCTCCGTACCGGTGCGCTCGACGTCCATCGGTTGCATCCGCTGGTCGCGTCGGCGCTGGTACCGGACCATGTGCCGTCGGGCCCGGTCGAGGCGCCGGACCGGGCGGGGCAGCCGCGGATCGTGGAGTGCCGGGGAGAGCACCACCGGATCGGTCTGGTCGACGGAGTGCTGGTGGCACTCGACCACGACCCGGACGAACTCCGGCGTGAGGAACTGCTGGTCGCACTGACCGGTACCCCGCTCCCCTGTCTGCGGGCCATCGACGAGGCGCATCGCCGTCCGGACTGTCTGTCGGGCGTACGCGAGCGGCTGGACCACGGGGACGTCGCCGGGGCGCTGGCGGTCGTCGAAGGGCTGCTGGGCCCCGAGGCGGTCCTGCGCGACGGCCCGCTGCGGGAGGAACTGGAGTCCGCGGCGCGTCGGCGGATCGCCTACGGCCTGTACCGGGCCGGTCTCGCCGAACCGCTCCCCGGCCGGGTCCGCTCCCACGTCGGCCGTCGGCCGTCCCGCCGGCGCCGCCCCCGCGTGGCGACCTTCTTCTGACCATCCACCTCGCACGCCTCCGACCACACATCTCACACGCCTCTGACCGTCCGCCTCGCACGCCTCGGACCACACATCCCGCGCGCCTCCGACATCCGCCTCGGACGCCTCCGAGCTCTGAACACGCATCTCGCACGCTCTGATCAGCCACCTCACACGCTTCCGACCACACCCCTCGCGCGCCTGCGACCGCGCGCGTTCGGCTTCAGCCCTCTACACCCCAAGGTGATCCCACATGCCCACACGCACTCCGTTCGCCCTGCCCTCCGACGCCGACCCGCTCTCCCAACTCGACGTGGCCGCCGACCTGTTGAGCATGTTGCGCACCACGTCCACCGAACCGCGCCCCGACATCCAGCTGGAGGCGCTGACCCTGGCCGTCGCCGCGGACCTGCCCGTCCTGCTGTGGGGTGAGCCGGGCATCGGCAAGACCGCGGCGCTGACCCAGCTCGCGGCCTCCCTCGGCCTTCCGCTGACGACCGTGATCGCCAGCGTGCACGAGCCGTCCGACTTCTCGGGCCTGCCGATCGTCGGGGACGACCCGGCCGAGCAGGGTGTCCCCATGGCTCCGCCGGACTGGGCGGTGCGCCTGGTACGCGTCGGCCGGGGGCTGCTGTTCCTGGACGAGCTGTCGACGGCGCCGCCCGCCGTCCAGGCCGCGCTGCTGCGGCTGGTGCTGGAGCGCCGGATCGGCACGCTCCAACTGCCGCCGGACGTAAGGATCGTGGCCGCCGCCAACCCCAGGTCCTCGGCGGCCGACGGCTGGGAGCTGAGCCCGCCGCTGGCCAACCGGTTCGTCCACCTGCAGTGGACGCACGACCACGAGGTCGTCGTACGAGGGCTGGGGGGAACCTGGCCCCGGGCCACCCTGCCGCGGCTGGCACCGGAGCGGCTGGCGGAGGCGGTGGACTTCGCGCGGCGCGCGGTGTGCACGCTGCTGGCCGCGCGCCCCAAGCTCGTGCATCAACTGCCCAACAGCGAGAGCCGGCGCGGTGGGCCGTGGCCGTCGCCGCGGAGCTGGGAGATGACGCTGCGGCTGATCGCGTTCGCGACCGCCTCCGGTGTCTCGCGCGACGTGCTGTCCCTCCTGGTCAGGGGCACCGTGGGCGACGGACCGGGGCTGGAGCTGCTGGCCGGACTGGACCGGCTGGACCTCCCCGACCCCGAGGTGCTGCTCGCCGACCCGACGGCGGAGGAACTGCCCCGACGGGGGGATCTGCGGCAGGCGGTGCTCGACGGGGTGGTGGCGGCGGTCCGGTCGCGGCCGGACAAGGCACGCTGGGACGCGGCATGGGCGCTGCTGGTCCGGGCGCTGGAGACGGGGGCGCCGGATCTGGTGGTCGTCCCCGCCACCACCCTCGCCTCGCTGCGCCGCGACGACTGGGACGTTCCGACGGCGATCGAGAACCTCGCCGGAGTGGTCACCCTCTCCCGGCGGGCGGACGAGGCGGCTGCCCGTGCGAAGGCGGCGACGAAGGTACGCCGATGAGCACGGCCACCGGGCACGACACCGGCGAGGGCACCCTCGACCTCGACAAGCTCTTCACCGCCCGGCTCCAGGCGGCACGGGCCCGGCCCTATCTGGCGACGGCCCTGTTCGCGCTGCACACCGTCGAGTCCCGGCGGGTGCCCACGATGGCCGTGGACCGGCACTGGAGGTGCTACGTCTCCCCCGGCTTCGTGGACCGCACGCCGGTGGAGGAGTTGGCCGGGGTGTGGGTGCACGAGGTGTCCCATCTGCTGCGGGACCACCACGGGCGCAGCGACCGGGTCGCCAGGGAACGTGAACTGACCGGCCCCGGGGAGCGGCTGCGGATGAACATCGCCGCCGACTGCGAGATCAACGACGACATCTTCGGCGACGGACTGGTCAAGCCCGAGGGCGTCGTCGAACCGGGGTTCCTGAAGCTGCCCACGGGACAGTTGATGGAGGACTATCTGCGCCAGTTCCAACTCGGTGCCGCGACCCTGGAGTTGGCGTGGCTGGACTGTGGCAGCGGCGCCGACGGCCTGGAGCGGGAGTGGGAGCTGGGCCCGGACGGGGCGCACGGCCTGACCCCGCAGGAACGGGACGCGGTCCGCTTCCGGGTGGCCCAGGGCATCAAGGGCCGTCCGGGCTCCGCGCCCGAGGGGTGGCGGCGCTGGGCGGAGGAGGCGTTCCATCCGCCGCAGCCGTGGCGGGCGTTGCTGGGTGCGGCGGTCCGCTCCGCGGCCTCCGCGCCGGGCACCGGGGAGGACTACAGCTACGGCCGGCCGTCGCGGCGCTCCGCCGGTGTGCCGGGCACGGTGCTGCCGAGCCTGCGGCGCCGTCCGCCCCATGTCTCGGTGATCATCGACACCTCGGGGTCGGTCAGCGACGCGGAACTGGGCAGCGCGCTGCTGGAGGTCGCCGCGATCTCCCGGGCGGTGGGCGGCCGCCGTGACCTCGTCACCGTCGTCCCGTGCGACGCGGCGGCCCGGATCGCCCACCCGCTGTGCCGGGCGGAGGGCATCCCGCTGCTGGGCGGCGGCGGGACGAACCTGCGGGCGGGGTTCGCCAAGGCGCTCCGCAGCCACCCCAAGCCCGATGTCGTCGTGGTCCTCACCGACGGCCAGACGCCCTGGCCCGACTCCCGGCCGCCGTGCCGGACGGTGGTCGGCCTCTTCCCCCGTCACGACGCGCACAGCGGGTACGACGAGGACGATCCCGACTACGTGCCGGACAACCCGCCCGACTGGGCCCGCGTGGTCCAGATCGGCTAGGCCGGGGCGGTCCCGCACCTTCTCCACCTCCTCTTCCATCTCCCTCCGTTTCCCCTCCCCCTCCCTCATGACAATGAAAACGATTATCGATAAGGTGCTCATGTCAAGCCGGGCGCCTCCTCGTCGAGGTGCCGTCGGGCTGCCCTGACGCCTGAACGCACCGCACGAAAAGGGGAGCTGTGGCTCATCTGTTGGTCGTCGAGAGCTGGGTCGGATCGATGAGCAGGCTGCTCCCACGGGCCATCCGGGAGGGCGGGCACGAGTTCACGTTCCTCACCCGGGACCTGCACCACTACCTGCGCTCGGCCCCCGAGGGCACGGCCCATCCGCTGCTGGGCGCGCGGAACGTGGTCACGGCCGACACCAACGACCTCGACACCCTGCTGCCGGAGACGGAACGCCTGCACTCGGTGTTCGGCTTCGACGGGGTCATCTCGTCCTGCGACTACTACCTGCCGACGGTGGCCCGGATCGCCGGGCACCTCGGGCTCCCCGGGCCGGGCCCGCAGGCCGTGGCGGACGCCTGCCGCAAGGACGCCACCCGCCGGGTCCTCGCCGACGCCGGTGTGCCGGGCCCCCGCTTCGCCCTCCACGAGGAGTGGGCCGACATCGCCCGCGCGGCCCGGGAGATCGGCTATCCGCTGGTCGTCAAACCCGTCGACCTGTGCGCGGGCATGTATGTGCGCAGAGTGGACGACGAGACCGAACTCGCCGCTGCCGTAAGGTCGTTGGCCGACTTCCCGCTGAACGCGCGCGGGCAGCGGCGGGTGCCCGCCGTCCTCCTCGAAGAGTTGCTGACCGGTCCGGAGGTGAGCGTCGAGACCGTGTCCCACGCGGGAGCGGTGCACGTCGTGGGTGTCACCGACAAGAGCATCGGCGGGGCGCCCGCGTTCATCGAGACCGGGCACATGTTCCCCGCCGCGCTGACGGGCGCCGACACCGAGGCGGCCGAGCAGACCGCGCTGGGGGCGCTCAAGGCGCTCGGACTGACCGACGGCGTCGTCGCCCACACCGAGATCAAGCTGACCCCGGCCGGTCCGCGGGTGGTCGAGGTGAACCCCCGGCCCGCCGGGAACCGCATCACCGAGCTGGTCCGCCATGTCACCGGCATCGACCTCGCCGCGGCCGCCGTGGAGGTAGCCCTCGGCCGCGAACCCGACCTGCGACGGCGGGAGACCGGCCTGCGCAGCGCGGCCGTCGGCTTCCTGGTACCGGAGACCTCGGGCACCCTCGAAGCCCTGGACGGGGGTGAACTCGCCAGCGCCGAGCACGTGTTGGAGGTCCAGCTCGCCGAGCCGGGCCGGCAGGTCAAGGCGGCCGGCAGCAACAACGAGTACCTCGGCCACGTCATGGCGTGCGACCCGGACGGGCCGGGCGCACGCGGGCGGGTCGAGGCGCTGCTGGGCGAGCTGCGCGCCGGGCTGGTGATCCGGTGAGCACCGTCGCGCCGGTGGCCGGGACGGTCACGTACGAAGAACTGCTGGAGCGGGCACGGGCGGGTCGGCTCGGCCCGGACCCGGGGACGCTGCGCGTCGCGGTCGCCTTCGTGACCCGGCAGGCCGTCCGGCACGACGGGCGGGGCACCGGCTACCGCAACGAGGTGCTCAGTCTGCGTCTCGCCGGGGCCGTGGGGTCCTGCGCGGTCGAGCCCGGGGCCCTGCCGGACGCGGCGATCGACGACTGTGTCGGCGCCGATGTCGCCCGGCTCCTGGACCATCCGCTGCCTCCGGTGCGGGTGGCCGCGCTGGACGCGTATCTGATGCATGTCCGCCCGCACGTCCCCGAGAACGGGGCACGGCCGTTCCCCCTCCCGGCCGGTACGTCGCTGGAGAAGTCCCGGGCGCGGGCGGGGGCCGTCGTCGAGCTGCTCGACCTGCCGCCGGGCGCGACCGTGCTCGTGGTCGGGGTCGTCAACTCCCTTCTGGAGGCACTGCGTTCACGCGGGCTCCGCTATGTGCCGTGTGATCTGAAGGGCGGGGTCACGGAGTGGGGCGAGGAGGTCGTCGCCGACGCGCTCGGCGCGGCCGGACGCTGTGACGCGCTGCTGGTCTCCGGGATGACGCTGAGCAACGGCACCTTCGAGCCGTTGCGGCGCCACGCCCTGGCGCACGACAAGCAGCTGGTGATGTTCGCGCAGACGGGCAGCGCGGTGCTGCCGCGGTTCCTCGGGCACGGGGTGAGCGCGGTGTGCGCGGAGCCGTACCCCTTCTTCTGGCTGGACGCGGGCGCGGGCACACTGCACCGCTATCGTCTGGACGAGGCCGACCGCGGACCGGGAGGCGGCCGGTGACCTCCTCGACCGTCCTGCGCCCCGTCGCCCGGCCGGAGCTGCTGTCCCTCGTCGGACGGACCCCGCTGGCGCGTATCACCGCGGATCTGCCCGGCCCGCACCCGGGATTCTGGGCAAAGCTCGAAGGGCTCGCGGCGGGCGGGATGAAGGCGCGGGCCGCCGTGTCCATGCTGCTGGGCGCCCGGGACCGCGGTGAACTGCGGCCCGGCGCACCGGTGGTGGAGTCCACGTCCGGCACGCTCGGCATCGGGCTCGCCTTCGCCGGGCAGGCCCTCGGCCATCCGATCGTACTGGTCGGCGACAGCGAACTGGAGCCGTCCATGCGGCAGTTGCTGCGCTCGCACGGCGTCCGGCTGGAGCTGGTGGACCGTCCCGCGGCTCGCGGCGGCTGGCAGGCGGCACGCCTCGCGCGGCTGCGGGAGCTGCTCGCCGTACTGCCGGGGGCGTACTGGCCCGACCAGTACACCAACCCCGACAACACCGCCGGTTACGCCTCACTGGCCGCCGAACTCGCCGTGCAGCTGGATCACTTGGACGTCCTGGTGTGCAGTGTCGGCACCGGCGGCCACAGCGCCGGCATCATCGGTCCGCTGCGCCGGCACTGGCCCGCGCTGCGCCTCATCGGCGTCGACTCCACCGGTTCGACGATCTTCGGCCAGCCGGCCCGGCCGAGACTGATGCGCGGCCTCGGCAGCAGCATCCATCCGCGCAACGTCGCCTACGACGCCTTCGACGAGGTGCACTGGGTCGGCCCGGCGGAGGCCGTCGACAGTTGTCGACGTCTCGCCCGGGGCAGCTTCGTCAGCGGCGGCTGGAGCACCGGCGCGGTCGCGCTCGTCGCCGCCTGGGCGGCCCGCGTCCACCCGGGCGCCGTCGTCGCCACCGTCTTCCCGGACGGCCCGCACCGCTACCTCGGCAGCGTCTTCGACGACGACTTCGCCGCCGCCCACGGCCTCGACCCGGCCTCCGCCGCCGCCCGGCCCGTGGAGATCCCCCATCCCGGCGCGGCCGAGGCCGTCGGCTGGGTGCGGTGCGGCAGGGTCGCCGACCCGCTCAAGGTCCCCGCTTCGGAAGAGAGACTGTGAAGGTCACCCAGCGCACCGTACGCCTCGCACTCGCCGAGCCGTTGCGCATCTCCCGCTCCACCATGGCCGCGCGTGACGCGGTGTGGCTCACCGTCCAGGACGACGACGGTGTCCAGGGCCACGGTGAGGCCGTCACCAGCGTCTACTACGGCCTCGACGCCGACACCCTGGGCCGGCTCCTCACGGACGCCGCCTCGGACCTGCGCCGGTTCCCCGATCCGGAGAGCGCGCTGGAGGCCCTCCGGGACGGCGAAACCGCCGGTGCTCCGGAGACTCCGCCGGCCGTGACCGCCGCCGTCGGCGCCGCGCTCCTCGATCTCGTCGGCAAGCGGGCCGGCGCACCGGTGCACCGCCTGCTGGGCGCGTCGAGCGCGCCGGCGGCCGCGACCGCCCGGACCATCGGCATCACCTCGCCGGCCCGGGCCGCGGCCGAGGCGCGCCGCCTCGCCGCGTGCGGCTTCGAGGTCGTCAAGGTCAAGGCCGGGGAGCCCGACCCCGAGAGCGACGTCGAACGCGTCCGGGTGGTCCGCGACGCCGCCCCCGGGGTCCGGCTCCTCCTCGACCCCAACGGCGCCTGGACGGCGGCTCAGGCGGAGGCGCTGCTGCCGCGCTTCGCGGAGCTGGGCGTGGAGGCGGTCGAGCAGCCCGTCGCCCCGGGCGACCCGGACGCGCTGGCCGCCCTGGCCGAGCGCTCTCCGCTGCCGGTCGTCGCCGACGAGGACGCCGTGGGGCTGGAGGACGTCCGGCGGCTGGCGGGCCGGGTGCACGGGGTCAACGTCAAGCTCGCCAAGTGCGGCGGTGTCCACGCGGCGTTGCGGATCGCCGCGCTGATCGAGGGCAGCGGGACGGAGCTGATGCTCGGCTGTCTCACCGCCAGCAGTCTCGGTCTCGCCCCGGCCGTCCACCTCGCCGACCGCGCCCGCTGGGTGGACCTCGACGGGCACCTCCTGCTCGCCGACGACCCGTGGACCGGCATCGGCGGCACCGACGGGGTCGTACGGACGACGGACGCGCCCGGACTGGGAGTTCGGCCGCGCGCGGCCGACGGGACGGGGGAGGCACGCCGTGCGGACGTGGCATGAGATACGCCGTTTCCCGTTCGCGGTCCGCCTGCTCCTGGTCAACCAGCTGGGCGTCAACATCGGGTTCTATCTGCTGATCCCCTACCTCGCCACGCATCTCACCGAGAACCTGGGCATGTCGGCGGCCGTCGTCGGCGTCGTCCTGGGGGTGCGCAACCTCAGCCAGCAGGGCCTGTTCATCATCGGCGGCTCCGCCTCGGACCGGCTCGGCGCGCGGGGCGTCATCATCGCCGGGTGCGCCCTGCGGACCGTCGGGTTCGGGCTGTTCGCGCTCGGCGACGGACTGGCGGTGCTGCTGGCCGCGTCGGTGCTCAGCGGGCTCGCCGGGGCGCTGTTCAACCCGGCGGTGCGGGCGTACCTGGCGCAGGAGGCCGGGGAGCGCAAGGCGGAGGCGTTCGCGCTGTTCAACGTCTTCGCGACGACGGGTGCGCTGATCGGTCCCCTGCTGGGCAGCGTCCTGCTGCTGGTGGACTTCCGTACGTCGGCGCTCACCGCCGCCGGGATCTTCGCCGTCCTCACCGTCGCCCAGGCACTCGTCCTGCCGGCGCGGAAGGTCGAGCCGAGCGGCGGCGGTGTCCTCGGGGACTGGCGGGAGGTGCTCGGCAACCGGGCGTTCCTGGCCTTCGCGCTCGCCATGGTCGGCATGTTCACCCTGGAGAACCAGCTGTATCTGCTGCTGCCGGCCGGGGCCCGGGAGGCCACCGGCTGGGACGGGGCAGCGGGGCTCGTCTTCCTCGTCGGCACGCTCGCCAACCTCGCGCTCCAGCTGCGCATCACCAAGGCGCTCAAGTCACGTGGCGCCAGGGCCCGTTGGATCAGTGTGGGGCTCGCCGTGACCGGTCTGGCGTTCCTGCCGCCGGCCCTGGGCGCCGTGCTCGGCACCTCTGGTTGGACGGGAGCGGTACCCGTCCTCCTCGGCGCGCTGCTCCTCTACCTCGGTCTCATGGTGGCCTCGCCGTTCGTGATGGAGCTGATCCCCCGTTTCGGCCGCCCGGAGCTGACCGGCACGTACTTCGGGATCTTCTACGTCGTCTCCGGCGTCGCGGCCGCCGTCGGCAACACCGTCGTCGGGTGGGCCATGGACGCCGGGGAGAGCGGCGGACACACCTGGCTGCCGTGGGTGTGCTGTGCCCTGTTCGGTCTGGTGTCGGCGGCCGGTGTCGGCTGGCTGCACCGGCTGGGGGCGCTGCCCGCGAACCCCGAAGCCGTCCTCCCCGCCACGGCCGGAGAGAGGAGCAACGCATGACGAACGCCAACCTCCTCACCGACAACCCGGAGCTGTACGAGGCCCGCTTCCCCGATCCGGAGCGGCTGGCCGGGCGCTGGGCCGAGGACTGCCTGCGCCGCCACGGGGCCGGACCACGGGTCCTGGACATGGGCTGCGGCACCGGACGCGACGCCGCCCACCTGCACGACGTCGGCCGTACGGTGACCGGCGCCGACCTCTCCGAGGCGATGCTGGCCCACGCCCGCGCCCGGTATCCCGGTCCGGCGTACGTACGGGCCGATCTGCACGGCTTCGACCTGGGCCGGGCGGCCTTCGACGCGGTCGTGTGCCTGGACAGCTCCCCGCTGTACTGCCACACCAACGCCCAGCTCGACGGCTTCCTCTCCTCCTGCCGCCGGGCTCTGGCGCCCGGCGGGCTGCTGGTCGCCGAGATGCGCAACGGCGCCTACTTCCTGGGCCGTACCGACCTGCTCGACGCCCCGGCGGTCGCCTCCTTCACCTGGCGGGGCACCGCCTACCGGTCCACCACCACCCTCACCGTGGACCGCACCGCCCAACTCCTGCGCCGTACCCGCGTCTGGATCTCGGACGACGGCGCGGCACCCGTCGAACAGCGGTCCGCCTGGCGGTTGTTGTTCCCGCAGGAGCTGCGCCACCTGCTGACCGCGCACGGTTTCGACGTGCTCGAACTGCACGACGGGCCGGGGCCGCGCTCCGAACCGCCCTGGCGGGAAGGCCGGTTGCCGGGCCAGACCGCCGACGCGGACCGTCTGCACGTCGTCGCGCGCCTCGCCCCCACCTCCTGATCCCCCCTCCGCCCCACCCCTGATCCCCCTCGCCCCACCCCTGGTCCCCCCTCGTTCCCTCCTCCTCTCGACACCCAAGGAACCCTCATGCACGACGAACGTTTCCCCGGTCTGCGCCGACGCGGATTCCTCGCCGCCACGGGCGCCGCCACACTCGGCGCGCTCGCCCTGACCGCGTGCGGCGCGGGCGGCACCGACACCGACTCCGGGACGAAGGGCGACGGCGGCACCCCCAAGCGGGGCGGACGGCTGCGGGCCGCGTTCGCGGGCGGCGGTGCCAGTGAGACCCTCGACCCGCACCTGGCCAACCTGTTCGCCGACGTCGCCCGCGCCAAGGCCCTCTACGACAAGCTCGCCGACTACGGGGCCGACCTGTCCGCGCGGCCGCGCCTGGCCGCCAAGTGGGAGTCGAACAAGACCCTGGACCGCTGGCAGGTCACCCTGCGCGAGGCCACCTTCCACGACGGCAGCCCGGTCACCGCCAAGGACGTCCTCTACAGCTACCGCCGGATCGCCGACCCCGAGAAGGCGTTCCGTGCGAAGGCGTCCCTGGAACCCATCGACCTCGACGCGAGCCGGGCCACCGGTGAGCGGTCCGTCGAGTTCGTGCTGAAGCGGCCGACCGCCGAATTCCCCAACGTGCTGGCCGCGTTCGGCGCGTACATCGTGCCCGAGAACGCCGGGAAGGACGCCGGCGACTTCGACCGGAAGCCGATCGGCTCCGGCCCCTTCCGCTTCGTGTCCTTCTCCCCCGGCCGCTCGGCCGTCTTCCGCCGCTACGACGCCTACTGGGAGGGCGCACCACACCTCGACGAGCTCGAGTTCGTCGTCGCCAACGAGGAGTCGGCCCGGGTCAACGCGCTCCTCGGCGGGCAGGTCGAGTACGCCCACGAGCTCAACCCCACCACCGCCCGCGCCCACGAGGGCAAGGGGCAGATCGAGATCGTCCGGTTGCGTAACAGTGCCATGCAGGCGTTCTGCATGAAGACCGACCGGGCGCCCTTCGACGACAAGCGCGTCCGGGAGGCGTTCTTCCTGATCGCCGACCGGCAGGAACTCGTCGACGGGGCCCTGTCCGGCGCGGGCGTCGTCGGCAACGACCTGTTCGGCAAGGGCTACGAGTACTACGCCGCCGATCTCCCGCAGCGCGAGCAGGACCTCGACCGGGCCCGCGCCCTGCTGAAGCAGGCGGGTGCGGAGAAGCTGAAGGTCACCCTCGACACCTCGGCCGTGGCCGCGGGGTTCACGGAGGCGGCCAGCATCTTCAAGGACCAGGCCGCCAAGGCGGGCGTCACCATCGACGTGCGGATGGGCAGCAAGGACTCGTACTGGAGCGACATCCTCGACTCCGGCACCCTCGCCTGCTACCGGTCCGGTGCCATGCCCATCGAGGCCCACATCTCGCAGCGGCTGCTCACCGACTCCACCACCAACGCCACCAAGTGGCACCACAAGGACTTCGACGCCCTGTACCAGCAGGCCCAGTCGACACGGGACAAGACGGAGCGGACCGCCGTCTACGAGCGGATGCAGCGCCGGCTGTACGCCGAGGGCGGCTTCCTGATCTGGGGGTTCGCCGACTGGATCCTCGGAACGGCCAAGACGGTGAAGGGAGTGGAGACCAAGGCCCCCGCCAACACCCTCGACTGGGCACGCTTCGACAAGGTGTGGCTCGCGTGACACCGACGTTCACCCGCGCCCCGAAGGGGCGCGGGGAACCGCGCGACCAGCCACCACGGCGCCGCACCCCCAGGACAACCCCGCCCGGCACCCCCCGCGCAGCGCTACGCTCCTTCGTCGCCCGGCGGCTGCTCCTCGGTGTCGCGCAGACCGTGGCCGTCGTGCTGCTGGTCTTCGCGCTCACGGAGGCGCTACCGGGCGACGCGGCGGTCGCGCTGGCCGGCGACCAGCCCGACCCGGCGCGCATCGCCGCCATCCGCGAGGCGATGCACCTCGACCGGCCGGCGCACGAACGGCTGGCCGACTGGGCCACGGGGCTGCTGCACGGCGACTTCGGCACCTCGCTGACCTCCGGCCGCCCGGTCACCCAGTACATCGCCGACGGCTTCGGGCCGACGCTGCTGCTCGCCACGCTCACCGTGGCGCTGCTCGTCCCGATCGGCTTCGGCCTCGGCGTACTGGCCGCCCGCCACGAGGGCGGCTGGGTCGACCGCCTGGTCAGCTCCCTGACGCTCGCCGTGTACGCGATCCCCGAGTTCGCCCTCGGGGTGCTGCTGGTGACCGTGTTCGCGCTGAAGCTGGGCTGGCTGCCGCCGACCGCCGTCGGCTACGGCACCGATCTCCTCGCCCACCCGGCCGCCCTCGTCCTGCCCGTTCTCGTCCTGCTCTCCCGGCCCGTCTGCTCCCTCGTCCGGCTGGTCCGGGCCGGCATGGTCGACGCCCTCGCCTCCCCGTACGTCGCCCACGCCCGCCGGTACGGCGTCCCCGGCGCCCGCGTCCGCTACGCCCACGCCCTCCCGAACGCCCTCGCTCCCGCCGCCCAGCAACTCGCCCGCACCGTCGACTGGCTGCTGTGCGGTGTCATCGTCGTGGAGGCCCTCTACGTGATCCCCGGACTCGGCACCGTCCTGCTCAACGCCGTCGCCGAACGCGACGTCCCCGTCGTCCAGGGCCTCGCCGTGGTCTTCGGCGTCCTGACCGTCGTACTCAACCTGGGCGCGGACGTGGTCGCCCGTCGGCTGGCGCCCCGGGCGGGGGTGGCGGCATGACGACGGGCACGGACCTCGACAGGGCCGGCACGAGCGCCGCCCCGCGCACCGGGCGCGGCCGACCCACGGGCCGCTTCGCGCTCGGCGTCACGGTCATCGCCGTCCCCCTCGTCCTCGCCCTGCTGGGACCGGTGTTCGCGGGGGAGCCGACCGCACGGGCCGCGTCCTTCACCCTCGGCGACGGGCACTGGCTCGGCACGGACTTCGTGGGCCGGGACGTGTGGCAGCAGGTGCTGCACGGCGGCCGGCCGGTCGTGCTCACCGCACTCGGCGCCGGAGCACTGGCCTATCTCGTCGCCCTGCCGGTCGGTCTCGTCGCCGCGCTGACGCACCGGCGTTGGCTGGAAGAACTGCTGATGCGTCCGCTGGACATCCTGATCGCCGTCCCGTCGCTGCTGCTGATCCTGCTGGTCGCCACCGTCCTCACCCCGGGCGCCGTCGGCCTCGCGCTGCTCGTCGCGCTGGTGAACGTGCCCGACGCGGCCCGCCTGGTGCGCGCCGCCGCCACGGAGGCCGCGGCCCGCCCGGTCGTCGAGGCGCTGCGGCTCCAGGGCGAGAGCTGGTGGCGCACAGCCGTCGGCTACGTCGGCCGGACGATCCTGCGCACCCTCGGCGCCGACGCCGGCACCCGGCTGACCGGGGTGCTGTACCTGGTCGCCACGGCCGCCTTCCTGGGCGTCGGGGTGACCCCGGACGCCGCCGACTGGGCGGTGATGGTCGACCGCAACCGCACGGGCCTGTTCGTGCAGCCGTGGGCCGTGGTCGTTCCCGCGCTGCTGATCGTCGCCCTCACCACGGGCACGAACCTCCTCTTCGACGCGGCGTTGGAGAGGCCCGCCGACCACGGTGACCTCGGCCGCTTCGGTCGGCGACAGGTACGGAAGGAACGACGTTCGTGAAGCGGTACGACGACGGGAGCGGCGCGGCCGTGCCGACTCCCCTGGCCGAGCTCACGGAGCTCCGGGTCGAGGTGGGCGGGCGGGCGATCGTCGACGGGGTGAGCCTGCGGGTGCCGCCCGGCAGGGTCACCGCGCTGGTGGGTGCCTCGGGCAGCGGGAAGACGACCACCGGGCTGGCGCTGCTCGGCGAGTTCCCTATGGGCGCGCGCGTCACCGGCGAGGTCCGACGGGCGGCCGCGGGGCTCGGTGGAGCCGAAGCGCTCGCTGGAGCCGAAGGGACCGGCGGGGCCGAGGGCCTCGTCGGATACGTGCCCCAGCATCCGGCCGCCGTCCTCAACCCCGCCCGCCGGATCAGCGCCCTCCTGACCGACATCGCCCGCCCCCGGGTACGCCATCTGCCACGCGGTCTGCGTCGGGAAGCCGCTCGGGCCCAGGTGCTCCAAGCCCTGGCCGACGCCCGGCTCCCGGACGCCGAGAGCTTGTTGCGCCGCCACCCGCACCAGCTCTCCGGCGGTCAGCAGCAGCGCGTCGTGCTCGCCCAGGCCCTCCTGCTCGGTGCCCGGATCATCGTCGCCGACGAGCCGACCACCGGCCAGGACGCCCTGACCAAGGGCCTCGTCGTCGAGCAACTGGCGACGCTCGCGGCGCGTGGCATCGCCGTCGTGCTGCTCAGCCACGACCTCGACGTCGTCCGCTCGCTCGCCGACGAGGTCCATGTCATGCGAGCGGGACGGGTCGTGGAGTCCGGCCCGACCCAGCACGTGTGGTCGGCACCCCGCCACGAATGGACGCGCCGACTCCTGGCCGCTCGGACCCCGCTCCCCGCCCGCACGGCGGCGGCCGCGCCCGGCGAGCGCCCCGTCCTGCGCGTGCGTGATCTCGTCGCCCGCCACCGCGACGGCTCACGCGGCGCCACGGTGACCGTGCGCGCTCCCGAACTCGACCTGCGGGCCGGGGAATTGCTGGCCGTCGTCGGCCGTTCGGGCAGCGGCAAGACCACGCTGGCCCGCTGCCTCGCCGGACTCCACCGCGACCACGAAGGCGAGGTCCTCCTCGACGGCACACCGCTGCCCCGCAGCCTGCGCGACCGCACCCGGGGGCAGTTGGCGGCCGTGCAGTACGTCTTCCAGGACGCCCGCGCCGCGTTCGACGAACACCGCCCGGTCGTGCCGCAGGTCGCCCGCACGGCGGTCCGGCTGCGCGGAGTCGACACGGTCACCGCCGAGACCGAGGCGCAGGCGACCCTGACCCGCCTGGGCCTCCTACCGGAACTCGCCCGGCGCCTCCCCACCCAGCTCTCCGGCGGCGAACTCCAGCGCGCCGCCCTGGCACGCGCGCTGCTCGCCCACCCCCGCGTCCTGATCTGCGACGAGATCACCTCGGGCCTGGACACGGTCACCCGACGCGGCATCCTCGACGTCCTCACGGGCCTGCTCGACACCGCCGGGGACGCCGGCGCGACGCCCGCCGGACCGGCGCTGGTCCTGATCACCCACGACCTGGACACCGCCTCCGTCGCGGATCGCATCGCCGTCATGGACGCGGGGGAAATCGTCGAACAAGGCCCGGCCCGCCAACTCCTCACCGCACCACAACACGCCTTCACGGCGTCGCTCGTCGCCACGGTGACCCGGCCGCGCGTCACGCAGGGATGAGGCCCGCGTCAACAGGTCGCAGCGGCGGCTCACCCCCCGGGCCGCCGCCCCGGGCCGCCGCCGCCCCGGTCCGGCCCGCGCACCCCGTATAAAGGGACACGTCCCGTGAACTGGGAGCAACGGGGCGTACGGGCGTACGAGTTGAAGGGCTGACGTATGGGCACGGGCAGGGGCCGGTTCGGCGTCGCGGTGGCGGCGTCCCTGGCGTGGGCGCTCACCGGCTGCGGCGGGGGCGGCGTTCCGGACGACGGCTCCGGCGGCGGCGCCGGGTCAAGGTCGGAGGAACGACAACGGCCGACGACTGCCCCGACGTACGCCCCCGCCGACCCGCGCGACCGCGACGCGGGACGAGACACGACAGACGACACCAGCACGGGCACCGGCACGGGCCGTGGCACCGCCCCCGACACCGGCACCAGCACCAGCACCAGAACCGACGCCTGCTTCGACGGCCGGTGCGTCCTCACCGTGTCCGGGCCACGGTCCATCGAGGTCGACAGCCGGTTCGGCGTCGGCGACCTCCGGGTCACAAAGGTCACCGACGACACGGTCGTGCTCCGGTCCTCGGGAGCCGGCACCGTCCTCAGCTCGTCGCTCGGCGCGGGCGGCACCGGCGGCCTCAACGGCCTCGGCTTCCGCGTGAAGTCCCTCCGGGGCGGCACAGCGGTGCTGGAGTTCTTCCCCCGCGCCTGAACCGTGCGGTGTCAGGCGATCTCGACGAGCAGGTCGCCGCCCTCCACCTGCTGGATCTTGTTGATGGCGAGGCGGGAGACCCGGCCGGCCTTCGCGACCGTGATGGTGGCCTCCATCTTCATGGCCTCGATGGTGGCGACCGTGGCGCCGGCCGCGACCTCGTCGCCCTCGGCGACCGCGAGGGTGACCACCCCGGCGAACGGGGCGGCGACATGGCCGGGGTTGGAGCGGTCGGCCTTCTCCGTGACGGGGATGTCGGCGGAGGCGGCCTTGTCGCGGATCTGGATCGGCCGCAGCTGGCCGTTCAGCGTCGACATCACCGTACGCATACCGCGTTCGTCCGCCTCGCCGACGGCCTCCAGACCGATGAGCAGCCGCACACCGGGCTCCAGGTCGACGGCGTACTCCTTGCCGGGGCCGAGGCCGTAGAAGAAGTCCTTGCTGTCGAGGACGCTGGTGTCGCCGTAGGTCTGGCGGTGGTTCTCGAACTCGCGCGTCGGGCCGGGGAAGAGCAACCGGTTGAGGGTGGCGCGGCGGTCCTTCTCCAGTCCGGCGCGGTCCTCGGCGGTCAGGTCCTGGACGGGCTTGGCGTCGGCGCGGCCCTGCAGTGCCTTGCTGCGGAACGGCTCGGGCCAGCCGCCGGGCGGGGTGCCCAGCTCGCCGCGCAGGAAGCCGATGACGGAGTCGGGGATGTCGAACCGGTCGGGCGTGGCCTCGAAGTCGGCGGGTGACACTCCGGCGCCGACGAGGTGCAGCGCGAGGTCGCCGACCACCTTGGAGGAGGGCGTGACCTTCACCAGGTGGCCGAGGATCCGGTCGGCGGCCGTGTACATGGCCTCGATGTCCTCGAAGCGGTCGCCGAGACCGAGGGCGACGGCCTGGGTGCGCAGGTTGGAGAGCTGGCCGCCGGGGATCTCGTGGTCGTAGACGCGCCCGGTCGGGGAGGCGAGGCCCGCCTCGAAGGGGGCGTAGATGCGGCGGACGCTCTCCCAGTAGGGCTCCAGGTCGCCCACGGCCTGCAGATCCAGTCCCGTGGGCCGGTCGGAGTAGTCGGTCGCGGCGACGATCGCCGACAGCGACGGCTGGGAGGTGGTGCCCGCCATGGAGGCCACGGCCCCGTCGACGGCGTCGGCGCCGGCCTGGATCGCGGCGAGGTAGGTGGCGAGCTGTCCGCCGGCCGTGTCGTGGGTGTGGATGTGCACCGGCAGGTCGAACTCGCGGCGCAGCGCGGTGACGAGCTTGGTGGCGGCGGGGGCGCGCAGCAGGCCCGCCATGTCCTTGACGGCGAGGACGTGGGCGCCGGCCTCGACGATCTGTTCGGCCAGCCGGAGGTAGTAGTCGAGCGTGTAGAGCTGCTCGGCGGGGTTGGACAGGTCGGAGGTGTAGCAGAGGGCGACCTCGGCGACGGCCGTCCCGGTGGCGCGTACGGCGTCGATGGCGGGCCGCATCTGGCCCACGTCGTTGAGCGCGTCGAAGATCCGGAAGATGTCGATGCCGGTCTCGGTGGCCTCCTGGACGAAGGCGTCGGTCACCTCGGTCGGGTACGGCGTGTACCCGACGGTGTTCCGACCGCGCAGCAGCATCTGGAGGCAGATGTTGGGCGCTGCGGCCCGGAAGGCGGCCAGGCGCTCCCAGGGGTCCTCGGCGAGGAAGCGGAGGGCGACGTCGTAGGTGGCGCCGCCCCAGCACTCCAGGGAGAGCAGCTGCGGCAGGGTCCGGGCGACCACGGGGGCGACGGCCAGCATGTCCTTGGTGCGGACCCGGGTGGCGAGCAGCGACTGGTGGGCGTCGCGGAAGGTGGTGTCGGTGACGCCGATGGTCGGGGACTCGCGGAGCCAGCGGGCGAAGCCCTCCGGGCCGAGTTCGACGAGCTTCTGCCTGGAGCCGGCCGGGGGTTCGGCCGTGGTGGGCCTCGGCAGCTTGGAGGACGGGTCGATCAGGTCGGGGCGCGGGCCGTTCGGCTTGTTGACCGTCACGTCGGCCAGGTAGGTGAGCAGCTTGGTGCCCCGGTCGGCGGAGTGCCGGGAGGTGAGCAGGTGCGGGCGCTGCTCGATGAACGAGGTGGTGACCTGGCCCGCCTGGAAGTCCGGGTCGTCGAGGACGGCCTGGAGGAACGGGATGTTGGTGGCGACGCCCCGGATGCGGAACTCGGCGACCGCGCGCCGGGCCCGGTTGACGGCGGTGCTGAAGTCCCGGCCCCGGCAGGTCAGTTTGACCAGCATGGAGTCGAAGTGGGCGCTGATCTCCGTACCGGCGTGGGTGGTGCCGCCGTCGAGGCGGACACCGGAGCCGCCGGGCGAACGGTAGGCGCTGATGCGGCCGGTGTCCGGGCGGAAGCCGTTGGCGGGGTCCTCGGTGGTGATACGGCACTGCAGGGCCGCGCCGCGCAGGGTGACGGTCTCCTGGGAGAGTCCGAGGTCGGCGAGGGTGGCTCCGGCGGCGATGCGGAGCTGGGACTGCACGAGGTCGACGTCGGTGACCTCCTCGGTGACCGTGTGCTCGACCTGGATGCGGGGGTTCATCTCGATGAAGACGTGGTTGCCGTCGCGGTCGAGGAGGAACTCGACGGTGCCCGCGTTGCGGTAGCCGATCTCCCGGGCGAAGCGGACGGCGTCGGCACAGATGCGCATCCGCAGGGCCGGGTCGAGGTTCGGGGCCGGGGCCAGCTCGATGACCTTCTGGTGGCGGCGCTGCACCGAACAGTCGCGTTCGAAGAGATGGATGACGTCGCCGTGGCCGTCGGCGAGGATCTGCACCTCGATGTGGCGGGGCTCGACGACGGCCTTCTCCAGGAAGACGGTCGGGTCGCCGAAGGCGGAGGCCGCCTCGCGGGACGCCGCCTCGATGGACTCCCGCAGCGCCGCCGGGTCCTCGACGCGCCGCATACCGCGTCCGCCGCCGCCGGCGACGGCCTTGACGAAGACGGGGAAGCCGATCTCGTCGGCGGCGCGCACCAGTTCGTCCACGTCGGTGGAGGGCTCGGAGGAGCCGAGGACCGGTACGCCGGCGGCGCGGGCCGCGGCCACCGCACGCGCCTTGTTGCCGGTCAGCTCCAGGATGTGCGCGCTGGGGCCGACGAAGGTGATGCCGGCCTCCTCGCACGCGCGGGCCAGCTCGGGGTTCTCGGACAGGAACCCGTAGCCCGGGTAGACCGCGTCGGCGCCCGCCAGCCGGGCGGCGCGCATGATCTCCTCGACGGAGAGGTACGCGCGCACAGGGTGACCGGGTTCGCCGATCTCGTAGGCCTCGTCGGCCTTGAGCCGGTGCAGCGAGTTGCGGTCCTCGTGCGGGAAGACGGCGACCGTCCGCGCGCCCACTTCATAGCCGGCGCGGAACGCACGGATCGCGATCTCGCCACGGTTGGCGACCAGTACCTTGCGGAGCATCCCTGATCCCTTCGAGCTGCCATGAGGACACCATGGTCCCGGCAATGATGCCGTCGCACCACAGGAATCGTGTCACTCAGTGCCATGTGAGCCCCGTCACTTCCCGACCCAGACTGCACACCATTCGAACATTTCGCCCTCCCGACGCGCCCATGGTCAGCCACTCCCCCGGGCCCTCCGCGACTTAAGTGACCCTCAGTGCCACACGAGCCGTCACGCCGACCCGGCGTACCGGGTGAAGGGCACCACGCCCGGCGGAGAGCGCCGCGTGCGGGTCGGGTGCTTCACCGATCCCACGGGCACGGTGCCGCGGGTCGGTCCGGTCGGCTCGGGCACGACGGAGGTGCGACGCACGGTCTCCTGAGATGCCGAGGGGTCGGAAGTGACCGAAACCCGGACCGCGGGCCCGCGCTGAGCTAGCCTCAGCTCCAGGGGGCGAACTGACGTGCGCCAAAAGTTATTTCGGGGGTGTTGTGTCAGACCAGCGGCCGGGGCCACCGGGATCAGCGGACAGGGCTCCGGCGCTACGGCAGGCGGGGGCGCTGCCGCTGCGTCCCGGCGACCCGGACCGGATCGGCCCGTACGTGTCGCTCGGGCTGCTCGGCAGCGGCGGTATGGGGCGCGTCTATCTGGCGCGTCCCGCCGACGGCGGTCCCGACCTCGTCGCGGTGAAGGTGATCCGGCCCGAGTACGCGGAGGACGAGCGGTTCCGCCGCCGGTTCGAGCGGGAGGCGGCGGTCCACGGCCGCGTGCGCACACCGCGCATGCCGCGGCTGGCCGGGACGGGTTTCCGGGACGAACTGCTGTGGATGGCCACCGAGTTCCTGCCGGGACTCGATCTGGCGGCGGCCGTCCACGAGGACGGTCCGCTGCCCGTGGCCGCCGTCCGACGGCTGGTGACGGAGCTGGGGCAGGCGCTCGCCGACCTCTCCGCCGCCGGGATCGTGCACCGGGACCTGAAGCCGTCCAACGTCCTGCTGTCCGCGTGGGGCGCGCACGTCATCGACTTCGGCATCGCGAAGGCCGCCGACGCGAGCGCGATCACCGGCACGGGCAACCGGGTAGGCACCCCGGCCTACATGTCGCCGGAGTATCTGCGCACGGGCGACTGCGGCACGGCCTCGGACGTGTTCTCCCTGGCCTGCGCGCTGATCTTCGCGGCGACCGGCAGCGCGCCGTTCGGTGACGGCACCGGCGTCGACGTCATGCACCGGGTGGCGTTCGAGGAGCCCAACCCGAAGGTGATCGCCGAGATCGCGGCGGCCGACGCCCCGCTCGCCGCCCTCCTCGACGCCTGCCTGGCCAAGGAGCCCGAACAGCGGCCGACACCGGCACAGCTGATCGAGACGGCCTCGTCGGGCAGCGGGGCGCAGCCCTCGCCGCCCGACGAGGGGCGCGGGGAACTGCGCGACCAGCCCCCACCGAACCCGCACGTGGGGGTCACAGGGGCGCAGCCCCTGGATGGGGGCACCTCCCGCTCGAGCGAAGCCGAGAGTGGGGCAGGGACGGGTAGGGGCGGCGGGGACGAGAACACCCCGTGGCCCGAACCCCTGGGCAGCAAGATCATCGCCCGGCAGCGGGCCTACGAGACCCTGCGCAGCCTCCCCCTCGAACAGCCCGGCCCCGCGCGGGCCGGCCGGGCAGCGGCAGCCGGCCCCGCCCCGAGTCCCGCGGGCGTCGCCTCGGCGCAGCCGCCACCGCCCGCACCGCCCCGCTCCCGGCTCCGCCGCAAGCGGGTGCTGGTCGGGGCCGCCGGAGCGGTCGTCTGCACGGCGACCGCCGGTGTCGTCGTCCTGACCCTGCTGAGCCCCTCCACCACGACCGCCTCGCCGCAGCGGGGGACGACACGGTCCGCCGACGCGCTCCCCGACGACGACGTCACGGTGTCCGCGCCCTCGGGCCGAAACGGTGCCGACGCCGCCCCCGACGGCGGATCGAGCGACGCGGAGGTGTCCGGCAAGGACGAGCGGGCCTCGGCCGACGGCGATGCCGAGCGCCCCGACACCGATCCCTCCGACTCGGACAAAAGCACGAACGCGGGCAGGGGCGACGACCCGCACACCGACGCGCCCGCGCCCGCCCCCGGGAGCAGCGCCCCCGCCGAGCCGTCCCAGGAGCCGACCGAAACGTCCACCGAGCCCTCGACCCCGGCCTGGCTCACGGACTGCACGTACTACTACGGCAACGGACGCACCCGCCTCGGCGACAGCGGCGACCGCGTGCTCCAGGCGCAGTGCATGCTGAGCAAGCGCGGCTACGGCCTGGCCGTGACCGGCGAGTTCGACGCCGACACGGAGGCCGCGGTGCGCAGCTTCCAGCAGGACAAGGGGCTGTTGGCCACCGACGGCGTCGTACGGCCGCGCGTGTGGAAGGCGTTGCGCTCCACCGAGTGAGCCGCGCCACCCGGTGAGCCGGGCCCGTCCGCCGACGCGGCCGGGCCCTCAGTCGACGAACAGGCCGCGCGCGGCGGCCTGGGCGTCGAAGTCCTCCAGGTGGGCCTGGGCGTCCGGCAGCGCGTCGCACATCGCCTCCAGGAGGACCTGGCCCAGGAGTTGGGGGGCGCCTGCGGTGTCGAAGACGAGACCGGTGCCCACGGCGGCGGGGAGCAGCACGTCGCTGTGGGCCGCCACCGGGGCGAAGGTGCCGTCGGCGACGGTGACCACCGTCAGGCCGATCGCGCGGGCCTCGGCGAGCGTGTCGAGGAGTTCACGCGGGTGGCGGGGCAGCGCGAAGCACAGCAGCGCGCTCGCACCGGCCCGGCGGGCGGCGTCGACGCGGTCGGCGAGCAGGGAACCGCCCTCGTCGAGGAGGCGTACGTCGGGGTGGACCTTCGCCGCGAAGTAGGCGAAGCCGCGCGCCTGGGCCGCGGAGGCGCGCAGGCCGAGCACCGGGAGGGGCCGGGAGGCGGCGAGCAGACGCCCGGCGCGTTCGACGGGTTCGGGGTCCGTGAGCAGGGACGCCAGGTGCCGCAGGTTCTCGATCTCGGCCTGTACTGCGCGCTGGTAGGGGTTGGCCGACGGTCCGTCGAAGACGTGCCCGGTGGCCGCGACCGCCCGCAGGTGGTCGCGCAGGGCCGGGTAGTTGTCGAAGCCGAGGGCGACCGCGAAGCGGGTCACCGACGGCTGGCTGACTCCGGCCGCCCGGGCGAGTTCCACGCTGGACAGGTAGGGCGCGTCCGCGGCCCGCCGGATCAGACAGGCCGCGATGCGGCGCTGGGTGGGGGTGAGCCGACGTCCTTCGAAGAGCCCCTGAAGCCGCGCGGCCGCGCCGACGGCATCCGTCATCCGGTCCTCCAGCCGGTCGTCGTGCTCGGTCCCCTCCCCCGCCCGGCGAGGTGCGCGATGCCGGGCGGGGCGGGGTTGGGTGAACGGTGGTGAAGCAGCCGATCCCGTCGGCGCGGCTCACTTCACCAGGCCGGCCGAACTCAGCCACTCCTCGGCGACGGAGTCGGCGTCCTCCTTGTCGTTGACGAGCTTCTTCATCATCTCCAGCAGGTCCTCGGTGGTGAGCTTGGCGGAGACGGCGTTGAGCGCCTCCTTGGCCTTGTCGTCCACCGCGGCCTTGTAGACGAGCGGGGTGACGTTCTGCGAGGAGAAGAGCTTCTTCGGGTCCTCCAGGACCACCAGCTTGTCCGCGACGATGGCGGGGTCGGTGGTGTACAGGTTGGCGGCCTGCACCTTGTCGTCCTTGAGCAGCTTCACCAGGGTGCTCTGGGCACCCGCGTCGAGCGGCTGGAACTTGCCGAACTTGACGCCGTAGACCTTCTCCAGGCCGACACCGCCCTGCGTACGGGTCTTGAACTCCGAGCCGGCGCCGAGCGTCAGGTCGCCCGCGACGGGCTTGAGGTCGGCGAGGGTCTTGAGCTTGTACTTGGCGGCGGTCTCGGCGGTGACGGCCACCGAGTCCTTGTCCTCGGCCGTTGCGGAGTCGAGGATCTCCACCGACGACGGGAGCTTCTCCCTCAGTTCGGCGTTGATGTCCTCGGTGCTGGTCGCGGTGCTGTTCTTGTCGACCGCCACCGACAGCAGGGCGCCGTTGTACTCGGGGAGGACGCCGATGCCGCCCTTGACGACCTGGTCGTAGTAGACCTCGCGGGCCCCGATGTCGAACTTGCGGGTCACCTTCAGGCCCTTGCTCTCCAGGGCCTGCGAGTAGATCTCGGCGAGCAGCTGGTTCTCGGGGAAGTTCGCCGAACCGACGACGATCGACTGGCCACCGCCGTCGCCGCCCTCGGCCAGCGGGTTGTCGTCGCTGTCGCCGCCCCCGCCGCAGGCGGTCAGCGTGAGCGCGGTGATGAGGCCGAACGCGGCGCCTCGGTAGATGCCTCGCATGGAATGTTCCTCTCTGGTTTCAGGACTTCGACGCCGAGACCCGAAGGCCCGGCGAGACGACGACGCGTCGCAACGCGGTGAACACGAGCTGGACGACGAGCGCGAGGACGACGACGACCGTGGAGCCGCCGATGACCAACTCGTAGTCGTTGCGGGAGAGTCCGTCGACGATGTAGCGGCCCAGACCGCCGAGGCCCGGGTACGCGGCCACGGTCGCGGTGGCCACGACCTGGATCGCGGCGACCCGCAGGCCCAGCAGGATCAGAGGCAGCGCCATCGGCACCTCGACCCGTGTGAGGACCTCCCACTCGGTCATGCCGACGCCGCGCGCGGCGTCCCGGGTGGCGGGGTCCACACCCCGTACGCCCTCGAAGGTGTTGATGAGGATCGGCGGTACCGCGAGCGCGACGAGGGCGACCAGGACGGGCGCGGTGCTGATCCCGGCGAGCGTGACGACGAGGACGAGCAGGCCGAAGGTGGGGATCGCGCGGGCGAGGTTCGCCACGCTGGCCACGGCGAAGGCGCCCCGGCCGGTGTGTCCGACGAGCAGTCCGAACGTCAGCCCGATGAGGGCGGCGAACAGCAACGACAGTCCGCTGTAGGTGAGATGTTCCATGAGCCGCCGGGGGATGCCGTCGTCGCCGTGCCACTGCGCCGAGGAGGTCAGCCAGTCGCCCACGAGCTGCATCTGGTTCAGGAAGTCGTTCATGCCGAAGCCACCTTGTTCCGGGACCACGGGGTGAGCAGTCGCTGCGCCAGGACCAGCAACGCGTCGGTGGCGAGGGCGAGCAGCATGATCAGGGCGATCGCGGTGACGATCGGGGTGGGGAAGTCGAGTTGGAGGCCGCGGGTGATGTAGTAGCCGAGACCGCCCTGGCCGATCAGCTGTCCCACGGCGACGAGGCTGATCGAGGAGACCGCGGCGACGCGCACGCCGGCGATGACGACGGGAACGGCGATCGGCAGCTCGACCTGGACGACTCTGCGTACGGTGCCGAAGCCCATGGCGGTCGCCGCGAGCCGGACGTGCTCGGGGACCGAGGCGAGGCCGTCGACGACGTTGGGCACCAGCACGGACAGGGTGTAGAGCGTGAGCGGGATCATCACGGTCTGCTCGGTCAGCCCCGTGTACCGGACGAAGATCATGAACAGGGCGAGCGACGGGATCGAGTAGAGGATGTTGGACACGGTCAGCACCGGCGGGTAGAGCCAGCGCCAGCGGTGGCACAGGATGCCGAGCGGCACGGAGACGATCAGTCCGAACAGCACGGGCAGCAGGCCGAGTCTGAGGTGGATGCCGGTGTACTCGGCGAGTTCGCCGGTGTGATCGACGATCCACTGCCACCTGACGAGCGGTTCGTCGCCTGTCATCGGTCCTCACCGCCTCGGGTGTCGACGGCCGGCTTGTCGACAGCGGCCGACTTGTCGACGGCCGGCTTGTCGACAGCGGCCGACTTGTCGACGGTGCCGGGCTCGTCCACGTCCGGGACTTCCGCCTCCGTCGCTCCCTTCACCTCGGTCGCCACGGTCGCCGCGGTGGAGAGTTCATGCGCGTCCACGACTCCGGCGACCGCGCCCTGCGCGTCGACGGCCACGGCGAGGCGGGCGGGTGAGAGGAGGGCCGAGTCGAGGGCGGCCCGCGCGGAGTCACCGGCCAGGCTGAACGTGTGCCCGAGGGGGGTCAGGGGGGCATCGGCGAGGGTGCCGGCCGCCGGGAGGTCGGCGGTGGCGGCCCAGCCGAGCGGTCGTCGCGCATCGTCCACGACGAGCACCCAGGGCGCCTGTGCCGCCCGCGCCTCGGCGACCGGAGCGGCGGACGACAGCACCGGGCCGTCGCGCAGCGGCAGTCGGGTCGCGTCGACGAAGGAGAGCCGGCGGATACCCCGGTCCTGACCCACGAAGTCGGCCACGAAGTCGTCGGCGGGGCTGCCGAGGAGCCGCTCGGGTGTGTCGAACTGGGCGAGTCTGCCGCCGGTGCGGAACACGGCGATGTTGTCACCGAGTCTGATCGCCTCGTCGATGTCGTGGGTGACGAACACGATCGTCTTGTGGAGCTCCTTCTGCAGCCGGACGAACTCGGCCTGCAACTCCGCCCGCACGATCGGGTCGACCGCGCTGAACGGCTCGTCCATGAGCAGCACCGGCGGATCGGCGCCCAGCGCCCTGGCCACGCCCACGCGCTGCTGCTGCCCGCCGGAGAGCTGGTTGGGGTAGCGCTTGGCCATCTCGGCTGGCAGGCCCACGAGTTCGAGCAGTTCCGCGGCCCGGGCCCGGGCCTTCTTGCGGCTCCAGCCCAGCAGCAGCGGAACCGTGGCTATGTTGTCCAGGATCGTGCGGTGCGGGAACAGTCCCGCGTGCTGGATCACATAGCCGATGCCCCGGCGCAGCTCGGGCGCGTTGACCTCGCGGATGTCCCGGCCGCGCAGGCTCACCGTGCCGGCGGTCGGTTCCACCATGCGGTTGATCATGCGCAGGGTGGTGGTCTTGCCGCAGCCGGAAGGACCGACCAGCACTGTGATGCCGCCCTCGGCCAGCTCCAGGGACAGGTTGTCCACCGCTGCCGTGCCGTTGGGATACTTCTTGCTCACCGCGTCGAATCTGATCAAGACTGCCCCTTACCCGACTGAATATAGTCATGCAGAGTTGCCGGTGTCTGAATGACAGTCAATGGAATTACGTGAACAGCACGTTACGTTCACACCAAAGCACACCGGCCGTGTCCGCTTTGCCTGTATTCCGTGACTCTGCCTCCTGTCCGAAGGGCCACGACGACAGTGCCGGGGAGATACGGTTCGGGGTGGGAGGAGCGTCATGACCAACTGCGACGTGCACCAGCATCTGTGGACCCCCTCGCTGGTGACGGCCCTCAGGTCACGCAGCGAGCCGCCGTTCCTGGACGGCTGGACCCTCTTCCTCGACGGTGAGCCGCCCTACGAACTGCCGCCCGCCGACCATGACGTCGCCCGCCGCGCCGCACTCGCCGACAGCGACGGCCTGGGCCGTGCTCTCGTCTCGCTCTCCTCCCCCATCGGTGTCGAGTGGCTGCCGGAGGCCGAGGCACGCCCCCTGCTCGACGCCTACCACGAGGGATCCGCCGCGCTCCCCGAACCGTTCGGCGCGTGGGCCGCGGCCTGCGTACGGGACGTCGACGCGCAGGCCACCGCAGAGGTCCTGGACCAGGGCTTCGTCGGCCTCCAGCTCCCGGCGAACGCCCTGGCCGACGCGGTCGGTTACGCCCGCTGCGCCCCGCTCCTCGACCTCCTCGAAGAGCGCGACCTGCCCCTGTTCGTCCACCCCGGTCCCGCACCCGGCGGCGCCGAGGGGCCCGGCTGGTGGCCCGCGATGGTCCCCTACGTCCAGCAGATGCACTCCGCGTGGTTCGCCTTCCGCGCCTTCGGCCGCCCCCGCCACCCCCGGCTGCGGGTCTGCTTCGCCCTGCTGGCCGGACTCGCCCCGCTCCACGGAGAGCGCTTCGCCGCGCGGGGCGACGGCCGTGACGCCGAAGTGGACCCGGGCGTCTTCGTGGAGACGTCCTCCTACGGGCCGAGCGCCGTCGAAGCCGTGGTCCGCGCCCTGGGCGTCGAGGCCGTCGTCCAGGGCTCCGACCGCCCCTACGCCGAGCCCCCGCAACAGCCCGGCTTCGGCCTGGGCGGGCCGACCGCGTACGCCTTCCGCATCACCAATCCCCGACGCCTGCTCACGGGCACGGCCGACTGAGACCGACGAGGGTGCCCTCCTCCAGCGGGTGCCCTGCCGTCAGGGGCAGGTCGGCTCGGCCCGGCGGGGGCGCGGGGCGGCGGTCAGCGGCCGGGGCGGATCAGGCCCGCGAGGTAGCGCCACAGCGACGAGCGCTGGCGGGCGGACGCGTCCGGCGTCACCGTCTCCGTCGTCCCCGTCTCCCTGTCCCCCGTCGGCTCCGCCGCCGCGCCGTCCGCCGCGCCGTCCGCCGCCGGTCGCTCGGGCGTCGGCGCGAGTTCGTACCGTACGGGCAGCGAGCGCAGGCCCCGCATGAAGGGCGAGGAACGCCAGGGCAGTTGGTCGACGGGGAGGGCGAGGTCCAGGTTGGCGAACCGCTCGAACAGGCGGCCCACCCCGACCGCCGCGACCGTCGAGGCCAGCTCGCGGGCCGGGCACTGGCGCGGGCCGGCGCCCCAGGACAGGTGCGCCCGGGTGCTGACCGTGGTGCTGGGGGCCACATGGTCGGCGAAGAGTGGGTCCGCGTGCGCTGCGGCGGAGGAGACCCAGACCGGGTCGCCCGCGCGGATCGTGTAGTTGCCGAGTTCGGTGTCCTCGGCGGCGAACCTCGGCACGAAGTTCACCAGCGGCGGCTTGCGCATGACGACCCGGTTCATGGCCTCCCGGACCATGCCGGCGGAGAGGCTGGCCCGCACGCTGTCCTCGCCGGAGAGCACCTCGACGACCGTGTTGGAGACGAGGATGCCGACGTGGTCGGAGGTCATGCCGAGCAGCATGAAGAGTTCGCGGGCCAGCTCGTCGAGCGAGAGGTCGGGGTGGGCGGCCAGCAGATACGAGGGGAAGTCCTCCCCCGGTGTCTTCAGCTTCAGCTCGGCCAGTTCCGCCAGCGCGCCGAGCAGCCGGTCCAGGGCGGGCCCCGCGTCGGGACCCGCGTCCAGCACCCGCCACATGTCCATCAGGGCGTCGTCGCCCTGGGAGCCGGGGAAGCCCAGCAGATGGCTGGCCACCATCAGCGGCAGGGGCCGGGAGAACTGGGCGGACAGGTCCGCCAGCCCCGTGCCGCCCGCCTGGCCCATCAGGGTGATCAGCTCGTCGGCGTACGCGGTGACGGCCGTCTTCAGCCGCCTGGCCTGGGGGTTGCGCGGGTCCTGGAAGGGCTTGAGCGCCTGGTCCCACGCGGTCCGCAGGGTGCGGTAGCCGGGGCCGCCCTGGATGAGGACGTGGTTGACCTCCAGGGAGGGGCCGAGCGGCCAGTCGGCCGGGACCCGGCCCTCGGTCCTGGCCCGCCAGTTCTCCAGGCCCTTGGGCCAGCCGGCGTCGTCCTGGAGCACCTGCAACGCCTCGCGGTAGCCCAGCACCAGCCAGGCGGGGACGCCCAGCAGATCAACCGGCGCCACCGCGCCGTGCCGCTGCCTCAGCCGCTCGTACACCAACGACGGACGCGTCTCGTAGTCCCGGGTCAGCAGGGGTTCGGGAGACAGCTCCTCCAGCCCCGCCCCGTCCCGTTCCACGGACACGCCCTCACCCGACTGGGTTTCCCTCACCATGCCGCCCCTCCGACACTCCCCGTACCGGACCACCTTCAGCCGGTAGCCGGGACGTGGGGACCCTACCCCAGGGTCACTTCCGGGGGAACGGCGGGCGGCACCACTCACAGCTCCGGTCTCGTGACGCACAGCCGTCGATGTGGCGCCTTGGCCGCCGTCCGTCACCTCGCGGAGCGGGCCGCCTTGATGAACTCCCTGATCAGAGCGTGATCCTTGACGCCTCGGCGCTGCTCCACACCGCTGGAGACATCGACGCCCCACGGGTCGGTGGCGGCGACGGCGTCGCGCACGTTCTCCGGGGTGAGGCCGCCGGCGAGGAGCCATTTCTCCCCGGAGGCCGCCAGCGGCTTGCTCGCCCAGTCCCAGGCGACTCCCGAGCCCGGGACGGGGGCGTCGAGCAGGAGCATGTCCTCCCCGAACTCGCCGCAGCGCGGCACGGCGTCGTCGAACGCGGCGGCGCGGATCAGGGTCCGGCCGTCGGCCGCCAGCTCGTCGTAGTAGGCGCGGTCGTCGGGACCGTGCAGCTGGATCGCCCGGATCCCGGACTCGGCGGCCAGGGAGCGCACGTCGTCCAGGGGCTCCTGGCGGAAGACGCCCACCGTCAGGACGTGCTCCGGCACGCGGCGGCCCAGCCGTGCGGCGGTCGCGGCGTCGATACGGCGCGGGCTGGCCGAGAAGACGAAGCCGACGGCGTCGGCGCTGGCCTCGACGGCGGTGTCGACGTCCTGCTCGGTCCGCAGACCGCAGATCTTGATGAAGAGGGAGTCACTGTTGCTCACGGCACCAGCCTGCCGTATCGCCGACGGCACCGGGAACGGCGGCCGCGGGGTCGGGCGCGTCCGTGGTCAGCGCCACGCTCCCGACTGGCGCCGGGCGACGGCCGCGCTGAGCGCGCGCACCCCCCGGGTGGAGCCCGGGTCCATGCCGGTGAGCTCCCGCACCCGGCGCAGGCGGTAGTCGAGGGTACGGGTGTGGACGTTGAGGGCGGTCGCCGTGGCGCCGCGGTGCATGTCGTTGCGGTAGTACATGTCGAGTGTGACCAGCAGGTCCGGGCCGGCGGCCAGCCGGTCGGACAGTGCGCGCAGCCATGCGTCGACGAACGGCACGTCCGCGACGGAGAGTTCGACGAAGAGGTCCGCCAGGGTGTGCGGCCGCAGACGCGCGGAGGCCCGCCGCAGCGGGGCGGTGTCACTGATCCGACGCGCTCTGTCGAGCGCGTCGGACAGCTCGGGCAGCGGCGCGTCCGCGGTGCCGACGGCACAGGGGCGGCCTAGGGCCTGGGCCACGTCCCGTACGAGGTCCGCGACATGCTCCGGGGCGAGCTCGGGCAGGAGGTCGGGAACAGTGTGCGGTGGCACATTCTCCGCCCGCGCGGCATCGGAATTCACGGGGACGAGCGCGATGAGCTCACCGCTCCCGTCGCCACCCCGCGCACCCCATACGATCGGGGCCCGGTGGCTCTTCACCAGTGTTTCGATCTCGTTTTCCAGGACGCGGTCGACCGGGGGAGGATCAGGCAGCCGGAACACCGTCACCGCGTACCGGTCCGGCAGTTCCATGTCGACGGCCTCGGCGAGTTCCGCCGCTATGGGATCCCCGTTCAGCAATGACCGGGCCAGCAGGGCGATCTGTTCGACGTACGGCATTCGACGGCGCAGTACACGGACGAATCCCTGCCGGTAGGCGCCGATGCCGCGCTCGCCCTGCGGGGCGAACCACGTCATCATCCGCATGAGTTCGTCCACGCCGGCGCCGCGCTGGGCCTCGGTCGCCTCGTTGATCTCGCGCAGCATGAGCGCGGTGTGCACCCGCAGCACCTGCTGCCGCGCGTCGAGGGACATGCCCGCACCGGCCCGCAGCTCCCCCATGGACGCGACGTACTCAAGATCGCTGTCGCTCAACTCCCTGTTGTCCGGCGCCAGTTCGACGGTTCGGTGCCGGAGCCAGACCGCTTGGTCCAGCGTCTGCGCCCGCGCCCGGGGGTCCTTGTCCAGGAACCCGAACTCCGCGATCTCGCGCGTGTACGTCTCTACCTCCCGGCGGGCGTTGGTCGGCGCCTGACGGGCCAGTTCCGCGAAGAGGCTCCCCATGGAAGCGAGCATGTCATTCCGGACGAACGGACCGACAGTCGAGATCCGGACGGCGTTCATCACTCCGCATAAAACGGCGGCAAGTGGGCCGACCAGGTTTTTGTCACCGTGCGCAAAATTCCCGGATCGGGTCGTTCCCGTCATCGCTTCCGCTTGTGTAGGAGTCGTAAAGCGTCGTTAATGAGAGCCGCGTACCCGCCCGTGGGGGAAGAACACCGCAATCGATCCGGCTCCACTCCGGAACGGTTCCGGCTGTCAGTACGGGCAGGAGTACGGAAATTCCTCGACCGAACACCGGACACGGGCGCACGCCCAAACGGGAGGGAAACTCCGATGAAGGCAGGCACGCGAAAGAGAATCATGGCGGCGATGGCGGTCATGGTCACGTCGACCGCACTCATGCTCGGGACACCGGGCACCGGTTCCGCCGCCCCCGCCGCCGCCCCCAGCCTGCGCGCCTACGGGATCACCGGTGACGGCACCCTGATGGCCGCGTTCTGGACCGACCGGGCGGACGTGCTCAACTGGGTCAGGGCCGTCACCGGCCTCAGCGGCGACACGGCGCTCATCGGCATCGACTTCCGGGTGCAGAACGGCACGCTGTACGGCGTGGGCAACAAGGGCGGGATCTACACGATCAAGATCCCGACGGGCACCCAGGACGTCGTGGTCACCAAGGTGTCCCAGCTCCAGTACGCGCTGAACGGCACGAACTTCGGCGTCGACTTCAACCCGGCGGCCGACCGGCTGCGCGTGATCAGCGACAACGGCCAGAACCTGCGGCACAACCTCAATGACCACACGACCATCCAGGACCTCAACCTCACCACCCCGCCGATCGAGGGCACGACCAAGGGCGTGTCGGCCGCCGCCTACACCAACAACGACCTCGACGGGACCACGGCGACCACGCTGTTCGACATCAACACGACCAGCGACCAGGTCGTCATCCAGTCGCCGGCCAACAACGGCACCCTCGCCGCGACCGGCAACCTCGGCCTCGACGCCCAGATCAACGCTGGCATGGACATCTACAGCACGCTGAGCGGCGGCAAGACGGTGGACAACTTGGCCTTCGCCAGCCTCACCGCCCCCGGCGCGAGCACCCCCTCCCTCTACACCCTCAACCTCTTCACGGGGCAGGCCACGCTCGTGAACGACGCCGCCAAGTCCAAGTTCCCCCTGAACATCACGGACGTGGCCGTCTCCCTCACCGGCAGCTGATCCCCCGTCACGCCCTCGTCACGCCCTCGCCGCGGCCCGGCCACCACCGGACCGCGGCGAGTCCGCGCGTCTCCGCGACCGTGTCATGGCCGCCGTGTCACCGGACCGTGTCATGGCCGCCGTGTCACCGCAGCTTCTCCAGATCGAGATCCGACCCCACCACCAGCGTCACCACTCCCGCCGCCGCGTCCGCGGAGCGTGCGGCCTTGACGTCGGGCAGCCGTGAGGCGAGCACCCGCGCCTGCTTGGCGAGTTCGGCCGGGTGGGCGACCGTGGTGGTGGCGGTGTTCTCGGGCGCGTTGCCCGTGCCGACGACCGTGAAGCCCGCCTCGCGCAGCTTCTCCGCGACGGCGGCGGCCCGACCGGAGACACCGGTGCCGTTGAGGACCTGGACGCGCACGGCGGAGGCGTAGATCAGGTCGTTCTTGGCCTGCGCCTGGAGCTTCTTCTTGTCGACCTCCTTGTCGTTGGCCAGGGAGGTGAACAGGTCGGCGGCCTGCGGGTACTGCCAGACGATGTTGGCCTTGTCGGCGGGGACGTCGGCCTCACGGGGGTAGTTGGGGACGGTCAGGAAGGTCAGCCGGTCGCTCGGGATGCCCTTGAGCTGGGAGGCGAGGTCGTAGAGCGGGTCGATACCGTCGAGATCCTCGTCCGTGGTGAGCGACTTGGTGGCGGACTGCAGGAAGTCGTAGAGCGAAGTGGGGCTGGTCAGCCGGGACTTGGCCTTGGCCGCCAGGGTCTCCATGAACTCCTGCTGCCGGCCGATGCGCCCGATGTCGGAGCCGTCGCCGACGGCGTAGCGGGTGCGCACATAGCCGAGGGCCGTCTCGCCGTCGACGGTCTGGCAGCCGGCCTCCATGTCGAGGTGGGCCTTGTCGTCCTTGATGGCCTGCTCGGGGCAGACCTCTATGCCGTCCAGGGCGTCGACCATGCCCTTGAAGCCCTGGAAGTCGACGGACATGAAGTTGTCGATGCGCAGACCGGTGTTGGCCTCGACCGTCCTGATCGAGCAGGCGGCCGCGCCGGCGACCTCACCGCTGGAGCCGCCGATCGCGAACGCCTCGTTGATCTTCGCCAGGTGCGGGCCCGACGTACTGCCGTCGCCCTTCTCGCACGCCGCTATCTCGACCCACGAGTCACGCGGGAACGACACCACGGTGGCCCACTCCCGGTTCGCGGGGAGGTGCAGCACCATGAGCGTGTCGGACTGCATGGTGGTCAGGCCCTTGCCGTACTTCGCGTTGGCCCCGTCACGGCTGTCCGAGCCGACCACCATGATGTTCTTCGAACCCGGGCTCAGATTGACCGGGCGGTTCCCGCCGAGCTTGCCGTCGACGTCGGCGCCCGTGATGTTGTTGTCGAGGTCCTTGTAGACCCAGGCCCCGACACCGCCGACACCGAGGACGAGCAGGGCCGCGCCGCCGGCGAGCCAGCTCACCGTCCGGCCCCGCCGTGTCAGCCGCGTCCCCCCGCCTCCGGCACCCGCGCGCCGCCTACCCGTACCACTCACCGGCCCTCCCCCACCTCGGCCGCACCCGGCCGGTCGACTGCCCCCTGCACATTCGGCGGTCGTGATCACCGAACCCGCAGGACTCTACATGCAGGTAGATATACGGATCGGCGTCCCACACGACTCACCACGCCCCGCGCCCCCGAACGTCACAGAGGCGTCGCAGCGTACAGAGAGACGGCCCTCGGCACGCCCGAGTTGCCCGAGGGTATGAACGGATCGACGGCAACCGGTGCCGCGCGGCGGCGAGTTGGGAACACCCGTGGGCGAACGGCGCCCGTTGGGCGGCGCCTTGGGGGGGCGGCACCCAAGCCTCCACCCGCAACGCGCCGGCGGCGGCGCGGCACTGTTCGGCCGCGCCGCTCGGCACGAGCTGTCTCCATCGAGGACATGGACCAGACGGGGTAGTACGGCAGGGACAGGAAGTTGGCGATGATGATCAGGCCCGCGATGACGACGCCGGCGACGCGGGCCCACAGCGACTCCTGGAAGAGGCCCAGGCTGACCAGCACGGCCACGACGCCGAGGGCGAGGTGGACCCAGCCCCAGCCGGTGAGATCGAACTGGAAGACGTAGTCGCGGGTGGAGACGAATACCTCGTCCTCGGCGATGGCCATGATGCCCCGGCTGATGTCGAGAACGCCCGCGATCATGAGCATGACGGCGGCGAAGGCCGTCAGCCCCTCGGCGAAGGGCCGTGACCGCTTGGTCGAGTGCATGTGTCCGGTGTGTGTGGTCATACCGTTGCCTCGATTCGGTGTCGTGCGGTGAGTGTGGGAGCCGTCCTCAGCGCCCGGCGGCGGTCGGGCCGGCGCCCGTGCCCGCCGAGGCTCCGTGGCCGCTCAGGACCAGTTCCTTGGCACGGCGGAACTCGTCGTCCGTGATGTCGCCGCGCGAGCGGATCTCGGACAGCCTGGCGAGCTCGTCGACGCTGCTGGACCGTCCGTCGCCGCCCCTGGCCGTCTGCCGGACGTAGTCGTCGAAGGCCGCCTGCTGCGCACGCGCCTGCTCCACCTCGCGGCGGCCCATGTTCTTGCCCCGGGCGATCACATAGACGAACACGCCCAGGAACGGCAGCAGGATCGTGAAGACCAGCCAGCCCGCCTTCGCCCAGCCGCTCATGTCGTCGTCGCGGAAGATGTCGACGACGACCCGGAAGAGCAGCACGAACCACATGATCCACAGGAACAGCAGGAGCATGGACCAGAAGACGCTCAGCAGCGGGTAGTCGTACGCGAGGTACGTCGGACCACTCATGTCTCTCCTCCGTCCCGGGCGTTCGCCCGGCAGGTGTCCTGCCGTCCTCGGCGCGCCCCTGGCGCCACGGTCGGCACCGATCCCAGCGTGCCCACGACCGGAGCCGCCCGGCCTCACCCCGGGCGGGTGAGACCGGCCTCCTCCGGGGCGGGGTCCGCCGCGGCGGCGACCACCGACACCAGCGCCAGTACGACCACCACCAGGACGGCGACCAGGACGACCGCACCGACCGTGGGGCGGTTCCAGAGCAGCAGGGCCAGCGCGCCCGCCCCGAGGACAACACCGGTGGTCCAGCGGGGGTGGGCCGCCAGGCCGCGCCCCGCGCGCCCGGTGCTCAGTCCCGCGCTCCGCAGCGACCGCCCGGCCGCCGCGGTTCCGCGCCGGGACAGGGCCCGCACCCTGCGTGCGAGCCGCCCGGGACCGTACAGATAGGCGGCGAGGGCCGTGGCCAGGAAGAGGACGAGCAGGGTGCGCGTACTGTCGCGCAGGAAGCGCAGGAAGGTGTCGAAGACGGCCGCGGCGGCGTCGGGCGGCAGGGTCGCGGGAGGTACTGCGTCCAGGTACACGCGGCGGACGACGACCAGCGCGACGAGCAGCACCCCCATCATGAGGCTGAGGCCGAGGGACGTGATCAGCAGCATCACCCGGTGGCCGGGGGCGGTCCACACCGCCAGGGCGGCGAGGGCGATCGTGATCACGGGCAGCCAGGTGCCGAGGATGTTCAGCAACCGCATGGCGTCCTGCGCCTTGCCCAGTTCGTCGGTGTGGAACAGGGTGATCGTCCGGTCGCTGTCGGGGATGGCGGCGGCCTTGTCGAAGCCCGCGTCCACGAGACGCTCCCGCACCTGGTCGACGACGGCGCCCACGTCGAGCTGGATCGTGTCGCCGGTGGCGCGCAGCGCGCCCTCCCGCTCGCCGGTGAGCATGTGCACCACGGCCGCGTGCGCCCGCCGGTTCGAGCCCTCCCAGACCTGCTGGAAGAGCTCGCTGGTGATGACGCGGGTGACATTGCGGTCCACGACGGTCCTGACCACGGAGCGCAGCGGGCCGTCGAGAGCTCCGGCGCCGGCCACGACCTGCGGCGGTGCGCCGTTCTCGGCGAGCACCTTGGTGAGGGCGTCCGTCACCGCCTCGACGTCCACGTTCTTGACGACCTCGTCGGTGAGCCGCTCGATCACGACGTTCTGGATCGCCGGGTCGGACGCCAGCGGAGCGACCGTCTCGACGTACCGGTCGGTGTCGGCGACGGTGTCCTCGACCCAGGCCGCGACGACGGCGAGCGGAGCGAGCAACAGGGTCACCACGAGCAGAACAGCGGCCCCGGCCATGCGCAGCCCTCGATGCCGCACACCGGCGTGCCGCCGCAGCCGCTCGTACTCGGCCCGCTCCTCGGCACTGATCACATGCCCACCGCCCCCGGCCGCCGAGCCGGCCCCACCGGCCGCCTCGGCCCCTTCGCCCGAGCCGCTCCCACCGCCTCCGGCGCCGGCGCCTGCGCCTGCGCCGATCACGCCACCCGCCGCGGCCCCCTCGCCCGGTTCGGGCTCGTCGGCTGCGTCGGTGCTGCCGCCTGATCCGGTCGCTCTGCCCGGCTCGGTCCCACCCGGGCCGGCCCCGCCGGGGGTGGGGGCGTCATCCGGCCCGGACCGGCCCTCCGGCCCGGGTTCGCCGGTCCGACCGGGCTGCCCGCCCCGCTCGGTCCCCCCACCCCTGGCGACCCCGCCACCCGAGCCGGTGTCGCCACCCGAGCCGGTGTCGCCACCCGAGCCGGTGTCGGCGGCCGGGCCGGTGTCGGCGGCCGGGCCGGGGTTGCCGGCCGGCGGGTCCGAGTTCGGTGGTACGGGGTGGCTGCCCGGGAACATGGCTCCTCCTCGGGGTGTGCGGGAAGCTCAGACGGCGCCCGTGGTCGGACGGGCGTGGGAGCCCGTGAGGCCCTCCCGGCGGAGGGCGGCCCGCCAGGCGAGGGCGACCGTCGCCTCGGCCAGGCCGAGCAGGACGAGCCACAGCCCGAGCAGCCGGGTCAGTGCCGTGGCCGACTCGGTCGGCAGGGCCAGCACCACGATCCCCGCGACGATGCCGAGCGCCGCCACGCCGAGGACGAAGCCCCGGTGGGGCAGGCTCTTGGCGGCGAGGGCGGTGTAGAGCGTGAGGATGCCGGTCGCCAGCCAGACGACCCCCACGATCAGCGAGAGCGCGGTGATGGTCTGCAGCGGGTTCCGCAGGCACAGGACACCGGCCAGGACGTACAGCAGCGCGAGGAGGAGCCCCGGCAGCCGCTCGCCCGCCTCTTCCCGGGCGAAGACGTCGACGAACCGGAACGCCCCGATCGCGAGCAGGTACAGCCCGAGCAGAACCGCGATGACGTGCAGGGTCCCGTCCGGCCAGACCAGGAGGATGACGCCCGGCACGAGCGTGGCCAGCGCCGAGCCGAGGATCCACTTCCAGGACCGGCCGACCCTCCCCAACACCTCCGCCGGATCACCCAGCACCGCGGAGGCGTCCCCGCCCGGCATGCGGCCCGCCTCCCCCGGCCCACGGTCCGCCGGACCGGGCGCTTCGCCCGCGCCACCGGGCACACCGCCCCCCGCTCCGGGACCGGCCCCGGCCCCACCAGGCCTGTAGTCGTCCGCCCCGGTACGCGGTGCCGGGCCAGGGGACTCGGTCATGGCTCCTCCTCGCGTCCTCGTGTCGCGTCCTCGCGGCCGAGCGGGCCGCTTCCGCACCGTCGGCGCACGGCGGTGCGGTGACCTCACCGGGCCAGCGTCCCGCCCCCACCCCGCCGGTCGGATCACCCCCGGCGGGTGATCCCCGGGCACCGCACGGCCGAGGAGGGTGGACGGAACGCCGGGCCGGCGGTTCAGGAGGTGTGTGTCATGACCAGTGCGAGCGCATCCAAGGCGTCACCGACCGTGGCCGAGAGGGCCGCGCACGGCCGGGAGGCACGCAGACGCGCCTCCCGGTCCTGTCACGGCTGGTTCGAGTCGGACGCGGACGCCGACCGGACCGATCCCATCGAGGTGATCGAGCGTCAGTCGGCGGCCCGGGTACCGGAGTTGGTGCCCATCCGCTACGGCCGCATGCTCGAATCCCCGTTCCGCTTCTACCGGGGCGCGGCGGCCATCATGGCGTCGGACCTCGGCCCCCTCCCCAACACCGGCCTGACCGTGCAGCTCTGCGGTGACGCCCATCTCCTCAACTTCCGACTGCTGGCCTCGCCCGAACGCCACCTGGTCTTCGACATCAACGACTTCGACGAGACCCTGCCCGGCCCGTTCGAATGGGACGTGAAACGGCTGGCGGCCAGCTTCGTGATCGCGGGCCGGGCCAACGGCTTCTCCACCGAGGATCAGGACAAGGCGGTACGGACGTGCGTGAAGACGTACCGGCGCCGCATGCGCGAGTTCGCCGGCATGCCCACCCTGGACATCTGGTACGCCCAGGACGACGCCGACCGGCTGCGGGAACTGCTGGCGTCGTCCATGGACGAGAAGAGCCGACGCCGTACGGCCGAGGCGACCGCGAAGGCCCGTACGCGCACCCACCTCCAGGCCTTCGAGAAGCTGACCCGGGTCACCGCCGAGGGCCGGCTGATCGCCCCCGACCCCCCGCTGATCACCCCGCTCCGGGACCTGCTCGCGGACTCCGCCGTGGAGGGCCAGGAGAAGGAGCTGGGGAACGTGCTGGACCAGTACGCACGCACCCTGTCGTCCGAGCGCCGGCATCTGCTGCGCCGCTACCACGTGGTCGACATGGCCCGGAAGGTGGTGGGTGTCGGCAGCGTCGGAACGCGTTGCTGGATCGTGCTGCTGCTCGGCCGCGACGACACCGACCCGCTGCTGCTCCAGGCCAAGGAGGCACAGGAGTCCGTGCTCTCCGCCCAGCTCGGCGGCGACAACTTCGACAACCAGGGCCGCCGGGTGGTGTCGGGGCAGCGCCTGATGCAGACGACCAGCGACATCTTCCTCGGCTGGACCCATGTCCTCGGCCTCGACGGACGCGAACGGGACTTCTACGTACGGCAGTTGCGTGACTGGAAGGGCATAGCGCGCCCGGAGACCTGGGACCCGGGACTGCTGCGGCTCTTCGCCCGGGTGTGCGGCGCCAGCCTCGCGCGGGCCCATGCCCGCTCCGGCGACCCCGTCGCCATCGCCGCCTACCTGGGTGGGAGCGACCGCTTCGACCGGGCGCTCGCCGAGTTCGCGCAGTCCTACGCCGACCGCAACGACCGGGACTTCGAGGCGCTGGGCGTGGCCGCGCACACGGGCCGGGTCCGCGCGGAAAGCCTCTGACGTACCGGCTGCCCATCCCCCTCGCCCCCCACCTCACCCCCGGCGCATTCCGGCAGCCGGGGGTGCCCCGGTTCACTCCGGGTTTCGCTGCTTCACTTCTTCACTTCGGGGCTCACTCCGGCAGCTGACGCATCTCCAGGACGCGCAGCCCCAGGGACTGGCAACGGGCCAGCAGCCCGTACAGATGCGCCTCGTCCACGACGTGCCCGAACAGGATGGTGTGGCCGGACATGACCACGTGGTCCAGTTCGGGGAAGGCACCGGTCAGCGCCTTCGACAGCTTTCCGTCGACGCGGATCTCGTAGCGCATGAGCGGTGCACCCCCATTCGTCTTCTCTTCGATGTTCGTCTTCTCTTCGATGTTGGTCTTCTCTTCGATCGTCGGTCCTGCGGCACCGGCCCGGCCTCACCCCGGGGAGGTGAGTCGACGGGTCGAGGAGTCAATGGGTCAGATAGAGCTTGAACGCGATGATCAGGAGGCCGAGCAGCAGGTTCACCGAGGCCGTGACGGCGACCAGGCCCCACGGGGCGTGGACGCGGCGGGCCGCCGCCACCGACCAGCCCACCTGTCCGAGCACGGCCACCGCGAGCGCCAGCCAGAGAGCGCCCGGCACATCGAGGCCGAGGAGCGGGCTGACCGCGACGGCGGCGGCCGGCGGGACCGATGCCTTGACGATCGGCCACTCGTCGCGGCACACCTCCAGCACGATCCGGCGGTCCGGGTGCCGTTGCGCGAGCCGCGCTCCGAACAGTTGGGCGTGCACGTGCGCGATCCAGAACGCCAGGCCGGTGAGCAGCAGCAGAAGGACGAGTTCGAGGCGGGGGTAGTCCCCCAGGGTCCCGGCGCCGATGATCACGGAGGAGGCGAGCATCGATCCGTAGACGCCGCCGGTGTAGTCGGCCCGGGCCCGTCGCTCCGCGTGGCGCTCGCCCCGGGACGCAGCTCGCCCTGTCGTGGACATCGTCCCCACCTCCTCTCTGCACCGGCCGATTCAGTGTTCCGAGCGGCGCGGGGCGGCCGGGTCGCCCCGGGCGCCGCCGCCACGCGGCTGCGGCCGATGGAACCGGTCCGGCACCGGTGGTGTCTCCCGGTCCGTTCCCGGCGGTACCGGACGGCCGGTTCCCGGTGCTGCCGGACGGCCCGACCGCCCGCCCGGCAGTCCTGGGGTGACCAGGAACGCGGCGAGGGTGATGCCTCCGGTGGCGAGGATCGCCGCCTTCAGGCCGTCCAGCTGGGCCGAGGCGTAGGAGTCGGCGAGGGCGTCGGCCTCGGTCGGAGGCAGCCCGGCACGCTCGGCCGCCGTACGCACCTGCTCGGTGGAGACGAAGCTGATCCCGGCCTCGAGCGCGACACTCGTCTGTTGCTTGGCCTCCTGCGACAGTGCCGGGTCGTCCTCGACCTGGGAGGTGATGGCCTGGGCCAGGGCGCCGATGAGCAGCGATCCGATGAGCGCGGTGCCGAGGGCGGACCCCAGGTTCTGGGCCGTGAACTGCAGACCGCCGACCTCGCTGCGTTCCTCCTCGCCCGCGCTGGACTGCACCACGTTGCCCAGTTGCGAGGCGAGCAGCCCCATGCCGATGCCGAGCAGTGCCATGGCGAGAGCGAACTGGGTGTCGTCGATGACGGGATCGATGGTGGCCAGCAGCCACACGATGGCCCCGGCCAGGGTCAGCAGCGCCAGCCGTACCACCCGGCGCGGCCCGGCCCGCCGGCCCAGCCGGGAGGCGACCAGGGAGGCGGCGAGCATGGTGACGGACACGGGGAGCAGCCGGAGTCCGGTCTGGAAGGCGTCGAAGCCCTGCACGACCTGGAGGTAGAGCGGGATGGTGAAGAACAGCCCGAGCAGGATCAGGTTCTGGCTGAGCAGGGCCAGCAGACCCGAGCGCAGCGGGGGCCGGTGCAGGAGGGGCAGGTGGACCAGGGGTTCGGCGCCACGGGCCGTGCGTCGATGCTCCCAGCGCGCGAAGACGGCCAGGACCAGCGCCCCCGCACCGACGACGAAGAGGGTGGGGGCGAAGCCCATGACGGTGAACGGCGGATTGCGGGGCTGCACCCAGCCCCAGGTGCTGCTCTGCAGCACACCGAGCACGCCGAGACCGAGGCCCGCCGCCGACAGCGCGGCGCCGACCCCGTCCATCGAGGGCCGGGGCCCGGTCCGGGGTGCTTCGCTGATCGCCCGGCGGAAGCACAGGATGCCCAGGACGACCACGACCTCACCGGCGAAGACCAGCCGCCAGGTGAGGTACGTCGTGACCCAGCCGCCGAGCAGCGGGCCGACGGCGATACCGGCCCCGGCCAGCCCGCCGATGACGCCGTAGGCGACGGCCCGGTCCCGGCCCCGGTAGGACTCGGCGACGAGGGCGGCCATGGCCGGCAGCACCATCGCGGCGCCGAGGCCCTCGATGACCGACCAGCCGAGGGCGAGGACCCACAGGGTGGGCGCTACGGCGGTCAGGGCCGAGCCGGTGCCGTAGACCATCAGGCCGACGAAGAAGAGCCGACGGCGGCCGAGGATGTCGCCGAACCTGCCCCCGATGATCATGAAGGCGGCCATGACCAGGGCGTACAGCGTGATGACGGCCTGGATGGCGGTGACCTCGGTGTCGAAGTCCTCGACCAGTTGACTGATCGAGACGTTCATGACGGACGTGTCCAGCACCATCAGGAACTGTGCCGTCCCGAGGACGATCAGAGCCCGCCACTGCTTCACGGTGTCCTCCTCGCCGATCGGACAGGGAACGCCACCGCCGCCACCCGGACGACGGCTGTTCCACCGTCTCCATCGCAGCTCAGAATCCGTGCCGACGCCTCACCCGCCACGGGCGAGGCAGCCATCACACGGCCGACGACCACGATCCACCGGGGCTGCGGGTAGCACCTGAGACCGGCACCCGGCGCGCCCGGCGCACCACTGATGCCAGAGCAAAGAGGGCACGATCCGCGCCGCGCTTCACGTCTCCAGGTTCTCGAACAGCACCATCCCGGCGGCCGTGTTGGATGCGGGAACGTGGTAGACGTCGCACACGCGGCGGATCCGTGGCCCAAGGGCGCCGCGCATGATCAGCCACATGATGAGCTCGATGCCCTCGGAGCCGGCCTCGCGGATGTAGTCCTCACGGGTCAGCGCGGCCAGCTTCTCCGGGTCGTGCTCGATGGCGTCGAGGTACATCCGGTCGAAGTCCTGGTTGATCAGTCCGGCGCGGGCGCCCGCGAGCTGGTGGGACATGCCGCCGGTACCGAAGACGGCGACCTTGAGGTCCTCGGGGAAGGAACGGATCGCCTCGCCGAGGGCCTTCCCGAGTGCGAGGCAGCGCGCCGCCGTGGGTTGCGGGTACTGGATGACGTTGACCAGGACGGGAACGACCGTGCACGGCCAGCTCTCCCCCGGGTCGGGGCAGTACACCGACAGCGGCACGGTCAGACCGTGGTCGACGGCGAGGTCCTGGAACACCGTGATGTCGAAGGAGGAGTCGACCAGGCTCTCCACGAGGTGGTCGGAGAACTCCGGGGCGCCGACGACGGTGGGGACGGGACGGCTGCCCCATCCTTCGTCCGCCACCAAGTACGAGGCCGCCGCGCCGATCGCGAACGTCGGTGTGACCGACATGTCGACGGCGTTGGCATGGTCGTTGTAGACGACCACCGCCACGTCCGGAGTGTGCCGGGCCATCCACTCCCGGGCGGGGGCGTAACCGTCGAACAGCGGCTTCCAATAGGGGTCGTCGGTCTTCTGGTGGTCCATCGCCGCGCCGATCGACGGTACGTGCGAGGTGGCCAGACCCCATATCACCTCAGCCAAAGCTCCGCCCTCCCGCTTTCAGCGCCTGAGTGAACTCCTCGGTGGTCATGCCGGTGAACACGCCACCGAGGTACTGCATGGACTTCTGGTCCAGGACCGCGAGTTTGAAGACGTAGAAGATGGAGCCGCCCAGCTCCAGCATCCGTGTCCAGTCCCGGCTCAGGACCGCCTCGCGCTGCTCGGCCGTGAGTCCGTACGCCTCGCAGTACGCCTCCTCGTCGGCGCTGAACCTCGCCCGGTTGCCGGCGTCCTTCAACGACCCGCAGAGCCGGTTCAGTGCCCGGCCGCGACGGTTGTCGGCGGTGTCGAAGACGTAGGTGCCCGGAATCCGGGGTGTGCTGGTGGACATGGCTCTTCTTCTCCCTTCCTCTTCTTCCGCTGCCGTGCCACGGCCGTTCAGTGGAGCAGCCCTCCGCCGTCGCAGACGAGCGTCTGGCCGGTGACCATGGCCGCGTCCGGCGAGGCCAGATACGAGACGAGCCCCGCGAAGTGCTCCGGGGTGACGTACTCCTGAATTGCCTGCTGCCGCATGGTCGCGGCGAAGGTCTCGTCGCCGGAGTGGGCCCGCGTGCCGGGGGTGGCGACCTGAGCGGGGGCCACCGCGTTGACGGTGATCCGGTGCTCGCCCAGTTCGCGCGCCATCACCCGGGTCATGCCGATCAGTGCGCCCTTGCTGGCGACGTAGGCGAGCTGGCCCGGTGAGCCGGTGAAGAAGGTGCGGGAGGCGACGTTGATCACCCGTCCGCCGTGTGCGCTCTTGACCAGCCACGGCACGCACGCCTGCACCATCAGCAGGGGGCCGACGGCGTTGACGTCGAAGAAGCGGTGCAGCTCCTGCGGGGTGGTCTCCAGCAGACTGTGCCGACCGGACAGCAGGCCCGCGTTGTTGACCAGGACGTCAAGGCCGCCGTAGGTCTCCGCGATCTCCTCGACGGCGCGGCGCGTGGCGTCCGGGTCGCTGACATCGCAACGCCAGGCTCGTACACCGGCGATGCCCGCCTCGTCGTCCGCCTCGTCGTCCGGTTCGGTGATGTCCAGGGCGGCGACGGTGAACCCGTCGGCGCTCAGTCGGCGGACGATGGCCCCGCCGAGTCCGCCCGCCGCTCCCGTGACCACCGCGACGCGCGGGCCCCGAGCGGTCACGGTGCCTTCTCCTGCGGGTGAGTGGCCAGGGCCTCGACGGTGATGTCCATCCACTTCCACATGGGCAGGGACATCAGGGCGTCGTGCAGTTCCGCCGGATCGGCCGCCTCGTACAGACCGATGGTCGCGTTGCGGCCCGGCACCCGCCACAGCCGTTTGAGGATGCCGGCCTCGCGGAGTTCCTGCGCCCGTGCGCGCTCGCCCTTGCGCAGGCTTTCGCGGACGTCGTCAGGGGTGTCGGGGGGAAGGGTGTTCTCGGTGCGGACCAGGAATTCCATGCGTGGTGTCCTGCCTTTCAGGGCTTCAGGCCAGATCCAGCAGCAGGTCCGCCAGTTCGCCGGGGGCGGTCACCATGGCCTCGTGGCCAGTGGCGATCTCGTGGAGCGGCCAGCCCCGGGCGGCGGCCCGCTGGGCGTGCGGGGTGAACACCCGCATCCAGTCGGTGCACTCGACGAAGGCTCCGGGCACCTGGTCGGCCTTGCCGGTCAGCCGGAGCGGTTCGGTGTACGTCAGCCACGGGTGGGGGGTCAGCCGGGGGCCGAGCCAGTCCAGATCGGCCTGTTCCTCCACTCCCAGGACGCTCAGTGAGCGCACCGGAATGAGCCAGCCGAAGCCGGGTCCTGCCACGGACTCCCGGTAGTGGCCCGCGATGGTGGCGGGCTGCAGGTCGATCGCCGCGTCCCCGTCGTCGCCGACGAAGGCATCCAGGTAGACCCGCTTCGCCAGCCGCTCGGGGACGCGGTCCGCGACCCCGGTGACGACCTGGCCGGCGTAGCTGTGCCCGACGAGCACCACATCCCGCAGGTCATGGGCCTCGATCAGGGCCACGACGTCCTGGATGTGCGTCGTCAGGCCCACATGGGGACCGAGCAGGTGGGCGCGGTCACTCACCCCGGTGAGCGTGGGGGTGTGCACCTCGTGCCCGGCGGTGCGCAGCGCCGGTGTCAGGCGCTGCCACACCCAGCCGCCGTGCCAGGCCCCGTGCAGGAGGACGAAGACCTTCATGCCGACACGTCTCCCCGCTGCTCGCGGGCGAGCATCTTCGCCAGCGCTCGGCGTCCGCGCAGAGCGGCCAGATCGGAGCGGATGCTGGACTCGACGGTGCCGCCCGGGTCCGTGGCGTACATCAGCTCCTGGGCCTCCAGGGCGTCGACGTCCTCCTGCATCACCGCGAGCTGCTGTTTGTGCTGGAACTCGCTGAGCTCCTCGTCGTCGATGAGGTAGTCCCGGGCCAGGGCGTAGAAGTCGTGGGTCTCGTTGCCCAGGCCGGGCGTCATGCCGTACAGCACCTTCATGTGGAAGCCCTCGGGTTCCTCGGTGCCGGTGGCCGCGACGCGGATGTGGAGGATGAAGATGCCGGGCGGGTGGAACTCCCCGTCCTGCCAGCGGTCCACCGGAGAGGTCAGACCACAGGACTTCTCGTAGAACGGTGGAGCCTCGATACCGGTCATGCGGCGGCTGAAGGCGACCCGGTCCCCGTCGACGGTGACGTCGATCGGGGTGGCGGCGACGGCCGCGTTGCCGATGCTCGTCGGGTGCAGGAACGTCTCGTGGGTGAGGTCCAGCAGGTTCTCCACCAGCAGCAGGTGCCGTGCCTTCAACGGGACGACGCCGTGCACATGGGTCCAGTTCGGGTCGGTCAGCCACGAAGTGTCCGGCAGCAGGCCCGTGTCGGCCGGTTCGGGGTCGCCGGGCCAGATCCAGATGGCGCCGTCCTTCTCGACCAGGGGGTAGCGGCGCAGCGCGGCCTTGGGCCGGTCGGCCTGCTCGGCGACACCGACGCACAGGCCCTCACCGTCGAAGCGGTAGCCGTGGTAGTCGCACTGAAGGATGTCGTCGTTGTCGAGATGGCCGAGCGACAGCGGGTACTTGCGGTGGGGGCAGCGGTCCTCGACGGCGGTCGCGGTGCCGTCGGACAGCCGGTAGAAGCAAACCGGGATGTCCGCGATCCAGCGGCGGGTGAGCGTCCGGCCGATCTCGTCGGACCAGGCTCCCAGGTACCAGCCGTTGCGCACGTGTGAGGAGAGCATGACGGCGACGCCTTTCTCTTCGAAGACTTTCCTTGAGGTCGGGCTGACGCCCGGGAGTCAGAGGTCCAGGACGAGGCGTCCGCGGGCGCGGGAGACACAGATCAGCATCGTGTCGCCGACGGCCCGCTCGTCATCGGTGAGCAGGGAGTCCCGGTGGTCGATCTCGCCCGCCAGGACGCTGGTCTCGCAGGAGCCGCAGATGCCCTCCTCGCAGGAGGACATGACCGGTGCGCCCGCCGCTTCCACCGCCCTGAGCACGGACTGTCCGGGCTGCACGGTGAGCGTCACCCCGGTCGAGCGCAGTTCCACCTCGAACGGTTCGTCGCCCGCGCCCTCACCGGAGTGCTGCCCCGGGGCCGCGGCGAACCGCTCCACGTTGAGCGATCCCGCCGGCCAGGTGGCGCACTGGGCCTCGACCGCGACGATCAGCCCGGCCGGTCCGCAGCAGTACACCAGGGTGGAGGGGGCGGGTTCTTTGAGGTGGCCGGCGAGGTCGAGCAGACCGTACTCGTCCTGCGGCCGTACGGTCACGCGCTCGCCGTAGCGCTCCAGTTCGGACAGGAACGCCATGGAGGTTCGGCTGCGGCCCCCGTAGAGCAGGGACCAGTCGGCCCCTGTCGCGTCGGCCTCGGCGATCATCGGTAGCAAGGGGGTGATGCCGATGCCACCGGCGACGAACAGGTACCGCCTGGCCTGCCGCAGCGGGAAGTTGTTGCGCGGGCCGCGTATCCGCAGCTCGCTTCCCTCGCGGACGTTGTCGTGGATCCACCGCGACCCGCCGCGTCCGTCGGGTTCCCGCAGCACCGCGATGCGCCAGCAGTCGGTGACGGCCGTCGGGCCGCACAGCGAGTACTGGCGTACCGCGCCCGTGGGGAGGACTACGTCGATGTGCGCGCCCGGCTGCCAGCGCGGCAGCGATTCGCCGCCCTGCGGTGCGAGCGCCAGGGATGTGACACCATCCGCCACCGTCTGCCGGGCCAGTACGGTGACGGTGCCGTCGTACTCGGTCTCGCGCGGCGCCGGGGTGGTCGAGGCCGTTGCCGTCCCGAGCGGGAGCGCGTCCAGGGCGGCGGGCGACGGGCTCGTCATGTGCGTCATCTCCTCGGCACGGTCGGTGGTGCGGTGGCACGTTCGACGCTAGTCGTGGAGTACGCGCAGGTCGTCGCGCTAATGACCGGACCCGGACGGCGAAAGGTCACGATCCGCCTACGTCATTCGTCGTGCCCGCCGTGCTCCCGGCCGTGCCGTGGGGTTTGGTCGAGGTGGATGCGCAGCGGGCGGTCCGCGGTCCAGAGCGCCTCCACCACGGCGTGCAGATGCTCGGCGTCGACCCGCCACAGAGGTTCGCCGTAGCGGTCGTCCCGCGTGACGCCGTCCGACGGGACGACGGTGGCCAACAACTCCTGGTGACCGGGGGCGCGGTCCGGGCCGTCCGCCCCTGGCGCGAACGCCACGAACAGGTTCTTTTCGCGGAAGGGCACCCAGATGTGCGTCGCCGACGTCATGCCAGTACCCCCGTCGTCTCGGGGTACAGGCGCACGTACGCCTCGCCCATGGTCCCGTGCGCAAGGCCCAGGTTGGGGCCGGCGTTCCGCTTCAACTGGACGCCACGGCGCTTGGCGAGGTCGGTGTAGTAGTCCCACATGTGCTGCTGAGCGGCCAGGCACTCCATGGCCTTGCGCTTCTTGTCGAAGACGGTCGTGATGTCCAGCAGGACGTTCGGCTTGAAGTCGCACTGCTCGGGCTGGTGCGGCTCGAAGAAGAACACGGGGGGAGCGCCGAGCGGTTCACCGGGCGCGTCGTAGCCGATCGCCTGGGCCAGCACACGGGCCTGCAGCGCCATACGGGCGGCTGCGGGGTGGTCGCCGTTGTAGGGGTCGGTGAGGGTGTGCGTGAGGACGACGGCGGGGTTCACCTCGCGGTACACGCGCACGATGCGGTCCACCAACTCCGGTGTCTCCGGCAGGGGGTAGTCCCCGGCGTCCAGGAACTCGATCTCCGCGCCCAGCGCGGCGGCGGCGTTGGCGGCCTCCGTACGGCGGAGTTCCTTGATCTCGTCGAGGCGGAGGCCCTCCCGCCAGGCCTTGGCGGACTCGCCGCGTTCGCCGAAGCTCAGGCACAGCACCTTGGCGTGCTGCCCGCGTTCGGCGGCCAGGGCGATGGCGCCGCCGGCCCGCCAGACGAAGTCGCCCGCGTGGGCGCTGATCACCAGCAGGGCGCCGTCGGAGGGTTGGGACGTGGTGGGGGTCATCGGGACTCCTTGGGATCGGACGGGGGCCGGACGGGATTCGGGCTCGTGTGCCGGCCGGACGGTCGGGTCGTGGGGGATGCGACGAGTCCACGTGGACGAGGTCGTGTGCCGGGCGGGGGTGCCGAGGCGCGTGCCGGCAGACCTGGCGGAAGCGGGCCCGGCGAGGAATGCGGCTCTGAAGTGATGCCGTGTGTGAGGGCGCGCACCCTACGAACTCCGGCCCTGTGGAACGGCGTTGGCGCGAAGAGAGCAGGTCGGCACCGGCCGACCGCCGGGTCACCATATCGCGGAAGTTTTTGTTGACAATAGTGTTGACTTCAAGCAATCTCCTGGCACCATTTCTGGAGCAGCTCGGAGGAGACGTGCCCAGTCGTCACGTAGTCGTGAGGAACATCGGCCGACCGGCCCCGGACGTGGTCGCCCGGCTCGCCGAGGCAGGGGTGTCCACGGTTCACGAGGCCATCGGCCGTCGTGGCTTCGCGGGCACCGACCTGAGGCCGAACCAGCGGAGCGTGCGGATGGCGGGCCCTGCGGTGACCGTCAGCTCGCACCCCGGGGACAACCTGATGATCCATGCGGCCGTCGAAGTGTGCCGTCCCGGGGACGTCCTCGTGGTGACCACCACCTCCCCGTCCACGGACGGCATGTTCGGCGAACTGCTGGCGACGTCCCTGGCCGCCCGTGGTGTCATCGGCCTGGTCACGGCGGCCGGGGTACGCGACACGGCCGAACTGCGGGAGATGGGCTTCCACGTCTGGTCGCGGGCCGTGTCCGCCCAGGGCACGGTGAAGGCGTCCCCCGGTTCCGTGAACGTGCCCGTGACGCTCGGCGGGGTGTCCGTCCGGCCCGGTGACGTCGTGGTCGCCGACGACGACGGCGTGGTCGTCGTACCGCTCTCGGAGGCGGAGAAGGCGGCCGAGCTCGCGGAGAAGCGGCTCGCAAAGGAAGCCGTCACCCGGGAGGTCATGCGTTCCGGGACGCTGGGCGTCGACCACTACGGGCTGCGCGCCCGGCTCGCCGAACTCGGCGTCACCTACCAGGACTGACCCTCGCCGATCGCCGGCCGGACACGGGAGAGCGGCACCTCCGGATGCGGGCGCCGACCGTCAGAAGGGCGGGCGACACCCGGAATGAGCTGGTCTTTCCCCCATGGCCCCACGGTGGATGGTGCCGACGCACAATGAGCACTCCCAGTGGTTCCGGCGCCCCGGCCCTTCCCTCGGAATCGATGTCACCGAAGGGACCAGGGACGCGCTGCTGCGCGGCGAGTACGTGCCGCGCCAGCGCCTGGTCGAGACGGACTTCTGCGAACGGTTCGGTGTCCGAGCGGGATCCCTTGAACCGGGCGTCCGCGACCGCGGCTGCCGGGGCCGTCGCGCTGGTCGGCAGTCGCTCTTCACCTAGGTGAGGCGAGGTCGGCGGTGAAGGCGCCGCTGGTAGCCCGGGTGCCCCCGATCTCCAGTTCCCCGGTGGCCTCCTCGGTACGGCCCACGGCCGTGGTGTCCTGCCCGACGAGCACCTCGTCGACCCGGCAGCCAGCCTGTGAGCCACTGATCTCACCCGCCCCGAGCCGTCGACCCCGGCTCCGGCCTCCTCGCCGGAAGCGCCGACGGAGGGTCCGGCCTGCGGGCAGTCGAGAGAGAGCCGCCGGGGCGTCGTCCTGGATGTAGTCGATGGACACGTGCGGGCCGCCGACGGCCAGGGCGGCGGCCGTCACCACACCTGCGATCAGCAGGCGTTGGGGACGCCTGAGCATGCCAACCGCTCTTCTTCATGTATGTGGGCGAAGGGCGGCCCTGGAGCGGGACCCCGCCCCGGAGCGACCGTCAGCTTCCCGAGGATCCGGCTTTCTGGGCCATGGTTCTGGCCCAGGCGACTTCGAGCTTGCCCGTCGGTGTACGGGGCAGGGTGCCCGTCAGCACGACGGACCGTGGGACCTTGTAACCGGCGAGGCTCCGCCGGACCCAGTCGGAGAGTTCCTCACCGGTGGCGGCGGCGCCGGGTGCGACCGCGACCACGGCGGCCACCCGCTCGCCCCACGTCTCGTCGGGCACGCCCACGACCACGCAGTCCGTCACATCGGGGTGCGTCAGCAGCACGTTCTCCACCTCCTGCGGGTGCACCTTCTCCCCGCCGGTGTTGATCACGCCCGAACCGCGTCCGAGGAATCTGATCGCGCCATCGGTCTCGATCTGGGCGAGATCGCCGGGTATGGAGTACCGGACACCGTCGATGACGCGGAAGGTCCGCGCGCTCTTCCCGGTGTCTTTGTAGTAGCCGAGCGGCATCGGCCCGGAATAGGCGAGCATCCCCGTCTCACCGCTGCCGGGCTCGACGAAACGGTCCCCCGCGCCGATCACCCTGGTCGCGGGCAGCGGATGGAACCTGGCCGGCAGCTCCCGCACCGACGAGGTGATCGCCAGGGCGAAGGGGCCGCCCTCACTGGAGGCGATGGCATCGACGACCGTGACGGCGGAGCGTTCGTGCAGTGCCGTCTTCAGCCGGTCGTCGAGTGCGGTGCCGGAGCTGAGGATCGTGCGCAGGGAACCCAGGTCGTACGGTGTGCCGGCGGCTTCGGCGCGCACCAGTTCGTCGACGAGCGGCCGGCAGACGGCGTTGCCCGCGACCAGCAGTGTGTCGATCTCGCGCTCGGCGAGCGTCCGCCAGACGTGGACCGGATCCAGTCCCCCTTGCCGTCCCATGACCGCCCGGCCGCCCACGAGGAGGGTGCCCATGGTGTTGAACAGACCGGTGGCGTGCATCAGCGGGACGACCGGCATCGTGGTGGGCGCTCTGCCTTCGTGGCGGGCGGCGACCGCGACCGACGCGGCTTCGTCGAGTGTTCTCGGCAGCTCGGTGACGCCGGCCTGCCGGAGGATCGGGATGGAGTGGAGCAGGTCGCCGAGCTGCCACATCACACCCTTGGGCTTGCCCGTGGTGCCGCCGGTGTACATGAAGAGCCGATCCGTTCCGGGCCGGGGCCGGGCCTCGCGGGGCGGGTGCGCCGCGAGCAGTTCTTCCAGCTCGGGCACCGCGGGTCCGGCCGGGCCTTCGGCGGGCGGGCCTCCCGCCCTCACAAGCAGCTTCAACGTGCGGACGTGTCCGGCGGCGTGCGTCACCCGGTCGGCCAGGGCGCCGCTGAAGACAAGTGCCGCCGCGTCGGCGTCCGTGAGCAGCTCGGACAACTCCTCGCCGGTGTAACGGTAGTTGGCGTTCGCGGGGACGGCGCCGACCTTGAACGCGGCGTAGACCGTCTCCAGATACGCGGCGCCGTTGTACAGGTAGCAGGCCACTGTGTCGCCCGCCCGCACTCCGGCATCCTCCAGCGCGGCGGCCAGCCGTGACGCGCGCTGGTCGAACTCCCGGTAGGTCAGTTCGCGGCCGGGCTCGACGATGGCGACGGCATCGGGCAGGGCGCGGGAGACCGCCTCCCAGATGGTGCCGATGGACACGTCCAATGCTCGGACCTCCTCATCGTGCGGGTTCGGACACCCGGCAGCGCCAACTCGACAGACCATGCGGCCGAGTTCACCCAGGGTGGGAGCCATAGGCTAGGGAGGTTCGGCCCGGCAGGGAACGCGAGCAATGACTCAACCCGCTCGGCGCTTCGGCGGGTGATGAACAGGTCAAATGACGTAGCACCGCCCCAGGCGCGCCGGGCTACGATGCTGCCGTCGGCCGTGCCCCGACCCCTCCCCTCGCGAGCGCACCTCACCCCGTGGGGGCGTTGCGCAGATGAGGAGGCAGGTCATGCCGGATCCACCGCTCGTCGAGTGGGGGGACGTCGCGGCCGCCGCGATGGACGGCCTCGCCGTGGTCGACAGTGCCTGCCGCTTCGTCCAACTGAATCCCGCAGCCGTCGCGCTGTGCGGCGAGCGCAGGGAAGCAGACCTCATCGGTGTACCCGCCCCGTTCGCTCTGACGAGGAAGCCCACCGCGTGCCCGGGGCTGCTGGAGGACGAGCCGGACGAGCAGGTGGCTTACTGGGTGACCGGCTCCGGGGAACGGCGCGCGTTCGCCTACCGGGCCCGCGGCCTGCTGAGAGACCCGAGTCTCCAGGTCGTCTCCTTTCGCGACGTGACCGACGAGGGACACCGTTACCGCAGGGTCGCGGCCATCGCACGGACCTCCGTCGCCCTGGCCTCCGAGGGATCACTGGGTTCCACCCTGGACGCCGTCGCCCGGCAGATCGTCCAGACCGACGGCGTGGCCGGGGTGCAGATCCTGACCCTGGACAGCACCGGCCGGGAACTGCGGCTGATGGGCTCCGCGGGGATACGACGCTCGGACGTGTTCCTCGACCGCCTGCTGGAGTGCCGGGACCGAGGCGCCCGGCTGTGCATGCTGGACGTTTTGAGGGAACGCAAACCGATCGTCGTCCCCCACCGATGGGACCAGATCCGCGAGGACCCGGCCTGGGAACCGCTGCACGACTACCTCGGCGAACTGACATGGGACTCCTTCGTCAGTGTGCCGCTGACGGTGCGCGGCCGTGCCGAAGGCGTGCTGAACGCGTACTTCGCACCGGGACAGGAGGTCGGCCCCCGGACGTTGGAGTTCCTCGCCGCGATGGCCGAGCAAGCCGCCCTCGCCGTCGACTACGCCACTCTGCTGCAGCGGGAGCGCGACGGAGCGCGCCAGGACGAACGCCAGCGCCTCGCCCGGGATCTGCACGACTCGATCGTCCAGCAGGTGTTCTCGATCGGCATGCAGGCCAACGCGGTCGGAGTGCTCGGGACACGCGGTGTGCCGGTACCGGCCGAGGCCGTCCAGCACTTCGCGGACGAGATCGGAACACTGGCGCGGACCGTCCTTGCCGACCTGAGGGCGATGGTGCACGAGCTGCGCCCGTCCTCCACCGCCGACCTCGGGCTGGAGGAAACGGTGAGCACACTCGTCAAGAGCACCGAGAACCGGACAGGTCTGGACTTCCACCTCCGGTTCGGACGAGGGCTGGACACGATCGATCTCGAACTCGCCGAGGATGCCTACCGGATCGTCGCGGAGGCCATCCACAACGTGGTCAAACACGCGGAGGCCACCCTCGCCGTCGTCCGCCTCGGCGTCCACGGTCACACACTGACCGCGAGCGTCTCCGACAACGGTCGTGGCCTGCGGGACCCGAGCGGGCACCCGATTTCCCCGGAGGGCGATCGGGGCGCCGGCTCAGGGCAAGGCACGGAGGGCTACGGACTGACGACCATGCGGGAAAGGGCGGAACGATGGGGTGGCAGCATGAGGATCAGGTCGCGCGCGAAGAAGGGTACGACCGTGCGCGTGGTCATACCCCTGCCCGTGCGGGTTCCGGACCTGTCCCCCGAGGACCCGGACAGCTCCGCGAACACGGCGTTGACGGTGCCGCTCCGAGCAGCGGGCGACCCCGGCCGACCCGGGTGCTGATCGTGGACGACCACGCCGTCGTACGCCGTGGCATCCGCGCCTACCTTGAGGTCCTGGACGACATGGAGGTCGCGGCGGAAGCAGCCGACGGGCAGGAGGCACTCACCCGGCTGGACGCGATGGCGGCCCACGGCGAGCTGCCGGACGTGGTGCTGATCGATCTGCTCATGCCCCGGATGGACGGTTCCACGGCGATCGGCCTGATCAAGGAACGTCACCCCGGGGTGCGCGTCGTGGTGCTCACCAGCTTCGGCGAGATGGAACGTGTCCACGCCGCCCTCATGCAGGGGGCCGCCGGATATCTGCTCAAGGACGCGGAGGCCGGCGAGGTGGTCTCCGCGATCCGCGCGGCGGCACGCGGAGAGGTCTTTCTCGACCCCGCGGTGGCCCGAGGGCTCACCCAGGAGATCGTCTCGCCGCCGACCGGGCTCGGCTCACTCACCAGCCGGGAACGAGATGTCCTCGTCCTCGTCGCCGAGGGGCAGTCCAACCAGCAGATCGCCGACGAGCTGGTGATCAGCGAGCGCACGGCCCGTACGCACGTCAGCAATGTGCTGCGCAAACTCCGTCTCACGTCACGGACCCAGGCGGCGCTCTTCGCCGTACGGCAGGGACTGGTACCGCCGCGCGGCTGACTGCGGCGCGGTGAGCGTCCGCTCCCGCAGGCAGATCACCGCGGTGAGCGGCACCTCCGAGCGCGACACATGTCCCGGTTCCGCCGGGACACAGGACGGCCGCCGAAACCGTCATCGGGCAGATCCTCCAGGAGCCGGGCCCTCCCTACGCTCGGGGGAGCGCCACACCGACTGCCTGCTCAGGAGGACAACATGCTCGACGGCCGAGTCGCGATCGTCACGGGTGCGGGCCGCGGCCTGGGGCGGGCCTACGCCCGTGCGCTGGCGGCAGCGGGCGCCGCTGTCGTCGTGAACGACCTCGACGCCGACGTGGCCGCGGAGGCCGTAGGCGCGATCACCGCGGTGGGAGGCTCGGCCGTCGCCCATGTCGGCGCGGTCGGCAGCTCCGAGTTCGCCGACGCGCTGGTCGAGCGGGCCGTCGCCGAGTTCGGTCGCCTCGACGTGATGATCACCAACGCCGGCGCCCTGCGGGACAGGACCCTGCGCAACACCACCGACGAGGACTTCGACCTCGTCGTCACCAGCCATCTGCGCGGCACGTTCACCTGTGGACGTGCCGCGGCGGCCCGCTTCCGTGAGCAGGGCGACGGCGGCCGGCTCATCCTCGTGGGTTCGCCCGCGGGGCAGCGTGCCAGCTTCGGCCAGACGGCCTATTCGGCCTCCAAGGGCGCGATCGTCGCGATGACCCGCACATGGGCTCTCGAACTCGCGAAGAACGACGTCACCGTCAACGCCGTCGTACCGACCGCCCTGACCCGTATGGTCGCGACCATGCCTCGTGTCGGTGACCTCGTGGCGAAGGTGGACGCGGGTGAACCGGTTCCCGTGGGAGCCCGCCGCCAGGGACTGGGCTCCCCGGACGACGTCGCCCCGCTGATCGTGTACCTGGCGTCGAAGGAGTCGGCCCGCGTGACCGGTCAGGCCATCGCCGCCGGAGGAGACCGGATCGCCCTGTGGACGCACCCCACCGAGGTCGCGACCCGCCTCCGGCCGGGCGGCTGGTCCCCCGATGCCGTGAACGAGCTCTTCGCCGACGCCTACGCGAACCAACTGCAGGACTTCACGGCCACGCCGCTCGATCTCGAAGCCATCGGAAGCATCTGACGGTTCCGGTGGCGACCAGGGCTCCGGGACCCTCGGCGCCCGCCGGGGCTGTGCCGGTCAGTGGAAGCAACAACTCCTGAACAGCAGGCCCCATGAATGTCGGATGTCGTGAACGGCGTACGTCATCTGTCTCCACTTGCCCAGATGTCGTTCGTTCCCCCTTTGTTCGGCGGCAGTGCGCGGTCATCATCCGAAAACCTGCCGGTCGCAGTGGTGCGGCCGGCTCGGCACGGTGACGGTCGCGGGCCGCACCGAGGAGGCGAGCGGATCATGAGCGTGCAGCGGCCGCACATCGAGCCGGGTGAGTTGTTCATCGCCGGAGAGTGGCGGGCGCCGGAGGCCGGGGGGCGGCGTGATGTCGTCGACCCGTCCACCGGCAAGGTCGTCACCACGGTCGCGGAGGCCGAGCAGGCCGATCTGGACGCCGCGGTGGCCGCCGCCCGCGAGGCGTTCGACGAGGGGCCGTGGTCGCGGACGCCGGCCCGCGAGCGCGCTCGTGTGCTGCACCGGGTGGCCGACCTGATCCGTGAGCGGGCGGACGAGATCGCCGCTGTCGAGAGCCTGGACGTCGGCAAGCCAGTCACGCTGTGCCGGGCGGTGGACGTCGAGACCGCGGCGGAGACCTACGAGTACTACTCGGCGCTGGCGCAGAGCCTGGACGGGGCCGCCCGGCAGATCCCGATCCCCGCCCACGCCTACACCCGGCGGGACCCTGTCGGCGTGTGCGGGCTGATCACCCCGTTCAACTTCCCGCTGATCCTCAGCTCGTCCAAGCTGGCCCCCGCGCTGGCCGCCGGCAACACTGTCGTGCACAAGCCGGCCGAGGACACACCGCTGAGCGCGCTGCTGATGGCGGACATCCTCACCGACGCCGGTGTGCCCGCCGGTGTCGTGAACGTGGTGACCGGCGGCGGCACCATGGGCGGGGCCCTGCTGTGCCACCCCTCCGTGGACAAAATCGCCTTCACGGGTTCCACCAGGATCGGACGTCTCGTGGCGGGCACCGCGGGCGAACAGCTCAAGCCCGTGACCGTGGAACTGGGCGGCAACGCCCCGCACATCCTCTTCGAGGACGCCGATGTGGAGAAGGCTGTCGGTGCGGTCATCAAAGGGTTCGTCTTCAACACCGGGCAGTTCTGCATGGGCGCCCCCCGGCTGCTCGTCCACAGGTCCCTGCACGACACGATCGTCGGCATCCTCACGCAGGCCGTACCCGACGTACCCGTCGGCGACCCGTTCGACCCGGCCACCGTGGTCGGCCCGATGGCGGGCGAGCGACAGCTGGAGAACGTCGAGAAGTACGTCGAACTCGCCAGGAAGGACGGCGGTCAGGTCGTCGTCGGTGGGGAACGACTGGAACTCGGCGGGGGCTACTACTACAGGCCCACCGTCATCACCGGACTGGACAACGACGCCCGCACCGTGCAGGAGGAGATCTTCGGCCCGGTCCTGACCGTCCAGAGCTTCGACACGGAGGACGAGGCCGTGGCGATGGCGAACAGCACGCCGTACGGGCTTGCCGCCGGTCTGCACACGTCCGACCTGGTCCGCGCCCACCGTGTCGCCGCGCGTCTGCAGGCCGGGATCGTCTGGGTCAACGACTGGGCCATGCTCGACCCCTCCATGCCGTTCGGCGGCGTCAAGCAGTCCGGCTACGGACGCGAATCGGGCCCGGAGGGACTCCAGGAGTACACGAAGACCAAGTCGGTCGTCATATCCCTGGCCTGAGCCGGAGAGCCGTGTGGCCCTTGCCCCGTACGAGGCAAGGGCCACAGGTGGTCGTGTGTCCGTCAGCCTGGGCGGCGTACGCGATGTGCTCCGGGGTGACGTAGGCCGATGCCCGATGGGCGCGTCGTGCGACGGCGTCGGCCGACCATCGGGCCGTGCGGCGCTCGGCTGTCCGGCCGGAGCCGGCGACCGTGCCGGCGGCCGGATCGTGGCCGGTGATGTCAGCGGACTCGTACGGGCAGGCTGCTGAAGCCTCGGGTGACGTTGTTGAGCGCGCGGACGGGTTCCCCGGTCAGCTCGATCCGTTCGACACGGGTGGCGAGGGCCTTGAAGACGGCGTGGGCTTCCAGCTTGGCGAGGCCCTGGCCCGCGCAGGCGTGGTTGCCGAAGCCGAAGCCGAGGTGGTCCAGGGGGTTGCGGCGGATGTCGAAGCGGTCGGGGTCGGTGTAGTGGCGCTCGTCGCGGTTGGCGGAGCCGTAGCTGTGCATCACCCGGGCGCCCGCCGGAATCACGACGCCCTCGCCGAGGTCGACGTCGCGGGTGGTGACCCGGGAGAAGACCTGGATCGGGCTCTCCATCCGCACGATCTCGTTGAACGCGGCCGGGACCAGAGCGGGTTCACCGCGCAGCGCCTCCCACTGCTCGGGGTGGCGGGCGAACAGCCAGACACCGCTGGAGATCACGGAGACGGTGGTGTCGAACGCGGCGACGACGTAACCGGCGAGCAGCCCGGTCGCGCCCTCGACGGGGATCTCGCCCCGTTTGTGGGCCGCCAACACACTCCAGCCGAACCCGCCCGGAACGAGGTCCTCCTTGGCGACGACCTCACTGAGATACGCCATGAGTGCCTGCACCTTCGGCTCGGCGGCCGAGGTGCGGGCTCCTGCCGGGCCGCCGGAGTCGAACCATCCGGCCGCCATGTCCAAGAGCTCGTCGCGTCCCTTCTGCGGCCAGCCGATCAAGTCCATGATCACGTGGATGGGGAGGTCCTGGGCGAGGTCGGTGACGGCGTCGAAGTCGCCGCGCTCGACGAGGCCGGCGGCGAGTTCCCCGGCACGCCGGTCGATGTTCTCGGCCACCGACCGCAGCGCACGCGGCGACAGCCGTTCGGTGAACAGCTTGCGCTGCTGGGTCTGTGAGGGCGGGTCCTGATGGATCAGGGCACCGTCCCACGCGCCGTTGAAGTCGTCGTTGAGGCCGATACCGCGCGCGGAGGAGAACGTCTGCCAGTCGCCGAGGGCCGCTCGGACCTGCTCGTAGCGGCAGACGAACCACAGGGCGTGACGGGTGAGGTGGACAGCGGGTCCCAGGTCGCGCAGCGCCTTGTAGTGCGGATAGGGATCGGCGAGCGCCTCGTCGGCGAACAGGTCGACGTCGGAGGCGGGATGTGCGGCCGTGGTCATCGTGATCTCCTTCGATCAGGTCGGCTGCGGTGCACGCTGACGCCGATCGTCGATGCCCGGTACACGGCGGGGCAGGGGTGTTCTACGGGGTGGGTACCCGATTCGCGTACCACCGTCCGACTGGGTCGGCCCGGTCTCACGGATCGTTCGCAGGACGGGCCCCCTGACGCTGCCGGGCCAGCCAGACGGCCACCTGGGCGCGCGAGTTGACGCCGATCTTGTCGAAGAGCCGCTCCACGTGCCCGTCCACCGTCCGCGGGGACAGCACGAGTTCACCGGCGATGGCCTTGTTCGTCAGACCCCGGGCGATCAGCCGGGCCACCTCGTGTTCCCGGCGGGTGAGTTCCGGTACGCCCGCCCGGTCGGGCGCACCGGAGCGGGCCGGTGCGCCGGGCGGGCGGAGCATGTCCATCGGGCGGGCGCGGCCCTGCTGGACCAGGGCGTCGAACCGGGATCGCCCCAGGGCGGACTTCGCGTCGGCGCGGCAGTGGGCCGAATGACGGGCGAAGGCCGGACCGAAGGCCTCGATCCCGGTGCCCAGGGACTCCCACAGGGCCGTCGCGGCACCCAGCAGCCGTGCGGCCTCGTCATGGCGGGAGCGTGACTCGGCGATCCACGCGAGGAGTTCGATGTCCAGCACCATGCCGAGTTGATTGCCGTTCGGTGTCAGGTCGAGTGCCTCCCGCACCAGCTCGGCCACGTCGGTGTCCTGATCGTCCGTGGCCCAGCGGTCGAGGGCGCACGCCCACATCGCCTCCGACCGGGCCCAGGTCTCGCCCCTCTCCCCCGCGATGCGGATCGCCTCGGCACCGGCCGCCCGGGCCGAGGCGCTGTCACCGCTGAGGGACAAGGCGATGGTGTGCTGGAACAGCCCCCACAGCACGGCGGCGACATCCGCCAACCGCCGCATGATCGCGATGCCTTCCGCGTAGCGCCGGGCGGCGCCGGCGGGATCGCCGGCGAACAGGGAGGCGCTGCCGGACAGCAGCAGCGCGTAGCCACGAAGGTGGTCGTCGTCGTACTTCTCGGCGATCCGGGCGCATTCCTCCAGCCACGTCGCTGCGGCGTCGCGGTCTCCTTGCAGCAGCGCGATCCAGACGGCGGTCCACAGGGCGTGACCGCGTTCGGGTGTGGGTTCGGGCGCGGCCTTCAGGGTCTGGTCGAGTCGGCGTCGGCCCGGCGCGAGCCGCTCGCCGACCGTCCACTCGTAGCGCAGTGCCGACACCAGGACCAGCGCCGACCGGGACTCACCCGGCTCGGACAGCGACCAGTCGATGGCGGATTCCAGGTTGTCCCGCTCGGTGTGCAGGCGGGCCAGGTTCTCGGCCTGGCCGGGACCGCACCAGGTCTCACAGGAGTGGACGGCCAGACGCAGGTAGTGGTCGCGGTGTCGACGGCGGAGGTCGTGTTCGATGCCGCTGTCGGCGAGGATGCCGCGACCGTACTGCCGGATGGTCTCCAGCATGCGGTACCGCGCTCGCGCCAGGTCGGGGCGTACCGACAGCACCGACTTGGCCACCAGACCGTCGACCAGGTCGAGGACATCGGCGGTGTCGATTCCTGTGCCCGGGCCGGCGCAGATGCCCTCGACGGCGTCCAGGTCGAACTCGGCGGGGAAGACGGACAGGCCGGCCCACAGCAGTCGTTCCTGCTCCGAGCAGAGGTCGTAGCTCCACTCCATCAGCGCGCGGAGCGTCTGCTGGCGGGAGACGGCGGCCGGACTGCCCAGGGTGAGCAGGCGGAAGCGGTCGTCGAGCCGGTCGGCGACCTGCTCGACGGACAGGGACCGCAGCCGGGTGGCGGCCAGTTCGATGGCGAGCGGAAGGCCGTCGAGGCGGGCGCACAGACGGGCCACCGCTTCGCGGTTGTCCTCGCGCACGCTGAAGTCGGGCCGGACGGCGGTGACCCGGTCGACGAGCAGTGCGACGGACGCGTAGGTGGTGAGCACCTCGGCCGCCGGAGCGGTTTCCCCGGCGGGCACGGGCAGAGGATCCACCATGAGGACGTGCTCAGCCGGGATGCCGAGGGGCTGGCGGCTGGTGGCCAGCACGCGCAGCCCCGGCGCACGTCGCAGCAGGTGGTCGACGAGGCCCGCGCAGGCGACGACGAGGTGCTCGCAGTTGTCCAGCACCACCAGGAGTCGGCGATCCGCCAGGTGGTCGGTCACCTGTTCCTTCGCCGACCGGTGGGACTGGTCCTTGACGTCCAGGGCGGCGGCGAGGGCGTCGGCGAGCCTGTCGGGGTCGTCGACGGCCGCGAGGTCGGCGAACCACACCCCGTGCGGAAACGCTCTCCGGGTGAGTTCGGCGGCCCGCAGGGCGAGGCGGGTCTTGCCCACGCCTCCGGGGCCGGCCAGCGTCACCAGTCGGGATGCCTCCATCCGCTGCCTGACCTCGGCCAGTTCACGGCGGCGGCCCACGAAGCTGCTCGCGATGACCGGCAGGTCGCCGAGGGGCCGCGCCGCCCTCTGCATGTGGGTCTCGTCCATGACGCAAGTCAGCTTGGCACCGCTCACCGGAATGAATCGAGACGTCGGCGGCGGGATTCGGTGCCGATCGGCCCCACTCGCGACGAATGACGTACGTCCCCTGGGACTCCTGCCGCGTGCGCGGGTGGGCCACGCGCACGTGCCCGGCGGCGGGGCCCGGCAATCGGGTAGCGCACCGGGTAATCCACCCCTGCGGTTCGTGTGGCCCCCCTGCCACCGTCGCAGTGCGCCGTCACTGTGACGCGTACCACGAGCTCAGAGGGGCAACGATGCTCACGACAACCACCGCCGCCGTTCTGGAAGGGCCCGGTCGGCCGTTCACTCTCGAACAGGTCGAGCTCGACGACCTCCGAGCGGACGAGGTGCTCGTCCGCATGGTCGCCGCGGGTCTGTGCCACACCGACCTCGGTGTACAGGCCGGCCACATCCCCTTCGCCCTGCCGGGCGTGATCGGCCACGAGGGCGCCGGTGTCGTCGAAGCGGTCGGCTCGGCGGTCACCCGTGTCGCGCCCGGTGATGCGGTCGCCCTGTCCTTCACCTCGTGCGGGCGGTGCCGCCGGTGCCGTGGCGGGCACCCCGCTTACTGCGCGACCTGGCTGTCCGCCAACATCTTCAACAACGGGGCCCGCGCCGACGGCACCGCCACCCTCCGCCGCGGCGGAACCGTCCTCGGCGGGCGCTTCTTCGGGCAGTCCTCGCTCAGCGCGAAGGCCGTCGTCGACGAACGCAGTGTCGTCAAGGTCGACAGCGACCTCCCCGCGCACCTGATGGCGCCCCTGGGCTGCGGCATCCAGACCGGTGCCGGAACCGTGCTGAACGTGCTTCGGCCGGAACCGGGCAGCACCCTGGCCGTGTTCGGCACGGGCGCCGTCGGCCTCGCCGCGATCGCCGCGGCGGCGCTGAGCCCACTGTCCGCCGTCGTCGCGATCGACCTGGTCGACCACCGCCTCGACGTGGCACTCGAACTGGGCGCGACGCACCGGATCAACCCGGCGACCGAGGACGTCGCCAAGGCACTGGACGGGATCACCGGCGGCAGCGGGCTCGACCACGCCGTCGACACCACCGCCGACATGCGCGTCCTACGTACTGCGGTCGACGCCCTCGGCACCCTGGGACGCGCCGCCGCCGTCGGCGCGACAGCGCCCGGCACCGAACTCGCGCTCGACTACCAGGGCCTGCTCGTCGGACGCTCGGTCGTCGGCGTCACAGAGGGCGACGCGGATCCCGAGTCTCTGATCCCGCTGCTCGCCGGACTCCACCGGCAGGGCCAGCTGCCCCTCGACAAGATCGTCAAGACCTATCCGTTCAGCGAGATCAACCAGGCGGTCGCGGACGCCCGCGACGGCTCCACGATCAAGCCCGTCCTCCTGTTCGACGCCGACTGACCGCTTCCCGAGCCCATCACACCCAAAGGCACCTCTAGGAGTGACATGAGCCGCACCCTTCCCCCCGGCGTCAGCGACGAGGACTTCACCTCGGCCCTCACAGCGTTCCGCGAAGCCGTCGGCGGCGAGTTCGTCCGCACGGACGAGGCCGAACTGGCCCGCTTCCGCGACCCCTACCCGGTCGGCGACGCCGACGCACACCTGGCCTCGGCGGTGGTCTCCCCGCGGGACACCGAGCAGGTGCAGGAGGTCGTCCGCATCGCCAACCGCCACGGCGTACCGCTCTCGGTCATCTCCACGGGCAGGAACAACGGCTACGGCGGCTCGGCCCCGCGCCTGTCGGGCGCCGTGGTGGTCAACACCGGGGAGCGGATGAACCGCGTCCTCGAAGTCGACGAGCGGCTCGGTTACGCCCTGCTCGAACCCGGTGTCACGTACTTCGACCTCCACGAGTACCTGGAGGCTCACGCGCCGAGCCTCATGATCGACTGCCCCGACCTCGGCTGGGGCAGCGTCGTGGGCAACGCCCTCGACCGCGGCGCCGGCTACACCCCGTACGGCGACCACTTCGCGTGGCAGACCGGCATGGAGGTCGTGCTGCCGCAGGGTGACATCCTGCGCACCGGGATGGGCGCGCTGCCGGGAAGCACCACCTGGCAGCTGATCCCGTACGGCTTCGGCCCCTACCCGGACGGCATGTTCACCCAGTCCAACCTGGGCATCGTGACCAAGATGGGCATCGCGCTGATGCAGAAGCCCCCCGCGTCCATGACCTTCCAGATCACCTTCGACAACGACAGCGACCTCGAACAGATCGTGGACATCATGCTGCCGCTGCGCATCAACATGGCGCCGCTGCAGAACGTCACCGTGCTGCGCAACATCATCCTCGACGCGGCAGTGGTCTCCCAGCGAGCCGACTGGTACGACGGTGACGGTCCGCTGCCGCCCGAGGCGATCGAACGCATGAAGAAGGAGCTCGGCCTCGGCTACTGGAACCTCTACGGCACCCTCTACGGCCCGCCCCAGCTGATCGAGACGAACTACAGCGTCATCAAGGAGGCCTTCGGCCGAATTCCCGGCTCCCGCTTCCACACCCACGAGGAGCGCCACGACCGCGGCGCCCACGTCCTGCAGGACCGGCACAAGATCAACAACGGTGTCCCCAGCCTCAGCGAGATGAAACTGCTGGACTGGATCCCGGGCGCGGGCCACGTGGGCTTCTCCCCGATCTCCCCGCCGGTGGGCCGCGACGCCATGAAGCAGTTCCGTATGGTGCGCTCGCGCGCGGACGAGTACGCCAAGGACTACGCCGCCCAGTTCGTCGTCGGCCTGCGGGAGATGCACCACATCGCACTGCTGCTGTTCGACACCCGGGACGCCGCGGAGCGGAACGAGACCCTCGCCCTTACCCAGTTGCTCATCGACGAGGCCGCCGCCGAGGGGTACGGCGAGTACCGCACCCACAACGCCCTCATGGACCAGGTCATGGGCACCTACAGCTGGAACGACGGTGCCTTGCTGAAGTTCCACGAAGCCGTCAAGGACGCCCTGGATCCGAACGGCATCATCGCCCCCGGCAAGTCCGGCGTCTGGCCGGCGCGTTACCGCGGCAGGGGTCTGTGATTCCTCGCCCCGGCCGGAGCACCCGGCAGAGGACATCCGGACGGCGACGAGCACCGTCCGCCACAGGAAGGAAGGTGGGAGCCGTCGACGGCACGCCCGGGACAAGTCCAGGGCGTTCGCGCTGCGGAGCTTGGCGAGAAGGACCTCGTGCAGTCGGGGCAAGACTCCGGCCTCGCCACTCGGCCAGGCGGCGCCGGCAGGTCACGCCCCAGCCGAATCCGAGTTCCTGCGGCAGGTGTTCCCAGGCGATCCCGGTGTGCAGCACGCACAGGATGCTCTGGAAACCAGCCGGTCCGGATGCCTCTTGCGGCCGGAGTGCCACCATCATCGGCTCCCTCGAGCAGGCCGACGAGGAGGACGCCTGTCCGGCGGCTCCGCCCTGGCACCGCGGCTGACGCCCTCCGTTGCCGGCCCGCCGCCGGAGCCCTCGCTACCCGGCGGCTCCGGCGGCTCGCCTGCGGCCGAAGTAGGTGGACAGGCCCACGGCCAGCAGGAGCGCGGTGCCGTTGAAGACCGGGTCGACCCAGTCGCTGGCACCGGCCAGCGTGAGGCCGCTGACGGTCTCGGAGACGAACACCACGCCGATCATCGTGCCGAGCACGTTGAACCGGCCCGGCTCGATCGCGGTCGCGCCCAGGAACACCGCGGCCAAGGCGGGGAAGAGCAGGTTGGTGCCGCTGTCCGCGGTGGCTCCGCCGACACGGGCGGTCTGCACGACGCCGGCGATCCCCGCGAGCGCTCCGGCGATGACAAAGGTCAGCAGCAGGTTGCGCCGGACGGGGATGCCGACCAGATTCGCCGCCTTGGGGTTGGAACCCATCGCGTACAGGGCCCGCCCGTAGGGAGTGTGGCCCAGCAGGTACCACATCAGGGCACCGAGAACGACGACGGCGGACACCACGCGGGGTAGACCCAGCCACTGCTGGGAGCCGAAGGCGAGCAGGGCGGGCGAGACGCCCGTGCTGATGGTCTGGCCGCCCGAATACCACTGGATGACCCCGCCGAGGAGAGTGGCACTGCCCAGGGTGGTGATGAACGAGCTCATCTGGAACCGGGCCACCATGACGCCGTTGACCAGTCCGATGAGCACGCCCGTTGCCACCGCGGCGAGTATCGCGGGCACGACACCCACGTCGTGGCGGGCCATGAGCGCCGCGCACACCAGGGAACTGGTCGCGGCGTTCGCCCCGAGGGAGAAGTCGAAGTAGCCGGCGGCCAGCGGCGCGAGGGCGGCCAGTGCCAGCAGGGCGATGACCGACTGGTTGCCGGTCACCACGCTGAGGTTGGCGGAGGTCGGGAAGACCGCGGCACTCGGCGGGTAGAGGCTGAAGAACACCGCCACCGCGATGGCCAGGGCGGGAAGGGTGTACCGCTCGGCGAGCCGCCCCGGCGACAGCGCGGACCGCCGGGGGCGCCGGGTGGGTTCCGTCTCCTCGGACGTCTCGGACGTCGGTGGGGACGGGGGCGGCGGGGGCGAGGGCGCGGAGGAAGTGACACCGCTCATGGTCATGTCCTGGCTCCGGAGGTGAGGGACGGTGAACGCTGGACGAGGTGGACGAGGCGGTCGGCACTGAGCCCTTCACCGTCGGCCTCGGTGACGACGCGGCCTTGGTGCAGCACGAGGACCCGGTCGCACAGGGCTGCCAGTTCCTCCAGGTCGGAGGAGGCGACCAGGACCGCGCATCCGGAGGCGGCGGTGCGGCGGACCACCGTGTAGATGTCGGCGCGGGACATCACGTCCACGCCCTGGGTGGGCTCGTCGAGGAGCAGCAGCTGGGGGTCGCGGCGCAGCCAGCGGCCCAGTACGGCCTTCTGCTGGTTGCCGCCGGACAGGGTGCTGAACGCCGCCTCGACGGAAGGTGCCTTCACCCCGTAGCGGCTCACGAGGTCCTGGCTGTCGCTGCGTTCGCCCGCGTGGTCCAGGCGCCAGCGCCGCCAGTAGTGGCTCAGCACCGACATCGACAGGTTGGCCCGCAGCGGGAGGTCCGCGAACGCGGCGTCAGCGCCGCGGTCTTCGGGGACGTAGGCGACGCGGGCGCGCATCGCATCGCCGGGGCCGGTGAAGGACACTGTGGCGCCGTCGAGTTCGATGGTGCCGCCGGTCGGCCGGTGGGCGCCGAAGAGGGTGCGCAGCAGTGAGGTGCGGCCGGAGCCGAGCAGACCCGCGACGCCCACGATCTCACCTGCGCCGACCTCGAGGTCGACGCCGCTGAGCGGGCCGCCGGTCAGGTCGGTGACGGTGAGCACCGGGCGGGGCCGGCTCGTGCTCGCGGTCGGACGCACGGCCTCGTCCAGTGCGCGCCCGGCGATGAGCTCCACCAGTTCGGACTCCGTGGGGCGGTGGTCCACGAGGGTGCCGGCGACCCGGCCGTCCCGCAGCACGGTGTAGTCGTCGGTGACGGCGATGACCTCGCTGAGGCGGTGGCTGACGAGGATCACCGTCTGGCCCTGGTCGGCACGTCGGCGTACGGACTCCAGAAGGAAGCTCGCCTCGTGCTCGGGCAGACTCGCCGTGGGTTCGTCGAGGACCAGGATGAGATCGTCCCGGTCCGTCTCCTGCAGTGCCCGGGCGATGGCGACCATGGTGCGGGCGGCAGGACGCAGTGTGCCGAGGGGGGCGCGGGGGTCGGCGTCGATCTCGAACCGCTCCAGGAGTGCGGTGACCCGGTCGTGCAGCGCCTTCCAGCTGATCCGGGCGCCTGCCCGGGTGGGCCAGCCGGAGGCGAGCGCGATGTTCTCCGCCACGGTGAGGTCGTCGAAGACCCCGAGGTCCTGGTGGACGAAGCGGAGCCCGGCCGCCTGTGCGGTGGCGGCCGAGAAGTGCCGGGCTTCCCAGCTCTGCTCACCGACCTCGATCGTGCCGCCGTCGGCACCGTGTGCACCGGCGAGGATCTTGATGGTGGTGGACTTGCCGGAGCCGTTGCCGCCGAGCAGTGCGTGGACCGTGCCGGCACGGACCCGGAGGTCCGTGCCGTGGAGCACCGTGGTCCCGCCGAACTGCTTCGTCAGCCCGGTGATCCGCAGTGCCGTGCCGGGCGGGCGGCTCACTACTTCCCCCACCCGGTGGTGTAGTGCTTGACGTAGTCGACGGGCGGCTCGTAGGAGCTGCCCTTCTCGGGCAGGTTGTGGTCGGCGTCGATGCCGACGAGGCCGACGCCCGCCGACTCCGCGGGCTTCTGGCCCGCCAGCAGCCGGACGGCGTCGTCGATGGCGGCCCACGACAGCTGCTTCGCGGAGTAGCCGACGTCACCGTCCTGCGCGCCGTCGGTGCGGATGACGTCGGCGTTGGCCGCGTCGCCGAAGTTGCCGACCACCGTGAGCTGGGCACTCCGTCCGGAGGACGTTATGGCCTGGCCGATACCCGCCTGCAGCCAGCCGTCGATCGGGAAGGCGACCGCGTTCACGGTCGGCGCCTTGAGGAGGGCGGAGGAGAACTTGGAGCCGAGCGTGTTGTTGACGAGGTCCTGGAGGCCGATGTCGAGCTGCTTGACGACCTCGCAGCCGGAGCACTTCTTGAGCTCGTCACGGAAGCCCTCGGTGATCATCGGGCCCCAGATCGGGCCGGTGAAGTTGACCAGGAGCACCTTCGCCTTGCCGTTGGTCTTGCCGATGACGTAGTCGGCCTGGAGCGCGCCCATCCGAGCGCGGTGGTCCGCGAGGGTCATGCTCTTCAGGGGGGTGGTGACCGCGGAGTACAACTTCTTGCCGCCGACCACGTCGCAGTCCATGCCGCCGTTGCCGATGGTGATGATCTTGGCCTTCTTGGCCTCGCCGAGGGGGCCCTGGACGGCCGGGCAGTCGATACCCACGGGCACGATCACGTCGGCCTTGGCGCTGATCGCCTGCCGGATGCACGCCCCCCAGCCGCCGGGGTTGAGCTTGCCGTCACAGAGCTTGGTCTTCCAGCCCGCGGCCTTGCCGGCCGCCATGGCGGCCACGCTGGGCTCCACACATCCGGGCTGCTGCTGGCCGCAGGAGATGACCCACAGGTTCACCCCTGCCTTCGGCTTCGCGGTGACCTCCGGCAAGTCCCCGGTGGTGCCCTTGAAGGCCGTCTCCAGGGCGGCCCGCGCCTCCTTGGAGGTGCCGGAGTCGGAGGATCCGCCGGCCGAGGTGCTTTCGGAGGCGCCGCAGGCGGCGGTGACGGCGGTGACCGCCGCGACGATCAGGGGGAGGGCGAGTCTGCGGAGTGAACGCCTTTGTTCGGACACGATTCTCCTTGGGGAGCGGTGGCGGAAACGTCGCCATTCCGGAGTCGGTGATGGCTGGAATTGAACACAGCGGGCGGCTGTGAGGGAAATTGCCGATCCGCATGAAAGTCATCGCGGAGCGCGATGCGTTTGATCCTGTTGATCCGCAGCCGCTTCGGGCAGCGATATCAGGGGTGATTGGGATCCGTCAGCAGGCTTTCCATGGCTCCTTCGGGAAGCCGCTTCGTGAGCCGGTCGGAGAATTCGCCGTCGACAAGTACGAACGCCATCCGGGCGACTGCTCCGGAGCGGTTCTCCCAGCGGTGGTCGGTGCCCCGCTGTACGACCACGTCCCCTGGCCGCAGCACGGTCTCCGTGTCGTCGAGCACCAGGACGACCTCCCCCTGCAGCACGATGCCGTAGTCGACGGTCTGCGTACGGTGCATCGGTGACACGGCACCCGGCGGGAACTCGTTGATCCTGATCTTCGTCCCGTTCGGGTCGGGCGGCACGGTCAGGGAGATCTGCGTCGGCTCCGGTTCGTCAGGGTCTATACGGGCCGGCGTTTCGCGGGTGTTCCACACCTCGTGGAAGACCGCGCCGTCCGGTGCGGTCCGCACCACGGGCGGCGGTCCGTCCGAGAGGAACACGGACTTTCCGTTGTCGTCGTGACCGGTGACGACCCGTCGAGAGATCCAGCTCATACAGCTCACCTTTCAGCGTGACGAATGAATCAGCGTGTGCCGGAAAAGGGCACAGGCGGGACGCCCTGCGGTTGCGGAAAACACCGCAGGGCGTCAAAGGAAAAGAATGCGAAGGGCTTTACACGGCGTCGAGCGCGTCGGTGAACGCCTTGGTGCCGCCGTGTGCCGAGAATCCCCCGTCGACGGTGATCTCGGCGCCGTTGACGTACGCCGACTCGTCGGAGAGGAGGTACACCACCAGCGGTGCCACCTCCTCGGGGACCCCGGCCCGGTTCATGGGCGTCATCGACAGATGCGCCTTCACGAACACGGGGTTGGCGTTGGCCATGATCGGTGTGTCGATGTATCCGGGGTGGATGATGTTCGTACGGATCCCACGGGGAGCCAGCTCCAACGCCGCGACCTTCGACAGTCCGCGCAGTGCCCACTTGCTGGCGGTGTAGGCGACCGCGTGGTGGGCGACGAGGCCGGCGACCGAACCGACGTTGACGATCTAGCCTCCTTCGCGCATCAGCGGGGCCATGGCCTGCATGCCCAGCAGGGCGCCGGTGGTGTTGACCGCGAAGGCCCTGTTCCAGTCGGCGACGTCGACCTCGCCGAGCCGCGCACGGACCGGCACGCCGGCGTTGTTGACCAGGCCGTGCAGGGGACGGCCGAGTGCCTCCAGCCAGTCGGCGAGAGCGGCCCAGTCGTCGGGTGAGGAGACGTCGAGGTGCCGGTAGTGGACGTCCAGGCCCTGGGCGGTCAGGGAGGCGGCGAGGGCCTCACCGTCCTCGCCGAGGACGTCGGTGGCGAAGACGGTGGCGCCCTCGCGGGCCGCGGCCTCCGCCTCGGCGGCACCCTGCCCCCGGGCGGCACCGGTGACGACAACGCTTCGGCCTTCCAGACGCCTTCGGCTCACGGCTTCCTCCTGTTTTCCCGCTGTGTCCCGTCCGGGCACCGGGCCGTACCCGGTACGGGACTCACGCTAGGAAGCGGAGACGAGATGCGGAAACGGTTGTTGCCGATGGCTGGCATCCGGAGCCGCCATGCCTTGAACGGCGGCAACGCCGGCCGTCGAATCCCCGGCGGCGGGAGCCGGCATGCCGGGTTCGGCCAGTTCCGCGCAGACGCGACGGACCACGCCGCGCAGCCACGTGTGCCCGGGGTCCGTATGGCGCTTGTGATGCCAGTACATCGCCTCGACCAGCGGCAGCTCGTCGGGGAACGGCGCCGGTACGACGGCACAGCGCGCGAAGCCCGCGTACCGGCGGGCCAGCCGCTCCGGCACCACCGCCACCAGATCGGTGCCACTCACCACGAACGGCAGGACACTGAAACCCGGGGTGCTGACCTGGATCCTCGGAGTGATCCCGAGCACCTCCAGCTGACGGTCCGACGGGGTGGGGCTCTTGACGAATCCGGCCGCGGCGTGCGGCATCTCCGCCAGGTCCCGAAGGCTCAGTCGGCCGTCCACCAGCCGTGGGTTGTCCGGGTCGACGATGCACACGAACCGGTCGCGCAGCACCGCCTCGTTGACCCCGGGCACCCCGTAGCCGAGCGGTGCGATCAGCAGGTCGTGGCAGGCCAGATGCCTCTCGCTCGCCAGCTGTCCGGGCGTGGGGTGGAAGTCGATGCGCACGCCCGGCGCTTCCTGCCCGATGACCCGCAGGAGCGGCTCCAGCATCACCATCATCATGTAGTCGGACATGACGGCGGAGAACCGTTGGTCGCTGGTGGCCGGATCGAACCGACGAGTCAGGGACAGGGCCTCCTCGGCCTTCTGCAGCGACGCCTGTACGACGGGCAGGAGGCGCTCCGCGAGCGGCGTCAGCTCGTACTCCCGGCCCACCCGCACCAGCAGGTCGTCGTCGAAGTGTCGGCGCAGCCGCGCCAGCGAGCCGCTCATCGCGGACTGGCTGGTGTTCAGACGTTCACCCGCCCGGGTGACGTTCTTCTGCTGCAACAGCGCTTCGAGCGCAACCAACAGGTTGAGGTCGATCGTTCCGAGCCCCATCAGACTCCCCTTCCGGCAACGTCGCCGAACGAGCGCCGAAACGCGGGATTAACCAGGGCGGCGAGCTTAACCGGGAGCAATCAGACACGGAAGGGGTGGCGTGCGGCCGTCACCGAGATCCATACCAGCCATCGGTGCGACGGATGACAGTCGCGACGCCACCCGTGGTGCTGGTGCGGTCCGCCGCAGCGGCCCGCGGACGTGCGGTTCCACGGTCCCCGCGCTCAGGGCCGCGGGGTACGCCCGCGCTTGCGGGCCCGGGGCAGGTAGGCGTCCTGGCGGCCGGGCACGATCCGGTTGGACACGCTGCCGAGCCGTTCCACGGTCAGCGTCACCACGTCACCCGGGGTGAGCGGGGGCGGGGTCCGCTCGCCGTTGCGGCCCCAGTGCTCCGCCAGGGCGCCCCAGCCGCAGGTGCCCGAGCCCAGCAGGTCTCCCGGGCGCACCCAGGTGTCGCGGCTGGCGTAGGCGGTCATCTCCGCGAAGGTCCACGAGCAGTTGGCGAGGGTGTCGCGGCCGACGAGCTCTCCGTTGACGGTGAGGGTCATCTCCAGGTCGAGGAACCCGTCGGGGTCCGTGCGGTCCTCCACCTCGTCCGCGGTCACCAGGAACGGGCCGAGGGTGTTGGCGAAGTCCTTGCCCTTGGAGAAACCCAGCCCGAGGTTCTTCTCGGGTTTCTGCAGGTCACGGGCGGACCAGTCGTTGAACACCAGGTAGCCGACGATGTGGTCCCCGGCCTGCTCGGGCGTGAGGTCCCGCCCGGGCCGACCGATCACGGCGGCCACCTCCAGCTCGCAGTCGAGGACCGAGCACCCGGCCGGGACCGGCACCTCGTCGTGGGCGCCGTAGGCGGCGTGCGGGTTGGTGAAGTAGAAGTTCGGCGCCCTGTACCACTCCTCGGGGACGTGCTCCAGACCGTCCAGGGCCTTCGAGACGCCCTCGATGTGCGCCTCGAAGCCGACGAAGTCACGGATCGACGGCGGCTTCAGCGGAGGCAGCAACCGGACGTCCTCGACCCGCGGACCGCCGTCCCCGGCCAGGGCCCGCTCGCCCGCCTCCCGCAACGTCCCGTTCTCCAGGAGCGAGAGCACCGTGGTGCCGTCCGGCAACGGGTGGATCGCCCCGTCCCGGACGACCCCCGCGCGCACGGCGTCTTCGTGCTCGTATGTCGCGAAACGCATCGTGTGTCTCTCCCGTGCTCAGTGGTGGGTGGGGGTGGGTGCCCGCCGGACCGTCCCCAGCAGGTCCATGGCGTTGCCGCCGGCGATCGCGGCCCGGGCCGCCGGGTCCAGCCCTGCGGCGTCCAGGCGCGCCACCGGGTCCTCGACGCCCATGTCGAAGGGATGGTCGGTGCCGAGAACGACACGGTCCGCACCGGCCTCCTCGACCAGGTGGCGCAGTCCCCGGGGCGTGTAGACCAAGGCGTCGAACCACATGCGCCGCAGGTAGGTGCTCGGCGGGTGGGCGCAGCCCCGTGTGTCCTGGCGTACCTGCCAGGCGTGGTCGGACCGGCCGATGTACGTGGGCAGGTAGCCGCCGCCGTGCGCGGCGACCAGCTTCAGCCCCGGGAAACGGTCGAGTGTGCCGCCGAAGATCAGCCGGGACAGCGCGACGGTGGTCTCCACGGGCTGGCCGACGGTGTTGCCGAGGTAGTGGACGGCGAGCCGTTCCCCGAGGGAACAGCCCCACGGGTGGACGAACACCACCGCGCCCAGTTCCTCGGCCTTGGCCCACACCGGGTCGTGGGCGGGGTCGGCCAGCTCACGGCCGTCGACGGAGGTGGAGACGCTGATCCCGTACAGCCCGAGTCCGGTGACCGCCTCCTGAAGCAGCTCCACCGCGAGGTGCGGGTGCTGCAGCGGCACGGTGCCCAGGCCGTACAGCCGCTCCGGAGCCTGCGCGCAGTGCGCGGCGACCGCCTCATTGGTCGTACGGGCCAGGCGCTGCGCGAGGTCCTCGCCGGCCCAGTAGTGGTGCATCGGCATCGGCCCGACCACCTGGATGTCGACGCCCATCGCGTCGAGGTCCGCCAGCCTTGCCCCTACGTCGGTCAGCTTGGGCCGCAGCCGGGACAACTGGGCGCGGTTGGCCGCCAGCGACTCGGGCGCGTGCGCCCGTTGCTCGGCTGCGAACTCGGCCGCGAGTCCGTCCGTACCGGCGCACAGCTCGTCCGCCGCGGGGACGGCCAGGTGGCCGTGGAAGTCCACGACAGGCATGGTCATGCCGGGGCCCGCAGCGCATCGAGGGTCTCGGTCATCAGCCGGGCCGGGTGGGCCCCCGGCGTCTCCGGGGCGATCTCCCACTCGGCCAGCTTCAGGGAGTTCTCCAGCACCATCCGCACACGGGGCATCCGCCGCGCCATGAACGCCTTGAGTGCGATCTCGACCGGGTCGTCACCGACGACCAGCTCCGCGAGGACCACGGCGTCCTCGGCGCACATCGCCGCGCCCTGCGCGACCAGGGGCGGGCACGCGTGCGCCGCGTCACCGATCACGATCGTCCGCCCCCGGTACCACGGTTCGTCGATCATCACGGTCTCGATCCAGCGGTAGTCGACCGCCGTGTCGTCGGGCAGCGCGGCGATGAGCCTGCCCCAGGTGCCGCCGTATCCCTCGCCGCGTTCACGCAGCAGGGACACCGGGGCGGACGGGCCCACCAGAGAGGCGTCCAGGTTCTCGTCCAGCAGGTAGGCGTAGCACTTGTCCGGGGAGATGGGGCTGTACCCGGCCTTGTAGCCGGGGCCGCCGTAGTAGACCTCGGGGCCGTCCATCTCGGCCGGGCGGTCGGCGACCACCCGGAAGATGGACATGCCGACCGGGCGCGGCTCGACCGTGATGCCGATCAGTGAGCGCATGTGCGACTTGATGCCGTCCGCGCCGACGACCAGGTCGTAGCTCCCCGTGGTGCCGTCGGTGAAGGTCACGTCCACACGGCCGGTCGACTGTTCCAACCGCTCGACGGTGAGGCCCAGCCGGACGTGCACCCCTTGGGCGTACACCGCGTCGCACAGGGCGTTCTGGAGGTCGGAGCGGAGCGCGCCGGCCGTCGCGGGAAGGTCGGGTCCGCCGGTGTGGGCGACCGCGAGATCGGTGATCAGCTCGCCGTCCGCCTGGCGCAGTCGCAGACCGTCGAAGGGCACCGCCCGGGCGAGCACCTTGTCCAGGACGCCCACCGAGCGCAGCGCCTTCAGCGCGTTGCCCTGGAGGGTGATGCCGTGGCCGACACCGAACCACTGAGGTGAGATCTCGACCAGGTCGACGTCGACGCCTCGCTGCGTCAGCGCGAGCGACAACACGCTTCCGGTGATGCCGCCGCCGACGACGAGCACCTTGTCCACTGCCATGGGCATTCCTTGCCGTGTGAGAGGAGAGGGCGGTATGAGAGGGAGGGGAAGGCCGGCCCGTCAGCCGGTGAAGCGGTCCCCGAGTTCGTGGTAGTGCTCGACGACCGGGGCCTTGTCGAAGTACGGGCCCACCAGGGAACGCCAGCGCTGGAACCGCTCGGAGCTGCGGAAACCGACGGTGTGCGCCTCGACGCTGTCCCAGCCCACGAGCAGCAGGTAGGTCTGCGTCCGCTCCTCGCAGCGCAGCAGCTCGGCCCAGCGGAAGCCGTCGGCCTCGGCCAGCACCTTGCGCCCCTCGGCGAAGGCCGCCTCGAACTGCTGCTCCTGGCCGGCCGACACGGTCAGCTCCGCGTGCTCGACGATCACCAGATTCTCCTGACGTTCCGGGTGCGACGGTCCAGCACACCCGACGCCCGCCGTCGGGTCTGCGTTGCATGACCCTCCGTGAGCGGCTACCGCGCGGTCAACGGATTCGGGCATCGCGAATCAGCACGTCATCCATCCCCTACGGCGATGGACCAGTGGGAGACCACGCGCGATCTGGAGTGACGGGCCGTAGTGGCCGAACGTGATGGCTGGCATCGCCGATGACCATTTCCGCCGGGCCCGCGCCGCTGCCTAGCGTTCCCGGTGGATGCCCTGTCCGCATCCCGTTTCCTGTCACTTCCCCTGTCACCCATGGACGAGGAGTCGCTCGTGCCTGATCGTCTACCCCTGCACGCCGGGCCGTTCGCGCTCGGCACCTTCAGCCGCGAGGGCGGCGATCCGTTCCCGGGACTGGTCACCGCCGCCCGGGTGCGCGATCTGTCGCATGTGACGGCGTCGGTGCGTGCGCTGGTCGAGGACTGGGACGGGGTGCTGCCGCGGCTGGCCGCTCTCGCCGAGGAACCGCAGGCACCGGACGGCGCCTGGCACGACCTGGCCGACCTGCGCGTGCACGCCCCGATCGAGCCCGGCCAGATCCTCCAGTCGGGTGCCAACTACCACCGTCACGTGCTGGATCTGGTCGCGGCCGAGAAGGTGAGCGTGCACGGGGCCACCCCGGAGGAGGCACGGGCCGACGCCGAGAAGATGATGGACGAACGCGCCCGCAACGGCGTGCCGTACATCTTCCTCGGCTCGCCGCGCGCGATGTGCGGCCCCTACGACCAGGTGGTGCTGCCGGAGCTCGGCGAGCAGCACGACTGGGAGCTGGAGCTCGCACTCGTCATCGGCCGGGAAGGGCGGCACATCGCTCCGGAGGACGCGTGGTCGTACGTCGCCGGGTACACGATCTGCAACGACATCACGACCCGTGACCGGCTCTACCGCCCGGATCTGAAGGCCATCGGCACCGACTGGTTCACCGCCAAGAACGCCGACACCTTCCTGCCGACCGGGCCGTTCCTGGTGCCGGCCGCCTTCGTCGGCGACCCGTCCGACCTGCGGATCACCCTGCGCCACAACGGGGTCGTACGACAGGACGAGTCGACGAAGGACATGATCTTCGACATCCCCCGGCTCATCGCGTACGCCTCGACCACCAGCACACTGCGCCCCGGTGACCTGCTGCTCACCGGCTCACCCGCCGGCAACGGCGCCCACTGGGGCGTGTTCCTGTCGCCCGGCGACGTCCTTGAGGCCGAGATCACCGGCCTCGGCCACCAGCGCAACACCGTCAGGAGCATCCGATGACCTCGACCTCTTCCGACGCCTTCCAGCCCATCACCCATCTGCGTCACTTCGACCTGGCCGTGCCCGACTTCGACCAGCAGCGCACCTTCTACACCGAGGTGTGGGGACTGACCGAGATCGCGAACGACAGCGGCATCGCGTTCTTCGCGGCCGAGGGGAGCCCCGAGCAGTACGTCGTCCGCATCCGCGAGGACCCGCGCAAGCGCATGGACCTGGTCGCCTTCGGCGCCGCCTCGGTGGCCGATGTCGACGAGCTCGCCGCACGGCTGGGCACCGCGGACGTCCCGCTGGTCAGCGAACCGGGCGCCATGGACACTCCGGGAGGCGGCTACGGGTTTCGGTTCTTCGACCCCGACGGGAGGGTCGTCGAGGTCTCCGCGGACGTGGAGAACAGGGTCCACCGCAAGATCGAGGAGAGGGAGGCGGTCCCGGTCCGGCTGTCGCACTGCGTGGTGAACTCCACCGATCCGGCGGGACTTCGGGACTTCTACACGCGGCACCTGGGCTTCCGACTCTCCGACACCCTGTTCTCGCAGCACATGGGTGACCTCATGTACTTCATGCGGTGCAACCCGCTGCACCACTCCTTCGCCATCGCGCGCGGCCCCCATGTCTCCCTGCACCACGCGTCGTTCGAGATGCGCGGAGTGGAGGAGTACATGCGCGGCACCGGACGGGCGCTGCGCGCCGGGACACGGCTGACCTGGGGGCCCGGCCGCCACCTGGCGGGCGACAACACCTTCGCCTACTTCCACGACCCGCACGGCAACACCGTCGAGTACACCACGGAACTCGCCGTCCTGGAGGAGGACCTGTGGCACCCCGGACGGCATGACGTGGACGATCTGCTGACGCAGGACCAGTGGGGCACCGCCGACCCGATGAGCGAGTCGGTGGCCAAGGAACAGTTCAACGACCCCGACGTGCTGTTCGAGGCCCCTCCCGTGTGACCGGGATGTGATCAGCACCCACCGCTCCCTCCCCTTCTGTCGAAACGCCCCCGAAGCATCCGAGAAAGGCGCCACCGTGGCGAAGACATTCCTGAAGACCGCCGTTTCCAAGGAACAGGTCGCCGTCGACCTGAACGCCGTGCGTGCCACGGTCACCGACGTCATCGCGGACATCCGCGAACGCGGCGACACGGCGGTGCGCGAGTACTCCGAGAAGTTCGACGGATGGAGCCCGGAGTCCTTCCGGCTGTCGACGGAGCAGATCGAGGAGATCGTCTCCTCGGTGCCCGCCCAGGTCATCGAGGACATCCGCTTCGTGCAGGAGCAGGTGCGCACGTTCGCCCGCCACCAACTCGACTCCATGGGCGAGTTCGAGGTGGAGACCCTGCCCGGCGTGAAGCTCGGCCAGAAGCACATTCCCGTCCAGGCCGCGGGCGCCTACATCCCCGGGGGCCGCTACCCGCTGACCGCCTCCGCCCACATGACCATCGTCACGGCGAAGGTCGCGGGCGTGCCCCGGGTCGTCGCCTGCACCCCGCCGATCCGCGGCGAGGTCCCCGCCGCGACCGTCGCCGCCGCGCACCTGGCGGGCGCCGACGAGATCTGGCTGCTCGGCGGTGTCCAGGCCGTCGCCGCGATGGCCGCCGGTACCGACACCATGCGACCGGTGGACCTGATCGCCGGGCCGGGCAACGCGTACGTCGCCGAGGCCAAGCGGCAGTTGTTCGGCGAGATCGGCATCGACCTGTTCGCCGGCCCCACCGAGATCCTGGTGCTGGCCGACGCCGATGCCGACCCGTTCGTCTGCGCCGTCGACCTGCTCTCCCAGGCCGAGCACGGCCCCGACTCCCCCGCCGTGCTGATCACCACCTCCCGCGAGGTGGGCGAGCGGACCATCGCCGAGGTGGAGCGGCTGCTGCCCGGCCTGGCGACGAAGGACTTCGCGGAGCCGGCGTGGCGGGACCACGGCCAGGTGATCGTGGTGGACTCCATGGACGAGCTGTACACGCTGGCCGACGAGTTCGCGTACGAGCACGTGGAGGTGCTCACCGCCGACCCGCGCGAGGCACTGGAGCGAATGACCCAGTACGGTGCGCTGTTCCTCGGCGAGGGCACCTGTGTGTCCTTCGGCGACAAGGTCATCGGCACCAACCACGTGCTGCCCACGCGCGGCGCCGCCCGCTACACCGGCGGTCTGTGGGTCGGCAAGTACCTCAAGACGGTGACCTACCAGGAGGTCACGGACACCGGGTCGCAAGCCCTGCTGGGCCGGCTCTGCGGCCGGGCCGCCCGGATCGAGCTGTTCGAGGGACACGCCCGGTCCGGCGACGTACGAGCCGCCAAGGCCGCGGGAGACGAACTGCCCTGGGCGGTGCGGGCATGACCACTCTGCCCCTGCGGGACCGTACGGCCCTGGTCACCGGCGGAGGGGGCCCGCTCGGGCGGGCCTTCTCCCTCGCGCTCGCACAGGCCGGGGCCCGGGTGATCCTCGTCGGCCGCAACGCGCAGGCCCTCTCCGGGGCGGCTCGCCGCGTGTCCGTGGAGGGTGGCACGGCCCGCACCGCGGTGTGCGACGTGTCGGACCCGGCGTCGGTCACGGCACTCACGGCCACGCTCGCCGAGGAGGACATCTCCGTCCTGGTCAACAACGCGGGCGTCGCGGGCCCGGTGAAGCCTCTCACCGAGGTCGAACCCGACGAGTGGGACGGGGTTTTCTCCGCGAACGTACGCGGCGTCTACCTGATGTGCCGGGCCTTTCTTCCCCCGATGATCGCGGCCGGCCGCGGTGACATCGTCAACATCGCCTCGGTCAGCGGCAAACGCCCCCTCCTCAACCGCACCCCCTACACCGCCTCCAAGATGGCCCTGCTGGGCCTGACCCGCACCCTCGCCGCTGAGGTCGGACCCCAGGGTGTCGCCGTCAACTCCCTCTCCCCCGGCCCGGTTCGAGGCCCGCGCATGGACCGCAACTTCAAGCTGGAGGCCGAACTGACGGGCAGCACACCGGAAGAGGCCGAGCGGGCGTTCGCGTCCCGGGCGGCCCTGGGCAGACTGGTGGAGGAGGACGAAGTGGCGAAGGCCCTGGTGGCGATGCTCGCCATGCCCGGACTCTGCGGCGCGGACATCGACCTCTCGGCCGGCATGATCGCCCCCTCGTGACCCACGGCTCCGGCCCCGCGTACGTGCACGGCCTCGTCCTGCCCGACGCGGAACGCATCGTCCTCAACCTGCACCGCGCGCCTACGCAGTGACCACCGGCCACCCCTTCGCCCTGCCCACTCCGCCATCGCGCAGATGCTCCACCGGCACGGCTTCAGCCATCAGGTCTCGGCCCGCTGGGCGCTGGAGCGCAACGACGAAGCCGTCACTGGCTGGGTGAAGGTCCGGGCACCTGTGCCGGCGCGAGCCGGCAGCGGCAGTGGTCCAGCCAGGACCGGACAGGTGGATCTGGACATCCACCTCGCTGTTGCAGGCCACCGGTGTGCTATCACCGCGCGGCGCGCGGAGCTGGACGAACACAAAGAACAGCTGGCCAAGCATCTGGCGGAGGTGCGGGCCGAGCAGGACGAACCGCCGTCGCCGAGCGGGTCCTCGAGCGGATGAGCGAACAGCTCGCCGACGAACGGGCCTCGGCCGCGCCGGCCCGCCAGCCGCACCCACAAGCTCACCCCCGTCAGAAGACTGCCAATCGTGTCCTCGCCGTCGGACGCGCACCGGTCGAACACGGCTTCGCCCACCTCAAGACCTGGCGGATCCTCACCAAGCTCCGCACCGACCCCGCCCGCGCCATCCACCTCCTGTGCGCCCTGCTCGTCCAGACGAACCTCGAAGTCAACCGCTGAGACAACGTCCACTTCCGTCCTGTACCCAGCCTGCGCGTAGTGGGAGGTTGGAGGGCCTGCGCCGTTCAGGCGGCACGCCCTCCAACTGCTGCAGAGAGGATGGATCATGACCTCGGACCACGACATGCTGTGGAGTCGCTGCGGGTACCTGGGGCGCGTCCTGCTGCCACTGCTGGATCAGGAGCCATGGCGTCAGAATCGCCGCCGAGAGCGGCTGCACTCTTGGGGCATTGACGTGACGGTGGGGGAACGACTCATGGAGGTCGTCGCGTTCTTGGCCGCTCACGCTCTCGCGGTGGACACTTCCTTGTCCGCTTCAGAGTTCGAGACCCTGCCCATCGGCGCCGTGGCCGACGCGGTGACCGGCAAGCAAGACTTCGAACTACTCGCCGGGCTCCCAGAAACCTTTGCCGACGACCGCGACGACGTTGTGGTCAAGGTCTTCCGCTTGTACGCCTATGAAGGCGGCCAGACCAGTCACCAGCTCTTTCGGCTGAGCACCGAAGTGCGCCATACGCTGACCGTCCTCGCCGCCCGCGAGTCGGTGCCGTCCCCCACCTGCGGAGACATCTTCAGCAAGGCGGACGAGGCCCACCTGCCGCTGTAAGCACACCCGCTCCGATTGCCACCGGCAACACAGCCTGACGGATGATCTACTGCGTAGACTGCCGCCGACGACCAGTGTGAGCATCCCTGGAACCGGTCACACCAGCCCCTTGACCTGGTACTTCAAGTTGGCGGAGGCTCAATGTAAGCCTGAAAAGATATTTCCGCCGCTGTGGTTGGGCCTGTTGGCGAATATCTCGCAGGTGATGACGTCCGGGCCCTCCTCCACGCGTGGGTGACTTCAGGGTTGCCGATCTGTTCGGACGGCGGAGCTGGTTCGACCCCTGTCGGCAGCGTCCTCCAGCGGGATTCCGAACTGTTTCTCGATCGCAGCGTTGATCCAGTGCACGCGGGCGTCCGTGTCGTAGACCACCAACTGGACGGGCGCCTCCCGGTCGAGTCCGTCAAGCATGGCCCGGCCGATGGCCTCCCGGTGCCCCATCTCGGCGTCCATGGCCGTCAGCAGCCACCCGTCTCGGCATCGGCCAGGACTTCGTCGGCGGACCGGCCGAGGACTTCTTCGGACGCCAGGCCGAACAGCACCTCGGCCTCCCGGCTCCACCCGGTGAACCGCATGTGCCGGCCCAGCACCGCGGTCGCGCCGACGGGCGCCGGTGAGGCCGAGGAAGACCTGCCGTGCGGCCGGACCGGCTGCTCACGCCCTCCGAAAATGCTCGTCATCGCCGCTCCCGAAGTGGGTGCAGGAGAGATTCGGCTCAATCAATGTACCGCCGGACGCCCTCGACGACGCCTCCGCGCGATGGGCCGCCAGGAGCCGACGCAAGGCATCGACACCCTCCTCGGTACGCTCCGGTGCACCGGACGTGACCTGGTGGAAGACCAGACCGCCCAGATACGTCGGCTTCCGCGGGCCCCTCGCGCGACGACCTTGACGGCCGCGGCCGTCAAGGCTTCCCGTCCCTGACCGCATCCGGGCCGATCGTCCTGGCCGCCGGCCCCCTCATCGACAACCGTCTCGGTCATGCACCCCCTTTTTCTCTCCCCCTGCACACCCTGACAAGCAAATCTATCCTATTGACAAGTTATCCGAATGGATAGATTCTCGGCGATGCCCTCACTTCCTCCGCCTCACTGGAGTTCCCATGGCCCTGCCCGAAGGACTGCGCAGCACCCCGTTCTCCCCGCGGTACGACGACCGCGTCGAGGAGTGGATCGACGTCTACGGCCATGCCGTGCCCCTGTTCATCACGGACCCGGCCGAGGAGTACGAGGCATTCCGCACCGCCGCCGGTGCGCTGGACTACTCGATGCTCTACAAGTGGCACGTCGAGGGCGAGGACGCGCTCGCCACTGTCGACGCCGTCTTCTCGCGGAGCGTCCGCGGGCTCGGCGAGGGCCGCATCGCCTACGGCGTGGTCGCCGACGCGGACGGGTTCATGATCGACGACGTGACCGTGGCCGTCCTCGCGCCCGGCCACGTGGTCGTCACCGGCGGCAACCCCGCCACCCAGCAGTCGCTGACCGCGCACGCCCCCGACGGCACCACGGTCATCGAGCGGCGCGACGAGTTCGCCGTGCTGACCCTGCAGGGACCGCGCAGCCGCGAGGTTCTCCAGCGGCTCACGCACGTCGACGTGTCCAACTCCGCCTTCCCCTATTACACGTTCGTCCGAGACGTCCTGGTCGCGGGTATCGGTGCGCAGGTCAGCCGGATCGGGTTCACCGCCGAACTCGGTTACGAGATCCAGGTGCCGCGCGAGCATGCGCTGGACCTGTGGGACGCGGTCCTCGACGCGGGGGCCGGCCTCGGGGTGAAGGCCGCCGGCGCGCTCGCCCTGCTGACGTGCCGCACCGAGGCCGGGATGATCATGGGCGAGTTGGAGTACGACCACACCGTCACCCCGTTCGAGTGCCGGATGGGCTGGGCGATCGACTTCGACAAGGGCCCCTTCCAGGGCCGCGACGCGCTGCTCGCCAAGAAGGGCACCGCGCCGGGGCGTGTGGTCAGCGTCGTCGTGGACGCCGCCCCCGAGGCGGCCGAGGGCGCGCGGCTGGAGCTGGACGGACGGGACGTCGGCTACGTGACGATGGCCGTGCCCTCGCCGGTACTCGACGGCGCCACCCTGGGGCTCGCCCGTGTGCACCGCGACGCGGTGAAGTCGGGGACCGCGCTGACCGCGGTCGCCGCCGACGGTTCCAAGGCCGACGCCACGGTGAAGCCCACCCCCGTGTACGACCCCGAGCGCGCCCGCGTCCGGGCCTGAGCCGGAAGGCACCGCAGCCATGCAGCGCTACATCCTGACCGTCAGCTGCCCCGACCAGCCGGGCATCGTGCACGCCCTGTCCGGTGGCATCACCGAGGCCAAGGGCAACATTGTGGAGAGCGCCCAGTTCTCCGATCCCTGCACCGGCACGTTCACCATCCGGGTGCTCCTGGAGACCCCGCAGGCCGACGTCGAGAGCCTGCGGGACGAGCTGTCCCTGCGCCTGGCGCGCTTCGACCCCGTGCTGTCCCTGCGGTCGGAGCAGCAGCGGCGCCGGGTTCTGCTGATGGTGTCGAAGTTCGACCACTGCCTGGTCGATCTCCTCTACCGCTGGCGTCTGGGCGAACTACCCGTCGACATCCCGCTCATCGTCTCCAACCACCCCGACCTGGCGCCCGTCGCGCAGAGCTACGGCATCCCGTTCGTCCACCTCCCTGTCACCCGTGACACCAAGCCGGAGGCGGAGGCCGAGCTGGTGCGGCTGGTGGCCGAGCACCAGGTCGACTTCGTGGTGCTCGCCCGCTACATGCAGGTCCTCTCCGACGACCTGTGCCGCAAGCTGTCGGGGCGGGTCATCAACATCCACCACTCGTTCCTGCCGGGCTTCAAGGGCGCCAAGCCCTACCACCAGGCCCACGACCGAGGCGTCAAACTCATCGGCGCCACCGCCCACTTCGTCACCGCCGACCTGGACGAGGGCCCGATCATCGAGCAGGACGTCGTGCGCGTCGGACACCGGCACACCGCGTCGGAGCTGGTCGCCATCGGCCGGGACGTCGAACGCATCGTCCTGGCGCGGGCGGTGCGCCTGCACGCCGAGGACCGGGTCGTGCTGACCGGCTCCCGCACCGTCGTGTTCTCCTGACCCGAGAGGTTCGTACAACCATGACCACCGCGACGCTGCTCGACGGCAAGGCCGCGGCAGCCGAGATCAAAGCCGAACTCGCCGTCCGGGTCGAGGCGTTGAAGGCACGGGGCATCACCCCGGGCCTGGGGACCATCCTGGTCGGCGACGACCCGGCCAGCCATTCCTACGTCGGCGGCAAGCACCGCGACTGCGCCCAGGTCGGCATCGCGTCGATCCGGGTGGAGCTGCCCGCCACCGCCTCCCAGGCCGACGTCGAGGCCGCCGTGCTCCGGCTCAACGCGGACCCGGCCTGCACCGGCTTCATCGTCCAACTGCCGCTGCCGGCCCACATCGACACCCACGCCGTACTGGAGCTCATCGACCCGGCCAAGGACGCCGACGGGCTCCACCCGGCGAACCTCGGGCGCCTCGTGCTCGGCATTCCCGGGCCGCTGCCCTGCACGCCCCGCGGCATCATCGACCTGCTCCGCCGCAACCAGGTGTCCATCACCGGCCGACAGTTCTGCGTGATCGGCTGCGGCATCACGGTGGGCCGCCCGCTCGGCCTGATGCTGACCCGCAGCACCGAGCACGCCACGGTGACCCTGTGCCACGAGGCCACCCAGGACACCGGCGCCCACGCCCGCGTCGCCGACGTGGTGGTGGCCGCGGCCGGCGTGGCCCACCTCGTCGGGCCCGACTGGATCAAGCCGGGCGCCACCGTCCTGTCCGTGGGCATCACCCGGACCGTCGAGGGCATCCTCGGAGACGTCCACCCGGACGTCGACCAGGTCGCCGGCTCCCTCGCACCGCCGGTCGGCGGAGTGGGGCCGATGACCCGGGCCATGCTGCTGACCAACATCGTCGAAGCCGCCGAGCGCGGCCGACCCTGACGGGAAAGCTGTGGGGCCGAGCCTGTTCGGGCTCGGCCCCACAGCCGTGTGCGCGTCAGCCGGGCACCGGAGGCGGCGGGGCCGGGCAGGCAGTACGCGCGCATGCTCGCCGTCCGCCCCAGCCCACAGGCGAGCACGGAGATCCGGTGGCAACGGCGGTCGCAGTCGGGCCCGGTGTCCCGCGGGAGCTGCTCGATCCGGGCGATGGCGAGGTCCTGCGGGCCCGGGCCCCGCAGAGAGGCGATACCCCTGAGCGCCCGGCCCAGGGCCGCATCATCGAGTTCCTGGGCCGGCCGGGGCTTTGGCCGCTTCGCGCTGCCGAAGAAATGTCACCTGCGATGTGAGCGGCTGTCGTGGGCGGCTCGGACCAGGGCATCGAACAGTCCCTGCTGGGCGGGGTCCTCGTGGGCGGTGTCCTCCGGGTGCCACTGGACGGCGGTGAACCATCCGTGCACACCTGGGAATTCGAGCCCCTCCACGGTGCCGTCGGCCGCGCGTGCGCTGACCGCGAGTCCCACGCCGGCGCGGTGGACGCGCTGGTGGTGGTAGCAGGACGCCTCGACCTTCTGCGCGCCGGTGGCCTGCTCCAGCAAGGTGTCGCGCTGGATCGCCACGGGGTGGACGACATGCCGGTGCTCGCGTTCCGGGCCGCCCATGTCCTGCTCCAGGGTGCCGCCGAGGGCGACATTGACGACCTGGAGTCCTCGGCAGACCGCCAGCAGCGGCAGGCCCGCGTCGATGGCCTGGCGGGCTACCTCGATGTCGAATTCGTCCTGGAGGTCGTCCACGTCGTAGACGCTCTCGTGCAAGTCCGCTGCGCCGTAGCGGTGCGGGGCGAGGTCTCCGCCGCCGGGGAGCAGGACACCGTCGAAGCGAGCGAGACGCCCGGCCACGTCTTCGGAGGCGGGGTGGATGCTCGCCGGTTCGCCGCCCGCCCGCCACACCGCCTCGATCAGCGTGCGGGCGTTGACCTCGGCGGCGTAGCGCAGCGCGGAGGTCGTCGCGGAGAAGCGGGCGGGGATCGCGATCAGGGGTCGCGGGTGCGTACGGGTCACAGCTGGATCCAGGTGGTCTTCAGTTCGGTGTACTTGTCGATGGCGTGGGCGGACTTGTCGCGGCCGTTGCCGGACTGCTTCATGCCGCCGAAGGGGACGGTCAGGTCGCCCTCCTCGTAGCAGTTGACCCAGACGGTTCCGGCCCTGAGCGCGCGGGAGACCTGGTGGGCGGTGGACAGGTCGGAGGTCCACAGGCCCGCGGCGAGGCCGTACTCGGTGTCGTTGGCCAGCTGGACCGCCTCGTCGAGGTCCTCGAAGGTGAGGACGGACAGGACGGGGCCGAAGATCTCCTCGCGGGCCAGTTGCATGCCGGGGCGCACCTGGTCGAAGACGGTGGGGCGCATGAAACTGCCGCCGGTCTCGGTCAGGGTGCGGCCGCCGCCGACGCGCAGGCGGGCGCCTGCCTCGAGGCCGGTCCCGATGTGGCCGAGGACCCGTTCGAGGTGGCTCTCGCCGGCCATCGGGCCCATCTCGGTCGCCGGGTCGAGCGGGTCCCCGACGACCAGTTCCCGGGCCCGCGCCACGATCGCGTCGGTGACCTGTTCGGCGATGGAGGAGTGCACCAGCAGCCGGGAGGGGGCGGTGCACATCTCGCCCTGGTTGAAGAAGATGCCCCAGGCTGCGGTCGCCGCCGCCTTCTTCAGGTCGGGCGCATCCGGGAAGATGATGTTGGGGGACTTGCCGCCGAGTTCGAGCCAGACCCGCTTGAGGTTGGAGTCGGCCGCGTAGTGCAGGAAGTGACGGCCCACGGCGGTCGAGCCGGTGAAGGCCAGGACGTCGACGTCGGGGTGGAGACCGAGAGCGCGCCCGGCGACAGGGCCCTTGCCGCCCACCACGTTGAGCGCACCCGGCGGCAGGCCGGCCTCGGTGGCGAGCCGGCCGAGCAGCAGGGCGGAGAGCGGGGAGTTCTCCGACGGCTTCAGTACGACGGTGCAGCCCGCCGCGAGTGCGGGAGCCACCTTCCAACCGGCCAGTGTCAGGGGAAAGTTCCACGGCACCACGGCGCCCACGACACCGGCCGGTTCCCGGGTGACCAGCGCCAGGGCATCGGAGGCGGTGTGGGGCGACTCGTCGGTGAGTTTGTCGGCCAGCTGCCCGTACCAGCGGAACGTGTTGATGACGGCGCGCAGCTCGATCTTGTACGCGTCCGTGATCGGCTTGCCCATCTCCAGGCTGATGGTCAACGCCAGTTCCTCGCGGTGCTCTTCGAGCAGGTCGGCGATGCGCAGCAGGATCCGGCCGCGGTCGGCCGGTGCGAGGCGGGGCCAGGGGCCGCGGTCGAAGGCCCGGCGGGCGGCGGCCACGGCCGCGTCCACCTCTTCCGTGCCCCCGTCGGCGACCTGGGTCAGCACCTGACCGTCGCGGGGCGAGACGGCGGCGAAGGTCGCCCCTCCCCCGCCCTCGTCGACACCGTCGATGTGATGCGCGCCAGCCAAGTCCAGTGCCTTGGCCCGGCGCAGCCATTCCTCGTGGGTGATGTCCACCATGCGGAACCTCCGGATACCTTATTTGAGTCCAAACGATATGGTGTGGGCTCGGCAGTCACAAGAGTTCACGGTCGATCCGAGGGATCCGTGAATCCGGGGAGGGAGCCCACAGTGCGCGCACTCGTCATCCAGCACGACCACGTAACCGACCCAGGCCCGGTCGGGGCCCGGCTCGTACAGCGCGGATACGACCTGAGCGTCGTGACCGTCGTACCCGAACACCGCCACCACGTGCCGGACGTGGCCTTCGACTTCCCGGCGGCCGACGGCTGGGACCTGATCGTGTCGCTCGGCGCGCCCTGGTCGGTGTACGACGAGACGGGCGTGGGTTCCTGGATCGGCGGAGAGCTGGCGCTGTTGCGCAAGGCCCACCACCTCGGTGTCCCGGTGCTCGGGGTCTGTTTCGGCGCGCAGGCGCTGACCACCGCGCTCGGGGGTTCGGTCTCGGCGTCGCCGCGCCCGGAGATCGGCTGGGTCGGGGTCGACACCGACGATCCCGAACTGATCGTCCCGGGCCCGTGGTTCCAGTGGCACTACGACCGCTGCCTCCTGCCGCCCGGAGCCGAGGAGGTGGCCCGCAACTCCGTGTGCACCCAGGCGTTCCGGCTCGGGCGGAGCCTGGGGGTGCAGTTCCATCCGGAGATCACGCCCACCACCGTGCGCCGGTACATGGAGCTCGGCGGCGCCGAGCAGTGCCTGCGGCACGGCGTTGACCCCGGGGAGCTGCTCATCCGGACAAGGGACCTGGAGGCGACGGCCCGCGCGAACGCCCGCCGCCTGGTCGACGGGTTCCTCGACCGGGTGGCGGGCTCGGCCGACTGACCGTGTCATGCGGGCAGCACCAGCGCGGCGACCTCGTCGACCAGCGCCTTCTGGTGCGGCGCGAGGTCGTGTGCCGTCATCCCGCCGACCACCGGGAACAACGCGCCGTCCAGCACCCTTCACTCCGGCCAGGCTCTCGATGACGGCGTGCCCGCAGAACAGCGCAGAGAAGGGGTGCGGCCGCCCTCCCACACGATGGCCACCCCTACCGTCGCAGACCTCGGCTACGGCCTGGGACATCGGGCTCGTTCCGGATGGTCGATCAGGGCCGGCCACGGCGACGAGCTCGTGCAGCCGCCGCTTGGTGTCGGCGTGGGCCACATGGTGGCCGATCCGCTTGAGGCAGAGCGGGAAACGGACCGGCCACACCTGGAGAAGCAGCGTCCTCAGACCTGGTCCGGCGCCCGGTCACGCGTCACGCGGGCGGCGACGACGCCGAGGACCAGGACCGCCGGGACGGCGAGTTCGAGCCAGGTCGCCGTGGTCGAGTCGCCGCCGATGAGGGTCGTGAAGTTGGCCAGGATCAGCCAGATCGCACCGGCAATACCGAGCGCGCCCAGGATGGGGGCGATCAGCGTGTTCCAGGGGCGGGCGTCCAGCCGCTCGCGCCGGAAGAACACCACCACGGACACGGAGGTCAGCAAGTACAGGAGCATGATCCCCAGCACGGCGACCCCACTGAACCACGAGAAGAGGGTCAGCACCGGATCCTTGCCCAGCAGCGCGAAGGGCATGACGAGCAGCAGGGAGAGCACGGTCTGCACGGTGCCCGCCACCCACGGGGAGTGACGCCGGTTTGTCGCGGTCAACCCGTGGGGCAGCAGGCCGTCGCGGCCGAGGGAGAAGAGGTAGCGGTTGGCGGAGTTGTGGAAGGCCAGGATGCCGGCGAAGAGGGAGGTCGCCAGGAGGATCGGCAGGACGTCGCCCACCCATGCGCCGAACTGCGCGGTGATCGGTGCGAAGACCCATGCCGTGGCGTCACCGTTCGCCAGCGCCTTGCCGGCCTCGGCGGTGGCACGGGAGGCGCCGTGGGCGGAGACCAGCATCCACGAGGTGAAGGCGAAGAAGCCGGTGATCACGGCGACGGAGAGGTACGTGGCCCGAGGCACAGTCCTTCGGGGCTCGCGCGCCTCCTCGCCGTAGATGGCGGTGGCCTCGAAGCCGAACATCGACGCGACGGCGAACATCAGGGCCACACCGGGAGCACCCTGGAGCGCAGCGTGCGGCGAGAAGCTGTCGACGAAACCCAGCCCCTCAGGGCCGCCGCCCTTGAAAAGGGTGACCAGGGCGAAGACGAGCAGGATGCTGAACTCCGCCAGGACGAACACAGCCAGCACCTTGGCACCCATCTCGATGCCGGCCGCGCCAAGGACCTGGACGATCGCCATGGTGACCAGGGCCCAGACCCACCACGGGGCATTCAGACCGGTGTACTGCTCCACCAGGGCGCTGACGATCGATCCGTACAGCCCGTACATGGCCGCCTGGACCGCACAGTAGGCGAACAGCGCGACACCCGCGCTGCCGGAGCCGGTCGGACGGCCGAGCCCTTTGCCGATGTACGTGTAGAAGGCGCCGGCATCCACGACATGGCGTCCCATGGCGACGAAGCCCACGGAGAACAGCAGGATGACAATGCCGGCCCCGGCATAGGCGGCGGGCGTACCCGCGCCGTTGCCGATGGCGACGGCTATGGGTACAGCCCCGGCGATGCCGGTCAGGGGGGCCTGTGCGGAGAGGACGAAGAAGAGGATGCCGAGGACACCGAGGGAGTTGGGCTTGAGTCGACCAGCGGTGGGCTCGTCCTGCACGGTCGGGTTTTTCTGGACCGTTTGACTGTCCACGGGGATCACCTGCCAGGGGAGCGGAGCGACAGAGGTTTATTTTGGAGCCAAACGAGTTGCCTCATAATGAGGCGGAACTATCCACATGACAAGGGGTTGGGGCAATGTTTTTCCGCCAGCGCTCCCGCCCGGGAGGGCATCCCCACAGGCCCAGGCGCCGCTGCCGCGGCGCCTGGGCGGCAGCGATGCCCGGCTACTCGTGGACCGCGATGGCCTGCAGCGGACACACGTCCGCGGCTTCCTGCACCTCCTCGACGTTCGCCGCGTCCAGCTCCGCCGTGTACAGCTCGGTGGCCTCGTTCCGCAGGGACAGGCGCCCCCGCTCGTCCAGAGCGAAGAGTTCGGGGGCGGCGTAGACGCACTGGCCGTGGTCCTGGCACTTCTTGAGGTCGACTTCGACGCGCATGATGACTCCTGGGTGTGGTGCTGTGCTGTGTGCTGGGGGAACGGCCGGTGCGCGGTCAGCGCAGCCGGATCGGCAGGTGGGCGATGCTGCGCAGGAACTCGGTGTGGGTGAAGGTGGGCTCACCGGCGAGTTCGATCACACTGAAGCGGTTGACCAGCGTGGTGAAGACGACGTCGGCCTGTGCGCGGGCGAGCACCTGCCCCGCGCAGCCGTGCTGGCCTGAGCCGAAGGCCAGGTGCTGGCTCGCGGCGGCCGGACGGTTGTGGTCGAAACGGTCCGGGTCGGGGAAGGCTTCCGGGTCACGGTTGGCGGAGCCGATGAGCAGGACGAGGACCTCGCCGGCGGGCACGGTCGTGTCGCCTATGACCGTTTCCTGGGTGGTGAGGCGCGAGACCATCTGCTCGGGGGTCTCGATGCGCAGCACCTCGTTGATGAAGCCGGGCCGGATGTCGGGCTGGTCGCGGTAGATCCCGATGTACTCGGGGTGTTCGGCCATGTGCCGGATGCCTTGCACGATGAGGTGCTTGATGTCCAGGTGACCGACGGCGAAGAAGAGCAGGATCGAGAAGACGACCTCGTTCTCGCTCATGTTCCCGGCGTCCTGCTCGGCGAGGAAGTGGTCGATCAGTCCGCTGCCGGGGTGGGCGCGCTTGAGGGCGATCAGGGCGCGGATGTGCTGCTCGAACCACTCGAAGGCTTCACCAGTGACCCGCCAGTCGTCCTCGTCAGACCCCGGCCCGAGGCTGACGCCGATGTCGTAGGTGGCCTTCTGGATCTCCAGCATCTTCGTGGGCTCGACACCGAAGATGTGACAGATGGTTTCGAACGTGGCGCGCAGGGCGAGGTCGTCCACCGCGTCGAGGGTGCCGCCGGCCTCGACCGCCTTGTCGAGCACGGCGTCCACGGACGCCTGCATCACCTTGGACCACTCCCCGACCGCCTTGGGCGTGAACCAGCGGTTGGTGATGCGGCGCAGCCGGGTGTGCTCGGGGGCGTCCTGGCCGAGCACCGTGTCGTGCAGCGGATCGACCACACCGAAATCGAGCTTGCGGACACTGAGGGTGGGGTTGCGGATCAGCTTCGCGACGTCCTCGTAGCGGGACACCACGTACACACCGATCGGATGCCGGTGGACGGGCGCCTCCGCACGGAGCCGGGCGTAGTACGGAGCGGGGTTCGCGCGGTAGCCGGGGTCGCGGAACGGGAGCAGCTCGGCTGCGGGAGCCTCGATGGTCATGGGGATCTCCTAGGGGTGCAGTGGCGGCCGCGGACGGTCCCTGCCATGCACGCGAGAATTATCCATATGGAAAGCTGCGTCAACGCTTCCGGCGGCCGTAACCAACTCTTTACTCGTGCGGAATCAAACGAGATCATGGCGCCGGACAGCGGAAGGCTCCGGACGCGGAACGTCCGGAGCCTTGGAACAAGCAGGTCAGAGGGGTTTGTCAGCCGTCCTCGGCGGTACGGTCGCCGGCAGCTTCACCATCTGCGTCGAGCAACCGCAGCAAGGAGCGCAGCTCTTCCAGTGCGGCATCCGTGACCTCGGGCTCGCCGAGGACGAGCTGGTGCAGTACGAGGCCGTCGAGCGCGGCGAAGACCAGCCGGGTCAGTGCCTGGTCCGCGCCGGCGGGCAGCATGCGGGTCAGTTCGCGCCGGGTGGCCTCGAAGTACTCGTCGTACAGTGCGCGGATCTGGGGCAGCAGCTCCGGGCGGCGACGCGATTCCAGCAGCAGCTCGTACTGGAACGCCTGGAGGTCCGGATCCGCCGTGACCATCTCCGACAGCCCCGCCGAGAAGTCCGCGGCCCTGCCGGTGCCCGGTTCGAGCGCACTGGTGCTCAGCGAGGTGCGTATGGTGTGAGCGAGGGTCTCCTCGATCAGGGCATCGCGCGAACCGAAGTGGTGCACCACGAGGCCGTGCGTGACCCCGGCCTCCTGCGCGACGGCCCGGTAGGTGAGCCTGCGCAGGCCGCCCCGCGCCACCACACGCACGGCGGCGTTCAGCAGGGCTTCGCGGCCCTCGCCGTACTGCAGGCGCTTGCGTGAGGGCCGGCTCTTGGGGACGTCGGTGGACTCGGTCATGGGGGCGACACTACCTGGGCGGGCGCCGCACCGGACGCCTCGGTCGGCAGGCCCGGTGCGGCGCCGTCTCATGGGCGTTGTCAGCGCCTGGGCGGGCGGATGCCGCGGAACTCCCAGTCGCCGCCGAGCGCCGTGGACAGCACCTCCTCCGACTCGGTGGGCTGGGCGCCGACGTCGGTACGGACGGGGGTCGGGCCTGTCACGATGCGGTTCGTCAGTCGGCCGAGCCCCTCCACCTCCACCTCCACCACGTCCCCCGGCTGGACGGGCCGGGAGTTGGCGGGGGTGCCGGAGAGCAGCACGTCACCGGGGTAGAGGGTGATGGTGCGGGCGATGTCGGCGACGAGGTAGTGCATGTCCCACTTCATCTCGTCCGTGGAACCGTCCTGCACCACCTCGCCGTTGACGTAGGTGCGCAGGCTCTTGCCGTGGAAGTCCCAGTCGGTGACGAGACCGGGCCCGAGCGGGCACAGGGTGTCGGAGCCCTTCACGCGGAGCATGGACCCGGCGTCGGTGTCACGGAAGTCGTGCAGGCCGTAGTCGTTGGCGATGGTATAGCCGGCGATGTACTCCCCTGCCTCGGCCGGGGAGATGTTCCGCGCGGTCTTCCCGATGACGATGGCCACCTCGCCCTCGTAGTTGAGCCACTTGCAGCCCTCGGGGCGGACGATGGCGCCCTGGTGGGAGTTGAGGGAGGAAGTCGGCTTGTGGAAGTAGGTGGGGGTGTCAGGGAGGTCGATCTGGAACTCGTCGACGCGGCTGCGGTGGTTGAGGTGGACGGCGATCACTTTGGACGGCACGACCGGCGGCAGGTGCTGCGCGTCCTCGATCTTGACGCGGCGGCCGTCACCGGCGACGAGCTCGTCCCCGTCGACGGTGACCTGGACGGCGGCGCCGTCCAGCAGGATGCGGCGGTATTCGGGCATGACGGGCCTTTCTAGATACGGCTGTGAGGGTTGTGCGGGGAGGGCAGGCCGGCGCCGGTCCAGCCGTCGGCCGGGCGGTCGAACCAGAGGTGCACCTGACCGGTGCCGATCGAGTTCTCGTACTCCCCGTACTGGCGGGCCTTGGCGACGCAGGCCTGCTCGCCGAGGGCGCCGGCCATCATCAGGTAGTGGAAGAACTTCGCCTCGGGCTTGTACTTCGAGAACTCCGGCATGGTGTCGAGGACCTTGTCGTGGCGGCCCTCCTTGAACCAGGCGATCCGCTCGTAGTCGGCCTCGCGCGCTTCCGGCGTGAAGATGTGCACGGGGTCGCTCGACTCGTGGTCGCGCAGTTCGCGCAGCGGCCAGAAGGTGTGTGACAGCGCACCGGAGGCGATGAGCAGGACCCGGCGGCCCGGGGTGGCGGCGATGCCGTCGGCCAGCGCCCGGCCGAGGCGCAAATGGTCCTCCATGTCGCCGGTCTGGCACACCCCGATGGTCACCCACCGCTTGTCGGGCAGCCCCTCGCCGAGGAACTTCCAGAGGTTGATGGTGGCGTAGTAGATCGGCAGGTACTCGTCCTCGATCGCGGTGATCCAGGTGCCGTGCCTGTCGGCGAACTTCTCGATGTTGTGGGCGAGTTCGGGGTCACCGGGGAAGTCGTACGGCATCCGGCACATGCCGCGCGGCAGTTCCTCGGAGGTGAACAGGCCGGCCCTGCGCGCTTGCGCGGTGACGACGAACTCGACCGTCGTGGCCCAGTGGGAGTCCAGGACGACGACGGTGTCGTAGTCGTCGGCGGCATCGCGCTCGAAGACGTCCTTGCGGAGCTGGTGCAGGCCGGTGACGAGGGTGATCTCCTTGCCCTCGTTGAGCTCCAGCCGGGTCTCCTCAGGAAGCACGATGGTGGGGACGTGGGCGAGCAGGCCCGCCCCGACGATCTCACCCATGGTTCCTCCAGCCGTGCGGCGCGGTTACGGTGTTCTTCACGTCGCAGTAGAAGTCGAAGCTCCAGGTGCCGCCCTCGCGGCCGACGCCGGAGTGGCGGGAGCCGCCGAAGGGCGCCTGGAGGTCGCGGACGAAGAAGCAGTTGGTCCAGACCGTGCCCGCGACCAGCTGGGCGGTGACGCGTTCGGCGCGCTCCGGGTCACCGGTGGCGAGCGTGGCGGCCAGCCCGAAGCGGGTGTCGTTGGCCAGGCGGACGGCCTCGTCCTCGTCTGTGAAGGTCTGCAGGGTCAGGACCGGTCCGAAGACCTCCTCCTGCACGATCTCCGAGTCCTGGGCGACGTCGGTGAGGAGGGTCGGCGCGTAGTACTGACCGTCCTTGCGGTGGCCACCGATGACCGCGCGGGCCCCGGCCGCGATCGCCCGCTGCACGAACCCGTCGATCTTCTCCAGCTGGCGCGGGTGGATGTTCGGGCCGATGTCGGTGGCCTCGTCACGCGGGTCGCCCTGGGTGAGCTGCCCGGCCTTCTCGACGAAGCGGCGGGTGAACTCCTCGGCGACCGACTCCTCGACCAGGAAGCGCGTCGCGGCCAGGCACACCTGCCCGGCGTTGTCGTACTGCTCCACCGCCAGGTCGACCGCGAGGTCCAGGTCGGCGTCGGCGAACACCAACAGGGGTGACTTGCCACCGAGTTCGAGGCTGAGCGGGGTCAGGTTCGCGGCAGCCGAGGCCGAGATCCGCTTCGCCGTCGGCACGGAGCCGGTGAAGCTGATCCGTCGCACGTCAGGATGCGAGGTCAGGGCGTCGCCGATCTCCGAGCCGTAGCCCTGCACGACGTTCAGCACCCCGGCCGGCAATCCGGCCTCGGCGGCGATGTCGGCCAGCAGGGAGGCGGTCAGCGGGGTCCACTCGGCGGGCTTGAGGATGACCGTGTTGCCGGCCGCTAGAGCCGGAGCGACCTTCCACGTGGCCAGCATCAGCGGGGCATTCCAGGGGGTGATCAGAACGCTGGGGCCCGCGGGGTCCCAGCTGACGTGGTTGGTGTGCCCGCGCGTCTCGAAGTCCTCGTGCTCCAGCTTCAGCAGCCAGTCCGCGAAGAAGCGGAAGTTGTGCGCGACGCGGGGCATGACGCCCCGGCGGTGGGAGCGGAGCAGGGCGCCGTTGTCGGTGGTCTCGACGATGGCGAGCTCTTCCAGCCGCTTCTCGACGCCGTCGGCGACGGCGTGCAGGATGCGGGCGCGTTCGGCGCGGGGGGTGGCGGCCCAGGCGGGGAAGGCGGCCTTAGCCGCGGCCACCGCAGCCGAGGCCTCCATCGCCGTACCGCGGGAGATCTCACCGATGACGCTGCCGTCGATCGGCGAGACATCGGGGAACGTCTCGGTGGAGGCGACGCGCTCGCCGCCGATCCAGTGCCGGGTGTCGACGGCGACCCCGGCCACCGTGAGGGTGTGCTCGGTCATGTCCGGTCTCCAAGTCCTGTGGTCTGTACGGGGGTTACTCGGCGCCGGACGTGCCGGACTCCAGCAGTCGGCCGCCGTCCCAGACGACGCCGACCTGCCGGTAGTAGGCGGCGATCGGCTCGCGGATCTCCAGGCGTGCCAGTTCCTCGGTGGGCGCCTCGAACAGCTCCAGCTCGGCGTCGCCGCGCCAGGGCTGCCCGCCCTCGAAGGAGGCGGCGCCGGACTCGATCAGCTCGTCGAGCGCCAGGCCCTTGCCCTTTTCGATGGAGGGCAGCCAGCGATGGTGGGCCATGGGGTGGGCGTTGACGAAGCCGTTGGTCTCGGACGGTTCGCGCAGGGTGACCACGGCCTGGGCCAGGCGCCGGTCGGCGGCGGCCAGGGTGGCGCCGAAGCGGGCGCCGGCCTCGATGCGCGGGGCGGGCCCGTAGGGGTGCGGGCGGGTCTGGTGGATCGAGCCGAGCTTCTTCGGGTATCCCTGGTGCAGCCCGCGCGCGATGGCGAAGTCCTTGTCGACCCAGATATAGACGCAGCGCGAGTAGGTCTGCCCCCGGTACTTGCAGCGCACGACCGCGAACGCCTCCTTGTACTGGGCCAGTACCGGGTCCAGCAGCTCCTGACCAGAACCCGAGCAGGACTGCCAGTCGGCCCAGATCAGCGCCACGGCGCCCGGGTCCTCGTCCGCCAACTCCAGCGGCTCGGGCAGCAGTTCACGCACCCGGGAGGGGTCGGTGCGGTACTCGACGGTGAGCAGGTCCCCGGAGTAGCGCCACGGCGGGGACGGGATCAGCGACGAGGCTCCGCTCGCCGTCTTGGGGTGGAAGTAACCACGGACATTGGACATGAAGGGGTTCCTTACGTGGTGAGGGCGGGCTGCTTGAGCAACTGGGCGCGATAGCGGGCGGCGCCCATCGCGGCGGCCTGGCCGCCGAGCGCGACGACGCCGACCAGTTGACCGGCCGTGTGATAGCCGACGAGGACGTCGCTCTCCGGGTCGCCGTCCAGGATCCGTACGTCGTCCTTGCCGAGCACGGGCGCGCCGAAGGACTGCAGCCGGAAGTCGTGCTGGTCGCTCCAGAAGGTCGGCAGCGGCGCGAAGGGCACCAAGTCCCCGTCTGCGCCGGCGAGATGGGCGACGAGGGCCTTCGCGGCGTGCTTGGCGGTGTCGGTGGGGATGGACCAGTGCTCGACACGCCGGGGTACGCCATCGTAGCGGGCGTTGGGGAAGCGGGCGACGTCGCCGACCGCAACCACCTCCGGCCGTCCCCCGACCCGCAGTTGCTCGCAGGTGCGGACGCCGTCACCGAGGTCGAGGCCGTTGCCCTCCAGCCACTCGGTGTTGGCCACGGAGCCGACCGACTCCACGACCACATCGGCGGGCAGCACGGTGCCGTCGCTCAGCACGACGCCGGTGACCCGGTCCTCGCCTTCGAATCCGGACACTCCGGTGCCGAGCGCGAAGCGCACCCCGCGTTCCTCGTGCCGCTTCAGCAGCGCGCGGCCGAGCAGTTCGCCGAGCGGGCCGACCATGGGCAGGGGGAGCGGATCGACGACGGTCACCTCGCGGACGCCGAGGCCCACGGCGGTGGCGGCGACCTCGCAGCCGATGAAACCGGCGCCGACCACGACCACGCGGGCACCAGGGCGGGTCAGCTCGTCGCGCAGGCCCTGGGCGTCGGCGAGGGTTCGGACGGTGTGGCGGCCGGTGAGCGGTCCGGGGCAGCGCAGGCGCCGGGGCCGCATGCCGGTGGCGACGACGAGTCCGTCGTACGAGATCGCCGAGCCGTCGTCGAGTTCGACGACGCGCCGGTCGAGGTCGGCGGCGACGACCTTCGTGCCGAGCCGCCACTCCACGTCGGCGGCCGCTGCCTTCGGCGTGAAGGCGAGCGACTCGAAGGGTGCCTTGCCGGCCAGCACCTCCTTGGACAGCGGGGGCCGATTGTAGGGCATGTGGGGCTCGTCACCGATGACCGTGATCGTCCCGGTCCAGCCCGCCGCGCGCAGTTGTTCGGCGGCACGCAGGCCGCCCATCGAGCCGCCTGCGACGACGACACGTCCGGTCGCGGGTGCGGTCATGGCGGTCATCCCTCGATCCGGATGGCCTGCAGCGGACACACGTCGGCGGCCTCTTCGACCTCGTCGCGCAGCGCGTCGTCGGGGTCGGACACGTACACCAGGTGTCCGTCGTCGTCCATCGAGAAGACGTCGGGGGCGGCGAAGACGCACTGGCCGTGGTCCTGGCACTTGTTCATGTCGACGACGACCTTCATGGCGGTCCTCCTGAGGGGTGAGGCGTCGGAGCGAGGAAGAGAGGGAGGAAGAGACGGGCCCGGCCCGGGTTCAACCGGGCCCGTCAGCCAAAGGGGGCGAAATCCAGCGGATGCCGCACCCCTCACTCGTTTGGCTTCAAACAAGATAGGAAGTCGCCCGACCCTGGTCAATACCTGTCCAGATGGATAACTTTTTTCTACCAGCCCCTTGCGAGGCGGCAACCCACTCCATATCGTTCGGGATCAAATGAATAGCTCGAGGGCCGCTTCTCCGCCGCCCCGGCTTCCCTCTTCCGCCCCTTCTCTCCCAGTGCCCCCGGCACCGGGAATCCCTTCCTTCCGCCAAGGAGACACTGGTGAGCGCATCCGACACCCCAGACATCCGCCGGCACATGGAGCGGCTCGCCGCCGAGGGCGTCGACGTGGTCCGCGTGGTCTACCCCGACCTCATCGGCACCGACCGCGCCCGCGAGGTGCTGCTGGACCATTTGCCGTCGGCCTGCGAGCACGGCCTCGCCTTCTGTCGCGCCGTCTACCACACCAGCCCGCAGGGCGACGTGGTCCCGGTCGCGGGCGGCCTGGACGCCGGCCTGCCGGACGTGACCGTACGCCCCGACCTGTCCACCCTGGCCGTCCTGCCCTGGGAGCCGGGTGTCGCCGCCTGCCTCGGCGAGGTCACCGACCCGGCGACCGGTGCCCCTGCGCCCGAGTCCTCCCGCGACCTGCTGCGCACCGTCCTGGCCCGCTGCGCCGAGCAGGGACTGCGCCCCGTGGTCGGTCCCGAGCTGGAGTACTTCCTGCTGCAGATCGCCCCCGGCTCGCCCACCGGCTGGCGCCGCTCACCCGAGACCACCGGCGCCATCTACACCGCGGGCCTGCGCGCCGACCCCGACAACCACCTGCTGCGCACCCTGCGCGCGCTGCGCGACCTGGGGCTCGGTGTCGTCACCGGCAACCACGAGTTCGACGGCGGCCAGTACGAGATCAACCTGACCCATTCCGCCGCCCTCGACGCCGCCGACCGCGCCTTCCGCTTCAAGGCCGCCGTCAAGGAACTGGCCCGCAAGGAGGGCAACCTCGCCACCTTCATGGCCAAGCCCTTCGGCGACGCGGGCGGCTCCGGCTTCCACCTCCACCTGTCCTGCAACGACGCCGATGGCCACAACGCCTTCGACGACCCGGCAGGCTCCTACGGCCTGTCCGCCATGGCCCGGCACGCCATCGCGGGCATTCTCACCCACGCGCCCGCGCTCGCGGCCCTGGCCAACCCGACCGTGAACTCCTACAAGCGCTTCGGCCCGGACACCCTCGCGCCCTGGCTGATCGACTGGGGGCTCGACAACCGCAGCGCCATGGTCCGCATCCCGCCGGAGCGCGGTGGCGGCGCGCGGCTGGAGCTGCGCCTCGGCGACGCCAGCGCCAACCCGTACCTGCTGTTCGCCGGCACGATCGCCGCCGCGCTGCTCGGCGTCCAGGCCGGCGAGGAACCGCCCGCCCCGCTTCAGGGCTACGGCTACGACACCTCCCGTGCCGCCCTGCTGCCCCAGAACCTGTCGGCCGCGCTCGACGCGTTGGAGGCGGACACCGCCCTGACCGACCTGCTCGGCAAGGACTTCACCACGTCCTTCCTCACCTACAAGCGGGACGAGCTCGAACGCTTCGGGCGACACGTCACCGACTGGGAGTTCACCGAGTACGCATACCACCTCTAGGCCCGCCCCAAAAACCCTCGCCCGAAGGAACCTCCCCATGACCAGCCCCACCGTTCCCGCCGTCCCCACCACTCGGGCCGAGCTGCGCGCAGCCCTCGACGAGCCCCTGCCGCTCAGCCGGGTGGACCTCGCCGACCTCGACAACTTCGCCGACGGCATCACCCCGTGGCGCATGTTCCACACCCTGCGCCACCAGGACCCGGTCCACTGGCAACCCGAAGAGGCCCCCAACTCCGGCTTCTGGTCGGTGACCCGCCACGCCGACATCGCCACCGTCGACCGCGACCCGGAGACCTTCACCTCCACGCGCTTCGTCAACCTCGAAGAACTCGACGACGACCAGATCAAGAAGCGCGCCTCCATCCTGGAGATGGACGGCGTCCGCCACCGCGCCCTGCGCAACGTGATCCAGCGGCAGTTCGGCGCGAGCGTCATCAACAGCTACAGCGACTTCCTGCGCGGCCTGACCGCCAAGACGCTGGACGCCGCCCTCGCCAAGGGCACCTTCGACTTCGTCGCCGACGTCTCCGCCGACTTCCCCATCAACGTCCTCGCCCGGCTCCTCGACGTACCGCCGGAGGACAACCAGCAGCTCATCGACTGGGGCAACCGCATCATCGGCAACACCGACCCCGACTACGCGGACGTCCTGCTGCACAGCGCGGAGAGCGAGAAGTACCGCGACCTGCCGTTCCGTTCCCCCGCGTCGATCGAAGTCTTCGAGTACGGCAGGGAGCTGGCCCGGCAGCGGCGCGGCGGCGACGGCACCGACCTGGTCTCGAAGCTGGTCAACACCACGCCGCGCGACGGCGTCCCGCTCTCGCCCCAGGACTTCGACAACTACTTCCTACTCCTGGTGGTGGCCGGCAACGAGACCACCCGCCACACCATCTCCCACTCCATGCTGGCCCTCCTCCAGCACCCCGAGCAGCTGGCGAGGCTGAAGGACGACCCGTCGCTGATCCCCACGGCGGTCGAGGAGTTCCTGCGCTGGGCCTCCCCCGTCTACCACTTCCGCCGCACCGCCACCCGCGACGTCGAACTCGGCGGCAAGAAGGTCAAAGAGGGAGACAAGGTCGTCATGTGGTATGCCTCCGGCAACCGCGACGAAGAAGTCTTCGGCAACCCGTACGACTTCGACGTCGCCCGCGCCGACAACGACCATGTCACCTTCGGCAAGGGCAGCCCGCACCTGTGCCTGGGCAACCTGCTCGCCCGCACCGAGATCCGCATCATGTTCGAGGAGCTCATCCCGCGCATCGCCGACATCAAGCTCGCCGGCGACGTCCCCCGCGTCCGCTCCAACTTCGTCAACGGCATCAAGCACCTGCCGGTCGAGGTCACCCTCGCCTGACCGTTGGCCGCAGCCGTTGGCCGTCGGCCGCAGCTGTCCGGACGGCTGCGGCCACCCCTCATTCCCGCCCCCGAACACGCCCGCCTTGAGGATCGCCACAATGACCACTCCCCGCATGCAGCTCGTCCTCAGCGAGAACTGGACCATGACCGGAGGACGGGCGGACCTGCCGACCGTGATCCGCTGGGCCCGCGAGGCCGAGGACGCCGGATTCAACTCCGTCATGATCAGCGAACACATCGTGCTCGGTCCCGACGCCGGAGCCGATGGCGTGATGGGCAACCCCCGCGACTACGCCCTGCCCGGCAACCAGGACCCCTATACGCCCTGGCCCAACTCCCTCATGCTGCTCAGCGCGATCGCCGCCGTCACCGAGCGTCTGCGCCTCGCCGCTTCGGCGGTCATCGCCCCCCTGCGGCACCCCCTGCTCCTGGCCCGCGAGCTCGGCACCCTCGACCTTCTCTCCGAGGGCCGTCTGGTCGTGCTGCCCAACGTCAGCTGGAGCCGGGACGAGTACGCGGCACTGAATGTCCCGTTCTCCCGGCGTGGCAAGCTCCTCGACGAACACCTGGAAATCTGGGCGAAGTTGTGGGGCCCCTCGCCCGTGTCCCACGAGAGCGAGTACTACACGTTCCAGGACGTGTACTTCGAGCCCAAGGCATACCGGCCGGACGGCCCCCGACTGTGCTTCGGCGGCGCGGGCATGCACGACGCGATGGTCCGCAGGATCGTCCGCCACGGTCACGCCTTCAACCCACTGGGCAAGGTGACGCCCGAACAGATGCAGACGCTGAAGACCGCGATGGCCGCCGCGGGCCGCGACATCGCCGACCTGGAGATGATCGGCAGCACCCGCGCCGTGTTCCCCGACGACAACTCCTGCGCCGACCTCGCCCAGGCCCTCGAACCCATCCCCGCGCAGATGGCTCAGGGATTCACCACCTTCTGCATCAAGCCCTCGCAGTTCACCGACGACCCGAACGGGGTGGGCGCCTTCTGCCGCGAGGTGATGCGCCGTGTGGAGTCCCTGACCGCCTGACGGCGCCGACCGATGTCCCGCATCGCGGCCCCAGCAGCCCGCTGACGGCCAACGGCACCGAGCCGCGGAAGAACGAACCGAACCAGCCAAGGACCACCGCATGACGACTCCCGACGAAGCCGCCGGCACCCGCCCCTCCACTCCCTCTGAAGCCTCTCGAAACGATCCCCATCGCCTCCCCGATGTGTCCGGCCTGGTGGTCGGCATCCTCGGCGGAACCGGACCGCAGGGGCGCGGCCTCGCCTACCGGCTCGCCGGCGCGGGCCAACAGGTCATCATCGGCTCACGGGACGCCGCCCGGGCCACCTCCACCGCGGCAGCCATCGGCACTGACGTCCGCGGCGCCGACAACGCCACGACCGCACGGGACAGCGACCTGGTGATCGTCGCCACCCCCTGGGAGGGACACGCCGAACTGCTGACCACACTCCGCGCGGAACTCGCCGGCAAGATCGTGGTCGACTGCGTCAACCCGCTCGGCTTCGACAAGAAAGGAGCCTACGCGCTCAGGCCCGAGGAAGGCAGCGCCGCCGAGCAGGCTGCCGAGCTGCTGCCCAACTCCCGGGTGACCGCCGCGTTTCACCATCTCTCCGCCGTCACTCTGGAAGACCGGCAGATCGAGAAGATCGACACCGACGTACTCGTCCTGGGCGACGAACGCGCCGCCACCGACACCGTCCAGGCACTCGCCTCACGCCTCCCGGGCGCACGCGGCGTCTACGGAGGACGACTGCGCAACGCCCACCAAGTGGAGTCGCTGGTAGCCAACCTGATCTCGGTGAACCGCCGCTACAAGGCCCACGCCGGCCTGCGCGTCACCGACGTCTGAGAAGACTCCCAGCACCTAGCACCGAGCCCCGCCTTCACGTTTCGCTTCGATCCCGTGCAGCCATGGGACGCAACCAGACTTCATCGGCACCGGAGGCACTGTCCCCAGTCGTGCCCTGCGGCGTGGTGCAGCCATGTGGACGGCGCGCTGACACATAGCCTGCGGCCGGGCCGCGCGGTGGAGCATCCTGTGCGGCCGGCCCGTCACAGCGGCATGATCCCCAACGTTCCCCTGGTGCCGGGCGGATCACCGCCGCGATCTGCGGCATCACGAAGGCGGTCCGGCTGCGGACGGTCGCGGACCTGATCACGGCCACCGGCACCGACGGCGACCCCTGCCGCCCAGGCTGCAGGATCTCCTGGCCGCCGTCGCGGCACGCCAGTCCCCAAGGGCGTATGCGCCCGGACCGTTGGGGTGGGCGCCGGGCGTGAGCCGGGGAAGGACGGTGACCTGGGGACCCTTCCCCGCCCTACACAGCTCTCATACACGCGGGCCGCCGCCGACCCACTCGATCAAGTCCGAGGTGACGATCGCATCCTCCTCTCCGATGTCCAGGCCGGCGCGCTGGAGGAACACGATCACGTCCCTCAGTCCGTAGGCGCGGCCGACGGCCCCATGGTGGACATGCACCAGCCGCCGGCCCTGGTGATCGGGCGGGCCGTCACCCCAGCGCGATCGCGGTCCACGACACCGGAGGCAGCTCGATGTTGAGCAGCCCGTCGGACAGGATCGCGCTCAGGTTGGTGTGCGGGGTCACGCGGTTCTGCTCGGTGAGTGTGTTCTTCGCGTACGCGTCCTTGTCGGCGAGTGTGAGCGCCTCCAGGATCCGCGAGGAGCCGAGGCCGCGCACATCGACCGTGACCTGAGTGGTCTCCGTCAGCCCGCGGTTGACCAGGAAGACCGCGGCCCGGTCCTCGTCGAGGGTCGCGACGGCGTCGAGGACGGACGCCTCGCCATGGCGTGCCGTCGAGTAGGTCGGCGCCTCGACGACGGGCCGGATCACCTCACCGGAGGCGAGCCGGCTGGTGATCGAGAACGGGTAGAACGTCGTCTGCCGCCAGGCCGGGCCGCCGGGCTCGGTCATGATCGGCGCGATCACGTTGACCAGTTGCGCGAGCGAGGCCGAGGTGACTCGGTCGCTGTGCTTGAGCAGCGTCATCAGCAGGTTGCCGACGACGACGGCGTCCGCCACCGAGTAGACGTCCTCCAACTGCCGGGGGGCGTGCCGCCATTCGTCGTTGACCTCGTCGGACTCGTGGAACTCCTTCTGGTACCAGACGTTCCACTCGTCGAACGACAGGTTGATCTTCTTGCTGGAGCGCTTCTTGTAGCCCACGTGGTCGGCGGTGGCGACGACGGTGTCGATGAAGTAGTCCATGTCGGTCGCCGAGGCCAGGAAGGAACCGAGGTCGCCGTCGAGTTCCTGGTAGTAGGCGTGGCAGGAGACGTAGTCGACGTGCTCGTAGGCGTGCTCGAGAACCGTGCGCTCCCAGTCGCCGAAGGTCGGCATCCAGGATCCTGAGGAGCCGCAGACCACGAGTTCGAGGTCCTTGTCGGCCATCTTCATCGCGCCAGCGGTACGGGCGGCGAGCTTGCCGTAGTCGTCGGCGTCCAGGAAACCGGTCTGCCAGGGCCCGTCCATCTCGTTGCCGAGGCACCACATGCGGATGTTGTGCGGCTCCGGCGTGCCGTTGGTGATCCGCAGGTCCGAAAGCGCCGTACCGGAGGGGTGGTTCGCGTATTCGAGCAGGTCCAGGGCGGACAGGATGCCGCGCGTGCCGAGGTTGACCGCGAGCATCATCTCGGAGTCGGTGAGCTTGAGCCAGCGGGCGAACTCGTCCAGGCCGACCTGGTTCGACTCCAGCGAATGCCAGGCGAGGTCGCGGCGCACCGGGCGCTGGTCGCGGGGGCCGACCGAGTCCTCCCAGCGGAAGCCGGACACGAAGTTGCCGCCGGGGTAGCGGACGGTTCTGGTGCCCAGCTCTCTGACCAGTTCGACGACGTCCATCCGGAACCCGTCCTCGTTCGCGCTGGGGTGTTCGGGCTCGTAGAGCCCGGTGTACACGCAGCGGCCGAGGTGTTCGACGAACGAGCCGAAGGTGCGGCGTCGGACAGGGGCGATGACGGCCTGCTTGTCGAGGAAGACGTGGGCGCGCGGCATTGCAGGGGTCCTTTGCTGTTCCGAAGGAGCGTGGGGCGGCGAGCGCGTTACTTGACGGAGCCTGCGGTCAGGCCCTGGCGCCAGAACCGCTGGAGACAGACGAAGGCGACGAGCAGCGGGATCAGCGACAGGAACGCACCCGTGATCGGCAGCAGCGGTGGCACGCCGCTGGCCTTCTCCGCGCGCCACTGCACCAGTCCCACCGTGACGGGCTGCAGTGAAGGGGTGTTGAGCATGAGCGCGGGCAGTAGGTAGTTGTTCCAGATGCCGACGAACTGGAACAGGAAGACGGTCACCAGGGCCGGGGACATCAGCGGGAGGGCGATCCGGAAGAAGGTGCGCCGTTCGCTCGCCCCGTCCAGCCGTGCGGCCTCGAGGAGTTCGTCCGGGACGGACGCCGCGGCGAAGATCCGGCACAGGTAGACGCCGAACGGGCTGACGCAGCTGGGCAGCAACACCGACCAGTAGGTGTTGGTGATGTCGATCTTGGCCATGAGCAGGAACAACGGCAGGGCGAACATCGGCATCGGAATGAGCACCGAGGCGAGGATGATGTTGAAGACGCTTTCGCGGCCGCGGAAGGTGAACTTGGACAGCGCGTAGCCGGCCATCGCGCACAGCAGGGTGCCGACACTGGCGCCGACGAGGCTGTACAGCGCGCTGTTGGCGAGCCAGGTGCGAAAGACGCCGTCCTCGAAGCTGAACACGTTTCTGATGTTGGTGATCAGGTCGAAGTGGGAGAACCACAGGGGCGTACCGGTGTAGAGGTAGCCCGATTCCTTGGTCGAGGAGACGAACAGCCACCACAGGGGGATCAGCGTGTACAGGGCCATCAGGCCCAGTACACCGTTGACGACGGTCTGGCTCGCGATGTCGGTGCCACGGCGGGTCGTTCGGGGCGGTCGTGTCGGTCGCGTCGGTCGGCCGGCCGAAATCACGCTCATGCCATCGCTCCCTTGCGCTGGGTGTACTTGAGGAATCCGAACGAGAGCACGAGGGTGATCAACGCGAGGATGACGGACTGGGCGGCGGCCACGTTCTGGCCGCCCACGTCCATGGCTACGGTCGTGTTCATGATCGGGGAGAACCTCGGGTCGATGCCTGCGATGCGCGCGGCGACCAGGACCGCGGGCTCGGTGTACATCTGCGCCGTCCCGATGATGGAGAAGACCGCGGTCAGCACCAGCGCGGGACGCACCAGCGGGATCTTCACCGCCCAGGCCAGGCGCCATCCGGTGCAACCGTCGAGCGCGGCGGCCTCCATCACCTCGGCCGGGATCGTCTGCAGCGCGGAGTAGATGATCAGCGTGTTGTAGCCGGTCCAGCCCCACGTGATCATGTTCCCGATCGAGACCGGAACCCACGACGGCGACAGGAAGTCGGTGTGGATACCGAGGTGGGACAGCGGTTCGGTGAACGGCGAGAGGTCTTTGACCAGAAGGAAGGACCACATCAGCGCGGCGATCGCACCCGGCAGCGCGTAGGGCAGGAAGAACGTGAGCCGGAAGGTCTTGCGCAGCCGGGCCGAGCGGGAGTCGAGGAGGAGCGCGAGCAGGAGGGCCAGTCCGAGCATGAACGGGACCTGGACGCAGCCGAGCAGCGCGACGCGGACGATCGACGCCACGAAGTCGTGGTCGCCAAAGGCGTCGGCGTAGTTGGACAGTCCAGTGAACTCGGTGGACTGCGCACCACCGAACAGCCCGGCGCGGCGGACGGTGAAGAAGCTCTGGTAGAGCGCGTAGCCGATCGGCGCGACCATCATGGTCACAAAGAGGACCGCGAACGGCGCCAGAAAACCCGACGCGGTCAACGCGCTGCGCACACCGGCGCGCCGCGGTCGGCCGGCGGGGGAGGCACGGCGCGTGACCGCGGGCACAGGTTGCGGCGGTGACGCGGTCCGGGTGCTGCTGGGACTGCTCATGGAAACCTCGCTGGGCGATTCGTCGTCAGGGAGCGGATTCCCGCGGCGCCCGATACGTGCGGCCGCGGGAATCCATCAGGGCGGCGGGAGTTGCGCTGCCTCAGTTGGTCACCGACAGTCCGAGCTTCTTGATCGCGGCGACCGTCGAGGCCTGGACCTTGGTGACCGCCTCCGGCAGGGTGCCCTTGCCGATGGCACCGGTGAAGTCCGTCTCGACCTGCTGGAAGGTCGGGCCGTTGGTCCAGGTGCTGGGCACCTGCGCGGCGGAGGCCTTGTACACGTCACCGACCTTCTGGCCGCCGAAGAACGGGTCACCGCCCTTGAGCAACGGGTCGTTCTGTCCGGCCTTGGACGCCGGGTACAGCCCGCCTTCGATGCCCGACTTCACGGCCTGCGGGTCACTGGAGAGAAAATCGGCGAACTGCACTGCTTCGCGGGGCGACTTGCAGCCGGTCAGCACCGAGGTGGCCGAGCCGCCGCTGCTGGCGCTCGTGCCGTCTCCGGCCTCCCAGGTCGGCATCGGGGCGACCCGCCACTTGCCGGCCTCGCCCTTCAGGTCCGACTTGATTCCGCCGGAGGCCCAGGACGCGGCGACGAACGTCATCACCTTGTCGGCTTCGGAGGCCTTGTTGAACTCCGGGTCCCAGGCGCTGCCGTGCTTCGCCACCAGACCCTGGTCCTTGAGGTCCTGCCAGTAGGCGGCGACCTTGCGGGTGCCAGGGTTGTCGATACTGACGGTCCAGCTGTCGCCCTGGGTCGAGTACCAGGACTGACCGGTCTGGAGGGTGAAGGAGGCCAAACCGGCGCCGTCGCCGAGCTTGGTGCCGAACTTCACACTGGGGTCGGCCTTTTTGACCTTCTCGGCGTAGGCCTTGTACTCAGCCCAGGTCGCCGGCGGCTTGCTGATGCCGTACTTGTCGAACAGGTCCTTGCGGTAGAAGAGGACCATCGGACCGACGTCCACCGGAACCCCGTAGATCTTGTCGCCTACGCTGGAGGCGGAGACGGCCGACGGGACGTACTTGTCCATGCCGTCACTCGCGTACTTGGTGATGTCCATGACCGAGTTCTTCACGAGCATCGACGGGATGTTCTGGTACTCGATCTGGGCCAGGCACGGGCCCTCGCCGGCGGCGAGCGCATTGTTGATCTGGGTGTAGCCGCCCGCGGGGCCCGACGGGATCTTCTTGAAGGTGACCTTGATATCGGGGTGGGCGGCGTTCCACTGGTCGACCATCTTCTCGTAGCCGGCCCAGCCCCAGAACTCCATCTTCACCGGCCCGTTGTGGCCCGATCCTTCGGCGGAGTCGTTCTTGTCATTGCTGCACGCGCCGACGCCGAACGCCATGACGGCCGCGGTGGTGAGCGCCAGGAGTCTGCGGGTGCGTATGGTGGTGCTGTCCATGTGAGGGAAACCCTTCGTGACGGGGACTGACTTGCTGGACTGTCGGTGGGCGGGCGGCCAGGCCCGCCTACCGACCGGTGCTGAACTCCACGCTGAACACCGTCGGGACCGCCGCCAGGACGTCAGATGCCGACGGGCCCGGACCGCAGGCCGTGCTGCCGAGGCCGTGGTGCGCGTGGTCGAGGTGGAGATGGAGTCGGCCGTCGCCAGCCAGGTCGTGCTGGTGGGCCGCGGCAGCCAGGGCCGCGGTGCTCCAAGGACGCACGGTCAGGTCGATGACCGGGTCGCCCGTGATGAGCAGGGTGCCGTCCGCGGTGGTGATCCGGGTGCGGCGGACTTGGTGGCGGTTGCCGTTCTCCTGTGGGCGGACATAGGGGGTCTGCATCGCCGAGACGGTCGACCGGTGACGGCCTGTGCGGGCGGCGGTACGGGAGTCGCGGTACGCCTCGCCGGGACCGAGGCCGAACCACTCGACCTCGGCGTCGGTGCCGGGCAGCGACATCGCGATCCCCAGCCGGGGCAGCGGCACCGACCAGGCGCCGTCAGGGGTGACGGCGCATTCCAGCCGGAGCCGGGCCTGGCCCGCGTCCGGTCCGTCGCAGGCCGTCCAGCGGTAGACCACGCCGAGCGCGGAGGAGGATCCGGCGGCGGCGAGCCTGGCGGTGACAGTGAGCCCTTGTGCGTCGGGCTCGACGCACAGGACAGCGTGGCGCATCCGGTGCAGTCCGGCGGCGAGCCAAGCGCCGATCTGCGCCTCACCGAAGGCGCTGAGCAGGTCGTTGTCGATCGGGGCCCGCCAGACGTCCAGCCTCGGACCGTCGAGCTCCAGGTCGCCGAGCCGGATCAGCACCCCGGTGCGGGCGTCGAACCGCGCGGGGCCCAGGGTGATGTCCCTTTCGTGGGCGATCGCCGGCGCGGGCGTGGAGGGGACCGGCGAGGCGGCAGGAGCCACGACCAGCCCCTGCGCCCAGGCGATCTCGTGGCCGGCCCCGGCCCAGGTCTCGTCGGCCGCGAGCACCGCGGTCACGGTCAGCCACACCTCGTGGCCGGACTCGTTCTTGCGCGCCGCGTCGAGCGCGTCCGTGACCTCGGCGGGCCACTCGACGGTTGTCGTCGTGCCGGGCGCGGTCGCGGTCACGCTCAGGCCGCCGGAGCCGGACAGCTCGCCTCCGTCCTCGACGGTCCACTGGAAGTCCAGGTAGCCGGTGTCACGGTGGTGGTGCAGGTTGTGCACGCTGATCTGCCGTGCCGCCGGGTCGATGTGGATCCGGACCGGTTCGATGACCTTCTTGTACTCGACCAGGCCCGGCGACGGTGTGCGGTCGGGGAAGAGCAGCCCGTCGGCGACGAAGTTGCCGTCGTGGATCTCCTCGCCGAAGTCGCCGCCGTAGGCGTAGAACGTGTGGGGTTCCTGCTGCCCCGTGAGCCGGGCGATGCCGTGGTCGATCCACTCCCAGATGAATCCACCGGCCATGCGCGGATGTGCCTCGATGACCTGCTGGTACTCGGACAGCCCTCCGGGCCCGGTGCCCATGGCGTGTCCGTACTCGCACAGTACGAACGGCAGGGCTCGGCGGTGCGCGTCGTCGGCCGGATCGGCCGTCGGTGCCTCCTGGCCGCGTCCCACGGCGGACAGCTCGTCCACACCGATGTACATGCGGGAGTACAGGTCGACGTACGCGCAGCTCGCGAAGTCGCCCTCGTAGTGGATCAGGCGGCTGTCGTCGCGCTGCCGGATCCACGCGGCCGCGGCGGCCAGGTTGGCTCCGGTGCCGGACTCGTTGCCCAGCGACCAGACGACGACCGAGGGGTGGTTCTTGTCGCGTTCCACCAGTCGGGCGGTCCGGTCCAGGTAAGCCTCGCGCCACGCGGGGTCGTCGCTGGGATTGTGCCGCCAGCCGCCGGGTTCGAAGCCGTGCGTCTCCAGGTCGCCCTCGCAGAACACCCACAGGCCGTGCTCGTCGCACAGGTCCAGGAAACGGTGGTCGGGCGGGTAGTGGCTGGTGCGCACCGCGTTGATGTTGTGCCGCTTCATGAGCAGCACGTCGGCCACCATGGTGTCCTCGGTCAGGGTGCGCCCCGTCAGCGGGTGCCATTCGTGGCGGTTGACGCCCCGCAGCGAGATCGGCCTGCCGTTCACGGTCAGGACGCCGTCCACGACCGCCACGGTGCGGAAGCCGATGCGCAGCGGTATCCGCTCCCCGGTCTCGGAGACCAACTCTCCCGTATACAGGCGCGGTTGCTCGTCCGACCAGGGCTCGATGCCGTCGATCACGTACGGGCCGGCCGGATCGGCGTCGGATATGCCGAGTTCGGGCACCGACAGCGACACCCGGCAGGGGGCGATGACGTCGACGGCCAGGGTGCCCTGCCCGGTGGTGTGGTCGTAGGCGGCGTGGACGAAGAAGTCCTCGACACCGCGGGCGGCCACGGACACCGACCGGAAGATCCCGGACAGCCACCACATGTCCTGGTCTTCCAGGTAGCTGCCGGACGACCACTGGTGCACGCGGACCGCGAGGACGTTCCGGCCGGGGCGCAGAACGGCGGAGACGTCGAACTCGGTGGTCAGTCGGCTGCCCTTGCCGTCGCCGAGCCGGATCCCGTTGAGCCACACCGCGAACGCGGAGTCGACGCCCTCGAACCGGAGCACCGCGGCCGACACCGGGAACGCGTCGGGAACCTCGAACTCACGGCGGTACTCACCGGTCGGGTTCTCGCGGGGCACTCGTGGCGGGTCGACCGGGAACGGGTACAGGATGTTGGTGTAGGCCGGGGCACCGTAACGGAGCTCGCCGGGCAGGCCGGTCATCTGCCAGCAGGACGGCACGGCGAGCAGATCCCAGGCGGTGTCGTCGAAGTCCGGCGCGGCGAAGTCCCCGGTGAGGTCGTCCAGCCCCGACGCCAGCCGGAATCTCCAGTCGCCGTCGAGCGCGATCGTGGGCTGGTCGGAGGCGAACGCGGCGCGCGGCCGCAGCCGTCCGGTGCCCGGCGACCGGTCTTCGACGTAGGCATTGGGGTCGAGGACGCTCATCAGTGAAGGGGTTTCCTCTCGAAATGTCCCGCGGTGGCGACAGATGGCTGGGAAGGATTGCGCCGACGGCCATGAGGTGCGCAGTGCAGGCCGGGCGACGCCAAGCGCTACGCGGTCGGCCCGGGCGGGGGGCCGCTGCTGTCCCGGATGGTCAGGGTCGGGCGCAGCAGCGATACGACGTTGGTGGGCGGCCGACCGGAGTCGACGGCTCGTAGCAGGAGTTCGACGGCCTGCTGGGCCATCTCGCGTTTGGGGAAGGTGACCGTGGTCAATGCTGGTGTGATCCGCCCGACTTGGGCGATGTCGTCGAAGCCGACGACGCTGACGTCGTCGGGGACCCGCCGCCCGGACCGGGCCACCGCTTCTATGGCGCCGACGGCCAGGACGTCGTGGGTGGCGAAGATCGCCGTCAGCTTCGGATCCGCCTCCAGCGCCGCGCAGGCCGCTGCGAAGCCGCCGGCGGCGTCGTCGCTGGTGCAGGCGAACACCTTGCGGTCGTCCAGTCCGTCGGGAGCGAACGCCCGGCGCAATCCCGTGACGCGCGGTGTGTGCGCGGGGAGATCGGCGATCACCGCGACGTTCCGGTGACCGAGGTCCCGCAGGTGGCACCCGGCCAGGAACCCGGCGTGCTGGTAGTCGATGGACACCACCGGGAGTGTGGTCGGCGGGTCGCCCTCCCAGGCGAACAGGGCGACCGGGAAGTTGGCCGCGGCGAGCATCGGCAGCTGCTGTTCGACGCCGTTGTCCCCGGCGACCAGCAGTGCGTCCACCGAGCGTGCGGTGAGGTTCTCCAGGTGGGCCCGGGTGTAGTCGGGATCGTCGCGCGTCGTGGCGAGCAGCAGGTTGTACCCGTGGCCGACCAGGAGGTTCTCCACCTCCTCGACCACCTCCGAATAGAACGCGTTGGCCACCGACGGCACGAACAGCCCCACCGTCGACGTGCTGCCGGTGCGCAGTGAGCGCGCCACCAGGTTCGGCTTGTAGCCGAGTTCGGCGATCGCCTTGTTCACCTTCGCCAAGGTCTCCGGCCGTACCTTCTTGCCCGAGACCACGTTGGAGACGGTCTGCTTGGTGACGCCCGCCCTCGCGGCCACGTCCGCCATTGTCACCACGTAGTCTCCCCGAAACATTTATCGATCCACGAAAGTGGCGTCACTGTAGGACGACTGTCACAGCAAGGCAAGACTTTGCGCCGAGGTAGTTGGTTTCGGCCGCTACGGAGCACGTAGGGGCTATGCGCAGGTCATGATTGTTTTGGCGACTTGGCGTGCACGAGCATTGACGGCTTCGGAAATCCGCCAGTAACGTCCCGGCCACACCTGATCGCATGGATCGGTCAACGTATTCCTCTCGGCCGCGACGGCCCCGACGGCCCCGGTCCGGCCGCAGCATCGCGAATGCACCGCGCCGCCTCCAGCAGACGGCGGGCGCCTGAGCAGACCTCGAAAAGATCTCGTCCGGAGGAGAGACAGGCATGAACCGACCGGCCGGCGGCGACGCCGACCCGAACCCCGTCCCGGCGCGCCGCAGATCGCGCGTGCAGCGCTTCATCGCGGCCGTTGCCGGCGCCACCCTCGCGGCGGCGAGCCTCATGCTCACCGCCACCGTCCCCGCACACGCCGCCACCACCGTCCACACCTACGCACCGACAGGAGTGGGGGGCGGTACGACGACGTCCCCGGACGTGGCGTCCACCAAGTACCAGGTGGACGTCGCCGGCACGCCCGTCCAGGCTGTCAAGTACGCCGCGAGCGGCCACAACTTCGACATCGCGCGCTTCGCGTCGGACTCCCGGACACCGACGATCACGGTCACGCTGCCCAGCACCACGATCGACACCGTGAACGTCTACCCGGCCCGCTACTACCCGGCCGGCAGCGTCTCGGTGAGCGCGGACAAGCACACCCTGACCTTCCGGATGTCAGCCGCCGCCGGGTTGAACCAGGCGATCGTGATGGTCAACGGCGACTCGACCAACGCCACGGGACAGCCCTACCTGGCCGTCATCAACGACCCCCTGGAAGACCCGGCCCGGCGCCCGAACACCACGAGCGCACCGGACGGTTCCGGCGTCAACCTGCAGACCGGTGTCCTCAACTTCCAGCAGTTCGCCGCCAAGTACCTCGCGCAGAACCCGAACAGCGCGGCTCAGAAGGCTCCCGCCGCGACGACTAGCTCCATGGCAGGCAAGACTGTCAACGGCACCGCCGTCCCCGCCGGGCAGCAGACCTCGGCCGGGAGCCTGGTGAGCGCGAGCAGCGTCAATGTGCGCTACCCGAAGGTGCGGACGATGGCCGCGGGCGACGTCACATACGCCCTGCAGGCCGCCCTCGACACCATCAAGGCCAACCCCACGGCGCTCAACACGCTCTACTTCCCGAACGGCACGTACGTGTGGTCCGGTCTCCTGGTCAACGGTCTGGACGGCAGCAAGCTCAAGGGCGGCAAGCTGAAGATCTACACCGACGAAGGGGCCCTGCTGAAGAACCGCATCCAGGCGTACATGGAGGCGTTCGAGCCGGCGGTCGGGATCATCAACTCGAGCAACATCGAAATCTCCGGCCGCGGCGTCTTCGACGGCAACGGCGTGGCGAACTACAACGCCTCCAGCAGCGGCGACCGGCACGACGCCTACCGCAGTCAGCACCAGGGCGGCGTCACGGTCATGCACTCCTCGGACATCACCTTCAACGACACCTATTCGCGCGACGCGAAGCAGTGGAACTACGAGACCCACACCGCCCAAAGGGTGAGGTTCAACAACATCAAGGGTCTCACCCCGTACCGCCAGCCGTGGATCGACGGGACGAACTTCGCGAGCGGCCAGGACATCACCGCCAACGGTGTCTTCACCCTCGGCAACGACGACGCGTTCGCCTCCGGCCACTACAACCCCAGCGACGGATTCACCCCGCTGGCCTCGGGCGTGTGGAACAACTTCCAGCTCGGCACCTCCACCGCCGACGTCCAGGGCTATGTCAACGCGGTAGGCGCCTACGACACCGTCGCCGACGATCTCGGGTTCGACTCCTACCACTGGGACGACGAGGACACGAAGAACATCTCGGTCAGCAACACCCTGAACTGGGCCGCCGCTGCGGGCAACGCGATCCGGATCGGATTCAACGAGTACGGATACCGGACCACCAGCTACACGTTGGACAACTTCAACTCCGTGTCGCCGTCGGCCGGTGGCATCACCATGGGCCACTCCCCCAACCGGGTCCCCAGCGTGAGCATCGTGGTGAAGAACAGCTCGATCGACAACTCCCGGTTCGCCCAAGGGCCGGTCGGTGTCTCCAACGGCAACGCCACCAAGACCATCACCGCCGAACAGCAAGCGACCTACGGGTACGCCCCCAACCCCGACGGGTCGGGCACCACGTACACGTACACCAGGGTTCCGATCGGCACGTTCACCCTCGACAACGTGTGGTTCTCGAAGCAGAACACGAGCAGTTCGATCACCGGCATCACGAACGCGACGCTGAACAACATTCGTGTCGGGGGCCAACTCGTCAGGTACACCGGCCAGTTCCCGCTGACGACGAGCGGCGTCTCCACGCTGACCAGGACCTACACGGACGCGAACGGTCAGACCCAGAACGTCAAGGTCGGCGCCCCCACCGACGGCGACACCTGGGTGGGCGCGTGGACCGGCGACCTGAGCAAGAACAAATCCTCGGAGCTGACGCTCATCACCCGCAACACCGGCGTGGGCCTGATGGGCGAGCAGTACACCACGGGGTCCGGGGACGGAAAGCTCTCCTACATCCAGTTCCCCCTGGGCAGCCTCACCAAGGCACCGACCCAGGCGACACTCCGTCTCACCTACGTCGGCCACCGCTACTCGTCGGTCCCGTCGACCGACACCGACCAGCTGCTGGTGCAACCCGTCAGCAGCACCACCTGCACCGGCGGCGGCACGTCCTGCCCGATCACCACCATGACCTGGCAGAACCGGCCGAGCTTCACCGCGACGAACTCCTCCGTCGCCAAGTCGGCCACCTTCACCCTCGGTTCGACCATCATCCCCGAGGGCGGCGGGTCCCATCAGGGCAACGCCATCGACGGCCGCGAGATCACCGTCGACATCACCTCCTTCGTCCAGAACGCCTACGCGGCCAAGCAGTCCACGCTGCTGCTCGCCGTCGGTAACGCGGGAGGCACCAACCACGAGCTGCGCTTCGTCAGCTCCGAAGGCGCCACCGGCTCCGGGAAGCTCACCAACGCGAACGCCGACATGGTGCCCGCGCTGACCGTGACCCCGTAGCCACTCAGGCCGGCCCGCCCCGGGGCGGGCCGGCCTCAGCCGTCCGGCGTTGCCGTCGACGGCTGAGGCAGCCACCACATATCCGACAAAGCGCCATTTTCCAGCACCCAGGCAGACATAGCCGGCGGTGCACCTTGCTGCTCACCAACGGCGGTCTGCGACCAACATTCCACGCCTCAGGGCAGTTCGCGCAGAAATGGGACGAGCGTTGAACAGAACCCTCAGAGCAGTCCTCGCCCTGCTCACCTCGGTGGCCGCCCTCCTGGGCCTCACCACCGCCTTCGCCGGTCCGGCCGGAGCCGTCGCCCCGCCGGCGCAGGTGACGCGGTACACGATGACCGCCTTCACCAACACCAGCGAGTCGAACATGTACGTCTACGACTCGCCGGACGCCACCACCTACACCCTGCGTAAGGGCCCGGCGTACACACCGCCGTCCGGTCTGATCCGTGACCCCAGCATCTTCAGGCACACCGACGGCTTCTACTACCTCACGTACACCACCAACTGGACCGGGAACACGATCGGCATCGCCCGCAGCGCCGACCGTCTGAACTGGACCTTCCTGTACAACTACACGGTCCCGATCAGCGGGATCACCCGCACCTGGGCCCCCGAGTGGTTCGTCGACACCGACGGCAGCGTCAACATCATCGTGACCCTGACATCGGCGAGCACCGCCGTCCACTTCACCCCCTGGAAGATCACGGCGACCGACTCCACGCTGACCAGCTGGACCGCGCCCACCCAGCTCGCCGGCATCGGCCCGAACTACATCGACACCTTCGTCGTCAAGATCGGCTCCACCTACCACGCGATCATCAAGAACGAGACGACGAAGTACCTCGAGTACGCCACCGCCTCCAGCCTCACCGGCCCGTACACCATCAAGAAGACCGGTGACTGGGCGGGCTGGGGATCCTGGAACGAGGGCCCGGCCGTGGTGCAGCTCGACGACGGAGGCTGGCGCATCTACTTCGACGGCTACCGCGACAAGAAGTACTGGTACAGCGACAGCTACGACAACTTCGCCACCTGGACACCTCGGAAGGAACTGCCGGGCCTCAGCGGCTTCGTCCGCCACATGACCGTCCTGAGGGAGAAGGTTCCCAGCGCGACCCTGCCGACCGACACCACCCGGTCGCTGCAGTCCGTCAACTTCCCGGACCGTTACGCCGTGGTCCGCTCCGACAACCTCGGCTACATCGACCCCGTGAGCAGCTCCGGCACCGCCGCCGTCAAGCAGAGCGCGACCCTCACGATCGTGCCCGGCCTCGCCGACGCCACCTGCTACTCCTTCCGCGACTCCGCCGGCCGCTACATGCGCCACTGGGACTACCGGATCCGCTTCGATGCCGGCAACGGCACCGACGTCTTCAACAAGGACGCCACCTTCTGCGCCCGCCAGGGCAGCGCGCCCGGCTCGGTCAGCCTTGAGTCGTACAACTACCCCGGCCGCTTCCTCCGCCACTACAACTACGCACTCCGCATCGACCCCTACCAGGACACGGCCACCTTCAAGGCCGACAGCTCCTTCACCGCAGTGACCCCCTGGGCGTGAAGCAGGACAGTTCCCCGCACCCCGGAAGGGGCGCGGGGAACTGCGCGACAAGCCCCCACATGGTGCGACAGTCATGATCGCGTTGCCGTCTTGCCCCCGGATTCCGTCCCGACCGCATGCCGTTTGGCCTTACAGCCTCACCGAGAGGTTTCCCAGGTGGCAGCTACGGTCAGCTCGCCGCCGATCGCGTACAGGTACGCGGCCTGGTCCGCCGCTCGGTATCGAAGACGAAGAGCATTCGGCTGCTCACCGTCTCACCGCTACGCGGACGCGGCTCCCGCACGTTTCCGGTAGCGGCTCTTCTCGACCGCGCCGGCCGTCGGGCGGCGGAGCGCCGGACGAGTCGGCGCCTCGCACCGCGGCGCGGGCTACATCGTGATGGCCGATTTGGAGGGAACCGAGTTCTGCTGGGGCTGAAGGACGGGGAACTTCACGCCGGTGAGGTCTTCGGAGACGGCCCACAGCCGCTGCTGGACGGCCACCTCGTACGATTCCGGGCTGGAGGTGACCAGGCGGGGGTGGCCCTTGGCCTCGTTGCGCCCGCCGGGACCGTAGTACTGGCCGCCGAGCGCGGCGGGGTCGGCGGCGGCGCGCAGGGCGGGCAGGGCGCCCATGGCCGGCGTCTGGGTGATCAGCGGCGCGAGCCAGGTGACGGGCAGGCGGAGCGCGGCGGGGGTGTTACGCATGAGCTCGGTGTTGCACATGCCGGGGTGCGCGGCCAACGCGACGGTGGTGCCGTGCGTGGCGAGCCGCCGCTGCAGCTCGTACGTGAACATCAGGTTGGCCAGCTTGGACTGACCGTAGGCGCCGACCCGACTGTACGACCGCTCCCACTGCAGGTCGTCGAAGTGGATCGCGGCCCGGATGCGGTGGCTGGTGCTGCTGACCGTCACCACACGCGAGCCGGGCACCGGCAGCATCAGGTCCAGCAACAGCCCGGTGAGCGCGAAGTGGCCGAGGTGGTTGGTGCCGAACTGCATCTCGAAGCCGTCGGCGGTGGTCTGCTTCGGGGTGAACATCACGCCGGCGTTGTTGATCAGCAGGTCGAGCCGGTCGAGCCGGGAGTGCAGCGCCGCCGCCGCGGTCCGGACGGAGTCGAGCGAGGTCAGGTCCAGCGCCTGCACGGTCACGTCGCCGGTCATGCGGGCCGCGGCCTGCTCGCCCTTCTCGACGTTGCGCACGGCGAGCACCACGGACGCCCCGCGCTCGGCGAGCGCCTTGGCGGTTTCGTACCCCGGCACTGCGAGGTTTGATCTCACGGGCGTGGTCGATGACTTCGCCCGTCTTGGACCACGGGCCGTGCACGGGCAGGAGAAGTGTGTCCACCGGGCGCGCGGGGACGGTGAAGGCGTCGCCCGGGTGGAAGACGGTAGCGTCGCCCTCCCCCACCAGGAAGCCGACGTTGGTGACCCGCGGCAGGTCCGGATGGACCACGGCGTGAGTTCTCCGTGCGCCTCGACGCCGATGCCTTCGATGTCGAAGGCGTCCCCGTCACCGACCACGGTGACCCGCCCGCCGAGCCCGCCGAGTTGGTCCGCCACGGACCGGGCGGCCCAGATCCACAGGCGGGGATCGGCCTCGGCAGCCGCGCAGCACTGGCACGTCGAAATGGTCCACCTGCTCGTGCGTCACGGGGCACGGGGCACGGGGAACAGGGCACGAGGGTACCTAGCCACTCACCCTTCGCAGGAGCCCCGGTCGACACGCAAGAAGCGTCGGCCGGTGGCCCAGCGGCACAACCTGACCCCGACGACGATGCCGACGATGGTGATCACGGCGGGCAGGTAACCGCTGGCGACCTGGATGATCGGGATCGCCGGGCACCCGCCGGAGATCGCCCAACCGATACCGAACAGCACCGCGCCGGGAACGACACCGGCGTGGATGCGCCCCGCGTCCCGGCGCACTCGCAGCAGGGCGAACACGCTCGCGATGATCACGACAGCGCCAAAGAAGGAGAGGAACATCCGCAGGTCCTGGAAGGTGAACATGCGGTTCAGCTCGGCGTAGTCGCCGAACCCGATACTGGTCACGGTGAAGCCGAGAGCCAGCCCGGTGAGTAGGTTGGCCAGCAGGACTCCGCCCCGGGTACGCATCAGATCACCTTCAGCAGGAGGAACGAAACCACGACGGCGGTTCCGAAGAACGTGGCCGTCGCGACGAGACTGACGGGTCTCAGCCGACCGCAGCCGTTGAGCCCGTGCCCCGAACTGCAGCCACCGGCCAGCCGGGTGCCGAAGCCGACCAGTACGCCACCCACGAACAGCAGGGCGACCATGACGAAGGAGTTGCCGGTCACCACGTCCCGGTAGCCCTCCCCCATGTCGAAGCGGAGGTGAAACCGCCCGGACGTGACGGCTGCGACCAGTCCGCCCACGAAGATCGAGACGAGCAGAACGGCCTGGCTGACCAGCGGAGCGGGGCGCGGCTGCCCGCCTCGGCGTCGTCCGTCCTCGGTCGGCACGGCAGTCGGCCCCGGAGGCTCGGGGGTGGTGGACACTGGCGCGGTGGACACCGTGCCGAAGTGCTCGGCGGTGGCCGCGCGGAGGGCCGCGGCAAGGGCCCGCTCGTCGGTGAACTGCGCCTCTTCCCGCTCCAGTTCGGCTTCGCGCCGCCAGTGGAGCACGCGTTCCCAGGCACCCGACACCCCGAACGACCGATCGGTGGCGAGGGTGTAACCGATGGTCAGTACGGCGAGTCCGACAGCACCTGCCCACCAGGGCCAGTAGGCAGTCATGCGTTGCCCTTCATCCACTCGGCCAGCCGGGCCCACCAGCCCCGTCCGGGCTCTTCGACGGTCGTCGACGGCTGTTCGGCCTGGCGGGGACCGCTCCCCCCGGACTCGGCGGGCCTGGGCGTGGGCGCCAGATAACGGGCGTGCCGTCCGTTGGGCAGCAAAGTGATGGGCACCCGCTCACCGGTGAGTGACACCTGATAGCGCGCACAGCCACGCCAGTTGGCCTCGTTGTCGCAGTAATAGGAACGCCAGCCCGCCAGACTCTCATTGAGGTGCGGGAAGAGCGGGCACGTCGAAGAATGTAAGCAACCCACGCGAGTGATCAAACCACCATTCAGACGGGGCCGACAACATGTGATGCGTGAAGATGAGAGCAAGACCCTTCACGCCGTGCCCTTGCAGCCGTCGGCCCGGTTCTTCGGCGAACTCTCACCGGCGAGCCCTCATCCGTCGCCGTGGGCATGATGGGGGTGGGGATGATGCCGCTGTACGTCGCCGGGACCGATGCGCGGTCACCTGACCGACTCGGCAGCCGCTCCCGTTCTCAAGTCGGGGCCCCATCGGCCGATCGCCGACCGGAGGTCCAGCGGAAGCGGCTTCTGGTTCTCCTCCGAGGTCGGCCAGTCGGCGCGTGGGACGCGCCACATCACCTCGAACTCGTTGCCGTCCGGGTCCACGCCGTGCAGGGACTTGGCCGTCAGGAAGTCGGTGCCGCCGGTCAGAGCTTGGCGTGCCTTGAGCAGCTCCGCCGTCTCGGCCAGTTCACCAAGTGTGCCGACCTCCCAGGCGAGGTGGTGCAGCCCGACGCGGTCGCGCTGCGGACCTGGCGCGTCGGGTCCTAGGGTGAAGAGGCCGAGGTCGTGGTCGTTGTCGGTGTCCCGGGCCCTGAGGAAGGCAGCCGTGCCGGGTATCTCGTGCTCGACGGTGAAGCCGAACGCCGCGCTGTAGAAGGCGACAGAACATTCGATATCGCGGACGAACAGGACAGCGTGGTTGAGTCGGCGTACGGACATCAGATCCCTATCAATTCATGGTCCTGCCGGACATCTGATCGGTCTTGCTGAGCTGAGGAAGACACACTGATCGGACTGATCGGACTGATCGGATTCATTGGGCTGATTGGATCGATCGGCCCGTCCGGGACGGAGGCCCTATTCAGGCCACTCGTCAGCGGCCCCTGCGCGATCTTCCATAGCGGCAACTTACCCAAGCAACTTGAGCATTCACACGGAGAAAATATGACGACCTGTGGGGTCGGGTGCTGTGGTGTTGCCGTTTCGGTCACTTGCTGACCGAAACGGTAACCTTTGGTTATGAAGCCAACCGTGAGGCCCACCAGCGAGGAGATCGATCGCGCCCTGGTCGACGTGGCGGCCTTGGTCTTCGCGCGGCACGGGTTCGCTCAGGGCCCCGTGCAGGCGATCGCTGACGGTGCCGGCTACTCCAAGGCGGCTGTGCTGAAGCGCTTCGGCTCGAAGGAGCGGATCCAGGACGCCGTGGTGGCTCGCGCGGAGGAACATGCCGCACGAGTGGCGGCTGCGGGTGCGGGCCTCCCGGTCGGGCTCGAGCGGGACGCCGCCCTGCTCGGTGCGCTGGTCGAGCTGATCGAGGAGTGGCCGGGGACTGGTGCGCTCATCGTCGGCGCCTTCGGACTGACGCGAGAGTCCGAGATCATGCAGCGCCTCTCCGGGGCCCAGCGCATGGTGATGGCAGCCTTCGATCCCGATGTCTGGACTGATGAGGAACGGCATGTGCGGGTGGTGTCCGCGATCGGTGCTGTGACCGTCACGATGATGGCGAACCGTGAGGCCAGGTGGACCGAACGCACCGATGTGGTGATTGCAGCGGGCCTTGGCGCACTGGGCCACAGCGGTAACGGTGCCGCCGGCACGCGTGATTGAGCCACTGCGACGGGTTAGCCGGCGCTGCCGTACGGAACAACGGGCCCGGCGACCGGTGCGCAGCGTCGGCTGAGGCAATGCTGCGTCACTTGTACAGTTCGGCCGGCGCAGGGTGCCCGACATGGCCCGAGAAGCCACTCATCATGGCTCGCTGACCGCACCCGCCTGCTGGCAGTGACGACGGCGGCCGACCTTCTGTCTCAAGTCCACCCGCCTGACGACACCGTAATGGCCGGCATCCGTGCACCCTTCTATGTCGGTGGCAGCGCCAGCGCATCAGGAGGCGGGGGCTCCCTGCGCAGGCGGCACGGCGGCAGACAGTTACTGTCGGTGAGAGGGGGGCGCCGCCGATCCATGCCCCACCGGCGATCTCCATACTGGATACGGTGTTGCTGTTATGGTGCTGGCCGAGGAGGTGGACGTTCAGTGGCAGCAGCTGGTCCTGCGCGAGCGACCACGGCATCGGCTCGGCGCCCGGGGCGTCCGCCCGTGCCGCTCGAGCGCATCGTCTCCACCGCACTGCAGATCGTGGACGATGAGGGGGCCGACGCTCTCTCGATGCGGACGCTGGCCCAGCGCCTGGGCTCGGGCACGGCGACGCTGTACCGGCACTTCGACAACCGGGCAGCGCTGGTCGCCCATGTCGTGGACCGCATGTTCGGCGCCGTGGAACTGAATGGCGACGACCTCCTCGCGATGGGCTGGCAGCAAGCGCTGCGGACGGTCGCGCACACCATGTTCGAGGCCCTGGCCCGGCACCGGAACGCGGCGCGCCTGATGGTCGAAGAGATTCCCCTGGGGCCGAACGCCATGGCGCTGCGGGAGCACTGTCTGGCGGCGCTGCTCGACAGCGGCTTCCCGCCGCGACTGGCCGCGCACGCCTTTGCCACCCTCTCCCGCTATGTCCTGGGCTTCGCCATACAGGTCAACGGTCATGGCGGCGGCCAAGTCGACGACGCACGACTGTCCGCCGTCTTTCAGAGCGTCGATCCAGCCTTGTTCCCGGCAACGGCCACCGTCGCCGGGTCGATGCCCGTTCCGATCGAGGACGAGTTCTCCTTCGGACTCGAACTCCTTCTCAGCGGGCTCGCTCACCTGCGCGACGACGCCTGACCAGCCAGGACGATGCGAACCCGAGGCCGCCCGCCTACGGAGTCATCTCGGTCGGCATGGAGCGTCGCCACAGCTGCTGGTGCTGAGCGCGTGATCCTGTGCAGTGGCTGGAGAGGAAAGCCGTCTGCCCCGGGCACTCGACGTTGCAGTGCCCGGAGCCGACGAGTTGAGCAGCCCTCGTGGTGCGCCTATGGGGGTGCTGTGGAACATCCCCAGCGGAGTCTGTCCGTCACTGCGCGGCGACGACAGGGGCGCTGTGCTTCCTGGTCAGCCCCTTGAGGTCGTAGGCACGAGTACCCAGGGTCCCGACGAGGAGGCCGAGGACAAGTGCGATCCCGGAGGCCACCACGGCACGCGCCAGCCCCGAATCCCAGGTGGCTCCGAAGTACAGGATCGAGCGCGTACCCAGATAGATCTGGTGCATGGGCTCGAACGAGCTGAGGAAGCGGACGAAGGGGGGCATGGCTTCCAGCGGTGTCGTACCCCCGGAACTGGGGATCGACAGCACGACGAAGAGGAAGAGGTTGACCACCATGCCCAGACTGCCCAGCAGGGCGAGAACCGCCTGAGCAACCACTGCGACGGCCGAGATGCTCAGCACGCTGAACAGCCACAGCTCCCACGGATGGTCCAGCGGCATGCCGAGCCAGTCCGCGATCCCCAGATAGACACTGCTGACGAGCACCGCCACACCCGCCATGATTCCCCACTTCAAAACAAGGGTGGCGAGGCGACTGTGACCCGAGTGGCTCTCCATGCGGTAGAGCGGACCGATCTCCGACGGAGTGAAACCGAGCTGGGAGTCGACGAGACTGGTGGCGATCAGGGAGCCCGTGAACCCGGCCAGCGCCAGCAGGAGGGCGTAGTAGAAGGCCGAGAGGCCGCCGCCGGCCCCGTCGGGAACCTCCTTGAACGGCGTGACATGCACCAGCATCGGTTCGGACAGAACGATGCGTGCCGTTCCTGTGACGGACCGGCTGCCGGACGCCGCCTTGTCCCCGGCCTGTGCCGCAGTGGCGAGCAGCTGCTTGCCCACGGTCTGGTTCGCCTCGGCCAGCGCCTGAGAGGCGAAGGAATTGACGACGGACGCGCTGGAGGTGTTCGCGAGGGGATTGGTGTACACGGTGACCGCGGGCTGCTGTGCGGCCCCACCGGTCGCCGCGCTCTCCGTGAGAGTCACCAGCCTCTTGCTCAGGTCCGAGGGCAGAACGATCGCGCCGTAGAGCTTCCCCTTGCCCATGTCCTCCTTCGCTGCGGCGAGGCTGACGAAGCGTAGATCGAACTTGTCGTCGTCGACCCCCTTGCGCAGGCTGTCGGAGATCTGCCCGCCGACGTCGATGGGCTGCCCCGATGGGCTGGTGGCTCCGGTATCGGCGTTGACGACCGCTACGGGAAAGTCGTTGAGGTCTTTGGAGGAGTTGACCGTGGACCCCAGATACAACGCTGCCAGAGCAGCCATGACCACGGTGACGATGACTGCCGGGGTCAGCCACAACCGCGGCCCCAGCCTGCTTCCCGCGGGCTCGTTGTCGTTCGTCATGGTGCGCACATCCCTTTGGGTGACCATTTCGGTTACTAGGTGACCAGGATGGTTACCGTGCTGCGTAAAGTCAAATGCAAGGGGCTCCCGGCATGGATTCGCCCAGGGCACCGTCCAGGCAGTGGCGGATGCGGGTGGCTGTGACTGCTCGTGTCGAGGACCACATGGCACTCATCGGTGCGGTCGGCGCCGGACGGCGTGAAGGCTGAGAGCGGGATGGTGGTTCCCCAGGCCTTGATCGGTGTGATCGCGACGAGGCCGTGAACAGGTGCGCTCATCATCGGTGCCTTCCGGCTGACGCGGGATCCACCGTCGTCATCGGCGGCAAGGCGGCCCGACCGGCACACTTCGCTCACAGCCGGGGCTCTTTACTGTGCGGCGGGCGCAGTTGGGCATCATGCCCGCTAGAAGCGGATCGCCCCTTCGGGCAGATCCCGTTCAGCAGTGAGCGGCAGCTCCAAAGAGGTGAGCATGTCCCGGTACCGCTCGGCCAGTTGGGAAGGGAGCTTTCTGCTGAACACCACCAGCTCCCGGAAACAGCCGGGCCCGATCCGCCGGGCGTGCCTCGACCAGCGCAGCGGCACCGCGTTCTCCGGTGTCACCGTCACGCCGATCCCCTCGACCGCGAACAGGAGCGCTGCGGAGACCTGGCCCGTGCGAGCGACGGTGCGCGGCTTGAACCCGAGGTGCCCTGCCAGGCGGTCCGCCACCTCGCTCATGCCCTGTTCCTGCTCGTAGAGCACCCAGTCGGCAGCGGCGAGTTCGGCCGGATCAGCCGCTGTCCCCGCCGGGTATTCGGCCGAGCCGGTCACCACCATCTCCTCGTATCCCAGGGAGATGACGGGCCCCTCCCACGGGTCGGGCCGTGGACCGACCGCGATGTCGCCCTGGCCGCTGCGCATGGCCTCTTCGAGGTCCCGGCGGTGGGAGTAGTCGTGCAGTCTCAGCACGGTGGAGGGGTACGTCGAGTGCCAGCGCGCCGCGGACGGCGGCAGGATCCCCGAGGCGACGGACCGTACGGTCAGGACGTGGACGTCGCCCTGACGGCCCTCCACCACCTCGCGCACCGAGTCCTGCGCGTCCTGAACCGCACGGACGACGTCCTGCGCACGGGGCAGGAAGACACGGCCCGCGGGAGTCAGCGTCACCCCTTGCCGGCCGCGCTCCAGCAGGACCGCGCCCAGCTCCTTCTCCAGGGCACCGATCTGCTGGGAGAGCGAAGGCTGCGTGACATAGAGCCGCGCAGCCGCTCCGCTGAAGGAGCCCGCCTCCCAGACCGCGAGGAAGTACTCCAGCTGACGTAGCTGCATGTGATCAAGGTACTCGGCCGAGCGTTGCGCAGTTCTCGCGCTGTGACCACAAATCCGGTGTCCTTCAGGAACAGTCGGCATGGTACGCAGCTCGCGCTGGTGTTGCCGGTGCGTCAGGCCATGAGTGCCACCCTGCTGTCCTTGCGGGTGAGCCGGGACAGCAAGTAGTCGACCTCGGTGCGGGCACGCGCCGACAGCACGGCCCCGGGCTTGCGCTGGGTGTCGGAGGCCAGGATTCCGCGGCGCTTCATGACGTACTTGCGCACGGCCAGGCCGATGCCCGGTTGCTGTTCGTAGCGCAGCAGGGGCAGGTGGGCGTCGAAGACGTCATGGGCGGCGTCACGGTCGCCGGCCGTGGTGTGGCGCACCACGTCGACGAGGAGCTCGGGAACGCAGTAGCCCGTCATCGCTCCGTCGGCCCCGCGTTCGGTCTCGAAGTCCAGGAAGAGGCCGCCGTTTCCGCACAGGATCGACAGGCGGGGCATCGCTCCGTCGGCTTCGAGTTGCCGGAGTGCGCTGATCTTCTCCAGGCCCGGCCAGTCCTCGTGCTTGAGCATCACGCACCCCGGCGCGGCGTTCGCGATGCGGGCGATGACGGCAGGGGACATGACGACGGAGAACGACAGCGGATAGTCCTGGATCACGAACGGCACGTCCGCGCCGATGGCGCCCGCCGCTCCCTCGTAGTAGCTCACGATCTGGTCGTCGGTCCGCAGCGTGTTCGGCGGGGCGATCATGACGCCCTCGGCACCGGCTGACATGACGTCGACCGCGAGAGCCCGCATGCCGGCGTAACCGGGTGCGGAGACGCCCACGACGATCGGCAGATCGGTGCGCTTGATGACGTGCTGGACGATGCGCACGCTCTCCTCGTGGGACAGCTTGGGTGCTTCACCCATCTGGCCCAGGAGGGTCAGTCCGGTGACGCCGGCGTCTCCGTAGAAGTCGACGAGTCGGCTGAGTGAGTCGAAATCGATTGCGCCTTCCTCGTCGAAGGGCGTTGGTGCGATGGCGAATACACCATGGGTGTTGCGGTCCAGGGGTGCCACTGTTCTGCCTCCTCAGAAGTCCGATGTCTTTTTCAGAGGCTGGCGATGAGTCCGCCGTCGACGCGAATGACCGAGCCTGTGATGTAAGAGGCCTGGGCGCTTGCGAGGAAGGCGACGGCGGCGGCGTATTCCCGCGGTTCGCCGTAGCGGCCCACGGGGATCGACGCGACGCTCTCGGCGGACGTCTCCGCGACGGACTTGCCCTCCCGATCGGCCTTGGCCTGGTCGAGGAACTTGATGCGCTGGGTGCCGATCCGTCCAGGAACGACCACGTTGCAGGTGACACCCTCGGCCGCGACTTCCCGGGCCAGCGTCTTGGACCAGCCGAGCAGGCTGCCCCGCAAGGCGTTCGACAGCCCCAGGTTGGGGATGGGGGCGATCACCCCCGAGCTGGCGCTGGTGATGATCCTGCCCCAGCCGCGGCTCCGCATCAGCGGCGCGACCCTGTCCGTGATCGCGATGACGGACAGCACCATGGACTGGAAGTGCTTCAGCCAGAGTTCAGGGTCCTGCCCCGCAACCGGTGAGGGCGGCGGCCCTCCCGTGTTGTTGACCAGGATGTCCACGGGACCGAGCGCCCCTTCGACTGCCGCGATGTGCTGGTCGATCGCGCCCAGGTCCGCGAGATCCCATTCCAGGGGCACGGCTTTCCCACCCGCGTCGACCACCGCCTCGGCGGTGCGCTCGGCGGCCTGTGGGCTGATGTCCGCGACGGCGACAGCGGCCCCTTCCTCGGCGAGAGCCTGGGCGATCGCACCGCCGAGACCCCCGCCTCCGCCCAGCACGAGCGCCGTCTTGCCCGAAATTCCCAGATCCACAGCTTCGCTCCTTGGGCGGTGGCCCCGCTCCCCGGCCGTACGGCCGACGGCTACGTCCGTCGTTTCCACATGACACTGCCACGAGGTCGTGGTGGCTCTCCAATAGGAATCTCTCGTGACATGCATAAGGGATGCCTATACGCCGCGAATAGGGAATAGGCATTTCCGGCGTGCAAGATGAGGTGGGGAACAGGGTCGCTTCGGCCCGCCGATTCCCGATGCATGTTCATGGCCGTAACTGGAGGCCCCTATGTCCTTGCCGGAAACCATGCAGGCCGCGGTGCTGGGCGAGCCCGGCACCCTCGCCGTCACGACGCTGCCCCTGCCGCAGGTGGGACCGGAAGACGTTCTGGTGCACGTCCGCAGGGCGTCCCTGTGCGGAACGGACCTGAAGGTCCGCAGTCGGCACTTCTTCAAGGACGGCGGCCCGGCCGCGGGCGAGTTCGTACCCGGCCACGAGTACGCCGGCGTCGTCGCCGCGGTGGGCAGCGCCGTGGACGAGCTCCGGGTCGGCGACCGGGTCGTGACGGAAGCCCACCGCGGCTGCATGCGCTGCGCCAACTGCCTGGCTGGGACCTACACGGACTGCCTCAACTACGGCCTGCGGCACACCGGGCACCGCGTGCAGGGGATGACCGTCAACGGGGGCTTCGCGGAGTACGCGCTCAACCACGTGGCGACCCTCCACCGGTTGCCGGACACCGTGGACTTCGACGCCGCGGTCGTCCTCACCACCGTGGGCACCGTGATGCACGCCTTCGACGTACTCGACACCCTGCTCGTCGGGTCCACGGTCGCTGTGATCGGCCCCGGGCCGATAGGTCTGCTCGCGGTGCAGGTCGCACGTGAACTCGGGGCCAGGACCGTGGCCCTGGCCGGCACGCGGGAAGCCAGGCTCACCATCGGCAAGTCCTTCGGCGCGGACCTGGTCGTCAACTCCCGGGAGGAGGACGCCGTGGCGGCGGTTCGGGAGGCGACCGACGGGATCGGCGCCGACATCGTCCTGGAGTGCTCCGGCGCCCCGAGTGCGGTGGACGACGCGCTGCGCATGGCCAAGCGGTCCGGGAAGGTCGTCCTCGTCGGCTTCTTCGAAGAGCCCGTACGGGCCGACCTCAACCACGCCGTGATGAACGGCATCTCGATCCAGACGGTCCGCGGCGAGGGCACCGGTTCGCTGGCCCGCGCCGTGGGCCTGGCCGCCCGGGGCCGACTGCGCACCGCGGAACTGGTCACCCACCATTTCGGGCTGCCCGACGTCGCCGAGGCGTTCGACACCTACGCCGAGCGCTGGGGCAACGCCATCAAGGTCATGCTGGACATCTCCGAGGACCCGGAGCCCACGGGTGACCGGTGACCGAGAGGGCACCGCGCCCGCCGCCCTGGCAGCCGGGCGGGAGAAGGCGGCGGCCGCCATGGCCGATGCCGCCACCGCCTGGCTGGACAGCCTGAGCGAGGACCAACTCCCGCTCGCCGCCTACGACTCCCCGCTCCACCCGGACGCGGAGGCCGAGCGGCTGCGCTGGTTCTACACCCCCACCGAACACGGCGGGCTCGCCGTCCGGGACCAGAACGCGTGCCAACAGAGCCTGGCCATGCGGCTGGTGGCCACCGGACTGTCCGTCCCGGGCTACGCCACGGTCACCACCGTGATGGGACTGGAGAACGTCCTGGACCAGCTGGAAGGGTGGCGGGTCCACTGGGGCCGGCAGCGCGGACGGGATCCCGGCCTGTACTGGCTGAGGATCTTCGGCCGCCCCGGCGACCGTGTCTGGGCATGGCGGTTCGGCGGCCACCACATCTCCCTGAACAACCTCGTCGTCACCGGTCGGCTCGTCTCCACGACCCCCTGCTTCATCGGTGCCGACCCGGCCACGACCGAACTGATCGGAGGCACCCTGCGGCCCTTGCAAGGCCCTGAGGAGACGGCCCGCCAACTGGTCCGCAGTCTGGACCCGGGCCAACTCCAAAGCGCCCTGCTCCACCCGTCCGCGGTCTCGGACATCGTCTCCGGCAACCGCCCACGCGTCGCACACGGCGACACGATGATGCACATGCAGGACCTGTGGCGCGGCCGGTTCGCCGACCCTGAGCTGGACCGGCTCGTCGACGACATCGACCGCCGGGCGGAAGCGGGCAGCGGATACACCGAGAACGATCACGCGCGCGTGGCCATCACGATTCCCCCCAAGGGCGTCAGCGGCCGCGACCTGAACCACGAACAGCGGCACCTGTTGCACCGGCTCGTCACCCACTACACCGGACGGGCACCCGAGTTCCTCGCAGACGCCTACGACACCCACTACGCCTCCGACACCGTCCTCGACGCGGTGCATTTCGGCTGGGCGGGCAGCACGGACGCCGGGGAACCGCACTACTACCGGGTACAAGACCCTCGCGTCCTCATCGAGTACGACAACACCCAGCGGTACGCCAACCACGCCCACTCGGTGTGGCGTGACCTGACCTCCGACTTCGGACTGGACGTACTCGCCGAACACCGCGCACACATCGCGCACGAGTAGGGCGGCGTGCTGGTTCTTTCGTGGGGGGGGGGTGGGCCGACGGTACGGGTGTGTACGGCGCTCCCCCGAGGAACTGATCTCCGCGGTCCACGCGGTGGCCAGAGGCGACGCCGTCATCGCGCCGAGTCTGCCCCACGGACTCCTCGACACCTTCGCTCACCGCCTGCACAGTCCCGTCCCGGACCAGGACCACGACAGTGGCCGACTCCACCACCCTGCATCCGGCCGAACCCACGATCAGGTCACACGTCAGCCGCACCCTCGCCGAGATCGGTGCCCGGACCGCGTCCAGGCGGTGGCTTTCGCCGACGAAGCAGAGCTCGTCAGACCTGTCCCCCACATGTGACAACCTCCACGAAGCGGACCGCTTCGCGGTGCCAAGAAGGAGAGCCGGACATGAGCAGTCCCCAGATGCACGTAGTCGCCGCGTTCATGCGGTTGGTCCTCAAACGCAAGACGGCCCCGGACCCCGTGGCCGCGTCGAAGGAGCCACCTCGTCCGCCCGCCAAACTGGTACAGCGGCACGACGTGAGATCGCGCAGCATCGACGGTTTCGCATGCCACACCGTCAGTCCGCGCGGGCGCCGGGCGCAGCGAGCGGTCGTCTATCTGCACGGCGGCGCCTACGTCAAACACCTCTCGCCCCCGCACTGGCAGTTGATCTCGCAGCTTGCGGATGCCGGTGTACGCGTCGAGGTGGCGCACTACGGGCTGGCGCCGAAGTACACCTACCGTGACGCCTATCCCTTCGTCACCACCGTCTACCGCGACCTGCTCGGCGACCTGGACGCCGGCCAGGTCACGATCATGGGCGACTCCGCCGGCGCGGGCTTGGCTCTGGGCGTGGCGCAGAGCCTGGTCGGCTCGGGTCTGCCTCAGCCGGCCCGACTGGTACTGATCTCTCCCTGGCTGGATCTGACTTTGACCAACCCTGCGATTCCCGAGGTCGAAGCCCGAGATCCGTTTCTCACCACCAGCGGCCTGCTCGTGGCCGGACGTGGCTGGGCAGGTGGGGACGACCCCGCCCACCCCAGGCTCAGTCCCGTCAATGGCCCGCTTGCCCCCCTGGCGCCCATCGACGTCTACATCGGCACTCGCGACTTGTTCTACCCGGACGTCCTGCGCCTGGAAGAACGGGCTGCTGCGGAAGGGGTGGCCGTGCATGTCACGGTGTGCGACGGGGCGGTCCACGCCTACCCGCTCGTCCCCGCTCCCGAGGGGCGTGCTGCGGCCCGCGCCATCGTGCGATCGGCGGCCTCCTGAGCGGGTGAGAGGCGATCTTCAGCCGACGTCGGGCGGGCCCTCGCCCCGCTGTTCGAGAGCGGTGTTGGTCAGGTACGGGCGGCAAGCCTGGCTTCGACGCCGTGGAGAAGCGACTGCAGTCCGAAGGACACATACGGGCGAGGGGTGGCTGCGAGGGCGGCGCCGATCGCGAACGTGACGACGCTCTGGGCGGCTTGCTCGGCATCCCGCCTGGTGAGGCCGGACGCCTCGCAGACCGCGAGCAGGTGCTCGTCATGACGGTCCCTGGCCGGGCCGTCGAGAGGCTGCATGGTCATGGCGGCCAGCAGCCAGGGGTGCCTGAGAAGCATCGAACGCAGGTTGTCGGCCATGGACAGGAGGGCCGGACGCCATTCGAGGCCGTCGAGAGCGGGGAGAGGTGTCTGCCCCCAGACGGTGTCAGCGGCCAGCAGGAGCAGATCGTGTCGGCTTTTGATGTGCCAGTAGAGTGCCGCCGCGGTGATGCCGAGACGGCTGCCGAGTCTTCGCATGGTCAGACTCTCGATGCCGCCCTCGTCCAGAAGGGCGATGGCTGCCTGGATGATCTGCTCCTGGTGCGGGGCGTCGTGGGGCATCCCCACGATAGGCGGCACGGGGCTGCTCACGGCACCTTCTTGCTGTGGGAACGAGGCCGCGGTGTGCGGCTCTGAGGGCGCGTGGCCATCGCGCCGACGAGGACGGGGTGTCGTACGCGTCGGCGCGCGGTTCATGCGTCGGGGCCGTTGCTGTATGTCAGCCGGGAGAGCCGGCGGGCCTGATGCCGCGCAGCAGCCGCTCTCCGGACTCGCGCAGTTGGTCCTTGACCTCGTCGAGGCCGGATGTGAGCAGGACGTGATCGCGTTTGCGCCAGGTGCCGGCGACCATCACGGCTTCGATGTTGGCGATGTCGGCGTGCAGGACCGTGGCGACCGGGTCGTGCGCCGGCCACAGGTTGAGCGCCCGCGCGTCGACGGCGACCAGGTCGGCCTGCATGCCCGCCTCGATCCGGCCCACCCTGTCCGCCAGGCCCAGTGCCTTCGCTCCTTCGACCGTGGCCCAGGCAAGCGCCTGTTTGCTCGTGACGGACGGCGTGTTGGCGTACATGCCGGTCGTCTGCCGGTGGTGGGCGTGGTCCAGGCCGCGCTGGTGGGCCAGCGCGATCCGGGCGGCGGTGAGGACCGTGCCGGGTACGGCGGTGTCGATGTCGGTGCCCAGGGAGGGGGCCACGCCCAGGCTCAGCAGGGATCCGGTGATGGGTGTGCCGTGTCCCTGGCCCAGTTCGTTCTCCGGGGTGGTGGTGAAGGTGACACCTGTGTCGACGAGCGTCTTCAGCCAGTCCTCGGGCAGGTCGGCTCCGTGCACGACGTTGGTCAGGGGGCTGAACAGCCCGGCGTTGCGCACGGCTTCCCAGCCGGGTGAGGGTTCGCCGCCGCTCTGGTGCATCGAGACGACGAGGCCGCGTTCCGCGCCGGCCCGGAAGTCGGCCACCGCGGTCTCGGGGGAGGAGTACTGCGGCCCCTGGAGGGCCATGCCCAGGGTGAGGAGGGCGTGGTCGCGGACGGGGCCGTCGAGCAACCGGTCGATCTCGGCGAGCGGGTGGGGTGTGTCCGGCGAGCGGTAGGGCGTGCCGTGCAGGAAGACGGCGCGGATCCCGGCCCGGACCAGTCCCTCGACGGCCGCGTCGGCGTGCTCGGGCGACAGGGCGTTGTGACACCAGTCGCCCACGGTGGTCGTACCGCAGTTGAGCTGGCTCAGGGCGCCGGCGAGATTGCTGATGTGCATGTCGGCCGGGGTGTACTGACCGACGCACTCGCCGTGCAGGTGGGTGAGGTACTCCATCAGCGTCCAGTCGGCGCCCGCGGAGCGCAGCGCGGTCTGCCAGGTGTGCAGATGGGCGTTGACCAGGCCGGGGATGAGGACGCGGCCGGAGAAGTCGACGACCTCGGCGTCGGGCGCCTCGATGGTTTCACCGACGGCGGCGATGGTCTCGCCGTCGACGAGGATGTCGACCTGCTCGGCGTCCGGCCGGTCCGGCGTCATCGTGATGACCTGCGCCCCGCACAGCAGTATGCGGCTCATTCAGTGGCCCCCGAACCGGGGGAGGTGTGGCTCTGCTGGGACATGGTGCGGCTCCTTGCCTGGGGCGTCATTGCCCGCACGGCGGCTTGTGTGGTGGTGAGGAAATCCCGAGTGGCGATGTGCCCGATGTAGCCGTCGGGACGGATCAGCAGCAGAGTGTCGCCGGTCAGGCCATAGGCACTCCGCAGCGTGTTCTTGGGGTCGGAGAAGGCGCGGCCGTCGCCCGCGGCCGATCCGACGGTGAGCCGCTTCAGCTGGGCGCCCGCCGTCGGCCAGTCGAGGAGTTCGAGGTCCCGGGCGGCGCCGGGGCCGTAGGCGACGGCGGTGAAGTGCGGCCCCTGGAAGAGGCTGAACAGGCGGGTCTCGACTCCGTCGGCGCCGAGCAGCCGGGCGTCCGGGGCGCGGTCGCCCACGTGCAGCGTGCTGGTGCCGCCGCTGTCGCCGTCGGCGGGGGCGAGCGGGCCGCCGTAGTAGGTCAGGGCGAGCTGCTGCTCGTCCTTGCCGCGCTTCATGCTGGAGGGGTCGAGCTTGGCGATGCCGCCCCACTTCTCCGTGGACAGTCCCAGGACCCTGGCGGCGATCGGCTGCCGCTCGGCCTCGTAGGTGTCCAGCAGGGCCGGGTCGGCTCCGGCGAGGACCTGGCCGAGCTTCCAGCCGAGGTTGTAGCCGTCCTGCATACCGGTGTTCAAGCCCTGGGCACCGGCCGGGGTGTGGACGTGCGCGGCGTCGCCGACGAGGAAGACACGTCCGCGGCCGTAGTGCTGCGCGAGACGGATGTTGGGCCGGAACACGGACGTCCAGTGGATCTCGTGCAGCTGGATGTGCCGGTTGCGGGTGTGGGAGTGGATCCGGTCGATGATGGCGCCGATCCCCTGGGGCGGCTTCTCGTCGGGCGTGAGCCGAATCATCCACTGGAACATGTCGCTGTGGGGGATCGGGCAGGCGCCGACGAGCTTGCCGCCCAGTCCGGGCCACATGTGCCACCGGTTGCGGGCCAGGCCACTGACGGAGGCATCCACGATCAGTACGCGGTCGGCGTCGTCCGTCGTCCCTGCGAAACCGATGTCGAGCTGCTTGCGCACCACGCTGGAGCCGCCGTCGGCCCCCACCGCATAGCGGGCGACGATCTCCTCGACCCCGTCCGCGCCCACCACCTTGGCGACCACCGTGTTCTCGTCCTGCGTCAGCTCGGTCAGCTCCTTGCCGAACTCGACCTCGCGGCCGAGCTCACCGAGCCGGGCGTGCAGGGCGCGGTCCGTGCGGAACTGCGGGATGAGCCAGGTGTTCGGGTACGGGACGTCCGGGGTCGCGTCTTTGTGGGGGAACATCTTCCACGGCACACCGATGGGTCCTGCGTGGATCCCGAGCTTGGGATAGATGTCGCCGCCGGCCAGCACATCGTCGAGAGCGCCCAGGTCTTCGAGGACTTCGAGGCTGCGGGGCTGGATGCCCTTGGCGCGCGAGCCGTCGAAGGCGTGGGGGGACCTGTCGACGATCCGGACGTCGAGTCCACGGCGTACGAGGTCGATCGCCAAGGCGGAGCCCGAGGGGCCGGCGCCGACGATCAGGACGTCGATGGCCTGCGGACTGTTCATGAGTCGAGCCTTTCGGTGCGTGCGGACACGAACGGGACGAGCTGGTCGGCGACGTCGCAAGGCCGTTCGAATGGGGCCATATGCCCGCATTTATTGATTACATGATGTTTCTGGGGCTTCAGCAGAGCGCACGCTGTGTCGAAGTGCGCCAGCGGCGTGACGTTGTCCTCGTCGCCCCACAGCAGCAGCGTCGGAATGCCCAGCACCCCCGTCCGCCGGAAGAGGTCGTCCCGGCCGGTGACAGGCAGGTGCTGGAGGGTGTCGAAGACCGCGTACAGCGAGCCCTCGAAGCGGAAGGCGTCGAGAACCATCTCGGTCAGTTTCGCGCCGAGTTCGGGGTCGCGGACGTTGTGCCCGAGGTGCCCCTGGAGCAGCTGAAGGCCGCGCCGGCGGGCGACCACTCCGGCCAGCAGATCGCTGCGCAGCAGCCGGTCGGGGGAAGTCAACCGCGGTTTCGCGAGACCGGCGGGTCCGACGATGGTGAGTGTGGACACCGACGAGCGGTACTGGGCGGCGTACGTCATGCCGACCAGCGCGCCCATGGAGGTGCCGACCAGGTGCAGGGGCCGCGCCGTCAGGCCGAGCCGGTCCGTCAGCTCGGCCAGCTGCCGCGTGAACAGCGTCTCGTCGTATCGCGCCTGTACCCGGTCGGAGTAGCCGCGGCCGTAGGCGCTGCACGTCAGAGTGCGCAGCCCACGGGCGTGCAACTCGCTGACGAGGCCGTCCCAGTAGAACAGCGGGATGGTCAGACCGCCCGCCATCAGGACCACGTCCCCGTCCTCGGGCCCCGTCAGCTCGTAGTGGGTGACGCCGTCGGACAGCTCGATGAAACTGCCACGCAGCGCCCCCCGCGAGTCGGCGGTGAGCTTGCGGTCCTCGCCCGAGGCGACGAAGTACTTCATGGAACGGGCCTCCTTGCCCTCAGTGCGTGGGGGTGTCGGCACAGGAGCCGAGGAACTTCGCGATCGCGTCCGCGACCCACTGCGGTTCCTCCTCCGGCAGCAGATGTCCGCCGTGGGGGTGGACGTGCTCCTGGGCGTCGGGGATGTCGCGGGCGAAGTGCTGGCCGTCGATGCTCGCGCTGCGCAGCACCAACGTGGGCACCGTGATGCGGGGGATCTGCGCGCTGCGGTCCGGCTGGTCGGTGTTGCAGAAGTCGACGAAGGCCGAGCGGTTGCCGGGGCGGCTCATGAGCTGATGGGCGCGGTCCACCATGGCGTCGTCCACGATCTGCGAATGCGGCCCGACGGCCTCGCGCAGGTTGCGCTCGATCGCCCCGCGCGGCATCACCCGCCTCAGCAGGGGCCGCACCAGCGGGTTGCGGGTCAGGCGCATCCCCGCGGGCACCGTCTTCTCCGGGTAACCGGTGGCATTGACCAGTACCAGGCCGGTCAGCCGCTCCGGATGATCCAGCGCGACGTTCCAGGCGATGTTGCCGCCCAGGGAATTGCCGCCCGCCGCGTAGCGCGGCACGCCCAGCGCCTCCATGAAGCCCGCCACCGTCGCGGCGTACGCCGGGACGCGGTAGTCGCGGTCCTTGCGCGGCCCTGTCAGTCCGAACGCCGGCAGGTCGGGACGGATGACATCGAACGAATCCGACAGCAGCTCCGACGCGCGGTCGAAGTGCTGCAGGGACGAGGCACTGCCGTGCAGCAGCACGAGTGCCGGGCCGTGCCCAGCACGCTTGTAGTGGATCCGCAGGCCGTCCACCTCGACGAACCGGGAATCGGGCTGGGGCTCAGACCAGGTACTCATAATGGCTACACTGTTACCGATATGACGGTCGTGTCAAGAGGAAGTCCCCGCGTGTTACGGCCAGGGGGGTCTTGAGCGAGGAGATGGATCAGTGGGCGCGCCGCGCTGCCGGTCGTCCGCCGGTCCCGCCGGACCGGATCGTCGCCCTGGCGCTGCGGATCGTCGACGAGGAGGGAGCGGAGGCGCTGTCGATGAGGGCCCTGGCCGAGCGCCGCCCGGCTGCCGGCCGAGCAGATTCCCGTCGGCCCCAACGCGATGGAACTGCGGGAGCGCTGGGTCGCCGGCCTGCTCAAGGCGGGATTCGAGGCCTCACTGGCCACGCGCGCGTATGTGACGCCGGTTCGGTACGTATGTGGCCTGGCGATACTGCTCAACCATGAGAACGGCGCCGGTGGGCGGCGGAGTCGGTCGTTGCCCTGCGGGGCGTGGATCCGGCACAGTTCCCCGCTGTCCTCTCGGGTCGGCCGCGACGCCACTGGGCGACACCCGGACAACGCCCACGACCGATGGGCCGCTGCCCCATCCCAGCCCAGAAGCCGTAGCGGCGCCTCACCCGCCACGGGGGAGCCGAATCACTGGGGCTGCTCACACCGGCGCGGCTGCCCGACGGCTACCGGGACCACGGAGAGCAATGGTGAGTCCTGTGCCCACGGCCAGCAGGACCAGGGCCCGGATCACGACCTTGGCGACCGCCGGGCCACCCCCGCCACTTGGGGGGAGGCGAAGCCGGCTACACCACCGTGGCCGCCGGGGTCGGCCATGCCCCGCGGTCCACCAGGTCGAGGACGAGTGCCGCGATGTTCCACGCGTCGTCCTCGCCGCGGTGGTGGCGTCCTTCGAGGGGCAGCCCGGCGATCCGCAGGGCGTGGCTCATGCCGGGCTTCTTGCGCAGCCCGTACGCCGCGGCGAACACGGCCTTGGCATTGGTGTGCGTGCGCTCCGTCGGACAGCCGAACGGGTAGGCCACCCCGTCGGCCTGGCTCTGCCGGGCGAACTGCAGCCGGTCGTACTCGCCCCAGCTCGCCCAGGGGCGCTCGGCAGCCTGGTGCTCCTCGACGAGGATCCGGCACGCCTCGGCGAAGGAGACGCCCCTGTCCACCTCGGTCTGCGTCAGACCGGTCAGTTCCGTGCAGAAGTCACCGACGGCCGACCGGGCGGGGCGGACCAGGATCCGGTGCCGCGACACACGGCTCCGTGCCGACACGTCCACGACGGTCAGACCGATCTCGATGATCTCGTGCACGGAGCCGGGCGGCGGTTGCCCGTCCCAGCAGGTGGCTTCCACATCGATGACGTTCAGCAGGGCGGGATCGTGACGCATGGGGACGAGGTTAGGGACGTGTGCCCGGGTCCGGCACCTGGATTTCTGGGGCCGAGGGGCGGGTCAGCGCACGTCCGCCAGGCCGGCGGCGAACGTCGTGCCGTCGGTCGGGTCGATGAGGAGGAATGAGCCGGTGCGGCGGGAGTCGGCGTAGGAGTCGAGAGCGACCGGGCACGCGTGTCCGGCCGCCCGCCGTACGGTAGCGCCATGAGCGATCACTCAGAAGCAGCTGTCGCACCCGTCGAGGCCTACGAACCCCCTTACTACGTGGCTGTGTTCACCACCGTGCGGACCGAGGATCAGGACGGCTACCCCGAGACGAACGCGCGCATGGAGGAGCTGGTGAAGTCCATCCCCGGATACCTCGGGATGGACCACGCGCAGACCCCCGGCGGGCTGGGCATCACCGTCAGCTACTTCCGTGACGCCGACGCACTGACACGGTGGCGTACCGACCTCGAGCACCGCGCGGCGCAGAAGCGCGGGCGTGCCGAGTGGTACCAGAGCTACTCGCTCCACGTGGCGAAGGTGGAGCGGAGCCACGGGTTCACGCGAGCGGAGGCCCCGCCGGACCCGGCGCAGGGCTGACCGGCGGACCGGAGCGGGCGGCGGTGTCGTCGAGCACCGCCGCGATGTCGCCGGCCGACTCGGGCGTGAGCCGGTAGAACCCCTGAAGGCTGACCGCGCGCTGCAGCCGTCCGTCCGCCACGTACTTCAGGCCCCGGGTCTGTCCTCGGCGATTGCGCCAGGTCAGACGTCCGAGGAGGTCGCCGGGTATCGGCATGTCGAAGCGCACCGGTGTGGCGTCCACGTGCACGGCCTCGGCCCCGCAGCCGCCCGCGCCGAGCGCCGACCACGCGTGGTGTCCGGGGAACCCCGGGTCGCTCCAGGTCGCCGGAGCGGCGCCGCAGCACTCGCGCCGCTCTCTGTCGACCACGCGCATCCGGCTCACCACCAGCACCTCGCCCCGGTTCACGTGCAGCGCGTACACCTCGTCGTCGGGGCGGGCGCCCGACCATGCGGGGAGCGAGGAATGGACACCGCTGAAGGCGACGGGCGGGCGCTCACCCTCGCGCCCCGCCGTGCGCAGGGCACGGCACGTGTCATGGGTCCACAGGACCGTGAAGGCATCGGACATGCCGAGATCGTACGAACGGGCACTGACAACCCGGGCCGGAGCAGCGCCCTCGGGGTGCCCTGGTCCGCGGGCGGCCGGCGCCGGCGAGGGACTCGTGGTCAGCCTTCGGCCGCCTCGCGGGCGATCTGCTCGAACTGGGCGCCCATCGCCTCGGACAGGGCCTGGGCGGCGGAGAGCGGGCGGACCATCACCGTGAACTCGTCGATCTTCCCGTCGTCGTCGAAGTGCAGGAAGTCGCAGCCCTGGAGCCGCTTGCCGGCGACGGTCGCGGTGAAGACGAAGGCGTGGTCGCGCCCGTCGGGGTTGGCGATCTCGCGGACGTACGTGAGGTCCTCGAAGACCCGGAACACACCCCGCAGGATCGCGGCGGTGATCGCCTTGCCCGGGTACGGCTTGAACGCGACCGGGCTGGTGAAGACGACGTCGTCGGCCAGCAGGGCGGCGACGGCCTCCATGTCCCCGCTCTCCACGGCCTTACGGAAGGCGTGCATGAACCCACCTCTCACACGGAGTTATACTCAATGAGTTGAGTATGTGATGTGGAGACTAGAGGGGTGCGGCACCCTTGTCCACAGGCGAAAGGGCGGGAGACGATCACCTCCTTGACTGATCACAACGCTGACGACCGCACGAATCACCGCACTGATCACAGCGCTGTTAGCGTGTGCTCATGGCTTTGCGGAACGCGGTGATGGCCGCGCTGCTGGAGGGCGAGGCGTCCGGATACGACCTCGCGAAGGCGTTCGACGCGACGGTCGCCAACTTCTGGATGTCGACCCCCCAGCAGCTCTACCGGGAGCTGGAACGCATGGAGGCCGAAGGGCTGGTCACGGCCCGCGTCGTCGAACAGGAACGCCGCCCCAACAAGCGCCTGTTCTCGCTGACGCGGGCCGGGCGCGAGGCCGTGCGCGCCTACACCGCCGAGCCGCCCGGAAAGCCGGGGGTGATCCGGGACGAGCTGATGGTCAAGGTGCAGTGCGTGGACGTCGGCGACAGCGAGGCGGTACGGGCCGCCATCACCCAGCGCATGGAGTGGGCCACCACCAAGCTCGCCCACTACGAGAGGCTGCGCCAACGCCTCCTCGACGGGCGCTCGGAGGAGGCCTACTTCACCGAGGCCGAACGCGTCGGCCCGTACCTCACGCTGCTGCGCGGCATGTCCCTGGAGCGGGAGAACCTGCAATGGGGGGACATGGCCCTGCGCAGACTCGACCAGCGCGCGACCGCGCCGCGCCCGCGCACCTAGGTCCGGTCGGCCAGGCCTTGGCGAAGGTCCTGGGCTGACGCCTGGTCAGTGGGTGTGGTCAGGGGTGTGAGGGTGGGTCTCTTGGCCTGACGGCCGTCGCCCGAGGATCGGCCGCGCAGACGGCGACCAAGCCAGGGGCCGAGGAAGGTGGCGATCCAGCGCGCCTCGGCTCCCACCGCCCGCCAGGCGGCGACGGGAGCCCCCTCGTCCGGCAGGGGCAGGGTCCAGGTGTCGTCGCTGCCCGGCAGGTCGAGCGCCTGGGCCATGGCGGCCGCGATGCGCTCATGCCCGAGCGGGCCCGCGTGCAGCCGGTCGGCGCTCCACAGCCGTGGGTCGGCCGCCGCGGGGTGCACCGCCGTCTCCGCGACCACCACGCCGTGACGGCCGGCGGCCTCCCGGACGCGGTCGTTGAGGGCGAGCACCCGGCGGGCGAGCGGGCGGGCCAGCGGGGAGATGCGCCCCACGTCGGGGAAGGTGAGGGTCGCGACGGTGGCGCCCTGGGCGGTGAGGGCGGCGAACATCGCCTCCAGATGGCCCGCCACCTCGTCGAGGTCGACGCGCGGGCGCAGCACGTCGTTGACCCCGGCGACCACGGTGGCGAGGTCGGGTCGCATCGCGAGCGCCGGGGCGAGCTGCTCGGCGCGCACCTCGCCGGCCTTGCGTCCGCGGACCGCGAGGTTGGCGTACCTGAGGCCGGGGTGGTGCCGGTCGAGCCGCTCGGCGAGCCGGTCCGCCCAGCCCCGTGGACCACGGTCGTCGTCACCGTCCCCGAGCCCCTCGGTCTGACTGTCGCCCAGGGCGACATAGCGCAGATACGCACCGCTCGGCACGGACCGACCGCCTCTCGTCGACGCCGTCGGCACAGCGACGGCCCCTCGTCATAGTCAACGATGAACCTAGGTGCATCGTTGACTATGACGATAGCAGCAGGCTCACGGCCGCACAGGGGGTGCCGGGACGCGGGACGAGCGCGGTCGTCAGAGGAGCCGCAGCTCGCGGGCACGACGTACGGCGTCGTTGCGGCGGTTGACCGCGAGCTTGCGGAAGACGCTCTTGAGGTGCGTCTTGACGGTGTTGACCGAGAGGCACAGGTCGGCGGCGATCTCCTCGGTGGACATCATCCGGTCCAGGCGCCGCAGCACATCGCGTTCGCGGCCGCTCAGCTCCTCCACGACCGGCGGCAGTTCCTCCGGTGCGGACGGCCCGGTGCGCGTGGACCGTCCCGATGGCTCGGGGGTGAGCCAGCCGGCCGCGAGACTCCGCAGTGGGGCGGTGCCGAGCAGCGGCCGGAGCCAGCCGCCGGCCTCGGCGAAGGGCCGGCGCAGCCGCTCGCGCCGGGCCTCCTGGAGCGCCTGGGCGACGAGTCGGCGCACGGCGGCCTGGTCGCCCAGGGCGTGCGCGGCCTCGGCACGGACCAGCAGGGCCCGTACGGTCACCGCCGGGCCGGTGGGGTTCTCTGGGCGCAGCCCGTCCAGCAGTTCGATCGCCGCGAGGGGCGTGCCCGCGGCCAGGCGGGCACGGGCCTCGCCCACCGCGCACACCGGCTGGTGGCCGGGCACGGAGCGCAGCAGTTCGGCGGCCGCCTCGGGCCGGCCTCGGGCGAGGTGCGCGGCGGAGGCGACCAGAGCCGTGTTGCCCTCCGCCCAGGGGGAGGCGACATCGGCGGCCACGGCCGCCTCGGCCGCCGCCAGGGCGGCCCGGGTGTCGCCGCGGGCCAGCAGCAGACGGGCGGTGGCGAGGGCCCGGCCGGCCTCGGTCACCGGGTCCCGCATCGCGGGCGGGGTGGCGGCCGCCGCGTCGAGATGGGCGCGGGCCAGCCGCAGTTCGCTCCGGTCGACGGCCACGGCCGCGAGGACGAGCCGTGCGACGCCGAACCCGGACGGCTGCGGCAGGCTGTACCGCTCGGAGACGGTCAGTGCCGCCATGGCCCTGCGTTCCGCCCTGCCGAGCCAGCCGTTCAGATAGTCGATGAGGGCCAGTCGGCCGAGGGAGTCCTCGCGCGGGAGCGCGGTCGACACGCCGTCGGAGCCCTCGGCGACCAGCGACAGGGCGGCGCGTGCCTCCTCGAACCGCCCGGCCCACAGCCGTGCGGAGCCCAGATGGGCGAGGAGCAGGGCGGTGAGTTCGGGGTGCCTGTCCAGGAGGTGGGCGGGGACCTGGTCGCGCAGCATCTCGGCGGTCCCGGCGGCCTGTTCCGCCCTGTCCGGTGAGCCGGTCAGCCGGGCGGCCAGCGTCTCCAGCAGCAGACAGCTCAGACGGGCCGCCGCCGGTCCCGGTTCGTCCTGGGCCCGCGCCCGGTCCTCCTCCCCCGCGAGGCTCCGTTCCGCGTGCCGCAGATGGGTCAGGCCCCGGTCGAGCTCGCACCGGGAGAGCTCACGGGCCGCCCGTACGAGGTCCGCGGCGGGGCTCGTGGCCTCGGGGTCCATGTGGGAGAACAGGTCGGTGAGGTCGTCGGAGCGCAGGCCGGTGAAGAGCTGGCCGATGGCGAGGTCGTCGACGAGGGCTCCGGCGGTGAACTCCCAGTCGCCCGCAGCGGCGCCGTGCCCGAGCGCCTCCACGAGCATGTCCGAGCGGAGCAGCCACCGGGCGGCCCGGCGGTGGAGCACGGGTTCCAGGCCGGGGCGGCGCATCCGCAGATGGGCGCGGAGGATCTCCCCGAAGAGGGGGTGCAGGCGGTACCAGGCGTGCCCCAGGTCCTCGACGAACGCGTTGCCTCGGTGCAGCCCGGCGAGGATGCCTTCGGCGTCGGAGCGTTCGGTGAGCGCGTCGGCCAGCTCGGGGCGGAACCGGTCCAGGACGCTGACCCGCAGGAGGAGGTCCTGGGTCTCGGGGGGCTGCCGTTGGAGCACTTCGGCGAGCAGGAAGTCGGCGACCGCCGTGCGTTCGGCCTCGAACCGTTTCAGATAGGTCTCCGGGTCCGGGTTCTCGCTCGCGGCCAGCGCGCACAGCCGCAGACCGGCCGCCCACCCCCGGGTGCGCTCCACGAGCGCCTCCGCGACGGGTACCGGGAGCCGCAGGCCGTGCAGGTCCAGCAGGACGGCCGCCTCCTCGGGCGTGAAGGCGAGTTCGGCGTTCCTGATCTCCGTGATGTCGCCGGCCGTCCGGTGGCGGTGCAGCGGCAGCAGGGGTTCAGTCCGGGTGACGAGGATCAGGCGGAGGCCGGACGCCGCGTGGTGCAGGACGAACTCCAGCTGGTCCGCGATCTCCGGGTCGGTCACCCGGTCGTACTCGTCGAGCACCACGATGACGGGCCGCTCCAGGGCGCCCAGTTCGGCGGCGAGCCGGGTCAGCAGGGTGCGGTCCACGCGGCCGGCGTCGGCCGGGCAGCCGATGTCGACCGGCAGGGGCACGCCGGCCGCGCGGAGCGCCTGGAGGACGTACGCCCAGAACATGCCGGGGCCCTGGTCGCCGGCCTCGGTGGTGAGCCAGGCGACCGGCCGGTCCCGCCGGGCCGCCCAGTCGGCGACCAGCAGGGTCTTGCCGGCGCCGGCGGCCCCGTTGACCACGGTCAGTGGTGTGCTCAGGGCCTGGTCGAGGTGGTCGTCCAGACGTTCGCGCCGCAGGAACGTGGCGGGCCGGGCCGGTACCGCGAAGCGGGTCGGCAGGAACGGATCGCCCTGGGGATCGGCGCGGGATGCCGACCCCTGCCCCCTCTCCCCGGACCTCACCATGGCGTTCACCACCACCAGTCGTCGGAACTCGGGCAGCGTTCCTCCTTCAGCATCCCAGCGTTCCCCCGTGTCCGCCCGTCGCACGGCCTCGAAGGGCGCACCGGGGCTCGGCGGAGCGCGGTTCCGGCGTCAGTGGGACTCGCGGCTCACCTCGGAGCCGCTGGAGCCGAGGAGGAAGTCGAGGTCGGCGCCGGTGTCGGCCTGGAGGACGTGGTCGACGTAGAGGCGTTCCCAGCCGCGGCGCGGTGCGGCGAACCCGTCGCGTGTGGCCCGGTCGGGCGTGCGCGCGGCCAGCTCGTCCGCGGGTACGTCGACGTCGATGCGGCGGGCCGCCACGTCCAGGGTGACGACGTCACCGGTCCGGACGAGGGCGAGCGGGCCGCCGGCCGCGGCCTCCGGCGCCACGTGGAGGACGACCGTGCCGTACGCGGTGCCGCTCATCCGGCCGTCGCAGACGCGGACCATGTCGCGGACGCCCTGTTCGAGGAGCTTCTTCGGCAGCGGCATGTTGGCGACCTCGGGCATGCCCGGGTAGCCCTTGGGTCCGCAGCCGCGCAGGACGAGGACGGAGTCGGCGTCGACGTCGAGGTCCGGGTCGTCGATACGGGCGCGGAAGTCCTCGATGGAGTCGAAGACGACGGCCCGGCCCCGGTGCCGCAGCAGGTGCGGCGAGGCGGCGGCGGGTTTGATCAGCGCGCCGTCGGGGGCGAGATTCCCGCGCAGGACGGCGATGCCGCCCTCGGCGACCAGCGGTTCGGCGCGGGTGCGGATGACCTCGGCGTCCCAGATGGGGGCGTCGTCGAGGAAGTCGACCAGCGGCCGGCCGGTGACGGTCAGCGCGTCGGGGTCGAGCAGATCGCGGACCTCCCGCAGGACGGCGAGCAGCCCTCCGGCCCGGTGCAGGTCCTCCATCAGGAAGCGGCCGGCGGGCTGGAGGTCGACCAGGACCGGCACCCGGGAACCGATGCGGTCGAAGTCGTCCAGCGTCAGGTCGACGCCCGATCGGCCCGCGATCGCCAGGAGGTGGACGACCGCGTTGGTGGAACCGCCGATCGCCGCCAGCGCGACGATCGCGTTGTGGAAGGACGCCTCGGTCAGGAAGGTGCCCGGCCGCCGGTCGGCGCCCACCATGTCCACGGCCAGCCGGCCGGTGTGGTGCGCGGCCTCCAGCAGCCGGCTGTCGGCAGCGGGGGTCCCGGCCAGACCGGGCACCACCGTGCCCAGCGCCTCGGCGACCAGCGCCATCGTCGACGCGGTGCCCATCGTGTTGCAGTGGCCCCGGCTGCGGATCATCGCCGACTCGGAGCGCAGGAACTGCTCCTGGGAGAGCGTGCCCGCCCGGACCTCCTCCGAGAGTTGCCACACGCCGGTGCCGCAGCCCAGCAGAGCGCCGCGGAAGGTGCCGTTGAGCATCGGTCCGCCGGGGACCACGACCGCGGGGAGGTCCACCGAGGCGGCGGCCATCAGCAGGGAGGGGATGGTCTTGTCGCAGCCGCCGAGGAGCACCACACCGTCGACCGGGTTGGCCCGCAGCATCTCCTCCGTGGCCATCGCGGCCATGTTCCGCCACAGCATCGCGGTGGGCCGCACGTTCGTCTCGCCGAGCGACACCACCGGCAGGTCCAGCGGGATGCCGCCCGCCTCGTACACGCCGTTGCGCACCGAGGCTGCGACCTCGTCCAGATGCGCGTTGCAGGGGGTGAGGTCCGAGGCGGTGTTGGCGATGGCGATCTGCGGCCGTCCGGTGAAGGCGTCGCCCGGCACGCCCCGTCGCATCCACGCCCGGTGGATATAGGCGTTGCGGTCCTGTCCCCCGTACCACTGCGCGCTGCGGAGCGTCACCCGGAGTCCCTTCCGACTATCGGTACGGCGGTCTACAGTCTGGAACGCGATGAAGCATACGCAGGCGTACGGGAGCGCGACAGACCCCGCGGAGGGTGGCCCGACGGGTGCCGGGGGCGGCCGACTCGTGGGGGCGGACCGGGTGTTGGCGGTCCTGAAGGAGCTGGCCGGATATCCGGGCGGGGTGGGTCTGGAGGAGCTGACCCGGGTGGTCGGCAGCCCCAAGCCGACGGTGCACCGGGCGCTGGTCGCGCTGCGCCGGGCCGGGCTCGCCGACCAGGACGCGCGGGGGCGGTACGGGCTCGGCGACGAGTTCCTGCGCATGGCCTTCGCGCACCACGAGGCGCGGCCGGAGCACGTCCGCGTCCGCCCGGTGCTGGAAGCCCTGGCTCACCGTTTCGGCGAGACCGCGCACTACGCGGTGCTCGACGGCCGGGAGGTCGTGTACCGGGCCAAGGCCGACCCGCCCGACGGCGCCGTCCGGCTGACGTCGACGATCGGCGGACGCAACCCGGCCCACACCACCGCCGTCGGGAAGCTGCTGCTCGCCGGGCGGCTGGGCACCCCGCCGGAGGTGGACGCGTGGATCGGCGGCTCGCCCCTGGAGCGTCGTACGCCCCGGACGCTGTGCACGGCCGCCGCGCTGCACCGGGAGCTGGCGGCCACCCGTGCCCGGGGCCACGGCGTCGACGACCAGGAGACCGAGACCGGGGTCAACTGCGTGGCGCTGCCGGTGTTCCTGACCTCGCCGACCGTCCCGTCCGGGGCCGTGAGCGTCAGCGCGCTCACCTTCCGGACCCCCCTGGCGGCCCTGGTCGGCGCGCTCGACGAGATCCGCGCGCTGCTCGGGCCCCTGGGCGAGCCGCACCGATGAGGCACGCACCTGTGAGGCTCCGCCCGGCACGCCGCTGAAGCTCGCGCACGCCCCCGCCCCCGCTGAAGACCCCGCCCGCGCCCGGCCCCGGCCGCCCGGCATCCGACCAGCCCTGGAGAAAGACCCGTGGACCTCATGCGCGCGTTCGTCCTCACCGCCCCCGGTTCGTACGAGGTCCAGGAGCTCCCGGTGCCGGTGGCCGGGCCCGGGGAGGTCGTCGTCGACGTGGAGCGGGTCGGGGTGTGCGGCACCGACATGGAGTTCTTCACCGGCACGATGGCCTACCTCCACCAGGGGCACGCGGCCTATCCGATGCGCATCGGCCACGAGTGGGCCGGGCGGGTCTCGGCGGCCGGGGAGGGCGTCGACCCGGCCTGGGTCGGCCGGCGCGTCATGGGTGACACGATGCTGGGCTGCGGCGGCTGCCGCCGCTGCCTCCGCGGCGACCAGCACGTCTGTGAGCGGCGCCTGGAGGTCGGCATCCGCGGGGGTCTGGCCGGTGCGCTGGCGGAGCGGCTCGCCGTACCGGCCACCTCCCTGCACGGCCTGCCGGACTCGGTGGACGCGGTGCTCGGCGCGCTGGTGGAGCCGGGCGGCAACGCGCTGCGCGCGGCGGAGGCGGCCGCGACCCGGCCGGGGGACCGGGCCCTGGTCCTGGGCCCCGGGACGATCGGTCTGCTGGTCGCGCTGTTCCTCCGGGCCACGGGTGCGGAGGTCCACCTCATGGGCGAGAACGCCCCCTCCCTCGCCTTCGCGCGCGGCCTGGGATTCGAGCACACCTGGACCGAGGACTCCCTCCCGGACCTCCCCTTCGACGCCGTCGTCGACGCCACGAACGCGGCCCGACTGCCGCACCGCGCGGTGGAGTTGGTGGAGCCGGGCGGCCGCGTGGTCTACATCGGGCTGGCCGCCGTGCCCAGCCGGATCGACACCCGCGCGCTCGTCCTCAAGGACGTCACGGCCGTCGGTGTCCTGTCCGCCTCCCCCGGACTCGACGCCGCCATCCGCGCGTACGCCACCGGCGTGATCGACCCCCGGCCGCTCGTCGCCGCCACGGTGGCCCTCGACGAGGTCGGCCCGGTGCTCGCCGGTGAGCGCCCGGCCGGGGCCGGAGCCGGGCCGAAGGTCCATGTCGACCCGCGGCTCCGGCCGCTCCGGCGGGGCGGTTCCCGCCCGTGGGAGGACCCGGCTTAACGTACGGGGAGATCACGATCTGCCCGGGAGTTGGCATGGCCGGTATCCGCCGGAAGAGACCCGTCGAGGCCGTCGACGCCTTCGAGGCCATCGAACCGCCGCACAACGCCGAACTGATCCTCGGCGTGCTGGCGGTCACCGCCGTGGTGGAGGCGCTCGGGGTGCTGTCCGGGTCCGAGGTGTGGCTGCTCGGTCTGCTGGTGTTCCTGCCGGGCACGGCGTCCGCGCTGTGCACGGTCCGCCAGACGGCGTTCGTCGCCGCGTGGACCACGCTCGTGGTCACCACCACGGCGGTGGTGCGCAACGTCGACGCCGACCGGTGGCTCGACCGGCTCCTCCTCGTGCTGCTCACCCTCGCCCTGGGCGTGGCGTCGGTGTACGCCTGCCACCGGCGCATCCGGCGCGAGAACGAGATGTTCCGGCTGCGCTCCACGGCGGCGGCCATGCAGCGGCACATCCTGCACCCTCTCCCGCTGCTCACCGGCGACGTGCTGGTCAACGGCGTCTACGAGCCCCTCCAGGAGGACCGGCTGGTCGGTGGGGACATCTACGACGTCGTCGACTCGCCCTGGGGGACCCGGGTGCTGATCGGGGACGTCCAGGGCAAGGGACTGGCCGCCGTGGGCGCCGCGTTCGCCGTCATCGGCACCTTCCGCGAGGCCGCCCATCGCGAGCCCACGCTCACCGCCCTCGTCGACGCCCTGGACGCGGCGGTCGTGCGGCACAACTCCTACGCCGAGCACACCGGTGACGACGAGCGCTTCGTCACCGCCCTCGTGATCGGCATCGACGCGCACGGCGACGAGGTGCAGGCCGTCAACTGCGGGCACGTCCCGCCGCATGTGCTGCACGAGGGCACGGTCACCACGGCCGCGCTGGACTCCGGGGTCCCGCTCGGCCTCGCCGAACTGGCCCTGGAACCCACGATCGTGGGCTGGTTCGCGTTCCCGGAGGGCGCGACGCTGCTGCTGAGCACCGACGGCCTCACCGAGACCCGGGCCGCCGACGGCACGTTCTACCCGGTCGAGGAACGCCTCGCCGAGCATCTCGACCTCTCCCCCACCGAGCTGCCCCGGGCCCTGTACGAGGACGCCCGCGCGTACGCGGGCGGCGGCGGCCGGCACGACGACGTGGCCGTCCTGACGGTCCGCCGGTCACCACGCCACTGATCCGGGACCGAACAGGGTTTGCACAGCGGGAGACGGGGCTGCGTGTGACGACGGTGCGTCCTGAACCGCTCGACCCGTGAACTCGCTCGGCAGGGACCGTTTTCTCCCGATCGTCCCAAACCGCTTGCCCGGCGTGGACGCCCTGCTCATCCTTGAGCGGTGACCGATGAGTTGGAGCGGGGCGCCCCCGGTGTCCCGACCGTGTTGCACAAGCTGATGGACGAACTGGGCCGGGTCCGCGCGCTGGGGCTGCTGCGGCTGCACGAGGCGGAGTTGGAGACACTGCACGCCTGCGTCGCGGGCCGGACACCCGGTGCGGAGACCGGGGAGACATCCGCACCGGGCGTCCGGGTGGAACCGGAGGCCGTCGAGCGACTGTTGCACACCGTGGTCCTGGGCCTCGACGGGGCGCTGCTGCGCGACGCGGCCCTCCACTCGTTCGGGTTCGCCTCCGGCACCCGCGACCTGTCGGGCAAGGAACGCCGGGAGCGGGCGGCCCATGTCTACCGGGTCGGGGCGGAGCGGTTCCGCAAGCATCAGGAGAAGCTGATGCTCCAACAGGTCGCGCGAGCCATCCTGAACGGGGAGGGCCACGACGCCACGCCCGTGCCTAGCACCCGGGAGGGTCCCTCCGAGGGGGCGGTCGGCGCGGCACCGCCGGCGGATGCCGTCCTTCCCGTCCGGGCGGGACGCCACGTGGTGCGGACCGCCTTCTCCCACGGGGACGTCCTGCTCACCGTGCATGTGGCGCCCATCGAACTCGTCACCGGCGTGGACGTCCTGGTCTCCTCGGAGAACATCTACTTCGAGATGTCCAAGACGTTCCGTCGCACGGTCTCCGGCAGTCTGCGACGGGCCGGTGCCACCAAGGACTCCGTCGGCCGTATCACGGACGACGTAATAGCACGCCAACTCGCGGCCTGGATGCGCAAGTTCGGGGTGCCCGGGCTGCCCGTGGCGGCGGGCACGGTGGCCGTCACCTCACCGGGAGCCCTCGCGGCGCAGGGGGTGCGGCGGATCCTCCACGCGGCGGTCGCCACGCCCTCGGCGACGGGCGACGGGTACGAGACCGCGCCCGACGCCGTCGCGGCGGCCGTCCGGCGCGTGTTCCAGCTGGCGGCGGCGGAGCGCCGTGCGGGACGTGTCCCGCTGCGGTCCATCGCCCTGCCGCTGCTCGGGGCGGGCCGGGGCGGTCTCGACGCGCGGACCAGCGCCGAGACGGTCGTCGGAACGCTGGAGCAGGTGCTGGGGGCCGATCCCGACTGGTCGGTGCATCTGGTGACACGCAATCCGGTCAGCGCCCGTGCGGTGTTCGACGTGCTGAGCGACAGGCGGCCCTGAATCCGACGTGCATTCCACCGACACGCGAGGGAGCACGGTATTCGAATTCTCTCGCCCGGGAATCTCGAATACCGTGCTCTGTTCCTGCCGCATTCCCCCGACTGTCCCCCGTTTTCCCCCGTGTTCTCACTGCGGCCTTCCGATCAGAAGTATGCACGGGCGCCAGGGACGCCGGAACCCCTTTTAGCGATCCCCCGGGGAAATCCGGAAAGCTACCGGTTCCCGCCCGGAAAGCGCCCGGGAGGAACGGGCGGGGGCGGGGTGGGGGCGGGCGGTGTCAGGAGCCGATGCCCGGCGCGGGGTCGACGGTCCCGATCTCGACGCGGTAGTCCTCCAGGGTCTCGGCCAGCCAGCGCAGACCGTCCGTGTCGTCGAGGATCCTCGGCGGCTCGTCGGTCTCCGTCAGCAGGTCGTTCTCGGCGGCGGACCCGAAGAGGACCAGGGACTCGTTGGGTCCGTCCAGCCGCGACCGCCAGACGAAGCCGTCCGCCCAGTCCGCCTCGCCGCGCAGCCAGTGCCCCCAGCGCCGGGTGAACGCGTACTCCGTGGGGTCGGACTCCACCAGCCACCAGTCGCTCTGCTGCACGGCGTTGAGGTGGACGATGCTGCACAGGGAGACCAGTTCGACGTCCCGGGTGAGCCGCACCTGGGACAGCAGTCTGCCGTCCAGTTCCTTCCGCGGCAGGACGCGGGAGTTGCCCAGGCCGTCGAAGCGCAGGGTGCGGACGAACCTCTCGATGATCGCGGTCTCGGGTTTGGGGGCCGCGTACAGGTAGGCGTAGGAATCGTTCGGCGTGCTGTCGAAGCGACCGCCGCCGAAGTGGTGGTCCTGCGGCTCCGGGTTGAAGTGGTGCGCCCTGCGGCGCCGCGAGTGCACCCGGTAGAAGACCTCGCCCGCCCGGCGGACCACCCTCCTGGCGTTCGCGGTGCCCTTCTCGGGCAGTTTCGCTCCACGAGCCATGTCAGTCGTCCTCCCCCACCACGCTCGCGGCGGCGAGCAGTTGATCGTCCAGCCCCGTGCCGAGCAGGGTCGCCGGCACGGCGTCCAGCCACGGATTGGGCCCCAGCCACCAGTCGGCCACCCCCCACGGGTCGGCCGCCGCGCCGAGCATCGCGTTGATGGCGAGCACCAGCGGCCGGGGGCGGCCCTCGCCGTCGAACTGGAACGCGGGCAGTTGCTCGGGCCCCGCGGACGCGCGGAGCCTGATCAGTCCGGGCTGGTCGGCCGCGACGCCGAAGAGTTCCGTCAGGTCCGTTTCCGTCAGGGCGGGCTCGGCCAGCAGGCGCTCGCGCGCCGAGGCCCACCGCACCGCGCCCGGCGGTGCGCCACGGGACCCCCGGACCCCCTCTGCGCCCCCGCCGGGCAGGCCCGTCCCACCCGGCAGGGCCGGCCCGCCCAGTGCGAAGCGGTCCAGGAGCACCTCGTGCGGCGGCCGCTGGACGAGCGACGAGGAGGTGTAGCGCCGGCTCACCGCCCGCCCCTCGTCGCCCGGCAGGGCCGTGCGCAGATGGGCGGCGACGGCGCGGGCGATCCCGCGCAGCCGTTCCTCGCTCCCGCCCTCGGCGACGAGGTCCAGCAGGACGTCGAGTTGTTCCCGGTCCTCCGGGGCGAGTTTTTCCCGGATCGACTGCGGTTCCGACACGAGCGCGGCGATTAGTTGCTGCTCGTACTCGTCCATTCGTTCCCCTCCTGGAATCCGGAATCCGGATGCGGCCGTACGCTAGTGAGCTACGATCCGATTGGCAATTCGAGAGCCGGTACGGGGAGCATTCCCCGAAGCGGGCAGGGGGATTTCGTGTACACCGGGAATCAGGGAATCGATGATCACTCCGGGGAATCCGGGATGTCGGATCGTTTCGCTCGGATCGACCTCGTCGTACAGCTCCTCGAAGCGGCCGAGGACGCTTTGGAGAGGGAAGGCCGGGAGCACGTCGTGGACCTCCTCGACGAGGTGGAGCGGAACCTGACGGAGCTGACCGACTCCTCCACCGGCCCGGCCGAACTCCGGCTGCTGCTCGGGATGTCCGCCGACGCGGCCAGGCTCCGCTACGCGTACGGCCAGGCACCCGCCGACCTGGACGACACGATCGCGCGCCTGGACCTCGTACATTCCCTGGCCACCGAGGCGTACTCCTCCCCCGGGCCCGGCACCCCGCCCGACCGCGCCGACCTGGTGCTCGTCCGCCGTGAACTCGCCCTCGACCTCGCGGAACGCTGGCGTACGAACGAGCCCGGCACCCGGCGGTCGGCCGACGCGGACCGGGTCGTCGACCTGCTCGGCCCGATCCTCAGTGGCCCGGACGTGCGGCACCTGCCGGACGCCACCTTGTGCCGGGCGGTGCTGGGTCTGGTGCTCTCGGACCGCTGCCGCTGCCCCGACCACGACAGTCCGGAACGGCTCGCGGACCGCCGCGCCGCCGTCGGACTCCTGCGGTCGGCACACGACTCCGACGACCTCGACGCGGACCTGCGCCCCGCCGTGGCCTTCGATCTCGCGATGCTGTCCTTGCTCGAACTGGGTGACCGCTACGAACAGTCGGCCCCTTCGAGCCCTCGGCCCCCGGATCCCGCCGTCGAGTTCGGGGGCGTGCTCGACTTGCTGCGGCCGCTGCTGAGCGACACCGGCCCCGGAGGCGGCGACGCGGCCGAGCTGGGCGCGGACGCGTGCGACGCGCTGACGCAGTACGACACCGGTCAGCGGGCCCAGGCGATCGCCGTGGACTGGTACCGGACCGCCCTCGCCCATCCCGCGCTGCCCGAGGAGGCCTCCCACCGGATCGCGACGAACCTGGGGCTGGCCCTCGCGGAACGGTCCGAACGCAATCGCGCGGCCCAGCACCCCGACGACCCGGCACCGGCCCATGACCGCGCCGAGGCCGGAGCCCTGTGGGAGGAGGCACTGACCCGCCTCCCCGGGACAGGCGAGGCGAGGGTGGCGTGTCTGGCCGGGATCGTCGACCTGCTCTGGGTCGAGCTGTCGAACGGACTGCTGGACGACGACGGCGTGGACCGGCTCGCGGCCCGCGCACGTGAACTCGCCTCCCTCGTCGCGCCGGACGACACCGACCGGGCCGAACTCGTCCTCAAGACCGCGATCACCCTGAACCAGCGGGCGATCGACCGCGGTATGCCGTACGCGTACGACCTGTCCAACAACGCGCTCACGACCGGCACCGCGGACCCGGCCCTGTCGCCCGCCCGGGCCGCGCCCCGCATGGTGGCGGACCTCCGCGAGGCCATCGGCCTGCTGCGCACGGCGACCGGCCTCTACCACCACGAGGACGAACTCCACCTGGGCGCCCAGTGTGTGCTGGGCGTCGCCCTGCTGCTGGACTTCGCCTGCGCGCTGCCGAAGGTCCGGCACGAGTCCCTCCGCGACGCCCTGCGGATCCTGCGCGTCGTCCTGGAACGCGCCCCGGCCGACAGCGAGTTCCGCGACGACAACCTGCACGCCTCGTTCCGCACCGCGATGCTCTACCGCGTCTGGTACACGGACCCGTTCACCGTGCCTCAGGAGTCCGGGGACCGGCCGGTGCCGGACGTCACCGGGTTTCCCACCGTCGAGGACGATCTGCACCTGCTCGCCGGGCTGCTGGACCCGGCCGCCACGGAGCAGGAGCCGTACTTCGTCTTCCTCTCCGTCATGGTGGGCTTCCTGCGCTCACCGGACGGCATGCCGTCGGCGGCGGACTGCCGCGTCTGGTCGGACCGGTTGCGGCGGGCCGCACCGCTGCTCGAACCGGAGGCCTGGGGCCTCAAGGCCATGATGCTGGCCGTGGCGGGCACCCTGGGGCTCGTCCTGGACCGTTCGGGAGAAGCCACGCTCACGGACCGGGCCACCACCACGGCGACGCTCCGTCAGGCCCGAGCCCTGCTGCCGCCGGGATCCGCGACGCGCGTGATGGTCGACGAGGCGCTGCGGCAAGGGGCGGTGGCCGACGTCCGGACGCTGCTGGGCACGCTGTTCCCGGCCGCCGCACGCCGGCAACGGACGGACGCGGCGCCGGGGAACCGGCCGCAGAGCCCCGCACCCGGCGCCTCCGGCCCGGCGGAGCCGCCGGAGGACGAGGGCGCGCTCACCCCGCCCACGATCGACCCGGCCGCGACCGTACTGCTCGGGGACGGCACGCCCGACCCGTTCGCCCTGCCGTCCGGCCGGGTCGCAGAGATCCTCGGCGGCGACGGGGCCCCGGCGAGCGCGGCCGTGGCCGCCGCACGGGCCCTGCTGCACTACCGCCGCTGGCTCCGCGAGCGCGACGGCCAGGACCTGACGAGCGCGATCGCCCTCGTCCGGCGGGCCCTCTCCACCCCGGACACGGCGGGGGACGCGACGACGGCAGCGCAAGCCACGACCTCGGGCAACGGCAACGAGCACGGGGCGCCACCGGCCTCCCCGGCGCTGGCCGACCGGTGTGCCGAATTCCTGGCCCATCTCCTCCTCGACCGGCATGTCCTGCTGGGCGACCACGCCGATCTCGACGCCGCCGTGCACGAGTACGACGTGCTGCTCGAACGCACACCCGAGGACCTCGTCCGTCCGCCGCTGCACACCGTGCTGGCCGAGGCCGGGGATCCGCGCGTGCCGCCGCACGTCTTCCGCGCCTCGGAGCCGACGGGCGGCCACGCCCCCTTCAGGAGTGAGCTGTTGGCCGCCGCGGGCACGGCGTGGCTGCTGCTCGCGCGGTCCCGTCGGCGGCCCTCCCCGACGCTGGCCGCCGACGCCGTGCGCGCCTGGCAGGAAGCCGGGCGCACACTGCCCGCGGACCATCCCCGGATGCCGGCCGTACGTACGGAACTGGCGGCGCACGCCCTGCGCGAGGCACGCGAGACGGGGGACACCGAGGCGGTCGAGGCCGCCGTGGGCGCGCTCGTCGAGGCCGCGACGGCCTGTCCGGCCGGGAGTCCGCACCGCCCCGCGCTGCGTCTGCGCGCGGCGGCGGCCCTCGCGCGGCGCACGGCCGTCGCGGGGCAGGCGGCGCCGGACCGGCTCGACGCCCTCGGTCGGGGCATCGCCCTGTTGAGGGGTGCGGCGGCGGAGGGGCCGCACGAGTTCCACGGGTCGCGCGGGCGGTGTCTGTACGGGCTGGGCACCCTGCTGCTCACCCGGCACCTGGAGTCGGGGCTGCGCGAGGAGTTGGAGGAGGCGGTCGCCGTCCTGCGCGAGGCGTGGGTGGTGCTCAACGCGAGCCCTGGTGACCCCTTCGCCATCGCGCTGATCCGGACGATCGCCCTCGCCCATCGCGCCTTCGGCCCGCAGGAGGCCGAACACCGGCGGCAGTCCCGTGAGACGGGCAGATCGGCGCTGACCGCGTACGGCCGCGCCGTGCTGCTGCAGTCGGGCGCGGACCACGGGCTCGAAGCCGCGCGGGCCATCGCGCCGGACATGCTGCGGCTGGTCCGCTGGAGCCTCGCCGACGGGCTGCCCGAGGCGGCGTTCGAGGCGCTCGAACTCGGGCGCGGGCTGGTGCTGAACGCGACGACGATGAACGTCACCGTCCCCGACCTGCTGCGCGAAGCCGGTCACGCGGAGCTGGCCGACGCCTGGGTGCGGGCCGCCGTCGACGGTGGCCGGCTGAGCGAGGTGCCCGACGATCTGCGGCGCCGCGTCCTGGAGGCGCTGGCGGGCGGCGCCGCCGAGAAACGGCTGCTGTCCGCGCCCCGTCCGGGAGTGCTCGGGCGCACGCTGCGCCGGATGGGGACCGACGCGCTGGTCTATCTCGTGCCCGGCGAGGACGGGGCCTGCGGCCATGCGGTGATCGTCACGGCGACCGGAGCAGTCCGTTCGCTGCGGCTGCCCGGGCTGACCTCGGTGCCCACCGGCCCCGTCGGCGCGTACGACACCGCTCTGCAGGCCTTCCAGGAGGAGGGCCGTCGGGAGCCGCCCGCCCCGCACCACCCGCTGGTCATGCACGAACGCCGTCGCAAGGCGCTGCTCCTGCTGGAGGGTCGGTGGCGGTCGGCTCTGGGGCGGCTGTGCTCATGGGCCGGGCAAGTCGCGATGGAACCGCTCCTGGCGGCCGCCGAGACCTGGTGGCCCGGCCGTGTTCCACGGCTCGTTCTCGCGCCCGTGGGCCCGCTGGGCATCGTCCCCTGGCACGCGGCCCGCCGGCCGGTGTCCACGACCTCGACCCCGGGCGGGCGGGAGGCGGCGAAGGCCGGCCACGCGTGCGAGCGGGCCGTCATCTCGTACTGTGCCAGCGCCCGTCAGCTCATCGAGGTCGCCGCCCGCCCCACGGCCGTCCTCGGCCAGGGCCATGTGGCCGTCGTGGTCGACCCGGACGGCTCGCCCACCATGCACCGTGAAGCGGCGCTCGTCGCCTCCCTCCATCCGCGGGTCACCGTGATCGGCGGCATGGGCGGGGGCACGGGCACCGGCGGGGCGGCGCTGCCGCCGGAGCCGCGGTCGCTCGAACCGTTCCTGCCGGGACGGGGGCCCTCGCCGACCGCGCTGCTGCACGTCAACTGTCACGCGGACACCGGCACGACCTCCAACGACTCCGTCCTCAAACTGGACGCCACGCACACGGTGTCGGTGCAGGACCTGCTGACCGGCGCCGCGGGCCGCGATCCCGGGATGCCCGGTGGCACGGTGCTGCTCGCCAACTGCACGAGCGATCTGACCCTGAGCGACCACGACGAGGCCCTGACCCTGGCGACGGCCTTCCTGGGCGCGGGCGCCACGGCGGTCGTCGGCTCCCGCTGGGCCATCGCTGACGACCCCCGGACGACGCTGCTGGTGCTCCTCGTCCACCACCACATGAGACAGGGCACGCCACCCCGGGACGCGCTGCGGGCGGCCCAGTTGTGGATGCTGGACCACGACCGGGTGCTGCCTGCCGAACTGGCCGCGTGCGAGGCGCTGTTGGCGGACGCCACGACCGGGCCGCCGGACGAGCTGGAGATCTGGGCGTCGTTCACGCACCACGGTCAGTAGGGGGCGTCAGCCATCGGTGTCGTCGACGCCCAGATCGCGGCGCATCTCCTGGCGCATGTCCGCCAGGAGTGTCCACGCCTCGCGGACCTCCGGGTCGAACGCGTCCAGTGTCCCGGCGTCCAGGGGCACGGCGGCTAGGAACTTCCGGAGCGTGCCATACCCGCTGTTGAGCTGCCTGCTCGCGGCGCCCGCGGTGACCAGCACGGCGGTCGGCAGGATCAACTGGGCCTCGGCGTAGGCCTCGCGGTGGGCGGCGCGGCGCTCGTCCAGTCGCTGTGCGCAGTCCTCCACCCCGCTGCCGTCCCGCAGGGCGTGCCACAGGTTGACCTGGGCGGTCTGGTACTGCCGGGCGGCGGTGTTGAGGGCGACGCAGCAGGCACGCCGCAGCTCGTGCCGTTCGCGCCCCCGGGCCGCGACCAGCTCGGCCCGGCGCACCCGCTCGGCGTGCTCGCGCTCCTCGCCCTGCTGCCGGGCCAGCGCCTGGAGTTCCAGTCGTTTGGTGCGGTCGGCCCGGCTCTGCGTCAGCAGGGCGGCGCCCAGCGTGCCGACGACGCCGACCGTGGCGACCGCCAGGGCCACCCACGCGTCCCCCATCTCAGGTGTCGCCGAGGACGACCACCCTGCGCGCGGTGCCCGCTCCGGGAGTGGTGGTGGCCGGGCCGGGCCGTCCGGCGGGTACCGCGCGTTCCCGGCCCCAGGCGCGGATCTCCTCGATCTGTTCGGGGTTGCTGCGGCTGAGGGGAGCCGTGTTGGCGAAGGTGTCCTCGACGAACGAGGCGTCGAGCCGCTCCACCCCGCCGCCGAGCAGGACCTCGGCGCCCACGTCGTGCAGGGCCGATTCGATGTCGGAGCCGGCGAAGCCCTCGGAGAGGTCGACGAGACGGTCGAGCTGGTCCGGGTGGGGTTCGGCCTTGACGTAGCGCCGGTAGTAGAGGGCGATGATCTCCCTGCGGTCCTGGTCGTCCGGCAGGTCCACGAAGAACAGTTCGTCGAAGCGTCCCTTGCGCAGCAGCTCGGGCGGCAGGCTGCGCACGTCGTTGGCGGTGGCGACGACGAAGACCCGGGAGTCCGACTCCTGGAGCCAGAACAGGAACTGTCCGATGATGCGCTGCTGCACGCCGGAGCTGTCGTGGCTGCCGGCCAGTCCCTTCTCGATCTCGTCGATCCACAGGATGCAGGGGGCGACCCGGTCGGCGGCGTCCAGCGCCTCCCGCATCCGTCCCTCGGACTCGCCCAGGTAGCGGCCGTGGATGCTGGCCATGTCCAGTCGGTACAGCGGCAGCCGCCACTGCTGGGCGATGGCCTTCGCCGACAGGGACTTCCCGCAGCCGGGGACGCCGACCAGCAGGACACCGCGCGGCGGGCGCAGTTGGGTGCCGCGCAGGTCGGTGTGGATGAGCCGGTGTTTGCGCTCCAGCCAGCCGCGCAGGCTGGTCAGGCCGCCGACGGAGTAGTCGACGTCCTTGAGGGCGAGGCGTTCGAGTCCGGCGAGGTTGTTGAAGATGCGGTCCTTGGAGCTGGCGAGGGTCAGCACGTCGGCGGCCTCCACGGACCCCTTGGCGATGAGGGTGGCCATGAGGTTCACCGCCTCGCCCTCGGTGACGCCCTGGAGGAACTCGGCGGCCCGGCGGGCGTCGTGCTCGGTCCAGGCGATGGAGACCACGCCCCGGTGGTCGGTGAGGAAGCCGCTGATGGTGGCGTACATCTCGTCGGCGTTCGGCAGGTCCAACTGCAGGCTCATACCGAGTCGTTGCAGACCGCTCCAGATCGGGTTGTCCGTGATGAGGACGACGCATCCGGCGTGGGTGTCGGCGATCCGCGCCAGTTCGGCGACGTTACGGGTGAAGGGGGTGTCGGACTCCAGCTCGCCTGGGTCGACCAGGACGAGGGTGGCGTGGGGGCGGGCGGCGAACTGGGCGGCGGCGAAGTCCATGGCGCCGGTCAGCGAGCGGTCGTCGAGGACGGCCGCTCCCGACCGCAGATCACGCAGTCCGGTGGCTCTGGTGTGGATCCAGAACTGCTGGTTGGCGCGCCTCGGCTGGGTCGCCACCTCTTTGAGCATGCGCAGGGCGCGGGCCTGTTCGATGGTGCGCAGTCCGACGACGGGCACCCGGGCGGTGAGGTAGTTGTCCAGGTCACGCTTGCTGTCGGAGTAGTTCGACATGGTGGGTCTCCGGGGTGCCGTTGCCGTCAGTCGGGGGTGACGATGCGCCGTCGTCCGGTCGGCTCGTACCAGCCGGCCGGGGGCGGGGCGGAGGGTTCGGACAGGACGGCGGTGAGGGGGTTGTCGCGCAGGGTGCGGCGCCGGGTCTCGACGGCGTGGGGGTCGGCGCCGTCCGCGAGCAGGGCCCGCACACCCCGTTCGAGTTCCTCCTGCAGTCGGCGGGTGTGCTCGTCCATGAGGGTCGCCATGCGGGCGCGGAAGTCGGCGGGCAGGCTCGGGTGGGTGACGACGGAGCGGACGGAGCGCAGCACGTCGCGGCCACGGGTGAGGGCCCGGCCCACCGAGAACTCGTCGGCCGCGTCGTTCACCTCACGCACCATCAGGTCCAGTCCGCCCTGGAGGCGGCGGTCGACGGCGGAGGCGATGCGGGCGAGCAGACGCTGCCAGGTGTCGGCGGGCAGGTCGTCGGGGGACAGCGGGGGCAGTTGGACGAGGTCGGGGCGGGTGCCGTCGGCCCATTCGTCCAGGGTGCGGGCCCAGCTCAGGTAGTCGCTGTCGCCTCCCCACCGGGCGCGGCTCACAGGTCCCTCTGGGGTCGGCGTACGAGTTGTTCACCGGGCGGCAGGGGGTCCCAGGCCGGCAGGTCGGTCACGGTCCGCCGCAGCCGTCGGGTGACGGGATCGGGCGCGGGCTGCCCCGGCGGCCGGGCCGGCCCCGAGGCCCAGGGGGCGGGTGCGGGGGACGGTGCAGCGGGGTCGGACGGCGGAGGGGCGGCGGGGTCGCGCTGGTCGGGGACGTCCGGCGGCTGGGCCGGCCTGGGGGGCGCGGCGAGCGGGCGCAGGTGCTCCGGGATCTCCGGTCTGAGCCAGGGCGGCGCCGCGTCGGGCGAGAAGGCGAGATCGTCGCTCATGGTCGTTTCCTCTCGGTGGTCTCGGCCGCTCCGGGTGGTCCCGGTGGTCCCGGTGGAATCAGTCGCCGGTTCCGACGACGCGGCCCTCGAACGGGGAGGGCGCGTTGGTCGCGGTGTTCAGGGACGCGATGAAGGTGCGGGCCTCGGCCTCGACGAAGTCGGCGGCCCAGTACTGCTGTTGCCAGTCGGTGAGTTCGGCGTGGGCGCCCCGGAGCCGGTCGAGTGCCTCCGCCATGTGCCGGCTGAGCAGTTCGCGGGCCTTCTCCTGCGCGGTGCGCCCGGCCTCGGCACGGTTGTGCAGGACGATCCCCCAGATCCCTCCGACGGCGATCGCCGCGAGGAAGGCGAAGCCGACGTTCACACCGAGGAACACCACGAGGATGGCGGCGACCGTGGCACCGAGGAGGGCGAGCTGGGAGGTGTAGTTGTAGGCGAGCGACTTGACGTACAGGTCGACGTAGCCGCTCCAGTGCCGGGTCAACGACGCCTCCAGGTCGGGCAGGTCGTCGGTGAGCGGCTTGGTCCAGGTGGTGAGCTTGAAGCGCTGGGTGCCGTGGCTGACGCCGTAGGTGTTGCGCAGGGAGATCTCGATCTTCGGCGGCATCGCTGCCCGGTAGTCGCGGCTGAATCCGGCGTGCGCCTGCGCGAACCACTCCTGGCACGACGCGACGGCCATCCGCTGCGCCGCCGGCGAGGCGCCCACGGCCGTGGGGTCGAGGGCGGCGACCGACTGCACGCTCAGATAGTTGCGGGTCTCGTCCAGCGCCTCGGACCGCATGTCCACCTCCTGGCGGGCGGCGTCCTCGTCCCCCTCGTGGCGCACGATGGCCTCGTTGAGCAACAACTCGCGTTGCAGGGGGAGTTCCTCCTCGTCCGAGTTGCGGACCAGACCGTCGAGGATGTCGTCGACGGTGTCCTCCAGGTGGGAGGCGGGCAGGAGTTCGCTCTCCATGAGGGCGCGGAAGCGGGCGAGGAGTGCCTCGTGCGCGCGGGCACGGGCGAGGAGGTCGTCCAGCACCGGCCACTGCGGGCACACATCGGCAAGGCGCGGGAAGTCGTCGGCGGCCGAGGGGGCGCGCAGCGAGTCGATCTCCTGACGCCAGCGCGCCACCTGGGCGGCGCGTACGGCGTCGTCGTCGAGCAGGCGCTGCCGCCACTCCTCCAGGGTTTCGGCGAGTAGTTGACGGCCCCGCGCCCCGAAGGCGCCCTGGGAGACGCACTCCAGGATGACCTGGAACTCCCGGCCGAGCACCCGGGGGTCCTGGCCCTCCAGGTAGTGCCGCAGCCAGCGCACGGACGCGTCCTGCCGCCCCTGTCTGCGCAGGATCAGGGCGAAGAAGAGGGAGGTCTTCGAGGTCGAGCGCCGGAACGCCTCCTCCACGGCCCGCGCGCACAGCGCCTCGTCGTCGCCCGCCCAGGCGGCCAGCCCGACCAGGGCGGGGGCCAGCCAGTAGCGCGGCGTCTGGATCATCAGCTCCTCGCTGACCTGCCGGACCGTCTCCTCCTGGACGAGCCCGGTGTCGAAGGCCTGGAGGATGCCGGTGGCGGAGCGGCGGACCACCTTGTGATGGCCGTACGTGTGCTCGATCTCGTCGTTGATGCGGACGATCCGGGTCTCGGCGCGCTGGGCGGCGGCGATGCGTTCGGATCTCCCGACGAACTCCAGGAACTTCTCGTAGAGCACGTCCAGGCGGTCCTTCGTCTGCGCCTGTACGGCCTTGACGTCGCGGACCTCTTCGTCCACCTGCTCGATCTGACCGCCGAGCGAGCGGACGGAGCGGTCGAGCTGGCGCTCCAGGTTGATGAGTCTGCTGACGATCGGGCCGAGGTTGATGTCGCTCACGCGGGTCTCCGTTCCCTGCCGTGTCGTTCTGCTGAAGCGCGGTCCGCCTGTGCGCCGGCTCAGGGCCTGACGACGCTGCCGTCGGGCAGCACGGGCAGCACCAGTCCGTCGGCGTACACCTCGACGAACGCGTACGCGCCCGAGCGGGCCAGCATGCGGGCGGCGTCGAACGGCGGCGGCATGACGTCCTGTGCCGCGCAGTGCCCCAGGATGCGCCCGTCGAGGCCGAGCCGATGGTCCACGTAGGGGGAGCCGAGCAGGCAGGGCGCGACGAATCCCACGGGCACCGGCGCTCCCCGGCTCACGTACTGCTCGTGCAGCCAGGCAGCGATGTCCCGGACCGAGGCGTCGTCCACGGCGGCGTCCAACCGGCGCAGCCGGCCGAGGAGTTCCGGCGTCCGGGTGGCGAACAGCTGCCGGGTCGCGGCCGGCCCCGTCGTGGACGGCGCGGCGGTCCGGGCACCGCTGTGCGCGACGAACGTGCCCGGAGGGACGACGACGCGGCGAGGCCGCTCAACGGAACCCATGAATGCCCCCTGCTGAACATGGACCGACAGGCGTCCCTTCAGGTGACGCTCGGTATCCGAAGGGTAGTGACGCCTCGTCAACTGCGCCTAACTTGAGCGGTATCCATCGACAATGACCGTTTACTACCCGGATAAGTACCGGATAACTACCGGGCCGCCCACCGTGACCGACGCCGGCTCAGTGCTGGACGAGCTGGTCGGCCAGGCGGTGGGCCTGGGCCAGCAGCGTCCCGTACGTCACCAGCGCGTCGGGGTCGTCGGCGACGGCGGGCAGCCGACCGCGGAAGTCGTCGAGGGTGCGGTGGAGTTCCCCGACGGCCTCGCGCAGCTCCTCCGCGCCGGCGTCGTCGTGGCCGCCCGGGGCGAACCGGGTCCGTCCGTAGAGGCTGACGGCGCGGGCGGTGCGGTGCAGGAAGTCCGCGTAGGGCCGGGCGATCGCCTCGGCCGGGCGGGCGGCCTTCCCCCCGCCGTCGGCGGCCTCCCACACCGTCCGGGTCACGCCCGAGGTGTGGACGGCCACCTGGTCGAGCACGGCCAGCGCGTCGGCGTACGCGTTGCCGGGCGGGGCGACGGCGTGCCTGCGGCGCCCCCACGGGTTGACCCGCATGCTCTCCTTGCTCCAGCCGATGGCCTGCCGCGCCTGGTCGACCAGCCGCCCGAGCCGCAGTGCGCGCTCGTGCCACTCCCCCGCCTGGCGCCCTTCCCACTCCCCGGCGGCCAGCCCTTCCGCGACCGCGTCCAGGATCGACTCGGCCTCCCGGGCCGCGTCCCACAGCGCGGCGCGGGTGTCGCGCAGATACACCGGGGGCCTGATCAGCGCGTTGACCGCGACGCCCACCAGGGCGCCGAAGACCGCCTCCGCGATGCGCGCGGCCGAAGCGGCGACGGTGACCTGGCCGCCGGTCAGCACGAAGAGCGCGCCCGTGGCGGCGTAGACGCCCTGGCTCCCCAGCCGTTGCCACTGGCCCAGCAGCAGCACCGTCGGCAGCACCAGGGCCATCGTGGCCAGCGTGTGGTCCAGTACCAGGGCCACGCCGGTGGCCACCACCGTGCCCACCGCGATGGCCCCGAGCTGCTGCAACCCGTGGGCGAGCGACCGGAACACCGTGGACTCCACCAGGACGACCGCCACCCAGGGCGCCACGAACGCCATGGGGGCCGCGAGCCACCAGCCCGCGACCGCCCACGCCAGCCAGGCGGCCAGCGCCGCCTTGCCGGCCTGCGCCACCAGATCCCGTTCCCGTCCCGGTCCGGCCCACGCCAACCGCACCGTCCGTACGGCCGCCGCACCGCGCCGCCGTGTCGCCCGCATCACCCTGCCGGTCCACTCCATGCCCCACCAAGTGCCACGACAGCGGCGACCCGCACCTGCCGATCGTGATTCCGCGGCGGACAGCCACGGTGGGCGGCCTGGTCCGCGCCCGGGGCGCGACGTTGATCGACTACGCGGCCTCCAAGGCCGCGCTGATCACCGCGAGGTCATCGCCGTGACCGGCGGCATCGTCGACACCCGGTGACCCGCGCCCACCGTGACGACGGTGGCGTACCGTGCGCCGCCCCGGGAAGGCGGCAGTCGTGGCCGCCTCTCCGCGGGGTCGCGTGCGAGGCTTGATACGTCGAAATATCCCGGGCCGGGCGAAACGGAGGACGGTGTGGACTGGGATCGGTTCGCCCAGCAGATGGCGTCGATGGCGCGCGACCTGCTGGCACAGCCTTCGGTCGACTCCACACTGGAGCGGATCACGGCCTCGGCCACCGAACTGGTGGAGGGCTGCGACGCGGCCGGCATCCTCGTGGTACGGGGCACGTCCGCGGAGACTCTCGCTCCCACGGACCAGCTGGTCGTCGACAGCGACCGGCTGCAGGAGCGGCTGCGGGAGGGGCCCTGTTTCGACGCCGCCCGTGATTCGGAGGGCGAGCGCGTCTTCCGTATCTCCGACTTCTCCGCCGAGCAGCCGCGCTGGCCGGCCTACGCACCGCAGGCACGCGGTCTCGGGGTGGGCAGCATGATGGGCTTCCTGCTCTTCACCGACGACGAGGACCTCGGCGCCCTGAATCTCTACTCGCGCGAGCCCGGCGCGTTCACCGAGGTCAGCGAGTTGGCCGGCTGGCTGCTGGCCTCGCACGCGGCGGTCGCCTTCTCCAGCGCGCGCACCCATGCCCAGCTGGAGCAGGCCGTCGCCACCCGCCATGTGATCGGCGAGGCGATGGGCATCCTCATGGGCAGCCACCAGCTGACCGAGGAGCAGGCGTTCGACGTGCTGCGCCGCTTCTCGCAGGAGCACAACATCAAGCTCCGCGAGGTCGCCCGCCGGGTCTGCGAGCAGGGCAGCCTCTGATGCCACGGCGCGTGGGCCGGACCGTGACACCAGGGCGGATGGGCCCCTGACGCGTCCAGGGGACGGCTCCTCCGGCACGTTGTCAGAACCAGAGAAGCCTGGCCGGGCCGACCCCCAGGGGAGCGCCGTCGTACCCGTCCTCCCCACCAAGTCCCCCCGCCTCGGCTCCCCACACCCCGGAACCACCGACCACTTCCGACGGATTCGGCCACAGCCGAACCCGACGGCCGACACGGCGTCGAGCGGGCCGGTGCGGGCACCGCCACGCGGCGTCGACCAGGCACGTCCGGACGCCCCTCGCGGCGTCGAGCGGGTCCGTTCGGGTACCCGGCACGGGCACGCGGGGGCGACCGTCCTCCGCCACCACCCGACGAAGGGCCGTACCCATGAACGACGACGACGTGCGGAACCCGGTCGAGCGGCATCCCCGGCCGGACCTTCCCCAGCAGGATCAGGACCATCCCGGCTGGACCGGTCCGATGGACCCGCCGCCCGACCACGGGGAGGACTCCTACCGGGGCAGCGGACTGCTCCAGGACCGCAGCACGGTACTGACCGGAGGGGACTCCGGTATCGGCCGCGCGGTCGCCCTGGCGTACGCCCGGGAGGGCGCGGACGTCCTCTTCACCCATCTGCCGGAGGAGGCCGAGGACGCCCGGGAGACGGTCCGGCTCGTCGAGGAGGCCGGGCGGAAGGCGATCGCCGTCCCCTGCGACGTACGCGACGAGGAGCAGTGCCGTCGCCTGATCGAGCGGGCCGTCGACGAGTTCGGCCGGATCGACGTGCTGATCAACAACGCCGCCTACCAGATGGCGCAGTCCGACGGCATCGGCGCGATCACCACGGAGCAGTTCGACCGGGTGGTGCGGACGAACCTCTACGGCATGTTCTGGCTGTGCCGGGAGGCCCTGCCGCACATCCCGGCGGGCGGCTCGATCATCAACACCACGTCCGTGCAGGCGTACAAGCCGAGTCCGCACCTCCTCGACTACGCCATGACCAAGGGCGCGATCGTGACGTTCACCCAGGGGCTGGCGCAGATGGTCGCCCCGGACGGCATCCGGGTGAACGCGGTGGCGCCGGGGCCGGTGTGGACGCCGCTGATCCCGGCGACGCTCCCGGACACGAAGGAGTTCGGCAAGCAGGCGCCGCTCGGCAGGCCCGCCCAACCCGCCGAGATGGCACCGGCGTACGTGTTCCTCGCCTCCGACCGGGCGAGCTTCGTCACGGCGGAGATCCTCAACGCCACCGGCGGCACCCCGCTGCCCTGAGGGCCGTTTGAGCGCTCCGGCACCGGGCACCCGTGGGCGCGACAGCAGGAAGCGGTTCGCATTCGGGTTCGGAAAGAAGATGAGTTGCCGTGAGCACCCACACCGTCGAAAAACTCGTCGTCCGCGAGAGCGGCTGGGCCGAGGCCCGGCGTCGGCGCGGGAAGGGTGTACGCCTGTGCCTGCCGGCCGTGACGGACCGGGAGCGCACGCAGGCAGCGGGGGCCGGGACGGACTCGCACATCGTGAAGGGTGACGACTGACGACGGACGTCGGCCCACGCGGCGGGCGTGGCGAGTCCCTCTCGAAGCAGACCACGACGACGGCGGCGGGGCCGGTGGCCACCAGGATCACCTGGTGGCCACCGGCCCCGCCGCCGTCCGCCCCGTCAGTCGCGTGCCCCGTCAGTCGTCCTTGCCCCGGCCGGACAGCGCGTCCCGCATGCGGTCCACGAGGCCCATTCCGGGGGCGAGCAGCTTGTTGGCCGGCGGGGTGTCCGGGGCCGCCGGGTGCGGCCGGGTCGGGGCCGTCTTCTTGGCCGTGCGGACCTTGTCGCCGAGACTGTTCAGGGCGTCCGCCGAGCAGGCCGCGCGCAACCTGGGGAAGAGGTTGCTCTCCTCGTCCTGGATGTGCGACCTGATCTCGGTCATCAGCTGCGTGGCCAGCAGGTCGAAGTCGTCGTGGTCGGCCTCGCACCCCTCCAGCGCCTTCATGGTGCGTTCGGCCTCAGCGTGGTCCTCCAGCTCACGGTCGGCGATCGCGTCACCGTCCGGAAGGTGCTCGCGGACCGCCGGGTAGAGGTACGCCTCCTCGGCGACCGAGTGACGCACCAGCTCGATGGTGACCTGGTCCATGTACTGCTTGCGCTGGGGGTCACCGGAGGGCAGCGCCTCGATCCGGCCGAACATCTCCTCCACTTCCCCGTGGTCCGCGGTCAGTTCGTCGATGACATCTCCACCGTGTCCCATGTCTCCCGCTCCTCTCCTCGATACGACGCCTGCGCCATCCGTACCCGCGAGCCTCGTCGGGCCCCCGGCGCGACCCCGAGTACCCGCGAAAGGCTCAGCCACGCGGCCCTCCCGCGACGTCGTCTGACGGGCGATCGCCGAGCTCGGCAGCGTGCCGGCGGGCGACCCTCACCGACACGGCGGTGGTCGGCGATCGACCGCTAGGGCCCTTCTGATGGACCGCCGCGGCGCCGCGGAGAGCCATCAGAAGGGCCCTAGTAGTGCTTCGTTACGTTGGGTGATCTCGGCTGTTCGTGGGCAGCTTCCTCGGGTGAGGTTGGGGGAGGTGGAACGGCTCCGGGGTGAGTTGGCGGAGTTCGTTGCCGATGTGTTCGGGTCGTTGTCGCGGCGTGATCAGCGGCGGTGGGGCGAGTGTTATCTGCGGGGTCTGATGCTGGACGGTCGGCGCAAGTCGGTCCAGCCGATGGCCGAGCGTCTGCCGGACGGGAACATGCAGGCCCTGCAGCAGTTCGTGAGCCAGTCACCGTGGGATCCGCTGCCGGTTAGGCGGCGGATCGCCGAGCGGCTGTCCCAAGTTGTCGGGCCCGAGGTGTGGGTGATCGACGATGTGTCGTTCCCCAAGTGCGGCACGGCGTCGGTCGGGGTGGCCCGCCAGTACTGCGGAGCGGTCGGCAAACGGGCGAACTGCCAGGTCGCGGTCAGTGTCCATGCCGCCACCGACACCGCCTCGTGCCCGTTGGAATGGCAGTTGTATCTGCCGCGTGAGTGGACGGACGAGCCGGACCGATGCCGCAGGGCAGGCGTCCCCGACGGCGTGGTGCACCGGGAGAAGTGGCGTCTGGCGCTCGGCCTGCTGGACACACTCGCCACCTGGCAGTTGAAGGCGCCGGTCGTGGTCGCCGACGCCGGCTACGGCGTCAGCACCCCCTTCCGGCTCGGTCTGGAGGAGCGCGGGCTGGCCTATGTCCTGGCCCTGACCGGGAAGGAAGTCGCCCATGCGGAGGATGCCGAGCCTGGCCGGCCTGCCTATGGCGGGCTCGGACCGCCCACCCTTCCCCGCTACCGCACCCCACCGCGAGCCGTTTGTGTCCTCGCAGCACAGGCGGGGGCAGAGCGGTTCACCGAGGTGACCTGGAGGCAGGGCAGCAAGGGCGCGATGACCTCACGGTTCGCGGTGCTGAGGGTGCGGCCCGCGGGCAAGCAGTCCCTGGCCGCAGCCCAGGAGGCGGGCGGCGGCCGCAACCGGTGGGACGGCGTCCTGCCTGTCCAGACACTCCTTGTCGAGTGGCCGGACGGCCAGGACACTCCCACGGACTACTGGATATCGAACCTGCCTGCCACCACACCGGCCGCTGACCTGGTGCGATGGGCCAAGATGCGCTGGCGGATCGAGCACGACTACCGCGAGCTCAAGCACGGCCTGGGGCTGGACCACTTCGAGGGCCGCACCTGGCGCGGCTGGCACCACCACGTCACCCTCGTCACCGCCGCCCAGGCCTTCCTCACCCTGCGGCGGCTCGACCCAAAAGTCCGCACACCGGCCTAACCCTCTACCAGGTCCTCGACGTCCTTCAGGACCTGCTGAGGTGCTGGACCGGTACCTGCACCACCTGCGGCCGCCCCCTACCCAGCCCTCGGAGACGCCGCAGACAGCCCACAACCTAACGAAGCACTACTAGGACCGGGCGGGCTGGTCGGCGATCAGCAGGGTGCAACCGGCGGGGCGGAAGCCCAGACGGGAGTAGATGCGGGCCACGGTGTCCTCGGCGTAGGCGAGGAAGACGGTGCGCACCCCGTGGTCGCGGGCGTGTGCGACCAAGGCCGCCGTGACGGCTGCGGCCAGGCCCTGCCGACGGGCGGTGGGCAGTGTGCCGACGCCGCCGATCTCGGTGGTGCCGTCCATCGGATGGAAGTGGCCGACGGCCAGCGGCGTACCGTCCGGGGCGACGGCGGCGACGAGCGCCTTGTGCCCGGCGCGGAGCACGGGCCGGATCGTCGCCACGGTGCCGTCCGCGATCAGCTCCCGGGCCACCGCCGCCAACTCCGCTCGGCCGGCCGCGCCCACGGCGGTGCCCTCGTCCGCGAAGGCCAGCCGCGGCAGGGCGAGGGCCGCGGGCAGCACGGGATCGTCGGCGGTCAGCGCCCGGAGGGTCACACCGTCCGGCACCGGATGCGGGGCGATGCGGTGGGACGGGTCCAACGCCATCAACGGGCGTTCCAGCACCGGCAGTCCAGAGTCCTCGATCGCGGTCCGCAGCGCCGGCGCCGACTCGGCCAGCCACTCGAACGACTCCGGGACACCGAGTTCACGCTGCCGGGCCCGGACCCGCGCGATGTCGGCGGCATCGATCGCTGCGGCCATTCCCACCGTGGGCTGGGCGTGACCGGGCCCGCCGTAGTAGGGAGCGCCCGGCTCTTTGCGCACGAAGAGCCGCAGCGGCCCGAACTCCTCGACGTCCGCGAACAGCGACGGCACGGTGGTGTAGTACCGCTCGATACGGGTCCGCAACATTTCGCTCACGGGCCGCATCCCACCACGGGGCGACGCCGTCCCGCATCCGGATTCGTGGGCGATGGTGGGCAGTTGGTCGTCGGGGGCCGTTGGTGTGCGAGACGCACCGGCCCGAAGGGGGCGAACGCGCGCCCATTACGATCTCCTGAGACGAACGCGCGGGGGGTGCGTGGGTGGGTGCACCGTTCCGCGTGAGCGGCGAGGCCATGTTCGTACACACTCTTGAAGGACTCTGTCACCGCGATGCTCCACGGCCCCCGTCCGACGACGGCGTCCCTCGACCGGATCGACCGTCCGCGCCCGTTCGGGTACGTGGGGCGGCCCCTCAGCGACCTGCGCGAGCGGCTGGTGCCGCCCTTCCCCGAGCCGGGGACCCGGATCTGGGAGCGTGTCGGGCTCGGGCCGACGTCCGCGTACCGGATCGCGCGGGCGACGGGGTGGCTGGGGCCGCTGCTCGTGGCCCTGCTGGCGGGGTCGATCCGCTTCTGGCGCCTCGGACAGCCGCACGAACTCGCCTTCGACGAGACGTACTACGCCAAGGACGCGTGGTCGCTGCTGCGGCTCGGCTACGAGGGCACCTGGCCGGACCGTAAGGTCGCCGACCCGCAGGTGCTGGCCGACCCGCAGGTGATCCCGCTCTCCGACACCGGCGCCTTCGTCGCGCACCCGCCGACGGGCAAGTGGGTGATCGCCGTCGGGGAGTGGATGTTCGGTCTCGAACCGTTCGGCTGGCGCTTCATGACGGCCCTCCTCGGCACGCTGTCGGTTCTGATGCTGTGCCGCGTCGGACGCCGGCTGTTCCGTTCCACGTTCCTGGGCTGTCTGGCCGGCGCGCTGATGGCGGTGGACGGTCTGCACTTCGTGATGAGCCGCACCGCGCTGCTCGACCTGATCGTCATGTTCTTCGTCCTGGCGGCGTTCGGTTGCCTGCTGCTCGACCGGGACCACGCCCGGGCCCGGCTCGCGGCGGCGCTGCCGGTGGCGCCGGACGGGCATGTCCGCCCGGACGGGGACACCGGGGACCACGCCGGCACGGGATGGCGCCCGTGGCGGCTCGCGGCGGGTGTGTGTCTGGGTCTCGCCGCCTCGACCAAGTGGAACGGCCTGTACTTCCTGGCCTTCTTCATGGTCCTGACCGTGCTGTGGGACGTCGGCGCCCGCCGCGTCGCGGGGGCGCGCCGCCCGTACCGGGCGGTGCTGCGCAAGGACCTCGGCCGGTCCGTGCTCTCCCTCGCCCCCGTCGCCGCAGTGACGTATCTGGTGACATGGACCGGCTGGTTCCTGTCCGACGACGGCTACGGCCGGCACTGGGCGGACGGCCGCGGCGGCGTCTGGTCGTGGATCCCGGCGCCGCTGCGCAGCCTGTGGCACTACGAGTCCGCCGTCTACCGGTTCAACGTGGGCCTGGAGACCTACCACAAGTACGAGTCCAACCCGTGGAGTTGGCTGGTCCTCGGCCGTCCCGTGCTGTTCTCGTACCGGTCGCCCGAGCCCGGTGAGGCCGGCTGTCACGCGCTGACCGGCTGCTCCCAGGCGATCCTCGCCCTGGGGACGCCGATGCTGTGGTGGACGGCGTGCTGCGCCCTCGGGTACCTGCTGTTCCGGTGGGCGCTGCGCCGGGACTGGCGCGCGGGCGCGGTGCTCTGCGCGGTGGCCGCCGGCTACCTGCCCTGGTTCCTCTACCAGGACCGCACGATCTTCGCCTTCTACGCCGTCGTGTTCGTGCCGTACGTGTGTCTGGCCGTGGCCATGACGCTGGGCGCGTTGCTGGGTCCGCCTGGTGCGGGCGCCGACCGCCGCAACCGGGGAGCGGTGGCGGTCGGGACCCTCGTCCTGCTGATCGTCTGGAACTTCATCTACTTCTTCCCGATCTACACGGGCCTGACGATCCCGTATCCCGACTGGCAGGTCCGGATGTGGCTCGACACCTGGATATGAGCCCCGCCTCGGTACTCCCGCCGCTGAGCCGGGCGGCTACCGTCGCGGGCCCGCGAGGGCGTACACCGTGGTGCCGGTGACCGCGAGGGCCAGGGCCGTCCAGGTGGCCGCGGGCGTGCCGGGCGGCAGCAGCATCCAGGTCGCGATCTCCGTCGGCACGCTCGTCGGGGGCGGGGCGAAGACCGAGAACGACAGCCAGACGACCGCCGGGGTCCACGCGTACGGTGCCCCGCACACGACAGCTCCGAGGGCGACGAGCCCCGTCAGCCCCGCGCTGTCACGGACGACGAACGCGGTGGGGGCCAGGTCGGTGCCCGTCGCCCGTATCGCGAGGAGCACGGCGGCGACGACCGTGCCGATGAGCAGCACATGGGCCGCCCTGCGGGGCCGCCAGCCGATCGCGGCCGTACGGTCCAGCGCCAGGTCCTGCCCGCCGAGCCCGATCGAGGCGGCCGCCACCCCGGCGACGAGGACGAACACGGGCGTTTTCGGATCGACCGGTCCCCCGCCGCCGTCCCGGGCGACCAGCGCCCACACCGCGGCCGCGCTGATCAGTACGGCGGCGAGCGACCCGGGCACCTGCCGGGAGCGTGCGTACAGGGTCAGCCATCTCATCGGGCCGTACCGCCGTCCAGGATGCTGAGCGGGTCGCCCGAGCAGGAGACCGCGGCGGTGTGCGCGGCCTTGACGCGGGCGATCTGCTCGGACCACGGCAGGGCCTTGAGTTCCTTGAACACCGGGCGGGCCGTGGCGAGTTGGTTGCTCTGCGGGTGCATGGCGCCCTCGAAGGGCTGCAGATCGCCGAGGACCCAGCCCGCGACGACGCTCTGCGCGGCGAGTTCGCCGACCGTGCCGCTCTCGTTGGCACTGCGGGCGAAGCAGACCGGCGCCATGCCCTGCCCGAGGAGGGCCCGTGTCAGCTGCTCGCCCTCGGCGTCGGCGATCACGCTGTCGCCGAAGTCGAAGAGGACGGCCGTGCGTGACCGTTCCGGCGCGTCGAGGATCCCCCGTCGCGCGGTGCTCTCCCGGACGGTGGTCGGTGCCTCGCCGCCGAGGACGTCCCGCAGGTGGCGCAGCGCCTTCTTCCCCGGTTCCGCGAAGTCCGGCAGGCGCTCCTGGTGGACGGCGGCCACGCACACCGGTCCGTCGCACACCTGGGCCGCGGCGGCCTCGTCGACGACGTACACCCGGCGGGGGTCGGCGGGCAGGACGAGCAGGGCGATCACGGCGCCCGCCAGGACGGGTGCGAGGGCGAGCAGCCGGGCGCGCGGCGTGGCAGCGGCCAGCAGGGCGAAACCGGTCACGGCCATGCCGAGCAGCCAGACCGTCTGACCCAGGTGCACGGGGGCGGAGAGGGTCAGGAACACGTTGAGCATCTCGTCCACCGCCGGTGACAGCAGAGCGACGCGGGTCGGCCCCGAGATGGCCGTCGGCACGGCCGACTCCGTCGACATCCGCAGCAGGTTGACGAAGACGAAGGCGGCCACGGCCAGTGCGGGTGGGGTCAGCGGGGAGGGGAGGTTGCGTCCGATCCCCATGCCGAGCAGGGCCCCCGCGAGGAGCGCGAGAACGGCGACCAGCGTGATCGGCAGCCAGCCGAGGTGTGTGTACTCGGTGGTGCCGATCACCTGGACCGCGCCCAGGAGGACGACGAGTGTGAAGGCCGCGCTCAGCGTGATCGCCGTCGCGCCCGCGGTCGTGGACGCCCGGTGCCGGGCGGGCCGTGGGGTGCTGTCGAGCAGCTCGGTCATGCGGGAGCGGTGGTCGCGCAGCCCCTGGAGGGCGCCGAGCGCCAGCGCGAGCGGCCACAGGACGGCCAGCAGGAACCGGGTCCACAGGGCCAGGGACGTCCACTGGCTCGTCCACGGCGCTGAGCCCTTCCACCACGGTCCGCTCACCAGGTACAGGAACGCCAGGGCTACGCAGAGGGACACGACGCCGGCCCAGGGGGCGACGGAGCGTCTCAGCTCGATGCGCAGGACACGGCCGTTCACCAGGTGCCCCTCTCCTGGCGGGGGTCGAGCAGCAGCGCCGAGTAGCCGCGCTCCAGGGGGCTGTCGCCGACGTGCTCGGGTCCGCCCGCGGCGGCGAGTTCGTCGGGGGTGCCCTGGAAGACGAGTCGGCCCTCGGCGAAGAGGACCACGTCGGTGCAGGCGGCGGCGACGTCCTCCACCAGATGGGTCGAGACGACGACACAGGTGTCCGTGCCCAGCTCCTGCAACAGCTCGCGGAAGCGCAGCCGTTGGGCGGGGTCCAGGCCGACGGTCGGCTCGTCGAGGAGCAGGATCGCCGGGTCGTTGACGATGGCCTGGGCGATCCCGACGCGCCGTACCATGCCGCCCGAGAGGGCCTTCATCCGCTCGTCGGCGCGGTCGGCGAGGCCGACCCGCTCGATGGCCCGCTGCACGGCAGCGGGGATGTCGGCCTTCGGGACCTCCTTCAGCCATGCCATGTACTCGATGAACTCGCGCGCGGTGAAGCGCTTGTAGTAGCCGAACTCCTGTGGCAGATAGCCGATGCGGCGGCGCAGTGCCCGGTGTTCGCCGAGCCCTCCGGCGGACACGCCGAGCAGTTCCAGGGTGCCCTCGGCGGGGCGCAGCACGGTGGCCAGCGCGCGGATGAGGGTGGTCTTGCCGGCCCCGTTGGGTCCGAGCAGGCCGTGCACGCCGGTGCCGAGCGACAGATCGAGCCCGTCGACGGCCATCCGTTTCCGCCCGGCCCTCACCTTCAGTCCCGTGGCCCGGATCTCCCAGGCGTAGGGCGTCGGCGCGAGGTCGGCCGCGGTCAGCGCGGTCATCACGTGTGGTTCCTTCCCGTCGGTGGTCGTCTTGGGGGTCGTCTTGGGAGTCATCGATGGGCTCCCAGCACGGAGTAGGCGCCCCTGCGGGCGATCACGACACCGATGCCGAGCGCGAGGATCAGCCCCCACAGGGGCATGCCGTCCGTCCGGAGAGCGAGGGGTGTGCGGCCGGTGGCCAGGGTCGGCGCCACGACCACGGCGGCCCACACCGCGACCAGCGCGACGGCGGCGCGGGTCACGCCGACGACTCCGCCGAGTGCGAGGGTCGTCGAGGTGAACGCCAGACAGGGCAGCAGCCACTGGGCGGCCGTCACCCCTGTCGCCCATCCGCCCACGAACAGCGCGGGCACGACCAGGACGAGCACGGCCACGGTGCGCCGCAGCACCAGGGGGAGCCCGGCCCGGGGCACGGAGGCCGTCAGCTCGTACGCCGGGTCCAGGCCGCGTGCCCACGAGGCCGCGACGCCGAGTACGGGCAGGACGGGGGAGAACAGCAGCACCAGCGACACCTCGCGGGAGCCGGGGCCCGTGCCGGGGTCGGCGAGGTCGAACAGCAGCGCGATCAGGGTCACGCTCATGACCATGGCGAGCCACGGCACCGTCGTGGGCGTCAGCCAGGTCGACAGCCGGGCGGCCAGCCGTCGCCCGCGGGGCATGGTGGCGGTGGCGGCAAGCCGGGGTTCCAGGTCGGCCCATACGGTGCCGACCAGGGCGGTCACGGCGGGCGCGCTCGCGGTGACGGCGGCCGACAGTCGGTCCCGGCAGGTGCGGCAGGCCTCCAGGTGTGCTTCCAGGGCCCACACCTCGTCGGCGGCGAGGTCGGTGTCGCCGCGCGCGTAACCGTCGATGAGCCGCGTCGACGCGTGTTCCACACTCATGCCAGGGCCTTCCGCATCTCGGTCCGGGCCCGGCGGGCACGGGTCTTGACCGTGCCCTCGGGCACGCCGAGCAGGACCGAGGTCTCCCGGACGGTCAGTCCGTCGAGCACCATGGCCTGCAGTACCGCCCTGAGTTCGGGCGCGAGGCGGCGCAGTGCGTCGCCGACGTCGCCGCCGACGGTCGCCGCGAGCGCCTCGTCCTCGGCGGCGGGCGCAACGGGGTGCGCTGCGGCCGCGGGCGGCGGTTCCGCGTGGTGGGCCCTGCGCCGGAAGGCGTCCACGAGCCGGCGGGCGGCGATGGTCCACAGCCAGCCGACGGCGGTCCCCCCGACGGCCGCCCCGGCGAACGCGCCCGCCGCGCGCCACACCGCCAGGTACGTCTCCTGCATGACTTCGGCGACGATCTGCTCGTCGGCGCAGCGGCGGCGCAACCGCACCGCCAGCCATGGCGCGGTGCGCCGGTACAGCTCGTCGAACGCCGCGCGGTCGCCCTTGGCCACGAGCCGGACGAGGCGTTCCTCGTCCGGCTCTCCCGCTGCCTTCCTGACTGATCTCACACCCCCTAGACGCGGCACCCGCGCGACGGGTTTTCCGCCCGGAGTGATCCCCGTCACACGCCTCTGAGGGCTTCACGGTGCCTCGACGCCGGGGTCGCGGTCACCGCACGAAGCGGTACTTCAGGTGCGTGGCGAGCGGGGTGTGGACCACCCTGACCGTCTCGAGGTCGCGCCGTCCGGCGCCCGCGTCGCCGAAGGGCCGCAGCCCGGCCCCGAGAAGCGCGGGCACGACGTGCAGCTGCACCTCGTCGATGAGCCCTTCCCGGAGGTACTGCCGCACGGTGTCCGCGCCGCCCGCGATGTCGACGTTGCGGCCCCCGGCGGCGGCCCGCGCCCGGTCGAGGGCGCCGTGGACACCGTCGGTGACGAAGGTGAAGGTGGTGCCGCCCTCCTTGACCAGGGTGGGCCTCGGGCGGTGGGTCAGCACGAAGACGGGGGTCCAGAACGGCGGGTTGTCGCCCCAGAACTCCTCGCCCAGGTCGTACATCGTGCGGCCCATGATCACCGCCCCGGTGGCGTCGAACCATTCGCGCATCAGTTCGGAGTCCTGGTTCTCCTCGCCGCCGGTCATGCCCTGGCGCTCGCGCCAGCTCGCCAGGTTGTGGATCCACTCGAAGAGCGGCTCGGCGCCGTCGCCCCCCGGGTTGTCCGGGGAGACGCCGGTGCCGGCGATGAAGCCGTCGAGGGAGATGGCCAAATCCGCAGTCACGGTCACGGTCACGGTGAGGTACTCCTGAAGTCCTGGGTCGTACTGCTTTCACTCTCATGTCGATCGGCGAACTCCGCTTTCGACACCGCCCGCCACATCCGTCGCCAGGACCGGCGGAACACCGCTGACACGTGACGCATTGGCGGCGGAAGTGCAGAGATGGGACTATTTGTGCGTTTGTCGGGAACTCGCACCACGCAGCGGTCGTCGAAGGGCCTCGGCCCGGCGGGCGATCTCGGGTACGGATGAGGGAGAAGCCGTGACCGTTCGTGTAGGCGTAGAGGAAGAGTTTCATGTTCTGGACGCGGAGAACGGGCGACTGGTCCCCGGGGCCGGCGCGATCCTCGGCCGACTGCCCGGCCCCGAGTTCAAGGCCGAGCTCCAACGGTCGGCGGTGGAGTGGAACAGCCCCGTCCACTCCGCGCTCGACAACCTGCACGCGGATCTGAGCGGAGCGCGGCGGCGGCTGGACGAGGTGGCCACCGGGCTCGGCCTGACCGTCGTGGCGGCCGGGACCGTGCCGTTCGCGCGGGTGACACCCGGTGACGCCACCCCGGACTTCCGCTACCGGGCCCTGGTCGACGAGTACCGGAAGGTGGCCGACGAGCAGCTGGTGTGCAGCGCACAGGTCCATGTCGACGTGCCCGACCGGGACACGGCCGTGCGGATCATGTGCGCGGTGTCGCCGTGGCTGCCCCCGCTGCTGGCCCTGTCCGCCAGCTCGCCGTTCTGGCTCGGCTCGGACACGGGCTACGCGAGCTGGCGCACCATGCTGTGGCAGCGCTGGCCCACCGCGGGACCGGTCGGCTGCTTCGCCGGGGCCGCCGACTACGACGCCGCCGTCGAGGACCTGATCCGCTCCGGCGTGATCAAGGACCCTGGCATGGTCTATTACGACCTGCGGCCGAGCGAGCACCAGCGGACCCTGGAGCTGCGCATCTGCGACGCCTGCCCGCGCGTCGAGACGGTCGTCCTGATAGCCGGTCTCTTCCGCGCCCTCGTGGAGGACGCCAGGGCCGGCCTGGAGCGGCCCGGCGCGGGCTGCGACGGCAGGCACGAGTGGCTGCGGGCCGCGGTCTGGCGGGCGGCACAGGCGGGCCTGGAAGGCACCCTCGTCGACCCGGTCACCCGCGCCGCCGCGCCCGCCCCCGAGGTCGTGCACACCCTGGTCCGCAGGCTGCGCCCGGCCCTGGAGGCCCTCGGCGACTGGGACACCGTCCGCACGCTCACCGAGGAGGCCCTGGCCAGGGGCAGCGCGGCCCACCGGCTGCGCCAGGTCGCCGAGCGGGAAGGCCTGCTCGCCTGCGTCAAGGCGGCGGCGGCCGACACCCGGGGCGACCACGGGCAGGGCACCGGCCCCGGGGCCGTCCGCCGGCCCGTCGCCGCGGCCGGTGGGGCCGGACCGGCGGGGACCTCGGCGGCGTACTCGGTCGAGTCCATCGGCGGCTGACCCGTCCGCGGGGCGGTGCGGAGACACAGGCACCGGCCACCGCCCCCGCGACAGGTCACGGCGCGGAGACCTGGACGGAGAACCCGTCGTCCGCCCCCTGGAGCCGGTGCCACCGTGATCAAGGAGTGGCTCGCATGCCCAGCAGCAAGACGGAGACGCACCCGAAACGCACCGGCTCCTGCCCGATCGAGGCATCGCCTCCGGGCGGTCCGGCCGACGGTCACCCCCTGCGAGGAGGTGCGGTCTGATGTGCGGTCTCAGCGGAGAGATCCGCTTCGACGGCGGGCGGCCCGACCTGGCCGCCGTCGAGCGCATGACCGACCGACTCGCACCCCGGGGCCCGGACGGCAGGGGCCTGTGGTCGCAGAACGCCGTCGCCCTGGGTCACCGCAGGCTGAAGATCATCGACCTGTCCGAGTGCGGGGCCCAGCCGATGACGGACCCGGCGGGCCGGATCGCCGGTGTCTTCAACGGCTGCGTCTACAACTACAAGGAGTTGCGCGAGGAACTGCGCGGCCTCGGCCACCACTTCTTCTCCGGCTCCGACACCGAGGTGGTGCTCAAGGCCTACCAGCAGTGGGGCACCTCCTGCGTCGACCACTTCTACGGCATGTTCGCCTTCGCCATCGTCGAACAGACCACCGGACGCCTGGTGCTGGCCCGCGACCGGCTGGGCATCAAGCCGCTGTACCTGGCCCAGGCGCCGGGGCGGCTGCGGTTCGCCTCCTCGCTGCCGGCGCTCCTGGCGGGCGGCGGCGTCGACACCTCGCTCGACCCGGTCGCGCTGCACCAGTACCTGAGCTGGCACGCCACGGTGACCGCACCGCACACCGTGCTCGCGGGCGTGCGCAAGCTTCCCGCGGCGACCGTGCGGGTGGTGGAGCCAGACGGCAGCCACCGCGACATCCGCTACTGGCAGCCGCCGTACACCCGTCGGCCCGGGGACACGGGGATGGACGCGGACGACTGGCGGGACGCGGTGCTCCAAGCGCTGCGCACCGCCGTCCGCCGGCGCATGGTCGCCGACGTGCCCGTGGGCGTCCTCCTGTCCGGCGGCCTCGACTCCAGCCTGATCGTGGCGCTGCTGGCCGACGAGGGGCAGCGCGATCTCGCGACGTTCAGCGTGGGCTTCGAGTCCGAGGGCGGCGAGGAGGGCGACGAGTTCCGCTACTCCGACCTGGTCGCCCGGCACTTCGGCACCGAACACCACCAGCTGATGGTGCCCTCGGACCGGGTGTCGACGGCCCTGGACGCGGCGATCGAGGCGATGAGCGAGCCGATGGTCAGCCATGACGTGGTGGCCTTCCACCTGCTCGCCGAACAGGTCGCGAAGGAGGTGAAGGTCGTGCAGAGCGGCCAGGGCGCCGACGAGGTCTTCGCCGGCTACCACTGGTACCCGGACATCGCCGCCGCCCCGAGAGAACGGGCGGCCGAGGCGTACGCCGAGACGTACTTCGACCGGTCGCACTCCGACCTCGCCGGCATGCTGCAACCGCACGTGCTGCCCGATCACGACGTCTCCGGCCACTTCGTGCGCGCCCACATGGCGCGCCCCGGCGCCGAGACCGCGCTCGACGCGGCGCTGCGGCTGGACGCCGAGGTGATGCTCGTCGACGACCCGGTCAAGCGCGTGGACAACATGACCATGGACTGGGGCCTGGAGGCCCGCGTCCCGTTCCTCGACCACGAACTCGTGGAGCTGGCCGCCGTCTGCCCTCCGGAGCTGAAGCTCACCGACGGCGGGAAGGGGGTGCTCAAGGCCGCGGGCCGCGAGGTCCTGCCCGCCGAGGTCGTCGACCGGCCGAAGGGGTACTTCCCGGTCCCCGCCGTCAAGCACATGGCGGGACCGGTGCTGGGGCGGGTCCGTGAGGCCCTGTCCGCGCCCGAGGCCAGGTCACGCGGCATCTTCCGGGACTCCTACGTGGCCAGGCTGCTGGCGGCACCGGACGAACACCGCGCCAGGCGTGGGGCGAACGAGCTGTGGCAGGTAGCTTTGCTGGAGATATGGCTGCAAACGCACGGAATCAGGTGACCGGGGCGCACCCCCTCACGGGCTCCCCCCGCCCCTCCCCCGTCGGCGAGGACCTCGTCGACGGGACGCCGTGGCGCCCCGAGGAACACGGCCCGGCCGCCGCGGCCCCAGGGGCGCCGGGAACGAACGGCCAGGCAGGCACGGCCCTCACGCCGACGCCGGCGGGCGCCACGGCCCCGGTGCCGGTCCCGCTGCCGGACACCGCCGCCCCGCTGGACACGCCACAGCCGTTGCGATCGCACGGCTGCTGGTACCCGTCGGTGGACCCGAGCGGCAGGTACGTCGCGTTCATCTGCGACCGGAGCGGGGTCCCCCAGCTGTGGACCGGGCCGGTCGGCGGGGACGAGGTCCATCTGCTGGACTCCGATCCTCACCCGGTCAAGGAGGTGGCCTGGTCGCCCGACGGTCGCTGGATCGCCTACACCACCGCCCCTGGAGGCGGCGAGCACACCAGGGTGCTGTGCGTCCGGCCCGACGGGACCGGGCGGCGCATCCTCGCCGGTGCCGAACCGGGCAGCTCCGCGTATCTGGGCTGCTGGCAGCACGACGGTACGGCGGTCGCCGTCACCGTCGCCGAGCCGGTCCGCACGCCGGGCGGGGCCGAAGGGGAGGAGGGAGCCGCACCCATGGGCCCCGGCCTCGCCGATCCGGACACCTACACCGCGCCCCGCCCGCCGGGCTGGGCCACCCGCGACGGCCGGGCCGTGCTCCTGGGCGGCCCGCACCACGGCGAGGCCCGCCCCGGGTCCGGCCGCGACACGCGGGGCCCCGAGGACCGGGGCGAGGCGGGGACGCCAGGCGCCCAGGAGCGGGACGGCGAGACGCCCCGCGAGAGGACGTCGGGCGGAGGGCTGGCCGCCTATCTGGTCGACCCCCTGGGCGTGGCGGCGCCCACCCTGGTGGCGGTGGAACGCGGCGCGGCGACCCTGCGCGTGTGCGACATCAGCAGGGACGGGCGGCTGGCCCTCCTGCGCCGGGGGCCGCGCGGCCGCCGCGAGGCCCTCGTCGTCCGGACCGGCGATCTACGGACCACCTTCGCCCTGCACGTCGCCGACGGGGACCCGTGGATCGGCCGGTTCTCCCCGGACGGTACGACGCTGTGGCTGCGCAGCGACGCGGCCCGTGAGTTCGCCGCGCTGTTCGCCGTCCGCCTCGACGCCGAGGGCGCGGCCCTGGGGCGGAGCGTCGCCGCCGAGCGCGCGGACTGCGGACTGGAGCTGCTGGCGCTCGGCCACGACGGGTACACCGCGGCACTCGCCTGGAACGTGCGCGGCGCCACCGAGCTGGAGGTCGCCTCCGTGTCGCCGACGTCCGCCGGGGAGGCCCGGGTGGGGCCGTCGCGGACGGTGTCGCTGCCGCACGAGGTCGTGACGCGCATCCCGCGTGTCGACGGGCGGGCGGGACTCGTGCTGGCCCTGTCCGGCTCGCAGCGCCGCCCCGGCGTGTGGTGGTTCCCCGAGGGCACCGCGCGACGGACCGCGTGGTCGTCCCGGGACGAGGACGCGGTCCCGCCCGGCCGCCCGCCCGTACGTCCCGTGCCGCTGCGGCTCGTCGCGCGGGACGGACTCCCGCTGAGCGGCTGGTACTACCGGGCTCCCGACCGGGGAGCCGGAGAGCCCGCGCCCTGTGTGATCCATCTGCACGGCGGACCGGAGGAGCAGGAACGGCCCGTGTTCAACCCGCTCTACCACGAGCTGCTGGGCCGGGGCCTCGACGTCTTCGCGCCGGACGTGCGCGGCTCGTCGGGACACGGCCGGTCGTTCGTCGACGCCGACCTCGGGACGGGCCGGTTCGCCGCGATCGAGGACGTCGCCGCCTGCGCGGCCCATGTCGTCGTCGCCGGTCTCGCCGATCCCCGGCGGCTGGCCGTGATGGGGCGCTCCTACGGCGGCTACCTGGTGATGGCGTCCCTCGTGTGGCACCCGGACCTCTTCCGCACCGGCGTCGCGGCCTGTGGCATGTCCGACTTCGCGACCTTCTACGCCGGCACCGAGCCGTGGATCGCGGAGTCGGCCGCGCACAAGTACGGCCACCCGGAGCGCGACCGTGAACTGCTGCGGGCGCTGTCCCCGATGACCCGCGTGGACGCCCTGCGCGTCCCCGTCCTCGCGGTCCACGGCGAACACGACACCAACGTGCCGCTCGGCGAGTCCGAGCAGTTCGTCCGCGCGGCCCGGGAGCGCGGTCTGCGGGCGGAACTGCTGCTGCTCCGCGACGAGGGCCACGACTTCCTGCGCGCGGACAGCCGCAGGATCTTCCGCCGGACCGCCGCCGACTGGCTCCAGCGCCACATCGCCGAGTAGACGGCCGATCGGTCACGCCGGTCGTGCGTTCCTCGTGCTCCGGCGACGTCCCCGTGCGTCAGGGCAGTCGGCGGACGGCGAGGAGCAACAGGCGTGGGCGGCGGCGGGCGGTCCAGGCACCGGCCAGTCCGATCACGGCGCCTGCGGCGACATCGCTCGGGAAGTGCGCTCCGCTCTGCACCCGCTCGACGGCCGCGAGCACGGTGGGGACCGCGCACGCGGCGCCGGTCGCGGGCCAGGTGGGCCAGACGGCGGCCGTGAACGCGACCGCGCCGACGGTGTGGCCGGACGGGAACGACGTCGACGCGGGACGGTCGTCGACCTCGGCGTGCGGGAACCACTCCCTCGGCGGCCTGCGCCGGTCGATCAGCTGCTTGGCGACCGCGTTGGAGCCCACCTGCGCCACCGTCAGCGCCGCCAGGCCCGCCGCCGCCGCTCGTCGGCCGCGCCCGCCGCCCCCCGGCCGCCGCGAACCGCCAGCCGCTTGGCAAGCCACCGACCCGCACGCAGCCCGGCCGACACCTTCATGCTCCCGTTGTGCACCGCTCGCCCCGCGGCCGTGACAGGCCGCGTGCGGAGCGGCGGCGCGGCGGTCGGCACCGAGCCGAGGCGCGGGCCGACGCCCGGGCCGACGGGTGAACCGACGAGCGGGCCGACGCGAGTCCTTCAGACCTCCGGGGAATCCGTCGGGGACAGCGCGTCGTCGGGGACGATGTGCATCGCCGCCTCCTCCGCGCCCGCAGCGCCGCCGTCGATGCCCTCGTCCTCGGCGATCAGTTCCTTGGTGGTGTCCGTCCGGGTGCCCTCGTCGGGTGCGACGAGACGGCCGGCGCGGTCCGATCCGGCCTCCGGATCGAGGGGTTCGCCCTCACCGCCCGGGAGGTCGCCGATGCCGTCCCCCGCCGGCACCTCCACATCGGGCACCTCCTGCCGCAGTCTGTCGTCGAGGGACTCGCCCTCGTGCTGCTCGGCGGCCGTGGTCCCGCTCTTGGTGACGCCCAGCGGCCTCTCCGGCGGCGAATAGCCCTCGTCCAGCATGTCGTCGTACGTGCGTTCGTCGAGCGCGTCCTGGAGATCCAGCGGGGCGGCGTCCTCCTGCTCCTCGTTGCCACCGGTGGGCTGGTAGGCGTCGTCCGCCATGTTCTCGTCGCTCATGCTCGCCTCCGGGGGTGTCCGACCGGTTGGTGGTCTCCGTGCGGAGTACCGAGTTCCGTGGGGTGTAACACCTCTGTGCCGCGACCGCCCTCTCGTCCACGTCACGACCACGCCCGCGGCGCGCGCTTCGGCCAGCCGTGCGGTGCCCGCGCTCCCCGCGTTACCGGCGGACCGGGGCGGGCACTCGGGTCGGCATGAATCCGAGCCCTCGCACCCCGCTGGTCGACAGTTCGCTCACGGCCCTGGTCAAGGGATACACCTGGCTGCCCGACCGTCGGCGCCGTACCGCCGGTCCCCTGGTCCGCGCCCGCCTGGCGGGACGGCACACCGTCGCCCTGTGGGGCCCGGAGGCCGTCCGGTTCTTCTACGACGAGCGGCACGTGGAACGGGCGACGGCGCTGCCCGGCCCGGTGCTGAGCACCCTGTTCGGCCACGGGGCGGTGCACACCCTGGACGGTCCGGCCCATCGCGTGCGCAAGGAGATGTTCCTCTCGCTGCTCACCGGCCCGAAAGCGGTCGCCGACCTGGTCGAGCAGGTCGCCGACGCCTGGGACACGGCCGTACGGTCCTGGCCCGGCCGGCGCTCGGTCGTGCTGTTCGACGAGGCGAGCCGGGCGCTCACGCTGGGTGTCTGCCGGTGGGCCGGGATCCCGCTGGACGAGTCCGAGGCCGAGGACACGGCCCGTGACATGGTCGCCATGGTCGACGGTTTCGCCACGGCGGGGCCCCGGCACTGGCGGGCCCGACGGGCCCGCAGCCGCAGCGAGGCCTGGCTGGCGGGTCTGGTGGGCGACGTCCGGGAGGGCGCCGCCACCGCGCCGCCCGGATCGCCGCTGGACGTGGTGGTCCGGCACCAGGACGCCGACGGCCTGCCCCTCGACCCGCACACCGCCGCGGTGGAACTCCTCAACATCGTCCGCCCCACCGTCGCCGTGTGCTGGTTCGTCACCTACGCCGGGCACGCGCTGCGGCTGCGGCCCGACGTGCGGGAGCGGCTGGCCGAGGACGACCCCGAGTACGCCGTGGCGTTCGCCCACGAGCTGCGGCGCTTCTACCCGTTCGCGCCCTTCGTCGGAGGGCTGGCCGTGACCGACCTGGAGTGGCGGGGCGAGCCGATTCCGGCGGGCGCCATGGTCCTGCTCGACCTGTACGGGCAGAACCACGACCCCGACCTGTGGGACCTCCCGTACACCTTCGAACCGCAGCGTTTCCTGGAGCGGCCGCCCGGCCGTGACGACCTGGTGCCGCAGGGCGGCGGCGACCGCGCCACCGGTCATCGCTGCCCCGGCGAGGACGTCACCGTCGCGCTGCTGCGGGCCCTGGGGCCGCGGCTGGCCCGGCTCGAGTACGAGGTGCCCGCGCAGGATCTGCGGATCCCGCTGACCCGGATGCCGGCGCGGGTGCGCAGCGGCTTCGTCATGGAGTCCGTCCGGGTACCCGCGCGGGAACCGGCGTCGCGATAGGGCGCGAGGCGACCGCCGAAGTGGAACCGCCGCGCTGAGGGTACGCGGCTGAGAGTCGGCGTGGGTGCGGGCCGTTCGCCCGCACCCACGTCTCGTCCGCTCGGCCGGGCCGAGCGGCCCGGTCGGGTCCGCTCAGGCGGTCAGCCTGTCGGTCAGCCCGGTCAGGCGGCCGTCTCCCGGCTGATCCGGCGTCCCACAGCGACCGCGCCCGCGCCCAGCACCGCGCCGACCGCCGTCCGGCGCAGCGCCGTGCGGCGCCGACCGCCCCAGCCGCCGTGCACCGCTCCCTCGCCGGGAGCGGGGACGTGCAGCGTTCCGTGCGTGGCCGGGGCCGCCTCGTCGTGGGACAGATGGGTCTTGTCGGTCTGCTTGGCCATCACCCGCTCCGCCAGGGCCGGGTTCTTCCGCGCCCTGCGTACCAGGGCCCGCCCGGCCGGGCCGACCACCACTTCCCGGTGCGGGTGCCGGACCAGGTCGACGACGGCCTTGGCGACCCGCTCGGGGCTGTAGACGGGCGGCATGGCGACGACCTTGCGCCCGGTGTAGTTGGCCGACTGTTCGAAGTGCGGGGTGTCGATGGTCGCGGGCATCACCGTGCACACCCGCACGCCCTTCACCCCTTCCACCCGCAGCTGCTGCCGCAGGCTGGATCCGAAGCCCTGCACGGCGTGTTTGGACATGCTGTACGGGTGGCTGTAGGGCTGGGCGACGGCTCCCACGATCGAGGAGATGTTGACGAGCGTCCCGCGCCCCTGCGCGCGCATCACCGGCAGAGCCGCGCGCGCCCCGTGGACGTAGCCCATCACGTTGACGTCCAGGACCCGCCGGAAGTCCTCCAGCGGTACGTCCTCGAACCGGCCGAAGGCGTTGACGGCCGCGTTGTTGACCCAGACGTCGATCCGGCCGAACTCCTCCACCGCGCGCCTCGCCAGGTCCTCGACCGCCTTGGCGTCGGTCATGTCGGTCGGCACGACCAGCGTCCGCGCCCCGCGGTGCGTCTCGCACTCCCGGGCGGTCGCCTCCAGCGCCTCCTCACGGCGGGCCGCCAGCACCACGGCGCACCCCTTGCCGGCGAAGGCCTCGGCCGTGGCCCGGCCGATCCCGCTGGACGCTCCCGTCACCACCACCACGTGTTCCCGCAGTCGCATCGCGTACCTCCTCAGGTCCGACGTCCCGGACGCGTCGGGTCCGGCTCCGGGCCCCGAGTACCCGAAACCGCCGATTCACCTCGGCCATGGCGGAGCACGACCCTCCGGAAAGCGGCCGGCCGCGGGGATGGCGCCGGAGCGGTCCTGCGGTGACGATGCTCCCTCGCGCCACGCATCCCTCGGTGGGACGAAGGGGGCTGTCCGATGGGTTCGCACGCGGCACCGAAACGTCGTGGACGAGCGGTGTGGCCCTCCGTGGGTCTCCTGCTGCTGGTGGCGCTCGTCGGTGTTCCCCGTGCCGAGGGAGCGCCGGTGTCGGCCGACGCCTGCCGTGTCGCCGGCACCGACCTGCCCCGAGGGGACTGCGGGCCGTTCTGGCAGGTCCTCGCGGAGGACTTCGACGGCGACCGGGTGCCGCTGGGCGGGTTCAGCGACTGCGAGCACCGGGTCGACACCTCCGCCGCCCACTGCGGGGGCCTCACCGGCGCGTACCGCGACAACTGGTGGGCATATCCGACGGGTTGGCGTGACACGGCCAACGACCGGGGCCGGGACGTCGTGGGTGTCTACCACCCGGAGGACACGGTGAGCGTGGGCCCTGCGGAGAACGGCGACGGCCGGATGTTCATCCGCATGTGGCGGCCCGCCGACGGGGGTCCCGTGCACGCTGCGGCGGTGGTACCCCGTGCGGTGATGCAGATGAAGTACGGCAAGTACAGCGCCCGTATCAAGGTGACGAAGCTCGCCCCGGGATACAAGTCGGCCTGGCTGCACCACGGCGGGGGCTGCGAGATGGATCATCCCGAGGGTGAGTGGACCGGCGACCTCACGGCGTTCCACCATCCCTGCGGCGGCGGTGAACAGGGATACTTCCCGGGGAGCGACGACTGGACCCGGTGGCACACCGTGTCGACGGAGTGGACGCCGGGGCATGTCCGGTTCTTCGTGGACGGGCGGCTGGTTGGCCACGACACCCGGGACGTGCCGGACCGGCCGCTGTCGTGGGTGCTGCAGAACGAGAGCGCCCTGGAAGGACCGGGCGCGGCACCGGGCAGCAGCGCCCAGCTCGACATCACGTGGGTCGCGGCCTACGCGTACGGGTGGAAGTGATCGTCGCCGTCGAAGGGTCCCGGCCCAGGTGCCCTACGCGGGCGGGCTCGCCCGGGCAGGGCACCCGGGCGGAGCTTGCCGGGGTCGCGTGCCCGGCGCACGCTGGTCGTATGGCTGCGCACGAAGGCCCCGGCCCCACACTCATCACCTCCGTGCAGCGGGCCTTCCGCCTGCTGGAGGCGGTGAGCGCCCACGAGAACGGCGCGCCCGCGAAGCAGCTGGCACGGGAGACCGGGCTGCCCCTGGCCACCGCCTACCACCTGCTGCGGACCCTGGTCCACGACGGCTATCTGCGGAAACTGGCCGACGGCGGCTTCGTCCTGGGCGACAAGGTGACGGCCCTGCACACCACCGGCAGGGGGCAGGCCCTGCTCAGCCGGATCCGGCCGACGCTCGCCGCGCTGCGGGACGAGCTCACCACCGCCGCGTACCTCACCTTCTACGAGGACGGTGAGATCCGGGTCGCCGAGATCGTGGACAGCGCCCGGGCGCCCCGGGTGGACCTCTGGGTGGGGTTCGAGGACGCCGGGCACGCCACCGCGCTGGGCAAGTCGGTGCTGCGTGAGCTGGACGAGGAGTCCCGCCAGGACTATCTCTCCCGACACCATCTGGCGGACCTCACCCCGCGGACCATCACCGACGCCCCGGAGCTGCTCCGCCGACTGGACTCCTCCCCCATCGCGCCGGCCGTCACGGATCTGGAGGAGTACTCCCTCGGCACGGTCTGTGTCGCGGTGCCCGTGTACAGCGGGGACACGCTCGGCTCGCTCGGGGTCTCGCTGCGGGCGGACCGGCTCTCCCGCCTCGACGAGGTCCGGGCCAGGCTGCTCCCGACCGCGAGCCGGGTGACCAGGGGCCTGTCGCTCACTATCTGAAAATCGGCTCCTTGTGGCGCCCGCGCCCATCCTCTTTCCTGGATCAAACGGACAATTCCGGAGCGCATGCTCCACGCACAGGTGAGGACTGCGGGCGAAACATGAGTCACACCCGAGAGCTCGGCGGCGACCACGGGCCGATCCGGCCGCCCCGGGGACGAGCGGCAGCCCCGGGCGCGGCGGCCCGGAACCGGGTCGCCGCGCAGCTCGCCTCCGGTACGCCCGTGCTGCCCGTCGTGCTCGTGCTGATCGTGTCCGTCATCGTGGTCGTCGGTCTGTTCGGCGGGGCCGGGCACACCTGGCTGCCGCTGCTCGCGGCAGGGCCGGCGCTGGCCGCGACCACCAGCGGGCCGGGCGGCGTCCTCTGTGTCGGGCTGCTCGCCGGGGTGCTGGGCACGATGCTCGGCCTCCGGGACGGCGCGCCGGGACACGAGCTGGCCGCGGTGCTGTCCGCGCTGGCGGCCGTCACCCTGGCGAGCGGGCTGGCCGGTGCGCTGCGCGGGCGCCGCGAGCGGGTCCTGGCGGCCGTGCGCTCGGTCGCCGAGGCCGCCCAGCACGCACTGCTGCAGCCGGTGCCGGCGGTCGTCGGCCCGTTCCAGGTGGCCGTCCGGTACAGCGCGGCCGCCGCCGAGGCCCGTATCGGCGGGGATCTGTACGCGCTCGTGCCCACCCCCTACGGGGTGCGGCTGATCGTGGGCGATGTGCGCGGCAAGGGGCTGCCCGCGGTGGGGGTCGCCGCCCTGGTGGTCGGGGTGTTCCGGGAGGCGGCGTACGAGGAGCCCGACCTGCTCGCGGTGGTCGACCGGATCGAGCGGAGCCTGGCCCGCAATCTGCGCTGCGACGACTTCGTCACCGCCGTGGTCGCCGGGCACCCCGAGCCGGATCGGCTGGAGCTGGTCAACTGCGGGCACGCGCCGCCGCTGCTGGTGCGCGGCGGCGACGTGGTCCCCGTGGAGCCGGCCCTACCGGCGCCGCCCCTCGGGCTGCGCGCCCTCACGGGCGAGACCCCCGCGCTGCAGGCACTGCCCTTCGCCGACGGTGACCAGCTGCTGCTCCACACCGACGGGGTCACGGAGGCCCGGGACCGCGACCGCGAGTTCTACCCGCTCACGGAGCGACTGGCACACCATCTCTCCGAGGAGCCGGCCCACACTCTCACGGCCCTGCACGACGAACTGCTGAAACACGTGGGCGGCCGCCTGCACGACGACGCGGCCCTCCTGCTGCTCCGCAAACCGACGGCGCCCGCCCCGGGGCCGGGCCAACGGCTCCCGGGGGTTCCTCGTCACAGCGGTTCCGGCGAGAAGTCGTACCCGGCGAAGTCACCGACCGGGACATAACCGAGGCGCAGGTAGAGCGCGTTGCTCGTGGCGTTGTCGAGGTTGGTGAACAGCAGGACCTGCCGGGCGCCGGCGGCCGTCGCGGCGCGGCTCGCCTCGGCGGTCACGGCACCCGCGTATCCGCGGCCGCGCAGGTGGGCCGGGGTGTGGACGGTGGTCACCCGCACCTGCCCGGCGATCACCGGGGTGACCCCGGCCAGGGAGACGGGGGTGCCGTCCGGGTTCTCCCACAGGGTGACACGCCCGCGGGCGAAGCGGGCGGCGGCGGCCTCGGAGGGCGCCTCGCCGACATCGGCGGCGAACTCGTGGTACCACCGCACGAGTCGCTCCCGGTCCTGGGGCCCGGCCACCCGGCTCCGGCCCGGCGGCAGCGGCCGCGGTGGGGTGAGCGTGCCAAGACGGTACAGGCGATGACGTGCGCACCGTGTCGGGACCGCCCCGGTGCGCCGGTGCCACGCGCGGGCGAAGGCTGAGGCAGTATCGCGGTCCGCGCTCACCCCCGGGAGGCGGTGGCCGAGCCCGGCCAGGTGGGCGGCGAGGGCGTCGGCCTGGTCGGGAGTGAGCGGGGTGAGGCTCAGACGGTGGGGCGGGGTGCGGAAGAAGGTGGCGCGGACCTCGCCCGCCCACTCCAGCCGCCCCAGCACCGGGGCCTCGGCGCCGTACGCGTGCGGCCCGGACGTACGCAGTGTCTCGGTGACCGTCAGGTGCACGGTGTGCGGGACGGGGCGCGAGCGCAGGAAGCCTCCGGCTCGGGCGAGGAAGTCGTCGACGTCGTCGGTGAGAAGCCAGCGGCCGCCGTCGTCGGCGGGCCGCTGGCCGTCCGGGCGCGTCATTCGCTGTGCGTCGTGGTCCGGTACGCCTGATGGCGCACGTCGGGGTCCGCGTGGCAGCGCAGCAGGCGCAACAGGGCGCGCCACTCCTCGGTCCAGCCGAGGGACAGACCCGTCCCCCGCACCAGGCCGACCGCCAGCAGACCGGGCGCGGTGCGGCCGTCGCGGGCGAACCCGTCGGCGGCGGCCAGCAGGGCCTCGACGCACCCCGGGACGCGATGCGCCGAGGCCAGGCGCAGCCGTTCGGAGGTCTGGATCGCGACGCTCACCCCGACGTCCTCGAACTCCGCCGCGAGGTCCCGCAGTCGTTCGAGGAGTTCGGTCGGCTCCGTGGTGAGTCCGACCAACAGGCCCCGCAGCTCGAGGCGTTCCGGCGCGAGCAGTGGTTCACCCGCCAGTTGCTCCGCGACCGTCTCCAGCAACTCGGCGCGGACGCCTGCGGCGTAGGAGAACGACGTCAGATGCCGCAGTCGCTGCAGCGCCGGCACGTCACGGTTCTCCAGCGCGTCGCAGCCGCCCTCCGGGGTGTGCGTCGCCGCCAACAGTTCGGCCACCGCGCTGTGGAACACACTGCCGGGCGCGACACCGCCCACGGGGTGGGGCAGTTCGGAGGCGGCCAGATCACGCAGCGCCCACGCCGCGAAGCTCCAGCGCGCCCGGTCGTCGAGGTCGCCGGCCGTTCCGGAGATACAGCGGGCGAGCTCGGGCGAATAGCGGCACCACACGCCCATCGCGTGAAGCATGGCGTGGCCGGCGAAGCCTTCCGTGAGCGCGAGGGACGTGTCGTAGGCCGAGCAGACGACGGCGGCGTACGTGCGACGGTGTGGTTCGGCCAACTCCCAGGGGGTGACGGCCAGTAGGGCTTCGTGCACGGGAGCGGTGTCGTCGCGTGCCGCGTCCTCGATCAGGGCCCGGGCCTGCGGCTCACCGAGCAGCGGGGGCAGGGCGCGGACGACGGCGGCCCGTACGTCCGGGTGCCGGTCGGGGGCGTGGAAGGTGCTCGCCAGCAGGGGGACCGCGCTCCGGGGCGGCAGGAAGCGGGCTGCGAGCCGTACGGCCTCCTTGCGGGAGGTGACCTTCGCGGGCCGCTCGCCGGTGAGCAACGGGCCCAGCGCGTGGGCGAGTTGGGACGGGGCGGCGAAGCGGGCGGCGCGGGCCGCCGCGTACACGGCCACCCTGGCCCGGTCGCCGTCGGCCCGGTCCAGCAGCGTCGGCAGGGCGTCGTGCGGCCGGTCGGTACGGGGCAGGGCTCCGAGCGCGGCCTCGGCGACGACCACGTCGGGGTCGTCCTCGTGCGCGAACGCCAGGGCACGCCCGAACTCGGGCACCGGCGCGGCGGCCCGGATCAGGGCGGCCCGGTCGTCGAGCGGGAGCGTGCGGTCCGCGATCGCCTCTCCGGCCAGCCGGACCGCCGCCCGCTGCTGGCGTGGCAGCCAGCGGTCGCTGTCGGCGAGGTCCGGCAGCGGGCGCCGGGCGCCGTCCACCAGGAAACGGCCATGGGGCGGGGCGTCGGCCAGCAGTGCGTCCAGCAGGTCCGTGCGCCGCCGGGACAGCACGTGTCGTACGGGAGGGAGGACGACCGCCGACGGTTCGCGGGCGACGATGCGGGCGGCCCGTTCGTCGCGGGTCGCCGGTGCGGCCAGCCACAGTCGTGCGGCCGCCTCGAAGGTCTCGTCGTCGCCGCGTTCCACCGCCGTGGCCAGCCGGTCCTGGAGTTCGGGCAGCCGTCGGGCGCGCGGTCCCAGCGCGGCGGCGAGTCCCAGCAGCAGCCGGAAGTCGGCCCGTCCGGCCCCGGCGTCGAGCGAGGGGCGCAGGGCGTCGAGGAGGTGCTGCTCCTGTCCCCTGCGCAGCTCCCGATGGAGCGGTCCGAAGTCGGGCACCCCGACCCGCTCCGTGATACGCACGAGCGTGCGAAGCGCCCACTCCCGCAGGCCGGTGCCGGCATCGCTGACCGCCTCGCCACGGTCGCCCGGCACGTCACCCGTGGCGGCCCCGGCCCCGGCCCCCGCATGTTCAACGAGCAGGCGAATCGCCAGCGTGCGCAGGGCCGTCAGGGTGGCGGACGACGTGTCCCGGGCCTCCAGGGCGTCGGTGGCGATCGCGTCGAGCAGCGGTACGTCGGCCGGGGCGAAGACACGCGGATGCGCTGCGGCGAACGCGCCGAGCGCCGCGGCGCGCACGGTGTCCCGCTCGTTGCGCAACCGCCGTCCCGCCGCCGTCAGCACTTCGGTGACAGCGGCACGGCCGCCGTCCCGGGCGGCGCAGGCCACGTACAGCGGCCAGACGGCGGCACGGTCGTCGGCGTGGGACCGCCCGATCGCGGCCAGCAGTGCGGAGCGCGCCTCGTCGAGCGGGCCTTGGGCGAGGATGTCCAGGTCGTCCCACCAGTAGCCCGTGCCGTCGAACGCGGCCGCCTCGCGCCGCACTTCCGCCCAGCGGCGCTCGCGCGGCAGCAGTTCGAGGACGGCCTGGGCGGGGTCCTGGCCAGTCCCGCTGCCGACCGCGTCCACGAAGGCGGGGCGTCGGCCGGGGGCCATGGCCCTGACCAGTGCGGCGAAGTACGGGCCGCGCCGCAGCCAGTGCCGGCCCAACGCGGTGAGCGACGCAGGCTCGGCCCGCAGGAGCGCGCGCAGCACTCCGGGCGGCGGCACCCGCTCATGGCCCTGTCGCCCGCGGTCGGGGGAGGTGAGCCAGCGGATGACGCGTTCGACGTCGGTGGTGGCCAAGGGCGCGAGTGCGCGGCTCAGCGCGGGCGGCAGGCCAACGGGGCCGTACCGTTCCAGCAGGGTCAGCACCCGCTCGGGGCGCAGGGGCGCGAGCGCGGCGACCGTGGTGGCGTGCAGCGCCCACCAGTCGTCCCGCTGCTGCCCGCCTGCCCGGTCGGCCAGGGTCCGCTCGGCGTGGTCGAGCACCGGGTCGGGATGCCGGGACGCGAGCCGGGTCCAGCCGTCGACGGCGTGGGCGAGTCCGGGCAACTCCCGTGCCACGAACGGGGTGGAGCAGGCCAGCAGCAGGCGCGCGGCCTCGGCGTCGCCCCAGTCGGCGCGCAGCCGCGCCACCATCCGCTCGGCGAGCGCGGTGCGGCCTCCGGCGGCGAGCAGACGGGCGAGCCGCTGCCGCAGCACGGCCGGTGCGTCGTCGTACGCCGCCTCCACCGCCCGGTCCGGTACGGGCAGGTCGCGTGCGGCGCGCCGCGCGTACCCGGCGACCACCGGGTCCGGGTCCGCGAGCCGCTCCGAGAGGAACTCCACGTCCCGTCCGACGAGAGCCGCCAGCGCCGCGAGCCGCCGTGCGTAGGGCCCGCGTCCGTCCAGGTCGGTCAGGAACGGGGCGAGCGTCCCCTCGTCCGCGAGCCGCCGGGCGGTCCGTGCCGTCAGGGTGAGACGTGCGGGGAACGGCAACGGTTCGAGGGCGGACAGCAGTTGCTCCGCGGTGGTCGGCATGCGCCGATTGTGCCGGGCGGGATCGGTCCCCGCGATCGATTAAGCACGGCATGACCGAGCAGAGCGCCACCTTTGGACGACGACCGACCCGCACGTCCGAGCGACGACCGCCCCACGACTCGGAGCGACGGCAGCCCCGCGCCTCCCGACGACGACCGATCCAAACGTCCGAACGACGCTGCCGCGCGCCCCCAGACATCGACCGTCCCGCACCTCCAGGCGCCGGCTGCCCCGCACCCCCGGACGACGACCGGCCCGCAACTCGGGGCACCGGCTCCCCCGCGCCTCCGGACGACAACCGACCCGCAACCCCGAGCGCCGGCTGCTGCGGGCCCCGGACAACGACCGGGCCCGCAACTCCGGGCGACGGCCGCCCGGCACCTCCCCAGACGGCCGACCCGCACGTCCGAGCGACGGCTGCCCCACATCCCCGGACGACGACCCACCCGCAACCCCGAGCGCCGGCTGCCGCGCGCCCTCGGACGTCGACCGGCCCACGACCCCGGCGACGGCCGTGGGGGCTAGCGTCGGGTCCGGATCAGCAGGTGGAGGAAGTACGGCGTGCCGATCACGGCGGTCATGAGGCCGGCGCCCAGCTGGGCGGGGGCGATCACCGTGCGGCCGAGGAGGTCCGCCGTGCAGACGAGGGTGGCCCCGAGGAGGACGGCGACCGGGACCACCCGCACGTGCCGTCGGCCCACCAGGGCCCGCGCCGCGTGCGGTGCGACGAGACCCACGAAACCGATGGTGCCGGCGGAGGCGACGGCGGTCGCGCTGAGCAGGACGGCCACCGTCAGGAACCCGAGTCTGGCCCGGGACAGCGGCAGCCCCAGCAGGCGGGGGGTGTGCTCGTCCAGGGAGACCAGGTCCAGTTCGGTACGGCGGGCGACCGCGACGACGAGCCCCACCGCCACCACACACGCGACGGGCAGCACATCCGGCATGGTCCGGCCGTACGTCGAACCGGACAGCCAGGTCAGCGCCTTGGTGGCGTTGAAGGGGTCGGTGAGCACGATGAGCAGGCTGATCAGTGCCGTGGTGGCGGCGGCCACGCCGATGCCGACGAGGACCAGCCGGTTCTGCTGGTAGCCGCCCCGGGCGGCGAGCCCGAAGACGAGCGCCGAGGCGAGGGCGGCGCCCGTGAACGCGGCGCCCGCGATGCCCCAGCCCCCGACGACGGGCACGGTGGTGACGAGCAGGACGGCGCCGAGCGCGGCCCCGCCGGAGACGCCCAGGATCGCCGGCTCCGCGAGCGGGTTGCGGGTCACAGCCTGCACCAGCGTGCCGGCCAGGGCGAGCGCCGCGCCCGCGCAGAGGGCCGCGAGAACGCGCGGCACCCGGGTGTCCAGCACGAAGGACACCGTTCGGCCCGCCCGTCCCCGCACCCAGTTCGCGACGTCTCCGAGCAGGAGGGTGCTGTCGCCCAGCAGGACGCCGGCGACGATGACGCCCACCGTCACAGCCGCGAGGACGCCCACGATGACCAGGAACGCCGTTCGGCTGGGGATGCGCATTCGGTCGGGCGCCTCGGCTCCGGAGGTGTCGCGCAGCCTGAGCGCCATGACCACCAGGAACACGGCGCCGATCAGGCTGGTGACGACGCCGGTGGGTACGGCGACCGCCGTGTCGGCGGGGACGAGGGCGCGGAGCAGGACGTCTGACCCGACGACCAGCGCGGCCCCGACCAGACCGGCCGCGGGCAGGGAGCCCCGGGAGCGGGCGAAGCCCCGGAAGCGGCGGGCGAGGGGACGCACCAGTGCCGGTGCGCACAGGCCGACGAAGCCGATGGGCCCGGCGAGGGTGACGGCCGCCGCAGACAGCAGGGTCGCCAGGACGACGACCGTCACCCGCGTGGCGCGGACCGGGACGCCGAGCCCGCGCGCGGCGTCGTCGCCGAGGGCGAGCGCGTCGACCCGACGGGCCGTCAGCAGCAGGCCGACGAGCCCGATCGCGGCGACCGGCAGCATCTGCAGGACACCGTCGAAGCCGTTCTGGCCGATGCTGCCCTGGTTCCACTGGTAGAGGCCCTCGGTCTGCTGCGGGAACAGCAGCAGCAGTCCCTCGGTGAGGGAGTTCAGGCCCAGCATCAGGGCGGTGCCCGCGAGCACGAGCCGTACGGTGCCCGTGCCGAGGCCGGAGAGGGAGAGCACGACGGCCGCGGCCAGCAGCCCGCCCACGAACGCGACGCCGGAGGAGGCGAGCAGGGGCAGCGACACACCGGTGACGCCAACGATGCCGAGCGCCAGGTAGGCACCGGCGTTCACGGCGAGGGTGTCGGGCGAGGCGAGCACATTGCGGCTGACGGCCTGCAGCACTGCCCCGGCGACACCGAGCAGGACGCCGACGAGGATCCCGGCGGCCATCCGGGGCAGCCGGGAGGCGATCACGACGGACGCGTCGCCGGGGTCGGCGCGGCCGGTCAGGGCCTTGAGCACCTCGCCCGGCCCGACGGCGGCCGTGCCCTGGGTGAGGTCGACGACGGCGAGGGCGGCGACCAGGAGGACGAGCGCGGCCGTCACCGCGGCCGCACCCGTCCGGGTCGCCGCTGTCGACGGACGGGGGGCGGGGGAAGTCGCGGTGACGGCCATGGCTCCGTGCTTCTGCTTCGTCTCTTCTGCTGTGTCAGTACTGCATGCGTGTCAGTACTGCTGTGTGTCGTTGCTGCTGCGTCCCTGCTACTTCGTCAGCGCGTCCACGAGGGCGTCGATGTACGCCTCCATCGACCCCGGGCCGCCGAACATCCAGATGCCGTCGGGCAGTCGGTGCACATCGCCGGACTTCACGAACGCGAGGGACTTCCACACCGCGTTCTTCGCCAGTTCGTTGCTGAAGGGGTTGCTGGTCTCGTCCTCGTCGTTGCCTATGTAGGCGAACTGGACGTCCTTCGGCAGGCCGGTCAGACCCTCGACGTCGGTGGTGCCGAGCCCGTAGTCGGCGTCGCCCTTCACCTTCCAGGCGTTCTTCAGACCGAGCCTCTCGTTGACGGCGCCGATCAGCGAACCGCTGGTGTAGGGGCGCAGGGAGACCTGGTTGGAGGCGACGTAGCCGTCGGCGAAGGCGATGTCCGTGCCGTCGAGACCGGCGTCGGCCAGGGCCTTCCTGCCCTCGGCGACCTTGGCCTCGAAGCTCTTCCGGGCGCTCTCGGCCTTGTCGGTGGTCCCGGTCGCCTTGGCGATGAGGTCGAGGTTGTCCAGCATCTGCCCGATCTGGTCGGAGGCGTCCGCGGACTGGATCCCCAGCACCGGGGCGATCTCGCGCAGTTGCTTGACGGCGGCGGGCGCCAGGTCGGAGGAGGCCACGATCAGGTCGGGCTCGAGGGAGGCGATGGTGTCCATGCTCGGCTCGCCGCGCGTGCCGATGTCCTTCGGCTCGTTCTTCAGCGGCACGGCCTGGTCCCAGGTCCGGTAGCCCTTGACGTCCGCGACGCCGACGGGGTCCACGCCGAGGGTCAGGAGGAATTCGACCTCGTTCCACTCGGTGGCGACGACCTTGGTGGCCGGGCCGTCGAGTTCGACCTTCTTGCCGGTGGAGTCGGTGAGGGTGATGGCCTCGGAGGTCTTCTCGGTGCTGTCGGCGGCGGGCTCGGTGGTACCGCAGGCGGCGAGGGTGAGGGCCGCGACGACGGTGGCCGCGGGGAGCAGGAGACGTCTCATGAGGTGGTGCGGAGCCTTTCGCTTCGGGTGGTGCGGGTGTGGTGACGACCGACCGGGCGGGTGCGCAGCCGGCCGGTGAGGGGGTCGGTGTCGACATCGATGCGGATGCCGTAGACGGCGGTCAGCCGTTCCGGCGTCAGGACGTCCTCGGGGCGGCCCTCGGCGACGATCCGGCCCGCTTCGAGCAGGGTGATCCGGTCGGCGACGGCCGCCGCCTGGTCGAGGTCGTGCAGGACGACGCCGACGGCGATGCCGTGGTCGTCCGCCAGGTCGCGGACGAGGTCGAGGAGTTCGACCTGGTAGCGCAGGTCGAGATAGGTGGTCGGCTCGTCCAGCAGGAGCACGCCGGTCTCCTGGGCGAGACAACTGGCGAGCCACACCCGCTGCAACTGCCCGCCCGACAGATGGTCGGCGCCGCGCTCGGCAAGGTCCGCAACGCCGGTCAGCGCGAGAGCCCGGTCGACGGCGGCCGTCGCGTCGGGATCCCTGCGGCCGAAGCGGCCCCGGTACGGGTACCGGCCGAACTCGACGACGTCACGCACGGTCAGTCCGCTGGGCGTGGGCCGGCCCTGGGTCAGCAGGGCGACGTGTCGCGCGAACTCACGGGAGGTCAGGGCGAGTCCGTCGGTGTCGGCGTCGATCCGGAGTGCGGCGTGGCGCGGCCGTTGCAGCCGGGCGACGGTCCGTAGCAGCGTCGACTTGCCGCTGCCGTTGGGACCTACCAGTGCGGTCACCTCGCCGGGCCGGAGCGCGATCGCGACGTCGTGCACGACATCGACGCCGTCGTACGACACGGTCACGCCCGTGGCCGACAGGGCATGCCCGCGTAGCCTCGGGGTGTCGGCTGCTTCCTCACCAGATCCCACATGCGAAGGTTAGCCTAACCTAAATAGCGGCTGGCAAGGGTCCCCCTTCGGCCGGATTCAGCCGGTCGTCGAGCGTCATCGCGTCCGCACGAAGGAGGGCGTCCGGCGCCCCCTTCAGAACCGCACCGGCAGTTCGAGCAGACCGCGGGCCCGCATGGACGGCCGCCAACGCACCTCGTCCGGGGCGATGTCGAGGGCCAGACCGGGGAACCGGTCGAGGAGCGCGGCGAGGGCGATCTCGGTCTCCATCCGGGCCAGCGGCGCGCCGAGGCAGTAGTGGATGCCGTGGCCGAGGGCGAGATGCCCGGTGGCGTCGCGGCCGATGTCGAGCCGGTCGGGGTCGGTGAAGCGGTGCGGGTCCCGGTGCGCGGCGGCCAGGGACAGCAGGACGGTCTCACCGGCCGGGACGACCACCCCGCCGATGGTGACGTCCTCGACGGGGAAGCGCCGGATGGCCAGGGGCACGGGACCGTCGTAGCGGGCCAACTCCTCGATCGCGCCGCTCAGTCGGCCGGGGTCGGCACGCACGGCGCGCAGTTGCCCGGGGTGGCGGAGCAGGGCCAGGGTGGAGTTGCCGATGAGGTGGACCGTGTTCTCGTATCCCGCGAACAGGATCAGGAAGGCGAGGGACATGAGTTCGTCCTCGCTGAGCCGGTCCTCGTCGTCGCGTACGGCGATCAGCGCGGAGAGCAGGTCGTCGGACGGCTCGGCGCGCTTGCCCGCGATGAGCAGGGTGAAGAAGCCCAGCATGTCGCGGACGGCCTCCTTCGCGCGTTCCGGTCGTGTCGGGTCCGGGGCGATCAGGGTGTCGGTCCAGGACCGGAAGTCGTGCCGGTCGTGCGGGGCCACGCCGAGCAGGTCGCAGATCACGCTGATCGGCAGGGGTGCGGCGTACGAGGCGATGAGGTCGGCCCGCCCGTGCGGTTCGACGGCGTCGAGCAGCGCGTCGGCGGTCCGCCTGATGGGGTCGCGCAGGCCGGCGACACGGCGCGGGGTGAACGCCTGGGACACCAGGCGCCGGATGCGGGTGTGGTCCGGCGGGTCCATGTTCAGCAGGTTCGCGTCCAGCGCCGGCGGAAGTGCGAGCCCGTGGTAGCCGCCGGGGGTCGCGTTGCGCTTGTCGAGGGAGAGCCGGGGGTCGGCGAGGGCCTGGCGCACGTCGTCGTACCGCGTGACCAGCCAGGCGGGAAGCCCGTCCGTCCCGGCGATCCGGTGCACCGGCCCGGCCTCCCGCAGCCGCGTGTACACCGCGTAGGGGTCCGCGACGAGTTCGGCGGGATCGACGAGGGGCGGCTGCTCGGGCGTTGTGGTCGACATGGGGCTCCACCCTAGTCAAGATCGCCTCTCGGAACGGCGCTCCGACGGCAGAACGCGACCGGCGGACAAGCCTGCCGGATGCCGGCCGGCCCGGTAACCCCCGCCCGGCCGGCGGGACGACCCGTGATGCCGGCCGGGGGTTACCAGGCCGGCCGGCGCGACCGACCGTTCCGAGCCGCATTCAGTCAGAGAAACGTCGCCCTGCCAGGGCCCTCCTCGACGAAGCTGCGCATCCCCCGCTCGCGGTCCTCCGTCGCGAACAGGCCCGCGAACCAGTTGCGCTCGATGCTGAGACCGGTGTCGAGGTCGGTCTCCAGGCCCCGGTCGATCGACTCCTTGGCGGCCCGCAGCGCGAGTGCGGGGCCCTTGGCCAGCCGGGCGGCCCAGTCCCGCGCGTGCGCGTACACCTCGGCGGCCGGAACCACGAGGTCCACCAGGCCGATCCGAACGGCCTCGTCAGCCTTGACCGTCCGGCCGGTGAAGATGAGGTCCTTGGCCTTGGAGGGGCCCACGAGCCGGGACAGGCGCTGGGTACCGCCCGCGCCGGGGATCAGTCCGAGCAGGATCTCGGGCTGGCCGAGCCTGGCATGGTCGGCGGCGATCCGATAGTCGGCGCAGAGGGCCAGTTCGCAGCCGCCGCCGAGTGCGTAACCGGTGATCGCGGCGACGACCGGCTTGGGTATGCGAGCGACAGCGGTGAAGGCATCCTGGAGCGGCCGCGAGCGCCTGACCATGGCCGCGTGGTCGAGGAGCTCCATCTCCTTGATGTCCGCGCCGGCCGCGAACACCTTCTCGCCGCCGTGAAGGATCACCGCCCGGACGTCGTCCCGCTCGGTCACCTCCGCGGCGAGCTCGCCGAGCCGGTCCTGGGTGGCGATGTCGAGGGCGTTCATCGGCGGGCGGTCGAGGCGGATCGTGCCGACACCGTCGGCGACTTCCAGACGCACGGACATGGGCTTCCTCAGCTGTCGAAGTCGACGGTCAGCGTCTCGGAGACGGGGAAGGTCTGGCAGGTCAGCACATAGCCGGCCTCGACCTCGGCGGCTTCGAGGGCGAAGTTGCGGCGCATGTCGGCCTCCCCTTCGGTGACCAGGGCGCGGCAGGTGCCGCACACACCGCCCTTGCAGGCGAAGGGCAGGTCCGGGCGCGTCCGCTGGGCACCGTCCAGCAGCGTGGCCGCGCGGGGCAGCGCGGCGGTGGTGGACCGGCCGTCGAGCGTGACCGTGACCAGGCTGACGGGGCCCTCGGCGACGGCTTCCTCGTGCCGCCGCGTCTGCCGTACCGGCGCGTCGTCCGCGTGGAACAGCTCCTGGTGGATACGGGTGTCGGGCACCCTCAGGTCGGCCAGGACCCGTTGCGCGTCGCGGACCATGCCGTGGGGCCCGCACAGCCACCAGTGGTCCGCCGCGGTGACGTCGACGAGGCCGCCGATGAGGGCGCAGAGGCGGTCGGTGTCCAGGCGGCCGGAGAGCACCTCGGCCTCGCGGGGTTCGCGGGAGAGGACGTGGGCGAGCTGGAAGCGCGCCGGGTACAGGTCCTTGAGGTCGGCGAGTTCGTCGGCGAACATGACCGATCCGGTGCGGCGGTTGCCGTAGAACAGCGTGACCCGCGAGCGGTCGTCGGCGGCGAGAACCGACTCGGCGATGGAGAGCATGGGGGTGATGCCGGACCCCGCCGCGACGAGGACGTGGTGGCCGGGCGCGGTGAGTTCGGGGGTGAAGGCACCGGTCGGGGCCATCACCTCCAGGGTGTCGCCGGGCCGTACGTCGTGGACCAGCCAGGAGGAGAACAGCCCGCCGGGCACTTCGCGCACCCCGATGCGCGGTCGTGCGCCCACCGGCGAACAGATCGAGTAGGAGCGACGCTCGTCCCGCCCGTCGACCTCGCGGCGCAGGGTGAGCGACTGGCCCGGGGCGAAGGTGAACTCCTCCGCCAGGTCGTCCGGGATGTCGAAGCCGATCGCGACCGCGTCCTCGCACAGCCGCTGCACGGCGGCCACGCGCAGGGGGTGGAAGGCCGGGCGACGTCGCCGCACGGGCACGGCGGCGGAGGTGCCGGGTGGCAGCAGGTCCTCCATCAGATCTCCTTGACGTACTCGAAGGGTTCGCGGCAGGCGCGGCAGCGCCACAGCGCCTTGCAGGAAGTGGCGCCGAAGCGGGAGGTCTCCTGCGTGTCGGCCGAGCCGCACCAAGGGCACGGCACTGCGGGGCGGATGGGTGACAGCGTCAGCGGCACCGGGCCGGAGGAGGGTCGCGGCGCCGGCCCGGGGGGCGCGATGCCGTGCTCGGCGAGGGTGCGGCGGCCGCTCGGTGTGATCCAGTCGGTGGTCCAGGGCGGGTCGAGCACCGTGCGCACCCGGACCGCGTATCCGGCGGCTGTGAGGCGCGCGGCCACGTCGGCGCGCATCTCGGCCATGGCCGGACAGCCGGAGTAGGTCGGGGTGAGGCTGACGACGACGGTCCCGTCCTCACCGGCCTCGACGCCCCGCAGCACGCCGAGGTCGGCCAGGGTCAGCATGGGCAGCTCGGGATCCGGCACGGACGCGGCGATGCGACGGGCACGGCGCACATCCGTCGGTACGGTCACCATGTCGCGTCCGGGTGGGCACGGGCCACGCTCTGCAACTCGGCCAGCAGCGGGGCGAGGTGCGCGCCGTGCTTGCCGTCGCGGCCGGCGCCGGACAGCGGCCGGTAGACCGGCATCGGCAGTCCGGCCGCCTCCGTGACCTGCTTCAGCACCGCTCCGACTTCGTCCCGGACGTCATACGCGGTGAACAGCTCTTCCATGTACGGCGCGACCTGCTCCAGCGCGTCCCGCATCCGGTGACGCGACTCGGCGGTGCCGTCGCCCAGCCGTACGGCCCATTCGGCGGCGTACTGCCGGTGGTAGCTCAGCTCCTTGACGCCCTTGGCGGCGATCGCCGCGAGGACCGGGTCCGGGTGCGTGGCCAGCCGCTCGAAGTGCGCGAGCCTCCAGGTGGACAGGACCAGCAGTCGGGCGATCGAGAACGCGAAGTCTCCGCAGGGGAGTTCGGCGAGGCGTACGTTGCGGAAGTCGTCGGGGTCGCGGAAGTAGGCGTAGGCGTCCTCGCCGCGTCCGCTGCCGTCGACCTGCCCGGCACGGGAGTACAGCAGACGGGCCTGGCCGAGCAGGTCGAGCCCGATGTTCGCCAGGGCCACCTCCTCCTCCAGCTCGGGCGCGCGGGTGGTCCATTCGGCGAGCCGCTGGGCACTGACCAGGGCATCGTCGGCCAACGCGACACAGACGGCGGCCAGTTCGCCGCTGTCGACGCCGTCGGGCACCGCGGTGTCCACACCGTGCAGGGGGTCCTCGAAGCCGGTGCCGTACGCCCAGCGGGTGTCGTCCTCGTGCCCCTCGGCCAGGGTCAGGTAGACGTGGTCGTCACTCATACCCTGCTCCTCAGATGTGCGGGACGTCGTCGGGGATGTCGTAGAACGTGGGATGGCGGTACACCTTGTCGGCGCTCGGCTCGAAGAAGGGGTCCTTCTCGTCACGGGTGGAGGCGGCGATGTACTCGCTGCGCACGACCCAGATCGACACGCCCTCGTTACGGCGGGTGTACAGGTCACGGGCGTGCGTGAGCGCCATCTGGTTGTCGGCGGCGTGCAACGAGCCCACATGGACATGGTTCAGACCGCGCTTGCCCCGCACGAACACCTCGTACAGCGGCCAGTCGTTCTTCTCGGTGGTCATGCCACCGCTCCCTTCTGCGTACGGGCCGCCTGCTTGGCGGCGTGGGCGGTGGCCGCCTCCCTGACCCAGGCGCCCTCCTCATGGGCAGCCCGGCGCCGGGCGACGCGCTCGGCGTTGCGGGGCCCGTCGCCGGAGATCACTCTGGTCAACTCGTCCCAGTCGGGGGTGCCGAAGTCGTGGTGGCCGCGCTCGGCGTTCCAGCGCAACTCGGAGTCGGGCAGGGCGACGCCGAGCTTCTCCGCCTGCGGGACCGTCATGTCGACGAACCGCTGCCGCAACTCGTCGTTGGAGTGCCGCTTGATCTTCCACGCCATCGACTGCGCAGAGTTCGGCGAGGCGTCATCGGGCGGACCGAACATCATCAGCGACGGCCACCACCAGCGGTCCACCGCGTCCTGCACCATCGCCCGCTGCTCGCCGGTGCCACGCATCATCGTCAGCAACAGCTCATAGCCCTGCCGCTGATGGAACGACTCCTCCTTGCAGATCCGCACCATCGCCCGCGCATACGGCCCGTAGGAACTGCGGCACAGCGGCACCTGGTTGCAGATCGCGGCCCCGTCCACGAACCAGCCGATCACCCCGACGTCGGCGAAGCTCAGGGTCGGGTAGTTGAAGATCGACGAGTACTTCTGGCGCCCCTCGATCAGCCGCCGCGTGAGATCCGCACGGTCCGCACCCAGCGTCTCCGCAGCCGAGTACAGATACAGCCCATGCCCCGCCTCGTCCTGCACCTTGGCGAACAGAATCGCCTTACGGCGCAACGACGGCGCACGCGTGATCCACTCCCCCTCCGGCTGCATGCCGATGATCTCCGAATGCGCGTGCTGCGCGATCTGCCGCACCAAGGTCCGGCGATACCCCTCCGGCATCCAGTCACGCGGCTCGATCCGCTGGTCCCGCGCGATCGTCGCCTCGAAATGCTCCTGGAGCTCCGGTTCTGCGCGGCCCGCCGACGCGTCGGCGTATGTCGCGGACATCTCCCCTACCTTCCCTACCGAACATTCGTTCGGCCTGCGTCATGGTTGAGTTCTCCGTGCTACGGCAGGTGCCGCAGTCGGGTCAGCGTCCGGCGAAGGACGGCTGCCGGCCTTCGAGGAAGGCCCGTACGGCAGCCCGGTGGTCCTCGGTGGAGCCCAGTCGTTCCTGGGCCGCCGCTTCGCGTTCCAGGACGACGGGCAAGGGCGCTCCGTCGGCCCGGAGGAGCGCCTTGACCTCGGCGTACGCGGCGGTGGGACCGGCGGCGAGGCGCTTGGCCAGAGCCAGGCCCTCCGCAGCGGCGCCGCCGTCCGGCACGACGCTGTGGACCAGGCCCCACCGCTGCGCCGCTTCCGCGTCGAAGCGGTCGCCTAGCAGCATCAGGGCGGCGGCCCGCGACGGACCGACCGCCTGCGCCAGGGCCCCGCTCAGACCGCTGTCGGCGGCCAGGCCGATCCCGGTGAATGCGGTCGCGAAGCGGGCGCCGGCTCCGGCGACCCGTAGGTCGGCACAGAGCGCGAGCCCCAGTCCCGCTCCGACGCAGGCACCCTCGACGGCCGCGACCACGGGCTGCGGCAGCGTGCGCAGTTCCTCGACGAGCGGGTTGTACTCGTCCCGGACGATGGCGAAGGCGGAGGCGGGTGCGCTCTCCAGCGCCCGTGCGTGCTCCTTGAGGTCCTGTCCGACGCAGAAGTGCCGGCCCTCGGCGGTGACCAGCACCGCCCGGACGAGGTCGCCGTCTTGGCGCACCCGGCGTACCGCGGCGATCAGTCCGGCGCGCAACGACACGTCCAGGGCGTTTCCCGCGGAGGGCCTTCGGAGTTCGATGACGGCGACGCCGCCGTCCAGGGTGTAGCCGATGCCGTGCCCGGTCTCGTCGGCCGAAGGCCGGTTCGTGGCGCTCATTCCCATGTGTAGAAGCCCTTTCCGGTCTTGCGGCCGAGCTCGCCGAGGGCGACCTTCTCCCGCAGCAGCCGGGGCGGGGCGAAGCGTTCGCCGAGCGTGGCGTGCAGGTGCTCGGCGATGGCGAGGCGTACGTCGAGCCCGACCAGGTCGGTCAGGCGCAGCGGCCCCATGGGGTGCTTGTAGCCGAGCCGCATGGCGTCGTCGATGGCGTCCGGTTCGGCGACGCCCTCCTCGACCATGCGGATCGCCTCCAGGCCCAGGGCCAGGCCGAGGCGACTGCTGGCGAAGCCGGGCGAGTCCTTGACGACGACGTCCTTCTTGCCGAGGCAGCGGGTCCAGCCGAGGGCCGCCTCGACGGTGTCGGCCCCGGTGCCGGGTGCGACGACGATCTCGACCAGTTCGGAGGCTGGCACGGGGTTGAAGAAGTGCATGCCCAGGAAGCGGTCGGGCCGGGTGAGGGCGGCGGCGAGGTCGGTGACCGACAGGGAACTGGTGTTGCTGGCCAGTACCGTGCCGGCGCTCACCGCCTGCTCCGCGGCGGTGAGGATCCGGGCCTTGAGCGCGGCGTCCTCGGGGACGGCCTCGACGACCAGGTCGGCGTGCGCGGGCAGGGCGTCGACGGACGGGACCGTGGTCACCCGGGCCAGCACCGCCTCCGCGGGCTCGCCCAGTGCGCCGCGCTCGGCTGCTCGGCTCAGTCCGGCGGCGACGCGGTCCAATGCCGCGGCCGCGGCCTGTTCACCGCTCTCCACGACGGTCACGGCCGATCCGGCCGTCGCGAAGGACTGTGCGATACCGGCGCCCATACGGCCGCCGCCGATGACCCCGACGACTGCGGGTGCTGAGGTCATGCCCGGCTCCTCTTCTCCAGGAAGCGTGTCATGCGGTCCTTCTTGTCCTGTCCCTCGAACAGCACGGCCTGCGCCAGGTCGTCGACGGCCGGATGGGCACCGGGTGCGTCGACGACGAGCTTCGTCAGCCGCAGCGCGGTGGCGGAGGAGCGGGCCATGCGGTCGAGCAGGGCGTGCGCCCCGTCCAGCAGCTTCTGAGCCGGTACGACGTCGATGACCAGCCCCGCCGCCAGTGCCGCGGCCGCGTCGAGGTTCCGCCCCGCCAGCAGCATCTGCTTGGCGACGGACTCGCCGACCAGCTCGGGCAGCCACCGGCAGGCCCCGGCCGCGGCGAGGATGCCGAGCCCCGGCTCGGGGTTGCCGAAGACGGCGTCCGGACCCGCGATGCGCAGGTCGCAGGCGTACGCCAGTTCGGCTCCGCCGCCCAGGGCCCAGCCGTCGACGGCCGCGAGCGTGGGCATGGGGAGTCGGCGCACGCGCTCGAACAGGCGGCTGTTGATGCCCTGGAGGGCTTCGTCGCGGCCCCGTCGCAGCAGTTCGGCGATGTCGGCGCCGCCCGCGAAGACACCGCCGTGCCCGGTGAGCAGCAGCAGCTTCGGATCGGCTTCCAACAGAGCGCACACCTCGTGCAGCTCGGCGATCATGCGGCCGCTGATGGCGTTGCGGGCCTCGGGCCGGTGCAGGGTGACGACGACCCGGTCTTCTCGCTCCTCGACGAGCAGCGTCTCGTAGGCGGTGCTCACACCCGCTCCACGAGCATGGCGACGCCCTGGCCGACTCCCACGCACAGGGTTGCCAGGCCCCGGCGGGCGTCCTCGCGCTCCAGCCGGCCGAGCAGTGTCAGCAGGATGCGGGCACCGGAGCAGCCGAGGGGATGGCCGAGCGCGATGGCACCGCCGTCGGCGTTGACCCGCTCCTCGTCGAGCCCGAGACGGCGTGTCACGGCCAGCGCCTGGGCGGCGAACGCCTCGTTCAGCTCGACCGCGTCCAGGTCGCCCGCCTGCCAGCCGACGCGGGCCAGGGCCTTCTGTGTGGCGGGCACCGGGCCGAGGCCCATGATGTGGGGCTGGACGCCGGCCGACGCGGAGGTGACGATCCGCGCCCGCGGGGTGAGCCCGTACCGCCGCACCGCCTCGGCGCTCGCGACCACCAGGGCGGCGGCGCCGTCCGACAGCGGCGAGGAGGAGCCGGCGGTGACGATGCCGTCCTCGCGGAAGATGGTCCGCAGCGCGCCGAGCCTTTCCAGCGTCGTGCCGGGACGCGGCCCCTCGTCGCGGGTGACCTCGCCGTCCTTCACCGGGACCGGCACGATCTCGCGGTCGAAGCGCCCCGCCTCCTGTGCCGCCACGGCCCGCCGGTGACTGCGCAGGGCGAACGCGTCGGACTCGAGGCGGGTGATGCCGTGCAGGGCCGCGACCTCCTCGGCCGTCTCCCCCATCGTGAGGGTCACCTTGACCGTCTCGGGACCGGCCCCCGCGGGCACGGCCCGGTCGGCGGCGGCGAAGCGCGGGTTGGTGAAGCGCCAGCCCAGTGAGGTGTCGTGCACCTCCCCCGGCTTGGCCCAGGGGGTGCCGGGTTTGGCCATCACCCAGGGGGCGCGGGTCATGGACTCCACCCCGCCCGCGACCACCAGGTCCGCTTCCCCGGAGCGGATCGCCTGGGCGGCGCTCGCGACAGCGGTCAGCCCGGAGGCGCAGAGCCGGTTGACCGTGTAGCCGGGGACGGTGTGCGGCAGCCCCGCCAGCAGTACGGCCATGCGCGCCACGTCCCGGTTGTCCTCGCCCGCCTGATTGGCGGCCCCCAGGACCACCTCGTCCACGGCCTCGGACGGGATCCCCGCGCGGCGCACCGCCTCACCCACCACCAGGGCGGCCAGGTCGTCGGGACGTACGTTGGCCAGTGCGCCGCCGTAGCGGCCCTGGGGGGTGCGCGCGCCGTCGATCAGGAAGACGTCGTCAGACATGGGCGGGCTCCTCGGCGGGGGCGTGGCGGCGGGACTGGACCACCGAGAAGCGGCCGGTGACGAAGGCCGGGTCGGTGAGGGCGGCGTTGGCGGCGGGGTTGGCCGCGGTGCCGTGGAAGTCGCTGAAGGCGGCGGACTGGTTGACGAAGACGGCGCCGGTCAGGTTCTCCGACAGGTGCACGCCCGCGTCCAACGCGGCCTCGCGGGTCGCCTCCAGCACGTCGGCGTCGGTGGTGTACACCGAGGCGGTCAGCGCGCCGTGGCGGCGGACTGTGCCGTGCAGGAGCCGCAGGCCGTGCGCGGTGGAGTCGGTACCGATGACGAACGCGACGGGTCCGAACCACTCCCTGGTGTACGTCTTCTCGTCGGCCCCGGCGTCCAGCCGGGCCACCAGCGGGGTGCGGACGACGGCTTCCGGGTGCTCGGGGTGCACCAGCTTCCGGGAGGGGTGCGTGATACGGCCGTCGAGGACCGTCGCCGCCTCCTCCAGCCCGTTCAGGACGCCCTCGTTCACGATCGCGCCCAGGGTGCCGACGGCACGCGCGGGGTCGCCGAGCAGGTTGTCCAGCGCCGTGCCCAGGTCGCCGGCGAACTCGTCGGCCGTGCGCGGCCCCTGGTCGGTGGTGAAGCCCTCGCGCGGGACCAGGATGTTCTGCGGGGTGGTGCACATCTGACCGCTGTAGAGGGCGAGCGAGAAGGCCAGGTTGCGCAGCAGCCCGGCGTAGTCGTCGGTGGAGTCGACGAGGACGGTGTTCAGTCCGGCCTTCTCGGTGTGCACGGCGGCCTGGCGGGCGTTGGTCTCCAGCCAGTCGCCGAACTCGCTGGACCCGGTGAAGTCCACGATGCGCACGTCGGGGTGCGTGGCCAGGGCGGGGGCGGTGCGTTCGCCGGGGCGCTGGGCGGCGAGCAGCACCACATCCGGGTCGAATCCGGCCTCCGCCAGGACCTCGCGGGCGATGCGCACCGTGATGGCCAGCGGCAGCACGGCCCGCCGGTGCGGCTTGACGACGACCGGGTTGCCGGTGACCAGGCTCGCGAACAGGCCCGGGTAGCCGTTCCAGGTGGGGAAGGTGTTGCAGGCGATCAGCACGGCGACGCCGCGTCCGACCGGGGTGTAGGTCTTGTCCATGGCGAGCGGGCCGCCCCGGCGCTGCGGCTTGCTCCAGCGCGTGGTGTCCGGGTGGCGCTTCTGCTCGTACCAGGCGTACGCCACCGCTTCGAGCCCGCGGTCCTGGGCGTGCGGGCCGCCGGCCTGGAAGGCCATCACGAACGGCTGGCCGGTGGTGTGCTGGACGGCATGCGCGATCTCGAAGCTCGCCGCGTTCAGCCGGGCCAGGATCTCGGCCGCGACCCCGGCGCGGGTGTCGGGGCTCGCGGCGCGCCATGCCGTGGCGGCGGCCTTGGCCGTGGCGACGGCCGCGTCGGGTGCGAGGTAGGGGTAGCTGACGCCGAGCGGGAAGCCGTAGGGCGAGAACTCGGTGGCGGGGACGGTGCCCGCGCCGGGATGTCCTTCGAGGGGGAAGGGGTTGCCGAGGAGGACGCGGAAGGCGGCCTCACCCTGCTGGGGCGCCTCGGCTCCGTAGGCGGAGGTGCTGGGTGTCTCCGGGTACGGCGTCCAGTAGCCGCGGTCGGCGGCGTGCTCCACGGCCTGCTGGAGCAGGTCCGCGTGGCGGGCGTAGAAATCGGTGGGCATCGGGAAACTCCTGGCCGAACGTTCGGTAGGTAGGTGGGTGCGGTCCGCCACGGGGCGGAGGCAGGGCGGGGCGGGGAGACAGGGGCTGGGAGGCGCGGGGGCTGGGAGGCGGCAGGCCCGGAGCAGGCGATGGACCGGGGTGGGCGCCTACGGGTGAGGCCGGCGGATCAGACGTCCGCGAGCAGGATCGCCGGGCGCTCGACGCAGTCGGCCACGAAGCGCAGGAAGCCACCGGCCACTCCGCCGTCACAGACCCTGTGGTCGAAGCTGAAGGAGAGCTGTGTGACCTTGCGGACCGTCAACCGGCCGTCCACGACCCATGGTTTGTCGACGAGGCGGCCGACGCCGAGCAGGGCGGCCTCCGGGTGGTTGATGATCGGTGTGGATCCGTCGACGCCGAACACCCCGTAGTTGTTGAGGGTGAAGGTGCCTCCGGTCAGCGCGGACGGGGGCAGGTTCCCGCCGCGGGCGAGCTCGGTCAACCGGGCGATTTCGGCGGCCAGTTGGACGGTCGTCATGAGGTGGGCGTCGCGGACGACCGGGACGACCAGCCCGCGTTCGGTCTGGGCGGCGAAGCCCAGGTGCACCTGGCCGTGGCGGAGGATCTCCCGGCGCTCGGTGTCGACGGTGGAATTCAGTTCGGGGAAGCGGCGCAGCCCGGCGACACAGATGCGGGCGAACAGCGCCAGCAGACCGATGCGCGTGCCGGAACCGGCGGACTCCAGCGCTTTCTTGGCCTCCAGCAGCCCGGTCGCGTCCACGTCGACCCAGGTGGTGGCGTCGGGGATCTCGGTCCGGCTGCGGGAGAGCTTGTCGGCGACGGCCCGGCGGACTCCGCGCAGGGGGATGCGCTCGGTACCGGCCGCCGTGGTCGGCGCCTGCGGTGTGGGGACGGGGGCCTCGGCCTGGTGGGCCGGGCTCGCGGCCTGCCCGGCGGCCCGGGCGACGGCCTGCTCGACGTCCCTTCTGAGGACGACTCCCGCCGGCCCGGAGGGTGACAAGCCGCCGAGGTCGACGCCGTGGTCCCGGGCCATCCTGCGCACGAGGGGCGAGATCACCCGGGGGGCGTGCGCCGTGACGGCGGTGGGGGTGGCGGTGGCCGAGGTGTCCGGTGCGATGTGCGACGCGGATACGGAGCCGCCCGCCGGTACGGCACTGTCGACCGCTCCGGATCGCTGCGCGGCACCGGCAGCGCTCCCGGCGGCTCCGGCAGGCGCGGCGCCCGCGGACGGGCTCGCCGCCGCGGCACCGCGACGACGGCGGCGGCGCGAGGTCGTCGGGCCGTGGCCGGTGCCGTAGCCGATCAGCACATTGCCGGATCCGGCCTGTTCCTCCTCCCGGTAACGCTCCGCCGCCGCGTCGGCCGTCTTCACCGGCTCCGGTGCGCCACCCGCCTCCTCGGACCGGGGCCCGCCCACGGCCCCGTCGGCCACGGCGGGGGCTCCCGCCCCCACGGTGATCAGCGGCTCCCCCACCGGCAGCGCCGTGCCCGCCTCCGCGTGCAGCCGGAGCACCGTGCCCGCGTACGGGACCGGCACCTCGACCGCGGCCTTGGCGGTCTCGACCTCGACCACGACCTGGTCGACGGTCACGGTGTCGCCGACGGCGACCTTCCACTCGACGATCTCCGCCTCGGTCAGCCCTTCGCCGAGGTCGGGCAGCCGGAACAGCTGCTCCGGACGCGTTGCGGTGGTCATGCGACCGCTCCCTTCAGAAGGTGCCGGGTGTCCGGTTCGTCACCGAACTGGAGGCGGTCGACGGCGTCGAGGATCCGGTCGACGCCGGGCAGATGCGCGTGCTCCAGCTTCGGCGGCGGATAGGGGATGTCGAAGCCGGCCACGCGCAGGACGGGCGCGGCGAGCGAGTGGAAGCAGCGTTCCTGGACGCGCGCGGCGATCTCCGCCCCGACCCCGGCGAAACCCTGAGCCTCCTGCACGACCAGGCAGCGCCCGGTCCGCCGTACGGAGGCCGTCACCGTCTCGTCGTCGAAGGGGACGATCGTGCGCAGGTCGACCACCTCCAGCTCGATGCCCTCGACCGCGGCGGCCTCGGCCGCGGCCAGGGCCACCGGGACCGACGGCCCGTAGGCGACGACCGTGGCGTCACGGCCCTCCCGCCGTATCGCCGCCCGCCCGAACGGCAGCGCGCCGCGCCGCGCCAGGTCGGTGTCCTCGCGCGACCAGTAGAGCTTCTTCGGCTCCAGGAAGACCACCGGGTCGGGGTCGGCGATGGCGTCCCTCAGCAGCCAGTACGCGTCCTCGGCGGTGGCCGGGGTGACGACCTTCAGGCCGGGGGTGTGGGCGTAGTACGCCTCGCTGGAGTCGCAGTGGTGCTCGACACCGCCGATGCCGCCCGCGTACGGGACGCGGATCACCAGCGGCAGCGAGAGCCGTCCCCGGGTCCGGTTGCGCAGCTTGGCGACGTGGGAGGCGATCTGCTCGAACGCCGGGTAGGCGAAGGCGTCGAACTGCATCTCCACCACGGGTCGGAAGCCGCCCATCGCCATGCCGACGGCGAGCCCTACGATGCCGGCCTCGGCGAGCGGGGTGTCGAAGCACCTCTCCTCGCCGAAGTCGCGGGTCAGTCCGTCGGTGATGCGGAAGACGCCGCCGAGCGGGCCGACGTCCTCGCCGAAGACGAGCACACGGTCGTCCTCGCGCAGGGCGTCGCGCAGGGCGGTGTTGAGCGCCTGCGCCATGGTGACCTTGGTGGGCCCGGTGGCCTCGGTGGGCCCGGTGGCCTCGGTGGTCTCGGCCATGGGTCAGTCCTCCTGGGTCAGGGCGGTCTCGGCGAGCTCGGCCGCCAACTGGGCGCGCTGCTCGCGCAGTTGCGGGGTGGGCTCGGCGTAGACGTGGTCGAACAGCTCCAGCGGGTCGGGGGCGGTGTCCGTGTTCATGCGGGTGCGCAGGTCCGCGGCCAGGGCTTCCGCCTCCTCCCGTATCGCGGCCGTGTCGGCGTCGGTGAGGGCGCCACGGGCCCGCAGGTGTGCCTCCAGTCGGCTGAGGGGGTCCGCGGCGCCCCAGCGCTCGACCTCCTCGGCGTCGCGGTAGCGGGTCGCGTCGTCGGCGTTGGTGTGCGCGTCCATGCGGTAGGTGTGCGCCTCGACCAGGACGGGGCCGTGCCCGGCGCGGGCGTGCGCGACGGCGTCGGTGAGCACCGCGAGCACGGCGACCAGGTCGTTGCCGTCGACCTGCTCGGAGCGCACCCCGTAGCCGATGCCCTTGTAGGCGAGGGCGGGTGCCGCGGTCTGCCGGGCCAGGGGGACGGAGATCGCGTACTTGTTGTTCTGGACGAAGAAGACGACCGGCGCGCGGAGGACGGCCGCGAAGTTCAGCGCCTCGTGGAAGTCGCCCTCGCTGGTGGCACCGTCGCCGATCAGGGCCATGGCCACGCCGTCCTCGCCCTTGCGGCGCTGCGCCTCGGCCATGCCGGTGGCGTGCAGCACCTGGGTGGCCAGCGGGGTGCACTGGGGGGCGACGCGGGTGGCGGCGGGGTCGTAGCCGCAGTGCCAGTCGCCGCGCAGCAGGGTGAGCACCTCGACCGGGTCGATGCCACGGGTGACCAGGGCGACGGAGTCCCGGTAGGTCGGGAACACCCAGTCGTCCGGGCGCAGCGCGAGCACGGCGCCGACCTGGCAGGCCTCCTGGCCCCGGCTGGACGGGTAGACGGCGAGCCGCCCCTGCTTGGTGAGCGCGGTGGCCTGGGTGTCGAAGCGGCGCCCCAGGACCATCCGCCGGTATGCCTCGCGCAGGGCCTCCACCGAGGGCTCGCGGTAGCCGGCCGGGGGCTTGGCCACGGGGGTGCCGTCCTCGGCCACGAACCGCACCGGGGTGAGGGACGGCAGGAGGCCCTGGACCGTCTGTCGGAGGCTCTTCACGGACATGGAGGGCGCTCGCTTTCTCTGGACGCTTGACAGGAGAATGGTGACGACGTGGGAATATGTGTTCAAGACTTCGCGTGAACCGCAGATGAAATGCCGAATCCTCAGGTTCTGGAGAGCAATGTGTCTGAGATGGACTCGCCGACGGGGCCCGTGCCCGGACGAACTGCCGTCCCGCTCGACGACACCGACCGCCAGATCCTGGCCCGGCTGCTGAAGGACGCCCGCCAGTCGGTCCGCGCGCTGGCCGAGCAGGTGCACATCTCGCGTGCCAACGCCTACACACGCATCGGCAGGCTGCTGTCCGAGGGGGTGATCACCGGCTTCACCGCGCAGCTGAACCCCAAGCGGGCCGGCCTCGGCACGAGCGCCTATGTCACCCTGAGCACCGAGCAGGCCGCCTGGCGGGACATCTCGCGTGAGCTGCGCGACATCCCGTACGTGGAGCATGTCTCCCTGGTGACGGGCGACTTCGACGTCCTGGTACTGGTGCGCGCGCCGGACAACGAGGCGCTGCGCTCGGTCGTGCTGGAGAGGATCCAGGGGGTTTCCGGGGTGCGTTCGACGCGGACCTGGCTGGTGTTCGACGAAGTGCGGGGGCGCGGGGCGGACTGGACGGGCTGACCGGGGAATTCGTCGGCGCCTGACGGGCCGACCGGTCCCCGGCCCGCCCCGACCGGTACCCGGGCCGCCCCGACCACGCCCCGAGGCGTCCCGGCCGGGCCGACGGAGTGCGGCCTGCCGGTCAGGCGCCGACGAGTTCCCCGGGGTCGCGCCCGGGCGGGCGTACGGCGGCGGCGCTGCGGCCGCGGGAGCGCACCACCCGGAAGCGCCCGGTGACGAAGTGCGCCCCGCCGCCCGGCGGTTCGGGCGCGGCCGAGGAAGGGTCGGCGGGCAGGTCGTCGGCGAGGTTCTCCACCAGGTGGACGCCGGCGTCGAGCGCCGCCGCCTCGGTGGCCGCCAGGACCAGCGGATCGGTCGAGTGCACCACGGCGAACTGCGCACCGTGGCGGCCGACCGTGCGGCGGAAGATCTCCAGGCTGTGCGAGGTCGAGTCGGTGCCCACGAGGAAGGCAACCGGCCCGGGCCACTCCCGGGCGTAGACCCGCTCGTCCCGCGCCCCCAGCCGCACCACGAGCGGGCTGCGCAGGTCGGCGCCGGGATGGTCCGGGTGGTGCAGCGCCCCGGAGGCGTGCACCACCGCGCCGTACCGCGCGGCCTGTGTCAGTCCCGTGCGCACCTCGTTGTCGACGATCGCGCCCAGCAGCCTGGCCACGCGGACCGGGTGCCCGAGCAGCCGGTCGACGGCGTCGCCGAGGTCGGCGCCGAGGTCGCGGAGGGTCTTGTGGCCCTCGTCGGTCGCGATGCCCGCCGTCGGCACGAGGATGTTCTGCGGTGTCGTACGTACCGTTCCGCCGCACAGGCACAGGGAGAGCGCGAGGCCGCGCACCAGGCCGCGGTAGTCCTCGGTGGAGTCGACGACCACGGTGTTCAGCCCGGTCCGGTGGGCGAACACGGCGGCCTGCCGGGCGTGTTGCTCCAGCCAGTCGGCGAACCGGGCAGGCCCGGTGAAGTCGACGATGCGTACCGCCGGGTCCGTGGCCAGCCGCTGCCACAGCGGTTCCCCGGGTGCCGCGACGGCCAGGGTGACGAGGTCGGGGTCGTGCCCGGCCTCCGCCAGCACCTGCCGCGCGACGCGCACGGTGATCGCCAGTGGCAGCACGGATCGGGGATGGGGGGCCACGATCACCGGGTTGCCGGTCACCAGGCTGGCGAACAGGGCAGGCCAGCCGTTCCAGGTGGGATGCTCGGGGCAGCCGACGAGCAGTGACACACCGCGCGGCGCCAGGGCGCAGGTGCCCGCCATCGCCAGCGGTTCCTTCCGGCCGCGCGGACTCTCCCAGCGCAGGTCCGCGGGAACACGCTCCGACTCGGCGAACGCGCGGGCCACCACCTCCAGTGCGCGGTCCTGGGCGGGCGGCCCGGCGGCCCGGAACGCGGCCGTGAGGGACCGGCCCGTGGTGTGGTGCACCGCGAGCGCCAGCTCATGACTGCGGGTGTTCAGCCGGCGCAGTATCTCCACCGCCACCCCGGCCCGCTGGTACGGCCCGGCGGCCCGCCAGCCGGCCATCGCCCGGCCGGCCGCCGCCACCAGCGCCGCGGGGTCGCACCGCGGATAGCCGATGTCCATGACGACCCCGTACGGCGAGGACTCGGTGCACACCCGGCCGATTTCACCGGGCTGGCCGAGTTCGAAGGCGCGACCCGACAGCGAGCCGAACACCTTCTCCGCGGTCCGTGCCGACCTCATGCCCGCGTCGGCGCCGCCCCGCCCCGCGCGAGTGAACGGTGCGCAGCACTCACCGGCCGCCACGGCCCGTACCGCCTGCTGCAGCAGCTCGCGATGCCGCTCGTACGGCCCCACGCGCACGGCCGTCAGCCTCTCCAGCTCGCGGCGAGCGCGAGCAGCGCGTCGTTCTCCGCCCGCAGCCCGATCGTCGCCCGGACGCCCTCGCCGACGAACGGGCGCACGACGACATCGCCGCCGAGGCAGTGCAGGGCGAAGTCCGCGCTGTCACCGGCGAGCGGCAGCCAGACGAAGTTGGCCTGGGAGTCGGGGACTTCGAAGCCGAGGTCGCGCAACCGCAGTGTCACCCGCTGCCGTTCGGCGGTCGTGAGGGCGGCCCGCCGGACGACCTCCGCGTGCTCGCCGAGGGCGACCACCGCCGCCTCCTGGGCGAGCGCGCTGACGCTGAACGGGATCTGGGTCTTGCGGACGTGCTCCGCGATGCCGGGCGAGCCCACGCAGTAGCCGACCCGCAGCCCGGCCAGGCCGTACGCCTTGGAGAAGGTCCGCAGCACCACCACGTTCGGCCGGTCGCCGAGCAGAGCGAGGGCGTCGGGGACCAGCTCCGGGTCGGCGTACTCGCGGTACGCCTCGTCGACGACGATCAGTACGTCCTGCGGCACCCGGTCCGCGAAGTCGCGCAGCGCCTGCTCACCGACCGCGGTGGAGGTGGGGTTGTTGGGGTTGCAGACGAACACCAGCCGGGTCCGGTCACCGACCGCCTCGGCCATGGCGTCGAGGTCCAGCCCGTGCGCACGCAGCGGGACCCGCACCGCCGTACCGCCCGCCACCGCCGTGAGGATCGGGTACGCCTCGAAGGACCGCCAGCCGAAGACGACCTCGTCGCCGGGCCCGACGACCGAGTGCAGCAGTTGTGCGCAGACCTCCGAGGAACCGGCGCCCACCGCGATCCGCTCGGGGGCGACGTCGTGGTGCTCGGCGAGGGCCCGGACGAGCGCGGCGGCGCTCATGTCGGGATACCGCGACACCCCCCCGGCCAGTTCCGCGAGCCGCGCCGCGACACCGGGCAGCAGCCCGTACGGGGACTCGTTGCTCGCCAGCGCGACCGCGCCGGGCATTTTCCGGCCGGGGACGTAGGCGGGCAGCTGGGCCAGGGACGAACGGACGCGCACCATGCTCGACTCGCTTCTGCAGCGACGGGGCCGGAAGTCGTGCCTCCGGGCACTGGACAGGAGAATCGTGGACAGCGATCGACAACCGTTCAACCAAATGGGAAATCAGGCGACGAACTGTCGATCAGCCGCGCCTGTACCAGCAAGTAGTCCCGCCGGACCCCTCTGAGAACCGCTCCCGCGAGACGGACGGCCCGGCCCCGCGAGGGCGTGTTGATCACAAGTCGGCCACATGCCCTTTTCCGGTCCCCCGGCCCTCATCGCGCTCCGCGGAGACTGCCTCCACTGAGCGAGGCCGCCGGCGCCTCGCCCGCGCCGATCGAGGGAGACCATGTCCAGGCCCCAGCTCGCCCACGGGTCGTTGGCGTCACTGACGGCGGTTCTTACGCTGCTGACCACCGGCTGCGCGGAAAAGGCCGAAAAGGCCGACGGCGTACAGGCGGGCGCCGGCGCCTGCCGGACGGCCGACGGCTGGTCGGCCGAGAAGCGGGCGCAGTGGCTGCGGGTGTCGTTCCCCGACGAGACGGCGTCCGAGGACGCGGCGGTGGTGATCGGTCCGCACACCGGCGCGCCCCTGTGCGACCCGATCCCAGTGCAGGTCCAGTTCTGGGAGGCCACCGCCACGACGGCGGGGACGAACCTGAGGTCCGTCCTGCGCTTCCGCCTGACCACCGACGGGAGCAGCCCCCGGACCATCGGCTTCCCCGCGGGCCTCTCACCGAGGGAACGCGACGACTGCACCGGCCTCCTCATGGCGGCGTACCCGGGCAAGCCTCTGGCGCGGACCGAACTCCCTTCCACCACACGTCGCTTGACGCCTGCCTCCACAACGGCGGACACGGCGTTCCGCACCACCCGAATCGCCGCCCAGCGCCTCCTCCCACCGAAGACCGCGTGCGGCACACCCGGAGACCCCACCACGAACCCATGGGGAATCAACCATCCGTGACCACCTGCACCGCCCGCATCGCCCGCACCGCCGGAGCGTGACGGCCGAGGCCGGCAGCGCGTCGCCGGAGCGAACCATGGGGACGGCGGCGACGAGACATCGGGGGTCAGCGGCCATGTCCGGTCAGGCGAAGTCGACGACCCAACAGCCCGAGACGAACGCTTCCACGGCGCTCATCGACGCGTGGACGTGCGCACCCGCCTACGCCGGTTCGGTGAACTGGTCGAACACCATGACCGCCGCCCGGGTGGCGAGGGACCAGCGGTCCCGTCCCTCCGGGTCCTCCAGGTGGGGATGTCCGGCGATCCAGCGCATGTGGAAGCCGTCGAGCAGGGCGGCGATGGTGGTGGCGAGGTGTTCGACCTTGTAGGGCGTGCGCATGCGCAGCCCGTAGGCGTCCAGCAGCGCCTGGTACGCCTCACAGGCGACCTCGGTGAACGACTCGCCGTAGTGCCCCAGGGCATCGCGGACGCGTGGGTTGGCGGCACTGGCGTAGAAGCCGAGCAGCACACGGTAGATCGGGTCCACGCGGTGGTTCTCGTGGTTGTCCGTCAGGACGTCGTTGAGAGCCTCCTGCCAGGTCGTGCCGCTGTCGACCGCCTCCTTGAAACGCCGGATGCTCTCCGGCAGCCCCGGGACCAGTTCGGCCTGTCGGCTGGTGAGGTGGAAGAGGAGATCTGCCTGGAAGTCGGCCTGGGCGGGCCAGATCTGGTAGATGGATCCGGTCGTGATCGCCGGTGCCGTGTCGTCGCCCAGCCTCTCCCGCATGATGCGGGTGGCTTCCTCGGTGACCCGCTTGACGCGGATGTGAGCAAGGGCTGCGGAGACAGCCTCCTCGCTCGTGTCGGAGGCGCCGGCGCAGACGAGCTTGGTGGCCGCTTCCAGCATGAGGGCCCGGGTCTCTTCGGGTGAGCGCCGGGGGAGCCTGCGTCTCACGGCGTGCTCCGTCATGTCCTTCCCTCCCATTGCATGATCGTTAATTCGGTGTGAACCGGGGCGTTGACAGGGGGCCAGCGTACACCTAGATTCCCGATCCGTAAGAAAGTTACGAAACCCGAAAGCGCCGATCACCTGGCCTTTCGAGGTCCCTCGGGCTGGTCCGAGGCACCGGTCACCCCGGTGCGCCCACCTGCCTTTCTCTGCTTTCCGTGCTCTCCCCGCATGCCGTGCCGGGCAACGCCGCCCTGCCGTTTTCCGATCCTGGAGGATCTCGCATGCCCGCAATCTCACGTCCCCTGAGACTCGGCCTCGTCTCCGCCGCCCTGACGCCCCTGCTGGGCGTCGCCGCATGCAGCGGGCCGGGCACCGACGCGCCCTCGTCGTCCGGCGCCTCCGGAGGTGGCTCCTCCGCGACTTCGGACTCCCGCTCGGCGAGTGACGTCGTCACGGACTACCTCGGCTACGTCGGCGGAAACGCGGGCAAGGCCGACGCCGGCCTCGACCCGGTCACCCTGGGCTGGGTGAACGTCGAAGGCGGCCCCGGCGGCAACCCCGAAGCCACCCTGGGTGCCCGTGCCGCCGTGAAGTACGTCAACGACGAGCTGGGCGGCATCGGCGGGCACCCGCTGAAGCTGAACGTCTGCACGGTGGTGTCCGCCGAGGAGGAGGGACAGAAGTGCGGCCAGCAACTGCTGGGCGACAAGGAGGTCTCCGCCATCGGCGTCGGCAACCTCTACCTCGGCGACGCCTCCTTCAACTCCGTGATCGCGGGGAAGAAGCCCGTGCTGGTCGGGGTGGCGACGGGCCCGACCATGCCCACCGCGAAGAACACCTTCAGCACGTTCGGCGACCTGCCGCACATCTTCGGCACCTGGGGCACGTACGCCCGTGACGTGCTGAAGGCGAAGACCGCGGCGGTGATCCACACGAACACGCCCGGCGACAAGATCGCCTCCGGGGCGGCGGTGAAGGGCCTGAAAGCCGCCGGTCTGAAGGTGAAGTCCGTCGGATTCGACGCGCAGTCCACCGACCTGATCGGCCCGGTCACCGCGGCCGGCGCGAACACCGCGGATGTCGTGGTCCCCATCTCCATCGGTGGCGGATGCGTCGGCATCGCCAAGGCACTGAAGCAGCTCAATGTCACCAAGCCGGTGGTCTCCACGCCGCTGTGCATGTCCCCCGATGTCGCCCAGGGGCTCGGCGGGGACCTGCCCGCCTGGACGTACGGTGTCGCCCAGACACTGCCGATGGACCCCTCGGCCGCCGACTCCAAGGCGTTCCTGAAGGTCTCGGCGCAGGCGGGGCTGAGCAAGGACGACCAGTCCAAGGTCTTCGCGCCGCTGGGCTGGAGCACGATCCTGACGTACGCGAAGGTGCTCAACGCCATCGGCCCGGACAAGATCACCTCCGCGTCCGTGACCGAGCAGCTCAAGAAGTTCCCCGGGCCGGTCGTCATGGGCGCCGCAGAGGTCGAGTGCGGCAAGTACGCGGACGCCCCCGCCGTCTGCAACGACCAGGCGAGGTTCTACCAGTACGAAGGCAAGGGCCAGTTCAAGCCCCTGACCGACTGGATCCGCCCGCCCCGGTGAGCCCGGCCCGCCCCGCCGCCGCTGAGGTCGCGGCCCTCGCAGGACGCACCTCAGCGGCGTGAACTCACGGACTCGCGGACTCATGACAGGAGTCATGAATTGGAACAGATCCTGCTCTTCGCCGTGCTCGGCCTCGGCCAGGGGGCACTGATCGCCGGCATCGCGCTCGGCGTGGTGGTCACCTACCGGGGCTCGGGCATCATCAACCTGTCCACCGGCGCGGTCGCCATGGCTTCGGCCTATGCCTTCTGGGCCCTGACCACCGGTTTCTTCGGCTTCACCCTGCCCGTGGGACCCGCTCTCGCCGGGGCGCTCGCCGTCGCGCTGGCCGTCGGAGTCCTGACCGAGGTGGCGGTCTTCAAGCCGCTGCGCACCGTCTCGCCCCTGGCCAAACTCGCGGCCTCCCTCGGCATCCTGCTCACCCTGCAGGCCACCGTGCTCCTGGTCTTCGGGGTACAGCCGCAGCAGGCGCCGAGCATCCTGCCGACCGGCACCGTCACCATGCTGGGCGTCACCACACCCTCCGACCGCTTCGTCCTGGCCGGACTGGTCGTCGTGATCGCCCTGGCCCTCGGGGCCCTGTACCGATGGAGCCGCTTCGGCCTGGCCACCCGCGCGGCCTCGGAGAACGAACAGGCCGCTCTGCTGGCAGGCCTGTCGCCCAACAGCGTCTCGATGGCCAACACACTCCTGGCCGCCCTGGTCGCCGGGCTCCTCGGTGTCCTGGCCGCGCCCATCGTGCAGGTCGACTCCATGACGCTCCCCCTGCAGGTGGTACCGGCCCTGGCCGCCGCCCTCTTCGCCGGGTTCACCTCGCTGTGGATCGCCTGCACCGCGGGCATCCTCATCGGCGTGCTCCAGTCGATCGTGTACTACCTGTCCACGCAGAGCTGGTTCCCGACCGACAACGGCAACGCCATGCCCGGCCTCCAGCAGCTCCTCGTCTTCGCCCTGATGGTCGTCGCCCTGTACGTGCGGGGTGCCGGTCTGCCGCGCCGCGGTGAACTCGTCGAACAGCGACTGCCCGCGGTGCCCCTGCCCGAGCGGCTGCTCCGTCCCGCCCTGATGGCCACCGCGGTCGCCGCCGCCGCGCTGATCGTGCTCCCGTTCGACTTCCGCCAGGCACTCACAAACTCGTTGATCGGCATGGTCATCGTCCTGTCCTACGTCGTCATCACCGGCTACGTCGGACAGATCTCCGTGATGCAGCTCGCGCTCTCCGGAACCGCGGGCTTCGTCCTCTCCCACCTCTCGGTCAAGTGGGGGATCCCGTTCCCGTTCTCCGCCCTCGGCGCGATGGTGCTGGCCACCCTGCTGGGAGTGGCCGCGGGCGTCTCCGCCCTGCGGGTGCGGGGCGTGAGCCTGGCCGTCGTCACCCTGGCCGCGGCCCTGGCCATGGAACAGGCGCTGTTCAACAACACCTCGTTCGGCGGGACGGCCGGCGTGTCCGTACCCCCGCCGAGCCTGTTCGGGATCGACCTCGGACCGAAAGCGGACTTCCGCGGCCTGGACGGCAACGAACCCAGCCCCATGTTCGGCTTCCTCGTCCTGGCCGTCACCGTCGCCCTCGGACTGTACGTCGCCCATCTCAGGCGCACCGGACTCGGCCGGCGGATGCTCGCCGTCCGCTCCAACGAGCGCGCCGCCGCGGCAGCGGGGGTCGACGTGCGGGCCGTGAAGATCGCAGCGTTCACGATCAGTTCCTTCATCGCCAGCGCCGCCGGCACCCTCTACGGCTACAACTTCGGCTCGGTCAGCGCCGCCCGGTTCACCGCGCTGGCCGCCCTCGGCCTGATCGGTTTCGCCTACATCGGCGGCATCACCATGGTGTCCGGAGCCGTGATCGCGGGGCTGATGTCCACCGAGGCGCTGCTGCCCCACGCACTGGACAAGTGGTTCGGGATCAAGGGGACCTGGGCCCTGCTCTTCGGCGGCGTCTCCCTGATCGTGACGCTGATCGCCAACCCCGACGGCATCGCGGGCGCCGCCCACCGCCGGAGGGCGGCGAAGAGGGCGAGACGCGCGGCGGCCACGACGGGACCACCGGCCGGCGACGCATCCGCCGTCGGCTCACCGGAGATCCACCTCGGCCGTACCACTGCCGAAGCCAAGGAGGTCGCACCGTGAACGTGCTCTCTGTCCAGCAGTTGGGCGTCAGCTACGGCGGCGTCCACGCGCTCAGCGATGTCTCCCTGGAGGTCGGCGAGGGTCAACTCGTGGGGCTCATCGGCCCCAACGGGGCCGGCAAGACCACCTTCGTGGACGCGGTCACCGGCCTCGTCACGGCCCGGGGAAGGGTGGAACTGGACGGCAAGGACCTGACCGGACGGCCGCCCCATGTACGGGCCCGCCGAGGGCTCGCCCGCACCTTCCAGAGCAGCGAACTCTTCGAAGACCTCACAGTCGCGGAGAACCTGCAGGTCACGGCGGACCCCTCGACGTGGTGGACCACGCTCGGCGAGACCTTCGGGCGCCGCCCGTCCCCGAACCCCGCTGTCCCGGAAGCCCTCGCGGCCCTGGGACTGGAGGACCTGGCCGACGCCTCGGCACACGAACTGTCCCAGGGCAGACGCAAACTCGTCGGTGTGGCACGGGCCTTGGCAGCTCGCCCCCGCGTCATCTGCCTCGACGAACCCGCGGCCGGCCTGGACACGACGGAGAGCGCCGAACTCGGACGCAGACTGCGCGCGGTCGCCGACGCCGGTACCGCGCTGCTCCTCATCGACCACGACATGAGCCTCGTGATGGGCATCTGCGACCACGTCGTCGTCCTGGAGTTCGGCAAGGTGATCGCCTCCGGGACACCGGCACAGGTCCGGACCGACCCCGCCGTCGTGACCGCCTACCTCGGGGCGTCCGCCGTCGAGCCCGCCACCGCGTCCGGCACTTCGGCCGGCAGCTCCGCCAAGGCCCTCACCAGCACACCGGAGACATCATGAGCACCCCAGTCCTGGAGATGGCCGGACTCACCGCCGGATACGACGGAGCCGCTGTCATCCGCGGGATCGACCTCGAAGTGGGCGCGGGAGAGGTCGTCGCCCTCCTCGGGGCCAACGGAGCGGGGAAGACCACCACGCTCAAGACCGTCTCCGCGCTGCTGCGCCCCCTTGCCGGCACGATCACCTTCAACGGAACGGACCTCGGCAGGATCCCGGCAGCGACCCGCGCCCGCCTCGGCATCGCCCACGTTCCGGAAGGACGAGGCATCTTCTCCGGCCTCACGGTGGCGGAACACCTGCGCCTCGGTCACCGGGGCGAGCGCCTGGACCAGGCGGCCGCCCAGCGGTACTTCCCCGCCCTGTCCCGCCTCCAGGACCGCAAGGCAGGGCTGCTCTCCGGCGGCGAGCAACAGATGCTCGCCATGGGGCGCGCCCTGGCCCGCGGCCCCAAGCTGCTCCTGCTCGACGAGCTCAGCCTCGGTCTGGCACCCATCATCGTCGAGGAGCTGCTGCCCATCGTCAGGCGCTACGCCGACGACACCGGCTGCGGGGTGCTGCTCGTCGAACAGCACGTCGGCCTCGCCCTCGACATAGCCGACCGCGGCTACGTCCTCTCCCACGGCGAGATCACCACGCACGCCTCGGCCCGGGAACTGCGGGCCGACCAGTCCCGGATCATCGCCGGCTACCTCGGCGAGCAGCACGCCTGACCCGGTCGGCGGCCACAACCGCCGTACGCCACAACCGCCGTGAGCCTGAACCGCTCGGGCCGGCCCACCCTCCACCACTCGGCCGGGTTCTCAGGGCTGCCCGCGTACCCAAGACAAGGAACCCGATGTTCACCTTCGAAAGCGAAGACGGCGTCCAGATCCACGTGCACGAATGGAAGCCGGAGACGCCCCCGCGCGCCGTCGTCCAGATCGCCCACGGCATGGGAGAGCACGCCGGCCGTTACGCCCCCCTCGCGGCGGAGCTGACCGCCCAGGGGTACGCCGTCTATGCCAACGATCACCGCGGACACGGGCTGAGCAGGCACGCCGAGCCCGGTCATCTCGGGGACGACGGCTGGAACCGGCTCGTCGGTGACATGGTCACCCTGTCGGAGACCATCCGCGAGCAGCACCCCGGCCTGCCCCTGGTCCTGCTCGGACACAGCCTCGGTTCCTTCGCCTCGCAGCAGTACGTCCTGGACCACGCCCACCTGATCGACGCTCTCGCCCTCGCCGGTACCACCGCGGTCGACGTCATGCTCGCGGCACAGGCGCAGGAGGCCGCGGCGGGAGGGGACCCGCTGCTCGCGCTCAACGAGGGGTTCCAGCCCAGCCGCACGCCGTTCGACTGGCTCAGCCGGGACGAACCGGCCGTCGACGCCTACCTCGCCGACCCCCTGTGCGGCTTCAGCCTCGACGCCCAGGGCATGGCTGACATCACCGTCGCCTCGGCGTCGCTTGCCCAGCCCAAGGGCATCCCGGCTGATCTGCCCATCTGCGTTCTGGTCGGGGATCACGACCCGCTGAACGCCGGTCTCTCACTCAGCAACCTGCTTGTCGAACGCTACGGCGAGGCCGGCCTCATCGACGTGACCTGTCTCAGTTATCCCGAAGCCCGGCACGAGCTGTTCCACGAGACCAACAAACAGGAGGTCGTCAGCGACCTGCTGGCCTGGCTGGACCGCGCCCTCGCCCGCTGACCCCGGCGCTGCTAATGACCAGATGTACATTAAGAGGGTGAGCATCGAACCCCCCAGCGTCCCGCCGTCGTGAGGAGACGCGTCCGCGCCCCCGAGGTCCATCGCGAGGCGATTCTGGAGGCGGCGCGGGCCGCGTTCGCCGAGCGGGGCTACACCCGTGCCACCATCCGGGAGATCGCGGGGCGGGCCGGTGTCACCCACGGTCTGGTCATGCGGCACTTCGGCTCGAAGGAGCAGCTGTTCCTCGCGGCCGTGCCCGGCCCCCGCGACCTGCCCGAGCTGCTGCCCGGCCCGCCCGAGACCCTGCCGGACCGGATCGCACGGGCCTTCGTCGAACGCATGGAACACGCCGACGGCAACGATCCGTTCCTCGCGCTGATCCGCAGCGCCGCTTCCGACGAGCAGGCCGCCACCGACCTGTACGCGGCGATGCGGCGCAGCAGCATGGAGGCATACCGCACGGTGCTGAGCGGGCCCGACACGGACGAGCGCGTCGACCTGCTCGCTTCCCAGCTCATCGGCGTCGTCTTCAGCCGGTACGTGCTGCGTGGCGGCCCGGTGGCCGAGATGCCTCCGGACCGGCTCGTGGCGTACCTGACCCGCACTCTCAGGTGCCTCCTTGAGCCCGTCGATCCTCCCGAGTCCTTGGAAGGGACCTCCCCGTCATGACGGAACAGGGCCTCGCCCACGTCGCGTTACCCGCGTCCCTCACCGGCCGGACGGTCCTGCCGTCCGACGCCCGCTACGAGCGGGTGCGCCACGGATACGTGCACCGGGGCGCCCCGGCCATGGTGATCTTCCCCGAGAGCGTGGAGGAGACGGCCGCGGCACTGGCGTACGCCCGCAGCAAGGGCACAGTGGTGTCCGTGCGCAGCGGCGGGCATGGCATCAGCGGACGGTCGACCAACGACGGCGGTGTCGTCGTCGACGTCTCCCGCCTCGACCACGTCGCGGTGCTGGACCGGACGCGACGCCGGGTCCGGATCGGAGCGGGCGCCCGCTGGGGGAGAGTCGCGCAGCTCCTCGCCCCGCACGGGCTCGCCATCAGCTCCGGAGACACCGGCGACGTGGGCGTGGGCGGGCTGGTCACCGCAGGCGGCATGGGCTGGTTCGCGCGACGGGACGGGCTGACCATCGACCACGTGACGGCCGTCGAAATCGTCCTGGCCGACGGCACGTTCGTCCGTGCCGACGCGGAGCACCACCCCGATCTGTTCTGGGCGGTCCGGGGCGCGGGCGGCAACTTCGGCGTGGTCACGGCGGTGGAGGTGGAGGCGTCCGAGACAGGTGACGTCGTCTTCGCCAACCTGGTCTTCGACGCGCGGGAGACCGCGTCGCTCGTCGAGGAGTGGGGGGCCGTCCTGGAGGCCGCGCCCCGCGAGCTCACGAGCTTCCTCACCCTCATGCCCGCCGCACCGGGCCGCCCGGCCATGGCTCACGTCGCCGCGGTGTACGCCGGAGACCGCCCGGACGCCGCTCAGCGGGTGTTGACTCCCCTGCTGGGCCTGGGCCCGATGCTGCGCCAGGAGGCGGTGCTCGCCCCGTACCCGGCGCTGGTGCCGGTCGGTGGCGCCCCGCACCGGGGGCAGGGCCTGGGCGCCACCCGCTCCGGGCTGCTCGACCGTGTCTCCCCGCACACCGCCCGGTCCCTCGCGGACGCACTGGCATCGGAGCAGGTGCTGATGGGGCAGTTCCGTTCGGTGGGCCGCGCGGTCAACGACGTCAGTCCCTCGGCCACCGCCTACGCCCACCGTACCCAGAACTTCCAACTGCTCTCCGCGACCGTGCCCGACCGGGAGCGCTCCCTCGACGCCCACTGGGCACGGCTCGCCCCGGAGGTGAACGGCGTGTACCTCAGCTTCGACACCCGCCGTTCCCCCGAGGCCCTCGCCGAGGCGTTCCCCGAGCCGACCCTGACCCGGCTGCGCGCGCTCAAGGCCCGGTACGACCCGGACAACGTGTTCGACCGCAACTTCCCTCTGTGGTGAGGGCGGTTGCCGGGGACGTACGGGGCTGTTCAGGCCTCGCCGTGTGTGCGGGCGCCGTCGATCGCCGCCTGGTACGAGGTGGCCGCCATCTCCTTGAACTGCTGGAGCCGGGGCACGTGCGCCGACTTGGTCAGCTCCGCGTGCAGGAACGTGAGGTCGGAGGCGAGGCCCACCATGCTGAGCGCCGCCTTCAGGTACGGCTCCTGGTGGTCGAAGTCGTGGCGGGGCGTGCCCGGCCCGTAGGCGCCGCCGCGGGCGGAGGCCACCACGACCCGCTTGCCGGAGAGCGGGCCCTGGCCGGTGGCCGGGTCGGCGATCAGCGGCGCGATGAGGACGCGGTCGAACCACGCCTTGAACGTGGACGGCACCGAGAAGTTGTACATCGGCACGCCGAGCAGGATGGTGTCGGCCGCGAGGAGTTCCTCGATCAGCGGCCAGGTCACCGCCCAGCTCGCTTCCTCCTCGGGCGTGCGCGTCGCCGCGCGGGCCACCGCGACGTCGCGTATGCCCTCCGTCTCCAAGCGGTGCATGACCTCGATCTGGGCGTGGTCGACATGCGGTACGGGGTCGGCGGCCAGGTCACGGTAGACGTAGCGGCCGTCGGGGTTGACCTTGCGCCAGGTCTCCGCGAACTCACCCGAGATCTGGCGGGAGACCGAGCCCCGGCGGGGGCTGGAGTCGAGATGAAGCAGTACGGGCATGGCGGAAGTCCCTTGTGTGGTCGGCGCGTTGGGGGGATGTCGATCTCCATTGAAGTCGCCGGCAGGACCGTTGTCCCGTAATCTGGCGTGTTACTTCTTAACCAGAAGCGTTAGCGAGGGTGACGGTGCTGGACGTACGGAAACTGGTGCTGCTGCGCGAGGTGGGGGCCCGGGGCTCGATCGCCGCGGCCGCGCAGGCACTCAACTACACGCGTTCCGCGGTCTCCCAGCAGCTGTCCGCACTGGAGTCGGAGACCGGCGCCGCGCTGCTGGACCGTGGCAGCAAACGGGCCGAGCTGACCGCCGCCGGACGACTGCTGGTGGCGCACACCGAGCGGGTCCTCGCCCAACTTGAGGCCGCAGAGGCACAGTTGCATGCCCGGGACGGCAAGGTCACCGGTGAGCTGCGGGTGGGCGTACCGCTCCACGAGGGGCCGGCCCTGCTGGTGCCGGCGTTGAACCGGTTGCGCGCACGGCATCCGGAACTGCGCATCACCCTGCACGGCGTCGACCCCGACGAGGGCCGGCAGACGGTCCGGCTCGGGCGGCTCGACGCCGTCCTGGCCTCCGGCTACCCGCAGGTGCCCGAGCCACGGGTGCCGGGGCTGTACGAGGAGGAGGTGATCAGTGACCTCATCCGCCTGGCCATCGCGCCCGGTCACCCGCTCGCCCGGAGCGAGGAGCCGCGCGCCCTCGCCGAGTTCGCGGAGCAGCCGTGGCTGCTGGACCGGACGTCCAGGCTCGGACAGCTGGTCCTGCGCCTGTGCGCCGACGCCGGTTTCGCCCCCGACATCGTCTCCGACATCGGGGACATGCAGGCCGTGTTCGGGCTGGTCTCGATGGACTGGGGCGTCGCGCTCGTCCCCGACCTGGTGCCTGACCGGCCGGGGCATCCGGTGGCCCGCATCGCGCTGAAGGGGATCCGGCCCATCCGCCGGATCACCCTCGTGGTACGTGAGGGCGCCCTGGACAGCCCGCCGGTGGCGGCCCTGCTGCCGGCCGTGCGGGAGGCGGCCGACGAACTGCGTCGATCCTCGGCAGGCCGGAACCGCCACCCCACGACGGACGAACTCCGCCCCCTGGGGTCCGGCGACCTCTGCCGAGGCGAGGCCGACGGCACCCCCGACCCGTAGCCGGCGAGCCGCGTCGGCCGACGGCCGAGGAAACCTCCTCGGCCCACGGAGTGACGGCCTCGTCAGCCGCCGACTGACCGACCGCATCCACACCGACCGACCAGCCGCTTCCGCCCCCACGACCGGCTCGCTCCCAGCGCCGACGGGCCGCACGCGAGCCAGGCGCAGCGGGCGGGTGCCGATGTGGGCGTCGACGTCGAGGAACCGGTGGTAGCTGCCGAGCACCCGGCCCGTCGGCGAGGACCGGACCAGGACAGGGACGGCGTGCGCCGGTTCCCGGTCCGGAGGGACCGTCGGCAGCGGCCGGCACAGCGCGGTCCGCGTGAAGGTCCCCTCCGGACCCGGTCAGGCGTGCGTCATCGTTGCCCGTCAGCTCTCGATCACACGGTGGAACGCGACGGTGTCGAAGATGTCCTCCATGCGGACGGCCCGCCCGTCGCGCAGGACCCAGGAGTGCACGAACGGCTGGGTCTCCGTGTAACCGCTCAGGGAGGTGATGTCCCGGCTGCCGAAGACGACCACACGTTCGCCCTCCCTGATGAACTCGCCCGGGTGCAGCCGCATGCCGCCGAGGACGGTGGGCACCCGCCCGAGGAACTCCTTGACACCGGCGTGCCCGTGCTTGGTGCCGCCGAGACCGTACTTGTCCATCCCCTCGGGGTGCACCCACTCGATGTCCGGGTCGAAGGCAGCCAGGAGCGCGCCCACGTCGCGGGCCGCGAAGGCGGCGTAGGCGGCGTGGATCGGTGCCAGCGGATCCGTGCTGCCCGTGCGGTCCGTACCGCCGCTGATGTCGGTCATGACGGGAGCCGCTCCTCTCACTTCTTGAGGTGGTCGGGGTGCAGGACCGCGAGGGTGCGCCGGATTCCCTCACGCCACGGCACCTTGCACGGCCCGGTGAGCGAGCGGCGCAGCGTCGGGTCGAACTGGTAGGTCTCGCGGGTGACTTCGCTCGGTACGAGGTTCGCCTCGACCCCGGTGAGCTCCTCCAGGTAGCGGACACAGTCGGTGATGCCGACGGACTCGTCGCCGCCCCAGTTGGTCAGGGTCACCGGGACGCTCGCCGCGTTCCACAGGTGCGGGACCTGCTCGACGAGGTCGTCGATGTACAGCAGCGAGGTCCAGTTCTGGCCCTCCAACGGGACCGGAATCGGCTCGCCGGCGAGCATGCGCTTGAAGTAGAGCATCGGCACACCGCCGTAACCGGCGGGCCCGTAGGCGATGTTGAGGCGGGCGATGACGGTCGGCAGGCCGAGGGTCTGCGCGAACGCCCGGACCGTGCCCTCGGCCGCGATCTTGGCCACGGGGTAGACGGGCAGCCAGTCGGCCTTGCCGTCCAGCGGGTCGGTCTCGGTGTATTTGTGGTCGAGGGTCTGGCGCGCGTACAGGGCGCCGGTGGATACGTACAGGAACGCCTCGGCGGTACGGCAGTGGGTCATCAGGCGCCCTGCGGCGACCGAGTTGGCCTCGACGGCCGCGTTGAAGTCGCCGTCCTCGCCGCGGTTGACCGCGGAGTGGAAGACGTGGGTGAAGTCTTCCGGGAGGCCCTTCAGGGAGCCGGCGCCGGTGTCGTCCATGTCCCAGCGGAAGGTGCGGATGCCGTGGCGGGTCAGCTTCTCCTCGGCCCCGGGGGCGCCGAAGCGCCCCAGCGCCCACACCTCGTTGCCCTCGGCCAGCGCCTCGGCGACCGGTCCCGCCACCAGTCCTGTGGCACCGGTCACCAGGATCTTCTTGCGGTTCACGTACTGCCCCTCCTCGGGGGTCGGGGATCGGTGGGGTTCAGGCGTCGCCGAGGGCGCGGTCGAGCTCCTTGCGCAGGATCGACTGGAAGGTCGCCACGTGGGTCGGGCCCATCAGCGTGTAGTGCTCGCCGGGTACGTCGATGTAGTGGTTCTCGCCGGTGGCGTGTTCGTCCCAGCGGCGCAGCTCGTTGTTGAGCCAGTCCTCCTTGGTGCCGCGCAGCGGGATGGCGTAGAAGACGCTCATCGAGCGGACCCGGCCGGCGGGCGAGTAGCCGCGTCCGAGGTTCGTGAGGCCGTCCGCGAGTTCCGCCCATGCCTTGAACTTCTCGAAGGTGAGGTCGAGTTCGGCGAGACGGCCCTCGGGCGCATGGTCGATGAAGTACGCGAGCTGCTCGTCCTTGGACAACGACCGCAGCTGTGCGGGCAGTTCGAGGGACTGCTTCTTGTCGATCAGCTCCAGGAAGAACGCCAGGTTGGCGGCGGTTTCGACGAAGTCCAGCTCGTTCATGCGGTACTTGATGTGCGGCGGCAGGTTGAAGCTGCCGACGAAGTCGACGCGCTCACCCTGCGCTTCGAGCACCTTGGCTATCTCGAAGGCGACCGCGCCGCCGTACGAGTACCCCGCGACGGCGTACGGGCCGTGCGGCTGGCGGGAGCGGATGGCTCCGACGTACGTGTCGACCATCTCGGCGAAGCTCTCGAAGGGCCTCTCGCCGGGGTTGAAGCCGCGGGCACGCAGTGCGTAGAACGGCCGTTCGCCCACGAAGTACTTCGCGAGGTTGACGAAGACGAGGACCTCGCCGACGCCCGGATGGACGCAGAACAGCGGGGTCTTGTCGCCGGTGACCTGCATCGGCACGATCGGGTCGTATTCCCCCTCGCCGTCCGCGGCCCCGTCGAGATGCGCGGCCAGGGCACGCACGGTGGGGGCCCGCAGCACGGTGATGATCTGCAGGCCGTCCGCGCCGAGACGCTGGGCGACCAGGGAACGCAGACGCAGGATGTCGAGTGAGGTGCCACCCAGGTCGAAGAAGTTGGCGGTGACACTCATCCGGCCGGGGTCGGTGTCGAACATCTCGGCGTAGATGCCGACGAGGACTTTCTCCGTGTCGCCCTCGGGCGCGGTATAGCCGCCGAGTCGACGCAGAAGCAGGTCGTCGACGAAGCCCTTCACCTCGTCGTACGCCCCTGTCTCCAGCCGCTTGCGCATCAGCGCGCGCTGGATCTTGCCGAGGCTCGTCTTGGGGAAGGCGTCCTTCGGCAGCGGCAGGATGAGCGCGGGCCGGAAACCCCAGTGCATGACGACGCTGCTGCGCACCGCGCTCAGCACCCGGTACAGGGCGAGCTCGTCACCGTCGACGCACTCCGGATGGAAGGCGACGACGAGTTGCTCGGTGTCGCTGGCGGGGGCGCGGGTGGGGAAGGCGGCGACAAACGAGGGGGCCACGTCGTCGAGGCCTTCGAGGAGGGTCTCGATGTCGTGGCTGAAGTAGTTGACGCCATTGACGATGACGCTGTCCTTGGTGCGCCCGACGAGGGTGAGCCGACCGTCGTCGATCCTGCCGAGGTCACCGCTGCGAAACCAGCCGTCGGGGGTGAAGGCGTCCTGTGTGGCCTGCTCGTTGTTGTAGTAACCAGCCGTGATCATCGGGCCGTTGAGCTGGAGCTCACCCACCCCGCCCGCGGGGAGTTCGCGGTGTGTCTCGTCGGCGACGCGGATGCGCAGCCCCTCGACGGGCCGTCCCAGGTTGGCGAACTCCTGGCCCTGGTCGGCGGCCGGGAAATCGACGGAGTAGATGCTGCCGGCGCAGGTCTCCGACATGCCGAATGCGGGCCACAGGGCGTCGGCACGCAGCCCGTACGGAGCGAAGCGGCTGAGGAAGGTCTCGCCGGTGGTGCGGACGACGGCCTCGCCGCCACTGATGACGTGCCGTAACCGCGACAGGTCCATCTCGTCGCCGTTCACTGCGTCGAGCCGGTCGGCCTGCGCATTGATCAGCCCCAGCAGGAAGTTGGGGGTGAAGGTCATGGTGACGCCGAATCCGGAGATGATCCGCAGGAAGTTCAGCGGCTCCTGAAGCACTACGGGCGCTTCGACGTGCAGCTGGGTGCTGCCCGCGTACAGCGGCAGCAGGTGGCATTCGAGCAGGGCGGCGACATGGTCGAAGGAGACCCAGTTGAGGCTGATGTCCTGGGCGGTCAGCCCGTGGTACCCGTTCTTGGCGGCCATGGAGGCGAGCAGGTTGGCGTGACTGAGCCGCACGGCCTTGGAACTGCCGGTGGAGCCGGACGTCAGCACGAGGACGGCGTCGTCCTTGGGATCGGCCTCGTGGAAGGAGTCTGCGGGGTGCTCGGCGCGCAGGTCCTCCGACGGGACGACGGACAGGCCCTTGGCACGCGGGAGTTCGGCGGCGAGGGTTGAGCTGGTGACGATCAGCGGATGTCCGAGGAGAGTGTCGACGTGCGTCAGCTGGGCCGCCCACCGCTCCGGGTCCCCGCCCAGGGCGGCCATCGGGCAGGGCACGAACCCGCCGAGCTGGCAGGCCCAGAACGCGGCGAGGAACTCCCGCGGCTTCTCCAGGAGCAGGACGACCTTGTCCCTCGGCTCGAGGCCGCGTTCCCGAAGGCCGGTGAGGACCGAGCGGGCCTCGTCGAGGAGGCCGGAATAGCTCTGCAAGGGTGCGTCCCGGTCGTCCGCGCCCCGCGGGTAGCGCAACCCGGACTCCGTGTGGTCCCGGGCGGCGTCGCACAGCAGGTCCACGATGGTCCGCGTCCTCGTCACGGCTGTGGTCATGCGGGATGCCTTCTTCCTCTTCGTCGGCCGTCGTGCCCGGGATCGCCGGAACGGCGTGCCGAACGGCGTACGGAAAGTCGTTCGGACGTGCTGGTGAGTCACACTCGACCGCGCACGGAAAAGGGCGGTGGTGACAGCGGCCGGGAAAACAGAGAGGCAGCGCGGGCGAGCGCGGCCCTCGCCAGAGAGCCAATAAACGGAAGGGTGCAATCCGATTTTCGCCGGCCGATTGGGCAAGCACCTGTTCATCGTCCCCCGCCCGGACCAGCCCCCGGAGCCACGACATCGGGACTCCGAATGCGCGCCAACAATAAGAACCGACGGTCGGGCTTGTCAAAGGCTCAACGAGGAAGCAGAAAGCGCCGGAAAAAGGGAAAAATAGCCCGCCAAACCTCGCTGGACGTGAGGGAGAACACACCGGCCGGACGGAGTTCTGCGGCAGATAAACAAAGGAGTCCCATTTCAGACCTGCGCATCATCGGTCCAGGCGCCTTGCCACGCCATATTGCGACGTCGGAGGCACCACAAAATACTCCGGCGCCGTTTTTCCTGACGGAGGGCGTAAGCAATCGAGACACGTACCGGAAAGGGACGGAGCGGCCTCCGCATCTTCTCTTCCGAGCGCCCGTGACAGATCCTCCGAGCTACGACGGCTGCACCTGCGAGGGGAACAACTTCAGTGGCCCAGGTCGCGCAGGTCGAGGAGCTGGAGGATCTGGAGGCGGAAGCACCGGGAGCCGGCCACGGCGAAGCGGCCAGTCGTCCCGATGACTTCGGCCGAGGATCAGGCCAGCCAGTTGGACCTCAACTCGTCGACCTCGCGGCCGGCCTCCGCCACAACGCCCGCGACGCATGCCGAAGAGATCCATCAGACGAGGCCGCCGGCGGCCGCGATCGTCTGACCCGTGACCCAGCGCGCGTCGTCACCCACGAGAAAGGAGACGACGTCGGCGATGTCCTCGGAGCGCCCGAGCCGACCCAGAGGTGTCTGAGCGATGAATGTGTCGGCGTTCGCCCGAAACTCCGGAGACAAGCCGTCGGTGTCAGTGAGGCCCGGAAGCACCACGTTGACCGTGATCTGCCGGCCGCCCAATTCCTTGGCCAGCACGTGTCCGAAATACTCAACCGCCGCCTTGGTGCCGGCATACGCGGCGACGTGGGGCCCCGGCCGTTTGGTGTGCCCCGTGGAGATGTTGACGATACGGCCCCCGTCGCGAACAAGGTTCGCCGCCTGTTGCAGGGCGAGGAAGGTCCCCTTGACGTTGATGGCCAGCAGCCGGTCGAGGTCCTCGACCGGAAAGGCGGCGATAGACCCGATGGCCCGCATACCGGCGTTGTTCACGACGATGTCAAGACCACCGAACGTGGCCACCGATTCTTCGAAAAGACGGGTGACATCGTGCGGCACGGCGAGGTCGGCCTGAACGGCCACGGCCCTGCTGCCAAGCTGCTCGATCTCGCTGACGACATCTCGCGCGGCAGCCTCATTCGAGTGGTAGTTGACCACCACATTCGAGCCGTCCCGACCCAAACGCAACGCGACGGCGCGACCGATCCCCCGCGAGGAAGCCGTGACGAGTGCCACCTTTCCATTTAAACCCGCATTCCCTCTCCCCATTCCTTCCACCTTCCGCATTGATTATTCCGTATTTATTTTCCATGCAGGGCATCGAGCCCGAGAAGCAGAGTATGAGCGGAGCTATCTCATTGTCCAATTGTATTCTGATATTGCAGTGATAACATATTGTTATGGACGTCTCAATGAAAGGCCTGCGCTGCTTCGTCGCGGTGGCAGAGGAAAGACACTTCAGCCGCGCCGCCGAACGGCTGGGGATCGCGCAGCCGGCGGTGACGCAGCAGTTACAGCGGCTTGAGACGGCACTGGACATGAAGCTCGTGCACCGGGACGGCCGCAGAGTCCTGCTCACCGAGGCCGGATCGGCCTTTCTCCCGCACGCACGCGACGCCCTGGAGTCCGGTCAGATGGCGATCCAGGCGGGGAAGGCGGCAAATCGGGGGGAGGCAGGCATGCTCACAATCGGCCTGACCCCCGCGGTTCCACCTGCCCACCTCGCCGACCTGCTGCGACGTTTCGCCACCGACCGGCCCCACATCCGGCTACAGATCCGGGAGACCCGGCTCGAAGACGCTCTTGCCCAACTGCCGCAGGGGACGATCCACCTCGCATTGATGAGTGGATTCGCTCCACCATCGCGACCCGCGCAGATCGAGGCGACACAGCTCGCCGAGGAAGCCCTTGCCGTTGCACTGCACCGCAACCATCCTCTGGCCCGGCGCCCGGCACTGGACTTGGCAGACCTCGCGAACGAACGCTTCAGCGTGATCGCCCGGGATGCTTTGCACGGGCAACCGTTCGGGATCCACGGCCTGTGCCAACGGACGGGGTTCCAGGCGCGCCGGTTCGCCGAGGTCCACGACGTCACCATGCAACTGGCGATGATCGCTACCGGCCTCAGCGTGGGCGTGCTGCCCCGGAGCGTTTCCCGGTACGCGCCCACCGAGGTCGCCTTCGTCCCGCTGGCGTACGAGGAGCCGCTCCGCACGCTGCTCCTCTACGACCGGCGGCACGTACCTGTGGGAGTCCGCGAGATCCTCCGGCTCGCCGGACCGACCACTCCGCCGCTTTCTTGATCAGCTTCGGCAGGGGGGGACAGGGCGAAGGTCGGGTTCGAAACCGGATCCGGAATGTCCTTGCGCCTGCTCGATGCCACGAGCCGAGTGGGTTGTTGCGGTTTCCGTAGTGCGGTCCGGCCGGGTTCGAGCCTGCGCCGGCCCACGTACGGCTGGCGTGTTCACCGACCGCGTACGCGGCACGGATCCGGAGGCATGGCACAACCCGGCGCCGTGCGAGGGGTGGGCCGCCCGGGACGTCGTCCGTCACCTCGTCGAGTGGTTCCCCGCCTTCCTGCAGGCCGGTGCCGGAGTCGAACTGCCGAAAGGGCCATCGGTGGACGACGACCCGGTGGCCGCCTGGGCGACGCACACGATGGAGTGCAGGCCCTCCTCGACGATCCGGCCACCGCACACAGACTGCTGTCGAACCCGCACATCGGAGAGATTCCCACCGGACCAGGCGGTCGACCGTTACGACGTGCTGCGTGCGAGCGGGCAGTACGGACCGCGAGTCGAGGTGCCGAAGAGCGCCGACGTCCAGACTCGCTTGCTCGCCTTCATCGGCCGCAAGCCCTGACGAGCCGGAAGGCACCGCCGGCGGGGCCGACGCAGGGGCGCGATGCAGGTACGCCGCTCGGCGGCGTCAGCGTGTTCTGCCGCCTTGTCATGCGCTTCCACCGCCTCCGTCGCACAGCCGAGGCAGCGGAGCAGGCTGACGCGGGCGGAGTGGCAGGCGTGGTAGCTGTCCAGGTCCAAGGCCTCGATCGGGGGCAGCCCCGCTGCCGGGCCCGCCGGTCGCCCCCACGGCGACCGCGCGGTTGAGGGCGACCACAGAGGTCGGGGCCAGAGCCATCAGCCGGTCGTAGAGTGCCCGACCTGGCCCCCGCCGGTGACCTCCGCCGTCGGAGCGTCACTGTCGTCCGTGCTGATCGCGACCTGGACCTGGTAACGGCCCGGCCTGCCGCGGTGCAAACACCAACGGACCAGGGCCTGGCCTTCGGCCATGAACCAGGGCGACCCCATCTGCGCAACGTCGCCGACCACGCCACCACCGTGGCCGAGGGTGTGGAAGCCTTCCGACGGATCCTCGGCGACATCCCCACTGGGCCTGTTTCCTCTTGAAGGTGCAGGCCACGGCTCTGGCGTGAGCAGTAAGTGGGGTGCTTCGGCTGAGCGACGGCGTGATCGCTCCGGGGTAATCGTCCGTCAGGTCGGGCCACGGACCGCCCGGACCGCCGACGCGACCCGGCGTACGCAAGGGTGTCGCGCCCGCTGTATGCGGTCCAGTGCGACGGGATTGCGCTCGACCGGATTCGCGAGGTGGCCATCGAGGTGCGTGTTGAGTCCCACGAGGGGCAGCGGCGGCGCGGCGACACAGATGACGGATCTGGTGCCGGCACACCCTTAGAGCAACCAATGGTTGCGCATACTGGAGGAAGGACCTACAGTCATACGCAACCAAAGGTTGCGAGATGAGGAGAGCGGGATGGAGTACGGCAGCATCGAGCGGGAGATCCACATCGACGCCACACCCGAGGTGGTCTACGAGGTCATCAGCAGACCCGAACACCTGCGGGAGTGGTGGCCGGACGAAGCAGAGCTCGAGCCGGTGCCCGGAGCGACCGGGGTCATCTCGTTCGGCGACGGGACTGCGCCGGAGGCGAATGTCGTACCGATCACGGTGATCGAGGCCGACCCGCCCCGGCGGTTCTCCTTCCGGTGGGTGTACGACGAGGATGAGGCTGCGACACCGGCCAACTCGCTCCTGGTGACCTTCGAGCTCGTCCCCTCGGGTACGAGCACGCTGCTGCGCTTCACCGAGACGGGGTTCCGGGAGAAGGGCTGGGAGGCGGCCGTGCTCGAGGAGCAGTACCGCGAGCACGTCACCGGCTGGGACTACTTCCTGCCCCGCCTCGTCACGTACGTCGCTCGGCTGGTGTCGGCACCATGAGCGTCACCATCGACGACGAGCTCTGGTCGGCGGTGGGGGACCCGACCCGGCGGCGGATGCTCGACCTGCTGTTGACGCAGGGCGGCGGGACGGCGACCACGCTGAGTGAGCGGCTGCCGGTCACGCGGCAGGCGGTCGCCAAACACCTGGGTGTACTCCACCGGGTCGGGCTGGTCCATGTCACGCCGTCCGGACGCGAGCGCCTCTACGAGGTGGACGAGGCCCAGCTCGCCCGCGCGGTCGCGCAGTTGTCGTCGGTCGGGGCCAGCTGGGATGCCCGGCTGCACCGCATCAAGCGGATCGCCGAAGCCATCCAGCGCAGCCAGGAGGGCTGACCCCTCACGAACGAACGTCGCCACATCCGTGGCGGCGCTGATGAACCGCGCCCGATTGCGGGCGCCGGTACGAGAAAGAGGTACGGACATGGTGGACATCCTGCACAGGATCGGAGTCACGTCGTCTCCCGACGCTGTCTACGCAGCCTTGACCACGGTCGATGGGCTGGCGAGCTGGTGGACTCAGGACACGGACGGCGACGGCGATGTCGGGGGAGTAATCCGGTTCCGCTTCGAGCCCGGCGGGTTCGACATGAAGGTCCTGGAGGCTCAGCCCTCCGAGCGCGTGCGCTGGGAGGTCGTCGACGGACCCGAGGAGTGGATCGGCACGCAGATCCGCTTCGAGATCAAGCAGGAGGATGGCTTCACGATCGTGTTGTTCCGGCACGAAGGCTGGAAGGAGCCGGTGGAGTTCATGTACCACTGCAGCACCAAGTGGGCGACCTTCCTGATGAGCCTCAAGAAACTGATCGAAACCGGCAAGGGCGAACCCGCGCCGCACGACGTCAAGATCAGCAACTGGCACTAGATCTTGCCCTCATGTCTTGGCGGAAGCGAGCTTCCCGCAACCAGAAGCTCGCTTCCGCCAAGACATGAGGGCATTCACGATTTTGTATCTTGAAGTCGCGGATCACGGGTCTGGTGTGAGCCTTCGGGGCGGGATGCTCCGGCCGGCGAGCCAGTGATCGTCGGTCACCGGGAGAACTCGGCGTTCGTCAGCACCGGCAAGGCCCGCAGCAGCGGGGTGGCGTGACGAGCCTTCATGCGAGCCTTCGTGAAAATCCTCCAGTTCAGGTCCACGAAGCCGTGCTCGACCGGCGCCCGCTGGCTGCTCAGCGGCCGATTGGCCTCCTTCTGGACGTCGGTCAGGCGCATGCCGCGTGCTGCCTTGCGCCCCGTGTTGATCACCGACTGGTCGTCGGGGTCGTCGTCCAGCCCGACAAACCCCAGGCCGGCTTGGCGCACAGCCTGTCGAGCCGGCGGCGGTGATCTCCGAGGAGCACCCTGGATGGGCCTGCGAGATCCAGATCAAGAGTGCCCTTCTCATCGGTCAGGGCGAGGAAGAGCAGGCCGTGGGCCATGTGCTTACCGGAGTAGTTGCGCCAGTTGTCGGCTCCGGTGCTGCGTCGGGTGCGCACCAGGGCGCCATCCAGCAGGACCGCGCCCCACCCTGTCGGGCGCCCTCGATCTTGGTTTCGAGCCGGACAATCGCCACCCCCCAAGGCCAATAGCAACATTGATCGCTTACATCGCCGCAGGTCACAGAGTCGTGCTTCAGAGCGAGGGGCACGTGACACGGCGCTCCCAAGAACGCGAGCAGCGGATTTTGGGCGGGTGGGACTCGAACCCGTGCGGGTGGACTGCAGAGTGCGAGCCAGACTCGTTTGGTTCGGCCGGACTTCGGACCTACAGTCGGCACCCCTCGTCACGCAAGGAACGACAACCGTACCTGCCGACGAGGATTGTCCTTGTTCGTGTCCACCAGGCACACCGACTGCCAGGTCCCCAGTTCCAGCCTCCCGTCGATGACCGGCAGTGTCGCGTGGGGCGGGACGATGGCGGGGAGGACGTGGTCGCGGCCGTGGCCGGGGGTGCCATGGCGGTGCTGCCAGCGGTCGTCGGCGGGCAGCAGCGTGCGCAGGGCGGCGAGCAGGTCGTCGTCGCTGCCGGCGCCCGTCTCGATGATGGCGATCCCGGCCGTGGCGTGCGGGACGAAGACGTTGAGGAGGCCGTCCCGGCCGGCCGCGGCCTCGCGGAGGAACGCCTCGCAGTCTCGGGTGAGGTCGACGACCCGCTCGTGAGAGCCGGAGGCGACGTTCAGAACTCGGGTGGTGAAGGCATCGGACATGGTTCCATCCTCGCGCACCGAGTGGCTGTGGGCGGGGACCCGTCGGCGCGGGAGTACCCAGCCGCCGTGACCAGCCGCCCGCAAGCGGCCCACCCCGTGATACACCGCGTCCACCTCGCGAGACCCCATTGACCGTGCGTGGACCGGCTGGCTAGTTTCCCCGCATGTCGCGTTCAGCCCTGCTCACTTCGCGAGGTCACATCGACCTGCTGCGGGTAGCCTCCGCCGCGTGTCGTCGCGGCCGCTGACGCCTCTTCAATTCTTTCCCGGCGCCCGGGAACCCCGCGACCCCCGAACCCTCGCCGCGGAATTGCGCCCAGGGTGCCTTCCTCCCCTCCCCAGAGCTGGATTCCCGCCGCAGGAGTCCCCCGGAAGGCTGCTGCCATGGCAACCACGCGCCACGCCGTGCACGTAGAAGGGCTCACCCGTTCCCTCGACGGCCGAGCCGTCATCGACGGCCTCCGACTCCGCGTCCGGTACGGCGAGTTCGTGGCCCTGCTGGGCCGCGGCGGCCACGGCCGGTCCACCCTGCTCCGTGTCCTCGCCGGGCTCGACCGCGACATCTCCGGCACCGTCCTGGTGCCGCGCCGCAAGGCCGTCGTGCTCCAGGCACCGCGGTCGACGCCGTGGAGGCCGGTGCGGCGCAACGCCCTGCTCGGGCGGGCAGGGGCCCAGGAGCCCGAACTGCTGCTGCTCGACGAGCCGTTCGACGGCCTCGACGGTGGTGCCCGGGGCAAGGCACGGCGTCTGGTGGGCGAGTTGTGGCAGCGGCACGGCTGCGCGGTGCTGCTCGCCACGCAGGACGTCGAGGACGCGTTACTGCTCGCCGACCGTGTCCTGGTGATGGAAGCGGGCGTCATCGCGTACGAGACGCCGGTCGACCTGGGCCGACCCCGTGACCTCGCCGACCCCCGCTTCGCCGAGCTGCGCGGACAGCTCCTCGAACGGCTGGGCACCACGACAGCAGGGCCCCTGGGAAGATCCGGCGCCCCCTCCCCGTTGGTAGAAGCATGAACGACATGCGTGAGGTCGAGGTGGTCGTCATCGGCGCCGGCCAGGGAGGTCTGGCCGGCGCCTATCACCTGCGCCGCACCGGTTTCGAGCCGGAGCGCGACTTCGTGGTGCTGGACCACTCCCCCGCGCCGGGCGGCGCCTGGCAGTTCCGCTGGCCGTCGCTGACGTACGGCAAGGTGCACGGGATGCACGCGCTGCCCGGCATGGAGCTGACGGGAGCCGATCCGGCCCGGCCGTCCTCCGAGGTCGTCGGGGAGTACTTCGCCGCCTACGAACGCACCTTCGACCTGCGGGTACGGCGTCCCGTGGACGTCCGCGCGGTGCGGGAGGGCGAGGGTGGGCGACTGCTCGTCGAGACCTCGGACGGTTCGTGGTCGACACGGACGCTGATCAACGCCACGGGGACGTGGGACCGGCCGTTCTGGCCGCGCTATCCCGGGCAGGAGACCTTCCGGGGACGGCAGTTGCACACCGCCCAGTACCCCGGACCCGAGGACTTCGCGGGTCTCCGGGTGATCGTCGTCGGCGGAGGCGCGTCCGGGACCCAACACCTGCTGGAGATCGCGCCGTACGCCGCCGCGACGACCTGGGTGACGAGGCGTCCGCCCGTGTACCGCGAGGGACCGTTCGACGAGGGTGCGGGACGGGCGGCGGTCGCTCTGGTGGAGGAGCGGGTGCGGCAGGGGCTGCCGCCAAGGAGTGTCGTGTCGGTGACGGGGCTGCCGCTCAACGACGCGATCCGGCAGGGCATCGCGGACGGCGTCCTGGACCGGCTGCCGATGTTCGATCGGATCACCCCCGACGGCGTGGAGTGGGACGACGGCCGCCGTGTGGACGCCGACGTCATCCTCTGGGCGACCGGATTCCGCGCCGCCGTCGACCACCTGGCCCCGTTGCGGCTGCGCGAGCCCGGTGGCGGCATCCGCGTCGACGGCACCCGCGCGGTCGCCGATCCCCGCGTCCACCTGATCGGCTACGGCCCTTCGGCGAGCACGATCGGCGCCAATCGGGCCGGCCGCGCGGCGGTACGGGACATCCGGCGGCTCCTGGCGGACGAACCGGCCGCCGCCTGACATCCCGACCGACCCGGGCGCGCCTCTCAGCTCGGCCGACCTCTCGGCTCAGCCGGTCGCGGGTGAGGACGAGGCCGAGGGCGACCCGCTGACCGCGCCCGCCCCGGCTCCCGGTGAAGCCTTCCTGCGGTTCTGGTTGAACTCGGCGACATTGCGCAGGTGTTCCTGGTAGTTCGCCGTGAACCGGGTGTCGCCCGGCTTGACCGTGACGAAGTACAGCCAGTCGCCCGAGGCCGGGTTGACGGCCGCACGCATCGCCGCCTCACCCGGGTTGGCGATCGGGGTGGGCGGCAGCCCCATGCGCCGGTACGAGTTGTAGGGGCTGTCGATCTTCGTGTCGTCGACGGTGGTGTTCAGCGTGGAGCGGTTCAGCGCGTAGTTGATGGTGGAGTCCATCTGCAGCGGCATTCCGCGCTCCAGTCGGTTGAAGATGACCCGGGCGACCCGGCCCATGTCCTTCTCGGTGGCCGCCTCTGCCTGGATGATGCTCGCGATGGTGACCGCCTGGTAGACGTTCATCGCGTTGCGCTGGGCCCCGGCCGTGACCTGACCGCCGTTGAACTTCTTGTTGGCGGTCTCGACCATGACCGCTAGCAGGGACTCGGGGGTCGACTTCTCCCGCAGCGGATACGTCGCCGGGAAGAGATAGCCCTCCGGGTTGCCCTCGGCGTCGTCGGGCAGCATCAGGCTGGCCTTCGACAGCGACTTCCTGGTGGATCCGGCGGGCAGCGCGAGGGCCTTGTCGACGGCTTCGTAGACCTGGCCGGAGCGCCAGCCCTCCGGGATCACCAGGGACGTCGGACGCTGGTCCGCGCCGCCGCCTCCCCCCACGCTCAGCAGCGGCACCGCCACGGCGGTGGCCGCCACGACGGCCCCGGCCGCGATGAGGGCGGCCCGGCCCCGACGCGTCAGTCGAATCGTGCTCCGTGGCGGAGTGTTCATCTGCATGCGGGCACGGTAACCCGCATATCACCTCAAACCCGGCATATCTTCATCTTGTCGGCTCCAGTTTCGGCACCTTGGCCACCTCGCGGGCGGGCTTCAGCCGCGCGTCCCGCCGGACCAGCGCCGCGTACCGCCCCCCGCTCTCCAGCAGTTCCTCGTGCGTACCGCGCTCGACGGCACGCCCGGAGTCGAGCACGACGATCTGGTCGGCACCGCGGACGGTGGAGAGCCGGTGCGCGATGGTGACGGTGGTGCGGTTGGCGGAGAGGGCGTCGATGGCCTCCTGCACCGCGTGCTCGGTACGGGTGTCCAGGGCGCTGGTCGCCTCGTCCAGGATGAGGACCGGCGGGTCGCGCAGGATCGTGCGGGCGATGGCGAGCCGCTGCTTCTCCCCGCCGGAGAAGCGGTGGCCGCGCTCACCGACGACGGTGTCGTAGCCGTCGGGCAGGGCCGCGATGTGGTCGTGGATCTGGGCCGCCCGCGCCGCCGCGTACAGCTCCTCGTCGGTGGCGTCCGGCTTGGCGAAGCGCAGGTTGTCGGCGACCGAGGCATGGAAGAGGTACGTCTCCTGCGAGACGACGCCGACACCTCGGGCCAGCGTGTCGAAGTCCAGGTCGCGGACATCGACCCCGTCGAGGGTGACCCGGCCGCCCGTGACGTCGTACAGCCTCGGCACCAGCGCGCCGAGCGTGGACTTGCCGGCACCGGTCGGCCCGACGACGGCGAGGCTGCCGCCTGCCGGAACGGTCAGGTCGATGCCGTCGAGGACGGGGCGCGGCTTCGCGTCGCCGCCGGAACCACCGGAACCACCGGGCCTGCCGGAACCACCGGGGCTGCCGGGGCCGTCCGCGTCGTAGCGGAACTCGACATTCTCGAAGCGGAGTTCGCCCTTGATCCGGTCGAGGTGGACCGGATGCTCGGACTCGGTGATGTCGATCGGCAGGTCGAGGTACTCGAAGATCCGCTGGAAGAGGGCGAGCGAGGCCTGGATCTGGACACCCGTGGACAGCAGGCTGACGGTCGGCCGGAACAGGTTCTGCTGCAGCGAGACGAAGGCGACGAGCGTGCCGACGGAGACGGACGGGCCGCCGAGCTGGAGCGCGATGCCGGCGGTCCAGTAGATGACCGCGGGCATGGCGGCCATGACGACGGTGATGACGGCCATGCGCCAGCGCCCGGCCATGTTGGCCCTGACCTCCAGGTCGACGAGCCCCTCGGACTCCTCGGCGAAGGACTTGGTGAGCGAGTCGGCGCGGCCCATGGTGCGTCCGAGCAGGATGCCGCTGACGGAGAGCGACTCGGTGACCGTCGCGGCCATGGCGGCCATCTGGTTCTGCCGCTGCGTGGTGATCTTCTTGCGCTCGTTCCCGACCCGGCGGCTTATCCACACGAAGAGCGGCAGCAGGAGCAGGGTGACCACGGTGAGCCGCCAGTCCAGGGCGACCATCGCGACGACGGTGGCGACCACGCTGGTGGTGTTGGACACCAGGGAGGTGGCCGTGGAGGTGACGGTCGCCTGCATGCCGCCGATGTCGTTGGCGATGCGGGACTGGACCTCGCCCGTCCGGGTCCGGGTGAAGAAGGCGAGCGACATCCGCTGCAGTCGGCCGTAGACGGCGGTGCGCAAGTCGTGCATGACCCGCTGGCCGACGGTCGTGGAGATCAGTGTCTGCAGGACACCGAAGATGCTGGTCAGGACGGCGCTCAGGATCATCCCGAGGGCCAGCAGGCTCAGCAGCCCGGTGCGGCCCTCAGGGATCGCGGTGTCGAGGATCTCCTTGAGGAGGAAGGGCGTGGCGACCGACGCGAGCGACGCGGCGCCGACGAGGAGTCCGACGATCGCGAGCCGACCCCGGTAGGGGCGGAAGAGCTTCAGGATGCGGCGCACCTGTCGGGGCTGGTCACGCGTGTCGGCGGACGGCGCCCGGGTGGGTTCGTGGTCGGGGTGCATGGGCTCCTACGGGAGGTGGGGCGTATGGGGAGATGAGGCGGCTGAGGAGGTGCGAGGTGAGTCGTGATGACGGGACTTCCGAAGCCTTGCGGAGCTTAGCTCATTGTTACCTATACTCACAATGAACATGGTCCTGATATTGTTCCCGGTATGACCGACCCCGACGGCGACGGACCGCTCGCCGAGCAGTTGCTGCGGCTCACCCGCCGTGTGCACCGCATCCAGAAGCGCCATCTCCAGCAGAGCGGGTTGGAGATCACCCCGGCGCAGTCGCGACTCCTGCGCACCCTCGCCCACTACGACACGCCGCCACGGATGGCCGATCTCGCCGAGCGGCTGGAGGTCGTGCCGCGGGCCGTGACGACCCTGGTCGACGCGCTGGAAGAGAGCGGGCGGGTGCGCCGGGCGCCCGACCCCACCAACCGGCGAGTCATCCGGATAGAGGTCACGGACGAGGGCCTCAAGGTCCTGCGGGAGCTGCACCACGCGCGCCGCTCGGCGGCGGCGGAGATCCTGGCGCCGCTGTCGGACGATCAGCGGGGGGTGCTCGAAGGCTTGCTCGCCACGCTGGTCGACGGCGCGCCGACGGCTGAGCGGCACTGCTGAGCGGCAGCGCCCAACAGGCGTACACGAAAGGGCCCGGCGCGGAGTTGTGCGCCGGGCCCTTCCTGTGCGGAGTGTGGAGCAGGAGAGATCAGACCTCCGCTTTGGAGAGAGCGGGAGCCTCCGGCTTCACGGAAGTGGTCCCGGACTCGTCGTCCTCCTCCACGAACTCGATCTCGCCGTCGAGCATCTTCTTCGCCCGGTCGGTGTCCAGCGCGCCCTCCCACTTCGAGACCGCGAAGACGGCGACACAGTTGCCGAGCAGGTTGGTGGCGACGCGCATCGAGTCCATGATGCGGTCGACCCCCAGGAGGAGGGCGACGGCACCGGCCGGGATGGCGCCGAGCGAGGCCGCGGTCGCCGACAGCGCGAGGAAGGCCGAACCAGGGATGCCCGCCATGCCCTTGCTGGTCAGCATGAGGACCAGGATGACGGTGACCTGCTGACTCAGACTGAGGTCAACTCCCACGGCCTGCGCGATGAACAGGGTGCCGATGGAGAGGTAGATGGACGCGCCGTCCAGGTTGAATGAGTACCCGGTGGGCAGTACCAGGCCCACGGCGTCGTCACGGGCTCCGGCCTGCCTCAGCTTCTGCATCATGCGCGGCATGACGGACTCGCTGGAGGCCGTACCGAGCGCGAGCAGCATCTCGGCCCGGGTGTAGCGGACGAACTTCCACAGGCTCAGCCCGGTCATCAGCTTCAGCGCGACGCCCAGCAGCACCAGGAACACGGCGGCGACGGCGTAACACAGGATGATCAGCTTGGCGTAGGTCTTCATCACGCCGAGGCCGTACTCACCGACCAGGTGCACCATCGCGCCGAACACGGCGAGCGGGGCCAGCTTCATGACGAAACCGACGATCGCGAAGATGACCTCCTGGGCCTGCTCGATGGCGGGCAGGATCTTCGGCACCTTGGTGTGACCGAGGTGCAGCAGCGCGGCGCCGGTGAGGCAGGCGAGCACGAGCACCTGGAGCAGCGCGTTCTCGGCGAACGCGCCGATCGCGCTCTGCGGCAGCGCGTTGAGGATGAACTCGCTCGTCGTGGGCAGCTCACCGCCGGCAGTCTTCGCGTCGACCGCCGAGGTGTCGAGCTTCGTGGGGTCGACGTTCATGCCCGAGCCGGGGCCGAAGACGTTGGCGGCGACCAGGCCGATGAGCAGCGCGGCCGTCGAGGCGATCTCGAACCAGATCAGGGCCTTGAGCCCGATCCGCCCGAACGCCTTCAGATTGCCGGCCTTGGCGATACCGACGACGACCACACAGAACACCAGCGGCGAGATGACGGTCTTGATGAGCCGGATGAAACCGTCGCCGAGCGGTTGGAAGGTCGTGGCCGTGTCCGGCCACAACCTTCCGACGACGATTCCGAGCACAAGCGCGACTGCGACTTGCGCGAACAGTGAGGTACGCAGCATGCGTGCGACGCGTCGCGGCAGGGACGGTACGGACTGCGGCACGGGCACTCCTCCGAGATGGCTTTCTGTCATGCGGAAAAGCTCTTCCGCGCCGATCACTATCGGGGAGGCGTCGCTCGCCGGGAAGACCGCCGTGTTTCGCGGAGGTAAATCATCGAACAGGCGTCACATCGCACGCATGGGGCATCAGCAGCCCGTACGGTTCACCGTCAGCACTCCCTGTACGGAGACCAGCGAGCGGTCGTAGCAGCCGTCCGACCCGTACATCCGGTAGCGCTCGCTCGTCGTCCCGACGGCGTGCCGCTGGTCGCGCGGTACGTTCGCCGTGTACGTGGCATCGCCGGTGTAGGTGTCGTCGAGCCGGGACCACGCCGTGCGCCGCCCGTCGTGCGTCTCGGTGACGGTTGCCCGGTCGCCGAGCGTGAGCACGGTCCGCAGCCGATCTCCCGCGCCGAGCGTGGTCGTTCCGTCCATGGTGTACGACCGCTGGACACGCGTCGTCCGGTCCTGCCCACGACCGCCTCGGCCCCCGCCTCCGCTCACGGTGACCGTCTCGTCGTCGCTCCACCTCGCGTCGAGCGCGTCGGGGTTCTCGCCGTCCGACCAGGTGTGCGTGGAGGTGTTGAGGAGACTGCGGCGGACGGTGGTCGTGACCCGGCCGTGGGAGGTGTCGACGTACCCGGCGACGGTCAGCCGATGGCTCCCCTCGGTGTCGAGGCGGTGCTCCGCACCCGGCGTGTACGTGGACGCGTTGGCGAAGTCGCCCTCCCGCACCTTCGTGAGGGCACCGGTGACGTGCTCCTTCTTCTCGTCCTGCCAGACGAGGACGTTGACCGGGGCGCTCCAACCGCTCTGCCCCTCGGGCACGCCGGCGACGGACACCTCGATCCGGTGCGGGCGCCCGTCGTTGAGGAGTCCCGCGAAGGGGGTGAGGTCGTAGCGGAGGGGTTGGATGTCGAAGGCGCGCGGGCCGGGGACGACGTACCAGAGGAAGGGGTTGGACCAACCGCCGGTCCACACGTTCGGGAACGGCGCGGCGATTCCGGCCAGTTGCCCGTCCACAGAGATCCGCACCTCACGGTAGGGCCCGTCGTCGGCCTTGCAGGAGTACGGCGCCTCGTTGGGCACCGTCAGATACCAGTACTCCTCGCAGCCGCCGCCGGACCCGGTCGCGTACACCTCGGCGATGACGCGCTCGCTGTTGCGCGGGGTGGTGAGGGCGGTGCCGTCCTGGAGCGTGAGGACGCGGTCGGGGACGGTGCCCGCCGTCCCAGCATCGGGCCTGCCGACGTAGAAGGTGAGCGTGACCTTGACGTCGAGGACGCCGGTGTACGTGTCGTCGACGACGTTGCCGATGAGCATCTCGACCGGTTGCTCGGTGCGCAGGGTGTCGCTGTAGCGCGTGACGTCCTTCTCCACGGACCACGCGATGCCGTCGGGCGAGGGCTGCGGGGTGGACGTCCGGAACACCTCGACGCCGCCGATGTGCAGATGGCCGAGGCGGTCGAACTGCCGGCCCTTCACCTTGCCGTCGAGCCGCAGGACGACCTTGCTCCATCTCTTCCCGCACTCCGCCGGCGGCGTGTAGGTCCCCCGGTACGGCGTGAAGTCCCTGAACTGCGCCTCGGCGACCGTCACTTCGCACGACCTCGCGTTCTCGGGCCGGGAGACGGGCGGAGCGGCGGTGATCGGATCGTGCCAGTCGGTCCCGAACTCGGCGGGGACGGCGGTGGATCCATCGGTCCGGGAAGAGATGGCGGCGGAGTGGGCGGGGGTGGCAGCGGATTGGGCGGGGGTGGCCCCGAGGAGGGTGCTCGCCACGAGGGTCGCTCCGGTGAGCATGGACATGATGATCCGGCTTCTCATGGCCGGAGTTCTACGGGGAGTCGACACCCCGCCGCAATGGCATCTCCGGCCACAAGCGCTCACGTGCGCACCGGGCGCCTCAGGCCTCCAGCTCCGCCCTGTCCCCCATGACGATCACCGGGTGCTGGGCCGGGTCGAGGGTGCGCAGCAGGTACTCCATGCCCGCCTTGGACAGGCTGACGCAGGCCGAGGTGCCGCTGCCGTGGTCCATGTGCAGCCAGATGCTGCCGCCCTTGGACTGGCCCTCGGGACGCGTCGGGTCGATCGGCGAGGTGCCCTTGACCCTGTTGTAGTCGATCGCGATGACGTAGTCGAAGTCGTGCCAGTGCGACTCGGCCCAGTAGTGCGGCGCCTGGAACGACGCCGACCTGCTGTACGGCAGCTTGGATCCCGGGTCGGCCAGGACCCCTCCCGCGTCGCTCAGCGTGAACACGCCGACCGGACTGCGTTTGTCGCCCTCCCGATGGTCGGTGGTCCACCCCTTCTTTCCGTTGTGGCCCTCCCAACTGCGGGTCTTCTTCCAGGTGGAGCCGCTCTTCGTGTACAGCACGACCGTGGCGTCGGCGTCGTCCCTGCCCTCTCCGTAGACGGCCACGACCTGGCGGGACTCCGCGGGGATCTGCTTCTGCAGACGGTCGCCGACGCCCGGGACACGGGTCGGGTCCGCGGCCTCGGTCGCCGCGCGATCCGTGCCGCCCCCGGACGCCGTGGCGTTCCTGTCGGCCTTGGCGCCGTCGCTCGTGTCACCCGAACCGCCGCACGCCGCGGCCGACATCACCAGTGCGCCACAGACCACCACGACGAGCCCGACACGAGCCGCGCCCCTCCTCGCGCCCGCGCCGTCCGAACCACCCGCGCCGCCCGCACCTTGTTCGTCCACCGTGCCGGTTCGTCCCCGCCTGGTACCGCCTATTCGCATACGGTCCATCGTCGCACCGCTCACCGGACGCGAGCGCCCGCGCCGCGCGCGTCGGGCCTCCCACGAACGGTCCAGGCCGAAACTTTGCCCGGCACCGGAAAACCGTTTGCCTCCGACCAGGACGCGACGCGAACCTTTCACAGCCGGTCACTGGACCCCGCCGCCCTTTCCTCCCCCCACTTCCCCCACCCCTGACTCGAGCCTCTGGGACGTCATGCAGATTCAAGACCTTCCGTACGAAGACCCGGGCGTGCCGGACGCTCGCTCGGGCCCACGATTCCTGTGGTGGCTCGGCCGGAATCAACTGGGCGGACAGTTCAAGGCGCTGGCGTGGGGGCTGTTGCACTTCACCTCCGTGGCCGGACTTCCGTTCTGCGTCGGCTTCGCCGTCCAGGCCGTCGTCGACCGCTCCGGCTCCCGACTCGCCCTCGCGGGCGTGGCGCTGCTGGTGTGCGGGTTCACCATCGCGCTGGGCGACACCTTCCTGCACCGGTCGGCGGTCACCAACTGGATCACGGCCGCGGCCCGCGTCCAGCAGTTGCTGGCCCGCAGGACGGCCCAGCTCGGCTCGGCGCTCACCCGCCGGGTCGCGGCCGGAGAGGTGGTCGCGGTCTCCACCGGCGACGTAGAGAAGATCGGCTGGTTCGTCGAGGCCGTCTCCCGCTTCACCGCCGCCGCCCTCACCGTGGTGCTGGTCTGCGTCGGCCTGGTCGTGTACCAGCCCGCCCTGGGCGTCGTCGTCGCCGTCGGAGTGCCCGTCCTCGCCCTGGCCGTGCTTCCGCTGCTGCCCCGCGCGACCCGCCGCGCCGACTTCCAGCGTGAGAAGGCGGGCCGCGCCACCGAGCTGGCCTCCGACACCGTCGCGGGCCTGCGCGTGCTGCGCGGCATCGGCGGCGAGGAGCTCTTCCTGGACCGCTACCGCAGCGCCTCCCAGGAGGTCCGGCACGCCGCCGTCCGCAGCGCACGTATGTGGGCCCTCATCTCCGGCATCCAGGTGCTGCTGCCGGGGCTGCTGATGATCGCGGTCGTCTGGCACGGCGTGGGTCTCGCCCGCGAGGGCCGGATCACGGTCGGCGAACTGGTCACCGTGTACAGCGCGGTCATGCTGCTGACGTATCCGCTCAGACACTTCGAGGAGATCGCGATGGCGTACTCCTTCTCCCGTCCGTCCGCGAAGCGGGCCGCCCGGGTGCTGTCGCTGGAGCGGAGTACGGACACCGAGGGGTCCCGCGAGGCCACCGTGCCCACCGGAGACCTGTACGACCCGGCCACCGGGCTGCTCGCGCCCGCCGGGTGTCTCACAGCGGTGGTGTGCGGTGACCCCGACGCGGCCGGACGACTGGCGGAACGGCTGGGCGGCCATGCCCCCGAGGAGGGCACCTCCGTGCTCCTCGGCGGCGTACCGCTCGACGAACTGCCCCTCGACTCCGCCCGCACGGCCGTCCTCGTCCAGGACAAGGACCCGGTGCTGCTCTCCGGCACCCTCCGCGAACTCCTCGACGTCCCCGCCTCGGGGCACGTCACCGCCGAGGACGCGCTGACCGCCGCCCAGTGCGGTGACGTGCTGGAAGCGCTGGTCCAGGGGTCACTGGACGCCGAGGACCCGCTGGACGCGCGGATCACCGAGCGCGGACGGTCCCTGTCCGGCGGCCAGCGCCAGCGGCTCGCCCTGGCCCGCTCCCTGATCACGGACCCGAACGTGCTGGTCCTCGACGAGCCGACCTCCGCCGTCGACTCCCACACCGAGGCGAGGATCGCCGCCGGCGTCCGCTCGCTGCGCGCGGGTGGCACGACGGTCGTGCTGACCTCCTCGCCCCTCCTGCTGGACCTCGCCGACCGCGTCGTCCTCGTCCACGACGGCGAGGTGGCGGCGGTCGGCCTGCACCGCGACCTGATCCACAAGGAACCCCGGTACCGGGCCGTCGTCACCCGCGAGACCGACGAAGAGACCCGCGAGAACAACGGCGAGAGTCGGGACGCCGAGAAGGACGCCGAGAAGACCGCCTTCACCGCACGACCGCAGGAACGCAGGACCGCTCTCAGCGAAGTGCTGGACGAACTGGAAGAGATCGAGGAGACCGCATGATCGGCGTGGCGCCCCCGGCCTACGACCCGGCCGCCCCGACGACGGCGAACACCCTGCCCGTCGGCGCCCCCGCGACCGTACGCGCCTACGTGGCAGAACTGTTCCGCCGGCACCGCCGGGCCTTCGTCCTGCTCATCACCGTCAACACGGTCGCGGTCGTGGCCTCGATGGCGGGCCCCTACCTGCTCGGCGCACTCGTCGAGCGGGTCTCCGACGGAGCGCGTGAACTCCATCTGGAAGTCACCGCGGCGGTGTTCGTCGTCGCCCTCGTCGTCCAGGCCGTCTTCGTACGGGAGGTACGACTGCGCGGCGCCATGCTCGGCGAGCGGATGCTGGCCGACCTGCGCGAGGACTTCCTCGTCCGGTCGGTCGGCCTGCCGCCGGGTGTCCTGGAACGCGCCGGCACGGGTGACCTGCTCTCCCGCATCACCACGGACATCGACCGGCTCGCCAACGCCATGCGCGAGGCGGTGCCCCAGCTGGCCATCGGGGTGGTGTGGGTCGTCCTGCTCGTCGGCGGCCTCGCCGTGACCGCGCCCCCGCTGGCCCTCGCCGTTCTGCTGGCCCTGCCCGTGCTGGTGGTGGGCTGCCGCTGGTACTTCAAGCGTGCCCCTTCCGCCTACCGCTCGGAGTCCGCGGGGTACGCCGCCGTCGCCGCCGTCCTCGCGGAGACGGTGGACGCCGGCCGCACCGTCGAGGCCCACCGCCTCGGCACCCGCCGCATCGACCTCTCCGACCAGCGGGTCCGCGAATGGACCGCCTGGGAGCGATACACCCTGTGGCTGCGGTCGGTGCTCTTCCCCGTCATCAATTTCACGCACACCACGGTCCTCGGGTCCGTCCTGATCATCGGCGGGGTGTTCGTCCTCCAGGGCTGGATCGGCCTCGGGCAGCTGACCACGGGCGCGCTCATCGCCCAGATGCTCGTCGACCCGATCAACCTGATCCTCCGCTGGTACGACGAGCTGCAGGTCGCCGAGGTGTCGCTGGCCCGTCTGGTCGGGGTACGCGACATCGAGCCCGACGCGGGCGACCCGGCCGTGGCCCCCGAGGGGCGACATGTCCACGCCGACCGGGTGCGCTTCGGATACCGCGAAGGCGTCGACGTCCTGCGCAAGGTCTCCCTGGAGGTCGCGCCCGGCACCCGGCTCGCCCTCGTCGGCCCGTCCGGCGCGGGCAAGTCGACCCTGGGCCGTCTCCTCGCCGGGATCTACGCGCCCCGCGACGGCCGTGTCACCCTCGGCGGCGCCGAGCTGTCCCGGATGCCCGCCGAGGACGTCCGCTCCCACGTCGCCCTGGTCAACCAGGAGCACCACGTGTTCGTCGGCTCCCTCCGCGACAACCTGCTCCTGGCCCGCACGGGCGCCGGGGACGCCGAGCTGTGGGCGGCGCTTGGCGCGGTCGACGCCGACGCCTGGGCGCGAGCTCTGGACGAGGGGCTGGACACCGAGGTCGGTTCCGGTGGGTTCACGCTCACCCCGGCGCAGGCCCAGCAGATCGCGCTGGCCCGGCTGGTCCTCGCCGACCCGCACACGCTGGTCCTGGACGAGGCGACCTCGCTCCTCGACCCGCGGGCGGCCCGCCATCTGGAACGCTCCCTCGCCCGCGTCCTCGACGGCCGTACCGTCGTCGCCATCGCCCACCGCCTGCACACCGCCCACGACGCCGACGTCATCGCCGTCGTCGAGAACGGCCGCATCAGCGAGCTGGGCAGCCACGACCAGCTCGTCGCCGCGGACGGCGCGTACGCCGCACTGTGGAGGTCGTGGCACGGCTGACCGACTCGCGGGACCCGGCAGTGGGGGCAGACTCCGGCGGGGTCCGACGGCTGCCGTCGCCCTGCCGTTGCGCGGTGCCGAACGCGAGTGGAAGGCTGGTGGTGGGCACTGATTCGGGGGACGCCCGTGAACCGCCCGGTTCGCGGGGTTCGGGCCGTGGCCCAGCGGTCCGTGCGCCCACCGTCGCCGAACGGTGGCACCGGGCCCGCCCCACCACTGGAGGTACCCGTGGACAGAGCCGGCGGATGGGGAGACGACGTCTACCAGCCAGACGGATCCGAGATCCAGGACGACGCGGGGCTGCTGGACGCCGAGGACACCCTGGTCGCCGACGGTGTGGCCGACCCCCTCGACCGGGGCTGGTCCCCACCGGAGCGGCCATGGGCGGTGGAGCACACCGGTGTGACGGCGGCGGAGCGGCTGCGCGGGGAGACGCTGGAGCAGCGCCTCGCCGAAGAGCTCCCGGACATCGCCTACCCCGACGGGGACGGCATCGGCGACTCCCAGGACACCGACGGCGAGCCGCTGGACAACGAGGTGGGCGACCTGCGCTCCGGCCGTCTGGTCGCCCCCGACGAGGGCGCGCACGAGGACGAGGAGAGCGGGTTGATCGCCACCGACGTGGGGATCGACGGGGCCGCCGCCTCCGCCGAGGAGGCCGCCATGCACATCGTGGACGAGGACTCCCTGCCGAGCTGACCGCCGCGCGAGCACGTCCCCCGGAGCCGGGCGGCCGTCCCGCCGGAGCCAGTGCCCGCACCCGGTCAGATGACGTTCAGCGCCGCCGCCGCACCCACTCCCCCGAGCACCATGAACACCGGCATCAGCACCCTCAGCTCCACCCAGCTGCCGGCCCGGAACCGCATCGCCTTCGGCGGGCCCACGGGGTACCAGCGCTTGCGCCCGATCGGTATCGGCCACAGGATCGGGCAACCCGAGACGGTCAGCGAGTCCCCGATGTCGTGCACCAGCGCCCCCAGCACGATCGGCAGCCCGAGCCACAGATACTCCTGGCCCGGCTGTGTGAACAGCCAGTCCGCCCCGTTGCCAGGCTTGTCCAGGACACCGGCGAGGATCCAGGCGCTCGTCGCCGCCAGCAGCCACACCAGCACATCGCTGCTCGAACCCCGGGCCGCCCGCCACAGCAGGCCCTCGATGGCCAGGACCAGGTGCACGAAGAGAATGGCCAGCACCGCCCAGCGGCCCCCGGTGATGGCGGCGACGGAGGCACCGGCACCTAGCAGCGCCGCCCACAGCCAGGTGTGCGTGAGCGTGCGGTGCCCACCCGAGCGACGCGGGTCGCCCTGCTTCTTCGTCGCCTTGTAGACGGCGTACGACAGCTTGTCCACGATCTCGCACACCCAGCGTGACAGCGGACCGAAGGAACGGGAGATCGTCGCCGCCTTGTGGTCCAGGTCGGGGGCGAGCGCGGCACCCGCGCAGATCAGCGCACCGACCAGGAGCACCGGCCAGGGCATCGTGTGCCCGGTGGCGGCCGCCGCGGCTCCCACGCCGAGCCATGCGGCGGCTCCCGACAGTGAGTGTGCTGGTCCCATCATGGCCGTGCCCCGTCCCGTTCTGTTCGTGCCGCTGTCCAGGCGCCTTGTGTCGCTGTCCAGTTGTCCAGGTGCGCTGACGTTCCGTCGGCGCCACAGCGTAGCGTTCGCGATCTTCGGTCCGGCAGCCGATTCCCCCATCGGGTGCGCGGGCAGGCAAGATGGGGGCGTGACCCTCATCGATCAGCTGCCGCGGACCGCCGACCCCGACGCCCTCTACGAAGCCTTCGAGTCGTGGGCCCGGGAACGCGGTCTCACCCTCTATCCGCACCAGGAGGAGGCGCTCATCGAGGTGGTCTCCGGCGCGAACGTGATCGTGTCGACGCCCACCGGCTCCGGCAAGAGCATGATCGCGGCGGGTGCCCACTTCGCGGCTCTCGCCCGCGACGAGGTCACCTTCTACACGGCTCCGATCAAGGCGCTCGTCTCGGAGAAGTTCTTCGAGCTGTGCAAGATCTTCGGCACGGAGAACGTCGGCATGCTCACCGGCGACGCCTCCGTGAACGCCGACGCCCCCGTCATCTGCTGCACGGCCGAGGTGCTGGCCTCCATCGCGCTGCGCGACGGCAAGCACGCCGACGTCGGCCAGGTCGTGATGGACGAGTTCCACTTCTACGCGGAGGGTGATCGGGGCTGGGCCTGGCAGATCCCGATCCTCGAGCTGCCGCAGGCCCAGTTCATCCTGATGTCGGCGACCCTCGGCGACGTCTCGATGTTCGAGAAGGACCTCACCCGGCGCACCGGTCGCCCGACCGCCGTGGTCCGCTCGGCGACGCGCCCGGTGCCCCTGTCCTACGAGTATGTCCTGACCCCGCTGACGGAGACGCTCGGCGAGCTGCTCGCCACCAAGCAGGCTCCGGTCTACATCGTGCACTTCACGCAGGCGCAGGCCGTGGAGCGGGCGCAGGCGCTGATGAGCATCAACATGTGCACGCGGGAGGAGAAGGACCAGATCGCCGAGCTGATCGGCAACTTCCGTTTCACCACCAAGTTCGGCCGCAACCTCTCCCGTTACGTTCGGCACGGCATCGGCGTCCACCACGCCGGCATGCTGCCCAAATACCGACGCCTGGTGGAGAAGCTCGCCCAGGCCGGTCTGCTGAAGGTCATCTGCGGCACGGACACGCTCGGCGTCGGCGTCAACGTCCCGATCCGCACCGTGCTGTTCACCGCCCTCACCAAGTACGACGGCAACCGTGTGCGGACCCTGCGGGCCCGTGAGTTCCACCAGATCGCGGGCCGCGCGGGCCGGGCGGGCTTCGACACGGCGGGCTTCGTGGTGGCGCAGGCGCCCGAGCACGTCATCGAGAACGAGAAGGCCCTCGCCAAGGCCGGCGACGATCCGAAGAAGCGTCGCAAGGTGGTCCGCAAGAAGGCTCCCGAGGGGTTCGTCGGCTGGACCGACAACACCTTCGAGAAGCTCATCGCCTCCGATCCGGAACCGCTGACCTCGCGCTTCCGGGTCACGCACACCATGCTGCTGTCGGTGATCGCCCGGCCGGGCAACGCCTTCGAGGCGATGCGCCATCTGCTGGAGGACAACCATGAGCCCCGCAAGCAGCAGTTGCGACACATCCGCCGTGCGATCGCGATCTACCGCTCGCTCCTCGACGGCGGCATCGTCGAGAAGCTCGACCAGCCGGACGCCGAGGGCCGTATCGTCCGGCTGACGGTCGATCTCCAGCAGGACTTCGCGCTCAACCAGCCGCTGTCCACCTTCGCGCTGGCCGCGTTCGAACTTCTGGACCCTGAATCCCCGTCGTACGCCCTCGACATGGTCTCCGTCGTCGAGTCGACGCTGGACGACCCGCGGCAGATCCTCGCCGCCCAGCAGAACAAGGCGCGCGGTGAGGCCGTGGCCGCCATGAAGGCCGACGGCGTCGAGTACGAGGAGCGCATGGAGCGGCTGCAGGACGTCAGCTACCCCAAGCCGCTGGAGGAGCTGCTCTTCCACGCGTACAACACGTACCGCAAGAGCCACCCCTGGGTCGGCGACCATCCGCTGTCGCCGAAGTCCGTGATCCGTGACATGTACGAACGGGCCATGTCGTTCACGGAGTTGGTGTCCCACTACGAACTGGCCCGCACCGAAGGCATCGTGCTGCGTTACCTCGCCGGCGCCTACAAGGCCCTCGACCACACCGTCCCCGACGATCTGAAGTCCGACGATCTGGAGGACCTGATCGCCTGGCTCGGCGAGATGGTGCGCCAGGTCGACTCCAGTCTCCTCGACGAGTGGGAGCAGCTGGCCAACCCCGAGGAGATGACGGCCGAGGAGGCCCAGGAGCGGGCCGATCAGGTCAAGCCGGTCACCTCCAACGCGCGTGCCTTCCGGGTGCTCGTCCGCAACGCCATGTTCCGTCGCGTCGAACTGGCCGCGCTCGACCAGGTGGACGAGTTGGGCGAGATGGACGCCGAGGCCGGCTGGGACGCCGAGCGGTGGGGCGAGGCGATGGACAAGTACTGGGACGAGTACGAGGAGCTCGGCACCGGTCCCGATGCCCGTGGCCCGCGGCTGCTGATGATCGAGGAGGAGCCGCAGAACGGGCTGTGGCGGGTCCGGCAGACCTTCGCCGACCCGAACGGCGATCATGACTGGGGGATCAGCGCGGAGATCGATCTCGCGGCCTCCGACGCCGAGGGACGCGCCGTCGTCAAGGTCACCGACGTCGGTCAGCTGTGAGCACAGGAGAGGCCAGCACATGACGACCAACCCCGCCGAGCGGCTCGTCGACCTGCTCGACCTGGAGCAGATCGAGGTCAACATCTTCCGTGGGCGCAGTCCGCAGGAGTCCCTCCAGCGGGTCTTCGGCGGGCAGGTCGCCGGCCAGGCGCTGGTCGCCGCCGGACGCACCACCGAGGGCGACCGGCCGGTGCATTCACTGCACGCGTACTTCCTGCGCCCCGGCCGCCCCGGGGTGCCGATCGTGTACCAGGTCGAGCGGGTGCGGGACGGGCGGTCGTTCACCACGCGCCGGGTCACCGCCGTGCAGCAGGGCCGCACGATCTTCAATCTGACCGCCTCCTTTCACAAGCCTGAAGAGGGGAGCTTCGAGCACCAGCTGCCGCCGGCCCGCAAGGTGCCCGACCCCGAGTCGCTGCCGACGGTGACGCAGGAGATCAGCGAGCATCTGGGCACGCTTCCCGAGCAGTTGGAGCGCATGGCCCGGCGGCAGCCCTTCGACATCCGGTATGTCGACCGGCTGCGCTGGACGGCCGAGGAGGTCGAGCACGCCGAGCCGCGCAGCGCGGTGTGGATGCGCGCGGTGGGTCCCCTCGGCGACGACCCGCTCGTGCACACGTGCGCGCTGACGTACGCCAGCGACATGACGCTCCTGGACGCCGTCCGCATTCCGGTGGAGCCCCTCTGGGGACCCCGTGGCTTCGACATGGCGTCGCTGGACCACGCGATGTGGTTCCACCGGCCGTTCCGCGCGGACGAGTGGTTCCTGTACGACCAGGAGTCCCCGATCGCGGTCGGCGGCCGCGGACTGGCCCGCGGCCGTATCTACGACCTGGAAGGACGTCTGCTCGTGTCGGTCGTCCAGGAAGGGCTGTTCCGCAAGCTCGAGGCGTGACCGGGCGGGTCAGTGGTGTCTGCGCCGGAGCCAGCCCAGCAGACCGCGTCGCCCTTCGGGAGCCGTGCCGGCGCCGGGCACGGGGTGCCCGGGGCGTCGTCGGCCCCGGGGTGGCCGCGCTGCGGGGCGGGTCGTCGCGCCGGGTGTCTCGTCCCAGGCCGACGACCACGGCACCTTCCGGCGGGGCCTCGGGGCGAGCCGGTGGGCCCGGGCCTCGCCGAGGGACCGGTAGAGGTCCGCCCGCAGCCAGGCGATCTCATCGGGGTCGTCCGCGGTCATGATCCGCGCGGTGATCCGTGCGGCGGGTGAGTCGGGCGTCCCGTGGTGGGTTCGCGCGGGCCGGTGGAAATGCAGGTGGGCGCGCTCGTAGGGGTCGTGGACGATCTCGGCGACCTGGACGGGGTCGAGCAGGGAGGCAGTAGCGGCCGCGCGGCTCCAGGGGTCGTCCGCCTGCCTCAGCAGGGCTCCGAGGTGGCGCCCACGCCAGTTCCGGGGGCGCAGGTCCAGTCCCGCGTCCAGACGGCGCCTGAGATCCTCCGGGACACGCTCCGTCAGCCAGGGGACGTTCCTCTCGTCGGCCGCGAACCGCCGCAGTTCGGCCGACGGATAGAACCAGAGCACGGCGCGGTAGCGGTTGAGCGAAAACTTGACCGGCGTGACCAGTCCCAGGCGTGCGAGGCGCGTGAACCGGGTGGGCGGCACGCCCAGGATCTCGGCGGCTGCTTTGGTCCCCACGGCATCGACCCGTTCCCGCAAGGTTTCGGGGAAGCCCTTCTCGGCCCGGAGCCGCTCGATCTCCGCCCGGGGGACGCGACGACCTCCGCCTCCGTCGTCGACGACCGTTCGCAGGCAGCCCAGTTGTACGGCGAGGTCGAGTTCGCTGCGTTTCAGGCCCAGTTCGCGGGCGGCTCGGCTCAGTGCCAGGGTGCCGCCGGCCGCCCCGGCGGTCCTGACTGCCCTGGCCGCCCTCGCCGATGCCGGGGCGCCACGTCGTGTGGTGGGCGTGCTGGGCTCGGTGGTCGCGGTGTGGGTGGCGGTCGTGGTGTGCGTGGCCGACTGTGTGACGGTGTCTCCGGACATGGCGGTTCTCCCCCGTGCGGTGTGTGGTGCTCGCGCTGGTCTCGCGCTCGCCTCGGGAAAAACCGTAGCCCGTTCGCGGAAGGTCGTGGCGGGCCTGTGGATAACTCTGCCCGCCACAGAGAGAACCGCAGGTCAGCGGTCCATCGCGGCCGAACGTTCGGGGTGTCTGGCGTCGACTCGGAGATGTTCGCCGACACGGTTCACCAACAGCGTCATCTCGTACGCGATCTGCCCGATGTCCGCCTCCGCCGCGCTGAGGACGCACAGGCAGCTGCCGGGCCCGGCGGCGGTGACGAAGAGCACCGCGTCGTCGAACTCGATCATCGTCTGCCGTACGTCACCGGCGCCGAAGTGGCGGCCCGAGCCCTTGGCGAGGCTGTGCAGACCCGACGAAACCGCGGCCAGGTGTTCGGAGTCCTCGCGCCGCAGGCCGGTGCTGGCCGCGGTGACCAGTCCGTCGTTGGACAGCACCAGGGCGTGTCGTATGGGTTCCACGCGCTCGGTCAGGTCGTCCAGCAGCCAACCGAGCCCCGCGTTCTGCGACATCGTTCGCACTCCCCGTTTCGTCGTTCCCCCGGACACGGAGGATCCGACGATTCAGCCTTCCCCACGGCTGCTGTCGGAGCAAGCAGGATCCGAACATGGCGGGGAAGATGACCGACAAGGCATGCCGGTCCTTCCGCGCGAACAGCGACAACGGGTGCTTCCCCACCCGAAACAGCGGTGTCAAGGGACAGTATCCGGCCAGGAACAGGCGTGTTGGCGCCGGTTCAGCCCACGGAGTCGAGCAGCCGGGCGGTGTGCATCCGCCCGGCGTATTCGACGAGGCGTATCAGCACTTCCTTGCCGGAGTCGCGGTCCCTGGCGTCGCAGAGGACCACGGGGGTTCCCTGGTCCAGGTCGAGGGCGCGTGAGACGTCCTGGGCGCCGTGGGCGCGTGCTTCCGAGAAGCAGTTGACGGCGACCACGAAGGGGATGTGCCGGTGCTCGAAGTAGTCCACGGCGGGGAAGCAGTCCTGCAGTCGCCGCGTGTCCGCGAGGACGACGGCGCCCAACGCCCCCTGCGCCAACTCGTCCCACAGGAACCAGAACCGGTCCTGCCCCGGGGTGCCGAACAGGTAGAGCGAGAGCCCCGACCTGATGGTGATGCGGCCGAAGTCCATGGCGACGGTGGTGGTGACCTTCTGGTCCACCCCGTCGGTATCGTCGACCGACTGGCCCACCTCGCTCAGAAGTTCCTCGGTGCGCAGCGGCTTGATCTCACTGACCGCGCCGACCAGCGTGGTCTTGCCTACGCCGAATCCACCGGCGACGAGGATCTTCAGTGCCAGGGCGCCCGTGTCGCCGTCTGTCTCATCGGAATGCTCGGAGACCATCGATCACTTCTCTCGGGAGTGTCGGCCGTAATCGACATCGGTACGGCCGTGAGGAGTCAGCATCTTGGCAACTGCCACTCGTTCGTGGGGCGTTGGACCGGTTTTACTTCTCACCGACCGCTTGTGCCCGTTCGGAGCCGGGTTGGGTGCGCAAGTCGGTACGGGTCGCAACCGGGTTCGTGTTCATCTACAGCGCCCTCAGCCCCTCGATCACCTCCCGCAGGATCCGTTCGTCCGGCAGTCGCGCGGGCGGCACGGGGCGACTGATGGTGACGCGGCCCGCCTCCACGAGGTCCCCGAGCAGTACCCGTACGACACCGACGGGCAGGTCGGCGCCCGCGGCGAGTTCGGCGACCGACTGGGTCTCGGTCCGGCACAGTTCCAGGAGCGCGCGGTGTTCCGGACCGAGCAATGCGTCGTCGGCGCCGGGTGCGCCGGGGTCGAGCGAGACCAGGGCGATCAGGTCGAAGCGCGGTCCGCCGTGACCCGGTCTGGTGCGCCCGCCCGTCACGGCGTAGGGGCGGACGAGCGGCCCGGCCTCGTGGTCGTACCAGCGACCGCCCGCCGGTTCGTGCGAAGCGCCGGTGTCACTGTCTTCGGTCATGAGCACGGCCTGTCCCTGGTTCATCCGGCCGTGGGCGGGCGTGCGCCGGCTCGGGTCGGTGTCCGCAGGTGCTCTCCGACGCGTTTCACCAGCCGTGCCATTTCGTACGCCACCAGCCCGATGTCGGCCGTGACGGAGGTGAGTAGGGCGAGGCAGGAGCCGTCTCCGGCGGCGGCGACGAAGAGGAAGCCGTCGTCCATCTCGACCATCGTCTGACGTACGCCCCCTGCGCCGAAGTGACGGCCCGCGCCCTTGGCGAGACTGTGGAAGCCGGAGGCGACCGCGGCGAGGTGCTCGGCGTCCTCGCGCCTGAGGTCGCTGGAGGCGCCGACCGCCAGGCCGTCGTTGGACAGGACCACGGCGTGCCGCACTTCGTGCACGCGCAGGACCAAGTCGTCCAGCAGCCAGTCGAGTTCACCGGAGCGTTCAGTGGCCCTGGTACTCGGGTCCTGGATCATGCGGGGTCTCCTTCGCTGCTGTCGCGGCCCCTCGTGGGGCCCTGTGCGACTCCTCTGCCGGGTGCCTTGCCGCCGCCTCGTGCCCAGCCGTCGCGGTAGGCCGCCATGCGGTCCCTGACGAGTTCCGGCGTGCGCTCGTCGTCCGCTCCGGGCGGCGCCGCCGACGCGGGCTGCCCGGTGTGTCGCTCGCGCAGTTGGGGCGCGAGGTGCGCCTGTCGTACGCGGCGCGGCAGTCGGTCCGTGTCCTCCGGTTCCGGCGCCCTGCGGTTCGGCCGCAGGGTGGTCACACCGGGCGGCGCCTCGGGCGGGCCCTGCTCCCCCGCACTCCGCCCGACGGAGGCCACGGGAGCCGTCAGGGCGTGGCGGTTCGCCGACCGCTCCACGGGTTCCTGACGCGGTGTCGCGGTCACGCGCGCGTACTCGCGTTCCTCGGGCGGGGGTGCTTCGGCGGATGCCGCGGGGGAACGTTCCGGCACGCCGCTGTGGAGCAGCGCGGTGGGCAGGAGCACCACGGCCGTGGTCCCTCCGTAGGGGGAGGTCCTCAGGTGGACCTTGATGCCGTGCCGGGCGGCGAGGCGGCTCACCACGAACAGGCCGAGCCGGTCGCTGTCGAACAGGTCGAGGGCCTCGGACTGTTCGATGCGGCGATTGGCCTCGGCGAGTGTCTCCTTGCCCATGCCGAGGCCCCGGTCCTCGACCTCCAGGGCGTAGCCGTTGCCGACCGGTTCACCGGTGACCCGTACGCGCGTGTGGGGCGGTGAGAACTGGGCGGCGTTCTCCACGAGTTCGGCAAGGAGGTGGGTGAGGTCGGCGACCCCGGTGCCGACGATCTTCGCCTCGGGGAGTTGCCGCAGTTCCACGCGCGCGTAGTCCTCGATCTCGGAGACGGCCGCCCGGACCACGTTCGTCAGGGACACGGGCATGCGCCAGGCACGGCCGGGGGCGGCGCCGGAGAGGATGATCAGGCTCTCCGCGTGGCGGCGCATGCGCGTGGTGAGGTGGTCGAGGCGGAAGAGGTCGCTGAGTTCGTCGGGATCGTCGGAGCGGCGTTCCATACTGTCGAGGAGAGCGAGCTGGCGGTGCACGAGGATCTGGCTGCGGCGGGCGAGATTGACGAAGACCCCGGAGATGCCGCTGGCGAGTTCGGCGCGCTCGACCGCCGCGCGGAGGGCCGCGCGGTGCACGGTGCCGAGGGCCTCGGCGACCTGACCGGTCTCGTCCTCCGCGGGCGGGCCGGGCGGGGCCTCGGCGTCGACGTCGATCTCCTCGCCGGAGCGCAGTCTGCGCATGGCGTGCGGCAGTTTGCGGCGGGCGATCTCCAGGGCGCCGTTGCGCAGGCTCACCAGCTCGACCACCAGACCGCGTCCGATGCGTACGGAGATGACGAGGGAGGCGGCGACCGCGGCGAGGCCGAGGAGCACGGCGGCTCCCGCCGGGGTGAGCAGTGCGCGGGTGAACGGGTCGGCCCGGTCGGCGACCCCGCGGCCGGCGTCCGTCTCGATGCCGCGCATGTCGTCCCGCACGCGCGCGTGGGCGGACGTCCAGGCCGCCTCGGGGACGGCGTGGAGCACCTGTGCTCCGGGGTGGCTCGCGACCACCTCGTCCTCGAGGGCGCGCAGGTCGGCGTAGGCGTCCCCTCCTGCGAGCTCCTGCCAGGCCGCGTTCTCCGGGCCGCGCAGGTCCGCTCCGGCGGCTTCGGTCAGCGTGCGGCGTGTGTCGACGGCGCCGATGAACAGGCGCAGCCGCTCGCGGTCGAGGGTCTTGGCGAGGTGGGCGCCGGACAGGAGCGCGTCCTCCTGCGCCAGCGCCTCGGCCGCGCGGGAGAACTCCAGCAGCACGCGTGCGTCGGAGCCGAGTTCGGCGTCCTGGATGCCGGTGAGCGCGCCGCCCACGCCGAAGGCCGTGGAGATGGTCGCCGTGTATCGCTCGTACGTCTGCGCCCAGCCGCTGCGGCGGTCGAGGACCGATGTCCGCAGCGCACGCAGGTCTTCGGCCCCGGTCACGAAGCCGGAGAGGCGTTCGGCGACCCCTGGGGGCAGGTCGGTGCCGTCGGCGACGGTGTGGCGGTCGCCGAGGCGCAGGGCGGCCACGGCCCGGTCGGTGCGCCGCGCGAGTCCGCGGAGCGTGTTCTCCCGCTCCGCGGAGGGTGCGGTGGCGTACCGTACGGCGGCCGCGCGTTCGGACTGGAGGGCCGCGACGGCGTCGGCGACCGGGCCGCGTACGGAGGCGTCGACGCGTTGCAGCTGACGGTGGCGGGCGACGTCCTGGGCGGTGGTGACGGTGGCGTACGCCCACAGTGCGAGCAGGGAGACGACCGGCACCATCAGCAGACAGACGATCTTGGCTCGGACGGTGCGGGGGCGCAGGTGGCGGCGTCCCGCGCGCGTGGGTGGGCCGTTCGTCGGGGCGCCGGTGCCGTCGGTCGCGAGGTGCTCGTCGGCCGGTGGTCCGGCGTGGGCGCGGCGCCCGCGTATCGCGGGTCGGGGTGGCGCCTCGGCGGCGGCTGTCGGGGTCCTGCGGGGTGTACGCATGGCCTCCTCGATCAGGGTTCGGGGGCGGGCTTCGAAGGCCGTCGCGCGGCTAGTGGGCGGCGGCGTTCTCGACCGGCCGCTGGGCCGACGCGGATGCCTCGCGCTCCCCGGCCGTCGGCGACAGCGCGACGAACGCGGAGGTGAGGAAGAGGTAGGACCCGAGGCCGACGGCGAGGGGGAAGATGAACTGCATCGCCGTGGCCCCGGGCAGGATCGCCGCGGACGGAGTGACCTCCACGCGCACCGCCCACATCGCGGTGTAGTGCATGCTGCTCACCGCACCGCCCATGACGAGGGATGCGACGGTCACCGCGACGGGCGACTCGATGTTGAGGGCCGCCCAGAGGGCGGCGGTGGCCGCGACCACGGCGATCACGACGGAGAGGGCGACGAGTGCGGGATCGTAGGTCACGTCGCCGTGCAGCCGTACGGCCGCCATGCCCAGGTAGTGCATGCTCGCGACGCCCAGGCCGGTGGTGAGTCCGCCCAGCAGGAGCGCCCGGGCGCGGTCGCGGCCGTAGCCGACGGCGAAGACGCCGGCGCAGACCACGAGCATGGCGACCAGGAGGCTCAGGACGGTCAGCGGCACGTCGTAACGGATCTCGGTGCCGCTGACGCCGAAGCCGAGCATCGCCACGAAGTGCATGGTCCAGATGCCGGTGCCGATCGCCGACGCCGCGGTGACGAGCCAGTTGCGACGCGACCTGCCGGTGGTGGCGAGGGCGCGGACCGTGCAGCGCAGTCCGAGGGCGGCGCCGATGCAGGCCATGGCGTACGACAGCGCGGGGGTCAGCCAGCCGAAGGTGGCGTGGTCCAGGTGTCCCATGGCCCCGGGACGCTAGTGGGGGCACGGGAGCACGGAGGGGGCGCATTTCGAAAGCTGCCGCAATATGGCGCATATATGCATAGGAACGACCGCCTCCCGCTCGAACGTGCGCGTCGCCTCCTCCGTCGTTCGGGTGAGGGATCATGCGGAGCATGAGCGACGACCACACACACGTCCAGGAGTTCTTCACGGCACGCGCGGCCCGCTGGGACGCCCGATTTCCCGACGACGGGCCCGCCTACGCCGCCGCGGTCGCCGAGCTCGGCCTGCGCGAGGGCGAGCGGGTGCTCGACGCGGGGTGCGGCACGGGACGGGCCCTGACGCCGTTGCGTGCCGCCGTGGGGGCCTCGGGAGTGGTCCTCGGGGCCGATCTGACGCCCGCCATGCTGGAGGCCGCCGTACGGGCGGGGCGGGATCGTGACGGGCGGTTGGTGCTCGCCGACGTCGGCCGGCTGCCGCTGCGTACGGCGTCGCTGGACGCGGTGTTCGCCGCCGGGCTCGTCGCACACCTTCCGAACCCCCCGGAGAATCTGCGGGAGCTGGCCCGGGTGGTCAGGCCGGGCGGCACACTGGCGCTGTTCCACCCCATCGGCCGGGCGGCGCTCGCCGCACGCCAGGGGCGGCAGATCACCCCGGAGGACCTGCGTGCCGAGGCGAACCTGAGGCCGCTGCTGGCCGGTTCGGGCTGGCGCATGACGTCGTACGCCGACGAGGACGCCCGTTTCCTGGCGCTCGCCACGCGCGTGGGCTGACCCCCTGCCGTCGCCCGGTGGATTGCGCCGGGGAGGGTACTGAACGCGCCGTTCGTCGCTCTTCGCCCCGCCGTCCCCCTTCTGTGGCCGCGAGTCCGTCTCTACGTTGAGCAGGACGAGCTGTGATACCGACGCGGGGGGTAGGTAGCCCATATGTTCGGCAGCGTTCGCAAGTCCTTCGGCAGATTCCTCGACTCGTTGCGCGCGGAGCCCAACGCGCGGGAGACGAAACGCACGCACAACCTGTTCGAGGCGGCCGCCGTCTACATCGCGGCGTGCGCCGAGGACGATCAGGACCAGATGGACGAGGCCGCGACCTGGGTGTCGCCCGAGGCCCTGTCGTTCGGAGTCAGCGAGCTGGCGTGCCGGGCGGTGATCGCCCTCGCGCGGGAGCGCGACGAGTCGCCGCAGACGGTCGCGCGGTCACTTCTGGGGCTGCCCGCCGCCTGAACGAGTGAGGGTGTCCGGTCATTTCGCCCCTGTCCACCCGGATACCTGCAGCTCGCCCGGGATATCCGCAGCTGCGCACGGGCTTCTCGCTCGTGACAAGGGCCCGCCGGGCGCATTAGGGTGCGCCGACGGACGAGCGAGAGCGATGGGAGGCCGGCATGGCCGGGACGGACGAGGACGCCGTCACCGCCGGGGACGACGACGCGCTGTATGTGCTGACGGCGGTACTGCTCACGCCCGCGAACTTCCCCAGCGTGCTGGGCGACGACTACCCGGAGGCGTGCGCGGCTCTGGACCTCGCGCCGCTCGCCGACGGCTACGGGATCGTCCTCGGCCAGGACGGCGAGGGAGCGAGGTGGACGGTGGCGGTGGACGACGTGTCGCTGGTCGCCGTGGCCATCGCGTCGTGGGACTGCGGCATGGAGTACGACCTGTCGCCCGACGAGGACTCCGTGGTGGCCGCGCTGCCGGGCTGGCCCCTCGCGGTCGCCGTGGCGGCACCGGGGGTGCCCGCTCCGCACGACCCCGATCCCGAGGTGTCGGACCGGCCTCCGCTGAGCCCGCCGGACACCGCCGTCTGGGGTCCCGCCCAGCGGCGTCTGGGGGCCGACGAGATCGCTCTGCAGTGGTCCATGTGGCGGGAGCAGATCGACGACGCCTCGTTCGCCGGGCAGGGCGGCTCGGACGGGGCGGCGACGTCGGCCACAGCCGGCACGACGGAAGCCGGGTCGGCCGCCGGGAAGGACGGCGGCGCTCCGCGCACGGGCATCCGCCGCGTGCTCGCGGAGGCGCGCGCGTACGTGGAGTCCCCTCCGCCCCTGGGGCGGGTGCGGTCCTCGTTCGCGCCGGGTGACGCCCGCACCCTTCGCGCCGACGGTCCCGGCTGGTCGATGGTGGCCAGAACCGACGACATCGCGTTCGTCCTCCTCGACGAGGAACCCGGCGAGGTGCTGCCGGTGGGCAGGGGCCCGGAACTGCCCGGCCTCCTGGAGTCCCTCGACAAGATCGCCGTACGTCCGAACTGATCCCGTCCGCCGCACCGGCCCGCTCGCGCGGGCCGGTGGCATTTCAGCGGCCGAGTTCCTTGCGTCCGGCGCGGCGCAGCCTGCGCCGCTGCGAGGGGTCCAGCGCCAGGTACGCGGCTGTGGGGATCCCCAGGACTATCAGCAGATTGGCCCAGAAGGGGAAGGGCAGCAGGATCAGCAGGACGATCCCGATTGCCGCACCCCCTGCGACGATCTTCGTGCTCTTCGACATGTCCGTCGCCTCCTTCGCGGCCACTGCCGCTCTCTGTCCTGAAAACGGGATCGGACCCCCCGCAGTTCCGGACCACGACCCTGACGTGTCCCTGAGTCGAACCCCCGTACAACCCTGAGATGCCCTCCCCACTCAATGGGAAAAGTGACCCACATCACCCCGTCGAGCACCAGGTGAAGGTTTGCAGTGAGGTAACCTCGGCGATCCTGGCTAGGTAGTCAAATTTGAGGAGTCCAGCATCCCTGTGCCGCCGAACCTCGTGGCAACCCTTCCCGAAGTGTCCGAACTGGCCCGCTGCAGCGCCGTCTTCGTGGCCGCGGACCCCGCCCGCACCGGCCACGTCGCCTTCTGGCGGCCGGACGGCACGGCACCGCCCCGGATCGCCCACGGCTCCGAAGGGGAGTTGCCGCTCGTCCGGCGCGGCGGCCCCGGAGTCCGACGGGTCACGGTCCCCGTCGTGTCGCTGCCGGTGCACGCCGCGCTTCCGGTGCTCACGCGCGCGCGTGCCACCACCGGTGTCCACCGGTCGACGGCCTTCTGGAGTGCCGCCGCCCTGCTGGCGCTCCAGTTCGCCGCGCGAGGCCTGCTGTTGCCCGGCGTCACCGCGAACGGGCACGACGCCTGGCGGGCGGGGCCGCTGCGGGCGGAGGACCTGGACCAGGTCCGGGACCTGGCCGCGGCGATGCCGCCCGAGGCGCACGCGCTGCCCGTGGACCACGGCGAGCCGCCACGGCTGCCCGATCCGGAGCGGCTGCTGCGCGCATTCCTCGACGCCGTCGTGGACTCTCTGCCCCGCTCCCCCGCCGCGAGCGTCGCGGCGGGCGGCTCCGCCTTCACCGCCCGTGAGCCCAGGGCCGTTCCCGAACTGCGCGCCTGGGCCGCGGACGTGGCCGCCGGGCACGACGCCGGGGTCCGCGTGTCCCTGCGCGTCGAGATTCCCGGGCTCGCCTCGCTCCGCGCCGCCGATCCGGCCGGGACGCGGCCGGTGTTCCGTGTCGTACCCCAGCTGCACAGCGTGAGCGATCCGGCGCTCGTCGCGGACGCGTCCGCGGTGTGGGCCGACGCGACCGCCTTCGGCTCGCGCGCGCGGACGGACGCCCTGCTGGCGCTGCGCCGGGCCGCCCGCGCCTGGGCTCCGCTCGGTCCGCTGCTGTCGGCGGCGGTGCCGGACGCGGTGGAGATCGCCGACGAGGAGATCGCCGAACTGCTCGGCGAGGGGGCCCGGCTGCTGGCGACGGCCGGTGTCGAGGTGCACTGGCCCAGGGAACTGGCCCGTGGTTTGACCGCCCGCGCGGTCATCGGCCCACCGGACGACGAGCAGGGCCCTGCCCGCAACGCGTCGGACACTCCGTCGTACCTGTCCGCCGACGCGCTGCTCGCCTTCGACTGGCGGTTCACGCTCGGCGATCAGCAGCTCAGCCGGCAGGAGCTCGACGTTCTCGCTGAGGCGAACCGCCCCATGGTGCGACTGCGCGACAAGTGGGTCCTGGTCGATCCGGCGGAGATCCGCCACGCTCGTGCGCGGCAGGACCGCAAGGTGTCGCCCGTCGACGCGCTCGGTGCCGCTCTGACGGGCTCGACGGAGGTCGACGGCCGGATGGTCGACGTCCTGCCCACCGGGTGGCTGGCGACGCTGCGGGAACGTCTGTCGGACCCCGAGGGGCAGGCCTCGGTCGGACAGCCGTCCGCGCTCGCCGCGACGCTGCGGGACTACCAATTGCGAGGGCTCGACTGGCTGGCCCGGATGACCTCCCTCGGGCTCGGCGGTTGTCTCGCCGACGACATGGGGCTCGGCAAGACGATCACCCTCATCGCTCTGCATCTGCACCGGCAGTCCGACGCCTCGTCCGCCGGCCCCACCCTCGTGGTCTGTCCGGCCTCTCTGCTGGGCAACTGGCAGCGCGAGATCGAGAAGTTCGCGCCGGGCGTGCCGGTGCGCCGCTTCCACGGATCCCGGCGCGGTCTCGACGCACTCGCCGACGGGGAGTTCGTCCTCACCACGTACGGCACCATGCGGCTCGACGCGCCCCGACTCGGCCGCGTGCCCTGGGGTCTGGTCGTGGCGGACGAGGCGCAGCACGTGAAGAACCCCTACTCGGCCACGGCACGGGAACTGCGCACCATCGGGGCACGCGCGCGTGTGGCGCTCACCGGCACCCCCGTGGAGAACAACCTGTCCGAACTGTGGGCGATCCTCGACTGGACCACGCCGGGTCTCCTGGGCCGCCTCGGCACCTTCCGCACCAGGTACGCGCAGGCCGTCGAAGGCGCCCGGGATCCCGCCGCCGCGGAGCGGCTCTCCCGGCTCGTACGGCCGTTCCTGCTGCGCCGCCGAAAGTCGGACCCGGGCATCGCGCCGGAACTGCCGCCGAAGACCGAGACCGACCGTGCCGTGTCGCTCACCAGGGAACAGGTGGGCCTGTACGAGGCGTTGGTGCGCGAGACCATGGCGGAGATCGCCGCCGCCGACGGCATGGAACGGCGCGGTCTGATCGTGAAGCTGCTGACCGGTCTCAAACAGATCTGCAACCACCCCGCCCAGTTCCTCAAGGAGGACAAGCCGCGGATCCCGGGCAGGTCGGGGAAGTTGGAGCTGCTGGACGAACTGCTGGACACCATCCTGTCCGAAGGGGCGAGCGTTCTGGTCTTCACGCAGTACGTCCGGATGGCCCGGCTGCTGGAACGTCACCTGGCTGCGCGCGGGGTGCCCACTCGCTTCCTGCACGGCGGGACACCGGTACCCGAGCGCGAGGAGATGGTGGAGCGCTTCCAGGAAGGCGAGGTGCCCGTCTTCCTGCTGTCGTTGAAGGCGGCCGGCACGGGTCTGAACCTGACGCGGGCCGAGCACGTCGTGCACTACGACCGCTGGTGGAATCCGGCCGTCGAGGCGCAGGCCACGGACCGGGCGTACCGCATCGGCCAGACGCGGCCGGTGCAGGTGCACCGGTTGATCGCGGAGGGCACGATCGAGGACCGCATCGCGGACATGCTGCTGCGCAAGCGGGAGTTGGCCGACGCGGTGCTGGGTGCGGGCGACACGGCGCTGACCGAGCTGTCCGACGCAGAACTGGCCGATCTGGTGGAGCTTCGAGGGGACGCGCGATGACGGAACGCACGGGACATGACGAGGAGCGCACCTTCGCCGCACTGGCTCCCGTACGGGGCGGCGGTTTCGCACGGACGTGGTGGGGCCGGGCCTGGTTGCGGGCGCTCGAGGACGCGGCGCTGGACGGGGAGCAGGTGAAGGCGGGGCGCAGGCTGGCTCGGGCGGGGGCCGTGGGCGCGGTGTCGGTGCGCCCGGGGCGCGTGACCGCGGTCGTCCAGGACCGCGACGGCACCGGCCACCGTGCCGACGTCCTGCTGCAGGAGCTGTCCGGGGAACACTGGGACCGCTTTCTGGACATGGCGGTCGAGCGGGCCGGGCACGTGGCTGCCCTGCTCGACCGTGAGATGCCGCCGCATCTGGTCGAGGACGCCGCGACGGCCGGAGTCGAACTGCTGCCCGGGCTCGGCGACCTGGAGGCCGCGTGCGACTGCGGTGCCTGGGACCACTGCGGACACACCTCGGCACTCTGCTACCAGGTGGCCCGCCTGCTGGATCAGGACCCGTTCGTCCTGCTGCTGATGCGTGGCCGTGCCGAACGTGCGCTGCTGGACGAAATCCACCTGCGCGCAACCGCGACCGCCGCGGACGGTGAGGAGGTGTCCAGCGGCCTGGGGAGCAGCCTCGCGGACGATCACGGGGACGACGTGGACGCCGCCGAGGCGTTCGCGGCGGGTGACATCCTGCCGCCGCTCCCCGAGCCGCCCCGGCCCTTCGTGGAGCCCGGCCTGCCGCCCTCTCTGGACACCGAGACCGGGCCCGCGCCGGGACTCGACCCGGCGGCGCTCGAGTTCCTGGCGGCGCAGACGGCCCGGGAGGCACACCGTTTGCTGGCCGAGGCTCTGCGTCCTGGTCACGAGCGGCAGCCCCTGGACGACGAGTTGACGTTCGACCAGGACGTGGTGCGGCTGGCCGCCGGTGGCCCGGGGCCGGGCATCGAAGCACGGCTCGGCGACGGTTCGGGGCGCGGCCGGGAAGGACTGGCGCTCGCCGTTCGCGCCTGGCGGTACGGCGGGGCCGCGGGTCTCGCCGTACTGGACGAGGAGTGGCACGTACCGGCGGAGCCGCTCGCACGCGCGCGTGCCGCCCTGGAGACCGCGTGGGACGAGGGCGAGCGGCCTTCGCTGCGGTTCGCGCGCAACCGTTGGACCGTCGTGGGCGGATCGGCCCAGCTGCGCCTCGGGCGGGACGGCCGCTGGTGGCCCTTCCGCAAGGAGCGGGGCCGCTGGGCACCGGTGGGCCCGGCGGCCCATGATCCGGCGACGGCTCTGGCATCGGTCGTCGGCGAACCCCCCAGGTGACCCCTGAGAGCGGCCCGTCAGCGGATGTGGCCGACCGGGTCCGGGAAGAGTGAGTCCAGATCGCTGGGCAGCCCCGTCGGGAACCCGCTGGGCAGATCGCTGGGGAAGCCCGAGGGCAGCGTCGGAAGGTCGCTGGGCAGCCCTGACGGGAGGCTCAGTGACGGGGTCGGCGAGGGGCTGGTACCGCCACCGGTACCGCCCGACGGCTCGTCGTCCGCCGGTCCCCCACTCCTGGCGGCCACCAGCACCACGGCGAGGACGGCGCCGAGGACGACGATCACGGCCAGCGCGACGAGCACGAGCCTGCGACGCCCGTCGGACGAGGGTCCACCGGGCGGATCGGATGACTGCCAGCCCCCGCCCTGACTCGGGGGCTGCCAGCCACCTCCGCCTCCGGTCGGATCGCCCGGCGGTGGACCGTAGCCCCCTGGCGGGGGCCCGAATCCTCCGCCGTTCGACGGCGGTGTGCCGTCCGGCGGTCGCGGCGGCTGGGACGGTGGGGTAGGCAGGCCCATACCGTCCAGAGTCGCCGCGAAACGGCCAAGGCGCGAGCCCCGCGCGGGAGTTGCTACGGACTCATGCCATGGACCGCATGATTCCGGAGAATTCCGCGCAGAGACCGACCGGAGGAGGCGCAGAGCCGGCCGAAACAGGTCCGGCCGGATCGAGCGACGCGATCAGCCGCGCGCACCCAACAGGTGGTCCATCGCCAGCTGGTCGAGCTGCTCGAAGGCCATGCCGCGCGCGGCGGCGGCCTCGGCGTCGAACTCCTCGAAGGCCGTCGGGTCCGCGAGCAGCGCCTGCAGTCCGTCGGCGGCCGTGGGCTGGGCCAGCTGGTCCAGGCGCGCGGCACGCAGCGCCTCCTGGACCGCCGGGTCGGCGCGGAAGGCGGCCGCACGCTCCTTGAGGATGAGGTAGTTGCGCATGCAGCCCGCGGCCGATGCCCACACACCGTCGAAGTCCTCGGTGCGCGGCGGCTTGAAGTCGAAGTGCTTCGGCCCCGCGTAACCGGCGCTCTCCAGCAGGTCGACCAGCCAGAACGCGGAGCGCAGGTCGCCCGCGCCGAAGCGGAGGTCCTGGTCGTACTTGATGCCGGACTGGCCGTTGAGGTCGATGTGGAAGAGCTTGCCCGCCCACAGGGCCTGTGCGATGCCGTGCGGGAAGTTCAGCCCGGCCATCTGCTCGTGGCCGACCTCGGGGTTGACGCCGTAGAGCTCCGGGCGCTCCAGGCGCTCGATGAAGGCCAGGGCGTGGCCGACGGTGGGAAGCAGGATGTCGCCGCGCGGCTCGTTCGGCTTGGGCTCGATCGCGAACTTCAGGTCGTAGCCCTGGGAGGTGACGTACTCGCCGAGGAGGTCGAACGCCTCCTTCATGCGGTCGAGCGCGTCCCGGACGTCCTTGGCGGCGCCGGACTCGGCGCCCTCGCGGCCGCCCCAGGCGACGTAGATCTTGGCGCCGAGCTCGACCGCCAGGTCGATGTTGCGGATCGTCTTGCGCAGCGCGTAGCGGCGGACGTCGCGGTCGTTGGCGGTGAACGCGCCGTCCTTGAAGACGGGGTGCGTGAAGAGGTTGGTGGTGGCCATGGGCACGGTCATGCCAGTGGTGTCCAGGGCCGCGCGGAAGCGCTTGACGTGCTCCTCGCGCTCGCTGTCCGAGGACCCGAAGGGGATCAGGTCGTCGTCGTGGAAGGTCACACCGTAGGCGCCGAGCTCCGCCAGACGCTGCACCGACTCGACCGGGTCCAGGGCGCGCCGCGTGGCGTCGCCGAACGGGTCCCTGCCCTGCCAGCCGACGGTCCACAGGCCGAAGGTGAACCTGTCGTCGGGAGTGGGTTGGTAGTTCATGCCGCGGCTCCTTGCGCTCCGACTATTTCGTCATGGCGATTTACAAATTAGTATGCGGACGCGTCTCCGGGAAGACAAGGTGTCGCCGGACAGAGACGTCAGCCGCGTCAGCGGCGGTCATGAGCCGCGTGAGAAGGAGAGCCCGATGTCAGCTGCCGAGGGTCCGCTCGTCGTCGGTGTGGACTCGTCCACACAGTCCACCAAGGCCCTGGTCGTCGACGCGGCGACCGGCCGGGTCGTGGCGAGCGGGCAGGCGCCGCACACCGTGTCCTCCGGTGCCGGCCGGGAGAGCGACCCCCGCCAGTGGTGGGACGCGCTGTGCGAGGCGCTGCGCCAGTGCGGAGAGGCGGCGCACGAGGCCTCGGCGGTGTCCGTCGGCGGTCAGCAGCACGGCCTCGTCACCCTCGACGCCCGGGGCGAGCCGGTACGTCCGGCGCTGCTGTGGAACGACGTGCGCTCCGCGCCGCAGGCAGCCCGTCTGGTCGAGGAACTGGGCGGCGCGAAGGCATGGGCGGAGCGCGCCGGCAGCGTGCCGGGGCCGTCCTTCACCGTGACGAAGTGGGCCTGGCTGGCGGAGAACGAGCCCGAAGCCGTCCGCGCGACCGCCGCCGTGCGCCTGCCGCACGACTATCTCACCGAGCGTCTCACCGGCCAGGGCACGACCGATCGCGGCGACGCCTCCGGCACGGGATGGTGGGCGTCGGCGACGGAGCAGTACGACGCCGAGGTGCTCGCCCATGTCGGGCTGGACCCGGCACTGCTGCCCCGTGTGGTCCGGCCGGGCGAGGTCGCCGGGACCGTACGGGACGCCCATGAGCTGCCGTTCGCCAAGGGGACGCTGGTCGCCGCCGGTACGGGGGACAACGCGGCCGCCGCGCTGGGGCTCGGGCTGCGCCCCGGCACCCCGGTGCTGAGCCTGGGCACCTCCGGCACGGTGTACGCCGTCTCCAGGCACCGCCCGGCGGATCCCACCGGCACGGTGGCGGGCTTCGCCGACGCGCACGGGGACTGGCTGCCGCTGGCCTGCACCCTGAACTGCACCCAGGCGGTCGACCGGGTGGCCGCCCTGCTGGGCCTCGACCGCGAGGCCGTGGAGCCCGGCACGAACGTCACCCTCCTGCCCTACCTGGACGGCGAACGTACCCCGGCTCTGCCGCACGCCTCGGGTCTGCTGCACGGGCTGCGCCACGACACGACCGGCGGGCAGCTGCTGCAGGCCGCGTACGACGGAGCCGTCCACTCCCTGCTCGGCGCCCTGGACCTGGTGCTCGACTCCGACGCGGACACCTCCGCACCGCTGCTGCTCATCGGCGGGGGCGCGCGGGGCACCGCCTGGCAGCAGACCGTGCGGCGCCTCTCGGGGCGTCCCGTGCAGGTCCCCGAGGCGAAGGAACTGGTCGCGCTGGGCGCCGCCGCGCAGGCCGCCGGGCTGCTCACCGGCGAGGACCCGGCCGCGGTCGCCCGCCGCTGGGACACCACCCGGGGGCCGGTCCTGGAGGCCGTTGAGCGGGACGAGGAGACGCTCACCAGGATCTCCCGGGTGCTGGCCGACGCGGCGCCGCTGCTGGATCGCGGACCGGACGGCGACTGACCGGTGAGGGGGTGTCCCGAGTGGGAAAATCTGATTCCGGCATGATCTACAGAGCACGGACAGGAAAACGCACAGGGACACCCACCGGGACGCACCGACGGGAGCCGAGGGAGGCATGACCGCACCACTGCACGAAACCCGCCCGAGCGGCTCCGGCCGCCGCCTGCCCGACAACCAGCAGGGCATGCGGCGCCGCAATCTCTCCCGGGTCATGCACACCGTCAACGCCGAGGGGCCGCTGTCCCGGGCCGCCGTCGCCTCTCACATCGGACTGACCCGGGCCGCCGTGTCGACGTTGGTGGACGAGCTGATCCGTGCGGGACTTCTGGAGGAACTGGGCCCCGAGCGTCCGGGACGCGTCGGACGGCCCGGCTCGGCGCTCGCCCTCAGCGGACGCGGCCCCACAGGTATCGGCGCGGAGATCGGTGTCGACCACCTGGCGGTCTGCGCCGTGGATCTGCGGGGCGAGGTACGGGCTCGGGCGGTGCGGCACGGCACGAACCGCGGCAGGGCACCGGAGCCGGTCATCGAGGAGCTGACCGAGCTGGTGCGACGGGTGGTCGCCGAGGCGGAGGGCGAGGGTCTGTGGCCCGCTGGGCTCGCGGTCGCCGTGCCCGGGCTGGTGGCGAGCGACGCCCGCACGGTGGTCCGTGCTCCCAACCTCGACTGGCACGACACGGATCTGGGCGCCCTGTTGCCCGCCGGTCTGCCGGTGACCGTGGACAACGAGGCCAACTTCGGCGGTCTCGCGGAACTCTGGCTCGGGGACGGCACACCGTCCGACTTCCTGCACGTCTCCGCGGAGATCGGCATCGGCGGCGCGGTCGTCGTGGACGGCCGTCTGCTTCGCGGGACACGCGGATTCGCGGGCGAGTTGGGGCACATCCCCGTCCGACCGGAGGGCCCCGACTGCGCGTGCGGTGGACGCGGCTGCCTGGAGCAGTACGCCGGTGAGGAGGCCGTGCTTCGGGCGGCCGGGCTGGAACCGGGAGAACACCGCGTCGAGTTCCTCGCCGAGCGGGCGGCAGCCGGCGACAAGGATGTGCACCGGGCTCTGCGCGGCGCCGGCACCGCGCTCGGTGTGGCGCTGACCGGCGCGGTGAATCTGCTGGACCCGCGGACCGTGGTGCTGGGAGGGGCCCTGGCCGCTCTCGCGCCCTGGCTGCTGCCCTCGCTGGAGCGGGAGTTGGCTCGGCGGACGGCCGGTCCGTCATGTTCCGTGACCGTGTCCCGACTGGGCCCGGAGGGCCCACTGCTGGGTGCGGCCCACTCGGTGGTGCGTGGGGTGCTGGACGATCCGGCGACAGCCGGGGTGCGCCCGTAGCGCGGCGCCACTCGTTCCCTCTGTCGGGTGACGGAGTTGTCCACAACTCACGGGTTTTCCACCGATATCCACACGCCCGATCTGCCCGACCGGCATTCGCCGTACCGTGATCCACGTGAGGCGCAGCCGTTCGACGTGCGACTGCGTCTCCGAGTACGGATGCGAGTCGACCAGCACAAGCACCGCCCACCGACCGGAGAGGCAGAGCCACATGGAGCGAGCCAGGCCGTTGCCGAGCAGGCGGCTGCTGCTGCGGGGCGCCGCCCTCGCCGCGATGCCCTACGCGCTGCTCCCCAGCCCACGGGCCGACGCCCAGTCGCCACATCTCGACCACACACCCGCCCTATGGGAGCCGGCGAGCACGGCCAACTACACCACGGCCGACCGACCGTCCGGCCGGCCCATCGACATGGTGATCATCCATGTCACGCAGACCACGTACAAGAACACGCTGCCCGTCTTCTGGAACCCGGCGAAGCAGGTCTCCGCGCACTACCTGCTCCGGTCGGCCGACGGACGGGTCACCCAGTGCGTCCGGGAACGCGACATCGCCTGGCACGCCGGCAACTGGGACTACAACGCGCGGAGCATAGGCATCGAGCACGAGGGCTGGATCGACCGCCCCGAGTACCTCACCTCCGCCATGTACGAGCAGTCCGCGGCGCTCACCGCCTCGATCTGCGACAGGCACGGCATCCCGAAGGACCGCGCCCACATCATCGGCCACTACGAGGTGCCGGGCACCGACCACACCGATCCGGGGCCGCACTGGGACTGGGACCGCTACATACGCCTGGTCGTCGCCGCCTGACGTCGCCGAAGCTCGCGGCCTGCCGGAGCGCACAGGCTTGTCGGAACGCACGATTGTCGGAGCGGGAGCGCACGGCTTGTCGGAGCGCACGGCTTGTCGGGGTGCGGGTCCGGCGGTGACGATGGGTTGCAGCCGTGCGCACGTCTCCGGGAGGCCGAGTTGACCGATCCTTGGGTGGCTCTGGAGCCGGGAGCCGACCCCGTCGAGCGGGTGCGGGTGCTGCGTCGCGCGCACGAGACGTTCACGCTGCGGGGCACGGTGACGCGGCCGGTGCGTTCCGTGGTGGCGGACTCGTGGCGGCGTTCGGCGAAGGCGGGTGTCGGACCGGAGGGCACCGCCCGGGTGGAACTCACGGACGGCGACCTCGGTTCCTATCGAGCCGAGCATCCGCTGGCCCGGGTGATGCCGTTGGTACGCGAGCTGCTGGGCACGTTCGCGTCGGACGGCGAGCATCTGCTGGCCGTCTGCGACGCGCAGGGCAGGCTGCTGTGGGTCGAGGGGGACGCGGCGACCAGACGGAGGGCCGACCGGATGAACTTCGTACCGGGTGCGCGCTGGGCGGAGTCCGCCGTCGGGACGAACGCTCCGGGCACCGCGGTGGCCGTGGACAGGCCCGTGCAGGTGTTCGCGGCCGAGCACTTCATACGGCGGGTGCAGCCGTGGACGTGCGCGGCGGCGCCGGTGCACGATCCACGGACCGGACGGGTGCTCGGTGCGGTCGACATCACCGGCGGCGACGGCCTGGCGCATCCGCACAGCCTGGGTTTCGTGCAGGCGGTCGCACGGGCCGCCGAGTCCCAGCTCGCCCTGCTCACCCCGCCCGGGGCGTCGGCGGACGCGCTCGAACTGACCGCGCTGGGCCGGGACGAGGCCCAACTCCTGGTCCGAGGGCGGAAGATCAGGCTCAGCCGCCGACACAGCGAGATCCTGGTGCTGCTCGCCCGCCATCCGGAGGGCCTGTCCGGCGACGAGCTGCTCTGCGCGCTGTACGAGGACGAGTCCGTGACGCCGGTGACGTTGCGGGCCGAGCTGGCGCGGCTGCGCCGTCTCCTCGGGCCGGGGTTGCTGGGGTCACGGCCGTACCGGCTGATGGTCCCCCTCGAGTCCGATGTGGCGGTGGTGGAACGGAGGCTGGAGACAGGTGCGGTGACGGCGGCCGTGTCGGCGTACGCGGGCCCGCTGCTGCCGGGCTCGCAAGCTCCGGCCGTCGTCCGGCTGCGGCGCAGGCTCGCCGACGGGCTGCGCACGGCGCTCGTAGCCGGGCACGACCCAGACCTCCTGGCGGACTGGGCGCACACCCCCTGGGGCGAGGACGACCTGGAGGTGTGGCGGGCGCTGGCAGCCGTACGCCCCACACCGGCCGTACGGTCCCGGCTGCGCGAGTTGGAGTCGGAGCTGTCGGTGCCGGCGTCGTGGGCGTGCCCTCGGCCTCGGCAACAGTAGGGGGACGTTTCGGGCGGAGGGGTGGGGAGGGCGGGGCGGGGCGGGGCGGGGCGGGGCGGGGGCGGGGCGGGGGCGGGGCGCAACGTCGTTGCAACATTCCGGTTTCTAGCCTCCTCGCGAGAGCCGCCCAACGGCGGGCGGCGCTTCTCGGGAGGCAGGTATTCATGACCCGTTTCGCAGCGCCCGGTACGGATGGCGCGGTCGTCTCCTATGAGGCGCGTTACGACCACTTCATCGGCGGTGAGTACGTGCCGCCGGCGCGCGGTCAGTACTTCGAGAACCCGAGCCCGGTGAACGGGCTGCCGTTCACGGAGATCGCGCGGGGTACGAGCGAGGACGTGGAGCGCGCGTTGGACGCGGCGCACGCGGCCGCGCCGGGCTGGGGGCGCACATCGGTGACCGAGCGTTCGGACGTCCTGCGGAGGATCGCCGACCGGATGGAGGCGAACCTGGAGCAGCTGGCGGTCGCGGAGAGCTGGGAGAACGGCAAGCCGGTGCGGGAGACGCTGGCCGCGGACATCCCGCTCGCCATCGATCACTTCCGGTACTTCGCGGGGGCGATCCGCGCGCAGGAGGGTTCACTGGCCGAGCTCGACGATGACACGGTGGCGTACCACTTCCACGAGCCGCTGGGTGTGGTCGCCCAGATCATCCCGTGGAACTTCCCGATCCTCATGGCGACCTGGAAACTGGCGCCGGCGCTGGCGGCGGGCAACGCGGTCGTGCTCAAGCCGGCCGAGCAGACCCCGGCGTCCATCCACGTGTGGATGAGCCTGGTGGCGGATCTGCTGCCGCCGGGTGTGGTGAACATCGTCAACGGGTTCGGGGTGGAGGCGGGCAAGCCGCTGGCGTCGAGTTCGCGAGTGGCGAAGGTGGCGTTCACGGGCGAGACGACGACGGGGCGTCTGATCATGCAGTACGCCTCGGAGAACATCACGCCGGTGACGCTCGAACTCGGTGGCAAGTCGCCGAACATCTTCTTCGACGACGTGTGGTCGGCGAACGACGACTTCCGTGACAAGGCCCTCGAGGGCTTCACGATGTTCGCGCTCAACCAGGGCGAGGTGTGCACCTGCCCGTCGCGGGCGCTGGTGCAGCGCGGCAACTACGCCGAGTTCATGGAGGCGGCCGTCGCCCGCACCGAGCAGATCAGGACCGGGCACCCGCTGGACACCGACACCATGATCGGCGCTCAGGCCTCCAACGACCAGTTGGAGAAGATCCTCTCCTATCTGGACATCGGGCGGCAGGAGGGCGCCAAGGTTCTGACCGGCGGGGAACGCATCGAGCACGACGGCGAGTTGAAGGGCGGTTACTACGTCCAGCCGACGATCTTCGAGGGTGACAACCGGATGCGGATCTTCCAGGAGGAGATCTTCGGTCCGGTCGTCTCCGTGACCTCGTTCAACGACTTCGACGACGCCATCAAGATCGCCAACGACACGCTGTACGGGCTGGGCGCGGGAGTCTGGACGCGCGACACCAACACGGCCTATCGCGCGGGCCGTTTCATCCAGGCGGGCCGCGTCTGGACGAATTGCTACCACGCCTACCCGGCACACGCCGCGTTCGGCGGCTACAAGGGGTCGGGTATCGGCCGCGAAACGCACAAGATGATGCTGGAGCACTACCAGCAGACGAAGAACCTTCTGGTGTCGTACTCGCCGAAGAAGCTGGGCTTCTTCTAGAGGCACGAGGAAAGGCGCCTGACCTGGGTTTTCACCCGTCAGGCGCCCTTCGTGCAACCCGCTCTCGACCGGGCCCGACTTGCGCGCTAACTCCCAATTCCTCCCACGACTGCACCCCTCCTGACCAGTGCTTCAAGAGCGTTCTTGTTTCATACAGTCCGAAGAAACTTGGTTGTTCTAGAGCTCAAGTTGGGTGCCTGGCGAGGGCTTTGCCCTTTCAGGCACCCACAGGCTGCAGCGACCATCCATGACCGTTCAGCAACTTTCCGAACTCGTTCACCGCGCATCGGTGCCCGTCCTGGACCAGCCACGGACCGGCTGAGGTGCTACCTTGCGTCGTCCGCGGCGGTGCGAAGACGAAGAAGTGCCGACGACGTCGGGCGCCGGACGTGGTCTCACGGCGGCATGCTCGCGGGTTGTTTCAAGGTAGGTCCTCTTCGTGGACGATCACCCCCAGTGCTCCTCCCGGTACCGCAGCAGAGCCTCACCATGCAGCTGCTTAGTGGCGTTACCGACCCGGACCCAGAAGTCGGTGGCCGCGCTGCCGCCCTTGGTGGGCCTGGCGAACACGGCCTTGCCGGCCGCGGCCACGCTGACCCGGCAGACGACACGGTCGGCCACCTCGGGAAAACTGATCCGCACGGTGGTCGCGGTCGGGGCCGACAAATTGTCATCGAGGACCTGGCGTACGAACAGTTCGTAGCCATCGGGGTCAGCCTGCTTCGGCAAGGTGGACAGATCGTTCTCGATCCCTAGTACGGTCCCGTCGTCACCGACGCCGACGAACAGGTTGCCGCCCTCCCCGTTGAGGAAACCGCAGACCGTCTTGACGAGATTGTTCTGCAGGGACTTGTCGTACTCCCCGGTGTGAACGTTCCAGCGGGCACTCGCCTTGAACTCGGTGCTCTGGGACTCACCGGCGGCGATCAGATCGGCCGCAGCGGTGGGCACGTACGCGGGTCGGTCCGCACTGAGCGTCTCGAACGCCTCCCGTACCACTTGGGCGATCAGCTGGCGGCGTCGTTCCAGGAAGGCCGCGTAGTCGAGCTGCTCCCAGCCGACCGGCAGCGCGTGCCACAGGGCCTGCCGCCTGACCACCTCCGGGTCCATCGCCTCGGTGATCCTGGGCCAGTAGACGTGAGGTGCGTCGGTGTTGCCCTTCTCGCTTGCCGGCCACGTCACATATGCCATGTTGGCGATGGCGTTGACCTGGCGTTTATCGGTGATACCAAGACCCGCGAGGGTCTCGGAGTAGAACAGACGGTCCCGGGGAACCTTCCGGGCGGGCCTGACCGCCGGATCCATCAGGTCGCGGATGTGCTGGTCGCCGCAGAGCAACTCGGCGTCCAGGATGTTCAACGCCGCCTGGTAGGCGAACACCACCGGGGAGTACGACGATGAGCTGTCGAGCCTGTTCGGCAGGGAGATGTCCCAGTAGTCACCGGTGAAGTGCGCGGAGATGATCCGGGCGAGTTCTGCGGCGAACGCCTGGCCGTCACCCTGCGGCAGGTCACCGATCCGACCCAGATCAAACTCCATCTGCGACTCGGGGGAGTTGGAGTAACGGCCGGTAGTGTGCACCATGAAGAACCAGCGCGCGATGACCGGACGAAGTTCTTCCGCCGACAGCCCGAAGTCGTGCAGTCCGATCAGCCACAGCGCGTAGCTGTATAGCAGGGCGGTGTCAGAGGTGATCATCTTGCGGCTACGGAAGCCGGCCGCGGTGATGCACTGGAAGAACTCGTGCCAGCTGGTCAGATCGAGGACCTGCGTGTGCGCCTGCGCCAGCCGTTCGAACTGTTCCTGGCGCCGCTCGGCGGAGACCTTTCCGGTCTCAAAGTCCTTGCCTCGCAGCACGTTGTAGACGTGCTGGAGCCGGGCACGCCGGAAGGCCACGGCGACAGCGACGCGCAGGAGCTGGTCCGGGCTAGGGTCCAGGAACGGGTTGCGCGGGTTCGGTCCGGGAAGTCCCGCGACCACCGCGGCCCGGCAGAAGTCCTCCAGTTGACGTCGGCCCTTCTCCCAGTGCACCGACATCAAGGTGAGGATGAAGTCGGACTGGTTGAGCTTCACTCCCTGGAAGTTGATACGGACGAAGATCTCCGCGACCTGCTCCTCGTCGGCTGCGGCGTCCAACTCCACCACCTGGAAACGGAAGTCGTGCAGGCCCCGGACGCGGTCAATCCGCTCTTCCAGCTCGTCCCTCGTCGTGGTCGGCAGGGGCTCGCCTGCGGCCTGTTCGAGCCGGTGGAAGAACTCCCGGACGGCGCCACGGTGGCCGCCCGGGGCCCAGAGCTTGGTGATGTCCGGGATGTAGGCGGTGTCTCGCTCGATTGCCGCGTCCGTGACCTCGAACGTCTGGTCCTGCGGGTGGAAGGCGATCCGCAGCGTGACCTCGTCGAAGGACTTGTTGACGACCTTGCGCCCGGTGAGTACGGCGAACAATGCGGTGAGCCGCTGCTGCCCGTCCACGACCAGCCGTTGGGGCGCCCGGTCGCCCGTTCCCGTCCCGATCTGCCGGCTCCCCACCTCGGCTCCGGTCTCCCAGAACATTAGGGTGCCGATCGGGTAGCCGCGGTACATCGAGTCGAAGAGATCGCGGGTCTTCGTCGCGGACCAGACGAACGGCCGCTGAATGTCGGGAAGCCCGATCCTTCCACCCTCGATGTCCTCTATCAGGTGCCGAAGGGTGTAACCCGTGTCGCGGTAGAGGGTGGGTGGCACGGTGCGGGCTCCTCACGTCAGCGGGTCAGTCAGGGCGGATGCTTCGGTTGCTTCAGCGACTGAGACAAACAGAGAAAGAGAACAACATCAGAGACTTACCACGTGAGTTGCTCTTGTAGCAGCAAAGTTGAGGTGCCGATGGCTGACCGCTGGCGGTCGGTCAAGCAGAGCGAGGTCGTCGTCGATGGTCATCGGGCTGATCTCTGCGGTCGTGCAAGCCACGGCGCTACGCCGGGTCGGCGGATCATCGGCAGCAGCCCTGCCGCATCGTGGGACCGGCCCCGAGCGCCCCGGAGCAGGCGAGAATGGTGCGCTCGATCCCGCGGGCCTGGATCCAGGAAGACCTACAGCATCAACTGGGTGCCCTCCCGATCACCTCTGACCCGCCGCGGGACTCAGAGGTCGCTTTCTCCCGTTGTTTCATCCCGTAGTTGGGGTTTGATCCCGAGGGGCCGGGTCGCGCCAGGAGATTGTGGCTTCGTTGGTGAGGCGGCGGGCCATCAGGTCGGTCATGGCGAGGTGGATCACGGCTTCGGAGCGGGCGGGCAGGGTCTCGTAGTCGCGTGTGAGGCGGCGGTGGAACATCAGCCATCCATAGGTCCGTTCCACGGTCCAGCGCTTGGGTAGCGGGGTGAATCCCCTGGTCCCGTGGGTGCGTTGGACGATTTCCATGTCGATGCCGAGTTGGGCGGCGTGCTCGACGAGGTGCTGGCGGTAGCCGCCGTCCACCCAGACCTTGCCGATGGTGGGATGGGCGGCGGCCACCTGGTCGATCAGGTGGGTTCCGGCGACGGAGTCCTGCACGCTCGCGGCTGTGACCAGCACCGCGAGCAGCAGTCCGAGGGTGTCGGTGACGATGCTCCGCTTGCGGCCGACAATCTTCTTGGCCGCGTCCGTGCCCTGGCCGGCGGTCGGGACGCTGGTGGAGGTCTTCACGCTCTGGGCGTCGATCACGCACGCGGACGGCTCCGCTCGCTTGCCCTCCTGTTGCCGTAACAGCCTGCGCAGCACGCCGGTGAGCTGGGTGAACACGCCGTCCTTCTGCCACTTGGCGAAGTATCCGTAGCAGGTCTCCCAGGGCGGGAGGTCGTGCGGCAGGTAGCGCCACTGCGCCCCGGTGCGGTCCACGTACAGGATCGCGTTCATGATCTCGCGCAGATCGCGCTCAGGCGGGCGTCCGATGTTCAGCGCATGCCGGTGCCGCTCGGCCCGCCAGGCACTCAGCACCGGCTCGATCAACGCCCAGCGGGCATCGGACAGATCACTCGGATACGCACGACGTTCGACCATGACCTGGACGTACCGCCGCCCGGGGGGGCGTACGCCCAGGCGTGCACCCCAAGCGGCGGAAGCACGGACCGTGCGACGGGCGTCTTGGGATGAGACAGGCGCAAGCCGCATCCCGTCCCAGCCGTCACCCCATGCGGCGCATCCACCACATCCACTCCACCAGGCCCGTCGGCATGACGACACCGCGTCGAAAGACTCAGGATAAAGCGCACGTCATAGGTGAAAACGACCTCTTAGAGGTCGTTTTCATCTGTTTCATTGAGGTATAGCAATGTTTCTACCGTCCGGCGATCTGGTGCTGGTGGGGCTGTCGGGCTGGTGGTGGATGCCGAGACGATTGGTGTGACGCCTGGGGCGGAGGACGGCATCTTCGCCCAGCTCAACGGCCTGTTACGGGAGCTGGTCCGCGAACAGGAGGGCCGTAACACCGAGCCCTCGGCCTGCGTGATCGACGCACAGAGTGTGAAGACCTCCACCAGCGTCCCCGCCGCGAGCCAGGGCACGGACAACGCCAAGAAGATCGTGGGCCGCAAGCGGAGCATCGTGACCGACACACTCGGCCTCCTGCTCGCGGTCCTGGTCACCGCGGCCAGCGTCCAGGACTCCAACGCCGGCACCCGCCTGCTCAACCAGGTCGCCGCCGACCACCCCACGATCCGCAAGACCTGGGTGGACGGCGGCTACCGCAAGCACCTCGTCGAGCACGCCGCCACCCTCGGCATCGACATGGAGATCAGCGCCCGCACCCCCGGGACCAGGGGATTCACCCCGATACCCAAACGCTGGGCCGTGGAACGGACCTACGGCTGGCTCATGCTCCACCGCCGCCTGGCCCGCGACTACGAGACCCTCCCAGCCCGCTCCGAAGCCATGATCCACCTCGCCATGACCGACCTCATGGCCCGCCGCCTCACCGGCGAAGCAACCATCTCCTGGCGTGACCCGACATCACCGGATTAAATCCGCATACCGGGATGAAACAACGGGAGAAAACGACCTCTTAGACGACATGAGTGAAGGCGGCGTACTCCCGAGCCACCAGCTCCACCTCGTGGGAATGCCTATTGAGGTACTGCCCGATCGAGACGATCTCGCCATCAGCCGCAATGGTTGCGTACGCCTGTGCGTACCCGCGAGGATCCGTGTCCGAGGAGTATACGCGAGCGCCCTGATCTTGATGTATCCAGATGCGGTGCTCTTCGGCCACCGTCGCCTCGGACCCAACGGGTCCGATCTTCTCCAGGAGCACGTAGTGCAGCCCCAGGAGATCCAAGAGCTCTCGGTCACGTTCCCACACGGCCCCGGCGTACATGTTGCTCATCAGGAACAGCGGATCGCGGTACACGAGCCGTACCGCATCGGGCAAGGACATGCCTCGGCCGTTCCAACACAGGGCGCCACGTACCGAGTGGCGTAGGCCGTGGCGGGGTACGGCTTCGCCCACGACCATGGGCAGGAGATTCTCCAGGCCGTCTGGCCACCCATGGGTGATTGTTTGCAGGAGGTCACAGGGGTTGTAGACGTGCAGTCCGACGTCTCCCTCACCAACCTTCGGGCCCACTTCGTCGAGCCAACCGGCCACCAGCGAATCCCACTCGTGGTTGCCAGCCAGGCTCTGCCGAGCCTCCTGCCGGAACGCCTTCCAACGGCTGGCTACCTGCGGGCTGGCGGTGCCCGTGTACAGGATCTGACTGTCTCCTCGTTCGTCCCCGGTAAGGAAGCGGAACAGGTCCTGCTCTTCGAAGGCGGCTGTGACGTCGTAGGCGCCGGTACCTCGGAAGCCTTGAATGGCCCAGTTGGGGTCGTCACGGAGGTTCTTCAACAGCCCTGGCCGTGCGGACTCCATGTTCATTCCGTGCAGCTTGCTGCGCGCAAGACGGTTGCAGATCTCGCAGAGGGCCAGGTACTCCGCCTGGTGCTCGTCAGCGAACGGCTCAGGCCCGTCGTAACCACCCAGGAGATCCACTGCGGCGAGTTCCTCGTTCACTCGGCCGATCGCCAGATACAGGCCGAAAGGCGCAGGGATGTAGTGCTTCTCCGCTACGCGGTCCAGATCCGCCGCCAACAGGTCGAGCGCCCCCAGCTCGTCCGCGACCTTGCTGATGATCCTCCAGCCCTGCTCCCGCTGTTCCTCCGTGGCGAAGAAGAACAGGTTGTGGATGGGGGTGATGCGGGGTTCAAACGCCCGGGGCAGGAGCTCCACCCGCTCAGTCCCGATGGGGGTGCCGTTGTTGTCCAAGAGCAGTCGGTATCCGCGAAGATCATGACTCCAGTCACGCGCGGCATGGCTGACGGCGATCAGGAGTTCCTCCCAGTCATCCGGCATGGCGACGATCACCGCACGCATGCGGTCCGGCGCGAGGTTCTTCTCCCGGCAGAGAAGCTCGGTGTACTTGTTGACCTCGTGCAGGGCTTGCCGCGCGCTGGACCGGGACCGCTTCAGCTCGATGACCACCCACATCTGATGGCGATCACGGGCCAGGATGTCGATGCTGCCCCTGGTGCCGTGTGCGTTGGGCAGCGGGTACTCCTCGAACTGAACCGGCCGGAGCCCCGGCTCGATCAGCTCCAGGTTCTGTACGAGCGCATTGCGGAGAACGTTTTCGAGAGGCGGTCGCATGGCCGAAGGGTAGACCGAAGCACTGACAAAGGGCCCTGGGGTGGGGCACAGTTGGCAAGTCCCCTGCACCCTTTCGGTCCCCGTGCCGAGCACGACCGCATCTCGGGCTACTCGTTCTCTTTGCTCTCCGACCCGGGTGCGCCATAAGGCTGGCGATCAGCCTTGGCCTGCTCCAGCGTCTCGGCAATCGCAGCGAACGCCGAGAGCAGACTGGAGGTCCTCGACGATCTCAGCCACCAGAACCTCAGGAGCGGGAAGACTGTCGACATCGTCGAGGCTCGGGTCACACAGTCAGGTGATGCGAGGTTCGCCTGGCCACGGCCATCGTCATCGCTGGCGGCCTGGCCACTCCGTCCCTGGAGGCCGGGCTGCGGGCGCTGTGGCCGGGCGTGCTGCCCAACGCCCGCCTTCGGTACGCCGCGCTCGTACACGACACCGGCGCGCAGGAACTGCTGTACATCGTCGGGCCTCTGCTCCTAGCCGTCCTCGCCTCCCAGTGCAACCCACCATCGCGACAACTGGGCAGACTCTCCCGAACCAAGAGGCTCTGACCTGCGATCCCATGCCCGCAATGAACTGGCGTAGACGCCCCTGGACGGTCTCTACAGCCTGTGCCATGTCGTACCGCAGGACTCGGACGCCAACACCACAGATCACGCATCAAGATCCGGACCAGGTGCGGACCAAATCAGCTCAGAAGCAGACGGTGCCACCCTTTGCCGCAGGTCAGAGACGACGGTAAGCGTGTACCACCAGCAGACGAAGAACCTTCTGGTGTCGTACTCGCCGAAGAAGCTGGGCTTCTTCTAGGCATCGAAAAAGGGCGCCTGACCTGCGCAGATACCCGTCAGGCGCCCACGTCCGGGTACGTCTAGGTCGCGAGGCGAAATTCGACCTTTGTCCCGATTCCTCCCACTGGTGTCCCACCTCTGATCAGCTGTTGCGGGGCATTTCCGGGCCAAGCCCGGGCTAAGGCATCCTCTGCCGCATCCTTGTGCTCGTCCCATCGCCGCATGGAGTCCTCAAGGAGAGGGTTCGCGCGATGACGTGCCTCCGCGAGGAACTTGGCGTAATAGCGGAAGAGAACCTGGATCCTCTGCCCTGCTCTTCGCGCGCACTCGGCCGAGTCGACCCCAGACGCCAGCCAGAAGGAGATGCCTGCGTGCCGCAGGTCGTACTTGGCTGCGCGCCGCTTCAGGGAGTGGACCTCGTGGACGGCACCGTCGTCGGTCCACTCCTTGCCAGCCATCACAACCCCACCCTTAAGGTTCAGCAGCCCCCACCCACTGGCAGGGAGGCGGCATTGGGACTTCTGCAAGTGGACGACTTCGGCAGGGCGCATCGCGGTGTTCGCGCAGCCAGGAATCCAGGATGGCCGCCTCGCGGTGGGGCAGGACCGCGAGGCGCCGGCCGGTCTCGGCATCGCTGATGATCGTGGCGTAGCGGTGGCGGCGGCGCAGGGCGAAACCGTCCACGCCGATCACCCGCGGGTTGGCCTGCTGCGGCAGCGGCAGGCGCCGCAGATGGCGCAGCGCGGTACTCCGGGAAACGGACACGGCAAGCAGGCCGGCCAGGCGTGCGGCCGGCCGCATAACTCCCGCGCGACCTGGGATATCTGCCCGGCAAGCCGCACCGTGCGGCGCTGACGGCGCTCCAGCAGTCCGGGAATCTGCTCGCGGAAGGTCTGTCTGCCGCCCAGCAGCCCAGGGCCGGACAGGCCAGCCGCCGTATGCGCATGTGGACGACGACCTGGCGGCCGTCGACCCGCACGTCCCTCACCGTTCGGCGGTGATATCCGTGCACCTTGGCCGTGGGCGTCCGGGCACACCGGACACAGCACCGCCACGTCCCGGGTTCGGGCCGAGACCACCACCGCGTCGCCGCGGTCCACGACGTCCTCGACGACCAGCGTCCGAAAGCCCCGAGAGCACCGTCCTCACAAGGGAGTTGATATCCATCACAAGATCATGATCAAGGGGGCCACTCGGCGTCACCACCGACTACGGGCCAGAGCCACTCGTCTGACAGTCCCGACCAGGTCGATGCTGCGCCTGTGCTCGCGTACGGCGTGCCCGTCGTAGCAGCAGGCGTGTCCGCACCGCCTTTCCGTTGGCCCGGCGCGGTGCGGTGAAGCGTACCGAGGACGGCGGCGCCTTCGCCGACGACGGTTGAACGGTGGAGGCGCCGCCTGTTGCCGGGGGTGTCAGAGGGCGATGATCTGCCACTGCTGCTCGGGTGCGCGGGTGTAGGTGAGCTGGTTGACGTTGGCGCCGTCGGCGGTCGAGCCCGAGTCGACGTTCAGCGACAGCCCGCTGTACCGGTTGGTGAAGTAGTAGTAGCCGTCGCCGGTGGGCGTGACGGCCCAGTGCTGCTGGGGCACGTTCTTGTCCGCGTAGAGGGAGACGTTTCCGCCGTCTTCCCGTGAGAGTCCGGCCACCTCCATCAGCTTGCCGCTGTTGACGTTCTTGATCTCGTAGTAGCCGTCGCCGGTGGAGGCGAAGGTCCACTTCTGGGCGGTGTTGTTCAGCCACGGCCACTGCTGGATGTTGGTGCCGTTGGCGGTGCCGAAGTTGAACACGTCGACGACCTTGCCGCTCTTGCGGTTGACGATGCGGTAGACCGTGCCGTCCCCCGGCAGGACCCTGGACACCAGGGCCGGCTTGGCGGTCCGGCCGCCGATGTGGACGCCGCCGATGTTGGCGTAGCCGCCGGTGGCCGCGCCTGCCTGGATCCGTACGAAGCCCACGTTTCGGGCGGGCCACTCGACCACCTTGGGGGCGCGGTCTCCGGTCCAGGTGCCGGTGGCGACCTGGGTGAAGTTCGTGCCGTCGGTGCTGGTGGAGATGGTGTACGAGGTGATGTCGCCGTCGGTGGTGTTGCTGCGGCCCCACTGCTTGGGCAGGTACTCCAGAGTGGAGACGTTGCTCCACACCCCGCCCAGGTCGATCGTGATCGAGTGGGGCAGAGCCGGGGACAGGCCCCAAGTCGACCAGCAGGTCTCGTAGCCCCTGTCGCTCAGTCCGTCGATGACGCGGAGCGGTCCCTCACCCGCGCGGAACGCGGTCGCGTAGGCGTTGACGGGTGTCACGGGGTGCTCGGCGCGCAGTGGCTGCGCCGGCAGGGGCGGGCGGGAGGTGTCGGGGCTCCAGGCCGCGCCGACCTCGGCGAGCCGGTTGACGATGTTGGTGTCCAGCTTGCCGTTGCGGTTGGGTGGGCAGTTGAGGATGAACGAGGTGTACTTCGGCTCCAGGTCCGCAAGATGGGACAGGATCGCGTCCTTGCTCATCAGGCCCTCGGTCGGTGTGGACGGATGCCAGAACCAGCCGTTGCTGATCGTCTGCCCCTGCGTGGCGGCGTAGGTGTTCCCGGCCGGAGCGGTGACGCCCAGCGGCTCCTCGAAGTAGATCGCGTCGCCGAGCCACGGCACCGACAGCGCACCGTGGTCGATCATGACGATGTCCGGCTGGAGCGACTTCACATGCTCGCGGATGCGCTGGTAGGAGACGGCCTGCTGGCCCATCTGCCACGCGTAGCCGTCGGTGATGAACATGTCGATGGTGCCGTAGTTGGTGAGCAACTCGGTGATCTGACCGAGGATGAAGGTCATGTCGCCGGGCTGGATGGCATCCGTGATCTCCAGGCCGGACACCCTGTGCCGGCTCTCCCACGCCTCGACGCCGAAGGTGCGGTCCCATATCGAGTAGTAGAACGCGACCCTGAGCCCCTTCGCGCGGAAGGCGTCGCAGTACGCCTTCACCACGTCATGCTTGTAGGAGCTGTTGGCGACGTTCTGGGTGCCGTAGGCGCTCGGCCACAGGGCGAAGCCGTCGTGGTGCTTCGTGGTCAGGATGCCGTAGCTCATCTTCGCCGCCGCGGCGGCGTCCGCCCACTGGGCACAGTCCACGGCCGTGGGGGCGAACAGGGCGGGGTTCTGGTTCGGCTCGGCCCACTCCTGGTTGGTGAACGTGCCCAGGCTGAAGTGGTTGAACATGCCGAACCGCATGTCGGCCAGCTTCTCCAGGTTGGTCTGCGGGTCGGCGGCTGCCGCCTGGGACACCAGGCCCGAGAAGGCGGGCGCGAGGGGCAGCACAGTGGCGGCGGCAGCGCCGGTGGCGGCCCCCAGGAAAGTGCGGCGGGACAGTCTTCCTGACGACATGGGCGTACTCCCTGGTAGGGGTGGCTCTGAGGGTTCGGCGTGAGACGGCTGGGAGCGGCAGCCCGAGGGCGTGCGGGCTCCGGACTTTCGGGGGCGGCCCTCCGTGTGGGCTCCAAGGCGCCGAATGTTACGCATGAAGGTCGACGACATATCTGCCCTGTGTCAACAGGTGAGTGGATGAAAGTGCTCACGAGCGGTGCAACATGGGATGTTTTTCCCGCTATGTGGCTGTTTGCCTGCCGTAGACATGCCATGTCTTACGGGGGCGGGGCGGCCCCGTAAGCGCTTGCAGCGAGCCAGGAGCCCCCGGTGGGCGTACCCGCTCCCGCCAGGGAGACCAGAGTCCTGCCGCCCGAACTCGACCGGCACGGACGTCGACCGCAGGAGCCGTCCACACCCGTGAGCGCCCCTGTGACCCTGCGGCCAGGGGCGCCACCTGGGAGGGCAAACACCCAGGCGGCGCGAGCACAAGAGGCAAGCGCATTACGGATGCGCATCTTTGATGGGATGTATTGATCATCGAAGAGGCTCCTCGGTGGGCACCTTAGATCATCTCGCCGCATCTGTTCAGGAAAGACTCCAGCCACCCCTAGACAGCGCCACCTGGATGCACCTATAAACATCCCATCTCTCCGGGGAGCGACACACGGTTGTTGCATCTCCGAAATATCCCCCGCTTCGGGACCAGCGCGAGGAAGTACCGATGAGACTCAGAACCGCTCTTTGTTCCGCCGTCGCCACTGTGTCCGCACTGGCGCTGCTCAGCGCGTGCGGCGGCGGTGACTCGACCACCGCCTCGTCGTCGGGCGGCGCGCCGCTGGTCGGCGTCGACTACCCGCGTTCCGACACCGACTTCTGGAACTCGTACATCAAGTACACGCCGGAGGCCGCCAAGGAGCTGGGCCTCTCCCTCAAGACCACCAACTCGCAGAACGACGTCGCCAAGCTCACCGCCAACGCCCAGACTTTCATCAGCCAGGGCGTCAAGGGCCTCGCGATGGCCCCGCAGGACACCGCCGCCATCGCGCCGACGCTGGCGCAGCTCGAGGCGAAGAAGATCCCCGTCGTCACCGTCGACACCCGCCCCGACACCGGCAATGTGTTCATGGTGGTACGCGCCGACAACCGCGCCTACGGCGAGAAGGCGTGTCAGTACCTCGGCACGAAGCTCGGCGGCAAGGGCAAGGTCGTCATGCTGCAGGGCGGTCTGGACTCCATCAACGGCCGTGACCGCACCGAGGCGTTCAACGAATGCATGAAGAAGAACTACCCGGATGTCACCGTGTTCGGTGAGGCCACCAACTGGGACGGCGCGGTCGCCGCGCAGAAGCTCCAGACGCGTCTGACGCAGCACCCGGACATCAAGGGCGTCTACATGCAGTCCAGCTTCGCCCTGTCCGGCACCCTCCAGGTCCTCAAGCAGAAGGGCCTGCTCGTCGACCCGAAGAACAAGAAGCACGTGTTCGTCGTCTCCAACGACGGCATCCCCGAGGAGCTGAAGTCGATAGCCGAGGGGAAGATCGACGCCACCGTCTCGCAGCCGGCCGACCTCTACGCCAAGTACGCCCTGTACTACCTCAAGGCCGCGATCGACGGAAAGACGTTCAAGCCCGGGAAGACCGACCACGACAGCACCATCATCAAGGTCCGCGACGGACTGCTGGAGGACCAGCTCTCCGCCCCGCTCGTCACCTCCGACGGCGGCACGTACGGCGGCGTGCCCAGTGTGAAGAGCGACGACACGTCCCTGTGGGGCAACAACCTCGGCTGACCTTCCCTGCCAGGCACCCAACGGACAACGAGTACAAGGCGGTTGTGATGAGCGACGGGGAGCGAGCAGTCACCCCCGCGCCCGCCCCGGCGGACGACGGACGGGCCCCGGCGGGCCCGCCCGTCGTCGAGGCGGCGGGCATAGTCAAACGATTCGGTCCGACGGTGGCCCTCGACGGCGCCCGGATCACCATCCGGCCCGGCGAGACCCACGCGCTCGTCGGCCGCAACGGAGCCGGGAAGTCGACCCTGGTGTCGGTCCTCACCGGCCTCCAGGCCCCGGACGAGGGAACGGTGACCTTCGGCGGTGAGCCCGCCCCGCGCCTGACCGACCGGGACGCCTGGCGGCGCCACGTGGCCTGCGTCTATCAGAAGTCGACCATCATTCCCACCCTGACGGTCGCCGAGAACCTTTTCCTGAACCGGCACGACCATGGCCGCAGCGGGCTCATCAGGTGGCAGGGGGTGCGTCGGCGGGCGCAGGAACTGCTGTCGACGTGGTCGGTGGACGTGGACCCGCAGACTCCGGCCGGTGAACTCGACGTTGAGCAGCGCCAGTTCGTGGAGATCGCCCGCGCGTTGTCCTTCGGGGCGCGGTTCATCATCCTCGACGAGCCGACCGCGCAACTCGACGGGGCCGCCATCAGCCGGCTCTTCGGCCGCATCCGCGATCTGCAACGCCAGGGCGTCACCTTCCTCTTCATCAGCCACCACCTCCAGGAGATCTACGAGATCTGCGACATGGTGACGGTCTTCCGCGACGCCCGGCACATCGTGACGGCGCCGGTCGCGGAACTCCCGCGCACCGACCTGGTCGCCGCCATGACCGGCGAGGCGGCCGCAGACCGTCACGAGCACCGGGCCAGCACCCTCGACCGCACCGCCACGCCTGCGCTGTCCGTGCAGGCACTGGGCAGTGCGGACGGCTCTTACGGCGACGTCACCTTCCAGGTCGGGGCCGGCGAGATCGTCGGGCTCGCGGGCGCCGCCGGCAGCGGACGCACCGAGGTCGCCGAGACCGTCGTCGGCCTGAGGGCCGCGGCGGCGGGCGAGGTGGAGATCGCCGGGAAGCGGCCCCGGCCGGGCAGCGTGCCCGCCGCCCTCTCCGCCGGCGCCGGATTCGTCCCCCAGGACCGGCACCACCAGGGCTTCGTACCGGACATGTCGATCGCGGACAACGCCACCCTGTCCGTTCCCCACCGGCTCGGCGACAACGGCTTCCTCAGCCGTGACCGACGGGACCGGCTGGCCGGCAACATGATCGAGAAGCTGGCGATCAAGACCCCGGGACCCGAGCTGCCCGTCTCCGCGCTCTCGGGCGGCAACCAGCAGAAGGTCGTCATGGCCCGCGCCCTCGCCGACGACCCGCGCCTGCTGGTGCTGATCAACCCGACCGCGGGCGTGGACGTGCGCTCCAAGGAGTTCCTCCTCGGCAAGGTCGAGGAGACCGCGGAAACCGGCACCGGAGTGCTCATCGCCTCCGACGAACTCGACGATCTGCGCATGTGCGACCGGGTCCTGGTGATGTTCCAGGGCCGTGTGACCTCAGAGATAGCCCGCGGCTGGCACGACCACGAACTCGTGGCCGCGATGGAAGGAGTGGACCTCAATGCCTGAAACCGTCCTCGCGGACACAGCCGCCCAGGCCGTGGAACCCAAGCCCAAGCGGACGGCCCTGTTCGGCGGCCGGATCCCGCTGGCCCGGATGCGGGACCTCGCCCTGGTCCCCGCCATCGTCGTCATCGCGATCGTGGGCCAGATCGTCAACCCGGTCTTCCTGCAGGCGGACAACCTCGTCAACGTCCTGCAGACCATGTCGGAGATCGCCCTGCTGGTCCTGGCGCAGACGATGGTCCTGATCGTCAAGAAGATGGACCTGTCGCTGGAGTCCACGATGGGCCTGGCGCCCGGCGTCGCGGCCTGGCTGGTGGTCCCCACGGGCGCCGGACACGGCCTCGGGCTCCTGCCCGGCGCCTGGTCGATCCCGGTCACCCTCGCCGTGGGCGTGCTCGTCGGCGTGATCAACGCCCTGCTGATCATCCGCTTCGGCCTCAACGGCTTCATCGTCACCCTCGGCATGCTGATCGTCCTGCGCGGTGTCCTCACCGGCATCTCCGGCGGCCAGACGTTCTTCCAGCTGCCCGAGTCGATGCTCTACCTCGGCACCGCCCAGTGGTTCGGGATCCCCGCCTCCATCTGGCTCTGCCTCACCCTGTTCGCCGTCGCCATCGTCGTCCTCGGCTGGACCAGCTTCGGCCGTTCGCTGTACGCCATCGGCGGCAACGTCGACGCGGCGAAGGCGGCCGGCATCCGCACCGACCGGGTGCTGTGGATCGTCATCGTCGCCGGCAGCCTCCTCGCCGCCCTCGCCGGACTGCTGCTCTCCGGACGCCTCGCCTCGGTGGCCTCGGCCCAGGGCAACGGCTACATCTTCACCGTCTTCGCCGCCGCCGTCATCGGCGGAATCAGCCTCAACGGCGGCAAGGGCACGATGTTCGGCGCGTTCTGCGGCATCCTCCTGCTCTTCATGATCCAGAACGTGCTCACCCTCGCGGGGGTCCCCGCCCAGTGGATCGGCGCCCTCAACGGCCTGATCATCCTGGTCGCCCTCGCCATCTCCCGCATCACCGGCGGCAAGGTCCAGGAATGACCCGGGCGGCCGTCGCCGGCCGCCCGACCCCCGCCGCGTTCACGTCTCGTCGCAAAGGGACCGATGTCCCCTTGTTCCTCACAGGAGTTGCCGCCCATGTCCTCCACCGTGCCCTCATCCGCCCGCATCACCGCCCTGGACGTCCTGGACGTGCGGTTCCCCACCTCCGAACACCTCGACGGCTCGGACGCGATGAACCCCGAGCCCGACTACTCCGCCGCCTATGTGGTCCTGCGCACCGACGCCGGTGACGGGCTGGAGGGGCACGCCCTGGCTTTCACCACCGGCCGCGGCAACGATGTCCAGGCCGCCGCCATCGCAGCCCTCGCCCCCCATGTGGTCGGCCTGTCCGTCGAGGAGGTCTGCGGCGATCTCGGGGCCTTCTCCCGCTCCCTCGTCCACGACCCCCAACTGCGCTGGCTCGGCCCGGAGAAGGGCGCCATCCACATGGCGACCGGCGCCGTCGTCAACGCCGCCTGGGACCTCGCCGCCAAGCGGGCCGGGAAGCCCGTCTGGCGCTTCCTCGCCGAGATGACGCCCGAGGAGCTGGTCGCGCAGGTCGACTTCCGCTGGCTGTCCGACGCCCTCACCCCCGAGGAGGCACTGGAGATCCTGCGCCGCGCCGAGCCGGGCCGCGAGGAGCGGATCGCCCACCTGCTGGAGCGGGGTTACCCCGCCTACACCACCACCCCGGGCTGGCTCGGCTACTCCGACGAGAAGCTGTCCCGCCTGGCGCGCGAAGCCGTCGCCGACGGCTTCACCCAGATCAAGCTGAAGGTCGGCGCGGACCTCCAGGACGACGTACGCCGCATGCGCACCGCCCGCGAGACCGTCGGCCCGGACATCCGCATCGCCGTCGACGCCAACCAGAGATGGGACGTCCAGCCCGCCATCGACTGGATGCGCGAGTTGGCCCCCTACGACCCGTACTGGATCGAGGAGCCCACCTCCCCCGACGACATCCTCGGCCACGCCGCCGTCCGCAAGGCGCTCACCCCCATCAAGGTCGCCACCGGTGAACACGTCGCCAACCGGGTCGTGTTCAAGCAGCTCCTCCAGGCGGAGGCGGTGGACATCGTGCAGATCGACTCCGCGCGGGTCGGCGGGGTCAACGAGAACCTCGCGATCCTGCTGCTCGCCGCGAAGTTCGGCGCCCCGGTCTGCCCGCACGCCGGCGGGGTCGGCCTGTGCGAGATGGTCCAGCACCTGTCGATGTTCGACTACGTCGCCGTCTCCGGCACCACCGAGGACCGCGTCATCGAGTACGTCGACCACCTGCACGAGCACTTCGTCGACCCGGTACGCATCGCCGACGGCCACTACCTGGCGCCGACACTGCCGGGGCTCGGCGCACAGATGCACCCCGCCTCCCTCAAGGAGTACACCTACCCCGACGGCCCGGTCTGGTCGGCCCGTGTCTGATGTGCCCGGGCTGGTCGACGCCCACCACCACGTGTGGGACCTCGACCGCCGTCCCCAGCCCTGGCTGAGCGAGCCGGGCCACGCGCCGATCCACCGGACCTTCGGCACGGACGACCTGCGATCGGCCGCGACCCGGCCGATCGCCGGGCGGCGGCTGCGGAGCACCGTCGTCGTCCAGTGCGTCACGTCCGTGTCGGAGACCCGCGAGCTGCTCGCGCTGGCCGACCGGGACCCCCTGGTCGGCGCGGTCGTCGGCTGGGTCGACCTGACCGCACCGGCCGTCGGCGACGTCCTCGACCAGCTGCGGGCCGGCCCCGGTGGCGGGTATCTGCGGGCCGTACGCCACCTCGTCCAGGGCGAGTCCGACCCCCACTGGCTGCAACAGCCGTCCGTGGAGCGGTCGTTGCATGCGGTGCGGGAGCGCGGGCTGGCGTACGACATCCTCATCCGTGATCACCAGTTCGACCAGGCGATCCGCCTGGCTGAACGCCTCCCGGAGCTGCCCCTGGTGCTCGACCACGCAGGCAAGCCGCCCATCGCCCGACGCAATCTGAAGGACTGGGAGCGCGGCGTGCGGCGACTGGCCGCGCATCCCCACGTCCGGTGCAAGGTGTCGGGCCTGGTCACCGAGGCCGACCACGAGAAGTGGACCGTCGAAGACATCCGGCCGGTGTGGGAGGTGCTGCTGGCGGCCTTCGGCCCCGACCGGCTGATGTTCGGCTCGGACTGGCCGGTCTGCGTCCTCGCGGGCGGCTGGAACCGGTGGGCCGCCGCCGTGGAGGAGCTTCTGGCCGGCTGCTCCGCGACCGATGTCGAGGCAGTCCTCGCCGGTACCGCCAGCACGTTCTACCGCCTCAACCCACTTCGAAGGAAGGAGGGCACTTCGTGCTCCTGACCGATCTGCTGCACCCGGGCATTCTCGAAGCGCTGGCCGGCGCCGGCCACGGCGGCCGTGTGCTGTTGGCCGACGGCCACTACCCTGCGAGCACCGCCACCGGAGACCGCGCCCGGACCGTGCACCTGAACCTGGCCCCCGGACTGCTGGACGTCACCACCGTCCTCGACGTCCTGCTGACCGCGCTGCCCGTGGAGTCGGCCCAAGTGATGGTGCCGCCCGAGGGCGAACCGGAACCGCCGGCCATCGCCGAGTATCGCGCGCGTCTGGCGCCCGCCCCGGTGGAGGCCCTCGACCGGTTCGCGTTCTACGACGCCGCCCGCTCCCCCGACCTGGCTCTCGCCGTCGTCACCGCCGACACCCGTACCTACGCCAACCTGCTGCTGACCATCGGCGTCCGCGCTGAAGGGACCCTGACGACACGATGACACTCGCCGTCCGCTACAAGGCTGCCCGCACCCTGGACACCGCTCCCGCATCGACCGTGGAGCCGGGCCCCGGAGAGGTGGTACTCGCTCCCGCCTACGTCGGTATCTGCGGCACCGATCTGCACATTTTCCACGGCGACATGGACGCCCGCGTCGCCACGCCAGCCGTCCTGGGGCACGAGATGTCCGGCCGGGTCGTCGGGGTCGGCCCCGACGTGGAAGGCTGGCAGGTCGGGGACGCGGTGACCGTGATGCCGCTGCGCTGGGACGACACCTGCCCGGCCTGCCGGGCCGGTCACCAGCACGTCTGCCAGCACCTCGACTTCATCGGCATCGACTCTCCCGGCGCCATGCAGCAGCGCTGGACCGTACCCGCAACGACCCTTGTACGGCTGCCCGACTCCCTGCCCCTGGACCACGCCGCGCTCGTGGAGCCGACCGCGGTCGCGGTGCACGATGTCGGCCGGGCCCATGTCGCCGAGGGCGAGAAGGCCGTTGTGGTCGGCGGCGGCCCCGTCGGCATCCTCATCGCCCTGGTCGCCCGGGCCGCCGGAGCAGATGTCCGGGTGGTCGAGCTCAGCGCCCACCGGCGGCTGCTCGCCGAGGAGTTGGGGCTGACCACCTGGGACCCGGCCGCCGACGACCTGCCCGAACTGGTCCGTCAGTGGACCGGCGACGCCGGTGCGGACGTTGCCTTCGAAGTCTCCGGTGCCCAAGGCGGAGTGGACACCGCCGTCGAGGTTCTCGGCGTGCGCGGCCGGTTGTGCCTGGTCGCCATCCACCCCCGGCCCCGCGAGGTCAACCTGCACCGCTTCTTCTGGCGCGAACTCACCCTCGTCGGCGCCCGGTTGTACGACCGCGCCGACTTCGAGAAGGCGGTGGCGCTGGTCGCCGACGGCACGGTTCCGGCCGGGCGTCTGATCAGCAAGGTCGTGCCGCTCACCCAGGCGCCTGCGGCGTTCGAGGCGCTGGAGGGCGGCGGCGACGTGATGAAGATCCTGGTGGACTGCACCGACGACGCCCAGGGAGCCGCCGTATGAGCGCCTTCGACCTCACCGGGAAACTCGCCGTCGTCACCGGAGCCCGGCGCGGTATCGGCCGGGCCATGGCCCGAGCCCTCGCCGAAGCCGGAGCCGACATCATCGGAGTGAGCGCCAACCTGGAGGAGTCCGGCAGCGACGTCGAGAAGGACGTCACCGCCCTGGGCCGCACCTTCGAAGCCGTCCGCACCGACTTCGCCGACCCCGACGCCGTCCGCGCCCTCGGCGCCGACCTCGCCGGACGCGAACGCCCCGTGGACATCCTCGTCAACAACGCGGGCACCATCCGCCGCGCCCCGGCCGCCGAACACAGCGACGCCGACTGGGAGTTGGTGCTCCAGGTCAACCTCAACGCGCAGTTCGCGCTGACCCGGGCCGTCGGCGCCGGCATGGTCGCCCGCGGCCACGGCAAGGTCATCTTCACCGCCTCGCTGCTCAGCTACCAGGGCGGCATCACCGTCCCCGGCTACACCGCCGCCAAGCACGGCATCGCCGGTCTGACCAAGGCGCTGGCCAACGAGTGGGCGCCGCACGGCGTCAACGTCAACGCCATCGCCCCCGGCTACATCGCCACCGACAACACCCAGGCCCTCCAGGACGACCCCGTCCGCAGCAGGGCGATCCTGGACCGTATCCCCGCCGGGCGCTGGGGCAGCGCCGACGACCTGGCCGGCGCCACCGTCTTCCTCGCCTCCGACGCCGCCGCCTACATCCACGGCACCACCCTGCCCGTCGACGGCGGATGGCTCGGCCGATGACCGACACCGACCTCGCGGGCGTGCTCGACGGCGCCCGCATCATGCCGGTGCTGACCGTGCCCGCCCCCGGCACGGCCGGCCCACTGGCCGAAGCGCTCGCCGAGGGCGGCGCTCGGTGCGCCGAAGTCACCTTCCGCACCCCCGACGCCGAACAGGTACTCAAGACCATGGCGGCTCACGGCGCACTGGCCGTCGGCGCCGGCACGGTCCTCACCGCCGAGCAGGCAGAGCGGGCCGTCGCAGCCGGAGCCCGTTTCGTCGTTTCCCCGGGCTACGACGAGGACGTCGTCGCCACGTGCCGCGAGCTGAACGTGCCCGTGGTGCCCGGCATCGCCACCGCCACCGAACTGATGCGCGCCCTGAAGGCGGGCCTGGACACCGTCAAGCTGTTCCCCGCCGAACCGCTCGGCGGCATCCCGGTTCTGCGCGCTCTCGCGGCCCCCTTCCCCAGGGCACGGTTCGTGCCGACCGGCGGTATCGACGCCTCACGCCTGCCCGCCTACCTCGCCCAGACGGCTGTCCTCGCCGTCGGCGGCAGCTGGATGGCGACCACCGCCCATCTGGAGCGGGGCGAGTACGGGGAGATCCGTCGGCTGACCGCCAAGGCAGTCCACGGGAGTGCGCCGTGACCGACGTGCTGGCCCTGGGCGAGGTGATGCTCCGCTTCGACCCGGGCGAGGGCAGGATCCGCACCACCCGCACCTTCCAGGTGTGGGAGGGCGGCGGCGAGTACAACGTCGTACGGGGACTGCGGCGCTGCTTCGGGCTGCGTACGGCCGTCGTCACCGCCCTCGCCGACAACGCGGTCGGCCGACTCGTCGAGGACCTGATCCTCCAGGGCGGCGTCGACACCTCGCTCATCCGCTGGGTGCCCGACGACGGCATCGGCCGCACCGCCCGCAACGGCCTCAACTTCGTCGAGCGCGGCTACGGCATCCGCGGCGCCCTCGGCGTCAGCGACCGCGCGCACACCGCCGTCTCCCAGCTACGCAAAGGGGACGTCGACTGGGATTCGGTGTTCTCTGCCGGGGTGCGCTGGTTCCACACCGGCGGCATCTTCGCGGGTCTGTCCGACACCACCGTGGATGTCGCCGACGAGGCCATGGCGGCGGCGCGGCGGCACGGTGTGACGGTTTCCTACGACCCCAACTACCGTCCCAGTCTCTGGGGCGGCCGCGGCGGCGCCGACCGGGCCCGCGAGGTCGACCTGCACCTCGCCCGGCGCGCCGACGTCGTCGTGGGCGCCCTCGGCCTGGCCGGACCGTACCCGGGAGCGGTGCGGGTCGGTGCCGACGGCGTGCCCGACGCACTTGCCTCCGTCGCCGCCCTCCTGCCCGGGGCGAAGGTGTTGGCGACGACTCTGCGGGAAGTACCCTCCGCCGGGGTCAACGACTGGACGTCGGCCGCCTGGTCGGCCCCTACCGGGTTCGTCCACGGCCCGCAGATGCCCGGCTTGCACGTCCTGGACCGCATCGGGTCGGGTGATGGCTTCGCGGCAGGCCTGATCTACGGGCTGCTGACCGCCGGCGGTGAAGAGGGGGGACCGGTGTGCGGCACCGGGCCCGCGGCGAACCTCGACGTCGCCGGAGTGAGCCGCGCCCTGGCCTACGGGACAGCGCACGGCGCCCTCACCATGACCACCCCCGGCGACGTGTCCATGGCCTCACTCGCCGAGGTCGAGGCGCTCATGGAGGGCGGTTCGGCCGCCGTCAGAAGGTGACGGGTTCATGAGCGCTCACGCCGTCCCGGCTCCTCCGGGAGAACAGTTGACACAGCCTCTCAGGGAGAACAGTTGACTCAGCACAGCATGGGGCGCCGGAGGATCGGGAGTACCGCTGTCGAACTCACCGAACTCGGGTTCGGGGCCTCCGTCATCGGCAACCTCTACAAGGTCACCCCGGCGCACGACGCGCGGACCGCGGTCGAGACCGCCTGGCAAGCGGGCATCCGGTATTTCGACACGGCACCCCATTACGGCCTCGGTCTGTCCGAGCGGCGCCTGGGCGCGGCGCTGCGTGACCGGCCGCGTGAGGAGTACGTGCTCTCCTCCAAGGTCGGTCGGCTGCTCGTCCGCAACGAGCAGCCCACGGGCACCGACGACGAGGGTTTCGTCGTCCGCGACGACCTGCGCCGGCAGTGGGACTTCAGCCGCGACGGCGTGCTCCGCTCCATCGAGGACAGCCTGGAGCGCACGGGCCTGGACCGGCTGGACATCGTCTACCTGCATGATCCCGACGACCACTGGAAGCAGGCGGCCGAGGAGGCCATACCCGCCCTGGCCGAGTTGCGCGACCAAGGTGTGATCGGCGCGATCGGCGCAGGCATGAACCAGTCGGCCATGCTCGCCCGCTTCCTACGCGAGACCGCCGCCGACGTGGTCATGCTCGCCGGGCGCTACACCCTCCTCGACCAGTCGGCGCTGGACGACGTCCTGCCCGCCGCCGAGGATCTGGGCAAGAGCGTGGTGGCCGTGGGCGTGTTCAATTCGGGACTGCTCTCCCGCGACCGGCCCGCCGAGGGCATGAAGTACGACTACCAGGCGGCTTCCCCGGCCCTGGTGGCCCGCGCCCGGGCGATCGCCGAGGTCTGCGCGGCACACGGCACGACGTTGCCCGCCGCGGCGATCGCCTTCCCGTTCAGCCATCCCGCCGTCGTCAACGCCACCCTCGGAATGCGGACCACCGATCAGGTCGTTCGGAACGTGGAACTCCGCCAACAGCACATCCCCCAAGCGCTCTGGGACGACCTGCGAGCCCGGGGACTCATCAGACCGGACGTCCCGGCGGCAAACGAGTCGGAAAGGGGTATGCGATGTCTTTGACGGACAGGGCCATCACGCAGATCCGTGAGCTGATCCGCAGCGGAGCACTGCCGCCGGGCTCGAAGCTCCCTCCGGAGGCGGAGCTGGCCGCCCAGCTGGGGCTGTCCCGCAACCTCGCCCGGGAGGCCGTGAAGGCGCTGGCCGTCGCCCGGGTTCTGGAGGTCCGCCGGGGCGACGGCACTTATGTCACCAGTCTGCAGCCAAGCCTGCTCCTGGAAGGGCTCGGCGGTGCGGTGGAACTGCTGCAGGGCGATTCGGCTGCGCTGCAGGACCTGATGGAAACGCGGCGGCTCCTGGAACCGGTCGCGACGGCGCTGGCCGCCACCCGGATCTCCGACGAGCAACTGGCCGAGGTCGAGCGCCACCTGGAGGCCATGCGCGAAGCCCAGGACGACGTGGAGCGGCTGAACGTGCACGACGCCGCCTTCCACCGTGCCGTCATCTCCGCCACGGGAAACGAAACGCTGCTCACACTCCTGGAGAGCATCTCCGGGCGTACTCTGCGCGCCCGCATCTGGCGCGGTCTTGTCGACACCCAGGCATCAGGCCGGACACTCGCCGAGCACGAGGCCATCTTCCGAGCGCTGTCCGTCCGCGACGCTTCGCTCAGCCAGGCCGCCGCACTGCTGCACGTCAGCAACACCGAGCTGTGGCTCAGGGACCACCTGCGCTCACGGGAAGCCCTCCCCTGGGGGGTGACAACCGGGGATTGACGGCCGGTGGCCCCTACAGCACCGGCCCGAGCACCGGGACCACGCCGACGGCGGAGCCGACAGCGACATGGGACGGACCGGCCGATGCGGCGCCGCGCGTCGGGATGTGGGCGAGATCGATGTGCGACGCGGCGTACGAGCTGCACGACAGCGCGCGCGGGCGGCTCGGACCAGGAATGCGCCGAGGATGCCGTGTCCTGGCCGACACCACTTTGGGGGCGGAGCAAGCTAGACGACCCGATACCTGACTGGCGGTCCTTCGGTCGCTCCGCTGGAGGAGACCGGACCGCCGGCCGACACGGCAGGCGCCCCGAACGGGGCCGAGCGGCGTGGGATTACCGAGGGCCGCGGCTGTGCGGGGGGGGAACTCGAAGCCGAGCTGGAACGGGTGCGGGCGGCTCTGGCGGACGCGGAAGAAGCGCTCAGGCGCCGTGTGATCGGGCTGGAGCAGTATTTGGAGGCACCGGCCGAGGCGGATGCGCCCGCCGGAGTGATCCGCGAGGTGTCGCATCGCAAGCGGGTGGGACCGCATCGGGCGGTGCCTCACCGGCAGAACGCCACCGGGGCCGAGGAGTTGTCGCCGGACCATCAGGTGTTGATGGCCGCCGCGGTGGAAGCGACAGGAGTCGGGCTGGGTGCCCGGCAGGCAGCGGTGGTGCTGGGCTGGTAACCGTCGTCGGCCCAGATGCGCGCCAGCCGCCGGAAGCTCGAACTCGCGGACGCGGTGTTGTGCGTGGACAGGCCGGTGAAGGCCCTGGTCGAGCTGTCGCCGGCGGTTGAGAACCGGCGCGGGCACGGTGCGCTGTATGCGGCTTTGGACCGCGGCTGGCTGGAGCCGACGCGGTTGCGCCGCACGGTTGCCGGCCTGCCACTGCCGAAGGCGGCCGACGGCCGGATCGTACTGGGCGCAATCGCCGGCCAGCCAGGCCGCTGCTTGTGGCCCACCCTCTTCTGCCGCACAGTGTTCTGCCTCCGTGAGGGCCGACGATCCGCCCCCCTGGTACTGATCTGACCTGCCAGAACAACTCGGTGCGCAGCTCGGGCGTGGCCCGGCAGCCCACAGGTCAAGAGGGGATCGCCCTGTTGATGAACGACTGGTTCATTTCGGCGAGCCGACGCTTTCGCCTCCCACTGCCCCGGCAAGACGGCGACTTTGTCACTCGATTGACTTTGTCGTTCGACATAGTCCATAGTGGTGCCGTCACCGAGCCCCGGACAGGACAAAGCTTCCCGATGAGCACCACCTCATCGCGTTCGTCGGCGTTCCCGGTGTGCAGGTGCGTCCCGACACGACAGGAGTCACCCCATGACCGACATGATCGCCATGGCCTACAACGACGAGGCCACCGCCAAGCAGGTGCTGGCCGAATTGCACGCCCTCAAGACCGAACACTCCCTGCACCTCGCCGATGCGGTTCTCGTCACCCGCAACGAGGAGGGCAGGGTCAAGATTCACTCCTCGGACAACCCGGTGGTCGACGGTGCGGTCTCCGGCGCGATCTGGGGTGGCCTTATCGGGCTGCTCCTGCTTCAGCCGCTGCTGGGCGCTGCGATAGGCGCCGCCACCAGCAGCGTCACGGCAGCCGTGTCCGAGGACGAGGACGACAACACGGCCTTCGTCAACCAGCTCGGCCACCGCCTTCAGCCCGGCGGCGCCGCCGTGATCGCCCTGATCATCGACGCCACCGAGGAAAAGGTGCTGCCCCGGATCGCCCCGTACGGAGGTGACCTCCTGCACACCTCACTGACCCTGGCCGAGGAGCAGAGGCTCCGCGACGCGATCAACCCCCAGCCCGCCAGGACCGGCGAACCGACTGCCTGATCCCGCCCCGGGTGGCGTCACACCGCTGCTGACGCCACTCGAACCGCTCCGTGGCTACCCAGCGATTCGGGCCGTCCGCGCCGCCTCGGCCGGAGCGGCGGCAGATCTCCATGACACCAGCGGCCGCGGCTGGCACAGAACCCTGTTGACAAGCACCGAGCCGATCCGCGCCCCGGACTTCCTGCGCACCGTGGCCATCGCCACACGCCTGCCACTGCGTCCCCGTACAACGCCGCGGCGCCCTCCTCACCGACGCGCGGCCTTCGGAACTCCACGTTCTGCTGCGATCCCTCTCCGACGCCGCCACGGTCGCCGCCGACGACGAGGACGCCGGCGTGTATCCGGACGGCTTCCGAATCCGTGTACTACTGCACGACACCCCGCACCGGCTCCGCGCCCTCGCCCGGCGTGTCCAGGCCGCGGCCCCGGACCGGCTGCACGAAGAACGCGATGAGCGTGGGGAACTCCGCTGACACCTCTGGCAGCACTGGATGAGTTCCGGCCTGCTTCCCGGCGGAGAGGATCTCGGCGGGGGCGCCTCCATGTCCTTCACCAAGGCGCCCGTGTCGGGTTTGAGGGGTTTGGGGTCGCTCGGTCGGTCATCCCGGCCTGCCGAGCTGCCGGTAGCGGTCGGCCCAACGTTGGACGGTGGTGGGCGAGACCTGAAAGCGTCCGGCGGCCCGGCGCACGGTCCAGCCGTCATGTTCGGTGTCTGTTGTACTTGCTGACCAAGGGTGCGCTCGGCGGCACGGACTGGTCGCTGCGCTTCGGTCGCGGACAGAGTTGGCGAGGTCCAGTGGACGACATGGGCGGATGGATTCGTGAGCTCGCGCCGCGCGGCCGGAATGTGTTGTCCCGGTCGGTGCTGCCCTCGGCCCAGATCAACCGGCTTGTCGACCGGGTCGGCGAGGGTCCGGTGGCCTGGGCCGTCGAACTTGCCCAGGGCATGGCTGATCACATGACCACGCAGATCCCGCAGCTTGGCGTGGACGGCCTCGCGCAGGAGCTGCGGAAGGGATGTGAGGCCGTCGCGTTGAGCATCGTCGCTGCGCTGGCCGAGAACACCGAGGTCGCGCTGGAGCCTCCGGCGGAAGCGCTCACGGGCGCTGCGGAGGCTGTGGGCTGGGGAGTCGGTATCGAGCACGTGCTGCAAAGCGTCCAGCTCGGTCATGCCTACGCTGTCAGGGAGCTCCTGGCCGAGGCCGAACGACACCTGCCTGCCTCCGACCGGTTCGCGGCGGTGGGGCATATCTCGGAAGTGCTGTTCGCGATCGTCAACCAGCTGTCCGCCGCGATGACTCGCGAGTTCTCCCGGGCGCACGCTGCCTGGGTGACCAGTTCGGCCGCCGTGCGCATGGAGCTGGTGCAGGAGATCCTCGACGGAAAGCCGGTCGCTGCCGATCATGCGCACCGCGTCCTGGGCTACGACCTCACCCGTCGGCACACCGCATTGGTGGTGTGGGCTGACGACCTCGAACAGGCCGGTCCCGGCCGGTTGGCAGGGGTCGCGGAGCAGTTGCTGCGGGCGGGCGGAGCGACGGGCACCTTGATCCTGCCTGTCGGCCGGCAACGGGTGTGGGCGTGGGGGTCCAGTGTCCGTGGTGCCTGGGTGGGGCCGCCGGCATCGACGGGGACGCCCCTGTCCGGGATCCGGGTGGCGGCCGGGCTGCCCGAGTCCGGCGTCGAGGGGTTCGCGTCCAGTCACGGTCAGGCCCTCGATGCCGTCCGGGTCGGGATGCTGTCCCGCACCGACCGGTGGCTGTTCGACTACGCCGAGCTCGACCTGCTCGCCATGCTCAGCACGCATCTCGACGAGGCGCGCCGGTTCGTGCGCCGTGAGCTGGGTGGACTCGCCGGATCCGGGGAGCCTGCCACCACCCTGCGCACCACGCTCAAGAGCTATCTGGACACGGAACGGAGCCTGAACACGACGGCTGAGATGCTGCACGTCGCGCGTAACACGGTTGCGTACCGCATCCAGCGGGCCGAGCAGTTGCGGGGCGGGGAGATCGAGGTCCGGCGGATGCAACTTCAGGTTGCGCTGGCGCTCGCGGAGGAGTTCGGCGACCTCGTGATGAGCGAACAGGCCACCTCGCGCTGACGGCGCTGACGGCCCCTTTGGACTTCGGTCCAATCGGCGGCGGGCCGGTTTGCACCACGGACCAAGCGCCGCGACGGCTGTGTTCGCTGAACTGTCGGCATGTACTTCGGCTACTGGCCGCGATCGCTCGCACCGGCGCCGGCCTCGCTGGTCCGCCGCCGCCCCGCGAGGGAACGCGCATGGTGATCCACCTCGCCCGCTACCGCCTCGATGACGAGATCCGGTGGGCGACCGTTGCCGACGGTGGCCTGTCGCCGCTGGTCGGCAGCTACGCCTCGACCGCGGATCTCATCCGTGACGGCGCCGACGACTGGCGGTCGGCCGTTGAGAAACCTGCCCGACTGCCGACCGGGTCGGTGGAGCTGCTGTCCCCGGTGACCACGCCCTGTCGCGTCCTGTGCCAGGGCGCCAATTACCGGCAGCACGCGATCGAGTCCGGGATGGATCCCGACGCGCGGCCCTTCAACCTGTTCTTCGACAAGACGGACGCCGCGGTCACCGGTCCCGACGCGCCCGTCACCCGGCCGGCCCACGTGCGGCTGCTCGACCACGAGATCGAGCTCGCCCTGGTGCTGCGCAAGCAGGTCACCCAGCCGGAGACCGTCACCGCCGAGAACCTCCACGAGTACGTCTTCGGCATCACCATCGCCAACGACCTCTCCGCCCGCGACGTCCAGCTCCCGCAGGGCCAGTTCCTCAAGGGCAAGAGCTACCGCGGGTTCTGCCCGGTCGGGCCCTATCTCGCGGTCCCGGAGCCGGATGAGTTCCCGCTCCTGGACGACCTCGAACTGCGCCTGGAGGTCAACGGCGAGCTCCGCCAGCACGACAGCACCCGCAACATGCTCTACCGGCCCGCTGAGACGCTCACCGAGCTGACCACGTTCTGCGACCTCGGTCCCGGGGACCTGCTGCTCACCGGCACCCCCCACGGCTGTGCCGCGACGACCCCTCCGGCGCTGGTCCGCCGCCTGGCCACGGCCTTGCTCCCCGAGGACAAGCTCTGGCGGATGTTCATCCGCACCAACCTCCGCAAGCCCTACCTCCAGCCCGGTGACCTCGTGACCGCGAGCATTCGCAGCCCCGACGGCTCCATCGACCTCGGCCGCCAGCACACCAGCATCACCACATCCTGAAAGGACCGCTCATGGAAGCCGCCAAAGAAGTCGGCGCCCGCAAGCCCGGGAACGACACCGCGCCGGCCTTCGTCGCGCACTGGGTCGTCAAGACCGCCCGCCGCGACGAGATGATCGCGTGGTACCGCGTGGTCTTCGGCGCCCGCGTGGTTCACCAGGGCCGGCAGGCCACCTTCCTCAGCTGGGACCACGAGCATCACCGGCTGGCGCTGGTCCCGGTGCCGTCTGTCCTGCGATACCTCTTCCCGCTGGCACGGCTGCGGCGCAAGGTCTACGGGATCGACCACCTCGCCGTCCAGTTCACCTCGCTCGAACGCCTGATCACCACCTACGAGCGACTCAAGCAGGCGGGCATCCACCCGGTCTGGTCCATCAACCACGGGCCGACCCCCTCGCTGTACTACGAGGACCCCGACGGCATCCGCCTGGAGTTCCAGGTGGACAACTACCCCACCACCGAGGCCACTGCCGCCTTCTTCGCCGGCGAGGAATTCGCCGCCAACCCGATCGGCACCGAGTTCGACCCGGAGTACATGCTCGAGCGGCTGCGCCGCGGCGACGACCCGGCCGAGCTGCTCCGGCCCGGCGCGGGCACCCCGCCCGGCACCACGCCACGGGCCAATAGGCGGGCGATCACCTGGAAGACTCTCTAGGTCATGCGCACCGCACCGGTCGTGATCGCGGGCGCTGGCTCGACGGGAAGCGCCCTCGCACTGCTGCCGGCCCGGCACGGCATTCCCAGCACGGTGCTCGAACGCCGCGAGCAGCCCCTGATACACCCCACGGCCCACCTCATCAACGGCCGCTCACTCGAAGTCTGGCACCACGCGTCACCCCGACCGGCCACGGAGATCACCGCGCCGGCACCCCCCAGCGCAACGATCAACGTCATCCGCTGGTGCTCACGGCTCACCGAGTCGCTCGGCGAAATCGAACTATGTAGCGGCAGGTCAACACACCGCGTGTACCGCAGAGAGGCGGAGAAGGATGGCTATCGCGTACGCGGTTGTCTCGCTCATGACCGGGACCCTGGTCGCGTTGACCGGCGCTTTGAAGCTGGGCGGCCATCCTTCGATGGCGAAGAACGCCGCACATCTGGGTTACTCCGAAGAGGCCTTCCGGCGCATCGGCATGCTTGAGGCCGCCGCCGTGGCCGGCTTGATCGGTGGCCTGTGGTGGGCGCCGATCGGCGTAGCTGCCGCGATCGGGGTCGCACTGCTGATGTCCGGAGCGGTCGTGGCGCACGTCCGGGTTCACGATCCGGCGCCTGCGAGCGCACCGGCAGTGGTGTGTGGGCTGCTGGCCGTTGCCACCGCAGTGCTGGGGGTCGCCCGTTGACACCTTCCTCACTGTCACCGGTGGATGATCAGGCCCAGCTGCGGCGAGCGTTCGGATGCTTCCCGAGCGGCGTCGCGGCGGTGTGCGGGATGGCGGGTGACGAACCGGTCGCGATGCTCGCCAGTTCACTCACGTCCGTCTCACTCGATCCTCCGCTGCTGTTGGTCTGCGTGATGGATGGTTCCCGGTCCTGGGCCCGGTTGCTTGAGGTGCAGCGGCTGGGCATCAGCGTCCTGGGGGGTGGTCAGATCGAGCTGTGTCAACTGCTGGCCAGTCGCTCGGAGCAACGGCTGGCCGGGGTTGACATCACGGTGACGCCTCAGGGTGCAGTCCTGCTTCCCGGGGCCACCGCCTGGTTCGACTGCTCGATCCACGACGTGATGCGCGCCGGGGACCACACGATCGTCCTGCTGCGTATTGAGGCGCTGCACGCCCGGCCCGACGAACGACCGCTGGTGTTCCACGCTTCCGCGTACCACCGACTGACCGCGTGATCCAAAACCCTGTGGAGACCCACATGACCTCGTTGCGAAACAGTTCGTCGGAAACCGTGTTGAAACAGGAGCCCGTGGACGACGTGGTTGCGCGCATCCGCGAGCTGGCACCTCTGCTGCGGAAGAACGCCACCCAGGGCGAGCAGGACCGGAGGGTGGCGCAGGAGAGCATCGCCGCGCTCCAGCAGGCCGGAGCGTTCCGGATCGCGGTACCGCGTCGCCATGGCGGCCTGGAGTCCAGCTTGCGCGATCTGCTCGATGTGTCGGCGGCGGTTGCCGAGGCTGATGGCGGGACCTCATGGGTCGTCACCCTGTCCAATGTCAATGCCTGGGCCGCGAGTCTCTTCCCCGGTCCGGCCATCGATGAGGTGTTCGCCGACGGACCGGACACCATCCTGTCGGGCGTCGTGACTCCATCGGGCACCGCCCACAAGGTCGACGGCGGCTATCGGGTGAGCGGCACGTGGGCTTATGCGTCCGCGAGCCTGCATTCGAGCTGGGCCGCTTGCGGAGTGCTGGTGCAGGACGAGAACGGCGAGACGGTCGACCAGGCGATGGTGATGATCCCGCGTGCGGACTACCGGGTCCAGGACACGTGGCACGTCGCGGGCATGCGCGCGTCGGGCAGCAACACGATCGTCGCCGAGGACGTATTCGTTCCCGAGCACAGGACGCTGTCTGTGCTCGCCGGGGCTACGGGTGCCAACGTCGCTGACCATCCCGAGTCTCCGAGCTACCGCTCAGCAGTCGCACCGATGCTCGTCATGGTTCTCGTCGGCCCCCAGCTGGGCATGGCCCGCGCCGCTCTGGACCTGGTCCTGGCGTCGGCACCGAGCAAGGCTCTGGCATACACGACCTTCACTCGGCAGGCCGACTCAGTGGCCTTCCAATTGCTCGTCGCCGAGGCAGCCCTCACGATCGACACTGCGCACCTGCACGCCTATCGTGCCGCTGACGACGTCCAGCGGTATGCCGTCCGCGGCGAGTTTCCCGACCTGACTGCCCGGGCCCGCATCCGCGGCGACGCAGCGATCGCGCTGCGGAGCGTCAACAAGGCGCTCAACATCCTCTTGGACGCCAACGGTGCCGGCAGCTTCGCCGAGGTCAACGCTCTGCAGAGGATCTGGCGCGACTCCAATGTGGCGGCCCGCCACGCGTTCACCCTGCCCCAGGTCTCCCTGGAGACCTACGGCAAGGCACTCCTGGGTGTCACCGATCACATCGCAGCCGTCGTCTGACCTGAAAGAAGAATTCGTGAGCACCGATGCCACCGCCGGACGGGCTGGAGACACCACAGGTCCGGACCGTCCCGACCTGCCTGCCCCCTCGGTCGTTGCAACCGTCCAGGCGGCCAGTCACGTGGAGGACCGTGCGGCCGCCCAGGCCACGGACCTGCTCTGGCCGCAGAGCACGGACCTGACGGCGATCGAGGCTGTTCCGCTGGCGGATCGTGGGCTGCCGACCAGCACCTATGAGCTGGTCGAGCGCGCCGCGGCCCAGTGGCCGAACTGTGACTCTGCCGTTCTGCTACCGGACGCGGCCAGTTGGCTCACCCCGACAACGTGGACGTTCGCGGATCTCTCCGCTGAGGTCACCGCGCTCGCGAACGTGTTCACGGGGCTCGGCATCCGCCGTCGCGACGCGGTCGGGCTGCTCTCGACCAATACCGGCACGTTGCTGGCCGCGATCCTCGCGGCACAGGCGGTCGGCGTCGCCCAGCCGATCAACCCGACGCTGTCGCGGGTCTCGGTCACGCACCTGCTGCAGCTCGGTGGCGCACGAGTACTGGTTGCCGCCGGGCCGGAGCTCAGCCCCGAGATCTGGGCACTGGCCGTATCGCTGGGCGAGGAACTGGACCTGGCCGCTGTCCTGGCACTGCGCCCTGACGGTGCCGGCGTCGACCGACCACCGCTCACAGAGAGCGCCGTACGCACGGCATATCTGGAGGATCTCGCACTCCATGCGGCCTCCGACCACCTTGACGCTCCTGACCGGCCCGGACCCGGCGACCTGGCTTCCTACTTCCACACCGGCGGCACCACCGGGGCACCCAAGCTCGCCGCCCACACGCACGGCAACGAGGTCACGATGGCCTGGAGCCTCGCCGCCATCTCACCTCTCGACGAGGGCGCCACCCTCCTGGCCGGACTGCCGCTCTTCCACGTGAACGCCTTGCTGGTCACCGGTCTGGCCCCGCTGTTCCGGGGGCAGCGAACCCTGTGGACGGGTCCACTCGGCTACCGCGACCCGAACCTTTACGGCGTCATCTGGAAACTCATCGAGAAGTACCAGGTGGTGACCATGTCCGGCGTTCCCACGGTGTACTCGGTCCTCTCCCAGATCCCGGTGGACGCTGATCTGTCCAGCCTCCGCTTCGCCGCCGTCGGAGCCTCACCGTTGCCGCCGGCTGTCCGGCACGCGTTCGAGCAGCACACTGGGGTTCCTCTGTGTGAGGGCTACGGCCTGACCGAAGCCACCTGCGCGAGCGCCCGCAGTCTTCCTGGCAGCATCCGCGCCGGTTCCGTCGGCCAGCGCCTGCCGTACCAGCGGATCAAGGCCGTCGCCGACGGCAGGGACCTCCCGGCCGGCCAGAACGGCGTGCTGATGATCAGCGGCCCCACCGTGTTCCCCGGCTACCTTCGGCCCGGACCGGACGGGCGCCCCGTCACCGAACCGGACGGCAAGATCATCGACGGCTGGCTGGACACCGGCGACCTGGGACGAGTCGACACGGACGGGTACGTCTACCTGACCGGCCGAGCCAAGGACCTGATCATCCGAGGCGGGCACAACATCGACCCGAGCGTGATCGAGGATGCCCTCCTCGACCATCCCGACGTGACCGGCGCCAGTGCCGTCGGCCGTCCCGATCCACACTCGGGTGAGGTCCCGATCGCCTATGTGACGGTCCGCCCCGGCGCAGGGGTGGACGAGGCCGACCTGTGTGCCTGGGCCGCCGCCGGAGTTCCCGAGCCGGCCGCAGCCCCCAAAGACGTCCACATCGTCAGCGAACTGCCGGTCACCGCCGTCGGTAAACCCTTCAAGCCCGCCCTCCGTGAAGACGCCTTGCGGAGGGTCCTGGCCGGCGACCTGCCTGAAGCCGTCCTCGACGTGACCACTGTCGACGGCCGGCTGACCGTCACCGTCCAGGAGTCGGCCGATCCGGCGTCAGTCCAGGAGACACTGTCCCGCTACGCCGTGACCTGGGCCTGGCGTACCGCCGAATCCGAAGGCGCCGAACAGTGACACGTTGGCGAGAGCGCGAAGCGGAACGCGCCCCGGCGCCGCCGTCACACGCTGAAAGAAACCCCGCGCAAGGGTGCGGGCGCACCCCTGGTCAGAGCGGTGGGTCCTCGCGCATCTCTCCCGCTCACGACTCCCAGACCGGCGCGAACCAGGCAGCCTTCTCGATGGCTCCTCACCCTGCTGATGTGAGTGCGCAAGCGCACGCTCACGGTTCGTGTTTCACACCGAAGTAGAGGACGGCAACCATGACAAGCCCCCCACTCGACCGGACCACGACCTGCGAGGATCTCGCCGTACTCCGCGAGGTCGAGAACCGGGTTCTGTGGTTGTCGACCGCGATGGTCGACCATGCCAATCGGGTCCGCCCCAACGCTTCGGGCCTGAAGGTGGGCGGACACCAGGCGTCGTCGGCCTCGATGGTGTCGCTGATGACCGTCTTGTGGTTCAGGCATCTGCGCGTCGGCGACCGGGTTTCGGTCAAGCCGCACGCCTCGCCCGTCCTGCACGCGATCAACTACCTGCTGGGCAGCCTCGACGGGTCCTACCTCTCTCGGCTGCGCGAGTTCGGCGGGCTGCAGAGCTACCCGAGCCGCGCGAAGGACCCTGACCCGGTGGACTACTCGACCGGCTCCGTGGGCATCGGCGCGACCGCGCCGATATGGGGCGCGGTGACCCGCCGCTATGTGGAGTGTGCCTTCGGCGGAGCCGGCACCGGCCGGCAGTACTCGCTGGTCGGCGACGCCGAACTCGACGAGGGAGCGGTGTGGGAGGCCGTGCTGGACCCTGCCGTCTCCGACCTGGGCGAGATCGTGTGGATCGTCGACCTCAACCGCCAGTCGCTGGACAGGGTCGTCCCGCACCTGGCCGCAGACCGACTCCGTGGGCTCTTCAGCGCCGCCGGCTGGCAGGTGATAGAGCTGAAATACGGAAAAGTCCTCGAACAACTCTTCCGGGAGCCGGGCGGAGACGCCCTTCGTCGGCGTATCGACGAGATGAGCAACCCGGAATTCCAGCGCCTGTTGCGCTGCGACGCCGGCGAGGTACGCCGTCGGCTGCCCGGCACCGGCCCCGATGCGGCCGACATCACCAAGCTGATCGCCGGGCTGGACGACGAGAGCTTGGTCAGGGCTCTGGCCAACCTCGGCGGCCATGATCTTGACAGGCTCGACGCGGCATTCGGTGCGATCGACGACACACGGCCCACCGTGATCCTCGCCTACACCGTCAAAGGCTACGGCCTGCCCATGCAGGGCCACCCTCAGAACCACTCCGCGCTGCTCACCGGGGACCAGATCAGTCAGCTGGCGGACCGGGTCGGGGCTGCTGTGGACGACCCGTGGCGGCCGCCACCCGCGGACAGCCTTGCGGCGGAGCTCTGCCGCAAGACCGCACAGCGCCTGCGACGGGAGGAAGTCTCCCCCGTCCCGCCGCAGACTCTGCCGCTCGACCTCGGCCGCACATCCACGTCCTCAAAGGCCACCACCCAGGCCGCGCTCGGTCGGACACTGCTCGACCTCACCCGCCAGGCGCCCGAGGTCGCGCGGCGCATAGTGACGGTGAGCCCCGACGTCAGTTCATCGACGAATCTCGGTGGGTGGGTCAACAAGGTCGGTGTCTGGTCGGCCACCGAGCGGACCGACTGGTTCGCCGACGACCGCGAAACGATCCTGCACTGGCGGGAACAGCCCAGCGGACAGCACATCGAGCTGGGCATCGCCGAGGTCAACCTGGTCGGCCTCATCAGTGAGCTCGGCACGGCCTGGAGCCGGTGGGGCCAGCCCCTGCTGCCGATCGGCGTGCTCTACGACCCGTTCGTCGAACGCGCCCTGGAGCCGTGGTCGTACGGCATCTACGCCGGGGGACAGTCCATTCTGGTCGGCACCCCTTCCGGGGTGACCCTCGCCCCGGAAGGCGGCGCCCACCAGTCGATCAAAACTCCCTCCATCGGCATCGAACAGCCCGGCTGCGTCACCTATGAACCGGCCTTCGTCATCGACACCGAATGGACCCTGCTGGCCAGTCTCGGACGCCTTGGGAAGCCGGATGGCACCTCGGCCTACCTGCGACTGTCCACCCGCCCGATCGATCAGGGCCTCGCCGCCGTCCCGGTCGATCCTGCCGCCCGGGAACACCGCCGACGGCAGGTCGTGGCCGGGGCCTACGCGCTGCGGCGCACAGACGACCCGGCGGTGACCCTCGCCGTCATGGGCGCCCTCGTACCGGAAGCCCTCGCAGCCGCCGACCGCCTTGAGCAGAGCGGCATCCGGGCTGATGTCATCTGCGTCACCAGCCCCGACCTCCTCTACCGCGCCGTGCGTGCCCGCCAGGGCCAGGACCCGGCCGACCACTGGATCCTTGACGAGGTGTTTCCCGCCGACAGGGCGACACCCTTGGTCACGATCCTGGACGGTCACCCGCACACGCTGGCCTTCCTCGCCACGATCAACCAGGTCCCGACCACAGCACTCGGCGTCACCCGCTTCGGACAGTCCGGCTCCCTGGACGAGGTCTACCGGTACCACCACCTTGACACCGAAAGCATCGTCGGGGCCGCACTGGACCTGGTCGATTAGCCCCCCGTTCAACTCAAGCCCGTACAGCTCGATCAGAGAACAACCCGCCATGAGTAGCAGGCGCCTGGCTCACGCGGTGCTACAGACGACGCGCGCGAAGAACTTCTCGACTGGTATCGCAACGCCCTCGACGCGCACGTCGTCTGCGAGAACGACGTGCTCATCGCGGACTCCGAGCGCGGTAGCCAGCGGCCACACGTCGCGTCGCTCCTGGGCCGCCTTGGGCCATCGCACGGACTTGGCATGCATCGGATTCCGGGCAATACGCTTGTCGTCGACAGCCGCCCCAAAATGGAGGAGAGCTGGGGCGGGATGCCTCACTGATAGTCGACCGACGAGCCGGTTGACTCCAACTTTGCCATGTACCCACGAAGTTCGGCCGCCGTGACCGAGGGCCCGGTCGAATGCCACGTTGGCATGAGGTCGGCCGGACCCTGGGAGCGGAGTGACCGGTCAGCTGGACGCGGGTACGGCCTGCCGGGCTCCTACGGTGCGCTTCGGGGCCGTGGCCGGAGGTTCCACAGGCCGGTCGAACGTGCGGCCCGGATGCGGTCCTCCGCGCGGGCCCGCACCCGGTGGCGGAGTTCGAGTTCGGCGATCGGCCGGTCGGGGGTGTTGGTGGCGAAGCAGGTGAGCCGCATGCCGTCCGCGTCCGTGATTCTCAACTGGGCTCCAGGGCGCGGCCGTTCCTTGCGAACGGTCAACCGCATGTACAGCCGGAACCGCTGTTGCGGCGCTGAGTGATGCCTCTGGCCGTCCCAGAGGTCATCCGATGCTCAGGCCCTGGGGCGCGGCCGGGGCCGGTTCGCGCACGGCCAGGTACACCGCGTGCACCGCGAGCACGCGCTCGATCTCGTCGATGATCGGAGCGAAGAACTGCTGTCGATGGTCCGCGTCCGTCATCGAAGTGACCGCGAAGTACATGCTGCCGAACGCGGCGAGGAGTGTGGCGTTCCGCAACATCGCGACGGGGATCACGGGGAAGAGGGCGGACATCTGTGGATTTTCGCCGATCCACTGTTCCGCTGTCTCGGGCGTGACCACCAGCACGCCCAGGGCGAGGAAGAAGGTGAACAGCGTCAGGCCGACCACCGCTGCCTGCACGAGCTGGCGGCTGGCCAGCATCAGCAGCAGGTTGCGTTCCTGCCGTGGGGTCAGCGGCATTGCAGGCAGTTGACCGTCGGGCGCCAGCTGCTCGACCCGCACACCGGCCAAGGGAGTGTCCCGGCACGCCGCCGCGAGCGTGGGTCGGCTGAGGTCCTGCTCGACCCGGCCGATCTCGTCACGCAGGCGGGCAGCGGCGGCAAGCACGGTGATCGCGGCGAAGAGCACGACGACGAGTACGACCCGCCACCACGCCAGCCGGTTCATGGCCTGCCACAACTCGCCGGTGAAGAACAGGAAGAGCGTGACGAAGAGCAACGCGGGCAGCGCCCGGCCCAGCAGGTGCACGCTGTTGCGCAGGTCGAAGACCGAGTGGCGGACCGCCCGACGCAGTAGCGTGCCGAGACCGTAGGTGGTGGCCAGAAGTGTGGCGACGAAAACGGCGGCGAAGAAGATCACGAAACCCAGCAGCCCGACCACGTTGCCGCCCGGCGGTGTGACGGCTCCGTCGACGGCGAGCTGCAACAGAGGTACTGCGACGGGCATCGTGGCGTACGCGGCGAGGATCGTGATGGCGGCCCTGCGCGAGAAACGGGGAAGCCGCCGGACGAGAACGGTACTTGTGCCCCACGCGGCCAGCGTCACCACGGCGACGCCACCGAGCAGGATCCACCCGTGCGAGCCCGCGGATCTGAGCGGGACGAGCCAGGCCAGGCTGGCCAGCGCCACAAAGGCCAGCGACGGCAGCATTCGGGGGAGCACGTGATCGACGAAGCCGTACCCCTCGATCATCGTGGGTGCACCTCGCCGGACAAGCCAACCTTCGGTTCGGCGTATCACCGCCTGCGGCACCGTGAACGGCATGACCGACCCGCCCTTTGCTCACTGTGGATGAACGATCCGAACATCAACTCGACCGCACCTTATGCCAAGACTCGTGACCAACTGGGAGGGGCACCGGTTCGAGTCAGCGACGACTGGTACTCGCACTACGCGAAGCCGGCTTGGCTCATGTGGCGGCGCCGGCCTGGCGGGATGCCGAGCGTCCAGGCGAGCGGACGCATGGCGGAGCCACTCCTCGGCCGCGCGGAAGTAGCCGTCCCCCGGTCGGTCTGCAGACCGACGAGCCGGCGCAGCCTCACGGTGCCGTACCGGCCTGCCGCTCCCGTCGTACATCTCGAAGTTTTCCAGCGACACTCCCTACCGCCGGCTCAGCACCTCGCGTACGACCGCTACGCCGCCCTCGAACGCGGCGGGCTGCGCGGCGCGCGGCGCGGTGATCCGCTGCAGGGTCTCGGCGATGTTGTTGCAACGTCCTGTCCCTGCGCCACCTCATCGCGGGCACCGACCGGGCGGGGGTGCTCCCTGAGCGTGCCGCCCGTCCGGCTTCTTCCGGCAGCGGCACGACCCTCGTCGACCTGCCTTTCGGGAAGGGACCGCTGGTGGAATCACTGTTGTGGCACCCCCTGCACGAACGCGACCCCGCTCATATCTGGCTGGGCAAGATCGCGGCCGAGGCCGGCCCCCTCGTTGCCGTGAGCATGGCAGAGACCGACCAGCGCGACCTCAGCCGCAGAAGGAGTGCCGGAAACGTGACCTGATCAAACGATTCATTCACTGGACTAAGTCGCTACAATGTCTTCATGGCTCATGTATCCGCGGCAGAGCGCCGTCCTCAGCTGATCAAGGCCGCCATCGCCCTCATGACGAGGGAGGGCGTCGCCGCCGGAAGCACCCGCGCCATCGCGGCCGAGCTGGGCGTGGCCCAGGCAACGGTGCACTACACCTTCGGCACCAAGGAAGATCTGTACGGAGCCGTCATGGAGCAGCTCACCCACAATCTGATCGCACAGGTCGAACGGGCGGCGCCCGCGGACGCCGGCTTCGAGGAGACGGTCGCGGCACTCGCCGCCGCCCTGTGGCAGACCGTGCGCGAGCAGCCGACCACCCACCAGCTGCTCACCGAACTGTCCATGTTCGCGCTCCGGACACCACGACTGCAGGAGGCCCTCGAGAGCCACTACGGCCAGGTGACGGCCGTGACAACGAGGCTGGTGACCGAGGCGGCCGAGCGCACCGGTCACCAGCTCGCCCAGCCGGCGGAGACCATCGCCCGGTTCTTCCTGGCCGGCTTCGACGGCCTCTCGGTGCAGCATCTCTCACTGCCCGACGAGGAGGCCGAGCTCACCTGTCTGCGGGCCCTGGTCTCCGCCGTCGTCGCTCTCGCCGGAGGCCGAATGGAGCTCGTGCCCCTGCCGAAGAGCTGACAACAGGGCGGAACAGGCCGGCCTCGCCCTTGTCGCCGTTACCCAGCGATGAGCCGCGGACGTCGGCCGACCGGAAGGTGCCTGATCCGCGGTGAAGGGCCGGTCGTAGACCTCCGGTCCGGCGGCGTCATCTCTTCGCCGGAGCAGCGTCTGCGCCCCGTGGCCAAGGCAACCGACCCTCCACGCCCAGGCAGCCGACCCTCCACGCCCAGGCAGCCGACCCTCAACGCCCAGGCAGCCGCTGCCCCTGACATCGGACAGGGGCAGCGGCCGTTCCGCGAGGTCGGGACGTCTTCAGACCGTCGGCACGCATCCGGGCTGCGGTTCGTTGGTGGCCTCGCCACTGGCCACCGTCATCCTCAGCAGGGGCAGCGAGGCGAGGAAGGTGCCGATCGCCAGGACGATGCCGAGCACGTCGGCCCCGGCACCCTCGAGAACGGCTCCGACGGCCAGGGGCCCGATGCCGGTGCCCAGCGCACCCGCACCGCTGAGGGAGGCCACCAGGCGTCCGGTCGGGTCGATGAGCGCCGCGGCGGCGAGCATCTGCACCAGGACGGCCAGTTGGCAGGCCTGCCAGAGGACGGCCGCGACGGTGAAGAACACGGGGTCGTGGGTGAGGACCAGGGCGGCCATCGCGAGGGCCTGCGCCGTGACGAAGACGGCCATCGACCGCATGCGCCCGAAGCTCCGCGCCGCCACCGGACCCACCACCGCGCCGGCGAGCGCCACGACGCTGGAGATCGCGAGGACGGCCGATACGGCTGAGTGGGACATGCCGGTGTGCTGACGACCGAGGACCGAGGCGTACGACCACGCCCCCTGGGTGACGGCCCACAGCAGCGCGGTCCCGAGGAGCAGCACCACGGACGGCTTGGCCGCTGTCGTCTCTCCCGTACCGGCGGACCCGGCGCCCGATGTCGCGGGGCCGTCCGGGAGCCGGCGTGTCAAGGGCCAGGCAGCGAGACAGCACAGCGCCATGAGCAGGAAGCCGGTGCCCTCCCCCAGGTCGTGGTTGGCCGCGGGGACGCCCACGATCAGCAGCGCCGTCACGCCGACCACGCCGGAGATGGTGACTGCGGACGCCTTGTCCGCGTCGTCGGTGGCGGCGAGCGCCGCCGTGGCCGCCGCGTAGACCGCGCCGAGCCCCGCGCCGAGGACCAGGTTGGCCAGGACCAGGCTCACCGGGTCGGTGACCGCCGCCGCCGCCAGAAAGCCGACGCCCGAGACAGCCAGGCCCAGGCGGGTCATCCGCACCCGCCCCGGCCGCGCCGCCCGCTTGGCCAGCAGCAGCGTGACGACAGCGGTCGCCATCAGCTGGGTCGCGGCCACGAGCCCGGCGGCGGAGTCCGACAGCGCGAAGCGCGTCGCGAAGTCGTCGACGAAGACGGGCATCACGTTCGCTCCGCCGTTGCCCAGGGTCACTCCGGCGATGAGTGCGACCGCCACGCCGAAGGTCAGGGCGGAGCCGCTGCGTGCGTTCACCGACCGCTCCTCTGCGGGGAGTTCTGCGGGGAGTAGGGAAGGGCCAGCGGCCCTCGGCGGGGCGCGGAGCGTGCAACGAGCATGAGAACCTCACGAGTTCGGAAGCGAAGACACGGGGAGATGCAGCGGGACAGGGGGTGAAGAAGACAGGGCCACGGACCTGGGGGGAGCAGTGTCCGTGGCCCTGTCGCTCGGTGGGGTGTGCGGTGGACGTCGGCCACCGCACACCGGGCGGTCGGCGGTCAGCCGGCCCAGACGTCCTCGACGTAGGTGCCGGACTCGATCAGCGCGGCCAGCCAGGCGCTCGCCTCCTCGTCACCGGCGCCGGTGTACGTGCGGTAGATCGCCATGAACGCCTCCCGTACCGCCGGAGCCATGCGGCGGCCGTCTCCGCAGATGTAGACGCGTCCGCCGGCCTCCAGTGCCGCCCAGACCTCGTCGCTCTCCTTGGCGATGCGGTCCTGGACGAAGCGGGCGCCGTCCTCGGCGGCGCAGGAGAAGGTGGGCCGCATGCTCACGGCTCCGGCTGTCTCGGCCGCCTCGAACTCCTCGCGGTGGAGGTAGTCAACGTCGGGGTGGTCGCAGCCGAAGTAGCACAGCAGGGTGCCGGTCGACTTGGTGTGGTGGCGGTCCAGGACGGCCCCGCGGAAGGGGGCGAGACCGGTGCCCGCGCTGACCAGGATCACCGGCACCGAGTCGTCCTCGGGCAGCCGGAACGCCTCGCTGCAGGGCAGCACCCGCGCCTGGACCGTGTCGCCGGCGTTCACGGTCTGCAGGTAGTGCGAGCCGATGCCGCGGAAGGTGCCCTCGCCACCCCGGTGGGGCGCGGCGAGCAGCGACACCATCAGGTCGACCTCACCGGGTGCCGCCGCTGCGGACGAGGAGATCGAGTAGTGGCGCGGGCGCAGCACCGGCAGCAGCTCCAGGAAGACCTCGAACGGCAGCTCGCAGGCCCGGTAGCGCTCCAGCAGGTCCAGGAGGCTGCGTCCGGGGGCGGTCACCTGCTCGCGGAAGGTCTCCTCGTCGGCGGCGGCGAGTTCGGCCAGGGGGCGCTTCTCGGGCGGGCAGGCGGTGTGCTCGGCGAGTACGGCGATCTGCTCCTGGGTGGCGGCATCCTGCAGTTCGACGAAGTCGGTGAGCAGGCGGCGCAGGGTCAGCGGGCGGTCGACGGGCAGGGCGCCCCGGCTGCGGCGGCGGGCGCGGAGCCGGACGGTGCGGTCCAGGTCGAGGGAGAAGCGGTCGGCCACCCGCTGGACGAGGGCGGCCGGGTTGCTCGGGAGCACAGCCAGGTGGTCGCCGGTGCGGTAGGTGACGCCCTCGGGCAGCCGCAGCTTGAGGAAGCGCTTGGAGCGGCCCAGTTCGTGGTTGAGGTCGACCAGTTCGTAGGCGTCGAGGACCTCCATCGGCTGTACGCCGTGCCGTGCCGCGAGCCCGCCGATGACCGAGTCGGTGGTGTCCTGCAGCTCGTACAGGCCCGTCTCCTGGTCGGCGTCCGGCTCGGTCTGCTGTATGTCTGCGGCGGTCCCGTACTGCTCCAGCAGGGCGGTCCACAACTCGCCGGTCCAGCGGTCGACGGTGCCGGCGAAGTCGCCTGCGGCGTCCGCGGCACCGCGCTGCAGCAGTGAGGTGGCGCCCGCGGCACTGAGCCGCTCGTCGATGAGGGTGGGGACGCGCTGGTAGGTGGCGGCCCAGTTGCGGTCGCCGACGCCGAGTACGGCGTACTGCAGGCCGTCGAGCGCGCCCGGCTCAAGGCCCTCCAGCCAGGCGACGAACTCCGTGGCGTCGTCGGTGGGGCGGCCGTTGTAGGAAGCTGCCACGATCACCACCGGCCCGTCGCCGGGGGAGAGCTTGCCCACGGCGTCGTTGAGGGGCGCGACGGACGGCGCGAAGCCGCGCTCGTCACCGTCCACCGCCAGGTCGCGTGCGATGCCCGCGCAGGTGCCCAGGTTGGAGCCGTGCAGCAGGGTCAGCGCGGTCCCGGTGGCGCGCCGGACGGCGGGCCGGTCCTGGCCTGCGGGGGCGTTGCCCGCGGCGAGGGCCACGGCGGTGGGCAGGCGGCGCTCGCCGCTGGTGCGCCGGGCCAGGTTCAGGGTGAACTCGTCCGGCTTGAGGGTGAGCGACTGCTTGATCTTCAGCTGGTAGTTGGTGTGGTCGATCAGGCGGTAGCGGTGGATCACGAGCGCGAGGACCAGGGTGGCCTCGTGCAGCGCGAACTGCCGCCCGATGCAGGCGCGTTCACCGCTTCCGAACGGCTTGAACAGGTGGACCGGCCGCTCCTGTTCCCGCTCGGGCAGGAACCGGTCGGGGTCGAACAGCTCGACGTTCTCGCCCCACGCGGGGTCGCGGTGCAGCTGCGGGATGAGGACCTGGATCGACTCGCCCTTGCGCACGGCGTACTTCCCGCCGATGACGGTGTCCTCGATCGGCTCCACCGCGAAGGCGGGCGCCGTCGGCCACAGCCGCAGGCTCTCGTTGAGCACCTGGCGGATGTACGTCAGCTTCCCGATGTCCCCGTAGTCGGGCTCGGGGGCGTCCGAGTCGCCCCACAGGGCGTCGACCTCGGCCTGGGCCCGGGCCAGCACCTCGGGGTGCTTGGTCAGGTAGTAGAGGGCGAACGACAGGGCACCACTGGTGGTCTCGTGGCCGGCGATGAGGAACGTGATCGCCTGGTAGCGGATGTTGACGTCGTCCAGCGGCTCGCCCGTCACCGCGTCACGGGTGTGGAGCATCCGCCCGAGCAGGTCGTCGGTGCTGGTGTCGCCGGACGCCCGGCGCTGCCGGATCACATCGTCGACCAGGCCCTCCATCAGGGCCACGTCCTCACGGAACTGCTCCGCCTGCTTCCACTTGAACAGCTCCGCGCCCGGGATCGACTCCCCCTTGTCCTGGGCGAAGCCGAGCGCCCTCGACAGGGCCGTGATGAAGGGGTGCGGCTCCTCGCGGCTGAAGGACTCGAAGTCGTAGCCGAAACCGCACAGGCCGATCGTGTCGAGGGTCAGCCGTGTCATGTCGTCGGCGACGTTCACAGCCTCCGCACCGGCGGCCTGATCCCACTTCCCGATCAGCTCCCGGGCGACCCGGAGCATCGTCGCGTGGTAGCCGCGCATCGCACCGAGGGAGAACGCCGGCATCAACACGTCGTGCGCCTTACGCCAGTTGGGCTCGTCGTTGAACGCGGTGAACAGCCCGTCCCCGCCGATGTCCCGGAGGATCACGAGGTCGGGGTGGACGTTCTTGCGGAACCGGCTCTCGTCCGCCAGCTCGGTGACCAGGTCGAGACCGGAGGCGAAGTTGATCTCGTTGCCGAAGACGCGGAGCTTGAACAGCGGCCCCAGCTCCTTGGCCTCCTTCATCACATAGAGCAGCCCGTCGGCGCCGCTGGGGATGTCGAACGCGTGGCCGACCAGGGGCAGGGCGGGACGCTGAGGAATCGGCTCGGTTCCGCGCACGGTCTCGTGAGTCATGAGCTTGCCTTTCGTTCGGCACAGGCTGTCGCTGGCCAGAACCATACACACGACATTGTCGGACGACAATGTCGCTCGATTGTGGCGGTCGACACAGTCGACTGAGGGAACGTTCGGAGGGCTTGAAACGTCAGGCCGGACCAAGGCCGGGGGAACCCCCCCTCCACTCACAGGCCCGTCACAAGGCACGAAGCCCCTCCCCCGACTCACCGTCGCCGGAGGGCTTCGCAGACCGTTGCCAGACCACGTTCGTTTTCCAGACCCGTTCGATCGAGCCGTGGCCCTGGGCCGGGGTCAGCAGGCTTCAGGGGGTGGGAACAAACCGGATCGGGTCGCCGATCTTCTTCTCCAGCCGGGTGGCGGCGTCGGCGGCCTCGGCCAGCGGGGATGTGCGCGGCGACGGACGGGGCCAGATCGATCCGTCCGACGGAGGTCAGGCCGGTGAACTGTTCCACGTGCTCGCACCCGGAGCCGTCGTGGCCGCGGATCCGTCGCCCCGGAAACTGAACCCGGTGCCGTCACGGACGACGATCGACTCCGGAGCGAGCCCTGCGAGAACCAGGATTCCGCCGGCCCCCAGCGCGGCAGCCGCCTGAGCCCGAGCGGTCGGCACGCCGGCGAAGCGGGTGGGGCGCGGCGGTCGCAGGCTGAACGCCGCCGTGGGCGGCACCGGCAGCCCGGTCGTGCCGCTCCACGGTTTTCCACAGACGCACGTGATGTGGCGACACAAGGTCGCCGACCACACCGTCACATGTCCCGACCCGCGCGGCTACGGCGCCGGCGCCAAGCCCGCCGAAAGCGCAACTCCCTGGGACGGTACGGGGCTCCATCGCGCCTGAGGGCAGGCGTGCGCTGACTGGGCCGTCGGCGCGGGAGCCGATCGGCCTTCCCTGTATCGGGGAGGCGCGGACGCAGGTGGTCGCCTCGCTGGATGCCGGCGTCCGGCGGCTCGCCTGCGACGCTCCGGCCTGCCTGACGGGGGAAGCCTTCACGCAATCCAGTCGACCAACTCAATCAAAGGACATTGTCGAATGACAATGTCGGATGTATGTTTGCTTCATGCCGCCGCGTCGCTGCGGACACCAAGGCAGACCTGTACTCACCAAGGCCTGCCTTCCCCAGTGCGTTACCGGGGTCATGGCGACCTCGCGGCCCTGCCCGTAGACATCCAAGAAATCGAGGTCACACCATGCCCACGATGCTCGCCGGACGCCTCCACCTGGACACTCAGACGTTTGCGGTGGAGGAGGTGGCCATCCCCGTTCCCGGCCCTGGAGAGGTGCTGATCGAAGTCAGGGCCGCCGGAGTCTGTCTGTCCGACGTCCACTTGATCGACGGCAGCCTCAGCTCGTCCTTCCCTGTTGACGAGGTGGTCCGCTCGCGTGCGGTCACCCTCGGGCACGAGGTCGCGGGCGTTGTCCACACCCTCGGCCCGGACCTGATGGGGGATTGGGCCCCCGGCATGCGTGTCGCTCTGCAGGCTGGGCAGGCGTGCGGCCAGTGCGACGACTGCATGCGGCGCTCATCGTGTCGGATGCCGCTGACCCGTGGAGTCGACTACGACGGCGGCTGGGCCGAGTACGCGATCGCCCGCGAGGACACGCTCGCCCCGATCCCCGACCACTTGCCGTTCGACCAGGCCGCGATCATCCCCGACGCGGTCTCCACCCCCTACGCCGCGATTGTCGAGACGGGCGCTGTCCGCCCGGCGCAGGCCGTCGGCATCTGGGGTGCGGGCGGCCTGGGCGCGCACGGCATCCGGCTCGCCCGCCTGGCCGGGGCGACCCCCGTCATCGCCATCGACCCGCTGCCGAAGGCCCGCGAGCGCGCCCTCGCCTTCGGCGCCGACTTCGCGCTCGACCCTGCCGCGGCGGACTTCGCCGCTGTTGTGGACCTCGCCACTGGTGGCCGTGGCCTGGACGCCGCCTTCGACTTCGCCGGCGTCCCCGTGGTCCGTGAGCAGGCCGCGGCCGTCCTTGGCCCCGGCGGGGTGCTGGTACTGGCTGGACTCACCCCCAAGCCCCTCACCGTCACCGACAGCACGGAGTTCTGCTTCCGCGGCAACCAGATCCGTGGCCACTACGGCTCCGGACCTGAACACGTGACCCAGCTCATCGGCCTGGCTTCCACCGGCCGGCTCGACCTGGCCCCCTCCATCACCGCCCACATCCCGCTGGCCGAAGCCGCCGACGCCGTCAGCCGGCTGGAGAAGAAGATCGGCGACCCGATCCGGTTCGTGCTCACCCCTTGAGCGTCTGTCCTACGTGCTGAGCGGGGGCCCGGACGATCGGAGCACGCGGTCGGTGGTGCCCAGAGCTCCACGTACCCGGTGCTCACCGTCGTCCGATGGCTACGCGGATGAATCGCAGGAGAGGAATGAGCCTGTGCCCGTTCCCTCCCCACCGTGCGCCCGGATGATGTCAGGCGGGTCGGCGATGGCCGACCAAGCCGCGCGCCGACGCCTCCTCAAGGTCCGGATTCGGCGCGCGTCTCAGCCCCTGTTGCCCCGGGGTCGCGGCTGAGCGGCTCGTGGCCCCGGACCGCGCCGGGACCGTTGGGGCGGGACCGGCGCGGCACAGGAGCCCGGCGGTGGCCTGGTGAGGTCATGTGCCGCCGCCGGGCACTCCTTTGCAACTCGCCGCACAGGCTGGATTCCCTTCCGGTACTCTCCGGTCCGGCCGGGGTGTTCGGCTGCGGGACTCTGCCGATACCGCGTCGACCGGGCGGGCGTCCGTCGTCGGGTCGAGCGCGAGATCGGCACCGAAGGCGAGGGCCCCCTCCCGAGCCGTGGGCAGGGGGTCCACCGCGATGACCGGGGCCGCGCCGACCATACGGGCGAGCCGGATGCCGTGGGCACCGAGGCCGCCCGCACCTGATCCCGACCGCCTGCGCCGGGCGTACCGCACCCGTTTCCGCCATGGCGGCGTACGGGGTGGAGACGGCGTCGGGGATGATGGCGGCCTGGTCGAAGGGGAGGTCGTCCGGCAGGGCGATCAGGGTGTCCTCGCGAGCCACGGCGCACTCGGCCCAGCCGCCGTCAGGGTCCACACCTCGTGTCAGCGGCCGCCGACACGAGGTGCGACGCGGACAGGCGCCACATCCGCCGCACGCCCCCGGCCTGCAGCACCGCCCGAGTACCGGGCTTCCGTCCCCCGGCCACCTCCGGTCCCACGGCGTGGACGACGCCGGCGACCTCATGGCCGAGCGTGACGATGCACGTCTTCGCGACGGCGTCGACGGGGAACGCGGGACTGATGCTGCCGTCGATCAGGTGGACGTCGGACAGGCATACGCCCGCGGCCCCCACCTCGACCAGCACCTCGCCCGGGCCGCGGGTGGGCACGGGGGCCTCTTCGGCGTGCCTGTCGGAGCCAAGGAACAGTCGGCACCGTGACACGCGCTTGCCCCCTGTGCCGCCAAGGTGCGCGCTGCGTCCGGGATCAGGTCCTCCTGCCCGGCGATGACCCGCCGCTGGCCGAGCTCGACGAAGGTGTCCCGGGGGTGCACTTGCTGGCTCTCGGCGGCGGCCAGGACGAGCCTTTTGAACCCGGAGAACACCGCGGTCAGCCCGGAGGCGAGGCTGGTGGAGTCGATCGTCGGCGGGGCGGGCATCAGCGTCGGGGCCCGCGCGTTGAATGCCAAGCTGAACGCCTTCCCGGGACGCCTCGACTTCCACAGTGGCGGCCACACGCACACCGCATCGGTCGCTGTTGAGGTGTGGGACGGGGAGCCTCCCGCCCAGGACCCCTCGATGTGAGCACCGGCACAGCGGGCCTCGATCCGCCCGCGCTCCTCTGACCAGGTCATCAGTGGCTGCGTTTATCAGGAAACCTGATGTTGCCTGTTGGTCGGGACATTTGACCCTGGTGGTCTCTGTGCTTCTTGAGAAGACTCGCCGCACAGCGCGCGTTCACCGGTGATCAGGCCGCACACGCCTCGCCCTGGTAGCTCCCGGGATGCAGAAAACCGCCCCGCGAGAGCTCGCCCACACCCATCTGCCTGGGGGCGACGGCCCGTCACGATCCACGTACGAAGGAGTCTTCCGCTATGACTTCGGAACGAACCACGGCCGCCGAGCCCGCCGGCGGCCAACGCCACAAACGCCGATCCCGCTGGCTCAGCGGGAAGTTCCTGGCCTTGTTCCTCGCCATCGCGACCGTCCTGGGTGGCGTGACCCTGCTGACGACCGAGTCGCAGCAGAAGGCGAGCGCCGCCGTGGACAACGGCAGCGGCTTCACCTTCCCCGACCGTCTCGACGACATGGTCGCGTTCTGGGCCTCCAAGGGCTGGCCGCTGAACAAGGCCACGTCCTCGGAACAGGGCACTGACGCGAACGGCAATCCCGCAGGGCTCCAGTTCATCTACCGCGGCGGCACCTACGGCGATCGGGACGGCCAGCTCACTGCCTTCATCCAGGCCAACTTCCCCACCGCGCTGGCGCCGAGCTTCAACGAGTACGACATCGACTTCCGGCCCACCCGGAGGACGCCGCGCAACGCCGACCGGATCGTTCGTGACTCGACCAACGGCTTCATCTTCTTCACCGACGACCACTACGCCAACTTCCACCTCTACGCCTACCAGAACCTCCCCGACGTGGACGACGCCCAGCCGGAGATGCCCAACATCCCCCACACCATCGACAACTCCCTCACTCCGGTCGCGGAGGAGACCGCCGGCGACCCGCCCCCGGGCGGCCAAGGCGGTGGCACACCGGACCCGAACGTCATCACGCCCATCGAGGACCCGGACTTCGAGGTTCAGAACAACGATCGGCTGGGCGAGGCCGACGAGAGGGGTGACCTCATCTACCAGCAGATCGGGACCCTCCTGGTCGGCCTCCTGCTGGTCATCGGGAGGAGCGTGTGAGAATCGAGAGCGGGACCGGGACCCCGCGCTGATCGCACGGGCCCGGAGATCACGCGCCGAAGAACGGGTGCTCCGCGGTGCCTTCCTCCGCGGAGCGGCCGGCGGCCCCCGCTCGTGAACTCCGGGCCCAGGGCCCCCCTTCGCCATCACCGAGGACGCCTCATGCACTGGCTGGAACTGACCGTGAACGAACCAACGGGAGAGATCCATCCCGTAGTGGTTCAGGGCGCCGACTGCCGCACCAGGGCAGCGCTCTTCTTCGCGTGGGCCCGGGCCCTGGATTTCCCCGGCCACTTCGGCCACAACTGGAACGCCTTCCATGACTGCGTCTCGGAGAGGGCCTTGTGGCACTCCGACCCCGACGGGCCGCCCCCCACGGGCCCGCTGACGATCCTGGTCGAGGACGCCGCCCTGCTCCTCACCGACGCGCCCCCTTCGGAACTCCACGTTCTGCTGCAATCCCTCTCCGACGCCGCCACGGTCGCCGCCGACGACGAGGACGCCGGCGTGTATCCGGACGGCTTCCGAATCCGTGTACTACTGCACGACACCCCGCACCGGCTCCGCGTCCTCGCCCGGCGTGTCCAGGCCGCGGCCCCGGACCGGCTGCACGAAGAACGCGATGAGCGTGGGGAACTCCGCTGACACCTCTGGCAGCGGATCGTGGAGTTGGCGCCGGCGCAAGCAGCCGACAAGCACATCGAGAAGAGGACGGTACGTTCCTGATGCCCTGGACCCGCGACCAGATGCCCGCCCGCGCCGCCGCCGAACTCACCGACGGCTCCTACGTCAACCTCGGCATCGGCCTGCCCACCCTCATCCCCGGCCACCTCCCGCCCGGCGTGCACGTCGTCCTGCACTCCGAGAACGGCATCCTCGGCACCGGCCCCACCCCACCGAGGACCAGGTCGACCCGGATCTCATCAACGCGGGCGAGGAAACCGTCACCGACCTGCCCGGCGCCTCCTTCTTCGGCTCGGCCCTGTCCTTCGGCATGATCCGCGGCGGCCACATCGACACCGCCGTACTCGGCGCCATGCAGGTCTCGGAACACGGCGACCTCGCCAACTGGATGATCCCCGGAAAGACGGTCAAGGGCATGGGCGGCGCCGTGGACCTCGTCCACGGCGCCCGCCGCGTCTCGACGCGCGTTCAGCGAGCCGGTCGATGACCCGGCTGGTGCAGGCGTGGGCGGTGGACGCGCCGATACCGAATCCGGCAGCGATCTTCGCGAGCAGTGCCACCATGGCGCGCTGAGACGGGCGGAGCCTGCAGCGCCGGTCGCCCTCACGGGTGACGACGGGCATGGCCACCCACTCCACGAGCGGCATGGGGCAGGTCGAGTGCGGCAGGACAGATGACCAACGAGGGCCCCGAGCAGCGTTGTTGAGACGTCAGGCATCTCGATCGACAGCTCAGGGGCCTCGCTCGTTGCGCTTCGCAGCCTGTCACCTGATCAGGGACCAGCTCGAAGAAGCTCAATATGCCACGCGGTGCCGAGCCGGGAGACGGATGGCCAGGCCCGGCTCACGCTGGCAGGGTCTCCTGCGGGCTGGCCTTCCGGAGGAGGGGCATCAGTGCGGCCGCCACGAGCGCGCAGGCGAGGCCGAGGACGCCGACGGCCGTCGTGAGGTGGCCGGTGGTGGACTTGAGGGTGAGCAGGGCGGGTGGGCAGAGGAACTGCCCGAGGAAGAACGACGCGATCCACAGTCCGGTGCCCCGGCCACGGTTGCGGTATTCCAGCTTCGACATGGCCCAGGTGAGCAGCGTGGGCAGCAGAAGGCCGGTGCCGATGCAGTTCAGGAAGGTGCCGAAGATCAGAATCGCCACGTTGTGGGCCAGGCTGATCAGTACGAACCCTGCTGCGCACAAGGCGAAGATCGCGGCCAGTCTGCGCTCCGGCCGGCCGATCATCGAGGCGAAGATGACCGAACCGATGACCGTGGCCGTGCTGGCAATTGCGGTGACCATGCCGATGAGCGTGCTGGACTGTATGCCCAGGCCGTTCATCAGGTAGGCCGTCTCGGCCGGGACGACGTAGAAGACGATGCCACCGAACACCGAGAGCAGGCAGATGCCGGCCAGCCGCCCGGCCGAGGAGGGCCGATGCCTGACGGTCAGCGTCTCGTCCACGGGGGCGACCGGCCCGGGCTTGGACAGGAATGCGGCCATCGCGGGGGCGAGGAGCAGCCCGACGGCGTAGAGCTGGAACGGGGCGCGCCAGTCCGAGGTGGCCATCGCCCCGCCGAGTATGAAGAAGGCGGTGGCGGAAATGGTGGCGCACACCGTCTGCAGGGCCAGGTAGCGGTGGCGTGCCTTGCCCGCGTAGTAGTCGCCGATCAGCGTCGTGCAGGAGGTCAGGACGAAGGCCTCGGCGACACCGAGGAAGGCACGGCTGGCCACGATGGCACCGAGCGACTCCAGCCACAGCGGAGCGGTGCCGAACAGCGCGTACAGGACGGTTGCGACGATCAGCGGAATCCTGCGTCCCAGGTGGTCGAGCAGGACACCCGCGAGGGGGGCGACCAGGGCGACCGTGAGCGCGGGAATCGTGAGAATCAACGGGACCAGTACGTCCGCGTCCGGCACCGTCCTGAACAGCTCCTGCAGCTTCGGCAGCACGGGAGCGAGTAGCACCGCGCCGAGGACCGGCAGACAACTCCCGCTCATCAGGAGCGTCAAGCGCAGCCTGCCCCCGGATTCCGGCACGGGCTCGGTGCTGCGGACGGCGAAACCGTCGGTGGGAGCGGGTGAGGAGGTGAAACCGGGCACGCAAGGCCTCCACGCGGGCGGTGACAGGGCACGCGGCAGGCTGCCGCCGTGGCCGTGCCACACCGCGGAGCGCCAGTGCACCGAAGGGAAACGCCCGGAGGAATGAGGGGCGTCTGGACTTGCACGACTATCGGGCAAGTTACTCCCTGTCGCCTACCCCCTACGCCATTCAACTGGCAGATCTCGCCTATCCATTCTCTGGATGGTTCCCGGTCCCGATCTCCCGCCGATACCCGGCATCACGAGAAACGGCCGGTCGGGGTCCGTTCAGGCCGCCGGTCGGCAGGGCGGCAGGGCGGTGGGGGCAATGGCACCCATCGCCGCTGCTGATGGAGAGGGACCTTGTGGCCGCCGAGGGGATTCTCGTTGACTCGGCGTGCGGCGGCCGTCGCCCCCTCACACGGAACGGAATCGAGGCAGCATGAGTCGAGGAATTCCTCGTCGGGTGGTCACCGGGCATTCGCCGACCGGTGTCTCCGTCGTCGTATCGGACGGGCCGGTGCCCGTGAGCCGCTCCCTCCCGCAGGACGGAGTGGCCTTCCACGAGATCTGGAACACGACCGGCGCCCCGGCCCCGATCGCCGCGGTGGAGGCCGACCCCACCGAGCGGGAACTGGCGGTTCCGCCGCCCCCGTCGGGCACCAAGATCCGTATCAACGAGTTCGAGCCGGGACACCTGGACGAACGGGGTCTGCAGTCGCCGGTGCACCGGACCGCGTCGGTCGACTACGGCATCGTGCTGGAGGGCGAGATCACCCTGGTGCTGGACGACTCGGAGGTCACGCTGCGGGCGGGCGACGTCGTCGTCCAGCGTGGCACCGACCATGCCTGGGCGAACCGTGGCGAGGTACCGGCCCGGGTGGCGTTCATCCTGGTGGACGGCCGTTTCGACGACGCCCTCGCCGAGGCGCTGCCGGGCGCAGGCCTGAACGGGCTGATGCGGGGCGGTCCGAGGGACTGAGCCCTCCTTCCGCCACCTCGGCCCCTGTGGTCACCGCCGTCGATCGCTCCCCCGGTCGACGGCGGCGCCTTTTGCCGTGCGTGTCAGGTCAGTTCGGCGAAGGTGTCGGCGACCCAGTCGGCGGTGAACGAGGCGACGTGCGGCAGGTGGTCGAGGCCGACGTGCTCGGTCGCGCCCTCCTCGGCGGTGAACACCCGCAGCTCCCGCTTGGGGCTGCCCACGGCCTGTTCGTAGGACCGGTGGGCGTACTCGACGGAGATCTGCCGGTCGTTCTCGCCGTGCGTGACGAGGAACGGGCACGTGATCTTGTCGACGACCCCGTCCAGGGTGATGCGCTCGGCGTTCTTGATGAAGGTGTCGACGTCCGGCTCGCCCCACACCCACAGGACGTGCTCCCAGTAGTGCGGCACCGGGTTCTCGCCCTCCCGCTCCAGCCGGCGCTTCTGCACCTCGCCCCAGTTGTGGTTGGCCCCCCACGCGACGACGAGCTTCAGCCGCTTCTCGAAGGCCGCGGCGCGCGGCGCGAAGTAACCGCCGAGCGACCAGCCGACGAGCCCGACGCGGTCGGCGTCGACGTCGTCCCGGGTCTCCAGGTAGTCCACACAGGCCCGCGCCCAGTCCTCGGTCTCCACCCGCGCCGTCAGCCCGAGCAGCCGCAGGGCCTCGCCGCTGCCGGGACAGTCCACCATGAGCGTGGAGATGCCGCGGGCCGCGAGCTCGTGGCACCAGCCCGAGGTGTACATGTGCTCCTTGGTGCTGTCCAGGCCGTTCCACATGATGATGCAGGGGGCCGGGCGTCCGTCCCTGGGTTCGGCCCGGGTGAAGTAGGCGGGCAGCGCGGTGCCCTCGAAGGGCACCTCGACGCGGGTGGTGGCCGGGTCCAGCAGCTCGAACGACCTCTGCAGCAGGCGCAGGCAGTGTTCGTAGATCGCTGTGCGCCCCGGTGAGGAGACGCTCTGCATCCGCTCCGCCTGGCAGACGTACGCCGCGGCGCGCAGGTACTTCTGGCCCGCGGTGCGCCGGTGTCCGGCGTCCTCGGCCTGCCGGGCCTGCTCCTCCAACTGGTCGGCGACGCCCTGCCAGGCCTTCATGAAGTCCGTGGTCCCCGCGTCACCGCGCGCGGCCGCCTCCCGGATGGGACGGCAGGCCCGGTCCACCTCGTCGATGGTGCCGCCGCTGTTGAGGGTGGCGACCACACCGAGGTTCCAGATGTAGTTGCCGGGAAAGTACTCGAACATGTCTCTTGGTCCTTACTGAGTACGGCTCGAACACGACCGGTTACGGCGCGGCGATGGCGTCCGCGATGCCCTTGTGGGAGACATGGGCCGTGAGACCGCCGTCGACCACGAGTTCGGCGCCGTTGACGTACGCGGACTCGTCGGACACCAGGAAGACCATCAGCGGCGCGATGTCGGCCGGGGTCCCGGCGCGGCCCAGGGGGATCTCGGCCAGCGCCGCCGAGGTGAAGGCGGGTGACGCCGACGCCATCAGCGGGGTCTCGATCAGGCCCGGCATGACGGCGTTGACCCGGATGCCGCGCCCGCCGAGTTCGAGGGAGGCGGTGCGGGTCAGGCCCCGCAGGGCCCACTTGCTGGCGGTGTACGCGGCCGCGACGTGCCCCGCCATGGCCGCCACCGAGCAGACGTTGACGATCGAGGCGCCCGCGCGCATCAGCGGGACGAGCGCCTGGATGCCGTGCAGCGGTCCGGTGACGTTGATGTCGAAGGTGCGCTGCCAGGCCTCCGGGTCCACGTCGGGTATCCGGTCCCGGGCGGCGACCCCGGCGTTATTGACGAGGGCGTCGACCCGCCCGTGGTGTTCCTCCAGGTAGGAGGCGAGGGCGTCCCACGCCTGCCGGTCGCGGACGTCGAGAGGCAGGTAGGTGACGTGCAGCCCGTCTGCCGCCAGCCGCCCCGCGAGCGCGTGGCCCTCGGCGTCGAGCACGTCGGTCGCCAGCACCGTAGCGCCTTCCCGTGCCAGCGCCTCCACCTCGGCGGCGCCCTGGCCCCGGGCGCCGCCTGTCACGACCACGACCTTCCCGGCGACCCGTCCCATGGCCCGCCCCCTCATACCGGCGGCGCGACGAACACGCCGCGGTCCACGTCGTTGAAGCTCTCCTTGGCGATCAGCTCGCTCATCGGATCGGCGGTCCCCCACTGGTCCTGGGTGAGCGGGTCGTCCACGTCGTAGATGTGCGGATGCCAGGCGTCCTCGTCGAGCCGTTCGAGTTCGGTGGTGTACTCCATGGTGTTGCCGCTCGGATCGAGGAAGTAGGAGAAGGTGTTGTTGCCGGCCAGGTGGCGGCCGGGCCCCCACACCTTCTTGATGCCCGCGCGCATCACCCGGCCGGTGCCGCGCAGGTACTCGTCGATGCCGCGCATCTCGAAGGACACGTGGTGCACCGAGGTGTGCGGGCCGTGGGCGATCGCCAGGCTGTGGTGCCGGTCGTTGCACCGCATGAAGTGCATGAGATCACCCATGCCGTCCTTGTGCAGGGTGTCGCTGAGCCGGAACCCGAGGTGCCGTTCGTAGAAGGACCGGGTCCGGGCGATGTCGGTCGAGTTCACGACGGCGTGCGAGATCCGTACCGGGACCGACTCGCCCTCCTCGACCTTGCGGTGCGTACGGACCTCGACGTCGGCGGAGATCTCGACGGTGCGGCCGTCGATGTCGAAGAACCGGAACCCGTAGCCGCCGCCGGCGGTGGCGAGGTCGCCGGGTTCGGTGACGAGCGGGACGTCGGCGGTGCCGAGGCGCTGCGCGAGCGCGTCGACGGCGGCCCGGTCCGCGGCTCCGAAGGCGATCAGATCGAGGCGCTTGTCGGCGGCGTGGCGCAGCCGGATGACGTACTGCTCGGGTGATCCCTCGGCGGCCAGGTAGGAGAGGTCGCCGTCCGAACCGACCTCGGTCAGGCCCCAGGTGTTGGTGTAGAAGGCGCGCTGGGTGGTGTAGTCGGGTACGGCGAGGTCGACGTGCCGTAGGTGGGTGATGCCGAACTCGTTGGGCTTGTCGCTCATCTTGTGTCCCTTGGGGTGGGGGCGCTCAGCCGAGGGCCGGGCTGCCTGCCGTCGATGACGAAGAGGGGGATGCGGTCGAGCACCAGCCGCTTCAGCCCGACATGGTCGAGCGTGTCGCTGCTCATGGCTCCCTCACTCGGTTTCGGCCGGGGCCGCAGCAGGGTCGGCTCCGACGAAGACCGTGCGGACGTTGGTGAACTCGCGGACGCCCTCCGCGCCGAGCTCCCTGCCGTGTCCGCTGCGGCCGATGCCGCCGAACGGCAGCCGGGGGTCGGAGGCGACGAGGGCGTTGACGAACAGCGCCCCGGAGCGGATCCGGCTCCCGACCGCCAGGCCCCGCCCGGACCCGCTCCACACGGCCGCGCCCAGTCCGAACTCGGTGTCGTTGGCCAGCGCCACGGCGTGGTCGTCGTCGCGTGCCCGCACGACGCAGGCCACCGGCCCGAAGGTCTCCTCGGTGAAGCCGGTCATGCCCGGCTCGACCCGGTCCAGGACGGTGGGCGCGTAGTGGAAACCGGGCCCGTCGAGCGGCCGTCCGCCGGTGACCAGGACGGCTCCCTGGCGAATGGTGTCGGTCACTTGGCGGTGCAGGGCGTCCCGCAGGTCCGCGCGGGCCAGCGGTCCCATCGTCGTGCCGTCGGCCGTGGGGTCGCCGACCGTGATCCGCTCGACCTGATCGGCCAGCAGCGCGGTGAACTCGTCGGCGATCGCGTCGGCGACGATGAACCGCTTGGCGGCGATACAGCTCTGTCCGGCGTTGCCGAACCGTGAGCGCGCCGCGGCGTCGGCGGCGGCCGGGAGATCGGCGTCGTCGAGCACCACGAACGGGTCGGAGCCGCCGAGTTCGAGGACGCTCTTCTTCAGTGCCGCGCCCGCCGCGGCTCCCACGGCCGCACCGGCGCGTTCGCTGCCGGTGAGGGTGACGGCGACGACCCGGTCGTCGGCGATGATCCGCGGGACGAGGTCGGTGACGTCGCCGTCGGCCACGAGCACCGAACGGAACAGTCCTCGCGGCGCGCCCGCGTCGGCGAAGAGCGCCTCGACGGCGAGCGCGCAACCCGTCACATTGGGCGCGTGCTTCAACACGGCGGCGTCACCGGCGGCCAGCGCGGCGCAGGCGAACCGCAGCACCTGCCAGAACGGGAAGTTCCACGGCATCACCGCGAACACCACGCCCAGCGGTTCGTACGACACCCAGGAGCGGCCCGCGGCACTGGCGACCTCGTGGTCACCCAGCCAGTCGGCGGCGTGGTCCGCGACGATCCCGCAGTTCCAGGCGCACTTGTCGATCTCGCCGCGTGCCTCGGCGAGCGGCTTGCCCATCTCGGCGGTGATCAGGGCGGCGTACCGTTCGCGCCGCTCGGTCAGGAGCGCGCCGACCCGGCGCAGCAGGTCGCTGCGCTGCTCGACGGAGGTCGAGGACCAGGTGGTGAACGCCCCTGCCGCCTCGTCGAGGACGGAGTCGATCTCGTCCCAGCCGTGCGCCGGGTAGGTCGCGAGCGGCTTGCCGGTGGCGGGGTCGACGGTGTTGATGGACGGCACTCAGGCCTCCTCTCGTACGTGGCGGCGCGCGGCCGGGATCGGCGGGGCGGTCTCCTGCGAGACGACCAGCCTGTTGCGGATGACGCCGATGCCCTCGATGTCCATTTCGACGACGTCACCCGCCCGCAGGGGCGGTGGTTCGAAGGTTCCGGTGCGGCCCCAGGTCTCCGCGAGGGCTCCCGTGGCGCAGGTGCCGGAGGCGATCACCTCTCCGGCCTTCACCCAGGACGCGCGTGAGGCGTAGGACAGCATCTCCTCGAAGGACCAGCTCATGTGGCCGGACCGGTCGGAGCCGACGTCGACGCCGTTGACGCGCACGGTCATCCCCAGGTCGACCAGGCCGTCCGTGCTGCGCCAGGCGTCGATCTCGTCGGGGGTGACCACCCAGGGGCCGATGGTGGTGGCGAAGTCCTTGCCCTTGGACGGTCCCAGTCCGATGCGCATCTCTCGGCCCTGGATGTCGCGGGCCGACCAGTCGTTCATCACCAGGTAGCCGCCGATCGCCGCCGCCGCGGCGTCCGGGGTGGCGTTGCGGATGTCGCGGCAGGTCACGATCGCGAGTTCCAGTTCGAAGTCGAGCCGTTCGGTGTCGGGTGGGACCGCCACGTCGTCGAACGGCCCATGCACGGCGTGCGGGGCCATGAACAGGAAGGCCGGTCCCGCGTACCACTCGGGCTCGACGGCGCTCGCGCCCTGCATCCCGCGGCTCACGCCCTCGACATGGGCCTCGAAGGTGAGGAAGTCGCGCATCGCCACCGGGTAGACCGGCGGCAGCAGCACGATGTCCCCGAGCGGGTGCCCGTCGGTCTCCGCGGCCTTGTCGGCCGCCTCGTCCCGCGAGGTGGGGTCGGCGGCGAGGAGACGGATCAGGTCGGTGCCGGCCGGAAAGGGGTGGACCCGCAGCTCGGCGGCGGTGCCGATGACGAGGCCCACGCGGCGCTCGGCCGGCGGGTCCTCGGCGAACCGGAAGGCGGCCAGACGCATCGTCAGCCGATCGTCTCGTAGAAGGCACGCTCGCGTTCGGCCAGGGCGGGGATGGCCTGACCGTGGCCGTACTCCGCGAAGTGCTCGGAAGCGCCGTGGGCGGCGTAGGCGTCCTCGTCGTCGTAGATCTCGAAGAGCCGGAACACCGACGGGTTCGAGGGGTCCTGGTACGCCTGGTAGAACTGGTTTCCCGGCTCCTGACGGGACGGCGGGGTCAGCTTCTCGATCGCGTCGAGGACGATGTCCTCCTTGCCCGGCTTCGCTGTCCAGGTCGCGACGACGACATAGCCCATCTGGTTCTCCTCGGGGCTTGGCGGGGTGGTGGATGACCTTGACGCTACGGGCCGTCCACGACACGCGGAATTCACGGCGAGAGATGCCAGGCATTCGTATCGCTGAGTTCACGGACGGTCGCCGCGGCGCCTACGTTCCGGAAGTCTGTATTTCTCACTCTTGTCGGGAAGGAAACAATGCGATGACCGACGCACGGGTGTCCCGGGTACTCGTCGTGGGCGGAGGGATCACCGGATCGGTGCTTTCCCTGGCCCTGGCCCAGCGTGGCGTGGACGTCGTCCTCGCCGAGATCAGACCGGAGTGGGCCGGAGCCGGCCACGGAATCACCATCCAGGGCAACGCCCTGAAGGCGTTCCGGGCCGTCGGCGTCCTCGACGAGCTGATGGCCCACGGCGTCCCTTTCGACCTGCTCAGGCTGAAGAACGCGGCGGACGGCTCGGTCATCGCCGAGTTCCCCACCCCGCACACCGGCGGTGAGGACCTCCCGTCGACGATGGGCGCGCTCCGCTCCGACCTGGCGGGCATCCTCGCCCGCGCGGTCGTCGCGGCCGGCGTCGACGTACGCCTCGGCACCACCGTCTCCGACGTCACCGACCTCGGCGACGCGGTCACCGCCACGCTGAGCGACGGCTCCACCGTGACCGCCGACCTGTTGGTGGGCGCCGACGGAATCCGCTCCCAGGTGCGGGGCATGCTCGGCATCGAGACCGTCCCCGAGCCGGTCGGCATGGGCATCTGGCGGGTGGTCGCGCCGCGGCCCGCGGCCATGGACTGCGCGGAGGTCTATTACAACGGCCCCAAGTACAAGGCCGGTTACAGCCCCATCTCCGCCGATCTCTGTTACGCCTACCTGCTGGAGGGCAACCTGGACCGCGCGCACGTCGGCGAGTATCCGGGCGGCAAGGTCCTCAAGGAGCGCTCCGAGGGATACGGCGGTATCTGGGGCGAGATCCGGGACGGCCTCGCGGACGACGCCGTCGTGAACTACCAGTGGATCGAGTCCGTGCTGGTCCAGGACCCCTGGTACCGCGGGCGCTCACTCGTCATCGGCGACGCCGCGCACGCCTGTCCGCCGCTCATCGCGCAGGGGGCCGCCATGTGCGCGGAGGACGCCGTCGTCCTCGCCGAGATGCTGACCGGCGACGACTCCGTCGAGTCGGTGCTGCCGGCCTTCATGACCCGCCGGTTCCCCCGGGTGAAGATGGTGCTGGACAACAGTCTCCAGCTCGCGCGGTGGGAGATGAGTCCGACGCCGGACGCCGATCCCGGGCGCATCATGGGCGAGACGCTCCAGGCCCTGAAGGCGCCGGCGTGAGCGGGCGCGCGGACACGCCCGACGGACTGGTCGGCAAGCTGATCCTCCGCGACGACCCGGCGTTCGAGGGGGCGCGGACCGGACGGCTCCTCAACCGTCGGCTGCCCCACCGGCGCCCCGCGGCTGCGCTGAAGTGGTCCACGAGAACAACGTGGTGCTCGGCTCACGGCCGGCCCGCTGACGCGGCAATCCGACCTGGCGACCCGGCAGGTCCGGTCCCTGTCCGACGTGGCTTGGGAGCGTCCGAAGAAGATCCGTGCCGAGCGGGATCCGCACGGCCTCTTCGTGGGCTACCTCGCCGATGAGCGGAGCACCCTGAAAGCTGACCACGGGGCCCGGCCGGTCCGACCGACGGCTCACGGCGTGCTCGGGTCCGGCTCGGCCAGGGTGCCGCCCACCTCGTCGAGCCGCTCGAACAACCAGCGGTGGGCCGGGTCGGACAGCCGGGTGGCCGCGAACCAGTAGCCCTCGGCCAGGAGGATGTCGTCGAACGGCAGCGGGGTCATCGTGAGCGGCCCGGCCGGCCCGGCGTGCAGACGCGCGAGCCGCTCGGGCACGATGGCCACCATGTCGGTGCCCTCGATCACGAAGGGCAGTGGCAGCCAGCCGCTCACCCGAACCCGGATCCGGCGCTCCAGGCCCATCTCGCCGAACGCCCGGTCCACGGGTGTGAGGCTGCTCGGGCCGAAGGTCGCCACGGCGTGCGGCAGTTCGGCCACATCGGTCATCGACAGCCGGCCGTCGGCCAGCCGGGGATTCCCCGGGTCCACCAGGCAGACGAAATGGTCCCGCCACAGTGGCCGTGACCTCCCGGCAAACGCGTAGCCGAGTGGGCCGACAAGGACGTCGTAGTCGACCAGCACCCGTTCCAGCGCCCGCGGATCAGGACCGAGATACAGATGATCCACCTGTAGCCGGATGTTCGGTGCGGCCTCTCGGACCCGCGTCAGAAGGTGCTCGTGCGCCATCGCGATCGCGTAGTCACTCATCAGGAACCGGAACACCCGCTCGCTGGTGGCGGGGTCGAACTCCTCCTCGACCCTGAGCGCCGTGTTGATCAGCCGTAGTGTCTCCTGGACCTCGGGCAGCAACTCGGCGCCGAACGGGGTCAGCTCGTAGTCCCGGCCGTTGCGCGTCAGCAGCTCGTCGTCGAACCTACGGCGCAGCTTCGCCAGCGCGCCGCTCATCGCGGACTGGCTCAGCTCCAGGCGCTGGCCCGCACGGGTCACGTTGCCCTCCTCCAAGAGCACCCGCAAAGCCGTGAGCAGGTTGAGGTCGACTCCTCCGAGCGTCATCGCTCGACTCCTTCCACCGGTCCGACCTGCGCGGGTTGAACGGAGGGTTCCGCAGGCCCCCTGCAGGGGGCCTGCAGGGCTCCTACAATGACGAAAACCGGAGGCGATCATGCACAAGGCCAGACCTCATGTCGACATCAACCTCCTGCTCGCTCTCCAGGCGCTGCTCGAAGAACGTAATCTGACCCACGCGGGAACCCGGATGTCGGTGAGCCAGCCCGCGATGAGCGGTGCTCTCGGTCGGCTGCGTGCCCACTTCGACGACCCGCTGCTGGTGCGCCAGGGCAGGGAATTCCATCTCACCGAGTTGGCCGAACGGCTCCTGCCGGTGGTGGCCGAGGCGGTCGAGTCGGCGGAGGCTCTGCTCGGCGAGTCCCGGGCGTTCGACCCCGCCCGCAGCACCAAGCAGTTTACCGTCAGCGTCTCCGAGTACGCGATGACGGTGCTGGCCGAGCCGATCACCCGGTTCCTGCGTGAGCACGCCCCCGGATGCTCCATCGCTTTCGACGCCCTGCCCTCCGACCGGTCGGCCTTCAACAGCCGTCTCACCCACCGGGACCTGGTCGTCGGCCCGCTCGGCTTCGACCTGCCGGGCAGCCGCCAGCCCATCTTCACCGACGATCTGGTGTGCCTGGTCGCGCGGGACAACCCGTGGACCGCGGATGGGCGGCTGACGGTCGACGACCTGCGGCGGATGCCGCACGCGACGGCCGAGTTCCCCGGAGCCGGTGACGCCAAGCACCCACTGGAGGTGGTGGCCGAGACGTACGGGCTGGGCGACCGGAACATCCAGATCACCGTCAAGAGCCTGCTCACCCTGCCCTACGCGATCGCCGGCACCGAGCTGTGCGCGTTCGTGCCGCTGCGCCTGGCGCGGCGCTGCCTCGACGCCCTCGGCCTGGCGATCGTGGAAACGCCGCTGCCGCCGGTGCCGATCACCGAGGCGGCACACTGGCATCCGCGGCGATCGAGCGATCCGGCAGGTCGCTGGCTTAGGGAGATGCTCTACGACGTCGCGGTCGAGCTCGAGAGCGACAGCTGATCAGGTGGCCTGGCCGCGGTGCCGGCCGAGATAGGTCGAGAAGCCGACGGCGGTCAGGAGCGCGGCGCCGTTGAAGACGGGGCTCACCCAGGCCTCGGCTCCGGCCAGGGTCAGTCCGCTGACCGCGACGGAGACGAACAGGACGCCTATGACCGTGCCGACCACGTTGAAGAACCCGGGCCGTACGGCGGTCGAGCCGAGGAACGCGGCCGCGAGGGCCGGGAACAGCAGGCTGGTGCCCGAGTCGGCGGTCGCGCTGCCGGTCCGGGCGAGTTGCAGGATGCCCGCGGCCGAGGCGATCGTGCCCGCCATCACGAACGAGACCGCGACATACCGTTCGGACCGGATGCCGACCAGCCTGGCGGCGCGCGGGTTCACGCCGATGGCGTACAGCGCCCGGCCGTAGGGAGTCTGCGCCAGCAGGTACCACAGCACCGCGGCGACCACGACCACGATGTAGGCGACCAGCGGAATCCCCGCCAGCGAGGTCGCCCCGAACTGGATCAGGTCCGGCGAGATGCCCTTCAGGATGGTCTGGCCGCCCGTGTACCACTGGATGAGTCCGCCGAGGAAGGTGGCCATGCCGAGCGTCGTCACGAAGGCGTTCATCCGGAAACGGGTCACCAGCACACCGTTCACCAGGCCGATCAGCGCGCCGACGGCCACGCACACGACACACGCGACGGACAGCGGCAGGTCCAGGCGGGACATGAGGCCGGCGCTGAGCACCGTCGACACCGCGGCGTTGGCTCCCACGGAGAAGTCGAAGTAGCCGCTGACCAGCGGGAGGATCAAGGCCAGCGCGATCAGGGCCACGGTCGCCTGGGTGCTCAGCAGCACCGACAGGTTGTCGACGGACAGGAACACGTCCCGGCTGGCCGGCAGGACCGAGAAGAACACGGCGACCAGAACCAGCAGCGCCAGCAGCGCGTTGCTCTCCACTAGCGAGCGCACCCGGACCGTACGGACGTCGCGGGGGCTGGTCACGGGGGCCTCTTCCGCTACTTGCTGGCTCATGGCTGGTCTCCTGTGGTGAGCACCGAGGACTGGGTGGCGGCGGTCAGATGGTCGGGGGTGAGCCGCGTGCCGGAGAGCTCGGCCGCGACCACGCCGTCCTGGAGGACGAGCACCCGGTCGCACAGCGCGCACAGCTCCGCGAAGTCGCTGGAGGCGACCAGGACCGCGCAGCCCGCCGAGACGGACTGCCGGATGGTGTCGTAGATGTCCCGGCGCGACATGACGTCGACACCCTGGGTCGGCTCGTCGAGCAGCAGGAGGCTCGGGTCGCGGCACAGCCACCGGGCCAGTACCGCCTTCTGCTGGTTGCCGCCGGACAGGGAGGAGAAGACACCGTCCACGCCGGTGGTCTTGACCCGGTGGCGGCGCACCAGGTCCGCCGCCGAGCGGCGTTCCTCGGCCGCGTTCATGCCATGCGGCCGCCAGAAGCGGCGCAGCCGGGAGACCGAGATGTTCTCGCGGACGGTCAGCTCCATGAGGGACGACTCCGCGACGCGGTCCTCGGCGACGTACGCCACTCCCTGGGCCATGCGGGCCTTGACGTCCTCCGCGCCGGACTGGGAGCGGCCGCTCAGTGTGATCGTCCCCGACTCGGGTCGATGCGCTCCGAAGACGGTCTTGAGCAGCGACGACCGCCCGCTCCCGACCAGCCCCGTGACGCCCACGATCTCCCCCTGCCGGACGGTGAGCGTGACTCCCCGCAGCGGGCCCGAGACCAGGTTCTCCACCTGGAGCGACACCGGCCCGGCCGCGGGAGGAGCGGCCGTGGTGGCCGTGGGAGGAGCGGCTGTGGTGGCCGCGGGCTCCTGCGGGGCCCGTTCCAGGTCGCGGCCGGTCATCAGGGCGACGAGCCGGTCCTCGGTGGGGTTCTCCCCGCTCAGGGTGGCGACGGTACGGCCGTCGCGGAAGACGGTGAAGTCCTGCGCGACCGAGAGCACCTCCTGCATCCGGTGGCTCACCAGGAGGACCGTCTGGCCCAGCTCCGCCCGGCGCCGGATCGCGCCGAGCAGGACCTCCGACTCGTGCGCGGGAAGTGTCGCCGTCGGTTCGTCGAGGACGAGCACGGCCCGCGTCGAGTCGTCGTCCTGGAGGGCACGCGCGATGGCCACCATGGTCCGCTGCGCCGGCCGGAGGCTGCCCACGGGCTGCCGCGGGTCCGCCGCGATCTCGAAGCGGTCGAGGAGGGAGACCACGCGGCGCTCCAGCTCCTTCCAGCGGACGGACCGCACCGCGGTGGTGGGGTATCCGGCGTCGAGCGCGAAGTTCTCCGCGACGGACAGCGCGTCGAAGAGACCGAGGTCCTGGTGGACGAAGCGCAGCCCCGCGCCGCTCCCGGCCGCCGCGCTCCAGGTGCGGGCGGGCCACTGCTCCCGCCCGACCTGGATGACGCCCGCGTCGGCCTCGTGGACCCCGGCGAGGATCTTGAGGGCGGTGGACTTGCCGGAGCCGTTACCGCCCAGCAGGGCGTGGACGGTGCCGCGCCGCAGCACGAGCTCGGCATCGTCCAGCGCCTTGGTGGGCCCGAAGGACTTGCGGATCCCCGTCAGACGGACCGCGACTTCCTCGGAGTGGGTGTTCGTCATGATGTCAGCGGCCTTCAGCTCAGGCCCCAGAGCTTGCGGTACTGCGACTTGTAGTCGACACCGCCCTGGTAGTCCCCGGAGGCGGGCAGGTTCTTGTCCTTGTCGACCATCTGGAAGCCGTCACCCTGGACCTGCGGCTTCTCTCCGTTCAGGATGCGGATGGCGGTGTCGACGGAACCGTAGGAGCCCCACTGCGAGGCGTAGCCCATCGCGCCGAAGGCGAAACCGCTGTCACGGATGAGGTCCATCGTCGACGCGTCACCGAAACCGCTGGAGACGTTCAGCTCGGCGGCCCGCCCGGAGGACTGGACGGCCTGGGACAGGCCGGCCTGCATCCATCCGCCGACCGGGACGGAGACCGCGTTCACCGACGGGTTCTTCAGCAGGGCGCTGGAGAACTTCTGCGCCATCGTGTTGGTCACCACATCGTTGTTGGACAGGTCGAGCTTCTGCACGATCTTGCAGTCGGCGCAGGTCTTGAGCTCCGCCTCGAAGCCCGCGGTGATCCAGGGGCCCCAGATCGGGTCGGTGAAGTTCAACAGGAGGACCTGGGCCTTGGCGCCGGTCTTGCCGATCAGCCAGTCGGCCTGGAGCTTTCCGTTCAGCTTCCAGTACTGCTCGACCGTCGTGTCGGGCAGTTCGAGCCGCTCGCTCGCCATGAGCTTCTTGCCGCCGGCGGCGTCGCAGTCCGAGCCTCCACCACCGATGATCTTCGTGCCTGCCTTGACCGCTTCCTGCATCGGCGCCTGGACCGCAACGCAGTCGATGCCCACGGGGACGACGACGTCCGCCTTCGCGCTCGCGGCCTGCCGGATGCAGTTGCCCCATCCGGTCGGGTTGAGCTGCCCGTCACACATCTTCACCTTCCAGCCGACGGCCTTGGCCGCCTCCTGCACGCCGGCGACGGGCGTCGAACACGACGGCACCTGCTGCCCGCAGGACACGACCCACAGGCTCACACCGGCCCGGGGCTTGGTGGGGACGGTGGGCGGTGTCCCGGTCACCCCCTTGTACGCGGCGGCCAGCGCCTTCGTCGCCTGGTCGTTCTTCGGTCCGCTCGACGAACTCTCGGCGGTCGGGGTGGTGGAGCAGGCGCTCAGCAGCGCCATCACCAGCACGGCGAAGGCGGCGAGGACGCCCAGCCCTCTGTTTCTCACCATGTACGCTCCTGATCAACTCAGTCGTTCGTGGCCGGAAACCCAGCGGTGACCCGAGTGAAACAGCGCGATGAACGTCTCGGAACTCGGTGGTCCTCATGACAGCGATCGCTGCTGCCTATGGTTACGGCGGGGTAGTTCTTGCCGGATGTGTGGCTTGATCTATGTCTTTCGGCGACGGGGGCGGAAGCTGACCGGCGCGAAGAACGGCGCCGGTACGGCCGCCGACGCAAAGCGCTGTCGATCGTGGGCGGGATGTTGGCAGGTGCGAACCGCATCGATGACCAGGAAGCCCCGTTGCCGCAGTCTTTCGCGCTCGCGTGTGCCCGGGTGATGGGGCACTTCACCCAGATACGGCCATGAGATGGCGGCGCGTCCAGCCCGGAGGGAACTGGCGCGCCGCCGACGTGAAGCATTTGGAAGGGGAATCCGCTGCGAACGAGTTCGCACCCAGTTCTCAAGCTGGCGCGATGCCTATCTGATGTCTCCCGCCAGGCTCCTGTGAGGATCGTCAGGACGCGTTGTGGACGCAAGGATAGGAACAGACTGACAAGGATCAGTCGATGCTGACACCGCACACTGCGGATGACCTGCGAAAACGCCATGGATCGGCGTTGATCGGCAAGGACCGCCAAGGTCCTCGAAGGACTCATGCACGGATGGCCCGCCGGAAGCTCTGCTTCCGGCGGGCCATCCGTGCATGAGTGCGTTGAGCGAACCTATCGGTGATCCACCGGATCAGGTCACTTCCCGTAGTACGCGTTGTAGATCGAGATCGTCGACTTGTTGCCTTTCTTGTCGGCGATCTTGGCGTGGAACGAGATCCCCTTGCCCTTGGCCGGGTTCGTGACCGCGATCTTGCCGTTCTTGACGGTGAGCTTCTTCCAGGTCTGGCCGTAGTCGTACGACACGTACACCGACAGGGACTTCAGGTTCGAGCCCGCTGCCGAGCCCTGGACGGTCACCGGGACGGAGACCTTCTTGTTGGCCGGAGCCCTGCTGTCCAGGCCGACGGCCGCGTCGAAGTGGATCGAGGACGCGGGCAGCTTGGCCAGGTCGGCCTTCTTGGAGCGGAAGGTCCAGCTGGCGTCGACGCGGGTGGAGGCCGCGGCGACCTTGGCGCTGCGCTTGACCGAGGTGGTCAGTTTGTACGCGGCGTCACCGGCCGGGACCTTGAAGATGCCCGCCCCTTCCAGTGGGTCGCTGTTCGAGCCGACCTTGGCGCCGTTGCGGTAGAGGGTCGTGGTGACCGACGAGTAGCGCGAGGAACCGGAGTGGGTCTTGCCGTCGGTGAACAGTGGCAGGGAGCCGTAGATGCCGTTGCCCTCGCGGTAGATACCGAGGCTTGAGCCGACGCGCGGGCCGAAGACCGCCGTGTTGAAGGTCTTCTCGTAGCTCTTGCCGGCCTTGAGGGTCTGCGGGGTGCCAAGCTTGTAGACGGCCTCGACGATCGGGGAGCCGGACTCGTCGACCCCGCCGTGCTGCTCGAAGTCGAGTTTCCACTTCGCCCCGCCCGCGGTGGACAGGCGCAGCGTGCGCGTGCCGGGCAGCTTCTGCTGGACCCCGGGCGCAAAGGTGCTTGTACTGCCGGGCAGCTCGCCCCAGGCGTAGATCACGCCCTTCTTGCCGCTCGACGAGGCGCCCAGACCGGTCTTCACCGTGGCCAGTTCACTCGCCTTGTAGTGCTTGGTGTACCCGGTGGCGAGCTGCTTGACCTTGCCGCCGGCGAGGGTGTCGTACTCCTCGGCGGGCTTGGTCCAGTGACCGCCCCACTGCTGGTACAGGGTGCCGTCGGTGACCTGCGGGCCGACGTGCGCGGTACGGAAGTTGGCATAGGAGTCCAGCCACCAGCCGTACGAGCGGCTGCCGTCCGGCACGCCGACGGTGTACAACGGCGTAGCGACCTCCGACTTCGCCGCCGCGTCGGGCACGGTGATGTCCACCGGCTTGGCGGTCCGCGCGTCCACCGTGATCGTGGCCTTCTCGGTGATGCTCAGCTTCGGCTGCGCCACCCAGTCGAGGCCCTTGGCGAAGTCGTCCGGGTCGACGGAGACGGACGAGTTGAGGATGTAACCGCCCTTGGGAACACGGACCTCGACGGTGCCGGACTCGTCGTAGGGCGCGTACCACTTGCCCTGTGCCGGTCCGGAGACACCGTCCAGGCTGGTGCCGTAGTACTTCGCCGGATTACCGTCACGGCCAAGGAACTTCAGCGTGATGTCGTACGACTCCACCTCGCGGTGCACCGCCGCCGCCGTGCGTACGCTCTGGCCGCCGCCGGTGGCGGTCACATACGCGGAGTAGGCGCCGTCGACCGTGCCGCCCAGCTTGGTGTCGACCGTGAGGTCGACGGAGGCCGAGCCGCCCGCCGGGACGGTCAGCGTCTTCGCGCCGAGCGTGAAGAAGCCGGCCGGTGCGGTCTGCCCCTTCGGGTCGGTGCCCGCCACCGCGAGGGTCAGCGTGACGTCGGTCGTCCCGAGGTTCTTGTACGTGACCTTCTCGGTAACCGGCGTGTCGTCGGTGTGCGGCCACTGCTGGAGGCCGAAGCTCACCGACGACGGGTCGGCGACCACGGTCTGCTTGATGGCCCTGTCGACCTGGATCCGGCCCGAACCCTGCTGGAACGGCGTGTAGGCGCCGCCCTTGGCGGAGCCGGTCAGCGCGCCCTTGAGCTGGGTGTACGTCCAGTCGGGGTGCTGCTGCTTCAGGATCGCCGCGGCGCCCGCGACATGCGGGGTGGCCATCGACGTACCCGAGATGCTCACGTAGCCGGGCGGCTTCTCGCCGACCTCCTGGGCTATGACGCTGCCCGGGGCCGAGGCTGCCGTGATGTCCACGCCGGGGGCGGTCACGTCGGGCTTGATCTGTCCATCGAGGCCGGGGCCCATGCTGGACAACCCAGCCAGCTTGTCCTCGTCGTCGACGGCGCCCACGGTGAGCGCGGCCTCCGCGCTGCCCGGGGAGCCGATCGTCTGCTCGGCCCCGTCGTTGCCCGCGGCGATCGTGAAGAGGGTGCCCGTCTCCTTGGACAACTTGTTGACGTGGGCCTCAAGCGGATCGATGTCGGGAGTGTCCACGTCGCCCAGGCTGAGGTTCACGACGTCGGCGCCCTGCTCGACCGCCCAGTCCATACCGGCGATGATGCCGGAGTCGTCGCCGTAGCCGTCGTCGCCGAGCACCTTGCCGCTGAGCAGCTTGGCTCCGGGCGCGACGCCCTTGTACTTGCCCGCAGACCCCGCGGGAGACGCAGCGCCCGTACCGGCCGCGATGGACGCCACGTGCGTGCCGTGGCCGTGCCTGTCGATCGCGTCGGCGGCGGTGGAGAAGTTCTTCTCGGCGACGACCTGACCCTTGAGATCGGCGTGGGTCCCGTCGACACCGGTGTCGAGGACGGCGATCTTGACGCCCTTGCCGTCGTACCCCGCGGCCCACGCCTCGCCGGCGCCGATCCGCGGGACGGACTTGTCGAGGCTGGCCTTTCGGACCCCGTCGAGCCACACGTGGGCGACACCGGAGGCGGTCCTCGCGCCGTCGGACCCCGCGTCGGTGACCGCGGCCCACAGGTCGGGCGCGTCATCCTTGGGCGTCAGCACCGCGTCCGCGTTCAGCGACTTGAGAGTCCTGCGGACCTCGGTGTCACCCGCGTCACGGACGTCCGCCTTCGCCGCAGCGGCCGCGCCGCGGTAGCCGACGATCAGCTTGAGTCCCTGCTTCTGCGCCTTGCGGTTGGCCGACTTGTTGAGCTCGGTGACGTCGAAGAGCCGCTGGTCGAGCTTGCCGGTGGCGATCAGCCGCGCGGCGTCGGCCGGCACGACGAGGGTGTGTCCTTCGGCCTTGCGGATCTGGACGGGTATCCCCTCACGGCCCTTGGCCCGCTCCAGGCCGATGACACGGCCCTCGGCGTCGACCACGACGCGGTCGCCGGTGATCAGGGTGATGCGGTGCCTGGGCGCGGTCTGCACGGCCGAGGCGCCGGCCGGTTCATTGGCTGCACGCTCGGCCTCCGCCGACGCCGGGCCGGTCATGCCCGCCGCCAGGGCCACGGCTGCCGCCGTGGCGATCGTGGCCGCGCATGCTCTTTTCACTTTTCTGCGCAAGTCTCCCCCTGGAGGCTGCCTGATAACTTGTCGTCTTCCGGGTGTGATCGCTGGTTTTCTGCTGGTCAGGCGTGAATTTGCCGCCGCCCGCTTCGCCATTGACGCGGTGTTCCTCATGTCGGCTCGTAAGGACGAGGGTTCGCTTTCGCCCGCCCGCTCGGACATCCCCTTCGCGGGGAAGCCGTCCAGGCCGCGGCGGGGGCACGTTCAGCGACGGACACGTGTGGCAAGGCCTTTCAGCAGTAGCGAAGACACTCCGCCAGCGTGCCGGGACCTCGTTGACCGGATGCTGATCCAACCTGACCGGCCGATCAGGAAGGCGGCCCGACGCTGTGCAAGGCTGCACCGCATGCGCATCCTGGTGGTCGAAGACGAGGTGGACCTGGCCCACACCCTGCACACCGGTCTGACCGCTGAGGGTTACAGCGTCGACCTCGCCCACGACGGGCGGCAGGGTCTGTGGATGGCCCGGACCGGTGAATACGCCCTGGTCGTACTGGACTTGATGCTGCCCGGACTCAACGGCTACAAGGTCTGCGCCCAACTGCGCCGAGAGGGCAACGCGACCCCCATCCTGGTCCTCACCGCCAAGGACGGGGACTGGGATCAGGCAGAGGCCCTGGACACAGGGGCCGACGACTACCTGGCCAAACCCTTCTCCTACATGGTGCTCGTCGCACGGCTGCGGGCCCTGGTCAGACGAGCCGCCGCGGTCGCACCACCCGTCCTTGCCGTGGGCGACCTCTCGCTGGACGTCGCCGGCCGGGTCTGCCGCCGGGCCGGGACCCGGGTGGAACTCACACCCCGGGAGTTCGCGGTGCTGGAGGTGCTGGCCCGCCGGGCGGGCCAGGCGGTCTCCAAAACGGATCTGCTGTATCACGCGTGGCCCGACGAAGCCTGGGATCCCAACCTGGTGGAGGCGCGTGTCAGCGCACTGCGCAAGAAGGTCGACGCCGCCTTCCACCGGCAGTCCCTGCAGACCGTGCGGGGTACCGGCTACCGATTGGTGGACGACCGTGAACGCGACTGAGCCGCGACGCCGCTGGTGGCCAACCGTGGATGCGACCGGGCCGCTACGCCGCTGGTGGCCGCGTTCGGTACGAGCCCGCACGGCCCTGGCCGCGGCCTCGGCCGCCGCCGTCATCCTGGCCGGCATCGGCTGGTGGGTACACCACGACGTCTACCGCAAGAGCGCAGGGATCGCCCAAGGGCAGACTCAGAAACAGTTCTTGGCTCTCGTCGATCAGCTGGAGAAGGGTGCGGTTCCCGCTCGCCGAAGCACCGTGCCGTATGAGATCGTCGCGACCGGCCGACGCGCCGCCGTCGCCTACGGCGGAGGCATGGAGGAGTTCGATCCCGGCACCCGCCATGTGCTGCCCGCCCCACCGAAGGCCGAGTTGCCCGCCCCACCGGACGAGGGGCCGAACTGGGACTCTACGACCCGTCCCGTGCGCCTGCCGGCGCGCCCCGACTCCGCACCCGGGGACCGGTTCGGCAAGGACGGCGGAACCTACCAGGTCATGTACGACGATGTCAGGGCCGATGAACTGAGCAGCGACAAAGTCGCCGCTCTGGGTGTCGCCGCCGACGCCCAGCTGCGGGTCTATGTGGTGGTGCTCCCGCACGCAGCCGAGGACATCGCCGGGACCATCACCGAGGCCACCGACCGCCTGCTGCTGCGGGCCGGGCTCGTCAGCCTCGTACTGATCGCCGCCGTCGCCTACTTCGCCGTCCGTATCGCGCTGCGGCCGGTCGAGGCCATCCGCGTCCTCACCGCCTCGGTCACCGCGAACGACCCCCGCGAACGCGTCACCGTCCCCGATACGGGGGACGAGATCGCCGCCCTGGCCACCACCATCAACACCACCCTCCAACGCCTCGACGACGCCGCCGCCCAGCAGCGCCGCTTCGTCGCGGACGCCGCCCACGAACTACGCAGCCCCCTCACCACACTGCTGGCCAGCCTGGAAGTCGCGCTCGCCTACCCGGAACGCACCGACTGGCCCGCCGCGGCCACCACCGCCGCACGGCAGACCCGCCGCCTCCAGGCCCTCGCCGAGGACCTGCTGCTCCTCGCCCGCCTCGACACCCGCACCCCCGCAGCCGGCCCCGACACCGTCGACCTGACAGCCCTCGCCTCCCGGCTGACCGAGCAATACCCCCTCACCGAACGGCCGCTGACCCTCACCTTCGACAGCACCGCCCCCGCACACGTACACGGAAACCCCGACGAATACGAACGACTGCTGCGCAACCTCATCGACAACGCCGCCCGCCACGCCACACACCGCATCCAGATCACCGTCCGGAACCAGGACGGCCGGGTCGACCTCACGGTGCACGACGACGGACCGGGCGTGCCCGCCGAAGACGCCGACCGCATCTTCGAACGCTTCGTCCGGCTCGACGACGCCCGTTCCCGCGATCACGGCGGCACCGGCCTGGGCCTCGCCATCGCCCGCGACCTGGCCCACCGCCACCAAGGCACCCTCACCCTCATCCCCCGAACCCTCGGAGCATGCTTCCAACTACGCCTCCCCCAAGCCCTCACCCCAGCCGAGGAATAGCGCTTCCTGTTCCCGGCTGCGTTCCGCGTGCTCGGCGCGGGCCCGGACGGCCTCCGGATGCACCGCGCGTAGCCGGCCGGCGGTGCCGAGGGAGGTGGGCAGCAGCCGCCAGGCGGCCGGGCCGATCAGTTTGAGGATCAGTGGTTCGTGGGCGGGGCCTCCGACCGGCGCCGTGGGCAGGAGTGCGCCACTCGCTGGCCGTGCGCACCGACCGCAAGACGGCCGACGCCTTCACTTTCACCGGCATAGCGGTGGTCCCGAGTCCGAGCATGGTGTCGGCGATGCTGGACACGCCCGCCCCTGGCACCGTCGTGGCACCGGTAGCCCCGAGCCGGTCGTCGTCAGCAGACCAGCGCATTTGCCTCCGGCCCTGGCGGTGGGACGGATCGGCACCGGAATCGAATGGGACGGTGTACCGGTCGCTCGGCGCGCCGTACAGGCGCTGTGTGTCCGTCTGGCCGCTGCGCGCCCCGCGACGTGCTCCGGCCGGACGCCCCAAACCCGTCGGCCGGCTCGACGAAGACGCCGCCGGGCGGCCTTCTGGAGGTCCCCCTCTCGCTGCTCTGGCGGCGTGCTGGTGCGCCCGGCAGACGGTGGAGTCGACGTTCACGTCCCAGGTGATCAGGCCCTTCGCATCGGCCTCGGCCTGCAGCTGGGTGAGGGTCCTTGCCCCGGCGCCGTCCCGCTGCCGGCGCTGGAACAGGCCGTAATCCCGGTCCCGCGGCCCGTGACGTTCGGGCACGTCCCGCCCAGGGGGCACCGGTCAGGGCCCGCCACCGTATGCCGTCTATCAGCTGCCGCCGCGTCCACACCGGCGGGCGACCCGGCTTGACGGGCCGTCCCTCGGGAACGGCGTGTGATCGACCGCCCGGGCCCATGCACGGCACCAGCCCACTCGGCGATCCGGCGGCCCACCAGGGTCGGAGCCCGGTGGGCCGTTCACGAACTGCAACTTTCGGATGACCGGAGCCCGGCCTGTCGGCGGGGGTGGCCCCGCGGGTCGGCGGAGTGAATGCCTCATGCGGTCGAGATGGGATGACGGTGCAAGTCACCACCGATGAGGAGTGCGTCGATGAACAAAGTGAGCGCCACGGCCGCGTCATCGTTGGCGATCGCCCTGGCGGTCGTCTCCAGCACTGTACCGGCGGCCACGGCTGCCGGTACGGGGGCTGTACGGGCGGACATGCGTGCCGACGTGAACCGTGACGGCGCTGTCGATGTCACCGGGGATTCCGATGTCGCCGGGAAGACGACGTGGAACAGTGAGCGGGGCGCGATCTTCCTGCCCAGCCTCGGTGACGCACAGCGGCGTTGCCGGACGAGGACCCAGGATGGCCGCTGGCTGTCCAACGCCCGGCTCCAGGCCTGCAACGACGCCGAGGGGACTGTCGTACGGGCGCCCGAGTACCTGGCGCCGCTGCGCACGGTCCCGGTCGCCGACGTCTCGGACTCCGCCACGGGCCGCCTCCAGCTGGTCGGCTCCGGCAAGTCCAAGGTCCGGCTGTTCCTCAAGCGCGGCGACACCTGGACCTACGTCACGGCCGGTACCCGCATCACCGCCGCCGACTTGCGCGCCGGGCTCCAACTCGGCCTGGACGGGCGGGACGTCATACGGGAGGACTGGGACGGCCGGATCACCGTCCGCTACACCGTCACCGACGGCGACCGCACCTCCACCGACGAGGTGATGCTGCGCGCCGCCCCGGTCCTGACGCAGCACCACCTCCAGCGCACCGAGCAGGCGCTGATCGTGGACGGCGACCGCGACGACCCCAACCAGCGGAAATTCGCGCGGGAGTTCGCCAAGGAGGTACGCAAGGCCGGTATCACCAAGCCGACGTACAAGTTCAAGGACGGCTCGGACATCTGGGCGCAGGACTTCATCGAACCCGGCTATGTCAGCATGCCCGGCCCCGGCGGCAAGCCGCGCATCCTGCGCATGATGATCCGCTCCGCGCAGATGGACCGCGACGCCGGCAAGCAGGTCTTCGAGCTGCGCGGCCCCGGTGTCGGCGCCGTGCAGATCAACAAGGGGCTGTACGACGGCCAGATCAACTCCACGGGCAACCTGGAGACCATCCCGCCGTACACCCACAACGGCAAGTCCTACCCGGCGGGCCGGATCATCACCGGCCGGCACGGCTCGCGGCTGCCCGCGCACACGGCCTTCCTCAGGGCCCAGGAAGCGCAGGACCCGCTGGTGCTCGACACCGGATGGCTCGGCGTCGGTCACGTGGACGAGTTCGTGCAGTTCCTGCCCGCCGACACCCCGCGCGGCTGGAAGATCGGCATCGCCGATCCGGAGGGCGGGCTCGCCATGCTGCGCAAGGCACAGAAGGGCGGGCACGGGCACACCAAGGTGTTCTCCATCCCCCGCTCCTACGCGCAGGGCCGCGTCCCCACCATCGACCATGCCCTGTCCGACCGGCAGTTGCTCAAGGACAACGCCTTCGCGGCCCGGAAGATCAAGGACAACCTGGCGCTGCTGAAGCGCGAGACCGGCGTCACGGACGCCGAGATCGTGAAGATCCCGGCGATGTTCGAGAGTGGCTTCGGTGGCTTCCCCGGAGCGCAGGACCGTCCGGTCATCGCCAATCATCCCGGTGCCGTCAACGGCGTCGTGCTGACCCCCACCACGTATCTCGCCCCCAAGCAGTGGGGCCCGGTAGTCGGCGGCAAGGACATCCTCGCCGAGGCGGTGACCAACGCGTACGCCAAGGTCGGCATGCGGGTGCGCTACATGGACGACTGGCGTACCCACCACGTCTCCGCCGGCGAGGTGCACTGCGGCACCAACACGATCCGTGCCGCCGGCACCGCCTGGTGGAGCTCCCCCAAGTAGGGCCGGACTGACCGTACACAGGAGACTTGAGTGAGATACCGGAAGACCCTGCCCTGGCTCGCTGCGGTGGCCTGCTTCGCGACCGCCTGCAGCAGCACGTCCGGCACCGACTCGGCCACCCCGGCGACGTCGTCCGCCGCGGCCCGCTCGGCGTCGGCCTCCGAGGAGCGGAACATGGAGCTCGTTGTGCGCCTGTACTCGGAGGCGTTCAACAAGGACAAGACAGATGTGGTGAAGGAGCTCGTCGCCGCCGACTACGTGCAGCACGACAAGGGGGTGCCCGGCGGGGCCGACGGGCAGGTCAAGCAGTTCAAGGACGTCAAGGCGAAGATCCCCGGTGCGGTGGCGACCGTCAAGCATGTGGCGGCCGACGGTGACCTGGTGGCTGTGCACTGGCACGCGTCGGCCACCCCGAAGAACGAGGCGACCGGCCAGGCCAAGGCCGACCTGTTCCGGGTCGACAAAGGCAAGCTGGTGGAGCACTGGGGCATCACGCAGACCGTGCCGAAGAAGACGGCCAGCGGGAACTCGCTGTTCAGCGACGTGTACCGGTACCCGGACGGGGAACCGATCCTGTCCGAGGAGCAGGAGGAGAAGAACCGGAAGTTCGCGGTCGACGCCTACCGCAAACTCTCCGACGGTGACGCGACCGTGATCGACAGGAGCTGGGATGCTCGGTACTACCAGCACAACCCGATCGCCCCGAACGGAACGGCTCCGCTGAAGCGGTTCTTCCAGCAGAACACACAGGACGTTCCCTCGCCCAGCAGCACCGGAGGCGGCGGGACCTCGTTCGGCAACACCCTCGCCGACGGGGACCTGGTGTGGGTCTTCAGCTCCGACTACGTCGTCGTGGACCTCTTCCGCGTGGTCGACGGAAAGATCATCGAGCACTGGGACGTCGTAGCCGACGGGCAGTAGCCACGGGAGGCCGAGCCGTCGGCCTGCGTGATCGACGCGCAGAGCGTGAAAACCCCCACCAGCGTGCTCGCCTCCGGCCAGGGCATCGACCCCGGAAAGAAGATCGTGGGCAGGAAACGGAGCATCGTCACCGACACGACGGGCCTTCGCCTTGCCGTGCTGGTCTGTCGATGGCGGCTACCACCAGAACCTCGTCGAGCACGCCGCTGACCCCGGCATCGACATGGAAATCGCTCAACGCAAGCCCGGGACCAGGGGGTTCACCCCGATCCCGAAGCGGTGGGTGGTCGAGCGGACCTACGGCTGGCTCATGCTCCACCGCCGCCTGGCCCGCGGCTACGAAACCCGGCCCGCCCACTCCGAAGCCATGATCCATATCGCTATGGCAGACCTCATGGCCCGCACAAGCGGCAGATTCCGGGATGAAACCTCGGGCGAAGACGACCTCTAACAGTCGTCTCAGGTTCGCTCGGTAGGAATCAGGCATCCAGACAAGCGATGCAACCCGTATGTAGGAGGCTGGTGATGGCAGTCAACGCAGCGCCGTCAGAGAAAGCGCCGCCCGGGCGGTTGAGGTTAAGGGCGGTCACCATGGTGCTGGCGGCGGCGTTCGCTGTCGTCGCCTGCGGGTCGGACGCCGACAACAGTGCGGCGCCCGCCGCGACCGGATCGCACGGCGGCGCGCACGCGAGCGGGTCGTCGGCTCCACCGCAGCCGCTGCGCGCCGGCGAGCGGTTCGTCGACCTGAAGATGGCCGAGGCATACACGCCCGCGCCGTCGGAGAGCGGCACGGACGAGTACCGATGCCAGGTGATCGATCCGGGCCTGACCAAGGCGGCGTTCCTGACCGGGACCCAGTTCACGCCGGAGAACGTCGCCATCGCACACCACGCCATCGTGTACGCGGTGCCGCCGGGCGGCGCTGACGCGGTGCGTGAGCAGGACGCGAAGACCCCCGGCCTCGGCTGGCAGTGTTTCGGCGGGACCGGCGTGGACGGCGCCGAGGTGGAAGAGGGGGAAGCGGCGTGGGTGGACACCTGGGCTCCGGGCGCCAAGGAGACGCTGCTCGACCAGGACGCCGGCTACAAGCTGGAGCCGGGCGGCCTGCTCGTCCTTCAGATCCACTACAACCTGCTCGCGACCGACGGCAAGTCGGCCGGGTCGGACCGCTCGGCGGTGCGGTTGCGGCTGACGGACGGCACGCCGCAGACCCGGGAACTCGAGACATGGTCGCTCGACGCGCCGACCGACCTGCCCTGCGCCGCCGACGAGTCGGGGCCGCTCTGTGACCGGGCGGCCTCGATCGCGGACGTGACGAAGCGGTTCGGGTCGGATGTCGGCGAGATGGCGGACCGTCAGGTGGAGGAGTGCAACCAGGGCGGCGCGCCGAAGCCCGGTGACACCCAGACCTGCGACCACGAGGTGGAGGCGCCGATGACGCTGTTCGCCGGATTCGGCCACATGCACATGCTCGGGCGGGCCATGAAGGTCGAACTCAACCCGGGCACACCGAAGGCCAAGGTCGTGCTGGACGTGCCGCAGTTCGACTTCGACAACCAGCGGCTGATGAAGCTGCCGGCGCCGGTGGAGATCGGCCCGGGAGACACCCTGCGGGTGACCTGCACGCACGACGCGGGGCTGCGCAAACGCCTGCCGCACCTGAGCAAGCTGCCGCCGCGCTACGTGGTGTGGGGCGACGGCACCAGCGACGAAATGTGCATTGGCATCATGGCGGTCTCCCCTCGCAAGTCCTGACGAGGCGTCGAACGTGTGTGAGCTCACTGAGGTCAAGAAGCCGAAAACAGCTCTGAGCTCACACACGTCCGCACTGAACTCACACCCGGTGCGGCGTCGTGGCGGTCGGACGGGCGGTGACGCGGGCGGCTGACCCGGCAGCGGGTCACCTGCACCCACGACGCCGGGCTGCGCAAACTCCTGCCGCAGCTGAAAGACTCCCGCCGCGATACGTCGTGTGGGGTGACGGAACCAGCGACGACATGTGCACCGGGATTCTCGTCGCCACACCTGCGACATGAAAGGCGACTTCTCTTGTCCCCCACGCCCTCCCCCGGCGAAACAACGCCACGGCCCGATGCGCCACTACGGACACCGATCCGGGCACTTCTGCCGCTACGCGTCTTCCTCGGCGGCACATTCCTCTATGCGGGCCTCTCCAAGTTCCTCGACACCCACTACCTGGACCACACCTCACCCCTCGGCGTCCACGCTCAGATGCTGCACGCCGCGACAACCTCCCCGATCGGCCCGCTGGTGTCCTTCGCGGCCGAACACGCGACCGTCACCGGCCTGGTCGTCGCCTTCGGCGAGGTCGCTGTCGGGCTGGGTACTCTGCTCGGGCTGTTCACCCGTATCGCCGCACTCGGCGGGTTTCTCCTCGCGCTGAGCTTCTTCCTCACCGTGAGCTGGACGACCCGCCCGTACTACTTCGGCGCCGACATCGTCTTCGCAGCCGCCTGGACCCCGCTGCTGGTTGCCGGCGACGCAGGCCTGTTCTCCACGACGGCCCGCCTGCGCGCCGCGATACGCCGTCGTCGCCAGCCGAACTCCACCCCAGACGACGTCAAGCGACGCATCCTGCTCTGGGGCGGCCTGATCACCGCGACGACCACTGTCCTCGGCGGCGGCGTCATCGCTCTTACCCGGCGCACCACCACCAACCCGAAACCAAGCCGGCCAACAGACCCAGGGACGAACTCCCCGACAGTGATCGCTGCGGTCTCCGCCGTCGCCGTCGGTTCGTCGACGAGCTTCACCACACCGAACGGTTCCGCCGCATACCTGTTACGCCCCTCGACCGACACCTTCATGGCATTCCTCGCCACCTGCACACACCAGGGCTGCCCCATCACGCCCACAGGCTCCGGCTTCCGCTGCCCATGCCACAGCTCCACCTTCGACGGCAACGGCCGAGTCACCGGCGGGCCGGCAACAAAACCCCTGATCAAGGTGCCCGTGCAAGTCGTCGACGGGCAGGTCACCACCGCATGACCGGACCCAAGCCCGGTGTCAAGCGTCCGCAAGGGATGGCGACGGAAATACCGTCGAAGTTGAGCGATGGCCGCGGCGGAGAGACCGACAAGTCCGGAATCCGGCTGCGCCTCACCGACGGCACCGCCGCCGCCGAACCGCTGGCGACACTGGTGGTGCAGGCTCCGATCGAACTACCTTGCGCCACGACGAATCCGGCCCGCTGTGTGACCGGGCCGCTGCCGTCGCCGAGGTCGCCAAACGCTTCGGCGCCGAGGTCGCCGAGGTCGCCGAACCGAAGGCCGGCTGCTGCAACAGTGCAGCAACGGCAAGCCCATTCCCAGCAACACCCAAACCTGCGACTACCCGGTACCGCAGCCCATGAAGGTGTACGCGGGGCTGGGACACATGCACGCGGAGCGGATCGGCGATCTCGCGCTCGCGGCCGGTCAGGGAGTCCAGCCGGGGACCCTCCCGCACGGGTCCGCAGAGGTCATCGCCGAGCCGGTCGGCGAACGCGTCGCGCAGCCGCCGAGTCAGCGCCGGCGCGTTCACCGCGTCCCCGGCGGCGACGGCCCGGATGCCGGCGAGCAGCTCCTCCGCGTCCGACTGAGGTGGGACGGTACGAGGAGGCAATCGACGCCCTCGCCAGTTCCGCTGCTCCCATCGAGGAACTCGAGGCATGAGTCCTCATCAGAACCCGCTCATCGACCACCCCGAGTGGGTCGAGGCGACTGCTGGACCGACGGTCACAGGCGCTGAATTCCCTGTGCCAACAAGGGAGTTCAGCACCACACCTGTCTCCTCGGTTACGAATCCATGACATTGGGACGTACAACCGGGATCGCCCGGCTCGAGTCGTACCCACTGAACGCGGCCTTCCGCGTACAGAACCGACCGACTCGAAAGGCTCACGTATGTCCCGAGCACACCGCCGAACCCGTACCGCGCTCACCGCACCCCTGGCAGCCGCGGTGCTGCTCGCCGGAGGATTCGGCGCCATGGCTCTCACCGGGGGCCCGGCGCTGGCGGCCACCGGGTCCGCGGACACGCAGGACGACTTCAACGGCGACGGATACGCCGACCTGGTCGTGTCGGCTCCGGACGCCACGATCTCCAGTAAGGCCAAGGCGGGCTACGTGGCCGTCATGTACGGCTCCGCCAATGGGGTCTCCCCCGCCGACAAGAAGCTCATCAGCCGCTCCACCAGCGGCGTTCCCGGCTCCGCCACCGCGAACCAGCGCTTCGGGACCAACTTCGCCAAGGGCGACCTGGACGGCGACGGCTTCAGCGACCTGGTGATCTCGGGCGGCAGTCCCGGCTCCGTCATCCTCTGGGGCTCCGCCTCCGGACTCACCGGCGGCACGGCCATACCCGGGTACGGGCAGTCCCCCACGACCGGCGACTTCGACGGCGACGGCAAGACGGACCTCGCCCTGTTCTCCTACCTGTCCGGCGCGGGCGACGACCCGGCGAGCGGCGACGCCACCGTGTGGAAGGGCCCGGTCACTCGTGCCGGACAGCCCACCGCCACCCTGCCGCTGCTGGACAAGGCCGACTGGTGGGGCTACGACGCAGGCGACGCGTCCTGCGCCACCAACGGCGGCTGCCAGGAGGACGGCGACTCGATCAGCGGGCCCATCCGCTCCACCCGGACCGGCGACGTCAACGGCGACGGCAAGGACGACATCGTGGCCTGGAAGTACGCGGGCGACGGCCAGTGGGGCAACCGTCTGTTCCTCGGCGGTGGCAGCACGGGCTTCACCAGCGGCTGGGTCCCCGCGGACGGCACGGCGACCGGTACGGGCACCGGCATCGGGGACGTGAACAACGACGGGTTCGACGACGTCGTTGTGGGCAACTACTGGAACGGCGGCAAGGTCCAGATCGCGTTCGGGTCGGCCTCCGGCCTGTCCGAGGAGCGCGTACAGACCTTCGACCAGGACCTGCCCGGCTTCCCCGGCGTGGAGGAGGAGGGCGACGGGATCGGCTCCACGGTCTCGGTGGCGGACGTCAACGGTGACGGCTTCGGCGACATCGCGCTCGGCATCCCGGGCGAGGACATCGGCGACATCACCGACGCCGGGTCCGTCGCCCTGGTCCCCGGCAGTGCCTCCGGTGTCACGGGCGCCGGTACGCAGACCTTCCACCAGGACACCGCCGGGGTACCCGGAGTCGCCGAGAACGACGACCAGTTCGGCGCGAGCAGCGCGCTGCTGGACGTCGACGGTGACGGCCACGCCGACCTCGCGGCCGGTTCCCTGGCCGAGAACAGCTGGAACGGCGCGGTCTGGGTGCTGCGCGGCACGGCGACCGGTCTCACGGCCACGTCGTCCCTCGCGTTCGGCGCCGACGACCTCTCGGCGCCCGCCACGGGCGCCCGCTTCGGCGCGTTCCTGCGCTGAGCGAGCCGATCGGGCAACGGGGGTTCGGTGGGGCGGCCTGGTGCCGCCCCACCGTCATGTCCGGCCGCGGCGAGCCGGCTTCGGCCGAGGACAGCGGCCGGCACCCGCTGTTCCAGGGCGAGTTCCTGGAGGTCGACGCGCTCGCGGACGAGGTCGAGCACGGTCCGTACGCGGTCGGCGGCCGTCGAGTCCCGCCGTGCGGGCACGCTTTCGAGGAGCGCCGACAGGGCGAGGCGGGCGTCCGCGTGGATACCGAGGGCCGATGGTTGGACTCCAGCTTGCCGAGGTCGGCCTCGAGACGTCCGTCCTTCCCCGGAAGGTGGGCCTCGGGAAGGACCAAGAGCGGGCGGCGGAGCGCGCCAAGCAGCTGGCGGCGATCGACCCGGACTGGACAAGTCGGCGGGGACTGGACAAGTCGGTGGCGTCGCTCTTGCCGGAGCCGATCGACATCCCGGCTGTGAAGGAACTCAACCACGAGGTCAAAACCAACAACGGTCGGCTGTACCGAAGTCCGCACTGTGTTTGGCTCGCTTCTGGCCATGGGAGTGGGCCAGGTTGAGGTAGGTCCGCAGCAGGTCCGAGCACAGAGGAAGCTGTCCGCGTAGTGCGAGAACGCAGCGCCCGAGCCCGGAGGGGCCGACCCCATGAGACCGAGGGCAATGAGGCACCGTATAATTTGGATCCGAACAATTCCCATGTCTCACGGCTTCTCAGGCGGCCCGAAGGAGCGTGCACGTGCCCGGCCATCGATCCATCACCGAAGCCGAGAAACTGGCAGCGGCCCGGCTCGGCGGTATCCCCGTCCGGCATGAGCAGATGGCCGTTGTCGCCAACATCTATCGCGCCGCCTCGGCGGTGCGGCAGCACCTGGAGAACTCCGTGCTGCGCGGCGTCGACCTGACCTGGACCGCCTTCGTGGTGCTCTGGGTCATCTGGATCTGGGGCGAGTCGGAGACGCGGCACGTGGCCGAAGAAGCCGGGATCTCCAAGGGCACGCTCACAGGGGTTGCCCGGACGTTGGAAAGGCGAGGGCTTGTGCAACGAGCAGACCATCCCACCGACGGCAGGCTGGTGCTCCTGAGCCTGACCGACGAAGGGCAGGAGCTGATGCAGCGCCTCTTTCCGGCGTTCAACGAGGAGGAGGCCTTCGTCACCGGGCAGCTCAGCGACACGGACTGCCAGACCGTCGCCGAGGGACTGCGCCGGGTGGTGCTGCAGGTGGAGGAGAACGGCGAGAAGCGCCGTCAGGATCTGTTGGGCGGTGCCGCCCCGGCGCCACGCCGCAGCGGCCGCCGTAAGGCCTGAGCCGCGGCAGTCCCGAAGGGAGGAGCCCGGATCGCGGCGACACCTCGGTCCAGATGGTCTTACCCGTTGGCGTGTACCGGGTTCCCCACTGCTGCGTGAGTTGCGCGACCAGGAACAGGCCTCGGCCGCCCTCGTCCTCCATCGCGGCCCGCCGCAGGTGGGGCGAGGTGTGGCCGCCGTCGGAGACCGATCACGCTGGAGTGTGAGAGAGGTTCGGCTCGTTCGATGTACCGCCGGACGCCTGCGGTGACGCCTGCGCGCGATGGGCCGCGAGGAGTCGTCGCAAGGCGGCGACACTCTCTTCGATGCGGTCCGGTGCGCCGGACGTGACCTGGTGAAAGACCAGGCCGTCCAGGGCCGCGAAAACGATTCCCGTCATCTCCTGTGACACGTCGAGGCAGGCCAGCGCCTCGCGGACAGCATTACGGTAGGCGTCGTAGAGCAGGTCGACGTGGCGGCGCAGTTCTGGCCGCCGGCTGGATTCGAGCTTCAGCTCGTACTGGAAAATCTGGAGGTCGGGGTCGGCCGCGACGAAGTCGGCCAGGGTCGCGGCGAAATCCTCCAGCCTTCCACTGGCGGGTACCAGCGAGGACGTCTCGACGCTGCGGGCGACGCACCACCGCAGCGCCTCTTCGAGCAGCGTGTCGCGCGAACCGAAGTGGTGGGCGACCAGCCCGTGCGTGACACCGGCTTCCGCTGCGACCGCACGATACGTCAGCTTTCGCAGGCCACCACGGACCACCACCCTGACCGCCGCCTCCAGGAGAGCCCCCCGCCCCTCGCCATAACCGGGCCGGGCCTCCTGGCCGGCGTCTCCGCCCTTTTCCGCCTCGGCAGTCACTCGCCCTCCCTCTGTCCGGCCGCTCCCCGAAGGGCCAATCTATCCTATTGACAAGTTATCCATATGGATAGATTCTCGCTCCAGCGCTCGTCTCCCCTCTGCGCTGGAGTTCCCATGGCCATTGCACGGGCAGCAGTTCTGCGTCATCGCCTGCGGCATCACGGTGGGCCGTCCGCTGGGCCTGATGCTGACCCGCAGCACCGAGCACGCCACGGTGACCCTGTGCCACGAGGCCACCCAGGACACCGCCGCCCACGCCCGCGTCGCCGACGTGGTGGTGGCCGCGGCCGGCGTGGCCCACCTCGTCGGGCCCGACTGGATCAAGCCGGGCGCCACCGTCCTGTCCGTGGGCATCACCCGGACCGTCGAGGGCATCCTCGGGGACGTCCACCCGGACGTAGACCAGGTCGCCGGCTCCTTCGCACCGCCGGTCGGCGGAGTGGGGCCGATGACCCGGGCCGGCATCACGGCTGCGGCCCGCCCGGATCAGGGCGTAGGCGAGGATTCCCAGGTCCGCGACGGCGGCCGCGTGACGCGGGTGCCCCGGTTGCAGCCAGTAGTCCATGCCCTGGTCCAGCAGCCGTGCGGTGTGCGGCTGTAACCAGTACCGGTTCACCCCCAGCGCCTGGATTCCTCCGCCGCTCCTTTCGCGGTGGTACTGCCGCACAGCCGCCGTCAGGGGCAGGCACGCCGTCGGCGCGTCCCACGGCATGACCGCGATGACCTCGTCGAGGAAGTCCCGCAGCTCGGTCTGGCTGCCCTGCTCCTCCGGGGAGAGGTGGCCGAGGATCTGCAGGTGCGCCTCCCGGTGCCATGGGTCACGCGCGCGTATCTCGCCAGACGGGGGAAAGTTCGGAACTCGGCCGTCCCAGGAGCCGCAGCGCCGCAAGCGCAGCCACCCACGGGGTCGGATCAGCGGGGCGGGCGTCGGCGGCGACACGGCAGAGCGCCAGAGCCCCACGCGGGTCGGTCTGCCACTTCGGACCACACGGGTAGGCCCAAGTCCATTGCAGTTGACCCAGACGGTTCCGGCCTTCAGCGCGCGGGAGACCTGGTGGGCGGTTGACAGGCCGGAGGTCCACAGGCCGGCGGCGAGGCCGTACTCGGTGTCGTTGGCCAGCTGGACCGCCTCGTCGAGGTCGTCGAAGGTGAGGACGGACAGGACGGGGCCGAAGATCTCCTCGCGGGCCAGCCGCATGCCGGGGTCGACCCGGTCGAACACGGTGGGCCGCAGGTAGCTGCCGCCGGTCTCGGCCAGGGCCCGGCCTCCGCCCGCGCGCAGCCGGGCGCCCTCGTCCAGGCCGGAGGCGAACCTCGTCGAGCACGGTCTCCACGCGGGCGCGCATCACCTTGGACCACTCCTCGACGGCCTTGGGCGTGAACCAGCGGTTGGTGATCCGGCGCAGCCGCGTGTGGTCGGGGGCGTCCTTGCCGAGCATGTTGGCGGAGTTCGATCCGGTGACGATGTGCCGGTATCGGCTCGATCCGTGGCGGGCGGGCTACGCTGCTCTGTTCCGGCAGGTCGTCGACGGGTTCCGCGCGACGCACGGGTCGTGCTTCACGTTCGAGCTGTCGAGTTCACTCGGGGTGCTCACCGAAATCCATCGCCGCTCGTCGCCAGGCGGCCGGCAGCTCCTCGGCACCACCACACTCAGCATATGAGCAATGGCGCAAGGCCGGCTCGCCCGGGAAACGATCTGTGGACCGGCATCATGCGGCTCACTCGGTGCTCGGCGACATGGCTCTCCTCGGTCGGTCGGACCGCAGTTCGCCCAGGGGCTGGATGCGCTGGAGCCGGAATCGCTGGTTGGTGCTACCCGTGGCTGCCCACTGGGAGATGCGGGCTCCGTCGGCGGTGGAGGCCTCCCACACGTCCAGGGCGAGGCCGCTCTGCCGGTTGACCAGACTGATCACGCCACCGCCGTGCTCGACGATCCGCCACTGCTGGCCGGCGGCGTCGGTGTCCGGCTGCTGGGTGATGTCGGCGCCGCTGCCGCTACCGGCCGCGTGCAGGACCAGACCACTGTGCCCCACCCGGATCTTGTAGTGCCCGCCGTCGGAGGGCAGGAACTCGAAGTGCTGGTTGAGACCGGCAGTGATCTGCCACTGGATCAGCCGCGCACCGGCAGCCGTGGACGCCCCGTCGATGTCGGCGGCCTTGCCGCTGTGCTGGGCCACCAGCCGATAGGCCACGCCGGCCTCCACCGGCGACCCCGATCTGAGTGCGGACGCGCGGTAGGTGCGGCCGGCCTGACCGGTGAACTCGATGAGATCGGCCTCCAGTCGCCTCGACTGGACGGTCTCGCCGCTCGCCTCGTCCTTCAGTGTGAAGTCGCCGGTGAAGACCTGGCCGCGTACCCGGACGGCACCGGTGCGGTCGGGTGTGACGACGAACTCGGTCCGGCCGCTGCTCCACTCGGCGCCGACGGTGTATCCGCCGCGGCCGCGCAGTCCGCTCACGCGCCCGGTGGGCCAGGCGGCCGGCAGGGCGGGCAGCACGTGCAGTTCGCCGTTGTGGCTCTGCGCCAGCATCTCCGCAATGCCCGAGGTGGCGCCGAAGTTGCCGTCGATCTGGAACGGCGGGTGCAGGTCGAACATGTTGGGCGCGAGCCGGTCCGTGCGCACCAGGTCCCGGACCAGCTTGTGGGCTCGGGCTCCGTCCTCCAGCCGGGCCCAGAAGTTGATCTTCCACGCGAGCGACCACCCCGTCCCGTCGTCGCCGCGCAGCTCCAGCGTCCGCCGCGCGGCCTCGTGCAACTGGGGTGTCCCGCGCTTGGTGATCTGGTTGCTGGGGTGCAGACCGTAGAGGTGGGAGACGTGCCGGTGCGTTCGCTCGGTCTCCACCCAGTCGGCCAGCCACTCCTGGACATTGCCCCGGGAGCCGACCCGCATCGGCGCCAGCCGGTCCCGGGCCGCCAGCACCTGAGCGCGGAAGCCGGCGTCCACGCCCAGGACCTCGCCGGCGCGGGCGACGCCGTTGAAGAGGTCGCGCAGGATCTGGTTGTCCATGGTGGGGCCCGCGCAGACGGTGACGTTCGCGTGGTGAGGGAGCTCCGGAGAGTTCGACGGGTTGGTGACCAGGTGCCCGAGCGTCGGATGGACGACCAGGGTGTCGAGGAAGAACTGGGCGGCGCCCTTCATGGCCGGATAGCGGGAGCGGAGGAAGTCGATGTCCCCGGTGAACAGGTAGTGGTCCCAGATCAGGGTGGCCAGCCAGGCGCCACCGGTCTGCCACATCCCCCACTGCGCTCCGTCGACGACCGAGGCGCCCCGCCACGCGTCGGTGTTGTGATGTGTCACCCAGCCGCCGGCGCCGTACTGCGCCTGGGCCACCCGGGCGCCGGTCACGGTCAGGTCGTCGATCATGTCGAAGACCGGGAGGAAGCATTCGGACAGGTTCGTGGTGTCGGCGGGCCAGTAGTTCATCGGCAGGTTGGCGTTGATGGTGAACTTCGAGTCCCAGGACGGAGCCATCTGGTCGTTCCAGATGCCCTGAAGGTTCGCCGGCTGGGTGCCCGGCCGGGAGGACGAGATGAGCAGGTACCGGCCGAACTGGAACAACAGGGCGGAGAACTGCGGGTCGTTCACCTGCGCGTGCTGGGCGATCCGTACGTCGGTCGGCTGGTCGGCCGCCGCCGTACGTCCCAGATCGATCGACACCCGGTTGAACAGTGCCTGGTAGTCGGCGAGATGACGGCTGCGCAGTCCGTCGACGCCGATGCCGCGGGCAGCGGTGAGGCGGCCGCGCGCGATCCCCTGGTAGTCGCCGTCGACCTTGCGGAAGTCGACGTAGCTGGAGCCGATCGACACCAGCACCGTCACGCTGGTCGCGCCGGAGACCCGCATCGTGCCGCCCGAGCTGCTGACCGTGCCGCCCGTCACGGTGGCGTGGGCCAGGGCGAGGAAACGGACCCGTCCGGCGATGCCCTCCATGGTCGCGGAGATGCCGTCGAGGGCGATCGTCGCCCCGTCCGGGCTGGACACCGTGGTCCGTTGCGGGCTGTCGAACGTGGCGGTGAAGGAGAGGGAGTTGGCGCGGTCGGCGGTCAGCCGGACCACGATCACCTGGTCGGGTGCGCTGGCGAACACCTCGCGCTGGTACCGCACACCGCCCTGTACGTAGGTCGTGGAAGCTGTCGCGGTGGTGAGGTCGAGCGTCCGGCGGTACTGCGTCGCGCCGGTGGCGCTGCCGAGGGAGAGCCGCAGGTCGCCGACCGGCTGGTAGGCGAGCTGACCGGCGGGGTTGCCGAGCATCGTCTGATTGATCAGGTCCTGCGCGGGGCCCCACTGGTCCGCGAAGACCCGCCGTCGGATCTCCGCGATGTTGGCCGCGCCGCGGGTGTTGGCGGAGTCGTACGGACCGCCGGCCCAGACGGTGTCCTCGTTGAGCTGCAGCCGTTCGGTGTCGACGTTTCCGAACACCATCGCGCCGAGGCGCCCGTTGCCGATCGGCAGTGCCCGCAGCCAGTCCGTGCCGGCCGGCCTGTCGTACCACAGGGCGAGGTCGTCGGCGGCCAGGACCTCCGGTGGCGCGGCCGAGTCGGCCCTGGCCACGGCCGTCCACCCACCCGACACGATCCCTGCTCCAGCCGCCGCCCCGGTGGCGAGGAACCGTCTGCGTGTCACCTCGGACATGTCGTACTCCCTTCACGGACTGGAGCGGGTCACTGACGGGGGTCCACCGTGTCTGCCGAGCCGGGCGTCGCGTCACACGTCAGTGGTGTGCGTCTGCGCTCTGGATCTGCCATCGCTGGTTGTCGCCGCCCCAGCACGCCCACAGCTGCACCTTGGAGGTGGCGGTGTGCACGTCGAGGCAGAGGCCGGAGTGCACGTTGCGGACGGTGCCGTCGGCGCCCACCGTCCAGCGCTGGTTGTCGCCGCCGTTGCACGCCCACGTGCCGACCACGGTGCCGTTCGTCGTCCCGCTGCCGTACGCGTCCAGGCACTTCTGGCCCCCGAGCGCGGTGATCTGTCCGCCGGCCGTCACGGTCCACTGCCGACCGGCCGTGCCGGCGCAGGTGTCCACCTGGACCTGGACGTTCGCCATGGTCTCGCCGGGGATGTCCAGGCAGCGCCCGGTGCCGACGTTGCGCAGCAGGCTCGTCGGGGCCGGGGTGTCGCCGTCCAGGCCCCAGCCGTACCGGAGGCGTTCGCGGCCGCTGGCGCTGGGGGTGCTGAGCGTGAGGTCGGTGCCGGTGCCGTGCAGTTTCTGCATGGCATACCAGTCATCCTCCTGGCCGGCGCGTATCTTCCCGCCCAGTCCGGGCCAGTAGACGGAGCCGATCCGCAGTTCCCGGAGCACCGTGGCGGTGGCCCGGAAATAGCGCACGAAGTTGTCGGTGCTGCCGGCGTCGTGGTAATTGAGCCCGGTGTCCATCGGAGCGCCGAACTCGTCCACGACCGTGCGGTCGGCGCAGGAGCCGATCGCGTTCCGCAGGTACGCCACCCACTGGTCGTAGGTTTTCGCGCCGCTGAAGAACGTGTAGTGGTGCAGCGACAGGAACGTGCCGTCGAGGCGGCGGTCGGCGCACATGGACTTGATGTCGGTGTTCAGGCCGGCGCCGCTGACGAAGACGCGGTTCCGGGGAATCGACGGGCGGCTGCTGATCCAGTTGCTCACCACGTTCGCCCACTCGCCGGCGCTGTGCCCGCCCGGTTCGTTCATCGGCTCGAAGTGGACGAGGCTGTTGGTGCCGTACCGGGCCAGCACGGTGTTCCACATGGTGTCGAAGGCGCCCTGGTTGACGATGCGGCCGTCGCGGGCGGCCACCCCGTCGTCCCAGTAGGAGAGGACGACCTTGAATCCCTTCGCGGTGGCCGCGTCTATCGCGCCCGTGTACGCGTTCCACCAACTCGTCCCGACGGTATAGGTGTTGATCGGGAGCCGAACGGTGTTGGCGCCGAGGTTCCTCTCGAAGCCGGTGTAGACGGCATTGGCCTTCGCCACGACCGTCTGATAGCTGTCCGATGCGCTCAATCCGTGCAGGACCAGCGGTCCACCGTGGAAGTTGTCGCCGAGCCGGGCCCAGTTGACGCCGCGGAACTGGGAGGTGTCGGCGACGGCCGACGAGGCGCTCTGGTGCTCGACGACCGCGAGCGCGCTGACCGTCAGGACGCAGGCGAGCGCCCGGGCGACGTGGCGCCTGAGAGGGGTGTGCGGCATGGTCGTGCCTTCCCGGTGGGCGGTGTGGTCACATCTGCGCTGTGCGGAATGCGTCGACGCCGGCCGGCAGCCGGGCGCGCCGGCGCGGAGATTGCCCTCTCCGCGCCGGCCCCCTCCCAGATCGCTCGCGCAGCGGGCATGTCAGCGTCATGCCGCTGCCGTGGCGCCTGGAAAGCCTCTCTCCCCGGCTTCACCCGAAGCCACCTCACCGTGTCGGCGCCGGTAATTCATAGATCGATTCCGGCTCTCGCTTTCACAGGCCATGAAGGGGAACATCACGCGTCGACGACTAGAAGATTGGCAGATTGTCATGGTCCATTCAAGAGGGAATCGTCAATTTACATCGGCCTGAGCCGTCGTGCGACCAATCGAAGAAAGCGGGACTATTAACGGCCACCCCTCATAACGTTTTCAGGAGGCGAATTGGAGTGACGGACGCGCGTGCCTCACGGCAGTTCTCGTTATCGGCGGCCGGCTTGAACAGTCTCAGTCGTCGTAGTGCCGAAAAATACGGCGCCGTCGCCGAACGCGATGATCTGGACACCACCGCGGCCGGCCGCGCCGACGGGGCGGGGAGCAGTGCCAGGGCGACGATCAGCCGTTCGAGGGGCACCAGTTCGTCGGCGGCCCGGCCGCAGTCCGCGCAGGACCGGGTGTGCCGCGTGATGCGCTTGCGCCACAGCGCGCTCGGTACGCCGTCCCAGCCCACCAGCGCGGCGGTCAGCCGTGGGCACCGGGGGTCGGCCTCCAGGGCGGCGACGAGTGCCCGGCTCAGCTCCAGCTGGTTGCGCATCCGCTGGACGCGCACACCCGCGTGGGCCACGCTCGTTCCGAGCGCCGCCGCGAGGTCCGCTCTCGTCAGCCGGCCCGCGGCCTCCAGCCACCACAACGACAGCAGCGCCCTGGCGTCCGGGTCGAGCCATCGACTGGCGCGTACGGTCTCTCGGCGATGACCGGACAGCTCGATGTGGATCAGGGCCAGGTTCTCGGCGTCGGCGTCCGGCGGGTCGGTCATCTCGTCGAGGGGGGCCGTCCGTTCGGCGTCCGCCTGCCGCCGGTGCAGACACGTGCTGATCTGCCGTGTCGCGATCGTGGCCAGCCAGGGCCGGAAACACTCCGGGGCGCGCAACGTGCGCAGCTCGTGAAGCGCCCGCAGCATCGTCTCCTGCACCACGTCGTCGACGTCCGCGAGTTCGCCCAGTGCCCTGCGCACGATCGCGTACACCAGCGGCAGGTAGGTCGCGGCCAGGTCGTCGAGCGCTCGCGGATCGCCGGCCTGTGCGGCGACGACCAGGCTCGACTCGTCGGCCCGGTCGGCTCGCATCACGAGCCCGTACACGGTGCCTCGGACCGGGCCGTCCCGGGTGCCGCGCACGCCGCCCCCCTCGGGTTCGTACGCACGATCGACGCGGGTGCGGCCGGCCGGTGATGCCCGGCGGCTCATAATCGCCTCGCCCGGTCGCGCCGGAGGCCCGTGCGTGACGCCTCGGTGGCGTCGGTGGCGATGCGGCCCGGTGCTACGGCGTCGCGCCACTCCTTCCCCGGGGCCGGCGTCCCGGCGACCCGGTTCTCGGTCCGCGGGGGGCGGGCCCCGCGGTGGACAACCGCCTTCATCGATCCTCCATCCTCATCGTGTCGAACGTCCCTTCCGCGGTGGCTCCGCATGGTCCAGGAGCGACCGCGAGCAGCCGCCGACCGGCCTGTTCCGGCCGGATGTGCGGTCCGCCGGACCCGTGGGTCGTTCGCTGTCGGTCCGCGGTCATCACCGTCTCGTCGATCCGGATGCCGAGGCCCGGTGTGTCGCCGAGCACGAAGGCGCCGTTCTCGACCTGCAGGTCCATCGCGACGCCGACCGGCGGCCGCAGGCCCTGCAGTTCGCTGACGAGGTGGTTGGGCACGGACGTCGCGGCGTGCAGCAGCCCGACAGGCGTGTTGCCGATCGGGCTGACCGGCAGGTCGTGGGCGTGCGCCAGCGCGGCGACACGCAGGAAGTGGGTGACTCCCCAGACCGCGGCCGTCTGGACGATGTCGACGCCTCCCGCCGCGATCAGCGGGCGGAACTGTTCGAGGCCGGTGAGGTTCTCCCCACTGGCGACCGCTGTCCGTACGCCACGGCTGACAGCGGCCAGGCCGTCGGCGTCCCAGCGCCGGACCGGCTCCTCGACCCAGGTCAGGTCGAGTGTGCGTTCCAGCTCCCCGACATGACGTACCGCCTGCTTGCGGCTCCAGGACTCGTTCGCGTCCAGCATGAGCCCTGGCCGGGTGCCGTGCGCGGCCTCGGTCAACACCTCGCGTACGAGCGTCAGCCGGTGCCGGTCACGCTCGATGTCCAGGCCGCCCTTGAGCTTCGCCGCCCTCAGTCCTCGTTCGGCATAGACCTGGTAGGCGGCGACGAGCTCGTCGTCGGTGAGGGAGATGTCCAGGCCGGAGGCGTAGGCGGGGACCATCCGGTCGTTGCCGCCGAGCAACCGCCACAGCGGCTCACCCACGGCCTGTGCCTTGATGTCCCACAGCGCCGTGTCGAACGCGCCGATCGTGCCGAACACCACGCCGGCATGCCCGGGTTTGAAGGTGTGCCGCAGCATGCGGTCGTAGAGGGCGCTCACCGCGCGCGGGTCCTGGCCGTCGATGGCGGCGAAGATGGCCTCGGCTTCCACGTGCGGTCCCAGGCCGACTCCGGTGATCCCCTCATCGGTCTCGACGATGACGACCGGCACCGGCACGACGCCGTCGGCGTAGACGCCGTTGGCGTCACCGACAGGTCGGCCCCATCGCTGTGCCGTCGTCAGGGTTCTGTACCCGGTGATGCGCATGCGTCATCCCTTCGTCGCGCCGGCCGTCACGCCGTCGGTGATCTGGCGCTGCAGGAACAGGTAGGTCACCAGCACCGGTAGCCCGGCGATCAGGACACCGGCCGCGAAGGTGGGGATGTCGGCGGAGTACTGGCCGCGCAGTGCGGTGATGCCCACCATCAGGGTGCGATGGTCGGCCGACGGCATCATCAGCAGCGAGATGAGCACGTCGTTCCAGCAGAACAGCGCGTCGAGGATGCCCACCGACAGCAGTGCCGGGGCACCCATCGGCAGCATGATCCGCCGGTAGACGCCGTACAGGGTGTTGCCGTCGATCCGTGCGGCGTCGACGAGCTCGGTGGGCACCGCCCGGTAGTAGCTCGTCAGCAAGAAGACGGTGAACGGCAGGAACTGGGCGACATAGGCGAGGACCAGCCCCGGATAGGTGTCGATGAGACCGCCGTCGGCCATGATCCTGGCCAGCGGCACCATGATCACCTGAAACGGGATGAACAGTGCCGCGAGGCAGACCAGAGCCAGCGCGGACGAGCCGCGGAACCGCACCTGGGCCAGGGCGAACCCGGCCATGGACCCGATGAGCAGCAACAGCGCCACGGCGCAGGTCACCACGATCACGGAGTTGAGGAAGTACCGCCCCATGCCGTCGCTGTTCCACGCGGTGCCGAGGTTGTCCCACCTGAGGGTGCTTGCCAGGGAGAACCGGTCGAGGACGTACTCCCGGCGGGTCTTCATGGCGACGTTGGCGGTGAACAGCAGCGGGTAGACCGTGGCCAGGGCGAGGAGCGCCATCGGCACGGCGACCAGCCATCTGCTCGGTCCCAGGCGGGTCATCAGTCCTCCCTCCCCGCCCGGCGCAACAGGCCGACCTGCAGCAGGCCCACGACCAGCATGATGAGGAAGAGGAGGGTGGACGCGGCCGACGCGAGCGCCGGACGGCTCATCTGCCCCTGTTGGACCCAGATGTAGTACTCCGGCAGGTAGGTCGACCCTTCCGGGCCACCACTGGTCATGACGTAGAGCAGTCCGAACATCGAGGTCAGCATCCCGATCATCGTGGTGACGACGACGAACTGGAGGGTGCGGGACAGACCCGGGACGATGACGTGCCAGATCATCCGCGCGAGCGAGGCACCGTCGACCCGTGCTGCGTCCAGGAGCGCGGGGTCCAGGGTCGAGAACCCGGCCAGGAACACCACCAGCGCCATCCCCGACGTCGCCCAGATGTGCACGCCGACGACGGTGAACATGGCTACGTCGGGATCGCCGAGCCAGTCCACCGGGCCGAGCCCCGAGCCGCCGAGCACGGCGTTCAGCGGACCGTCGAAGGCCAGGAGCAGGTTGAAGATCGCTCCGACGATCACCGGTGAGAGCACAGCCGGGAAGAAGTAGACGCTCCGGAAGAACCGGTGTCCTGGCACCCGCAGATAGATGAAGGTGGCGAGCAGTCCCGGGATCGCGACCGCGACCGGCAGCAGCAGCACCAGCAGTCCGACGTTGCGCAGCGCGGTGTGGAACAGCGGGTCGTCGATGAGCTCCGCATAGTTGCCGAACCCCACCGTGGCACCGTTGTGTTCGCCGTCGCCGGTGAAGGAGAAGTTGACACCCAGTCCCAGTGGCCAGAGCCTGAGCACCGCGATGATCAGGACAGCGGGAGCGACCAGGACGTAGGGGGCGAGGCGATCGGCGCGCCGGCCGTTGCGGACTCGCGGAGACTTCGACACGGGGCCACGGCCACCTACCGCCTCGCCCGCTCGCGCCCCGTCGGTCCGCCGTGCTTCAGCGGCGGCGCCCGCCGACCCATCGGGTGACATGGCCTCAGCCCGCCTGGTCGGACGCCGCCAGCTGCTTGACCGCCGCGTCGACCGTGACCGATCCGCTCAGCAGTTGCTGAGACAGTCGCCCCATCAGGTCTAGGGTCTTGGACGGGAGGGCCACATGCAGGGCGGGCCTGCCACGGTCGATCTCGGACACGATCGTGGCGACGGCTGGGCCGGCGCCCGAGACGTCCACGGTGCGGTCGGCCGCGATGGCGCCCGCGTCGGCGTGGAACGACGCCAGTGCCTCTGTCGAGGTCAGGGAGCGCACCAGGTCGGCGGCGACCTCGGGGTCCTTGGTCCACTTCGCGACGGCGTACCCGATGCCGCCGTCATAGGGAAGGCTCGGCGTGGCACCTGCCGTGACGACGGGCGACTTCATGACGCCGACATCGTCGGCGTCGAGGAATTCGGCGAAGTCCTTCCAGTGTCCGATGTCCGACATCAACCCGATGACGTGGGCGGCCTTGTGGGACTGGAACACCGCGAACGCGTCGTTGAACATCGCCGTGGAGTTCGCCCCGTCGTTGTTCAGGCCTTTGTCGTTGGCCTCTTTCCAGAGCGAGAAGACCCGCTTGACCGCCGGTGAGGACCAGTCTCGTTCGCCGGCGATCCAGTCGTCGTACTCCGTGGGCGACAGGACACCCGAGCCGAGCCCGGACAGGAAGAACTGGATACCGATGCCTTCCTTGTTGCCCTGCGCGAAGCATCTGGCACCGGTCGCCCTGGTGAGGGTCCGGCAGTCGGCGAGGAACTCGTCCCAGCTGGTGGCCGGCTGCTCCGGGTCCAGCCCTGCCTTCCGGTAGAGCGACTTGTTGTAGTAGATCGGGTGGCCCTGCAATGTCACCGGAGCGGCGTAGGTCTTGCTGTCCTTGGTGAAGGCCTCCCACCCGGCGAGCCGCTTCCTGTCGTCACGGACGTACTCGTCCAACGGCAGAAGGGAGTCCGCGCGGTCACGGATCTGCCCGCCGCCGTTGAAGAGCATGACGTCCGGCCCCTTGCCGGCTTGGATGGCGGCCCCGAGCAGGGTGTAGTACTGCTCGAACGGCTGCGCGACGAACTCGACCGTCACGCCGGGATGCCGCTTGGCGAAGTCGGCCTTGGCCTTCGTGACGTACGAGGACGCTGTGGCGTCGCCGGACTTCCAGTCCCAGACGACGAGCCTGTCCTTCGAACCACCGGACGCCGAATCCGGGTCGGAGGCGCTTCCGCAGCCGGCTAAGACAACAAGCCCGGCAACCAGGGGCGCCGACCACGGTGTTCGCTGCTTCATTGCTGCCCCACTCTCCTGAGGTGGCCGGCTGTCCGGCGATTGAGGTTGAGGAGGAACGCAACTCGTATGACGTATGTAACTCGTATGACGTATGACGTCAACAGGGATGCCGTATAGTGGGCGGGCATCCGTGGTACGGCACGGGTCCCGGGGGGTGTCATGACGGCAGTACCGCAGTCATCCGCAGAGGCCTCCGAGGGCCCCGCCTGGAGCCGGCGCCCGGCGAACCTTGCCGCCGCGGTCACGGCTGAGCTGGTGCAGCGGATCGTCCGTGGAGTCCATCCGTCCGGTTCGCCGCTACCCCCCGAACCCGTGCTCTGCGCGACCTTCTCGGTCAGTCGGACCGTGGTCCGCGAGGCGGTGAAGATCCTTCAGGAGAAGGGGCTGGTGCAGGTCCGCCAGGGCGCCGGCACGATGGTCACCCCGCCGACGATGTGGAACATGCTTGACGAGTTGGTCCTCGGCGCGACCATCGCCGAGGACGAGAGCCTGGCCATCCTCGATCACCTCGTCGCAACGCGCCGTGTGCTGGAGGCCGATATGGCCAACGTCGCCGCTCGCCTGGCGAAGGCCGAGGAGACCGACCGGCTGCGCGGTCTGGTGGAGCGGATGGATGAGCTGGTCGACGACCCCGCTTCGTACCACGAAGAGGACCGGGCGTTCCACGACACCGTCATGCAGGCGTCGGGGAACCGCATCGGGCGTGCCGTGGTCCGTTCGCTGGAGCGGCAGGTCATCAACTCCGCCCGTTACACGGGCCGAACCGGCCGCGCCTTCTGCGTCGCGTCCAACCACGGCCATCGGCGTATCTACGAGCGGATCGCCGCGCACGACCCCGAGGGTGCGGCCGAGGCGATGTTCACCCACATCACCGAGGCGTGGGTGGTGCGCCGCAGCGGGCCGGGCGAGCCGACCTGGCTGCGGCGTTAGGGCCCTTCTCCCACGAGAGATCCATCAGAAGGGCCCCAGAGGCGACTGGAACGACGACACTGCTGGTGCTGCGCCGCGGATTCACCGCGGCGCAGCGGGGCCCGAATCCACTCGGGCCCCGCTGTCGGCATCCGCTCTGTCCCGAAGAGCGGACAGGCGTCGGTTCCGCTATCGCAGTGCCCACTGCTGGTTGGTGCCGCCGTTGCAGGACCAGAGGATGATCCTGGTGCCGTTGGCGGTGCCGCCGGCGTTGGCGTCGAGGCAGAGTCCGGAGTGGACGCCGGTGATGGTGCCGTTGGAGTTGACGTTCCACTGCTGGTTGTCCTGGCCGTTGCAGTCCCAGACGATGACCGGGGTGCCGTTGGTGGTGCCGCGTCCGCTGGCGTCGAGGCACTTGCCGCCGGGGACGGTCAATTGCTTGCCGGCGGTCTGGGTCCAGGTCTGGCCGGCCGCGTCGGCACAGTCCTGGAGTTGGGTCGGGGTGCCGTTGGCGGTGCCGGGGACGGTCAGGCAGCGGCCGGACTGCGCACCCACGATCTGCTGACCCGTGGGCGGCGGGGTGGTGCCCTGCGGTCCGGCGGACGCCATCACGTCCTGGGCGCCGGAAGGCCAGTTGCCGTTGGTGACCGTGACATTGCCGGAGACCACGATGCCCCGGTCCCCGTTGGTGATGTTCGTGCTGCCGTTGGTCGACCAGTTGTTGGTGACGGTCCAGTTCCCCATGTTCTCGCCACCCCAGTAGTTGGCCGTCGCCCACGTACCGGTGTTCGCGAAGACATTGTTGGTGGCCGTGTAGTACTTCGAGCCCTCATCGAAGTACACCCCGAAGTATCCGTTGGTCCGCAGGCAGTAGTTCCGGCTGATCTGGGCGCTCGGGTTCCATCCGAGCGTGTAGATGCAGCCGCCGTCGTTCATCTGCTGCATGACATCGTGGATGTAGTTGCCGATGAGCCGGTTGTTGGACGCGGTGGTCGGCGTCGTGTAGCGCGGCTGGTAGTTGTACAGGCCACGGCCTGCGTAGTGGGTGCTGCCGCCCGCGTCGTTGGCGCCCCAGCCGTACCCGATCGACATACCGGAGTACGGCATGTTGTAGACCTCGTTCTGGGCGACGGTGCTGCCCGTGACGTACGTGGTCAGGACGGAGACGATGCCCCGGTAGTCCGCCCCGAGGTCGTGGATGCGGTTGTTGCTGATCGTGATGTCCCTGTTGACCATGCGCTGGTCGCCGGGGTGGTGGGCGTCGGCGCGCACGCCGCCCACGAGGATGCCGCCGGCTGAGCTCCGGGCGATCTCCGACCGGGTCACCGTGATGTCGGCGGCGCCCAGGCCGACGCCGCTGGCGTGTGCGTTCGCGTCGTTGCCGATGCCGATGGCCGTCTGGCCCAGGTTCACGAACCGGGAGTCGCTGAAGGTGATGGTGTTGGCGGCGGATATCTGCACGGCGGCCGGCATCTGCTGCCAGTGCGGCCGGGCGGCCTCGAACTGCGTGCAGCCGTTGTGGCAGGAGTCGAATCCCGGCCAGTTCCAGTTGCCGGAGATGTACGCGCCGGTCTGCTGGTCCGCGTAACCCTGGTTGCTGCTGGGGCCCAGCCAGCTCGTACCGGTGAAGGTGATCCCGCTGAACGTGATGTGGTGCGCCGGCTCGCTGTACGTGCCCCCGAGGTTCACCAGCGACTGGAGCGTGGGCAGTTCCACGCTGACGGTGCTCATGTTCTGCCCGGCCAGGGGGATGTAGTACAGGGATCTGGTCGTGGGGTTGAGGTACCACTCGCCGGGCGCGTCCAGGAATTCGTACGCGTTGGACAGGTAGAACGGGCCGGCCCGGTGTGGCCGCATGAGGGTGTCGTAGCCGAAGTTGTTGTTGTTCCACGCCGGCTGCTGCATCGTGATGAAGTTCGAACTGATGCTCTGCACCGGCGAGTACCGGTCGGTGAAGGAGTTGACGCTCTCCACCTCGATCCGGCTCTGGTTGCCCAGGTTGTTCAGATAGCTCAGCGCACCGCTCGAGAACCTCATTCCGGCGCTGGAGGCCGTGAAATCGGCCCTGTTCACCTGTGTGCGGGCCCGGGTGGCGACGGCGCCGTCGACATAGAGCTGCCGGGTGTCGAGGCCGGCGGGCACCTCGGCCTTCCAGATGTTCTTGCCCGCGTCGGCCACCGACCAGCCGGTGACCGCACGTGCACCGGTGATCACCGGGCGCGCCGACGGGGCGGCCTGCCACACGACCGTGTGGCCGCCCGAGCCCGAGTCCTCGGCCGTCAGGCGTAAGGGTTGGGCCAGCCGGTACACACCATCGGCCAACTGCACCACGATGTCGTCCGACATGTTGTCGTTGAGTGAGCGCACCGCCGTCTGCGCGGCCGTCAGTGAGCACGGCTGGGCGCTGGAGCAGTCGGTGCCGGTGCCGGTCGGCGCGGCGTGCAGGGTGAGGGGGGCCGCGGACGCGGGTGCGGGGAACGCCACCAGGGTGGTCGCGGCCAGGCCGCCTGTGGCGACTGCGGTCAGCAGCCGCCTTCGTACCATGAGAGGGGTGAACACGTTTTCTCCTTAGGACAGTTCCGGCGGCAATCCGCGCAGGACGGTTCGGAGGTAGGACAGCCCGTCACGGGCGAGGGTGTCCTGCGACGGGGCGAGCGGCCGCCAGATCGAGGCCGCGGTGGCGATGGCCTCGTTCTGCGCGGTGAACGACTCGATGCACACCGCGCCGCCGTAGCCGGTCGTGGCCAGGCCGGCGAGGAAGCGTGGCCAGTCGAAGTGGTCGGCCCCCGGGGCGCCGCGGTCGGTGCCGCTGACCTGGACGTGCTTGATGTGCGGACCGGCCGTGACGAGCGCCTCGCAGGGGTCGGCCTCCTCGATGTTCATGTGATAGGTGTCGATCATGAGACCGACGTTCGCGGGCAGGCCGTCGATCAGTTCCACCGCCTGCTCGACCGTGTTGACGACGCTCGTCTCATAGCGGTTGAGGGCCTCCACGCCGATGCTCACGCCCCGCTCCCCCGCATGGTCGGCCACTGGCCGCAGGGCGCGGCGGACGTCCGCGTAGCAGGCCGCGCGCTCAGGCGGTGACATGCGCCAGGTCCGCCCCACCGCGGCGTAGACCGGGCCGCCGACGCAGGGCGCGCCGACGGCCACCGCACTGTCCACACACGATTTCAGGTACGCCACGGTGGAGGCGACGACCTCCGGCGGGGCGTTCACGAGGTCACGTCCGGGTGAGGTGACCGCGCAGACGCCGGCCGCGCGCAGGCCGTACGCCGCCAGCAGGTCCCGGGTGCGGGCCGGGTCCCAGTCGCCGGGTCGCTCGATCGGCAGCTCGACCGCGTCGAACCCGAACGCGGCGATGCGCGGCACCAGTTCGGCCAGCGCGTCGTCGTCGACCGGCGAGGCCCAGACCCACGGGTTGACACCGATGGGGTACACGGGACTACTTCCAGCGCTTCGGGTATCCGGGCAGGTCGGTGCAGCCGCACATCGCGTAGTGCAGGGGCGGCATGGTGGGGTCGACGTACTCGTCCAGGTTGTCCTGGGTGATGGTCGGCTGTGGCAGCTTCCACGGGTTCGGCACCCGCTCGCCGTCGAGGATCTTCAGCGCGGCGATGATCGGGGTGCGCCACTGGTAGGTCGGGTAGGTCGGGGCGATCGCCGTGAGCTTCTTCTCCTTCCACAGCTTCAGGAAGTCGAGCTGGTCCTCGCCGTTGATCGGCGGCACGGGCCGGCCGGCGTCCTCGAACGCCTCGACCGCCGCGCCCGCGACCGCCCCGGCGTCCATCCAGACGCCGTCGATCGTGCCGTACCGCTGGATGTAGTCGTTGACGATCTTCTTCGTCCTGGCCGGGTCGCCGTCGGTGAACTCGACGCCGACGACGTCGACGCCCGCCTTGTCGAAGGCGACCTTCGCCGCGGACCAACGGGTCTCCAGCACGTCGACGCCGGGCAGGATGCGCAGCGCGAGCACCTTGCCACCCCGCTTCATCTTCTGGGTGACGAACTCCGCCGCGACATGGCCGAATCCGTAGCCGCCGATCGGGTTGATGAACGTCACCGGGCAGGTCGTGTCGACGCCTCGGTCGAAGACGATGACCGGCAGGCCCTTCTCACAGGCGGCCTCCACGGCCGGGGTGAGCGTCGCAGTGGTGTTCGGCGAGACGATGAGAGCGTGGCAGCCCTTGCCGAGCAGGTCGTTGATGTCGGCGATCTGCTTCTGGTCCTTGCCTTCGGCATCGACGTGGACGAACTCGGAGATCCGGCCGCGGTGCGTGTCGACCTCGGCCTGCATGGTCTTGAAACCGACCTGGCGCCAGGGGTTGTTCAGCCCCGCGTTGGAGAAGCAGATCTTGTACGGTCCGGGCTTCTTGAACTTCGCGGTCTCCACCATCGCCGGGTCGAGAGCCTGCTCCCAGGGCTTGCCGGCCGGTCCGGTGGGCGCGACGTCCAGGAGGGCGAGCTGCTTGTCGTAGTCGGCCCGCACGAAGAACTTCGACTGCTCCCCGGTGCCCGAACCGGTGCCCGGCCCAGTGCCCGCGGAGGGCGAACCCGATGCGCCGGTGGTGGGCTCGTCGGTGGCGCAGCCGGCCAGCAGCAGTAAGGTGCTCACGGCCAGCACCGTCATGGAATGCCTCACTGAAGCCCCTTTATCTGGACGGGAAACGGAAGGACGCCGCCGCCACGGCGAACAGGATGATCGCGCCCTGGACGGTCGGTTCGAGGGCGCCGGAGACGCCGTAGAAGTTCATGAGCGTGAAGAGCGTCTCGAGGGTCAGCGCGCCCAGCATCGCGCCGACGACCGACCCGCGGCCCCCGCCCAGGGCGACACCGCCGAGGACCGCCGCGGTGATCGCGCCGAACTCAAGGCCGGCACCGGCCTGGAACGACACTCCGCTGTACCCGCCGATGAGGATCGCCGCGAGCGTGGCGGCGAGGCCGCTGAGGACGAACGCCGTGGTCTTGGCGCGCCACACGCGCACGCCGCTGAGCTCGGCGGTCCGCGGGTTGCCGCCGACGGCGACCAGGGTGCGGCCGAAGTCCGAACGGGTCAGCACCAGCGCCACCGCGGCCACCGCCAGCAGGACGAGAAGGGCGTACGGTATCCGGCCCAGCCCGGGCACGTCCTCGAAACCCGACCGGCCGAGCCGGCGGAACTCCTCGGAGAGGCCGCCCTTCGGGGCACCGTCGGACCACAGGTACACGGCGCCGACGAGGATCAGGAACATCCCCAGGGTCGTGATGAACGACGGCACCCGCAGCCGCGTGGTGACGAGGCCGTTGACGAGGCCGACGGCGATGCCGAACGCGAGCAGGAGCACGACGACAGGCCAGCCGGCCGACGGATCGCCGTCGATCAGCCGGGCGGCGATGACCACCTGCGCGGTGACCAGAGAGCCGACGGACAGGTCCAGCTCGCCGGAGACGATCACGAAGTACTGGCCGGCGGCGAGCAGGACGACCGGCGCGGAGCGGCCGAGGAACGACATCAGTGACGGCGGCGAGAGGAAGTCCGGTTGGCGGGCGGTCAGCAGAACCAGCAACACCGCCAGGATCACGACGATCGGTGCGAGACCGCCGGAGCGGAACTCAAGGAGCCGCAGGGGGCGCGCGATCCGCATGCTAGGACGCCTTTCGCATCGCCCGGCGGGCGTAGACGGCGACCGCCGCGATGATGATCACGCCACGGACCACTTGCTTGAAGAACACGTCGACCTCGAGCTGGTTGAAGATGGCGTCGATGCTCGCGAGCAGCAGCACGCCGCCCACCGTGCCGACGACGCCGCCGCGCCCGCCGGCCAGGGCGGTGCCGCCGAGCACCACCGCGGCGATCGACTCCAGGTCGTACAGTCCCTCGGTGCCCACCCTCGGTGCGCCGGCGCCGAGCCGAGCGGCGAGGTAGATCCCGGCGAGGCCGGCGCAGAGGGCACACAGCACATGGGCGGTGACGAGGACCCGGCCGCCCCGCACGCCGGAGAGCCGGGCGACCTCCGGGTCACCGCCCACGGCGATCAGGTGGTGGCCGAAGCGGGTGCGCGTCAGCACGAACCAGGCCGCGGCGGCGACGGCGAGCAGCAGCAGGAAAGACAGCGGCACCGGGCCGACGCGCTGGTATCCCAGGCCCTGCACCAGGGCGGGTGCGGTCTTGCCGGCCGGGCCGTCGTATCCGTAGTCGAGGTATCCCTTCAGCAGCAGTCCGACGCCGACGGTCGCGATGAAGGGGTTGATCCGCGCCGTGGTGACGAGCAGGCCGTTGACGAGGCCGATCGTGGCGCTGACGGCGAGCGTCAGGCCGATCGCCGGCAGCAGCGCACCGTCGTCACCGGCCATGGTCTCGGCGGCGACGAGGGTGCTCAGGCTGACCACGTACGCCACGGACAGGTCCAGCGAGCCCCCGACGACGACCAGCGTCTGGCCGACCGCGACGAGGCCCAGACCGGCGGCGACGTGCAGCAGGCTCACCGTCGTCGGCAGGCTGAACAGCCGACCGCCGTCGGCCGTGACGACGATCCAGCCGATCGCCAGGGTGAGGACCAGGGCGACGAACACCCCGGGCGGGGTCCACCGGGCCGGCAGGGACAGCGCGCCGCTCATCCCGCCGCCTTCCGCGCGGTGCCGACCGCCAGGGCGACGACATCCTCCTCCGTCGCGCCGGCGGACAGCTCGCCTGCGATCCGGCCGTCGCGCATGACGATGATCCGGTCGCTCATGCCGAGCAGTTCGGGCAGCTCGGACGAGACCATCAGCACGGCGGCACCGTCGCGGGCCAGCCGACGGACGAGATCGTGGATCGCCGACTTGGCGCCCACGTCGATGCCCCGGGTCGGCTCGTCGAAGAGCAGGATCCTCGGGGCGAGCGCGAGCCACCTGGCCAACACGACCTTCTGCTGGTTGCCCCCGGACAGGAAACGGATCTCCTGGTCCTCCCCTGCGGCACGCAGCTCGACGGCCGCGAGCAGCTCCCGGACCCGCGCGGTCCGGGCACCGCGGCCGCCCCGGCCCGGGTGGGCGGTACGGACGGCGCGGCCGGCCAACAGCGCGTTGTCGAGCACCGACTGCTCGGCGACGATCCCCTCGCCCTTGCGGTCCTCGGAGACGTAGGCGATGCCGGCCCGTATCGCGGCGCGGGGCGAGCGCAGCCGGACCGGCGCTCCGTCGACGGTCACCCGGCCGGTCTCGAACGGGGCGGCGCCGAACAGTGCGCGGGCGAGCGCCGACCGGCCGGAGCCCTGCAGGCCGCCGACGCCGAGCACCTCGCCGGCGCGCAGCCGCAGGTCGACACCGCGCAGCTTCCGGTTGCCTCCGCCCCGGACGGTCAGCCGCACCGGGCCCGGCTCCCGCGGCTTCGCCGGGTCGGGGTAGTAGCTCGACAGCTCGCGGCCGACCATGTGGCGCACCAGCTGATCGGGGCTGGAGTCCGCGGTGTCCAAGGTGGCCACCGCCCGGCCGTCCTTGAGTACGGTGATCCGGTTGGACAGGTCGAAGACCTCCTTGAGGCGGTGCGAGACGTACAGCACGCCCATCCCGTGTTCCTGCAGCCGCCGTACGAGCGCGTACAGCTGGTCGACCTCGTGGTCGGCGAGAGCCGCGGTGGGCTCGTCCATGATGAGCAGCCGCGCGTCGAGGGCGAGCGCCTTGACGATCTCGACCACCTGTTGCTGCGCCACACCGAGTCGTCCCACGCGCGTGTCGGGCGACAACGAGTCCTCCCCGATCGAGGCGAGGAGCCCCGCGGTGTGGCCGAGCATCGCCCTGCGGTCGACGAGCCCGCGGCGCAGGGGCTCACGGCCCAGCCAGACGTTCTCCGCGACGGTGCGCTCGGGCAGCAGGGTCAGCTCCTGGTACACGATGCTGATGCCGGCCTGTTGGGCCTCACGCGGGCTGCGGAACGTCCGCGGTGCGCCGGCGAACTCGACCGTTCCCTCGTCGGGTTGGTGGACGCCGGACACCACCTTCATGAGCGTGGACTTGCCGGCGCCGTTCTCGCCGACGACCGCGTGCACCTCGCCCGGCCGGACCTGGAGGTCGACGCCGTCGAGCACCCGCACGCCGAGGAACGACTTGCCGATGCCTCGCAGAGCGAGCAGCGGCGACGGCAGGCCAGACATCGTGGTGGACCCTCAACATTCGCGTAGTCGGCAGGAATGAGTCACCGATAGCTGAATCGTCCGGGTACGGCCGGGCATGGAATGACAGCTCTCGCCCGCGAGCTGTCGTCGAATTGTTTCGAACTTTCGCCGGACGCAATGGCGACATCGCGGCACCGAGGGTAAATGCCTCGATGAGCGCCTGGCAATACCATGGGAGCCAACTGCCTCGTGTGGACCGGCGATCGGTGGAGAGCGATTGATACGCCAAAATCTGTTATCGAATCGCCCCGCCGCCAGTCGCGCACCGGACCATGAAGACTGCGAACCACGAAGAATGATGCGCGAAATGTGTTATGGAATCAGCCGCAGCCGATTCTCATTGACTATTGCGAAACCCCGCTGCATGCTGACCGGCAGACCACGGGAGACGGTCGCATCTGGTGTGACTCCCCCTGCTTCCGTAGGGACTTGACTGCCCGTCACGGCGGACGGGACGACGAACTGACGGCACACGCGCGCCTCCGACGCGCTTCTGCACTCTGGCGCATCGGAGGTGCGGCCGGCGCGTGCCCGTGGTCATGCCATCGTTGCTCCGCCGAATAGGAGACGGCATGCGTCGCATCACATTAATCTTCGGGGCGATCGCGAGCGTGCTCCTGTCGCTCGTCGTCGCCCAACCGGCGTCAGCGGCGCCGGCCTTCCGCGCCCTGGTCTTCACGAAGACGGCCGGTTACCGGCACGATTCCATCCCGGCCGGCCTCACGATGTTCCGGGAGCAGGCCGCGGCCAACAACTTCGAGTTGGTCCACAGCGAGGACTCGAGCGTTTTCACCCCGGCGAATCTCGCCACCTTCGACGTGCTCATCATGTTCCAGACCTCGGGAATGGTGTGGACCACGGCAGCCCAACGGCAGGCGGTGGAGGGCTACCTCGCCGGCGGCAAGGGCATCGTCGCGATTCACAACGCCACGGACATGGGCATCGAGAACGAGTACCCGTGGTGGGACCAGACCATCAACGGCGGTGCGCACATGCCGGAGCACTCCCCCGGCGTGCTGTCCGGCACCGCCGTCGTCGCGGACAAGAAGCACCCGTCGACGGCCGGCCTGCCGGACCGCTGGAACCGCAGCGAGGAGTGGTACAACTTCGACCGCAACCCCCGCGGCGACGTCCACGTCCTGGTGACCGCGGACGAGCGCACGTACAACCCGGGCCCCCGCGCCATGGGGCCGGACCACCCCATCTCCTGGTGCCGCAACACCGGCGGCGGCCGCGTGTGGGCCACCGGCATGGGGCACACCAGCGCGGCCTACAGCGAGACCCATTTCCGCAACCACGTCCTCGGGGGCGTCAAGTGGGCCGCCGGCAACGAGTCCGGCGACTGCGGCGGCACCGTGTGGAGCAACTTCGAGAAGCGCACCCTCGACGACAACACCGCGGACCCGATGGCCCTCGCGGTCGCCCCGGACGGGCGGGTGCTGTACGTCCAGCGGGGCGGGCAGCTGAAGATCTTCAAACCGACCACCAACAGGACGGTGACAGCCGCCACGCTCAGCGTCTACACCGGTGGCGAGGACGGCCTCACCGGGCTGGCGCTCGACCCCGACTTCGCCGACAACGGCTATGTGTACCTGTATCACTCGCCGGCCGGAGTCCCGAACGACATCAACCGGGTCTCCCGGTTCACGCTCACCGGCGACACCCTGAACATGTCGAGCCAGGTGACGATCATCGACATCCCGGCGACCCGTGACCGCACGTTCGCCGAGCCCGGACACACGGGCGGGTACATCGAGTTCGGCCCCGACAAGAACCTCTACATCGGCACCGGGGACGACGTCCCACCGAACCTCGACCCCGCCTGGCAGGGCTACGCCCCGCTGGACTGGCGGCAGGGCAAGGCCAACCTCGACGCCGCCCGCACCGCCGGCAACACCAACGACCTGCGGGGCAAGCTCCTGCGCATCCGGCCGTCGGCCGACGGCGGCTACACCGTCCCGGCCGGCAACCTCTACCCGCAGGGCACGGCGCAGACCCGGCCGGAGATCTACGCGATGGGCTTCCGCAACCCGTTCCGCTTCTCGATCGACCCGGAGAACGGGTGGGTGTACCTCGCCGACTACGGCCCGGACCGGAACCCGCCCACGACCAACCGCGGCCCCGAAGGGCTCGTCGAGCTCAATGTCATCAAGTCCCCGGGCAACTACGGCTGGCCGTTCTGCCATGGCGACAACCAGGCCTACGCGCCGTACAACCCGAGCACCGGCGTCGTCGGCGCCAAGTTCAACTGCAACGCGCCGGTCAACAACTCGCCGAACAACACCGGCCTGACCAGCCTCAAGCCGATCGTCGCGCCGAACATGTGGTACGGCTACGGCGTCTCACCGAACTTCCCCGAACTCGGCTCCGGCGGCTCGGGGCCGATGGGCGGTCCGGTCTACCGCTACGACGCCGCGAACCCGTCCGAGACGAAGTTCCCGCCCTACTACGACGGGGTCCACTTCTTCTACGAGTGGTCGCGCCACACCGTCAAGGAGGTCCACTTCGACTCCGCGACCGCGGTCACCCGGACCAACCCCTTCCTGCCCGCCGCCAAGTTCCTCAAGCCGATGGACATGGAGTTCGGGCCCGACGGCTCGCTGTACCTGCTCGAATGGGGCAACAACTTCTCGGGTGGCAACAACGACTCCGGGCTCTACCGCATCGACTACAACCACGGCGGACGGTCGCCGATCGCCAAGGCCACCGGAACGCCCACCAACGGGGACGCGCCACTGAACGTGCAGTTCAGCAGCGCGGGGTCCACGGACCCGGATCCGGGTAACACGCTCAGCCACCACTGGACGTTCGGCGACGGCACCACGTCCACGGCGGCCAACCCGTCACACACCTACACCGCCAACGGCAATTACACCGCCCAGCTCAAGGTCACCGACAACACCGGCAGGACGGCCTTCGCCAACGTGCCGATCACCGTGGGCAACACCGCACCGACCGTCACCCTCACCCTTCCGTCCAACGGCGGCATGCTGGACTTCGGCGACCGCGTCCCTTACAGGGTGTCCGTCTCGGACCCCGGTGGCGGGCCCGTCGACTGCGCCAAGGTGTTCGTCAACCCCGCCCTCGGCCACGACGACCACCAGCACGAGACCACGGACCATCCGGGGTGCTCGGGCACCATCGACACGACGCTGCTGGGCGGACACCCCGACGGCGCCAACCTGTACTACGTCCTCAACGCCCGCTACACCGACGACGGCGGCCCCGGCGGTGCGAGCCCGCTCACCGGCTACGCCCAAGTGATCCTCCAGCCCAAGCACAAGCAGGCCGAGTTCTACACGGACCAGTCGGGTGTGCAGGTCGTCGAGCAGGCCGGCGCGGAGAGTGGCAAGCGGGTCGGCGACATCTCCGACGGCGACTGGGTCGCGTTCAAGCCGATGAGCCTGTCGGGCATCACGAGCGTGAAGTACCGCCTGTCGTCGCCGAGCGGCGGCGGATCGATCGAACTGCGCGCCGACTCCCCGACCGGCACGCTCCTGGCGACGACACCGGTGCCCAGCACCGGCGGCTGGAACACCTACCAGTCCACGTCGGCGGTGAACACAGCCGATCTCTCCGGCTCGCACCCGCTCTACCTGGTGTTCAAGGGCACCTCGAACAACTGGTTCGACCTCGACTCGGTCACGTTCGGCGGCAACGGGGTCGGCGAACCGGGCCCCGGCGGCGGCGGTGGCGTCGCCGGTCGGACCTGGACGGTCGCGGCGCAGCACAGCGGCAAGTTCATGGACGTCAGCAGCGCCTCGACCGCTGACGGCGCCCAGGTCGTCCAGTGGCCGTCCACCGGCGGCAACAACCAGAAGTGGCAGGCCGTCGACGCCGGTGGAGGCGCCGTTCACCTGAAGGCGGCGCACAGCGACAAGTGCCTCGCCGTCACGGGCGGGTCCACCGCCCAGGGAGCGTTCCTCCAGCAGTCCACCTGCGACAACGGCAATGCGCAGAAGTTCCTCGTCACCCCGTCGACCACGGCGGGCGTGTACACGATCAAGAGCGTCCCGAGTGGACTGTGCGTCGACGTCAACGGCGGCTCGACGGCCGACGGCGCACGGCTCCTGCAGTGGGCCTGTCACAGCGGCACCAACCAGCAGTGGCGGTTCACCGCCGTATAGCCCGTCCGGTGGATGCCCGGCGCGGTCGCGTGCCGGGCATCCCTTCCTACGACCAGGTGAGGAACCGCCATGGTGTTTCGCATACCTCGGCCCCGCTGGTACGGACGTCTGTCCGCGCTGGGCACCGCCCTGCTGCTGGTAGCCGTCGGCGCCACCGCGGTGGCGGCGCCGATCGAGCCCGGGCAGAGCGCCACCATCGTGGGTGCGCAGTCCGGCCGCTGTCTGACCGTCCCCGGCACCGCCAACGGCACCCCGACCCAACTCCAGGACTGCACCGACGCGGCCGGCCAGACCTGGACCCACACCACCGGCAAACAACTGACCGTCCCCGGCAACAAGTGCCTCGACGCCAGCGGACGCGGCACCACCAACGGCACCCCGGTCATCGTCTGGGACTGCAACGGACAGAACAACCAGCAGTGGAACGTCAACCCCAACGGCACCATCACCGGCGTCCACTCCGGACTCTGCCTCGACGCCAACGCCGCAGGCACCGCCAACGGCACCAGGATCATCCTCTGGTCCTGCAACGGCGGCACCAACCAGCAGTGGGACTCGCCGACCCCGCCGGTGCCCGGCGGCGCGGGCACGTGCGACATCTACGCCTCGGGCGGCACCCCCTGCATCGCCGCCCACAGCACCGTACGAGCGCTCTACGGCACCTACAACGGCAACCTCTACCAGGTCCGGCGCTCGTCCGACAGCACGACCCGGAACATCGGCGTCCGCAGCTCGGGGGGCTCCGCCGACGCGGCGGCGCAGGACTCGTTCTGCGCGGGGACCACCTGTGTCATCACCGTCGTCTACGACCAGTCCGGTCGCGGGAACGACCTGTGGTACCAGGGATCGAGTGTCGTCCCCGGCTCCAGCCAGAGCCGCCCGGCGACCGCGACGTCGGAGTCGCTGGCGGTCGGCGGCAACAAGGCCTACTCGCTCTACATCAACCCCGGCAACAGCTACTGGCGGGACGGCCACCTGACCGGAGTGCCGACCGGCAGCGCGCCCGAAGGCATGTACATGGTGACCAGCGGCACCCATGTCAACGGCGGCTGCTGCTTCGACTACGGCAACAGTGAGACGACCCGCGCGGCCGACGCGGCCGGGGCGATGGACGCGATCAACTTCAGCACCCAGTGCTGGTTCGGCGGGTGCGCCGGCAACGGCCCATGGGTCCAGGCCGACCTCGAATGGGGCCTCTACTCCGGTGGCAGCCAGACCTGGAACACGAACCAACGGGCCTTCACCAGCAAGTTCGTGACGGCGATGTTGAAGAACAACGGGACGAGCCGTTTCGCGCTCAAGGGTGCCAACGCCCAGACCGGAAGCCTGACCACGCTCTGGGACGGCGCGCTTCCACCCGGCTACAGCCCCATGAAGAAGCAGGGCGCCATCATCCTCGGCAGCGGTGGTGACTGCTGCAAGCCCGGCGGCGGCGCGAACCTCAGCGCCGGCACCTTCTACGAGGGCGCGATGGTGTCCGGATACCCGTCCGACGCGACCGAGAACGCGGTACAGGCCAACATCATCGCCGCCGGCTACCGCTGAGTCGCTGCGTCCCATGAAAAGGAGAAACGTGATGCGACAAGGCAACAATCGTCACCGATGGCGCACATCGATCGCCGTGGCCATCGCCCTGTTGCTCGCCGCGGCCGGCATCAGCGGCATCGGACTGACGTCCGCCGCCGCGGCCGAGGCCCCCTCCGTCGCCCCGAGCGCCGGATGCGGCAAGCCCCCCACGCTGTCGAGTGGTCCGCGCTCGATCCAGAGCAGCGGCAGGACGCGGAACTACATCCTGCGGGTGCCCGCCACCTACGACAACAACCGCCCGTACCGCCTGGTCTTCGGTTTCCACTGGAACGGCGGCACCGCGGGCGACGTCGACTCCGGCGGCACCAGCGGATACTCCTGGTCGTACTACGGCCTGCGGGCACTCTCGAACGACAGCGCGATCTTCGTGGCGCCCCAGGGCCTCGGTAATGGCTGGGCCAACTCGGGCGGCGAGGACCTGACCTTCGTGGACGACATGATCAGGCAGATCGAGGCGGGCCTGTGTGTCGACACCAACCAGCGCTTCGCCGGGGGTTTCAGTTACGGCGGCGGCATGAGTTTCGCCCTCGCGTGCGCCCGGCCGACCGTGTTCCGCGCGGTCGCCGTCTACGCGGGCGGCCAGTTGAGCGGGTGCAACGGCGGCACCCAGCCGGTCGCGTACATCGGACTGCACGGCTTGCGGGACCCGGTGCTCCCGATCGCCACGGGACGTTCGCTGCGTGACAGGTTCGTACGGAACAACGGCTGCACTCCCCAGAACCCGCCGGAGCCGGCACGGGGCAGCCTCACGCACGTCGTCACGACCTATTCAGGGTGCCGCGCCGGCTACCCCGTGGCGTGGGCCGCGTACGACGCGGGTCATACGCCCGGTCCTGTCGACGGATCGGCCGGCGACTACGAACCCGGTGAGAGGTCGTGGACCCGGGCGGTGGTGTGGAACTTCTTCACGCAGCTCGACGGCTCGGATCCCACGCCGAACCCGACCACGTTCCGGCTGCGCAACGAGGGTTCGGGCCGGTGCCTGGACGTCAACGGCGCGAACGCGGCCAACGGCACACCGATGATCGTCTGGGACTGCCACGGCAACGCCAACCAGCAGCTCACCCAGAACGGTCAGGCGCTGCAGGTGCTGGGCAAGTGCCTGAACGTCCCGCCCGACGCCGCCGCCGGCACGCGGGTCCAGATCCAGGACTGCAGCGGTGGCGCCAACCAGCAGTGGGCCCTCAACAGCAACGGCACGGTCCGCAACGCCCAGAGCGGGTTGTGCCTGGACGTCAGCGGCGCGGGCACCGCCAACGGCTCCGCGGTCGTCGTGTGGAGCTGCCACGACGGCGCCAACCAGCGCTGGGCGCGAGCCTAGACACACGAGAGGGCCACCTCCCCCGGGGGAGGTGGCCCTCTTGGCGTGCCGCGTCAGCTCAGGGCAGGGTCCATTTCTGGTTGGCTCCGCCATGGCAGGACCACAGGTGGACGAGGGTGCCGTCCGCGGAGCCGGCGCCCGACACATCCAGACACTTGCCCGACCGCGGGTTGCGCAGCGACCCGTCCGCGTTGGCCTGCCAGTTCTGGTTGGTACCACCGTTGCAGGACCACAGCACCACTCTCGCGCCGTCCGCCGTACTGCCACCGCTGACGTCCAGACACTTGCCCAACGCCTTGACCGTCGACCCCGGCGCCACCGTCCACTGCTGCCTCGCCGAACCCGTGCACGACGAGATCTGCACCGCCGTACCGTCCGCCGAACCACCGTCACGGACATCCAGACACTTGCCCGCGACCCCCACGATCGGACCCGAGCCGGGGGTGGGTGTCGGGCCGCCGCCCAGCTCCTTGATCCGGACGTTGCGGAACGACACGTCGTCCCCCGTGCCGTGATTCTGGATGCCGACGTGGCCGGCGAGCGAGCGGGCGGGGTCGGTGTTGGTGAAGTCATTGATCTTCACGCCGTTGAGCCAGACCTGGAGCCGCTCACCCTCCACCAGCAACTCGAAGGTGTTCCACTCGCCCGGCGGGTTGAGCGCCGCGTCCCGGGCTGCCGTGTCCGGGCCCTTGACGGCGTAGATGGAGCCGGTCGTGCGGTCGGGCGCGTCGGTGGCGTCGATCTGGACCTCGTAGCCGTTGTCCAGTGCCGACTGCGGGTCGCTCGTCGGCGGGAAGCCCACGACCACACCGGAGTTGTCGTCGCCGGGCATCTTCCAGTCCAGCTTCAGCGAGTAGTTGGTGAACTGCCGAGCGCTGTGCCAGAGCATGCCCATGCCGCCGTAGGAGGTGAGGGTGGCGTCCGAGTTGGTGAAGCCGCCGGGGCCGGCCTGCGACCAGCCGGTGGTCGAGCCGTTGTAGAGGGCCGTGTAGCCGGTCTCGGGCCGGCAGTCGGCCTTGGTCCGGCCTGCCGCGTACCGGATGCCGCCGAGCAGGTGCGCCCGGAACGCCGGCTCCGCGTACGACGCCTGGCTGTGCCCACCGCCGGTGTAGAAGGACCGGCCCCCCGAGTAGGTCTTGCACCAGGTGTGCGGGTGGTCGGCGCCCATCGAGCCGCCCGAGTACGACGACTCGTCCAGCGTGGTGAGCACGCGCGCGGTGGCACGGGGGTTGGTCCGGAAGTTGTACCACTCGTCGGTGCGGGTCCATGTCTGCGGCAGGTGGGCGGTCGCCGCGTGCGCCCGCCCCTCCACCTTGACGTTGGCCTGCTGCACCGCGGGGTGCGAGGCGAAGTAGGCGCCGACCAGATCGCCGTAGAACGGCCAGTTGTACTCCGTGTCCGCGGCCGAGTGGACGCCGACGAAGCCGCCGCCCGCGCCGATGTACGACTGGAACGCCGACTGCTGGGCGTCGTTCAGGACGTCGCCGGTGGTGTTGAGGAAGATCACCGCCTCGTAGCGGCTCAGGTTGGCGGTGGTGAACTGGTTGCCGTCCTCCGTCGCCGTCACGGTGAAATTGTTCGCCGCGCCCAGGTCGCGGATGGCCTGGGTCCCCGCCGGGATCGAGTCGTGCCGGAACCCGGCGGTCTTGGAGAACACGAGGACGTCGTAGGCCGTGTCGGCGGCATGGACGGGGCTGGGCTGCCCGAGGAGGGCCAGGGCGGCGAGTGTCGCGACCGCCCCACCGAGCAGGGATCGGGGTTTTCTGCGCATGTCCGTCGCTCTCTTCTCGGTGACAGGGATCACGGCAGGGTCCATTTCTGGTTGGCTCCGCCGTTGCAGGTCCACAGGTGCACGAGGGTGCCGTCCGCCGAGTTGGCACCGGTCACGTCCAGGCACTTGCCCGACTGCGGGTTGCGCAGTGACCCGTCCGCGTTCGCCTGCCAGTTCTGGTTGGCGCCCCCGTTGCAGGACCACAGCACGACGCTCGTGCCGTCCACCGTGCCGTTGCCACTGACGTCCAGGCACTTGTTCAAGGCCTTGACCGTCGACCCCGGCGACACCGTCCACCGCTGCCCCGCCGAACCCGTGCACGACGAGATCTGCACCGCGGTCCCGTCCGCCGAACTGCCGTTCCGCACGTCCAGACACTTGCCCGCGAGCCCGGTGATCGGACCCGCGCCGGGGGCCGGGCCGTTGCCGGTCTCGATGGTGAACGCGTCGACGTCGTAGAGGAATCCGGAGCCGCCGGCGAAGGTCAGGTAGAGCGTCGTGGTGCCGGCCGGCGGCCCTGAGATCGAGCCGTTGACCGTGGTGAAGGTCGTCCACGAGCCGGTGACCGGGACGGTGGCGGAGCCGAGGACGGTGCCGGTGGGCGAGCCTGCCCGGACCTGAAGGGTGCCGCCCGCGCCGGCTGACGCCACCCGGGCGCTGAACGACGTGGCGTTGCTCAGCTTGTACGGCTCGAACGCGATCCAGTCGCCGTTCTCGATGTCGCCGACGGACTTGCCGCCCTCGGCGGGCGACTTGTCGTAGGTGGTGACGCCGGACGATGTCTTGTAGTGCTCGGCCTGCCGGTGCTTCGGTTGCAGGGTGTGCTGCGTGTGCGTGGTGAGCCCGTCGTCGTCGGTGTACTCGGCGTCGAAGACCCCGAAGATGTTCGCCGCGTCGTCGTGCTCACCGTCGACCGGGATGGTGATGGTGCCGGAGCAACCGGTCTTCGAGGTGATCGGGTGGCCATGGCTGTCGTGACCGACGATGTACGTCATCTTGACCCTGGCGCAGTCGACCGTGCCGTCCTCCGGATCCGTCACGGTGACACTGAACGGCACGGTGTCGCCGAAGGCGAAGATCTCCCCCGCGGCGGGGCTGTTGATGGTCACGGTCGGCGCGGTGTTGCCGACCGTGATCCGCACGTCGGCGGTGCCGGTGGCACCTTGCGGGTCGCGCACGGTCAGCGTGGCCGTGTATTCGCCGTTCGTGCTGTACGTCTTCGTCGGGTTGGCGGCGGTGGAGCTGGTGCCGTCACCGAAGTTCCAGGCATAGGTCAGTGCCCCGCCCTCGGGGTCGGACGAGCCGGCCGAGGAGAACGTCACGGTCAGCGGTGCCGTGCCGGAGGTCCGGTTGGCGCCGGCCATCGCCGTGGGCGCGCGGTTGCCGCTGCCGACGTAGTCGAAGCGGTACAGGGCGGAGTACTGGTCGCCCTGGTAGAACCCGGAGCCGTAGTCCAGCACGTAGTAGGAGCCGTCCGGTCCGAACGCCGAGTCGATCACCTGCTTGCCGGTCCAGGGGAAGCTGTCGATGGTCCCTGGGGTGCCGTCGGCGTTGAGGTGGATCGGCTTGATCCAGCCGCGGCCGAACTCCGTGGCGAAGAACTGCCCGTCGAACGACTGGGGGAACTTCGTGGGCGCGGTGACGGCGGGGTCGTAGCGGTACACCGGGCCCGCCATCGGCGACTCCGAGCCGCCGCCGAACGCCGGCGGGCTGGCGGCATCGCCGCCGTACCGGATCCAGGCGGGCTTCGCTGCGGGCAGCACGCTCAGGCCGGTGTTGCGGGGCGAGTTGTTCGTCGGACCGCCCGAGCAGTTGTACTTCGCGCCCGCCGAGTTGGCGGCGAAGTCCCACTCGGCGTACGTCTCGGAGTTCGTGTTCGTGCCGGTGCAGTAGGGCCAGCCGTAGTTGCCCGGGCCCGTGACGCGGTTGAACTCGACCTGGCCCTGCGGCCCGCGCGCCGAGGTGGAGCCGGCGTCGGGGCCGTAGTCGCCGACGTAGACGACGCCGGTGGCCTTGTCCACGCTCATCCGGAACGGGTTGCGAAAGCCCATCGCGTAGATCTCCGGCCGCGTCCTGGCCGTGCCGGGCGCGAACAAATTGCCCGCCGGGATCGAGTACGACCCGTTCTGGTTGACCTTGATCCGCAGGATCTTGCCGCGCAGGTCGTTGGTGTTGGCGGCGGAGCGCTGCGCGTCGAAGGCCGGGTTGCGGTTGGTCCGTTCGTCGAGGGGGGAGTATCCGGCGGACTCGAACGGGTTGGTGTCGTCGCCGGTGGACAGGTACAGGTTGCCTGCCGCGTCGAAGTCGATGTCTCCACCGGCGTGGCAGCAGATGCCCCGGTCGGCAGCCACGTCGAGGATGTCCACCTTGCTGGACTGGTTGAGGGTGAAGTCGGCGTTGAGCGTGAACCGGGAGAGCCGGTTGACACCCTGCCACGTCGACCAGTTGCCGCCGGTGGTCGGTGCGTCGCCGCCCGGTGTGGACAGCGGCGGGGCGTAGTAGAGGTAGATGTGCCGGTTGGTGGCGAAGCCCGGGTCGATGCCGATGCCCTGAAGGCCGTCCTCGTCGTGCGCGTACACGGGGATGTTGCCGATCACCGTCGTGGTGCCGGCCGCGTCCGTGCGGCGCAGGGTCCCGTTGCGGGCGGTGTGCAGCACGGACCGGTCGGCGAGTACGGCCAGCGACATCGGCTCGCCGACCTCTGCGACCCCGCGGGCCAGTTGGACCTGTTGGAAGTCGGCGCCGTTGATCGGGTGCGCCGAGGCCGGGGGCGCGCCGGACACGACCCCGACGAGAGCGGCCGCGACCAGGAGCAGAGCCGAGCCGATGGCCGGCCAACGCGCGGCCGCAGCCCTGAGTCTCATGAACATGACAATCGAGTCCCCTTCATGGACAGGTGCATGAACAGGTGGCTGCCAGGCTCGGGACGCGCGCTGTCGCGCCGATACCGCAGCGGGATGTCGCCGCTTCGGCCCGCCGGTTGGGCATCAGCGGGCCACTGTGCCGAGCGGGGGCAACAGCTCGGGAACAGAAGAAGTCGATGGCTACCGCGCTGTCGGGTCACATCGACGGGATGGTCCGCCGACAAGGCTAAGGACCTCAGCCCCATGTGTCCACACTTCGCTCCGGACCGGAGACGGCAGGACGACAGCACGGTCGTGGAGTGGAGCCAGGTCGTCTCCGGCTCCACTCCACGGCGCGGACGGGTCACTGGAACTGTGCGAAGAACCTCCAGATCTCGGCCTTGGTCCAGGTGGTGACGCCGCTTTCGCCGGACGATCCGTCGACCGGGCCGGGGATGTGGCCTCCGTCGAAGGCGGCCCACTGGACGGGGTAGCCGGCACGGCAGCCGGAGTAGGTGGTGGTGATGTGCGTGCGGCTGCCCGGCGCGGGCTCGCGCGGGTTCTGGGCGGTGCAGCCGTTGTTGCTGACGAACTTGTTGCGCAGGGACCGTCCTTGGTCGATGCCGAGGACGTTGTCGCTGATGCCGTGGATCCCGAAGTAGGCGATGGGCTGGGTGCCGCCGCTGCACCCGCTGATCTGGGCGCCGGAGATGACCGCGACAGCCCTGAAGACGTTCGCCCGGCTGCATGCGAGTGCGTAGCTCATGCCGCCGCCCCAGCTGAATCCCGTGGCGAAGCGCTGTGCCGGGTTGACACAGAGGCCGCCCTCGATCCGCCGGATCATGTCGTCGACGAAGGTGATGTCCTCACCGCCGGAATTGGCCCAGCCGTTGCCGAGGCCCTGGGGGGCGACGAGGATCGCCGAGTTGTTCGACTGTTCCTGTTGGCCGTAGTAGGACCAGGCGCTCCCGCTCGTGCCGCCCGAGGAGATCTCGGCGGCCGTGCCGCCCCGCCAGTGGAACGCGAAGATCAGCCGGTAGGGGCGGCTGTTGTCGTAGTTGGCGGGGACCCTGAGGATGAAGCTGCGGCTCTTGCCGCCGCTCTGGATCGTGTGTGTACCGCTCATCAGAGTGGGGGCGCTGCCGCATCCGCCGCCGCCACCGCCACCGCCACCGCCACCGCCACCGCCACCGCCACCGGACGACAGCTTGACCATCTGCCATTGCTGGTTGGCGCCGCCCCAGTCGGTGTACTGGACGACGTTGCCGCCGTCTGCGGTGGAGGCGCCCTGCACCTCGACCGCCTTGCCGCTGTTGCGGCTGATCAGCCGGACATGGCCGGCGTCGGAGTCTGCGAGGCTGAACTGCTGGTTGGTCCCGTTGTGGTCGCTCCACTGCTGGATCGCGGCACCGTCGGCGGTCGAGGCACCGGCCACGTCGAGGACCTTGCCCGAATGCCGGGCCTTGATGCGGTAGAAGCCGCCGCCGGAGTCCACGAACTGCCACTGCTGGTTGGCGGCTGTGTCGTTGCGTGTCCACTGGTTGACCCGCGCGCCGTCGGCGGTGGACGTGCCGGAGACGTCCAGCGCCTTGCCGCTGTTGCGGTTGACCAGGGCGTACCAGGCGTTGGGGTCCACCGTCGCCGCCGCGGCGGGCGGCGGGTCCACTGCGGTGAGCAGGCCGACCGCGAGGGTGGCCGCCACCACGGCGGCGACTCGGGACCACCAACGGTGTTGTCGTGGAGGGGCGCCGGAGGCGGCACCGTGGGTCTTCATCGACTCTCCCTTTCCTCTGCGGAAGGCCCCATCAGCTGCGGGCCCAGCGCTGGTTGCTGCCGTTCGAGCAGGAGTAGAGCTGGATCTGGGTGCCGTTGCCGGTGCCGCCCGAGGCGGCCTCCAGACACAGCCCGGACTGGACGCCGACGATGGTCCCGTCGGAGTTCAGGCGCCACTTCTGGTTGTCGCCGCCCCAGCAGGAGTAGATCTGCACCTTGGTGCCGTTGCCGGTACCGGCGGCGTCCAGGCACTTGTTGCCGTAGACCCGCAGTTCGCCGGAGCTGCTGGGCGCCCACTGCTGGTTGGTGCCGCTGTGGCAGTCCCAGAGCTGGAGCTGGGTGCCGTCGGCGGTGGAGGCGCCGGGCACGTCGAGGCAGCGGCCGGAGCCCACGCCCTTGACCTGACCGGAACCCGGAGCGGGCGTGTTGGAGCCGCCGTTGAGTGCGTTGAGGACGGAGGTGTAGGCGGGCTTCTTGCTGCCGTCGCGGTTGAACAGCAGCGGTGTGTGCTCCGGTCGCCAGGAGTCGGAGTCGCGCACGCCCCAGACGGTGATGCCGAGGCAGCGCGGCACGGCCAGGCAGTCGTTGGTCACGTTGGCGTAGGTCGTGCCCGAGGCGCCCTGGATGTCGAGTTCGGTGATGGCCACGTCGACGCCGAGGGCGGCGAAGTTCTGCAGGGTGGTGCGGAAGTTGCTGTTGTAGGGGCTGCCGTTGTTGAAGTGCGACTGGAAGCCGACGCAGTCGATCGGCACGCCGCGCTGCTTGAAGTCCCTGACCATGGCGTACATGGCCTGGGTCTTGGCCCAGGTCCAGTTCTCGACGTTGTAGTCGTTGTAGCAGAGCTTGGCTGCCGGGTCGGCGGCGCGCGCGGTGCGGAAGGCGACCTCGATCCAGTCGTTGCCGGTGCGCTGAAGGTTGGAGTTGCGCCGGGCCCCCGAATTGCCGTCCTCGAATGCCTCGTTCACGACGTCCCACTGGACGATCTTGCCCTTGTAGTGGCCCATCACGCCGTTGATGTGGTTGATCATCGCCTGGCGCAGGCTGCTGCCCTCGAGCGCCTGCATCCAGCCGGGCTGCTGCGAGTGCCAGGCCAGGGTGTGGCCGCGCACCTGCTTGCCGTTCTGCACCGCCCAGTTGTAGACGCGGTCGCCGGCGGTGAAGTTGAACTGGCCCCGCTGGGGTTCGGTGGCGTCGATCTTCATCTCGTTCTCGGCCGTCACCGAGTTGAACTCACGGTTTGCGATGGTCGTGTACGCCGAGTCGCCCAACCTGCCCGAGGCGATGGCGGTGCCGAAGTAGCGCCCGCTCTGCGCCGCCGCGGCGCCCAGTGTGCTCTCGGCGGCGTGCGCGGTCGACGGCGCGACCAGTGCGGCGGTCGCACCGAGGACGCCGGCGACCAGCGCCAACAGCAGGCCGCGGATCTTCCGTCGGACAACGGGTCTGGGCAGGGCGTACGAACTCATGACTGTGCCTCCAAGGTGAAAATCAGGGAAGGACTGAAGCGCAGGGGAATGCGTCGCCCGCTCCCACGCGGCAGACGGACGGGGCGGGCCCGAGCTTGGGCGGCCCGGAATCACCGGACACCGCGGTCATGGGACCGGGACGATTTCAGGCATGGGGCACTCCATCGCGGCTCAGCCGGGGGACCGCCACGCGGCGTCGCGCACCTTTCCAACTGCGCGAAAGCCGGAATGCGCTGGGCGAACCTCACCGGAACAAGACAGGGTGGCGCAGGTGCTGTGGTGCGCGGATCTGTCGTGCGGCTGCGCGCGGCTCTTCGTACAGCAGCACAGATCGCTCAGAGCCGGTTCGATATTTCGAACTGCGACCGGCTTCTCAGGCAGGGAGACTGCGGGATTGACGATGGATCGTCAATACTCGCCGCGGAAGAAATTTCGGTTCGCCGTCCGAAACTTTCTGGATTCCCGTCGAGCCGAGGGCGAACGCACGCACCGCGTCGGCGGATGACGTGGGGCCCGAGGGCCGAGACGCGTGGACGGGCGCCGCTTGCTCGGCTTTCCTGTCCACGCGGACGCCTTGGACCCGCGAGCCGTACCCGCGGAATCCGAGCGATTTCGGTCGGCGCGGCAGCTGGTCAGCCCAGAGAAGAGGCGCTGTTTGTGGACAGATCGGCGACAGGCCTTGACCAGAAGGCCCCGCATTCCTAGCTTGTGGCGTCGAAGCATCCGGGAATTCTTCGAAACATTCGAGATTGGCCCTGTCCCCCGGCACGTCCGCTCCGTGGTTGACCGGGGCCACCCCACCTCGCCCCCGAAGGAGGCCGTCCGATGTGGTTTCGCCCCCCGTCCCCGGTCCGTCCGAGACGGTTACTCGCCGTCCTCGCACCCTTGCTGCTCATGGCCACCGTCCTCGGTGCCCAGCCCGCCGAAGCGGCGACCGTGGACCCCAACGCCTCCTATGTGCTGGTCAACCGCAACAGCGGCAAGGCCCTGGATCTCTACAACATGGCGACCAACGACGGCGCCCGCATCACCCAGTGGACCAGGAACGATCAGAACCAGCAGCAGTGGCAGTTCGTCGATTCCGGGGGCGGCTACTACCGCATCAAGTCCCGCCACTCGGGCAAGGTGCTGGACGTCCACAACCAGTCCACCGCGAACGGCGGCTCGATCGTCCAGTGGGCCGACCTGAACGGCACCAACCAGCAGTGGCGGCTGGCCGACAGCTCGGACGGCTACGTGAGGCTCGTCTCGCGCCACAGCAACAAGGCGCTCGAAGTACAGGGCGCCTCCACCGCCGACAACGCGAACATCGTCCAGTACGACGACTGGGGCGGCACCAACCAGCAGTGGCAGCTCGTCAAGGTCGGCGCCGGCAACCCCGGCCCGGGTTGCAATCTCCCGTCGACATACCGCTGGACGTCAACAGGCGCGCTGGCGCAGCCCAAGGCCGGGTGGGCCTCACTCAAGGACTTCACCGTCGCCCCCTACAACGGCAAGCAGCTCGTCTATGCGACGACACACGGCGCCGCGGGAACGGGAAGGGCCTGGGGCTCGATGAACTTCACCCCGTTCACCAACTGGTCGGAGATGGCCTCGGCCAGCCAGAACACGATGTCGACTTCCACGGTCGCGCCCACGCTCTTCTACTTCGCGCCGAAGAACATCTGGGTGCTCGCCTACCAGTGGGGCAGGACCGCCTTCTCCTACCGGACGTCGAGCGACCCGACCAACCCCAACGGCTGGTCCGCCGAGCAGCCGCTCTTCTCCGGAAGCATCTCCGACTCCGGAACCGGGCCCATCGACCAGACGCTCATCGCTGACGGGACGAACATGTACCTGTTCTTCGCCGGCGACAACGGCAAGATCTACCGGGCCAGTATGCCGATCGGGAACTTCCCGGGCAGCTTCGGATCCTCCTACACGACGATCATGAGCGACACGACGAACAACCTGTTCGAGGCCCCGCAGGTGTACAAGCTCCAGGGCCAGAACCGCTACCTGATGATCGTCGAGGCGATCGGCTCGCAGGGCCGTTACTTCCGCTCCTTCACGGCCACCAGCCTCAACGGCACCTGGACCCCCCAGGCCGCGACCGAGAGCAATCCCTTCGCCGGCAAGGCCAACAGTGGCGCCACCTGGACCAACGACATCAGCCATGGCGAACTGATCCGCACCAGCGCCGATCAGACCATGACCGTCGATCCCTGCAATCTGCAGTTGCTCTACCAGGGGCGCAACCCCAACTCCGGCGGTGAGTACGGTTTCTGGCCCTACCGTCCGGGTCTGCTGACACTGCAGCGATGACGGCGTGACTCGAGTCCGGCTCCGGTAGGGAGCCGGCGTGGCGGGCTCGGCGGAAGGCCGGGCCCGCCCGGGTCACGCGACCCCGTCAGCGCTCACAAGCCGACGGATCGCGGGGCCGGGCCGCCCCGGCCCGAGGGCCGTCCCACGACTCGGGGGAACAGCGCCTCGGCCGACCGGACGAGGCTCCCGTCAGGTGCCGTGGCGCACGGTCAGCCGTCGGCGGTGGTCGGGCGTGGCTGTCGGTAGGGCCGTACCGCGCGGCGCGCTATGGCGAAGCGGTGGGTCTCCGAGGGGCCGTCGTAGATCCGGAACGGCCGGACCTCCCTGTAGAGGCGGGCCAGCGGGGCGTCGGCGGCCGAGATGCCGAGCGCTCCGCAGATCTGCACCGCCCGGTCCACCACCCGGTTCACCGCCTCCGCCACGAAGGTCTTGGACACCGAGGTCAGCTGAGAGGCGGCGGTGGAGCCGGTGTCCAGTTCCCAGGCGGTGCGCAGGATCAGTGCGCGGCTCGCCTCGATGTCGATCTCGGAGTCGGCCAGCATCTGCTGGACCATGCCGAGGTCTCCCAGCGCCGAGCCGAACGCCATCCGGCTGCCCGCCCGTTCCAGTGCGACGTCCTGGGCGCGGCGGGCGGCTCCCAGCCAGCGCATGCAGTGGGTCATCCGGGCGGGTCCGAGCCGGACCTGGGCGCCTTCGAAACCGCGGTCCACCGCGCCGAGCACCCGATCCTCGCCCACCACACAGTCCTCGAAGACGATCTCGCTGTGTCCGGCGAAGAGCGACTCGTCCAGGGTCTCGATGGACCGGACGAGACGCATGCCGGGGGTGTCCGCGTCGACCAGGAACATGGTGGCGCCGCCCGGGTCGCCTGGGCTGCCGGAGGTCCGGGCCATGACGATGGCGAAGCCGGCGCCGTGGGCACCGGTGATGAACCATTTGTGCCCGTCGATGCGCCAGCCGCCGGGCACCCGGGTCGCGGTGGTCCGCAGGGAGCGGGGATCGGCGCCGGCTCCTGGAGCCGGTTCGGTCATGGCGAAGCAGGAGCGGGTCTCGCCTGCGGCTAGCGGGGCGAGATACCTCCGCTTCTGCTCGTCGGTGGCCACCTTCTCCAACAGGTGCATGTTGCCCTCGTCGGGGGCCGCGCAGTTCAGCGCCAGCGGTCCGAGCAGCGAGTAGCCCGCCGTTTCGAACACCACCGCCTGGCCGCGCAGGTCGAGCCCGTGTCCGCCCCAGCGCGTGGGTACGTGCGGAGCGAACACTCCCGCTTCCCGGGCGGCCTTCTGCAGGGTTTCGCGCAGTGCCTCGGGGGCGTCGTGCACGGACCCGCCGCACTCGCGCTCGGCCGGAATGACGACCTCGCGCACGAACTCGGCGGTGGACGCGGCAAGTCGCGCGACAGCCGGATCGATATCGAACTGGATGGGCACGTGGCCTCCCGCCGACGGGCGTACGGGCATCGGTGCCCGCCGCCTCCTGGAAACTGTATAGCGTCTTCAGTATCTTGCCGGGAAGCACCCGGCGACGGGAAGACGGCAGGAGAAGCGTGATGAGCGTCCCAGCGAGTACCGAGCCGGTCCGGATCGTCCGGCACCCCGACGGGGTCGTCGAGTTGAGGCTGGACGATCCCGGCCGGGGAAACGCCCTGGATCTGGGGACGGCCGAGGCCCTGCGGGACACGGCCGTCGAGGTGGCCGCGGACCCGGGCGGCGCGGTCCTGCTGCGGTCGACGGGCGGCAGCTTCTGCGTGGGCGGTGACCTGCGCGCCTTCGCCGGTCTCGGTGCGGGGACCGGCCCCTACGTGCACGCCGTGGCGAGCGCCGCGCACGCCGCGATACAGACCCTGTACGAACTGCCGGTGCCGCTGGTGACGGCGGTGCGCGGAGCGGCCGCGGGCGGGGGGATCGGCCTCGCCGTGGTGGGTGACATCGTCCTGGCGGCTCGGTCGGCACGGTTCCGGCTGGCGTACACGGCGATCGGACTCACGCCGGACTGCGGGGCCTCGTGGTTCCTGCCACGGCTGCTGGGTCCGCGCAGGGCGGCGGACCTGATCCTGACCAATCGCGTCCTGACCGGCGACGACGCCGAACGCTGGGGCCTGGTCTCCCGGTCGGTGGACGACGGGGAACTGGACGACGCGGCGTATCGGACCGCGGCCGATCTGGCCGCCGGCGCCGGGGACGCGCTGCGGGCCTCGAAGGGCCTGCTGCGCTTCGGCGCCGGCGAGGAGCTGCGTCGCCACCTCGCCGAGGAGGCACGGCTGATCGCCGCCCTGGCCGACGGCCGTCAGGCGCAGGACCGCATGGCGTCGTTCCTCGCCGAGGGCAGCCGCCCGAAGGCCGCTGACGGCCGGGCCGAGGCCAGGCAAGCGGAAAGTGTTTCTTGAGTTCCTCTTCACTAACGGGCCCGCCGGGGCGTAACCTCCGGGCAACACAGGACCGAGGAACCGGTCACCACAGAACCGGGGAAATGGTGTGGCGATGCAATCTGCTGCCGTGGATGTTCCGGACGCATTCGACGAGACCCTCACAGAAGGCGTCGTCGACCTCGTTCTGCGCGGTATGTGGCGTGGCCGGCCGGAGTCCGAGCACCGCCCGCTGGTCGACGCCGGGCTGGCCATGGTGAAGGGGCCGGTGGTGCTGCCGACCGAGCGCGCCAAGGCCGTCGTCGCGCGGATCCTGCGGGTCCCCCCGGGCTCCGAGCAGGAGGGCCGGATCACCGCGGCGTACGAGGCGTTCCTGCCGGTCAACCGCAAGATCCGCGACGTCTGCACGGCCTGGCAGTGCCGCCCCGACGGCTCGGTCAACGACCACTCCGACGAGGTGTACGACGCCGGGGTGCGCGAGTCGCTGGAAGACGTGCACGAGGCGATCCAGCCCGTGCTGCGCAGGCTGGACCTGGTGCTCGCGGGCAGCGGACGGTACCTGACGGCCCTGGAGGAGGCCCTCGACCGCTTCGACGACGGCGCGCCGCAGTGGCTGGCCTCGCCGCTGTGCGACTCGTACCACACCGTGTGGATGCGGCTGCACCAGGAGCTGCTGCTCGTCCTGGGCATCAGCAGGGCCGAGGACGAGGCTCTCGAAGAGGAGCTCGTCACCAGGAGCAGAGGGTGAGCGTCAGCGACCGCGAGGCGGGGCCGCTCGCACGGTCCCGGATGTCTGTCGCGCCGTCCGGAACCCCCGGCCGGCTCCTGGTGCCCTACGGACAGGGACGCACCCGGGGCCTCGAAGCCGACGAACTGGGCGCGCACGGGGCGGCGGTGGACGGCCTGGTGGCCCTCGGTCTGCCGGTCGTGCCGGGGCTCACCGTGCCCGCCGGCGCCGCCGCGTCGCTGTGCGATCCCGACACCGCCCAGGCCGCCGTGGACCTGGTCGAACAGCTCTCGGGCCGGCGTATCGAGGACGCGTCCCGGCCGCTGCTGCTGCGCCTGTCGGCGAGCGCGCCCACCGAGATCGCCGGACTGCCGCCCGACCTGGCCTGTCTCGGCGTCGCTCCCGCCCGTGCCGACGACCTGTGCGCCCTCATCGGGCGTGCGGACGCGCTCTACGAGGTGTGGGCCGCCACCGTGCGCATGATCGCCGAGTACGCCCTGGACGTGCCCGGCGCGGTGCTCGACGACGCCCTCCTGGACACGCCGACGCCACGGGTACGGGTGGAGGCACTGCTGTCGCTGACGGCGGAACACGGCTCCGGCCCCTTCCCCGACGAGCCGGCGCAGCAGCTGGCGCTGGCCGCCCGTGCCCTCCTCGCCCGGTGGGACTCGCCTCGTGCGAGAAGATCCCGCCGCGCCCAGCGGCTCCCCGCCGACCTGGCCGTCGCCCTGCATGTCCAGGCCCTGCGCATCGGCCCGGCGAACCACTCCGGCTACGGCACGGCGACCAGCCGCGACCCCGAGACCGGGCGTCTCTCCCCGCAGGGCTCCTTCTTCCGAGGAGTGCGCCGCAGCGCCCCGCCGCCGAACACCGGAGAACCGTTGGACCGGCTCGCGGGTGGCACCGCACTCCTTGAGCACTCCCTGCTCACTCTGGAGCGGCATCTGCGCGCGCCGGTGTCGGTCGACTTCGAGGTGCGCGACGACGAGATCTCCCTGCTCGCCGCCTCGCCGCAGTCCCGCCCGCCGCTCCGGGCCTCGGTGTGCCTGGCCACGGACCTGGCCCGGGACGGGGCGCTCGGCCGCGAGGAGGCCGTCCGGCGGATCACGCCCGCGCAGGTGCAGGAACTGCTGCACCCCCAACTACGGCTGACCGGTGGGGAGGAGCTCCTGGCGAAGGGGCTGCCCGCGTCCCCGGGGGCGGCGACCGGCGCGGTCGTGCTGTCCAGTGAACGTGCCCTCGAACTGGCCGCGGACGGCACGCGGGTCGTGCTCGTGGCCGGTGAGACGACCCCGGCGGACGTCCCCGGGATGCTGGTCTCCGCCGCCGTGCTGACCGGCAGTGGCGGTATCGCCTCGCATGCCGCGGTCGTGGCGCGGGGAGCCGGCACGCCCGCGGTGTGCGGCGCGGAGGGGCTGCGCGTGGACCTCGCCGCCGGGACGGTCCGCATCGGGGAGCGGGTACTGCGTGAGGGCGACCCGATCTCGCTGGACGGCCGCAGCGGCGCCGTGTACGCGGGGACGCTGCGGGTCAGTGTGGCCGGACCGCCACCCGAACTGTCCACCTTGCTGGAGTGGGCGGACGGCATGCGCCGACTGGGCGTGCGGGTCAACGCCGACACGGCCGCCGAGGTGGACACGGCCCTGGCCCTGGGCGCGGAGGGTGTGGGGCTGTGCCGTACGGAGCACCAGTTCCTCGGCGAGCGGCTGCCGCTGATCAGGCGAGTGCTCCTGGCCGCCGACCCGGCCGCCCGCGACGAGGCGCTGACGGCGCTGGAGCGCGCCCAGCACGAGGACTTCCGCGCGCTGCTGGCCGCGGTCGGGAACCGCCCGGTGACCGTGCGCCTGCTGGATGCCCCGCTGCACGAGTTCCTGCCCGCCCCCGGGCAGGCCCTGGACGCGGCCGAGGAGCAGCGGGCCGCCGCGCTGCGCGAGGCGAACCCGATGCTCGGGCTGCGCGGTGTGCGGCTGGCACTGCTGCACGAGAGGCTCTACCCGGCGCAGGCCGAGGCCCTCTTCGCCGCCTGGGCGGATGTCGCCGCCACCGGGGTCCGGCCGGAGCTGGAGGTGATGATCCCGCTCGTCAGCCTGCCGGAGGAACTGGCGGCCGCCGCCGCGTACGTACGGGATGCCGCCGACACGGTCGCCGCCCGCACCGGGGTGCGGGTCCCGTACCGGCTCGGCACGATGATCGAGACTCCGCGCGCCGCACTCCTGGCCGGTGAACTCGCCGAGCACGCCGAGTTCTTCTCCTTCGGCACCAACGACCTCACGCAGCTCACCTACGGGTTCTCCCGGGACGACGTCGAACGGCAGGTGCTCGTGTCGTACCAGGAACGCGGGCTCCTGACCGCCAGCCCGTTCGCGCGGCTCGACCCGCACGGGGTGGGGGCCCTGATCCGCCTGGCCGCCGAGCGGGCACGGGACGTGCGGCCCGGTATCAAGCTGGGCGTGTGCGGTGAGCACGGTGGGGATCCGGAGTCGATCGCGTTCTGCGACGACCTCGGCCTCGACTACGTCTCCTGTTCCGCGCACCGCGTGCCGGTGGCCCGGATGGCGGCCGCGCACAGTGCCCTGGGCCGACGGCAGGACGCCGAGCGGCGCGACGAGAGCGGGAGCACACGATGACGAGCACCATGACCGAGGCCACGGCCCTGTCGGAGACCGAGCTGGCGGATCTGCGCGAGACCGTTCGCTCGGTGTGCGCGGATACCGGCGGCACCGCCGCGGTACGCCGGCTGTCCGAGGACGCGCCCGGCATCGACGCCGAGTTGTGGGACACCCTCGGCCGGCAGGTCGGCCTCGCGGCCCTCGGCCTGCCCGAGTCGGCCGGAGGCATGGGTGGCCTCGCCGAGATCGCCGCCGTCTGCGAGGAGTTGGGCAGGACACTGGCACCCGTACCGCTGCTGTCCTCCACCGTGCTGGCCGGGCAGGTGCTGGCCGGCTGCGGCACCGCCGACGAGGCGTCGGCCGCGCTGGCCGAGGGCACCGTGCACGCGCTGGCGGTGGCCGCGCCCGACGGGGCGTGGCGGGCGGACGCCGTGCCGGTGGCCGTCTCCTGGCGGGGCGGCGTCCCGCTGCTGGACGGCACCGCGCCGTTCGTCCTCGACGGCGCCGACGCCGAGGCGCTGGTGGTGGCCGCGGCCGGGCCCGACGGTGTGGACGTGTTCCTGGCCGACCCGCGTGAGCCGGGAGTCACCGTGCGCCGGGTGCCCACTCTGGACCTCAGCCGGGGCCAGGCGGTGGTCACCTTCTCCGCTGCCCGGGCACGGCCGCTGACCGTCGGCGGCGAGGGGGCGGACATCGTCTCCCGCGCCCTGGACGTGGCCCTGGTGGCTCTGGCCGCCGAGCAACTGGGCGGAGCGCAGGCCGCCTTGGACATGACGGTGGCCCATGTACGCGAACGGACCCAGTTCGGCAGGGCGATCGGCGGCTTCCAGGCCGTCAAGCACGCCTGCGCCGACATGCTGCTCCAGGTCGAGGCCGCCCGGTCCGCCGTGGTCCGCGCGGTCCGGGCGGACGGATCGCCGCAGGCGCTGGCCGAGGCGGCAGCCGTGGCACAGGCGTGGTGCGGCGAGGCGTTCGTCTCCGTAGCCGCCGAGTGCGTGCAGTTCCACGGCGGGATGGGCTTCACCTGGGAGCACGACGCGCACCTGTACTTCCGGCGCGCCCAGTCGGACGCGGTCCTGCTGGGCGGCGCCGCACACCATCGGGAACGGCTGGCCGGGCTGCTCGGCTGGTGACATGGAAGGCGGGACGGCATGGCCACCAGACTCATCGACGAGTCCCTGTTCGAGAACGGGGAGTACGGCGACGGGGATCCACCGCGTCTCGTGGGCGCCCGCTGCTCCGGCTGCGCCACCGTGGTCTTCCCCCGGCAGGACTCGTGCCCCAGGTGTTCGCAGGGGACGATGGCGCCGCGGGTACTGCCGGTGAGCGGGCGGGTGTGGTCCTGGACGCTTCAGGCGTTCCCGCCGAAGTCGCCGTACCGGGTGCCGGCCGGCGGCCACCGGCCCTACCACGTGGGCTATGTGGACCTCGGTGAGGTGCTGGTCGAAGCGCGGCTCGCGGTGCCCCGCGCGGAGATCCGGATCGGCCTGCCGGTCCGGCTCACCACCATGCCCGCCTACCAGGACGAGGACGGAACCGAGGTGGTGACCTTCGCGTTCCGCCCGGAATGGGACGGGGAGCGATGAGCGGGTCGAACGACGTGTACGTGGTCGGATGCGGGATGCATGCCTTCGGCCGCGACGAGAGCGTCACCGGAATGGACATGGCCGAGCACGCGGTGCGCGAGGCGCTGGCCGACGCGGGCGTCGCCTGGGAGGACATCGGCTATGCGGCCGGCGGCTCCGACGTGTCCGGCAAGCCCGACACGTTGGTGGGCCGTCTGGGCCTGACCGGAGTGCCGTTCGTCAACGTGCAGAACGGCTGCGCGACCGGCGCCTCCACCGTGCTCACGGTGGCGAACGCGCTGCGCGCGGGCGAGGCCTCGCTGGGGCTCGCGGTGGGGTTCGACAAGCACGAGCGGGGCGCGTTCCACGTCTCCGCGGCCCGCTACGGACTGGGCGACTGGTACGCCGAGACCGGCATGATGCTCACCACCCAGTTCTTCGCGCTGAAGACCCAGCGGTACCTGTACGAGCACGGGATCGCGGAGCGGGCGCTGGCGATGGTCGCCGCGCGAGCCTTCCGCAACGGCTCGCACCACCCCCTGGCCTGGCGGCGCAAGCCGTTGACCGAGCAGGAGATCCTGGACTCCGCCGAGGTCAGTCCCCCGCTCACCCAGTACATGTTCTGTTCCCCCGGACAGGGCGCGGCGGCCTTGGTCCTGGCCCTCGGCGACCGTGCGTTCGACCTGTGCGAGCGACCGGTCAGGCTGGCGTCGCTGGCCTTCCGGACCAGGCGGTTCGGTTCCTTCGAGGTGTTCTCGCCCTGGCTGCCGCCGGGGCCGCACCGCAGCCCCAGCGTCGACGCCGCGGAGGCGGTCTTCCGCACGGCGGGGGTGCGGCCCGCCGACGTGGGTGTCGCCCAGTTGCAGGACACCGACAGCGGCTCGGAACTGATCCACCTGGCGGAGACCGGGCTGTGCGCCCATGGTGAGCAGGAGGCGTTGCTGGCCGCCGGGGCCACCGAAGCCACGGGCCGGATACCGGTCAACACCGACGGCGGATGCCTGGCCGGCGGGGAGCCCGTCGGCGCCTCCGGGCTACGGCAGTTCCACGAGGTCGTACGACAGTTGCAGGGCCGGGCACCCGGTGTGCAGGTGCCGGGCGCCCCCCGGGTGGGCTTCACCCATGTGTACGGGGCGCCCGGAATCAGCGCCTGCTCGATCCTGACGGTGTGAGAGGCGGCCGGCGCGTCATGGGGCACGACGGCAGAACAGCGCTGGTGACCGGCGGGGCACGCGGCATCGGCCTGGAGATCGGCCGACAGCTCGCGGACCGGGGGCTACGGGTCCTGGTGGGGGCGCGGCAACGGGCGGCGGCTGAGGAGGCGTGCCGCGCCATCGGCCGGTCGGCGCTGCCGCTGGCACTGGACGTGATCTCCGCGAGGAGCGTCACCGAAGCGGTGCGGGAGGCACGGGAGCTGACCGGCGGGATCGACGTCCTGGTGAACAACGCGGGAGTGTCTCTGGACGGGGAGCTGCGGCCCCCGTACATCGACGAGGACATTCTGCGTTCGACCTTGGACACGAACCTCACCGGCGCCTGGCGCGTGGCGGAGGCCGTCGTCCCGGGCATGGTGGAGGCCGGCTACGGCCGGGTCGTGAACGTGACCAGCTCGTACGGTTCACTGGCGCTGATGGACTCCGGCCGGCACCCCGCCTACCGCATCTCCAAGACGGCGCTCAACGCCCTGACCCGGATGCTCGCAGCCGAACTGGCCGGTACGGGTGTCCTGGTCAACGCCGCCGACCCCGGCTGGACCCGCAGCGGCATGGGCGGCCCGTCCGCTCCGCGCGGGCCGGAGGAGGGTGCGGACACCACGGTCTGGCTGGCGACCCTTCCCGAGGGCGACCTGACGACGGGCGGGCTGTTCGCCGAGCGCCGGCCACTGCCCTGGTGAACCGCCTCAGCTCGGTGACGTCGCCGGAGCCGAGGCCGTCTTCGCCGGGTTCCGCTCGGTGGCGACGATACGCAGTGCCAGCTCCCTGACCGCCTCCAGCACGGACCGGGAGGGCAACTGGGACAGCGGGCCGCCCTCCGCCCGCAGCGCGGTGACGAGCATGGTCGTACTGATCAGTGTGCGGACCGCGAGCGCCTGTGCCGCGTGCCGGGTCTTCGCCGCCCGGGGGCTGCGGGTGGTGCTCTCCGGCAGATAGTCGTAGCCGCGCTGGATGTGCCGCTGTTCGAACTCGTCCCGCAGCACCTTGACACTGCCGTTGGCCGAGGCGACCTGTACCTGGTACAGGCGGGCCTCGTCCGGGTTCTTCTCCACCCAGTCCCACACGGCGTCGATGACGCGGACCAGACCCTCCGCGTCACCCGGCTCGGACTCCGGCCGGGCCGCCTCCACGACCGCGTTGAGCTGGTCGAAGACCCGGCGCATGGCGAGTTCGAGCAGCTCCTCCTTGCCGTCGAAGTGGTAGTAGACGGCCGTCGGCACCACCTGCGCCTCGTCCGCGATGTCCTGGATGCTGGTCTCAGCGAATCCGTTGCGGCCGAACACCCGGACGGCGGCGGTGATGATGTGCTGCCGTCGCGAGGGTCGGTGGGCGGGCTGCTTGCCGTTTTTCGTGGTGGCCATCATGCTCCCTGCCGACTGCCGTGAACCCGCGTGCGTGGGCCCTGCGTACTGACCATTCTATGCAGTAACTAGCACCGCTGGTTGGCATAATTCCTGCTGATTATGGGGCTCCGGGACCTTCGGATCCCGGCATACTTGACACCATGACGACCTCCCGGACCCGAGCCGCTCATCGTCCGTCGCGCAAGCAGTGGGTGATCGAAGCAGCCACCGAGTTGTTCGCCACCCAGCCGCCCGACGAGGTGACGGTGGCCGACATCGCCGCTCGCGCCGAGATGACCTCGGCAGCGGTGTACTACCACTTCTCCTCCAAGGACCAGGTCCTGGCAGAGGGGATGCGGGCGTTCGCCACTGCGCTGCGCGAGCAGTTGCGGGCACTCACGGCGGCACACGAACCCGGCTCGGACATCGCGGCGGCGGTCACCGTGCTGCTGGCCTGGATGGGCGAGCACCGATCCGCCGCCACCGTGTTCTTCGTGTCGTCGGCCGGCATGAGCCAGGACGCGGAGGCACTGCGCCAGGAAAGCCGCGCCGAGCTGCTCCAGGAGATGATGCGGTTGATCCGCAAGGCCCGCGAGTCCGTCTCCGACGCCGAGGCGGCGGTGATCGGCCTGGGCCTGCTGGCGCTCCTGGAGACGGCGGCGATCTCACAGGTCCGGGGCGACGACGTCTACCGGTCGCTGGGGCACCGCGCGTTCGTCCGCGAGGTCGCCGCGCTGGCAGACCGGATCGCCGACCCGACCGTCTAGAGAGCGTCCGCAGCAAGGGCGCGGGCATGGGAGAGGCCCCTCGCACTCAAGTGTGAGGGGCCTCTCGCCTGGACGGAGTCGGGGTCACGGCAACGACACGGCGCTGCAGTCGTCGCATCGCCACCGGGCGCACAGCAGCGCAACGGCGCGTGGGCATGTCGGCCGCGATGCCGTCCCGCGATCAGCGGGAGGCCGGGAACGTGCCTGGCCGACCAGTGGGTGACTGCGCTCGCCGGCGAGGCCCCGCATCGTGTTCGGCATGGGTGGTGCGCCCGCGCGTGCGGGCACCGACCGCGACAGGCGGTCCCGGTGCGCAGTCCTCGCATCGGCTTCCCACGGCCGCGGTCGAGCCACCCCGCCCCGACGGCTCACACCAGGAGACGGAGCGGCTTGCGCAGCAACTCACCGACCGTGCGCAGATACTCGGCGGCGGGAGCCCCGTCGACGGCACGGTGGTCGAAGGTGAGGCTCAGGGTGAGCACCCGTGTCCGCAGCGGCCGGTCGTCGTCCCACTCCACGCCGTCCCTGAGCCTGCCCACCCCGAGGATCGCGACATTGCCGGGGTTGATCACGGGGGTGAAGAAGTCCACGCCGTATCCGCCGAGGGAGGTGACGGTGAAGGAGGCCCCTTCCAGCTGGGCAGGGGAGATCCGCCCCTCGCGCGCGGCCTCGGCCAGAGCCCTCGACCGGCGCGCGATCTCGGGCAGCGGCAGTGTCACCGCGTCCTCGATCACGGGCACCATCAGGCCGCCCGGGACGGCCACCGCGAAGCCCAGGTGGATGCCGTCGAGCAGATGGATGCCGTCCTCCCGCACCGTCGCGTTGAGCAGCGGGTGCTCACGCAGGGCCAGAGCGGCGGCCTTCAGCAGGAAGTCGTTGAGGCTGGGCACCGGCAGGTCGCTGTCGGCCCACTCCTGTCTGAGCCGCTCCCGCAGGGACACCACGGCGTCCATTCGCACCTCGTAGCCGTGCGTCAGCTGCGCCATCTCCTGGAGGCTGGCGTGCATCCTGCGCGCGATGGTGCCGCGCATCCCGGTGAGGGGAATGACGTCGCCGGGCCGGGGGACCGCGTTCCGGCGAGCAGGCGCGGGAGCGACGGCGTCGAGGTCGGAGCGGCGGACCCGGCCGCCGAGGCCGGTGCCGTTCACCTCGGAGAGGTCGATGCCCCGCTCCTTGGCGAGCTTGCGGACCAGAGGCGAGGAGGGGGCGCCGACCGGCGCGGCCGACGTGACGAGGTCGTCGGCGAGGGCGGTGAGGAACTCCTCCACGTCCTCGGAGACGATCCGGCCGCCCGGCCCCGTACCGCGCACGGCGGTGAGGTCCACGTCGGCGTCGGCGGCGACCCTTCGAGCGTTCGGTGAGGACGGCAGCCGGTCGCCGGTGCCGTTGACGGAGGGCACCCCGGCGTCGAGGGCCGCGCCGGTGCCGGTGAACGCCGGCTGGACGGCCCGAGCCGCGCCGCCGGCGGGAGCGGGCACGAGGGTCGTTGCCGCGCCGCCGCCGTCCAGGGCGGGCACGACCGCCACACCTGCGCCGGATCCGGACCCGGGAGGCATCGGCGTACTCCCCGGGTCCGGTGGCTGCTCGCCCTCGGCGAGCAGCCAGCCGATGAGGGCTCCGGCCGGGACGGTGGTCCCGGCCGGGACCGCCGGGTGGAACAGTCCCCCGGCCTCCGCCTCGACGTCCACGTCGACCTTGTCGGTGGCCAGCCGCAGCAGTGCGTCGCCCTCCGCGACGGCCGCGCCGGTGGCCACCAGCCATTCGTCGATCGTGCCTTCCTGCATGGTCAGGCCGATCTTCGGCAGCAGAACCTCGACCGCCACGTCCGTCACGACCTTTCGAGGAGACGCCGGCAGCCCTGGGCGATACGGGCGCGATCGGGCACGTACGCCTTCTCCAGGACCGGCGAGAAGGGAACCGGGGAGAAGGGGGCGCCGATGCGCAGGACCGGCGCGTCCAGATAGTCGAAGACGACGTCCTGGATCTGGGCGGCGATCTCCGCTCCGAGGCCCCCGAAGGTGACGGCCTCGTGCACCACGAGCACCCGGTTGGTACGGCGGACGGAGGCGAACATCGTCTCGGTGTCCAGGGGCTGCACGGTGCGGGGGTCGATCACCTCGATCTCCACGCCCTCGGCGGCGAGTTCGTCGGCGGCCGCGAGGGCCTCCCCCACCATGCGGCCGAGAGCGATCACGGTGACGTCGGAGCCCTGCCGCGCGGTGTGCGCCTGGCCCAGCGGGATGCCGTAGATCTCCTCGGGCACCTCGCTGGTGCTGCCGAGCAGGACCTTGTTGAGCATGACGACGACCGGGTTGTCGTCCCGGATGGCCGAGACGGTCAGGCCTTTGGCGGTGTAGGCGTCACTCGGCATGACCACCTTGAGGCCGGGCACGTGGGCCAGCCATGCCTCCAGGCTCTGGCTGTGCTGTGCGGCGGCACCGAGGCCGGCGCCGGAGGCGGTGGTGATGGTCAGCGGCACGGACAACCCGCCGCCGAACATGTACTTCATCTTGGCCGCCTGGTTGACGATCTGGTCGAGGCAGACGCCGATGAAGTCCATGAACATCAGGTCGACGACGGGGCGCAGACCCCGGGCGGCGGCGCCCACCCCCAGGCCGACCAGGGCGGCTTCGGAGATCGGGGTGTCGATCATGCGGCGGGGGCCGAACTCGTCGAGCAGGTTGTCGAACATGCGGAACACGCCGCCGTATCCGGCCACGTCCTCGCCGGCGACGAAGACGTTCTCGTCCTCGCGCATGGCCTGCGCGAGGCCTTCGTTGAAGGCCTTGACGTAGGACAGTCTGCGGGCGGCTGCGACCGGGACGCCGGCCGGTGCTTCGGTGGTGAGGGTCATGGCGGTCATCCCGAATAGACGTTGAGGAGCATGTCGGCGGGGTCGGGCAGCGGACTCGACTCGGCGTACGCGATGGCCTCGGCGATCTCGTCGCGCGTGCGCTGCCACACCTCGTCCAGCTCCGCACGGGTGGCGGTGCCGTCGGCGACGGCCCGGGCCTCGATCAGGTCGATGGGGTCGCGCGACTTCCACTCGGCGACCTCCTCGTCCGAGCGGTAGGGGTGCCGCAGGCCCTTGACGCCCTGGTGGTCGAAGTAGCGGTAGGTCTTGGCCTCGATCATCATCGGGCCCGCGCCGGACCGGGCCCGTTCGACGGCCTCGGTGGCGGCCTGGTGGACGGCGACGGCGTCCATGCCGTCGACGATCACGCTCGGCATGCCGTAGGCGGCGGCCCGGTCCGCGACGTCGGTGATCAGCATGTGAGCGGACTGCGGGGTGAACTCCGCGTAGCCGTTGTTCTCGCAGACGAAGACCACGGGCAGGTCCAGGATCGCGGCCATGTTGGCGCCCTCGTGCCAGGCGCCGATGTTGGTGGCGCCGTCCCCGAAGAAGGTCACCGCGATGTTGTCCTCACCCTTGTACCGGGCGGCGAAGGCCGCGCCGACGGCGATCGGGACGCCGGCCCCGACGATGCCGTTGGCGCCGAGCATGCCGCGGGTGAGGTCGTTGATGTGCATGCTCCCGCCGCGGCCGAGGCAGGCGCCGGTGACCCGGCCGTACAGCTCGGAGTACATCTCGCGGAAGCCGACGCCCTTGGCCACGGCGTGCCCGTGGCCTCGATGGGTGGAGGTGATCTGGTCGTCGTCGCGCAGAGCCGCCATCACGCCTGCGGCCACGGCTTCCTGGCCGACGTAGAGGTGCAGGAAGCCGGGCAGCTTCCCGGCCTCCATGAGTTTTCCCGCCTCGGTCTCGAACAGCCTGATGCGCACCATGCGTTCGTGCAGGTCCCTGATGACCTGCGCGGATGCTTGGTGTGTGGTCTTCGCGGCCGACTTCCGCGGTGCCTTTTGAACCATCGTCCGCCCCTTCGCCCCGTTGCGAGGTTTCCAACCGATCGGACTTTCTGTTGCCGGTCTACAGTAACCAGCAGGGCGCACCTTACTGAAGAGGTTCTCTAATTACTATGGTCCGGGCCCAACGGGTCTCCTGGTCACCGCCTCGCCGGTCCACCAGTTCGAGGACGTTGCCCTCCGGATCCGCCCAGAAGCTGATCCGCCGGTCCCGCGCCACCACGACGACCGGGGACGACAGCGGCCGGGCGCCGGCGGCCGGCAGGGCGTCGACGACCGGCACGATGTCGTCGAAGTGGAAGGTGACATAGGACAAGCCGCGGCGTGCGGCCAGCGGTACGACGGACGGCCGCGCAGCCGCGCCCGCATCCGCGCCCGCATCCGCATCCGCATCCGCATCCGCATCCGCATCCGCATCCGCATCCGCCTGAAGTCGTATCAGCTTGATCCGGCCCCCGGACGGCACCTGGAGCCAGACGACCGACAGGGGCCCACCCAATCCGGCCGGGCCGCCGATGGTGTCCGGGATGTGCGAGCGGTGCACCGGAACGCAGCCGAGCACTTCGCGATAGAAGCGCTCCGACACCTCCAGGTCGCGCACCACGACACCGACCTCGAAGGGCTGGGTCATCGCCACTTCTCTGGCCACCCGAGCCGGCTCGGCCATCTCATCGACCACTGGACCCCTTCCGCCCACTCGCCGCCCGCGCCCACCCTTCAGCTGGAGCCGATCCCCAGAAAGATCGACCTGAGCGGCGGTTACCCTCGCAACGGAAAGCGAAGGTGACCTGCGGAATGCCGCGCATCCAAACTTCGCGACTTTCTATTGACACACAACACTAACTCCTGTTGTTGTGGCGGTCACAGCGGAGCTGAAGCACAGGCACCCTTCACCAGCTCGCGACTGGGAGGATTGAGGACATCGTGGTCCAGATCTCACCGGAGACCCGAGCGGCGGGCGACGAGCGCCCCTTGCCGCCCCCCGCCCCGGAATACCACTCATGGATCGGCCAGGACCGCTCCAGCGATGACGCGGGCAAGGCGATGCGGCAGGATGCGGCCGACCTTGCCGAGCGTGTCATCGAGCACTACCGGAACAACACGACGCATCAGGCCGAGGAGCAGTGGACGGAACCCGTCGACAACTACCTCGACGTCGACCGCTGGCTGCGGGAGATGGACGCCGTCCACCGGAGCGTCCCGCTGCCGCTCGCCATGTCGTCCGAGCTCCCCAAGCCCGGGACCTACAAGGCACTGGACGTGCTCGGCACCCCCATTCTGATCACGCGGGACCGCCAGGGCACGGTCCACGCGATGATCAACGCCTGCCGGCACCGTGGCGCCGAGCTGGTCGAGCCGGGCTGCGGCGTGGCGAAGCGGATCACCTGCCCGTACCACGCCTGGTCCTACGACCTGTCGGGGGAACTGCGCGGCGTGTACGCCGAGAAGACCTTCGGCGACGTACCGCGCGAGAAGCGCGGCCTGATCCAGCTCCCCGTCGGTGAGCGCGCCGGCATCGTCTTCGTATCGCTCGATCCGAACGCCGAGCACGACCTGGACGCCTGGCTGGGAGATCTGCAGCCACTGCTGGAGGGGCTCCGCTTCGCGGACTGCCACCACTACGCGACCCGGGAGCTGACCAGCCCGAACTGGAAGGTCACCCTGGACGGGTACCTGGAGACGTACCACTTCGCCTCGCTGCACACGAAGACGGTCTTCGAGACGAACTTCTCCAACATGATGGCCCACGACACCTGGGGGCCCCACCAGCGTCTCGCGGCGGCCCTGCGGCCCGTCGCCGACCTGGCGGACCTGCCCGCGGACAAGCGTGACCCCGGCGACATCGTCGGAGCCATCTACTGGCTCTTCCCCGGCCTGGCCATCGCCGGCACCTGGCGCAACAAGATCGCCGTCTCCATCGTGATCCCCCGTACGGCCACGGAATCAGTCACCCAGCAGATCATCCTGCTGCGCGAACCGGCCGTCACCGAGGAGGAGCGCCACGCCGCCGACCAGTTCGGCGAGTGGTTCTACGAGGTGGTCCGCGACGAGGACTACGCGACCACCTACGGAGTCCAACGGGGGCTGAAGGCCCTCGCCGGGACCGACTTCGTCTTCGGACGCAACGAACCCGGACTGCAGCACTTCCACCGCACCATCCACCGCCTCCTGGACGAAGCGTCCAGATGACGAACCCTCAGAAACCGCAGGAGAACAACATGGTGGCTACGGGCAGCCTCGACGGACGTGTCGCGGTGATCACGGGCAGCACGCGCAGTATCGGCCGCGCCATCGCCGAGGCCTTCCTGGCCGACGGAGCCACGGTCGTGCTCAGCGGCCGCTCCGAGATCAAGGGCAAGCAGGCTCTGGAAGAACTCCAGGCCGGCGACAAGGCCGTCTTCCACACCTGCGACTCGAGCCGCCAGCCGGACATCGAGGCGCTGGTCGACTGGACGGTCGAGCGCTTCGGTCGACTGGACGTCATGGTCAACAACGTCGGAGGCACCGAGGGCTTCGCCCCGGTCCACGAGCTGAGTGACGAGGCGTGGCACAAAGCGCTCGACCTCAACCTGAACGCCTACTTCTACGGCACCCGCCGTGCGCTGAGGCCCATGCTGGAAGGTGGCTGGGGCCGGGTCATCAACATCTCCTCGGTCGAGGGCAAGCAGGCCAACAAGCCCGCGATCAGCCACTACATCACCAACAAGCACGCCATCCACGGTCTGACCAAGGCGACCGCCTTCGAGTACGGCACCATGGGCATCACCTGCAACGCGATCTGCCCCGGCGCCGTCGACACCGACCTGATGCGGGCCGCCGGGCCTGCCGCGGCCGAGGCCGAGGGCATCTCGTACGAGGAGTGGCTGGCCCGGTTCGCCGAGCACGCCGCCACCAAGAAGATCACCACCGTGGAACAGATCGCGAGCGTCGCCTCGCTGCTCGCGAGCGACGCCGGCGCGGGCATCACGGGCACGCTGATCAGCGTCGACGGCGGAACGGCGCAGTGGTGAGCGCCGGAGCGGACGGAGGGAACCCCCTCGCCATGAAGCACTGGATCACCGACTGGCAGCGCAGCGAGCGACTGCCCCACTACACCCGGGCCAACGCGGGCGAAACCCTGCCGGAGCCGGCCAGCCCGCTGGGCTGGACCCTGGTATGGGGGCGCGGTCTGCAGGGCTGGCGTCGCGGTTTCGTCGAGTTCGGCATCTACCGCGAGGACGAGACCAGCGGCCCTCGCCCTCCGTTCGTCGGAATCTTCGGCGGTTACTTCTACCTCAACCTGTCGCACCTGCGGCTGTTCGGCATCCGCATGGGGCAGACCGCGGACCAGATCGACACCGCCTTCGTGGGCCAGCGCTCCGACACACCGGTGTACGTGCCGCACCCCGACGACCGGGACGCGGAACTGACGGCCAAGGCCACAGCGACGCTGCAGGGGATGCTCGGTCAGGCCGGCTACCCGGAGGGCGACGCCGACCATGAGCGGCTGCGCCGTATCAGGCGCGAGCGACCCGACCTGGCGTCCCTGTCCGACGTCGAGTTGGTGGCCTACGCCCGCTCGTTGCTGGCCGACGTGGAGACGACCTTCCAACGGCATGTCGAGTCCTCGCTGCCCGCGTCCGTCGGGCCGGCGATCCTCGGACCGCTGTGCGCGAGCGTCGGCCGTCCCGGCGCGATGCTCGACCTCATCGGCGGGCTGGGAGGCGTGGACTCCGCCTCTCCGTCAACCGGGCTGTGGACGCTCTCCCGCCAGGTGGTCGCCTCGGCGGAGCTGACAGCTCTGTTCGACCGGGGTCCGGCCGCGGTGCAGCAGGCTCTCGAAGGGGCGACCGGAGACGTCAAGGCGTTCCGTGACTCCTTCGACGAGTTCATCGCCGAGTCCGGCGACCGCGGCCCCAACGAGTGGGACATCCACGCGCTGTCCTGGGAGGCGGCGCCGGTCCAGGCGCTGGCTCTGGTCGATCGGATCCGGCACACCTCCGACGACAACTCTCCGGCCGCGCGTCACCGCAGGCTGACCGAGCGCCGCGAACAACTCGCGGCGGAGATCCGAGCGGCCCTCCCCGAGGACACTCGGCCGATGTACGACGCCGGCATGCACGCTTCCCAGGTGTGGATCCCGGCTCGTGAGCGGACCAAGGCCAACTGTGTGACCGTCATCAACGAAATCCGTATGACGGTGAGGGAGCTGGGTCGTCGCGGAGTCGAGGCGGGACGCTTCGCCGAGCCCGAGGACGTGATGATGCTGCTGGAGACGGAGCTCGACGACTATGTCGCCGACCCGGGCGGCTTCGAGCCCGTCATCGCCCAGCGGCTTCAGGAATACGCCGGGCTGCGCGAGCTGGAACCGCCGTTCTTCGTCGCACAGGACGCACAGACCGAGATCGACGGCTGGCCGCGGCGCAGCGAGGACGGCGTCGCGACCGCCGCGGAGGGCGATGTCCTGACCGGCGTCGGCGGAAGCCACGGCGCCTACACCGGCAGGGTGCGGGTGGTCACCGACCCGGCCTCGTGCGAGGCGCTGGAGCCGGGCGAGGTGCTGGTGGCGCCGATCACGGACGCGGCCTGGACCCCGCTGTTCCTCGTGGCGGGAGCAGCCGTCGTGGACGTGGGGGCGCTCAACAGCCACGCCGTCGTGGTCTGCCGCGAACTCGGCATCCCGGCCGTCATCTCCGTCGAGGGCGGTACACGACGGCTGCGGGACGGCATGGTGATCACGGTCGACGGCGAGAAGGGCACGGTCACCGTGGACGGCGTCCCGGCGGCACCCGGCATCTGAGCAACCATGGGCCCGTCGCTCCTTCCTGACAGAGGGGCGGCGGGCCCACGGTCATGAGCCATGACCGTGGAAGGGGAAAGGACCACCGTGTCAGAGGAAATCATCGTCGCCGGCTGGATGGACTACGAGCCCGCGGACCGCGACACGATGCTCAGGCACCTCGTCGAAGTCGGGAAGCGCACCCGCGAGGAAGAGCCCGGCTGCCTGGACTACGCCATGACGGCGGACCCCACGGACGGCCGCCGGATCCGGGTGTTCGAGCGGTGGGTGTCCCAGCAGGCCCTCGACGAGCACTTCGCCACCCCGCACATCAAGGACTTCCGGACCGCCGTGGCCGGACTGACCCGGTTGGGGGTCTCCCTGCAGGCACATACGGTCGCCGCGTCGCGCCCCATGCGCTGACCGCGGTCCCGGCCCGTGCGACGAAGGGCGCCCGCGTCGCGGGCGCCCTTCGTCGTTCGTCGTTCGTCGTTCAGTAGTCAGTCATGCAGTCGTCAGTCATTCATTCAGTCGTCAGTCATTCAGTCGGACCAGCATCTTGCCGATGTTGCCGCCCCGCAGCAGGGACAGCAGGGCGTGTGCCGCGTTGTCCAGACCGTCCACGACCGTCTCGCGCGCGGTGATCCGGCCCTCGGCGAGCCAGCCCGCGACCCGCTGCTCGAACTCCGGCCGCAGGTCGTCGTGGTCGCGGACGATGAAACCGCGCAGGGTCAGCCGCTTGAGGACCGCCTGGATCAGCTGGTTGATGTCCGCGGACCGCCCGTCGCCGCCGAACTGCGACATCATGCCGCACAGCGCGACCCGGCCACCGGTGCGCAGCACGTGCAGCGCGGCGGCGAGCTGTTCCCCGCCGACGTTGTCGAAGTAGACGTCGATGCCGTCGGGCGCCAGCCGGGCCAGTGCGTCGCGCACCGGCTCGGCACGGTAGTCCGCGGCCGCGTCGTAGCCGAACTCCTTCACCAGCAGGGCGCACTTGTCCGGCCCTCCGGCGGTCCCGATGACGCGGTCCGCGCCCAGCAGGCGCGCGAACTGACCGGCGGCGGTACCGACCGCGCCGGCCGCCGCCGACACGAGGACGGTGTCGCCCGGACGCAGCTGCGCGATCCGGGTCAGGCCGACGTAGGCGGTGAACCCGGTCTGGCCGAGCAGGCCCAACCAGGTGGGCAGCGGGGCGAGTTCCGGGTCGATGCGACCGGCGCCGTCCACGGCCCCTTCGTCGAGCACCGCCCGCTCCCGCCAGCCGAGTTGGTGGCGTACGTAGGTGCCCGGCGGCACGGAGGCACAGCGGCTCTCCTCCACGACGCCGAGGGCGCGGCCGTCGAGCGGGGCGCCCGGGGTGAAGTTGTGCGTGTAGTGCTTCTCGGTGCTCTCCAGGCGGCCGCGCATGGACGGGTCGACGCTCATGTAGAGGTTGCGCACGAGCAGCTGCCCCGCCTCCAGGGGCGGCAGCGGGCGTTCCTCGACGGCGAAGTCACCGGGAAGCGGCTCACCGTCCGGTCGGCGCACCAGACAGACCGCCCGGGTGGTGCGGGGCGTCACCGGGTCACTCCTCGGGCTGCGGCGTCGCGCGCCGCTGGGCGAGGCGGCCGACCCAGCCGGCCATCTGGAGGTCGGCGTGACGCAGTTCGCCCGACTGCCACCGGGCCTGGAAGTCGAAGACGCCCTGTGCCCCCGTCCCGGGGTCGGTCACCTCGACCAGCCCGTCCTCGGTGAGCCGGTACACATGCCCGGTCAGGGGGTGGATCACTTGCTTGGACATGGGGCCTCACTCCTGCGCTCGGCGGCGCACGCCGCTCTTGGTCACGGTCACCGGGCCCTCGACCAGGAGCCGGCAGGCGAGTCTGGTCGAGCCGTCCACCGGCCGGCGCAGGGACTCGATGCCCTCGCGCTCCAGCAGGCCCACGGGCGAGCAGTTCTCGGCGCCCTCCTCGACCCGGACGAAGCAGATGCGGCAGGTGCCCTTGCCGCCGCAGACGGTGGGCCATCGGTAGCCGAGTCGGCGGGCGGCGGTGAACAGGTCCTCGCCGTCGCGTACTTCGAGCTCGACGCCGGAGGGTCTGACCGACACGCGGTGGGTCACTTTTCCATCCACCGGTCGAGGGTCCGGTTGAAGTGGCGGATGCGGCTCTCCTGGTAGTTGGCCAGGGTGATGCCCGGCTTGCGCATGGCCTTCAGGCCCTGCTGGACGTAGGGCAGGTTCTCGCAGTCCTGGTCGAAGACGGGGCCGAGCACGCCGAGTTCGGGGATGTCGGCGAAGAGCATGTCCTCGGGCACCCAGCGGATCTTCGCCGGTGGCGGCAGCTCGCCTGGCTCTTTCGGGGACGACATGAAGATGATCTCGGCGGTGCAGGAGTCGGGGTCGAGGCCGTGGGGCCGGAACCGGTAGATGATGTTCGACTTGGCGCCGCCCCAGGGGTTGAAGTTGGGGAACAGCAGGTAGTTGATGGCGTCCAGCAGTTCGGTGTCGGGGGTGTTCGAGAAGTCCTGCCGCGAGGTGGCCGCCAGTTGCGCCCGCATGCGCTCGGCGAGGACCTGGCGGGCGGTGCCGCCGGGCGGGATCGCCGGCAGCTCGTCGCCCTCCTGCCGTACCAGGTCACGGCCCTGGGCGGCGGAGTAGAACGCGCGCGAGTCGTAGAAGGTCTCCAGGACGTCCTCCTCCGTGACGGAGTCCGCCACGTGCGGACTGGGCGCGCCCTGGATGTTGATCATCCGGCTCCAGTTCGGCTGGTCCGCCATGACGTCGTACTGCGAGTTGGCGTCGGCGAGCCACGGCAGCATCTGCGGGTGGGTGGCGATCACATGGAAGGACTCGATGAACGCGTCCTGGGCGACCTTCCAGTTGCAGGGCAGCACCTTGCCGATGTGCAGCGACTTGTAGCGGTTCTCCAGCGGCCAGATGTAGTAGTCGTCGAAGGTGCCGCGGTAGCTGTCGAAGGACTCGGCGTACGGGTCCATGTTGATGAAGACGAAGCCGCGCCAGGTGGCCACCCGGGCCTCGGGGAGGGCGAACTTCTCCGGGCTGACGTGCGGGAAGTCCCAGGCGCACGGCGGGGTCCGCATCGTGCCGTCGAGGTTCCAGGTGAAGCCGTGGAACGAGCAGCGGAACTCGCCGACGTTGCCGCCGCCGGTGCGCAGTTTGCGTCCGCGGTGCAGGCAGACGTTGACGAAGGCGCGGATCTCCTCGGGCGCCGTGCGGACGACGATGAGCGAGTCGTCGCCGATCTCGTAGACCTCGTGGTCGCCGACCTCGGGGATCTCGCTCTCCAGGCAGGCGAACTGCCACACGCGCCGCCAGACCTGCCGCATCTCCCGTTCGGCCCACTCGCGGGAGGTGAAGCGGGCGGTGTCGACGTCCTCGCTGCCGAGGTGGTCGTTCCGCTCGAACCTGAGGGCGGGGGGAACGGGTCGGCTGTCCTGGTCGAGGTAGTCCTGGACGCTGGGCCCGGGGCACCGCGCGGTGCCCAGCTCCGATGTTTCGTCCATCATCTCTCCTCCGGCAGAAACTTTAGAGTGAGTGTAGTTACGGGTGGCGGCGTGGAGCAACACTCGTACCGGTGGATGGACTCTCGCGATTTCCTCGCCCACCACGATGTTCGCCGCTGGTACCGGAATTTCTTGTGGCGGACCTCTCCCCAAGACCGCTGGGACATGTCACACTCCGACCCACTTGAGGCTGTAGTTCCTCAAAAGTTTCTCCATTGCCGGACGGTCTTTGCCGTCCCGGCCCCAGCGCCGCGGCGTCCTCGCCCCGGGGCAACACGGAATCGATCCGCCTGACCGGAGCCCGACCACCGCGGACGCGGGAGCGACGTGGGTCGCGGCAGCGCAGGCGACACCTCTCGGGAGTACTCAACGATGAGTTCCAGACCCCGTCGCACGGTCCGCCGTGCCCTCACCGCCACCGTCTCCGTCGCCTCACTGCTCGCCCTGGCGGCGTGCGGCGGCGGCAGCACTCCCGCCACCGACTCCACGCAGGCGGCCGCGCCGGGCTCCCCCGGCCTGACGGCGGCCCGCGAGGCCCTGGCGAAGTACTCCGAGCGCCCGACCACGATCTCCGTGACCGAGCCCGTCGGCAAGAAGATCCCCAAGGGCAAGAAGATCGACTTCATCCTCTGCGGCGTCCAGTCCTGCAAGGACCTCGCCGACTTCTTCACCGAGGCCGCCGAGGAACTCGGCTGGGAGGTGAAGCAGATCGCCACCCAGGGCACCCCGGAGTCCGTCCAGGCCGCCTACGAACAGGCCCTGCGCGACAAGCCGGACGCCGTCGTCGCCTCCGGTTTCCCGCGCGCCGTCTACGCCAAGCAGCTGGCCCGGCTGAAGGCCGCCGAGATCCCCGTCATCCAGTCGAACGCCGACGACCTGCTGGGCGACGGCATCTCCCTGCTCAAGAACGGGCCGGACGACGTCGGCGTCCAGGGCGAGATGCTCGCCTCATGGGTGGTGTCGAACAGTGACGCCAAGGCGAACACCGTCTACTTCGACCTTCCGGCGTACACGATCCTCAAGCCCGTCAAGGACTCCTTCGCCGCCAAGTACAAGAAGTGGTGCGACGGTTGCGGGCTGGACAACGTCGATGTGCCGATCACCGCCGTGGGCAAGGACATGCCCGACCGCGTGGTGTCGTACCTCCGGTCGCACCCGAAGGTGACCCACGTCGTCTTCTCCCTGGGCCTGCTCAACGTGGGCGTGCCGACCGCGCTGAAGACCGCCGGCATCACCGGCAAGCGCATCGTCGTCAACGTCGGTGACGCGCAGAACTACCAGTACATCCAGAGCGGTCTCACCGACGGCGCGATGGCGCTCAACTCCCACGAGACGGCCTGGCTGCAGGCCGACGCACTGGCCCGGCACTTCACCGGCCAGCCCATGGACGTGGACCAGAAGGCCGCACTGCCCAACATGCTCGTCACCAAGGACAACCTGCCCTCGGCCGACGGCGACTTCCCGATCGTCGAGGACTACCAGGCGCAGTTCAAGGCGCTGTGGGGGCTGAGTTGACCGGGCCGGTGCTCCGGGTGGCCGCCCTGTCGAAGAGATTCGGCGGCACCCAGGCCCTCCAGGACGTCGATCTGGAGGTCGAGCCGGGCGAGATCCACGCCCTGATCGGGCCCAACGGCTCCGGCAAGTCCACCCTCATCAAGATCCTCGCCGGCTACCACCACGCGGAGCCCGGCGCCGTGGCCGAACTCGACGGTGAGCCCTTCGACCTCGGCCAGGTCACGGCTTCCCGGCACGACCGGCTCCGCTTCGTCCACCAGGAGCTGGGGCTGGTGGGCGAGTTGAGCGCCATCGACAACCTCGCGCTCAGCCATGGCTTCGCCCGTACGGCCTTCGGCAACATCCGCTGGCCGGAGATGGAGCGGCGCACGAGCGCCCTCGTCGAGCGGTTCGGCCTCGGTATCGACGTACGCCGGCCGCTGGCGACGGCGACCCCCGTCCAGCGCACGGTAGTGGCCATCGCCGCCGCGCTGCAGGGCTGGGAGGGCCGGCGCGGTGTCCTGGTGCTCGACGAGCCGACCGCCGTACTGCCGCCCGGCGAGGTGGCCCGCCTCTTCGACATCGTGCGCGAGGTCCGCGACGCGGGCGCCGGCGTCCTGTACGTCTCGCACCGCATGGACGAGATCTTCGCGCTCGCCGACCGGGTCACCGTGATCCGCGGCGGACGCCGGATCGCCACCCGCCCGGTCGCCGAGCTCACCCCGCGTGCGCTGGCGGAGCTGATGGCGGGCGAGGAGATGGAGACCGACCACCGCCCCCCGACCCCTTCGAGCCGCGCCGACCCGGTGCTGGAGGTCAGGGACCTGTGGGCCGGGCCCCTGCGGGGCGTCGGGTTCGACCTGGCCGGAGGCGAGCGTCTGGGCATCACCGGCCTGGCCGGCTCCGGCCACGAGATCGTGCCGTACGCGGTGTGCGGGGCCCTTGCCGGGCGGGTGAGTGGCAGGCTGCGGCTGCCCCGGCGCTCCGAGCGGTGGACGCGGGCCCGCGACGCCGACGGTCTGGGCCTTCCCCTGGTTCCCGCGGACCGGGCGGGCGAGGGCGTGATCGGCGACTTCTCGGTCGGCGAGAACCTCACCCTGCCGCTCCTGGGCCGGTTGCGCGCCCGTTCCGGGCGGCTGCGCCGACGCCACGAGTCCGCCCTGGTGGAGGACTGGATCCGGCGGGTCGGTGTCCGGACGGCCGGCCGCGGGGCGCGGATCACCACACTGAGCGGCGGCAACCAGCAGAAGGTCGTGATGGCCCGCTGTCTGGCACAGCGCCCGCCGGTGCTGGCGCTGTGCGAACCCACGGCGGGCGTGGACATCGCCACCCGTCTGCAGCTGTACGACCTGATAGAGCGGCAGGCCGGCGAGGGCATGGGCGTCATCGTGTCCTCCACCGACACACAGGACCTGCTCGCGCTGTGCACCCGTGTCCTGGTGGTGCGGGACGGCCGGATCGCACGGGAGATCAGCGGCCGGGACATCACCGAGTCCGCGCTCGTGCACGCCATGGAAGGAACCGAGTGACATGTGTCCTGGAAGGAACCGAGTGACATGACGTCCACCCCGACCCGGGCGGCGGGGCTCCCGCCGTCCGCACCGGAGAGATCCATGGTGTCCGTACCGGGGACAGCGGTCCGACGGGCGGTGGCCGCCCTGTCGTTCCGGAACATCGGCGCCGTGTACGTGTGGCTGGTCATCGTCGTGCTCTTCTCCGTGTGGGCGCCGGACACGTTCCCGACCGCCATCACGGTCAAGCAGGTGCTGAACGGCAACGCCGTGGCGGGCCTGGTGGCCCTCAGCGTCGTACCGCCGCTGGCCGCACGGGTCTTCGACCTCTCGATCGCCTACACCATGTCGCTCACCAGCGTGCTGACCGCCTATTTCATGGTCTCCGCCGGGCTCGGTCCCGGCACGGCCATCGCCCTGGCGATGACCGTCGCGCTGCTGATCGGGGTCGTCAACGGCATCGTGGTGGTGGTCCTGCGCGTCGACTCGTTCATCGCCACCCTGGCCACCGGCGCGCTGATCCAGTCCCTGATCACCATGGTCACCAACGACAGCTCGATCACCGGTGTGCAGCTGCTCGCCGAGCCGTTCGCGAGCATCGCCCAGCTGGACGCGGGCGGTATCACGCTGCCGGTCCTGTATCTGCTGCTCGCCGCCGTCGCCATCTGGTTCCTGCTGGAACACACCGCCACCGGGCGCCGGTTGTACGCGACCGGTTTCAACGCGGACGCCGCCCGGCTTCAGGGGGTGCGCACGGACCGGCTGCGCTTCCTGACCCTGGTGGCCTCCGCGCTGCTCTCCGGCTTCGCCGGCGTCGTCTTCGCGTCCTCGGTCGGCTCCGGCTCGCCCACCGCGGGCACGCCGTACCTGCTGGCGGCGTACGCCGCCGCGTTCGTCGGGGCGACCCAGTTGCGGGCGGGCCGCTTCAACGCCTGGGGCACGGTCCTCGCGGTCCTCCTGCTCGGCACCGGCATCACCGGACTCGGGCTCGCCACCAGCGCGCAGTGGGCCGCGAGCCTGTTCACCGGCTCGGTCCTCATCGTGGCGCTGGTCCTCACGGGTGGCAGGGTCGCCCTGCCCGCCGTTCTGCGCCGCCGGACGGGGGCCCGTCAGGAGGAACCCACCAGCGAGGAGGTCCGACGATGAAAGCGGTCCAGTACCGACGGGTGGGGCACGCCCCCGAGGTGGTGGAGGTTCCGGTGCCGGAACCCGGCCCGGGCCAGGTGCTGCTGAAGGTGACGGCGGCGGGGCTGTGCCACTCCGACCTGGCGGTGATGGGCTGGCCCGAGGACCAGTTCCCCTACGCGCTGCCGATGACGCTCGGTCACGAGGGTGTCGGGACGGTGGCGGCGGTGGGCGCCGGAGTGACCGCCGTGGTGGAGGGCGAGGCGGTGGCGGTGTACGGGCCGTGGGGCTGCGGGCGCTGTCACAAGTGCGCCGAGGGCAAGGAGAACTGCTGCGCGTACGCCGCCGGGCTCGGCATCCTGCCGCCGGGTCTCGGCCGGCCCGGGGCCCTGGCGGAGTACATGCTGGTGGACTCGGTCCGCCACCTGATTCCGCTGGACGGGGTCGACCCCGTCCAGGCCGCGCCCCTCACCGACGCCGGGCTGACCCCGTACCACGCGATCCGCAGATCACTGCCGAAGCTGCTGCCCGGCAGCACGGCGGTGGTGATCGGCGTGGGCGGTCTGGGACATCTCGCCGTGCAGCTGTTGCGCGCGCTGACCCCGGCCCGGGTGGTCGCCCTCGACGTGAGCACGGAGAAGCTGGAGCTGGCACGCGAGGTCGGCGCCCATGAGGCACTGTTCTCCGACGGCGAGGCGGCCGCGCGGCTGCGGGAACTCACCGGCGGTACGGGAGCGGAGGTCGTCCTGGACTTCGTGGGAGCCGAGGCGACCCTGGCGGTGGCCGCCGCGTCGGTGGCGGTGGAGGGGGATGTCACCGTCGTCGGCCTCGGCGGCGGCACGCTGGCCGTCGGCTTCGGCGGCGGGCTGCCGTTCGAGGTGTCGGCCGCCTTCCCCTACTGGGGCAGTCGGACGGAACTCATGGAGGTCCTGGAGCTCGCGCGACAGGGTCTGGTGTCCTCGCACGTCGAGACCTTCACGCTCGACCAGGCACCCGAGGCGTACGAGCGTCTGCACGCCGGGGAGATCAGCGGCCGCGCGGTGGTACTGCCGCACGGCCCACTCAGCCCGACCGGCGTGTGAGAACAAGGCCCGTTCAGGGCCGGAGCGGGGGTCTGGGGACGCAGGGCCCCAGGGATGGGAACAGGTAGGGGCGGCGGGGGCGGAATCCTCCGGCCGCCCCCGCCGCGCTCAACCACCCGCCGCCCCCCGCACACCTACCGTCCACTCCACGCACCGCCTCAGCACCGTCAGGAACTCCGGTGTCCGCCAGGGGCCCGGGTCCACACGCCCCGTGTCGTCCACGCCGAGGTCCTGCACGTCGTAGCGCCCCCGGCAGTGGCCGAGGGTGAAGTAGCAGACCTCGCCCCGGCCGTGGCGCTTGAGGTACAGCACCGGGCGGGGCGCGTCGTCGAGAGCCGCCGAGTCGCCCTCGGCGAAGCCGCGGCACGGTCCCGTGTACTCGGCGTGCAGCAGTACCTCCAGCTCCCCGTGCAGCTCGCACACGTACAGCTCGTCGGTGACCGTGAACGGCCCGATCCCGGCGACCAGCGGATGGTCGGGCCGGGTCACCCGCACCTGGTACGGCTCGATCGGCGGGTGGGCCAGGAACTGGCTGCCGAGCACCTGCGCCAGTTCGCCGAGGAGCCGTGGCGTGGTGAACACCCGCGGCCCGGCGCCCTTCGACGGCTCGATCACCGCGTTGGTGCCGTGCAGGGCGAGCCAGCGCCCGCCCCGCTCGACGAACCGCGCCAGGGCGGCCCGCTGGGCCGGGCGGGGCCGGACGTCGCAGGTGTAGGTGACCAGCAGGTCGGCCTCGTCGAGGGCGGCCTCGCAGTCGTAGTCCTGGTACACCGTGGTGCGCACGCGCGGATGCTCACCGAGCAGTTCCAGCAGCCGCAGTCGCGCGTGGTCGAAGTCGTGCCATCGGCCGCCGCAGACCAGTACGGCGTCCAGGCGGCCGGCCGGGCCCGCCACGGCTCAGTACTGGACGCGGGTGAGCAGCCCGCCGTCCACCACGAGGTTGACCCCGACACAGAAGGAGCCGGTCCGCCCGAGCAGGAACGCCACCGCCGCGGCCACGTCCTCCGCGGTGCCGTAACGGCCGATCGGCAGCTTGGCGAGGACCTCCTCGTACACCTCGGGGCGGCTGGTGCGGATGGTCTCCCAGGCGCCGCCGGGGAAGTCGATCGGGCCGGGCGAGACGGTGTTGACGCGGATGCCCTTCGGGGCGAGGGCGTGCGCGAGGGCCGAGGCGTGCTGGACGACGGCCGCCTTGAGCGCGGAGTAGGAGTTCGCTCCGGCCGGACGCGCGGTGTCGGAGGCGTTGGTGGTGCCGATGGCCACGACCGCGGCCCGGTCGGAGGCCTCCAGGTGCGGCAGCGCCGCCTCGACGAGTCCCGCGAACGGGATCAGGTCGCCGCGCAGGCTGGCCTCCCACGACTCGGGGCCCTTCACGTTGCCCGCCGACACGTTGGACACCAGCAGGTCCAGGCCACCGAGTTCGGCGGCCGACCGCTCCACGAAGCCCGCGAGGGCGGCCGGGTCGGTGACATCCACCGCCTCCGCGAACACGGTGGCCCCCTCGGCCCGCAGTTCGGCGGCGGCCTTGGCCAGCCCCTCCTCGCCGCGGGCGCACAGCGCCAGCGAGCAGCCCTCGGCCGCCAGGGTGGCGGCGACAGCCCGGCCGATTCCCCGGCTCGCCCCGGTCACCAGCGCCTTCGCGCCCGTCAGTCCCAGATCCATCGATGTCACTCCTTTGTGATTGTGCGAACGAATCCCGGTCTCGCAGCCACCGGGACAGACCCCTCGGTCACCTCGGTCACCTCAGTCACCGGGCAGCTGCGAGAAGGGCGCCCGGTCCGCCCGCGGCTCCGGCGGCAGCTTCAGCACGCGCTCGCCGATCAGGTTGCGCTGGATCTGGTCGGTGCCTCCGGCCAGCCGGTAGCCGGGGGCACCGAGCAGGTGCTGGGTCCAGGCGAAGGCGCCCGGTTCCCCGGTGTCGGCGCTGATCCGCGCTCCCATCAGCTCGGCGGCGACCTGTCCCGTACGGGTCATGAGCTCGGAGGCCATGAGTTTGGTCAACGACGCCTCCGGGCCCGGCCGGCCGCCGGCGGCGCTCGTCCTGGCGACCCGGTCGACGGTCGCCGCTCTCAGAGCGGTACGTACGTACAGGTCGGCGAGGCGCTGGCGGACCAGCGGGTCCCCGCTGCGGCCGAGGGAGCGGGCGAGGGCGAGGACGTCCGGAAAGGTGCCGCCCTTGCGGCGGTTGCCGCTGCCGGAGGCGGTCCGCTCGAAGGCGAGGGTGGCGGTGGCGACCTCCCAGCCCTGGCCCGGTCGCCCGATCCGGAGCCGGTCCGGGACGCGTACGCCGGTCAGGAAGACCTCGTTGAAGGAGGCGCCGCCACTCATCTGACGGATGGGCCGCACCTCGACGCCGGGCGCGTCCAACGGGACCAGGAAGGCGGTGATGCCGGCCTGTTTGACGACGTCCGGGTCGGTGCGGGCGAGCAGCAGACCGTAGTCGGCGAACTGGGCGCCCGAGGTCCACACCTTCTGGCCGTCGACCACCCAGTCGTCGCCTTCCGCCCGAGCGCGGGTGCGCAGGGCGGCGAGGTCGGATCCGGCGGCGGGCTCGCTGAAGAGCTGGCAGGCCAGCAGGTCGGTGCGCAGGAAGGCGCGTGCGTAGTGGTCGCGCTGCTCGGCCGTGCCGAACAGGGAGACGGCCATCGCGACCAGGCGCACGGTGACGCTGATCAGCTCGGTGGACGGCGGCACCTCGAAGGCGGACTCCTCCTGGGCGAAGACCGCCGCGTGGGCGGCGGTCAGACCCGCGCCGCCCTTGTCCGCGGGGAGCGTCAGCGCCTGGTAGCCGGCGTCGAAGCGGGCGCGCTGGTAGGCGCGGCAGCGTTCCAGCAGCAGGCGTTCCTCGTCCTCCGGGAGGTTGTGGAACACGGCGAGGTCGGCGGCCGCTCCGGCGGACTGCGGCGTCCGCGCCGGTTCGAGCACGGTGGCCAGCCACTGCCGGACCTGTGTGCGCCAGGCGTCCGGATCGGGCTGTGACATGGCTCCTCCTCGGGCACTTACCAGACGAAAGATTGAGTAAGAGGGAGTGGAGCGTGGGCCGCACTCACGGTTCGAGCATGCGGTAATGGCTCCGTCTGGGATCAGAGTGTTCCGCACTTTCTTGATAAACGCTACAGTCTCGACATCCGTCCTCTCCTCGAATCGGGAGAGGACCGAGGAGCCGCCGGAGGAGCCATGTCGCTGCTGCCACTCGACCACCGCGCCCAGGAGACACCGGACGAACCCGCCCTCGCGGACGACCTGAACGTGCTGTGCTGGTCCGGACTCGTCGACCAGGTCGCGCGAGCGGCGGCCCGGATGCTGGAGTTCGCGCCCGGCCCCGACGACCGGATCGCCGTCCTCGGCGACAACGCGATCCCGACGCTGGTGGCCCATCTCGCCGGCCTGCGGGCCGGGGTCGGGACCGTGGCCACGTCCCGGAACCTCACGTCGGGGGAGCTCGTCGACCAGATCATCGACGCGGGTGTGACCGGGATCATCGCCGGGCCCGCCGGCGCGGGCGCCGCCCTCGACGCGGCACGGGAACTGGGCCTGCCGCTGGTGACGCACGGGACCGCGCCGGTCGGGCACGCCTTCGACTGGGACCTGTGGCTGGCGGCCGCACCCGCCGGACGCGCCCTTCCCACGGACCGGCCCGCCCGGCCTCCGCTCGTCTACACCTCGGGCACCACCGGACGGGCGCGCGGCACCGAGGTGCGCTGGGTGAGCGGCCCGGTCGCCGACGCCTCCGCCTACCTCGCCGCGGTGTCCGCCCGGCCCGGGTTCCCTCCGGGACCCCACCTGGTGTGCGGCCCGCTGCAGCACAACGCGCCGCTGACCTCGCTGCGGCACCTGGCGGCGGGGCAGCCGGTGGTCGTCCTGGGCAGGTTCGGCGCGGAGGCGTTCCTCCACCGGGTGCAGAGGTGGGGGGTCTCCTCGACGGTGATGGTGCCCACCCACTTCCAACGGCTGCTCGCCCTTCCGGACGAGGTCCGCGCCCGGTACGACGTCTCCAGCCTCCGGCAGGTCTCCCACACCGGCTCCGCGTGTCCACCGGACGTGAAGCGAGCCATGATCGACTGGTTCGGTCCGGTGCTGACGGAGTCGTACGGCGCGAGCGAGGCGGGAACCGTGGCGCGCATCAGCAGCACCGAATGGCTGGCCCACCCGGGATCCGTCGGACGCGTCCGGTCCCCGTTCGAGGTGCTGGTCACCGGTGACGACGGCCGGGTGCTGCCGCCCGGCGAGCACGGGCTGCTCGCCTTCCGGGCGCCCGAGGACCAGGGCGTGCGCTATCACGCGGACCCGGACAAGACCAGGTCCGCCTACCTCTCCCCCGGCGTCTTCACACTCGGCGACATCGGCTTCGTCGACGCGGACGGCTACATCTTCATCACCGACCGCGCCGCCGACGTCGTCGTCTCCGGCGGGGTCAACCTCTACCCGGCGGAGAGCGAGGCGGTGCTGCGGCAGCACCCGGCGGTCGCCGAGGTCGCGGTCATCGGCGTGCCGGACCCGGACTTCGGTGAGTCCCTGCGGGCCCTGGTCGTGGTGGCGGCCGACGAGCCGCCGACCGCTGAGCTGGACCTGTTCTGCCGCGAACGCCTCGCCGCCTACAAATGCCCGAAGTCCTACGAGTTCGTCCCCGAACTCCTGCGCAACGCCATGGGCAAGCTCGACAAACGCGCGATGCGCCGCCCCTACTGGGGCTCGGAGCGGACCATCGCCGGCTGAGCATGCCCGCCCCGTCGCCTTCCGGCCGGCCCGCCTCCCCCTTCCCGACCTTCCCGCTCTCCCGCCTTCTCCCGCCTTCTCCCGCACGAAGGATCACCCATGACCGAACTTCTCCTCGTCCGGCACGGCCTCCCGATGGCAGGCGTGTTCGACCCGGGGCTCTCGCCCGAGGGCACGGCCCAGGCCGAGCGCGCCGCCGCCTGGCTCGCGCACGAGCACCTCGACGCCCTCTACTCCAGTCCGTTCCGGCGCGCCCGCGAGACCGTGGCGCCCCTGGAACGGCTCACCGGCATGACCGCCACCGTCCTGGACGACCTGCGGGAGTGGGACACCGACGTCTCGCACCCCTACACGCCGCCCGAGCAGATACAGCGGGACGACCCCCGGTCGGTGGCGCTCTCCGAGGGACGGTACGAGGACTTCGTACCGGACCTGGACTGGGACGCCTTCCGCGCGCGTGCCGTACGCGCCATGGACACCATTCTCGACGCGCACCCCGGCGAGCGGGTCGCCGCCGTGTGCCACGGCGGAATCATCAACACGTATCTCGCGACGATGCTCGGCCTGCCCACGATGTTCTGGTTCCACCCCGGCTACACCTCGGTCAGCCGCGTGCGGCGGATGCCGGGCGGACGCCTCGTCCTGCACTCGGTCAACGAGACGGCCCACCTGATCGCCGAGCGCGCCGTCGACGCGGCCGCCGGATCCCTCTGACCCACCCAAGGAGGTCCCGCCATGCCCGGATCCGTCATCGTCGCCGGAACCAGGACACCCATCGGCAGACTGATGGGCACCCTGAGCCCCCTGTCCGCGGTCGACCTCGGCGCCCACGCCATCGGCGCGGCCCTGTCCGCCGCCCACCTGGATCCGGCGGCCGTGGAGGCCGTCGTCATGGGCCATGTCGTGCAGGCGGGGGCCGGACCCAACTCGGCCCGGCAGGCCGCGATCCGCGCCGGCATCCCGTTCTCCGTCCCCGCGAGCACCGTCAACAAGCTCTGCCTGTCCGGTCTGCACGCCATCGCCCTGGCCGACCTCATGATCACCTCCGGACGTCATGAGGTCGTCGTCGCCGGTGGCATGGAGTCCATGTCCGGCGCCCCGCACCTGCTGCGCGGAGCCCGCACCGGCTGGAAGTACGGTTCGACGGCGGTGGAGGACGCCCTCGACCGCGACGCTCTCGTCTGCGCCTTCGACGGCGTCTCCATGGGCGCGGCCACCGAGCGCTACCAGCAGCCGTTCGCCCTGACCCGCGAGGAGCAGGACGAGTACAGCGCGCTGTCCCACCGAAGAGCCGCCCTCGCGCAGGAGTCGGGCGCGTTGTCCGAGGAGATCACCCCGGTCGTCGTGACCGGACGCCGGGGAGAGACGGTGGTGGACACCGACGAGGGCGTACGGCCCGGGAGCACCGCCGAGGGGCTCGGGCGCCTGCGGCCGGCCTTCTCCGGCGCGGGCACCATCACGGCGGGCAACTCGTCCCAGCTCTCCGACGGCGCCGCGGCCGTCGTCGTGATGAGCGCGGAACGCGCCCGGTGGGAGGGCCTGACGCCGCTCGCCGAGATCGGCGCCTACGGCACGGTCGCGGGCCCGGATCCCTCGCTCCTGGTCCAGCCGGCCGGCGCGGTCCGCGACGCCCTGTCCCGGGACGGCCGGCTGAAGGCCGCCGACCTGGACCTGTTCGAGATCAACGAGGCGTTCGCGGGAGTGGCCCTGGCTTCGCTGCGGGAGCTGGACATCCCCCTGGACAAGGTGAACGTGGGCGGCGGAGCGATCGCGCTCGGGCACCCGGTCGGCATGACCGGCGCCCGGCTGGTGCTGACTCTCGCGGCGCAACTGCGCAGGCGCGGAGGCGGCAGCGGAGCGGCGGCCCTGTGCGGGGGCGGCGGCCAGGGCGACGCGCTGTTGCTGCACGTACCGACACCCGCCTGAGACCCGGAGCCGACTCCCATGAACGACCGACTGCCCCCGATCGACACGACCCTCACCGTGGCGAGCCGCACCATCGCCGCCGACGGCGTGGTCTGCCTCACCCTTCGCCGCCCCGACGGCGGTCCGCTGGCCTCCTGGACGCCGGGCGCCCATGTCGACGTATTCCTGAACAGCGAGAACAGCGACAACAGCGAGAACGGCAGGTCCGGCGACGGTGACGGCCACGGCGGTCTGATCCGTCAGTACTCCCTGTGCGGGCACCCGGCCGAACGCGAGGCGTGGCAGATCGCCGTGCTGCGCGAGCCACAGGGGCGCGGAGGCTCCGCGTACATCCACGACCACCTGGGCGAAGGCGACACCGTGCGGGTCCGCGGACCACGGAACAACTTCCCGCTGCGGCCCGCCGCACGCCATCTGTTCATCGCCGGCGGCGTCGGCATCACGCCCATCCTCCCCATGGTCGAGGCCGCGGAGGCCGCGGGGGCCGACTGGCGTCTGCTGTACGGCGGCCGCACCCGCACCTCGATGGCGTTCCTGGACCGCCTCGCCCCGTACGGGGACCGCGTGCTCATCCGTCCGCAGGACGAATACGGTCTGCTGGATCTCGCCGCCCACCTCGGCGAGCCCGAGGAGAACACCCTCGTGCACGCCTGCGGTCCCGAACCGCTGCTGCGGGCGGTGCGGGAGCGGTGCGCGGGCTGGCCGCCCGGCGCCCTGGGCGTCGAACGGTTCGCCCCGTCGGCACCGGCGGACGAAGCCGCCCCGGCCGCGGCCTTCGAGCTGGAACTCGCCCGCTCCGGGCTCACCCTCACCGTGCCCCCGGACCGCTCGGTGCTCGAAACCCTGGAAAAAGCCGGCGTCGCGGTCGACTTCTCCTGCCGGGAAGGCACCTGCGGCACGTGCGAGACCGACGTGCTCGACGGCACGCCCGACCACCGGGACGCGCTGCTGACCGAGGAGGAGCGGGCCGCCGGGGACACCATGCTCATCTGCGTCTCCCGCTCGTGCGGGCCCCGGCTCGTCCTCGATCTGTGACAGCGATCACCCCCGGCAATTTACTAGGACGTCCTAGTATTTCTTCGTACCGCTTTCGTCCTGCAGCACTCCACCCTGCCCCGGAAGGCCCTCATGAGCGATCAGCATCGACCGGTGCACCCCGTCCGTCTGGTCACCGCTTCGGCCCTGTTCGACGGGCACGACGCCTCGATCAACATCATGCGGCGGATCCTCCAGTCCCAGGGCGCCGAGGTGATCCACCTCGGACACAACCGGTCGGTGCGCGAGGTCGTGGACGCGGCGCTGGAGGAGGACGCGCACGGTGTGGCGGTCTCCTCCTACCAGGGCGGACACGTCGAGTACTTCGAGTACCTGGTCGAGTCGCTGCGGGCGCAGGGAGCGGGGCACATCCGCGTGGTGGGCGGCGGAGGCGGCGTCATCGTGCCCGCCGAGATCGCCCGGTTGCGCGGGAGCGGGGTGACCATCTTCTCCCCGGAGGACGGGCAGCGGATGGGCCTGGCCGGGATGGTCAACTCGGTGGTGCGGGACTGCGACTTCGACCTCTGGGACGACAGGCCGGCCGACGCGGCCGCCGTGCTCGCCGGTGACCGGTTCGCGATCGCCCGCGCCATCACCGGCGCCGAACTGGGCAAGCTTCCGCCCGACTTCCTGGAGCGGGTGCGGGCCGCCGCCGCGTCCCGGGTCGTACCGGTGCTGGGCATCACCGGTACCGGCGGCTCGGGCAAGTCCTCACTGACCGACGAGTTGGTGCGCCGCTTCCGCGTCGACCAGCGGGACAAGCTGCGGACCGCGGTGATCGCGGTCGACCCGACCCGTCGCCGTGGCGGCGGCGCGCTGCTCGGTGACCGGATCCGGATGAACTCCCTGGACGGCGACCGGGTGTTCTTCCGGAGTCTGGCCACCCGCGGCAGCCACGAGCTGCCCGAGCACCTGTCCGACGTCATCGACGTCGTGAAGGCCGCCGGATTCGACCTGGTGATCGTCGAGACGCCGGGCATCGGCCAGGGCGACGCGGCGATCGTGCCGTTCGTGGACACCTCGCTGTACGTGATGACGCCGGAGTTCGGTGCCGCCTCGCAGCTGGAGAAGATCGACATGCTCGACTTCGCCGACGTCGTGGCGATCAACAAGTTCGAGCGGCGCGGCGCCAAGGACGCCCTGCGTGACGTGGGCCGCCAACTGGTGCGCAACCGGGAGGCGTTCGACAAGCGGCCCGAGGACATGCCGGTGTACGGCACCTCGGCGGCGACCTTCAACGACGACGGAGTCACCGCCCTCTACCAGCACCTGCGGACCGACCTGGCCGGCAAGGGGCTGCCGCTGTCCGAGGGCGCGCTGGCACCGGCCGACGTGCGCCACTCCTCGGGCATCCGCCAGGTGGTGCCCGCCGACCGGGTGCGCTATCTCGCCGAGATCACCGACACCGTCCGCACGTACCACGCGGACACCGGAAGGCTGGCCGAGGCGGCCCGGCGGGTGCAGCGACTGGAGGCGGTCGAGGCCGAGCTCGTCGAGGCGGGCTCCGACGCGGGGAACGTCCGGGCACTGCTCGACGACGCCGTCAAGCGGCTCCCGCACGACATCAGGGAGCAGATCGGCGCATGGCCCGCCGTCATCGCCTCCTACTCCGGCGACGAGCAGGTGGTGAAGGTCCGGGACAGGGAGATCCGCACCCGGCTGACCCGCGAGTCCCTGTCGGGGAACAAGATCCCTCGCGTCGCCCTGCCCCGGTTCTCCGACCACGGGGAGCTCGTGCGGTTCTGGCGCCGGGAGAACCTGCCGGGCCACTTCCCCTTCACGGCCGGGGTGTTCCCCTTCAAGCGCGACGGCGAGGACCCGGCGCGGATGTTCGCCGGCGAGGGCGACCCGTTCCGCACCAACCGCCGGTTCAAGCTGCTCTCCGAGGGGCAGCCGGCCACCCGGCTGTCGACCGCCTTCGACTCGGTGACGCTCTACGGCCGCGACCCGGACGAACGTCCCGACATCTACGGCAAGGTCGGCACCTCCGGTGTGTCGGTGGCCACGCTGGACGACATGAAGGCCCTCTACGACGGCTTCGACCTCGTCGCTCCGACCACATCGGTCTCCATGACCATCAACGGACCCGCGCCGACCATCCTGGCCTTCTTCCTCAACACCGTCGTCGACCAGCAGACCGAGAAATTCCGCGTCGCCGAGGGCCGCGATCCGTCGCCGGACGAGGCGGCCGAACTGCGCGCGCACGCGCTGGCGAACGTACGCGGCACGGTGCAGGCCGACATCCTCAAGGAGGACCAGGGCCAGAACACCTGCCTGTTCTCCACCGAGTTCTCGCTGCGGATGATGGCCGACATCCAGGAGTGGTTCATCACGAACCGGGTCCGCAACTTCTACTCGGTGTCGATCTCCGGCTACCACATCGCCGAAGCCGGGGCGAACCCCATCAGCCAGCTGGCGTTCACCCTGGCCAACGGGTTCACCTACGTCGAGGCCTATCTCGCCCGCGGCATGCACGTCGACGACTTCGCCCCGAACCTGTCGTTCTTCTTCTCCAACGGCATGGACCCCGAGTACTCCGTCCTCGGCCGGGTCGCCCGCCGTATCTGGGCCGTCGCGATGAAGGACAGGTACGGGGCCAACGAGCGCTCCCAGAAGCTGAAGTACCACGTGCAGACCTCCGGCCGCTCCCTGCACGCCCAGGAGATGAACTTCAACGACATCCGCACGACACTGCAGGCGCTCATCGCGATCTACGACAACTGCAACAGCCTGCACACCAACGCCTACGACGAGGCGGTCACCACCCCCACCGAGGACTCGGTCCGCAGGGCCCTGGCCATCCAGCTGATCATCAACCGGGAGTGGGGCCTGGCCATGAACGAGAACCCGCTGCAGGGGTCGTTCGTCATCGACGAGCTCACCGACCTGGTCGAGGAAGCGGTGCTCCTGGAGTTCGAGCGGATCAGCGAGCGCGGCGGTGTCCTCGGCGCCATGGAGACCGGCTACCAGAGGGGCCGTATCCAGGACGAGTCGATGCTCTACGAGCAGCGCAAGCACGACGGCAGCCTGCCCGTCATCGGCGTCAACACCTTCCGCAACGATCACGCCGACACGGCCGGGCCGGGCGCCATCGAGCTGGCGCGCGCGACCGAGGACGAGAAGCAGTCCCAGCTGCGACGCGTGCGCGCCTGCCAGTCCCGCCATCGCGACGACGCCCACACGGCCCTGACCGCGCTCAAGGACGCGGCCATGGACGGCCGCAACGTCTTCGCCGTCCTCATGGACGCCGCCAGGGTCTGCTCACTCCAGCAGATCACCGAGGCTTTCTTCGAGGTCGGCGGCCAGTACCGCCGCAACGTGTGATCCGGCCCGTGGACCACGTAGCGGCTCATCAGAGAGGACCTCAGATGGATCCCGTCACCCGCCTCGGCGTCGTCGGATGCGGCCTCATGGGCTCCGGCATCGCCGAAGTCGCCGCCCGCGTCGGCATCGACGTCCGTGTGGCCGAGGCCACGCCGGACGCGCTCGCGGCGGGCCGCCGCCGGCTCACCGCCTCCCTGGACCGAGGCGTACGGCGCGGCAAGCTCGGCGAGGAGCAGCGAGACCAGGCCCTCGCCCGGCTGTCCTTCACCCATGACCTCGGCGACATGGCCGACCGTCAGTTCGTCATCGAGGCCGTCGCCGAGAACCGCGACATCAAGAGTGACGTCCTGCGCGCCCTGGACAAGGCGGTCGAGGACCCCTCGGCGGTCCTGGCCACCAACACCTCCTCGATCCCGGTCGTCGATCTCGCCGTCGTCACCGAGCGACCCGCGCAGGTCATCGGCATGCACTTCTTCAACCCCGTGCCCGTACAGCGGTTGGTCGAGCTCATTCCCGCTCTGACCACCGGCGCGGACACCGTGCGGCGCACCCGCGGCCTGGCCGAGCAGTTGGGCAAACAGGCCATCCAGGCGCCCGACCGCTCCGGCTTCGTCGTCAACGCCCTCCTGGTGCCCTACCTTCTCAGCGCGGTACGGATGGTGGAGTCGGGCGCCGCGCGGCCGGAGGACATCGACCGGGGCATGGAGCTCGGATGCGCCCACCCCATGGGGCCGTTGCGCCTGCTCGACCTCATCGGCCTCGACACGGCGCAGTCCGTGGCGGAGTCGATGTACGAGGAGTTCAAGGAGCCGCTGTACGCGCCTCCCGCCCTCCTGCGCCGCATGGTCGCCGCCGGCCACCTCGGCCGCAAGAGCGGACGCGGTTTCCACATCTACGACGCCTGACGCCCGGTGGCCGGGCGGTGGTCGCCCCGCACGGCGCGGGGCGACCACCGTCGGCTCAGCCGGTCACCGGCTGCAGTTTGGCGCGGAAGTGCCGCAGGATCGGGGACTGCTCGACGATGCGGTAGCCGTGGACGGACTCACTCTCCTTGGCGATGCGTTCCAGGGTCCTGCCGACGTGGTCGTAGTGGCTGCGGGTGTAGACCCGGCGCGGGAGCGCGAGCCGGACCAGTTCGTACGGGGCGCTCTTGACGGGGTTGCCGTCCTCGTCCTCCTCGCCGAGGTAGAGGGAGCCGAGCTCGGCCGAGCGGATGCCGCCTTCGAGGTAGAGGCGGCAGGCGAGGGCGTGGCCCGGGTAGTGGTGGGGCGGTATGTGCGGCAGCAGACGGCCCGCGTTGAGGTAGAGGGCGTGCAGGCCCGGGGGTTCGAGCAGGTCGACGCCCGCCGCGCGGACACGGTCGGCGAGATGGGAGGCGACGTCGGCGCGCTCGGCGAGGTAGGCGGGCTCGGTGACCTCCAGCAGGCCGGTGGCCATCATGTCGAGGTCGCGGCCGGCGAGACCGCCGTAGGTGGCGAAGCCCTCGGTGGCGATGAGGAGGCGCTCGCACTTCTCGGCGAGTTCGGGGTCGTTGAGCCCGATGAAGCCGCCGATGTGGACGATGCCGTCCTTCTTGGCGCTCATCACACAGCCGTCGGCGAGACGGAACGCTTCTTCGGCGACCTGGCGCGGGGTGTGGCCCCGGTAGGCCTCCTCGTGACGGGTCACCAGCCAGGCGTTCTCGGCGAACCTGGCGGCGTCCAGGATCATCGGGACGCCGTGCCGGCGGCAGATCTCGGCGGTCTGTTTCAGGTTCTCCATGGAGACCGGCTGGCCTCCGCCGCCGTTGTTGGTGATCGTCATGATCACCACGCGGACCCGGGAGCCGTCCGGTCCCTCCAGCGTCTGCCGGAGTCTGTCCAGGTCGATGTTGCCCTTGAAGGGCACTTCGCTGTCCAGGTCACGGGCCTCCGCGCACGGGATGTCATGGGCCTGACACCCGGAAAGCTCGACGTTGGCCCGGGTCGTGTCGAAGTGCGTGTTGGCCAGGACGATGCCGCCCGGCTCCAGGAGCGTGTTGAACAGGATGCGTTCGGCGGCGCGCCCTTGATGCGCGGGCAGGATGTGCCGGTAACCGGTCAGTTCCGTCACGGTCTCGTGGAAGCGGTAGAAGGAGCGCGAGCCCGCGTACGACTCGTCGCCCTCCATGCCCGCGGCCAGCTGAGCGGCCGAGATGGCGCCGGTGCCCGAGTCGCTGAGCAGGTCGATGGTCACCTCCTCGGCGCGCAGGTCGAAGAGGTTGTAGTGCACCCGTTCCAGCGCCGCCTCGCGCTGTTCCCGCGTGGTGAGCGCGATGGGCTCGACGACCTTGATGCGGTAGGGCTCCATAGGGGTTCTTGCTCCTGACGTGGTGCTGAATGGTTCGTGATCGTTGTACGGGCGTCCGTTCGGCGGGCGGACCGCGTAGGCCTCCGAGGAGATGTACGCGGTCACCCGGGCCGGTTTGCGCTGCTCGTGGGCGAGTGCCACGTACGCGACGAGCCCCACCCCGTCCGTCAGCGGGCGTCCGGTGACGGCGGCCAGCGGCCGGTCGAGCGCGCCGGGGTCGATCCCGTGGCGGCCGAGGACGGCCCCGGCCCGGCGCAGTGCCTCCGCGTCGTCGCGGGCGTAGTCCCTGACCGGGACATGGAGGGTGAAACCGGTGGGCCCTCCGGTCGTCCGGGTGAAGGAATGGCAGGACAGGACCGGCCGCCGGTCGAACCGGGCCTCCGGCCGGGCCCCGGAGCCGTCCCCTCCCTCTTCGAAGCCGCCCGCCATGCGGAGGAACTCCTCCAACGTCGTACGGTCGGGGCCGGATTCCATCCGGCACAACCCGCCGACGTCCCTCACCGCCAGGTCGCGGTGAGCGGTGTAGATCTTCACGCGGGGTGCCGCCCAGTCCCCCAGGTCGAGCGCGAAGAACGGATAGCCGTCGGCCGGCGGCAGCGTGTCGAAGGCGTGCCGGTGGCCCAGCCGGTCCAGGGCCGTCCGCACCGTCTCGGCGGCCCGTTCCTCGCCGGACGCCGACGGGTTCAGATACACCTTGATCTTGGGGACGCCACCGGGACGCAGCTCCAGCGCGATCCACAGCGCCAGGAGGCCCTGCGGGTCGGCGGGGAGGAACAGGTCCTCCAGCACGTCGAGTTGGTCGGTGGCGAAGCCCCAGCGCCGTGCCATCGCACGGACGGCGCGCAGACCTTCGAGGCCGTTGTCCCGCAGACCGCCGGCCCCGCATCCCGGTTCCAGCAGCACCCTGATCGCCGGGGGCGCGTCCGGTGTGAGGGAGAGCGAGAACTCCACCGGGGTGGAGTCGTCGGACAGGAAACTGAGGGACGGGGGCGGCAGGTTCAGGGGCCGTTCGGCCACCGCCCCCAGTGAATCGGTCAGTAGACGCGCGTAGTTCCGCGCGTCGTCGCGGCCGAGCCCCGATTCCTCGCACAGCCGCAGCAGTTGGCCGGACACCAGAGCGCCGAGCGTCCGGTCCCCGGGGATCTCCCCGGAGCCGGACCCGAGGGGCCTCACCACGTCTCCCGCCGCTGCTCGCAGTACGCGGGCCCGGCCGACGCGCCCCGGCGGCGGAGGGTGTGCGGGGACACAGAAAGATACCCGCCGGCCTGGGCGGGTATCTCGTGTCGCGGCGACTGGTGGCGGGTCACGCCCCTGGTCTCCGCGCGGTGTAAGTCGATGTCTCGCAGGGAGCGGCGGATCAGATCCGGATGTCGAGCAGAAGCGGCGCCGATGGATATGTGGTCCACGACACCTCCCTTTGTTCAATGGTCACCACGAATGCCGCCGCGTTACTACCCCTTTGGTTGAACACTCATGCAGTACCGGCCGCCACAGACTGTTGTCTGCGTCACCCCTTCAACCACTGCAGGAAGGAGCCCCACACGCCACGCTCCGCCTTCCGGCCCGCCGGGGCGTTCTCCTCGCGTGCGGAGGGCTCCGTCGCGCGGGGCGGGTTCGGGCGCTGGACGACCTGCGGGGTGAAGCGGCAGGGAAGCGCGGCCAGTGCGCGGTGGAAGGGGCCCGGACGCCAGGTCAGGCTGTCCTCGGGGACCGCGAGTTCGATGTCGTGCAGGCGGTTCAGCAGGTTCTCGATGGCCACCATGGTGACGAGCCGGGCGAGTTCCTTGGAGGGGCAGGCGTGCGGGCCGGCGCTCCAGGACAGGTGGGCCCGCCTGCCGCCGGTCTGACCGGCCGCCACGAGTGCCGGGTCGGTGTTGGCGGCCGTCATGCTGACGAGGACGAGGTCGCCCGCCCGCAGCTTGGTACCGCCGAACTCCATGTCGGCCGCGGGGTAGTGCGGCGCGTAGTTCGCCATGGGCGGGTTCTCCCACAGCGTGTCGTCGATGGCCTCCTCGATCAGCCCGCCGTCGGCGTACCGGTCGTGCAGGAGCAGCCGGTGCAGGGTGTTGCCGATGAGGTTGCGCAGCGGCTCGGCGCCCGCGCCGAGGAGCAGGATCAGCTGGTGGACCAGTTCCTCGTCGGTCAGGCGCGCCTCGTGCCGCATCAGGTACGAGGTGACGTCGTCGGCCGGGCGGGCGCGCTTGAGTGCCACCAGTTCGAACACGGCCTGGCCCAGCACCTGGTTCGCCTTCTCGGCGTTGACGCCCTCGAAGACTCCGGAGATGCCGAAGACGACCCGGTCGCCGATGTCCGCCGGGCAGCCGAAGAGCTCGTTGAACACGAGCAGCGGCAACTGCTTGACGTAGTCGTTCATCAGGTCGATGGAACCGCGGCCGGAGACCTGGGCGAGGAGGTAGTCGGAGGCCCGCTTGGTCATGTCGCTGATCCGGCGGGAGTCGACCTTGGCCAGGCTGTCGGTGATCGCCTGCCGGAGCCGCGCGTGCTCGGCGCCGTCGGTGAACATCGCGTTGGGACGGTAGCCCAGCATCGGGACGACCGGGCTGTCCGGGCCGACCTTGCCCTCGGCGACGTCCCGCCAACGGCGTGCGTCCTTGCGGAAGTTGGCAGGGTCCTGCAGCAGCTTCAGCGCGGTCGCGTGGTCGGTGACGAGGGTCGCGTCGACACCGGGCGCGATCTCGACCGGCGCGGTCGGCCCATAGTGCCGCATGTACGCGTAGTACGCCTGCGGATCGGCCGCGTACTCCGGTCCGTACAGCGGGACCCGCAGTCCGCTGCCGTGGGCCGGGCAACCCGGCGGGGGTGAGGGAAGGGTGGGGTCGGGGGTCATGTCTGCTCTGCTCCTAACGGGCGCGGTCCATCAAGTAGCGGACGAGCGTGATCAGAGCCTCGGCCGACGACCGTTCGTCCCGTGCGTCGCAGGTGACGATGGGGGTGTCGTCGAGGAGATCCAGCGCTTCGCGCAGCGCCCTCGCATCACGTATCGACGTACCGTCGAAATGGTTGACCGCAATCGCGTAGTCGAGTCCGTACTGCTCGATCAGGTCGATCACGGCGAAGGAGTCGGCCAGCCGCTCGGGGTCGACCAGCACCAGCGCCCCGAGGGCGCCGCGTGCCATGTCCTCCCACATCTGTACGAAGCGCTGCTGGCCGGGTGTGCCGAAGAGATACAGCACGACACGGTCGCTGACGGTGAGTCGGCCGAAGTCCATGGCGACCGTGGTGGTGGTCTTGCCCTGGACGCCCTTGAGGTCGTCGATCGCCTCGCCCGCCTGCGTCATCGTCTCCTCGGTGGAGAGCGGCGAGATCTCGGAGATCGACCCGATGAACGTGGTCTTGCCCACCGCGAAGTGCCCGACGACCAGGATCTTCACGGCGGTCTGCGTCTCTCCGCCCGGGACGTACGCCCGTTCATCCAAACTTGGACTGGAGACCATTGAGCACCTCCTCGAGAATCTTCAGGTTGGCGACGGGAGCACGGGTCTCCGGCGGACGGGTGACGAGATAGCCGGCCTCGGAGAGCGCGGCCAGCAGGATCTTCACCACTCCCACCGGCAGTTGGATGTGCCCCGCGATCTCGGCGACGGAGAGGTAACCGCCGACACACATGCGCAGCAGGTCCTGCTCCTCGGGCGAGAGGCGCGCGGGTCGCTGCTGCTGGTCGGCGACCGCCGTGACCAACGTGATCAGGGAGAACTGACTCTCGCCGGGGAGGCTGCGGCCACCGGTGATGACATACGGACGTACTAACTCGGCGGCCTCGTGCTCATGCCTGTCGGAATCGGTCATGGCCCTACCACGCTGCTCTCCCTGGGCGGAGCGGTCATGACCTTGCCCAGCTGTCCGACGAGCTGCTGCATCCGGAAGGTGATGTCGGCCATGTCGACGTCGGAGGAGGCCGACACCGCGAGGTAGGCGCCGTCCCCGGCCGAGATCAGGAAGATCCAGCCGCCGTCGAACTCGACCAGGGTCTGCTGCCAGCGCAGATCCGAACGGGAGCAGAAGAACGCGAGCGACCGGCTCAGCGACTGCATACCGCTCATCGCGGCGGCGGCCTTGTCCGCGTCGTCCTTGTCCACTCCCTTCGAACGGGCCCTCAGCAACCCGTCGGAGGAGACCAGAACCGCGTGGAGAGCTCCGGGGATCTCCAGGGCGCTGTCAAGCATCCATGAAAGATCGTTGTTCATTGGACCTCGTGCCCTTCGCTGCTTGCGTCATGGGGGCCGCTCGACCGCTCCCCCGCCTCCGGGTGAGTGGCGCGACCGGCGTCCGTGCCCTGCTTGAAGGCGGCCATGATCGCTGCCGTGTCCTCGCTGCGGCGCCGCGGAGCCGGGGCGGCGGACGGGCCGTTGGAGACCAGGGCCATCGGCCGCTTGCGACGCCGCTTGGGCAGACCGTCCTCGGTCGTGCCCACGGGCAGCGATGACTCGGAGGCGGTGTCGTACGCGGACGGCCCGACCTCCACGGGTGCCGGGACCTCCCGCGGCGGGGCCGAATCCACCGGCACCGCCGGCTGCTTGGGCTCCGGCATCGCGGTGAGCAGCTCGTCGGGCAGCAGCACGACCGCCCGCACACCTCCGTAGGGGGAGGTGGAGTCCACCGACACCGTGAAGCCGAACCGCTCGCAGAGCACACCGATGACCGCGAAGCCGAACTGCGGAGGGTTGCCGAGCCCCGAGACACCCGTGACGCGCTCGCTCGTCAGGAGCTTCTCGGCCCTCGCCTTCTCCTCCTCGTTCATGCCGACACCGGCGTCGTCCACGATGATGCAGACGCCCTTGGGCACGGAGCGGACGTTGATCTCGACGACGGTGTCCGGGCTGGAGTAGCTGGTCGCGTTGTCGAGGAGCTCCGCGAGGGCCAACGCCACCGGTTCGACGGCCCGGCTGGTGACGCCGAAGTCGACCTTGGACAGGATGTGGGCCCGCTGGAAGTGGCGGATCCTGCCCTGGGCGCTGCGGACCACGTCGTAGACCGAGGCCACGTCGCGGTGGCGGCCGAGCCAGCCCTCGCACAGCACGGCGATGGACTGGGCACGCCGGCCGAACTGCGCGTTCATGTGGTCGATCTCCAGGAGGTCCTGGAGCATGACGGAGTCGCCGTACTTGCGCTGCAGCCCGGAGATGATGCGCTGCTGCTCCGCGGCGAGACCCTGGAGGGTCCGCATCGCGGCCTTCAGGGCCGTCCTCGTCTCACCTTCGGCTTCCTGCTGGGCCGCGCGGACGGAATCCGAGTATTGGCTCTCCAATTCACCGTAGTGATTTCTGAGCCCTGCGATCTCCTGTCGTAATGCTCGCGCCGCCCGTCGCTGACGAATGATCAGGGCGACGGCGGCAAGGGTTACGACAATGAGTGCCCAGAGCGCCGGATTTTGTATGTATTGCGTCATGAGACCCTCTTCAGGCGGCCGATGGCCAGCTACTGAATTTCCGTCAATTCACACAGACCGAAGGCCAGCCACTCCGGGGTTGCCACCCAGGCCTCCACGAATGGCGAGAGGTGCTCCTTTTGCACCCATCCGTCCGTTCGGTAAGTGCGGTGATCGTATCATCACTCGACCTGGTGACGGATCGTCAACCTGGGCAATGCTTGCGCAGGTTGAGCCGCCCGACGCTCACACGAGTTGGGCCGAAAAGGGTTTTCTGCCGCGCCTTGCGCTAAATCCACTTCCGCAAGCGCTCCCACCGCCCCGACGAGCGCCTCCGGCGTCGCCGATCCCGTCGCGCGAGGGGCCTGCGAGAAGTCATGATGAGCCGTAAGCGGATTGTCAGGGGGAGATCGCTCTTGGTGATGACGATCACGGAGGGTCAGCGCGCCGGTTCGGTCGAGCACCGGTCGCGCTTCGACCCCCACCCCCGGCAGGACGACAGACCCGGCGCGGCGTGCCGACGATCCGCCGCGTCGACATCACGGAGGCTGTCATGACAGAAAGACCCAGCGGTTCCGTCGGCAGACGGCAGTTCCTGGCCAGGTTCGGGGCCGGAACCCTGGCACTCGTGGCCGGTTTCGATCTGCTCACCCGGCAGTGGGTGACCGAGGCCGCGGCCGCGGACGGCGCGGCCTTCGCCGCCGCCCCGTCCCTCGACGGGACGCTCGTCTTCGACGCGGAGTCGCTCGCGGCGAACGCGCACGACCAGGGCAACATCGTGTTCCGGACACCGTGCGCGGTGCTGCGGCCCGGATCGGTGCGCGACATCAGGAAGATGGTCGGTTTCTGCGCCGATCACGACATCCCGGTCGCCCCGGCCGGCGCCCACCACGCGATGTTCGGCCAACCGCTCGTGAGCGGGGGCCTGGTCGTCGAGATGCGGTCACTGAACACGATCCACTCGATCGGCCCGGACGGCGCCGACGTCGACGCCGGTGTGCTGTGGAAGGACCTGATCGAGGCCGCGTACGAGGAGGGCCTCACCCCGGCGTCGATCACCAGCTACACCAGGACGACGATCGGCGGGACCCTGTCGATGGGCGGCATCGGGATGATGTCGTCCTACCGGGTCGGAGCGCAGGTCGACCACGCCCGGCGGCTCCAGGTGGTCACGGGCGACGGCCGGTCGAGGTGGTGCACCGACGCGCAGAACAGCGACCTGTTCGAGGCGGCACTCGCCGGACTCGGGCAGTGCGGCGTCATCACCCGGGCCACCGTCGATCTGGTGCCGGCCAAGCAGCTGGCCCGCACCTACCGGATCGGCTACCCGGACATCCCGACCTTCTTCCAGGACATCCGAGTCCTGGCGAACCGGGGCGAGTTCGACTCGCTCGGCAGCATTCCGCAGCCCGGCACGGCGCAGCCCCTGGTCCTGTGGGCCACCGTCTTCCACAACCCCGGCGACACCCCCGACACGTCCCACCTCCTGCGCGGGCTCAGCCCCGCCGCGGCCTCCGCCGCCTTCGAGGACTACACCTATCTCGAGTACATATCCCTGGTCACCGACCTGTACGACGCGTTCGCGGCGACCCTGGACTGGGACGCGAAGGTCAAGCCCTGGTCGGACCTCTTCCTGCCGGACGGTGCCGTCGAGGAGTACGTCGCGTCGGTGTTCCCCTCGCTGACCGCCGAGGACCTGGGCCCGACCGGCTTCGGCCTCGTCTTCCCGATGCTGCGCGCGAGCTACGGCCGGCCGCTGCTGCGGCTGCCCGACGAGACCGGCGGCCCCTGGGTCTGGCTGGTCAGCGTGCTCACCGACGCGGCCCGGTCCGGCCCCGACCCCGAGTTCGCCTCCCGGATGACGGACCGCAACTACCGCTTCTACCAGGACGCGGCGGCCGTCGGCGGAGTGCGCTACCCGCACGGCGCGTGCGCGTTCACGGCGGCCGACTGGCGGGCGCACTACGGCGCGGAATGGGAGCGGTTCGCGTCGTGGAAGACCCGCTTCGACCCGCAGGGCGTCCTGACTCCCGGCCCGGGCATCTTCTGACGGGTCGGACCGGCCCGATCCGCCGCCCGGGGAGGCGAGCGGATCGGGCCGATCCGCGGCGCGCACCACTCTTTCGTGGGACACCCACGTGGCGGATCGGAAAGGTTCCGGTGCCTGTGCCGCGGACTGACGGGTCCGGCGGCCGGTTCGCGCCTATCGTGGAACGACACACCGACGCTCGGCGCCAAGGCAGGCTGGACATGAGGGAACCGCATATCGACTATGCGGAGGTCTTCCGGGCCCTGCCCGGCATGGTGGCGCTGCTCACGCCCGATCTGGTGTACGCCGACGCCAACGACGACTTCCTGCGGCTGGCCGGACGCAGCCGCGAACAGCTGCTCGGGCGCTACATCTTCGACGTCTTCCCCGAGAACCCGAACGAACCGGCCGCCGCCGGTATGCGGGAGACGGAGGCGTCGATGCTGCGCACCGTGGCCACCGGGGAGCGCGACACGATGGCGCTGCTCCGCTACGACATCGAGGACCCGCAGCGGCCCGGCCTCTGGCAGGAGCACTACTGGAGCCCGGTCAACGCCCCCGTCCTGGGCCCCGACGGCAAGGTGGTCCTGATCGTGCACCGCGTGGAGGAGGTCACCGAACTCATCCGCGCCCGGGGCGGCGCCGGCGGTGACGTTCGGGGCGGTTCCATCGGTCCGGGCGAGCACGACCGGGCCCGGGTGCTGGAGGCCGAGCTCTACACCCGCGCCCGCGAACTGCAGGAGGTCAACGAACGTCTGCGCACGGCGCACGCCCATGAGCGCGAGGTGGCGCTGGCGCTGCAGGCGGCCATGCTGCCCCCGCCCGGCCCCACCGGGTCGCACGACGCCGCCGTGCGCTACCGGCCCGCCATCGGCGCGCTGAACGTGTGCGGCGACTGGTACGACCTGGTCGGGCTGGACGGCGAGGGCCTCGCGGTGGCCGTCGGTGACGTCGTCGGCCACGGTCTGGCCGCCGCCTGCGCCATGGGGCAGTTGCGCAGTGCCCTGAGCGGGGCCACGCGCGTCGCGCACGGTCCCGCCCAGGCCCTGGAGGCCCTCGACCGCTACGCCCGCTCCGTCGACGGCGCCGAGTCGACCACCGTCGTGACGACCTTCATCGACTGGACCGACCACACCATCACCTACAGCTGCGCGGGCCATCCGCCGCCCGCGCTGGTGCGTCCCGACGGCACCGTCACCTTCCTCGACGGCGCCACCGACCCGCCGCTCGCCGCCCGCCCCGTCCAGGTCCCGCGGCCCCAGGCCCGCACGTCCTTCGTCGAGGGCTCCACGCTGGTGCTCTACACGGACGGGCTGATCGAGCGCCGTACGGAGAGCATCGACAGCGGTCTGGAACGCCTCGCGGCCTCCCTGGCCCACCACCGCGAGAAGGACCCGGAGACGCTGGCCGACGCCCTGCTGGCGGATCTGCTGCCGGCGGCCGGCAACACCGACGACACCGCGCTCATCGTCCTGCGGCTGTGACCGGCGGGCCGCCGCGTGCCGCCCGGGGCCCTGCCGTCGGGTCTCGGCGGCGTCACCTGCCCCAGATCTTCCGGTACCCCTCCCGGTAGCCCGACGGGTTCCAGCTCGTGGCGCCCTCGCTGTTGTCGGCCGTGCTGATGTGGACGGGCGCCACATAGCCGCTGGCGGCGCTGCCGGAGAAGGCGCGGTTGAACTCGTCGACGATCTGCCAGCCCTGCAGGGTGAGCGGTTCGGGGACGGTGGCCGCCTGGTACTGGTCGCTGTCGACGCGCTGGAAGGCGGAGGGGTCGCCGTCCCCGGCACCGATGTTGAACGGCGGGCCCGAGCCGTCCTTGCCGGCCGCGCGGAAGGCGGGGGCCGCGTCGGCGAAGTACAGGTCGTTGATGGCGACCGAGTGGGTCCAGCGGTCCTGGAAGCGGGAGAGCAGCGAGGAGACCTCGCGGGGCGTGCGGCTGCTCGCGTCGGGGATCGGGATGTTCACGTAGGCGAGGAGGTCCACGCCCGCGCAGGTGGCCAGTTCCTTCCTGATCAGTTCCGACTTGTTCTTGGCGAAGGGGATGGAGGCGTCCGTGAAGATCACGGCCCCGGCGTCGCCGTTCGAGGTCGAGATGACCCAGCGGGCGCTGATCCGCGCGACGTCCTCGACCTGGGTGGTGATGTTGGTGAAGAGAGCGGGGCGTCTGCTGGGGCCCGGGGCGGCGACGGCGTGCCAGCCGACGAGCGGGATGCCGGCCTGCTCGGCCCGCGTGATCTGCTGCGAGGTCGAGTTGGGGTCGAAGCCGCCGATGACGATGCCGGAGGGGCGGAGCGCCACGGCCTCGCTCATCGCGGCCTGGATGCCGGCGGGCGTGCCTCCGCCGTCGATCACCCGCAGGTCCCAGCCGATGACCCGCGCGGCTTCCCGTACGCCCTCGGCGGCGCCCGCGACTCCCGGGTTGGTCATGGTCTGGGCGACGTAGACGAGGCTTCTGCCGGTCACGGCCCTGGGCCCGGTGGTCGGGCCGTTCCAGGGGACGTCGTCGCGCTCCGCCCGTTCGACGGCGGCCTCGGCCCTGGCCTGCACCGCGGGGCAGCCGCTCGGGCCGGTGGCGGAGGACTCCGGGTCGCCGGACGATCCGCGTTCGCAGCCGCCGAGCACGGCGGTGGCCACCGCGGTCAGCAGGACGGCCACCGTACGGCGGGCCCGGAGGGCGCCGGAGCGGGCCTTGCGGTTGTGGTGCACGGGGACTCCTCGCGGAGGGACGAGCGGGAAAGACGACCGGGGTGCTCCGGGGCCTGGGCGGTCAGGGGTGATCCGGGGCCGGGGTCAGGGGGGTCCACACCCCACGGCCTGGCTGGGGCCCAGGGGCCGGGGGCCTTGCCCGAGCTCCACGGGCCGAGCCTCGGCCAGGGAGCCCCGACCCCCGACCGGCGACGACGCCCGCCCCAGACACGCCCCGCCGACGGCGGTGCGGGGGCAGGGACGGGAACGGGGGCAGAAGCCGAGGGGCTGGCTGGGGCCCAGCACCCAGGTGCCCTGGCCGAGTTCCACGGGCCGAGCCTCGGCCAGGGAGCCCCGACCCCCGACCGGCGACGACGCCCGGCCCAGGCACGCCCGGCCCACAGCCGTGCGGGGGCAGGGACGGGAACGGGGGCAGGAGCCGAGGGCCTGGCTGGGGCCCAGGGGTCGGGGGCCTTGCCCGAGATCCACGGGCCGAGCCTCGGCCAGGGAGCCCCGACCCCCGACCGGCGACGACGCCCGGCCCGGGCACGCCCGGCCGACGGCGGTGCGGGGGCAGGGAACGGGCCGAGGGCCGAGGGCCTGGCTGGGGCCCAGCACCCAGGTGCCCTGCCCGAGATCCACGGGCCGAGCCTCGGCCAGGGAGCCCCGACCCCCGACCGGCGACGACGCCCGGCCCAGGCACGCCCGGCCGACGGCGGTGCTGTGGCGGGGGACGTGGGCGCGGGCTCGGGCTCGGGAGCGGAGGGAGTTCATCGGCCGTTGTCCTTCGGGGTGCCGTCCGGGGGCGGTGCGGGCGGGGCGTTCGGTGGTGCGGCGGGGGCGGTGCGGGACGCGAAGGCGCCGGTGCGTAGCCGGCGGCGGGCGGTGTAGCCGGCCAGGCCGACGGCGAGGAGCAGGGTGCCGCCGTGGAAGAGCGGCACCGTCCAGAAGTCGGCGCCCATCTGGGCGATGCCGGTGAGGCCGACGGCGAGGACGGCGACGGCCACGAGGGTCCCGAGGGCGTTGGGACGGCCCGGCCTGATCGCGGTGGAGCCGAGCAGGGCTCCGACGAAGGCGGGCAGCAGATAGTCGAGGCCGACGCTCGGATTGCCGATCTGCTGCTGGGCCGCGAGCAGCACCCCCGCGATGCCGACGATCAGGCCGGACGTGGCGAAGGCGCAGACGGTGTAGGTGCGGACCGGGATGCCGACGAGGTCGGCGGCGCGCGGGTTGGAGCCGACGACGTACAGATACCGCCCGATCGGCAACCGCTCCAGCACCAGCCAGAGGGCGACCGTGAGCGCCAGCACGTAGAAGGCGGGGACCGGAAGCCCGAGGAAGGTGGAGGTGTAGAGGTCGGTGAAGGCGGGCGGCAGGCCCTGGGGGCCCGGGACGATCCGGCCGCCGTCGGTGATCCAGCCGGTGACGGCGTACATCATGCTGCCGGTGCCCAGGGTGGCGATGAAGGAGTCGATCCGGCCGAACTCCACGATGACACCGTTGAGGACGCCCACCACCGTCCCTCCGACGATCACGGCGAGGCAGGCGAGCGGCCAGGGCCAGTCGGCCTCGACGACGAGGTACAGCACCATGACGTGCGCCAGTCCGAGGCCGTAGCCGATGGAGAGGTCGAACGCGCCGGTCACGATGGGGACCATGGCGGCGAGCGCGAGGACGGCCGGGATCGACTGGGTGGAGAGGATCGCGTCGAGGGTGTCCAGGGTCGGGAAGGTGCTCGGCAGGGTGAGAGAGAAGACCAGGACGAGCAGGACGGTCAGGCCGAGGAGGCCGTAGGCGCCGACGAGGTGCCCGCCGGCGCCGCCTCGGGCGCCGAGCCGGCGCGAGGGACGCGGACGGCGCGGGCGCGGCGCGGGCGGGGACGGCGGGGCGGTCACGGACGCGTCGCGGTGCCGGAGGAGGGCATGGCCGAAGCCGCCCGGGTCAAGCCCGCGACCGTGAGGGCCGGGCCGCTCAGCTCGGCGGTCGCCGCTCCCCGGACGAAGACCAGGGCGCGCCCGCAGACGCCCGCCACCTCCTCGAAGTCGGTGGAGATGAGCAGGACCGCGAGGCCCCCGGCCCGTGCCTCGTCCAGGAGGCGGTGGATCGCGGCCTTGGCCCCGACGTCGACGCTCGCCGTGGGTTCCTCCAGGATCAGCAGGCGCAGTCCGGTCCTGAGCCAGCGGCCGATCATGACCTTCTGCTGGTTTCCGCCGGACAGGGTGGTGATGGTCGTCTCGCTGTCGCGGGGGCGCACCGAGAAGCGTTCGGTCAGGGCGGCGGCCGCGGCGCGTTCCCTGCGGGGGGCGATCCAGCGGGGCGGGGGCCCGTCCCCCGCGCGGGGGTTGGCCAGGAGGTTCTCCCGTACCGTCAGTTCGGGCAGGCAGCCCTCCCGTTGCCGGTCGCCGGGGACGAGGGCGACACCTCGGGCGACGGCGTCGGTGACGGTTCGCGGCCGGTAGGGGCTGCCGTCGAGCAGGATCTGTCCGCCGAGGAGGGGGCGGGCCCCCGCGAGGGCTCGGCCGAGCTCCGCGTGTCCGGCGCCCGAGAGCCCGACCAGGGCCAGGGCCTCCCCGGCACGCAGCTCCAGATCGACGGGTCCGGCGCCGGAGGTCCGTACGCCGTCGAGGGCGAGCACCGCCGGGGCGGCGAACGGTACCGGGGCGCGCCCGGGTGCCGGGGCGGGGCGTGGGCCGGCCGGTTCCTCACCGGTGATGTCGCGCACCAGCCGCAGTGGGCTGTGGCTCGCCGTCGAGCCCTGGCTGACGAGACGGCCGTCGCGCAGGACGGCGAAGAAGTCGGCGACCTCGTACACCTCGTCCAGGCGGTGACTGACGTAGAGGATGCCGTGGCCTCGGTCGCGCAGGGCGCGCAGGACACGGAAGAGGCGGGCGCAGTCCGCGGCGGGGAGGCGGGCGGTCGGCTCGTCGAGCACGATGAGTCCGGCCCGGGTGGCCAGGGCGCGGGCGATGGCGACCAGTGACCGTTCGGCGGGGCCGAGGCGGACGACCGGCGCGTCGGGATCGACGGCGCCGCCGACGAGCGCCAGGGCCTCGGCGCAGCGGTCCCGGGTGCGCCGCCAGGAGATCAGTCCGGCGCGGCGCGCGTACCCGGTGCTCAGGGCGATGTTCTCGGCGACCGTCATCCACTCCACGAGGCCGAGGTCCTGGTGGATGAAGGACATGCGGTGGGTGGCGGCGTGGGTCCCGAGCGGGTGTCCGTCCACGGTGATCCGGCCCGAGTCGGCGTGGTGCACTCCGGCGAGGATCTTGATGAGGGTCGATTTCCCGGCTCCGTTGGGGCCGAGGAGCGCGAGGACGCTGCCGGCGTGGACGTCGAGGTCGACCCCGGCGAGTGCGAGGGTGCCGCCGAAACGTTTCGTGAGGCCACGGACACACACCAGCGGCTCCGCCCCGCTGGGCGGGGTCGGCTGCGCAGAGGTGTCGTGAGCGTCGTGCACGGACAGCTCCGGGGGTCGGCCTGGCGAGTTCTTCCGACTTCGACTTGCGCGAGCGATGCTAACCGCCCATTTCGCCATATTCGCGCCTTTCACACCATTGGCGACACCTGGTGCCGTCGCCGACCCCGACGGGGCGGAGGCCGGGCCGCCCCGACCGGTCGGGGATGCCGGGCCCCTCGCCTCAGGCGCTGTCGAGCCCGCATTCGGCCCAGATGACCTTGCCCTCCGCCGTGTAGCGCGTGCCCCAGCTCTGCGAGAGCTGGGCGACCAGGAACAGACCGCGTCCGCCCTCGTCCGTGGTGGCCGCCCGGCGCAGGTGCGGGGCGGTGCTGCTGGTGTCGGCGACCTCGCAGATCAGGGCGCGGTCCCGGAGCAGCCGTACGCGGATGGGCCCGGCGCCGTGCCGGATCGCGTTGGTGATCAGCTCGCTGAGCACCAGTTCGGCGGCGAACGAGGCCTCGTCGAGGCCCCAGTCGGCCAGTTGCCGCAGGGCAGCGGCACGGACCTCGCTGACGCGGGCCGGGTCGGCGGGCAGCTCCCAGGTGGCGACGCTGTGCGGATCGAAGGCGTGGGTGCGGGCGACGAGCAGGGCGATGTCGTCGCAGGGGTGGGGGGACGCGACGGTGTCCAGGACCACCCGGCAGGTCTCCTCCGGGGTGTGTTCGGGGTGGGCGAGGGCCTCGCGCAGCTGTTCCAGGACCACGTCGACGTCGCGTTCGCGGTCCTCGATGAGGCCGTCGGTGTAGAGGACGAGGGTGCTGCCCTCGGGCAGATGGACGTCGACGGCTTCGAAGGGCAGACCTCCGAGGCCGAGCGGGGGCCCGGCGGGCAGCTCGGGGAACGTCACGGTGCCGTCGGGCCGGACCAGGGCGGGCGGCGGGTGGCCGGCGCGGGCCAGGGTGCACTGCTGCGAGGTCGGGTCGTAGACGGCGTACAGGCAGGTCGCGCCGATGATGCCGCCGCCGTCGGAGACGGGGTCCTCCCGGTCCAGGCGTCCCACGAGGTTGTCCAGGTGGGTGAGGACCTCGTCGGGCGGGAAGTCGAGTTCGGCGAAGCTGCGGGCGGCGGTGCGGACGCGACCCATCGTGGCGGCGGACAGCATGCCGTGGCCGACGACGTCGCCGACGAAGAGGCCGATCCTGGTCCCGGAGAGCGGGATGACGTCGTACCAGTCGCCGCCGACGTCGGACTCGGCGGGCAGATACCGGTGGGCGACCTCCACGGAGTCCCGGTCGGGCAGTCCCTGCGGGAGCAGGCTGCGCTGCAGGGCCAGGACCATGGTGCGTTCGCGGGTGTAGCGCCGGGCGTTGTCGATGGACAGGGCGGCCCGGGTGGCGAGTTCCTGGGCCAGTGAGCGGTCGTCGTCGCCGAAGGGGGCGGGGTCCTGGGCGCGGTAGAAGGCGGCGACACCGAGGACGACACCCCGGGCGACCAGGGGCACCACGATGAGGGAGTGGACGTGGCCCAGCAGCCGCTCGGTGTGCTCGGGGTCCTGCGCGAGCCAGCCCGCCGCCGCCCTCAGGTCCGGTTCCAGCACGGCCTCTCCGCTGGTCAGACAGCGCAGCTGCGGGACGGTCGGGCCGTAGTCGACCTGCTTGCCGACCGGGCTGAAGGGGAGGTCGTCGCGGATGCCGTGGACCACCGTGCGCCGCAGATCGTTGCGCGGGTCGGCGGCCTCCTCGCCCCGCAGCACGGGCTCGGCCAGGTCGATGGTGACGAAGTCGGCGAGGCGCGGGACCGCCGTCTCGGCGAGTTCCTGGGCGGTGCGGCGCACGTCCAGCGTGGTGCCGATCCGGGCGCTGGCCTCGGACAGCAGCTCCAGCCGACGGCGCGCGGCCAGGGCGTAGCCACCGACGTGGGGCTCCCCCACCATCACCAGACCCCGCTCCGACGCCGGGGGGCCGGAACGGTCGCCGGGCAGGCCGTCCGTGATGGGCGAGGGAACGGGGGCGTGCGGGGGTACGGGGGTGTGCGGCAGGCCGTCGGCGGCAGGAGGAGTGCCCTCCGTGGTGAGCGGAGTGCCGGGGGTGAGGGCGTCCGCGGGGTTGTCGGGGGTGCGGCCCTCGGGTGCGACGCCGTCGATGCCCGTCCTGGCCCGGGCGGGGGGCGGGACCTCGCGCAGCCGACCGGGGGCCGTGACGACGGAGAGCGGGGCGTCGCGGACGCGGAGGACCGCCGAGGGGTCGACGGATGCGAGGGGAGTGAGGGGGCTCGCGGGCCCGGTGGTGAGGCTCGGCACCGGCTCGGCCCCGTGCGGGGCGGTGAGGGCCGCCGGCGGGGAGGAGACGGGCAGGACCGCCTCGACGGCGATGCCCTCCACCCCGGAGGCGCTGGTCATCGGGCGGCTGACGAGCGTGACACGGCGGCCGTCCGTCAGGGAGACCTCGACGGCCGCCCGCTGCGCGCGCGAGATCAGCTCGGCGGCCTTCTCCAGGAGGGCCGCCCGGTCGACGGGGCGCAGCCCGAGGGCCAGTTCGTCGACGCCGACGACGCGGTGCGGGCCCGCGTCGGCCCCGACCCCCGCGTCCAGATACGCCCGCAGCAGGGAACGTTCACGTGCGGAGCTCTGCCCGAGGAGCCGCCGTTCGATGGCGGCGGCCGCCTTGCGGATGACGGTGGTGAGCGCCGGGTTCTCGAAGTCGCGCGGATAGCCGAAGCACAGGACGCCCTCGATCCGGCCGCTGAGCGGGTCGCGCACGGGAAGCGCGCGGCAGGCGCTGCCCTGGGAGCGATCGGCGAAGTGCTCGGCGCCGTAGACCCGGATGAGCCGCCGTTCCGCGAGGGCGAGCCCGATGCCGTTGGTGCCGGCGAACCGCTCGGCGAACACGAACCCCGGCACGGTCTGGATGTCCGGGAGCCCTCGGGCCAGGGACGCCTCGCCGAAGCGGCGCAGCAGCACCGTGCCGTTCGCGTCGGCGACGGAGATGTTCATGGCGCTGCCGGCGAACGTGGACTCCAGCCGGTCGAGGACCGGCACGGCGGCACGGGCGACCGGGTCCTCACGGTCGAAGTCGTCGCGGAAGGGGAGGTCGGAGCGTTCCGGGGCGAGCCCCAGGGACCGGCAGCGCCGCCAGGAGTCGAGGATGGTGGCGCGCACGCCCGACTCCAGCGGCTCCCCCTGCAGGAACCGCTCACGGAAGAGTGTGGGGCCCGTGCCGTCTGTCGCACGCCCTGTGGGTATCGGCTCACCGTCGGATCGCACCACGCTGGCCTCACTCGCGCCCTGAACAATCCGCTTATCGGAAATATCTGGCATTGACGAGGATACGGGCATCAGCAACACGAGTCACGGCTCACCGGCCTCGTCACGCTTGGTGACCGGGCCCGGCGTCACAGGACGGCGACCGGGTTGACCGGGGAACCCGTGCCGCCCGGGACATTCAGCGGGGCCACGACGAGCAGGAACTCGTACCGTCCCGCCTCGGCGGTCGCGGCGGCCAGCGCCTCCAGGTCCAGGTTGTCCAGCAGCGGCACCCCCATCGCGGCCACCGCCAGCGCGTGCACCGGCGAGTGCACACCCGCCACGGGCGACGGCCTGACGTCGCTGTCCCCGTCCCCGCCGAGCAGCGCGATGCCCCGTTCGGCCAGCAGGGGTACGGCGTCCACGTGGAACCCCGCGCTCGCCGCACCGGGGTCCCAGGCGCCGAGCTCCGCGCGGCGGCGTGCGTGCCCGGAGCGCAGCAGCACCGCGTCGCCCTCGCCGATCGTCACGCCGAGCGCCTCCTCGGCGGCAAGGACGTCCCCGGCGCGCACCGCGTGCCCCGGCTCCAGCCAGGGGACGCCGAGCACGGCGGGGAGGTCCAGGAGGATCCCTCTCGTGACGAGGGGGCCGAGCGCCGACACCGCGCCGAACCGGGCGCCCGCGGCGTCGACGTTCTCGCGGGCCGGCCTGCCGTCGTAGAGGAGTCCCGCGTAGGCGATGTGGCTCAGGGCGTCGAGATGGGTGACCGCCTTGCCGTGGTAGTCGGCGGCGATGAAGTCCTTGTGGGTCGTGGGCTCGGGGCCTTCCACGTCGCCGAGGTCGGTCATGTGGTGCAGGGCGGGCTTGCGGTTGTCCGGGCCCGACCGGGTGTTCCAGGGCAGTGCCATCGGGACGACCACACCGGACCGCACTCCCGCCACGGCCCGCCGCACATGGTCCTCGGTCACCCGGTTCCACGCGCCACGATCGGCCCGGTCCCAGCGACCCCAGGTCCGGACCGCCGCGAAGAGTGCGTCGAACTCCTCACGGGAGACGGCGGGATGCGCGCTCATACGTCCACGTCCTCACGGCTCGGGGCGACACCGGACAGGAGGGCGAGGACACGGCGCCCCGAAAGCACCTTATGACCGTTTCGAGCCGCGTGTCAGCCTCCTCCGACCACCCCGGCGTCCACCCAGCCGAGCGGATACGGCTCGGCATCGTCCGCCGCCGGGGCCACGGGTTCCCCGCCCGCCGTGTTGAACGCGGTCAACGCCTCGACCAGCGCCGCCCGTTGCCTCGGGGCGAGGCGCTCGACGACCGTGGCGAGTTCGGTGCGCCGTCGGGCCGTGACCTCCTCGACGGCGCGACGGCCCTCGTCGGTCAGCCGGAGCAGCGTCTCGCGGCGGTTGTCGGGGTTGGTCTGCCGGTCGGCGAGCCCGGCGGCGATCAGCCGGTCGACCATGCGCATCGCGGTGGACGGGGCGACCTGGAGCTGATCGGCGAGGACCACGAGCTTCGTGGCGCCCCGCACGGACAGCACCACCAGCATCCGGAACTGCGGCAGCGTCACCCGCTCCTCGACGGCGGCGAGCGACCGTGCGGAGATCGCGACCAACAGCCGCGACGCGGTGAGCACCGCGCGCGTCACCTCGTCGACGTCGTCCACGCCACCCGCCGGACCATCGCGTTCAGTCATGGCCCCTTTCTATCCCGCCGGGCGGTGCGGTCCGTCGGCGGATCCGCACAGATTTTCCCTCCTCATGACCGAGGCGGCCCGGTCGGGCTCCATGACCCGGCCTGGCGCTATTGAATGCTTGATTCAGCAGCTCTAGCCTCTGTCGATGGCTTCAATCACCTCTTTCCTCCCACGCCGCCGACGTCTCCCCTGGGCGCTGTTGCTGGCCCTGAGCCTGAGCCTCCCGTCGTTCCCGGCGGACGCCGCCCCACCGGCCGCGCCGTCCACACCGTCCAAGCCGACGTCCGCGAAGCGCCCCTCGGTGCCCGAGGTGTGGCCGACGCCCCGTCACATCGAGGGCGGCGGACGTCGACTCGCCGTTCCCGACCGGGTGGTGGAGGTGGTCGGGCCCCGCACCGACCCCTCCGCGCGCAGGGTCGTCGAGGCCGCGCTGCGGGCCGCCGGTGCCGACCGGATCGTCACCGTGCCGGCCGGCGAACGTCCGCCCGCCGCCGGGCTCACCGTCTACGTCGGCGGGCCCGACGAGAACCCGGCGACCGCGGGCGCGCTGCGGCGGCTCGGCGTCGGATCCCCGGCCGGGCTGCCCGCCGAGGGGTACGTCCTGGCCTCCGGACGCGGCTCCGGCCGTACCCTGCTCGCCCTCTCCGGCGTCGACACCACCGGCACGTTCTACGCCGCCCAGACCCTCCGCAGGCTCCTCACCGGCGGGCACCTGCCCGAGGTAACCGTCCGGGACTGGCCGACGGCCGCACGGCGCGGTGTCGTCGAGGGTTTCTACGGCACCCCCTGGTCCCACGCCGAACGGCTGAGCCAACTCGACTTCTACGGCCGCACCAAGCAGAACGTGTACGTCTACTCCCCCAAGGACGACCCGTATCTGCGGGAGCGGTGGCGCGACGAGTACCCGGCCGACCGACTCGCTCTGGTGCGCGAACTCGTCGAGCGGGCCGCCGCCAACCACGTCCGCTTCACCTACGCCCTCTCGCCCGGCCTGTCGGTCTGCTACTCCTCGGACGGTGACATCACCGCCCTGGTCCGCAAGTTCGCCTCGCTGTACGACATCGGGGTGCGGTCCTTCGCGATCCCGCTGGACGACATCAGCTACACCAAGTGGAACTGCGCGGCGGACGAGGAGCGTTTCGGCAGCGGGGGCGGCGCCGCCGGCGAGGCTCAGGCACAGCTGCTGAACCGGGTGTGGGAAGAGTTCTCCGCCGGGCGCACCGGGCTCGACCCGCTGGAGATGGTCCCCACCGAGTACTCGGACCTCGCGGACACCCCGTACAAGAAGGCGCTGCGCGAGCGGTTGGACGCGGACGTGGTCGTGGAGTGGACCGGTGTCGGGGTGATCGCGCCGACGATCACCGCCGCGCAGCTGCGGCAGGCCCGTGAGGTCTACGGCCATCCGATCCTGGTCTGGGACAACTACCCGGTCAACGACTACGTCACCAGCCGTCTCCTGCTCGGCCCCTACACCGGCCGGGAGGCCGGGGTGGCTCGTGAGGCCGTCGGTGTCACCGCCAACCCGATGGTGCAGGCGGAGGCGAGCAAGCTCGCGCTGTTCACGTCGGCGGCCTATCTGTGGAACGCGGAGGCGTACGACCCCCGGGCCGCCTTCCTCGCCTCCGTGCGGGATCTGGCGGGGCCGGGCGCGGCGCCGTGGCTGCGGATCTTCGCCGAGAACAGCTACTCCTCCCAGCTCGACGCCACCGAGGCCCCCACGCTGACCAAGCTGCTCGCCGCGTTCCAGGAGGCGTACGAGGAGGGCAGCGGCCTCGACGGGGCGGCGGCCGCGCTGCGGTCGTACTTCACGGACATGGCCGCCACGCCCGCCCGGCTGCGCGCCCGTCTCGCCAACCCCGGCTTCCTGAAGGAGACTTCGCCCTGGCTGGACAAGCTCGGCTCCTACGGCACCGCCGGACTGACGGCCGTGGACCTGTTGCTGGCCGGTGAACGGGGTGACGCGGACGCGGTGTCGAGGTACTGGAACCGGCTGCGGAGCGAGCGCAAGGCGCTGGACGCGATACCGCAGCAGGTGTCGCCGGGAGTGATGGACCAGTTCCTGTACCGGGCGATGCTCCGGCACGCGCCGGACCCGGGCGTCGACGCCTCCTTCGCCCCGGGCTCGCTCTCCTTGAAGCCGGGTGCCTCCGGGTCGGTGGCCCTCCGTTTCTCCTCCGCAGCCAAGGCACGGACGGTGACCTGGAAACTCGACGTACCGGACGGGGTGACGGCCTCGCCCGTCGAGGGGACCGTGACCGTCCCGGCCGGGGGCAGTGCCTCGGCCGAGGTCACCCTCACCGGGGTCACCGAGGGCGTCCACTCCGTCGTCGTCTCCGGTTCGGGGGTCCTCGACCGGGCGATCCCGGTCCGGGTCACGGACGGGGACGGGTCGTCGAGAGCTCTGACGGCCAACTTCAGCGGGGCCTCGGTCAGTTCCATCGACCTCTCGTCCGGGAGAAGCACGGACATCGCCGTGGGCGCGAACCCCGGTGAGGTGGTCGTGAGCGCCGACGGCCGGACCGCCTACGCCGCGAACCAGGGCTCGAACTCGGTCAGCGTCATCGACGTGGCGCGCGGCGAGGTCACCGCCACCGTGCGGGTGGGCCGTGTCCCCGCCGGGCTCGCGCTGACGCCGGACGGCGGCACCCTGTGGGTCGCCAACTACACGGACGGCACGGTGCAGCCGGTGGACACGGACACGCTCCAGGCGGGCGCCACGGTCTCGGTCGGGTCGGGACCGGAGAACATGGCGATCACCCCGGACGGGCGGACACTGTACGTGGCGAACATCCACGACAACACCGTCTCGCCGGTCGACCTGGGCACCGGGAGGGCCGGGGCGGCGATCCCGGTCGGCCCCCGCCCCTTCAACGTCGTGGCCGCGCCGGACGGGAAGACGGTGTACGTGTCCAACTCCGGCGGATCGACGGTCACTCCGATCGACACCGCGAGCAACGACACCGGGCCGACACTGCTCGTCTCCGGTCAGGCGTACGGGCTCGGGCTGTCACCGGACGGCCGGACGCTGTGGGTGAGCCCCAGCACCGGGGACCACGTCACACCGGTCGACACCGTGACGGGCGCGCCCGGCAGGCGGATCGCCGTCGGGAGGTCCGCGTTCGACGTCGGCCTGGACTGGGACGGCCGCACCGCCTACGTGACCACGGCCGACGGGAACAGGCTGGTGCCGGTCGACACCGCGACCGGCACCGCGGGGGCGCCGCTGACGACCGGCGCCTATCCCCTGGCGGTCGCGCTGACGCCCGTACCGGTGCCGGTGCCCTAGGACTAGGCGCCCAGGAGTGATCAGCTGGCGGTGCGCCGGATGCGGCCGGCGTACCGCTGCTCCAGGCCGAGGTTGCCCTCGAAGCCGCCGGGCACGTTGGCGGAGACGTAGACCGGGGGGCGGTCGCCGGTGGCGAGGAGCTGGGCGGCGGCCTCGGCGACGGTCATCTGGACGAGCATGACGCCGGTGAGGGTGGAGAGGGCGCAGACCGCGCCGCCGCCCGGGAGTTCCAGGAGGGCGTCCCCGCGCGGGGCCGCGTTGTCGAGGACGACGTCGGCGAGGTCGACGAGCTTCTTGCCACTGGGGTGGGTGGCGGGCACGGAGTGGGTGTGGGCGAGGGAGGTGAGGGCGAGCAGGCGGTGGCCGCGCTCCTTGGCGTGCAGGGCCATCTCGACGATGACGTTGTTGACGCCGGAGTTGGAGATGACGACGAAGAGGTCCTGCGGGCGGGGGGCCGCCAGTTCGTAGAGGCGGACCGCTATGCCGGGCTCGCGTTCGAGCAGCGGGTCGTCGAGGCCGCTGGGGTGGTCGCCGCCGAAGAGGACGAGGTCGGCCATCTGGATCCGGTTGGTGGGCACGAAGCCGCCCGCGCGGCCGGCGAGTTCGAGGACCATGGCCTGGGAGTGGCCGGTGCCGAAGGCCTGGACGACGCCGTCCTCGCGGACGCAGTCGGCGATCAGCGTGGCGGCGGCGCTCACGTCGGCGCGCGCGGACTCGGTGAGACGGTGCAGGACGGCCAGGCCCTCGCGCGCGAAGCGGTCGGCGCTCACCGGCTCGGTCACGGACTCGTTGGCGGACTCGACGGACACCTGAGACTCCCCACTGGTGGATTGAACCACCCCATACACACCTATCAGTGAATCACTGAATCACAGGCGCGGCATCGGGGGCAATGGCGCAGTTCATCCCCGAGTACGACCGCGAAGGCCGGTCCTGGTATTCAGCCGATGCGCCAACGGGTGGCTGATACCTTCTCTGCATGCCCTCGACCGATGTCACCACCCTGATCCGCACCGAGCTGCCCCGGCTGGCCGGCTCCCTGCGGAAGGTCGGCGAGCTGATCCTGGAGGATCCGGCCGCCGTCACCCACTGCTCGGCCGCGGAGCTGGGCCGGCGCACCGGCACCTCCCAGGCCACCGTGACCCGGTTCTGCCGGGCCATCGGCCTCGACTCCTATCAGCACCTGCTGATCGAGCTGGCCCAGGAGCGGGGCCGGGGCGAGTCCTCGGAGTGGGGCAGCGCCGAGATCGGCCCGGACATCTCCCCCGACGACAGCCTGGAGCGGGTCGTCCAGGTCGTCGGCACCGCCGATCTGCGGGCGATCCAGCAGACCATCGACCGGATCGACCTGGACTCCGTGGAGCGGGCGGCGCAGGCCGTGGCCCGCGCGCGGCGCACGGACGTGTACGGCGTCGGCGGCAGCGGCGCGGTCGCGCAGGAGACGGAGACCCGGCTGTTCCGCATCGGGTGCGCGGTGCGCGGCTGGACCGAGGTGCACGCGGCGACCACCTCGGCCGCCCTGCTGACCCCGGCGGACGTGGCGATCGGCATCTCCCACTCCGGCGCCACCCGGGAGGTGATCGAGCCGTTCGAGCTGGCCAGGGAGCGCGGTGCCACCACCATCGCCCTGACCGCCGATCCCCGCTCGCCGCTGGCCCGCGCCGCCGACATCCGGCTGATCTCGTCGTCGTCGGAGACCAGCTTCCGCACCGGCAGCATCGGCGCCCGCCACTCCGTGCTGATGCTCATCGACTGCCTCTACGTCCGCGTCGGCCAGCTCTCCTACCAGCGGGCGAGCGCCTCCCTGGCACTGACCGACCACATCGCGGGCGCACACGCGGTGAAGTCCCGGCGCAGCCGCTGACCAGGGCGCGGCGCGGCCGCGGCGGCGAGCGATTTTGCCTGGTTGAATCAACCAATATTCCGATGCATGGTTGATTGAACCACCCCGCGCTGCCAGGATGGGGCTCCCCCGAGCACTCGTAGGAGCCCCATGCGCGTCATCTCTGTCGAGTCGACCGAGCTCTTCGTCGGGACGGAGGACCAGCCGCACCAGGTGGTCGCCGTGGACGTCGGGCACGACGCGGGCCGGCCGGTCCGGCTGAGCGTGGAAGGCCCCGGTGTCCGCACCGCCGGGCGGACCGTCGTCACCGTGGGCGAGGACGGCACCGTACGCGCCGAGATACCCGTGGCCACGGACGGACTCGCCCCCGGCGACCACCGGGAGATCACCGTCACAGCCGCCGACGGGGAGCTGGTGGCCCGGCGGACCGCCGGCTTCACGGTCGCCGAGCCCGGCTGGACCATGTTCATGGTCAGCCACTTCCACTACGACCCCGTCTGGTGGAACACCCAGGCCGCCTACACCGAGACCTGGGACGTCGCCGACGACCCGGCCCTCACCGGCCTGCCCGCGCGGACCTTCGACTCACGTGGCCAGTCCGGCATGAGTCTCGTCCGCGCCCACTGCGATCTGGCCCGGCGCGATCCGGCGTACACGTTCGTGCTCGCCGAGGTCGACTACCTCAAGCCGTACTGGGACGCCTTCCCCGAGGAGCGGGCCTTCCTGCGGCAGCTGATCCGCGCCGGCCGCGTCGAGATCATGGGCGGCACCTACAACGAGCCCAACACCAACCTCACCGGCGCAGAGGCGACCGTGCGCAACGCGCTGTACGGCGACGGCTTCCAGCGCGGGATCATGGGAGCCTCGCCGGAGACCGCCTGGCAGCTGGACGCCTTCGGGCACGACCCGCAGTTCCCGGGGCTGATGGCGGACGCGGGGGTCACGTCGAGTTCCTGGGCGCGCGGTCCCTTCCACCAGTGGGGGCCGACCCTGTCGGTGTTCGGGGAGGAACCGCGCGATCCGCGGCGGATGCAGTTCCCGGCGGAGTTCAGCTGGATCGCCCCCTCCGGACGCGGCCTGCTGACCGCGTACATGGTCAACCACTACGGCGCCGGCTGGGCGATCGACAACGCGCCCACGCTCCCCGAGGCGGAGGCCGCCGCGCTCAAGCTCTTCCGGGGCCTGAAGAAGGTCGCGCTCACCCGGAACGTCCTGCTGCCGGTCGGCGGCGACTACGCGCCGCCGTGCCGCTGGGTGATGGGCATCCACCGGGACTGGAACGAGCGGTACGTCTGGCCCCGGTTCGTCAGCGGCGTCCCCCGGGACTTCTTCGCCGCCGTCCGCGCCGAGCTGGAGCGGGAGGGACGCACGGCCTCCCCGCAGACCCGGGACATGAACCCGGTCTACACCGGCAAGGACGTCTCCTACATCGACACCAAGCAGGCCCAGCGGTACGGCGAGGCGCTCCTCGCCGACGCCGAGGCCTGGGCGACCCTCGCCTCCCTCACCGTCGGGCACCCCTACCCGGACGCGGCCCTCGACAAGGCATGGCGGCAGTTGATCTACGGCGCCCACCACGACGCCATCACCGGCTCCGAGTCGGACCAGGTGTACATCGATCTGCTCACCGGCTGGCGGGAGTTGTACGACCTGGCGCGGGAGGTGCACGCCGACGCCACCCAGGCGCTCGCCGACCGGGTCGCGCCACTGCCGGGCGACGGAGCGGACCTGGTCGTCCTCAACTCCGCGACCTGGCGGCGGGGGGACGTGCTGACCGTCGCCGACCCGGGCCGGATCCCGCTGGACCACACCGGCCTGCCGTTGCCCGCCGTGTCCGAGGACGGCGAACTGAGCGTCGTCGTGCCGGACGTGCCCGGGATGGGGCTCAAGGCGCTGTCGCTGGCGGACGGTTCGGTGCCCGGCTGGACGGCCGGCGAGGGGACGACGATCCGCAACGATTTCTACGAGGTGACCGTCGACCCCGCGCGGGGCGGCGGTGTCAGCAGTCTGCGCGCGCTCGCCGGAGCCGGGGGCGGCCGGGAGCTGCTGCGGCCCGGGGAGATCGGCAACGAGCTGGTGGTGCAGGAGGAGTACCCGAGGCACCCGCGCTTCGGAGAGGGCCCCTGGCACCTCACCCCGACCGGCACCACGGCCGCCCGGAGCCGGGACGTGAGGGCTGACATCGATGTCGAGCACTCTCCCGCAGGCTCCCGCATCACCGTCCGCGCCGACCTGGGCCTCTTCCGGTACACCCAGCGGCTCACCCTCTGGACGGGTGTCGACCGGCTGGACGTGACGACGACCGTCGACGGATACGACGGCGCCGACCGGCTGATCCGGGTGCGCTGGCCCTCCGACGTACGCGGCGGGCTGCCGGTGCACGAGGTCGCGGACGCGGTCGTCGGACGCGGCTTCGGCTTCGTCGAGGTGGACAGCGAGCAGTTCCCGTGGACGCTCGACAACCCGGCCAACACCTGGTTCGGGCTCGGCTCCACGGCCCGCGTCGCCGTCCACGACGACACCGGCGCCCTGCTCGGCCACCGGTCCATCGGCGTCGCCGAACTGGTCTTCGGCGACTGGGACGCCGCCGGTGAACTGGGCACACCGCTCGCCGCGGCCCTGGTCCGCACCGGCGTCACGGCCACCTCGACCATCGCGGACGGCCCCCGCTACGGCGATCTGGAGGTCGACTCCAACCTGCCCGACATCCGGGTCGCCGTCGGCGGCCCCGACCGCAACGCCCTGGTCGCCGAGGTCCTCGGCTGGGACCCGGCGGCGGCCCGCGAACTGCGCCGCCAACTCGCCGAGGACGGCCTGGCGGCGGTGTGGGTGGCACCCCGCGCCTCCCTGCGCGAGGAGTGGGTGCCCGGCGCCGACCTGCGGGACCTGGAACGGCTGCCGCTGCTCGTGGTGGCGGGCGCCCGCCCCGAGGACGACGCGAAGGCCGTGGACGCGCTGATCGCCGACCTCGACGACGCGACCGTACGGGCCGTCGCGGCCGGAGGCGGCGAGGCGCTGCCTCCGGGCGACGCCTGGGACGGGCGGGGCTTCGCGATCCTGAACCGCGGCACCCCGGGCTGCGTCGTCACCTCCTGCGGAGACCTCCACATGTCGCTGATGCGCTCCTGCACCGGCTGGCCCTCCGGCATCTGGGTCGACCCGCCCCGCCGCACCGCGCCCGACGGCTCCGGCTTCCAGCTCCAGCGCTGGTCGCACACCTTCGAGTACGCGGTCGTCGCGGGCGAGGGCGACTGGCGCGACCTGGGCTGGCCGCGCGCGGGCCACGCCTTCAACCATCCGCTCACGGGGCGGTTGCGCACGCCCGAGCATCCGCTCACGGCACGGCTGCGCGAGCCCGCCCAGGCGGCGGCCGGCCTGCCGAGGACCGTGACCCTGCTGGCGCTGGAGCCCGAGGGCCGGGTCGTCCTGGACGCGTTGAAGCCGGCCGGGTCGCCGCTGGCCCGGGGCGGCACCACGCCCGTGGACCCGGCGCGCGAGGTCGTCGTCCGCGCGCACGAGGTGGACGGGCGGCCGGTGCGGGCGCGGGTGACCGGGCCTGCGGCGTGGGCCGGGGGCCGCCGGGCGGACGTCCTGGAGCGGCCCGGTGAGGCGCTGGCCCCCGGCGCGGACGGGGCGTTGGAGCTGGACCTCACCGGGTTCGAGGTGGCCACCGTGCTGGCCTCGCCGGTGGCCGCCGCGCCGCCCGTACGGGCCTGCGGGACCACCTCCGGCGCGTCCGGCGACGGGAGCCCCACCGAGCAGCTCTCGTCCTCCTGCGCGCTCCCCGATGAAGGTGCCGGTGTCGGCGCGCACGAGCCCGCCCAGCCCGTGCACACCCGCTACTGGCTGCACAACTCAGGTCCGGCGCCCCGGGGCAACATGCCCGTGGCCGTCTACCTCTCGCCGGCCGCGCTGACCGCCGACGGCCCGGTCACGGCGACGGTACGGATCTCCTCCGAGCTCACCGACGCGCCGGTCTCGGGCACGGTCGCCCTGGAGGTACCGCCCGGCTGGAGCGCCGAGCCCGCCGAACTGCCGTACGCGCTCGGCGCGGGCGGCTTCTCGCTCACCGAGGTCACCGTGACGCCCCCGCCGGGTGCGGTGCCCGGCCGTTACGCGCTGGCCGCGCGGCTCACCCACGGCGGGCAGACGTTCGAGGACGTGGTCGCCCTGGACGTGCCCGGCGCGGCGGTCCGGGGCGAGCCGGACGGGCGGACCGGGCCGAGTCTGGTGATGGAGCTGGGCGTCGACCGGGTCGAGATACGCCGGGGCGAACGGGCGCGCGTGCCGGTGCGCCTGCGGAACACCACCCGCGGGCAGGTGGGCGGAGCGCTCTGGGCGGTGTCCTCGTGGGGGACGTGGGCGGGCGTCGCACCGGGCCTCCAGGGCTTCTCCCTGGCCGCCGGGGAGAGCACGGAGTGCCTGATCGAGATCGACGGCTCGGCGGTGCCCCCGGGCTCGTACTGGCTGATGGCGAAGGCCGGTTGGCACGGCTGCGTGGCCTACTCGGAGGCGGTCGTCCTGGAGGTGGGACCGTGAACGGACGGACGGCACACGGCGGCGGCACGGGGCCGGACCGTCTCACCCCACCGCGCGGGCGCCCGGCGCCGGACCAGCACACGCGGCACCCAGCTCCGGAGGCGTCGACCGGAGCCGAGCCCCAAGGCGACCACTCGGCAGCGCACGACCACTCAGCGGCCCACGGTCGTCCGGGACCCGCCGCGCACACGACGCCCATGGCGCCCGCCGCGCTCGTCGGCGGTGAGCCGGTCGCCCGGGAGCGGGTGGACGTCGTGCTGGCGGTGGTGCCCGCGCGGGATCGGGAGGTCCGGCCGGAGGGGCAGGCGCGGGCGGAGCGGCAGCGGCGGCGCTGGGCCACGCAGGTGGTCGTCGCCGACGAGCTGGCCCGGCGGGCGTGCGCCGCGCGCGGGCTCGCGCCGCCGCCAGGCGAGGCACCGGCCCGCCCGCTCGCGGTGTCCGGGACAGAGGTCGCCGACCTCGGCAGCATCATCGCGGTGACGCTCGCCCACTCCCCCGCCGCGCGCACCCTGCTGGCGGCGCTGGAGGCCGAGCAGAGGGTGCCGGAGGAGGCCGTACGGGACTACTACGACCGCAATCCGGACCGCTTCCTCACCCCGGAGGCACTGCGGCGCGGCGTCGACCCGTACGGCGGGGCGGTGCCGGGCGACTTCCTGCCGTACGACGCGGTCCATGACGACGTCGCACGGGAGTTGCGGCGGGCCCTGGGCCGACAGGCCTTCTTCGACTGGCTGGACCGGGCGCGGGCCGACGTGGAGTACGCGCCGGGGCACGAGCACCCGGAGGACCCCTCGCACCCCGACCACGAGCACCGGCACTGAACACACCCACCGGCTCCGAACCCGTCGGAAACGCCCTGGAACCGAAAAGCAACACGGCCAGGCATTGACCTCCGATGAATTCTGGTCCACCTTTTCATCAATCACAGTCCAAGTTGGTGATTTGAACCAGCAGCTCGACCCAGCGGCTCGACCCAGGCAGCTGACTGATCGCAGGAGGCGACATGCGCGCGAGAAGACTGACCGGATGTGTGGTGGGTGTCATCGCCCTCACCCTGACCGCCGCGGGCTGCGGCCTGTCGGGCGGGGGATCCGACAGCGGGGACGCCACCGCCGGCGGCTGCGAGGTCGACAAGGGCAACGTCGGGTCAGGGAAGCTGACCGGAGACGTCAAGGGCACGATCACCTTCCAGACGACGAATCTGAAGAAGGACTTCGGCGGCTACTTCAACGGTGTCATCAAAGCCTTCGAGCAGGCCCACCCGGACACCACCGTGAAGTGGGTCGACGACCCGGGCGACGCCACCTTCACCCAGCGTCTGGTCGCGGACGCGCAGGGCTGCACACTGCCGGACGTCGTGAACATCAACGTCAACACGGCGATCGCGCTCACCAAGAACGGCTATCTGCTCGACCTGGACAAGAAGGCCCCGGGCGCGGGCGAGCCGTTCGTGCCCAACCTGTGGAAGTCGAGCATGTACGCCGACGCGTCCGGCACCGAGGTGCACAGCGTGCTCCCCTGGTACTCCGGCGGCATCGTGCAGACCTTCAACACCGACCTGATGAAGAAGGCGGGCCTCGATCCGGCCAAACCTCCGACCACCGTGCTCGGTCTGTTCGAGGACGCGCAGAAGATAGCCGAGGTCTCGGACGGCAAGTACTACGCCTTCCTCGCCAACCCGCAGCTGCGCATCCCCGCCGACTGGCAGCAGATGGACATCAAGGTCCTCTCCTCCGACGGCAAGAAGTTCACCTTCGCCGACGACCCGAAGACCGCGCAGTGGGTGGAGGCGATGACCAAGCTCTACAAGGCCGGCGGCATGCCGAGGGACTCGCTCTCCTCCACCCAGGACCCGGCCAACGTCTACGGCCAGGGAAAGCTGGTCTACGGCCCGACGAACCCCAACTTCCTGCGCTTCATCCAGCAGAACAACCCGAGCGTCTACAAGAAGACGGGGGTCGCCCGCTTCATGCTGGACGACCTCGGCCACACCGTCGGCGCCCCGCAGTACATAGGCGTCGCGTCCACCAGCAAGAACGCGGCGACCGCGCTGTCCTTCGCACAGTTCCTCACGAACGCGAAGAACCAGCTGGAGTGGGCGAAGGACCCGAACGTGGTCATCTTCCCCTCCACCACGGCCTCCCTGGACGACCCGTTCTTCCAGTCGGTCAAGGGTGACGACCCGTTCGCCGAGGCCCGCAAGATCGTCGCGAGCGACCGCAAGACCTCCACGGCCGACGAGATCGCCCTGACCCCCGGGGAGCTGAACGCCATCACGGCCCAGATCCAGCTGGCCATGCAGGGCAAGAAGAGCGCCCAGGACGCCCTGGACGAGGCCCAGAATAAGGCCAACGAGCTGATCGAGCAGGGCAGCTGAGTATGACCACCCTCTCTCCCCCCACCGAAGGGGCGGGGGTCGCGGTCCCCTCCCGCGACCCCGGCCCCGGGGAACCGACCGGCCGCCGGCGCCGCCTGTTGCGGGCCCTCAAGCCGGGCCCCGGCGCCGACGCGGGCGGCGCCGCGCTGTACCGCCGCTGGTGGCTGCCGTGGCTGTGGATGTCCCCGGCGATCATCGGCATCAGCGTCTTCGGCCTGTACCCGTTCCTGAACACGCTCCTGCTGTCGTTCACCGACGCCAAACCGCTCGGCGGCGCCGCCTCGTTCGTGGGCCTGGACAACTACACCCGGATGCTGGGCGACTCCGACTTCTGGCTCGCCACCCGCAACAGCGTGCTGTACGCGCTGATCGTGGTCCCGCTGATGGTGCTGCTCCCGCTGATGCTGGCCGTGCTGGTGGAGAAGAACCTGCCCGGCATCGGCTTCTTCCGCTCCGCGTTCTACACCCCGGTCCTCGCCTCCAGCGTGGTCGTGGGCCTCAGCTGGCAGTGGCTGCTCAGCGACCAGGGCCTGGTCAACACCTGGCTGCAGAAGGCCCACATCATCCGGTCGGCGATCCCGTTCCTGTCGGACTCCTGGCTGATCCTGCTGTGCGCGATGGGGCTCACCCTGTGGAAGGGCCTCGGCTGGTACATGATCTTCTACCTGGCCGCGCTGGGGAACGTGCCCAAGGAACTGCACGAGGCCGCCGCCGTGGACGGCGCGGGCGCGGTCCGCCGCTTCTGGCACGTCACCGTGCCGGGCGTGCGCACCTCGATGATGCTGGTCGGCACCCTCACCGGTATCGGCTCGCTGCGCGTGTTCACGGAGATCTACATGCTCGGCGGCGCGACCGGCGGCCCCGGCGGCGCCGACCGCACCCTCCCCTTCTACATCCGGGACGTCGCCCTCGACCCGCTCACCGGCAACGCCGGCTACGGCTCGGCGGTCAGCGTCGCCCTCTTCGTACTCACCCTGGGCCTCACGCTGCTCGCACAGCGACTGACGAAGGAGGACGAGTCGTGACCACCGCCGTGAAGGAGCCGCGGACGGCCACGGCCCCGGCCCCCGTCGTGAGGCGGCGGCTGATGCCGCGCTGGAGGGACTACGGCCGCCCCCGCGAACTCGTCGTCCGCTACCTGCTGTTGCTGTTCGTCCTCGGCATCACCGTGGGCCCGCTGCTGTGGCAGCTGCTGTCGTCGCTGAAGGGCGTCGGCGAGGACGTGTTCGGCGAGAAAGCCTCCCTCCTCCCGCATCATCCGACGCTGCGTGCCTACCGCGAGGTGTTCGCGCAGGTCCCGGTCTGGACGTACATCCGCAACAGCCTGGTGGTCGTGGCCCTGTCCGTCACCAGCCAGCTGGTCTTCTCCACGCTCGCCGGCTACATGCTCTCCAAGCCGAGCTGGAAGGGCCGCAGGCTGGTCTGGGTACTGCTCATGGCGTCCATGATGTTCCCCTTCGAGTCGATCATGGTGTCGCTGTTCCTGAGCATCCGTGACCTGGGGCTCGTCGACAACCTGGTGGGCGTCTGGCTGCCCGGTTTCGTCGCCGCCATCAACGTCCTGATCATGCGGGCCGCGTTCCTCGCCGTACCGCGCGAGGTCGAGGACGCGGCGATGCTGGACGGGGCGGGCGAGTGGAAGCGGTTCCGGTACCTCTATCTGCCGTCCGCGTGGGGCGCGATCCTGGTCGTCACCATCAACACCTTCATCAGCGCCTGGGACGACTTCCTGTGGCCGCTGATCGTGCTGCGCACCGAGGACCACTTCACCCTGACACTCGGCCTGTCCCGCCTCACGTCCTCCTCCTTCGGCTACGACCAGCGGATGGTGATGGCGGGCTCGGTCATCTCCGTGATCCCGGTGCTGGTGCTGTTCGTCATCACCCAGCGCTGGTTCTACAAGGGCGTGTCCTCCGGGGCCGTCAAGCTCTGAGGTCCACCACGACCTCCGAGGTCCACGACGACGGGTACGACGTCCAGCGCCTCCCGCGCGGACCGCGCGACCCGGAGCTCCACGGAGTCGGTCCCGGCGGGCACCTCGAACGCCAGGGAGACGGTACGGCTCTCCCCCGGCGCCAGGCCGACACCCTCGAACGCGCACAGTTCGAGGGTGCGCGGCCAGGTGCGCGTGATCAGCCTGCGCAGATACACCTGCACGACCGAACGCCCGTACCGGTCCCCGGTGTTGGTGACGTCCACCTCGACCGTGCGCCCCGACACCCGGGGCGCGCCATGTTCGAAGGTCGTGTACGACAGCCCGTGGCCGAAGGAGTAGGCCGGCTCGGCGCTCTCGTCGACGTATCCGCCGTACTCGGTGTCCTTGTGGTTGTAGTGGACGGGAAGCTGGGCGGCCGAGCGGGGGACGGAGACCGGGAGCCGGCCGGCGGGCTCGGCGAGGCCGAGGAGCACCTCGGCGACCGCCTCGCCGCCCCACGGGCCCGGGTACCAGGCGGTGAGCAGTGCCGCGGCCGGGGTGTCGGGCAGCACGTGCGGGCGGCCCTGCATCAGGACGACCGCGGTGGGCGTGCCCGTCGCCACGACGGCGTCCAGCAGGGCCTCCTGCGCCGCGCCGAGCCGTAGACCCGCGAGGTCGACGCCCTCGCCGCAGGTCATCTCCGACACCACGGTCCGCGCGGCACCGTTGGCGTCGAACTCCGTGTCGGGGGTACGGGCGCTGCTGCCGCCCAGCACGAGCACGGCCAGGTCGGCCGCGGCGGCCTCTGCGATCGCGTCCGGGATTCCGGAGCGGTCGGCGCCGGTCAGGGCCGCGCCCTCGGTGTGACGGACGTCCGTGCCGGGCGGGGCCAGGCGGCGCAGGGCGTCGAGGACGCTCGTGCCGGTGCCGGGGCGCTGCGGGGCGGTGTAGTCGCCGAGGTGGTGACCGGTGGTGGCGGCGTGCGGGCCGAGCACGGCGATCCGACGTGCCGAGGGGCCGAGGGGCAGGGTGCCTTCCGGGTTGCGCAGCAGGGTGACGCAGGCGCGGGCGAGGTCGGTGCTGCGGGCGCGTCCGATGTGCTCGGGGACCGACGCGCGGCGGGTGAAGGGGTTCTCGAACAGGCCGAGGCGGAACTTCAGGCGCAGCACACGGGCGACGGCGGCGTCCAGGGCGGCCTCGTCGACCAGGCCGCGCTCCACGGCCTCCTCCAGGTGCGTGAAGCCCTCGTCCCAGAGGCTGAGGTCGACGCCCGCGTCCAGGGCGAGGGCTCCGGCGGAGACCTTGTCGCCGGTGATGCGGGCGAGGCGGTCGACGGCGAGGCCGTCGGCCATGACCAGGCCGTCGAAGCCCCAGCGTTCGCGGAGCAGCCCGGTGAGGAGGGCCCGATTGCCGCAGCAGGGCATGCCGTCGACCTCGTTGTAGGCGGCCATGACGGCGGCGGCGCCCGCGCGGACGCCGGCACGGGCGGCCGGGAGGTGGATCTCGTGCAGTTCACGGCGGCCGAGTTCGGACTCGGCGGAGTTACGGCCGCCGACGGTGGCGCCCTGCCCGGCGAAGTGCTTGAGGACGACAGGGGCGCGGTCGTCGGCGAAGCGCTCCGGGACGGGCGCCGGGACGGGCGTCGTGTGCGGGCCCGGGGACGGTTGAGCGCCGGAGGTCTGCTGAGCGTCAGGGGCCGCCTGTGCACCCGGCGGTCCCTGCATGCCCCTGACCAGGGCCTCGGTCAGGCGGGCCGCGAGGTGGGGGTCCTCGGCGAAGCATTCCTCGGTGCGGCCCCAGCGCGGGTCCCTGGCGATGTCGAGTGCGGAGACGAGGGCCACGTGGCCGCCACGGGCGCGGAGTTCGGCGGCGGCGTGCGCGGCGGCCCGCTCGTGGAGGTCCGGGTCCCAGGTGGCGCCGACGGCCAGGTTGACGGGCAGGACCGTGCCGTCGAGGGCCATGTGGCCGTGCGGGACCTCCTCGACGAAGAGGGCGGGGATCCCGAGCCTGCTGCGCTCCAGGACGTGGCGCTGGACCAGGTCGGCGAGGTCGGCGCTGTCTGCGGCACCGGGCCCGTCGCCGTGGCCGACGCCGGACCAGGCGTCGGCCCGCATCAGACCGTAGAGCGCGCCGAGCCCCGAGAAGCGCTCGGTCTCGGCGGAGAGGGCCTCGGTGAGTTCGAAGTCCCCGGCCGGGGTGCGGCGGTACGCGTCCCAGCCGTACATCCGCTGGTTGAGCTGGCCGACCTTCTCGCGCCGGGTCATCCGGGAGAGGAGGTCGGCGACCCTCGCCTCGACGGGGGCGGACGGGTCGCGGTACGGCGGCCGCGCCGGCGCGGTGGCCGGGGCGAGCGGCTGGTCCTGTGGGGGCATGGGTGGTCCTTGTCGGCGAGGGGGCTTGGGGCCGAGGGAGGTGTGCGACCCGGTGGTGGGGACCCCGTGCGGGCTCGGGGGGGTACCCGTCCGGTCAGTCGGTCAGTCGGTCAGTCGCTCCGGCCGTGGGCGAGGCGGGCGAGCGCTACGGCGCCCGGGGAACCGTCCGCGACCGGGGTGACGGTGAGTCCGAGGGGGGCGAGGCGTTCGGTCAGCGGCGGCAGCAGGGGGCCGTCCAGGGCGAGCAGACCGCCGGTGACGACGAGGGGTTCACCGGGGCGGGGCGCCAGGGCGGCGACGGTGTCGGCCAGACGGCGCGCGGCCTCCTGGAGGATCCCGACGGCCACGGCGTCCTTCTCCTCGGCGGTGCGCACCACCGCGGGCGCGTGGTCGGCGAGCCGGACGGGCGCACGGTCCATGACGGCGGGCAGCAGCCTGGCCCGGTAGGCGGTCCGCCGCTCGGCACTCCACCCGGCGGCCCCGCCGGCCCCGTGGCCCTCCGGCGGGAGCACCTCCTCCGGCAGCCCCAGGTCCCGGCCCAGGGCGAGGACGAGGGCGGTGGGCCCGCCGCGGCCGTCGGCCGCGCGCAGGGCCGCGCGTACGGCCGCGCGGCCGATCCAGAAGCCGCCGCCGTCGTCGCCGAGGAGCCAGCCGTCGCCGCCCGAGGTCGCGGTCGGCACCCGGCCGGTCATCCGGGCCGCGACCGCGCCGGTACCGGCCACCAGAACGAGGCCGTCGGCGGGGTGGCCTGGAGCCGCGGCGAACGTCGTCTCGATGTCGCTGTGGACGCCGACCGACGCGGCGGTGACACCGAGCCGGGCGAGCGCGGCCGACAGGGCGGCCCGGGCCCTCAGCCGGCCGGGCTCGTCGGCGCCCTGGCCCTGGTGTCCGGCCCCGGCGAACCCGCCCGCCACCGCCACCACCCGTGCGCGCAGTGCCTCCGGCACGGCTCGCGCGACGGCCTCGACGAGGTGGTCGGCGAGCAGCGGCCCGGGCACCGTCAACGAGTTGCCCGGCCCCGCCGCCCCCTCACCGGTCACCGCCCCACCGCCGAGCTCCGCCAGAACGGCACGCGTACGGGTACCGCCGGCGTCGATGCCGACCACGTAGAAGGGGGCGGGCGAGGCGGCGGGCGGAACCGCGTGGTCGGTCGGGGTGGGGGTGGACGCGGCGGGGCCCGGGGACCCGTGGACGCTCGGGGAGGCCCCCGCAGCCGGAGCCGCGTCGGCGGCGCGGGCCGTACCGGCGGCGCGGGCCATGCCGGCAGCCGACCGCGCTTCGGCCGCGGGTGCCGCATCAGTGGCCGACCGCGTATCAGTGGCCGGCCGGGCATGGGTGGCCGGCCGCGCATGGGGGGTCGGCCGCGCATGGGGGGTCGGCCCCGCATCGATCGCCGACGACCGACCGGGCGCCGATGATCCGCCGGCCACCGACCACCCGTCGGCTTCCGACCACGCGCCGGGCGCCGGCCTCTCATCCGCCGCCGGCCCGGGACCGGCCACCGACCGGGGGTCGTGTGCCGGGTTAGTCCCGGAGGCTTGGTGCCCGAAGGCCAGCCGCCCGGAGGCTTGGTTCAAATCACTATTCATTGCGGTCCATGGTGGTTGATACATTCGCCGGAGACAAGGTCCATCTCTTGAGGAGGACGCCATCAGCACGCCACCCGCGCCCGCGCCCGCACTCCGCTTCGGAGTGAACTACACCCCACGCAAGGGCTGGTTCCACGCCTGGCACGACTTCGACCCCGGGCTCGCGCGCGAGGACCTGGCCCAGATCGCCGGGCTGGGCCTGGACCACGTCCGGGTCTTCCACCTGTGGCCCCTGCTCCAGCCGAACCGCACCCTGGTCAGGGCCTCGGCCGTGGACCAGCTCGTCCGGCTGGTGGACCTGGCGGGCGAGTGCGGCCTCGACGTCCTCGTGGACGGCGTCCAGGGCCACCTGTCGAGCTTCGACTTCTACCCCGAGTGGACCCGCAGCTGGCACCATCGCAACGTCTTCACCGACCCGGAGGCGATCGAGGCCCAGGCACTGCTGCTGCGCACGCTCGGCCGCGCCCTCTCCGGCCACCCCCGCCTCATCGGCCTCCAGTTGGGCAACGAGCTCAACAACCTGGTCGAGCACAACCCGGTGACCGCGGCCGAGGTCGACCACTACCTCGACACCCTCCTCGGCGCCGCGCGGGACGGGCTCGGCGAGGCGGGGGGTCTGGTCACCCACTCGGCGTACGACGCCGCCTGGTACGGCGACGACCACCCGTTCACCCCCGAAGCCTCGGCCCGCAAGGGCGACCTCACCACGGTCCACCCCTGGGTCTTCTCCGCGGACTGCGCCCGGCGTTACGGCCCGCGCTCACCCGAGGTGCACCACCTCGCGGAGTACGGCACGGAGCTGGCCGCCGCCTACGCCACCGACCCGGCCCGCCCGGTCTGGGTCCAGGAGACCGGTGCCCCCGAGCCGCACATCCCGGCCGCCGACGCCCCCGACTTCGCCCGCGCGACCCTGCTGAACGCGGCGGGCTGCACCCACCTGTGGGGCGTCACCTGGTGGTGCTCCCACGACGTGGACCGCGCCTTGGCCGACTTCCCCGAACTGGAGTACACGCTCGGCCTGTTCGACTCCACCGGGCGCCCCAAACCGATCGCGGAGGCCCTGTCCACGACGGTGGCCGAGCTGCGCACCGCCTCCGCCCGGCCCGCGCCCCGTACGGCAGCCCTGGTCCTGGACTGCACCCCGTCCACCCGCTCCGTCTCCGGCCCCGGCGGCGCGTTCTTCGACACCTGGATGCGGCTACGACAGGAGCGGGCCCGCCCGGCGGTGGTCCTGGCGGAGCGCGCGGAGGACAAGGAGTACCTGGCCGCACGGGGAATCACGGAGGTGATCGAGGCGAAGTGAGAGCGGCGGCCGGGCGGCGCGACCGGCGCCGCCCACGGGACCAGCCGCGCGGGCGGGACGGCAGGCCGGCCGAGGCAGGCATGCCGACGGGCCGGGGGCCGAGCGGACAGGCCGACAGGCGAAACCGGCGAGCGAACGGACCGGCTGGCAAGCCGGGCGCCGAGCCGACGGGCGAGCCAGGCCCCGAGCCCACAGGAGAGCCGACGACCTGCGAACCGACGAGCCGGCGGGCAGGCGGGCAGGCGGGCCGGGGCGGGATGCCCGGACGCCGCGCACCCGCGCACCCCCCGCCCACGCCCCCGCACCCGCGCACCCACCGATGCCCCGGAGGGCACCGCCGCTCAGAGCGTCCGGCCCGTGATGATCTCGGCCGCCGCCCGCAGATTCACCCGTCCCCTCCCGTGCGCGGCCACTACGTCACCCTCTTCCGGCAACCCGGTCGAGACCACGAGCGCGTCCGGCCGGGCGTTCAGCAACAGGTCGCGGAGGCGGACCTGCCAGGGGTACAGCTCGGCATCGCACAGGGCGAGGACCAGCGGACGCGCCCCGGCGGCCCGCAGCGCCTCCCCCGCGACGGCCGCGAGATCGCCAGGCTCCCCGGGCACCGCCGCCCCCGTGGCGGTGGGGTCGAGCGCGCGGACCTCGGTCAGCAGGTCCTCGCCGCCCCAGTTGAGGGCGGGGTGCGGGGGCGGGAAGCAGTCGAGCACATGGGCGCCCGGCACCGGCCGCGGCAACGGACCCCCGCTCCGTACGGCCCGCCGCGCCGCCCTCAGCCCGGCGTGCGCGTCCCACGCGGCCACGACGCCCGGCCGGTACGGCCCCGCGTACCGCAGCGCGAGCCGCCGTACCCGTTCCGCGGCCTCGGTCACCCGCTCCTCCGCGAGGTCGCCCGCTCCGAGCGCGTCGAGCACGGCGTCCCGGCAGGCGAGGGTGACCTCCAGATCCGGCACGGCCACGATGACCTGGTCGGCTCCGGCGGCGAGCGCGAGACGGGCGCCGGCCGCCTCGCCGTAGCGGTCGGCGATGGCCTTCATCTCCAGCGCGTCGCTGACGAGGACGCCGTCGAAGCCGAGTTCGCCGCGCAGCAGGTCCGAGAGGATCCTCGGGCTGAGGGTGGCGGGCAGCTCCGGGTCGAGGGCCGGAAAGACCACATGGGCGCTCATCAGCATCGGCACACCCGCGTCGACGGCGGCCCGGAAGGGCGCGAGGTCGAGTCGCTCGTACGGCCGCGGGTCCACGGCCAGTTCGTGGTGGCTGTCGGTGACGGTCCCGCCGTGGCCGGGGAAGTGTTTGGCGCAGGAGGCCACGCCGCGCGACTCGGTGGCCGCGATCCAGGCGCGCAGATGCCGGGAGACCAGCTCGGGGTCGCCGCCGAAGGCGCGGGTGCGCACGATCGGGTTCTCGGGCCGGCTCTGGACGTCGGCGACGGGGGCGTACGAGACGGTGATCCCGAGCGAGAGCAGGTGTCCGGCGAGGGCGTCGGCGCACGCGGCGGTCAGGCCGGGATCGTCGGCGGCACCGAGCGCCCACGAGCCGGGTACCTCGGGAGCGCCCGCGGCGACCAGGTGGCCGATGCCGCCGCCCTCGTTGTCGATGGCGATCAGCAGGTCCGGCCGCAACGTCCGCAGGGTGCCGGTGAGTTCGCGGACCTGGTCGGCGTCACGGATGTTGCGGGTGAACAGGATGACCCCGCCCAGGCCGCGGTCGATCAGCCGTTTCAGGGTGTCGGGGACGGTCGTCGTACCGTCGAAGCCCGCGACGAGGCAGCGGTGGGCCGCCTCGTCGAGGGCCGCGGGGAGAACCGGGCCGAGGGGCCCGGCGGCGGAGTGGGTCACCTCCGAAATCCTCTGGCTGGTCGAGCCGAAAGTCAACAGCTCGATGGATGAATGATTCACCAAGGACCATCAAGGCCCCTGCCCAGGTCCGTCACGTCCGGTCAGGTCGGGTCAGTCATGTCGGGGCAGTCATGTCGGGTCGGGTCAGGCGCTGCGGTGCGGTCGCGAGGGCGCTCTCGCGCGGGCGCGCACCCAGCCCAGCAGCACCACCGAGCACAGGGCCGCGAAGGCGCACCACGTGGAGATGAACTCCAGCCGCCACAGAGCCCAGCAGACCGCGGCTCCGACGGCGGCCAGGGCGCCGAGCACGACGAGCCGCCGGTCGCCGGAGAGGAGCAGGGAGCCGACGGTGGCGAGGAGGTAGCCGGCGACCAGGAGTGGCGGGTGGGCGAGGTCGATCGTGTAGCCGACGGTGCGGCCGCGGATCTCGGCGGTCACCGGGCCGGTGGCTAGGGCCCGGGCGAGCGGCACGGCGGTCGCGACGCCGACGGCGAGCGGGACGACCAGCCGGGGACGGGCCCGCGCCGGGGCCGCGCACCACACGCCCGCCGGCACCCACACGGCCAGCAGCGGCAGGGCGACGACGGCCCAGGCGACGGTCGCCGGCCCGCTGCCGCCGCCCGAGGACCAGACCACCGACTCCACGATCTGATGGGCGCCGAGCAGCAGCGGCAGCGCGGCGAGCGGCAGATCCCGCCGGTCGCGCGCCAGCACCACACAGGTCACCCCGACCGCGGCGACACCGGCACCCGCCACGAGATCGGCCGTCGCACTCCAGCACATCCCGCCGCCTCCGGCTCGACCGCTCACCTGCCCGGCCCACGCTACGTCGCCGACGGCGACCGGCCAGGCGACGACACGGACCCACCGCACCCCACGCCTCTCGCCCCCTGCGCCCCTCCCCCAAGGCGCTCCGTGAGGTGTTCTTGATGGGTTTTCGCGCATTGAATGAGGGATTCGAGATCCTCAGACTGGCAGCAACACAAGGGCTGCGAAAGGAGCCGCGATGTCCCCCATCGCTGCGGTGTCACGGACCTGGCTGGCCGAGGCGGACTGCGATCTCGACACGTTCCGGGCAGTCGTCGAGCGAGTCACCGACCCGGCCGACCACCCCTCGGCCGAGCGGGTCGAGCAGAACGTGCCGCTCTACGACAGCGACCGGCTCCGCGCCCTGACAGCCACGCCGGAGGGCCGTCAGGCTGTCCAGGCGGAGTTGGTCCGCACTCTCCTGGAGGGTCCCGGGATCGCCGTGTTCAAGGGCGCGTTCCCCGACCCGGCCGTCGTGGACCGGGCGTCCGACGTCTTCCGCGAACTGATCGAGGAGGAGCGCGCCTCGGGTACGGCCCGGGGCGACCACTTCGCCAAGCCCGGCGCCAACGACCGGGTCTGGAGCGCCCTGGACAAGATGGCCGTACGCGCGCCGGACGTCTTCGCCGACTACTACGCCAACGACATGCTTGCCCTGGTCGCCGAGGCCTGGCTCGGCCCCGCCTACCAGGTCACCTCGCAGGTGAACGTGGTCAACCCGGGCGGCGCCGCACAGAGCCCGCACCGTGACTACCACCTCGGCTTCCTCTCCCAGCGGCAGGCCGCCGCCTACCCGGCGCACGTCCACCGGCTGTCCCCCGTCCTCACCCTGCAGGGCGCGGTCGCCCACTGCGACATGCCCGTGGAGTCGGGCCCCACCCTCTATCTGCCGCACTCGCAGAAGTACGAGCCCGGCTACCTCGCGTGGCGACTGCCGGAGTTCGTCGCGTACTTCGACGCCCACCACGTCCAACTCCCCCTCGACAAGGGGGACGCGGCCTTCTTCAACCCCGCCCTCTTCCACGCCGCCGGGCACAACCGCTCGTCGGACATCCGGCGCATGGCGAACCTGCTGCAGATCTCCTCCGCGTTCGGCCGGGCCATGGAGACCGTGGACCGCGAGGCGATGGTCAACGCCCTGTTCCCCGTCCTGCTGCACCGCGTGTCCGAGGGCGCCACGGAGGACTGGCTGCGCCGCGTCGTCGCCGCCACCGCCGAGGGCTACCCCTTCCCGACCGACCTGGACCGCGACCCGCCCGTCGACGGCCTCGCCCCGCCCTCCCAGGCCGATCTGCTCCGGCAGGCCGTCGGCGAGGCCTGGGATCCGGACCGGCTGCGTCGTGAACTGGAGGCGGCCGGCAGGCGCCGGGGGCACCGGACCGTCCGGTGACACCGCTTCGCCGACGTTCTCGCCGACGCTCTCCTCGGCGCTCTCGCCGGCCTCCTGGTCGGCCTTCTCGTCCTCCTTCGCCTCGGCCTCCCGACGGCGTTGTCAGTGGGTCCCCCTACTGTGGTCCTCGTCGCTGAACTGGCCTGTATCCGCCGGTCAGCGGCTTGATCCGCGTGGGGTGGGCCGGGGGATCCGGCACGGTCGGAAGGGGTGGGGGCGTGCGCCGCTGGGAGTATGCGGAGGGGAACTCCTCGAAGTTCTGGGAGGCCGCGACGGACGGTGCCACGGTGACCGTCCGGTACGGCCGTTGCGGTACGGAGGGCCGTACCCAGGTCAAGGAGTGCGCCTCGGCGGAGGAGGCCGCCGATTACCTGCGGAAGACCTCCGCGGCCAAGGAGCGCAAGGGCTATCGGGAGGTCGCCGCCGCGGTCGCCGCCGACGGAGGTGACACGCCCGGTCCGGAGGCGGCCCCGGCGGTCGAGGGAGATGACACGCCTGCCGCGGAGGCCCCCGTGGTGGACGAGGACACCTTCGTGCTGCCGGCCGCCTGGCACCGCCATCTGCATCCGCGTCGCGGGGGTGTCCCGCGCCGGCCGACACCCCCGCGCAAGGGGGCCGCCGAGCAGGCCGAGCGGCAACTGCGTGACGCGACCACCTGGGTGCGGCAGTACCTGGACAGTCCCCGGAGCGACCCGGACCTGGTGCGGGCCGCCGAGGGACACCTCGCGGGCACGGCGGACCCGCTGGGCGCGGCCGTGCTCGCCGTCACCTCCGACACGGCCTGGTCGGGCACGGCCTGCGCCGATGCCTGGGTCGAGGCCCACGGACCGGTGTTCGCCGCCCGGGCGACCGTGGAACTGTTCGACATCGAGGTGCACTTCACCCAGCACGGGCGCCACCGCTTCGATCCGTACGTGGAGCGCACACCGGACACCGCCTTCGCGGGGCACGCCTGGCGGGTGCGCGCCGTCGCCGACCGGCTTCGGGCGCGGCTCGCGGCCGCGGACGAGGTCACCTACCGTGCCGTGGTCGCGGCCCTGGCCGACCTGCGCAGCAGCGCCCGCCGACGGGTCGTCGTGTCCTACCTCGTCCCCAGCGAGACGGCCTGGGTCGACGAGTGCGCGGGCGGCCCCGAGGCGGACCGTCCCCGCGATCACGTCCTGCGCTCGATGCTGCTGTGCTCGCTCAACGACCCCGAGCAGATGCGGCAGTTGGGTGGGGTGGCCGCGCTGAGCTACAACGGCTGGTCGATGCCGATGGTCGCCACCGTCGCCGAGGGCATCGGCACGGCGGTGGCGCCCCTGGTGGCGGAGCAGTTGCGGAGCTCGTACGTCACGTCGGACACCGTGAGGAAGGTCAACTCGGTCCTGGTCGAGTTCCCGTCCGACGAGGCGTTCGGGCTGCTGCTGGCGCAGCTGGACGACAAGCGGACGCAGCCCTTCGTGGCGAAGGCGGCCCGCCGGTATCCGCGGCGTGCCCTGCGGATGCTCGCCGAGGCCGTCGCGGCGGGCGGGCCGAACGCCGACGCCCTCCGGCACGCGCTGCTGGTGCAGGTGTCCGCCCACCCGGACCTGGTCGAGGAGGCGCTCGGCTCGCTCTCGCCCGGGGCGGCGGCCGCCGTGGAGCCGCTGCTGAGTCCGCGGGACCGGGTGCCGGACGCCCCGGCCGCGTCCCTGCCGGACCTGTTCACGGACCCCCCGTGGACCCGGCCGCGCACGGTCGCCGAGGTCCGTACGGTCCGGGGGCTGGTCGCCGAGGACGAGCCGCGGATCGAGTGGCTGCCGGGAGAGCGTCAGGAGTGGGCGGACACCCCGTCCTGGGAGCGCGACTGGGCCCGGCGTTCCGAGTGGCCGGACGATCCGGAGGCCCTGCTGAGCGCGGTCCGCGCGGACAAGGTCGGCTCGTTGGGGATCTTCCTCGACAAGCCCGTGGACCTGGTCCGGCCACTGCTGGACGAGTGGGACCCGAGAGGCGTGGACAGCGACGCGGCGCTCAAGCCGGTCGTCGCCCGCTTCGGGACGGAGGCGCTGGACCTGGTGCTGCGCACCGCGCCCAAGTGGCCGACCGCGCTCGCGCCGTTGCTGGACCCGTATGTGAGCGTGGGGGCGGCCCGGCTGGTCGCGGAGTGGGCGGCGCGCCTGAAGTCGGCCCGGGCGACGGCCCGTTCCTGGTTCAGGCGGCACGGGGAAGCAGCCGCACCGCTGCTGGTGCCGGACGCCCTGGGCAGGGCGGGTTCCGCGCGCCGGTACGCCCAGCAGGCGCTGCACACCATCGTGGCCCTGCACGGGGAGGAGGTCGTGCGGACCGCCGCCGAACGGTACGGCGCCGAGGCCGTGGCCGGGATCGGGGAGCTGCTGTCCGCCGATCCGCTGGTGACGGCGCTCCCGAAGCAGCTGCCCGAGCCCGTCGAGTGGGCGGAGCCCTTGCTGCTGCCGCAGATCCTGCTGCGCTCGGGGGGCGCCCTGCCCGCCGAAGCCACCCGGCACCTGGTGACCATGCTCGCGATGTCGCGGCCGGGCGAGGCGTACCCGGGGCTGGCCGTGGTCCGGGAATCGTGTGTGCCGGAGTCGCTCGCCGCGTTCGGCTGGGCCCTGTTCGAGCAGTGGCGACTGGCGGGGATGCCGAGCCAGGAGAGCTGGGCGCTGACCGCGCTGGGCCTGCTCGGCGACGACGGGACGGTGCGCGGGCTCACCCCGTTGATCAGGGCCTGGCCCGGTGAGGGTGCGCACCAGCGAGCGGTGGACGGCCTCGGCGTGCTGGCCGCGATCGGCACCGAGGTGGCGCTGATGCATCTGCACGGCGTGGCGCAGCGGGTGAAGTTCAAGGCTCTCAAGGCCCGTGCGCAGGAGAAGATCGCCGAGCTGGCGGAGGGCCTCGGACTGACCGGTGAACAGCTCGCCGACCGGCTGGTGCCCGACCTCGGCCTGGACGCGCGAGGCACTACGGTCATCGACTACGGCAGCCGCTCGTTCACGGTCGGTTTCGACGAACAGCTGCGGCCCTTCGTGCGGGACGCCGACGGCAAGCGCCGGAAGGATCTGCCCGCGCCGGGCGCGAAGGACGACACGGAGCTGGCCGCCGCCGAGCGCAAGAGGTTCATGGCGCTGAAGAAGGACGTCCGGACCGTCGCCGCCGACCAGGTGCGGCGGCTGGAATCGGCCATGGTGGAGGGCCGTTCGTGGTCGGCGCCCGAGTTCCGCGACCTGTTCGTGGGGCATCCGCTGCTGTGGCACCTCGTCCGCCGACTGGTCTGGCTGAGTGACACGGAGGGCACGACGACCTCGTTCCGCGTGGCGGAGGACCGTTCGTTCGCGGATGCCACGGGCAGTGCGTTCCCCCTGCCCGACGCGGCGACCGTGCGGATCGCGCACCCGCTGCGGCTGCCGGACGAACTGGACGCCTGGGCGGAGCTGTTCGCGGACCACGGCATCCAGCAGCCGTTCCCGCAGCTGGGGCGGCCGGTGTTCGAGCTGACACCGGAGGAGGCGGCCCACTGGCGCCTGGAGCGCTTCGAAGGTCTGACGGTGACGACGGGCCGGCTGGTCGGGCTGGAGCGGCGCGGCTGGCGGCGCGGCCAACCGCTGGACGCAGGTGTGGAGCGCTGGATCTCCAAACGGCTCGCCCCCAACCGGTACGCGGTGCTCACTCCGGACCACGGCATCGCCGTCGGCTCCTTCGACCCGGCCGAGCAGCAGAAGGTGGAGTACCTGTGGCTCGGCACCCGCCCCACCGACTACTGGCCGCACGACCGGCACAGCGCACGTTTCGGCGAGATCGACCCGGTGGCCGTCTCCGAACTGCTGGCGGACCTGACGGAGTTGACGGCACCCTGACGACGACCGACACACCGGAGGTGGCGAGTACGACGGAGGGCTGAGGCGGCGGGGGTTACGACGGGGGCCGGGGCGGCGGGTTGCGACGGATGTCGTCACGAGGGTTGGCGGTGGCCCGCGGGGCGGTCACCTTCGATAACGCTCGCACCATGGGAGCACTCCCAGAGCCCCGTCGCGCCAGGTGGGTTCCAGCAGGCCGGAGATGATCCGGTGGTCGTGGAGCGAGGGGACTGCCACTGCGCTGGTGACGCGCCCCGAGGCGGGTACGGCGGGACTGCCGAGCGCGGCCGGGCTGCCCGGTGCGGCCCAGCTGCCGTGGGCACCGGGGCTCAGGCCGACAGGGCCCGGCCCGGTCGCAGCGCGTCGAGCAGGCCCGTGTGGTGCAGCGTCGCGACGGGCGCGAGGAGGTCGGGGTGGCGCAGGAGCGCGGCGGCCCGCCGGTCGAGGTCGTCCGGGGTGAGGAGGCGGCGGAAGGCGGCGGGCGGGCCGGCCGTGTGCGGGGATCCGTCGAGGGCGTACACGGCGGCGTGAGCCAGTTCGGCATCGGCCAGGAGGCAGGCCGCCCAGCTGGCCACGACCTCGTCGACCCAGGTCCGCCAGGCGTACTCGTCGGGGGTCGGGGTCTCGTCCTGGCCGGTGATCCAGTCGAGCCGGGCGGAGCCGCCCGGTCCGGCCATGCCGACGAGGGCCGCGTCCATGGGTGTCGGATAGCGGAGCCAGGCGGCGGCGGTGACGGCCTGCCGGGCCTGTGCCTCGCAGAGCGCGCCGTCCAGCGCGCCGCCGCCCGCCGGGTAGGCGCGCGTCAGCCACTGGGTGGTCGCCGCTATGAGCGGGGAGAGAGCTGCGAGCACGCTGGGCCATCCGTGGGTACTGGGGAACGCGTGGCAAAACGTAGTCGTGCGCCGGTCGCCCTGAAATGGCGCAGGCCACGGAATGGACGTGTCCTGGGCCACACCTGTGCGCCGCACTGACTCACCGGACGTCAATACGACGCATTCGGGACGGTGAGGGTTTCACTGACCTCCACAGGTCCGGACCGGGACGATCGCCGGGACGCGCAGGCAAGGAGCGACGGAAATGGCACACGGCGGAGACGTGATCGAGGAACTGAAGGCGGACCACCGGGAGGTGGCGGAACTCTTCGGCAAAATCGAGGAATTGCCTTCCGGGGACCCGAAGCGCAAGGAATTCGCCGACCTGGTCACCATCGAGTTGGTACGGCATGCCGTGGCGGAGGAGGCCTACCTCTACCCGGCGGTCCGCGAGCACCTGAGCAACGGGGACGCGGTCGCCGACCGGGAGTTGGCGGATCACACCGCCGCCGAGCGCACCATGAAGGACCTGGAGCGGCGCGCCGCCGACGACCCTGAGTTCGACCGGCTGGTCACGCAGTTGATGGCCGAGGTCCGCCACCATGTGCGGGACGAGGAGAGCAATCTCTTCCCGCAGTTGGCGAAGGCCTGTTCCGCCTCGGTGCTGAACGACCTCGGTGACAGGGTCCGCCGCGCCAAGAAGCTGGCGCCGACCCGCCCCCACCCGGCCGCCCCGGTCAAGCCGCCGGCCAACAAGATCCTGGCGCCGGGCCTCGGCCTCGTCGACCGGATGCGCGACGCGCTGAGCGGCCGCGGCAAGGAGTCCTGAGGGACTTCTGGGGCGGCATACCGTTGCCCGCCATGAGGCTTCTGATCATCGGCGGCAGCGGTTTCCTGGGCGGCGAGTTGGCGCGCCGGGCCGTGGCGGCGGGACACGAGACGTGCGCGACCTACGCCGCCCACCCGCCGGACACCCGGCGGAACGTCCCGCCGGACGTCTCCTGGCACGCCCTCGACCTCCGGGACCCCGTGCGGCCGGCCGAGGTGATGGCGCGGGTCGCTCCCTCGGTCGTCGTCAACGCGTCGAGCGGCGGCCCGGACTGGGAGGTCACCGCCGAGGGCGGGGTCCGAGTGGCGGCGGCCGTGGCCGCGCGCGGCTGTCGGCTGGTCCATGTGTCGAGCGACGCCGTGTTCTCGGGTGACGCGGGCCGCTACGACGAGACGTGTCTCCCGGATCCCGTCACCCCGTACGGCGCCGCGAAGGCGGCGGCGGAGACCGGCGTCCGGCTGCTGGCACCGGACGCCGTAGTGGTGCGGACCTCGCTGATCATCGGGGACGGCCGCTCGCTGTCCGTGCACGAACAGCATGTGCACGATCTCGTGGCGGGTGCCCGCGACGGTGTGCTCTTCACCGATGTGGTGCGCTGTCCGGTGCAGGTGGCCGACCTGGCCGCCGCGCTCCTGGAACTGGCCGCGTCCGAGGTGGTCGGCGTGCGGCACGTCGCCGGGCCGGACGCCCTCACCCGGCACGAGCTGGGCGTCCTCGTCGCCCGCCGCGACGGCCTCGATCCGGCCCGGCTGCCCGCCGGACGCCAGGTCGACGGCGCCCGGCGGGGAGCCCTCGACGTCCGGCTGGACAGCCGGGTCACCCGCCGGGGTCTGCGCACCCGGCTGCGCGGCGCCCGGGAGTTCCTCGCGGAGCCGCCGACCTGACGGACGGCGGCCCGTCGGTCGGTCGGGCGTCAGCGTGCGGTGCGGGCGAGGTCGGCCATGACCTCGACGGTCCGGTCGAGTTCGGCCTCGGTGTTGTAGTAGTGCGGGGAGAGCCGCACCAGGGGGTGCACGCCCCGGTGTTCGGTGTCGAACTGGGTGTGCTCCGGGAAGGTGGTGGTGACGTTGATCCCGTGCCGGGCGAGACCGGCGGCGACCTCGGTCGCGGCCAGGCCGTCGACCTTGGCGGTCACGATGGCGCAGCGGTGTTCGCCGAGATCGTGGGTGGTGACGCCGGGCAGGGCGTCGAGCCGGTCGCGCAGATACGCGCCCAGGGCCAGGGCGCGGTCGCCGATGCGGTCCAGGCCCAGGTCGAGGGCCTGGCGCACGGCCGTGTCGAGGCCCAGGACACTGGCGTAGCCGGTCTCCCAGGTCTCGAAGCGGCGGGCGCCGGGCTGCCAGGTGAAGCCGCGTCCGCCGTCCCAGGTCGCCGAGTGGATCTCGATGACGTTCGGGTCGAGGTACTCCAGCGCCTCGGTGCGCACCCAGAGGAAGCCCGTGCCGCGCGGGCCGCGCAGGAACTTGCGGCCGGTGGCGCTGAGCATGTCGCAGCCGATGGTCTCGACGTCCACCGGGAACTGGCCCACGGACTGGGTGGCGTCGAGGAGGTACGGGACCCCGGCGGCGCGGGTGATCCGGCCGATCTCGGCCGCCGGGTTGATCAGGCCGCCGCTGGTGGGGATGTGGCTGATTCCGACCAGTCGGGTGCGTTCGTCGATCAGGTCGGCGAGGGCGGCGGTGTCGAGCTGTCCGGACGGATCGTCGGGGACGACGACGATCTCGGCGCCGGTGCGCCGGGCGACCTGGAGGTAGGCGAGCACATTGCTGCCGTACTCGGCCCGGCCGGTGAGGATGCGGTCGCCCGGCTTGAAGGTGAGCGCGTAGAACGCGGCGCTCCAGGCGTGGGTGGAGTTGTCGAACAGGGCGATCTCGTCGGGGCGTCCGCCGATCAGGCGGGCGAGGTCGGTGTAGGTGGCGTCGATGCGGTCCTGCTCCTGCCGTGCCGCCTCGTAGCCGCCGATGGTCGCCTCCAGTTCCAGGTGGGCGGTGACGGCGTCCAGGGTCTGCCGGGAGACCAGGGCCGCTCCGGCGTTGTTGAGATGGATTCGGTGGGCGGTGCCGGGGGTGTCCCGGCGCAGTGCGTCGATGTCCATGCCCTCACCCTTCCCACGGGTCAGCGCTCGGTGAACTGAGCGCGGCCCGGCCGGTCGGCGTTCGCGGTGACGGTGATACCGGTCCGACGCCGGGTCCGACGCCGGTGAGGTGGCGGTCAGGTGAAGCGTTTCACGGCCGTCCGCCCGGAACACCCGAGCCGCGCCGGACCCTTGTCACCCACGGACGAACCCGGGCCCCGAGGGACTCATCTCCCGCAAACAGAACGGGGATCGGTCCGGTCGGCCCCTCCTCCGCTGCCATATTCGAAAGCCACTTCGGAGGTGGCTGTGACACTAGAGGTGAGGACATCCCGGGCGAGGCAGGTGGCGGAACCTACGCCCGGCCGTGTGCCCGCGCCGGTCCCGGAACCGGTCCCCCGGCCGGTCCCTGAGCCCGCCCGCGACCGAACCGCCGACCGCATCGCGGAGTTGGAGGGTCGCCGGACGCGGGCCCTCCTGCCGGTCGGGCCGAGGAGACGCGGGCAGTACGGGGCCCGTGAGCGGATCGATCTGCTGCTGGACGCCGGCTCGTTCACCGAGACCGGCCTGTTCGTGCGGGCACGGCCCACCGGGGACGGCGCCCGGCGCCCCCACGGCGACGGGGTGGTCACCGGGCACGGCACGATCGACGGCCGTCAGGTCTGTGTGTTCGCCCAGGACGCCACGGTGTACGGCGGCAGCATGGGCGAGGCCTTCGGGCAGAAGACGCTCGCCCTGATGGACCTCGCCCTGAAGACCGGCTGTCCGGTCGTCGGGCTGAACGACGGCGGCGGCGCCCGCATCCAGGAGGGCGTCACCTCCCTCGCCCTCTACGCCGAACTGGTGCGCCGCAACGTCCAGGCGTCCGGGGTGATCCCGCAGATCTCGGTCGTGCTGGGCCCCTGCGCGGGCGGGGCCGCGTACTCCCCGGCCATCACCGACTTCACCGTGATGGTGGACGGCGCCTCGCACATGTTCGTCACCGGACCCGACGTCATCGAGACGGTCACCGGAGAACGCACCAGCGCCGAGGAGCTGGGCGGCGCCCGCGCCAGCAACACCGTCAACGGCAACGCCCACTTCCTCGCCGCCGACGAGGTCGACGCCCTCGACACCGTACGCGACCTGCTGTCGTACCTGCCCGCCAACAACCTGGAGCGGCCCCCGCGGTACGCGCCGGGGGCCGCGCCCGCCGGGCCGTGCCTCGACACGGTGGTGCCGGACCGGCTCGGCCAGGTCTACGACATGCGGGACGTGCTGCGCGCGGTCGTCGACGACGGTGAACTCCTGGAGATCCACGGGCTGTTCGCGCCGAACATCATCTGCGCGCTGGCTCTCGTCGAGGGCACCCCGGTCGGCGTCGTCGCCAACCAGCCGCTGCGTTCGGCCGGGGTCCTCGACATCGACGCCTCCGAGAAGGCCGCGCGGTTCGTGCGGTTCTGCGACGCGTTCGGCATCCCCCTGCTGACCTTCGCCGACGTCCCCGGCTATCTCTCCGGCGTCCGCCAGGAGCAGGCCGGCATCATCCGGCGCGGCGCCAAACTGCTGTACGCCTACGCCGAGGCGACCGTCCCCAAGGTCACGGTGGTGGTGCGCAAGGCGTACGGCGGCGGATACGCGGTGATGGGCTCCAAGCACCTCGGCGCCGACATCAACCTCGCCTGGCCCACCGCCCGGATCGCCGTCATGGGCGCCGAGGGCGCGGTGGGGGTCCTGCACCGCCGCGAACTCGCCGCCGCGGAGGACCCCGAGGCGCTGCGGGCCCGCCTGGTCACCGCGTACGAGAGCACGTACGGGACGCCGTACCTCGCCGCCGAGCGCGGCTACGTGGACGCCGTCATCGCCCCGCGCGACACCCGGGCCCACATCTGCCGCGCCCTGCGCGCCCTGCGCGGCAAGCGGGCCCCGATGCCGGAACGGCGCCACGGCAACATCCCGCTCTGAGCGTGCCCCGCCTGAGCGCGCCCCGTCGTGCGCGCCGAGTCCCGCGCCCGGCGCCGCCATCCGCCGAACCCCGCCACGGCCGTCACCGCCGTCTTCCGCCGTGGCCGCCGCGACCGCAAGCCGTCCCGCGCCGTGAGGAGCCATGCCCGATGGACAGCCGCCGCCCCCCGCTCGCGCCCGCCTTCCGGAGTCTGCCGGAGTATGTGCGCCACTGGGCCGAGACCACTCCCGACCGCCGGGCGTTCACCTTCGTCGACCATCCCGCGCCGCAGTCGCGCGGCGTCCACCGCACCCTGACCTGGCGCCGGCTGGATCTGCGGGTGCGGGCCGCGGCCGCCCGGCTCGCGGCGGAGGCCGAGCCCGGGGAGCGGGTCGCGGTGCTGTGCCCGCAGGGGACGGAGTACGTCACCGCCTTCCTCGGGGCGCTCGCCGCCGGCCTGGTCGCCGTACCGCTGTATCCGCCCGGTCTGCCCGGGCAGGGCGACCGGCTGTCGGCGGTGCTGGCCGACGCGTCCCCGGCGGTCGTCGTCACGACGGGCCAGGTCCTGGCGGAGGTCGAGGAGTTGTGTGCAGGCCGGGCCGTCCGGGTCGTCACCGTGGACCGGATCCCGGACTCGGCCGCCGATGACGGACGGCAGCCGTCCGCGCCCGATGCCACCGCCGTCGCGTACCTCCAGTACACCTCCGGTTCCACCCGCACCCCGGCCGGAGTCGAGATCACCCATGCCAACGTCGTCGCCAACGCCCGCCAGGCGCTGTCCGCCTACGGTGCCGACGCACGCCCGGCGACCTGTGTGGGCTGGCTGCCGCTCTACCACGACATGGGGCTGGTGCTGAGTGTCGCGGCACCGGTGGTGCGGGGGCTGTTGTCGGTGCTCATGGACCCGGTGGCGTTCCTGCACGAGCCCGTGCGCTGGCTGCGGCTGCTGGCCGCGCACCCGAGCGCCCTGAGCGCGGCGCCCAACTTCGCGTACGACTACTGCGCCTCGGCGGTCACCGAGGCGCAGAAGGCGGGGCTGCGGCTGGACGGGGTCATGGCGCTGATCAACGGCAGCGAGCCGGTCCGTCCCGGCACCGCCGACCGCTTCCACGTGGCGTTCGCCGCGCAGGGCCTCGTCCCGGAGACGCACTGTCCGTCGTACGGCCTGGCCGAGGCGACCGTCTTCGTCAGCGCCGCCCGGCCCGGTGAGCCGTTGCGCGGCTTCGCGCTCGACCGGGACGCGCTGGCCGCCGGCAAGGCCCTGCCCGCGCGCCCCGAGGACCCGCGGGCCGTGCTGCTGGCCGGCTGCGGTGCGCCGGCGGGCCAGCGGGTGCGGATCGCCGACCCGGTGTCACGGGTGGCGCTGGCCGAGGGCGAGGTCGGCGAGATCTGGGTGCAGGGCCCCAATGTCGGCCGGGGCTACCGGAATCGGGACCGGCAGACCCGGCAGGTCTTCGGCGCCGTGCTCGCGGACACCGTGTCCGGTCCGGGCGAATGGCTGCGGACCGGCGACCTCGGGACGGTCCTGGAGGGGCAGTTGGTCGTCACCGGGCGGCTGAAGGACCTCATCGTCGTCGACGGGCGCAACCACTACCCGCAGGACGTGGAGGCCACGGCCCAGGAGGCGCACCCGGCCGTACGGCGCGACCGGCTCGCCGCGTTCGGTGTGCCGGGCGGTGCCGGGGAGAGGGTGGTCGTCGTCGCGGAGCACGCGCGGACGGTGCCGCTCACCGACATCGACGTGCCCGCCCTCGTGCGGACCGTGCGCGCGGCCGTCTCCGCCCGGCACGGGCTGCGGCTCGCCGACGTCGTCCTCGTCCCGCCGGGGGCGGTGCCCCGGACGTCCAGCGGAAAGGTCTCGCGGACGTCGACCCGTGAGCGCTATCTGGCGGGTGCCTACGCGGTGGAGGTCGAGGGATGAGGGTCGTGGGCGAGGGCAAGGGCGAGGACCTGGTCGAGGGCGAGGACGGGGTCGAGGGTGGGGTCGACGGCGACGGCCCCGACGGGCACGGAAGAGGGAGCGGGGAGGCCGGCGGGGGCGGTCCGCGCCGGCTGTACGCCGGCGGCGGGGAAGGTGTGGTGCGGCGACTGGTCGCGGCGCGGGTGGCCGACTGGAGCGGCCTGGCCGCCGAGGAGGTTCCGATGGACCTGCCGCTCGCGGATCTCGGGATGTCCTCCCGGGACGCGGTCGTCCTGGCCGGGGAACTCTCGCGGGCGACGGGCCGGGAACTGCCGGCGACGCTGCTGTGGGAGGCGCCCACCGGGGACGCGCTGGTGGCACGGGTGTGCGCCACGGCGGCGCGGCCGGTTCCGGTGCCGAACGCAGTCCCGGCCGCGGACCTCGACCCGACGACCGCGGACCTCGATCCGACGGCCGCAGCCCTCGCTCCGATGGCCCCGGGCCTCGCTCCGAGCGCCCCGGCACGGCGGGCGCCCGCGCCCGGTGAGCCGGTCGCGGTCGTCGGGGTCGGGTGCCGGCTGCCGGGCGGGGTGCACGGCCCGGCGGAGTACTGGCGGTCGCTCCTCGACGGTGTCGACGCGATCCGGCGGGTCCCGGAGGACCGGTGGCGGGACTTCACGCCGTACCCGCCCGCCGACGCGCTCCCGTACGGCGGCTACCTCGACGACATCGCCGGGTTCGACGCCGACTTCTTCCGTATCACCCCGCGCGAGGCCGCGGTGATGGACCCGCAGCAGCGGATCCTCCTGGAGGTCGTGCGGGAGACCCTCGACCACGCCGCCGTCCCCGCCGATTCCCTCGCGGGCAGCGCCACCGGCATCTTCGTCGGTGTCTCCGCGCCCGAGTACGGGCAGCTCACCGGCGCCGACCCGGCCACCGTCGACCCCTGGGCTCCGGCCGGCGGGGCGCTGAGCGTGACGGCGGGCCGACTGGCGTACGTCCTGGACACCAGGGGGCCGAGCATGGCCGTCGACACCGCGTGTTCGTCGTCGCTGGTGGCCGTGCACCACGCGTGCGTCAGTCTGCGCACGGGCGAGAGCGACCTCGCGATCGCCGCCGGGGTGAACCTGCTGCTCTCCCCGACCGTCACCGTCGCGTTCCGGCGGGCGGGCGCCCTCGCGCCGGACGGCCGGTGCAAGCCGTTCTCCAAGGCCGCCGACGGCATCGGCCGGGGCGAGGGCTGCGCCGCCGTCCTGCTGAAACGCCTGTCCGACGCCGAACGGGACGGCGACCGGATCCTCGCCGTGGTCCGGGCCACCGCCGTCAACTCCGACGGCCACTCCAACGGCCTCCTGGCCCCCAACCCGGCCGCCCAGCAGGACCTGTTGCGGACCGCCTACGCGCGAGCCGGGTTCTCCCCCGCGCACATCGACCACGTCGAGGCGCACGGCACCGGCACGCCGCTCGGCGACCCCATCGAGGCGGGCGCGCTGGGCACCGTCCTCGGTACGGGCCGCGACCCCGACCAGCCCCTGCTCCTCGGCTCGGTCAAGGGCAACCTGGGTCACCTGGAGTCCGCCGCGGGCATCGCCGGGCTGGTGAAGACCGTGCTCGCGCTCCACCACGACCTGGTCCCGCCCTCGCTGCACTGCGCCGAGGGCAGCGCCCTGGACGGCGACGAACGGCTGCGGGTCGTGACCGAGGCCGAGCCGTGGCCCCGGTACGGCGGCAGGGCCACCGCAGGGGTCTCCGGGTTCGGGTTCGGCGGCACCAACGCCCATGCCGTACTGGAGGAATGGCGGCCCGGCGCCCCGCTCCCGCCCCCGGCCGAGGAACCCCCGGCCCGGCTCCACCTCCTCTCCGACGTCGACGCCGACCGGGTCCGCGACACCGCCGCCCGGCTCGCCGACTGGGTGGACACGCCCGAGGGCGCCGCCGCGCACCCCGCCGACGTGGCCAGAACCCTCGCCGGGCGGGCGGGACGGGGGCCGGTGCGGGCGGCCGTCGTCGCCGCCGACCGGGCCGAACTGACCGGCGGACTGCGGGCGTTGGCGGCGGGGCGACCCCATGCGCGGGTGCTGGTGGGCGACCGTGACGTCGTCGGGCGTGGGCCCGTGTGGGTGTTCTCCGGGTACGGCAGCCAGTGGACCGGCATGGGACGCCGGCTCCTCGCCGAGGAGCCCGCCTTCACCGCGGCCGTGGAGAAACTGGACGGGCTGCTGGCCCCCGAATGCGGGCTCTCCCTCTACGACCACCTGGCCTCCGGCGGCGACCTCGACCGGCTGGAGGTGGCCCAACCCGTGCTCCTGGGCGTGCAGTTGGCCCTGGCGGAGCTGTGGCGCGCGCACGGTGTCGGATCCGCCGCCGTCATCGGGCACTCCCTGGGCGAGGTCGCCGCGGCGGTGTGCGCGGGCGCCCTTGAGGTGTCGGACGCGGCCCGGGTGGTGGCCGTACGGGCCCGGCTGCTCAGCGGGCTGCGGGGCGGGGCGATGGCGGTGGTCGACCTCGACGACAGCGAACTCCCGCTGCTCGAAAGGGACTTCCCGGGAGTCCAGGTCGCCGTGCACTCCTCTCCCTGTCAGAAGGTGGTGACCGGGGACGGGGAGTCGGTGACCCGGCTGGTGGAGCAGCTGGAGAAGGAGGGGCGGGCCGCGCGGGCGATGCGGGTGGTCGGGGCGGGTCACTCGGCCCAGGTGGACCCGCTGCTCCCGGAGTTGACGTCCGAGCTGGCCGACGTCCGGGGCGGGCTCCCCCACATCCCGGTCTACTCCACGGTGCTGGACGACCCGCGCGGCGACTGCCTGTTCGACGCGGCGCACTGGGCCGCCAATCTGCGGCGGCCCGTCCGTCTCGACCGCGCGGTCGCCGCGGCCGCCGCCGACGGCCACACCGTGTTCGTCGAAGTCTCCCCCCACCCGGTCCTGACCCGGGCGATCACGGACAACGCGCCCGAGGCCCTCGCCCTCGGCACGCTCCACCGGGACGCCGACACCTCCGCCGACTTCCTGACCCGCCTGGCCGCCCTGTACACGGCCGGAGCGCGGCTCCCACGCCCTCCGGGCCGCGTCATCGACCTGCCGACGCCGCGCTGGCGGCACACACGGCACTGGTGGACGGACGGCCGAGCGGGGGGCGCGGGACCGGGCTGGGGGGCCGCAGAGGGTGTGGGGGGCCGAGAGTTCGGCGGCGTGCGGGTGACGGTGGAGAACCGTGGGGTCTCCGGTCGCCGGGTCCGGGGCTTGGACGGCCCGGCGGGCGAGGGCCGTTCCGCGGAGGGGGGACCCGGAGGGCCGATGTCCCGGGGCGCCGGGCCGGAGTTCGGCGCCCCGCACGCCGTCCCCTCGCCGGACGGCGACCGGCAGCCGGACGGACACCTCGGTTCCGGCCCGCACGCCGCTCTCGGGCCAATGGCGTGGCCCGCCGAGGAGGACACCTCCGTCACCGCCCGCCTCTGCCACCACATCACCGCCGTCACCGGGTACCCACCGGCCCGCATCACCCCCGCCACCGCCTTCGCCGAACTGGGCCTGGACTCGCTGATGGCCGTCCGCATCCGCACCGCCCTGGAGCGCGAGTTCGGCATCGAGCTCCCCCTGCGAGACCTGCTGGGGGCCGGCACGGTCGAGGCCACGGCGTCCCGCATCCGACGGGCGCTGCCGGTGGAGGCGGCACCGAACGCGGAGGTGCGGCGGCAGACACCGCCGCACACCGCCGCCGACTCCCCTGTCCCGCCGCAGCCGCTCCGCCCGCTCGCCCTTCCCCAGCACTCCCCCGCCACCGCCCACCCCCTCCTCCGCCCCCTCCACACCTCCGGCTCCCACCCCCCGTTCTTCCTCATGCACGCCGCCGGAGGGACCACCGACGTCTACCGGGGTCTCGTCGAGCGGCTCGGCGGGGAGCGGCCGGTGTTCGGGTTGGAGCGGGTCGACGAGGCTCGTACGGTCGTCGAGAAGGCCCGGCGGTACGCCGAGGCCGTGACGACCGTGCACCCCGACGGCCCGTGTCTGCTGGGCGGTTGGTCGTTCGGCGGCTTCGTCGCGCAGGAGACGGCCCGACAGCTCACGGCCGCCGGACGGGACGTACGCCTGGTGGTGCTCATCGACTCCGTACGGCCGCTCCCCCGCCCCGAGGAGACGCCGGCCGCACGGATCCGCGCCCACCTCACCGGCTTCGCCCGCCATGTCGCCGACACCTACGGGGTCGAACTGCGGCTGCCGTACGACGAGTTGGCCGCGACGCAGGACGACGGCGCGCGGATCGACGCCGTGCTGGAGTCCCTGCGCGAGGCCGTCGACGTGCCGCGCGCGGCCCTCGAACACCAGCGGTCCTCCTATGTGGACCTGCGGATCGGCGAGGCCCACCGCCCGGGCCGCCACGACGGACGGGTGGTGCTGTACCGGGCGACCGAGCCCGCCCCGCACACCGTGCGCGACCCCGCGTACGAGCGGGACGACGAGGCGCTCGGCTGGGACGAGCTGTGCCAGCGGCTGACCGTCGTCAGGGTCACGGGGCACCATCTGTCGCTGCTCGACCCCCCGCACGTCGACGAGATCGCCGCCCATCTGCGGTGGGAGCTCGCCGACGACCACCCCTGAACCGAGCCGAGGAGAGCCGCCATGACCGAGCCCATCGACCCCAGCGACCGCACCGTCGAGCCGTCTCGTCGCGCCGTCACCAGAGCGGCCGCCGTGGGCGGACTGGCCGCACTCCTCGGTGCCGCGACCACCCGCACCGCCGGGGCGACCGTGTCCCGGCCCTCCGCCCGGCGCACCGGCCGGACGGCCACCGGGACCACCGCCCCCACCGCCGCCCCTGGTCCCGGCACCGTCACGCGCCTCGGCCCCCGGACCCTCGACGTCTCCCTCCCCTCCGCCGCCCTGGGCCGCAGCGCCCCGGTGCGGCTGATCCTCCCCACCTCCTTCGACGCGCGGCCCGCCCGGACGTATCCCGTGCTGTACCTCCTCCACGGCGCGCACGACGACCACACGTCATGGACCCGGGAGACGGACATCGAGGCGTTCACGGCAGGCCGTGAGCTGATCGTGGCGATGCCGGACGCGGGGCCGACCGGCATCCCCACCGCCTGGCGCAGCGGCCCGGACTACGAGACGTTCCAGGTCGAGGAGGTCCCGGCCCTGCTCGCCCGGCAGTACCGGGCGTCCGGGGTCCGGGTCGTCGCCGGTGTCTCGACGGGCGGCTACGGAGCCATGGCGCACGCGGCACGGCACCCGGGGGTCTTCGCCGCGGCGGCCTCGTACAGCGGCATCCTCGACACGACGACCCCCGGCGTGCCGACCCTGATGGGTGCCATCGTGGCCCGCGAGGGACTCGCGCCCCCGTCGCTGTGGGGCAGCCACCTCCAGAACGTGCTCACCTGGCGGGACTTCAACCCGCGTTCGCGCGCGGCGGGACTGCGCGGCACCTCCCTGTACGTGTCGAGCGGCAGCGGAGTCGTCGGCGGCGTCGGCGACTGGCTCCCCGAGGCACTGGAGAGCGCGCTGTGGCCGTCCGCCCACGCGTTCACGGACACGCTGGCGCTGCTGCGGATCCCGGTGACGACCCATTTCTACGCGGGCGGGGGACACAGCTGGGCGTACTGGAAGCGGGAGTTCACGGCGTCGTGGCCGATGCTCGCCGGTGCGCTGGGGGTGCCGGCGTGAGGCCGCTGCCGTCGGGGCACGGAACGGAGCGCAGGGGACGTCCGTCCAACCCAGGACTTGCCCCTCGCCCCACGGGCACCAGCCCGCGGGTGAGCCGCTTCCGGGGGAAAGGAGGGTCCGCCATGGCTGCCCCCACCCCGCCGCACGGCCTGCCGGACGGTCCCGGTGCCACCCGCGTGCCGCCCGAGCTCGCCAGACTGCTGCGCGACCAGTTGGAGGCCGTCGCCGACGAGGTGGAGGCAGAGGTGCGCCGGCAGGTCCCGGAGTACGCCCAGCCCGCGGACGGGGAGTTCCGCGCGCATCTCCGCTCGGGGGTCGTGCAAGCGTTGACGCTGTTCGTGGACCACATCGCCGATCCGCACGGGCAGGGCGCGGCCATCACGGCGACGTACTACGCACTGGGCCGCGGCGTGGCGTTGGAGGGCCGTGGTCTGGACTCGTTGCAGTCGGCGCTGCGGGTCGGGGGCCTGCACGCGTGGCGGCTGATGGGTCGTTCGGCGGAGAGACTGGGCCTGGACTCCTCTGTGGTGGCGGCTCTGGGCGAGCTGGCGTTCCGGACCGTGCACGAGGTCGCCGAGGCGGCGGCCGCCGGCTACTCGGAGGCGCAGCCGCGCAGCACGGACGAGCTGGAGCGGCGGCGCAGGCGGCTGCTGGACGTCCTGCTGGGCGAGGGGCCGGTGGCCCCGGAGGCGGTGCGGGACCTGGCGCACACCGCCCGGTGGACGGTGCCGCGGCAGGTCGCGGTCGTGGCGTTGGCGGCCCCCCCGGACCAGCGGGAGGCGGAACGGCCGCTCGCGGCGGCGGGCGCGCTGGTGGACATGGGCTCCCGGCCGCCCCGGATGCTGGTGCCCGACCCGGAGGGTTCCGGCCGTTTCGGGGGCCGCGCCTTCACGCTGGCGCTGCGCGGCAGGCCCGCCGCGATCGGCCCGACGGTCCCGCTCGCCGACGCGTCCCGCTCACTGCACTGGGCCGCCCGCGCGCTCGGTCTGATGGGCCGCGGCATCCTGCCCCGGCAGGGCGTGGTGCGCTGCGCCGACCATCTGTCGACGCTGCTGCTGTACGGCGACGAACCGATGCTCGCGCAGCTCCAGTCACGGGCGCTGGCCCCGCTGGACGCGGTGGCGGAAGGCCCCCGGGGCCGCCTGGCCGAGACTCTCCTGGCCTGGCTGCTCAGCGGCAGCAACGTACCCGATGTCGCCGCCCGCCTCCACATCCATCCGCAGACGGTCCGCTACCGCCTGCGGCAGCTGGAGAAGCTCTTCGGCGAGGCCCTGCACGACCCCGGCACCCGCCTGGACCTGATCCTCGCCCTGCGCGCGGAAGCACTGCGCGAGGACGGCACGTTCACCGCTTGACTTGCTCCTCGCCCTGAAGGGCGAGGATTCTGGCCTTCTCGACTGGTAGCTGTGCCGCTACGCGGCACGGTTTCCGGTCGGGATTCCGTGGCTTCCTGTTTCTTCGCGCCGTGCCGGGATTGATCCCGGTCCTACCGGCGCTCCGCAGGCCGTCACCGCCAGTCCGGCGGCCGTCTTGATGTTGAGTGCGGCGTTGACGTCCCGGTCGTGGACCGCGCCGCAGGCGCCACACGTCCATTCCCGCACGTTGAGGGGTTTGGGCCCGTCCACCGTGCCGCAGGCGGAGCAGGTCTGGGAGGTCGGCGTGAACCGGCCGATCGCGACCAGGGTGCGGCCGTACCGGGCCGCCTTGTACTTCAGCATGCTGATGAAGGAGGACCATCCGGCGTCGTGCACGGACTTGGCCAGCCTGGTGCGGGCCAGTCCCGCCACCGACAGGTCCTCCACGGCGATCCCTTGGTTCTCGCAGATCAGCCTCGTGGAGAGCTGGTGGTGGAACTCACGGCGCGCGTCGGCAACCTGGGCGTGGGCGCGGGCGACCTTGTGGCGGGCCTTGGCCCGGTTCTTCGATCCCTTCTGCTTACGGGACAGCTCACGCTGGGCCTTCTTCAGCTTCTTCTCCGCCCGGCGCAGAAACCGCGGGGAGTCGATCTTCGTGCCGTCGGACAGGACCGCGAAGTGTGTGAGGCCGAGATCGATGCCGATGGTGCGGTCGGACTCGGGCATCCGGGCGGCGTCGGCGGCGGGGTCGGTGTCGATGACGAAGGAGGCGAAATACCGGCCGGCCGCGTCCATCACCACGGTGACCGAGCTGGGCGTACTGGGCAGCGTGCGGGACCACTTCACCTTCACCGCACCGATCTTCGGCAGGTTCAGCCGGCCACTGCCGGTGATGCTCCAGCGGGCGTTGGCCGTGAACCGAATCGACTGCCGCGCGTCCTTACGCGACTTGAAACGGGGCGAGCCGACCTTCCGTCCCCTGCGAGCGCCCTTGAGGGAGGCGAAGAAGTTGCGGTACGCGGCCTCGGCGTCCCGCAGGGACTGCTGCAGGACGACCGCGGAGACCTCGCCCAGCCAGGACCGTTCCGCTGTCCGCTTCGCCTCGGTGACCATTCTCCTCGACAGCTCTCCGGCCGTCGGGAACGGCTGCCCGGCCTTCCGGGCGTCCTCGCGGGCACGCACCGCGTCGTTGAACACGACACGGGCGCACCCGAACGCCCTGGCCAGCGCGGTGCGCTGACCGGCATCCGGGTAGAGCCTGAAGGCGTACCGGAGCTGCATGACGATCACACTAGGGAGATCGCACACGCGTCACCACAGAGAACAGATGAACGAACTGTCACCCTGACCGTCCCACCCCCACCCCACCCACCGCAGCGTCCGGCTCCGCCGGAACAATGCCGCGACGCTCCGCGTCGCTGTCATCAGATTCGCTTCACCCCCGGCCTGAAGACCGGAGCACTGCGAATGAATCCCGGTACTGAACTTGATTGGGTGATGTCGGTGCCGTTCGCCTGACAGCTGGCCGTCGGCACCGATAGCCGTTGGGTGTGAGGTATGCGCAGGGCGGCGGGCTGACCGACGCCGAGAGGATCACGCGGGAGCGGTTACGGCTCCAGGCCGTGGAGCGTTTCGAGGGCGGGCAAAATTGTTCGAAGTCCAAAGCTGCTGGTCAGCTACGGTGGCGGCATGACTGACAGCCTGCCCGAGGACGTAGCCGACGTGCTTGGCCTCGTCCTGAATCCGGACGAGCCCGTTCACGTCGCCCTCCGACGGCAGGTGCCTCAACTCAGGGTGCAATCCCGCTGTGAGTGCGGTTGCGGCACTGCCTACTTCGGCCTTGACACCGACGCGGTGGAGCCCGCGCCAACGGGCCCCGGCACCGTCGTGGCTGCCGACGTGCAGCTGTTCACCGAAACCGGCGAGTGCCCTGGCGAGGTCCTGGTCTTCGCGCAAGGCGGCTACCTCTCATGGCTGGAGGTCTGCTCTTGGAGCGATGACGTCGAGGTGAATCTCACCGCGGCGCGGCGCTGGCTACAGCCACCGTCCTGAGCCCGAGCCGGTAACAGCAGGCGGTCTCGGACCTGACGCCGTCACCATGAGTCGACCGACATCACGAGTTCAAGTTCAGTAGCGAGATCGACAGGACGCGACGTCGGCGCACGAGAAAGACCCGCCTCGGACCCACCTCGGACTCACCTCGGCGCAAAAAGAAAAGTGATTACTGAATTCCCGTCCATAACACTCGGCCCGACCCAGCGAATAGCTTCGGGAAGTCCTTTCCGCAGGCGCTCCGCGCGCCCCACCCTCAAAGGATCCCCATGCGTATCCGCTTGTGTCTCGCCGCGCTCTCGCTGGTCGGCGGGGCCGGACTGGCCACCGTCTCGGCACCCGCCGCCACCGCCGCGGCCTGCACGGACATCGACGTCGTAGCCGCTCGCGGCACCTTCGAGCCGGGCACGCTCGGCTTCATCGTCGGCGACCCCGTGTATTCCGCACTGCAGAGGAAAATCACCGGCAAATCGCTGTCCAGCTACAAGGTGAACTACCCCGCGAACCTTTCCCTCACGTCGGCCGCACAGGGCAACACGGATCTGGTGAACCACGTCAGGAGCCAGGCGGCGGCCTGCCCGAACCAGCGTTTCATCCTGGTCGGCTATTCGCAGGGCGCGAACGTCGTCGACAATTCCATCGGCATCAGCAGCGCGGGCGCGGTCGTCGGCAGCCCCATCGTGGCCACCATCCCCGCCGCGCTCGAACCGAGGGTCTCGGCGGTCCTGCTGTTCGGCAACCCGATCCGGGCCATCGGCAAGAGCGTCACCGGCACCTACCAGAGTCGCACCATCGACTTCTGTGCGACCGGAGACCCCGTGTGCGAGAGCGGCGGCGGTGACGTGGGCGCCCACCTCGGCTACTCCGCCAACGCGGACGCGGCGGCGGCCTTCGCCGCGACGAAGGTCTGAGGCCCCCGCCACAGCCGACGGTCACGGCCGGAGCGAAGGCCCAGGAGGAGCGAGATCCTCCTGGGTCTTCCGCACGGCGGCGCGCTCGCGCCTATGCGGCCAGCGCGGGGAACACGAGCACGGAGCCGTCCTTGTCGCGGGCGATGTCGATCGCCATGTCCGTCGTGCGGCTGTGGAGCGTGACGCCGTCGCCCAGCTGATGAATGCGGTGGGCTGCACTCATGAGGCGATCGACGTCACCTGTCGTGAAGACCGGCCGCTTTTTCGGTCGGCCCAGTTCCAGTGCTGACAGGCGCACCAGGACACCGGCGATGCCCGATTCCAACTCGTCGAGGCGCTGCTGATCGCGCTTGAGCGCACGGGTGAAGTTCTCGAAGGGGTTGCCGGGTTCACCCTGGGCGTGCTCGACGGCCTGGAGGACCACGACCCGCCGCATCAGCGCGATGGCCAGGGAGGCGAGTTCGAGGTGGGTGCGGAACGTGCCGCCATGGTCTTCGACGCCGGGGAACGACTCGGTCAGCGTGCCGAGTTCGACGGCCTCGCCCTCGGGCAGCCTGTCGAGCGCGCTCCGCCATCGGGACAGCCGGAGGTCGGCTTTGCTGAGCGCCGTGTCGATGGTGTGCACCGCCGAGTCGAGTCCCAGCGAGACACCTGGCTTGCCCTGGTCGAGCAGGATGGCCGTGGCCTTGTCGATGGCCGCACGGCAGCCGTTGAGCGCACTGTGCTCGTCGTCGAGCTTGTCCTGCTGAAGCTGCTCCAGCAGTTCCGTGATGTGACCGATGGCCTGTTGACGCTTCTGGTCGGCGTGCGCGCTCACCCCCACCGCCACGGCCATGAGCACGAGCGGAGCGGCCACGGTGAGCGCCGTGCCACCGGCGGCCACGGCACCGGCGGTCGCACCGGCCCCGCCGGCCGTGCCTGCCGCCGCCGCTCCTCCCACCGGTACGAACGTCGCACCGCCGGCGATCTTGCCGGCCGTGTCCATGAGCGGACCGCGAATGCCACCGGCCACCGCCTTCGACGCCATCGGGCGGACGATCCCCTGCCCAAGCTGGGCGGCGACCTTCGCCGGGACCACCATGCGGTACAGATTCTCGCCGGAAGTGGTCGCCCTGGCCGCTGTGAGGGAGCTCCGCGCCGATTGCGTGATGAATTGCGAGAGGTGCTGGGCCAAGGGGCTCGCGGCGTCGAGCGGGATGCCACGGCCTCGGTCGATCTTGTCGGGCAGTGGATGCGCCTCAAGAGTGACGATCGGCTCGTCGGCCAGGACGGCCAGCACTCCGCGCAGTTCAGCCAGCCGCTCGGCCGTCATCGACTCGCCCGCGGTCAACCCTGGCACCCGGACGTCAGCGGTCGCCAGCGTCCACACGGGCACGGTCGTCTTGCGGTCGTCGGTCATCGTCTCCCCTTGCCTTCCAGCATGCTCGTAGCCCCAGAATCATGGCGGATCGGACTCGACGTCGGCGACGGCGACGGCGACATCGGCGGCGACATCGGCGGCGACAGCGACGGTGTGGGAGTCAGAGACGGCAAGCGGGCAGGGCCCCTCCGCTACGGCATCCTGCCCGCTGGCGTACGGGGTCCTATTCGGGGTTCCTCGCGAACTCCGTCAGGCTGGTGGAGACGGGCTCGGGGCGGCCGTCGTTCTGGACGGGCGCGGCGGTGAGCACGTCGAGGTGCTGGTAGCCGTCGGCGACGACGGGGTCGAGGTCGGCCGGGACGCGGCCCGCGAGCAGGCCGTCGCCCGCGAGGACGGTGAGCGTCGGGTCGGCGGTGAGACCGTCCGGGTGGACGACGAGGCGCTTCACCTGGGGCGAGGTGGCGAGTTGGAGGTCGGTGACGAGCTTGGTGGGGAAGTACTGCTCGGTGAAGTCCAGCGGTTGCTGGGCCATGCTGCGGGCCAGTTCCTGGATGTCGGTGACCTCCTTGCCCGCGTCGGTGAACGGGGTGCCGTCGGCCGACCGGTACCCGGGGTCGTCGGGGTCGCCGACCCGGTCGTAGTCGCGCCAGGTGTAGAGGGGGCCGCCCGGCCGGTCGGGGATGGCCTTGTACTCGCTGCCGAACAGCGCCGGTTGCCCGGAACTCCCGTTGGCGACGGGGAAGTTCTTGTCGGCGATCGGCCCGCCGTCGAAGAACCCCACGCTGCTCTGGAGGAACGCCAACGGCACCGAGTGGTCGTCCATCAGCGCGCCGAGGATCGCCTCGTTGGTGAGCCGGAAGTCCCGCACCGCCGGTGAGCCGGAGAGGAAGGTGGCGGTGTCCTCGGAGAACAGGAAGCGGTTGGTGACCTCGATGTTGGCGTTCAGGGGCAGGTACCGGGGCAGGGTGGCCTCGCCGTCCGGGTCCTGCAGCGCGCCGAGGCCGGCGATGGCCAGCAGGGTCATCATCTCGGGGTTGAGCAGCACCGGCGCGGACAGCGTGCGGGAGAGGACCCCGCTGTCGAGCCCGGCCTGCACGGCGCCGTAGCCGAGGCCGACGTCGGGCAGGCCGGTGTCGTCGGGGATGCTGCCGCTGAGGTCGGCGAGCGAGGTGGAGACGGTGGTGTCGAGGGCGAAGTAGCCGGCGCACTGGCGGTGCCCGGCGTCGGCCGTGGTGGTCCGGTCGCCGTCGAAGTCGGCGGTCGCGAAGTACCCGGTGACGACTCCGCCGAGCGAGTGGCCGCCGCACAGCACCTTCTCCTCGCGCACCCGCTGGTCGGGCAGTTCGGCGGTGAGCAGGTCGTACTGGTCGCGGACGGTCCGCTCGATCCCGAGCTTCGCCATCCAGCCCAGGTCGGCGTTGCCGACGTAGCCGTCGAATGTGCGGCCGTCGACCCGCTTGTCCCGGTAGTAGTAGTCGACGGCCGTGTGCTGGTCGCCGGAGGCGACGCCGGTGCGGTCCTCCAGGCAGTTGGAGCGCCGGTCCAGGGCCCAGAACTCGATGTGCCGGCCCTGTGCGGCGGCGCGGGCGACGGTGTTGCGGGCGACGCTGTCGAAGGCTCCGGCGCCTTCCAGGATGCCCGGCTGGGCGACGAGTATCCGGTCCGCGTCCGCCGAGGCCGCGGGCCCGTCGGCGGATCGGTAGCGCAGGTACGACAGCCAGTCGCACGCCGCCGGCCGCGCTCCGAAGGACGCCGGCAGGGGCGCCCGCACCCGGACCAGGGTCTCGGTCACGTCGTCGACGGGGCTCGCCGACGCGACGGCCGTCTCGGTGCGCCCGCTCTCGCCCCGGGCGTCCGGGGCGGCGCCGGTGACCGCCCCGACGGTCAGCAGCACCGCCAGCGCGGCGCTGCGCAGTGGTCGTGAGGTCTTTCCTCCGCTGTGACTCGTGTTCATGCTGGGGACGGTAGGACCGCGAACGCGGCCCGACCGCCCCGTGCTCACAACAACGCAGCCACCGTCCGCGCCTTTGTCACCGGGCACCAACCGCCGCCGTTGTCAGGGGAGTCAGAGCCCGTCGCCGTCAGCGGTGTCAGAGCCCGTCGCCGACCATCGCGGAGACGATCCGGACGTGCCGGTCGGCCGCCGTGCCGGAGAACTCGTTGTCGTAGTTGAGCCCGTACGGCCAGAAGTGGCCGCCCCCGGTGGAGATCTTCGCGTTCGCCCCGTCGTACTGCCGGATCAGGGCGGTGGCCCGCGTGCCGGTCCAGGTGCCGCTGCCGCCCAGCCGCGACCAGCCCGCGCTGGTGCCGACGCCGATGGTGTGCGCGATCTCGTGCAGCGCGGTCCGCTCGTTCATGTAACTGCGGTTGGAGCCGAAGCGGATGGTCCCGTTGATGTTGCCGTCGGCGGTGGGGACGCCCGGCTCGTAGCGGACGGTGATGGTCTTGCCGAGGTCGCTGAGGTTGTTGTACCGGGCGACGGCCGCGTTCATGGCGGTCGTGATGGCGGTGTACGCCGACTGCTGGTCCTGGGTCGGGTTGCTCGCCCGGACGAGGGTCCAGGTGATGGTGGCGGCCGCCGCCCGCTCGCCGGGCACGGGCCCGGCCTGCGGGGCCGCCTGCGCGACACCGGGTCCGGCGAGCAGCACGGCAGCCAGCGCGGCCACGACCACCTTCCTGCGCGGTGAGTGCATGGGACTCTCCTGTTTTCGTGGGGGGGTGTGGGGAGTTCAGGCACTGATCCTTCCGGTGCCTGCCCCGGCCCGTACGAGGGCCGGGACGCCTGCGGTGGGGTCCAGCGTGTGGGTGCAGTACGTGCGGGGTTCGACGACGGCGCCCGCCCCTTCCGGGTCGTACGAATTCGCGTGAATCCGTGCACACAAGGGCTAGAAAGCGCTTTCAGTTTCCTGAATGCTAAGCACGTGTTTTGGGCATGTCAACGAAATCGCGTACGCCTCTGTGTTGTGGAAGGAGTGTCGTGACCCCACGACATCGCATCGCCCGGGCTCTGGCAGCCACGACCCCCCTGGTCCTCGGTGCGGGTCTCATGGCCGCGCCCCCGGCGAGCGCGGACACGGCGGCCGTGGCGGCGTCGAGCGCGGTCACCGTGCGGATCGACCCGTCGTACCGGCAGCAGGAGTTCGAGGGCTGGGGCACCAGCCTCGTCTGGTTCGCCAACGCCACGGGGAACTACCCGGAGCCCGTCCGAAGACGGCTCGTCGACATGCTGTTCGGCGAGGACGGCCTCGGTCTCACCATCGCCCGCTACAACATCGGCGGCGGCAACGCCCCGGACGTCCGCAAGGACTACATGAAGGCCGGCGCGACCATGGACGGCTTCTGGAAGGCCCCCGAGGGCACCACCCGGCAGGACATGGAGTGGTGGGACCCGAACAACGCCGACCACTGGGACTGGGACGCCGACTCGGGCCAGCGCTGGTGGGTCGACCAGATCAAGGACAAGGTCGACACCTGGGAGGCGTTCAGCAACTCGCCGCCCTGGTTCCAGACCGTCAGCGGCTATGTCTCGGGCGGCTTCGACGCGAACACGGACCAGATCCGGGCCGACCGCGTCGACGAGTTCGCCACGTATCTGGTGCGCGTCACCGAGGAGTTGGAGAAGCGGCACGGCATCGACTTCGACACCATCGCCCCGCTGAACGAGCCCAACACCAACTACTGGGGCACCCAGATCGGCGCGAACGGCCAGCCCACGGGAGGCCGCCAGGAGGGCGCGCACGCCGGCCCCGCGCTCCAGCAGAAGGTCGTCCTCGCCCTCGACAAGGCGCTGGAGGGGGCGGCGACCGACGCCGAGATCTCCGCGATGGACGAGACCAACCCCACGATCTTCACCCAGAACTGGAACGCGTACGACGCCTCCGCGCGGGCGGCGGTCCCCCAGCTGAACGTGCACACCTACGGCACCGGTATGCGCACCAGCGCCCGTGACATCGCCAAGGGCGCCGGCAAGAAGCTCTGGATGAGCGAGGTCGAGGGCACCTGGGGCACCGGCACCGACTTCACGAGCATGGAACCGGGGCTCGGGATCGCGACCCGCATGGTCGACGACATGCGCGAACTGGAGCCCTCCGCCTGGGTGTTCTGGCAGCCGATCGAGGACTCGATCCCACAGGCCGCCGCCGGCAAGAACTGGGGCAGCGTCCACGTACCGTTCAACTGCACGGCCACGGACACCCTGGAGACCTGCCCGGTCCGGGCCAACTCCAAGTTCCACACCATCCGCAACTTCACCCACCACATCCGTCCCGGCGACCGCTTCGTGAAGGTCGACGACCCCTCCAGCGTCGCCGCCGTCAGGAAGTCCGGCCGCGCGGCCTCCGTGGTCCACGTCAACAGCGGCACGACCGGGCGTTCGGTGACCCTGGACCTCTCGCGCTTCGGCAAGGTCTCCTCCCGCGCCACCGTCACCCCCGTCGTGACGAGCGCCGACGGGGCCCTCGTCGAGGGCACGTCGGTCCGGGTGAAGGACCGTGCCGCCACCCTCGACGTGCCGGCCAAGTCCGTCACCACCTTCCTGGTCGACGGGGTCAGCGGTGTGGCGAAGGACGCCGCCCTCGTCCAGCCCGGCCATGTGTACCGGCTCCAGGGCGCCCAGAGCGGCAAGTCGCTCACCCCGTCGGAGGACGGCGCCGGCGTCGTCATCCGCACCACCGACGCCGCGAGCGCCCGTCAGCTGTGGTCGGCCCGGAAGCTGACCCCGGGCCGCGACAACCGCGAGCGGTACGCCCTCACCAACGCCGTCACCGGCGGGCGCCTCGCCGTCCACGACGACCAGGCCGTCCTGGAGGACCCGGCCGACGGCGAGGTCCCCGCGGCCGCTCAGTGGATCATGTCGACCACGGGCGACGGCAGTTGGACCTTCGTGAACGTCGCCACCGGCCGCCTCGTCGACGTCACCGGGCAGTCCTCGGCCGACGGCGCCAAGGTGGCGACGTACACCCCGACCTCGGCCGCCAACCAGCGCTGGACGGTGACCGACGAGACCGTGCTGCGCACCGAGCGGGCCGAGGCGTTCACCGTCCCCGGGCTGCGGCCGAAGCTGCCGGAGACGGTGACCCCGGTGTTCCGGGACGGCGCCCGCGGCAGTCTGCCCGTCGCGTGGGAGCTGCCGTCGGACCGGAAGTGGCGCAAGCCCGGGACGGTGCGGGTGACGGGTGAGGCGACCGACGCCCTCGGCCGGAAGCACCCCGCGAAGGTCCTCGTCACCGTCGACACGATCGCCTCGACCCTGCCCGCCCGCGCCAAGACGTACGTGGGCGGCGCACCGGAGCTGCCGGCGACGGTCGTCGGCGTCGGCCGGCACGGCGGGCGGACCACCCTCCCGGTGCGCTGGGACACGGCACCCGAGGGGGCGTTCGACGAGGCGGGGGTGGTGACCCTGACGGGCAGCGCCGAGGTCGTCGGCGGCACCACCGCCGAGGCCACCGTACGCGTCCAGGTCACCGAGGCGACGCAGAGCAACATCGCGACCGACCCGAAGGTCTCCGTGGGCGCCACCTACACCGAGAGCGGCTATTCCGCCGAGCGGCTGCGCAACGGCATCACCGCGGAGAAGGCCTGGTCCAACTGGCGGTCGGGCACCAAGAACCCGTCCGACACCATCACCTTCGGCCTCCCGAAGGCCCGCGACCTCACCCGGGTCGTCGCGCACTTCCACCGGGACGGGACCAACGTCTCCTTCCCGGAGAGGCTGACGGTGCAGGTCCGGGCCGCCGAGAACGGGCCGTGGACCGACGCGGGCGACCCCGTCGCGGTCGGCACCGAGGGCACCCCGGTGATCGACGTCCCGCTCGACGCGGGCCCGGTGACCGGTGTGCGTGTGGTCATGACCGCGCGTCAGGGCGGCTACATCACCATGGGCGAGATCGAGGTGTTCGCCAAGAGCCCCGGCGTCTCCTCGGACGCCGCCGCCACAGCCGTCGAGGTGGCCGGCCGGCCGATCGGGGCCTTCGACCCCGACACCACCGCCTACCGGGTGGCCACCGACGACCCGGCCCGGGCGAAGGTCACCGCGACGCCGCGCGATCCGTACGCGACCGTCACGGTGGACCGCGTCGGCCGGACGACCGCCGTCGTCACGGTGACGAGCGAGGACGGCTCACGGACCCGGACCTACCGGATCACGCTCGTACGACGCTGACGCGACCGGCGCTGACGTGACCGGCGGGGGCCGCGAGCAGGCCCCCGCCGGTCACCTCGCGAGGGACGGCCACCTGGCAGGAACCGGCGCCTCGCAAGCACGGTCACCCGACCCGGGCGAGGTCAACTGCTCGCGCAGCTCGCCCCGTTGAGTGTGAAGGCCGTCGGCGCGGTGTTGGTCGTGCCCTTGCTCCCGATGAACCCGACCGTCACGGATCCCGCGGCCGGGATGGTGGAGGTGTAGGAGGCGGGCTTCACGCTCACCGCGCCCCCGCTCTGTGCGGCGGTCCCGCCCCACATGGTGGTGACCTTCTGGCCGTCGGAGAAGGCGAAGGCCAGAGTCCAGCCGCTGACGGCGGTGGCGCCCGTGTTGCGGATGACGATCTCTCCCTGGAAGCCGCCCGGCCACTCGTTGGTGGCCCGGTACGTCACGGAGCAGTTCCCGGCGGGGGTGTTGCCGCCCTCGTCCGTGGTGACGTTCAGGGTCGCCGAGCGCGCCGACCGGTTCCCGGCGGCGTCGCGGGCGTAGACGGCGAAGGTGTACGCCGTGGCGGCGGTGAGGCCGGTGAGGGTGACGGAGTTGGTGGTGGAGGCCGCGAGCGCGGTCTCGGTGGAGCCGCTCACCCGGACGATGTCGTAGCCGGCGACGCCGACGTTGTCGGTGGCGGCCGTCCAGGAGAGCGTGGCCGAGGTCGCCGTCACCGCCGAGGCGGCCGGGGTGCCGGGGGTGCTCGGCGCCTGGGTGTCGCCCGGGGTACCGCCGCCGAAGACGGTGGCCTCCTCGGCCGTCTGCGCGATGCCGTTGGCGCCGTTGAAGATGCGCCGGCCCCAGGCGCTGAGCCTCGTCGGGTCGAAGTCGATCGACAGGTCGAGGATCGGATCGGTGTTGCCGCTCCAGGACCAGGCCAGATAGCCGAGGTCGAACTGCTCGGCGGCGGCCATCATGGCGTCCTCGTCGGGGTCGCCCCACTGGTCGGCGGGTCCGCCGAACTCGCCGATGAGCAGGGGCAGTCCGGCGTTCACGAAGGCGCCCAGGTAGTCGGTGATCTCGGCGGCCGTGTCGAAGACGCTGTACATGTGGATCGAGAAGATCAGGTTGCCGGTGGTGTCGGCGTCGTACACGGACTGGGCGTTGGCGCGCATGACGCCCTGCCAGTCCTGGCCCCAGTTCGGCGCGTCCACCATGATCGTGTGCTGGAAGCCGGCGGCCCGCAGCTTCCGCACGGCGGCTTTGGTGGGGGCGGTCCAGCCCTCGGGATCGGTGTTGCCCCAGGGCTCGTTGCCGATGTTGACGACGACGTAGTCCTCCTCGCCGACGAGGACGCCCTTGAGGCCGATCCAGTAGTCGGCGGCGTGGTCGAGCGTGCCGGCGGCGGCCTCCTCGCCGTATCCGGTGGTGTCGTGCACCTCCAGGACGCAGATGAGGCGGTTGGCCTTGCACTGGGCGACGACGTTCGCCACGTCGGCCGGGCTGTTCTTCGTCCAGCGGTGACCGTCGGAGAGGACGACGCGGACGGTGTTGGCGCCCAGCGCCTTGATGTCGGCCAGCGACTGCGTCTCGTTCGGGTACCAGGTGTGGGCGTGGTTGACGCCGCGCATCACGAAGTCGTTGCCGCCTGCCTCCAGCAGCCGGCCGTCGCTGATGTGCAGGCCGGTGGCCCGGACGTCGGGGGCCGACTGCGCCAGGGCGACGGCCGGGGCGAGGACGCCGAGGAGGGTGATCGCGACCAGGCTCGAGAGTCCGGCCAGGAGGCTGCCGAGGGGGTTCCTGCGCTGGGTGCTGCGTGTCGGTCTCACTGCGGCTCCAGGTGGGGGTGAGCGCCGAGAGGGTCGGACGGCGGGTGTTTGGGTGGGGGGTGGCGGTGGGGGTGGACATGGGTGTGACCAACATATGGGAGCGCTCCCATAAAGCCATTCAGTCGCGTACACGTCAAGACTTCTTGCGTGGACTCGGAGTTCTTCACGAACCCCGGCGAACTCGACCTGGAGCGTGCCAACGTCCGTCGGCACCTGGCCTTCGGCTACGGCATCCACCAGTGCCTCGGCCAGCCGCTGGCCCGCGCCGAACTCCAGATCGTCCTGCCCGAGGTCTTCCGCCGGCTTCCCGACCTGAAGATCGCCGTACCGACAGAGGAGATCGCCTTCAAGGAGGCCACCGCCGTCTACGGAGTCCGCGAACTGCAGCGGCGCCGTGCTCCCCGTCGACAACGGCTGGTCGGCCGTCTGACCCAGCCACCCATGCGGTGCCCGGCCCCCAGACCGGGGCCGGCCACCGCATGCCCATGCCCATGCCCTGTGAGGCCGCTTCCCAAGGGGCGAGCGGATCCTCGTGCGGGCGCGGACGCGGCACAGGGCGGGGTGTACGTCCCGCTGCGGGCACGGCCCGGCCGGGTGCGGCCCTCACGGGCCGACGGGGCCGATGTCCCGGCGGAGCGCTGGCATGCAGGAGTGGCGCAGTGCAGCGACTGGAGGCGCTCGGCCTCGACAGGGGACCGACGCCTGCCCGGCCGCAGGCAGGTTCAGCTCGGGTCCGTGCTCAGGTCGAGCGCCGGGGTGATCATCGCGAAAGCCTGGTCGACCAGCTCGTCCATGGCCTTGGTGCCGTCGCTGTCCACCCAGCGGCGCAGCGCGGTCTGGTACGCGGTGAGGGCGACACCGGCGGCAAGTGCGGGGCTCAGGTCGGCGTCGGGCTCCACTCCGGCGCGTCGGGCGAGGATGCCCGGCCATCTCGGCCTGCCACTGCGACTGCCGGCGTTGTCACGTTGTTGGGCGGGTAGGGCCTGACGGTGTGTCGAGGCATGGTTCAGCCGGCCTCCGGGCCTGTTGCTCAGGCCGCTGCGGGCCGGCCGGCCACCTGGTCCCGGATCGCGAAGCGGATGGCCATCTCGGCTCGGTAGCCGGGAGCGGTCATCAGGTGGCGGCGGGGCCGGAAGTGGGGTGAGATGCCGCTGAACGCGGACAGGAACCGCTGGGCAGCGCCGGTACTGCAGAAGCCTTTCATCGCGCGTTCGCGTTGCCTGGTGGGCTGGTGGCTGTTCTCGGCCCGGTTGTTCAGGCCCTTTGTTTCCCACCTGGTGCTACTTCCTCCGGAACCTCAGGTCCCAGTCTCCAGGTGTCCATGATCAAGGGGAAGCTTCAGAAGAAACCTGGCGCGACCGCGTGGACGTGGTCGCGATGGACGGGGTCACCGGGTTCACGACCGCCACCACGAAGAGCTGCCCGAGGCGGTCGTGGCAATGGACCCCTTAGAGCCAGACAAACGACGCGTCCCGACGGTCAGGCGCCGCAGGCCCCGTTCCCGCCGAGGCTGATCATGGCGCGGTACAGCTGCTCCTCGGTGAGCGGCGGCGCCGGCAGCGGGTGGGCGCGGTCGGTTCGGAAGCCGTCGAGCAGAAGGTAAAGGTGGCGGCGCCAGGCGTCCGGGGCGATGGCGTGGGTGGCCTCGGTGACGCGGCTGTGCGACCAGATGACGAAGGCAAGGTCCTCGGGGGTGAGGTCGGGGCGCAGGCTGCCCTGCTCCTGCGCACGCTCGACGATGTGTACACCGAGTTCACGGATGCGGGTCTGGGCGCCCGCCAGGCAGGCGCTCTCCGGCAACCGCATGGAGGCCAGGTCGTTGAACCCCCGGTCCTGTGACTGGAGTTCGCACATGGTCTCCAGAAAATGGCACAGCCCCGCCCAGGCGTCGTCCATGGTGACGGCCTTCTCGGCGGCCTCCCGCCAGAGGGCCAGCTTCTCGGCGAAGGCCGCCTGCACCAGGTCCAGCCGGGTGGGGAAGTGCCGGTAGAGCGTGCCGATGGCCAGCCCGGCCCGCTTGGCCACCTGCTCCAGGGGTGCCTCCAGGCCCTGCTCGGCGAAGCAGGAGCGGGCCGCGGTGAGCAGGGCCTCGCGATTGCGCTGCGCGTCGCGCCGCAGGGGGCGGACAGGGGCCGGGTTCCCGGCGGAGGCGGACGGACGGTCGATGGCCATGCCACTCAGTCTAGCAACCGGAGGGATGCCTCATATTCTCTGCTACGATCCAAAAAATGAGGATGCCCTCGACTTTCAGTCCCGACCGCTGTCGGGGCGGGAGGTGCCCCTCATCCGTCCAGCCCGTCCGACCACAGGAGCACCACCCATGCCCGTCATCGCCGTCATCGGAGCAGGCCCCGGCCTGGGCCTGTCCATCGCCCGCCGCTTCGGAAAGGAGGGTTTCCAGGTCGCCCTGGTCTCCCGGACCCAGGACAAGCTCGACGCGCTCGCCGCACAGCTCGCCGAGGAGGGCATCGAGGCCGCAGGCTTCGCCGCGGACGTGACACGTCCCGACTCGCTGCAGTCGGCGCTCGCCGCGGTCGCCGACCGGTTCGGGGCCGTCGACGTACTGGAGTACTCACCCGCCGACCCCACGTTCGCCGGCGCCGCCGCCGTCGACGCCACGGCGCAGGACCTCCACAAGCAGCTCGACTACTACCTGTACGGAGCGGTCGCCGCGGTCCGTCAGGTGCTGCCCGCCATGCTCGAACGCGGCAGCGGCACCCTGCTGTTCTCCACCGGCGCCTCGTCGGTCCGGCCGAGCGGCGGCGCGTTCGGCAGCATCGGCGTCGCGGCGGCCGCCCTGCGCAACTACGCCATGGCCCTGGGCATCGACCTCGCCGAGCACGGAGTGCACACCGCACACGTGGCGATCGGCGTGTTCATCGGCAGCGGCCCCGGCACCGAGCCCGAGACCATCGCCGAGCACTACTGGGACGCCTACACCAAGCGCGACCAGGCCGAGATCGTCCACACCGCCCCCGGCGGCATCCGGTGAGCACCTCCGGCACACCCGCGGCGAACACGGCCAGGCCACCCATGGTGAAGATCTTCCGAGCCGCCAACAAGGTCGTACGGCCGCTGCTCGCCTCCCGCTTCCACAAGCCACTGAGCGGGCGCCTGATGCTGCTCACGTACAAGGGGCACAGAACGGGCCGCGAATTCACGGTCCCCATCGGCTACTTCGACTGGGATCCCGGCACGGTGCTCGCCATGTCCTCCCAGCTCGGCTGGATACCCAGCATGCGCGAAGGGTCCGCCGTCCGGCTGCGCATCCGGGGCCAGGACCACGGCGCCGTCCCGACGGTCGTCGAGGACCCTGAGAAAGTCGCCGCCCTGCTGGGTGAGTTCGGCCGGCGCAAAGGACCCAAGGCCGCCAAGGGACTGATGCTCGGCCTCCCAGGCGACCGTCAACCCACCGACGACGAGCTGCGCACAGCCGCCGCCAAGACCCGCTTCGTCTGCTTCCGGATGGAGCCCGAGCGGCCGGGCCGGTAGCACTCGACCGGCCGATGCGGTCAACAGAGTTCCCCATCCCGGACACGCATCGCAGTTCTTGTGACACGTACCAGGCTTGGAAAGGGTCAGCGCCGCGACCGCCTCGCGCGTCAGGTGATGGTGGTGGGGAGGCTCCGGACGGGGCTGGGCTGGGTGCTGTTGTCGGTGCGCCGGTCCAGCTCGGTGCGGAGTTCGTGGATGACCTGGGCACAGACGGCGACGCGCTCGCGGAGCCGGCCGTTGGCCTCCCGCAGTGCGCGGGCGACGGCTTCGGCGTCTGCTGCGCGGGCGTGCAGATGCTGGAATGCGGGCAGCCGCTGGATCGCTGCGGTGATGCCGTCGCGTTCGGCGTCGCGGTCGGTGGCCATCGGTGTCCGGGAGGATCACGTCAGGTCGAGTCCTAGGGTCAGGAACCGCTCGACCAGGGCGCGCTGCTCGGCGGTGATCTCGGTGCGGGTCGTGGCGATCGTCGAGGAGGGGAAGCTGGCGAGCAGGTCGGCCAATTGCGCGACGGGCCCGGCGAACCGTTCGGCCCAGCGCAACTCGGCGTCTCGGCCGAGACAGGCCGCACCTCGGCCATCCGCCAGCTCGTTCTCCAGGCCCCGGCGCCCGTCATCGCCCAGGCGCTGGGCCACCACGACAAGAGCACCACCCGCATCGCCACCGAGGCCGGAGCCCCTGGAAGAACTACGCACCCGGCGACCACACACGCTGACCGGCCCCCTCGAACCACGCGCCCGGCGAAAGATCACACCACTCGGCTGCCTTCGCCTCACAGTGGTGACCATGCTGAACCGAGTAGCCGTCCTGTCCGACATTCACGGAGTTCTGCCGGCCCTGGAGGCAGTACTCGCCGAACCAGACGTCAGCGCTGCCGATCACATCGTGCTCACCGGCGACATCACCGCCGGCCCGCAACCGGCCCAGGTCCTCGACCTGCTGACCAGCCTCGGCGACCGCGTCATCTGGATCAGTGGCAACGCCGACCGCGAACTCCTCGAATACCGCCGGGGGCAGCGCGACACGATCCCCGATCCGATCGCTCCCTGGGCAGCCGAACAGCTCCGCGAGGACCATCTCGACCTTCTCGGCTCGCTTCCACGATCGCTCTCCCTGTCCGTGAACGGCCTGGGGAAGGTGCTGTTCTGCCATGCCACCCCTCGCGACGACGAGGAGGTCGTCCTGGTCGACTCCCGTCTCGACCGTTGGCAGGAAGTCTTCAACGGACTCGATGCCGACATTCGTACTGTGGTCTGCGGCCACACCCACATGCCGTTCGTCCGCCTCGCCCACGGCCGGCTCGTGATCAACCCCGGCAGCATCGGCATGCCCTACGGACGAACGGGAGCACACTGGGCCCTGCTGGGCCCGGGCGTCGAACTGCGCACCACGCACTTCGACCTCCAGGCCGCAGCCACCCAGCTCGGCCAGGACTCGTCCTACCCCGACATCACCGAATGGGCTGACTACTTCCTGCACGCTCGCGCGACCGACGCCGACGCCCTCACAGCCTTCGCCCCACGGGACGGACGCGACCACAGCCCATGACGCTCGCTCCCCGTCCACGACAGCGGGCAGCCGAACTCCGACTACACGATCAACGACGCCTATCAATCCCAAGGCCGGAACCGGCCCTCGCTCACCCACGCGTCGGCCGGCGCGTGGACCGCCCGCACGAGGCGGGCCAGTTCCACCAGGCCCGACTCGATCCGAGGCTGGCCGCACGGCCGAACTCGCCCTCGACGAGGGTGCCGTGGCCGCGTCGGTCGACGAACAGCGCGGCTGGTGTCGCCGAGCGGCGGACCTGAACCGGGTGGCGGAGACGAAAGAAGCCGGCAAGGCCCTCCGAGACGCCAGGCAGCACCTGATTACCCTTCAACCTCCCTACAGAGAGCCGCTGTCGGCGGCTGTCGAGAACCGTGGGGGCGTCAAGACCGAAACGCTGCCCGAAGGTCCCGGGAGGGCGTGTCGCCCTCTGCGGGATCGGCACGTATGGCGTGACTGGGCCACGCGAACCCCCCACCCCCGTACCGGAATTCGACGAAGCGTCACCCCGTCGTGGGATCGAGGGCGCCTCCAGGTCAACCGTCCCGGACTATTGACTCGGATCACCACAGTGGCGATTCTCGTCACATCGCTTGTGCCAGCCATGACAAACGCGCCCGGGCAGGCCTGAGGCGTCGTGGGTGTTCACCATGTCCCGGAAACGGTCTGGCCGATCGACCGCGCACCCCCGACCGAGGACGTGAGTATGACCAGGACTCCACGCGCCCATCGCAGCCGCAGACCCCTCATGGTGCTGGCGCTGTTCCTGACCACGATGGGCATGCTGCTCAGCCCGTCGTCGAGTTCGGCCGCCACCGGCGAATGGTGGCTGCCCACCTCGCGGCCGTCGCCCGACTCCCAGATCAACGTCACGGGCGAGCCGTTCAAGGGCACCGACGCGGCGGGTGACGTGCGCGGGTTCGTCGACGCGCACAACCACCTGTTCTCCAACGAGGCGTTCGGCGGCCGGCTCATCTGCGGCAAGGTGTTCTCGACGTCCGGCATCGCGGACGCGCTGAAGGACTGTCCCGAGCACTACCCGGACGGCTCCCTCGCGATCTTCGACTACATCACCCACGGCGGCGACGGCAGGCACGACCCGGTCGGCTACCCGACGTTCAAGGACTGGCCGGCGTACGACTCGATGACCCACCAGGCCAACTACTACGCCTGGATCGAGCGCGCCTGGCGCGGCGGTCAGCGGGTGCTGGTCAACGACCTGGTCACCAACGGGATGATCTGCTCGGTCTACCCGTTCAAGGACCGCAGCTGCGACGAGATGACCTCGATCCGGCTCCAGGCGAAGCTGACGTACGACCTCCAGGCGTACATCGACGCGCAGTACGGCGGCACCGGCAAGGGCTGGTTCCGGATCGTCACCGACAGCGCGCAGGCCCGTGAGGTGATCAAGCAGGGCAAACTCGCCGTCGTCCTGGGCGTGGAGACCTCCGAGCCGTTCGGCTGCAAGCAGATCCTCGACATCCCCCAGTGCAGCAAGGAGGACATCGACGAGGGCCTCGACGAGCTGTACGACCTGGGTGTGCGCAGCATGTTCCTGTGCCACAAGTTCGACAACGCGCTGTGCGGCGTCCGCTTCGACGAGCACGGGCTCGGTACGGCCATCAACGTCGGGCAGTTCCTGTCGACCGGCACGTTCTGGCAGACGGAGAAGTGCAAGGGCCCGCAGAAGGACAACCCGATCGGCGGGGCTTCGACGGAGGCCGAGGAGGACCTGCCGGCGGGCACCGAGGTGCCGGAGTACGACGAGAACGCGCAGTGCAACGTACGGGGGCTGACCGATCTCGGTGAGTACGCCGTGCAGGGCATGATGAAGCGCAAGATGATGCTCGAGATCGACCACATGAGCGTCAAGGCCACCGGCCAGGTGCTGGACATGTTCGAGGCCGCGTCCTACCCGGGCGTGCTGTCCTCGCACAGCTGGATGGACCTCAACTGGACGGAGCGGGTCTACTCCCTCGGCGGTTTCGTCGCCCAGTACATGCACGGGTCGGCGGAGTTCAGCGAGGAGGCGAAGCGCACCGACGCGCTGCGGGCCAAGTACGACGTGGGCTACGGCTTCGGTACGGACTTCAACGGCATCGGTGACCACCCCGCCCCGCGCGGCGCGAACACCTCCAACCCGGTGACGTACCCCTTCAAGAGCGTCGACGGCGGTTCGACGATCGACAGGCAGACCACGGGTCAGCGCACCTGGAACTACAACACCGACGGTGCCGCCCATGTGGGCATGGTCCCCGACTGGATCGAGGACATCCGGCTGGTCGGCAGCCAGGGCGTGGTGGACGATCTCTTCAAGGGCGCCGAGTCCTACCTCGGCACCTGGGGTGCCTCCGAGGCCCACCAGGCGGGCGTGAACCTCGCCAAGGGTGCGTCGGCGACGGCCAGTTCGTCCGAGTCGAACCCCTTCACCAGCTACCAGCCCGGCCGGGCGGTGGACGGCGACGGCTCCACCCGCTGGGCGAGCGACTGGAGCGACAGCCAGTGGCTGCAGCTCGACCTCGGCTCCTCGCGCGTGATCAAGAAGGTCACGCTGGACTGGGAGCGGGCCTACGGCAAGGCGTACCGGATCGACGTCTCCACCGACGGCTCGACCTGGAAGACCGTATGGTCCACGACCTCCGGCGACGGTGGTCTGGACACGGCCGGGTTCACCGCCGTGCCGGCCAGATATGTTCGAATGCTGGGGACCGACCGCGGCACCGACTGGGGCTACTCCCTCTACGAGGTAGGCGTCTACAGCGGCTGATCGCGCACCACGGGGGAAATGAGGAACGCGCATGGCACGCCTGCCGTCGGCCGAGCGGCGCAGACAGCTCACCGAGGCCGCGATCCGCGCGATGACCCGGGACGGCGTCCCCAGGACGACGACCCGGTCCATCGCGGCCGAGGCGGGCGTGTCACTGAGCGTCTTCCACTACTGCTTCGAGTCGAAGCAGGAACTGATCGAGTCCGTGATCACCACCATCACCGGGCACTACGTCACCCTCGTCCGGGAGGCGATCCGGCCCCGGGACACCCTCAAGGAGACCGTGCGGGCCGGTTTCCAGGCCTACTGGGACCATGTCTCCGCCCACCCGGGCGAGCACATGCTGACCTACGAGCTCACCCAGTACGCCCTGCGCGAGCCGGGTTTCGAACACCTGGCCCGGCGGCAGTACGAGATGTACCAGGACACCTACGCCGACCTCATCGAGCAGCTGCGGCTGTCCATGCGATTCGAACTGTCGGTTCCCGTCCCGGTTCTGGCCCGCTACCTCGCCGCCATGACCGACGGCCTCACCCTGAACTTCCTGGTCCTGGGCGACGACGCGGCGTGGACGGACATCCTCGACACCATCACCGAGCACGTGGCCGGGATGGTGCGCGAGGAGGTCCGTCCCTAGGGCGCCCCAGGGGCGCTCCCGCGCTCCTCCGTGGCCCGTCCGGGGCGTCAGCGGGCCGACGCCGCGATCAGTCGGTCCAGGAGGGCTATCAGGACGTCGCGGGACGAGGCGCGTTCGCGGGCGTCGAAGAGGAGGACCGGGGTGTTCTCGGGCAGGGCCAGGGACTCGCGGATGTCGTCGGGCTCGTAGGGGTGCTCGCCGTAGAAGCCGTTGACGCCGACGACGAAGGGGATCTTGCGGCGTTCGAAGAAGTCGATCGCGGCGAAACTGGACTCGGGGCGGCGTACGTCGATGAGGACGACCGCACCGAGGGCACCGATCGCGAGGTCGTTCCACATGAACCAGAACCGCTGCTGTCCGGGCGTGCCGAAGAGATAGAGCACCAGGTCCTGGCCGATGCTGATCCGGCCGAAGTCGAGGGCCACCGTGGTGGCGTTCTTCTCGGGGATGCCGTCGAGGTCGTCGACCCCGAGCCCGGCGGTGGTGAGGGGTTCCTCGGTGCGCAGCGGGACGATCTCGCTGACCGACCCGACCATGGTCGTCTTTCCGACGCCGAAGCCTCCGGCGATGAGGATCTTCACCGTGTCGGGTGCCGCGGTGCCCTGTGCGGTGGGGTCAGAGCCGGCCAAGGCCGTCCCTCACTTTCTTCAGCAGGTCCAGGTCGGGGGCGCGGGCGATCAGCCGTGGCTGGCGGACACTGATCCGGCCCGCCTCCAGCAGGTCGCAGAGCATGATGGCGACCACACTGACCGGGAGGTCGAGCTTGCTGGCCAGCTCCGCCACCACGATCGGCTTCGCGCACAGCTTGACGATCCGCGTGTGCTCCGGCTGCGGCCGGGTGCCCCCGGCCGGCTGCGGGTCCACGGCCGTCACCATGGTGATGAGGGTGAAGTCGCCGCGGGCGGGCCGGGTCCGGCCGCCCGTCAGGGTGAACGGGCGAACCAGCCGGCCCGCCGCGTCGCCTCCGTTCACCTCACTCGCCGCTGTCGGCCGCGACGACACCGGCGCGCGGAGCCGCGCTGAGGTGCTCGCCGATCTTCTTCACCAGCATGTTCATCTGGTACGCGACCACGCCGACGTCGGCGCCCTGCCGGGTCAGCACGGCGAGGTTGGCGCCGGGTCCGGCGTTGGTGAGGATCAGGAAGGCGTTGCCCATCTCGATGAGCAACTGGCGGACGGGGCCGCCGCGGAAGTCCATGCTGACGCCCTTGCTGAGGCTCATCAGGCCGGACGCGGTCGCCGCCAGCCGTTCGGCGTCGTCGCGCAGGAACGCGGTGGACTTGCTGACGACCAGTCCGTCCTCGGAGAGCACGACGGCGTGGTCGACCTCGGCGACCCGGTCCACCAGTCCGGTGAGCAGCTGGTCGAGCTGGCTGTGGGTGGCGGGGATGGGGCGTGTCATCTGTGTGTCCTTCAATGAGCGGTCTGCGGGGAGGAAGTCGTGGGGACGTCAGGTGCCGGTGGCGGGGACTCGGTCTCCTGGGTCTTCGGATGGGATGTCCTCCCCTGCTGGGAGATCCGGTTCCGTCTCGTCGTCACGTGCCTGGAGCGTTCCGCGCTGGAACCCGGCGAGCGAGGAGGCGGCCCGCTCGGCGGTGAAGTCGTCGGCGTCGTCGTCCGGGCAGGGCCCCGCCTCCTCCTTCAGCTCCGCCGCCAGACTGGTCTGCGGTATCCGGCGGGGCAACGGCATCAGGCCGCTCTTCTTTCCGGCCCGGGGCTTGCCCGTGGGGGCCGGCCGTGTCCCGTTCGCCTCCTCGGGGGTGTCGCCGGCCCGCGCGTGCGTGGCGGATCGATCCTCCGGCGTACGGTCCGTGTCCTGCCGTACCGCTTCGGGACGGGGCTCCGCCGTGGCGGCGGCGACCCGGGCCGCCGCCAGCGAGGTACGGGACGGCGGTTCGACCGGGTCGGTGCCGTCCTCGTCGGGGGCCGGGGCCTCGCGCACCACGATCTCGTCCGGGATCAGCACGATCGCGGTGGTGCCGCCGTACGGCGAGGCGCGCAGGGTGACGGTGATGCCGTGCCGGTTGGCGAGCCGGGCGATGACGAACATGCCGAGCCGGAGGTCGTCGGCGAGGGCGACCACGTCGAACTGCGGGGGCACCGCCAGCTGGGCGTTGAACGCGGCGTAGTCCTCCTCGGACATGCCGAGCCCCCGGTCCTCCACTTCGAGCGCGAGGCCCTTGGCGACGACCGCGGCGCGGACGCCGACCGGGCTGGGCGCGGGCGAGTAGGAGGTGGCGTTGTCGATGAGTTCGGCGAGGAGGTGGATGACGTCGGCCACGGCGGGCGGGGCGATCCACACCTCGTCGTCGGTGTGCACCTCCACCCGCTGGTACTGGGCGACCTCGCCGACGGCGCTGCGCAGGATGTCGATCAGCGCGACCGGTTCGGTCCAGCTGCGGCCGGGGCGCTCGCCGCTGATGATGACCAGGTTCTCCTCGTAGCGGCGCAACTGGCTCGCGGTGGAGTCCAGTTCGTACAGGCCCTTGAGGATCTCCGGGTCCTGGTGCTGGCGCTCCAGCTTGTCGAGCTTGGAGAGCTGGAGGTTGACCAGGTTCTGGCTCTGCCGGGCGATGCCGAGGATGACGCGCTGGAAACCGCGCCGGGTGTCGGCGAGTTCCACGGCGGTGTGCACGGCGGTGCGCTGGGCGGCGTTGAACGCCTTGGCGACCTGGCCGAGTTCGTCGGTGCCGTAGTCGAGGGGCGCGGCGGCCTCGTCCACGTCGACCTTCTCGCCGCGGTCGAGGCGGGCGACGACGTCGGGCAGCCGGTGCTCGGCGAGGCTGAGGGTGGCCGTGCGCAGGCCGGTCAGCCGCCGGGACAGGGAACGGGTGATGCGCCAGGACATCACGACGCACAGCAGCAGCGCGCCCAGCCCGCCGGCGCTCAGTGAACCGGCCGTGATCAGCAGCCCGCGCGCCTCCTCGCCACTGCGGTCCAGCAGTGCCTGTGTCTGGCTGCGGATCAACTCCTCGTACTGGACGGAGAGTTTCGCCATCGAGGCGTTCCAGCCGGCCTTGGCGTCCGGCAGTACGGTCTTCCGCGCGCCACCGGTGCCCGTGGTGCGGGCCGCGAGGACCTGGTCCTCCACGGCTTGGAGCCGCTGCCAGTCCGGGCCCTGGACGATCCGCTCGACATAGCTCTTCACCTCACCGTCCAGCGAGGGGACGAGCTGGTTGTCGACGAGCCAGCGGCGGGCGCTGACCACCTGGGCGAAGCGCTCCCGGGTCGGCTCGTCGAACCGGCCCGAGGACCAGTTGAGGGTGAGGATCGCGTCCTCCTGGGAGACCAGTTCCGCGGCCTGCGCCAGGGTGACGAGCGGACCGGCCTGCGAGGTGAGGTCTCCGTCGTCGACCTGGGAGAGCGCCTGGAAGGCGTGGATCTGGCCGTCGATGATCGAGCTGTAGTGGTCCAGGATCTGCTCGGGCGTGATGTCGGTGGGGTTGTCCACCTGGTCGCGGTAGTACTCCAGGCTGTTCGACGCGCCCATGACCGCGTACAGCTGATCGCCGATGCGGGCGGGGGCGTCCTCGATCTCGCCGGCGCGACGGTCGAGTCTGGCGACCGCCCGGTCGGTCTCCCGGCGTTGCTGTTCCAAGGCGTCCCTGGAGCTGCCCGGGGCCCCCATGTAGGCGGCCGACAGGACGCGCTCGCGTTGCAGGGCGAGGGTCGCGTCGGTGCCCATCGCGCCGGTCGACTTGCTCAGTCCGGTCTGCGTCCGCAGCCGCAGGCCCTCCGAGAACATCTGGGTCGTCGTCACACCCCAGCTCACGGCCAGCGTGACGCTGGGGATCAGAGCCAGGAGGATCAGCGAGAGACGTATGGAGCCGAGACGGCGCCGGGCGCCGGTCCGTGGGGGCATCGTCGTCCTTGGGCGGTTGGCGGGGAGCGGAAGGGATCGGAAGCGAGGGCGACAGGGGTCCGCGGGTGGTGGGTCGACACCTGTCAGTACGGCGCACTGGGGATGCGGAGGATGTTATCCGCACAAGTGAACGCACGTCGCAGGGGTGGCCGTAAGTTTGGGGTCGCCGTTACACGACCGTTCCGGATGCTTGGTTTCGGGGCGTCGGTCATGTCCGAACGGAAGGTTCCGTTTGCCGGTGTCAACGGGTGCCGTTCGCCGCGAACTCGGCGATGCCGGCGATGTTCTTCTTGGTGACGAACGCCGGTCCGGTGAGGACGGGCTCGACTCCGCCGCCACTGACGTTGCCGTTGGTCCGGTGGAGCCAGAGGCCGTCGACGGCGAGATAGCCCTGGAGGTAGGGCTGCTGGTCCACCGCGAACTGGACGTCACCGTCCTTGACCGCCTCGACCAGGTCCTTGTTGAGGTCGAAGGTGGCGACCTGGGCCTTGCTGCCGGCGTCGTCCACGGAGTCCACGGCGGCGAGCGCGAACTGGGCGCCGAGGGTCACGACCTCGTCGATGGTGCGGTCCTGGCGAAGCCTCGCGGCGATGGAGTCGGTCACCGAGTCCATGTCGGTGCCGTCGACATAGAGGTTCTCGCTCTGCCCGGCGAAGGTCTTGCGCACACCGGCGCAGCGGGCTTCCATGGCGACGTTGCCACGCTCGTGGATGACGCACAGCGCGTGCTTGGCGGCGCGGGCGTCGAGTTCGTCGCCGAGGGCCCGGCCGGCGACACTCTCGTCCTGGCCGTAGAAGGCCAGCAGCCCATGGGCCTGCCAGGCGTCGATACCGGAGTTGAGGCCCACCACGGGTATCCCGGCGGCGCGGGCCTCGGCGACCGCGCCGCGCATCGCCGCCGGCTTGGCGAGGGTCACCGCGATGCCGTCGACCTTGTCGGCGATCGCGTCCCGCACCAGCTTCGCCTGGCCGGCGGGGTCGGGGTCGCTGACGAAGGTCAGCTCGACACCGTCCTTCGCCGCCGCGACCTCCGCGCCCTTGCGGACCAGGTCCCAGAAGGCGTCCCCCTCGGCGCTGTGCGTGATCAGCGCGATCTTCATCCCGCCCGAGGGTCCCGACGCGCCCGTGTCCGAATCCGCCTGTGAGCCGCCGAACACCGAGCAGCCGGCGACGGTCAGACAGACGGCCGCGGTGAGCGCCGTGGCACGGAACGCCGTGCGGATTCTGTGGGGCGCGGAGGGTGGGTTCATGGGGGCGCGGCACCTCGCTGTGCGACCGGGGTGGGACGTCTGGGGAGAGCTGAGTCGCCGCCATCACCGCGATGACGTGCGATGACTGGCCGACTTTCGCTGGGCGGAGCCAATCGCGTGTGACGCCCGGTAGTCAAGTGAACATCGAAATCGATGTATTGCTGTGACAGCCCCACCCTGACCTGCACACACGTGTCAACGGCCGCCGCGACCGCGACCCGAGTGGATTGCACCGTTCCATTCCCGGCCCGAGGGTCGATTCTCGGCCATTGTCGCCTCCGGTCGGAAGTTCCGTTCCTCCGACCGGAATTCACACCGATCGACGGCAGCCGGCGGCTCACGGGCCTCACGGGCCTCAATGAGCTGAGGGACACGCAACGTCCTCGCAACCTGGCGAGGCGTTCACTGCGCGCATGGATGTCGTCCCGCGCGTAGAACTGACCCCCGCGGCCGCCGAGCTCGTCCGGCGACTGCGGGTGGCCCACGGCCCGTTGATGTTCCACCAGTCGGGCGGCTGCTGCGACGGCAGCGCCCCCATGTGCTACCCCGACGGCGAGTTCCGTACGGGGAACTCGGACGTCCTCCTCGCGGAGCTGACCGTCGACGGGGTCGACGAGGCGGTGGGGTTCTGGATGTCCCGCGGCCAGTACGAGGTGTGGAGTCACACCCGGCTCATCGTGGACGTCGTGCCGGGGCGGGGCAGCGGGTTCTCCCTGGAGGCACCCGAAGGGGTGCGTTTTCTCATCCGTTCCCGCGTCGTCGAGGCAGAGCCCCCGCCCGGCCGGTAGTCGTCTGGTGCACTTCCCCTGAGTCCTGGGACATTTGACGAGACATCAGGGGGCACCGTGACACGTCGTGCTCGACGGTTCAGAACGGTACTGACGGTTCTCTCGGCGTGGAGCGTACTGGCCGGGGCGGCCCTCGTGGGGGCGGCACCGGCCAGTGGCGCGCCCAGGGCCGTCGCCGTGGCACCGGGCGTGGAGTACAGCCAGTTCGACATCCGGGCGGCCAAGGGCCTGACGCACGCCCATGTGCTGACGGTCGACCTGAGCAATCCCCGGGTGGGCGTCGGGCTGCTGTACCCGGGGAAGGTGGCCTCGCGCGCGACGGTGTCCCGACTCGCCACCGCGGCGGGCGCCGTGGCCGGGGTCAACGGCGACTTCTTCAACATCACCGAGACCCAGCACCCCGGTGTGGCGGCCACCGGGGCGCCGGTCGGCCCCGCGATCGCCGCCGGGCACGCGCTCAAGGCCGCCGTGCCGAAGGGGCAGCGCTTCGGTCCGGCCCTGCCGCCGGGCACCGGCACCACGGACGTGCTGGGCGTCACCGCCGACGGTACGGCCCGCCTCGACAGCATCGCCCTCGACGGTTCCGTCACCACCGCCGAGGGCGATCTCCCGCTGCGCGGCCTCAACCAGTACGCCCTGCCGGTCGGCTCCGTGGGCGCGTTCACTTCGGACTGGGGCAGCGTCTCCCGGATGCGCGCGGTCTGCGGCACCGACACCGACCGGGCCGCGCCGTGCAGCACCGACACGCACGAGGTGCTGGTGGAGGACGGCCGCGTGGTCGGTACGGCGGGCACCCCCGGCAGCGGGGCGATCGCCGTCGGCGCGACCGTCCTGGTCGGACGCGAGGCGGGCGCGCAGCAGCTGCGCAAGCTCGCGCCCGGTGACGCGGTGGACGTACGGCACCTCCTCGTCTCCTCGACGGGCACGCCGTACGCCTTCGCGCTCGGCGGTTACCCGGTCCTGCGGGGCGGCCTGCCGCTGCCCGGCCTCGACGCCACGACCTCGGCGGTCCGCACGGCCGCGGGCGTCGCCGACGGGGGCCGCCGCCTGCTGCTGCTCTCCCTGGACGGTGCGCCGGCCTACCGCACCGGGCTGACCATCGCGGAAGTCGCCGACACGATGCGGGGGTTGGGCGCGGTCGACGCGTTCAGCCTGGACGGCGGCGGTTCCTCCACGCTCGTGGCCCGCGCCCCGGGAACGACGACGGTCACCGTCCGCAACCACCCCAGCGACGGCGCCGAGCGGGCCGTCCCGAACGGCATCGGCGTGTTCACCAAGGCGTGAGCCTCACGGCTTCACGCCGCTCACGATGTCCGCCGTGGCCGTGAGGCCGTCGTGGATCGTCGGCGCCAGACTCGTGCTCGCCATGGAGAACCCCAGCAGCACGCAGACCGCGGCGTGCGAGAACTTCAGCGCGCCGTTGCGCATGAAGACCACCGTCAGGATCGCGAGCAACACCACCACCGAGATGGAAACGGCCATCGTCAACCTCCTCCGCCACGCCCATTTCGCGGCATTCGGCCGCAAGTGTGGCGCAGCGGAGGGTTCGCCCGTGCGGCGGAGCCGTCCGCCGAACGAGTGGTGTCGACCGCGTCGGCGTTTGTCGCGGCTCGTCGCGCCTACGCCGCCTGGCGGGCGTCCAGGAACGCTTCGAGGCCCGCGAGATCGTCCGTGTTGATGAGGTCGACGCCGGCCGCGAGCAGTTCGCCCCACAGCGCGTCCCTCGCCGGCCCCGCCACGTCGGGCGTCGCCCAGAACCTCACCCGCTGCCCGCGCCCGTGCGCCGTCGAGACGATCTGCCGGAGCCCTTCGCGCTCGGCTCCCGGGAACGGACCCACGCCCTGCCAGGTGAAGTTGAGCAGCCAGTTGTCGGAGATCAGCGGGATGAAGGAGGCGGGCGCGGGCGTCGTGGACACGAGGTCGGCGAGCCGCCCGTCGTAGAAGGCGCGCCGCACCGTCTGCGTCTCCATGGGCACCCGGGCGGCCCGGTCCCCGGAGATCACGGCCGTGACCGCGCCCTGACGGACCCGACCGTGGGCGTACGTGGTGAACAGGTGCCGGTGGCGCCGCAGACGGCGGTCGAGTTCGAGGTACGTGGACGAGCCCTCGGTCTTGATGTCGATGAGCAGGTGCAGCGGCCTGCGGTACCCCCGGTAGACCGAGCCCCGGTTGGCACGCACCCGTGCGGCGAGCGGCTCCAGGTAGAGGGCTTCGAGGGTGCGGGCGGGGTCGAGGTCGGCGGGATCGTGGGCGACGAGGAGCTGGTCGCCGACGAGGAAGATGTCGGCCTCGACGCTGCCGAAGCGATGGTCGAGGGCGTCGAGGAGGGGCCGCGGGTGCTCGTAGTCGTTGTGCGCGTGGGCCCGCCACAACGGGCGCGGCCGGTGCTTCTGTTCGCCGGCCGACGCGCTCGCGGCGGGCAGGGCGACGGCGCCGGTGAGGGCGGCGCCGAGGGTGGTGAGGGCTCTGCGGCGGGTGGTGAGGTCCATGCTCTGCCTCCCGGGTGGGCCGGTTGCGGACCCAGCGAGTATGCGAGCCGGAAGGGGCCGATGAGCAGGTCTGTGCGGGGAGTTGGCCGGACCGCCGTCATGCGTTCACCCGTGTTCACCGGGCCGCGGAGCATGCACGGAGAAGCCCGCCCCAGGTGGGACGGGCTTTCCGCGCTCTTCTTGCGTTGTACGTCAGGGGGCTTGGAGGTCGACCAGTTCGGCCAGGGCCGCCCGGTGGGCGCCCGCGGTGCCGTACGCGATCGAGTCGGCCTTCGCCCGCTTCAGGTACAGGTGGACCGGGTGTTCCCAGGTCATGCCGATCCCGCCGTGCAGTTGCAGCGCCTCCTCGGCCGCGTGGACGGCCACGGGTGCCGCAAAGGCCTGGGCGACGGCCACGGCGAGGTCGGCGTCGTCGCCCGCGGTGGCGAGCTGGTCGGCCGCGTTCCGGGCGGTGGCCCGCAGGTTGACGACCTCCAGCCACAGCTGCGCGAGGCGGTGCTTGAGCGCCTGGAAGCCGCCGACGGGCCGGTTGAACTGCTTGCGGTCCTTGAGGTAGCGGACCGTCTCGGTCAACGTCCATTCGGCGAGGCCGAGTTGCTCGGAGGCGAGGAGACCGGCCCCGGCCCGCAGGGCGCGGCGTACGGCGGGCTGGGCGTCCCCGAGGAGGCGGCCCGGCGCACCGTCGAGGGTCACCTCGGCCACCGGCCGGGTCAGGTCCAGCGACACCTGCGGGGTGACGGTCGCGGCGGTGGCGTCGACCGCGTAGAGGCCCCCGTCGTCGGCGGGCACCAGCAGCACGTCGGCGACGGCCGCGTCCGCGATGCCGGTCAGCCGCCCGTGCAGGGCGCCGCCTTCGTACCGTACGACCTGGTAGGCGCTGTCGGCGGAGACGTTCAGGGCGACCGCCAGGACGCCGATCCGCCGCCCCGACGCCAGTTCGCCGAGCAGGTCGCGGGCGTCGGCGGCCAGCAGCGCCTCGGTGGCGACGACGGCGCTGGTGAGGTACGGCACGGGGGCGACGGACCGCCCCAACTCCTCCAGGACGACGGCGGCTTCGCGGTGCGTGGCGCCCTGTCCGCCGAGGTCCTCGGGGACGAGCAGCCCGGCGAGGCCCATGCCGTCGGCGAGCAGTTTCCACAGTTCACGGTCGTGCGGGGCGTCCGACTCGACGCGGGCGATGACGCCGGCCGCGTCGCAGTGGTCGCTCAGCAGGTCACGGACGGCCGCCCGGAGTGCTTCTTCGTCCTCCGAGTACAGGAGGTCGGGCTGTGCGCTCGGTGTCGTCATCGGGACAGGTCCTTCCACGCGACGTCCTTGTCGGTGCGCGGTTCGCCGGGCAGGCCCAGGACGCGCTCGGCGACGATGTTCAGCAGGACCTCGGTGGTCCCGCCCTCGATGCTGTTGCCCTTGGAACGGAGGTAGCGGTAGCCGGCGTCCCGGCCGACGAAGTCGACCAGCTCGGGGCGGCGCATGGTCCAGTCGTCGTACAACAGGCCCTCCTCGCCCCGGAGTTCGACCTCGAGGCCGCTGATCTCCTGGTTGAGGCGGGCGAAGGCGAGCTTCATGCCGGCGCCCTCGGGGCCGGGCTGGCCCGCGACGAGCTGCTGGCGCAGCCGTTCGGCGGTGAGGCGGGCGGCCTCGGACTCGACCCAGAGCTTGAGCAGCCGCTGGTGGAGGTCGTGGGTGCGCAGTTCCGGGCGTTCGCGCCAGGTCCTGGCGACCGGGCCGATCATGCCGCCCTCGCGGGGCAGCCGCATGCCGCCGATGGCGACGCGCTCGTTGTTGAGGGTGGTCTGCGCGACCTTCCAGCCGTCGCCGATCTCGCCGAGGCGGCGCGCGTCCGGGATGCGGACGTCGGTGATGAACACCTCGTTGAACTCGGCCTCGCCGGTGACCTGCCGCAGGGGCCTGACCTCGATGCCGGGGTCGGTCATGTCGCAGATGAAGTAGGTGATGCCCCGGTGCTTGGGCACGTCCGGGTCGGTGCGGGCGATGAGGATGGCCCAGCGGGCGACGTGGGCGCTGGACGTCCACACCTTCTGCCCGTTGACCGCCCAGTCGCCGTCGCCCTCGCGGACGGCCCGGGTGCCGAGCGCGGCGAGGTCGGACCCGGCGCCGGGCTCGCTGAAGAGCTGGCACCAGACCTCCTCCCCCGTCCACAGCGGCCGCAGGTACCGCCGCTTCTGCTCCTGCGTGCCGTAGGCGAGGATCGTCGGCGCGGCCATGCCGAGGCCGATGCCGATACGGCGCGGATCGTTGTCGGGGGCGCCCTCCGCCTCCAGGTCGGCGTCCACCACGGCCTGGAGGGAGCGGGGTGCGCCGAGGCCGCCGAGGCCCTCGGGGTAGTGCACCCAGGCGAGTCCGGCGTCGAAGCGGGCACGCAGGAAGTCCAGGCGGTCGGTGGTGGCGGGCGGGTACGCGGCCAGCAACTCGGCGGTGCGGCGCCTGAGGTCACTCGCGTCGGTCATGCGGCGGCTCCGTTCTCCAGCGAGGGCACCACGACGACCCGGCCGGTGGTCACGCCGTCGGCGACGCGCTGCACGGCGGCCGCGGCCCCGTCGAGCGGTGCGCGCTCGCTCACCAGCGGCTTGACGACGCCCCGGGCCGCCAGCTCGGTGAGCTGCTCGTGGCAGTGCTGGACCAGCTTCGGGTTCTTGGTGTTGTACAGGCCCCAGTGCAGCCCGAGGATCGAGTAGTTCTTGACGAGGGCGTGGTTGAGACCGGGACTCGGGATCGTCCCGCTCGCGAAGCCGACGACCACGATGCGTCCCTCGAAGGCGACGACCTTGGTCGACTGGGTGTAGGCCTCGCCGCCCACGGGGTCGTAGATGACGTCCGCGCCCCGGCCTCCGGTGGCTTCCTTCACGGCGGAGACGACGTCCTCGCTGCGCCGGTCGATCACCACGTCGCAGCCCAGCTCGCGGGCCACCACGGCCTTGTCGGCGCCGCCCACGACACCGATGACCGTCGCGCCCGCCGCCTTGCCGAGTTGCACCGCCGCGCTGCCGACCCCTCCGGCGGCAGCGTGGACGAGGAGGGTCTCCCCCGCTTCGAGGCGGGCCCGGCGGTGGAGGCCGAACCAGCCCGTCTGGTAGCCGATGTGCAGGGCCGAGGCCTCGGCGTCGTCGAGCGAGTCGGGTGCGGGCAGCAGGGCGGCGGCGTCGGCGACCGCGTACTCGGCGAGGCCGCCGTACGGCAGCGCCGGATTGGCGAGGACCCGGCGTCCGTCCTCCGTCTCCCCGCAGATCTCCACGCCCGGCGTGAACGGCAGCGGCGGCCGGACCTGGTAGTGCCCCCGGCACATCAGTACGTCGGGGAAGTTGATGTTCGCGGCGCGCACCTTCAGCAGGATCTGGCCGTCACCGGGCGTGGGCCGCTCCACGTCGTGGAGCCGCATCACCTCGCTCGGCTCGCCGTTCTCGTGCACTTGCCATGCCTGCATGCGGTGCCTCCACGGACTTCTCCGGACTGCTTCGTCGGCCCCCGGGGCCGACTGCCGCATGCATACTAAGCGGTCGCTTGCCCTCCGGGGAACAGTCCGGGCGCAGTAGCGTGCGTCACGACCGTGCGGGCCTGGCCCGGACGTGCATGCGCTCCCCCTGCGGCCCGAACAGACTGAGGAACTCCACCGGCTCATCCCCCGCCGCGCCGAACCAATGCGGGACCCGGGTGTCGAACTCGGCGGCCTCCCCGGCGACCATCACCACATCGTGCTCACCGAGCACGACCCGCAGCTTGCCGGACATCACATACAGCCACTCGTAGCCCTCATGGGTGCGCGGTTCCGGTTCCTGTCGCCCCTGGGGCTCGACACGCACCTTGAAGGCCTGGAGGCCGCCCGGCTGCCGGGTGAGCGGCCAGTACGTCCGCCCGTGCCGCTGGATCGGCTTGGACCGCACCCGGGGATCCCCGACCGGCGGCTCCCCGATCAGCTCGTCCAGCGGCACCTGGTGGGCCCGCGCGATCGGCAGCAGCAACTCCAGGCTGGGCTTGCGCAGCCCCGACTCCAGCCGGGACAGCGTGCTCACCGAGATGCCGGTCGCCTCCGACAGTCCCGCGAGCGTCGCCTCCCGCTCCTTCCGGATCCGCCGCAGCCGCGGCCCGACTCCGGCGAGCACCTCGTCCGTGCCGCTCGCACCCTCGTTCGTGTCACTCGTACCGCTCATCCCTTCATTGCAGTTTCGGCAAAGACATTTGTCAATGCGGCAGCGCTCGCGCGACCGTCGGTCGTGGAGGTGGTCACCATGACCGAGCAGTACGACATGACCGAGCAGTACGAAGTGATCGTCATCGGCGGCGGTGCGGCGGGGCTCTCCGCCGCCCTGGTCCTGGGCCGGGCCCGGCGCCGCACCCTGGTCGTCGACGCGGGCGAGCCCCGCAACGCACCCGCCGCGCACATGCAGGGCTTCCTGTCGCGGGACGGGATGTCCCCGGCAAAGTTCCTGGCCGTCGGCCGGGAGGAGATCGCCCGCTACGGCGTGGCACTGGTCCGGGGCCGGGCGGCCGACGTGACGCGGGACGACGACGGCCGGACCTTCACCGTCGCCCTCGCGGACGGCCGGACCGTGCGCGCCCGGCGCCTGGTCGTCGCCACGGGGCTGAAGGACGAACTCCCGGCCGTCCCCGACGTCGCCGAACGCTTCGGCCGGGACGTGCTCCACTGCCCCTACTGCCACGGCTGGGAGGTCCGCGACCAGCCCTTCGGTGTCCTCGCGACGACCCCGCTGAGCGTCCACCAGGCCCTGATGGTCTCCCAGTGGTCCAAGGACGTGACCCTGTTCCTGCACACGGTCCCCGAATCCGACCTCTCCGACGACGACCTGCGCCGTCTCGCGGCAGCCGGGGTCTCCGTGGTCCCGGGGCAGGTCGAGACCCTGGTCGTCGAGGCCGACCGCCTGACCGCCGTCCGCCTCACGGACGGCACGACCCACCCCCGCGCGGTCCTCTTCACGGCGCCCCGCCCGATCCCCCGGACCAGCCTGCTGGAAAAACTGGGCGCCGACCTGACGGAGACCCCCTTCGGCGCCTACCCCGTGGTGGACCCGACCGGACAGACCACGGTCCCGGGAGTCTGGGCGGTGGGCAACGCCATGGGCTTCTCGGAACAGGTGATCAACGCGGCCTCCTCGGGCTACCGAGCGGGCGCGACGATCAACGGAGACCTGTTGATGCAGGACCTGGACGCGCCGACGCAGCTGTAGCGAAACGCGCCCGGCGGGATCGGCCCTCAGGCCCGACCAGGGGGCACAGGGCCGTCCAGGGGCGCGGGGAACCACGCGACCAGCCACAACGCACCCGCACCCGCACCCGCCGACACACCCCCAGCCCCCACCCCCATAGGCGCCCGGCACAACTCCGTAGGACCATGGCTCCATGCTCTTCGCCCGGCTCGCCCGCGTGTCGCAAGAGATCGCCGCCACCTCGGCCCGGTCCCGCAAGACCGCCCTGCTCGCCGAACTCTTCCGGGACGCCGACGCCGCGGACGTCCCGATCGTCATCCCCTACCTCGCGGGCCGACTGCCCCAGGGCAGACTCGGTATCGGCTGGAAGGTCCTGGACCAGCAGATCCTGCCGGCCACCACCCCCACCCTCACGGTCCGCGAGGTGGACGCCCGGCTGACGGTGATCGGCGCGGTCGCCGGCACCGGTGCCCAGGCCGAACGAAGGCGCCTGGTCGGCGAGTTGCTGGCGGCGGCCACGGAGGAGGAGCAGCGCTACCTGTTCGGTCTGCTCACCGGTGAGGTCCGCCAGGGCGCCCTGGACGCCCTGGCCGTGGAGGGGCTGGCCGGCGCCACCGGGGCGCCCGCCGCCGACGTACGCCGGGCGGTGATGCTGGCCGGCTCGCTCCAGACCGTGGCCCAGGCACTGCTGGCCAAGGGCGCGTCGGCCCTGGAGGGGTTCCGGCTGACCGTGGGGCGGCCCGTACAGCCGATGCTGGCGCACAGCGCGTCCTCCGTCGCGGAGGCCGTGGCGAAGCTGGGCGAGTGCGCGGTCGAGGAGAAGCTCGACGGCATCCGCGTCCAGGTCCACCGCGACGGCGACCAGGTACGCCTCTACACCCGCACGCTGGACGACATCACCGACCGGCTGCCCGAACTGACCGCTGCCGCACGGGAGTTGCGGGGCGAGCGGTTCATCCTCGACGGGGAGGTGATCGCGTTCGACGAGGACGGACGGCCGCGTTCCTTCCAGGAGACCGCCGGACGGGTCGGCTCCCGGCTGGACGTGGCGACGGTGGCCGAGCAGGTACCCGTCTCACCGGTCTTCTTCGACGCACTCTCCGTCGACGGCCAGGATCTGCTGGACCTGCCCCTCACCGACCGCCACGCCGAGCTGGCCCGCCTCGTCCCCGAGCCGATGCGCGTCCGGCGCACCCTGGTGAACGGCCCCGACGACCTCGCCGAGGCGGAGGGCTTCCTCGCCGCCACGCTGGAACGCGGTCACGAGGGCGTCGTGCTGAAGGCGTTCGACGCCCCCTACAGCGCGGGGCGGCGCGGTGCCTCCTGGTTGAAGGTCAAGCCCGTGCACACCCTCGATCTGGTGGTCCTGGCCGCCGAGTGGGGGCACGGCCGCCGCACGGGCAGGCTCTCCAACCTGCATCTCGGCGCCCGCACCACCGACGGCTCCTTCGCCATGCTCGGCAAGACCTTCAAGGGCATGACCGACGCGTTGCTGGCCTGGCAGACCGAACGGCTGACGGAGCTGGCCGTGGAGCGGCACGGCTGGGGCGTGACCGTACGCCCCGAACTCGTCGTCGAGATCGCCTACGACGGCCTGCAGCGCTCCACCCGCTACCCGGCCGGTGTCACCCTGCGTTTCGCCCGCGTGATCCGCTATCGCGAGGACAAGACCCCCGCCGAAGCCGATACGGTCGAGACCCTGCTCGCCGCACATCCCGAGGTGACGCGTTGACCACCCCCAAGCGCAGTGCCGGCCTGCTGCTCCACCGCCGCACCGAGCATGGAGTCGAGGTACTGCTCGGCCACATGGGCGGCCCGTACTTCGCGCAGAAGGACGCGGGGGCGTGGAGCGTGCCCAAGGGCGAGTACGAACCGGACGAGCCCGCCTGGGACGCGGCCCGCCGGGAGTTCCAGGAGGAGCTGGGGCTGGCCCCGCCCGACGGGGAGGCCGTACCACTGGGCGAGGTGCGGCAGAAGAACGGCAAGATCGTGACGGCCTGGGCGATCGAGGCGGACCTCGACCCGGCCACCGTCGTACCGGGCACCTTCCGCATGGAGTGGCCGCCGAGGTCCGGCCGGCTCCAGGAGTTCCCGGAGCTGGACCGCGTGGAGTGGCTCACCGTCGAACGGGCCCGGGCCGTGATCGTCCCGGCACAGGCGGAGTTTCTCGACCGTCTTCTGGAGCACTCGGACTGAGTCGCGTTGCGGCGTGCGCCGTCGCGCGGGAAGGTCGAAGGACAGTCCACGCAGGAGGCCAGCATGCCCATCGCCACGGTCAACCCGGCGAACGGCGAGACTCTCAAGACGTACGACGCCCTGGGCGAGGAGGAGATCGAGCACCGCCTCGCCACCGCCGACGCCACCTTCCGCACCTACCGGACCACCTCCTTCGCGGAGCGCGCCCGGCTGCTTCGCCGGGCCGCCGACCTCCTGGACGAGGACGCCGAGGACGTCGCGCGGACGATGACCACGGAGATGGGCAAGCCCGTCAAGCAGGCCCGCGCCGAGGCCGCGAAGTGCGCGAAGGCGATGCGCTGGTACGCCGAGCACGCCGAGGTGCTGCTCACCGACGTGGAGCCGTCCTCCGCTGACGTGAAGGACTCGGGCGCCTCCCGGGTCCTGGTCCGCTACCGCCCGCTCGGCCCGGTGCTCGCCGTGATGCCGTGGAACTTCCCGCTCTGGCAGGTGATCCGGTTCGCCGCGCCCGCCCTGATGGCCGGCAACGTGGGCCTGCTGAAGCACGCCTCCAACGTCCCGCAGACCGCGCTCTACCTGGAGGACCTCTTCCGCCGGGCGGGCTTCCCCGAGGGCTGCTTCCAGACCCTGCTCATCGGCTCCGGCGCCGTCGAGGACATCCTGCGCGACCCTCGTGTGAAGGCCGCGACCCTCACCGGCAGCGAGCCGGCCGGCCGGGCGGTCGCCTCCGTCGCCGGGGACGAGGTCAAGAAGACGGTCCTGGAACTGGGCGGCAGCGACCCGTACGTGGTGATGCCGTCCGCCGACGTCGAGGAGGCGGCCCGGATCGCGGTGACGGCCCGGGTGCAGAACACCGGTCAGTCGTGCATCGCCGCCAAGCGGTTCATCGTGCACGCCGACGTCTACGACGCCTTCGCCGAGCGGTTCGTCGAGGCCATGAAGGCGTTGAAGGTCGGCGACCCGCTGGACGAGGACACCGATGTCGGCCCGCTCTCCAGCGAGCGGGGACGTGAGGACCTGGAGGAACTGGTCGACGAGGCCGTGGAGAGCGGGGCCACCGTGCTGTGCGGCGCCGAACGACCCGACGGGCCGGGCTGGTTCTACCCGCCGACCGTCCTCGCCGACATCACCCCCGAGATGCGCGTCCACCAGGAGGAGACCTTCGGTCCCGTCGCCACGCTGTACCGGGTGGCCGACCTCGACGAAGCGATCGCGATCGCCAACGACACGCCCTTCGGGCTGAGCTCCAACGTGTGGACCCGGGACAGCGCCGAGGTGGACCGCTTCGTCCGGGACCTGGACGCCGGGGCGGTCTACGTCAACGGGATGACCGCCTCCCACCCGGCGTTCCCGTTCGGCGGGGTCAAGCGGTCGGGATACGGGCGTGAGCTGTCCGGACACGGAATCCGGGAGTTCTGCAACATCACCACCGTATGGCACGGGGCGTGAGCGTTCCGCGGCTACCATCCCCGTTGTGAACCGCGAAGTGACTCTCCCTCTGATCGTCGACGACCGCGGGACCCTGCAGGTGTCTGCGGCCGATGTGAGCAAGCTGCTGCGGACGGTGGGCGGGCGCTGGCTGCACCTGGTGGAGGCGGGTGAGGAGCTCGACGAGGACACGGTGGCGGCTCTGACGATCGAGCTGGCGAAGCTCGCGGACCGGATCGACGTGGCGTGCATCGCGCACAGCAGCGGGGCCGCCTCCGGCTAGGGCCGCTTCGCCCACGCGCCGTAGCCCTCGCGACCGTACGCGCCTGCGGGTACGTCGTGGCTTGTCGCGCAGTTCCCCGCGCCCCTTTCAGGGGCGCGCCAGTGTGGTCCAGAACATCGATTCGTAGCTCTGCAGGAGGCGGCCGTATCGGCAGGCCGCCTCTTCGTCGATCCGCCCTGTGTCGGTCCCCGTCCGTACCGCCGCCCTCGCCCGGTCCTCCAGTTCCGGGGACGGCTCGGCGAAGAAGTCGAAGAAGCCGCAGGCCTCGTCGGTGAAGGCGTAGTGGTCGCGGAGGGACTTCGCGATCGTCGCGCAATAGCCGCCCCAGGACGAGAAGTTGGCGCTGAGCGCGAGCACTACGTCGGCCGGGGCGGCACCGAGGGCGAGCCGGGCGACGTACGACGGGTAGGCCTGACAGCCCGGCAGCGGCTCGTACGCCGCCGCCCTCTCTTCTTCCACCCCGCCCGCCTGAGCGAGCGCCCCGAGCCGCTCCGCCGCCACCGCCTCCCCCTCCGCGAGCATCTCGAAGAAGGGAGCGCAAGCCGGCTCCTCGACCGCCGACCGCTCGGCCAGGTGGCGGAAGGAGAGCAGATCCGCGGCGATCACCAGCCGCTGCTCCATGGCGAGCACGGCGAGCGTGTCGAGATCGGCGGCCCCGGAGGCGATCAGGGGCAGCAGCGGATTGGCATCGGGTCCCGGGGCGAGCCGCGCGGTCATTGCTTCCAGCACTTCACCGGCCGTACGCGTCATCGAGCACTCCTGTCGGGTGTCACGTGTCGTCACCGCTGATGAACAGCCCGCGCCCCTCAGGGGCGCGGGGCCGTGTCGGTATGCGGCTGCGCCGCGTGGGCGCGAGCAACCGCGAACCACCCGCAGCCGACCGACGGAGTCGCCCGGCGCTACCGGATCGGCATCCCCGACAGGGTCCGGGCGATCACCAGTCGCTGCACCTCACTCGTACCCTCGAAGATGGTGTAGATAGCCGCGTCCCGGTGCATCCGCTCGACCGGGTACTCCCGTGTGTACCCGTTGCCGCCGAGGATCTGGATCGCCTGCGCGGTCACCTTCTTCGCCGTCTCGCTCGCGAACAGCTTCGACTGGGACCCCTCGGCGGCCGTGAACTGCTTGCCGTTGATCGCCATCCAGGACGCCCGCCACACCAGCAGCCGCGCCGCGTCGACGGAGGTCCGCATGTCCGCGAGCTGGAAGGCGACGCCCTGGTTGTCGATAATGGGCCGGCCGAACTGCTCACGGGTCTTGGCGTAGTCGAGGGCGACCTCGTACGCGGCACGGGCGGTGCCCACGGCCATGGCGCCCACGGCCGGGCGGGAGGCCTCGAACGTGGCCATCGCCGCGTTCTTCACCCGCTCGCCCCCGGCCTTGGCCCGCTCACGGGCCCGCGCCAGCCGCTCGTCGAGCTTCTCCTTGCCGCCGAGGAGGCAGGAGCCGGGGACGCGGACGTCCTCCAGGACGACCTCGGCGGTGTGGGAGGCGCGGATGCCGTGCTTCTTGAACTTCTGCCCCTGGGACAGCCCGGGCGTGTTCGGCGGGACGATGAACGACGCGTGGCCCTTGGAGCCGAGCTCGGGGTCGACGACGGCGACCACGACGTGGACGTTGGCGATACCGCCGTTGGTCGCCCAGGTCTTGGTGCCGTTGAGGACCCACTCGTCCTTGGCCTCGTCGTACACCGCGCGGGTGCGCATGGAGGCGACGTCGGAACCGGCGTCCGGCTCGGAGGAGCAGAACGCGGCGACCTTGACATCGTTGGCGTCACCGTACATCTGAGGGATCCAGGTGCCGATCTGCTCCTCGGTGCCGTTGGCGAGGACGCCCACGGCGGCGAGGCCGGTGCCGACGATGGACAGGGCGATGCCCGCGTCGCCCCAGAACAGCTCCTCCATGGCCATGGGGATGCCCAGGCCGGTCGGATCGAAGTACTGCTGGGCGTAGAAGTCGAGGGAGTAGATGCCGACCTTGGCGGCCTCCTGGATCACCGGCCAGGGGGTCTCCTCGCGCTCGTCCCACTCGGCGGCCGCGGGGCGGATCACATCGGCGGCGAATCCGTGGAGCCAGTCGCGGACCTCTCGCTGTTCGTCGTTGAGTTCCATGGTGAACTCGGCCATGACGCGCCTCCAGCACTGCACTAAGATGTTACCTGCGGTAACTGGAGTCTGTTACCGGTCGGTAGGAAAAGTCAACTCCCGAGCAGTGCTCGGTAGCCCGTTCGATCCGGTCACGCCGATCAGTGTTAGTTTGCGCAATGCGTCACCGTCATCAGCATGTGGGGGAGAGACTCATGGACACCACGCAGCGGACCGACCAGGAGCGGTCCGCCGACCGCCGTCGGCGCGAGCTGCTGGAGGCCGCGGACCGAGTCGTGCTCCGCGACGGCCCCGGAGCGTCGATGAACGCCATCGCCGCCGAAGCCGGCATCACCAAGCCGATTCTGTACCGCCACTTCGGCGACAAGGGCGGACTCTACGCCGCCCTCGCCCAGCGGCACACCGATGCGCTCCTCGATTCCCTGCGGGCCGCGCTGGACGCCCCCGCGGAGCGCCGCGAACGTGTCGAGGCGACCCTCGACACCTACCTGGCGGCCATCGAGGCCCGCCCCCAGGTGTACCGCTTCCTCATGCACCCCGCCGAGGGCGGCCAGCCCGGCGACCAGGGCTTCGACGTCGGCAAGCACTCGGCCCCCCTCCTGCGGCGCATGGGCGAGGAACTCGGCACGGTCATCGAGGACCGTCTCGACCTCGGCCCCGACAGCCGTCAGCTGGCACGTGTATGGGGCCACGGCATCGTAGGCATGATGCACGCCGCGGGCGACTGGTGGCTCGGCGAACGCCCCCTCACCAGGGCGGAGTTGGTCCGCAGCCTCGCGGACCTCCTCTGGGGCCGCCTGGCGGCGGCGGGCGACAAGGTGGGCGGCCCGGGCTTCTAGAGGGTTCCATCGCGCCCGGTCAGGGGCGCGGGGCTGTCATCGATATGCGGCTTCCGCCGCGTGGGCGCGAGAAGCCCCACCGGCCTGCACCCGCCGACGAACTCACACCCCCCACGACGCCTTCGCGACCTTCCGCAACACCCGAGAACGCCGCCACCCCGACAGCCGGTCCACATACACCCGGCCCTCGAGGTGATCGCACTCGTGCTGCAGGCACCGCGCGAAGAACCCGCTCCCCGACACCCGCACCCGGTCCCCGTCCACCGTGAACCCCTCCACCACGGCCTCGTCGTACCGCTCCACCCCCGCCTCCAGCCCGGGCAGCGACAGACAACCCTCGGGTCCCCGCAGTACGATCCCCCCGGTCGAGACGAGCCGGGGGTTCACCACATGGCCGAGATGACGTACGTCCTCGTCGTCCGGGCAGTCGTACACGAAGACCCGCAGCCCCCGGCCCACCTGGTTCGCGGCGAGCCCCACCCCCCGCGCGTCGTACATCGTCGCGAACATGTCCTCCACAAGCCGCACCAGTTCGGGCCCGAACTCCGTCACCTCTTCACAAGGCGCCTGCAACACGGGGTCCCCGAGCAGTGTCATGGGGAGAACGCGCCCTCGGGCGCCGGGAATCGAGCCGCTTCGCATGGCCGCAAGGGTACGTTCAGACCTGATATCGCCGGTCCGACCAGGGTTATGGCCCGGTCGAGATTCGGGCGCGTGAGTGGATCTCGATAGTCTTTGGTCCACACGTTGCCGGGACTGGGCGCGGCGCTGTACGCAAGGAGGATCGAGAACTGATGGCAGGCAACTCGGACCCGCTCACGCCGCGGGCCAAGCTGGCCGTGACGGCGGGCAAGGCGGTCGCGGCGGCATCGCGTGCCGCTGGACGCGGTAGCGGATCTGTGATCGGCGGCCGGGTGGCACTGAAACTCGACCCCGACCTCCTCGCCAGGCTCGCGCAGAGCCTGGACGTCATCCTGGTCTCCGCCACCAACGGCAAGACCACCACGACCCGGCTGATCGCCGAGGCGCTGCGGGCCGCGGGCCCGGTCGTCTCCAACGCGCTCGGCGCCAACATGCCCGCGGGCATCACCTCGGCGCTCGCCGGGAACTCGGACGCCAAGTTCGCGGTCATCGAGGTCGACGAGAAGTACCTGGCCGGTGTCGCGCGGGACACCGACCCCAAGTGCATCGCGCTGCTCAACCTCTCCCGCGACCAGCTCGACCGTGCCGCCGAGACCCGCATGATGGCGGAGGCCTGGCGGGAGGGCCTGGCCGGCACCAAGGCCGTCGTCGTGGCCAACTGCGACGACCCGCTGATCGTGTGGGCGGCCTCGTCCTCGCCGAACGTGGTCTGGGTCGCGGTCGGCCAGATGTGGAAGGACGACGCCTGGTCCTGCCCGTCCTGCGGTGGTGTGATGCAGCGCCCCGGCGACGACTGGTTCTGCGGCGAGTGCGGTTTCCGCCGCCCCACGCCGAGCTGGGCGCTCTCCGGCGACCACGTCCTCGACCCGCACGGTTCGGCCTGGCCGATCCATCTGCAGCTGCCGGGTCGCGCCAACAAGGCCAACGCCGCCTCGTCCGCCGCCACCGCCGCCGTCTTCGGTGTGCCGCCGCAGGTCGCCCTGGAACGCATGTACCAGGTGCAGGCGGTCGCCGGACGGTACGACGTGGTGCAGTTCATGCAGCGGGATCTGCGGCTGCTGCTCGCCAAGAACCCGGCGGGCTGGCTGGAGACGTTCTCGCTGATCGACCAGCCGCCGTCGCCGGTGATCCTTTCGGTGAACGCACGCGGCGCCGACGGCACCGACACCTCGTGGCTCTGGGACGTCGACTACACCCGGCTGACCGGCCACCCGATCTTCGTGCTCGGCGACCGCAAGCTGGACCTCGCGGTGCGTCTGGAAGTGGCGGGCCAGCACTTCCAGGTCTGCGACACCCTCGACCAGGCGGTGCAGATGTGCCCGCCGGGCCGGATCGAGGTCATCGCGAACTACACCGCGTTCCAGGACCTGCGCCGTCGCGTGGGCAACTGAGCACCGAGCACGAACGACTCCGAGGGGCACGACTTTCATGAGCGACAACAGTCTGCGGGTCGTCTGGGTCTACCCGGACCTGCTCAGCACCTACGGCGACCAGGGCAACGTCCTCGTCGTCGAGCGCCGCGCGCGGCAGCGCGGCCTGGACGTGGCCCGGCTGGACGTGCGCAGCGACCAGCCGATCCCGACGTCCGGCGACATCTATCTGATCGGCGGCGGCGAGGACCGGCCGCAGCGGCTGGCGGCCGAGCGCCTGCGCCGTGACCGGCATCTGTACCAGGCGGTGAACAACGGCGCGATCGTCTTCGCCGTGTGCGCCGGGTACCAGATCCTCGGCCACGAGTTCGTCAACGACCTCGGCCAGCGTGAGCCGGGCCTCGGCCTGCTCGACGTGACCACGACCCGGGGCGAGGGCGAGCGGTGCGTCGGCGACGTCCTCGCGGACATCGACCCGCGCCTCGGGCTGCCGCAGCTGACCGGGTTCGAGAACCACCAGGGCGTCACCCACCTCGGCCCCACCGCCCGCCCCCTCGCACGGGTCCGCCTCGGCAAGGGCAACGGCACGGGCGACGGCACGGAGGGCGCGTACAACGACACCGTCTTCGGTACGTACATGCACGGGCCGGTGCTGGCGCGGAACCCGCAGATCGCGGACCTGCTGCTGAAGCTGGCGCTGGACGTGAACGCGCTGCCGCCGACCGACGACCGCTGGTTCGAGGCGCTGCGCGACGAGCGGATCTCAGCGGCCCAGCAGCCCGCGTAGCGCGTCCGGGCGGGCGGCGGGGAGCTTGAGAAACGGTTCAGCGCCGGTCGTGCGAAAGGCCCATCCGTAGGGGCTCCCGCTCACCTGTGAAAGCCCTTCTGACCAGGGCTCCGCTCACCTGTGCGGGGCCGTCCAGCAGGCGGACGCCCGCTACGGCCCCGCCCCCTGCCGCCGGTAGGGTGGCGGGGATTCCAGCCGGACAGCGTGGTCCGGTCCCCGGCCCACGTCGAGAAGGTATTCGGGCTATGCGTATTGGTGTCCTCACGTCCGGCGGCGACTGCCCTGGGCTGAACGCCGTCATCCGGTCCGTCGTGCACCGCGCCGTCGTCGACCACGGCGACGAGGTCATCGGATTCCGGGACGGCTGGAAAGGTCTGCTGGACTGCGACTACCTCAAGCTCGACCTGGACGCCGTGTCGGGCATCCTGGCCCGCGGCGGCACGATCCTCGGTTCCTCCCGGGTCCAGCCCTCGCACCTGCGGGACGGGGTGGCTCGGGCGAAGGGCCACGTCGAGGAGCTCGGGCTCGACGCGATCATCCCCATCGGCGGTGAGGGCACGCTGAAGGCGGCCCGGCTGATGTCGGACAGCGGCCTGCCGGTCGTGGGCGTACCGAAGACCATCGACAACGACATCGCGGTCACGGACGTCACGTTCGGCTTCGACACGGCCGTGGGCGTCGCGACGGAGGCGCTGGACCGGCTGAAGACCACCGCCGAGTCCCACCAGCGCGTCCTGGTCGTGGAGGTCATGGGCCGCCACACCGGCTGGATCGCGCTCCACTCCGGCATGGCGGCCGGCGCGCACGCCATCGTCGTACCGGAACGGCCCTTCGACATCGAGGAGTTGACCACGAAGGTCGCCGAGCGGTTCTCGGCGGGCAAGCGGTTCGCGATCGTCGTCGCCGCGGAGGGGGCGAAGCCGAAGGCCGGGTCGATGGACTTCGACGAGGGTGGCAAGGACATCTACGGCCACGAGCGGTTCGCCGGGATCGCGCGGCAGCTGTCGATCGAGCTGGAGCAGCGCCTCGGCAAGGAGGCGCGGCCGGTGATCCTCGGGCACGTACAGCGGGGCGGTACGCCGACCGCGTACGACCGGGTGCTGGCGACGCGGTTCGGGTGGCACGCGGTGGAGGCCGTGCACCGGGGTGAGTTCGGGCACATGACCGCGCTGCGGGGCACCGACATCGTGATGGTGCCGCTCGCGGATGCGGTGGAGACGTTGAAGACGGTGCCGGAGGATCGGTACGCCGAGGCGGAGTGTGTGCTGTGAGTTCCGACTAGGAGCTCGGTTCAGCAGCTGGTTCGTCGGCTGCGGGTGGTTCGTGGCTGGTCGCGCCCACGCGGCGGAGCCGCATGGCGAAACAGCCCCGCGCCCCTTCAAGGCTTGCCCCCGGTCATGATCGTGACCGGGGGCGGTTCTAGTCTTGGGGCGGACGTACAGCGCTCAACCCCCACGAAACAGGAGCCGGCGGATGGATCACAGCGGGCATGGGACGGGGCTTTTGCCCTTCACTCTCGGGCGAGGGCTCTCGTGGTCGGCGGATCCGTTCTTCCTGATCGCGTGCCTGGTGGGCCTCGGCCTCTACGCCTGGGGCGTCGTACGGCTCGTGCGGCGCGGGGACAAGTGGCCGGTGGGGCGGACGATCGCGTTCGTCGTGGGTGTGCTGCTGGTGATGCTGGTGACGTGCACCGGGCTGAACGACTACGGCATGGTCATGTTCAGTGTGCACATGGTGCAGCACATGGTGATCAGCATGCTGGCGCCGATCGTGCTGCTGCTGGGGGCGCCGGTCACCCTGGCGCTGCGGGCGCTGCCGGTGGCGGGGAAGGGGCGGAAGGGGCCGCGCGAGCTGCTGCTGATGTTCCTGCACAGCTGGTACATGAAGATCGTCACGCATCCGGCGTTCACGATCCCGATGTTCATCGCGAGCCTCTACGGGCTGTACTTCACGCCGCTGTTCGACTTCCTGATGGGGTCGACGCCGGGGCACATCGTGATGATGACGCACTTCCTGCTGGTCGGACTGTTCTTCTTCTGGCCGATCATGGGCGTGGACCCGGGCCCGCACCGGCCCGGGTACCTGATGCGGATGCTGGAGCTGTTCGCGGGCATGCCGTTCCACGCCTTCTTCGGCATCGCGCTGATGATGGCGTCCGCGCCGATGGTGAAGACGTACGAGAACCCGCCCGCCTCCCTCGGCATCGACGCCCTGGCCGACCAGAACGCGGCCGGCGGCATCGCCTGGGCCTTCAGCGAGATCCCCTCGGTGCTCGTGCTGCTGGCGCTGCTCTTCCAGTGGTACAACTCCGAGCAGCGGCAGGCCCGGCGCACGGACCGCGCGGCCGACCGGGACGGCGACAAGGAGCTGGAGGCGTACAACGCCTACCTCGCCTCACTCAACGCACGTGGTCGCTGAGTCACATTTCTTTTTCTTGCCGAATGTGCCCCCATTCTTTTCTTTGGTCACAGAACCGCGCCCCTTTCCATTTCTCTTGACGGAAAGGCTTTGCCCTTCAGTAGCATGATGCGTGAGCCTCGCATACGCTCTGCGGGGTGACGGGGGAAACCGCAAGGGGGAGCGGTCATGACAATTCGCGCACGCTTGCGAACATGCTTGCTATTGGTGGGCGTACTGGTCCTCGGCGGTTGCGGGGAGTCCGGCCCGTCACTGCTCGCGGTGACGGCGGTGGCCGCGGGGGTGCCGTCCCTCGCCCCTTTCTTCGACGAGGGCGAACGGCTCGGCCGGGACGAGCCGGACCTGCGGTCACTGGCGCCGCACAGCGGCCTTCAGCAGGGCAGCACCCCCGGGCTGTACGGGGGCACACGCAAACCGAAGATCTGTGACGTCGGCAAGCTGGAGGATTTCCTCACCGCTCCCGAGAACAAGAAAAAGGCTCAACAATGGGCCCGGATCGTCGGAGTCGGTGTCGACCGCATCCCGGATTATCTCGACGACCTCACACCGGTTCTGCTGCGCCACGACACCCTCGTGAAGAACCACGACTACAAAAAGGGCAGGGCCGTCCCCTTCGACGCGCTGCTGGAAGCCGGCATCGCGGTATTGGTGGACGATCAGGGGCTGCCGGCCGTCAAGTGCAGCTGCGGAAATCCGCTGAGGTCGTTCGCCGCGGACCCGGACCGCATCAAGGTGGAGTTCACGGGCGACAACAAGCGGTGGGAGAACTACGACCAGGCCGCGGTCGTAGTCGTCAAACCCGCGCCCGAGGATCTGAAGGAGATCAAGCTCGTCGATGTCGAGGACCCGGACCGGGGCATCAGCCGCAAGGTCGGCACCACGGGCGAGTCCGACACGACGTTCGACGCACGTGCGCGGCAGTCCGTGCCGAAGGTAGGGGGTATGACCTTCGGCGAGGCTAGCGCGGCCATGGCGGAGCGGGGCCTGGCGGTCACGGTCGCCGGGGACGCGATGCCGCCGAGCGACGCGCCGGTGACCGGGTCGAGCCCCGGACCGGGCGCCCGGCTGGAGTTCGGTGCCCCGGTGGCACTGCACGTGGAGTGGCCGGGCGGGGCTTCGGGAGACGGCACCGACGGATCCGCGTCCGAACCGGGCACGGACGGCGGCTCGGGACCGAGCGGTGGCGCGACGACGGACGGCGGGTCGGACTCCGACGGCGGGTCGGACTCTGATGGCGGGTCGGACTCCGACGGCGGGTCCTCGGGCACGGATCCGGGGCCGACAGAGCCTTCGAACACGGGGGGCTCGTCCTCCGACGGCTCGTCGTCGGGCGGATCGCCGACGGACGACAGGTCGACGCCGACGGACCCGGGCACGACCCCCTCGGGCGGAGGCTCCTCCCCCACGGACGACATGTCGTCGCCCACGGGGTCCGCCCCTCCCCCGCCCACGGACGAGACGCCCCGCACGCCGTCACCGGACCCCACCCCCACCTCCGCTCCCACGTCCACCGAACCCTCGACACCTCCGCCGACCACACGCGACCCCGACCCGACTCCGCCGGAGGAGAGCGGCCCGCCCACCGACATCCCCACGAGCGCTCCCGATCCGACCGGTGACCCACCCTCCGACGTCCCCGGGAGTCCGGGGAATCCGAGCGATGCGGGGGCACCGGACGCCCCCGTCCGGGAACCGGCCCGGTTCATGTGGATCTGACCCCTGGGAGTGACCGATGCAGTCAGGCGCACCGCATTCGGGAGTCGGCCGGGTCATCGCCGACCGCTATCTCCTGCTGAACCAGCTGGGCAGCGGCGGCATGGGCCATGTCTGGCTGGCGCACGACCGTCAGCTGGACTGCGAGGTGGCACTCAAGGAGATCGTGTTCCGCCATCCGGGCGAGGCCGAGCAGGAGCGCACGGCCCGGGTGGCCCGCGCCCGCGCGGAGGCCCGGCACGCCGCCGGACTGCGCGCCCACCCCCACGTGGTCACCGTGCACGACGTCCTGGAACACGACGAGCTGCCGTGGATCGTCATGGAGTACGTGCCGGGCGCCCTGGACCTGAAGGCGCTGGTGACCCAGCGAGGCTCCCTCGCGCCCGCCGAGTGCGCCCGGATCGGACTCGCCGTCCTGGACGCGCTGACCGCCGGGCACGAGCGCGGCATCATGCACCGGGACGTCAAGCCGGCCAACATCCTGCTCGCCCCGGACCGCACCGGATCACCGTACGCACGCGTCCTCCTCACCGACTACGGCATCTCCGTCCAGCCGGACACCCAGGAGACCCGGTACACCCGGACCCATGTCCTGGTCGGGACCGCCGGGTATCTGGCACCCGAGCGGGCGCAGGGCGGGCCGCCGACCGCCGCGTCCGACCTGTTCTCGCTGGGCTGCACGCTCTACCACGCCGTCGAGGGGTACGGTCCGTTCGACCGCGACTCGGAGATCGCGGCGCTCACCGCCGTGGTCCTGGAGCAACCGCGTCCCATGCTGCGGGCAGGCGCGCTGGAACCGGTGCTGGCCGCCATGCTCGCCAAGGACCCCGTGCACCGGATCACCGCGGCCGAGACCGAGGGGGCGCTCTCCGCGATCGTCACGCCCCAGGCCCACCCGCGCACCGAGCCCGACCTCGGCTCGCAACCGCAGTGGGCGAGCGGGCCCACGCACACGGCGGATCACGAACACCCCCTCGCCCCTCCGGGCGCGCACGAGACGCCGTGGTACGCGCCGTCGGGCGGAGCCGGCGAGCCGGGAGGAGGGGGTGCACCAGCACGTGCGGACGGCTGGTCCCCGCCGGAGCACCGGGGGGCGGGCTCCGGCGGGCATCACCGTCGGCACCGCAGCCGCGCCCTGCTCGCGGGCGTGGCGACCACCCTCGGTCTCGCTCTGGTCGTCGGCGGAACCTGGTACGCCATGGGGAACATGAAGGAGCTGACGAACGGGCTCGGCGGTGGAGGCGGCGGGAACGCGACGCTGCCGTACGGCAGGAGCGTGGGCCTGACCGAGCCGCTGAAGGACGGTGACTGCGTCGACGTCACCTGGCGCGACACCCCGTTCACCGACCCGGCCGGGCTGCGGATCGTGGCCGGGTGCGCGGGGCCCGCGATGGACGGCCAGGTGATGGCCTCCTACGAGGTGTCGTCCGCCGAGGACGCCCGCACGGGCGGCGCGGCCCGGTGCGAGCAGCTCACGGCGGAGGCCCGGGACAGGCTCGTGGACGTCCGCTCCCTCGCCGTGGTGCCGACCGACGACGGCTTCGACGCGGCCGGGCGTCGGGTCGCCTGTCTGCTGCTGGGCGAGCGCAGGCCGGTGTGGGGACCGATCGGTGAGTACCGGACGGTGGGTGAGACGGTGCTCGTCGACGTGGCCACCCTGCAGAAGCAGGACTGTCTCGACACGATCTCCAGCAACAAGATCAGACTGGTCTCCTGCCAGGAACGTCACGAGGAGAAGGTTCTCGGGTTCCACGAGATGAGTCCCGGCACCAGCTACGGCGATGCTCAGGAGCAGGCTCGCGACGCCTGCAGGAAGAACCTGCCGCCGGTGCAGTACGGCTATGAGCCCGATCGGACCGGATCCGGTGCCTGGGTCAGCGAGGACGGCTGGAAAAAGGGCGCACATTTCGTCGTCTGCACTGTCATTTCCGCCACTGGGGGCACCATGGAGGGAGAAGAAGCCTGAGGACCTGAGGAAGGGTGTCGCGATGCCCGGTTCGACGAAGGCCATGGGGGTGCTCACCGTCGGTGGGCTGGTCATGGTGACGGCCTACTCGGTGGCCCTCGGCAGCAACGGCTGGCTGTGGTTCGGCTGGGTCGTCCTGGGCCTGCTGACGCTGGGGATGGTGGCGGCGCGCACCTGAGTCCCACCGACGGGCTCAGCAATGAGCTCACCCAGGGTGATCCTCAGGTGCGGGGCATTCCCCCGTCCGGGTGTACGCCCGGCTGGTATTTCGGCAGCCGGGCGGTGATCTTCATGCCCGCGCCCACCGCGGTCTCGATGACCAGGCCGTGGTCGTCGCCGTACACCTGGCGGAGCCGCTCGTCGACATTGCTGAGGCCGATGCCGCCGGACGGGCTGGTCTCGCCGGCGAGGATACGGCGGAGCACGTCGGGTTCCATGCCGACGCCGTCGTCCTCGATGACGACGAGCGCCTCGGCTCCGGCGTCCTGCGCGGTGATGCTGATGTGGCTCTTGCCGGCGGCGGTGACGGACCGGCCTTCGAGTCCGTGCTTCACCGCGTTCTCCACGAGGGGCTGGAGGCAGAGGAAGGGCAGGGTGACCGGCAGGACCTCGGGGGCTATCTGGAGCGTGACCGAGAGACGGTCGCCGAAGCGGGCCCGGACCAGCGCCAGATAGTGGTCGATGGCGTGGAGTTCGTCGGCGAGGGTGGTGAAGTCACCGTGTCTGCGGAACGAGTAGCGGGTGAAGTCGGCGAATTCCAGCAGCAGTTCGCGGGCGCGCTCGGGGTCGGTGCGGACGAACGAGGCGATCACCGCGAGCGAGTTGAAGATGAAGTGCGGCGAGATCTGGGCGCGCAGGGCCTTGATCTCGGCCTCGATCAGGCGGGTGCGGGACTGGTCGAGATCGGCCAGTTCGAGCTGGACGGAGACCCAGCGGGCGACCTCGCCGGCCGCCCGGACCAGAACGGCGGACTCGCGGGGCGCGCAGGCGACGAGCGCCCCGTGGACCCGGTCGTCGACCGTGAGGGGGGCTACCACCGCCCAGCGCACCGGGCAGTCGATGATGTCGCAGGTCAGCCGGAAGGCCTCGCCCCGGCCGGTCTCCAAAGGACCCGCCAGGCGCCCCATGATCTCGGCGCGGTGATGCTCGGCGACGCCCTCCCAGGCGAGGACGGACTCGTGGTCGGTGAGGCACAGCGCGTCCGTGCCGAGCAGGGTGCGCAGCCGTTTGGCCGATCTGCGGGCCGTCTCCTCCGTGAGACCGGCGCGCAGCGGGGGCGCGGCGAGGGTGGCGGTGTGCAGGGTCTGGAAGGTGGCGTGCTCGACGGGTGTGCCGAGCCCGCCGAGGCTGTCGCGGGGGCGGGCCGTACGCCGGCCGAGCCAGAAGCCGGCCGCGAGCAGCGGGAGCACGGCCACGCAGAACCCGGCCAGGAACCCTGTCGCTTCACCGCTCATCGCTCACCTCCTGCATCTGGTACACCGCTCACCGCTCGTGGGTTCCCGTCCCGGTCGCCCCTCATCGCCGCCACAGTTCGATCTCCTTGGTCGCGGCGCGGGTCCGGCCGCCGACGAGTTCCTCCGGGAGGTGGAAGCGGGCCAGGATCGCCGGGGTCTCGGGCGGGACCTTGCCGGGGGTCGCCAGGGACACCAGGACCATCGTGAGGAAGCCGAGCGGTACGGACCAGAGGGCGGGCCAGGCCAGCAGGGCGTGCAGGGTGCCGGTGCCGGGGTATCCGGCCATCGTGGCGGCGACCGCGAGGAGGGCCGCGCCGCCGCCGACGAGCATGCCCGCGGCTGCGCCCGGCGGGGTGAGGCGCCGCCACCAGATGCCGAGGACGAGCAGCGGGCAGAACGAGGACGCCGAGACGGCGAACGCGAGGCCGACCGCGTCGGCGACGGGCAGCCCGCCGACCAGGACGCTCGCGGCGAGCGGCACCGCCATGGCGAGGACCGTGGCGAGCCGGAAGTGCCGTACGCCGCGGGCGGGCAGCACGTCCTGGGTGAGGACGCCGGCGACCGCCATGGTCAGGCCGGACGCGGTGGACAGGAACGCGGCGAAGGCGCCGCCCGCGACCAGCGCGCCGAGCAGGTCGCCGCCGAGGCCGCCGATCATGCGGTCCGGGAGCAGGAGGACGGCCGCGTCGGCGTCGCCGGTGAGGGTGAGGTCGGGGGCGTAGAGGCGGCCGAGTGCCCCGTAGATCGGGGGCAGGAGGTAGAAGACGCCGATCATGCCGAGGACGACGACCGTGGTGCGGCGGGCGGCCACACCGTCCGGGCTGGTGTAGAAGCGGACGACGACGTGGGGCAGGCCCATGGTGCCGAGGAAGGTGGCGAGGATCAGCCCGTAGGTGGCGTACAGGGGGCGTTCCTCGCGGCCGGACGCGAGCGAGGTGGACATGCCGCCGTTGGTGCCGCGGTCGGCGACGGGGACGGGGTCGCCCTCGGCGAAGGTCAGACGGGTGCCCCTCTCGATGCGGTGGGTGCCGCCGGGCAGGTCCACGCGCCGGTCGTCGTGGCGGCGGCCGTCGATCGTGCCGGTGGCGGTGACGGTCAGCGGGCCACTGAGCTTCAGGTCGAGGGTTTCGTCGACGCGGACGACGCGTTGTTCGCGGAAGGTCGCGGGCTCGTCGAAGGCGTGGCGCGGGGCGCCGTCACCCTGCCAGGCGAGGACGAGGAAGAGGGCGGGGACGAGGAGGGCGGTGAGCTTGAGCCAGTACTGGAAGGCCTGGACGAAGGTGATGCTGCGCATGCCGCCTGCGGCGACCGTGGCGGAGACGACGACCGCGACGATGACGCCGCCGAGCCACTCGGGGGCGTCGGTGAGCACGTTCAACGTCAGTCCGGCGCCCTGGAGCTGCGGCAGCAGGTAGAGCCAGCCGACGCCGACGACGAAGGCCCCCGCGAGCCGTCGTACGGTCTTCGAAGCGAGCCGGGCCTCGGCGAAGTCGGGCAGTGTGTACGCGCCGGAGCGGCGCAGCGGGGCGGCGACGAACAGCAGGAGGACGAGGTAGCCGGCGGTGTAGCCGACCGGGTACCAGAGCATGTCGGGGCCCTGGACGAGGACGAGGCCGGCGATGCCGAGGAAGGACGCGGCGGAGAGGTACTCGCCGCTGATCGCGGCCGCGTTGAGGCGGGGGCCGACGGTGCGGGAGGCGACGTAGAAGTCGGAGGTGGTGCGGGATATGCGCAGGCCGAAGGCGCCCACGAGGACGGTCGCGACGACGACGAGGGCGACCGCGGGGACGGCGTAGTTCTCGTTCACGGGTTCACTGCTTCCGTCGCCTCAGCGGTCCTCGACGAGGCGGACGAGGTCCTGTTCGTTGCGTTCGGCTCGGCGTACGTGCCGGAGGGCGAGGAGGACCAGGGGTGGGTAGACGCCGAAGCCGAGGAGGGCCCACTCCAGGCCGTCGCCGTCCGGCATCGCGGCGAAGAGCAGGGGCAGCGGGCCGACCAGCAGGACCAGGATCGCGAACACGGCGAGCGCGGCGCGGAGTTGGCTGCGCATGAGGGAGCGGACGTAGGTGTGGCCGAGGGTGGTCTGTTCGTCGATCTCCGTGCGGGGGCGCTGGTGGCCGGACGGGCGGGAGGTGCGGCGGGGCACCCCGGTGACGACGACGCGGCGTTCGGTGGGGTCGTTCGGCATGGCGGCTCCTCAGCCCGTGGTCCGGCGCATCAGCAGGTCGCGCAGTTCGCGGGCGTGGCGACGGCTGACCTGGAGTTCCACGGAGCCGACGAGGACGCTGACCGTGCCCGCGTCCAGCCGGAGTTCGCCGACGTGCCGCAGGGCGACGAGATGGCGGCGGTGGATGCGGACGAACCCGCGTGCGCGCCAGCGCTCCTCGAGGGTCGACAGGGGGATGCGGACGAGGTGGCTGCCGTGCGGGGTGTGCAGTCGGGCGTAGTCGCCCTGGGCCTCGACGTGGGTGATGTCGTCGACGGTGACGAAGCGGGTCACCCCGCCGAGTTCGACGGGTATCTGGTCGGGGTCGGGTTCGTGGACGGGGATCGACGGGGCCGGGGCCGTGGCCGTGGTCGCCTCGCGGAGCTGGGCGGCCCGGCGGATCGCCTCGGCGAGGCGTTCCCGGCGGACGGGTTTGAGGACGTAGTCGACGGCCTTGAGATCGAAGGCCTGGACGGCGAAGCCCTCGTGCGCGGTGACGAAGACGACCAGCGGGGGCCGGGCGAAGCCGGTGAGGAGGCGGGCGAGGTCGAGGCCGTCGAGGCCGGCCATCTGGATGTCGAGGAAGACGACGTCGATCGCCTCGGGCCCGTCGGGGCCGGACTCCAGGGCGCGGTTGATCCGCCGCAGTGCCTCGGTGGCGTCGTTCGCGCCCTCGGCGCTGCCGACCCGGGGATCCGCGTTCAGCAGGTACAGCAGCTCCTCCAGGGAGGGTTTCTCGTCATCGACGGCGAGCGCGCGCAGCATGAACGTGGAGTGTAGGAGCAATTCGTACTCATGCACACGGGCGCGCGGCGGAGGCCTTCGCGCCGGGGGTCGCGGACGCCCTCCGCTGGCTACAGTGCCCTCATGAACAGCAAGTCCGCGGCGTTCGACGAGCTCGACCGCAAGATCATCACGGCGTTGATGGCGAACGCGAGGACCAGCTTCGCCGAGATCGGCTCGGACATCGGGCTTTCGGCCACCGCGGTCAAACGGCGGGTGGACCGGTTGCGGGAGAGCGGGGTGATCACCGGGTTCACGGCCACCGTGCAGCCGGCGGCGCTCGGCTGGCGCACGGAGGCGTATGTGGAGGTGTACTGCGAGGGCGCGGCGCCGCCCCGGCGGCTCGCGGAGGTGGTCCGCAACCATCCGGAGATCACGGCGGCGATGACGGTGACCGGGGGCGCGGACGCGCTGCTGCACGTGCGGGCGGTCGACGTGGAGCATTTCGAGGAGGTGCTGGAGCGGATCCGTACCGAGCCGTTCATCCGGAAGACGATCAGCTACATGGTGCTGTCGCACCTGCTGCCGGAGGCTCCGGAGGCCGCCGCGACCCAGGACGCAGCGAACGTGCGCTGAGCGGCTTCAACACGCAGCATTACTGCGCGAACACGCAACGTTCGTTCCTTGTCGTGCGCCTGGCCCGATTCCTACCGTGGTGTCATCCCAGTCGACACCCGTCAGGAAGCGGAGAAACCCTCTGTGCCCGACAGCCGTGTGCCGCGCCTTCGGCGCTTTCTCGTCTGCGAACCCAGACACTTCGCCGTGCAGTACTCGATCAATCCCTGGATGCATCCGGACGTCCCCGTGGACGTCGACCTCGCCCAGGATCAGTGGCAGGAACTGATCCGCGCCTACCGGGCCCATGGCCACACCGTGGACACCGTGGAGCCGGTGGCGGCGCTGCCGGACATGGTGTTCGCCGCCAACTGCGCGCTCGTCCTCGGCGGCCGAGTCCTCGGCTCGCTGTTCCACGCGCCCGAGCGGCGCGCCGAGTCCACCGCCTACGACGCCTGGTTCAAGAGCGCCGGGTACGAGGTGTGCCGGTCCGAGTCGGTGTGCGAGGGCGAGGGCGACCTGGTGCCGACCGGTCGCTATCTGCTCGCCGGCACCGGCTTCCGCACCACCCGTGAGGCGCACCGCCAGGCGCAGGAGTTCTTCGGCGTCCCCGTGGTCAGCCTCCAGCTGGTGGACCCGCGGTTCTACCATCTGGACACGGCGCTGTTCGTCCTGGACCACGGGAGCGACGGCTCCGCGGGCAACATCGCGTACTACCCGGAGGCGTTCTCCCCCGGAAGTCGCGCGGTCCTCGCCCGCCTCTACCCGGACGCGGTGATCGCCACCCGCGAGGACGCCATGGCCTTCGGTCTGAACTCGGTCTCCGACGGCCGTCACGTGTTCATCTCGCCCCGCGCCAAGGAGCTCGCCGACCAGCTCGCCCGGCAGGGCTACGTCCCCGTCCCCGTCGACCTGTCGGAGTTCCAGAAGGCCGGCGGCGGCATCAAGTGCGTCACTCAGGAGATCCGCTCATGACCGCTCCCGTCCGCGCGCGTTCGTCGGCCGACCTGATCCGCGCCGAGGAGCCCGTCCTCGCGCACAACTACCACCCGCTGCCCGTGGTGGTCGCCCGCGCCGAGGGCACCTGGGTCGAGGACGTCGAGGGCCGCCGCTATCTGGACATGCTGGCCGGCTACTCCGCCCTCAACTTCGGCCACCGTCACCCGGCGCTGATCGAGGCCGCGCACCGCCAGCTCGACACCCTCACCCTCACCTCGCGGGCCTTCCACAACGACCGGCTCGCCGAGTTCGCCGAGTCGCTGGCCGAGCTGACCGGCCTGGACATGGTGCTGCCGATGAACACGGGCGCCGAGGCCGTGGAGAGCGCGATCAAGGTGGCCCGCAAGTGGGCGTACGAGGTGAAGGGCGTCCCGGCCGACCGGGCGACCGTCGTGGTGGCCGACGGCAACTTCCACGGCCGGACCACGACGATCGTCAGCTTCTCCACGGACCCGGTGGCCCGGGACGGCTTCGGCCCGTTCACGCCCGGGTTCCGGGTGGTCCCGTACAACGATCTCGCGGCGCTGGAGGCGGCGGTCGACGAGACGACGGCGGCGGTGCTCATCGAGCCCATCCAGGGCGAGGCGGGCGTGCTCATCCCGGACGACGGCTATCTGCGTGGGGTCCGCGAGCTGACCCGGCGCACCGGCTGTCTGTTCATCGCGGACGAGATCCAGTCGGGCCTCGGCCGCACCGGCCGGACGCTCGCCGTGGAGCACGAGGACGTCCTCCCCGACGCCGTACTGCTCGGCAAGGCGCTCGGCGGCGGCATCGTGCCCGTGTCGGCGGTGGTGGCCCGCCGTGAGGTGCTGTCGGTCCTGCGGCCCGGCGAGCACGGCTCGACGTTCGGCGGCAATCCCCTCGCCGCGGCGGTCGGGTCGGCGGTGGTCGAGCTGCTGCGCACCGGGGAGTTCCAGCTCAGGGCCGCCGAACTCGGTGGGGTGCTGCGCGAGGGGCTCACGGAACTGGTCGGCCGGGGCGTGGTCGGTTTCCGGGCGCGCGGACTGTGGGCGGGCGTCGACGTCGACCCCGCGATCGGTACGGGCCGCGAGATCAGCCGGCGGCTCATGGAGCGGGGCATCCTGGTCAAGGACACCCATGGCTCCACCATCCGGTTGGCCCCGCCCCTGACGATCACGGCGACGGAACTCCGCTCGGCGCTGGGGACGTTGGGGGAGGTCCTGGGCGAGGCTTCCTGAGATCCGCCGCACCGCCGGGTCCGATCGGGGCCCGGCGGTGCGGGGTCCGGTCACGGGTCGGCGGTGCGGGCTCCGTCACACCTCGGCGGTGCGGAGTGGCCGGAGCAGCAGCAGGGCGATGTCGTCGGTGTGCCGGCCGGTGCGGTGGGTGTGGTGGACGAGGTCGTCCACGAGTTGGTGCAGCGGGAGGTCGCCGGAGTCGCCGAGGTGGTCGGCGAGGTCGGTGATGGTCCGGCCGATGTCGCTGCCGGGGTCCTCCACCAGACCGTCGGTGTAGAGGGCGAGGAGCGTATCCGGGGCCAGGGGCAGCGTGGTGGGCGGGTAGCCGGGGGTCCCGAGGCCGACGCCGAGCGGGGGGCCGGGGCGGATGTCGACGGGGTGGGTGCGGCGGTCGGGGTGGCGCAGCAGCGGTGGCGGGTGCCCGGCGCTGGCGAGGGTGACCTCGTGACGGGCGAGGTCGAGGTGGGCGTAGAGGCAGGAGACGAAGCGGTCGGCGTTCAGGTCGGCGAGGTCGCGGTCGGTGCGGGTGAGGACCTGCTCGGGCGTGGCCCCGGCCGTGGCGTGGGCGTGGACGGCCATGCGGACCTGCCCCATGAGGGCGGCGGCCGCCATGTCGTGGCCCTGGACGTCCCCGATGACCGCGGCGGCGGTGGTGTCGGTGAGGCGGATGAGGTCGTAGAAGTCGCCGCCGATGTCCATGCCGTGGCTCGCGGGGAGGTAGCGGGCGGCGACGTCCAGGCCGGTCACGGTGGGCAGGGCGTGCGGCAGGAGGGTCTGCTGGAGGGCGTGGGCGAGGTTGTGCTTGGCGTCGTAGAGGCGTGCGCGGTCCAGGGCCTGGGCGATGAGCCCGGCGAGGGGTGTGAGGACGGAGCGCTCGGCGGCGGAGAAGGGGTGGGGGTCGTTGTAGGCCAGCAGGAGGCAGCCGATGGGGTGTCCGGCGCTGAGCAGCGGCAGGAAGGCCCACGCGTGCTTGTCGGTGATCTGCGGGGCCCTCGGATAGAGGCGGGCGAGTTCACCGCGGTCGGCGAAGAACGAGGCGGCACCGGTGGTCAGGGCGCGCCCCGCGGGGGTCAGATCGGCGTCCGTGGGCATTCCGTCGAACTGCTCGATGACGGCGGGGTCGTAGCCCCGGGAGCCGATGATCTGGATGCGGCCGGCCTGCGCGGTGGACATGATCATGCCGTGGGCGCCGAAGGCGGGCAGGATCCGGTCGGCGACCAGATCGACGACGTCCTCGACGCCGACGGTGTCCGTCAGCGCCGCGGCCAGCGCCATCAGCAGGTGGATGCGGCTGTGCGACGGGGTTCCGGTGAAGGTGGGCCGCCCGCCGAGGGGCCTGGAGGACGGGTCGGGGGCGATCAGGACGCTGGTACCGCTGTCGTCCGTCTGGAGGCGCAGGTCGAGCCACTGGTTCGGGGGCCGCAGGACGGTCAGGGCGACCGGCTCGCGGCTGCTCATGGCGGTCCGGTACGCGTCCATGTACGCGATGTTGTCGAGCCAGCTCAGGGACTGCCAGGGCCGCGTGCCCAGCAGCTGCTCGGCCGGTCTGGCCAGCAGACCGACGGCCGCGGCGTTCACATAGGTGATCCGGCCGCTGAGGTCGAGGGCGAGCGTGCCCAGGGGCAGGCGTTCCACCAGCCGGGCCGCCTCGGCGCCGGACTGCGGTGTCGGCTCCGCGGCGTCGGGGGCGACGAAACGTGGCCGGTCAGGGATGGCCGGGGGCCGGTCGGCGGCGTCCAGGACGCGGGCGACACGGCGGGCGGCGGCCGTGATGTGCCCCCGCTCGCGGCGGCTGAGGACCGGTGACCGGCCCGGGGTCCACATCAGCAGCAGCGCGCCCCGGCAGTGCCGGACCTCGGGGAGCGGGACGACCGCGAAAGCGACCTGGTAGGGGATGCTCGCCGCGACGCGCGGGTAGCAGCGGGCGAGTTCGTCCAGGGAACTGACCCAGACCAGCCGCTCGTTGCGTACCGCGTCCTGGGTCGGGCCGTGGACCGTGTAGGGGGCCCGCCACCACGGTGCGAAGGCGTCGACCGGGATGCCGCACAGGGCGATCAGCCCGAGGAAGGCCTCGTCCGGGTCCAGGACGTAGACGCCTCCGGACCTCGCACCCGCACGGCGCACCGCCGCCGCCAAGGCCTCACCGAGCGGATCGTTCACGCCCGGCTCCTCCCCGGACCCGGTCATCCGGCGCCACGCCCTACGCGCATATGCCGACGCTAAGCCCGCTCGCGGGAGTCGGCATGTCGATCAGGGGGTGGTGGGCCGGCGGGGGCGCGCGGTGCGCACGCCGGGCTGTGGCGTGCCGTGCCGTGTTCTCCTGTGCTGTGCCGACGCAACGCGCCCCCGCGTGGCCGCCCCGGTCCCACGGCCCCGGTTCCACGGGCCGCCGGTCCCCCGGGCCGCGTCCTCGCTGTTCGGTTTCCTCCCGCCTCCTCCCGGTGACGTGGCACGTAGGGCTACGATCAATCGTCGACACGCGGGACGAGGCCCACCAGCGCTCATGTGCCTGACGCAGCGTCAGCGAGGTCGGCGAGGAGTCCTCGTGAGTCCGAACACGTCCACAGAGCCGATCCGGTAGCGCGAGGGAGACGCCGTGTTCTATTACCTGCTCAAGTACGTGCTTCTGGGCCCCCTGCTGAGACTGGTCTTCCGGCCTCGCATCGAGGGCCTCGAACACGTGCCGTCGTCGGGCGCGGCCATCGTCGCGGGCAATCACCTGTCCTTCTCGGACCACTTCCTGATGCCCGCGATCCTCAAGCGCCGCATCACCTTCCTGGCGAAGGCCGAGTACTTCACCGGACCGGGTCTCAAGGGCCGGCTGACGGCGTTCTTCTTCCACAGCGTCGGGCAGATCCCGGTCGACCGCTCCGGCAAGGAGGCGGGCCAGGCCGCCATCCGTGAGGGGCTCGGCGTGCTGAGCAAGGACGAACTCCTCGGCATCTATCCCGAGGGCACCCGTTCGCACGACGGCCGCCTCTACAAGGGCAAGGTCGGCGTCGCCGTCATGGCGCTCAAGGCCGGTGTGCCCGTCATCCCGTGCGCCATGATCGGCACCTTCGAGGCGCAGCCCCCGGGCAAGGTCATCCCCCACATCCACCCCGTCGTCATCCGCTTCGGCAAGCCCCTCGACTTCTCCCGCTACGAGGGCATGGAGAACGAGAAGGCCGTGCTGCGCGCCATCACCGACGAGATCATGTACGCGATCCTCACGCTCTCCGAGCAGGAGTACGTCGACCAGTACGCGGCCGTCGTGAAGGCGGAGGAGGCCGCCGCGGCGAAGGAGCGCAAGTTCCCGCGTATGCCGCTGAGTTGAGCGTATTGACCCGGGTGTTCTGCCGGTGGCGGAGCATCAAGGCGCTCGGCACCCGGACGTCGTACGGTCGAGGCCATGACACGACGTGCTGTGGTGGTCGGAGCGACGGGACAGATCGGCCGGGTGGCCGTGGGCGCGCTCGCGCGCGACGGGTGGGAGGTGACGGCCGTCTCGCGGGGCGGCGGCCGGGACGACGACTGGCCGGATGAGGTACGGACCGTCTCCGCCGACCGGAGCGACGACGCGGCGCTGGCGGCCGCGATCGGTGACGGCTGCGACGCGCTGGTGGACGTGGTCGCCTACGGTCCCGAACACGCCCGGCAGTTGCTGGCGCTGGCCGACCGGGTGGGCTCGGCGGTCGTCGTCTCCAGCGTCTCGGTGTACGAGGACGACGAGGGCCGCAACTTCGACACCCAGGCGGAGCCCGACGGCTTCCCCGCCTACCCGCTGCCCCTGCCCGAGAGCCAGCGCACGGTCCGGCCGGCCGACACCTCGTACAGCACCCGCAAGGCGGGCCTGGAGCGTGAACTCCTCGCCGGGGGCGACCTGTTGCCCACGACCCTGCTGCGCGCGGGCGCCGTCCACGGACCGCACTGCCGCACCCCGCGGGAGCTGTACTTCGTCAAGCGCAACCTGGACGGCAGGCCGCGCCGGGTCCTCGCCTACGGCGGTGCGAGCCGCTTCCATCCGGCGAGCGTCCACAACATCGCCGAGCTGATCCGGCTGGCCGCCGCCCGGCCCGGTTCGCGGGCGCTGAACGCCGTCGATCCCGACGCCCCCACGGTCCTGGAGATCGCCGCCGCCATCGACGCGGTGATGGGCGTACGGACGGAGAACGTGCTCGTGGACGGCCCCGCCCCGGCACCCACGGTGGGCGACACCCCGTGGTCCGTGCCGGTGCCCGTGGTGTGCGACATGTCGGCGGCGGAACGGGAGTTGGACTACCGCCCGGTGGTCCGGTACGCGGAGTCGCTGCCGCGGACGGTCGCGTGGATCGAGGACCGGCTGGCGGGCGGACGGGACTGGCGGGAGGCCTACCCCCGGATGGCCGAGGTGTACGGCGACCTCTTCGACTACGCGGCGGAGGACGCCTGGCTGGCCGGGCGGCAGGCGTGAACACCCGCGCGCGTGCGTGAGCGGCGCATGGGTGAGGGGGCGACCGTCGTTGCCGGTCGCCCCCTCACCGTTCCCTCATGGCCCTACGGCCCCTTCAGGTCCTGCGGATCCAGGCCCTACGGGTGCAGGTCCTACGGGGTCAGGTCCTACGGGGTCGGCGTGGCGTGCGGGGCGCACTTCACGTCGGCCTTGCCCACCTTGCCGGTGAGCAGGTAGGTGTCCACGCGCTCGTTGACGCACGGGTTGACGAGGCCGGTGACTCCGTGGGAGCCGGCCTTCGTCTCCGTGATCAGCCGGGAGCCCTTGAACCGCTTGTGCAGCTCGACGGCGCCCTCGTACGGCGTGGCCGCGTCCCGCTCGGACTGGACGATCAGGACGGGCGGCAGACCCTTCTTGGTCTTGACGTCCACCGGGGTGTACTGCTTGGACTGCCAGGTGGCGCACGGCAGGTTCATCCAGGCGTTGGCCCAGGTCATGAACGGGTGGTTCTTGTGCAGCCGGGTGTTGTCGCGGTCCCACTTCTTCCAGCTCGTGGGCCACTTGGCGTCGGTGCACTCGACCGCCGTGTAGACGGCGTTGCCGTTCTCGGAGGCGGCGTTGCCCGCGGTGTCGGTGAGGTCCGGGGCCGCCGCGTCGACCAGCGCCTGGGTGTCACCGGCGGCGTACTTGCTCCACACCTGGGCGGTGGGCGCCCACGCGGAGTCGTAGTACGGGGCGCTCTGGAAGAAGGAGATCAGCTCGGCCGGGCCGACCAGCCCGCCGAGCGGGTTCTTCTTCGCGGTGGCGCGCAGCTTCAGCCAGTTCGCCTGCACCTTCGCCTGGGTGTCACCGAGGTGGTAGGTGGCGTCGTTCGCCGCGACCCACTTCGTCCAGTCCTTCCAGCGGCCCTCGAAGGCGACGTCCTGGTCCAGGTTGGCCTGGTACCAGATCTTCTCGCGGGAGGGGTTCACCACGCTGTCGACGACCATGCGGCGCACGTGGTTCGGGAAGAGGGTGCCGTAGACGGCGCCGATGTACGTGCCGTACGAGACACCGAGGAAGTTGAGCTTCTTCTCCCCGAGGGCGGCCCGGATGACGTCCAGGTCACGCGCGGTGTTCGGGGTGGTCATGTGCGGCAGCATCGCGCCGCTGCGCTCCTTGCAGCCGGCCGCGTACTTCGCCGCGAGCCTGCGCTGCTTGCGCTTGTCGGCCTCGGAGTCCGGGACCGGGTCCATCTTGGGCGCCTTCACGAACTCCTGCGGGTCGGCGCAGGAGATGGGCGCCGACTTGCCGACACCACGCGGGTCGAAGCCCACGAAGTCGTAGGCCTTGGCCGTGTTGACCCACAGCGGGTTCTTGGTGGTGACCCGGCGCGGGAAGCGCAGGCCGGAGCCGCCCGGACCGCCGGGGTTGTAGACGAGCGCGCCCTGGCGCTCCTCCTTCGTACCGGTGCTGTTGATCCGGTCCACGGCGAGCTTGATCTGCTTGCCGTTCGGCTTGGCGTAGTCCAGCGGCACGGTGACCCAGCCGCACTGGATGGGCTTCTCCAGGCCCCAGCCCTCGGGGCAGTCCTGCCAGGCGATGCCCTGCTTCGCCGCCTTCGCGGCGGCTACGGCGACTCCCTTGGCCTCACGGTCCCGCGCACTCGCACCGTCCGCGGCACCGGCCGCGGGCGCGGTGACGGCACTGGCTATCAGGGTCGCCGTGACGAGCAGTCCGGCGGAGCCGAACGCTCCCGCCCTTCTCGTCGGCCTCATACCTCTCAAGAGGGAACTCCCCGTACATCGATTCGAAGTTTCGAAGTGTCGAATGGTCACGGGGATCCTCGTACCTGTGAGGCACCTGAGAACAGGGGGCCAACGCGTTCTTTACTAATCCGATAACCGGTGCGGAAAGTCCCGTTCAGCGGATGGCGGGCTCGCTCCCCTCAACCGTCCAGCTCGGCGAGAGCCTGGTCGAGCACACGCCGCAGCCGCAGCGCGTCGGGGGCGAGCGCGCTGACGAGGACGGCGGGGCCGGCGAGCGGAGTGAGCACGGCGGTCTCCCCCAGCACCCTCGGCTCGGGCAGCTTGTCGACGAACTCCGGCCGTACGACGAGGAGCTGTCCGAGCGCCCGGTGTCCGCCGAGCACCGCGGGCCCGTCCCAGCCGCCGGGCGCCCCCGGCCCGCACCCCACCTCCTGGTCGAGCAACGGCCGCCCGCCGAGCAGCAGGGTGAGCCGGCTCCGCAACCGTCCCGGCTCCTCACCGGCCCGGCCGAGCACCTGCTCCTCCCGGTACACCGACCGCGCCCCGACGGCGAGTTCGAGGCGCGTCGACACGGCCAGGTCGCTCCCCTGGGCAGAGATCAACTGCTCGGGCAGCCACCGCAGTTCGCCTCCGGCGGCCACGTCGATCCGTACGTCGTAGCGGGCCTCTCCCCTGGCCTGCCCGGGCAGCGCGATCGTCGCGGCGGCCGACCCGACGTCCAGCCGGGCCCCCTCGCCGACCTCCGCCTCGACGGTGAACCGGTCCCCGCCGAGCGGCCCGCTCATCGCCCCGACCAGCATGACGCGCGCCGCGTCACCGCTCCCCCGGGTGCGCCGCAGGGCCAGGGGCCCGTCGCTCTCCAGCACGGGCAGGGCCGTACCGCCCCGCCCGTCGGCGCGGGCCGCGATGCGCGCGGTGGCCCTGACGCCGGTGGTCCCCCTGTCCCGCTGCACGGCGGCCCCTCGGACCACCGTCATGCCGTCCACGCCGCGAGCTTCTCCCGGACCCAGGCGGCGACGTCCGCGACCCCGGTCTCGCCGCGCAACGACTGGAACACCACGGGCAGATGCGCACGCTGTGCCTTCGCGTCCGCGGCCATCCGGGCGAGGTCGGACCCCACGTACGGCGCGAGGTCCGTCTTGTTCACGACGAGCAGGTCGGCGGTGGTGACACCGGGCCCGCCCTTCCGGGGGATGTCGTCGCCGCCGGCCACGTCGATGACGAAGATCTGCGCGTCGACGAGGCCCTTGGAGAAGGTGGCGGTGAGGTTGTCGCCGCCGGACTCGACGAGGATCAGGTCGAGCGGTCCGACCTCGTCCTCCAGGTCCTCCACGGCCTCCAGGTTCGCGGAGATGTCGTCCCGGATGGCCGTGTGCGGGCACGCCCCCGTCTCCACGGCCGTGATCCGCTCGGGCGGCAGCACGGCCTCCCGGAGCAGGAACTCGGCGTCCTCCCGGGTGTAGATGTCGTTGGTCACGACCGCGAGGGACAACTCGTCCCGCAACGCCCGGCACAGCGCGGCGACGGTCGCCGTCTTACCGGACCCGACGGGCCCGCCGAGCCCGATGCGCAGTGCCCGCCGACTCCCGTCGGGCCGCCGCGCGTCCGCGGCGAGGGCCGAGGGACCGTCGTGGGAGTGATCGTGATCGAGATGCATGACTGCGGCTCCTTGTTCGAGGGGGGTTTCGAGGGGGGGTGGGGTATGCGCGGAAGAGCTCGGGGAGAACGGTCGTAGGGCGGGTGCGGGTGGGGGCTTCTCGCGCAGTTCCCCGCGCCCCTGAAGGGCCTACGGCCCTTCAGGGGCGAAAAGGCAGGGGCGCAGCCCCGTCTTTTCAGGGGCGCGGGGAACTGCGCGACCAGCCCCCACCGGACGGACGCCTGGGGGTCGAAGGGGCGCAGCCCCTGGGGATGGGAAGGGCAAGGGCGGCGGGGGCGAACCCGCTCAGGACGCGAACAACCGCACAGGCCAAGCCGCATGCACCTCCGCACCGATCTCCAACAACGGCCCGGAAGCCACCGGCAGCCCTCCGACCCCACCGACCCCCACCCCCCGCGCCGCCTCGACCGCCGCCCCCACCACCGCGTCCATCTCGGGAGCCAACCGCGCCAACACCCCCGTCGCCTCGAACGGATCGAGACTCAGCAACCGCACCGTCGCACTCGCCGCCCCACTCACACTCTCGTACGCGGCGCAGTACGCGGCATCGTCCGCCCCCAGCCCGGCGACACGGGCGGCCACCCCCAGCACGACCGGCTGATGCGCCCCCTTGGGGAACGCCCGCGCCACCGCGTCCAGCTCCCCGGAGGGCCACGTCGCCCGTGCCGCCCGCATCAACTGCCGCCCCAGCTTCCGCGAGGCGACCCGCAGCGCGAGCGACGGCGTACGGGCGTCGGCGGCCACGTCCAGTTCGACCGGGTCGACACCCAGCGCGGCGGCGGCCGCGAGGGACGCCGACACCAGCCCGGCGGTGTGCAGACGCCCCCGGCAGAACGCCTCCAGCCCCTCCGCCCCGGTGATCAGCCCGGCCTTGACGGCCGCCTCGGCCCCGCCGGAGTGCGCGTGCCCCCCGGCGGGGAAGCGGCCGTCGGCCAGGACGAGAAGAGTCGCCCTAGACATCACGGACCCCAGCCATCAGAAGAGGAAGTAACGCTGGGCCATGGGCAGTTCGGCGGCGGGTGTCGCCTCCACCAGTTCCCCGTCGATGTGCACGGCGAAGCTGTCGGGGTCGACGCGCACCTCGGGCCGCGCGTCGTTCTCCCGCATGTCGGCCTTGGTGACCCCCCGGGTCGACTCGATGGCGACGAACCGCTTGCCCAGCGACAGCCGCTCCGGCAGCCCGTCCTCGATCGCCAGCGGCGCCACGAAGTTGAACGAGTTCGAGGCGGGCGCCCGCCCGATGGCCCCGTACATGGGCCGCGGGAGGATCGGCTGCGGCGTGGGGATGGAGGCGTTGGCGTCGCCCATCTGCGCGTAGGCGATCTGCCCGCCCTTGATCACGAGTTGTGGCTTGACGCCGAAGAACGCGGGCTCCCACAGCACGAGGTCGGCGAGCTTGCCGCTCTCCACGGACCCGATCTCCTTGGAAAGTCCCTGCGCGAGCGCCGGGTTGATCGTGTACTTGGCGACATAGCGACGTACCCGGCGGTTGTCCGCACGCCCGTCACCGGGGAGCGCGCCCCGCCGTCGCTTCATCACGTGCGCGGTCTGCCAGGTCCGCAGGATGACTTCGCCCACCCGGCCCATGGCCTGCGCGTCGGAGGAGATGATCGAGATCGCGCCCAGGTCGTGCAGGATGTCCTCGGCCCCGATGGTCGACGGCCGGATCCGGGACTCGGCGAACGCGAGGTCCTCCGGCACGGCCGCGTTCAGGTGGTGGCAGACCATCAGCATGTCGAGGTGTTCCTCGGCGGTGTTGACGGTGTAGGGCCGGGTCGGGTTGGTGGAGCTGGGCAGGACGTGCGGCTCGGAGACGACGGTCATGATGTCGGGCGCGTGCCCGCCGCCCGCGCCCTCGGTGTGGTAGGCGTGGATGCCGCGCCCGGCGATCGCGGCGAGCGTGTCCCCCACGAAACCGGCCTCGTTGAGGGTGTCCGTGTGGATGGCGACCTGGATGCCGGTCCGTTCGGCGACGGTCAGCGAGGCGTCGATGACGGCCGGGGTCGAACCCCAGTCCTCGTGCAGCTTGAGGCCGAGGGCGCCCCCGCGGATCTGGGACAGCATCGCCTCGTGCGAGACCGTGTTGCCCTTGCCGAGGAACCCGATGTTGAGCGGGTACTGCTCCATCGCCTCCAGCATCCGGGCGAGGTGCCACGGGCCGGGGGTGACGGTCGTGGCCTTCGAGCCCTCCGCCGGTCCCGTGCCGCCACCGACCAGGGTCGTGACCCCGGACGACAGGGCCTCGTCGGCGATCTGCGGGCAGATGAAGTGGACGTGGGCGTCGATGGCCCCGGCGGTGACGATCCGCCCGTTGCCCGCGATGATCTCCGTCTCGGGGCCGATGACCAGGTCGGGGTGGATCCCGTCCATGGTGTCGGGGTTGCCCGCCTTGCCGATGCCGGTGATCCGGCCGTCCCGTATGCCGATGTCGGCCTTGACGATGCCCCAGTGGTCGATGATCACCGCGCCGGTGATGACGGTGTCCGGGGTGCCTTCTGCGCGCGTAGCACGCGCCTGGCCCATGGATTCGCGGATGACCTTGCCGCCACCGAACACGGCCTCGTCGCCGGCGAGTCCGGGGCCGCCGGAGCGGTCCTCCTCGATCTCGACGAGCAGATCGGTGTCGGCGAGCCGGATGCGGTCACCGGTGGTGGGGCCGAACAGGTCCGCGTACGCGGCACGCGAGATCTCAGGCATCGAGGGCACCTCCGGTCTCCCCGCGCAGACCGGGCACGACACGGGCGCCGGTGAGCGGTACGAGTTCGACGTCGACGGGGATCCCGGGCTCGAAGCGCACGGCGGTGCCGGCGGCGACGTTCAGCCGCTTGCCGCGCGCGGCGGCGCGGTCGAACTCCAGGCCGGGGTTGGCCTCGGCGAAGTGGTAGTGGGAGCCGACCTGGACGGGCCGGTCGGCGGCGTTGAGGACGGTGAGCCGGGTGACCTCACGGCCCTGGTTGTAGACGATCGGGTCCGAGGCGAACAGAATCTCTCCGGGAATCACGGGCCCCCCTCAGACGATCGGGTCGTGGACGGTGACGAGCTTGGTGCCGTCCGGGAAGGTCGCCTCGACCTGGACGTCGTGGATCATCTCGGGGATGCCCTCCATGACGTCGTCCCGGGTGAGCAACTTCCGCCCGGACGCCATGAGTTCGGCCACCGTGCGGCCGTCCCGCGCGCCTTCCAGGAGGTGCGCGGTGATGAGCGCGACGGCCTCGGGGTGGTTCAGCTTCAGGCCGCGGGCCCGGCGCTTCTCCGCCACGTCGGCCGCCACATGGATCAGCAGCCTCTCCTGCTCGTGCGGGGTCAGTTGCACGGCGTCCACCTCACATCCTCGCTCCGGACCGTGCGGGATCCGGTTGCCTCGCCACCGGGCAAATTCGCTGGTGGCGTGGCCGCAGGCTAATTGGGTGGCGTTTCGGCGACGTTAACGCCCCGCCCGCTCAGTCCCGGGCCTTCGGGTCGCCCATACTCGTCAGCGCCTGCAGCCCCAGCTCGACGACCTGGACCGGTACTTCCCCGAAAAGCGCGTACTGGGCGAGGAACCCCTGGGCGAGTGCCACCATCGTCCGCGCGACGCTGATCGCGGGGATGTCGGCCCGCATCATGCCGGCGTCCTGGTACGCCTCGACGATCTTGATCCAGGGCTTGCGGACCTCTGCGAACCCCTCCTGAAGGATGGCGTGCAGCTCGGGATCGCGCAGCGTCTCGGCCCAGACCTGGACCATGAGCCTCGGATAGAGGGACTCCCCCGCCTCCCCCAGCATGGGCTGCCGGTGCAGTACCCGGCGCAGGACCGTGCCGATCAGCACGTCCGGCGGCGGAGGAGGGTCCTGCGTGGTGGCTTCCTCGAACGCCGCGCGCACCTCGGCGAGGACCGTGCCGGCGATCGCGGCGATCAGTTCCTCCTTGCCGCTGAAGTAGCGGTAGACCGCCCCGGCGGACAGGTCGGCCTCCTTCAGCACGTCCTGCATGGACGTGGCGTGGAAGCCGTTGCGGGCGAAGCAGCGGGCGGCGGCGTCGAGGATCTGGCGGCGGCGGGCGTCGAGGCGCTCCTGGGATACGCGGGGCATGCCGCCCAACGTAAAACGAACGTTCCTTCTTGACAAGCGCGACGCTCGGGAGCATGGTGAGTTAAAGAAAACGAACGATCCTTCTTTTTTGAGGAGACCCAGATGTCCGCCCCGTCCGCTGCATCCACCGCGGCCCAGGCCACGGGCACAGACACAGGCACAGGCACCACCCCCGCCTCAGCCGCCCCTTCCACCGGCGCGGCGACCCCGGCCCACTCGGTGCCTCCCGGCCGCCGCATGGTCGCGATCATCGTCCTGGTCCCGCTCGTCGCGGCGCTCGCGCTCTGGGCCTTCGCCTGGCCCAACGCCCGCACCGCACCGCGCGACCTGCCGCTCGGCGTGGCCGGACCGGCGGCCGCCGTCACCCAGGTCGAGCAGCAGCTCAAGCAGCGGGACGGCGCGTTCGAGATCCACCGCTACGCCGACGAGGCGGCCGCCCGGGACGCGATCGAGGACCGGGACGTATACGGCGCGGTGGTCGTCTCCCCGGCCGGGCCCAAGCTGCTCACCGCCTCGGCCGCGAGCCCGATGGTCGCCCAGCTGCTGCAGCAGGCCGTGACGGAGCAGGCCGCGAAGGAAGGCGCCCGGGTGACGACCACCGACGTGGTGGCCGTCCCGGCGAACGACCCGCGAGGCGCGGCCTTCGGTTCGAGCGTGCTGCCCCTGGCCCTGGCCGGTACGGCGTCCGGCGCCATGATCACCCTGCTCGGGCTGCGCCGGGGTCGTGCGGCGGCCGCGTTGATCGGGGCCGCCGCGCTGGTCGGAGCCGTGGCCGCCACCCTCGCCGACAGCTGGCTCGGTGTGCTCGGCGGCCACTGGTGGGCCGAGGCCGGCGTGCTGAGCCTGGCGACCCTGGCCGTCGGGGCCACCGTGGCCGGACTCGCCGCGCTGCTGGGCAGGGCGGGCCTCGGTCTGGGCGCCCTGCTGATCGTGTTCCTCGGCAACCCGTTCGCGGGCGCCTCCTCCGCACCCCAGATGCTCCCCGAGCCTGCGGGCGTCCTCGGTCAGCTCCTCCCGCCCGGCGCCGGGGCGTCGCTCCTCAGGTCGGTGTCCTTCTTCGACGGCGCCGGCGCCCTGGCCCCGACCCTGGTGCTGACCGCGTGGGCCGTCCTCGGCCTGACGGCGATCCTCCTGGGCGGCCCGCGCGAGCGCCGCACCCGCCCCGCCGAGCGGCCCACCGACCGGACCACCCCGGAGCCGACCCCGGCCCACTGAGCCCGGCGACCGCTCTCCCACACCGGCCGTGCGCCCCCGCAGTAGCGGACGGGGGCGCACGGCCTTTCGGTTGCCGAGGTTGCCGGTCCCCCGCGCATGAGCGGGAAGCGACCGCCGCCCGGGCCAAGCCGACCGCTCGCGCCAGGAGTCCTACGAAGCCCCCGACCCCCGATGCTCCGCCGCGATGCCGAAGCGCTGTTGTTCCCGCGCCGTCGGCGCGACCTCGCGCACTCGGGAGACGGCGCTGATCACCGGCTCGTCGGCGGGCTCCTGGAGGGCTTCGAGCTGCTCCAGGTCAGCCGCGGAGACCAGGGCGACGAGGGGCTTGCCGTGCCGCGTCACGACGACGCGCTCGCCGCCGTAGACCACGCGGTTGATCAGATCGGCGAGCTCAGCCCTGGCTTGCGTCACCGGAATCTCGTAGGCCATGGAGTCCAGCTTAGACCGGGCACCTCGCGCCGCCCCGAGCGCGAGAGCCCGCTCCGGCCGACCGAAACACCTCCTCCCCGGTACGTACGTCCTGTACATTTTTTACAGAGTCGATCAGAGGAGGCGTGTCCCATGCCAGCGAACCGCGTGCCCGCGAACCGACCGTCGGCCCGTCATGTGCTGCCCGAGTTCACGGAGCGCACCAGTGCGGGTCACCGAACGATGGATCCGTACGCCAAGTTGCTGGAAGAACGGATCGTGTTCCTCGGGACGCCGATCGACGACACGTCGGCGAACGACGTGATGGCGCAGTTCATGCACCTCGAACACCAGTCGCCGGACCGCGACATCTCGCTGTACATCAACTCGCCCGGCGGCTCGTTCACCGCGATGACGGCGCTCTACGACACCATCCGCTTCGTCACCTGCGACGTGGAGACCGTCTGCCTGGGGCAGGCGGGTTCGACCGCCGCGGTGCTGCTCGCGGCGGGCACGCCGGGCAAACGGTTCGTGCTGCCCGGTGCGCGCGTGCTGATCCACCAGCCGGCGGTGGCCGACCGGATCGAGGGGCAGGCCAGTGATCTGGCGATCCAGGCCGAGGAGTTGACGCGCAACCGCCGGAGGCTGGAGGAGATGCTCGTCCGGCACACGGGCCGGAGCCCGGAGCGGATCCGCGCCGACATCGAGCGGGACACGTTCCTCGACGCGGAGGCCGCGGTGGAGTACGGCCTGGCCGATCGGGTGATCCCCAGCCACAGGACCTCGCGTACGCTCCCCGGCGCGAGGTGAGCCGCCGATGCTCCCGCCGGAACTGCCGCCGTTGCCCGCGCTCACGCGCGCCGAGGCCGAGCTGATCGACCGTTACCTGGATGCGGTCGATCTGCTCGGCCGGATCAATCCGGCCCGACCGGGCGACACCTACCGCGGGTTGCGCGCGGCGCAGGCTCTGGTCGCCAAGGCGACCGCCCTGCGCGACGCGCTCGAACTGATGCACAGGCGTGGGGAGCACGAGGTGCACGCCCCCACGCTCGCGCGAGCCCTGAGGGTGCTGGACGGCGAGCGGCGGGCGGGGCGCGTGGCGCTGCCGCCGGAGCCGGAGGACTCGCCCGCCTAGGGCGTCGGACCGCCCGCGGTAGTGGGACGGGTGAGTCTGCGGAGAGTCGAGGGAAGTATGTCGCGAACACGACATGGCCGGTTTGGTCCTGTGCGCCGCCCCGTGCGGCCCAGGAACATCCCGTGGTGTCGGTGCGAACGGTCAGGTTCGTGAGGCCGCTCGTGCTGCGGCTGCCAGGGGGACCACTGGGGGAACCCGGCTCGCCACCAAGGGGGAAACACGTGTCCATACGCAAGACCATGACCGCATGTCTGTTCTCCGCCGTGCTCGTCGGCGGCGCGCTGGCCGTCGCGCCGACCGCGTCGGCGAACGAGTCCAGCGCGCTGTCTTGCTACGGCAGCGCGAAGTCCTACTCCAAGCCCGCCGGCAACCGCTGGTACCCGCAGGGCGGTCCGTACCTCACGGCCACCAGCAACTGCAACGACATCAACATCAAGCCCAACACCACGACCAGCATCGCGGTGTGCTTCCTGCCGAGCTCGGGCGGCACGTCCTGCCAGTCGTCCTTCAAGACCGCTCCGGCCGGCCAGTGGACCGTGGTCGCGACGGACGTCCGGGACGGCACCCGCTTCTACTTCGACTTCGGCTCGACCACGGCGAACTCGGGGGTGTGGGCGGCCTGACCAGCCGCTGTGCACATACGGCACGAGTGCGGGGCCGGGTCCGCCACAGGTCCGGCCCCGCACGTGAGTGAACCCCGTTGCCAGTGGCCCTCACTACTGTGACCGCACCTGATCGGGACGATCACTCGGCAGGGTTGCCGGCGGAGTGCCAAGGAGGAGTCCCTTCCGGACGAGGACACCTTCGGAATGCTCGCCGGATGGCGAGGGCTGGTCTTCCCATCTTCCCAAGGCGGGGTGGAATCCGGCGGAGCGTGGCCTCCCAGACTTTCCGCTTCGGGTGAACTGCCGCAGCGGCCCGAAGTGCGCCTCGATCGGCTTGACCCAGGACGCGGTCGGCGTGAAGAACAGCTGGACGCGGTTCTTCCTCGCCCAGCGGCGGACCGTCTCACCCTTGTGGGCGGACAGGTTGTCCAAGAAGACGTGGATGGGGCGCCGTCCGGTCGGGCGGCCCGGATCGACCTGAGCGCTGCCAGTGTTCGCGGCACCCTTCTTCCGGCGGTTGATGCCCCAGAGCGTGTCGTCGCCGACCGAATAGCAGCCGTGGAAGTACCGGACTCCGTGGGTGCGGTGCAGCAGGAGGGGACGGCCTCCCGCCCACCGAGGGTCCAGGCAGGCCAGGCCGATCTCGTTGAACCGATGGATCGCATCGCGCACGGTGTCCTCGTCGGCCTGCACCAGCTGGGCGATCACCGGGAACCGGTTCCCGCCGGCGGACGTCAGTTGCATCATCGCGTGTCGGAAGCGCACCGAACTGCTGCTGCCCCGGCACACGATCTGCTGCAGCTTCTGCCCCTCCTGGTCGGTCAACCTGCGCACGCGGACAGGCTCAGCCACCGCACCCCAGCACTCGGATCGGACATACCGCACATCCGTCCGCCCCGCCCACCAACCCGGCGAACCAATGTGGACAGAGCACCAGAGCGTCTGAACCGATCCCGGGGCGCTCGCCGTACTACTGACGGAGCGTCCGGTCCAGGTTTCGCGCCGTCCGGACGGCCTACTGCGATCGACCCATCGGCCCATACGTCGTGAGGACCTGTCAAGTTGCGCAACACGCCTGGTACCGGGCCGGAATGCACCATTCCGGTGCTGGTGCGGACCTCCTCGACCGCCTGGACACAACAGCCGAAAAGGGTCTGTCCACCCGAACGGGCGAGTGGTGAGTAAGACCACAAATCCACGGTTCCGTTGGGATTTTCGGACTTCAGTGCGTCAAGATCCCTTCCTGACGACAAGCCCCCGCCGCAGCGGCGGGGCGATCCGGGTGGACGCCGAGTCCTGCCGCCGCCCGGATGACCGGTCGACAGAAGTGCATCGGCAGGAGTGGAGGACCCAAGCACGACGGGTCGCCGGAACGGTCAAGCCATGACCGCGCCGAGCAGCCCTTGGGGTGAAGCCGCGTCAGCGGCCGGGCAACTTCGCCAGCCCGAATCCGACAGGTCATCCTTCACAGGCGGCTGACGAAGGGTTGCGCATGACTGCGCTGAATCGTGTCCCGTCGCTGTTGACCCGGGCCGGCACGGCCTCGGCTCTGACCATCGCCGCTGTCAGCGGCAGCATCGTGGTCCCGGGCGTCGCAGCCGACGCCGAGGCCGCCACGGTGGCGTCGAAGGCACTCAAGGTCGCGGCTTCCAAGAAGGGCTCCCCTTACAAGTACGGCGCCACGGGCCCGAGCAGGTTCGACTGCTCAGGGCTGACGCTCTACTCGTTCAAGAAGGCGGGCAAGAAGCTGCCCCGTACTGCTCAGCAGCAGTACAACAAGACGAAGCACATCTCCGCGAGCAGCCGCAAGCTCGGAGACCTCGTCTTCTTCCACTCGGGCTCGAACGTCTATCACGTCGGTATCTACGCGGGGAAGGGAAAGATCTGGCACTCGCCGAAGACGGGTGACGTCGTCCGGCTGCAGAAGCTCTGGACGAAGAACGTCTGGTACGGCCGGGTCCGCTGACCCACGTGGGGGCGGCGGGGAGCTCCGCCGCCCCCACGGGCGTGCGACCGGCGGTTTTGGATACCCGTTCGACCATGGCCGACGAACGCACCCGCCCCGCACGCAACGAGACCCCACTCGAACGCGCCGACCGCAATTTCTCCGAACTGCTGCAGGAACTGCGCGTCACCCAGACCGGGGTGCAGATCCTCTTCGCCTTCCTGCTGACGCTGGCCTTCACCCCGCGCTTTCCGGACCTGGACTCCGTCCAGCGCGCCACGTACGTCATCACCCTGCTGCTCTCGGTCCTCGCGGCGACGCTCTTCACCGCCCCGGCCGCCCTGCACCGCTCGCTCTTCCAGCAGAACGCCAAGCCCGTCATCGTCCAGGTCTCGTCGAGGCTGGCCACCGCGGGCCTGATCGTGCTGATGCCGGCCTTCACCGGATCCGTCCTGCTCGTCGTGGACGTGACGCTCGGCCGGACTGCCGGGATCGCCGCCGGGGCCGGCACCCTCCTCGTGTGCCTGAGCCTGTGGGCCGTCCTCCCGAAGCTGGTGGGCCGTGTCTCCGACCGCTACGGCTCGACTCCGACCACGCCCGCACGTCCCCCCGCGCCCGCACCGTCATCGAGGACGCCTCAGGGCCCGGACACGAACGCGGACACGGAAGACACGAACTGGGACGCCGTCACGTCTCCTGCGGACCGCCCGCGCTGACCGGCTGGGCCGGGACCGTCCAGGGCAGTTCGATCGCCACCGTCTTGCCGCCCTCCCGGGTGGGTCTGACGCTGAGCCTGCCCCCGCACTCGGCGGTCAGCCAGCGGATGATGACCATGCCCCGGCCGTTGTCCTGCTGGACGGCGGCCGGGAGCCGTTTCGGAAAGCGTGGATGGCTGTCGGTGACGCCGATGCGCAGCTGCTCGTCCCGGTCGAGGGCCATGTCCACGGTGAAGGTGGGCGACTGACCGAGGGTGTGCTGGACGGCGTTGGTGGCGAGCTCGGACACGATCAGGCGCACGGTGTCCGCGATGTCGGTGTCGCCCGGCAGACCCCATTCGGCGAGCACGCCGGCGACGTAGTTCCGGGCGGCGGACACCGAGGCGGGATCGCTCGGCAGAGTGACGGATGCTTCCAGGTGATCTGCCATGGCGAGGCGTCCCTTTCCCACGGGACCGGATGTCCGACAGGGAGCGGATGGTTCGACTACGGTCCCGGACTGGTGCTTCGCGCCAGACTGCCACTACCTGGGCTGTCACGGGCACGATCCACCAAGATATGCATATATCTGTCGCTCGAAGCGGTGAACTATCCGACGGCCGACCGTATTTCGGTGGGGGTTTCGTCCATCCTCTGTCGTCACCCCGACTTCGCACGCCGGGCGGAAGGAGAATCCCATGCAGTACGGTCCGGCGGTGCGCCGCCGCAAGCTCGGTGCCGAGTTGCGTGTCCTGCGCACCCGTTCCGCGCTCACCAGCATCGAGGCGGCCCACCGCGTGGGCTGGCACCAGTCCAAGGTGAGCCGGATCGAGACGGGCGCGAGCGGGGTGAAGCCCGCGGACGTACGCAAGCTCCTGGACGCGTACGGGGTCCGCGACGCCGAACTGCGGGAGCTGCTCCTGGCGCTGGCGGGCTCCGAGGACGGCGGCGGGCGGCACAACTGGTGGCACGCGTACCGGGGCGTACTGCCGCCGACGTACCGGGACTTCATCAGCCTGGAGTCGCAGGCCGGGGGGATGCGGACGCTGGAGACCTCCGTGGTGCCCGGACTGCTGCAGATTCCCGAGTACGCGCGGGCGGTGACCCGGGCCGCGGTGGAGGGGCTGGAAGACGACAAACTCGACGCGCTCGTGGAGGTGCGGCTCGCGCGGCAGGAAGTGCTGCGCGCGAACCCGCCGCTGAAGCTGAGCGCCGTGCTCGACGAGGGCGTTCTCCGACGTGAGGTGGGCGGTCCCGAGATCATGGCCCGGCAACTGGGCCGGCTGGTCGAGGCGGCCCGGCTGCCTCAGGTGCGACTGCAGGTGCTGCCGTTCACTGCCGGGGCGCACATCGGCGTCACGGGCCCTTTCGTAATTTTCTCATTTCGGAGCACATCTGATCTGGACGTGGTTGTTCTCGACCACTTGACGAGTAGCCTCTACCTCGAACGGAAAGAAGACCTCAAGGCGTATGTCGAGGCCTTCAACGCCCTTCAGATCCACGCCCTTTCGCCCGAGGACTCGTTGGATTACATCGCCGGGTTAGCCGCCGGCGCGTAAGGAGGCACCATGTCCGCACTGCCTCGGAACGTACCCACCAGTACCGAACTGCACGGAGTGCGATGGCTGCGCAGCAGTCGCAGCACGGGGATGAACAACTGCGTGGAGACGGCCCGTCCCACGTCCGGCCGCTGGGCCGGCCTGGTGGCCGTACGCGATTCGAAGAACACGGCGGGGCCCGCCCTGCTGTTCGACCCCGACGCCTGGGAGGGATTCATCACCACGCTTCGGTGACCACCGCCGACGGCGTGCGCACTTCCGCTTACGGCGACGCTCGGCCCTGACGCCGACTCACGGCCGCGTATCGCCGATGATCCCCACGGCTCGGTCGATCTGCTCCCGCGTGAGATCCGCGCGGGCGGTCAGCCGCAGCCGCGAAACGCCGTCCGGTACGGACGGTGGACGGAAACAGCCGACGGCGAGACCCGCCGCACGGCAGTCCGCCGCCCACCGCACCGCCTGATCCGGCGACGGCGCGCGTACGGAGACCACGGCGGCGTCGGGCCGCACCGCTTCATGGCCCGACGCCGTCAGCCGTGTGTGCAGCTCCCGGGCCACCTCGCGGGCCCGCGCGGCGCGCTCGGGCTCACGGCGCAGCAGCCGGAGCGCGGCGAGCGCCGCTCCGGTCGCCGCGGGGGCGAGGCCCGTGTCGAAGATGAACGTCCGGGCCGCGTTGACCAGGTGGTCGATGACCTTCGCGGGGCCGAGCACCGCACCGCCCTGGCTGCCCAGCGACTTCGACAGCGTGACCGTCACGACCACGTCGGGGGCGCCCGCGAGCCCCGCCGCGTACGGCGCGCCCCGGCCGCCGTCGCCGAGGACACCGAGGCCGTGCGCGTCGTCCACCACGAGCCCGGCGCCGAACTCACGGCAGGCAGCGGCCAGTCCGGTCAGCGGGGCGGCGTCGCCGTCCACGGAGAACACCGTGTCGGAGACGGCGACGGCAGGCGCCCCGCCGCCGGTGGCGAGCGCCTTGCGGACCGCCTCCGGGTCGGCGTGGGCCACGACCTGGGTGGTGCCCCGGGCCAACCGGCAGCCGTCGATGAGGGAGGCGTGGTTGCCCGCGTCCGAGACGATCAGCGAGCCGTGCGGGGCGAGCGCGGTGACGGCGGCGAGGTTGGCCGCGTAACCGGAGGAGAAGACGAGGGCGGCCTCGAAACCGCAGAAGTCGGCGAGTTCCCGCTCCAGCTCACCGTGCAGCTCGGTGGTGCCGGTGACGAGCCGGGAGCCGGTGGCGCCGGCGCCCCAGCGGCGCGCGGCCTCCGCGGCGCCCTCGGTGATCTCGGGGTGCCGGGCCAGACCCAGGTAGTCGTTGCTCGCGAGATCGAGGAGCGGCGAGTCGGCGGGGCGGGGGCGCAGGGTCCGCACCAGCCCGGCCCGGCGGCGCGCCGAGGCCTGCTCGTCGATCCAGCCGAACGCCATTGGTCCTCCGGTTTGATGTGCGGCCCGCAGCGCCGGGCCGTCGTGGACGGCTCGGCGGGGGCTTTTGTAGGCAGTGCACAGACACTAACGGCCGGACCAGCCGCCCACGATGTGGCAATACCCACACGTCGATCCCACTCTGTTGTCCGAAGCCTCCTTGGCCGGGAGCGGTCCCGTAGGACAGGATCGGCTCTCATGGACCTGCTGAACACGCTGGTGGACAAGGGGCTCCGGCGAGAGCCGCTGAGCCGTGCCGAGGCGCTCGCCGTTCTCGGCACCTCCGACGACGAGCTGTTGGACGTGGTGGCCGCGGCCGGGAAGGTACGCCGGCACTGGTTCGGGCGCCGGGTGAAACTGAACTACCTGGTGAACCTCAAGTCGGGCCTGTGCCCCGAGGACTGTTCCTACTGCTCGCAGCGGCTCGGCTCGACGGCCGGCATCCTCAAGTACACCTGGCTCAAGCCGCACGAGGCCTCCGAGGCCGCCGCGGCCGGGCTCGCCGGGGGCGCCAAGCGGGTCTGTCTGGTGGCCTCCGGGCGCGGCCCGACCGACCGGGACGTGGACCGGGTCTCGGACACCATCAAGGCGATCAAGGACGGCAACGAGGGCGTCGAGGTGTGCGCCTGTCTCGGTCTGCTCTCCGACGGCCAGGCGGAACGTCTGCGGGAGGCGGGCGCCGACGCCTACAACCACAACCTGAACACGTCCGAGGCGACGTACGGCGAGATCACGACGACGCACACGTACGCCGACCGGGTGGACACGGTCCAGAAGGCGCACGCGGCCGGTCTGTCGGCCTGCTCGGGGCTGATCGCGGGCATGGGCGAGAGCGACGAGGACCTGGTCGACGTGGTCTTCTCGCTGCGCGAACTGGACCCGGACTCGGTGCCGGTGAACTTCCTGATCCCGTTCGAGGGCACCCCGCTGGCCAAGGAGTGGAACCTGACCCCGCAGCGCTGTCTGCGGATCCTGGCGATGGTGCGGTTCGTCTGCCCGGACATCGAGGTACGGATCGCCGGCGGCCGCGAGGTCCATCTGCGCACGATGCAGCCGCTCGCCCTGCACCTGGCCAACTCGATCTTCCTCGGCGACTACCTCACCAGCGAGGGCCAGGCGGGCAGGGCCGACCTGGAGATGATCGCGGACGCCGGGTTCGAGGTCGAGGGCACCGACCAGGTGACGCTGCCGCGGCACCGGGCGACAGCGGCCGCCGGTGGGGGCTGCGGGTCCGCGGAGGGCGCCGGGTGCGGATCGCACGCCGGGGGCGGTTGCGGATCGCACAAGGACGAGACCGCGGGCGCGGGTTGCGGCTCGCACGCGGGGGGCGGTGTGTGCGGTTCCGCCGACCGGGCCCCGGCCGCCGCGACCCCGGCCGGGGAGGCCCGTACGGATCTGGTGGCCGTACGCCGCCGGGGCGCCGGAACCGACCTCGCGCCCAATGCCTGAGGTGACCGGCCTGAGCCTGCCCGAGTCGTCCGGTCTGAGCGTGCCGGAGCTGGTGGAGCTCGACCGGCGGCATGTGTGGCACCCGTACGGGCCCATGCCGGGCCGGCAGGAACCGCTCGTCGTGGAGTCGGCGAGCGGGGTCCGGCTGAAGCTCGCGGACGGTTCGGGCGAGCTGGTCGACGGCATGTCGTCGTGGTGGTCGGCGATCCACGGCTACAACCACCCCGTCCTGAACGAGGCGGCGCGCGAGCAGCTCGGCCGGATGAGCCACGTCATGTTCGGCGGGCTCACCCACGAGCCCGCCGTGCGGCTGGCCAAGCACCTCGTCGACATGTCGCCCGAGGGTCTGGAGCATGTGTTCCTCGCCGACTCGGGGTCGGTGTCCGTCGAGGTCGCGGTCAAGATGTGCCTGCAGTACTGGCGCTCGCTCGGCCGCCCCGGCAAGCGGCGGCTGCTGACCTGGCGCGGCGGCTACCACGGCGACACCTGGCAGCCGATGTCGGTGTGCGACCCCGAGGGCGGGATGCACGAGCTGTGGCAGGGGGTCCTGCCCCGGCAGGTGTTCGTGGACCCGCCGCCGGTCGGGTTCGACGAGGCGTACGCGCAGTCGCTGCGCTCGGCGATCGAGCGGCACGCCGGCGAGTTGGCGGCCGTGATCGTGGAGCCCGTGGTGCAGGGGGCGGGCGGGATGCGCTTCCACTCCCCCGCGTATCTGCGGGTGCTGCGCGAGGCGTGCGACGCGCACGACGTGCTGCTGGTGTTCGACGAGATCGCCACCGGGTTCGGGCGTACGGGAGCGCTGTTCGCGGCCGACCACGCGGCGGTGACGCCGGATGTGATGTGTGTCGGCAAGGCGCTGACCGGTGGCTATCTGACTCTGGCGGCGGCGCTGTGCACGGCCCGGGTGGCCGACGGGATCTCGCGGGGCGAGGTGCCGGTGCTGGCCCACGGGCCCACCTTCATGGGCAACCCGCTGGCGGCGTCCGTCGCCTGTGCCTCGATCGAGCTGCTGCTGGGCCAGGACTGGCTCGCGGAGGTCAAGCGGATCGAGACGGGGTTGCGCGAGGGGCTCGCGTCGGCGCGCGAGGTGCCGGGCGTGAAGGACGTACGTGTCCTCGGCGCGATCGGGGTGGTGCAGCTCGACCGCCCGGTGGACATGGGGGCGGCGACGGCGGCAGCGGTGCGCGAGGGCGTGTGGCTGCGGCCGTTCCGGGATCTCGTCTACACGATGCCGCCGTACGTCACGGGCGACGAGGACGTGGCGCGGATCGCGCGCGCGGTGTGCGCGGCGGCCGCGGCGGGATGACGGAACGGAAGAGGACGACATGACGGTCCTGGTGGTCACGGGGACGGGCACGGAGGTCGGCAAGACGGTCACCACGGCGGCGGTCGCGGCGGTCGCCGTGGCCGCCGGCCGCTCGGTGGCGGTGCTGAAGCCCGCGCAGACGGGCGTACGGCCGGACGAGCGCGGCGACGCGGACGAGGTCGGCCGGCTCGCGGGTGCCGTCACCGTCCGTGAACTCGCCCGCTATCCGGAGCCGTTGGCTCCCGCGACCGCCGCGCGCCGCTCGGGCCTGCCGCCGGTGCACCCGGAGGACGTCGCCGAGGCCGCGGCCAAGCTGACGACCGACCACGACCTGGTCCTGGTCGAGGGCGCGGGCGGCCTCCTCGTCCGGTTCGACGAGGCGGGCGGCACGCTGGCGGACACGGCCCGGCTGCTGGGTGCGCCGGTGCTGCTGGTCGCCTCGGCGGGGCTGGGCACGTTGAACACGACCGAGCTGACGGCCCGCGAACTCGCCGTGCGGGAAGTCGAGTTGACGGGTGTAGTGATCGGCAGCTGGCCCGAGGTCCCGGACCTGGCGTCGCGGTGCAATCTGGCGGATCTGCCGGTGGTCGCGGACGCGCCACTGGTGGGGGCGGTGCCCGCGGGGGCCGGGGGGTTGCCCCCGGCTGCCTTCCGGGCGGCGGCCGCTGGTTGGTTGGCGCCGGCGCTCGGTGGAGTGTGGGACGCCGCTTCGTTCAGTGCGGCCGAAGCCGCGCCGTAGGGGTTCCGCTGCGGTCCACCGCGGGTACGTCGTGGCTGGTCGCGCGGTTCCCCGCGTCCCTGAAGAGGCGCGCCGCGGCTCTCAGTTTTCCGTCTCCCCCAGCAGCCTCACCAGCTCGATCCTCGATCTGATGCCCAACCGGGAGAACACTCCGCGCAGATGGTGGTCGATCGTGCGCGGGCTCAGCAGCAGCCGCGCCGCGATCTCCCGGTTGGTCGCCCCCTCCGCCGCCATGCGGGCGATCATCAGCTGCTGGGCGGTGAGCCGGGCGGCCAGGTCCTCCGCGACGGGCGCGGCGGTGGCGCGCTCGCCGAGGGCCCGGAGTTCGGAGCGGGCCTGGGACGCGCAGTGTGGGGAGCCGAAGTGGTCGAATGCCTCCAGGGCGCTGTGCAGCCGGTCGCGGGCCTCGGTGCGTCTGCGGAGCCTCCGCAGGGCGCTGCCGAACAGGAGTTCCGTACGGGCGCGTTCGAAGTCGCGGGTGCCGGAGGCGTGCAGGTCGAGTGCGGCGCGGTAGTGCTCGACGGCCTCCTCGCCGGTCGCGAGGAGGGCCCGGCAGCGGGCGCTGAGCGCGAGGTCGTCGGCGCTGCGGACGGTGCGGGCCCAGCGGTCGTAGTCGGCGTGCGCGGCGACGGCCACCCGGGTGTCGCCGGTACGGACGGCGGCCTCGACGTAGTGCGGGGTGGCGATGTGCCGGATGGCCCGGTGCCCGTGCCCGGGGCCGAACCCGGCGAGGGCGCGCAGCCGGGCGGCCGAGGCGGCGTACCGGCCGGTGGTCAGGTCGAGGAAGGCGAGGGCGAACATGGCGAGCGCGGCGGGCAGTCCGAGGCCGCGTTCCAGGGCGTGGCCTCGGGCGGACTCGGCGCGTTCCCGGCAGACCTCCTCGTCGCCGGTGATGGCGGCGAACATCGCGAGGGCGGCCTGGAGGTGGCAGGCGCCGTTGTCCTGCCCGGTGGCGTACGCCTGGCGCAGCGCGTCCACGGCGGCGGCCTCGGCGGCCTTGGGGCGGCCGGTCCAGAACTCGGCGTAGGCCCGGAACTCCATGGCCTGCGGCACGGTCGCCGTCTCGCCGCCGGCCCGCGCGGAGGCGGCGGCGCGGGCGGTGGCGCTGAAGGCGCGGGTGTGGTCGCCGAGGAGGAGGGCGGCGATCCCGGAGTGGAGGAGCTGGGTGGGGTCGCCGCCGGGACCGCAGCGCCCGGCGGCGGCTTCGAGGACGTCGCGGGCGTCGTCGTAGCGACCCTCGAACGCGGCGGCGAGGGCACCGAGGGTGCTGGGCGGCAGGATGCCGAGCCCGTCGGCGACGGCGGCGGCCTCGCGGCAGCGGCGGAGGTCGCCGGTGTAGATGGCGGCCTCGGTGGCTCGTGCCAGCAGATGGGAGGCCCGGTCCGAGGTGTGGTCGCCGACGTGCCGGACGGCGGCGGTGAGCAGGGCGTCGAACGCCTCGGCGGCGTTGCCGGCGCGCAGGGCGAGCAGTCCCGCGAGGGCGTCGTCGTCGGTGGCGGCGACGAGGCGACGGGCCCGGTCGCCGTCGCCGGACTGCCAGGCCTCGGCGGCGGCCCGGGCGAGCAGGGGCGCGCGTTCGGCCGGTTCGGGGGTGAGGCCGGCGGCGCGTTCGGCGAGGGCGGAGGCGAGGGCGGGGTCGCCGATGGCACGTGCCACCCGTGACGCGAGACGGAGTTCGGCGGCGAGGCGGCGGCTCGGGCCGAGGGCGGCGGCGGCCCGGTGCCAGGACCGGCCGGGTCGCTCGCCCTCGCCGCTGAGGACGGCGGCGAGGAGACGGTGTGCCTCGCGCCGGTCGGCCGTGGACGCGGACTCGTAGACGGCGATCCGGGTCCAGGCGTCCCGGAAGACGATGCCCTGGGCGGTGGCGTGCGCGAGGCCGGCCGCCTCCGCCGTGTCGAGCGGGCGGGTGTCGAGGCGGGCGGCGGTGACGGCGCGCGCGTAGGCGTGCGTCGCCACCGGGTACTGGTCGGCGGCGGCGAGGAGCAGCAGGAAGCGGGTGTCGTCGGGCAGGGCCCGTACGTCCCGCCGGTGGCTTCGCAGGAGGGCGGGGGCCAGTGCGAGGGGCTCGGCGGGGAGCGGGTCGAGGCCCGTGAGCTGGCGGGGGGTGAGGGCCGCGGCGAGTTCCGCGGCGGCCCGCGGGTCGCCGTGGGCGGCGTGCAGCAGGCGTACGCGCACGCCTTCGGACAGCGTGGGCACGGCGGCCGACGCTGCGTTCGGGCTCGGCCACGCGTTCATGGGGGGCGGTGGCGAGCGATGCGGAAGTTGTGGGGGGTTCACCGGAGTCACCACGCTCATCACGTTACTTGCGAGTTAACCGGCCAGTAAAGACCGGCGATTTCGCCGATGCGGCGCGCGTAGACCCCGCTGACACTCCTGACGAACCCCACCCGTTTCAGGAGGCACCATGCAACGCCGCATGCGCCGTATCGCCACTGCTCTCGCGACCGTGACCAGCACGCTCCTTCTGTCGCTCTCCTTCTCGGCGTCCTCCGCCCAGGCCGCCACCCACAACCCGGTCGTCTTCGTGCACGGCCTGAGCAGTTCGTCCAGCAGCTGGGACGACTGGATCGCGTACTTCAAGGCGGACGGCTACACGTCCTCGGAGCTGCACTCCTGGTCCTACGACTGGGGCCAGTCGAACGCCACCACGGCGGCACAGCTGAAGACCAAGATCGACAGTGTGCGCGCCGCGACGGGTGCCGCGAAGGTCGACGTGGTGGTGCACTCCATGGGCGCGCTCAGCTCCCGCTACTACCTCAAGAACCTCGGCGGGACCTCGTACGTGGACGACTTCGTCTCCACGGCCGGTGTGAACCACGGGACGACCGTGGCCGGTTGGTGCCGCTGGCTCTACACGTCCTGTGGCGAGATGTACACCGGCAGCTCGTTCCTGACCGCGCTCAACTCCGGTGACGAGACGCCGGGCAGCGTGTCCTACGCCAGCTACTGGTCGAACTGCGACGACGCGCTCACCCCGGACACCACCGCGATCCTCAGCGGCGCGACGAACGTCGAGGTCGGCTGTGTGTCGCACAACGAGATGAACAACGACCACGGGGTGTACGAGCAGGTCCGCGACTTCATCGCCTGACGCGCCACCCGCCGCCCCACGCCACCCGTCGCACAGTCGTTCCCCACGGCCGTGCGACGGGTGAGCGGGTGCTTCCCGGGGGACAATCGCGGTATCCGCCGCCCTCTTCGGGAGGTTCCATGGTCCGCGCCCGTGCCGCGAAGGACGCCGTGCACCACCCCCTCTTCGCCCGTTTCTACGCCAGACTGAGTGTGTCGGCGGAGCCGAGGATCGGCCCGCTGCGCGAGGAGTTGCTCGCCGGGCTGTCGGGGCGTGTCATCGAGATCGGGGCCGGCAACGGCCTGAACTTCGCGCACTACCCCGGCACCGTCTCCGAGGTGGTGGCGATCGAACCCGAGCACTCGCTGCGGCGGTTGGCCCTGGAGGCCGCCCTGCGCGCCGAGGTGCCGGTGGACGTGGTGCCGGGCGCGGCGGAGGCGCTGCCGGTCAAGAGCGAGGCCTTCGACGCGGCCGTCGTGTCCCTGGTGCTGTGCAGTGTGCGGGACGTACGGCGCTCGCTGAGCGAGATCCGCCGCGTGTTGCGTCCCGGTGGTGAGCTGCGGTTCTTCGAGCACGGCCGAGGCGGAGGCCGGGCCATGCGGACGGCCCAGCGGGCGCTGGACGGCTCGGTGTGGCCGTTGCTGTTCGGCGGCTGCCACGTCTCCCGTGACCCGGTCGACGCGCTGCGGGCCGCCGGGTTCGAGGTGGGGACGGTCCGGGAGGTCCTGGTGCCCGAGCAGGGGCCGCGGCTGCCCAGCTCCTACTGCGTGCTGGGCCGGGCGCGGCGGCCGGGGGTCACTGGCTCCACTGGCGCAGCTCCCGGGTGATGTCGTGCAGGCCGGCCTCGCCGCTCTTGACGAGTCGGGCCAGTTCGCGCACCTGCTCGGCGGAGGTGACGACCTTGACGCCGCTGGCCACGAGGTAGCCGTAGGCGACGGCGGAGGCGAACAGCGCGTTGGAGCGTTCCAACGCCGGGACGTGCAGGAGGAGTTGGAGCAGGGCGGCGGCGCGGGCGTGCGGGGTGTCGTAGACGGCGATGTCGAAGATCTGGGCCTCGTGCCGGGCGACGGCCGCGACGAGCGCGCCCCAGTCGGTGACCTGGGGATCGCCGGGCGTCTTGCGTTCGGCGACCATCAGGAGCCAGGCGAGGTCGATGCGAAGCTGACTCAAGGGATCAGTGACGTCCCTCGCGCCCGTTCTCGGGCCCGGTGCCGAACTCCTCGGCGAAGACCGCCTCGTACTGCTTCATGAAGTCGGCGGCGGACTCGACGAAGGTGTGACCCGCCTCCCCGGTGTCCTGCCTGACCAGCTCCTCGATGTACCGGTTCACACTCATCCCGCGCTCCAGGGCTCGCTCTCGGGCGGCTCGGGCCGTGTCCTCGTCCACCCGCACGTTCAGCTGGGTCTTGGCCATGACTCGACGCTAGCGCCGAATCGCTAGCGGAGGCAAGGGCCCACGCGACCCGGCAGCGGGCCGAGGCACCCATGCGTGCCCCTTACATCGGTATCGGAAACCCGACCTGCGGCGGAGGACACCTCGGACCTCGGGGGGATTTCGGCTGTGCCTTGGGTCACACTAGGCTCGGCCGAGAACGCCCGGAATTCGAACTGGTTCGAGCCTGGAGGCCGTTTTGTCCACTGCTGCCGCTGAGCACCCCCTCGGCCGCGCGGAAGCCGACGGCTTCGCCGCCCGTGCCCGGGGCCTGACGAAGGCGTACGGCTCGGGCGAGACGGCGGTCCTCGCCCTCGACGCGGTCGACGTGGACATCGCGCGCGGCCGCTTCACCGCCGTGATGGGCCCCTCGGGCTCCGGCAAATCCACCTTGATGCACTGCCTGGCCGGACTCGACACCGTCTCGGCCGGACAGGTGTGGCTCGGGGACACCGAGATCACCGGACTCAGGGAGCGCGACCTGACCCGGTTGCGCCGGGACCGGATCGGCTTCATGTTCCAGTCCTTCAACCTGATCCCCACGCTGAACGCGGCCGAGAACATCACCCTGCCCATGGACATCGCGGGCAAGAAGCCCGACGAGAAGTGGCTGGCCCAGGTCATCGACACCCTCGGCCTGCGCGACCGGCTGAAGCACCGGCCCGCCCAGCTCTCCGGCGGTCAGCAGCAGCGCGTCGCCTGCGCCCGCGCGCTCGCCTCCCGGCCCGAGCTGATCTTCGCGGACGAGCCCACCGGCAACCTCGACTCCCGCGCCGGGCTCGAAGTGCTCGGCTTCCTGCGCGAGGCGGTGGACCAGCTGGGGCAGACGGTCGTCATGGTCACCCACGACCCGGGCGCCGCCGCCCACTCCGACCTGGTGCTCTTCCTCGCGGACGGGCGGATCGTGGACCGCATGGAGCGTCCCTCGGCCGAGGCTGTCCTGGAGCGCATGAAGCGCTTCGACACCGTCCGGGCGGCCTTCACCCCGGAGAGCGCCCCGGCCGACGGGGCCGCCCCGGTCACCGGGGACACCGGGGCCACCGGGCCCATCGACGTCGACAAGGACTGAGACCGTGCTCAAGGCGACCCTGCGGAGTTTCCTGGCGCACAAGGGGCGGCTGCTGCTCTCGGCACTCGCGGTGATCCTGTCCGTCGCTTTCGTCACGGGCAGTCTGATCTTCTCGGACACGGTCACCCGCACCTTCGACCGGCTCTTCGCCTCCACCTCGGCCGATGTGACCGTGGGCCCCAGGGACGACGGGCTGGAGGGCCAGCTGCCCACCGGGGCGGAGGAGACGGTGCCCGCCTCGCTCGCCGAGCGGATCGCGGGCATCGACGGCGTCGCGGACGCCCACATCGACGTGTCCGTGGAGAACGTCACGGTCGTCGACAGCGACAACGAGTCGGTCGGACCGACGACGGGCGCCCCGACCATCGCCACGGACTGGCACCCCACCGACCGCAGCCCCGTGAAGCTGACGAGCGGGCACGCGCCGGAGGGCCCCGGCCAGGCGCTGCTGGACGCGGACACCGCCAAGAACAAGGACGTGCGGATCGGCGACACCCTGAGGGTCCTCGCCCGGCCGGGCTCCTTCGAGGTGGAGGTCGTCGGCATCGCCACCTTCACCACCACCAACCCCGGCTCCGCGCTGGTCTTCCTCGACACCCGGGTCGCGCAGACCGAGCTGCTGGACGACCCCGACGCCGCCACCGGCATCTCGGTGACCGCCGGGCCGGGGGTGAGCGACGACGTGCTCAAGCGGCGGATCGCCGACGCGCTGGGGCCGACGGCGTACGAGTACGAGACGGCCGACGAGCAGGCCGAGTCGGCCGCCGCCTCGCTCGGCGGGTTCCTCGACGTCATCAAGTACGTGATGCTCGGATTCGCCGGCATCGCCACGCTCGTCGGGATGTTCCTCATCGTCAACACCTTCTCGATGCTCATCGCCCAACGCACCCGCGAGCTCGGCCTGTTGCGCGCGCTGGGTGCCGACCGGCGGCAGGTGCGGCGGTCGGTGCTGACCGAGGCGGCGCTGCTCGGGCTGGTCGGGTCGACGCTCGGCCTCGCCGTGGGCATCGGGCTGGCCTTCGGACTGATCGCGCTCATGGGCGCCTTCGGGATGAACCTGAAGTCGACCGAGATGGTGATCGGCGTGGGAACGCCTGTCGCGGCCTACGTCGTGGGGCTCGGCGTGACCTTCGTGGCGGCCTATCTGCCGGCGCGGCGGGCGTCGGCCGTGTCGCCGATGGCGGCGCTCGCGGACGCCGAGACCGCCGGGATCGGGCGGCCCCTGAAGGTCCGCGCGGTGGTCGGCACGGTCGTCGGGGCGGCGGGGGCCGCCGCGCTGGTGGGGTGCGCGGTGTCGTCCGACACGGGGTCGGCGGCCTCCCTGCTCGGCCTCGGTGTGGTCCTCACCCTCGTCGCGACGGTCATCGCGGGACCACTCCTCGTGCGGCCGGTGATCCGCGTCCTGGGCGGGGCGTTCCCCGCGCTGTTCGGCTCCGTGGGCCGGATGAGCCAGCGCAACGCCCTGCGCAACCCGCGCCGGACCGGGGCCACCGCCGCCGCGTTGATGGTGGGCATCGCGCTGGTCGGCGGCATGTCCGTGGCGAGCGCGTCGATGACGAAGTCCTTCGACCAGGAGATCGACAAAACCCTGGGCGCCGACTTCGTCGTCCAGAACCAGAACTTCCTGCCGTTCCCGCAGGAGGTCACCGACAAGGTCCGCGCCACCGACGGCGTCGGCCTCGTCGTACGGCAGCGGTTCACCCCGGTCGCGGTCCGACTGCCGGACGGCGAGCGGATCGAGACGACCGCCGGGGCCTACGACACGCGGCTCGACGAGGTCGCGAACGTCACGTACGCCGAGGGCGACAGCGCGGCCGCGCTCGCGGACGGTGCCATCGCCATGGACGTGGAGTTCGCGCGGGAGCACGACGTGACGGTCGGCGACACGATCCCGGTGCGGTTCCCCGCCGGGAAGAGCGCCGAGCTGAAGGTGGCCGCGCTCACCGACCAGGACACCGCCGACGGCTTCGGGATGCAGGGCGGGCTGTTCTTCGGGACGGGCACCATCGAGTCCCAGGTGCCCGACGGGCAGGACTCGGCGCTGTACGTGAACGCGGGCTCCGGTGCGGACGCCGACGAGCTGCGCGCGAACCTGGAGCGGACGCTCGAGCCGTATCCGCAGGTGCAGGTCCGCGACCAGGCCGACTACAAGGAGCTGGTGCGGGGCCAGATCGCCGTACTGCTCTACCTGGTCTACGCGTTGCTGGGCCTCGCGATCGTCATCGCCGTGCTCGGCGTGGTCAACACCCTCGCCCTGTCGGTGGTGGAGCGCACCAGGGAGATCGGGCTGCTGCGCGCGATCGGGCTGGCCAGGCGGCAGCTGCGGCGGATGATCCGGCTGGAGTCGGTGGTGATCGCCGTGTTCGGTGCCGTCCTCGGGCTCGCGCTGGGGCTGGTCTGGGGCGTGTGCGTGCAGCAGGTGCTGGCACTGCAGGGGATGAAAGCGCTGGCGATCCCGTGGGGCACGGTCGTCGCCGTCGTGATCGGCTCCGCGGTCGTGGGCGTGGTGGCGGCCCTGCTGCCGGCCCTGCGGGCGTCCCGGATGAACGTGCTGGCGGCCATCGCGCACGAGTGATGTACTCGCGGTGTGCCGACTCAAGTCCCTTGCCAGTGAGGAGAGTTCATGCCGCGCCCGTTCCGCTTCGGAGTCAGCCTGCTCAGCCCCACGTCGGCCGGGGAGTGGCGCGCGAAGTGTCGCCGCGCCGAACAGCTCGGCTACGACGTGATCCTGGTCCCCGACCATCTGGGCATGCCGGCCCCGTTCCCCTCCCTGGTGGCCGCGGCGGAGGCGACCGAGCGGCCGCGGCTCGGCACCTTCGTGCTCAACGCGGGCTTCTGGAACCCGACGTTGCTCGCCCGCGAGGTCGCCACCACGGACGCGCTGACCGGCGGACGGCTGGAGCTGGGACTGGGCACCGGATACGTGCCCGCCGAGCACGAGAAGGCGGGTCTGCCGTGGGGGTCGCCCGGCGAGCGGGTGGACCATCTGCTGCGCACGATCGAGGAGGTGGACCGGCTCCTCGGTTCCGAGGACCTCCCCCACTCACGGCTGCGCTCGAGCGGGGGGACCCCCATGCCGCGCCCCGCGCAGCGGCCCCGGGTGCCGCTGCTGATCGGCGCCAACGGTGACCGGATGCTGCGCGCCACCGCCGAGCACGCGGACATCGCGGCGTTCACCGGCGCGCGGACGGTCGCGGGCGGGAAGCTGGAACCGCTGACCGCCGAGGAGCTGGACGAACGGGTCGGCCGCTACCGGGAGTTCGCCGCCGGACGCAAGGAACCCGCGGAGCTCAACCTGCTGATCCAGATCGTCGGGCTGACCGAGGACCGCGCCGCCGCCGTGCGGCCGTGGCTCGGTCATCTGCCGAACCTCAGCGAGGAGCAGGCCCTGCGGCTGCCGCTGGTCCTGCTGGGGACGCTGGAGGAGATCGTCGACCAGGTACTGGCGCAGCGGGAGCGGTACGGGTTCTCGTACCTGACCGTCCTGGAGCCGAACATGGAGGCCTTCGCGAAGGTGATCGAGGCACTGCGGGGCAGGTGAGACGGGCGGCAGCGCGGACGGGACGACCACGCTGCAGAGCGACCACGCTCAGGGCTCCTCGCGGTGGTCGGCGGCGGTCGCCGGGCGACGAGGCAGCGCTCCCCCGGTGGGTCGGCTTTCGTCCGGATCGTGGAATTCCAGGTCGTCGGGCGGCCCCCGTGGTGGGATCCGATCATGACCGACCTGCGTATACGGGCCGCGACGCCCGACGACCTCGACGCCGTGCTCGCCTTCTGGAAGACGGCCGCCGAGGGCACGAGCATCAGTGACGACCGAGACGGCGTCGAGCGACTGGTCGCCCGCGACCCCGAGTCGCTGATCCTCGCCGAACTGGACGGAGAGCTGGCGGGCACGGTCATCGCCGGCTTCGACGGCTGGCGATGCCATCTGTACCGGCTCGCGGTGGACCCCGGGCGCCGCCGCAGGGGCATCGGTTCGGCGCTGCTCACCGCCGCCGAGGAGCGGTTCGTACGGCTCGGCGGGCGGCGCGGGGACGCGATGGTGCTCGTCCGCAACGAGACGGCCCAGCATGCCTGGCGAGCGGCCGGGTACGCGCCGGAGGAGAAGTGGCGGCGATGGGTGAAGCCGCTCGGGGACTGACGGCCGTCCAGGGACCGACACGCCTTTGCCGATCCTTTACCATGGGTGGACCCGTCAACCTCTACGGAAAGGTTGTGAGCGTCCGCCCATGGGCGAGCCTCCCAGTACCAGCACCGGCGCCCGACGTGTCACCGGCACCGGTGCCCGACGTCGCGCATTCCTCCCGCCTCTGTCCGACCATGGGACGGAGGTGACCCGATGACCGAAGTGCTCCTCCTTCTGGTGGCGGTGCTGCTCTCGCTGATCTGTGGTGCCTTCGTCGCCGCCGAGTTCTCGCTGACCACGGTCGACCGGGGCCGGCTGGAACGAGCCGTGGAGCGCGGCGAACGGGGCGCCGCGGGCGCCCTCAAGGCCGTACGGAACCTGACGTTCCAGCTCTCCGGCGCCCAGCTCGGCATCACCGTCACCAACCTGGTCGTCGGCATGCTCGCCGAGCCGTCCATCGCCAAGCTGATCGCGGGCCCGCTGGAGGCGGTCGGCGTGCCGAGCTCCGCGTCGAGCTCCGTTGCCCTCGTCATCGGTACGGCCCTGTCGACCATCGTGCTGATGGTCGTCGGCGAGCTGGTGCCCAAGAACTGGGCGATCTCCGCGCCGCTGCCGGTGGCGAAGAAGGTGGCGAACCCGCAGCGTTGGTTCAGCGCCGCGTTCCGGCCGTTCATCACCCACCTCAACAACACCGCCAACCGTCTCGTTCGGCTCTTCGGCATCGAGCCCGCCGAGGAGCTGGCCTCCGCGCGCGGCCCCCAGGAGCTGGCGGCCCTCGCCCGGCACTCGGCCAAGGAGGGCGCCCTGGAGGAGGACACCGCCGAGCTGTTCGTGCGCACGCTCAACCTGGCCGACCTGACCGCGGAGAACGTGATGACCCCGCGCGTCCAGGTCATCGCCCTCGACGCCCAGGCGACCTGCGAGGACGTGGCGAACGCGACCCGGGCCACCGGCCTGTCCCGCTTCCCCGTCTACCGCGGCAGCCTCGACTCGGTCATCGGCACCGCGCACATCAAGGACGTTCTCGCCGTGCCCGCCGAGCGCCGGCTGCGCACCTCCGTCGCCGAACTGCTGCGCGAGCCGCTGTTCGTCCCCGAGTCGCTGACCGTCGACCGGGTCCTCGACCGGCTCTCCGGCAAGCGCACCATGGCCGTCGTCATCGACGAGTACGGCGGCACCGCCGGCGTCGTGACCCTGGAGGACATCGTCGAGGAGGTCGTCGGCGAGGTCCGCGACGAGCACGACCCGCACGAGACGCCCGACCTGGCCCCCGTCGGCACCGACGAGAACGGCCGCGAGCTGTACTCGGCCGACGGCTCGGCCCGCACCGACCAGCTCGCCCGTGTCGGCCTGCGGGCGCCCGAGGGGCCGTACGAGACGCTCGCGGGCCTCGTCGCCACCGAACTGGGCCGTATACCGGCCGCCGGGGACACCGTGGAGGTCGCCGGCTGGCGGCTCGACGTGGTGGACGCGGCAGGGCGCCGGGCCGCGCGAGTGCTCCTGCACGCGCCGGTCGCGACCGCCGAGGAGCACGAGGAGGAGACCCGATGACCGCCGTCCAGCTGCTGATCGGCTTCGCGACGCTGGTCGTCAACGCCTTCTTCGTGGGCGCCGAGTTCGCCCTGATCTCCGTACGCCGCAGCCAGATCGAACCGTACGCCGAACAGGGCGACCGCCGGGCCCGCAGTGTGCTGTGGGGGCTGGAGCACGTGTCCGCGCTGATGGCGGCCGCGCAGCTCGGCATCACGCTGTGCACCCTGGTGCTCGGTGTGGTCGCGGAACCCGCGATCGAGCACCTGCTGGAGCCGCTGTTCCACGCGGTGGGCGTGCCGGAGGGCGCGGGCCACGCGATCTCGTTCGTGATCGCCCTGACGCTCGCCACCTATCTCCACATGCTGCTCGGCGAGATGGTGCCGAAGAACATCGCCCTCGCGGAGCCGGTGCGCAGCGCCCTGCTGCTCGGTCCGCCGCTGGTGACGCTGTCGCGTGCGCTGCGCCCGGTGATCTTCACGGTCAACGCGTTCGCGAACACGCTGCTGAAGCTGATGCGGATCGAGACGAAGGACGAGGTCACGGCGACCTTCTCGGACACCGAGCTGGCCCGTCTCGTCGCGGACTCCAGCGAGGCCGGTCTCATCGACGACCGTGCGCAGGAGCGGTTGCGCGACGCACTGGAACTGGGCCGCAGGCCCGTGCGGGACGTGGTGCTCCCGCTGGAGCGGGTCGTCTACGCGGGCATGGGGGTCACTCCCGAGGAACTGGAGCGGCTGTCGGCCGAGTCCGGGTTCTCCCGCTTCCCCGTGGTCGACGAGGGACGCCGGATCGTGGGCTACCTCCATGTGAAGGACGCGCTCGACGCGACCCCTCGGGACGTGCCGTTCTCCGTCCGCGACATGCGGTCCATCGCCCGGGTGCGGGAGAACACACCGCTGGACGACGTGCTCACCGCGATGCGCCGCAGCCGGACCCATCTGGCGGCCGTGCTGGGCGAGGACGGACGGCTCGCGGGCATCGTGACCATGGAGGACGTCCTGAGGGAGTTGTTCGGGCAGCCCGCCGTCTGAGCGGGCCGTCCCCTCGGCGGCTGTGCGGAACCGGCCGGTGCCTCCCCCTCCGGCGACCGGAGACGGAGGCACCGGTGGCCCCGGGACCGCCGACCGCCAACCGCCAACCGCCAACCGCCAACCGCCAACCGCCAACCAGGGTGACCGACCGCTGGGTATGTGCACGCGGTACCATTTCCGACGCCATGCAGACGAATCCCAGCCGCTCCGGCCCCACCGACTCCGGGCCCGCCCACTCCAGCCTCGTCACGGTCGGCGACTCCTTCACGGAGGGCATGTCCGACCTCCTCCCCGACGGTACGTACCGGGGCTGGGCCGACCTCCTCGCGGGCCGCATGGCCGCGCGGACGCCCGGCTTCCGGTACGCCAACCTCGCGGTGCGCGGAAAGCTGATCGGCCAGATCGTCGCCGAGCAGGTGGAGGTCGCGGCCGCGATGGAGGCGGACGTCATCACCCTGGTCGGCGGCCTGAACGACACGCTCCGGCCCAAGTGCGACATGGGCCGGGTGCGCGGCCTGCTGGAGGAGGCGGTGGAACGCCTCGCCCCGTCCTGCAAGCAGCTCGTCCTGATGCGCAGCCCCGGCCGCCAGGGCCCCTTCCTGGAGCGCTTCCGGCCGCGCATGGAGGAGCTGTTCGCGTGCGTCGACGAACTGGCCGCCCGGCACGGCGCCCTCGTCGTCGACCTCTACGGCGCACCTTCGCTGGGCGACCCCCGGATGTGGGACGTGGACCGGCTGCACCTGACCGCCGAGGGGCACCGCCGGGTCGCCGAGGCGGTCTGGCAGGCCCTCGGCCACGAGGCGGAGGACCCGGAGTGGCGGACGCCCATGCCCGTCACCCCGCCACCCGGCTGGACGGCCCGCCAGGTGGCCCACGCGCGCTTCGCCCGGCAGTACCTGCTGCCGTGGATAGGGCGCCGTCTCACGGGCCGCTCCTCGGGCGACGGTATGCCGGCCAAACGGCCCGAGTTGCTGCCGTACGAGGGCCCACTAGCGTAAGGACCCGTCCGACCGGGAGGCGCCTGTGACCACGACCGTGATCAACCTCAAGGGCCGTATCCGCGACTTCGGCCCCCGGCTGGAGTACGCGCCCAGCGACCTCGTCTACATCGGCCGCCGTTGGACGATGGGCCACTGGGACCTGCCGCGGCACCCGCTCTTCAACCCCTTCCAGTACGACACCGAGAAGAGGAAGCGCGACGGGACGCGGGCCGAGGTCTTGGCGAAGTACCGGGAGTATGTGACGGCCGACCCCGAGCTGATGGCCCTCGTCCCGGAGCTGCGCGGGAAGACGCTGGCCTGCTGGTGCGCGCCCGAACCCTGCCACGGCGACATCCTGGCGGAGCTGGCCGACGGCACGAAGTCCTCCGCCTAGGCACCGGCGGTTCCTCTTCACGGGTTCCTCCGAAGCTCCCCCTCCCCCGACGGCTCACTGCTCGTCGTGCCTCTGGGCCTTCGCCTCGGCAACGGTGCGGCGGGGGTGCGTTCCCCGCCGGTGAAGACCGTCGCGACGATCCTCTTGTGCACCACGTCCGCGCGGATCTTGCCGTGCGAACGGACCAGCAGTTCCTCGATCTTCGGTAGATGGCCGTCGATCGCGGGGGCCCGTTGACGGCGCTGGTCGGGGTACTGGCCGGCGGCCCGCAACTTCACATGGCAGGCCACCGAGCCTCGCCGAGCGGGACGCATCCAATGCGAGCGGGGAGATATCTGGCCGTGCGCGGGAAGTCCCGTGGCCACCAGTGGGGCGGTAAGTGGCCGCCTACGGGGAGCTTGCCATGGCCGCCTTCAGGCAAACGCCGGGGCCCTGACCGGAAACGGCTCCAGCTCAACCCGACAATGCCCCTCAGACTTTGCTCAGTCTTTCCTCAGGTGATGTGCCGGGATTCTACGCACACTTAGCACGATCGATTCGCAAGATTAAGCAGCCAGTCGAGGATGCTCCTGTTTGGAAGGAGTCTCCCAAAACGAGGGGACATAGATATGCGAGGCAAGCAGACAATCGGCGCGGGCATTCTGGCCCTGGCCCTGGTATCCGCGGCCGGCTGGGCCGCCCAGGCCGCCACCAGCGAGACCGCAGCCGGCCAGGCTCCGCGGCCAGGACGCCGACGCGGGCCGCGGCCGTGGACGGGCACCAAATCGTTCAGTTCCCCAACGCCAACGTGCCCGACTTCCAGCGTCGGACGCTCAACTGCCCGGCGGGCAAGAAAGTTGTCGGCGGCGGCTGCCGAGGCCCGGGGCAACGGTGCCGTGCTGATCGGGAGTTTCCCCACGAATGACGGGTGCGGCTGGATCGCGGCTGGCCGTCAGAACGGCTCCTCCACCGTCGGCATCACGGTGTACGCGATTTGCGCCAACCCCCGACACAGGGGGGTTCCTACGGGCTTGCAGGAACCACCCCTGCCCCGTCTCCTTCCCGGGAACAACAGCAAGGAGGCCGCCGGGGCAGAGGTCCCCGGTCGCCTTGCGGGCACGACGATGATCTCAGCGGGGCCGCTCCCGCCGGGTTTCGTTCCGGTTGGTTCATCCGGTGGCCTCCATCGGGTCGAGGGTGGCCCGGTGGCCGAGTTCGTTGCGGCGCGTGCGGGGTCGCGCCGGGTGACGGTCGGCCCGCTGCCTGAAAAGCTGCGGATCGTTTTCCACGTCGCGGTTTCCCCTCCGGTCACAAAGGCGGAACCGGTCAGGACCTGATGGTGGTCGAGCCGGAGCGGGACGTCGGCACGCGCGCGCATAACGTGCGTGCCGCGGATGACCGTGTTGTACGTCTGCCGCACCTCGACCCGTTACCTGCATGTTCACGTCAGGTTGCCGGTGGATTCCGGACAATCGCAGGTCCGCGCCGTCGGGGTCCGGGAGCCGACGCGGGATGGACACCCACCGGCAATGAATCACTTCCGGCCATCTCGTTGCTCATTTCCGCCGAGCATTCTTCCCAGCGGTATCCAGACGATTCCGGACGCCGTCAGTGCGGTAAGGAGGGAGTCTTTGGGCGGTCTTGCCCTTCGGGCGAGCACTGTGATCGGATATCAAAATCGGACGGCGAAGTTCTGGTCGATGAGGGAGAAAATGCACAGCTGTTCACGGTCGGCAATGGCGAAGTGCGAGAATCCGGTTCTCAGCGTAGTTCACACACAGCCCATTTCCCGGGGAGCAGTGCACGGCAGGGAAGACCAACTGGCCCAGACGATCGCGCAGCTGCGCGCCGTCGCGAGCACCGGGCGGAGCACGGTGCTGGTGTTGGGGGCGGTTCCCGGCGCGGGCAAGACCCGCCTCCTCGGGGAAGCGGCCTCGCTCGCCGAGAGCGACGGCTTCATGGTGCTGGGCGCCGCCCCGGCCGGGCCCGACTCCACCCCCGGGGCCGTCATCGAGGCGGCTCGGGCACGGCTCCCCGGTGCCGGGAGCACCCGCACCACCGTCGTCATCGACGATCTGCATCTCGCGGGACTCCCCGCACTGACGACGCTGAACGACCTCATCGTCGTCCTCAGAGGACGCCCGATCCTCTGGCTGCTCGCCTTCACCACGGAATGCGACGCCCCACCCCAGGAACACCTGCGGACCTCTCTCGCCGGACTCCGCGCCAGCCTCCCGGTGGAACACGTGCGGGAGCTGGGACCGATCGAGGGCGACGCGCTGGCACGGCTGGTCGCCGACCACACGGGAGCCACCCCCGACCCGGCTCTCCTCGCCCTCGCGGAGAGCGTCAACGCCACTCCGCGCTCGGTGATCGAGCTGATTCGCGGCCTGGCGGCGGACGACGACCTGTGCCTGATCGACGGCACATCCCGATTACAGCCCGCCCCACCCCGCGGCCCCTCGGCCGGGTGGGGCCTCCCGGTGCCCGCTCCCGTGCCGAAACGCTTCTCCGCGACCGTCCAGCAAAACCTCAGGACACTGTCGGACCCCACCCTGAAGGCGCTCAGACTGGCCGCCGTCCTCGGATCACCGTTCGCACCGGAAGACCTGTCGGCCCTGCTCGACGAAGCACCCGTCGGTCTGCTCGCGGCCGTGGACGAGGCCATCGACCGGGGCCTGCTCGTCTGCGGCGAACGCGACCTCGCCTTCCGCACCGAGCCGATCTGGCGGGTCCTGCTCGACTCCGTACCGCCCCCGGTGCTCGCCCTGCTGCGCCGGCAGGCCGCGAAGATCCTGCTGTCGCGCCCCGAGGGCGTCGAGCGCGCCGCCCTCCAACTGGTCCACGTCGCCCAACCCGGCAACACGGACGAACTGCGCATCATCGCCGAGGGCTCCCGCAAACTCCTGCTCGCCGACCCGTCCACAGCCGCCTCGCTCGCCACCCGCTCCATGGAGCTCCTGGACCCCGGCACCGCCGAACGCGTGCGACTGGCACGGACCGCCGTCGAAGCGCTCACCAGAGCCGGCCGACTGGACCACGCGATCGCCCTGGCCAAGGACACCGTCGACGAAACAGCCCGCCTCGCCGCCCCCCTGCCGCCGGAGCTCGTCGAGGACGTAGCCGCGTTGCGGGCCTCGATGTCGACCGCACTGTTGCTCGTCGGCAACGCCCCACTCGCCCGCCGAGCCGCAGGCGACGCGCTCGCGCTGCAGCACGGCGGGGCGCAGCACCGCGAGGCGATCGTCGCCCACCTCGCCGCCTCCTACCTCACCGGCGACGTCACCGCCGTCCAGCGCGCACACCAGATCCTCGGCGCACCCGACCGCCACGCCGGCGCCGTACAGGTCGGCGCGATGACCTTCCAAGCCTTCGGCCAGTGGCGCGCCGGCGATGTCGGCGAGGCCGTGGCCACCCTGCGCAAGGCGGTCGCTCTCGACCGCGCCGACGACGAGGCGCCGATCCTCGACCCCCGCTGGTTCCTGGCCTTCACCCTCGCGAGGACCGACGAGTACGAGCAGGCGGCGGCCGTCATCCAGGGTTCCACCGACATCGCCTCGAAACACGGCACGCTGACCACCGCGGTCCCCTGCGTGCTCCGCGCCCAACTGAACCTCGCACAGGGCCGGTTGGACGAGGCAGAGGACGACGCCAAGCTCGGGGTCGGCACCGACGGTCCCTTTGTGCCGATGCTCGCCCCGCAGGCCTGGCTGGTTCTCGCCTCCGTGGCCCTGCGCCGCGGGGAGCTCGCCCAGGCCGAGGAGCACATCACGACCCTGGAGAAGGACTTCCCCCAGCACGCCTCCAGCCCCTGGTGGGGCGCGCGGCTGCTGCTCAACGCGCAACTGGCCGAGGCGCAGGCCGACCAGCAGGCCGCGACGGAGGTGCTGGCCGAGATCGGGGCACAGAACGGTGCGCTTCGCGAGGTCGTCCTGGAGGATCCGGCCGCGGCGGCCTGGTGGGTACGGTGCGCTCTCGCGGCCGAGCGGCCCGACCTCGTCTCGACGGTGATCGAGGCGACCGAGCACCTCCGTGGACGCAACCAGTGCGTGCCCTCGGTGGTGGCCATGGCCATGCACGCCCGGGCGCTCGCCGAAGGGGACGCCGAGGCACTCGACCGGGCCGGGCGGCTGCACCGTAATCCCTGGGCACAGGCGACCGCGGCCGAGGACCACGCCGGGCTGCTCCTCGACCGCGGGGAGCACGAGGCCGCCATCAGTGAGTTCGACCGGGCGATGAGTGCCTTCGGTGCGCTCGGCGGGGAGCGGGACGCCGCCCGGGTGCGGGCGCGGCTGCGGGCACTGGGTGTGCGACGGCGGCACTGGACGCATGCGAAACGGCCGGTGTCCGGGTGGGAGAGCCTGACCAAGACCGAGCGGAAGGTGGCCGAGCTGGTGGCCGGAGGGCTCACCAATCAGCAGGCCGCCCGGCATCTGTTCATCTCACCGCACACGGTCGGGTTCCATCTGCGCCAGATCTACCGGAAGTTGGGAATCAGATCGCGCACCGCGCTGATCCGGTTGAGGGCGTGAGGGCGGGGTGCGCTTCTTCAGGGGTTCCCACCAGGCGCGGTTGTCGGTGTACCACTCGATCGTTTCGATGAGGCCCTCCTCGAAGGGGATCCGCGACCTGTGGCCCAGGGCCCGCAGCTTGGCGTCGGTCAGGGAGTAGCGGCGGTCGTGGGCCTTGCGGTCCCGCACCTGTTCGACGCTTCGCCAGTCGGCGTCGAGGGCGTTCAGGAGGCGGGTCGTGAGGTCCCTGTTCGTCAGCTCGGCCGTTCCGGCTATGTGGTAGACCTCGCCCGGTTCGCCCCGTTCGGCCACCAGGCGGATCGCTCGACAGTGGTCGTCGACGTGGATCCAGTCGCGTACGTTGCCGCCGTCGCCGTAGAGCGGGACGGTCAGGCCGTCCAGGAGGTTGGTCACGAAGAGAGGGATGAGCTTCTCGGGGTACTGGTACGGCCCGTAGTTGTTGCCGCAGCGCGTGATGCTCACCGGGAGGCCGTGCGTGCGGGCGTGGGCCAGGGCGATCAGATCGCCACCCGCCTTGGCCGCCGCGTAGGGGGAGTTGGGATTCAACGGGGCCGTCTCGTTCCAGGAGCCGGTGTCGATGCTGCCGTACACCTCGTCGGTGGAGACATGGACGACGCGTGGGGTGCCGGCGTCGAGGCAGGCCCGCATCAGGGTCTGCACACCGAGAACGTTGCTGTGGACGAACTCGTCGGCGTCGGCTATCGACCGGTCGACATGGGACTCGGCCGCGAAGTTGACGACGAGGTCGTGGCCGGGAAGCACTTCGGCGACGAGACCGGCGTCGCCGATGTCGCCGTGGACGAAGGTGAAGCGGCCCTCGACAGGCTCCAGGTTGGCCGGATTGCCGGCATAGGTGAGTTTGTCGAGGACGGTCAGTTCGTCCTCGTCGGCGTAGGAGCGTACGAAATGGGAGCCGATGAAGCCGGCGCCTCCCGTGACAAGGATCTTCATGAGGCCACCTGCACCTTGCTGTGGTCGCCGAGGACGAGACGGTGGGAGCGCAGGATGCGGGGCGTCGACGTCACCTCGACCTCGCGTCCGATGAGAGAGCGTTCGACGCGGCGTACGCCGACGATGGACGCCCCGCGCAGCACGATCGAGTACTCGACCTCGCTGTCGATGACCGAGCAGCCGCTGTCGATCGAGGTGAACGGGCCGATGTAGGAGTCCTGGATACGGGATCCGGCGGCCACCACCACCGGGCCGACGATGCGGGAACCGGTGACGGTCGCGCCCTCCTCGATCACCACCCGACCGACCAGTTCGCTGGAGTCGACCACTCCCGAGCAGTCGGCCTCGACACCGTCCAGGACGAGGCGATTGACCTCCAGCATGTCGGCGACGTTGCCGGTGTCCTTCCAGTAACCGGACACGAGGGTCGACTCCACCCTGCAGCCCGAGTCGATCAGTTCCTGGATGGCGTCGGTGATCTCCAGCTCGCCCCGCCAGGAAGGTTTGAGGCCGCTGATGGCGTCGTGGACGCGGGCGCTGAACATGTAGACGCCGACCAGCGCGAGATCGCTCCTGGGGTGCTCCGGCTTCTCCTCCAGCCCGATCACCCGGCCGTCGGCATCCAGTTCGACCACACCGAACGCGCGCGGGTCCGACACCCGGGTCAGCAGGATCTGGGCGTCCGGTCGGCTCACCCGAAAACGGTCCAGGAGAGCGCCGATGCCGCCGACGATGAAGTTGTCACCGAGGTACATCACGAAGTCGTCGTCGCCGAGATAGTCCCGCGCGATCGTCACGGCGTGGGCGAGACCCAGCGGTGCCTCCTGAGGCAGGTAGGTGACGTCCAGGCCGAACCGGGAACCGTCGCCGACCGCGGCCTCGATCTCCGCGGCCGTGTCGCCGACCACGATGCCGACCTCCCGGATGCCCGCCTCGGCGATCGACTCCAGTCCGTAGAACAGCACCGGCTTGTTGGCGACGGGCACAAGTTGTTTCGCCGAGGTGTGCGTGATCGGCCGCAGCCGGGAGCCGGAGCCGCCGGCGAGCACGAGCGCCTTCATCGACGCCCCCGCGGTACGTCCGCCGCAAAGGGATGTCCCTGCGGTTCGGCCTCAAAGGTAGGAGCCATCATCTCCCCAACTGTCCGTGGAAGGACCGGATACGTGATCCATGCTGGTGAACGCCGGAAAGCCGCACATCCCCTGGAGGCGGCCTCCACGGGTGGGTTTGCCGGTGCCGGGCCCGACGTTCCCGCACAACGCCGCACTCGCAGCCCACGCGACCACGTGGACTCAGGACCGGCTCGCCCCCTCCCGCCCGCCCGAGTGGCATCCTGGCGCTTCCCCCAGGGGACCCGGAGGCGGTCGCGGAGCCGGCACCATCGCGCGGGAGACGGCGTGTCACCACCTGGTACGCCGGTGCGACCGCGATCGCCTCCGACTGCCCACGCCGTGCCGACCGCGCCCCTCCGTTCCGCCCCGTCGCACACGAACGTGCCCTGACCCTCGACGGTGAGGGGCAGGGCACGTCGGTGTACGGCCGTGGCCGTCAGTTCAGTACGGCGGGCAGGGCGCTCAGTCGGCGGATCATCCACTCCGACTCCCACTCGACGGAGGAACCGGTGCTCAGCCGGGCCCTCGGGAAGCGGCGCAGGAACTCCCGTACCGCGATCTGCGCCTCCAGCCGGACCAGGGATGCACCGATGCAGTAGTGCATACCGAGGCCGAAGCTGAGATGGCCGTGGCCGCCCCGGGCCGCCTCGAAGCTGTCGGCGCCCTCGCCCGGCCTCCGGTTCGCCGCCGCGATGCTGACCTGCACGGGGGCACCCTTCGGGATCAGGTATCCGCCGAGTTCGATGTCCTCGGTGGGGAAGCGCCAGGTGGGATGCGGGAACGGGGGGTGCACCCGCAGGGCCTCCTCGATCCAGCTCTTGATCTCCTCGTCGGTCCCCGGCCGCTCCTCGGGCGGTCGCCGCAACGCCTCGTACAGCGATGCGGAGATCAGGCTGCCCGTCGTCTCGTAACCGGTGATGATCATGCCGACGGTCCAGACGATCACCTCGCCCTCGGTGACCTTGTCCGGCCCGTCGGCGGCGGCGAGGAAGCCCGTGATGACGCCGTCCCGTAGCGGGGCGGGGTTCTGCACCCAGCTCTCCACGGCCCCGAACAGCGCGCCGACCGCCTCCTGACGGGCCGGGTAGTCGGAGGAGTAGAGCATGACGTCGGTGATGCTGCGCAGCCGCCGCTCGGCCTCCAGGGGCAGCCCGAGCATCTCGGAGATGAAGGCCAGCGGCACTCGGTGGGTGTAGTCCGTGACCACGTCGACCTCGGCGGAGTCCGAGGAACGCGACTGCTCCAGCTCGTCCAGGAAGCCGCCCACCTTGACACCGACCCGCTCGCCCCACCGTTCCGTGTTGCGCGGGCTCAGCACCGGCTGGTGCACCCTGCGGATGCGGGCGTGGTCCTCGCCATCGCTCATGATCATGGCCCGGGCATACTCCGGGGGCGGCTGCGACCCCACCATCAGGCCCGGCTTGCGCATGAACCGAGGGACCAGCGTGATGTCCTTGGCCATCTTGGGATGAGTGAGCGCGGTCCGCACCAACTCCGGGTCGCACACCACCCAGGCGTGCTCCTCCAGGTAGGGGATACGCACGACCGGCGCCACCCGCGCGGCGGCCAGCAGCTCCGGCATGCAGTCGAACGGACCCGGATCCACGGGCATGTCGGTCAGGGGAGCTTCCGACAAGCCGGTCGGTTCAGCCTGTTCCGTCGAGTCCGTCGTCTTCGTATGGGCGTTCAACGTGTGATACCTCCGGTGGGGATCTGGCCTTGGGAACCGGCCATGGACTCGATGAGATCGGCGGCTCGTCGGGGTGCGTCGACGCTCCGGTGCTCCTCGGCCAGCGCTCGGGCCCGCCGTCGGTGGCTCCCGTCGTGCAGCACCGTGGTCACCGCGTCACGCAGGTCGGCCTCGGACACGGGCCGCCGTTCGAGGACGACACCGGCACCGGCCCACTCCACCCGCGCCGCCACATCGGGCTTCTCCTCCGACCCCGGTACGACGACCAGGGGCACCCCTTGGGCGAGGGCCGCGTTGACGCCGTTGTAGCCGCCGTTGGTCACCATGGCGTCCACCCGCGGCAGCAGATGGTGGTAGGGGATGAACCGCTCCAGCCGCACGTTCGCCGGCAGCGGCCGTAGCCGTTCGACGTCCAGGTCGCTGCCGGTGGTGACGACGACCAGGACCTCCTGGTCGGCCAGGGCCCGCACGGCCGGGCGGAGCAGCCCGTCGATGTCGTTGGCGGTGGTGCCCTGGGTCATCAGCACCACCGGGCGGTCGCCGTCCAGGTCCTCCCACCAGGCGGGCGGGTCGAAGTGCTCCGGGGGAAGTCCGAGGAGAGGGCCCACGAAGTGGGTGCCGGGGAGCAGATCGCTGCGGGGAAACTCGAAGGACGGCACGGTACCCAGCAGATAGAGGGCCGGCGGGCGGGCGATGTTCTCCATGGCGGAGGAGCGCAGCCGATCCAGGCCGACCAGGGCCCGGACGCGGTCGGCCTCCCGGCGCATGTCCCGCATCACCACCTGGTCGGAGACGAACCGGAGCAGCGCGTTGCGCACCCGGCCCAGCGGTGACGAACTGGGTCCGAGCCCCCGGCCCAGGGGTGCGGTGTCCCGACTGCCCAGGATGTAGACGGAGTTGGCCAGCCACGCCAAGGGGATACCGGTGCGTTCGCCGACGAAGCAGGCGCCGTAGCACATGTCGTCGGCGAGGATGCAGTCGGCCGGGAACCGTTCGAGGACCTTCAACAGGTCGTCCATCTGGCGGGGCGCGGTCCGGTAGAAGATGTCCCGGACGCCGATCTTGAAGTTCGCCATTCCGCTCAGCCCCGCGTGCTCGGGGAACGCCTCCTCGCGGCTTCTGCCGCTGAAGTCGAGCTCGGGGCTCATGGGTTCGAAGTGCGCCCCGGCCCGCTCCACCTGCTGCTGGAAGGCCCGTCCGGTGTACCACCGCACCTCGTGGCCGCGCCGGGCCAGTTCGCATGCGACCTCCAGCATGCTCACGACGTGTCCCGGTGCCGGGGTGGTAGCGATCAAAACACGCGTCAACGTCGCCTCCGCGAGGGGTCTCGTGATCACCGATCGCGCCGGTCGGCCCGATGGTCCAGCGGGCTCGGATCGACCTGACACGCACGCCAGCATCGCCTCGCCCGGCGGCTGGAACGGCGGCGACGGCAAAACCCCACGTACTCGCGCAGGGTGACACCGCCCTGCCGCGCCGATCACGTGGGCCGACGGCCCGTCGAACCATGCGTGCGCAGGTCCGCCGGGGGATACGAAGGCGCCGGGGCACGACGAAGGATTGCCTCCGGAGCACATTCCCCGCATCGCCCTTTCCCGGAACGAGGAAAGGCCCCGCGTTCATCCAGGACATGCCCCGGCCTCGGACTTCGCCTACTGGAGGAAACCTGTGACGGCACCCTTGCAGGACAGTGACGGGCCGGACGACGCCATCGGCGGACCGAAGCAGGTCACCGTCATCGGCGCCGGTATCGCCGGCCTGGTGACGGCCTATGAACTGGAACGCCTCGGACATCACGTGCAGATCCTCGAAGGCAGTGACGAGATAGGCGGCCGCATTCACACCCACCGCTTCTCCGGTGCCGGTGAGCCCGGCCCGTTCGCCGAGATGGGGGCCATGCGTATCCCCGCCGGACACCGGCTGACCATGCACTACATCGCCGAACTCGGGTTGCAGAACCAGGTACGGGAATTCCGGACGCTGTTCTCCGACGACGCCGCATATCTGCCGAGTTCCGCCGGATACCTCCGGGTGCGCGAGGCACACGACACGCTGGTGGACGAATTCGCCACCGGACTGCCGAGCGCGCACTACCGCCAGGACACCCTGTTGTTCGGTGCCTGGCTGGATGCCAGTATCCGGGCCATCGCCCCACGCCAGTTCTACGACGGACTGCACAGCGACATCGGCGTGGAACTGCTGAATCTCGTGGACGACATCGATCTGACGCCCTATCGCTGTGGCACCGCCCGCAACAGGATCGATCTGCACGCCCTGTTCGCCGATCATCCCCGGGTACGGGCGTCCTGCCCGCCCCGGCTCGAACGCTTCCTCGACGACGTGCTGGACGAGACCAGCTCCAGCATCGTGCGGCTCAAGGACGGCATGGACGAACTGCCCCGCCGGCTCGCCTCCCGTATCCGGGGGAAGATCTCCCTGGGCCAGGAGGTCACCGGCATCGACGTGCACGACGACACCGTGACCCTGACCGTCCGACAGGGCCTCAGGACGGTCACCAGAACGTGCGACTACGTGGTGTGCACCATCCCGTTCACCGTCCTGAGGACGTTGCGGCTCACCGGCTTCGACCAGGACAAGCTCGACATCGTCCACCAGACCAAGTACTGGCCGGCGACGAAGATCGCCTTCCACTGCCGAGAGCCCTTCTGGGAGAAGGACGGCATCAGCGGGGGCGCCTCCTTCACCGGCGGCCATGTCCGGCAGACCTACTACCCGCCCACCGAGGGCGACCCCGCCCTCGGCGCGGTCCTCCTCGCCAGCTACACCATCGGCCCGGACGCCGAGGCCCTGGCCCGGATGGACGAGGCCGAGCGCGACGCCCTCGTCACCAAGGAACTCAGCGTGATGCACCCCGAGTTGCGCAGGCCCGGCATGGTCCTCGCAGTCGCGGGCCGGGACTGGGGCGCCCGCCGATGGTCCCGGGGCGCCGCCACCGTCCGCTGGGGCCAGGAGGCCGCCCTGCGCGAGGCCGAGCGCCGTGAGTGCGCACGACCGCAGAAGGGCCTGTTCTTCGCCGGCGAGCACTGCTCCTCCAAGCCGGCCTGGATCGAGGGGGCCATCGAGTCCGCGATCGACGCCGCACACGAGATCGAGTGGTACGAGCCGCGCGCCAGCCGCGTCTTCGCCGCCTCCCGCCTCAGCCGCTCGGAGCGGTCGGCGTGAGCGTCTTCGACCTGCCCCGGCTGCACTTCGCCGGCACGGCCACCACCCACCTGCCCACCGGCGCCCGCAGCGGCCTCGTCGACCTGGCCACCAACACGGCCCTCACGGCCGACGGCCGGCCCTTCCCGGCCCACCGCCCGCCCGCCGAGTACCACGACCACCTCGACCGGCTCGGCCCCCGCTACGACACGACCGGCCGGCCCGCGCCCGACGGGCCCTTCATCGAGGCCAAGGGCGAGGACTTCGCCGGCAACGGACACTTCGCCGTCGACGCCCGGATCGTCGGCGTGGAGTGCCGCGCGGGCGAACTCGACACCGCCGACCCCGTGGTGGGACGGAGCGTCGACATGTGGGGGCACTACAACGAATACCTCGCCACCACCGTCAACCGCGCCCGCGTCTTCGACCTCGACCCGGCCTCCGAGTGGACCACGACCCTCATGGTGGGACAGTTCGGGTTCGGACGCGACGGACGTTCCCACGACGTCGGCTACCTGCTGACCGGCACCGTCCACGGCTTCCAACCGCCGAGATGGCACAACCCCGGTCATGTGCGCGACCTCGGGGAGGCCGAGGGGCACTGGCTGGCCGAACGTCTGCGCCGGTCCGTCGTCCACCAGTTCGTGGCGTCCGAGGACGACGAACTGACCTGGTTCGACGGGACCGACGCCTCACCGGCGGTACGGCGGCTGCGGGACACGGTGGCCACGGAGGGGGTCGGCGGTCTCGTCGTGCAGTTCGCGCTCAGCCACCGGGCCGCCCCCGAGGCCCCCGACCGCCCGAGCCGCCTACGGCTGCGCGGAACCATCGCCCCCTGGCTCCCGCACGAGACCCGCACCTATCCGGCGGGACGGCTGTTGACGCCCGGCCACCGGGAGACCGACGGCAGGGACGCGGCCCGCAGGGCGACCGAGCGTCGAGCGTCCGACCGCCGGGCGACCGATGGGCCGCACCACCTCGCCGTCCGTGGTCTGCACAACCTGACCGTGCGGCTGGCGGACGACCACGCCACGTTCAACATGATCACGGCGCTGCCCACGTCCGACCGGACAGCGGGCGACGGCCGCCCCGAGGCCGCACCGCTCGACCTCGGTGACCTCGAACTGCGTACGGCGGACACCGATCGGCTGGTCGCCCGACTGCCCCGGCACGCCTATCTCGGGGACGCGTACGCCCTGGCCGGCGGGCTGGTCACCGTGCCTGCCGAGATGCCGGCGCACGAGGCCGCCCACGAGGCACTGCGCCTGCTGGGCACCGGACCCGACGGCCCGGTCGTCCATCTGGTCGAGAAGGAGATCAACGTCCAGGTCGACGACGCCTCCCTCATCCTGGAGCACCCCCGGGACACGGCCGACGCGGAGCACGACGTCGAGGTGCTCGTCCGGTCCTTCGTACGGGGACGTCCGGCCGCCGTCGACGAGATCGGCGTACGGCAGTTCTTCAACCCCCGGGCGCTTCCCCGCGATCCGATCGCGAGCGCCCCCGAGGCCCGGTCGTCCGACGTGGACATCGTCCGGCTGCGGGCGGGACGGCGGGACGACGACGGACCGTGGTCGAACGGTTGCCTCCTGAGCACGGACGACGAGGGCCGGGGATGGCTGACCCTGCGCGGTGCGACGGCCGGTACCGCCCGCGTCCTGCTGTCCACCGGGCCCGACGACGTGCCGTGCGACCCGGACACGCCGGGCTCCGCCGCCCTCGGCCACGACCAGGACAACACGCTCGGTTACTGGCCCGGCGCCGGACACCTGTCGGTGCGGGTGCTGCCCGACGACTGGCGGCTGGCCGGTATCGGCGAGGACGAGGTCACCTTCGACCTGGTCTACCGGGAGGTCTTCGCCTACTACGAGCACGTCCACTCGTTCATGAAGGCCGAGGTCTTCAGCCTCGCGGACCGCTGCAAGGTGGAGACGTACGCCAAGCTGATCTGGCAGATGTGCGACCCGCGCAACAAGGCGAGGACGTACTACATGCCGCCGACGCGGGAGTTGTCCGCACCCAAGGCCCGTCTCCTGCTGACGTTCCTGCGGGCCCAGCAGAAGCCCGACGAGGTACTGCTGACGACGCCGGCCGTCGGGCGCGGCGGCCGGCGGATCACCACACGCGGTCGACTCGTCGAGGTGCTGCGCGACGCCGCCGCGATCGAACTCGCCGTCATGCTCCAGTACCTGTACGCCGCCTACTCGATACCCACCCATGGCGCCGGCGCGGAGTACGTACGACGGGGCCTGTGGACGCCCGGGCAACTGCGGCTCGCGTGCGGTGACGGCGGGGAGACCCTCGACGAGGGCATCCGCAGCATGCTGCTGACCATCGCCCGCGAGGAGATGATCCACTTCCTCCTCGTCAACAACATCCTCATGGCAGTGGGCGAACCCTTCCACGCGCCCCGGATCGACTTCGGCACCGTCAACCAACGGTTGGCCGTCCCGCTGGATTTCGCCCTGGAGCGCCTGGGGCCCGGCAGCGTGGAGCGGTTCGTACAGATCGAACGGCCCGAGGACCTCGTCGACGAGGTCCGGCGCGGCGACGCTCCGGCGTCCCCCGCCGCGTACGACGAGCGGCACCCGTACGCCTCGCTGAGCGAGCTGTACGCGGACATCCGGGAGGGGCTGGAGAGCCTCCCGGGCCTCTTCCTGGTCGACAGGGGCAGAGGAGGCGGCGAACACCATCTCTTCCTGCGCGAGTCCCTCAACCGGCGCCACCCCGACTACCAGCTCGAGGTCGACGATCTCTCCAGCGCACTGTTCGCGATCGACGTCATCACCGAACAGGGCGAGGGCGGCGTCCTCGACCCGCGCGCCGACGAGACGTCCCACTACCACGCGTTCCTGCGCATCTCCGACCTGCTGCGCGGCGCCCCGACGCTCGGCGGACGGCCGGGCGGCGAACGCTGGAACCCGGCCTACCCCGTCGTACGGAACCCCACGCTCGGGCACGGGAACCCGGCGATGGAGACGGTCACCGACCCCGACGCCCGCGCCGTCATGGAGCTGTTCGATCGCGCCTACTTCATGGCGCTGCAGCTGATGGCCCAGCACTTCGGCGAGTGCCCGGACGCCAGTCTGCGGCGGTCGGACCTGATGAACGGGGCGATCGACATGATGACGGGCCTGATGCGGCCGCTGGCGGAACTGCTCGTCACCATGCCGTCGGGGCGCCGGGGCATGACCGCCGGACCCTCCTTCGAACTGCCCGAGCAGCCCGCGCCCGTCTCCCGGCCGGACGTGGCCAGACGCGGTATCGCCCGCCGCCTCGACGACCTCGCGGCGCGGTGCGCCAAGCATCCGCTCGTCCCCCCACGCGTGGCGGAGATGAGCGCCTTCTGGGCCGACCACTTCCGCCCGCCGAGCCGTTAGGGCCTGTTGCGGCCGAGCACTTCCGACCGAAGGAGACGCATGCCATCCGCGACGCTGCCGCGGTTCGACCTCATGGGCTGGGACAAGGAGGACATCGCCCACCCCTACCCGGTCTACCGGCGCTACCGGGAGGACGCCCCGGTCCATCGCACCGCGTCGGGCCCCGGAAAGCCGGACACCTACTACGTGTTCACCTACGACGACGTGGTCCGCGTCCTGTCCAACCGGCGGCTCGGCCGCAACGCCCGCGTGGCCTCCGGCGACACCGGCCCCGACACCGCGCCCGTCCCGATCCCGGCCGAGCACCGCGCCCTGCGGACCGTCGTCCAGAACTGGCTGGTGTTCCTCGACCCCCCGCACCACACCGAACTGCGCTCCCTGCTCACCACCGAGTTCTCCCCCTCGATCGTCACCGGCCTGCGCCCCCGCATCGCCGAACTCGCGAGCGAGCTCCTGGACCGGCTCCGAGCACACCGCCGACCTGATCTCGTCGAGGGCTTCGCGGCGCCCCTCCCCATCCTCGTCATCTCCGCACTGCTCGGCATCCCCGAGGAGGACCACACCTGGCTGCGCGCCAACGCGGTGGCCCTCCAGGAGGCCAGCACCACCCGGTCGCGCGACGGCCGCGGCTACGCACGGGCCGAGGCGGCTTCCCAGGAGTTCACCCGCTACTTCCGGCGAGAGGTGGACCGGCGCGGCGGCGACGACCGCGACGATCTGCTCACCCTCCTCGTCCGGGCCCGGGACACCGGATCACAGCTGAGCGTGGACGGCATCGTCGGCACCTGCGTCCATCTGCTCACCGCCGGCCACGAGACCACCACCAACTTCCTCGCCAAGGCGGTCCTCACCCTGCGCGCCCACCACGACGTCCTCGACGAGCTGCGCACCACACCCGAGTCGACACCGGCCGCCGTCGAAGAGCTGATGCGGTACGACCCGCCGGTACAGGCGGTGACGCGCTGGGCGTACGAGGACATCCGGCTCGGCGACCACGACATCCCACGCGGCAGCCGGGTGGTCGCCCTGCTGGGCTCTGCGAACCGGGACCCGGCGCGCTTCCCGGATCCCGATGTGCTGGACGTCCACCGCGCCGCCGAACGGCAGTTGGGCTTCGGCCTCGGAATCCACTACTGCCTCGGCGCGACCCTGGCGCGCGCCGAGGCCGAGATCGGCCTGAGGGCCCTGCTGGACGGTATCCCCGACCTCGGCCGAGGAGCCCACGAGGTCGAGTACGCCGACGACATGGTCTTCCACGGCCCGACGCGGCTCCTCCTCGACCTGCCCGACGCCGGGTGACCGGCGGCGACTCCACGACTCCGTGTGACCCCTGGCCGCCCTCGGCCTCGGCCCTCTCGACCCGGGCCCTCTCGGCCCGCACCAGCAGGAAGGCACAGCCATGACGCAGCAGTCCGACACCACCGCCGACTCGGTCGGTGAGGTGTACGACCAGTTCGCCGACGCCGGCGCCAGCACCGCGATGGGCGGCAACATCCACGTGGGGTACTGGGACGACGACGACCCCGAGGTGCCGATCTCCGAGGCCACCGACCGGCTCACCGATCTCGTCGCCGAGCGCCTCGCGCTCCACCCCGACCGGCATCTGCTGGACGTGGGCTGCGGCATCGGCGTACCGGCTCTCAGGATCGCCGGAGCGCACGACGTCCGGGTCACCGGGATCACCGTCAGCCAGCAGCAGGTCACCGAGGCGGCCGAGCGGGCGGTGGAGTCCGATGCCGGGGGCCGGGTCTCCTTCCGGCTGGCGGACGCCATGGATCTCCCCTTCGAGGACGTCTCCTTCGACGGCGCGTTCGCCATCGAGTCGCTGCTGCATCTGCCCGACCAGACACCCGCGCTCAAGGAGATCCACCGTGTCGTCCGCCCCGGCGGCCGGCTCGTCATCGCCGACCTGTGTCAGCGACAGCCGTTCACCGGCGCCGACGAGGTGGTGCTCGACGGGATGCTGCGGATGTACGAGATCGCCGGGATCAACACACCCGACGAGCACCACGCGCGACTGGCGGAGGCGGGCTGGGAACTGCTGGAGCTGACGGACATCGGTGAGCAGGTCCGCGCCAGCTACGGGCATGCCGCCGCCGCGTTCCGGAGTCTCGCCGGGGCTCTCGACGCCGGGGCGGCGCAGCAGATGAACGCGGCGGCCGACCTGATGGAGACCTTCGGTGGGCATCCGGACGCCGGTTATGTCCTGATCACCGCGCAGCGGTCCTGACCGGACGGGGAGACCTGTGATGTCTTCTGGTCTCGGCCCGCCGTCCGCCGGCGTACGCCCGCGTGAGGACCGTGCGACGGCCGACCGTGTCGCCCTGTCCGCCGCGACCGCCCGCGGAGCCCGGTCGCGGACCGAGGAGGTGCGGGCCTGGCTGGCCGAGCGGCGCCGTGCCCATGTGTTCGAGGTGACGCGGATACCGTTTGCGGAGCTGCGGCAGTGGCGGTTCGAGGAGGGCACCGGCAATCTCGTGCACCGCAGCGGACGGTTCTTCACCGTCGAGGGCATGCATGTCGTCGAGTCGGACGGGCCCTTCGGTGACGGCCCGTACCAGGAGTGGCAGCAGCCCGTCGTCCGCCAGCCCGAAGTGGGCATCCTCGGCATTCTCGCCAAGGAGTTCGACGGAGTGCTGCACTTCCTGATGCAGGCCAAGATGGAGCCGGGCAATCCCAATCTGCTCCAGCTCTCCCCGACCGTGCAGGCCACCCGCAGCAACTACACACGGGCGCACCGGGGCACGGACGTCAAGCTCATCGACCACTTCTTCCGACCGGACCCCGACCGAGTCCTCGTCGATGTCCTCCAGTCCGAACAGGGCTCGTGGTTCTACCGCAAGTCCAATCGCAACATGATCGTCGAGACCGTCGACGACGTTCCCGAACTGGACGACTTCCGCTGGCTCACCCTCGGCCAGATCGCCGAACTGCTGCACGAGGACGACCTGGTCAACATGAACGCCAGGACCGTGCTGTCGTGCGTGCAGTATCCCGACGCCTCCCCCGGGGCGCTGCTCTCCGACGCCCAGCTCCTGTCCTGGTTCACCGGGGAGCGCTCCCGGCACGACATACGCGTGGAGCGCGTCCCGCTCGCCTCCGTGCGCGGCTGGAAGCAGGGTGTCGAGGCGATCGAGCACGAGGACGGGCGCTACTTCAAGGTCGTCGCCGTCTCCGTGCGGGCCGGCAACCGCGAAGTGGTCGCATGGGACCAGCCGTTGCTGGAGCCGGTCGGCCTGGGGGTCAGCGCCTTCCTGGTGCGCGAGATCGAGGGCGTACCCCATGTCCTGGTCCACGCCCGGGCCGAGGGTGGATTCCTGGACACCGTCGAGCTGGCTCCGACCGTCCAGTGCACACCCGGCAACCACGCCCATCTCACCGTCGAGCACCGCCCGCCGTTCCTCGACACCGTCCTCGACGCCCGCCCCGAGCGCATCCGCTACGAGGCCGTCCACTCCGAGGAGGGCGGACGCTTCCTCAACGCCAGGAGCCGCTATCTGCTGGTCGACGCCGACGACGTCCCCCTCGCCCCGCCCCCCGGCTACACCTGGGCCACGCCGGGCCAGCTCAGGACCCTCACCCGGCACGGCCACTACCTGAACGTCGAGGCCCGCACGCTGCTGGCCTGCATCAACGCGACGGCCGCACGGCCGCGAGGAGGACAGTGACATGGGGTACACACCGCTGATCACCGTGCTCGGTGCCTCGGGTTTCGTCGGGTCGGCCGTCACCCGGGCGCTGGCGTCCCGGCCCGTCCGGCTCCGGCTCGTCTCCCGCCGGCCCTGCGTCCACTCCCCCGGCACGGCCGAGACCGATGTCGTCACCGCCGATCTCACCGACCGGGCCGCGCTGGCCGGGGCGGTTCACGGTTCGGACGCGGTGATCCATCTGCTGCTGGGTGAGGGCGGCTGGCGGGCCGCCGAGTCCGACCCCGGTGCCGAGCACGTCAACGTCGGGGTCATGCGGGACCTCGTCGACGTACTGCGGCCCGCGCCCGGCGACGCGGCACCCCCGCTGGTGGTGTACGCCGGTGCCGCCTCGCAGGTCGGGGTGCCGCCCCGGGAGCCCCTCGACGGCAGCGAACCCGACCGCCCCGAGACCGCCTACGACCGGCAGAAACTGGCCGCCGAACACCTCCTGCTGAAGGCCACCGCCGAGGGCCGGGTACGGGGCATCGGCCTGCGCCTGCCCACCGTGTTCGGCGAGAGCACGGCGTCCGGCACCGGCGACCGAGGCGTCGTGTCGGCCATGGCGCGCAAGGCCCTCGACGGGCAGACGCTCACCATGTGGCACGACGGCACCGTGCGCCGCGACCTGGTCCATGTCGACGATGTCGCGGCGGCGTTCACGGCCGCCCTCGACCATCCGGACGCGCTCGTGGGCGGCCATTGGCTGATCGGCGCCGGCCGGGGCGACGCGCTCGGCGATGTCTTCCGGCTGATCGCCCTCACCGCGGCCGATGTCCTCGGGCGGCCCCCGGTCGACGTGGTCTCCGTCGAACCACCCGCGCACGCCCCCGTGACCGACTTCCGCAGCGTCACCCTCGACTCCTCCGCGTTCCGCGCGGCCACCGGGTGGCGACCCCGGATCTCCCTGCCCGAGGCAGTGCGCCGCACCGTCACCGCCCTGGCCCGGGAGCGGACCGGGAGCCGGTGACGGCAGCACCCCCGACCCCTACTCACCACAGGCGTACGACCGTGCGCCGCAGCACTGGAAAGGCTGAACGATGACCACGCGTGTATGGGACTACCTGGCGGAGTACCGAGCCGAGCGGGCGGACATCCTCGACGCCGTCGAAACGGTCTTCGAGTCGGGCCAGTTGGTGCTCGGCGCGAGTGTGCGCGGCTTCGAGGAGGAGTTCGCCGCCTACCACGGGGTGGACCACTGTGTGGGTGTCGACAACGGAACGAACGCCATCAAGCTCGGTCTCCAGGCCCTCGGTGTCGGCCCCGGCGACGAGGTGATCACGGTCTCCAACACCGCCGCCCCCACCGTCGTCGCCATCGACTCCACCGGCGCCACGCCCGTCTTCGTCGACGTCCGCGAGGACGACTTCCTCATGGACACGAGCCAGATCGAGGCGGCCGTCACCGAACGCACCCGCTGTCTGCTCCCGGTCCATCTGTACGGCCAGTGCGTCGACATGGCGCCGCTGAAGGAGATCGCCGTCCGGCACGGGCTGGTCGTCCTGGAGGACTGCGCGCAGGCCCACGGCGCCCGGCAGGGCGACACCATGGCCGGCGCCACCGGGGACGCCGCGGCCTTCTCCTTCTACCCGACCAAGGTCCTCGGCGCGTACGGCGACGGCGGTGCCACGATCACCGGCGACGCGTCCGTGGCCGCACGACTGCGACGCCTGCGCTACTACGGCATGGACGAGCGCTACTACACCCTGGAGACCCCCGCCCACAACAGCCGCCTGGACGAACTCCACGCCGAGATCCTCCGCCGCAAACTTCGGCGCCTCGACACCTACGTCAAGGGCCGCCGCGCCGTCGCCGAACGCTACGCCGACGGGCTCGCCGACACCGACCTCGTCCTGCCGCGCACGGTCCCCGGCAACGAGCACGTCTACTACGTGTACGTCGTCCGCCACCCCCGGCGTGACGCCATCATCGAGCGCCTCAGGGCTCACGACGTCCACCTCAACATCAGCTATCCGTGGCCGGTCCACACGATGACGGGCTTCGCCCACCTCGGCTACGCCAAGGGCTCGCTCCCGGTCACCGAGGCACTGGCCGGCGAGATCTTCTCGCTGCCGATGTACCCCTCGCTCGCCCCCGACCTCCAGGACAAGGTCATCCAAGCCGTACGCGAGGTGCTCGCCACGTTGTGACTGACCGTCAACTCTCTTTCCGCAGCACGTCGTTCGCCGAGTCACTGGAGAAGAAGTGAAAGCACGCCCGCTCACCGTCGAGGGAGCCGTCGAGTTCACCCCCCGCGTCTTCCCCGACGACAGGGGCAAGTTCGTCTCGCCGTACCAGGAGGCGGCGTTCACCGAGGCCCACGGCGCCCCGCTCTTCCCCGTGGCGCAGACCAACCACAGCGTGTCCCGGCGTGGTGTCGTGCGCGGCGTCCACTACACGGCTGCGCCCCCCGGCACCGCCAAGTACGTCTACTGCGCCCGGGGCCGGGCGCTAGACATCGTCGTCGACATCAGAGTCGGCTCGCCCACCTTCGGCCGCTGGGACGCGGTGCTGATGGACCAGCGGGATCACCGGGCCAGCTATTTTCCCGTCGGGGTCGGCCATGCCTTCGTGGCCCTGGAGGACGACACCGTCATGTCGTACATGCTCTCCGAGAGCTATGTCGCCGAGCACGAACTCTCCCTGTCCGTCCTGGACCCGGCCCTCGGGCTGCCGATCCCCACGGACGTCGAACCGATCCTCTCCGGACGCGACCGCGCGGCCGTCACCCTCGCCGAGGCCCAGGAGAAGGGCCTGCTGCCGGACTACGCCCGCTGCCAGGAGATCGAGCGGGGACTCGTCCCCCGGGCTAGGCCCGTGGCGTAGCCCCGCACCGCCGAAGCGCATGGCGTGGCCGCCGCTCCGCATCGCCCCTGACCACCCCCGGCGACCGCCCCTTCCCGGCGACTGTCCCTTCCTGACGACTGTCCCTTCCTGACGACTGTCTCTTCCTCACTGTCGATCGATCCGAAAGGCCGTTCCCATGACCGACTCCAACCAGACCCTGCCCGTGCCGGAAGCCGTCGGTGAGCTGTACGACCGGCTGACGCTGAGCGCGATGAACGACGGCTCGTTCAACCCCAATGTGCACATCGGCTTCTGGGACACCCCGGGCTCCGAGGCCACCATCGAGGAGGCGATGGACCGGCTCACCGATGTGTTCATCGAACGGCTGAACGCGTACGCCACCTCCCACGTCCTCGACCTCGGCTGCGGGGTGGGCGGGCCCGGCCTCAGGGTCGTGGCGCGCACCGGGGCGCGGGTCACCGGCATCAGCATCAGCGAGGAGCAGATCAGGACCGCCAACCGGCTGGCCGCCGAGGCCGGGGTGGCCGACCGTGCCGTGTTCCAGCATGGCGACGCGATGAAACTGCCCTTCGCCGACGCCTCGTTCGACGCCGTGATGGCGCTGGAGTCGATCTGCCACATGCCCGACCGGCAGCAGGTGTTCACCGAGGTGTGCCGGGTGCTGCGCCCCGGGGGCCGGATCGTTCTCACCGACATCTTCGAACGCCACCCGCGCAAGGCGGTACGACACCCCGGCATCGACAAGTTCTGCCGCGACCTGATGTCGACCACGGCGGACATCGACGACTACGTGGCGCTGCTGCACCGCTCCGGGCTGCGGCTGCGCGAGATCGTCGACGTCACCGAGCAGACCACGCTGCGCCTCGCCGACGAGATCGGCAGGCTCGCGGCCGTCGAGGAGCGCCCCGTGGCCATGGACGAGGGCAACTTCGACTTCGGCGACGACTCCTTCAAGCCCTCCGACCTGGCGGGCGTCGACGACTTCGGCTGCCTCCTGGTCACCGCCGAGCGCCCCTGACCCGCTGAATCGCCGGGAGGCCCAGGGGCACCTGCCCTCCCGGCGCCCGTCCCCCGGGCCACGAGCCCACGCATCCCCCGGGCCGCGAGCCCACGCGTCCGCGACACGGACCCACAAGGAGAGGCAGGAACGAGATGACGCATTCCGGTGAGCGGACCGATGTGCTGATCGTGGGCGGCGGCCCGGTCGGGATGGCTCTGGCGCTGGATCTGACGTACCGGGGCATCGAATGTCTGGTCGTCGACGCCGGTGACGGCAAGGTCCGGCACCCCAAGGTCAGCACCATCGGCCCCCGCTCGATGGAACTCTTCCGCCGCTGGGGCGCCGCGGACGCGATACGGAACGCCGGCTGGCCCGCCGACCATCCCTTGGACATCGCCTGGGTGACCAAGGTCGGCGGCCACGAGATCCACCGCTACCGGCGGGGCACGGCCGCGAACCGCCCGGCCTTCGTCCATACCCCCGAGCCCGATCAGATCTGCCCCGCCCACTGGCTCAACCCGGTGCTGATCGAGGCCGTGGGCGTCCACCCGGACGGCCCCCTGCGACTCAGTACGACCGTCGACGGCGTGCACCAGACCGACGACCACGTCGAGGCCACCCTCACCGACCACACCACCGGCACCACCGGCACCGTCCGGGCGCGCTTCCTGGTCGCTTGTGACGGCGCCTCCTCGCCCATCCGCCGGGCCTGCGGCATCGAGGCACCGGCCCGCCACCGTACGCAGGTCTTCCGCAACGTCCTCTTCCGCGCCCCCGAACTCAAGGACCGCCTGGGTGAGCGGGCCGCCCTGGTCTACTTCCTGATGCTGTCGTCCACGCTGCGCTTCCCCCTGCGCTCGCTGAACGGCAGCGACCTGTACAACCTGGTGGTGGGCTCCGACGACGACACCGGCGCCCGACCCGACGCCCTGGCCCTGATCAGGGACGCCCTGGCCCTCGACACCCCGGTGGAACTGCTCGGCGACAGCGAATGGCATCTCACCCACCGTGTCGCCGACCGCTACCGGGCCGGACGGGTCTTCCTCGCCGGCGACGCCGCGCACACCCTGTCGCCCTCCGGCGGCTTCGGACTCAACACCGGCATCGGCGACGCCGCCGATCTCGGCTGGAAGCTCGCCGCCACCCTGGACGGCTGGGCGGGACGGCACCTCCTCGACACCTACGACAGCGAGCGTCGACCGATCGCCGAGGAGAGCCTGAACGAGGCCCACGACAATCTGCGGCGCACCATGAATCGGGAGGTCCCGCCGGAGATCCACCTCGACGGACCCGAGGGCGAGCGGGCCCGCGCCGTGATGGCGAGGCGACTGGAGAACAGCGGTGCGCGGCGGGAGTTCGACGCCCCGCAGATCCACTTCGGACTGCGCTACCGCTCCCCGGCGATCATCGACGACCCCGACGTACCGATCCGCCAGGGGCAGCCGGACGCCGATTGGCGGCCCGGCAGCGAGCCCGGGTACCGCGCAGCGCACGCCTGGTGGGACTCCACGACCTCCACGCTCGACCTCTTCGGCCATGGCTTCGTCCTGCTCCGCTTCGCGGACCACGACGGCCTCCCGGCGATCGAGCGCGCGTTCACCGAGCAGGGCGTACCCCTGACCGTGCACCAGGGACACGACACGGAGATCGCCAAGCTGTACGCACGCTCCTTCGTCCTGGTCCGCCCCGACGGTCACGTCGCCTGGCGTGGCGACGACCTGCCCGGCGACCCCACGGCCCTGGTCGACACGGTGCGGGGTGAGGCCGCGCCCCGTGAGCCGCGGGGCTGAGGCCCACGCGGACTTCCCGCCTCTGACCTGTATGTTCCTACAGTCCGTGCGCGGTGCGGACCCTGTAGGGACGCCCGGTAAACTCCGTACACGTGACTTCTGCGCCAGCCAAGCCCCGCATCCCGAACGTCCTCGCCGGACGCTACGCCTCCGCCGAGCTCGCCACGCTCTGGTCGCCCGAGCAGAAGGTGAGGCTGGAGCGGCAGCTCTGGCTGGCCGTGCTGCGGGCCCAGAAGGACCTCGGCATCGAGGTGCCGGACGAGGCGCTCGCCGACTACGAGCGGGTCCTCGACACCGTCGACCTGGCCTCCATCGCCGAGCGCGAGAAGGTCACGCGGCACGACGTGAAGGCGCGGATCGAGGAGTTCAACGACCTCGCCGGGCACGAGCACGTGCACAAGGGCATGACCTCCCGGGACCTCACGGAGAACGTCGAGCAGCTGCAGATCAGGCTCTCCCTGGAGCTGGTCCGCGACCGTACCGTGGCCGTGCTGGCGCGCCTCGGCAAGCTGGCCGGGGAGTACGGCGAGCTGGTCATGGCCGGCCGCTCGCACAACGTGGCCGCGCAGGCCACCACCCTCGGCAAGCGGTTCGCGACCGCCGCCGACGAACTGCTCGTGGCGTACGGCCGGGTCGAGGAGCTGCTCGGCCGGTACCCGCTGCGCGGCATCAAGGGCCCGGTGGGCACGGCCCAGGACATGCTCGACCTGCTGGGCGGGGACGCCGCGAAGCTGGCGGAGCTGGAGGACCGGATCGCCGGGCACCTCGGTTTCGCGCAGGCGTTCACCTCGGTCGGCCAGGTCTACCCGCGCTCGCTGGACTACGACGTGGTGACCGCGCTGGTGCAGCTGGCGGCGGCCCCCTCCTCGCTGGCCAAGACGATCCGGCTGATGGCCGGGCACGAGCTGGTCACCGAGGGCTTCAAGCCCGGCCAGGTCGGCTCGTCCGCCATGCCGCACAAGATGAACACCCGCTCCTGCGAGCGCGTCAACGGCCTCATGGTCATCCTGCGCGGCTACGCCTCGATGACCGGTGAGCTGGCCGGCGACCAGTGGAACGAGGGCGACGTGTCCTGCTCCGTGGTGCGCCGGGTCGCGCTGCCGGACGCCTTCTTCGCGCTGGACGGTCTGCTGGAGACCTTCCTGACCGTCCTCGACGAGTTCGGCGCGTTCCCGGCGGTCGTCGCGCGCGAGCTGGACCGCTACCTCCCCTTCCTCGCCACGACCAAGGTGCTGATGGGCGCCGTCCGGGCGGGCGTCGGCCGCGAGGTCGCGCACGAGGCCATCAAGGAGAACGCCGTCGCCTCCGCGCTGGCCATGCGCGAGCAGGGCGCCGAGCGCAACGAACTGCTCGACAAGCTCGCCGCCGACGACCGCATCCCGCTGGACCGGGCCCAGCTGGACGCGCTCATGGCCGACAAGCTCTCCTTCACGGGCGCCGCCGCCGACCAGGTCGCCGTCGTCGTCGGCCGGATCGAGGAGATCGTCAAGCAGCGCCCGGAGGCCGCCGGCTACACGCCGGGAGCGATCCTCTGACCCGCTACACCCAGGCCGAGCTGGAGGCCGCCCGCGACCGGCTGGTGCCGGACGTCCTCGCGGACGGCCTCCGGGTCCTTTTCTGCGGCATCAACCCGGGGCTGATGACGGCGGCCTCGGGCCACCACTTCGCCCGCCCCGGCAACCGCTTCTGGCCGGTGCTGCACCTGTCCGGCTTCACGCCACGGCTTCTCAAGCCGTCCGAACAGGGCGAGCTGCCGTCGTACGGGCTCGGCATCACCAACGTCGTCGCCCGGGCCACGGCACGGGCCGACGAGCTGACCGCCGACGAGTACCTGGAGGGCGGCCGACTGCTGACCGCCAAGGTGGAGCGGCTGCGCCCGCGTTGGCTCGCGGTGGTCGGTGTGACCGCGTACCGCGCCGCCTTCGGCGACCGCAAGGCCGGCGTCGGACCGCAGGAAAGGACGATCGGGGCCTCACGTGTGTGGGTGCTGCCCAACCCGAGCGGCCTGAACGCCCATTGGACGGCGGCGACGATGGCGGAGGAGTTCGCCCGGCTGCGGGTGGCGGCGGAGGACTGACCGGCCGGGCGGTCACGGCGGGTCCGTCTCCGTTATCAGTGCGACGAGTTGGAACGGCAGTTCCTTGTCCCACTGGGAGACGCCGAGGGCGACCCAGCGTCCGTCGACCTGCCAGAGGTGCAGGTCGGGGACGTGCGAGCTGAGCACAGCCCATGGCTCGGGTATGTCCTCGCCCTCCATCGACCGGTCGAGGACGCTCCACAGGCTGAACACCGCCGGGGCGCCCCAGCGTGCGGTGAGCAGCTCCGAGAGGGCGTCCCGCTCCGCCTCGTACTGTTCCTCGGTCTCCTCGCGCCGTGAGCCGTCGTCCTCCCAGAAGTCGGCGCTCGTCCGTAACTCGGCGACGTGGTACCCCGGTCCGGCCGTGCCGACGTCCGACCGGCCGGGCTCCGCGGGGAACTCCTCGGAGCACAGCCGGTCGATCACGGCGAGGTGGTGGGTGAGGCTGCTCATGCGGTCCAGTAAAGCGGTCACCACTGACAATTGGCACGGCGTCAGGAGTCGGTGCCGGGGTCCCGCGACCGAGGTCCCGACCGGAGTCCCGCGACCGGAGTCCCGCGACCGGGCTCCGGCGTCAGGTGGCAGGTGGCAGGTGGCCGGCCCGGGCCCTCGTGCGGGGGTCGTCAGGGATCCCGCAGGTCGGAGGCGGCGGGCACTCGCCCGGGTGCGTCGTGGCGAGTACGATCCGGCAGACACGGGCGCGAGCTGGGAGGACGGGCGTTGGGGCCACTGACCGGCGGGGATCCTTCTCTGCTTCGAAGAATCAACTCGGCCGTGGTGCTGCACGCGCTGCGGGCCACGGATCACGCGACGCTGACCGAGATCACCAGGGTCACCGGGCTGTCCCGGCCCACGGTCGAGGGCGTCGTGGAGGGGTTGGTCGAGGCCGGGCTGGTGGTCGAGCGGGCCGCCGAGGAGGGGGCTGCCCGGCGGCAGGGCCGCCCGGCGCGGCGCTACCGGTTCCGGGCCGAGGCCGGCCATCTGCTGGGCCTGGACGTGGGCTCGCACCGGGTGGCCGCGCTGCTCGCCGACCTCGACGGGCGGGTCCTGGGCTCGCTGTCCAAGGAGGTCTCCGAGTCCGCGTCGGCGGACGACCGGCTGGAGCGGCTGCGCTCGACCGTCGCCGAGCTGCTGCGCAGGTCAGGTGTGTCACGCGGTTCGCTGCGCGCGGTCGGCGTGGGCAGCCCGGGGGTCATCGAGGCCGACGGCGCCGTACGCCTGTGCGCGGCCCTGCCGGAGTGGACGGGACTGAACCTGGGCGAGCGGCTGAGCCGTTCCTTCAAGTGCTCCGTGCTGGTCGAGAACGACGCCAACGCGGCAGCCGTCGCCGAGCACTGGAAGGGCGCCGCCACCGAGTCCGACGACGTGGTGTTCGTGCTGGCGGGGCTGAGCCCGGGCGCCGGTTCGCTGATCGGCGGGCGGCTGCACCGGGGGTACGGCGGCGCGGCCGGGGAGATCGGCGCGCTGCACCTGCTGGGCCGGGAGGCAACCCCCGAGGCGCTGCTGTCGACCACGGGCGAGCCCCTGCACCCGCTGGACGAGCAGGCGGTCGCCGAGGTCTTCAAGCACGCGCGCGAGGGCGACCCGCGGGCCCGTGAGGCCGTCGACCGCTTCATACAGCGGCTCGTGCACGACGTGACGGCCCTGGTCCTCGCCCTGGATCCCGAGCTGGTCGTCGTCGGCGGCTGGGCGGCCGGCATCGACGACGTCCTCGACCCCCTGCACCGTGAGCTGGCCCGCTACTGTCTGCGGCCGCCCCGGGTCGCCCTCTCCCGGCTGGGCGAGGCGGCCGTCGCCATGGGCGCGCTCCGGCTCGCCCTCGACCACGTCGAGGAACAGCTCTTCGCGGTGGAGGGCACGGTGACGGCCCGGCGCTGAACCACGCCGGCCGCGAGTACGCCGCGCCCCGCGAGCGGGGGCGCGGCGTCTGTCATGGAGCGGCGGGAGACAACGCTGTCGGCGCCGTCAGGACGCGCGGCTCTCCGGCCCGTGGTGGATCTCGACGCCGCCCGAGGCTCCGAACGTCAGTCGGCACGTGTCAGCACGGTAGGTGGCCAGGGAGACGGCCGCCGTGCGCCCCTCGGCGAAGAAGCGGGTGGTGACGACCAGGACGGGCGCGCCCGGCAGCCGGTCGAGTTCCTTGGCGTCGTCCGCACGGGCGGAGCCCAGCTCCACCGAGCGCTCCTGTCCCTCCAGCTCCAGGCGCTGCAGCTCGCGCAGGACGGCACGCGCGCGTGCGGCACCGGAGGGCGCGTCTATGGCGGAGAGGGCGGGTACCGAGTCCGCCGGGACGTAGAGCAGTTCGGCGGCGACGGGCTGACCGTGCGACACGCGGGAGCGGCGTACGACATGCACCTGCTCGCCGTGGACGCTCTCCAGGATGTCGGCGACCGCGGCGGGCGGTGCGGAGGCCGCGCAGTCCACGGCCTGCCAGGCGTCGCCGACGGTGCCGGGCCACGCGTGCTCCTCGGTGCCGACGGCGACACCCACGCGCGGGGGCGCGACGGTGGTGCCGACGCCACGGCGGCGCTGCAGCCGGCCCTCCAGTTCGAGCTGCTCCAACGCTTGGCGGAGGGTGGCCCGGGCGACGCCGAAGCGGGCCGCGAGGTCACGCTCGTTGGGCAGGATCTCTCCCACCGAGAACTCGGAGTCCAATGCCTCACTGAGCACGGTCTTCAGATGCCAGTACTTCGGTTCCGGCACCGATTCCAGCTGCTGGGTCCCCACCCTGTCCTCCGCTGCTTCGCCGTGGCCCGGCGGCGTTTTTAGCGCCCTTGTTTATTAAAGGTTGTTGCACTTTCTTGCGACCATAGGCGTGCCCCCACCCTTGGTCAAGACCAATCCTCGAACCCTCGGGCATCCGACAGGCCGGACGCCCGACAGCGTTCATCAAGGCTTCACGGCCGCCACGGAGAGCAGCTTCTGCGGGTTGCGCACGATGTAGACGCACTGGACGAGCCCGTCGGCGACGTCGAGTTGGAAGACGCTGTCGACCTCGCCGCCGGAGACCAGGACCACGGCGAAAGCACCGTTGATCTCCATGAACCGCAACGAGACGTCCAGCGGCCCCTTGCCGGCCGCGCCGTGCACGAACCGGCCCACCCTGTCGGCGGTTTCGAGGACCCGCACCGGGGCCTTGCCGATGCCGCCGCCGTCGCCCACCAGGCGGACGTCGGGGGCCAGCAGCGCCATGAGTCCGTCGAGGTCGCCGCTCTCCGCGGCGGCGAGGAACTTCTCCGTCAGCGCGCGCCGTTCGCCGGGGTCGACCTCGTAGCGGGGGCGCCGCTCGTCGACGTGTCGGCGGGCCCGCCCGGCGAGCTGGCGCACGGCCGGCTCGGCGCGGTCGATCATGGCCGCGATGTCGGCGTACGGGTAGCCGAAGGCCTCCCGGAGCACGAACACGGCGCGCTCCAGGGGCGAGAGGGACTCCAGGACGACCAGGAGCGCGAGGGAGACGGTGTCGGCGAGGACGGCCCGCTCGGCGGTGTCCGGGACGGTGGCCGCGTAGTCGGTGACGTAGGGCTCCGGGAGCCAGGGGCCGGGGTAGGCCTCGTTGCGCGACTGCACCTGGCGCAGCCGGTCGATGGCGAGCCGGGTGGTGATCCGAACCAGGTAGCCACGCGGTTCGCACACGTCGGAGCGGTCGGCGCCGGACCAGCGCAACCAGGCCTCCTGGACCACGTCCTCGGCGTCGGCGACCCGGCCGAGCATCCGGTAGGCGACTCCCATCAGGACGGAACGGTGCTCTTCGAAGACGTCGATCGCGATGTCGGTGGTCACCGTTCCATCCCAACCCGAGGGGCGCGGCCGTGTCCAGGCGTTCCCCCCGAAGCGCGCGGCTCGTTGCTCCTGGGGGCTACCCGCCGGTAGCAGTTGCTGACAAGCTGTCTACGACCGCCGCACGCCGGCCCGTCCGTCCGCCCACACGAGGAGCTGCACCATGTCCGCCGCCACGGTCTCCTTCCAGGTCCCCTCCCCGCTCGGTCCGCGGTCCGTGACGGTCTCCTACACCCGCGAGGGCACCGGAGAACCGCTGCTCCTGCTGCACGGCATCGGCCACCACCGGCAGGCCTGGGACCCGGTGACGCACATCCTGGCGGCCGAGCGCGAGGTCATCACCGTCGACCTGCCCGGCTTCGGCGCCTCACCCGCGCTGCCGGACGGTCTCACCTACGACCTGCCCACGACGACCGCCGTCTTCGGCGCCTTCTGCGAGGCGCTGGAACTCGACCGGCCCCATGTGGCGGGCAACTCCCTGGGCGGCCTGCTCGCCCTGGAACTGGGCCGCGAGAAGCTCGTACGGTCCGTCACGGCGCTGTCCCCGGCCGGGTTCTGGAACGAGGCCGAGCGACGTTACGCGTTCGGCGTGCTGCTCACCATGCGGCACATCTCACGGCGCCTGCCGCTCCCGCTGGTCGAGCGGCTGTCCCGGTCGGCGGCCGGCCGCACCGCCCTGACGAGCACCATCTACGCCCGCCCGGGCCGCCGTTCACCCGAGGCGGTGGTCGCCGAGACGCTCGCCCTGGCGGGGGCCACCGGGTTCGACGAGACACTCCGGGCCGGTGGCAGCGTCCTGTTCACCGACGACGTCCCCGGTCTGCCCGTCACCGTGGCCTGGGGCACCCGGGACTGGCTGCTCGTCCGCCGCCAGGGTGTCCGCGCCAAGCGGGTCATCCCCGGCGCCCGGCTGGTGCGGCTGCCCGGTTGCGGCCACTGCCCGATGAACGACGACCCCGCCCTGGTCGCCCGCGTCATCCTCGACGGCAGCCGCTGACCGGGCCGGCCGTCGGCCCGGAGCCGAGCGGCGGGCCGACGCCCCGGAGCCCAGGGCGACACCGGCTCCCACCAGCACGCTGCCGACGGCCTGCGCGGCGCCGTAGGAGCCCGTGCCGACGAGGGGAGCCGTGCAGGCGGCGGCCACCGGAATGAGTCCGGAGAAGAGGGTGGCGCGCTCGGCACCGATGCGCTGCACTCCCATGTACCAGCACACGAACCCGACGACCGTGACGACCGCCGCCTGCCACAGCAGCGCGGCGGCCTCCGTGCCGTCCGGGCGCTCCAGCCACGCGCCGCCGTCGACGGCCAGGCCGACGGCGGCCGACTCGATCGCGGCCACCGCGCACACGGTCGCCGACAGCAGCCGTGGGCCCAGCGGCCGCAGCACGGGCACGGCCAGCACCGCGAAGCCGATCTCGCCCGCCAGCGCGCACACCGAGAAGGCGATGCCGACTCCGTCCGTACGGCCCCAGCCCTGGACGGCGAACGCGCCGGCCGCCACCAGCAGCGCCCCGTGCAGGACCGTCCGCCGGGGGCGGCGGCCCTCCGACAGCGGGACGAGGATCGCCACGGCCACCGGGGCGCAGCCCACGAAGACCCCCGGTACCGCCGGTTCCGCCGAGCGTTCGGCCGCGAGCACGGCGATGTTGAAGCCGACCATGCCGACCGCCGCGAGCAGCCCCAGCCGTGCCCACTGCTGTGCGGTGAGCCGGCGCAGGGGTGCCGTGCCGCCCCGGCCCAGCAGCGGGAGCAGCAGGAGACAGGCGAGGCCGTAGCGGAGGAACTGGCCGCCCGCGTACGGGTAGTCGCCCAGGACGCTGTTGGCGGTGAAGGAACTGCCGACGAGCACGCAGGCGAGGGCGGCGAGGAGGGACCCGGTGATCGCGGAAGGGGGCCGGGTGGTGGGCGGGGCGGTGGGCGTGGGCTTCATCGTCGTGACGCTAGGGAGCCGGGCGGTCCGGTTTAAGGTCCACTTCCATGACGTCATCGGGGACCAATTCCGACCGTGGCGCGCTCTCCGGGGCCGCCCCCTGGGCCGCCGCCTGGGAGTTGCTGCTGCCCGTCGCGGACGCGCCCGCACGCGCGCGTGGACGCACGTTGCAGGCGGCGCTGAGGGAGGCGATCCGGTCGGGGCGCCTCGCGCGGGGGACGCGGCTGCCGGCGAGCCGGGAACTGGCCGCCGACCTCGGCGTCTCGCGCGGACTGGTGACGGAGGCGTACGAGCAACTGGTCGCGGAGGGGTACCTGCGCAGCGGCCGGGGCGCCGGGACCTGGGTGGGCGCCGCCGTGCGCACGACGGCGCCGCCACGCGCGCGGGACCTCGCTCCGCGTCCGCCGGGCGCCCGCGCCGACTTCGTGCCCGGGACGCCCGACCTGTCGCTGTTCCCCCGGGCCGCGTGGGCGGCGGCCCAGCGTGGGGTCCTCGCGGAGCTGCCGCACCACGAGCTGGGCTACCCGGATCCGCGCGGGCTGCCCCGGCTGCGCGTCGCGCTCGCCGAACTGCTCGCCCGGCGGCGGGGCGTGGTCGCCGACCCGGAGCGGATCGTCGTCGTCTCCGGGGTGGCTCAGGCCACCACGCTGCTCGGAGCCGTGCTCCACGCGCGCGGGACACGCGTCGTCGGTGTCGAGGACCCCGGGAGCCCGGAGCACGGGACGCTGTACGCGGCCAGCGGGCTCGCCACCGTGCCGCTGCCGCTGGACGACGAGGGGCTCGCGGTCGGGCCGTTGCGGGAGGCCGGGGTGCGGGCGGTGGTGACGACGCCGGCGCACCAGTTCCCGACCGGCATCGCGTACTCCGCGCGGCGGCGGGGCGAACTGCTCGACTGGGCGCGGGCGATGGACGGGCTGATCGTCGAGGACGACTACGACGGGGACTTCCGCTACGACCGCGCCCCCGTGGGGGCGCTGCAGGGCCTCGACCCCGAGCGGGTCGCCTACACGGGGTCCGTCAGCAAGTCCCTCGCGCCGGGGCTGCGGCTCGGCTGGCTGCTCGTGCCGGCGTGGCTGGCGGAGGAGGTCGTCGAGCGCAAGCGGACCATGGATCTCGGGCATCCCACCATCGACCAGGCGCTGTTCGCGCGGTTCGTGGAGCGGGGGGATTACGACCGGCAGCTGCGGCGGTGTCAGCGGGCGTACCGGGAGCGGCGGGACGTGCTGGTGGCGGCGCTCGCCGAGCACTTTGCGGGGGCGGAGGTGTCCGGGATCGCCGCCGGGCTGCATGTCATCGTGACGCTGCCGGACCGGTACGGGGCGGTCGAGGGGTTTCTGGAGCGGGCTCGGGCGGGTGGGGTCGGGGTGCGGGGTGTGGTGGAGTACGGGCGGGGGGCGGAGGGGCGGGCGGTGGACGGGCGGGTGCGGTTGGTTCTGGGGTACGCGCATTTGTCTCCCGGGCGGATTCGGGAGGGGGTGCGGTTGTTGGCGGCCGCGGTGGGGTGAGTCCGCCGGTTTTTCGCCCCCGCCGCCCCTACCCTTCCCGTTCCCAGGGGCTGCGCCCCTTCGACCCCCAGACTTCCGCCCGGTGGGGGCTTCTCGCGCAGTTCCCCGCGCCCCTGAAGGGCCTACGGCCCCTTCGGGCTGAAAACGCAGGGGCGCAGCCCCGCTTTTTCAGGGACGCGGGGAACTGCGCGACCAGCCCCCACCGGAGCCGCACCTGCCCGACGCGCAGGTACCCCCGAGCGGCACGCGGTGTCGGCTTCCCCCGTACCCCGCGCAGTTGTTCACTTGTCGTTTCCGTGTGCGCTGCGGCGTACGCGTAGTTGTGGCTGTGCACATTGGCCGGATCCGTCGCTGGAGGCGCATTCATGTCACACCGTCCGCCGAGTTCCCTGCCCGGTCGCCGCAGCGTGCTGCGCGGCACGTTCGCCGCGTCGGCGGCGCTGGCGCTGCCCGGTTCCGTCGCGCTCGGCGCGGCCCCCGCGCTGGCCCTCTCCGGGCGGCCCAGGGCCGGCTGGGGTGTGCAGGCCGGGGACGTGACCGCGCACTCCGGGCTGGTGTGGGTGCGGTCGGACCGTCCGGCGCGGATGATCGTCGAGACGTCCGCCACCGAGTCGTTCCGCAACCCGCGCAGATGGCACGGCCCGCTGCTGGACACCGGCACGGACTTCACCGGTACGACGCGGCTGCGCGGGCTGCCCTCGGGCGAGCAGATCCACTACCGGGTGCTGCTCGCCGACCCCGACGACCCGCGCCGCACCGGGGAACCGGTCACCGGGACGTTCCGTACGCCGTCCCTGAAACGCCGCTCCGGGGCGCGGTTCGTGTGGTCGGGCGACCTGGCCGGGCAGGGCTGGGGCATCAACCCCGACCGGGGCGGCTACCGGATCTTCGACGCGATGGGCGCGCTGGACCCGGACTTCTTCCTGTTCAGCGGTGACACCATCTACGCGGACGGCCCGATCGCGGCGACGGCGGCCCTGCCCGGCGGCGGCACCTGGCGGAACATCACCACCGAGGAGAAGTCGAAGGTCGCCGAGACCCTCGCCGAGTTCCGGGGCAACTTCCGCTACAACCTGCTGGACGAGAACCTCAAGCGGTTCAACGCCCAGGTCCCGGCGATCGTGCAGTGGGACGACCACGAGGTCACCAACAACTGGTACCCGGGCGAGATCCTCACCGACGGCCGCTACACCGAGAAGAGCGTGGACGTGCTGGCGGCGCGGGCGCGGCGGGCGTTCGGCGAGTACTTCCCGATCTCCACGCTGCGGCCGGGCTCCCGGGAGGGCCGTGTGCACCGGGTGGTGCGCCACGGTCCCCTGCTGGACGTGTTCGTGCTGGACATGCGGACGTTCCGAGAAGCCAACTCGCCCGGTACGCAGACCACCGACCCGGTGGGCATTCTCGGCGTCGAGCAGTTGGAGTGGCTCAAGCGGGAGCTGTCACGGTCGCGCGCGGTGTGGAAGGTGATCGCCTCCGACATGCCGCTCGGTCTGGTCGTGCCCGACACCGGGGACGGCAAGCCGAACATCGAGGCCGTGGCGCAGGGCGACCCGGGCGCTCCGCTGGGGCGGGAGCTGCAGATCGCCGAGCTGCTGCGGTTCATCAAGCACCGCCGGATCACCGGCACGGTGTGGCTGACGGCGGACGTGCACTACACCTCGGCGCAGCACTACCAGCCCTCGCGGGCCGCCTTCACCGACTTCGAGCCGTTCTGGGAGTTCGTCTCCGGGCCGCTCAACGCCGGTGCCTTCCCGGCGAACGCGCTGGACGGCACCTTCGGTCCCGAGCGGGTCTTCGTCAAGGCACCGACGACGGCGAACGTCTCTCCGGCGGGCGGCTACCAGTTCTTCGGCGAGGTCGACATCGACGGCCACAGCGGGGAGTTGACGGTCCGGCTGCGGGAGCAGGACGGGACCGTGCTGTACACGAAGGTGCTCCAGCCGGGTCTCGTCGGGCAGTGACCGACGCCGCGCAAGATCGGCCCGAGGTCGCGTTCTAGCAGGTCAAGGGCGATTGTCAGTGGTCGCCCCTACCGTTTTCCCATGACGCGATCTTTGCAGTCCGTGGCCTACACGCGACCCTCCGTGCTGGAGTCCGTGACGGGCGGACACCGGCTGGGGCTGGAGACCTCGCGGGGCGCGACCCCGACGGGGGTCGAGGACCATCCACGGTTCTTCACCGGCTTCCTGACCTCTCCTCAGGTGGCCGCGGCGGGGCTGCTGGCGGTGGCCGACGTGGCGGCGGCGCGGTACCACCAGCAGCAGCTGCGGTCCTCGCTGGATCCGGTGGTGACGGGCAACGGGGACCGGCTGCGGTTCGAGTCGTTCTCGGGCTGCGGAGGGGTCTACGCCCGTCTGGACGTGCTGGGGCCGGGCCTAGACGGTGGCGAGGTGGGACACGGCACGACCAATGTGGACGTCAACAACCCCCTGCGGCAGGCCCTGTCCCGGGTCGGCGGAGACGACCCGCTCCATCTGCGGGTGGGCCCGGAGGAGTTGGCGGTGACCACGACGGCCGGTCCGGTGGTGGAGAAGAAGGTGCCGCTGCCGGACCGCTGGCTGCGCGGCTTCGCCGAGGCGCAGGTGATCGCGGCCGGGTTCGACCTGCGGGCCGAGCTGCCGGCCGCCGAGGCCGTGCGCTTCCTGCGGTCGCTGCCGCGTGGGGGCGCGCGCGGGGCCTCACGCGGTGCCCAGTGGGTCGTGCCCGCCGGGCGCACCCTGCGGCTGACGACACGGCCCGTCCCGGGCGCGGTGTGCCTGCCGGGCCCGGAGCGGCTGGTAGCCCTGCAGCGCGTGCTGCGCCATGCCACGGCCCTGCGCGTGTACGGCCCACCGGCCACCGGCGCCACCGCCCTGCCCGGCGCCTGGGAGATCGTGCTCCCGGGGATGCGGCTCACCCTCACCCTGTCCCCGGAGGCCGGGCGGGGTTTCTCCGGCGAGGGTGGGGTCCTCGACGCGCTGGCGACCGACGAGGCCGCCGAGGACGCGGAACTGATCGCGGTGCTCCTGGCCTGGGAACCGCGTGTCGACATCGGTGACCTGGCCGTCTCCTCCGGTCTGCCCGCCGACCGGGTCCGGGCGGCGCTGACCCGGCTGGGCACCTCCGGCCGCGTCGGCTACGACACGGCCGAGGCGGCGTACTTCCATCGCGAACTCCCCTACGAGGTCGACCGCGTCGAGCGCCACAACCCCCGTCTGCGCGCGGCCCGCGCCCTGCTGGCCGCAGGGGCGGTCGCTCTGGACGGCGACCTCGCCACGGTCACCGCCGAGGACGGCCATGTCCACCGGGTGCGGGACAGCGCGGGCACTCTCAGCTGCTCCTGCCTCTGGTGGGCGAAGTACCGGGGCGGACGCGGCCCGTGCAAACACGCGCTGGCGGTACGGATGGTCCGCCGGGGCGCGGCGGCGGAAGCGAGCGGGGCCGGGATCGACGGGGGTGCGCGATGAGTACGCAGACGCTGATCGGGGCGGTGCGCGCGGGGAAGGTGGCCGATGTCGTCGCATTGGTGGACGGCATGACGGACACCGAACGGCGCGCGTGCGTACCGGAGTTGAAGCAGCTGCGCAGGGAGCTGCGGGCGGAGCCGTGGCGGTCTCCGGCCCAGCGGGCGTATCCCGCGCTGCATGTCGCCGGCGCGGCCTGTCAGACGGGTGCCGCAGCCGTGGCGGCCTGGCTCACCGGGTCCGAGCTGCGGTGGCGGCAGGCCCCTCCGGCGGTGCTCATCGAGGTGCTCGGGGACCGGGACCCCGAGTGGCTCGGCGACGTGGTGTGCCGGCTCGCGGAGCGTCCGCTCTCCGCCGGCGTCCGGTACGAGCTGATGGCGGGCCTCGTGCGCCTCGCGGGCTGCCCGGTGCCCACCTCGGAGGCCTACGTGCGGGGCTGGATGGACCACATCGGGCGAGCACGCCGCCCGACCGGCACGGTCATCGGGAACCTGCGCGGCGACCCGCATCTGGCGGAGCTCGTCGCCGCGCTGTTCGAGACGGAGGAGGTCGGCGCCCGCAGCACCTGGCGGTACGGCGTCGGACCGAACGACTGGACGTACGCCCTCACCCAGCTGACCCGTGAGGGCCTCCTCGACCGCAAGGCCATGGTCGACGGATGCGTGGCCCGGCTGCTGCGCGGCGGCGGTTCCACGGCGGACGACAAGGTCTTCGTCGGGCTGCTGGCCGCGCTCGACCTCACCCGCGACGAGCGGCTGGAGCGGATCGCGGACTGGACGGCGCTGTGCGCGGACGCGTCGTCCACGGTGGCCGCGCACGCCCAGGCAGTCCTGGCGGGCCTCGCGCTCGACGGCGGGCTGGGGCCGCGCCGGCTCGCCGAGCTGACCGACGCGGTGCTCTTCCGCACCGAGAAGAAGCTGGTCCGGGCCCAGCTCGTGCTCCTGGGCAGGACGCTGAAGAAGGACCCGTCTTTCGCGGCCGACGTGCTGCCGGCGGTGGCCCGGGCGTTCGCTCACGAGGACACCGATGTGCAGGAGCGGGCGCTGAAGCTGGTGGAGCGCCATCTCGGTGACCTGGGCGACCTCGGCCGGAACGTCGAAGCCTCGGGGGCACGTGAGGAGATCGCCGACCATGCCTCCCGGCTGAGCCCGGGACTCCGCGCCCGGGCGCAGCAGCTCCTCGGCGCCTCGATGGCGGAGTCCACCCCTGAGGCGTACGAGGAACTGCTCCCGCCCGTTCCCTCGCCGACACGCCTCGCGCCCGCACCGGAGTCGGTGGCCGAAGTGGCGGAGGAGGTCGGCGCCCTGCTGGTCGCGGACGGCGAGGTCGGCGCGTTCGAGCGGGCGCTGGACGGACTCGTACGCCACGCGTACCGGGACCGGGAGGCGCTCGTGGAAGCGTTGCGTCCGGCGGTGTCGCGGCTCTGGTGGGCGGACCTGGACCCGGAGTCCGTCGGCAGGTACTTCCGCGAGTCCCCGTACGGCCTGGAGATCGTCGTCGCGGCTCTCGTCGAGCGGGTACGCACCCCCGCACTGCTTCCGGCGCACAGCGGGCCGACCGACTCCCACGGTTGTGTGCACAGCGGCCTGGCCGGGGTGTTCGAAGCCCGGCTGCGGGAGATCGCGTACCGCGTCCGGACCGACCCGATGCCGTTCCTGCTGGCGACGCCCACCTGGAGCACGGGGGCGCTGGAGGCGGCGGAGCTGGTGGCGCGGCTCGACGTGTATCGGCAGTCGGGGTCCCGGCCCGGCGAAGCGGACTTCGCGCAGGCGCTGCTGCGTGTGCGGCGCGAGGACACGGCCGCGCTCGCGTCCGCCGCGGCGGCGGCCGGGCGGCTGGGGACGCAGGAGGGCGACCGGCTGGCCGAGTGGCTGCGGACGGACATACCGTCCCAGCCCGTCGAGCGCTGCCGTACGGCCGGGCCGAGGATCCTCGTGGAGTTCGGCGAGCTTCCGGAGCTGCGGAGCGCCTTCTTCCCGCCCGAGTTCCGGCGCCTCGGCCGCCCCCTCTCCGTGTACCGGGGCAGCTGGCGCTGCCCCCACTGGAGCCACCGGGACTGGCGGCACTGGCTGGCGGTGGTGCCGGACCGACCGGAACTGATGGCGGGGCGTGTGCTCCGTGACCTGTCGCAGGCGGTCATCGAGGACACCAGGACGGGGTTCTCGTTCCTGCCGGCTCTCGCCGAGGCGGAGGGCGAGGCCGGCGATGCCGTGCACCTCTGCGTCGCGTACGGCCTGGGCGCGCGGCGCCCGGAGGACCGGCTCGCCGCCGTCGACGCCCTGCTGGTGCTGGCGGCACGGGGCCGGTTGGACGCGGAGCGGCTGGGCACCGATCTGGGGCGGCTCGCGGTGGTGGCGAGCGTCAGGCCGACGCGCCTCGCCGACTCGATACGCGCGGTGGCGGCCACCGGGGCGTACGGCACCGCCTGGTCGGTGCTGCGGGAGGCGCTGCCGCCGCTGCTGGGCGAACTCGTGGGCGAGGGAGCGGCGCAGGGGAAGACGCCGGCGCGCGGTCTCGGGGGATTGGTGGCGGTCGCCGCCGAATGCGCGGAGCGGTCCGGGGCACAGGGGATGCTGCCACATCTCGCGGAGGTGGCGGAGAGGAAGGGCTCGTCGCGGGTGGTGATCCAGTCGCGGCGGTTGCGTGCGGCGCTGGTCTGACCTCTCCGGTCACCGTTGACATCGGTTCCGACAGCATCAGTCATAGAAAAAGCAACAAAAGGTGCGGAACGATGCTTTTACCGGTCAGTCACAAAGCGTTCGTGATCACGCAACACCGTTCGTCCACAGTGGCCACATGACTCAGGACATGTCCGATGTGACGCGGGCGAGCCACGGCCGCCCCACGCACCACCCGCTGCGCTCCGCCCTCACCGGGGTTCGCGGCTGGTGGGAACGGCGCCACGGTCACGCGCCGCCGCCGAAGGATACCGACGCCCTGCCGCCGCTCGCCGAGGGGCGGCAGGCCGGGCCGTCGGAGACGCTCGCCCCGGTGGTCACAGGTGCGACGTTGATGTGGCGCATGCGGACGACGGTGAAGGACGAACCGGGTTCGCTGGCCGCGCTGTGCACGGCGCTCGCGGAACTCAGGGTCGACATCCTGAGCCTGCAGACCCATCCGCTGGCCGAGGGCACGGTCGACGAGTTCCTGCTCAGGGCGCCCGAGGAACTGTCCGCCACCGAGATCGGCCGGGCCGTGTCGGAATCGGGCGGCACCGAGACCTGGATCGAGCGCGGCGACGCCCACGACCTGATGGACGCGCCCACCCGGATCCTCGGTCTGGCCACCCGCACGGCGCTGGACGCGGCGGAACTCCCGCTCGCGCTGCGGCAGTTGCTCGGCCGCTGCACGATCCGCTCGCTGCCCGCCACCGCCCCCGGCTCGGGGCGGGCCCTGGAAGGCGTCCCGGTCGAGGGCATCCTGGAGGACACGGTGATGCGGCTGCGGGCTCCGGAGGGCGGCGTGATCACCGTGGAGCGGCCGTATCTGCCGTTCACGCCGACCGAGTTCGCGCGGGCCCGGGCGCTGGTGGAGCTGGACGCGCGGCTGGGGCCCCGCATCCCGCGCAGCCAGGACGTGCTGACCCTGCCGGAGGGCAACGACATCATGGTGCGCCGCGCCGACGCCGGCGACCTGCGGGCGGCGAGGGCCATGCACGAGCGGTGCTCCGCGCGCACGCTGACCATGCGGTACCACGGGCCCGTGGGGGACGCCGACCGCTATCTCAAGCACCTGCTCAGCCCACGTTTCGGGCGGACGCTCGCCGTGCAGACGGCCTCGGGGCGCCTCGTCGGGCTGGGACACCTCCTCTGGGACGGCGACGAGACCGAGATCGCGCTGCTCGTCGAGGACGAGTGGCAGCGGCGGGGCATCGGCGGTGAACTGCTTCGCCGACTGGTGGAGATGGCGGCCGAGACGGGCTGCGAGAACGTGTATGTGGTGACGCAGGCGTCCAACACGGGGATGGTCGCGGCGATGCGGGGGCTCGCGCTGCCGCTCGACTACCAGATCGAGGAGGGGACGCTGGTGATCACCGCGCGGCTGTCCGAGGCGGGGGGCTCCGAAGCGGGGGTCTCCGAAGCGGTGGAGGGGCGGCGGCGGGTCTAGCGAGTGGGGTGACCGAGCGGGTGGGGTGACCTACCGAGTGGGTCGGGCGCGGGTGAGTGGGGGCTGGTCGCGCAGTTTCCCGCGCCCCTGAGGGGGCGCGGTTGCCAGGCGGTGGTTGCATGGCACGGGGGTTCGGGGCCGGCCACCGGGCCCGACTGGCCACCTGACTCGGCCCCCACCCAACTGACTCGGCCCAGGCCCCGTCGGCCTGCCCGGTAGCCCACCCGCCACCCTGCCGCTAGGCGCGCCCCGTCGAGAACGCCGGCCCCTCGTCCTTGCTCCACTCTCTCGGCAGGGCGGTGGCCGTCTCTCCCAACGCGTGGTCCAGGTCCGCCCACAGGTCGTCCGTGTCCTCCAGGCCCACCGACATACGCAGGAGACGGTCACTCACCCCGGCGCCGCGGCGGTCCGACTCCTCCACTATGCGGTGGCTGATCGAGGCCGGGTGCTGGATGAGCGTGTCCACGCTGCCGAGGCTCACCGCCGGGGTGATGAGGCGGACGCCTGCGATGACCTCGTGCGGGTCGCCGTGGACCTCGAAGGCGATCATGGCGCCGCCGATGCTCGGGTAGTGGACCCGGGCGACACGCGGGTCGGCGGCCAGGCGGCGGACGAGTTCGGCGGCGGTCGCGGACGCCGCCCGGACGCGGACCGGGAGCGTGGACAGGCCCCGCAGCAGGAGGTAGCCGGCGAGCGGGTGCAGGACGCCGCCGGTGGCGAAGCGGACCTGGCGGAGCCGTCCGGCGAACTCCTCGTCGCAGGCCACGACCCCGGCCATCACGTCCCCGTGCCCGCCGAGGTACTTGGTGGCGCTGTGCAGGACGAGCCGGGCGCCCTGTTCGACGGGGCGTTGCAGGACGGGCGTGGCGAAGGTGTTGTCCGCGAGGAGCGGGACCGAGCCGCAGGCGTGCGCGAGGGCCCGCAGGTCGATCTCGGCGAGCGTCGGGTTGGCCGGGGACTCGACCAGGACCAGGCCCGTGTCGGGGCGCAGCGCGTCCGCGACGCCGGCCGGGTCGACCCAGGTGACCTCGGTGCCGAGCAGCCCGGCGGTGAGGAGATGGTCGCTGCAGCCGTAGAGCGGGCGTACGGCGACGACGTGGCGCAGGCCCATCGAGGCGCGGACGAGGAGGACGGCGCTGAGGGCGGCCATGCCGCTGGCGAAGGCGACCGCGCTCTCGGTGCCTTCGAGGCGGGCGAGGGCGGTCTCGAAGCGGGCGACGGTCGGGTTGCCGAGCCGTCCGTAGATCGGCGGGCCCTCCGGCTGGGCGCCGTCGCCGGCGAAGGCGTCGATGCGGGCGGCCTCGCCGCGGCTGTCGTACGAGGGGTAGGTGGTCGACAGGTCGATCGGCGGGGCGTGCAGGCCCTGGCGCGCGAGGTCGTCGCGGCCGGCGTGCACGGCCTCGGTGGCCAGTGCTCTCGGCGTGGTGCGTGCGTGGTCGTACGCGTGCGTGCTCGCAGAGTTCATGGAGGTCAGAGTGAACATCGACCGGGTCCCGGGGTGCGAGCACCGTGTTACGTTCGAACAATGGCCGATTCTGTCGTACTCGATCCGGTGGACCTCCATCTGCTGCGGCTGTTGCAGAACGACGCCCGGGCGACGTACCGCGATCTCGCGGCGCAGGTCGGGGTGGCGCCGTCCACCTGTCTGGACCGGGTGACACGGCTGCGCCGTGCGGGCGTGATCCTCGGCCACCAGCTGCGGTTGGATCCGGCCAAGTTGGGGCGAGGGCTGGAGGCACTGCTGTCGGTGCAGGTCAGGCCGCACCGGCGGGAGTTGGTGGGACCGTTCGTGGAGCGGATCCGGGCGTTGCCGGAGTCGCGGACCGTGTATCACCTCACCGGGCCGGACGACTATCTCGTGCACGTCGCGGTCGCGGACATGGCGGATCTGCAACGCCTGGTCCTCGACGAGTTCACGTCGCGGCGCGAGGTGGCGCGGGTGGAGACCCGGTTGATCTTCCAGCAGTGGGAGTGCGGGCCCCTGTTGCCTCCGGACACGGACCGGCCCACACCCTGAACCGGCGAACACCGTCCGGCCCCCGGCGCGCCTCACACACGTCACCCGCATGACGCCCTGAGCGGAATCCGGCCGACGTAAGGCTCAAGCGCGGGTTAAGCAGCTGACGCCGATCCCGTGGCCGTACCAAGATTGTCGGCATGTCTGACACCAAGAGCCCCCTGCCCCGTGAGGTCGCCGACGCGTACGTCGACGACCTCATCGCCCTCGACCCCGTGACCGGTACGTATCTGGGTGTGAAGGAGAGCTCCGGCAAGTTGCCGGACACCTCGCCGGCCGGTCAGGAGGCCCGCGCGGAGCTGATCCGGACGACGCTCGCGCGCCTCGACGAGGCGGAGCGGCGACCGGGCGCGGACAGTGACGTCGAGCGCCGGTGCGCGCGCCTGCTGCGCGAGCGGCTGACGGCGGAGCTGGCCGTGCACGAGGCCGAGGAGGGGCTGCGCGCCGTCGGCAACATGGTCACGCCGCCGCACGAGGTGCGTGAGGTGTTCACGATCACCCCGGCGGAGACCGAGGAGGACTGGGCGGCGATCGCGGAGCGGCTGCGCGCGGTGCCGGCCGCGTACGCCGGTTATCGCGAGTCCCTGGCGCTCGGCCTGGAGCGGAAGCTGTACGCGGGTCCCCGTCCGACCGCGACCTTCATCGGCCAGCTCACCGAGTGGGCGGACACGGACGGTTCGGGGCGCGGCTGGTTCGAGGACTTCGCGGCGGCCGGGCCCGAGTCGCTGCGTGCCGAGCTGGACGAGGCCGCGCGCGGGGCGACCCGGGCCGTGGTGGAGCTGCGCGACTGGATGCGCGACGTGTACGCCCCGGCGGTGGAGGGGGCGCCGGACACGGTCGGCCGGGAGCGCTACGGCAGGCTGGTCCGCTACTTCACGGGTTCGGACCTGGACCTCGACGAGGCGTACGCGTACGGCTGGGCCGAGTTCCACCGTCTCCTCGGCGAGATGCGGGAGGAGGCCGCGAAGATCCTGCCCGGCGCCGAGACGCCCTGGGTGGCGCTCGCGCACCTGGACGAGCACGGGCGGCACATCGAGGGCGTCGACGAGGTGCGCGCCTGGCTGCAGTCGTTGATGGACGAGGCGATCGAGGCGCTGGACGGCACCCACTTCGACCTCGCCGAGCCGGTGCGCAGGGTCGAGTCCTGCATCGCCCCGCCCGGTGGCGCGGCGGCCCCGTACTACTCGGCCCCGACCGAGGACTTCTCCCGCCCGGGCCGCACCTGGCTGCCGACGATGGGGGCGACCCGCTTCCCGGTGTACGACCTGGTCTCCACCTGGTACCACGAGGGCGTTCCCGGCCACCATCTCCAGCTCGCGCAGTGGGTGTACGTCAAGGACGACCTGTCCCGCTACCAGGCCACGATCGGCGGGGTGAGCGCCAACGCTGAGGGCTGGGCCCTGTACGCGGAGCGGCTCATGGACGAGCTGGGCTTCCTCAAGGACGCGGAGGAGCGGCTGGGCTATCTGGACGCGCAGATGATGCGCGCGGCCCGGGTGATCGTCGACATCGGCATGCACCTGGAGCTGGAGATCCCGGCGGACTCGCCCTTCCACCCGGGCGAGCGCTGGACCGTGGATCTGGCCCAGGAGTTCTTCGGCGCCCACAGCAGCCGGCCGGCGGACTTCGTGGAGAGCGAGCTGACGCGCTATCTGACGATGCCGGGGCAGGCCATCGGCTACAAGCTGGGCGAGCGGGCCTGGCTGCTGGGCCGGGAGAACGCCCGGCGGCGCCACGGCGAGGCCTTCGACGCCAAGGCCTGGCACATGGCCGCGCTGTCCCAGGGGTCGCTGGGCCTGGACGACCTGGTGGACGAGCTGTCCCGGCTGTGATCCGGTCCGGCCGGGCCCACCGCCGCCCACCACGGCGGCGCCCGGCCGCTACGGCGGGGCCCGCGCACCACGGCGGGGCCCGGCCGCTACGGCGGGGCCCGCGCACCACGGCGGGGCCCGGCCGCTACGGCGGGCCCGGCCGTCGCGCCGGTTCCCTCACATGCCGGCCAGGGGTCTCACCCTGACCAGGCCCAGCCAGGTCTCCGGGCCCGTCGAGACCCGGGCGGCGCCGACCCCGTAGTGGCCGGGTGCCAGCTCCACCCGTACATGGTCGGTCTCCCTCAGCGACCTGCCGGGCCAGACGGCGTCCAGGAGGACGACCGGACCCGGCACCCGCCAGCTCAGCTCCGGCCCCCAGACCGCGCTGTCGAGGGCCGCCGGAACACCCGAGAGGAGTTCGGTCTCGGAGTCTGCCGCGTACCAGCGGACGAAGACGCCGTGCTCGGGCAGATACGCGGTGGACGCGGGCTCGTCACCGAGGACCAGGGCGCGCGTGTCGCCGACGGGCAGCAGGCCGGCGTCTCCGTCGACCTCGCAGGCCCGGTCGTAGTCCGAGGACGTCTCGTCACCGTCGGCGCCCGCCCAGAACGGCAGCACCGCCTCAGGTATCGCGATGAGCGGTCCACCGCTCGATTCCACCCACCGCACCACATCGGGCACCACCGCCGCGTCCGCGTATCCAGCCATGCCCAGAAGCTACACGGCGGCCGTCGAGACGAACTCGGCGCCCCCGAGCGCCTCTTGACAAACTGTCAGCAACGGTCCGGACGGCAGCACCGGGTCAGCAGCCGCAGTGCTCGGCGTCCACGGGCGCGGTGAGCGGGTCCGCCGTGCGTCGCGCCTCGCCCTCCCAGGTCTCGTACGCGAAGCCCTCGCGCGCCCAGTACTCGAAGCCGCCGAGCATCTCCTTGACCTGGAAGCCGAGTTCGGCGAGGGCGAGGGCGGCGCGGGTCGCGCCGTTGCAGCCGGGGCCCCAGCAGTAGGTGACGACGGGCACGGACTTGTCGAGCAGTCGCTCGGCCTGTTCGGGGATGAGAGCGGTGGGGAGGTGGACCGCACCCGGTACGTGTCCCTGGTCCCAGGACGCGGTGGAACGGGAGTCGAGGACCACGAAGCCGGGGTCGCCGTCGGCGGCGAGCGCGGCGGCCACGTCGGAGACGTCGGCGTGGAAGGCGAGACCGGCCCGGAAGTACGCGGCGGCCTCGGCCGGGGTGGCGGGGGCGACCCGCAGGACGGCGTTGGCGGCGGACGCGGTGGCGATGGTCATGAGCTGGCCTCTCCCTCGGGGAAGCCCTCGTTCCCCGCACCGGAAATCTACGGCGGACGATCACTGTCCCTGAAGGGGCGATCCACGGCTCTGACCTTGTTCGGCCGGGGATTCCCCTGCTATTCATCGGGGATGGCCGCGAATTCCCCGTATCTGCCCGATGCCACCGACTGGCGCATCCTGGAGGTCCTCCAGCGCGAGGGCCGGGCCAGCTTCGCCGAGCTCGCCCGTGCCGTGTCGATGTCGGCGAGCGCCGTGACCGAGCGGGTGCGACGCCTGGAGGAGGCGGGTGTGATCCAGAGCTACGCGGCCGTCGTGGACCCGGAGCGGCTGGGGCTGCCGATCCTGGCGTTCGTCCGCCTGCGCTACCCCACCGGGAACTACAAGCCGTTCCACGATCTGGTGGCCGTCACGCCGGAGATCCTGGAGGCGCACCACGTCACGGGCGACGACTGCTTCGTGATCAAGGTCGCGGCCCGTTCGATGCGTCACCTGGAGGAGGTGTCGGGCAAGATCGGCGCGCTCGGCTCGGTGACCACGAGCGTCGTCTACTCCTCACCGCTGCCCCGCCGCCCGCTGGGGCGCTGACCTCGCTTCGCGGCGCCACCGACCTCGCTGCCGCACGGCCTCTCCCCGCCCGCTGGTCAGTGACCCCGCTGCCGCACGACCGATCCCGTCCGTTCCTTCACGACCTCCAGCTGGGCGTGGACCCGCCTGCGCAGATCGGCGACGTGGCTGACGATGCCGACACTCCGGTCGCGTTCGCGCAGCGCGTCGAGGACGTCGAGGACCTCGTCGAGGGTCTGGTCGTCGAGGCTGCCGAACCCCTCGTCGATGAAGAGGGTGTCGAGCCGTACGCCGCCCGCCTCGTCGGTGACGACGTCGGCCAGACCGAGGGCCAGCGCGAGGGAGGCGAAGAACGTCTCGCCGCCGGAGAGCGTGGCCGTGTCCCGCTCCCGCCCCGTCCAGGCGTCGACGACGTGCAGCCCGAGCCCGCTGCGACCGCGTCCGGCCCGGTCGTCGGAGTGGACGAGGGTGTAGCGGCCGGAGGACATCCGCTGGAGCCGTACGGTCGCTGCGGCCGCGACCTGTTCCAGCCGGGCGGCGAGGACGTACGCCTCCAGCCGCATCCGGCGCTCGTTGTCGGCGGAGGTGCCGGCCGCGAGCCCCGCCATCCGCGCGACCCGGTCGTACTCCTCGCGCAGCGGTGCCAGCCTGCGTACGGAGGCGGTGGCCCGCGCGGACAGCCGGTCCAGTTCGACGCGGCTGCGCTCGGCGGCGTCCCACGCGGAGACGGTGTGCTGGAGCCGTCGGGCGGCGGCTTCGGCGTCCCGCTCGGCGGCCCCGAGGTCGGCGGGCGGCTGCTGGGCCGCGGCGGCCGTCTCCGCCTCCGCCAGCACGGCCCGCACGGTCGCCTCCTCCGACTGCCAGGCGTCGAGGCGGTGTTGGAGATCCCGGTGGGCGGCGTCGTCGAGCACGGCGGCGGCCGCCTCCCGCGGGGTGTCGAACCCGGCGCGGAACGCCGCGTCCGCCAGACGCGCGTCGGCGTCCTTCAGGCGCTGCGCGGTGTCGTCGGCCGCCCGGGCGGCCTCGGCGGCCCCGTCGAGCTTGGCGGCCCACGCCTCCAGCCGGCCGGCCAGCTCGGCCACGCTCTCGGCGTCGCCCCGGGCCTCGGCCAACTCGGCCTCCAGGGTGGTGCGTTCCCGTTCCAGGGTGTCGCGCCGGGTGTCGCGGGACGCGGCCCTGACCGCCGCCTCCTGTCGTGCGGCGGCCCGTCGGTCACGTTCCTGTTCGGCGTGGAGCAGCGCCTCCTGCGCGGGGTGCAGGTCGAGGGCGCGCCGCCGGGCCTCCGTGTGCTCCCGCTCCAGCTCCGCCGCCGTCGCGGCGAGCCGCTCGGTCGGCGCGTCGCCCGCCTCGGCGCTCGCGGCGGCCAACGCCCTTTGCGCGAGACCCAGTTGCTGCTCCGCACCGGCCCGCTCCTGGTCGGCCCGCTGGAACGCGGCGAGTGCCTGCTCCTCCGCCTCGCGGTCCACATGGCCCGCGACCTTCCGGGCGGGCGCGGGGTGCTCCGTGCCGCCGCAGACCGCGCACGGCCGCCCCTCGACGAGGCCGGCGGCCAGCTCCGCCGCGATCCCCGACAGCCGCTGTTCCTTCAGGTCCAGCCAGTGGGTGCGGGCCTCGGCCGCCCGATCGGCGAGCCGGAGCACCTCCGCCTGGGCGGCGTCGGTGTCGCGGCCGAGCTGGTCGCGTTGACGGGCGGCGGCGAGCCGTCGCTCGGCGGGTTCGCGCCGCACGGCGATCTGTTCGGCGCGGGCGGCGGCCTCCTGTGCGGACTCGATACGGCCGCGCAGCGCGGCCCGGGTGGTCTCCCACTCGGCGAGCCAGCCCTCGGCGTCCTGGAGGACGCCCTCGTCCGCCCGCTCCTCGCTGTCCAACTCGGCCTGTTCGGTGCGGAGTACGGCGAGTCGCCGCTCGGCACGGCGGGCCGACTCCAGCGCGCCCAGCTCCTCGGAGGCCCTGCGGGCGGCGGCGGCGAGTCCGGCGGCTCCGGCGTCGGCGTACTCCCCCGACAGGCGTGCTCGCGCGGCCTCCTCCTCCGACCGCGCCCTGCGGTGCTCGGCCTCGGCCGCGTCGCGCAGCTCCAGTGCCGGGGCCACGGCCTCCGCCTTGCGGGCGCGCTCCATCCGCGTCCGGTCCTCCCGGTGGGCGTCCGCGTGCTCCTCCAGCCGTGCGGCACGCTCCCGGGCCTCCGCGAACCGCCTTTGCAGCCGCGCCACTTCGCGTACGTCGTCCAGGACGCGGTCGGCCGCGGCCCGGGCCGACTCCGCCGCCGCCCGCGCGCAGTGGGCGATGGTGAGCCGTTCGCGGGCGGTGCTGCGGGCCACGGCGGCCCAGGCGAGGACCGCGTCGGCGAGACCGGGGTCCCCGGGGGACAGCTCGGGCAGGTCCGGGGCGTCCCCCGCCGCCTGCTGCATCCGGTGGGCGTCGGCGAGCAGCGCGGCGTCGCCCTCGCGCACCCTGGCCTCGGTCTCCCGGCGGCGGTCGGCGAGCCGCTTCTCGACGGCGGCGAAGTGGTGGGTGTCGAAGAGGCGGCCGAGGAGCCGCCCGCGCGCCTCGGCGTCGGCGCGCAGGAACCGCGCGAAGTCGCCCTGCGGCAACAGCACGACCTGGCAGAACTGCTCCCGGCTCATCCCCAGGAGCTGGGTGATCTCCTCGCCGATCTCCTGGTGGGAGCGGCTGAGGTCCTTCCAGGCGTCGGCGGCCGCGTCGTACTCGCGCAGCCAGCTCTGTGCCTTCTCGACCGTGGTGCCCGCACCGCGTTTCTTGGGGCGCTCCCACGGGGGCTGCCGGGTGACCTCCAACCGGCGCCCGGCGACGGTGAGTTCGAGGCGGACCTCGGTGCGGTCCGCGGGTGCCGCGTGGTCGCTGCGCAGGTTCATGCCCTGGCCGCTCTGCCGGGCCCCCGGCACCGAGCCGTACAGCGCGTAGCAGACGGCGTCCAGGACCGAGGTCTTGCCGGCGCCGGTCGGGCCGTGCAGCAGGAACAGTCCGGCGGCCGAGAGGTCGTCGAAGTCGACGGACTCGGTGCCGCCGAAGGGGCCGAAGGCGGCGATGTCGAGCCGGTGGAGCCTCATCGGGCGACCTCCCGGACCGTCTCGTCGGCCCGTACGGCGTCGAACGCGTCCCTGAGCACGGTCCGTTCGTGTGCGTCGGGGCCGGTACCGCGGACATGGGCCACGAAGTCCTCGGCGATCTGCTGGTCGTCCCGGCCGGCCAGGCGCCGGGCGTAGGAGACGTCCGGGTCGCCGGGGGCCCGTTCGGGGTCGAAGACGAGGCTGAGGGTGTGCGGGAAGCGTTCGCAGAGCCTTGCCATGGGCTCGGCGGGCCGGACGGGGTCGGTGAGGGTGGCCTCGACCCACGCGTCCTCGTGCCGGGCCAGGTCCGGGTCGGCGAGCAGGTCGTCCAGTCGCCCCCGGAGCCGGGCGAGGGGGCGCGGCACGGGGCAGTCGATCCGCTCGGCGTCGATCGCACCGTCGGCGCCGAGGTCCACCAGCCACATGCTCTTGCGGTGGTCGGCCTCGGAGAAGGAGTACGGCAGCGGGGAACCGGAGTAGCGCACGCGCTCGGTGAGGGTCTGGCTGCCGTGCAGATGTCCCAGCGCCACGTAGTCGACGCCGTCGAAGACACCGGCGGGCACGGCGGAGACGCCACCGACGGCGATGTCGCGCTCGCTGTCGCTGGGCTCGCCGCCGGTGACGAAGGCGTGGGCCAGGACGACGGAACGGGTACCCGCCGCACGGGTGGCGAGGTCGGCCCTGACCCGGTCCATGGCGGCGGCGAGCACCGCTTCGTGGCCGGCCTTCTCGACCCCGAACTCGTCCTTCACGAGCGCGGGTTCGAGGTACGGCAGTCCGTAGAAGGCGACGTCGCCGTGGGCGTCCGACAGTGTCACGGGGGTGCCGGCGGCCGAGGCCGACGTCCGCAGATGGATGCCGGCCCGGCCGATGAGGCCCGCCGCGACACCGAGCCGTCGCGCCGAGTCGTGGTTCCCGGAGATCATCACGGTGGGCACGTCCAGCTCGGCCAGGCGGTGCAGGGCGTCGTCGAAGAGCTCGACCGCGGCCAGCGGCGGCACCGCCCGGTCGTACACGTCCCCGGCCACGACCACCGCGTCGACGTCGCGCTCCCGCACGGTCGCCACCAGACGACCGATGAACTCGGCCTGCGCGCCGAGCATGTTCACCCGGTGGAACGACCGACCGAGATGCCAGTCGGATGTGTGCAGCAATTTCATGAAACGGCTCTGACCTGCATGTTTCTCTCGGTAATGCCCCAAAAACCAGCACAAGTCAGCACGGGAATCCCGGGCTGACACCCACCACGCTAACGCCTGGAGGCACCTGATCCACCACGGACCTCACATCGCGATCTCACATTAGGCATCGCGCCGGTGGAATTGGTCGAGCAGACGCATAGTCGAAATGCTGAGCCCGACGAGTTCACGCTTCCCCTGCACTCCACGGCGTGGCAGTGCCTGACCGCACTGGTCCGCAACGCACCGCCGCTCGGCGCCGTTGGCGGGCTATCCGCTGAGGCGGCGTACCAGGGGGTGCGCAGGTGGGGACAGATGCGGATGTCGCCGAGGAAAGCGCTGAGCCGTTCCGCCTCGGCGTTGATTGCGGCGCGGAGGCGGTGCTCCGGTCCGGCGGTGAGGAGCTCCGTGACGATCCGGCCGTTCTCTCGCTGTCCCCAGCCGCCGATGATGCGGCCGCTGCCACGGTGGGCAGATGTTGCCCTGGCGGTCGAAGAGTTCGGGGACGTGGGCAGGATCGAGGTACCAGTCGCGGTCGCGTCAGCCCATTACGGTGGGCTCCAAGGCCTGAATTCCTGTTGACCCACTCCTCTTGCGCCTCCCAGCATTGCCCTCTCCTCAGCTCCGTACCGATTGTCTGAACCTCCCCGTAGTTTTGTAAGTCCTGCTGGTGACGGCTAGGGGAGCACGCATGGACGACGACTCTCAGGTCGACAGTGACGAAGACCTTTTTCGTAACCCGGTCTACTACGAACCGGCCGGCCGCAACCTTGACTTGGACCGCCCCGACCTCGGTGTCCCGCAAGGCGAAGACCTCCTGAACGTGCTTCTGGGTATGTGGGGACGTGTCCCGGAACGCGTTGCGAAGGATTCCGAGGATCATGGTTTCCACGCCGATATCGAGTCTCAGACCCCCGACGGACACGCGCGCCTCGACGTACGCATCGATGGCGCCAACGGCATCGTCCTGGGCTACGAGCCTCATACGAGCCTCAGTTGAGCATCCAGACGGCCCGCGGGATGCGTGGGCGGGAGGGGTTCCGGCGCCGCGCCGGGATTCAGTCGGTCTGGGATTTCGCCGACCCTGACCACGCCGGAATCGGCACCGTCCCCTACGTCCGCACACCCAACCTGCCGGCCTCCGTCATCCGCGTACAGAAAAACCCCATCGCAGTCCGGGACGGCAACTTCGTCTTGGAGGAAGGCCAGTGCAGCCAGAACGGCGTGCTCACCCGGTGCCGCGAGAAGCCCTACGACCCGCGGAACCACCTTCACCGGGGAAGGCAGTTTGACCCGCACCCGCTTCATCGTGGAAGCAGCGGCCGGTGCGGGTGAAGGCTCCGGGCTTGCGGGCTTCTGCGCTGGGTTCATGCCTTCTCGCGCAAAACTCCGGTGTGGGCAGCAGCCGTTGCAGGAGGGATGCCTTCAGCTCGATCAGGTTGTCCCGGCGGGCCCTGGACACCTGACCAGTTCCACGTCCTTGGTCAGGGAACGGCTGGGGCCGGTCGCCGTTCGCGCGAGCGGGGTCACCCCGCGACGACTGCCATCCGGTCGCTGATCTCGACTGCTGTGGCCAGGACCTTCTGGGCGATCTCCGTCTCGGCCTCCGGGTAGACCCGGGAGGCGAGGGCGGCCACGCTCACCGCCGCGACCACCTGCTTGTTCTCGTCCCGGATCGGCGCGGCGATGCCCACCACGTCGGGGTCCAGCTCGCCGCGGGTGACGGAGTAGCCGAGACGGCGGATCCGGCCGAGGCGCTCCATCAGGGCGTCGACGTCGGTGAGGGTGGCCGCGGTGAAGCGGCGCAGCTCGGTGGCCTCCAGCAGTCGGCGGGCTTCTTCCTCCGGGCTCCAGGCCAGCAGGACCAGGGCGGAGGCGCCGGCGTTGATGGGCAGGGCGCTGCCGCGCTCGTAGGAGATGCGTACCGCGCGGGTGCTCTCCGCGCGGTCCACGCACACCACCAGGTCCCCGGTGCGCCGGGTCAGCAGGACGGTCTCGTGCACGTCCTCGGCGAGCGCCTCCATCGACGGCTGCGCGATTTCGGAGAGTCCGTAGCTGCGGCGGGCCAGCCGGGCGATCTCCAGCACCCGCAGGCCGAGCCGGAAGCCGCCGCCGGGGGCTTCTTCGAGATATCGCCCGGCCACGAGGCTCTGCAGGTAGCGGTAGGCGGTGGAGCGTGCCACACCGAGCCGTTCGGCCACGGCGGTTCCGGAGACGACGAGGTGGGCGTCGTCGAACATGGTCAGGATGTCCAGTGCCCGGTCGGCCGTGGAGTTGCGGTCGCGGTAACTGGGGGACGTGTTTCCTGACATGCGAGACACTGTAGCGGGCGGGTGCGGGGAGAGGGTGACTGCGCCCGGCCGCCCGCTTGTCCGGCCTACAGTTCGTCCTTGACGACGGTGTTGCGCAGTTCACCGAGGCCCTCCACGGCCGTGACGAGTTCCTGTCCGGGCCGGAGGAACACTTTCGGGTCGCGGCCTGCGCCGACTCCTCCCGGGGTTCCGGTGAGGATGAGGTCGCCGGGCAGCAGCGTGATGATGGTGCTGACATAGGCGATGGTGTCGGCCACGTCGAAGAGCAGGTCGGCGGTGTTGGACTTCTGCATGGTGTGGCCGTCGACGCTGCAGGTGATGGTCAACCCCAAGGCGCCGAGCGGGAGTTCGTCGGGAGTGACGAGTGCGGGTCCGACGGGGGTGGTGGCCTCGAAGGTCTTGCCGGAGAGGAATTCCCGGGTGCGGTGCTGCCAGTCTCGTACGGTGACGTCGTTGGCGACGGTGTAGCCGGCGACGTACTCCAACGCCTTCTCGCGTGGGACATGGCGGCCGGAGCGTCCGATGACGACTCCCAACTCGGCCTCCCAGTCGAGGTCGTCGCTGACCGGCGGCATGTGGATGGCGTCGTGCGCGCCCACCAGGGAGCCGTCGTACTTGGCGAACAGGGTCGGATGTGCGGGGGTCGGGCGGCCCATCTCCTTGATGTGGGTGGCGTAGTTGAGACCCAGACAGATGATCTTGTTGGGGTGGGGGACGAGCGGAGCGAGTGACGCCTCCGCCAGGGGCAGGCGCTCGCCGTTCCCTGAGGTCGCTCGTGTCGGCCAGTCGTCGCCGGCGGCGAGCAGTGCGCCGATGTCGGAGTAGGGCAGCAGGACGAGTTCGTCGCCTTCCTGCCGGGCGACGGCGGTCTGGTGGGCGTCGGCGAGACGGACGGTGCTGAGCCTCATCGGGCAACTCCCATGGAGTCGTGGTGGATCTCGGGATCCGGGGCGGGGGCCGTGGTCGGGCCGTCGGCTGCGAAGTGCCGCAGCTTCACACCGACGTACTCGGCCTGCTCGGGGGTGAACACGGCGGCCACCAGACGGTCGGGGCGTACGAGAACGAAGGACTCCGTCAGCCCGGCAAGGAGGGCGTCGAGCCGGCCGTCGGCGTCGGCGATCCCGGTCCGGCCGGCACGGTCACGCGGTGCGCGGTCGTCCAGGAAGACGTCCACCGCGGTGGCCTGCGGGAGGCCGGCCCGTGCGACGGCGGCCCAGTCGGCGTCGCTCACGCCGATCCCCAGCAGGCTCCAGCCCGGTCCGAGGACGTCGTCGAGCCGAGCGGGGAGATGGCGCGGGCCGTGCAGCACCCGCGGCTGTGGCAGCATCGTGCCGACGAGTTCATCCCCAGGGCCGTCGAGAGAGACGACGGCTCCTGATCTGACTCGGGCTTCGGGGCGGTAGCGCATCTCGGTGAGATAGCGGCGTCCCGGCGGGGTGTGCATGGCCATGCGCACCAGCACATCGCGCAGCAGAGCGCGGGGGCGGCTGGTGGTCATGACGATCCGGCCGAGCCGTACGGAGAGGTCGATCACGGCTCGGGCGTGGGGGCGCCGCTCGGTGTCGTAGGTGTCGAGCAGCGCGTCGCGGGCCCGTCCCGCCAGGACCTCTTCGATCTTCCAGCAGAGGTTGGCCGCGTCCCGGACACCGGAGTTGAGGCCCTGGCCGGCGAACGGCGGCATCATGTGCGCGGCGTCGCCGAGCAGGAAGCAGTGCCCGTCGCGCAGTCGGTCGGCGAGCAGTGCGTGGAAGCTGTAGGCGACCGCGCGCTCGACCTGCTCGGGCGTGATCTCCCGGTAGGGCCGCAGGAGTCGGCGCACCAGTGAGAACGCGGGAGGGGCCCCTGCCTCGCACTCGCCCGGCTTCAGGCGGAACTCGTAGCGGCAACGGCCGTCCCGCCCGGGGACGATGACGACGGGCCGGTCGGGGTCGCCGTGGTGCATGCCGTAGCGCTGGTCGTGCGTGTCCTGAAGGGTGTCGACCACCAGCCACACGTCGGGGAAACTGCGACCGCGCATGGGAATCGACAGCAGGTCGCGTACGGTGCTGCGGCCGCCGTCGCAGCCGAGGACGTAACGGACGTCCATCTCCTCGACCGGTCCGTCCTGTCCGCCTGTGCGCAACGACACGCGCACCCGGTCGGGTCGCTGGGTGACGAGGGCCGTCAGCCGGGTGTCGAAGCGGACGTCGACGCTGGGGTGGCGGCGCAGTTGCTCGCGCAGCACGCGCTCCAGGTCGGGCTGGGCGAAGGGGTTCTTGAACGGATGCCCCAAGCGCTGGTCGCCGGTGCCTCGGGCGTGTACGAGCGGTCGCCCGCCGATGCCGAAGTACCTCGTCCCGGTGCCCGGCACGAGGATCGGGTAGACCGCCTCGTCCAGGCCGCCGGCCGACTGCAGGGTGCGCAGCGACTCGTCGTCGAGACTGATCGCCTTGGCATCGTCGCTGGTGGTGGCGTTGCGTTCCACCAGCAACACCCGCACGCCCCGCGAGCCCAGCAGATGGGCGGCCATCAGTCCGGTCGGGCCCGCGCCGACGACCAGGACCGGTGGTGCCGTGGATGTCGTGGCCACGGCGATTACTGGACCGGCTGGTAGGCCGGGCCGCCCTCGGTCAGCAGCCGTTCGGCCTCGGCGAACACGTCCGCCGGGTCCTGGTCGAGGTCGATGGTCTTGCGGAAGGGCTGGCGTACGTCACGCTCCAGCCTGAGGTAGACCTCGTTGCGGTTGCCCTCGGGGTCGAAGAAGTAGATCCCGATCGCGTTGCCGTGGGTGACCTCCTGCTGGACCTTGATGCCCTCGGCGCGGAACCGGTGGTGGAAGTCGATGATCGACTCCAGGGAGTCCACGCGCCACGACACCTGGTGGGTGAGCTTGGCACCGGGAGGGGCGGTGCGGCCCCGCTGCAGGACGAATTCGTGATGCTCCTCCTCGGGGCACGAGGAGAAGAACACGATGCCCCGCTCCTCGTCCTCGTCGGTGACGGTCAGCCCAAGGACGCGGGAGTAGAAGTCGCGCATCGTCTCCAGATCGTCGACCCAGAAGCCGGTGTGACCGAGGCCAGTGATCGCCATGGCAGGTGTCTCCTTTTTCAGGACTGTCGTCTTGTCAAGTGGGACGCTAAATCGCTGGGCGAGTCAACGTCAACAGGTAAATTCCAGGAAACGACCTCTTGACGGTTCAAGCATTTTGGGTGCAGCGTCCTGTCTTGCAGCACATGCGTCCGACTATGAGGGACACCCGTCCGGCTCTGCTGGGTCACCGGGGACCGCTCAAGCCGCTACTGGAGGCACCCCATGACCCGTTCCGCCGCTGAGGGCCCACCGTCGCTGGGCCGCGCCACCCTGATCGCCGCCTGCCTGGCCATCTGCGTGGCCCAGATCGGTATCCCGCTCGCGTCCCCGATCATCGGAGAGATCCAGCGGGACTTCGGCGCGTCGGCCGCCGCGCTCGCCTGGATCCCCGCGGCGTTCATCCTGCCGACGGCCATCCTGGAGCTGAACTTCGGCGTTCTCGGCGACCTCTTCGGACGCAAGCGCCTGCTCGTCCTCGGCGGACTGCTGATCACGGCCGGCTGCCTGGTCGTCGCGACCTCGGGCTCGTTGACCCAGCTCATCGTCGGCCAGGCGGTCGCCGGACTCGGCGCCGCGGGGATCTTCCCTTCCTCGCTGGCGGTGATCGTCGCGGGCACCCCCGAGCCTGCCGCCCGCGCGCGTGCCCTGTCGTACTGGGCCGTCAGCCTGGCGTTCGGCGCCATGATCGCCCCGCTGATCAGCGGATTCACCGCCGAGCACACCGACTGGCACTGGGCCTACCTGCCGCTCGCGGTGCTCGGCCTGGTCACCGCGGCCGTCAGCGCGCGCTGCATCGTCGACTCCCGGGAGCCGACCGGGCGCGGACTCGACTGGCCGGGCCAGATCACCGTCGCCGTGTCGCTGCTGGCGCTGCTCTACGCCGTCATCGAGGGAGCCAACGACGGCTACACCGCAACGCACATCGTGCTCGCCTTCACCATCGCCGTCGCCGCATTCGTGGGCTTCCTCGTCGCGGAACGCAAGTCCCGGACGCCGATGCTGCGGCTGGAACTCTTCCGGACCCCCTCCTTCGCCGCGGCCGCCGCCATCGGACTGCTCGCCATGTTCGGCTTCATCGGCACCGCCTACGCCCTGAGCATCAAGCTGGAGGCCGTCTACCACCTCTCCCCGCTCCAGGCCGCTCTGCCCTTCGCGCTCATCCAGGCGATCCCGCTGCTGCTGACCCCCGTCCTGCCGAACCTGCTCCAGCGCGTGCACCCCAGGGCCCTGCTAGTCGGCGGCCTGCTGTCACTCGCGGCAGGCGAGATCTGGATGGCGCTGCTCCCGGGCGACGCCACGGACCTGGCGTCGATGGCCGGATCCATCCTGCTGCTGGGGATCGGCTTCATCACGATGTTCTCCGCGCTGACGGCCGTGGCGGTCGGCACCGTCGACATCCGGCACGCCGGCATGGCCAGCGCGGTCACCAGCCTGGTCCGCGAGACCGGGCAGGCCCTTGGTCCCGCGATCGTCAGCGCCGTCGCCCTCGGTACGGCGAGCAGCGCTCTCGCCGCGAAGCTCGGCGCCGCGAATCTTCCCGCCGAGGTCATGGGCGTGGCCCAGGGGGTCAACGCGGAGGGCGGTGCGGTCGCGGTCGCCAACGCCGACCTCGGAGAGCTGTCGCACACCCTGATCCCGCTGGCCCGCGAAACCCTCGAAGCGGGCCTCGACCTCGGCCTGTACCTCTGCGCCGGCGCCAGCCTGGTTGCCGCGCTCATCGCCGTACTCGCCCTGCAGCACAGCTCCGCCGCGGACTCACCTGGCGGTCTGGGCGGCGAAGAGGCGGCCGGCACCTCCGTGCTCCACGAGGACACGGACACCGCGGCCCCGAAGGCCAAGGCACTGCCCAGCCACTGACCGCCTCGAGCAGCAATCGCGACTCACCCGGCGACCGCAGCACAGCCGCCCCCCGTTCACATCCCCGGACGCTCCCCTAGGAGACTCCCCGTGTTCCGCTTGTACCGCAGCATCACCTCCCGGACGGCCGGGCTCCAGGGTGCCGCACTGCTCGTTCTGCGAGCCGTGACCGTCTGGCTGCTCGTCCTGCACGGCCTGTACAAGTACGACTCCGGCCTCACCGGCTTCGAGCTCGGAGTGCTCATGCCTCTCGGGCTGCCCGCGACCGGCCTGCTCAGCTGGCTCATCCCCACCTTCGAGATCGCCGCCGGTGCCTTGCTGGTGGCCGGGCTGCTGACCCGGGTGATCGCCCTCATCGTCTGCGCGGAGATGCTGCTGACCGGGTTCTGGATCAAGCTGGGCGTCTGGCACACGGGCGTTCTGGGCCCGCAGGGCGCCGGCGGAGCCGAGGTCGACTTCCTCTTCCTCGCGATGTGCCTGGTCATCTTCGCCGCCGGCCCGGGTGTGCTGGCGACCGACTCTCTGCTCGGCCTGGAGCGAGCCTCGCGCGACCGGGGCCAGGACAAGGACCCGGACCAGGGCAAGGGCAAGGGCAAGGGCAAGGCTCTCACCGGGGCGTCCGCGGGATGAAAACGGGATCGAGGCCAGAAACACCCCACCTCACCACCTTCGCGACATGAAACGTAACCTCCGCGCCACGACGCACCTCTGGATCGGGACACCATGACCTTTTTGGACAGCAGCACCTGGGAAGGCCGCATCTTCTCCGGCTCGGGAAAGTGGATCAACGGCGCGGGCGAGGTGTACGACGCCGTCGAGCCTGCCACCGGCAAGACGCTGGGCCGCGTCGGTTCCGCCACACCGGCCGACGTGGACAAGGCGGTGGAGCGGGCAGTACGGGCCCAGCGGGAGTGGGCGGCCCGACCGTACTCCGACCGTGCGGCCGTAATGCGCCGAGCCGCGCGGATGTTCGAGGAGCACCAGCAGGAGATCGAGACCTGGCTGGTACGGGAGTCCGGCGCGACCCGGCCGTTCGCCGCCCTCCAGGTCAGCAGCGGCGGTGCGGAGGAGTGCCACGAGGCCGCCGCCCTCGCCGGGGCGCCCTACGGCGAGCTGCTGCGTTCCGGGCAGGAGCGGTTGTCGTTCGCCCGCCGCAAGCCCGTCGGGGTGGTCGGCGTCATCGCCCCGTTCAATGTGCCGGTCACCCTGGCCATGCGGGCGGTCGCCCCCGCGCTCGCTCTCGGCAACGCGGTCGTCCTCAAGCCGGATCCCCGCACGGCGATCAGCGGCGGTGTGGTCTTCGCCCGCGTCTTCGAGGAGGCGGGCCTGCCTGCCGGTCTGCTGCACGTCCTGCCGGGCGGCGCGGACGTCGGAGCCGCCGTGGTCGAGCATCCACAGGTCCCCGTCATTGCGTTCACCGGCTCCACCCGGGCCGGACGCGCGATCGGTGTCGCCGCGGCCCGGCATCTCAAGCGGGTCCATCTGGAACTGGGCGGGAACTCAGCGCTCGTCGTGATGGACGACGTCGACTTGGGGAAGGCGGCCTCGGTGGGTGCCTGGGGATCCTTCGTGCACGCCGGCCAGATCTGCATGGCCAGCAGCCGCCACCTCGTCCACGCCTCGGTCGCCGACGAGTACACGGCGCTGCTCGCCCAGCACGCCGACGCGCTCCCGGTCGGCGACCCGGCCGCCGAGGACGTCGCCGTCGGACCGCTCATCGACGGCGGGCAGCGTGACCAGGTCCACCGCATCGTCACGGAAACGGTCGCGGCCGGTGCCCGGCTGGCCGCGGGCGGCGGCTACGAGGGTCTGCTCTACCGGCCGACCGTGCTCGCCGAGGTACCGCTCACCGCGCCCGCCTACGCCGAGGAGATCTTCGGGCCGGTCGCACCCGTCGTCCCCTTCCAGAACCTGGACGAGGCTGCCAGGCTCGCCGCGGGCACCGAATACGGGCTGTCCCTGGGGATCCTGACCCGGGACGTCATGAAGGGTCTCGCCCTGGCGGAGCGCGTGCCCAGCGGCCTGGTCCACATCAACGACCAGACGGTCAACGACGAACCGCTCATCCCCTTCGGCGGGGTCGGCGACTCCGGCACCGGCTCCCGCCACGGCGGAACGGCCGCCAACCTCGAAGCCTTCACAGAACAGCAGTGGGTCACCGTACGCGGCGAACTCCCCGACTACCCCTTCTGACGGGGCCCCTTCCGACACCCGCACCCAGACCATCCCCCACCCGACAGGAGCAACGATGCCCCCGAACCCCATGACCGTCGTCCCCCGCCAGACCGGACAGACCGCCGCCGCTGCCACTGCCTCCGCCTCCGCGGGAGTCGACTGGCCCACCGACAACAAGTTCCTGCGTGGCCCGTTCGCGCCCTGGACGGAAGAGAACGAGGCGTACGACCTGGAGGTGGACGGAGAGATACCGTCCGACCTCGCGGGCGCACTGTTCCGCGTCTCCTCCAACTCCCGCTTCGAGCCGCGCAACACCGACCGCTACCACTGGTGGGAGGGCGACGGCATGGTGTGCGGCATCTACCTCCGGGAGGGCAAGGCCGCCTACCGCACCCGCTGGGTCGAGACCGACTCGATGAAGGTCGAGGTGGAGGCCGGGGAAGCGGTCTACAGCGGCTTCGTCAACGGCGGTACCCCAGGCCGGCTGCCCGCAGGCGCCCCGCACGCCAAGAACGTGGCCAACATCAACGCCGGCCTCTTCGACGACCACCTGATCGTCTACTTCGAGGGCGGACTGCCGCACGCCCTGGACCCCGAGACCCTGCGCACCCTCGGCACGTACGACTTCCACGGCGGCCTCGACGTCCTGTGCACCGGCCACTACAAGACCGACCCCGACAGCGGCGACATGCTCTTCTTCGCCGCCACCGGAGCAACCATCACCTGGTACCGCGCCGACGTGAAGACGGCCGAGATCATCGACTCGCACTCCTTCGACATCGGCTTGCCGGTCCTCATGCACGACTTCGCCGTCAGCGACACCTACGCGATCTTCTTCGTCACCCCCGCCCAGTTCCGCCTCGACCTGGTGGCGCAGAGCAGGCCCGGCGTGGTCTGGGACGAGAACTCCCTCGAACACGGCGTCCAGATCGTCCTGATGAACCGCCACACCCACGAGGTCACCTGGCACGAACTCGGCGGCCACTGGGCCAACACCCACTTCTTCAACGCCTACGAGCACGACGGCGAGCTGATCATCGACGGGCACCGCATCCACCGGCTCGGCAACCCCGTCGACCGCCTCTCCACGCCGCTGGGCTCCCACGAGTGGTTCCCCCCGGCCCAGCCCTACCGGTGGCGCGTCGACCTGGCCACAGGACGGGCCGCGGAGGAGATGATCAGCGGCATCTTCGGAGAGTTCCCCAAGATCAACGACGCATACACCGGCCGCCCGTACCGCTACGGCTACTACGTCACGACACGCGGACTGGCCGACGACACCATGTCCGACGGACTGGCCCGCCACGACTACCTCCTCGACCACACCACCGTCGTCGAAGGACCGGACGGCCTCACCAGCCCGAGCGAACCGGCCTTCGTCGCCCGCGAGAACGCCCGCAGCGAGGACGACGGCTACCTGCTGACCCTGTGGTGGAACCGCACCACCAACCTCAGCGAACTGCTCATCCACGACGCCGCCGACCTGCGCCGCACCCCGCTGGCCCGGGTCAAGCTCCCCAGCCGAGTGCCCTTCGGCTTCCACGGCAGCTGGGCCGACCACCTCACCCTGGACCGAGCTATCGCCGCCCACCGCGGCGACGGACAGTAGCGGGGCTGCCCGTGCGGCGTCGCCGCTTCTCCGCCGTGCCGCCCGTTTGACGCTCCGCGCTTCCGACGCGCCAGACAGAACCGAAAGACTGCCTCTGACCTGCATGTTCTCTGGATCTCACTCAGGCCGACATCTTCCCGATGGCGCACCGTGTGGCGTTCGCGGCCACCCTGGAACCGGCCGAGAAAGGCCCTGACCTGCGGTTTTATGCGCGTGCACTATGTGCGATGCGGGCGTCACGGGCGACGTCCTGACGCTGAAATGACGCTCGTTCTGATGGAGTGTCAGGCGCATGTCGGGCAGGTCAGGGACTGACTGTCAATGCCGCGCGCGTCGAGCAGCCAGTCGCCACAGCGCTTCTGTGACTCCCCCACGTGTGCGCGCTCGATGTCCGGCGTGGCCAGCTCCAGCAAGGCACCGAAACCGGGTCCTGTCGCCGGGGCTCGCCAGCCGTATCCGGCTCTCGCTCGGACCGGGATCCCGTGACGCAGCCGCTGAGAGGTCAGGCGCCAGCCTGAAGCCGTCGGTCGTGGCCTGGGAAGTCGCTCCGACCAGGGAGTTTCGGATGCGTCTCCGAGCGGCTGAACTCCTCTTCAACCTCCTGCCGTCATACGTCTCCGATCACGAAGTTCACGGCGTCCCCTGACTGCGCATCACCCGTCGCGACCAGACCGCGATCGAACTGCAGATCCTGGGAGAGTCAGCCCGCCTGCGGCTGGCCGGGCTCCCGGCCACGGTCTGGCGCACCGCCGAAGCACGAGCGCTCTCCCAGTGGATCGACCCGGACAGCATGCAGTTCTCTCCGCAGAACGATCACGCAGGTTGCCACGAACTTGCTCGATCGACGGGCCCACCGGTCTTCTGCCTCAAGGCGGCGATGAGGAGAACCGTCAGGGTTCCCCGGCGCGTGTTTCGTCGGCAAGAAGGCCCAGCAGGATGATGTCGAGCGCCCCGGCGAGGCGCTCGTGCAGGTCGAAGGGGGCCGGTTCCTCGCGGATCCAGCGCAGGATCGTCGAGAAGTAGCAGGCGGCCAGCAGTTGGCCGGCCTGGTCGCAGTCGACGCCGGACCTGATCTCCCCGCGTTGCCGCCCTTGCTCGACGATCCTGGCGAGTTCGATTTCCAGGGACGGATCCTGCAGGAGGTGCCCGTACCGCGCTGAGGCGTCCATCAGGACGGTGGTCTCTGCACGGGACGCGACGTTGAGGTCGCCCATCTCCTTCAGGTAGCGGCGCAGCCGGTCGCCGACCGGCAGGTCCTCGGCGTGCTCCGCGCCGAGGATCTCAGCGACGCGGGCGCGGCGGCGGATTCCCCATTCCTCGAGGAAGCCGACCTTCTGTGCGAAGTGGTTGAAGACGGTGGCCCGGGCGACATCGGCGGCCTCGGCGATCTGGTCCATGGTGGTCGCCTCGTACCCCTGGGCGACGAAGAGCCCGACCGCCGTCTCATACAGCTGGTCGTGCAGCTTCCGACGCCTGCGCTCCTGGCGCCCCACGGTCGCGCCGCCCTCTGGGGCGGCTGCTGCGTCCCGGATCTTCATGGCCCCCAGTACAACACAAGGCCGCACGGCTCTTGACCCCTCCCCAGCACTTATCTAGATTCCTCTCCACTGCTGGACTCCAGTCCAGCAGTGGATGAAAGTCTCGCGCTGTTGATCGCGGGACGCTGACAAGGAGGCAACGTGGCTTCCGTGACATCCCATACGGGCTGTGTCGAGCTCGGACACGGCTGTTACGCCTGGATCGCGGGCGATGCCGGATGGGGCATGAGCAACGCCGGGCTGATCACCGGCCGGGGCGCGTCGCTCCTCGTCGACACCCTCTACGACCTGCGGCTGACCAAGACCATGCTCGACGCGCTGGCGCCGCTGACCGCCCCGGCACCGATCTCCACCGTGGTCAACACCCACGGCAACGGGGACCACTGGTTCGGCAACCAGCTTGTTTCCCACGCCGAGATCATCGCGGCCCGCGGGTCCGTGGCGGACATGCGGCAGGTGGGCCCCGCCGAGATGCGGGCGCTGACCGGCATGGACAGCCCGGCCGGACACTTCGCTGGCCGGATCTTCGGCCGCTTCGACTACACCGACATCGAACCCGTCCTCCCGAACCGGGTCTTCGACGGCGAGACCGTCCTCGACATCGGCGGGGTGGAGGTCCGCCTCATCGACGTGGGGCCCGCGCACAGCGCCGGCGACACGATCGTCCACGTGCCGCAGGCCCGGACCGTCTACACCGGCGACATCGTCTTCGCCGGGGCGGCGCCGGTCGTCTGGCATGGCCCCTTCGCTCGCTGGCTCGCCGCCTGCGACCTGCTGCTGGGCCTTGACGCGGACGTCGTCGTACCCGGCCACGGCCCCGTCACCACCAAACAGGCCGTCCGCGAGATCCGCGACTACCTGGAATACGTCCACGAGCAGGCCACCACCCGCTTTACCGCCGGCATGCCCGCCATGGACGCGGCCCGCGACATCCGCCTCGGCCGCTTCGCAGACCTGCACGAGAACGAACGCCTGGCCGTCAACGTGCACACCGTCTACCGGGAGCTCGACCCCTCATTGCCCCCGCTCGACGGCCCCGGGCTGTTCGGCTGCATGGCCGAGCTCTGCCCTTGCGTCTGAGGACGCTCCCCGCCTGCCCCGACGAGGCCCCACCCTCCGCCGACCGGCGCACCGCCCTTCCGGTACGCGCAGCTCCCCACCATCCCCTCGGGCCGTACGTCCCGCCGATTCTCCAAGGAGGAGACATGGTCTCCACCCCTGCCTACGACCCACCCGCCGCCCCGCCGTCCGATGCCGAACCGGCTGCTACGGCACGCCACACCGGCACGATCATCGCCGGCTGTCTGGCCGTCTGCCTGGCCCAGATCGGGCTCGTCCTGCCCGCCGCGATCAACGGCGTCATGCAGCGCACCCTCCAGACGTCCGGCGGAGAACTGACCTGGATCAGTGACGCCTTCCTGGTTCCCGCCGCCGTCCTCGCGCTGACCTTCGGCGTCCTGGGCGACCTGTACGGCCGCAAGAAACTGGTGGTCGGCGCGGCGCTGCTGTCCGCCGTCGGCTACCTGGTGTCCGCCACCTCCGACTCGGCAGCGCAGCTGATCACCGGTCAGGCGATCTCCGGCATCGGAGCAGCCGCGCTCTTCCCCGCATCCCTGTCGATGGTCACCGCCATTACGCCGACGCCGGCGGCGCGAGCCAAGGCCCTGGCCTCCTGGACCACGGCCCTGTCGCTGGGTGCCCTGATCGCCCCGCTGATGTCCGGCGGCATCGTCGAGCACGCCTCCTTCCAGTGGGCGTTCGGCGTGACCGGAGTGCTCGCCGTGATCACCGCGGTGGCGGCCTGGCTCCTGGCCACCGAGTCCAGCGCCCCCGAAGGCCGTTCGCTCGACTGGCCGGGGCAGATCACCATCGCCGTCGCCATGCTCACCCTGCTGTACGGCATCATCCAGGGCCCCTCCGACGGCTGGAGTTCGGCACCCGTCGTCGCGTCCTTCGTCGCTTTCGCCGTGTTCATCGCCGCGTTCGTGATGGTGGAACATCGCAGTACGTACCCGATGCTGCGCCTGGAGCTGTTCCGCATCCCGGCCTTCGCCGCGTCGGCCGCGATGGCGGTGATCGGCATGTTCGGCTTCCTCGGCGGCGCGTACGACCTGAGCATCCGCCTCGGCGTCATCCAGCACCAGAGCCCCTTCCAGGCCGCGGTGCCCTTCCTGGTCATTCAGGGCATCACCCCGTTCATCTGGCCGCTGCTGGTCCGCCTGCTGCGCCACGTCGGCCCCGGCCCCATGCTGGTCACCGGGTTCGTCTCGCTGGCCGGCGCCCAACTGTGGCTGCGGGCGGTGCCGATCCACGAAACCGGCCTGGTGCCCCTGCTCGGGCCGCTGGTGCTCAACGGTGTCGGCTTCGGCCTGGTCGTCGCCGCCCTCACCGCCGCTGCCGTCAACGTCGTACCGCCCACCCTGACCGGCATGGCCAGCGCCACCACCAGCCTGGTCCGCGACCTCGGCCAGACCCTCGGCCCGGCCATCGTCGGCGCCGTCGCCCTCGGCATGGCCGCGAGTCAGCTCACCGGCAGCCTCGCCGACGCGGGCCTTACCCCCAAAGAGCACGGCATCGCCTCCGCCGTCCTGCACGAGGGCGGCCCGCTCGCCCTGCACAGCGCCGACCTGGGCCCGCTCAGTGCCAAGATTGCCCCGCTCACCGAGCACGCCCTGGCAAGCGGCTACAACAACGGGCTGATCCTCACCGCCGCCGCCTGCGTGACCGCCGCCGTGATCGCCGCCGTCTTCGTCGGCTTCCGACGCAGCGGCGCCGCGCCGGCCGGGGCGGAGGGGAGCACGGCGTGAAGTTTGCAACCTTCGTCCACGACGGGAAACGGCGGTCAGGAGTCGTCTCCGACGACCAACTCCACCCCTTCGAACACCCCGTTGACCTCCTGGGCCTGATCGTGGAGGGCGAGGCGGCTCTGCGCGGGGCGGCAGAACGCGCCCTGACCGCCTCCCTGCCCGTGCCCCTGACCGACGTACGGCTGCTGCCTCCGCTGCAGCCACCCACCGTTCGCGACTACATGACCTTCGAGAGCCATGTCGCGGGCGTCGCCCGGGGATACGGCGACACCGTGCCCAAGGAGTGGTACGCCGCACCCGCGTTCTACTTCACCAACCCGTACGCGATGATCGGCGCCCACGACGACGTGCCGGTACCGCCGGGCTGCGGGCGCTTCGACTACGAACTCGAAGTGGCCGCCGTCATCGGCAAGGCCGGCCGGGACCTCACCCCCGAGCAGGCACGCGACCACATTCTCGGCTACACGATCCTCAACGACTGGTCCGCGCGCGACCTCCAGGGCCACGAGATGAGGGTCAAACTCGGCCCGGCCAAGGGCAAGGACACCTCCACCACCCTCGGCCCCTGGCTCGTCACCGCCGACGAACTCGAACGCCACCGCGACACCGACGGCCTCCTCGACCTCACCCTCACCGTCACCGTCAACGGCGAGACGACCGGACAGGACCGACTGGCCAACATGGCCTGGACGTTCGAGGAGATGGCCGCCTACGCCTCCCGCGGCACCTGGATCCGCCCCGGCGACGTCCTGGGCTCCGGAACCTGCGGCAACGGCGGCTGCCTGGCTGAACTCTGGGGCCGAGGCGGTGTCCTTGAACCCTCGCCGCTCGTCCCCGGCGACAGCGTCACCATGACAGTCGAGGGCATCGGCACCATCAGCAACACCGTCGTCGAGGGCGTCGCCCCGGTGCCCCTGCCACCTGCCCGCCGCAGGCGATGACCACCATGCGATGAGCTCTGACACCACCCCGGTGCCGGACACCGCGTCCGGCACCGGAGAAAGGCATGAACAACGCGGATAAAGTCATAGCCTCGGCCGACGAGGTTGGGCCCCGAGTCGCGCCGCCGAGTCCACGTCCGCTACATGATCGTGTTACGAGCCATGACGATTGCAGTCCGCGCCCGATTTCAGTTGAAAGCCCAGCTCACCAGAGAACCCCTGGACCGGCGGGACTTGCGTGCTGCGCGCCGCAACGAGTCGTCGCCAACGAACTCGTGAAATACGTGCCCGCTCCGCGCAATCGAAGCGCACCTCGCAGGACCCAGCACGAAACCAGCACGGGACAGGTGGCCAGGGATGACGAGGGATGCCGACAGGTCAGCACCAAACCAGCACCGGCATCAGCGGCGAGCTCCTCTTGGGTGAACCTGCAATGCCGCGACCTGCACATTTACCGAAATCGGAACGGTCATGATAAACGGCGCCCTGAAAATTTGTGCAGAATTCTCAAGAAACTGCTCCGACCTGCATACGTCCCCCTCTTTCACCCGTGGCCCCGGCACCGGACCCGCCGGCCCCGGCTCTCGCACCGACCACGCCAACGCCTGTCGACCCCTGGTCCCGCACGGGCCTCGATCCGAGGTCGCGCGATCCAGTGATCCAGTGATGCCGCGACCACACGGTGCCGCGGAGCCCCGCCGGGGGCGGGCGGGGCTCCCCCTCGGCGCTACTCCGTCACGTCGCCGGTGCCGGCGCCGGCAGTCCGTCGAGGCCGGCTTCCGGGACCGGTCCGGTGAGGTCCGGCTCGGCGTTCTCGCCCAGGAAGCCGCCCGACTGGTGCTGCCACAGCTTGGCGTAGGCACCGTTCGCCGCGAGCAGTTCCTCGTGCGAGCCCTGCTCGACGACACTCCCGCGGTCGAGGACCACGAGACGGTCCATGCCGGCGACGGTACTCAGCCGGTGGGCGACCACGAGGGCCGTCCGGCCGTCCATCAACCGCCACAGGGCGTCCTGGACGAGGATCTCGCTCTCCGAGTCCAGCGCGCTGGTCGCCTCGTCGAGCAGCAGGACGGGGGCGTCGCGCAGGATGGCCCGCGCGAGGGCGACGCGCTGGCGCTGGCCACCGGACAACTTCACCCCGCGCTCCCCCACGAGCGTGGCGAAGCCGTCGGGGAGGTGGCCGACGAACTCCGTGACGTGCGCCGCCTCGGCGGCGGCATGGATCTCCTCGTCGCTCGCGCCGGGCCGGGCGAAGGCGATGTTGTCCCGCAGACTGCGGTGGAACATGGCGGGTTCCTGCGGGACGTAGGCGATCAGTGAGCGCAGATCGGTCTGGCGCAGCCGGCTGATGTCCTGCCCACCGATGAGGATGCGTCCGTCGTCGATGTCCGACATCCGCAGCAGGAGCCGGGTCAGTGTGGTCTTGCCACCGCCGGACCTGCCGACCAGTCCGATGCGCGCGCCCGCGGGCACGTCCAGGTCGAGCCCCTGGAAGATCGGCTTCGCGCCCGCGTGGGCGAAGCGCACCTTCTCGAAGCGGACGCCGGTGTCGCGGGATGCGAGCGGTTCGGGGTCCGTCGGGTCGAGCACGGTGGGCGGATCCAGCAGCAGCTCGGTGAACTGCGCGGCCTCGGTCATCGAGTTCTCCAGACGCCGGTAGATCTGGTTGAACTCGAACATGATCTGGGTGGCGTTGGAGAAGTAGGTGAAGGCGACGACGACCTCCTCCACTCCCCTGCCCGAGCCCCCGAGGGCGATGGCGACCACCAGACCCAGCACGTTGGTCAGGACGGACATGGGCGCGATCAGGGTGTCGACGCGCAGGTTGGCGTAGTCCCACGACCGCAGGGTCAGGCGCCGGGAGTCCGCGACACGGTCGCGGTGTTCCTCGGCCTCCCGTGCCTCGGCCGCGAACGCCCTGATGGTCTCCATGTTCACGAGGCTGTCGGCGACATGACCGGAGACCCGGGCGACCGCCGCCTCACGGTCGTGGACGAGCCGCTGCCGGCGCCGGATCAGCGGTGTCGCCGCCACCACGGTCACCGCGATCATCGCCAGCAGGACGACGACGAGCATCGGTTCGTAGGTCCACAGCACCACGGCCCCGAACAGCAGGGGGACCACACTGCCCACGATCCGGAAGGTCAGCGTGTCGACGAAGTCCTCGAAGCGCTTGCCGAAGCTCAGCACCCGCTTGGTCAGGGAGCCGGCGAAGTTGTCGTGGAAGAACGCCGCGTCCTTGGCGAGGAGTTCGTCCATGCCGTTCACGTAGAGGTGTTCCATGCCGAGCGCGTCCACCCGGTTCAGGCAGTGCTGCCCGACCCGCCACACGGCCTCGGCGAGCAGCAGCGTCACCCCGAACGCCACCACGTACGGCAGCGCCGAACCGAGGGTGAGACCCCCTTCGTCGGCGGCCTGCCCCGCCAGCTTGGCGATCAGCAGGGGGGCGACGTAGCGGATGCCGATGTTGCCGACAGCCGGCAGCAGCAGTGCCGGCAGGGCCAGTCGTCGTAGGCGCAGCAGTTCCAGACCGTAGCGGCGCAGCGCCAGAACGACCGCGCTCCTGCCCGGCGTCGACCCTCGCGTATCTGATGTCCCCATCACACTCCCGGAGGTTGAGAAGTCGGAAGTGTCCCGTTGACGGAGGCTCGCAGTCCACGCATTTAACGCGGACCGGCGATAACCGGACATCGTGGCCGGGTCGGCGTGGTGGGCGTCCGTGCTGGTGAGACTGCGACGGCGGACGCGGCGGCGACCCCGCTCGGGCTCCGTCGCACGACGGGCTCAGAACGCCAGTCCGATAAGTGCGGCGACCGGCGGGACGAGGAGCGGGAGCGGGTCGGCGCTCACGCGTCCCCGTACGCCTCCCCGCCGAGTTCGAACCCGGCGGTGCCCGCGGTGGTGTCGGCCAGCCAGGCACGGAAGGCGTCCACGTCGGCGTCGGGCAGTCCGATCTCGATGGTGACGGCCTCGCCGTAGCGGACGTCACGGACCTGGCGCCCGGTGGAGCGCAGGTCGTTCTGCACCTTGCCGGCGCGCTGGTGGTCGACGGTCACCGTGGCCAGCCGGAAGCGCCGGCGCGTGAGGGTGCCGAGCGCGTCGAGCGCCTCGCCGACGGCACCGCCGTACGCCCTGATGAGTCCGCCCGCGCCCAGCTTGACCCCGCCGTAGTACCGGGTGACGACGGCGACGACGTACCGCATGTCCCGTCGCAGCAGCATCTGGAGCATCGGGACGCCGGCGGTGCCGCCGGGCTCGCCGTCGTCGCTCGCCTTCTGGACGGCCGCGTCGGCGCCGACGACGTACGCGAAGCAGTTGTGCGAGGCGTCGGCGTGCTCCCTGCGGACGGCCGCGACGAACTCCTGCGCCTCCTGCTCGGTGGCCGCCGGGGCGAGCGCGCACAGGAAACGGGAGCGGTTGACCTCGGTCTCATGCACTCCCGCGTGGGCGACGGTGCGGTACTCGTCCTGCATCCGGCCAGCCTAATCCAGGGTGTAGGCGGTTCGATCCGGTCCCCACAAGGGGCCGGCGGGCGGCCTCGACGAACAGTGGAAGCCGTTGGCCGAGCCTGTGGTGGTGGGGTTCGTGAAGCCAAATGGTTCGCGGGTCAACCGTTTGGTTCGTAGCCTGACCTCCGTGATCACTCTTGGGCTTTCCGACAGAGCGGGGCGATGTGTTGTCCTGCACGAGGTGAACGACGAGAACTGGCGTGCTGTCGCGGATGTCGCTCCGCTGGACGACCAGCGCCGATACGTGCCCGCGTTGGCGGCGCGCTACCTGCTTCTGTCATCGCGGGAAGGTATCTGGCACTCGATGGCGGTCTGCGCCGATGACACGGTGGTGGGTCACATCATGTGGGGTCGTGACGAAGACGGCTCGTACTGGCTCGGGGGCATGGTGATCGACGGCACCGAGCAGGGCAAGGGGGTCGGGCGGGCGGCGGTGCGAACCCTCATGCAATGGCTGGCCCAACGTGAGGGCTGCCGGGAGCTTCGTCTGTCGTACCACCCGGACAACACCGTGGCCGCGAGGCTGTACGCCTCCGTGGGCTTCCAGCCGACGGCAGTCTCTTCCGGTGACGAGGTCGTTGCCAGTCTGTCTGTGCTTGACGGCCGTCCGAAAGCCCTGAACTCCCCGTCGCCGTGACGGGATGAGAATGATGTCGGTCCGGGTCGGTTCATGGACCGAGGACCGGTCGCGGACCTGCGCTGCGGACCCGGAAGAGTGGCGGCCGACTGCCCCCGGACCAGCTCGCTGAGCTGCTGAGCCGGGCCGGGTTCAGCTTGCCTTCCTCGCCCCCCTGAGATGTCCCTGCGCAGCCCGAAGCAGGTCGGCACGGGGTGCGGGCCGGGGCGCGGGCGCCCGTCACGCCCTCACCCCTTGGTTCCCTTGCCCCCCTTGGTTCCCTTGCCCCCCTTGGTCTGCTTTCTGCCCCTGGCCACGATCAGGTCCGTCAGCAGGGCCGTGCCCGGGGCGAGTGCGGACCAGGTCGGGCCGTGCCAGGAGAGGAAGGCGATCGCCGAGGTGGGGAACTTGGTGCGCACCTCGTCCAGCGCGTCGTCGAGGGCGTCACCGGCCAGGTCGAGGACGAGCTCCTCCAGACCCGGGTTGTGGCCGACGAGCAGCAGCGTCCGCACCCGGTCGGGGGTCTCGCGCACCACCTCCAGCAGCTCGGGCACCTCGGCCGCGTACACCCGCGCGTCGTGCCGGACGGGCGGTGGCGTGCCCCACTCCGCGGCGGCCAGTTCCCAGGTCTGCCGTGCCCGTACGGCCGTGGAGCACACCGCCAGGTCGGGCAGACAGTCCGCGTCGGCGAGGGCCCGCCCGGCGGCGGGGGCGTCCCGGCGGCCCCGTGGTGCCAGGGGCCTCTCGTGGTCGGGGACGCCCACCGGCCAGGCGGACTTGGCGTGCCGCAGGACGATCAGTCTGCGCAGCGGGCCCGCTCCGGCGCGCGCCATCATGCCGATGCTCCGATCTGACGAGTGAGCTCCAGTCCGAGGAGCCGGTCCGCGTAGGCGTACGTCTCGAACCGCGCCCCGTCCGGTACGTCCGGGGCGCCCTCCACGTCCCGCAGTACGCCGAGCACCGCGCTGACGTCCAGGTCGTCCTCCCAGGCGGCGCGCAGGGCCTGCCGTACGGGCTCGGGAACCGGCCGTGACGGTCGCGTCGCCCACGCCGCCACCGCCGTGCGCCAGTGGTCGAGCGTCTCGGCGGCCACGGTGAGCGCGGTGGCGTCCAGGGTCACGGGCGTCCGGCGGGGGTGGGTGAGCAGGGCGAGCCGGAGGGCGGTGCCCGACGCCGTCGGCGCCTCGGTGCCCCGCACCGGGGCGACCTCGACCGTGACGTCGGTGCCGGCGCGCTCGGCACCGACGGCGCCCTCGCCACCGTCACCTGCGCCGTCACCGTGGTCATCGCGCCCCGACTCCGCCGAGCCGGTCACGCGCAGCACCCGTTGCCCGCCCCTCGTCGCGGTGCTCTCGCTCGGCCGGACGCCGAGGTCGTCGGCGCGGCGCCGCAGCTCGGCGGGCGGGTCGGCGACGAGGAGGACGGGGCTTCCGTCCAGCTCCAGGGCGCGGGCGAGGACGTCGGCGACCAGCAGGACCCGCAGGGCCGAGGTGTCCTCCCCCGGCACATGGGCGTGGACCCGGGTGAGCGCCCTGCGGATCTCGGCGGGTTGGCCGGTCCGGGCGTCGGTGATACGCAGCACGGGGTGAGCGTAGGCGCGGAAACGGCCGGACGCAGTGCGGAGGGCGGCCTTCCGGTCCACGGGCCGCCGTGAGCGCACCGTGAACACGCTCATGGACGCACCCGTGAGGGGCCCGGTGCCGGGAATCGCCGGACACCGCACGCTGTTGGCGCAGGCAGGCCCCGCCACCGGGCGCCTCGCAAGGACGGACGGACAGAGGAGACGGCACATGTACGGCGATCCCGCCACGATCCGCAAGATCCTGACGGAACTCGGCGACACCTGGGCGGTCGTCGGCCTGTCCACCAACCGCGACCGGGCGGCGTACGGCGTCGCGCAGGTCCTCCAGCGCTACGGCAAGCGCGTCGTCCCGGTGCACCCCAAGGCCGAGCCGGTCCACGGCGAGCAGGGTTACGCCTCCCTCTCCGACATCCCCTTCCCCGTGGACGTCGTCGACGTCTTCGTCAACAGCGACCTCGCCGGTCCCGTCGCCGACGAGGCGGTCCGCATCGGTGCCGAGGCGGTCTGGTTCCAGCTCGGTGTGATCGACGAGGAGGCCTACCGCCGCACGCGCGAGGCAGGGCTGGACATGGTGATGGACCGCTGCCCGGCGATCGAGATCCCCCGCCTGGGCTGACGCCGCCGGACCCGTGCGGACGCGGTCTCCGCGCGGCGGTGCGGCCCCAACACAGGTGACTTTGCCGGGCGTTGCACCGGGTGCGACACTGGTGCGCTGCGGAATCGGCGGAGCATACGGGGGCACGATGGGCCAGGCGGTGACCGCGGCCATGCTGCGGGTGGCGGATGTACACAAGTCCTACGGCCGGGGCGCCGGCGCCGTGCACGCGCTGCGCGGCGTCTCCTTCGAGGTCCCCCGGGGGGAACTCGTGGCTCTGAAGGGGCGGTCGGGCTCGGGCAAGACCACGCTGCTGAACATCGTGGGCGGTCTGGACGAACCCGACAGCGGACGGGTGACCGTCGACGGTCTGCACCTCGGCGACCAGAGCGAGGACGCCCTTCTCGCGCTGCGCCGGGAGCGCATCGGCTTCGTCTTCCAGTCGTTCGGGCTCATCCCGATCCTCACGGCCGCCGAGAACGTCGGCGTGCCCCTGCGGTTGCGCGGGGCGGACCCGCGCGAGCGGCGGGAGCGCGTCGAGCTGTTGCTGTCCCTCGTGGGGCTCGCGGACCACGCGGCGCAGCGGCCGGGCGAGTTGTCGGGCGGGCAGCGCCAGCGGGTCGCCATCGCCCGTGCCCTGGCCAACAGTCCCTCGATTCTCATCGCCGACGAGCCGACCGGTCAGCTGGACGCGGAGACCGGGCACTCCGTGATGGAACTGCTGCGCGCGGTCGTCCGCAGCGAACGGATCACGGCGCTCGTGGCCACCCATGACACGACGCTCCTCGACCTCGCCGATCGTGTGCTGGAGCTGAAGGACGGCGAGATCACCGAGTCCTGACCGGCCCCGGCTCAGCAGCCCTCTGGCCCTTCCCCGGCCGAGCCCCGGCCGTCACTGCCGTTGCGGCCACCACTGCCGTCGCGGGCGTCACTGCCGTCGCGGCCGTTGCGAGCGTCGTCCGGGCGGACGGCGATGTGGTCGGGTTCCAGTTCCAGGGCGACGCGGTCGCGCATCCCCAGGGCCCGGGTGTACTCGGCGGGGAGCTGGAGGCGGCCGGCCCGGTCGAGCATGGCGTACTCGCGGGCGACCAGGTTCTCCTGGCCGGTGGCGGAGTCGACCTCGCTGTGGCGCAGGACCTCCGTGGCCGTGCGTCCGTCCCGGATGGCGACCGTACGGCGGACCTCGCCGGCGACGGACTGGTCGTGCGTGACGATCACGATGGTCGTCCCCAGCTCCTCGTTGGCGGTGCGGAACGCGGCGAAGACCTGTTCGGCGGTGTGGGAGTCCAGTTCGCCGGTGGGCTCGTCCGCGAGCAGGACCGCGGGATCGTTGGCGAGGGCGACGGCGAGGGCGACGCGCTGCTGCTGGCCGCCGGACATCTCGTGCGGCCGGCGGTCGCGGCACTCGACGACGTCCAGCAGGTCGAGGAGTTCCAGGGAGCGCTCGGCCCTGGCTCGGCGTCCGCCTCGGGCACGGGCCAGTTGCAGGGGCAGGGCGACGTTCTGCGCGGCGGTGAGATAGGGCAGGAGATTGGCGGAGGTCTGCTGCCGGACGAAGCCGACGGTCCTGCGGCGGTAGGCGAGCCGTTCCTTGGCGGACATCGTGACCAGGTCGTGGTCCGCGACGCGGGTCGCGCCGGCGGTCGGTCTGTCCAGTCCCGCGAGGATGTTCATGAGGGTGGACTTGCCGCTGCCGGAGGCGCCGACCAGGGCCAGCAGTTCCCCCCTGCGCACGAGGAGGTCGAGTCCCTGCAGGGCCTGCACCTCCACGCCGTCGGCGGTGAAGATGCGCACCAGTCGGTCGCAGCTGATCAGGGCGTCCTGGCCGTAGGCGGCGGCGTCACGCGCGGCGAGCGCACGGTCGGCGAGTTCGTGGAAGGTCGGGCTGCTGGTCATCGGCTGCTCCTGGGCGGTCGGAGGGGCACGGGCCGGTGCCGGAGGGGGCTCGGTCGGAGGGGGCGGTCGGAGGGGGTCGGTCGCGGAGGGCTGGACCCTAGGTGTCACCCAGCCTCAGTTCGCGCACCGAGCCACGTCGGCTGGTCCACCAGGCCTGGCCGGCGGGCACCCCGACGGCCAGGAGCAGCACGGCGAGCGCCGGAACCGCCAGCGAGAGCGGATCGGTGCGCAGCACGGCCCCTTCCGGAGCGGACGGGGAGGCCAGGGCGATCGCCGTGAGGTCGACGCCGGGCGCCAGCAGGTGGATGGCGACCCAGCCGGTCAGTACGCCGCCCGCCGCGGCCAGGAAGGCCTGCGGGAGGGCCGTGAGGATCAGCAGTCGGCGGCCCTGGGACCGGGTCATGCCCATCGTGCGCAACCGGGCGAGCAGGGCGCCGCGTTCGGGCGCGGTGCGCAGCACGGTCAGCACGAGCGCGAGGATCGCGTACCCGGCGCCCGCGGCGACCGCGACGCCGTACAGGCGTTCCGCGCCCGACTGGAGCGGTGAGTCGACGTGCCGGGTGCGTTCCTCTGCGCGCAGCCGGACGGTCGCGGTGCCGTCGGCCGCCGAGCGCAGCGCCCGGCCGTCCAGGGCGTCACCGGTCAGCAGCAGGGTCGTCGCACGCGCCTCGCCGCGCGGAAGGCCGGCTCGGTCCACGATCAGGAACTCCTCACCGGACACGGCCGGGGTGCGTTCCCGGACCAGGACGATCCGGACGGTGACGGAGGTGCCGTCCGGGAGCAGGACGGCGTAGGGGCCGGTGCCGTACTCGTCCGCCACGCGGGGTGAGGCCAGCGCGGGCAGGGGCCGGTCGGCGCCGCCCGCCGTCCCGGCGTCCGCCTGCCGGAGGGTCGCCGCGTCGAATCGTCCCGTGCCCGTGCGGTGCGAGAGCCTGGCGTAGCTCTCGGGGTCCACGGCGGCCAGCGGTACCAGCCGGCTGCCTTGTTCGGGCTTGGCGTCGTAGGTGACGTGCGCTTCCGTCATGTCCTGTACGCCGGGCAGTCGGCGGACGCGGTCGGGCAGACTTCGGGGCAGTTCACCGGTGGTGGTCTCGATCCGGCCGTCCGCCCCCACCTCGTGGAGGGCGGCCTGGTCGCGGGCCGCCGTGACGCCCGCCAGGACCGAACCGCCGAACGCGGCCGTGGTCAGGGCGCTGAGCAGGGCGAGCAGCGGCAGCACGGCGAAGCCGGGGGCGCGGGCCACATGGGCCAGCGAGAGCGGGATCACCAGGCCGCGCAGGCGCGCGGCGGCCCCGCTCAGCGCACGGAGCGGCAGGGGGTGCAGGCGTGCCAGCAGCAGAGCCGCGACGACGCCCGTCAGCAGCGGGGCGGCGGCCACCAGGCCGGTGCTGCCGGATCCCTGGCGGCGCAGTGCGGCGACCGCCCCCACGGCGATCACCAGGACGGTCAGTTCCGCCACTGTGCGGCGCCGTGACGGCCGGGTGGCGGTGAGGTCCTCCCGTCCGTCGTGCGTCCGTACCGTGCGGTGCGCCACCACGGCGCGCACGGGGAGCACGAGGCAGGCGAAGAGGGTGACGGCGAGGGCGGTGACGACCGCGGGCGCGGTGCGGGCACCGGGCAGGACGAGCAGCGCGGCGGCGAGTCCGAGGGCGCCGGCGGGCACGGCCACCACCGCCGTCTCCGCCAGCAGGCGCGCGGCAAGGCCGGGCAGTGCGGCTCCGCGGGCGCGCAACAGGGCCAGCTCCGTGCGCCGTCGATCGGCCGCCACGCCGCCCGCCATGGCGAGGACGATCACGGCGAGGCTGCCGGTGCCGACGGCGGCGAGGAGCAGCAGCGGGTCGATCCCCGACCGGAGCCGTGCATGGTCCGCGAGGACCTCGTCGAGGTTGGTCTGGGCCTCCAGGCCGTCGTCCACGACCGTCCGCAGTCGTTGCACCCCCGGCCCCGATTCCAGGGCGGCCACGGCGGACGCCAGCCGGTCGAGGTCGTGGCCGCGCAGGGTGGCGACGTCGGGGGCCACGTGCCAGTACCGCTCGGGCCGCCCGGGGGTGCCCAGGAGGGCCGGGCCGGCGTCGGGGGCGAGGAGCAGGCCGGCGAGCCAGTGGACCTCCGACGGCGGGAGGTCCGGCCGGCGGCTCAGCGCGGGGGTGCGCAGCACCGGCAGGGCCGACCAGTAGGCGCCCTCGGGGGCGCGGGGGACGACGATGCCGGTGATCCGGACGGCGAGCGGGGCACGGCCCGAGCCCGGTACGTGGATCACCGAGCCCACGCGGATGTCGAGGGTGCGGGCGGTCTCCACGGTGACGGCGCCCTCGACCTGCTCGGTCGCCGCGGTCACCGGCGCGCCCGTGGTGCGCGGCAACCGGCCCGCGCTGAGCCGGGCATGGGAGCCCAGATCCTGCTGGGCGGCGAGCACCATCTGGGCGGGCCGGCCGGCGGGCTGGGGGAGCCAGGAGTCGGACGCCTCCAGGCCGACGGTGGTGCGCACGCCGTACGACGACTGCGCGAGGTCGGGGACCAGCGGCGCCTCGGCGGTGGCGAGGATCTCGGCGCGTGCCTCGGTCAGCGGTGCGGCGCGCAGGGCGGCCTCCATCTCCTCGACCGAGTCCATCCAGGGCAGCGGGACCTGCATCTGCACGGTTGTCTGGTCGGGCAGGGCCTGCTCGACCGCCCGGCGCAGCCCGGCGTCCCCGTACCGGTCGACGGCGCGCGGGTACGCGGCGGCCAGCGCGGCGGTCACGGCCACCAGGAGCGCGAGGGCCACGGACGTACCGGCGAAGGCCCTGAGCCGGGTCCGCAGTCCGGCCCGTACGGCCCGTACGGCCCGTACGGGCCGTGGGACGGCCCTGGTCTCCCCGTCGCGAGCGGGCACCGAGTTCGTGTCACCGTCCCGAGCGGGCGCCGAGGTGTCACCGTCCCGTAGGGGCACGGCGTTCGCGTCACCGCCCCGAGCGGACACCGCGTTCGCGTCACCGTCCCGAGGGGGCACTCCGTTCGGCTCTCCGTCCCGAGGGGGCACTCCGTTCGGCTCTCCGTCCCGAGGGGGCACCGGCCGCGCTGTCACTGTGCCACCTCGTCTCGTAGAGCCGTCACGGGTTTCGCCCGCCGGAGAGCGAGGGCCACGGTCACGAGGGCGGGGCCCGCCGCGAGGGCCGCCAGCAGGGCGGTCAGTCGCAGGAGCGGGAGTTCGACCAGCACGGGCGGGAGCGGCCGGGTGGCCTGCCCGGTGAGGACGACGAGGGGCACCAGCGCGTGCGTCAGCACCGTGCCCAGGGCCGTGCCGACCAGCAGCGCCAGGGTCACCAGGACGCCGTGTTCCACGACGACCAGCCGGGCCAGCCGGCGGCGTGGTGTCCCGAGGGCGCGCAGCACGGCGAACTCGCCGTCCCGGGAGCGCATGGCCCCTGCCGCACTCACCGCGAAGCCGAGGGAGGCGAAGAGGACCGTCACCACCGCCGCCGCGATCAGCGCCGCTTCCGGGGCCGCCCCGAACGGGTCGTCGCGCAGCTTCGCCGCCAGCTCGTCGCGCACCGTCACCTGGTCGGGATCGACGTCGGGCAAGGCGCGCGCTGCTGCCGCGGTGGCCCCGGGCGCGTCGGTGCCCAGCCACCACTCGGTGGGCTTCAGGCTGGTTCCGTAGCGGGCCTGCAGCACCTGGTTTACGGCCCGGAGGTCGACGAACAGGGCCCCGCCGTCCTGTGTGGTGGCTTCCGTGGTGGGCAGGGCGCTCGCGGTGCGGACGATGCGTACGGGCACGGAACGGCCGTCGAACGTGACCTCCACGCGCTGCCCCACGCGGGCACCGGACGCGGCGAGGAACCGGTCGGTGGCGACCGCGACGACCTCGGGCGCCGCGGGCTGGACGACCTTGAGCCGGACCTCCAGCGGCAGGGCGGGCGGCATCAGGTCGGGCAGTTGGTACCCGGTGTCGTAGGTGAGGGTGAGGGGTGCGGTCGACGTGAGCCGGGGCAGGGTCGGCCGGGCCTCGTCCTCGGGCGGGGCGGAGCCGGAGTCGGCCTCGACGGTGGTCGTCCACTTCGTCGGCAGGGTCACCTCGCGGACGTCACCGTCGCCCGCTGTCGCCGTGAGCCCGCCGATGACCAGGCGGTGCCGGTCGGGACGCTCGGTCGGCTGCGAGGTGCTCAGCCGGAGCGCGGTCAGCGCCAGGGGGCCGCGCGCCCCGTTGAGGTCCGGGGTCAGCCGGTGCTCACGACCGTCGGCGGGAAGGTGGCCGGACGGCAGGTCGTAGGAGGTTCCGTGGCGGTCCCGCACCGTGAGCGTGACGTCCGCCTCCGTCCCCGGCGCGGTGCTGTGCAGGGCGGCGGTCAGGGTGAGCCGGGTGGTGCCCTCGGGTATCGCGATCCCCGCAGGGGCAACGCGTGGCGCGAGCCCGGCGAGCAGCGGACCGTCCGACAGGTCGCGCCGCGCCAGCACCGTCCCGGCGGCCTCCGTCGTGTTCAGCGCCACGACGGTCGCCTTGCGGCTGCCGGAGAGCGACATCGTGCCCCGGGCCGCGGGGGCGACCGCGTCCACGTGCGGGAGGCCGGCGTAGACGTCCGTACGGCCGACGACACCGCCCCCGGAGGCCACGACGCGCACCTCGGCGCCCGCGCGGAAGTCGGCCTGGTCGGCCTGGGAACGGAGCCAGGACGCGTGCTGCCCGATCGCCACCACGCCCAGCGCCACGGAGATGACCAGGAGCAGGACCGGACCGGCCCCGCGCAGCGGCCGGCGGCTGAACTGCCAGCCGACCATGGCCGCGGTCAGCCCGTGCCCACGGGTCAGCAGCCGCTCGCCGACCCGCGCCAGCAGGGGCAGCAGCCGCAGCACCAGAACCGTTCCGGCGAACAGCACCAGGGCGGGCGCCACCACCAGCAGCGGGTCGACACCGAGGACCCCGTCGCGGTCGGCGGTGACGGCACCGGAGTCCTGGCTGCCGAGCAGCCAGAAGGCGACACCGGCCACGGCCAGCAGCCCGACGTCCGCCCCGGCGCGCAGCGGTGCCGACAGCGCTCCCGCCCGCACCGCGACGGTGCCCGCGAGCGTCGCCCGCCACGCCGGGACGGCCACCGCCAGCGCGCACAGCCCGGCCACGGCCGCGGCGACCGCCCACACCTCCGGTCGGCCCCCGGCCGGCACGTCGACGCGCACCCCGGTGCGGCCCAGCGCACCCTGCGCGGCCAGCAGTCGGGTCAACGGGCCCGACAGCAACGGCGCCAGCACCACCGCCGGCGCGGCGATCAGCAGGGCCTCCAGCGCGGCCAGGCCCGCCAGCCGGGCCCGGGTGGCACCGCGTGCACGCAGCAACCGCGTCTCGCCCATGCGATCGGAGTCGAGCAGCCGCGCGACCAGCAACAGGGCGCAGGCGGCGAGCAGGGCGAGCTGCCCGGCGACGATCAGCATGCCGGCCCGTGTGACGAGCAGGGAGCGTTCGACGCGGTCCAGCACCTCGGGGAGCGCGGTGGCCGCCGTCGTGGCGCTGCTGAGCGCGGGGTGCTCGCGCAGCTGCGCGCTGCCCGAGCGGGCGGCCTCGCGCAGCGGGCCGATCCGGTCCGTCGTCAGCGAGGAGTAGTCGGCCGAGACCAGCCAGCCCGACGCGCCGACGCTCACCCGGCCCGACGTCGGCACGCCGGCGGCGGTGAGCAGGGGGCCGTACGTCGTGTAGCTCGACGCCTTCACCCCGCGGCCGCCCAGGTCGTCCAGCTGCCAGTAGGGGGCCCGGACGTCCACCGGCCGGTACACGCCGGTGATCACCACGGGCACCGCCGGGCCGTCCAGCTGGTCGTCGACGGTCAGCCGGGTGCCGGGGGCGACGCCGAGCCGCCGGGCGGCGCTCTGCGGCAGGGCGACCTCGACGGGCCCGGAGGCGGCCGTCTCGCGAGGGAGCCGCCCGGCCACGGTCCGGACCTGGCCGCGGTCCAGGGCCGCGAAGTACGTGAGGTCCGGGTTCCCGCCCCGCTCGGCGGACGGCCGCAGCTCCCTCGGCAGGGCGTACGGCCCGGACCGCAGCAACGTGCGCACCCGCACGGGCAGCCCGTCGAACACGGTGCGGGACCCCGCCCGTACGGCGTCGTCGGCCGCCTGCCGCTCGTCGGCCGGCACGTCTGCCTTGAGCACCAGAGCGGCCTCGGCGGCGGTGCGCTGCTCCGCGAGCGACCGCCGCAGGGCCGCGTCGCCTATCGCGCCCGAGTAGGCGGTGAGCGCGGCCAGCACGGTCGTGGTCAGCAGCACGGTCATCAGCACCGCGCCGAGAAGGGCGCGATACGCCCACGCTCGCAGCACGATGAACCGCAGTAAGCCCGCAGGCACAGCTCTCTCCCGCACCGAACCCCCCGTTGCCCCCCGTTGCCCCCGTTTGCAACCACACGGACCGGAACGCGATGCCGCGTCGGTAGCGTGCGACTGCAAGAGGGCATTCTAGGACTGACTTTGGTCGTCTTGTGATCGATATCGGTGCTTCTTGAGAGGACCGATGTCTTCAGTCGTGCGGAACGACCGCCACCGGTACACCGGCGTGATGCAGCACCGCATGGGCCACCGGACCGATGTGCGCCCCCAGCGGCGAACGGCGGACGCGGCGCCCGACGACGAGCAGGGAGGCGTCCCGGGACGCCTCCAGCAGATGCTCGGCCGCCTTCCCGCGCCGCGACTCCTCCACCACCTCGACGGACGGATACTCCAGCCGCCAGGGACGCAGCGCCGCACTCAGCCCGGCGGCGTCCATACCGCCCAGGTCGGCATCGAGATCCTCGCCCAGGCCCGGCCTCTCCCGCAGTCCGGATCGCGGCGGCGGCCTCCAGTCGTGCAGGACGCGCAGCGCGGTCCCCCGCGCGGCGGCCGCCTCGCACGCGAACCGGATCAGCGTGGGGTCCGGGTGCGCGAGGTCCACGCCGAGCACGACGGGCCGGAACGGCCTCGCGGCGGCCGGAGCCCCGGCCGGGGCTCGCGCCGGGCCCGGCGCGTTCTCGTCCGCCGCCCGCTCCCTGGCCCGCACGAGGACGACGGGCCGCTCGGTGTGCGCTACCACATGCAGCCCCACGGAACCGAGCAGGAAGCCGGCGATCCCGCTGAGCCCCCGGGAGCCCAGAACCACCAGCTCGGCCTCCGGCGCCGCCTTCACCAGCTGCTCGGAAGCACGCCCCGTCAGCTGGTCGACGCCGACGTCCACACCGGGGTGGCGCCGCCGAATCCCGTCGGCCGCCTCCCTCAGGACCTTCCCGATCCCCGCGCCCTGGTCCCCCTCACGGTCCCGGCCCTCCTCCGACTCCGACTCACCCTCCGCCCCCGGCACCGGCGCCCGCCCCATCGGCTCGGGAACCGGCTCCCAGACGTTGAGCAGCCTCAGTGGCAGGGCCCGCAGCCGTGCCTCCCGGGCCGCCCACTCGGCCGCGGCGAGGCTCTCGCGCGAACCGTCGATGCCCACGGTGACGGTGCGGGACATGGCGCACCTCCTGAGGTCGAGGCCTTTTCCCAGCATCGCCGCGCGGCGGCGGATCCGCAGGGGCGAGAATCGGACCGTGCTGAGAATCGGTTCCGTGGTGCTGGGCGCGTCCGACGTACGGCGGGCGGCGGCGTTCTGGATGGGTGCCCTCGGATACGTCCCCCGCGAGGAGCCGGAGGACGACTGGGTCGTCCTGGTGGATCCGCGGGGCGTCGGCGCGCAGATCTCCCTGGGCCTCAGCGAGACGCCCGTGCAGGATCGGCCCCGGGTGCACCTGGACCTCTACGCGGGCGACGCTCGGGACCAGGCCGCCGAGGTCGAGCGACTGGTCGGTCTCGGGGCGCACCGCGTCGACTGGGACGCCTACCCGGAGGACGCCGACTTCGTCGTCCTCGCCGACCCGGAGGGCAACCGCTTCTGTGTGATCGACACCGGCGGCCGGGAGTGATCCCTCACACCGGCAGCAACCGCGTCACCAGTTCTCCGAGCCGCCGCGCGTTCCGGCAGGTGTGCATGTCGACGATCCCGGCGTAGACCGGGGCGGCGGAGTCGCCCACCCCCCAGGTGCTCGGCGTCTCGGGGTTCAGCCAGTGCACGCGGCGGGCCCGGGCCGCGATGCGCCGCAGGGCCTCCGCGTTGGGGTCGAACCCGTTGGTGCGGGCGTCCCCGAGCACGATCACCGACGTACGGGGGCCCACGGCGTCGAGATGGCGCTCGGCGAACTCACCGAGCGCGGCCCCGTAGTCGCTGCTGCCGTGCCAACCGGTGAGGGCGGCCTCGGAGGCGATCCGGCGGCCGAGTTCGGCCGGGTCGGCCTGCCCGGTGGTGACGAGGCAGGTGACCTCGTCGACGCGATTGACGAAGGCGTAGACCCGCACCTTGCTGAACTGGTCCCGCATCGCCTGCACCAGGAGCATCGTGAAGTTGGCGAACCCGGCGACCGACCCGGAGACGTCGCAGAGCAGCACGATCTCCGGGCGGGCCGGCCGCTGCCGTCGATGGGCGGGGCGCAGCGGTACGCCCCCGGTGGACAGCGAGCGCCGTAGCGTGCGCCGGATGTCGATCTGGCCGCGCGCGGCCCGGCGCCGCCTGGCGGCCAGCCGGGTCGCGAGCTTACGGGCCAACGGCTGGACGGTACGGCGCAGTTCGACGAGTTGCTCACGGTTCGCGACGAGGAAGTCGACCTGGTCGGCGCTCCGCGCGACACCCCGCTCGGCGATCATGTCCGCGCCCCGGCGCTCGGCGACCCGCCGCCGCGCCTCGGTCCGTACCCGGTCACGGAAGTCCTCGATACGGCGCCGGACCTCGTCGGCGTCCAGCCGCTCGGTGAACCCCGCCGAACCGAGCCCGGCCGCGGAGCCTCCTCCCGGGCCGAGGGTGAGCCCTCCACCGAACCCCATACGCAACGCGCCACCGGCCCCGCCTCCCCCGCTCGCACCGGCACCGGCACCGGTGAGCCCGGGCTCACCGCCGGCCCCCTGTTCCCTCGCACCCGCCAGGATCCGGGCCAGCAGCGTCTGCGGGCGGAGGCGGTCCAGCGTCTGGTGGGCGGACCAGCCGTCGGAGCCGGGGGAGCCGTAGCGGCCGAGCAGTTCCACAGCCTCGGCGGCGAGTCGGGTGAGCGCGGCCGTGTCGTTCGCGGCCAGCGCCTCGGCGAGCCGCTCCCGCAACTCGTCCCGGTCCCCGGCCGACGCACCCCGCGCCCCCGTCAACTCCCCCACGCCGAGCGGGAAGTACAGCTCGAAGGTCGCGTCGAAGACGGGGCGCTGCCGGTCAGCGCGGAGCAGCGCCGCCGCCAGCCCCTCGCGGATCCGCTCCCGGTCGGCGAGCCCCAGCACCTCCAGCACGGCCGCCGCGTCCACGGTCTCACCGGGTCCGATCCGTATCCCGTGGCCGCGCAACGCCCGGACCAGCGCGGTCAGCCGCTCGGCCAGCGGAGAGGCGGAAGACACCGGAGAGACGGGCGAAGCCGGAGAGCCAGGCGAAGCCGAAGAGTCGAGGGAGTCAGATGAGCCGGGTGAGGCGGGAGAGGCAGGAGAGGCGGGAGAACCGCTCATACCAGCGTCAGCTTCCGCGCGGCCTTCTCGATGTCGTCCTGGTGCTTGAGGATCACGCCGAGACTGTCCCGGACGACCGTCTCGTCCAGGGTGCCGGCGCCGAGGGCCAGCAGGGTGCGCGCCCAGTCGATGGTCTCGGCGACGGAGGGTGCCTTGCGCAGCTCCATCTCGCGCAGCGCGCCGACCACCCGGACCAGCGAGTCGGCGAGCGCGGCGTCCAGGCCGGGGACCCTGAGCCGTACGATCCGCTGCTCCAACTCGGCGTCGGGGAAGTCGAGATGGAGGAAGAGGCAGCGGCGGCGGAGCGCCTCGGAGAGTTCCCGCGTGGCGTTCGAGGTGAGGACGGTGAAGGGGCGCCGGGTCGCGGCGATCGTGCCCAGCTCGGGAACGGTGACCTGGAAGTCGCTCAGCACTTCCAGCAGCAGCCCCTCGACCTCGACGTCCGCCTTGTCGGTCTCGTCGATGAGGAGCACGGTCGGCTCGTCGCCCCGGATCGCGGTCAGCAGGGGGCGGGTGAGGAGGAACTCCTCGCTGAAGATGTCGGAGCGCGTCTCGTCCCAGGCCTCGTCGCGCCCGGCCGTGATGCGCAGCAGCTGCTTGGCGTGGTTCCACTCGTACAGGGCGCGGGACTCGTCGATGCCCTCGTAGCACTGGAGCCGGACCAGGCGGGCGGCGCCCACCTGGGCGACGGCCTTGGCCAGCTCGGTCTTGCCGACGCCCGCGGGGCCCTCCACCAGCAGGGGCTTGCCGAGCCGGTCGGCCAGGAAGACCGTGGTGGCGACGGCGGTGGAGGCCAGATAGCCGGCTTCGGCGAGCTGTGCGGAGACGTCGTCCACGGACGAGAAGAAGCCGGTACCGACGAAGTCCGCCCCCTCCCGCCCGCCGCTCGGGCCGCGCGTGCCGCCTTCGTCGCCCGTGCCGCCGACGCCGTTCACCACGTTCGTGTCGGTCATGTGGCCCCTCCCGCTCCGCCCGGCGTACGAGGCACCTCCCCGACACCCTCGCCAAAGTTACCAAGCGGTCGCTTGGGCTGTCCTATGCCGTCACGACCAGCCGCGTGACCAGGTCCCCCCACCCGAGCTCCAGCCGGTCGAGGGACATCCCGCGCCGCTCCACCAGGTGGTCGACGAGGTTGATGTCCAGGTAGCCCAGCAGGGTCTGCGCCAGCAGTTCGATGTCGCCCTGCGTCCCGGCGCTGCGCAGCAGCATGCACAGGTGGCTGAGGCGGAGCTGGGCGGCCGGGTGGGCGTGCCTGCGGGTGGCGTCCGCGCGGGCGGCGAGGTAGAGGTCGCGGTGGGCGTACTCGTGGCGGATGGCGGCTGCGCCGAAGGCCCGGAGCCGCTCGACGGGAGGCGCGTCGGGGCCGAGCGGCGGCGGGCCGGTCAGGAAGGAGGCCTGGAACTCCCGCTCATGGTGGTCCAGGAGCGCGACCAGGAGCCCGAACCGGTCGCCGAACCGCCGGAAGACGGTGCCCTTGCCCACCGCGGCGGCGGTCGCCACGGCCTCCATCGTCAGATTGGCGGCTCCGCACTCCGCCGCGAGCCGGGCGGCGACCTCCAGCAGCCGCGTGCGGTTGCGGGCCGCGTCCGCGCGCAGCCGGGGCTGGTCAGGGGCGGTGCAGGTGAGGTCGAGCAGTCCGTCGAGGGGGTCGGGGGCCTGAGACGCCGGGAAGGGCGGCAGCGACTCTTTCATGAAAAGAGCGTAACGCTCACCACAGACAAGTGGACCGCGGTCCGGATAGCTGGTACAAACTTTAACGGACCCCGGTCCGTTTATCTTCTCCCGCGGGCCTCGGTCCGTCGGCTCTTCCTCACGTGTTCGCTACGTGCACATCCTTACTAGGAGTCAGCTCATGTCCGTACGCATCCTCGCCCTCGTCGGCAGCCTTCGCGCCGGTTCGCACAACCGCCAGCTCGCCGAGGCAGCCGTGAAGCACGCCCCCGAGGGCGTCGAGATCGAGCTGTACGAGGGTCTGGCCGACGTCCCGTTCTACAACGAGGACATCGACAACGAGGCCGCCCTCCCGGCCACCGCCGCCCGGCTGCGCGAGGCGGCCGGCCAGGCCGACGGCTTCCTGCTCTTCTCCCCCGAGTACAACGGCACCATCCCCGCCGTCCTGAAGAACGCCATCGACTGGCTGTCCCGCCCGTACGGCGCCGGCGCCTTCACCGGCAAGCCCGTCGCCGTGGTCGGCACCGCGTTCGGCCAGTTCGGCGGCGTGTGGGCGCAGGACGAGACCCGCAAGGCCGCCGGCATCGCCGGCGCCACGGTCCTGGAGGAGGCCAAGCTCTCCATCCCCGGCTCGGTCGTCCGCTTCGCCGAGACCCACCCGGCCGACGACGCCGAGGTCGTCACCGGCCTCACCGAGGTCCTGGCCCAGCTCAGCACCAAGGCCGGCACCGCCGCCGCCTGAGGTTGGTCCTCAGCCACACCTCGTCGGGTTCCGGGCCGCCGCCCGGGGCTCGACGTCGGCGTTCCCGCGAGGATGCCCTCAGACGGTGACGCCCAGCCCCTCCAGCACCACCGCGTTCGGCAGCTCCGCGAACGCCTTCCCCGGCAACAGCAGCTTGCCGCGCCGCCGTCCGCTGCCGACCAGGACGTACGGCAGGTCGACCACGGCCGCGTCGACCAGGACCGGCCACGACACCGGCAACCCGACCGGCGTGATGCCGCCGTACTCCATCCCGGTCTCCCCGGTGGCCGTGTCCATCGACGCGAACGAGGCCTTGCGGGCGCCCAGTTGGCGGCGGACCACGCCGTTGACGTCGACGCGGGTGGTGGAGAGCACGACACAGGCGGCCAGGCTCGACTCGCCGCCCCGCTTGCCCGCGACGACCACACAGTTCGCGGACCGTTCGAGCAGGTCCTGCCCGTAGTGCTGGACGAACACCGCGGTGTCGGCCCACTCGGGGTCCGTCTCGACGTACAGGAACCGGTCGGCGGGCACGCTGCCGGACCAGCGGCGTACGGCGTCGGCGACCGGGCGGACGAGATCGTCCAGGCAGTCGGGGGCGGGGGTGGCGTGGTCGAAGTCTCCGATGGGTGCGCGCATGGGCCGCACGGTAACAAAGCCCGTGGACGCCCTGGTCCGCCGCCTCAGTGCACGCCGGGCACCGAGACCGTCAGCACCATCTCGGTCGGCACCTCGCCCCGATTGGCGTACTCGTGGGGCGCGTTGGCCTCGAAGGTGACGCTCGCGCCGGCCGGGACCCGGTACTCGGCACCCTCCACGGTGAGGGTCAGCTCGCCCGCCGTGACATGCGCGATCTCGACCGTGCCCCCGGGGTGCGGGTCCGACCGGCTGCCCTCCCCCGGCATCAGCCGCCAGTTCCACATCTCCAGCGGACCGGGCGCCTCCGTACCGGCCAGCAGCCGGCTGTAGCTGCCCGCCTCGGTGTGCCACAGCCGGACCACCTGCTCGGCCGGAACGACCCTGACCTTGGGCCCCTGCGCGTAGTCGAGCAGGGTGGTGATGCTGACACCGAGGGCGTCGCCGATCTTGACGACGGTGCCGAGACTGGGGTTGGTGCGGGCCTGCTCGATCTGGATGAGCATCCCGCGGCTGACTCCGGCGCGAGCCGCCAGGGTGTCCAGGGTGAACCCCCGCTCGGTGCGCCAGCGCTTGACGTTCCGCGCCAGGGACTGGGTCAGCAGGTCGAGATCCGACACGTTCCGTCCAAAGTCTCAGTCGCCGTCTCAGTTGTCTCAGTTGTCTCAGTTGTCTCAGTGACAGAGTCCAACACGTTGAACGACGTGGGTGCACCCGACGTTCACCGAACTGTACTGCGACGGCGGCACCCCTCCAGGGCCCGTGGGGCGTGGTCGAGGTACGACGCCCGCGCGTTCTCTAGGCGGACTCCTCCGCCGCCTCCGCGTCCCACTCGGCGAGCGCCAGCAACTGCTCCGGTGTGACCCCGTCGGGGATCGGGACCGGCGCGGGTGTCCGGATCGGCGGCTGCCACCCCGCCACCGGGTCCCACCGGCGCACGACCCGCGCGGGCGCCCCGGCCACCACCGAGTGGTCCGGCACCGTCCCGCGCACCACCGCCCCCGCCGCGACCACCACGTTGCGCCCGACCCGCGCCCCCGGCAGGATCACCGCGCCGGTGCCGATCCAGCAGCCGGGCCCGATCGACACCGGGTCCATGCGGGGCCACTGCTTGCCGATCGGCTGGTGCGGGTCGTCGTAGGAGTGGTTGGTGGAGGTCACGTACACGTACGGCCCGAAGTAGCAGTCGCTGCCGATCGTGACGGTGGTGTCGGCGATGACATGGCTGCCGCGCCCGAGCACGACGCCGTCCCCGATGCGCAGGATCGGTTCCGCACCGAGGTCCAGATCGGGCATCAGTCCGGCGGTCAGGGTGACCTGCTCCCCGATGATGCAGTGGGAGCCCAGGTGGATCCACGGCTCCCCGAAGACCGTGCCGAGCGGAAAGGCCAGCCTGGTACCCGTTCCCATCGCGCCGAAGCGGAAGCGGCCGGGCCGCTCGGCCGTCACCGACCCCGTGCGCTGCAGCCACGCCCAGCCCGCGTGGACGGCGCGCTGCGCGAGGCGGCCCGACCAGGACGAGAACGTGTTCTTCTTCGGCACCCGCTCACCGTACTCACCGGGCGGCGCCCGCAGGACGTCGTACGGCTGTGATCTTCACCCCACGCGACGCGCACCCCATGGCTTACGGTGCGGGTGAGGACTGATCTTCACCCAGCATCTGGAGGCGGCGATGAACCGGCAGCGGGCCCTCATCACGACGTTCGACGGCAAGAAGCCGGAGGTGGAGGAGGCCGCGTTCGTCTCCCCCACGTCGACGGTGATCGGCGACGTGACCCTGCGGCCGGGGTCGAGCGTCTGGTACGGGGCGGTGCTGCGGGCCGAGTTCGAGCCGATCGTCATCGGCGCGGACACCAACGTCCAGGACAACTGCACGCTCCACGTCGACCTCGGCTTTCCGATCTCGATCGGCGAGCGTGTGTCGATCGGGCACAACGCGGTGGTGCACGGGGCGACCGTCGAGGACGACTGTCTGATCGGGATGGGCGCGACGGTGCTGAACGGCGCGGTGATCGGCGCGGGGTCCCTGGTCGCCGCGCAGGCCCTGGTCCCGCAGGGGATGCGGGTGCCGCCCGGGTCGCTGGTGGCGGGGGTGCCCGCGAAGGTGAAGCGACCGCTCACCGACGAGGAGCGGGAGCTGGTGACGCTGAACGGCACGCACTACACGGAGCTGGCCAAGGCGCACCGGAAGGCACAGGAGGAGTACGGGGCGTAGGACCGGCGCGCGAGCGCGGGAGGGGCACGGGGCGCGGACCGCCCGCGGTCGGCACGGGGCGCGGACCGCCCGCGGGTGGTGTGCCCGGCGGGCCGGCACTCGGCGGCCGCGCGCCTCCCGTCGCATGTCTCACTCCGCGGCGGTGACCAGTTCCCCCTCGGCCGGCTCCGCGTTCTCCGCGGCCTTCTTCGCCTTGCGCTTGATCACCAGCATCGAGGTGACGCCGACCAGGACGGCCAGGACCAGACCCAGCCAGGAGAAGCGCTTGAGCCAGGCCTCGGCGACGATGCCGACGTAGTAGATGACGGCAGTGGTACCGCCGGCCCAGAGGATGCCGCCGAGGACGTTGGCGACGAGGAAGCGCCAGTAGGGCATCTGGAGGACGCCGGCGAGGGGGCCCGCGAAGATGCGGAGCAGGGCGATGAAGCGGCCGAAGAAGACGGCCCACATGCCCCACCGGTCGAAGGAGCGCTCGGCGACGGCGATGTTGCTCTCGCTGAAGTGTTTGGGGAACCGTCGATTGAGCTTGGCCAGCAGGGGGCGTCCGCCCCGGCGGCCGATGGCGTAGCCGATGGAGTCGCCGATGATCGCGCCGGCGGTGGCGCAGGCCCCGAGGACGAAGGGGTCGATCTCTCCGTGCTGGGACGCGAGCAGCGCGGAGGAGACCAGGATGATCTCGCCCGGCAGCGGGATGCCCAGGCTCTCCAGGCCGATGACCAGCCCCACCAGCAGGTAGATGCTGAGCGGAGGCACTGTTTCGAGCCACTCCTGGACGTGCAAAGCCGGTTCCTCCCGTGCGAGCGGATCAAGTGGATCAAGTGGGTGAGGCGGTACTCATGACCCCCGGCGCCCGCTCTCGACGGAGCGCGCGCCGGGGCAGCCTACCCGCTTACTCGGACGGCGACGGGGTCCCCCGGGTTGCCCCACGGGTCGCACCGGTGACACCGCGCACGGCCGCGCTCAGTGCGTCGCCGCCCTGTGCGGCCAGGCGCTGGAGCACGCCGGTGCCCGGTGTCGGCACCACCGGGGCACCACCGGATCACGCGTTGGGGCGAAGGGTCCAGACGACCGTCATCTCTCCCGTCACGGCTCCGTCGGCGCGTCGGATCGCGATGGTGACGGGGAATTCCGGGCGCTGCCCGGCGTCGAGTTCGGCCACGACCTCGGCGGCGGGGCGGCCGAGGGTCGCGGTGGCCGTGACCTGCCCCATCGCGAGCTTCTTGTACGCGATCTCCGCGCGGACCGCGAGCGGCACGGCGCGCGAGAGCTGGTCCCCGAAGGCGGCGAGGACGATCGCCCCGCTCGCCGTCTCCCCCAAGGTGAACATGGCACCGGCGTGCGGTCCGCCGACATGGTTGTGGAACTCACCCTGGTCCGGCAGCGCCACCACGGCCTTCTCCGGGGTGGCCTCCAGGAACTCCAGCTTCAGGGTCCTGGCCATCGGCACCGTGGCGGCGAGCATCTCGCCGATCGACATCTGGTCTGCGCTCATGGCGCGATGTTACCCACCAGTAGGCAGCCATGACCAGGGCTCTCGCCGGGCGGAGGCGTTCACGTCCGAGAACCCGGCACCTCCGTGATCGGCCGAGCACCTCCCGGCGGCGCGGGGGACGTCGGGCCAAAGGCCGCCGCCCCGGGGCGTTTTGGAGCCGTTCGTCCCGACTGCAAAGGAGCTTCGCGGACTCCCGTGGCACCCCGCCCCCCGGCGCATCTATGGTTACGAGCCATGTGGCCAGGACAGCAGCAGCCGCCCGGGGGCGAGCACCAACCGCAGCAGCCGAACCCGTACCAGCAGCCGGGGTACGACCAGTCCGGACAGCCGGTACAGCCGGGATACCAACAGCAGGGGTACCAGCAGCCGAACCCCTACCAGCAGCCCGGATACCAGTCGACGGGTCAGCAGGCCCAGTACGGGCAGCAACCGCAGTGGGGCGCGCAGGCCCCCGCGGGCCCGCCGGTGCCGCCGGGCGGAGGCGGCGGCAACCGGACGAAGCTGATCGCGATCATCGCGGCCACGGCCGTGGTCGTGGCGGCCGGTGTGACGGGCTTCCTGGTGCTCGGCGCCGACAGCGACAAGGACAAGTCGCAGACCCAGTCCGCTCCTTCGGGCTCCCCGACGCCGACCGCGTCCGAGAGCGAGGACAACCCGCGCGGCGAGGACGCCGGCGCGAAGCCGACCGTCGAGGGCTGGAAGGTCGTCGTCAACCCCAAGTGGGGTACGGCCTTCGACGTGCCCGCCGACTGGGAGGTGCAGTCGCCCGACACCTTCATCGGCTTCGAGGACTCCGAGAAGGGCGACGGCTCGGTCCTCATCGGGATGTCGGCGCCCGCCGTCCTCAAGGAGAAGTACTGCACCTCCGACGACGACAAGGACGGCCGCAAGGAGTCGAGTTCCCTCGCCGCCGCGGGCACCAAGGGCCAGCAGGGCGCCAAGGGCACCGAGGACATCGCCCGCAACGACTCGGCGTGGTGGGTCTTCGGCGGGTACACCGACCAGAAGCCCGCCTCGAAGAAGAAGTTGACCATCGGCAAGCCCAAGGCGTACACCACGGCGTCGGGCGTCGAGGGCAGTGTCGCGACCACGTACTCGACGGGCGTCGCCAAGAAGGGTAAGTGCGACACCGACGGCAAGGCGACGACGTTCGCCTTCAAGAACTCGGCCGGTGACTACGTCTCCTGGACCTTCCACGGTGACAAGGACGTGCAGGAGGAGGTCCCGGACGCGACGGTGCAGAAGATCCTGAGCACGGTACGCCTCTACGGCGACCCGACAGGCGGCTGAGCGGCCACGCGGCCGGCCCTCGCCGGCGAACTCCGGTGAGGCCGCCGCCCACCGCACAGGGCCCGCCGCCAGGGGTCGGCCTCACCTGGCCCGATCCCGCCGCATCAGGTGAGGAAACGGTTTGGCAGAAGGTGTCGGGGCGGCGATAGTCGGCGGGTGACCACTCCCGCCGCTCCCCGTCGCCGCCCCGCCTGGGCCGGCCGCAACTACACCCTGCTGACGACGGCCGCGGTCGTCACCAACCTGGGCAGCAACGGCGCCCTGATCGCCGCCGCGTTCGCGGTCCTGGAGGCGGGCGGCGACGGCGGGGACGTCGGCCTCGTCGCGGCCGCGCGCACCCTGCCCCTGGTGCTGTTCCTGCTGGTCGGCGGTGCGATCGCCGACCGGTTGCCCCGGCACCGGGTGATGGTCGCGGCAAACGTCCTCAACTGTCTCTCCCAGGCCGCCTTCGCCGTCCTGGTCCTCACCGGCGAGGCACGGCTGTGGCAGATGATGCTGCTCTCCGCGCTCGGCGGCGTCGGCCACGCGTTCTTCAGCCCGGCCGCCGAGGGCATGCTGCTGTCCTCCGTCACCGCCGAGCAGGCGGGCCGGGCCTTCGCACTGTTCCGCTTCGCCTCGCAGGGCGCGACCATGAGCGGCGCGGCCCTCGGCGGCGCCCTGATCGCGGTGATCGGCCCCGGCTGGGTGCTCGCGGTGGACGCGGCGGCGTTCGCCCTGGCCGGCGCCCTGCGCGCCTTCCTGGACGTGAGCCACATACCGGAGCGCGGGGCGGGCGGCGGACTGCTCGCGGATCTCCGGGACGGCTGGCGGGAGTTCACCGGCCGTACCTGGCTGTGGGCGATCGTCGTCCAGTTCTCCCTGGTGAACGCGGTGATCGTCGCCGCCGACGCGGTCTACGGCCCGCAGGTCGCCCGGGACAGCCTGGGCGGGCCGGGCCCCTGGGGCCTGGCCCTGGGTTTCTTCGGGGCCGGCAACGCCGCCGGAGCGCTGCTCATGGCCCGCTGGAAACCACGCCGTCTCCTCCTCGTGGGCGTCCTGTGCGTCTTCCCCTTCGCCCTGCCCTCCGCCGCGCTGGCCGTGCCCGTGCCGATCGCGGTGCTCTGCCTGACCATGTTCGTCAGCGGTCTGTCGATCGAGGTGTTCGGGGTCTCCTGGATGACCGCGCTGCACCAGGAGATCCCCGAGGACAAGCTGTCCCGGGTCTCCGCGTACGACTGGTTCGGCTCGGTGGCGATGGTGCCGCTCGCCGCCGCGCTGGCGGGCCCGGCGGAGAGCGCCTTCGGACGGACGACTGCCCTGTGGGGCTGTGCCGGGCTGTGCGTGGCCGCGACGGCCGCCGTGCTGTGCGTACGGGACGTGCGCAACCTGACCCGGCACAGCACGCCGGTGGTCCTGACCAAACCCGACGCCGGCCTCGAACCCGCTGCCGGGGACGAGACCGGGTCCGCCGCCGCCCCGCGGCCCGAGCCGGGTCGTACGACCGACGGCGAGCCCGGTTCAGCCGATGCCGAAGGCCCCGTCGGGCGGCTCGGGTGACGGTACGGCGTCCTCCTCGCGCACGGGCGCGGCGCCGCCGATGAACGCGCGCAGCGCCGTGCCGTGCTCGACCCGCGCGGGGAAGGCGTCGGCGGCGGTCCGCCGGGCCAGGACGGCGGTGTCGAGCGGTCGATGGGCGGCGACCAGCACGGCGTTGCCGAACCTCCGGCCGCGCAGCACGGCCGGTTCTGCGATCAGCGACAGCTCCTCGAACACCGTTGCCAGCGTGGCCAGTTGGGAGCGAAGGAAGGTGAACGGCGCGGCGTCGGCCAGGTTCGCCAGGTACACACCGTCCGCGCGCAGCACCCGTTCGACGGCCCGCGCGTACCCCACGGTCGACAGATGCGCCGGGACACGTGAACCGCCGAACACATCGCCCACGAGGACGTCGGCGGAGTCGGCGGGGGCCGCTTCGAGCCATTCCCTCGCGTCCGCCCCGTGCAACGCGATGTCCGCGTCGTCGGGCGGCGGCAGCTGCTCGACGACCAGGCCCAGCAGCCCCCGGTCGTACTCGACGACCTGCTGCCGGGACCCGGGCCGGGTGGCGGCGACGTAGCGGGGCAGGGTGAGCGCGCCCCCGCCGAGGTGCACCACGTCGAGCGGCAGCCCCGGCTCCGCGACCGTGTCCAGCACGTGCCCGAGCCGCCGCGCGTACTCGAACTCCAGATGGGTGGGCTCGTCCAGATCGACGTACGACTGCGGCGCCCCGTCCACGGTCAACAGCCAGGCCCGTTCCCGGTCGACGTCGGGCATGAGCTTGGCGGTGCCCCGGTCGATGGCACGGGACACGGGTATGGCTTCGTTCACGCTCCCCATTCTGGTGCAGGGAGCGGCCCGCGGGGGCGCGGGGAACCGCGCGACCGGCCGTGCGCCGGCCCGCGGTCCCCCGCCCGCGGCGAGCCGTCTACCGAACGGTCGTCACGGTCCCCGCCCCCACAGTCCGGCCGCCCTCACGGATGGCGAACCCGAGCCCCGGCTCCAACGGAACCTCCCGGCCCAGCTCCACACTCATCGTGACCCGCTCCCCCGGCCTGGCGACGGCGACCTCGCCGAGGTCGATGTCCCCCACCACGTCGGCCGTGCGGATGTAGAACTGGGGCCGGTACCCGCTGGACACCGGGGTCGTGCGACCCCCCTCCCGCGCCGAGAGCACGTACACCTGGGCGGTGAAGTGCCGCCGGGGCTCGACGCTGCCGGGCGCGGCGACCACGTGCCCACGTCGGACGGCGTCGCGCCCCACCCCGCGCAGCAGCAGTGCCACGTTGTCCCCGGCCTGCGCCTCCTCCATGGGCTTGCCGAAGGTCTCGACGCCGGTGACGACGGTCTCGATCCCCGCGCCGAGCACCTCGACGCGGTCGCCCACCCGGATGGTGCCCCGCTCGACGGCGCCGGTGACGACGGTCCCCCGCCCAGTGATCGTCAGCACGTTCTCCACGGACAGCAGGAACGGCGCGTCCAGGTACCGCTCCGGCATCGGGACATAGGTGTCCACGGCGTCCAGCAGCGCGTCGATCGACGCCGTCCACCGTGGGTCCCCTTCGAGCGCCCGAAGCCCGGAGACCCGGACGACGGGTACCGAGTCACCGCCGTACCCGTGCGCGGTGAGCAGCTCGCGGACCTCCAGCTCGACAAGGTCGGTGAGCTCCTCGTCCCCGGCGTCGGCCTTGTTGAGGGCGACGACGACGTGGTCGACGCCCACCTGCCGGGCGAGCAGCACGTGCTCGGCGGTCTGCGGCATGATCCCGTCGAGCGCGGAGACGACGAGGATCGCCCCGTCGAGCTGCGCGGCGCCGGTGACCATGTTCTTGACGTAGTCGGCGTGGCCGGGCATGTCGACGTGCGCGTAGTGCCGGGTGTCGGTCTCGTACTCGACGTGCGCGATGTTGATGGTGATGCCGCGCGCCGCCTCCTCCGGGGCGCGGTCGATACGGTCGAACGGGACGAACGTACCGGCCCCGCGCTCGGCGAGGACCTTGGTGATGGCGGCGGTCAGGGTGGTCTTGCCGTGGTCGACGTGACCCATCGTGCCGATGTTGAGATGCGGTTTCGTACGGACGTAAGCAGTCTTGGACATGGCGGTACCTCGAAGCCTCTTCAGCGGTACTGAGTGATGGCCCCGGCGGCACGCAGCGGCGGCCGGGACGGGGACCCCGAGGACTTGCCGACCCTCCCCCTGCGGGGTCCGCCGGAATGTCCGGGAAGGGTCAGCTTCGGGCGCCGTCCGCGGCGGCCACGACGATCAGAAGGGCAGCCTTCGGGGCATCCGCGACTGTCGCGGATGCGTCGAGAGCGAAGGCGTGCCGGAACATGACATCGATCATCGCCGACGAGTCGGCCCGCGTCGAATGGTTTTCGGTACGCGGGAGTTCCGGGAGGGAGCGGAAGAGAGATGCTTCACAGGACGACGCACGGGATGAACGGTGCGCGGGCGGGGTCCGTGCTCCGGAAGGCGCAGGCGGCACGGTGTGCGATGCCTCGCTCATGCCGGGGCGCACCGTGCCTGACGAGCCTGTTGTTCCGCTCGCTGTGACGCCCGTGAGACGTTCCGTACGGCATACACGGACACGGGTCGGTTACCGTCGTCGAATGCTCGATGCCACCACCCGCTCTGGGGGCACCGCCACGGTCCTTCCCCGGACCGCCGCCACGGAGCTCGCCGTCGCCGCACCTGTCACGGTCCCGGCCGTGCCCCCGGGCCGTGCCGCCCGCTGGGGCAGAGTGCTGTTCTCGCCGTGGGCGCGGTTCTCGCTGCTCGTCGCGCTGCTCCTGTCCGCCGTGTCCACGGTGCTGCTGTTCGAGCCGCAGCGGCTGCTGGCCGACGGCTGGCCACCCCAGTTGAGCGGTGCGGCCGCGGCCGTGGCGTTCGCGGTGGCGTACGGGCTGTGCACGGTCGCCTTCGTGCCCCGGCCGATCCTCAACATCGCGGCGGGTGCCCTCTTCGGCTCCCAGCTCGGTCTGGCGTCGGCGCTCGCGGGCACGGTCCTGGGGGCCGGCCTCGCCTTCGGCCTGGGGCGGGTCCTCGGGCAGGACGCTCTGCGTCCGCTGCTGCGCCACCGCTGGCTGAAGTCGGCGGACGGCCAGCTCAGCCGGCACGGCTTCCGTTCGATGCTCGCGGCCCGTCTCTTCCCCGGAGTGCCCTTCTGGGCGGCCAACTACTGCGCCTCGGTCTCCCGCATGGGCTATCTGCCCTTCCTCCTGGCCACCGCGCTCGGCTCGATCCCGAACACCGCCGCCTACGCGGTGGCCGGCGCCCGTGCCTCGTCCCCGACCTCTCCGGCGTTCCTGATCGCCATGGCCTGCATCGCGATCCCGGCCCTGATCGGCGCGACGGTGGCCTGGCGCAAACGCCACCACCTACGGGCCCGCTGAGGGCCCCTCCAGGGGCGCGGGGAACTGCGGGACCAGCCCCCACCCACCCGCGCCCGACCCCCGACCCGATCGACCCCCGCCTCAAACCGCCGCCACCTCAAACCGCCTCCAGCACCATCGCGTTGGCGAGCCCACCCGCCTCGCACATGGTCTGCAACGCATAGCGGGCGCCGCGCTCCCGCATCGCGTGCACCAGCGTCGTCGTCAGCCGGGTGCCGCTCGCCCCCAGCGGATGGCCCAGCGCGATGGCACCGCCGTGGACGTTGACCTTGTCCAGGTCTGCGCCCGTCTCCTGCTGCCAGGCGAGCACCACACTGGCGAACGCCTCGTTGACCTCGAAGAGATCGATGTCGTCGAGGCCCAGCCCCGCGCGGCGCAGCACCTTCTCGGTGGCGGGGACGACCCCCGTGAGCATCAGCAGCGGATCCGAGCCGGTGACGGCGAAGGAGTGCAGCCGGGCGAGGGGGCGCAGCCCCAGCCGCGCCGCCGTCTCACCGGACGTGACGAGGACGGCCGACGCCCCGTCGTTGACGGGGCTGGCGTTCCCCGCGGTGATGTTCCACTCGATCTGCGGGAACCGCTCGGCGAAGGCGGGGTCGTGGTAGGCGGGCCTGAGTCCGGCCAGGATCTCGGGTGTGCTGCCGGGCCGTACGCACTCGTCGCGGGTCACCCCGTCCAGCGGCGCGACCTCGGCGTCGAAGAGGCCGCCCTCCCAGGCTGCCGCGGCCCGGAGGTGGGACGACACCGCGAACTCGTCCATCCGCTCCCGCCCGATCGACCACTTCGCGGCGATCAGCTCGGCACTGATGCCCTGGGGTACGAGCCCCTCCGGGTAGCGCGCGGCGACCCCCGGTCCGAACGGGTCCGCGCCGGGCGGCACGTTGGACCACATCGGCACCCGGCTCATCGACTCCACCCCGCAGGCGACGACCAGGTCGTACGCCCCCGACATGACGCCCTGGGCGGCGAAGTGCACGGCCTGCTGGGAGGAGCCGCACTGCCGGTCGACCGTGGTCGCGGGGACCGTCTCCGGGAAGCCGGCCGCGAGGACGGCGTAGCGGGTGGTGTTCATGGCCTGCTCGCCCACCTGGTCGACGGTGCCGCCGATGACGTCGTCGATCAGCGCCGGATCGACGCCGGAACGGTCGACGAGGGCGCGCAGGGTGTGGGCGAGGAGTTCGACGGGGTGGACATGGGCGAGGGCGCCGTTCGGCTTCCCCCTGCCCAGGGGCGTGCGTACGGCTTCGACGATCACGGCGTCACGCATGGGTCGGGCCTCCACGACTGTCAGGGACCAGGGGAACTACCAGCGAGTAGGAATTCCAAACTCACCATAGTCCTCGAAGTTGGAAAAACAAACCCTCCCCTAGACTGGGCGCATGCCAGCCTCCGGAGATCCGCGCCCCTGTTCCATCGCCGACACCCTCGCGATCGTCGGCGAGAAGTACTCCCTGCTGGTCCTGCGTGAGGTCTGCCTCGGCAACGGCCGCTTCGACCAGCTGGTCCGCAACATCGGGGCACCGCGCGACGTGCTGGCGACCCGGTTGAGGCGCCTGGTGGACGCGGGTGTCCTGGCCAAGCACGTCTACAACGAGCGCCCTCAGCGCTTCGAGTACCGGCCCACCCAGGCGGGACTCGAACTGGAGCCGGTCCTGATGACCCTCATGGCATGGGGCGACCGCCACCTCCGCACGGACGACGACCGCCCCATGGTGGTCGAGCACGCCTGCGGCAAGACCCTGGTCCCGGCGGTCACCTGCACGGCCTGCGGCACAGAGGTCCACCACGAGGACCTCAGGGCCCACCCCCAGACCCCGGGCTGGACGGTAAAGGGCCCGGCACTCTGATCCACCGGCTCGCACGAGCGCCCCGAAGGGGCGCGGGGAACCGCGCGACAAGCCACGAAATACCCGCAGCCGCCGCACAACAGGTCCCCCCGGGCTCCGAGGCGCCCCTCAGTCCCCCGTATAGACGTCCAACCGCCCACACATCCCGAACTTCCCAAGAACCGCGGGCTCTTGGGCCCACACCCCGGCCTCGGCCAGATGCGACACGTCCCCCCGCTCCAGTCGGCCCAGCTGCTCCCCGGTCGCCGCGGCAGCGACCCGCGCCCCCCGCTCCCACCTCGCCCGCCACTGCGCGAGCCGGGGCCGCACGAGCGCGGCGGCGGCCCGGTGGAACGCGGCGAGCGGCTCGGGCCCGGACGCTTCGCGCAGCGTCCGGTAGCCCTCCAGGGCCAGGTCGCGCCGGGCCCGCGTGACCCGCTCCCGTTCCTCCTCCGGCGCGTTCGGCGGGATACGGGTGGCCGCGGCGTACGTCTCCGGATCGGTCAGGTACTGCGGGGGCAGCGTGAGGACCGCGTCGCCCGCCTCCGGTAGCCCGTTGTTCTGCATGAGGACGGTGATGCGCAGTTCGTCCTCGTTGACCAGCCGGTGGATGGTGCCCGGCGTGAACCAGGCGACCGTCCCCGGCGCCAGCGGCGTGACCTCGTACCCCGAGGTCGTCAGCGTCTGCACGGCGCCACGCCCGCCGGTGACGACGTACGCCTCCGAGCAGGTCAGGTGCATATGGGGGGTCCCACCGCAGACCCCGTCCGTCGCGGGCCAGTCGTACACGGACAGGTGCGACACGGCGACCCCGCCCGGCAGTCCCTCGTAGCCGCTCACCACGGGTGCGCCTCCAGGTACTTGGCGATCTCCTCCCGCTCCCAGGAACCGTCCGCCACGACGACACGGTAACGGCGGGTGAGCGTCTCGCCGGGAGCCAGTTCCAGCTCCTCGAAGAACGCCCAGGAGGGCGCGACGGCGGCGAACGGCTCGTTGCGGACGAACCAGTGCGCAGGATGGGCGCCCTCGGCTCCGGTGTGGTCGTTCTCGGGGGCGTGCGCGAAGACGAGCGTGGCGTGGCCGTCGGTGCCGTCGTGCTCGCCCGAGTACGCCAGCCAGGGCGCCTGCTCGCCCATCAGTCCGGGTCCCTCGGCGTCGGGCCCGATGATCCGCCCGTCGCGGAAGGCACGCGGGCCGCGCCAGAACAGACCGGTGTAGCCGGCCATCTCGCGCCCCGCGGTGGTCGGACTGCCGAACAGCAGCGGCTCGTCCCGGCGGTTGGTGATCGCGCTCGTCCAGGTCAGCGCCCACGATCCGGACTCGGTGTCCACGTCGTGGATCTCGATCCGGCGCTCCTCGTCGGCCCACAGCTCCCCGGTGTACGGGTGCCAGGTCAGCCGCTCGGCGATCACGACCCGCTCGCCGTCCGACTCGACGACGTCGAAGCCGACGTGCGCCATCGAGCCGACCCGCTCCGGGATCGGCAGATAACCCTCGCCGTGGACGTAGGAGTTGCCGCCCCACAGGTTCTGGCCCGACAGGTGCGAGGCCGTCAGCTGCAGACCCTTGTGCCAACGGTGGTCGTTGGGCCGGAAGTCGGTGACGACGTCCCCGGCCAGCGTCCGGATCGGGTGCAGATACGGTTTCGGGGCCTCCCAGTCCGCCTCCGGCCGGTAGACGTAGCTCAACAGCTCGACGCCCGTGGTCGGTTCGGTGACCGTGATCCGGTCGCCGTGTGCGTGGACCACGCGCAGCCCGTCGTGGAAGGTCATGCGGTGATCTCCTCACTCGTGCCGGCGGCGCCGGTGCCGGCGGGGCTCGTACGGACGGGGCGTGTACCGGCGGGGCTCGCGTCGGCGGGCACCTGGACGGTTCCGGGTGCCCAGCCGGGGGCACCTCCGTGCATGGCCGTGTAGTACGGGTCCCCCGGTCCGATCTCGCCACGCCGTACGGTCGCGTCCGTGAACGCCGACTTGTACAGAGCCGCGATCAGCTCCAGGCTCGTCCGTCCGTCGGCGCCACTGCTGCGCGGCCGTTCGCCCGCGCGCATGCTCGCCACGAGTTCGCGCAGCTGGGCGAGGTGCGAGCTGGGCACGTCCGCGCCGAAGTCCCGCCAGGCCGCCGCGTCCGCCTCAGGGGTGCCGGGGGCGGGGGTGACGGACCAGTCGGCGTTGGAGTGGCCGTACAGATGGGTCAGCTCGACGGTGGCGCGCTCGCAGTCGATGCGGATGCGGCTGACCTCGTCGGGGCTGAGGACGCTGTTGACGACGGTGGCCAGGGCGCCGCTCTCGAAGCGGACGAGGGCCGTGGAGACGTCCTCGGTCTCCACGTCGTGGACCAGCCGGCCAGCCATGGCCCGGACCTCGCTCCACGGGCCGAGCAGGTCGAGCAGCAGGTCCATCTGGTGAATACCGTGGCCCATGGCGGGCCCGCCGCCCTCGGTGGCCCAGCGGCCGCGCCAGGGGACGGCGTAGTAGGCGGTGTCGCGGTACCAGGTGGTCTGGCAGTGCGCGACCAGCGGACGTCCGAGGCTCCCCTCGGCGAGCAGCTCGCGGACGTGCCGCGCGCCGGAACCGAAGCGGTGCTGGAAGACGATCGAGGCGTACGGCCCCCCGGTCTCCGCGCCCTCCTCGGCCTCGACCGCGTCGAAGTCGGCGAGCGTCGGTACCGGCGGCTTCTCGCACCACACCCAGGCGCCGGCCCGCAGCGCGGCGATCGTCTGGTCGCGGTGCAGGGTCGGCGGGGTGCAGATGCTGACCAGGTCGGGCCGCTGCTCCGCCAGCATGCGGTCCAGATCGGTGTAGCCGTGCGGGATGCCGTGCTCCGCGCAGAACTTGGCCACGGCCTCGGCATCGATGTCGACGGCGGCGACGACCTCGGTCTCGCCCTCCTCGGCGAGGCGCTCCAGCGCGGGCAGATGGGAGCCGCCGCCGATGGCGCCGATGCCGACGATCGCGGCCCGGACGCGGCGGCCGGACAGCGGGGCCGGGGGACGGTCGGGTCGCTGGTCCGGAGTCGGGCTCGGGTCGTTGCTGGGTGTGGGCATGGACGTGATCAGCACTCCATCGAACGTGACAGCGGACGGCGGCGGGCGCCTGGTGGCGGGGGTTCCGGCGGAACGGCGACCCTCACACGGCAAGCGCTTTCCCTCGTCAGCAAAGTATGTGCGGACATAGTGACTGGTCAACACCACGGATCCGGCCGTTCCACGCCTCGGAACGCCCGCGCTCCACCCGTCCCCCGCACACCCTCCGTCCCGGCCCTGCCCTGCCCTGCCAAACCCCTGTGGCAGCCCCGTCACCAAGGGGCGCTAGGCTGCCCCCAGCACCTGTGATCACCCGCCCCGCGGCGCGGCACGTCTTCCGTCGGCCCTCCACGATCAGCGCTTGGACCACGTAACTTCATGTCTTGGTTTGAATCCCTCATCCTCGGACTCGTCCAGGGGCTGACCGAATTCCTCCCCATCTCCTCCAGCGCGCACCTGCGCCTGACGGCAGCCTTCTCCGGCTGGGAGGACCCGGGAGCGGCCTTCACCGCGATCACCCAGATCGGCACCGAGGCCGCGGTGCTCATCTACTTCCGCAAGGACATCGTCAACATCATCTCGGCGTGGTCCCGCTCCCTGTTCAACAAGGAGATGCGGAGTGACCACGACGCCCAGATGGGCTGGCTGGTGATCGTGGGCTCCATCCCGATCGGTGTCCTCGGGGTGACCCTCAAGGACCAGATCGAGGGCCCGTTCCGCGATCTGCGCCTCACGGCGACGATGCTGATCGTGATGGGCATCGTCCTGGGCGTCGCCGACCGGCTCGCCGCACGCGACGAGACCGGGGGCAAGCACCGCGCGGCGAAGGAGCGCAAGACCCTCGAACACCTCAGTGTCAAGGACGGCCTGATCTTCGGCCTCTGCCAGGCCATGGCCCTGATCCCCGGCGTCTCCCGCTCCGGCGCCACCATCAGCGGCGGCCTCCTCATGGGCTACAAGCGCGAGGCCGCGGCCCGCTACTCCTTCCTCCTCGCCATCCCGGCCGTGATCGCCTCGGGCGGCTACGAGCTCAAGGACGCGATGGAGGGCGGCCATGTCTCCTGGGGCCCGACGATCTTCGCCACGGTCATCGCGTTCTTCGTCGGCTACGCGGTCATCGCCTGGTTCATGAAGTTCATCTCCACCAAGAGCTTCATGCCGTTCGTCTGGTACCGCATCGCCCTCGGCATCGTCATCGTCGTCCTGGTCTCCATGGGCGTACTGAGCCCGCACGCGGGCGAGTCGGGCCACTGACCGGGCCCGCCTCGGACGGCCCGCGCCTCCCCAACTCCCTTCAGTGACCAAGCACATACGGCGTCCGTAGCCGCCCAGTAGCGCACTGTCAGTCCGGGCGCCTACTCTTGTCCGCATGTCCCCCGATTCCCCCGCCCGTGGTTCCGTGCGGTCCGCCGACGACCTGAACGACCGGATCAGAGCCCTGTGGCGCCACGCGGGCGCGTCGCTGTCGGCGCAGGAGCGGGCGGAGTACGAACTGCTGGTCGTGGAATGGGCGGCGGCGATCCGGGGAGACGTGATCGAGGCCGCGTGACCGGAACTCCTCAGGACGGCACGCCCAACGGATCGATCATCTTCCTGAACGGTACGTCCAGTTCGGGCAAGTCGACCATCGCGACGGAGCTGCTCCGCATCCTCGACGAGCCGTACTTCCACATGCCGGTCGACGCGTTCCACGCGATGCGGACCCGCCAGGAGATGCCGCCCGACCAGCTCACCACAGTCCTGCACCGCACCTGGCGGGGCTACCACCGCGCGGTCGCCGGCATGGCCGCCGCGGGCAACAACGTCGTCATGGACCACGTCCTGAGCGCGGAATGGCGGCTGCGGGACTGCCTCGACCTGTTCGTGCCTGAGGACGTCGTCTTCGTCGGTGTGCACTGTGACCCGGACGAGCTCCAGCGACGCGAGCGGGAGCGAGGTGACCGGCCGCCGGGGCTCGCGGCACGGCAGTCGGAGCAGGTGCACGCCCACGGCGTCTACGACGTCGAGTGCGACACGAGCCGGTCGGACCCGCTCCAATGCGCCGCCCTCATCAGGGAGTTCCTGGCCGACCGACCCATGCCGACCGCGTTCCAGAGACTGATCGCCGACAGGGACGGCGTTCACTCACCGGCCCGCTGAGCGCCCTCAGGGACGCGGGGAACCCCGTGAGCAACCACGGACAACCCGCACCCGGCCGACGACAGCGCCCCCACACACCTCACCGGCCCCCGGACACCCGCAGCACCGCCCCCGTCGTGTACGAAGCCTCCGCCGACAGGAGCCAGGCGATGGCCGAGGCGATCTCGTCGGCGCGGCCGGGGCGGCGCAGCGGCACGGACGCGGCGATCCGGTCGGGACGCTCGGGGTCGCCCATCCGCGCATGGATCTCCGTGTCGATCACCCCGGGCGCGACCGCGTTGACCCGGATGCCGTCCGGCCCGAGCTCCTTCGCCAGCCCCATGGTCAGCGTGTCGACCGCCGCCTTGGTCGCCGCGTAGTGGACGTACTCACCGGGACTGCCCAGCGTGGCCGCGGCCGAGGACACGTTGACGATGGCACCGCTCCCCCAGGCGGCCATCACCTTCGCCGCCCGACGCGAACACAGCAGCACACCGAGGAGGTTGACCTCCACCACCCGCCGCAGCACCTCCGTGTCCGTGTCCGCCAGCCTCCCGAACGGCCCCGTCACCCCGGCGTTGTTGACCAGGCCGGTCACCGGTCCGAGCCGATCCGCCGCCGTTTCGAACAGCCGGTCCACATCGGCCTCCACCGAGGTGTCCGCCTTCACCGTGACACAGCGCGCCCCGTTGGCCCGCACCCCCGTCGCGATCCACTCGGCCGCCGCACCGTCGTTCACATAGCCCACCACCACGTCGTGCCCGTCCGCGGCGAGGCGTAGGCAGGTCGCGGCACCGATCCCCCGGCTCCCACCCGTGACCACCGTGACCGGACGTGACATCCCAACCTCCCCGACACACCAAACGATCGATCATCCTACGATCGCAGCTTCGCCCCCGCCTCGCATCGAGGGCAACCTTTCCGGCCCCGGCGGCAACAGATGAGTGGCAAGCTCCTTTTCACGCGAGCCCCGAACGCATCACCCTTTCTCCCGAACTCTTCTCCCGAACCAGGGACGGAACCGAAGGACTTGAACGTGGCAGCCCGTTCCCACCGCTCCGCCCGCCGACCCCGGCGCCGCACCACCGTCATATCCGCCGCCGTCGCCGCCGTGGCGGCCGTCGGGCTCGCGGCGTCGCTCGTGATCGCCTACGGCCCCGACCGCGACACCGGAACCGAGGCCGCCGGCAAGACCAAGGCCACCCCCGTCACGGACACCACCCGGACGTCCGTCCCGCCCTCCGGCACCCCGGAACGGAAGAAGCCGTCGCCCACCGCGTCCAAGTCCCCGTCCCCGTCGGCCTCGAAGACCACCCCGTCGGCGACCCCGACCAGCGAGCCCACCCGGCCGACGACCGCCGCCTCCGGCCGGTCCGGCTCCGCCTCGGGACAGCTGGCCGGACGGATCCGCCCCGGCGTCGAGTACAAGGGGGTCGCCACCTTCTACGACTCCAACGGCGACGGCGCCTGCTTGTTCGGCGCGAGCGACGACGTCATGACGGCGGCGATGAACACCACCGACTACGAGGTGTCCAAGGCCTGCGGGGCGTACGTGCGCGTCCGCGCGGGCGGCGCCGCCATCACGGTCCGGATCACCAACGAGTGCCCGTCACCGTGCAGGCCCGGCCAACTCGACCTCAGCGCCGAGGCCTTCGCCAAGCTCGCCGAACCCTCGCGCGGCGAGATCCCGATCACCTGGAGTCTGGTGAGCCCTGCCACCTCCGGCCCGCTCTCGATCCGCTACAAGACCGGCTCCAGCCAGTACTGGTGCGGCATCCAGGTGATCGGGCACCGCAACCCGGTGGCCCGGCTGGAGGTCCGCGTCGGCGGCACCTGGACCCCGCTGCCGCGTACCTCGTACAACTACTTCCTCTCCGAGCAGGGCCGCGGGTGCGGCGGCGCGCTCCGGATCACCGACATCTACGGGGAGCGGTTGACCGTCGAGGGCCTCGCGGTGCGACCGGACGTCGTGCAGCGGGCGAGCGTGCAGTTCGCGGCACGCTGACGGCAGCCGTCCCTGACCTCACGGGGAACGGTCACAGCGGGCGGATCAAGCGGGCGGATCGCAGAGAGCGGTCGCAGAGACCGGTCGCGGAGCGCGGATCACGGGAGGGCGGATCACGGGAGGGCGGATCAGGGGGCACGGGGGCCCACGGGGGTCACGGGGCCCACGGGAGCCCACGGGAGCCCACCGGGGGGGCGGCTCACCGACACGGCTCGCGCGCCGCCGATCCGCCGGATAGCGCAAGCTCGCGCGCGCGTCGTCGCGGTCCCGGCCGATGCTGAGGGTGCCCCTGCCCGCCGATCTTCCCGGGACCCTCATGCCACTCACGCCCGCTCCCCGCCCGCACCCCGATGCCGGTGCGCGTGCCGGCCGCTTCCGTCTCCGCCCTGGCCTTCGCCCCGGTCCGCGTCTCCGCGTCCGGCCCCATCTGCGGCGCCCCTCCCTCGTCGCCCTGCTCGGCGCCTCCTGCCTCGGCGGGCTGCTCCTCGCCCCGACCGCGGGCGCCGCCGCCGACGGCGGTGCCGACGGCCGGGGCGAGCGAGCCCTCCAACGGCAGCTCGAAGAGCTGGTCGCCACCCCCGGAGGTCCGCCCGGGGTGATCGTCGTACTGCAACGGGACGGCAGTCCACGCGTCCTGCGGGCCGGTGTCGCCGACCTGGAGACCGGCCGTCCGATCGAGATCACCGACCACATGCGCATCGCCAGCACGGCGAAGGCGTTCAGCGGCGCGGTGGCGCTCCGCCTCGTGCAGCAGGGCGAGCTGAACCTCGACAGCACCATCGGCGAAACCTTGCCCCGACTTCCGAGAGCCTGGTGGCCGGTCACCCTGCGGCAGTTGCTCAACCACACCAGCGGACTGCCGGACTACAGCGAGGACCAGGAGTTCCTGGACCTGCTCCTCGCCGACCCCCGCCGCACCTTCGACCCCCGCCGACTCCTGGACTTCGTGGCGGACCAAGGACTGCGGTTCCCGGCGGGCTCCCGGTACCAGTACTCCAACTCCGACAACATCGCCGTCGCCCTGATGGCGGAGGCCGCGACCGGCAAGCCCTACGAGGACCTCCTGCGCCGGATCGTCTACCGACCCCTCGGGCTCACCGACACCAGCCTCCCCCTGGGGTACGAGATGCCGGAGCCGTACATGCACGGGTACGCCGTCGAGCCGCCCGCGCCGCCGGAGGACGTCAGCGAGGCGCTCAGCGCGTCCGGTGTGTGGGCCTCGGGCGGGATCGTCTCCACCCCGCGGGACATGACGCGGTTCATCCGGGGCTACGCCGCCGGGGAGCTGACGTCGAGAGAGATCCTGCACGAACAGCGGAGCTGGATCCGGGGGGCGTCCGAACCGGCCGGTCCGGGCCGCAACAGGGCGGGACTGGCCATCTTCCGCTACGACACACGCTGCGGGGTGGTCCTGGGCCACACCGGGAACTTCCCCGGGTACACCCAGCTGATCGCCGCGACCCCCGACGGCCGCAGGTCCCTCACCTTCTCGCTCACCACCCAGGTGAACAGGACGATCGACCCCGACCTCGTGGAGCGGCTCCGCGCGATCGAGGAGAACGCGGTCTGCGCGCTGCTCGGCCCCCGCCGCGGCTAAACACGCCCTACCTCATCCGGGCGCGCGGTCCGGCACTCGGCGCCGCAGATGGGCCGGCACGTCGTCCGCGACCGGATACGGCGAATCCTCCGGCAGCAAGGCAGGGGCCGCGTCCAGTTCACGTGCCCGGCCGAGGCCGTGGTTCTGCCTGGCGAGCGGCGTCACGTCGTCGATGCCGACGATCCACTCGTCGGCGTACCGCGCCGCCGCCTCGCCCGACAGGCCCAGCTGCAACGAGCGGTAGGGCAGCGGGGCGAGCCGCAGGTCGCGCTCGGGGTCCCACTGAACACGGGCGGGCGACCGCCGGACCTCCCGCTGCCAGGCGGCCCGGCTCTCGTGTTCGAGCCGGCATCCGTCGTCATACCGCTGAGGACATCGGGCAGCATCAGCCGCGTCGCTGCCACCAGCGCCGCTTCGGCTCGGACGCCTGAGGACGAGCTGCGGTCCCCTCAAAGGCTGGAGAGATGTTCGAGGGGAGCAAGTGCAGAGCGGCGCGGATGCGATCAAAGGGGGCAATCGCGTGTTGACCTTCGGAGGGCAGCGCCACGCCGACGCAGACCAGCTTGAAACTGTTGCCACCGAGACGAGCGCCGATGAATACCGATGCACCCACGCACCCGTGCGGCAGATCTCCGACCCATTGGATGGTGCCGTCGCCGGTGCGCACGACCTGCCCGACCACGACAGCCTGTTCCCGGTCACCGTCTTCGGTGATGTGACCCAGCACATAGGCCGCGATCGGAGCCTCACCGAGGTGGGCGATGTCCTCCTCCCTGGCGGCGATGCCATGTCCACGAGCTCGTTGAACCAGAAGGCCGTGGCGTGGTGTTCCTCCCGATGCGCTCGCTGGAAGGGAAGCGTCGAGCGGCCGGCGTGACTCACTATCGCGTCGATGGCCGCGTCATGAAAGTCGGGTAGGTCGGACACGGTTCGAGAGGCTAGCGCGCAGTGTGCGACATCTGACGAGCAGGCTGGCGAGCCCGGTTCGTCCACCACACTCTGCTCTCAGCTTGGCGAATGCTCCGCGATCGCTCGGCGAGCCCTTCATGGAGGATGTGCGCATGGTTGATCACAATTCCGCGCTACCTCTCATGTCACTCCTGGACGACATGCAGGCGGTTGCGCTCTCCGGTGACGCGGCGACCAGAGACAGCTTCACCTTCGGCAGCGCCACCGCCGTCATCGGTGACGCCGGAACGGTGATCATCGTGGAGGCGGGAGACGCACTCCACAGAAGCAGCGTCTGGAACGCCGAGGAGGTCCGTTTGCTCGGCCCGGCTCCGACGCCAGTCAGGGAAAGACTTGTGGATCGGCCAGGGGAATGGGGCACGATCGACGCGAGGTTGCCGGTCCATCTGCTGGCCCGGCTACCGCAAAGCCTCGTGTATCTCGGCACCGGCACTGTGGCCCAAGCCGGAACGGAACTGCGTCCGGGCCATGACGAACACATTCTCACCGACTGCGTTTTTCGGCTGGACACCCCACTGAGCAGGTTCGACCTGGACCGGGTCCGTCCTGTCCTTCCTCCGTCGGATCTCCCGGGCCTGGAGTGGCTGAGCAACGTGAGCGGCGACAGAGGCACCGCACTCGAACAGTTCTTGACCGGCTGGTATCCCCCGAGGTCCGAGGACCCCGAACCACCATCGGTACAGGCTCCCGCGCTCGACCTGCCGGAAGGACTGAGGCACTTCTACGACCTGTCGCAGCGTCGTCCTGATGCCCTCGGAGTGCAGAACCGAATCCATCCCATGGCCAGGCTCCGGACCGACCAGGACGGGCTGATCGTCTTCGGCGAAGAGAACCAGGGAGGGTTCGTCTGGGCAGTGCCGCAGACGTCAGATGGTGACGCGGCCGATCCGACCGTCTGGTTCCGGGGGTACGACGAACCTCCCACCGCCGAACAGGAGCCGCTCAGCGGCTTCCTCCTCCAGTTCGCCCTCTTCGAAGCCGCCATGGGAGCCGACTACCTGGCACTCCCCCACGAACCAACCGCGCAACAGGTCCAGCGGCTCACCGCAGGACTGCACCCCGTGCCCCTGCGTCCCTTCTGCCCCTGGTACCCCACTCGGTTCCATGTGGCCCCGGGGCTCATCTTGCACGTCTCGGGCCCAGCAGGTGGCGACAGCTTCAGCGTCTGGGCCGGCGCCACCCACCGCAGCGCCCTCGCCCCGTTGGCCGATGCGGCGATCGAGTGGAACCAGTTCGACGGGTGACCTCACTTCGTCCCGTCGTCGCCCCGCCACAAGACATGGACGCAGGGCGGCTACCGCCATCGTTGAAGAAATCGACCCTGCGGACGCCGGTCGTCTGGGCACTGCCACCCAGGACAGAAAATCGGTGGCCACCTGAGCCGACCGAGTCCACGCTGTGCGCCATGGAAGAACCGCTCCGCAGAATCCGTGCGCTCCACACGGCCTCCACGATCACCGTCTACCAGGCGTACTCCCCAGAGATAGGACTGCCTGCCGTCCGAGACCGCCGCTTTCCGGCCGCGTGGAAGCCTGACCGCATGACGTGGATCAAGCCCAGTTTCATGTGGATGATGTACCGCTCCGGCTGGGGCATGAAGGACGGTCAGGAGACCGTCCTCGCCGTCGAGATCACTCGCGACGGCTTCGACTGGGCGCTGCGCCATGCCTGCCTGTCGCATTACGTCCGCGGACTGCACCCCGATCGCGACACCTGGCAGCGTGACCTCAAGCACGCACCGTCCCGCGTCCAGTGGGATCCCGAACGCGACCTGCACCTGCGTCCCCTGCCGTACCGCTCGCTGCAACTGGGGCTCTCCGGTGAGGCATCGTCGCGTTACGCGGACGAGTGGATCGTGTCCATCAGCGACGTCACCCCGCTCGCCCACGAGATCCACGCACTCGTCAGGGGCAGCGAACTGGACTCAGCTGCCCGACTGCTCCCCCAGGAACAGGAGTACCCCGCCAGTGCAGAACTCCTGGCCCACCTGCGTCCCTGACCGGCACTCCGGGCACAGCCGTCACGAGCACCCACGGGCCACATGGCGGCACAGGTCTGTGAACACGGCTTGATGACCAAGTCAAGCCGTGCTCAAAAACCCTTAGTGCCGGCGCCACGCATCCCTGACGCGCACGAGGCCCGATGTCACATCTTGAGCGTCCGTCGTAGCCTTTGCTTCGTGACCAGCGAGAACCAGCAGACTGACGATCTGACGGCACTCAGCGGCTGCAAACACAGCGCCAACGGCAGCCACCACCAGGGAACAATGGCCTCGGTCGAACGACATCCGGACACCCGTCACAGAACGTCGAATGGCACGCAGCGTATGTGTTGATCAGCCCACGACTGTTTCGGAATCCGAGAGGTCGGCGAGCAGGGCGCGCAGCGGAGCGGTGTCCGGTGTGTCGGCGACGGCCGCGTCGATGGCGTTGTCCATGCCCTTCTCCCACGACTCCGGGAGGACCAGGCCGGGCTGACCTGACCAGGCGATGTCCGGTTCGGCGTGGCCGGATTCGGCGAGGCGCAGGTGGATCAGGCCCGCGAGACCGTCGAAGATCCTGGGCCGAATGAAGTTGCGTGCGGACGGCCCGGTCAGTCGTGCCGCCTGATGCGGCTTGGGCAACCGGTCGGCGACCTCCATCCACAGCAGGCCGCGGTCGAACGCGTTGAGTGTTTCCTCCAAACCGGGCAAAAGGTCGTCGGTCACCGTGCCGCCTGCGTCTTGTTCCGCGGAGCGCAGCGCCCTGGCCAGGGCGACCTGCAGCGGCCGGGACCAGCTCTCGGCGTCGGCGACTGCGCGGGCCATCGCGAGGTCGTCCCAACTCATGCGCCGCAGCCCTGCAGACTCCTGCGACAGTGCCCGCGACTCCAGCGCGGCGAACAGCTGGTCCGAGTCGCGCAACAGGGACAGCCCGGCCGTCTCATCGGGCAACTGATCCGGCCGGTCGTCGGCGGGCAGCTTCTCGATCAGGGCGATCCGTTCGGCTGTCGGAGGGTGCGAGTCGTACGGGTGCGGCCGCGGCGGCCGCTGCCCGGCGGAAAGCGCAGCGAGCTGCTCCCCGGTTCGGGCGGTGAGCAACCGGCAGAAACCGCCGTACACCTCGCCGACGGGCGGCAGCGCGCCCAACGAGCTGCCCATCGCGGCGTATGTCTCCAGGTAGTGGGTGTACGCGCCGTCGAGTACCGGAAGGGTGCGCAGTGTGGCGGCCGTCGTGTCACGGCCCGCGTACCGGGCCGCCATCTGGTCTGCGGCGACTTCCTGGTGGCGAGCCACGGACTGTGTGGTCCGCAGAAACATCCTGGCGTAGCCGACGTACAAGAAACCGATCGCCTGGTGCAGCTGGGTACTGCCGTCCTGAAAAGCCTCCGCCGTGTGCAACAGGGCTGCCCGACCGCGCATCGTGACACTCCCGAGCCGGGTGTCAAGGTTGGCGTAGTGCCCGAACTCATGGGCGAGGACGGCGCGCAGCTGCGGGACGGTCAGCCCGGCGAGCAGCGGCAGGCCCAGGAGCATACGGCGTCGTCCGTGCAGCAGTCCCAGCAGTCGGCTCTGTTCGGCTACCCCTGCGTTGACCTCGGCGACCAGGTAAAGCTCATCCGGCGGCCGCTGTCCGGTCACTTCGGCAGCGGCCCGCACCTGCTCCCAGAGTTCGGGCTGGTCCCGAGGAGTGACCGCCACGCCGTCCGGGACCGGCCCCAGGCGCCCGGCCCGTAGAAAGACGACGAAGCCACGGAGAATCGCCGCCGCCAGCAGGACGGTGACGGTCAGGACCGTGCCCCCGACCCAGGCCGCCTCCGCGGTGACCACCCGTGTCATCACCAGCCAGTCGAGCACCGCCATGGCCGACAGCAGAACCACGCCCACGAGGAAGAAGCCGAGCAGCAGCGCGAACGCGCTGACGGCACGCAGTCGAAACGTCATCGAGAAATCCCCCACCCACATGGTTCACCAGCCCGAACGGGCCAGATGCGCTCGCGGATACTACCGACAGGCTTCTGGCAGGTGTCCGCCGATCCCGGTTGTCCGATCGCCACATCGGCCGGGACGGATGTGCGCTACAGCGACGCGATGCGGTCTGTGAACGTGCCTTGATGATCCAGATCATCCGGTCCCGCTTCCACGCGGCCGGGAAACGACCGTGCCGTGCGGCCGGGCCGCCGCGGACACCAGGGTCGGTCACGGCGACGCCGTCGAGCCACTGGATATCCCCGGCCGAGGCCCGGCCGAACGACCGCCGAAGAGCAGCCGACGCACGGCCGAACCTCGGCCGAGGCACGCCGCAGCGCGGCGAAAGCGCGGCCGGTCGCCGGTGCGACGGCTTTCGCCGGCCCGGAAATATCCCCCATCCGACCGCACACCCCTTGGCGTGGCGCGGGTCCTGCCCCAAGACTGAGCCGATGACGCAGCGTGTGGAGCTCGCGACCGTGATGGACCGGCTCGCCGTCGACGGCCTGATCACCGAGTACGCGGTGGCGGTGGACGACGGCGACTGGGCGGCGTACCGGGACCTGTTCGCACCGCGCGGCCGCGCGGACTACCGCTCGGCCGGCGGCATCGAGGGCGACGCCAGGCAGGTCGCCGGGTGGCTGGCGCGGAGCATGGAGCTCTTCCCCATGCGCCAGCACCTCATCGTCAACAGACGGGTGCGGTTCGAACTCCTGGAGCAGGACACCGGCGACACCGCCCGGGTCCAGGCGGACTACATCAACCCGATGCGCTTCGCCGGCCACGACGGGGGATCCACCGCCCCCGACTTCGTCTGCGGCGGCCGCTACGCCTTCGCCCTGGTCCGCACGCCGGACGGCTGGCGCCTGCGTGAAGTCGTGGTCCAGGAGAAATGGCGCCGCGCCCCCGAGGGCCTCACCCCCGCACAGCACCCCTCACCGGCCTGACCGGACCACCCGCGTGACCGGACCACCCGCCTGACCGGACCACTCGCCCTCGCGCCTCTGCCAAGCCACCGCGCCACCGCGCCACCGCCACGCCATACGCCCCCGCGCCTCCGCGCCTCCGCCCCTCCGCCCCTCCGCCACGCCAGCGGCTGCCATCCCCCCGCCGGCTGCCACCACACCCGTACCCCGCCCCGCGCACCACCCCCACCCCGCCCAGGCCCTCTGTCGGAGATCGTCTCCGGCGCGCACACTGGAAGGACTCACCGGTGGGGAGGGAGGCGCTGGATGCGAACGGCGGCGGAGTGGGTGGCCTCCCCATGGCGGCGGCGGACGGCGGTATGGACGGCCTCCCCCTGGCGGCGGCGAGCGGCCCTCGTCGTGGCCGGAGCCCTGCCCGTGCTCGCGTTCCCCGCGCCGGGCCTGTGGTGGTTCGCGTACGGGGCGCTGGTGCCGTGGATGCTCATCGTCCGCACCGCCCCGACCGCCCGCCGGGCACTGTACGACGGCTGGCTCGGCGGATGCGCGTTCATGCTGGCCATGCACCACTGGCTGCTGCCGAACCTCCATGTGTTCACCTTCGTCATCGCCGGCCTGCTGGGCGCGCTGTGGGCGCCCTGGGCCTGGCTGGTGCGCCGGTTCCTGGCCGGGACGCCGTCACCGGGCCGGGTCGCCGCCGCGCTGCTGGTGGTGCCGTCGGGCTGGCTGGCGATCGAACTCGTCCGCTCCTGGCAGGGCCTCGGCGGGCCGTGGGGTCTGCTGGGCTCCAGCCAGTGGCAGGTGGAGCCCGCGCTGCGGCTGGCCTCGGTCGGCGGGGTCTGGCTGATCAGCTTCCTGCTGGTGGCCGTCAACGTGGCGGTCACCGTGCTGGTCGCCGTACGCCGGTCGCGGGCGCCGGCGCTCGCCGGTCTGGTCGCGACGGCCACCGCGACCTCGGCGGTGTGGCTGTGGTCGCCGCGCCCCGACGTCCGGGGCGAGGTGCGGATCGCCGTCGTGCAGCCCGGCGTGACCGACGGCCCCGACAACCGGTTCGACCGTGAGGAGGCGCTCACCCGAAGCCTCGCCGGGCGGGACCTCGACCTGATCGTGTGGGGCGAGAGCAGCGTCGGCCACGACCTCGCCGACCGCCCCGATCTCTCCGACCGGATAGCCGCGCTCGCCCGCGAGACGGGCACGAACATCCTGGTGAACGTGGACGCCCGCCGCTCCGACCGTCCCGGCATCTACAAGAGCTCCGTGCTCGTGGGTCCCGACGGCCCGACCGGCGACCGCTACGACAAGATGCGTCTGGTCCCCTTCGGCGAGTACATCCCGATGCGCTCGCTGCTCGGCTGGGCCACCTCCGTCGGCGAGGCGGCCGGCGAGGACCGCAGGCGCGGCACCGAGCAGGTCGTGTTCGACTCCGGGAAGGGGCTGCGGATCGGCCCCATGGTCTGCTTCGAGTCCGCGTTCCCCGACATGAGCCGTCATCTCGCCCGGGACGGCGCCGAGTTGCTGCTAGCGCAGTCGGCGACCTCGACGTTCCAGCAGAGCTGGGCCCCCGAGCAGCACGCCTCGCTGGCGGCGCTGCGGGCCGCCGAGACCGGCCGCCCGATGGCCCACGCGACCCTGACCGGCGTCTCGGCGGTGTACGGCCCGGAAGGCGGGCCGGTCGGCCCCCGGCTCGGCACGGACGAGAGCACGACGGCGGTGTACGTCGTGCCGCTGGCGAGCGGTACGACGCTCTTTGCCCGTTTCGGCGACTGGCCGGTGGACGCGGCGCTGCTGACCCTGCTCGCGTGGGGCGCCTTCGAGGGCGTACGGACCCTCCGGCTCAGGCGGCGGAGCGGTCCTCCACCGCCCGCACCACCCGCTCGCACAGCTCATGGGTCGCCAGCGCGTCCCGCGCGCTGAGCACCCGGCCCGCGCGCACCGCGTCGAGGAAGGCGAGCACCGCCTGCTCGATGCCGCGCTGCCGGGCCACCGGCACCCAGTCGCCCCGCCGCCGCAGGGACGGCTGTCCCTTGTGGTCGATCACCTCGGCGAGGTTCACCACCTGCCGCTTGGTGTCCTGTCCGGAGACCTCCAGGATCTCCTCCGCAGAGCCGCTGAGCCGGTTCATGACACCGAGCGCGGTGAATCCGGCCCCGGAGAGCTGGAGCACGACGTGGTGCAGCAGGCCGTCCTCGGTCCGGGCCCGTACGGTCACGTCCTCGATCTCTCCCGGGACCAGGAACCGCAGGGTGTCCACGACGTGGATGAAGTCGTCCAGGACCATCGTGCGCGGCACCTCGGGCAGACCGATGCGGTTCTTCTGCATCAGGATCAGCTCGCGCGGATGGTCGGCGCACTGCGTGTACCCGGGCGCGAACCGCCGGTTGAACCCCACGGCGAGCCCGATGCCGCGCTCCTCCGCGAGCCGTACGAGCCGTTCGGAGTCGGCGAGTTCGTACGCGAGAGGCTTGTCGACGTACGTCGGCACACCCGCCTTCAGCAGGCGTTCCACGATCTCGGGGTGGACCTGCGTGGGTGCGTGCACGAAGGCCGCGTCGAGGTCCTGGGCCAGCAGCGAATCGAGGTCGGTGTGCCGTCGGCCGGGCGGAAGGTGGAGGCTGTCGGCGACGCGGGTGAGGGTTACGGGCGTGCGTGTCTGCAGATGGAGTTCGAGCCCCGGTTGGGTGCCGAGCACCGGCAGGTACGCCTTCCGCGCGATGTCGCCGAGCCCGACGCAGCCGACCTTCACTGGGGTCTCCCGTCCACGGTGTGCTGTCGAAATGCCTCGTCGGCAGCATACGGGGGCTGCGAGGATGGCCCACATGACCGATCTGCGCACCGAACCCTCCGTCACCGCCGGCGAACGGGCCATGCTGGAGGGCTGGCTCGACTACCACCGGGAAACGCTCGCGCTGAAGTGCGAGGGGCTGGACGACGCCCAGTTGCGGACCGCCTCGGTGCCGCCCTCCCAGCTCTCCCTCCTCGGGCTCGTACGGCACATGGCGGAGGTCGAGCGGATCTGGTTCCGCAAGGTGCTGGTGGACGACGACCGGGGCCCGATCTACTTCAGCGACGCGGACCCGGACGGGGAGTTCCACCTCACCGAGGCCGACACCTGGGAGGAGGCGTACGGCACCTGGCAGGCGGAGATCGCGATCGCCCGCCGGAATGCCGAGGGCTTCGCCCTGGACGACGTCGCCAAGGCCGTGCACGGACGGTCGGGCGAGGCACCGAGCCTGCGGTGGCTCTACACCCACATGATCGAGGAGTACGCCCGACACAACGGCCACGCGGACCTGCTCCGGGAGCGCATCGACGGGGCCACCGGATACTGACCGGGCCGAGGGCGGTCGGGCCGAGGGCGGTCGGGCCGAGGGCGGTCGGGCCGAGGGCGGTCGGGCCGAGGGCGGTCGGGCCGAGGGCGGTCGGGCCGAGGGCGGTCGGGCCGAGGGCGGTCGGGCCGAGGGCGGTCGACCGGGGCACGAGAGAGCGACCGGGGCACGAGAGAGCGACCGGGGCCGGGCGAGCGATCCGAGCCGGAGCCGCCGACCGCAGCCGGACGCGCGATCGGAGCCGGGGCGAGCGATCCAAGCTGCGGTGAGCGACCGGAACCGGAGCGGCCGACCGAGGCCGGAGCAGGGCAACCGGGACCGGAGCGGCCGACCGAGGCCGGGGGCAAGAGGCCGGGGCCCGAGCGAGCGACCGGTGGCGGGGTGAGCGACCGCAGCCGCACCAAGCGGCCGACCGGAACCGGGGCGAGCGACCGGAACCGGGGCGAGCGATCCGCGCTGCGGCGAGCGACCGGCCGCAGCCGCAGCGGGCGGCCCAAGCCCGGGCGAGCGACCTCAGCCGGAACGCACCCGGAACCGGGGCGAGCGATCGGTGCGGCCAGGGCCCGGTGCGGCGAGGGCCCGGGAGCCAGGGCCTGCGACCGCGTTCTCCCCGAAGTAGGGCGCGTGGCGTCGTCCAGGGGCCGCGGGCGTCACCCATGTGGGGGCATCATCCGTCCGCCCCCTCCCCAAAGCGGCCCGGACACAGCAGAGTTGCGCGCGTGCATCGACCGACCACCACCGCAACGCTCCTGGTCACCGTGGCCTTCTCGGCTCTCACCGGCTGCGTGACCCCGCACCACCCGCCCCCGCGGCAGCCGTCGCCCCTCCCGTCCGGGCCGTCCGAGCCCCGCCCGGAGGGCACCACCGAGACCCAGATCGTGGAAGCCCCGGCGCGCGAGGCCCTGAGGCTGGTCGGCCCGCCCCGGGAACCCACCCCGAGCGCGCCCCCGGAGCAGAAGCCCACGTCCGCTCCGCCTGTCACCGGCGGCGACGCCGCCCCGACCCCCGCCGCACCCCCGCCACCCCGCGACGAGCGGCCGGCTTCCCGCGAGCGGCAGGGCCCGCCACCGGGCTCCCGCACCCACGTCGAGATCCCGCCCCTCCCCAAGGCGGTCCCGACGACGCCGGCGAAGAACTCCGACGTGTGCGCACTCGGCCACCGATACGGCGGCTGGGGCAAGGACACCCCCCAGGCGGTCATCTGCAAGGACGTCTACGGCCGCTGACCCCCGGCGGGCACACGAACCGGCACACCCCAGCCGGCACACCCCAGCCCGCACCGCCCCGACCTGCCCCTCCCCGCCCCCGGCCGATCCCTTCGCCGCTGGGACCCTAGGGCCGCTGTCGTGGCGGCCCCGGTGTCTCCCCTCCCGCGGGGCCCGTCTCGTCGAGCCGGGCCTCCAGACGGGCCAGGGCGGTGCGGACACCGTCGCCGTGGCCGTCGTCCGCCAGCGAGGCCAGCGCTCCCCGGGCGAGCCGCAGATGGCTGCGGGCCGCGTCGGGGCGGCCCAGCCTGGCGTAGTCGGCGGCGAGGTTGAGGTGGAGCGAGGGATAGAAGGCCCGCACCGCGAGCTCGTCCCGGTCCCGCACTGCGAGCTCGTCCCGGTCCTGCGCCGACCGGCCGTCGCCGAGTTCGTCGGCCGCCGACAACGCCCTGAGGTCCCAGGCCAGTTCGGTGTCCGGGTCGTCCTGGGTGTCGGCCATGTAGTGGGCCAGGGTGCAGCGGTGGAGCGGTGTGCCGTCCTCCCCGATCTCCGCCCACAGCCGCAGCAGACGGTCCCGGGCCTCCTCGCGATCACCCCCGTGGTGCAGCATGACCGCCTGCCCGATCCGGGTCAGCACGGCGTCCGGCGCCACCCGCTCCTGTCGCTCCACCACCGCGTCCTCCGCACTCCTCGCCCCCTGCCCGTCTGTCCCTCCCGACGCTAACGGCAGGCACGGGCAATCCCGGTCAGGCCGCTCCGTACAGCCGCGGGGGCGCCCCGGCGGCCGTACGGCGAGCAGCCGGACGGACGGACCTACACGTACGGAGGGACGAGCGGCCGGTCGGTCTCGACCGAAACCGAGGCCGGGGCGAGGCCGGGGCCGGGCGGTCCGTCAGCCGAGGTTCGGGATCGTCCAGTCGATCGCCTCGTGGCCCTGCCGGGCGACGGCCTCGTTGATCTGCGTGAACGGCTGGGAGCCGAAGAACTTCTTGGCCGACAGCGGCGAGGGGTGCGCGCCCTTCACCACGACGTGGCGCTCCTCGTCGATCAGCGGGAGCTTCTTCTGCGCGTAGTTGCCCCACAGCACGAAGACCGCCGGGTCGGGCCGGTCGGCCACCGCGCGGATCACGGCGTCGGTGAACTTCTCCCAGCCCTTGCCCTTGTGCGAGTTGGCCTCGCCGGAGCGGACCGTGAGGACCGCGTTGAGCAGCAGCACGCCCTGCTGGGCCCACGGCATCAGATAGCCGTTGTCCGGGATCGGGGTGCCCAGCTCGGCCTGCATCTCCTTGTAGATGTTCCGCAGCGAGGGCGGGGTCTTCACCCCGGGCCGCACGGAGAAGCACAGCCCGTGGCCCTGGCCCTCGCCGTGGTACGGGTCCTGGCCGAGGATCAGCACCTTCACGCTCTCGTACGGGGTGGCGTCGAGCGCGGCGAAGACCTGCTCACGGGGAGGGTAGACGGGACCCTTGGCTCGCTCCTCCTCGACGAACTCGGTGAGTTCCTTGAAGTAGGGCTGCTGCAGCTCGTCCCCCAGGACCCCGCGCCAGGACTCGGGCAGCATCGCGATGTCGGTCACGTCAACTTCCTCCGGTGTGCGCTCACTTCACGGCCACGGAACACGCGGCCATGGGCGGCCGCGCGAAGCGCGACCGCCGTCAGAGCACAGAACCTACAGGCGCCCACTGACAACGGGACCGGGCACCCGGAATTACCAGCTGGTCTTCCACGACAGCTGCCACATGATCATCATCGTCGCGGGATCGATGACGTTCTCGAGGCCGGCGATCTCCTCGTTGGCGGCCGTGTACGCCTTGCCCTGCCACAGCGGGATCAGCCGGGCGTCGTCCACGAGGATCTGCTGGGCCTCCTCGAACTCCTCGCCCACTGCGCCGCGGTCGCTCTCGGCGCGCGACGCCGGGATCAGCTTGTCCGTGATCTCGGGGGCGTCGTAGGGCGTGCCGAGCGCGTTCTGCTTGCCCACGAAGGGGGCGATGAAGTTGTCGGCGTCGTTGAAGTCGGGGTTCCAGCCGCGCCCGAAGACCGGGTACTCGCCCTTCTGGTAGCCCTCGGAGTAGGTCTTCCACGGGCGGCTCTTCAGCGTGACCTCGAACAGTCCGGACGCCTCCAGCTGCCGCTTCAGCTCCTCGAAGGCCGGCTTGGTCTGGGAGCCGTACCGGTCGGTGGTGTACCAGAGCTGGAGAGGAACCGTTTCGGTGATGCCGGCCTCGGTGAGGATGGACTTCGCCTTGGTCGCGCTGGGGTTGCCGTAGTCGTCGAAGAAGCCCGTCGTGTGGCCGACCAGACCCCGGGGGATCATGGAGTAGAGCGGCTCGACGGTGTCCTTGTAGATGTTGTGGGCGAGCGCCGGCCGGTCGAGGACCTGGGCGACCGCCTTGCGGACAGCGGGGTTCTTCGCCCACGGGTCCTTGGGGTTGAACACCAGATAGCTGATCTCGGTGGTGGCGTTCTCCACGATCTGGAGCCCGTCCTCGTCGTGGTTGGCCTGGATGTCCACGATGTCCGAGGCGCCGAGACCCCGGTAGATGACCGAGATGTCCTTGCTCTTGAGGGCCTTGACCATCTCGTCCGACTGCGTGAAGTACCGGATGGTGACGGCGGAGTTCTTGTGGTCCGCGATGCCCTTGTAGTTGTCGTTGCGGACCAGCTCGGCCGTCTTGCCCTCGTCGTAGGAGGCGAGGTTGTAGGGCCCGGAGCCCGCGATGTCCCCGCCCTCGCGGAGCTTGTCCGCGGGGTACTCCTCAGGGTCCACGATCGACATCGCGGGCGTGGTGAGCACCAGCGGGAAGGTCGCGTCGGGCTGGCTGAGGTGGAAGACGACCTCGCGGTCGCCCTTCGTCTGCACTCGGGAGAGGGTGGTCAGCAGGCCGGCGGGGCCACCGTTGACGTTGATCTTCTTGATCCGGTCGAACGAGTACTTGACGGCCTTGGCGTCCAGCGTGTGCCCGTTGGAGAACTTCAGGCCCTCACGCAGCGTGCAGCTGTACACCGTGCTGGAGCTGTCCGTGAACTCGCAGTTCTCGGCCGCGTCCGGCTCGGGCTCGGACCCGCCGGGCGAGTAGCCGAGGAGGGGCTGGAAGACGTTGCGCATCAGCTCCCAGGAGCTGTCCCAGGCCGCGGCCGGGTCCAGGGTGCTCGGCGTGCTGGTGGTCCCCACGATGATGGGGTCCGCGTCGTCGGAGGCGTCCGAGGAGAACACACCACACCCGGTCACCATGGATATGGACGCGATGACCGCGAGTGGCGGCAAGTATCGGTTCCGGTTGAACACGTGCATGCTCCTCGAAATGCCGTACAGAGTGGCCGAACGATACCGCAGGCCCCCCGAGCCGTTCCCGCTCGGTCGGCAGAGCCCTTGGCCGGTCCGCGTGTGACGGCGTTGTCGAGGCCCCGTGAGGGGTGCGGACGGGCGCCGGAGATGTTCGGTGAATGGCGTACCGGCGCCCGCCTCACTCTGTCAGCCCACCCCGGCGTTGAGGAAGATGCCGCCGTCGACCACAAGGGTCTGTCCGGTGATCCAGTCGGACTGGTCGGAGGTGAGGAACGCGGCGGCACCCCCGATGTCGGAGGGCACGCCGAGCCGTCCGAGCGGGTAGGACGCGGCCGCCTCGGCCTCCCGGCCCTCGTAGAGGGCCTGGGCGAACTTGGTCTTCACCACGGCGGGCGCGATCGCGTTGGCCCGGACCTTGGGCGCGTACTCGTGCGCGAGCTGGACGGTCAGGTTGATCATGGCGGCCTTGCTGATGCCGTACGCGCCGATGAACGGCGACGCGGAGAGACCGGCGACGGAGGCGATGTTCACGATGGCGCCGCCGTTGTCCTTCTGCCAGGCGTGCCAGGTCCGCTGGGCGAAGCCGAGCGCGGAGACGACATTGGTCTCGAACACCTTGCGGGCCACGTTCAGGTCGAGGTCGGCGATCGGGCCGAACACCGGGTTCGTACCGGCGTTGTTGACCAGGTAGTCGACGCGGCCGAAGGCCTCCATCGTGCGCTCCACGGCGAGGGCCTGATGGGCCTCGTCGTGGGCCTTGCCGGCGACGCCGATGACGCGGTCGGCGCCGAGCTGCTCGACGGCCTCCTTGAGCGCGTCCTCGTTGCGGCCGGTGATACAGACCCGGTCGCCGCGTGCGACGAGGGCCTCGGCGATGCCGTAGCCGATGCCGCGGCTGGCGCCGGTGACGAGCGCGACCTTGCCCGAAAGCTCGGGGAGTTCCACCGAAGTCATGTTCTGGGTCCCTTAGTTGAGCGGTCCGCCGGCGACGTACAGCACCTGGCCGGAGACGAAACCGGCGTCCTCGCCCGTGAAGTAGGCGATGGCTCCGGCGATGTCCTCCGGGCGGCCCACGCGCTGGACGGGGATCTGGGTGGCCGCGGCGGCCTGGAAGTCCTCGAAGCCCATGCCGACGCGGGCGGCGGTGGCGGCGGTCATGTCGGTGACGATGAAGCCGGGGGCGACCGCGTTGGCGGTGACGCCGAACTTGCCGAGCTCGATGGCCAGGGTCTTGGTGAAGCCCTGCAGACCGGCCTTGGCGGCGGAGTAGTTGGCCTGGCCCCGGTTGCCGAGCGCGGACGACGAGGACAGGTTCACGATCCGGCCGAACTTGGCCTCGACCATGTACTTCTGCACCGCCTTCGCCATCAGGAAGGCGCCGCGCAGGTGCACGTTCATGACCGTGTCCCAGTCGGACGCGCTCATCTTGAACAGCAGGTTGTCGCGGAGCACGCCCGCGTTGTTCACCAGGATCGTCGGGGCGCCCAGCTCCTCGGCGATCCGGGTGACGGCGGCCTCGACCTGGGCCTCGTCGGAGACGTCGCAGCCGACCGCGAGCGCCCTGCCGCCGGCGGCGGTGATCTTCTCCACGGTGTCCTTGCACGCGGCCTCGTCGAGGTCGATCACCGCGACGGCCCGCCCCTCGGCGGCCAGTCGTACGGCGGTCGCGGCGCCGATGCCGCGCGCGCCACCCGTGACCACGGCGACACGCTGCTCAGTGGTGGACATTGCTGGTTCTCCTCGCCCTTGGGATGCGGCTCCTGCGGCGCCCCCATCTGGTGAGCGACCGCTTAGTACCTTCAGCACACGTGACGCTAGAAGTCCTGGCACCCGGTGTCAACGTTCCACCAGGTGTGATCCCTTACCTCGACCCGGTCACTTCACCAGCAGGGCGAGCAGCCGCTCGGCCTCCGCCGCCGGATCCGCGGTGAGCCCAGTGTGCACGGGCCCCGCCTGGACGACCGTCGACCGGGGCGCGACAAGCCAGCGGAACCGCCGTCCGGCGTCGTCGCCGGCGGCCTGCCCGGCCGCCTGTCCCCCGGCGCACACGCCCTCCACGGCGCGCAGCGCGGCGCGTACGCCGGCCACGTCCGCCCCGGGGTCGAGGGCGAGCAGCTTGGCCTCGTCGAGATGGGTACGGGCCGCCACGAGGGCCCGGGAACGGCTGTACACGAGGACGCCCGCGTTGAAGCACTCGCCGCGCTCGATCCGGGGCACGATCCGCAGCAGCGCGTACTCGTAGACGTCCTGCCCGGTCGCGCCGGTCCCCAGGAAGCGGTCGCTCACTTGATCCCCTCGATGCGTTCGTGCACGTCGGCGGCGCGGACGAGCAAGGGTTCCGCGTACGCCCGCCGCAGCGCGTCCGGTGTCTCGAAGCCGGGCTCGTCCGTCAGCCAGACGTCGGGGATCTCGGCGGTCACCTCGGCGAGCAGTTCCTCGGTGACCAGGGGCGCGAGCTCGGCGGCGGCCGCCGCGACGTCGGGGCCGAAGCGTGCCAGGGCGTGGTCGGCGGCGGCGTACGGCCTGGCGGCGGAGGCACGGGCGCCGGGCCAGTTGTGGTGCCAGATCATGGTGGCGCCGTGGTCGATGAGCCACAGGTCGCCGTGCCACATCAGCAGGTTGGGGTTGCGCCAGGAGCGGTCGACGTTGTTGATCAGCGCGTCGAACCAGACGATCCGCCCGGCTTCCTCGGGGCTCACCTCGAAGGCCAGCGGATCGAAGCCGATGGCCCGGGTCAGGAAGTCCATGCCCAGGTTGGTGCCGCCGCTTCCCTTGATCAGTTCCTGCACCCGCTCGTCGGGTTCACCGAGGCCCAGCACGGGATCGAGGTCGACGGTGACGAGGCCGGGCACGCGCAGTCCGAGCCGCCGGGCCAGCTCCCCGCAGACCACCTCCGCGACGAGCGTCTTGCGGCCCTGCCCCGCGCCGGTGAACTTGAGGACGTACGTCCCGCGGTCGTCGCCCTCGACGAGACCGGGCAGCGAGCCGCCCTCCCGCAACGGCGTGATGTACCGGGTCGCGCTGACTTCCTTGAGCATCGGCCCAGGCTACCGGCGTACCGACGGCCCCCGGAGGCGCCCCGTCCGGCGGCGCCGCCGACCGACAGCTTTCGGACAGCTGCTTTTGACACTGTCGTGATCCCGGACAGGTCAAGATGTGGACCCTGTCTGAACGTTCAAGCACGGACCCGCCGTATCCATGGGCGAAAGTGCGAAGCCATCTCGGAAGGAACCGTCAGCATGACCAGCGAAACGACCAAACCCGCTTCGATCCCGGGCCGTCGCACCGTCATGGCGGCCGCCGGCGTGGCGGGGCTCGCCGTCGCGCTGACCGCGTGCGGATCGGACGACGACGCGTCGACGTCGAGCTCGTCCGGCGCCGGGGCCGGGGGCGACTCGAACGCCGACTCCGGCGGCAGCACGGGAGGCGACACGACCGGGGGCAACGCGGGCGGCAAGGAGATCGCGAAGACCGCGGACATCCCCGAGGGCGGCGGCAAGATCTTCGAGAGCGAGGGCGTCGTCGTCACCCAGCCCGAGGCGGGCACGTTCAAGGCGTTCTCGTCCGTGTGCACCCACCAGGGCTGTGCGGTGAAGACCATCGCCGACGGCGTGATCAACTGCCCCTGTCACAACAGCAACTTCTCGATCGCGGACGGCAGCGTGAAGAGCGGACCGGCGACGAAGGCACTGCCGGCCAAGGAGGTCACCGTGTCCGGGGACTCGATCACCCTGGCCTAGCGCTCGCCGGTCGAGCAGTCGGACGGCCCCGCGGGCCGCTCGAAGCACGACACCACCTCGTCCGTGGTCGCGACCGTGGCGACCAGCGCGAGGGTGTGACGGATCATCGCGGGGGTGTAGTCGGCAGGCACCCCCGCGATGGCGTCGCCGGGCACGACCACCGTGTAGCCCAGATTGACCGCGTCGAACACCGCGTTCGGCACGGCCACGTTGGCCGAGACGCCGGCGACGACCAGGGTGCGGCAGCCCAGGTTGCGCAGGAGCGCGTCCACGTCGGTGCCCGCCAGCGGGGACAGCCCGTGCAGCCGCCGTACGACCAGGTCCTCCTCGGCGACCTCGATGGGCGGTGCGACCCGTACGGCCTCGGTGCCCGTCAACTGCCTTACGGGCAGCCGTTCCGCCGCGCGGAACAGCCGTGCGTTGCGGTTGGCGCCCCGGCCGTCGGGCCGCCGCTCGGCGACGGCGTGCAGGACCTGCGCCCCGCACCCGTGGGCCGCGGTGACCAGCCGCGCGACACGCGCGAGCACGCCCGACGACCGGGCCTCCCGGGCGAGTTCGGGCAGCGCGCCGTCGGGTCCGACGACACCCTGCTGGCACTCGACGGTGAGCAGGACGGTACTGGCGGGATCGAGGAGTCCGCCCAACTCCCGTCGGCGCTTGGACTCACTCGCGTACGCGGGCATGACGCTCCCCCTGTCGCCGGCGATCGGGCGGTGGAGCGTAACGCCCCTTGCACATGGACGGAAGACGACCGATGCTCTTCTGACGTCACGTCAGAAGAGAGGACTCCATGACCGTCACCCAGCGCCGGGGCCGGAAGATCATGATGGAACCCGCCGAACTGGACGAGTTCCTGAGCACGCAGCGCACCTGCCGGGTGGCGACGGTAGGGTCCGACGGCGCCCCGCACGTCAGCCCGCTCTGGTTCGTCTGGGACGGCACCTCGCTCTGGCTCTACTCGATCACCCGCAGCAGACGCTGGTCCGCGCTGCGCCGCGACCCGCGCGTGGCCGTCGTGGTCGACGCGGGCGAGGAGTACGGCGAACTGCGCGGCGTCGAACTGTCCGGCACCGTCGATTTCGTCGGCGAGGTGCCGCGCACGGGCGAGCCGGTCCCCGAACTCGTCGAGGTGGAGCGGCTGTTCACCCGGAAGAACTTCGGCATCGACGAGATGCCCCACGACGGCAGGCACGCCTGGCTGCGTCTGACACCGGACGCCGTCACGTCCTGGGACTTCCGCAAACTGGGCTCGCCGTGACCGGCCCCCTGCGCGAGCAAACGTTCCCGCTCTTCAGCCCGCCCCGCACCCGTCGCCCGCGGTCCGCAGCGCCTCCACCGCCGCCCTGATGGACGGCCGTCGGTCGGCGTCCGAGCGCCACACCGCGTACACGCTGCGGTGGACCCGGTGGCGCACCGGCACGGTCCGCACCCCGGCCGGCATCGGGTCCCGGCCGAGCCGGGGCGCGATACAGACACCCAACCCCGCGGCGACCAGGGCGAGTTGCGTGTGGTGTTCGCCCGCGCGGTGGGCGATGTGGGGCTCGATGCCGTTGGCCCGCAGCGTGTAGAGCAGCCATTCGTGGCAGAACTCGCCCTCGGGCCAGGCGACCCACGGCTCCTGGGCCAGCTCCCGCAGGTCGATCTCGTCCCGGGCGACGAGCGGATGGTCCTCGTGCAGGGCCACCTCCACCGGGTCGTCGAGGATCGCGGCCCTGGCCAGCCCCGCGGGCACGGGCAGCGGCTTGTTGTACCAGTCGAGGACCACGGCCAGGTCGACGTCGCCTCGGATCACGGCGTTGACGGCGAGTTCGGGTTCCAGTTCCCGTGACCGCACGCGCAGCGCCGGGTGGTTCTCGCGCAACGCGCGGAAGACGGTGGGAAACAGCCCCCGGACGGCCGTCGGGAACGCGGCCAGCCGAAGTTCGCCGACGACCTGTCCCCGCTGTTCCTCCAGTGCCGACTGCGCCAGCTCGACCTGCGACAGGATGCGCGCGGCGTGCTCGGCGAGCAGCCGCCCCGCGTCGGTGAGGCGCACCCCCCGCCCGTTCTTGGCGAGGAGCCGCTGCCCCACCTCGCGTTCCAGCTTGGCCATCTGCTGCGAGACGGCCGAGGTCGTCACATGCAGCCCCTCGGCCGCCCCGCTGACCGAGCCGTGCCGGGCGAGGGCGTCCAGGGTGCGCAGGCGCTCCAGGTTCAACATGTAAGCGATACTACGAGAATCGACTCACCAATTCTCGCTTGTGCTACGAGATCACCGGCGCCATCGTGGTGCGCATGACCACCGCCACGCCCACCCGAGCCCCCGGTCGTGCCCCTGACCGCTCCCGCGCCATCGTCGACTGGCGGCTGCGCTTCGCCTTCCTCTCCCTCGTCTGGGGTTTCAGCTTCCTCCTGATCAAGGTGGGCACTCAGGCCTACGCGCCCTTCCAGGTCACCTTGGGACGGCTGCTGTTCGGCACCCTGATCCTCGGGGTGGCGATGGCGGTGAGGCGGCAGCGGCTGCCGCGCGGCGCCCGCATCTGGGGTCACCTCACCGTGGCCGCCTTCTTCCTCAACGCCCTGCCGTTCTCCCTGTTCGCCTACGCGGAGCTGACCGTACCGTCCACGCTGGCCGGCATCTGCAACGCGACCTCGCCCCTGTGGGGCATGGCCCTCTCCCTGGTCGCGCTCTCCGAGGACCGTCCCACCCGGGTGCGGGTCGCCGGTCTCGGCCTCGGCTTCCTCGGGGTCCTCACCGTGCTCGGTGCCTGGCAGGGCTTCCAGGGCGTGGACGCCACCGGCACGGCGCTGGCGCTGCTGGCCTCGCTCAGCTATCCCGTCGGCTGGATCTACGTCCGCCGCACCCTGGCCGGCACCACCGCGTCGCACCTCTCCCTCACCGGCGCCCAACTGCTGCTGGCCACGGCCCAACTGGCCATCGTCACCCCGCTGTTCACGAGTGTGCCGAGCAGTTTCCCGGTGCTGCCCCTGCTGGCGGTCGTCGCGCTGGGCACCCTGGGCACGGGGGTCGCGATGCTCGTCCAGTACGGGCTCGTCTCCGAGGTCGGCCCGACGACGGCCCAGATGGTCACCTACTTCATCCCGGTCATCGCCACGGCCGCCGGCGTCGCGCTCCTCGGCGAGTCCCTGACCTGGTCGACCCCGGTCGGCGCGGCGATCGTCCTGGCGGGGGCAGCACTGACACAGGCCAGGCCGCGCACCTGATCCGGCGGGGGCGGGCATCCCGGCGGGCGTCCCGGCGGACACGCCGCGCCGACGCCCCGGCCGCCGCGCCGTCACCCGCATCGCGCTCGCGTCCCGACCGCCGTGCCGTCGCACGCATCCCACTCACGTCCCGACCGCCGTGACCCGACCTCACACATATCCCGCTCCGGCCCCCGGCCCGATCGCCGAGGCCACCGCGTCCGCCACCCTCCCGATCTCCTCCTCGGTGAGGGTGGAGACCGTGATCCGGATCCCCTGCGGGGCGCTCATCCGAAAGCGCGCCCCGGGCGCGACGGCCCAGCCGGCGTGCAGCAGCCGCGCGACCGCGCCGGTCTCGTCCGGCACCCGGATCCACACGTTCATGCCGCTGACCCCGTGCGCCTCGACCCCGCGCCGCGCGAGGGCATCGATCAGCGCGTCCCTCCGCCGCCCGTACGCCGTCGCCACCGCCTCCGCGTCCACCGCACCGCCGGACCACAGCCGGACGACGGCCCGCTGCACCAGCCGGCTCACCCAGCCGGGCCCCAGCCGCTGCCGGCCCCGCACCCGGTCGACGGTGGCCGCGTCACCGGTGAGCACGGCGAGCCGCAGGTCGGGGCCGTACGCCTTGGCGACCGACCGCACGAAGGCCCAGCTGCGGGTGCCCCCGGCGAGCGGATGCAGAGGCTGGTCGACGATCCGGTAGCCGTGGTCGTCCTCGATGAGCAGGGTCTCCGGATGCTCAGCCAGCACGGACCGCAGGGCACGCGCGCGAGCGGCGCTCACGGCCGCGCCGGTCGGGTTCTGCGCCCGGTCGGTGACGATCAGGGCACGCGCCCCGCCCGCCAGCGCCCCTCGTACGTCGTCGGGGAGCGGTCCCTCGTCGTCGACGCCGACGGGGACGACCCGCAGTCCGAGCGCCGGCACCAGATCGAGCACGCTCCCCCACCCGGGGTCCTCGACGGCGACGGTGTCCCCCGGCTTGAGGTGGACGGCCAGCACCCGCTCGATGGCGTCGAGCGACCCCGAGGTGACGGCGACCGGCCCGTCCGGCACCCCGTCGGCGTCCAGGTCGGCCCGTGCGATCCGGGCCAGTTCGGGCTCCACGGCCGCCGCCCCGTAGAGGACCGGTTCGCGGTCGCCCTGCTCGGCGGCGGCCGCGAACGCCTCCGCCAGGCGCGGCAGCAACGCGGGATCGGGATTGCCGTCGGCGAGGTCCCGCACACCCTCGGGGACCTCGACCCGGATGTACTCCCGTCCCGTCGTCGCCGGGCGGGACCGCACACGACTGCCCCGGCGCCCCGCGGTCTCGATGACCCCGCGCTCCCGGAGTGTGCGATAGGCGGCCGCGACGGTGTTCGGATTCACGCCGAGCCGGTCCGCCAACTCCCGCATGGGCGGAAGCAGTTGACCGGGCTCCAGCCCGCCCTCCGCCACCGCCTGCTCGACGCTCGCCGCAATCTCGACTGCGCGTCGACCGGCGATCAGGTATTCTCCTAGCACAAATCCAATTATGCACTAGTGCAATGGAGAGCGCAATGACGGGGACCCCGCGGTCGACGACATCGGAGCCGACGACACCACCGCCCGCCGCCTACACCCCCACCGAGCGCACCGTCCCCACCCGGGCCGCCCAGAGGGCCTCGTACGACAGGGAACTGGTGCACTCGATACTCGACGAGGGGTACGTCTGCCATCTCGGCTTCGTCCGCGACGGCGCCCCGGTGGTGCTGCCGACGCTGTACGGCCGGGTCGGCGAGACGCTCTATGTGCACGGCTCGACGGGCTCGCGCCCGCTACGGATGACGGGCCAGGCCGACCCGGGCCTCCCGGTGTGCCTGACGGTCACCCATGTGGACGCGCTGATCCTGGCCCGCTCCGCCTTCCACCACTCGATCAACTACCGCTCGGTGGTGGTGCACGGCACCGCGCACCAGGTGACCGACCCGGAGGAGCGCCGGATCGCCCTGGACGCCCTGGTCGACCATGTCGTACCGGGCCGCTCGCTGGACTCCCGGCCCGCCAACGGCAAGGAGTTCGCGGCCACGGCCGTGATCCGCCTCGACCTGAACGAGGTCTCGGCCAAGACCCGCACCGGCGGCGTCAACGACGAGCCCGAGGACCTCACGCTCCCCCACTGGGCCGGCGTCGTTCCCCTCCGCAAGGGCTACGGAACCCCGATCCCGGACCCCGACCTGGCCCCGGGCACCGCACTCCCGGCCTACCTCAAGACCCTGTAGCCACCGGCGAACCCGCGCCCCTGACCCGCGCCCCGAGGGGGCGCGGGGAACCGCGCGAGCAACCACAATGGACCGCACCCCGCGGACTTCAGGCCCCGAACCGCCTCATCGGCCGCATGTCACCGGGCCCCGGCCACCTCATCGCCCCCGGCCCACCGATATGCCGGCCCCCACCCCTTCCCCACCGGACGCCACCTTCCTCGGCGCCCGCCTGCCCGGCGCGGACCGCTGCGCGACGAACGCCCCGGCCAGCACGACCAGCCCCCCGAAGATCTGCGCCGCGCCCAGGTGCTCACCCAGCAGCACCCACGCGAGCACGGTCGCCACCACCGCCTCCAGGCACCCCACCACCCCGGCCACCTGGGGAGACAACCGCCGCACGGCCACCACCCCGGTCATATAGGCGAGCACCGTGGCGATCAGCACCACCCACCCGAGCAGCATCCAGGCCGGAACGGCCGTCCCGTCCATCAGCGCGGTGCCCCCGAGCACTTTCCACTCCATCCCCCACGGCCGGGCCACCACCGTGAGCACGACCGCCCCCACCAGCAGTCCGTAGGCGATGACACCGAGCGGGTCCGGTGCCTCGGCCCCGGCCTCGCTCCCCTGGTCGGCCAGGACGAAGTACCCGGCCTGACAACAGGCGGCGCCCAGCGCGAGCAGCAGCCCCAGCGGATCGAAGCTCAGCCCGGACCAGATCTCGACGACGCAGGCGAGGCCGCCGACCGCGAGGACGACCCCGACCGCCGCCGCCCGGGTCACCGGCCGCCGCTGCACGAAGCGCACCCACCCGAGGACGATCGCCGGGCCGAGGTACTCCACGAGCAGGGCGACTCCGACGGGGATACGGGAGATGGACGCGAAGTAGAAGGCCTGCACACCGGCCACGGCGAACAGTCCGAAACCGACGAGCAGCGCGGGCCGCCGCCGCAGCAGGCCCCTGTGCCGGACGGCCAACGGCAGCATCACCAGCGCGGCGCCGACGACCCGCAGCCACACCACGTGCAACGGATCGAGCCCCGCCTCGATGAGCGGCTTGGCCGCCGTGCCCGATCCGCCGAAGGCGACGGCGGACCCGAGCGCGAGCACCAGCCCGACACCCCGACCGCGTTGTCCGTGACTCCCCTGAGACGTATGCACCGGCACATGATGACAGCCGACGACAGGAGCGTCACCCCCATTGACACCTGTCTCACCGACTGGACCGCAGGCGGGCTGCGGCCGACTGAACCGCAGCCACCCTGAAGACAGCCGGGGTCAGAGGGCCTCGCCCGTCCGCACGACCCGCCGCGCCGCGGCTCCGACGTCGACACCGACGGTGGCCAGCACCTCCACGGCCCTCGACCCGGTGGCCGCGACCAGCGCGGCGAGCAGGTCAACGCCGTGGGCCGACCGCTCACCCCGCCGTACGGCACGGTCGTACGCCTGGCCCATCGCGCGGGCCGCGACCGGAGACCAGCCGGGCGTGCCCGGGGCACCCGGGACGACTCCGGCGTCCTCGACCCCGATCTGCCAGCGCAGTCCGTAGCCGATGCTGCGCTGCACCAGATAGCCGAGCAGCCTGGCGACCTGCGGTCCGTCGAAGACGTCGCGGACGTCGGGATCGGACTCCAGGAGCGCGTGCAGCAGATGGGCGGTGTCGATCTGCCGGTCCCCGTCCCGGAGGGCCCGTCTGCGCGCAGCGGCGATCACGGAGGTCAGCTCGTCCGTGAGGCTGCCCTCGATCTCCACGTGGTCCGGACCATGATCTACGGCCGACTGCCGGGGAATGGGGGGTCGCACGCCCTCCACCCCATCAGTCCCACCACCCCCGGGGCATCCACGGCAGGAAGCATCTTCGCGTCCCACACAGGTTGCGTAGGGAGGACCCGCTTCTCCTCCCTGGGGATGAGATGGGGGCGATCACGCCCCAGGGGCGCGCGACCCCTCGCCCCACGCCCCGCACGCAACCGCGTGGCACCGGCGCTCGTCCCTCACCCCATGGAGAGCGGGTGCTGGCTGGTGACCCTGCCGGCGATCGACGGCAGACAGTACGTGTACCGGGTGTACGCCCCCGAGACCGCGTTGCCCGCGGACCTGTTCTGGGAGGCCTGGCACTGCCACGACGAAAGCCGGCTGCCCCGTGCATGGGACCTGTTCGACGCGGCACTGATCCGCCAGGCCCCCTAGACACCGAACCGTCCGGAAGCCCCCACCCTTCCTGACGGTTCATCAATATTGAATGTTCAGGGGCCCGGGACTACGTTCCGCGACACCACCGTCCGAGACGAAGGGGTTGTCGCATGGCCGATGTCAGCGCGGAGGCACGCATTGAGGCGCCCGCCGAGCAGGTCTGGGCCCGGCTCGTCGACTGGTCCGCGTACGGCGAGTGGAACACGACCCACACCGGCTTCCCCCAGGGCGGCCCGCGGACCCTCGAAGTGGGCGGCACCTTCCAGGAGAACCTGAGGCTCATGGGCTTCCCGGCGGAGGTCGAGTGGACCATCGCCGAGCTGGAACCCGCCCGCACCCTGGCCATCCGCGGCAAGGGCCCGATGGCCGTGGACCTCACCACCCGCTACACCCTCACCCCCGACGGCGACGCCACCACGGTCCGCGTCGACGGTCGGTTCACCGGCGCCGCGGTCTCCCTGATGGCGGGCAAACTCAAGGACTCCGCCACGGCCGCGCTCGACGAATCCCTGCGCAAGCTGGGCGCACTCGTCGTCTGACCGAAGCCCTCCCCCGCCACCCACGCGCCCGGCACACACGAGAGCGCCCCCGGTTCACTCCGGGGGCGCTCCCGCACCTCACCTCACCCACTCACCGCTGTCAGTCCTCGTCGGCGAGGATCAGGTACAGCTTCTTGCGGGCTTCGTTGATCACCGTCAGCGCCTTGTCGCGCTGGTCCTTGTCGCCGGTCTTCCAGACCTGGCCGAACGCCTCCATCAGACCGAAGCCGGCCTGCCGGATCTCGCTCAGCGCCTCCCAGTCGACCCCGCGCGAGGCCTCTTCCCAAGGAGCCTCGAGCCCCTCCTCGGCCGCGGTGCGGCCGGCCTCGGTGAGCGAGAACAGCTTCTTGCCGCCCTCGCTCGCGCTGGCGATCAGCCCCTCGTCCTCCAGCAACTGGAGGGTGGGGTACACCGAGCCGGGACTGGGCTTCCACGCCCCACCGCTGCGCTCGGCGATCTCCTGGATCATCTCGTAGCCGTGCATGGGCCTGTCCTTGAGGAGGGCCAGGATCGAGGCGCGTACATCGCCCCGCCGCGCCCTTCCCCTGGGTCCGCCTCGGCCGCGTCCACCCCACGGGCCACCGCCGAAGGGCCCGAACGGCCCGGGACCACCATGGCCCGGCCCGAACGGCCCGAAGGCGGCCCGCAGCGCCTCGCCGTCACCTCGTCCGCGGCGGTGCTCCCCACCGCGTCGCCCATGCCCATGCTCGAATCCGAAGTCCTGTCCACGGGAATTCACTGCCATCACTCCATCCATCGTTGACCTGTCGCGAATCTGTCGCGATGCCTCAACGATATATCGGAACCGATCGCATGACAACCCCCTGACACGAGGGCGGGACAGAGCCAGCCAGAAGGGGTCGCGACACGCGGTGCGATCGGCTGGGGGGCTCAAACACCCTGCACGAGCCGTCAGTTCACGAGCCGGGGTCGCACAGCAGTGCGTACACGAGCCCAAGGGCGACCGGATACCCTGCGCGAGACAGCAGGATGGTCAGGGAGGGGAAGCGTGACCGACACCAGCAACACCCGACCCGCAGACAGCGACGCGCGAGCTCCGCGGCAGAGCCGACTGCACCGCCTGATGCGCTATCTCCCGCTGATCGCCCCCGTCCTCCTGTGGACCGTGCCCTGCTGGGTGCTCCTGTACGCCGGCCAGCACTGGCCGCTGTCCGTCACGCTGGCCGGCACCGCGCTGTTCGTCCTCGGCCTCATCGGCATGCCGCTCGCGATGGCGCGCGGCCACGGCCGTCGCCAGCAGGACAGGGCGGCGATCATCGGCGACACCCTGCTCGGCGCCAGCTGGGTTCTGTTCACCTGGTCCGTTCTGCTCGGCCTCTTCCTGCGGCTCGCCCTGACCGTGACCGGCGTCGGCGAGAGCCAGGACCGGGCCCGCGTCGTCACCTGGGCCGTCCTCGGCATCACCGCCGTACTCCTCGCCTGGGGATACGCCGAAGCCCGCCGCGTGCCACGCGTGCGCCGCCTCGACGTGCGACTCCCTCGGCTGGGCGCGGGGCTGGACGGCCTGCGCGTCGCCCTCATCACCGACACCCACTACGGCCCGCTCGACCGCGCCCGCTGGTCGGCACGGGTGTGCGAGACCGTGAACACCCTGGAAGCCGATCTGGTCTGCCACACCGGCGACATCGCGGACGGCACGGCCGAACGCCGCCGCTCCCAGGCCGCCCCACTCGCAACCGTGCGGGCCACCCACGCCCGCGTGTACGTCACCGGCAACCACGAGTACTACAGCCAGGCCCAGGGCTGGGTCGACCTGATGGACGAGCTGGGCTGGGAACCGTTGCGCAACCGCCACGTGCTGCTCGAACGGGGCGGCGACACCCTCGTCGTCGCCGGCGTGGACGACGTCACCGCGGAATCCTCCGGCCTGGCGGGCCACCGTGCCCACCTCACCGGTGCCCTCGACGGCGCCGACCCCGACCTGCCCGTCCTGCTCCTGGCCCACCAGCCCAAGTTCATCGACCGGGCGGCAGCAGCCGGCATCGACCTCCAGCTCTCCGGCCACACCCACGGCGGCCAGATCTGGCCCTTCCACCACCTGGTCCGCCTCGACCAGCCCGCCCTCGCCGGTCTCAGCCGGCACGGCAGCCGCACCCTCCTCTACACCAGCCGCGGCACGGGCTTCTGGGGCCCGCCCTTCCGCGTCTTCGCCCCCAGCGAGATCACCCTGCTGGTACTCCGCTCCCCGCACCCGCCGACCTCGATGTAGCTCGGAACGGCCGGCTCGGTAGGAGTCCATCTCGGCACACCCGCGACCGGCACGGCGTGGCCCGTCATGACCGCGGCCAGGCAGCCGAGCACCTCCCGGACCCGAATCCGATCACCCCGTGCACCGCATCCGCCGACGCTCCCCCTAGGGTGCGGGAATGATCTCCGACAGCTACCTCTCCCAACTGTTCTCCCTCGACGGCCGGGTAGCCGTGGTGACAGGCGGCAGCTCCGGCATCGGCAAGGCCATCGCCACGGCGCTCGCCCGGGCCGGGGCGAGCGTGGTGATCGTCGCGCGCGGGGAGACGGAACTGGCGGCCACGGTCGAGCGGCTGACGGCGGACGGCTGCCGCGCGGCCTGGGTGAGCGGCGACCTCGGCACGCGCGCCGGCGTGCGCGCGGCGGCGGAGCAGGCGACGGAGGCGTTCGGTGAACCCGACATCCTCGTCAACAGCGCCGGCGTCAACCTCCGTCCCCCGCTGAGCGACCTGGGCGAGGACGTGTGGGACACCACCATGGCGGTGAACCTGGACGCGCCCTTCCTGCTGGGCCAGCGCTTCGGGCCCGGCATGGCCGAGCGGGGCTACGGACGCATCATCCACATCACCTCCCAGCAGGCGCACCGGGCGTTCGTCCGCAGCGGCGCGTACGGCGTCTCCAAGGGCGCCCTGGAGTCACTGGCCCGCTCTCAGGCCGAGGAGTGGTCGCCGTACGGCGTCACCTGCAACACCCTGGTCCCCGGCTTCGTCCCGACCCCGCTCAACACCCGCCTGTCGTCCGACCCGGAGCAGGTGGCGGCGCTCGCCGCCCGCACCCTGACCGGCCGCAACGGTCTCCCCGACGACTTCGCCGGCGCCGCGGTGTTCCTGTCCGGACGCTCAGCCGGCTACATCACCGGGCAGACGATCTTCGTCGACGGCGGCTTCTCCGTCCACTAGGCGGACCCTCGACTGTCAGGCGGACCCCGGTCTGCCAGGCGAATCCCGGTCCGACAGGCGGAGCCCCGTCTGCCAGGCCGATCCCGGTCCGACAGTCGGAGCCCCCGGCTGCCAGGCCGATCCCGTCCACCAAGGCGGCTTCTCCGTCCACCAGCCCACCCGTCCGGCGAAGTGGCCCATGAAACCCGGTCCACCCAGTCCACCGTCCCGGAATTGGCCTTGGCCCGTGGCTCGCCGAACCGCCTAGCGTCGTCCCATGCGCATTCGTATCGTCGACGCCTTCACCGACCGCCCCTTCTCCGGCAACCCGGCCGGAGTCCTCCTCCTCGACGCCTTCCCGGACGACGCCTGGCTCCGGAACGTGGCCAAAGAGGTCAACCACGCCGAGACCGCTTTCGCCCACCCCCTCCCGGCCGGCGGCGAGGCCGACTGGGCGCTGCGCTGGTTCACGCCGGTCGCCGAGGTGGCGATGTGCGGCCACGCCACACTGGCCACGGCGCACGTCCTGAACAGCACGCACACCCACGAGGGCCCGGTTCGGTTCGCCACGCGCAGCGGCGTCCTCATCGCCACACCCCAGCCGGACGGTTCCCTCACCCTCGACTTCCCGACCGCGCCCCTCACCCCGGTCGCCGTCCCGGACGGCGTCGCGGAGGCCCTCGGCGCCGAGCCGTTGAGCGCCTTCGACACCGGCCCGCAGGTGGGCGACCTGCTGCTGGAGCTGGCCGACGAGAAGACGGTCCTCGGTCTGACCCCCGACCCGCGTTCCCTCGGCCGCTACTCCGAGCGCGGCATCATCGCCACCGCCCGCGCCGAGGATGCCGCCGCCGGCCACGACTACGTCTCGCGCTGCTTCTTCCCGAACATCGGCATCGACGAGGACCCGGTCACGGGCAGCGCCCACACCGCCCTCGCCCCCTTCTGGTCCGCACGCCTGGGCAGCCCGGATCTCACCGGCCTCCAGGCCTCCCCCCGCTCCGGCCACGTCCGGACGGGACTCCGCGGCGACCGCACCCTGCTCTCCGGCCGCGCGGTCACGGTCATCGACGGCGAACTCCTCGCCTGACAGACGGCCTTCGCCCACTCCGTCCGCATTCCGCTCACGGCGTGGGCAGCCAGTCCACCTTCCCGGCCAGCAGGGCGTAACCCACGAACGCCCCGATGTCGAGCAGCGAGTGGGCCACGACCAGCGGGCCCACTCGCCCCCACCGCCGGTACAGGTAGACGAACACCACGCCCATCACCATGTTGCCGACGAAGCCGCCGATGCCCTGGTAGAGGTGGTACGAGCCGCGCAGCACCGAGCTGGCGGCCAGCGCGCTCCCCGGCGACCAGCCCAGTTGCTGGAGCCGGCGCAGCAGATACCCGACCACGATGACCTCTTCGAGGATCGCGTTCTGGATCGCGGAGAGGATCAGCACGGGGTACTTCCACCACACCTCGGGCAGCGCCTCCGGCACCACGGTGAGGTTGAAGCCGAGGCCGCGTGCCGCCAGGTAGAAGGCGATCCCGGTGCTGCCGATCACCGCGGCGATCGCCGCACCCCGGCCGAGATCGGGCCACGGCTTCGTCCGGTCGAAGCCGAGGGTCCGCAGCCCGGCGCCCTCACGCAGCAGGAAGTGCGCGACCAGCGCGACGGGCACCAGGGCGGTCGTGATGCCGAAGAGCTGCCACGCGAGGTCGAGCCACGGCCGGCCCGGCGCGGCCGAGGCGTTCATGGTGGCCGCCTGGTCCTTGAGCCCACCGGGTTCGGTCACCGACCCGATGAAGCTGATCAGCGCGGACACCCCGCTCGCGCCGAGCGAGAGCGCGAGCACGAGGAGCGTCTCGTCCCTCAGAATCCGTCGGCCCGGCCGCCCCTCCGGTACCGCGCCCTCCACCGACTCCGCCTGCCCCTGCACCCACGCCTCCCGTTGTCCGGCCCGCCGAGGGTCCATCATCACCCGCGGCGGTCCGCGACATTCCGTCGGCGTCCCTTCTCAGCGGCCCACCCGAACGGACGCGACGCCCGGGAGAGGGCCGGCGGCCCGGCGAAGGCCGCCCATCAGCACAGCGGCACCGGCTCCGGCAGCCCGACCGGCCAGCTGTGGACCGGTTCCCCGGAGTGCATCAGCTCGCCGTAGCGCCGTGTCGTGGCGGCCAGCGCCTCATCCCGGCCCAGCCCCTTGGCCAGGGCCCGGTGGAACGTTTCGACCTGCCAGGACGCCCCGTTGGCCCGGCGCCGGCAGCGCTCCTCGATCACTCCGAGGTAGAAGTCGCGATCGACCGGCTCGACCCCCCACGCGTCCAGCCCCGCCTCGGCGAGCGGCAACAGCTCGTCCCGTACGAGGTTCACCGCGTCCACCGGCCCCACCCCGCCGTAGCGCCCGCGCGGCCACTGCAACCGCGCGTCGATGCCGTGCCGGCAGGCCTCGTCGAAGTTGGCGGCGGCCGCCTCGAACGGCAGCCGCGTCCAGACCGGCCGCGACTCCTCGGCGAGAGCGCGTACCACGCCGTAGTAGAAGGCGGCGTTGGCGATCACGTCCGTGATGGTCGGCCCGGCGGGCAGCACCCGGTTCTCCACGCGCAGGTGCGGGACCCCGTCGGCGATGCCGTACACGGGCCGGTTCCAGCGGTAGATCGTGCCGTTGTGCAGGGTGAGTTCGGCGAGAGAGGGCACGCCGCCCGCGTCGAGGACGGCCATCGGGTCCTCCTCGTCACAGATGGGCAGCAGAGCCGGGAAGAAGCGCAGGTTCTCCTCGAAGAGGTCGAACGCCGAGGAGATCCAGCGCTCCCCGAACCAGGTGCGCGGCCGCACCCCTTGGGCCTGCAGCTCGGGCGGCCGGGTGTCGGTGGACTGCTGGAACAACGGCGGTCGCGACTCGCGCCACAGCTCGTGCCCGAACAGGAACGGCGAGTTGGCGCCGATGGCGACCTGCGCGGCGGCGACCGCCTGGGCGGCGTTCCACACGTCGGCGAACCGGCCCGGGGTGACCTGGAGGTGCAACTGCACCGACGTACAGGCCGCTTCGGGCGCGATGGACTTCGAGGTGCAGACGAGCCGCTCCACCCCGTCGATGTCGAGGGTGAAGTCCTCGCCCCGGGCGGCGACGATCTGATCGTTGAGCAGGGTGTAGCGGTCGCCCGCGGAGAGGTTCGAGGAGACCAGGTCGTCCCGGCCCAGGGTCGGCAGAATGCCGATCATCACGATTCCGGCGCCGACTTCGATCGCCTTGCGGTCGGCATACGCGAGGGAGGTGCGCAGCTCCTCGGAAAGCTGGTCGAATACCCGGCCGCCGAGCCGATGTGGAGCGATGTTGACTTCCAGGTTGAACATGGCGAGTTCTGTTTGGAAATCTCGGCTCGCAATCCTCTCCAGTACTTGCGCATTCATCATTCTGGGCAGCCCGTCACCGTCGACGAGGTTCAGCTCGATCTCCACACCCATCAGGTTCTTGGGGCGGTCGAACCGCTTCTCCTCCAGCAGCCGCGCCAGCCCCGCCAGGCACTGCCTCAACTTGTCGCGGTACTGCTGGCGATCGGAGAGGCCGAACGGCCCCGCCACGACCTTCTCTCCCATCTAGGGGTCCCTCCTTGGATGGGCAGGCCGACGATCCGGCCACTGCTGACTCGGGTCCACGAATGATGATGCCCCGATGGAGCCGCTGATAACGTCCCGGCCGCGACCTGCGCACGCTAGGCTGAACGCGGTCACCTACGGCACTATTCACTCGGCGTGCTTCTGGCACATTCAGCGGGCATGAATGTGCATGCGCTTTCCGCCTGTCGTGTTTCATGAAAAGCGTCGACGAGAACAGGCCGTCCACTACGCACCGGTATTACGAGGTCACCGGCGGTCCCCGTTGAAAAAGCGGGTTGATGAGCAGCTCCCGGCGACCTGATACCGCCTTGTTCTTCATATGGGGAACAGCTAGACGAAACCTTGCGTGAACACGTGTCGTATAAACTCTGCAAACGAGGCTGAGAGCGGCACTCGCGGTCCTCGGTCCCGCCGTCAGGCCACGCGCGGCGGACCCACCCACGCACCCGGACCCCGGGCACCCGTCTCTCCGATCCCCGCGAGCTGACAGCGCCGTCCGCCCCCGCCCTCGCGCCACCGTGCCTGTCGAATGGAGAGGCGACCCACCATGCCGCTGCATGTCCCCCCGGCTCCCGCGCCCGCCCTGCGCACCGTCCTCATGGCACTCGGTTCTCTCACCGCCGTCCACGAGGCGCGAACCCCGTCGCTGAAGAACGCCTCGGGCCCCGCCACGCCCGAACTTCCACTGCCCGTCCACGTCCTCGACCGGATCACCCCGGAGGGCACGGGCACCGCCCGGCTCACCGGATGGCGGTTCCTGATCCGCTGCGGCGACCGCGCCGTGGCCGCCGCCGAGACCCGGCTGACCCCGGACGGCTGGGTGTTCTCGCACTTCTTCGAGGGCCCGTACATCACCTCCACCGAGCGCGCCCTGCGCCAGGCCGAGGTCATGCAGCTGCCCTACCAGCCGCGCCTGCTGTCCGTGCCCGAGCTGTACATGCTCACGCTGTGGCTGCACACCGACCCCACCACCGACGGCACCTCCGGCCATCCGGCCACGGACGACCTGCTGGTCCCCCTGGCGCCGGCACCGCCCGGTATCGCCGCCCACCGCCCGCACCGGGCCGCCGATCTCCTCCCGGTGCTGACCACCCGGCTCACGCCCGCACCGCTGCTGGGGTCACCCGCCTGAACCAAGGCCGGCTCGTCTCTTCGCACCCCTCGCGCCCCGCTGCCGATTTCCCGGCGGCGGGGCGCTCGTTTTCCCTCTGCACCTCACCGAGAATGCGCGCTCTTTCGGGCGGCAATACGCTCGTACGAGCTATTCGCTCGCTATCCCGACCACCGGACTAGCCCCATCCGACCATGGCGAACCACCCGAAGGGACAGGGGGGCGGGGATGAACCGTCCGCGCGAGGGATGCGTCATCAACCTGTGAAGAAGCCGTGCTGCGAAATGCCTGCGGATTGACGCCCGTGGGGCAACACTGGGACCGGACCGATTTATCACAACGGGGGGCGGCCATGAACGAGGCTTCAAGCCGCGGGTCGGACAAACCAGCCGACTCAGACCACACGACAAGCCGAAAGATCCCAACAACCATGTGCCAGCACCAGCCACTGTGCCCGACAGCCGAATCCGCCGACCGAGAGGGCGCCCGACTCGTGGCGCACCACCCTGAGCAGGGATGGAGCCTGCTCTGCAACGGCGTTCTGCTCTTCGAGGACACCGGTGAGCTCCTGCCGGACGGCCAGATCATCGCACCACACCGCCCGATGGGCACCGTGGTGACAGCCGCCTGAGCCGCACAGACGTGCGCACAGGGTGAACGTCCCCGCACAGGACGTCCGCCCGACAGAAGAGGGGCCGGCCGGAGAGCACACTCTCCGAACCGGCCCCGACGCGTATCAGCGGGCGACTACTCCGCGTAAGCGTCCAACGGCGGGCAGGAGCAGACGAGGTTCCGGTCGCCGAAGGCCTGGTCGATCCGGCGCACCGGCGGCCAGTACTTGTCGGCGGGCGAGACCCCGTCCGGGAAGACCGCCTCCGCACGGGTGTAGGCGTGCTCCCACTCCCCGCCGAGCGCGGCCGCGGTGTGCGGCGCGTTGCGCAACGGGTTGTCGTCCGCCGGCCACTCGCCCGAGGCGACCTTCTCGATCTCGCCCCGAATGGCGATCATCGCGTCGCAGAACCGGTCCAGCTCACCGAGGTCCTCCGACTCGGTCGGCTCGATCATCAGCGTCCCGGCCACCGGGAACGACATCGTCGGCGCGTGGAAGCCGTAGTCGATCAGCCGCTTGGCGATGTCGTCGACGCTCACCCCGGTCGCCTTGGCCAGCGGCCGCAGGTCGACGATGCACTCGTGCGCCACGAGCCCGCCGGGACCGGTGTAGAGCACCGGGTAGTGCGGCTCCAGCCGCTTGGCGATGTAGTTGGCGCTGAGCACCGCCACCTGGGTGGCCCGCTTGAGCCCCTCGCCGCCCATGAGCCGGACGTACGCCCACGAGATGGGCAGGATGCCCGCCGAGCCCCACGGCGCCGCCGAGATCGGGCCCACGCCCGTCTCCGGACCGGCCGCGGGCTGCAACGGGTGGTTGGGCAGGAACGGCGCCAGGTGCTCGCGCACGGCCACCGGCCCGACACCCGGACCGCCGCCGCCGTGCGGGATGCAGAAGGTCTTGTGCAGGTTCAGGTGCGAGACGTCGCCGCCGAAGTGTCCCGGCTTGGCGAGCCCCACCAGCGCGTTGAGGTTGGCCCCGTCGACGTAGACCTGACCACCGGCGTCGTGCACCTGCGCGCAGATGTCGGCCACGTGCTCCTCGAACACACCGTGCGTGGACGGGTACGTGATCATCAGCACGGACAGCTCGTCACGGTACTGCTCGATCTTCGCCCGCAGGTCCTCGACGTCGATCTCGCCGTCCTCGGCGGTCTTCACGACGACGACCTTCATGCCGGCCATCACGGCGCTCGCCGCGTTGGTGCCGTGCGCGGAGGACGGGATGAGACACACGGTCCGCTGGGCGTCGCCGTTGGCCCGGTGGTACCCGCGTACGGCCAGCAGCCCGGCCAGCTCGCCCTGCGAGCCCGCGTTCGGCTGCAGCGACACCTTGTCGTACCCGGTGGCCTCCGCCAGGCGCTCCTCCAGCTCACGGATGAGCGTGAGGTACCCCTGCGCCTGCCCGGCGGGCGCGAACGGGTGCAGCTGCCCGAACTCCGGCCAGGTCACCGGCTCCATCTCGGTGGTCGCGTTGAGCTTCATCGTGCAGGAGCCGAGCGGGATCATGCCCCGGTCCAGCGCGTAGTCCCGGTCGGCGAGCCGGCGCAGATAGCGCAGCATCGCGGTCTCGGAGCGGTACTCGTGGAACACCGGGTGCGTGAGGTAGTCGTCCGACCGCAGCAGCGCCTCGGGCAGCGTGTCCTCGGCCGCGGCGTCCAGGGCCTCGACATCCCCCTCGACCCCGAACGCGGTCCACACGGCGCCCAGCTGCGCCCGGGTGGTGGTCTCGTCGCAGGAGATCGACACCAGGTCCGCGTCCACCGGGTGCAGGTTCACGCCATGTTCCCGCGCGGCGGCCACGACCTCACCGGCCCTCCCCGGCACCCGCACGGTGAGCGTGTCGAAGTACGCGCCGTGCACGACCTCGATCCCACCCGCGGCGAGCCCCGCGGCGAGCACGGTGGCGTACCTGTGCGTACGCCGGGCGATGGTCCGCAGCCCCTCCGGCCCGTGGTAGACGGCGTACATCCCGGCCATCACGGCGAGCAGCACCTGAGCCGTACAGATGTTGCTGGTCGCCTTCTCCCGGCGGATGTGCTGCTCCCGCGTCTGCAGGGCGAGTCGGTACGCCTTGTGCCCGTCCGCGTCCACGGAGACGCCCACGAGCCGCCCGGGCAGGCTGCGCGCGAACTTCTCCTGTACGGCCATGTAGCCCGCGTGCGGACCGCCGAAGCCCATCGGCACACCGAACCGCTGCGTCGTGCCCACCGCGATGTCGGCACCCAGCTCACCGGGCGACGCCAGCAGCGTGAGGGCGAGCAGGTCGGCGGCGACGGTGACCAGCGCGCCGAGCTGATGCGCCTGCTCGACGACCGGCTTCAGATCGCGTACGGCACCGGAGGCGCCGGGGTACTGCAGCAGCACCCCGTTGATCTCCCGCTCGGCGATGTCGGCCGGGATCCCCTCGCTCAGGTCCGCCACGACGACCTCGACCCCGGTCGGTTCGGCACGGGTCTGGATCACGGCGATCGTCTGCGGCAGAGCGTCCGCGTCGACGAGGAAGAGCCCCTTCTTGTTCTTCCCCATGCGCCGCGACAGCGCCATCGCCTCGGCGGCGGCGGTGCCCTCGTCGAGCAGGGAGGCCCCGGAGGTGGGCAGTCCGGTCAGTTCGGCGACGACCGTCTGGAAATTGAGCAGCGCCTCCAGCCGCCCCTGGGAGATCTCGGGCTGATACGGCGTGTAGGCGGTGTACCAGGCCGGGTTCTCCATGACGTTGCGCAGGATGACGGGCGGCGTGAAGGTCCCGTAGTACCCGAGCCCGATCATCGACCCGAGCACCTGGTTGCGGTCCGCCAGCGAACGCAGCTCCGCCAGTACCTCGGCCTCGGTGCGGGCGCCCGGCAGATCGAGCGCCTCGGCGTTCTTGATCACATCGGGCACCGCGGCGGCCGTCAGCTCGTCGAGCGAGCCGTACCCGACGTGCGCGAGCATCTTGGCCCGGGCCTCGACGTCCGGGCCGATGTGGCGCCGCTCGAAGGGGATTCCCTGTTCGAGCTCGGAGAGCGGAATGCGATGGGCGGTCATTACGGAGGCCTCCTGGTCTGACACGACCTTCGAGGGGCACCACGGCACGGGTGCCCGAACGGCCTCCCCCTCTGTCATCTCAACCTGAGAGCTTCACCGGTCCTGGTTCGGACCGGCTTTCACCGTCGGTGAGAGCGGGAGCCGTGACACCCGCTCTGCTTTCCAGAGTGACCTCGTCCGTGCGGTACGTGAGCCTGAGAGATTCCGGGGAGGATTTGCTCCTTCGGCGCCTCCGGATGGTGTCCGGAGGACTCTCCCGCACGGGGTCAACAGCCGCTGCCAGCGTATCAGCGCGGTCAACGCACTCACCTTCGAGTGGCCGCCGCCCCCGATGTGCCTTTTCGTAGTCATGAGACACGATGTGCGACCGTTGTGCGACCACTTGGAGGGCCCGTGCAGACCGACATCGATCCGCGCAACCTGATCGGCCGCAAGGCGTTCGACCGCAGGGGCAGCAAGATCGGCACCGTGGACGAGGTCTACCTCGACGACGCCACCGGCATCCCCGAGTGGGCCGCCATACGCATGGGCTTCTTCGGTCGCGACGCCTTCGTCCCCCTGGAGCCCAGCGAACTGGTCGAGGGCACTCTCCGCGTTCCCTTCGAGCGCTCCCTCATCAAGGACGCCCCCGACTTCGGCGTGGGCCGCCACCTCTCCCCGGAACAGGAACTCCAGCTCTACCACCACTACGGCCTGGACACGGCCCCACCCCCACCCCTGGACCACGATTTCGGCAACACGGCAGGCAAGGACGACACCTGACCGCCCCTTCCCGAGCCCACCCTCCACCGAGCCAACCGCCCGCCCGGCCCTCCCGCGAGCCGGCGACCCGCTCAGTCCCGGCCTGCCCCTGATCCCCACCGCGACGGCGCTCAGCCCTGACAGCGCGGCCCGGCGGTACCCAGCCGTGGTCAGCCCCGCACCCCGCCCGGCACCAAGGGCAACGGCTCAGCCGGTTCCAGCTCCGGATCGTCGGTCCGGAACGTCCGCACACGCCCGGGCTCCACGTCGTCCGGCGTCTCGAACCGCACGGTCACCCGCCCCAGCCCACTCCCCTGCACCCACCCGTGCCCGTACTCGGCATGCCGCACGTCATGCCCGGCCCTCCACTGCCGCTCCCCACCCGCACGCTCCTCGACAGCGGGCGCATCCACAGCGACCCCGGCGGCCCCGGCGTCGTCCTCGGCAGCACCCACCTCACCGGCCGCCTGCGCGAACAGGTCCTCCTGCGTGTAGTCGGCGAGACCGCTGACGCCCACCCCCAGCAGTCGCACACCGCCCGTCGTGTCCACGGCCTCCAGCAGGCGCCCCGCAGCCTCCCGCACCACCGTGGGGTCGTCCGTCGGCCCCCGCAACGTCTCGGACCGGGTCAGCGTCGAGAAGTCGTACCGCCGAACCTTCAGCACGATCGTCCGCCCCGACAGCCCGGCCCCCCGCAACCTCCGCACACACCGGTCCGCGAGCCGCTGCACCTCCATCCGCACCCGCACCCGGTCGTGGATGTCGACGTCGTACGTGTCCTCCACCGAGACCGACTTGGTGTCCCGCTCGGCCACGACCGCGCGGTCGTCCCGCGCCAGCGCCATCGCGTACAGCCCGTGCCCGTGCGCCTTCCCCAGCAGCCGGACGACCTCGTCCTCCCCGGCCTCCACGATCTCCTCGACCGTGGTGATCCCGGCCCGCCGCAGATGGTCCCCGGTCGCCGGCCCCACACCCGGCAGGATCCGTACGGACATCGGCCCCAACAACGCCCGCTCGGTCCCGGGCTCGATCAGCACCAGCCCGTCCGGCTTGGCCTGCTCGGAGGCGATCTTCGCGAGCATCTTGGAGGCCGCGAGCCCCACCGAGCCGGTGAGCGCGGTCACCGCCCGTATGTCCGCCCGCAACCGCACCCCCACCAGCCGCGCGGACTCCTCGTCCCAAGCCGCTCCCCCGGCCTCCAGGTCCACGAACGCCTCGTCCAGACTCAACGGCTCCACCAGCGGAGACAGATCCCGCAACAGCCCCATGACCTGATCGCTGATCGCCCGGTAGAACGTGAAGCGCGGCGTGAGATACGCGGCGTTGGGAGCGAGCCGACGCGCCTGCGCCATCGGCATCGCCGAGTGCACCCCGAAGACCCGCGCCTCGTACGACGCGGTCGCGACCACTCCCCGGGGCCCCAACCCGCCCACCACAACGGCTTTCCCGCGCAGACTCGGCTTGGACGCCTGCTCCGCCGAGGCATAGAAGGCATCCATGTCGAGATGCAGGATGGTGGGCGCGGTTCTCACATGTCCGATGCTGCCCTACGCCACTGACAATGCCCCATGTCCCGCGTCGACGGCGGCATCGCCGCTCACACCGCCGGCCCCGCGCCGGCCCCTCAGACCGCCCGGTTGCGTCGCCGCGCGAGCTCGTCCGACGGGTTGTGGCCCACGAGTGTCTCCCCGGTGTCGACCCGCTCTCCGTGCAGCTGGGAGAGAGCGCTTTCCACATCACGCCAAACGACCCCCACGGCGATCCCGAAGACCCCCTGGCCGCCCTGGAGCAGGGCGTGGACCTCGTCGGGCGAGGTGCATTCGTAGACCGTCGCCCCGTCGCTCATCAGCGTCATCCGCTCCAGATCACTGAAGCCCCGCTCCCTCAGGTGCTGGACGGCGGTGCGGATGTTCTGCAGCGACACCCCCGTGTCGAGGAACCGTTTCACGATCTTGAGGACGACGACGTCCCGGAAGCTGTAGAGGCGCTGAGTCCCGGAGCCCTGCGCGGAGCGCACACTCGGCTCCACGAGACCGGTGCGGGCCCAGTAGTCCAGCTGCCGGTAGGTGATGCCGGCGGCCGCGCACGCGGTGGGACCGCGGTAGCCGACGTTCTCATGCGGTTCGGACTCCGCCTCCGCGCTGTCCTGCACGACCGCGGGCCGCTGCGGGACGTGACCGGCCGCGCTGCTGTGAAGCGGGTACGGGCCGCTGTCCCCCAGCCTGCGTCCGGGGGCACCCCCAGCCGTACCGTCGCCGCTGCTTCTCACGCCGACCTCCGTCCTTGACCTGCCTTATCGACGGTAGGCAGCCACCAGGGGTGCGTCAACGACCACCGCACTCGCCACGCCGAGTGATAATCACCCTGAGAGTGGTTTCGCGTGCCCTCCCGCGGGGAAAGGCTAGCCGAATGCTCTCCGGCGGAGCCGACTGACGGCGCACAGGCCCACGGCACGTGCGGAGCCCCGCTCGGACGCCCTCAGCGCAGCCGCCCCACCACCTGGATACATGCGCGGACATCCACGACGGGCGGCGTCGAGACCGCACGGCCCCGCACCACCGCCCACCCGGCTCATTGACTGTTCGTACCGAAGTCCTCGGGCGAGATCTGGTCGAGGAACTCGCGGAACTTCTCCACCTCGTCCTCCTGCTCGTCCGGGATCGCGATGCCCGCGTCGTCGAGCACCCCGTCACTGCCGAAGATCGGCGTACCCGTACGCAACGCCAGCGCTATGGCGTCGGACGGCCGTGCACTCACCTCGACCCCACTGGCGAACACCAGCTCCGCGTAGAAGACGCCCTCACGCAGGTCGGTGATGCGCACTTCCGTGAGCTCCTGGCCGACGGCCTCCAGCACGTCCTTGAACAGGTCGTGGGTCAGCGGCCGCGCGGGGGCCATGCCCTGCTGGGCGAAAGCGATCGCCGTCGCCTCCCCCGGCCCGATCCAGATGGGGAGGTAACGGTCGCCTCCCACTTCGCGCAGGAGCACGATCGGTTGGTTGGAGGGCATCTCGACCCGGACACCTACGACATCGAGCTCGTTCACACAGCAACCCTAGGCCGTGCTCGGGATGTTTGGGTAGTCGGGCACAGATCGGCCGCCCGATCCGCCACAGGCGAACACCGCGCCTCAGCGGATTCGAACGCCCAGCGCGCTGCGCACCAGAGCCGCGTGCAGCTTCACCGTGAGCCCCGCCAGCTCCCGCGTGCGATCCTCGGCATGGGCCCTGGTCTGCGGATTGCGATGCAGACGTAGCGGCGCCACCACCTGATCCACGAGCCCCGCCTCGCGATCCGCGGCGGCCCGCATCACCCTCAGATGCCGAGGCTCGATACCGAACCGCCCCAGTTCGACCACAAGCGTGGCGACGGTGAGCGTCTCGGCGTCGTACGAACCGTCCGGCAGCGCGGCCACCAGCCCGTACGACTCCCACTCCGCCAGCTGCTCCTCGTCGATCCCGGCGCCGGCCAGAAGCTCATCGCGCCCGATCCGGGTCGCCGGCGCCTCCTCCGGCTCCCCGAAGAGCTCGCTCAGGCGCTCTCCGTCGCCGACATCACGCTGGCGCCCCACGGACGGCAGCCGTACGTCCTCGCCGCGCTCCAGGGCCTCCAGATACTCGCGGATCACCTTGAGCGGCAGATAGTGGTCCCGCTGCATCCTGAGAACGTGTCCCAGGCGCTCGACGTCCTCGGCGCTGAACTTGCGATACCCCGAGGGGGTCCGCTGCGGCTCGATGAGCCCCTCCGACTCCAGGAAACGGATCTTGGAGATGGTTACTTCGGGGAACTCCTCGCGCAGTGCGTTCAGCACCGTGCCGATGCTCATCAGGCCACTGTCCGCGGCGGCGGTGCCGTGGGCGGCACCACCGCTCGTTGTTCGAAGCATGGACCTTCCCTGGGGTCCCCCCGGACGCGGTCCGGGGGAGGGTCAGTAGCCCCGCTGGCTCGCGTAGAAGACCAGCCGGTACTTGCCGATCTGCACCTCGTCGCCGTTGTGCAGGGCGACCTGGTCGATCCGCTCACGGTTGACGTACGTGCCGTTCAGGCTGCCGACGTCGGCGACCGTGAACGAGCCGTCCTGGCCCCGGCGGAACTCCACGTGGCGACGCGACACGGTCACGTCGTCCAGGAAGATGTCGCTCTGCGGGTGACGGCCCGCCGTGGTCAGATCGCCGTCCAGCAGGAAGCGGCTGCCCGCGTTCGGGCCGCGACGCACGACGAGGAGTGCCGAGCCGAGCGGCAGGGCGTCGACGGCGGCCTGGGCCTCGGGAGAGAGAGCCGGCAGCTGGGTCTGACCGGTGACCTCGGAGTCATAGGCCTCGAGGCCGGAGATGGAGATCGTGGAGGTCGTCTCGGACGGACGCTCGGGGGTCGCGCCGGCCCGCAGCGGAGCACCGCAGTTCGAGCAGAAGCGACTGTTCTCCGCGTTGCGGTTACCGCACCTCGTACACACCAGGGCCGACATCGACGGATCCTCCTGCCGCGGCTGCCCCGCCGGGGCATTGGACGCATACGGGTCTGAAGCGAACCCTCCACCCGTACCTGAGGTTGACGGATCCCCGAAACCTATGCGGCCCGACTGGGCAGGGTCAACAGACGGCGCGCCCTGACCTCCGGAAATGTCACCTCCCGGACCAGCGACCTGGTCCCGGAACATGGGGCGCTCACCGCCCTGGCCCTCCGCCTCCGAAGGCTGCGCGCGATGGCGGGAGGTCGCGTTGTCGCTACCCTCTCGCGCGCTCTTGCCGAACAACTTCGCAAACAACTTCACGGGCGATTCCCCTTGACCGAAACAGACCCGCCCGTGGGGCAGGACGAACCCTGACTGAACACACCGGCCGAGCCGGACAACCTCACAACGTCCGTACCCACCGGACAGTTTCCACCACGCACCACCCATTCGGTGCGCCGACCCCCCGCAACCTCATGCCCTCGCCGGACGGGCCCCATGCACCTGCGGTTCACTGGGAGGACGACCGAGCGTAGTCAGGCCGCTTCGCCGCTCGCAAGGCGTCCACAACGATCTTCTCCGCCCGCCGCACGGTCACGGTGGCCTGCTCCTTCTCCAGTGTCTGCACCACGCCTCCGGGGATGTTCAGGGCCGGCTCGAGATCCTGCGGGTTGCCGATGACCTTGAAACGAAACGGCTGGGTGATCTTGTTCCCGTCGACACTGATTCCGTCGTCGGAATCGGTCAGATACGTGCTGGCCACGACCCTCACACCGTTCACCTGGATCGCCTCCGCGCCGGCCGCGCGCAGCTCCTGGATCGCGTCGAGCAACATGTCCGCCTCGACCGTCCCCTTCGCGTCGTCGATCGTCAGTGTGATGCCGGGCCCCTGCGCCGCCACCGTGCCCGCCAGAATGCCGAGTTGCCGCTCCTTCTCGACCGTCTGCTTACGCGCCTCCTCAGCCTGGTCCGAGCTGTTCTCCAACTCGGTGCGCTGATCCTCCAGACCCTGCTTCTCCTCCTCCAGACGCTGCGTACGGTCATCCAGTTCATCCAGGATGCGAACGAGGTCCTCCTGGCGTGCTCCGCGCAGCGCGCTGTCGTCGTTGTTGGAGGCCACCTGGATGGCCAGTCCGAAGCCGAGGCCGAACAGCAGCAGGGCCACGATGAGTTGGGCACGGGTGAAGCGCGGCGGCCACAGCCCCTGGGCCAGCCGCTGCCGCCCGGTCAGCTTGTTCTCCTCCTCCTGAGGTGCCTCACCGGGCTCCTCGGCGGCCGTGGGGGGCACTTCCTGGGGAAGCTCCCGGCGCAGCCGGGTCGTGGGCGCGTCGTCCTCTCCCGCACCGGGAGTCGGCTTCGGATCGGGCGTGCGGTCCTGGTCGCTCATCGGCCTCACGCCCGGAACACGTGCCGGCGGATCGCCGCGGCGTTGGAGAAGATGCGGATGCCGAGAACGACCACGACGCCCGTGGACAGCTGGGCGCCGACGCCCAACTTGTCACCGAGGAAGACGATCAGGGCGGCCACGACCACGTTCGACAGGAACGACACGACGAAGACCTTGTCGTCGAAGATGCCGTCCAGCATCGCGCGCAGACCGCCGAAGACGGCGTCCAGCGCCGCCACCACGGCGATGGGGAGATACGGCTCTACCACCGCCGGTACCTCGGGCCGGACCAACAGTCCGGCCACGACTCCGAGGACGAGGCCCAGTACGGCGATCACGATGTGCCCTTCTCTGTGCTGGGTTCTGCTGTTCGTACGATCACGCTCGGCGCGGCCGGCACCTTGAGGTCGTCCTCGACGGAGATGCTCGTGCGGATGCCGAAGTTCTCCTGGAGGGCATGCAGATACAGCCCGTCGGGGCTGTTCTGGAACCTGGTGCTCAGCCGCTGCCCGTCCCCCACCGCGAGGACCGTGTAGGGCGGTGCCAGCGGCTTGTTGTCGACCAGTATCGCGTCGCCCGCGGCCCTGATCGCCGACAGCGCGGTGAGCCGCTGGCCGTTGATCGAGATGGCTTCGGCGCCGGACTCCCACAGCCCGTTGACGACCCGCTGCATGTCCCGGTCCCGCACCCGGCCCGTGTCCGAGAACCCGGAGGTCTCCCGCGGGTCGCCGTCACCGCCCTGACCTGCGCCCTTGGAGTCGTTGACGACGAGACGGACTCCGGGGCCGTGCACCTCGACGGCGCCCGACAGGATGCCCATCAGGTCGTTCCCCTCGCTGCCGCCGTCGTCCTTGAGGGCCTTGCGCTGGCGTGCGCTCACGTCGTCCCGGAGCTCGTCCACGGAGTCCTCGAGCTCGTCCGCGGCGGCGGTCTCCTCCTGGATGCGGTCGATGAGCTCCTCGCGCTCCTTGGCGACCACGGGCGCGCTGATGCGCGCCTGCGCGGCACCCACCGTCACCACCAGGGCGGCGAGGACCAGACCGACCGCGAGTCCCAGCTTGGCCCGCACCGTCTTCGGCATGCCCGCGGTGCCGGCGGCCTCCTTGCGGGCGGCGGCCTCGGCGTATCCGTCGTCGAGGCTGTGGTCCATGACGTTGTTGAGCAGCGACATGGAGGCGTCCGGACGCGGCGGGCGCGCGGGTGTGCTCCGAACGGGGGGCTGCTGCGGCATGCCGCACATCGTCGCACGTCGCGACCACTACCTCCGAATGGCCCCACCGGCGTGCCGGACAGGCCCCGTTGGGGGCACTTGTCCGGCACGCGCGCGTGCGAGGTGAATCAGCGGCCGGCGCTGTCCACGACCGCCGCCCACTCGTCCAGCAGGGCCTGCGCGGAGGCGTCGTCGGGCCCCTCGGCCCACAGATGCGTGACGGCCTCGGCGGGGTCCGGCAGGACCATCACCCACCGCCCGTCGGTCTCCACGACCCGCACCCCGTCGGTGGTGTCCACGAAACGGTCCCCGGCCGCCTCCACGACCCGCCGCATCACCAGGCCCTTGACGGCCCACGGAGTGGCGAGATCCCGCTTCAGGACGTGCGCCCGCGGAATCCGCGCGTCGATCTGGCTGAGCGTGAGCTGCGTGCGTGCCACCAGCCCGATGAGCCGTACGAAGGCCGCCGTCCCGTCGAAGACGCTGCTGAACTCCGGCACGATGAAACCGCCGCGCCCGTCGCCGCCGAAGATGGTCGTCTCGTCCCCGCCGACCCGCGTCAGGTCGTCGGGCGAGGTGGTCGTCCACTCGACCTGCGTGCCGTGGTATGCGGCGACCTGCTCGCCGATCCTGGTGGTGGTGACAGGAAGCGCGACCCGTCCGCTCCGCCGTTCGGCGGCCACCAGGTCGAGCATGACCAGCAGGGCCCGGTCGTCCTCGACGATCCGGCCCTTCTCGTCGACGAGTGACAGCCGTTCACCGACAGGGTCGAACCGGACGCCGAACGCGGCCCGCGAGGACGCGACGATCTCGCCCAGCCTCACCAGGCCGGAGCGCCTCATGTCGCCCGTCTCCGTCGGGCGTGACTCGTCGAGACCCGGGTTGATCGTCAGCGAGTCCACACCCAGCTTGCCGAGCAGACTCGGCAGCACCAGGCCGGCGCTGCCGTTGGAAGCGTCCACGACGACCTTGAGCCCCGACTCGGCGATCCCGGTCGTGTCGACGTTGCGCAGCAACGACCCGGTGTACGAGTCGAACACGCTGGCCGGGAAGTGCAGGTCCCCGATCTCGCCCGGGAACGCGCGCCGGTACTCCTGCCGGGCGAAGACCCGGTCCAGCTTGCGCTGGCTGGCCTGCGACAGGTCGGCGCCCTGCCCGTCGAAGAACATGATGTCGACGGAGTCGGGAACACCCGGTGTCGTCCGGATCATGATCCCGCCGGCGCTGCCCCGGGCGGTCTGCTGCCGAGCCACCGGCAGCGGGACGTTCTCCAGGTCCCGTACGTCGATGGCGCTGGCCTGCAGCGCCGAGATGACCGCCCGCTTCAGTGCGCGGGCGCCTCGGGAGTGGTCGCGGGCGGTGGTGACCGTGGAACCCTTCTTGAGGGTCGTGGCGTAGGCTCCCGCGAGCCTCACGGCCAGCTCGGGGGTGATCTCCACATTCAGGATGCCGGAGACGCCCCGAGCACCGAACAGGTGGGCCTGCCCTCGGGATTCCCAGATCACCGAGGTGTTGACGAAGGCGCCGGCTTCGATCGTCTTGAAGGGGTAGACGCGCACGTTCCCCTGGATGATCGATTCTTCTCCGACGAGGCACTCGTCGCCGATCACCGCGCCGTCCTCGATCCGCGCGGCGCGCATGATGTCGGTGTTCTTGCCGACCACGCAGCCACGCAAATTGCTGTGCTGCCCGATGTAGACGTTGTCGTGGACCACGGCCTTGTGCAGAAAGGCCCCGCTCTTGACGACGACGTTCGAGCCCACGACCGTGTGCTCACGGATTTCGGCGCCGGCTTCCACCTTGGCGTAGTCCCCGATGTACAGAGGGCCGCGCAGCACGGCGTCGGGGTGCACTTCGGCGCCTTCGGCGATCCACACACCGGGCGAGAGCTCGAAACCGTCGATGTCGACGTCGACCTTGCCCTCCAGCACGTCGGCCTGAGCCTTCACATAGCTCTCGTGCGTGCCGACGTCCTCCCAGTAGCCCTCGGCGACATAGCCGTAGACCGGCTTGCCCTCCTTCATCAGCTGCGGGAAGACATCGCCGGACCAGTCGACGGGAACGTCGGCCTCGACGTAGTCGAAGACCTCGGGCTCCATCACATAGATGCCCGTGTTGACGGTGTCGGAGAAGACCTGGCCCCAGGTGGGCTTCTCCAGGAATCGCTCGACCTTGCCTTCCTCGTCCACGATCGTGATACCGAATTCCAGCGGGTTCGGCACCCGAGTCAGACAGACGGTGACCAGTGCGCCCTTTTCCTTGTGGAAATTGATGAGCTCGGTGAGGTCGAAGTCGGTGAGGGCATCGCCGGAGATGACGAGGAAGGCATCGTCCTTCAGCGCCTCCTCGGCGTTCTTGACGCTCCCGGCGGTACCGAGTGGCTTCTCCTCGTTGGCATAGGTGAGCTCCATCCCGAGCTCCTCGCCGTCCCCGAAGTAGTTCTTGACGAGTGACGCCAAGAACTGGACAGTAACGACGGTCTCGTTGAGCCCATGCCTTTTGAGCAGCCGCAGTACGTGCTCCATGATCGGGCGGTTCGCCACGGGCAGGAGCGGTTTGGGCATGCTCGAGGTCATGGGGCGAAGGCGTGTGCCTTCGCCTCCGGCCATCACGACGGCCTTCATGTCGGAAGCGTCCTCCTTGAAGAGACGGTCTAGCCGACTTCACCCGTCCAGATTGTCCCGCACTTTTCCGAAGCGGGCCATCGAGCCGCTAACGGGCGCCCACTGGGCGGGCTCAATCGGCCATGGCGTCCGCACTGACGAGTCGGCGGACCTGAACCACGTAGAGGATCCCTGCCCACCAGTACAGCGTTGTACCCCATCCTGCGAACGCCCATCCGAAAATAGCAGCGAGTGACGAGGTCCATCCGCTTCCGTCACTGAGCAACAGCAACGGGAAGGCATACATCAGGTTGAACGTAGCCGCCTTGCCGAGGAAGTTCACCTGGGGTGGCGGATAGCCGTGCCGTCTGAGGATGCCCACCATCACCAGCAGGACCAGCTCACGCAGGAGCAGTACAGCGGTCAACCACAATGGCAGAATCTCGCGCCAGGTGAGTCCCACCAGAGTGGACAGAATGTACAACCTGTCCGCCGCGGGATCCAGAAGCCGGCCCAGGCTGCTGATCTGGTTCCAGCGTCGGGCCAGCATGCCGTCCAGGTAGTCGCTGACGCCGCTGAGAGCGATCACCAGGAACGCCCAGCCGTCGACCTTGGGGCCTCCGAACTCGGGCCAGAGAATCAGCCACAGGAAGACGGGAACGCCAACGAGCCGCGCCATGCTGAGGATGTTCGGGATGGTGAGGACCCGGTCCGTCTGGACCCGTGTCTCCTGGACCTCCACCCGGGTGCCTCCTGGGAGAAAATGAGCCAACGATGCCCCCTGACCCTACCTCAACGAAAAAAAGCTCTGGCTCCTGGGCTTGTGTGCCCAAGAGCCAGAGCTCTAAAAGGAGTTCGGCGGCGTCCTACTCTCCCACAGGGTCCCCCCTGCAGTACCATCGGCGCTGTAAGGCTTAGCTTCCGGGTTCGGAATGTAACCGGGCGTTTCCCTCACGCTATGACCACCGAAACACTATGAAACTATGAATACCGCACCATCCCTCGTGACCATGAGGCATGGGGTTGTTCGTGGTTTCAGAACCAACACAGTGGACGCGAGCAACTGAGGACAAGCCCTCGGCCTATTAGTACCAGTCAACTCCACCCGTTACCAGGCTTCCATATCTGGCCTATCAACCCAGTCGTCTACTGGGAGCCTTACCCCATCAAGTGGGTGGGAATACTCATCTCGAAGCAGGCTTCCCGCTTAGATGCTTTCAGCGGTTATCCCTCCCGAACGTAGCCAACCAGCCATGCCCTTGGCAGAACAACTGGCACACCAGAGGTTCGTCCGTCCCGGTCCTCTCGTACTAGGGACAGCCCTTCTCAATATTCCTGCGCGCGCAGCGGATAGGGACCGAACTGTCTCACGACGTTCTAAACCCAGCTCGCGTACCGCTTTAATGGGCGAACAGCCCAACCCTTGGGACCGACTCCAGCCCCAGGATGCGACGAGCCGACATCGAGGTGCCAAACCATCCCGTCGATATGGACTCTTGGGGAAGATCAGCCTGTTATCCCCGGGGTACCTTTTATCCGTTGAGCGACGGCGCTTCCACAAGCCACCGCCGGATCACTAGTCCCGACTTTCGTCCCTGCTCGACCCGTCGGTCTCACAGTCAAGCTCCCTTGTGCACTTACACTCACCACCTGATTGCCAACCAGGCTGAGGGAACCTTTGGGCGCCTCCGTTACCCTTTGGGAGGCAACCGCCCCAGTTAAACTACCCATCAGACACTGTCCCCGATCCGGATCACGGACCCGGGTTAGACATCCAGCACGACCAGACTGGTATTTCAACGACGACTCCACCCGAACTGGCGTCCGAGCTTCACAGTCTCCCAGCTATCCTACACAAGCCGAACCGAACACCAATATCAAACTGTAGTAAAGGTCCCGGGGTCTTTCCGTCCTGCTGCGCGAAACGAGCATCTTTACTCGTAGTGCAATTTCACCGGGCCTATGGTTGAGACAGTCGAGAAGTCGTTACGCCATTCGTGCAGGTCGGAACTTACCCGACAAGGAATTTCGCTACCTTAGGATGGTTATAGTTACCACCGCCGTTTACTGGCGCTTAAGTTCTCAGCTTCGCCACCCCGAAGAGTGACTAACCGGTCCCCTTAACGTTCCAGCACCGGGCAGGCGTCAGTCCGTATACATCGCCTTACGGCTTCGCACGGACCTGTGTTTTTAGTAAACAGTCGCTTCTCGCTGGTCTCTGCGGCCACCCCCAGCTCACCGAGTAAATCGGATCACCAGGTGTGGCCCCCCTTCTCCCGAAGTTACGGGGGCATTTTGCCGAGTTCCTTAACCATAGTTCACCCGAACGCCTCGGTATTCTCTACCAGACCACCTGAGTCGGTTTAGGGTACGGGCCGCCATGAAACTCGCTAGAGGCTTTTCTCGACAGCATAGGATCATCCACTTCACCACAATCGGCTCGGCATCAGGTCTCAGACTTAATGGCGTGCGGATTTACCTACACACCGTCCTACACCCTTACCCCGGGACAACCACCGCCCGGGATGGACTACCTTCCTGCGTCACCCCATCACTCACCTACTGCAAGTCTGGTTCGTCGGCTCCACCACTCCCCTTCACCCGAAGGATCCGGGGCGGCTTCACGGACTTAGCATCGCCTGGTTCAATGTTTGACGCTTCACAGCGGGTACCGGAATATCAACCGGTTATCCATCGACTACGCCTGTCGGCCTCGCCTTAGGTCCCGACTTACCCTGGGCAGATCAGCTTGACCCAGGAACCCTTGGTCAATCGGCGCAAACGTTTCTCACGTTTGTATCGCTACTCATGCCTGCATTCTCACTCGTGAACCGTCCACAACTCGCTTCCGCGGCTGCTTCACCCGGCACACGACGCTCCCCTACCCATCCCAGCGGGCGTTGGCCCTCATGCTGGAATGACACGACTTCGGCGGTACGCTTGAGCCCCGCTACATTGTCGGCGCGGAATCACTAGACCAGTGAGCTATTACGCACTCTTTCAAGGGTGGCTGCTTCTAAGCCAACCTCCTGGTTGTCTCTGCGACTCCACATCCTTTCCCACTTAGCGTACGCTTAGGGGCCTTAGTCGATGCTCTGGGCTGTTTCCCTCTCGACCATGGAGCTTATCCCCCACAGTCTCACTGCCGCGCTCTCACTTACCGGCATTCGGAGTTTGGCTAAGGTCAGTAACCCGGTAGGGCCCATCGCCTATCCAGTGCTCTACCTCCGGCAAGAAACACACGACGCTGCACCTAAATGCATTTCGGGGAGAACCAGCTATCACGGAGTTTGATTGGCCTTTCACCCCTAACCACAGGTCATCCCCCAGGTTTTCAACCCTGGTGGGTTCGGTCCTCCACGAAGTCTTACCTCCGCTTCAACCTGCCCATGGCTAGATCACTCCGCTTCGGGTCTTGAGCGTGCTACTAAAACCGCCCTGTTCGGACTCGCTTTCGCTACGGCTACCCCACCCGGGTTAACCTCGCAACACACCGCAAACTCGCAGGCTCATTCTTCAAAAGGCACGCAGTCACGAGACACCAAGCAAGCTTGATGTCCGACGCTCCCACGGCTTGTAGGCACACGGTTTCAGGTACTATTTCACTCCGCTCCCGCGGTACTTTTCACCATTCCCTCACGGTACTATCCGCTATCGGTCACCAGGGAATATTTAGGCTTAGCGGGTGGTCCCGCCAGATTCACACGGGATTTCTCGGGCCCCGTGCTACTTGGGTGTCTCTCAAACGAGCCGTTGACGTTTCAGCTACGGGGGTCTTACCCTCTACGCCGGACCTTTCGCATGTCCTTCGCCTACATCAACGGTTTCTGACTCGTCCTGTTGCCGGCAGACAACAGAAGAGAGATCCCACAACCCCGTATACGCAACCCCTGCCGGGTCTCACACGCATACGGTTTGGCCTCATCCAGTTTCGCTCGCCACTACTCCCGGAATCACGGTTGTTTTCTCTTCCTGCGGGTACTGAGATGTTTCACTTCCCCGCGTTCCCTCCACACTGCCTATGTGTTCAGCAGCGGGTGACAGCCCATGACGACTGCCGGGTTTCCCCATTCGGACACCCCCGGATCAAAGCCTGGTTGACGACTCCCCGGGGCCTATCGTGGCCTCCCACGTCCTTCATCGGTTCCTGGTGCCAAGGCATCCACCGTGCGCCCTTAAAAACTTGGCCACAGATGCTCGCGTCCACTGTGCAGTTCTCAAACAACGACCAACCACCCATCACCCCGAACCAGCGGTTCGAGTGCACTGGGGCCGGCACTGAAGGAAGTTCATTCCCTCAGACACCCAACAGCGTGCCCGACCGGGTCCCGTCCGGAGATCATGTTTTCCACGCTCTTGCGAGCAGTACTAACAGCCTCCGGCCCGTGAAACCGGCCGAATAATCAACGTTCCACCCATGAGCAACCACCGTCGGACGTTCGCCGACGTTGTGGCCCTGGATCTCTTGCGAGATCTAGATGCTCCTTAGAAAGGAGGTGATCCAGCCGCACCTTCCGGTACGGCTACCTTGTTACGACTTCGTCCCAATCGCCAGTCCCACCTTCGACAGCTCCCTCCCTTACGGGTTGGGCCACCGGCTTCGGGTGTTACCGACTTTCGTGACGTGACGGGCGGTGTGTACAAGGCCCGGGAACGTATTCACCGCAGCACTGCTGATCTGCGATTACTAGCAACTCCGACTTCATGGGGTCGAGTTGCAGACCCCAATCCGAACTGAGACAGGCTTTTTGAGATTCGCTCCGCCTCACGGCATCGCAGCTCATTGTACCTGCCATTGTAGCACGTGTGCAGCCCAAGACATAAGGGGCATGATGACTTGACGTCGTCCCCACCTTCCTCCGAGTTGACCCCGGCAGTCTCCTGTGAGTCCCCATCACCCCGAAGGGCATGCTGGCAACACAGAACAAGGGTTGCGCTCGTTGCGGGACTTAACCCAACATCTCACGACACGAGCTGACGACAGCCATGCACCACCTGTACACCGACCACAAGGGGGCGACCATCTCTGGCCGTTTCCGGTGTATGTCAAGCCTTGGTAAGGTTCTTCGCGTTGCGTCGAATTAAGCCACATGCTCCGCTGCTTGTGCGGGCCCCCGTCAATTCCTTTGAGTTTTAGCCTTGCGGCCGTACTCCCCAGGCGGGGAACTTAATGCGTTAGCTGCGGCACCGACGACGTGGAATGTCGCCAACACCTAGTTCCCACCGTTTACGGCGTGGACTACCAGGGTATCTAATCCTGTTCGCTCCCCACGCTTTCGCTCCTCAGCGTCAGTAATGGCCCAGAGATCCGCCTTCGCCACCGGTGTTCCTCCTGATATCTGCGCATTTCACCGCTACACCAGGAATTCCGATCTCCCCTACCACACTCTAGTCTGCCCGTATCGAATGCAGACCCGGGGTTAAGCCCCGGGCTTTCACATCCGACGCGACAGACCGCCTACGAGCTCTTTACGCCCAATAATTCCGGACAACGCTCGCGCCCTACGTATTACCGCGGCTGCTGGCACGTAGTTAGCCGGCGCTTCTTCTGCAGGTACCGTCACTTTCGCTTCTTCCCTGCTGAAAGAGGTTTACAACCCGAAGGCCGTCATCCCTCACGCGGCGTCGCTGCATCAGGCTTTCGCCCATTGTGCAATATTCCCCACTGCTGCCTCCCGTAGGAGTCTGGGCCGTGTCTCAGTCCCAGTGTGGCCGGTCGCCCTCTCAGGCCGGCTACCCGTCGTCGCCTTGGTGAGCCGTTACCTCACCAACAAGCTGATAGGCCGCGGGCTCATCCTTCACCGCCGGAGCTTTCCACACTCATCGGATGCCCGAGAGTGTCGTATCCGGTATTAGACCCCGTTTCCAGGGCTTGTCCCAGAGTGAAGGGCAGATTGCCCACGTGTTACTCACCCGTTCGCCACTAATCCCCACCGAAGTGGTTCATCGTTCGACTTGCATGTGTTAAGCACGCCGCCAGCGTTCGTCCTGAGCCAGGATCAAACTCTCCGTGAATGTTTACCCGTGATCGGGTCGACACCACGAGAGCGGAACCACCGGAGGAATAATCCGATGGTTCACAGCATCCTCGCTGTGTTTGTTTCAAAGGAACCTCGTCCCAGCAGATGCTGGAGACGGGGTATCAACATATCTGGCGTTGATTTTTGGCACGCTGTTGAGTTCTCAAGGAACGGACGCTTCCTTTGTACTCACCCAAGTAATTTCCTGGGCTTTTCTCCGGGCGCTTCCCTTCGGTGTTCCAAACTCTATCAGTGTTTTTCCGGCCCCCTGACCACCATCCTGCAGGCATGCAGAAAATGATCCCAGGATAGGATCTGAACCATCTGAACGAGTTCGGTTTTGCCGGGGTCGGACACACAGTGCCGCTCGCCCCGAGGCAGGTCTAAGACTCTACAACGGGCCGCGGAGCCCGTGCAAATCGCTTCGAGGGGTGGTCTAGACCTCTCATGCGAAGCTATCGTGCGGATCGGGTACTTCAACTGACTACCCTGCTGCTCAGAGCGCCGCCCCCGGGACAAGCGGGGACGGTGTCCTCATAGATCTCCACCTGGGAGGCTTCCCATGACCACCGTGACGTCCCCTCTCGCCGGACGCGCCATCGGACTGGCCGCCGTACCGGATCCCGTCTTCTCGGGGGCGATGGTCGGCCCCGGCACGGCGATCGACCCCGAGCGTGAGGCAGGAGAGGCCGTCGCTCCCGTCGACGGGGTCATCATCTCCCTGCACCCGCACGCGTTCGTCGTGGTGGACGGCGAGGGGCACGGCGTGCTGACTCATCTCGGGATCGACACCGTGCAGCTCAACGGTGAGGGGTTCGAGCTGCTCGTGAACAAGGGCGACACCGTGCGACGGGGTCAGGCCGTGGTGCGCTGGAACCCCGCCGCCGTTGAGGCCGCGGGCAAGTCGCCGGTCTGCCCCGTGGTGGCCCTGGAAGCCACGGCCGACTCCCTCGCCGAGCTCCGCGAGGACGGCGAGGTGAAGGCCGGCGACACCCTCTTCGGCTGGCGATGAGGCCAGAGGCCGTACCGGACCCCGAGTTCCACAACCACCGCGGCGGCGAAAACCGTCGCACTAACGGAGACAGGTGAGATGGAGTCAACGCTGCGAGGCGTCGGTGTGAGCCACGGTGTGGCGATCGGCGAGGTTCGGCACATGGGAACGGCGGTGCTGGAGCCGCCCGCAAAGCAGATTCCGGCGGAGGAAGCGGAGCGCGAGCAGGGACGAGCCCGTAAGGCCGTGGACGCCGTGGCCGCCGATCTGATCGCGCGCGGCAATCTGGCCGGTGGCGAGGCGCAGGCCGTTCTGGAGGCCCAGGCGCTGATGGCCCAGGACCCGGAGCTGATGGCGGATGTGGAGCGACGTATCGCCGTGGGGAGCACGGCGGAGCGTGGCGTCTATGACGCCTTCGCCGCGTACCGGGCGCTGCTGGCCGGGGCCGGCGAGTACCTCGCGGGTCGCGTGGCGGACCTCGACGATGTGCGGAATCGTATCGTCGCCCGGCTGCTCGGGGTTCCGATGCCGGGAGTACCGGACAGCGACGAGCCGTACGTCCTCATCGCCCGTGACCTGGCGCCCGCGGACACGGCGCTGCTCGACCCGACGCTCGTCCTCGGTTTCGTCACCGAGGAGGGCGGGCCGACCAGTCACAGTGCGATCCTGGCGCGGGCGCTCGGGGTGCCGGCCGTGGTGGCGCTGCCGGGGGCCGGGGAGCTCGCCGAGGGCACCGTGATCGCCGTGGACGGCAGTACCGGTGAGATCTTCGTGAACCCGAGTGCGGAGAAGAAGGCCGAGCTGGAGGCCGCCGCGGCGGCGCGGAAGGCCGCGCTGGCCGCGTCGAGCGGGCCCGGTGCGACCTCCGACGGGCACCGGGTTCCGTTGCTGGCCAACGTGGGCGGCCCCGCTGATGTGCCGGCGGCCGTGGAAGCCGGGGCCGAGGGGGTCGGGCTGTTCCGGACCGAGTTCCTCTTCCTGGACGACAGCAAGGCGGCGCCGTCCGAGGAGAAGCAGGTCGAGGCGTATCGCAAGGTGCTGGAGGCCTTCCCCGAGGGGCGGGTGGTCGTGCGGGTGCTGGACGCCGGCGCCGACAAGCCGCTGGAGTTCCTCACCCCGGCCGACGAGCCGAACCCGGCGCTCGGTGTGCGTGGGCTGCGGACGCTTCTCGATCACCCCGAGGTGTTGCGGACGCAGTTGACGGCGCTCGCGAAGGCCGCCGAGGGTCTGCCGGTCCATCTCGAGGTCATGGCACCGATGGTCGCGGACCGCACGGACGCCAAGGCGTTCGCCGACGCGTGTCGCGAGGCGGGGCTGCGGGCCAAGTTCGGTGCCATGGTGGAGATCCCGTCGGCGGCGCTGCGGGCGCGGTCGATCCTGCGGGAGGTGGAGTTCCTCTCCCTGGGGACGAACGACCTCGCGCAGTACACGTTCGCGGCCGACCGGCAGGTGGGGGCGGTGTCGCGGCTCCAGGACCCGTGGCAGCCGGCGCTGCTCGACCTCGTCGCGCTGTCCGCCGAGGCGGCGAAGGCCGAGGGCAAGAGCTGTGGTGTCTGCGGCGAGGCGGCGTCGGATCCGCTGCTCGCTTGTGTGCTGACCGGTCTGGGTGTCACCTCCCTGTCCATGGGCGCAGCGTCGATTCCGTATGTGCGGGCGACCTTGGCGAAATACACGCTGGCGCAGTGCGAGCGGGCGGCGGCCGCCGCGCGAGCGGCGGACACGGCCGAGGAGGCGCGTGGCGCCGCGCAGGCGGTGCTGTCGGGCGAGTAGCCCGGGAGGATTCGGTCGGCGTCGAGGGGCGCTCCACCTTGGGTGGGGCGCCCCTCGCCCGTTCAGTGGGTGTGGCCGTGCGGGGTCGGGCCTCCCCTGCCGAGGTCGTCGCCGAGGTCGGGTGGGGTGCAGTAGTCGACGCCGGACTCCGGGGAGACGAGGTCTCCGGATTCCATGTCGGTGCAGTAGGCGTCGAAGACCTCTCCCGCGGTGAGGGGCGCGAGGTCGTCGCCGCACAGGCGCCAGCCGTAGACGCGGTCGGTCCGGTCCGGGGCGGTGGTGCGCATGACGAGTCCGCCGGGGCTCCGGGTGGCGAGGCCGAGGGCGAGGACGGTGGCGAACTCCAGGGCTTCGGCCTCGTCGAGCCGGGTGGCTCCTTCGGTGCTCTGGTCGACGTGGAGGACGGCGGCCAGTGCCTGGGGTTCGGCAGAGACGCTGCAGACCAGGTGGCGTTCGCCCGGGCCCGCGGTGTCGAGGATGCGCTTGAGCAGGTGCATGGCGCGGGAGAAGGCCGCGCGTCCGATGTCCTCGCCGCAGGAGGCGCAGTCGCCGATCTGGGCGAGGCGTGTGGTGGCGTACTCCCAGGTGGCGAGGCGGACGGCTTCGTCGATGAGGTCGGGAACGAGCTCGGCGAGGGGCTGTCCTTCGTACGGGACGGCGGCGCCCGTCGCGGCCAGCTCCGCTGTGAAGCGGGTGCGGCTGGAGGGGGTGTCGGGTTCGAGGCCGGTGTCGGCGCAGAACTCGGCGTACTCCTCGGGGTCGAAGAGGGCGACCGTGGTGTGGTTGCCCTGTGCGGAGAGGGTCCGGAGCAGGGCTTCCACCTGTCGGAGGTAGGTCGTGTGGTCGTCGAAGGCGAAGCTGCGGTAGCGGCGCATCGCGGTGAAGTCGTGCTCGTCGGCCAGCAGGCCGATGGTGCCCGCGATCTCGCGGCGCAGGACGCGGCGCATGCTCTGGTGGCTGGTGTGTGCCATGTCTTCCCCCTGTGCGAACGGTCGATCAATGCTCACTCACAGTAATCGAGGGCACTGACAACGCGGTCGCGAGCGGGGTCAGGGGCGTCGGCGGGCCAGGTCCTCGTAGAAGCGCAGGAGGTCGAGGTTGTCGATGGAGCCGGGGTTGACCGCCTTTTCCAGTGGGGTGCCCTGGAGGAGGCGCTTGACGGGGACCTCGATGCGTTTGCCGGTGAGGGTGTGCGGGACGCCGGGGACCTCGATGACCTCGTCGGGGACGTGGCGGGGTGAGAGCTGTTCGCGGATGGTGCGTTTGATGCGGGCGAGGAGGGCCTCGTCGAGGGTTGCCCCCGGGGCGAGTTGGACGAAGAGGGGCATCCAGTAGCCGCCGTCGGGCTGTTCGATGCCGACGACGAGGGACTCCTTGATCTCGGGGAGGCGTTCGACGGCCTCGTAGATGTCGGCCGATCCCATGCGGACGCCCTGGCGGTTGAGGGTGGAGTCGGAGCGGCCGTGGATCACGACGGAGCCCCGGGAGGTGAGGGTGATCCAGTCGCCGTGGCGCCAGACGCCGGGGTAGGTGTCGAAGTAGCTGTCGTGGTAGCGGGTGCCGTCGGGGTCGTTCCAGAAGCTGATCGGCATGGACGGCATGGGGTTGGTGACGACGAGTTCGCCGACCTCGTCGACGAGGGGTTTGCCGCTGGGGTCCCAGGACTGCAGGTCGGTGCCGAGGCAGGGGGCCTGGAGTTCGCCGATGTGGACGGGGAGGGTGGGGACGGCTCCCGCGAAGCAGGAGCACACGTCGGTGCCGCCGCTGACGGAGGCGATCCAGAGGTCCTCGCGGACCTCCTCGTGGAGCCAGCGGAAGCCGTCGGGCGGGAGCGGGGAGCCGGTGGTGCCGACGCACTGGACACGGGAGAGGTCGTAGTCCCGGCCGGGGCGGACGCCGGCCTTGCCGCAGGCCATCACGTAGGCGGCGGAGGTGCCGAAGAGGGTGGCGCCGGTGCGTTCGGCGATGCTCCACTGGGCGCCCGTGTCGGGGTAGCCGGGGCTGCCGTCGTACAGGACGACGGTGGTGCCGGTGAGGAGGCCGGAGACGAGGAAGTTCCACATCATCCAGCCGGTGGAGGTGTACCAGAAGAAGCGGTCCTCGGGGCCGAGGTCGCAGTGCAGGCCGAGCTGTTTGAGGTGTTCGACCAGAATGCCGCCCTGGGACTGGACGAGGGCTTTGGGCAGGCCGGTGGTGCCGGAGGAGTAGAGCACCCACAGGGGGTGGTCGAACGGAACCTGTTCGAAGGTGGGTGCCACGTCCGCGGAGGTCAGGGCGGACCATTCCAGGGCGCCCTCGGGGGCGTCGGTGCCGAGGACGGGGATGTGGACCACGGCGCGCAGGGTGGGCAGTTCGCGGCGGAGTTCGGCGACGACGTCGCGGCGGTCGTGTTCCTTGCCGCCGTAGCGGTAGCCGTCGACGGTGAACAGGACGACGGGCTCGACCTGCTGGAAGCGGTCGAGGACGCTGCGGGCGCCGAAGTCCGGTGCGCAGGAGGTCCAGACGCCGCCCACGGCGGCCGTGGCGAGGAGGGCGACGACGGCCTGCGGGATGTTCGGGAGGTAGCCGCTGACGCGGTCGCCCGGGCGTACGCCGAGGGCGCGCAGCTCGGCGGCGAGGGAGCCGACCTGGCGGCGCAGCTCCGCCCAGGTCACGGGGCGGAGTTCGTGGGTCTCGTCGACGTGGAGCAGGGCCGGTTCGTCGGCGCGGGCGTCGGCTGCGCGCAGGGCGTGTTCGGCGTAGTTGAGGGTGGCGCCGGGGAACCACGCGGCGCCGGGCATGGTGCGGTCGCCGAGCACGCGCGTGTAGGGGGTGGAGAACCGTACGTCGAACCATTCGGTGACGGCTGTCCAGAATGTCTCGAGCTCGTCGACGGACCAGCGGTGCAGGGCCGGGTATCCGCCCTCGGCGGGGGCTCCGTGGTGTTCGGCCGCCCAGGACTGGAACGCGGTGATCCGGGCCCGGGCGATGCGGTCCGCGTCGGGTTGCCAGAGCGGCGAGGGGTTCGTTGAGGTCATGGGGCGGCTCCCGGGACTGTGCGCATGGTGTGCGTCGGGCACGCACGGGCAGGGCTGTGCGCGTCACGCGGCTGACACGGACGATGCCATGTGATCGACTTCCGCACCAGGGTGATTCGCTGCCGGACGGCGACGTGAACATGTGACGGCACGGTGGGTGAACGGAAGTTGAACGGTTCACACGAATCGTCCGGTGGATGGCATGGTGAGCGTCATGAACGGTCGTGACCTGGTGCGTTCGGTGAAAACGATCGGTTCGGCGGGGGTGGCGCAAGGGCTGCGCACCGTGCGGGCCGCATGGCGCAGGAGGCGTGCCGACGCGGCCGCTCTGCCGGCGCGGGGTGCCGAGCGTGCCAGGGTGCCGGGGTCGGTGGTGGGTGTGGAGCCTGGGCCCGGCGGCGGGGTCGTCCGATTCAGCAGGTCCGAGCTGCGGGTCACCGTCGATGTGCACGGCGCGGTCTTCTGGGGCTGGGACGGAGCGGGCCCCGAGCCGTCGTACGCGCTGGCGGGCCGGTGTCCGGAGCCGGATCCGCGGGCCGTGCTGGAGCCGGACAAGGACGGCGCCTGGCGGGTCGTGTCCGAGCGCGTCACGGTCGTGGTGTCGCGGCTGGGCGCCGTGGAGGTGCGTACGCCCGGTGGAGTGGTCCTGCGGCGTGACCTGCCGCCCCGGTGGTGGGAGCCGGTGGGTGGGGGCCGGGCGCGGTGGGTGCAACGGTCGGAGGTGGCGGCCGACGCGCGGTTCTTCGGTCTGGGCGGACGGGCGTCGGGTCCCCGGCTGCGGGGCGGAACGTATCGGCTGTGGAACACGGACCCCGGTGGGCCGTTCGCACCGGGCGACGACCCGCTGTACATCACGATGCCGGTGCAGATGGTGGTGGCGGACGCGGCCACGCATCTGGTGTTCCACGACACCACCTGGGACGGCACGGTGACGCTGCGGGAGGGCGAGGAGGGCGCAGGGTCCGGGCACGACCGGGCCGGGACGTCGGAGCTGCGGATGGACGGCGGGCCCCTGCGCTGCTGGGTGATAGTGGGCACGCCCGCGCGCGTGCTGCACGCCTGGGCCGCGCTGACGGGGGCTCCGGCGCTGCCGCCGGCGTGGGCGTTGGGCCATCATCACGCGCGCTGGGGCTTCGGGAGCGAGCAGGAGGTGCGGCGGATCGTCGCGGGCTACCGGGAGCACGGACTGCCGCTCGACGCGGTCCATCTGGACATCGACCACTACGACGCCCACCAGGTCTTCACGGTCGACACGGAGAACTTCCCGAAGCTGCCGGTGCTCGCCGACGAGTTGCGGCGGGAGGGCATCCGGCTGGTGTCGATCGTGGACGCGGCGGTCGGTGCGCGGCCGGGCGACGTGGTGTACGACAGCGGGACGGCCGAGGACGCGTTCGTGCGCGATGCCACCGGGAAGGTCGCGGAGGGGCTCGTGTGGCCCGGGGAGTCGGTCTTCCCGGACTTCACGCGTGCGCGTACGCGCGCGTGGTGGGGTGGTCTCTACAAGGAGCGGCTGGCGCAGGGCTTCGCGGGGTTCTGGCACGACATGAACGAGCCGACGTCGTTCACGGCGTTCGGGGAGAACACGCTGCCCCGCTCGGTCCGGCACGATCTGGAGGGCCGGGGCGGTGATCATCGCGAGGCGCACAACGTGTACGCGCTCTGCATGGCCCGCGCGGGGTACGAGGCGCTGCGTGAGCTGGTGCCCGAGGAGCGGCCGTTCGTGTTCTCGCGCTCCGGGTGGGCCGGGATGCAGCGCTACGGCGGGACGTGGTCCGGGGACGTGGCGACGGGCTGGCCGGGGCTGCGGGCGTCGCTCGCTCTGGTGCTGGGGCTGGGGCTGTGCGGGGTGCCGTACTCGGGGCCGGACGTGGGCGGGTTCGACGGGAGTCCCTCGCCGGAGCTGTATCTGCGGTGGTTCCAGCTCGGCGCGTATCTGCCGCTGTTCCGTACGCACGCGAGTCTGCGGGCGGGGCGGCGCGAGCCGTGGGAGTTCGGGGACGAGATCGTCGAGCACGCGCGCGTCGCGCTCGTCGAGCGGCGGCGGCTGTCGCCCTACTTCATGACGCTGGCCCACGTGGCGCGTCGTACGGGGGCGCCGTATGTGCGTCCGTTGTGGTGGAGCGCGCCGGAGGACCGGGCGCTGCGCGACTGTGAGGACGCGTTTCTCCTGGGGGACGGTCTGCTGGTGGCGCCGGTGCTGGAGCCGGGCGTGGAGCGGCGTGCGGTGCGGCTGCCTCGCGGCCGTTGGTACGACACGGTGACGGGGCGGGCGTACCAGGGGCCGGGACAGGTGCTGCTGGACGCGCCGCTGTCGCGTGTGCCGGTACTCGCGCGCGCGGGTGCCGTGGTGCCGGTCCGGGGCGCCGACGGCGGCCTGGAACTGGAGGTGTGGGCACCCGCGCGCGGGCGGACGGGGGGCGGGCTCGTGGTGCCGGACGCCGGGGACGGCTGGGACGAGCCTGAGGTCGAGCGGTACACGGCGCGTTGGGAGGGGTCGCGGCTGGTCGTGGAGCGGGAGGGGGACGAGGGTCCGGTCGAGCCCGCGTATCCCGTGAAGGTGCGCGGGCTCGACCAGGGGTGAGCCCGGTGGTGGCTCAGGCGTGGCTTCGGCTCAGATGTAGCGGCCGTCGAAGAACGCCTGGACGGCCAGGGTGTGCAGGGGGAAGGCGAGTTCGGTGGGTCTGCGCAGCAGGTGCCAGCCCTCCGTCTCGTCGGTGGCGACGGGCGCCGGGAGGCCGGCGGCCGGGCGCTCCGGGAGGAGCCCGAAGAGCAGGAGATGACCGGCGGGCGAGCTCATGGCGTCGGCGAGGCGTACGTCGCGGTCGGCCACGCAGATACCCGTCTCCTCCTTGAGTTCACGGGCGACGGCGTGGCGCCAGTCCTCTCGGTGGTCGATGAAGCCGCCGGGCAGGGCGGTGCCCCCGCGCGCGGGGGCGATGGTCCGTGTGATCACCACGAGGGCGGTGCCCTGGGTGTCGTACACGGGCTGGAGGGCCACCGCGACGGGGAGCGGATTGCGGTAGGCCACTGAGTGGCAGGCCTCGCAGGTGCGGGGCCAGCCGGAAACGCCCTCTCCGTAGGGCGCTCCGCAGCTCGAACAGTGCGAGTCCGGTGCGAAGTTGGCGGGTGGGTGTTGATTAGCGGACACGCGGCGGACTGTATCCGATCATCTGCTGGTCGTCTCGTCGGGGCGGCTGTACGCGCAACGCCGTGGGGCCCGCCCGCACGGGTGAGGGCCGGCCGGAACCACCCCCGTGGGCCCCGGCCGGCCCTCCCGATACAGCGACGCCGGGAGGGGCTCGTTGGTTCGCCGAAGAGCCTGCCCAATTCCGGATGCCCGTGCCAGACTTTCTGACGGTTCATCAGATCCGTACGCCGGGAGGGGCTTTGTCGCGGAGTCGCACGCCTGTGGTCGCGGGCTGGTTCACCGGGGAGGGCGAGGAGTTCCGGCTGCTCGGCACACGCTGTGCCGCGTGCGCCTCGGTGTTCTTCCCCCGCGAGGACGCCTTCTGTCGCAATCCGGGCTGTCCGGGGGGTGAGCTGCGCGAGGTACCGCTGTCGCGCCGGGGGCGGGTGTGGTCGTACACGGACGGCCGGTACCGGCCTCCGTCACCCTACGTGTCCGATCCGGAACTTCCGTGGGAGCCGTACGCGTTGATCGCTGTGGAACTGGCCGAAGAACGTCTCGTGGTGCTGGGACAGGCGGTTCCCGGGGTCACCGTCGCCGATCTGGCGGTGGGGATGGAGGTGGAGGTCGTCCCCGGGGTGCTGAACGAGGACGCGGAGACGGTCTGGACGACCTGGCGGTGGCGGCCGACGGGGGTGACGGCATGACGGGCGAGGTGGCGGTGCTCGGCGCGGGCATGCACCCGTGGGGCAAGTGGGGCAGGAGTTTCGTCGAGTACGGGACGGTGGCCGCGCGCGCGGCGCTGGCCGACGCGGGCCTCGACTGGCGGGATGTCGGCTCGATCGTCGGCGCGGACACGGTACGGGGCGGTTATCCGGGCTATGTGGCGGGGGCGACCTTCGCCAAGGCGCTGGGCTGGCAGGGGGCCCGGGTCACGAGCGTGTACGCGGCCTGCGCGTCCGGGGCGCAGGCGGTCGGCACCGCGCGGGCCCAGATCCTCGCGGGCCTCGCGGACGTGGTGCTGGTGGTGGGCGCGGACTCGGCTCCGAAGGGCTTCTTCCGGCCGGCGGGCGGGGACCGCGCGGACGATCCGGACTGGTTGCGGTTCCGGGTCCTCGGTGCCACCAATCCGACGTACTTCGCGCTGTACGCGCGGCGGCGGATGGCGGTGCACGGGGACACGACGGAGGACTTCGCGCGGGTCAAGGTGAAGAACTCGGTGGCGGGGGCGCTCAATCCGTACGCGCGCTATCGCAAGCGGGTCACCGCGGAGGAGGTCGCGGCCTCGGCCGTCGTCGCCGATCCGCTGCGGCTGCTGGACATCTGCGCGACCTCGGACGGGGGTGCGGCGCTGGTGCTGTCCAGCATGGAGTTCGCGCGGCGGCACGGGGTGGCCGAGCCGGTGCGGATACGGGCGGTGTCCACGGTGACGCCCCGCTACCCCAACACGGTGCTGGATCTGCCGGACATCGCCACGGACTCGGCGGTCGCGGTGGCGCCGCCGGACGAGACGTTCCGGGCGTCGATCGCGCGGGCGGCGTACGAGGAGGCGGGGATCGGGCCCGGGGATCTCTCGTTCGCCGAGGTCTACGACCTGTCCACCGCACTGGAGTTGCAGTGGTACGAGGATCTGGGGCTGTGCGGTGAGGGCGAGGCGGCGAAGCTGCTGCGGGACGGTGCGACGGCGCTGGGCGGCCGTGTGCCGGTGAACTGCAGCGGAGGGCTGGCCTCTTTCGGGGAGGCCGTCCCGGCGCAGGCGATCGCCCAGGTGTGCGAGCTGGTCCGGCAGTTGCGCGGCGAGGCGACGGACCGGCAGGTCGAGGGGGCGCGCGTGGGGATCAGCGCCAACCAGGGCCTGTTCGGGCACGGGTCGGCGGTGATCGCGGTTCGGTGATCGCCGTTTGGTGATCGCGGCTCGGTGATCGCGGCTCGGTGATCGCGGCGGTTCGGTGAGGGCGGTTCGGTCCGTGTTCGTGGGCGCGTGATCGTCTGTGGCGCTGTGCGCGGTCACCGGGCGGTCGTGCCGTGCTGCGTGCGATGCCGCGTGCCGTGCGCGCCGACGTGTGCGCCCCGTAGGCACCTTCAACCGTTGTTGTGCATGTTCTTGACGCCCCCTGGGTGCCGGTGAACACTTCCGGGTGTCGGTCGGCATCGCCGGATTCGGGCGTCTTTGTGCACCGCGCCGCTCGGGCTCCCCGCCTGCAACGGGCCATCCCCCACGGGCGATGCGGCCGCGACGGCACGCTCGTCACGAGGTCCGGGGCCGATCGCTCCGGGCCGGGGCCAAGGAGCCGCCATGAGCAACGGAGACATATTCGTCGGTGAGGTCATCGGTACGGCGATCCTGATTCTCTTCGGCGCCGGTGTGTGCGCCGCCGTCACTCTCAGGTTCTCGAAGGCGAGGGCGTCGGGCTGGATCGTCATCGCGTTCGGCTGGGGCTTCGCGGTGCTGGCGGGCGCCTACACCGCCGCTCCCCTGTCGGGCGGGCACCTCAACCCGGCGGTGACCCTCGGGATCGCGGTCGACACGGAGACCTGGGACAAGGTGTGGGTGTATCTGCTCGGCCAGATGGTCGGCGCGATGATCGGCGCCCTGCTCGCCTACCTCGTCTATCTCGCGCAGTTCCAGGCGAACGTCCGCAAGGAGGGCACCACGGAGGGCACGGCGGACGAACCGACGCCGACCCTCGGGATCTTCTCGACCATCCCGGAGATCCGGAACCCGGTCGCCAACCTGATCACCGAGATCATCGCGACGATCGCCCTGGTGCTGCCGATCCTCGCGTTCGGCCGGAACACGGGCATCGGCATCGGCCAGATCCCCGGCGAGGAGGCCGGGATCTACGGCTCCGGGATCTCGGTCCTGCTGGTGGCGTTCCTGGTGGTCGGCATCGGCCTCTCCCTGGGCGGCCCGACGGGCTACGCCATCAACCCGGCCCGTGACCTCGGCCCGCGCATCGTGCACACCTTCCTGCCGATCCCCAACAAGGGCACCTCGGACTGGGGTTACGCCTGGATCCCGGTGGTCGGCCCCCTGGTCGGCGGGGTCCTCTCGGGCCTCGTCTACAACGCAGCCTTCTGACGCACCGCCGTAAGACGTGAATCGACGCAAGACGTGAGGGGATGTCATGCCGGACAACGCCCAGAAGTACGTCGCCGCCATCGATCAGGGCACCACTTCGAGCCGTTGCATCATCTTCGACCAGGGCGGTGCCATCGTCGCCGTCGACCAGCGCGAGCACCGTCAGATCTTCCCCAAGCCGGGGTGGGTGGAGCACGACGCCACGGAGATCTGGTCGAAGGTGCAGGCGGTCGTCGCGGGGGCCATCGCGAAGGCGGGCCTGCGGGCGGAGCAGATCAGCGCGCTCGGCATCACCAACCAGCGGGAGACGACGGTCCTGTGGGACCGGGCGACGGGCAAGCCCGTGCACAACGCGATCGTCTGGCAGGACACCCGCACGTCGGCGCTGTGCAACGAACTCGGCGGCACGGACGGGCAGGACCGTTTCCGTGAGCAGACCGGGCTGCCCCTGGCCAGCTACTTCTCCGGGCCGAAGGCCGCCTGGCTGCTCGACAACGTGCCCGGTCTGCGCGCACGTGCCGAGCGCGGCGAGATCGCGTTCGGCACGATCGACTCCTGGCTGATCTGGAACCTGACCGGTGGTACGGACGGCGGCCGGCACGTCACCGATGTCACCAATGCCGGACGCACCATGCTGATGAACCTGGAGACCCTCCAGTGGGACGCGTCGATCCTCTCCGCGATGAACGTTCCGGAGGCGGTGCTGCCGGAGATCAGGTCCTCCGCCGAGGTGTACGGCACCGCGGTCGGCCCCCTCGCCGGCGTGCCCGTCGCCTCGGCGCTCGGCGACCAGCAGGCGGCGGTGTTCGGCCAGGCCTGCTACGACGTGGGCACGGCGAAGAACACCTACGGCACCGGGAGCTTCCTGCTGCTCAACACCGGGAACCGGCCCGTGCCCTCGAAGAGCGGGCTGCTCACCACCATGGGGTACAAGATCGGCTCGGAGGCGCCGGTGTACTGCCTGGAGGGGTCGATCGCGATCACGGGCGCCCTGGTCCAGTGGTTCCGCGACCAGCTCGGCATCATCCGCAGCGCCGACGAGATCGAGTCCCTCGCGGCGAGCGTCGACGACAACGGCGGGGCGTACATCGTGCCCGCGTTCTCGGGTCTGTTCGCCCCCTACTGGCGCTCGGACGCGCGGGGCGTCGTGACCGGGCTGACGAGGTACGTCACGAAGGCGCACCTCGCGCGCGCGGTGCTGGAGGCGACGAGCTGGCAGACGCGGGAGGTGGTGGACGCCATGTTCCAGGACTCCGGGGTGCCCATCACGACGCTCAAGGTCGACGGCGGTATGACCAAGAACAACCTGCTGATGCAGCACCAGGCGGACGTCCTGGGCGTACCGGTGATCCGGCCCAGGGTCTCGGAGACGACCTGTCTGGGGGCCGCGTACGCCGCCGGTCTCGCGACCGGGGTGTGGAACGACCTGGACGAGCTGAAGTCGCACTGGCAGCGGGACGTCGAGTGGACGCCCGCCATGGATGCCTCCGTGCGTGACCGCGAGTACCACAACTGGCGCAAGGCGGTGGAGAAGAGCCTCGGCTGGCACGAGGACGACGCGAACTGACGGCGAGACCCACGCGCGCGTACGGCGTCGGCGTCGGACGGGGTTCCCCGCGCGCGTGCCCATGAAGCCACGGCCCGTACCCCTGTCGGCGGGGGTACGGGCCGTGCCTCAGGTGGTGACGGACTGGCGCTGCCCCGAGGCGTGGGCCATCGCGTGCCGGACGACGGCGACGAGGACGTCCTTGACCGAGTCCCGCTGACGGGCGTCGCACAGGACGACCGGTACGTCGGGGTCGAGGTCGAGGGCCTGGCGGACCGTCTCGGCCGGGTAACGCGCGGCTTCGTCGAAGCAGTTGACGCCGATCACGAAGGGTATGGAGCGCCGCTCGAAGTAGTCGACGGCGGCGAAGCAGTCCTCCAGGCGGCGGGTGTCGACGAGGACGACGGCCCCGAGGGCGCCGGAGGCGAGTTCGTCCCAGAGGAACCAGAAACGGTCCTGCCCGGGGGTGCCGAAGAGGTACAGGACGAGGTCTTCGCGCAGGGTGATGCGGCCGAAGTCCATGGCGACGGTGGTCGTCGTCTTGTTCTCCACACCGCTGGTGTCGTCGACCGGGCGGCCGGCCTCGGTGAGCACCTCCTCGGTGCGCAGTGGCTTGATCTCGCTGACCGCGCCGACGCAGGTCGTCTTGCCCACGCCGAAGCCGCCGGCCACGAGGATCTTGAGCGTGACGGGCTCGACCGGGGGTGTGCCGCGCTCAGAGCGCCCGAGGATCATCGGTCTTTCTCCTGCTGGAAGGGGTGTCTGTCACGTGTTCGCTCCGCCTCCGCGCCGCTCAGAGCGCCCGGAGGCCGTTGATGACGTCGCGCAGGATGCTCTCGTCCACCAGCTCGGCAGGCGGTACGGGGCGGGTCACGTGGACGAGTTCCTCGTCCACGAGGTCTCCGACGAGGACGCGGACCACCCCGACGGGGAGGTCGAGGTCGGCGGCCAGTTCGGCCACCGATTGAGGGGTGTCGCGGCAGAGCTCGACGATACGGACGTGCTCAGGGGAGAGGGAGTGGTCCTCCTCCGGGTCGTCCACGTCCGGTTCCGTGACGACCACGGCGATCAGGTCGAGGCGGTGCTGGATCGCGTGATTGGTCCGGCCGCGTGTCATCGCGTACGGACGCACCACTGGTCCGGCCTCGTCATCGAACCAGTGGCTTCTTCCCTGACCGTCTCGGCTCATGCCATCCCACTACCCGCCCTGGGCCACGTCGGTGCGCGGGGCGGATCCCAGATGTACACCGACGCGCTTCACCAGGAGGGTCATCTCGTAGGCGACCTGGCCGATGTCGGCGTCGGAGTCGGCGAGGACGGCGAGGCAGCTGCCGTCACCGGCGGCCGTGACGAAGAGGAAGGCCTCGTCGAGCTCGACGACGGTCTGCCGGACGCTGCCCGCCTCGAAGTGGCGGCCGACGCCCTTGGCGAGGCTGTGGAATCCGGAGGAGACGGCGGCCAGGTGCTCGCTGTCCTCTCTGGTGAGGTCCTTGGAGACGCCCGTGGGCAGTCCGTCGCTGGAGAGCACGAGCGCCTTGCGGATGCTGGCGACACGCTCCACCAGGTCGTCCAGGAGCCAGTTCAGCTCCCCGGACGTGCTGGTCGCGGTCCTCTCGGCCTTCGGTGCGGTCATCGACCGTCCCCCTTAGTCGTTCCTCGTGGTGCTGAGACGCCCTGGGCGCCGTCGCCCTCGGCGTTCTCCTCGCGGCCACGCTGCCAACCACGTTGGAGCGAGGCCATACGGCTGCGTACCTCGTCTGCGTCGCGCTCGGCCGGGTCCTGGTGCCGCTCGGGGCGGGACCTCTCGCGTTCGGTACGCCAGTCGGGGCCCTCCTTCAACTGCGGTGCCAGACTGGCCTGTCGGACACGACGGGGCAGCGGGCTCGGAGCTGATTCTGCCTGGTCGGTCGTCGTGTCCGCGCGCGGGGTGGGCTCGCCCGCGCCGTACGGCGAGGTCGTCGGGGCCGGGCCGCCCGACGCGGTCGTACGGCGGCGCTGGGGCAGCGCGGGGCCGTCGTGGCCGCCGGGGGGCAGGGCGGTGAGCGGGCGGGTGTCCGCGGTGCCCTCGGGCCCCGCCGGGCGGCCCTGAGCGGGCTCGTCCTCCGGATGCCTGGTCCTGGCTCCGGTCACCGAACGGCCGTGCGAGCTGACGAGATGGGGGGTCCGGCGCTGGGGCAGCGGAACGGGGCCGAGCGTCGGGTCGGGGTCGGTGAAGGGGGCCTGCCGTCCTTCGCCGTCGCGTGCCGACTGCTGGTCGTCGGTGATCCCGGTGAGGGAACGGCGGGGACGGAACAGCCCGCCCTGCTCGGTCTCCTCGTCGCCGAGGGTGGCCGGGAAGCCGCCCAGGGGCTCCAGGTCGACCGGTGCCTCCAGCTCCACCGGGCCGTCCAGGATGCCCGCGGTGAGCCCGGGGAGCCGGACCGGCACCTGGGAGAGGGCCGCGTTGCGCTCCTCCTCCAGCTCTGCCTCGCGGGTGGGGTGGGCGCGGTCGAGCCGGAAGCCGATGCCGTTGGTGTCGGGGACGTCGTCGGTGAGCAGGGCGTCCGGGATGAACACCACGGCCGTCGTGCCGCCGTACGGGGAGGGTTGGAGGGAGACCCGGACCTGCTGCCGCTGGGCGAGCCGGCTGACCACGAAGAGCCCGAGCCGGTCGGTGTCGGAGAGTTCGAAGTCAGGGGTCTCGGCGAGCTTGAGGTTGGCGTCCAGGAGCGCCTCGGCCGACATGCCGAGGCCTCGGTCGTGGATCTCCAGGGTGAAGCCGTTGGCGACCCGCTCGCCGTGCACCTGGACGGCGGTGTGCGGGGGCGAGAACACCGTGGCGTTCTCCAGGAGTTCGGCCACCAGGTGGGTGAGGTCGGCGACCGCGGGACCGGTCACGGCGACCCGGGGCAGCCGGCGGACCTCGATCCGCTCGTAGTCCTCGACCTCGGCGACGGCCGCGCGGACGACGTCCATCAGCTGGATCGGCTTGCGCCACTGCCGGGAGGGGGCGGCGCCCGAGAGGATGACCAGACCCTCGGCGTGGCGGCGCATACGGGTCGTCAGGTGGTCCAGACGGAACAGGTCGGCGAGTTCGTCGGTGTCCTCGGTCCGGCGTTCCATGGTGTCGAGGAGGGTGAGCTGCTTGTGCAGCAGGACCTGGCTGCGGCGGGCGAGGTTGACGAAGACCTCGGAGATGCCGCTGCGGAGTTCGGACTGCTTGACAGCGGCCTCGACGGCCGCCCGCTGCAGGGTGTTGAGGGCCTGGCTGACCTCGCCGATCTCGTTCTTGTCGTACTCGAGGAGCGGCACCTCGGTCTCCACGTCGACCTGTTCGCCCGCGGCGAGCCGGCGCATCACGCTGGGCAGCCGGACCCCGGCGGTCTCGTGGGCCTCCTGGCGGAGCCGGCGCAGGTCGCGGATGAGGACGCGGCCGATGCGGACGGACATGAAGAGCGAGACGAGCAGGGCGAAGAGGCCGAGGACACCGGCGACGGCGGCCTTCAGGATGACGTTGGTGGCAAGGGGCCGGACCCGGTCCTGGTAGCTGTCGCCCGCCTCGATGCTGAGCTCGCGGAGGTCGGCGAGCACGGGCTCGACCGAGGTGTCCCAGCTCTTCGCGGTGAACTTGGTGGGCCTGCCGGGGTCGGAGGCGATGACGGCCTGCTCGACCGAACGCAGGGGCGCGGTGCTGGCGTTCTTCCAGTAGTCGGCGAAACGGTCGCGGTCGGCGGTGGGCAGCTGCGGCAGGCTGATGTCGTACATCAGGGTGCGCTGGGCGACCAGGTCGGAGAAGTCGCGGATCTCCTCCTTGGTGATGCGGTCCGCGACGAGCACCGAGCTGAGCAGCGCGTCCTCGCGGGAGAGGAGTTCGCGGGCGCGGCCGACGTTGACCAGCGCGCGGCCCTGCTTGTCCATCTCCACGTTGTCGAGCGCGGGCAGGTTGGACAGCAGGGTGAAGCAGGGGTCGACGAGTTCGTTGTAGTGGCCGAGGGCCTGGGTGACGGTGACGGTGCCGCTCTCGACGGTGGTCCGCAGGGAGGGCAGGGTGTCGAGGGCGTCCAGGATCGTCGTCAGCCCGAGCGAGGTGGACTCGCCCATCTCGTCCCGCAGGTCGGCGTCACCGGCGTGCTTGCGGAACTCCTCGACGGCCTTGTCCGTGGCGGCCCGGCTGCGGTCGAGTGCCGTGACCGCCTCGTCGGACCGGGGGTCGGCGAGGTAGACGAGGGTCTGGCGGCGTTCCTGCTGGAGCACACGGATGGTGTCCTCGGTGGGGAAGCCGACTTGCTCGACGATGTCCGCGACCCTGAAGAGATCGCTCGCCTCACGACCCGTCAGCACGGTGGCGAAGGTCCAGACACCCGTCAGTGCCACCAAGGGCACGAGCAACAGCGCCACGATCTTCCGGCGGATCGATTTCCCGCGAAAGCGCATGGCCTCCCCCAGCTCGACCCCCGCCAGGTCCGGGGGTACACATGTGCGTCAACAAACCGGCGTGAGCCTACTACCGACTCACACCTATCTCGAAGGGGCGGCCGGGCGCCCACGGCACCAGGGGCGAACCGGACAGGGGGAGTTGTCCGTTCATTGGGGGAGATTGCCGCCTGCCGTCCGGCACTTGAACCAATGACATCCCGTCGGGGAAGTCTGCCGGTTGGCCGGATTTTTTCGTTCCGCGGGAATCTTCGACGGACCTCGATCGTCTTTCAGTACGGGAATCGGGGGCGGAATCGGCCACAGATCCCGCAGGCCGCTCTCAGGCGGCGTAAACCAGAGGAAGTCGGGCACCAGTGGGGGGCCGGGTCCATGGATCCGGATCTGTTGGTCCACCGGCGGTGGGGAGTGACGAGTTGATGGGCACGGCGGAGCGGCGCGCAGCGTCCGGTGACGGAGCGGCGGCGCCCGAGGTGGCGGCGCGGAGCGCTCGCACACCGGACCGCGGCCTCCTGACGGGGGTCGGCGTCGCGGTGGAAGAACGGGGGCTCTCCGCGCGTGGCGACGAAGAGCAGGTGCATTACCGGCCGTTGTGGATCGAGGAGCCGGCCCGCAGGCGGCGGCTGCCCGATCCGGTGCGGACGGCGGCGGTGCGCGCGGTCCTCATCATCGCGGTGACACTGCTTCAGGCGATGGTGGCGGTCCTGTGCACCCTCGCGGGTTCCTGGCTGGCGTTCCCCATGGTGCTGAGCAGCGTGGCGAGCACGATCGCGGCCACCTGGGGCGTCCTGGACGTCTGGGTGACCCGCCAGGTGTGGAAGCAGCGCAACGGGGTGGTCTCCGCCCCGAGCAGCACGGCGCGTTCGCTGCGCCGGGAACGGCGGCGGGCCCGCCGCGAGGCACGGGCGGCCGAGCGTGCGCAGGCGCGAATACGCCGTCGGGGTGGCGCCGGGCAGCTGTCGCACCCGTAGGGCGGCAGGGGCGGGCCTTTCGAGAAGGGCCCGCCCCCTCGGGCGGCGATTCCGCCGCCCGACCGCCTCCTCCTGTCGCCCCTCGCCGAGGGCGATGCTCCTGACCAGGCGTGTTGGCTGTCACATTTGACCCCCTCTTGGGCATAGAACGCGGTCTTCCGGTTAGGTGCTCAGCCGCGAGGGCGCCTGCCGTACGGCGCTGACCAGGAGGAACGAAAGACATGCCCGAACTTTTCATCGGCGGAGCATGGCGATCCGCGCTCGACGGCCGGACACGTGAGATCCGCTGCCCCGCCGACGGCAGCCTGGTCGCGGTCGTCGACGAGGCCGGCGCCAAGGACACCGTGGAGGCCATCGCCGCCGCGCGGCGCGCCTTCGACGAGGGCCCGTGGCCCACCACCTCCCCCGCCGACCGCGGTGACCTGCTGCTTCGGGTGGCGGATCTCCTCGTACGCGACAAGGACGCGCTCGCCCGCGCCGAGTCCCTCGACACCGGCAAGCGGCTGGTGGAGAGCGAGTACGACATCGACGACATCGCGAACTGCTTCCGCTACTTCGGGCGTGCGGCGACCGCCGAGACGGGCCGGGTCGTCGACACCGGTCAGCCGGGCGTCGACAGCCAGGTCGTGTACGAGCCGGTCGGGGTGTGCGCGCTGATCACCCCCTGGAACTATCCCCTGCTCCAGACGGCCTGGAAGGTCGCTCCGGCGCTCGCGGCCGGCAACACGTTCGTGCTGAAGCCGAGCGAGCTGACCCCGCACACCGCGATCCATCTGATGCGGTTGCTGACGGAGGCCGGCGTGCCGGACGGCGTGGCCAACCTCGTCCTGGGCGCCGGTCCCGAGGCGGGTGCCCCGCTGTCGGACCACCCCGACGTGGACCTGGTCTCGTTCACCGGCGGCCTCGAGACCGGCCGTCGGTTGATGGCCAACGCCGCCGCGAGCGTGAAGAAGGTCGCCCTGGAGCTCGGCGGCAAGAACCCGAACATCGTCTTCGCGGACGCCGACTTCGACACGGCCGTCGACATGGCGCTGACCGCGGTCTTCCTGCACTCGGGGCAGGTCTGCTCGGCGGGCGCCCGTCTGCTGGTGGAGGACTCGCTGCACGACCGGTTCGTCGACGAGGTCGTCCGCCGGGCGCGGGAGATCCGGCTGGGCGGGCCCTTCGACGAGCGGGCGCAGACCGGCCCGCTGATCTCCGCCGCCCACCGCGCGAAGGTCGAGGAGTACGTCGCCCGGGGCATCGCCGAGGGCGCGGTGCTGCGCTGCGGCGGCGAGCGGCCGAGCGGCGACGCGTACGACCAGGGGTTCTACTACCTGCCGACCGTCCTGGACGAGTGCACGGCCTCGATGTCCGTGGTCCAGGACGAGTCGTTCGGGCCGGTGCTGACGGTGGAACGGTTCAGCAGCGAGGACGAGGCCGTACGGCTGGCCAACGACACCATCTACGGTCTGGCCGGCGCCGTATGGACGACGGACGAGGCCAGGGCCCGGCGGACGGCGGCCCGGCTGCGGCTCGGCACGGTGTGGATCAACGACTACCACCCATATGTGCCGCAGGCCGAGTGGGGCGGTTACAAGCAGTCCGGATTCGGCCGTGAGCTCGGGCCGGCGGGACTCGCCGAGTACCGCGAGGCGAAGCACATCTGGCGCAACACGGCCCCGGCACCGCAGGGTTGGTTCGCCTAGTCCGCTGTTCTCGGCACCCGCAGAGCCACTCCCCCTCCCCTCCCCAGGCCCATCAGGAGTCCGCTCATGACGACCATCGAGCAACCCACCGGACCGAAGAACTCCTCCGACGACACCGAACTCACCGAGTTCGGCTACAAGCCCGAACTCAAGCGCACTCTGGGCAACTTCCACACCTTCGCCGCCGGGATCAGCTACATCTCGATCCTGACCGGCACCTTCCAGCTGTTCTACTTCGGCTTCGCCAGTGGCGGCCCGGCCTACTGGTGGTCGTGGCCGATGGTGTTCGTGGGCCAGTTCATGGTCGCGCTCTGCTTCGCCGAGCTGGCGGCCCGCTATCCCGTCGCGGGCTCGGTCTACAACTGGTCGAAGAAGATAGGCAATCCGCATCTGGGCTGGCTCGCCGGCTGGATGATGCTGGCCGCTTCCGTCGTGTCGATCGCGGCGGTCGCGCTGGCCTATCAGCTGACGCTGCCGCAGATCTCCGACGTGTTCCAGTTCGTCGGGGACGGCACCGGCAAGTACGACGTGGCGACCAACGCGGTCATCCTGGCCGCTGTGCTGATCCTGTTCACCACCCTGGTGAACGCCTTCGGCGTCAAGCTGATGGCGCGGATCAACACCGCGGGCGTGTTCATCGAGCTGATCGCCACCGTCGTCCTGATCGTGCTGTTCGCCGTCCACATCACCCGCGGCCCGCAGGTGGTCCTGGAGACCAACGGCACGGGGGACGGCTACGGCAACGGCTATCTGGGCGCCTTCCTCGTGGCGTCGCTGGCGTCGGCGTACGTCATGTACGGCTTCGACACGGCCGCCTCGCTCGGTGAGGAGTCGCTGGACCCGACCCGCAACGCCCCTCGCGCGATCATCCGGGCGATCGTCGCCTCGTTCGTCCTCGGCGGTCTGATCCTGTTGCTGGCGCTGATGAGCGTCTCCAGCCTGAAGGGCGAGCAGCTGTCCACGGACGGCCTGCAGTACGTCGTGCTCAACGTGCTCGGCCCGACGGCCGGCAAGGCCATGCTGTGGTGCGTCCTGATCGCGGTCACCGTGTGCGCCCTGGCCGTCCACACCGCGGCCGTCCGGCTGGCGTTCGCGATGGCCCGCGACAACAACCTGCCCGCGTCCTCGAAGCTGGCCAAGTGCCACCCGCGCTTCCAGACGCCGGTACTGCCGACCGTGATCATCGGCGTGCTCGCGCTGGCGATCCTCGTGGTCAACATCCGCCAGCCGCAGATCTTCACCGTGGTGACCAGCATCGGCATCATCATGATCTACCTGGCCTATCTGGGCGTCACCGTGCCGATGCTGGTGGCGCGGCTGCGCGGCACGTGGCAGCCCGCCGGGGACGGCCGGTTCTCGCTGGGCCGCTGGGGCCTGCCCGTGAACATCCTCGCCGTGCTGTGGGGCGCGGGCATGACCCTCAACCTGATCTGGCCGCGCGCCGCGGTCTACAACGCGGCCGCCCCGTTCCACTGGTACCTGCAGTGGGGCGCGGTCCTCTTCGTCGGGATCATCGCCGGCGGCGGCTTCGCCTACTACTGGTTCGTCCAGCGGCACAAGACCGGCGTGCTCGCCGAGCACCGCGTGGTCGCCGAGGCCGGCGGCACCACGCCGCCCGCGCCGCCCGCCGCCCCGCTCGCCACCCCGGCGGCGGACTGAGCGCCGCACAGCACAGCACAGCACAGCACTGCAGCTCGACAGCACAGCACCCAGGAGGTCAACTCCCCATGTTCGAAGACGAGTTCGACTACGTCGTGGTCGGCGGCGGCACCGCGGGCAACGTGGTGGCGGCCAGACTCTCCGAGGACCCGTCGGTCACGGTGTGCGTCCTGGAGGCGGGTCCCAGCGACGTCGGCGACGACGACGTCCTGAAGCTGGAACGCTGGATGGGCCTGCTGGAGTCCGGCTACGACTGGGACTACCCGGTGGAACCGCAGGACAGCGGCAACAGCTTCATGCGGCACGCGAGGGCGAAGGTCCTCGGCGGCTGCTCGTCCCACAACTCCTGCATCGCCTTCTGGGCACCGGCGGAGGACCTCGACGACTGGGCGGCCGCGGGCTGTACGGGCTGGTCGGCGGCCGATCTCTTCCCGCTCTACCAGCGGCTGGAGACCAACGACGCGCCCGGCGACCACCACGGCCGCTCCGGACCGGTGAAGCTGCGCACCATCAAGAGCGAGGACCCGTGCGGCAACGCCCTGCTGGAGGCGTGCGTCCAGGCGGGTATCCCGACGACGCCGTTCAACACGGGCACGACGGTGATCCGCGGCGCCAACTGGTTCCAGATCAACTCCGACGAGAACAACATCCGTCAGTCCTCGTCGGTGGCGTATCTGCACCCGATCATGGGCCGGCGTCCGAACCTGGACGTGCGCACCGGGGTCCGCGCCAAGAGGCTGGTGCTCGACGGGCGGCGCTGCGTCGGCGCCGAGTATCTGGACCCGGACCTGATCCACACCCGGACGGTGCGCGCGCGGCGTGAGGTCATCGTCTCCTGCGGCGCCATCGACACCCCCAAGATCCTGATGCTCTCCGGCATCGGCCCCGCCGAACAGCTGCGCGAGGTGGGTGTCGACGTGGTCGTGGACTCGGCGGGCGTCGGCGAGAACCTCCAGGACCACCCCGAGGGCGTCATCATGTGGGAGGCCGCACAGCCGATGCCCACCACGTCCAACCAGTGGTGGGAGGCGGGCATCTTCTACGACACCGAACCGGGCCTGGACCGGCCGGACCTGATGTTCCACTACGGGTCCGTGCCGTTCGACATGAACACGGCCCGGCACGGCTACCCCACGTCCGAGAACGCGTTCTGTCTGACGCCGAACGTGACGCGGGCGAAGTCCCGGGGCACCGTGCGGCTGCGCACCCGCGACTACCGGGACAAGCCGAAGGTCGACCCGCGCTACTTCACGCACGAGCACGACGTGCGCGTGATGACGTACGGTCTGCGGCTCGCCCGGCGGATCGCGGCGCAGCCGGCGCTGAGCGGGTGGGCCGGGGCCGAGCTGGCGCCCGGACCCGACGTACGGACCGACGAGGAGCTGTTCGACTACATCCGCAAGACCCACAACACCGTCTACCACCCGGCCTGCACGGTGAAGATGGGCGCGGACGACGACGCCTCTGCCCCGCTGGACGCGCGGCTGCGGGTGAAGGGGATCGAGGGGCTGCGGGTGGCGGACGGGTCGGTGATGCCGGATCTGGTGACCGTGAATCCGTGCATCACGACGATGATGATCGGCGAGAAGTGTGCGGATCTCCTGAAGGCCGACGCGTAGTCGCCGCACTGGCAGGGCCGTGGGGAACCGCGGGTCCGTTGTGGCGGGTCGCGCAGTTCCCCGCGCCCCTTTCAGGGCGCGGTCGTGGTGGGCCTCTTGTACATGCGTGTCGCCGTGATCTCCGTGTGGGCCGTCTCTCCCGGCTGGGGCTGCTGGGGCAGGCCCGGGCGAAGGTGTTCCTCCACGCTGATGTACTTGAGGCCCGCTCGTAGGTCGGCGTCGTTGCGCAGCCGGATGACCAGGGGGAACTCCGCCAGGGCCGTCGTGTCGAAGAGGCCGGTGGTGTAGAGGAGCTGGACGCCTAGGGCGTCCGAGACCGCGCGCTGGAGTTCCAGCAGGTACGTCGCGTTGGCGCGTCCGATGGGGTTGTCCAGGAACAGGGTGCCGGCGTGACGGTGCTTGTCCCGGCCCCGGTCGTTGCTGCGCAGCGCCGCCATCGTGCAGTACAGGGCGATGGCCGCGGTGAGCAGCTGGCCGCCCGAGAAGACGTCGCCCATCTGGCCGACGGGGACGCGCTCGGCCCTCAGCACCGCGTCCGGCTTGAGGATCTCCACGGCGACACCCTTGGGCTGGAGCGCGGCACTGACGCCCCGCAGCAGCAGGGACATGCCGTCGCGGCGCATGTCGGAGTTCTTCTTCACGGCCGCGCGGGTCGCCTCGTCGACGACCTCGCCCAGACGTTCGGTGAGGGTGGCCTGGTCGGGCTCCTCGAAGCGGATCCGGAGGAACTCCTGGCCTGACCACTCCCCGAGGCCCTCGGGCAGCCGCGAGAGCCGCTGGGCGGAGCGCAGCGTCGCGAGGGCCGACTCCACGAGGCCCCGCAGCCGGTCGACGATGGAGTCCCGGTTGCGCTCCAGCTGGGCCAACTCGTCGGTGAGGACCCGGAGTCGGGGCGCGAACGCGTCGGCCCACTTCTGCGCGTGCTCCGGGAGCGAGGCGGCGGGCAGCTCCCGGATCTGCTGGCGGGCGGGCGTGCGGACCTGTTCGTAGCGCGTGGAGTTGGCGTGGCGTACGAGGACGTCGCTCGCCTCGCGCACGGAGCCCTCGGCGGCGGAGAGGTCGGCGGCGCAGCCGCGCAGGGAGCGGCGGGCCTCCGCGGCGGCCCTGCGGGCCTCCTCGAGCCCTCCGGGGTACGGCTCGGGCTCGTCCTGATCGTCGTCCGCGGAGTGGTCGCGCAGGAGGTCCCGCAGGAGGGCGGCGGTCTCGTCGAAGCCGCCGGCCGCGTCCTCGGCGGCGCGGTGGGACTCCAGCAGCTCTGCGTGGGCTTCCCGGGCCTGGGTCAACGCCTCGGCGCGAGCGGCCAGTTCGGCCGTGGCCGTGCGCAGCAGGGCCTGGGCGTGCTCGGCGTCGCGCGGGAGCAGTTCCTCGGGCAGTTCGGTGTGCGCCTCGCCGTCCTCCGGCGCGTGCCGCTCGGCCTCGCCGCGCAACCGGCCGAGCTGCTCGCTCGCGGTGGACATCCGGGTTTCCAGGAGCTGGACGAGTTCCTCGGCACGCGCGGCCGCCGCCTGCCGCGACGGCCCGTCGGAGCCGTCGGGCGACTGGAGCAGTTGCTCGGCGCGGTTGCGGACCTTGTTGGTGAGCCGGTCGAGCTCGGCGATCGCGGCGCTCTCGTCGCTCTCGGCCCGCGCCTGTTCGGCCCGCAGGTCGGCACCGACGCCGACCTTCTCGTAGACCTGGGACGCGGCGCGGTAGGCCTCGCGGAGGGCCGCGAGGGGCTGCTTGGGCGCGTCGGAGTCCGTCTCCGGTACGTCGTCGGGGGCGCCCGCGATCTCGGCGCGCTCGGCGCGCAGCGCACGCGCCGTGCGGCGGGCATCGTCCGCGCCGCGCTGGGTGGCGCGCCGGTCCTCGTCGGCGGCGCGGGCCCGCTCCAGGCAGGACTGGGCGCGGGCCTCGGACTCGGCGGCCTCGTCGGCGAGTTCACGGAGCTTGACCTGCCAGCCGGCGCGCTCGCGCAGCCGGAAGGCCAGTCCGGCGAGGGCGTCGGCGGCACGACGGGACTTCTGTGCGGCCTCCTGCCGTTCGTCCCGCACCTGAGCCGCCTCGGCGGCCGCCTCCTCGGCCTCGGCCCGCACGGTCCGCGCCTCGGCGAGCTCCGCCTCGGCCTCCTCGGCGAACGCGCGCGTCTCCCGCGCGGTGTCGGCCAGCTCGGTGAGCCGTCCCGCCGGGCAGCCCGTGCGCCAGGAGGAGAGCCGGGCCGCCAGCTCACGGTCCTTGCCGAGGCGGGCCGCCAGCTCCCGGATCTCCTCGTCCCGCTCGGTGGCCCGCGCGCGCAGAGCCTGCCGCTCCTCGTCCGCCGCGTGCTCGTCGTGCATGGCCGGGTTCGGCGGGACGAGGAAGACGTCGGAGGCGTGCCCGTCGCCCGCGCCCATCGGCGGCGTCGGGGCCAGCAGGGCCGCGGCCGTGCCGACGGCCACGGCGGACCTCGGGAGCAGTGCGGCGTCGCTCAGTGCCTCGCGGGCCCGGGCGTGCGAGTCCGGGTCGGTGATGATCACACCGTCGACCAGCTCGGGGCGCGCGGCGAGCACACGGGCGTGGTCGGTGGGGTCGACGGCCTGGGCGAGGTAGCGCCAACCGGGGAGGGCGGGGATGCCGTGCTCACCGAGGAACTCGACGGTGGCCAGGACGTCCGGGCCGGGCGGCAGCAGTCCGCCGTCGCCGAGGGCGCCCAGGATGCGGGAGTCGTCGGCCGCGGCGGTCCGCAGCTCGAAGAGGTGGCGCTCGGCGGACGACACGTTCTCGTCGAGCAGTTCGCGCAGTTCGTCGGCGAAGCGGTCCAGCTCCTCGGGGGTGAGGGGGCCGCCCTCACCGCCCGACCCAACCGAGCCGACTGAACCGCCCGAACCGCCCGAACCACCGGGACCGCCCGATCCGCCGGCGACGTCCGCGCCGGACGACCGAGCACCGGCGCCGGCCGCGCCGTCGACGTCGGCCTCGGCCCCACCCCTGCGAGGACCCGGCACCGCGCCCGACGCCCCGCCCGCAGCCCGGCCCACGGCACCCGGCAGACTCAGCAGCTCCGCCAGCCGCTCCTCCGCCGCGAGGGCCTCCGCCGTGCGTCGCTCCCCGTCGTAGGCGCGTTCCGCGGCGATCGCCGCGTCCGCCGCGCGGGCGGCCGTGAGCTCCGCGCGGGACTCGGCGGCGGCCGCCTCCCGGGCGTGCTCGGAGGCGCGGCGCGAGGCCTCGCGCGCGCTGTCCCAGGCGGCGACGGCCGTCTTCTCGGCGTCGCTGGCGGCGAGCGCGGCCCGGGCCGGGTCGGCGTCGGGCGCGCTGTCGTCCAGCCAGCCCGCGCGGACCGCCTCGGCGGTCTCCTGCTCGACCTCGCTGAGCCGCTGCTTGAGGTGTCCGACCTCGCTGCGGGCGCGCTGTGCCTCGGTGGCGGCGACGGTGGAGTCCCGGTAGGCGGCCTCGCCGACCTCTTGCAGGGCGGCCGACTTCTCCTCGCCTTCGTTCGCGAGGTCCTCGGCGCTCTGGGCCGCGGCGTGCAGGGCGCGTACGAGATCGACGGCGGCCCTGGCGCGGGCGGCGAGCGCGGGGGCGGCGTCCCGTTCGGCCTCCTGGATGGCGGCTGCCACCCGGGCGACGCGGTCGGCGGCGGCCCGGTGCCTGAGCACCGCCTCGGCGGCCTGCCAGGCGGAGTGCAGGGTGCGCGCGTCGGCCAGCTCCCGCTTCTGTGCCGCGGCCGACTTCTCGGCGGCGGCGAGCGCCAACGAGGCGTGCCGGTAGGCCAGTTCGGCGGCGATGTGGGCGCTGCGGTCCCGGGCGGCCTCGGAGTGCGTGACCGCGTACGCGGCCGCGGTGACCCGCTGGGCGAGATCGGTGCCCCGCAGTCGTTCCCGGGCGGCACGCGCCGACAGCCGCCGCGCCAGGGTGCGGGTGCGCCGCTCGGCGCCCGCGTGGACGTCCCGGGCCCTGGACCGCCCCTCGGCCGCCTCCACGATCCGGCGCAGCAGATCCACGGACCCGGCCGTGAAGTCCCGTTCGGCGATCAGCTCCGCCCGCCGCCCGAGCTTGTTGCCGAATCCGGAGACGAGATCGGCCAGTCCGTCCGTGTCCCGGGTGTCGGTCACGGCCCGCAGCAGCAGGTCGGTGAAGTCGGAGTCCTTCTTCACCGCGAAGAGTCCGGCGGCCTCGCCCTCGTCGGCGTTCATCTCGCGCTGGTAGCGGAAGAGTTCGGGGTCGAGACCGAGGTCCGTCAGATGCTCGTTCCAGCGGTCGTGGATCTCCTCCCAGTGCACTTCGAGGTGCGGATACGCCTTGCCCGCGTCGGTGAGGGCGTCCCGGAACCCCTTCATGGTCCGCCGCCGCCCCCGCGCACCGGACGCGCCCTCGACGGACGGCCGTACGGCGGTGGACTCGGCGACGGGCAGATTGTCGAGGCTCAGACCCGGGCCGGGCCGGAAGGAGTACCAGGCCTCGGCGAACTTCCGCGGATCGTTGGAGACCTGCCGCCCCCGCCACTCGCTCACCTTGCCCACGACCACGCACTCGCCGGTCAGCGTGTGCTGCCACTCCAGGGCGACGTGCCCGCAGTCGTCCGCGAGCAGGAACTTCCGCAGCACTCCGGAGCTGGCGCCGCCCAGCGTGTTCCGGTGTCCCGGCAGCATCACGGAGAAGATCAGCTTGAGCAGTACGGACTTGCCGCCGCCGTTCTCCAGGAAGAGCACCCCGGCCGGCGCGGGCCTGCGGGGCGGCTCGGTCGGCTCGTCCTCGAAGAACTCCGCCTGCTGCGGCGCGGGGTCGGGCACGTACTCGCCCACACCTCTCAGGTCCAGCACGGTGTCGGCGTAGCGCGCACCGGCCGGCCCGATGGAGTAGAGGCGGACCCGGGACAGCTCGTACATGGCGGCGGACTTTCGCGGTCGTGACGGTAAATCGTGCGGGGCGGGGAGGGACGGTTGGTCGTGCCGGCGGGGGGTGGTCGGTCGTAGGGGGTGGTGGGGGAGGTCGGGGACGGAGGTCGAGGACGGTGGTCGGGGTCAGGAGTGGAACGGCAGTCCGGCGTCGGCCACCAGCTCCAGGTCGTCGGTGTCCTCGGCGGGCAGCAGGGTGGCCGAACCGTCGGTGACCGGTACGACACCCAGTTCCAGCAGTTCCGCCATCGCGGCGCTGCCCGCCATGTCCCGCACCTGGAGCTGATAACGCGCGGTCGTGCGATACGTACCGCCGTTGTCGTCGCCGGTGCGCTGGAGGAAGCCCGAGTCGGTCAGGAAGCCGACCGCCTTGCCGATGATTCCGGTGGTGGACCCGGCGAGCCGGCGGGCGTCCTTGGTGGCCCCGGTGGAGCTGCGTCGCGCCCAGATCCGCCAGGCCGACTCCAGGCCGGGCGCGTCGGTCGCCGGGTCGGTGTTCTCGCCCTGCTCCTCGGCCCGCTCCTCCAGGCGCCGACAGGCCTGCCGTACGAAGGCGTCGACCCCGTTGACCGAGACCCGTCCGATGTATCCGTCGTCCGCGAGGTCCTCCGGGCGGGGGAACGCCATCGCGGCCACGGCGAGGTGCGCCAGCCCGTGCAGGAAGCGGTCCACCGAGTCCGCCGACGTCCGCCGTGCGTACTCGCCCATCCGCACCGCGAAGACCGAGTCCTCGGCGGCCGTCACCGCCATGCCCGCCCGCGGCGACACCTCCAGGACGACCAGTCCCAGCCCGGTGGCGACGGCGTCGGCGAGCCGGGCGAACGGCGGATCCTCGCGGTACCGGCGCAACAGCTCCCCGTACTCCTGGTCCCGGGCGGGCTGCAGCTTCGGCTGAAGCCCGAAGGAGACGAGCCGAGCGGCGTCGGCGGCGTCGGCGGGCGTGAGGGCGGCAGCCACCGGAGCGGCCGCCGTCTCCGGCTCACTCCACTCGACAGGCTCACTCACGACAAGAACTCCTCGATCTCGGAACCAGGGGGTACGGCAAGCGCCCGCGCAGGGGCGCGGGACGGTGACATGTGCGGCCCGGCCGCGTGAACGCGGTCAGCCACGAACCAGCCGCACACCGACCACGGGCGGAAAGCCGACGGCGTCCTCACACCGCCTCCCTGTCCGCCGCCATGCCCGCGGAATCCAGCAGAGCCATGCCCACGATCAGATCGGCCCCACCGAACTCGGGGTCGTCCAGCTCCGTCCCGTCGTCCACGGCGAACAGCAGCCTCTCCTCCCCCTGCCGATAGGCCGTACCGACCGGCGGACTCGCCGCGTGCACAGCCAACAGGGCGACGAGATAAGGCAGTTCGGGGTCCTGGAGCCGCGCCTGCGCCAACAGCCCGGACAACCGCCGGGGCGCGTCCGCCGGCAGATCCAGCAGCACCTTCGCCGCCGCCAGCTGCTCCTCGCTGAACCGGCTGTCGTCGGGCGTGGCGATCAGATCGGGCTCCGGCATCTCCACCCCGAGGTGCTCCCGCTCGACGGGCGGGGTGAACAGCAGCTCCACGAGGTCCCCGACCCGCACGGATCCGGGTGTGCGCAAACCGGTGCCGCGAGCGAAGAACGCGTCGGTCACCCGCCGCGCCTGCTCCACGGGCAGGGGCAGCAGGGGTCCGACGAGATGCCCGTACAGGTCTATCCCGGAGGTCGTCATCGGGGTGGCGAAGGCCTGCCGGTCCTGCTCGGCGCGGAACAGCGGGCCGGCCTCCAGCAGCCGGGACTGCAGCTGTGTGTGCCGCCGGATGCAGTCCTTGACGATGTCGACCAGCTCGGCGGCGCGCCGCTTCTGCTCGGGGTCCTCCGACTCGTCCCGGGCCTTGCGGATGTTCGTGAGGATCGCGTTCTCGTGGCGGTAGCGGTCGGCGACGTGGTCGAGGGCCTCGGCGATCATGTCGGGCACGGTCTGGAGCCAGTCGACCGCGCGGACGTTGCGCCGGGTGGCGTCCAGGGCCTTGCGCAGCGTCTCGGAGTACTGCACGGTCCGGTAGCGGGCCTGCTCGGCGGCGAGCTGGGCGTCGGCGAGGCGGCCCCGGCTGATCAGGACCTCCAGCTTGACCTCGGCGGCGATCTGGGCGCTGGTGACGTCGGTGTCGAGGGCGCCCACGAGGACGTTGACGGCCTCGTCGGTCGTGCGGAGGTAGACACCGCCGCCGTAGCCTGGGACCTCCTCGATCAGTTTGAAGTCGTAGTCGCGCCGGACGTAGGTGCCGTCGGGGGTGAAGGTCCCGTACACCGCCCGGAAGCCGCGGTCGACACTGCCGACGTTGATCAGGTTCTCCAGGACCCAGCGGGCCACCCGCTCGTGCTCCTCGACGGGTCGCCCGGGTGCCTGGGCGGCGATGCGCGGGATGAGGCGGGCGACGATCTGGTCGTGGTCCGCGCCCGTGTCGAAGTCCATGTTCAGGGTGACCAGGTCGATGGCGGCGAGCGCGACCTCGGCCATGCCGTACACCGTGTACTCACCGGCGAGGTTCGCCTTGCGCGCGTCCAGGTCGTGCAGCGGCGCGGTGCAGGCGAGCGCGCGCAGCCGCCGCGCCAGTCCCTCGTCGGCGGCCGGCCCCTGCGCGGGGCGCGGCCCCGCGCTGAGCTGGGGCGGAACACTGTCCGTCGATGCGGGTGAAGTCACGGTGCACAGACTAGGTCCTGGGTCTGACAACGACCCAAACGCGCCGCCGGACGAGCCGCCGGGCCGCCGGACGAGCCGCGGCACCGCTCACGGGGCGGCCGCTCACGGGGCGCTGTCCCGCACCCTCCGCCCGTAGACCTCGACCATGCGCCGCAGCGAGTCGTCGAGATACTCGACCAGCATGCGTTCGGCCTCGGCCCGCTCCCCCCGTTGCAGTGTCCGCAGGATGAGCAGGTTGCGCGCCAGGTACGGCTCGTACAACGCGCGCGGATCGTCCACCACGTGGAACGCGAGTCTGAGTTCGGCGAAGACGCTGCGCATCAGCTCGTCGGTGCGGGCGCTGCCGGCGAGCGCGACCAGCTCGCGGTGGAAGTGGATGTTGGCGGTGGACACGCCCTTCCAGTCACCTTCGCGGGCGTCCCGCTGACCCTCCGCGACGGCTTCGGCGAGCCCCTCCAAGCGGTACGGCGGATCCCCGAGCCCGCGCACGACGGCGCACTCGACGAGGCGGCGGGTTCGGTAGATGTCCTCCACGTCCTCGACGGTCAACACCCGGACGAAGACGCCCCGGTTGAGCTCGTGGACGAGGAGTCGTTCATGGGTGAGCAGGCGGAACGCCTCTCGGAGGGTGTTGCGGGAGACCCCGAGGGCGCCGCCGATGCTGTCCTCGGAGAGCCGGGTCCCGGGTGGGAAGAAGCCTTCGGCGATGCGGCTGCGGAGGATGTCCGCAACCCGCTCGGCGGTACTGGTGCGTCCCAGGAGGGCGCGGTCGTCGGCAAGTCCCGTCAGTTCGGCGGCCATGCCGGAATTCAAGCGCAGACACGAGAACGAAACAACAGGGGTATTGAAGGATCGTTCAACGATCCTCTACCTTGCTGGACAGGCGCCCTCTCTTCACGGCTCGGTCCTCACGCACTCTCCCCCTCACCGCGAGGTGCTCATGAGCACGAACCCTCCCTCCCAGGCCCTGACCTCCACGAGCGAACCCCACCCCGACGGCCCCGTCGCCGACGACGGCCCCTTCGGCTGGCTGCGGGCCCTCGGCCCGCGCGGCCGCCGCGCCTTCGGCGGCGCGTTCGGCGGCTACGCCCTCGACTCCTACGACTACTTCACGCTGCCGCTGAGCATGGTCGCGCTCACGGCCTACTTCGGCCTGGACAACGGCCAGACCGGGCTGTTCACCACGGTCACCCTGGTCGTCTCGGCCATCGGCGGTGCCGGCGCGGGTGTGCTCGCGGACCGGATAGGCCGGGTGAAGGCGCTGATGATCACCGTGATCACGTACGCCGTGTTCACCGTGGCCTGCGGCTTCGCGCCCAACTACGAGACCCTGCTGGTCTTCCGTGCCCTCCAGGGGCTCGGCTTCGGCGGTGAGTGGGCGGTCGGCGCGATCCTCGTCGCCGAGTACGCGAGCGCCAAGCACCGGGGGCGTACGCTCGGCGCGATCCAGAGCTCCTGGGCGGTGGGCTGGGGTCTGGCCGTGATCGTCTACACGATGGTCTTCTCCTTCCTCGACGACGACCTGGCCTGGCGCGTGATGTTCTGGACCGGCGCGCTGCCCGCGCTGCTCGTGATCTGGGTGCGCCGCTCGGTCGAGGACGCCCCGAAGGCCAAGGCCGCACGCGAGCGGAGCGCCGAGAAGGGCTCGTTCGCCGTGATCTTCCGGCCGGGCACGGCCTCCGCGCCGGGGCTGCTGCGCACCACGGTGTTCGCGGTGCTGCTCTCCACCGGCGTCCAGGGCGGCTACTACACCCTGGCGACCTGGGTGCCGACCTATCTGAAGACGGAGCGCGGTCTGTCGGTCGTCGGCACCGGCGGCTACCTCACGTTCCTGATCTCCGGTGCCTTCATCGGTTATCTCACCGGCGGCTATCTCACCGACGTGCTGGGCCGCCGCCGGAACATCTGGCTCTTCGCCGTGCTCTCGGCGCTGTGCATCCTGGCGTACGCGAACATCCCCGACGGCGCCAACACCCTGCTGCTGGTGCTCGGTTTCCCGCTCGGGTTCTGCATGTCGGCGATCTTCAGCGGCTTCGGTTCGTTCCTCAGTGAGCTGTACCCGTCGGCCGTCCGGGGCACCGGGCAGGGCTTCACGTACAACACCGGGCGCGCGGTCGGTGCCGTCTTCCCGACCACGGTCGGCTTCCTCGCGGACAGCTGGGGCGTGGGCGGCGCGCTGGTCTTCGGCGCGCTCGGCTACGGCCTGGCGGCGGTGGCCCTGCTCGGCCTCCCGGAGACACGTGGAAGGGAACTCGTGTGAACGACATGACCACGCGGCACGCCGGCCCGGCCGCCACCGCGCACGACCGTCCGGCCGTCCCCGCCACCTCGTACGACCGCCCCTTCGCCGCCGTCGACCCGCGCGCGCACGCGTGGAGCCCCGAGGAGGCACGCGCCCGGTTCCGTTCGGGCGCCGCGGGCCCCACCGCCTGGGTGGCCGCCGGGCACACCCAGGCGAACCTGATCTCGGTGCCCGCCGACTGGGCCTACGACATGCTGCTCTTCTGCCAGCGCAACCCCAAGCCGTGCCCCGTGCTCGACGTCACGGACGCCGGAGCGTGGACGACCCCGCTGGCCCCTGGCGCGGACCTGCGCACCGATCTGCCGCGCTACCGCGTCTGGGAGCACGGCGAGTTGGTGGCCGAGCCGACGGACGTGCTCGACGTCTGGCGGAAGGACCTGGTGTCGTTCCTGATCGGCTGCAGCTTCACCTTCGAGTCGGCGCTGACCGCCGCGGGCGTGCCGATGCGCCACGTCGAGCAGGGCCGCAACGTCTCGATGTACGTCACCGACCGCATGTGCCGGCCCGCCGGGCGGCTGCACGGCCCGATGGTGGTGTCGATGCGTCCGGTGCCGCCGGCGCACCTGGCGGCGGCGATCCGGGAGAGCAGTCTGCTCCCGGCCGTGCACGGCGGCCCGGTGCACTGCGGCGAGCCGACCGGCCTCGGCATCGCCGACCTGTCCCGTCCGGACTTCGGCGACCCCGTGGACGCCGAACCGGACGACATCCCGGTGTTCTGGGCCTGCGGGGTGACACCGCAGGCCGCCGTGACGGCCTCACGCCCTTCGTTCGCGATCACGCACGCGCCGGGCCAGATGTTCCTGACCGACGCCCGCGACGAGCAGTACCGCGTCCTCTGACACACCCGAGCGGGAGAATGGGTTCCATGAGCTCCATCGATCTGAACGCCGACCTCGGCGAGGGCTTCGGCCGCTGGACGCTGACCGACGACGAGCGGCTGCTCTCCGTAGTCACCAGCGCCAACGTGGCCTGTGGCTTCCACGCGGGGGACGCGGTCACCATGCGGCGGGTTTGCGAGTTGGCGGCCGAGCGGGGCGTCCGGATCGGCGCCCAGGTCTCGTACCGCGACCTGGCGGGCTTCGGGCGGCGCGCGATGGACGTGCCGCCCGCCGAGCTGGCGGCCGAGGTCGCCTACCAGATCGGTGCCCTGGAGGTCTTCGCACGCGCGGCGGGCACGCGCGTGTCGTACGTGAAGCCGCACGGCGCGCTCTACAACCGCGTCGTGCACGACGAGGAGCAGGCGGCGGCGGTGGTCGAGGGAGTGATCCTCGCCGACGCCACGCTGCCCGTCCTCGGTCTGCCCGGCTCGCACCTCCTCAAGCTGGCCGAGAGGGTCGGGTTGGCCGCCGTCACCGAGGCGTTCGCGGACCGTGCGTACACCGACGAGGGGACACTGGTCCTGCGCGACCAGGAGGGTTCCGTGATCACGGACGCCGACGCCGTGGTCGAGCGGTCCGTCGGGCTGGCGTGTTCCGGCACGGTCGTCGCCCACTCGGGCGAACGCATTCTCGTCCGGGCCCGCTCCCTCTGCCTGCACGGTGACACACCGGGCTCGGTGGAGCTGGCCCGGCGGGTGCGGGCCGAGCTGGCGGCCGCGGGGGTGCGGGTGGAGGCGTTCTCATGAGAGCGCTGCCTGTCGGGGCCCGTGCGCTGCTCATCGAGGTGGCCACGGGCGACGATGCCGAGGCCCTGCACGCCGAGCTGCTGCGCCGCCGCGCCACGGGCGAACTGACGGTGGGAGAGATCGTCCCCGCCGCCCACACGGTTCTCCTGGACGGCCTCGACGCCCCGTCCCTCCTCGCCGAACGCCTCGCCTCCTGGGTCGTCCCGCCCGTCCCGCCGCGCACGGAGGACGTAGTCGAGATCCCCGTGCGGTACGACGGCCCCGATCTGCCGGAGGTCGCCGCGCACTGGGGTGTCGACGAGGCCGAGGCGGCCCGTATCCACGCCGGTGCCGAGTACCGCGTGGCGTTCTGCGGCTTCGCCCCCGGCTTCGGCTATCTCACGGGGCTGCCCCGTGAGGTCCCGCGCCGGGCCACCCCGCGCACGTCGGTCCCGGCGGGGTCGGTCGCCCTGGCGGGCCCGTACACCGGTGTGTACCCGCGCACGTCCCCGGGCGGCTGGCAGCTGATCGGTACGACGGACGCGGTGCTGTGGGACCACCAGCGCGTACCGGCCGCGCTGCTGGCCCCGGGCACCCTGGTCCGCTTCACCCCCTTGGAGACGCCGTGACGGACGATGCCCTCGTGGTGGTCCGCGCGGGCGCCCTGACCACCGTCCAGGACCTTGGCCGCCCCGGCCACGCCCACCTCGGCGTGCCCCGGTCGGGCGCCCTGGACGCACCCGCGGCCGCCCTTGCCAACCGTCTGGTGGGCAACGCCCCGGACGCGGCGGTGCTGGAGACCACCCTCAACGGCTGCTCGGTGCGCCCGCGCTCGCCGGTCACCGTGGCCGTGACCGGCGCACCCGGTCCGGTCACGGTGGACGGCCGCCCGGCCCCGTGGGGCGCACCGCTACGGGTCCCCGGCGGGGCCCTCCTCGACATCGGCCCCGCCCGCTTCGGCGTGCGCGGCTATCTGGCCGTCTCCGGCGGGGTGGCCGTCGAACCGGTGCTGGGCAGCCGCTCCACGGACCTGTTGTCCGGCCTCGGCCCGCCCCCGCTGACGGACGGCACCGTGCTCCCGCTCGGCCGCCCGGGCCGCCCGCACGCGCGCGTGGACGTCGTCCCGCATCCGGCGCCGCCCTCGGAGCTGGTGCTGCGCGTGACCCTGGGCCCGCGCGACGACTGGTTCACCGACGCGGCGCTGCGCACCCTCACCCGGCGTCCCTATGCCGTGTCGTCCGCGAGCAACCGCATCGGGCTGCGCACGGAGGGGCCCGCCCTCGAGCGCTCCCGGCCGGGTGAACTCCCCAGCGAGGGAATGGTGCTGGGCGCCGTGCAGGTGCCACCGGACGGCCGCCCGGTCGTCTTCCTCGCCGACCACCCCACCACCGGGGGCTATCCGGTGATCGCGGTCGTCCACCCGGCGGACCTGCCCGGCGCGGCCCAGGCCACGCCGGGCACGCCGGTGCGGTTCGTCGCCGTTCGGCACCGTCGCTGACCGTGGGCGGCGCCCGGCGGCGGAGCGGGCGCCCCGGGCCGCCTCACGCCACCTCCGGCCGTTGCTCGGCGGCGGACAGCGCGGCCAGGGCGGACGCCACCGCGTGGGAGGCGGACAGGTCCAACCGTGCGCTGGTGCCGCGCGCCTTGTGGCGCACCTCGGCGGCGGCGAGGGCGAGGAGCTGTGGGAGCAGGTCGGTGCAGCGCCGGGCGACCCAGCCCGTCCCCGCGGTGGCCAGCCACCAGAGGCCGGCGCCGCGGGTGGGGGCCGGGGAGTCGGGCTCGGCGGAGGGCGCGGGGCCTGTGGCGACTCCCGCCCCGGCGAGCAGGGCGTGGAAGCGGAGGGCGAGCTGCCGGTGCCCCCGCTCGCCGGGATGCAGCCGGTCCGCGCTCCACATCGCGCGGTCCGCCAGCCAGGCGCCCTCCGATGCGTGCAGATGGACGGCGCCGTGGCGCTCGGACAGGGCGTGCACGACGGTGTTGACGGCCCGCTGCCGCCGGGCGAGGGGCCGGGCGAGCGCCCCGGGCAGGCCGAGCATCGCCCCGGGATCGGGCAGACAGGCGGTGAGCAGCACGGCTCCGGACGCGCGCAGGGCGCCGTAGACCGTGTCGAGACGGGCGGCGACGGCGTGGATGTCGAAGGTGCACCGCAGGGTGTCGTTGACGCCGATGACGACCGAGGCGACGTCCGGGCGGAGGGCGAGCGCGGCGGCCAGCTGCCGGTCCAGGACGTCGCGCGTCTGGGAACCGCTGACGGCCAGGTTGGTGAACTCCACGCCGGGTCCGAGCCCGTCGGCGAGCAGCGCGGCCCAGCCCCGCCGGCCGCCCGCGACGGGGTCGCCCACGCCCTCGGTGAGGGAGTCTCCGAGGGCCACGAACCGCCGGGCTCTCATCCCACGCCCTCCCGCACCGGGCGTCCGACGGTCGCGTCGTGCGCGGCGAGGAAGGCGTCCACCGCGGCCTGCCAGCCGAAGCACTCGGCACGCGCGCGTGCCGCCTCCCTGCGCTCGCCCTCGGACCGGTCCAGCAGCAGTTCGACGGCGTCCGCGAAGGACTCCCCGTTGTCCGCCGCCGTGGCGCCGGCCGGTCCGATGACCTCTGGCAGCGCGGAGGAGGAGCTGGCCACCACGGGCGTACCGCAGGCCATGGCCTCCAGCGCGGCCAGGCCGAACGTCTCGGCGGGGCCGGGTGCCAGGGCCACATCGGCCGACGCCTGAAGGGCGCTCAGCGTCCCGCGGTCGCCGACGTGGCCCAGGAAGGTCACCGGCAGCCCTCGGGCGCGCTGTTCGAGCCTGCCGCGCAGCGGCCCGTCCCCGGCGACGACCAGCACGGCGCGCCGCCCCCGCGCGAGCAGCGCCTCCAGGGCGTCGACGGCCGTGCCGGGCCGCTTCTCCACGGACAGCCGCGAGCACATCACGAGCAGGATCTCGTCCACGCGCGCGTGCCGCTCCCGCAGTCCCCGGTCGCGCAGGGCGGGGTGACGTCCCACGAGGTCGACGCCCAGGGGTGCCCGGACGACGTTCCGCGCGCCGATCCGCACGAACTCCCGTTCGGCGAACTCGGTGGTGCACACCACCCGCGAGTAGGTGTGGGCCGTACGGACGTTGAGGGCGTCCGAGGCCCGCCGGGCCATGCCCTCGGAGAGCCCCCAGGTCCGCAGCACCCCGTCGGCGGTCTCGTGCGAGACCATCACCGCGCGCACCCTGGCCCGCCGGGCCCACTTCCCCGTCCAGCGCAGCGTGGTCCGGTCGGAGACCTCCAGCCGGTCGGGCTCCAGCGACTCCAGGAGTCCGGTCACCCGTCGCCTGTCCATGAGGACGCGGTAGCCGCCGGTGCCCGGCAGCAGCGGCCCGGGCAGGGTGATCACCCGCCCCTGCTCGGTCGCGCGGTCGGTGTACCGCTCTCCGGGCACGACCAGCACGGCCTCGTGCCCGGCAGCCTCGTAGCCGCGGCCCAGTTCCCGCAGCGCTGTCCGCAGTCCGCCGGAGGAGGGTGCGACGAAATTGGCGAGCCGCACGATCCGCAGCCCCGTCCGGGCGCCGTTCCTCGGTTCCCCGTCGGCAGCCGTGCTCATGCCGCCACCGCCGTCCGCGCCGTCAGCACGTCGGCGTAGTGCCCGATGAGCTGGTCTCCGACGGCCGCCCAGGTGCGCCCCTCGACCATGGCCCGTCCGGCGGCCCCGTAGGCGGCCCGCAGTCCCGGATCGGCGGCGAGCGACCACACGGCGTCGCGTACGGCGGCCGCGTCGCGCGGCGGGACCAGGAGACCCGTGCGCCCGTGGGCGACGAGGTCCAGCGGGCCCCCGGCGGCGGGCGCCACCACGGGCACCCCGCTGGCCATGGCCTCCTGCACGGTCTGGCAGAAGGTCTCGAAGGGGCCGGTGTGGGCGAAGACGTCGAACGAGGCGAAGATCCGCGCGAGTTCGTCGCCGGTGCGACGGCCCAGGAAGACAGCTCCCGGCAGCGCTTCGCGCAGCCCGGGTTCGCTCGGCCCGTCGCCCACGACCACGACCCGCACGCCCTCCAGGCCGCACACTCCGGCGAGCAGTTCGATCTGCTTCTCGGGGGCGAGACGGCCGACGTAGCCGACGATCAGCTCGCCGTTCGGGGCCAGTTCGCGGCGCAGTGCCTCGTCGCGCAGGTCGGGGCGGAACCGGACGGTGTCGACACCGCGCGGCCACAGGCTGACCCGGGGCACACCGTGTGCCTCCAGGTCCCGCAGGGCCGCGCTGGAGGGAGCGAGGGTGCGGTCGGCGGCGGCGTGCACGGAGCGGATGCGCCGCCAGGCCGCCGCCTCACCGGCGTGCACATAGGTGCGGGCGTATCCGGCGAGGTCGGTCTGGTAGATGGCGACGGCGGGGACGCCGAGGCGGGCGGCGGCCGCCATGCCGCGCACGCCGAGGACGAAGGGGCTGGCCAGGTGGACGATGTCGGCCCGGTGTTCGACGATCGCCGCGGCGACCCGGCGGCTGGGCAGGGCGACGCGGACCTGGGGGTAGCCCGGGAGCGGGAGGGAGGGGACGCGGACGACCGGGCACGGCGCCTGGAGATCGGCTCCGGCTCCCTGGGCGGTGGCCGGGGCCACGACGAGCGGGGCGTGCCCCCGCGCGACGAGGTGCCGCGCGGTCTGCAGGGCGCAGTGGGCCACGCCGTTCACATCGGGGGGAAAGGACTCGGTCACTATGACGACACGCATACCGGTGTTGTCGTCGTGCTGGACGTGGCCGCGTCAACGTGGATCTTTCCGCACGGGGAACGTCCCATGAGCGTTGCGCTGCCCACCTGCCCTGGTCGGACCGTGTCCATGCCCGCCTGATGTCCGGGTCACCCCGTGTTCACATTGCGGGCATGTCAGGACCGATTCTGCTGCGTACGGCTGTCTGGACCTCGGCCTCCTCGGCCGGGTCGGCGGCGAGCCTGCGGAGCTGTTCGACGACGCGCGCGTCTCCCGTCTCGGCGTGCCGGGCGGCGATCTCGCGAGTGGTCTCCTCGCAGTCCCAGAGGCATTCGACGGCGAAGCCGGCGGCGAAGGAGGGATCGGTGGCGGCGAGCGCGCGGGCGGCGCGACCGCGGAGGTGGGAGGAGGCTGTCTCGCGGTAGATGTGACGCAGGACGGGCGCGGCGCAGACGATGCCGAGGCGTCCGGTGCCGTCGACGAGGGTCCACAGGGTCGGCGCGTCCGGTCCCTCGCCGCGTACGGCCTCGCGCAGCGCGCCCAGCACCAAGTCGCGGTCCTTGGTCCCGCCGAGACAGGCGAGCATGCGTCCGGCGGCGGCGCCCAGGGGGTCGGGCCGGTGCACCCAGCCACGTGCCCGGTCCACGGCGGCCATGGTGCGCATCCGTTCGAAGGCGTCGACGGCGGCCTCCACGACCATCGTCGTGCCGTCGGCCACGGCGCCCTCGATCAGGTCGAGGGCGTCAGGATCGTTGCCGTCGGCGAGGTAGCGCAAGGCGGTGCAGCGGGCGCCGTCGTCGCCCGACCGGGCGGCGGAGAGGATCTCGGGCCGGTCCTCGGGGCCGGCGACGGCGGTCAGACACCGCGCCGCGGGCACATGGAGGACCGCTCCGCGTTCGATGCCCTGCTGGGCCCACTCGAACACGGCCTTGACGCTCCACCCGGGCCGAGGCCCGCTGGGTCGCATCTGCCGTTGCCAGCGGTCGAAACAGCCGGTCTCGTGGGCGGCGCGCACGCGGGTGGCGATCGCCTCGCGGGGGTCGTCGGCCCACAGCCGCCAGGGCCGGGGTTCGAAGGCGTCACGGACGGCGGCGGCCAGCTCGGCCTCACCCTCCGGATCGGTGGTGAAGCGGGCCAGGACGGGTTCGGCGAGGGAGCGCAGTCCTTCGTCGTCGTCCCTGAGGGCCAGCTCGTCCAGGGCCCAGGCCCAGCTGGTGCCCACGGCGGCGTACCTGCGCAGCAGTTCGAGCGCGTCCCGCCTGCCGTACGAGGCCAGGTGCCCGAGGACCGCGAGGGCCAGGCCGGTGCGTGACTCGTCGGTGTCGAGCACGTCCTCGGCGTCGAAGAGGTGCCGCTCGATCTCGTCGAGCTCACCGCTCAGGTCGAGGTAGAGACGGGCGTAGTAGAGCGAGCGGTTCTCCACCTGCCAGTCGTGGCGGGGGTCGCTCAGCACACAGTGGTTCAGCGCCGCGAGCGCCTCGGCCCGCGGGGCGGTGAGGGCGTGCAGGGTGCCGTCGCCGCGGCCCCTCTGCAGCAGGCCGAGCAGCGTACCGCTGGGCGCTATGACCGGTTCGAACATGGGAAACAGCCTCACATCAAGCGTCGACGCAACCGGGAGTCCTGCATTACCTGGCCGCGTGACAACACGTCGGAGCGCCCGCCGTCTGTTGCTTGCTGAAGACCATCTTCCTCTGCCTCTCGTCGGTGGCCCATGCGGACCGCGTCACGGCCCACGCGGTGCGGCAACACCTGCCCAGCCATCATGTCCGTGAATCACGACGTCATGATGACCCGGCGGTTCTCGCTGCCGCGACCGAAATATCCGGCGGCCCCGTACCGCCTCCCCCGTCTTTCGTGTTTTACCTGGTCAGAACATGTTGATCAGTGTGCTGCGAACAGTTCGAGCAGTTCCGTCCTGCCGAACATCCGGGCGGTGTCGACCGCGTTCGGAGTGCCCGCGGCCGGGTCGGCCCCGCCGTCCAGGAGAACCCGGATGACGCTCTCCTCGCCCTTGAAAACCGCCCCGGCGAGGGGTGTCTGGCCGCGGTCGTTGACCCGGTCGGCCTCCCCGCCACGGGCCAGGAGGGCCCGGACCGCGTCGGCGTGACCGTGGTACGCGGCGAGCATCACGAGGGAGTCGCCGCGGTCGTTGGTGAGGTCGGCCGGAACACCCGCGTCGACGTACGCCACGAGCGCCTCGGTCTCGCCCCTGCGGGCCAGATCGAAGATCTTGGTCGCCAGCTCCACGACCTCGGGGTCGGGGGCTTCGCTCATCGCCGGGACCACCTCTCACATACACGCCTCGTAGCCGAACGGGTGAATCGCCAGGGTACTGGCTCGACGCACACATCAGCGGACAGAGTCGAGGCAAAGATCACACCGAGTCCCGTCGCGCGCAACAGCCCAGCTCGGACGGCCCAGTCTCGATTCGACCATCAGGGCGAATTCCATCGGATTTCACCCATATGCACCTTTTATCGTATGGATACATCCTGTGACCTTGGAAGAACTCATGGTGACTGTCCCCATCAACCAGGAGAGCCCAAATGATCCTGAACATCTCAGGCGTCGTCCTGCTCGGCGTCATCGTCTTCCTGTTCTTCCGCAAGGACGGCCTGAAGGCATCGCACTGCATCGTCGTCACGCTGTTCGGCTTCTACCTCGCCAGCACGGGCATCGCCCCGAGCATCACAGCGGGCGGCGAGAGCCTCGCGAGCCTCCTCGGCGGGATCAAGTTCTGACCCCGCCCCCATCCGCACGCACCCCCAGGAGACAGCCGTGGCCCGGGTCCCCCTCCCCCGCATTCTGAGCACCGGTGGCGCGCACCTCGCCAGGAGCCGGGAGCTGACCCGGACTGCGGCCGACGGCGCCACCGACGTCCTCCACCCGTTGATCACGATCACGCGTGGACTGCGCCGGCTGGTCGCCGCCGGGCGCCGCAGATGGGCCGAGACCCCGAAGGACCGTCGCGGGTCACTGCTCTTCCTCGCGGCCTCGATCGTCCTGGTCGTGACCCTGGTGCCGTACGGCCTGCTGCTCGCCGTCATCGCCCTGATGGCGGCGGCAGCCTGGGCGGGCCGCGAGGGCGCCGTCGCCGAACCCGTCGGCCCGGACGAGTCCCAGACCCAGCGACTGCGCTCCCTCTACGAGGCCCTGGTCCCCTATTTCTCGGCCTCCGAGGACCCCGAGCCGCTCTACGCGCACGGCGGCGCCTGGGACAAGGCCTTCCCCACGTACGCCTTCGACGGCACGGGCCGGATCTGCCATCTGCTGATCCGTTACCCGGCCTACTTCGCGGACGGCGAGGCGGAGGCCCGCGCACGCGTCGAGCAGCTGCTGCACACCAAGGCGGGCCGCGGCCGCGAGTACCGCTTCACCTGGGACGAGGAGGGCAACGAGCTCACCGTCGCCGTCCTCCCCCCGCTCGCCACCGACATCACCGCCCAGCGCTTCGTGACGGCACCGGGCGAGACGGTCCTCGGCTTCACCGACGAGACCCACGTCCAGCGCACGCTCCCCCTCTCCTCCGGCGAGGAGCAGCGGGACGTGCCGCCGGTCGTCTGGCGCACGGGCGTCCGCTCCACCGAGCCTCATCTGCTGGCCGTGGGCGAGCCCGGCAGCGGCACCACGACCCTGCTCCGCTCGATCGCCCTCCAGGCGCTCCAGCACGGCGACGTCGTCATCGTCGAGGGCGGCGGCAGCGGCGAGTACGCGTGCCTGACCGGCCGCGACGGGGTCCTCGCGGTGGAGAGCGGGATCTCCGGAGCCCTGGCGAGCCTGGAGTGGGCGTCCCAGGAGACGGAGCGCAGGCTGATCGCCACGAACCGCGCCCGTCAGGCGGGCCTTCCGGCGCCGGACGACATCCGTCGGCCCCTGTGGCTCCTCCTCGACCGCCCGACCGTGCTCACCCACCTCGCCACGGCCGAGGGCAGGCCCGACCCGCAGTCCCTCCTCCAGATCCCCCTCAGACACGGCCGCGCGGTCGACGTCACCGTCGTGATCACCGAACAGTTCGACCACCTGGACGCCCTCACGGAGGTGGTACGCCAGCACACGCGCGCGCGTGTCGTACTGGGCCCCGCCTCCCCCGCCCAGGTCGAGGCGGTCCTGGGCGCCGCACCCCCCACGACGCCCACCCCGGACATGCCCCCGGGCCGCGGCTACGCCCGTCTGGGCCCCGCCCCGGCCCTCCGCCTCCAGGTCCCGACCACGCCCGACCCCTACGACGACACCACCCCCGAGCCCCACCGCCAGGCGGTGCTGGACCTGCTCCCGCCCCACACGACCCTGGCGGACGCCCTCACCAAGGCGGCCCCGGCGGAGGGATGAGCGGAGGGATCGAGCGGACGGATGAGCTGAGCAACGAGCCGAGGGGACCGCCGCGCACCCACCGACCGGCCCTCACGCCACGAACGTCCGCGGCCCCTCGCTCCCGCCCGACGCCCCGTCCCGCACCAACCGCGCCGCCGCCGCCAACCGCACCGCCGCCTCCTCGGCCACCGCTCCCCCCACGGTGAACGGCAGCCGCACATACCCCTCGAACGCCCCGTCCACCCCGAACCGGGGTCCGGAGGGCACGCGGACCCCCACCCGCTCCCCCACCTCCGCGAGCCGCGACCCCGACAGCCCCCCGGTGCGGACCCACAACGTCAGTCCGCCCCGGGGCTCCGAGAACTCCCAGTCCGGCAACTCCCGGCGCACCGCGGCCACCAGATCGTCCCGGTTCTCCCTGGCCTGCTCCCGGCGCACCCCCACGGCCTGCGCCCAACCCCCGGTACTCATCAGCCAGTTCACGGCCAGCTGCTCCAACACCGGCGTCCCCAGGTCCGCGTACGCCCGGGCCGCGACCAGACTCCGGATCACATCCGGCGCCGCCCGCACCCACCCGATCCGCATCCCCGCCCAGAACGCCTTGCTGGCGGACCCGACCGTGATCACCGTGGACCCCGCCGGATCGAAGGCGCACACGGGCCGCGGCATCTTCACGTCGTCGTCGAGCCACAGCTCGCTCATCGTCTCGTCGGCGACCAGCACCGTCCCGGCGCCCCGAGCCGCGTCGACGAGCCCCCGCCGCCGGTCCTCGTCGGCGAGGGCCCCGGTCGGGTTGTGGAAGTCGGCGACGACGTACGCCAGTCGGGGCGCCGCGTCCCGCAGCACCTGCCGCCACCGGTCCATGTCCCACCCGGCGAGCCCGTCGGCCATGGCGACCGGCACCAGCCGCGCCCCCGCCTCCCGCATCAGCTGGAGGATGTTGGCGTACGACGGCGACTCCACCGCGATCCGCTCACCCCGCCCGGCGAAGAGGTGGCAGATGGCGTCCATGGCCCCCATGGCCCCGGTGGTGACCATGATCTGCTCGGGCATCGTCGGGATGCCGCGCGCGGTGTACCGGTCGGCGAGCATGGAGCGCAGGGCGGGCAGCCCCGCCGGGTAGTCGCCGTGCGTGTGGGCGTAGGGCGGCAGTTCCTCCAACGCGCCCTGCACGGCCCGGGTGAGCCAGGGCTCGGGCGCGGGCAGGGCGGCGCAGCCCAGGTCGATCATCGATCCGAGCGCCTCGGGCGGCAGCGGCTCCAGACCGCGCGCGGGCAACGGGTTCCCCGCCGGCACGGCGGTCCAACTGCCCGCTCCCCGCCGGGACTCCAGGAACCCCTCCGTGCGCAGCGCCTCGTAGGCCGCCGCGACGGTCGTACGGCTCACGGAGAGGGAGAGCGCCAGCTCACGCTCGGCGGGCAGCCGGGCGGCGACGGGCACACGGCCCTCCAGCACCAGCAGACGGATCCCGTCGGCGAGCGCGCGGTAGGCGGGCGGGCGGCGGGTGCCCGGGCCGGCGGGGCGCTCCTGCTGCGAGGTGAGCAGCCGGGCGAGCTGAGCCGCGCCGACCGCCGAAGTCCACTGCGCCATGTTCCCAGTCCACCTTCCGCGAATTGGCCATGGATGCCATCTCTCTCCAAGCCACAGAGTGTCATGCGTCAGGCCACCGGCACCACCAGGGGGGAACGTCTTGCCCACACAGCACGAGCCACGGCACGAGCCACGGCACGAACCGGGGCACGAACCACAGCAGGACACACGGCAGGACGGACGGGAACCCGCACGGCCGCATCGGGGGCGCCGGCTGGTCCAGCTCTACACCGGGCTCACGCTGTACGGCGCCAGCTCCGCGCTCCTCGTCCGGGCGGGGCTCGGCCTGGAGCCCTGGAACGTGCTGCACCAGGGGCTGGCGGAGCTGACCGGGCTGACCATCGGGGTGGTGTCGATCGTCGTGGGCGCGGCGGTGCTGCTCCTGTGGATCCCGCTCCGTCAGCGCCCGGGCCTCGGCACGGTCTCCAACGTCTTCGTGGTGGGCATCGCGATGGACGCCACCCTGGCGCTGGTGCCGGAGGCTCACACCATGGCCGTACGGATCCCCCTGCTGGCCGCCGGGATCGTGCTGAACGGCGCGGCGACCGGTCTCTACATCGCGGCCCGCTTCGGCCCGGGCCCGCGTGACGGCCTGATGACGGGGCTGCACCGGCGCACCGGGCGCTCGCTGCGGCTGATGCGGACGGCCGTGGAGGTCGCGGTGCTGGCGACCGGCTTCGCCCTCGGCGGCACGGTCGGGGTGGGCACCCTTCTCTACGCCCTCTGCATAGGTCCCCTCGCCCAGTTCTTCCTGCGCGTGTTCGCCGTGCCCTCGGAATCCGGCAGCACGGTCGTTGCCACCGGTCCATCGAAGCGGGCGATACTTCCCGGGTGACCGCCCTCATACGCCACCCCTACCTCGACCACCGGGGCCCGATCGCCTTCGCCCACCGGGGCGGGGCGGCCGACGGCCTGGAGAACACCACGGCCCAGTTCCGGCGGGCGGTGGAGTCGGGCTACCGCTACATCGAGACCGACGTCCACGCCACGCTCGACGGCAAGCTCGTCGCCTTCCACGACTCGACCCTGGACCGGATGACCGACGGGGCGGGCCGGATAGCCGATCTGCCGTGGAGGGAGATCAGCAGCGCGCGTGTGGCGGGCGTCGAGCCGGTCCCCCTCTTCGAGGAGCTGCTGGAAGAGTTCCCCGACGTCCGCTGGAACGTGGACGTCAAGGCGGAGCCCGCGCTGCACCCGCTGCTCAACCTGATCGCCCGCACCGCATCCTGGGACCGGGTCTGCGTCGGCTCCTTCTCCGAGTCACGGGTGGCCCGCGCCCAGCGCCTGGCCGGTCCGCGCCTGGCCACCTCGTACGGCACGAGCGGTGTGCTGGGGCTGCGGCTGCGCTCGTGGGGCGTCCCCGCCACGGTGCGCCGCTCGGCGGTCGCCGCGCAGGTGCCCGAGTCGCACGTCGGGGTGCCCGTGGTCGACCACCGGTTCGTGCGCGCGGCCCATGCGCGCGGGCTGCAGGTGCACGTCTGGACCGTGAACGAACCGCAACGTATGCACCGACTGCTGGACCTGGGCGTCGATGGCATCATGACCGATCACATCGACACGCTGCGCAAGGTGCTTGAGGACCGGGGGACCTGGGTCTGACGCCCTCGCGCGGCCCGTTCACGGGGAAGCGAGGGGCACGGGTGGGCACCGACACCGTGCGGACGGACGCGGCCGACGCGGCCGCGGGCAGACGGCGCGAACAACGCGGCTGGTACTTCTACGACTGGGCCTGCTCCGTCTACTCGACCAGCGTCCTGACCGTGTTCCTCGGCCCCTATCTGACCGAGGTCGCCAAGTCCGCCGCCGACCCGGACGGCTACGTCCATCCGCTGGGCATACCGGTCCGCGCCGGTTCCTTCTTCGCGTACTCGGTGTCCCTGTCGGTGATCCTCGCCGTGGTGATCATGCCGCTGGTGGGCGCGGCCGCCGACCGTACGGGCCGCAAGAAGCCGCTGCTGGCCGCGACCGCCTACGTCGGCGCCGCCGCGACCGCGGGGATGTTCTTCCTGGACGGCGACCGCTATCTGCTCGGCGGTGTCCTGCTGGTCGTGGCGAACGCGGCGCAGTCCGTGGCGATGATGCTCTACAACTCCTACCTGCCGCAGATCGCGCCGCCCGAGGAGCGCGACGCCGTCTCCTCCCGGGGCTGGGCCTTCGGCTACGCGGCCGGCTCCCTGGTCCTGGTCGGGAACCTGATCCTCTTCACCGCCCACGAGTCCTTCGGCATCTCCGAGGGCATGGCCGTCCGCATCTGTCTGGCCTCGGCCGGCCTGTGGTGGGGCGCCTTCACCCTGATCCCGCTGAACCGTCTGCGCGACCGTCGGCGCCCGGCCGGCGAGTCCGCGGGGGCGACGGCCCCGGGACTGCGTCAACTGGCGGCGACCGTCCGTGACATGCGGCGCCACCCGCTGACGCTGAGCTTCCTCCTCGCCTACCTCGTCTACAACGACGGCATCCAGACGGTGATCTCCCAGGCCTCGGTGTACGGCTCCGAGGAACTCGACCTGGAGCAGTCCACGCTCATCGCGGCCGTGCTGCTGGTGCAGATCCTGGCGGTGGGGGGCGCCCTCGGCATGGGCCGGCTCTCCCGCCGCTACGGCGCCAAGCGCACGATCCTCGGCTCCCTGGTCGCCTGGACCCTGATCCTCGCCGCCGGCTACTTCCTCCCGGCGAGTGCCCCGCTGTGGTTCTTCGTCCTCGCCTCGGGCATCGGTCTGGTCCTCGGCGGCAGCCAGGCCCTGTCCCGCTCCCTCTTCTCCCATCTCGTCCCGCCGGGCAAGGAGGCCGAGTACTTCGCCGCGTACGAGATGAGCGACCGCGGCATGAGCTGGCTGGGCCCGCTGCTGTTCGGGGTGACCTACCAGCTGACCGGAAGTTATCGGGACGCGATCATCTCGCTGGTGGCCTTCTTCGTCCTGGGCTTCGCCCTGCTCATGAGGGTTCCGGTGCGCCGGGCGGTCAGCGACGCGGGCAATCCCGTGCCGGACAGGATTTAGCGCCGGAAGCGAAAGAGCTGTAGTGTACGCGTTTGGCCTGCCAGGCGTACCGTTACTGCGCGTCAAAGATGCCGAAACGCTGGGTCACATCTGCTGTCAGATGTGACAAACCGGGCGCGGGTGGGTACAACAAGGGCGGCTACGACGGCGACGCATGACCCGGAACGGGACACGGAACGGGAATCTTTACCGCCGACCGGACGTTGACCGGATGACGACGACAGCGACACCTGTCCTGTGGGCGACAAGCCCGGGAGGCACGATTCATGAGTGAGCGAGCTCTTCGCGGCACGCGCCTCGTGGTGACCAGCTACGAGACGGACCGCGGCATCGACTTGGCTCCGCGCCAGGCCGTGGAGTACGCATGCGAGAAGGGGCACCGCTTCGAGATGCCCTTCTCGGTCGAGGCGGAGATTCCGCCGGAGTGGGAGTGCAAGGTCTGCGGGGCCCAGGCACTCCTCGTGGACGGCGACGGCCCTGAGGAAAAGAAGGCCAAGCCCGCGCGTACGCATTGGGACATGCTGATGGAGCGGCGCACCCGTGAGGAACTCGAAGAGGTCCTCGAAGAGCGCCTGGCGGTTCTCCGCTCCGGCGCGATGAACATCGCGGTACATCCGCGAGACAGCCGCAAGTCCGCGTAACCCCTCCGGGGGCCGGGCGGACCAACAGCGCAACCGATGACCGCGGGCGCCGTACGAACCTGTACGGCGCCCGCGGTCTTTGACGTGCGATGTGCGTCATGCGTGGTGCGTTGTCGAGTGCGGGTGGGTGGGGGCTGGTCGCGCAGTTCCCCGCGCCCCTGAAAGCTGCAGGCACCCACGGCCCCAGAAAGCGAACGGCTGCGCCCCTGAAAAGCACGGGGCGCAGCCCCTGCCTTTCAGGGGCGCGGGGAACTGCGCGACCCGCCCCCACCGGACCCGCGGATGGGGGTCATGGGGGCGCAGCCCCTGGGGACGGGGTCGGGGCGGCGGGGGCGAGGACGCGTCTCAGCGGTTCAGCGGCGGACGGGGCGGCAGGTCTCCGGAACCCCCGGAGCCCTCGTCGTCCCGGATGACCTCCCCCTGCACGACCTTGCCGTCGGGCCGGTGCATCCGCGCCTGCTGGAAGGCGTCCCCGAGAGAACCCGAACTCGCCTCACGGATCTTCCGCTCGAAGGTCCGCTCCGTGTAGCGCCCCAACGCCCTCTGCACCGGCGGGATCAACAGCACCAGCCCCACCGCGTCCGAGACCAGCCCGGGCAGCATCAGCAACAGGCCGCCCAGCATCAGGAAGCCGTTGCCCTCGCTCTTCCCTGAGCCGGACCCTGGCCCGGGCCCCGCGGCGCCGGCCCCGCCCTGCTGCTGTTGAAGCGTCTCGGACAGCACCCGGAACGCCCGCCGCCCGGCCCGCTTCACCACGGCCGAGCCGCCGACGAAGCCGGCCACGAGCAGCAGGAAGACCGTGAACCCGCCGGCCGCGCCCGCGACCACCGTGAGCAGCCAGATCTCCAGCACCAGCCATGCGGCGACGCCCAGCGGCAGGAACGTGCGCAGCCGGGAACGCCGGGGCCGGGCAGGGTGGGTCGAGGACGGAACGCCAGTCGTCATGCTCCCAGTGTGCCTGGACCGGGCTCAGCACGGGATAAGGGGATGATCAGGGCTTTCGGTCGTCCCGCCCCGGCAGCTTCCCGTCCCGCCCCAGCACCTTGCCGACCCGCTCCCCCACGCCCCACGCCGTGACCCGCCAGAGCGCCTCGACGAGGATGTCCCGGCTCATCTTGGAGTCGCCCAGCTCGCGCTCGACGAAGGTGATGGGCACCTCGACCACGTGGTAGCCAGCCTTGATCGCGCGGCGGGCGAGGTCGACCTGGAAGCAGTACCCCTGGGAGGCGACCTCGTCCAGGCCGAGCCCTTCGAGGGTCTCGCGGCGGAACGCCCGGTAGCCGCCGGTGACGTCACGCACGGGCACGTCGAGCAGCACCCGGGAGTAGAGGCTGCCGCCGCGGGAGATGAACTCGCGGGATCTGGGCCAGTTCACCACGCGCCCGCCCGGCACCCACCGGGAACCGAGGACGAGGTCGGCGCCCTTGAGCGCGGTGAGCAGCCGGGGCAGTTCCTCGGGCTGGTGCGAGCCGTCGGCGTCCATCTCGATGAGGACGCCGTAGCCGTTCTCCATGCCCCAGCGGAAGCCCGCGAGATAGGCCGCGCCGAGGCCCTCCTTGCCCTTGCGGTGCAGCACCTGGACCTGGTCGTCCTCGACGGCCAGTTCGTCGGCGAGCTTGCCGGTGCCGTCGGGGCTGTTGTCGTCGGCCACCAGGACGTGCGCGTCGGGAACGGCCTTGCGCACCCGGCCCACGATCGCCTTGATGTTCTCCGCCTCGTTGTAGGTCGGGATGATCACCAAGGCCGTGCCGAGCGGGCCGAACCGCCTCTCCTGGCCTTGAGCCGCGAGGGTCCCGTCGCCGTCGTTCACTGCTGCCCCTTCAAGTCCTCCGTACGCAGGGGACCACCATAGTGGCCGCGGCCTGCGCTGGAGTGTCGGCCGGCGTCCAGAGGGGTGTCGATTCAACAGGGGGTGTGCGGGAGCGCGCTCTGCGTAGCCTGTGCGCCGCCACAGAGGACCTCGCACCATCCTGCGAGGCGGCGGGCGGGGAATCACCCGCGGCGGATGGGGGCCCGACGCCCTTCGGGCCGACCTGGGGCCCGCTGGCTGCGGGTCGACCGAAAGCCGTTGTCTACTGAGCGTCCGGGCCCCACCCGGGTCGCACCTACCCGACCGGGCCGGAACGTTCCCTCGCCGGAGCGCGGACCCTGGGCCTGGCTCCCAGTGATGGTGCGCCGGTGCGGCACACCGCCCCTGACCCAGCGGCGCTTCGACGACCGCGCGGAAGTTCCCCGGTCGGACGTCCGGTGGTGGACCCGGCAGAACCTACCCGCCCCCTGCCGCCAACTGTCAACCACCGTTTGACCTGCGAAGATTGCCTCCCATGCCTGGTGGGAGGGGAGGATGCGCAGGTCGCGCGGTGCCCCGGCGGGCCATGATCGGCTCCGCGTCCTCCAGGGAGATCACTCGCCCGGCCGTACGAAAACCGTGCGCCCCGCCACCACGGTCCGCAGACAGACGGGCAGGTCGGAGCCGGGGCTCAGGTCGGGCAGGCCGGGGGTGCCGGAACGGGGGTCGGTGGACCAGCGGGCGACGCGGTCGTCGGGGGCCTGGACGACGAGGTCGCCGGTGCGCCACACCGCGTAGTCCGCGGGAGCGCCGGGCACGAGGACACCCGCGTCGTCGCGTCCGATCGCCCGCCAGCCGCCCCGTGTGTGCGCCGTGAACGCAGCGCGCACGGAGACCCGGTGCTCCGGCGTGCGGTGGAAGGCCGCCGCCCGGACGGTGCCCCAGGGGTCGAGAGCCGTGACCGGGCTGTCGGAGCCGAACGCCAGGGGCACCCCGGCCCGCAGCAGCGCCGCGAACGGGTTCAGGGTGCGGGCACGGTCGACACCCAGCCGCTGGGCGTACATGCCCTCCTCCCCGCCCCACAGCGCGTCGAACGCGGGCTGGACGGAAGCGGTGAGGCCGAGTTCGGCGAAGGCGGCGACGGTGTCCGGGGTGAGCATCTCGGCGTGCTCGACCCGGTGCCGGGCAGCACGCACCCGGGCCAGGCCGACCTTCTCGGCCGCCGCGCGCACACCTTCGACCACCGAGGCCACCGCGGCGTCCCCGATGGCGTGAAAGCCCGCCTGGAGGCCCGCCTCGGTGCAGGCGACCACATGGGCGGCGACGGCGTCGGCGTCCATGTAGGCCGTGCCGGTGTGGTGGGCGTCGGCGTACGGCTCGTGCAGGCAGGCCGTGTGCGAGCCGAGGGCGCCGTCGACGAAGAGGTCGCCGGCGGCGCCGACCGCGCCGAGGGCGCGCGCCTTCTCCACGTCGCGCTCCGCCCAGTAGCCGACGACGCGCGGGCCGGGCTCCTCGGCGGAGAGCCGAAGCAGCCCCGTGAAGTCGTCCTCGGAGGAGATCTCGGGGCCCGCGCACTCGTGGAGCGAGCCGATGCCGAGCGAGGCGGCGTGGGCGAGGGCGGCGCGCTGGGCCTCGATGCGCTGGGCGGGGGTGATGGCGCCGAGGGCGGTGGCGCGTACGGCGTGGTGGGCGTCGCGGGTGAGCGGGCCGTCCTCGAAGGCGTCGGCGCCGGGGACCAGGTCCAGCAGGGCGGTGGTGACGACGGCCGAGTGGACGTCGATCCGGCTCAGGTAGAGCGGGCGTCCGCCGGTGGCCTCGTCGAGTTCGGCGCGGGTCGGGGGGCGGCCCCCGGGCCAGCGGGCGGCGTCCCAGCCGTGGCCGAGGAGGACGCGATCGCCGGGGCGGGCGGCCGCGAATTCCCGTACGAGAACGAGCGCGGCCTCCAGGGACGGGGCGGCGGAGAGGTCGAGGCCGGTGAGCGCGAGACCGGTGGCGGTGGTGTGCACGTGGGCGTCGGTGAACGCCGGGGTGACCAGGGCCCCTTCGAGGTCGACCACCTCGTCGACGCCGGCCGCGAAGGCGTCGGCGGCGCCCTCGGAGCCGACCCAGGCGATCTGGCCGTGCTCCACGACCATCGCGGTGGCGAACGGGTCGGCGGGGCTGTGGACTTCTCCACCGCGGAGCAACACGGTGTTCGACGGGGCGGTGCGATCACTCATGGGGACAGTCTCGCGTGCGGCGGCTGCCGCGACGTACTTGGGCCGGTGTTTCAAGGCACCCGTTGCTGTCGGCAGTGCCCACCCTCCCCACTCTCGACCTCGCTCCGGCAGCGGACAGACGGGCGGTGGACCGGCAGACGGCACACACGGCAGTCAGGCGGCAGGCGGCAGGCGGCAGGCGGCAGGCGGCAGGCGGTCGAGGAGAAGTCGGGCGGCGGCCGAGCCGAGCCGTTCAGATCCTCGGGGGCCTCGCCTCGTACGGGGTCGACAGCACCACCGTCGTCCGCGTCGAGACGCCGGCGAGCGACCTCAGGCGCGCCAGCAGCTCCTCCAGCTCGTGCGGGGTCGCCACGCGGACCTTGAGGATGTAGTTCTCGTCGCCGGCGACGCTGTGGCAGGCCTCGATCTCCGGGACGCCCGCGAGGCGTTCGGCGATGTCGTCGGGGGCGCTGGGATCGAACGGTTTGACCGAGATGAACGCGGTCATCGGCAGCCCGACGGCCTCCGGGTCGACGACCGCGGCATAGCCCCGGATGACGCCACGCTGCTCGAGTCGGCGCACCCGCTGATGCACCGCCGACGTGGACAGGCCCGTGGCCTTGCCCAGGTCGGTGTAGCTCATCCGCCCGTCCGCGACGAGCAGCTGCACGATCTGTCGGTCCAGCTCCTCCATGGCGCAAGAACCTACAGGGCGGTTGATCTCCTCCGATACCTGAGCGGCGCAGGTCATGCCCGGTTCGTGATGTGCCCGAGAGCCGCCTGTGAGCCATACGGGTGACAGCCGGACCATCTCGGGCACCTGCGAGCGGCATGTGACGAAGACCACAGCGGCCGAACAGGCTTCGTGATGATCTCGTGATTACCTCCGAGACGGGGCGGGAAGTGCTTGCTGTGGTCGAGGCCGCAGTGCCTTCACGGCCCAGCCCGAGGGGGAGAATCCCATGCAGAGTCTTAAGCGCCCTGGTCGTACCGCACCCAAGCGACTCCAGGCGGTCGTCGAGCCCGAGCCGGAGGGCGTCGAACCGGACGACGAGTTCGACGCGTACGACACCTTCGAGATGTTCCGGGTGATCTGCCCGGACTGCGCTCAGCCCATCGCCCTGCTGTCCGAGGAGGACAGCCTCCCCGAGCACGCGCGCGTCGTGTCGCCGTGGAACCCCTTCGGGCTCACGGCCTGTGCCGGCACCGGCCGTTCGGCGAGCGAGGCCCGGTCGGCGGACGAGTCCGTCGAGGCACAGGAGCAGGACACCGCGCTGCTGTTGACGCTCCCGCAGGGCCTCGACTGGCGGACCCAGCCCTTCTCGCACGTCGGCGGCCCGGGCTCGCGCCCGATGCGCGTGCCGGTGATGCGGCGTCAGCAGCCCGAGCAGAGCCAGGCCGATCAGCGCCAAGCCGCCTGATTCCGGGCCCGGTCGGGCCCAGCGCCTCCGTGCCCGGCGGGCAGGCCCGTCCTGCCCCGTTCGGTCCCGGCGCGAACTCAGACACGATTCCCGGGAACGGTGACCGGCGCGGCCTCGTGCGCGTTGGCCCGGTATGACCCCACCATTTTCGGTGACCGGGAGTCGGCGTCACATCTTCGTACCGGCTTCGGCAGAATCGCTTCCGCAAGGGTCGGCCCCGCCTCAGGACCCGCCCATCTACCGTGCGCTGCTGCGGACTTGGGCCGACCGGGGCCGCACTCTGCCGGGGCGTCACGATCCGGAGTGGGTGCGACTGGCGACGCCGCCGAGCGGTCTCGACCAGTTCGGCACCCGCGCGGACCCGTTCGGGGCGCCCGACTTCTTCCGTGGTTCGTTCAGCGTGACTCGGGCCCCGCGAGGTGACGGGCGATGACCATCCGCTGGATCTGATTGGTGCCCTCGACGATCTGGAGCACCTTGGCCTCGCGCATGTACCGCTCGACGGGGAAGTCCGCCGTGTAGCCGTACCCGCCGAGGATCTGGACGGCGTCCGTGGTGACCTTCATCGCGGCGTCGGTGCACAGCAGCTTCGCCATGGCCGCCTGCTTGGAGAACGGCCTGCCCGCGTCGTGCAGTCGCGCGGCCGAGAGGTAGAGCGCGCGGCCCGCCTCCACCTGCGTCGCCATGTCCGCGAGCATGAAGCGCAGCCCCTGGAAGTCGGCGATCGGGCGTCCGAACTGCTGTCGCCCGGTGGCGTAGGCGACTGCTTCGTCCAGTGCCGCCTGGGCCACGCCGATCGCGCAGGCCGCGATGCCGAGCCGTCCGGAGTCGAGCGCGGACAGGGCGATGGCGAAGCCCTGCCCCTCCTCACCGATGCGCCGGCTGTCGGCGACGCGCACCCCGTCGAAGTGGAGCTGCGCGGTGGGTGAGCCCTTCATGCCCATCTTCTTCTCCGGCGCCGCGGCGCTCAGCCCCGCGGCGTCCCCCGGGACCAGGAAGGCCGTGATGCCCCGGGAACCGGAGCCCTCGCCGCCCGTTCGGGCCATCACCGTGCAGAAGTCGGCGATGCCACCGTGGGTGATCCATGCCTTGGTGCCGCTGATCACCCACTCCTCGCCGTCCCGTACCGCCTTGGTCCGCAGGGACGCGGCGTCCGAGCCGGACGAGGGCTCGGAGAGGCAGTACGCGCCGAGCAGACGGCCGCCCAGCATCGCCGGCAGATGCTCGGCCCGCTGCTCCTTGGTCCCGTAGTCGGCGAGGGCGTGGCAGGCGAGGGTGTGGACGCTGACCCCGAGGCCGACCGTGAGACGGGCCATGGCCAGCTCTTCCAGCGCCTGCAGATAGACCTCGTACGGCTGGCCCCCGCCGCCGTGTTCCGCGTCGTACGGCAGGCCGAGCAGTCCCGATTCGGAGAGCAGACCGAAGAGTTCGCGAGGGAAGCGGCCGGCTTCCTCCTCCGCGGCCGCGTGCGGGGCGATCTCCCGCTGCGCGATCTCGCGGACGAGCGAGATCAGATCCCGGGCCTCCTCCGTGGGCAGTTGACGGTCCACCGGCTGCGCGGCGCGCTCGGGCATGGCGACGCTCTCCTCCCTGTAGGGCACGGCGGCGGACACGCACCGGGGATGAGGTGGTGCCGCCGGGTCACACGTGCCACAGCCGATGGTCCTCCTCCGGATCACGGAAGCCGCTGATCAGCGGCGGTGGCGCTTGGAGTATGCCCGATCCGGAGCAGCGGGTCACCGGTTAACGACCGTTCATCCGGGCACTTTCCGAGCCCGCCGTACCGGGGTCTGAGGAACATCGGTGTCAGATCGTGCGCTAAGCCTCCGTCGCCGCTGGTGGGCAGCTGACGTCCCGCCGCCGGCGGCGGGACGGGGCTGAAGTCGTCCCCCAGATAACACCCCAATATCTGCGGTGGCTTGATGTGTCACCTGCGGTGACGTTCTCCGGCGGCTACGTGAAGCGGCCCTGTTATCTGCGCCAAGAGGGAAGTGGTGTCCACCGTCGTACAGCTGCCAGCCGGGAAGGCGTTGACCGTCCGGACGGCGGCGGATGTGTTCCTCGACTCGCTTGGCAACCCGAACACGGTCCGGAACTACGGGATCGGGGTCGGCAAGACCGCCGAGCGGATCGGCGAGGGCCGGCCGCTGGCGTCGGTTGCGGACGACGAGATCGGCGAAGCACTCGAACTGCTCTGGGGCACCGCGGCGGTCCACACCTGGAACTCCCGCCGGCCGGAGTGCTGTCCTGGCTCAGCTGGTGCCGCGAGCGCGGCTACGAGGGTCCTGCGGTGCCAGCCTGGGCGAAGCGGCCGGCGGTGCCGGACTCCGAGACCCCGGCACGCTCGAAGGTGGCCATCGACCGGCTGATCGCCCGGCGCGAGGTGCACCTGAGAGAGAAGACGCTGTGGCGGATGCTGTACGAGACGTCCGGGCGGGCGGAGGAGATCCTCGGTGTGAACATAGCGGACCTGGACCTGGCCGGGCGCCGATGCCCGGTGAAAGCCAAGGGCGCCCGTACCAAGGCCCGCCGACGGGGTCAGGTCCGCGAGGACTACGTGCTGGAGACCGTGTACTGGGACGCGGGCACCGCCCGGCTCCTGCCCCGGCTCCTGAAGGGCCGCATCCGCGGGCCGGTGTTCGTCACACACCGCCGCCCGGGGCCGGGGAAGGTCGTCAGCCCGCGCGACGTCTGCCCGGACACCGGGTTCGCCCGGCTGTCGTACGGGCAGACCAGGGCCCTGCTGGACGAGCACACCGCCGTACGCGGGCCAGGCACCGGCTGGGACCTGCACGAGTACCGCCACTCCTCCCTGACCCACCTCGGCGAGCAGGGCGCGTCGCTGCTGATGCTGATGGCGAAGTCCCGGCACAAGAAGCCGGAGAACGTCCGCCGCTACTTCAAGCCCTCCCCCGAGGCAATCGCCGAGCTCACCAGCCTGCTCGCCCCGGGCAGCACGAGGCGGTGACCGACGCATTGTGTCCGTGGCGAGCACGGATCGCGGCGCTGACGTGAAGGGCGCGGATCACCCTGCGTGCCTCCACACGCGCCCGGAAACACTACGGCGGCGTCCGAACGGGCCAGGTCGGAGAGCTAGCGGCAGCAAAGCGTGGTCGGCTGGCTACAGCAACCACGGTCGAAGGTCCGTGCTCCCTCGCGGTCCGGGCCCCTGGTCGGAGCGCGCCCAATGGGAGCCTCCCGCATCGAGAAGGAGAGCCCCTGATGGCTTGGCAGAACTCCCGGGCGACGGGGCCGATCACCGGTGTCCAACGAGCGCGTCCGGAGCGGTGGCTGGCCGTGGCCGGCCTGGCAGCGGGCGCTGTGGTGGCGTTGCCTGTCCCGCTCGCCCACGCGGCCACCTTGCCGGTGACCTGCTCGGTCCCGGCGCTCGTGGCGGCGATCAACACGGCCAACAGCCAGCCGGGCGCCGACACGCTCAGCCTGGCGGGCGGGTGCACCTACACCCTGACGGCCGCCGACAACGCCGCCAACGGCCTGCCGGTCATCGGCAGCAACATCACGATCAGCGGCAACGGTGCGACGATCACACGCGCCGCGTCCGCCCCGGCCTTCCGCATCCTGTTCGTCGCCGGTACGGGCACCTTGACGCTCAACAACGCCACCATCAGCGGCGGCCGGGCGGAGAGCGACTGCCAAAACTTCCAGGGGATCTCGTGCGGCGGCGGTATCGCCAGCCTCGGCACCCTGACGGTGAACAACAGCCGGGTGCGCGACAACACCGCCACGTCCGATGTCTTCGCCCAGGGCGGCGGCATCGACAGCGCCGGCACCGGCACCCTGAACAACGTCGAACTCAGCGGCAACTCCGCCAGCTACACCGGTGCCGACCCGAGCGCCGCCGCAGGCGGTGGCGTAGCCAACGACGGGCCGCTGACCGTGAACAACAGCCGACTGCACCACAACACCGTCACCGTCACCGATGACACCGACAGCGTCGCGTTCGGCGCCGCCCTCGTCGGCTTCGCCCAGACCACGGTCAGGAACAGCACCATCAGCGACAACCAAACCACCGCGAAGGGCGGTATCGCGCGGGGCACTCTCGCGGACGCCTCCACCATGACCGTGAGCGCGACCATCGTCCGCAACAACACCGTCAGCGCTCCCGGCGGCCTCGCGGCCGGCGCCGGAGCCGCCACCAACTTCCCGATGACCATGACCAGCAGCGTCATCACCGGCAACACCGCCTCTGCCCCGGACGGCGGTACCGCGCTGTCCGGCGGCATCCACATCGCCGCCTCCGGCACACTCACCCTCGGCAGCACCACCGTGCGCGGCAACACCGCCAGCGCCACCGGCGGCGGCACCGCCCAGGGCGGCGGGATCGGCAACGCCGGCGGCACCCTGACCGCCAACCAGGTGAACATCGGCAACAACACTGCTACTGCTCCCGGCGGCACCGCCCAGGGCGGCGGCCTCTACAACGCCGGCACGACGAATCTGAACCAGAGTGCCGTCACCACCAACCGCGCCGGCGACGGCGGAGGCATCTTCGAAGCCGCAGGCACGGTCACCCTGAACAACACCGCGGTCAGGGCGAACACCCCGAACAACTGCGCCCCGCCGAACGCCGTCCCCGGCTGCAGCGGCTGAGCAATCCCGTCGTACTGGGCTCGCACCTTGGGGCAGAGCCCAGTACGGCGCTCTGCGCCGTCACTCCACCTCGGTGGAGCCCAGATCGCGCAGGGGACGCAGGCCGCCGGGCAGTTCGGGAAGCTGAAGGGAGTACCGGCCGAGCATGTTGACGTGGTGGCGGACGAACGGGGAAAGGCGGGCGACGTCCTCGTCGCGGACGTCGAAGCCGTCGGCACGCATCTGGGTGACGGCTGAGTCCATGCAGCGGGTGTTGAACAGCACGAGCGCGTTGAGGACCAGGCCGAGCGCGCCGATCTGGTCCTCCGTGCCGTCCTGGTAGCGCTGGTAGAGCTGTCCGGCGCGGCCGTGGGCGCTGAAGCGCCCACTTCATCTGCGGCCCGGACACTCGCACCGGACCGCGCCGCAGCCGGTCCAGCTCCGAGACCCGCTCGCCGGGCGGCACCGTCAGCAGCGAGTCCAGCACCGCCCGCTGCCCGGTGTTCAGCAGCCCGAACAGCGTGTTCCACAGCCGCTGGTTCGCCGCCTCCCGCACCGTGCCCACCAACCGAGCCAAACGGCTCACCCCCGGCAGCAACACCCGCTCCTCGCGCAGCCAGCCCGCCGCCGAGTCGAACAACGCCTTCGGCCCGTCCCCAGTCGTCCACGCCCGCGCGTCCAGCCAGACCACCAGCTCCTCGCGGACCTCGGCGAAGTCCCGCCGGCCCCCGGACTCCTGGATCTCCCCGGCATGCGTCCGGGCAGTACCGTCCCGCTCGCCATACAGCCTCAGACACGAGGCGTCCGCGATCTCCAACTGCTCGGCCAGGTACTCGGCCACCTCCGCCGGCACCTGCCGCGGGTCCGGCATGAACCGGCCCAGGAACCGCACGCTCGTCAGCTGGACCGCGAACCCGAGCCGGTTGTGGGGCCGGCGCTCGGCCTGCACCACCTCCCGGTCCGCATCGTCCAGGAAGAAGTACCGCTCCAGCTCCGCCCGCGAGGGCACCTCGTGAAATGACCCGTACCGGGTCGCCTGCTCGTCCGTCAGGAATTCGACCGCCACAACAGCTCTCCGAAGATCGACAACAACGACCCACGAAGGCTCCGACGCTCAATCACCCCAGGTCAAAGGCACAGTTAGCCCAGGGACGACTTAGCGCACGAGCTGACACGGATGTTCCTCACCCCCCGCACCCTCGCACGAATTGGTCCGAACCATTGACCCCCAGTGGTCTAGTCCTCTACGTTCTCCCCCAACAAACGCGCCACCGCGTTCACCCCCCTCGGCACAGCAGGTCCAGGCAGGAACCTCCCCGTCCCGCTCCCCTCCCCCGGAGTCACGATGCTCAGACCGCACAGCCCCCGCGTCCCCGTCAGGACGCTTGTCGCCGCCACGTGTTGCGCCACCCTCGGCGCAGGACTGCTCGCCGGAGCGGGCACCGCGACCGCCACCCCGGCGGAGGCGGGCTCCCCGCAGCGCACGCCGGGCGCGGCCCCTTCCAAGGTCGTCGGCTACTTCATCGACTGGGGCATCTACGGCCGCAAGTACTACGTCAAGAACATCGAGACCTCCGGCTCGGCGAAGAAGCTCACGCACATCAACTACGCCTTCGGAAACGTCGTCGACGGCAAGTGCTCCCTCGGCGACGCCTGGGCGGACACCGACAAGCCCTTCACCGCCGAGGAGTCCGTGGACGGCGTCGCTGACACCGCGGACCAGCCGCTGAACGGCAACTTCAACCAGCTGCGCAAGCTGAAGAAGCTGCACCCGAACCTCAAGATCGTCTGGTCGTTCGGCGGCTGGACCTGGTCCGGCGGCTTCGGTGAGGCCGCGAAGGACCCTGAGGCCTTCGCGAACTCCTGCTACGACCTCGTCGAGAACTCCCGCTGGAAGGACGTCTTCGACGGGATCGACATCGACTGGGAGTACCCCAACGCCTGCGGTCTCACCTGCGACACCAGCGGCAGCGAGTCCTTCGAGGACCTGATGGCCGCACTGCGCAAACGATTCGGCAAGAAGGAGCTCGTCACCGCGGCCATCACGGCCGACGCCAAGCCCGGCGGCAAGATCGACGCGGCGGACTACGCGGGCGCCGCGAAGTACGTCGACTGGTACAACCCGATGACCTACGACTACTTCGGCTCCTGGGACGCGACCACCGCCCCGCACTCGCCGCTGTACCCGTACCCGGGCATCGCCGACAAGCACTTCAACTCCGCCGCCACCATCCGGAAGCTGAAGGGCCTCGGCATCCCGTCCGCCAAGCTGCTGCTCGGCATCGGCTTCTACGGCCGCGGCTGGACCGGGGTGACCCAGTCCGCGCCCGGCGGCACGGCGACCGGCCCGGCCGCGGGGACGTACGAGGCGGGCTACGAGGACTACAAGGTACTCAAGAAGACGTGCCCGGCCAACGGGATCGTCGGCGGCACCGCGTACGCCAAGTGCGGTGACGACTGGTGGAGTTACGACACCCCGCGGACCATCAAGGGGAAGATGGCGTACAAGGACGCGCAGGGCCTCGGCGGCACCTTCTTCTGGGAGCTGAGCGGCGACACCGCCGACGGTGAGCTGATCAAGGCGATCAAGTAACCGCCGCGACGGGGGACTTGGGGTGGGGGTCGGTCGGCGGACCCCCACCCCGAGTGCGTCCCCGGGTGTCGTCGGCCCTGGAAGCCCTCAGACGTCCCGGCGGGCGGGCTCCGGCGCGAGATAGGCCGGGGCCAGCTCCTCGATGGCGCGCAGCGAGCCGCCCAGCATCTTGACGAGCAGGTCGCGCATCGTGTCGCGGGGCAGCTCAGGGCGGTCGATCCAGTCCAGCGTGGCACCCTCGACCGCGCACACCCAGCCGAACAGGCCCATGCGGGCGACCGGTTCGATGTCGGTCCTGCCGTACGCGCCCTCCGCGATGGTGGCCACGATCGCCTCGCGGACGCCGTCCCTGATCGCGTGCACCTGGGTGTCGAAGCCGACACCGCCACTGACGATCGTGCGGTAGGCGGCCTGGTTGTCCTCGGCGTAGCGCAGATAGCAGTCTATGGTCCGGTGCACCCGTTGCACGGGCGGCAGTTGGAGCCCGCTCGCCGCGAACGTGATCAGATCTGCCACCGAGTCCTCGACGATCGCGAGGTAGTAGCCGCGCTTGGACTTGAAGTAGTAGTAGATCAGTCCCTTGGCCACGTGCGCCTGTCGCGCGATGTCGTCCATGGACAACGTGTCGTACGACGTGTCGGCGAACAACTTGCGCCCGATGGAGATGAGTTCGGCGCGGCGCGCCAGCGAACGGTCGGTGCCGCGAGCCCGCGGCGGTTCGACTCCACGCTGTTGACTGCTATTCAATTTCGGTCCTGGTCTCCAACTGCCAGCGGGACAACCGCAGTATCGCAGACCCTCACCACCAGCTTGTTCGACTCTGATCGACAGAATCGACCGGCGGATCAGGTCACAGCAGACCCAGCTGGGCCACCAGCATCGCGACGACCACGACCAGGGTCCAGCCCATCACGTGCTCGACGATCTTCGGGCCGTCGTCCCCGGGCCCGCCCGTGCGGGTCCGGACGCGGGTGGCGGTGGCGGAGGTCGCGGTCATGGCAGCTCGCTGGTGTGATCGGTGTGCGGTGGGCTCCCCCCACCGTTGCGTCCACCTTGCCACCGCAGGGGCGGCTCACGGCCGAGACCTTGGTCACACGTCGGCGCGGCCCCGGTCGTCCGGGAGCCGCGCCGCGCCTGGCCTGCCGCGTCAGTGGATGCCCACCGCCGTGAGCGCCGCGCGCTGGCGGGCGGTGGGTCGCGCCGGGAAGTACACGTAACAGACGCCGCCGGTGCCGGAGACGACCTTGCCGGCGGCGTTGTACCGCTTGGTCCGCAGCCAGATGTTCTCCCACTCGCGCCGCCGGTAGACCCGGCGCACCGCCTCGTTGGTCGGCGAGTTCGGGTCGTTGGCGATGATGTCGCCCTCGGCCGTGAAGCCGATCACCGTCATCAGGTGCCCCGCGGTGCCGTAGCCCGCCCCCGTCAGCTCCTCCGCGAGGAACGACTGCGAGGTGATCGCCGGAATGCCCGCCCCGATCAGTGTCTCCAGGTCGGTGAGCGAGCCCAGCCGGGTCACCACGCCCTGGAGGTCCCGGTAGGTGGCGGCGTACGCGGCGTTGAAGGGCCAGTTGCCGCAGCCCTCGTACTGGTAGTCGAAGGTGAACCGCGCCGCGTGGCACACCTGCGGGTCCGCGAACGCCGGATCGACCCAGGCCAGGTCGGCGGCGGTGGGCTTCCTGCCCCAGAACTCTATGACCATCTGCGAGGAGGTGGGGCTGCACCAGGCCTCGCCGCCGTTGTCGTACTCGGGGTACTGACCCTTGTGGATCTCCTGCGAGTAGCGCGGGACGTCCAGCTCCCGCGCGAGCCCGGGCGTCGAGGCGGGGACGGTGAAGCGGTCGGGGACGTCGGAGCCCATCGCGCCGATCCGCCAGACCGTCGGGGTGAGTCGGGTGCCGGGCGTGCGGTACAGCGTCAGGCGCAGCCGGTAGGAGGCGAGGCGCAGGCCCGTCGCCGGGTCGTCGATCGCGAAGGTGTCCGTCCAGACACTGCTTCTGCCGTCCTCCTGGCCGTCGACGGACGTCCGTCTGATGTCCCGGTCCCCGGCCGCCCACCGGCCGAGCACGTACCAGGGCGTGTCGGTGCCGTCGGAGTACGTGCCCTTGAGCTCGATCCCGATCCAGGTGCCCTCGGGGGTGTGCGCGTTCCAGGACGCGACGGCCTCGGTGGCGGGCACCGTGAGCCGGTGGACCGGCGAGGTCCAGGTCCCGTACTCCCAGGCGGCCGTACGCCCGGTGTGCGGGTCGGTGTAGTCGGTGGTCCCGAGCGGCGAGTCGATCACCAGCCCGGGCCGCGTCCCCGCCTTCGCCAGGGTGCCCCGGGCACTGCCCGAACACCAGTCGGCGTACGAGGTCCAGGCACGGAAGTCGGTGAAACGTTCCGGTGCTCGCGCGGGGCGGACGGGGGCCTCGCCCCGGCCGCTCGTGGTGTCTGCCACCGCCTGACCCGCCGCTCCTGCGGCCGCCGCGGCGGCTGCGGTGGCGACGGCTGCGGTCAGGACGGTCCTGCGGGACGGCTCGGAGAGGCTCGTCATCTGCGGGTGACCCCCAGTGGTCCGGAAGGAACGGTTCAGATGGTCCGGAAGGAACGGTTCAGACGCACGGCTGTTCGCCCACTATGGACGCCGGGGAACGACTTCTGCCAGCACCTCGCGCCGCGCCACGCCCGCCAATATTGGTCGACACCGGTGGCGTATCCGCGACCGCGCGGCACGGTGTTCAATCCACGTATGCACGACTCCCCCGCTTCCGTGGACCCGGCCGTCGACGACCTCGCCGCGCGGCTGCGGCGGCTGCCGCCCTCCTGCGGACCGGTCCGGCTGGTGGGGGTGGACGGGCACGCCGGTTCCGGGAAGAGCACCTTCGCCGGACGGCTGGCGGACGCGCTCGGCGGCGCACCGGTGCTGCACCTCGACGACATCGCGACACACGAGGAGCTGTTCGCGTGGACGGATCGCCTGCTGAACCAGGTGATCGAGCCGCTGCGCCACGGGCGGAGCGCTCGGTACGCCCCCTACGACTGGCGTGAACGCGGCTTCGGCCCGGCGCGTGTGCTGCCGAGCGCGCCGGTGGTCGTCGTCGAAGGGGTGGGGGCGGGCCGACGGATGTTGCGGCCGTTTCTGGCATGGCTGGTGTGGATGGAAGTGGCGGAAGGGGAGGCCTGGTCGCGGGGGCGGGCGCGGGACGGAGCGGAGCAGGACGACTTCTGGGCCGGCTGGGTCCGGGCGGAGCGTCGGCATTTCGCCGAGGATCCTTCTCGGCCGTTCGCCGATCTGCTGATTCGGCCGGGAAACACGGGGTACGAGGTGCTCACGGGACCCCTGACGGCTCCCGGATCGGCACCGCACCTCACTCAGGGTGACGGGCCATCCGCAATGTGCTGAACTTGTGAAGGCGACTGTCCGAGAAGTTGCCGGAGGGCCCCAACTCGGCTTGACCGGGGGGCCGTACAGGTCTTACGTTCTCAATGTGCGGTCATTCGATACCGCCCAGATACGCGAAGCCCCCGGTTGTTCCCCCGTGATCGGGGGCTTCGTTCTGCCTTCTTCGCGGCTTTCCGGCACCCGAGGGACACCATTCCTTCACCCTCGGTCACCGTCCGCAATGCGCCCCGTCTGCTCCCACCTCGCAGGACGAGGGCTGCGGCACCCTTCGAAGGGCGCCCGACCCGCAGGTACGATGCCCAAGGTGCGACCTTCGGACGGCTGCAGCAACGCACCGGCGCAACTCCCGTCCGCGGCACAGCGGTTCGACGAAGGCTGCCGACGGGCACCGGCCCGTTCGGTTTCCAGCGGGGGCACGGTTTGTGGGGGACGTGATGGACTTCGGCTCGCGGGGCCCCGAGGCCCCGGCCGACCTCGCCTGGCTGCGAGGCGTGGACGCCTACACCATGGGCGCCTATCCGCAGGCGGAGGAGGAGTTCCGCGCCGCGGTGCGGATGGATCCGGGCATGGCGGACGGCTGGCTCGGCCTGCACGCGCTACGGGTGGACACGACGACCGCGCTGCTGCGCATGTTCCGGCACCGGGAACGCTTCGGGGAGCAGCGCACCCGACACCGTCGCACCCTCAACTCCTGGTACTGGCTGGGCTGGTGGGTGCAGCCGGTGCTGGAGAGCCCGCGTGATCTGCTCCTCGCGCACGCCTCGCACTGGCTGGACGGACGCCATGTGCCCGAGCTGGACCGGGCGCTCGCCGGGCTTCCCCCGGTCGACGCGGACCACCAGGTGCGGTTTCTGCACGCCTGCCGCGCCTATCTGGTCAAGGACTGGGAGCAACTGGTCCGGCACACCGATCCGCTGCTCGACGATCCCCTGCTGGGGATCGAGGCCGGCCTGTTCGGCGGGATGGCCAGGGTGCGGCTGGAGACGTACGGGCAGGCCGAGCCGCTGCTCTCCGCGGCGCTGATGCGCTGCCGCAGCGAGCAGCCGCAGCGCAAGGAGCTGCGGTACTGGCTGGCCCGCGCCCACGAGGGCACGGGGCGCAGCGCCGCCGCGCTGCCGCTGTACCGGGCCGTGCACCGGGTCGACCCCGCCTTCATGGACACCTCCGCCCGGCTGGCCGCGATCGCCGAGGGGGACGGGTACGACGACGACGCGAGCGACTTCGCCGCGATCTCGCTCGCCGGGATCGGGCAGGACGTGCTCGACGGCGACGGGCTGGAGCCGTTCTTCGACGCCGAGGGACGGGACCTGAAGGTGTCCGACCCCGGACCGCCGCCGTCGGGCGGACTGCCGCCCGAGGCCGGCGACACCTTCGTACGGGAGAAGTCCTCCGTGGTACCGGTGGAGCCGCTGTCCCTGCCGGCGGGGCCGACGGATCCGGAGCTGCTGGAGGAGGCGCTGGCCGAGCTGGAGCGGATGGTCGGGCTGGAGCCGGTGAAGCGGCAGGTCAAGGCGTTGTCCGCGCAGCTGAACATGGCGCGGTTGCGGGCCGGGCAGGGGCTGCCCGTGCAGCCGCCCAAGCGGCACTTCGTCTTCTCCGGGCCCTCGGGCACCGGGAAGACGACCGTGGCGCGAATACTGGGCCGTGTCTTCTACGCCCTCGGGCTGCTCGGCGGCGATCACCTCGTCGAGGCGCAGCGTGCGGATCTGGTGGGCGAGTACCTCGGGCAGACCGCCGTGAAGGCCAACGAGCTGATCGACTCGGCGATCGGCGGGGTGCTGTTCGTGGACGAGGCGTACTCCCTGTCCAACTCCGGGTACGGCAAGGGGGACGCGTACGGGGACGAGGCGCTTCAGGTGCTGCTGAAGCGGGCCGAGGACAACCGGGACCATCTGGTCGTGATCCTGGCCGGCTACCCGGAGGGGATGGACCGGCTGCTGGCGGCGAACCCCGGGCTGTCGTCCCGGTTCACGACGCGGGTCGACTTTCCCTCGTACCGGCCGTTGGAGCTGACCTCCATCGGGGAGGTGCTCGCGGCGGAGAACGGGGACGTGTGGGACGAGGAGGCGCTCGACGAGTTGCGGTCCATCTCCGGGCATGTCGTGGAGCAGGGGTGGATCGACGAGCTCGGGAACGGGCGGTTCCTGCGGACGTTGTACGAGAAGAGCTGTGCGTACCGGGATCTGCGGTTGTCGGGGTATCCGTCGATTCCTACCCGGGATGATCTGTCGACGTTGCGGCTGCCGGATCTGATGCAGGCGTACGGGGAGGTGTTGTCGGGGCGGGGGCCGCAGGATCCGTCGGCGTTGTAGCTTCTTCGCCCCTGCCGCCCCTACCCGTCCCGTCCCGGGGGCTGCGCGCCCCTTCGACCCCCGCGTCACGGATTCGGGGCTCCGCCCCGGACCCCGTTCGCGCAGTTCCCCGCGCCCCTGATGGGGGCGCGGGGAACTGCGCGAGAAGCCCCACCGGCCCGCAGACGACCGACGACCGAGCGGGGTCGAAGGGGCGCAGCCCCTGGGACGGGACGGGTAGGGGCGGCAGGGGCGGGAATCAGGTGGCGAGGGCCTGCTTCGGGGGTTCGCTGAGCCTTGGCTCTGTCACCCGGGTCGGGGGAACCTCCCGGTGGGCCGGGTCGCGGACCTCGCCCACCAGCAGTTCCAGGACGTCCTCCAACGCCGCCAGACCGAGCACCTTGCCGGACGCGTCCGCCACCTGCGCCAGATGCGTGGCGGCCCGCCGCATGACCGTCAGCGCGTCGTCCAGCGGCAGCTCCGCGCGGAGGGTGGTCATGGGCCGCCAGATCTGCTGGGGGACGGCACGGTCGGAGTCCTCCAGGTCGAGGACGTCCTTGACGTGGAGGTAGCGGCCCATGAAGGCACCGTTCTCCGCGACCACCGGGAAGCGGGAGTAGCCCGTGCGGGCGGTCAGGGCCACGACCTGCGCGGGCGTCACCGAGGGGGCCACCGTCACCAGGGTGTCCCGCTTGAGCAGGACGTCCGTCACCGGGCGGGAACCCAGCTCCAGCGCGTCCTCCAGGCGCTCCTGCTCCTCGGGGTCGAGCAGCCCGGCCTGACCGGAGTCCTCGACCAGCCGGCCCAGCTGGACGCTGGTGAAGACGGCCTCGACCTCGTCCTTGGGCTCCACGTGGAAGAGCCTGAGGACCACGCGGGCACAGGCACCGAGACCGGCAGTGACGGGCTTGCACAGCCGCGCGAAGGCCACCAGGGCCGGGCTCAGCCACAGCGCCGTCTTCTCCGGCGCCGCCATCGCCAGGTTCTTCGGCAGCATCTCGCCGATGACGAGGTGGAGGAAGACGACCACGGCCAGCGCGATGACGTAGCCCAAGGGGTGGATCATGCCGTGCGGCAGGTGGATGGCCTCGAAGACCGGCTCCAGCAGCCCGGCCACCGTCGGTTCGGCCACCGCGCCCAGCGTCAGCGAGCAGACGGTGATGCCGAACTGGGCAGCCGCCATCATCTGGGGCAGGTTCTCCAGGCCGTAGAGGACCTGGCGGGACCGGGTGGTCCCGAGGGGTTCGATCTGGCTGCGGCGGACGGAGACCAGGGCGAACTCGGCGCCGACGAAGAAGCCGTTGGCCAGCACGAGGAGCAGGGCGAACAGGAGTTGGAGCATGCTCATCGGGTGGCCTCCACGGCCGAGGCGGCGTCTGTGGCGGGAGTGGTGCCCGTGACGCGGGCCGCTTCCGTGACGGGGATGGTCGCCTTCACGTCGGCCGCCTCCGCGGCGGGGGTGGTTTCCCTGCCGAGGGCTGCCGCCTCCCGGCCGGGGACGGTGTCCGTGGCGGGTGTGGTGCGGACCAGGCGGACACGCTCCGCGCGGTAGTGGCCGACCTGGCGCACCGCCAGCCGCCAGCCGGGCAGCTCGGCGTGGTCGCCGGGGGCCGGGATACGGCCGAGCAGATCGGCGACCAGGCCGGCGACCGTCTCGTACGGGCCCTCCGGGACGTCGAGACCTATGCGCTGGAGCACGTCGACGCGGCAACTGCCGTCGGCGTCCCAGGCGAGGCGGCCGTCCTCGGGCGGGGCGGCGGCGAGTTCGGGCCGCTCGTGCACGTCGTGCTCGTCGCGCACCTCGCCGACCAGTTCCTCGACGATGTCCTCCAGGGTCACCACCCCGGCCGTACCGCCGTACTCGTCGACGACGACGGCGATGGGCTGCTCGCTGCGCAGCCGGGCCAGCAGCGGCTGCACGGGCAGCGACTCGGGGACGAGCAGCGGGGTCCTGGCGATCCGGCCGACCGGGGTGTGCAGTCGTTCGTGGGCGGGGATCGCGAGGGCGTCCTTGAGGTGGACCATGCCGACGATCTCGTCGATCCGCTCCCGGTAGACGGGGAAGCGGGAGAGGCCGGTGGCGCGGGTCAGGTTGACCACGTCCTCGGCGGTGGCCGAGGACTGCAGGGCGCTGACCTTGACGCGCGGTGTCATCACGTTCTCCGCGGTCAGGTCGCCCAGGGAGAGGGTACGGACGAAGAGGTCGGCCGTGTCCTGTTCCAGGGCGCCGGCCTGGGCCGAGTGCCGGGCGAGGGAGACCAGTTCGCCGGGGGTGCGGGCGGAGGCCAGCTCGTCGGTGGGCTCGACGCCGAAGGCGCGGACCAGGTGGTTGGCGACCGCGTTGAGAGCGGCGATGACCGGGCGGAAGAGACGGGAGAAGACGTGCTGGGGGCCCGCGACGAAGCGGGCGACCTGCATGGGCTTCGACACCGCCCAGTTCTTGGGGACCAGTTCGCCGATCACCATCTGCACGGCCGAGGCCAGCAGCATGCCGACGACCACGGACACCCCGGACACGGCGCCTTCGGGTATGCCGATGGCGGTGAAGGGGCCGTGGAGTATCTCCGCGAGAGCCGGTTCGGCGAGCATGCCGACGACCAGGGAGGTGATGGTGATGCCGAGTTGGGTGCCGGAGAGCTGGAAGGACAGCTCCTTGAGCGCGCCCACCACCCTGTGGGCCCGGCGGTCGCCCTCGGCGGCGGCCTTCTCGGCCTCCGGGCGCTCGACCGTGACGAGGCCGAACTCGGCGGCCACGAAGAAGCCGTTGGCGAGGATCAGAAGGAACGCGGCTCCGAGAAGCAGCAGGGGGATGGTCATGCCGCCGCCTCGGTGTGCCGGGAGGGGGCGGCGCAGGTACTACAGGACGATCCGTCCATCGCTGGAGGGAGTCACTCCTCGAATAGCAGGGAGCCCCTGCCTTCCGGGTGGAACGACAGAGGCGGAGGCGCGACGAAAACGCCTCCGCCAACAGATTAATCAAGACAGGGCCCGGTGCGGCAGGGGCGGCGGCCCCGAGTCGGCCCTGATCTTGGTCCGGTCAGCCCTGAGGCTGCTCGGGCTCGGTGACCGACCGGGCCTCGACCAGCGCCCTCAGGGTCCGGGCGTCCTCGATGGCGCGCTGCTTGGCGATGCCCGGCTGGATGCCGAGCGCGGGCAGGCTGGTGCCGTCGGTGAGGTCGAGGAAGACCCAGGGGTCGCCGACCCGCAGGTTGACCTGCACGATCTCGGCCCAGCCCAGCCGGCGCCGCGCGGTGATGTTGACGACGGTGACCCCGGTCTCGTCGGCGACGACCTTGGGCCGGGAGAGCATGCACAGCACCCCGGCGAGCATGGCCGCCGTGAAGACGAAGCTGAGCCGCTCCCCCGGGCCTAGCGTGGGCAGCAGCAGCGCGACGACCGTGATGACCACGAAGATCGCGCCGGCGGCGGTCAGCAGCACGGCACGGGTGCGACCCGGCCGAAAAGTGACGGGCAGGGCGGGGAGGGGGGACTGGTCCGGCATGGCGTGCGACTCCGCGGCCGTCAGAGGCGGCAGGCGTGGATGGCGGTGGTCAGGATGGCCCGAGCGCCGATGTCGTAGAGGTCGTCCATGATCCGCTGGGCCTCCTTGGCCGGGACCATCGCCCGGACGGCGACCCAGCCCTCGTTGTGCAGCGGCGAAACGGTCGGTGACTCCAGGCCCGGGGTGAGCGCGACGGCCTTCTCCAGCTGCTCGACGCGGCAGTCGTAGTCCATCATCACGTACGTCCGGGCCACGAGGACGCCCTGGAGGCGACGCAGGAACTGCTGCACCTTGGGCTCGTTCTCCGAGGTCGTGTCGGCGTCGACGCGGCGGATGACGACGGCCTCGGACTTCATGATCGGCTCGCCGAAGACCTCCAGGCCGGCGTTGCGCAGGGAGGTGCCGGTCTCGACGACGTCGGCGATGACCTCGGCGACGCCCAGTTCGATCGCGGTCTCGACGGCTCCGTCGAGGTGGACCACGGAGGCGTCGATGCCGTTGTCCGCGAGGTGGCCCGCGACGATGCCCTCGTAGGAGGTGGCGACCGTCTTGCCCTTGAGGTCCGCCACGCCGTCGGCCGTGCCCGGCTTGGAGGCGAAGCGGAAGGTGGAGCGGGCGAAGCCGAGGGGGAGGATCTCCTCGGCCTTGGCGCCGGAGTCGATGAGCAGGTCCCGGCCGGTGATGCCGATGTCGAGGCGACCGGAGGAGACGTAGATCGCGATGTCGCGGGGGCGGAGGTAGAAGAACTCGACCTCGTTGGCCGGGTCGACGATCCGCAGCTCCTTGGACTCCCGGCGCTGCTGGTAGCCGGCCTCATGCAGCATCTCCCCCGCAGGGCCGGACAGGGAACCCTTGTTGGGGACGGCGATGCGCAGCATGAGGCGAGCTTCCTTCGTTCGTTTCGGTTTCGTACGTTCGGTCTCGTGCGTTCGGTTTCGCACGTTCGGTCCCGTACGGGGTGGTGTGCGGGGGTACGGCTCAGAGGTGGGCGTACACGTCGTCCAGGGAGATGCCGCGGGCGACCATCATCACCTGGACGTGGTAGAGCAGCTGCGAGATCTCCTCGGCGGCTGCCTCCTTGCCCTCGTACTCGGCGGCCATCCAGACCTCGGCGGCCTCCTCGACGACCTTCTTGCCGATGGCATGGACGCCCTTCTCGACCAGTTCTGCGGTGCGGGAAGTGGCGGGATCGCCCTGGGCGGCCTTGTGCTGGAGCTCGGTGAAGAGCTCCTCGAACGTCTTCTTGGACATGGTGAGGCTCAGCCTACGCGCAACCGGCCGTGCCTCAGCGCCAGGGTTCAGATACTGAGCGGAGGGTCGCGGCGGTCGCCACCGCCGCGGTCACCGCCTCATGGCCCTTGTCCTCGTTCGAGCCCTCGATACCGGCGCGGTCCAGGGCCTGCTCCTCGGTGTCGCAGGTCAGTACGCCGAAGCCGACGGGGACTCCGGTGTCGACGGAGACCTGGGTGAGGCCCTGGGTGACGCCCTGGCACACGTACTCGAAGTGGGGCGTGCCGCCGCGGATGACGACACCGAGGGCGACGATCGCGTCATAGCCGCGGCCGGCCAGGACCTTGGCGACGACGGGGAGTTCCCAGCTGCCGGGGACCCGCAGCAGGGTCGGCTCGTCGATGCCCAGGTCCCGCAGGGCGCGCAGGGCGCCTTCGACGAGGCCGTCCATCACCTTCTCGTGCCACTGGGCCGCGATGACCGCGACGCGCAGGTCGCCGCAGTTGCGTACGGACAGTTCGGGTGCGCCCTTGCCGCTCACGTTGCTCCTTGGTTCCTGGATCTCTTGCTCGTTGAATCTTGCCGCTGGTCGTTCGGTGTTACTGGTTGCCGCAGGTGGACGTGGTGGCCGTGTCCAGCCAGGGCAGGTCGTGGCCCATCCGGTCCCGCTTGGTGCGCAGGTAGCGGAGGTTGTGCTCGCCCGCGCGGACGGGCATCGGCTCGCGGTCGGTGACGGCGAGGCCGTGCCGGACGAGGGCGTCGGTCTTCTCGGGGTTGTTCGTCATGAGGCGCAGGCTGCGCACGCCGAGGTCCTGGAGGATCTGCGCCCCGGCGCCGTAGTCCCGGGCGTCGGCGGGCAGGCCCAGCTCCAGGTTGGCGTCGAGGGTGTCGCGGCCGAGCTCCTGAAGTTCGTACGCGCGCAGCTTGGACAGCAGGCCGATGCCGCGTCCCTCGTGGCCGCGCAGGTAGACGACGACGCCGCGGCCCTCGGTGGCGATGCGCTGGAGCGAGGTCTGCAGCTGGGGGCCGCAGTCGCAGCGCAGCGAGTGGAAGATGTCGCCGGTGAGGCATTCGGAGTGGACCCGGACGAGGACGTCCTCGCCCTCGCCGATCTCGCCGTGGACGAGGGCGACGTGTTCGACGCCGTCGACGGTGGAGCGGTAGCCGTAGGCCGTGAAGTCACCGAAGGCGGTGGGGAGTTGGGTCTTCGCCTCGCGCCTGACGGTGGGCTCGGAGCTGCGCCGGTAGGCGATGAGGTCCTCGATGGAGATGATCGTCAGGCCGTGCTTGCGGGCGAACGGGATCAGTTCGGGCAGGCGCAGCATGCGGCCGTCCTCGCCGGCGATCTCGACGATCGCGCCGGCCGGGCGCAGGCCCGCGAGGCGGGCGAGGTCGACGGCGGCCTCGGTGTGGCCGTCGCGCACGAGCACTCCGCCGGTGCGGGCGCGCAGCGGGAAGATGTGGCCGGGGCGGACGAAGTCGCCGGGCTCGGCGGTGCCGCTCGCCAGGAGTTGCAGGGTGGTGGCGCGGTCGGAGGCGGAGATGCCGGTGGTGACGCCGTGCCGGGGGCCCGCGTCGACGGTGACGGTGAAGGCGGTGCGCATGGACTCGGTGTTCTGCTGCACCATCTGCGGCAGTTCGAGCCGGTCCAGCTCGTCGCCCTCCATGGGGGCGCAGATCATGCCCCGGCACTCGCTCATCATGAAGGCGACGATCTCGGGGGTGGCCTTCTCGGCGGCGATGACGAGGTCGCCCTCGTTCTCGCGGTTCTCGTCGTCGACGACCACGACGGGACGGCCCGCCGCGATGTCGGCGATGGCCTGCTCGACGGGGTCGAGCCGGAAGTCCTCGATGTCGTCGGTGCTGTAGAGGATCGGCGCCGTGCTCATGCGTGGGCTCCTTCCAGGGCGGGCTTGCGGGAGCGCAGCCACCAGTCGCGCATGCCCCACAGGACGAGCGCGCCGTAGATGATGTAGACGAATCCGGAGAACGCGTATCCGTTGGCGAAGTTCAGGGGGACGCCGACGAGGTCGACGAGCAGCCAGGCGAACCAGAACTCGACCATGCCGCGCGCCTGGGCGTACATGGCGACGATGGTGCCGGTGAAGATGTAGGCGTCCGGCCAGGGGTCCCAGGACAGGGACGGGACGGCGGTGAAGAGACCGCCGACGGCGAGGGTGCCGAGCACGGCGCCGGCAATGAGGTAGCCGCGCTCGCGCCAGGTGGCGAAGCGCGGGGTGATGGCGCCGTCCGCCGACCGGCCCTTCGTGCGGTTCCACTGCCACCAGCCGTACGCGGCGACGGCCATGACGATGACCTGCTTGCCGGCGCTGCCGGTGAGGTGGCCGACGAAGGCGCCGAAGAGGACCAGGCCGGAGAGGAACTGCACGGGCCAGTTCCACAGGGAGCGGATCGCGCCGAGGGCGAGGGCGATCAGCCCGAGGACGTTGCCGATCATGTCCGACCAGAGGATCTGCTGGCCGAACGCGGTGAAGGCGACGCTGTTCAGGGAGTTCACCGTCCCGCTCCCGGGGTGCCCGCCGTCCCCTGGCTGCCCAGCAGGCGCTCGACGTACTTGGCGATGACGTCGACCTCCAGGTTCACCGGGTCGCCGGGCTGCTTGCGGCCGAGGGTGGTCAGGTCGAGGGTGGTCGGGATGAGGCTGACCGTGAAGTAATCGGGGCCGGCGTCGACGACGGTGAGGCTGATGCCGTCGACGGTGATGGAGCCCTTCTCGACGACGTACCGGGTGAGGTCCGCCGGGAGCGAGATCTTGACGATCTCCCAGTTCTCGGACGGCTTGCGCTCGATGACCTGGCCGGTGCCGTCGACGTGGCCCTGCACGATGTGTCCGCCGAGGCGCTCACCGACGGCCATCGGGCGTTCGAGGTTGACTCGGGAGCCGACGGCGAGGGCGCCGAGGCTGGAGCGTTCGAGGGTCTCCGCCATGACGTCGGCGGTGAACCAGTCGTCCTCGTGCTCGACGACCGTGAGACAGACGCCGTTGACGGCGATGGAGTCGCCGTGCTTCGCGCCCTGGGTGACGACGGCGCCGCGCAGACGGAAGCGGGAGGAGTCGCCGAGGTTCTCGACGGCGGTGACCTCACCCAGCTCTTCGACGATTCCGGTGAACACTTCCCGGGTCCTCCTGCCTCGTGGGGCACGGACTCCGGGGCTGTCGAAGACGACAGACAGAGCGGACAGCGGCACCGGGGGCGACGCCGTGTGTAGGCCCACCCCTGTCGAGGCAGACCGAAAACAGACGGCGGCGCGCACGTATGCCCGCCCGCCGCGCACTGCCTCCCATCCGGACTTTAACCGTCGGTCCAGGAATTTCACCTGGTCAACCGGCCGCTGGAAGCGACCGGGTCGCGGACTGTAACCGCCGGTTCGGACTTTCACCGACCCCGGAGTGCGCTGCTTCTGGTACATGGCCAGTGTGCCACGCCCGGTCGGCACCCATGCGGGTGAGGGCTGTGGGGTGGCTCACAGGCGGCATCACTGGACTTCTCCGGCGAACACCGACGGGATTCGGCTATCACTGACCTAGGGTCAATTTCCGTCACGGCGGCCCCTCCCGAAAGGGGCCCGACCCATTGACCACCTTGGTCTAGTCCTTTTAAAGTCTGCGGTCGCGGTACCCGCCTCGAACGGCCCGGCGGCGGTGACGACGGCCCTTGCCCCGCCGCCGGGTCCCCCGCGCTGCCGGCCGGGGCCGTGACCCGCACCCTGGTGTCCTCGGGACGGCGACGCGTCGACGCGAAGGGGACGGACAGTATGACCACGATCCTGGTGACCGGTGGCACCGGCGTTCTCGGCCGGCCTCTCACCGAGCGGTTGCGCGCGGACGGGCACGAGGTGCGGGTGCTCAGCAGGCACGCACGGCCGTACGCCGTCGATCTCGTCGCGGGCGGGAGCGGGCTGGACGAGGCCGTGGCCGGGGTGGACACGATCGTGCACTGCGCGACGTCGCCGCGCGGAGGCGACGAGAGGGCGGCGGAGCACCTGATCGAGGCGGCGCGGCAGGCCGGGGTGGGCCATCTGGTCTACATCTCGATCGTCGGTGTGGACCGGGTGCCGCTCGGCTACTACCGGTCCAAGCTGGCCGTCGAGCGCCTGGTCGAGGGGTCCGGGCTGGGCTGGACGATCCTGCGCGCGACCCAGTTCCACGACCTTCTCGTGCTGCTCTTCGATGTTCTCTCGAAGCCGCCGGTCATGATGCTCCCCGCCGGGGTGAGCGACCAGCCCGTCGCCGTCACCGAGGTCGCGGACCGTCTGGCGGACCTTGCCGCGGGCGCCCCCGCGGGCCGGGTGGAGGACCTGGGCGGCCCGGAGATCCTCTCCTTCCCCGAGCTGGCCCGCGCCTACCTGACGGCGACCGGCCGCCGCCGCCCGCTCCTGAACGTCCCCCTGTTCGGCAGGGCCTACCGGGGCTTCCGGGACGGCGGCCACCTCGCACCGGAGCGGGCCGTGGGGAACGGGACGTTCGCGGAGCACCTGGAGCGGCGGTTCGGGACGAGGTCGGGCAAGCGGTGAAGGCCGGGGATGGGGGCCAGTCGCGAGGGCCAATCCCACCGACCTGAACTGTCGAACATCCGGCTGTCGCGCGGCCTGAACGTCCGGCCTATCGCACAGGCGCTCCGAACAGGTCGTCCTGGGCCGCGTCCCGGGCCATGAGCAACGCGCCGCGCAGGACCGCGGTCCCGCCGAGGCCGCCGGCCCGCACCTCCGTCGGCAGCGGCGACATGGCCGCCAGCCGCTCCCCCACCCTGACGGCGAGTTCCTCCCCGCCGGCCTGCCCGACCTCGCCCCCGAGCACCACACACCCGGGGTCGAGCACGGCGACGACCGAGGCCGCGCCGATGGCCAGGCGGTCGGCGAGCGCGTCGAGGAAGGCGGCCTGGGGCGCGGGCGCCGACGCCTCCGCCGCGTCGTTCGTGGCGAGGACGGTCACCGCCGACCGCACCAGCGTCGCCGCGTACGGCTCGTGCGGCGCGGCCTCGGCCGTGAGGCCGTGTGCGGCGGCCAGCGCTGCCACGGCCGCCGCGCCGCCCAGGGAGTGGAAGCCGCCCTCGCAGTCGACGGCCGAGGGGACCGTGGCCGTGCCCGGGACCGGGAGGAAGCCGATCTCCCCGGTGCCGCCGGAGGCACCGCGCCGGAGGTGGCCGTCGAGGACCACGGCGGCTCCGGTGCCGAGGCCCAGCCAGAGAAGGACGAAGGTGTCGCGGTCCCGGGCGGCACCGTCGCGCTGTTCGGCGAGCGCGGCGAGGTTGGTCTCGTTCTCGACGAGGACGCGGGCGGGGAGCCGTTCACCGAGGGCGGCGACCAGGCGGCGGTGCCATGCGGGCAGGCCGCTGGAGTCACGGAGTTCACCGGTGGCCGGGTCGATCAGGCCGGGGGCGCCGATCACCATCGTGTGCAGCCGGTCGGCGCCCGCTTCCTTGGCCGCGCGCTCCACCAGGGTGACCGCCTGCTCCACCGCGGGCCCGGTGCCGGTGTCGTCCGCGATCGGGACGGAGGCCCGCGTCAGCTCCGTACCGATCAGGTCGGCCACGACGACCGAGACACCCTCGGTGCGCACATCGAGGGCGGCGAGGTGCGCGCGGTCGGCGACGATGCCGTGGACGCGGGCGTTGGGCCCGCGCCGCTGCTCCCCGGACTCCCCCACCACCTCGATCAGCCCGGCGGCCGTGAGGCGCTCCACGAGGTCGGCAACGGTGGGCCGGGACAGCCCCGTGAGCTGCTTCAACCGCCCAGCCGTCAGCGGCCCTTCCTGCTGCAGCAGCCGCAGGGCGAGCCGGTCGTTGATGGCTCGGGCGGTGCTGGGTGATGCGGGCATGCCGGGATCCTCCCAGAAAGGCGGCGCTCAGGGGCGGTTGGGCCTGGAGCACCCGCGCCCACCCGCCTCCTATCTATCAGGCAGGGTTCCTGATAGTTTACTTCAGCGCCATGGAATCCGGGTGGGCCGAGGACATCGGGGAACCGAAGAGCCGAGGGTGGTAGGCGGGCAGGCGGGCAGGCGGCTGAGGACCGAAGCGCGGGGGCGGGCCCCGAACAGGACGTATCCGTGGCGCGGGCACGGGAGACGCTGGGAGCGGTGCCGACCGGGGCCGCCGCGAGTTGTGCGGGCCGAGGCCGCCGGGCGCACCGCCGTCCCGCGACGGAGGAGAGCGACGCCGTCCCATGACGGCGAAGTGGAGTGGGCCGCCGTCCGTACGACGGCCGAGGGCCGAGGGCCTGCCGGGTGCCCTCGTGGCGAACGAAACGACAGCCGAGGCGCGGCGCCTCGCGGCATACCGAGGATTCACGGAGGCGGAGAATGAGTGCGGTGATCTACGAGCGGCGCGAGGTGAGGCGGGCACGGTACGCCGTGGCGGCCGTGTTCGCGGTGCACGGCGCCGTCACCGGCTCGTTCGCGACCCGCGTGCCGTGGATCCAGGACCATGCGGGCGTCAGCGCGGGCCAACTGGGTCTCGCACTCGCCTTCCCCGCGATCGGCGCCTCGCTGGCGATGCCGCTCGCGGGACGCATCAGCCACCGGTTCGGCGCCCGGACGGCGCTGCGCGGACTGCTCTCGTTGTGGACGCTCGCCCTGGTCCTGCCCTCCCTCTCGCCGAACCTCTGGACCCTCTGTCTCGCGCTGTTCGTGTACGGCGCGTCGGCGGGCATGGCGGACGTCGCCATGAACGCGCTCGGTGTCGACGTGGAGAACCGCCTCGGGAAGTCGATCATGTCGGGGCTGCACGGCATGTGGAGCGCGGGCGCCCTCGTCGGTTCGGCGGCCGGCACGCTCGCCGCGCACCTCGGGTCGGACGCCCGGCTGCACCACGCGCTCGCCGCGGCCTCGCTCACCGCGTTCGGCCTGATCGCCTGCCAGTGGGTCCTGGATCTGCGGCCCACCGAGGAGGAGGAGCCGCCGCCCCGGTTCGCGCTGCCGCCGAAGTCGGCGCTGCTCATCGGCGCGGTCGGGTTCTGCGCGGTGTTCGCGGAGGGGGCGGCCCTGGACTGGTCGGCGGTCTACCTGCGGGACCAGTTGGAGACCTCGGCCGGGCTCGCGGCGGCGTGCACCACCGGGTTCATGCTGACCATGGCGGTGGCCCGGCTGGGGGGCGACGCCGTGGTCAACCGCTTCGGCTCGGTCCGTACCGTCCGGGCCGGCGGCGTGCTGGCCGCACTCGGCGGGGTCCTCATCGTCGTCGCGGACGCGCCGGCGGTGGCGATGACCGGGTTCGCCCTGATGGGCCTCGGCATCGCGGTCGTCGTGCCGCTCTGCTTCGCCGCCGCGGGCCGCAGCGGGTCGAACCCCAGTCTGGCCATCGCGGGGGTCGCGACCATCACCTACACCTCCGGGCTCGTCGCGCCCAGCGCGATCGGCGGTCTGGCGCAGCTGACCAGCCTGGTCGTCTCGTTCGGCCTGGTGACCGTGCTGGCGTGCGGCCTGGTCGTCTTCGCGGGCGTGCTGCGCACCAGCGACCGCGACCGCCCGCAGGTGCCCCGGCCGGACGTCGCGCTGCCCGACCTGAAGCCGTGATCCGGCCGCGCCCGGATCACCCGCTGCCCGACCCGAAGCCCTGATCCCGGCGCCGGGCTCCCCCTCACCCGCGCGCCAGCTCGTACGCGTACCCCGGCGAGAACGCCCCCGCCCTCCCCCGGCAGCCGTCGGACTCGCCCGGGAGTTTCACCCACAGATAGGCGTCGACGCGGGGTTCGCCGGTGGTGAGGGTGGGCGGGCGGCCGAGGGCGCGGCCCGCCGGGTCGCACCAGGCGCCGTCGGCCGGGGCGCCGTTGCCGTTGCGGCTGGTGTCGATGACGGCGCCCAGGCCGGCGGGAGCGCCGAGGGCGTCGAGGACCCGGCGGGTGTAGGCGACCTCCGCTTCCGTGCGGTTGAAGTTCGACACGTTGCTGAAGACACCGTCGGAGCCGTCGGGAGCGGCGGCGCCCGCCTGCCGCAGGAGTGCGGCCTGCTCGACCGGGGTGTTCCATTCCGAGTGTCCGGCGTCGTAGTAGACGCGGGCGCTCGGGTTGGCCGCCTTGACGACCCGGCCCGCGCGGGCGAGTGAGGCGAAGCGGTCGGCGCGGCCGCCGGCGGAGAGACAGTCGGACTGGGCGATCGCGTCCGGTTCCAGGATCACGATGACGTCGTCCGAGCCGAGCCCGGCGGCGAACGCGTCGATCCAGGCGTCGTAGACGTCCAGGTTCGGCGCCCCGCCCTGCGAGGCACCGCCGCAGTCCCGGTCGGGGATCGCGTACGCCACGAGGACCGGCACCTGGTCCCGTGCGGCGCCCCCGGAGGCGACCGCCGACACCTGGGAGGTGATCGTGGCGGGGGCGGGGTCGGTGAACCAGACGGCGGCGGGGCGGTCGGCGATGCCCGTCTCGATGGCGGCGCCGCGCGGGTCGTCGGGGTGGTCACGGACCCAGTCGAGGACCTGCGAGTCGGGGTGGCGGTAGAGCTCGCCGGGGCCGGTCCCGGGTGCCGCCCGCCGTTCGGTCCGCTCCGCCGAGAGGTCCGTTCCGGCCTTGACCGAGGGCCCGCGCGAGTGCGAGGGCGACGGCGAGGGCGAGGTGTGTCGCGGGGAGGAAGGGCCGGGAGCCGGTCCGGTCGGACCGGAGAGCGCGGAGGGCACGGAGAGACCGGACGGGTGGCCCCCTGAGCGGTTCGTCGGCGGTCGGGCCTCGTCGCCTCTCTCGCCACCCGTCGCCGCGACCATCGCGGTGACCGTTCCGACGACGGCCACGATCGCCGCGGCGGCCGTCATGGCAGCGCGCCGCGCCGCCCGCCGACGTGCGGCCCGGCGCGCGGCCAGACGCTGGGCGCGTAAGCCTGACACGTGGTGCTCCCCCCTGCTCCCCGGGCCGCGCTGCGTCGGCTCCCCGGCTCTTCCCGCCGCGCCCGCGTTACCCCGTTCCGGGGACGCGCCGGGCACGGCGGCACCGGTGTCAGCGTAGGCCTGCGACCCTGCCCCCTATGGCGCAGTTGGAACATTTCACCAATTCCGTGGACGCGACGGGCACGGCGGTCGCGGCCGGCGCGGTGGACACCGTCGTCCGCCGTATGCGGGCCCTGGGCGCGGTCCTTCCCGAGCGGGACGGGATCGCGGTCTTCAACCGGGTCTACCTCGCCGTCACGGAGGCCATCGGCCGGCGCCTGGACACCGGTCACTTCCCGGACGCCGAGGCCGCGATCACTCTGGACGTGCTCTTCGCCGAGCGGTATCTGAGCGTCGCCGAGGGCGGCCGCGCACCCGCGTGCTGGCGGCCGCTGCTGCAGTTCCGGCGTCACCCCGGGGTACGTCCGCTGCAGTTCGCCCTCTGTGGCATCAACGCTCACATCGGGCACGATCTCGCGCTGGCCGTCGTGGACAGCTGTCGTACGCTCGGCTGCGAACCAGCCGATCTGGAGGACGAGTTCGAGCAGGTGGGCGATGTCCTCGTCGCACTGGAGGAACGTATCCGCGAGGAGCTGATGCCGGGTCCCGATCTGCTCCAGATCGCCGATCCGCTCACCCATCTGATCGGCGCGTGGAGCCTGGAACGCGCCCGTGAGGCCAGCTGGTCGGCCGCCCGCGCGCTGTGGGCGCTGCGCGGACTCCCGGATCTCGCCGAGGAGTTCGCCCACCGGCTGGACGCGGCGGTGGGCCTGGCGGGCCGCATGCTGCTGACACCGCTGCCCGAGCGAGCGGACTGGCCCCGAACCGGCCCCTAGTCCTCGGGGAGTTCGACGGGGGCGATCGTGTCGTAGAGGTCTCCCGGGCCGGGGTTGGTCGCGTCCGTGGCGCCGCCGAAGTGGTGCATGACACCCCAGACCGCGTTGAGCGCCGTCTGGATCGCGCCCTCCGCCCAGCCTGCCGTCCAGGAGATGTCGTCGCCGGCGAGGAAGATGCCCCGCTTGTCGTCGGGCAGCCGGTCCTGCATGAAGTGGGTGAACAGGCGCCGCTGGTAGCGGTAGTGGCCGGGAAGGTTCGCCTTGAACGCGCCCATGAAGTAGGGCTCGTTCTCCCAGGAGACGGTCACCGGGTTGCCGATGACATGGCTGCGGATGTCGACGTTCGGGTAGATCTCGCCGAGCGACTTCAACATGACCTCCATCCGCTCGTTCGCCGACAGGGGCAGCCACTTGAGGCTGTCGTCGCACCAGGTGTAGGAGAGGCAGATGACGGCGGGCTTGTCGGGGCCGTCGTCGAGGAGGTAGGTCCCGCGCGTCATCCGGTCGGTGAGCGTCATCGACATCACGTCCCGCCCGGTCTGCTCGTCCTTGTCGAGCCAGAACGGCCGGTCCACGGGCACGAAGAGCTTGCTGGACTCCATGTAGTGGGTCCGCTCGATGGCCGTCCAGTGGTCGATGGGGAAGAGCGAGTCGTCACAGGCGATCTTCGACAGCAGCATCCAGGACTGGGCGGTGAAGATCGCCGCCCGGTACGTACGGATGTCACCGTTCGCGTCCGTCACCGTGATCCGGTTGCCGGCGGTCCGCTGCAGCCGGGTGACGGCGGGCCGCGGCTCCCCCTCGGCGTGCAGGGACCTCAGGGACGTCCCGTAGGGCCAGTGCACGATCTTCTCGGGCTCGCGCTCCCAGAGCCGCAGCGGGAGCTGCTGGCTGCCTCCGACGATGCCCCGGTGGTGGTCGTCGGCCTCGGTGTAGACGACGCGCAGGATCTCCAGGATGGAGTTGGGGAAGTCGGTGTCCCAGCCGCCGGTGCCGAAGCCGACCTGGCCGAAGATCTCACGGTGCCGGAAGGACTTGAACGCCTCGGAGTCGCAGAGGAAGCCGTAGAAGGTCTGGTTGTCGAGCCGCTCGACGAGCTTCGCCCAGATCTCCCGGATGCGCGGCACGTCCCGCTCACGCAGCGCCCGGTTCATGTCGGAGAAGTCGGCGCCCTCTTCGAGGCAGGCCTTCCAGGCGGCGGCCACGTCCCGGTAGACCTGCGGCAGGTCGTCGATGGTCTCGGCGTAGTGGGACTCGCCCTTGAGGTCGACGACGGTCGACGGCGTGGCCTCCGCGAGGGGGTTGGGGAACGGCCGGGTCTCCAGTCCCGCCAGGTCGATGTAGTGCTGGAGCGCCGTGGAGGACGGCGGGAAGCGCATGGCCCCCATCTCGGCGGTGAGCGACGGATCGCACCCGTCGAAGCCGACCGTCCGCAGACGCCCGCCGATCCGGTCGGCCTCGTACACGACCGGCTTGAGCCCCATCTTCATCAGCTCGTACGCCGCCACGATGCCGGACAGCCCGCCCCCGATGACCGCGACCTCGGCCCCGTGCTCGGTGGCCGGTATCTGGCCCAGACCGGCCGGGTGGGCCAGGAAGTCGTCGTACGCGTACGGGAAGTCCGGGCCGAACATGGTGATCGGCGGCTGCTGCTCGTCTGCGTGCTCGACGGCGTTGGGCACGGTGGACGTCATGGGGTGCGGACTCCTTGCGGTGAAGCGGGTGTGCGGGGTGGGGCGGGGGCGGGGCTCAGACGAGGGAGCCGTAGAGACCGGGGCGACGGTCCTGGAGATACGGGTTCGCCTCGCGGGAGGCCGCGACGAACGCGGGGTCGACGTCGGCGAGGACGAGGTCCTCCTCGCGTCCGGCGCGGGTGCGCGCGACCCCGTCCGGCCCGGCCAGCGTGGAGAGCCCGACGAACTCGAACTCCCCCTCCCGGCCGACCCGGTTGACGTAGGCGACGTACATCTGGTTCTCGAAGGCCCGCACCGGGATCATCGACTCGGCGACGAACTGGAAGGGATGCATCTGGGCCGTCGGCACCACGAGCAGATCGGTGCCGGCGAGCGCGTGGGCGCGGACGTTCTCCGGGAACTCCACGTCGTAGCAGATCAGGAGTCCCACGCGGAGCCCGCCCAGGTCGGCCTGGACGACGCTCCGCTCGCCGGGTGCGAAGTGGTCGCGCTCGAAGCAGCCGAAGAGATGGGTCTTGCGGTAGTTCGCCAGTCGGACGCCCTCGGCGGAGACGAGCTGCGCCGAGTTGAAGACCGCCGCACCGGCGCGCTCCGGGTACCCGTAGACGATCGCGACGCCGTGGCGTCCCGCGATCTCGGCGACCGCGTCGGCCGAGTCGCCGTCGGCCGCCTCGGCGAGCCGCGCGACGTCGTCGCCGATCGCGTACCCCGTCAGGAACATCTCCGGCGTCACCACGAGCCCCGCACCGGCGTCGGCGGCCCGTCCCGCGGCCTCGTCGAGCACCTTCAGGTTCCCGACGACCGAGCCGGGCAGACCGGAGCTCTGGAGCAGGGCGGTACGCATGCGTGTTCCTCACCGGGACAAAGGGGTGTTCGGGGGCCGAAGGGGCCCAGAAAGGGGGCCAGGAAGACGGTACGGCCGCCGCGCCGACCCGGACAAGCGGCGGCCATTGCGCACCGAGGAACGATTCGTTGCGCAGGTGCCGGTCCGCACGACGATTCGTTGCGCACCTGAGAAAGGGCACCACCCGCTCCCCGTCAAGGGGCGCGGGGAACCGCGCGACAAGCCACACCGAACCCGCGGCCGCCCACAGACCCCACACCCCCGCCCCCTAGGCGCCCCTCCGCACCACCAACACCCCGGCGGTCACGAGATACGGCACCGCGAACACGGCGAACACCACCCCGTGCGCGTACCCCGCGCCGATCGCCGCGTAGGCGGCGAAGACGGCGACCGTCGCCGTCTCGGTCCCCATGCTCGCCACCGACGTCACCGTCGCCCGCCGGGCCCCGTCGATCCGGTCCTGCAACCGCGCGTCGGCGAGCACGTTGACCAGCTGGAAGCCCCCGAAGGCGACGGCCACCAGCCCGATGCCGGCTGGCGTGCCCATCAGTGCTCCCACGGCCAGCGCGACCGCCGAGCCCGCGAGCACCGCCCCCAGCCGGGCCGTGCCCCACCGCTCCCCCACGCCGGTCAGCAGGCTGCCGATCGCCGGCCCCACCCAGACCACCAGCAGCAGGTACGGAACCGTCTGCTCGGCCACCCCGGTGTCCCTGACCAGCAGCGGCGTGTACTCGTCGAGCGCGCCCCAGACCGCCCCGACGGCCGGCACGAGGAGCATCGCGCCCCGTACGGACCGGTCCCGGCGGACCTCGGTGAGCCCCGCCCGCAGGGTGGCGATGGTGGAGGCGTGCTTCGGCCCCGGCACCGCTTCCCGGTGCTCGGGGAACCGTGTGGCCGTCACCGAGGTCAGCACACAGGCCAGGATGCTCGCCGCGCCCACGGCCGGGTAACCGCCGAGGTCGAGGACCGGACCGGCCAGCCCCATCGCGGCCATCACGGCGACCATGCCGACCGCCTGGGCGCGGCCGACGACCCGCGCGTACCGGTCGGCGGCGCCCAGCCGGTCGAGCTCGTCGTAGACCAGCGCCTCCAGCGCACCGGAACCGAGCGCGCCGCGTACTCCCCACAGGACGAACCCGAGAGCGAAGGCCCAGTACGAGGGAACGATCACCCACAGGGCGAAGCCGGCGGCGGTGAGCAGCGGCCCCACCCACAGCAGCAGTCGCCGCGAGACGGCGTCGGCCCAGGCACCGGAGGGCACCTCCAGCACGATCCCGGTGACGGACCACAGGGCGAACAGGGAGGAGATCTGCCAGATCGACAGGCCGGTGTCGCTGAACAGCAGCGCGTACACCGGGTAGAGCAGCACGAACTCGTCGAGGAACGCATAGGCGTACAGCGTGGCCGTGAGCCGCCGGACACCAGTGGTCGCGGCACCGGGCGCACGCGCGGGTGAGAGAGTCATGAGGCCTTCCCGAGGGGGCGGATCGGACGTCGTCGGTACGGCGTCCGAGGCGGTCCTCGGGAGGCGTGGCCGGTGGATCAATGTCGCCAGGTCATGGCATCGATGCTAGCCCGGCCGCACCTTCCGGCCCAGGGGTTATCGGGATCGCGCCCGGCGTCCGACTCCGGTGCCGGTGCCGGCTCCGGCTCCGGCTCCGGCTCCGGCTCCGGCTCCGGCTCCGGCTACAGGGCGAACGTGGTGATCACCGCGGCGTGGTCCGACGGCCAGTCGTTGTCCTCGACGTCCGGCCACGGGCGGGGGGTGCCGCTGACATGGGTCCGGGAGTCGAGCACCGCGAGGCCCCGGTGCAGGACGAAGTCGATCCGGTCCTGCGGCTCGGGCCGGCCGCTGCCGTCCTCGTGGGCGACGTGGATCGGCGACCAGGTGTGGCCGGGCTGCCGCACGGGGTCGGGGTGGGCCTCGCGGTAGGAGTCGCGCAGTCCGCTCGCCTCGGCGGCCCTGGTCACCGGCCAGTCGACGTCCGGCCGGTCGAGGTGCGAGGGGCTGTTGAAGTCACCGACCAGCACGACGGGCACGGCGGGCGCGGTGTCGTCGAGCCGGCGCAGGCAGTCCCGCAGCTGGGCCAGCCGCACCTCCTCGTGGGCGATCAGCTCGGCGGCCGGCAGCCCGTCGAAGGCGGCCTCGTAGGGGCCGTAGGGCTGGTAGTCGAGGTGGACCGTCCAGATGTCGACCTCGGCGCCGGAGTCGGTCCTGATACGGACGCCGGCGGCCCCGTAGAAGCCGACGTCGGGGTCACCGAGGCGGGCCGTGATCGGGTGGCGGCTGATGATGCCGAGGTTGTCGCCGGCCCGGTGGTGGTGCCAGCCGAGGGCGTCGGCGAGTTCCTGGGCGGCGGTGCCGTACGTCTCCTGGAGGCCGACCACGTCGACACCGGTCTCGGTGATCACCTTGAGCTGCTTGGCCCGGTGGTCGCGGACCTTGGTGCCGCCGTACCAGAGGTTCCAGGTCATCACGCGCAGGGCGGGGCCGTCGGGCGCGACCAGCAGCCGCAGGCTCGCCGGTGTCACGGCCTCCAGGCTCTCCCGTACGGTCCGGCCCGGGGCCTCCTCGATGGGGGCGAGCGAGGGAACGGCGAGGACCACGCACCCGGCGGCCTCGGCCGAGGTGACGCCGGTGTGGGTGTCCTCGACGGCGACGCAGGCGGCGGGGTCGACGCCGAGGGCGTGGCAGGCGGCGAGGTAGGGGTCGGGGGCGGGCTTGGTGTGCTCGGTGTCGTCGGCGGTGACGGAGACGGCGAACAGGTCGCGGCCGAGGACGTCGAGGACGGTGTCGGCGACGGCACGCGGCGACGCGGTGACCAGGGCGGTGGGGACGCCCTCGCGGGCCAGGGCCCGCAGCAGCTCCAGCGCGCCCGGGCGGGGCACGATCCCGGTGCGCACCCGTTCGGCGAACTCCCGGTGCAGCTCGGCGGCGAGCGCGTCCCCGTCGGCGCCGGTCAGGGCGGCGAGCCAGGCGGCGGTGTGCTCGACGGGGCGGCCCAGTACGTCGGGCTGGTCGGCCTCGGTCAGCGCGCGCCCGAGGCCGGTGGCCACCTCGGCCACCGCATCCCACCACAGCCGCTCGGTGTCGACGAGCGTGCCGTCCATGTCGAACAGGGCGGCCTGGAGCGCGGATCGGGACACGGGACTCTCTTTCCGTGGGGGTGTCGGGACTGCGGGTCCCGCCGTGGGGAGGCGGGTGCCCGTGTCTCAGCGGGTGGGGCGGGCCGCGACGAGCACCGGCCGCTCGGGGAGGCTGACGGTCACGGAGCTTCCGGCGCCGAGGACCGCCGCCTCGTGGGTGGGCAGGTCGGCCTTGACCTCGGTGCCGTCGGCGAGCCGTACGGTGAGGCGGGTGGCGGCGCCGAGGAACGCGGTGGCGACGACCCGGGCGTCCCCGGTGTCGTCCGCCCGTACGCCGACCGCCTCCGGCCGCACCAGGACGTCCACGTCCACGGCGTCCGGTGCCGTGCCGTCCACGGGGAGCCGCCGGCCGAGGACCTCGACGGTGGTGCCGTCGAGCCGGCCCGGGATCCGGCTCATCGTGCCGACGAACTCGGCGACGAAGGCGGTGGCCGGACGGCCGTACAACTCGACCGGGGCGGCGCACTGTTCGAGGCGTCCGGCGTGCATCACCGCGACCCGGTCGGCCATGGACAGGGCCTCCTCCTGGTCGTGCGTCACGAAGAGGGTGGTGATGCCCAGCTCCTGCTGGAGGCGGCGGATCTCCTCGCGGAGGGTGAGCCGCACCTTGGCGTCGAGGGCGGAGAGCGGTTCGTCGAGCAGCAGCACGCGGGGGCGCAGGGCCAGCGCCCGGGCGAGGGCGACGCGCTGCTGCTGGCCGCCGGAGAGCTGGTGGGGGTACTGGGCGCCCTTGTCGGCGAGGCCCACGAGGTCGAGCAACTCGGCCGCGCGGGACCTCCGTTCGGCCGTGCGCACCTTGCGCATGCGCAGGCCGAAGGCCACGTTGTCGAGGGCGCTGAGGTGCGGGAAGAGGCTGTACGACTGGAAGACCATCCCGGCGTCGCGCCGGTGGGCCGGGACGCGGGTGACGTCCTCCCCGTCGACCAGCACCTCGCCGGCGTCGGGGTGTTCGAAGCCGGCGAGCATCCGCAGGGCGGTGGTCTTGCCGCAGCCGGAGGGGCCGAGCAGGGCGAGCAGTTCGCCGGGGCGGACGGTCAGGTCGAGGCCGTCGAGGGCGACGGTGGCGCCGAACTCCCGTCGCAGACCCCGGAATTCGACGGTGGCGGCGGTGTCGGTCGCCGTCTTCTCAGGTTTGTCGAGCACGGTCATGGTTCATCCCCCGGAGGCGGAAGCGGTTCGGGTACGTCCGCCGAAGGAGGCGAGCGCGAGGAGCATGGCCCAGGTGACGAGCAGGCTGAGCACCGAGACGGCCACGGACAGCTGGGCCTGCGAGCCGCTGACGTTGACGATCCACACGGCGAACGGCCGGAAGCCCAGCAGCTGGGCGACCGTGAACTCGCCGAGCACGAGCGCCAGGGTGAGGAAGGCGGAGTTGAGCAGTGCCCCGCGCAGATTGGGCAGCACGGCCCGCACCAGCGCCTGCGGCCAGCTCGCCCCGCAACTGCGGGCGGCCTCCACGAGGGTGCGGACATCCATGGCGCGCAGCCCCGCGTCCAGCGCGCGGTGCACAAAGGGCAGCGCCATGACGACGTAGGCGAGGACCAGCACCACGGGGAAGTCGGGGTTCTGGACCGCGACGAAGGTCTGGAACAGCGGGGTCCTGGAGAGGTGTTCGGGCCCCCACTTGAGCACGGTGCCGAGGCCGGCGACGAACGCGATCGGCGGCACCACCAGCGGCAGGGCGCACACCACCTCGACGACGGGCCGCAGCCTGGGGGCGCCGAGCCGCAGCGCGACCATGGCGGGCACCATCAGCAGCAGCACGACGGCGATGGTCGCGGCGGCCAGCTCCAGCGAGAGCAGCAGACTGGTCACGAAGCCGTCGGTGCTCAGGATCTGCGTGTAGGCGTCGAAGGTGACGCCCTCGCCGGGCACGTCGACCGTGAAGATCACGGAGGCGGCGAGCGGGACGAGGAAGTAGAGCCCGGCGAAGGCGAACACGAGCGGACGCCACAGGGCCGGGCGGCGCGACGCCGGTCGCGCCGGGTTCAGGCCAGCCATCGCGCACTCCGTCGTTGCAGGGGCAGGTAGACGGCCATGACCAGTCCGGCGATCAGGACCATGTCGAGGCTGAGGGCGAGCGCCACGTTCTCCTGGCCGACCAGGACGTTGCCGGAGATGGCGTCGGCGATCTGCAGGGTCACCAGCGGGATCGAGCTGCCCACCATGGCCGCGGCGGTGGCGTACGCGGCGAAGGCGCTGCCGAAGAGCAGCACGAGTCCGCCGAGCAGTGAGGGCGCGAGGACGGGCAGGGCCACGTGGAGCCAGTACTGGAGTCCGGTGGCGCCGTTGTTCTGGGCGGCCTCCCGCCACTGGACGCGCAGCCCGTCGAGGGCGGGGGTGATGGTGAGGACCATCAGCGGGATCAGGAAGTACAGGTAGACGATGACCAGTCCCCAGAAGCTGTAGAGGTCCCAGCCCTTGTCCGTGAGGCCCAACTGCCTGGTCAGCACACCGGAGTTGCCGAGGGTGGCGACGAACGCGAAGGCGAGCGGGACACCGCCGAAGTTGGCGAGCACCCCGGAGGCGGTGAGCACGGCCTCGCGCAGCGCCGGGAAGCGGGAGGTCACCACGGCCTGGGCGAGCGGCAGCCCGAGGACGGCGGCGAGCCCGGCCGCGACGGCGGACAGCTTCACACTGCCGAGCATGGCCGTGAGGTAGGCCCCCTGCACGGAGGCCGTCATGTTCGCCGTGGTGTACGACGTGGCGCCCGTGGCCGGGTCCTTGACGGTGAACGCGCCGTTCAGCATGGCGACGGCGGGCAGTCCGAAGGCGATCGCGACGAAGGCCAGCAGCGGGAGCACGGCGAGCCAGCCGCCGGGGCGTGGCCGCCGCTTCACGGAAGCGGCGGCCACGAGTGCCGGGTCGGCCTCGGTGACGACGGCGGTCACCCGGAGACCGCCTTGGCCCAGCCCTGCGCGAGCGCGTCCTTGGCCTTGGTCTGCTGCTCCTCGGTCGGGAACTCGGGGGTGCCCGACACCTTCGGCAGCTTGGCGGCGGCCGTCTCGTCCAGCGTGCCGGCCTTCTCCATGGCGGGCATCAGGGCCGGGCGGGCGTAGCCGGCGAGCCACAGGTTCTGGCCCTCCGCGCTGTAGAGGTACTCCTGCCAGAGCCGGGCGGTGGCCGGGTGCGGGGCGTCCTTGTTGATGGCCTGGGAGTAGTACTGCGAGAACTTGCCGTCCTCCGGGACGACGACCTTCCAGTCGACGCCCTTGGACTTGAACTCGTCGGCGTACCCGGCGTTCAGGTAGTCCCAGTCGATGCTGATGGGCGTCTCGCCCTTCTCGACGGTCGCGGGGGTCGACTCGACGGGCGTGTAGTTGCCGTTCTTCTTCAGCTTGGCGAAGAAGTCCAGGCCGGGCTGGATGTCGTCGAACGAACCGCCGCTCGCCAGCGATGCCGCCCAGACGCCGCCGAAGGCCGAACCGGACTTGGTGGGGTTGCCGTTGAGGGCGACCTGCCCCTTGTACTTCGGCTCCAGCAGGTCGGCGAAGCTCTCCGGGCACTCCTTGACCCGCTTGGCGTCGCACCCGATGGATATGTAGCCGCCGTAGTCGTTGTACCACTGGCCCTTCGGGTCCTTCTGACCCTCGGGGATGTCGTCGAACGCGGCCACCTTGTACGGCGCGAGCAGCCCCTGCTGGGCGGCGCTGATGGCGAAGGAGCTGCCGAGGTCGAGCACGTCGGGCGCGCGGTCCTGTCCCTTGCGCGAGGTGACGGCGTTGATCTCGTCCTGGCTGGCGCCGTCCGGGTTCTCCACCTCGATCTTGATGCCGTACTTCTTCTCGAAGCCGTCGATCAGCGCGCCGTAGTTGGCCCAGTCACGGGGCAGGGCGATCGCGTTGAGCTTGCCCTCCTTCTTGGCCGCCTTGATCAGCGCGTCCATGCCGCCGAAGTCCTCGGCCGAGGTCGCGGTGGCCGCGCTCTTGCCGTCGGCGGTGGTCGTGCTCTCGGGGGCGGCGCCACAGGCGCTGAGGGTGAGTGCGGCGGCGACGGCGAGGCTGCCGCCGAGTACGGCGGTTCTCGGCAGGAAGAGGTTCACGAGCTCTCCAGGGGTACGCGCAGGGACGATCTGGGTGGAGCACTTGTCTGAACAAGTTGGCCTCATTAGGTCCGCGCTTCATATCACGCACGTAAACAACGGCGAAATACTCGTGCACGTTTTCCCGCACAATTCCCGCCCGAAGGCCGCGTTCGCCGCCCCCTTCCCCACCTCGTTAGGCTGGTCGTGCTGCGCACAGCGGGCGACCGGACGAGCGGAGGGGGACCATGGCGGCGCGACACGAGGAGATCGCCGAGGCACTGCGGCGGGCGATCGACCGTGAGGAGTACACGGTGGGCAGTCTGCTGCCGCCGGAGACCGAACTCGCGGCCCGCTACGGCGTCTCACGCGGCACGGTCCGCCAGGCCGTGGCGACCCTGACCGCCGAGGGCCTCATCGGCTCACGCCAGGGTGCCCGCCGGGTGGTGCTGGCCGGCCGCCGCAGCCAGAGCTTCGCGGAGCTGCGCAGCTTCGCCCAGTGGGCGCGCGCGATGGGCCGCGAGGCGACGGGCCGGGTGATCACCCAGGAGTACCGGACGGCCACCGCCGAGGACCGCGTACGCCTGCAGCTCGCCCCGGGCGCCCAGGTCCTGCACGTGCTGCGGCTGCGCGGCCTGGACGGGCAGCCCGTCCTGCTGGAGCGCACGGTCTACGCCGACTGGATCTCCCCGGCCGTCGAGCCCATCGAGGAGGACTGCCCCTCGGTGACCCAGCGCCTGCTCGACGACACGGGCCTGGTCTTCGCCTACGGGGAGCACGTCATCGACGCCGTGGCGGCGGGCGCCCGGGACGCCGAACTCCTCACCGTGCGCCGCACCAGCCCGCTCCTGCGGGTCCGGCGGGTCACCACCACCCGCGAGGGCCGCCCGGTGGAGTGGTCCGACGACCGCTACCGCCCGGACGCGGTGAGCTTCAGCGTCCACAACTCGATCGGCAACAACGCCCTGGCCAGAAAGACCGCGGAGTGACTTGAGAAACCGGGCGCTTCAAGGGGCGCGGGGAACTGCGCGAACAGCCCCCACACACCCGCACCCGCCGACGAACCACCCGCCCCGAGATCTCAGGCGGGCGACCCGGACGAGAACCTGCGCAACAAGGGCGACAGCACCAACACCGACTTGGTCCGCTCGACGAACGGCTCCCCGGCGATCCGCTCCAACACCCGCTCGAAGTGCCGCATGTCGGAAGCGAACACCTGCACCACGGCATCGGCCTCACCGGTGACCGTCGACGCGGCCACCACCTCCTGATACCGCTCCAGCCCCCGTTGGATCGTCTCCGGCGAGGTGTTGCGCCGGCAGTAGATCTCGACGAACCCCTCGGTCTCCCACCCGAGCGCGGCGGGGTCCACCCGGACGGTGAATCCGGTGATCGCCCCGGTCGCCCGCAGCCGGTCCACCCGCCGCTTCACCGCGGGCGCGGAGAGCCCCACGAGTTGGCCGATGTCGGAGTAGGAGCGGCGGGCGTCCTCGGCGAGGGCGTGCACGATGCGTTCGTCGAGATCGTTCAGCACTGCGGGTGGATCACTTCTCTGGAGTCGCGAGACGGGAACGGCGATAGCCGTAACTGAAGTAGAACACGAGCCCGGCGGCCATCCAGACCCCGAAGACGACCCAGGTGACGGTGTCGAGGCTGCCCATCATCCAGACGCAGAAGGCGAATCCCAGAGCGGGCAGCACCGGCGACAGCGGCACCCGGAAGGTGCGCGGCATGTCGGGCCGCGTCCGCCGCAGCACCACGACCGCCACGTTGACCAGGGCGAACGCGAACAGCGTACCGATGCTCGTCGCGTCGGCGAGTTGCCCCAGCGGGATGGCGGCGGCGAGGACACCGCAGAACAGCGACACGATCACGGTGTTGACACGGGGTGTCCCGGTCTTCGGATGGACGCGCGAGAACACCTTGGGCACGAGCCCGTCGCGTGACATGGCGAACAGGATGCGGGTCTGCCCGTACAGCACGGTGAGCACCACGCTCGCGATGGCGATGACGGCACCGGCCGCCAGCAGCGTGCCCCAGAACGCGTCCCCGGTGACGTCCTTCATGATCCCGGCGAGCGCGGCCTCGGACTCGCCGAACCCCTCCCAGGGCCGCGCCCCGATCGCGACGGCGGCGACCAGCACGTACAGCGCGGTGACGACGACCAGCGACAGCATGATGGCGCGCGGCAGGTCGCGCTGTGCGTTCTTCGCCTCCTCACCGGCGGTCGAGGCCGCGTCGAACCCGATGTACGAGAAGAAGAGCGTGGCCCCGGCCGCGCTGACGCCCGCCATGCCGAGCGGCATGAAGTTCTCGTAGTTGCCGGAGCGGAAGCCCTGGAGGCCGATGAGGCAGAAGAGCAGCAGGGCGGCGATCTTCACCACGACCATGATCGTGTTGGCCCGGGCCGACTCCCGGGCGCCGCCCAGCAGGAAGGCCATCGCCAGCAGGACGACGATCAGCGCAGGCAGGTTGAAGATGCCCCCGTCGCCGGGCGGCGCGGACAGCGCGGCCGGGATGGTCACGCCGATCGTCCCGTCCAGCAGCTCGTTGAGGTACTCGCCCCAGCCGACGGCGACGGCGGACACCGACACCCCGTACTCCAGCACCAGACACCAGCCGCATACCCAGGCGACCAGCTCACCCATCGTTGCGTACGCATACGAGTAGGAGGACCCGGAGACCGGGATGGTGCCGGCCAGCTCCGCGTAGGACAGCGCCGAGAACAACGCCGTGAGACCCGCGATCACGAAGGAGAGGGTGACGGCGGGACCGGCCTTGGGGACGGCCTCGCCGAGGACGACGAAGATGCCGGTGCCGAGCGTGGCTCCGATGCTGATCATCGTCAGCTGCCACAGCCCGAGGGACCGCCGCAGCGACCCTCCCTCGCCCTGGCCGCCCTCCGCGACCAGGCGTTCCACGGGCTTGCGGCGCATCAGCCCCGCCCCGAGGCCCACGGAGGGCGGGGCGGACCGATTCTCATGCTGCGGGGGTGCGCCTTGGTCGAGCACGCGTGGCTCCTTCATCGCTGCCGGTCAGGGCGGGTGAGGACCGACAGCACCGAACAGCAGGGGGCCACCGAGCAGGAGGTCCCCGCCACGCCACGTACAGCGCATGACCCTATGAGCCAGAGCTTCACGAGCGTAATGCGGCAACCTTGCGCGCCGACGCAAGATCGTTGCGTTGCTCACGGGTGCGCGAAGGTTCGTTGCACGGGTCGTCTCGGACCATTGCGCGCACGGTCCGGACAGGGGAAACGGCAGCATGGCCAGGGGCGCGGGGAACCGCGCGACAAGCCACGCCGCACCCGCACCCGCCGCCCTGCGGATCCCCCGAACCGGCAGGCGCCCTAACTCCAGCTGGCGTGCAGAGGCTTCCCCTCCGCGTACCCCGCAGCGCTCTGCACCCCGACGACCGCCCGCTCGGCGAACTCCTCCAACGACCCGGCCCCCGCGTACGTGCAAGAGGACCGCACCCCCGCGATCACCGAGTCGATCAGGTCCTCGACCCCCGGCCGCGCCGGGTCCAGGAACATCCGCGACGTCGAGATGCCCTCCTCGAACAGCGCCTTGCGCGCCCGGTCGTAGGCCGACTCCTCGCTCGTCCGGTTGCGGACGGCCCGCGCGGACGCCATCCCGAACGACTCCTTGTACAGCCGCCCGCCGGCGTCCTGCTGGAGGTCGCCGGGCGACTCGTACGTCCCCGCGAACCACGACCCGATCATCACGTTGGACGCGCCCGCGGCGAGCGCCATGGCGACATCGCGGGGGTGGCGCACACCGCCGTCGGCCCACACGTGCTTCCCGTACTTCTTCGCCTCGGCCGCGCACTCCAGGACGGCGGAGAACTGCGGCCGCCCGACCCCGGTCATCATGCGGGTCGTGCACATCGCGCCGGGCCCGACACCGACCTTGATGATGTCCGCGCCGGCCTCGATCAGGTCCCGCACACCCTCGGCGGCGACGATGTTGCCCGCCACGATCGGCACCCGGGGGTCGAGATCGCGCACCAGCTTGATCGCGTTGATCATCGACTCCTGGTGGCCGTGCGCGGTGTCGATGACGAGCGTGTCGACGCCCGCGTCGAGCAACTGCTTGGCCTTGCTCACGAAGTCGCCGTTGACGCCGACGGCGGCGGCGACCCGCAGCTTGCCGTTCGCGTCGACGGCGGGGCTGTACAGCGTGGCGCGGAGCGCGCCCTTGCGGGTCAGGATGCCCGCGAGACGGCCGTCCCGGTCGACGGCCGGGGCGTACCGGCGGTTGGCCGCGTCGAGCCGGTTGAAGGCCTCACGGGGGTCGATGTCGGCGTCGAGGAGCAACAGGTCCCGGGACATGACGACTTCGAGCTGGGTGAAGCGGTCCACACCGGTGAGATCCGTGTCGGTGACGACGCCGACCGGCCGGAGCCCCTCGTCGACGACGACGCCCGCGTTGTGCGCGCGCTTCGGCAGCAGGGCCAGCGCGTCGGCGACCGTCTGGTGGGGGTTCAGCACGATCGGGGTGTCGAGGACGAGGTGGCGGCTCTTCACCCAGGAGATGACGTCGGTGACGACCTCGATCGGGATGTCCTGCGGGATGACCACCAGGCCGCCGCGGCGGGCGACCGTCTCGGCCATCCGGCGGCCGGCGATGGCGGTCATGTTGGCGACGACGAGGGGGATGGTGGTGCCCGTACCGTCCGGGGAGGCCAGGTCCACGGCCTGCCGCGATCCGACGGCGCTACGGCTCGGGACCATGAAGACGTCGTCGTACGTCAGGTCGTACGCGGGCTGGATGTCATTGAGGAAACGCACGTGCCGCACATCCCAGTCGATCAGAGGTGACCCCCTGACAGGACCGCCAGGGGGAAGAGCACGTACCTCATTGTCCCATGTCGGCGGGTATGAGCGGCCCCCACGGATCATCCAGAGGGGCGGTGGGACGCCTCGGAGGATCCTCCGAGAGCGAATCCGGTCCGCGGCCCGTTGGCGATGCCGTCACCCCCGCCCCCGTCAGGGGCGCGGGGAACCGCGCGACAGGCCACAGCGGAGCGTGACGGCGTCACACCCCGTCCGGGTCCGCCCGGTTGAGTGCCGGACGCGGCGTCTGACCGGCCGTGAGCAGGTAGTCCGCGGCCGAGGTGTCCGTGACGAGGCTGGTCACCAGCCCCGAACGCAGGACGGCGTCGATCGCGGCCGCCTTGCGCTGCCCGCCCGCGATCGCGACGACCTCGGGGATACGGCGGAGCTGGTCGGCCTTGACCGTGATGCACCGCTCGCCGAGGTCGCGCCCGACCCTGCGGCCGTCGGCGTCGAAGAGGTGCGCCGACATCTCGGCGGCGACCCCGAGGGAGGCGTAGTGCCCCCGCTCCTCGTCGCTGAGCATGTCGTGCACGGTGGAGATGCCCGCCTCCCAGGAACCGATGGAGACACAGGCGACCGTGACCTTGTCGAAGTACTCGAAGGCCCGCGCGATCCCGGTCTGGTGGCGCAGCGCGGCCGCGGTGGCCGCGTCCGGCAGCAGCATCGGCGCGTAGATGGGGTGGGCGTCGCCGCCGGACACCTGGGCGGCCCGCCGTACCGCCTCGACCGAGCCGCGCTCGGCGGTCCCGGCGTCGTACACGCCCGTCAGCTGCACCACCGTGCAGGGCGGCAGCCGGTCCAGGGCGGCCGCCATGTGGATGGTGGAGCGGCCCCAGGCGAGGCCGAGGACATCGCCCTCGTTGACCAGTTCACCGAGCAGGTCCGCGGCGACCTCGCCGAGGTTCTCCGGGTCGGGGGACTCCTCGGCGTCGGCCGGGGACTCGACGACCACGGCGTGCCGCAGGCCGTACCGGGCCCGCAGTGCGTCGGAACGCTCCGCGTCCAGCTCCGCCGGGACACGGATCTCGATCCGTACGAGATCCCGCTCGAGGGCGGTCTCCAGGACCCGGGCCACCTTGAAGCGGCTCACGCCGAACTCCTCGGCGATCTGGATCTTGGACTTGCCCTCGAGGTAGAAACGGCGTGCCATGGCCGCCGCCTGAACCAGCTCAGCGGGTCCCATCCGCATGGCTGACCGGCCCGCCGACATACCCGACACGGTCATCTCCTCACTGCTCTTCACACATGGATACGCCGTTCATCCTTGCAGATCCGACGTTTTCGATCAGCCCGAAGGAACGCCGTTCACGTTTCCTTGGCCCTCTGGACGCACGACGTGCCCCGCCGGCCTCGGCGTTCGCCCGGGCGTTCCTCCGTAATTCAGTGGCCGCAGGCCCGGTACTCAGTGGCCGCAGGCCCAGCCCGCGGTCGCCGTCGCGGCCTCCGCCTGGGCCCGCAGCGCGCGGACCGCCTCGGCCGGGTCCTGCGCCCCGTAGACCGCGGAACCGGCGACGAAGACGTCCGCGCCGGCCTCGGCGCAGCGCTCGATGGTGGACGCGGCGACGCCGCCGTCGACCTGGAGCCACAGGTCGAGGCCGTGCTTGCTGATCAACTCGCGGGTCCGGCGGATCTTCGGGAGCATGATGTCGAGAAAGGCCTGGCCTCCGAAGCCCGGTTCGACCGTCATGATCAGCACCATGTCGAGTTCGGGGAGCAGGTCCTCGAACGGTTCGATCGGCGTCGCGGGCTTGAGCGCCATGGAGGCCCTGGCGCCCTTGGCCCGGATCTCGCGGGCGAGCCGCACCGGCGCGGCGGCGGCCTCCACGTGAAAGGTGACGGAACCGGCACCCGCTTCCACGTACTGGGGTGCCCACCGATCGGGGGCCTCGATCATCAGATGGCAGTCCAGCGGCGTCTCCGTCGCACGGGCCAGGGACTCTACGACCGGCACACCGAGCGTGAGGTTCGGGACGAAATGGTTGTCCATCACGTCTACATGGAGCCAGTCGGCTCCCTCGACCGCCTTCGCCTCGTCGGCGAGACGGGCGAAGTCGGCGGACAGGATGCTGGGGTTGATCTGCGCGGCCATGGGCCAAGACTGCCATGCTCTCCGGGGGTTGCGGGCATCGGTCCGGGGTGTAGACGGTGGTACGTCGGCCACGGGCCCGTCGTGGTTGCTCGCACCCACGCGACGGAGCCGCAGATGTCACCGTCCCGCGCCCCTGGCAGGGCGCGGTTGTGGAGGTCGGTATGACAGGGAACCGCGGCATCGGCCATCTCGTCTGCGGGCGGCGGGCCAAGTGGGTCGTGCTGGGACTGTGGCTGGTGGTGCTGTTCGTGGTCGCGCCGTTCGCCACGAAGCTCACCGACGCCCAGGACAACGACGCCGCCTCCTGGCTGCCGGGCTCGGCCGAGTCGACCCAGGTCCTGGAGATCTCCGAGGACTTCCGGCCGGAACAGATCCCGGCGGTCGTGATCTACGCCCGGGAGAGCGGTCTGACCGCCGAGGACCGGGCGACGATCGAGGCGGACGTACGGGAGCTCAAGCAGCTGACCGCCCACAAGATCATCGGCGACCAGACCCGTGGTCCCGTCTACGACCGCGCGGTCGACCCGAGAGCCGCCCAGGTCCTGGTGCCGATCACGATGGACGAGAAGGGCTGGGAGCGGATCGCGCCCGCGGTGGACTCGATCAGGAACGACGTGGGTGAGGGCGGCGACGGGCTCACCGTGCACATCACGGGCCCCGGCGGTACGTCCGCCGACTTCTCGGAAGCCTTCGAGGGCATCGACTCCACGCTGCTGTTGTCGGCGATGGCCGTCGTCATCGTGATGCTGCTGCTCACCTACCGGAGTCCGACCCTCATCCTGGTGCCGCTCCTCGCGGTCATCGCGGCCCTGTTCACGGCCCAGGCCCTGATCTATCTGCTCGCGGAACACGCCGGCTTGACCGTGAACGGCCAGAGCGCGGGCATCCTCACCGTCCTCGTCTTCGGCGCGGGCACCGACTACGCCCTGCTGCTCGTGGCCCGCTACCGCGAGGAGCTGCGCCGTCACGAGGACCGCCACGAGGCGATGGCCCTCGCCCTGCACCGGGCGGGCCCGGCGGTGCTGGCGTCCGGCGCGACGGTCGTGCTGAGCATGCTGGTGCTGCTGGCCGCGGAGATGAACTCCACGAGCGGTCTGGGTCCGGTGGCGGCCATCGGTGTCGCGATCGCGCTGCTCGCGATGCTGACGCTGTTCCCCGCCCTGCTGGTGATCTTCGGCCGCTGGATCTTCTGGCCGGTGATCCCGCACCTGGGCTCCGCCGACCCGACCGAGCGGGGTGTGTGGGCCCGGATGGGCCAGCGTTTCTCCCGCCGCCCCCGCACGGTCTGGGTGGCGACGGCGGCCGCCCTCGCGCTGTGCTCACTGGGCCTGATCCAGCTGCGCGCGGAAGGCATCAGCAACGCGGACGCCTTCACCGGCAAGCCGGACTCGATCGTCGGCCAGGAGATCTCCGCGCGCTACTTCCCCGCGGGCAGCGGCGATCCTCTGGTGATCATCAGCAATCAGGCGCAGGCCCGGGAGGTGGGCCGGGTCGTCGCCGACACGGAAGGGGTCGTGCCGGACTCCCTCGGCCTGCCACCGGGCACGAAACCCGCCCACGACGGCCGGGTCCTCTTCGAGGCGACCATGTCCGACCCGGCCGACAGCGAGGCGGCGAAGCAGACCGTCGAGCGGGTCCGGGACGCCGTGCACGCCGTGCCGGACGCCGACGCCCAGGTGGGCGGCGGTACGGCGGCCCTGCTGGACATGGACAGGGCGACCGTCCACGACAACATCCTGATCATCCCGCTGGTGCTGGTCGTGGTCCTGCTGATCCTCTGTGCCCTGCTCCGCGCCCTGGTCGCCCCGCTCCTGCTGATCGGGACGGTGATCCTTTCCTTCACCGCCGCGCTGGGCATCAGCGCGCTCGCGTTCAGACACCTCTTCGACTACGCGGGCGAGTCGACCGACTTCCCCCTGTTCGTCTTCGTGTTCCTGGTCGCCCTGGGCATCGACTACAACATCTTCCTGACCACCCGCATCCGCGAGGAGGCCGCCCGGCAGGGCACCCGCAAGGCCGTGGTGACGGGCCTCGCGACGACGGGCGCGGTGATCACCTCGGCCGGCCTGGTTCTCGCCGGCACCTTCGCCGCCCTCGGCACGCTCCCCATGGTCGCCTTCGCGGAGATCGGCTTCGCGGTCGCCCTGGGCGTGCTCCTGGACACCTTCATCGTCCGCTCCGTGCTGGTCACGGCCCTGTTCCTGGACGTCGGCCCGAAGGTGTGGTGGCCCCACAGACTGGCCCGGGAGGACGGCGGAACACCGCCACCGCCGCCGAAGGAACCGGTGGGCGGCGCCGCCGGGCCGCACGGCTGACAGGGCGGAACGTCACGCGACCCGGCGGATGAGGGCCAGGTACATGGCGTCCGTCCCGTGCAGATGGGGCCACAGCTGGATGTCGGGCCCCTCGCCCAGCGCCGGTACGCCCTCCAGCAGGGGCCGCGCGTCGATCAGGTCGGCCGCGTCGCCGTACTGCTTGAGCACGTCGTCGACGACCGCGCGGGTCTCGGCGAGGTGCGGCGAGCAGGTCGCGTAGCCGACGACTCCACCGACCCGCACGGACTCCAGCGCGGTCCGCAGCAGCGCCCGCTGGAGCGGGGCGAACCCGTCCAGGTCCTCGGGCCGTCGCCGCCAACGGGCCTCGGGGCGCCGCCGCAGGGCCCCCAGCCCCGTACAGGGCACGTCCATCAGCACCCGGTCGAACGACCCCGGCCGCCAGGGCGGGCGGGTGCCGTCGGCGGCGATCACCTGGTACGGGCCTGGATTGCCGTTCAGCGCCTTGGCGACCAGCCCGGCCCGGTGCGGCTGCTTCTCGGAGGCGAGCAGCACGGCCCCGCGCTCGGCGGCGAGGGCGGCCAGCAGCGCGGCCTTGCCGCCGGGCCCGGCACACCCGTCGAGCCAGGCCTTGTCCGGACCCTCCAAGGGCGCGTGGGCGAGAGCGAGCGCCACCAACTGGCTGCCCTCGTCCTGCACCCCCGCCCTGCCTTCCCGTACGGCGTCCACGGCACCCGGCTCCCCACCCTCGGAGAGCCGCACGGCGTACGGCGACCAGCGCCCCGCCACCGCGGACTCCTCCCGAAGCAGTTCCTCGGCGGTGGACCGTCCGGGCCGGGCGACGAGCGTGACCTCGGGCCGCTCGTTGTCGGCCTCCAACAGTTCCTCGATCCCGGACCGCCCGCCGCCGAGGGAGTCCCACAGGGCGGAGACGACCCAGCGGGGGTGCGAGTGCACGACCGCGAGGTGGTCCTCCGGGTCGTCCTCGTAGGGCGGCGCGACCCGCTCCAGCCAGCCGTCGAGGTCGTGCCGCGCCACCTTGCGCAGCACGGCGTTCACGAACTTCGCCCGTCCGTCGCCGAGCACGACGCGCGCGAGGTCGACGGAGGCGGACACGGCGGCGTGCGTCGGGATCCGGGTGCCCAGCAGCTGGTGGGCACCGAGGCTGAGCACATCGAGCACGGGCGGGTCGACCTCACGCAAGGGCCGGTCGACGCACTCCGCGATGACCGCGTCGTACGTCCCCTGCCGCCGCAGCGTCCCGTACACCAGCTCGGTCGCCAGCGCCGCGTCCCGCCCGTCGAACTTCTCGGGCCCTTCCTTCTCCCGCGCCCGGCGCAGCAGCGGCGGCAGGACGAGATTCGCGTACGCGTCCCGCTCGTCCACGGCCCGGAGCGCCTCGAAGGCGAGCATACGGACGGGGTCCTTCTGGGGACGGCGGTACGGCTTGCCCGGCTTGCCCGGACGGGACTGCTCACTCACGAAAAAGGTGCTCCGGATACGGGACGAGACATCACGGCCAGGGTACGCCGCGGGGGCGGACCACCGGGCGTCGGCCGCGCAGACCTGCGGTCGGGGCGGCGACGTGCCCGGCGGAATCGAGAATCGAGGACCGAGAACCGAGTCGCTCAGGCTCCGACCGACTCGCCGGATTCGATCCGCACCCCGCGCGCCCAGTCGGCGGCCCGCATCGGCTTCTTGCCCTGCGCCTGCACCCAGAGCAGTTCGACGGCGTACGATCCGGTCCCGACGTACACGTTGTTCTTGCCGACGTCGAGCGCGCCCGGGGCGAGTTCGGTCCGCTCGGGCACCGGCGCGACATGGACGAGCTTCAGCCGCTCCCCACGGAACGTCGTCCACGCGCCCGGCGCGGGTGTGCAGCCGCGCACGACCCGGTCGACGCGCAGCGCGGGGGTGGCCCAGTCGATCCGGGCGTCCTCCACGGTGATCTTCGGCGCGAGGGTGATCCCGTCGGCGGGCTGGGGCACGGCCTTCAGGGTGCCGTCCTCGATCCCGTCCATCGTGGCGGCGAGCAGCCCGGAGCCCGCGAAGGCGAGCCGGGTCAGCAGGTCCCCGCTCGTGTCGGTCGGCCGGATCTCCTCGGTGACCGTTCCGTACACGGGCCCGGAGTCGAGCCCCTCCTCGATCAGGAAGGTGGACGCGCCCGTGATCTCGTCCCCGGCCATGATCGAGTGCTGCACGGGAGCGGCGCCCCGCCAGGCGGGCAGCAGGGAGAAGTGCAGGTTGACCCAGCCGTGCGCAGGCACGTCGAGGGCGACCCGGGGCAGCAGGGCCCCGTAGGCGACGACGGGGCAGCAGTCGGGCGCGATCTCCCGGAGCCGCGCGAGAAACGCCTCGTCCCGGGGCCGGTGGGGCTTCAGCACCTCGATGCCGGCCTCCTCCGCCCGCTGCGCCACCGGGCTCGCGACCAGACGTCGCCCCCGCCCCGCCGGAGCGTCCGGCCGCGTCACGACCGCGGCCACCTCATGCCTCCCCGACGCGATCAAGGCGTCCAACGCGGGAACAGCGACCTCTGGGGTACCGGCGAAGACGAGCTTCATGGATGTCTGACGGCCTCTCGGACGAAAGTTCGTACGCCCTCACGCGACAACGCGGGACAACAGCCCAGTCTATGTTCCACACTTCCCGCAGCCGCCCACCCACTCAACGCCCCAAAACACACGCCACGGCCCGCAGTCGCCGACGGCGGAGCACCCCCGCGGGAGACCCGCACTTGCCGGCCCACCCCGCGCGGGCGGTGCACAGGTGGGAGAACAAGGCCCGAGCCCAGCGCCAGCGGGGGCGCACCCCCACCCACGCGCCCCACGCATATGCCCCCACGCCCCCACCCCGTTACCAGCGGAGCGAATTCGCGTTGGTCAAGAAAGAGTTGACCGATACGCGCCGCAATCGCGGCGCCTCCCCTTTTCCAACGCCGGTTCGAGAGGCTTGTTCATGGCCGACCACGCAACCCACGACGCCCAGGCTCGGGCCAGCCTGCACTTGCTGGTGCGGGACATCGAGCGGGTCCGCCGGCAGGTGGACGCACTGCGCACCCTCACAGCCCAGTTGGGCAACGTCTACCGCCCGCGCCGCTCCGGCCCCTCCACGGGCTTCGTCGTCTACGGGCGCGCCCCCGCCCCGACCGTCCGCCTCGCCCAGGAGCTGCGGGACAGTGTCGAGACCCTCGTCACGGCAGCCGTGGACTTCGACCGCTCGCTCGGTTTCTCATGGGACGCGGTGGGCTCGGCCCTGGGGGTCACCAAGCAGGCCGTACACCGCCGTTACGGCGCCCGCCGCGCCGCCGCGCAGGCCGCCGCCGAGGCGGAACGCACGGGGGAACCCCAGGGCACCCGCACCGTCAACGTCGGCTCCGGCATCCCCACGGTCCCGGCGGCCCGCTCGATGCCCGCTCCCCTGCCCGCCCCGGTGCCCGCGCACATGCCGACGCAGCCGACAGCGGGCAGCCCCACCCTCCGCGAGGACGTGAGACCCACGGCGTTCCCCGGCCCTCGCAACGGCTGACCCGCCCCACGTCTGCCTCCCGGTCTCCGACCGACCGGGAGGCAGACGCATGCCGGAGCCGCCCGGACCCCCGTGCCGCTCACCCGATGTCCAACGGATCCACCCGGATCCGCACACGCGCCCCCTCGTTCACCCCGCGCGCCATCCGCGCCGCCTGTGCACTCTTCAATGCGCCGGCCAGCGCGGCCCCGCTCCCCGGCGGCACCCGGATCAGCGCCCGCTCCCACTGCTCCCCCGGTGTCGGCACCCCGGCCCGCCGCGCCCGTCCCGCACCTGCCGCAGGCCCTCCGCCCGCCCCGGGAACCGGCGGGCCGGCCACGGGCACAGGCCCCAACACCTCCGCGTCCGAGGGCAGTTCGACAGCGGTGAGGAAATCGGCAACCGCCTGGGCCGGGCCGGACACAGCGGCCATCCGTGACACCGGGGGGAACCCCAGCTCGGCCCGTTCGGCGAGTTCCCGCACCGCGTGCCCCACCGGATCCCACCGCACGAGCGCCTGCACGGGCCGCAGCGTCGGCTCGGCCACCACGACGACCGTGCCACCGTCCCCCTGGTTCCGTACGAGCGCGGCCGCGCCGATCCACCGTCGCAGCGCGTCCTCCCCGGCCCGCAGATCCGGTCGGCCGAGCATCGCCCAGCCGTCGAGCAGCAGGGCAGCCGCGTACCCGCCCTCCGCGACCGGCTCGGCCCCGGGCGTGCTCACCACCAGCGCGGGCGTGCCCGGCACGGTGTCGAGCACCTGCTCCCGGCCGGAGGTCCGCACGGGCACGGCGGGAAAGGCCCGCCCCAGTTCCTCGGCGGTCCGCCGCGCTCCCACGATCTGTGCCCGCAGCCGGTGCCCCCCGCACTCGGGGCAGTGCCAGCCGCCCTCCTCACGCCCGCACCATCCGCACCGCAGCGCACCCGAGTCGTCCCGCGCCTGAAGCGGTCCCGCGCAGTGCCGACACCGCGCGGGTTCACGGCAGCGCGCGCAGGCCATCCGCGGCACATATCCGCGCCGGGGCACCTGCACCAGCACGGGGCCGTCCCGCAATCCGTCCCGCGCGACCTGCCAGGCCAGACTCGGCAACCGCGCCGCCCGGGCGGCCTCGTCCCGCGCGAGGTCCGCGTCCCCCACGGTCCGCACCAGCGGCGCGGCGGCCCGGACCTGCTCCCGCCCGGCCACGATCGGCGCGGCCCAGCCGCTCTCGACGAGCTGGGCGGCCTCGACCGTACAAGTCCAACTCCCCAACAGGAAGCCGCACTTGTCCCGGGACGCCCGCAGCTCCAGGACCTCCCGCACATGCGGGAACGGGGCGTTGTCATCACTGTGACTCGCATCGCCGTCGTCCCACACGACAACCAGCCCGAGGTCCCGCACCGGCGCGAACATGGCCGCGCGGGTCCCCACCACAGCCCGTACAGCCCCCCGCCGCACGGCCAGCCACTCCCGGTACCGCCTCTCCTGCCCGGCGTCGGCGGTCAGCAGCGCGTGCCGCCCCTCCCCCAGCAGCCGGCCGAGCGCCTCGTCGACCCGCGCGGCGGGCCGCCCGGCCGGTACGACCACGAGCGCCCCGCGCCCCGACGCCAGCGTCGCCTGCACAGCCCGCGCGATCTCCTCGGCCCACTCGGGCCCCGGCAACGCGGTCCACACGGCCCGGGGCGCGCCGCCCTCGGCCAGCGCCCGCAGGAATTCCCTCCCCCGGCCGTACCGCAGCCACGACCCCGGCTCGGGTGCGGGCGGCGGGGACGCCGGCTCACCCATCCGCACCGCCTCCGCCCGACCGTGCCGAGGCGGAACGGCCAGCTGCAGCACATCGGCGAGGCTCCCCGCGTACCGGTCCGCCACGGCCCGCGCCAGCCCCAACAGCTCGGGCCCCAGCACCGGTTCCGGGGAGACGACCTGCGCGAGCGCGGCCAGCGGCCCGGAGTAGTCCGACTCCGCGACCCGCTCGACGAGAAAGCCGTCGATCAGCGAGCCGCCCTCCCGTCGCCCTGCACGGACGTTGCGCCCCCCGGCGCCGAACCGCACCCGCACCCGCACGCCGGGCTGGGCGACCGCGTCCAGCTCCTCCGGCACCGCGTAGTCGAAGTACCGGTCGAGGTGCAGCACGCCCTTGTCGACCAGCACCCGGGCCACGGGCAGCTCCTTGGCCAGCGCCGCCCCCCGCCAGGTCCGCGGTTTCGCCCGCGGCACCTTGGCCCTGCGCACGGCCTCCCGGACGAGAGCCAGCTGCTCCGGCTCGCCGTCCCCCGCCGCGCCCCCGCCCCTCGTACCGTCCTCGCTGCTCACACGCCCATCCTCCCAAACCCCACTGACAGCCGACGCCGCCCAGGAGCGCGCGCGACGGCGGTGGGACCGTCCGAGGCACGCGCGGCGGTCCGGCGGCCGCGGGGTCGGGGAACGCGACGAGGCCCGGCACCCCCGAAGGAGTGCCGGGCCTCGTCGGAGAACCGGAGAAGTGCCGAGCCGGAGGGCTCAGAGACCCGCGGCCTTGCGCAGTTCCTCGACGCGGTCCGTGCGCTCCCAGGTGAACTCGGGCAGTTCGCGGCCGAAGTGACCGTACGCGGCGGTCTGACCGTAGATCGGGCGCAGCAGGTCGAGGTCACGGATGATGGCCGCCGGACGGAGGTCGAAGACCTCGTCGATGGCCTTCTCGATCCGGTCGATGTCGACCTTGGCGGTGCCGAAGGTCTCCACGAAGAGGCCGACGGGCTCGGCCTTGCCGATGGCGTACGCCACCTGGACCTCGCAGCGGGAGGCGAGGCCGGCCGCGACGACGTTCTTGGCGACCCAGCGCATCGCGTACGCCGCCGAACGGTCGACCTTGGACGGGTCCTTGCCCGAGAAGGCACCGCCGCCGTGGCGGGCCATGCCGCCGTAGGTGTCGATGATGATCTTGCGGCCGGTCAGGCCGGCGTCACCCATCGGACCGCCGATCTCGAAGCGGCCGGTCGGGTTGACCAGCAGGCGGTAGCCCTCGGTGTCCAGCTTGATGCCGTCGTCCAGGAGGGCCTTCAGCTCCGGCTCCACCACGAACTCGCGGATGTCCGGGGCGAGCAGGGACTCCAGGTCGATGTCGCTGGCGTGCTGGGAGGAGACCACGACCGTGTCCAGCCGGACCGCCTTGTCACCGTCGTACTCGATGGTGACCTGGGTCTTGCCGTCGGGACGGAGGTAGGGGATGGTGCCGTTCTTGCGGACCTCGGACAGGCGCTTCGACAGACGGTGCGCCAGGAAGATCGGGAGCGGCATCAGCGTCGGCGTCTCGTCCGACGCGTAGCCGAACATCAGGCCCTGGTCGCCCGCACCCTGCTTGTCCAGCTCGTCGCCTTCTTCACCTGTGGCGGCACCTTCGACCCGGGACTCGTACGCCGTGTCCACGCCCTGAGCGATGTCCGGGGACTGCGCGCCGATCGACACCGACACACCGCAGGAGGCGCCGTCGAAGCCCTTCTTCGACGAGTCGTAGCCGATGTTCAGGATGGTGTCGCGCACCAGCTGGGCGATCGGCGCGTACGCCTTGGTCGTGACCTCGCCGGCCACGTGCACCAGGCCGGTCGTGATGAGCGTCTCCACTGCGACGCGGGACGTGGGGTCCTCGCGCAGGAGCGCATCGAGAATGGCATCGCTGATCTGATCGGCGATCTTGTCGGGGTGACCCTCGGTCACGGACTCCGAGGTGAACAGACGACGGGACACAACGCTCCCTGGGGTTGCAGCGGCTGCTGGCTGATCATTGGCGGACGCGGTCGGGGGCTGCGCCCGGCGTCGTCCGAGAACAGTTTATCGGTCGGGCTCAACCACCGGCCCACCTGTCTCGCCTCTCGGGAGCTCTGTGACCTGCGGCACCTGCATTCTGCCCAATGGCCGCCGCGGTCCGCCAGGGTCGCCACGCCCCAATGTCAGCGGTTCGGGTGAGGGCTGACGCGAATGCCACCGTCACCCGAGTCTGCTCACCACGAGGTCCCAGACCGTCTCCGCCAGGGCTTCCTTGGGGCCGTACGGGACCGGTGTCTCGCTTCCGTCGGCTCCCAGCACCACGGCCTCGTTCTCCTCGGAGCCGAAGGTCTTGCGCTCCCCCACCTCGTTCACCACCAGCAAATCGCACCCCTTGCGGGCCAGTTTGGCGCGGCCGTTGGCGAGAACGTCGTCGGTCTCGGCGGCGAAGCCGACGACCACCTGGCCGGGGCGGGAACGGTCCGCCGAGATCTCCGCGAGGATGTCCGGATTTCGCACCAGGACGACGGGCTCGGGCTCCTGGCCGTCCTTCTTCTTGATCTTTCCACTGGCGTAGGTCTCGGGGCGGAAGTCGGCCACGGCCGCCGCCATCACCACGACGTCCGCGTCCGGCGCCGCCTTGAGCACCGCCTCGCGCAGCTGGACCGCCGTACCGATCCGGACGACGTCCACACCCGCCGGGTCCGGCAGTCCGGTGTTGCCCTCGATCAGCGTGACCCGGGCGCCGCGCGCGGCGGCCGTACGGGCGAGGGCGTACCCCTGTTTGCCGGAGGAGCGGTTGCCGAGGAAGCGGACGGGGTCGAGGGGCTCCCGGGTGCCGCCGGCGGTCACCACGACGTGCCGGCCGACGAGGTCCGGCTCGGTGACGCCCCGCGCCAGCACCCGGCGGCAGACCTCGAAGATCTCCGCGGGGTCCGGCAGTCGGCCCTTGCCGGTGTCGACGCCGGTCAGTCTGCCGACGGCGGGGTCGATGACGAGGGCGCCGCGGCGGCGGAGGGTCGCCACGTTCTCCTGGGTGGCCGGGTGTTCCCACATCTCGGTGTGCATGGCGGGGGCGAAGACGACCGGACAGCGAGCGGTGAGGAGGGTGTTGGTCAGGAGGTCGTCGGCCAGGCCATGGGCGGCCTTGGCCAGCATGTCGGCGGTCGCCGGGGCGACGACGACCAGGTCGGCCTCCTGCCCGATGCGCACGTGCGGCACCTCGTGGACGCTCTCCCAGACCTCGGTGGAGACCGGGTTGCCGGAGAGCGCGGACCAGGTGGCGGCGCCGACGAAGTGCAGTGCGGAGTCGGTCGGCACGACCCGTACGTCATGACCGGATTCGGTCAGCCGACGCAGCAGCTCGCACGCCTTGTAGGCGGCGATCCCACCGCTGACCCCCAGAACGACCTTCGGCTTGCCCACCGGGCCTCCCCGCACTCGGATGTGTACGCCTTCTGCGTGACGCCTCAATGACACACCACAGGCCCGACAGTCGCTCCCCCAGCTAACGCTGGGAGGTGCCCCCTGCCGGGCCTGTGGAAAAACCTACTGCGATCTGCCGATATGACTTACGCGGGGCCCTCGACGGCCTCGGACGTCAGCAGACCCGCGTTGATCTCGCGCAGGGCGATCGAGAGCGGCTTCTCGTGGACGTGGGTGTCGACGAGGGGACCGACGTACTCGAGGAGGCCCTCGCCGAGCTGCGAGTAGTACGCGTTGATCTGGCGAGCGCGCTTGGCCGCGTAGATCACGAGGCTGTACTTCGAGTCGGTTGCCTCGAGGAGCTCGTCGATCGGCGGGTTGATGATGCCCTCGGGCGCGGAGATGGAAGAGGACACGCTCTACCTTCCGATGGATGGGAAAAGATCGGTCGTGATCACAGAAAACGGACAGACCCCGTGATCACACAACATCCATCAAGGCTAGCAGCTCGCGGGCCACGTCCTCGACGGAGGTGTTGACCAGGGTGACGTCGAACTCCGGCTCGGCCGCCAGCTCGACCTTCGCCGCCTCCAGGCGGCGTTCGATCACCTCGGGCGGTTCGGTGCCCCGCCCGGTGAGCCGACGCACCAGCTCCTCCCAGGAGGGAGGTGCCAGGAAGACCAGCTGGGCGTCCGGCATGGTCTCGCGGACCTGCCGCGCGCCCTGGAGGTCGATCTCCAGCAGGACCGGCTCGCCCTTCTCCAGGCGTTCGAGCACGGCGGCCCGCGGAGTGCCGTAGCGGTTGCCGGCGAACTCGGCCCACTCCAGCAGCTCACCGTTGGCGATCAGCTTGTCCAACTCCTCGTCGGTGACGAAGAAGTAGTGGACGCCGTGCTGCTCGCCGGGGCGCGGCTTGCGGGTCGTCGCCGACACCGAGAGCCAGACCTCGGGGTGCGCCTTGCGCATATGGGCGACGACCGTGCTCTTGCCGACCCCGGAGGGGCCGGAGAGCACGGTCAGCCGCGGACGTACGTCCGGGGGCTCGGGGGTCGTCCCCCGGAATGTTGCAGCCATGCAGCGATTATTCCAGCAATCCCGGAGTGCCCGGGACTCCCTTCCCGTCAGGGGGCGGGATCAGGAACCGGTGCTGCCGAACTCACGCTCCAGGGAAGCGATCTGGTTGGAACCGAGGCCGCGTACACGACGGCTCTCGGAGATGCCGAGTCGCTCCATGATCTGCTTGGCGCGGACCTTGCCCACGCCCGGCAGGGACTCGAGCAGGGCGGAGACCTTCATCTTGCCGATGACGTCGTTCTCCTGGCCCTGCTTGATGACCTCGTGCAGGGAGGCGCCGGAGTGCTTGAGTCGATTCTTGACCTCGGCCCGCTCCCGGCGAGCCGCGGCGGCCTTTTCGAGCGCGGCTGCGCGCTGTTCAGGGGTAAGGGGCGGAAGAGCCACGCCTACGTCACCTCGGATGTCGAACTGTCGGATACGGACCGGTGAGGAACCTAGTCGCCCCACACCTGGGGTGCCACGAGCAACACGCTCGCCCGTTCACCCTGCTCGGAGACTAGCGGCCAACTCCGCCAGAGTCAGCGAGAACAGCGGAAAAGTCCTGGTCAGCCTCCCTGGAGTCGGACATAACCGGCATATTGCCCCGGATTTGAGAATGTATTCAGACTCAAGGCGTCCGGTAACCGCCCCTCACACACTCATCGGAGGTCTCGGACGGTCGCCGTCGCGGTGCGGATCTCGTCCGCGAAACGATCTGAGGCGTCACGCAGCGCGACGATGTCGCGACCGTGACGAAGGACACCCCGACTGACGTTCGGGACCACATTGCCCACGGCGGACCCGAAGACCGCCGGGAGATCGGCCGGCGTGGCCCCCTGCGCCCCGATGCCGGGCGCGAGGAGAGGTCCACCGATGTTCAGGTCGTACGACGAGAGGTCACCCAGCGTGGCGCCGACGACGGCCCCGAAGGACCCCAGGGGCGCCTCTCCCGCGTTCTCGGCGGCCAGGTGCGCCAGCATGGTCGCGCCGACGTTCCGGCCGTCGGTGCGGACCGCGTGCTGCACCTCGCCGCCCTCCGGGTTGGAGGTCAGCGCCAGCACGAACAGTCCGGCCCCGTTCTCGCGCGCCAGCTCCACGGCGGGCTTCAGCGAGCCGTAGCCCAGGTAGGGCGAGACCGTCAGCGCGTCCGAGAAGAGGGGCGCGTCCTTGTGCAGGAAGGTCTCGGCGTACGCCGCCATGGTGGAGCCGATGTCGCCGCGCTTGGCGTCCATGACGACCAGCGCGCCCGCCGCCCGCGCCTCGGCCACCGACTTCTCCAGTACGGCGATGCCGCGCGACCCGAAGCGCTCGAAGAACGCGCTCTGCGGCTTGAGGACGGCGACCCGGTCGGCCAGCGCCTCCACCACCGTGCGGCTGAAGTGCTCCAGGCCCGTGACGTCGTCGTTCAGGCCCCAGTCGGCGAGCAGGGAGGCGTGCGGGTCGATGCCGACGCACAGCGGTCCGCGCTCGTCCATGGCTCGGCGCAGCCGTGCGCCGAAGGGCTCGGTCATACCGTCTTCCTCACGTCGGCGCCGACCGCGTCGGCGAGGGTGGCGTACGGGCTCGTGCGCAGCCGCGCGGCGAGCCCCTTGTGGAGGGCGCGGCTCCAGAAGGGCCCCTGGTAGACGAAGGCGCTGTAGCCCTGGATCAGGGTGGCGCCCGCCAGGATGCGCTCCCAGGCGTCCTCGGCGTTCTCGATGCCGCCGACGCCCACCAGGGTGATCCGGTCGCCCACGCGCGCGTAGAGGCGGCGCAGGACCGCGAGGGAGCGGGCCTTGAGGGGGGCTCCGGAGAGGCCGCCCGTCTCCTTCACGAGGGAGGGTGCGGAGGTGAGGCCGAGTCCCTCGCGCGCGATGGTGGTGTTCGTGGCGATGATCCCGTCCAGACCCAGCTCCACGGCGAGGTCGGCGACGGCGTCGATGTCCTCGTCGGCGAGGTCCGGCGCGATCTTCACAAGGAGCGGGACCCGACGGGTGCGGACCGTGCGGTCGGCGGCCTCGCGGACGGCGGTCAGCAGCGGCCGCAGCGCCTCGGTGGCCTGGAGGTTGCGCAGGCCGGGCGTGTTGGGCGAGGAGACGTTGACGACGAGATAGTCGGCGTAGGGGGCGAGGCGCTCGGTGGACTTCACGTAGTCCCCGACGGCCTCGTCCTCGGGCACGACCTTGGTCTTGCCGATGTTGACGCCCACGACCGTCCTGAAGACGGGGGTGCGGGAGGCCAGGCGGGCGGCGACGGCGAGCGAGCCCTCGTTGTTGAAGCCCATGCGGTTGATCAGCGCGCGGTCGGCGACCAGACGGAACAGCCGCTTCTTGGGGTTGCCGGGCTGGCCCTCGCCGGTCACCGTGCCGATCTCGACGTGGTCGAAGCCGAGCATCGACATCCCGTCGATGGCGATCGCGTTCTTGTCGAAGCCGGCGGCGAGTCCGAAGGGGCCGTGCATCCGCAGCCCGAACGCCTCGGTGCGCAGCTCCTCGTAGCGGGGCGCGAGCGCCGCCGCCAGGAAGGTGCGCAGCACGGGGACGCGGGAGGCGAGGCGGATCCAGCGGAAGGCCAGGTGGTGGGCCTCCTCCGGGTCCATCCGTGTGAAGACCAGACGGAAGAAGAGCTTGTACATGATGGTGTCCTCACGAAGAGGGGGACACCGTTTCCGGTGTCCCCCTCTTCGGCTGCTAGTCGCGGGCCGCGGTCAGGTGTTCGGCGTGTTCCTGGAGCGAGCGCACGCCCACTCCGCCGTGGTTGAGCGCGTCGATGCCCTGGACGGCTGCCGCGAGGGCCTGGACGGTCGTCAGGCACGGCACGGAGCGGGCCACGGCGGCCGTACGGATGTCGTAGCCGTCGAGGCGGCCGCCGGTGCCGTACGGGGTGTTGACGATGAGGTCGACCTCGCCGTCGTGGATGAGCTGGACGATCGTCTTCTCGCCGTTCGGGCCGGTGCCCTCGGACTGCTTGCGGACGACGGTGGCGTTGATGCCGTTGCGCTTGAGGACCTCGGCCGTGCCGGACGTGGCCAGCAGTTCGAAGCCGTGCGCGACCAGCTCGCGGGCCGGGAAGATCATCGAGCGCTTGTCGCGGTTGGCGACCGAGATGAACGCGCGGCCCTTGGTGGGCAGCGGCCCGTACGCGCCCGCCTGCGACTTGGCGTACGCCGTGCCGAAGACCGAGTCGATGCCCATGACCTCGCCGGTGGAGCGCATCTCCGGGCCGAGGATGGTGTCGACGCCGCGCCCGTGGATGTCGCGGAAGCGCGACCACGGCATGACGGCCTCCTTGACGGAGATCGGCGCGTCGAGCGGCAGCTCACCGCCGTCGCCGTTCTTCGGCAGCAGCCCCTCCTCGCGCAGCTCGGCGATGGTCGCGCCGAGGGAGATCCGGGCGGCGGCCTTGGCCAGCGGCACCGCGGTCGCCTTCGAGGTGAAGGGGACGGTGCGGGAGGCGCGCGGGTTGGCCTCCAGGACGTAGAGGATGTCGCCGGCCATCGCGAACTGGATGTTGATCAGGCCGCGCACGCCGACGCCCTTGGCGATGGCCTCGGTGGAGGCGCGCAGGCGCTTGATGTCGAAGCCGCCGAGGGTGATCGGGGGCAGGGCGCACGCCGAGTCGCCGGAGTGGATGCCGGCCTCCTCGATGTGCTCCATCACGCCGCCGAGGTAGAGCTCGTGGCCGTCGTACAGGGCGTCCACATCGATCTCGATGGCGTCGTCGAGGAAGCGGTCGACGAGGACCGGCCGGGAGGGGCTGATCTCGGTCGACTCGGCGATGTACGCCTCCAGGCGGGCCTCGTCGTAGACGATCTCCATGCCGCGTCCGCCGAGCACGTAGGACGGGCGGACGAGGACCGGGTAGCCGATCTCGTCGGCGATGGCCTTGGCGCCGGCGAAGGTGGTCGCGGTGCCGTGCTTGGGCGCGGGCAGGCCTGCCTCGGCGAGGACGCGGCCGAAGGCGCCCCGGTCCTCGGCGGCGTGGATGGCCTCCGGTGAGGTGCCGACGACGGGCACGCCGTTGTCCTTGAGCGCCTGCGAGAGGCCCAGCGGGGTCTGGCCGCCGAGCTGGACGACGACGCCCGCGATCGGACCGGCCAGCGACTCGGCGTGGACGATCTCCAGCACGTCCTCGAGCGTCAGCGGCTCGAAGTACAGCCGGTCGGAGGTGTCGTAGTCCGTGGAGACGGTCTCCGGGTTGCAGTTGACCATCACGGTCTCGTAGCCCGCGTCGCTCAGGGCGAAGGAGGCGTGCACGCAGGAGTAGTCGAACTCGATGCCCTGGCCGATGCGGTTCGGGCCGGAGCCCAGGATGATCACGGCCGGCTTCTCGCGCGGGGCGACCTCCGACTCCTCGTCGTAGGAGGAGTAGAAGTACGGCGTCCTCGCGGCGAACTCGGCGGCGCAGGTGTCGACCGTCTTGTAGACCGGGCGCACGCCCAGCGCGTGCCGGACCTCGCGCACGACGTCCTCGCGCAGCCCGCGGATCTCGGCGATCTGTTGGTCGGAGAAGCCGTGCCGCTTGGCCTCGGCGAGCAGCTCGGGGTCGAGCCTGTCGGCCTCGGCCAGCTCGTCCGCGATCTCCTTGATCAGGAAGAGCTGGTCGACGAACCACGGGTCGATCTTGGTGAACTCGAAGACCTCCTCGGGCGTGGCGCCCGCCCGGATGGCCTGCATGACGGTGTTGATCCGGCCGTCGGTGGGGCGGACGGCCTCGTCGAGGAGGCGGTCCTTGTCGCCGGGCTCACCGACGAAGGTGAACTGGCTGCCCTTCTTCTCCAGCGACCGCAGCGCCTTCTGGAGCGCCTCGGTGAAGTTGCGGCCGATCGCCATGGCCTCGCCGACCGACTTCATGGTGGTGGTCAGCGAGGAGTCGGCGGACGGGAACTTCTCGAAGGCGAACCGCGGGGCCTTGACGACGACGTAGTCGAGCGTCGGCTCGAAGGAGGCCGGGGTCTGCTCGGTGATGTCGTTCGGGATCTCGTCGAGCGTGTAGCCGACGGCGAGCTTGGCGGCGATCTTGGCGATGGGGAAGCCGGTCGCCTTGGAGGCCAGCGCCGAGGAGCGCGAGACGCGCGGGTTCATCTCGATGACGATGACCCGGCCGTCCTCGGGGTTGACCGCGAACTGGATGTTGCAGCCGCCGGTGTCGACGCCGACCTCGCGGATGATCGCGATACCGACGTCACGCAGCACCTGGTACTCGCGGTCGGTCAGGGTCATCGCGGGCGCGACCGTGATCGAGTCGCCGGTGTGCACGCCCATGGGGTCGAAGTTCTCGATGGAGCAGACGACCACGACGTTGTCGTGCTTGTCGCGCATCAGCTCCAGCTCGTACTCCTTCCAGCCGAGGATGGACTCCTCCAGGAGCACCTCGGTGGTCGGGGAGAGGGTCAGGCCCTGGCCGGCGATGCGGCGCAGCTCGTCCTCGTCGTGGGCGAAGCCGGAGCCGGCGCCGCCCATGGTGAAGGAGGGGCGGACGACGACGGGGTAGCCGCCGAGCGTCTCCACGCCGCCGAGCACGTCGTCCATGGAGTGGCAGATGACCGAGCGGGCGGACTCGCCGTGCCCGATCTTGGCGCGGACGGCCTCGACGACCTCCTTGAAGAGGTCGCGGTCCTCACCCTTGTTGATGGCCTCGACGTTGGCGCCGATCAGCTCGACGCCGAACTTCTCCAGCGTCCCGGCCTCGTGCAGCGAGATGGCCGTGTTGAGGGCCGTCTGACCGCCGAGGGTGGGCAGGAGGGCGTCCGGGCGCTCCTTGGCGATGATCTTCTCGACGAACTCCGGGGTGATCGGCTCGACGTAGGTGGCGTCGGCGATCTCCGGGTCGGTCATGATCGTCGCCGGGTTGGAGTTGACGAGGATGACGCGCAGGCCCTCGGCCTTGAGCACGCGGCACGCCTGGGTGCCGGAGTAGTCGAACTCGGCGGCCTGGCCGATGACGATCGGGCCGGAGCCGATGACCAGGACGGACTGGATATCGGTGCGCTTAGGCACGCTGGCCCTCCATCAGGGATACGAAGCGGTCGAACAGGTAGGCGGCGTCGTGCGGGCCCGCTGCCGCTTCGGGGTGGTACTGGACGCTGAACGCCGGCCGGTCGAGGAGCTGGAGCCCCTCCACCACGTTGTCGTTGAGGCAGACGTGGGAGACCTCGGCGCGGCCGTAGGGGGTGTCGGAGACCTGGTCGAGCGGGGCGTCGACGGCGAAACCGTGGTTGTGCGCGGTGATCTCGACCTTGCCGGTCGTACGGTCCTGCACCGGCTGGTTGATGCCGCGGTGGCCGTACTTCAGCTTGTAGGTGCCGAAGCCGAGCGCGCGGCCCAGGATCTGGTTGCCGAAGCAGATGCCGAAGAGCGGGGTGCCGCGCTCCAGGACCGCCTGCATGACGGAGACCGGGTGGTCGGCGGTGGCCGGGTCGCCGGGGCCGTTGGAGAAGAACACGCCGTCGGGGTCGACGGCGTACACGTCCTCGGCCGTGGCGGTGGCCGGGAGCACGTGCACCTCGATGCCGCGCTCGGCCATGCGGTGCGGGGTCATGCCCTTGATGCCGAGGTCGACGGCGGCGACGGTGAACTTCTTGGTGCCGATCGCGGGGACGACGTACGTCTCCTTGGTGGCGACCTCGGCCGAGAGGTTCGCGCCCTTCATCTCGGGGGCCTCGCGGACCTCGGTGAGCATGATGCCCTCGTCGGGCAGCGCGTTGCCGGAGAAGATGCCGACGCGCATGGCGCCGCGCTCACGGAGGTGGCGGGTGAGGGCGCGGGTGTCGATACCGGAGATCCCGACGACGCCCTGGGCGCGCAGCTCGTCGTCCAGGGAGCGGCGGGAGCGCCAGTTGGAGGGCACGCGCGCGGGGTCGCGGACGACGTAGCCGGAGACCCAGATCCTCTTGGACTCGGGGTCCTCGTCGTTGACTCCGGTGTTGCCGACGTGCGGGGCGGTCATGACGACGACCTGGCGGTGGTACGACGGGTCGGTGAGGGTCTCCTGGTAGCCGGTCATCCCGGTGGAGAACACGGCCTCGCCGAAGGTCACCCCCACGGCCCCGTAGGCACGGCCGCGGAAGATCCGGCCGTCCTCCAGGACGAGTACGGCGGGAACCCTGGTGGCTCCCCGGGTGGAGGTCGTCATCGTGCGCCTTCCGTTTCCGTCTTGTTGATCATCTGGTTCAGGGTCTCGACCCACTCGTTGTGCTCGGCCGCGCGGTCGGAGCGGAATCCGGAGTCGAGCAGCTTGCCGCCGTGCTCCCAGGTGACGACCAGCAGGCCGCCCTCGGTGAGGACCTTGCCGGCGATGCCCTTGTCGAGCCGGGCCTCGCGCAGCGCCGCGACCGGGACGAAGAAGTCCGTCGCCCCCGGGCGTACGACGTCCAGGCCCGCGTCCGTCAGCGTCAGCTCGACCCGGCTGCGGGTGCCCAGGCCGTGCGCCACGATGCGGTCGAGCCACTGCCCGGCGGTGGTGGAGCCGTGGTAGCGGCCACTCATGCTCAGTCTGGCCTCGCCCGGCTCGTCCGGCGCGGTGGACAGGGCGGGCAGATCGCTCTGGAGCGTGCCGCGCCACTTCCAGCCCTCGCGCATCAGCCAGTACACGAGCGCGACGAAGAGGGCGAGTCCGACGACCCAGCCGATGCGCGCGGCCCAGTCGGTGACCTCGGCCGATTCCTTCTCCGCGGCCAGCAGAATTACAGGTGTCACGTGAGCTTCCCGTCGACGAGCGTGGCCTTGCCCCGCAGCCACGTGTGCGTGACACGGCCCGGCAGCTCGCGGCCCTCGTAGGGGGTGTTGCGGCTGCGCGAGGCGAAGCCCGCGGGATCCACCGACCCACGGTATGCCGTGTCGACGAGCGTGAGGTTGGCGGGCTCACCTGCCGAGACGGGACGTCCGTGACCGGCCGCCCGGCCGATCTTCGCGGGCTTGAACGACATACGGTCCGCGACGCCGGCCCAGTCGAGCAGACCGGTGGTGACCATCGTCTCCTGGACCACCGACAGCGCGGTCTCCAGGCCGACCATGCCCATGGCCGCCGCGGCCCACTCGCAGTCCTTGTCCTCGTGCGGGTGCGGGGCGTGGTCGGTGGCGACGATGTCGATCGTGCCGTCGGCGAGCGCCTCGCGCAGCGCCAGCACGTCGCGCTCCGTGCGCAGCGGCGGGTTCACCTTGTACACCGGGTTGTACGACCGCACCAGCTCGTCGGTGAGGAGGAGGTGGTGCGGGGTGACCTCGGCGGTGACGTCGATGCCGCGGGACTTGGCCCAGCGGACGATCTCGACGGACCCGGCGGTCGAGAGGTGGCAGATGTGGAGGCGGGAGCCGACGTGCTCGGCGAGCAGGACGTCCCGGGCGATGATCGACTCCTCGGCCACCGCGGGCCAGCCGCCGAGGCCCAGCTCGGCGGAGACGACGCCCTCGTTCATCTGGGCGCCCTCGGTCAGCCGGGGCTCCTGCGCGTGCTGGGCGACGACACCGCCGAAGGCCTTCACGTACTCCAGGGCCCGGCGCATGATCACCGCGTCGTCGACGCACTTGCCGTCGTCCGAGAAGACGGTGACCCCGGCGGCCGACTCGTGCATCGCGCCCAGCTCCGCGAGCTTCTTGCCCTCCAGGCCGACGGTGACGGCGCCGATGGGCTGCACGTCGCAGTAGCCGTGCTCCTGGCCGAGCCGGTAGACCTGCTCGACCACGCCGGCGGTGTCGGCGACCGGGAAGGTGTTGGCCATGGCGAAGACGGCCGTGTAGCCGCCGGTGGCCGCCGCGCGGGTGCCGGTCAGCACGGTCTCGGAGTCCTCGCGGCCGGGCTCGCGCAGATGGGTGTGCAGGTCGACCAGGCCCGGCAGGAGCACCTTGCCGTCGGCCTCGACGACGACGGCGCCCTCGTCCGACAGGCCCGTGCCCACCTCGGCGATGATCTCGCCGTCGATCAGCACGTCCTGCGGCTCGCCGCCCAGCACCTTCGCACCACGGATCAGGATCTTGCTCATGGACTTACTTCTCCTCGGTGGTGCGGGTGTGGGTGACGGCGGGTTCGTTGCCGCCGAGCAGCAGGTACAGGACGGCCATCCGGATGGAGACGCCGTTGGCGACCTGCTCGACGACGGTGCAGCGGTCGGAGTCGGCGACCTCGGCGGTGATCTCCATGCCCCGGACCATCGGGCCCGGGTGCATCACGATGGCGTGCTCGGGCATCCGCGCCATCCGGTCGCCGTCGAGGCCGTAGCGCCGCGAGTACTCGCGCTCGGTGGGGAAGAACGCGGCGTTCATCCGCTCCCGCTGCACCCGCAGCATCATCACCGCGTCGGACTTGGCGAGCGTGCTGTCGAGGTCGTACGACACCTCGCAGGGCCAGGTCTCGACACCGACCGGGACCAGGGTGGGCGGGGCGACGAGGGTGACCTCGGCGCCGAGGGTGTGCAGCAGGTCGACGTTGGAGCGGGCGACCCGGCTGTGCAGGACGTCGCCGACGAGCGTGATCCGCTTGCCGGACAGGTCCTGGCCGAGCCCGGCGTCGCGGCCGACCAGACGGCGGCGCATGGTGAAGGCGTCGAGCAGGGCCTGGGTGGGGTGCTGGTGGGTGCCGTCGCCCGCGTTGATCACGGCGGCGTCGATCCAGCCGGAGGTCGCCAGCCGGTACGGGGCCCCCGAGGCGCCGTGCCGGATGACGACGGCGTCCACGCCCATCGCTTCGAGGGTCTGGGCGGTGTCCTTCAGGGACTCGCCCTTGGAGACGCTCGACCCCTTGGCGGTGAAGTTGATGACGTCCGCCGAGAGGCGCTTCTCGGCGGCCTCGAAGGAGATCCGGGTGCGGGTGGAGTCCTCGAAGAAGAGGTTGACGATCGTCCGGCCGCGCAGTGTCGGCAGTTTCTTGATCGGCCGGTCGGCGACCCGGGCCATCTCCTCGGCGGTGTCGAGGATCAGGACGGCGTCGTCACGGGTGAGGTCGGCGGCCGAGATGAGATGACGCTGCATCTTTCAGGCTCCGTAAGGCAGTTCGGGAGATTACGGGCAGTCAGGGGCATCGCGAGGAGACGTACGGCACCAGGCCGCACGCTCGCGTGCTACTGCTGGGCGGTCCGCTTCGCGCCGAGCAGGACGGTGTCCCGACCGTCCTCCTCGGCGAGCTGGACCTTGACCGTCTCCCGCAGCGACGTGGGGAGGTTCTTGCCGACGTAGTCGGCGCGGATGGGCAGTTCGCGGTGGCCCCGGTCGACGAGGACCGCGAGCTGGACGGCGCGCGGGCGGCCGATGTCGTTCAGCGCGTCGAGCGCCGCGCGGATCGTGCGGCCGGAGAAGAGCACGTCGTCGACGAGGACGACCAGGCGGCCGTCGATGCCGTCACCGGGGATCTCGGTGCGGGCCAGCGCACGCGGCGGGTGCATACGCAGGTCGTCGCGGTACATGGTGATGTCGAGCGAGCCGACCGGGATCTTGCGGTCGGTGATCTCCGCGAGCTTGGCGGCGAGCCGCTGCGCGAGGAAGACGCCCCGGGTCGGGATGCCGAGGAGCACCACGTCGTCGGCGCCCTTGGCGCGTTCGACGATCTCGTGGGCGATGCGGGTCAGTACGCGCGCGATGTCGGGGCCTTCGAGAACGGGCCGCGCATCGGACGACGGCGCGTCCTGGGGCAGGTTCGCTTGCGGGTCATGCGTGTCCATACGAAACGGACCTCCTTCTCCGCCTCACGGGACGGACCTTAAAGGACGTCGGATTTGCGCCATCAACGTTAGCAGGCCCCCGTAACGCCCCTGATCACCCCCCTGGCCCAAGGGAACGCGGTTGCCACGGAAGAGTCGGTCCGGACCATTCGGCTTGACGGGGCAGAGTCACGCTGCGTAACCTCACAGTGAGTCACCAGCCTTCGTCCGGGGAGCTATATGTCCAGCGAATACGCCAAACAGCTCGGGGCCAAGCTCCGGGCCATCCGCACCCAGCAGGGCCTATCCCTCCACGGTGTCGAGGAGAAGTCCCAGGGACGCTGGAAGGCGGTCGTGGTCGGTTCGTACGAGCGCGGCGACCGCGCCGTCACCGTGCAGCGCCTCGCGGAGCTGGCGGACTTCTACGGGGTTCCCGTGCAGGAGCTGCTTCCTGGTACGACCCCTGGTGGCGCCGCCGAGCCGCCGCCGAAGCTCGTCCTGGACCTGGAGCGCCTGGCGCACGTGCCGGCCGAGAAGGCGGGCCCGCTCCAGCGTTACGCGGCGACGATCCAGTCCCAGCGCGGTGACTACAACGGCAAGGTGCTCTCGATCCGCCAGGACGACCTGCGCACACTCGCCGTCATCTACGACCAGTCCCCCTCGGTCCTCACCGAGCAGCTGATCAGCTGGGGTGTCCTGGACGCGGACGCGCGCCGCGCCGTCTCCCACGAGGACAACTGACCTCCGGGAAACACCAGCAGAAACGTGCCGCCGGGGTGCCTCGAACCGATTGGTTCGAGGCACCCCGGCGATTTTTGTGCTTGTCGTAAGGCGCGTGGTCACAGAGGAGCGGGGCAGCACCCCGAAAGGGGCGCGGGGAACTGCGCGACCGGCCACGGACCACGCGCGGCCGACTCCGCACAGCACCCCGACGGCGCTCCCCGGTTCCTACTCGCCTTCCCGGCGGAGCGAAGGCTTGAGGTCCTTCAACCGGCCGAGCAGCCCGTTCACGAACGACGGTGAGTCGTCCGTGGAGAACTCCTTCGCCAGCTGCACCATCTCGTCCAGCACCACCGCGTCCGGAGTGGCGTCGACCCAGATCAGCTCGTACGCGCCGAGCCGCAGGATGTTGCGGTCCACCACCGGCATCCGGTCGAGCGTCCACCCCACCGAGTACTGCGCGAGCAACTCGTCGATCCGCTTGGCGTGCTCGGCGTACCCCTCGACCAGCTCCATGGTGTACTCGCTGACCGGCGGCTGACGGGTGTCGCTGTGGGCGTGCCGGATCCAGTCCGCGAGGACGGTCAGGACGTCGACTCCGCGCTGGTCGCCCTCGAAGAGGATCTGGAAGGCGCGCTTGCGGGCCGTGTTACGGGCAGCCACGGTTAGCTGTTCACCCGGCCGAGGTAGTCGCTCGTGCGGGTGTCGACCTTGATCTTCTCACCGGTGGTGATGAAGAGCGGCACCTGGATCTGGTGGCCGGTCTCCAGGATGGCGGGCTTGGTGCCGCCGGTGGAGCGGTCGCCCTGGACGCCCGGCTCGGTCTCCTGGATGACGAGCTCGACGGCGGCCGGCAGCTCCACGAAGAGCACCTCGCCCTCGTGCTGCGCGACGGTGGCGGTGAAGCCCTCGATCAGGAAGTTGGCGGCGTCGCCGACGGCCTTGCGGTCGACCATGAGCTGGTCGTAGGTCTCCATGTCCATGAAGACGAAGTACTCGCCGTCCATGTAGGAGAACTGCATGTCGCGCTTGTCGACAGTGGCCGTCTCGACCTTGACGCCGGCGTTGAACGTCTTGTCGACGACCTTGCCGGAGAGCACGTTCTTGAGCTTGGTGCGCACGAAGGCCGGGCCCTTGCCGGGCTTGACGTGCTGGAACTCGACGACGGACCAGAGCTGGCCGCCTTCGAGCTTGAGCACCAGGCCGTTCTTGAGGTCGTTCGTGGAAGCCACGGTTGCGGAATCTCCTGGACTGACGTGGACGACCCCGGGCCACGCGTCCAGCCGATGAGCTAGAGCGCGAGCAGCTCCTTGGTCGTGATGGTGAGTAGCTCGGGTCCGCCGTCCGCCTCGGGGCGTACGACGAGCGTGTCATCGATCCGGACGCCGCCCCTGCCCGGGAGGTGGACCCCCGGTTCGACGGTGACCGGCACGCAAGCGTCCAGTTTACCCATGGCCGCGGGGCCCAACTGCGGGTCCTCGTCGATTTCGAGTCCGACCCCGTGCCCCATCAGCGGCGGGAGGCGCTCACCGTGCCCCGCCGAGTCCAGGACCTGGCGGGCCGCCCGGTCCACGGCACGGTAGGCCGCACCGGGTGCGAGTGACTCCCGCCCGGCCCGCTGGGCTGCGAAGACCAGGTCGTACAGCTCGATCTGCCAGTCCGCGGGCGAGGTGCCGATCACGAACGTACGGCCGATCTCGCAGCGGTAGCCGCGATAGGTCGCGCCGAGGCAGACGGAGAGGAAGTCGCCCTCCTCGACCCGTCGGTCCGTGGGGACGTGACCGGGACGGCCGGAGTTCGGGCCGGTGGCGACGGAGGTCGGGAAGGCGGGGCCGTCCGCGCCGTGGTCCACGAGGCGGCGCTCCAGTTCGAGGGCGAGATGGCGCTCGGTACGGCCGACGAGGATCGATTCGAGGAGTTCGCCCAGCGCCTGGTCGGCGATCTCCGCGCCGATCCGCAGACAGGAGATCTCCTCCTCGTCCTTGATCACTCTCAGCTGCTCGACCGCGCCGCCGAGGTCGGCCAGCCGCAGCCGGGGTGCGACCGAGCGGATCGCCCGGTGGCGGGCCACGGTGAGGTGGTGTTCCTCCACGGCCAGCGACTCGGCGTCGAGCGCCGTGACCAGGTCGGCGGCGGCGACCGCCGGATCGCCACCCGGGCTCGGCAGCACCTGGACGCGTACGGCCTCGTCGGCTCGGCCCTCGCCGATCTCCCCTCGCGGGGGTGCGCCACAGACCAGGACGTCCTCGCCGCCGCCCAGCAGAAGGACGGCTCCCGCGGGTGCCGCGCCCGCCAGATACCGGATGTTGGCCGGGAGCGTGACGAGTGCGGTGGCGCTGCCGCTGGAATGGCAGCGCTCCCTGAGCCGGGCGCGGCGGGCCGCGTACACCTCTGACATGTGCCGAGCGTATGAGCTTCGGCGGACAGCCGCCGGTCGAGCGGGGCCGAGTGGGGGTGCGTCGCGGAGCTCGGGGGTGCGGCCAGGGGTTGAGTGCCGTCCGCACGCCGCTGGGGGCTTGTCGCGCAGTTCCCCGCGCCCCTTTCGGGGCGCGGCTTCAGTGGGACGTGGTCACCACTTCGGAGGGCTGGCGATCGACCTCGCCAGGACCTCGTCCAGGACCCTCGCCGTGGCCGGGACATCCAGCTGGGAGTTGTCGATGATCGGGAGGCCCGAGCCGTACCAGCCCGCCATCCGGCCGTGGATGCGGGCCACCTCTTCGTCGGTGAGACGGCGGTTGCCCGAGCGCTCGGCGTTGCGTTCGAGGACAATCTCCAGGCCCGGGAGGAGGACGACCGGGAGCAGGCCGGGGCCGACGTGCCGCTTCCAGCCGCCGAGGCCGACGACCGGGCGGTCGGGGAAGACGGCGTCGTCGAGGATGCAGGAGATGCCGTTGGCCAGGAAGTTCCTGGCGGAGAAGCCGCAGGTGCGGCGGGCGAGACGATACTGCGCCTCGGAGTTGTCGTTCCACCCGGACTGTGGGTCCGCGAAGCCCGAGCGCACCCACTCGCGCACGTCGTCCAGGCTGATGTGCGCGGTGGGCACCCGGCGGTGGTCCGCCCAGTACTTGGCGACGCTGGTCTTGCCCGCTCCGGCGGGCCCGATGAGCAGGACCGCGAGTGTGGTGGTCGTGACGTCGGGGGCGCCGGTGGCGGGCGGCGGCATGGTGACGGGGCCGCCCGGCGGCAGTTGCACGTGTCCGGTGGTGTCCCGAGGCATCGCCGTCTGCTGCGGGGCGGCGGGGTGCGGGTGCCCGGGGCCGCCGGCGAAGCCCGGCGCGGGGGGCACCGAGCCGGGAGGGGCGGGTGGGGGTGCCGAGACGGGCGGTGCGGCCGGGGTGGGCGGAGCCGCCGGCGCGGGCGGGGGCGACGGTACGGCGCCGGGGTGCGTGCCCGGAGGAACGGGGTGGCCCGCACCGGGGTGCCCCGGCGGGTTCGCGCCCGGTGCTCCGGGGTGCGGGGGTGCCGGGTGTCCCTGGTGGTTCGCGGTCGGCGACCACGGGGCCGCCGGGTCCTGCCCCGGCCGATGGGGCGGCGGCAGCGGAGCTCCCACTGCGTGCTGCATCCGGTGCCACTCCGTCTCGTACAGTCACATCGACACTGGCGAGCGGGGTCTTACGACCCCGCCCTCACCGAACGGTACCGTCCCCGGCCGCCCTTTGGTGAACGGCCGGGGGCAGCCCGAAGTGCCCAAGTGGCCAGGGACACAAGGCGAATCGGGCAACTGGTGCCCGAGCGGGCGTTACTGGCCCACTTCGCCGTAGGCGGCGAGCAGGATCGCCGGGTCGGGTCCTTCCAGGACGGTGGGCTTGGCCAGACCGTCCAGGACGATGAAGCGCAGCAGGTCGCCCCGGGACTTCTTGTCGACCTTCATCGTCTCCAGCAGCCTCGGCCACTGGTCGTAGCGGTAGGTCAGCGGCAGCCCGACGGACTCCAGGACCGTGCGGTGGCGGTCGGCGGTGGCGTCGTCCAACCGGCCGGCCAGACGGCCCAGTTCGGCCGCGAAGTGCATACCGACGGACACGGCCGCGCCGTGCCGCCACTGGTAGCGCTCGTTCTTCTCGATCGCGTGGGCCAGGGTGTGCCCGTAGTTGAGGATCTCGCGGCGCCCGGACTCCTTGAGGTCGCCGGAGACGACCTCGGCCTTGACCCGGATCGACCGCTCGATCAGCTCGGAGGTGTGCGGCCCGGCGGGGGTGCGGGCGGCCTGCGGGTCGGACTCGATCAGGTCCAGGATCGCCGGGTCGGCGATGAAACCGGCCTTGATGATCTCGGCCAGGCCGGAGACGTAGTCGTTGACCGGCAGGGAGTCCAGCGCGGCCAGGTCGCACAACACCCCGGCCGGCGGGTGGAACGCACCCACCAGGTTCTTGCCCTCGGCCGTGTTGATGCCGGTCTTGCCGCCGACGGCGGCGTCCACCATGGCGAGGACGGTGGTGGGGATGGCGATCCAGCGGACCCCGCGCAGCCAGGTGGCCGCCACGAAGCCGGCCAGGTCCGTGGTGGCGCCGCCGCCGACACCGACGATGACATCGGTGCGGGTGAACCCGGACTGGCCGAGCGCCTTCCAGCAGTACGCGGCGACCTCGGCGGTCTTGGCCTCCTCCGCGTTCGGCACCTGGATCGCGACGGTCTCGAAGCCCTGCTCCGCCAGATCCGCGCGCAGCGCCTCACCGGTGTCCGCCAGCGCCTCGGGGTGGATCACCGCGACCCGCTTGGCCCGGTTGCCGATCAACCCACCCAGTTCGCCGAGGAGTTGACGCCCCACCAGGACCTCGTACGGCTCGGTGCCCGCCGTACCGCCGACCTGGATACGGGTCACTGTCTCGCTCATGCTTCCTTCAACTCCAGTGCGTCCAGGACCGCCCGGGTGACTTCCTCGGGCGTGCGGCCGTCGGTGGCGACGACAGCCGTGGCGACCTCCTCGTAGAGGTTGCGCCGGGCCTCCATCAACTCCCGCCACTGCTTGCGGGGGTTGACGGCCAGCAGGGGGCGGGCGGCGTTGAGGCCGGTGCGCTTGACGGCCTCCTCGACGTCCATCGAGAGGTACACGACGCGCTGTCCCACGAGCAGGGCCCGGGTGTCGGCGTCGAGGATCGCGCCGCCGCCGAGGGCGAGGACGCCGTCGTGGCCCGCGAGCGCCGTGTGCACGGCCCGCTTCTCGATGGCGCGGAAAGCGGGCTCGCCCTCGTCGACGAAGATCTCCGCGATCGCGCGGCCCTGCTCGGCCACGATGTCGTCGTCGGTGTCGCGGTAGGCGACGCCGAGCCGCTCGGCGAGCTGCTGTCCGACGGTGGACTTGCCCACGCCCATGGGGCCGACGAGGACGACCAGAGGCACCGGGCTCACCGGATCGCGAGGTGGTCGAGGTAGGAGCGGACGTTGCGGGCCGTCTCGGTGACGCTGTCGCCGCCGAACTTCTCGGCCACCGCGTCGGCCAGCACCAGGGCCACCATCGCCTCGGCGACGATGCCGGCCGCCGGCACGGCGGAGACGTCGGAGCGCTGGTGGTGGGCCTGCGCGGCCTCGCCCGTGGTCACGTCGACGGTCTGCAGTGCGCGCGGCACGGTCGCGATCGGCTTCATGGCCGCGCGGACGCGCAGCAGCTCGCCCGTGGTGAGCCCGCCTTCGGTGCCGCCGGAGCGGCCGGAGACCCGGCGGATGCCCTCGGGGGTGTTCACGATCTCGTCGTGCGCCTTGGAGCCGGGCACCCGCGCCAGCTCGAAGCCGTCGCCGATCTCGACGCCCTTGATGGCCTGGATGCCCATCAGCGCCCCGGCGAGTCGGGCGTCCAGCTTGCGGTCCCAGTGGACGTGCGAGCCGAGGCCCACGGGCACGCCGTAGGCCAGGATCTCGACGACGCCGCCGAGGGTGTCGCCGTCCTTGTGGGCCTGGTCGATCTCCGCGACCATCGCCTTCGACGCGTCGGCGTCCAGGCAGCGCACCGGGTCCGCGTCCAGCCTGTCCACGTCCGCGGGGGTCGGGTACACGCCCTGCGGGGCCTTGGCGCCTGCCAGCTCGACCACGTGGCTGACGATCTCGATCCCGGCCGTCTCCTTCAGGTACGACCGGGCGACGGCACCGAGGGCCACGCGGGCGGCGGTCTCCCGGGCGGAGGCCCGCTCCAGCACCGGCCGGGCCTCGTCGAAGCCGTACTTCTGCATACCGGCCAGGTCCGCGTGACCGGGCCGGGGGCGGGTCAGCGGAGCGTTGCGGGCGAGTCCGGCCAGGATCTCCGGGTCGACCGGGTCGGCGGACATGACCTGCTCCCACTTCGGCCACTCGGTGTTCCCGACCATGATCGCCACCGGGGAGCCCATGGTGAGGCCGTGCCGTACACCGCCGAGGAAGGTGACCTCGTCGCGCTCGAACTTCATCCGGGCACCGCGTCCATAGCCCAGGCGCCGCCGGGCCAGGTGGTCCGCCACCATCTCCGTGGTGATCGGCACGCCGGCGGGAAGGCCCTCCAGCGTCGCGACAAGTGCGGGACCGTGGGACTCCCCCGCGGTCAGCCAGCGCAACCTGCTCAACGGTGCTCCTCAGTGCTCGCGCCCGGTACTGCGTCCTGCCTGCGTGTACGCGCGTCCTCGCGTACGGCGACGGCTACCGGGTGCGCGGCCCCGGCCCGCCACCTCCGATCCTCCCACGTCCGGGGCGCGAGCCGGTCACGGGTCCAGCAGACGGACGGGGGCGACGGGCGCCGAGTGGCGGGGACCGCGCCAGGTCGTCCCGTCTCCGCCACCGCGCTCAGCGCACTAGGGAGACTCAGCCCCGCTCAGCCAGCGCCCGCTCCCCCGCGGCCCGCATCGCCGCCACCGGCGCCGTCTTGCACCCCGTCATCTGCTCGACCTGCAGAACCGCCTGGTGGACGAGGAGATCCAGCCCACTGAGGACGGCACCGCCGTAGGCCGACCAGCGCGCGGCGAGTTCCGTCGGCCACGGGTGGTACAGCACGTCGAACAGCGTCGTCGGCCGCTCAGGCACGGCTCCGGAGAGCGCATCCGTCGCCCCGGCCGGAGTCGTGGCGATGACCAGCGGGGCGCGCAGCGCCCGCTCGGCCTCCGCCCAGTCCGCTGTACGCACCTCGACGTCCAGCCGCTCGCCCCACTGCCGCATCTCGGCGGCCCGCGCCTCGCTCCGGACGTACGCCACGACCTCACCCGTGCAGATCCGGGCGAGCGCGGCCAGCGCGGAGGAGGCCGTGGCACCCGCGCCGAGGATGGCCGCCGACTCCACCTGCTCGATGCCGCGCTCCCGCAGGGCGGCCACCATGCCGGGGATATCCGTGTTGTCGCCGACGCGCCGTCCGTCCTCGGTGAACACGATCGTGTTGACGGCCTCGACGGAGGTGGCCGTCTCGGTGATCTCGTCCAGCAGCGGAATGACCGCCCGCTTGAGCGGCATCGTCAGCGACAGACCCGCCCACTCCGGCCCGAGCTGCTCGACGAACCCGGGCAGCGCCTCCTCGTCGACCTCGAAACGGTCGTACGACCAGTCGGTGAGCCCGAGTTCGGCGTAGGCGGCCCGGTGCAGCACCGGCGAGAGCGAGTGGGCGATCGGCGAACCGAGCACGGCGGCACGGTTCTTGCTGGCGGTGCGGCTCATTGTGCGTTCTGCGCTTCCTGGTACTTCCTGCGGTTCTTGTTGTGCTCTTCGTTGGTCACGGCGAAGAGCGTCTCGTCCTCGTTGATCGAGACGAAGTAGTACCAGTCGCCCTTGGCCGGCTTGAGGGCTCCCTCGATCGCCTCGTCGCCGGGATTCCCGATCGGCCCGGGCGGCAATCCATACACCTTGTACGTGTTGTACGGGTCGTCGATCCGCCGCAGCGAGTCGACCGAGCCGGTCGCCAACTTGGATTCACCGCGCAGGTAATTGACCGTCGAGTCGAAGTCGAGCAGACCGGCCGTCTCCGCGTTGTTGGGCTCAAGGCGGTTGTAGACGACTCGCGCGATCTTCTTGTAGTCCTTCTTGTTGTTTCCCTCGGCCTGTACGAGGCTCGCGACAGTGAGGACCTGAAGCGGATTCTCCAGCTTCAACCCCTTGGCCTTGCCGACCAGATCGAACTGCTCGTATTTCGCCTTCGCAAGGTCGATCATTTCCTTGAGGACCTGCTCGGGCTTCATGTCCTTGGCGACCGGATAGGTGGACGGGTAGAGGAATCCTTCCAGCGGATCCTTGATGTCGTCGTTGTCGTTGGCCCACTTGGGGAGGCCGAGGGTGTCGAACTTCTTTTCCGCGATCTCCTTGGTCGTCCCCTTGTCGAGGCCCAACTCCGTGTCGATCTTCGCATAGACCGAGTTGTTCCGTTCACCTTCGGTGACGGTGAAGTTGTTCTGACTCTTCGGATCGAGCATGAGGGCGATAGCGCTTTCAGCGGACATCTCCTTCTTGAGGAGATAAACGCCCGCCTGAATATCGGGCCTGTCGGGATTCTGCGCCAGCGCGGCAGTGAAAGCATCCACACTCTTGACGACCCCGGCCGTCTTCAGCTTCTGCCCGATCGCCGACCCGAACTCACCCTTGGCGACCGTGATCGTGACCGTCTCGTTCGTGCCGTTGCCCGAGTAGTCAGGGGCCTCGCCGAAGCGGCTCTGGAAGAACTGGTAGCCGAAGTAGCTCACACCGGCGAATCCGCCGCCGAAGACCATGACGACCACCAGGCAGGCGCACCCGCTGCGGCGCTTCTTGCCGCCCTTGCCCGGTTTCTTGGGCTTTCCGCCGCGGCTCTTCCGGTCACCGCGGCCGCCGCGGCCCTCCGCCTCGTCGTCATCGTCCTCGTCACCGCCGCCGCCCGCGAAGAACGCGTGCTCGCCCTGGTCCGGCCCGGGGTCCCAGTCCGTCCGGTCCGTGGCCGGCTGCTTCTCCGCCTCGGGCTCCGGAGCCGGGGCCGGCGCCGGCGGAGTTTCCGTGCCCCGGCGAGACGGCGGCTCCGGCGGCGGATACGCGTCCGGCGTTCCGTAGAAGTCCTGCTGGCCGCCGCCGTAGGCCATGGCTTGCTGCTGCCCCCCGTAGGGGTCGTTCGGGTCGGCGGCGTAAGTGCCCTGCTGGTGCTGGGCAGTTCCGTCGTTCCAGCCCCCGTTGCCCTGGCCGTACTGCTGCTCACCATGGCCGGTGTACTGCTGGTGGTGCTGTGGCTGCTGCTGGCCGGGGTACTGCTGCCCCGGGTCGCCGTACTCCTGCTGGTACTGCTGCTGGGTGTAGGCGTCCTGATGGCCGTTGCCCCAGCCGCCGTGACCGTTGCCGTTGTCGTAGTGCTGCTGGTACTGCTGCTGCTCCGGGTAGTGCTGCTGCGGCTGGCCGCCGTAGGCGGACTGCTGGCCTCCCTGGGCCTGCTGTCCGTCCCATCCGCCGTCCCCGTACAACGGGTCGTCCGGATGCCACGGTTCGGAGCCTGGGCCCCGGCCATACTCAGTCATCGATCCCCTAGAGCCGCGAGGCGGCGGTCACGCGGGGCCTGTGGCTCGGCTGTCGTCCCCGCCTCTATTTGTGCGGTGGCTGTTCGAAGGCCACCACATCGCGCGGAACGTTACCGTATCGCGATCAGATGACCACTTCGACGCCCTCGCCCGGTGCATTGCCTGACGCCCGTTCGGATTCCAGCGCTTGTTGCAGAATGATCACGGCCGCTGCCTGGTCGATGACCGACCTGCCCTTCTTGGATTTCACACCTGAGGCACGAAGTCCTTGACCGGCTGTCACTGTGGTCATCCTCTCGTCGATGAGTCTGACCGGAACCGGCGCGATCATGCGGGCCAACTCCTGGGCGAAACCCCGCACCTTGACTGCGGCCGGGCCTTCTCCCCCTTTGAGAGAGCGTGGCAGGCCGACGATTACCTCGATGGGTACGTATTCGTCGACCAGTTGTCTCAGTCGACGCTGAGCTGCGGGGACATCGCGTCCGGGAACCGTCTCGACGGGGGTGGCGAGGATCCCGTCGGGGTCGCAGGAGGCGACCCCGATACGGGCGTCCCCGACGTCGATCGCGAGGCGACGGCCACGGCGCATGGCCGGACCGTCGCCTTCGCTCGTGGGATCCGTGGTGCTCACTTGGCCGTCTCGGCGACCAGGCGCTCGACCGCGTCCACGGCCTCGCCGACGGCGGCCGGGTTCTGGCCGCCGCCCTGGGCGACGTCCGGCTTGCCGCCACCGCCGCCGCCGAGCGTCTTGGCGGCCGTACGGACCAGGTCACCGGCCTTGAGGCCGCGCTCGCGGGCGGCCTCGTTGGTGGCGATGACCGTCAGCGGCTTGCCGTTCACGACGGTGAACAGGGCGACCACGACGGCCCGGCCGCCCTGGATGCGTCCGCGGACGTCGAGGACGAGCTTGCGGAGGTCGTCGGCGGTGGTGCCGTCCGGGACCTGTCCGGTCACGAGAGCCACGCCGGAGACGTCCTTGGCGGACTCGGCAAGACCGGCGGCGGCCTGCAGCACCTTCTCGGCGCGGAACTTCTCGATCTCCTTCTCGGCGTCCTTGAGCTTGCCGAGCATGGCGGAGACCTTCTCCGGAAGCTCCTCGGGACGGCCCTTGATCAGCTCCTGGAGCTGGGCGACGACCGTGTGCTCACGGGCGAGGAAGTTGTAGGCGTCGACGCCGACCAGGGCCTCGATGCGGCGCACACCGGAGCCGATCGAGGACTCGCCGAGCAGCTTGACCAGGCCGAGCTGCGAGGTGTTGTGGACGTGCGTGCCGCCGCACAGCTCCTTGGAGAAGTCGCCGATGGTGACGACGCGGACGCGCTCACCGTACTTCTCGCCGAACTCGGCGATGGCGCCCTGCTTCTTGGCCTCGTCGAGGCTCAGGATCTCCGCGTGGACGTCCAGGTCGCGGGAGAGCACCTCGTTGATCTTCTGCTCGACGTCGGTCATCACGGCCGTCGGAACGGCGGACGGGGAGCCGAAGTCGAAGCGGAAGCGGCCCGGCTGGTTCTCGGAACCGGCCTGGGCGGCCGTCGGACCGAGGGCGTCACGCAGGGCCTGGTGGGTGAGGTGGGTGGCCGAGTGGGCGCGGGCGATGGCCGTACGGCGGCGGCCGTCGATCGAGGCCTGGGCCTTGGCGCCGACGGTCACCTCGCCGACCTGGACGACGCCCTTGTGGACGTACACGCCCGGTACCGGCTTCTGGCAGTCGCGGATCTCGATGACGGCACCGGAGTCGACCTTGATCCGGCCGGTGTCGCCGATCTGGCCGCCGCCCTCGGCGTAGAACGGGGTGCGGTCGAGGACGATCTCGACCTCGTCGCCCTCGGTGGCGGCGGGCGAGGAGAGGCCGTCGACGAGGATGCCGACGACCGTGGACTCGCCCTCGGTGTCCGAGTAGCCGATGAACTCGGTCTCGCCGGCGGCGTCGGCGATCTCGCGGTAGGCGCCGAGGTCGGCGTGGCCGGTCTTCTTGGCGCGGGCGTCGGCCTTGGCGCGGTCCCGCTGTTCCTTCATCAGGCGGCGGAAGCCGTCCTCGTCCACGGAGAGGCCCTGTTCGGCGGCCATCTCCAGGGTGAGGTCGATCGGGAAGCCCCAGGTGTCGTGGAGCAGGAAGGCCTTGTCGCCGGCGAGGACCTGGCCACCGGTGGCCTTGGTCTCGGTCACGGCGGTGTCGAGGATGTTGGTGCCGGCCTTCAGCGTCTTGAGGAAGGCGTTCTCCTCGGCGAGAGCCACCTTCTCGATGCGCTCGCGGTCGGTGATCAGCTCGGGGTACTGCTGACCCATCATGCCGATGACGACGTCGATGAGGTCCTTGACGACCGGGCCGGTGGCGCCGAGGAGGCGCATGTTGCGGATGGCGCGGCGCATGATGCGGCGCAGGACGTAGCCGCGGCCCTCGTTGCCGGGGGTGACGCCGTCGCCGATGAGCATCACGGCGGTGCGGATGTGGTCGGTGACCACGCGCAGGGAGACGTCGGAGGCCTTGGCGTCGCCGTAGCGGACGCCGGTCAGCTCGGTGGCCTTGTTGATGACCGCCATGGAGGTGTCGATCTCGTACATGTTCTGCACGCCCTGCAGAATCATGGCGAGGCGCTCCAGGCCGAGGCCCGTGTCGATGTTCTTGCTGGGCAGCTCGCCGAGGATCTCGAAGTCCTCCTTCGAGGTGCCCTCGCCGCGCTCGTACTGCATGAAGACCAGGTTCCAGATCTCCACGTACCGCTCGTCGTTGACGGCGGGGCCGCCCTCGACGCCGAACTCCGGGCCGCGGTCGTAGTTGATCTCGGAACACGGGCCGCACGGGCCGGGGACGCCCATGGACCAGTAGTTGTCCTTCATGCCGAGGCGCTGGATGCGCTCCTTCGGCACGCCGATCTGCTCGTGCCAGATGCGCTCGGCCTCGTCGTCGTCCTTGTAGACGGTGATCCAGAGCTTCTCCGGCTCCAGGCCGTAACCACCCTTGTCCTGGGGGCTGGTGAGCAGCTCCCAGGCGTGCTTGATGGCGCCTTCCTTGAAGTAGTCGCCGAAGGAGAAGTTGCCGCACATCTGGAAGAACGTGCCGTGCCGGGTGGTCTTGCCGACCTCTTCGATGTCCGGCGTACGGACACACTTCTGCACGCTGGTGGCGCGGGCGAAGGGCGGCTTGACCTCACCGAGGAAGTAGGGCTTGAAGGGGACCATGCCCGCGTTGACCAGGAGCAGAGTCGGGTCGTCCGCGATGAGCGACGCCGAAGGGACAACGGTGTGACCGCGCTCCTCGAAGAAGCTCAACCAGCGGCGACGAATCTCGGCCGACTCCATCAGTGGTCCTCATTCCGGTTGTACGGGTACGACGAGTTGTCGACGTACCTCGGATTCCTGCTGTACTTCGGGGTGTTGCTGTTCTCGATGGCGACCACGCGCCGGGGGGCCGGAAGCTCCGGGTACGTGTCGGGGTTGGCCTCGATACCGAGTGCCTCGCCCAACTCGGCCTCCCGCTGGGCCATGTTGTCGCGGACGTCGAGCGCGAAGTGGACGGCCCGGTCCTTGATCCTGTGGCCCGCCTCGACCGCCTTGTGCGCGGCCTGGGTGGCGAGGTGTTCGGGGGTGAGCTGCTTCAGCTTGCGGTTGACCTTGGTGGTGGCCCACACTCCGGCGGCGACCCCTGTGGTGAACCAGAACGTACGGCGGAACATCGCTCGGTCAGTCCTTCTTTCCACGGGTGTCACGCCTGCTTCGGCGCGTGCCCGGAACGGTGCGTCCCACGATCACGGTACGACGCTGTTCCTTGGCGGGCTCGCCCTCCCGGCGGCCGCCCATGGCCCGGCGTACGCCGTAGCCGAAGGCGGCGACCTTCACGAGGGGGCCGCCGAAGGTGGACGCGACGGTCGTGGAGAGCGCCGAGGCGTTCGACGTGACCTCCTGGACGTCGGACGCGATGGCGTCGACCCGCTCGATCTGGGTCTGCGCGGAGCGGACCGCGGTGGACGCGTCGGCGAGGAGGGGGACGGCCTGGTCGGTCACGTCCGCGACGAGCTTGGTGGTCGCCTTGAGCGTCTGGGCCAGCCTCGCCAGCGCGACGGCGAGGAAGGAGACCAGGATCGCCCAGAAGACGGCCACCAGGATCCCGGCCACCTCTCCACCGGACACTGTCTGCACCCGCTCCCTGGAACATGCCTGAACGTCGAAAGTCGTGTCCCGAGCCTATCGCGCCGCGGCGATCGCTCTGTACCGCATTAAGGCGCAGCGCGGAGACCGCCGCCGGCCCGCCGCGGTCTCGCCGTAGCAAGGCGAGAGCCCGCCGTCCCGCCCGCCCAGGAGGGCGGGGGGACGACGGGCTGACGCTCGGTGCGTATGTACTACGTCCGTCGAAAGAGGATCAACGGGCGTAGTACTCGACGACGAGCTGCTCGTCGCAGATGACCGGGATCTCCTTGCGGTTCGGGTCGCGGTCCAGGCGGAAGGCCAGGGCCTTCAGGTTCACCTGGAGGTAGCGCGGGGTCTCGCCGTCGGCGGCGAAGCCACCCTCGCGGGCGACCTCGAACAGCGGCTTCTGACGGCTGCGCTCACGGACCATGACGACGTCGTCCGGCTTGACACGGAAGGACGGCTTGTCGACCTTGTGGCCGTTGACCTCGATGTGGCCGTGGACGACCATCTGGCGGGCCTGGTAGATCGTGCGGGCGATGCCCGAACGCAGGACCAGCGCGTCGAGACGGCGCTCGAGCTCGATGATCAGGGCCTCACCGGTCTTGCCCTGGACCTTGGAGGCACGCTCGTAGGCGCGGACGAGCTGGCGCTCGGACACGTCGTACTGCGCGCGCAGACGCTGCTTCTCGAGCAGACGGACCTTGTAGTCCGAGTTCTGCTTGCGGCCACGGCCGTGCTCACCCGGCGGGTAGGGGCGGGCCTCGAAGTACTTGACGGCCTTCGGGGTCAGCGCGATGCCGAGGGCACGCGACTTCTTGACCTTGGGGCGGGACTGGTTCGCCACTTCTTTTCCTTTTCCTTCTCTTCGGCTGCCTCAGGGTTACGGGAGGTCGCATCCGCAGCCGGGGAATCCCGTCAGGCCCGCGAGGGACATGTCGGGTAGCCGCTCCCCTGGTCTGGGCACATACGTGCAGCACACGAACGGCCCACCGACCGGTCCCGGGAATCCGAGTGGTGGTGGGCTGCCCGCGACACCTACGACGGTGCGCGACGCTCCTGGATCCGAAGATCCGGCTGGATGTCCCGCCTGAGGCGCCGACCGGAGCCGGACACGGGACGCAGCACTGTGGAGGAGTCTACAGGGGGTTCAGGACTGCTTCCGACCGAGGTTCTTCCTGGTCCACTCCACCGCGTCGGCGTACCGGGCCTCGGCGCCGTGCCGGGTCGGGGTGTAGTACTCCCGCTCCTTGATGGCGTCCGGTGCGTACTGCTGGGCGGCGATGCCCTCGGGGAGGTCGTGCGGGTACACATACCCCTGGGCGTGCCCGAGTTTGGCCGCGCCTTTGTAGTGCCCGTCCCGCAGGTGCGGGGGCACCGGACCGGCCAGGCCCTTCCTCACGTCCTCCATGGCCGCGCCGATGGCCGTCGTCGCCGCGTTCGACTTCGGGGCCAGGGCGAGGGCGATGGTGGCGTGGCTGAGGGTGAGCGCGGCCTCGGGGAAGCCGATCATGGCGACGGCCTGGGCGGCGGCGACGGCTATGGGCAGCGCGTTCGGATCGGCCAGGCCGATGTCCTCGCTGGCGGAGATCATCAGTCGGCGGGCGATGAACCGGGGGTCCTCACCGGCCTCGATCATCCGCGCCAGGTAGTGCAGCGCGGCGTCCACGTCGGAACCGCGGATGGACTTGATCAGGGCGCTGGCCACGTCGTAGTGCTGGTCGCCGTCGCGGTCGTACTTCACGGCGGCGCGGTCGACGGTCTCCTCCAGCGTCTGGAGACCGATCTCCGCCTCCCCCTTGTCGAGGGCCGCGCCGGCCGCGGCCTCCAGGGCGGTCAGGGCGCGGCGGGCGTCTCCGCCGGCGATCCGCAGGAGGTGCCCCTCGGTGTCCTCGGGGAGGGTGACGGCGCGCTTCAGGCCGCGCTCGTCGGTGAGGGCGCGCTGGAGCAGGCCGCGCAGGTCGTCGTCGGTGAGCGGTTCGAGGGTGAGGAGGAGGGAGCGGGACAGGAGCGGGGAGATCACCGAGAAGTACGGGTTCTCCGTGGTCGCCGCGATGAGGGTGACCCAGCGGTTCTCGACGGCCGGGAGGAGGGAGTCCTGCTGGGCCTTGCTGAAGCGGTGGATCTCGTCGAGGAAGAGGACGGTCTCCTTGCCGAAGCCGCCGGTGGCGCGGCGGGCGCCGTCGATGACCGCGCGGACCTCCTTGACCCCCGCGGTGATCGCGGAGAGCTCCACGAACCGCTTGTTGGTGGCCTTGGAGACGACGTACGCCAGGGTCGTCTTGCCGGTGCCGGGCGGGCCCCAGAGGATCACCGAGGAGGGGCCGGCGGGGCCGCCGCCGGACTCGCCGACCAGTCTGCGCAGGGGCGAGCCGGGCTTCAGGAGGTGCTGCTGGCCCACGACCTCGTCCAGGGTGCGCGGGCGCATCCGTACGGCCAGGGGGCTGGCGGCCGGGTCCTTCTCCTGGCGTTCTTCGGCTGCGGCGGTGAACAGATCGGGCTCCACACGGAAAACCCTATGTCACGCCACTGACAGTCCGGTCGGCCCGGCGGCCGGCCCGGCGGCCGCCCCCCGGAGGAGCCGCCGTCAGCTGGTCCAGAAGTCCCACCAGCGGGTCAGGATCAGCATGCCGATGATGCCGATGTGCATCACGGGCAGGACCCAGGTGAACTCGGCGAAGAAGCCCTTCAGCCAGCCGGGGGCCGGCAGGAACCCGTTGCGGATGTTGGAGGACGTGACGTACCAGAACATCAGGATGGTGGCGACCCAGGCGAGGCAGCACCACAGGCAGAGCGAGTTGATGTTGTACAGCGACTGGTACTGGAGCCAGGTCACGAAGCCGACGCCGAAGGCGGTGCCCGCGTTGAAGGTCAGCCAGTACCAACGCGGGTAGGTGGCACGGGCGAGCAGGCTCACGCCGACGCAGATGACGATGCCGTACGCGACGAGCCCGAGCATCGGGTTGGGGAACCCGAAGACGGATGCCTGGTCGCTCTTCATGATGTTGCCGCAGGAGACGACCGGGTTGAGGCTGCACCCGGGGGTGAAGTTCGGGTCCTCCAGCAGCTTGAACTTGTCGAGGGTGATGACCCAGGAGGCGAGCAGCCCGGCCGCACCGGTGATCAGCAGCAGGATCGCGAAGGCCCGGCTTCCGCCCACCGTGCGCGGGGCCTCGGTGTGTTCCCGGGCGGTGGTCGAGACGTCCCTGACTGTCGTCTTGCTCATCACGTCGATTCCGTCGATTCCATGGCGTCGAAGGGGCCGCTGGGCACGGTCATTGTGCCGTACACCCTCGCGCGCGCGGCGTTCGCTGGACGTAAAAGTCGCCCCCGCCACCCGTAAAGGGCGACGAGGGCGACAACGGTTCGAACTCAGCCCAGTCGGGCCTCCAGCTCGGCCACGATCTCGTTCACGCCGACGGCGACCTGCTCCCCGGACTCCATGTCCTTGAGCTGGACGACGCCCTCGGCGAGGTCGCGTTCGCCAGCCACGATCGTGTAGCGCGCGCCGCTGCGGTTGGCGTTCTTCATCGCGCCCTTCAGGCCCTTGCCGCCGTAGGCGAAGTCGGCCGCGATGCCCACCTTGCGCAATTCGGTGACCTTGGTGAACAGCAGCCGGCGGGCCTCGTCGCCGAGCGGGACGGCGAACACGGTGGTGGCGGCGGGTAGTTCGAGCTCGACGCCCTCCGCCTCCAGGGCGAGGACGGTCCGGTCGACGCCGAGCGCCCAGCCGACCGAGGGCAGCGCGGGGCCGCCGATCATCTCGGAGAGGCCGTCGTAGCGGCCGCCGCCGCCCACCGCGGACTGCGAGCCCAGACCGTCGTGGACGAACTCGAAGGTCGTCCGGGTGTAGTAGTCGAGGCCGCGCACCAGCTTGAGGTCGTCCTCGAAGGCGACGCCCGCCGCCGTGATCAGCTCGCGCACTTCCTCGTGGTACGCCTTGCAGGCGTCGCAGAGGTAGTCGCGCAGCAGGGGTGCGTCCCCGAGCTGCTTCTGGACCGACTCGCGCTTGTCGTCGAGGACGCGCAGCGGGTTGATCTCCGCGCGGCGGAGCGTGTCCTCGTCGAGGTCGAGGCCGCGCAGGAACTCCTGCAGCGCCGCCCGGTAGACGGGACGGCACTCCTTGTCGCCCAGGCTGTTGAGCAGGATGCGGAAGTTCCTCAGGCCCAGCGAGCGGTACGCCTGGTCCGCCAGGATGATCAACTCGGCGTCCAGGGCCGGGTCCTCGGCGCCGATCGCCTCGGCGCCCACCTGGGAGAAGTGGCGGTAGCGGCCCTTCTGGGGGCGCTCGTAGCGGTAGTACGAGCCGGAGTACCAGAGCTTGACCGGGAGGTTGCCGACCTTGTGGAGGTTGGCCTCCAGGGCGGCGCGCAGCACGGAGGCGGTGCCCTCGGGCCGCAGGGCGAGCCTGTCACCGCCCTTGGTCTCGAAGGCGTACATCTCCTTGGTCACGATGTCGGTGGACTCGCCCACACCGCGCGCGAACAGTTCGACGCTCTCGAAGCCGGGCGTCTCGATGTACCCGTAGCCGGAGTCGCGCAGCGGCGCGGCGATGGCCTCGCGGACGGCGAGGTACTTGGCGCTGTCCGGGGGCAGCAGGTCGTACGTGCCCTTGGGGGCCTGGAAGGTACTCACGGAAGGTCTCTCGTCACATTCCTCGTCGGGGAGGGGTCGTCGGACCTTCTCCCTGGCCGGCCGCCGCCACCTGCCGCAGATACGGGTTGGTGGCGCGCTCCTGGCCGATGGTCGTCTGGGGGCCGTGGCCGGACAGCACCACGGTCGAGTCGTCGAGCGGCAGGCACACGCGGGCCAGCGAGTCGAGCATCTCGGCCATGTCACCGCCGGGCAGGTCGGTGCGTCCGATGGAGCCGGCGAAGAGCAGATCCCCGGAGAAGAACACGGAGGGGATCTCCGTGTTCTCGGGCATCCGGAAGGTCACCGACCCCTTGGTATGGCCGGGCGCGTGCGCGACGGACAGCTCCAGACCGGCCAGCTCCAGCTTGGCGCCGTCGGTCAGCTCCTTGACGTCGTCCGGCTCCCCCACGGTCAGCTCGCCCATGAGCGGCATGCCGATGGACCGGCCGAGCGCCTTCTCCGGGTCGCTCATCATGTACCGGTCCTCGGGGTGGATCCACGCCGGTACGTCGTGCGCGCCGCACACCGGGACGACCGAGGCCACATGGTCGAGGTGGCCGTGGGTGAGGACGACCGCGACGGGCTTGAGCCGATGCTTCCTCAGCGTCTCCTCGACTCCCTGGGTGGCCTGGTGGCCCGGGTCGATGATCACGCACTCCTCACCGGCGGCGGGGGCGACCAGATAACAGTTGGTCCCCCAGGCCCCGGCGGGGAACCCGGCAATGAGCACGATCGTCCTTCTTGTGGCGTACGGGGGTGGGTTGCTGTGGATCAGAGCCTACCGGCGCTGCCGTTTCCTCAGCGAACCCATATACGGTACGGGTCACACGCAATCAGTCCACTCAACGGACGCGCGACGCACCCGTCGACGTACGAGACGCATGAGGAGAGAACCCCGTGGTCAGCCAGGATCAGCGGCGGCGTCAGCTCGCCCGGGAGAAGTTCTTGCGGCAGCAGCAGCGGCGCACGTCCGCGCGACGCAAGGCACGAGTCCGCAACGCGGTGGTCGCTTCGGTGCTCGGTGTGATCCTGGTGGGCAGTGTGGCGCTCTACACGACCGACGTCCTCAAGGGCGACGACAAGAAGGACAACGTGAGCGCGGAGGCGAGCGCGAGCGCGTCGCCCAGCAAGGCGCCGGACCCGTGCGAGAAGCCGGCCGAGGGCAAGGTGAAGGACCTCACCTTCAAGAAGGAACCCGCGCTCACCATCGACAAGACCGCGAAGTACACGATGGATCTGCAGACGACGTGTGGTTCCATCCCCATAACGATGGACGCGGCGAAGGCCCCGCGCACCGTCAACTCCTTCGACTTCCTGGTGAACAAGGGGTACTTGGACCACACCAAGTGCCACCGTCTCACCACCGAGGGCATCTATGTCCTGCAGTGCGGTGACCCGCAGGGCACCGGCATGGGCGGTCCCGGGTACACGATCCCGGACGAGAACCTGAAGGACTCGCGTCTGAAGGGCGATGTGTACCCGGCGGGCACGGTCGCGATGGCGAACCAGTTCAACGCGCAGACGGGCGAGGGCAAGAACAGCGGTGGCAGCCAGTTCTTCCTGGTCACGCAGGACAGTCCGCTGCCGGCCAACTACACACCGTTCGGCACCGTCTCCAAGGACGGCATGAAGGTCCTGAAGAAGATCGCCGACGCGGGTGCCCAGCCCGCGGACCCCCAGACCGGCAACACGGCACCCAACGCGACCGTGGTCATCAACAAGGCGACTGTCAAGAAATCCTGACCGCCACCAGTGAAATTTCGGTCGCGCGGGATGCGGACAGGCAACCCGCCGGTCGCCTATGTTGGCCGTGACGAAACTGTGGACGATGCCGGGGGCGCTGAGGCCCCTCGCAGGCATCATGTGGAGGAGGCGCTGTGAGCAGCGACCCGTGGGGCCGCGTCGACGAGACGGGGACCGTGTACGTGCGTACGGCCGACGGCGAGCAGGTCGTCGGTTCCTGGCAGGCGGGCTCCCCCGAGGAGGCGCTGGCCTATTTCGAGCGCAAGTACGAAGGCCTGGTTGTCGAGATCGGCCTCCTCGAGAAGCGCGTCAAGACCACCGACCTGTCGGCGAAGGACGCCCAGGCCGCGATCGACCACATTCGCGAGCAGGTCGACGCACACCACGCGGTCGGTGACCTGGACGCGCTCAAGGTGCGGCTGGACAAGCTCGTCGAGACCGTCGAGGCCCGCCGCGAGGAGCGCAAGCAGCAGCGGGCCAAGCAGTCCGACGAGGCCCGGCACGCCAAGGAGGCGCTGGTCACCGAGGCGGAGGAGCTGGCCCAGTCCGATCAGTGGCGGGCCGCCGGTGAGCGGCTGCGGGCGCTGGTGGACACCTGGAAGGGCCTGCCGCGTCTGGACCGCAAGTCCGACGACGAGCTGTGGCACCGCTTCTCGCACGCCCGCTCGGCGTTCTCCAAGCGTCGCAAGGCCCACTTCGCGCAGCTCGACGCGCAGCGCGAGGACGCCCGCAAGACCAAGGAGAAGCTGGTCGCGGAGGCCGAGGCGCTGTCGAACTCGACGGACTGGGGTCCGACGGCCGCGCGCTACCGCGAGCTGATGGCCGACTGGAAGGCCGCCGGCCGCGCCCAGCGCGAGCACGAGGACGACCTGTGGAACCGCTTCCGCGGCGCCCAGGACGTCTTCTTCGCCGCCCGCAGCTCGGTGTTCGCCGAGCGTGACGCGGAGCAGTCGGAGAACCTCAAGCTCAAGGAGGAGCTGGCCGGAGAGGCGGAGAAGATCCTGCCGGTGACGGATCTCAAGACCGCACGTGCCGCCTTCCGCTCGATCAACGAGCGGTGGGAGGCCATCGGCCACGTGCCGCGTGACGCCCGTCCGAAGGTCGAGGGGCGGATGCACGCGGTCGAGCGGGCGATCCAGGAGGCCGAGGAGGCGGAGTGGCGCCGCACCAACCCGGAGGCCCGCGCCCGTGCGGCCGGTCTCACGGGCCAGCTGCAGGCCGCCGTCGACAAGCTGAAGACGCAGATCGAGGCCGCCCGTGCCCAGGGCAACAACGCCAAGGCCGACAAGCTCCAGCGTGAGCTCGACGGCCGCCAGGCGCTGCTGGACCAGGCGCTGAAGGGTCTGCAGGAGTTCGGCGGCTGACGTCCGAAGACGCATGTGAGAGGGGCTCCCGTACGGTTCGTACGGGAGCCCCTCTCACATGTGTCGTGCCTACGGCCGTCGCGCCGACGTCACCCGGTACACGTCATAGACGCCCTCCACACCGCGTACGGCCTTCAGGACGTGGCCCAGGTGCTTCGGGTCGCCCATCTCGAAGGTGAAGCGAGAGGTGGCGACGCGGTCGCGGGAGGTCTGGACGGCTGCCGACAGGATGTTGACGTGCTGGTCGGACAGGACGCGCGTGACGTCCGAGAGCAGACGGCTGCGGTCCAGCGCCTCGACCTGTATGGCGACGAGGAAGACCGAGGACTGGGTCGGGGCCCACTCGACGTCGAGGATGCGCTCGGGTTCACGGGAGAGCGACTCGACGTTGACGCAGTCACTGCGGTGAACCGATACGCCACTGCCCCGGGTGACGAAGCCGATGATGGGGTCGCCTGGGACGGGCGTACAGCAGCGGGCGAGCTTGACCCACACGTCCTCGACGCCCTTGACCACGACACCGGGGTCGTTGCTGCCGCGCCGCTTGCGGCTGCGGCCGTGGGTGGGCGGTACGGCCTCGTCGATCTCCTCGGTGGCGGCCTCCTCGCCGCCGAGGGCCTGGACGAGCTTCTGGACCACGCTCTGCGCGGAGACATGGCCTTCGCCTATGGCCGCGTAGAGCGCTGAGATGTCCGGGTAGCGCATCTCGTGGGCCAGGGTGACGAGCGAGTCGCCGGTGAGGATGCGCTGGATCGGCAGGTTCTGCTTGCGCATCGCGCGGACTATGGCGTCCTTGCCCTGCTCGATGGCCTCGTCGCGCCGCTCCTTGGAGAACCAGGCGCGGATCTTGTTGCGGGCGCGCGGCGACTTCACGAAGCCGAGCCAGTCGCGGGAGGGGCCCGCGCCGGCCGCCTTGGAGGTGAAGACCTCCACCAGGTCGCCGTTGTCGAGAGTGGATTCGAGCGGGACCAGGCGGCCGTTGACCCGGGCGCCTATGGTGCGGTGGCCGACCTCGGTGTGGACCGCGTACGCGAAGTCGACGGGGGTCGCGCTGGCCGGCAACGCGATGACGTCGCCCTTCGGGGTGAAGACGAAGACCTCGTTGCGGGAGAGGTCGAAGCGCAGGGACTCCAGGAACTCTCCGGGGTCCTCGGTCTCCTTCTGCCAGTCCAGCAGCTGCCGCAGCCAGGCCATGTCGTTGAGGTGGTCGTCCTTGCCGGTGGTCCTCGGCTGGTCCGAGCGCACCTTGGAGGCACCGGCGACGGCCTCCTGCTTGTACTTCCAGTGCGCGGCGATGCCGTACTCGGCGCGGCGGTGCATGTCGAACGTACGGATCTGGAGTTCGACGGGCTTGCCGTTGGGTCCGATGACCGTCGTGTGCAGCGACTGGTACATGTTGAACTTGGGCATCGCGATGTAGTCCTTGAACCGCCCCGGAACCGGGTTCCAGCGGGCGTGGACGGTGCCCAGGGCCGCGTAGCAGTCGCGGACGGTGTCCACCAGGACGCGGATGCCGACCAGGTCGTAGATCTCCGCGAAGTCCCGGCCGCGGACGATCATCTTCTGGTAGACGCTGTAGTAGTGCTTCGGACGGCCGGTGACGGTCGCCTTGATGCGGGCCGCGCGCAGGTCCTGCTGCACCTCGTCGGTCACTATGGCCAGGTACTCGTCGCGCTTCGGGGCGCGCTCGGCGACGAGGCGGACGATCTCGTCGTACATCTTGGGGTAGAGGATCGCGAAGGCGAGGTCCTCCAGTTCCCACTTGATGGTGTTCATGCCCAGGCGGTGGGCGAGCGGCGCGTAGATCTCCAGGGTCTCGCGCGCCTTCTTCTCCTGCTTCTCGCGCTTGAGGTAGCGCATGGTGCGCATGTTGTGCAGGCGGTCGGCGAGCTTGATGACCAGGACACGGGGGTCCTTGGCCATGGCGACGACCATCTTGCGCACGGTCTCGGCCTGCGCGGCCTCGCCGAACTTGACCTTGTCCAGCTTGGTGACGCCGTCGACGAGGAGGGCGACGGAGTCGCCGAAGTCGCGGCGGAGCTGGTCGAGGCCGTACTCGGTGTCCTCGACCGTGTCGTGGAGCAGACCGGCCATCAAGGTGGCCGGATCCATACCCAGCTCGGCGAGGATGGTGGTGACGGCCAGCGGGTGCGTGATGTAGGGGTCGCCGCTCTTGCGCTTCTGGCCCCGGTGCCAGCGCTCGGCGACCTGGTAGGCCTTCTCGATCTGGCGGAGCGTCGACGTCTCGATCTTCGGGTCGTTGCTGCGCACGATCCGCAGCAACGGCTCCAGGACCGGGTTGTACGGGTTGGAGCGCTGCACGCCGAGCCGGGCGAGACGGGCGCGTACGCGGTTGGAGGAACCGGAACGGGCGGGCTGGCCCGTTCCGGCGGGGCGGGCCGGGGGCGCCGGAGCGGGCGCGGGCGCGGTGCGCTCGGGCGGGGCCGGCTTGGGGCGCGCCGGGCCGTCGGTCTTGTCGGCGGGCGCGGACTGGGAGTGCTCGACGGAGCCCTGCGCGGACGGGGCGGTGTTCTCGGGGTTCGCCTTCGTCGCGTGCTGCGCGGGCTTGGCCGCGGGGCCCGAGGCGGACTCGGGCTTGGCGGCGGTCAGGTGCTGGGCCTCGTCTGCCAAGAGGGCTCCTCGTGCGCGATCCGGGTCCCCCGGTCAGGCTCCGGAGCACCCATGGTAGCGATCCCCCGCCCCAGGATCGCCTTCAGGCCACATTGAGGGCGGCCTACCCGTGCAACACGGGGAGCGCGCGGCGGATTCCGAGGGCCGACATCGGGGTGTGCGGTTTGGGGTCCGGTGCTGGTGGAGTGTGGTTGCTCGCGGAGTTCCCCGCCCCCCTTCGGGGCGCGCGTCCTGCGGGGCACGCAACGCGGCGGGCGCCCCGGGAAAGGGATCCCGGGGCGCCCGCCGCATGGCTGTCCGTTGGGTTCAGACCGTGATCAGGGCCTCCAGCGGGGCCCCGGCCAGAACCGTCTCCAGGCGCTGTCGGCCCGGGAGGAACGACAGCTCCATCAGGACCGCGACGCCGGCGACCTGGGCGCCCGCGCGGCGGATCAGCTGGAGGGAGGCCTCGGCGGTGCCGCCGGTGGCGAGGACGTCGTCGATGACCATGACGCGGTCGCCCGCGGTCAGGTCCTCGGCGTGCACCTCGATCTCGGCGGAGCCGTACTCCAGGTCGTAGGCCTGGCCGAGCGTGGCCCCGGGGAGCTTGCCCGCCTTGCGCACGGGGATGAAGCCGACGCCGGCGCGGACGGCGGCCGGGGCGCCCAGGATGAAGCCCCGGGCCTCCAGGCCGACGATCTTCGTGGCGCCGTGCCGGACGGTCAGCTCGGCCAGTGCGTCCGTCAGCGCGGTGAACGCCGCCGGGTCCGCCAGCAGCGGGGTGATGTCCTTGAACATCACTCCCGGCTCCGGGTAGTCCGCGACGTCACGGATACGGCTGAGCAGCAGCTCCTTGATGTCGGTCATCGCCGCTTCCCGCCCCGGCCCCGGGTACGGCCACCGGACTGGGCACGCGGGCCGACCACCGCGGGGGTGGCGTCGGCGGGCTCGTCGTCGTAGGGACCGTCCTTAGCCCTCTCCGCGTCGTGCTCGGCCTGGGCCCGCTTGGCGAGGACGCGCTTCTTGAGGGCCTTCAGCTGCGGCTCGCGCTCCTTGAGGTCGGCGACGAGCGGCGTGGCGATGAAGATCGACGAGTACGCACCGGCCGCGAGGCCGACGAACAGCGACAGCGAGATGTCGTTGAGCATGCCCGCGCCGAGGACCCCGCCACCGATGAAGAGAAGGCCGGCGACCGGGAGCAGCGCCACCACCGTGGTGTTGATCGACCGCACCAGGGTGCTGTTGATCGAGCGGTTGGCGATCTCGGCGTACGTCCAGCGGTTCTGCTTGGTGACGTCCTTCGTCTGCTCCTTGAGGCTGTCGAAGACGACGACCGTGTCGTAGAGCGAATAACCGAGGATGGTCAGCAGACCGATCACCGTGCCCGGCGTCACCTCGAAGCCGACGAGGGCGTAGACACCGACCGTGATCGTGATGTCGTGGACCAGGGCGACGAACGCGGCGATGGCCATGCGCCACTCGAAGGCGATCGCCAGATAGATCACCACGAGGACCATGAAGATCCCGAGACCCTGCCATGCCTTGTTGGCGATCTGGTCACCCCAGCTGGGACCGACCAGATCGGCGTTGATCTTCTCCGCGTCGATCTTGAGGTCGCCGGCGAGCGTTTCCTTGATCTCGTCGGACTTGCTGGTGTCCACACCGGAGATCTGGATGCGCAGGGTGTCGTTGCCCAGCTTCTGGACGATCGCCTGGTGGCCGGAGGCCTGCGTGGCGTACTCCTCCGCCTGGGCGACCGAGACGCTCGTCTTCGGCGTCGTGAAGACCGCGCCGCCCTGGAACTCGATACCCATGTTCAGGCCGCGGACCGCGAGACCGACGATGGCCGTGATGGTGATCAGGATGGAGAGGCCGTACCAGAGCTTGCGGTTGCCGACGAAGTCATAACCGACCTCGCCACGGTGGAGTCGGGCTCCGAGGTCACCGAGCTTCGACATCTCAGGCCTCCTTCGGGTCGGCGGGGACGGCGGGACGGCGGGTGCGGCGCAGCGGCGGCTGGGCGCCCAGACGCTTCGGGTCGAGGCCGGACCAGCGGTGGCCGTTGGCGAAGAACTTGGTGCGGGCCAGCAGGGTCAACAGCGGCTTGGTGAACAGGAAGACGACCACGACGTCGAGCACGGTCGTCAGGCCGAGTGTGAACGCGAAGCCCTGCACCTTGCCGACGGTGACGATGAAGAGCACCGCGGCGGCGAGGAAGGACACGAAGTCGGAGACCAGGATGGTGCGCCGGGCACGGGGCCAGGCCCGCTCGACGGCGGGGCGCAGCGTGCGGCCCTCGCGGATCTCGTCCCGGACGCGTTCGAAGTACACGATGAACGAGTCCGCGGTGATACCGATCGCGACGATCGCGCCGCAGACCGCCGGCAGGTTCAGGGCGAAGCCGATGGCCGGGCCGAGCAGCGACATGATCAGGTAGGTCAGAGCCGCGGAGAGCAGCAGCGAGGCGACCGCGATCAACGACAGGCCGCGGTAGTAGACGACCAGGTAGATCACGACCAGGGCCAGACCGATCGCACCCGCGATCAGACCGGCCTGCAGCTGCTCACCGCCGAGCGCGGGGCTGACGGTGGTGACGCTGGACTCCTTGAAGGTCAGCGGGAGCGCGCCGTACGACAGCATGTTGGCGAGGTTCTGGGCCTCCTCCTGCGTGAAGCTGCCGGAGATCTCGGCCTTGCCGCCGGTGACCGCCGCCTGCACGTAGGGGTGGGAGACGACCTCGTCGTCGAGGACGATCGCGAACTCGTTCTGCGGGGAGGTCTGCGTCGCGAGCTGGCCGGTGATGTCGGCGAACTTGTCGGCGCCCTTGGAGTCGAAGTCCATGACGACCTGCCAGCCGGTGCCGCTCTGCGTGTCGAGCAGCGCCTGGGCCTTCTCGACCTCGGTGCCGTCGACCCCGACCGGGCCGAGGACGAACTTGCTCCAGCTGCCGTTGTCCTGGCCGCAGGCCACGACGGTGTCGGTGGTCTTGCCCTTGCCGGCCTCGGCACGCTGCTTCGGGTCGTTGCAGTCGAGGGCGGCGAACTTGGCCTGGATCGCCTGGGTCGCCTTGTCGGCGCCCGGGCTCGCGGGCGGGGAGGCGCTGTCGGAGGCCTTGGCGGATGCGGAACCGCTGCCGGACGGCGTGGGGTCGGCCTTCAGCGCGTCGGTGAGCGCACGGCCCTGCGACGTGGCGGAGGACGACGGGCTCGCGGAGTCACCGGCCCCGGGCTCGGTGGCCTCGTCCTTGCCGTCGGAGCTCGACGGGCTCGGCGAGCCGCTGCCGCTGGGGCTGGTGCTCGGCGAGGCGGTGGGGTTCTCCGTCGCGCCGGTACCGACCTGGCTCTGGAGGACGGGACGGAAGTACAGCTTCGCGGTGGTGCCGACCTGTTCCCGGGCTTCCTCGGAATCCGTGCCCTTGGGGATGTTGACAATGATGTTCTCATTGCCCTGGGTCTGGACCTCCGCCTCGGACACGCCCAGACCGTTGACACGGCGGTTCATGATCTCGACCGCGGTGTCCATGTTGGTCTTGTTGATGGCGTTGGGCTGGCCGGGCTCGTTGACCGCCGTCAGTGTGATGCTCGTACCACCAGCGAGGTCGATGCCGAGACGCGGAGTGGTGTGTCCGGAGGCGAACATTCCCCCGGTGAGCGCCACAAGGGCGATCAGGATGAGGGCCAGCGCGCGCCCAGGCTTGCTCTGGGTGCTCGCGCTCCGGCCCTTCTTCGGTGCTGCCACCTTCTCGTACTCCCTCTCGGGCCGTCTTGCGCGGGGTCAGCGCGGGGACGGCCATGACTTGTGTCGGGAAGCCGGGCGAAAACGGCACGTGCCCGGGGCGCGGGCGGTTCTCGCTCGCACTCCCGGGACGTGACTACTTCGCGTCGGACTCGCCGTCGGTCTTCTTCGGCTCTGCTTCCTCGGCCTTGGCCTCGTCGGCCTTCGCCTCGGCGGTCTCGTCGGCCGCGTCGTCGGGCGCGTCCTTCTTGCCGAGGTCGATGGGCTTGTCGTCGGAAGCGGCGGAAGCGTCGTCGGAGGGCTCGTCGGTCTCGGTGAGGGAGGAGGCGTCGTCCGGGACGACGTCGGACTTCAGGTCGTGCTCGATGCCGTGGACGATGCGGTTGTACTCCTCGTCGCTGAGGACGGCACCGATGGAGTTCTTGGCGAACAGCAGCTCGACGCCCGGCCCGGCGTCGAGGAGGACGGTGTCCTCGCTGACCTCCTTGACGGTCGCGTACATGCCCCCGATCGTGCGGACGCCGGAACCGGGCTGCATCTGGTTCCGCATGTCGACGGCCTGCTGCTGCTTCTTCTTGGCCGATCGGGTCATCAGGATCATGGCCCCGATGAGCACGATGAACGGGAGGAGGGTCACGAGACTCACGGGTCGGAACTTCCTTCACACGACCGCGATGGCGAGCGGCCTGATGGTTGGGGGTATGTGTGCTGCCGACAGAGGGCGGCATCGGCGGAGTCTAAGCGAGTCCACCGTGATGGAACAACGCACAGCATGTCACCGGGGTTCCATGCCGGGCGAGTACCGCGCCGTCACGAGACGGTCACGCCCCGAACAGGTCCTGTTGTCCGTTTCCGCCGGTCGTGCCGCGTGGCGGGGTGAGTCCGAGGTGGGCCCAGGCCGCGGGGGTCGCGACCCGGCCGCGGGGGGTGCGGGCGAGCAGCCCCTCGCGGACGAGGAAGGGTTCGGCAACCTCCTCGACGGTCTCGCGCTCCTCCCCCACGGCGACGGCGAGGGTGGACAGGCCGACCGGTCCGCCGCCGAAGAGCTTGAGCAGGGCTTCGAGGACACCCCGGTCGAGGCGGTCCAGGCCGCGGGCGTCGACCTCGTACACGGCGAGGGCGGCGGAGGCGATCTCACGGGTGATGACGCCGTCGGCCTTGACCTGCGCGTAGTCCCGTACGCGGCGCAGCAGGCGGTTGGCGATACGGGGGGTGCCGCGGGAGCGGCCCGCGATCTCGGCGGCGCCGTCCGTGTCGATCTCGACGTCGAGCAGGTTCGCCGAGCGGTGGATGACGCGCTCCAGTTCGACGGGCTCGTAGAACTCCATGTGCGCGGTGAAGCCGAAGCGGTCGCGCAGCGGCGGCGGCAGCAGTCCCGCACGTGTGGTGGCGCCGACCAGGGTGAAGGGCGGCAGTTCGAGGGGGATCGCGGTGGCGCCGGGGCCCTTGCCGACGATCACGTCGACGCGGAAGTCCTCCATCGCCATGTACAGCATCTCCTCGGCGGGCCGGGACATGCGGTGGATCTCGTCGAGGAAGAGGACCTCGCCCTCCTGGAGGGAGGAGAGGATCGCCGCGAGGTCGCCGGCGTGCTGGATGGCGGGGCCGGAGGTGATGCGGATGGGGGCGCCCATCTCGGCCGCGATGATCATCGAGAGCGTGGTCTTGCCGAGGCCCGGGGCGCCGGAGAGCAGGACGTGGTCGGCGGTGGCCCCGCGCGCGCGTGCGGCCCGCAGGACCAGGTCGAGCTGTTCGCGGACCTTCTCCTGGCCGATGAACTCGTCCAGGTCCTTGGGGCGCAGGGCGGCCTCGACGGCCTGGTCCTCACGGTCGGCGACGGAGCCCACCAGGCGGTCGGCGGCGGTGTCGTCGGTCGTGTCGTCCCAGTTCATTGCGTGTGCCTCGCGGGTCGCGGTCGGATGGAGCGGAAGGGGGGCGGCGGCCCGTGCGAGTGGTGCACGAGCGCTTCAACAGGGCGGTCAGCGGGCTCTGTTGAGGGTCTGGAGTGCGGCCTTCAGCAACTGGCCCACCTGGGGCGCGCCTTCGGTGGCCTCGGCCTGGGGGGTCACGGCCGACACGGCCTCGTCGGCCTCGCGGGTGGCGTACCCGAGGCCGATCAGGGCGGCGTGCAACTGGTCGCGCCAGCCCTGGGTGACCGGAGCCCCGATCGCGGGGGCGCCGACGGGCTCGCCCAGACGGTCCTTCAGCTCCAACAGGAGCTTCTGGGCACCCTTCTTGCCGATGCCGGGGACGGCGACGAGCGCCTTCTCGTCGCCGGTGGCGACCGCTCGGCGCAGCGCGTCGGGGGTGTGCACGGCGAGCATCGCCTGCGCCAGGCGCGGTCCGACCCCGCTCGCGGTCTGCAGCAGTTCGAAGACCTGGCGCTCGTCGTCGTCCACGAAGCCGTACAGCGTCAGCGAGTCCTCGCGGACGACCAGGGAGGTGGCGAGCTTGGTCGGCTGCCCCATGCGCAGCCCGGACAACGTGTTGGGCGTGCACTGGACCGCGATGCCGATCCCACCGACCTCGACCACCGCGGAGTCCGGAGCCAGGGCGGCGACCGGGCCGCTGACGAAGGCGATCATGACGTACGGCCTTTCGATGCGTGCAGGGCCACGGCCTGCTGGAGGCGGTTCTGGGCGGGGGCCCGCCAGATGTGGCAGATGGCGAGGGCGAGGGCGTCGGCGGCGTCCGCCGGTTTCGGTGGGGCGTCGAGCCTGAGGAGACGGGTGACCATGGCGCCGACCTGGGCCTTGTCCGCCCGGCCGCTGCCGGTGACGGCGGCCTTGACCTCGCTGGGGGTGTGCAGGGCGACGGGGATGCCGCGGCGGGCGGCGCACAGCATGGCGACGGCGCTGGCCTGGGCGGTGCCCATGACCGTGCGGACGTTGTGCTGGCTGAACACCCGCTCCACGGCGACGAATTCGGGGCGGTGTTCGTCGAGCCACTGCTCGATGCCCTGCTCCACGGCGACGAGGCGGTGGCCGAGGTCGGCGTCCGCCGGGGTGCGGACGACACCGACGCCGAGCATGGTCAGTGGCCGGCCCGCGACTCCCTCGACAACGCCCACGCCGCACCGCGTCAGTCCGGGGTCCACCCCGAGTACACGCACCGCGCCCCCTCCCACTCGATCGCCTGTTTGTGCAGGCTATCTGCTGCCACCGACAACGGCGGCGGGCCGGTGGGTGTGTCCCACCGGCCCGCCCGATCCGCTCGGTTCGCGGCAGCGCTACGCGTCGACCTTGGCCATCACGTCGTCGCTGACGTCGAAGTTGGCGAAGACGTTCTGGACGTCGTCGCTGTCCTCCAGCGCGTCGATCAGCTTGAAGATCTTCCGGGCGCCCTCCTCGTCCAGTTCGACCTGCATGGTCGGGACGAAGTTGGCCTCGGCCGAGTCGTAGTCGATGCCGGCCTCCTGGAGGGAGGAGCGGACCGCGACCAGGTCGGTGGCCTCGCTGAGCACCTCGAAGGACTCACCCAGGTCGTTGACCTCCTCGGCGCCCGCGTCGAGCACGACCTCCAGCACGTCGTCCTCGGACAGCTCGCCCTTGGGGACGATCACGACGCCCTTGCGGTTGAAGAGGTAGGAGACGGAACCCGGGTCGGCCATCGAGCCGCCGTTGCGGGTCATGGCGACCCGGACGTCGGAGGCGGCGCGGTTGCGGTTGTCGGTGAGGCACTCGATGAGCACCGCGACACCGTTCGGACCGTAGCCCTCGTACATGATCGTCTCGTAGTCGGCGCCGCCGGCCTCGAGGCCGCCGCCGCGCTTGATCGCGGAGTCGATGTTCTTGTTGGGGACCGACTGCTTCTTGGCCTTCTGCACGGCGTCGTAGAGCGTCGGGTTGCCCTCGAGGTCCACGCCACCCATCCGGGCCGCGACTTCGATGTTCTTGATCAGCTTCGCGAAGAGCTTGCCGCGCTTGGCGTCGATCACGGCCTTCTTGTGCTTCGTCGTAGCCCATTTAGAGTGGCCGGACATCTGCCTGTCTCCTTCGCGTTACCCAACTCCGTACGAACCCCAGAGATCCTACAAGGACTCCGCCACCCGGTTCGCGCGCACCATGTCGACAAAGAGGGCGTGCAGCCGGTGGTCGCCGGTCAGTTCCGGATGGAAGGACGTGGCGAGGGCGTTGCCCTGTCGTACGGCGACGATGTGACCGTCGTGCTGGGCCAGCACCTCCGTCTCCGCGCCCACGGACTCGACCCACGGGGCGCGGATGAAGACACCCTCCACGGGATCGCCCTCGACGCCCTTGACGTCGACCGCCGCCTCGAACGACTCGTTCTGGCGTCCGAAGGCGTTGCGGCGCACGATCATGTCGATGCCGCCGATGGTCTCCTGGCCCGAGCGCGGGTCGAGGATCTTGTCGGCGAGCATGATCAGGCCGGCGCAGGTGCCGTACACGGGCATGCCCGCGCGGACGCGCGCGCGGAGCGGTTCCATGACGCCGAAGAGGACGGCCAGCTTGGAGATCGTGGTGGACTCGCCGCCGGGGACGACGAGGCCGTCCACCTCGGCGAGTTCCTCGGGGCGCCTGATCGGCCTGGCCACGGCGTCGGCCGCGGCCAGGGCGACGAGGTGCTCCCGTACGTCGCCCTGGAGCGCCAGGACGCCGATGACCGGGGTGTCGCTCATGGGTGCTTACCAGCCCCGGTTCGCGTAGCGCTCGGCCTCGGGGAGGGTGTCGCAGTTGATGCCGACCATGGCCTCGCCCAGGTTGCGGGAGGCGTCCGCGATGATCTTCGGGTCGTCGTAGAAGGTGGTGGCCTTCACGATGGCGGCGGCGCGCTTGGCCGGGTCGCCGGACTTGAAGATGCCGGAGCCGACGAAGACGCCCTCGGCGCCGAGCTGGCGCATCAGCGCGGCGTCGGCCGGGGTGGCCACACCACCGGCGGAGAAGAGGACCACCGGCAGCTTGCCCAGCTCGGAGACCTCCTTGACCAGCTCGTACGGGGCGCGCAGCTCCTTGGCGGCGGCGTACAGCTCGTTGTTGTCGAAGCCGCGCAGCTTGGCGATCTCGTTCTTGATCTGGCGCAGGTGGCGGACGGCCTCGACGACGTTGCCGGTGCCGGCCTCGCCCTTGGAGCGGATCATGGCGGCGCCCTCGGCGATGCGGCGCAGGGCCTCGCCGAGGTTGGTGGCACCGCAGACGAAGGGGGTGGTGAAGGCCCACTTGTCGGAGTGGTTGACCTCGTCGGCCGGGGTGAGGACCTCGGACTCGTCGATGTAGTCGACGCCGAGCGACTGCAGGACCTGGGCCTCGACGAAGTGGCCGATGCGGGACTTGGCCATGACCGGGATGGAGACGGCCTCGATGATGCCCTCGATCATGTCGGGGTCGGACATCCGGGCGACGCCGCCGTCCTTGCGGATGTCGGCGGGGACCCGCTCCAGGGCCATGACCGCGACCGCGCCCGCGTCCTCGGCGATCTTGGCCTGCTCCGGGGTGACGACGTCCATGATCACACCGCCCTTGAGCTGCTCGGCCATGCCGCGCTTCACGCGGGCGGTGCCGGTCTCGGGGGTCTGGGCGGCGGAGTTGGAGAGCGTGCTGGACACGGGTTTGACCTCGCTCGGGGAAGGGGGTTTCTGCAATCACCGAGGAAACGCGAGGGGAGCGGGCCACGGCAAGGGCCAATGGGGAGGCGGTGGATCGTTTTCGTGAGGTGCGTGGTGGTAAGTGGTCGGGTGCGGGCCGGTGCGGGCTGGTCGCGCAGGTCCCCGCGCCCCTTGAGGGCCCACGGCCCTTTCGGGCCGAAAGGCAAGGGGCGCAGCCCTGCTTTTCAGGAGCGCGGGGAGCTGCGCGAGAAGTCCCACCGGCCCGTGGTCGCCCACGACCCCGCACCCCCGAGCCGCTAGGCGCCCGAAGCCAACGCCCCCGGCGGCTCGTCGTCCATCTCGAACGCCATCGGGAACGGCGCGTGCCCGGCGAGCCGGAACCAGCGGACCGTGCGATGCCGGCGCAACGCCCGCGCCGCCCGCACCGCGTCGTTGTGGAAGCGCCGCGCCATCGGCACCCGGCGCACCGCTTGGGCCAGCTCGTTCGCCGCGTCCTCACCACCCGGTGCCTCGCGCACCACCTCCACCTGCTGCGCGTCGGCGAACACGGCCCGCAGCGCCTGGCTCAGCTCGCTCTCGGCGACCTCGCGCTGCTCCTCCTCGGCCTGCCGGGCCGCGTGTGCCGCCTCGTAGAGGACGATCGAGGCGGCCGGGTCCAGCACTCCGGAGGTGGCCAGTTCCTGGGCGACCGACGCGCGGCGCAGCAGCTGCGCGTCGAGCGCGGCCCGGGCGGCGTCGATGCGCGCGTGCAGCCGGTCGAGGCGTCCCGCGGTCCAGCTCAGATAGAGGCCGATCGCGAACAGGACGACAGCGATCCAGATGAGTGTCGAAGTCACGGGCGGCAAGGCTACTACCGGTGCCCACCACGACCACGCCCCAGCTCAGCCCCGCACGGGACGGGCGGGAACCGTGCGAACGGCCCCCGCACCGAGCGGAGTCATTCCCGGCCCAGCCCCAACCGCGCCCGCAGTCCGACCCGTTCGTCCGCCGCCACCGACGCCGCGCCCTCCGTGACGGTCTCGTAGACACCGAGGATGTCGGCGCCGACGGTGGACCAGTCGAACCGGCGGACGTGGGCGCTGCCCCGTTCACGGAGTTCGGCACGGCGGTCCGGGTCGCCGAGCAGGCGTACGGCGGCTGTAGCGAGGGCGTCGGCGTCCTCGTTGGCGAAGAGTTCGCCCGCGCCGCCCTGGTCGAGCACCTGGGCGAAGGCGTCGAGGTCGGAGGCGAGGACGGGAGCGCCGGCGGACATGGCCTCGACGAGGATGATGCCGAAGCTCTCGCCGCCGGTGTTGGGGGCCACGTAGACGTCGACGCTGCGCAGGAAGCGGGCCTTGTCCTCGTCGCTGACCATGCCGAGGAACTCGACGCGGGAGCGGAGCTCGGCGGGCAGGCTCTCCACCGCCTGCTCCTCGTCCCCCCGTCCCGCGACCAGCAGTCTGGCCCCGGGGTGCTCGGCGAAGATCTTCGGCAGGGCCTTCATCAGCACCGGCAGCCCCTTGCGGGGCTCGTCGATGCGGCCGACGAAGCCGAGCGTGTCGCCCTGCCAGTCGGGGTTGGGCTTGGCGCGGGCGAAGAAGTCGACGTCGACGCCGTTCGGGATGACGACCGCGTCGCCGCCCAGGTGCTCGACCAGGGTGCGGCGGGCGTACTCGCTCACCGCGATCCGCGCGCTGATCTTCTCCAGCGCGGGCTGGAGGATCGGGTAGGCCGCGATCATGGCCCGGGAGCGCGGGTTGGAGGTGTGGAAGGTGGCCACGATCGGGCCCTGCGCGGCCCAGCAGGCCAGCAGACCGAGCGACGGGGAGGCCGGCTCGTGGATGTGGATCACGTCGAAGGTGCCGTCGTGCAGCCAGCGCCGTACCCGGGCGGCCGAGAGGAACCCGAAGTTCAGGCGGGCGACCGAGCCGTTGTAGGGCACGGGGACCGCGCGGCCCGCCGAGACGACGTACGGCGGCAGCGGTGTGTCGTCGTCCGCCGGGGCGAGCACCGACACCTCGTGGCCGAGGCGGATGAGGTGGTCGGCCAGATCACGGATGTGGAACTGGACTCCCCCGGGCACGTCCCAGGAGTACGGGCAGACGATCCCGATCTTCACGGGCGCCCCTTCTCGGAATCCGTCGCGGCGTCGGCGGCCGAGCTCGGAGCGGGATCCGCGGCCGGTCTCGGTGCGGGCGGCGTGGGCCCGCCAGGACTCTTCGCGGGGTCGAGGTCCGCGAGCCACAAGCGCTGGAGCATGTGCCAGTCCTCCGGGTGGTCGGCGATGCCGGTGGCGAAGGCGTCTGCCAGCGCCTGTGTCATGACAGACGTCTTCTCGGCGCGGGTACCTGTCCCGGGTACCTCGATCGGGGGGTGTACGCGTCCCCGCATGACGGGCGAGTCGTCGTACCAGAGCGTCACCGGCAGCAGCAGCGCGCCGGTCTGCTGGGCGAGCAGGGCCGGTCCGGCGGGCATCCGGGTGGGCTCGCCGAAGAAGTCGACCTCGACGCCGGACGCGGACAGGTCGCGGTCGGCGACCAGACAGACCAGGCCGCCGTCGCGCAGCCGCCGGGCGAGGGTGCCGAAGGCGGAGCCGCCGCTGTGCGGCAGCACCTCCATGCCGAGGCCCTCGCGGTAGGCGACGAAGCGGTCGTAGAGCGTCTCGGGCTTGAGGCGCTCGGCGACGGTGGTGAACGGGGTCTTCAGCTCGGTGGTGACCCAGGCCCCGGCGAGGTCCCAGTTGGCCAGGTGCGGGAGGGCGAGCACGACTCCGCGCCCGGCCGCGAGGCCGTCGGTGAGGTGGTGGAGGTCCTGGGGCACGAAGCCGGTCCTGATGCGCTGCTCGCTCCAGGCGGGGAGGCGGAAGGACTCCATCCAGTAGCGCAGGTACGAACGCATGCCCGCGCGGGACAGCTCGGCGAGGCGATCCGGGCCCGCGTCCGGGACCACGCGCGCGTAGTTGGCCTCCAGTCGGCGTACGAGGGGGCCGCGTCGCTTCCAGGTGGCGTCGGCGATCGTCCGGCCGAGGCGGACGGCGGCGGGCTCGGGGAGCTTCTTGACGGTGCTCCAGCCCAGGCCGTACAGCCCGTCGGTCAGCCGTTCCCGCAGAGCGCTCACGGGGTCGCCTCGCTGTTGCGGGAGGTGTCCGGGGTGTCCTGGGCGGTCGAGGCGGCGGCCTCCGCCTCGGCGGCCGCCTCGACCTCGGCGGATTCGCGGCGGACGGTGACCACGCGCTGGATCAGCGTGACGAGGCTGCCGACGGCGACGATCCACAGGGCGATGGGCAGCAGGACGTCGATCCCGGGCACCCCGAACGCGTGCAGCCCGGAGAGGCCGGCCGCGACCAGCGAGATCACCAGGCGCTCGGCGCGCTCCACCAGCCCGTTGACCGCCACCGGCAGGCCGATCGACTCGCCGCGCGCCTTGGTGTACGACACCACCTGGCCGCTCGCCAGGCAGAAGATCGAGACGGCGCACAGGGCGAGGTCGTCGCCCTTGCCCGCATACCAGAGGGCGAAACCGCCGAAGATCGCGCCGTCGGCGACCCGGTCGAGCGTGGAGTCGAGGAAGGCTCCCCAGCGGCTGGAGCGGCCCATCTGACGGGCCATGTTGCCGTCGACGAGGTCCGAGAACACGAACAGCGTGATGACGATCGTGCCCCAGAAGAACTCGCCCCGGGGGTAGAAGACCAACGCGCCCGCGATCACTCCGGCGGTGCCGATGAGGGTGACCGTGTCGGGGCTGACACCCCTGCGGATCAGAAACGCGGCGAACGGTGTGAGGACACGCGTGAAGAATGCACGCGCGTACTTGTTCAGCATGGCCTTCCCGAGGGTCGGTGTCGCCGCGTGGCCCCTGTTGGCCATCCGGCTGGCCCATCGTAGCCACGCGTGCGCGTGTGCGACCGTCGGGCACCAGCCCGCCGTGTCCCCCGGGCACGACCGGGGCCGCGAGGAGCGATCACGTCGTTCGTATGGACGCACCGTGACGCGAGTGCAAAGCTCGAAGACACCGCGGGCGTCATCGGAGCCGCACCGCACGCGGATCCGCATGTCCGCGCCCACAGTGACCTCACCGTGCACGGGAGGCAGGATCATGGGCGACAAGGCGAACGCACATCCCGGAGCCGCCGGCAGGGCTACGGCGGCCGACCACCCCGCGTCCGTACGGAATGTGGTGCTGGTCGGCCACTCCGGTTCGGGCAAGACGACTCTGGTGGAGGCTCTCGCGCTGACCGCGGGAGCGGTGAACCGGGCGGGCCGCGTGGAGGACGGCGGCACCGTCTCCGACTACGACGAGATCGAACACCGGCAGCAACGCTCGGTGCAGCTCTCCCTCGTCCCCGTCGAATGGGGCGGGTACAAGATCAATCTGTTGGACACCCCCGGATACGCCGACTTCGTCGGGGAACTCAGGGCCGGTCTGCGAGCGGCGGACGCGGCCCTTTTCGTCGTCTCGGCCTCGGACGGCGTCGACGGCTCGACGCGCATGGTGTGGGAGGAGTGCGCGGCGGTGGGCATGCCGCGGGCGATCGTGATCACGCACCTGGAGGCCGCGCGGGCGGACTTCGAGGAGATGACCAGGATCTGCGCGGAGACGTTCGGCGGGGACGACCCCGACGCCGTCCTGCCGCTCTACGTGCCGCTGCACGGCCCCCAGGGTCCCGACGGGCACGCGCCCGTGACCGGGCTGACCGGGCTGCTGACGCGGAAGCTCTTCGACTACTCCTCCGGCGAGCGCAAGGAGTCCGAGCCGGGCCCGGAGCAGCTGCCGGCGATCGAGGAGGCCCGCAACCGGCTCATCGAGGGGATCATCGCCGAGAGCGAGGACGAGACCCTCATGGACCGCTACCTCGGCGGCGAGGCCATCGACGTCAAGACGCTCATCGACGACCTGGAGCGGGCCGTCGCGCGCGGGGTCTTCCACCCGGTGCTGGCCGCCGCCCCCGCGGCCGAGGGCGCCAAGCAGGGCCTCGGCACGGTCGAACTCCTCGAACTGGTCACCGGCGGCTTCCCGACCCCCCTGGAGCGCGAGACGCCCACGGTCACCACCCCCGAGGGCCGCCCCCGCGAGATCCCGTCGGCCTGCGACCCGGACGGGCCGCTGGTCGCCGAGGTCGTGAAGACCGCCAGCGACCCCTACGTGGGCCGGATCTCCCTGGTCCGGGTCTTCTCCGGGACGCTGCGCCCCGACGCGACGGTGCACGTCTCCGGGCACGGGCTGGCCGACCGCGGACACGAGGATCACGACGTCGACGAGCGGATCGGCGCCCTGTCCGCCCCGTTCGGCAAGCAGCAGCGGACACTCACCCACTGCATCGCGGGCGACCTGGCGTGCGTGGCGAAACTCAACCGCGCGGAGACCGGGGACACGCTGTCCGCCAAGGACGACCCGCTGCTCATGGAGCCGTGGGAGATGCCGGACCCGTTGCTGCCGCTCGCCATCCAGGCGCACAGCAAGGCCGACGAGGACAAGCTCTCCCAGGGCCTCGCCCGGCTGGTCGCCGAGGACCCGACGATGCGGCTCGAACAGAACCAGGACACGCACCAGGTGGTCCTGTGGTGCCTGGGCGAGGCGCACGCCGACGTGGCCCTGGAACGGCTGCGCAGCCGCTACGGCGTCCAGGTCGACGTGATACCCCACCGGGTCTCCCTGCGGGAGACGTTCGCCGACAGGTCGGCGGGCCGGGGCCGGCACGTGAAGCAGTCCGGCGGACACGGGCAGTACGCGATCTGCGAGATCGAGGTGGAGCCGCTGCCCGGCGGCTCCGGCATCGAGTTCGTCGACAAGGTCGTCGGCGGCGCGGTGCCCCGGCAGTTCATCCCGTCCGTCGAGAAGGGCGTGCGGGCGCAGGCGGCGAAGGGCGTCGCGGCGGGCTATCCGCTCATCGACGTACGGATCACGCTGCGCGACGGCAAGGCGCACTCGGTGGACTCCTCGGACGCCGCGTTCCAGACGGCGGGCGCGCTGGCGCTGCGCGAGGCGGCCGCCGACGCGAAGATCCACCTGCTGGAGCCGGTGGCCGAGGTGTCGGTGCTGGTCGGCGACTCCTACGTCGGTCCGGTGATGAGCGATCTGTCCGGGCGGCGCGGCCGGGTCGTCGGCACCGAGCAGGCGGGCGGCGGGCGCACCCTCGTCCGGGCCGAGGTGCCGGAGATCGAGATCGACCGGTACGCCGTCGACCTGCGGTCGCTCTCCCACGGCACCGCGCGCTTCGGCCGCCGGTACACCCGGCACGAGCCGATGCCGTCCCATGTCGCCGACAAGCTCCGGGAACGGACGAAAGAGAACTGAGGGAGAACTGAGGGGGAACTGACCGAGGAGTTGGGATCAGAGGGACAGAAAGGCACAGAAGGCGCGGAAGACACCCGTGACCTCACGGTGGGCGGCCCCGGCCGTCCACCGGTGGGTTCCGTGAATGTCCGTTCCCGGCGCCGCACGTTGCCCGCGGCTGCGGATACGCTGATCACCTGATCGACAAGTATGGCTCGATCAGGTCCAGATCAGGCTATGACCTGATCAACAGGTGTGCGGAGCACGGAAGTCGGGAAGAGCCGCAGGAGCGAGTGTGCGGCGATGGGGGCGGCGGTGGCGGACGAATTCGATTTCTCTCCCGGGGCACAGGTGCCGCTGACGGGCACCGCGGGCCAGACCGCGGCGACGTACGCCCTGGCGTCCGCGGCCTATCGGGACAACGAGATCGCGGAGATCCTCAAGGCCAACAACGACTGGCACAAGTCCACGGTCAAACCGGGCCGCAAGTGGGCCACCATCTTCCGGCCGAACCTCGGGGAGGCCTTCTCCCTCGCGGTGCGGGACCGGATGGTCGGCGCGGGCCGCAAACCGCTCATCCAGTCCTTCGGCATGGAGCCGCAGGTCGTGGTCGAGCACTGCCTCGCGGCGAACAACATCCGCCGGGAGCGCGACAACTGGCTCTCGGCGATCATGGTCCTGTGCGGCCTGCTCTTCCTGCCCGGGCTCCTGCTGTGGCTGCTGGTCTTCCAGATCCGTACGACGGTCGCCAAGCGTGACGACAAGCGGGCGGGCGCTCTCGGCACCACCCTGCTGGTCGCGGTGGGCGCCCTCGCCGTGATCTTCCTGCTCAGGACGCCCTTCGACGGCTTCTGGGCCTGGTACGCGCGTGCGTGCGTGGTGCTGCCGGTGGTCGGCTGGTTCTGGGCCAAGCAGGTCTGCGAGCGCGCCGCGAAGGACCTGCGGGACCGCTGGTCCGGCCTGCTGGCGGGCGGTGGCATCGGCGCCAAGATCCCCGAGGCCGTGCCCGGCAGCCCCGGCGAGACCAAGGCCGAGCAGCTACGCAAGGAACTGGCCCGGCTCAGCGCCGAGCAGCGCTCCAACCTGGTCTTCTACGCCGGCCCCAAGGGCATCCTCGGCATGGGCACCCGGTGGGGCAGCTGGCAGCTCGCCGAGGACCTCGTGCCGGCCGACGCGGGCAAGGAGATCCACCCGTTCCGCAGCTGGGACGTCATACGCGCCATCCACGACCAGCTGCGCATGCTGGAGCGCACGCCCCTCAACACCGGTGGTTTCACGGCCCCTTCGATCAAGCACTGGATCGTGAGCCCCATCGGCGAGGGCGCCGGAGCCGTGGCCCGGCCCGACAGCACCGACGTGGACGCCTACCAGTACAAGACGCACGCCATACAGGAGATCTGCAACAAGCAGCACTTCGGCAGCGGCAACCGCCACTACCTGGGGGTCCAATGGACCCTCTGGGACGGCCAGTTGATCATCACCATGCTGGTCACGGTCACCGTGCTGCACCAGACGCTGCGCATCGAGGTCACCGGGCACGCGCTGGGGCCGGTGCACGGCCTGTTCACGACCGGCCCCGCGGCCAAGGAGAAGGAAGTCCAGAAGTCGCTGCGCTTCTGGGAGACGCGCAAGATCAAGCTCCCGCTCGTCGACGCCGACGAGGTCGTACGGCTCGCCGCGCGCGCCCCTCTGACCTGGTACCCGCCGCTGCTCAACTGGCTCGGCGGTTCCATGGGACTGCCCGAGCCGTTCGGCCTGCGGCACGCGTGGGCCGACCAGCCGTGGCGGCACCGCTTCATGGCCGACGACGCGCTGCGGGCGGCCACGCCGGTGCTGCGCGTGGTGCACAACGCGGCGATCAAGGTGCTCAAGGAGAACGGCGTGGACACCGAGAAGTTCGGGTCGCGGGCCGGGTTCCTCAGCGGGGCGGTGCAGGATCCCACGCCGCGGAAGGCGGACCTCTACGACGCGTGAGCGCTGCGCTGGCCTTGGCCGACGGGGGGTGCGTGGGGGGGGTGGGGGCCGATGTCGGGTGCGGGTCCGGTGGGGCTTCTCGCGCAGTTCCCCGCGCCCCTGAAAAGCAGGGGCTGCGCCCCGTGCTTCTCATCCGCAGCCCCACCACGACGGCAGTCACACCGTGGGCCACGCCTCCGCGAGCATCTTCCTCGTGTCGGCCAGCAGCTGCGGCAGGATCCTCGTGTGGCCGACGACCGGCATGAAGTTGGTGTCCCCGCCCCAGCGCGGCACGATGTGCTGGTGGAGGTGGGCCGCGATGCCCGCCCCCGCGACCGAGCCCTGATTCATGCCGATGTTGAAGCCGTGGGCGCCGGAGGCGGTGCGCAGCGCGGTCATGGACTGCTTGGTCAGCTCGCCCAGCTCGGCGGTCTCCGGTCCGGTGAGATCCGTGTAGTCGGCGACGTGCCGGTAGGGCACGACCATGAGGTGGCCGCCGTTGTACGGGTAGAGGTTGAGCACCGCGTACACGTGCTCCCCGCGCCTGATGATCAGGCCGTCCTCGTCCGATTTGGTCGGGATCGAGCAGAACGGACAGCCGTCGTCGGCGCCAGGACCGGTCGGCTTGTTCTCGCCCTGGATGTACGCCATCCGATGAGGCGTCCACAGGCGCTGGAACGCGTCCTGCGTTCCCACTCCGATCTGCTGCTCCGGCTCACTCGTCATGCAGTGCAGCATATGGCTTCGCCCGTTCGCGGCGTGTCGCCGGGTACCGGCGCGGGGCGGCCCGGGCCAAGCTGAGGCGATGGACCACGACAGCCGGATCTCCCGCTGGGAACACCGCACGGGACGTGTTCTCGCCGGGGCGTCGGCCCTCTTCCTCGCCTCGTACGCGGTACGGGTGCTGGCCCACGACCTCCCGCGGGCATGGCTCGACCTCTGCCTCACGGTGACCCTGCTGTGCTGGGTGGTCTTCATCGTCGACTACGGGGTGCGCTGGCGGCTGAGCGGGCTGGGCCCGAGGTTCGTACGGGTCCACTGGCTGGACACCGTCGTCCTCGTGCTGCCGCTGTTGCGGCCGGTGCGCGTCGTGCAGATCCACGACGCCGTGCAGCGCCACCACGACCGGCCCCGGCTCTCCCTGCAAGCGCGCGTCGCCGTCTACGCGGGCCTGTCGGTGACCCTGCTCGGCTTCACCGGCGCCCTCGCCGTCTACCAGCAGGAACGCACGGCGCCGGGCGCGTCGATCGTGACCTTCGGGGACTCGGTGTGGTGGACCTGCGCCACACTCGCCACGGTGGGGTACGGCGACGTCACCCCCGTGACCCCGATGGGCCGGACGATCGCCGTCTTCCTCATGGCCTGCGGTCTCGCCCTGCTCGGCACGGTCACGGGGTCGTTCGGGTCGTGGCTGATCCAGGTGTTCGCACGGGAGGACGAGCAGAGGCCCCCGGAGAGCTGAGCTCCGGGGGCCTGCGACGCGGGCGCTCACGCGCTCACGTACGGACACGGCCGTCCTGCCGGGTCCCGCCTCAGATCTGGACGCGGTCCTCCACGACCTGCGCGATCTTCGCGATGGCCTCCTCGACGGGGATGCCGTTCTCCTGCGAGCCGTCGCGGTAGCGGAAGGAGACGGCGCCGGCCGCCATGTCCTCGTCGCCCGCGATGACCATGAAGGGCACCTTCGCCTTCTGGGCGTTGCGGATCTTCTTCTGCATACGGTCGGAGGAGGAGTCGACGTCGACGCGCAGCCCCTTCTTCTTCGCCTCGGCGGCGAACTTCCGCAGGTACTCCACGTGCGCGTCGCCGATCGGGATGCCGACCGCCTGGACGGGCGCCAGCCACGCCGGGAAGGCACCCGCGTAGTGCTCCAGGAGCACGGCGAAGAACCGCTCGATCGAGCCGAACAGCGCGCGGTGGATCATGACCGGGCGCTGCTTGGAGCCGTCCGGGCCGGTGTACTCCAGGTCGAAGCGCTCGGGCAGGTTGAAGTCGAGCTGCACCGTGGACATCTGCCAGGTACGGCCGATCGCGTCCTTGGCCTGGACGGAGATCTTCGGGCCGTAGAACGCGGCGCCGCCCGGGTCCGGGACCAGCGGGAGGCCCTGCTTCTCGGCGACCTGGCGGAGCGTCTCGGTCGCCTCCTCCCACGCCTCGTCCGAGCCGACGAACTTCTCCGGGTCCTTGGTGGACAGCTCCAGGTAGAAGTCGGTGAGGCCGTAGTCGCGCAGCAGGTTGAGGACGAAGGTGAGCGTCTTGTCGAGCTCGTCCGCCATCTGCTCGCGGGTGCAGTAGATGTGCGCGTCGTCCTGGGTGAAGCCGCGGGCCCGGGTCAGACCGTGCACGACGCCCGACTTCTCGTACCGGTACACGGTCCCGAACTCGAAGAGGCGCAGCGGCAGTTCACGGTACGAGCGGCCGCGCGCGTCGAAGATCAGGTTGTGCATCGGGCAGTTCATGGGCTTGAGGTAGTAGTCCACGCCCTCGTCGAGCTGCATGGGCGGGTACATGCCGTCGGCGTACCAGTCCAGGTGACCGGAGACCTCGAAGAGCTTCCCCTTCGTGGCGTGCGGGGTGTAGACGAACTCGTAGCCCTCCTCCTCGTGCCGGCGGCGCGAGTAGTCCTCCATGACCCGGCGGATGATGCCGCCCTTGGGGTGGAAGACGGCGAGGCCGGAGCCGATCTCGTCCGGGATGGAGAACAGGTCGAGTTCGTTGCCCAGCTTGCGGTGATCGCGCTTCTCGGCCTCGGCGAGGAAGTCGAGGTGGGCCTTCAGCTCCTCCTTGGAGGGCCAGGCGGTGCCGTAGATGCGCTGGAGCATCGGGTTCTTCTCGCTGCCGCGCCAGTACGCGGCGGCGTTGCGCATCAGCTTGAACGCCGGGATGTTGCGGGTGGTGGGCAGGTGGGGACCGCGGCAGAGGTCCTTCCAGCACAGGTCACCGGTCTTGGCGTCCAGGTTGTCGTAGATCGTCAGCTCGCCGGCGCCGACCTCGACGTCCGCGCCGTCGTCCGAGGAGGCGGAGCCCTTGAGGCCGATCAGCTCCAGCTTGTACGGCTCGTTCGCCAGTTCCTCGCGTGCGGCCTCGTCGGTAACGACCCGGCGGGAGAAGCGCTGACCACGCTTCTGGATCTCCTGCATCTTCTTCTCGATGGCCTTGAGATCCTCGGGCGTGAACGGCTTCTCCACGTCGAAGTCGTAGTAGAACCCGTCCCGGACCGGCGGGCCGATGCCCAGCTTCGCCTCGGGGAAGAGTTCCTGCACGGCCTGGGCCATGACGTGCGCGGTGGAGTGGCGCAGGATGTTGAGGCCGTCCTCGGAGGAGATCTCCACGCTCTCGACGGTCTCGCCGTCCCGCACCTCGTACGCGAGGTCCTTCAGCTCCCCGGCCACACGGGCCGCAACGACGGTCCGCTCGCCGGCGAAGAGGTCGGCGGCCGTAGTGCCCGTCGTCACCACGCGCTCTTCCCGCTCGGAATCGCGTTGGATGATCACACGGACGTCGGACACCGGTCTCTCCTGACTGAAGGGGACCACCTACGGATTTTCGTAGGTGGTCCCCGAATCGTACCGAGCCAGGGGTGCCCTCTGCGAAACGGTTGATGGGCGGACGCGGTCAGTCGCCTCCGCACGCCTCCTCGAAGAAGGCGGTGATCTCCGCGGTCTCCTGCAGCGACTTCATCAGCCGGTCCCGCTCGGCCTCGTCGACCTGCACGGGTGCGATCCCGTCGGCGTTCGTCAGCCGCCGGAAACCGCCCCGGCTCTCCAGCCTGCCGTGCACCCGGACCGGCAGACCGACGAGATGGGCCTGGCCGGCGATCCGGTACGACTCCTCGTCCAGGGTCATCCGGACGTGCGGGACCTCGGCGCCGGCGATGACCCGCAGCCGTACCGTGCCCTCGCCGCGCGCCGCCGACCTGCGCATCCGCACCACGGCTCCGGTGATCCGCACCGGCATCGGGGGCTCGGCGCGGAGGTAGCGGGCGCCGGCCTCGCGCAGCACGGGCAGGTCGCCCGGGGAGAACTCGACAGGGTCGGCCGGTGTCGCACCGCCCTCGGGGACACCCGCGGCGGGCGCCCAGTCGACGGCGACGCGGGCGCCCTCGGTGCCGCGGACGAGGGCGACGAGGGCCTCGGTCAGCTCATGGCTGACCCCTGCCTCGACGGCGCTGTCGAAGGCGTCCATGCCGCCGGTGGCGCGCTGGTAGTCGATGGCTTCGCGGGCGGCGTAGAGGGCCTGGTGCAGTCGTAAGGCCAGGGAGCGGCCCTGGGCGACGGGGACGAAGGCGGTCAGCCGACGGCCGCCGGCGGCCGCGCCGACGAGGACACCGTCGAGCGACGCGGCGGCGGGCAGGCGGTGCCGGGCGCCGTGGTAGCCGGCCCGCGCGCGGGTGGCCAGGGCCGCCGCGAGGAGCATCTGGCGGGCGGCGGAGCGCAGTTGGTCCTCGACGACCCAGGAGGCGGTGCCCAGCGGGCCGGTGGGGACGTCCCGCCACCAGTGGATCTCGTCGCTCGGTACCGTGAGGGCGGTCAGCACGTCCCGGGCGGCGGGCGAACCGCTCCGCGACAGTGCCGTGAGCGCCTCGCCGAGCAGGTCGTCGCTGTCGGGGAAGGCCCGGTTCTCCGGCACGAGCAGGCTCATGGCCCGCCCGGCCGGCTCGGGCGGGGTCCAGCGCCCGTACCGCCCGGTGGCTCCGCCGCGCCGCTGCCACCCGTGCCGTCGCAGCAGGGTGCCCAGTACGGCGGGGTCGACCTGCGCGGGGTCGGGCGGCTGGGTCCAGACGGGTTCGGTGGGGTGGGGCCGGGCGGGGCCCACGGGTTGGTTGATGGGGCGGCGCACGGACGCGCCCGCGGGCCGCGGGCCGCGGCCGTCGTCGATGGGGCCGTGGGTCACGGTCTGCCTCCCGTTCCGACCCGCGTCATGATCTCGCAGAGCGCTCGGTCGTCGAAGATGCGCGAGGTCGGGATGCGCACGGTGGTGCGGCGCCGACCGGTGATCGGGTGTCCGGCGAGATTGATCCAGTAGCAGCAGTGCCGCAGGTCGAGCCGGTCGTGGCCGGCCCGCAGCCACTGCTCCTGCGACCTGGGGACGATCATCACGACCAGGATCTTGTGCACCGAGACGGGGGTGCGGGCGAGCTTCGCCAGGTGGTCGTTGTCGAGGGTGAAGGAGAAGAAGCGGCCCGGGGGGTTCGGCGCGAGCTGGTAGGTGGCCTTGAGCTGCACCTTGATGGTGACCTCGTCGTCGACGGTGTGGCCGGGCGAGCCGTGACTGACGTGCCAGTCGATGCCGTTGTCCGGAAAGGGCTGGGACAGGGAGCAGCCGGCGGCGGCCGCCACCGCGTGCAGATAGCCCACCTGCAGGGTCTCCATGCAGGCGGTGGTGGCGAGGGAGCCGCGGAGCGGTGCCGCGTGCTCGGGCAGCAGCCCGCCCCGCTCGGGCTGCGCAATGGCCATGACCAACAGCCTTCCCCTACAGGTGTTTCCCCGTGCCGGGCCCCTGAACTGCACGGACCCGTACTTCTGTTGTCTCCGTCCGGCGTACGGCGCAAACAGCCCGGGTATCACCAAACTGGCAGAAGACGGGACGTCAGCTGCCGTGGGTGAACGAGGAGTTGTGGACACATGACGTGTTGGTACGAGGGGCCCTTGGCGGCGTTCGACACGGAGACCACGGGCGTGGACGTCGAGACCGACCGGATCGTGTCGGCCGCCGTCGTCGTCCAGGACGCGCCCGGCACCCGCCCCCGGGTGACCCGGTGGCTGGTGAATCCGGGGGTGCCGGTGCCCGCCGCGGCGACGGCGGTGCACGGGCTGACGGACGATCAGTTGCAGCGCGACGGCCGGTGGCCGGCGCCGGTGATGGAGGAGATAGCCAGGGCGCTGGCCGAGCAGGCGGTGCGTGGCCGCCCGCTGGTCGTGATGAACGCGCCCTTCGATCTGACCCTGCTGGACCGTGAGTTGCGGCGGCATCGCGCCTCGTCGCTGGACCGCTGGTTCGAGACGACGCCGCTGCGGGTCCTCGATCCCCGGGTCCTGGACAAGCATCTGGACCGCTACCGCAAGGGTCGGCGCACGCTCACCGATCTGTGCGCGCACTACGAGGTGACCCTGGACGGCGCGCACGACGCGGCGGCCGACGCGCAGGCCGCGATGGATGTCGTCCGCGCGGTGGGCCACCGTTTCGCGACCCGGCTCGCCCGCCTCTCCCCCGCCGAACTGCACACGCTGCAGGCCGTGTGGCACGCGGCCCAGGCCCGGGGGCTGCAGGCCTGGTTCGCCCGCAGCGGCACGGAGGAGTCGGTGGACCCGGCCTGGCCCCTGCGTCCGGATCTGCCGGCCGCGGCGGCATGAGAAAAGCCGGTCCGCGACTGCGGACCGGCCCTTTTCCCGGTGGGCGATACTGGGTTCGAACCAGTGACCTCTTCGGTGTGAACGAAGCGCTCTCCCACTGAGCTAATCGCCCGGGAACGGACTGAACAATACAGGTCCCGACGGGTCTGGTTCAAACCGCTTGCCCGTCCGCCGTGAGGTACGCGAGGAGTCCTCGTCGTCCCGCCCGCATCATCAGCGCGTGGTTGGCGCGGAAGAGCGGCCGTCCCGGTACGGCGAACCGCCGCAGCAGGGGTTTGGAGACGTCGACCTCCTGGTCGTAACGGGCGAGCGTGCCCGTGCCGTCGGCGGTGAGTGTCCAGCGGGCCCAGCCGTCCAGGTCGCCGGTCATCTCGATCTCCAGGACCCCGGCCGCCCGGTCGCTGCGTACCTCCCGCGCGGTGAAGGCGAGGTCGTAGGGGAGGACCGAGCGGACCCGGACGGTGCCGGTGGTGGCGTCGAGCCGGGTCACCTCGCGGACCTGCGGCCACCAGCGCGGGTAGTCGTCGACCCGCTGAAGCACGTCGTACACGGCGGTGGGGCGGGCGGGCAGGTTCCAGTGGCTGAGGAAGCGGTAGTGGCACCAGTCCATGGTCGGATTCTGCCTGCACAGGGCCGTTTCACTCGGGAAGTGAGTACGTCCTGAGTATCCGCACTCATGTCGTACGCCGTGACGCGGACCACACTCCCCTGCATGACGCCCTTTCCGTCCCCTGCCGAGGAGTTGCGGGCCCTCGACGCCGAGCTGCGGCACCTCGACGCCCGCCGCGCCTTCCTGCTGGGCCGCCGCGCATGGCTGCTGAACGCCCTGTACACCTCCGCGCCCGGGTCCACGCCCGCCGCACCGCCCGTACGACGCCCCGAGGCGACGGCGCCTCGCGTCCAGAACGTGCTGCTGGTCCTCGGGGGCGTCCTGCTGACGGTCGCGGCGATCGCGTTCACCCTGGTCAGCTGGGGCCACCTGGGCATCGCGGGCCGGGCTCTGGTACTCGGCGCGGTGACGGTGGCCGCGCTCGGCGCTCCCGTGCTCCTCCTGCGACGGGGCCTGCGTTCGACGGCTGAGGCGGTGGCCGGTCTGGGCCTCGCCCTGACGGTCCTGGACGCGTACGCCCTGCACGAGGTCGCGTTCACCGGGGCGGACGGTACGGGGTACGCGGCGGCCGCGACGGCGGTGCTCGCGACGGTGTGGGCGGCCTACGGGCTGGGGCTCGGCGCACTGCCGGCCGGAGTGGCGGAGTCCGGCGCGACCTCACCCCGCACGGCCCTCGGCCTCCCGCTCCCCCTCGCCCTGTGCTCCGCTCAACTCCCGCTCCTCCTCTGGTCGTTCGCGGTGAACGCGAGCGTGGAGACGGTCACGGCCGTGCTGCTGGTGACAGCGGCGGCCGACACCGCGATCGCGCTCCGGGTCTCCCTCAAGCCGGTACGAATCGTCGCCGTGGTCGGCGCGTCCGGCTGGGGTGCCTGGGGTGTACTGGCGGCCGGGTGGCTCTCGTGGGCCGCCACCGGCCCGGGCGCCGCCGCCCGTGCGGCGGCGCTCCTCGCCCTCGCCGCCGCGGTCGCCCTGACGACGGCCTGGCTCGCCCCGAAGCCCGCTCTGGCCCTCGGAACCGCCCTCGCCGGCGGGCTTCTCACGGTGACGGGCCTCGGCGGCGTCGCCCGCGCGGTCCTGCCCGAGGTCTGGACGGTTCCGGCCCATCTCCTCTGCGGGCTCGCCCTGTTGACTGCCGTACGGGCCCAGGCCCCCGAGCCCGTACGGCGTGGTCTCGTCCACGCGTCCGCCGTCGTCCAGGGCCTCGCGCTGGCCACGACGGTGCCGGTGGTGGCGATCGCGCTGCTGGGCCCGGTCAGCCTGCTGGAGCGGATCTGGTCCGGCGCGCCCGGGAGCGCCCGCGCGGCGGTGACGCTCGACGCCCCGTGGCCCCCGAACACGGCGACCGTCCCCCTCGTGCTCGCCGTCGTCGCCGGAGTACTGGCCCTGACCGGACGCACGGCCGCGTGGCGGACCCCGGCCCTGGCCGGCGCCTCGGTCCTCGCCTGGGCCGCGGTCCTGGTCCTCCCGGCCGTCCTGGAGCTGCCGTACCTGGCCGGGCTGATGACCCAGGGCCTCCTCATGGCGGCGGCCCTGACCCTGGCCGGACTCGTACGACCGACGGCACCCGAGCCCTCGGACCCGCCCCAGCCCTCCCAGCCGTCCGAGCGGTCCCAGCCCTCCCAGCCCTCCCAGCTGTCCGATCGTCTTCGGTCGCCGCTGCCGCTCACCGGTGCCCTTCTGGCCCTGGTCACCTCCGTGAGCCTGGTCCTCCTCTCCCTGGCCACCGAGCCCACGACCCTCGTGGCCCTCGCGACCTCGACCGTCCTGTTCGCGGCGGCCGCATGGCGCACCGACCTCGGTCCCCTCGCCGCACCGGCCTCGATCGTCCACGCCACGGCCCTGACCTGCGCGATCGGCGCGTCCGTCGGCTGGGAGCCGCAGCACACCGCCCTGCTCGTCCTGGTGGTCCCGGCGATCGCGGCCCTGCTCGCGGCGCGCCTCGGCGACTCGCCCATGACGGTCCCGGTCGAGGCGGCCGGGGCCGCGGCCGGCCTGCTGGCCATCGCCCTCTCGGCCACGCACCCGCCTCTGCTGGCCCTGACCCTCGCGCTCTGCGGGGTGATCGTCACGGGCAGGGCCGTACGACCGGACCGCCGCCACCTCGGCTATCTGGCCGCCGCGCTCTTCGTGACCGCCTCATGGGTACGGCTGGCGGTCTGGGAGGTCGGCTCGCCCGAGGCGTACACCCTGCCGGTGACCCTCCCCGCCCTGGTCGTCGGCCTGCTGCGCCGGCGCCGGGACCTGACGGCCTCGTCCTGGACGGCGTACGGCCCGGGACTCGCCGTCACGCTGGTCCCGAGCCTCTTCGCGGCCTGGGGCGACACGCACTGGCTCCGGCCCCTGCTGCTGGGCGCCGCCGCCCTGGCGGTCACCCTGCTGGGTGCCCGCCACCGCCTCCAGGCCCCGCTCCTCCTCGGCGGTGCCACCCTCGCCCTGGTCGCCCTGCACGAACTGGCCCCCTACGTCGCCCAGGTCGTGGACGCCCTCCCCCGCTGGGTACCTCCCGCACTCGCCGGTCTGGCCCTGCTGGCGGCAGGCGCCACCTACGAACGACGCCTGAGCGACGCACGCCGCATGCGGAACCTCCTGGGCAAGCTCAGCTGAAGCGCCCTGAACGGGCGCGGGGAACTGCGCGACCAGTCCCAACGAACCCGCAGTTCCCCACAAACCCCAGGCACCCCCTGTCCCCCGGCACCCCCAGCGGAGCGTCACGGCATCCTGTCGCCCACCAGCGCCAGGTTCTGAATGGCCGCCAACCCGTACAGCGCCGTCGCGTTGGTCGACACCCACGCCGCCTCGCTGCCCGGCACGAGCGCCGTCGGGCCCTCGATCTTCTTCGTGGACCAGTCGGTCGACTCCTTGTAGTCCCAGGTGTCGGCGCTGTTGTAGAACTGCCGCCACGCCCGCGCCGCCAGCTTGTCGTCGCGCAGGTGGACCGCCGCGTACGCGTCCTGCCGTGAGTGGCCCTGGAAGAGCAGCAGGGTCCCGAAGTGGGAGCCGTAACGGGCGGTCTGCTCGGCCCGCGTGGCGTTGTAGTAGCGGCAGTAGTCGAGCCACGCCTCCTTGAACTTCGGCATGTCGACCTGGTCGATGAGCTCCGCGCACATCTCGACCAGACCGAACATCGCCGACAGGTGCGAGACCCCGACCACGGGCTTGTCCGCGACGGCGAACTTGCCCGTGTCCAAGTCGTAGAGGCCGGTGCCCTGGACGAACCCGTTGGGCTGGGCCGCGATCGTCTCCATGGTCGACAGGACGCGGGCCTTGGCCTTCTCCCACTTGGGGCCGCGCCGCTCCCACTCGGTCAGCCACGCGGACACCAGGCCCGACCAGTCGGTGCCGAAGCCGATCGACAGGGCGTTGCGGTCGGGCGTGTACGGCTCGGTGCGGATCTTGCGGATGGGGTCGAGGACGAGGAACGTCTCGTCGGAGTCGACGTTGGCGTGCATGAGGTCGCCTACGCGTTCGTCCGCGGTGAGGAAGTAGTAGTAGCGGCGGTACGTGGTGTTGGCGATCCGCTGCTGCTTGGCGCTGTCGGCGTAGTGCTGGACACCGTGGCGGGTGCCGAGGCCCGCCCACGTGCCGAGGTGGTACACGTCGACCTCGCCGGTGTGCCGGGTCATGGCCTCGGCGAAGCGGAAGATGTCGGCGCGGCCGGAGCGCATGTACGCGAACCACAGCCACAGGTCGGGCGAGAGCTCGGAGTTGTCCCAGGCGTAGCCGCCGACGTCGTAGCACCACTGGTGACGGCTGGGGTCGTAGCTGTGCATGATGTCGCCGTAGTCCCAGAAGCCGTACCACCGGCGCATCTCCACCTGGTCCTTGTAGTAGGTGAAGAGGAAGTCGAGGTGGTCCTCGATCTTCGCCTTGGCGGCGGTGGACCGGTCGGGCTCGGAGAACAGCTTGCCGAAGACGCCGGCCTTGATCAGCTGCTTGGGCGGGGCGGCGAGCTGCGCGGGTGTGCGGACGGCCTCGACCTGCTTGGCCATGTCGTCGGCACCGGGCGTGGACTCGTGGGCCCAGAAGAGCAGTTCGCTGGTGCGGGCGATGCCGTAGGGGGTGCCGAACTCCGGCTCGTAGTCCTCGTAGGTGATGTTGAGGCCTTCGAGCTGCTCGGGGTAGGTGTCCTGGCCCATGCCGTCGTGGTAGAAGCGCAGGTCCATGGGTTGCGCCTCGGGCGACCAGAGCCAGAGAGTGATCTCGGCGGTGTCGGTGTGGGCGTCACGGATGTCGAGCTGGGCGGGGAACTTCTCCCAGAAGTCGCGCAGGCCGAAGGCGAACCCGCCGGACGCGCCGCCGACGTACCCGAAGCCGCTCGCCCTGCGGCCGCCGCCGGCCGGGATCCAGCCGTGGCCCTTCTTGGTGCGCTTGCGGACCCCGAAGCCGTCGGCGGACAGCTGCGAGAGCGTGTAGTCGCCCCACTCGGGGATGTACTGCAGGCGTGTGGTGACCCGCTGGTCCCACGTCGAGGGGTCGGGCAGCTTCTTGCCCTCGAACTGGGCGGTGCGCACGGCCGCCCCGGGGTCGCGGCGCAGTCCGGTGACGCCCTTGACCGCCTCGCGCAGCAGACCGGTGCCCTCGCCGCCGATACGGATGTGGCGGTCGTACGCGGCGTCGCGCATCGGCACCTTGAAGCGGACGCCGATGCCGCGGATGAAGTCGCCGCCGGCCTTTCCGGGTTCCTGGGTGCCGTCGAAGGTGATGGTGTGCACCATGCGGAACGACTCGGCGCCCGCGTAGAAGTAGAGACGGATCGAGAAGGGCAACCAACTGCGGCTTCCCTTGCGGTGCTTGCCGTCGATGCGGACGACCGCGCGGACCGGGCCCTCCTGCTCGACCTCGACCTCGTCGATGACGCTCTCGAAGCGTTCGTACTTCTCGGTGCCCTGGTCGCCGTCCTCGATCTCGGGCTGGCGCAGCAGGACCAGACGGCCGGTGTGGGCGATCTCGGTGGAGCCGCGCCGTACGGACTTCACCAGGGTGGAGCCGGACCTGCCGATCCTGGCGGTGATGACGCCGGTCGAGACGTCGATGGTGCCGCCACTCCTGTCGACGGTGACCTTCTTCTCCGGCGCGGCCGGCGTACCGGCGGCGAGGGTGAGCTTGCCGGAGCCGGCGCCCGCGCCCACCGCGTGCGCGGTCCACTTCACGGAGCCGTCGGGCCAGTAGCCGATGGGCCAGGACTGGACCGGGATGTCCTTGCCGTCCGCGTCCTTCAAAGAGAACGACTGTTCCTTCTCGTAGGCGCCCTTCGGCCACGGCACACCCACGGTCGAACCGGGAGCGGCGCCGAGTCCACCGTCCTCCAGCCAGTCCAGGGTCACCGGCTCCGCCGCCGCGGCCTCGGCTCTGGGCGCGGCCTGCGCGTTCGAGCTCCCTAGCGCCCAGCTGAACTGCGCGGCGGCTCCTGCGACGGCGGCCGCCTTGAGAAGGGACCTGCGGTCGATGGGGGACATGGCCTTTCCTTTCCGAACGGGAAGTCGTACGTGCGGGTGGTCAGGGGCATGACAGAGGAAGATGCGGCACCTCCGGGGCGCCGCCCTGCGCCGCGAGCGGCCGAACCCGTCCGATGCGGGCCCCGTCCGATGCGGGCCCGGACCGGCGCGCGGCCCCGACCGGCGCGTGGCCACGACCGGTAGGGGGCGGGCCCGGCCGGTCAGCGGCGCCGGTACCGCTCCTCCACGGCGACGGCCGCCGCCGCGACGGCCCCGAGCACGGGAACCGCGAGCGGCGCGACGAACCAGGCGGAGCAGGCCACCACGGCCAGCCCGCCGACGAGCAGAAAGGATCCGGCGGGATCGAGCACGGTCCGCCGCCCGGCCGCGCCCAGCAGGCCCCGCCAGGTGGTCCCGGGCCGCCAGACCGCCGCCGCGCGGAGCCCGGCGACGGCGGCTCCGATCAGCGCGAGGACCCCGATCGCGCCGACCAACGGCCCGCCCGGGAGACCGGCGCGTACGGCCTGGACATCCACCCAGACCGCAGCCAGCGCCACCCAGCCGACGAGCCCGACGACCCAGCCGCCGCGCACCGCCGCCCGGAAGTCGGCCACGAACTCCCGCCACCCGCCGCCCACATGGGCCGTACGGCGTCGCAGGTGCCGGGAGCCCGCGGCGAACGCGGCGGGGTACGTCACCAGCGGCAGCGCGGCCAGCGCGATCCACACCCCCGTGAGCAGACACTCGGCGAACAGCGCGAACCGTTCGGCGAGCGGGGACTCCTCACGGGGCGCGGCCGACTTGGCGCGGTCGCGGGTACGACTGCGGGTGCGGGCGAGGGCCATGGTCGGCTTCACCTCAGCCCTTCAGACCGGACGTGGCCATACCGTCGATCAGATAGCGCTGGAAGGCGAGGAAGAAGGCGAGCACCGGCAGCAGGGCCACCAGCGACATCGCGATCATGCCGCCGTAGTTGGCCACGCCGTCCTGGTCCACGAACATCTTCAGACCGAGCGAGACCGTGTACTTGTCCGGCTCGTTCAGGTAGATCAACGGTCCCATGAAGTCGTTCCAGGAGTTGATGAACGTGAAGATCGCGCTGGTGATGAGCGCGGGCCGGGACAGCGGCAGCACGATCGACCAGTAGATCCGGAAGTGCCCGCACCCGTCGAGCCGGGCCGCCTCGTCGAGCTCCTTGGGCAGGTTCCGCATGAACTGCACCATCAGGAAGACGAAGAACGCCTCCGTGGCCAGGTACTTCGGCAGCAGCAGCGGGGTGTAGCTGTTGATCATCTCCATGTTGCGGAACAGCACGTACTGCGGGATGAGCAGGACGTGGTACGGCAGCAGGAGCGTGCCGATCATCAGCGTGAAGAGCAGGTTGCGGCCCGCGAACTTGATCTTCGCGAAGGCGTACGCGGTCAGCGAGCAGGACACCAGGATCCCGACCACCGAGCCGAGCGCGAGCACGACCGAGTTGAGGAAGAAGGTGGAGATCGGGATGTCGGCGATGCCGTCGGAGAGCCGGGTGTAGTTGGCGATGATCGGGTCGGTCGGCAGCAGATCCAGACTGCCGACGATGTCCTCGCTCTTCTTGAACGAGCCGCCGACGACCCAGATCACGGGATAGAGGATCACGGCGAGGAGTGCGAGCGACCCGATGTGCCAGGCCAGGGAACCGGGCAGTCTGCGCCGCAGGGCGTTCGCCCGCCCTGACGGTGCCGGGGCCGGGGTGATCTCGGTGGCCTGTGCGCTCATCAGGCACCCTCCTCGTAGTGCACCCAGCGCTTCTGGGACCAGAACAGCACCGCTGTCACCAGGGCGACCGCGATCAGCAGCAGCCACGCCATGGCGGAGGCCAGACCCATGCGGCTGTTCTCGAAGCCCTGGACGTAGAGATAGCAGGTATAGACCATCGAACCGTCCGCAGGACCACAGGCGTTGCCGCCGGCGCCGCCGCCGACGATGTACGCCGAGCTGAAGATCTGGAACGAGTGGATCGTCTCCAGCAGGACGTTGAAGAAGAGGACCGGGGAGATCATCGGCAGGGTGATGTTCCAGAACCGCCGCCACTGGCCCGCCCCGTCGACCTCGGCGGCCTCGTACAGCTCACGCGGCACCTGCTTGAGCCCGGCGAGGAAGATGACCATGGGAGCGCCGAACTGCCAGACGGTGAGCGCCACCAGGCTGTAGATGATCAGTTCCGGGTCTCCGGTCCAGCCGCCGACGTCGATCCCGAAGATCTTCTGCGTACGGTCGACGATCGCGCCGTCGGAGAAGATCGCCTTCCAGACGATCGCGATGGAGACGCTGGCCCCGATCAGCGACGGCGCGTAGAAGGCGGCCCGGTAGAAGGCCTGCCCACGCCGCTTCTGGGCCAGCAGCAACGCCACGCCGAGGGCCAGCAGCAGCTTGAGCGGGGTGCCGACGACGACGTACCACAGCGTCACCCGCACCGAGTGACGCCAGCGCGGGTCGGCGAACATCTCGGAGAAGTTGTCCAGGCCGATCCACTTGGGCGCGTCGAACAGGTTGTAGTCGGTGAACGCGAAGTAGAGCGAAGCGACCATCGGACCTGCCGTGAGCAGCAGGAATCCGGCGATCCACGGGGACATGAAGAGATAGCCGGCCAGGTTCTCCCGGCGGCCCCGCCGCTTGAGTGCGGCGGGGCTCGGGGTGTCGGCCGGACTCTGCCGCGGCTCGGAGCGCTCGTCCTCGGACAGGCCCTCCGTCGCAGGGGCGTGCGTCACGGTGGTTCCCATCAGGTGCCGAGAGCCGTCTTCGACTCGGTGAAGAACTGCTTGACGGCGTCGTCGACCGAGCGCGTGCCGAGACCGAGTTCCTCACCGATGCGCAGGAAGGCCGCCTCGCAGATGTCCGCGCCGTTCGGGTGCGGGGTGATGGGCTCCAGCACGCCCGCCGAGACGAGGGACGCCTCGTACTCGGCGATGGCCTTGTTGACCGGGTCGGTCGGCTGGAACGCGTCGTACTGGGCCTGCGTCGCGGGCACCCCGCGGTCATAGCCCATGATCTTGGCGACCTCGGGCTCGTGCACCATGAAGTCGATGAACTGCGCGACCTCCTTGGGGTGCTGCGTGCCCTTGGACGCGCTGAGCATGAGGGAACCGAGGTACTGGCCGGTCTTCTTGCCGTCGGTGGTCGGGATGGGCGCCAGACCGTATTCGCTCTTGCCCTCGGAGGTGTAGCGGACGGTGAAGTTGTCCCAGGTGAACTCACCGGCGGCGAGCTCCGCGGCAACCGCCGACTTGGGCTTGATCTGCGCGACCTTCTTGGGGTCGGCGAAGAGGCCCTCCTCGATGCCCTTCTCCGCCTTCGACCACCAGGCCTTCAGGTCCGCCTCGGTGAAGCCGAGCCCGTCCTCGGTGAAGAACGCCTTGCCGTTCTGGCGCAGGTAGAGGTCGTAGAGGTACATCACCCCGTACATGCCGCTGTCTCCGGCGCGCCCAGCCTTGTCGCGGATCTTCTTCATCGCCGCGTCGAAGTCGTCCCAGGTCCACCCCTGCTCGGGCTTGACGCCGGACTTGGTGTAGACGGGCTTGTCGATCACCAGGGCCATCGAGTTGGACCCGACCGGGATGCCGAGCAGCTTTCCGTCGACCTCGCCGAACTTCTCCAGGCCGGCTCTGAAGCCGTCGAGGGAGAGATTGCCCGCCTCGACCTGTGGGCCGAGATCGAGCAGCACATTCTTGGCGTCATATTTCCGGAGGAAACCGATGGCATTCTGGAACACATCCGGCGGATTTCCACCGGAGGCCTGGGTGTTGAACTTCTTCCAGAAGTCGAGGTACGGCTGGAAGTCCGTCTTCACCTTGATCTTCGGGTACTTCTTCTCGAAAAGCGCGATGCTCTTCTTGATGCGCTCCGCGCGGTCCTCGGCGCCCCACCACGCGTAACGGATCGTCACCGTCCCGTCCCCCGCGCCACTGTCGCCGCCACAAGCCGTGGCCGTCGCCCCCAGCCCCGCGACGGCCAGTGAGGCTCCGGCCGCCTTGAGGACCGTCCGCCTCTCAACGTTCCTGTTTTGCTGCATGGTTGAGCCTCCCCGCGACGTTGCGTCCCGCGCCATGAATCGTTTCAAGTAAGCGCTTGCTGGCACAAGGTACGGAGCCCCTCAGGAGACGTCAATGATTCGGACAGGAATTGATGGAAAGCGGAGTCGGCGACGCGCCCGGCGCTGCGGCCCCGCAGATGACGGCCGCTCAACTGAAAGCGCAGGTGGGCGAGTTGTGGTCGGCGGGTCGAACGCGAAGAGGGCCGTCACGCGGCTGACGGACGAAGCTGAAAGGAGTCAGCGGGGCGCGGCCCGCCCCCTGTCCCAGCACCGCCTGCGAAGCACGGCTGGCCGTCCGAGCACGAGTACCGCGCGAGGACGCGGAAGCACCGGAGTTCGGCCAACTGCCGAAGTGCCCAAGGCGCCCCCGAGGCCGCGCGCGACCGCCGGCCCGCCTCTCGCGGCACCCGGCCCTCCGCGGACCGGACGCTCCGGGCAGCACACCGCGCACCCCACGGCGCCACCACGAAAAACGACCCGGCCCACGTTTCCGTGGACCGGGTCGCCATCATCCGGTGGGCGATACTGGGTTCGAACCAGTGACCTCTTCGGTGTGAACGAAGCGCTCTCCCACTGAGCTAATCGCCCGGACGCAGGAAGAACATTACCCCATGTCAGGGGGTGCCTCCGACCACACCTGGAATCCCGCTGCCGCCCCGGCGGGGCTCACTGGTTCTTGATGTTCCAGGGCATCTCGAAGCCGAACTTCCAGACGTAGAAACCGACGAGGCCGGCCACGATCACCAGGCCGATCGAGGTCAGAATGATGTTGCGGCGTCGCACCTTGGGGTCGAGCGCGCGCTGCGTGGCCTCGGTGACCTTCCGCTTGGTCCAGCGGAGCACCAGCTGGGCCCAGACGAATTCCGTCGCCCAGATCGCCATGCCCGCGAAGATCACGACCCAGCCGGGACCGGGAAGCGGAAGCATGATCACGCCCGCGACCACCACCGCCAGACCGACGACGAAGATGGCCACCTGCCAGCTCAGGTGCAGCATCCGCCGCGCTCTGATGAATTCCGGCGCGCGGGATCCGAGCGGCGCTTCGTTCTTGGCCACACCGGCCTCACTGTTCGCTACGTCGATGTCACTCTTCGTTCCGTCGGCCGCCAGGGCGGCCTCCCTCGGTCCGTAACTCCCCGTGTCCATACGGCCAAACCCTACCGGAGAGAAACCGGTCACCGGAATGGTCGTACCGACAGAAGACGGTCTCGGCCGGATGAGCTACCAAAAGCGACGCAAAACTCCCAGAGGGGTTTACAACGGCACCGTAGGTGGCATGTCGATTTCGCCGACGTGCGAATCCCCGAGCGCACACTGAGCGAAAGGCCTTGGCGCTTATGAACACCACGGTCAGCTGCGAGCTGCACCTGCGCCTCGTTGTGTCGAGCGAGTCCTCACTGCCCGTTCCCGCGGGACTGCGGTATGACACGGCCGATCCCTACGCCGTGCACGCCACCTTCCACACCGGAGCAGAGGAAACCGTCGAATGGGTGTTCGCCCGCGACCTCCTCGCCGAGGGGCTGCACCGGCCCACCGGCACCGGTGACGTCCGTGTCTGGCCGTCGCGCAGTCACGGCCAGGGCGTCGTGTGCATCGCCCTGAGCTCCCCGGAGGGCGAAGCCCTCCTCGAAGCCCCGGCGCGGGCCCTGGAGTCCTTCCTGAAGCGCACAGACGCCGCCGTGCCGCCCGGCACGGAACACCGGCACTTCGACCTCGATCAGGAGCTCTCGCACATCCTGGCGGAAAGCTAGGGCCGAGGGCCCCAGAGCCGCCCGGCGCCGTCCACTCGGGGAGACGGCTCGGGCCCGTACAACCGAATACGGCTTCAGGCCGACCCATCGACGCCGTCGTCGCGGATCTCCGCGCGGCGGCGTCGCCGTGTCGTGGCCGCACGAACCGGCGAACAGGCGAACCGGGCACGATTCGCGACCCTGGCCCGTTCCGCTCGTACCAGGGGTCCTCCAGGGAGCTCCAGTACGGTCCACACCGGCCCGCCGCCCGCCGAACCATTACCATCGGCCAGCATCGGCGGGCGCCCGCCCGACCCTCGCAGGCCAGGGAGCGAAACGTGCTGATCACCCACGACACCCGGTGTTCCCTCGACGCCGTGGTCGATCTGGTGAACACCGTGCCGGAGAACGACACGGCGACCGACGGGCTCGCGACCGTCGCGGCGCTCGCCGACTTCGTACGAAACCACGAGGTCAGCGAGGTCGGAGTGCTGACGGAGCTCGACCTCGCGGCCGTGCGCAGGATCCGTGGCCGGTTCGCGGAGGTCTTCGCGGCCTCCGACCCGGCCTCGGCCGCCGCCGTCATCAACGAACTGATCGCCGCCGCGGGCACCACGCCCCGGCTCACCGACCACGACGGCTACGACTGGCATGTGCACTACTTCGCCCCCGGCGCGTCGCTGGCCGACCACCTCGCCGCCGACTGCGGCATGGCGCTCGCCTTCTTCGTGGTCGCCGGGGAACAGGAGCGGCTGCGCCGCTGCGAGGCGCCCGACTGCAGACGGGCTTTCGTGGACCTCTCCCGCAACCGCTCGCGCCGCTACTGCGACAGCCGTACCTGCGGAAACCGCCTGCATGTGGCCGCCTACCGGGCACGCCGCAAGGAGGCGGCGGGCTGAGCGGATCGCCGGCCCTCGGCCCGGGTGCGCGTACGGGGGCTGACGGAGCCCTCGACGGGTGACGTCAGGGGCTCCGTTTACAGCTCACAGCATCAGCAGGTCGTGCAGTGACGCCATGAGCAGCAGGCAGCCGATCACCGCTAGGAAGATCATCAGCGGTGGCTGGGAGAGCGCGAAGAGACAACCTCGTCGCTCCTCGGGCGGGGCGGCGGTGTCGCTCTGTGTTGTGTCCAGCATCTCGCCGCGATGATGACGCAGCGGAGACCCTCCGCGCGATCAACCAACCCGGAATGACGGAGAGTTCGCCAATATCCACAATGTACGGAGCGAACGTGATCACTTCGGCGCCGCTGCCCGACCTTCTGTGTCGTTTCAGTCCGCACCCCTTCACAAGGGTCGGAGGCGGTGCCGCCGTGGTCAGATGCCGTGCTTCTTCAGGATCGCCTCGATGTCGCTGAAGTCGTCCGCGCCGGACGCACCGGAACCCGCCGCCCGAGGGGTCGCCGCCGGGCGCGCCGCCGGCCGGGCGCCCTGGCCGAGCGAGGGCGCCGAGGCCGTCGGGGCTATCGCCTCCGTACGGGACGCCTTGGCCTCCTTGCGCTCCTTGCCAGTCACCCCGCGGCGCCGCTCCACGGCGCGGGTGGTCATGAACAGGAACCAGGCGGCGCCGAGCACACCGAAGCCGGCCCACGCGGTGGGGCTGAACGCGGTGTCGGCCAGCCACTCGACGACTCCGGTCATCACCAGGCCGAGCGGAACGAGCGAGTAGGCGGCGATACGGGCCGCCCGGAGGAACCGCTTCCGATACGCCGTGATCGCGGCGATGCCCAGGCCCGCCGCTGAGACGGCGGCGCAGACTGTCTCGGCAATCATCCGGTCCTCCAGGCAGTGCTCGGTCGGGCGTTCGCGTTGCGTCCCTTCCATCCTGCACCGCCAGGCGTCCGATATGCCATGGTCCGGGGAGACCTCAGGGACATCTCCGGGTCGTCTCGGGGTCGGTGTTCACGCCCGGGCCGCGACCGTGGCCACGTCCGGCGCGGGCCCGGAAGCTGGGAGACTGATCCCATGAGCGACTCCTCCCCCGTGCCGTCCGCCGTCGTCCTGGACGTCTGGTGCGAACTCCAGTGTCCCGACTGCCGCAGCGCCCTCGACGACATCCGCGCGCTGCGGGCCCGCTACGGCGACCGGCTCGACGTACGGCTGCGGCACTTCCCGCTGGAGAAGCACAAGCACGCCTTCGCCGCCGCGCAGGCGGCCGAGGAGGCCGCGGAACAGGGGCAGGCGTGGCCCTACGTCGAGGCGGTGCTCGGCCGGGTCGAGGAGCTGGGCCGGGCCGGAGAGCCGTTCCTGGTCGAGGCGGCCCGTGAACTCGGTCTGGACGCCGAGGAGTTCGACACGGCGCTGATCGACGGCCGACACATCCTGATCGTCGACGCCGACCAGGCCGAGGGCAAGGCGATCGGCGTGACGGGCACGCCCACGTACGTCATCGGCGGCGAGCGTCTCGACGGTGGCAAGAGCCAGGAGGGGCTGCGCGAGCGCATCGAGGAGATCGCCGACCGGCTGCTGGCCGAGAGCGCCTGAGCACCGCCGTCCGCCGGCGGGGCGCCCGTGATCCAGGCGGCCCGCTTTCGGGGGGCACGCGCCCTGGAGGGCCGCCAGCCGGGGCAACGCTCCCCCCATTGCCGGGCCGGGACCCATGTGCCCCAGGACCGTTCAGAGCAGCGGCTTGGAGAGGTGGTGGCTGGTCGTCTCGTAGCCGAGGGAATCGTAGAGGCATTCGGCCCGGAAGTTGCCCGCGAAGACGTTGAGCCCGATCGCGGGCTTACCAGCCGCTATCGCCTGGGCCTCGGCCAGCAGCATCAGTGTGCGGCCGTGGCCCCGGCCCCGGTGGGCGGCGTCCGCCTCGACGTCGTACACGAAGGCCCGGTCGTCGGTCAGCCACAGCCACAGGGTGCCGACCCTCGTGCCCTCGTGCTCCAGCACGCTGCACAGGTTGTTCGCGGAGGCCACGCCCTGCGGGAGACAGCGCTCGTAGTCCAGGGCGGCCTTCGCGTACGCCTCCGCCTCGGGCATGCCACGGGCGATCCAGTCCTGGGCGTAGCCCTCCAGCCCGGCTTCCTTCCAGGGCCCGTACTCGGCCTCCGTCATGGGCCTGCCCCTGCTGCCCTCGGGCAGTTCGGGCGGGGTGCCGCCGAGGGCCTTGCTCATGTTCCGGTTGCGCAGGACGTACCCGAGCGTCTGGACCAGCCGCAGGGCGGGCTCGGCCCCGGCCGGTACGGACACCTCGATCCGGCGGCAGCCCCAGCCGCGGGCCACCTCCTCGGCGGCGAGCGCCGCCACGGTGGCCCGGCCCCGCCGACGGTCCGGTTCGTCGATGCGCAGGTCCAGGATGCACGCGGCCGTGGATCCGGGATCGGGGCGCGTGCCGAGGTGTATCTCGCCGACGGGACGGCTGTTGACACATACCTGGTAACGACGTGAGCGCGTCCCGTCGGCGGCCTGCTGAAGCGGCTCGATGGGCCGCAGGGTGGTGGTCATCAGGGGTGTTCTACCCGCCGCGGCGCATGGAGTCCGCCGAATATCGTCAGCATTCTCGGGGCCGCCTCGACGGGTCCGGATCACGGATCCAGGTCGTCGCCGGACCGCTCGTCGAAGACGCGCATCGCCTTGGCCGTCACCGGGCCCGGGGCGGCCGACAGCTCGCGGGCGTCGACACGGTGCACCGCCTGCACGTCGCGCAGGCTCGACGTCAGGAAGATCTCGTCGGCGCGGTCCAGGACGTCCAGCGGCAGGTCCGTCTCGCGGGCGCCGGTCCACTCGACGACGAGGGCGCGGGTGATGCCCGCGAGGCAGCCGGAGGCGACCGGCGGTGTGTGGAGCTCCCCGTCGAGGACGACGAAGACGTTGGAGCCCGTGCCCTCGCAGAGCTGCCCCACCGTGTTGGCGAACAGCGCCTCGGTGGCGCCCTGTTCGTGGGCGCGGGCGAGGGCGACGACGTTCTCGGCGTACGAGGTGGTCTTCAGGCCGGTGAGGGCGCCGCGCTCGTTGCGGGTCCACGGGACGGTGATCGCGGCGGTGGAGTCGGCCCGCCGGGCGGTCTCCCCGAGGGCGACGACGAGCGTCGGGCCGTGGTCGCCGCGGTCGGAGCCGAGCGGGGAGAGGCCGCCGGTGTAGGTGATGCGCAGCCGGCCGAGCGCGACCGGTTCGGCCTCCAGGACGGCGGAGCAGGCGCGGCGCACCTCGTCGAGGTCGGGCTCGGGCAGGCCGAGTCCGCGTGCCGAGAGGGCCAGCCGGTCGAGGTGGCGGGTCAGCGCGAACGGCCGGCCCCCGACCACCTTCACGGTCTCGAAGACGCCGTCGCCCACGGTCAGTCCGTGGTCGAGGACGGAGACACGGGCGGAGTCGGTGTCCTGCAGTCCGCCGTCGAGCCAGATCTTCACGTAAGGGTCCTCCCACTCGCCTCGTACGTCCCCGACGCTACCGCGAGCAGCCGGGCGGCCTTCAGCTCGGTCTCGCGCCACTCCGCCTCGGGGTCCGACCCCCAGGTGATGCCCGCGCCGGTGCCGAAGCGCAGCTCGCCCGCCGCCCGGTCGATCCAGAAGGTGCGGATGCCGACGGCCAGCTCGGCGGTGCCCCGGTCGGCGTCGACCCAGCCGACTCCCCCGCAGTAAGGGCCGCGCGGGGCCGTCTCCAGGGTGTCGATGATCCGCAGGGCGCTCGACTTGGGCGCCCCGGTCACGGAGCCGGGTGGGAAGGCGGCGGCGAGCAGTTCGGGCCATCCCGCGTGCTCGCGCAGTTCACCGCGCACCAACGACACCAGGTGCACCAGTCCCGGGTGCTTCTCGACGACGCAGAGGTCGGGGACGGTGACGGTGCCGGTGGCGCAGACCTGCCCGATGTCGTTGCGGACGAGGTCGACGATCATGACGTTCTCGGCGTAGTCCTTCTCCAGGAGGTCCGCCTCGGTGGCTCCGGTGCCCTTGATCGGACCGGATTCGACGAGCTTGCCGTCACGGCGCAGGAAGAGTTCGGGGGAGGCGGTGGCGATCTCGACGCCGTGCGCCGGGAGGCGAATCGTTCCTGCGAAGGGGGCCGGGTTGCCGCGGGCCAGCAGCGCGGTCAGGGCGTCCACGTCGGCGTCCGGTGCGACGGGCGCCGACAGCACCCGGCAGAGGTTCGCCTGGTACACCTCGCCGGCGGCGATGTGCTCACGGATCCGGCGTACACCCGCCGTGTACGCGGCGCGGTCGAGCGAGGACGTCCAGTCGTCGACGCGCGGGCCGTGCCACTCTCCCCGCACGGGGGCGGGCGCGGGCGCGCGACGTACGTCACTGAAGCGCGCGCACACCAGACCACCCTCGTAGTCCGCGCAGACGGCCCAGAAGCCGGAGGAGTCCAGGGCGGCGGCGTCGCTGGTCACATCGGTGAGACCGGTGGCCACGAGGTTGCCGAAGCGGGCGAGCGGAGGGAGGTCGGGCACGCAGTCGAGTCTAGGACGGGTGCCTCGCGGGCGGGCCCGGCCGGGTCCCGGACTGGACGCAGCGCAGCACGCTGCACAAACGCGTTTTTGTACTGGCCCCGGAATCCGCTAGAGTTCAACTCGTCGCCGGGACGCGGAAGCGAAACGGAAACGACAAGCGGACGTAGCTCAGTTGGTAGAGCGCAACCTTGCCAAGGTTGAGGTCGCCAGTTCGAACCTGGTCGTCCGCTCGCAGGAACGCGGGGGATCTTCACGAACCCCCGCACTCCTGGTGGAGTGGCCGAGAGGCGAGGCAACGGCCTGCAAAGCCGTCTACACGGGTTCAAATCCCGTCTCCACCTCCAAGGACGATTAGCTCAGCGGGAGAGCGCTTCCCTGACACGGAAGAGGTCACTGGTTCAATCCCAGTATCGTCCACTGAGGCCTGTCGGCCTCTGGAGCCGTACGGCTTCGCCCCGCGCGATTAGCTCAGCGGGAGAGCGCTTCCCTGACACGGAAGAGGTCACTGGTTCAATCCCAGTATCGCGCACGCAAGATCCACAGCCCCGGCTGTGATCCCGAGGACGATTAGCTCAGCGGGAGAGCGCTTCCCTGACACGGAAGAGGTCACTGGTTCAATCCCAGTATCGTCCACACACACCGAGCCCCCGGCCGTCTCGTACGGCCGGGGGCTTCGTCGTGCGAGCGCGGGGCGCGGGTGCGCCCCGCGCGCCTCAGCTGGAGAACAGCATGTGGCCGAAGCCTCGGTTGTGGTGACCCCCGTGGTGGCCGCCGTGGTGCCCACCATGGTGACCGCCGTGCGGGGCGCCCCAGGCCGGGGCGTTGTGGCCGCCACCCGCCGGGTACTGCGGAGCGGCAGGCGGCGGGGGGACGCCCGGGCCACCGGCCCACTGCCCCTCCAGGCGGGTCAGCGCCTCCAGCTCGCCGTAGTCGAGGAAGATCCCGCGACAGCCGCTGCACTGCTCGATCTGGACGCCACTGCGGTTGTAGGTGTGCATCGGCGCATGGCACTTCGGACACTGCATGTGCATGGTTCGGCTCAACTCCTCGCCGTTCGGTGCTGCTTCGCGTTACGCCAGGACAGACACTGTCCGGCTACGGTCGGTTGCACCCTACTTCGGGAAAGGCTCCACCAACTCCGGCGGGATGCTTCCCATTCGGTCACATCCATCCACAACGGACTGCTGCGCGTCGTCGAGGGGGTGACCGGCAGCGGTGGACTTCGCGATCGCCAGGGCCGCGGTCTGCACGGTCAGTGCGCGGGCCGGTACGTCCAGTGAGGGCCAGGGGTCGCCGTGCGGGGGGACCGCGGGGCCGCCGGCACGCTGGTACGCGGTGAGGAAGCGGGTCCATTCGTCGGGGTGCAGGAGGCCGCAGGCGAACCAGGCCGCCGGGCGGGCGAGGTCCCAGGCGGGGACGCCCACGCCCAGGTCGTCGACGTCGATGAGGCGCCAGGGGCCGGTGGTCGCGGGGTGGCGGACCAGTTGCCCTAGGTGCAGATCGCCGTGGCAGAGGGTGGTCGTGTCCGGCATGGGTGCCTCGTTCCTGGCCCAGGCGGGGAGGGTGCGCCAGGCGCGGAGGATCGATGGCGTGGCGGGGTGGTGGGGTGCCGTGGCTTCGAGGCGGGCGATGGCCCGGGCGGCCTTGGCCGGGCCGCGCATGGGCGGCAGGCCCGGGGGTGGGGTCTGCCGGTGGAGGCGGGCGAGGAGGATGGCCGCCTCCTCCCACGGGGCGGCCTCCGGGGTGTCGGGGTCGACTGGGGTGCCGTACGGCCAGAACGTGACGAGGCGGCCGTGGAGGGGGGTGGGGGTGGGGTCGAGGGGCGCCAGGAGGGTGTCCGGGTGGGAGGCGGCGACGGTCAGACTGAGGGCCAGCCGGGTGGGGTCGGTGTCGGGTGCGTGGGCCTTGGCGACGGTGTTCGCGTGGCGGACGACCGTGCCGTCGGCGCGTGCCGCGAGGACCGTGTCGGGGTGGGCGCAGGGGGTGGGGTGGGGGTGGGCCGTGCGTCGCACCTTGGCCCTGAGGGCGGGGAGTACGTCGGCGTCGGCGTCGGCTGTGGCGGTCATGGGTCCCCCTGCGGATGTCGTACGGCGCTGCGGGTGAGCGTACGTCCGGGTGCGGGGTGGTGGGGCGGGCCGGGGGCCCGCTGCTCGGCGGTCACGAGGCGCCGCCTGCGCCCACCCGTGCCGCCCCAGCGGCACGGGTGGGCGCAGGGGGGTGGGGGGTGGGGTGGAGCGCGGCGGGGGTTGGTTTTGGGCAGGACAACGCCCGCGCAGCTCCCCAGCTGCGCGGGCGTCTATTTGCCGTCCGCCGCACCCCCGTCCCCACGGGGTTTCATGGGTGGATGTCCCCGCCCGGACCGCTCTTCCGGGCCTGGGGTCGCCGCTCAGCGCCCCAGCATCACACCCACGGACGACGCTTGTGTGACCACTGCTTCCCAGCCGCCGAAGGCGTACACGAGCAGGGCCGCCAGGGGGAGGACCATCGCGGTCGCGACCAAGGGGTGGCGACGACCCGCGCGGCGGTCGGCGGTGAACACCCTGCGCTCCCGTGTGCGGATCGCGGTCCGCGGTGCCGTGTGGGCCATGGTCCCTCCTCTGACTTCTCGTAGGTCTTGCTCTGTCGTTGGCAGCGGCGGGTGTCTGACCTCGGGGGACGAGTGCTGCACCCGCCGCTTGACCTCAAATCTAGGCGCGCGGCCCGTCCGGGTCGTCATGCCCTCGTACCGATTGCCGGGCCTCCCCGAGGATGAGCGGTGACCTGCGATGTACTCCCCAGGGTGGAGACGGGGTCCTAGGTCTCGGGGTCTTCCCGGAAGGGACGTCCGGTCTGCCCCCTGTTGTCACTCGGTCGTCACGCCGTTCGCTCCGAGCCGTCCTCCCGGGGCACCGGCTGCTCGACCAGGGCCAGGACCCTGTTCGCCATGAACCTGGCCGTGCGTACCACCGATCCATTGCGGGTGACTTCGCTCACTTCCACTACACCTCGGCGCACCGCCGTCTCCACCCGGCGGCCCGCCCTGCTCGCGATCACCTCGTAGGTGCGCGTCGTGTCCCCGGCGTCGACGACTATCTCCACACGGTCACCCTTCACGGGTTCAATCCCCCTTCTGTGGTGGGTGGTTGGGATCACAGGCAGCCCAACACCGGCCCGAACTCCTGTTCCCTGACCACCCTTCAAGTTTCCCACCCGGCACTGACAATCGATCGGGTCGTGAGGGCGCGGCCTCTGCGCACGCCCGGCCGTGGAAACGTAAGCTGTGGCTCGTCAGACGGAACGGGCAGCGGGGATGAACATGGCGATGATGCGCCTGAGGCGCGAGGACCCGCGCGTCGTCGGCTCGTTCAGGATCCACAGACGGCTCGGCGCGGGCGGAATGGGCGTCGTCTACCTGGGATCCGACCGGCGTGGACAGCGCGTCGCGCTCAAGGTGATCCGGCCGGATCTGGCGGAGGACCAGGAGTTCCGATCGCGGTTCGCGCGCGAGGTGTCGGCGGCGCGGCGGATCAGGGGCGGGTGCACCGCCCGGCTGGTCGCCGCCGATCTGGAGGCGGACCGTCCGTGGTTCGCCACGCAGTACGTGCCGGGGCCGTCGCTGCACGACAAGGTCGCCGAGGAGGGGCCCATGTCGGCCGCCGACGTGGCCGCCGTAGGTGCCGCTCTCTCCGAGGGGCTCGTGGCCGTGCACGAGGCCGGGGTCGTGCACCGGGATCTGAAGCCGTCCAACATCCTGCTGTCCCCGAAGGGGCCGCGGATCATCGACTTCGGCATCGCCTGGGCGACCGGGGCGTCCACTCTGACCCATGTCGGCACGGCCGTGGGGTCGCCCGGGTTCCTCGCGCCCGAGCAGGTGCGCGGGGCCGCGGTCACACCGGCCACGGACGTCTTTTCCCTAGGGGCCACCCTCGCGTACGCGGCGACCTCCGACTCGCCCTTCGGACACGGCAGTTCGGAGGTCATGCTCTACCGGGTGGTGCACGAGGAACCGCAGCTGCGCGGGGTGCCCGACGCGCTCGCCCCGCTGGTCCGCGCCTGTCTGGCGAAGGACCCGGACGAGCGGCCCAGCACCCTGCAACTGTCGCTGCGGCTCAAGGAGATCGCCGCACGCGAGGCGCAGGGGCTGGCCGATGTCCGCCCGCCCGCGCCGCGCGGCGATCCGGACCGGCCCTCGGGGCGGCTCGCGGAGCAGTACGTCGACCAGCGGACGTTGCGGCAGCCGCCGGAGACCCGTCGGGCGCAGCCGGGTGCGGCGGGTTCGCCGTCGCCGCGGACCGGGGGTGGCTCCCGGACGGGCGGGGGTGGCGGTTCACGCACCGGTGGCGGCTCGCGGTCGGGGGCGCGGCCCGTGCCGTCGCGCAACACCGCCGGGTCGGGGAAGCGGCCCGCGCCGCGCAGTGGTGCGGGGAGGCCGGGGCCGCGTACCAACGGGACCGGTCGGCGGCCCGCCAATCCCCGGTTGCTCCGGCAGCGGCTCGTCGTCTTCGTCGTGGTGACGTTGCTGGCCGCGCTCGGGATCGCCACGGCCCAAGGGTGTCAGGGGCCGTCGCGGGGGCTCGGGGACGACGGCCTCCGGTCCGAGCGGGCGGTTGTGGAGTCGGGCGGCAGTTGAGAGGTGCTCCGGGCGGTCGGAAGACAGAGCTCGGGCTGCTTTCGGTTGCTCGCCGCGGGTGCGTGGGGGCTGGTCGCGCAGCTCCCCGCGCCCCTTACGAGGCCGGGTGTGGGCGGCCCGTCGCCACCGCGTAGAAGGCGACCGCCGCCGCCGCGCCCACGTTGAGGGAGTCGACGCCGTGGGCCATCGGGATGCGGACCCATTCGTCGGCGGACATCAGAGCCTTGGTGGAGAGGCCGTCGCCCTCGGCGCCCAGCATGAGGGCCACACGCTCCATGCGGTGCGGGGCGGCCTCGTCCAGGGACTTCGCCTTCTCGTCCGGGGTGAGGGCGAGAAGGGTGAAACCGGCGTCGCGCACGGCGTCGAGGCCCTTGGGCCAGGTGTCGAGACGGGCGTACGGAACCGAGAAGACCGCACCCATGGAGACCTTGACGCTACGGCGGTAGAGCGGGTCGGCGCAGTCCGGGGAGAGCAGGACCGCGTCCATGCCGAGGGCGGCGGCGGAGCGGAAGATCGCGCCGATGTTGGTGTGGTCGTTGACCGACTCCATGATCACGACCCGGCGGGCGGCCCCCAGGAGCTGGTCGGCGGTCGGTAGCGGTTTGCGCTGCATGGAGGCGAGGGCGCCCCGGTGCACGTGGTAGCCGGTGACCTGTTCGGCGAGCTCGGGGCTGACCGCGTAGACGGGGGCCGGGAGTTCGTCGATGACGTCCCGCATGACGTCGACCCACTTCGCGGAGAGCAGCATCGAGCGCATCTCGTAGCCGGCTTCCTTGGCCCGTCTGATGACCTTCTCGCCCTCGGCGATGAACAGGCCTTCGGCGGGTTCGCGCCTGCGGCGCAGCTCCACGTCGGTCAGGCCGGTGTAGTCGCGCAGGCGCGGGTCGTCGGGGTCCTCAACGGTGATGAGATCGGCCACAGGGTGATACTGCCTTGTCCTGGGTGTGGTGCCAACGGCTCGGGACGGGTGGGTTACCGGTGGTTACAATTCCGCTCCCCTTGATCCGGGGGCGTCTCCCGGGGCTTACGCGTGCGTCCCCGGGCCCACCTTCACCACCTCGCCGATGACGATGACCGCCGGCGGCTTGACCTCTGTCGTCCGCACGGTCTCGGCGACGGTGGCGAGGGTCGCGTCGACGCGGCGCTGGGCGGCCGTGGTGCCCTCCTGGATCAGGGCGACCGGGGTGTCCGGGGACTTGCCGTTCGCCACCAGGGTCTCCGCGATCCGGCCGATCTTGTCGACGCCCATGAGGATCACGAGGGTGCCGGTGAGGCGTGCCAGGGCCGGCCAGTCCACCAGGGAGCGCTCGTCGTCGGGGGCCACATGGCCGCTGACCACGGTGAACTCGTGGGCGACGCCCCGGTGGGTGACCGGGATGCCGGCCGCGCTCGGGACCGAGATCGAGCTGGAGATGCCGGGGACGACGGTGCACGGGATGCCGGCCTCGGCGAGGGCCTGGAGCTCCTCCATGCCGCGACCGAAGACGTAGGGGTCGCCGCCCTTGAGGCGGACGACCGACTTGCCCTGCTTCGCGTGTTCGATCAGCGCGTTGTTGATGGCCTCCTGCGCCATGAAGCGGCCGTACGGGATCTTCGCCGCGTCGATCACCTCGACGTGGGGCGGGAGTTCGGCGAGGAGGTCGCGGGGGCCGAGGCGGTCGGCGATGACGACATCGGCCTCGGCGAGGAGGCGGCGCCCGCGCACGGTGATCAGGTCCGGGTCACCGGGACCACCGCCGACGAGGGAGACGCCGGGGGTGCGGGTGCGGTGGTGGGGGGCGACGAGGGTGCCGTCGCGCAGGCCCTCGACGACCGCGTCACGGATGGCGGCGGTGTGGCGCGGGTCGCGGCCCTCGGCGCGGGCGGTGAGGACGGCGACCGTGACGCCCTCGCTGTGGCCGGTCGCCGGGGTCCAGGCGGTGGCCGCCTCGGCGCTGTCGGAGCGCACGCACCAGATGCGGTGGCGCTCCGCCTCGGCGGACGCGCGGGCGTTCGCCTCCGGGTCGCCGGTGGCGATCAGGACGTACCAGGCCTCGGCGAGGTCGCCCTCCGCGTACCGGCGCTTCTCCCAGGTCAGCTCGCCCGCGTCCACCATCGCCTCCACGGAGGGTGTCGCGCTCGGCGAGACGAGGACGATGTCGGCGCCGGCCGCGATGAGGGCGGGCAGACGGCGCTGGGCGACCTGGCCGCCGCCGATGACGACCACTCGGCGTCCGGCGAGGCGGAGGCCCACGGGGTAGGCGGGGTGTTCGGCCATGAGGGTGCGGCTCCCTGCGGGGCTCTGTGCGGGTGAGGTGCGCTGCGGCTGTGGAGCGCCCTGACGTGCGGATTCTAAGGGGCGGGTGGGGGGTGCGGCTCAGCAGGTGGTCGGCTGAGCACCGTGGCCGGGTGCGGCCCGGTGGGCGGCTGTGCCCACCCTCCCCCATTCTCGGCTTCGCTCGAACGGGAGGTGCCCCCATCGCCCCTGCGGAACGACTGCCCACAGCCTGACCCGGGTCGGAGAGGAACCCGGCGCCCACCCCCTGCCTGCTTCTCCTACTTCTCGGTTACCCCCGCCGAGTCGAACGTCGCCACCTCGTGCATGGCTCGTGCCGCGCTCTGGACCACCGGGAGGGCGAGGAGGGCGCCGGTGCCCTCGCCGAGGCGGAGGTCGAGGTCGACCAGGGGGCGCAGGCCCAGTTTCTGGAGGGCGGCCACATGGCCCGGCTCGGCACTGCGGTGGCCCGCGATGCACGCGGCGAGGACCTCGGGAGCGATGGCTCGGGCCACCAGGGCGGCCGCGCCGGCGCTGACGCCGTCGAGGATCACCGGCGTACGGAGGGAGGCGCCGCCGAGGAGCAGGCCGACGATGGCGGCGTGTTCGAAGCCGCCGATGGCCGCCAGGACGCCGATGGGGTCGGCGGGGTCCGGCTGGTGGAGTTCGATGGCACGACGGACGACCTCGGTCTTGCGGGCGAGGGTCTCGTCGTTGATGCCGGTGCCCCGGCCGGTGACCTCGGAGGGGTCGGCGCCGGTGAAGACGGCGATCAGGGCGGCGGAGGCCGTGGTGTTGGCGATGCCCATCTCGCCCGTGAGCAGCGCCTTGTTGCCGGCCGCCACCAGGTCGCGGGCCGTCTCGATGCCCACCTCGATGGCGTGCTTGGCCTCGTCGCGGGTCATCGCGGGGCCGGTGGTCATGTCGGACGTGCCGGCGCGGACCTTGCGCGGCAGCAGCCCCGGGGTGGCCGGGAGGTCGCTGGCCACGCCCACGTCCACGACGCAGACCTCGGCGCCCACCTGGGCGGCGAAGGCGTTGCAGACCGCTCCCCCGCCGAGGAAGTTGGCGACCATCTGGGCCGTCACCTCCTGCGGCCAGGGGGTGACGCCCTGGGCGTGGACACCGTGGTCGCCCGCGAAGATCGCGACGGCCGCGGGCTCCGGGATCGGCGGCGGGCACTGGCGGGACAGCCCGGCCAGCTGGGCGGAGATGATCTCCAGCATGCCGAGGGCACCGGCCGGCTTGGTCATGCGCTTCTGCCGTTCCCACGCCTCGCCGAGCGCCTTGGCGTCCAGCGGGCGGATCCCGGCGACGGTCTCGGCGAGGAGGTCGTGCGGCTCGGCGCCGGGCAGGGCGCGGCGGCCGTACGTCTCCTCGTGGACGACCCAGGACAGCGGGCGGCGCTTGGCCCAGCCCGCCTGCATCAGCTCGGGCTCCTCGGGGAACTCGTCGACGTACCCGACGCACAGGTACGCCACGACCTCCAGGTGTTCGGGCAGGCCGAGGGTGCGGACCATCTCGCGCTCGTCGAAGAAGCTGACCCAGCCGACGCCCAGGCCCTCCGCGCGGGCCGCGAGCCACAGGTTCTCGACCGCGAGCGCGGAGGAGTAGGGCGCCATCTGCGGCTGGGTGTGGCGGCCCAGGGTGTGGCGGCCGCCGCGGGTCGGGTCGGCGGTGACGACGATGTTGACCGGGGTGTCGAGGATCGCCTCGATCTTCAGTTCCTTGAACTGCTTCGCCCGGCCCTTGGGCAGCGACTTGGCGTACGCCTCGCGCTGGCGCTGGGCGAGTTCGTGCATGGTGCGGCGGGTCTCGGCCGACCGGATGACCACGAAGTCCCAGGGCTGCGAGTGGCCGACGGAGGGGGCCGTGTGGGCGGCCTCCAGGACACGGAGCAGCACGTCGTGCGGGATGGGGTCGGCGCGGAAACCGTTACGGATGTCGCGGCGCTCCCGCATGACCTTCAGGACGGCCTCGCGCTCGGCGTCGTCGTAGGGGGGCGCGGCCGGACCGGTGGGCTGCCGCACTTCGTCCCTCACGTCTTCGGGTGCTTCGTCCACCGGGGCCGCGCTCTCTTCGGCTGCTGATTCCACTGCTTCTGTCTCCGGCGCCGTCGTCTCGTCGTCCTCCTGGCCGGCGGCCCTGGTGTCGAGGTCCTCGGCGTTCTGGACGACGTCCGGGTGGGCGTCGGCCGCCGCGAGCGGCTGCGGTACGACGATCGTCTCGGCCTCGGAGTCCCGGGGGGCGGGGACCCTGGCGGCCACGGGCTCGCCCTCCGTCTCCGGCGCGCCCTCGGCAGCCGTCTCCGTCTGCCCCTCGGGCGCGTCCGGCTGTCCCTCGGCGGCCGGGAACTCGGCAGCGGCGGGCGGCGGGGTGCCGTCCTCGGGGAGCGGCGGAACCACCAGCCCCTGGGGCGGGGCCGGCTGCGCGGCGGTGGGCACGGAGCCGTCGGCGGGCGCGGGATGTCCCGCCGACCGGTCGGTGTCGGCCTCGGTCTCAGGCGCAGGTTCCTGGGAGCTCACTGCGAGGGCCGCGGCGTCGGCCTCGGGCTCGGCCGGGGGCTGGATGACGGCGCCCTGCGGGGCGTCGATCCCGGAGGGCGGAGCCATCTGGGCGTCTGCGGCGAGCGGCTCGGCGACGGAGGGGCCCACGGAGGCCGGGTCCACGGGCGCGGGGTCGGCCACGGGCTCGGCGTGGTCGGCGGGAGGCGGGACCTCGCCGGTCGACTCGTCGGCGGGGGCGGCGGCTTGGGCGTCCGCGTCGTCGGTCGGCTGGGCCGCCGCGTCCGCTTCCGCGGCCCCCGGCTCGGCGATGGCGTCGGAGGTGAGGGGCTGCGCGGGCTCCGGCTGCGGGACGGTCACGGCGGCCTGCGCCGCCACGGCCTGGTCCTGGTTCGGGTCCTGGTCCTGGGTCTGGCCCTGGGCCGGGCCCTGTTCCTGGTCCGCCGTGTTCGCGGCGGGCACGTCCGGCTCGGTGACCTGCGGGTCCTGGCCCGTGGGGTGCGGCCCCGGCTGGTCGGTCTCCGTCGGCTGGGGCTCCTCGGCGGCCGGGGTCTGCGCCGCCTGCGCGGGGTCCTGCGCGAGCGCGGTGTCCGGGGCCGTGTCCGGCGGGAGCTCGGCGGTCTGCTCGGCCGAGGACGCGGCGGTGTTCTCCTCGTCCGGCGCGACGGTCGCGGTCTGCGGGTCCGGTGCGTCGGTGGAAGCCGGCTCGTCGGTCACGGCAGTCGGCGTCTGCTGCTCGGGAGCGGTGGCGGCCTGCTCGGGGCCCGCTGCCTCGGCCGGTGGCATCGCCGGGTCGGCGGTCGCGGCTTCGGGCTGCGACGGCGCGGACGTCTCGGCGGACCGGTCCTCGGCGGAAGCGTCGACCGGGGCGGCGGCCTCCGTCTCCGGAGCGGCCTGGGGGGCGTCCTGTGTCTCGTCGGCGGTCTGTGCCGCGATCGGCTCGGGGTCCTGGGCGGCCGGGGGGAAAGGTGTCGCGTCGGGTGCCTGTGCGGCCTCGGCGGCAGCGGCGGTCTCCTCGCCGGCCGGGACCTCGGCGATCTGGGCTTCGGGAGCCTGGACCTCGGAAGCCTGGACCTCGGGAGTCATCGCGGCCGGCTCGGGCTGCGGCGTCGCGGCCTGCGCAGCCTGCGCGGGCTCCTCGACGGCCCCAGCCGCGGCTGCGGCCGTCTCCGCCACCGTGGGCTCGACGGCGGCCTCGGGGGCGGGGATCCGGTGCTGGTCGGCGGCCGGTGCTTCGGTGGCTTCCGGGACCTGAGCGGGCTCGACGACTCTGGGTGCCTCGGCCAACTGCGGGGCCTCGGCCTCAGCCGTCACCTGGGCCGCATGCGGAACCTCGGCGGCCGTGACGCCGGCATCGGCGACCGGGGCCTCGACATGGGCGGGCGGCGCTTCGGCCGTCTCCGGGAGCTGCTCGTCGACCGTCTCCGGCGTTTCCGTGGCCTCGGGGGCCTGGAGGTGTGCCGCGACCGGCGTCCCGACCGCCTCCGGGGTGCGGAACTGCGCGGCCGCCGCCTCCTGGGCCAGGGCGTAGGCGGCGTCCTGCGCCTGGTGGAGGGCCTCGGGGTCCTGGATCTCCTCCTCGGCCGCCGCGCCCTGCGGAACCTCCGCCGCCAGGGGCGCCTCGGCCACGGCCACGGACAGGTGCGCCTCCTGCGGAACGACCGTTTCTGCAGCCGCTCCCCCTGCGCCGACTCCCGGCGCGGGAGTGGCCTGGGCGGGGGCACCCACCCACTGCGACACGGGCTGCGGGGGTCCGTCGAGGTACTCCGGACCGGTGGTGGAGGGACCGGCGTGGCGTGCGGCGCCCGGTGGTACGGGAGCGCCGGCCGGGCCCCGGTCGGCGAGGGAGCGGACCGGGCTGGCGGAGGCGTCGGGGGTCGGCGGGCCGAGGTGCAGCGGGCGGCGGGCCACCGGCGGCTGCGGGACGGGCGTCGCGACGGGGGTACGGACGGCGCTGAGGTCGTGCGCGCCGCTGTCGCGGCCGGACATCTCGTGCGGGCCCGGCTCGTGGACGACCTGGACGACGGGCTCGGGGGCGGGCGGCGGCATCTCGTTGCCCCACGCGCCCTGGGCGCCCGGCAGCAGGAGGTCCTCGTCCTCGGCGGCGGTCTCGGAGAGGTAGGTGTACGCACCCGGCGCGGGGACGCCCGGCTGCTCCACCATGCCTGCGCTCTCCGGCAGTCCCTCGCCCGGGACCTGGCCGGTGTCGGTCATGCGTACCCCTCGCCCATCGGTTAGTGCCTCCATGCCAGCTGGCCCGGGAACGGCGCACCTACCGCCCCACTGTGGAGAACGAGCGTGCGTGCCCAGCGGCACGTGACGACCCGCCTGCATGTCGACAAAGCCATTGAAGGGCCATTGTCCCGGTCGTCCCGCCGTCGCGACAGCTTGATCCGCGACGGTCCGCTGTGGACTGCGCCACGTTGCGCGTCCTCCCCGTTGCGCCTTACCACACACGCTCCCAAACCGGGCGCGCTTTTAGGACATTGACCGACGAAGTGCCGGGTGTCGAAGTGCGGTACGACAGTCGGCCAGCCTACCGCGCCGGTACGACAACCGGATCACAGGGAACGTTCGGGCAGCGTCGCGCTGAGCAGGAACGCGACGCTCCGTTCCCTCTCCGTCCAGGCCCTTGTATCGAGTTCGACGGACTGGACGAACTCGCAGCGGACCTCGTACCCGTGCTCGGTCAGGTCGCGTCCGACGCGTTCGGCGGCGGGGCGGGTGAGCGCGTGGGTGACGATGCGCTGGGGGCGGCGGTCCGCGACGGCGGAGACGACCGCCGCTCCCCCGCCGCCGACGCGGACGACATCGGGTTCGGGAAGGTTCTCCAGAACGTGCGGGGCGGCGCCGTGGACCACTTGCAGCTGGACGCCGAAGCGGCGGGCGGCGAGGGTCGTACGGCCGCAGGCCTCGGGGTCGCGGTCGACGGCGATGACGGCGGCCCCGCTGCGGGCGGCCTCGGTGGCGAAGGCGCCGCTGCCCGAGCCGATGTCCCAGACGAGGTCGCCCACACGCGGGCCCAGGCGGGCGAGTTGGGAGGAGCGCAGCAGTTCCGCCTCGCCCTCGCCCGAAGCGGCGCCGTAGACATGGGACGGCAGCGCCCAGCCGCGCGGTCCGGAGGCGGGGTCGCGGCCCGCCAGCCAGCCGCCGCCCTCGGCCGCGGTGGCGGGGCCGCCGATGGCGATGACGAGGTTGGGGTCGCGCCAGGTGCGGTCGACGGCCTTGTCGGAGCTGAGGACGGTGACCCGCTCGCGTTCCGTGCCGAGTTCCTCGCAGACCACGAAGGTGCGGTGAACTCCTTCGAGCAGCAGGCCCAGTTCGGCGGGTCCGGCGCCGGGCGAGGTGAGGACGGCGACCTTGGCGTGGGCGCGGCACACGTTGACCGCGCGGCGCAGGGTACGGCGGTGGGCGACGACCACCTGGGCGTCGTCCCAGGGCATGCCCGCGCGGGCGAAGGCGGCGGCCACCGAGGAGACACCGGGGACGACCTCGACCTCCAGGCCGAACTCGGGGGCCCTGAGGGTACGGACGACACCGAAGAAGCCCGGGTCGCCGTCGGCGAGGACGACGGCGGTGCCCCGGTGGCCGGCGATGCGACGGGCGGCGAGGGCGACACTGCCGAGGCGGATGCGTTCGGCGGCCGGGGGCACCTCGGGCAGGGCTAGATGGTGGGCGGCGCCGGCCACCAGTGTGGCGGCGGCGAGGGCGGAGCGCGCCGCGGCGGTCAGGGGGGAGCCGTCCCAGCCGATCACCGTGACCCGGTCGGCCATCGTCGTCAGTCTCCAGAGGGTCTTCGCAGGTCGTCGGTTTGCCCGCTCGGGGTCCCGTGAGGGTACCTGGTGACGGGGTGGGCGCCGGCGGCCGGGCGGCGGCCTCGCGCTTACCCGTGGGTTGTTCAGTTCCAGTCCGGGTAGGAGCCGAAACCACCGCTGCCGGCCAGTTCCTCGCTGACGCCCTCGATGTCCTCGGGGAGCAGGCTCCAGACGATGAAGTCCGTGCGGATCTCGGTCCAGCCGTCCTCGGCGGTGCGGGTCCGCGCTATGCAGGCGTTGCGCAGCACTCCCTCGCTGATACAGCCGATCTTCTGCGCGACCTGCTGGGAGGCGGTGTTGTCGGCTGCGGTGCGCAGCTCGATGCGTTCGAACTTCTGCTCGCGGAACAGCCATTGGGCGGTGGCGAGGGCGGCTTCGGAGGCGTAGCCCTCGCCACGCGCCCAGGGGGCGACGACGTACGACAGTTCCGTGGCCCGTACGTGCCAGTCCGTCCTGGTCAGTTGGATGACGCCGACCAGCCGCTGGGTGAGGAACTCGGTCACCGCGAGGTCGAGGCCGCGACCGGAGGTGCGTTCGGTGGGCGCGTACTCGGCGATCCAGGTACGCGCCTCACGTTCGGTGAAGGGTTGCGGGACGTCGGTCCAGGCCATCACCTGTTCGTCGTTCATCATCTCGGTGAACGCCTGGATGTCGTCCTCGTCGAACGGGCGCAGAACCAACCGATCCGTGCTGATGGAGATGTCGGGAAAGGTGCTCGTCATGCGCCGCTCCGTAACCTTCGAAAACTTTGAGAGCCTGCTGAACTGCCCAGCATGCAGCATGAAAGCACTGAATCGCACCACACGGGTCCACTCCCCGTGAGGGAGCGGACCCCATGCGTGGCGATACGCCGTATACGTGCGGTCGGAATATGTACGGATCGACGACCGGTCAGAAGGACGGGATGACGGAGCCGTTGCTCCACTTGTCCTCGATGAACTTCCTGACCTCGTCCGAGGTGAGGAGCTCGGCCAGCTTCTCGACGCGCGGGTCGTCCTCGTTGCCCTCCTTGACGGCGAGGAAGTTGCCGTTCGGGTTGTCCTTGGCCGGCTCGACGGCGAGGGCGTCGTCGGCGGGCGAGAGATCGGCTTCCAGTGCGTAGTTCCCGTTGATCACCGCGGCGTCGACGTCGTCCAGGGAGCGCGGGGTCTGGGCCGCCTCCAGCTCCTTGAACTCGATCTTCTTCGGGTTCTCGGCGATGTCGGCGGGGGTCGCGTCGGTGCCCACGCCGTCCTTGAGCGTGATGATCCCGGCGGAGTCGAGGAGCTTGAGGGCACGCGCCTCGTTGACCGTGTCGTTCGGGACGGCGACGGTCGCGCCGCTCTTGAGGTCGTCCTTGCTCTTGACCTTGTTCGAGTAGAGGCCGAGCGGCTCCAGGTGCACGGTGACGACGGGCACGATGTGGGTGCCCTGCTTCTTGTTGAAGTCGTCGAGGTACGGCTGGTTCTGGAAGTAGTTGGCGTCCACGGAGCCGTCCTCGGTCGCCGTGTTCGGCAGGACGTAGTCGGTGAACTCCTTGACCTCCAGGTCGAGGCCCGCGTCCTTCGCCAGGTTGTCCTTGACGAAGTTCAGGATCTCGGCGTGCGGGGTGGGGCTGGCGGCGACGACCAGGGGGCCGCTCGTGTCGGACGCGCCGTCGGTCTTGTCCGCGCCGCAGGCGGTGAGTCCGAGGGTGAGGGCTCCGGCGGCGAGCACGGCGGTGGTGAGCTTGGCGGTGTTACGCACGAAAAGTGCCTTTCCTTTTGGGTGGAGCGGTCCCGTCTTGGGTGGGACGGGAAAACTGTGGGTGGCCGTGGAACGTGTTCAGACCTTGGTGGCCTCGGGCGCGGTGGGCTCGGCCTTGGCCCTCAGCAGCCGGAGTGCCGGTGCGGGGCCGGACCGGCCGCCACGTCGGTGCAGGGCGCGGGCCGCGTAGTCGCCCGCGAACTGGATGGCGGAGATGACGACCGCGAGGACCGCCACGGTGATCCACATCAGTTCGGTCTCGAAGCGCTGGTAGCCGTAGCGGATGGCGATGTCGCCGAGGCCGCCCGCGCCGACGGTGCCGGCCATGGCCGAGTAGCCGATGAGGGCGACGACGGTCGTGGTGGCGGAGGAGATCAGCGAGGGCAGGGACTCGGGGACGAGGACGCTGCGGACGACGGTCCAGGTGTTGCCGCCCATGGCCTGTACGGCCTCGACGAGCCCGTGGTCCACTTCGCGGACGGACGTCTCGACGAGGCGCGCGAAGAACGGGATCGCGCCGATGGCGAGCGGCACGATGGCGGCCTCGCGGCCGATGGTCGAGCCGGTGACCCAGCGGGTGAAGCCCATCAGCGCGACCATCAGGATGATGAACGGCATCGAGCGGGCGATGTTCACGATCTGCCCGATGACCTTGTTGGCGAGGACGTTCTGCAGCAGGCCGCCGCGGTCGGTGAGGACCAGCAGGATGCCGAGCGGGAGTCCGCCGACGATCGCGATGAGGGTGGACCAGCCGACCATGTGGAGGGTGTCCCAACACGCCTGCTCCAGCAGGGGTCGCATCTCGGACCAGGTCACTTGGCACCTTCCTTCGCGGGCGTGGACGTCGGCACGGCGGTCGGGGCGGTCGTCGGGGTGTCCCGGCCGACCACGTCGATCTGGAGGCCCTTCTCGCGCAGGAAGCCGACGGGGACCACGTTGTCCTCGTAGCGGCCGGGCAGTTCGATGCGCATCCGGCCGATCTGGAGGCCGCCGACGGTGTCGATGGCGGCGCCGAGGATCGAGATGTCGATGTTGTACGTGCGGGAGAGCTGCGAGACGACCGGCTGGGTCGCGGCCTCGCCCTGGAAGGTGACGTCGAGCACCGTGCGGTCGTCGCCGGTGGCCTCGCCGCCGACCGGGAAGAGCGCGGCGGCCAGTTCGGACCCGGGGGTGGCGAGCAGTTCGCTGACCGTGCCGGACTCGACGATGCGCCCCTTCTCCATGAGGGCGGCGGAGTCGCAGATGCTCTTGACGACGTCCATCTCGTGCGTGATGAGCAGGACGGTCAGGCCCAGCTGCCGGTTCAGGTCGCGCAGCAGCGTCAGGATCGAGCGGGTGGTCTCCGGGTCGAGGGCGCTGGTGGCCTCGTCGGAGAGGAGCACCTTCGGGTCGCCGGCCAGTGCGCGGGCGATGCCGACGCGCTGCTTCTGGCCGCCGGAGAGCTGGGCCGGATAGGCCTTGGCCTTGTCGGCGAGGCCCACGAGGTCGAGCAGTTCCAGGGCCTTGCGGGAGCGCTCCTGGCCCGACCTGCCCAGGATCTCGAGCGGCAGCTCGACGTTCTCCTGGACGGTGCGGGAGGAGAGCAGGTTGAAGTGCTGGAAGACCATACCGATCCGGCTGCGCGCCTGCCGGAGCTGCCGTCCGGCGCGGGGGCCGCGGCCTGCCAGGGCCGTGAGGTCCTGGCCCGCGACGGTCACGGTTCCGGAAGTGGGGCGTTCGAGGAGGTTGACGCAGCGGATGAGCGAGGACTTGCCGGCGCCGGACTGGCCGATGACGCCGTACACCTCGCCCTCGCGGACATGCAGATCGACGCCGTCGAGGGCGGTGACCTCGCGGCCACGACCTCGGTCGGCCCGATAGATCTTCGTCAGGCCCGATGTGGTGATCACTGGATTTCCGTCACTGTCGAGTGCGCGGGCATGGGTGTGCCCGGGCACGGGTGCAAGCGGTCAGGGACGCGACACGGTTCTCGCGGTGGCGAGGGAACCGGAGGAGAACGGGTGCGCGGGGAGGCTCTGTTCCGTCACGCGCGGCAGCGCGCGGGGCCTTCTAGAAGGCGCACATTCGACACATACAACGAGCACCGGGCGTCATCGTCGCCTCGGTCGCAAGGGTGCGGCAGCTCGTCGTGGTCATGAGATCAGTAAAGCAGATGTATGGAGCAGGTGAAAAAGGATTGTCCGCATGCCGGACGCGGATACGGCACGTTTCCGCAGGTGCGGACTGGTGTCGTCCACCCTGTGGGCATCCGGTGCTGTGGCCAAGGCCACGATGGGCGTTCTGGGGGCTTCCCGGCCCGGGGCCGGGCGCGGCGGGGGTTTTGGGCCGTAATAGGGTCGCGGCATGCTTGTTGCCCTGACGGTGACGACCGCCGTCGCCGCGCTCCTGCTCGCCGCGTGGTGCGGCTGGGCCGCGTATCGCGATCAGCCGACCAAGGACTGGCACTTCATCGGCATGGCCGTGGTGTCGGTGCTGGCCCTCGTCCAGCTGGTCGTCGGGATCGTGCAGCTGGCGCGCGGGGAGGAGCCGGAGCAGGGGACCACGATCTTCGTCTCCTACCTTCTCGGGGCGTTCGCCTGTGTCCCCGTGACCGGGTTCATGTCACTGGCGGAGCGCACCCGCTGGGGCAGTGCGACCGTCGCGGCCGGGGGTGTGGTGCTCGCCGTGCTGCAGGTGCGGCTCTATGACATCTGGGGAGGCTGACGTGACCGCCACGGACGAGGTGCCGCAGCGGGAGAGGCCGACGCGCCTCATCGGCGGGCCGGGGATGCTGCTGGTGTGGCTGTACGGCGTGATGGTCGTCGGGGCCGTCTCGCGGTCCGCCGTGCAGATCTCGACGGAGTTCGAGCACGCGCCGCTCGCCTACTCGCTGTCCGCGCTCGCCGGTGTCGTGTACGGGTTCATCACGTACTCGCTGGTGCGGGGCGGGGAGTTCGCCCGGAAGGCCGCGCGGCTGTGCTGCGCGGCCGAGTTGTTGGGCGTGCTGGTCGTGGGCACCTGGACGATGGTCGAACCGTCCGCCTTCCCGGACGCGACCGTCTGGTCCGACTTCGGCATGGGGTACCTGTTCATTCCCGTGCTGCTGCCGATCACCGCGATGTACTGGCTCACGAAGGGCGCGCGGGCGCCCCGGTAGGGGCGCGGGGAGTTGCGCGAGAAGCGACCACGGACCGGGTGCCGCCGCAGCGACCTGACGCGGCACCCTCCACCGGGCGCCCCTTCACGCCGTCGTGGCGTACGCCTCCGCCGGCTTCTCCAGCACCACCATCGGTACGCCGTCCTGGCCCTGGCTGGTGCCGACCGTCTCGTAGCCCACCCGGCGGTACAACCGGAGGTTGCCCTCGCTGCGGTGGCCCGCGCTGAGGCGGAACCTGGTCGCGCCGCGCTCCTCGGCGAGGGCCGCCTCGGCGGCACGCAGGAGCCGGGCGCCGATGCCGTGGCCCTGGAGGCGCGGGTGGACGCAGAGTTTGCCGATGGCGGCGGTGCCGTCGGCGTCGAGGGCGCCGCGCACGGAGCCGATCACCTCGTCCCCGAGCCTGGCCACGAAGACACAGTCCGAGGCGACCTCCGCGCGGACGGAGTCGAGGCTCTCGACGAGCGGATCGATGCGGTAGTTGCCGTACAGTGCCGCCTCGCTCTGGAAGCACAGGTACTGCAGCCTGAAGATCTGCTCGGCGTCCTGCTCGGTCGCCACCGAGATGGTCACGCTCATGCCCATGTGTGCACGCCTCCCGCTCACCTGCTCACCCGATGTCCTTCACTCCTATCCCCGTGGTTCGCGTGCCGCAACCTCCGCCGTCAGCAATCGACGAAGACATCCCAGACATCGGGAACGTTCCGGACCGAGGCTGCCCTGTGAGATACCCAACTCGCCCGCGATCTCACGGTAGGTGAGGTCCTTCGGGGACAGCAGGGCGGCGAGCAGCCGGGGGCAGCGACCGGGGAGCCGGCGCACGGCCGCGTACAGCGCGCGGCGGCGGGCCGCCGTCAGCGCCTGCTGCTCGGGACCCGGCGCGTGCTCGTCGGGGGGCTCGGCGGCGTAGGGGCGTTCGAGCCGGGCCGTGCGACGGCTGAGGCGGGCCTCGAAGCGGACGGCGCTGCGCAGCCAGCTCTCGGGATCCTCGGGTGGGCCGTCGGCGTCGAGCCGTTCCAGCAGGCGCAGCCAGACCGCCTGCTCCAGGTCCCCCGCCTCGGCCCCGGCCGCGTACGCCTCCGCCGAGACCTCCGCGACCAGCAGCGGGCGGAGGCCGTCGAGCATGTCGTGTGTCATATGCCCCGGGACGCCGCCGCCCCGGCAGGGGTTGCCGGGGCGGACGGGAGTCACCCCAATCGGGGCTCGGGGCTCGACCGTTGACGTTCGAACCGATGTGCCGTGCGGTCAGTCGCCGACGAAGTCCGCGTGGGCCAGCAGCCCGGTGTCCGGGTTGTCGGTGAAGATGCCGTCGATACCGGTGTCGAAGTACACCTTGAGCGCGCCGAAGGAGTCGCCGTAGGCGTTGGGGTCCGTGCCCTTGCGGAAGTTGGCGGGCAGGAAGGTGTTCTCGTTGCGCAGCGTGTAGGGGTGCAGGATCAGCTTCTCGGCGTGCGCGTCGGCGACGAGGGTGGTCGGCGTGGTCAGGTTGCCGCCCGAGTCGCGCGGGATGATCAGGTCGAGGGTGGGGCCGATGCCGTTGGCGAACGAGGCGATCCAGGCGAGTCCGGCCGGCTTGACCAGGTCGGCGACGGTGCGCGGGTCGCCGGCCTCGACGAAGTCCCAGGGGCGGGTGGCGGCACCGGAGAGCAGGACGACGAGCGGGCTGTCGACCAGCCGGTTCAGCCGCTGGATGCTGCTCGGCTCGAAGGACTGCAGGAAGACGGGCGAGTTCTTCCGGTGCCGGTCGTACTTGCGCAGCAGCTTGGCGAGCGGCTCCTCCAGACCGAGACCGAGCTTGCGGAAGTAGGTGGGGTGCTTGGTCTCGACGTGCAGCCAGACGCGCCTGCCGCGCTTCCTGCCCTCCTTCTCGGCCCAGCGCAGCACCTCCTCGAAGGAGGGGATCTCCCAGCGGCCGTCGTAGAGGGTGTTCTCCTGGCGGTTGCCCGGGATGCGCTCCTTGGCGCGCAGCGTCTTCAGCTCGGCGAGGGTGAAGTCCTCCGTGAACCAGCCGGTGTAGGTGACGCCGTCGACGACCTTGGTGGTCTTTCGGTCGGCGAACTCGGGGTGCGCGGCGACATCGGTCGTCCCGGTGATGTCGTTCTCGTGACGGCATACGAGATGGCCGTCCTTGGTGGGCACGAGGTCCTGCTCGATGACGTGCGCGCCCATGTCCAGGGCGAGCTGGTACGAGCCGAGCGTGTGCTCCGGGCGGTAGCCGCTGGCTCCGCGGTGCGCGATGACCGTCGGCACCGGCAGGCTCCGGTAGCCGCCCGAGTGGCCGGCCGCCTTGGCCTGCGGCGCCGCCTCGTCGGCTCTCGCCGCGGCCGGCAGCCCGAGGACCGCTCCGCCCGCGCAGAGCACCGCGGCACCGAGCAGCGCCCGTCGGCCCGTTGTGCGGCCCTGTTCGTTCGCGTCCTTCGCGTCCTGCGACTGCCGCGACTCCTGCGTCCCCATGACCGGCTCCTCCACCGTGATGCCCTGCACCTGTCAAAGCGGGACGATCGTAGGTGTCATGAGGTGACCGTTGGGAGTCCTGCGACCGAACACGCGGAAGACGCCTTGTGTCGCACGGGAGGCGGAATTTGACGGAGTGTCGGTCGGGTGACGCGATGTCCGTCACACGACGCACCCGGGTGACATCCCGCCACCGCAGCGTCACCGCAGGTAAAACAGCGTCAACAGTTGGTATCCACTCGGTGAACCCGACGTGCGCCGCCCCGTGGGCCGGGAGTATCGTCCTCACCTGCACAGACTTGTACCGGAACGCTTGACATGGGAGGGCCCGTTGTCCCGCTTCGTGCTCATCAAGGCAGTGCTCGGACCGATCATGCGCCTGATGTTCCGCCCCCGGGTGGAGGGCGCGGAGCACATTCCGGGGGACGGCCCGGTGATCCTCGCCGGCAACCACCTGACCTTCATCGATTCGATGGTCCTGCCGCTGGTCTGCGACCGGCAGGTCTTCTTCATCGGCAAGGACGAGTACGTCACCGGCAAGGGGATCAAGGGCCGACTGATGGCCTGGTTCTTCACCGGGGTCGGCATGATCCCCGTCGACCGCGACGGCGGCCGGGGCGGGGTCGCCGCCCTGATGACCGGGCGGCGGATCCTGGACGAGGGCAAGGTGTTCGGCATCTACCCCGAGGGGACGCGGTCGCCCGACGGCCGGCTGTACCGGGGACGGACCGGGATCGCGCGGCTGACGCTGATGACCGGGGCGCCGGTGGTTCCCTTCGCGATGATCGGGACGGACAAGCTCCAGCCGGGCGGGGCGGGGTTGCCGCGCCCCGGGCGGGTCACCGTGCGCTTCGGTGAGGCGATGGAGTTCTCTCGGTACGAGGGGATGGACCGGGACCGGTATGTGCTGCGGGCGGTGACCGACTCTGTGATGGCCGAGGTCATGCGGTTGTCGGGGCAGGAGTATGTGGACATGTACGCGTCCAAGGCCAAGGAAGCGGCTTAGCTCCGCCGGGGGTGCCGGGGGCTTCGGTCGTTGGTCCAGTGCGGGTCGGTGGGGGCTGGTCGCGCAGTTCCCCGCGCCCCTGGGGCTGCTGCTCCTGGGCGGGGCTCACTAGGCGCTGGTAGCTCCGGTGCCGGGGGGCTTCGGTCGTTGGTCCAGTGCGGTCGGGGGGGGCTGGTCGCGCAGTTCCCCGCGCCCCTTGCCATCCCTGAGCGGGGCTCTCCAGGATCCGGGGGTGCCGGGAACTGCGGTCGGTTGTCGAGTGCCGGTTGGTGGGGGCTTCTCGCGCCGTTCCCCACGCCCCTGGGGGTGCTGGTGTCAGGCGGGGTTTTCCAGGTGTTGGTTGCGCAGCATGAACCACGCTGCCACCGCTGTGGTCAGGAGGACCGCAGCGCCCGCGCCCGACGCGATCGTGAGGCCGTCCACGAAGGAGTCCCTCGCGGAGGACAGCAGGGCCTCCGCCTTGTCCGACGGCATTCCCGCCGCCGCCTCGACCGCGCCGCCCAATGACTCGTGCGCACCTTCCGGAGTGCCCGCGGGCGCCGGGAAGCCTCGGTAGACGCCTGTCACGATCGAGCCCAGGACCGCGATGCCCAGGGCCGCGCCCAGCTCGTACGCCGTCTCGGAGACCGCCGAGGCCGAGCCCGCCTGCTCCTTGGGGACGCTGGAGAGGATGACGTCGGCGGTGACGGTGAAGGAGAAGCCGGCACCGATGCCGACGACCAGCAGGGCGAAGCCGATCAGCGGGTAGCCGGTGGAGCGGTCGGCCAGGGTGAGCAGCGCGAGGGCCAGACCGATGGCCGCGAGGCCCCCCGCCACCACGGAGCGGACGGAGAACCGGCGGGCCGCCGCTCCGGCGACCAGGCCCGCGGCCACCGCTCCGATCGCCGCCGGGAGCTCGGCGAGACCCGCCTCCAACGGGCCCCGGCCCTGGACCAGTTGCAGGAACTGGGAGAGGAAGAAGACCAGCCCGGACAGGCCGAGGATGGTCAGCAGGTCGGCGAGGACGGCCCCGGAGAAGCCCTGGTTGCGGAACAGGCGCATGTCCAGCAGCGGGTGCGGCAGCGTGAGCTGACGGCGCACGAAGAAGAACAGCCCGGCGACACCGAAGAGGCCGGCGGCGAGCGCGATGCCGTCGACGCCGTGGGTGGCGGTCTCCTTCACCGCGTACACGACACCGATCATGCCGACCAGCGACAGGCCGACGCTGAGCACGTCCCACGGGCCGGGGTTCGGGTGGCGGGACTCGGGGAGCAGCTTGATGCCGACGAGGACGAGCACGGCCATAACAGGCAGATTGATGAGGAAGACCGAGCCCCACCAGAAGTGTTCGAGCAGGAAACCGCCGACGACCGGTCCGACGGCCGTACCGGCGGAGGCCGTGGCACCCCAGACACCGATGGCGAGGCTGCGCTCGCGCGGGTCGTGGAAGAGGTTGCGGATCAGGGCCAGGGTGGCGGGCATCAGCGTCGCGCCCGCGACTCCGAGCAGCGCCCGCGCGACGATCATCATCTCGGGTGTCGTCGCGTACGCGTTGAGCACGGATATCGCGCCGAACGCCGTGGCGCCGATGAGCAGCAGCTTCTTGCGGCCGATGCGGTCGCCGAGGCTGCCCGCCGAGACGAGCAGGCCCGCGATGACGAACGAGTAGATGTCGCCGATCCACAGGAGCTGGGTGCCCGAGGGCTTCAGGTCCTCGCTGATGTAGGGGGTCGCGAGACCGAGGACGGTCGCGTCGACGGCCACCAGCAGCACGGCGAGCACCAGGACGGCGAGCGCGAGCCAGCGGCCCGGCCTCTTCTCCGCCTCGACGGTGCGGGCCGGCCGCAGGGTGCTGGTCATGATTCCTCTCTCGGTTGTTCGGGGTGACGCAGGGCGCCGCCGAGCAGCAGCTCGGTGATCATGAAAGTGAAGTCGTTGGCGGCCACGCGGCCTTCTGAGACCGCCCAGGCACCGGAGGCCAGCAGGCCGTAGAGCGCCTCGGTGAGCCAGGCCGGTGTGAGGTCGATGCGGAACTCGCCGGCCGCCTGGCCGCGTTTGAAGAGGGCCGCGACACGGTCGTCGATCCGGGCCCAGCCCTCGTGCTGCCCCTCCCCCTCGAACAGCTGGTTCTCGGTGTAGAGGAAGGCGAGCAGGCCCGCGGCGGGTTCGATCTCGCGCACGAGCCGGCGTACGGCGTCGCGCGCCGGGCCCTCGTCGGGGCGCGCCGCGTCCAGCGCGGCCTCGCACTCCTCGATGCCGAGCGCCTCCAGCGCCCGTACGAGCGCGTCGCGTCCGGCGAAGTGGCGGTGCAGGGTGGCCCGGCTGATCCCGGCGGCCCTGGCGACCTCGTCCATGGTCGCGGTGGACTTGCGGGTCAGCAGGGCGGCTGCGCTGCGCAGCACGTGTTCACGATCGACGGCCATGAGACAACCATAGCCCACGTGAGACATTCGTGTCTCACTGCGGGCATGAGCGTCTCATGGCCGTGGGTGGGTGCAGAGGTTCTCTCCCCGCGCCGGAACCGCCGTGGTCAGTGCCAGGGGAGGCTGCCGCGCTTCTCCCAGTACGTCCGCGGGTCCTCGGCGAGGTCCGCGAGGCGGGTCAGCTGGTCGTCGTCGAGGTCGACGACCGCCGCGTGCAGGTTGGAGGCGAGTTGGTTGGTGGTGGCGGCGCCGGAGAGCACGACTCCGGCCCACGGCTGGCGCAGCACCACCGCCAGGGCGACCGCGTCGCAGCCGAGGCCGCTCCGCTCGGCGACGGCCTTGAGGGCGTCCGGGGCGTGCGGACCGGCCAGCCGGCCGTTGGCCATGCCCTCCTTGACGATCACGGTCAGACCGGCCTCGTGTGCCTCGGCGAGGGCGGGGGCGGCGGAGGTCTCCAGGGCGTTGTAGGTCGACTGGACGGTACGGAAGAGGGGTTCGCCGTCGACGGTCACGGTGAGGGCGGTGCGGATGGCGTCCGCCTGGGCCGGACCGCTGGTGGAGAAGCCGACGGTGACGCCCTGGGCGGCCGCCTCCGCCAGTTTGGCGTGGAGTTCCTTGTCGGTGAGGGCCGGGCTGTCCGGGGTCACCGAGTGGATCTGGTAGAGGTCGAGCCGGTCGCCGAGCAGTTCGGCGGTCTCGGCGCGCTGCCGCTCGTACGTCGGGAGGCTGTGGTCCTTGACCTCGTGCTGCTCGGCGTCGGTGGTCCAGTCGGCGGTGTAGGTGTAGCCCCACTTGCTGCCGATGACCACGTCGTCGAGGCCGGGGCGGGTGCGGAGCCAGTCGGCAAGGAACTCCTCGGAGAGGCCGTAGGAGCGGGCCGCGTCGAAGTAGCGGACGCCCTGGGCGTAGGCGGCGTCGAGGAGTTCGTGGGTGCGGGTGCGGAGGGCCTCGACGGTGCGGGTCTCTCCGAGGTCGGCGTCGCGGCCGAGGTTGATGTAGCCGGGGCGGGCGACTGCGGCGAGGCCGAAACCGATGTGGCAGGTGGGGGTGGTGGCTGCGGCCAGTCGGGCGAAGGGCATCGCGGGCTCCGTTCGGGTCGGCTCCTTGCGGTTCCTGAGCCAACGTAACCCGTGATGACCTTCGTGGTGCGGTGCGGGGGCTTCCGGGAGTTTTCCGCCCCCGCCGCCCCTACCCGTCCCTCCCCCGCTCTCGGCTTCGCTCGAGCGGGAGGTGCCCCCACCCAGGGGGCTGCGCTCCCTCGACTCCCATCGCGCTCCGCGCGGGGTGAGCGGGCCAGTGGATGGGTGCGGGTTCGGTGGGGGTTCTCGCGCAGTTCCCCGCGCCCCTAGGGGGACGGGGCGTGGGCTCGTTGAGAGGTTCCCCCGCTTGCACCCCAGGTGGGGGGGGTGCGGGGTGGGACGTCAGTGCGGGTCGGTGGGGGTTTTCGCGCAGTTCCCCGCGCCCCCGAAAAGCGGGGCGCGGGGGGCGTTGGTTACTTGACGGTCTTGGCTGTGGCCCATGCGTGCTGGGTCGTCACGTTCTGTTTGATGTCCGCCAGTTGGATCGCCACCGCGCTGGGGGCCGTGCCTCCGCGGCCGTTGCGGGAGGCCAGGGCGCCCGGGACGTTCAGGACGGTGCGGACCTCGGGGGTGAGGTGGGCGGAGATCTTGGCGAACTGGTCGTCCGTCAGGTCGTTCAGTTCCTTGTTCTCGGCCTCGGCGGCCTTGACGCACTCACCGGCGACCTCGTGGGCGACCCGGAACGGGACGCCCTGCTTGACGAGCCACTCGGCGACGTCGGTGGCCAGGGAGAAGCCGGCCGGGGCCAGCTCCTCCATGCGCTCACGGTGGACAGTGAGGGTGGCCATCATGCCGGTGAAGGCGGGGAGCAGGACCTCCAGCTGGTCGATCGAGTCGAAGACCGGCTCCTTGTCCTCCTGGAGGTCGCGGTTGTAGGCGAGGGGCAGCGCCTTGAGCGTGGCCATGAGGCCCGTCAGGTTGCCGATCAGGCGGCCGGACTTGCCCCGGGCCAGCTCCGCGATGTCCGGGTTCTTCTTCTGCGGCATGATCGACGAGCCCGTCGAGAAGGCGTCGTGGAGGGTCACGAAGGAGAACTCCTTCGTGTTCCAGATGATGACCTCCTCGGCGATCCGGGAGAGGTTCACGCCGATCATCGCGGTGATGAAGGCGAACTCGGCGACGAAGTCACGGGACGCGGTGCCGTCGATGGAGTTCGCGGAGCTGCCGTGCTCGAAGCCCAGGTCCTTGGCGACCGCCTCGGGGTCCAGGCCGAGGCTGCTGCCCGCGAGGGCGCCCGAGCCGTACGGGGAGACCGCCGTGCGCTCGTCCCACTGCCGCAGCCGCTCGGCGTCCCGGGAGAGGGACTGGACGTGCGCGAGGACGTGGTGGGCGAAGAGGACCGGCTGGGCGTGCTGGAGGTGGGTACGGCCGGGCATGGCCACGTCCGGGTGGGCCTCCGCCAGGCCGATCAGGGCGTCCTGGAGGTCGGCGATCAGACCGCCGATCGTGCGGGCGTGGTCCCGCAGGTACATCCGGAAGAGGGTCGCGACCTGGTCGTTCCGGGAGCGGCCGGCGCGCAGCTTGCCGCCCAGGTCCGGGCCGAGGCGCTCCAGGAGACCGCGCTCCAGGGCGGTGTGCACGTCCTCGTCGGCGACCGTGCCGACGAACTCGCCCGACGCCACGTCCGCTTCGAGCTGGTCCAGGCCCGCGATCATCCGGGACAGCTCGTCCTCGGTGAGCAGGCCCGCCTTGTGCAGCACGCGCGCGTGGGCGCGGGAGCCCGCGATGTCGTACGGGGCCAGCCGCCAGTCGAAGTGGACGGAGGCGGACAGCTTCGCCAGGGCCTCGGCGGGTCCGTCGGCGAAACGGGCGCCCCAGAGCCGTACGTCACCGCTGTTGCTGCTCACTCGCGTTGCTCCTAGATCTCCGCTTACTGCGTTCACTGCTTACCGCGTTCCTGTCATGCATGAGTATGCAGAACTCTGCATGAATCGTCAATCTGAGAGAAGTTTGAGGGACACCGAGAAACCTTTGAACAAACGAAACCGCTTTCGCGTAACTCACACCGGACGCAGGCGCCGCGTTCGTAAACACCGACCACACCCGACCCGAGTGAGGCATCCGCATGTCCAGGGCTCTTCCGAAGTACAACAAGCGTCGCGTAGGGATCATCGGCGGCGCCGCCGCGGTCGTGCTCTCCGGAGCGGTCATCGCGGGTTCCGCCCTCGCCGGCGAGGGTGCCAACAACGAGGACGCCGCGGGGAACGCCTCGCCGGGCACCATCACCTGCCCGGCCGTCGAGGGCAGCCTCCCCGCGATCCCGGCCTCCGCGCAGGCCGAGGTCGACCGCAACCTCGCCCTCCTCGACACCCAGATCCAGGAAGCCAACCAGCGCCTGATCGACACCGTCGGCCAGGGCGGCGCCAACTTCGTCAACAACGCCATCCTCGGCCCGCTGGAGGACAAGCGCATCGCGACGCTCAACCGCATCGAGACCGCCATCGGCCGCGCCGCCGCCAAGCCCGAGGGCCTGGAGGCGCTCGCGCCCTGCCAGCTCAACCAGGGCGGCGCCGCGGACACCGGTGAGGAGGCCGACGCCGGAGCCGAGGCCGGTGCGGGCGAGGGTGCCGCCGACGCGGGCGACGCGGGTGCCGCCGGCACCATCACCTGCCCCGAGGTCGAGGGCGAACTCCCCGCGATCCCCGCCTCCGCGCAGGCCGAGGTCGACCGCAACCTCGCCCTCCTCGACACCCAGATCCAGGAAGCCAACCAGCGCCTGATCGACACCGTCGGCCAGGGCGGCGCCAACTTCGTCAACAACGCCATCCTCGGCCCGCTGGAGGACAAGCGCATCGCGACGCTCAACCGCATCGAGACCGCCATCGGCCGCGCCGCCGCCAAGCCCGAGGGCCTGGAGGCGCTCGCGCCCTGCCAGCTCAACCAGGGCGGCGCCGCGGACACCGGTGAGGAGGCCGACGCCGGAGCCGGAGCCGGCGAGGAGGCCGAGGCCGGTGCGGGCGCCGAGGCGGGCGCCGGCGAGGACGCGGCCGACGCCGGCGACGCGGGTGCCGCCGGCACCATCACCTGCCCCGAGGTCGAGGGCGAACTCCCCGCGATCCCCGCCTCCGCGCAGGCCGAGGTCGACCGCAACCTCGCCCTCCTCGACACCCAGATCCAGGAAGCCAACCAGCGCCTGATCGACACCGTCGGCCAGGGCGGCCCGAACTTCGTCAACAACGCCATCCTCGGCCCGCTGGAGGACAAGCGCATCGCGACGCTCAACCGCATCGAGACCGCCATCGGCCGCGCCGCCGCCAAGCCCGAAGGCCTCGAAGCCCTCGCGCCCTGCCAGCTCAACCAGTAGTCCGGACGAGCGGGCGGTCCGCCACGCCGGCGGGCCGGAGCTCCGTCGGTGCACGAGGGGCCCGAGGCGAGGGGCCGGTCGCGATGAGCCGTCCGCGACGGGCCCCCTCACTCGGCGAGTGACCGAGTGACCTCCTGCGCCCCTTGTGGGCGACAGGGGCCGTGTCCGCCCCGCGCGCCGGCCGGGGTGGGCACGGAAGACCTGATTCCGGGTGGATCTCCTTGGGAGGTCCACCCGGAATCCGTGTTCCCGGCCCCAATTCCTTAGACAGGCAAAGCTTTTCCGTCGATAATCGTTAGACATGGGAAAGACTTATGAGCGCATCGACGGCCGCCTGCGGACGTTCATCGAGGCACAGCCGCTGTTCTTCACCGCCACGGCGCCCCTGTCCGCCGACGGCACGATCAATCTCTCCCCCAAGGGTCTGAAGGGCTCGTTCGTCATCCTCGACGAACGGACCGTGGCGTACCTGGACTTCGCCGGCTCCCACGCGGAGACGATCGCGCACCTGCGCGAGAACGGCCGGATCACCTTGATGTGGTGCGCCTTCCAGGGCCCGCCCAGCATCGTGCGCGTGCACGGCACGGGCGAGGCCGTCTTCCGCGACGACCCGCGCTTCGCCGGACTCCTCGCCCGCTTCCCCGACATCGACCCCACCCCGCACGGCCTGCGCGCGATCATCGTGGTCCGCGCCGAGCACATACGCGACAGCTGCGGCTACGCCGTACCGTTCATGGCGTACGAGGACGAACGCGACCTGCACGAGCGGCGCTTCGCCCGCGAGGACGACGAGTCGCTCAGCGCCTACTTCGACTCCAAGGAACACATCGCGACCAGCATGGACGGCCTCCCGGGGCTGCCCCTGCCGCTGCCGCCGTCCGTCGCCTGACGGCAGGGGACGCGGGCGCGCCCTGCGGTAGCGATCGTTCCGCAAGACAGTTGTTCACACGGTTGAACACACGGCACTCGCAGCACGTACGTGTGGGCCAAGGGTCCAGCCCACCACGGAGGAACCGTGTCCACGATCGCCGGAGGTCGCGCCGCGCGCCGCCAGACGATGCGCCGCATCCGACCTCGCCGCTCCCCCGCCGTCCCGCTGCTGATCGTTTTCTATGCGGGCGTGGCCGCGGTGGTGTGGCTGTGGTGGGACAACACGCCGTCCATCGCGGACCAGGGCAGCAAGATGGTCAACGCCGGGCGGATCACCGGTCTGCTCGGCGGCTACATGATGGCCCTGGTGGTGCTCCAGATGGCCCGGGTGCCCGCGCTGGAACGCCGGGTGGGCTCCGACCGGGTCGCCCGCTGGCACGCGATGACCGGCCGCTACACGCTCTGCCTGGTCGTCGCGCACGTCGTCCTGACGATGTACGGGTACGCGCTGCAGGCCGGTCTCACCCACACCGCGATCCTGCAGCAGACCATCGACTCCATCAACCAGCTGCCCGACATGGGCAAGGCCGCCATCGGCACGGGGCTGCTGGTACTCATCGGGCTGATGTCGATCGGCCCGGTGCGCAAGCGGATCCCGTACGACTTCTGGTACCACACGCACCTGCTGACCTACGCGGCCACGTTCCTGACGTTCTGGCACCAGATCTCCACCGGCAACGAGTTCGCCGTCACACCCGCCGCGAAGACCGGCTGGTACGCGCTGTACGGGTCGGTGACGGCGCTGGTGCTGTGGTACCGGATCATCACACCGATCCGGCTCAACATGCGGCATCGGCTGCGGGTCGAGGCGGTCATCGAGGAGTCGCCCGGGATCGTCTCCGTCCTGATGAGCGGGCGCAAGCTGCACCGGATGGGCGCGGAGGCCGGGCAGTTCTTCCGCTGGCGGTTCCTCGCCCCCGGCATGCGGTTCAGCTCCCACCCGTACTCGCTGTCGGCGGCGCCCCGCCCCAACATGCTGCGGATCACGGTCAAGGCGATCGGCGACCACAGCTCGGCCCTGCGCGACCTGGAGCCCGGTACCCGGGTGTGGGCCGAGGGCCCGTACGGGGCGCTGACGGCCGGCAAGCGCAGCCGGGGCAAGGTGCTGCTGGTGGCCGGCGGTGTGGGCATCACGCCGATGCGGGCCCTGTTCGAGACGCTGCCCGGCGCGGCCGGTGACCTGACCCTGCTCTACCGGGCCAACACCACCCAGGACCTGGCCCTGTGGGACGAACTGGCGCTGATCGCCGAGGAGCGCGGGGCCCGGCTGATGTACGCGGTGAACAGCCCCGACGGCGAGCGCCCGGACATCTCCCCGGACTCGCTGCGCCGCAAGATCCCGGACATCGAGAGCCACGACGTGTTCCTGTGCGGGCCGCCCGGTTTCGCCCAGGGCGTGTACGAGGCCCTGCGCGGCGCGGGTGTTCCGACCCGGCGTATCCACCACGAGTCGTTCGAGATGTGAGCGGCGGGGCCGCTCGCCGCGTATCCCCATCCGACCGACCGTTCCGACCGCCGGTCGCCACCACCTGCCCCACACCGACTTCCGACCATGGTTTCCCGCGGGTTCGCCCGACGGGTCTCCCCCGCGAGACTTCACACTTCAGGAGCTGAAGGAGCGATGAAGAAGAGCCACCCCATCCGGCGGACCCTGCTCGCCACCGCCGCCACCGTGTCCGGCATCGTGCTGCTGCTGTCGCTGAAGCCGGCCTCCGACCCGGCCGGTTCGGTACAGGCGGGAGCGGCCGGGGGCGCTCCTTCGGCACAGGGCGGGGTGGCGGCCGGCGCGCAGACCCTCACGGGCACCGCCGTCCAGACCGACTACGGGCCGGTGCAGGTCCGGATCACCGTCAACGGCGGCAAGATCACAGGCGCGGAGGCCGTGCAGCAGCCCAGCGGCGGCCGCTCCACCCAGATCAGCAACGACGCGATCCCGAAGCTCAACCAGGCGGCCGTGGCGGCCGGCAGCGCCGAGATCGACGCGGTCTCGGGCGCGACCTACACCAGCGCCGGCTACAAGGAATCCCTCCAGTCCGCACTGGACCAGGCCGGCACCGCGCAGGACTCGGGCGCCCAGGTGCTCACGGGGACCGCCGTGCAGACCGACTACGGGCCGGTGCAGGTCCGGATCACGGTCAGCGGCGGCAAGATCACAGGTGCCGAGGCGATCCAGGCGCCGAGCGGCGGCCGCTCCACCCAGATCACCAACGACTCGGTGCCGAAGCTCAACCAGGCGGCCGTGGCCGCGGGCAGCGCCGAGATCGACGCGGTCTCGGGCGCCACCTACACCAGCGCCGGCTACAAGGAATCCCTCCAGTCCGCACTGGATCAGGCCGGCAACGCGCAGGGCTCCGGGTCCGAGGTCGAGGCGGGCGGCTCGCAGGACGCGGGCGGCTCCGCGGACGCGGGTGGCGGCGCCGAGGACGGCGGGGGCTCCGGGGCCGGGCAGGCGACGGGCACCCAGGTGCTCACCGGTTCCACGATCCAGACGGACTACGGCCCGGTCCAGGTCCGTGTCACGGTCACCGACGGCAAGATCACAGGCGCCGAGGCGCTGCAGCAGCCCAGCGGCGGCCGTTCGACCCAGATCAGCGGCACCGCCATCCCCAAGCTCAACCAGAACGCCGTCTCGGCAGGGAGCGCTGACATCGATGCTGTCTCAGGCGCCACGTACACCAGCGGTGGCTACAAGCAGTCCCTCCAGTCCGCGCTGGACCAGGCCGGCTGATCCTATGGCCGAACCCGCCGGGGCCGCCGCGCCCTCCCCGCTGCGTCACGCCGAGGAGATCATGGGCACCGTCTTCTCCTTCGACATCCGGGGAGGTGAGCCCACGGCGGTCCGGGCCGCGCTCGCGGAGGCGGTGGCCGGACTCCACGCCGTGGACGAGGTGTTCAGCACCTATCGCGAGCACAGCCAGATCTCCCGGCTTGCCCGGGGCGAGGTGACGATCGAGGAGTGCGACGCCGAGGTCGCCGAGGTGCTCGAACTGTGCGCCGAGGCCGAGCGGGTGAGCGACGGCTGGTTCAGCGCGACGTACGAGGGCCGCTTCGATCCGACCGGCCTCGTGAAGGGGTGGGCCACGGAGCGGGCCGCGCTGCGGCTGGTCGACGCCGGGGCGGTCGGGGTCAGCGTGAACGGGGGCGGCGACGTGCAGCTGTGCGGTGTCCCCGGACCTGACCGGCCGTGGCGCGTGGGCGTCGCCGATCCGCTCCGGCCCGGGGGGCTGGCCGCGGTCGTCACGGCCGCCGGTGCGGATCGCCTGGCCGTCGCCACGTCCGGTACGGCGGAGCGGGGCGCGCATATCGTCGACCCCCGCACGGGCAAGTCCGCCGTGACCGACCTGGTCTCGGTGACGGTCGTGGCCCCCAGCCTCACCTGGGCGGACTGCTGGGCCACGGCGGCGTTCGCGATGGGCTCGCGGGAGGGCCTGGCGTGGCTGGAGTCCCTCGACGACGCGGAAGCGCTGCTGATCACGGCGGGGGACGAGGTCCGCTGCACGAGAGGGTTGGCAGCGCGCCTGGGCTGAGCAGAGGTGGGGCGGGCGGGTCCGAAAGGCGGGCGCAGCCCGTCCTTTCAGGGGCGCGGGGAACTGCGCGACCGGCCACGACGGACCCGCGGTCGGCACACGACGGCTCCCGCCCCTCCCCGTCGCCGTCCCCCCGCAACGCCCCCCGTCAGTGGCCGTTCCCGTTCTGGGCCAACCGCAGCAAATGGTCGGCCAACGCCTGGCCCCCCACCGGATCCCGGCTGATCAGCAGCAACGTGTCGTCGCCCGCGATCGTGCCCAGGATGTCGTGCAGTTCGGCCTGGTCGATGGCCGAGGCGAGGAACTGGGCCGCGCCCGGCGGCGTGCGGAGCACGACCAGGTTCGCGGAGGCCTCGGCGGAGATCAGCAGCTCCGCGGAGAGCCGCCGCATCCGCTCCTCCTTCGCCGACTCCCCCAGCGGCGCCCGGGGCGTCCGGAAACCCCCCTCGCTCGGCACCGCGTAGATGAGGTCGCCGTCGGTGTTGCGGATCTTCACCGCGTTCAGCTCGTCCAGGTCCCGGCTGAGCGTCGCCTGCGTGACGTTCAGCCCGTCGTCGGACAGCAGCTTCGCCAACTGGCTCTGCGACCGCACCGGTTGCCGGTTGAGGATGTCGACGATCCGCCGGTGGCGGGCGGTACGGGTCTGCGGCACCGCGGGCCCCGCCTGGTCGTGCTCCTGCGCCTGGCTCATCGTCGTCTCATTCTCCGGCTCGTCCGTCCCCACTGGCTTCGTGCGCCGCCCGCGCCGCGTCGAGGATGCCGGGCAGGGCCTGGAGGAGGGCGTCCACCTCGGCGTCACCGATGTTGAGCGCGGGCATCAGCCGTACGACATCGGGGGCGGGCGCGTTCACCAGGAAACCGGCGTCCTGAGCGGCCTGTTGCGCCAAGGGCGCGAGGGGCTCGGTGAGCACGATACCCAGCAGGAGGCCCGCGCCACGGACATGGTCGATCATCGGGTCGCCGAGGGACTCGATCCCGTCGCGCAGCTTCTCGCTCTGCCGCTTGACGTTCTCCAGCAGCCCTTCCGCCCGGATGGTCTCCAGGACGGCGAGGCCGGCGGCGCAGGCGACCGGGTTGCCGCCGAAGGTGGTCCCGTGCTGGCCGGGCTGGAGCAGCTCGGCGGCCCGCCCGAAGGCGACGGTCGCGCCGAGCGGCAGTCCGCCGCCGAGGCCCTTGGCGAGGGTGACGACGTCCGGCAGGACGCCCTCGTGGGCCTGGTACTCGAACCAGTGCCCGGTCCGGCCGACGCCGGTCTGCACCTCGTCGAGGACCAGCAGCGAGCCGGTGGCGGCCGTGATGGCCCGCGCGGCCTTCAGATAGCCGGCCGGCGGGACGACGACGCCCTTCTCGCCCTGGACGGGTTCGATGATGACGAGCGCGGTCTCCTCGGTCACGGCCGCGGCGAGGGCCTGCGCGTCGCCGTAGGGGACGTGGGTGACGTCACCGGGCAGCGGGTGGAAGCCGGTCTGCTTGCCGGGCTGGCCGGTGAGGGCGAGGGCGCCCATGGTCCGGCCGTGGAAGCCGCCCTCGGTGGCGACCATGTGGGTCCGCCCGGTCAGCCGGCCGATCTTGAACGCGCCCTCGTTGGCCTCGGCGCCCGAGTTGCAGAAGAAGACCTTGCCGTCGCGGCCGAAGTGCTCCAGGAGCCGTTCGGCGAGGGCGACGGGCGGCTCGGCGACGAACAGGTTGGAGACATGGCCGAGGGAGGCGATCTGGGTGCTGACCGCCTCGACGATCGCCGGGTGGGCGTGGCCGAGCGCGTTGACCGCGATACCGCCGACGTAGTCGACGTACTCGTTGCCGTCGGCGTCCCACACCCTGGTGCCCGCGCCGCGGACCAGGGAGAGCTTCGGGGTGCCGTAGTTGTTCATCAGCGAGCCCCGCCACCGCTGGGCCAGCTCCTCGTTGGCGGTCATTCGGCGTCCCCCTCTTCCGCATCCGGCACGACCATCGTGCCGATGCCCTCGTCGGTGAAGATCTCCAGCAGGATCGAGTGCTGGACCCGGCCGTCGATGACGCGCGCGGTCCGGACGCCGCCCCGGACGGCGTGCAGGCAGCCCTGCATCTTCGGCACCATGCCGGAGGACAGCTCCGGCAGCAGCTTCTCCAGCTGGGAAGCGGTGAGGCGGCTGATCACCTCGTCGGAGTTGGGCCAGTCCTCATAGAGGCCCTCGACGTCGGTGAGGACCATGAGGGTCTCGGCGCCCAGCGCAGCAGCGAGTGCCGCAGCCGCCGTATCAGCATTGACGTTGTAGACATGTCCGTCGTCCTGGCTACGGGCGATCGAGGAGACGACCGGGATGCGGCCGTCGGCGAGGAGTGCCTCGATCGCGCCCGTGTCGATCGCGGTGATCTCGCCCACCCGTCCGATGTCGACCAGTTCGCCGTCGATCTCGGGCTGGTGCTTGGTGGCGGTGATGGTGTGCGCGTCCTCGCCGGTCAGTCCGACGGCGAGCGGTCCGTGCTGGTTGAGCAGCCCGACCAGTTCGCGCTGCACCTGTCCGGCGAGCACCATGCGTACGACGTCCATGGCGTCCTCGGTGGTGACGCGCAGACCGGCCCTGAACTCGCTGACGATGCCGTGCCGGTCGAGGGCGGCGCTGATCTGCGGGCCGCCGCCGTGCACGACGACGACGTTGAGGCCGGCGTGCCGCAGGAAGACGACGTCCTGGGCGAAGGCGGCCTTCAGGTCCTCGTCGATCATGGCGTTGCCGCCGAACTTGATGACGACCGTCCTGCCGTTGTGGCGGGTCAGCCAGGGCAGCGCTTCGATGAGGATCTGGGCCTTGGGGAGGGCGGTGTGCTTCCGCGTGGTGCTCATGAGGAGTACGCGCTGTTCTCGTGGACGTAGTCGGCGGTGAGGTCGTTGGTCCAGATCGTGGCCGTCTCGGACCCGGCGGCGAGGTCGGCGACGATGTGCACCTCGCGGTAGCGCATGTCGACGTTGTCGCGGTCCTCGCCGACACCGCCGTTCTTGCAGACCCAGACGCCGTTGATGGCGACGTTGAGGTGGTCCGGCTCGAAGGCGGCGGACGTGGTGCCGATGGCGGACAGGACACGGCCCCAGTTGGGGTCCTCGCCGTGGATGGCGCACTTGAGGAGGTTGTTGCGGGCGATGGAGCGGCCCACCTCGACGGCGTCGTCCTCGGTCGCCGCGTTCACGACCTCGACCTTGATGTCCTTGCTGGCGCCCTCGGCGTCCCGGATGAGCTGCTGACCGAGGTCGTCGCAGACCTGGCGTACGGCTTCGGCGAACTCCGTGTATTCCGGGGTGACTTCGGCGGCGCCGGAGGCGAGCAGGAGGACGGTGTCGTTGGTGGACATGCAGCCGTCGGAGTCGACCCGGTCGAAGGTCGTGCGCGTGGCGGCGCGCAGGGCCCTGTCGAGGACGTCGCTCTCCAGTTCCGCGTCGGTGGTGAGCACGACGAGCATGGTGGCGAGGCCGGGGGCGAGCATGCCCGCGCCCTTGGCCATGCCGCCGACGGTCCAGCCGTCCTTGGTGACGACGGACGTCTTGTGCACGGTGTCGGTGGTCTTGATGGCGATGGCGGCCTTCTCGCCGCCGTGCTCGGAGAGCTGCGCGGCGGCGGTCTCCACACCGGGGAGCAGCTTGTCCATCGGCAGCAGGACGCCGATGAGCCCGGTGGAGGCCACGGCGACCTCACCGGCGTTGTGCCCTGCGAGGACCTCCGCGACCTTCTCGGCTGTGGCGTGCGTGTCCTGGAAGCCCTTGGGGCCCGTACAGGCGTTGGCACCGCCGGAGTTGAGGATGACGGCCGAGACCCGGCCGCCCTTGAGGACCTGCTCGGACCAGAGGACCGGTGCGGCCTTCACGCGGTTGGAGGTGAAGACGCCCGCGGCGGCGAGGCGGGGCCCGTTGTTGACCACGAGGGCCAGGTCCGGGTTGCCGTTCTCCTTGATCCCGGCGGCGATGCCCGCCGCCGTGAATCCCTTGGCTGCCGTCACGCTCACTGCATCTCCTCGTTCGCCCCGCCGCGGAAGCGGCTGATGTCACTGTCGCCCGTGCGGCGCAGCGGTGCGGCCATCGTCGTCTGCGGCCCGGTGGCTGCACGTGCGTCGCTCACGGTGCGACTCCGATCGTGGAAAGCCCCGTCGTCTCGTGGAGTCCGAGGGCGATGTTCATGCTCTGCAGGGCGCCACCGGCGGTGCCCTTGGTGAGGTTGTCGATGGCGCTGATCGCGATGATGCGGCCCGCGGCCTCGTCGTACGCGACCTGCACCGCTACGGCGTTGGAACCGTAGACGGACGCCGTCGCGGGCCACTGCCCCTCGGGGAGCAGGTGGACGAACGGCTCGTCGGCGAAGGCCTTCTCGTACGCGGCGCGCACGGACTCGGCGGTGACGCCGGGCCTCGCCTTCGCGCTGCACGTGGCGAGGATGCCGCGCGGCATCGGTGCGAGGGTCGGTGTGAAGGACACGGTGACCGGCTCGCCCGCGACACCGCCGAGGTTCTGCATCATCTCGGGTGTGTGCCGGTGGCCGCCGCCGACGCCGTAGGGGGTCATCGACCCCATGACCTCGCTGCCCAGCAGGTGCGCCTTGGGCGCCTTGCCCGCGCCGGAGGTACCGGAGGCGGCGACGATCACGGCCTCGTTCTCGGCGAGGCCCGCCGCGTAGGCCGGGAACAGGGCCAGGGTGACGGCCGTGGGGTAGCAACCGGGCACCGCGATGCGCTTGGACCCCTCCAGCGCGGCGCGGGCACCCGGTAGTTCGGGGAGGCCGTAGGGCCAGGTGCCGGCGTGGGGCGAGCCGTAGAACTTCTCCCAGTCGGAGGCGTCCTTCAGCCGGAAGTCGGCGCCCATGTCGACCACGAGCACCTCCGGGCCGAGCTGCTCGGCCACGGCCGCGGACTGCCCGTGCGGGAGGGCGAGGAAGACCACGTCGTGGCCCGTCAGCACGTCGGCGGTGGTCTCCTGGAGCACCCGGTCGGCCAGCGGCAGCAGGTGCGGCTGCAGCGCGCCCAGGCGCTGGCCGGCGTTGGAGTTGCCGGTCAGTGCACCGATCTCGACCTCGGGGTGGGCGAGCAGCAGGCGCAGCACTTCGCCGCCCGCATAACCACTCGCTCCCGCCACCGCCACGCGTACCGCCATGGAACCCTCCTCTTGGATGGCATGACTATACGTTTCGATGCACGTTTATGCAATCTTGCCTCCGCGCACGCGCGAGGGTCGGCGCGAGCGGGCGCATAAGATCGCCGGCATGGCGTTGCGACCCGTTCAAGTGAACATCAAGGCTCTCGACGCCGGGGCGGTCGGACGGTTCTGGGCGGAGGCGCTCGGCTGGACCGCCTACAGCCCCGGCGTGACCACCTATGTCGGGCCCGCCGGGGGCCTGGTCTGGCCGCACCCGGTCACGCTAGGCGTCGACGTCGTTCCCGTCCCCGAAGGCAAGACGGCCACGAAGAACCGTACGCATCTCGATCTCGCCACCGCTTCCGAGGCGCATCGGGCGGAGCTGGTCGCGCGGCTCAGGGCTCTCGGCGCGACGCCCGTCGACGTGGGTCAGGGCGACGTCCCGTGGACCGTCCTCGCCGACCCCGAGGGCAACGAGTTCTGTGTGCTGGAGCCCCGGGAGATCTACCGGGACACCGGCCCGATCGCCGCGGTGGTCGTCGACTGCGCGGACCCCCGGGCCATGGCTCGGTTCTGGGGCGGCGCGACGGACTGGGCCGTGCATGAGGTGACCGACGACCAGGCCGTGCTGCGCTCCGCGCAAGGGGTCGGCCCCTACCTGGAGTTCCTCCGCACACCGGCCACAGCTCCCGTGCCGGACCGTGTCCATCTCGACCTGCTGCCGTACCCCGGTGACGACAAGGCGGCGGAGGTGGCCCGGCTGCGCGCCCTCGGCGCCACCGACCTCGACGTCGGTCAGGGCGAGGTCCCGTGGACGTGCCTGGCCGACCCGGAGGGCCACGAGTTCTGCGTTCTCGCGCTGTCCTGACGCCGGGCCGCGATCGCCCCGGACCCGTCACCCCGCCACCCCGGCACCCCGGCACCTCGCTGACGGGGCCCTCCCTCTCAGGAGGCCCGCCCGTCGGTCGCCCTCCTGGTCAGTTCCTCCATCACGGCGAGCGGCAGGGACGGGTTGGCGGCCGCGGCTTCCGCCACCGGGGCGGCGGAGTCGGAGAGCAGCTCGACGACCACCTCCGGCGGGAGTGCCGGGTGGCGGGCGGCGAGGGGCCGGAACCGTTCGTCCGCCAGGCACGGCAGGAGCGCGGGGGCCGTCGCCCGAGGGTGCCGGGCGATCTCGCGGAGCGCCTTCCGCACCGGCGGCCGGTGCCGGGCCACGCGCTCCAGGACGGCCGGGGTGGCGTCCGGATTGGCCGCCGTGCCGGTGAGGACCTGGACGCTGTGCAGGTCGACCATGGCGTGCAGCCGGGCCTCGGAGAGACCGGGGTGGGCGGCGACGGCCGCGACCACCTTGGCGTCGGGATCGTCGGCCAGCGCGTCACGGATACCGGCCGGCAGATCGCGCCGTCGCGCCAGGAGCGCGCGTACGGCGGCGTGCGGCGACCGGGCCAGCTCCTCGACCTCGGCGGTCGTGGCGGAGGCGATCCGCGGCAGCGGCGTGGCACCGATCCGGGTGGTGGCGGTCAGTTCCGCGAGGACGTCGAGCGGCACGCGCGGGTTGTGCGCGAGCGCGCGCCGCACGTCGGGCGAGCTGTCGCCGGCCAGCGCGCGGATCAGGGTGTCGTCGATCGCGGGGTTCGCGGCGAGGTCGGCGCGCGCACCGGGCGTGGGGTCCACGGCGAGCCGCGCGTACGCCTGCGGGGGCAGACCGGGGCGGGCGGCGAGCGCCCAGCGCAGCAGCATGGAGGGGTGGTCGGCGAAGCCCGCGACCGCGTCCGCCGGTGTGGCCGGGTTCTCCAGGGCCGCCTGCAGGATGTCCAGGGCGGTGGACTCGTGGGAGCCGTCGCAGGAGGCGCCCGGCCGCAGATCGCAGTCGGGCCGCGGGCAGTCCGGGCTGTGTACGAACGGCGGCTCCTCCCGGTCGCAGACCAGGCAGTGCCGGGCCGGAGGCAGCGCCTCGCCGCCGACGAGTGCGGCCAGCGCCTCCGGTGGCGTCGCCTCGTTGGCCGCCACCGCGCGGCGGACCTCGGCGTGCGGATGCCGGGCGAGCCGCGCGGCCACGTCCGGCTCGCCCCACAGGGCCAGCTCCACGACGACCCCGACGTCCGGGTCCGCGGCAAGGGTCTCCACCACATCCGGCGGCAGTCCCGGGCAGGCTGCCAGCCGCTCCCGGTGAGCGACGACCGGGGACGCGGCGAGGAGGCGGGCCCACGCGGGGTCGCCGACGCGTTCGTCCAGCAGGGCGAGGGCCACGCGTGGCTGTGCCGTGGGATCGACGTCGGCGGCGGTCAGCGCGCCCTCGTACGCCAGCAGCACACCGTTGGCCTCGTCCCGCGCAGCCAGCGTGATCGCCTGGGCCCGGCCCAGGTCGTCGCGGCGGGCGAGTTCGTCGTCGATGTCGGGGTCCGCGAGCGCGATCAGCCGGTCGACCAGCGCGACCGGCAGCGCCGGATTTCCGGCGAGCCCGCACAGGAGAGGATCCACAGGGGGCATCCTGCCCCGGGCCCCCACCGCACGGCTCCTGGTTTTACCGCCGCGCGGGCTGGTTCCTTCACCGCCGCGCGGCCTGGTTCCACTACCGCCGCGCGGCTTCCGGCATCACCGCCGCGCGGCTGTCGTGGTGCCTCGGCAGTCCACGTCCGCCCGCCGCGTCGCGACCTAGCGTCGGTCGTCCGCCTGGGCCGCTCGTTCGGCGTTGCGCTTCTTGATGCGGGCGCCCTCCTTGCGGACCTCGGCCTGGGTGGCGCGCTCCTTCTGCAGCCACTCGGGGCTGTCCTGCTTCAGCGCCTCGATCTGCTCGGTGGTGAGGGGCTCGGTGACTCCGCCGCGCGCCAGTCCCGCGATGGAGACGCCCAGCTTCTCGGCGACGACCGGGCGGGGGTGCGGGCCGTTGCGGCGCAGCTCCTCCAGCCAGGCCGGCGGGTTCGTCTGGAGCGCGCTCAGCTCGGCGCGCGAGACGACGCCCTCCTGGAACTCGGCGGGCGTGGCCTGGAGGTACACACCCAGCTTCTTCGCCGCGGTGGCGGGCTTCATGGTCTGGGTGGTCTGGTGCGACGTCATGGGGTCAAGGGTATCGAGCGCGTGCGCGACCGCCGACCACACCGCTGCGCGGCCCCCGACCACACCACTGCCCGCGCCGGGGACCCCGCTGCCCGGCGGCGAGGACCGGGCCCGTCGCCCCGCCCGTTAGCCTGGTCACGTGACAGGCTCGGAAGCATCCTCCTCGCTCCCTTCGTTCCGGCTCGCCTACGTCCCGGGGGTGACGCCCGCCAAGTGGGTGCGGATCTGGAACGAGCGGCTGCCCGACATCCCCCTGACCCTCCTCCAGGTGTCCGCCGCCGAGGCGTTCGGTGTGCTGCGGGACGGCGGGGCCGACGCCGGTTTCGTACGGCTGCCGGTGGACGACACCGACCTCAGCGCGATCCCCCTCTACACCGAGACCACGGTGGTCGTGGTCCCCAAGGACCACGTCGTCGCGGCGGTCGAGGAGGTGACCACCGAGGACCTGGCGGACGAGGTCGTGCTGCACCCCCTGGACGACACCCTCGACTGGGAACGCCCGCCGGGAGAGCCCGCGTTCGAGCGTCCCGCCACCACGGCGGACGCGATCGAGCTGGTGGCGGCCGGAATCGGACTGCTCGTCGTGCCCCAGTCGCTGGCCCGGCTCCACCACCGCAAGGACCTCACCTACCGGCCCGTCACGGACGCCCCCGAGTCCCGTGTCGCCCTGTCCTGGCCCCAGGACGCGACCACCGACATGGTCGAGGACTTCATCGGCATCGTCCGGGGCCGCACGGTGAACAGCTCGCGGGGCCGGGCGAAGCCCCCGGAGGAGAAGAAGCCACAGCAGAAGGCGCAACAGAAGCCCAAGCGCCCCGGCACCGGCAAGCCGACCGCCCGCACCGCCCGGGGCGGCTCGTCCGGCGGCAGGAACGCCAAGAGCGGCGGCAGGCCCGGAAAGCCCCGCCGCCGCTCCTGAGACGTCACCCCTGGGCAGGACCGGAGGCCCGTCCCAGGGGCGCGGGACGTGTCGATCTGCGAGTCCGCCGCGTGGGCGCGACCAGCCCTCACCCACGCCCCCGCACCCGGCCCGTCTCCGTGTCCACCGCGTCCGGCGCGGCCTGCGCGGCCGTGGCGGGGTCACGCGCGCCTTGGAGCGCACCTTCGCACCGCCGAGGTCGATCGCCACACGCGCGGCCACACCCTGCGCGTTGACGACCTTGAGGACCAGGTCGCCCGTCTTCGCGTCCCGCGTCGCGAACGGCCCGAACGGCCCGAACGGCTCGGCGAACGTGCCGTCGGCGTCCTGGAGGGTGACGGTCGGCGCCGTACGGCCGTCGGCGCGCGCCCATGTCGAGAAGTCGTACTTCTTGCCCCTCGACGTGGACGTAGGTGTTGTGGCCGGCGATGGTGACGGTAGAACCGGCGCCCGGGGAGAGGTAGTTGCGGTTTGCGCTCGTTGAGCCGGCCGACGTCGTTCACGACCTGCGCGGTGCCGTCCACGGCCGACGAGGTGAGGGGGTAGGCGCGGTAGTCGGCGGTCGCGGACTCGAAGGGCCGGCCGAGTCTCCACCGGGAGTCGAACGGCAAGATGGGAGGTGACCAAGACACCGTCAACGGGTCGCACGGCACCGAAAGTCTCGGAGAAGAAGGACGGATGAGCGGTTTCCTGCCAGTTCCCGATGGGCTGGCGTATCTCCGCGGAGAGTGGCGGGTCCTGCGGTCCGTGCGGGATCTGGCGAGCGGCGCGGAAGGGCAGTTCTCCGGGACGACCGTTTTCGGCCCGCTGGACGGCGGCGGTCTCCTGCACCGGGAGACCGGAACTTTCGTCTGGCAGGGCGTCCCGCGTCCCGCCGAACGCACGCTGCGCTTCCTGCCGGGGGCCGCGCCCGGCACGGCGGACGTCCGCTTCGCCGACGGCCGCCCCTTCCACGACCTGGATCTCACCACGGGCCACTGGCGCACGGACCACCCCTGCGCCGCCGACCTCTACCGGGGCGAGTTCGCGGTGTACGACGAGGACCACTGGCGGGCGACCTGGCGGGTGGGCGGCCCCGCGAAGGACCAGCTCCTGGTCACCGACTACACCCGGGACCCTCCGGCCTGAGCCCGTCCGCCCACTCGCTCACTCGCTCACTGCGCGGCGCCCAGCCGCAGGTTCCAGCGGCCCGCGTGGCCCGCGACCGTGACCGTCGACAGGGGACGGATGTCCATGTTCCAGTACGACGTCGGCGGGGCCTTCAGGGCGTAGACCAGGGCGGCACGCAGCACGGACGGCTCGGCCACCGCGACGACCCGGCCGTCCGCGCCCACCGGCCGGGTCTCGAGCCAGTCGCCGATGCGGGAGATGAAGCCGATCAGCGACTCCCCGCCGTGCGGGGTCGCGCGCGGGTCGGCGAGCCAGGCGTCCACGGCCGAGGGCTCCCGTGCCATGGCCTCGCCGAGCGTGAAGCCGCGCCACCGGCCCATGTCGCAGTCCCGCAGCGCGGGCTGGGCCAGCGGCGCGTAGCCGAGGGCGTCCCCGGTGGCCCGACTGCGGGGCGTCGGCGAGCAGTAGCGCAGCTCGGCCGCCGCCAGCGGCACCAGCTCATGGGCGGCGCGCTGCACCTCGTCCCAGCCGGCCTGGTCCAGCGGCCGGTCGTCCTCGAATCGCTCCGCGAGCAGCGAGGAGCAGCGCGCGGCGGCGACGAACGTGACCCGAAGATGCATGCGGCGATGGTGGAACGGGGTCCTGCGCAGGTCAAGAGGCGTTACTCAGGAGTTACCCGGGGTACTCCATGACGCACTCCGCGCACGCGGCACCACCACCCGAGGCCGCACTTGGCCCCGCACCCGACCCCTCAGTCGAACAGCAGCGCCATGTACTGCTCGGGCTTGGCGAGCGGCTCGAACCCGAGCTTGGCGTAGACGCCGTGCGCGTCGTGCGTGGCGAGCAGGAGGCGCCGCAGCCCGCAGGGCCGCAGGTGCTCGCGCACGGCCGCGACCAGCGCGGTGCCGAGCCCGTTCCCCCGCGCCGACGGGGCGACGTACACATCGCAGAGCCAGGCGAAGGTGGCCCCGTCGGTCACCACCCGCGCGTAGGCGACCTGATCCCCCGAACCCGCCTCGTACGCACCGAAGTTGAGGGATCCCCGGATCGCGCTCTCCTGCTTCTCGCGGGCGCGGCCGAGGGCCCAGTAGGCGTCGGTGGACAGCCAGCGGTGGACCCGTCCGACGTCGATGCGTCCGGGATCGTCGGAGATTTCGTAGCCCTTCGGGACGGCGGGCTTCAACTCGTCGTTCATGGCCGGACGTTCGCAGTCCGGGCACCCGCTGTCGAACCTTTTACGGCCTCCTCCAGCCGCCGCACCCCTTCCGCGATCTCGCCCGCGCCCGCGACCCCGGCGAAGCTCAACCGCAGGTGCCCGGCCGGGGGTTCGGCGCTGAAGTAGGGGCGGCCGGGGGTGACGGCGACGCCCGCCCGCAGGGCGGCGGCGACCAGGGCCGCCTCGTCCGTGCCGTCGGGCAGGCGCAGCCACAGATGGTAGCCGCCGGAGGGGATGTGGGGCAGGGCGAGTTCGGGCAGACGCGACCGCAGCGCGGACGTGAGGGCGTCCCGACGGAGCTTCAACTCCCTTGAAACGGAGCGGAGATGACGGGGCCAGGCGGGCGAGCCGACGAGTTCGAGTGCGGCCTCCTGAAGAGGGCGCGGCACGAAGAAGGTGTCGACGACCTGGATGGCGCGCAGCCGTTCCAGGACCGGGCCCCGTGCCGCCAGGGCCCCCACCCGGAAGCTGGGCGAGGTCGCCTTGGTCAGCGAGGAGACGTGCACGACGACGCCGTCGGGGTCGTCGGCGGCCAGTGGCCGCGGCAGGGGCCCGGCGTCCTCGTGCACGAGTCGGCGTACGAAGTCGTCCTCCACGACGAAGGCCCCCGCCTCGCGGGCGATCCGCAGCACCTCTGCCCTGCGGTCGGCCGACAGGGCGGCGCCGGTGGGGTTCTGGAAGAGCGGCTGGCAGACGAAGACCCGCGCCCCGGACGCCTTGAACGCGTCGGCGAGGAGAGCGGGTCTGACCCCGTCCGCGTCCACCGGCACCGGTACGGGGCGCAGCCCGGCCGCCCGGGCGATCGCCAACATGCCTGGGTAGGTGGGCGATTCGACGAGGACGGGCGCCCCGGGCGGCGCGAGGGCGCGCAGGGCTGTGGTGAGGGCGGACTGGCCGCCCGCCGCGACGATCACCTCGGCCGCGGTGATCGCCCCGCCGATGCTCCGCGCGAACCACTCACGCAGCTCCGGCACCCCCTCCACCGGCGGCCGCGCCCACACCCCGGGCCGCCGCCCGGCCCTGGACAGGGCGGCGGCCATCGCCTGCTCCGGCTGGAGGGACGGGTGCAGATAGCCGCCGTTGAACTCGATGACGCCGGGCGGAGGAGAGGCGAGCGAGACCAGGACCCCGGAGGCGTCCACCGTGCGGGGCGACGGCTCGGCGCTGCCGTCCGCGCTCAGCGCGACCTCCTGCCAGGAGGTGTCCCCCACCGGGGCTGTGCCGCTCTCGCGCGGGCTCGCCCGGAAAGCTCCCGCACCCGGCCGGGTCACCACGAGCCCCTCGGCGGCCAGTTGCGCCAGGGCCCGCGACACGGTCACCGGGCTCACCCGGAACCGCTCGACGAGGGCCCGGCTCGACGGCAGCTTTCCACCGACAGAGTAGCGGTCGAGCTCATTTCTGAGCTGTTCCGCCAGTTCCGCGACACTGCTACGCTCTTGCATGAGAGTAGAGAGTAGCGCTATCACCGGAACTTCAGTAGCGGTGGGCGGCCACCACGGCCCCACCGCGGCCACGCCCGGTCCACGTCCTCGCGCCGGCGGCACGCTCCAGGCCGCCCTCGGTGTCACCGCCTTCTCCCTCACCTTCCCCGCCACCGCCTGGGGCCTGGAGGGCTTCGGCCCCTGGTCCCTGGTCGGCGTGCGCAGCGTGCTGGCCGCCGTCATCGCGGGTGTCTGTCTGCTGGCCCTGCGGGTCCCCCTGCCGAGCCGTCGGCACTGGGCGGGGCTCGCGGTCGTGGCCGCCGGTGTCGTGCTGGGTTTCCCGATGCTGACCACGCTCGCGCTCCAGACCTCCACCACCGCGCACGCCGCGGTCGTGGTCGGGCTGCTTCCGCTGACGACCGCCCTGTTCTCGGCCCTGCGCATGGGCACCCGTCCCTCGCGCACGTTCTGGACCGCCGCCCTCGCCGGAGCCGCCGCGGTGCTCGCGTTCACCGTGACCCAGAGCGGCGGCGCCCTGACCATGGCCGACCTCTTTCTCTTCGGCGCCCTGCTGGTGTGCGCGGCCGGCTACACCGAGGGCGGCCGGCTGGCCCGGGTGATGCCGGGCTGGCAGGTCATCGGCTGGGCCCTGGTGCTCTGTCTGCCGCTGAGCGTGCCGGGCACGCTGCTGGCCCTGTCGTACGAGCCGGCCCGGCTGACCGTGCACAGCGTGGCCGGGCTGTTGTGGGTGGCGGCCGGGTCCCAGTTCCTGGGGCTGGTCGTCTGGTACCGGGGCATGGCGGCGATCGGCATACCGAAGGCCAGCCAGTTGCAGCTGGCGCAGCCGCTGCTCACACTGGTGTGGTCGGTGCTGCTCCTCGGCGAGCAGCTCACCCCGGCCGCGCCCCTGACGGCCGCCGCCGTGCTGGTCTGCATCGCGGTCACCCAGCGCTCGTCCGCCTGAGGAGCGCGGGAAACACGTGAGAGCCGTACGCACACCGGTCCATCCGGCGCCGCCCGCAATAGACTGCGGGCACGGACAGCCACTCCCGTGCAGAACGAGGAGGCCCCCGATGCGAGCAGTTGTAGGCGACACCCTGCTGGTGCACGGCAGGACCGTCGGGCATCACGACCGGACCGCTCAGGTCCTCGAGGTGCTCGGTCAGGACGGCAATCCGCCCTACCGGGTCAGGTTCGACGACGACGGGCACGAGGCGCTGATGTCCCCCGGCCCGGACACGGTCGTCCGCCACCCCGGGGACCCCAGGTAACCGTCCTTCCCGGCGCCCTCGGACCCAGTAGCGCGATCCCTCCCCCGGGTTCCGTCAGCGCGGTGGTTCCGCCGGCCGCTGGTAGTGGTCGGCGACCACGCGGGCCATCGCGCCGATCTTGTCGAGGCCGACCTCCTTGGCCGAGAAGAAGACGTGTCCGCGCGCCTCGGGGAAGTCGCGGGCCAGGGTGAGGTGCGCCGACAGCTCGGCCGGGTCCTGCCAGGCCGCGGGCTGCGCAGGGTCGCCCGCCTTGTAGAGGGCTTCCCCGATGTACAGCCGCGTCCCGCTGCCCCGGGCGGTCTCCGCCCACCAGGGCAGCAGCTTGGCGTAGTCGGCGGCGGCGAAGCCGATGTTCCAGTACAGCTGCGGGACGATGTAGTCGATCCAGTTCTCCCGGACCCACTTCCGGGTGTCCGCGTGCAGGTCGTCGTAGGTCTGCACGCCCGCCCGGGTGTCCGAGCCCGACGCGTCGGTCTCGGCGTTGCGCCACACGCCGAAGGGGCTGATCCCGAACTGGGTGCCGGGCCGGATCGTCTTGATCTGGGCCGCCGTCTCCCGCACCAGCAGGTCGATGTTGGCGCGCCGCCAGGCGGCCCGGTTGGGGAAGCTCGCGCCGTACCGGTCGTAGGCCGCGTCGTCGTCGAAGACCTGTCCGGCCACCGGGTACGGGTAGAAGTAGTCGTCGAAGTGCACGGCGTCCACGGCGTACCTGCGGACGGCGTCGAGCATGGCCTTCTCCACGAAGGCGCGGACGGCCGGGATGCCGGGGTTGTAGTAGAGCTTGCCGCCGTAGGGGACGACCCAGTCGGGGTGCTGCCGGGCCGGGTGCGAGGCGACGAGCCGGCTCGGGTCGGTGTGGACCGCGACCCGGTACGGGTTGAACCAGGCGTGCAGTTCGAGCCCCCGGGCGTGCGCCTCCTCGACGGCCGTGCCCAGCGGGTCCCACCCGGGGTCCTTGCCCTGGGTGCCGGTGAGGTACTGCGACCAGGGCTCGTGCGGTGAGGGCCAGAGGGCGTCGGCGCTGGGGCGGACCTGGAAGATCACCGCGTTGAGGCGGCGGTCCACGGCCGTGTCGAGGTGGGCGAGGAGTTCGGCGCGCTGTTCGGCGGCGGTCAGACCGGCCTTCGAGGGCCAGTCCCGGTTGAGGACGGAGGCCAGCCACATACCGCGCAGTTCGCCCTCGCCCGCCCTGCGGCGGGGGCTCGGGTCGCCGCCGGCGATGGCGGTGCCCGCCGCCACTCCGCCGGCCGCCACGAGGGTCGCCGCCGCGGTCGCCCAGAAGGCCCGCCGTGACATCCGTGGCTTGCGATGCATCCTCGTACCTCCGCGTACCGCGTCCCGCGTGTCCGCCCCGTCGCGGACCGTTCCCGCACCAAGCCTTCCATGTGACACCCGGAATACTGATCAGTAGGCGTCGCGGGTAACGTGCAGGTTTGGCGCAGGCTCCCACCAGGGGTATCTGCCAGGCACGAAAACCAGTGAAAGGGACGATGTGACGGACATCCCGGCGGGAGACATTGCACGCGTCGGAGTCGTGGGCTGCGGCCAGATGGGAGCGGGCATCGCCGAGGTGTGCGCCCGCGCCGGACTGGACGTCAAGGTCGCCGAGACCACCGGCGAAGCCCTGGAGATCGGCCGTACCCGGCTGTTCAACTCCCTGTCCAAGGCCGCCGAGCGCGGCAAGATCACCGAGGCGGAGCGGGACGGGACCCAGGCGCGCCTGAGCTTCACCACCGATCTCGGCGAGTTCGCCGACCGTGACCTCGTCATCGAGGCGGTCGTGGAGAACGAGCAGGTGAAGACGGAGATCTTCCAGGTGCTCGACCAGGTGGTGACCCGCCCGGACGCGATCCTCGCCTCCAACACCTCCTCGATCCCGCTGGTGAAGCTCGCGGTCGCCACGTCGCGGCCCGACCACGTCATCGGCATCCACTTCTTCAACCCGGCCCCGGTGCAGAAGCTCGTCGAGCTGATCCCGGCGCTGACCACCTCCGAGGGCACGCTCAGCCGGGCGCAGCTGTTCGCCGAGAAGGTGCTCGGCAAGCACGCCGTGCGGGCCCAGGACCGTTCGGGCTTCGTCGTCAACGCGCTGCTGGTGCCGTACCTGCTCTCCGCGATCCGGATGTTCGAGTCGGGCATCGCGGGCCGCGAGGACATCGACAACGGCATGGAGCTGGGCTGCGCCCACCCGATGGGCCCGCTGAAGCTCTCCGACCTGATCGGCCTGGACACCATCGTCTCCATCGCCAACAGCATGTACGAGGAGTACAAGGAGCCGCTGTACGCCGCTCCCCCGCTGCTCCAGCGCATGGTGGACGCGGGGCGGCTGGGCCGCAAGACGGGGTCGGGCTTCTACGCCTACGCCTGATCCCCCGGCCGTCCGACTACGCACGGTCAGTTCCTTTCACGCGCGGGCCCGGCACCGGAGACGGTGCCGGGCCCGTCGTATTCACACACCGTGTGCGCGGCGGACCCGCATATGCCGCTCGCACACTCTCCCCACCCGTCCACCAGGCGAGTTGACTTCACGTGCGCATGCAAGGGATGAGGACGACTACAGAAAGGAGCGGACTCGTGGCCATCGACCCCGAGCATCCCGTGCTCCATGGCGAACTCGCAGAGTTACGCCGCCGTCTGGACGTGGCGCACGCGCGCGTCGAAGGCGGGCACACCCTGCTGAGCCATCGCGCCGAGCAGACCGCAAAGGAACTGGACGATCTGAGCGCACGGGTCGTCAGCCTGGAGCACGCCCGCTGGCCGCTGCCCGCGGTGGCGGCCCTCACCGCCCTGGGCGCCCTGGTGGTGTCCATCTGGCAGGCGCTGGGCCGGTGAGGGCCCCTCGGGCGGGACGCGACGGGGGAGTCAGGGCTGGGCGTCCTGTCCGAGTCGCAGGTGGTGCAGCAGGAGCAGGGCGGCCGCCATGTTGGCGGCCGGGACCTCGCCGCGGGCGACCATGTCGGGGACGAGCTTGAGGGGGACCCATTCCCGACGGTCCGACTCGAAGTCGTCCACGGGGTGACCGACGTACGCGCCCTCGTCGGCCCAGTAGATGTGGTGCCGGGCGTCGGCGAGCCCGTTGGAGGGCTCGACGCTCATCAGGTGGTGCAGGGGTCCCGGCCGCCATCCGGTCTCCTCCTCCAGTTCACGGGCCGCCGCCTCGGCGATGGCTTCGCCGTCCTCGACGACGCCCGCCGCGAGCTCCCAGCCCCAGCTGTCGGTGATGAAGCGGTGCCGCCACAGGAGCAGCACCTCGTTCGACTCGTTGACCACGGTGGCCACGGCGACAGGCCGCAGCCGTATCAGGAAGTGGTCGAGGTGCCGCCCGTCCGGCAGCGCCACATCTGCGAGATTGACGCTGAACCAGCGGTTCGAGTACACAGTTTGTTCGCTCTGTTTCGTCCACTGCACGGTTCTGCCACCTTCCGCCGAGTAAGTGGCAATATCGCAGCAGGAGCTTGGTGACAGCAGGCGCACAACCGGTGCACGGCCGCGCCCCGGGACGGCGTCAGAGCGGTACGCGCAGTGCCCCGTCGATGAGTTCGGCGGCCTCGGAGGTCCCCGCGCAGCCGCTGCGCACGAGGTGCTCGCGGACCGCCCGCAGTCTGTCACGCAGGCGCATGGACTCCATTCCGCGCGCCCGCTCGGCCATTTCGACGGCGGTGGCCGCCGCCTTGTCCGCGTTGCCCTGCCGCAGTTCGATCTGGCTGAACATAGCGAGCCGGTGCACCCGCCCCCGGTCGTGCGCCGGGGTGTCGACGGCCGCCCTGGCGTGCTCCGCCGCGGCCGTCAGGTCACCGAGACTGAGCAGTGCCTCCGCCACCTGTACGTTCACCAGGCCGGGTTGGACATAGCCGGTCTCATCGGGTTCGCGTCCGCGCCGGATGCGCTCGGCGGCCTGCTCCGCCCGCCGGATGCAGGACAGCGCGCTCGTTCCGTCGCCCAGGTGCGCGTACGCCTTCGCCTGCATCGCGTACAGATCGGAGGCGAGCGCCGGGGTGATGTCCGTGCCGGCCGTGCGCAGCGCCGCCTCGGCGAAGGCGACGGCCTGCCGGTACTCCCGCATGAACAGCGACTGGTTGACCAGGAGCGCGATCACATACGCCCCCAGGCCCCGGTCCCCACTGGCCTTGGCCAGCCGCAGCGCCTGGTGGAAGTAGCGCTGGGCCAGGCCATGGGCGTCGGAGTCGTACGCGCAGATCCCGGCGATCGCGACCAACCCCCCGGTGGCCCGGTGCAGTTGGCGGCCGGTGGCGTCGGTGTAGCTGCCCCGCAGCAGCGGCGCGGCCTCGGCGTTGAGGAACCCGACGATCCTGGTGCGGGTGGCGACACCCCCGGCCTTGCGGTACATCTGCTCGTAGTGCGCGCGGGCGGCGCGCAGCATCTCGATGTCGGCCATGCTGACCTGATGCCGTCCCCCGCGGGAGACGTCGACGTCCTCCGGCGGGTTCTCCCACTCCCAGACGGGCATCACGGCGGGGGTCCCGGTGACGGCGGGGGCGCCCAGGACATGGGGGCGCTGCTGTTCGTCGGAGCGCCACAGGGCGGTGGCGCGCTCCACGAAACCGGAGAGCCCGGCGCCGTGCGGCGAGGCGGCCTCGCCCGGCACACCGAGCCCGATGTCGTCGAGGGTGACGGTCCTGCGCAGCCGTCCGGCGAGCACCTCACAGATCAGGTCGGGCACCTGTCCTCGCGGCCGCTGCCCCTTCAACCACCGTGCCACGGCGGTGTGTTCGTATCTCAGCGCCAGCCCCCGGGCCCGCCCCGCCTGGTTGACGTGGGCGGCGAGACCGGCGTGGGAGATACCGGCCTCGTCGAGGATCGCGTCGAGCAGGGTGTTGGGCTGCATGGAGGCCCTCCGGTGGCTCGGTGCCGGCGCATCGCAGCGTAGCGCCTCCCTCTTCACACGGGGTGTGAAGGGAACGCCCGAATTCGGGCTGTGTGCGCGCTGTCGCAGAGAGTTTCGGACAGGTTGACTGGGATCCCTCGCCAAGAGGCCGGCCGGGCCGCCGGCTCCCCCTCGTACAGTGCGGTGGCCCTGCCGGGCGGAACAGGGGCGACTATGGGGTGGGGGCGACCGGTGGGTTGTCGGGTGCGGGTGCGTCGTGGCTGATCGCGCCCCGCGGCGGAGCCGCAGATTTACACAGCCCCGCGCCCCTGAAGACGAGCGGGCGTTCGTTGCGGAGGAGCAGTATCGCGATGTCGTCCTTGGGCCTTCCCGCTGTGTGCCGGAGAAGCTGGGTGAAGACGGCTCGGAGCACCGCGTGGGGCGAGACGGGTCGGCCGCGTACGGCTTCCCTCAGCGTGGCCGCCAAGGGAAAGAAACGGCCCCGGCCGTCCCTCGCGTCCTCCACTCCGTCCGTGTGCAGGAACAGGGCCTCGCCCGGGAGGAGTTGTCCGCAGGGCGTGACCGGGAGCTCGGCGGGCAGCGGGAAGAGGCCGAGCGGGGGCAGGGGGTCGGCGCGGGTGACGGGCGACGCGCGGCCGACGCTGAGCAGATAGGGCCAGGGGTGGCCGCAGTTGAGGGCGCGGAGTTCGCCGTCCGGGGTGATCTCCAGCAGGAGGACGGTGACGAATTCCTCCATGGCCTCGGTGCGGGCGCGGTCCCGCAGATGGCGGGCGAGGGCACGGTCGAGGCGGGCGAGGACGCCGGCGAGTTCGGCCTCGTCGTGGACGGCCTCGCGGAAGCAGCCGAGGACGGCGGCGACGGTTCCGACGGCGGCGAGGCCGTGGCCGCGTACGTCGCCCATCACGACCCGTACGCCGTGCTCGGTGGCGATCACCTCGTACAGATCGCCACCGACGGTCGCGCCCCGGTCGGCGGAGAGCTGGGCGGCGGCGGTGGCGAGCCCGTCGATCCGTGCGGGCAGCGGCCGGAGCAGCACGCCGCGCGCGACGCCCGCGACGGCCCGCGCCTGCCGCACTTCGCGCAGCATCAGCCGCCTGACGTGCAGCATCATCCCGGTGCCGGCCGCGAGGAACACGGCACCGCCGACGATCCCGGCGCCGAGCCGACTGGACAGGCGGCGCCCTCGGGGCCACGCCCGACGAGGAACCCCAGCCCTGTTGCGAATCATGCCGTTGGCCCCCCATCAGGCCCGGACAGCGTGTACGGCCCAGAGAGGCCGGTCCGATTCTGTCGACCAGGTGCCCTGTTCGGGTAGATCACCCGAGATTGTCACCCGAATGAGTGAGGTGACCGCTGGGGGGTCCGAGGGGGGTGCTGGCGCCCTCACAAGGAGCGTGGGGAACTGCGCGACAAGCCGCGAACGAACCGCAGCCGCCGTACAACCGCAGTCCCCCACCCCTCAGGCGCCCTAGCTACGCAGCACGGCCCCCGTACGCTCGCCCGCGAGGGCGACCGCCGCGTCCCGGGCCGCCGACGCCTCGTCCACGGTCAGCGTGCGATCCGCGGCCCGGAAGCGCAGCGCGTACGCCAGCGACTTCCGCCCGTCGCCCAGCTGCTCCGCGTTCTCGTACACGTCGAACAGCCGGATGCCCTCCAGGAGTTCACCCGCGCCCTCACGCAGCGCGGCCTCCACGTCGGCGTGCGGCACGAACGCGTCGACGACGAGAGCGACGTCCTGCGTGGCGACCGGGAACGTGGAGATGCTCGGCGCCTGCGGGATGCTGTCCCCCACCCGCTCCAGGGCGTCCAGGTCGATCTCCATCGCGGCGGTCCGGGCCGGCAGCCCGAGCGCCTTCAGGACGCGCGGGTGCAGCTCACCCGCGTGGCCGACGACGCGCTCGGTGCCGTCGGCGACGACCACGAACTCGGCGCAGCGGCCGGGGTGCCAGGGACCGTACTGGCCCTTGCGGACGACCAGTTCGGCACCGGCCTCGCGGGCGACCGTGCGGCCCGCCTCGACGGTGTCGGCCCAGTCGGCCGGGCGGCCCTTGCCCCACCAGCCGGCCTGCTCACGGGCCCCGGCGACGACGACGGCGACGTGGCGCGGCTGCTCGGGCAGCGCGGCGTTCAGCGTCGCGATCTCCTCGTCGGTGGGCCGGCGGTCGACCGGCAGCGCGACGGCGACCCGCTGCTCCTCACGGGGGAGGAAGACCAGGCCGGTCTCGAACAGGGCGAGGTCGTGCGTGCCCCGGCCGTCGTTGCGCCGCAGCGCGCCCAGCAGACCCGGCAGCAGCGAGGTGCGCAGCGCGGGCTCCTCGTCGTTGAGCGGGTTGGTGAGCCTGACGACGCGGCGGGCCGGGTCGTCCGCCTCCAGGCCGAGCTGGTCGAAGACCTGCTCGCCGATGAAGGGGTAGTTCGGCGCCTCGACGTATCCGGCACCGGCCAGCGCCCGCCCGACCCGGCGGTGCAGTCGCTGGCGCTGGGTGAGGCCGCGCCCCGCGGGGGGCTTGGGCAGCGTGGAGGGCAGGTTCTCGTAGCCCTCCAGCCGGATGACCTCTTCGGCGAGGTCGTTCGGGTCGGTGAGGTCGGGCCGCCAGGACGGCACGGTGACGATCAGGTCGTCCTGCCCGTAGACGTCGCAGCCGACCTCCTGGAGGCGGCGTACGACGGTCTCGCGGCCGTACTCGACGCCCGCGACCCGGTCCGGGTGGTCGGCCGGGATCGTGATCGTGCGGGGCGCGGACGGGGCGATCACCTCGGTGACGCCCGCGTCGGCGGTGCCGCCCGCGAGGAGCACGAGCAGGTCGACGGTGCGCTGGGCGGCGGCGGCCGCGGCCAGCGGGTCGACGCCGCGCTCGAAGCGGCGGGACGCCTCCGACGACAGCTTGTGCCGGCGGGCCGTGCGCGCGATGGCGACCTGGTCGAAGTGGGCGGCCTCGATGACGACGTCCGTGGAGGCGTTCCCGCCGTTCTCGGTGGCGTCGTGGTCGGCGATCTCGGTGTTGGCGCCGCCCATGACCCCGGCGAGGCCGATGGGGCCGCGCTCGTCGGTGATCACCAGGTCCTCGGCGTGCAGCTTCCGCGTGACGCCGTCGAGGGTGACGATCTTCTCGCCCTCCTCGGCCCGGCGGACGCCGATGGTGCCCTGGACGAGGGCCCGGTCGTAGGCGTGCAGCGGCTGGCCCAGCTCCATCATCACGTAGTTGGTGATGTCGACGGCGAGGGAGATCGGGCGCATGCCGACCTTCTGCAGCCGGCGCTTGAGCCAGATCGGTGAGCGCGCCTCGGGGTCGAGCCCGGTGACGGTGCGGGCGGTGAAGCGGTCGCAGCCGAGCGGGTCGGAGACCTGGACGGGGTGCCCGAACGCGTTCGGGCCGGGTACGTCGAGGAGGGCCGGGTCGCGCAGCGGCAGACCGTAGGCGATGGCGGTCTCGCGGGCGACACCGCGGATCGACAGGCAGTAGCCGCGGTCGGGCGTGACGGCGATGTCGAGGACCTCGTCGACCAGCTCCAGGAGCTCGATCGCGTCCTTGCCGACCTCGGTCTCCGGCGGCAGCACGATGATGCCCTTGGTGCCGTCGTCGCCCATGCCCAGCTCGTCGCTGGAGCAGATCATGCCGTGGGAGTTGCGGCCGTAGGTCTTGCGGGCGGAGATGGCGAAGCCGCCGGGCAGTTCGGCGCCCGGGAGGACCACGACGACCTTGTCGCCGACGGCGAAGTTGCGGGCGCCGCAGACGATCTCCTGGGGCTCGCCGGTGCCGTTGGCGGTGCCGACGTCGACGGTGCAGAAGCGGATGGGCTTCTTGAACTCCGTCAGCTCCTCGATGGTCAGCACCTGACCGACGACGAGGGGGCCCTTCAGGCCGTCGCCGAGCTGCTCGACGGTCTCGACCTCCAGGCCGGCCGAGATGAGCTTGGCCTGGACGTCACGACCGGTCTCGGTGGCCGGCAGGTCGACGTACTCCCGCAGCCAGGAAAGCGGGACCCGCATCAGATCTCCATCCCGAACGGCCGGGTGAACCGGACGTCACCCTCGACCATGTCTCGCATGTCTTCGACGTTGTGGCGGAACATCAGCATCCGCTCGATGCCGAACCCGAAGGCGAATCCGCTGTACTTCTCGGGGTCGACGCCGCAGGCGGTGAGGACCCGGGGGTTGACCATCCCGCAGCCGCCCAGCTCGATCCAGCCCTCGCTGGAGCAGGTGCGGCAGGGGCGGTCGGGGTTGCCGACGGAGGTGCCCTTGCAGACGTAGCAGAGCATGTCCATCTCGGCGGACGGCTCGGTGAACGGGAAGAAGTTCGGCCGCAGCCGGGTCTTCATACCCTCGCCGAACAGCGACTGGACCATGTGGTCGAGGGTGCCCTTGAGGTCGGCCATGGTCAGGCCCTCGTCGACGGCGAGCAGCTCGACCTGGTGGAAGACCGGGGTGTGCGTGGCGTCCAGCTCGTCCGTGCGGTACACGCGGCCGGGACAGATCACGTACACCGGCAGCTCACGGTCGAGCAGGGAGCGGATCTGCACGGGCGAGGTGTGGGTGCGCAGCACGACGCCGGACTCGGTGCCGCCCTCGGGGCCCTGCACGAAGAAGGTGTCGGCCTCGCCCCGGGCCGGGTGGTCCGGGCCGATGTTGAGCGCGTCGAAGTTGAACCACTCGGCCTCGACCTGCGGGCCCTCGGCGACCTCGTAGCCCATGGCCACGAAGATGTCCTCGATGCGCTCCGACAGCGTGGTGAGCGGGTGGCGGGCGCCTGCGGGGATGCGGTCGTACGGCAGCGTGACGTCCACTGCCTCCTCGACCAGCACCCGGGCGTCGCGCTCGGCCTCCAGCTCGTTCTGGCGGGCGGCGAGGCCCTTGTTCACCGCGCCCCGGGCCTGGCCGACGAGCTTGCCCGCGGCGGCCTTGGCCTGCGGGGGCAGCGCGCCGATCTCGCGGTTGGCGAGGGCCAGCGGGGAGGTGCCCCCGGTGTGGGCGACCTTGGCCTCCTGGAGCGCGTCGAGGGAGTCCGCGGCGGCGAAGGCGGCGAGCGCCTCGTCCCGCATGCGCTCGATCTCTTCCGGTTTCAAGGCCTCGACCTCTACAGGGTCGTACGACTTATTCGGTGCCGACATCTCTTCCCGTGCTTCCGATTGGCTGGCGGATGGTCCCCGTACCGACTCGTGGACAGATCGTCACGGTTTTTGGGACACAAAGGTGCCAAAGGCCGAGTCTAACGGGGTGGAGGTGTACGAACGCGCCCGTGGTGCTCAGGCCAGACAGGCCGGCGTCGCCACGGGCAACGTAAATCGGAACTCGGCGCCGCCGCCGGGGGCACGTCCGACGGTGATGGTGCCGCCGTGGGCTTCGACGATGCCCTTGACGATGTACAGCCCGAGACCGGTACCACCGCGCTTGCTGCCCCGCCAGAAGCGGGTGAAGACGCGGTTCATGGACTCCTCCGGAATGCCACTGCCCTCGTCGCTCACCGTGACCGACGTGGCGGTGTCCTCACCCTCCCGGGGGGACTCCGTGGCCGTGACGTCAATCGTGACGGTTCCCTCGCCGTGCCGCACCGCATTTTCCAGCAGGTTGCTCAGCACCTGGTCGATCTTGTCGGGGTCGGCCCACAGAGCGGGCAGCGGCTGCTCGATCCGCAGCAGGAACCGGTCGGCGGGCTGTCCGGCGGCGACATAGGCCTGGATGTGCCGCCCGACGGCCGCGCCCATGTCGACGGGCTGCCGTCGCACCTCCAGCCGCCCGGAATCGATGCGCGAGATGTCGAGCAGTTCCGCGATGAGCCGGGTGACCCGGTTGGCGTCGGCGTCGACGGTCTCCAGCATCAGCTTCTTCTGGTCGTCCGTGAACCGCTCCCACTTGGCGAGCAGCGTCGCGGTGAACCCCTTGACCGACGTCAGGGGTGAGCGCAGTTCGTGGGCCACGGTGGCGATCAGTTCGGCGTGGCTGCGTTCGGTACGGCGCCGGGCCTCGGTGTCGCGCAGGCAGACGACGACGCGGCGGACGGGGCCGGTGGGTTCGCTGCGGATGTAGCGGGCCGATACGAGGATCTCGCGCGCCCCGGGCAGCAGCAGGTTCCGCTCGGGCTGTCCGACGCGGATGGCGAGGCCCCCGTACGGGTCGGTCAGCTGCCACCAGCGGCGGCCTTCGAGGTCTTCTAAGGGAAGGGCCCATTCGAGGGGGCGGCCGAGGGCCTCGGCGGCGGGGGTGGCGGTGATCCGGACGGCGGCGGCGTTGAAGCAGATCACGCGGCCGTTCTCGTCGGCCACGACCAGTCCGTCGGGGAGGTCGTCGGGGTCGATGCCCAGTTCGGCGAGATCGCCCTGCCGGGCCGCGGATGTGGCGCGCACGTCCCGTGCCGCCGGTGTGCCGCTGGTGCCGACCCTCATCCCCGTACCCCACCTCTCGCTCTGTGCAGTGGGCCCCCGAGCCCGTCACCCTACTAGCTGGGCGTGACGGTGCGGCACCCTCCGAAGGCGCGCTGCGCACGGGCGGACGCGTAGAGACATACGGCGGCGGCGGTCGCCAGGTTCAGGCTTTCCGCCTTTCCGTGGATCGGTACCCGGACGACGGCGTCGGCCAGTGCCCGTGTCTCCTCGGGCAGCCCCCAGGCCTCGTTGCCGAACACCCAGGCCGTGGGCCCGCCCATCGTGCCCTTGTCGAGTTCGTCGTCGAGGTCGTCCTGTCCCGCGCCGTCGGCGGCGAGGACGCGTACGCCGATGCCCTTGAGCCCCGCGACGGCCTCGTCCACGGGCACGCCGACGGCGACCGGCAGATGGAACAGCGACCCGACGGAGGCGCGCACGGACTTGGGGTTGTAGAGGTCCACGGAGGCGTCGGTGAGCACGACGGCCTCGGCTCCGGCGGCGTCGGCGCACCGCAGCACGGTGCCGGCGTTGCCGGGGTCGCGGACGTGGGCGAGTACGGCGACGAGCTTGGGGCGGCCGTCGAGGATCTCCGCGAAGGGGGTGTCGAGGAACCGGCAGATCCCGACGAGGCCCTGCGGGGTGACGGTCGTGGAGATGTCGGCGATGACGGACTCGTCGGCGAGGTGGACGCGGGCGCCCGCGGCGCGGGCGTCGCCGACGATGTCGGCGTACCGCTCCGCGGCGTCGACCGTGACGAACAGCTCGACCAGGGTCGGTGTGCCGTTCGGCCGGTGCCCGGCGGCCTCGCGCACGGCCTGCGGTCCCTCCGCGAGGAAGAGCCGGTCCTTCCCCCGGAAGTTCCGCTTCCCGAGCCGCCGGGCCGCGGAGACACGGGCGGAGCGGGGGGAGATCAACTCGGGGGTGGGCATGGGTCACCTTATGGATCGGAGAGTTCGGGGGGGTTCGGTGCGTCGGCGAGTGCGGGTAGTTCGTGGTTGCTCGCGCAGTTCCCCGCGCCCCTGAAAAAGCAGGGGCTGCGCCCCGTGCCTTTTCGGCCCGAAAGGGCCGTAGGCCCTTAGGGGCGCGGGGAACTGCGCGAGAAGCCCCACGCACCCGCACCCGACGACGCACCCAAAAGACCCGGGCCCACAGGCAGCTTGCACCTGCGGGCCCGGGTCGTACGCGGCTCAGAGCCAGCGCAGCGTCACGCTGCCTTGGGCGCGTTGACGTCCGCCGGCAGCGCCTTCTGCGCGACCTCGACCAGCGCGGCGAACGCGGTGGCGTCGTTGACGGCGAGCTCCGCGAGGATCTTGCGGTCGACCTCGATGTTGGCGGCCTTCAGACCCTGGATGAAGCGGTTGTAGGTGATGCCGTTGGCGCGGGCAGCGGCGTTGATGCGCTGGATCCACAGCTGACGGAAGTCGCCCTTGCGCTTCTTGCGGTCGTTGTAGTTGTAGACCAGCGAGTGGGTGACCTGCTCCTTGGCCTTGCGGTACAGGCGCGAACGCTGACCGCGGTAGCCGGAGGCCTGCTCGAGGATCGCCCGGCGCTTCTTGTGGGCGTTGACTGCCCGCTTGACGCGTGCCACTTTTTAACTCCTTGTAGCGGGGCCGTGGTTGTCGTCACACGACCCGAAATCGATGGGGTCCCGGTCCTGACGTACGGCGCTCACAGGGGGCGCCGCGGACGTCACTTGCCGAGAAGCTTCTTGATCTTCGCGGCGTCGCCCGGGGCCATCTCGGCGTTGCCGGTGAGGCGACGCGTCACGCGGGACGACTTGTGCTCGAGCAGGTGGCGCTTGCCGGCGCGCTCGCGGAGCACCTTGCCGGAGCCGGTGATCTTGAAGCGCTTGCTGGCACCGCTGTGCGACTTGTTCTTCGGCATAGCGCCGTTCTCTCCTCGTCAGTGGCGCTCCGGTGCCCGGTCGCGAAACCGGGCACGACGGAACGTCATTTCTATCGGTTGACACCCTGGACCGGTGTCCAGGGCTTCCCCCGGACTCGCGTCCCGGGGACTTACGCCTCGGCAGGCTCCTCGGCCGGCGCCTCGACCTCGACGTGCTCGGCGTGCTCGGCGTCGGCGGCGTTCTGCGACTTGCCGGGGTTGGCCTTCGCTTCCGCCTTCCGGGCTTCCTGAGCCTGACGGGCCTCGGCCATCGCCTCGGTCTTCTTCTTGTGCGGACCGAGGACCATGATCATGTTTCGGCCGTCCTGCTTCGGGTTCGACTCGACGAACCCGAGCTCCTGGACGTCCTCCGCGAGACGCTGCAGCAGTCGGTAGCCCAGCTCGGGCCGGGACTGCTCGCGACCACGGAACATGATCGTGATCTTGACCTTGTCGCCCTGCTTGAGGAACCGGACGACGTGACCCTTCTTGGTGTCATAGTCGTGCGGGTCGATCTTCGGCCGGAGCTTCATCTCCTTGATGACCGTGTGCGCCTGGTTCTTGCGCGCCTCACGGGCCTTCATGGCCGACTCGTACTTGAACTTCCCGTAGTCCATGAGCTTGCAGACCGGCGGACGGGCGTTCGCGGCCACCTCGACGAGATCGAGGTCGTACTCCTGCGCAAGCTCCAGGGCCTTGGCAAGCGGAACAATCCCGACCTGCTCGCCGCTGGGACCGACAAGTCGCACCTCGGGAACGCGAATCCGGTCGTTGATGCGGGGCTCGGCGCTGATGGATCCTCCTCGGTAGCACCACACGACGGTCTGGCGGACCGCCGCGTCATGTCTGGTTGACATAGGGACCAACCACCGGGAGCCATGAAAAATGCCCCTGACGGAACACAGGCGGGGCTCCATGAACTGCCGGAGCACCGCCGCGGGTGTGCCGCGGGGCGCAATATCGGACGACTCCACCGTCCGTACGGAACGGTGGGGGCCGCCTGACCGGGTGACCTGCCGCCCCGGAGGACAGTCAGGTGGGAGTGCGGAGCCTCCACTTGCGGGCCGGACACACAGGTGTCCAGCCGGTCGTTGACACAACCATACCGGGTTCAAACCTCCCGTGCCAATCGGGCCGCGGCGGACTCCCGCAGGTCGGGAGGTACGTGGCGGGGCCTATCGTGTGGGGCATGAGTGAGACCCCTCCTGAGAACCCCGACTTCGACTCGATGACCCGCGACATCGCCGAGGTCCCCGCGGTCGAGGTGATCGTGACGGTCGCCGTCAACCTGATGAGCGCCGCCGCGGTGAAGCTCGGTCTGACCGAGGAGGGCGACAAGTACAAGGACCTGGACGAGGCCCGCAAGCTGGTCACCGCCCTCGCCGGTCTGCTGGACGCGTCCGCGACCGAGATCAGCTCCTTCCACGCGGCCCCGTTGCGCGACGGTCTGAAGTCGCTGCAGCTGGCGTTCCGCGAGGCGTCGCTCGTCCCGGACGAGCCGGGCCAGGGCCCGGGCGAGAAGTACACGGGCCCGATCTACGGCTAGGGCCGTCCGTCCCGAGGGCTACGCCCGTACGTACAGGGGCTCGCCCGGTGGGGTCGTCCCGGTCGGCAGCAGTGCCAGGTCGAGGCCCCGTACCAGGCGGGCCCGCAGTGTCTCGTCGGCGGCGATGCGCCCGGCGACGGCCCGCGCGGTCTCGGCCGGGGGCGCGGTCGCGTCGAGGACCAGGGCCAGGGTGCCGTCGGCCTGTCCGGGACCGAGGTGCGCGCGGAGCACGGCCGGCTCGGCCGCGACGGCGGCGCGTACGGCGTCGAGGACGGCGGGGTCGGCGAGCGGGTCGATGGTGGTGCGTCCCTCGGCGAGCGCGAGCAGGGCCCGGCCGGTCAGCTCGTAGGGGACGGGGCCGGCCAGGTCGAGGACGATCGTGTCGACCTTCTCGTGCGCGGCGGCCTGCAGGGCCTGGTGCAGCGGTACGGCGACGGGGCGGGCGGCGGGGTCCCAGCGGGCGAGGCTGTCGGTGGAGGTGAAGGCGGGCAGGGCGGTGCGGTCGCCGGCCTTCAGGGTGGGCACGGCCATGTCGCTGGTCTTCTCGCGGCGCAGTCCGTTCTCGTCCACCTCGACCTCGCCGAGCAGCGCCACGACGGGCACGAGCAGTCGGGCGCCCTTGAGCGCTTCGAGGACGGGCCCCACGGCGGTCCGGTCGTCGGCCCAGGCGGCGAGCGCGGCGCTCAGCCGGGGGTCGGCCGAGCCGTCGTCGTCGGAGAAGCCGGGGTCGGGAATGTTCTTGTTCGCCACGGTCCTCGACCCTATCGGGGGAAGTCTCCAGGGCGTTCGCCAGGCCCGAAACGTGACCGTCACCTCACTCACGGTTTTCTCAGCCATCCCTGACAAGCATCTAACAATCGCCTAACCACACGCACAGCGCGGCGCAGAACCATCACGGCATGCCCTGTCGCAAAGCCTGTCGCCGTGCCCGTCCGTCCGGGCGCCGTCCGCTCGTCCACCTCGCGCTCGCCTCTGTGGTCCTGGTGGGCGGCACGGCCGCGGGGACGGTGTTCATGAGGGCCCAGGCGCAGGACGGCGCCCCCGCCGCCGTATCGTCGTCCGCGGCCTCGGCACCCTCGTCGGCGGCCGCTGAGGAGGCCGCGGTGGAACCGGAGGAGGCCGCGGTGGAACCGGTGGCGGCGCCCGAGGTGGATCACGACGAACTGCTCGCGACGGCCATGGCGGAGGTGACCGTGGAGAACGGGGCCGCGATCTCCGTCGCCGTGCTCGACGTGGCGTCCGGGGACTCGGCCGGGTACGGGGACGCCTCGTTCGACACCGCGAGCATCGTCAAGCTGGACATCCTGGCGACGCTGCTGCTCCAGGCGCAGGACGCGGACCGGCGGCTCACCGCGCAGGAGCGGACGTACGCCTCGGCGATGATCCGCGACAGCGACAACGCCTCCGCGACGGCGCTGTGGAAGGTCATCGGGCAGGCGGCCGGACTGGACGCGGCGAACAAGCGGTTCGGGCTGACGGCCACCGAGGGCGGCGACGGGCTGTACTGGGGCCTCACCCAGACCACGGCGGCCGATCAACTCGTGCTGCTGCGGCAGGTGTTCGGGGACGACGGCACCTCCGAGCTGAGCACGGCCTCACGGGCGTACGTCCAGGATCTGATGGGGCGGATCGCCGAGGGCCAGGACTGGGGCGTCTCGGCCGCGGCGAACGGTGGGGCCTCGGGGTCCGGTTTCGCCCTGAAGAACGGGTGGCTGCCTCGGACCGCCACCGGGTTGTGGGACATCAACAGCGTCGGACGGGTCGAGGTGGACGGGCGGGAGTTCCTCGTGGCCGTGGTGTCCGACGGGCACACGACGAAGGCGAGGGGCGTCGCCGCGGTCGAGGCGGCGGCGGGGGCGGCCGTGTCGGTCTTCGCGGACACGACGGGGACGGAGAGCACGGAGGGCGCGGCGGAGGCTGCGGGCACGGCGGGTGCCGCGGAACGGGCGGGCACGGCGGACGCCGAGGTGGGGACGGACGCGGTGGCGACGGACGCGGCCGGGGTGGCCGGCGGCTCGTAGGCGCGGGCGTCGGACGATGAGGGCGTGGGCGTCAGACGATGAACTCGTCGGGGCGGCCGCGGCCCCGGCCGCGCCAGACGACCACCGCTGTGATCAGCAGGACCACACCGAGGCCGCCCGCGACGGGGGCCGTCCAGCCGACGGTGGGGTCCTCCTCCTCGGCCGGGTCCGGGCCGGAGCCGAAGTACTTGCCGCCGTACGACGCGGCCTTGAGGTCGTCGGGTTCGAGCCTGCCGCCCTCCTCGATGGCGGCGGCCGGGTCGACGAAGCCGAAGCCCCGGGAGTCGTCGCGACCGCCGACCGGCGCCTCGCGGGCGGTGTCCTCCAGGAGCCGTTTGACCTGGGCGGGGGTCAGGCCCGGATGGGCAGCCCTGATGAGGGCCACGGCGCCGGAGACGAAGGCCGCGGCGGCGCTGGTGCCCCAGCCCTCGTAGTACTTGCGGTCCGGGTCGGCGATGACGACGTCCATGCCGGGGGCGCTCACGGTGGCGTACCAGCGGCGGGTGGAGAACGGGGCGCGGTCGCCGTCCTCGTCGACCGCGGTCACCGCTATCACGCCCGGGTAGGCCGCCGGGTAGGAGACGTGGTCGCCCTTCTCGCCGCCGTTGCCGGCGGAAGCGACGACGATCGAGCCCTTCGCCAGGGCGTACTGGACGGCGGCGTCCTCGGAGGGCTCCGGGTGGGCGGACTCGGAGTCGTCGCCGAGGGAGAGGTTGATGACGTCGACGCCCTGGTCGGCGGCCCAGCGGATGCCGTCGGCGAGGGCGTTGCCACGGGTGCTGCGGGCCTTGGAGCGGGACGGGTCGCCGTCCTCCAGGATGACGCGGACGGGGAGGATCTTGGCCTCGGGGGCGATGCCGAGGACGCCTTCGGAGCGGTTCGCGCCGTGGCCGTGGCCGGCGATGATGCCGGCCATGGCGGTGCCGTGGCGGGCCCAGGAGCGGTCGCCGCGCGACGCCCCGAAGCCCACCATGTCCTTCGTCGGCAGGACGTTGCCGGCCAGGTCGGGGTGTTCGTCGTCGACGCCCGTGTCGAGCACGGCGACGGTGATCCCGGCGCCCTTCGTCGTTCGCCAGGCCTCCTGCGTGCGCATCGCGTCCAGCGCCCACTGCTGGTCCCGGATGCCGTCGGCGTGTGCGGCGGTGGACGGCAGGAGCGCGAGGGAGGCGGCGAGGGGGGCACTGAGCAGACCGGTCCGCAGGCGCCGACGGCGACGCGGCCCGTGTCGTCGGCCGGCTGCGTCGGGGGCTTCGGTCCGCAGCGGCTTCTCGGCCGTCCGCGCGGCGGCGGCGGTCTCGGACGGCGCGTCCGGCCCGGCGGGGTCTGCGGGGTCGGCGGGTGGTGCGGCGGTCTCGGATTCGTCGGCTTTCATGAGGGCTGCTCCGTGGCGGACGCGGCGGTCTTGCGCAGGCCGCGTTCGATGCGGTCGGCCAGGCCCTTCGCCTCGTGGCCGAGGCCGGACTGGGCCGGGGCGGTGGTGGCGCCGGGCCTCATCGCGTCCTCGGCGGCCTGCGGTTCGGTGACCGTACGGCCGTCCGCGAAGCCGGAGACGGCGTAGACGACCACCGGGACGTCGGTGAGGACGGAGATCGTCCACGAGGCACGCTGCTCGTCGCCGAAGCCGGCGGCGACGGTGCCCTCGGCGGCGTACGGGCGGGGCATCAGATCGGTGCGGCGGTCGAGGCCGTCCTTGGTGAAGCGGGCCTTGAGCGCGGTCATGGCGGCCGCGTCCGTCCTGGTGAACAGCAGGCCGACGGTGGTGACGTTGCTGCGGGTCGCGTCGGTGTAGGTGGCGCGCAGCAGCCGCATGCAGCCGACCGGGGCGAGGACCTTGCGCAGCAGCGGGTCGAAGGCGTCGGCGCAGCCGCTGTCGGGCGCGACGGCGATCCGGGTCCAGGTGCGGTCGGTGCCGCCGGGGCCGGCGCCCTCGCCCTGGACGGTGGGCGGGAACAGCGCGTCGACGGGTACGCCGTGCCACAGCTCACCGGCCGCGGCGAAGGTGTCGCGGGAGTCGTCCGCACCGGAGTCCCCGGTGAGCCAACTCCCGGCCGCCGCACCGCCGATCAGTCCGAAGCCGAGCACCACGCAGACGGCCACGGCCGCCGCGCGCGCCTTGGTGGGGCGGGGGCGGCGCCGCGCGTCCCGCGGCTCGGGCGGCGTCCAGGGAGAGGTGTCCGGCTGCGCGAACGTGACGAAGGGCCGCGCGGGAGACGTTCCGAGCACACCGTCGATGGCCTCGGCCGACCGCCGGGAGGAGGTGGACGGGGGCTGCCAGCCGCCGGGGCGCTCGGGGGTGAGCGGACGCGGCCTGGGCGTCCCCTCGGGGCCGGTCTCCTCGGGCAGCGGACGCCGGAGGGGCGGGGGCGGCACGGCGGCACCCGGAGCGGGTACGCGGTCGCGCGGCGCGGACGTCGAGGGCCGGCCCTGCGGGCGGGGGGACGAGTCGCGGGGGCCGGAGTCGCCGGGGCGGGACGAGGTGCCGTCGGAGCCCGGCCCTGCGGGACGAGCGGGACGAGGGGGTGCGCCGTCGGCGGTGGACCCGGACGGGCCGGTGGGCCGGGACGCACGGTCGCCGAGGGGCGCGCCCGAGTCGTCGGTCCGGGCACCCGGGGCCTGCGCGGAGGTGGCCGTACGCCGCCCGCCGGCGGGCGGGGCGTCGGGGAAGCGCGCCGAGGGCGGGGGCGGGGCGTCGTCCGGGCGCCGGGCGGCCGACGGCTCGTCCGGGATGCGAGCGGACGTGGTGGGCGGGCGGTCCGGGAAGCGAGCAGAGGCCGTGGGCGGGCCGTCCGGGAAACGGGCCGAGGCTGAGGGGGTGCTCTCCGTGAAGCGGGTCGTGGAGGGCGGCGGGGTGTTCAAGTGACGGGCCCAGGCCGCTCGTCGGTCGTTCGGGAAGCGGGGCGACGCCGTCGGAGGGGTCTCCTGGGCGGGGGCCGCCGTGGGAGGGGTCTCCGGGACGGGGGCCCCCGTCGGAGGGGTGTCCGGGAAACGGGCCGAGGCCCTCGGAGGCGTGTCCGGGAAACGGGCGGAGGCCGCCGGGGGCGGGGGCGGCGTGGCCGGGGTGCCGGCGTTCTGGTTCGCGGTGCGCCGGAAGTCCGCGAAGCGCGGGTGTTCGGCGCGGCGCCGGTCACCACCACCGTCCACGGCGGGACCCTGGCCCCCGCTCTGTTCGAACGACTGACCGGAGCCTCGCGCGGGCGCGGGGCCACGCCCGTGGCCGCTCTGCCCCGGGTCACGTCCGGGAGCACGACCGGCCGCCGGGCCGGAAGCTCGGGTACCAGAAGGTCCGGGCTCGCCCTGACCGCCGGAACTCCGGCCGCTCCCTGCGGAGTTCGGCCCCTCGGCCGTACCCGGGTGCCGTACGTCACGGGCCGCGCCCGGCGTCGACGCGGGCGCCGAGGAGGGGCGGGGCGGGGTGCCGGGTCGCGCGGGCACACCTGCCGTCGGCGGCCGCTGCGGGCGGCGTGGCACGCCGGGTCCGCCTGCGGCGGACGGCGCGCGGTCAGGACGAGGCGGCGGCACCGATCGCGAACCTCCGGCGACGGAGTCCGTCGGGGTGTCCGGTGCGGGGGTGTCCGGTGTCGAACCGCTCGGGGGCGGGGCCGAGGGGTCCTGGCCCGGGGGTATGGAGGGGCGAGGTGGGACCGGGGGCCGTGGGGGAATGGAGGCGCGCCGCGCTTCCGTGCTCATGCACCCCCCGTTTCCTCGTCCCTTGCAGACCCGGAGGTCGTCGTTCCGTGCAGACCCGGAGGTCGGCTTCTCCCGCAGACCCGGAGGTCTTCGTTCCGTGCGCACCCGGAGGCCGTCCGGGTGTCCGACCACCCGTGGAAAGCGGTCGTCACACATGTCGTGGGCGTCGCCCGCCGACGCCGCCCGCACCTCGGGCAAGCCATACCCGTGGCAGCGGATCGGCATCCCCGTCGAGGTCGTCCCTGCGTGCGCGTCACTCTACGGGTTGGCCCCGGTCGAACGGGAACCAGTCCCGCGGGACCGCGGCTTAAGCCCGGAACGTCCCCCTACCCTGCGGTAATCATGTCTGGCAGGCTTCGTGCATGACTGCGCGCGCCGCCGACCGGGCCCGGTACGACCGGGCCACAGCTCATCTCGACGCCCCGCTGGCGATCGTCGACCTCGACGCCTTCGACGCCAACGCCGACGACCTCGTCCGCAGGGCCGGCGGCAAGCCGATCCGCGTCGCGAGCAAGTCCGTTCGCTGCCGGGCACTGCTGGAGAGGGTCCTGGCCCGTGAGGGCTTCCAGGGCATCATGTCGTTCACCCTCGCCGAGTCCCTGTGGCTGGCCCGTTCCGGGTTCGAGGACGTCCTGCTCGCCTACCCGTCGGCCGACCACGAGGCGTTCGCCGAACTCGCGGGCGACCCCAAGCTCGCCGCCGCGGTGACCGTGATGGTCGACGACCCCGCCCAGCTCCAGCTGATCGACAACTCCCGACGCGGCGGCACCGAAGTCGTCCGGGTCTGCCTGGAGTTGGACACCTCGCTGAAGCTGCTCGGCGGACGGGTGCGCGTCGGCGCGCGGCGCTCCCCCCTGCACTCCCCCGCGCAGGTCGCCGACATGGCGCGCGCCGTGGCCGAGCGCCCGGGGTTCAAGCTGGTCGGGATCATGGCCTACGAGGGTCATATCGCCGGTGTGGGCGACTCGGTGGCCGGCCGGCCGCTGCGGTCGCGGGCGGTGCGCATGATGCAGGCCACCGCGAAGAAGGAGCTGGCCGCGCGGCGGGCCGAAGTGGTGCGGGCCGTCCGGCGGGTGGCGCCGGACCTGGAGTTCGTGAACGGCGGCGGCACGGGCAGTGTGCAGCACACGGCGGCCGAGGACGCGGTCACCGAGATCGGCGCGGGCTCCGGGCTGTACGTGCCTCGGCTCTTCGACAACTACACCTCGTTCACGGGGCGTCCGGCCGCGCTGTTCGCGATGCCGGTCGTACGGCGTCCGGGTGTCGGCGTCGTCACCGTCCTGGGCGGCGGTTACCCGGCCTCCGGCGCTCCCGGCCCCGACCGGCTGCCGGTGCCGTATCTGCCGGAGGGGCTGAAGTACGACCCGCAGGAGGGGCCGGGCGAGGTGCAGACCCCGCTGCTCGGCGCGCCCGCCGACGATCTGCTGCTCGGGGACAAGGTGTGGTTCCGGCATGCCAAGGCCGGTGAGCTGTGCGAGCGGTTCGACGTGCTGCACCTGGTGGAGGGCGACGAGGTGACGGCGACCGTGCCGACGTACCGCGGTGAGGGTCACACGTTCCTGTAGCGCGGGGAGCGGCCGGGAGCCCCGCGCGGGTTCCCGGCCCCGTACCCGGGCGGGGCTCGGGCTCGACGGGGCTCACGAGGGGCCGAGGCTGCTGCCCACTCCCCCGCCCGTGTCGGCCTCCGCGTCGCCCGCAGGGCGGATGCCCCGGACGATCTCGTCGATGTCGTCGAGCGGCGGGCCGTCGTCGCCCGCGTCGAGGGCGAACCGGACCAGGACCGGGGCCTCGGAGCCGATGCTGGAGGGGAAGACGAGGGACTGGACGTAGCCGCCGGCGCCGGCCCCCGTGGTCACCCGCCAGCGCACGTAGTAGCCGGCGCGGCCCGCGACGGCGACCGAGCCCGAGCCGACGACCTCATGGCCGGTGATGCCGCCGTACGGCTGCTGTTCCAGGACGTCGCGGTCGAAGGCGTCGTTCGCGGCGTCCTCGATGTCCTTCTCGGCGAGGATCTTCGGAGAGGTCTCGTCGCTGCCGGTGACGGTCCGGGAGACGACGACGCCACCGCGGCACACACTGCCCTCGCCGGGGCAGTCGAAGGTGCCGTCGGTGACCAGGACGGCGTCCTCCTCACCGGATCGGTCGCCGTCCTCCCAGCCCTCGGGGATCGGGAAGGTGATGCCGTTGAGCTCGTCCGCGACGCGGTCGGCGTCCTCGGCGGGGGACGGGCCGGCGGACTTCGTCGGGGAGGGGCTGTTCTTCCCGTCGGCCCCGGAGGTCGGGGACGCCGTGGTGGTCCGCGTCTCCTGCCCGCCGTCACCGTCCTTGCCGAGGAGCAGGACACCGCCGGTGACCGCCCCGGCCACCAGGACGGCCCCGACGGCGGCCAGGGCCACGACCTTGGTGCGGCCGGGGCCCCGGCGCGTGGGCGGCTGGGGCTGGAGCACCGGCGGGACGGGCTGTTCCGGCTGGCGCCGGTGGTCGGTCCACGCGGTCCCGTCCCACCAGCGTTCGGTGAGCGGGTAGGACGGGTCGCGGTACCAGCCGGGCGGCGGCGAACTGCTCATCCCGGCACTTTAATCACACCGACGGGGTCGGTGTTCCGGTCCCGGGACGGACCACCGAGAGCGACGCCGGGACGGACCGCCCGGATACTCGTTGGACGAACCGCCCGGATCCTCACCGGCCGGTCTGCCCGGATCCTCACCGGCCGGTCTGCCCGGATACTCATCGGACGGACCGCCCGGAGCGTCACCGCACGGCCCGCCTAGAGCGGGGTGACGTACGCGCCCGAGATACCGCCGTCGACCAGGAAGTCGGTGGCGTTCACGAACGAGGAGTCGTCGCTGGCGAGGAACGCGACGGCGGCCGCGATCTCGGTGGCCTCGGCGAACCGGCCGACCGGGATGTGCACGAGCCGGCGCGCGGCCCGCTCCGGGTCCTTGGCGAACAGCTCCTGGAGGAGGGGGGTGTTCACCGGCCCCGGGCAGAGCGCGTTGACGCGGATGCCCTCCCGGGCGAACTGCACGCCCAGCTCCCGCGACATCGCCAGCACACCGCCCTTGGAGGCCGTGTACGAGATCTGGGAGGTCGCGGCGCCCATGCGGGCCACGAAGGACGCCGTGTTGATGATCGAGCCCTTGCCCTGGCGGCGCATGTAGGGGATGGCGGCCTTGCAGCACAGGTACACGGAGGTCAGGTTGACCTCCTGCACGCGCTTCCAGGCCTCCAGGCCGGTCTCCAGGATGGAGTCGTCGTCGGGCGGGGAGATGCCCGCGTTGTTGAAGGCGATGTCGACGCTGCCGTAGGTGTCGAACGCGGTCTTGAAGAGCGCCTCGACCTGCTCGGGGTCGGTGACGTCGACCTTCACGAAGGTCCCGTCGACCTCCTCGGCGACCGCCTTGCCGCGCGCCTCGTCCACGTCGCCGCAGACGATGTGGGCACCCTCGGCGGCGAGCCGGCGCGCGGTGGCGAGGCCGATGCCGCTGCCGGCACCGGTGATGACGGCGGTGCGGCCGACCAGGCGGCGGCAGATGTTCTCAGGGGACGTCGAGGTCACTGTGCGGGGCCTTCCGTGCTGATGAAGACGTTCTTGGTTTCGGTGAAGGCGGCGAGCGCGTCCGGGCCCAGCTCACGGCCGATGCCGGACTGCTTGAAGCCGCCGAAGGGGGTCCAGTAGCGGACGCTGGAGTGGGAGTTGACGGACAGGTTGCCCGCGCGGACACCCTGCGAGACCCGCAGGGCGCGGCCGACGTCCCGGGTCCAGATGGAGCCGGAGAGGCCGTACGGGGTGTCGTTGGCGAGCCGGATCGCGTCCGCCTCGTCGGTGAAGGGCAGCAGGACGGCTACGGGTCCGAAGATCTCCTCGCGGGCGGCGGCTGAGTCGGGCCGCTCCCCGGTGAGGACGGTCGGCGGGAACCAGAAGCCAGGCCCGTCGGGGGCGCCGCCCCGCAGCCCGGCCGCCTCCTCGGGCACGAACGACCGTACGCGGTCCAGCTGTTGACGGGAGATCAGCGGGCCCATCTGGGTCTTCTCGTCGGCCGGGTCGCCCACCACCACGCCGGCCAGCGACTCGGCGAGCAGGCTCTCGACCTCGTCGTAAACGGACTCCTGGACCAGGACGCGGGTACGGGCGCAGCAGTCCTGGCCGGCGTTGTCGAGGAAGGAGAACGGGTCGACGGCCCTCTTGAGGTCGGCGTCGGCGAAGACGATGTTCGGGCTCTTGCCGCCGAGTTCGAGGGTGACCTGCTTGACCTGGTCGGCGCAGAGTTCCATGACGCGCTTGCCGGTCCGGGTGGAGCCGGTGAACACGATCTTGGCGACGCCGGGGTGCCTGACGAGGGCTTCGCCGGTGATGTCGCCGCGTCCGGGCAGCACCTGGAAGAGGTGTTCCGGAAGCCCTGCCTCCAGGGCGAGTTCGGCGAGGCGCAGCGCGGTGAGCGGCGTGGTCTCGGCGGGCTTGAGGACGACGGCGTTGCCGGCGGCGAGTGCGGGTGCGGTGCCCCAGGCGGCGATCGGCATGGGGAAGTTCCAGGGCGCGATGACGCCGACGACCCCGAGCGGTTCGAGGATCGTGACGTTCATGCCGCCGGGCACCGGGATCTGCCGGCCGGAGAGCCGTTCGACGCCGCCGGCGGCGTAGTCGAGCAGGTCCCGGACGTTTCCCGCCTCCCAGCGGGCGTTGCCGATGGTGTGTCCGGCCTCGCGGACCTCCAGGAGGGCGAGCTCCTCGATGTGGTCGTCGACCACGGCGGCGAAACGGCGCAGGAGCCGGGCCCGGTCGGCGGGGGCCACGGCGGCCCAGGCGTGCTGCGCCTTCTCCGCCCGGCGTACGGCGGCGTCGACGTCGTGCTCGGCGGCGCCCGCGACGGCGGCGATCACCTCCTCCGTCGCCGGATTGAGGACGTCCAGGATGTGGTGCTGGGACAAGGGATGCCTCACAGACGTTCGAAGGAGCGGCGCAGCTCCCAGTCGGTCACTGCGGCGTCGAAGGCGGCCAGCTCGACGCGGGCCATGTTCAGGTAGTGCGCGACGACCTCCTCGCCGAAGGCGGCCTTGGCGATGGGGCTGTGCTCCCAGAGCTCGGCGGCCTGGTGCAGGGTGGTCGGCACATGGTCGTACTCGGCGGTGTAGGCGTTGCCCGCGCACACCTCCGGCAGTTCCAGCTTCTGCTCGATGCCGTACAGACCGGCCGCGATCAGGCCGGCGACGGCGAGGTGCGGGTTGACGTCACCACCGGGGAGCCGGTTCTCGAAGCGCATCGAGCGGCCGTGGCCGACGACCCTGAGGGCGCAGGTGCGGTTGTCGTACCCCCAGGCCACGGCGGTCGGGGCGAAGGAGCCCGGCTGGAACCGCTTGTAGGAGTTGATGTTGGGGGCGTAGAGCAGCGAGAAGTCCCGCAGGGCGGCCAGCTGTCCGGCGAGGAAGTGCCGCATGACCTGGGACATCTCATGCCCGTCGGCCATGACGTTGGTGCCGTCGGCGTCCGCGAGGGAGAGATGGATGTGACAGGAGTTGCCCTCGCGCTCGTTGTACTTCGCCATGAAGGTGAGCGAGACGCCCTCCTGTGCGGCGATCTCCTTGGCGCCGGTCTTGTAGATGGCGTGCTGGTCGCAGGTGACCAGGGCCTCGTCGTACTTGAAGGCGATCTCGTGCTGGCCGGGGTTGCACTCGCCCTTGGCGGACTCGACGGTCAGCCCGGCGGCCGCCATCTCGTTGCGGATCCTTCGCAGGAGGGGCTCGATACGGCCCGTCCCGAGGACCGAGTAGTCGATGTTGTACTGGTTCGCCGGGGTCAGGCCCTTGTAGCCGGCGTCCCAGGCCTGCTCGTAGGTGTCCTTGAAGACGATGAACTCCAGCTCGGTGCCCACGTTGGCCGTGTAGCCCAGTTCCGCGAGGCGCTCCAGCTGGCGGCGCAGGATCTGGCGGGGCGCGGCGACGACCGGGGATCCGTCGTTCCAGGCGAGGTCGGCGATGAGCATGGCCGTGCCCTCGTTCCAGGGCACCCGGCGCAGGGTGGAGAGGTCGGGGTGCATGGCGAAGTCGCCGTAGCCGCGGTCCCAGGAGGACATCGCGTAGCCGTCGACGGTGTTCATCTCGGTGTCGACGGCGAGCAGGTAGTTGCAGCCCTCGGTGCCGTGGGTGAGCACCTCGTCGAGGAAGAAGCGCGCGGCGAACCGCTTGCCCTGAAGTCGCCCTTGCATGTCGGGGAAGGCCAGGACGACAGTGTCGATCTCACCGCCCGCGACGAGGGTGTGCAGTTCCTCGACGGAGAGCGGGGGTGTGTGGTCTGCCACGGGAAAGCCTCCTAGGGGCTTCTTCGGCCACCCCGGAGCCATTCAGCCATCCGGGAGCCATAAGGTATTACCCGTAACCATTAGTTGGGAAGGGGGAACGGTCACATGTCGCGGACAGGGGCGGAACCGGAGACTCCGTGGGCCGACGACCGACTGGCGTCCGTCCTGCGTCCGGTCCGGGCGGGCAACGGCTTCGAGGAGGCGCTGGAGCAGATCCTCCAAGTGGTCCGGCTCGGCCTGGTGCCCGGCGGCGAACGGCTGCCGGCCGAGCGCGAGCTGGCGGAGCGGCTCGGGATCAGCCGGGTCACGCTGCGCGAGGTGCTGAAGGTGCTCCAGGACCAGGGCCTGATCGAGGCCCGGCGCGGACGGTACGGCGGAACGTTCGTGCTGCCGCGCGCGGAAACCCCGGGCGAGGACGAGCTGCGCCGGCGCCTGAAGGGCATCGACGTCGAGGACACGTTGCGCTTCCGCGAGGTGCTGGAGGTGGGCGCGGCGGGACTGTGCGCGGCACACGGCCTGAGCGACGACCAGACCGAGCGGCTGCGCGGGGCCCTGGCACGCACCCACAACGCGCCGCTCACGGAGTACCGGCGGCTGGACACCCTGCTCCACCTCACCATCGCCGAACTGTCGGGCTCCCCCTCGCTCGCCGCCCAGTACGCGGGCGTACGCGCCGGGGTCAACGACCTGCTCGACTGCATCCCGCTGCTGGTGCGCAACCTGGAGCACTCGCAGCAGCAGCACACGGCGCTGGTGGAGGCCGTGCTCGACGAGGACGCCGAGGCGGCGCGGGAGATCATGCGCGAACACTGCTCGGGCACGGCGGCGCTGCTGCGCGGCTTCCTGGGGTGAGGACGGACCCGACGACCGGACACGAATCTCATGGATTTACGGCCGCGTAACGCAGGGGTATTGCTTTTCGGCCACCCCTCCCACAAAGGTATGGATCCATTCCTTTGAGTGGGGAGAGTGCGTCATGTCCCTGAAAGCCACCGACACCGCCGGCTCGGCGGACGACTACCTGGAGCGCCGGACGCTCCGCCGGGGCAGCGCCGGCTGGGTCCTGCTGACCGGTCTCGGCGTCGCCTACGTCGTCTCCGGCGACTTCTCCGGCTGGAACCTCGGCCTGGCGGAGGGCGGCTTCGGCGGCCTGGCGATCGCCACGGTGCTCATGGGCACCATGTACGCCTGTATGGTCTTCGCCCTCGCCGAACTGTCCGCGATCCTGCCGACGGCGGGCGGCGGCTACGGCTTCGCACGCCGTGCGCTCGGCCCGTGGGGCGGCTTCCTCACGGGCACCGCGATCCTGATCGAGTACGTGCTGGCCCCGGCCGCCATCGTGATCTTCATCGGTGACTATGTGGAGTCGCTGGGTCTGTTCGGCCTGGAGTCCGGCTGGCCGGTCTACTTCGCCTGCTTCGCGATCTTCATCGGCATCCATCTCTGGGGCGTCGGTGAGGCGTTGATCGCCAGCTTCGTCGTCACCGGCATCGCCGTCTTCGCCCTGATCGTGTTCGCCCTGGGCGCGCTGCCCGACTTCAGCGTGTCCGCGCTCGACGACATCCCGGTGGACACCGGCGCGTTCGGCGCGAGTTCCTGGCTGCCCATGGGGCTGCTGGGCATCTGGGCGGCGTTCCCGTTCGGCATGTGGTTCTTCCTGGGCGTCGAGGGTGTGCCGCTGGCCGCCGAGGAGACCAGGGACCCGGCCCGCACGCTGCCGAAGGCCATCCGCTGGTCGATGGGTGTCCTGGTGGTGCTGGCGGTGATCACCTTCGTCGCCGCGGCCGGGGCGCGCGGCTCCGCCGCCATCCAGGACGCCGGCAACCCGCTGGTCGAGGCGCTCCAGCCGGACGGCGAGGCCACGGCGCTCAGCCGTTTCGTGAACTACGCCGGTCTGGCGGGTCTGGTGGCCTCGTTCTTCTCGCTGATCTACGCGGGATCGCGCCAGCTCTTCGCGCTCTCCCGGGCCGGCTACCTTCCCCGGGTCCTGTCCCTCACCAGCGGCCGCAAGGCCCCGTACCTGGGGCTGCTGGTGCCGGGCGCCATCGGTTTCGCGCTGGCCGCCGCGACCGGGGACGGCGGCCGGATGCTGAACATCGCCGTCTTCGGCGCCACCATCAGCTACGCGCTGATGGCTCTGTCGCACATCGTGCTGCGCCGCCGGGAGCCGGGTCTCGAACGGCCGTACCGTACGCCGGGCGGGGTGCTGACCTCCTCGGTCGCCCTCGTCCTCGCGTGCTCGGCGCTGGTGGCGACGTTCCTGGTGGATGTGACGGCGGCGTTCATCGCGCTCGGCGTGTACGCGGTCGCGGCGGCGTACTTCGGGCTCTACAGCCGCAAGCACCTGGTGGCGAAGGCACCGGAGGAGGAATTCGCGGCGCTGGCCGCAGCCGAGGCAGAGTTGGCACGGGACTGAGTGTCGCGTTCCACGGGTTGCGTGGGGCGCGGTGTTCATCGCTCGCACGCGTGAGGAGCAAGTGTGACCAGGCCGTTGATCGGTGTGAGTACGTATCTGGCAGACGCGCGCTGGGGCGTCTGGGAGCTGGAGGCGGCCCTGCTGCCGGTCGGCTACCCCCGGCTCGTGCAGGCGGCCGGCGGCATCGCGGCGATGCTGCCGCCGGACGACCCGGCGCACGCCGCCGGGGCGGTCGCCCGCCTCGACGGCCTGGTCATCGCGGGCGGGCCCGATGTGGACCCCGCCCGCTACGGCGCCGAGCGGTCCCCGCGCTGCGGCCCGGCCGCGCCCGAGCGCGACGCGTGGGAGCTGGCGCTGATCCGGGCGGCGCTGGACACAGGCACCCCGCTCCTCGGCATCTGCCGCGGCATGCAGCTGCTGAACGTCGCCCTCGGGGGCACGCTGATCCAGCACATCGACGACCACGCGGCCGGGATCGGTGTCTTCGGCCGCCACGCGGTGAAGCCCGTACCGGGCACGCGCTACGGCGACCTCGTCCCCGAGGAGACGGACGTGCCGACCTACCACCACCAGGCCGTGGACCGCCTGGGCACCGGCCTGCTGGCCTCGGCCCACGCCTCCGACGGCACGATCGAGGCCATCGAACTGCCCGCCCCCGCCTGGGCGTTGGGCCTGCAGTGGCATCCGGAGATGGGCGAGGACGTACGGGTGATGCGAGCGCTGGTGGCGGCGACGCCCTGAGCGCCCGCCGTCCTCGCCCCCGCCGCCCCTACCCGTCCCATCCTCAACGGACTGCGCCCCTTTGACCCCCACACGTCCGTCCGGTGGGGGCTGGTCGCGCAGTTCCCCGCGCCCCTGAATCCTTCAGGGGCGCGGGGAACTGCGCGAGAAGCCCCACGCACCCGCACCCGACACCGCACCCCTCGGCGCGGTCAGACGGCCGTGGGCCCCCGTGTGAGGCCGAGCAGGTCCCGGGCCGGGCCCGTCGGGCGGTGGCCCGTCGGCCAGACCGCTCGTAGGGCGCGCCGCAGGCGGACGCCGTTCACGGGGACGCGGACCAGACGGCGGGCGGAGAGTTCCTCGCCGAGGGCGAGTTCGCTGAGCACCGCCGGGCCCGCGCCGCTCAGCGCCGAGGACTTGACCGCCGTGGTGGAGGAGAGCTCGATGAGAGGGCGGGCCAGGCCGCCCAGGGCCGTTTCCAGGACCTGCCGCGTGCCGGAGCCCTTCTCGCGCAGGATCAGCGGCGTGGAGGCCAGCTCGGCCGCCTCCAGGGGGTTGCGGCGGCGCGCCCAGGGGTGACTCGGCGCGGTCACGACGATCAGGTGGTCGTGCGCTATCACGGCCGCGTCCAGCCCGGCCGGAACGGTCGGCCCCTCGACGAACCCCAGGTCGGCCTCGTCCGCGAGCAGCCGCTCCGCCACGACCGTCGAGTTGCCCGCGAGGAGCGAGACCGCCGTGTCCGGGCGCGCGGCGCGCAGCGCGATGAGCCAGCCGGGCAGCAGGTACTCGGCGATGGTCATGCTCGCGGCGACCCTGAGCCGGGAATCACGCCGGTCCCGCAGCGCCTGCGCGCCCGCGTCGAACGCCTCGGCCGCCTCCACGATCCGCCGGGCCCAGTCGGTGACGAGCGCCCCCGCGTCGGTGAGCCGGGACCCGCGCGGCGACCGGTCGACCAGCGCCACCCCCAGCTGTCGTTCCATCGAGCGGATACGACTGCTCGCGGCGGGCTGGGTGATGCCCAGCTCCCGCGCCGCCCGCCCGAGCGAGCCCAGCCGGGCCACGGCCAGCAGCAGTTCGAGTGCCCCGAGATCCGGCACCCGATGGGCCAGCCCGCCCCGCTCCCCGTTCGTCTCGCTCATAACCCCAGCTTATGTCCCCATACAACCGGACTCCCTGGTGGGCCCCGCACGGCGGTTGGAAGCTCGACACATGGCCACCGCAGTCCGCCCAGCCCGTCCGTCCACGCCCCACCCTCACCCCCGCCCCCGTCCGGGTGCGCCCGCGTCCCGCCCGCTCCCGTTCCCCGCCCTGCGCCACCTCGGCCCGAACTGGTATGCGCCGGTCATGGGCACCGCCGTCGTGGCCTCCGCCGGGGCCGGACTCCCCCTGGACCTGCCGGGTCTGCGGACGGCCTGCGCGGCGGTGTGGGTGCTCGCTCTCGTCGCCCTGGTCGCCGTCCTCGGTGCCCGCGCCCTGCACTGGACCCACCACCGCGACCAGGCCCGCGCCCACCTCCTGGACCCGGCCGTGGCCCCCTTCCACGGCTGCCTCGCCATGGCCCTGCTGGCCGTAGGCGGCGGTGCCCTGGTCGTCGGCCGCGACTGGATCGGCGTGCGGGCGGCCGTCGCCCTGGACGTCGTGCTCTTCTCCGCCGGGACGGCCGTGGGCCTCGTCGCCGTCGTGGTCGTGCCGTATCTGATGATCGTCCGGCATCGGATCGACGCGGACCGGATCACTCCGGCCCTGCTGCTCCCCCTCGTCGCCCCGATGGTCTCCGCCGCGCTCGGTCCGCTGCTCGCGCCGCACCTGCCGCCCGGGCAGCCCCGGCAGACGCTGCTGTTGGGCTGTCTCGCGCTGTTCGGGCTGAGTCTGCTGGCCACCCTGCTCGTCCTGCCTGCGGTGTGCGGCCGCCTCGTCGCGGCGGGACCGTTGCCGCTCGCGCTGACGCCGAGCCTGTTCCTGGTCCTGGGCCCGCTCGGCCAGTCGACCACCGCCGTGGGCAACCTCGCCGACGCGGCCCCCGGCGCCGTGCCGGCCCCTTACGCGCACGCCTTCACCCCGTTCGCCGTCCTCTACGGTGTCCCCGTCCTCGGCTTCGCGCTGCTCTGGCTCGCGCTCGCCACCGCCCTGGTCGTCCGTGCCCGGCGGCGGGGCATGGGGTTCTCGATGGCCTGGTGGGCCTTCACTTTCCCGGTCGGCACCTGCGCGACCGGTGCGACGGGACTGGCCCGGCACACGGGACTGGTCGCCCTGGACGTCCTCGCCGTCGCGCTGTACGCGCTGCTGCTGGCGGCCTGGGCCACGGCCGCCGTGGGCACCGTGCGCGGTCTGGTCAGCGGAGGGCTGCTCGCAGCGCCGCGTCCAGCACCCGTGGAGCCTCGGCCAGCGACGGCCCGTACCAGGTGAGGTGCCGACCGCTGAGCAGCGCGCAGGGCAGCCCGCCGAACGCCTCGGGGCCGTCGTCGGCGGTGAAGCGGTAGGGCTCGTCGGGCAGGACCACGACATCGGGCGCGGCGGCCCGCAGCTCCTCCACGGGGATCCGGGGATAGCGCTCGGCGTGCCCGGCGTACAGATGGTCCACGCCGAGCCGGGCGAGCACGTCACCGGCGAAGGTGTCCCGGCCGAGAACCATCCACGGCCGACGCCAGACGGGCACGACGGCGGTCGTCCGGCGGCCGGGCGTCAGCGGACCGTCCTCGGCGGCGGCCGGCGGCCGGGCCCACGCCGACTCCGCCTCGTCCAGCCAGCGCGGCCGGGACCGGGCCCCGCAGGCACGCAGCACCCGGTCCAGTTCGGCGAAGGCGCCCGGCACGTCCCGTACCTCGGTGACCAGGACCTCGACCCCCGCCTCCCGCAGGGCGGCCAGGTCCGCCGGGCGGTTCTCCTCCTCGTTGGCGATCACGAGGTCGGGGGCGAGGCGGGCGATGTCGTCGGTCCTGGGGTTCTTGGTGCCGCCGATCCGGGCCACGTCGAGATCACCCGGGTGGTCGCACCAGTCGGTGGCGCCCACCAGCACGCCGGGCAGCGAGACGGCGACGGCCTCCGTCAGCGACGGGACGAGGGAGACGACCCGGGGGACGGAGCCCATCGTGACCTCACGCGCCCTTGCGGTGACGGTCTTCCAGGGCCTCGATGTGGTCCGCGACGGCGACCACGACCACCCTGGTCTCGGGCTCGGTGGCCCGCCAACGGTGCCGTACGCCACCGGACATGTACAGCGTGTCACCGCGTCCGAGGCGGTGGGCACGGCCCTCGGCCTCGACCTCGACGGCGCCGTCGACGACGTACATCAGCTCGTCGTTGCGGTGCTGGACCTCACGGCCCTCGTCGTGATCGCCGGTGAACTCCATGGCGTGCAACTGGTGGTGACCGCGCACCAAGGAGCGCGAGCAGGAGTCCGGGGGCGTGAAACCGTCCTCGTCGGCGGCGCGCACCACGTCGACGCTGCACGCCGGATCGGCCGCGGCGAGTAGTTCGACGGCGGTGGTGCCGAGGGCGTCCGCGATGCGTTCCAGGGAGGGCCTGCTGGGGCGGGCCCGTTCGTTCTCGACCTGGCTGAGGAAGGGGACCGACAGGCCGCTGCGCTCGGCCACGGCGGCGAGGGTGAGCTCCTGTGCCCGGCGCCGCCGCCGGACGGCCGCGCCCACCCGAAGGGGCTGTTCTTTGTGGTCGCCCATAGCTCCGGCTCCCTCCTTCGCTCGTCGGTCGGCTCGCGGACACCCGCCGGGCGGGCCCGCGAACGCTCATCGGTCCGGTTACGGATGCCCACCCGTCCGGCACTCACCGGGCGCGCTTCTCCTGATGAGTTCTCTGCACCCTACGCATGTTCGGCAAACCGTTTCACGCGCCCGTCACATCCCTGTAAACCGGCGGGGGGTCCATGCTCACACTTCTCGCCAGCCGCGCCACCCTTCCACCTTCCCCTCCCACGGCCTCCTCGTGCCGCACGAGGGCGCAGAGGCAGCCCCGGAGAACGCGCGGCGTGACACGGTCCGTACACCCGGTCACCGACTCTCCCTGGCGACTCCGCCGCCCGCGACACCCGTCCCGCGCAGCCAGGACACCGTCCCGGGCGCCTCCGCCGGACCACCTGCCGACCATGAAGTCACGCACCGCGAAAGGCAGTTACCCAACCGAGAGCGGACCGTCCCACCGCCCGACGGGCCGCCGGGCCGGGTGGATGCGGACCGCTCCAGGGTTGTCCGGATCTCTACTCGCACGCCAGTACGCGACTCCCCTCATCCGTTCGGAAAGTCGCGTCCTGCTGCCTCACTCCGCCGCTTCACACGGCCGTCGCGTCGATCCACTTCTCGGCGCCCTCGCCCTCCCGGCCCCGCCCGGCCTTCCGGACGGCCTGCTCCGGGCTCATCAGCTCGTCCGGGGTCATGTACCAGTTCTTCGGCCGGCCGTTCAGCGATCTCCAGCGACGTCCTGTCGTACCAGGCGCCGAGGTCGACGAGATCGTTCTTGTACTTGTCCCAGTACGACTTCTGCGCGACCGGCGGCCAGGCGTCGAACTCGACGTCGAACCTGGCCGGTGGACAGGCCCGTGAACAGCGGGCCGATGTCGAGCCTGGTCTTCTTCGGTCGGTAGCCGCGCTTCTCCAGGACGTTCTCCCATGGCGGCTCGCTGTCGTGCCGAAGCCGTCGGCTGTTGCGCGAGGCCGTGTGTCTGTGGTGTACGGCATGATGCGGGGCGTGACCCGACGCCTGATGCTCCTCGACACCGCCTCGCTGTACTTCCGCGCCTACTTCGGGGTGCCGGAATCCGTGAAGGCCCCGGACGGCACCCCGGTGAACGCCGTGCGCGGGCTCCTCGAATTCATCGACCGGCTGGTCAAGGACCACCGGCCGACGGACCTGGTGGCCTGCATGGACGCCGACTGGCGGCCGCAGTGGCGGGTCGACCTCATCCCCTCCTACAAGGCGCACCGCGTCGCCGAGGAGCACGAGGCCGGACCGGACGAGGAGGAGGTGCCGGACACCCTCTCGCCGCAGGTGCCGGTCATCGAGGCGGTGCTGGACGCGCTCGGCATCGCGCGCGTGGGCGTCGCCGGGTACGAGGCGGACGACGTGATCGGCACCTTCACGGCCCGGGCGAAGGACCCGGTCGACATCGTCACCGGCGACCGCGACCTGTACCAGCTGGTCGACGACGAGCGCGAGGTGCGGGTGCTCTATCCGCTGAAGGGCGTGGGCACGCTGCAGCTCACCGACGAGGCGTGGCTGCGCGAGAAGTACGGGGTGGTCGGACGCGGGTACGCGGACCTGGCCCTGCTGCGCGGCGACCCGAGCGACGGTCTGCCCGGTGTGCCGGGCATCGGCGAGAAGACGGCGGCGAAACTGCTCGACCAGTTCGGCGACCTGGCCGGGATCATGGCCGCGGTCGACGACCCGGCGGCGAAACTGACCCCGTCGCAGCGCAAGAGGCTCGACGAGGCGCGGGCCTATGTCGCGGTCGCGCCCAAGGTGGTCCTGGTGGCGGCCGACGTACCCTTGCCGGACGTCGACACGGCGCTGCCGCGCGAACCGCGGGATCCGGCGGCGTTGGAGGCGATCGCGGCGCGCTGGGGGCTCGGCGGATCGTTGCAGAGGCTCCTGGCGACGCTCGGAACATGAGAAGTGCGCCTCGGACGGGGCGTAACGCCGGAGGGCGGGGTGACACTTCGGTAGTGAGGGTTCTGAGGCGCGATTCACATCGAGAAGGCCTCTTACACGCTCCGAGCGTGGGGTGTTCATCAGGGGGAGATGATAACTTAGGTAAGCCTTAGCTAGGTATTTGGGAGGCCGTTATGGCAGAGCGTCCGGAACGCAGGACCCCGAAGCCCCACACCGCGCGAGTCGTCCGCACCGAGCGACTCACTCCGCATATGCAGCGCGTCGTACTCGGTGGCGACGGCCTCGCCGAGTTCTCCCTGCGCGGCAGCACCGATCATTACGTGAAGCTCCTGTTCGGCCCCGAGGGTGTGACCTACCCGGAGCCCTTCGACATCGAGCGGATCCGCGCGGAGTTCCCCCGGGACCAGTGGCCGGTGACCCGGACGTACACCGTGCGCGCCTGGGACCCCGAACTGCGCGAGCTGACCCTCGACTTCGTGCTGCACGGCGACGAGGGCATCGCCGGTCCGTGGGCCACCCGCGTCCAGCCGGGCGAGCTGATCCGTTTCCTGGGCCCCGGCGGCGCGTACGCGCCCAACCCGGAGGCCGACTGGCACCTCCTCGTCGGTGACGAGTCCGCCCTGCCGGCGATCGGCGCCTCGCTGGAGGCCCTGCCCGACGGCGCCCGCGCGCACGCGATCGTCGAGGTCGCCGGCGCCGAGGAGGAGCAGAAGATCAACTCCGATGTGGAGGTGGTCTGGCTGCACCGCGGCGACCGTCCCGTGGGCGCGGCCCTCGTCGAGGCCGTACGCGCGCTGGAGTTCCCCGAGGGCCGGCTGCACGCCTTCGTCCACGGCGAGGCCGGCTTCGTCAAGGAGCTGCGTCGGCTGCTCCGCGTCGAACTGGCGGTTCCCCGCGAGGACTTGTCCGTCTCCGGCTACTGGCGCCTCGGCCACGACGAGGACGGCTGGCAGGCCTCGAAGAAGGAGTGGAACGCCCGCGTGGAGGCCGAGCAGGAGAGCACGCCCAGGACGGTGTGACCACCACGCCCGACGCCCCGACCGCGCGCCCTGCCCGGCCGGACCGCGGCTTCCCCGGGACAAGCCCCGTGCCCCGGGCGGCCGCGGCTTCCCCGGGACAAAGCCCGGTTCACCCGTTTGAATGAACCATGGCTGTGCGGCCGGCGAGGCACGCCGCGCAGACCGGACCCGGGGCGGAAGCAGGGCCTGGGGCTCGGCCGCCGTCGCCTCGTCGCTGCTGGTCCTCGGCGGGGTCCCGTACGGCATGGGCGCCGCCTCGGCCGCTCCCCCGCCGCAGCCGCCGCCCCAGCTCACGCAGGAGGACGTCGGCCGCGCTCGTCGAGGCCGTCGACGGCCTCGACGAGCGTGGCATGGACCGGACCGGGGTGCCGGGCATCGCGGTCGCCGTCGTCCGCAAGGACCGGGTGGTCCACCTGGAGGGCTACGGCAAGCGGCACGTCGGTCAGTGACGTTCCGTCTGACCCACGACGACGGCACCACCTTCGTCTTCGAGACCGTGGGCGAGAACGCGACCGGCCCCTCCGGTGTGACCTTCAAGGGCGACGAGCACGGCCGGGTGACCTCGGTGGCGATCGAGGCGTTCGACGCGAACGGGCCGGGGACCTTCAGACGTCCGTGAGCAGATCCGGGAGCACGTCAGGGAGAAGGTCCACCAGCCGCGCCAGCGCCTCCGCGAGCGTCACCACCCCCGGGCCCGGCGCCCCGCCCGGCTCGGCCATGTAGACGTCCCGGCGGATCTCGATCATCAGTGCGCTCACCCTGGGGTCCCGCCTGTAGTACTTCAACGGGACGTACGCGCCCCCGAACGGGCTGTCGACGCCCGTCCCACCGAACCCGCCGAACGCCTCCTCGGCGGCGGCGAGCAGGCCGGCCGGAGTGTGGAAGGGGTCGGTGCCCAGGCAGACGGGCGGGCGGGGACCGTCGCCGTGCAGCTCGTAGGGCAGGCGCTCGCTCGGGTACGAGTGGACGTCGACGACCACCACCCGCCCCGCGGCCGCCAGCCGGTCGGTGACGGCGTCGGTCATGGCGTCGGCGTAGGGACGGAAGTAGCCCTCGACGAGCGACCTCCCGCTCCCGTCGAGGGGCAGACCGTCGTGGTCGGCCGGACGCAGCACCTCGCCGTGCGTGGTCCGCGTGTACACGGCGCCCATGCCCACGGCCAGCATCTCCTCCCGCTCGTCCGGGAACCGCTCGGGGTCGACCACGAGCCGGGACAACCGGTTCACGAACCGCCACGGGCGCACGGCCGACCGCCCGGCGGCCGACTCGGCGATGCGGTCCGTGTACGCGTCGGTGATGTGGTCCAACTCCCGGGCCAGCGCGGCGTCGTCGAGCACGATCCCGCTCCGGACGGCGGCCGGGATCTCGCGCGAACCGTGCGGCACGTGCAGCAGCACGGGCGACTCGGGAGCGCCCGGGTGGAGCAGGTGGGAGGGCGGCGGCGCGTCGTTCATCCGGAGGTTCCTCACCGCGGTCGTCGGGGCGGGGCCCGCTGCCCGCAGCCGCTCAGCATAGAAGCGACACTCCACCGGCCCCCATCGGGCCTCCCGCCCCGGCGTGCTCCACGACCACGCCCCGGCCTTCGCGCCGGACCGCCGCCGCTCGGCCTTCGCGCCGAAGCACCGCCCCCTCGGCCCTCGGCCTTCGGCCTTCGCGCAGGGCCGGGGCCCGCGTCCCGGCCGTTTCACACGTGTCTCGGTCCCGCCTTGCCCCAGCCATCCACCCCCGCCGTGGTCGTGAGGATTTGGGCTCGCCCCGGACACGGCCGCGTGACGTGCGCGACACAGGCCTCCCCTAATTTCTGTCGCCCGACAGGAATGCGCGCCGCTCGTGCGCGAGAGCTCGCTTCCCCCGGGCGCGAAGGCTCGCGCCGCTTGTTGCGAAAGCAGGTTGCCGCCATGACGAGCACCGCCCCCGAACTCCGTCCGGAGCCACCCCAGTCCCCCGACGACCGCTCCCTGACCGAGTTCGGCTACCGCCAGGAACTGCACCGCAGCCTGAGCCGATACGCCTCGTTCGCCGCCGGTTTCTCCTTCATCTCGGTCCTCACGACCGTCTTCCAGTTCTTCGCCTTCGGATACGCGTTCGGCGGCCCGGTGTTCTTCTGGACCTGGCCGGCGGTGCTCGTCGGCCAGTTGCTGGTGGCCGCCTGCTTCGCGGAACTCGCGGCGCGCTACCCGATATCGGGCTCGATCTACCAGTGGTCCTCGCGCCTGTCCAACCGGACCTTCGGCTGGTTCGCCGGCTGGATCATGGTGATCGGACAGATCGTGGTGGTCGCGGCGGCCGCGCTGGCGCTCCAGATGGTGCTGCCGGCCATCTGGTCGGGCTTCCAGGTCGTGGGCGGCGATCCGGCACCCACGTCGTCGACGGGCGCGGCGAACGCGGCCGTCCTGGGCGTGCTCCTGCTGGCCCTCACGACGTTCGTGAACGTCCTCGACAACCGGGTGCTGTCCGTGGTCAACCGGGTGGGCGTGACCGCCGAGATCATCGGCGCGATCCTGATCATCGTCCTGCTGCTCACCCACTCCGAGCGCACCCCCGGCATCACGTTCCACATGGCCGAGGGCAGTACCGATCTGCTGGGGGCCCTGCTGGTGGGCTCGTTCATGGCGGCGTACGTGATGATCGGTTTCGACAGCGCGGGCGAGATGAGCGAGGAGACCCACCAACCGCGCCGCACCGCGCCCCGCACGATCCTCACGGCCCTCGGGGCGGCCGGTCTGCTCGGCGGTCTGATCGTGCTCGGCGGTCTGCTCGCCGCGCCGAGTCTGACCGACGGCAGGCTCGGCGTGGACGGCCTGAGCTATGTGCTGACCAGCAGCCTCGGTGACGGTGTGGGCCGCCTCCTGCTCGCCGACGTGGTGGTGGCGATCATCGTGGCCACGCTCGCGATCCAGACGTCGGCCTGCCGCATGCTCTTCTCGATGGCCCGTGACGGCAGGCTCCCCTTCGCCGCACGGCTCGCCGAGGTCAACCCGCGCACCGGCATGCCCACCGCCCCCGCCGTGGTCGTCGGTGTCCTCGCCGCCGCCCTGCTGCTCCTCAACTTCGCCTCACCGGAGGCGTTCCTGGCCATCGGCACGACCTGCATCGTGATGCTGTACCTGGCGTACGCGATGGTCACCGGCCCGCTCCTGATCCGCCGGCTGAAGGGCACGTTCCCCACCGCCGGCACCGACGAGACCGGCAAACCCCTCTTCTCCCTGGGCCGCTGGGGCATGCCTGTCAACGCCCTCGCCCTCCTCTACGGCCTCTTCATGACCGTCAACCTGGCCTGGCCCCGAGCGGAGGTCTACGACCCGGCCGGCGGCCACTGGTGGTTCCAGTGGTTCACGGTCCTGTTCCTCCTGGCCACGATGGCCGCGGGCACCGCGTACCACCTCCTCAACAAGCACCGCACACGCACCGGTTGACGCTGGCCCCCGCCGCGCACCTTCACCCCGTCCCGCCTCGGCACCGCACCGTCTGCCCGCCCGGCACACAGGCCCGGCACAGACGGCGCGCCGGGCAGGGCGGGGCCGAGGGCCGCTCCATGCGCCGGGGTCGTACGCCCTTTCGGTCGCCCTGAAGCCATCGCATGGTGCGAAGTGGTGGGCTGTCAGGGCGGGTTGCCGCCGCGTCAAGGGGCCGGAACGAGAGAGCGTTCGACGGTGTTATACACCTTTCGCAAGAGAGTGGCCTGTCTTCACATCTCCCACCCAAAATTCAAGCCAAACGATTGACAAATCACCATAGGGCTGTCCTGCTCGCGTCTCTGGACGAGTCCGCCGAGGTTGACGCGGGACAACGTGGAGCGGATGGTGGTTTGGAAGGTCAATTCCCAGGAGAGCGTCCAGAGGAAGGCGGGGCGATACACGGCCTGGTCACCGACGGCTCGGTCGCGGCGATGGTGATCACGGATCTTCTGCACCGTCCGTACGTCACCTCGAAGGTCACGGCCGACGACACCGCCCGGCACGCAGGCAGCCAGGCCCCGTTCGACCGGTTCCGCCGGCACGACCAGCAGGCCCGGTTCGTACGCGGGTCGGCGGCTCCGCCGTCGCAGCGTAGGGAGCACAGCGCGTCATTCATGGACCCGGTAGGCGGCTTGGACGCCGTCGACCAGGACAGAGGGCGGTGCAGAGGCACGTCGTCACTGACAGGAGGCAGCCGTGGCGGACACCTTCCAAATACCCTCGTTCTACATGCCGTTCCCGGCCAGGGTGAACCCTCACTTGGAAGAGACCCGTCCACGTGTTCGCGCGTGGGCGCACTCCATGGGTTTACTCGAACCGCAGCACACCGATTCGCACCACGGCGGGTGGAGCGCCGAGGTCTTCGACCGGGCGGACTTCACTCGCTTCACCGCCCTGACCTACCCGCACGCGTCGGCCCGTGAGCTGGAACTGCTGTCCTGCTGGCACAGTGTGATCTGGTGCCTCGACGACATCTTCCTGCCCTGGTGCGAGGCTCTCGGAAAACGGGAGCAGATCCTCGACCACATCGAGCACCTGATGTCCTTCCTGCCGGTGACGGCCGACTTCCCGGCCCCGGTCCCGGATCCGAAGGAGCCGCTGGAACTCGCGCTGGCGGACCTGTGGCAGCGCACCGCCCCCGCGGCATCGCTCTCGTGGCAGACCCTGTACACCAGGTCGGTACGACAGTTCCTGAAAGCCTCGCTCTGGGAGACGGAGAACCTCACCCGCCCCCGGTTCCCCGACCTGATCGAGCAGACGGAGATGCGCCGTGACTACGGCGCGGCCGGGTGCAGCGCCCTGCTGATGGAGCACTCGCTCGGCTGGGAGATAACCGAGGACATCCGCGCGACCCGCCCCTTCTCCGTACTGATCAACGCGTTCCGCGACACCGTCGACCTGCACAACGACATCGTGTCCTACCCCAAGGAGGTGCGCGAAGGCGTTGCCAAGAACAACATCGTGCGCGTCACCCAGGAACTGCACGGCGTCTCCCTCCGCGAGGCGGTCTCCCTCGTCAACCGCATCCTGACGGGGCGGGTCAGGACGCTGGAGGAGACGGTCAGGTCGGACCTTCCGCAGGCCCTGCACGACCTGCGTACGAACCAGCACACCCAGCGCGCCGTGCTCCGCCACGCCCGCGCCATCCAGGGCTGGGCCGCGGGCTCCTACCACTGGCACGAGGACACCGACCGTTACCGGTGCGCCGCCTGACGCCATCGGCCGAAGGCCCGCCCTGAAAGGGGACCGGACCGCACCGGCGCGGCCGGTCCCCTCGTACGCTTGACCGTGATGAGACGCAGAAGCCCGGTCCCCCCTTCCCCCCTGCCGCAGCGCGACGGGATCGATCCGGTGCGGGTCAGGCTGCCGCAAGGGGCGGCGTGGGCGACCGTGCGCGATCACCTGGTGGAGCGGCTGGCGGCCGGGCCGGGCGTGATCGACGGCATGCTGGACGCGGGACTGATCGTGGACGCCGACGGGCGGCCCGTGCCGCGTGACACGGCGTATGTGCCGGGCATGTACGTGTGGTTCCACCGGGACCTGCCCTGCGAGGTGCCGGTGCCGTTCGCGCTGGACGTCGTGTACCGCGACGAGCACGTCGTCGTGGTCGACAAGCCGCACTTCCTGGCCACGACACCTCGCGGCAGCCATGTCACCGAGACCGCGCTCGCCCGGCTCCGCCGCGAGCTGGGGCTGCCCGCGCTGAGCGCCGCCCACCGGCTGGACCGGCTCACCGCCGGGCTGGTGCTGTTCACCGTGCGCCCCGAGGAGCGCGGCGCCTACCAGTCGCTGTTCCGCGACCGCCTCGTGGCCAAGGAGTACGAGGCCGTCGCCCCGTACGACCCGGAGCTCCCCCTTCCCCGCACCGTGCGCAGCCGGATCGTGAAGGAGCGCGGGGTCATGGCGGCCCGAGAGGTCGAGGGCGAACCCAACGCCGTCAGCGGGGTGGAGTTGCTGCGGCACCGGGACGACGGCCTGGCCCTCTATCGGCTCACGCCCCGCACCGGGCAGACACATCAACTGCGGGTGCACATGGCCGCGGCGGGCGTGCCGATCCTCGGTGACCCGCTGTACCCGGACGTGCGGGAGCCCGTGCCGGCCGACGACTTCAGACGCCCGCTGCAACTGCTGGCGCGGGTGCTGGAGTTCACCGATCCGGTCACGGGGCGCGAGCACCGGTTCGTGAGCGGGCGGGTGCTTCAGGCATGGGCGTCGTACGAGGAGTGGGCGGGCACACCGTACGACGCCCGGGCCTGAGGGTGTGGCTATCGGCCGCTCAGCCACAGCAGCACGCGGCGCAGGAGCCCGGGACGGGCGGGCGCTTCGGTTGTCGTCGGCGCCGCCTGCGCGATCCCGGAGGCGGGGCACCCGGGCGGCGGGCTCGACACAGTGGCCTGGTGGCCCTCACGCTGGGCCGGCACCGGACGGCCGAGGGGCCGCGGCTCCAGGGCCTCCTTCTCCTTCGGCCCGAAGCGCACCGGAAGCCGGACGAGATGCCGGGTCGAGATCGAGGCCCGCCATCGCAGCTCGTGTTCCTCGCAGTTGAGCTGGATGTCCGGAAGACGCGCCAGCAGGGCGTCGACGCCGACGTCGGCGATGGCTCGGCCCGTGTCCTGGCCCGGGCACTCGTGCGGGCCGCCGCCGAAGGCGAGGTGGGAGCGGTTGCCCTGCATGTTGGCGGTGAGATCGGGCCGTACCCGCGGGTCGACGTTGCCCGGTGCGATACCGAAGAGCAGACCGTCGCCCTTGCGGATCCGCTGACCGCCCAGCTCCGTGTCCTGCTTGGCGAAGTAGGCGAGCTGGGTGCTGAACGGGGGCTCGTCCCACAGGGACTGCTCGACCGCCTCGGGCACCGTCATCTGGCCGCCCTTGAGCTGGGCACGGAACCCGGGGTTGGTGAGGACCACGCGCAGCACGTTGGCGAGGAGGTTGGTGGTGGCCTCGTACGCGGCGATGAGCACGACGCGCAGGTGCTGGCTCACCTCCTCATCGTTGAGCTTCGCCGGGTGGTTGATCAGGTGACTGGTGAAGTCCTCCTGGGGGCGGGCCCTGCGGCGGGAGGTGAGCCCCATCAGGGCTTCCATGATGTAGGCGTTGCTGGCGATGGCCGTCTCGGTGCCCTTGAGCATGTCGCGGGCCGCGTGCACCAGCCGGTCGTTGTACTCCTCGGGCATGCCGAGGATCTCGCACATCACCGCCATCGGCAGGTGTTCGGCGAACTGGCTGACGAGGTCCGCCTCGCCCTCCTCGCAGAACTCGTTGACGAGCTGCTGGGTGTAGCGGTTGATGCTGCGGCGGATGCCCCGGAAGTTGATGGTCGACATGGCGCCGGTGACCGCGCCGCGCAGCCGCAGGTGCTCGTCGCCCTCGGCGTGGCAGCAGATGGGCTGCCACGCGATGTGCGGCATCAGCGGGTTGTCGGGCTTGAACGTGCCGTCCTGGAGCTTGTTCCAGAGCCGGGTGTCCCGGGAGTACTGCGACGGTGTGCTCACCATGTGCAGGTTCTCGCCGTGCCCCAGCACCACCCAGATGGGTACGTCGTCGTGGAGCAGGGCGGGGGCCACCGGGCCGTGTTCCGCGCGAAGCTTCTCGTACACGGCTCCCAGGTCCTCCGCCTCGGGGCCGTACAGGCGGCGGAGCCCGCCGGGGCCCGTGCCGTGGGCGGGGCAACCGGGGGGCGGCCCGAGTGTGGGGTCGTCCGTGCCGGTCAGGGACTTTGATTCAGGCGTCACGGTGCTCGCTCCGAACTGAGGTGGATCCGGTGTCTGAAGGTGAGGGAATTGCGGGGAGGGTGACGGGAGGCGCCCGGTGCGGGCGGGCGCCGGTCAGGCCGTGGCCGCTCCCGGTGCCGCCGCCCCCGACATCGCCAGGGAGTGCAGGAAGGTCATGAGGGTCATCAGGACGTCCCGGCTGGACGCCCGGCGGCGTGCGTCGCAGCGGATGATCGGGATCTCCTCGGCCAGGTCGAGGGCCTGACGCAGCTCATCGATGGCGTAGCGGGGCGCGTCCGGGAAGTCGTTGACGGCGACGACGAAGGGCACACCGCGCTCCTCCAGGCGGCCCATGACGTCGAAGCTGACCTCCAGCCGACGGGTGTCGACCAGGACGACCGCCCCGAGGGCGCCCTCGAACAGGCCGTTCCACAGGAACCAGAAGCGCTCCTGTCCGGGGGTGCCGAACAGATAGAGCACCAGCTCGTCCGTGATGCTGATGCGGCCGAAGTCCATGGCCACGGTGGTGGCGGTCTTGGACTTGGAGCCGAAGTTGTCGTCGACCCCGATGCCGGCCTGGGTCATGGTCTCCTCGGTCGTCAGCGGCCTGATCTCGCTGACGGCCCCCACCATGGTCGTCTTGCCGACGCCGAAACCGCCCACGATCACGATCTTCGCCGCTGCCTGCGCGGTGTGCGGCAGGTGGTCCTCGGTCCGTGGACCCGTGATGGTGTCAGAGCTTTTGAAGTCCATGCATCACCGCTTCGAGGAGGGAACGGTCTGCCCGCGCCTGCCGGACGACCGGTGCGCGTGCCTGAACCAGTTCGGCCGTCAGCAGCTCGGTGAGCAGGACGGTCACCACGCTGATCGGCAGGTTGAGATAGGCCGAGATCTCGGCCACGGACAGGGGGGCCTGGCACATCCGGAGCAATGCCGACTGCTCCGGAGCGGCGGACGGCGGTGGGTCGGCGCGTGCCACGATTAACGTGACGAGGTCGATCGGGGCTCGCTCGCCCTCCGCGCCGGTGAGGATGTAGAGCCGCTCGGGCGGGCGACCGCCCGACTCGCCCGCGGGCTCCTCCCCCTCGGCCTGCGAGGAGGACGAGGACGGCAGGGGCGGCGGGGGCGGCGGAGGCAAGGGCTCGTGCCTGGGTTGGCGCCGTCGGCGTTGCGGAGGCGTCATACGGTCTGCCCGTTCCGCCGCGGCGGACTGGTGAGGTGGGAGCCGATCCGGTCGACGAGGTCGCGCATGCGGTTGCTCATCAGGCCGGGTTCGGCGACCTCGTTGGCGAGGACCGCCAGGTAGGCGTTGGCTCCGGCGGCCATCATGTAGAAGTAGCCACCGTTGATCTCGATGATGACCATCCGCATGTGGCCGTCGCTCTGGGGGATCTCACCGGCCACGGCGCCGGCCAGGCTCTGCAGTCCCGCGCAGGCGGCGGCGACCCGGTCGGCGGCGTCCGGGTCACCGCCGTGGCGGGCGATCCGAAGACCGTCGGCGGAGAGCACGACGATCTGCTGGATACCGGGTACGCCGTCGGCCAGATCCTTCAGCAGCCAGTCGAAATTGGCTCGTTGCTGGATCACTTGAGGTCCCCCTCGTCGTCGGCCTCGGTGCGGGCCGGCTCGGTGTTCGCGGTGAGAGCGTCATTGCTCGCGATGGGTGCGCTGGACGCCGTCGGGTCGTCCGGGTTGCGTCGGGCGTTCGGGTCGGGGTCGCCCTTGAGCCCGGCCATGAACGCCTCGACCCACATGCCGGGCGGCGGCAGTTCCTTCTCCGGCTCGGGCTCCGGCTGCCACACGGGGGCGGCGGCCATGGCGGCCTCGGCGGCGGCCTCCGCGGCGGCTGCCTCGGCGTAGCGCTGGCTGAGCGGGATCTTGCTGCGGCTGCGGCGCTGCGGCAGGCCGTTGGCGGTCCACTCGGTGACGACGGGAACGTCGTCCTCCATGTCCCGGCTCATCTCCTCCGCGGAGCTCGGGATCCGCGGGCCGGTGGTCGGGCGGCGGCGCTTGGGCTTGCGGTCGGGGCCCGGGACGCCGCCGTTGTCGATGGTCGTCACGGCGCCGGCGCCGATGCCGTGCGCGAGGCCGGGGGCGGGTTCGTCGGTCAGCAGGTCGCGGGGGACGATGATCACGGCACGGACGCCGCCGTAGGCGGAGGGCCGCAGCGAGACGTGCATCTTGTACATGGTCGACAGACGGCCCACGACGGCGAGGCCGAGGCGCGGGGTGTCGCCCATCTCCTGGATGTCCATGCCCTGCTGGGCCTTGGCGAGCATGTCCTCGACCTTGGCCCGGCTCTCCTCGCTGAGGCTGATGCCGCCGTCCTCGATCTCGATGGCGATACCGGTCTGCACCTCCACGGCGGTGACGTGCACCTTGGTGTGGGGCGGCGAGTAGCGGGTGGCGTTGTCGAGGAGTTCGGCGCAGGCGTGGATGACCGGTTCGACACCGACGCCGTTGACGTTGACCTTGGCGATCGATTCGAGCTCGATGCGGCGGTACTCCAGGATGCGGGACATGGCGCCGCGCAGCACGCTGTAGAGCGGCACGGGCCGGGACCACACGCGACCCGGGCGGCTGCCGCCGAGGACGGCGATGGAGTCGGCGAGGCGGCCGATCAGGGCGGTGCCGTGGTCGATGCGCAGCAGGTCGTCGAAGACCTCGGGGTTGCGCCCGTGGTCCTCCTCCATCTCGCGGAGTTCGTTGTTCTGCTGGTGCACGATCGCCTGGACGCGGCGGGCGATATTGACGAACGACCGCTGCGAGGAGTCGCGCAGCGCTTCCTCACGGTCGACGATGGTGAGGAGGGTGAGCAGCAAGTCTCGCTGGGATTCCGGAAGTTCGCGCCACTCGGCGTCACCGTCGACGACGTGACGAATCACCTCTGAGGGGGATTCTCCGGTGCGCAGCCGGTACAGCGCGGCGGGCAGGATCTCCTTGCCCAGCCGGGTGAATTCCTCGTCGTGGGCGGCGATCCGCTGTTCGAGGAAGGCGGTCCGGCGCTGTTGTTCGGCGCGTAGTTCCCGGACCGTACGACGGCCGCCGCGGACTGCGACGAGGGCGACCGTGAGCAGCAGGAGCGTCGCGACGGCTCCGCACAAGCCGACGGCGAGCCGGGCCGGACCCGTCACCAGGAAGACGGTGGTCCCGGTCGCCGCGGCCATCAGTATCGCCGGTAGCGGCAGCACGCGCGCGTAGGGAAGTTCACGGCCACCGGGAGGCGATTGAACACTCACCATGTATGCCCTCTAAAGACGGTTCGGCTGATGGTCGGGGGACTTGCGGGGAGTTGCTGGAGGTTGCTCTGGTTCATCCGCGAATCAAACTGGATCTTCGGTATTTTTTGGAACAAGCGCCCGAATACATCTCAACTCGGTGCGCTGCGGGCGAGCTTAGTCCGACCGGATCATCGCTGTGTCATATTCAGCAACCGCCTGAAATCACCCTCGCGCAAGGAGTACGCTCTGGTCATTTACACGCCGGGTCGCGGTTCGCACACACCGGGTAACAGCGAACGGGCATACGAGAAGAGCCTCTTGACAGGGTGAAGGTCAGACTCCGGCGATGCGCAGCGCGGCGTCCGCCGTCGCCTCCGCGAAGAACGAGACGGGGCGGTCGGGCTCCGAGCGGTGGACGAGGATGACACCCTCGATCAGCCCGAAGACGAGGTCCGTCCGCAGCTCCAGCTCGCTCTTGGCGAGCGTCCCGCCCACGGCCGTCGCGGCGATCAACTGCCGGTAGGCGTCCTTGAGTTCGGCCCGTACGGCATGGAAGCCCGCGAAGCGTTCGGCGCGGACCTCGGGCAGGAGGTAGAGGCCGCCGAGGTTGTGCGGGCCGCCGCAGAGCAGCGCGACGTCGGCGCGGCACAGCTCCCACAGCCGCTCCTCGGCGGGCACGGCGTCCCGGGCCAGGAGGTCACGGGCACAGGTGAGCGACGGCGTGACCGTGGACTCCAGCAGCTCGGCGAGCAGTTCCTCCTTGCCGGAGACGTAGTGGTACATGGACGCCTGCCGCATGCCGGCGCGCTCGGCGACGGCCCGGGTGGTGGTGGCCGCGTACCCCCGCGTCGTGAACAACTCGGCCGCGGCGGCGAGCAGTTCGTCCCGGGGCGACAGTCCGCTCTCCGGCCGGCCCTCGGCACGCGGTCTGCCGACCCGCCGCCCACCGCCGCCGCCCGCGCTTCCCATGTGTTCGATCCTCGCACACGGCACCCGGACTCCGGCTCAGGCACGATCGCCCTGTTCCCCGGCCCCCGGCCGGGCACGATCATCGTGAGGGGGCGGTAACCACCCGGCAACGCGAGGGACATGGCACGGACGCGCTCCGCTCCTAATTTCTGTCGCACGACAGAAATACACGCCGCACCCGGAGGTCCCACGATGGCGACATCGACGACGTACGGAGCACGTGATCACGCCCGCGCCCAGGAGGGCTCCTCGACCGAGGCCATGCCCGTGGTGCCCGCGAGCGACTGGCCCGCCCCTCCCTGCGAGCCCGCACGGCTGGTCTGGGCCGAGACGGTGGCGGGCGGCAACTACACGCACCGGGTGCTCGCCCGAGGCACCGAGCTCCGGCTGACCGACCTGCGCGGCGACGCCTGCGCCCATCTGCTGCTGCACCACGCCGACCGCCCCTGGGAGCGGCTGAACGTGGCCGACACCGTCAAGGTCCAGTGGAACGCCTACCTGGGCGAGGGCGTCCTGCTCCTGTCCGACCAGGGCCGGGTCCTGGCCTCGGTGGTCGCCGACACCTCGGGCCGCCACGACGCCCTGTGCGGCACCTCCACCCTCGTACGCAACACCGAGCGGTACGGGGACGGCACCCCGCACTCCGCCTCCCCCGCAGGGCGTGAACTGTTCAAGCTGGCCGCCGCCAAGAACGGTCTGGAACCCCGGGACCTCCCGCCCTCGCTCTCCTTCTTCCAGGGGGTACGGGTACGCGAGGACGGCACCCTCGACTTCACCGGCTCCGCCGGCCCCGGCGCCGCCGTGACCCTGCGCACCGAACAGGACGTGACCGTGCTGATCGCCAATGTGCCGCACCCGGCCGACCCGCGCCCCGAGTACGTCAGCACCCCCTTGGAGGTGCTCGCCTGGCGGGCCCGGCCGACCGAGCCGGGCGACCCCCTGTGGGACGCCACGCCCGAGGGCCGCCGGGCCTTTTCGAACACCGCCGAGTTCCTCACCGCGAGGGGGACCGCATGAGCACGAGAACCGTGGTCCCGGCCCGCGCCGCCTGGTCGTCGGTGATCCGCGCCGGCGAGACCCTCACCCTCACCGACCTGCACGGCAACCAGGCCGTCGACTTCCTGGTGTACGACGCCCACGACACGGCCGTCCGCTACAGCGCGCCCGACACGATCCACGCCCAGGGCGGCATCTTCCTCACCACCGGCAGCGTGCTGATGTCGAACGAACACACCCCGCTGATGACCGTGACCGCCGACGACGTGGGCCGGCACGACACGGTCGGCGGCGCCTGCTCCAAGGAGTCGAACACGCTGCGGTACGGGCACCACACCTGGTCGCAGCACGCCTGCGTGGACAACTTCCTCGCAGAGGGCGCGAGGCACGGCCTCGGCAAACGCGACCTGGTGTCGAACATCAACTGGTACATGAACGTCCCGGTCGAGCAGGACGGCACCCTCGGCATCGTCGACGGGATCTCCGCCCCCGGTCTCGCCCTCACCCTGCGCGCCGAGCGGGACGTGCTCGTCCTGGTCTCCAACTGCCCCCAGATCAACAACCCCTGCAACGGCTTCGACCCGACGGCCGTGCAGGTGACGATCACCGGCCGGGTGCCGGACACCGGAGAAGCGACGACCACCGGAGCCGGCACATGACCTTCGACACCCTGCTGGTCGCCAACCGGGGCGAGATCGCCGTCCGGATCATCCGCACCGCCCGCGAACTGGGCCTGCGCACGGTCGCGGTGTACTCCGACGCCGACCGCTCCGCCGCCCACGTCCGGCTCGCCGACGAGGCGGTACGGCTCGGCCCGGCGCCCGCGAAGGAGTCGTACCTCGACGCGGACCTGGTCCTGAAGGCCGCCAAGGACACCGGCGCGGGCGCCCTCCACCCCGGGTACGGGTTCCTCTCCGAGGACGCGGACTTCGCCCGCCGCTGCGCGGAGGCCGACATCGTGTTCGTCGGCCCGACCCCCGACCAACTGGAGCTGTTCGGCGCCAAGCACACCGCGCGGGCGGCGGCCGAGGCCGCCGGCGTGCCCCTCCTGCCCGGCACCGACCTGCTCGCCTCCCTCGACGAGGCCCTCGGCCACGCCTCGGAGATCGGCTACCCGGTGATGCTCAAGGCCACCGGCGGGGGCGGCGGTATCGGTATGTCGGCATGTCGATCCGCCGCCGAACTCACCGACGCCTGGGAGCGGGTGCGGCGCGTCGCCGCCGCCTCCTTCGCCACGGCGTCCTCGGGGGTCTACCTGGAACGGCTCGTCGAGCGGGCCCGCCATGTCGAGGTGCAGGTCTTCGGCGACGGCGACGGCCTCGTCGTCACCTTCGGCGACCGTGACTGCACCCTCCAGCGCCGCCACCAGAAGGTCGTCGAGGAGGCCCCGGCCCCCGGCCTGCCCGACCACGTCCGCGCACGGCTGACCGCCGCCGCCCGCGACCTGTGCGCGAGCGTCGAGTACCGCTCCGCCGGAACCGTCGAGTTCGTGTATGACGCCGCACGCGAGGAGGCGTACTTCCTGGAGGTCAACACCCGCCTCCAGGTGGAACATCCGGTCACCGAGGAGGTCTACGGCGTCGACCTCGTCGCCTGGATGCTGCGCCTGGCCCGCGGCGACACCGCCGTCGTCCGGGCCCCGGGCCAGCCGCGCGGCCACGCCGTCGAGGCCCGGATCTACGCCGAGGACCCCTGTCGCGAACACCGGCCGAGCGCGGGCCTGTTGACCCGGGTCGAGTTCCCGCCGGGCGTCCGCGTCGACGGCTGGGCGGAGACGGGCACAGAGGTCACGACGTCGTACGACCCGCTGCTGGCGAAGCTCGTCGCGTACGGCTCCGACCGCGCCCACGCGCTGCGGCGGCTGGACGAGGCGCTGGCGAGGACCCGGATCGACGGCATCGAGACGAACCTGGGCCAGCTCCGGGCGGCCCTCACCGACCCCGGTTTCCGACGGGCCGACCACACCACGGCGACCCTCGCCGCCGTCTCCGACCCGACGCCCCGCGTCGAGGTCGTCTCCGGCGGCACGCTCACCACCGTGCAGGACTGGCCCGGCCGCACCGGACACTGGCAGGTGGGCGTCCCGCCCAGCGGCCCCATGGACGACCTGTCCTTCCGCCTCGGCAACCGGGCGCTGGGCAACCCCGAGGGCGCCCCCGGTCTCGAATGCACCCTCCAGGGGCCCACCCTGCGCTTCACGCACGCCACCACGGTCTGTGTGACGGGCGCGCCCGCCCCGGTGACCGTGGACGGCGCACCGGTCGCCCGGTGGGAACCGGTGACGGTGCCTGCCGGAGCGGTACTGGCCGTCGGCGCCCCGACCGACCACGGCCTGCGCACCTACGTCCTCTTCGCGGGCGGCGGCCTGGACGTCCCCTCGTTCCTGGGCAGCGCGGCCACGTTCACCCTGGGCCACTTCGGCGGCCACGGCGGCCGGGCCCTGCGCACGGGCGACGTCCTGCACGGCGGAGCGGCCACCGAACACGCGGCGCCCGTCCCGCCGGACGCCCGCCCCGCCTTCCCCACCTCCTGGCGGGTGGCCGTCCTCGAAGGCCCGCACGCGGCACCGGAGTTCTTCACCGAGGAGGACATCCACGAGTTCTACGCGGCCGACTGGAAGGTCCACTTCAACTCCGCCCGCACCGGCGTACGCCTGATCGGCCCCAAGCCCCGCTGGGCCCGCGCCGACGGCGGCGAGGCCGGCCTGCACCCGTCCAACATCCACGACACCCCGTACTCGGTCGGCGCCGTCGACTACACCGGGGACATGCCGGTCCTCCTGGGCCCCGACGGCCCCTCCCTCGGCGGGTTCGTCTGCCCGGCGACGGTCGTCTCCACCGAACGCTGGAAGCTCGGCCAGCTGCGCCCCGGGGACACCGTCCGCTTCCTCCCGGTCGCCGACGACGCCTCGCCCCGCCCCCCGATCGTCGACGGCGGCGTCCTGGCCCGCGACGGCGACGTGACGTACCGCCGCAGCGGCGACGACAACCTCCTGGTCGAGTTCGGGCCCATGCGACTCGACCTGGCCCTGCGGATGCGCGTCCACGCCTTGATGGAGGCGGTCGCCGAAGCGGGCCTCGACGGTGTCACCGACCTCACCCCGGGCATCCGCTCCCTGCAGATCCGGACGGACCCGGCCCTGCTCCCCCAGCCCGAACTCCTCGCAGCGGTACGCCGGATCGTGGCGTCGCTCCCCCCGACCGACGAACTGGTCGTCCCCTCCCGCACGATCCACCTCCCCCTCTCCTGGGACGACCCCGCCACCCGCGAGGCCATCGCCCGCTACATGGCGGGGGTCCGCGACGACGCGCCCTGGTGCCCCTGGAACATCGAGTTCATCCGCCGCGTCAACGGCCTGGACACGGTGGACGAGGTGTACGACACCGTCTTCGCCGCCGAGTACCTGGTCCTGGGCCTCGGCGACGTCTACCTGGGCGCGCCCGTGGCGACCCCGCTGGATCCCCGCCACCGCCTGGTGACCACGAAGTACAACCCGGCCCGCACCTGGACGGCGGAGAACTCGGTCGGCATCGGCGGCGCCTACCTCTGTGTGTACGGCATGGAAGGGCCCGGCGGTTACCAGTTCGTCGGCCGCACCACCCAGGTGTGGTCCCCCTGGCAGCAGCGCGGCGCCTTCGAGCCCGGCTCCCCCTGGCTGCTCCGCTTCTTCGACCGCATCAAGTGGTATCCCGTGGACGCCGACGAACTGCTGGCCCTGCGCGCGGACATCGTCTCGGGCCGTTTCGTCCCGCGCGTGGAGCAGGGCACCTTCTCCCTGGCCGAGTACGAGACGTTCCTGTCCGAACACGCCGATTCGGTGGCCGAGTTCAGAGGTCGGCAGCAGAGCGCGTTCGCGGCGGAGAGGGCCGCCTGGGAGGCCGCCGGCGAGTTCGACAGAGCGGAGACGGGGGCGGCCGAGCCGGTACCGCCCGCCGAGGTCCACGTGCCCGAGGGCGCCCGTCTGATCGAGGCCGAGTTCACCGCGTCGGTCTGGCAGGTGAACGTCCGACCGGGCGACCGCGTGACCACCGGCCAGCCCCTCCTGACCCTGGAGGCCATGAAGATGGAGTCCCGAGTCCCCTCCCCCACGGCCGGCGTCATCGACAGAATCCTCACCACCCCGGGCACCCAGGTGTCCCCAGGCACCCCCCTGATCATCCTGACCCCGGACAACACCTGACCCCGCCCCGCAAGGGGCGCGGGGAACTGCGCGAGAACCCCCACCCACCCGCACCCGCCGACGCACCCCACCCCCACCCCCGATGGCGCAAGGGGGTCGAAGGGGCACAGCCCCTGAAGGACGGGACGGGTAGGGGCGGCGGGGGCGAAAAATCCCCCGCCGCCCAACCACCGCACCCCACCCCCAGGAGCAAAGATGCCCCCCTCCCCCACCCTCACCAGAGTCCGCATGGCCTACACCCGCATCGAAGCCGTGGACCGCCCCGAGATCTGGATCGACCTACGCCCCCGCGCCGACGCGGAGGCCGAAGCCGAGGCCATCGACGCCCGTCTGGCCGCCGGCGCCCATCTCCCCCTCGCCGGCCGCCTGCTCGCCGTGAAGGGCAACATCGACGTCCACGGCCTCCCCACGACAGCCGGCTGCCCCGCCTACGCGTACACCCCGGACGCCGACGCCCCTGCCGTCGCCCGCCTCCGCGCGGCCGGCGCCCTCGTCCTCGGCACCACCAACCTCGACCAGTTCGCCACGGGCCTGGTCGGCACCCGCTCCCCGTACGGCGCGGTCCGGGGCGCCCACGACCCGTCCCGCGTCAGCGGCGGCTCCAGCGCGGGTTCGGCCGTCGCGGTCGCGCTCGGCCTCGTCGACCTCGCCCTCGGCACCGACACGGCGGGCTCCGGCCGGGTGCCGGCCGCCTTCAACGGCATCGTCGGCCTGAAGCCCACCCGGGGCCTGGTCCCCACCACGGGCGTGGTCCCGGCCTGCGCCTCGATCGACTGCGTGACGGTGTTCGCCCGCACCCTCCCGGAGGCGGAACAGGCCATCGCCCACATGGCCTCCCCGCCCGACCGAGCCCTCCCGTCCCTCCCCCCGCGCGCCCCGGGCCCTTGGCGCGTCGCGGTCCCCTCACGCACTCAGCTGGGCGAACTCGACGAGGGCTGGGCGGAGGCGTACGAGGCGACCGTCACCCGTCTGCGGGCCACGGGCGCGGACGTACGCACCCTCGACCTCGCCCCGTTCACCGAGGCGGCGGCCATGCTCTACCAGGGCGCTTTCGTGGCCGAGCGCTACACGGCGGTCGGTGCCTTCGTCGACAAGGCGATCGCGGACGGCGTCGACTCCCTCGACCCCACCGTCACGGGCATCATCACCCGGGCCCGGGACATCCCGGCCCACCGGCTCTTCGCCGACCAGGACCACCTGTCCGCCCTGCGCACCCGCGCGCTCGCCGAACTGGCCGACGCGGACGCCCTGTTGCTGCCGACGACACCGGGCCACCCCACACTCGCCGAGGTGGCCGCCGACCCGCTGGGCGCCAACGCCCGCCTCGGCCGCTTCACCAACTCCACGAACCTCTTCGACCTGGCGGCGGTGGCCGTCCCCGCCGGTGAGGTGAACGGTCTCCCCTTCGGCGTGATGCTGGTCGGCCCGGCCTTCACGGACGACCGCCTGGCCCGCCTCGCCTCCGTACTCCAGCCGGAGACCCGTCTGGCGGTGGTGGGCGCCCACCTCTCGGGCCAGCCCCTGAACCCCCAACTGCTGTCCCTGGGCGCCCGACTGGAACGAACCACCACGACGGCGCCCGTCTACCGCCTCCACGCCCTGCGCACGACCCCGCCGAAGCCGGGCCTGGTCCACGTGGGCGAGGGCGGCGCCCCGATCGAGACGGAGGTCTGGCGCCTCCCGGCAGAAGGCCTGGGCCGCCTCCTGACGACCCTCCCCCGCCCCATGACCCTGGGCACCGTCGAACTCGCCGACGGCACCCGAACCCCAGGCTTCCTCTGCGAACCGTCAGCCCTCACAGACACCGAGGACATCACGGAATACGGCAGCTGGCGCACCTACGTGACCCACTGAACCGGACTGCACACCGGGCTGATGTCTTTGCGGGCCGCGGGGAACCACGCAGGAGAACCCCCACAAGCCTTCAGGGGCGAGGGGAACTGCGCGAGAACCCCCGTCCACCCGCCCCCGTCCGACAACCCACCCCACCTCTCGCCCGGCGAAGCCTCACCCCACCGACGAGTAAGCCACAACCCCCCTCAACACCCCATCCACAGCCTTACGCGCACTCTTCCCCACGGTCGACCCGGCGGGCGCCGCCGCGGAGATCTGCCCCAGCACATCGATCACCTGCTTGCACCACCGCACGAAGTCACCCGCCGGCATCTCCACCTCCCGCAGCACCTCGTCGAGCCCCGACCCCGAAGCCCACATGTACGCGGCCCAGGCGAAGCCGAGATCCGGCTCCCGCTGCCCGACCCCTTCGCTCTGCGTGATCCGGAACTCCTCCTCCAGCGCGTCCAGCCGCCCCCAGATCCGCACCATCTCCCCGAGCGCGGCCTTGGCGTTCCCGGACGGCAGCTTCGGCGCCATCGCGTCGTCCCCGACGCGCGCCTCGTAGACCAGCGCCGAGACGCACGCCGCGAGCTCCGCGGGCCCGAGCCCCTCCCACACACCCGCGCGCAGACACTCACTGGCGAGCAGGTCCAGCTCGCCGTAGAGCCGGGCGAGCCGCTTGCCGTGCTCGGTGACCTCGTCACCCCGCAGATAGTCCAGCTCGGTGAGCAGGGCGACGATCCGGTCGAAGGTCCGCGCGATCGTGTTCGTACGGCCCTCGATACGCCGCTCCAGCTGCACGGTGTCCCGCCTGAGCCGGTGGTACCGCTCGGCCCACCGCGCGTGGTCCTCACGGTCGCTGCACCCGTGGCACGGATGCGCCCGCAGCTCGGCGCGCAGCCGGGCGATCTCCCGGTCGTCCGCGGCGGCGGCCCGCCGCTTGCGGTGCCGGTCCGGAACCAGATGCCCGGCCTTGGTGCGCAACGCCGACGCCAGATCCCGGCGCGACTGCGGCGAACGCGGGTTGAACGACTTCGGGATCCGCATCCGCTCCAGCGCCTCCACCGGCACCGGGAAGTCCATCGACGCCAGCCGCTTGACCTGCCGCTCGGCGGTCAGCACCAGCGGACGCGGCCCGTCGTGGTGCTCGAACCCCCGGTGGCCGTTGGACCGCCCGGCGGGCAGCCCCGGGTCCAGCACCAGCGCGAGCCCGGCGTACTTGCCCGTGGGCACATGGATGACGTCGCCGGGCTTCAGCTTCTCCAGCGCGACGGCGGCCTCGGCGCGCCGCTGCGCGGCCCCCTGCTTGGCCAGCTCGGTCTCGCGGTCCTTGAGGTCCCGCCTGAGGCGCGCGTACTCCTCGAAGTCCCCGAGGTGGCAGGTCATGGACTCCTTGTAGCCCTCAAGGCCCTCCTCGTTGCGCTGCACCTGCCGGGAGATCCCGACGACCGACTTGTCCGCCTGGAACTGCGCGAACGAGGTCTCCAGCAACTCGCGCGAGCGGTGCCGCCCGAACTGCTCGACCAGGTTGACCGCCATGTTGTACGACGGCCTGAAGCTGGAGCGCAGCGGGTACGTCCGGGTGCCGGCGAGCCCGGCGAGGTGGTCGGGGTTCATGCCCCGCTGCCACAACACCACGGCGTGACCCTCGACATCGATGCCGCGCCGGCCCGCACGCCCCGTCAGCTGGGTGTACTCACCGGGGGTGATGTCGGCGTGCTGCTCGCCGTTCCACTTGACGAGCTTCTCCAACACCACCGAGCGGGCGGGCATGTTGATGCCGAGCGCGAGGGTCTCGGTGGCGAACACGGCCTTGACCAGGCCGCGTACGAAGAGCTCCTCGACGACCTCCTTGAACGTCGGCAGCATGCCCGCGTGGTGGGCCGCGATGCCGCGCTCCAGGCCTTCCAGCCACTCGTAGTAGCCGAGGACGTGGAGGTCCTCGCGGGGGATGGAGGCGGTGCGTTCCTCGACGAGGGCGCGCACCTTGTGCCGGGACTCGTCGTCGTTCAGCCGGAGGCCCGCGTACAGGCACTGCTGGACGGCGGCCTCGCAGGCGGCGCGGCTGAAGATGAAGGTGATGGCGGGCAACAGGCCTTCGGAGTCGAGCCGTTCGATGACCTCGGGGCGGCTCGGGATCCAGATCCTCGACCGCTGTCTGCGCTCGCGCTCACGGTCGGCCTCGCGCATGGCACGGCCACGCCGGCGGTCCTGGAAGGAGGGCCGGCTGGCCTCCATCCGCGCCATCCGGGTCAGGTCCGGGTTGACGGCCTTCTTGTTGCCCTCGCCCTCCTCGAACAGGTCGTACATCCGCCGTCCGGCGAGCACGTGCTGGAACAGCGGCACCGGCCGGTGTTCGGAGACGATCACGTCGGTGTCGCCGCGCACGGTGTCCAGCCAGTCGCCGAACTCCTCGGCGTTCGACACGGTGGCGGACAGCGAGACCAGGGTGACCGACTCGGGAAGATGGATGATCACCTCTTCCCAGACGGCGCCCCGGAAGCGGTCGGAGAGGTAGTGCACCTCGTCCATGACGACGTATCCGAGGCCGAGGAGGGTCTGGGAGCCCGCGTACAGCATGTTCCGCAGCACCTCGGTGGTCATCACGACCACGGGGGCGTCGGAGTTGACGCTGTTGTCCCCGGTGAGCAGACCGACCTTGTCGGCGCCGTAACGGCGGCACAGGTCGGCGTACTTCTGGTTCGACAGGGCCTTGATGGGTGTCGTGTAGAAGCACTTCTTGCCCTGTTGCAGGGCGAGGTGGACGGCGAACTCGCCGACGATCGTCTTGCCCGAGCCGGTGGGGGCGGCCACCAGGACGCCCTTGCCCGCCTCCAGCGCCTGGCAGGCCTCGATCTGGAAGGGGTCGAGACCGAAGTCGTACATCTCGCGGAAGGAGGCGAGCGCGGTGGCCTGCTCGGCAGCGCGCCTACGTGCTGCCGCGTACCGCTCGGCCGGTGAGAGGTCCTCTGTCATCGTGCTTTCGAGCGTACCGGGCCCCACTGACAACAGGACGATCATTATCCGGATCGTGGCACCGTCGAGATCAGGACCGTCCACCGTCCGAAAAGGAAGCACGGCGGACGGACGTACGACGGCGGTGGGCCCCGCCCGGGATGCCGGGCGGGGCCCACCGCCGTCTCGTCTCGGCTGCGTGCCGTGTGCCGGTGCTCAGGTCACGTCGTCGTACCCGTTGATCCGTTCCCGCTCGGGCTCGGTCTGCGCGGGGAGCGCCTTGGCCGCTGACACGGTCTCGACCTCGCCGATGTCCTCGGGGGTGAGATCCAGCTCGGAGGCCTCGTCGTCGGCGGGGCCGAGCGCGTCGCGCTGTCGCCTGCGCTTGTCGTTCAGCAGGGAGAAGCCGGTGGCCACGAAGTACAGCAGGATGATCGGCGCGGCCAGCGAGAGCATCGAGACCGGGTCGACGGTCGGGGTGGCGAACGCGGCGAACACGGTGACGCACATGATCATGGCCCGCCACCAGCCCAGCATCCGCCGGCCGGTGACCATGCCGGTCATGTTCAACATGACGAGCACGAGCGGCAGCTCGAAGGAGAGGCCGAAGACGATCACCATGCGGGTCACGAGGTCCAGCAGCTCGTCCAGCGGCAGCAGGTTGACCGTGTCGTCAGGGGTGAACTCGAGCAGGACCTCGGCGGCCGCGGGCAGCACGTGGTACGAGAAGTAGGCGCCCACCATGAACAGGGGGAAGCCCGCGGCCACGAAGGCCATCGAGTAGCGCTTCTCGTGCCGGTGCAGGCCGGGCGCGATGAAGGCCCACAGCTGATAGAGCCAGACCGGGCTGGCGATGACCACACCGGCCGTCAGGGACACCTTGATCATCAGAGTGAACGGGCCCATCAGACCCGACATCGTGATGTTGCCGCAGGCTCCCTTGCTCTCCTTGGCGAGCTCGGTGAAGTCGCGCGTGCACCCGACGGACTCCTGGACCGGCCGGGTGAGGAAGTTGATGATCTCCTGGTAGAAGACCAGACCCACCACAGAGGCCACGACGATCGCCAGGAGCGCTTTGCCCAGCCGGTTGCGGAGCTCGCGAAGGTGCTCCACGAGGGGCATCCGCCCCTCGGGATCCTTCTCCTTGTTGCGGGCAGACTTGAGCAACCCACGTCCTCATCTCGTGCGGCAGGCCGGAAGTCTGGTCCGGCCCTGCGTCAGCGCTTGGTGGTGTCCGTCGGCTCGGTGACCGGGCGCGAGCTGGTCACGTCGCCGGGAGCGGCCTGGATGGTGCGCTGCGCGGGGGTCTCGCCGCCGGCGTGCGGGGGCGCTGCCGCCGCGTTGGTGTCGTCCTGACCCTCGGACTTCATGGCCTTGGCCTCGCTCTTGAGGATGCGGGCGGACTTGCCCAGCGAGCGCGCCATGTCCGGAAGCTTCTTCGCACCGAACAGCAGGATGATGACGACGAGGATCAGAATGATCTCGGTGGGGCCGAGCCTACCCATAGCTGTCTACCTTCTTCACCGAGGCGGCGGGTGGGGGCTGTCCGACCAGTCGGACAAGTGTCCGAACGATCGTACTGGCAGCGATCGTAACGCTCAGGGGTGAACGCTGGGCAATCCCCGTGCGTACTCCCGATTCGCGACCCGGGCCTCGTTCTCCGTGCCGCGACAGGCAGCGTACCTGCCAAAGGTGAGAAGGTGACAGGGCGAAGTGGCGCAAAACGCACCGCGCTGTCAACTCACAGGAGCCTCCGCCGCCCTTCACAGAGCGTCCGCAGAGCGGGCCGCGCTCGCCGTCGCCCGCTCCAGATCCTCCGCCGCCCGGCCGATCCTCCGCGCCGACTCCGCGACCTGCGCTCCCAGCCGCCGGGCCTCCAGAAAGACCCGCACGGCCAGCACCCCGAGCACGACCAGCCCGACAAAACCCACAGCCACCGCGAACATCGCCCAGAACATGAGCCGACCCTAGCCCCTGGCCCTATCCCGCCGAATGCAGCCTGAGGGTCCGCACACCGCCGCCGGTCAGCAGCTCGACGATGCGCTCACCGGCCGGCTTGCGGACAGCGGTGCCGCACTCGGGGCAGGTGAAGGAGTAGAAGGTGGTCTTGCTGGTGGCGCCGATGGCCAGCCGCAGCGCGCTCGCCCCCAGCTCGAAGTTGGCCCGGCAGTCGGGGCAGCCGGCCCTGAACACCACGTCGACCGCCTTCTTCATCCCCGCGAAGGCGACCGCGACGGTCATCTCCCGGATCTCCTGGATCTCCTGCACCCCGGACTTCACACCGGACTTCACACCCGACACAACAGACCCGCCGCTCACAGCCCTCGTATCTCCCTTTTCCGGTCGTACGCCGTCGTCGTCTCGCCGTCGTCGTCACGTCTCGCCGCCCTCGGTGCCGCCCTCAGGCGGTCCCGCGGTCCCGCGGTCCCGCGGTGTTGCGGTCACGGTCTGGTCGGCTCGGCCTCGTCGTAGGCCGCCAGCGCCTCGCGGGCCGCCCGGCGGGCGCTGTCGGCGAGGTCCTTGGGGGAGACGATCCGGCCGTCGCGGCCGAGCCGCAGTGCCAAGCGCCGCAGCGAGGCGGGGTCGGGGGTGCGCAGGCTGATGCGCAGCCCGCCGTCCGGCAGCTCCTCGGCGCTGTCGTGCGGGTAGTACTCGGCGACCCAGCGCCCGCCGGGACCCACCTCGACCACCACCTCGGGATCCTCGGCGGCCGGCTGCACCAGCGCCTCCGACAGGTCCCGCAGCTCGATCTCGGGCGGCGCGGACGGCTCGTCGAGGATCTTGATCTCGGCGACCCGGTCCAGCCGGAACGTACGCCGGGCCTCGGAGCGACGGCACCAGGCCTCGACATAGGTGTGACCCACGCTGACCAGGCGGATCGGGTCGATCTCGCGTTCGGTGAGCTCGTCGCGGGCGGGCGAGTAGTAGCGGATCCACAGCCGCCGGCGCTCCGAGATGGCCCGGTCGACATCCGCGAAGACCCCGCCCTCGGCCTCGAACGTGACCGACAGCCGCGAGCTGGCGCCCGCCGCCTCCCCGGCCGCCGTCTCCACCTTGGCGGTGGCCCGCAGCAGGGCCTGCCGGTCGCTCTCGCGCAGTCCGGGCAGGGTGGCCACCGCCCGGGCGGCCACCAGCAGGGCGGTCGCCTCGTCGGCGGCCAGCCTCAGCGGCTCGGCGGCCTCCGCGCCCAGGGCGGCCGGGTTGTGCCACCAGATGCGTTCGCCGTCGGTGTCGATGTCGAGCAGATCACCGCCGCGGAAGCTGGTCCCGCACATGGGCAGCACATCGAGGTCCGAGACCAGCTCGTCCTCGGTGATCCCGAAGGCACGGGCGACGTCCTCGATCCGGGCGCCGGGCCGCTCCCGCAGATACGTCACCAGGGAGAGCATCCGCCGGGTCTGGTCGATGGCGTTCGCCGGCCGGGCCGGTTTTCCCACCACGTTCTTACGTCCCCCTCAACCCTTGGCCACGGCACGCAGCCGGTCCACCACGTCGGCCCGCAGCTCGGCGGGCTCCAGGACCACCACGTCGGGCCCGAACTCGACCAGCCAGGCATCCAGACCGTGCCCGTACGGAATCTCCAACTCGTCCCAGCCGTCCCCGAGTTCCCGTACGAGGGAGGCCTTCGCACGCAGCGGGTAGCCGGCGCCGGAACGCAGCCGGATCAGCGCGGAACGGTCGGCGGTCTCCCCGGCCCAGCTCGCGACCGTCTCCCGCACGGTGACGACGTCGGGGACCTCGGCGGTGAACGCGGCACCCCGGCTGCGGACCTTGCCGGTGATCCGGGAGAGCCGGAAGACCCGCTCGGCACCCCGGTCCCGGTCGAAGCCGGCCAGGTACCAGTGACCGCGCCAGCACTCCAGCGCCCACGGCTCCACATGACGGGGCTCGGGGCGCGCGGCGGTCGCCTTGCGGTACTCGAACACGACGGGGCGCCGGTCACGGCAGGCCAGCATCAGCGGCTCGAAGGCGGCCTCGTGCACCGGAATGCGCGGCTCCAGCGCTCCATGGTGGGTCTCGTACGGGTCGACGTCCTCGGGCAGCCCGGCCGCGCGCAGCTTCTGCAGGGCGCCGCTCGCGGCCCCCGCGAGACGGGCCTGCTGCCAGACCTTCGCGGCGAGCCCGAGGGCCGCGGCCTCCTCGGCGTCGAGGGTGATCGGCGGGAGGCTGTTGCTGTCGCGTCGGGCCAGATAGCCGACCTCGCCGTCGAGGTTCTCCACCGTCTCGATGACCAGGCCGAGTTCGCGCAGATCGTCCTTGTCCCGCTCGAACATGCGGTTGAAGGAGTCGTCGGAGCCGGCTGCGCCACTTCCCGACCCGGCGGCCTCGACATACGCCTCGATCGAATCCCGCAGCTCGCGCTTGCTGAGCGGCCGCCGCGTCCCCAGCAGACACAGCGCCAGGTTCATCAACCGCTCGGCCTTGGCAATGGCCATCGACGCCCTTCCTCCGGGTGTTTCCGCGGCACGACCGTACCGCTACGAAGCGTCGCGGCAAAAGCCGAGGGCCCATGCCCGAAAAGGCATGGACCCCAGACAGTCGGGACCGGTCACGGCACGATCGCCGCAGAACCGGGATCCGACGGATCAGACCCCGAGGAGGTCGACCACGAAGATCAGCGTCTCACCGGGCTTGATCGCCGGAGTCGGGCTCTGGTTCCCGTAGGCGAGGTGGGCCGGAATGGTCAGCTGGCGACGGCCACCGACCTTCATGCCCTGCACACCCTGGTCCCAGCCCTTGATGACACGACCGCCACCGAGCGGGAAACGGAACGGCGTCCCGCGGTTCCAGCTGGCGTCGAACTCCTCGCCGGTGGAGAAGGACACGCCCACGTAGTGCACGGTGACGGTCTGGCCCGCCTGGGCCACCTCGCCGTCGCCCTCCCAGATGTCCTTGATCTCCAGATCCGCCGGCGGCTGGCCCTCGGGGAAGTCGATCTCGGGCTTCTCGATGCTCACTGCAGTGGCTCCTCTGTCGTACGAACGTCATGCGCGATGCCTGATGGGCAACCTGCCCAGTCTTACATCACGGCCAGGATGTCGACGGCGAAGACCAGCGTGGAGTTCTTCGGGATGCCCTGCTGCTCCTTGTCACCGAAGGCCTGGTCGGGCGGCAGGACGAGAAGCACCCGGCTGCCCTCCTTCTTGCCCACGAGACCGTCCTTCAGGCCCTTGAGCGTCACCTGGTCCAGGGGGAGCGTCGCCGTCTTGCCCGTCTTGTACGTACTGTCGAAATTCTTGCCCCCCTCCCACAACAGGGCGACATAGTTCACGACCACGCTGTCCGTGTCCTTCACGACGGCGCCATCGCTCTCCAGGACGTAGTTCGAGACGAGCTTCGTCGGCGGGGCGGCGTCCTTCGGCATGGTCACCGCGGGCTCCTTGCCGTCGGTGTTCGTGCCGACCTTCGGCAGGTCGATATTGTCCTGGGCGACCTCAGTGCCCTTCGCCGAGGCGGGAATCGTCGTGCCCTTCACGATGTCCACGACGAAGACCAGGGTGGCGTTCGCCTTGATGTCGCCCTGCCCCTGCGCCCCGTACCCGAGATCCGGGGGGATCACCAGTTCCACCCGACTGCCGACCTTCTGGCCCTCCAGGCCCTTCTCCCAGCCCTGGATGACACCACCCGCACCCAACGTGACCGGGAAGGTCTGCTTCTTGTCGTAGCTGTTGTCGAAGGGCTCCGACTCGTCGTACTCCTGGCCGAGGTAGTTCACCTCGGCGACGTCACCCTTCTTCAGCTTCGCGCCGTCACCCTCGCTGATGACCTCGACCTTCAACTCCTTCGGCGGGTCACCCTCCCCCTTCGCGAGGGTCGGCTTCTCCCCGAACTCGGTGCCCTTGGTGATCGCGGGCACTCCGTTCTTCGTGGAGGTGGAGTCGGAGCCCTTGTCGTCGTCGCTACCGCAGGCCGCTGCGGAGAGCAGCAGCAGCGGCACGACGAGAAGGCCGGCAATTCGGCGCACGTGTTCCTCAGATCTCAGACGGCACTCTTGTCGCCCGCCACTCTAGGGCGTGCCTCGGGCCCCGTACGAGAACGTACGGGGCCCGAGGGCCGGTTTCCTCAACCGGAGGTCACATTCCCGCGATCAGCTTCTCCACCCGGTCGTCCACCGAACGGAACGGGTCCTTGCACAACACCGTCCGCTGCGCCTGGTCGTTGAGCTTGAGATGCACCCAGTCGACCGTGAAATCCCGGCGCTGTTCCTGCGCGCGCCGGATGAAGTCGCCGCGCAACCGGGCCCGAGTGGTCTGCGGCGGAACCGACTTGCCCTCGAAGATCTTCAAGTCATTGCAGATGCGGGTGGCTTGACCTTTCCTCTCCAACAGGTAGTAGAGGCCACGACGGCGGTGGATGTCGTGATACGCGAGGTCTATCTGCGCGACCCGCGGATGCGACATGGTCATGTTGTGCTTGGCCCGGTACCGCTCGATGAGCTTGTACTTCATCACCCAGTCGATTTCGGTACCGATCCGGTCGAGGTCCTCCGCCTCGATCGCGTCCAGCGTGCGGCCCCACAGCTCCAGCACCTGCTCCACGGTGCCCGTACGGATACCGCGGCGCTCCACGAAGTCCACGGCCTTCTCGTAGTACTCGCGCTGCACCTCCAGCGCGGAGGCCTCCCGGCCGCTGGCCAGCCGCACCTTGCGACGGCCGGTGATGTCATGGCTGACCTCGCGGATCGCCCGGATCGGGTTCTCCAGGGTGAGGTCGCGCATGACGGTGCCCGCCTCGATCATGCGCAGCACCAGGTCGGTGGCCCCGACCTTGAGCAGCATGGTCGTCTCGGACATGTTCGAGTCACCCACGATGACGTGGAGACGGCGGTACCGCTCGGCGTCCGCGTGCGGTTCGTCACGGGTGTTGATGATCGGCCGGGAGCGGGTGGTCGCCGAGCTGACGCCCTCCCAGATGTGCTCCGCGCGCTGGCTCACGCAGTACACCGCACCACGCGGGGTCTGCAGAACCTTGCCCGCGCCGCACAGCAGCTGCCGGGTGACGAGGAACGGAATCAGGATGTCCGCGAGACGGGAGAACTCCCCGTGCCGCGCCACCAGATAGTTCTCATGGCAACCGTAGGAGTTGCCGGCGGAGTCCGTGTTGTTCTTGAAGAGGTAGACGTCGCCCGCGATTCCCTCCTCGTGCAGGCGGCGTTCGGCATCGACCAGCAGTCCTTCGAGAATGCGCTCGCCGGCCTTGTCGTGAGTGACCAGTTCGGTCACGTTGTCACATTCGGGTGTCGCGTATTCCGGATGTGAGCCCACGTCGAGATAGAGGCGGGCCCCGTTCCGCAGAAACACATTGCTGCTGCGGCCCCATGACACGACACGGCGGAAGAGGTACCGCGCCACCTCGTCAGGAGACAGACGGCGCTGTCCCCTGAACGTGCACGTGACGCCGTACTCGTTCTCCAGCCCGAAAATGCGGCGGTCCATGACTGAACATTACGCCCGATCCACCGAGCTGAAACGGGGTTCGGCAGCACGGTTTGGATCATTTTCCGAGGAGACCGCAACCACCGCACCCCCGGAAGGAACAGCGAGAACCCGCCCCGTGGCCAGCAGAACCAGCAACGCCACGGCCCCCGCCGCACCCGGCACGACGAACCCCCACAGCGTCCCGCCCCACTCGACGACCGGCCCGGCGACGGCCGTTCCGACCGACTGGCCCACCGTGAACGTCGTCACGATCCAGGAGAACGCCTCGGTGACCGTGCCCCGCGGCGCGTGCCGGTCGACCAGGACGAACACACACGCGATCGCCGGCGCCAGGAACACCCCCGCGAGGGTCGTCAGCCCCGTCATCCCCACCGGACCCGGCATCAGCGTCAGCGGCACGTAACACACCGCCAGAAGCGCCACCAGCACCTGCAGACGCCGCTCCGGCGCCCCGCTCCACTGCCGCGCGCCGTACGCCGTGCCGCCCAGGAGCGCCCCCAGTCCCACACCCGCCATCAGCCAGCCGTACACCGCGTCCCCGCCGTGGTCGTCCGCGTAGGACACGGCGGCGACGGTGATCGAGCCGAGCGCGACACCGACGAAGAGGAAGGCGGCGAGGAGGGACAGCAGCCCGGGCGAACGCAACGCGCCCAGCCAGTGCGCCTCCCGCGGGGCGGACCGCCAGGCCCTCGAAGGCGGTGAGACGACCACCCACAGCGCCCCCAGCACCCCGATGACACTCAGCACCACCAGCGCGGCCGACGCCGACCACAGCGCCACGCACAGCGTCACCAGCAGCGGCCCGACGGTGAACATGAGCTCCTGGGCCACGGCGTCCATCGCGTACGCCGTGTGCACCTGCTCCTCCCTGCGCAGCACCGAGGACCACAGGGCCCGCAGCCCGCCCTCCAGCGGCGGCGTGCACAGCCCCGCGACCGCCATCGCGAGATACGCCACACCCAGCGGATCCAGCCCGGACAGCGCGAAGACGACCATGGCGAGCGCGGAGACGACCGCCGCGGGGAACTGCACCCTCGGCTGCCCGTACAGGTCCACCAAGCGCCCCAGCAACGGCTGCCCGACGGCGTTGGCCAGGCCGTACACCGCCGCGAGCGCGCCCGCGAGACTGTAGGTGCCACCCTCCGCGCGGACGAAGAGCACGATCGCGACGGCGGCGGTGGCGTTGGGCAGCCGGCCCACCAGCGTTCCGGCGAGCAGCCGCGCGGCGTGCCGCGTCCTGAGGATCTCGAGATATCCGGCGGCCATGTCCTGCCTCTCGACGGGCTCTCGCGAGCGACGTGTTACGTATAACGTCTCTGGGTCATACGTACCATGTGCCCTGACCGCGAGTCCAGACGAGGGAGCAGGCCGACGGTGGCACGAGGTAGTACCCGGCCCACGAGCCGTGACGTCGCCCAGGCCGCCGGCGTCTCCCAGGCCGCCGTCTCCCTCGTCCTCGGCGACAAATGGCGCGGCCGCGTCTCCGAGACCACCGCGGAACGCGTACGACAGGCCGCGCGCGAACTCGGCTACCGACCCAACCTCGCCGCCCGCAACCTCCGCCTCGGCCGCACCCGCACCGTCCTGCTGGTGGTCCCCGCCCTCACCACCGAGTTCTTCGCCGGCGTCTACACGGGAGCCGCCCGCGTCGCCGCCCGCCACGGCTTCGGCGTGGTCCTCTACCCCTCCCCCGAGGGCGTCGGCCCCGCCCGCGACCCCTTCGCCTCCGCCCAGGCCGCCCTCGACGGCGTGATCGCCTCCTCCATGGCCGCGGACGCGCTCACCGCCATCCGCGGCGACCAACTGCCCCTCGTCATGCTGGACAGCGACCCCGACGGAAGCCTCGGAGCCGCGACCGTCAACCTGGACATCCGCGACGGCATCCGCCAGGTCACCGAACACCTGCTCACCCTGGGACACCGCGACTTCCTGCACCTCGCCGCGGACATCCCCTCCTGGACCTTCCACGTCCGCGCACGGGAACTCGCGGCACGCGTGGCCTCGGTGCCGGGCGCGTCCCTGCGCACGGCCGCGGCGCCGATCTCCATCGAAGGGGCACTGGCCGCGGCGGAGGCGGCCCTGACCGACACCGGCACCGGGAGACGCCCCACGGCCGTGGTGTGCGACGACGACAAGCTGGCCGCCGGGGTCTACAAGGCCGTACGGCGCCTCGGGCTGCGGATCCCCGAGGACGTGTCCGTCACCGGGCTCGACGACCTCGCCCTCGCCACCGCCCTCGACCCCGAGCTGACGACCGTACGACTGGACGCGGAGCTGTTCGGGGAGCGCGGGATGGAGGCCCTGCTGGCCGTCCTGGAGGGGCGCACACCGACGGAAGGGGACATCCCGGTGGAGCTGGTGGTGCGGGGTTCCACGGCACGGGCACGGGGCTGAACACGCGCCCCTTCAGGGCGCGCCGCCAACCGCACCGAACGCCGCGCGCCCCGGCCTGGGCCGGCCGGGGCGCACTACGGACGGATCCTGCGGACGCTGGTACTACTCGTCCTCTTCCTCGGAGCTCTCGGCCTCCGTGGAGGCGCCGCCCGCCTCCAGCAGACGGTCGAGCTGACGGCCCACGATGCGCTTGAACTTGCGCTGCTGGGGACGCGTACGGTCCAGAACCGCCACCTCCAGTCGCTCCGCGGGAATCTCCCGCTGCGTGCCGTTGGTGTCGCGCGACAGGGCCTGGACGGCGAGCTTCAACGCCTCCGCCAAGGACATGCCGTCCTGGTGCCGCTGGTCCAGATAGCTGCTGATCTGCTCGGCGTTGCCACCCACCGCGACCGAACCGTGCTCGTCCACGATCGACCCGTCGTGCGGCAGCCGGTAGATCTGGTCACCCTCGGGGGTCTCCCCCACCTCCGCCACGACCAGCTCCACCTCGTACGGCTTCTCGGCCGCCGAGGAGAAGATCGTGCCCAGGGTCTGGGCATAGACGTTGGCGAGACCACGGGCGGTCACGTCGTCACGGTCGTAGGTGTAACCACGCAGGTCGGCGTAGCGCACACCACCGATCCGCAGGTTCTCGTACTCGTTGTACTTGCCGGCGGCCGCGAAGCCGATCCGGTCGTAGATCTCGCTGAACTTGTGCAGCGCGCGGGACGGGTTCTCGCCGACGAACACGATGCCGTCGGCGTACTGCAGCACGACCAGGCTGCGGCCACGGGCGATGCCCTTACGGGCGTACTCCGCCCGGTCGGCCATCGCCTGCTGGGGTGAGACATAGAACGGCGTCGACACCGGTTATCCGTCCCTTTCTGTCGAAGTCACTGGATCACCTTGATAAAGAGGGGCCGTCGAGGCCGGACCGGCTAGAGCAGCGCGGCCCGGGGGCCGTCCGGCTGCTCCAGACGCCGCTCCAGGATCGAACGGGCGATCTCGGAGGACTCCTCGTCGGTGAGCCGACGGAAGCCGTCCTCGGTGATCACGGTGACGATGGGGTAGATCCGGCGGGCGACATCGGGACCACCGGTCGCCGAGTCGTCGTCTGCCGCGTCGTACAGGGCCTGAATGACCAGGGTCGTCGCCTCGTCCTCGGAGAGGTCGCCCCGGAACAGCTTCTTCATCGCACCGCGCGCGAAGATCGAGCCCGAGCCGGTGGCCGCGTAACCGCTCTCCTCGGAACGGCCGCCCGTCACGTCGTACGAGAAGATGCGGCCCTTCTCCCGGTCCACGTCGTAACCCGCGAAGAGCGGGACCACGGCCAGGCCCTGCATCGCCATGGCGAGGTTGGAACGGATCATGGTGGAGAGCCGGTTCGCCTTGCCCTCCAGGGAGAGCTGCGCGCCCTCGACCTTCTCGAAGTGCTCCAGCTCCAGCTGGAACAGCTTCACCATCTCCACGGCCAGACCGGCCGTGCCGGCGATCCCGACGGCCGAGTACTCGTCGGCCGGGAACACCTTCTCGATGTCCCGCTGGGCGATCATGTTCCCCATCGTGGCCCGGCGGTCACCGGCGAGCACCACACCACCGGGGAACGTCACGGCCACGATCGTCGTGCCGTGCGGAGCTTCGATGACACCCTGGGTCGGCGGCAGCTGCCGCTTGCCGGGGAGCAGCTCCGGCTGGTGGTCCGACAGGAAGTCCATGAAGGACGACGACCCAGGCGTCAGGAAGGCAGCTGGTAGACGCCCGGTGCTACGAGTGTTGGCTTCCACGCGTTTCCTTCCACGTATGTCGCAGCCCGCCTCATGACGTCGGGCCGATCCTTGAACTGCCCCAGCGCCGCGTTGCAGCTGAAGCACAGTACGCCTCGGACCCTACCCGTCTCGTGGCAGTGATCCACATGCGCCGGCAAAGCAGCCAAACAGATACAGCAGACGCCCCCTTGAGAGGCGATCAGCCCGTCGCGTTCGGCTTCGGTGATGCCGTACTCGCGCTTCAGGTGGCTCTGCCTGCCCTGGACAGCCCGGCACGCCTTGCATCGCGTCGACAGGCCGTCGGACGCCGTTGCGTTGCGATGCCATTCGCTGTGCGGCTTGATCTCACCGCATGTCCGGCAGAGTTTGTGCCCGGCGGGGACGTCCGCCTTCTCCCGCACGGGCTTCCCCATGGCCTCCCGGCGACGCCGATAGTGCGCGGCACTGTACTCGGCCACGCACTCCCGGCACCTCACCTGAAGGCCGTCGCTACGGTTCTTGTCCTTGGCGAAGGCGGTGACAGGCAGCTCTCGCCGACACCCGCTGCACCGCTTCTCGGCCTCTTCCATCCCCCGCAACCCGAATCTTCAATTCGAAGACGAAAGCCGACGCGAGCCTTTACTCTCCACCTTTTTGCACGAAGGACCTCACGAAATCCTCTGCGTTCTCCTCGAGTACATCATCGATTTCGTCGAGCACAGAGTCGACGTCGTCGCTCAGCTTCTCCTGGCGTTCCTTGAGGTCCTCCGAGGCCTGCGCCTCCGGCGCCGCCTCGGTCTCCTCGGTGGAACGGGTGGCCTTCTGCTGGCCGCCGCCGGTGTCCTTGGTCGCCATAACCCTCACCCCGCTCTGTTGCCCGACATGGTCGGCAGGTCGGCATTCCTGCCGATCGGTGATGATCAGACCCTACAAGCCGGGTCTGACATTGGCCCTGTTGTTTCCACAACGTCCGGGGACCACCTCGATGATTCCCGGACGGCGGTGTTTCCACCCTGCCCCGCTGATCACGATTGAAGCGCGGTTCAGTGGCCGGAAAGTACCCTGACCAGGTCTTCTGCCGTGCGGCAGCGGTCCAGCAGCTCCTTGACGTGATTTCGCGTTCCGCGAAGCGGTTCGAGGGTTGGAACGCGCTGGAGCGAGTCCCGGCCCGGGAGGTCGAAGATCACCGAGTCCCAGGAGGCCGCCGCGACGTCGTCCGCGTACTGCTCCAGACAACGACCGCGGAAGTACGCACGGGTGTCCTCCGGCGGCTTCGTACGGGCCTCGTCGACGCCCTGCTCGGTCAGCAGCCGCTTCATCTTGCCGCGGGCCACCAGACGGTTGTAGAGGCCCTTCTCGGCGCGCACGTCGGCGTACTGGAGGTCGACCAGGTGGAGCCGGGCGGCGTCCCAGTCGAGGCCGTCACGGCGCCGGTAGCCCTCCATCAGCTCCCGCTTGGCGACCCAGTCCAGCTCTCCGGAGAGGCTCATGGGGTCGTTCTCCAGGCGGTTCAGCGTGTCCTCCCACCGGCTCAGGACGTCCTTGGTCTGGTCGTCCGCGTCGGCCCCGAAGCGTTCCTCCACGTACTTGCGCGACAGCTCGTAGTACTCCATCTGGAGCTGTACGGCGGTCAGGGTGCGCCCGCTGCGCAGCGTGATGAGGCGTTGCAGGGTCGGGTCGTGCGAGACCTGGTGGAGAGTGCGTACGGGCTGGTCGACGGCCAGGTCGACGGCGATGAAGCCGTCCTCGATCATCGAGAGCACCAGGGCCGTCGTGCCCAGCTTCAGGTAGGTCGAGATCTCCGAGAGGTTCGCGTCGCCGATGATCACGTGGAGGCGGCGGTATTTCTCCGCGTCGGCGTGGGGTTCGTCGCGGGTGTTGATGATGGGGCGTTTGAGGGTGGTCTCCAGGCCGACTTCCACCTCGAAGTAGTCGGCGCGCTGGCTGAGCTGGAAGCCGTGTTCGTGGCCGTCCTGGCCGATGCCCACGCGGCCGGCGCCGGCGAAGACCTGGCGGGAGACGAAGAAGGGGGTCAGGTGGCGCACGATGTCCGAGAAGGCGGTCTCCCGCTTCATCAGGTAGTTCTCGTGCGTGCCGTAGGAGGCGCCCTTGTTGTCGGTGTTGTTCTTGTAGAGGTGGATCGGCTGGGCGCCGGGGAGCTGTGCCGCGCGTTCGGCGGCTTCGGCCATGATGCGCTCGCCGGCCTTGTCCCACAGGACGGCGTCCAGGGGGTTGGTGACCTCGGGGGCGCTGTATTCGGGGTGGGCGTGGTCGACGTAGAGCCGCGCGCCGTTGGTGAGGATGACATTGGCGAGGCCGATGTCCTCGTCGGTGAGCTGGCTGGAGTCGGCGGCCTCGCGGGCGAGGTCGAAGCCTCGCGCGTCCCGCAGCGGGTTCTCCTCCTCGAAGTCCCAGCGGGCCCGGCGGGCCCGGTGCATCGCCGCTGCGTAGGCGTTGACGATCTGGGACGAGGTGAGCATGGCATTGGCATTGGGGTGGCCGGGGACGGAGATCCCGTACTCCGTCTCGATGCCCATTACTCGCCGTACGGTCATGCGGCCCTCCTTGCCCGGCGGCGCCCTCGGTCGGGGACGCCGCTCAAGTACCGCTGGCGCTCCCGTGCGTGTGCGGTGCCCGTCCCCGCACTGCGCGACTCGGCGGTAGGAACGAGCCTAGAACGGCTTCGCGCTGGTGGGGAGATCATTTGCGTCATTGCCTCGCTCCGGCTGGTGCCTGGAAAACAGTCGGCTGCGGGTACCCACTGAGGGCACCCGCAGCCGCCCTGTGTTTTACAGGTACTGTCCGGTGTTCGCCACCGTGTCGATGGAGCGTCCGGTGTCGGCGCCCTGCTTTCCGGTGATCAGCGTACGGATGTAGACGATCCGCTCGCCCTTCTTTCCGGAGATTCGGGCCCAGTCGTCCGGGTTGGTGGTGTTGGGCAGGTCCTCGTTCTCCTTGAACTCGTCCACGCAGGCCTGGAGCAGGTGGGAGACGCGGAGGCCCTTCTGGTTCTTGTCGAGGAAGTCCTTGATCGCCATCTTCTTGGCGCGGCCGACGATGTTCTCGATCATGGCGCCGGAGTTGAAGTCCTTGAAGTAGAGGACTTCCTTGTCGCCGTTGGCGTAGGTGACCTCCAGGAAGCGGTTCTCCTCGGACTCGGCGTACATGTGTTCCACTGCCGTCTGGATCATGCTCTGGACGGTGGTGGTCTTGGAGCCGCCGTGTTCGCCGAGGTCGTCCGTGTGCAGCGGGAGACGCTCGGTGAGGTACTTCTGGAAGATGTCCTTGGCCGCTTCGGCGTCCGGACGCTCGATCTTGATCTTCACGTCGAGCCGGCCGGGGCGCAGGATGGCGGGGTCGATCATGTCCTCGCGGTTGGAGGCGCCGATGACCACGACGTTCTGCAGGCCTTCCACGCCGTCGATCTCGGCGAGCAGCTGCGGGACGATGGTGTTCTCCACGTCCGAGCTGACGCCGGATCCGCGGGTGCGGAAGAGGGACTCCATCTCGTCGAAGAAGACGATGACGGGGGTGCCCTCGCTGGCCTTCTCCCTCGCACGCTGGAAGACGAGGCGGATCTGTCGCTCGGTCTCGCCGACGTACTTGTTGAGGAGCTCGGGGCCCTTGATGTTGAGGAAGAAGCTCTTGCCCTGGGCCTGGCCGGTGACTTCGGCGACCTTCTTGGCCAGCGAGTTGGCGACGGCCTTGGCGATGAGCGTCTTGCCGCATCCGGGGGGTCCGTAGAGCAGGACGCCCTTGGGCGGGCGCAGTTCGTGCTCCTTGAACAGGTCCGGGTAGAGGTAGGGGAGCTCGACCGCGTCGCGGATCATCTCGATCTGGTTGCCGAGGCCACCGATCTGCTCGTACCCGATGTCGGGGACCTCTTCGAGGACGAGTTCCTCGACCTCGCTCTTGGGCACGACCTCGTAGACGTAGCCGGAGCGGGGTTCGAGCAGGAGGGCGTCGCCGGGGCGGATGGTGATGTCCAGCAGTGGCTCGGCGAGCCGCACCACCCGTTCCTCGTCGGTGTGCCCCTGCACGAGGGCGCGCTCGCCGTCCTCCAGGATCTCCTTGAGGGTGACGATGTCGCCGACGCTCTCGTAGTCCATGGCCTCGACCACGTTGAGAGCTTCGTTGAGCATCACTTCCTGGCCTCGCCGGAGCTCTTCCAGGTCGACGCTGGGGCTGACGTTCACCCGGAGCTTTCGGCCTCCGGTGAAGATGTCGGCCGTGCCGTCCTCGTTCGCCGTGAGGAAGACACCGAAGCCGGCCGGCGGCTGTGCGAGCCGGTCGACTTCCTCCTTGAGGGCCACGATCTGGTCGCGGGCCTCACGGAGCGTGTTGGCGAGCCGCTCGTTCTGCGCGGACACGCCGGCCAGATTGGTCTGCAGCTCGACGATCCGCTCTTCGAGAATCCTCGTGTGTCGCGGAGAGTCGGCGAGCTTGCGTCGCAGGACGGCGATCTCCTGCTCAAGGTAGGCAATCTGCCCGGCCGGGTCGTCGGACCCTCGTCCCGGGCGGATGCCGCGGTTCATGTCGTCGTCGTGGGCTGCCACGGTCCTCACCTCCTCCAAGGGGAGCTGGACGCTTCCAGACCCTACCTGGGTGGGTGTCGATTGAAACCCCTAGATCACAAAGACGGTCGGGGTGTGTCCGATCTTCACCCTTGCGCTCTCCCTCACGTCAAGGGGATACCCACCGAACATGATGGGGAAGCCGCCCCGGGTAGGGTCGAAGTGTTCAACACCCGTCAGAGCCTGCATCGTTCCCGATCGGCTCGACGGACGACTCGACGGATGACCCGACACATGAGGCGGCAGGAGAAATGAGCGTGCAGCAGGAGGCCGCGGGCGAGGCGCTCGAGGTCTGGATCGACCAGGACCTCTGCACCGGTGACGGTATCTGCGTGCAGTACGCGCCCGAGGTGTTCGAGCTGGACATCGACGGACTGGCCTATGTGAAGAGTCCGGGCGACGAGTTGCTGCAGACCCCGGGGGCGACAACGCCCGTTCCGCTGCCGCTTCTCACGGATGTGGTGGACTCCGCGAAGGAGTGTCCGGGCGAGTGCATCCATGTACGTCGCGTTTCGGACAGGGTCGAGGTCTTCGGGCCTGACGCGGAGTGACCCTGGGAGCACTCCGCGTCGCCTCGTGTCTGCTTTCTCACACCGCGTTTGCCGGGTGATCACGTCCCGTTCGCCCGGAGGCGACCGGTGTCAGACGCTCTGCACCCCGGCGGGGGTGGAGCGTACGAACGCCCCGTTCTTCCACTGCCACTTGACGGGGTTCGTGACGTCCGGGCAGCAGTTGGGGACCTCGGCCGACGAGTAGCCGTGCAGGGTGGCGGTGACGGTGGCGTCACGGACGGCGAAGTCGGAGACGGTGGTGCGGTCCTTGGGGTTCACCAGGGTGGCGACGACCCGGGGCTGCGCCGCGTCGGTGGAGCGGGTGAGCACGTACACGCCGTCGGGCGGGGTGCCCATGCTGGCGTCGCAGTGCACGACGGCCACGGTCTCGGGCCGGCCGTCCCCGTCGAGGTCCCCGGAGCCCTGCTTCTTCACGACGACGCCGACGGGTCCGCAGTCGAGCGGGAGGTCCACCTCGGCGGGGTCGGGGGGCGCCACGGCGGCGGGGGCCGGGGCTGTCGCGGGGGCAGGCTGGGCCGCTCTCGCCGCGTCGGGCTGGAGGGCGGACGACAGGGCGACGACGCCGGCGAGGGCGGTGGCCGTGGCGAGCCAGTGGATGGGGCGGGTGTGCGCGTGTGCCAGTTCCGGGACGGCGGATTGCTGCACTAGGAGCGTCTCCTGAGGGTGCTGTGCCGGTTGGGATGACCCGCATGGTGCCACACGTCACAGTGGGGCGGAACGGCGGGGTACGTGGTTCCCGCAGCTTTTCCGGTGGTGCGTCAACGGGAGAGCGCCGTGGCCGAGTTCCCGGGCGCTGCGGGGAACTCGGCCACGGCGGGGGCGCGTTCGTCGGGCGTCGCGGTCAGCGGCCGGAGCCGCCGTCGGCGTTGGGTCCGGCGTAGTCCTCGCCGTAGGCGCCCTTGGCGGGGCGGCGGCGGCGCATGGGGGGCTCGACGCCGTCGGCGAGGCGGCGGGCGGTGAGCAGGAAGCCGGTGTGGCCGATCATCCGGTGGTCGGGACGGACGGCGAGGCCCTCGATGTGCCAGTTGCGGATCATCGATTCCCAGGCGCTCGGCTCGTTGAAGCAGCCGATCTCGCGGATGGACTCGACGGTCCGGGCGAGCTGGGTGGTGGTGGCCACGTAGCAGCAGACGATGCCGCCGGGGACGAGGGCCTTGGAGACGGCCTCCAGGCACTCCCAGGGGGCGAGCATGTCGAGGATGACGCGGTCGACCTCGGTGTCGCTGAGGTTGTCCTGGAGGTCGCCGACGGTGAGCTGCCAGGCGGGGTGGGGGCCGCCGAAGTAGCGCTCCACGTTGGCCTGGGCGATCTCGGCGAAGTCGGCGCGGCGCTCGTAGCTGTGCAGCATGCCCTGGTCGCCGATGGCGCGCAGCAGGAAGCTGCTGAGCGAGCCGGAGCCGACGCCGGCCTCGACGACGCGGGCGCCGGGGAAGATGTCGGCGAAGGCGAGGATCTGCCCCGCGTCCTTGGGGTAGACCACGGCGGCGCCGCGGGGCATGGACAGGACGTAGTCGGGGAGCAGGGGGCGGAGCGCCAGGTAGGCGACGTTCCCCGTGGTGCGGACAACACTGCCCTCGGGAGCGCCGATCAGCTCGTCGTGCGGGAAGGAACCCTTGTGGGTGTGGAAGTTCTTTCCCTCTTCGAGCGTGAACGTGTAGTGGCGTCCCTTGGGGTCGGTGAGCTGGACCTGGTCCCCGACCTTGAAGGGCCCGCGACGGCGGGCGGCACCGGTCGGTTCGGACATGTGACCCAGCGTACCGGTCCCCGGAGGGCGCGCCGACCATGGTCCGGGGAGGGGCTCTCAGCTGGGCCTGGCCATCGCCTTCACGAAGGCCCGTTCCACGTCGGCCGCCGACAGGACGCCGTAGATCTCCCCGGACTCCTCCACGACGAGGTACTCCGTGGCCGGGGCGGCGCGGAGGGCTTCGAGGAGCTCTTCGCCGGCGAGTTCGGCGGAGACGCGCATGCCCTCGGTGAGGTCCTGGGCGAGGCCGCTGACGGCGACCCAGGGGCGGCGGTGTTCGGGGACGCCGACGATGGCGGCCTCGCGGACGAGGGAGAGGGGTTCGCCGTCGGGGTCGACGACGACGAGGGCGCGGGCCCCGGCCTCGTTGGCGCGGCGCAGGGCCTCGGAGAGGGGGGTGTCGGTCTCGACGGGGACGGCGCGGCGGGTGAGGGCGCGGGCCTGGAGTTCGGGCAGGTGTTCGCGCAGGCGGGCCATGCGGAGGCTGTTTCCGGCGCCGGTCCAGATGATCGCGGCGAGGATGGCGGCGAGCAGGGCGTCGAGGACGGTGTCCATGCCGACGCTGTCCTCGGCGGCGGAGCCGAGCACGCCGGACTGGGTGAGCAGCGGCAGGCCGATGAGGACGGAGACGGCGAGGGCCCGGCCGACCCAGGCGGCGGCGATGGTGCCGCTCATGGGCTTGCCGGTGATCTTCCAGACGACGGCGCGGAGCATGCGGCCGCCGTCGAGGGGCAGGCCGGGGAGGAGGTTGAACGCGGCCACGATCAGGTTGGAGATCATCAGGCCGGCGAGCAGGACGCCGGGGACGGTGCCCGGTTCGACGGCGAGCAGGGAGACGTAGAAGACGCCGGCGAGGATCAGGGAGAGGAGGGGGCCCACGAACGCGAGGACGAACTCGCGGCCCGGGGTCTCGGACTCCTTCTCGATCTCGGAGACACCGCCGAAGAACTGCAGCTGGATGCGGCGCACGGGCAGCTTGTAGCGCAGGGCGGCGATGGTGTGGGCGAGTTCGTGGACGAGTACGGAGCCGTAGAAGGCGACCGCGAAGAAGAGGGCGACGAGGTAGCGGGCGGCGCCGAGTTCGGGCAGGACGCGGTCGAGTTGGCCGCCGAAGACCCAGGTGATCAGGGCGGCGACCAGGAACCAGCTGGGCGCGACGTACACGGGCACGCCGAAGGGACGGCCCATGAGGATGCCGCCACCGGGCTCCTTGGGGCGCTCGGGGGGCTTGGGGGCGCCGTCCGAGTGGGCGTAGGGGCGCGCGGACGTGGCGGTACGCTCCGGCTCGTCCGCCGGGGTGGGCGCCTTGGTCAGGTCGGCGGGTGCGGGTGTTTCCGCCGGGTCGGTGGGCGCGCGGTCACGGGAAGTCTCGGCGCTCTCGGACGGCACCCGGTTGTCGGGCGTCTCGCCGCTGTCAGGGGTCTCGGCACTGACGGGTGTCTCGCCGGTGTCGGAGGGCGCCTTGCCGGTGTCGGGGGTCTGGCCGGTGTCGGCCGTCTCGTCGTCGGCGGGGGGCGCGGCAACGGGCTTCTCGGCGTCGTGCGTCGCGTGGGTGGCGGGGTCCTTCGCGGAGGTCTCCTCGGACCGGTCGGCGGTGGGGTCGGGGTCGGGCGGGGTGGGGGCGTCCTGGTTCGCCGGTGTCCGGGTCGCGTCGCGGTGGGCGCTCTCGGGCGCCTGCTCGCTGTCGGACCGCGGCTGCCCGCTCCCGCCGCTCGTCTCCACGATGTCCCCTCGTTCGAAGCGTCTTCCGCACCCGGTGGCCGGGCGGAAGGGTCTGTCGTCGATGCTATGCCGTCACCGGGGCGCGTTCCGCCCCGGCACCCCCTCTGTTTTCCCCCGCGTCGCACGAGGCACACGGGGTCGGCGGGCGCGGTGTCGGACGGTGGTCCTGCGGGCCCCGTGACGGTCACTGTCAGTGGTGGGCCGTATGGTCTGTGGTCATGGAAACCAGCACCGACGGCACCCCCGCCGTTCCCGTGGGTGGCGAGGGCGACCGTCCTGTCGTGCGCGCCGCCGCGCCGCCTGCCTCGCTGTCGCCGTCGCGCGCCAGCGACTTCATGCAGTGCCCGCTGCTGTACCGGTTCCGGGTGATCGACCGGCTGCCGGAGAAGCCGAGCGAGGCTGCTACCCGCGGCACACTGGTGCACGCGGTGCTGGAGAGACTCTTCGACGCGCCGGCGGCCGAGCGGACGGCGCCGCGGGCCAGGTCGCTGGTGCCGGGGCAGTGGGACCGGCTGCGGGAGACCAGGCCGGAGGTCGTGGAGCTGTTCGCGGACGACGCGGAGGGTGAGCGGCTGGCGAGCTGGCTGGCGGAGGCCGAGCGGCTGGTGGAGCGCTGGTTCACGCTGGAGGACCCGACGCGGCTGGAGCCCGCCGAGCGGGAGTTGTTCGTCGAGGCGGAGCTGGAGTCGGGGCTCAGGCTGCGCGGGATCATCGACCGGGTCGATGTGGCGCCCACCGGCGAGGTGCGGATCGTCGACTACAAGACGGGGAAGGCCCCGCGACCGGAGTACGCCGAGGGCGCGCTGTTCCAGATGAAGTTCTACGCGCTGGTGGTGTGGCGGCTGAAGCAGGTGGTCCCGCGCCGGCTTCAGCTGGTCTATCTGGGCAGTGGGGACGTGCTGACGTACGACCCCGTGGTCGCCGATCTGGAGCGGGTGGAGCGCAAGCTGCTGGCGCTGTGGGAGGCGATCCGGCTGGCCACGGAGACCGGTGACTGGCGGCCGCGGCCGACGAAGCTGTGCGGCTGGTGCGACCACCGGTCGGTGTGCCCGGAGTTCGGTGGGACTCCCCCGCCGTACCCCCTCCAGGTGAGGTCACCGGAGTCGGCCGGCGAGGGGCAGGGCAGAATGGGGCCGGACTAGCCGAAGGAGATTTTCGTGGCCATCCGCGTCCTACTGGTCGACGACCAGCCGCTGCTGCGTACCGGGTTCCGGATGATTCTGGAGGCGGAGCAGGATCTCGCGGTCGTCGGGGAGGCCGGGGACGGCCTCCAGGCGCTCGACCAAGTGCGGGCGCTGCAGCCCGATGTGGTGCTGATGGACATTCGGATGCCCCGGATGGACGGGGTGGAGGCGACCCGTCAGATCACCGGTCCCGGGCGGGACGGTCCGGCCAAGGTGCTGGTGCTGACCACGTTCGACCTGGACGAGTACGTGGTGGAGGCGCTGCGGGCGGGGGCCAGCGGGTTCCTGCTGAAGGACGCGCCGGCCAATGAGCTGGTGCAGGCGATCCGGGTGGTGGCCAATGGGGAGGCGATGCTCGCGCCGAGCATCACGCGTCGGCTGCTGGACAAGTACGCGGTGCATCTGCCGTCGGGCGAGGAGCAGGTGCCGGACACGCTGCACACGCTGACGGACCGTGAGGTCGAGGTGCTGAAGCTGGTGGCCCGGGGGCTGTCGAACGCGGAGATCGCCGCCGATCTGTTCGTCAGCGAGACCACGGTCAAGACGCATGTGGGCCATGTGCTGACGAAGTTGGGGCTGCGGGACCGGGTGCAGGCGGCGGTGTACGCGTACGAGAGCGGGCTGGTGCGCCCCGGCGCGCAGTAGTCGACGGCAACCTGCGCAACGCCCCGAGGGCGCTCCCTTCTTGTGGAAGGGGGCGCCCTCGGTCGTACGGGGCCGTGGTGTCGGCCCGTGCTCGTGTCAGTCCTTGCTGATCTCCCAGAAGCGGAAGACGGTGGAGGCGTCCAGGCAGTACTCCAGGCCGTAGACGTCGTCGCGGACGACGGCGTACTGCTTGGCCTGCCAGATGGGGATGAGCGGGACGTCGTTGGCGACGATGTTCTGGAGTTCGGCGTACTCCTTCTCCGTGGAGGAGCGCTCGCTCTCGGCGGCGGTCTTCGTGAGGAGTTCACCGGTGATGGTGGAGTTGTTGTAGTTGTTGCCCAGTACGTTGCCCTTGCCGAAGAAGGGGCCGGTGAAGTTGTCGGGGTCCGGGTAGTCGGGGACCCAGCCCTTGACGTACACGCCGTACTTGCCGGCGGCGATGTCCTTCTCGTACCGGTCGAAGGAGACGGACTTCACGTCGGCGTCGAACAGGCCGCTGTCGTTGAGCTGCTTGGCGATGGCCTCCAACTCCTGGTCGGTGGAGGGGCCGTAGCGCGACGGGGTGGACCAGAGGGTCAGTTCGACCTTGTCGTTGATGCCGTCGGCGCGGAGCGCGGCCTCGGCCTTGGCCTTGGAGGGGCGGGCGCCGTAGGTGTCGAAGAAGGCCGTGTTGTGGCCGGTGATGCCGGCCGGGATGATCGAGTACAGCGGGGTGGCGGTGCCCTGGTAGACCTCGTCGACGAGGGCCTCGCGGTCGAGAAGGTAGGCGATGGCCTGGCGGACGCCGAGCTTGCCGGTGACCGGGTCGTCCATGTTGAAGACGAGGTGCTGGACCTCGGCGCCGGTGCCGTCGACGATCTCGACGCCGCTGGCGGTGGAGGTGTCGGTCTCGATGTCGGAGATGTCGGAGGCGCTGAGGCCGCGGTAGGTGACGTCGAGGTCGTCCTCCAGCAGGGCCTTCTTCAGGGCGTCCTGGTCGCCGTGGAAGAACCTGAGGGTGACGCCGCTGTTCTCGATGTCGGCGGGGCCCTTGTAGTTCTCGTTGACGCTGAAGACGGCCTCGTCCTCGCCGAAGGACTCCAGCTTGTAGGGGCCGGAGCCGACGGCCTCGCCGTCCTCGCGGAGTCCGTCGGCGTCGTAGGAGCTCTCGTCGACGATCGAGCCGGCGCCGGAGGCGATCTTGCTGGGGAAGGTGGCGTCGGCGTACTTCAGCTCGAAGCGGACGGTCTTGTCGTCCGGGGTGTCGACCTTGTCGAGCATGGGGAACATGATCGCGGGGCCGGCGTCGTCGTTGATCTTCAGCATGCGGTCGAAGGAGAACTTGACGTCCTTCGCGGTGAGCGCCTCACCGTTGCTGAACTTCAGGCCGTCCTTGAGGGTGCACTCGTAGACCTTGGTGCCGCCCTCCTCGAAGGAGCACTCCTTGGCGAGGTCCGGTTCGGGCTCGGTGGCGCCGTTGGGGAAGCTCAGCAACGACTGGAAGACGTTGTTGAAGAGCAGCCAGGAGCCGGGGTCGTAGCCGGAGGCGGGGTCGGTGGCGAGGACGTCGTCGGACATCCCCACCACGACGTTGGAACCGGAGCCCCCGGATCCCCCCGAGTCGGAGCCGCAACCGGTCAGCAGGCCGGCGGCAAGCCCTGTCGCGATGGTCAGGACGGGCCACTGGGTGCGTATGTTCACGTATGGATGCCTTGTGTCGTCGGTGCATTGCGGGCACTCCGGGCTCCCCCGAGGCCGAACGGCCCCTGCCTGGAGGGATGGTGAGGTCCGGTCAGTCGCTTCTGCCGCGGCCCAGCTCCCAGAGCTGGAGGGTGGAGGCGGCGTTGAGGGCGTACTCGGCGCCGGTGACGTCGTCGCGGGTGGCGACGTACTGCTTGCCCTGCCACAGCGGCAGGATCGGCACGTCGTCGGCGACGATGTCCTGGATGCCGGTGAGGCTCTCGGCGGCGGAGAGACGGTCGGCCGCGCGGCGGGACTCGGGGATCAGCTTGCCGCGGATCTCGCTGTTCGCGTAGGGCGAGCCGAGGAAGTTGTCCTTGTCGAGGAAGGGCGCGAGGTAGTTGTCGGCGTCGGGGAAGTCCGGGAACCACCCCATGCCGTAGACCGCGTACTCGCCCTCCTGCTCGGCGGGGCGGAACGTGGACCAGGGGGTGCCCTTGATGGTGACGTCGAAGAGGCCGCTGTCGTCGAGCTGCTTCTTCAGCACCTCGAACTCCTTCTTCGTGGCGGCGCCGTAGTGGTCGGTCGTGTAGTGGAGGGTCAGCTTCACCGGGGCGGTGACGCCGGCCGTCTCCAGGGTCGACTTCGCCTTGGCGACGTCCGGGTCGCCGTACTTGTTGAAGAAGGAGTTGGAGTGGCCGGTGATGCCGGCGGGGACCAGGGAGAAGAGGGGTTCGGCCTGGGAGCCGTAGACCTTGGCGACGAGTTCGCCGCGGTCGATGACCTCGGCCATGGCCCGGCGGACGGCGGTGCTCCTGACCGGCGAGGCCTCGGTGTTGAAGGCGAGGTAGCGGATCTCCAGGCCGGCGGACTCGATGACGTCGATGTCGCTGTCGGCCGCGTCGGAGAGCTTGGTGATCTGCTCCGGGGTCATGGTGCGGGTCATCAGGTCGATGTCGCCGTTCCTCAGGGCGGTGCCCATGGCGTCGGCGCCGTCGAAGGAGCGCAGCTCGACCTTGTCGTTCTTCGGGTCCAACTGGCCCTTGTAGTGGGGGTTCTTGGTGAACACCGCCCGGACCAGCTCGTTGTTCTCGACCTCGGCGTCCAGGGTGTACGGGCCGGAGCCGTCGACCTGGAAGCCGTCGCGCAGCCTGTCCTTGTCGTAGTCGTCCGGGTTGACGATGCCGGCGACGGGTGTGGACAGCTTGTACGGGAGGGTCGCGTCGGGGCCGTTGAGGTGGAAGATCACCTCGTTGTCGCCCTTGGTCTCGACGAGGTCGATGGTGGACAGCAGGGCGAAGACACCGCTGTCGGCCTTGAGGGAGCGGGCCCGGTCGATGGAGAACTTCACGTCCTCGGCGGTGATCGGGTCGCCGTCGGCGAACTTCAGGCCGTCGCGCAGGGTGCAGGCGTAGCGCTCGTTGCCGGTGTCGGTGAAGGAGCAGCTGGAGGCGGCCTCGGGCTCCGGTTCGCCGTCGCCGCGCGGCTGGACCAGGAGGGTCTGGACGGTCTGGCGGAGGATGTTCCAGGTGCCGACGTCGTACGCGTAGGCCGGGTCGATCGGGGCCGGGGCCTGCTTGGAGGCGGTGAACCGGTCGGTGGTGCCGACGACGATCGCGTCCCCGCTGCCGCCCGCGCTCTCGGTGGCACCGCAGGCGGCGAGTACCGGGGTGAGCAGACCGATCACGGCCGGCAGCACCAGGGTCTTGCGGTTCATGCGCGCTTGTTCTCCACAACTGGGTTCCAGGACGGGTGCTGGCGGGGTGGTGCGAGCGCGTCCTGGGAAGTACGGCGATGTTCTCGCGTCGAGATTAGCCCGCACGGCCAGAGGGGCTCGCGCACACCGGAGTTGAGTTCCCATCACGCTGCGGAACCGCGTGTGGACACAAACGATGTAGTACCCACGGAATGTTTGGGGCACCGTTCGTCAATCAGGACACAAAGGCACGCCGAACGCCCCTGAACCGGGGGTTCGGGGGCGTCGGGCGACCATTTCGGAGGCCCTGTGAAGTGGTCAACGTCACAGGTGGAAAGGTATTCCCCCGGGTGGGAATTCAGTCATCGCGGCCGGGTGAATTCCCTGTCCCGGGCGGTGTCGCGCGATCTTGGAATTCGTTGCGCTTTCAATTGGCCGTGATCGCCATCAGGCCGCGCAGAAATGGCAGGTCGACCTCTTCCAGCGAGGTCACGACGGTGCGCCGGACGGCGGGGGCGATGGGGGCCACGGACGGGACGGCGACCACATGGCAGCCGGCTGCCTCCGCGGCGGCGACACCGGTGGCGGTGTCCTCGATGACCGCGCACCGGGCCGGGTCAGCGCCGAGACCGGAGGCCGCGAGCAGATAGGGGTCGGGAAACGGCTTGGTCCGCTCGACCTCGTCGCCGGCGACGGTCAGCGCGAAGTGCTGGGGGCCGAGAGAGGTCAGGACACGGTCGATGATGCGCCGGTGCGAGGCGGAGACCAGGGCGGCGGGGACGCCGTGGGCGGCGAGTTCGGCGAGGAGTCTGGAGGCACCGGGCATCAGCGGCAGGGTGCGCTCGATCCGGGCCTCGAAGCCGTCGTTGAGCAGCACCGTGAGCTCGGCGAGCGTGATGTCGGCGCCGGTGGCCTCGATCAGGAAGCCCGCGCTGCGGGTCATGGGTCCGCCGACCACGACATGCCGCCAGGAGTCGTCGAGGGTGTGCCCGAGGCCGGCGAAGACCTCGACCTCCACGTCCCACCAGAAGCCCTCGGTGTCCACCAGGGTGCCGTCCATGTCGAGGAGCACGGCCTGGAGGGCCGAGCCTTCGGCCGTACGGGTTCCTGGCGCGGGAATCGTCGTGGTCATCCGGCGCACCTCCTTGGGGGACGAGCAGGCCGGTTCCCGGGTGGGGAACCGGCCTGCGGTGGACCGACCAGTCTACGACGCCGCGCGCGGAAACGCCTTTCGCCAGGGTCGAGCCCCCGGCCGGGGCCTTATCGCGCGTTGAAGTACTTGGCTTCGGGGTGGTGGATGACGATGGCGTCGGTGGACTGCTCGGGGTGGAGCTGGAACTCCTCCGAGAGCTGGACGCCGATCCGCTCGGGTTCGAGGAGCTGCGCGATCTTGGCGCGGTCCTCCAGGTCGGGGCAGGCGCCGTAGCCGAGGGAGAAGCGGGCGCCCCGGTACTTGAGGTCGAACATGTCCTCGATCTCGGCCGGGTCCTCACCGGCGAAGCCGAGTTCGGAGCGGACGCGGGCGTGCCAGTACTCGGCGAGGGCTTCGGCCAACTGCACGGACAGGCCGTGCAGTTCGAGGTAGTCGCGGTAGGAGTTGGCCTCGAAGAGCTTGGCGGTCTCCTCGCCGATGCGGGAGCCGACGGTGACGACCTGGAGGCCCACCACGTCGATCTCGCCGGACTCCTCGGGGCGGAAGAAGTCGGCCAGGCAGAGCCTGCGGCCGCGGCGCTGGCGCGGGAAGGAGAACCGGGTGCGTTCGTTGCCGTCGTCGTCCAGGATGATCAGGTCGTCGTCCTTGGACACGCAGGGGAAGTAGCCGTAGACGACGGCCGCCTCCAGCAGGTTCTCGGTCTGGAGCCGGTCCAGCAGGCCGCGCAGCCGCGGCCGGCCCTCGCTCTCCACGAGCTGCTCGTAGGTGGGGCCCTCGCCGGTGCGGGCCTGCTTCAGGCCCCACTGGCCCTTGAACAGGGCGCCCTCGTCCAGCCAGCTCGCGTACTCCTTGAGCTGGATGCCCTTGACCACGCGCGTGCCGCGGAACGGCGGGGTGGGCACGGGGTTGTCGGTGGCGACGTCGGAGCGGACGTGGCCCTCCTCGGGGCGGTCCTCCACGACGGTGGCCGCGGCCACGGGGCGCACCCGGCGCTGCCGCAGCTCGGGCAGCTGCGCGCCGGGGACCCCGCGCTTGACGCCGATGAGGGCGTCCATCAGGCGCAGGCCCTCGAAGGCGTCGCGGGCGTAGCGGACCTCGCCCTCGTAGATCTCGTGCAGGTCCTGCTCGACATACGCCCTGGTCAGCGCGGCGCCGCCGAGGATGACGGGGTAGTCGGCGGCCAGCCCGCGCTGGTTGAGCTCCTCCAGGTTCTCCTTCATGATCACCGTGGACTTGACCAGCAGGCCGGACATGCCGATGACGTCGGCGCGGTGCTCGGCGGCGGCGTCCAGGATCGCGGAGACCGGCTGCTTGATGCCGAGGTTGACGACGTTGTAGCCGTTGTTGGACAGGATGATGTCGACGAGGTTCTTGCCGATGTCGTGGACGTCGCCGCGGACGGTCGCCAGCACGATGGTGCCCTTGCCCTCGGCGTCCGACTTCTCCATGTGCGGTTCGAGGTGGGCGACGGCGGACTTCATGACCTCGGCGGACTGCAGCACGAACGGCAGCTGCATCTGGCCGGATCCGAAGAGTTCACCGACGACCTTCATGCCGTCCAGCAGCGTGTCGTTGACGATGTCGAGGGCGGCGCGGGTCTGAAGCGCCTCGTCGAGGTCGGCCTCCAGGCCGTTCTTCTCGCCGTCGATGATGCGGCGCTTGAGGCGCTCCTCCAGCGGCAGGGCGGCCAGCTCCTCGGCCTTGCCCGCCTTCAGGGACTTGGCGGTGGCGCCCTCGAACAGGGCCATCAGCTTCTGCAGCGGGTCGTAGCCCTCGGCCCGGCGGTCGTGGATCAGGTCGAGCGCCGTCTGCACCTCCTCCTCGCTGAAGCGGGCGATGGGCAGGATCTTGGAGGCGTGGACGATGGCGGAGTCCAGGCCGGCCTTCACGCACTCGTCGAGGAAGACGGAGTTCAGCAGGATGCGGGCGGCCGGGTTCAGGCCGAAGGAGATGTTCGACAGGCCCAGCGTGGTCTGCACGTCCGGGTGGCGGCGCTTGAGCTCGCGGATCGCCTCGATGGTGGCGACGCCGTCCTTGCGGGACTCCTCCTGGCCGGTACAGATGGTGAAGGTCAGGGTGTCGATGAGGATGTCCGACTCGTGGATGCCCCAGTTGCCGGTGAGGTCGTCGATGAGCCGTTCGGCGATCTCGACCTTCTTCTCCGGGGTGCGGGCCTGGCCCTCCTCGTCGATGGTCAGCGCGATCAGCGCGGCGCCGTGCTCCTGCGCCAGACGGGTGACCTTCGCGAAGCGGGACTCGGGGCCGTCGCCGTCCTCGTAGTTGACGGAGTTGATCACGGCCCGGCCGCCGAGCTTCTCCAACCCGGCCCGGATGACGTCCACTTCGGTGGAGTCCAGGACGATGGGGAGGGTGGAGGCGGTGGCGAAGCGGCCGGCGAGTTCGGCCATGTCGGCCACCCCGTCGCGGCCCACGTAGTCGACGCAGAGGTCGAGCATGTGGGCGCCCTCGCGGATCTGGTCGCGGGCCATCTCCACACAGTCGTCCCAGCGGGCCTCCAGCATGGCCTCGCGGAACTTCTTCGAGCCGTTGGCGTTCGTCCGCTCACCGATCGCCATGTAGGAGGTGTCCTGACGGAACGGCACGCTCTGGTAGAGGGAGGCGGCACCGGGCTCCGGGCGCGGGTCGCGGGCGGTGGGAGAGAGGTCCCGGACGCGCTCGACGACCTGCCGGAGGTGCTCGGGGGTGGTGCCGCAGCAGCCGCCCACGAGGGAGAGGCCGTACTCGCGGACGAAGTTCTCCTGGGCGTCGGCCAGCTCCGGGGCGGTCAGCGGGTAGTGGGCGCCGTCCTTGGTCAGCACCGGCAGTCCGGCGTTGGGCATGCAGGACAGCTGGATGCGGGAGTGGCGGGCCAGGTGGCGCAGGTGCTCGCTCATCTCAGCGGGGCCGGTGGCGCAGTTCAGGCCGATCATGTCGATGCCGAGCGGCTCCAGGGCCGTCAGCGCGGCGCCGATCTCGGAGCCCAGGAGCATGGTGCCGGTGGTCTCGACCGTCACCGAGACGATCAGGGGGACCTCGTATCCGGCGGTCTCCATCGCGCGGCGGGCGGCGATGACGGAGGCCTTGGTCTGCAGCAGGTCCTGGGTGGTCTCCACCAGGAGCGCGTCGGCGCCGCCGGCCAGCAGGCCCTCGGCGTTCTGCTGGTAGGCGTCACGGATGGCGGTGAACGTGGTGTGGCCGAGGGTGGGCAGCTTGGTGCCGGGGCCGATGGAGCCGAGCACCCAGCGCTGCCGTCCGTCGCGGGCGGCGTACTCGTCGGCCGTCTCGCGGGCGATGCGGGCACCGGCCTCGGACAGCTCGGCGGTGCGTTCGGGGATGTCGTACTCGCCCAGTGCGGTGAGGTTGGCGCCGAAGGTGTTGGTCTCCACGCAGTCGACGCCCGCGTCGAAGTACGCGGCGTGCACGGAGCGGACGATGTCGGGGCGGGTGACGTTGAGGACCTCGTTGCAGCCCTCCAGCTGCTGGAAGTCCTCCAGTGTGGGGTCCTGCGCCTGGAGCATCGTGCCCATCGCGCCGTCGGCGACCACCACACGGGTGGCGAGGGCCTCGCGGAGGGCCTCGGATCGGGCCCGGCCTGCGGCGGCGGACGTGAGGGACGTGTGCGGCGACGAGGCCATGGAGCTGCTCCCTGGAGTGCGACGGCTGTCGGCTTTGCGCCTTCCCACGGAAGACGCACGCCGCAAGCCTAGCCCGGAGCGGCGCGGATGGTCAGGGGCGTCCACGGGGCGGACCGGCGTGGCGCACCCGCTCGGGTGCGGTTTACTCCGACGACGAAAACAACGACGGACACCACTCCGGCACCCTTCGGACACCGCGTGGACGCATCGGGCACACCGTGGGCACACCGCGGGCACCGGACGGACACCGCGGGGGCACGAGAATGCCACTGCACGGTGCACGTGGCCGAAAAGCTGGTGACGGCCGTTAGCGAGAGGTCGGCAACGACCGGTAGTGTTCGACATTGCCGAACGATGGAAGTTCAGTCGCGTACGGCGGCCGAAGGGGACGGAGGCAGGACGGCGATGGCACGGAACATCCAGTCGCTCGAACGGGCGGCCGCGATGCTGCGCCTGCTCGCGGGCGGCGAACGGCGGCTCGGCCTGTCGGACATCGCCTCGTCGCTGGGCCTCGCCAAGGGCACGGCCCACGGCATACTGCGCACGCTCCAGCAGGAGGGGTTCGTCGAGCAGGACGACGCCTCGGGGCGCTACCAGCTGGGGGCCGAGCTGCTGCGGCTCGGGACCACGTACCTCGACGTCCACGAGCTGCGGGCGCGCGCCCTGGTCTGGACGGACGACCTGGCCCGCTCCAGCGGCGAGAGCGTCCACCTCGGGGTGCTGCACCAGCAGGGCGTGCTGATCGTGCACCACGTCTTCCGGCCCGACGACAGCCGGCAGGTCCTGGAGATAGGCGCCATGCAGCCCCTGCACTCCACGGCCCTGGGCAAGGTCCTGGCGGCCTACGACCCGGTGGCGCACAGCGAGGTGCTGGAGAGCGAGCGCAAGGCGTTCACCGACCGGACCGTGCACGCGCTGGCCGACTTCGAGGGCGTCCTGGACATCACCCGCGCCCGCGGGTACGCGGCCGACGTCGAGGAGACCTGGGAGGGCGTGGCGTCCATCGCCGCCCCCATCCACGACCGGCGGCGGATGCCCGTCGGCGCGGTCGGCATCACCGGCGCCGTGGAGCGGCTGTGCCGCGACGGCGAGCTGCGCCCCGAGCTGATCGCGGCCGTACGGGACTGCGCCCGCGCGGTGTCGCGGGACCTGGGCGCCGGGCGGTTCTGACCCCCCTTGGCACGAGTACGGCGAAGGCCGGGACACATCACCGTGTCCCGGCCTTCGCCGTACCCCGCGTGCGCGCCGCGCCCGTAGCAGCCGCCCCAAGATCGATGGGCCTGTTCGATCAATAACGATCGCGTTTTCGACAACCCAGCTCTTGACGTGCCCGTAACGCCGGAGCAAGACTCCCGTCCATCGGTCGACATTGTCGAACACCTACCGGCAATACGCGCTAGAGTGTGACAACGCCACGGGCCGAACTCTTTCCCCTGGACGAAGGACAAAGGAGTCGCGGGTGTCCAGCTCCGACATCTTCATCGGCGAGACCATCGGTACCGCCATACTCATCCTGCTCGGCGGCGGCGTCTGCGCGGCCGTCACGCTGAAGGCCTCCAAGGCCCGTAACGCCGGTTGGCTCGCCATCACCTTCGGGTGGGGTTTTGCCGTTCTCACCGCCGTCTACACCTCCGCGCCGCTCTCCGGCGCCCACCTGAACCCGGCCGTCACCCTCGCGCTCGCGCTGAAGAAGGACGGCATCGAGTGGGGCGACGTCCCGATCTACTGGGGCGGGCAGCTGCTCGGCGCCATGATCGGTGCCGCTCTGGTCTGGATCGCCTACTACGGACAGTTCCACGCCCACCTGACCGACGAGGAGATCGTCGGTGACGCGGAGACACGGGCCAAGGCCAAGTCGGTCGAGGCCCGGGAGCAGGGCGCCGGCCCCGTGCTCGGCATCTTCTCCACCGGCCCGGAGGTCCGCAACGCGGTCCTGAACATCGCCACCGAGGTCATCGGCACCATCGTGCTGGTCCTGGCGGTGCTCACACAGGGTCTGAACGACTCGGGCAAGGGCCTCGGCACCCTCGGTGCCCTGATCACCGCGCTCGTCGTGGTCTCCATCGGTCTGTCCCTCGGTGGCCCGACCGGCTACGCGATCAACCCGGCCCGTGACCTCGGTCCGCGCATCGTGCACGCCCTGCTGCCCCTGCCCAACAAGGGCGGGTCGGACTGGAGCTACGCCTGGGTCCCGGTGGTCGGCCCGCTGATCGGTGCCGCCATCGCCGCAGGCCTCTACAACGTCGCATTCGTCTGAGAAACCCGTTGAGCCGCCGTTCCGCGGGCCGCTCCCGCGGAACGCTCAGCACGCGCCGTACGTACAGCCCGTTGACCAGTTGACCTTTCAGGAGCACACCGTGACCGACGCCCACACCGCCGGCCCGTTCATCGCCGCGATCGACCAGGGCACGACCTCGTCCCGCTGCATCGTCTTCGACCGCGACGGACGCATCGTCTCCGTCGACCAGAAGGAGCACGAGCAGATCTTCCCGAAGCCGGGCTGGGTCGAGCACGACGCCACCGAGATCTGGACGAACGTCCAGGAGGTCGTCGCCGGGGCCATCGAGAAGGCCGGCATCACCCGCGACGACATCAAGGCCATCGGCATCACCAACCAGCGCGAGACCACGCTGCTCTGGGACAAGAACACCGGTGAGCCCGTCCACAACGCCATCGTCTGGCAGGACACCCGCACCGACGCCCTCTGCCGCGAGCTCGGCCGCAACGTCGGCCAGGACCGGTTCCGCCGTGAGACCGGCCTGCCGCTGGCCTCGTACTTCGCCGGTCCGAAGGCCCGGTGGCTGCTCGACAACGTCGAGGGCCTGCGGGAGCGCGCCGAGGCCGGCGACATCCTCTTCGGCACCATGGACACCTGGGTCATCTGGAACCTGACCGGTGGTGTCAACGGCGGCAAGCACTACACCGACGTCACCAACGCCTCCCGCACCATGCTGATGAACCTCCACACCCTGGAGTGGGACGAGAAGATCGCCGAGTCCATCGGCGTGCCGCTGTCGATGCTCCCGGAGATCCGCTCCTCCGCCGAGGTCTACGGCGAGGTCACCGGCGGCCGCCTCGGCGACCTGCTCGGCGGCATCCCGGTCGCCTCCGCGCTCGGCGACCAGCAGGCGGCCCTGTTCGGCCAGACCTGTTTCGAGGAGGGCGAGGCCAAGTCCACGTACGGCACCGGCACGTTCATGCTGCTGAACACCGGTGAGAAGATCATCAACTCCTACAGCGGCCTGCTGACCACGGTCGGCTACCGGATCGGCGACCAGAAGCCGGTCTACGCCCTGGAGGGCTCGATCGCCGTCACCGGCTCGCTGGTGCAGTGGATGCGCGACCAGATGGGTCTCATCTCCACCGCCGCCGAGATCGAGACGCTCGCGCTCACGGTCGAGGACAACGGCGGCGCGTACTTCGTGCCGGCCTTCTCCGGTCTGTTCGCCCCGTACTGGCGCTCCGACGCCCGCGGTGTGATCGCCGGTCTCACCCGGTACGTCACCAAGGCGCACCTCGCGCGCGCCGTCCTGGAGGCCACCGCCTGGCAGACCCGTGAGATCACGGACGCCATGACCAAGGACTCGGGCGTGGAGCTCGCGGCCCTCAAGGTCGACGGCGGCATGACCTCCAACAACCTGCTGATGCAGACGCTCTCGGACTTCCTGGACGCCCCCGTGGTCCGTCCGATGGTCGCCGAGACCACCTGCCTCGGCGCCGCCTACGCCGCCGGTCTCGCCGTCGGCTTCTGGACCAGCACCGACGACCTGCGCGCCAACTGGCGCCGGGCCGCCGAGTGGACCCCCCGGATGGACGCGGACACCCGCGACCGTGAGTACAAGAGCTGGCTCAAGGCCGTCGAGCGGACCATGGGCTGGATCGAGGACGAGAGCTGAGCGGGGCTTGCGAAGGCTCCGTTCGTTCCGGCTCTGATGAGGAGTAAGAACCCGACATGACCAGTCAGACCACCCTGCAGACCCTGCCTGCCCTGGGGACGCGCCCGGCGTCCGGCTCGAACCCGAGCCGTGCCGAGACCCGGGAGCAGCTCGCCAAGGCGTCGTACGACCTCCTCGTGATCGGCGGCGGCATCCTGGGCATCTCCACCGCCTGGCACGCCGCGCAGTCCGGGCTCAGGGTGGCTCTGGTCGACGCCGGCGACTTCGCCGGCGCCACCTCCTCCGCCTCCTCCAAGCTGCTCCACGGCGGTCTGCGCTACCTGCAGACCGGCGCGGTGAAGCTGGTGGCGGAGAACCACTTCGAGCGCCGTGCGGTCTCCCGCCAGGTGGCCCCCCACCTGGCGAACCCGCTCACGTTCTACCTCCCCGTGTACAAGGGCGGGCCGCACGGCGCGGCGAAGCTCGGGGCGGGCGTCTTCGCCTACTCCGCGCTCTCCGCCTTCGGTGACGGCGTCGGTCACCTGCTCTCCCCCGCCAAGGCGGCGCAGGACGTGCCCGAACTGCGCACCGACAACCTCAAGGCCGTGGCCGTGTACGGCGACGACCAGATGAACGACTCCCGGATGGCTCTGATGACGGTCCGCGCGGCCGTCGAGTCGGGCGCGGTGGTCCTGAACCACGCCGAGGTCACCGGGCTGCGCTTCACCAGGGGCCGGGTCACCGGCGCGGAGCTGCGCGACCGGCTGTCCGGGGACGAGTTCGGTGTCGACGCGCGGCTGGTGCTGAACGCGACCGGCCCGTGGGTCGACCACCTGCGCCGGATGGAGAACCCGAACGCGGCCCCCTCCATCCGTCTGTCCAAGGGCGCGCACCTGGTGCTGAAGCGGACGGCTCCCTGGAAGGCCGCGCTCGCCACCCCCATCGACAAGTACCGCATCACCTTCGCCCTCCCCTGGGAGGACATGCTGCTGCTCGGTACAACCGACGAGATGTACGAGGGCGACCCGGCGGACGTCGCGGTCACCGAGAAGGACATATCCCAGATCCTGGACGAGGCCGCCTTCTCCATCCGCGACCAGCAGCTCTCCCGCGACCTCATCACCTACTCCTTCGCCGGTCTGCGGGTGCTGCCGGGCGGCCCCGGTGACACCGCGAAGGCCAAGCGGGAGACGGTCGTCACCGAGGGACGGGGCGGCATGCTGTCCGTCGCGGGCGGCAAGTGGACGACGTTCCGGCACATCGGCCGCACCATCATGAAGAAGCTGGAGGCGCTGCCCGGGCACCCGCTGGGCGAGGACTTCGAGCCGGTCTCCACGCTGCCGAAGAAGCTGCCGCTGCCGGGTGTCGCCAACCCGCGCGCGGTCGCCCACCGGCTGCTGGTGGACCGTCCGGCCCCGGGCCCTCGGATGGGCGCCGACACGGCACGGCACCTGGCCACGCACTACGGTTCCCTGGCCTTCGACATCGCCCGTCTGGCCAACGAGAACCCCGAGCTGGGCGAGCGCGTCCACCCCGACGCGCCCGAGATCTGGGCTCAGGTCGTCTACGCCCGCGACACCGAGTGGGCCGAGACGGCCGACGACGTCCTGCGGCGCCGCACGACGCTGACGATACGGGGCCTGGCGACGGACGAGATCCGTACGAAGGTCCAGGACGTGCTCGACAAGAAGTGACCGACTCTCGGTCCGGCCCCTCCCCCTGACCGGGGCCGGACCGAGCGCGCCAGGGCGGGCCCCAAGCCGATACGGCACCTGGGGCCCGCCTCTTCCGTGTCCGGCACCCGGCGCCCGGAGCTGAGCCGGACCTGGTCACGCGGCCCGGCGCTCACGGGGCGCCGTCCGCGCCCACCCTCCCCCGGCTCTCGGCTTGGCTCGAGCGGGTGGTGCCCCCATCGCCCCGGCGGCACGACTGCCCGCAGCCGAAGCAGGGAGGGAAGGAGAGGCACCCCGTACGGCGGGTCGGTGGCGTACGGCGAGAAGGCCCCTTCAGGGGCGCGAGGAACTGCGCGGGAAGCCCTACCCGGCCGCACCCGACTCCACAACCGCCCGCACCGACGCCACATCCCCCAACTCCGCCCGGCGCACGATCAGTTCACGCCCCAGCAGCAGCGCCCGCCGGGACGCCGGCACCGGATCGGGCAGGGTCGTCAGATCCGTCAGGTGGGCGAAGCCGATGATGCGGCGAATGATCTCCGTACCGGCGAAGCCCAGCGACTCCGTCCAGACCCGGGCGAGGAAACGGTCCAGATAGGCGTCGTCGAAGAAGGTGTCCACGCGGGTGGGCCACAGCCGGCGGAACTCGGCCTCGAAGGCCTCCCAGGAGAGCCGGAGTTGGTCGCCGTGGTCCGTCAGCGTCCCGAGGGCACGGGCCCGTTCCTCGGAGACCAGCGCGTTGGCCCAGTACAGGCCGAGGTCGAAGCCGATGGGGCCGACGAAGGAGAACTCGGGGTCGAAGACCCGGACGACATGGGCGCCTTCGCGGGTCCCGACCATGACGCTGCCGGAGTGGAGGTCCCCGTGCAGGAGGGCCTGGGCGCTCGTCATGAAGACATGGCGCAGGTCGGCGACCTCGGTGCGGAGCGCGGCGTCCGCGCGGAAGGCGGCGGCCAGGTCGTCCAGGCCCGGATGCCAGTGGTTGTGCTCGTGCTCGATGTACGGCTCGGAGAGGACGACATCCTCGGTGATCTTGCACAGCTCGGGGTTGACCGAGGCGGCGAGCAGCGCCTTGCGGTCGGCGGACTCCATGCCGAAGTCACTCGTCGCGAAGGACAGCCGGGCCACCAACCGCCCGATCTGCGGCGAGGTGTGCGGACCGTACGACGCGCCCTCGTTCAGCAGCGTACGCAGAACCTGCAGATCGGAGAGGTCCTCCATGACGAGGGCGAAGTTCTCGGGGTCGTAGCCGTGGATCGCGGGGATCTCCTCGGGCGCGACCTTCCCCAGCTGCTCGTACGCGCGCGCCTCCGCGTCCGCCCGCTCAGGACTCAGCGGCCAGGACGGCCCGGCGACACGGACCCAGGGCAGGGCCTGCTTGAGGGCGAGGCTGCGGGTGCCGTCGCGGTTCGAGGCGAGGAAGACCCGGTTGACGTTGCCGTCCGACACCTCGCGGACGGTGATGTCGTCCACGTCGTCCCAGTGGCCCCGCTCGCGCAGATGGGCGGGGATGTCGTCGGTCTCCAGGATGCGGTAGCCCATGGTCGGTGAACTCCCTTATGCGGTGCGGCGCTTGGACAACGTGAAGCTGAAGACCAGGGCGAGGATGAGGACCGCGCCCTCGACGACGTCCTGGGTGTAGTACGGCAGACCCTTGATGGTGAGCCCGGTGGTGATGATGCCGATGAGGACCGCGCCGAGGGCGGTGCCCCAGACGTTGGGGCGGCCCCGGCCGAGGACCGAGGTGCCGACGAGGGCCACGGCGACCGCCTCCAGCAGCTGGGAGGTGCCCGCGCTCACGTCGCCCTGGCCGATGCGGGAGGCCAGGATCAGGCCGCCGACGGAGGCGAGGACGCCGGAGAGGACGTAGGCCAGCGCCCGGTACGCGCCGACCCGGATGCCGGCCAGGCGGGAGGCCTCCGGGTTGGCGCCGATGGCGTAGAAGACGCGGCCCCAGCGGGTGCGGGCCAGGAAGACCCAGGCGGCGACGGTGAGCGCGCCGAAGACGAGTACCGAGATGGGGATGCCGAGGACCGTCCCCCGGTCGATCTTCAGGAAGCCGGCGGTGAACCTGCCGGGGGCGGTGGTGCCGTCCTCCAGGGTCATGCCGGGGGTGATCGACTGGCCGTCGACCAGGATCAGTTTGGTGCCCTGGATGACGAACATGGTGCCGAGGGTGGCCAGCATGTCGGGGATCTTCAGGACGACGATCAGCAGGGCGTTGAGGAGCCCCGCGAGGGCGCCCGCGACGAGGACCGCGAGGATCGCCACCGTGCCGACCTGGTTCAGGACGACCATCGTGTGGGCGGCGACGGAGACGCCGAGGCCCGCCACCGCGCCGACGGACATGTCCATCCCGCCGACGGCCATGGTGAGGGTGACGCCGAGGCCGAGGATGGCGGCGACGGAGACGTAGCGGAGGGTGTCGAGGAGGGTCGCCGACTCGCGGAAGGAGCCCTCGCTGAGCGCGAAGTACGCGAAGAGCGCGACCGTGACGAAGATGAAGCCGTACTTGATGACGGCGTTCTGGACGCGCACGGCGGTGGAGGTGCCCGGCGGGATCGCCACCTTGGTGGGGACCTCGGTGCTCTGGGTGGTGGTCATGGGTGCTTCCTCGGACTTCCTGGTCCTGGGTCTTCCTCGGGGCGGGCCGGGGTCACACGGACGCCGAGATGGTCTGGATGACGCGGTCGCGTTCCGCGTCCTCGCCGTACGCGTCGAGGTGGATCTCACCGGCGGCGAGGACGACGACCCGGTCGGCGACCTCCAGGACCTCGTCGACGTCGGCGGACAGGACGAGCACGGCGGCGCCCTCGGCTGCGAGCGCGCGGGCCCGGCGGCCGATGTCCCGTCGGGCGCCGATGTCCACACCTCGGAACGGCTCGTCCAGGATGAGGACGCGGGGGGTCTCGGCGAGCCAGCGGCCGACGACGACCTTCTGCTGGTTGCCGCCGGACAGCTCCTCGACGGTGCTGTGCTCGTCGCGGGTGACGACCCCGAGGGCGTCGATCGTGTCGCGGCCGAGGGCGTTCTCCCTTGCCGAGTTCATCAGGCCCAGCCGGGACAGGGACCTCAGGAACGGCAGGGAGATGTTCTGGGCCACCGACCAGCCGGGGACGAGGGCGTCGGCGTGACGGTCCTCGGGGACGAGGTGGACGCCGCCGCGGATGGCGTCGGCGGGGCGGCGGGGCGCGTACGCCCTGCCGTCCAGCTCGACCGTGCCGGTGGTGAAGGGCTCGGCGCCGAAGAGGCCGCGGGCCAGTTCGGTCTTGCCCGCGCCCAACAGGCCCACGACACCGGTGACTTCACCGGCGCGGAGGTCGAGGTCCAGGGGGGTGCGGCCCTCGAGGAGCCGCACCCCGCGCAGGGAGAGAACGACGTCGCCCTGGTCGCCCTCGCGGACCGGGCGGGCGGTGGTCGTCTCCTGGGACTGGGCGAGCATCGCGCGCAGGGCGGTGTCCCAGTCGAAGGGGCGGGCCTGGTCCTCGGTGAGACGGCCGTCCCGCAGGACGACCAGCCGGTCGGCCAGGGCGTCGATCTCGCCGAGGCGGTGGGAGACGTAGAGGACCGCGATGCCGTCCGCTCGCATCCGCTCGACCAGCGCGAACAGGCGCTCGGCCTCGGCGGCGGAGAGCGCGGAGGTCGGCTCGTCCAGGATCAGCAGCCGGGGGCGGGTGGCCAGGGCGCGGGCCAGGATCAGCAACTGACGGTCGGAGATGCCGAGGTCGGTGACGTCCTGCTTGAGGACGGCGTCGGACCAGTCGAGGCCGAGGGCGGCCTGGATCTCCCGGGCGCGGACCAGCAGTCGGCCCCCGTTGAGGAACGGGTTGCCCCGGCGCTGCGCCAGTTCCTCGAAGACCAGGTTCTCGGCGACGGTGAGGCCGGGGACGACGCCCTCGCTGATGCGCTGGTGCACGGTCTGGATGCCCAACTGCCGGGCGGCCAGCGGCGACTGGAGAGCCGCGGCTCGACCGGCCACCCGCACCTCGCCGCCGTGGCCCGTGTGGACGCCCGACAGGATCTTGATCAGCGTGGACTTGCCGGCCCCGTTCGCACCGAGCAGCGCGACCACGCTGCCCGGTGCGATGTCCAGCGAGACGGAGGCGAGCACCGTCTTGCCGCCGAAGGCCATGCTGACGTCCCGCAGGCTGACGGCGGCGACGCTCTCGCCGCCGTCGGCCTTCACGAAGGCGGTGTCAGTGGGCGACATTCGAGATCCAGTCGGCGGTCGAGACCTGCGACAGGTTCAGCGCGGGCAGCGCCTTCCGCAGCTGGTCCATGTTCTCGATCTTCTTCTCGCGCAGGAAGTCCTGGGTGATGGCGACGGCCGGGAACTCGACGGAGGTCTTGTTCAGCTGACCGGCCAGTTCGAGGGCGGTGGTGCGGACCACGGCGGCGCCCACGGCGGACGGGTCGGTGCCCGCGGTGGCGACCCAGGGGCTGTCCTCGGCGGTGATGGCCTGGATGTCGGCGTTGGAGACGTCGGCACCGAAGACCTTCACCTTGTCCTGCAGCTTCTTGTTCTGCACGGCGAGGACGGTGCCCTTGGCCAGTTCGTCGTAGGGGGCGAAGATGCCCGCCACGTCGGAGTTCTGGGTGAGGGCGGCGGAGACGAGGGGAACGTTGTCGGTGGCCGTGGAGTCGGTGACCTTGCCGACCTTGAACGCCTGCTTCCAGCCCTGCGCGTCGACGGTGGACTTCCAGACGGTGTCCCGCTTGTCGAGGGCCGCGTAGCCGGCGACGTTGACGTAACCGACCTTGGCGCCCTTGCCGACCTCCTTGGCCATCACGTCGAGGACGGCCTGGGCCATGCTGGCGTCGTCCTGCTTGGTGGAGACGACGCCCTTGGTGGACGTCTCGACGTCGTAGACGACGACCTTGATGCCCTTCTTCACGGCCTTGTCGATCTCCGGCTGGATCGTCGCCGGGAAGCCGTGGTCGATGATGATCGCCTTGGCGCCGGAGTTGATCGCCGAGGACAGGTCGGTGGCCTGCTTGGCGTTGTCGGCCTGGGCGTCGTACACGGTCAGGTCGATGCCGAGCGCCTTGGCCTGCGCCTTCGCGCCGTTGCCCCACTGTTCGAAGTAGTCGCCGGCGCCGCTCTGCCGGACCAGGGCGACCTTGACCGCGCCCTCGCTGAAGGGGGCGGGCTTCTTGCCGGTGGCGGCCGAGGCCTTGGCGGCGGTGTCGCCGGCGTCCTTGGAGGCGTCGGTGGACTGCGAGCAGGCCGACAGCAGCAGGGCCGAGGCGGAGGCGAGGGAGAGCGCGGCGAGCGGAAGGCGGGTACGGCGGGACGAGCGGGACATGACGGCTCCAGGTGTGGTGCGAAGGGAGGAAGAAAGGGAGGGCTCGACCCGGAGCGGGGGCGAAAACGCGCCACTGTGCCCGTCATCGGGCGCACGGCGAACGCCCGGAACATCAGGGCGTGTCAGGGCTCCGGGAGTGGTCAGCGACAGCTGGCCGTGGTCGACCGGAGCAGGTCCACGTACAGCCGCCGCACGAGCAGCAGCGTCTTCATACGCAGATCATGAGAACGATTTCAGCCATGCGTCAAAGCAATGAGAGCGGTTTCTCAGCACGTGAGACAACGACTACGTCACACATGGGCCGTCCATGGACCGGCGTTACCATCGCGGTACCGGCACCCGACCGGCACCAAGTGAGGCCCCGATGACGACATCCGACGCGACGGCGCAGCGCATGCCCCGTATGCGCTGTTGTCCCGGCGCGCCCTGTCACGCCTGACCGGTCGCTCGCCCCCGCCCCTTGCCCCCTTTCCAGCTGCCCGGGTGCCCGTCTCGGTATCCGGACATCCCTTCCAGCCTCCTGGAGTTGCTCCCATGACCCTGCTGACCACCTGGCCCGAGTCGGGACCGGAGACCGTGGTGCGCCGTACCGCCGACCCCGTCGAGATCGCGGCCGCGCTGGCACCGCTCGGGGTGCGCTACGAGCAGTGGCCGATCCGCGAGGACGTCCCCTTCGACGCGGACAGCGAGACCGTGTTCGCCGCGTACGGCCCGGAGATCGAGCGGCTCAACGCCGAGGAGGGCTTCACCACGGTCGACGTCCTCGGCCTCCACCCGAGCGACGACCCCGAGTTCCCGGTGAAGGCGAAGGCCGCCCGGGAGAAGTTCCTCCAGGAGCACACCCACGACGACGATGACGAGGTCCGCTTCTTCGTCTCCGGCTCCGGCATCTTCTATCTGCACGTGAACGGCGAGGTGCACGCGGTCTACTGCGAGAAGGGCGACCTGCTGGGCGTGCCGCGCGGCACCACGCACTGGTTCGACATGGGCACCAACCCGTCGTTCACCGCGATCCGCTTCTTCCACGAGGAGGACGGCTGGATCGGCAACTTCACCGGCTCCACCATCGCCTCCCGCTTCCCGGACTACGACACGATCGACGCCGGGTACCGGCAGGACAAGGCAGCGGCGTGAGCGTGGACTTCGACATCGACTCCCTCGACTCCGTGGTGCTCGACATCGAGGGCACCACGAGCGCCACGGGGTTCGTCGTCGACGTGCTCTACCCGTACTCGCGCTCCCGCTTCGGGGCGCTGCTCGCGGAGCGGAGCGGGGACCCGGACGTGGCGCGCGCGGTCGCGCAGGTGCGGGACCTGATCGCCGAGCCGGACGCGGACGCCGCCCGCGTCGAGAAGGCGCTCGACGAGTGGCTCGACGAGGACCGCAAGGCGACCCCGCTGAAGACCCTCCAGGGCATCATCTGGTCCGAGGGCTTCGCGCGCGGCGACCTCGTCTCCCACTTCTACGACGACGTCCTGCCGGCCCTGCGGGCCTGGCGCGCGGCGGGCGTCCGCCTCCACGTGTACTCCTCGGGTTCCGTGGCCGCCCAGCGCGCCTGGTTCCGGTCGAGCCCCGAGGGGGACCTGCTGCCGCTGGTCGAGGGGTTGTACGACACGGAGAACGCGGGGCCGAAGCAGGAGGCGGAGTCGTACCGCACGATCGCGTCGGCCCTCGGGCTCGCCGCGACCCCCGAGCGCATCCTCTTCCTCTCCGACCGGCCCGGCGAGCTGGACGCGGCACGCGAGGCCGGCTGGCGGGCCGTCGGCATCCGGCGGCCCGGGGAGCCGTACTACGAGCAAGGCGTCGGGGACCACGCGCAGGCGGGGACGTTCGACGAGATCACCCTCACGAGGAGCACCGCATGACCACCGAGATCTCGGCACTCGACCTGGAGGAGGCGGGCGCCGTGCTGGCCGCCGAGTCGGCCCGCTTCGCCTCCTTCGGCTGGATGCGCGGCACCTCGGGCAACCTGTCGGTGGTGCTCTCGCGCGACCCGCTGCGGCTGGCGGTGACCGCGAGCGGCCACGACAAGGGTGAACTGACGCCCGCGGACGTGGTGCTGGTCGACGGGAACGGCGCGGCCCTGCAGGGGGGCAGGCCGTCCGCCGAGGCCGAGCTGCACGCACGGGTGGCCGCGCTGACCGGGGCGGGTGCCGTGGTCCACGTCCACACGGTCGCCTCGGTCGCCATGGGGCGTCGTGAGCCCGACGGCATCGTCTTCAAGGACCTGGAGATGCTGAAGGGCGTCGGCCAGCCCGCCCACGACGTCGAGGTCACCCTTCCCGTCATCGGCAACAGCCAGGACATGAAGGTGCTGGGCGACCGCCTGGAGGCCGCGCGCGACCCCCGTATGCCGGCGGTGGTCGTCGCCGGGCACGGTCTGTACGTCTGGGGCGCGACGCCCCGCCAGGCCCGCCACCACACCGAAGTGGTCGAGTGGCTGCTGGAGCTGGAGCTGTCGCAGCGGTGACGGCACGTCACCAGGCGGCCCGGTCACGGTGACCGGGCCGCCTTGTCGTGGTGGGTGAGCACGGCGTACGGAACCTGGGTCGCCGCGGCGGGCGGTTCGTACGCGGGCCTAACCCCAGTGCCCGCCCGGCAGTTCGCCCGCCGAGACCTCCAGCACGCCGCGCTCCGTGACCAGTCCGGTCACGAGGCGGCCCGGTGTCACGTCGAAGGCCGGGTTGTGCCCCCGGGACTCGGCCGGCGCCGTCCGGACGCCGCTCCACTCCAACACCTCGTCCTCGCTCCGGAGTTCGATGTGGATGTCGGCTCCCGAGGCGGTGGCGAGGTCGACCGTCGTCGTGGGGGCGGCCACCAGGAACGGTATGCCCGCGTCGGCGCAGGCGAGGGCGACGCCCACCGTGCCGACCTTGTTGGCGGTGTCGCCGTTGGCGGCGATACGGTCCGCGCCCACGATCGCCGCGTCGACCTCGCCCCGCAGGATCGTGCCGGCGGCGGCACCGTCCGCCTGGACGTAGTGCGGGATACCCTCCTGGACCAACTCCCAGGCGGTCAGGCGGGATCCCTGGAGCAGGGGTCGCGTCTCGTCGGCGTAGACGACTTCGAGCCGGCCCCGCGCGTGGAGTTCGCGGATGACGCCGAGTGCCGTCCCCCATCCCGCGGTTGCGAGCGCCCCCGTGTTGCAGTGCGTCAGCACGCGAAGCGGCCGGTCGACGCCCACACGCTTCAGCAGCCAGTCGGCGCCGAAGACCCCCATGGCCCGGTTCGCCTCGACGTCCTCGCGCTGGACGGCGGCGGCCTCCTCCAGCACCGCGTCCAGTCCCTCGTCGAAGCGGGTCATGACCCGGTCGACGCACACCATCAGGTTCACGGCGGTGGGCCGGGCCTCGCGGACGCGGGCGACGGCGGCCCGTGTCTCCTCGGCCGACCACCCCTCCCGCTCGCCCTCCAGGATCGCGACCGCCACCCCGTACGCGCCGGCCGCCCCGATCGCGGGGGCGCCGCGGACGACGAGGCGCTGGACGGCGGAGACCAGGGCGTCGACGTCACGGATCTCGACCGTCTCGGTACGGTGCGGCAGAACCGTCTGGTCGATGAGGGCGAGACTGCTTCCGGTCCAGTCGACGGCGCGCAGTTCCTGGGGCATAGCGGGGCACTCCTGGTGTTCCGAAGGTGCCCGACACCGTACATGACCTCGAAGAACGGCCGGAATCACGAGGGGCGGCGCCGCCATCGGCCGAAGAGTCACGCCGGTGCCTTCATAATGGGCTGATACATCGGATGTCTGAACGACCGGATCAGCCGGAGCGACCGGAACGGCCGGGACAACCGGAACGGCCTGACACGACGAGGAGGGTCCGCCATGGCAGTCACCGACGAGGCGATCGAGAAGATCAAGGACATGATCGTCTCCGGCGCGCTGCGCCCCGGCGACCGGCTGCCGAAGGAGAGCGAGCTCGCCGCCGACCTCGGGCTGTCCCGCAACTCCCTGCGCGAGGCCGTGCGCGCCCTGTCGCTGATCCGCATCCTGGACGTACGGCAGGGCGACGGCACCTATGTGACCAGCCTCGATCCGCAACTCCTGCTGGAGGCGCTGAGCTTCGTCGTCGACTTCCACCGCGACGACACGGTCCTGGAGTTCCTCGCCGTACGCCGGATACTCGAACCGGCGGCGACGGCGATGGCCGCCCTGAGGATCAGTGAGCAGCAACTGGACGCGCTGGACGCCCAGTTGGACAAGCTCGGCACCGATCCGTCGGTGGAGGAACTGGTCGCCTGCGACCTGGAGTTCCACCGGGGCATCGTGCAGAGCTCGGGGAACTCCGTGCTCTGCTCGCTGCTCGACGGCCTCTCGGGCCCCACCACACGGGCCCGTATCTGGCGCGGACTGACCCAGGAGGACGCCGTCAGCCGGACCCTGCACGAGCACCGGGCCATCCTGGCCGCCCTGCGCGACCGCGACGCCGACGCCGCGCGCTCCTGGGCGACGGTGCACATCGCGAGCGTGGAACAGTGGCTGCGATCGTCGCTGTGAGAAGTTGATCACCTGATGCTCCGGTCGCCGACGCGTGTTTGAGCCGTGCGAACGGGGCAGTGATCCGTTCACTCCCCCGTGCAAGGGGGCTGCGGAGGCCCCCTCGGTACGCCGTAAGGTTGGGGCGTACGCGAGGGCACGTCGGAAGGAGGCGCTGGGTGATCGAGCTGGAGGGGGTTCCCGAGCTGATCGACCCAGTGATGGTGGCCGCGTTCGAAGGCTGGAACGACGCCGGCGACGCCGCCTCCACCGCGGTCGCGCATCTGGACCGGGAATGGAAGGGTGAGGTGTTCGCGGCGCTGGACGCCGAGGACTACTACGACTTCCAGGTGAACCGTCCCACGGTGTGGCTGGACGGCGGTGTACGGAAGATCACCTGGCCGACGACAAGGTTGTCGGTGGTCAGGGTGGGCGGCGACAAGCCCCGCGATCTCGTACTCGTCCGGGGTATCGAGCCGTCGATGCGCTGGCGCTCGTTCTGCAACGAGCTGCTGGGCTTCGCCCATGAGCTCGGCGTGGAGCTGGTGGTCGTGCTGGGCGCGCTGCTCGGCGACACCCCGCACACGCGTCCGGTCCCGGTCAGCGGTGTCACGTCCGACCCGGACCTGGCGCAGCGGATGGATCTGGAGGAGACCAAGTACGAGGGGCCCACGGGCATCGTCGGCATCCTCCAGGAGGCCTGCACGCACGCCGGTGTCCCCGCGGTCTCGCTCTGGGCGGCGGTGCCGCACTACGTGTCGCAGCCGCCGAACCCGAAGGCGACGCTGGCCCTCCTGAACCGCCTGGAGGACCTCATCGACGTACGCATCCCGCTGGGCGAGCTTCCCGAGGACGCGCGCGCCTGGCAGGTGGGCGTGGACCAGCTGGCGGCGGAGGACAGCGAGGTCGCCGAGTACGTGCAGACGCTGGAGGAGGCCCGGGACACGGCGGAGCTGCCGGAGGCGTCGGGCGAGGCGATCGCTCGGGAGTTCGAACGGTATCTGCGGCGCCGTGACGGTGGGCCCGGCTCCGCCGGTCCGGCCGGGGGGCATGCCACGGCTGACGGGGGCGACGCGGGGGCCGGTGCGTGGAACCCGAAGGAGAACCCCGGTGGGCGGACGCGGCCGCCGAAGCCAACTCGGCCGGAGGCCGCGGACGAGGGCGGCGAGGGCGAGGATTCGTCGGAGGAGTAGTGCTCCTGGGGATGCCGTTGCTGTGACGCTGCGCGGGATCTGCGGGTTTGTTGTGGCTGGTCGCGCAGTTCCCCGCGCCCCTTCGGGGCGCGGGGAGGTGGGCCCGGAGGCACCAGGTGCTCAGCGTTTGATCGATACCACCGCGTACGTCGTGTCCGCGGTCGGAGTGGTCGTGAAGCGGGCGTTGGGCAGGTACAGGCGGTTCTTGTGGGCCGCGACCGTCGTCGGGACGTCGAAGTCGGCGTCGCTGAGGCGGCCCTCGAAGATGCCGCTGCGGCCGTCGGCGGAGAGGTGGAACACGTCGATCGCGTTCTGCTGGTTCTGCACCACGTAGAGCCGCCGGCCGAGCAGCAGCAGGCCGTCGCCGTTGGTGAGGGGTGCCGCGTCGCCCAGGTCGACGAGGGTTGTGACGCCCGTCCTCGGGTCGACCCGGTGGAGTCCGCCCACGCCGGACTGGACGACCAGGAGGGCCTTGCCGTCCGGGGTGCGGGTGATGCCGTTGGCGTTGACCGTCTCGCCCGGCGTCTGGGTCCAGGCGCCGCTCAGGGGGACTGTGACGACCTCGTCCGGACCCGGCAGCCGGCCGTCACGGCCGAGCGGCAGGGCGTAGAGGGCGGGCTGGAACGAGTCGGTGAACCAGGCGGCGCCCGGGGTGAGGAAGACGTCGTTGGCGAAGGTCGGCGTCCTGGTGGTGAGCGTGTACGACGCGATGATCGCGCCGGTACGGACGTCCACCACCCGGGCGCCCTGACCGCGCCCGGCGACGAACAGCCGCCCTCGGTCGTCGAGTTTGAGCCCCACGGAGGGCGTACCGGGGCCCGCCGAGACGATGCGGCCCGCGCCGGTGCGCAGGTCGGCGCGGTAGATCGAGCCGTCGCCGAGGGAGCCGAGGTAGGCGTAGGGGCCGGTGCCGATGGTGATGCCCTCGGGGCGGAAGCCGTTCGGCAGGGGGATGACGTCGGGCCACGGGTGCCCGGTGGCCGAGCCGGTGGCGGAGGCGGTGGACGCGGCGGAGGCCCCGACGAGCAGCGCGCCGGCGGTCGCGGCCGACGTCGTGAGCAGTCTTCGCCTACTGAGGTGGGGGGCGGGGCGAGCCGAGAGGGAGTGCGGGGGGAGCGGGGGTGCCACTGTGCGTCCCTTCCACGAAGGGACCGGCAGCTGGCCGGTCCGGCTTCAACTGACGTCTGTCACCTCATCACATGCCGACCGGCCCCGCAGCGCTTCGCCCGTCGGCCGACAGCACCTTGACAGCCCGGGGACGACGCGCGGCCGGGATGGGACGGTCCGGTCGGCTCGCCCGATCAGCTCCTCCCCCGTCCCCCCGAACTGCCGTCCTGGCACCGCGTCTTCGTGTCCGGAGCGGCGGGATCCCGCCGCCCGCCCCGCGAACGGCCCTGCCGCATGGCGACGGGGCGCGTCCTCCGGTCGGAGGACGCGCCCCGTCGATGTCCCTCCGGCGCGTGGGGCGTGGGCGACGCCTGTGCCGGGGTCGTTCTTCGGTGACGCCTGTGCAGAGTCGTTACTGCAACGGCTTCACAGGGCCACGCCGAGGAGCGCGTCCACGGCGCGCGACACCACACCGGGCGCGCCCTCGTCCGTGCCGCCCCGCTCCTGCTGGAGGGCGGCCCAGCGGTCGACCGCGGCGAGCGCGGTGGGCGCGTCCAGGTCGTTCGCGAGGGCCTCGCGCATCTCCTCGACCAGGGCCTCGGCGGGCGGTCCGTCGGGCCGGGAGACGGCTGCGCGCCACCGGTCGAGGCGGGCCACGGCGTCCTGGAGCACCTGGTCGGTCCACTCCCAGTCGGACCGGTAGTGGTGGGCGAGGAGCGCGAGCCGTATCGCGGCCGGGTCGACCCCGTCGCGGCGCAGCGCGGAGACGAAGACCAGGTTGCCCTTGGACTTCGACATCTTCTCGCCGTGCAGGGCGACCATTCCGGCGTGGACGTACGCCTTGGCCATGGGGAACTCGCCGGTCAGCGCCTGCGCGTGCGAGGCGCCCATCTCGTGGTGCGGGAAGGCGAGGTCGGAGCCGCCGCCCTGCACGTCGAAGCCCATGCCGAGGTGGTCGAGGGCGATGGCGACGCACTCGATGTGCCAGCCGGGCCTGCCGCGCCCGAGGGAGCCGCCGTCCCAGCTGGGCTCGCCCTCGCGTGCGGCCATCCAGAGCATGGGGTCGAGAGGGTTCTTCTTGCCCGGCCGGTCCGGATCGCCGCCGCGCTCGGCGGAGAGCAGCCGCATCGTGGCCGCGTCGAGGCGCGAGACCTTGCCGAAGTCGGGGTCGGACTCGACGGAGAAGTAGATGTCCCCTTCGAGTTCGTACGCGGCGCCGGAGTCACGGAGCCGCTCGACGAGCGGAACGATGCCGGGGATGGCCTCGACCGCGCCGATGTAGTGGCGGGGCGGGAGCATCCGCAGGGCGGTCATGTCCTCGCGGAAGAGGGCGGTCTCCTTCTCGGCGAGGGCCACCCAGTCGATGGCGTCACGCTCGGCCCGCTCCAGCAGAGGGTCGTCGACGTCCGTCACGTTCTGGACGTAGTGAACCTGCCGCTTGGTGTCGAGCCACACGCGCTGAACGAGGTCGAACGCGTTGTAGGTCGCCGCGTGACCCATGTGGGTCGCGTCGTACGGGGTGATGCCGCAGACGTAGATACGGGCGACGGGACCGGGGTCAAGGGTGATGAGCCCATCGGTCGCGGTGTCGTGGATCCGAAGGTCGCGGCCCTTGCCGGGCAGGGCGGGGACCTCAGAAGCGGGCCAGGCATGCATGCCACGAGCCTAACCCGATCGCCGCGCCACTATGCCGGGCGCCTGAGCACTCGGGGGTACGCCCTGTTCTGCGACCGCGCCCAGGTAGGTGGCTGATCGCGCAGTTCCCCGCGCCCCTGAACGGGGCGCGGGGCCGGCGCGGGTGCCTTCAGACCGGGGGCCAGGGGATCGCCGGCCACTCGCCGCTCGGCTCCGGGTGGCGTCCGCTCTTCAGGAGCGCGGCCACCCGCTCGCGTGTGGCGTCCAGTTCGGCCGGTGTGATCAACGCGACGAGTTTCGCCGCCAGCGCCCCGCCCTCCCCGAGCGCGTCCCGCAGCCGTTCCAGGACGTCCACGGCCTCCTCGGTGAGCGGCTCCCCCGCCCAGCCCCACAACAGCGTCCGCAGCTTGTTCTCGACGTTGAAGGTCACTCCGTGGTCGATGCCGTAGAGCCGTCCCTCCGCGGCGGGCAGGAGGTGCCCGCCCTTGCGGTCGGCGTTGTTGACGACCGCGTCGAGGACGGCGAGCCGCCGCAGCCGCTGGTCGTCGGCGTGCACGAGGAGCGCGGTCTCGCCTTCCCCGACCTCCGCGAAGCCGACGGCCTTCCAGCCCTCCCCGGCCTCCTCGCCGTCGACGAGGGCCAGCAGCTCGGACCCGGGCACGCCCTCGATCCACAGCTGGCACATGCCCTGCCCGTACGGCCCGTCCCGCAGCACGGTGGGCGGGACGAGCCCCCAGCCGGTCGCCTCGGACACCTCGTACGCGGCGACCTCCCGCTGCGCGAGCGTCCCGTCGGGGAAGTCCCACAGGGGCCGCTCCCCGGCGACGGGTTTGTAGACGCAGGCGGCCTCCCGGCCTTCGTGCGCGACCGTGCAGTACAGCACCGCGTTGGACGCCTCCCGCACCTGGCCGCGCACGGTCAGTTCGCCCTCGGCCAGCAAGGTGACCGACGGCTCGACGACCGGGGGTGTGGGCGACGGCTCGGCGGAGGGGGTCACTCCCCGCGCCGGTATCCGTTCTGGCGCGGACATACGTGTCCTTCCGGGTCGAGCGGCAGACTGCACAGCGGGCACGGCGGGCGCCCGGCGTTGACGACGTCGAGCGCGCGCTTGGCGAACGCACGGGCCTGGGTGCCGGTGAGACGGACGCGGAGCATCGGCGGGCCGTTCTCCTCGTCCTGGAGCATCCGCTCCTCCGCCTCCGCGAGGTCCTCCTCGGAGTCGGCGTCCAGCTCGACCAGGGCCTGGGCCTCGACGATCATCCGCTCCTCGTCGCCGTCCCAGGCCAGTGCCATGGTGCCGACCCGGAACTCTTCCTCGACGGGGGTCTCCAGCGGTGCCGTGTCGGACACCTCGGTGGGGGCGACGGCCGGCACCGCGGCGCTGCCGCCGCTGCGCCGCACGACCTCGTCCAGCAGTTCGTCCATGCGCTCGGCGAGCGCGGCGACCTGGGTCTTCTCCAGGGCGACGCTGGTGACACGCTGCCCGGAGGAGGCCTGCAGGAAGAAGGTACGGCGCCCGGGCAGCCCGACCGTACCGGCCACGAAGCGGTCCGGGGGGTCGTAGAGGAACACCTGACGGGACACGTCCTGTCTCCATTGGAATCGACGTCGGGACCGGCCGCGTCGGCTGCTGAGGGGTTCAGCGCCGCCGCGACCGCTTCACCCTACTGCGGTTGACGATCACGGTGCCCCCGCACCGCCCCCCACGGTCGCGTCACCGCTCGGGGGCTCCTCGCGCGGCGCCAGGGACGAGAAGTCCCCGGTGTCGCCGAGACGGACGAGAAACGGCCTGAGTCGGGTGTAACGGATCGCGGTGATGGAACACGGTTCGACAGAGATCCGCTGGAAGAGGTCCAGATGAAGTCCGAGTGCGTCCGCGACGAGCGACTTGATGATGTCGCCGTGCGAGCACATCACGTACACGGCGTCGGCACCGTGCTCGCGCTCCACGCGCGCGTTCCACTCGCGGACCGCCTCCGCGGCCCGGTGCTGCATGGCCCGCATCGACTCACCGCCGGGGAACGCGGCGGCTGTCGGATGCGCCTGGACCACCTCCATCAGCGGCTCGTCGTTCAATTCGGCGAGCTTGCGGCCGGACCAGTCCCCGTAGTCGCACTCGCCGATGCGCTCCTCGGTGTGCGCGGCGAGACCGGGCCGGGCGTCCAGCAGCGGCCGGACCGTCTCCTGGCAGCGCTGGAGCGGGCTGGTGACGACCTCGGCGATCGGCAGCCCGGCGAGGCGGCCGGGCAGCGCCGCGGCCTGCGCGGCGCCTCGCTCGTCGAGCGCGACCCCGGGCGTCCACCCGGCGAGCACACCCTCGGTGTTGGCGGTGGAACGTCCGTGCCGGACAAGGATCAACGTGGGCATGCGCCCCAGCCTAGACGCCCGCCCGACGCACTCCCCCGGGCCTGTGGACAACGCTCCGTGAACCGGGCTCTGCGGACCAGGCACCGTGGACAAGGCTCTGTGGACAAGGCCCTGCGAAAGGACTCCCCGTGATCGTCGACTGCGCCGTCTACCGCGACGGGCACCGCACCGAGGGCCCCGACGACCTCTCCGACGCCCTGGCCGCCGCCCGCGCCTCGGGCGGCTTCGTGTGGATCGGCCTGCACGAGCCGTCGGAGAAGGAGTTCGCCCTGGTCACCGAGGAGTTCGCACTGCATCCGCTGGCCGTGGAGGACGCCCTGAAGGCCCACCAGCGGCCCAAGCTGGAGGTGTACGACGACTCGCTGTTCATGGTCCTCAAGCCGGTCGTGTACGAGCCGGCCAGTGACACCGTGACCAGCGGCGAGGTGATGGTCTTCCTCGGCCACGCCTTCGTCGTGACCGTCCGCCACGGCGACGGCTCCCCCCTGGGTGTCGTACGACGTCGCCTGGAGCAGGAGCCCGAACTGCTCGGGAAGGGGCCCACGTCCGTGCTGTACGCGATCACGGACGCCACGGTCGACCACTATCTGGAGGTGGCGACCGAGCTCCAGACCGACCTGGAGGAACTGGAGACGGAGGTCTTCTCCCCCGACGTCGGCGGCTCACGGAACACGGCGTCCCGGATCTACACCTTCAAACGCCAGGTCCTGGAGTTCCGCCGGGCCACCGGCCCGCTCGCCGCCCCGCTCGCCCGGCTGTCGGGCACCGGCACCTCCACGCTCGCGGTGCCCTTCGTCGAGGAGAAGGCCCAGCCCTTCTTCCGTGACGTCAACGACCACCTCACCCGCGTCAACGAGTCCGTCGAGGGCCTGGACCGGCTCGTCTCCGACATCCTCAACGCGCATCTGGCGCAGATGAGCGTCCGCCAGAACGACGACATGCGGAAGATCTCGGCCTGGGCGGCGATGGCCGCGATCCCGACGATGGCCGCCGGTGTCTACGGCATGAACTTCGAGCACATGCCCGAACTGCGCTGGGTGTGGTCGTACCCCGCGCTGATGGCGCTGATGGTCATGACGGAGGTGCTGGTGTACCGGCTCTTCAAGCGGCGGGGCTGGCTGTAGCCCTCGGGGCGGCGCGCCGCGGTGTGCCGCTCCTCGGCCGTACGGCGTGCCGTATGCGCGCGTGGGCGAACGGCGGCGCCCCACGCGCGCGTACGGGTGTGCGAGGTGCTCAGGCGAACTCCGGGGCCGCGGTCGCCGGTCCGCCCAGGGCGTCGCGGCGTTCCGGCATCGTCAGGGTCACCATGCGGCGCCAGCCGAAGGCCCGCTCGTAGGCGTACACGGCGTGGATGCCCGCCGCGAGGACGGCGGCCTTCGCCTTCGGCCAGCCCAGGACGCGCCCCATGCGGTCCATCACGGCGAGGCTGACGTCCCGGTACACGGCGATCTCGGCGAGGGCGCACTCGCGCAGGGTCCGCTGGATCAGGCGGCCGTGTCCGGCGGCCGCGTAGCGCAGCAGTTCCTCGTGGGTGTACGCGAGGTGGTTGTCCTCGTCGTCGGAGATCATCCGGACGGCCTTGCCGATCTCGGGGTGGTCCGCGAAGTGCTTGCGGAGCATCACCATCTGGTCGGCGGCTCGCTGTTCGGTGACCCGGCTGTGGGACAGGTAGACGATGATGTCCCGCAGCGTCAGGGCCTGGTCGGCCTTGAGCTTCTCGTGCGCGAGGCCGATGCCGCGGCGTTCGAGCAGCATCGTGTAGTCGGTCTCGGGCGGGACCTCCACCGGTCGGAGGCCGCGCTTCTTCATGAGGGCGTTGAAGATCCGCCCGTGTTTGTCCTCGTCGGCACCGTGGCGGGTGATCTTCGGTACGAGTGCGCGCTCGCTCTGCGGGACGAGCGCCGCGATGCGCGCGTTCTCCCAGCCGCCCTGTGTCTCGCCGCTGGCGGCGATCGAACAGAACAGCCGGAACGACTCGTCGTTGTCGACGATCTCCTGGAAGAGACTCTTGGCCGAAAGCATCTGAGGCACCTCTCTGCAGGGGTCCTGGCAGGGGTCCTGCAGAGAACGAGTCAAATGGGGTGACAGGAGCCGGGCAACAGCTGTGTCGGACAAATCCGCCGAACGAAGGATGCCGGGGCGGCGCGAACGCGTAACCGAGCGGGATGCGCCGCGTTGTCCTCCGTGACGGCCGTGGCGGGGAAGACCCCCGAGCCCCCACCACGGCCGCGGAACTTTCCGAGCCCCCGGTCCGGCCGATTCCGGCCGGTTCCGGCGCATGTCGGCCGCTGCTCCGTTCGGGTTACGCGAGCCCGGCCAGCTCCATGGCCTCGGTGCCGGCCCGGAGCGAGGCGATCCGCTCGTCCAGGGTGAAGCCCGCGGGGGCGAGGGTGAGGGTGGTGACCCCGGCCTCGGCGTAGGCCTTCATCCGGTCGGCGATGCGCTCCACCGACCCGAGCAGCGTGGTCTGGTCGATCAGCTCGTGCGGAATGGCCGCCGCGGCCCCGGTCTTGTCACCCGCCAGGTACTTGTCCTGGATCTCGGCCGCCTCCTTCTCGTACCCCATGCGCTGGGCGAGCTGGTTGTAGAAGTTCTGCTTGCGGCTGCCCATGCCGCCGACGTACAGCGCGGTGTACGGGCGGAAGGTGTCGGCGAGCGTCGCCACGTCCTTGTCGGCGCCGACGGCGAGGGGCAAGGTCGGGCAGACGTCGAACCCTTCGAGGGTCTTGCCGGCCTTCTCCCGTCCCGCCCGCAGGTACCTGATCGCCGTGTCCTCCAGGTGCGCGGCCGAGGGGAAGATCAGCAGGGCGCCGTCGGCGATCTCGCCGGTCTGCTCCAGGTTCTTCGGGCCGATCGCGGCGATGTACAGCGGGATGTGCTCGCGGGTGGGGTGCACGGTCAGCTTCAGCGGCTTGCCGGGGCCGCCGGGCAGCGGCAGCGTCCAGTGCTCGCCGTCGTGCGACAGACGCTCACGGGTCATCGCCTTGCGGACGATCTCCACGTACTCGCGGGTGCGGGCGAGCGGCTTGTCGAACTTGACCCCGTACCAGCCCTCCGAGACCTGCGGCCCCGAGACGCCGAGGCCGAGCCGGAAACGGCCGCCGGAGAGCGAGTCCAGCGTCGCTGCGGTCATCGCGGTCATCGCGGGCTGGCGGGCCGGGATCTGGAAGATGGCGGAGCCCACGTCGATGCGGTCGGTCTTGGCGGCGACCCAGCTGAGCACGGTGGCGGCGTCCGAGCCATAGGCCTCCGCCGCCCAGCAGACCGCGTACCCCAGGCGGTCTGCCTCCTGGGCCACGGCCAGGTTGTCCCCGTCCATTCCGGCGCCCCAGTAGCCGAGGTTGATCCCGAGCTTCATATAGACCCGCCTTCCTTTACCGATCAGTAACGTCTTGGTCCCGCCGACCATACCGGGGGCATGCCGCTGTGGGGCGAGTGCGGGTCCGTTGCGGTTGCTCGCGCAGTACCCCCTCGGCCGCGGACGACGAGTCCACCCTGTGGAAATCGGTTGTCCACAGGCCCCCACGCGGCGAACCCTGGCCAGTAATCTCGGCGTTCATGGAGCAGAGGCATCTCGGCCGTACCGGCCTGCGCGTGTCCCGGATCGGGCTCGGCACCCTGACGTGGGGCCGCGACACGGACGAGCATGACGCCGCGGACATGTTGAAGGTGTTCTGGGAGGCGGGCGGCACCCTCGTGGACACGGCCGACGTCTACGGTGACGGCGAAGCCGAGTATCTGCTCGGGCAGTTGATGGACGGGCTGGTGCCCCGCCGTGACCTGGTCATCTCCACGAAGGCCGGCAGCGTCCCGGACCCCGACCGCCGCTTCGACGGTTCCCGGGGCCATCTGCTCGCCGCCCTGGACGCCTCCCTCGCCCGCCTCGGCACGGACTACGTCGACCTCTGGCACATCCACGCCTACGACCCCGAGACGCCGCTCGACGAGACGCTCCAGGCCCTCGACCTGGCCGTCAGCAGCGGCCGGGCCCGGTACGCCGGCGTCTCCAACTTCTGCGGCTGGCAGCTGGCGAAGGCGGCCACCTGGCAGCTCGCGGCCCCCGGTATACGCACCCGCCTGGCCAGTACGCAGCTGGAGTACTCCCTGCTGCAACGCGGCGTCGAGCGCGAGGTGCTGCCCGCCGCGCTGGACCTGGGCGTCGGTCTGCTCCCCTCGTCGCCGCTGGGGCGCGGGGTGCTGACCGCCAAGTACCGCCACATCACGCCCCCCGACTCCCGGGGCGGCTCCGAGCACATGGCACCGTTCGTCGCGCCGTACCTCGACGAGACGGCGACCAGCATCGTGGAGGCGGTGCAGACCGCCGCGGACGGTCTCGCTGTGACCCCGCTCCAGGTGGCCCTCGCCTGGGTGCGCGACCGGCCCGGCGTGGCCGCGCCCATCGTCGGCGCGCGCAACGCGCTGCAGCTCACGGGGGCATTGTCAGTGGAGACCCTTAGTCTTCCTGACGAGATCTGCCGGGCTCTCGACGATGTGTCGGCGCCCGTGCACCGCTATCCCGATCACGACTGGAGCACGCTGTGAGCACGGAGCCCGCGACCACGGGGACGGACGGGCCGGGAGGCCAGGGCGACACCACGCGCTCCGACGCGCCCGACGACGCAACCGCCGGGAGCACTCCGGAAGGCTCCGCCGGCACCGACGACTCGGGCACGTCCGAGGGCGCCTCCGAAGCTTCCGAGGACGCGTCCGAAGGCGCATCCGAAACCTCCGAAGACCCGTCCGAGGGCGCCTCCGAGGCCTCCAAGGACCCGTCCGAAGGCGCGTCCGAAGTCTCCGAGGCCCAGGCCGAGTTGGCGGCCCAAAGGCTGGAGCGGGAGCGGATCGAGCGGCGCAAGGCGGAGAAGAGGGAACCGATCACGAGCGGGGCCAAGCTCAGCGGGACGGCCGCCGATCTGCTGGCCGCCGTACGGGCCGTGGAGGGCGGCCGGAAGCCCACGGCCACCGCTTTCGACGAGCCGGAGCCGGCGCCGCGTCGGCCCGCACAGGAACCGGTGCGGCGACCGCAGCCCGTGGCACCCCCGGTCGGTGCGGCGGTTCCGTCGGGCGAGACCGTCGAGGCGGTGCGCGCGGTGCTGGCCGAGGGCGGTGCGCCGGAGGCGCTGGTGCCGCAGGTCGCCGAGGCGCTCGGCGAGAGCGCGGGCGCCCTGCTGCGTGAGGATCCCTGGCAATTGCTGCGCGTTCCGGGCGTGCGGCCCGAGCAGGCGGACGGGTTCGCGCGGGCCCTGCTCGGCGCGGAGTGCGGCCCGGACGACGAGCGGCGGGGCCGCGCGGTCACCGTCTGGCTGCTGGAGCAGGCCGCCGTCGCCGGGCACACGGCGCTGGAGGCCCCGGCCCTGGTCGGCGCGCTCGGTCAGCGTTCCGTCCCCGATCCCGACGAGGCCGTCCAGAGCACCGTGGCCGAGGGCGAGGCCCTGGTGTTCCAGGACGCCCTGGACGACACCCCGGCCGCGCCACGGTCCACGCCGGCCCCCGGACCGACCGCCGACTCCCCCGCCGACGACGAGGGCGAGGGCGACGAGGCCGAGGAGGAGCGCCCGGTCCGCGTCCTCATCGGGCTGGAGCGGTACGCCCTCGCCGAGGAGAGCCTCGCCGACGGCCTCGCCCGCGTCATGAACTCCCTGCCCAAGGACGATCCAGCCGACTGGTCCTCGGCGGCCGCGTCGGCACCGCGTTCCGCCGCCGAGCTGATCCGCGCCGTCGCGGGGCACGGGCTCGTGCTGCACACCGGCGGCGAGGCGGCCCGCGCGGAACCGGCGGCGCTCGTCGCGGCCGCCCGGTCGCTCGGGCTGCGGGCGTACGCGGCGACGCACAGCGCGGACGGCGTGCGCCGCTTCGCCGCACAGCTGGGCTCCGCCGACGGCGGGGACACCGCCGAAGGGGGCGACACCGCCGTGGCGACCCTCGCCGGGCTGCTGTCCGGCGCCGAGGGACCCGGCCGTGACGTGGAGGGCGCGCTCGACCTGGATCTGCTCGTGGTGCTGGACGCGCCCCAGTTGGACGTCGAGACCGCCGCGCTGCTCGTCGAGTCGTTGCCCGACGGTTCCCGGCTGGTGCTCAGCGGCGACCCGGGAGTGCTCTGGTCCGCCGGGCCCGGCCGGGTCTTCGCCGATCTGCTCGCCGCCCGGACCTGCCCGCAGGTGGCCTCGCGGACACCCGACCCCGGGCCGATCGGTGAACTGGTCTCCGGCATCGGCATCGGCGAGCTGAACCAGGTCGACGCGCCCGGCAAGGAGGTCGTGATCGTGCCGGTGCGGGACGCCGGTGAGGCGGTGCACCGGACCGCGCAGCTCGTCGTGGACTCGGTGCCCAGGGCGTTCGGGATCCCGGCCGAGCAGGTACAGGTGATCACCCCCGGGCACGGGGGCGCCGCCGGTACGCGTGCGCTGAACGCCGCGCTCAAGGAGCGGCTGAACCCCGGTCCGGGCCGTTTCGGCGGCTTCGACCCGGGCGACCGTGTGGCCCACTCCCCCGCGCCGGGCCGCACGACCCCCGGCCGGGTGGTGAAGGCCGACGCCGAGGGGCTGCACCTGGAGTGCGCGGGTGCGGCCGTGGTCGTACCGAAGGAGCGGGTGGAGCAGACCGTGCGGCACGGGTGGGCGCTGACCGCGCACCAGGCCGTCGGGCACCGGTGGCCGGCGGCGGTGGTGGTGCTGCCGGGTGACGCGGCGCAGGCCCTCACGCGCCCCTGGGTCTACACGGCCTTCGGCCGCGCCGAGCGGCACCTGTCCGTCGTGCACGGGGTGGAGCAGGCCCTGCCCCGCGCGGTCGCCGAGATCCCCCCGAAGCCGCGGACGACACGACTGCCGGCATTGCTGAAGGCCCAGATGCCGTCGGCCGATTGACGGCGCGCGCCCCCAGGGCGGCCCGCCGGGCCGCCTTCAGGGGCGCGGGGCCGCCTTCAGGGACGCGGGGCCGCCGTCGGGGCGCGGGGAACTGCGCGAGCGACCACGCGGACCCGAGGCCGCCCGACGGCGGACGGCCCCGAGTTCCGAGGCGCCCCGCCCCCTGGGCCCCGGCCCCTATCGGTCCACGTCCAGCGGTTCCAGATCCTCGTCCTCGTCCAGCTCCGCCGCGAGCGTGACGTCGTCGTCCAGGTCGTCGTCGTCCGGCTCGTCGTCGAAGACCGCGCTGACGTCGAAGCGGCAGACGACCTGCTGCCCGTCGACCCCTTCGAAGGGCGCCTCCAGCCACTCACCGGGCTCGGCGGCGTCGTCCGCGGCGGTCACCCAGAGCGTGGAGTCCCCCTCCTCCAGACCGAACTCCTTGTGCCGGGAGGCGATCTCGTCCGGTTCGAACTCCCCGAACAGCACGCCGAGGGCGCCGAGCACCGTGCTCGCCGCCCCGTCGGTGCCGGCCGGCTCCTCGGCCGCCTCCACGCGCTGCGCCTGTGCCAGCAGCCGCTGCGGCTCGCCCACCGTGTAGTCCCGGCGGATCAGCACACTGAGCGCGCCGGGCTCGTCGGGGCCGATGTACGGCGGCCTGTCCTCGGTGCCAGGGATCTCGAAGGGAGTGACCTCGTCATAGCGGTCGTAGAGCAGTTCGTCGTACTCCTCGGCGGCCGCGGCCAGCTCGTTGAACGCCTCGTAGACGGCCGGGTCGTCCTCCCCCGACCGGCGTTCGACCGCCGCCAGGTGACGGTCGAGCGCGGTCTTGACCGCCTCGGCGGCGGCGCGTACCTCGGCAGCGGTGGGCTGAGCAGCATCAGACATAGTGCAGACGCTATCCGTACCGGGCCCCAGCCCGCACAATAGATACCGATGCCGGAATACGAATTTGTCGACGTGTACGTACCGCGCGGGGTCTCCCGCAAGGACGCCACACGCCTGCTGACGGACCATGCCGAGTACGGACACTGGGAGTTGGACCGACTGAGCCTGCTGCGTGACGGCAGCCGCAGGGTGCGGTTGCGCCGACGGATCATCCGCCAGGTGCGCGCCACATGGTGACTGGGCGCAACGAAACGGAGCGGGCCCCGCTGCTGCGGGGCCCGCTCCGTTCGGTGGACGCCGGGTCCGGCTACAGGGCGGCGGCCCGTGCCTTGCGGTAGATCAGGGCGCCCCCGATCAGTGCGCCCGCGCCCACCGGAAGCATCAGCCCCAGCGGCAGGTCGCCGCCGGTCTGGGCGAGCTGGGCCAGGCCGTCGGGCTGGGTGACGGTCTGCGTACCCGGGGTGTTGGTGTCACCGCCGGGGACCTCGCCGCCGGGCCTGCCAGGACCGCCCGGCCCACCGGGCTTGCTCGGTGTCTGCGGGGACGCCTCCTCGGAGTCGCCCGGCGGGTTCTGCGAGCCGCCGCCCGGGTTCTCGTGCGCCCCTCCGCCGCCCGAGTTCCCGCAGTCGTCGTTCGCGACCCCGTTGCCGATGCCGACCACGCTGACGCTGTTGCCGCACACGTTGACCGGCACGTGCACCGGAACCTGGATGTGGTTCCCGGAGGCCACGCCCGGCGAGTCACCGGTGTGACCGTCGGCGTGGGACCCGCCGCCGTACGACGGGCCGTGGCCGTCGTCGCCGTAACCACCGCCGCCTGAGCCGTTGGAGCAGTCGTTGCCGACGGCCGTGTTGCCGACTCCGACGACGTTGACGCTGTTGCCGCAGACATTGACCGGTGCGTTCACCGGGGCCTGCACGACGTTGCCGGAGGCCACGCCCGGCGAGTCACTGGCGTGCCCCCGGGCCTGGGAGCCACCGTGCGAGGAGCCGTGGCCCTGGTCGCCGCGTGCGTGCTTGCCGCCTCCGCCGTTGGAACACTTGTTGCCGGCCGCGGGGTTGAGCAGCCCGACCACGTTCACCGTGTTGCCGCAGACGTTGACCTCGGTCTCCACCGGCGCCTGCACGGTGTTGCCGGAGAGCACGCCCGGCGAGTTGGTGGCGGACCCCTGCGCGCCGGAGTCGGCGTGGGCCATGCCTCCGGCCGCGGCGAAGACTCCGGACGCGGCCGCCACCGTCATGAGGCCTTTGCGGGTGACCTGTCGCATTGCTGAATTACCTGCCTTAAGCCCTATGTTGTGATCTTGTACACCTTGTCGGGAGACCGGACGGCCCCGGAGTGCATGGCGCGCACTCCGGGGCCGACGGTTTGTTCAGACCCTCACCGGGTGAGGCACAACGTCACTTGTTGATGCAGGTGTTGCCGAAGGCGGGGTTCAGCAGCCCGATCACCGAGATCGTGTTGCCGCACACGTTCACGGGGACGTGCACCGGCACCTGGACGACGTTGCCGGACGCGACACCCGGGGAGCCGACGGCGGCACCCTGGGCCCCGGCGTCGGCGACGGCCAGACCCGCGCCCGCGAGAACCAGACCACCGGTGGCAGCCGCAGCGGCGACGACCTTCTTGAGCATTGTTCCTCCTTGTTGGCAAAGCGACTCCAAGTAGCGAGTCGCATCACCTGTAACGAGGAGGGGCTAATGGAGCTACGAGCTTATGGTCGGATTCACCCGTCACGGTCGATCTTCGTACGCGCGGCCGAATAAGTACCGATCGGTGCCGAACAGGTCAGGACGCGTCGATGAAACGGTCGAGTACGCGCACACCGAACTTCAGGCCCTCCACCGGCACCCTCTCGTCGACACCGTGGAACATGCCCGCGAAGTCCAGCTCCGGGGGCAGCTTCAGCGGCGCGAAGCCGAAGCCCCGGATACCGAGGTCGTCGAAGGACTTGGCGTCCGTACCGCCGGAGAGCATGTACGGGACCGCCTTCGCGGCCGGGTCCTCGGCGAGCAGCGCGGACTGCATGGCGTCCACGATCGCCCCGTCGAAGGAGGTCTCCAGCGCCTTGTCGGAGTGCACGTCCTCGCGCCGCACCTTGGGGCCGAGGATCTTGTCGAGATCGGCGAGGAACTCCTCCTCGAACCCGGGCAGGAACCGTCCGTCGACGTGCGCGGTGGCCTCGCCCGGGATGACGTTGACCTTGTAACCGGCGCCGAGCTGGGTGGGGTTGGCGGTGTTGCGCAGGGTCGCGCCGATGAGCTTGGCGATACCGCCCAGCTTGGCGAGGGTGCCCTCCATGTCCTCCGGGTCGAGCGTGGTGCCGAGCGCGTCGCCGAGTTCGTCGAGGAAGGCGCGGGTGGTCTTGGTGACCCGTACCGGGAACTGGTGGCGGCCGAGGCGCGCGACCGCCTCCGACAGCTCGGTGATGGCGTTGTCGCGGTGGATCATCGAGCCGTGGCCCGCCGTTCCGGCCACGGTCAGCTTCATCCAGTGCATGCCCTTCTCGGCCGTCTGGATCAGATAGAGCCGCCGCTGCTCGCTGACCGTGAACGAGAACCCGCCGACCTCGCTGATCGCCTCGGTGACGCCCTCGAAGAGATCGGCGTGGTTCTTGACGAGGTGCTTCGCCCCGTACGTGCCGCCGGCCTCCTCGTCCGCGAGGAAGGCGAGCACGATGTCGCGCGGGGGCTTGCGGCCGCTGCGCAGCCGGTCGCGGACGACCGCCAGCGTCATGGCGTCCATGTCCTTCATGTCGACCGCGCCCCGGCCCCACACACAGCCGTCGGCGACCTCGCCGGAGAAGGGGTGGTGGGTCCAGTCCGCCGCGTTGGCCGGGACGACGTCGGTGTGGCCGTGGATGAGCAGCGCGGGCCGGGACGGGTCCTCGCCCTCGATCCGGGCCACCGTGGAGGCGCGGCCCGGGTGCGACTCGAAGATCTTCGGTTCCAGCCCCACCTCGGCGAGCTTCTCGGCGACGTACTCGGCGGCCGCGCGCTCACCCGGGCCCGAGTGGTCGCCGAAGTTGCTGGTGTCGATCCGGATCAGCTCGCTGCAGAGGTCGACGACCTCGTCCTCACCGGTCACGCGCCTGCCTGCGTCCGTCTCACTCACGCTGGTTCCTCCCGCTGTCGCTGCTGGTGGTTCCCCCACATCCTCCTCCTGCTTCCGCGCCCGCCCCAAGACCGGGACCGGCCCGTCACACGCCGTTCACGCCCGGCCGTCCCCGGGGACGGGGTGTGATCGGGGGCCCTCGAAAGCCTGGTAATGTTTCCTTCGTCGCCGCGAGGGAGACCCGCGCGACAGACACCTTGTCCGGGTGGCGGAATGGCAGACGCGCTAGCTTGAGGTGCTAGTGCCCTTTATCGGGCGTGGGGGTTCAAGTCCCCCCTCGGACACACAGTGGCGAAGGCCGCGACCCTCCGGGTCGTGGCCTTCGTGCGTTTACCGGCGGCGAAATGTGGGACATATCTCGCCTCGTCCGAGAAACCCCAGGTCACAGCCGTCCGGCCGACCCCCGTGGGCCGCCCTCCGGATGCCTCCGCTTGGCCGACACGACAGGCAGTAGTCACCCGAGCACTAGAGTATGGGGCTTGTTCGGCACCGGTACGGAAATATCCCCAGGCAGACCTGCGGCCCTCCGGCGCCCCCGGATGGTCCGGGTTCGAGAGGCGAGGATCCGATGGCCGCCGTGTACGAGAGTCCCGACCTGACGCTGCTCGACGAGGAGATGGCCGAGGAAGCCGGGCGGCTCGGCGGGGCGGCGCGCTTCTCGGCCGGTCCCGCGGCCTCCCCCCGCACGCTGGTCGATGTCTTCGAGGCGTCCGCGCGGTCGTACCCGGACGAGCCCGCGCTGGACGACGGGACGCGGCGGCTGACCTATCGCGCGCTGGCCGTCGAGGTGGAGAACCTGCGGCGGCGGCTGGGAGCCGCCGGGGTCGGACTCGGGGACCGGGTCGGGGTGCGGGTGCCGTCGGGCACGAGCGAGCTGTACGTCGCCATCCTCGCGGTCCTCGCCGCCGGAGCCGCCTACGTGCCCGTGGACGCCGAGGACCCCGACGAGCGAGCCGAACTGGTGTTCGGCGAGGCGGAGGTGCGGGCGGTCGTCGGGGCCGGACACGAACTGACCGTGCACGGCGCGTCCGACTCCCCCGCCGCGCGGCCCGGGGTCGAGCACGACGCGTGGATCATCTTCACCTCCGGGTCGACGGGCAGGCCCAAGGGGGTGGCCGTCAGCCACCGCAGCGCCGCCGCGTTCGTGGACGCCGAGGCGGCGCTCTTCCTGACCGAGGAGCCGATCGGACCCGGGGACCGGGTGATGGCCGGTCTCTCGGTGGCCTTCGACGCGTCCTGCGAGGAGATGTGGCTGGCCTGGCGGTACGGCGCCTGTCTGGTGCCGGTGCCGCGCGCACAGGTCAGGAGCGGCGCGGATCTGGGGCCCTGGCTGGTCGAGCAGGAGATCACGGTGGTCTCGACCGTGCCGACGCTGGCCGCGCTCTGGGAGCCCGAGACCCTGAGCGACGTACGGCTGCTGATCTTCGGCGGTGAGGCGTGCCCGCCGGAGCTGGCGCAGCGGCTGGTGACGGAGGGGCGGGAGGTCTGGAACACGTACGGGCCGACCGAGGCCACCGTCGTCGCCTGCGCCTCGCTGATGACCGGCGCGGAGCCGATCCGGATCGGGCTGCCGCTCGACGGGTGGGAGCTGGCCGTCGTGGACGAGAGCGGGGAGCCCGTGCCGATGGGCGGCAGCGGGCAGCTGGTGATCGGCGGCGTGGGGCTCGCGCGGTATCTCGACGCCGAGAAGGACGCGGAGAAGTACGCGCCGCTGGAGTCGCTGGGCTGGGAGCGCGCCTACCGCAGTGGTGACCTGGTGCGGGCCGAGCCCGAGGGGCTGGTCTTCCTCGGGCGGGCCGACGAGCAGATCAAGCTCGGCGGGCGGCGGATCGAGCTGGGCGAGGTCGACGCCGCCTTGCAGGCCCTGCCCGGGGTCGCGGGCGCCGCGGCGGCCGTACGGACCGCGCGGAGCGGCAACCAGCTGCTGGTCGGTTACGTGGTCACCCAGGAGGGGTGGGACCACGCGACGGCCGTGGCGAAGCTGCGGGCGGAGCTGCCGGCCGCGCTGGTGCCGCTGCTGGCGCCGGTGGCGGAGCTGCCGACCCGGACGTCCGGGAAGGTGGACCGGAACGCCCTGCCGTGGCCGCTGGCGGACCTGGAGACGGCCGGTCCGGCCGAGGAGCTGTACGGGACCGAGGCGTGGCTCGCCGAGCAGTGGGCCGAGGTGCTGGGGATCCCGGTCGGCGGCGCGGACGACGACTTCTTCGCGATCGGCGGCGGGAGTCTGGCCGCCGCGCAGCTGACGACACGGCTGCGGACCAGGTATCCGAGCGTCGCGGTGGTGGACGTCTACCAGCGGCCCACGCTCAGGAAGCTGGCCCGGTATCTGGAGGAGTCCGGCGGGCAGGAAGGGCCCCGGCGCGTGGTGGCACCCGTGCCCCTGCGGGCGCGGCTGGTCCAGTCGCTGATGCTGGTGCCGCTGTTCACCCTGCTCGGTCTGCGGTGGGTCGTCCCGCTGGCCGCGCTCGGGAATCTGCTCGCGCCCTACGCCTGGCTGCCGACCGCACCCTGGTGGGCCGTGGGGGCCGGGGCGGTGCTGCTCTTCACCCCGCCGGGGCGGCTGGCGGTCGCGGCCGTCGGGGCGCGGCTGCTGCTGCGCGGGGTCCGGCCGGGCCGGTACGCGCGCGGCGGGAGCGTGCACCTGCGGCTGTGGGCGGCCGAGCGGCTGGCCGAGTTCAGCGGGGCCACCTCGCTGACCGGGGCCTGGCTGGAGCGGTACGCGCGGGCCCTGGGCGCCAAGGTCGGCGCCGATGTCGATCTGCACGCGCTGCCGCCGGTGACCGGGATGCTCAAGCTCGGGCGGGGCGCGGCCGTGGAGTCCGAGGTGGACCTCTCCGGGTACTGGCTCGACGGGGACCTGCTGGAGATCGGGCCGGTCAAGGTGGGCGCCGGCGCGGTCGTCGGGACGCGGAGCATGCTGCTGCCGGGGGCCAGGGTCGGCAAGCGGGCCGAGGTGGCGCCCGGGTCGGCCGTGGTCGGGCAGGTCCCCACCGGACAGCGCTGGGCCGGGGCGCCCGCGGTCAAGCTGGGCAAGGCGAAGCGGAACTGGCCCAGGGAGCGGCCGCGGCGGGGCCTGTTCTGGCGGGTGTCGTACGGGGTGACCGGGTTCGGGCTGACCGCGCTGCCGGTGCTCGCCGGGCTCGCCGCGCTGGCGGTGCTGAGTCTGTTCGTGGATCCGCAGGCCGGGCTGGGCGGTGCCCTGCGGGGCGCGGTGCTCGGGCTGGTGCCGGCCACGCTCGCGTTCGGGGCGGCGTACGCGCTGCTCCTGCTGGTCGCCGTGCGGCTGCTGAGCCTCGGGCTGCGGGAGGGCACGCATCCCACGCACAGCCGGGTCGGCTGGCAGGCGTGGACGGTCACCCAGCTGATGGACCGGTCGCGGGAGACGTTGTTCCCGCTGTACGCGGGGCTGGTCACGCCGGTGTGGCTGCGGTTGCTCGGGATGCGGATCGGCCGGGGCGCGGAGGTGTCGACGGTGCTCGCGCTGCCGAGTCTGACGACGGTCGGGGACGGGGCGTTCCTCGCGGACGACACGTTGACCGCGCCGTACGAGCTGGGCGGGGGCTGGATGCGGATCGGGCGGGCGGAGATCGGGCGGCGGGCGTTCCTGGGGAACTCCGGGATGACCGCGCCCGGGCGTTCCGTGCCGGACGGCGGGCTGGTGGGGGTGCTGTCGGCGACGCCGAAGAAGGCGAAGAAGGGCAGCTCGTACCTGGGGCTGCCGCCGGTCAGGCTGCCCCGGGCGGCGGCGGACGGTGACCAGAGCCTGACCTACGAGCCGCCGGCGCGGCTGCTGTGGGCGCGGGCGCTGGTGGAGCTGTGCCGGATCGTGCCCGTGTTCTGCTCGGCGGGGCTCGCGCTGCTGACGGTGGCGGCGCTGAGCGCGCTGGGCGGCTGGGCGTGGCCGGTGGGCGGTCTCGTGCTGCTGGGGGCGGGTGTGCTGGCGGGCCTGGTGTCCGTCGTGGCGAAGTGGCTGCTCGTGGGGCGGCACCGCGGCGGGGAGCATCCGCTGTGGAGCGGTTTTGTGTGGCGCAACGAGCTGGCGGACACCTTCGTGGAGGTCCTGGCCGTGCCGTGGCTGGCCGGGTCGGTGCCCGGGACCGCGGTGCTGAACGTGTGGCTGCGCGGGCTGGGGGCGCGGATCGGCAAGGGGGTGTGGGTCGAGAGTTACTGGCTACCCGAGACCGACCTCGTGACGCTCGGCGACGGGGCCACGGTGAACCGGGGATGCGTCCTGCAGACCCACCTCTTCCACGACCGGATCTTGCGGACGGATACTGTTGAGCTCCGTGAGGGCGCCACGTTGGGCCCGGGCGGAATCGTCCTGCCCGGCAGCGTGGTCGGGGCCCGTACCACGCTGGGTCCGGCGTCGCTGGTCATGGCCGCGGAGTCCGTTCCCGACGACACCCGGTGGCTGGGCAACCCGATCGAGTCATGGCGCCGCTGACCGCGGCTCGTGCGGCGTCGGGGGACTCGGGGGACGATGGACGTCGTACGAGAGCGGAGCGGGGAGCAGAAGCGGCAGTGGCGGTTCAGCAGTCAGTGGGTCCGGACCCGTACTTCCCGGCGAACGGTGATCCCCGTTACCGGGTGCATCGGTACGAGCTGGCTGTGGACTACCGACCAGGGCCGAACCGGCTGTCGGGCACCGCGAGGCTCAACGCCATAGCGGGCCGGGCCCCTCTAGCGGAGTTCCAGCTGAACCTCGCCGACTTCAAGATCGGGCGGGTGCGGGTCGAGGGGCGGGCGCCGCACTACTCGCACCGGGGTGGCCGGCTGCGGATCCGGCCGGCCAAGCCGATCCGGCCCGGCGCCGCGTTCACGGTGGAGGTGCACTGGTCGGGCAATCCGAAGCCGGTGAACAGCCCCTGGGGCGGACTCGGTTGGGAGGAGCTGACCGACGGGGCGCTGGTGGCGAGCCAGCCCGTCGGGGCGCCGTCCTGGTATCCGTGCAACGACCGGCCCGCCGACAAGGCCTCGTACCAGATCTCGGTGACGACACCCTCGGCGTACCAGGTGGTGGCGGGCGGACGGCTGCTGACCCGTACGACGAAGGCGTCCACGACGACGTGGGTGTACGAGCAGTCGGCGCCGACGTCGAGCTATCTGGTGGGGCTGTCGATCGGCAGGTACCAGACGGTGCTGCTGGGCGATCCGAGGCCGGGCGGGGTGCCGCAGCACGGGCACATCCCGGCGCACCTGCTCACCGAGTTCTCGCGGGACTTCGCGCGGCAGCCGGCGATGATGGAGCTGTTCGAGGAGCTCTTCGGGCCGTACCCGTTCGGGGAGTACGCGGTGGTGGTGACCGAGGAGGAGCTCGATGTCCCGGTCGAGGCCCAGGGGTTGTCGCTGTTCGGCGCCAACCACGTGGACGGGGCGCGGGGTTCGGAGCGGCTGGTGGCGCACGAGCTGGCGCACCAGTGGTTCGGCAACAGCGTGTCCATCGCCGACTGGCGGCACATCTGGCTGAACGAGGGGTTCGCCAAGTACGCCGAGTGGCTGTGGTCGGAGCGTTCGGGCGGGCGCAGCGCGCAGCAACTGGCCGCCGCCGCGCACCAGAAGCTCGCCGCGCTGCCGCAGGATCTGCGGCTGGCCGACCCGGGCCGCAAGCTGATGTTCGACGACCGGCTCTACGAGCGCGGCGGGCTGACCGTCCACGCCGTGCGCTGTGCCCTCGGTGACGAGGCGTTCTTCCGGATGCTGCGCGGCTGGGCGACCGTCCACCGCGGCGGCGCGGTGACCACGGCCGGTTTCACCGCGCACGCCGGGCGCTACGCCGACGGGCCCCTGGACGCCCTGTTCCGGGCCTGGTTGCGGGAACCGGCGCTGCCGCCGCTGCCGTCCCCGAGGGGTTCCGGGGTGCCGGCGCGGCCGCCGTATCCGCCGACGAACGCGGGCTCGGCGTAGAGCGGGCACAATGACTGCCATGTCGTCGCGCCGCAGCGGTTCCAGGGCCAGGTCGAAGAGTGTTTCCCGTGCTTCGTCGCCGGCTCCCCTTTCGTGCCCCTGCGGGTTGCCGCGGACGTACGAGGACTGCTGCGGCCGCTACCACTCCGGGGGCGCCGCCGCGCCGACCGCCGAGGCGTTGATGCGGTCCCGCTACAGCGCGTTCGTGATGCGCGACGAGGCGTACCTGCTGCGCAGCTGGCATCCCCGCACCCGGCCCGCCGACGTCGCCTTCGACACGACCATGCGCTGGACCGGCCTGGAGATCCTGGAGACCCGGGACGGCTCCGCCTTCCACACCACCGGCACCGTCACGTTCCGCGCCTCGTACCGCGGTGGCTCGATGCTCGAGCGAAGCCGCTTCGAGCGGGTGGCGGGGGCCTGGGCGTACGTGGACGGGGAGTTCCCCGCGGACGACGGGGCCTAGCGGGCCCGTCCGGGCCCTGGGTCGACCGGTGGTCGAGCCCCGGGTCAACCGGTGGTCGGCGCCTGGCCGTTGGGGGCCAGGATGTCCAGTTCCTGGAGGGCGCCGACCGTGATCTCCCTGGTGAGCTCTTCGGCCCGGGCGGCGTCCTTCTCGCGGATGGCTTCCGCGACCTGGACGTGGAGGGTGACGGCTGCGGGGTCGGGGTCGTGGAACATCACGGCGTGGTGGGTGCGGCCGGCGAGGACCTCCTCGACGACGTCGCCGAGGCGGGCGAACATCTCGTTGCCGGAGGCGTCGAGGATCAGGCGGTGGAAGGCGACGTCGTGCCGGAGGTAGCCCTCCAGCCGGTGGCCGCGTGAGTTGGCGACCATGCCGATGGCGCACTCGGTGAGCGCGGCGCACTGCTCGGCGGTGGCGTTGCGCGCGGCGAGGCCCGCGGCGATCGGCTCGACGGCGGAGCGCAGGACCGTGAGGGAGCGCAGCTGACGGGGGCGGTCCGCGCCGGCCAGCCGCCAGCGGATGACCTGCGGGTCGTAGACGTTCCACTCGGCGGGCGGGCGGACGATCACGCCGACCCGGCGACGGGACTCGACCAGGTGCATGGACTCCAGCACGCGCACCGCCTCGCGCATCACGGAGCGGGACACCTCGAAGGCCTGGGCGAGTTCGTCCGTGCGCAGCACGCTGCCCGGCGGGTACTCGCCCGCCGTGATCGCCGGTCCGAGGGTCTCCAGAACTCGGCCGTGCAGCCCCCGGCCCGGTGTGGTCATGGGGATCAGGGTACGAGGAGGGGGGCGTGAAGAAAAAGTCAGACTTATTGATGTCGAGGGCTTGAATTCGTCGTACCTAATGGGTTTCAGTGTCGTCGACGTCGGGTGACGTCTCAGATGTCGACGAAGACAGCGAGGTAGTGATGCGTACCCCTCATGTCGTCGTGGTGATGGGCGTGGCAGGGACCGGGAAGACCACGATCGGTCCCCTGCTCGCGGCACGGCTCGGCGTTCCGTACGCCGAGGGCGACGACTTCCACCCCGCGGCCAACATCGCCAAGATGTCGGCCGGGACACCGCTGGACGACGCGGACCGAGGTCCGTGGCTGGACGCCATCGGCGCCTGGGCGCACGACCGGGCCGGGCTAGGCGGGGTGGTCAGCTGTTCCGCGTTGAAGCGGTCCTACCGGGACCGGCTGCGGGCGGCGGCGCCCGGTGTCGTCTTCGTGCATCTCACCGGTGACCGGACCCTCATCGAGGACCGGATGTCCCACCGGCAGGGCCACTTCATGCCCACCGCGCTGCTCGACTCGCAGTTCGCCACGCTGCAGCCCCTGGAGGCGGACGAGGCGGGCGTCGCGGTCGACGTGGCGGGCGCGCCCGAGGAGATCGCCGAGCGGGCGGTCGCGGCGCTGCGGGAGTTCGATCCGGCGTCGTCGTAGGCCCTCGGCCGCCGGCTCCTGCCGCTCGCTGCCTCCTGCTTCACCTCAGCTCCCTCCCCCACTCCCACTCCCACTCCCACCCCCCCACCTCCCCCTGACACCTCCTCAATCAAGGAATCACCGTGACCGGACTCAACGTCGAGTTGCTGGCAGCGGACCCCGTCGAGCCGATCACCTCGGCGGGGCACGCGCAGCTGGGCATCGCCGTCCTGGCGGGCATCGCCGTGATCGTCGTGCTCATCACCAGGTTCAAGGTGCACGCCTTCCTGGCGCTGACCATCGGCTCGCTCGCGCTCGGCGCGTTCGCCGGGGCGCCGCTGGACAAGGCGATCGCCAGCTTCACCACCGGGCTCGGGACGACCGTGGCCGGCGTCGGTGTGCTCATCGCGTTGGGCGCGATCCTCGGCAAGCTGCTCGCGGACTCCGGGGGCGCCGACGAGATCGTCGACACCATCCTCGCCAAGGCCCAGGGGCGGGCGATGCCGTGGGCGATGGTGCTGATCGCCTCGGTGATCGGGCTGCCGCTGTTCTTCGAGGTCGGGATCGTGCTGCTGATCCCGGTGGTGCTGATGGTCGCCAAGCGCGGCAACTACTCCCTGATGCGCATCGGCATCCCGGCCCTCGCGGGTCTGTCCGTGATGCACGGGCTGATCCCGCCGCACCCCGGCCCGCTGGTCGCGATCGACGCGGTGCAGGCCAACCTGGGTGTGACGCTGGCGCTGGGGCTGGTGGTCGCGATACCGACGGTGATCATCGCCGGGCCGCTGTTCTCGAAGTACGCGGCACGGTGGGTGGACGTACCGGTGCCCGAGCGCATGATCCAGGCGAGGCCCTCGGAGGAGTTGGAGAAGCGGCCCGCGTTCGGCGCGACCGTGGCGACCGTCCTCCTGCCGGTGGTGCTGATGCTGGCCAAGGCGCTCGTGGACATCGTCGTGGACGACCCCGAGAACATGGTGCAGCGGGTCTTCGACGTGGCCGGCTCGCCGCTGATCGCGCTGCTCGCGGCCGTGATCGTGGGCATGTTCACGCTGGGGCGGGCCGCCGGGTTCACCAAGGAGCGGCTGGGGTCGACCGTCGAGAAGTCCCTCGCGCCGATCGCGGGCATCCTGCTCATCGTCGGCGCGGGCGGCGGGTTCAAGCAGACGCTCATCGACTCCGGGGTCGGGCAGATGATCCTGGAGATCTCCGAGGACTGGTCGATCCCCGCGCTCGTCCTGGCCTGGCTGATCGCGGTGGCGATCCGGCTGGCGACCGGGTCGGCCACGGTCGCCACGATCTCGGCGGCGGGTCTGGTGGCACCGCTGGCCGCGGACATGTCGACGGCCCACACCGCCCTGCTCGTCCTCGCCATCGGCGCCGGCTCCCTCTTCTTCAGCCATGTCAACGACGCAGGCTTCTGGATGGTGAAGGAGTACTTCGGGCTCAGCGTCGGCCAGACCATCAAGACCTGGTCGGTGATGGAGACGATCATCTCGGTGGTGGCGGGGGCGATCGTGCTGCTGCTGTCGCTGATCATCTAGGGGCGCGGGCAGGCGAGGAGCGCTGGTCGTTCAGGGGGCGGGGAGCCGGAGGTCCGGCTCCCCGCCCCCCCGTCGTGACCGACGGCCTACGGTCCACGGATCACCGTCTACCGTCCACGGATCACCGTCTACCGTCCACGGCTCACCGTCCACGGTCTACGGCCGCCACAGCGGGTGCTCGCTGTCCGCCCACTCCCGGCTCACCGAGCCCGTACGCATGCCGCGCCGGGCCTCCGGGTCGCCCAGGGCCATGCCGATGTGGCCCGCCAGGACGATGCCGATGGTCAGGGCCAGCCAGTCGTGGACGAAGGTCGCGCTGGTCCGCCACATCAGGGGGGTGAGGTGGGTGAACCACATCATCAGGCCCGTGGCGAGCATGACGAGGGTGGCACCGGCGATCCAGGCCGCGTAGAGCTTCTGGCCGGCGTTGAACTTCGCGGCGGGGCGCGGGCCGGGAAGCCGGCGGCGGGCGGCGCGGAGCCAGAGGCGGTCGTGCGGGCCCCAGCGGTTGAGGCGGCCGAGGTCCGCGCGGAACGCGCGGGAGACCAGACCCGCCAGGACCGGGAGGGGCAGGAGAAGACCCGTCCACTGGTGAAGCATGACCACCAGGGCACGGCGGCCGACCAGTTCGGCGAGGGCGGGGAGGTAGAGGCAGGCCGCCGTCGCCACACAGACGCCCATCAGGGCCGCCGTCGTGCGGTGGATCCAGCGTTCGACGGCGGTGAAGCGCGGGACGCGGGAGGCCGTGACGACCGGCCGTTCCTCAAGTCGTCGGTGCATCGTCCCGCCCGTTCGATCGGCCGACCCACGCGTCGACGTCGTAGCCCCGCTCCTCCCAGTATCCGGGCTCGACCTCCTCGGTGACCTCGATGCCGGAGAGCCACTTCGCCGACTTGTAGAAGTACATGGGGGCGACGTACAGGCGGACCGGGCCGCCGTGGTTGTGGCTGAGGTCCTTGTCCTGCATCCGCAGGGCCACCAGGACGTCCGCGCGGCGGGCCTGCTCCAGGGTGAGGCTCTCGCTGTACGCCCCGTCGAAGCAGGTGAAGCGGACCGCCCCCGCCGAGGAGCGCACCCCGGCCGCGTCCAGCAGCACGGAGAGCCGTACGCCCTCGAACGGGGTGTCCGGCACGCGCCAGCCGGTGACGCACTGGACGTCCTTCACCATCCGGGTCTGCGGGAGGGCCCGCAGGTCGGCGAGGGTGTAGGAGCCGGGCTTGTCGACCAGCCCGTCGACCGTGAGGCGGTAGTCGGCGGCGGTCTTGCGGGGGACGGACGACGTCACCGAGTAGTAGCGGAAGCCGCCGCCGTTGGGGAGCAGGCCGGTCAGGCCGGTGGGGTCCTTCTGGGCCGCCTCGCCGAGGAACGCCTCCATGCCACGCTGGAGGACCGGCGCGGAGACGACGCCGAGGGCGCCGAGTCCGAGGGTGCCGAGGAGGACACGGCGGCCGATGGGCGCGCCGCGGCCCTCGGAGGCGTCCGCCCGGTCGGTGGGGGCCGCCGGGTCCGGGGGCTCCGGCGGCGCTTCCCGTGCTTGGGGGTGTTCAGGGTTCACGTATCGATTCGAACACCCGCGGCCCCGACTGGGCCAGCGGCGGCGGGTATTCGTCAGAATTCCGTCATGAGTGCGGCGCCGCGCTCAGCCCTCGCCCCGCCGCTCAGATCGCCGCTCAGCCCGTCGCCTTGGCCGCCGCCCGGCCCGCCGTGCGGCCCGAGAACAGGCAGCCGCCGAGGAACGTGCCCTCCAGGGAGCGGTAGCCGTGGACGCCGCCGCCGCCGAAGCCCGCGGCCTCGCCCGCCGCGTACACGCCCTCCAGCGGGTCGCCGCCCTCGGTGAGGACCCGGGAGGAGAGGTCGGTCTCCAGACCGCCGAGGGTCTTGCGGGTCAGGATGTTCAGGCGGACGGCGATCAGCGGGCCGGCCTTGGGGTCGAGGATGCGGTGCGGGGCGGCGGTGCGGATGAGCTTGTCGCCGAGGTATTTGCGGGCCCCCCGGATCGCCATGACCTGGAGGTCCTTGGTGAAGGGGTTGGCTACCTCACGGTCCCGGGCGACGATCTCGCGGCGCAGCTCGGCCTCGTCGATCAGCGGGTCCTTGGTGAGCGCGTTCATCCCGCGGACCAGGGAGCCGAGGTCCTTCTCGACGACGAAGTCCACGCCGTGGTCCATGAACGCCTTCACCGGGCCGGGGACGTCCGCGCGGGCCCGGATGAAGACGTCCCTGATGGACTTGCCCGTCAGGTCGGGGTTCTGCTCGGAGCCGGAGAGGGCGAACTCCTTGCCGATGATCTTCTGATCGAGCACGAACCACGTGTAGTCGTACCCGGTCTTCATGATGTGTTCGAGGGTGCCGAGGGTGTCGAAGCCGGGGAAGAGCGGCACGGGCAGGCGCTTGCCGCGGGCGTCCAGCCAGAGCGAGGACGGGCCGGGCAGGACACGGATGCCGTGGTTGTCCCAGATGGGGTTCCAGTTCTGGATGCCCTCGGTGTAGTGCCACATCCGGTCGCGGTTGATGAGGCGCGCGCCCGTCTCCTCGGCGATGCCGAGCATCCGGCCGTCGACGTGCGCGGGCACACCGGAGATCATCTTCTCCGGGGGGTTGCCGAGGCGCTCGGGCCAGTTGGCGCGGACCAGGTCGTGGTTGCCGCCGATGCCGCCGGAGGTGACGATCACGGCCTGGGCCTTCAGTTCGAAGGCACCGGTGACCTCGCGGCTGCTCGGCCGGCCGCGTTCTGTCGTCGAGGCCTCCAGGATCTCGCCGGTGACGGTGTCGACGGAGCCCGCGCTGCGCGACAGTCCGGTGACCCGGTGCCGGAACTTCAGCTGGACCAGCCCCCGGCGTACGCCTTCCCGTACGCGCCGCTCGAAAGGCGCGACGAGGCCGGGGCCGGTGCCCCAGGTGATGTGGAAGCGGGGGACGGAGTTGCCGTGGCCGTTGGCGTCGTAGCCGCCGCGCTCGGCCCAGCCGACCACCGGGAAGAACCGGACGCCCTGCTGGTACAGCCAGGACCGCTTCTCCCCGGCCGCGAAGTCCACGTACGCCTCGGCCCACTTGCGCGGCCAGTGGTCCTCCTCGCGGTCGAAGGCGGCCGTGCCCATCCAGTCCTGGAGGGCGAGGGCGTGGCTGTCCTTGATCCGCAGACGGCGCTGCTCGGGCGAGTCGACGAAGAAGAGCCCGCCGAAGGACCAGTGCGCCTGGCCGCCGATCGACTGCTCCGGCTCCTGGTCGAGGAGGATCACCTTGCGGCCCGCGTCGACGAGCTCCGCGGTCGCCGCGAGCCCGGCGAGGCCCGCCCCGATCACGATCACATCTGCGTCGTACGACATGGAGGACGTCCTCTCGGGAACGGGTGAGGCAACCGGGGGCACGCCGAAACGGGCCGGGCACGGCCCCGCGCGTTGTTACCGGCCGGTCAGCAGCTTGGGGATCAGATCCTTCGGCAGAAGACGTGACCTAGTCAACTGCCGAGAGGGGTCTCCTCTTTCATCGGCCCGCAGGGCCGTGTGTTTCGGGGGCGCGGGGAACCGCGCGGGAAGCCCACCGGGCCGGCGGCCGAAACCCTCTCTCGCCCCACCCCCTGCTTGGATGGGGCCATGAGCGCAGCCGACGAGATTCTCGACATCGTGGACGAGAACGACCAGGTCATCGGGCAGGCACCGCGGGGGGAGGTGTATGCGCGGGGGATGCGACATCGGGCCGTGTTCGTGCTGGCCAGGGATGCCGAGGGGCGGATCTTCGTGCACCGGCGGACGGCGACGAAGCTGGTCTACCCGTCGCTGTACGACATGTTCGTCGGCGGGGTCGTCGGGGCGGGCGAGTCCTACGACGACGCGGCGCTGCGCGAGGCCGAGGAGGAGCTGGGCGTCCCCGGACTGCCGCGCCCCGAGCCGCTGTTCAAGTTCCTGTACGACGACGGCGCGGGACACAGCTGGTGGTCGGCCGTGTACGAGGTCCGCTGCACGTCGCCGGTGAGCCCGCAGGTCGAGGAGGTGGCCTGGCACGGGTTCCTGACGGAGGCCGAGCTGGAGCGGCGGTTGGGCGAGTGGGAGTGGGTGCCGGACGGGACAGCCGCGTACGAGCGGCTCAAGGAGGACCGGGGCGCCTGACGCGCGAAGTCGACCGGTAGTGTCCGGCATGTGATCGAATTTGTACGGAACGTCCGGCTCTGGTTCGTCCCCGAGGACGTCCGGAAGGACGGCGGGACCCCGGACTACCGGTTCTCCCTGGCCAATGAGCGGACGTTCCTGGCCTGGCTGCGCACCGCACTCGCGCTCGTCGGCGGCGGCTTCGCCGTGGACCAGTTCCTGCCGGACCTGCGCTGGGGCTGGCGGGTCGGGCTCGCGCTCGCCCTGCTGGCGGCCGGGGTGCTGTGCGCGCTGCGGGCCGTCAACCACTGGGTGCGCTGCGAACAGGCGATGCGGCGCGGGGAGGACCTGCCGGTGTCGCGCTTCCCGGCGCTGCTCGGTGTCGTGGTCGCCGTGGTCGCCGTGGCGATGGTCGTCGTCGTGCTGCTCGGGTGGGAGGGGTGAGCCCGGCGCCCGCTCCCCCGGCCGCCCCCGACCGCGACCCCGGCCTCCAGCCCGAACGGACCCGGCTCGCCTGGCGCCGTACGACCCTCACGGGAGCCGTGGTCGCCGTCCTCGCGGCGAAGTCCGCGCTGCACGGCGGGCCGTCGACGGCGGGCGTGCTGGCCGCGGCCCTGTGCGCGGTGCTGTGGCTGGCCCTCCTGGCGCTCGCCCATCGACGTATCGCCGCCCTGGCCGCCGCCCGCCCCCCTGCCCTCGCGCCTCCGGCCGCCACGACGGCCGCGCTGTGCGTGATCGCCCTCGCCGCGTGCGGGGCGGCACTGGTGTTCTGAAGGGCAACTCTTGGTATGTGCATGGAGTTTCGGAAAGGAAGAATTGAGACTTCTGTGCCTAGCCTGGACAAGTCACCCCTCGTACCAGCGAAGGCGAGCACCATGACCACCCTTCACCAGGAACACCCCGTCCACGACCACGACCACGGTCCGACCTGCGGGCACACCGCCGTGACGCACGGTGACCACACCGACTACGCGCACGACGGGCATCTGCACCGCGCGCACTCCGGGCACTGGGACGAGTGCGAGCCGAGCGGGCACACCGCGCACGACGGGCACGCCCACGTGCACGGCGAGGACTGCGGGCACCAGGCGGTCACCCACGGGGACCATGTGGACTACGTGCACGACGGACACCGGCACGCGGCCCACGACGGGCACTGGGACGACCACTGACCCGCGTTCCCGGACCCCCGGATGCCACCGGATCGTGGCCGACTGGCAGGCTCTGACCACCAGTTGGCGACGATCCGGGGGATGAAGGGGGTCACCGTGACCGCGGAAGAGCCGTACACCGTCGAACTCGCGAGCGACGTGTACGCGTACGTGCAGCCGGACGGCGGTTGGTGTCTGAACAACTCGGGTTTCGTCAGTGACGGCACCTCCACCCTGCTCGTGGACACCGCGGCGACGGAGCGCCGGACCCGCGCGCTGGGCGCCGCGCTCGACGCGACCGGGGTCCCCAGGCCCCGCCTCCTGGTCAACACCCACCACCACGGCGACCACACCTACGGCAACGGCTTCTTCACGCCGGCCGCCACCCTCGTCTCGCACTCGGCCTGCCGCCGCGAGGCCCTCGCAAGCGGACAGCACCTCCACCTGCTCTGGCCGCGGACCGACTTCGGGGACGTGAGCATCCAGGGCGCGGACCTGACGTACGACGACCGGGTGACGCTGCATGTCGGGGACATCGAGGCACAGGTCATCCACCCGGGCGTACCGCACACCGTCGGCGACTCGGTGGTGTGGCTGCCGCACCGCCGGGTGCTCTTCGCGGGGGACCTGGTCTTCGAGGGCGGGACGCCGTTCTTCCTCATGGGGTCGCTGAGCGGTTCGCTGCGGGCGCTGGCGCTGCTGCGCGAGCTGGGCGCCGAGACCGTCGTCCCCGGGCACGGGCCGGTGACCGACCCGTCGGCGTTCGACCGGGCCGAGCGGTACACGCGGTTCGTGGCCGAGGTCGCCGAGAAGTCGCGCGCGGCCGGGCTCACCCCGCTGGAGGCGGCGCGGAGCACGGATCTCGGGGAGTACGCCGCGCTGCCGGAGAGCGAGCGGCTGGTGGCGAACCTGCGGCGGGCCTACGCCGAGCTGGACGGGGAGCCGGAGGGCGAGGGCGTCGACCCGTTCGCCGGGTTCATGGACATGGCGACCCTCAACGGCGGGGAGATGATGACCTGCCACGCGTGAGGGTCGCGCGGTTCGTTCCGGGATCCGGGCGTCTCCGGCCGGATCCCGTGGAGACACCGATCACTTTCGTGCCACCCACTGGACGACATACCGACCGGTCGGCATCATGAGACGGGTCCCGGTAGAACGCGTTCGCGTGTAGGAGCGATGATGCACCCAGACCACCCGCCAGGTCTCGACCCCGACCGGCTCCGCGCCCTGCTCGACGCCGAGCGGCCCGGACTCGTGAGCGGCCCGCTCACCGGCCGGCTCATCGAGGGCGGGCGGTCGAACCTGACGTACGAGGTCACGGACGGCACCGCGAAGTGGGTCGTACGGCGGCCGCCGCTGGGCCATGTGCTGGCGACCGCGCACGACATGAAGCGCGAGCACCGCGTGATCAGCGCACTGCACCCGACGGACGTGCCCGTGCCGCGTCCCGTCCTGCTCTGCGAGGACGAGAACGTGCTCGGCGCGCCCTTCTACGTCATGGACTTCGTCGAGGGCACCCCGTACCGCACCGCCGAGCAGCTGGCCCCGCTGGGGCCGGAGCGCACCCGGGCCGCCGTGCTGGGCCTGGTCGACACCCTGGTCGAACTGCACGCGGTGGACCCGGCCGGGGTGGGCCTCGCCGACTTCGGGCGCCCGGAGGGCTTCCTGGACCGACAGCTGCGGCGCTGGGGCAAGCAGCTGGACGCGTCCCGCAACCGCGAGCTGCCCGGCATCGACGAACTCCACGCGACACTGGGCCGCCGGCTCCCCCGCTCCCCCGCCGCGACGGTCATCCACGGCGACTACCGCCTCGACAACGTGCTGCTCGGCGACGACGACGCGATCAAGGCGATCCTCGACTGGGAGATGTCCACGCTCGGCGATCCCCTCACCGACCTGGGCCTGCTGGTGATGTACAGCGTGCCGCTGGCCACCCCCGACTCCCCCGTCTCGACGACCGCGGCGGCCGCCGGGCACCCGGATCCGAGCGAGATCGTCGAGCGGTACGCGGCGCGCTCGGGCCGCGATGTCTCCTCGGTGTCCTGGTACACGGCGTTCGCGTGGTTCAAGCTCGCCGTGATCCTGGAGGGCATCCACTACCGGTACACCCTCGGCCAGACGGTCGGCCGCGGCTTCGACCGCATCGGCGACCTGGTCCCCGTCTTCATCGAACACGGCCTGACGACTCTTCGTACCGGCTCCCAGGAGGGCTGATCCCCATGGATTTCGCATTCGACGCGCGTACGGAGGAGCTGCGCGCCAAGCTCCTCGCCTTCATGGACGAGTACGTGTACCCGGCGGAAGCCGTGGCCGAGGAGCAGCGGGCCGAGCTGGCCTCGCCGTGGGACACACCGGCCGTGGTGGAGGAGCTCAAGGCCGAGGCCCGCAGGCAGGGCCTGTGGAACCTCTTCCTGCCCGACTCCGAGTACGGCGCGGGGCTCACCAACCTCCAGTACGCGCCGCTCGCCGAGATCACCGGCCGGTCCCCGCAGCTGGCGCCGACCGCGCTGAACTGCGCCGCGCCCGACACCGGCAACATGGAGGTGCTCAGCCAGTTCGGTGACGAGGCCCAGCGCAAGCAGTGGCTGGAGCCGTTGCTCGCCGGTGAGATCCGGTCGGCGTTCGCGATGACCGAGCCCGAGGTGGCCTCCTCCGACGCCACCAACATCACCACGCTGATCGAGCGCGACGGCGACGACTACGTCGTCACCGGACGCAAGTGGTACATCTCCGGGGCCATGAACCCCGACTGCCAGATCTTCATCGTGATGGGCAAGACGGACCCGGACGGCGCCGACATCCGGCGTCAGCAGTCGATGATCCTGGTTCCGCGCGACACCCCGGGTGTCACCGTGCAGCGGGCGATGCGGGTCTTCGGGTACGAGGACCACTACCACGGCGGTCACGCCGAGGTGATCTTCGAGGGCGCGCGGGTGCCGGCGTCGAACCTGATCGGCGAGGAGGGCGGCGGGTTCGCCATCGCGCAGGCACGGCTGGGTCCGGGGCGCATCCACCACTGCATGCGGCTCATCGGGATGGCCGAGCGGGCGATCGAGCTGATGTGCCGGCGGGCGGTGGCCCGGGAGGCCTTCGGCAAGGCGCTGGCGCAGCAGGGCGTGGTGCACAACTGGATCGCCGACGCGCGGGTCGCCGTCGAGCAGCTGCGGCTGCTGGTGCTGAAGACGGCCTGGATGATGGACACGGTGGGCAACAAGGGGGCCCATACGGAGATCCAGGCGATCAAGATCGCCACGCCTCGGACGGTCGTGGACATCATCGACCGGGCGATCCAGCTGCACGGAGCGGGGGGTGTCAGCCAGGACTTCCCGCTGGCCGAGCTGTACGCGGGGGCGCGGACGCTGATGATCGCGGACGGGCCGGACGAGGTGCATCAGCGGTCGCTGGCCCGGCGGGAGCTGAAGCGGTACGTGTGAGGGCGGGGCGCCTTGTAGCTCGGGGGTGCGGGTTTCGTGGGCGGGTGCGGGTGAGTGGGGGCTGGTCGCGCAGTTCCCCGCGCCCCTGAAAAGCAGGGGCTGCGCCCCGTGCTTTTCAACCCGCAGCCCCGTCGCCTCTCAAGGCCGCCGGGCCCTGGTCTTTTAGGCCCGCAGGGCCTGGTCTTTTAGGGGCGCGGGGAACTGCGCGAGAAGCCCCACTCACCCGCACCCGCCCACGAGACAGGGCGGCCCCGAGCCATGAGGCGCCCTACGGGCGCAGTGCTCTCAGCAGGAGGTCCGCCAGGTGGTCCGCGACCTCCTGTGGGGTCATCGGGCCGTCGGGGCGGTACCACGTCGACAGGTGGTGGACCGAGCCGAAGTGGTAGTCGACGACCAGGTCCGCCGGGGTCGCCTTGGAGAAGACCCCGGTCTCCTGGCCCTCTTCCACGAGCGCCCGGAAGCGCTCGTGGTAGCGGCGGCGCTCCGCGCGGACCTGCTTGTTCTTCTCGGGGCTCAGGTGGTGCATCGAACGGAAGAAGATCATCGCGTCGTCGAGGTTGTCGATGGTGGTGACGACGACGTCCGCCGCGGCCCCCCGCAACCGCTCCTCCACCGGCGCGTCGGCCCCCGCGAACGCGTCCAGCCGCTCCTGCTGGATCCGCAGCACGCGCGCGTACACCTCGTGCAGCAGGTCGTCCTTGGAGCCGAAGTAGTGGTAGAGCGCGCCCTTGGTGACACCCGCGGCCTCGACGATCTCCTGCACGGAGGTGCGGTCGTACCCCCGCTCGGCGAAGAGCCGGGTGGCGGCGGCCAGCAGCCGCTGCGGGACGGGCGTACCGTCTCCGTCCGTCGTCCTGGGCACTGCCGCCACCTGCCTTCCGAGGTTCTGTCGTCGCCTACTGGTCGCCCGTCCGGCCTCGACCGGTTCCCGATCGGGCGGAATCGGGCGCTCCCGCCGGAGGATCATCCCACTCTCCGGCGCCCGTCCGCCGGGCAGGGCGGTCAGCCCGTGGTCTCCCACTTCTGCTGGATGTGGTTCATGTTCGTCAGCCAGCGGTCCGGGTCGGCCGCCCTGGCCTGGTAGTAGGCGGCCACCTCGGGGTGCGGCAGGATCAGGAAGCGGTCCTTCTCGATGCCCTCGAAGAGCGCGTCGGCCACGTCCTCGGGCTCGATCGCGGTCGGCGCGAGCACCAGGTCGCCCGCGCTGCCGGAGGCCGTCAGCATGTCGGTGCGCACCCCCTGCGGGCAGATCGCGTGCACCTTGACGCCCCGGTGGCGGTAGGTGAGGGACAGCCACTCGGCGAAGGCGTACGCCCCGTGCTTGGTGACGCTGTAGGGCGCGGCGCCGATCATCGTCAGCAGGCCCGCCGCCGAGACCGTGGACACGAAACGCCCGCTGCCGCGCTCCAGCCACGCCGGCAGCAGCTCGTGGGCCGCCCGGACGTGCGCCATCACGTTGACGTCCCAGGCGAGCGCCCACACCTTCTCGTCGGCGGCCTCGGTCCCCCCGGAGGCGAGCCCGGCGTTGGCGCAGTACACGTCCACGGTCCCGCCGAGCGCGTCACGCGCCGCCGGGACGATCGCCGAGGCGTCCCCGGGCACCGCGATCCCGCCGATCTCGTCGGCCACGGCCTTCGCCCGGTCCCCGTCCAGGTCGTTCACGACGACCCGGGCCCCCTCCGCCGCGAACCGCCGCGCCAGCGCGGCCCCGATCCCACCACCGGCTCCCGTGACGACCACACCAGCACCCTGCACGGCTCCCACGATCGGTCTCCTTCGACGCGACGTATCAAGAATCAGTCCACCAAGACGGTCAGACTAACCGGTCGGTATGTCGAGAGGAAGGGTGCCACCGACCCCCGCCCCGTCAGGGGCGCGGGGCTGTGACATTTGCGGCTCCGCCGCGTGGGCGCGACCAGCCCCACACGTCCCGCGGACGACAAACCAGCCGCGGAAGCGCTTAGCCTGCCCATAACACCGCTCAGCGATGACGGAGGTCACCCCCATGCACCTCTCCCGCCGCACCTTCCTCGCCGCCTCCACGGCCACGGCGGCCACCGCCAGCGCCTCCACCGCCGGCCTCACCACCGCACCCCCGGCCGAGGCAACCCGCCAACGGCTGCGCACCGGCTTCGAGCGTCTGGCCGGGGACGGCTACAAGATCCTCGGCGGCCAGAAGGTCGGCATCGTCACCAACCCGACCGGCGTCACCCGCGACGCCCGCCACATCGTCGACGTGATGCACGCCGACGACCGCGTGGACCTCAGGGCCGTCTTCGGCCCCGAGCACGGCTTTCGCGGCACCGCCCAGGCCGGCGGCTCCGAGGGCCGCCACGACGACCCGGCGACGGGACTGCCCGTGTACGACACGTACCAGAAGAGCGGCCGCCCCCTCGCGGACATCTTCACCGCCTCCGGCGTGGACACGGTCGTCTTCGACATCCAGGACGTGGGCGCCCGCTTCTACACGTACATCTGGACGCTGTACGACTGCATGGAGGCGGCCCAGCTGGCCGGGAAGCGTTTCGTCGTGCTGGACCGGCCGAACCCGGTGACCGGGCGCAGCGCCCAAGGGCCCGTGCTGCACAAGGAGTTCGCGACGTTCGTCGGGCGGCAGCCCATCGCGCAGGCGCACGGGATGACGGTGGCGGAGCTGGCCCGGCTGTTCAACGGCGAGTTCCTCACCGCGCCGGTACCGCTGGAGACCGTACTGATGTCGGGGTGGAAGCGGTCGCGGTTCCACGACGCGTCCGGGCTGCCGTGGGTGCCGCCGAGCCCGAACATGCCGACGCCGGACACCGCGCTCGTGTACTCCGGGACGTGTCTGTTCGAGGGGACGAACCTGTCCGAGGGACGGGGCACCACCCGGCCGTTCGAGCTGCTCGGCGCGGAGGGGATCGACCGACGGTGGGCGGCCGCCGCGAACGAACTCGGTCTGCCCGGCGCACACTTCAGGGAGGCGTACTTCGCGCCGACGTTCTCCAAGTTCCAGGGCAGGACCATCGGGGGTGTGCAGATCCATGTCCACGACCGGGCCGCGTACGACCCGGTGCGCACGGGGATCGGCCTTCTGGTGACCGCCAGGAAGGTGTGGAGCGGCTTCGCCTGGCGACCGGACAACTGGATCGACAAGCTGACCGGTTCGGCGCGGGTGCGGACGATGATCGACGCGGGCGCGGACACGGACGAGGTCGTGGCCGGCTGGCAGGAGGAACTGGCCGCGTTCCGCAGGGTGCGCAAGGAGTATCTGCTCTACCGCTAGCCGGACGTTCGGATCACGAGTCCGGCCGTACGTGACGTATGGCCATCTTTCGCCGTTGGCAGGACCATGCGCCTGAGCGCACCACCAACGGGGGCCGAAGGGGGCTCGTCATGGCGGTTCCGGAAATGAGCGTGACTCCCTACTGGGAACTGACCTTCGACGCGGACGGGGACGTGGACACCGGTCAGCGGGACCGGCTGCTCACCGGGGTCGGCGGGCGCGGGGTGGCGGATCTGGTCGTCTTCGCGCACGGCTGGAACAGTGACCGGTCCGGCGCGACCGGGCACTACAGCCGCTTCTTCGAGCCGTTCCCGGTGCTCGCGCCGACCGCGAGGCTGGGGTACGTCGGCGTGCTGTGGCCCTCTATGCGGTTCTCGGACGAGCCGATCCCGGACTTCAGGCCGGTGCCCGCCCTCGCGCCCGGTCGCCCGGCGCTCGACAAGAACACCCGGCACGCGCTGGCGGAGGTCTTCCCCGGGCGGGCCACCGTCGTCGAACAGCTCGCCCGGCTGCTGGAGCGACGGCCGGACGAGGGCGCCTCGTTGGAGGAGTTCGGACGGCTCGTACGCCTGCTGGTCGAGGTGGAGCCACGGGCGCCGCAGGACGCGTTCACGGCGGACACCGTCGCGGCGGGTGCGCCGGAGGGCACACCCGGGATGCTGTGCGGGGACACGGCGACGGTGTGCGCGGACTTCGCGGCCGCGCTGGCGGAGGTCGAGACCCCGGGTGTGCCGACCGGGGCCGCCGTCACCCCTCCCCAGGCGTGGGACGGCGCGCACGAACTCCTGCGTCAGGCCACCTACTTCGCGATGAAGCGGCGGGCCGGAACGGTCGGTGAGCGAGGGCTCGGGCGGCTGCTCGGACAGCTCGCGGAGACCTCGCCGGACGTGCGGGTGCACCTCGTCGGGCACAGTTTCGGCGCCCGTCTGGTGTCGTTCGCGCTGCGCGGGCTGCCGGAGGGTGTGCGGTCCGTGAAATCGGTGACGCTCCTTCAGGCGGCCTTCTCGCACTACGCGTTCGCGTCCCGGCTGCCGCACGACGAACGGGCGAGCGGGGTACTGAACGGGCAGCACAAGCGGATCGACGGCCCGTTGGTGTGCTGCCACTCCAGGCACGACTCGGCGCTCGGCACGATCTACCCGCTGGCCTCCCGGATGGCGGGCGACGCGCGCACGGTACTGGGCCTGAGCGTGAACAGCGTGCTGGGCAGGAAGTGGGGCGCCCTCGGCTACGGCGGGGTGCAGGCGGTCAAGGGGACGCGGTCGTTCGAGCTGGCCGACGCGCTCAAGGCACGGCTGCCGGCGACGGGGTGCGTGAACGTCGACGCCTCGGCCGTGGTGCGGCGCGGCGGCGCGCCGTCCGGGGCCCACAGCGACATCTGCCACCGTGAGCTGGCCCGGGTGGTGCTGGCGGCGGGCCGTGTCGCCTGATCCGGGCCCGCCGCCGTCACGCGTTCACCGGCTCTCACCGGCGTGCACACCGCCCCGCACCGGTGGCGCCGGTACGGGGCGTCGCTCACCGGTGTGAGGTGAACTCCACGACCTGCTGGTAGGTCGGCCGGTTCTGCCAGCTGATCTTGTTGTGCTTGATGCCGCCCAGGGTCCGCTGGATGATCGAGTCGGCGCACCACTGGTCGCCGGCCGAGCAGTTCGCGTCGCCGGGGTAGACCTGCGCGGCGGTCTTGCCGGCCGCCTCCTTGAGGGTGTTGATCAGGAGGGTGCGGCAGGCGCTGAGACTGCCGCCGCCGCAGTACGTGTTCGCCAGCGGGCCCCGCACCGTCTCGCCCAGCACCGCGCGGATGTCCTTGTCGACGTAGCTCCACCAGCCGTACTGGAAAGAACTGCCGGCGTGGGATCCGGTGGGGCCGTGCGCGGCGGACGGGGACTCGTCGATGGGCAGGTTGGCGGTGATGGCGCCGTACAGGTCGGTGCCGAGGCCGGGTTCGAACTCGGCCTTCACCAGCAGGGGCCACCAGGCGTCCAGGATGCGGATCGCCTCGGCGTGGGCGTAGGTCTTGGAACCGGCGGAGGTCTCCGTGCGTTTCGAGCCGGACGTCACCCAGGTCTGGAGCTTGGTGACCGCCGCCGCGGCGGCGGAGTCCGTGACCGTGCTGCTGTTGATGACCTTGAGCAGGTCGGGGACGACGTTTTCGGCCCGCAGGTCGGCGAGGCCCGCCTCGGCCATGGCCTTCGTCAGGGAGGCCCGGGTGACGCCACCCGCGGCGACCAGCCTCTTCACCCGGTCGTCGAGGAGGTTGCCCCGGTGGACGGAGCCGTTGCCCCAGGGGGCGGCGGTGTAGTCGGCGGCCTGCTTGTTGTTCCAGGAGATGTAGTAGTCCTGGTCGATGGAGTTGGGGTGCTCGGCGGGCGGGGTGTAGTCGGCGGTGTTGGTGGTCGGGTTCCAGCCCCGCCACTCGTACGCGGACCGGGCCCAGGCCGGGAACTCGGGGTCGACGCTCGTGGCGCGCACCGGGTTGTCACCGCTGTTGTAGTACGCGGTGTGGGTGGAGTCGGCGTAGAACCAGTTGAAGGTGTAGTTGATGTTCTGGACGGCCTTCTGGAAGCTCTCGGGACCCTTGACGTAGTCCGGGTCGTTCAGCATCTGGAAGCCGATGATCGACTCGGCCTCGTTCAGGTACGAGGAGCGCAGGGTGGTGTAGGCGACCTTCTTGCCGTCGACCGTGGCGCGGTGTGTCACGGGGCCGTACTTGGTGCGCCAGACCTGCATGCGGTACGAACCCGCCGGGGTGGAGTCGGCGGTGGTGGGCTTCCAGGCGTTGGTCTGCTCGACCTTCTCCATGGCCGTGCAGGTGCCGTGGTAGAGGTAGTGGACGTCGTCCTGGCACAGCTCGACCGCGTACGCGTCGATGATGTCCTGACCGGAGGTGGTGGCGCTCCAGGCGTAGTCCTGGCCCCGGCCCAGTTCGACGTACATGCTCAGGCCCGCGAAGGAGGCGCCGCGGGCGCTGATGCCCGGGCCCTGGATCTCCTGGAGCATGAGCAACTGCGGGGCGAAGTAACCGGTCTGCGGGCCGAAGACGGCGACGGGGTGTCCGCTCGCGGTGTGCTCGCCGCTGACGACGAGCGCGTTGGACATGCCGCGCCGGGCGGAGCTGAGGGCGCTGTCGGTGGCCTTGGCGGACAGGCTCGTGGAGGCCGACGTGGCCGCGCTGCCGGTGCGGTCGTACACGAGGGGTTCCTCGGCGACCGTGCCGTCGTCGGGGAGGGCCATGCCCTGCGGGTCCGCGGGTTTGGTGGCGTACGGGAAGCTGCCGTCGTGGACGGTGAGGGCCGCCTCGGGGTCGTTGCGCTCGCGGAAGGACTCCCAGACCTTGGTGCCCTCGGTGACGCCGTACTTCTCCTGGGCGGCCAGCAGGGAGAGGGCATTGTTGACCTCGCCGCCGCCCCCGGAGCCGAAGAGGGCGCCGATGACGGAGGCCAGGGCGACCAGGTCGGTGGGCTTGAACTTCTCTATGGTGCCGGCGTTGGTGATGGAGTCCTTGTGGCCGGTCAGGACGTACTCGCCGGGGAAGTAACGGCCGCTGTCGGAGGCGTCGATGTAGGCGTTGATGCCGGCGACGTAGGCGTTGACGTCGGCCAGGGCCAGTTGCCCGCGCTCGCCGTTGGCGGCCACGGCCTTGTCGATCTGGGCCTGCAGATCGGCCTCGGTGTAGGGGGCGTGGCGCCAGAACTCCTGCTCCAGGCCCTGGTTGGACGGGGCGCCGCCCGCGAACGGGGTCAGCTTGCCCCGGCCGACGTGGCGGAAGACGTCCATCAGCCACAGCCGGTCCTGGGCGGCGGCGTAGCCGGCGCCGAACTCGGTGCCGTAGCGGGTGGTGCCCGTGATGTGCGGTACACCGGTCTTCTTGTCGCGGACGATCGTGACGTCGGTGCGGCCGGCCGGCCTCAGGGTGGAGGCGACCTGGTCGGAGGCGACGCCGAAGGAGGCGTCGTTGAAGAAGGTGTTGATGGTGGAGTTGGTGAGGCCCGGGTAGCCGGTGGCCAGGTTGTTGTAGGGGCCGAGTTGGTTGCTCGCGTTCTCCGGCATGGAGCCGAACGCCTGGTTGAGGAGGATCTGGGCGAGGGTGGCGTTGCCGTTCTGGCCGGGCGGCAGGATGTCGGAGCACTGTCCGCCGCAGTGGTCGGTCGCGGCCGCCGCCGCCCGTACGGCGCCGGTGTCGGCGGCCGCCGCCGGGGAAGCCGGGGAAAGAGGCGACAAAAGACCGGCAACCAGTGCGCATAGGGAGGCGGCCTTGAGGAACTCCGGGAATCTGCGGGGAGTTCTCAGTCTGTCCGGTGCGTTGCGTGAGGTGCGTGGGGTGCGCCAGGGCATGGCAGCTCCTCCTGACAGGGGTGGGCGGGATGTTACCGCCGGTATCCCCGACTTTGAAGATGAACATGCGTCACGTTTTCCGGAACACCGCGGGCACACAGGTGACGGACAGCGTGAACAGGTACTCAGAAGTAGTCGTAAGCCCAAGAAGAAGCTCAACAAGAGCGCGAGAAGAAGTCAGAGACAGTCGGACGAAGACAGGAGCGGTCCGTGAACGACCCAGGAGACGACTTATGGAGGTCATCGGAAATCGGATGGAGCCGAATCGCGTGTCGATACGTCTATTCGACGACGTCCCGACGACGACGCCGAAGTGACCGAAGTTCAGGTGCAGGTGTGACGGAGGTGCAGGGCGATGGCCGGTTTCCGGAGTCTGGCAAGACAGGTGCGAGATCCCAGGTGCGATCTGGCACTGCGGCGGTATTCACTGCGCAAGTGCCTTGAGAGGTTCGCCCCCTACGGGCATCGGGCGACGTGGGACCACTTGTGCTCGCGGGCCGGCTTCGGCCCCGAGGACCGCAACCCCGACCCGGCGCGGCTCGTGGCCGCACTGGAGGAGTTGGAAGAGGCCCGCTCCGTCTGGCTCGACTACGAGGTGCAGTTCGCGCGGCGCCGCAAGAAGGAGAAGTACGACGGGCTGCGCAGGCCGGGCAGTGTCGACGACTGGCACCGGCTGACCTGGGGCGGTTTCGGTGTCGCGTGGTGCGACGACCCGAAGGTCCACCCCCGGGAACCACTGGCGGAGGTGCTGCGCCGGCTCATCGCCGCGCTGGAGCGCGAACCGGGCTCGACCTGCCCGGTGTGCGAGGGCGAGCGCCTCGTCTGGATGTACGACCTGGCCCATGAACCGTCCTCGGGCCCGGTCTGCACGGAGTGCGGAATCGTGGTGCCACGACCGGTACTCACTCCCGAGGCCCTGGCGGAGTCCAGGCGCGGGCGACTGCTGGTCTCGGCCTAGCGCGGCGGGGGTGCGCCGGGGATGCCGCACCCCCGTGCATGTGTGGTCGACGAGGTTCCGTTCCGGTACCGCGTGACGGCTACGGCTTCTTGACGTCCGTGTGGATGGCGAGCTTGAACTCGGCGAGGGTGATCGCCGTGGCCCGCCTGGTGTCCCCCGCCCCCCGCGCGGATATCTTCAGGCCCAGCGGCATGCCCTTGTGCACGAACATCTGCCACACGCAGGTCCGGTACTGGCCGCCCCGGGTGCGCACGCTGTCCGTCGTGCCCGTGGAGTCGTACTTCTTCTTGGTCAGGTTCAGGGGATCGCGCACGAAACGGGTGCGGTACTCCAGCGTCCTGGCGTCCGCCTCCCAGAACACCATCGCCGACAGCACGCCCCAGCCGTCATGGCTGGGCCAGATCAGTCCTGAGCGCGGGTCGGGGAACTTCGCGGCGGCGCCACCGCCGTTCGCCGGGTCGTGCATCTTCCAGGGGTCGTACGACTCCTCGGTAGCCTCGTACGGGAAGCGCACCAGATGGTAGCCGTCCGAGTCGTAGGTGATCCGCTGCGTCCCCGAGTGGGCCTTCTCCCACTTCAGCGAACAGATGACGACGCTCATCGGCGCTCCTCGCCCTGCTGTGCCCTTGCCGTGTCAATGCCCGGGGGACGCGCCGCGCCACCCCTCCGTGTCCATGACACCGTTGCCACGAAAGCGGTTGCACTCCGTGGCGTGCGCGCGGCACGGCACGGGTGGCGCCCGGCGCGTGCGGGGCGCGCTCTTACCAGGGCGAAATCCGCTCGCTCCACCCCTTTCCCGTGCGGACAGTTGGGGGCGATGAGACAGCCCTGAGTCCCAGGAACGAGGAGAGGCCGATGTCGACGCTGCGCGTCACCGCCGAAGTGCTGACGATCCACGAACACCCGAACGCCGACGCGCTCGAACTGGCCCAGGTGGGCCTGTACCGGGCCGTCGTGGCGAAGGGGGCGTACCGCACCGGTGACACCGCCGTGTACATCCCGGAGCAGTCCGTGCTCCCCGCGCCGCTGATCGAGGAACTGGGACTCACCGGCCGGCTGGCGGGAGGCAACTCGGACCGGGTGAAGGCGGTACGGCTGCGGGGCGAGCTGTCGCAGGGCATCGTCTGCCGCCCACGGGCCCTCGCGGACGTCGATCTGAGGGCCGCCGTCACCGACGGCACGGACTTCGCGGAGCGGCTCGGCATCGTCAAATGGGTGCCGTCGATCCCGCCCACGATGAGCGGCGAGGTCGAGTCGGCGCCGGATCTGCTGCCCTGGGTCGACATCGAGAACATCCAGCGCCACCCCGGCATCTTCACGCCCGGCGAACCGGTCGTCCTGACGGAGAAGCTGCACGGCACGGCCTGCCTGGTCACGTATCTGGCCGAGGACGGCCGGGTGCTGGTGTCCTCGAAGGGCTTCGGTTCGAAGTCCCTCGCCCTGAAGGAGGATCCGCGCAATCTGTACTGGCGCGCCGTCCAGGGCCACCGGGTGGGCGAGACCGCCGCCCGGCTCGCCGAGCGGCTCGGCGCGCGGCGGATCGGGATCTTCGGCGAGGTCTACGGCGCCGGGGTGCAGGACCTGACGTACGGCGCGGACGGCCGCCGCGACACCCTCGGGTACGCCGTGTTCGACGTCTGCGCGGACATCGACGGCCGGGTCCGCTGGCTGGACTCCGCGGAGCTGTCCGCGCTGCTCGACGGCGAACTGCCGCTGGTGCCACGGCTGTACGAGGGTCCGTACGCAGCGGACCTCGTCCTGGAGGTGGCCGAAGGACGGGAGACCGTCTCCGGGCGCGAACTGCACCTGCGCGAGGGGGTCGTGATCCGGCCGGTCACCGAGCGGTACAGCCCCGTGACCGGCGGGCGGGCCGTCGCCAAGGCGGTCAGCCCGGCGTACCTGACCCGTAAGGGCGGCACGGAGTACGAGTGACGCCCGGCGCGAACCCGGGAGCCGCCCTGTCAGCTCCCGGGTTCGCGCCGTTCGGTCGTGCGGCGCTCGACCAGGAGGCGGGAACCGCTCTGCCGCTCACCGAAGACGTCGTCGGGGTTGGAGAGCACACAGGTGTCCAGGGACAGACAGCCGCAGCCGATGCAGTCGGTGAGGTGGTCGCGCAGCCGGTTCAGCTGCTTGATCCGTTCGTCCAGTTCGGACCGCCAGGCCTCGGAGAGGTGGGCCCAGTCCTCGCGGTTCGGGGTGCGTTCCTCGGGCAGTTCGGCGAGTGCCTCGCGGATCGTGGCGAGCGGGATGCCGACGCGTTGCGCGGCCCGGACGAAGGCCACCCGGCGCAGGGTGTCCCGGCTGTAGCGGCGCTGGTTGCCCGAGGTGCGGCGGCTGCTGATCAGCCCCTTGGACTCGTAGAAGTGCAGCGCGGAGACGGCGGCACCGCTACGGGCCGACAGCTGGCCGACGGTCAACTCGTGGATCTTCTCAGGGATCTGGGGCACCCCTCCGAGCCTACCCATACCCGAAAGGGTCACGGTCCGTTGACAGGGATCGTGCGGCCGACCATGCTAAGCAGTCGCTTAGACATCGGGAGCAGGGAGGCCGAGACATGGCAGAGCCGAGGATCTTCACGTCCGCCGAGGAGCTGAAGGCGGCGGTGGGCGAGTCGCTGGGGTACAGCGACTGGCTGGAGGTCGACCAGAAGCGGATCGATCTCTTCGCCGAGGCCACCGGTGACCACCAGTGGATCCACGTGGACCCGGAGAAGGCGGCGGCCGGGCCCTTCGGGACGACCATCGCCCACGGCTATCTGACCCTGTCCCTGCTGCCGTTGCTCGTGCCGCAGATCCTCAAGGTCGACAACGTCAGGATGGGCGTCAACTACGGCACGAACAAGGTCCGCTTCCCGGCGCCGGTGCCGGTCGGTTCCCGGCTGCGCGCCACCGCGACCCTCCAGGACGTCACGGAGGCCGGCGGCGGCGTCCAGGTCACGGCCGCGGTCGTCGTGGAGCGCGAGGGCGGGGAGAAGCCGGTGTGCGTGGCGGAGTCCGTGTCGCGCTACTACTTCTGAGCGGGCGCCGGGGCGCTGCAGAGCCGGTGACGCGGCTTCGCCCAGCCCGTGATGTGGCGCGGCGGAGTCGAGAATCCGCCGCGCCACGGGTACTGCTGTGCGCACCGGTCGGGCATTGCCCGCCGGGGCGGACCACCGTCACCGGGCTCAGGGCGCCACGGCGCGTCCGGTCTGGGGCGAGATCCGCCCGGAGCACAGACCGCGGGCGGCCAGCGTCTGCGCGATGCGCGGGATCGCCGCACGCGTGTTCGCGGGCCCGTCGTGCATGAGGATGACCTGCCCGTTGGTGAGCCGGCCGACGGACTGCACGATCGCGTCCGCGCTGGCGTTGTTCCAGTCCTGCGAGTCGACGTTCCACAGGATCTCGGTCAGGCCGCGCCTGGCCGCGACGGACTTCACCGTCGCGTTGGTGTCCCCGTACGGCGGCCGGAACAACTGCGGAGTGCCGCCGCCCGCGTTCGCCACGGCCTGCTGGGTGCGGGCGAGCTCCGAGTCGATCTGCGCCGTGGAGAGCCGGGTCAGATACGGGTGCGTGTAGCTGTGGTTGGCCACCCACATCCCGGCGGAGACCTGGGCGCGAACCTGGGCGGGGTTGGCCGCCGCGTTCTGGCCCGTGTTGAACATGGTGGCCCGCAGCCCGTTCTGCCGCAGCGAGTTGAGCAGGGCCGAGGTGTTGCCGGTCGGGCCGTCGTCGAAGGTGAGTCCGACGTACCCGTTGCAGGCGACGGCCCCGGCGGCCCCCGCCGGTGCCGCGGCGCCGGCGGTGAGGGCGCCCACGGCGGCCATCACGACGGCGGCCGGGAGCGCCACCAGGGAATGTAGGGACCGGTGTCGGGAGGGCCGCGCCGACGGACGTGCCGACGGCTGGGCCGGGAACGGAGCGGTCATCGTCAACCGCCGACCGTGATGCTGGAGTTGCCGCTGCTCTGATAGCCCTCCGTCGCCATGATCATGTAGTAGCGGAAGTTGCCCAGTGGCATTCCGGCACGGCCCCAGGCGTCGAAGTGATTGCCGGTGGTGATGCTGCCACCGGTCCGCCTCTGCTGGCGGACGCTCCAGTACTGGTCGAAGGTGCGGGTGCCCTCGACGGAGGGGGCGTTGTAGCGCGTGGTCCGGTAGATGTCGTACGTGCCGCCGTCGCTGGTGACCGTGCCCTTGTACGCGCCCGTGGGCCGGTAGGTGCCCCAGTTGTCGACGATGTAGTACTCGACGAGCGGACTGGCCGTCCAGCCGTAGAGGGTCAGATAGGCGTTGCCGGACGGGCTGAAGGAGCCCGAGTAGGTCACCGTCCTGCGGGAGCCGTTGCTCCAGCCCTTGCCGGCGACGAAGTTGCCGGTGTTGCGCCAGGAGGTCCGGTAGGTGCCGCCGGAGGCCAGGGTCATGGAGACCGTGCCCGGGGCGTCGGTCCAGAAGGAGTAGTAGAAGCCGTTGTTGCTGCCGGTCTGATTGCTGGTGACCACCGTGTCCGCGCGGGCCGTGCCGGGCAGGGCCAGCGTGGTCGCCGCGGCCATCGCGGTCGCGCAGACACCGCTCATGAAGAGCCTGCGGCTCGGGGGCGGGGTGGGAGTGGGTGCGGGTGCGTCGTCCATACGCTCGCGTCCTCCTCGGGCTCGTGGATTGCCCTGTCACCCCGGGAGTGTTGGCCTGCCCCTGCCAACTGTCAATACATTCGGCACCGACCCCGAAACATTCGCGCTCCACACCAGCGACAATCCGCCAAAAGGTCAGTGGACGGCACAAGAGCAACGGCCCCGGCCTTCGAATGTTTCGAAGGCGGGGCCGATCGCGGGAGTCACTTCTTCGCGCCCACCATGCGCAGGACGAGGTCGGCGTAGAGCGCGCCGACCTCGTCGGGGGTGCGGGGGCCGTTGACGTTGAACCAGCGCGCCACGTCGATGCAGAGGGAGAGGATGGCGACGGTCGTCCCGCGGACGTCGGGGACGTCGAAGTCGCCCGAGGCGACGCCGTCCTCGATGATGCCGCGCACGGCCGCGTCGTTCTCGCGGCGCAGGGCGACGATCTCGGCGCGGGCCTCGGGGCCGAGGGCGTCGAGTTCGTACTGCACGACGCGGGCGACGGTGTGCTGCCCCGCGTGCCAGCGGACGAAGGAGCGCACGGCCTCGGCGAGCCGGTCGGCCGGGCCGCCCTCGGAGCGGGCCGCCGTCCGCAGGACGTCGAGGGCCTTCTCGTGACCGATGCGGCTGATCCGGTGGAGCAGCTCTTCCTTGGTCTTGTAGTGGATGTACAGCGCGGCGGGGCTCATCCCCGCGCGGCCCGCGATGTCCCGGGTCGTCGTCGCGTGGTAGCCACGCTCGGCGAAGGCCTCCACGGCGGCCATCAGCAGCCGCCGGGCCGCCTCCGGACTGACCTCGCCCCACGGCTGCGGCTCGCCGCCCGCCGTTTCCTCCGCCGTACTCATCGCTCGCTCGTCCCTTCGATGGCTGGGCACCACCATACCGCCGAAGGTGAGCGGGCGCTTAGAAGGCCCGCTCAGGGCTGTGCCCCTCGGTGGCGGGGGTCGCGCGCCGGGGGTCGCGCCCGGCCTCAGAGCTTCTCGAAGGGGTCGTGCTCGGCGAGGAGCTTCTCCAGCCGGGCCTGGTCGACCCGGCTGACGATCCGCCCGGCCTCCTGGCGGTCACGGATCACCTTGGCCAGGGTGAAGGACGAGGTCACCAGGTAGAGGACCGCGATGGCCAGGAAGGCCCGGACCCAGGTGTCGGCGTCGAGGTTGTAGATGCCGACGGTCGTGGCCGCCATGGCGACGGCGAACGAGGCGACGGCCTGGCCGTAGAAGGCCGCCGTGTTCTGCTGCTTGACCGGTGTCTCACTCATGGGGACATGGTTCGACGGTTGTGGCGCGAACCACATCCGTCGGGATACTCAGCCGGCGGTGCCGCGTACTCAGAGCCGCGGCCCCACACCTGGGCCGCGGCGAGCGCGGAGCCGGGCTCAGAACGCCGAAACGCCCGTCAGCGCCCGCCCGATGAGCAGTTTCTGTATCTGGCTGGTGCCCTCGTAGAGGGTCATCACCCGGGCGTCGCGCAGGAGTTTTCCGGCCGGGTACTCGTCGATGTAGCCGTAACCGCCGAAGACCTGAAGGGCGTTGTTCGCGGCGCGGACGGCGGCCTCGGAGGCGAAGAGCTTGGCCTTGCTGGCCTCGGTGGCGAAGGGCCGGCCCCGGTCGACGAGATCGGCGACCCGCCAGGTCAGCAGCCGGGCCGCGTCGACGTCCACCGCGATGTCGCTGATGAGCTCCTGGACGAGCTGGTGGTGGGCGATGGGCCTGCCGAACTGCTCACGCTCGCCCGCGTACCGGACCGCCGCGTCCAGCGCGGCCTGGGCGATGCCGACGCAGCCGGCGGCCACCGACATCCGGCCCTTCGCGAGCGCGGACATGGCGACCGTGAACCCCTTGCCCTCGGGGCCGAGCATCGCGGAGGCAGGGACGCGGACGTCCTCCAGGACCAGTTCGGCGGTGGCCTGGCCGCGCAGGCCGAGCTTGCCGTGGATGGTGCGCCGGGTCAGGCCGGGGGTGTCGGTGGGGACGAGGAAGGCGGAGACGCCCCGGTGGCCGGGGGCGTCGGTGGAGCGGGCGAAGAGGAGGACGACGTCGGCCCAGGTGCCGTTGGTGATGAACATCTTGGTGCCGTCGATGACGTAGTCGCCGCCGTCGCGCACCGCCCGGGTGGCGAGGTTGCCCGCGTCCGAGCCGGTGCCGGGTTCGGTGAGACCGAAGCAGCCGACGTACTCCCCCGCCGTGAGCCCCGGCAGCCAGCGGCGCTTCTGCTCCTCGTCGCCCCAGGCCGCGATCGTCTTCGCGACCAGCCCCAGGGAGACGGAGACGATGCCGCGCACGGAGGAGTCGCCGCGGCCGAGCTCCTCGGTGACCAGGCAGTACGTCAGGTGGTCGCCGCCGGAGCCGCCGTACTCCTCGTCGACGGTGAGCCCCAGGAAGCCGACCTCGCCGAGCTTCTTCACGATCGCCCGGTCGACGTTCTCCGCGCGGTCCCACTCGATGACGTGCGGGGCGATCTCGCGCTCCACGAAGTCGCTCGCGAGCCGGCGCGCGGCGGTCTGCTCCTCGCTGAGCTCCAGGTTCACACGGTCCGCCTCTCGTCAGTCCCCCATTTAATTACCACTGCTAGTTTTAGGGTGCAGCCCTACTATGTGCGCCATGGCCCGACCACGCAAGCCTCTGTTGAGCACCGACCGCATCGTGGAGACGGCGCGGGCGCTGGTGGACGCGGAGGGGCTGGCGGCGGTCTCCACGCGGCGGCTCGCCGCGGAGCTCGGAGTGAGCGGGCCCTCCCTCTACAACCACTTCCGCACCATGGACCAGATCCTGGAGGCGGTCGCCGACTCGGTGAGCGCGCAGGTCGACCTGTCGATGTTCCGGGACGGGCGGGACTGGCGGACCGCGCTGCACGACTGGGCCGTGTCGTACCGGGCGGCGCTGCGCGACCACCCCAACATCGTGCCGATCCTCGCGCGGGGACCCGGGCGCCGTCCGGCGGGACTGCGGGTCGCCGACGTCGTGTTCGGGGCGATGGTCGAGGCGGGGTGGCCGGCGGCCCAGGCCACGTCCATCGGGGCGCTGATGCGGTACTTCATCATGGGGTCCGCGATCGGGTCGTTCGCCGGGGGGTTCGTGGACGACGAGAGCGCCTACGACCCCGCCGACTACCCGCATCTCGGGCAGGCCCACCTGCTGGCGGAGCAGCAGCAGAAGGTCGACGAGCGGGCGTTCGAGGTGGGGCTGCGGGCGCTGCTGGACGGGTTGGAGCAGCAGTACGAGCGGGTCGGGCCCCGATAGGCGGCGGGGAACCGCACGCACGGGCACCAACACCTCGGGGTCGCGGCCCCGGATGGGGTTCCGGAGCCGCGACCCGGGCCGTCGGCGACGAGCCGGCCTAATCCTCCGCTCGTGAACTCGCCCTCCCCGCGAGGATCTTGATCGAGACGAGGGCGATCACCGAGAGCCCGATGATGTACGCGGACACCGCCATGGACGTCCCGGTGGCCTCCAGGAGGATGACCATCAGGAACGGGGCGAGGCCGCCGCCGAGCACCGCGGCGATCTGGTAGCCGAGGGAGGCACCCGTGTACCGCATCTCGGGGGTGAACAGCTCGGCGAACAGGGCGGCCTGGGGCCCGTACATGATGCTGAGGAAGCAGCTGGCGACGAAGGTGCCGACGGCGAGCCACAGCAGGGAGCCGGTGTCGATGAGCAGGAACAGCGGGACGGCCCACAGGGCGATGCCGGCCGCGCCGATCGCGTAGATCCGGATCCTGCCGACGCGGTCGGAGAGGGCCGCGGCGGCGGGGATCAGCACCAGCTGGGTGAGGCTGACGCAGAGGGAGACCGCGAGGACGGCGCTGCGCTTCATGTCGAGTTCGCGGGTGGTGTAGTCGAGGACGCCGGTGATGAGGATGTAGAAGGTCGCGGTGTTCACGGCGAAGGAGCCGCCGGCCAGGAAGACCGTGCCGAGATGTCCGCGCAGGATCGTCCTGAGCGGGGAGCTCTTCTCGCCCTTCTCCTTCTCCGCCAATTCCCTTTCCGCCGCGCGGAACTCGGGGGTCTCCTCGACATGGCGGTGGATGTACCAGGCGAGGCCGAGGACGAACAGGCCGACCAGGAAGGGCACGCGCCAGCCCCAGGCGGCGAAGGCCGAGTCGCTGGTGGCCGCGCCCACGACGAGGAACATCGTGTTGGCGCTCACCACGCCGATGGGGACACCGAGTTGGACGAAGCTGCCGTACACCCCGCGCTTGCCCTCGGGGGCGTACTCGGTGGCCAGCAGCATCGCGCCACCCCACTGGGCGCCGACGGCGACGCCCTGGGCGACACGGAGGAGGACGAGCAGGACCGGGGCGGCGATCCCGATCGTCTCGTACGTGGGGAGGAGGCCGATGCCGGTGGTGGCGAGGCCCATCAGGGTCAGCGCCAGGACCAGCATCGGCTTGCGGCCCCGCTTGTCACCGAGGTGACCTGCGACGACGCCGCCGAGGGGGCGGGCGAGGAAGCCGACGGCGAAGGTGGCGAACGCGGCGAGGACTCCTGCGGAGGAGCTGCCGGCCGGGAAGTAGAGGTCGCCCAGGACGAGGGCGGCGGCTATGCCGAAGACGAAGTAGTCGTACCACTCCACCGCCGAGGCGAGGGCCGCGGCGGTGGCCACTTTGCGGTGGCTCTGGGGAGGGGAGGTGGTGACGGGGGCGGAAACGGGAGCGGTGTCCATACGAGCACACTCCGGTGGGTGCGGGGACGTTCCCGGGAACGTACTGACCGGACGGTATGGAGGTCAACGGTCGTGCGGGTATCAGTTCGGGGAGGGATTTCTTGCCCGGGGTGGGTGGGGGTTGCTCACGCAGTTCCCCGCGCCCCTTACGAGCACGGGGCGCGTCCGGACTCTTTCAGGGGCGCGGGGAGCTGCGCGACCAGCCCCCACTCACGCGCCGCAGCCGCAGCCGCAGCCGCAGCCGCAGCCGCAGCCGCATCAGAACGTCACCAAGGCCCGGCCGCCCTTGCCGGCTCGCATGTTGTCGAAGGCCACGGGGATGTCGTCCAAGGAGATGCGGTCGGTCACCAGGGCGGACAGATCCAGGCGGCCGGCGTGGATGTGATCCGCGAGGACCGGCACGTCGCGTGCCGGGTCGGAGTTGCCGTAGACGCACCCGGAGAGGGTGCGGCCCCAGTGGAAGATCTCCAGCGCGTTGAAGGTGACCTGCTGGTCCTTGCCGCCGATGCCGACGACGGTCGTACGGCCGCCGCGCCGGGTCGACTCCCAGGCCGTCCGGATGGTGACCGCGCGGCCGACGCACTCCACGGCGACGTCCACCCCCTGCTTGTCGGTAAGGGCGCGGATCTCGCGGGCGGTGTTCTCGGACGCGACCACGTACTCCGTGGCCCCCGCCGCGCGGGCCAGTTCCTCCTTCGCCGGGGAGACGTCCACGGCGACGATCCTGGACGCGCCGGCGATCCGCGCGGCCTGAAGCGCCGCCAGCCCGACGCCACCCACCCCGAACACGGCGACGGTCTCGCCCTTTCGGACCCGCGCCGAGTGGTGGACCGCGCCGTAGCCGGTGAGGACGGCGCAGCCGAGCAAGGCCGCATCGGTGAGCGGAACCCCGTCCGGCGCGGGGAGCACACACCCTGCGGCCACGACCGTCTCCTCCGCGAAGGCGGCCACGTTCAGCCCGGGGTGGAGGTCTGCGCCGTCGGAGGCGCGCCGGGCGTACACGTTCCCGGAGCCGAGCAGCGCGTTCGCGCACAGCCAGACCTCACCGAGCGAGCAGGCGTGACAACTCCCGCAGGAGGGCGCCCAGTTGAGGACGACGCCGTCGCCGGGCGAGACATGGGTGACCCCGTCGCCGACCGCCAGGACGGTGCCCGCTCCCTCGTGGCCGAGCACGGCGGGCACCGGCACGCGCATGGTGCCGTCGGACAGCGACAGGTCGGAGTGGCAGACCCCGGCGGCGGCGAGCCGCACCCGGACCTGGCCGGGCCCGGGGTCCGGCAGCTCGATCTCGGTGATCTCCAACGGGGCACCGACGGCGGGCAGTACGGCGGCTCGAACGGCCATGGTACGACTCTCCTCCTACAGGGGGCTCAGAACTGCAGGGACTTGGTCTGGAGGTACTCCGCCAAGCCGTGCGTGCCCAGCTCGCGCCCCACTCCCGACTGCTTGTAACCCCCGAACGGGGCCAGCGGGTTGAAGCGGCCGCCGTTGATGTCGACCTGGCCGGTGTCCATCCGGCGGGCGAAGGCCACGGCCTCGCTCTCGTCGCCGGCCCAGACCGCGCCGGCCAGCCCGTACACCGTGCCGTTGGCGATCCGCAGGGCGTCGGCCTCGTCCTCGTAGCGGAGGATCGACAGGACCGGGCCGAAGATCTCCTCCTGGGCGATCGTCATCTCGGGGGTCACGTCGGCGAAGACGGTGGGGCTGACGAAGTAGCCCCGCTCGCGCGGGGATTCGGGGCCGCCCGCGACCAGACGGGCGCCCTCGGCCACGCCCTTGTCGATGTAGTCGCGCACCCGCGCCTGCTGCTTGGCGTTGACCAGCGGGCCGATGCGGTCCCCGTACTTCGCTGCGGCCCCCGCCGCCAGCTCGACGGCCTCGTCGTACTGGGAGGTGTGGACGAGCATCCGGGTCCAGGCGCTGCACGTCTGCCCGGAGTTGGACATCACGTTGGCGACACCGACACCGACCGCCTTGGTGAGGTCGGCACTCGGGAGGATCACGTTGGCGGACTTGCCGCCGAGTTCCAGGGCCACCTTCTTGACGGCGGCGCCGGCGGTCGCGGCGATCCGCCGGCCCACCGCCGTGGAGCCGGTGAAGGAGACCAGGTCGACGCCGTCGTGCTCGGCGAGCGCCTGACCGGCGACCGGGCCCAGACCGGTGACCAGGTTGAACACTCCGGCGGGCACGCCCGCGTCGTGGACGGCCTCGGCGAAGAGCTGGGCGGTCAGCGGGGTGTCCTCGGCGGGCTTCAGGACCACCGTGCAACCGGCGGCGAGGGCCGGGGCGACCTTGGCGACGATCTGGTGCAGCGGGTAGTTCCAGGGGGTGATGGCGCCGACGACGCCGATGGGCTCGTGGTGGACGGTGGAGTTGCCCACCTTCTCCTCGAAGGCGTGCTCGGCGGCCAGTTCGGCGTAGGAGCCGGCGACCGCGACCGGCAGGTCCGCGTGCACCTTCTGGGAGAACGGCAGCGGCGAGCCGAGCTCCGCCGTCACCGTCTCGGCGATCTCCTCCCGGCGCGCGGCGAGCGCGTCGCGCAGCGCGCCGATGATCGCGCCCCGCTCGGCGGGCGGGGTCGCGGCCCAGCCGGGGAGAGCGGCGCGGGCGGCGCCCACGGCGGCGTCGACGTCCTCGGCGGTACCCGCCGGGACACGGCCGATCACCTGCTCGTCGACCGGGTTCACGACCTCGATCGTGTCGGTCCCGGCGGCGGGGCGCCAGGTACCGCCGATGTACATGCCGTCGTGTGCCTTCATCGTGCTGCCTCCGGGGCGGGCGTCGTCGTTCCGCCCCAAAAACTAGCCCTGATAGTTTTCAGGCACCAGGTCTCCGGGGAGTGAGGCAGGACTCGTCGGCAACGAGGCAGAACGTGCCGGCCGCGGGGCGGGACGCGTCGCCGACGACACCGCCGTCGGCGCTCTCCGCCGGGCTCGGAGCCGCCTCGTCTCAGAAGTCGACCCGCTTCTTGTCGTCGACCCGCGCCACGGCCTCCTGTGCGAACTCCGCGCGGTAGTCGCCGCGGATCTCCTCGATCCTCCGGTCGCTCACGGCGGCCGACGACACCGGATACAGCAGGATCAGCTCGTAGGACCGCTCCTTCTCGATCGTCCCGCTCGCGTCCCGCCACTGCCCGCGCCCCTCCTGCACGGTCAGCCCGTCCGGGAACCCGGGGGTGACCTCGCGGTCGACGAAAGCCGTGAACTGCGCGTCGGTGACGGCCGGGCCGCCGTCGGGCCGCTCGGTGCCGAAGAGGAGCCGCGTCTCGATGTAGGGCGTGCCGCGCGCCGGGGCGATCACGGTACCGGCGGGGGCGTCCTCGGCGAGGGTCGCGTACGCGGTCGGGGCGCCCACGACCAGCAGACAGGCGGTGGCCGCGAGGGCGCCCCGGGCACGGAGGGAGCGGAGGGGGCGCGGGTGGGGGTGTGCGTGGGGGCGCGTGCGGGTCCGGGCGTTGGCGGAGGCGCTCGGCCGAGGGGGGTGCGAGGTCATGGGTCCAGCTCTAGCGGGACCGCCGGTTCCGGATCCGTCGGCCGCGCCGGGACCGGGCCGCGCGTGCGCCCGTACGCCCCCGGGGCTCGCCGAGGCGGGCGGCGCGCGCCCTGGGCGCCGGTTCAGGGCTTGCGCGCCCGTTCCGGGGCTGCGAGCGGGTCAGGGTCTGCGCGCCGGTTCCCGGGTCGCGGTGAGGTGGGCGAAGACGACGACGTTGCTCGCGTAGCCCTTCCGCCGGTCGTACGTCCCCCCGCAGGTGATCAGGCGCAGCTCGGGGCGTCCGCGATGGCCGTACACCTTCTGGCTGGGGAAGCGGTCCTTCTCGTACGACTTCACGGCGTCCACGGTGTAGACGGCGGTACGGCCGTCGGCCCGCAGGACCTCGACGAGTCGGCCGGGCTTGATCACGTCCAGCGCCGCGAAGACGGCGGGGCCCGTCCTGGTGTCCTTGTGACCGACGACGACCGCCGTGCCCGGTCCGCCGGGCGAGGGCCCCTCCGCGTACCAGCCGACCAGTTTCGGCTTGTCGTCCGGCGGCGCGGGGAGGCGTCGACCGGCGTCGAGGCGGAGGGCGGTCACCGGTGCCTCGATGCCCAGGTAGGGGATGGTGACGGTCTTCGCCGGAGAGGGCGGCAGCGTACGGGGGCGGGCCGGCTTCCTCGGCTCGGCGGGCCCGGGCGTGGACGCGGGCCGCACGGGCGCGGTGGTGGCGGGCTGGACGGGTGTCTGTCCGGCGGGCGCGGCGGCCGTCGGCGTCGTGGGCGCGGCGGGCGCCGGCCCCGTCGGCACGGCCGCGGGGGTGGGCACGGTCGGGCGGGCGGGTGCCTGGCTGACCGGCCGCGTCGGCTCGGTGGACGCGGCCGGTTCGCCGCCCTCCGCCCGTCGGTCGGGTGCCGCTGTCGGGGGCGGGGTGGGTACGGGCTCCTCGGGCGGCGGGGGCGTGAAGTACAGGGAGGCCCGGGCGCGCGGGTCCTCCGCGCCGCGCGCCCCGGAGTCGGCCCAGGCGGCGCCGGCCTCGGCGGTCCCGGTCCGCTGCTCCCTGTTCTCCGCGATGTGGACGCCGCCCACCACCAGCGCGGTGGCCATGACGACCGTCCGCGTCAGGCGGTAGGCGCGCGTCCGGTGCCAGGGCCTGCGCCGGCGTCTACGCGGCGCCATCGGCGCGGCGACGGCGCAGCCGCAGATAGGCCACGCCACCGACCGCGGCGAGTCCCACGGCGGCCGCGCCGGCGACCGGCGAGAAGTTCTGGGTGAGGGCGAGGCCGCCGCCACCGGCCGGAACCGCGCCCTCGGGCCCGGCGAGTCCGTTGAGCGGGCAGTTGACGTTGATGTCCCGGCGGCCCTCCTCCAGCGTCCCGCCGATGGTCCGCCAGGTCAGCACGTAGTTGCCGTTGGGCAGGCGCGCCGCGTTCGGGGGCGCCACGGGGGTGCTGTGTCCGGTGCCGTCGGCCGCGAGGGTGATCTCGCCCGTGGCGACGGGGTCGGTGCGCGGCGCGGGGGGCTGGCGGTCGATGGTCCAGCTGATGCGCTGCGACGGCGTGGGGTCCTCGGGGAAGTTGAAGGCGGAGAGGTAGAAGTCGCAGACCAGCGGCTGGTTGCGCTGGTTGTCGAACGGGAAGCCCACCTTGTGGATCACGACGTCGGGGTCGCCCGGGGCGGCGACGGCGGCCGGTGCCGCGATCAGGCTGGCTCCCGTGACGGTGAGGGCCGCGAGGACGGCGGCGGCACTCGCGCGCACTCCGGCGGGGCGCGGGCGGGACGAGGTGGACATGCAGAACCTCCGAGTCAGACGATTTTCACACAAATCGCTCTTTCGCCTGACTCTCTGTCACATCACACCGGGCGCGGGGGGAGCCGCGCCCGACGACCCGTCAGATGTCCCCCTTACGGCTCAGGGACTCGTCCGACGCGGCCGACCGCGAGCCGTTCTCCCTCCGCTTCGCCGAGGTGCCACGCCTCCGGTCCCGTCCCGCCCTCCCCGCCCGCCCCGGCTCCGCCGGTGAGCGCAGGGCGATGGCCGACGACACCAGCAGCAGCGCGCCCAGCATCACGAACGGCGCGGCCACGCCCGCGACCCCGGCGATCAGACCCGCGGCGGCCGGCGCCCCGGCCTGCCCCAGCCTGTTCCCCGTCAGTCGCAGCGCGAGGGCGGTGGAGCGGGCGTCGTCCGGCGCGGCCTGCACCACCGTCGTCATGGAGAGCGGCTGCCCGACCCCGAGGCAGAACCCGAGGGCGGCGAGGATCAGGGCGAGCGCCCACACCGGCACGGGCAGCGCGATCCCGGCGCACAGCACGGCCCCCAGCACACAGGTGACCGTGAGCAGCGCGGTCCGGCCGAGCAGACGGAGCATGGGTGTCATCACCAGTCGGCACGCGATGGTCGCCGCCGCCCGCAGGCTCAGCAGGACACCGATCACCGAGGGCGCGATGCCCCGGTGTTCACCGACCACCGGCAGATACGCGGTGAGGATGTCCGTCGCCGACAGCACGGCGAGGCTGATGAAGATGCCGCCCGGCACGCCACGGGTGCGCAGGATGCGGTGCACCGGCACGCGTTCGCCCTGCCCCGCACGGGACTTGGGCTCGACGGGACGCTCTATCCGCCACAACGAGGTGAACGCGACCGCCGCACCGGCGCCCGCGACCACCAGTGCCAGGGCGCTGGTCCGGGCCATGTCCGGGCCGCCGATCAGGGCGCCCGCGGCGATAGGGCCGACCAACTGGCCGAGGGAAGCACCGATGGTGAAATGGCCGAAGTTGCGGTCGTGTTCGTACGGCGCGGACTGGCGGGCCACCAGGGACTGCGCGCCGATGACGAAGGAGAGGTGACCGAGACCCATCACCCCGCTCCAGACCGCCATCGCCACCAGGGAGTTCGCCAGACCGCTCAGGACGCAGCCGCCGGATATGAGGACGACACCGACCGGCAGCAGGGGCGCGCACCGGCCCTGGTCGGTCCTGCGGCCGAGCGGGACGGCGGCGAACAGCGGGAGCAGGGCGTAGACCCCCGCGATCACACCGACCGCCCGCTCGTCGGCGCCCAGCGCGAGGGCCCGGTAGGACACGGCGGGCCGCGCCATCGACACCGCCCCCTGCGCGAAGCTGAAGGCGATGACGAGGCGGAGCAGCCAGCCGCGGTTCCTACCGGGCCTCACGATGCGGGTCCTCCTGGGGGAAGTTCACGCCGGTGCGAGCGAACTCCGCTCCGGTGCCTGGGAGTCGGGTTCCCTGGTTCAGATGATGCCGAACAGCACACCGGCGCCGAGGATGATCAGCGAGGTCGCCGCCGCCCACTTCACCACGAACCTGGTGTGGTCGCCGAACTCGACCTTCGCCATGCCCACGAGCACGTAGACGGCCGGGACCAGCGGGCTGGACATGTGCAGCGGCTGCCCGACGAGGGAGGCGCGGGCGATCTCCAGCGGCGAGACCCCGTGGGCGGCACCGGCCTCGGCGAGGACCGGGAGGACGCCGAAGTAGAAGCCGTCGTTGGACATGAAGTAGGTGAGCGGCAGGCTCAGGAAGCCGGTGACCAGGGCCATGTGCGGGCCCATGCCGCCCGGGATGGCGTCGACGATCCACTTGGCCATCGAGTCGACCATGCCGGTGCCCTGGAGGACGCCGGTGAAGACGGCGGCGGCGAAGACCATGCCGGAGACGTTGAGGACGTTGTCCGCGTGCGCGGCGAGCCGGTCCTTCTGGTCGGGGATGTTCGGGAAATTGACCGTCAACGCGAGCGCGGCGCCGAGCAGGAAGAGCACCGGGATCGGCAGCCACTCCATGATCATGGCGGTCAGCAGCGTGACCGTGAGCAGCGCGTTGAACCAGTACAGCTTCGGGCGCAGCGTCGGGCGGTTGGGGTCCAGGCCCTGGAGGCGGACGTCCTCGACGTCGTCGTCCTCGGAGTCGGCGTCGGCGTCGGTGCCGGTGCCGGAGCCCGCGCCGCCGGTGGCCTTCGTCGTACGGACCTTGCCGTCGCCGGAGCCGGCGGCCGACGCGGCGCCCGCGCCGACGAGCACGGTCTCCTCGGACCCGGACTTCTCCTCGTCCTTGACGATCTTCTCCTGCTCCAGGACCTCGTCGAGGCTCAGCACACCGAGGCGCTTGCGCTCGCGCAGACCGAGGAAGTAGGCGAGGACGAAGACGAAGAGCAGGCCGACGAGGAGCGCCGGGATCATCGGGACGAAGATGTCGCCGGCGTCGAGCTTGAGCGCGGTGGCGGCGCGGGCGGTGGGGCCGCCCCAGGGCAGCGTGTTCATCACGCCGTTGGCGGTGGCGGCGACACCGGTCATCACGACCAGGCTCATCTTCAGGCGCTTGTACAGCGGGTACATGGCCGAGACGGTGATCATGAAGGTGGTCGAGCCGTCGCCGTCCAGCGAGACGATCGCGGCGAGCAGGGCCGTGCCCACGACGATGCGCAGCGGGTCGGCCTTGCAGAACTTCAGGATGCCTCGGACGATCGGGTCGAAGAGCCCGACGTCGATCATGAGGCCGAAGTAGACGATGGCGAACATCAGCATCGCGGCGGTGGGCGCGAGATTGCCCACCCCCTCGATGACGTAGTCGCCGAGATGGGCTCCCTTTCCGACGAACACGCAGAAGAGTGCCGGGATCAGCACGAGCGCCGCGATCGGCGACATCTTCTTCATCATGATCAGGACCAGGAAGGTCGCGATCATGGCGAAGCCGAGGATGGTCAACATGTGGATACCTAACGTTCGCCCTTGAACTCCCACCAGGGCACCGGCGGTGCGACGACGTTAGGGCGGCTCCACAAGCGTTAACAAGACGTTGACATGCGAGCAATAAGCGCAGAACTCCAGGTCACAGCGTTGCGCCTGCTCGGGCGAGTTCCACGGGCACTCCGTTGAGGACCGCGTTGCCCGACAGCGGGTCGAGCTGGGAGCCGTCGAGGAGCTGGTTGACGTTGACCCCGGGGTCGATCGCCGCGTGGCTCATCCGGGTGCCCGGACGGTCGTGGCCCCAGCCGTGCGGAAGGCTCACGACACCCCGTCGTACGACGTCGGTGACCTCGACGGGAGCGGTGACCTCTCCCCCGGCGCCCTTGATCCGTACGGCGTCGCCGTCGGCGAGGCCGAGGCGGTCGGCGTCGTCGGGGTGGATGTGCAGGGTGCAGCGGTTGGTGCCGCCGGTGAGGGCGGGGATGTTGTGCAGCCAGCTGTTGTTGGAGCGCAGATGGCGGCGGCCGATGAGGACCAGGCCGTCCGGGCGCTCGCGCAGGGCGGTGCGGAGCCTCGGCAGATCGTCGACGATCGGTCGTGGCAGCAGCTCCACCTTGCCGCTGACCGTCTTCAGCGGCTGCGGCAGCCGGGGCTTCAGCGGACCGAGGTCGATGCCGTGCGGGTGGGCGAGGAGCCTGTCCAGCGTCAGTCCGTCCGGCTTCGCGCCGAAGCCCTCGCCGTACGGGCCGAGGCGCAGCATCATGTCGAGGCGGCGCTCGGGGCCGGTGTCGCCGGTGAGCAGGCCGGCGAGTTCCTTCGGGTCGCGGCCGTGGACGGGCGAGTGGGCCTCCTTGACGGCCTTGCCCAGGGTCTGGCCGATGACCAGGTCGTCCACGGCGGACGGGTCGGCGCCGTGCATCCCGGTGGCGGCGAGGGTGAGGCGGGCGAGGATCTCGGTCTCGGCCATGCGGCCGTCCTCCAGGGGGACGGCGGCGCGGTTGTAGCGGACCTGGTTGCGCACGGCGAAGGCGTTGAACGCGAAGTCGAAGTGCGGGGCCTGCGAGGGCGGGGGCGGCGGCAGAACCACGTCGGCGTGGCGGGCCGTCTCACCGAGGTAGGGGTCGACGCTGACCATGAAGTCCAGCGAGTCGAGCGCCTTGTCGAGGCGGTCGCCGTCGGGCGCGGAGAGCACCGGGTTGGCGGCGATCGTGATGAGGGCGCGGACGGGGCTGCCCTCGGGGGTGGCGGTGTCGATCTCCTCGGCGAGCGCGGACAGCGGCAGTTCGCCCTTGGCCTCGGGGTGGCCGCTGACCCGGCTGTGCCAGCGGCCGAGGCCGAAGCCCCGGCCGGGTCCGGCGGGCCGGGGGGTCTTGTCGGTCGCGGAGTGCGGGAAGAGCGCGCCGCCGGGCCGGTCGAGGTTGCCGGTGAGGATGTTGAGGACGTCGACCAGCCAGCTGGCGAGGGTGCCGTGCGGGACGGTGCAGCTGCCGATGCGGCCGTAGACGGCGGCGGTGGGCGCGGCGGCCAGTTCGCGGGCGAGCCCGCGGATGGTCCCGGCGTCGACGTCGCAGGCGCCGGCGACGGCCTCGGGGGTGAACTCCCGCATGGCCGCGGCGAGTTCGTCGGCCCCCTGCACATGCGGGGCGAGGTCCCCGAGGTCGGTGAGCCCCTCCTCGAACAGCACCTGGGCCATCGCCGCCAGCAGCAGCGCGTCCGTGCCCGGCCGGATCGCGATGTGCCGGTCCGCGAGCTTGGCCGTGCGGGTCAGCCGGGGGTCCACGACGGTGAGGGTGCCGCCGCGCGCCTTGAGCGCCTTGAGCTTGCCGGGGAAGTCGGGAGCGGTGCACAGACTGCCGTTGGACTCCAGCGGGTTGGCGCCGAGGAGCAGCAGATGGTCGGTGCGGTCCAGGTCGGGGACGGGGATCGCGTGGGCGTCGCCGTACAGGAGCCCGCTGGAGACGTGCTTGGGCATCTGGTCGACGGTGGAGGCGGTGAACAGGCTGCGGGTGCCGAGCCCGGCGAGCAGGACCGGCGGGTAGAGGGCGCCGGCCATGGTGTGGACGTTCGGGTTGCCGAGGACGACACCGACGGCGTTCGGGCCGTGCGCCTCGACGACGGGCCGCAGTCCGGCGGCGACGGCGTCGAAGGCCTCCGCCCAGGTGACTTCCCGCAGCTCCCCTTCCTTGCGGACCAGCGGGGCGCGCAGCCGGTCGGGGTCGCCGTCGGCCGCCCCGAACGAGGCGCCCTTCGGGCAGATGAAGCCCTTGCTGAAGACGTCGTCCCGGTCGCCGCGGGCCCCGGTCACCCGGGTGCCCTCGATGGTGAGGGTGAGCCCGCAGGTCGCCTCGCAGAGGGGGCAGATTCGCAGGGCGGTGCGGGCGTCGGTGGTGGTGGACACGGGTCCTCCCGGAGGGGGCGGCGGCGACGGTGACGCTCGGACGAGGGCCGCGTGCGAGCACGCGGCACCGAGGCCGAGCATACCGACCGGTATGCATCACGGGGAGGGGCTGCCGCGGGTCTTGTCGGGAAACGGCGAGAACGAGGGCGCGGCCGCACGACGGCGGTCGGCGCCCGGGGGGCCGGCGGGACACCCCGGGCACCTGGGCGGGGCTCAGTCCAGCACGCGCGCGAGATAGGCCCGCAGCAGCTCCCGCATCTCCTGGATGATCCGCTCGTCACCCTCCGGGGAGACCCGGAAGGCCAGGTGCACCAAGGTGTCGGCGGTCTCGACGGCGATCAGGAAGGTGCGGCGCAGGTCCTCGTCGGGGGTGCGGCCGATGACCGCGGAGAGCAGGTCGGACAGACGGTCGGCGACCCGGTGGTTGGGCTCCTGCCGACTGCCGCCGACCGGGATCTGGTTGCCGAAGTCGATGAGGGCGAAGCCCGGGGCGTTGCGCTTCATGTCGAGGTACTCGTCGAGCACGGCGTCCATCGCGGTACGCCAGTCCCGGCCACCCGTCCCCTGGAGGCGGCGGGTGACCCGGTCGGTGAAACGGTCCAGGTTGCGTTCGGCCAGCGCGTCGGCCATCGCGCGCTTGTTGCCGAAGAAGCGGTAGACGGAGCCGATGGGCACACCCGCGCGCAGCGCCACGGCACGGGTGCTCAGCGCGTCGTAGCCGACCTCGTCGAGGAGGTCGGCGCAGGCGTCGAGGATCCTGGTCAGTCGTTCGGCACTGCGCCGTTGCACGGGGGCACGGCGCAGGGAGGTCGCCTGGGACACGGGCTTCATGATGCCTTTCCGCCTAGGTCCGATGAGCTGTCCGAATATCAGTACGGCCGGTACCGCAGCTCCCGCTCAGCGCTGGACCGTGCGAACACCGAACATCCGCACGCCCTCAGCCTGCCGGGAGACTAGAGCACCGCACTGACAGGACGGATCTCCTCACGGTCCGGTTCTCCTCCTCCGCCCGATGCACCCGATCCGCGGACGCCCGGCCGACGTCCGGTTGTCGCCCGTCGGCGCCCCGCCCGCGTCCGGTTGCCGCCCCGCCCGCGTCCGGTTGTCGCCCGTCGGCGCCCCGCGCCCGCCTCGGTCCCCTTGCACCCGACCCGACCGAATCCTACGGTGAAGCACAGGAATCAGGATCGCGAGGGAGCGGGCATGAACGGGGACGCGAGGAAGACGGCCGAGGCACTGGAGTACCTCACCGGCTTCGGCAACGAACACGCCTCGGAGGCGGTCCCGGGCGCGCTGCCGCACGGCCGCAACTCCCCGCAGCGCGCCCCGCTCGGCCTGTACGCGGAGCAGCTCAGCGGCACCGCGTTCACCGAACCGAGGCCGCACAACCGCCGCTCCTGGCTGTACCGGATCCGCCCGTCCGCCGCGCACCCCGCGTTCACGCGCACGGCCAACGGCGCGCTGCGCACGGCCCCCTTCACCGAGACCGTCCCCGACCCCAACCGTCTGCGCTGGAACCCCCTGCCGGAGCCCCCGGCGGGCACCGACTTCCTCTCGGGCCTGTGGACCCTCGGCGGCAACGGGGACGCGGCGCGGCGCTCGGGCATGGCCGTGCACCTGTATCACGCCAATTCCGCCATGGAGCGGGTCTTCGGCGACGCGGACGGCGAACTCCTGATCGTCCCGGAACGGGGCGGCCTCCTCCTGCGCACGGAGTTCGGCCTGCTGTGCGCCGAACCCGGTGAAGTGGCCCTGATCCCCCGGGGCGTCCGCTTCCGCGTCGACCTCCTCGACGCCTCCGCCCGCGGCTACGTCTGCGAGAACTACGGCGCCCCCTTCCGGCTGCCCGACCTCGGCCCGATCGGCGCCAACGGCCTCGCGAACGCCCGTGACTTCCGGGCGCCGGTGGCCGCGTACGAGGACGTCGAGGGCCCGGTGGAGGTGGTGAACAAGTTCTGCGGCAACCTCTGGACGGCCACCTACGACCACTCCCCGCTCGACGTGGTCGCCTGGCACGGCAACCACACCCCGTACGTCTACGACCTGCGCCGTTTCAATGTCATCGGGACGATCTCGTACGACCACCCGGACCCGTCGATCTTCACGGTGCTGACCTCGCCGAGCGACACCCCGGGTCTCGCGGCGGTGGACTTCGTGGTGTTCGCGCCGCGCTGGCTGGTGGGCGAGGACACGTTCCGGCCGCCCTACTTCCACCGGAACGTGATGAGCGAGTACATGGGCCTGATCGAGGGCGCGTACGACGCGAAGACGGCAGGAGAAGGGGGTTTCGTGCCCGGGGGCGGCTCGCTGCACAACATGATGTCGGCGCACGGCCCGGACCGGGAGACGTTCGACCGGGCGAGCGCGGCGGAGCTGAAGCCGCAGCGGGTGGACGACGGACTCGCGTTCATGTTCGAGACGCGCTGGCCCGTCCTCACCACCGAGCAGGCGGCCCGCTCGGAGCGGCTGCAGCGGGGGTACGACGACGTGTGGTCCGGCCTCCGGCGCCACTTCGGCCCGTTGCACTGAGGGCCTGGGGCCGGGTACGGATACCGTCGTGACCTCATTCGCTCCGGACTCGATCGTCCTGAACCGCAAACTGCCGCTCTGGTATCAGGTGTCGCAGTCGCTGCGCGCCTCGATACTCGGCCGGTCGCCGCAGGAGTCGCTGCGGCTGCCGACCGAGGAACAGCTGGCCGGGCACTACGGCGTGAGTGTGCTGACCATGCGGCAGGCGCTGAAGGAGCTGGAGGACGAGGGACTGATCAGCCGGCACCGCCGGCGCGGTACGTTCATCGAGCCGAGCGCCCAGCGGGGCTCCCCGGTGCGGCTGCTCGGTTCCGTGGACGCGATCGTGGCCCAGCAGTCGGGGATGACGACCGAACTGCTGGACCACGGCAGCACCCCCCTGTCGGGTGAACTCGCGCAGTACTTCCCGGACTTGACCGAGGTGGCCACCTACCACCGGCTGCGCGGCGACGAGCGGACGGGCGAGCCCACCAACCACGCCCGCAACTACGTCCGCCCCGAGCTGGCCGAACGCATCGACCGTGACGACCTGCTCCGCTGGCCGATGACCAAGATCCTGCGCGATGTCGTGGGCGTGGGCATCGGCCGGATCACCGACACGGTCGAGGCCCGCATCGCCGACCCGGAGACCGCGCGCCTGCTCCAGGTCCCGCTGCTCAGCCCGATCCTCCACTACACGGGCGTCACCCGCGACGAGTCCGGCCGCGTCCTGGACGTGGCGGTCATCCACTACCGCGGCGACCGCTTCTCGTTCACCGTGACCCTCGACGCCCCCTGACGAGGCCGTACGATGCCCAGCGTGACGCCCGACGACGCTCCGCGACTCGCGGACCTCATGCCGTGGTCCGTCGCACCGCCACGGCTGGGCCGGGGGTGGCCGACGGCCCCCGACGCCGCATCCCTGAAGGCCCGCTGGGACGCCCTGGTGAAGGCGGAGGGCCCGGACCGGGAAACCCTGTTCGTCCCCACGCGTTCCCGCACGCTCACGTCCGCGGTGGCGCAGCTGCCGGGCCGCTCCACCGGCACCGGCCGGCTGGTCCGGGAGTCGGGCCCCTGTCCGGAGCCGGTGCGCGTGCTGGCCGCCCCCTTCGACGAGCAGTGGCTCATCCCCGACCACCGCCTCATCGACTCGGCCCGTCCCGAGCTGTGGCGGGTGGCGGACGAGCGGCAGGTCTTCGTGGTCGAGCAGACGCCGGCCCCGGAGCCCTCCGGCCCTCTGCTCCTCGCGTCGTCCGTCCTCCCGCTCGCCCCGCTCCACGGGCCCCGCGTCGGCCGTGTCCACCCGCTGTACCGCCGCCCCGGGGCCGCCGAACCGAACCTCGCGCCGGGGCTGACGGCGTACCTCGGCGAGCGCCTCGGCACCGGCCCCGTCGATCCCGTCGGTCCGGTCGATCCGGTCGATCCGGTCGACGTCCTCGCCTGGATGCTGGTGGCCGCGCGCCCCGGCCCCGACGGTGTCGAGGTGCCCCTCCCCACCGACCCGGACGTCTGGTCGCGCGGCGTCGAGCTGGGCCGCCGCGCCCTGTGGCTCATGCGCCGCGACGGCGACCGCCCCAAGCTCCCCGGCGGCCGTCGTCCCTATGTGCGTGCCCCGCTCCCCTCCCGCCCGGTCGACGTCCGCTACGACCGTGACGAGGAGAGCCTCCTCGTGGACGAGGGCCGTATCTCCCCCGTCCCGGCCGAGGCCTGGGACTTCCACGTCGGCGGCGTCCGTGTGCTGGAGGAGTGGTTCACCCGCAGAACGGAACCGGCGGAGCCGGGCACCCTGGAGGCGATCCGCCCGACGACCTGGCCGCAGGCCTGGACGTCGGAGCTGCTCGAACTGATCACCGTCCTCGCGCTGCTGTCCGAACTGCGGCCGCGACAGGCCGAGTTGACGGTCGAGGACGCGATCACGACAGCGGACCTGCGCCGGGCGGGAGTACTCCCGGTCCCGGACTCCTCCCGCAGGCCGGCCTCGATCCTGGACCACCGGGAGGAGGGCCCTGAGGGCCAGTTCACCCTGTTGTAGGGCCCCAGGAGTGCTGCGAGGCACTCGCTACGGCGCGAACGAGTCCAGGACCCTGTCCAGCATCCACTCGAACGCGGCCTCCAGATCGATCGGTCCGGAGTCCTCCATGAACGCCGCGGCCAGCCGCGGATACGCCCCGCTCGCGATCTGCCCCCCGAGGTACGCGATCCGGATCTCGTTCTCCCGCTCCTCCGACCACGGCAGTGAACGCACCCGCTCGGCGGTCGCCAGTTCGTTCGCGACGTACACCGTCACGCACCCGTTCAGCATCCCCAGGAGCTGCATCTTCGTCCCGTACGGCGCGTCGAGCGAGTCCATGCAGGTCATGCAGTGCTCCAGATACCGCAGGCTGTTGGGGCTGAAGCCGTAGACCGGCGACATCAGCCGGGGCATCCAGGGGTGCCGGCGCAGCAGGTCACGCGTCCGGTGGGCCACCCGGCGCAGATCGGCCCGCCAGTCCCCGCCCGGCTCCCACAGCTCGTGCTCCCCGGCGACCACGTCGACCATCAGCTCGTACAGGTCCTCCTTGCGGGGGACGTAGTTGTAGAGCGACATCGTTCCGCAGCCCAGCTCGGTGGCCACATGGCGCATGGACACGGCGTCGAGGCCGCCCGCGTCGGCGAGCCGCACGGCCGCCGCCGCGATGTCGGCGCGACTGAACGCGGGCCTCGGCCCCCGGCCGGTGCGCTCGGGGCGTGCCCAGATCACTTCGGGTCGGGCCGCTCGGCCAGCCATCGATCATCACCTCGGCCACCATCCTAGTTACGTACAGCGTACGTAATGGGCTATGGTCGACCCATGACAACTACGTACGCTGTACTTAGTGAGGGTCTGGAGAAGAGCTTCGGCGACGTCCGTGCCGTGCGCGGTCTCGATCTGGCCGTGGAGGAGGGCACGGTGGTCGGGATGCTCGGTCCGAACGGGGCGGGCAAGACGACGGCCGTACGGCTGCTGGCCACGCTGCTGCGGCCGGACGCCGGGTCGGCGCGCATCGCGGGCCACGACCTCGTGCGGGAGCCGGCCGCCGTGCGGCGGGTGATCGGGGTGACCGGGCAGTACGCGTCGGTCGACGGCGATCTCACCGGACGGCAGAACCTGCGGCTGTTCGCGCGGCTGCACCGGGTCCGCGACACGGGGGCGCGCGCGGCCGAACTCCTCGACCGCTTCGGTCTGACCGAGGCCGCCGACCGCCCGGCCTCCACCTACTCGGGCGGTATGCGGCGCCGGCTCGACCTCGCGGCCAGTCTCGTCCGACGCCCGGCGGTGCTCTTCCTCGACGAGCCCACCACCGGACTCGACCCGGTCAGCCGCAACCGGACCTGGGACGCCGTGCGCGCCCTGAAGGAGGAGGGGACGACCGTGCTGCTGACCACGCAGTACCTGGAGGAGGCCGACCAACTCGCCGACCGGATCGTGCTGATGGACCGGGGCCGGATCGCGCACAGCGGTTCGCCTCCCCAGCTCAAGGCGCTCATCGGGTCGTACGCGGAGGTCGTCGTCGCCCACCCGGACGCGCTGACCGCCGCGGCGGGCGTCCTCGACCAGCTGACCGGCGCGGAGCCCTCGTTCGACCACGCCCGGCACGCGGTCGGTGCGGTGGCACTCGACCCGACGCTCACGCTCCCCCGGCTGGTGCGGGAACTCGACGCGGCGGGCGTGCCGTTGCTGGACGCGAGCCTGCGCCCGCCCACCCTCGACGACGTGTTCCTCCGCCTCACCGAAGGCTCACCGGCGGCCCTCCGCGACCGACACGACCGCCCCGACCGTCGCGCCCTCAAGGGGCGTGCGGCATGAGCGCGTTGGCGTACGACGGCACGGCGATGCTGGGGCGGCAGCTGCGGCGGGTCCGCAACAATCCGGGGCTGCTGATCCTCACGCAGATCATGCCCATCTCGATGCTGCTGTTCTTCGGGTACGTCTTCGGCAGCGCCCTGGCCGTGCCGGGCGAGGAGTACCGGCGGTTCCTGGTGCCCGGTCTGCTGGTGGCGACCGCCTCCGGCGGGATCATGACCGGGATGTTCCAGGCCGCCCAGGACACCCACCGGGGCGTGATGGACCGCTTCCGGACGCTGCCGATGAGCCGGGCCGCCGTGCCCCTGGGCCAGGCCCTGGCGGACCTGGTGGTCACGGTGGCGGGGACGGTGCTGTTCCTGCTGGTGGGGCTCGCGGTGGGCTGGCGGGTCGAGGGGGGCGCGCTTGCGGCCGCCGGCGCGTTCGGGCTGCTGCTGCTGTTCCGGTTCGCGTGTGTGTGGATCGGCATCTTCCTGGGGCTGCTCACCCGCGACGAGGAGGCGTCCGGGCAACTGGGCGGCGCGACCTTCCTGCTGCCGCTGCTCTCCAGCGCGTACATCCCGACCGAGGGCCTGCCGGGCTGGCTGCGCACGGCCGCCGAGTGGAACCCGATCAGCGCCCTCGCCACGGCCCTGCGCGACCTCTTCGGGAACGCGGCCGTGCCGGAGGGGGCCGCCTGGCCGGTGACGCATCCCGTCGCCGGGTCGCTGCTCTGGTGCGCGCTGCTGCTCGTGGTGTTCGTACCGCTCGCGGTCCGCACCTACGCGGCGGGGCCCCGGTGACCTCCGGCCCGTTCGGGGGACGGGCCGGAGGGCGCCGGCCCCGGGGCGCGCCGTCGGGCCCGTGACACGCGGCACTCCCTGGTGACAACCGCGCCCCGGCGGGGACATGATCCACGGCATGCGTCCACTCCCTCGCGCCGGTGATCCCCTGCCCCTCGACGGCATCACCGTCGTCGCCGTCGAGCAGGCCGTCGCGGCCCCCTTCGCCACCCGGCAGCTCGCTGATCTCGGCGCCCGGGTGATCAAGGTCGAGCGGGTGGACGGTGGTGACTTCGCCCGCGGCTACGACACGGCGGCCCGGGGCCTGGCCTCGCACTTCGTGTGGTGCAACCGGGGCAAGGAGTCCCTCGCGCTGGATCTGAAGGACCCGCGCGGCCTGGCCGTCGTACGCCGGCTGGTGGCGGACGCGGACGTGTTCGTGCAGAACCTCGCGCACGGCGCGGCGGCCCGGCTCGGCCTGGACGCGGCCACGCTGTGCGCCGCGCACCCCCGGCTGATCGCCGTGGACATCTCCGGCTACGGGGCGTCGGGCCCGTACGCGCGCAAGCGGGCGTACGACATGCTCGTGCAGTGCGAGGCCGGGCTGGTGTCGGTGACGGGGACACCGGAGCGGCCGGTGAAGGCGGGCATCCCGGCGGCGGACATCGCCGCCGGGATGTACGCGTTCTCGGGGGTGCTCGCGGCGCTCGTCCGGCGGGGTACGACCGGGCGGGGCGGGCCGGTGGAGGTGTCGATGCTGGAGGCGCTGGCCGAATGGATGGGGCATCCGCTGCACCACGCGATGCACGGCGGGAGCGCGCCGGCCCGCACGGGCCTCGGGCACGCGGTGATCGCGCCGTACGACGCCTATCCGACGGCGGACGGCGGGCGGGTGCTGCTGTCGGTGCAGAACGACCGGGAGTGGCGGCGGCTCGCCGAACAGGTGCTGGGACGGCCGGAGTTGGCGGACGACCCGGCGTTCGCGACGAACCCGGCGCGGGTCGAGCGCCGGGACCGTACGGACGAGCTCGTCGCGTCGGCGCTGGGGCTGCTGGACACCGACGAGGCACTGGCGCGGCTGGAGGCGGCGGGGATCGCCTGCGCGCGGCTACGGGATGTGACGGAGGTGGCGGAGCACCCGCAGTTGGCGGCCCGGGACCGGTGGCGGGAAGTGGACTCACCGGTGGGGCCGCTCAGGGCGCTGCTGCCGCCCATCACGCTGCCGGGCGGGGACGAGGCGCGGATGGGTGCGGTGCCCGCGCTCGGGGAGCACACCGGTTCGCTGCTGCGTGCCGCGGGGATGACGGACGACGAGATCGCAGCGTTGCGCCGGGACGGCGTGGTGGCCTGAGCGCGGGCCTCCTGCGGGGAAAGCCCTTGGTGCGGTGGTGCTAGCGGCTGCCGAACAGCGAGCGGCGCAGCCTCTTCAGGGGTGCGAACAGCGAGACCCTGCCGACGCGCGTGTCCTTGCGGCTGCCGCGCTCCTGCGGGGTACGTGACGTTATCTCGCGCATCAGCGAGGTCGCCTCGGCGGCCTCGCGCTGTGGCACGGCGGGGCCGCTCAGCACCGAGAGATGTCGGTCGAGGCGCGAACTGGTCGCGCTGCTCCCGCACGTGATCGCAGGGACTCGCGCCCTGCGCACTGTTATCTGTTCCATGTCACTCCCCACCCGTACGAGTCCACCCGGCCCGGGCAGCGTAACCATATCGCCCCGTTGGAGCACTCGGGAATCACCGTCCCGCTATTCACCTACCCCGTAACGGTGTTGCCGATTACTCTCCGAATCCGACCGATTCCAGGGCGAGTTGGACAACTGGCTGGCTGGTGGGCTGCGGTGACCCGCCGTCGGGTTCGACGGTCACGGCGAGTGACGTCGCGTCGGTGTTCATTCCGCTCGCGACCAAGGGCGTGTCGCCGTCGAAGAGACCCAGGGAGCGTGGTTGCACGTCGGGGCGCATGAGCCAGAGCTGGTGCACCCGGTTCTTCGGGAGGTCCTCGAATCCGCCGAGGGTCACGATCGCACTCCCCTCCTCCGCGGAAGCGATCACTCCGATTCTGAGGCCGTCCGCGTCCCGGTCGCTGGTCGCGCGGGCGTCCGGCGCGTTGAGAACGTGGGCGATCTCACTCGCCCGCGCGCGCTCGGCGGCCAGCTCGTCGCGGGTGCGGTCGGCCTGGACGGCGAAGAGGGAGGCCACCACGAGCGCGGCGGCGGCCGTGACGGTGGCCAGCGGGACGAGCCAAGAGCGCAACCGGGGCGCACGGGCGCGCGACCTCGGCGGCGGCTCGGTCCCCCACACATGCCGCGGCAGATGCTGGGACCGCGGCGGCTGGGCGCTCCAGGACTGGTTCTCCTGGGGCGTGCCGCTCTCCTGCGGCGTGTTGCGTACGGCGGCGAAGACCCGGTCGCGCATCGCGGCGGGGGCCGGCGCGGCCGTCGACCAGGCGAGCCGGACCGCGTCCTCGGTCAGGGCGCGTACCTCGGCCGGACAGCGGTCGCAGCTCTCCAGATGGTGCTCGAAGCGGCGCCGCTCGTCGGGCTCCAGGGCGTCCAGCGCGTAGGGAGCGGCGAGCGAGTGGAGGTCCTCGCGACGGAACAGGCTCACTCGGCACCTCCCTCGGGCCGGCCGTACAGGGCGCTCATGCGACTCCTCCCAGGCATTCGCGCAGCCGTGTGAGTCCGTCGCGCATACGGGTCTTGACCGTGCCCAGCGGCAGGGAGAGCCGCTCGGCCACTTCACGGTAGGTGTAGCCGTCGTAGTAGGCGAGGGTGACGGACTCGCGCTGGAGGGTGGTGAGCTTCTCCAGGCAGTGGCGCACCCACTGGCGTTCGAGGCCGGCCTCGACCTCCTCGGCGACCTGGTCGAAGGCGGTGTGGTGGTTGCGTCGTCCCTCGCGCTGCTCGCGCTCGGTGGCGGCTCGGGCGCTGCGCACCCGGTCCACCGCGCGCCGGTGCGCGAGGGTGAGTATCCAGGACAGCGCGCTGCCCCGCGCCGGGTCGAACCGGCCCGCGGAGCGCCAGAGTTCGAGCAGCACCTCCTGGGCCACCTCCTCCGACTGCGCGGGGTCGCGTACGACCCGGCGCACCAGCCCGAACACCGGGCCGGACACCACGGCGTACAACTCCTCGAACGCCCGTTGATCGCCCCCGGCCACCCGGACCAGCAGCCTGTCCGCCTCCACTCGCTCCCCCTCGCCTCCTGCCGAGCACGGCCATCCTCGCGCGTAGGGCATTCGCAACCAACCCACCTCCGGATGGGGTTACGGATCCGGAAGAGATCCGGATCAACAAATCCCGCTCTCCGCTGAAACAACCTTTCAAACGCGCCGTAAGAACGTTTGGGATTCGACCAATCCACCCTGCCGACCGCTCCGAATGGCGTTCGTCAGGCAAGTTGGGACAGAGGACGGACGGCATGACGACACCTACTTCCAGGAGCGGCGCGGGACGGCGGAGCATCGCGTCCCTCATCTGTGCTTCGCTGGCCGCCGGAGGACTCGCGGCCGCCGGAGTCACCGTGCTGGTGCCGGGGGCGGCTTCCGCCTCCAGCCACCGGGAGGCCCCGCTGATCTCGGGGGAGCCCCAGTTCGACAACACCGACGTGTACGCGTTCGTCAGCCCTGACAAGCCGGACACGACGACGGTGATCGCGAACTGGATCCCCTTCGAGGAGCCCGCGGGCGGCCCGAACTTCTTCACCTTCTCCGAGGACGCGGAGTACGACATCCGTGTCGACCAGGACGGCGACGCCCAGGAAGACCTGATCTTCCGGTACACGTTCAAGACGAAGACGAAGAACGACAGGACCTTCCTGTACAACACGGGCGTCGTGGAGAGCCTCGACGACCCGGACCTGAACATCACGCAGACGTACGACATCGACCTCATCAAGCTGAAGAACCGTCGGGCGGTCTCCAAGACGAAGCTCGCGGACGACGTGTGGGTGGCGCCGTCGAACGTCGGCAAGGCGTCGATGCCGAACTTCAAGAAGCTGCGCGACGAGGCCGTCTACAAGACGGCGAGCGGCGTGACCACGTACGCCGGTCAGGCCGACGACCCGTTCTTCCTGGACCTGCGCGTCTTCGACCTGCTCTACGGCGGTGACCTCTCCGAGGTCGGGCGGGACACGCTGAAGGGCTACAACGTCAACTCGATAGCCCTGCAGATCCCGAGCGACGCGCTCGTCCAGTCCAAGGACCAGCCGATCGTCGGCATCTGGTCCACCACGCAGCGCCAGGGCGCCGACGGCCGGTACCACCAGGTCTCGCGCCTCGGCATGCCGCTGGTGAACGAGGTCGTCAACCCCATCGGCGACAAGGACAAGTTCAACGCGTCCTCGCCGGTGGACGACGGGCAGTTCCTGAAGAACGTCACCGAGCCCGAGCTGCCCAAGCTCATCGAGGCGATCTACAAGATCCCGGCGCCCAAGGAGCCGCGCAACGACCTCGTCGACGTCTTCCTCAAGGGCGTCGAGGGGCTCAACCAGCCCCCGCACGTGACGCCTTCGGAGCAGCTGCGGCTCAACACCTCCATCGCACCCACCAAGAAGCCGAAGCGGCTGGGTGTGCTGGACGGTGACAACCAGGGCTTCCCGAACGGGCGCCGGCTCACCGACGACGTGATCGACATCGCGCTCCAGGTCGTCGAGGGCGAACTGGTCGACGCACCCAACGACCTGGGTGACGCGGTCGACAAGAACGACAAGAAGTTCGGCAAGTCCTTCCCGTACGTCGGTCTGCCGACGGCCGGTTCGCGGGGCAAGACGGTCAAGGGCAACACCACGAACAACGTCCGCAGCGCGCTGGGCGGCAGTGTCGAGAGCGGCACCGACGACACCACGCTGATCGCCGCCTCGGCCGGCGCCGGCGCGGCCGGTGTCCTGCTGATCGGCTCGGGCCTGCTGTGGTGGCGCCGTCGCAACGACCGCGCGTACTACTAGCCGATCCCTCGTCCGGGCCCTTCCCCATGGGGCCCGGCCGACGTGACCGGCGCGGCCCGCTCGTATCCATCCCCCACGGCGCGGGCCGCGCCCCACGACCACGAACACCGCACTCGGCAAGGATGTTGAGGAGAGGGCATGTCCCCGCGTACGACCGACAACGCGCCCCGAAACGGGCGTCCGCGTCCCGACGAGGGGGCTCCCGACGAGGACCGACCCCAACTCACCACATCCGCCGGACCGACGGACACACCCGCCGAATCCGCACGCGCCGACTCAGACGCAGTAGCCGTGTCCGGGGCCGCGTCACAAGGCGAAGGGGCCCCGGCTCCCGCGCCGGTGGCCGGTCGTGGGTCGGCGTTCCGGTCCGGGCGGAGGCCCGTGGCCGAGTCGGCCGGGCGGCGGCTGGTGCGGGTCGGTGCTTGTGCGGTGGCGCTCGCCGTCGCGTTCACCGGGTTCGCGGTGGCGCTCGGTGCCCGGGACGACGACCGGACGGTGGCCATGTCCTCCTCGCCGGGTGTGTCCGCGGCCCAGCTCGCCGGCGGTGACCTCGACGCGGCGGTCGAACGGCTCCAGGCCCATCTGAAAGAACAGCCCAAGGACTTCGGCTCCTGGTCCACGCTCGGCCTCGCCTATGTCGAGCAGGCCCGGGTCAAGGGTGACCCCTCCCGCTACCCGCAGGCCGAGAAGGCCCTGGAGCGCTCGCTGAAGCTGCGCCCGGACAACGACCCTGCGCTCGCGGGCCTCGCCGCCCTCGCCGCCGCCCGCCACGAGTTCGAGGACGCCCTGCGGTTCGCGGACCGGGCGTTGAAGGAGAACCCGTACAGCGAGCGGGCGTTGTGCAGCCGCGTCGACGCCCTCGTCGAACTCGGCCGCTACGACGACGCGTTGACGGCGGTCCGCCTGGCCGACACCCGCCGCCCCGGCATCCCCGTCTTCACCCGCTACGCCTACGTGTACGAGCTGCGCGGCGACGTGAAGACCGCCCGACGTGTCCTGGAGCAGGCCCTGGACTCGGCGGCCACCCGCGGCGACATCGCCTACGTGGCCACCCAGCTCGGCCAACTCGCCTGGAAGCAGGGCGACTACAAGACCGCGCTCGACCACTACGCCCGCGCCCTCGGCGCCGACGACACCTATCTCCCCGCCCTGGAGGGCCGTGCCCGCGCCCAGGCTGCGAGCGGCGACGGCGCGGAGGCGATCCGCGGCCTGGAGCAGGTGGTGTCCTCCTATCCGCTGCCGGGACCGCTCGTCGTGCTCGGCGAGCTGTACGAGGCCAAGGGCGACAAAACCAAGGCGAACGACCAGTACGCGCTGGTGGACGCCTACACCGCCATCGCTCGCGCGAACGGCGTCAACGCCGACCTGGACACCGCGCTGGCCGCCGCCGACCACGGCGACACCAAGGCCGCGCTGCGGGCCGCCGAGGCCGAGTTCAAGCGCCGCGAGACGGTGCACACGGCGGACGCCCTCGCCTGGGCGCTGCACGTCAACGGCCGCGACGAAGAGGCCCTGCCGTACGCCCGCCGGGCCACCGCCACCGGCTACAAGGACGCGACCTTCCTGTACCACCGCGGCATGGTCGAGTACGCGGCCGGCGACAAGAAGGACGCCCGCAAGACCCTGAAGGCGGCGCTCGACCTCAACGCCGGCTTCTCGCCGCTCGGCGCGGCCGAGGCCCGCGAGACCCTGAAGGCACTGCAGGCTCTGGAGACCGCCAAGTGATCTCTCCCCGGCGCGTGTTCGCCTCCGGAACGGCGGTCCTGGCGGCCGCCTGCGCGCTCGTCCTCGGCCCCGCCGAGACCGCGAGCGCCCACCCGCTCGGCAACTTCACCGTCAACCGGTACGACGGCCTGGTCGCCGCCCCCGGGCAGCTGAGGATCCTCCACGTCGAGGACCTGGCGGAGATCCCGGCGACCCAGGCCGCGCCAGCCATCAAGCGGCAGGGCGTGGAGAGTTGGGCCCGGGAGCGGTGCGAGAAGGCCGCCGAGGGCAGTGAGGTCACCGTCGACGGGAACGCCGCCGAGATGGCGCTGAAGTCGAGCCGGGCCGAGGAACGGCCCGGTCAGGCGGGGCTGAAGACGCTGCGGGTGGAGTGCCGGCTGACGGCCGCCCTGCCGGACCGGGCCGCCGACGTACGCTTCCACGCCGCCGTGGACTCCGGCCCCGGCTGGCGCGAGGTCACCGCCCAGGGCGACCGGATGACCCTGGCAGGGTCGGATGTGCCCGAGGAGTCGGTGTCGAAGCGACTCACCGACTACCCCGCGGAGTTGTTGCAGTCGCCGGAGGACACGGCCACGGCCTCGCTCCAGGTGCGGCCGGGCGGTCCCGCGCTGGCCGAGGGGGAGAGCGCCGCGCCCGGCGCCTCGATCCTCCCGCGCGGCGCGGACCGCTGGACCAGGGCCCTCGACGATCTGGTCTCCAGCCAGGACCTCACCTTCGGCTTCGGCGCCCTGGCCTTCGGTATCGCCCTGTTCCTGGGCGCCATGCACGCGCTCGGCCCGGGTCACGGCAAGACCCTGATGGCCGCGACGGCCGCCGCGCGCGACCGGGCCCGGATGCGGGACGTGCTGCCCATGGCCGCGTCCGTGACGGTCACCCACACCCTGGGCGTCGTCGCCCTCGGCCTGCTCGTCCTGGCCGGTTCCGCCGCCGCCCCGTCCGTGATCACCTGGCTCGGCATCGCGAGCGGCCTGTTCGTGATGGGCGCGGGCGTCACACTCGCCCGCCGCGCATGGCTCAACCGCAGACTGGCCCTCACCCACGCGAGCGCACACGGGCACGGCCACGGGCACGGCCACTCACACGACCACGGCCACGGCCACGGCGATGACCACAGCCACGAGCACGAGCACGAGCACCACCATGGCCACGACCACAGCCATGCGCACGGGCACAGCCACGGCCACAGCCACGGAGACGGCCACACCCACGCGCACGACCACGAGCCGGAGCCCAGCCGGGAGCTCGTACTCGCCCAGGCCGCTCCTTCACACACCCACGCGCACAGCGAGCCCCACACGCACACCCACGCGCCGGTCACCCCCCACACCCACGACCACCAACACGACCACCAACAGGGCGACAAGCACGACCACACCCACGGCCACGACCACGACCACGACCACCAGCACAGCCCCGACGACGCCCCCCAGGAGAAGCGCTCCCTCTTCGGCGGTGGGATCACGCACACCCACGGCGGCTTCACCCACACCCACCCCACCGCGCCCACCCTGCGCGGCACGATCCTGCTCGGCTTCGCGGGCGGCATGGTGCCGAGCCCGTCCGCCGTGGTCGTCCTGGTCGGCGCGGCGGCGCTGGGGAAGGCGTGGTTCGGACTGCTGCTCGTGCTGGCGTACGGCATCGGCCTCGCGCTCACGCTGACCGCGGCCGGCTACGCCGTCGTGAAGGCGGGCGGCTGGGTGACACGGGTGATGGACCGGGGCGAGGGCCGGCTCGGCGGGCCGACGGCCGCGCTGGTGCGCAGGACCGTACCGCTGGCGTCGGCCCTGCTGGTCGTCGTGCTCGGGGCCGTTCTGGTGTTCAGGGGGGCAACATCCGCACTCGGCTGAGCTACTTTTGGGAAGAAATAGCACGGAGTGGAGATTCCGGGCCGATGCGCGTACGGATGCGAGTGACGGGGGATGGCCGTGTCCGAAGAACCGGGCGGTGAACGGGTGATCGCGGGCCGCTACCGGCTGCTGACCCCGCTGGGCGAGGGCGGCATGGGAACCGTGTGGCGGGCCCGCGACGAGGTGCTGCACCGCGAGGTCGCCGTCAAGGAGGTGCGGGCGCCGGGCGGTATCGCGGTCTCCGACGTCGAGCGGATGTACGCCCGTCTGGAGCGGGAGGCGTGGGCGGCGGCCCGGGTCGCCAACCGCAATGTCGTCACGGTGTACGACGTGGCGATGGAGGACGGCCGCCCGTGGATCGTGATGGAGCTGGTGCGCGGTCTGTCGCTCGCCGATCTCCTGGACGGCGAGGGGCCCCTGTCCCCGCAGCGCGCCGCGCACATCGGCGCCGAGGTGCTGTCCGCGCTGCGCGCCGCGCACGAGGCCGGGGTGCTGCACCGGGACGTGAAACCGGCCAATGTGCTCATCTCCAACGACGACCGGGTCGTGCTCACCGACTTCGGCATCGCCACGGTCGAGGGCAGCTCCGCGCTGACCATGACCGGTGAGGTCATCGGCTCCCCGGAGTTCCTCGCCCCCGAGCGGGCGCTCGGCCGGGCGTTCGGCCCCGAGTCGGACCTGTGGTCGCTCGGGGTGCTGCTGTACGCGGCGGTCGAGGGCAACTCGCCGTTCCGGCAGAACACTCCGCTGAGCACCCTGCGCGCGGTCGTCGACGAGGAGCTGCCGCCGCCGCACCGGGCCGGTCCGCTGGCCCCGGTGATCGAGGGGCTGCTGCGCAAGGATCCGGCCGAACGGATCTCCGCCGAGCAGGCCGAGCGGGACCTACGGATCATCGGTGCCGGGGGAACCCCGCACGCGGACGCGACGACCCCGTACAGCCCGACGGTGGCCGCCTTCCCGGTCGCGGGCGCGGGCACGCACCCGGAACCGGACGTGAACCGGTACGGGCCGCCCACCCCGCCTCGTCCCACCCCGGCCGCCACCCACCCCTCCCCGGTGCCCACCCGCGAGCCGGACCGCAACCGCCGGGCCCTGGTCTTCCTGGTGGCGGGGATCGCCGCGATCGCCTTCGCCATCGCCGGCCTGACGTACGCCCTGGTCAACCGGGACGACGGCGGGAAGGACGGCAGTCCGACCAACGGGGCGGGCACGGTGGGCGGCACCGACGACCAGACGGGCGACGGCGGTACGGGCGATGAGCCCGGCGGGGGCGACGAGACGAGCGCCGACGCATCGCCCTCGGACACGCCCACCGAGGAGAAGCCGACCACCAAGCCGCCCGCGCAATCGGTCAAGGTGTCCGTCGAGGGCGTGAACACCGACTACTCCGGCACCTGTCCGCCGCAGGACGCCGACGCGCCCACCTTCACGGCGACGTTCACCGTGGGCAGCGTCCCCGTGGACGTCGACTACCGGTGGGTGGCGAGGAGCGGCGAGGTCGAGGACGAGGGCTGGAAGACCCTGTCGTTCGCGTCCGGCGGCGGAAAGACCAAGCAGGACCGGGTCGTCGTCTCGACGAACGGGAGCCACTCGGACGAGATCGGCGTCGAGGTGCGCGGTCCGGTGAAGACGGAGTCGAACAAGGTCGCGTTCTCGGTGACGTGCGAGTCGGAGGCCCCGACCACGGGCGGGACCTCCCCCTCCGACGACTCGGAGAACCCGGACGGCTACAGCGACTCCGCCGCCGACTACGACGACGAGGCCGGAGCCCTGAACGGGGCCGTCAGGCCGCGTTCCTGACCTGAGGCCGTCCTGGCCGGCCCCGGGCCGTTCCCGGCCTCAGGCCGCGTTCCTGAACACCGGCAGATATCCGCCCGACTGGCCCGCGGCCTTCGGGTGGTACGAGTCGCCGATGTTCAGCAGGTTGAGGCTGTGCAGCCACGCGCTGCCCGAGCACAGTTCGTGCCCGGTGAACGCGGAGCGGACGTCGCCGAAGGTGAACCCGTGGTCGGCGGCGCGTTTGGCGATCGCGGTGTTCAGATAGTCGGAGGCGTTGTTGATGGCGGTCCGCTTGGCCTGCGACAGGCCGGGGCAGGTGCCGCCCAGCTGGTAGAAGCGGGGGTAGCCGAGCACCACCACATGGGCGGACGGTGCCTTCGCGCTGATCGCCGAGTAGACCTTGTCGAGTTGGCCGGGGAGCGTCGAGTCGACGTACGCCTTCGCCGTGTTGATGCGGGAGACGCAGGCGCTGTCGGACTGCAGGACGCAGGTGGTCATGACGTCGGCGAAGCCGGCGTCGTTGCCGCCGACGGAGACGGAGACCAGCCCCGTGCCCGCGCCGAGCGGCCCCAGTTGACTCGCCAGAACATCACCCGTTCGGGCGCCCGAGCAGGCCGTGAAGGCGAAGGACGAGGGAGCGTTGGCGGCCGCCCAGAGGTACGGGTAGGCCTTCGTGCTGCGCTTGCAGTCGCCGCTGGAGGAGAGGTAGCTCCCCGCGCCGACACCCGAGGAGTAGGAGTCGCCGAGCGCCACATAGCCGGTGGCGGCGGCCTGTTGGGACGCCTGCGCCGTCGCGGCCCCGGTCAGGCCCGCGCCGACGGCGAGGAGGAGTGAGGTCATGTATGCCGCAAGTCGGGAACGTCTCATGGAACCTCCCTTTAGCAGGATCTCTGCCTCAACCGTCGTAGCAACTACGCGTGTTGATCGGAAGTGTCCATGTCAATACTTTCCCGACCGCAAGCATCTGTACCCACGCGTTCCCCCCTCGTTCAATTTCAGTTGTGTGACAGAAACATGACAACCCTTCAACTCTCTTGAGCTACACCCGTAGATCACCCAGTCTGCTTACAGCCGTGAGCGGAACGCGACGCTCCCGGTCGTGAGTGCGATCCCGCACGCACCCCCCACGGACGCGCGCTCCACCCAGGCGTGCGTCGCCTATGAGGAGGAAACCCTCGTAATGGCACACCTGCGTATCAAGAACTTCCGCGTCGCCACCGTCACCACCATGGCGACCGCCGCCCTGCTCGGCGGTCTGACCGCGCTCCCCGCCCAGGCCGCCCCGGCCGAGGGCAAGGTGCTCGCGGCGGACTCCCCCACCGCCGTCAAGGACAGCTACATCGTCACGCTCAAGAAGAGCGCGGGCCTGAAGGCCGCGTCGAGCGCCGGCAAGGACCTGGTCGAGGAGTACGGCGGCACGGTGAAGCGGACCTTCAAGTCCGCACTCAACGGCTACTCGGCCGAGCTCTCCGCCACCGAGGCGAAGAGACTGGCCGCCGACCCGGCGGTCGCCTCCGTCGAGCAGAACCAGATCTTCACGGCCGACGCCACCCAGACCAGCGCCCCCTGGGGTCTGGACCGCTCCGACCAGGCGTCGCTGCCGCTCTCCGGCACCTACACCTACCCGGACAGCGCGGGCAGCGGGGTGACCGCGTACGTCATCGACACCGGCGTACGCATCTCGCACTCGCAGTTCGGCGGCCGGGCGGTGAACGGCTACGACGCCGTCGACGGCGACACCGTGGCCCAGGACGGCAACGGCCACGGCACGCACGTCGCCTCCACCATCGCGGGTTCGACCTACGGCATCGCCAAGTCGGCGAAGATCGTGGCCGTGCGCGTGCTCAACAACTCCGGCTCGGGCACCACGGCCGGTGTCGTCGCGGGCATCGACTGGGTGACCGCGAACCACAGCGGCCCCTCGGTCGCCAACATGTCCCTCGGCGGCGGCGCCTCCACCGCGCTCGACACGGCCGTCCGCAACTCCATAGCCAGCGGCGTGACCTACGCCATCGCGGCCGGCAACAGCAATGCCAACGCCTCCTCGTACTCCCCGGCCCGCGTCACCGAGGCGATCACCGTCGGCGCCACCACCAACACGGACGCCCGGGCGAGCTACTCCAACTACGGGTCGATCCTGGACATCTTCGCCCCGGGTTCGTCGATCACGGCGGGCTGGTACACCAGCGACACCGCGACCAACACCATCTCGGGCACCTCGATGGCCACCCCGCACGTCGCGGGCGCGGCCGCGATCTATCTGGCCGGCCACACCTCGGCCACCCCGGCCCAGGTCGCCTCGGCCCTGACCGCCGGCGCCGTCACCGGCAAGGTCACCAGCCCCGGCACCGGTTCCCCGAACCGTCTGCTGCAGATCGTCCCGTAAGGGCGGCCGCCACACCCTGAAGAGATGTTTCCCCGGAGGCGCGGGTCGCCTCCGGGGATTCTCGTGTGCACCCGCGCACTCCCCCGCCGACGTATGACAATTGGACGTACGGTCGGGCGTGGCGGGTCTCGACGTATTGACTCCCCCGCGCCGACTGAGCGACATTGAAGCCCGGCATCCGGCGCTTCAGGGGGCAAAGTCGCCAATGCAGACCTTACGTATCAAGCCATCGTCGCCAGGCAGTGGGGGGCCGCTGCTGGCGGGTGTGGCCGCGGCCGTGGCGGGGGTCGGCGCGGTGCTCGTGTTCGCCGGCTCCGACTCGGTGCTGCGCGGCCCGTTCGCCCTGTTCTTCCTCCTCGTCGCGCCAGGAGCCGCCATCGGGGCCGTGCTGCGCGGGCTGGAGCCGTTCGGCCGGGTCGTGACGTCCCTCGCGGGCGCGATCGCGGTGAACCTCCTCGTCGCCCAGGGCATGATCGCCACCCACTCGTGGTCGGTGACCGGTGGGATCACGGCCGTGACCGTGATCAGCTCGCTCGTCATCCTGCCGAGTCTGGTACGGCTCCTGCACGGCCGTACGGAGAGAAGACGGACCTGAGACGTGGACATCAGTGTGTACCGCCCAGGCGAACTGACGGCCGCCGACCGGGCGGCCTGGACCGCTTTGCAGTCGAAGGCCCATCTCCACGGCGCTCCCGAGCTGGCCAACCCGTTTCTGTCCCCGGAGTTCGCCCTCGCGGTGGGCAGCTGCCGACGCGGCGTACGGATCGCGGTCGTACGGGAGGGCGGCGAGCCGGCGGCCTTCTTCCCGTACCAGAGATCCACCGTCGGGGTGGGCAGAGCCGTCGGTCTCGGCCTCTCCGACTGCCAGGGCGTGGTCCACCGCCCCGGCTTCACCTGGGACGCCCAGGAGCTGCTGCGGGCCTGCGGGCTCGCGGTGTGGGAGTTCGACCACCTGGCGCAGGGCCAGACGCCGTTCGCCGCGCACGTCACCGAAAGCTTCCCGTCGCCGGTCATGGACCTGGAGCAGGGCTACGAGGCCTATCTCGGCCAGTTGCGCACCCGTTCGCCGAAGTTCGTCCGCTCGACGTTCGCCAAGGAGCGCAGGCTCGGCCGCGCGGTGGACGAGGTGCGCTATGTGCACGACGAGCGCGACCCGAGGGTGCTGCGCACCCTGATGGCCTGGAAGTCGGCGCAGTACCGCAGGACGGGCCGCAGCGACCGCTTCGCGCACCCGTGGATCACCCGCCTGGTGCACCGCCTCTTCCACACCCGCTCCGCCTCCTTCGCCGGCCAGCTGTCCGTGCTGTACGCGGACGGCAAGCCGGTCGCGGCTCATTTCGGGCTGCGCTCCGAGCGGGTGCTGACCTGCTGGTTCCCGGCGTACGACCCGGCGTTCGCGAGGTTCTCGCCGGGCCTGCTCCTGCATCTGCACATGGCCGAGGAGGGCGCCGCCGACGGCATCGCCTACCTGGATCTGGGCCGGGGGCAGAAGCAGTACAAGGATTCCCTGAAGACCCGGGAGATCTCCGTGTCGGAGGGGTGGGTCACCCGGCGCCATCCGGTGGCGCTCGGGCACCGGGCTCGACGGGCACCGGTCCGGGCCTTGCGCAACACGGTGTTGGCGCGACCGGAACTGTTCGAGCCTGCCGATAAATTGTTGAAGCGGATGGGGAAATTCCGGTCGGGGGGTCAACTAACGGACACATCAACAAAAACGTGAGTCCTCGTAAGAGGTCTTGCCATATGGTCTCAATCATCAATACCGTCTTGCATCGTTGTAAATAAACCCGCATCGGTCCGTCGGCACATGCTCCTAGGGGAGGGCTCAAGGAGCGCGGCGGCCCCGGCGCGGGGCGCGGTAGGGGGGTGCCGTGCTCGGTGACCGCACCGATCACCGAGTCGTGCCGCGCGACCGACTGCCGAGCCGCGACAGTCGGCCGGCTTTGCCAGCTCACCCGGCATGCACGGACATCGACTTCGCCGTGCCCTGAGTGAGAACCCCCCTTTCGAACCGGACAACATTCCGGACCACCCAGGGGCGGGTGGTTCACCGGACGAGAGGGACCAGACTCATGAGCTCAGTTCTGCGCCCGGCGATATCCGAGTCCGATACCGGCAGCGCCGGGACGTCGGCGCTCGCGAAGTACCGGCCGATCTCCGACCACCTGGCCATCGCACCACCGGTGAGCGTGGTGATCCCCGCCATGAACGAGGCGGAGAACCTTCCGTACGTCTTCAAGACACTGCCGGGCTGGATCCACGAGGTGGTCCTGGTCGACGGCAACTCCACCGACGACACCGTCGAGGTGGCCCGCGAACTGTGGCCGGACGTCAAGGTCGTCCCGCAGCGGGGAAAGGGCAAGGGGGACGCCCTGATCACCGGCTTCGAGGCGTGCACCGGTGACATCATCGTGATGGTCGACGCGGACGGCTCGGCCGACGGCCACGAGATCGTCTCGTACGTCTCCGCCCTCGTCTCGGGCGCCGACTTCGCCAAGGGCTCCCGCTTCGCCAACGGCGGCGCCACCGACGACATGACCCTGATCCGCAAGCTCGGCAACTGGGCGCTGTGCACCACCGTGAACCGCAAGTTCGGCGCCCGCTACACCGACCTGTGCTACGGCTACAACGCGTTCTGGCGGCACTGCCTCGACAAGATCGACCTCGACTGCACCGGCTTCGAGGTGGAGACCCTGATGAACATCCGGGTCGTCAAGGCGGGCCTGAAGGTGCAGGAGATCCCCAGCCACGAGTACCTGCGCATCCACGGCGCGAGCAACCTGCGTGCCGTCCGCGACGGACTGCGGGTGCTGAAGGTGATCCTTAAGGAGCGCTCCAACCGGCGTGCCCTGAGCCGCCGTTCGCACGCCACGATGCTCACCGCAGGGCGGGGAGAGGCGTCTTGAACGAGCCGACCGTCTCGGTCGTGATCTGTGTGTACACCGAGGACCGCTGGGAGGACATCCTCGCGGCGGTCTCCTCGGTGCGCGCGCAGTCCCGGCCGGCCCTGGAGACGCTCCTGGTGGTGGACCACAACCGGACCCTGCTGGAGCGTCTGACCAGGGAGTACAAGGAACACCAGGAGAGCGGCGAGGTCCGGGTGCTCGCCAACGCGGGTCCCCGGGGGCTGTCCGCGGGCCGCAACACGGGCATCGCCGCCTCGTACGGGGAGATCATCGCCTTCCTCGACGACGACGCCGTGGCCGAGCGCGACTGGCTGCGGTACTTCGCCGAGGGGTACGCCGACCCCCACGTCATGGCCGTCGGCGGCCGTACGGTGCCCGTGTGGGCGTCCGGCCGCCGCCCGGCCTGGTTCCCCGAGGAGTTCGACTGGGTGGTGGGCTGCGCCTACAAGGGGCTGCCCGGCGGGGTCGCCGAGGTCCGCAACGTCCTCGGCGGCAACGCCTCGTTCCGCCGCGGCGCCTTCGACGCGGCCGGGGGCTTCGCCACCGGTATCGGCCGGGACGGGGACAAGCGCCCGCTGGGCTGCGAGGAGACGGAGCTGTGCATCCGGCTCTCCCGGGCCCTGCCGGGGGCGGTGCTGCTGCTCGACGACCGGGCGGTGATCCACCACCGGGTGCCCGACGCACGGGAGCGTCTGGCGTACTTCCGGGCGCGCACCTACGCCGAGGGCCTGTCGAAGGCGCTGGTGGCGCGGAGCGTCGGAGCGGCCAGGGGGCTGGAGTCGGAGCGCCGGTACACCACCCGGGTGCTGCCCGCCGGGGTCGCGCGCGGGCTGCGCGACGCCCTGCTCGGGCGCGCGGGGGGCGCGGGCCGTGCGGGCGCGATCGTCCTGGGGGTGGCGGCGGCCGCCGGGGGGTACGTTGTCGGGAGCGTCCGGGCCCGCAGGGGCGAGGTCACGTTCTCGGTCGGCGCACTCCCGGACGGCACGGACAGCCCGGCCGGCCCGGTCGGCCCGGTCGACAAGGGGGGCGAGGGGGGCTCGTCATGACGGAGACGACGGGGACGACGGAGACGACGGCGGCCGTACCGATCCTGATGTACCACGCGGTGTCCACCGCACCGAACGACGCCACCAGGGACCTGTCGGTGACCCCGGAGGCCTTCGCGGAACAGATGGCGGTCATCGACGACCTGGGCCTCACCCCGGTCGACACCGCGGCCCTGGCGGCGAGTTGGCGGGACGGCCGCCCGCTCCCCGCCCGGCCCGTGCTGATCACCTTCGACGACGGCTACGCGGGCGTCCACCGGCACGCCCTGCCCGTCCTCGCCAAGCACGGTTTCACGGCCTCGCTGTTCGTCACCACGGGCTGGATCGAGGGCCCCCTCGACAACGGCGAGGCCCTCGACACCATGCTCGGCTGGGACCAGGTCCGCGAACTCGCCGCGGGCGGCGTGGAGATCGGCGGGCACAGCCACAGCCACCCGCAGCTCGACATGCTCGACGACGACCGGCTCCGGTCCGAGCTGCGGCGCTGCCGGAGCATCGTCGCCGACGAGCTGGGCACCCCGCCCGTCTCGTTCGCCTACCCGTACGGCTACTCCAGCCGCCGGGTGCGCGTCGCGGTGCGGGAGACGGGCTTTGCCCAGTCGCTCGCCGTCGGCAACGCGCTGGCCCGGCGCGCGCAGGGCCCGTACGCGCTGCGCCGGGTGACCGTGCGGCGCTCCACGGGCATCGCGGAGTTCGAGCGACTCGTCGAGGGCCGCGCGATCGCCCGCACCTTCGCCAGGGACCGTGCCCTCACCAAGGGGTACGCCATGGTCCGAAGAGCACGACAGGTCCGGAAGGCCATCCGTTCCCGTGTCTGACACGACGACCACCACGGCTCACGAGGCCGAGAGCACCCCGGCCGCGGAGACCGGGCCCGCGCCCGGCCCCGGCCGCAGGCTGCGCCTGCCCGGGCTGGGCCGGGGCGCGGGCGGCGACCAGCTGTTCCGCAACGCCTACGCCCTGATGCTGAACACCGGTATCTCGGCCGTGCTCGGTCTCGGCTTCTGGCTGGCTGCCGCCCGCTACTACACCGAGGCCTCGGTCGGTCAGGGCTCCGCCGCGATCGCCGCGATGAAGCTCCTCGCCGGGCTCACCGCGCTGACGCTGACGGGTGCCCTGGCCCGGTTCATCCCGGTCGCGGGGCGCGACACCGGACGGCTGATCTTCCGCACGTACGCGGGCAGTGCGGTGGTCGTGGCGCTCGCGGCGGGGGTGTTCCTGCTGACGCTGGGCCTGTGGGGGTCGTCCTACAGCTTTCTGCACGATCCGCTCTACGCCGTGTTCTTCGTGCTCGCGGTGGTCGCCTGGTCGACGCTGACGCTCCAGGACGGGGTGCTCACCGGGCTGCGCAGCGCGGTGTGGGTGCCGGTCGGCAACACCGTGTTCTCGGCGGTGAAGCTGGTGCTCCTGGTGGTGTTCGCCGCCGCGGTCCCGACCATGGGCGTCTTCGTCTCCTGGGTCGCGGCGATCGCGATGTCCGTGCTGCCGCTGGGCTGGCTGGTGTTCCGGCGGCTGATCCCGAGGCACGTCGAGGCCACCGCCGAGCACGCGCATCCTCCGTCGTGGCGGGAGATCGGCCGCTTCCTCGCCGGCGACTACACGGGGTCCCTCTTCTCCCTCGCGGTCGTCTACGCGGTCCCGGTGATCGTCGCCGCCCAGGTCGGCTCCGCCGACAACGCGTACTTCTACATCACCACCACCATCGGCGGCACGGTCAATCTGCTCGCCATCAACATGGGCGCCTCGCTGACCGTCGAGGGCGCCCACGACCCGGCACGTCTGGCCGCCAACACCCGGGCCGCGCTGAAGCGGATGGCCCGGATCATGCTGCCGGTGTGCGCGGTGCTGTTCTTCGGGGCGCCGTGGATCCTCGCCGTCTTCGGGCAGGGCTACGCGGACGCGGCGACCCCGCTGCTGCGCTGGTTCGCGGTGGGCGCGGTCCTGCGGGTGGTGATGGAGACGTACTTCGCGGTGCTGCGCGCGCAGAGCCGCACGGCCGGACTCGCCTTGCTGCAGGGCCTGTTGTGCGCCCTGGTCCTCGGCCTGACGCTGGCCCTGCTCCCCCGGATGGGCCTGACCGGCGCGGGCGTCGCCGAGATCTCCAGCCTCACGGTGATCGTGCTGATCGCCGCGCCACGGCTGTACCGGATCCTGCGGACCGCCGGGCCCGCCGAGGTGCCCGCCGACGCGGCGCCCGACGGGGATCTCGCCGACCTGGGCCGGGTGGCCTCCGCCGCGAAGAAGCAGAGCGGCGCCTGGTCCCGGCGTCTGGACTCCGACACCCTCGCCCTGGGCGTCCACGTCGACTTCGACCATCTGGAGCGCCGCCCGGACGTACGGCCCGGCCCCGGCACCCCGCCCGCCGGAACCGCGGTGCCGCGCGGGGACCACCGGCCGGCCTGGGCCCAGGACCGGCCGACGCGCCCGCTGCTGCCGCCGTCCGGGCTGGGCCTGCCGGTGGAGTCCCGCGAGCCGGGCTCGGAGTCCTCCCTGGGCCCGGCGCCGTCCCCGGAGGTGGACGCCCCGTTCGAGGAGGCCGCGGGGGAACCGGACGCGGCAGGAGAGGCCGAGACGCTGGAGAAGTCCGTACGGGAGCCGGTGAGTCCCGGGGCCGAGGAGACGCCGTCCGCGCAGGACGTACCTCGGGCGCCCCTGCGCGAACGACTGCTGCACCCCACGACCACCGGGATCGTCCTCGGCTTCCTGCTGCTCGCCGCGCTGCTGCTGTACTGGGTGCCCGCGCTGGCGCTGGACGACTCCGACCTCGACCGCATGGGCGGCCTCGGCCTGATCTCCGTGCTGCCCACGCCGACGCTGATCGGGGCGGCCCTGCTGGCCGTCGTGTTCGCCTCGCTGCTGTGGCCGGCCCGGGAGCACCGCGCACTGCTGCTGATCACCCTGCTGGCCACCGTGTTCTCGCTGCACGCGCTGCCGGCCGTGATCGAGACCGAACCCCGGTTCGCGACGGCCTGGCAGCATTTGGGCTTCATCGACTACATCGACCGCACCGGCTCCGCCGTACCCGACCTGGACGCCCGCTGGAGCTGGCCGGGGTTCTTCGCGGCGGCCGCGTTCGTCGCCGAGGCCTGCGGGGTCACCGACTTCACCGAGATCATCCGCTGGTGGCCGACGGCCGTCCAACTCCTTTACCTGGCACCGATGTTCCTCCTCGCCCGCCATATGCGGGCGAGCTGGCGCGCCAGGTGGACGGGCGTCTGGATCTTCGTCCTGAGCGGCTGGGTGGGCCAGGACTACTTCTCCCCCCAGGGCTTCACCTACCTCCTCTATCTGGTCTTCGTCGCGATCCTGCTGGTCTGGTTCCGCGCCCCGCACATGCTGTGGGGCAAGGTGCGCCCCGGCGAGGCGGAGGTGGAACCCACCGACCGCCGGCAGCGGGCGGTCCTCCTGGCGGTCCTGATCGCGCTGTACGCGGCGACGGTCCCGGCCCACCAGCTCACCCCGTTCGTGATGCTGGGCGTCCTCGCGGCCCTCGCCCTGATCGGCCGCTCGGAACTGCGCGGCCTGCCCATCCTGTTCGCCGTGCTGGTCGCCGTCTGGGTGGGCTTCCTCGCCGAGCCGTACTGGTCGGGCCACTTCGACGAACTCTTCGGCGGGGTCGGCGGGGTGGGCGGGAACGTCACGTCCTCGGTCTCCGGCCGGATCGGCGAGGGCAGTTCGACGCACAAGCTCGTGCTGTACGCGCGCGTGGCCCTCGCCGGCACGGTCATGCTCCTGGCCTGCTACGGCTTCTGGCGCCGCCGCGCGTACAAGTACCGCGAACGCTCCCTGCTCGTCCTGACGTTCGTGCCGTTCCTGGGCTTCGGCATGCAGTCGTACGGCGGTGAGATGGCGCTGCGGGTCTTCATGTTCGCCCTGCCGGGCGCCGCGCTGCTCGCCGCGCTCGCCCTGTTCCCGCGCACCGGCGTCACCGACCAGGAACGCGAGAAGGACCGGGTGAGCCTCGCCCCGCTGGCGGCCCTCATGGCCGGTCTCGTCCTGATCGGCGGCTTCCTGGTCGCCCGCTGGGGCAACGAGCCCTTCGAGCGCGTCCGCCCTGGCGAGGTCGCCGCCATGGAGTACGTCTACGCCCACGACGACCCGACGGTACGGCTGCTCTGGCTCAGCGACGACCCGGTGAACAACGTGACACCCGCGATGCCGTGGGGCGCCCGGGACATGGAGAAGGTCGAGTACGTGCCGACGCTCGCGCCGGTCGACCCGGTCCTGGTGTCCGGTGTGGCCAAGGCGCTGAAGGACGCGGGCGCGGGCTCCTTCCTGATCGTCAACCGCAGCCAGGTCACCAACCTCCAGATGGACGCCGGTTACTCCGCGAACTGGGAGTCCCGGCTCGTCCGGAACCTCGACGAGCGCGCGGACATCGAGAAGGTCTACTCCAACAAGGACGCCACGATCTTCGCGCTGCGCGACCAGACGGGGAAGGCCCCGGAGCCCGATCCCGGGCCGATCGGCCCGCAGGTCACCTGGACCCCGTGGTCGGTGGTGGGCGGCCTGGCCGCGATCGCCCTGATCGTGCTGCTGAGCGTGCGCGAGATGGTCCGGGTGGCGGTCCGCCCCGGCGTCCGGCAACTCCGGTGGCTCCAGAGCAGCTTCTGGTTCAGTCTGCCGCTGCTGGCGCTCCTGCTGGCCTCACTGGTGCAGCGCTTCCTGACGATGGGCGCGCCCTGAGCCTCACCTCTCTGGACGCCCTGAGCCTCACCTCTCCAGCCACTTCACCTCGTAGGCGGCCATGTCGAACTTCCGGCCGTCGATGTCGGCGCTGATCCTGCGGTCGAGGGTGTTGACCACGAGCACCGCCTTGTCGTCGGCGAGCACCCGGACGTTGGGCTTGTCGTCGTCGGCGACGGCCACCGTCTCGTACCCGGTCCCCGGCGGGAACTCCTCGCCGAACCGGGACAGCAGCCCGTACATGGGCAGTTCCTCGCCCCCGTCATTCTTGTCGGTCGGCGTCCACAGGCACCCGGGGCACTCCCCGGTCCTCTCCTCCGGGTTCCAGTAGAAGCCGGAGGTCGCACCGCCCTTGGCCATGGCCATCAGCCCGGAGGCCTGGACGGCGACGCGGCGGTTCTCGGACCAGCCGTGCCGGTTGTCGTCGGCGTCGGCGGGCTCGACGTAGTACTCGGCCCACCACAGCGGCAGATCACCGGACCGCTCCCGCACCCACCGGCTGACGGCCGTGAACTTGTCCGTCGCGGCGAACTCGTCGGGGACCAGCTCGTCGTCCCGGGTGTAGCTGGAGCCGTCCACCACCACGAAGTCGGCGCCGGCCTTGTTCTCGTTCCAGTGGTCGAAGGCGTCGAGGACCCGCTGGTCCAGGGAGCCCCACGGCCCCTTCAGGGAGGTCGACGCGTCCTGCTTCTGCCGTGGATCGACGCTGTCCATGACCAGATAGGGCCCGCCGACCATGATGTCCTCGTCGACCTTCTTCAAAGCCCGGTAGACGAGGTTGTACAGCTCGGTGTAGCCCTCGTAGTCCCAGCGGGCCTCCGCGTCGTTCCAGAAGCCCTTGAACTCGTTCCAGACGATGAAGTGCCGTACGTCCGGGTAGCGCTTGGCGACGGTCGCGGCGAGGGCGGCGTAGTCCGCGAAGTGCTCCGGCTCCGGCGCGGTCTCCAGCGCGGTCTGGCTCCAGTCGGTGCGGTCGGCGCCCGGTCTGCCGCCCTTCATCCAGTCGGGCGCGCAGCACAGGGTGACGACGGGGGTGCCGCCGGTGGCGCGGACGAAGTCGATGCGCCGGTCCATCTCCTCGAAGTCGTAACGCCCCTCGACGGGTTCGGGGTTGCCCGCGCCCCAGCCCATGATGTGCTGGATCTGCGGCAGGGGCCGCTCACCGAGCCGCTCCTCGACGCGCTCGACAGCCGTCCCGCTGCCCACGTCCGCGCTGTACTGGGTGTGGGTGAAACCCCAGCCCACACTGGGTCCGATGTCCCCCGGCGGGGTCGCGGGCGTGCCGTGCACCTTGTCGCCGTCGGGCGTGGTGCCGGCGGTGCTGCCGCCCCCGGGCAGTGTGCTGAGCAGGGTCACGACGAGGGCCAGCGCCGCCACCCCCACGCCCACGAGCGCGGTGAGCCGCCACCGCCGGTCCCCCGCAATCCACCCATGACGTCCCATCATGGGCAACAGTAACCGCGCGAACCCCTGCCGGGGGAGCTTCCGGCCGTGAACTCCCGGGCCATCGCGCCGACACCACCGGCACGCCACGGAAAGCGGATGCACGGGGAGCCCTCGGTGACGGATCATGGCGACATGTCTGCCAACCCACACGACGCACTGCCGATCCGGCTCAACGTCGACGACAGCGACTCCCCGTCCGATGTCGTCGACGCGCTGTTCCTCGGCCGTTTCGCGACGGGCGAGCAGCCGTACGCGCACGCGGCGAACATCGACCGGGTACGGTCCGGGGCCACCCTGCTGCCGCCGGGCGCCCGGGTGCTGCGCTCCGCGCGGGACGACGACCGCAGCGCGACCCTCGCCGAGGGCGACGGCTGGACGGTGCTCATCTCCCGCTGGAACCGGGGCGCGGACGTCACGGTGACCGCGACCACCGCCGAGCTGGCGGAGAAGGTCCTCGGCCAGGCCACCGACGGCGCGGCCGACGAGCCCGAGCCACAGCCGGAGAACGTGACGATGGGCTTCTGGTACGTCTCGCCGCGCCGGGGCCCGCACCGCACCACCCGGCAGATCTCGGCGGGCACCTGGGAAGAGGTGCGGCCGAACTACACGGCCCCCGTGGCGGACGCGATGGACCGCCTGATGAAGACGACCCCGGAGGACATCGCGGGCCGTCTTCTGCTGCTGCACGGCCCGCCCGGGACCGGCAAGACCTCCGCGCTGCGCACGCTGGCGCGCTCCTGGCGGGACTGGTGCCAGGTCGACTGCGTCCTGGACCCCGAGCGACTCTTCTCCGACGTCGGCTATCTCATGGACATCGCGATCGGCGAGGAGGACGCGGCGGGCAAGGGCCGCTGGCGGCTGCTCCTGCTGGAGGACTGCGACGAGCTGATCCGGGGCGAGGCCAAGCACACGGCGGGCCAGGCGCTCTCCCGGCTGCTGAACCTGACGGACGGCCTGCTCGGGCAGGGCCGCAACGTCCTGGTGGGCGTCACCACCAACGAGGACCTGGAGCGCCTCCACCCGGCCGTGGTCCGCCCCGGCCGCTGTCTCGCCCGGATCGAGGTGGGCGCGCTGACCCGCGCGGAGGCGGTGGGCTGGCTCGGCACCGACGCGGGGGTGGGCCGCGAGGGGGCGACCCTGGCCGAGCTGTACGCGCTGCGCCGCGGCACGTCACCGACGTCGCTGCCCGAGCCGCGGGGCGGGGCGGACGCGGGCCTGTACCTGTAGGCACGCCCCGGGTGTTTCCTGGATGTATGACCCTTTACGTCGGCACGTCCGGGTGGCAGTACAAGGACTGGCGGGGCGCCTTCTACCCGGAGGGCTGCCCCACCCGGTTGTGGCTGGAGGAGTACGCGGCGCGGTTCGCGACGGTCGAGCTCAACAACGCGTTCTACCGGCTGCCGACGCGGGAGAACTTCGAGGCGTGGCGGGACCGGGTGCCGGGGGACTTCCTGGTCGCGGTGAAGGCGAGCCGGTACCTGACCCACATCAAGCGGCTGCGGGACCCCGAGGAGCCGGTGCGGCGTCTGATGACCCGTGCGGAGGGCCTGGGCGACCGCCTGGGCCCGGTCCTGCTCCAGCTCCCCCCGACGCTGAGAGCCGACGCCGCTCTCCTGGAGGCCTGCCTGGGCTGCTTCCCCTCCGGCACCCGGGTCGCGGTCGAGCCCCGGCACGACTCGTGGTGGACCCCCGAGGTCCGCGAGGTCCTGGAGTCCCGGGGCGCCGCCCTGTGCTGGGCGGACAGCCGTTCCCGCCCGGCCACCCCGCTCTGGCGCACCACCGACTGGTGCTACCTCCGCCTCCACCAGGGCCGGGCCCGCCCCTGGCCCCACTACGGCAGCCGCTCCCTGACGACCTGGGCCCACCGCCTGGCGGACACCTGGCCCGCCACCGCCGACGCGTACGTCTACTTCAACAACGACCCCCACGCGGCGGCGGTCAAGGACGCGACGACCTTCGCGAACGCGGCCCGTAGAACCGGCCTGCACCCCACCCGGACACCGGGACACCTGACGGGGAGGTAGGGGCTTCCCACGGCCGACGGCTCCCCCTGTCGCCGAGCCTCTACTGTGCCCGTCCCTCAGCCACAGCCCTTCCGTCCGGGTCTCCCCACGACCGTCCCTGCCGCCGCACACAATCTCCGCCGCAGCGGCGCTCAACCACGGCGGTGAATCTCGGCGGCACCGAACCGGCCTCGTGCCCCGTCGGCTCTACTCCGCGTACGCGGCCCGTAGGGCGTCGCGGGCCGCTGCCAGTGCTTCCGTCTCGCTCAGGCCCAGGCGGCGCGCCCGCTCCGCGTACGCCCCCGCCGCCACCGCGGCCTCCCGTTCCGCGGCGGAGCCGGCCGCGGCCACGAACGTCCCGTTGCGCCCGCGTGTCTCGATCACCCCGTCGGTCTCCAGCGCCCGGTACGCCTTGGCGACGGTGTTGGCCGCCAGCCCGAGCTGCTCGGCGAGCCCCCGTACGGTCGGCAGCCGGTACCCCACGGGCAGCGCTCCGGAGCGGGCCTGTTCCGAGATCTGGGCGCGCACCTGCTCGTAGGGTGCGCCCCCCTCCACGATGCGAATCTTCAAGGTCACGCGGCGATTGTCCCGTACCCACCGGAAAATCGGAGGCGACGCCCGGCGCCGCCCGCGTAGCGTGCGCTCACATGACTCTGATCGTGCGCGACCTCCGCGCCGCCGACCCGGCGGACGCCGAGGCCTTCGCCGACGTACGCCGACGCGCCCTGCCCTTCATGGTCAGCACCGCCGCGTCCCTGCTCCACGACGCGACGCTCGCGCCCCCCGAGGCCCACCACCAGCAGCTGGTCGCCGAGGCCGACGGCGAGGTGATCGGCACCGCGCAGCTGTCCATCGCCCACGACAGCCCCGAACCGGGCCAGGGCGACATCACCGTGTACGTCCACCCGGCGCACGTGCGCCGGGGCGCGGGCGCCCTGCTGGCGCGCACCGCCGAGGAGCGGCTGACGGCGGTGGGCGCGCGGCGCCTGCTGTCCTGGGTGCTGGACACCCCGGACAACCGCGCGTTCGCCGCCCGCCGCGGCTACGCCCCGAGCCGCTCCGCGCACTTCCTGCGCCTGGACCTGGCCCACGGCACCCTCCCTCCGCTGCACTCCCCTCCCGGGGACGTGGAACTGCGTACGGCCGCCGACTTCGCCGACGACCCGCGCCCCCTGTTCGACCTGGACGCGGAGACCACGGCCGACGAACCGGGCGACGTCGAGGCCGAGTTGGACGACTACGGGCAGTGGGTCGAGGAGATCTACGGCCACCCTCTGCTGGACCACGCCCTGAGCACGGTGGTCGTCGTGGACGGCACCCCCGCCGCGTTCACCGCGGTGCACACGGACGGCCGGGACCGCTACTTCACCGTGATGACGGGCACGGCCCGCGCCTTCCGGGGCCGCGGCCTCGCCAAGCTCGCCAAGAACGACTCCCTGCACCGCGCCCGCGCCGCCGGCTGCACGGAGGCGTTCACGGGCAACGACGCCGGCAACGGGCCGATGCTCGCGGTCAACAAGTGGTTCGGGTACGAGGTGTGCGCGACGGAGGTGCGGTATGTCCGTGAACTCGGCTGAGCCCCGGGAGGAGGGGCGCGAGGTGGACGTCGTCCTGCTCAAGGCGGGCCGTACGAAGATCCGTTACCCGGCACGGCTGGTGAGCGACGACGGCACCCGGATCGTGGTCCGGGCCGACTGGGCGACCGAGGGCGTACGGGACTTCGGCTTCGTACGCTTCGGCCCGGGTGACGTGTTCACCGAGTACTACTGGCGCGACCGGTGGTACGCGGTGAAGGAGGTCCGGGATCCCCGGGGCGTGCTGAAGGGCTGGTACTGCGACATCACCAGGCCCGCCGTGTGCTCCGGTGGGGAGGTCGTGGTCGAGGACCTCGACCTGGACCTGTGGCGGTCCGCCGACGGCGGGACCGTACTGCGGCTGGACGAGGACGAGTTCGAGGAGAGCGGGCTCGCGCGGAGCGACCCGGAGGCCGCGGCCGCCGCGGTCGCCGCCCTCGACACGCTGGAGGCGCTCGCGACCACCGAGGGCGGCCTGGAGTCGCTGCTGTCCTAGCCGGTACCGGCTGGGGGTCAGAGGCGGCCCACGATGGCGTACCGCTCGTCATCGACCGCCTTCCCCCACAGCAGCGGGTCGTCCCCCAGCCGCACCAGCTCCGCTTCGGACACGAGGGGCGCGAGCAGCCCGTACAGCCGCTCGGCGGGTATGCCCACCGGGCTGACCGTGCCCCACACGCCCTCGACCAGCACGAGTCGGCCGCCGGGCCGCAGCAGTCCGCACCAGCGGCGCAGCACACGGCCCGGGTCGGGCAGGGTCCACAGCACATGGCGGACGAGGATCACGTCGAACCGCTCCTCGCCCACGGGCGGGGCCGCCGCGTCGCCGACGAGGAACACGGCGGGTCGCCCGGCGAGCTTGGCGCGGGCCAGGGCGACCATGGCGGTGGAGGAGTCCACTCCGGTCACCCGGTGCCCCTGTTCGGTCGCGAGGAGTGACAGGCTGCCGGTGCCGCAACCGACGTCGAGCACGTCGCAGGCTCGCCCCGGCAGCCAGTCGCGCAGCCGGGCCGCCCAGGCCTCCCGGACGACGGGTTCCCGCAGGCCATGATCGGGTTCGTCGTCGAAAGCGGGGGCTTCCGCGTCCCAGTCGACGGCCCCGGGAGGGTCATCTGCCGCCGGGTTGTTCGGTGTTCGCGGGGCCGGGGAGGTTTCGCCGTCGTCGATGTTGGTCATGCCGCCAGAGTGACACCTGCCACTGACAGTCCAGATGGTGACAGCCGCCACTGACAGAGCACGAACGATGAGTAACGCTCCCGGAAAAGGTCTACCTCCGTGAAAACGCGGAACCCAGTAGACGCAAGGAGGCAGCCATGCGCCGTACGACCGTGCAGAAGCCCCTGAGGAAGTCCACGTCCCGCCGGGTACGGGACGAGGCCGACGAACGCCCCGCCGAGCGCCGGGAAGTGCGTAAGGACATCGCGCGCACGTGGTGGCCGGACGGCTGAGCGTTCCGCGCTCCCGCCCCGCCGACCACCCGCGCCGCCACCCGTCCACCGACCGCCAGAGTCCGTCAGACCGTCCGAACGGCAACCGCCCCGGCCGGCCGGACCGTCATGACCTCGGCCGCTTCAGGGTGCGGTCCAACAGGTCCAGCAGCGCCGTCCAGTGGCGTTCCGCCGCCTCGGCGTCGTACGCGGCGGTGTCGGCCTGGGTGTAGCCGTGCGAGGCGCCCGGGTAGACCTCGGTGCGGTGGCGGACGCCAGCCTCGGTCAGTGTCTTGTCCAGCAGGTCTATCTGCTCCGGGGGCAGGGAGGGGTCCCCGTCTGCGTGGCCGAAGTAGACCTCGCCGGTGATCCGCGCCACCGCCAGGTGCGGGCTGTCCGGGGCGTCGGTCGCCAGGCCTCCCCCGTGGAAGCCGGCCGCGGCGGCGACCCGTTCGGGGAAGGCGCCGGCGGTGCGCAGGGCCAGCCGGGCGCCCATGCAGTACCCGGTGGTCCCGACGGGCCCGTCGGCGGCCCGGGGGCTGTCGGCCAGCCATCCCAGATACGCGGCCGCGTCCCGCAGGGCGAGATCCGGCGTCAGCGCCAGCATGACCGGCAGGATCTGGTCCCACATCTCCGGACGCGCGGCCGGGTCGATGAACTCGGGCAGGTCGAACACCGGGGTCCGCCCCGACCGGTGGAAGACGTTGGGCACGAGGACCGTGTATCCGGCACCGGCCAGCCGGTCGGCCATCGCCCTCAGATGCGGCCGCAGCCCGAACGCGTCCATGTAGAACAGGACCGCCGGATGCGCGGCGTCGTCGTCGGGGTGGACGAAGTAGGCGTCGACGGTGCCGTCCTCGGTGGCGATGTCCACGGATGTTCCGCGTACGGCGGTCATGCGTGAGGTCCCTTCTCTGCGGCGGACACGAACGGTCCCCAGTCTCACGCACCGAGGTAAGAACCAGATCTCCGGTCGGATCCCGACCCTCCTCAACGCGCTTTCCTGAGCCCTCGGTTAGCCCACCCTTAACGCCACCATAAGGATCGCGCGCGCCCGCCCTCAGCAGGCGATTCCACGGTCTCTTGGGGCTAGCTTGCTGATCGTCCCCGCCTTGAGGAGTGCCCCGCCATGCCCGCTGCCCGCCGCAAGGCCACCGCGTCCGCCACCGCACGTGCCGTCGGTGCGATGGGCGCGGTCGGTGTCGCCCCGCTCGCCCTGAGCCTGTGCGCCGCCGGGCCGGCCGCGGCGCACGGTTCGCTGGGCGACCCGGTGAGCCGGGTGGCGCGGTGCCACGCGGAGGGCCCCGAGAGCCCGAGGTCGGCGGCCTGTGGGGCGGCGGTCGCGGCCGGCGGCACCCAGGCGCTCTACGACTGGAACGGCGTACGGATCGGCGACGCGGCCGGCCGCCATCGGGAGCTGATCCCGGACGGCGAGCTGTGCAGCGCGGGCGGCGAGGCGTTCAAGGGCCTCGACCTCGCCCGTCCCGACTGGCCGGCGACGAGCGTGCGCGCCGGGTCGTACACCTTCAAGTACCGGGTGACGGCCCCGCACAAGGGGACGTTCACGGTGTACGTCACCAAGGGCGGCTACGACCCGTCCCGGCCGCTGGCCTGGGACGACCTCGATCTGGCGAACCCGGTGGCGACGGCCACCGACCCGGCCGCGTCGGGCGGGTTCTACACGTTCTCCGGCTCCCTCCCGCAGCGCTCCGGCAAGCATCTGCTGTACGCGGTCTGGCAGCGTTCGGACAGCCCGGAGGCGTTCTACTCCTGCTCGGACGTCTCGTTCGGCGGCGACGACGACACGAGCACGACGACCGACCCGACGCCGAAGACCTCGGCGAAGGCGACGGAACGGACCTCGGCCGAGGAGGACGAGGAGACCGGGGACGCCGAGAACGCCGGGGACACCGGGGACGCTGCGGACACCGCCTCCGACGACACGTCACCGACCGCCAGGTCCACGACCGACGAGAGGCCGGCCGTGGAGGCCGCTTCCGCCGGCCTCGCGGAACCCGCCGGCGGCAAGGACGGCCTCGCCGACACCGGCGGCGACGGCGTGACCCCGTACCTGGCCCTCGGCGGCGCCGCCGTCCTGGCGGCGGGCTCCTCCCTCCTGTTCGCAGCGGCCCGCCGCCGCGCGACGACCGGTGGGCGGCACGGCCGCTGACGACTTCCGGGGCCTGTCGGGCGGCTCAGGCCGGACAGGCCCCGGCGGAACGTACCGGCACGTGTCAGCCGACGACCGACAGACAGGTCGTCGGAGTGGCGTGGGCCGGGTCCAGGGCGTTGACGACCTCGTGGAACGCGATCCGGTCGAGGAGCCCGATCGCCGCGTGCTCGGAGAGGTCGAGCGCGCAGAGGTCCTGGATGACGATGTTGCGTACGTTCGGCCCGTCGAGGAACTGGGACCGGTACGGCGTGACCACTTCGTCGTACCGGGTGGCGAGGACCGTGTAGGTGACACCGGGGACGGTGTCACCGCCCGCGTTCAGCTTGGTCAGGAAGGGGGACCCGACCACCTGGTCGGCGAGGGCCGGGGTGGCGGTGGAGAGCAGGTCGCCGGCGCCGGGGAAGTGGTCGAGGAGCTGGGTGAGGCCGTTCAGGGTGGTGCCGTGGTTGGAGGGCGCGATGCCGACGAGCGCGTTCACCTCGGCGGCGCCGCCGAGGAACTTGAGGTAGTAGCGGGGCATCATGCCGCCCTGCGAGTGGCCGACGAGGTCGGCCTCGGCGGCGCCGGTCGCGGCGAGCACCCGGTCGACGAAGGCGTCGAGCTGCTCCGCCGACTTCTCGATGGGGCCCAGGCCGTGGAAGAAGGCGACGCCGGGGAGTTGGCCGTAGTCGAGGGAGTAGACGCAGTAGCCGCGGTTCACGAGGTACGGCGCGAGGCCCAGCCAGTTGTCGACGGAGTTCGCGAACGTTCCGTGGACGAGGACGACGGGGCGCGGGTGGGCGCTGGAGGGTTTGCAGGTGTAGTCGTTCCAGCCACGGCTGGTCGCGGCGGCCGAGTCGGCGGCCTCCGCGGCGGTGACGGGGACGAGGGTCGCCGCGGCGGCCAGGCACAGGGCGGCCAACGGTCTGATCAGGCGTTTCCAGGGCAGCATCGGGTGATCTCCTTGCGGCTCAAGGGACGTGCGACGACGTTCGCCCTGTGATCCGGATCACGAGGATGCTGTTCTTATTCGCCAAGTTACGGGCGAGTAGAAAAAGTGGGAAGTTACGCGTCAGTAAAAACTTCAAGTGATGATGGGGGCCACTGACACGTGCCGCCCGACCGTCGCCGGACGGGACCGGCGGGGGCGGCTCACGCGGCCAGCGTCCCCGGCATCACCGCGTGCGGGCCGAACTTGGCGCGGACCAGGTCGGCGACCTCCTCGATACGGCGGACCTTCTCGTCGACGGGGTCGAAGGCGAGCTGGTGCGAGGCCTGGTCGGCGGGGGTGAGCCCTTCGGCGCGCAGGGCGACCGCGCGCACGCGGGCGCGCTGGAGGCCGAGGGCCTCGTACAGGGCGTAGGCGGTCGCAGTCAGCGCCGGGGAGTGCGCGGTCGGCTCCTTGAGCGTGCGGGTGCGGGTCGTCGAGGAGCGGTCGGCGTAGCGGACGGTGAGGGTCAGGGTGCGGCAGACCTTCTCCAGGGCACGCAGCCGCGAGCCCAGCTCCTCGGTGCCGGCGAGCAGGGCACGGCGGTGCCGGTCGGGGTTCAACTCGTCGTACGGGAAGGCCTGTTCGGTGGCGAGAGAGCGGGCGGCGGCGTTCGGTACGACCCGTCCCCGGTCGATGCCGTTGGCCTTCTCGTGCAGTTCGCGCCCGGTCCGCGCGCCGACCAGCCGCTGCAGCGTGGACAGCGGCGCGCAGGCGACCCCGCCGAGGGTCTCGAGGCCGTACTCGCGCAGGGTGCGGGCGGTCGCGGCACCGACGCCGGGCAGTACGCCGACGGGCAGTTCGGCGAGGAAGTCCACGACGAGGTCCTCGGGCACCGCGCACGGCGACCCGGGCGCCGCCGCCCCCAGCGCCAGCCGCGCCGTCAGCGGTCCGGGCCCGGCGCCGATCACGCAGTCGACGCCGTACAGCGCGAGGGCGCGGATCCGGATCAGCCGGGCCAGTTCCTCGGCGTCCCGGCCGAAGTACCGTTCGGCGCCCCGCAGATCGGCCAGCGCGCCGTCCGGGGGCAGCGCCTCCACGACCGGGGTGAAGTCCTCGACCAGATTGAGGAGACCGGGCAGGGCGGCCTCGTACCCCGAGGGCAGCTGGAAACGTACGCAGAGGATGGTCATCCCGCACTCCCTGGACTCTGGTGCCACAACTTCCGTATCCGAGAAGGACCTTGAGAGGGCTCTTCGCCCGCGGGCCGCAGATCGGCCCATGGATGCATCTCGTAACCGGTGGGCATCCGGATCCGCCGCCCGGTGTCGCCGCGCCGTCCGCCGTCCCCCTCGGGCGCACCGCCGTCCCCGCTGCCCCCGGTGTCCCCGGTGTCCCCGGTGCCCCCGCTGCCCCCGGTGTCCCCGCTGTTCATGGGTTCCGGCTCCGCCAGCCGAGGTGCCACCGCGTCGAGGCCGCCCTCGCGCCGCAGCTCCACCAGTTCGGCGAGGTTCCAGGCGGCGGCGCCCACCACGCTGAGGCTGCGCGGCCCACGTCGCTGCACCACGCCGCGCACCAGCAGCAGCCAGGAGTGGAAGACGGTGTGGGCGCAGGTGTCGTGGGAGTCGTCGAAGAAGGCGAGGTCGACCAGGCCGGTGCCGTCGTCGAGGGTGGTGAAGACGACCCGTTTGCCGGAGCGGATCGGCGGGGTCTGGGTCGCCGCCTTGGCGCCCGCGACCAGCACCGTCTCGCCGTGCCGCGCCGAGCGCAGCCGCCGCGCCGACACCACGCCGAGCTCGTCGAGGAACGCCCGGTGGTCGTCCATCAGGTTGCGGGAGACGTCCATCGACAGCACGCCCAGCTCGGCGCTGAGCCGCTCGGCGGAGGACAGGTCCGGCAGGCCGGCCGAGGCGGTCCGCCGCCCGCCGGACAACGGGAGTTGACCGCCGCCCGCACCCCGGCCGCCCCGGTGCAGCTCGGTCAGGTGCAGTTGCAGGTCACGCCGGTTGGCGCCGAACGCGTCCAACGCGCCGACCTGGGCGAGCCGCCCGGCGAGCGGCCTGCTCGGCCGCGCCCGCTCCCAGAAGTCCAGCAGCGAGGCGTAGGGCTGCCCGTCCGCGATCCGCGCCGCCTCGGCCTCGCTGATGCCGTGCACGTCGGAGAGCGCGAGCCGGATCCCCCACACCTTCTCCTCGGCCGAGCCCGTCGGCCCCCGCGTCCCCTCGGTCTCCTCCGCCTTTCCCGCCTTCCCCGACTCCTTTGACTCGGACACCAGTTCGATACGGTGAGCGACCGCGGACCTGTTCACGTCCACCGGCAGGATCGGCACCCCGCGCCGCCGCGCGTCCGCCAGCAGCAGGCGCTTGGGGTACATCCCGGGATCGTGGGTGAGCAGCCCGGCGTAGAAGGCCGCCGGATGATGTGTCTTCAGCCATGCCGACTGGTACGTCGGCACCGCGAAGGCCACCGCGTGCGCCTTGCAGAAGCCGTACGACCCGAAGGCCTCGACGATCTCCCAGGTCCGCCGAATCGTCTCGGCGTCGTATCCCTTCGCCGCCGCGTGCTGCGCGAACCAGACCCGGATCCGCCCCTGCGACTCGGGGTCCGACAGCCCGCGCCGCACCCGGTCGGCCTCGTCCCGGCCGCAACCGGTCATGCGGTGCACGATGTCGATGACCTGCTCGTGGAAGACGACCACGCCGTACGTCTCCCGCAGCGGCTCCGCCAGATCCTCGTGCGGATAGCGGACCGGCGCCCGCCCGTGCCGGGCCGCGATGAACGGCCGCACCATGTCGGCGGCGACCGGCCCCGGCCGGAACAGCGAGATGTCCACCACGAGATCGTGGAAGGTGGCCGGCTGGAGCCGTCCCACCAGATCCCGCTGGCCCGGCGACTCGATCTGGAAGCAGCCCAAGGTCTCGGTGGAGCGGATGAGTTCGTACGTCGCCGGGTCACCCGCGCCCCGTTCGAAGTCGAGCGCGTCCAGGTCGACCCGCTCCCCCGTCGCCCGCGCCACCTCCGCCACCGCGTGCGCCATCGCCGACTGCATCCGCACCCCCAGCACGTCGAGCTTGAGCAGCCCGAGGTCCTCGACGTCGTCCTTGTCGAACTGGGACATGGGCAGCCCCTCACCGCTGGTGGGCATCACCGGCGTACGGCTCAGCAGGGACGCGTCGGAGAGGAGCACCCCGCACGGGTGCATGGCGACTCCGCGCGGGAGGGCGTCCAGCGCCTCGACCAGCTCCCACAGGCGGCCGTACCTCTGCTGCTCCCCCGCCAACCGCCGCAGCTCGGGCAGCTCTTCGAGCGCCGCCCGCGCGTCCCGCGCCCTGATGTGCGGGAAGGACTTGGCGATCCGATCGATGTCGGCGGGATCCAGGGAGAGGGCCGCGCCCACGTCCCGGACGGCGTGGCGGACGCGGTACGTCTCGGGCATCGCGACGGTCGCGACCCGCTCGGTGCCGAAGCGGTCGATGATCGCGCGGTAGACCTCCAGACGGCGCGCGGACTCCACGTCGATGTCGATGTCGGGCAGCACGACCCGCCGTTTGGACAGGAACCGCTCCATCAGCAGACCGTGTTCGACGGGATCGGCGTGCGCGATGTCCAGCAGGTGGTTCACCAGGGAGCCCGCGCCGGAGCCGCGCGCGGCGACCCGGATCCCCATCTTCCGTACGTCGTCGACAACCTGGGCAACCGTCAGGAAGTAGGAGGCGAAGCCGTGGTGGGCAATGACGTCCAGCTCCCGGTGCATCCGCTCCCAGTACGCGCGCCGGGTGGCGTAGCCGTGCCGCACCATCCCGGCCGCCGCCCGCGAGGCCAGCACCCGCTGGGCGGTGCGGCGGCCCGCGCCGACGAGGTGCGCCTCGGGGAAGTGGACGGTGCCGAGGCCCAGGTCGTCCTCCGGGTCGACCAGGCACTCGGCGGCCGTGGCCCGGGTCTGCTCCAGCAGTCGGTACGCGGTGTCGCGGCGGTACCCGGCGGCCTCCACAACCCGCTCGGCGACGCCCAGCATGGCGTCCGCGCCCTTGAGCCAGGCCTCGCCGGAGTCCAGTTCGCCCCGGGGGTCGACGGGGACGAGCCGCCGGGCCGCGTCCAGCACGTCGGCGACCGGGCCCATGCCGGGGTCGGCGTACCGGACGGCGTTGCTGAGCACGGGCCGTACCCGCTGCTCGGCTGCGAAGCCGACGGTCCGGGCGGCCAGCCGCAGCGAACCGGGGCCGGTGCCCTCGCGGCCGTGCCACATCGCTTCGAGGCGCAGGGCGTCGCCGTACGTCTCCCGCCAGGGCAGCAGCAGCTTCGCGGCGCGATCGGGGCGGCCCGCGGCCAGTGCGCGCCCCACGTCCGAGGCGGGGCCGAGAAGCACGGTCAGGCCCTCGGCGGCACACTCCGACCAGGGCAGCAGGGGTGGGACCTCGCTCCTGTTCCCCTCCGGACCACGGCCCGCATGCGCCGCCGAAACGATTCTGCACAGCTCGGCCCAGCCCTTGCCCCCCTCCCGGGCGAGGAACGTCACCCGGGGGGTCGACTCGTCGAGGAAGGCACCGCCGCGCACGGGGGCCCGCCGCCGCGCCTGCCGTCCGGAAGGAGCGGGCGCCCCCACCGCCAGCTCCACCCCGAACAGCGGGCGGACCCCGGCCCCGGCGCAGGCCTTGGCGAACCGGACGGCGCCCGCGAGGGTGTCCCGGTCGGTGAGCGCGAGGGCGTCCATGCCCCGTTCGGAGGCGCGCTCGGCCAGCCGCTCCGGGTGCGAGGCCCCGTACCGCAGGGAGAACCCGGAGACGGTGTGCAGATGCGTGAACCCCGGCACACGCACCTCCCACACTCGACCCACCAGTCGCCCAGTCACTTGCTCAGTCACTCGATCAGCCACTCGGCTCGAACATCAGTTCACAGCCTCCTCGCCTCCACCATAGACCACTTTTCGAACTTCTGTACGACAACCATTCGGCCCCGCCCCACCTGCGCAAACGCCACCCGGCTCCGACCGTGGGGACATGACACAGACGGCCGCACCCGGCTCCGGCCCCGGCCCCGGCCCCGCCCCCAGGTCCTTCCTCGACGAGCTCAAGGACGGGGTCACCCCACGGGCCACCCTGCTCGTCGTCGGGGTGCTCGCCCTGCAGCTGCTCTTCATCGCCTCGTACGTGGGGGCACTGCACCACCCGAAGCTCAGGGACGTGCCGTTCGGTGTGGTCGCGCCACGGGCGGCGGCCGAGCAGGCGGTGACCCGGCTGGAGGGCCTGCCGGGCGAGCCGCTGGACCCGCGTACGGTGGCCGACCGGGCGGCGGCCCGGGAACAGATCCTGGACCGGGAGATCGACGGCGCCCTGCTGATCGACCCGGCCGGCACCACCGACACCCTGCTGGTCGCCTCCGGCGGCGGGCGCACCCTGGCCAACGCGCTGGCCACCCTGGTCACCGCGCTGGAGCGGTCCGAGGGCCGTACGGTGCGCACGGTGGACGTGGCCCCGGCCGACCTCGGGGACGCAAGCGGGCTCACGTCCTTCTACCTGGTCGTCGGCTGGTGCGTGGGCGGCTATCTGTGCGCGTCGGCGCTGGCGATGAGCGCGGGGGCACGGCCCACCAACATCCGGCGCGGGGTCATCCGCCTCGGCGCCCTCGCGCTGTTCGCGGTCCTCGGCGGACTCGGCGGCGCGGTCATCGCCGGCCCCGTCCTGGGCGCCCTGCCGGGCAGTGTGGCGGCGCTGTGGGGGCTGGGGGCACTGGTCGTCTTCGCGGTGGGCGCGGCCACCCTGGCGCTCCAGTGCGTCTTCGGGATCGCCGGCATCGGCGTGGCCGTCCTGCTGGTGGTGGTCGCGGGCAACCCGAGCGCGGGCGGCGCGCTGCCGCCGCCGCTGCTCCCGCCGTTCTGGGCGGCGATCGGCCCGGCGCTGCCGCCGGGAGCGGGCGTCTGGGTGGCCCGCTCGATCGCGTACTTCGAGGGCAACGACGTCACCGGCCCGCTGCTGGTGCTCTCCGCCTGGGCAGTGGCGGGGGCCGCCATCACCGTGGTGATGGCGGCCCTGAGAAAGAAACCGGCGGCCGGTTGACCGATCGGCCGATCGGCTGACCGGCGGACCGGCGGACCGGCTGTCAGCCGATCTGCGTGCCGGTCGCCGAGAGCGCCTCGGTGACGGGCTGGAAGAACGTCTCGCCGCCCGAGGTGCAGTCGCCGCTGCCGCCGGAGGTGAGGCCGATGGCCTTGTCCCCCGAGAAGAGCGAGCCGCCGCTGTCGCCGGGCTCGGCGCAGACGTCGGTCTGGACGAGGCCGTTGACGATGTCGCCGTTGCCGTAGTTCACGGTGGCGTCGAGGCCGGTGACCGTACCGCTGTGGACCTGGGTGGTCGAGCCGCTGCGGGTGACCTTCATGCCCACGGTCGCCTCGGCGGCCCCGGAGATGGCCTGGGTGGAGCCGTTGTAGAGGTTGACCTCGCTGGGGTGGTCGACCTCGGCGGTGTACTTCACCAGGCCGTAGTCGTCGCCGGGGAAGCTGGAGTCCGCGTTCTCGCCGATGACCTGACCGCCGGCCGACCAGGTGGAGATGCCCTCGGTGCAGTGACCGGCCGTCAGGAAGAACGGCTCGCCGCCCTTGACGACGTTGAAGCCGAGGGAGCAACGGCCGCTGCCACCGGTGATGGCGTCGCCGCCCGCGACGAAGGGCTTGTACTCGCCCTTGGTGCGCTTGAGTTCGGCCTTGGCGCCGAGGCCGTCCACGACCTTGGTCAGTCTCGCCAGTTCGGCCTTGGAGACGGTGCGGTCCGCGGTGACGACGACCTTGTTGGTGGTCGGGTCGGTGACCCAGGCGGTACCGGGGATGGTGGCGTCCGCCTTGAGGGTCGTCCGGGCGCTCTTCAGCTCGGCGAGGGAGTTCTCCACGATGCGGGCCTTGGCGCCGGCCGCCTCGACGGTCTCGGCGGCGGCCTCGTCGAGCACGTTCACGACGAGGAGCTTGCTCTTCGCGTCGTAGTACGTGCCGGCCGCGTCGGCGCCGAGGTCCGCGTCGAGGGTCAGTGCGAGCTTTCCGGCCGCCGTGATGGACAGCGCTTTCGGCTCGGGGGTCGGTGCGGTCTCACTCGCGTTCGCAGTCTGGAAGGTCACTCCCGCGGCGACCAGTGCGGCGATACCCGCACCCGTCACGACGGCACGGCGCCTGGGTATGCGTCGGTGCTTCAACTCGCGTCCTCCTGTGGGGGGTTGACCGAGAAGGGCGTGGGGGCCCCGCTCGGCCGGAAGGTGTACGGGCAAGGAGGCGGCATACGGTAAAAAACGCCGCGTCCATGCCAACTGTGCGGCGACAACTATTCCTAGGCGCACAGGGAGCACACAAGGTCGACTTCAGGCCGAGCGCACGCCAAGGGCGCACGCCCCGTATGTCATTACCGTCCGGTAACGCCCCACCTGGCGATCACAGGAATTCGCACTGCAAACACGCGAAGCAACGACCTCGTCCACAACGGGTGAGGTCTAGTCCTGGCCGAAAATCGTCCACGACCGAGTGGGGATGTTCGCGCGGTTCCCCGCGCCCCTGAAAGACCAGGCTCTGCGGGCCTGGAGGACGGCGGGGCCGCGGCGGATGAAAAGCACGGGGCGCAGCCCCTGCTTTTCAGGGGCGCGGGGAACTGCGCGAGAACCCCCACCCACCCGCGACCGCCCCCGACCGCCCCACCCCCTACGGCACGACCGGCGGCTCCGACACCCCCGGCCCACCCGTCGCCCCCTGAACCGTCGGCGTCCCCTGAACCGGCGACATCCCCTGAACCGGCGACGTCCCCTGAACCGGCGGAGCCACCTGCGCCCGCTCCAGGAACCGCAGCAGCTCCACCGGGAACGGCAGGACGAGCGTGGAGTTCTTCTCGGCGGCCACCGCCACCACCGTCTGCAGCAGCCGCAGTTGCAGCGCGGCAGGCTGCTCGGACATCTGCTGGGCCGCCTCCGCCAGCTTCTTGGACGCCTGCAACTCCGCGTCGGCGTTGATGACCCGCGCCCGCCGCTCCCGGTCGGCCTCGGCCTGCCGCGCCATGGACCGCTTCATGGTCTCGGGCAGCGAGACGTCCTTGATCTCGACCCGGTCGATGGTGACGCCCCACTCGACCGCCGGGCTGTCGATCATCAGCTCCAGCCCCTGGTTGAGCTTCTCCCTGTTGGAGAGCAGATCGTCCAGCTCGCTCTTGCCGATGATGGACCTGAGCGAGGTCTGCGCCATCTGGGAGACGGCGAACCGGTAGTCCTCGACGCGCACGATCGCGTCGGCCGCCGAGGTCACCTTGAAGTACACGACGGCGTCCACCCGCACGGTGACGTTGTCACGGGTGATGCCCTCCTGCGCGGGCACCGGCATCGTGACGATCTGCAGGTTGACCTTCTGGAGCCGGTCGACGAACGGCACGATCATCGTGAAGCCGGGCTCCCGCACCTGCGGCCTCAGCCGGCCGAGCCGGAAGACCACCCCCCGCTCGTACTGCTTCACGACCCGGGCCGCCGACACCACGTAGACCGCGCCGACGGACGCGAGGGCCACCCCCGCCGTCACCAGCTCCTCGACCATCACGGCCCCCAGGGTCCGAAGTGGGCGTATGAGAGGGAGTACAGGTCGACGGTAACCCCGCCGCCGGAACGAGGGCGAGCCCCCGCACACCATGTGTGCGGGGGCTCGCTGCTGCCGACTGCGGCCGGGTGGGGAGTCGGCGCCGGGGGGAAGAGCGCCGGCTCCCGTTCAGCCTGTCGATCCGTCGGCCTACCGGCCTTAGTAGACCGAGACGCCGTACGCGCTCAGGGCCTCGGTGACCGGCTGGAAGAAGGTCGTGCCGCCGGAACTGCAGTTGCCGCTGCCGCCGGAGGTCAGACCGTACGCCACACCGTTGCTGCCGTAGAGCGGGCCGCCGGAGTCGCCGGGCTCGGCACAGACCGTGGTCTGGATCATGCCGTAGACGATGTCGCCGCCACCGTAGTTCACGGTCGCGTTGAGAGCGGTCACGCGTCCGGTACGGGTACCGGTGGTGGAGCCGGTACGAATGACGTTGGTGCCCACGCTCGGGGTGGCCGCGCTGGTGATGTCCACGTTGCCCGCGGTGCCGTCCTTGGCGATGGACGTGTTGCTGTAGCGCACGAGACCGTAGTCGTTGGTCGGGAAGCTCGACCCGGCGGTCGGGCCGAGGACCGTGGTGCGGCCGGAGTTGGAGTACCAGGTGCCCGCGCCGTCGGTGCAGTGACCGGCGGTCACGAAGTAGTACGTGCTCCCGCTGCGGACGTTGAAGCCCAGGGAGCAGCGCCAGCTACTCGCATAGATGGCGTCGCCACCCTTGATCAACTTGTTGAACTTGCCCGGGGTCCGCTTGATCGTCAGGGCGTCGGCGTTCTCGCCCGCCGCCTTCTTGATCTTCGCGAGCTCGCCCTGGGAGACGGTGCTGTCGATGGTGACGACGAGCCTGTCCGTCGCCGGGTCGATCGCCCAGGCGGTGCCCGGGACATCGGCCTTGAGCACCGATGAGCTGGCGCTCTTGAGCTCGGAGGCGCTGAACGTCTGGGTGCCTGCCGCGTTGGCGGTGGGGACCGTGACGGCGGCTGCGGCCGCGAGTCCGGCGGTCACGGCGATCAGCCGGGTCCGTCTCGCTATGCCGCTGCGGGGGGTCGTGCGCTTGATCCTCACTGTTCGTTCCCTCCAAAGGGAAGTCGGGGGCCCGCGTGGGGTCGGGGCCCGTGAGGCGCAGATCAGGGGCATCGGTCCGGATTCCGGACACGCCGTGTCCCTGACAAGGCGCTGGGGGGAAGTATTCGGCCGTACCGCCGACCCACGCAAGGGTGCCTTTCGGCCTCTCGGATCCCAACCGGCGCGCCCTCCATGCCAGTTGATCCCACCAGGCCATATGTGCGGGTTCTGTGTGAATCGTTGTCGGCTCCCGGAGGGATCGGCTGACGGGTCGTCGGAGCAGGCCGCAGGGCCCGGAAGCGTTGATCACCACTATCGTCGGCCGCGGTGGAGGCCACCGCCCGAGGCGCCCGGTCGGAGTACCCGGGTCCACCGCGCGGGGGTGTCCGGAACTGATGCGTTGGGCCGTTCAGCCGTTCGGTACCGCCACCCGGGTCCCGGGGCGGCGGATCGACCTCCCGAACCGCCCGGACACCTGGGCGCGCGGCTGCCCGCATGCCCTTGGGAAGGGACCGGTCTCGGGTCCATGACCGCAACCTCATGGATCACGGACCACTTGGCGAGCAGGCGGCGCCCTCCCGGCGCCCCGCGCGCCGGCCGTCCGTCATGACGTTCCCCCTGTCATGACGTGCCGGTGGACGGGCCGGGCGAGGCCCAGGTGCTCGCGCAGCGTGCGGCCCGGGTAGAAGGTGCGGAACAGTCCACGGTGCTGGAGCAGCGCCACCGTCCCGTTGACGAGTCGCTCCAGGTCACGGCGCGGCTCGACGGGCACGAGATGGAAGCCGTCCGTGGCCCCGGCCCGGTGCCAGTCGGCGATCAGCTCGGCGAGGGCGACGGGGCCGCCCCGGTACAGCGGTCCGTCCGTGGTCCGGCGCGGCCCTCCCCCGCCGTGGCCCGGCTCGGCCGCGTGCTCCCCGCCACCGAGATCCACGCGCAGACTCACCAGCACCCGCAGCTCGTCGGGGTCCCGCCCGGCCCCGGCCGCCCCGTCCCGCAGCTCCGTCCGTACGGCGTCGGCGTGGGCCGGGTCGGCGATCCGCAGGAGTGCCACGTCCGCGTACCGGGCGGCGGCCCCACGACTCTCCTCCTCGGTCGCGTCGACGATTCGCACGGGCTGCCCCTGCGGCGACGGGACCCGCGTCGAAGCCCGCTGGGCCGGGACCCCACGAGCCTCGGCATCCGCGGCACCCCCGGAGCCGGCGTGACACGTCTTCACCAGCCCGCCCTCCTCGTCCGTGTCGTCCGCGCCCGGCGCCTCGATCCACCACCCGGCCCGCCCCCGGCTGACCCGGTCGAGCGCCGCCACGGCCGCCCGTACCCGGCCCGGCTCGGCGGGCGTCGCCGTCACCACCGGCACCAGCCCGACCCGGTCCGTCTGCGACGCCACCCCGGACGACACCGCCAGCGCGTCCAGGCCCGCCGACGCGGCCGGGCCCGGCCGCGCGGACGCGTCCCCGACCGTCACGAAATCCAGCGCCCCGCGCTCCGCGAGGCGGGCGAGCTCGACGAACGCCTCCGCGTCGCCCTCCGCCCCCCGATCAATGGCTGCGGCCAGGTGCAACCGCCCCCGACCGTACGAAGACCCCATACCGACCGACCTCTCTCCACTGCGACCACGGACACGGACGTCCCCTCCACCCACCGCCCCGGCACCGCATGCACCCCGGCACCGCGTCGCGCTCACGCCGCCGCGCGGTGCCCGAGGTCCCGCAGGAACGCGAGGACGGCCCGGGCCGTCGCGTCGTTCTGGCGGAAGGCCGGCCCACCCGTACGCGGCCGGGTGAACGCGCCCGGCGTACGGCTGTTCGTGTAGGGGCCGAGGGCGAAGCGTCTGGGGTGCGGGCGCCCGGCCCGGTCCAGGACGCGCCCGTCCCCGGGGTCGACGGCGACCAGCCCCTCCGCCGTCTCGACGACGCCCCCTTCCTCGTACAGCTCGCGCAGCAGTCCGTCGCGGACCCGCGCGACCGTCGGCTCCGGCAGCCGTGCCTCGACCAGCGCCCTCGCCTCGACCGACCAGCCGGGCACGGTGGCGCCGGACGCCCGGAACACCCCGTCCCCGGTGGCCACGGTCATGTCCGCCCCGACGAAGGTCAGGACACCGGCCCGCGACAGCGCGAGCAGCTGCCGCAACCGGGGACCGGGCGGCCCCGAGGCGAGGTAGCTGAAGAAGCCGTGCCACCAGGACCCGACGTCACCGAGCCGGATCAACTGCCCGTAGACGGAGAGCAGTCCGAAGAAGACCCCCAGGTCCGGGCTGAAGGAGGGATCATGACGGCGCTTCAGATCGGCCTCGACGTAGCCCCGCAGACCGCCCTGGAACTCCTCGTACGATCCGTACCGCACCCCCTCCAACGGGCGGTCCAGCGCGGCCAGGTCCAGCCGGTCGGCCGGGGCCGGAACCGCCGAGGCCACCAGCGCCGCCCGCTCCCCCGCGTCCGCCGCCGCGTACTTCTCCTCGAAGTCCGCCCAGGCCATGGCGGTCCGTTCGGGATGGGCGTGGAACAGCCGGTGGTAGTGCGCGAACCCCAGCTCCTTCTCCACCGACGGCCAGACATCACCCCGGAAGTCCACCCCGCCGGTCCGCGCCCTCCGCTCCAGCACCGCGTCGACCTCGGCGGGCCCGAAGAAGCGCGGCAGCGGCGGCCGTTCGCCCTCCAGGTCGTAGCCGATCTTCGAGTGGTACGGCACCCCGCGCCGCGACCCGACGTACAGCACGGGCTCCCGGCCCGAGGGGTGGTACGTCAACTCCCCGTCGGGATCGTCGGGGTCTGCCTCGTACCGCCCCCCGCGCCCCTCCGTCAGCAGCACCATGAGGTCGACGAAGGCGAGCCCGAAGCCCCGCACGAGCACCGGTTCCCCGGGCGCCAGCGACGACAGGTCGCTGTCGGCGGTGAAGTCGGGCGGCAGATGGACGAGCCCGTGGGTGCGGGCGTGTTCCGCCAACTTGCGCTGTTCGTCGTCGAGTTCGGCGTCCAGATGGCCGAGCGCCAGAACGACGAGGTCAGCGGCGAGCGGACGGGGGCGCCCCTCCAGCCACACCTGCTGACGCCCTTCGGGCGGACCGCTCACCCGCAGCGCCCGGCGCGGATGATGGTGGACGGTGATCTCCTCGGGCAGGCCGGCCACGGCGCTCTCATGCACCCAGCGCAGATACGCGCCCTGGGTCCGCCGGTCCGGGAAGACCCGCCCGTCGAGGCCCGCCCACTCGTGCAGGGTGGGCCCCTCCCGTACGGGCCCCTCCATGCTCACCGTCTCGTCGGTGAACATCGTGACGTCCTCGGCCTGCGAGTTCATCCACAGCAACGGCGACTGCTCCGCCCGCCAGATACGCCCGGCGCCCGGTGGATGGGGGTCGACGAGGTGGATGTCGAAGCCCGTGCCCGCGTAGAGCGCGTCGGCGTTGGCGGCGATCCGCTCGATCAGCCCGGTGCCGCGCGGCCCGGCCCCGACGATCACCAGGGACGGACGGGAGAAGGGCAGGGACGGGTGGGAGGAAGAGGCAGACGGCATGCGAAAGGCTCCGTGAGTCCGAGTCGAACACGGGTGCCCTCACACGAGCGCGTCCGGCGAGACGGACGCGGGCGACCGAGCCCCTCAGCAGCGGTCTGCGCCGAGAGTACGGCGGTCTTTCCCCTCGCTGTCAAGGCTGTCCGAACTGTGAGCGTCACGTCTCAAGTCGGTTGACGCGCTTTCGTATGCCTGTTCCACTGGGTCCATGCATCCGCAGCGGTGGCTGGTCAAGCGCTCCCACATCGACCTCGGTCGAGTGTGGTCCTCCTCCTGTTGAGCTGAGCCGATCCCACTGCGCGCCCCGATTCCGAGGGGCGCCGTTCGCGTTTTCCCCCGGCCTTCACACACGCGCCCCTCCCCTCGCGTTCCCTTCTTTACCGGTCCCGCGCAGCTGCCCACTCAGCAGTCACAGCCACAGCACTCGCACGCGTCACAGCAGTCGCAGTCCCGGCAGATGCCTTCGCGCTTCTTCCGGGACCAGGGACCCTCGTACTCCTTCGCACAACACATCTGGCAGGTGCAGCACAGCAGCGTGAACATCCCGCACCCCGCCCAGAAGCCCCGCCGCCGCGGGGGCTGCGGCGCCGGTCCACCACCGAACCCCCCACCCCCGCCACCGCCGTGGCCCGCGCCACCGCCGCCGAACGGATTCCCACCACCACCGGCATACGGATGCCCGCCACTCCCCGCGTACGGATTGCCCCCGCCCCCGGCATAGGGGTCACCGGTGCCGCCCGCGTACGGATTGCCCGGCACCGCCCCACCCTGCTGGTGCGCCCCGCCCGGCTGGTGCGCGGAGCACGTCGGCACGGCCCCGAACGCCCGGTCCACCGACCTGCGCAGCTCGTGCACCAGGAGCAGATGGGCGAGCTTGCCGTCGACGAACTCGGCCTCGCGCAGGGCGAGGCGGATGCCGTGCAGGGCGTCGTCGGCGAGCCGTCGGGCCTCGGTGAGGGAGGTGCCGGTGGCGGTCAGCGGGTTCCACGCGCCGACGGCGGCGTCGGCGGCCCGGTCCTCCACCGCGTCCAGCAGATGGGCGAGCCGCCCGAAGAGGCGTCCGGCCTCGGCGAGCGGTTCGGCGTTGCCCGGCCGTCCGGCCAGGATCGCGGTGTGCGCGAACGCCGCCGCGGTCGCCGTCTCGGTCGGCTCGGTGACCGTCAGCAGCGGGGTGCCGGGGCCGACGAGCGCCTCGATCCCGAGCTGCCGGTCCACGGAGTCGACCAATACCGCCGTGTCGAACCCGATGTCCGCCCCCGTACGCGCCCCCGCGCGCCCCCAGTTCGTCGCGATCCGGCGCGCGGCGTGCGCCACCGGCTTGCGCGCGAGCAGTCCATCCCCGTCGGCGACATGGTCACGGACCTTGGCCGAGGCGAGCACCAGCGAGACGGCGGCGGCGAGCCGCGCGCCCTCACCCCGCGCCACGGAGGCGGTGCGCATCCCGCGCAGCGGACAGGGTCCGGCGGTGCGCCGCCGGTCGGCGGTGCGCCCGGCCTGAGCCTCCGTCAGAACCGAGACCAGCAAACCGTCATAATTGGTGACGATCCGAGCGAACTGTCCGTGATCGCCGCGCAGTGCGAGGCAGAGCCCGCACAGATGCGCCATCCATTGCGTCCGCAGCCCCTCGCCCAGCCGATGGCCACAGGGCCTCACAATTCCGAACACGACACTCCCCCGTGTCTCCCGGCGCCTTCGCACGCCCGTCGGCGTCGCCGCATCGTAGCCGCCGGAACGTTCACTCGGACGCAGCAGGACTCACCCAAACGCCGCGAACAATATTATTTCACTCCCTGTCAGCAGGTGTGTACAGCGGAGCCCTTGGGGCACATGGACTCTCGACGAATTCGTTCTGCACCAGTACCGTCACGAAACCCCCGTGCGGCGTCTATCCACTTGGCGAGACATCCGCATCATGGACGACGATAGGGATGCGGAAAGCACGAAAGACCGCTGCGAGAGGAGGCGTCCATGGGATCGGTGCGCAAGGCGAGTGCCTGGCTTGGCCTCGTCGACGACAACGATGACGAGCGTTACTACGACGACGACTACGCCGATGAGCGGGAGTCCGGCTCCGGCGAGGCCTGGGTCACCGACCCTCGTGTCAAGGTCGCGTCCGAGTCCGCGCAGGAGCACGGCCGCCGGATCGGTACGGTCACGCCGGACAGCTTCCGTGACGCCCGGCACATCGGCGAGCTCTTCCGGGACGGCGTCCCGGTCATCATGAACCTCACGAACATGGAGCCCGCCGACGCCAAGCGTGTCGTCGACTTCGCGGCCGGTCTGATCTTCGGTCTGCGCGGTTCGATCGAGCGCGTGTCGAACCGCGTGTTCCTGCTGACCCCCGCCGACACGGAGATCGTCAGCGGCGAGGTCGCGAGCCGCCCGGTGGACGGCTTCTTCAACCAGAGCTGAGGCAGGGCCGCTCGCCGGCCCGTCCTTGCGGTGCCCGGGTCACCCGACGCGGCTCACCGGAAGGCGTCGAGTCCGGTGAGCGCCTTGCCCAGCACGAGTTGGTGCATCTCGACGGTGCCCTCGTAGGTGAGCACGGACTCGAGATTCGTCGCGTGCCGCATGATCGGGTACTCCAGGGAGATCCCGTTCGCGCCGAGAATCGTCCGGGCGGTACGGCAGATCTCGATCGCCTCGCGTACGTTGTTCAACTTGCCGAAGCTGATCTGCTCGGGACGGAGCCGTCCCGCGTCCATCCGCCGCCCCAGATGGTGGGCGAGCAGAATCCCCTTGTGCAACTCGACCGCCATGTCGGCGAGTTTGGCCTGGGTGAGCTGGAACGCCCCGATCGGCTTCCCGAACTGCTCCCGCGTTTTCGCGTAGGCGACAGCCGACTCGAAACAGGATCGCGCGGCGCCCATCGAGCCCCACACGATTCCGTAGCGGGCGTGCGAGAGACAACTCAGCGGGCCTTTCAGCCCCGTCACCTCCGGCAGTACCGCGTCGGCGGGCAACCGCACACCGTCCAGGACGAGTTCGCTGGTGACCGACGCGCGCAGGGACCACTTGTGCTTGATCTCCGGCGCGGAGAACCCTGCCGTGTCGGTGGGCACGACGAAACCCCGCACACCCTCCTCGGTCCGCGCCCACACCACGGCGACCCCGGCGACGGACCCGTTGGTGATCCACATCTTCCGCCCGTCGAGGACCCAGTCGGAGCCGTCCCGCTTGGCGTACGTACGCATCGACGCCGGATCGGACCCGTGGTCGGGCTCGGTCAGCCCGAAGCAGCCGATGACCTCACCGGAGGCCATGCGCGGCAGCCAGGTCCGCTTCTGCTCCTCGCTGCCGAACCGGTGGATCGCGTACATCGCGAGCGACCCCTGCACGGACACCAGCGATCGGATACCCGAGTCCGCGGCCTCCAGCTCCAGACAGGCGAGCCCGTACTGCACGGCGCTCGCCCCCGCGCACCCGTAGCCCTCCAGCGACATCCCGAGGGCGCCGATCGCCCCCAACTCCCGCGCCAGCTCCCGGATCTCGGGCAGCTCCCCCCGCTCGTACCAGTCGGCCACGTACGGCAGCACCCGGTCCCCCGCCCAGCTGCGCACGGTGTCCCGCACGGCGAGATCCTCGGGGTCGAGCAGATCGTCGAGGCCGAGGAGATCGGCGGGGTCGAAGCTCATGGGTGCACCTCCGGCTCAAAAACTAGCGACGCTAACCACCGTACCCACTCATCGCCGTCTCGGCTGCGGGCCGTCCGTGACCGCCTCGCGCGGTTCCCCGGGCCCCTCACGGCGCCCGGTTCCCGGAACAGCTCAGCGCATCGACTCCGCACGTACAGGCGCCGTCGGCTTCGCCTCCCGCTGCCCCGGCACCTCCGCGGAGCTCCCGCACTCCATGCCCCGGGGCAGCCGCAGGGCCATCACCGCGCCGAGGACGAGCAGCGCCGCGCTCACCAGCAGTGTCACGTGCAGCCCGTGGACGAAGGAGTCGCGGGCGGCGTGCCGCAGGGCCTCGCCCGAGGGCCCGCCCAGCCGGTCGGCGACCTCGTACGCCTCGCCCAGCGAGTGCCCGGCGGCGTCGGAGGCCGAGCTCGGCACTCCCGGCACGGACGACAGTCCGGGCGCGTACGCCGCGTTCATCACACTGCCAAGGAGCGCGATCCCGATGCCGGCGCCCAGTTGGTAGGAGGTCTCACCGATCGCCGCCGCCCCGCCCGCCGAGGACGCGGGCGCCTCGCTCAGCATCGACTCGTACGCCCCGAACAGGGTCGTCTCCAGGCCGAAGCCCAGCAGTACGAACCCGGCGAGCAGCAGCCCCGCGTTGTCGTGGCGTCCCATCGCGGTCAGCAGGACGACCGCGAAGGCGGTGAGGCAGAAGCCGAGGGAGACCATGCGGCGCGGTCCGAAGCGGTGCAGCATGTGGGAGCCGACGAGCCCGGCGGCCATCGCGGCGACGGTCAGCGGCAGCAGGCGCAGCCCCGTCTCCAGCGGGGACAGGCCGAGGACCAGCTGCAGATACTGCGCGGCGATCAGTTCGAGTCCCACCAGCGCGAGCATGGCGAGGACGATGCAGCCGACGGAGGTGCTGAACGCGGGCCGCGCGAACATCCGCAGGTCGACCAGCGGATGCCTCCGGCGCCGCTGCCGTCGCACGAACACGATCAGCAGGGCGGCGCCGCCGAGGAGGGCGAGCGCGGTGCCCGGGTCGAACGGCGGGTGGCCGCCGCCGAGCCGCTTGACGCCGAGGACGACGCCGAAGAGCCCGAGCGCGGCCATCAGGGCGCCGACGACGTCCCAGGGGCCGTCGCGGTCACCCGTCGACTCGGGCAGCAGCAGCCGTCCGATCGGCAGACTGACCAGCATCAGCGGGATGTTGACGAGGAAGACCGAACCCCACCAGAAGTGCTCCAGCAGGAAGCCGCCGAGAAGGGGTCCGACGGCCGCGCCCACGGCGGCTACCGCGCTCCAGACACCGATGGCGAGCGCCCGTTCGCGGCGGTCGGGGAAGACCTGCCGCAGGATCGACAGCGTCGCGGGCATGATCATCGCGCCGCCGACGCCGAGCAGGGCGCGGGCCGCGATCAGCACGTGCGGGGTGTCCGCGAAGGCGGCGAGGGCGGAGGCGACGCCGAAGAGGGCGTAGCCGAGGAGGAGGATCCGTCTGCGGCCGACCCGGTCGCCGAGTGTGCCGAAGAGGATCAGCAGCGAGGCGCAGACCAGCGGGTAGACATCGACGATCCAGAGCAGCTCCATGGCGCTCGGCTTGATGTCCTCGGTGACCGCGGGCATCGCCACGTGCAGCACGGTGGCGTCGACGGCGACGAGCAGCAGGCTGACGCAGAGGACGACGAGGACGACCCAGCGGTTTGCACCGGCCCCGGTGTCCCGACGGCGTCGCGAAACGGCCGTGGGCGTCCCGGACATGTACGTACCTCCCAGATGCTCTCGCGTTCGGCGGAACCAGCGGGGCGGGGACTCCCCGGTGGTCACGGCCCGGGCGGAGCGGGGTCCCGGGCCCGCGCAACGAAAGGCGAGCGAGCCGTCAGCGTACGCGAGTTCCCGCCGGTGGAACGTGGTGGGTGTCTCATGGAACCCTCATGTGACGTGTGGCATACGCCACGCCCCGGGCCGCCACCGGTTCTCCATGGCTCCTTCATCACTCGTCCGTGGTTCCTCGGTCACGGTCCATCACGAACCACCACGTGACGGCGTCCCGGCCGGTTCCTGGCGCCGTCGATAATCGAGCGCGTGACCGATCCAGGGGGTGCTTTGAAAGTCCAGTGTGGTGCCTGCGGTGTCCGGTGCGTGCCCTCGGCGTGCCGGACGAAGGCCCTCGTAGCGGAGCTACTTGGGTCTTTGGCCGGTGCGGCGAGGGTGCGTGCCGGGCGCCGCGGGTGCTGTGCGGGACTTTCAAAGCACCCCCTGGCCACGCGCCCGGCGGCGCCCCTCCTGAGGCGGGCCGCCCCCGCGCTCCTCGGGTACGCGGCCGTGCGCGCCCTGGGCCTCGTCGTCCTCGCCGTCTGGAGCGCGGCACGCGACAAGAGCGCCCTGACGCTGCTGTCGGCCCGCTGGGACTCGCTCTGGTACACCCGCGTCGCCGAGCTCGGTTACGGCTACGAGGTGCGGCTGCCGAACGGCGACGTCCACTCGAACCTGGCCTTCTTCCCGCTGCTGCCCTGGCTGGAGCGGGCGGTGTCCGCGGTGACCCCGCTGTCGTACGCCCACGCCGGTCTCGCCGTCGGCACCCTCGCCTCGCTCGCCGCGGCCTGGGGGATCTTCGCGGTCGCGGACCGGGTGTACGGGCGCCGGGTCGGCGTGTGCGCGGTGCTGCTGTGGGCGGTGCTGCCGGTCGGCGTCGTGCAGTCGATGGCGTACACGGAGTCCCTGTTCACCGCGCTGGCCGCGTGGTCGCTGTACGCCGTCCTCACCGGCCGCTGGGTGACGGCGGGCGTCCTCGCGGCGCTTGCCGGGCTGACCCGCCCGGTGGGGCTCGCGGTGGTGGCGGCGGTGTGGGCGGCGGCGATCGCGTCGTACGCGGGAGAGCGCCGACGCACCCTCCCGCGCACCGGGGACCCCGGCCCCACTCCCCCGTTCGTACGAAACCGGAGTGCCGAATCATCGGGAGGCGCCCGTCCAGGGGTGCGCGCCCTCGGGATGCTCCTCGCGCCTCTGGGTGCCCTCGGGTACGTCCTATGGGTCGGCCACCGCACGGGCGGGGGCCCGCTCGGCTATCTCGACGTGCAGGCGGGGTGGCGCAACGGCTTCGACGGCGGCTACGCCTTCGCCCGTTTCGTCGCCGACAAGTTCACGTCGTTCCCCTCGGCCCTGGCGGGCGTCGGCCTGATCATCGGAGTGGCGTTGATCATTTGGCTGTACGCGGTCTGTGTACGTCAGGGGCAGCCGCTCCCGCTGCTGGTCTACGCGGGGGTCGTCACCGCTCTGGCCCTGTGCGCGTCGAGCTACTTCGGCTCGAAGCCCCGGTTGCTGATGCCGGCCTTCCCCCTGCTGCTGCCTCTCGCGCGCGCCCTCGCAGGCGCGCGTACCCCCAGGTCAGCGGCGATCCTCGGGGGCGTCACGGCGGTGTCGGCCGTCTACGGGGCGTTCTGGCTGAATGGCTCCGGTCCGCCGTGACGGACGGCGAGCGGCCGGGTAATTCCACGCGAGCAATCGGTGAACGAATTCAAAAGCGCCACAGAACGACCGCCCAGTATTAGGCCATGGAATTGAAGGCCGAGTGGCGCAACGATTCGTCATTCAGCAGAAATAAACATCATTCTGAGAGGAATCCCACATCACGGCGTCATCACAAAGCCGGTGATTCACGCCGCGTCGGAGCTCACTCGCTGTAACGTCGATTGAGTGCGTACCGAACTAAAGCCGACCCGTCTGGACCGGGTCTTCTCCAGGCTGGACCGTGAGCCGGAACGACCGGCCCACATCGATGTACCGGTGATGACCCGCCACCGGGTGGTGCTGTTCGCCTCCACCCTGGCCTTCTACGTCGCCATCGTGTGGGCCGTCGTCATCACCTCCTGGCTGGTCCGGCTCGACTGGCAGATCATGTTCTTCCGGCCGTACCAGCAGTGGCAGCAGATCCACGCCTTCCTCGACTACTACGTCGTCCTGGGCCAGCGCGGCCCCACCGCCGTGATGGTCGCCGCCTGGCTGGGCTGGCGCTCCTGGAGACAGCACACCCTGCGGCCGATGCTCGCGCTCGGCGTCTCGCTGCTGCTGCTCAACATCACCGTCGGCGCCGCCAAGCTGGGCATGGGCCGGCTCGGCCCGCACTACGCCACCGAGATCGGCTCCAACGAGATGTGGCTGGGCGGCGACATATTTCCTTCGGGACACACCGCCAACGCCGTGGTGACCTGGGGCATCCTGGCCTATCTGGCGTCCACGCCGAGAGCCAGGCGCTGGCTGTCCGCGCTGTCCGCCGTGATCTCGCTCGGCGTCGGTCTCACCACCGTCTACCTCGGTACGCACTGGTTGAGCGACGTCCTGCTGGGCTGGGCCGCCGGCCTGCTGATCATGCTGGCGCTGCCCTGGTTCGAGCCGCTGATCGCCCGCGCCGAGGTGGGGCTCTTCTCGCTGCGGGACGCCTGGCGCGACCGCCGTGCGACACCGGCACCGGTGTCCGCGCCGACGCCCGCCGTGGGCACGGCCCCGCTGCGGGCGCCCGCCGAGGAGCCCGCGACCGCCCGGGACACCGGCATCGCGGCCCGTGCGGCCCAGCCCCCGATCGTGCCGCTGCATCTGGCCCCCGGCCCGCATCTGACCAGGTCGGAGCGGACCCCGGTGACCCCGCTCGGCACCCGGCGGCCGCCCCACGCGGACCGGGTGGCCCGGAACGCGACCTCGGCCCGACCGGTCGCGGGCGGCTGACACGAGACAGCGGGGCCCGGTACGCACAGCCCATGCCCCGCACGGCGAAGGCCCGGCTCCCGAGGGAGCCGGGCCTTCGCCCGTCCTCGACCCGACGCTCGGGTTCAGCCCTTCCAGGCTCGCTTCACCCGGCCCTCCTCGACCTCCAGGTTCAGCCGGCCGAAGCGGTACTCCATGGTGATGATCGCGCCCGGCGGCAGCTTTCTGACCGTGGACCAGCCGCGGTCGGCGGCGCGGCGCTCGGCCTGCGACGCCTCCAGACCGACGTAGGCGTCGGGGTCGTCCCGGGGCTCTTCGGAAGGAGTGGGAAAGGGTGCCATGACCGCCACGGTAGGCGGCCCGGGGCCCCGCTGTCCCCCCGCAGTCACGCTTCTGTCACAGAACCACGACACCCGTTTCGGCCCAACGCAGTCACACGTACGAGCGGTTCCTTACGCCTTCCGCGTGCTGCCGAACGTAATTCCCGGGCGCTTCGACACCATCGCGAATAGCCCGTCGGAAAGCATGTCCGGGGCCGTGTGTGTCCGGTGCATGTCCAGCCTTTTCCCACCGATTCCCGGACGGCTCCCGGAAGCCCCCACCTCATGGGAAATACACGGTTCCCACACACTTCCGCCGTACGCCCCCTGTCGGAGCGACCGGGGCACGAGCATCATGGCGTGCGTGCATCACGGGCCCAGGACGCGGCAGCGAAGGGGCGAGCGATGGGGACCGAGACCGTACAGGCGCCGGCGCGACCCGCGGGGGCGAAGGCGCCGGGGCGGCTGGTGGTCGACTGGCTGACCACGACCGACCACAAGAAGATCGGCCACCTCTACCTGGTGACGTCCTTCCTGTTCTTCCTGGCCGCCGGGCTGATGGCGCTGGTGATGCGCGCCGAGCTGGCCCGGCCGGGCACCCAGATCGTGGACAACGAGCAGTTCAACCAGTTGTTCACCCTGCACGGCACGATCATGCTGCTGCTCTTCGCGACCCCGACCTTCGCCGGGTTCGCCAACGAGATCATGCCGCTCCAGATCGGCGCGCCCGACGTCGCCTTCCCCCGGCTGAACATGCTGTCGTACTGGCTGTTCCTGTTCGGCGGACTGATCGTGCTGGGCTCGCTGCTGGTGCCGTCGGGGCCCGCCGACTTCGGGTGGTTCGCCTACGCGCCCCTGAACAACGCGGAACGGTCGCCGGGGATCGGGGCCGACATGTGGATCATGGGGCTGGCGCTGTCCGGCTTCGGGACGATCCTCGGCGCGGTGAACTTCCTGACCACGATCATCGGGATGCGCGCCCCCGGGATGACGATGTTCCGGATGCCGATCTTCACCTGGAACACGCTGTTCACGTCGATCCTGATCCTGATGGCGTTCCCGGTGCTCGCCGCCGCGCTGCTGGTCCTGGAGGCGGACCGGCGCTTCGGCTCCCAGGTCTTCGACGCGGCCAACGGCGGCGCGCTGCTGTGGCAGCACCTCTTCTGGTTCTTCGGGCACCCGGAGGTCTACATCATCGCCCTGCCTTTCTTCGGGATCATCACGGAGATCATCCCGGTCTTCAGCCGCAAGCCGATCTTCGGCTATCTGACGCTGGTCGGGGCGACGATGGCGATCACCGGGCTGTCGGTGGTGGTGTGGGCGCACCACATGTTCGCCACGGGCGCGGTGCTGCTGCCGTTCTTCTCGTTCATGAGCTTCCTGATCGCCGTGCCGACGGGGGTGAAGTTCTTCAACTGGACCGGGACGATGCTGAAGGGCTCGCTGTCCTTCGAGACACCGATGCTGTGGGCGACCGGCTTCCTGGTGTCGTTCCTCTTCGGCGGGCTCACCGGGGTCATCCTGGCCTCGCCGCCCATGGACTTCCACGTCACCGACTCGTACTTCGTGGTCGCGCACTTCCACTACGTCGTCTTCGGCACGGTCGTCTTCGCCACCTTCGCGGGGTTCTACTTCTGGTGGCCGAAGTTCACCGGGAAGCTGCTCGACGAACGGCTCGGCAAGATCCAGTTCTGGACGCTCTTCGTCGGGTTCCACACCACGTTCCTGGTGCAGCACTGGCTGGGCGCCGAGGGCATGCCCCGGCGGTACGCGGACTATCTGGCCGCCGACGGGTTCACGGCCCTCAACACGGTCTCGACGATCGGCTCCTTCCTGCTGGGCCTGTCCACGCTGCCGTTCCTCTACAACGTCTGGAAGACCTCCCGGTACGGCGTGCAGGTCGACGTGGACGACCCGTGGGGCTACGGCCGGTCGCTGGAGTGGGCGACCTCGTGTCCGCCGCCGCGCCACAACTTCGTGACGCTGCCCCGGGTGCGTTCGGAGTCCCCGGCGTTCGACCTGCACCATCCGAGGTTCGCGGCGATCACACCGCCGCAGACCCGGAGGGGCCAGGAGCGGACGCCGCACCCCCGGTTCGGTCAAGAGCGGCCGACAGGCGGTCCCGAAGGGTCCTGACGGTCTCGGTCAGCCCCTCCGGTTCGACGACCTCGAAGTCGACGCCGGTCATCATCACGTGGATGGCCATCACGTCGAGGCTCGGGGCACCGGTGCGCAGCAGACAGCTGTGCTCGTCGTAGGGCTCCAGGGTGCCCGCCGAGGGCGAGATCCGCTCGGCGGCCTCCTGGAGGGGCACCAGCAGCCGTACGACGGCCTGCGAGGCGTACGCGCCCCGGGAGACGCCCTTGGAGACGTACGCGGCGAGGTCCTCGGCCGGTGGCTCGCGGGGCGGGAAGCGCGGCCCGTGGGGCGGCTTGGGAGTGAGGCGGTCGACGCGGAAGGTGCGCCAGTCGGCGCGGTCGACGTCCCAGGCGACCAGGTACCAGCGGCGCTCGGTGCACACCAGACGGTGCGGCTCGACGGTCCGGCGGGTGGCGGTGCCCCCGTGGTCGCGGTACTCGAACCGCAGCCGCTCGGCGTCCCGGCAGGCGTTCGCGAGTTCGGTGAGCACCGCCGGGTCGACGGCGGAGAGCTGCGGGCCGCGCATCATCGGGACGGTGAAGGCGTTCAGGGCGCCCACCCTGCGGCGCAGCCGGCTCGGCAGCACCTGTTCGAGCTTGGCGAGGGCGCGTACGGAGGACTCGCCGATGCCGTCGATGCCCTGGCCGGCGGCCGAGCGCAGCCCGACGGCCACCGCGACGGCCTCCTCGTCGTCGAGGAGCAGCGGCGGCAGTTCGGCGCCGGCGCCGAGCTGGTAGCCGCCGCCGGTGCCGGGGCTGGCGTTGACCGGGTAGCCCAGTTCGCGCAGCCGGTCGACGTCCCTGCGGACCGTGCGCGCGGTGACGCCGAGCCGGTCGGCGAGTTCCGGGCCGGACCATTCGCGGTGGGCCTGCAGGAGCGAGAGCAGCCGCAGGAGCCGTGCCGATGTCTCCAACATGGGGGCGAGTCTGCCAGCGGTCGAGGACAGGGAGTGTCCTCGACCGCCGACCGATTCACGGGGCGGCGACGACCGTGACGGAGAGGTCGTTGTGGGCCGTGTAGTACGGGACGCCCTCCACCGGGCCGTGCGCCGACTCGGCACGGGCCCTGGGGTAGACGAAGACCGGGTGCTTGTCGACGACGTCGTCGAGCAGCCGTGCGACCCGCACCTTCGGGCCGTCCTCGCCCCGGGGCCGCAGCCACAGGTCCCAGTGGCCGGGGCGCAGGTCGCCGTAGGTCACGGTGAAGCGGACCTCGCCCCGGTCGTCGTGCGCGGTGAGGTCGGTCCGTACGGCGGCCAGCACGCCGTTCTGGTCGGTGAGCTCGGCGTACCCGTCGGGCGTGGCCTCGGTGCCGTACAGCCGGGCGGTCACCTCCAGCCGTCCGTCGCCGATGTTCAGTGCGCCGGCCTCGGCGTGCGGGGAGCGCTCCCAGCTGCGGATGGTGAGGTTGCCGTGCCTGGTGCCGTACGGGATGCGGACGACGATCCGCTCCGACGAGGCGGCCGGGGATCGGTCGACCAGGGAGCGCAGGTCGTTGACGCCCGGGGCCAGGCGCCGGGGCTCGTTCCCGGCCGTCTGCAGGTGGACGTCCCAGAAGCCCTCGGGGACGTCCACGCTGCTCGGCAGCGCGGCCCGCAGCCGGCCGTCGCCGGCCGGGGTGAGGGGCAGCCGCACCCGCTGGTCGTCGTCGCGGCGCACGAGGAGCAGCTGGGCGGGGCCGGACACGCCGTGGTCGGGGAGCTCGAAGGTCAGGCCGCCCGCGAAGTCGGCCACGCAGTCGGTGCGGGGGGTCGTGTCCCTCTCCTCCTGGCCGTCGCTGTGCGTGGGCGACTTGGGAGCCAGCGTCATCATGCGGTGCGCCCCTTCTTGAGGGCCGAGCGTCCGGCATCCCGCACGGCGTACGCGCCACCGAGCAGAGCGCCCCGGGTGCGGTGCAGCGAGCCGCGCATCCGGCCCACCGAGGAGGCGCCGCCGCGGGCGACGAGGTCGCCGAAGAGCGTCTCGTAGCGCTCGGCGATGCGGGACGGGTCGAAGCGCTCGGAGTCCTTGAGCGCGGCGTGCGCCATCTGCTGACGCCGGTCGTCGTCGTTGATGAGCTCCAGCAGACCGTCGGCGATGGCCTTGACGCTGCCGACCTTGACCAGGCGGCCGTCGACGCCGTCGTCGATGATCTCGCCGGGGCCGTGCGGGCAGTTGGTGGAGACCACCGGGAGACCGCAGCGCATGGCCTCGACGATCGTCATGCCGAACGACTCCAGGCTGGAGGTGACGGCTGCGACGGAGCCCTTGGCCCACTCGGGCTCGATGGGGTTGGCGGGACCCATCAGGTAGACGTGGTTGTAGAGGCCCAACTTGTCGACGAGGGCGCGGAGTTTGTCCTTCTGCTTGCCGCCGCCGTAGATCCTCAGGCGCCAGTCGGGCCGCTCCTCGCGCACCCTGTCGAAGGCCTTGATCAGCAGGTCGTACCGCTTGACCGGGGCGAGCCGTCCGGCGGCGACGACCCACTTGCCGGTGCCGTCCGCCGGGTCGATGCCGGGTGCGGGCACCGGGTTGGGCACGGCCTGGACGCGGACGCCGGGCAGCCGCATCTTCGAGCCGTAGGCGCGCGCGTCGGCCTCGGTGGTCGTGGTGAGGGCGTCGAGCCTCGGGTAGACGCCACGCAGGGTGGCGCGCAGCGCCGGTGAGTGGCTGTCGAGCGTGAGGTGCTCCTGGCCGACGCGGATCGGACCGCGGCGGGTCTGCTTCGCCATGTGCACGTTCAGTCCGGGCCGGGTGCCGACCAGGACGTCGGCGTCGACCGAGGCGAGGTGCTCGGCGATGCGCCGGTCGGTCATGACGCTGTACTGCCCGTAGCGGCCCTCGGCGCGCGGGAACGCCTTGGCGGGGCGCTCCAGGTCGGCGTGGCCCTTGTCGGCGCCGCCCGCCCGGATGTCGACGAGGCCGCGCAGCCGGACCCGCGGATCGACGTCGAACACCGGCTCGTCACGGTGACGGAAGACGGAGACGATCTCCACGTCGTGCTGTTCGGCCAGGGTGTTCGCGAGGTTGTACGTCGTGCGGATCGTTCCCCCGATCCCGTACGCGTTGTGTATCAGGAAAGAAATGTGCATGCGTCCCCCGAACCCCCTGCTTTACCTGGTCATCCGTCAATGGCGCTGCTGGTCCAGCGCCGTACGGTTAGACCCGGCCTCCCCGGGAATGGTTGGACCTCATCATCAACTTGTTTTTGAACGGTTGCGTGATCGATAGCCGGGAGAGGCAACCTCTTCGCCTCATAACGCATCAGGGGCTGTAGGGCAGTTGGGGTACGTCGAAGCAGGTGTCGTTCATGTCGCCCTGGCTCACCCACCCCTCGCCGTCCCGCCAGCGGGCCACCGACACACAGGTCCGGCGCGTCGTCGGCGGCTCGGCGAGCCGCTCGAAACGCACGGGGACGAGCAGCCCGTCGGCGCTGTAGGGCTCGTCGCGGTTCATGAACCGGTCGACGCACGCACGGGTGACGCCCTCCGCGCTCCCCGCGCACGATCTCGCCGCGTCCGTGAACCACATCGCGGCCGCCCAGCCCTCCAACTGCCACTGGGAGTGCGTCTTCAGGTCCTTCGTCGCGTCCCGGAACTCCCGTACGGCCGGGTCGCCGACGTCCGCGTGGTTACGGCTGGAGCCGGTGGCCCACAGGGCGTTGCGGCAACGCGGGGCGTCCTTGTACTCCTCGGCGACCTCGGAGGTCCAGTTCTGGACGTTGGTGACCTTGGCGGTGACCTCGGCTCCCACGTCGTCCATCGCCTGGCAGAGCCGGGCGTTGCCGTGGCCGTCGATGGCGTCGAAGACCAGGTCGGCGCCCCGCTCCTTGATGTCGGCGGCGGCCGCCCGGAAGTTGGGCAGCGCGAAGTCGACCTGCTCGGTCACCACTTCGTACCCCTCGGCCCGCAGCCCCTGGACGATCAGGCGGGCGTACGCGGCCGACGCCGACTGGTTGTAGGAGACCACGGCGGCGGTACGGGCGCCGTGCTCGCGCTGGAAGTAGCGGTAGACCTCGGTGCCGCCGTACTGCTTCCCGTCCCAGCCGGTCGTGCCGTCCCGGGGCGCGAGGCTGCCGTAGACGCTGTACAGATACGGGTACGTGTCGTACGCCGGCCCGATGGGCTGGCCCCCGATGTCGGGCACGCGCGCGCGTGCGACCCGGGCGGCGCCCGCGTAGTCGAGGGCGGTGGTGGCGACCAGCGCCACCACGCCGTCCTCCTCGACGAGGCGGTGCACGCACTCGTTGTTGCCGACACCGCTGCCCCCGTCGTCGCACTCCCGCACCTCGACGCGGCGGCCGTCGATGCCGCCGCGCGCGTTGAGCGCGGCGAACCAGGCCTTCGCGCCGTCGCGCGGCCCGGTGAACGCCGTGCCGCCGACCGGGCTGGTGACGCTGGTGATGATCCCGACGCGCAGCGGCTCACGGCTCGACGGGGCGGACGTGGCGCTCCCCCGCTCGAAGTCGCTCTCCGGGAGCCGGCTGCCGCAGGCCGTGGCCAGCAGGAGCAGCAGGCCGACGGCGGCCGTCTCAGCAGCCCGGGCCGGGTGTCGCATTGCCGCTCAGCGCGACCAGCCCGCACAGGGTCTTGACGGACACCTTCCAGGTGCCGTCCTGCTCGACGGCCGTGCCCGCCGCGTCCGGCAGCGCCGTGGCGCCCTCCAGCAGCAGGGTGTACGTGACGTCGGCGCCGGTCGCGGAGGTGAACTCGACCTTCTTGACCTCCGCCTCGACCTGTCCGCCGCGCTCGTCACCGCTGAACGCCGCGAGGACGGGGCCCATCTTCTCGCCGTTCTCCAGAACGGCCTGCTTCTCCTCGGTCGAGGTGCCCGGGTCGAAGAACGCCTTCCAGTTCTCCTTGATCTCCTTCTCGGCCGCCGCCGTGTCCGCGGGCCCGCTCGCGCTGGTGGTCTCCTCGGCGGGTTCGCTCGCCGTCCGTTCCACCGTGGGGGTCGGCGGGGCGCTGTCGCCGCCGCCACCGCTGTCGTCGCTGCACGCCGCGAGGGCCGGGGCGAGGAGGAGGACCAGGGCGGCCGCCAGGGCCGTTCCCCGTCCCGCCGCCCCGGATCCGCGTCCGTTCGCCCGCCTGAGGTCGCTCCCGAGAACCATCTGGCTCACCACCGGGTGTCGGTCCGGGCGGCATGCGCCCGGTTCTTTCAGGGTCAGCTTGCAGAAGGCATAGTGCAAGCCATCGGCTGCGATGGACAGACACACGACGTGTGGGAGCCCCGATGCCCCGTATGCGCACAGGCCGACCACGGACCGCCCACCCCGTCCTCTGGGCCGGCTGGGCCGCGCTCGCCGGCGGCGCGGTGCTGTGCGTCGTCGGCTGGTACGGCGTCTCCGGTGAACGCTTCGCCGAACGGCAGCTCCCCTATCTGACGTCCTGCACGATCCCCGGCGCCGCGCTGATCGTCGCGGGCGCGGTCCTCCTCGCCCACGGCGGCAACGCCCGGGCCGCCTCGCGGGTCGAGGAGTTGTACGGCCTCCTGGTCGCCGCCGAGCCCGACGACGACGGGTCCGCGCAGGCTCCGGTCGGCCCCCTCGCCACCAGCGGCACCCTGCTGATGGTGCCGGGCGGCACGCTCTGGCACCGCGCCGACTGCCCGCTGGTGGCCGGGAAGGCGGAGGCGGTCCCGGCGGACTCCCGGGTGCTGACGAGCGGCGCCCTGCGACCGTGCCCGATCTGCGAGGCACCCTCCCGGGGCGACTCCGCGGAGGGCTGATGGCGTCGCTGACGTACGACCTCACGCTGGCCGGGCTGTCGGTCGGCAGCGCGGCGGCCCTCACCGGGATCGGCCTGATCGTGACCTACCGGGCGACCGGCGTGCTCAACTTCGCGCACGGGGCGATCGCCGTGGTGTGCGCGTATCTGCTGCGCCAGTTCACCGTGGAGTGGGGATGGCCCCTGTGGGCGGCCGCTGCGGTGACCCTGCTGGTCGTGGCCCCCTCGATCGGCCTGGTCCTGGAACGCGTCGTCTTCCGTCCGCTCGCCGTGCTCGGCGGTGACCCGGCGCGCACCCTCGTCGCGTCCATCGGCGTCTTCGTCCTCCTCGTCGGCGTGACCGCGCTGCTGTGGGGGCAGGGCGCGCGGGACGACGCGCCGACGCTGATCTCCGCCGACCCGTGGGGTCACCTGGCGGTGGCGCTCGCCGTCGCGGCGGCCGTGGGCGCGCTCACGCGCTGGACGCGGTTCGGCCGGGAGCTGCGGGCCGTCGTCGACGACCGCTCCCTCGCCGTGCTCGGCGGCGTCGACGCGGACCGGGTCGCCGCCGCGGGCTGGGCGTTCGGCTCCTTCACGGCGGGCCTGACGGGCGTCCTGCTGGCCCCGTACGTACGCCTCGACCCGTACGGCATGCCGCTGCTGGTGATGGAGGTGGTGGCCGTGGCGGTCGCCGCCCGGATGCGGAGCCTGCCGGTGGCCGTGCTGGTCGCGCTGGGCATCGCGGTCGTGCAGGCCCAGCTGACCCGGTTCCATCCCTCGGGCTGGGCGGAGCCGTTGCTCCAGGCCGTGGGCGCCAACCTCTTCGTGGTCGCCCTCCTCGTGGCGGCCCTGGTCCTGCCGGGGGTGGGCGATCGCGACGCGCTGCCCCGCCCGGCGACCGCGCGGACCGGCCCGCCCGCCGCCGCGTGGCTCGTGGCGCTCCTGCTGTTCCTGATCCCGCTGGGCTTCGCGGGCCAGGACCTGCACACGGCCGTCCAGGTGCCGGCGCTGGGCGTGGTCCTGCTCTCCCTGGTGGTGGTGACGGGCCGGGGCGGCCAGATCTCCCTGGGCCAGGCGGCCTACGCGGGGCTGGGCGCCCTGTTCACAGCCCTCCTCGCAGCCGGCCGTTTCCCGTTCCTCCCCGGCCTGCCCGAACCGGCCGCGCTCCTGGTGGCCGTCCTCCTGGTGGCCCCCCTCGGCCTGCTCACCGGCCGGCCCGCCATCCGCCGTCACGGACTGGCGCTGGCACTGGCCACGTTCGCCGTGGGCGTCGGCGTGAGCCGCTTCGTCTTCGCCCAGCCGTACGCGACCTCGGGCCTCACCGTCTCCCGGCCCCCGGGCTTCGAGGGAGACCGCGCCTACTACGTCCTGGAGTTGGGCCTCCTCTGCCTCGCCCTCCTCGCCACCCACGCCCTGCGCCGGGGCCGCACGGGCAGAGCGCTCGCCGCCGTGCGGGACCACGAGCCGGGCGCGTCGGCGGCGGGCGTACGCGTCCCGTCGCTGAAACTCACGGCCTTCGTCGCGGGCGCCGCCCTCGCCGCGCTCGGCGGCGGCATGCTCGCGATGGGGGTCCGCGCCTTCGACCCCGTCGCCTACGACCCCGTCCGCAGCCTCCTCTGGTTCGCCGCGGTCGTCGTCCTCGGCGCCGACAGCTCCCTCGGCGCCCTCGCGGCGGCCGCCCTGCTGGTGGGCCTGGACGCGGGCACCGAGGGCGGCGTGGCCGTCGCGGTCATCGGGGTCCTGGCCGTCCTGGTCGGCCGCTTCCCCGGCGGCCCGTACGAGGCGGTGCGGGAGGGGTTCGCACGACTGCGGCCGGGGCGACGCGCGCTCACACCGACGGGGCTGCGCGCTCGGGACCGGGTGCGCGCGGGGGCGGCGGCAGGGGCGGCAGGGGCACGGCGGAGGGGGCTGGTGGAGGCACGCCCCGTGGGCCGCGTCGTGGAGCCGTCCGGGGCCGCGCACCAGTCGCCCGGGGCCGACGCCGCCGGCACCGGCACGAGGGCCGGCACCAGCACGAGGGCGGGCACCAGCACCGCCGACACCCGCACGGGCACCGGCCACACGTCCGGCGGTCGCGCGGGCGTCCCTCCCCTCCCCGCTGCACCTGGTCGGCGCGGTCCCGCCCCGCCTCCGTCCCCACCTCCGTCCCCTCCCCCTGTTCCCTCCCTCCGAGCCCGCCGGCTCCGGCTCCGTTACGGCGAGTTCACCGCCCTCGACGGCGTCGACCTCGATGTCCTTCCGGGGCGGGTCAGCGCGGTCGTGGGTCCCAACGGCGCCGGGAAGAGCACCCTCTTCCACTGTCTCGCCGGCACGCTGCGGCCGGACAGCGGGCGGGTGCGCCTCGGCGAGCGGGACATCACCCGGCTGCCCGCGCACGCCCGCACCCGGCTCGGCGTCGCTCGCACGTTCCAACAGCTCGCGGTCTTCCCGTCGTTGAGCGTGGCGGACAACGTACGGGTGGGCGCCGAGCAGGGGATGGTCGTCGACCCCGGGGCCGTGGAGCGGGCGTTGCGGCTGTTCGGGCTGGACGGGGCGGTGCGGACGGCACCGGCGGCCGGGCTGCCGACCGGCACGCTGCGACGGGTCGAGCTGGCGCGGGCGCTCGCCGGCAGCCCCCGCGTGCTGCTGCTCGACGAGCCCGCCGCCGGCCTCGACTCGGCCGAGGTGGCCTCCCTCACTCGCGTCCTGCGGGCCCTCGCCGACGACGGCACGGCCCTGCTCGTCGTCGAGCACGACCTCGACCTCGTCATGGAACTCGCGGACGTCGTCCACGTCATGGCGGCGGGCCGGATCGTCACCTCCGGCCCGGCCGGCCACGTCCTCGCCCCGGAGGCGGGACGATGACCCTCGTCTCCCTCCGCCGCGTCCGCGTCCGCTACGGCCCGCTGGAGGCCCTGCACGGCCTCACCCTCGCCGCTCCGGGCCCCGGCCTCACCGTGCTGCTCGGCCGCAACGGCTCCGGTCGTACGACCGCGTTGCGGGCGCTCGCCGGGACGGTCCCGCTCACCGCGGGTGCCGTGGTGTGGGACGGGGCCGACATCACCAGGACACCCGCGTACGAGCGGGCCCGGCGGGGCCTGGTCCTCGTACCGGAACGACGGGCCGTCTTCGGCTCGCTCACCGTGCGCGAGAACCTCGAACTCGCCGCACCCGACCTCTCCGACGCCCTGCGCGCCTACCCGGAGCTCGAAGCCCTGCTCCCCCGTCGCGCGGGCACCCTCTCCGGCGGCGAGCAGCGGATGCTCGCCCTCTCCCGGGTCCTGTCGGCCCGGCCGCGCGTGGTGCTCGTCGACGAACCCGCCCAGGGCATGTCACCCGCGGTCGCGGCCCGCACGTACGAACTGCTGGGCGGCCTCGACGCCTGTGTGATCGTGGCCGAGCAGCGCCTGCCGCCGGGGCTGCGCGCGGTACCGGGCGTCCTCGTGTACGAACTCCGGCGCGGGGCACTGGCGTTCGGCGGGGAGGCGACCGAACTGCCCTGACGCCGCACGGCGGTCAGCCGACGGCGCCCAGCCGACAGGACTCAGCCGACAGGGCAGGCTCAGCCGACTGGGCTCAGCGGTCACAGATCGAGGCGCTGCCCGGGGACGATGAGGTCGGGGTCGCCGCCGATCACGCCCTTGTTGGCGGCGTAGACCTGCCGCCAGGTGGTCCCGTGCCGGGCGGCGATGCCGCTCAGGGAGTCGCCCTGCCGGACGGTGTAGTCACCGCGCGACGCGCTGCGGTCCGGGTGACCGACGGAGCGCGACGGCGTCTTCGCGGGAGCGGACTTGGCCGACTTCCCGGCCCCGGAGGAGGCGGCCTTGCCGGACGACCCGGTGGAGGCCGAGCCGGTGGAGGGTGCGGCGGGCGCGCTGCCGGAGGCCCCGGCGCGGCCGGAGCAGGTGGGCCACGCTCCCCAGCCCTGGGCGCGCTGGACCTTGGTGGCGATCGCGATCTGCTGGGCCTTGGAGGCCTTGTCGGCGGTGGCCGCGTAGGCGGTGCCGCCGTAGGCACGCCACGTGGAGGCGGCGAACTGCAGGCCGCCGTAGTAGCCGTTGCCGGTGTTGATGTGCCAGTTGCCGCCGCTCTCGCACTTGGCGATGCGGTCCCACACTCCGCTGTCGGCCGCTGCGGCGCTGCCGGTGACGGCCAGGAGCCCGAGCGGGGCGAGCAGGGCCGCCCCGGCGAGAACCGCCGTCGTACGGCTCTTCCGGGCGCTGCCGCGCGTGGTATCAGCACATTCGGACATGAAGATCCCTCTCCACGGACCCGGGGCCCCCCGAGCGGGGCGCTTCCCGCGCATGGACGCGGGTGTCGCGCTCCGCCCCGTCCGCCGGAGGTGGTGCTGCGCGCTGTCTGGCTCTGCGCGGCCGGCGGACGTACCCGAGCGGTGCTCGTTGCACACGGCCGGGAAATGTAGGGAGGTTGACGGGTTGTCAGCAAGGGATGGCCTGTCGTGCGAGGCCAGTTCACCGTTACCCGAAGTAGCCACCATTTTCAGCCACCCATTTCATTCCCCGATTTCCTGATATGTCGGCCAGCGACCTCGACGGCCTGTGACCCACTTCACCGGATCAACTTCGCCGGACCCTCGGGAAGTTGGCGTGGAGTAACCGATTCCGCCCAGGGATTCACCCTGTGCTCCGGTTGGTTCGATTCCGTTCGTCCTCGGGCGTGACTCCCGCCACAGATCACCCGTTGTCTTCTGCATGAGCCGGAACCTCCGTGCTCATGGGCCGGGCGCCACCCGGCACCGACACGCACCGCATCCCGAGGAGCCACCCGTGCCGCGCATGCTCGAGGTCAGCGACGAGGTACGCGCCGAGATCGGCGACGAAGAAGCCGACCGGCTGCTCGCCGGAGAGAACGCCCCCGGCGGCTACGACTGCACGTCGTGCCGCACCCCCGGCGACTCCGAGCAGGAGCGCACCAGCACCGTCCTCTTCGTCGGCGACGAGACAGCCGTGCTCGCCTTCGCCCACGCCACCTGTCTGCCCTCCCAGGTCGTCCAGGTCACCGAGGAGCAGTTGCAGGGCGCCGCCCGTTCCATCGCCGGGGACAACCCGGCCCAGGCCGCGCCCGAGCAGGCCGTGCTCGGTGTCACCAGCGGACTGATCCTGCTCAGCGGCGAGTTGCACCCGGCCCTCGTCGTCGAGCCGACCGCCCCCATCGCGCGCCCGGGCACGACCGGCGCGGGCGACGACTTCCTGCCGCTGCTCATCGAGCAGGGCTTCATGCCGCTCCCCCAGATCGACTCCGTGCCCCCCGTGCTGCACGGCTGGTCCGTGCTGCTCGCCATGGGGCAGCTGCACGCCATCCTGCAGCCGGGTACCGCCGGTGGTTCGCCGGTCGCGTGGTGGCAGGCCCATCAGGCACTGCAGGTCGCCGACGCCTGGCGGGCGGCCGCCAACAAGCACCAGCAGGTGCTGATGTTCGCGGCGCCGGTGGGGTCCATCGGGCGGCAGCCGCGGGAGGATCTGCTGCGGGACGCGCTCGACAAGGCCGCGGCGAACGGGAAGTTGGTGGCGGCGACCCTGCCGCTGGCCGGCACCTGATCGCTCCGCTCGGCCGGCCGTGACAGCCCGCCGTAGGAATGCGGCTGGTCAGTCGGCTGCGAGTCGGGGGCTTGTCGCGCAGTTCCCCGCGCCCCTATCAGGGCGCTCCCCCGGGCCGGAGGCTGAATGGTGGAGGTAGCGCATCTCTTCTCCCGTGGGGTCGTTGGCACAGACGTGCACGCATACGACGTACCTCGCCGCCAGTCCTATCAGCCGATCCCGTCCATGCGGCCGACTCAGGATCCGTCGGGCGGGCCATCGGCCACGCCCATCTACGACTCGCTCTACGCGGAGTGGGTCAGGACCTACCGGACCCTGCCGGGCGACCGGCACGGGGAGGAGGAGCTGGGGTTCACGGGTTTCGGGAGCCTGTCGCACGGCTCCGGCGGCCAGCGCGCCACCGGGTCGTTCGCCACCGGGTCGTTCGCCACCGGCCCGTACGGCGCCCGGCACGCCGCGGGACATCTCGCCACCCAGCGCGAGCCCCAGCCCGGTCACACGACCACGACGACCGCCGTGTGGCAGCCGGTGGGGCGGATCCCCACCGGACACACCGGGATGCACCACATCCCGTCGCCGCTGCCCCCGGGCCCACGCCGAGGTCTTTGAAGCGGAGCGCAGCACACGAGGAGGCGGCCACCCGGACATCGGGGTGGCCGCCTCCTCGTGTCGTGGGACCGCTGCCCACTTCGTCGTGCCGCTGCCTACTTCTTCTTGCCGCGCTTCTCGCGCACCCGCACCGAGATGTGGATCGGGGTGCCCTCGAAGCCGAACTCCTCGCGCAGGCGCCGCTCGATGAAGCGGCGGTAGCCCGCCTCGATGAACCCGGAGGCGAAGAGGACGAAGCGCGGGGGCTTGGTGCCGGCCTGGGTGCCGAAGAGGATGCGGGGCTGCTTGCCGCCCCGGATCGGGTGCGGGTGGGCGGCGACCAGCTCGCCGAGGAAGGCGTTCAGCCGACCCGTCGGGACCCGGGTCTCCCAGCCGGCGAGGGCAGTCTCGATCGCAGGGACCAGCTTCTCCATGTGACGGCCGGTCCGCGCCGAGACGTTGACCCGGGGCGCCCAGGCGACCTGACCGAACTCGGTCTCGATCTCCCGCTCCAGGTAGTAGCGGCGCTCCTCGTCGAGGGTGTCCCACTTGTTGTAGGCGATGACCATCGCGCGGCCGGCCTCGACGGCCATCGTGACGATGCGCTGGTCCTGCACGGAGATGGACTCGGAGGCGTCGATGAGGATGACCGCCACCTCCGCCTTCTCCACGGCGGCCGCGGTGCGCAGCGAGGCGTAGTAGTCGGCGCCCTGCTGGAGGTGGACGCGCTTGCGGATGCCGGCGGTGTCGACGAACTTCCAGGTGACGCCGCCGAGTTCGATCAGCTCGTCGACCGGGTCGCGGGTGGTGCCCGCGAGCTCGTTGACGACGACGCGCTCCTCGTTCGCCACCTTGTTGAGCAGGGAGGACTTGCCGACGTTCGGGCGGCCGATCAGGGCGATGCGGCGCGGGCCGCCGACGGCCGTGCCGAAGCTCTGCGCGGGTGCCTCCGGCAGGGCCTCCAGAACGGCGTCCAGCATGTCGCCGGTGCCACGGCCGTGCAGCGAGGAGACCGGGTGCGGTTCGCCGATGCCGAGGGACCACAGGGCGGTCGCGTCGGCCTCGCCGCTCGGGCCGTCGACCTTGTTGGCGCACAGGACCACGGGCTTGTTGGCCTTGCGGAGCAGCCGGACGACGGCCTCGTCGGTGTCGGTGACGCCGACCTTGGCGTCGACGACGAAGACGACCGCGTCGGCCGCCTCGATGGCGTACTCGGCCTGGGCGGCGACGGAGGCGTCGATGCCGAGGACGTCCTGCTCCCAGCCGCCGGTGTCGACGACCTTGAAGCGGCGGCCCGCCCACTCGGCCTCGTAGGTGACGCGGTCGCGGGTGACGCCGGGCTTGTCCTCGACGACCGCCTCACGGCGGCCGATGATGCGGTTCACCAGGGTCGACTTGCCCACGTTCGGGCGGCCGACGACGGCGAGGACGGGCAGCGGGCCGTGGCCCGCCTCCTCGATCGCGCCCTCGACGTCCTCGACGTCGAAGCCCTCTTCCGCGGCGAGCTCCATGAACTCCGCGTACTCGGCGTCGCCAAGCTCTCCGTGCTCGTGCTCGGAGGGAAAGTGGTCGTTCATGAAGTCCGTACCTCGTAGTTCATCGTGGTGATCGGTGGAGCACCCGGCCTTCGACCGGCTGATCCACTACTCAGTGTCGCCCAGCGCCCGATCGGACGCCCGGCGTTTTACCGGCGGCCGGTGAGCCGCCGGGCGTTGTCCAGGTGCGCGCCGAGCTGCTTCTGGATGCGCACGGTCGCCTCGTCCAGTGCCTTGCGGGTCCGCCGCCCGGTGCCGTCGCCCGCGTCGAACGGGTCGCCGAAGACGACGTCGACGCGCGAGCGCAGCGGGGGCAGCCCTTTGATCAACCGTCCGCGCCGCTCGGTGCTTCCCAGGACGGCGACCGGGACGATCGGCGCTCCGCCGCGCACGGCGAAGTAGGAGAGCCCGGCGCGCAGCGAGGCGAAGTCGCCCTCGCCCCGGGTGCCCTCCGGGAAGATGCCCAGCACACCGCCGCCCGCCAGGACGGCGAGCGCCTGGGTGATGGCGGTGCGGTCGGCGGTCGACCGGTCCACCTTGACCTGCCCGATACCGAGCAGGAAGGGGTCGAGGGGACCGATGAACGCCTCCTTCTTGATCAGGAAGTGCGTCGGGCGGGGCGCCACGCCCATGACCATCGGGCCGTCGATGTTGTGGGAGTGGTTGACCGCGAGGATGACCGGGCCGGCCGTGGGAACCCGCCAGGCGCCCAGCACCCGCGGCTTCCACAGGCCGTACATCAGGCCGACGCCGATGCGCCGGCCGACCTCGGCACCGCGCAGGGAGGGCGCCGCGGCCGCGGGGTTCCCGGCGGAGGCAGCCCCGGCCGAGGCCCCCCGGTCCGTCGACGCCCCGCTCACTTCCCGGCCCGCTTCTCCTCGACGAGGGTCACCACGCACTCGATGACCTGCTGGAGGGTGAGGTCGGAGGTGTCCACCTCGACCGCGTCGTCCGCCTTGGCGAGCGGGGAGGTCTTGCGGCTGGAGTCGGCCGCGTCCCGCTTGAGGAGCGCCTCGCGGGTCGCCTGCACGTCGGAGCCCTTCAGCTCGCCGCTGCGGCGGGCCGCGCGGGCCTCCGGGGAGGCGGTGAGGAAGATCTTCAGGTCGGCGTCCGGCAGGACGGTCGTGCCGATGTCCCGGCCCTCGACGACGATGCCGTTCTCGGCACCCGACGCGATGGAGCGCTGCAGCTCGGTGATCCGGGCCCGCACCTCGGGGACGGCGCTCACCGCGCTGACCTTGGAGGTGACCTCCTGGGTGCGGATCGGCCCGGCGACGTCCGTGCCGTCGACGGTGATGGTCGGCCCGGACGGGTCGGTCCCCGAGACGATCTCCGGCTTGCCCGCCACGGCGGCGATCGCCGAGGGGTCGTCTATGTCGATGCCGTTGTTGACCATCCACCACGTGATCGCCCGGTACTGGGCGCCCGTGTCCAGGTAGCTCAGCCCGAGCTGCGCGGCCACGGCCTTCGAGGTGCTCGACTTGCCCGTGCCGGAGGGGCCGTCGATGGCAACGATCACTGTGGCGCGTTCCACTGGGGAGCACCTTCCTGGTCCGAGAGGGTGGGGCGGGACGGAAAGCGCCCCGGACAAGGGTACTGGTTGCCCGTACCCCATCCGCCCGCCCCTCCGACAGGGCTCCCACCGCCCCTGCGGCCACCGTCGAACGCTGGACGGCGAGAACGGGGGCACAGGGGCACAGCCCTCGACGGGGATCCGGGGCGCAGCCCCGGGGATGGGACGGGTAGGGGCGGCGGGGGCGAGAAGACCCCTCCCGGGCCACCCCACACAGCACGCCCACTCCTACTGCCGGATCGCCCAACCCCGCTCCCGCAACGCCCCCGTCAGCACCACCGCCGCCTTCGGCTCCACCAGCAACTGCACCAGACCCGCCTGCTGCCCGGTCGCGTGCTCGATGCGGACGACCCGTCCCCGACGCCGCCCTCACACCACTCGGCGCCAAGGCGCCTCCCGGGCATCGGGACAGCTGCGGCGGCCTCCGACCGCCGACCCACCCGCACCCCACACACCCCGCTACTGCCGGATCGCCCAACCCCGCTCCCGCAACGCCCCCGTCAGCACCACCGCCGCCTTCGGCTCCACCAGCAACTGCACCAGACCCGCCTGCTGCCCGGTCGCGTGCTCGATGCGGACGTCCTCGATGTTGACGCCGGCGGTGCCCGCGTCGGCGAAGATGCGGGCCAGCTGGCCCGGCTGGTCGTCGATCAGGACCGCGACCACCTCGTAGCGCCGCGGAGCGGACCCGTGCTTGCCGGGGACGCGGATCTGGCCGGCGTTGCCGCGGCGCAGGACGTCCTCGATGCCGGTGACGCCCTCGCGGCGCTTGGCCTCGTCGGAGGCCTGGAGGGCGCGCAGGGCCTGGACGGTCTCGTCGAGGTCGGCGGAGACGTCGGCGAGGAGGTCGGCGACCGGGCCGGGGTTGGCGGAGAGGATGTCGATCCACATGCCGGGGTCGGAGGCCGCGATCCGGGTCACGTCCCGGATGCCCTGCCCGCACAGCCGTACGGCCGACTCCTCGGCGTGCTCCAGCCGCGCGGCGACCAGGCTCGACACCAGGTGCGGCATGTGCGAGACCAGGGCGACGGCCCGGTCGTGGGCGTCCGCGTCCATGACGACCGGGACGGCCCGGCAGTGCGAGACCAGCTCCAGGGCGAGGTTCAGGACCTCGGTGTCGGTGTCCCGGGTCGGGGTGAGCACCCAGGGCCGGCCCTCGAAGAGGTCACCCGTGGCGGCCAGCGGCCCCGACTTCTCACGGCCCGACATCGGGTGGGTGCCGATGTAGGAGGAGAGATCGAGCCCCAGCGCCTCCAGCTCCCGGCGGGGCCCGCCCTTCACGGAGGCCACGTCGAGGTAGCCGCGCGCGACTCCTCGGCGCATGGCGTCGGCGAGGGTCGCGGCCACGTGCGCGGGCGGGGCGGCGACGATCGCGAGATCGACCGGGCCGCCGGGCGCCTCGTCGCTGCCGGCGCCGAGGGCGGCGGCCGTGCGGGCCTGCTCCGGGTCGTGGTCGGCGAGGTGGACGGTCACCCCGCGCTGGGCGAGGGCGAGGGCGGCGGAGGTGCCGATCAGGCCGGTGCCGATGACGAGTGCGGTTCTCACTGGGCGATGTCCTTGCGGAGCGCGGCCGCGGCGCCCAGGTAGACGTGCGCGATCTCGGAGCGCGGCCGGTCGGACTCGATGTGCGCGAGGATCCGTACGACCCGGGGCATGGCGCCCTCGATGTCCAGTTCCTGCGCGCAGATCAGGGGGACGTCGACGATGCCGAGCTTGCGCGCCGCGGCGGCCGGGAAGTCGCTGTGCAGGTCGGGGGTGGCCGTGAACCAGATGCTGATCAGGTCGTCCGGACCGAGCCCGTTGCGCTCCAGGACCGCGGTGAGCAGCTCGCCCACCTGCTCGTCCATGTGCCCCGCCTCGTCCCGTTCGAGCTGGACGGCGCCCCGGACCGCTCGTACCGCCACGACACTGCTCCTCGCTGATGTACATGCCGACTCGTTGTACGACCAGCCTAGTCAGCCCGCCCCCGGCCGGTACGCGGCGCCCGCCTGCCGAGACGCCCGCGAGGGAAGGCCGGCGGCGGAACGACTGTCCCGAACACCTTGGGCCACCAGACATGCGAATCGCACGTTTTGTGGCACTCTCTCCTGGGTTGGGTTCTTCCGCACGTTCGGAGTGACGACATGGCGATGGGTTCGACGCGGCGCACGGTGCTCACGACCGGCGCGGCGGGCACGGCGGCGCTCCTGGTGGGGTGCGGCGGCGGCGACAGCGGTTCCCAGGAGGAGACCTCACCCGGGGACGCCGGCACGGGCGGTGGCGGTGAGGAGCTGACCGCCACGGCCGACATCCCGGTGGGCGGCGGCAGGATCTTCAAGGATCGGAAGATCGTCGTGACGCAGCCGCAGGAGGGCGAGTTCAAGGCCTTCTCGGCGGTCTGCACACACCAGGGCTGCATCGTCAGCAGCATCTCGGACGGGACGATCAACTGCGCCTGCCACGGCAGCAGGTTCAAGATCACGGACGGCGCGGTGGTGCGGGGCCCGGCCACCCAGCCCCTGCCCGCCGAGGAGATCGAGGTCTCGGGAAATTCGATTCAGTCGGTCTGAGCCACCACGTACGCTCCCGGGCATGCAACCCCCGCACCCGCACAGCCTGGTCCGTGACCACACGATCTACGCCTGTGTGATGGGGTCGCGGGCCTTCGGTCTCGCGACGGACGACAGCGACACCGACCGGCGGGGCGTCTTCCTGGCCCCGACCGAGCTGTTCTGGCGCTTCGAGAAGCCGCCGACCCATGTGGAGGGTCCGGCGGCGGAGCAGTTCGGCTGGGAGCTGGAGCGCTTCTGCAATCTGGCCCTGCGCGCCAACCCGAACATCCTGGAGTGCCTGCACTCCCCCCTGGTGGAGCACATCGACGCCACCGGCCGGGAACTGCTCGCGCTGCGCGAGGCGTTCCTCTCCCGGCAGGCCCACGAGACCTTCGCCCGCTACGCCCTCGGCCAGCGCAAGAAGCTCGACGCCGACATCCGCACGCACGGCGCCCCGCGCTGGAAGCACGCCATGCATCTCCTCCGCCTCCTGATGAGCTGCCGTGATCTGCTGCGCACGGGCACGCTCACCGTCGACGTGGGCGATCAGCGCGAGCCCCTGCTGGCGGTGAAGCAGGGCGAGGTGACGTGGGCCAGGGTCGAGTCCTGGATGGTCCGGCTGGCGACGGAGGCCGAGGAGGCGGTGCACCGCAGCCCGCTGCCGGCGGAGCCGGACCGGGCCCGGGTCGAGGACTTCGTCGTACGCACCCGGCACGCGTCCGCCCTGCGGGCCCGAGCGGACCTCGGGACCGCCTCAGACCCACGCACCGCCGAGGCGGACCCGCACGACGAAATCATGCAGGGCGTCGTACGCGGACGGGCTCTCCGGGAGGGCTGACAGCGCCTGCTCCTGTTCCAGCACCCCTTGGAGCCGCTCCACGTCCTGCGCCACGCGCTCCCGGTCGACGTCCGCCTTGCCGTGCTCCAGGTCCGCCTTCGCCGCGACGAGGTCCGGCAGATACCGGGGCGCCTCGTCCACCTGCGGCACCAGGGTGGGCAGATGGGCCTGCACCTCGCCGCTGCGCATGAGGTGGATGCCCGTGAGCAGCACCCGGAACGTGTAGAGCAGCGGCTTGAGTTCGCCGGTCTTCTCGAAGAGCCGCCACTGGGTGACGGCGAACCCCCGGTAGTGGTGGGCGTGGTGCCGGGTGAGGACCCCGGGGGCGAGCGCGACCAGTTCGCGGTGCGCCTCGCCGGTGTGCACGACGAGCGGGGAGAGCAGCTGCTCCAGCACATAGCCGTTGCGGCGCAGCATCAGCCGCGCGAACTTGCGCAGGTCGTGCGTGACGAGGTCCATCTCGACACCGTGCCGGTCCCACATCCGCGACCGGGTCTCCTCCGGCTCCCGCAGCCCGACCAGTTCGGCCGTGGGCAGCAGGTGCACACCGCGCAGGTCCACGTCCGAGTCGCGCGACGGGAAGCCGTACAGGTGCGCTCCGGAGACGGTCGCGAACAGCAGCGAGTGGGGCTGTTCGGCGACCACGGAGGCCAGGTCGATGTCGAGGGCGTCGGTGAGCGCGTCGGTCATCCCTCAAGCGTCCCAGAGGGCTCCCAGCGAGACGAGGTCGCCCTGGTACTCGATCCGGTCGGCCCACTCGGCGGGCCAGACGTCCGGCCCGTGGTAGGCGCCCGCGAAGGCACCGGCGAGGCAGGCGATGGAGTCGGAGTCGCCCGAGGTGCAGGCGGCGCGACGCAGCGCGGTGACGGGCTCGTCGACGAAGAGCAGGAAGCACAGCAGCCCGGTCGCGAGGGCCTCCTCGGCGATCCAGCCCTCTCCCGTGGCCAGGCAGGGGTCGGTCTCGGGCGACGGCAGCCGCAGGGCCGCCTGCACCCGGTCCAGGGCCTCCAGGCAGTCGTCCCAGCCCCGGGCGATGTAGTGCTCGGGCGAGGGGTCCTGGCTGTAGGTCCACAGGTCGCCGAGCCAGCGGGCGTGGTAGCGGGAGCGGTTCTCGTACGCGTACGAGCGCAGCCGGCCGACCAGGCCCATCGGTTCGGCGCCCTGGGAGAGCAGCCGTATCGCGTGGGCGGTGAGATCGGAGGCGGCGAGCGCGGTGGGGTGGCCGTGGGTGAGGGCGGCCTGCAACTGGGCGGCGCCCGCGCGCTGTTCGTCGCTGAGCGGGCCGATCAGGCCGAGCGGGGCGACCCGCATGTTGGCGCCGCAGCCCTTGGAGTGGATCTGGCTGGCGAACTGCCAGGGGTGGCGCTCGACGGCGAGGAGGTCGCAGGCGACCAGGCAGGTGTTGCCGGGGGCGCGGTTGTTCTCCGGGGAGCGGGACCAGTCCACGAACTCCTTGCGGACGGCGCGCACCAGGGCGTCGGGGCCGAGCGATCCCCGGTCCATGGCGGCCCGCAGCCCGTGCCCCAGGGCCAGTGTCATCTGGGTGTCGTCGGTGACGATCGCCGGCTTCGGCAGCCCCATCTTCCGCCAGGGGCCGCACTTGGCGAGGATCGACGGGACGTCGCTGAACTCCGTCGGGAAGCCGAGGGCGTCTCCGAGGGCGAGTCCGATCAGGGAGCCGGTGGCGGAGCGCTTCGTGCGGAGCGTCATGGTCATCAGGACCGTCCTTCCGTGGTGGGTCGCAGCAGCGGCGGGTGCAGGGCGGTGGCCCCACCCGCGCGGTACAGCGCGGCGGGCTTGCCGCGACCGCCGGTCAGGCGGGCGGCGCCGGGCACCTGTTCGACGAAGCCCGGCGTGGCCAGCACCTTGCGCCGGAAGTTGGGCCGGTCGAGCGGTGTGCCCCACACGGTCTCGTAGACCTGCCGCAGCTCGCCGAGGGTGAACTCGGGCGGGCAGAAGGAGGTGGCGAGACAGGTGTATTCGAGCTTGGCGCCGACGCGTTCATGGGCGTCGGCGAGGATGCGGTCGTGGTCGAAGGCGAGCGGACCGATGGCGTTGAAGCGCAGCCACTGGGCCTGTGCGGCGTCGCCTCCGCCGTGCGGGACGGGCGGGTCCGGGAGCAGCGCGGCGAACGCGACGGTGACGATCCGCATCCGGGGGTCCCTGCCGGGCTCGCTGTAGGTCCGCAGCTGCTCCAGGTGGAGCCCGGAGTCGTCCTTGAGGCCGGTCTCCTCGGCGAGTTCCCGCCAGGCGGCCTCCTCCGCGGACTCGTCCGGCAGCACGAACCCGCCGGGCAGCGCCCAGCGGCCCGCGTACGGCTCCTGGCCGCGCTCGACGAGCAGCACCTGCAAGGTGCCCGCGCGGACGGTGAAGACGGCCAGGTCGACGGTGACGGCGAAGGGTTCGAAGGCGTATTTGTCGTAGCCCTCGGGTGAGGTCATGTCCGTCGCCCCCTTAATGGTCACCATGACTAATAGTCATGACGACTATAAAGCCGCGCGCTCCGGGCGCACAACCCCTTTACGAGGAAAGGAACGCCAAGAACGGCGTCAAGGGCGGCGCCGGGAACGGCAAAGAGCCGGCCCCGACGGCAAACCCGGGACCGGCTCGTGCTCCAACGCGCCGCGCGCACGCGGCTGAGCCCGAAGGCTCCAGGACCTACAGGTCGACCTCCTGCATCAGCATCCCGACCTCGGTGTTCGACAGCCGGCGCAGCCAGCCGGACTTCTGGTCGCCGAGGGAGACCGGCCCGAAGGCGGTGCGGACGAGCTTGTCGACGGGGAAGCCGGCCTCGGCCAGCATCCGGCGCACGATGTGCTTGCGCCCCTCGTGGAGGGTGACCTCCACGAGGTAGTTCTTGCCGGTCTGCTGCACCACGCGGAAGTGGTCCGCGCGCGCGTACCCGTCCTCCAGCTGGATGCCGTCCTTGAGCTGCTTGCCCAGGTCGCGCGGGATCGGGCCCACGATGTGCGCGACGTACGTCTTCTTGACGCCGTACTTGGGGTGGGTCAGCCGGTGCGCCAGCTCGCCGTGGTTGGTGAGCAGGATGACGCCCTCGGTCTCGGTGTCGAGCCGGCCCACGTGGAACAGCCGCGTCTCACGGTTGGTCACGTAGTCGCCGAGGCACTGCCGGCCCTCGGGGTCCTCCATGGTGGAGACGACTCCGGCGGGCTTGTTCAGCGCGAAGAACTGGTACGACTGCGTGGCCACGGTCAGACCGTCGACCTTGACCTCGTCCTTCTCCGGGTCGACGCGCTTGCCCTGCTCCAGGACGATCTCGCCGTTGACCTCGACCCGCGCCTGCTCGATCAGCTCCTCGCAGGCCCGCCGCGAGCCGTATCCCGCGCGCGCGAGGATCTTCTGCAGCCGCTCGCCCTCCTGCTCGGCACCCGGGAAGGTCTTGGGCAGCTTGACGTCCTTCTTGCCCGCGTAGCGCTCCCGGTTGCGCTCCTCGGCCCGCGCGTCGTACTCGCGCGAGGTCGCCGGGGCCCACCGCCCGCGCTGCTGCTGGGACTGCTTCGGGCCGCCCTTGGCCCCGCCGCGCGCCGAGGCGCCGCGCCCGGACTTGGGACCGTCCGGCGAGCCGCCGGGGCCCACGTCGTAACGGCGCTCCTCGGGGCGGGGCTTCTTCGGCCGGCCGCCCTGCCTGTCGTCGCGGTCGTTCCCCGCACCGCGGTAGTTGCCGCGGCCACCGCCGCTCCCGCCGCGTCCGGCACCGCTCCCGCCGCGTCCACCACCGCTTCCGCCGCGGCCGCCGCTGTTGCCACCACGGCTCCCGCCGTTGTTTCCGCTGCTGTTCCTGCCGCTGCTGCTTCGCATCAAAGTTCCGTCTTGTCGTCTGTGTCCTCGGAATCCGGAGCATCCGGATCGAACGACGGTACGGCTTCCTGGGTCTCGGCCTCGATCGCCTCCGCCTCCGGGAGGAAGGGCGCGAGCTCCGGGAGTTCGTCCAGACCGCGCAGGCCCATCCGCTCCAGGAAGTAGTTCGTCGTCCTGTACAGGATCGCACCTGTTTCGGGTTCCGCGCCCGCCTCCTCGACCAGGCCCCGCTGGAGCAGGGTGCGCATGACCCCGTCGCAGTTGACCCCTCGTACGGCCGAGACCCGGCTCCGGCTCACCGGCTGCCGGTACGCGACCACGGCCAGCGTCTCCAGCGCGGCCTGGGTCAGCCGGGCCTGCTGCCCGTCGAGCACGAACCGCTCGACGGCGGCGGCGTACTCGGGCCGGGTGTAGAACCGCCAGCCCCCGGCGATCAGCCGCAGTTCGAAGCCGCGCCCCTGGACCGCGTACTCGTCGGCCAGTTCCCGCAGCGCCTTGGAGATCTGTCGCTTCGGCCGCTCCAGGATCTTGCTCAGGTGCTCGGCCGTCGCGGGCTCGTCCACGACCATGAGGACGGCCTCCAGGGCGGGCTTGAGATCGAGGTCGGCGACGGTACGCGACCCCGCGGGCGCCCCGGTCGCCCCCTCGGGCGTCTCCTCGCTCATGCCTTGGTCTCCTCCTTCGGCGGTTCGGGCGGCCGGTCGAACTCGTCCGTGACCACGGGCTCGGCATCCCCGTCCCCGCCCGTCCAGCGCACGATCAGGTCCCCGAGGGCGGTCTCCTGGTCCAGCGCCACGGCCTTCTCCCGGTAGAGCTCCAGCAGGGCCAGGAAGCGGGCGACGACGGTCAGGGTGTCGTCGGTGTCCTCGACGAGCACGCGGAAGGACACCTCCCCCAGCTCGCGCAGCCTCGCGACGACGATCCCGGCCTGCTCCTGCACGCTCACCAGCGGCGCGTGGATGTGATCGACGTACACCTGGGGCTTCGGCTTCGGCTGCATCGCCTTGACCGCGAGCCTGGCGAATCCTTCCGTCCCGATGCTGATGACCACCTCGGGCAGCAGTTCGGCGTGGTGCGGCTCCAGACCGACGGTCCGGGGGTAGCGCCGGGCCTCCTCGTCCAGCCGGCGGTTGAAGATGTCCGCGATCTGTTTGTACGCGCGGTACTGCAGCAGCCGGGCGAACAGCAGGTCCCGGGCTTCGAGGAGCGCGAGGTCGGCCTCGTCCTCGACCTCGGCGGCGGGCAGCAGCCGCGCGGCCTTCAGGTCCAGCAGCGTCGCGGCGACGACGAGGAACTCGGTCGTCTCGTCGAGATCCCAGTCCGGCCCCATGGCCCGGATGTGCGCCATGAACTCGTCGGTGACCCTGGACAGCGCCACCTCGGTGACGTCCATCTTGTGCTTCGAGATCAACTGAAGCAACAGATCGAACGGCCCCTCGAAGTTCGCGAGCCGAACCTTGAACCCCCCGCCGGCACCGGCTTCGGCCTCGCCTGCGGCGCCGGGCTCGGGTTCGGGTTCGGGTTGAGGCTCGCGCTCGGCTTGGGGTTCCGGCTCGGCCTCGGCACCGACGCCGGGTCCGGACTCGACGGGGGCCCCGGACTCGGCTACGGCTCCGGACGCGCCTCCGACTCCAGGCCCGGCTCCGGCCACAGCCGTGCCGCCGGCCTCGGCCTTGGCCCCGGCCACAGCTCTCGGATAGACCTCGGCCGACACTCCGGCCTCGACCCTCGCTCCGAACTCCACCTCGGCTTCGGCTACGGGCTCGGCCCCGCCTGCCGCGGGTTCCGGCGTGGGGTCGGTCTCGGTCAGGGCGGCAGCCGACGGCGGCTTCTCGTCAGCGCCGCCCGCCGAGTCACCCTCGGCCCGCGCCGCCGGCTCGGTCGGCGGAGCCAGCGGCCCCCTCCCCAGCGCACGGCGACGGCCCCCGGAACCACCGGAAGCCGAGCCAGAGGAGTCGTACGAGGTCATAGCCCTGGCAGGCTACCCCTACCGCCCCCGCAGCCGACGTACGAGGATGCTCGCGTCTCCGCGGGACTCCAGATCCGCCAGCACCACGGCGACGGCCTCTCGCACGATCCGCCCCCGGTCGACGGCCAGCCCATGCTCGCCACGCAGGACCAGCCGCGCGTGTTCGAGGTCCATGAGCTCCTCGGCGGAGACATACACGGTGATCTTCTCGTCGTGCCGCTCCCGCCCGCTGGGCCGGCGCCCGGAGGCCCGCCCCCGCTTGCGGGGCGCCGCGGCAGAACCTTCCTGCGGCTTCGACTGCCGCCCGGCGGCGGCCCGCTCGGCCCCCGTCGCGGCGCCACGGCTGCGCGGCTGCTCGCCGTCGGACTCGGCGTCGGCGGCCACATGCTCGGACCCCTCGCCGTCACCGCCCTGCACGGGCACGGACGGCGGCGCGTCCTCCGCGCCGGCGGCCCCGTCGCTCTCCCCGGCGGGAGCGGGCACACGGGCTTCTCCGTTGGCCCCCCGCCGGGGAGTGGACGGCTGCAGCGCCATTCCCCCTGTCGTACGGAAGAGTTCGTCGGCCCCCGGCAGACTCACTCGGCGTGACACCGGGCGAGCACCTCCCTGGCGAGCTGACGGTAGGCGGCGGCGCCGACGGAGTTGGAGGCGTACGTGGTGATCGGCTCACCGGCGACCGTGGTCTCCGGGAAGCGGACCGTGCGCCCGATGACCGTGTGGTAGACGTGGTCGTCGAACGCCTCGACGACCCGCGCGAGGACCTCACGGCTGTGCACGGTGCGCGAGTCGTACATCGTGGCGAGGATGCCGTCGAGCTCCAGCTCGGGGTTGAGCCGCTCCTGGACCTTCTCGATGGTCTCCGTCAGCAGCGCGACACCACGCAGAGCGAAGAACTCACACTCCAGAGGCACTATCACCTTGTGCGCGGCCGTCAGGGCGTTGACCGTGAGCAGGCCGAGCGAGGGCTGACAGTCGATCACGATGTAGTCGTAGTCGGCCATGAGCGGCTTCAGGGCGCGCTGGAGCGTCGACTCGCGCGCGACCTCGGAGACGAGCTGGACCTCGGCCGCGGACAGGTCGATGTTGCTCGGCAGCAGGTCCATGTTGGGGACCGCGGTCTTCAGCAGGACCTCGTCGGCCGACATGCCCCGCTCCATGAGCAGGTTGTAGACCGTGAGGTCGAGCTCCATCGGGTTCACCCCGAGGCCCACCGAGAGGGCGCCCTGCGGGTCGAAGTCGACGAGCAGGACCCGGCGGCCGTACTCCGCGAGCGCGGCACCCAGGTTGATGGTCGACGTGGTCTTGCCGACGCCGCCCTTCTGGTTGCACATCGCGATGATCTTCGCGGGACCGTGGTCGGTCAGCGGACCCGGGATCGGGAAGTAGGGCAGCGGGCGACCGGTGGGACCGATGCGCTCGCGGCGCTGACGGGCCGCGTCGGGCGCGAGCGTGGCCGCGTACTCCGGATCGGGCTCGTACTCGGCGTCGGGGTCGTAGAAGTGCCCGTCGGGCAGCTCGTCGTAGTCGGCGAAGTGGTTGTGGACCCCGCCACTTCCGTCGCCGGCCATGGCGTTCACGTGTTGGCCATCCATGCTCTGGAGTGCTGTCGGAGTTGCCTGCTGACTCTGGTGGGCTGCGAAGGTGCGGACAGCGACGGAGCCGACAGCCGCGAACCCCGTGGGGCCCGAGACCGGCGCAGGCATTCCTGGTTGACCACCCCCGGGAGTAAATGTCGACTCATTCACAAGTCGTCTTACCTCCTTGGTGACCAGGAAACTTCTAGATAGGTCAGCGTGGCACCATGCCGACGGTTGGCGACTCTATGGCGTGTCGGCGGTCCGCAGCAACACAATCCGCCGGACCCGGCCCGATGTGTCGGCAATGAAACATGCGGCTGTCAAGGGCGTAGGGCCGTCGCACGGCAGGTTTCACCGGTGCGCGAAACATCCGAACGGTTACGTTCGAGGCGAGTTGCGCGAGTGTCGCAAAGTGACCATACACACATCCGGCCGGACCTTGTCGGGCAAGATCCGGCCGGGAAGGTGCTGTTGACGACCTGTGTTGACGTATCGCCTTTTACCGAAAGGTGACTTAAAAACAGCCGGTCAGCCGAGCAGTGACGCCAACTCGACGTGCTCCAGGCCGTGCGCCTCGGCCACCTCGCGGTAAACGACCCTGCCGTCATGGGTGTTGAGCCCCCGGGCCAGCGCCGGGTCGCGACGCGAGGCCTCGGCCCAGCCGTGGTCGGCGAGCTCCACGATGTACGGCAGCGTGGCGTTGGTCAGCGCGTAGGTCGAGGTGTTGGGCACCGCGCCGGGCATGTTGGCGACGCAGTAGAAGACCGACTCGTGGACCGGGAAGGTCGGCTCGGCGTGGGTGGTGGGCCGGGAGTCCTCGAAGCAGCCGCCCTGGTCGATCGCGATGTCGACAAGGACACTTCCCGCCTTCATCCGCGACACGAGCTCGTTGGTGACCAGCTTCGGGGCCTTGGCCCCCGGGATGAGGACGGCGCCGATGACGAGGTCGGCCTCCAGGCACGCCTTCTCCAGCTCGAAGGCGTTGGAGACGACGGTCTGGATCTTGGTGCCGAAGACCTTGTCGGCCTCCTTGAGCTTGTTGATGTCCTTGTCGAGCAGGGTCACGTGGAAGCCCATGCCGATGGCGATCTGCGCCGCGTTCCAGCCCGAGACGCCACCGCCGATGACGACGGCCCGCCCGGCCAGCACGCCCGGCACACCGCCGGGCAGCACCCCGCGCCCACCGTTGGCCCGCATCAGGTGGTACGCGCCGACCTGGGGGGCGAGCCGGCCCGCGACCTCGGACATGGGCGCGAGCAGCGGCAGCGCGCGGTTCGGGAGCTCGACGGTCTCGTACGCGATCGCGGTCGTCCCCGACTGGACGAGGGCGTCCGTGCACTCCTTGGAGGCGGCCAGGTGCAGGTAGGTGAAGAGCGTCTGGTCCTTGCGCAGGCGGTGGTACTCCTCGGCGATCGGCTCCTTGACCTTGAGCAGCAGGTCGGCCGCGGCCCACACCTCGTCGGCCGTGGCCAGGATCTCGGCGCCGGCGGCGACGTACTCGGCGTCCGGGATCGACGAGCCGACTCCGGCGCCCTGCTCGATGACGACCTGGTGGCCGTGGCGCACGAGCTCGTGCACGCCGGCGGGGGTGATCGCCACCCGGAACTCGTTGTTCTTGACCTCGCGGGGGATGCCGACCTTCACGTCGATCACGGTCCTTGGCTCGGAGGGGTGTGGGGGCTCGCACGCACAGGCGGAACATGCCCACGCAATACAGGACATACCCGTACGCATCTGAGCGCACCGGGAGACACCGCAGGAGAACCGGCGGCGCAGCCAGTCTAATGAAGGTATCCCCGCTGTCTAGCCTTTCAATGCATCAATCTTTCGCGGATGCACTACGGATTTCGCAGGCGTTAGCACCTTGTTCCGGCTCGATCTCGTGGGTTTGGAGGGCCGGGGACCCGTCGTCGACGTCGTCGAGCAGTCGCTCGGCGGCCTGCCGGTGCAACCGGGCCGCCGCGGGGTCGCCGAGCCGCTCCAGGGTGTCGGCGATCCGCAGCTGGATCGCGGCCTGCAGCCGGACGTCGTCGGCACGCCGCGCCCACTCCGCCGCCTCCTGGCAGGTGCGCAGCGCCTCCTCGGGCCGGCCCGCGTACTCCTGGACGCGTGCCATCTCGCTCAACGCCCTTGCCTGGCCCGCCACATCGCCGAGCCGGCGGTGGCCGGTGAGCGCCGAGCTCCAGTTGCGCAGCGCCTCGCCGTACCGGCCCGCGAAGGTGTGCACGGCGGCGATCCGGCCGTACAGCCGGACGGCGTCCTCGCGCTCGTCGCGGGCGAGCCGCTGGGCGAGCGCCCTGCCGTACCAGTCGGCGGCCCGTTCGTAGTCCTCCAGCTCCTGATGGGCGGCGCCTACGGATTCCATCGCGCGGCCGGTCGCGTACGGGTCGTTCGCCCGGCGTCCGGCGTCGAGCGCGGCCCGGTAGCGGGCCAGTGCCGCCGTCGTACGGCCGGTCCGGGCGTCCAGGTCGCCGAGGTTCAGCAGCGCGGCCGCCTGTTCGCGGGGCAGTGCACGGCGCTCGGCGACATCGAGGACCAACCCGTGCAGGTCGTACAGGTCGGGAGCGGCGGCCTGTGTACCGAAGTGCGCCACCAGGGCCCGGACGAGCTGGGACATCAGACGCCGGGCGAGGGTGTCCAGCTCGCCGTCGGCGACCGCGAGCCGGGCCGCGGCGAGCAGCGCGGGCCGGCGCACGCGCAGCCACTCCTCGGCGGCCCGGGGCGTAGGGAACCGCAGCGCCTTGGGCATCGCCAGGAGCTTCTCGCGGGCCAGCGGGCTGTCGGTCTCGGTGATGGCGCGGCAGGACTGCAGCAGCCGTACCGTCCGCTCCAGCATCCGCGCGCGGGCCAGCTGCAGCTCGCCCGGCCGCTCCTGGCTCTCGGCGAGGGCCCGCAGCAGCGGCTGCAGACAGCCGGGGACCTCGTACTGCGGCAGCGGCGAGTCGACCTCGTGCAGGAAGCCCAGGGCCACGAGGTCGTCCAGTGTGCCGCGGGCCGTGTCGACCGAGCAGCCGGCGAGACCGGAGGCGATGTGCGGGTCGACCAGGCCGGCGGGGGCCAGGGCGAGGAGGGGCAGCATCCGGGCGGCGGCGGTCGGCAGCGCGGCGTACGACAGCTTGAAGATCCTGGTGAGCGGCGGGCTGTCGCCCTCGTCGGCGCGCAGCTGTTTGGCCAGGTCGGAGACGGCGGCGGAGGGCCGGGCGGCCAGCCAGCCCCCGGCGAGCCGCAGCGCGGCGGGCTGGGCCCCGCACACCTCGGCGAGCCCCTCGGCCGAGCGCGGGTCCACGGTGATGCGCACCGAGCCGCTGAAGCGTTCCAGCAGCTCCACGGCGGACTTGGTGTCCAGTCCGCCCAGGGTGCACGGGCGGACGTCGGAGATGCCGGTCAGCGGCCCCCCGGAGACCGCCACGACCAGGGAGTCGGGGGTGTCCGGCAGCAGCGCGTCGACCTGCTCGGCGTCGGCGGCGTCGTCGAGCAGGAGCACCACCCGGCGGTCGGCCAGCGCCTGGCGCAATGTCTCGCTGAGGTCGTCCTCGTCGGCCCCGGCGGGCGCCGGCAGCCCGAGGCCCCCGAGCAGGTCCCGCGCCGCGCGCTCGACCGGGACCCGGGTGCCGTCGGGCTCGGTGAGCCGGGTCCGCAGCACCCCGTCGGGGTAACCATCGGTAACCTGTCGTACGAGTTCCTCGGCGAGCGCGGTGCGGCCGAAGCCGGGGCGGCCCGCGACGAGCAGCACGCGCGCGTGGGGGGCCTTGCGGCCCGCGAGGGTGTTGAGCCCGGCCCGGTCGATGTCGGCCCGCAGCTCCTTCAACTCTCTTGTACGGCCCAGGAACTGACTGTCCGTGGGGGCGGCCTCGACAGCCGGGGGCCGCCCCGTTCCGGACACCCGGGCACCCCCGAGGTCCACCGCCTGATCCGCCACGGGCCACGCTCCCGTCCCACCGCACGAGCAAGCCCGCCGGGACTCCGGTTCGGGCGTTTCCCGAGCCTAGTTCACGCTCTGCGACGATCCGGGCGGAGCGGGGCGGTGAGGTCGCTCGATCGGATCAAACGATCGTAGGACTGGGAGTGTGAGGTCGGCATCAAGCCCCGTGAGGGCACTGGGCCGTATCGATACGCGGCTCCGCCGCGTGGGCGCGACAAGCCACGGCGGACCCGCGCCTCACCCACGACCTGAACCGGCCCTAGGGCGTGTTTCGGAAGTCCCTTCTGCTCTGAGGCCCTTCGGGCGACGAAGGGACTTCCGAAACACGCCCTAGACCTCGAACGGCCGCGCGGGCCACGGCGCCTCGGCCGCGCGCAGCGACTCCACCCCGTCACCACCGCGCGCGGCCACCAGCGAAAGCACCCCCACCACAAGGCAGTTGTTGTGCAGCTCCCCGGCGAGCACCCCCCGCACCAGCTCCTCCAGCGGCACCCGGGCCAACTCCATGTCGGCCTCCTCGTCCTCCACCTCGAACCGGTGCCCCTCGGCCTCGGAGAGATCCCGGGCCAGGAAGATCCGCACGGCCTCGTCGCAACCGCCGGGCGTGGTGTAGACGTCGGTGAGCACCCGCCACTCCTCCGCCTTGACGTGCGCCTCCTCGTACAGCTCGCGCTGGGCGGCGTGCAGCGGGTTCTCGCCGGGCACGTCGAGGAGGCCCGCCGGGATCTCCCAGAGCCGCTCTCGGACCGGGTGGCGGTACTGGCGGACGACCAGCACCCGGTCCTGGTCGTCGACGGCGAGGACGGCGACGGAGCCGGGGTGGACCTGGTAGTCGCGGCGGACGACCGACCCGTCGGGCATGACCACGTCGTCCGTGCGCACGGAGGTCTTCTTGCCGACGAACGGGGTCTCGCTCGCCCGGATCTCCCACTCCTCGGCGGTGTCCTTGATCGTCATGTCGACTCGTCCTCCCACACATGCGAAAAGAAACCGGGGCACACATCCCGAAAGACGCGCACCCCGGTCACCGTACAGCTCTCGCGCCGCTCGGATTTACTTGCCGGTCTTCCGCTCCACGGCGGCCTTCACCAGCCCCGCGAACAGCGGGTGCGGGCGGGTCGGACGGGAGCGCAGCTCGGGGTGCGCCTGGGTCGCGACCAGGTACGGGTGGACCTCGCGCGGGTACTCGACGTACTCGACGAGCTTGCCGTCGGGCGAGGTCCCGGTGAACTGCAGACCGGCCTTCTTCTCCAGTTCCGCGCGGTAGGCGTTGTTCACCTCGTAGCGGTGACGGTGGCGCTCCTCGACGTACTCCTTGCCGTCGTACACCTCGCGCACGATCGATCCCTCGGCGAGCTTGGCCGGGTACATGCCCAGCCGCATGGTGCCGCCCATGTCCCCCTCACCGGCGACGATGTCCAGCTGCTCGGCCATGGTGGAGATGACCGGGTGGGCGGTGGCGGAGTCGAACTCGGTGGAGTTGGCGTCCGGGATGTCGGCCAGGTTGCGCGCGGCCTCGATCACGATGCACTGCAGGCCCAGGCAGAGGCCGAGCAGCGGGATCCGGTTCTCGCGGGCGTACCGGATGGCGCCGACCTTGCCGGAGACACCCCGGTCGCCGAAGCCGCCGGGGATGCAGATGGCGTCGACGTCGGCAAGCTGGGCCGCGGCGCCGGCCGGGGTCCTGCAGTCGTCGGAGGTGACCCACTTGATCTTCACCCGGGCCTTGTTGGCGAAGCCGCCCGCGCGCAGCGCCTCGGTGACCGAGAGGTAGGCGTCGGGCAGGTCGATGTACTTGCCGACGAGCGCCAGGTTGATCTCGTGGAGCGGGTTGTGGACGCGGTCGAGCAGGTCGTCCCAGGTCGTCCAGTCCACGTCACGGAACGGCAGGTCCAGCTTGCGGACCACGTAGGCGTCCAGGCCCTCGCCGTGCACGGTCTTCGGGATGTCGTAGATCGAGCGGGCGTCGGGACACGCGACCACGGCGGCCTCGTCGACGTCGCACATCAGGGAGATCTTGCGCTTGATCGCGGCGGGAACTTCACGATCACAGCGCAGAACGATCGCATCTGGCTGAATACCGATGTTGCGCAGAGCCGCAACCGAGTGCTGCGTCGGCTTCGTCTTCAGCTCCCCCGAGGGCCCGATGTACGGCAGGAGCGAGATGTGGACGACGAAGACGTTGTCGCGGCCGACCTCGTGACGGACCTGGCGGACGGTCTCCAGGAAGGGCAGCGACTCGATGTCGCCGACGGTGCCGCCGACCTCGGTGATGACGACGTCGACCTCGTCGGAGGCCATGCGCCGGATGCGGTGCTTGATCTCGTTGGTGATGTGCGGGATGACCTGGACGGTGTCGCCCAGGTACTCGCCACGCCGCTCCTTGGCGATGACCGTGTTGTAGACCTGGCCTGTAGTGACATTGGCGGAGCCGTCCAAGTCACGGTCGAGGAAGCGCTCGTAGTGTCCGATGTCCAGGTCGGTCTCGGCTCCGTCGTTGGTGACGAACACCTCACCGTGCTGGAAGGGATTCATCGTGCCGGGGTCGACGTTCAAGTAGGGGTCGAGCTTCTGCATCACGACGCGCAGGCCGCGGGCCTTGAGCAGCATGCCGAGGCTGGAGGCGGTCAGACCCTTGCCGAGAGAGGAGGCGACACCCCCGGTGACGAAGATGTGCTTTGTCGTCGAGTTTCGAAAAGCAGCGGGCGGCATGGCCAAGAGGGGGCTCCCGTGGTCGCGGTTCGGTGTGCGGGTCGGCCGCCGCCCGAGCTCATCCGTCGGGGGTGCCTTCGCTGCGGTTCGGGGGTCCCTGTTGCGTCGGGGCGCCCACCGGTCCACGGGCTACCAGGGTATCAGCGACAGGACACGATCGCTTCCGGCCACGCTCCGCGCACGGGCCGACACGGACCTCGTACGACTGTCGGCGAATCCCGCCCGACCTTCACCATTAGCTCACCCGTTCGGCCCACCCGTGTTGTCCGGAGCGGCACGCGGAGCCCTCCGGTGCGTCGTATCCTCTTCGGACACTCGCTGCCGAGCGCGGCCGGCGCGACGGCACCACCCCAGCCCGTCTCCGGTAATCATGAGAGCTCGTCAGTGCGTTGAGCAACGATCGCCTCATTTGCGTTGAGGATCGTTGAGCGACATCGCATGACACCGTCCCTTGGATCACTCTGGAAACATGGTTTCTTTGTCGATCCCTTGGGTCCCTTGACCGCACACCGCACAGCGACCGCCCCTCGGGGGGCGACGACGTGGCCGTTCGACTGGAGTTGCACGTGGCCGGGCGCATCGAAGACTACGCACTCATCGGAGACATGCAGACCGCCGCGCTGGTCTGCCGGGACGGCACGGTCGATTGGCTGTGCCTGCCCCGCTTCGACTCCCACGCCGTCTTCGCGGGACTGCTCGGCACCGAGGAACACGGGTTCTGGAGACTGGGTCCCGCGCACGCGGCCGACGCCGAGCCGCCCACGGCCTCCCGCCGCCGGTACCGCGGCGACTCGCTGATCCTGGAATCCGAGTGGGACACCCCGCGCGGCACGGTCCGTGTGACGGACTTCATGCCGCCGCGTGACGGCGCCCCGCAGCTGATCCGGATCGTGGAGGGCGTCAGCGGCCGGGTGCCGATGCGCTCGGCGCTGCGGATGCGTTTCTCGTACGGCCGGGTGGTGCCCTGGGTGCACAAGCACGAGGGGCGCACGGTGGCCGTCGCCGGGCCGGACTCGGTGTGGTTCGACACCGAGTGCGAGACCTACGGCAAGGCGCTGACGACCTACGCCGACTTCACCGTGACGCCGGGCGACCGGATCGCGTTCACGGTCTCCTGGGAGCCCTCGCACAAGCAGCCCCCGCCGCTGCCGGAGCCCGAGCCGTCGCTGCGGGCCACCGAGGAGTTCTGGCACGACTGGGTGGAGCAGTGCACGTACCACGGCCCCTACCGCGAGGCCGTGATCCGCTCGCTGATCACGCTCAAGGCCCTGACGTACGCCCCGACCGGCGGCATCGTCGCCGCCCCGACGACCTCCCTCCCGGAGCACATCGGGGGCGTCCGCAACTGGGACTACCGCTACACCTGGCTGCGCGACGCGGCCATCACCCTCTCCTCGCTGCTGCGCACCGGCTACCGGGACGAGGCCCGCGCCTGGCGCGAGTGGCTGCTCCGCGCGGTCGCCGGCGACCCGGAGAACCTGCAGATCATGTACGGCATCGCCGGTGAGCGGGAGCTGGGCGAGGCCGAGCTGGAGTGGCTGCCCGGGTACGAGAACTCCGCGCCGGTCCGGGTCGGCAACGGCGCCGCGCACCAGCTCCAGCTGGACGTCTACGGCGAGGTCACCGAGGCCCTGCACCTGGCCCACATGACCGGGCTGGCCCGCAACGACTACGCCTCGCTCCTCCAGCTGAAGCTGATCCGCTACCTGGAGGACCACTGGGACGAGCCCGACGAGGGCATCTGGGAGGTGCGCGGACCGCGCCGCCACTTCGTGCACTCCAAGGTCATGGCCTGGGTCGCGGTGGACCGGACGATCAAGCTCATCGAGTCCGGTGACGCGGACGGCCCGCTGGAGAAGTGGCGCGAGCTGCGCGACGACATCCACCGGGACGTGTGTGAGAAGGGCTACGACAAGGAGCGCAACACCTTCACCCAGTCGTACGGCTCGAAGGAGCTGGACGCCTCGCTGCTGCTGATCCCGCAGATGGGCTTCCTGCCGCCGGACGACAAGCGGGTCATCGGCACCATCGAGGCGATCCAGCGCGAGCTGTCGACCCCGGACGGCTTCATCCTGCGCTACCCGACCTCCGGCGAGGAGGAGGGCGTCGACGGGCTACCGGGCGACGAGGGCGCGTTCCTCGCCTGCTCGTTCTGGATGGCCGACGACCTGGCGATGATCGGCCGGGTCGACGAGGCCCGCAAGCTCTTCGAGAAGCTGCTCTCCCTCCGCAACGACCTGGGCCTCCTCGCCGAGGAGTGGGACCCGGTGCTCAAGCGCCAGGTGGGCAACTTCCCGCAGGCGTTCAGCCACGTCCCCCTCATCGACACGGCCCTGCGGCTGACCGCGTCGGGGGCGTACGGCGGCTGACCGCGTCCGGGGCCCACGGCGGCCGAGCGCCGGGGGGCGTACGGCCTGCCGTGCGCGCCCTCCGGTCCGGCGCGCACGGCGGCGGACCGGAGCGTCCGCAGGCGCACACGGCAAGCGCTTGCGCTCGCTGGTACGGGTGCTCGCGCCGACCCGCCTGCCGGCCGCAGGCCCCGCCGCGGGTGCCGCACGAGCCCCGAACAGGCCCCGTCCGCCGCCCCCGCCTAGCCTGGAAGGAGCCCTGTCCCCCGACCGAAAGGGGGCGGCTCACCATGGCTCCCCTCTCGAAGGCGCGGGCGGCCCTCGCCGCACTGCGCGAGGATCTGTCCGGCGAGGTGTACGCGCCGGACGACCCCGGGTACGACGACGCCCGCACGGTCTTCAACGCCATGATCGACCGGCGTCCGGCCGTGATCGCCGAGTGCGCCGACGAGACCGACGTCGTCCGTTCGGTGCGCTTCGCCCGCGACCTCGACCTGCCGATCGCGGTACGCGGCGGCGGCCACAGCGTGGCCGGAATGGCACTGAACGACAACGGGCTCGTCATCGACCTCCGCCGGATGCACGAGGTCACGGTCGACCCCGCGTCCAGGACCGCACGCGTCGGCGGCGGCGCCACCATGAGCCACCTCGACCGCGCCACCGAGCCCCACCGCCTCGCGACCACCGGCGGCCGCGCCTCGACCACGGGGGTGGGCGGCTTCGTCCTCGGCGGCGGCAGCGGCTGGCTGGACCGCACCTTCGGGCTCGCCGTCGACAACCTGCTCGCCGTCGACCTGGTGACCGCCGACGGACACACCGTCCGCGCGAACTCCGAGGAGAACCCGGACCTGTTCTGGGCGCTGCACGGCGGCGGCGGGAACTTCGGCGTGGCCACCGCGCTCACCCTCCGGCTGCACGAGCTGCCCGCCTTCGCCATCGCCCTGCTCCTCTACCGCCCCGAACACGGCCCCGAGGTGATGCGCGTGTACCGCGACGTCATCGAGGCCGGCCCGCGGGAGGCGGGCGGCGGCGTCCTCTATCTCACCGCCCCGCCCGAGGAGTTCGTCCCCGAGCATCTGGTCGGCGGGCTCGCCTGCGCGATCCTCCTGACGTACGCGGGCACCGAGGAGGACATGCGCAAGGTCGCCCAGCCACTCCTGGCGATGCCGCACGAGGCCGAGATCGTCGGCGCGATGCCGTACGCGGACGTGCAGTGCATGATCGACGACCCGCCGGGGATGCGGAACTACTGGTCGGCGGAGTACCTGACCGGTCTGCCGGACGAGCTGGTGGACGTGCTCGCCGACCGCGCCTGGTCGATGCCCGTGCCGACCGGCACCCAGCACGTGCTCTTCCCGCTCGGCGGCGCGATAGCGGAGGGCCCCGCCCACTACCCCGTGCCCTACCGGGACTCCCCCTGGGTCGTGCATCCCTTCGGCGTCTGGGCCGACCCCGAGGACGACGACCGGTGCATGCGGTGGGTACGGGACGTGCGCGCCGACGCCCGGCCCTGGAGCACCGGCGACGTCTATCTCAACTTCGTCGGCGACGAGGGCGCCGACCGGGTCGTCGCCGGACTCGGCATCGACAACTACCGGCGGCTGACGGCGGTGAAGACCACCTACGACCCCGACAACGTCTTCCGCTTCAACCACAACATCCCGCCGGCCTGACGACCGGGTACCGTCCGCTCCATGGACACCCGTGGAGGCCGCGAAGCAGGTCACGGCCGTGAGGCGCAGGGCGGCATCACCGTGCGGCGGGCGCTGGAGCTGCCCGGACTGCGCGGCGGGCTGCCGGAGATCCTCGCGGGCGCCGACCGGCTGCACCGCACCGTGCGCTGGGTGCACGCGGGCGAGGTCCCGAACATCGCCTCGCTCCTCAAGGGCGGCGAGCTGCTGCTGACCACCGGGTACGGGCTCGGCACCCGCCCCGCCGACCAGCGCGCGTTCGTCCGGACCCTCGCCGAACGCGGCATCTCGGCCCTGGTGGTCGAACTGGGCCCACGCTTCGCCCGGCTCCCGGCGGCCCTTGTCGAGACAGCGCGCGCGGCCGGGCTCCCGCTCGTCCAACTCCACCGCGAGGTGGCCTTCGTGACGGTCACCGAGGAGATCCACACCGAGATCGTCAACGGCCACTACGCGCTCCTCCAGCGGGCCGAGGAGGTGTACCGCCGCTGCACCGAGGCCCTGCTCGGCGGCGGCGGGGTCCCGCAGGTCCTCGGCATCCTGGCCGACTTCAGCGGCAACCCGGTCTTCCTGGAGACCCCTGACGGACAGCTCCTGTACGCCGCGGGGACCGGGCCCGCGGACACCGATCCCCTCCAGGTGTGGGAGGGGCTGCGCGGCCGGCACCAGGACGAGCCGCCGGCCGGGACGACCCTCGTCGACGTACCGGGCGGCGGCCCCGGCACCGGCGCCGTACGGGCCCGGCTGGTCCTGCTGCCCGTCGTCGCACCCCTGGCGCCCGTCCACCGGATGGCGGCCGAACGCGCGGCCGGCATCCTCGCCGTCGTCCTGATGCAGGCCCGTCAGGAGGAGGAGCTGGCCGCGCGGGGGCGCGGCGACTTCCTCACCGACCTCGCCGAGGGCCGCGTCCAGGCCGAGGACGCCCCCGCGCAGGCCCGCGTCCTCGGTTTCAAGCCGGGGTCCGGCCCCCTGCTGCCCGTCGTGATGCGGCTCGCCGACGGCCTCTCCCCCGGCGGCGGCTGGGCCGTCCTGGCCCGCGCGGTGGCCGAGGAGCTGGCCTCCGTCGGCGTACCCGCGCTGCTCGGCGTGCGCCCCGTCGAGGGCCGTGTACCGCTGCTGCTGGCCCTGCGCGCGGAGTCGGAGCGCACCGCGGTGGCCGACAAGGTCGCGGCGGCGCTGCGGGCCGGCGTGGAGCGCGCCGGGACGCTGCGGCCGGGCGGGCGGCCTCCCGTGGTGGTCGTCGGGGTGCCCGGCGGCTGGGCGGCCGCCTCGGCGGGCCTGCGGCACGCGGCGGAGGCGGCGACGGCCGCACAGGGCCTGGCCGACCGCCCCTGGTACGACGCCCGGCGCCTGGACATCGACCTGCTGCTGTGGCGGCTGCGCGACCACCCCGACCTGGCCGCCTTCGTGGACCGCGCGATCGGCCCCCTGCGCGACCACGACGACCGGGCCAAGCCCTCGCTGCTGCCCACCCTGGAGACGTATCTCGCGCACGCGGGCCGCAAGGCGGAGACCGCCCGCGAACTGCATCTCAACCGCCAGACCCTCTACAACCGCCTCGCGCGGATCGGTGAACTGCTCGGCACCGACCTGGACGACCCCCAGGCGGTGCTGGCTCTGAGCCTGGCCCTGCGGGCACGCAGACACGTCGGCTGAGGCCCCGGCCCCTCGCGACCGTCAGGTCAGGGGCCTGAGCCGCGTCAACTCGTCGTACACGCTGAGCACCTGGGCCACCGTCTCGTCCTCGGTCGGCCAGGTGGCCGCCTGCCGGGTGCCGCGCTCCCGCAGCGTCTCGCACCGGGCGGGGTCGCAGAGGAGGCGCTCGACGGCCCCGGCCAGCGCCTCGGCGTCGCCGTACGGGACGAGTTCCGCGCCGTCGCCGACCAGGTCGGGCACCGATCCGACGGCGGCGGCGACCAGCAGCACGCGCGCGTGGAGCGCCTCCTGCGCGAGGACCGAGCGGCCCTCGGCACCACCGGGCAGCAGCGCGAGGTCGGCGGCCGCGATCAGTTCGGAGACGTCGTCGCGCCGCCCGACGAGCCGAACCGGCAGTTCCTCGTCCTCGATACGCCGCTGCAGCGTGCCCCGCAGCGGCCCCTCGCCCGCGACGACGACCAGCGGCGCCGGGTCGAGACCGCGCCACCGACGGGCGGCGTCGAGCAGGGTGTCGTACCCCCGTCGGCGGTCGAGCGTGCCGACGGCCATGAGCAACGGGCGTTCCGTGGCGCCCAGTTCGGCCCTGACCTTGGACGCGGGCCGGTCCGGATCCCCACCGGGGACGGTCGGGCGCGGCACCGGCAGCGCGACGGCGGCGAGCCGGGCGTCGCGCGCGCCCCGGCTGCGGGCCCGGTCGACCAGGTCGGAGGAGGTGCCGAGCACCACGGCGGCGGCCTTGGCGACCCGCCGCTCCAGCAGCCGCAGCAGATGCGCCCGCGCGCCCTCGGCGTACGACCGCGTGTGCAGGGTGACGACGAGCGGGGTGGTGCGCCGGCCGAGCGCGAGGGTGGCGCGGAAGCCGGCGTGCAGTCCGTGCGCGTGCACCAGGTCGGCGTCGGCGAAGGCGCCGCGCAGACTGGCCACCGAGGCCGGGTCGCTGCTGCGGGGCACATGGACGTGGCGGGCGCCGACGCCGGTGAAGTCGTACTGCCCGTCCGTCTCACTGGGGGCGCAGACGGTGACCCGCACGCCCCTGGCGACCAGCCCCGAGGCCAGCGATCGCACATGCGCGCTGCTCACCGCGCTGCCGCCGCCGAGCACTTGCACGGTCCGCAGCGGCGACTGGCCGTGTGGTGAGTGGCTGCTCACGTGGCTCACGTGGCCGGGGCTCCTGGTTCGGGGTCGGACGGTCACGAAGGAACGTGCAGAAGGGTCCCGCGGTGGGAGTGGCCCGTACGAGGTGCTTCCGCACGGTCCACGCAGCACGTCCCGCTACGTCGTTCCTGTCCAAGGATGCCAGGCCGCAAGGGTGTTCCGGGACAGCCGGACGGGGCACGGGCCGGAGGGGCGGGCAACCCCGGACCCAGCGTCACCCACAAGAGTGAACTCCCGCACGAGGTTGCCCCTCCACACGACTCGCGTCCCGCCAGGGCGTCACCGACCGTCCCGTCTCCGGGCATCGACTCCTCCCGTCCGGGCGCCTGCCCGTCCCGCCTAGGCGTCCGCGCGGGCCGCCGCCAGCAGTTCCTCCGCGTGGGCCCGGGCCGTCTCCGAGTCCTCCTGGCCGGCGAGCATGCGCGACAGCTCGCGCACCCGCTCCTCGCCCTCCAGGATCTTCACACCGGACCGGGTCACCGAACCGTCGTTGGTCTTCTCCACCAGCAACTGCCGGTCCGCGAAGGCCGCCACCTGCGGCAGGTGCGTGACCACCACGACCTGCGCCGATCGGGCGAGACGAGCGAGCCGCCGGCCGATCTCGACCGCGGCCTTGCCGCCGACACCGGCGTCGACCTCGTCGAAGAGATACGTCGGCACGGGGTCCGTCCCCGCGAACACCACCTCCACGGCCAGCATCACCCGCGACAGCTCACCACCGGACGCGCCCTTGGCGATGGGCCTCGGCGGCGCCCCCGGATGCGGCGCGAGCAGCAGCTCGACCTCGTCCGCGCCGGAGGGCCCGTACGCGACCGTACGCCCGCCCACCTCGACGCCCTCGGGGTCGTCCGTCTGCCGGATCTCGAACGACACGCGCGCGTGCGGCATGGCGAGCGAGGCCAGCTCGGCGGTGACGGCCGCGGCGAACCGCTCGGCGGCCTCGGCACGGGCGTCCGTCAACGCCTGGGCGAGGCCCCCCAACTCGCCCCGCAGCGCGTCCCGCTCGGCGGTCAGCTCCTCGATGCGCTCGTCGTCGCCGTCGAGTTCGGTGAGCCGCTGAGCGCCCTCCTCGGCCCACGACAGCACCGAGGCGATGTCCTCTCCGTACCGGCCGTACTTGCGCGTCAGCGCCGTCAGCGCGGCCCGCCGCTCCTCGACGGCCGCGAGCCGCAGCGGGTCGGCGTCCAGGTCGTCGGCGTACCCCGCCAGCTCGCCCGCCACATCGCCCAGCAGGATCCCGACCTCCCCGATCCGCTCGGCGAGCACGGCCAGCGCCGGGTCGTGCGCCCGCACGGCCTCCAGCGCGCGGTGCGCGCCCGCGACGAGGGTGGTGGCGTCCACGCCCTCCGGGTCCTCGGGATTGCCCGCGAGCGCGGCGTGCGCGGCCGCCGCAGCGGAGGCCAGCGCCTCCGCGTGCCCGAGCCGCTCGGCCTCCTCGGCCAGTTCCACGTCCTCGCCGGCCCGGGGTTCGACGCCGGCGATCTCGTCCAGGCCGTACCGCAGCATGTCGGCTTCCTGGGCCCGCTCCCGCGCACGGGTGACGATCTCGTCGAGTTCGGTCGCCACGGCCCGCAGCCGCCGGTAGGCCTCGCCGTACTTCGTGAGCGGTACGGCCACCGCGTCGCCCGCGTACCGGTCGAGCGCAGCCCGCTGCCGGGACAGCTTCAGCAGCCCCTGCTGGTCGGTCTGCCCGTGCACGGCGACGAGTTCGTCGGCCAGCTCGGCGAGCATGCCCACGGGGACGGACCGCCCGCCCAGGTGCGCCCGGGACCGTCCCTCGGCGGACACGGTACGGCTGATCAGCAGCGCCCCGTCGTCGAGTTCGGCCCCGGCCTCCTCGGCCCGGACCGCCGCCGCCGCGCCCTCGGGCACGGCGATCCGGCCCTCCACGACGGCGTTCTTCGCACCGATCCGCACGAGCGCCGGGTCCGCCCGCCCGCCGAGCAGCAGGCCGAGGCTGGTGACCACCATGGTCTTGCCCGCGCCCGTCTCACCCGTCACGGCGGTGAAGCCGGGCGACAACTCGACGACAGCGTCGTCGATGACTCCGAGCGACCGTATCCGCATCTCCTCCAACACGGACACGACCTTACGAGGTCGGGGAGGGAGACCGCGACGCCCCCCGGCACCTATGTCACCCCGGCGAGCTACAGCGCGCCCTCAGGGGCGCGGGGAACTGCGCGAGCAACCACGACAAACCCGCAGCCACTGACGGTCCCCGCCCCCCACGTCGCGCTAGTGCCGAGCCCCCCGCCACCCGGAAACGGGCAGCGCGAACTTCGCCACCAGCCGATCCGTGAACGACGCGTGGTGCAACCGAGCCAGCCGCACCGGCACGGCCCCCCGCCGCACCTCCACCCGCGCCCCCGGCGGCAGCTCGACGGTCCGCCGCCCGTCGCACCACAGCACGCCCGGCGGAATGTGCGGCAGCACCTCCACCGCCAGCACCGAGTTCGGCGACGTCACCAACGGCTTGGCGAACAGCGCGTGCGCGGAGATCGGCACCATCAGCAGCGCCTCGACCTCGGGCCACACCACGGGCCCGCCCGCCGAGAACGCGTACGCCGTCGACCCGGTCGGGGTCGACAGCACGATGCCGTCGCACCCGAACCCGGTCACCGGCCGCCCGTCGATCTCCAGGACGACTTCGAGCAGCTTCTCGGCGCCGGCCTTCTGCACGGCCGCCTCGTTGAGCGCCCAGTCCGTGTGGACGATGTCCCCGTTCTGGTGAACGACGACATCGACGGTCATCCGCTCCTCGACCTCGTAGGACTTGGTCACCACGCGGTCGACGACCTTGTCGAGGTCGTCCCGCTCGGCCTCCGCGAGGAAGCCGACGCTGCCGAGGTTGACGCCGAGCATCGGCACCCCGGACGCGCGGGCGAACTCGGCGCCGCGCAGCAGCGTGCCGTCACCACCCAGGACGATGAGCAGCTCGCACCCGTCGAGGCACTGCGGGGTGGCCTCCTTGACGAGTTCCACCTCCTCCGGCAGCGGGATGTCCTCGGCCTCGTACTCCAGGACGCGCACGACGATGCCGTGGTGCAGCAGCCCCTTGACGACGAGTTCGGCACTGCGGATCGCCGCCGGCCGCCCGGTGTGGGTGAGCAGGAAGACAGTTCGAGATCGGTCCTGAGTCACCGCGGCCCCTCCGCCACTGCTCGGTCGACGTCGGCCGGGTCCAGCGCGGGTGCCCCGGCACGCAGCCACAGAAAGTACTCGACATTGCCCGAGGGACCGGGCAGCGGACTGGCCGTCACACCCTTCACCCCGAGCCCCAGCTCCCCGGCCCGCCGGGCCACCTCGCGCACCGCCTCGGCGCGCAGCTCCGGACTCCGTACGACTCCCCCACTGCCCAGCCGCTCCTTCCCCACCTCGAACTGCGGCTTGACCATCATCACCAGATCGGCGTCCGGCTTCACGCACCGCACCAGGGCGGGCAGCACCAGGCCGAGCGGGATGAAGGACAGATCCCCCACGACAAGATCCACAGGCTTCCCATCGATCGCTTCGAGCGTCAACTCGCGTACGTTCGTACGGTCCTTGACGGTGACGCGTTCATCGCTCTGCAAGGTCCAGGCGAGTTGTCCGTATCCCACGTCCACGGCGACGACGTGCGCGGCCCCGGCCCGCAGCAGTACGTCGGTGAACCCGCCGGTGGAGGCTCCGGCGTCCAGCGCCCTCCGCCCCTCGACGGCCAGCCCCCGCGGGACGAAGACCTCCAGCGCGCCCGCGAGCTTGTGACCGCCCCGGGACACGTACTCGGGGTCGCTGTCGTCGCTCACGACCACGATCGCGGCGGCGGTCTCCACCTGGGTGGCGGACTTGGTCGCGACGGTCCTGCCGACGGTGACCCGACCGGCGGCGATCAGCTGGCTCGCGTGCTCACGCGACCGCGCGAGCTTCCGCCGGACCAGTTCGGCGTCCAGACGACGGCGTGCGACTCCTGCCACGTTCGGTTCAGCTCCTGCTCTCGTGCGGCGATCGATAGGTGTGACCCGAAGGGTCTCATTGAGGGGTGGTGGTCGGGTGACGGGTGGGAACCGGAGGTCCCGGGCGGGCGTCGAGCGCGGTGAGCGCGTCGCGCAGCCCTCGGTGTACATCCTCGTACACCTCCACATGGCCGTCGGTGGCGAGGTGGTCGGTGTCGGCCAGCCGGTCGAGGGCCGTGTCGACCTCCGGGTGGCCGGTGGCGGTGCGGGGAACGTCCAGCGGGGCCGGGGCGGCGGGGTCGTCCTCGGGCCCGACCTCCGCCGGCGGCTCCGGAACCGCCGCGTCCGCCTCCGCCACGACCTCGCGCAAAGAGTCGCTCATGCCCAGACGCTACCGCGAAGCTCTGGGGTACCGTCGGTCGCGATGGCAACGATCGATGAGTGCCGCGCCGCGCTCGAAAAGCTCTCGGACAACATGGCAGGCGCCGACGGACACGTGCGCGAGGCGACGGCCCTCGACCGTTCGGTGAGCTGCCACATCAAGGATCTCGACGTCACCTTCGTGGGCCGGATGCGCGAGGGCCGGATCGAGGTGCACGACACCCTTCAGGGACCGCCCGCCGAGAAGGCGCAGATCCGGCTCGCGATGACGGGCGACGACCTGGTGGCCCTGGTCGACGGGGAACTGAACTTCGCCAAGGCCTGGGGTTCGGGCCGAGTCAAGCTGGAGGCGGGCTTCCGCGACCTGCTCCAGCTCAGGAAGCTCCTCTAGCGGCCGTCACCTTCTCGGCCCTCGACTCGCCGGACCGTGCCTTGCGCGCCGCCGGTACCACCAAGGGGGTGCCCGTCTCCGGGTCGTCGATGACCTGGCAGCGCAGTCCGAACACCTCCTCGACCAGCTCCGCCGTGACGATCTCGGAGGGGGCGCCCTCGGCGATCACCGAGCCGCCGCGCAGGGCGATGAGGTGGGTGGCGTAGCGGGCGGCGTGGTTGAGGTCGTGCAGTACGGCGACCAGCGTGCGCCCCTGCTCCTCGTGGAGTTCGGCGCACAGGTCGAGCACGTCGATCTGGTGCTGGATGTCGAGGAAGGTGGTCGGCTCGTCGAGCAGCAGCAGCGGGGTCTGCTGGGCGAGCGCCATGGCGATCCAGACCCGCTGGCGCTGCCCTCCGGACAGCTCGTCGACGTAGCGGTCGGCCAGCTCGGCGACCCCGGTCGACTCCATGGACTCCCGGACGATCCGCTCGTCCTCGGCCGACCACTGCCGCAGCAGCCCCTGGTGCGGGTACCGGCCACGGCCCACGAGGTCGCCGACGGTGATCCCGTCGGGCGCGATCGACGACTGCGGCAGCAGCCCGAGCGTCCGGGCGACCTTCTTCGCGGGCATCGACTGGATGACCTGCCCGTCGAGCAGCACCCGCCCCTGGGACGGCTTCAGCATCCGGGAGAGGGCTCGCAGCAGCGTGGACTTGCCACAGGCGTTGGGGCCGACGATCACGGTGAACGAGTTGTCGGGAATCTCCACCGACAGCTGTTCGGCGATGACCCGCTGGTCGTAGGCGAGAGTGACGTTCTCGGCGGACAGGCGGTTCACGGTGCTCCTCTTGTAGTTCACATGCGCCGAAGCGCCGTCGTTCGCATGCGCCGACACACCGTCGATCTCGTTCATATCCGCCCGGCCTTCCGCTCGGTGACCAGCAGCCACAGCAGATAGACGCCACCGAGTACGCCGGTGACCACGCCGACCGGCAGCCGGTCGGCCCCGAAGGCCCGCTGCGAGGCCAGGTCGGCGACGACCAGCAGGGTCGCGCCCATGCACATCGCGGGCACCAGGTTCGGGCCCGGGGAACGGGTCAGCCGCTTGGCGAGCTGGGGCGCGGTGAGGGCGACGAAGCTGACCGGCCCGGCGGCGGCGGTGGCCCCGGCCGTGAGCAGCACGGCCGACACCATCAGCAGCAGCCGTACACGCTCGACACTCACCCCGAGGGCGTACGACACGTCGTCGCCCATCTCCATCATCCGCAGCCCGCGCGCGTTGCCGAGCACCAGCGGGACGAGGATCGCGCACATGATCAGCAGCGGCCGGACCTGGGCCCAGTCACGGCCGTCGAGGGAACCGGTCATCCAGACGACCGCGCGGCCCGCGTCGACGAGGTCGGCCTTGGTGATCAGATAGCCGTTGACCGCCGTGACGATCGCGGAGACACCGATGCCGACCAGCACCAGCCGATAGCCGTGCACGCCCCGCTTCCAGGCCAGCACATAGATCGCGATGCCGGTGACCAGACCGCCGACGAGCGCCCCGAGGGCGACCTGGTTCGCGCTGCCGGAGAACAGCACGATCACGACCAGGGCCCCGGCGGTGGCTCCCTGGGAGAGACCGAGCACGTCCGGACTGCCCAGCGGATTGCGGGAGACGGACTGGAACAGCGCCCCGCCGAGCCCGAGCGAGGCCCCGACGAGGAGTCCGACCAGAACCCTCGGCAGCCGCAGCTCGTTGACGATGAACTCCTGGCCCGCGTCCCCGTCGCCCAGCAGCGTCCTCAGGACGTCGTCGGCCGGGATCGGGAAGTCGCCGGTCCCGATCAGCACGACGCTCGCGGTCAGCGCCGCCAACAGCAGCAGGACGACGACCGTGAACGCCCGCACGTCCAGCCGGACGGACAGGCCGCCGGGCGTACGGAGCGCGCGGCCGCGCCCGGCGGGCTCGTTCATGACGTGGGTCTCCCTCGTGGCCTGCGTCTTCACAGCTGGGCCGTCCTCCGCCGTCGTACGAGAAAGATGAAGACCGGACCGCCCAGGATCGCGGTGACTATGCCGACCTGCAGTTCCGCGGGCCGCGCCACCATGCGCCCGAGCACGTCGGCGCCGAGCAGCAGCACCGGCGACAGGACGGTCGCGTACGGCAGGATCCAGCGCAGGTCGGGCCCGGTGAAGGACCGCACGACGTGCGGGACCATCAGCCCGACGAAGACGATCGGCCCGCAGGCCGCCGTCGCGGCGCCGCACAGCACGGTGGCGGCGGCCATGGAGAGCGCGCGGGTGCGGCTGAGGTTGGCGCCGAGCGCGCGGGCGGTGTCGTCGCCCATGGCCATCGCGTTCAGCGGGCGGGCGAGCAGCAGCGCGACGACCGTACCGACGGCCAGGAACGGCAGCACCTGGGTGATGGTCTCGTCGGTCGCCGAGGCCAGCGAACCGACCGTCCAGAAACGCATCTTGGAGAGTGCCGCGTCATCCATGATCATCACGGCCTGGAGGTAGCCGTAGAGCGCGGCGCTGATGGCCGTACCCGCGAGCGCCAGCCGCACGGGAGTCGCCCCGCGGCTGCCGCCGAGGAACCAGACCAGCGCCCCGACCAGGGCGGCGCCGGCGAACGCGAACCACACGTACCCGCTCAGCGAGGTGACGCCGAAGTAGGTGATGGCGGTGACCACGGCCGCGGACGCGCCCGCGTTGATGCCGAGCAGGCCCGGGTCGGCCAGCGGGTTCCGGGTGAGTGCCTGGAGGACAGCACCGGCCAGCCCGAGCGCGGCTCCCGCGAGCAGACCGAGGAGCGTGCGCGAGATCCGCTCCCCGACCACGGCGTCGCCGTAGGTCCCCGTGTCCTCGAACAGGCCGTGCCAGACCTGCTCCAGGGAGAGTTCTTTCGCGCCGATCGCGATACTCGTCAGGGCGACCAGGGCGAGGATCACGAGGGCCACGAGAAGCCCGACGGCTCGTACCGCCCGGCGATTCGGTGGCGCGGGGGCGGTCTCCGCGCGCGGTTCAGGAGGACTGTCGACCAACACCCGGTTAGGTTAGCCTACCCTCCCTTCATGGCTCGACCGCGTCCACGAACACCCCGCACGCGGCGCGGAGGACGGACGACGGTCGACGGTCCCAGCCCCTCCTGTCCCCTCACAGTCCCAGCCGGGCCAGCGCCTTCTCCCCGTCCAGCTCGCACGAGCCCTCGCCCGCCGCCGTCCAGGCCGCCGCGCACAGCGCCCGCAGCCCGTCCAGAGCCCCACCCTCGCCGTCGAGTTCCAGCCGCTCCGGTCCCGCCGTGGCCGTCCAGCCACCGCAGCGGAACCCGGTGCCCGCCTCGACGACCTCCGGCTGCCCGGTGAGCATGCCCCGCAGATCGGCGTCGACGTACGTGGGCCGGTGCTGCGGAAGCGCGGCCAGCAGCTGTGCCCCGTCGGTGACACCCGTCAGCACCAGCAGTGAGTCGACCCCGCCGTTGAACGCCCCCTCGATGTCCGTGTCCAGCCGGTCCCCCACCACCAACGGCCGCTCGGCACCGGTCCGCAGGATCGTCTCGCGGTGCATCGGCGGCAGCGGCTTGCCCGCCACCTGCGGCTCGGCGCCCGTCGCGATCCGGACCACCTGCACCGCCGCCCCGTTGCCCGGCGCGATCCCGCGCGCGCTCGGGATCGTCAGGTCGGTGTTGGACGCGAACCACGGCACCCCGCGCGCGATGGCGTAGCAGGCCTCCGCGAACCGCCCCCAGGGCAGCTCGGGGCCGCCGTACCCCTGCACCACCGCCGCCGGATCGTCGTCCGCCGACTCGACCGGCTCCAGACCCCGCTCGCGCAGCGCCACGCGCAGCCCCTCACCACCGATGACCAGCACCCGCGCCCCGGCCGGCAGCTGCTCGCTGATCAGCCGGGCCACGGCCTGCGCCGAGGTGATGACGTCACCGGCCTCGGTCGGTATGCCGAGGGCCGTCAGATGCGCGGCGACCGTGTCGGGCGTCCGCAGCGCGTTGTTGGTGACGTACGCGAGGTGCATACCACCGGCGCGCGCCGTGCTCAGCGACTCCACGGCGTACGCGATCGCGCTCCCTCCCGCGTACACCACACCGTCCAGATCGAGCAGAGCCGTGTCGTACGCCTCGCTCAGGGCCTGCCCACTGCCGTCGGGCCGCGTCCTGACTGCCTGGCTCATCGTGCTCCGCTCCTCGCTCGGTCCGACGGTCGCCCCACTGGCCGGGTCGGACGGCCATGGGTCGACAATCGGTCAGGTCACTTTCCCCGATCATCCCTCACGGCACCGACACCCATACGATGCATCAATGAACTACGCAGGTCCCGCGGAGGAGATCCCGGCGCGCAGCGGCCTGGAACTGACCCCGTTCCGGGGGCTTCGCTACGACCCCGACCGGGTCGGCAGCCTGGCCGCCGTGACATCACCGCCGTACGACGTCGTCGTACGGCCGGACGGTCTGCTCCACCTCGAATCCGCCGATCCCCACAACATCGTCCGCCTGATACTCCCCCAGGCCAGTACCCCCGGCGCCCGTGACGAACAGGCGGCCGACACACTGCGCCGCTGGCTCGCCGACGGTGTCCTCGCCGCCGACCCCGAGCCCGGCCTCTACGTGTACGAGCAGGCGGACGGCAGCATCCTCCAACGCGGTCTCATAGGCGCCCTGCGCCTCTCCGAGCCCTCCGCCGGCGTGGTCCTCCCCCACGAGGACGTCATCCCCCACGTCATCGCGGACCGCGCGGCCCTGATGCGCGCGACCGGCACCAACATGGAGCCCCTGCTCCTCACGTACCGGGGGGACGGCACCGGGGCCGGAGCGACAGCCGTGGTCGAACGCACCACGGAACGCACCCCGCTCCTCGCCACGACCACGGAGGACGGCTTCAGCCATCGCCTCTGGGCGGTCACCGACCCCGCCGACGTCGCCGAGATCCAGTCGGATTTGGCCCGCCACCAGGCCCTGATAGCCGACGGCCACCACCGCTGGGCGACCTACCTCCGGCTCCGCACGGAGCACCCGTCCCCGAGCCCCTGGGACTACGGCCTGGTCCTGCTGGTGGACACCGCCCGCTACCCCCTGCGTGTGCGCGCGATCCACCGCCTCCTCCATCAACTCCCGCTCCCGGACGCCCTCACCGCCCTGGACGGCCTGTTCCGCGTGCGCCGTCTCGACGTCGCGCTCCCCGAGGCCCTCGATGCCCTGGCGGACGCGGCCGCCACCGGCAACGCCTTCGTCCTCGCGGGTGACGGCCCCTTCCACCTCGTCGACCGCCCGGACCCGGACCTCCTCGCCCGTACGATCCCCGCCGACCGCCCACCGGCCTGGCGCACCCTGGACGCGACGGTCCTGCACGCCACCCTCCTCGACCACGTGTGGCACATCCCCGAGGACTCCCCGGCGCATGTCGCCTACATCCACGACACGGCGGCGACGGTGGAGAAGGCCCGACGCGACGGCGGCACGGCCGTCCTCATGCACCCGGTCCGCGAGGAGGTCGTACGCGAGCTGGCCCGCCAGGGGGTCACGATGCCCCGCAAGTCCACGTCGTTCGGCCCCAAGCCGGCGTCGGGGCTGGTCCTGCGCGCGCTGGAGTGCTGAAGCGGCGGCTTCCGGGGTGACCGGGGAGCCGGGCGATTCGGACCATACAAAAGGGCGGGACCCCTGCACGGGATCCCGCCCTTCACCGTCTTCCCGGGACGTCAGTCCTTGCCCTCGACGTCGACGTCGACGTCGACATCCGTGTCCTGGTCCGTGTCCACGTCAGCGTCCGCGTCCTTCACGTCGGCGTCCCCGTCATCCTCGTGGTCCTTGAGGTCAGCGCGGTGGTCCTCGTCGACGCTCTCGGCCGCGGTGTCGTCCTGGTCCTCGTCGTCGTCCACGTCCTCGTCCTCGACGAGGACGTCCACGAACTCGACACCGTCCATCTCCGCCAGCCGGTCCGACGCGTCCGTGCTGCCGTCCTTGTCGGCCTCGACGGCCTTGGCGAACCACTCCCGGGCCTCGTCCTCACGCCCGGCCGCGAGCAACGCGTCGGCATAGGCGTACCGCAGGCGCGCGGTCCACGGCTGTACGGAGTTCGAGGCCAGCTCGGGGCTCTGCAGCGTCACGATGGCCGCGTCGAGCTGATCCATGTCACGCCGAGCGCCGGCCGCGACGAGCCGCATCTCGACCTGACCCGCCTTGTCCAGCTTGTGCACCTCGGGCGCCCCGGCCATGTCGAGCGCCTTCTCGGGCCGCCCGAGACCACGCTCGCAGTCCGCCATGACGGGCCACAGCTCGACGTTGCCGGTCATCCGCCGGGCCGCACGGAACTCCGCGAGCGCCTCGCTGTACTTCTGGTTCGCGTACGCGGCGAAGCCGGCCGCTTCCCGTACGGCCGCCACACGCGAGGCAAGCCGCAGCGCGACCCTGGAGTAGCCGTACGCGCCCTCGGGGTCCTCGTCGATGAGCCGCGCGACCATCACCAGGTTCTTGGCGACGTCGTCCGCGAGCGTCTTCGGCAGGCTCTGGAGCTCCTGCCGTACATCCTTGTCGATCTCCTCACCGGTGACGTCCTCCGGGATGGGCAGCCGCTTGATCGGCTCACGGTCCCGGTCCCGCTCGTCGCGGAAACGCCCGTCACCACGTCGGTCGTCGCCGCCGCGCCGGTCGTCGCGGCCACGGAAGCCACCGGGCCGACCCCCACGGTCGTCCCGCCGGGGACCACGGCCACGGTCGTCCCGGCCGCGGTCGTCGCGCCCACGGAACCCGCCGGGGCGCTCACCCCCACGGCTGTCGTCGCGCCCGCGGAAGCCGCCGCCGCGCTGGTCACCACGGCTGTCGTCACGGCGGAAACCACCGCGGTCGTCATCGCGGCGGTACGAGGGACGGTCACCCTCACGACGCTCGGGACGAGCCGGGCGGTCGTCACGACGGTCGTCACGAGAGAACGCGGGACGGTCGTCACGCCGGTCGTCACGACGGAAGGCCGGCCGGTCACCGCGGTCACCGTCACGGCGGTCGTCACGACGGAAGTCGTCGCGGCGGTCGTCACGCCGGAAAGGCGGTCGGTCACCGTCGCGGCGGTCGTCACGCCGGAAGGGCGGACGCCCACCGCGGTCGTCGCCACGGCGCTCGTCACGGCCGCGGTCGTCGCGTCCGCGGAAGCCGCCGCCGCGCTGGTCACCACGGCTGTCGTCACGGCGGAAACCACCGCGGTCGTCATCGCGGTGGTACGAGGGACGGTCACCCTCACGACGCTCGGGACGAGCCGGGCGGTCGTCACGACGGAACCCACGGTCCCGGTCGTCGCGACGGAAGCCGCCACGATCACCACGGTCCCCGCTGTCCCGCCGGTCGTCACGACGATCGTCACGAGAGAACGGGGGACGGTCGTCACGGCGGTCGTCGCGACGAAAGGCCGGCCGGTCGCCGTCGCGGCGGAAGCCACGATCGCGATCCCGGTCGTCACGACGGGGCGCCCCGGGGCGGTCGTCGCGGCGGAACGCGGGGCGAGGCCCCCGGTCGCCCTCACGGCGGTCGTCCCGACGGTCGTCACGGCCACGGAACCCGCCACCACGGTTGTCGTCACGGCGGAAGCCACCACGGTCGTCGCGCCGGTCGTCGCGCCGGAACCCGCCTCGATCGTCACCCCGACGGTCATCCCCACGGCGGTCGTCGCTACGACGATCGTCACGCCGGCCGTAGCCACCACGGTCGTTGTCGCGCCGGTCGTTGTCTCGGCGCGGTCCACCGCGATAGCCGCCACGGTCACCACTGTCCCGTCGCCGCTGGTCGCGCTCCGGTCGATCGTCGGGAGAGTTGGTGGACATGGTGACTCCTGTCTTCGGTACTGCAGACATTCTAGAAACAAAAGGACCCCTGGTCCCAGCTGAACGCTGGGACCAGGGGTCCTTTCCAAAGATTGTTCGGCGGCGTCCTACTCTCCCACAGGGTCCCCCCAGCAGTACCATCGGCGCTGTAAGGCTTAGCTTCCGGGTTCGAAATGTAACCGGGCGTTTCCCTCACGCTATGACCACCGAAACCCTAATGGTTTCGAGCGAACAAGCACACTCTTCTGTTGTGTGGTTCAGCTCTAGCCGACAACTGTTCGTTGTCTCAGAACTAACACAGTGGACGCGAGCAACTGAGGACAAGCCCTCGGCCTATTAGTACCAGTCAACTCCACCCGTTACCAGGCTTCCATATCTGGCCTATCAACCCAGTCGTCTACTGGGAGCCTTACCCCATCAAGTGGGTGGGAATACTCATCTCGAAGCAGGCTTCCCGCTTAGATGCTTTCAGCGGTTATCCCTCCCGAACGTAGCCAACCAGCCATGCCCTTGGCAGAACAACTGGCACACCAGAGGTTCGTCCGTCCCGGTCCTCTCGTACTAGGGACAGCCCTTCTCAATATTCCTGCGCGCGCAGCGGATAGGGACCGAACTGTCTCACGACGTTCTAAACCCAGCTCGCGTACCGCTTTAATGGGCGAACAGCCCAACCCTTGGGACCGACTCCAGCCCCAGGATGCGACGAGCCGACATCGAGGTGCCAAACCATCCCGTCGATATGGACTCTTGGGGAAGATCAGCCTGTTATCCCCGGGGTACCTTTTATCCGTTGAGCGACGGCGCTTCCACAAGCCACCGCCGGATCACTAGTCCCGACTTTCGTCCCTGCTCGACCCGTCGGTCTCACAGTCAAGCTCCCTTGTGCACTTACACTCACCACCTGATTGCCAACCAGGCTGAGGGAACCTTTGGGCGCCTCCGTTACCCTTTGGGAGGCAACCGCCCCAGTTAAACTACCCATCAGACACTGTCCCCGATCCGGATCACGGACCCGGGTTAGACATCCAGCACGACCAGACTGGTATTTCAACGACGACTCCACCCGAACTGGCGTCCGAGCTTCACAGTCTCCCAGCTATCCTACACAAGCCGAACCGAACACCAATATCAAACTGTAGTAAAGGTCCCGGGGTCTTTCCGTCCTGCTGCGCGAAACGAGCATCTTTACTCGTAGTGCAATTTCACCGGGCCTATGGTTGAGACAGTCGAGAAGTCGTTACGCCATTCGTGCAGGTCGGAACTTACCCGACAAGGAATTTCGCTACCTTAGGATGGTTATAGTTACCACCGCCGTTTACTGGCGCTTAAGTTCTCAGCTTCGCCACCCCGAAGAGTGACTAACCGGTCCCCTTAACGTTCCAGCACCGGGCAGGCGTCAGTCCGTATACATCGCCTTACGGCTTCGCACGGACCTGTGTTTTTAGTAAACAGTCGCTTCTCGCTGGTCTCTGCGGCCACCCCCAGCTCACCGAGTAAATCGGATCACCAGGTGTGGCCCCCCTTCTCCCGAAGTTACGGGGGCATTTTGCCGAGTTCCTTAACCATAGTTCACCCGAACGCCTCGGTATTCTCTACCAGACCACCTGAGTCGGTTTAGGGTACGGGCCGCCATGAAACTCGCTAGAGGCTTTTCTCGACAGCATAGGATCATCCACTTCACCACAATCGGCTCGGCATCAGGTCTCAGACTTAATGGCGTGCGGATTTACCTACACACCGTCCTACACCCTTACCCCGGGACAACCACCGCCCGGGATGGACTACCTTCCTGCGTCACCCCATCACTCACCTACTGCAAGTCTGGTTCGTCGGCTCCACCACTCCCCTTCACCCGAAGGATCCGGGGCGGCTTCACGGACTTAGCATCGCCTGGTTCAATGTTTGACGCTTCACAGCGGGTACCGGAATATCAACCGGTTATCCATCGACTACGCCTGTCGGCCTCGCCTTAGGTCCCGACTTACCCTGGGCAGATCAGCTTGACCCAGGAACCCTTGGTCAATCGGCGCAAACGTTTCTCACGTTTGTATCGCTACTCATGCCTGCATTCTCACTCGTGAACCGTCCACAACTCGCTTCCGCGGCTGCTTCACCCGGCACACGACGCTCCCCTACCCATCCCAGCGGGCGTTGGCCCTCATGCTGGAATGACACGACTTCGGCGGTACGCTTGAGCCCCGCTACATTGTCGGCGCGGAATCACTAGACCAGTGAGCTATTACGCACTCTTTCAAGGGTGGCTGCTTCTAAGCCAACCTCCTGGTTGTCTCTGCGACTCCACATCCTTTCCCACTTAGCGTACGCTTAGGGGCCTTAGTCGATGCTCTGGGCTGTTTCCCTCTCGACCATGGAGCTTATCCCCCACAGTCTCACTGCCGCGCTCTCACTTACCGGCATTCGGAGTTTGGCTAAGGTCAGTAACCCGGTAGGGCCCATCGCCTATCCAGTGCTCTACCTCCGGCAAGAAACACACGACGCTGCACCTAAATGCATTTCGGGGAGAACCAGCTATCACGGAGTTTGATTGGCCTTTCACCCCTAACCACAGGTCATCCCCCAGGTTTTCAACCCTGGTGGGTTCGGTCCTCCACGAAGTCTTACCTCCGCTTCAACCTGCCCATGGCTAGATCACTCCGCTTCGGGTCTTGAGCGTGCTACTAAAACCGCCCTGTTCGGACTCGCTTTCGCTACGGCTACCCCACCCGGGTTAACCTCGCAACACACCGCAAACTCGCAGGCTCATTCTTCAAAAGGCACGCAGTCACGAGACACCAAGCAAGCTTGATGTCCGACGCTCCCACGGCTTGTAGGCACACGGTTTCAGGTACTATTTCACTCCGCTCCCGCGGTACTTTTCACCATTCCCTCACGGTACTATCCGCTATCGGTCACCAGGGAATATTTAGGCTTAGCGGGTGGTCCCGCCAGATTCACACGGGATTTCTCGGGCCCCGTGCTACTTGGGTGTCTCTCAAACGAGCCGTTGACGTTTCAGCTACGGGGGTCTTACCCTCTACGCCGGACCTTTCGCATGTCCTTCGCCTACATCAACGGTTTCTGACTCGTCCTGTTGCCGGCAGACAACAGAAGAGAGATCCCACAACCCCGTATACGCAACCCCTGCCGGGTCTCACACGCATACGGTTTGGCCTCATCCAGTTTCGCTCGCCACTACTCCCGGAATCACGGTTGTTTTCTCTTCCTGCGGGTACTGAGATGTTTCACTTCCCCGCGTTCCCTCCACACTGCCTATGTGTTCAGCAGCGGGTGACAGCCCATGACGACTGCCGGGTTTCCCCATTCGGACACCCCCGGATCAAAGCCTGGTTGACGACTCCCCGGGGCCTATCGTGGCCTCCCACGTCCTTCATCGGTTCCTGGTGCCAAGGCATCCACCGTGCGCCCTTAAAAACTTGGCCACAGATGCTCGCGTCCACTGTGCAGTTCTCAAACAACGACCAACCACCCATCACCCCGAACCAGCGGTTCGAGTGCACTGGGGCCGGCACTGAAGGAAGTTCATTCCCTCAGACACCCAACAGCGTGCCCGACCGGGTCCCGTCCGGAGATCATGTTTTCCACGCTCTTGCGAGCAGTACTAACAGCCTCCGGCCCGTGAAACCGGCCGAATAATCAACGTTCCACCCATGAGCAACCACCGTCGGACGTTCGCCGACGTTGTGGCCCTGGATCTCTTGCGAGATCTAGATGCTCCTTAGAAAGGAGGTGATCCAGCCGCACCTTCCGGTACGGCTACCTTGTTACGACTTCGTCCCAATCGCCAGTCCCACCTTCGACAGCTCCCTCCCTTACGGGTTGGGCCACCGGCTTCGGGTGTTACCGACTTTCGTGACGTGACGGGCGGTGTGTACAAGGCCCGGGAACGTATTCACCGCAGCACTGCTGATCTGCGATTACTAGCAACTCCGACTTCATGGGGTCGAGTTGCAGACCCCAATCCGAACTGAGACAGGCTTTTTGAGATTCGCTCCGCCTCACGGCATCGCAGCTCATTGTACCTGCCATTGTAGCACGTGTGCAGCCCAAGACATAAGGGGCATGATGACTTGACGTCGTCCCCACCTTCCTCCGAGTTGACCCCGGCAGTCTCCTGTGAGTCCCCATCACCCCGAAGGGCATGCTGGCAACACAGAACAAGGGTTGCGCTCGTTGCGGGACTTAACCCAACATCTCACGACACGAGCTGACGACAGCCATGCACCACCTGTACACCGACCACAAGGGGGCGACCATCTCTGGCCGTTTCCGGTGTATGTCAAGCCTTGGTAAGGTTCTTCGCGTTGCGTCGAATTAAGCCACATGCTCCGCTGCTTGTGCGGGCCCCCGTCAATTCCTTTGAGTTTTAGCCTTGCGGCCGTACTCCCCAGGCGGGGAACTTAATGCGTTAGCTGCGGCACCGACGACGTGGAATGTCGCCAACACCTAGTTCCCACCGTTTACGGCGTGGACTACCAGGGTATCTAATCCTGTTCGCTCCCCACGCTTTCGCTCCTCAGCGTCAGTAATGGCCCAGAGATCCGCCTTCGCCACCGGTGTTCCTCCTGATATCTGCGCATTTCACCGCTACACCAGGAATTCCGATCTCCCCTACCACACTCTAGTCTGCCCGTATCGAATGCAGACCCGGGGTTAAGCCCCGGGCTTTCACATCCGACGCGACAGACCGCCTACGAGCTCTTTACGCCCAATAATTCCGGACAACGCTCGCGCCCTACGTATTACCGCGGCTGCTGGCACGTAGTTAGCCGGCGCTTCTTCTGCAGGTACCGTCACTTTCGCTTCTTCCCTGCTGAAAGAGGTTTACAACCCGAAGGCCGTCATCCCTCACGCGGCGTCGCTGCATCAGGCTTTCGCCCATTGTGCAATATTCCCCACTGCTGCCTCCCGTAGGAGTCTGGGCCGTGTCTCAGTCCCAGTGTGGCCGGTCGCCCTCTCAGGCCGGCTACCCGTCGTCGCCTTGGTGAGCCGTTACCTCACCAACAAGCTGATAGGCCGCGGGCTCATCCTTCACCGCCGGAGCTTTCCACACTCATCGGATGCCCGAGAGTGTCGTATCCGGTATTAGACCCCGTTTCCAGGGCTTGTCCCAGAGTGAAGGGCAGATTGCCCACGTGTTACTCACCCGTTCGCCACTAATCCCCACCGAAGTGGTTCATCGTTCGACTTGCATGTGTTAAGCACGCCGCCAGCGTTCGTCCTGAGCCAGGATCAAACTCTCCGTGAATGTTTACCCGTGATCGGGTCGACACCACGAGAGCGGAACCACCGGAGGAATAATCCGATGGTTCACAGCATCCTCGCTGTGTTTGTTTCAAAGGAACCTCGTCCCAGCAGATGCTGGAGACGGGGTATCAACATATCTGGCGTTGATTTTTGGCACGCTGTTGAGTTCTCAAGGAACGGACGCTTCCTTTGTACTCACCCAAGCTGTTCTCGGGCTTTCCTCCGGGCAGTTTCCCTTCGGTCTTGCTGTCTTGCGTTTCCGACTCTATCAGATCCTTTTCCGATCCGATTCCCTGTCGGCGGGATTTGCCTTTCGGCTGCCTATTGGCCTCGCGGTTTCCCTTGCGGCCTTTCGACATTCACTACGTTAGCCGATTCCCTCGGCAACTCATAATTGAGTGGTGCGGGCTGGAATCAGGGCACGCCTAATTCGCCCCCGCCGAGGGGATGTCGTAGGTAGTGGGTTGGCCGCTCTCGGCTGCTGGCTGATCGCCGTAACCGGTTCAAGCGGCTCGGGCTACGTTACGGATCGCCCGGGGGCGAGTCAAGTTGAGCGCCGGCGGGGGACATGGGCCCGATAAGGGCTGACCGTCGGGTCATTGGCGATCCAGAAGCGCCAGGGGTGGACGCCACCGTCGCCGGAGACTCCGGTGCGGGGGCCGTGCAGTACCTGGTCAGAGCTGACCGGAGTACCCGTCAGGACGGTCAGGGGCGTGGGCTCGGGGGCGCAGGCGTCCGTGCCGTCCAGGGCTCGGTCCACCTCCAGGGCCGTGGCCAGCCGGGCCGGGCCTTTGGCCAGTTCTATGTCATTTCGGGCTGAGATTCGACGTTTGCGAGCGAGGTCGACGCCCTCGGTGATCTCGCCGGCGCGCAGCAGGACCGCGCTCGCCCGGCCCTCCGGGCCGCACACGAGGTTCATGCAGTGCCACATGCCGTAGGTGAAGTAGACGTACACGTGTCCGGGCGGGCCGAACATCACGCCGTTGCGGGCCGTGCGACCGCGGTAGGCATGGGAGCCGGGGTCGTTCGCTCCGTCGTAGGCCTCGACTTCCGTGAGACGGAGTTCGATCGGACCCTCCGGGGTGGTGCGGACGAGGATGCGCCCGAGGAGGTCCGGCGCCACCTCCAGTACGGGGCGGTCGAAGAACTCGCGGGCGAGGGGCGTACGGTCGGGGCTCGCGATCATGGCGTACGAGCGTAGTCCAGACGGGTGCGTGCCGACGGGTGGCGTGGGGGCGTCCTCCTTGGAAGGGTGAAGGAGCTGGAGGGCGCGGAACCGGGCGTCGTCGGTTTGCGTTTGTAGGGATCAAGGCTCCGCGCCACGCAGAGCGATCCACACCACAGAGAACACAGAACCACGCAGATACGCAGGCTTTCGCCTGACGGGAGGAACAGACATGGGGTTCAAGCGGCTGCTCGCGAGCCTGGGAGCCGGTGGCGCTTCGGTCGAGACGGTGTTGACCGAGATCAACGTCGTCCCGGGTGGTGTCGTCCAGGGTGAGGTGCGGATCCAGGGCGGCTCCGTGGACCAGCAGATCGAGGCGCTGTCCGTCGGACTGCAGGCGAAGGTCGAGGTCGAGGGTCAGGACGCGGAGTACAAGCAGGACATCGAGTTCACCAAGCAGCGGCTCGGTGGCGCCTTCGAGCTGAAGGCCGGGGCCGTCCACGTGGTGCCGTTCGGGCTGGAGATCCCGTGGGAGACGCCGATCACCACCATCCAGGGGCAGCCGCTGCCCGGGATGCACATCGGTGTGACCACCGAGCTGGAGATCGCGCGCGCGGTCGACTCCGGTGACCTGGACCCCATCAACGTGCACCCGCTGCCCGCGCAGCAGGCTCTCCTGGACGCCTTCATCCAGCTGGGCTTCCGGTTCAAGAACGCGGACATGGAGCGCGGGCACATCCGGGGGACCCGGCAGAAGCTGCCGTTCTACCAGGAGATCGAGTTCTACCCGCCGCAGCAGTACCACGGCCTCAACCAGGTGGAGCTGAGCTTCGTCGCCGACGAGCGCGAGATGGACGTCGTGCTGGAGATGGACAAGAAGCCGGGTCTGTTCAGCGAGGGCAGCGACTCGTTCCGCTCCTTCAGGGTGGGTCTGCACGACTACCAGGGCACGGACTGGGCGGCGTACCTCAACCAGTGGCTGTCCGAGGTCGGCAGCAAGCGCAGCTGGTTCTAGGCTCGGTACCACCGGAACCACACCCATCCCGGATCCATCAGGAGGTATCCAGGTGACCGAGCCGAAGAGGCCGCCGCTCCCCCACGATTTCCACCCGGTCGTGCCGTCCTTCACGGTCGCGAGCGAGGACGTCGAGGCGGGTTCCACGCTCAAGGACGCCCAGGTCTACGCGGAGGGGAACACCTCGCCGCAGCTGCGCTGGGAGGGCTTCCCGCCGGAGACCAAGAGCTTCGCCGTGACGTGCTACGACCCGGACGCCCCCACGGGGAGCGGGTTCTGGCACTGGGTCGTGTTCGACATCCCGGCGTCGGTGACGGAGTTGCCGACGGGCGCCGGCTCGGGGAAGTTCGAGGGACTGCCCGAGGGCGCCGTCCAGGCGCGCAACGACTACGGGACGAAGGACTTCGGCGGAGCCGCGCCGCCGCCCGGCGATCCGGCGCACCGGTACGTGTTCACGGTGTACGCCGTGGACCAGGAGAAGCTCGGTCCGGATTCGGACGCTTCTCCCGCGGTGGTCGGGTTCAACCTGCGGTTCCACACGCTGGCCCGCGCCCAACTCATCGGTGAGTACGCCGCCGTGGCGGAAAAGTAACGAAGCCGGACGTTCATTGAACGTTTGCTCGTCTCTGGTCTTGGAAGTGATCAGAGACGGGCATTTTTTATTGCGTTGTCCATCTCGGCGTGCCCGGCCAGAGTTGATCCAAGCCCGCCGGGGGGTGGGCTGGCACAGGAGGTGGGCTGGAATGCGGGACACGCTGGTACTGAACGCGAGCTTCGAGCCGCTGTCGACGGTGACGCTCAACCGAGCCGTCGTGCTGGTACTGCAGGACAAGGCCGTCGTCGAGCAGACCCACCCCGAGCTGCGCATGCGCGGAGCCGCGGTCGACATACCGGCGCCCCGGGTGATCAGGCTCTGCAGGTACGTGAGGGTGCCGTTCCGAAGACAAGCGCCGTGGTCGAGGCGGGGTGTGCTGGTACGGGACAGGCACAGGTGCGCGTACTGCGGCCGTCGGGCGACGACCGTGGACCACGTGGTGCCGCGGTCGCGGGGCGGTGGGGACACCTGGCTGAACACGGTGGCTTCTTGCGCCGAGGACAATCACCGCAAGGCGGACCGGACTCCGGAGCAGGCGGGGATGCCGTTGCTGAGGCAGCCGTTCGAGCCGACGCCGGCGGATGCGATGCTGCTGTCTCTGGGGCACGATGACTTCGATGCATTGCCCGCCTGGCTCTCGCAGGGCGCCGCGTAGGGCTCCGCCCGGAAACGCCGTCCTCTCCAGCGTCGTTCGGCTTCTGCTGTGTGCGGACTGCGGGTGCGTCGTGGCTTCGCGCGGTTCCCCGCGCCCCTGACAGCCATGAGACAAAGACGTGGGCCCACCCTCTGCTTCGAGGGTGGGCCCGATGTCGTGTGCCTAGTCGATCGCCGGCTTCTCGCGGCGTTCGCTGTTGCCGTCCGTCGGCCTGGGGACGGTCGGGCCGCCGCCGAGGTTGCCGAAGTTGCCCATGGCGCCGGAGAGGCCCTTGAGGGCGTCGCCGATCTCGCTGGGGACGATCCAGAGCTTGTTGGCGTCGCCCTCGGCGATCTTCGGGAGCATCTGGAGGTACTGGTAGGACAGGAGCTTCTGGTCCGGGTCGCCGGCGTGGATGGCCTCGAAGACCGTACGTACCGCCTGGGCCTCGCCCTCGGCGCGCAGGGCGGCGGCCTTGGCCTCGCCCTCCGCGCGCAGGATCTGGGACTGCTTCTCACCCTCGGCGGTGAGGATGGCCGCCTGGCGCGTACCTTCGGCGGTGAGGATCGCGGCGCGCTTGTCACGGTCGGCGCGCATCTGCTTCTCCATCGAGTCCTGGATGGAGGTGGGCGGCTCGATCGCCTTCAGCTCGACGCGGTTGACGCGGATGCCCCACTTGCCGGTGGCCTCGTCGAGGACGCCGCGCAGGGCCGCGTTGATCTCCTCGCGGGAGGTCAGGGTCCGCTCCAGGTCCATGCCACCGATGATGTTGCGCAGGGTGGTGACGGTGAGCTGCTCGATCGCCTGGATGTAGCTGGCGACCTCGTAGGTCGCGGCGCGGGCGTCGGTGACCTGGTAGTAGATGACCGTGTCGATGTTCACGACCAGGTTGTCCTGGGTGATCACCGGCTGCGGCGGGAACGGCACGACCTGTTCACGCAGGTCGATGCGGTTGCGGATGGAGTCGATGAACGGGACCACGATGTTGAGGCCCGCGTTGAGTGTGCGCGTGTAGCGGCCGAACCGCTCGACGATGGCCGCGCTGGCCTGTGGGATCACCTGGATGGTCTTGATCAGGGCGATGAAGACCAACACCACCAGAATGATCAGGACGATGATGATCGGTTCCATCGATTGCTCCCCGAGCCCTTCTCCGCCGTGTCGCTTCCTGAAGATCTTGAAGGTCCTCAAGATCTTGAAGATCCTATGCCTGTCGAGGCCGTTGAGGATCTTGTGGTCGAGTCTGGCAGAACACCGCCTGCCCGGTGGGGCGTTCACGCCATAGCGTCATCGCCTCGTGACCACGTCGTGCGAGGTCACATGACGATCGCCGTGGCTCCCTCGATCTCGACGACGTCCACTTCCTGGCCCACTTCGAAAGCCTGGCCGGTGTCGAGCGCGCGGGCGGACCAGACCTCGCCGCCCAGCTTGATGCGGCCGCCCGCGCCGTCGACCCGTTCCAGGACGACGGCGTGTTTGCCCTTCAACGCGTCGATCCCGGTGGCGAGTTGTGGTCGCTGCGATCTGTGCCGGGCCGCGATGGGCCGGACGACGGCGATGAGCGCGACGGAGGCGATCGCGAAGACGACGACCTGGAGTACGACCCCACCGCCCAGCCCCGCGACCACGGCTCCGGCGACCGCGCCCAGGGCGAGCATTCCCAACTCGGGCATCGCGGTCACGACGAGGGCGATCCCGAGCCCGGTCGCGCCGATCAGCCACCACACCCATGCGTCGATGCTGTCCACATCGGCAATGGTAGAACCGCGATCGGGCCGCCGAACAGAGCGCACGGTCAAAGATCGCGTACAGGGGGCTCCCAAGTCGGGTGCGCCCGGGCCGGGTTGTGGCCCCGGCGCGTCCGGCCGGCGGAAGTCGGGTGGGAGTTGGAGGTCAGGTGAGCGGCAGGCCGTGGGCGGTCCAGCGCTCGCCGAGCTGGTCGACGACGAGGGGGAGGCCGAAGCAGAGGGAGAGGTTGCGGGAGGTGAGCTCCAGCTCCAGGGGGCCCGCGGCGAGGACCTTGCCCTGACGGATCATCAGGACGTGGGTGAAGCCCGGGGGGATCTCCTCGACGTGGTGCGTGACCATGATCATGGAGGGGGCGATCGGGTCGCGGGCGAGGCGGCCGAGGCGGCGTACGAGGTCCTCGCGGCCGCCGAGGTCGAGGCCGGCGGCGGGCTCGTCGAGGAGGAGCAGCTCGGGGTCGGCCATCAGGGCACGGGCGATGAGGGTGCGCTTGCGCTCGCCCTCGGAGAGGGTGCCGAACTTGCGGTCGACGTACTCGGTCATGCCGAGGCGGTCGAGGAAGGCGCGGGCGCGCAGCTCGTCGACCTCCTCGTAGTCCTCGTTCCAGGTGGCCGTCATGCCGTACGCGGCGGTCAGCACGGTCTGCAGGACGGTCTGGCGCCGGGGGAGCTTCTCCGCCATGGCGATGCCGGCCATGCCGATGCGGGGGCGCAGTTCGAAGACGTCGACCTTGCCCAGGGTGTCGCCGAGGATCGTGGCGGTGCCCTTGCTGGGGTACAGGTAGCTGGACGCGATGTTCAGGAGGGTGGTCTTGCCCGCGCCGTTCGGTCCGAGGATGGCCCAGCGCTCGCCCTCCTTGACCGACCAGGAGACCTGGTCCACCAGAGCCCGGCCCTCGCGGACCACGGATACGTCCTCCAGCTCCAGAACATCGCTCATGAGCGCGCTGTCTCCCCTTGCAGTGTCGGCCTGTCTCGGCTGTCGCGTACGCCTGTGGTTGGAGCCACCGCCGGGTGGGCGCAGCCCATAGGGAAATCTACGCCACCGGTCGGGCCACCCATCGCCTCGGTCGTCCTTAGGGTGGGGGCATGCTCTCCGAACCACGCTCAGGACGCCTCGCCTCATGGGGAAATGCCCTTATTGCCGGACTTGTCTCACCGGATGACGCCGTGCTCGCGATCGTCGGGGAGGACGCGGTGCACCGGGTGGAAGGGCTGCCCGGCGAGTCGGGGCCCGTCGGGCTGACGCTCGGGCTGGGGCGGTTGCGGGCGCTCGGGGCGACCGGACTGCGGGTCGCGCTGCCGGCGCCGGGGCATCCGCTGGGGCTGAGCGGTCCGCCGGAGTTCAACAAGCTGGCGTTGGAGGCGGAGGAGGCGGTCGTCTGCCACGGTGGTGCGCTCGGGCTGGTGCCGGAGGTGTCCTCGGTGGGGCCCGAGGGCGACGAGCACGTCGAGGTCGTCTGGCACTGCCTGGAGGTACGGGAGGCGCCGCCGGCCGATGTGCCCTCGCTCGGGGAGGCCGAACGGGAGCTGGCGGAGGCACTGCGGGAGGCGACGGCGGTGCTGTCGCGGCTGGACGTGGCGGCCTCGGGGCCGGTGGCGGAGGCGGCGATCGACGCGTACCGGGCTCGGGCCGAGCTGGGGCGGGAGGTGTTGGCGCCCGGGTATCCGCCGCGCGCGGTGCGGGTGCTGGAGCTGGCGCAGCGCATCGGGCTGCTGATCTCCGTGGCGTTCGAGAACGGGCACGGCGGGGCGGTGAGCGCCTCCGAGATGGCCTCGCGGACGGCGGCGCTGCGGCCGGTGGAGCGGACGGCTCGGCGGGCGCAGGTGGCGGCGTACAACGCGTTCGTGGAGGAGCGGGAGCGGGGGCGGTAGCTCGGCGGGGTGGGTGAGCTGGGCCCTTGGCTGTGTGGTGCCCGGCGGCTGCGGCTGAGCGGGGGTCGGCTGCGCAACTCGGCGCTACGAGGTGCCGCCTGCGCCCACCCTCCCCCATCTCCCCAGCGGCACGACTGCCCGCAGTTGGGACGGCTGGGTGGGCCCAGCGCGGCGGAGTGTCAGTGGTTGGCGCTGACGTTGCCGAACGTCGGGTTGAGCGCGGCGATGAGGTTGGCGCTGAGGCCTGTGACCGTGACGGGGACGTCGACGGGGACCTGGACGTCGAGGCCGGAGCCGACACCGGGGGAATGTACGGCAGCGCTGTCCGCGGAGGAGTCGGCGACGGCGGCACCGGACGAGGCGCCCGCGGCGAGACCGGCGGCGGTGACGGTCAGGGCGGCCTTCTTGGCGAAGTTCATGAGCTGCGTTCCTCCTGCGTCGTACGGATCCGGCCCGCCCACGGGCCGTGCGCTGATCAACGCCCGGTGGGTCCGCGGTGGTACGCGCGAAGGACGGGAACGGCCCCTTCGGCGCATTGGGGCGATGGAACGACCACAGGACGAGACGACTGCGGGCCGAGACGACCACAGGACAAAACGACCACAGGAAGAGAACGACTTCGGACAAACCTGACCGGCCTTCCAGGGAGTGCCTGGAAGGCCGGTGGTCACGGGTGTTCCGGGGAGGGAACGTCAGTGGTTGACACCCAGGTTGCCGAAGGCCGGGTTCAGGATGCCGACGACGTTCACGCTGTTGCCGACCGCGTTCACGGGGATGTGGACCGGGGCCTGGATGACGTTGCCCGAGACGACGCCCGGCGAACCGATGGCCTTGCCGTCGGCGTGCGCCCCGCCGTCGGTGGCGGAGGCCATACCGGCACCGGCGGCGACGAGGCCACCGGCCACCATCGTGACAGCGGCGGCCTTCTTCAGGTTCTTCACTTTGAGCCCTTCCTTGCGATCACTGCGGCGGTCGCACGCAGCACGCACTGAAGAACGCCGGGGGTCCCGGCAGGATGCGCCACCCGGGGGACATACACCCGACAGTATGAATCTCGGCCCGGAGCGGAACCCTCCGTGTTGCCGGACAATCCGCACATCATCCGGTCACACCGTGGCGTACCGCCCAGAGTGCGGCCTGGGTCCGGTCCGCCAGGTCGAGCTTCATGAGGATGTTCGAGACGTGGGTCTTCACCGTCTTCTCGGACAGCACCAGCGCACGGGCTATCTCGCGGTTGGAGCGGCCGTCGGCGATCAGGCCCAGCACCTGGCGCTCCCGCTCGGTCAGCGAACCGCCTCTCCCCTGCCCGGAGCCCGCCTCCTCCTGGGACAGCAGGGCGTCGGCGACCTCGGGCTGCAGGAGGATGTGTCCGGCGTGCACCGAGCGGATGGCGCCGGCCAGGGCGTCGGGGTCGATGTCCTTGTAGACGTACCCGGCGGCCCCGGCCCGCAGGGCGGGGACGACCGTGCGCTGCTCGGTGAAGCTGGTGACGATGAGCACGCGCGCGGGGTTGTCGAGTTCGCGGAGTCTGCGGAGCGCCTCGACGCCGTCCATGCCGGGCATCTTGACGTCCATGAGGACGACGTCGGGCCTCAGCTCCTCGGCGCGGGCGACCCCCTCGGCGCCGTCGGCGGCCTCGCCCACGACCTCGATGTCGTCCTGCACCTCCAGGAAGGTGCGCAGTCCGCGGCGGACCACCTGGTGGTCGTCGACGAGGAGCACCTTGATCGCGTCAGCCACCGGGGACCTCCATCTCGATGGTCGTGCCCTTGCCGGGCGCCGATTCCACGGCCAGCCTCCCGCCGACCCCGCTCGCCCGGTCACGCATGGACACCAGGCCCAGGTGGCGTCCCGCGCGGCGGACGGCCTGGGGGTCGAAGCCGTCGCCGTCGTCGGTGACCCGCAGGACGGCGCCGCCTCCGTGCCGGTCCAGCGTGACGTCGACCCGCTTCGCCCCCGAGTGCCGCAGAGCGTTGTGCAGGGCCTCCTGGGCGACGCGCAGCATGGCCTCCTCCTGGGCCGCGGGCAGCGCGCGGGCGCCGCGGCCGGAGAAGGTGACGCGGGCGCTGTGGGCGCGGTCCAGGACGTGGACCTGGGTGCGCAGGGTGGCGACCAGGCCGTCCTCGTCGAGCCCGGCGGGGCGGAGTTCGACGACGGCGGCGCGCAGTTCGTCCGCGGCTTCGGCGGCGAGGGCGGCGACCTGCTGGAGTTCGCCCTTGGCGCGGGAGGGGTCGCGGTCGACCAGGGTGGCGGCGGCCTGGGCGGTCAGGCGCAGGGAGAACAGCTTCTGGCTGACGGCGTCGTGGAGTTCGTGGGCGAGCCGGGAGCGTTCCTCGGCGATGGTCAGCTCGCGGCTGCGCTCGTAGAGGCGGGCGTTGGTCAGGGCGATGGCGGCGTGCTGGGCGAGGATCGACAGCAGTTCCTCGTCCTCCTCGGTGAAGCCGCAGCCGCCCTCGGGCTTGGGGCAGCGTTTGTTGGCGAGGAAGAGGGCGGCGATGACCTCGTCGCCGTCGCGGACGGGCAGGCCCAGGAAGTCGATCAGGTGGGGGTGGGCGCTGGGCCAGCCCTCGAAGCGGGGGTCCTCGCGGACGTCGGCCAGGCGCTCGGGGGTGGCCTGGTGGAGCATCGCGGCGAGGATGCCGTGCTGGCGCGGCAGCGGGCCGATGGCCTTCCACTGGGCGTCGCTGACGCCGTCGACGACGAACTGGGCGAAGCCTCCGTGGTCGTCGGGGACGCCGAGCGCGGCGTACTCCGCGTCCAGCAGCTCACGCGCGGAGGCGACGATCGTCTTGAGGACGTCGCGCACCTCCAGGTGCCTGCTCATGGCCAGCAGGGCACTGCTCACCGCGGCGAGGCCGGACCGTGGACCTTGACTCATGACCTCACCGTACCGGCGGGGTCCGACACCGCGGATCGGACCGCCGGAGGCCTCACCGGGGCCTCGGACCTAGGCCTTGGGCCTACGACCGGACCTAGGTCCGGGGGGCCGGGTCGGGCGGCCTGCGACCGGGCCTAGGCCCCTGGGCCCGGCCCGGTGGCCTAGGGCGAATGGCCCCGGGGCTCTGCGGCCCGCGTACGAGGCGGTGGGGGCGGTGCGGTTCCTACGTTGGGATCACCGCCGCCGGGTTCGGAGGCGGGTGAGGACGAGGGGACGGTTGTCATGCCGGTAGCGATCATCACGGGGGCGTCGAAGGGGCTGGGCCGGGCACTGGGCGCGGCGCTGGCGGAGCGCGGGTGGGATCTGGTGCTCGACGCCAGGACCGCCGGGCCCTTGAAAGAGACGGCGGCGGAGCTGTCGGCCCACGGGACGCGGGTGGAGGCCCTGGCGGGGGACGTCACGGACGCCGGGCACCGGGCGGAGCTGGTGACGGCCGCGCGTGCGCTGGGCGGGGTGGACCTGCTGGTGAACAACGCGAGTGCGCTGGGCGCCGAGCCGCTCGTAAGGCTGGAGGAGCTGCCCCTGGACGGGCTGAGGCGGGCGCTGGAGGTGAATGTGGTCGCGGCGCTGGGGCTGGTCCAGGAGGCGCTGCCGCTGCTGCGGGCCTCGGGTGCGGGCACGGTGATCGACGTCAGTTCGGACGCGGCGGCCGAGGCGTACGCGACGTGGGGTGGGTACGGGGCCTCGAAGGCGGCGCTGGACCAGTTGTCGGCGGTGCTGGCGGAGGAGGAGCCGGGGCTGCGGGTGTGGGCCGTCGATCCCGGGGACATGGCCACGGACCTGTACGCGGCGGCCGTACCGGAGGACGACGATCCACGGCCGGCGCCGGCCGGTGTGGTGCCGGCCTTCCTGCGGCTGCTCGACGAGCGGCCGGCCAGTGGCCGCTACGGGGCGGCCTCGCTGCTGGAGGGGCGATGACGACGGTGGCGGTGCGGGTGCCGGACGAGCTGCACGCGCGTGTGCCCGCCGAGCAGCGGGGGCCGGGCCTCGACCGGGCCGGCGTGCGCCTGCTGGTGTCGCGGGGGACGCGGGTGTCGCACCACGCGTTCGCGGCGCTGCCGGGGCTGCTGTCGGCGGGCGATGTGCTGGTGGTCAACACCTCGCCGACGCTGGCGGCGGCGGTGGACGGGAGGATCGGGCACGCGCGCGTGGTGGTGCACTTCTCCACGCGGGGCGACGACGGGCGGTGGGCGGTGGAGCTGCGGGATCCGGACGGGCGCGGCACCACGCGCGCGCGTGCGGGCGGTCCGGCGGGGACGGAGGTGCGGCTGCCCCGTGGCGTTCGGCTGGTCCTGGAGGAGCCCCTGAGCGGGCGGGGGGAGCGGTTGTGGTGGGCCCGGGTGTCCTCGTCGGCCGTCGCCGGGCTGCTGCGGGAGCACGGGCGGCCCATCCGTTACTCCTACACCGAGCGGGACCAGCCGATGTCCGTGTACCAGACGGTGTTCGCGTTGCCGTCCGAGGACGGGGCGGGCAGTGCGGAGATGCCGAGTGCGGGGCGGCCGTTCACGGCCCGGCTGGTGGCGGAGCTGGTGAGCCGGGGGGTGCTGTTCGCGCCGGTTGCGTTGCACACCGGGGTCGCTTCGGCGGAGGCGCACGAGCCGCCGTACCCGGAGCGGTTCGCGGTGTCCGGGGTCTCGGCGCGGCTGATCAACGCGGCACGGGCGGGCGGGGGGCGGGTCCTGGCGGTGGGGACGACGGCGGTGCGGGCCGTGGAGTCGGCGGCCGGGTCCGACGGTGTCGTACGGGCCCGGGAGGGCTGGACGGATCTGGTGGTGACGCCGGAGCGCGGGGTGCGGGCGGTCGACGGACTGCTGACCGGGCTGCACGAGCCGGAGGCCTCGCACCTGCTGATGCTGGAGGCGGTCGCGGGGCGGGCGGCGATCGACGGCGCGTACGAGGCCGCGGTCGCGGGGCGCTATCTGTGGCACGAGTTCGGGGACGTGCATCTGATCCTGCCGGAGACGGGCCTCACGTAGAGCATTGCGTCAGCAACCGACTGTGAACAAAGCGTCCGGGCCGTGTGAGGCCCCCCATAGGGCACACATCACGTACGAAGGAGCCTAGGAGATGCATACGGGCGGTATGAGCGGGAAGGACGGTGCGGTCTGTCCCGTTTTGCCGGTTCCCGTACAACTAAGCGGCATCGTACGTCACACCTTTGCCACGCGATTTTGCGGCCGCTAAGAATGGCAACCGTCGCTCGGCGCCGTGGGTCATCCCGCGGCGTTTGTGCTGGAAGAGCTGTGTCCCCCACCCGGCACGCAGAGCGACCTCCGCGCTATTCGAAGAGGTCCATCACTCATGCTCAAGAACGCCAAGATCCCCGGCCACAGTCTCGCGCTGACCAAGACCCACAAGCTCTCGTTCGCGGGAGTGGCCGCCTTCGGCGCCGCCGCCCTCGCGTTCTCGCTGGTGCCGGCCGAGGCTCAGACCGCCACGCAGACGGTGTCCGCGGCTCCGGCGGCGTTCAGCCAGAACCCGGCCCCTGCCGCGAAGGCCAGCGTGACGAACCAGGCCGCCGACGCCGAGAAGAAGGCCGCCGCCGCTGCCGCGCAGAAGAAGGCCGCGCAGGAGCGCGCCAAGAAGGAAGCCGCGAGCCGGTCCGCCAAGCGCGCCGCCCAGGTCAAGGCCGCCGCCGCGAAGTCGTACCCGAACAACCTCGACGGCTGGATCCGCGAGGCGCTCGACATCATGAAGAAGCACAAGATCCCGGGCACCTACAACGGCCTGCACAAGAACATCATGCGGGAGTCCTCGGGCAACCCGAACGCCATCAACAACTGGGACATCAACGCCCAGAACGGCGTTCCGTCGATCGGCCTGCTGCAGGTCATCAAGCCGACCTTCGACGCCTACCACGTCCCGGGCACGAAGAAGAGCCAGTACGACCCCGTCGCCAACCTGACGGCCGCCGCGAACTACGCCGCCGACCGCTACGGCTCGATCGACAACGTCAACAGCGCGTACTGAGGCCCGCGCGGGACCTCTGAGAACGCGGAAGGGCGGCACCCGGTACGGGTGCCGCCCCTCGTACGTCACTGCCCGTGGACTACTTCCGCATGACCTCGGGCTCGTGGCGGCGCAGGAAGCGTGCCACGAGGAAGCCGCAGATCACGCCGAGCACGATGAGGGCGATCATGTCGAGGCTGTACGCGCCGACCGTGTGGTCCCACAGCGGGTCGGTGTCGCCGGCCTCCTTCGGCGGGCTGATGTTGTTGAAGTCCAGCGTGGCACCGGCGGCGGCGACCGCCCAGCGGGACGGCATCAGGTACGAGAACTCGTTGACACCGGGGCTGCCGTGCAGGGCGAAGAGGCAGCCGGTGAAGACGACCTGGACGATCGCGAACATGACCAGCAGCGGCATCGTCTTCTCGGCGGTCTTCACCAGCGAGGAGATGACCAGGCCGAACATCATGGACGTGAAGCCGAGCCCCATGATCGGAATGGAGAGTTCGAGCATCACGGCGACCTTGCCCTCGCCGAAGATCAGCGCCTCGTCCGGGATGGTCCGGCTGGAGAACCCGATCGCGCCGACCATGGCGCCCTGGAACACTGTCACTGCGCCCAGGACGATCACCTTGGACATCAGGTACGCCGAGCGAGACAGACCGGTGGCCCGCTCCCGCTCGTAGATCACCCGTTCCTTGATCAGCTCTCGGACGGAGTTGGCGGCGCCCGCGAAGCACGCGCCGACCGCGAGGATCAGCAGCACCGTGGTGGCCGTGCCGTTCGGGACGGGCAGGCCGGTCGCCTTGTTCACCCCCCGCACCAGCAGGTCCTTGTCCGGGTCGATGAGCAGGCTCACCGCGCCGAGGACGGCCGGCAGGATCACCGTCAGCGCCAGGAAGCCCTTGTCGGACGCGATGACGGAGACATAGCGCCGGACCAGGGTGCCGAGCTGGGAGAACCAGCCCTGTGGCTTCGGCGGACGCATCGCCTGCGGCGGCGGCATGTGCACCGACTGCGGGGCGACGGCGTCGATGTCCGCGGCGTACATCTGGTAGTGCTGCGAGCCCTTCCAGCGGCCCGCCCAGTCGTAGTCGCGGTAGTTCTCGAAGGCGGAGAAGACGTCGGCCCAGGTCTCGTAGCCGAAGAAGTTCAGGGCCTCCTCGGGCGGACCGAAGTACGCCACCGAACCGCCCGGGGCCATCACCAGGAGCTTGTCGCAGATCGCCAGCTCGGCCACCGAGTGGGTGACCACCAGGACCGTACGGCCGTCGTCGGCGAGGCCGCGCAGCAGCTGCATGACGTCGCGGTCCATGCCCGGGTCGAGGCCGGAGGTCGGCTCGTCCAGGAAGATCAGCGACGGCTTGGTCAGCAGCTCCAGGGCGACCGAGACACGCTTGCGCTGGCCGCCGGAGAGGGAGGTGACCTTCTTGTCCTTGTGGATGTCGAGCTTGAGCTCGCGCAGCACCTCGTCGATCCGGGCGTCGCGCTCGGCGGCCGTGGTGTCGGCCGGGAAGCGCAGCTTGGCCGCGTACTTGAGGGCCTTCTTGACGGTCAGCTCCTTGTGCAGGATGTCGTCCTGCGGGACCAGACCGATGCGCTGCCGCAGCTCGGCGAACTGCTTGTACAGGTTCCGGTTGTCGTAGAGGACGTCACCCTGGTTGGCCGGGCGGTAGCCCGTGAGCGCCTTCAGCAGGGTGGACTTGCCGGAACCGGACGGTCCGATGACCGCGATGAGCGACTTCTCCGGGACACCGAAGGAGACATCCTTCAGGATCTGCTTGCCGCCGTCGACGGTGACCGTCAGATGGCGTGCGGAGAAGGAGACGTCACCGGTGTCGACGAACTCTTCGAGTCGGTCGCCGACGATACGGAACGTCGAGTGGCCGACGCCGACGATGTCGTTCGGGCCGAGGAGGGCCGAGCCGCCCTTGGCGATCGGCATACCGTTGACGAACGTGCCGTTGTGCGAGCCGAGGTCGCGGATCTCGAAGCGCCCGTCGGGCGTCGCGTGGAACTCGGCGTGGTGACGCGAGACCTGGAGGTCGGAGACCACCAGTTCGTTCTCCAGCGCACGACCGATCCGCATCACCCGGCCGAGGGCCAGCTGGTGGAACGTGGTCGGGCTGCGGTCGCCGTAGACCGGCGGCGCCCCCGCGCCACCACCGGGGCCCTGCTGCGGGAAGCCCTGCTGCTGCGGGACCTGTGCCGCCGGCGGCTGCTGCCAGCCCGCCTGCGGCGCCTGCGGCTGCGGGGTCTGCTGGCCGGCGTATCCGGCGCTCGCGCCCTGCGCCGCGTACGGCTGCTGCTGGGGCTGCGCGACGGACGCGGCGGTGCCCGAGAGGCTGAGTCTCGGTCCGTCGGTCGCGTTGCCGAGGTGCACGGCCGAGCCAGGGCCGATCTCCAGCTGGTGGATCCGCTGCCCCTGCACGAAGGTGCCGTTGGTGCTGCCGTGGTCCTCGATCACCCAACTACGGCCGCCGAAGCTGATCGTGGCGTGACGCCAGGACACCCTGGCGTCGTCGAACACGATGTCCCCCTGCGGATCACGTCCGAGGGTGTATGCCCTGGACGGATCGAGCGTCCAGGTTTGTCCGTTCAATTCCAGTACGAGTTCCGGCACTCCATGCCCCACTGAGTTGTCCCCCGAATTACCCCCATCACAGGGAGTCTAGGGATGTCGAACATCGGGGGGAACTATTTCAGGCTCGGCCCCCTGACCGAAAGTCGGGCCTTGTGAAGAGAACGTACGAGGGCATCTCCCCGTCCCGTTGACGGGGTTGAAACCGGGCCGGAGAGTGGTAATCCCCCACGAGGGGGACATCAGCGGTGCAACACCGCGATGCGGATCGGGGGGTCCGACCATGAGCGACCGGTATGTTGACCATGGCAGGCGCGTGCCGTGGGGGGACGTGGTGTTCTCCGCGATCGCGGCGGTGAGCTGGGCGTTGATCGGCATGGCCGGTGCGGCGGCGCTCGGTCTGCATCTGCTGGGCGCCGACGCGGCGGGCCAACTCGGGCCCATGACCGCGGCGGTTGTGGCACTCGGGGCGGGTGGGTCGGTGACCCCGTCCGGCGATGTGTCCGTGATGGGCCTGGAAGGGGCTCAGGCGACCACCGCCATCGAGATCACGCCACTGGGTGTCAGCCTCGTGGGTGCGCTCCTGCTGTCCTGGTTCTTCCTACGCTCCTTGCGCGGCACGGGAGTTGTCGTCCCGGTCGGCGAACTCATCGCGCGCGCGGGCGCGGTGCTCGCGCTGTTCGTGGCCCTGATGGGCGGGCTGGCCTGGGCCGGCAACGCGGTCATCACCCTCGACGGCAGCCGCCTCGGCATCGACGAACAGCTGCCGGGCGGCGGCGACCTCGACAACGTCGAGATCCCCGGGCTCGGCGACCTCGGCGACCTGGGCGGCGGTCTGCTGCCGGACCGGCTGGGCGACCTCGCCGCGACCGAGGCCAAGGTCGGTTTCACGGTCGACACCGTGCCGACCGTCCTCGGCGGCCTGACCTGGTGCCTCGGCGTGCTGCTCATCGCCCTGCTGGCCTCGCGCCGCACTCCCCTGCCGCCCGGACTCGACTGGATGCACCGGGTCGTACGGCCCGCCGTGTCCGCGATGGTCACGGTGCTCCTGGTGGCGGTCCTGGCCGGGCTTGCCGCGGCGGTGTACGCGGCGGTCGGCGACCCCCACCCGAGGCGGATCGCCGGCGCGGCCCTCCTCGGCGCTCCGAACGGGGTCTGGCTGGGCGTCACCCTCGGCCTCCTCGTCCCCTGGGACGGCGGCGCGACCGGGGGGCTGGCCGACCTCCTGCCGGACCCGCTCGGGGAACTGCTGCGCGTCGACGCGAGCGAACCCGTCACCCTCGGCCGCCTCGCCGAACTGGACGGGCGGCTCTGGCTGCTCGGCCTCGCGGCGGCGCTGATGATGTTGTACGCGGGGGTGCTGACCGCCGTGCGTACGCCGTTCGTACGGGGGCCGGCTGCCGCCGCTGCCGGAGGTGTGTCCGGTGCGGATGCACGGGGCGGGAGCGTGCTCGGCTTCATCGGGCGCTGCGCGCTTCGGCTGGGGGTCGCGACGGCGGTGGCACTGCCGCTGCTCGTGTGGTTGACGCAGGTTTCGGTGGACGCCTCGCTGGCTCTGTTCGGCATCGACGCGTTCGACGCGGGGGTGGAGCTGCGGGGCCGGGCGGCGACGGCGGTGGTGCTGGGCGCGCTGTGGGGTGCCGGGGCGGGGGCCGTCGGAGCGGTACTGGCCTGCGCGACACGGGCAGCCGGGCTGCGGGCGTCGCCGTTGGCTCGTGGGGACGGAGGTGCGGGCGGGGCGGCGGCGACCGCCGGGTCCCACGGAGTCGGCACGCCGTCCGGACCGTACACGCCCGCTACGCCGTACCGCCCGCCGAACCCGGACACCAATCCGTACCTGCGACTGCCGGAGGAGCTGCGGGGGCCGTTGGGGACGCCTGGGGCTCAGGGGGCGCCGGGGGCTCGGGGTTTCCGGGGGCCCGGGGAGTACGGGGAGTACGGGGAGCGTCGCCAGTCCGGGCCGGGGTCGGCTGGGCGGGACGGCGACGGGTCGGGCGGGGAGAGCCGGGGCAGGCAAGGAGGGGGCGGGCGGGGTGCGGGGGGCTCCGGGGGCTCAGCGTCGGAGGGTGTACCGGAGCCTCCCGATGTGTACGGGGCGCCCACGGTGGCCCGGCGGTTCACACCGCCGCCCCGACGGCCGGGGCAGCGGCCGGGCTCGGGGGCTGGTTCTGGGTCCGGGACGGGCTCAGGATCAGGGTCGGGATCAGGATCTGGGACGGGCTCGGGATCAGGGACGGGCTCGGGATCAGGGTCGCGTTCAGGATCAGGATCAGGCACCTGGCCTGCACCGCCGCCTCCACCGGAGGAGAGGCCGCCCCCGCCGCGAGGCCCACGCGGGCGGTGAGAGGCCCCGAGAGAGTCGCGGGGACATGCCTCCGGGGCCGGGGGCGATTGGCCCCGCGGGGCACGGAGCCTCCAGCCGGACGGAGCGGGGTCAGCCAGTCGTGCCCAACGGCGGCGGAGTCACGCCGGGCAGACCCTCCGCGGCGGAGTCACGCCGCCAGGCCCTCCGCGGCGGCGGGTCGGCAGACGGGCCCCTGCTTCCAGCGGCGGGGGTGGGCCGGACGGGCGCCCTACAGTGGCTGGGTCGGCCCGACCGGCCCCTTACGGGTGGCACGGTCAGCCGGACGGGCCCCCGGCCACGAACGGGGCCGCACGAGGCGGGGCCGGAGGCACGTACGGAGCCACGTCAGGCATGCGCTCCGGCCTGCGGCGACCGCCCGGCCGCGCCCCTGCGGGCCAGGAGCCGTGCTCGAGCGGAGGTCGGCCTCCGAGGTGTCGTGCGGGATCCCGGTGCGCTTCAGCCGCTTGTAACCCAGTGTTCTCCGTCCGCTGGGCGGACCTCAGGGGCAAAAGGCACAGGGCGCCGGATACGGTTGGCACATCATGAGCGCTTCGCAGACCTCCTCTGACATCCCCACCCTCCTCGTCAAGATCTTCGGCAAGGACCGGCCGGGAATCACCGCCGGGCTGTTCGACACCCTCGCCGCGTACTCCGTCGACGTGGTCGACATCGAGCAGGTCGTCACCCGTGGCCGGATCGTGCTGTGCGCGCTTGTGACCGAGCCGCCCGCCGGGCAGGAGGGCGACCTGCGCGCGACCGTGCACAGCTGGGCCGAGTCGATGAAGATGCAGGCGGAGATCATCTCCGGCCTGGGCGACAACCGGCCCCGCGGTCTCGGCCGCTCCCACGTCACCGTGCTCGGCCACCCCCTGACCGCCGAGTCCACCGCCCGGATCGCCGCCCGGATCACGGCCACCGGCGGCAACATCGACCGTATCTTCCGGCTCGCCAAGTACCCGGTCACGGCAGTGGAGTTCGCCGTGTCCGGCACGGAGCCGGAGACGCTGCGGACCGCGCTGGTCACCGAGTCGGTGGCGCTCGGCGTGGACGTCGCCGTGGTCGCGGCGGGGCTGCACCGCCGGGCCCAGCGGCTGGTGGTGATGGACGTGGACTCCACGCTCATCCAGGACGAGGTGATCGAGCTCTTCGCGGCGCACGCCGGATGCGAGAAGGAGGTCGCCGAGGTCACGGAGAAGGCGATGCGCGGCGAGCTGGACTTCGAGCAGTCGCTGCACGCGCGCGCGGCGCTGCTGGAGGGGCTGGACGCCTCGGTCGTGGAGAAGGTGCGCAGCGAGGTCCGGCTCACCCCGGGCGCGCGCACGCTGATCCGTACACTGAAGCGGCTCGGCTTCCAAGTCGGTGTCGTCTCGGGCGGGTTCACCCAGGTCACGGACGACCTGAAGGAGCGGCTGGGCCTCGACTTCGCGCAGGCCAACACCTTGGAGATCGTCGACGGCAAGCTCACCGGCAAGGTCGTGGGCGAGATCGTGGACCGGGCGGGCAAGGCACGGCTGCTGCGCCGGTTCGCCGCCGAGGCGGGGGTCCCGCTGGCCCAGACCGTGGCGATCGGCGACGGCGCGAACGACCTCGACATGCTCAACGCGGCCGGTCTGGGCGTCGCCTTCAACGCCAAGCCGGTCGTGCGCGAGGCCGCGCACACCGCGGTGAACTTCCCCTTCCTCGACACCGTGCTGTATCTCCTCGGGGTGACCCGTGAAGAGGTCGAGGCGGCGGACACGCACGACGAGTAGGGCGAGTAGGGCGAGACGAGACGAGGCGCACGACAGGGGCCCGGCACCAGATGGTGCCGGGCCCCTGTCGTGCCGGGTCCCGCGTGCCGGGGGTCGGCTACGCGACGGAGTTACTCGGTGGGCGCCCAGTAGTCGGCCAGGGTGGTCACGCCCGGTTCCAGGCTCTTCCAGGCTCCCTCGAAGGTGAGCACGGCGAAGGCGGCGGCCGGGAACCCGTGGCGGTTCATGCGCTCGCGTGCGTCGCCCTCGGAACTGCCGGCGAGGATGTCGGCGAGGCCCTGGATTCCGGGGTTGTGGCCGATCAGCACGACGTTCAGCGTGTCGTCCGGGGTTTCGTTGAGCAGGGCGATCAACTCACCGGGCGAGGCCTCGTAGATCCGCTCCTCGTAGACCGTTTTCGGCCGCTCGGGCAGTTCATGAACGGCCAGCTTCCAGGTCTCGCGGGTCCTGACGGCGGTGGAGCAGAGGGCAAGGTCGAAGGGGATTCCGGAGTCGGCCAACTTGCGCCCGGCGACGGCGGCGTCCATGCGGCCCCGGTCGGCGAGCGGCCGCTCGTGGTCGGAAACCTGGGGCCAGTCGGCCTTCGCATGCCGGAAGAGGACAATCCTGCGGGATTCTGCGACGCTCATGCGTCCCAGCTTCGCACGAAACAGGCCACGGGGCGCAGGGAGTTGAAGTGCGGATACCCGACACCGGTACATGTGCTTCCGGTGGGCCGGACGCTCGTCACGGTGTGTGGCTCGCCAGGGCGTTCCGTATGCGCTCCAGGAGGTCGGCGATCACGGGGTCTCCGCTCGCCGCCTGGGCCTGCGCGGGGTCCGAGATCAGCAGCAGGAGCGTGACGAAGGCGAGGGCGGGCAGGGCGACCGCCCACCAGGGGAGGCGGACGCCGACGCCGCTCGTGGGCGCTGGGTGGGGCCGGGGGTGCGTACGGGCCGACATGCCGCCTCCGTGGTCTGCGAGTCCTCGTGGCCGGGTCCTCCGTGGGCCCTCGCGGGTCCCCTGCGGCCACGATCTCGACGTTACGGAACGGGGGCGGTCAGCCCCATCCGGTGATCCACCCACTTCACCCTGAGACTCGCCCCCTAGGGGACGGGGGGTTATCCCCACCACCGGGGGTCCGAGCGGTCAGGGTGACGCGATGGCCGCGATGATCCCGATGACGACGAAGATGGCGAGGAACGAGCCGAAGACCAGGAGCATCTTCTTCTGGCCGTTCTGGGGGTTCGGGTCGAGCACTGGCATGCGCCCAGTCTCGCACCCCTGTCCCCGGGTGGGGGCGCCGGGTCCGCCTCAGCGGGCCGCCTCGTCCTCCACCACCCGGTCGCGGCCCGCCAGGACGCCCACGGCGATCTGCGGGAGCATCAGGGCGGCCATGAGGGCGAGGGGCAGGCCCCAGCCGCCGCTGTGCTGGTAGAGGACGCCGACGAGGAGCGGGCCGGGGATGGAGATCAGGTAGCCCGTGCTCTGCGCGAAGGCGGACAGCTGAGCGACGCCCGCGCCGGTCCTGGCCCGCATGCCGACCATGGTGAGCGCGAGCGGGAAGGAGCAGTTGGAGATACCGATCAGCACCGCCCACGCCCAGGCGCCCTCCGCCGGGGCGAGGTGCAGGCCGCCGTACCCGAGGAGGCCGCAGACGCCCAGGACGACCACGATCGGCCCCTGGTGGGGCAGGCGGGTGGCGAGCCGGGGGATCACGAAGGCCAGCGGCACGCCCATCACCATGGTGACGGCCAGCAGCAGCCCCGCCGTGCCGGCCGGGACCCCGGCGTCGCGGAAGATCTGCGCCATCCACCCCATCGCGATGTAGGCGGCGGTCGCCTGGAGGCCGAAGAAGACGGCGAGCGCCCAGGCGGTACGGCTCCGGGTGATCCGCAGGGCGGGCGCCGCCTCGCGCGCGGTGCGCGACGCTCCCCCGGGGTGCTCCGCGGGGCGCGCGCCCCGGTCGCGGTCCCGGAGCGAGGGGAGCCACGGCACCACGGCCGCCGTCGCGAGCAGCGCCCACACCGCCAGCCCGGTCCGCCAACTCCCGCCCAGCGCCTCGGTCATGGGCACGGTGACGGCGGCGGCGGAGGAGGTGCCGAGGGCCAGGGCCATGGAGTAGAGGCCCGTCATGGAGCCGACCCGGTCGGGGAACCAGCGCTTGACGATGACCGGCATCAGGACGTTGCTGACGGCGATGCCCATCAGGGCGAGGGCGCTCGCGGCCACGAATCCGGCCGTGCCGCCGACGTACGGCCGTATCAGCAGGCCGGCGGCGACGGCGGCCATGCCCGCGCAGACGACGGTGGCCGGACCGAACCGGCGGGCGAGCCGGGGCGCCATGACGCCGAAGAGGGCGAAGCAGAGCGGGGGCACGGAGGTGAGGAGCCCGGCGACGGTGCCGCTCATGCCGAGCCCGGCGCGCACCTCTTCGAGGAGGGCGCCGAGGCTGGTGATGGCGGGGCGGAGGTTGAGGGCTGTCAGGACGATGCCGACGACCATCAGGCGGGTCGTCCACGCGCGCGTGGAGGACGCCGGGGGATCGGCCGCGGCGCGGTCGGACACGGGTGTTCCGGACGGTGCCCGCTCCGGTGTGAAGGTCGTCGAAGTCTCCTCGCTCACCATGGCACCCATCATAGAATCATAGGATGATTGGTTGTCCATGGGTCGGCTGCTCCCGGCCGGTCACTTCGTGCGAAGGTGTGCCATGCCGCTGAGCCATCCCCGCCGATCGGCGCTGTCCGAGCAGGTCATCGCCGCGCTGCGGAACCAGATCACCTCGGGCGAGTGGCCCGTCGGCTCACGCATCCCCACCGAGCCCGAGCTGGTCGAGGAGCTGGGCGTCGCCCGGAACACCGTCCGTGAGGCCGTCCGCGCGCTCGCGCACAACGGCCTGCTGGACATCCGCCAGGGCTCCGGCACCTACGTCGTCGCGACCAGCGAGCTCGCGGGCGTGATGCACCGCCGCTTCGCGGACGCCGACCCGAGCCACATCGCCGAGCTGCGCTCCGCCCTGGAGTCGAGCGCGGCGAAGCTGGCGGCCGAGCGGCGCACCGACAAGGACCTCAGACAGCTCGACGCGCTCCTGGCGCGCCGCGAGCAGGCGTGGGCCTCGGGCGACACGGAGGCCTTCGTGGCCGCCGACGCGACCTTCCACATGGCGGTCGTGGCCGCGTCCCACAACGACGTCGTGACGACGGTCTACGCGGACCTGGGCGAGGTCCTGCGGGACTGGCTGCGCGGTGACGTGGGCGAGGAGCTGACGCCGGAGGCGTACCTGGACCACGCCCGGCTGGTGGACGCGATCCGCGCGGGTGACGCGCGGACCGCCGCGGCGGAGGCGGCCGGCTATCCGTTCCACTGCCGTCCCGGCCGGGTCGGCCCTCCGCCCGCTGTCAGCCCTCCCCCCGCTGGTGGCTGAACCACACCGAGCGGACCTCCTTCCAGCAGCGGCCGGTGAGCCGTACCGTCCGCGCGGGAGCGGTCTCGACCGCGGCGCTGTCGCTGTCGATGTCCCACCACCGCGCGCACTCGATGTGCAGACGGACGTGGTCGATGACCGAGTGGGGGTTGAAGCAGTACCCGACCACCTGGGAACCGGTGACGGTGCTGTAGCAGGCCGCCCCGAACGAATCGCGCTCTTCGGGTTTGTCGTCCACCACTACGCGCGTGTGCCGCTGCCCGGCCTCCTCGCGCGCGTGCGGTGCCGATTCGGACGGGAGGGTGAGGACGAGAACCAGGGCGACGACAGCTGGGGCGATGCTGCGGGAGATGCGCACAAGGGGGACCTCCTCGGCCGAGTGGCTGAGCGGTGCACGTCCAGCGTGCGCGGCAACCGGTCCCGTAGGCCCGCCGGATGAGCCGAACGAGTGATGATCCCGGCGGACAGGAGTACGCCGAGGGCGCGCACCCGAATGGATGCGCGCCCTCGAACCGTGGCGGAGCGTGGAGCGGCGACGCTCACGCGCCGATCGCGTGCAGCCCGCCGTCCACGTGGATGATCTCGCCGGTGGTCTTGGGGAACCAGTCGCTGAGCAGGGCGACCACACCGCGGCCGGCCGGCTCGGGGTCCTTGAGGTCCCACTCCAGCGGCGAACGGTCGTCCCACACGGCGGCCAGCTCGCCGAAGCCCGGGATGGACTTGGCGGCCATGGAGGCGAGAGGACCGGCGGAGACCAGGTTGCAGCGGATGTTCTGCTTGCCCAGGTCCCGGGCGACGTAACGGCTGGTGGCCTCCAGGGCGGCCTTGGCCGGGCCCATCCAGTCGTACTGCGGCCAGGCGAACTTCGCGTCGAAGGTCAGACCGACGACCGAACCGCCGTTCTGCATCAGCGGCAGGCAGGCCATGGTCAGCGACTTCAGGGAGTACGCCGAGACGTGCATCGCGGTGGCGACGGACTCGAAGGGCGTGTTCAGGAAGTTGCCGCCGAGGGCGTCCTGCGGCGCGAAGCCGATGGAGTGGACGACACCGTCGAGACCGCCCAGCTCCTCGCCGACGATGTCGGCCAGGCGCCCGAGGTGCTCGTCGTTGGTGACGTCGAGCTCGATGACCTTGGTGGGCTTGGGGAGCTTCTTGGCGATGCGCTCGGTCAGCGTGGGCCGGGGGAAGGCCGTGAGGATGATCTCGGCGCCCTGTTCCTGGGCCAGCTTGGCGGTGTGGAAGGCGATGGAGGACTCCATCAGCACACCGGTGATCAGGACGCGCTTGCCCTCGAGGATTCCGCTCATGGTGATCAGTGACCCATTCCCAGTCCGCCGTCTACGGGGATGACGGCTCCAGTGATGTACGAGGCGTCGTCCGAGGCGAGGAACCGCACCGTCGCGGCGATCTCCTCGGGCTGCGCGTACCGGCCGAGCGGCACCTGCTGCACGATGCCCGCCCGCTGCTCGTCGGTGAGCACCTTGGTCATGTCGGTGTCGACGAAGCCGGGGGCGACGACGTTGAAGGTGATGTTGCGCGAGCCCAGCTCACGGGCGAGGGAGCGCGCGAAGCCGACCAGGGCCGCCTTGGAGGCGGCGTAGTTGGCCTGGCCGGGCGAGCCGTAGAGGCCCACGACCGAGGAAATGAGGACGACCCGACCCTTCTTGGCGCGCAGCATGCCGCGGTTGGCGCGCTTGACGACGCGGAAGGTGCCGGTGAGGTTGGTGTCGATGACCGAGGTGAAGTCCTCCTCGGACATACGCATCAGGAGCTGGTCCTTGGTGACGCCGGCGTTGGCGATCAGGACCTCGACCGGGCCGTGTTCGGCCTCGATCTCCTTGTAGGCCTGCTCCACCTGCTCGGAGTCGGTGATGTCGCACTTGACGGCCAGGAAGCCGGCCGGCGGCTCCCCCGAGCGGTAGGTGATGGCGACCTTGTCGCCGGCGTCGGCGAACGCGCGGGCGATGGCGAGGCCGATGCCCCGGTTGCCTCCGGTGACGAGAACCGAGCGGCTCAACGGATCACCCTTTCCTTAGCGGTCTGAACGCCTGCCCACATGCCTGGACGGCAGGCGCCTTCCCTCGAAACCTATCGGTCCGCTTCTTCCGGCGGGCATTCCAGCTGTGACAGTGGCTCGGGGGAGTCACTGTGGGGTCCCTACAGAAAGCCGGCCGGCCGCAGCCGGAAAGATGTGGTCCGGCCGCCCGTGGGCGCGACATGATCGGACCCGACAGGCCACCACCACCGTTCGGCAACAGGGAGACCTCGGTGCCTCATTCCATCGACGAAGCCTTCACGGCACTACCGCTGAGGGCATTGGCCGACGCCGCGCTCGCCCGCGCCCGTGCCCTCGGCGCCGATCACGCCGACTTCCGGTTCGAGCGGGTGCGCAGCGCGTCCTGGCGGCTCCGGGACGCGAAGCCGGCCGGATCGTCGGACACGACCGACCTCGGGTACGCGGTGCGGGTGGTGCACGGCGGGACCTGGGGGTTCGCGTCCGGGGTGGACCTGACGATGGACGCCGCCGCGAAGGTCGCCTCGCAGGCCGTGGCCATGGCCAAGCTCTCCGCGCAGGTCATCAAGGCCGCCGGCTCGGACGAGCGGGTGGAACTCGCCGACGAGCCGGTGCACGCGGACAAGACCTGGATCTCCTCGTACGAGATCGACCCGTTCACCGTCCCCGACGAGGAGAAGTCCGCGCTGCTGGCGGACTGGAGCACGCGGCTGCTGGCGGCCGACGGGGTCAACCACGTCGACGCCTCGCTGCTCACCGTCCACGAGAACAAGTTCTACGCGGACACCGCGGGGACCGTCACCACCCAGCAGCGGGTACGGCTGCACCCGTCGCTGACCGCCGTGTCGGTGGACGAGTCCAGCGGCGAGTTCGACTCGATGCGGACGCTGGCACCGCCGGTCGGGCGCGGCTGGGAGTACCTGACGGGCACCGGCTGGGACTGGGACGACGAGCTGGCGCGCATCCCGGAGCTGCTCGCCGAGAAGATGCGGGCGCCGAGCGTCGAGGCGGGCGTCTACGACCTGGTCGTCGATCCCTCCAACCTGTGGCTGACCATCCACGAGTCCATCGGCCACGCCACCGAGCTGGACCGGGCGCTCGGCTACGAGGCCGCGTACGCCGGCACGTCCTTCGCCACCTTCGACAAGCTCGACAAGCTCCGGTACGGCTCCGAGCTGATGAACGTCACCGGTGACCGCACCGCCGAGCACGGTCTGGCGACCATCGGGTACGACGACGAGGGCGTGGCCGGCCAGAGCTGGGACCTCGTCCGCGACGGCACCCTGGTCGGCTACCAACTCGACCGCCGCATCGCGAAGTTGACGGGCCTCGGCCGCTCCAACGGCTGTGCGTACGCGGACTCCCCCGGGCACGTTCCGGTGCAGCGCATGGCCAATGTGTCGCTGAAGCCCGATCCGGCCGGGATGTCGACGGAGGATCTGATCGGCGGGGTCGACCGGGGCGTGTACGTCGTCGGGGACCGGTCGTGGTCCATCGACATGCAGCGGTACAACTTCCAGTTCACCGGGCAGCGGTTCTTCAAGATCGAGAACGGCCGGATCACCGGGCAGCTGCGGGACGTCGCCTACCAGGCGACGACGACCGACTTCTGGGGCTCCATGGCGGCCGTCGGCGGGCCGGGGACCTACGTCCTGGGCGGCGCGTTCAACTGCGGGAAGGCCCAGCCGGGTCAGGTCGCCGCGGTGTCGCACGGCTGCCCGTCGGCCCTCTTCAAGGGCGTCAACATTCTGAACACCACGCAGGAGGCCGGTCGATGAGCGCGCACCACGGGATCTGCTGGGGGTCCGGGGGTCGTCCCCCGGGCGAGCACAGCCTGAACACCACGCAGGAGGCCGGTCGATGAGCGCGCGCAACAGCAAGGCGCACAAGCCGCACGAGATCGTCGAGCGGGCCCTCGCACTCTCCCGGGCCGACGGCTGTGTGGTGATCGCCGACGAGTACTCGACGGCGAACCTCCGCTGGGCCGGCAACGCGCTGACCACGAACGGGGTCACCCGGGGCCGGTCGGTGACCGTCGTCGCCACCGTCGACGGCAAGGAGGGCACCGCCTCCGGCGTCGTGTCGCGGGCCGCCGTCACCGCCGAGGAGCTGGAGCCTCTGGTGCGGGCCGCCGAGGCCGCCGCACGCGGCGCCGGTCCGGCCGAGGACGCCCAGCCGCTGGTCACGGGGGTGCGGCACTCCCCCGACTTCACGGACGCGCCCGCCGAGACCTCCTCCGCGGTGTTCGCCGACTTCGCGCCGGCCCTCGGCGAGTCCTTCGCACGCGCGCGGGCGGGCGGCCGTGAGCTGTACGGCTTCGCCAACCACGAGCTGGTGTCGAGCTACCTCGGCACGTCCACCGGGCTGCGGCTGCGCCACGACCAGCCGAACGGGACGCTGGAGCTGAACGCCAAGTCCCCGGACCGCAAGCGTTCCGCCTGGGCGGGGCGTTCCACGCGGGACTTCAAGGACGTCGACCCGGCGGCCCTGGACGCGGAGCTGGCCGTGCGCCTGGGCTGGGCCGAGCGGCGGGTGCCGCTGCCCGCCGGGCGGTACGAGACGCTGCTGCCGCCGACGGCCGTGGCCGACCTGCTGATCTACCAGATGTGGTCGGCGTCGGCACGGGACGCGGCGGAGGGCCGGACGGTGTTCAGCAAGCCCGGCGGCACCCGGATCGGCGAGCGGCTGACCGAGCTGCCGCTGACCCTGCGCAGCGACCCGGACGAGCCGGGCCTGGAATGCGCGCCCTTCGTGCTGGCCCACTCCTCCGGCGGCGACAGCTCGGTGTTCGACAACGGGCTGCCGCTGAAGGCGACCGAGTGGATCAGCGGCGGCGAGATCGCGCACCTGCCGACCACCCGGCACAGCGCGGGTCTGACGGGCCTGCCGGTGGTGCCGACGATCGGCAACCTGATCCTGGACGGCGGCGCGGACCGTTCCCTGGAGGAGATGGTCGCGGACACCGAGCGCGGGCTGCTGCTGACCTGCCTCTGGTACATCCGCGAGGTCGACCCGGCGACGCTGCTGCTGACCGGGTTGACCCGGGACGGCGTCTACCTGGTGGAGAACGGCGAGGTGACGGGCGAGGTCAACAACTTCCGGTTCAACGAGTCGCCGGTGGACCTGCTGGGCCGAGCCACGGAGGCGGGGCGCACGGAGAAGACGCTGCCGCGCGAGTGGAGCGACTACTTCACCAGGGCCGCGATGCCCGCCCTGCGGGTGCCGGATTTCAATATGAGTTCTGTCAGCCAGGGCGTATAACCTCGTACCTGATTCACCTGGTGCGACCCACTCGAGGAGACACGAGAACCGTGACGGACATCGTCGACGAGCTGAAGTGGCGGGGCCTGTTCGCCCTGTCCACCGACGAGGACGCCTTGCGCAAGGCGCTCGCGGACGGTCCCGTCACGTTCTATTGCGGTTTCGACCCGACCGCGCCGTCCCTGCACGTCGGACATCTGGTGCAGGTGCTCACCGTGCGCCGGCTCCAGCAGGCCGGTCACCGGCCGCTGGCGCTGGTCGGCGGTGCGACGGGCCTGATCGGCGACCCGCGGCCGACGGCGGAGCGCACGCTGAACGACCCGGAGACCGTCGCCGGCTGGGTCGGGAAGCTGCGCGGCCAGATCGAACCGTTCCTGTCCTTCGAGGGCGAGAACGCGGCCGTCATGGTCAACAACCTCGACTGGACCGAGGGCCTGTCCGCCATCGAGTTCCTGCGGGACATCGGCAAGCACTTCCGCGTCAACAAGATGCTGACGAAGGACTCCGTCGCCCGCCGCCTGGAGTCCGACCAGGGCATCAGCTACACCGAGTTCAGCTACCAGATCCTCCAGGGCATGGACTTCCTCCAGCTCTACCGCAGGTACGGCTGCACGCTCCAGCAGGGCGGCAGCGACCAGTGGGGCAACCTCACGGCCGGCCTGGACCTGATCCACCGGCTGGAGCCCGGGGTGGAGGCGCACGCGCTGGCCACCCCGCTGATGACCAAGGCGGACGGCACCAAGTTCGGCAAGACCGAGGGCGGCGCCGTCTGGCTCGACCCGGAGATGACCACGCCGTACGCGTTCTACCAGTTCTGGCTGAACGTGGACGACCGGGACATCAGCCGGTACATGCGGATCCTGTCCTTCAAGTCCCGTACGGAGCTTGAGGAGTTGGAGAAGCAGACGGAGGAGCGGCCGCAGGCGCGGGCCGCGCAGCGGGCGCTGGCCGAGGAGCTGACGACGCTGGTGCACGGGGAGCGGCAGACGGCCGCCGTGATCGCCGCGTCCCGGGCCCTGTTCGGTCAGGGCGAGCTGGCGGAGCTGGACGAGAAGACACTGGCCGCGGCGCTGTCCGAGCTGCCGCACGCGAAGGTGAGCGAGCTGGCGCCGGTCGTGGATCTCCTCGCGGAGGTCGGGCTGGTGCCGAGCAAGTCGGCGGGGCGGCGGACCGTGAAGGAGGGCGGGGCGTACGTGAACAACGTGAAGGTCACCGCGGAGGACGCCGTGCCGGCGTCGGAGGACCTCATTCACGGGCGGTGGCTGGTGCTGCGGCGGGGGAAGAAGAACCTGGCCGCGGTCGAGGTGGCCGCCGAGGCCTAGGCACCGTAGGGGCGTGGGTGAGTCGGCGAGTGCCGCTGCGTTGTGGTTGCTCGCACGGTTCCCCGCGCCCCTTACGGGGCTCAGGTGCGTTGTTTTCTCTTGCCCAGGGTTGCCATGTACGCCATGTCGCCCAGGGCCACGATGGCGATGGCGGCGACCAGCTGGAAGATGTGGCGGCTCCAGTCGATGCCGGAGGTCTCCTCGACGCCGAAGCCGCGTGCGATCGCGTTGCCGACGACGGCGCCCAGCATGCCGAAGATCGTCGTCAGCCAGAGCGGGCTGTGCTGCTTGCCCGGGAGGATCGCCTTGGCCAGCAGGCCCAGTACGAATCCCACGATGATCGCCCACAACCAGCCCATGGCTGCCTCCTCGTACGGCTCGACGTGAGCATTACGCCCAGTGTCGGCCCGCCTGCGGTACGCCGCATGTCGGGCAGCGCTGTACGCGCTACGGCGCATTTCGCGCACTCTCCGTGGAAGGTGACCCGGTCTCGTAGGCGACGCAGACGCGGCGTAACGTTGAGCCTGTCCGGACCGCGTTCCCTGGAGCGGACACGGGCGGGGCACGGGCCGGGGTGCGTCCGATACAGAGCGGGTGGTGGAACGCGATGCGGAAGCAGAGCGACGTCGAGGTCTTCCGGATCACAGGTGCCCGGCAGGGCCTCGCCGAGGACGTCCGCGGCCGTCAGCGTCGCTACATCATCTCGATGTCCGTGCGCACCCTCGCGGTGATCGCCGCCGCGGTCCTCTGGAACGTCGAACGGCACGTCGCGGTCGTCGCGCTGGTGCTCGGCGCGGTGCTGCCGTACATCGCCGTGGTGATCGCCAACGCGGGCCGGGAGAACGCGCCCTCGCTGCCGTCCACGTTCGTGAGGGCGCCCATGCGACCGATGATCACGCCGCCCGCGGAATCCGTCCCGGAGGACTCCGCGACCGACCCTGCGACCGACCCCGCGGCCGATCGCGCGGCGGGCAGGCGGAGCGAGCCGCGCGAGCGGGCCTGAGCTCGGGCCCTGAGACCGTCCGTACGAAGCGGAATCCGGCCACCCGCCAAGCTCAAGAAATGCTCAGATCAATCATGTAGTTCCTGTGCCGGGCAGAGGCCTACCCGTGACATACTTCGTACGCGCTCCGCATCCCCCGTCGGAGCGACAGACCGACGCCGGGCAGCTCCCCCCGTGGCTGCTCGGCGTCGCCTTTTCTACGGCCGGATCCCTGCGGCTAGGGTCGACGTGTGAACATCCTCAACGTCCCCGGCTCCGATCCGTCCTCCCCCATCTGTTCGGCCAAGGGCTGTCGGGCCGACGCGGTCTGGGTGCTCGCCTGGAACAACCCGAAGCTGCACACGCCCGAGCGGCGCAAGACATGGCTCGCGTGCGACGAGCATCGGGAGCATCTGTCGCAGTTCCTGGGTGTGCGGGGCTTTCTGAAGGATGTCGTCGAGCTGGAGAAGTGGGAAGCGCCCAAGGGGTAGCGCCCAAGGGACAGGGGGCTGGGGCGCGGCTGTCAGCCTCCGATCGCCGACATCGGGCGGTCGGGCTGGACGAACGAGGGGTCGTCGAGGCCCGCGCCCGCCTTCTTGCCCCACATCGCCAGGCGCCAGATACGGGCTATCTCCTCGTCCGGGGCGCCGGAGCGCAGCGCGGCGCGCAGGTCGGTCTCCTCGCGGGCGAAGAGGCAGGTGCGGACCTGACCGTCGGCGGTGAGGCGGGTGCGGTCGCAGGCGGAGCAGAAGGGGCGGGTGACGGAGGCGATGACGCCCACGCGGTGGGGGCCGCCGTCGACCAGCCAGCGTTCCGCCGGGGCCGAGCCGCGTTCGTCCTGGCCCTCGGGGGTGAGGGCGAAGCGGGTGCGCAGGGAGGTCAGGATGTCGCCGGCGGTCACCATGCCGTCGCGCTTCCAGCCGTGCTGGGCGTCCAGGGGCATCTGCTCGATGAAACGCAGCTCGTAGTCGTGCTCGACGGCCCAGGCGAGGAGGTCCGGGGCCTCGTTGTCGTTCAGGCCGGGCATCAGGACCGAGTTGACCTTCACCGGGGTCAGACCGGCGTCGCGGGCGGCTTCGAGGCCGTCGAGGACGTCCCGGTGGCGGTCGCGGCGGGTGAGGGTCTTGAAGACGTCCGGGCGCAGGGTGTCCAGGGAGACGTTCACCCGGTCCAGGCCGGCCGCCTTCAGGGCCGGCGCCGTGCGCTTGAGGCCGATGCCGTTGGTGGTCAGGGACATCTGGGGGCGGGGGGCGAGGGCCGCCACGCGCTCCACGATGCCGACCAGGCCGGGGCGCAGGAGCGGCTCACCGCCGGTGAAGCGGACCTCCTCGACTCCCAGGACGCGGACGGCTATGTCGATGAGACGGACGATCTCGTCGTCGTCGAGCAGGTCGGGCTTGGCCAGCCACTGCAGGCCCTCCTCGGGCATGCAGTACGTACAGCGCAGATTGCACCGGTCGGTCAGCGAGACCCTCAGGTCGGTGGCCACTCGGCCGTAGGTGTCGATGAGCACGTGGGCCCCCTCCCTCGCGGCGGATCACAATCGTTCGACATCTGCGAGCCTACGTGACCGCGCTGACAACATCACCGGCCCGATCGCACGAGACGCGGCGAGTAATCGCCGTAGATCCCTACGACGCGGACAGCACGCGGGGCCGCCGTAGGGATCTACGGCGGCCCCGTGCGCGGTGGGCCGGATCAGTGCGCGCCGGTGCCCGTGAGGGAGCGGACCTCCAGCTCGGCGTACTTGGCCTCGTCTGCCTTCTCCTTGGACAGGACCGTGCCGAGGAAGCCCATGAGGAAGCCGAACGGGATGGAGATGATGCCGGGGTTCTTCAGCGGGAACCAGGCGAAGTCGACGTCCGGGAACATCGCCTTCGGGTCGCCGGAGACCACGGGCGAGAACAGCACCAGTCCGACGGCGACGATGAGACCGCCGTAGATCGACCACAGCGCGCCCTGGGTCGTGAACTTCTTCCAGAAGAGGCTGTAGAGGATGGTCGGCAGGTTGGCGGAGGCCGCGACCGCGAAGGCGAGGGCGACCAGGCCGGCCACGTTCAGGTCGCGGGCGAGGGCGCCCAGGCCGATGGAGACGATGCCGATGAAGACGGTCGCCCAGCGGGCCGCGTGGACCTCCTCGGCGCCGGATGCCTGCCCCTTGCGGATGACGTTGGCGTAGATGTCGTGCGCGAAGGAGGACGACGAGGCGAGGGTGAGGCCGGCGACCACGGCAAGGATCGTCGCGAAGGCCACCGCCGAGATGGTGGCGAGCAGGATCGCGCCCCAGGCCGAGTCGACGCCGCCCAGGTGCAGGGCGAGCAGTGGGGCGGCCGTGTTGCCCGATGGGTTGGAGGCGATGATCTCGTCCTGGGAGATCAGCGCGGCGGCGCCGAAGCCGAGGGCGATGGTCATCAGGTAGAAGCCGCCGATGATGCCGATGGCCCAGTTCACGGACTTACGGGCGGCCTTGGCGTTGGGCACCGTGTAGAAGCGGATCAGGATGTGCGGCAGACCCGCGGTGCCCAGGACCAGGGCGATGCCGAGGGAGATGAAGTCCAGCTTGGAGGTGCCGGTCGCGCCGTACTGGAGGCCGGGCTCCAGGAAGGCGGCGCCCTTGCCGCTGTTCTCGGCGGCGGTGCCGAGCAGATCGGAGATGTTGAAGTTGAACTTCAGCAGCACCAGGAACGTAATGAGGAGCGTGCCACCGATGAGCAGCACGGCCTTCACCATCTGGACCCAGGTGGTGCCCTTCATACCGCCGATGGAGACGTAGACGATCATCAGGATGCCGACGAGGGCGACGATGAGGATCTTGCCCGCGTCGGAGGTGATGCCGAGGAGCAGCGAGACGAGGACGCCCGCGCCCGCCATCTGGGCCAGCAGGTAGAAGATCGACACGACGATCGTGGAGGTACCGGCGGCGGTGCGCACGGGGCGCTGGCGCATGCGGTACGCGAGCACGTCGCCCATGGTGTAGCGGCCGGAGTTCCGCAGCGGTTCGGCGACCAGGAGCAGGGCGACCAGCCAGGCGACCAGGAAGCCGATGGAGTAGAGGAAGCCGTCGTAGCCGAAGAGGGCGATGGCGCCCGCGATACCGAGGAACGACGCGGCGGACATGTAGTCGCCGGAGACGGCGAGGCCGTTCTGGAAGGCGCTGAACTGGCGGCCGCCCGCGTAGAAGTCGGCGGCGTCCTTGGTCTGGCGGCCGGCCCAGATGGTGATGCCGAGGGTCGCCAGGACGAACAGCGCGAACAGGGTGATGATGAGCGGCCGGTGCTGGCTCGCCTCGTTGGCCGCGAGGAACGTCTGCTGTACGGAGCTCATGCGCCGCCCTCCATCCGGGACTTGATCGCCTCGGCCTTGGGGTCGAGCTTCGCGGCGGCGTGCTTCGAGTACCACCAGGCGATGAGGAACGTGGTGACGAACTGTGCGACGCCGAGGATGAAGGCGACGTTGATGTTGCCGAAGAGCTTGGTGCCCATGAAGTCGCCCGCGTAGTTGGAGAGCAGGACGTACAGCAGGTACCAGGCGATGAAGCCCACGGTCAGCGGGAAGGCGAACGAGCGGTAGGAGCGGCGCAGTTCGGCGAACTCGGCGCTCTCCTGGACCGCGGCGAACTCCTCGGGTGAGGGGAGGTGATGCTCAGCCTTCGCTGGGGGCGGTGCGTCGGTTGCCACGGAGTCTCCTCGCGTCTGAGCCGCCTTCGCGACGGTGGGCGGTGACTTTTTCGCCGTCGGATCGGGGGACGGACTGGGTTCGGACATGGGGTCGGCTCTGTTCCTTCGATGACGGGTGCGCGATCGTGCTCGCGCTCCCTGCTCAACGTCACGGCGGCGCACGAGGACCGGTTCAACCGTGCGTGTTTCTTTCGAAAACCGATTCGGAAAGCGCCGCGGGAGCCGTACACGTTCGGCACACGGCCGTGGGGAAACGGCCGGGAGGTGCGGTGACTTCGAGGGTTACCCCTCTACTTCGGCCTCCCGCCCGTGAAGTCATTGCTGGCCGGCGACGACCAGGGATAGCTTCGGGCTGCACCACCAACGTCATGTACCTGCCCGGGCACCCGTGTGTCTCGGGCCGGTTTCTTTGAGGATGATGTGGAGATCCCATGGCTCATCTGCGCTCCAGGCGACAGCTCGCACTCGCGGTGCCGGTCGTCCTGTCGCTGACCGCCTCGCTCGGTTTCCTGCCGGGTGTCGCCTCGGCGGCCCCGGTCACGGAGTCCACCGCCGCGACCGCGGAGGGCCCGAACCTGTCGTACGTCGTGAACACGAAGACGGACAAGCACACGATCGCCTCCGTGCAGAAGGCGATAACCGAGGCCGACGGCAAGATAGTGGTCACCTACGCCAAGATCGGCGTGATCGTGGTCCACTCGACCGACCCGGCGTTCGGTGCGACGATCCGCGCGGTGCGTGGGGTGCAGTCCGCCGGTGCCACCCGGACCTCGCCGCTGACCCCCGCCGGTACGACGGACCTGGGCGCCGTCGACATGCTGACGGGCGCGGAGGCCGCGAAGGTGAAGGCCGCCTCGGCGGACATCCCCGACGCCGAGCCTCTTGAGGCCGACCAGTGGGACCTGCGCTCGATCGGCGCCGACAAGGCCGCCAAGATCGACGACGGCAGCAAGAAGGTCACGGTCGCCGTCATCGACACGGGCGTCGACGACACCCACCCGGACCTCGCGCCGAACTTCTCCAAGTCCCAGTCCGCCAACTGCAACGGCGGTGTCGCGGACACCAGCGAGGGCTCCTGGCGGCCGTACACCCCGCAGGACTACCACGGCACCCATGTGGCCGGTGAGATAGCCGCGGCCCGCAACGGCGTCGGTGTCGCCGGTGTCGCGCCGGGTGTGAAGGTCTCCAGCATCAACGTGACCGACCGCGCCAGCGGCCTCTTCTACGCCGAGTCGGTCGTCTGCGCGTTCGTCTTCGCCGCCGACCGCGGTGTGGAGATCACGAACAACAGCTACTACGTGGACCCGTGGCTCTACAACTGCGTGGACGACCCGGACCAGGAAGCCATCGTCGACGCGGTGAACCGGGCGCAGAAGTACGCCACCAAGAAGGGCACCCTGCACCTGGCCTCGGCCGGCAACTCCAACCACGATCTCGCCTCCGACGCGATCCTGGACGCGTCCAGCCCGAACGACACCACGCCGGTCGAGCGCACCATCGACCCGAGCGAGTGCTTCGACGTGCCGACCCAGCTGCCGGGCATCGTCACGGTCAGCGCGACGGGCGTGAAGAACGAGAAGTCGTTCTACTCCACGTACGGCAACGGCGTCGTCGACATCGCGGCCCCGGGTGGCGACAGCCGCTACCAGATCCCGGACACGCCGTCGAAGAACGGCCGCATCCTGTCCACCATGCCGAACGGCGAGTACGGCTACCTCCAGGGCACCTCCATGGCGTCGCCGCACGCCGCCGGTGTCGCCGCTCTGCTGAAGTCCACCCACCCGTGGGCCTCCCCGAAGCAGCTGCAGTGGCTGCTGAAGGCCCAGGCGGACGAGCAGGCCTGCCCGACGTCGTACGACCAGAACGGCGACGGCGTCCAGGACGCGGTTTGCGAAGGCAGCCCCAGCGTCAACGGTTTCTACGGGTTCGGCATCGTCAACGCACTGAAGGCCGTCAAGTAACCGCAGCGGCGAGCAGCCACGGCGAACTGGAGACAGCATGACAGCGCCTCTCAAGCGCTCCCGTCGTCTGACCGCGATCCCGCTGGGGATGGCCATGGCGACCGCGCTGGTCGTCGTACCGAACGTCACGGCCTCGGCGGCCGAGTCGGCAGGATCGGCCGCAACGGCCGGGCAGGCCGACGCGCCCGGGCTCAGCTATGTCGTCAACGTGCGCGCCGGGCACGGGCCCTCCGCGCACGTGAAGAAGGCGATCGCGGAGGCCGGCGGCACGATCGTGACGTCGTACGACCGGATCGGGGTCGTGGTCGTCCACTCCACGAACCCCGGCTTCGCCGCGGAGATCCGTGAGGTGCGCGGGGTGCAGTCGGCCGGTGCCACCCGCACCGCGCCGCTGCCCGCCCAGTCGACCACCGACGTGGGCACCCCCAAGGTGCTGACCGCCGAGGAGGTCGCGGACGTCGAGGCGGCGGAGGGGCAGGACCCGCTGGAGCCGTTGCAGTGGGACCTGCCGGCCATCAAGGCCGACAAGGCCCACGAGGTGTCGCTCGGCAGCCGCGATGTCACGGTCGCCGTCATCGACACCGGGGTCGACGACACGCACCCGGACATCGCGCCGAACTTCGACCGCGACGCCTCCGTCAACTGTGTGACGGGCAAGCCCGACACCAGCGACGGGGCCTGGCGGCCGGGGCCCACGGAAAGCGCGCACGGCACCCATGTGGCCGGTGAGATCGCCGCCGCGAAGAACGGCGTCGGTGTCACGGGCGTGGCGCCCGGGGTGAAGGTGTCCGGCATCAAGGTGTCGACCACCGCCGGCTACTTCTACACGGAGGCCGTGGTCTGCGGCTTCATGTGGGCGGCCGAGCACGGTGTGGACGTCACCAACAACAGCTATTACACCGACCCGTGGTACTTCAACTGCAAGAACGACCCGGACCAGAAGGCGCTGGTGGAGGCCCTGGCCCGGGCGACGAAGTACGCGGAGAAGAAGGGCGCGGTCAATGTCGCCGCGGCCGGCAACGAGAACTACGACCTCGCGGCCGACGAGATCACCGACCCGGTCTCCCCCAACGACTCGACGCCGTCGGACCGGGTGATCGACCCGTCCGAGTGCCTCGACATCCCGACCCAGCTGCCGGGTGTCGTCACGGTCGCCTCGACCGGCGCCAAGGGCATCAAGTCGTCCTTCTCCAACCACGGTCTGGGCGTGATCGACATCGCCGCACCCGGCGGCGACTCGACCCGCTTCCAGACCCCGGCCCCGCCCGCCACCAGCGGACTGATCCTGGGCCCGCTGCCCGGCGGCAGGTGGGGCTACATGGCCGGTACGTCGATGGCGTCGCCGCACGTCGCGGGCGTCGCGGCCCTGATCAAGTCGACCCACCCGCACGCTCCGGCCGCCCTGGTCAAGGCGCTGCTGTACGCCCAGGCCGACGCCACGCCCTGCACCGACCCGTACGACATCGACGGGGACGGCAAGGTCGACGCGGTCTGCGAGGGGCCGAGGAACTACAACGGCTTCTACGGCTTCGGCACCACGGACGCGCTGGACGCGGTGACCAGGTAGGGATCTCTCCACGGAAGTCGGGCCGGGCGGTGGTACACCGCCCGGCCCTTTCGTTGCGTAGGTTCGGATCATGACTGACATGGATGGTGTGTGGGCGGCCCTGGGCGGCGATCCCGCTCTGCTGCCGAGGGTCTCGACCGTCGTACGGAGCGGGGTGCTCGACGCCCGGCTGCCGGTACGGGAGCTGGCGCGGACCTGCGTCGGGGTGTGCGCGCTGGCGGCGGCCGAGTTGGGCGCGCGCCGGGCCGGGCTCGCCGAGGTCCCCCGGGTGCGGGTGGACGACGGCGCGGTCGGCACCGCCTTCGTGAGTGAACGTCATCTGCTGGTCGACGGGCGGGCGCCGGTCAACTTCGCGCCGCTGTCGCGGTTCTGGCGGACGGCGGACGGTTGGGTGCGGACGCACGCGAACTATCCGCATCACCGGGAGCGGCTGCTGTCCGCGCTGGGGGTGCGTGTCGGTGAGCTGCCTGACGAGGGGGTGCCCGCCGTCGGGTCGGCACTCGCCGAACGGTCGTCCCTGGAGGTCGAGGAGGCCGTGTGCGCGGCCGGGGGTCTGGCGTTCGCCCTGCGGACGCCGAAGGAGTGGGCGGCGCACGAGCAGGCGGCGGCCGTGCGGGAGCGTCCGCTGGTCGAGTGGCGGCGGTGGGACGGCGCCGACGCGTCACGCGCGTGTGTGTTCGGTACCGGGGCGGAGGTGTCCGCGCCGACCGCCGGGGTGCGTGTCCTGGACCTGACCCGGGTCATAGCGGGCCCGGTCGCCACCCGCACGCTCGCCCTGCTGGGCGCGGACGTGCTGCGGATCGACCCGCCGGGGATGCCCGAGATCCTCGACCAGCACGCCGACACCGGTTTCGGGAAGCGGTCGGCGACGCTCGATCTGACCACGGACCCCAAGGCCTTCGAGGCACTGCTCGCGGAGGCGGACGTCGTCGTCACCGGGTACCGGCCCGGCGCGCTCGACCGGTTCGGGCTGTCGCCCGAGGCGCTGGTCGAGCGGCGGCCCGGGCTGGTCGTGGCCCAGCTCTCGGCGTGGGGCGCGTACGGGCCGTGGGCGGGGCGGCGGGGCTTCGACAGTCTGGTGCAGGTGGCCACGGGCATCGCGGCGGTCGAGGGGTCCCGGGAACAGCCGGGCGCGCTGCCCGCGCAGGCGCTGGACCACGGGACGGGCTATCTGCTGGCGGCGGCCGTGCTGCGAGCGCTCTCCGAGCGGGTGGACGGGGGCGGCGGTCGCGTCGTGCGGCTGGCGCTCGCGCGTACGGCGGCCTGGTTGACGGACGACGTCGAGCCCGGCCCGGACAGCCACGGGAGCGGTGACGAGCACGCGGGCTACGAGGGCCCTGGGGCGTGGCTCGCCGAGCGGGACAGCCCGCTGGGACGGCTGCGGTACGCGCGGTCGCCGGTCTCCTTCGAGGGCGGGCCGGAGGACTGGACACGGCCGCCCGGGGTCTGGGGAGCGGACGAGGCGCGCTGGGGTCGCGTCGAGCCGAGCCGGCGTTGAGTCACCCGCAGCCCGGAACCGCACACATGGGCGAAATATCGAACTGACGATTGCTTTCCGGCACTTGCCCTGTTCTGGTAGGGCTGGTGAACTTTCCGGGGTGAACCTGACGAGACGCACAGCGGCAGCGACGGAAGCGGAGACGGAGGGGCCTGAGCGGCGGTCAGAACGGACCGGGAGAGGGACCTGGCGGGCCGCCGTGATGCTCGTCCTGGTCGCCGCGGGGGCGCTGATACCCCTGTTGGGGCCCCGGGTGGCGCTGGACGGCACCGGTGAGGCCGGGGCACCCGGGGCCGGTGGGATCGCCCTGCTGCGGACCGTGCTGCTGGCGGCGTTGTGCGTACCGGCGGGTGAGCTGTTCGTGGCGCTGCTGGTGCGGCGGGTGCCCGGCGCGCCCGGGCAGACGCCGCGCAGTTGGGCGCCCTGGGCCGCCGGGGCCGGTCTCCTGGCCTCGCTGGGGCTCGCCTCGGTCGTGGCCACGGGCAATCTGGTGCCGGACTCCCCCGCCGACATCGACGTGGGCGGCCTCTACGAGACCCGGGACGGCAAGCTCGCCCTCCTGGAGGTCAACGCCTTCGCGGCGGCCGGTCTGCTGGCGCTGTCCCGTCGGCCGGCCGCCCAGGCGCTGCCCCTGGCCGCCGTCGTGGTCGCGGAGGCACTGCGCGCCCACCCGACCACGGACCACCACGACCCGCTGGTCGGCACCGCCCTGACCGTGGTTCACCTGACGTGCGCGGCACTGTGGGCGGGTGGGCTGCCGCACGTGCTGCGGACCCTGCGCACGCGCGCGTGGCACTCGTCGGGGCGGGGCACCGCGCTGCTGGGGCTCTACGCGCGCGTGGCCGCCGTTCTGCTCGCCGCCGTCACCGCCACCGGGGTGTGGAGCACGCTGCGCCGGATGCCGCCGGGCACGGTCCTCGACCAGCTCACGGAGACGGCGTACGGGCGCGCCCTGTTCGCCAAGGTCCTGCTCGTGGTCGGCGTCGCCGTGCTGGCCCTCTGGGCGCGGCTGCGGCTGCGCCGCGCGAGCGACGATCCCCTCGACGCATGCGCTCCCGCGCGCGCGGAGGTGGTGGTGCTGGGCGCGGTCGTCGCGGTGTCGGCGCTGTTGACGGCGTTGCCGCTGCCGATCCGCTGGTGAGGGCGACACACGGCGGGGGTGCGCCGCGCGGGCCGGTCACACCGTGGGCCGGGACACCTCCCCCTCCGCCGGGGTGCCCTCGGGGCGCGCGCCGGGGGTACCGAGGACGCCCCTTGTCAGCAGATACTGCGCCGCCAGATAGGTGAGCATGATCCACAGGTCGGGGCGGGGCGGCTGCGGCCACTCGGCGACGCCGGTCGCGATGAGCATGTCCGACACCACGAAGAGCGCGCCGCCGAGCCCCGCGACGAGCCCGAGCCGGGAGGCGCCCCACGCCATCGTGGTCAGCAGGGCGCTGTACCCGGCGACGGGGAGGCGCAGCTCGGCCGGCAGACCGGGCCACAGACTCGCGACGGCGACGACCAGGGCGAGGCCGTACGCGACACCGAACGCGACACCGAAGGCGGCAGCGTGCGCCGGCTGGCCGGGCCCAGGGTCCCTGCGCACTCTGCGTTCTGTGCGTTCTGTGCGCTCCCTGCCGAGTCCGGCGAACAGCAAGAGGTAACACACGTGTCCCGCCGCGAAGGAGGCCATCCCGGCGAGGAAGGCCGGTTCGGCGTCGGAGAGGAGCAGAACGTCGCCGCCCCAGCCGAACAGCAGGGCGACGATCAGCAGGCGGGGTGCGCCGCGCGTGTACGCGTACGCCGCGAGCAGGGGCATCAGCAGGGGTTTGGCGACGAGGTGCCCCACGTCGAACCCGGCGGCCAGGGACCCGAGGTCGACGCCGGCGACGACCCCGAAGGCGATGAGGAGGACGGACTCCCTGCCCCGCCTCACGCGACGGTCTTCGAGGACGAGGACGAAGACGAAGGCGAGGACGACGAAGTAGAGGACGAGGAAGAGGGCAGGGTCGGGGCCGGGGCCTGGGTCGGGCTCGGGGACGGGGTGGGGGCCGGGATCGGCTGTGCGGGCTTCCAGCCGGGGCCCGCGAAGACCCGGCCCGCCCGCTCGCCCCAACCGTTCGCCCGCCTCAGGTCCTTGGCGATGGCGACGTACTCGTGCGTGGCGACCCGCAGTGGGTTGTACGTGTCGATGTTCTTCGTCAGGCCGTACACCGGCCGCTCGGTCTCCTCGACGAACGAGCCGAAGAGCCGGTCCCAGACGATGAGGATGCCGCCGAAGTTACGGTCCAGGTAGCCGCCCTGGGAGGCGTGGTGGACCCGGTGGTGCGAGGGCGTGTTGAAGACGAACTCGAAGGCGCGAGGCAGCTTCCCGATGCGCTCGGTGTGGATCCAGAACTGGTAGACGAGGTTGGCGGAGGAGCAGAAGGCGAGCGCGGCCGGGTGCACGCCGAGGGCGATGAGCGGGACGTAGAAGGGCCAGACCGTCCAGGTCGTCCACGGCTGCCGGAGGGCGGTGGTGAGGTTGAACTTCCGGCTGGAGTGGTGGACGACGTGACAGGCCCAGAGGATCCGGATCACGTGGTGGCCGCGGTGGGACCAGTAATAGAAGAAGTCCTGCGCGAGCAGCATCAGCGGGATCGTCCACCACAGGACCGGGACGCGCAGCGGGGTCAGTTCGTGGATCGCGGTGTAGATCGCGACGATCGGGATCTTCCAGAGGAAGTCGAAGACGAGGCTCCCGAGCCCCATACCGACGCTCGTCGCGGCGTCCTTCGCCTCGTACCCCGCGGCATCCTCGTCCGGATGGATCCGGACGCTGATCACCTCGATGACGGTGAGCAGCACGAAGGCGGGTATCGACCAGAGCACGACATCGGGCAGGTTCGGCATGGGGGCACGGTAGAACCGCTGGTCGACGGGGGCTAGACGTTGTTACTGACAAGTATTTCCAGGGGTACGCGCTTGCTTCTTGGCGTTCTCCACCAAACCGGGGGACGGGGCGGCAGCTGTCGCTCCGTCACTTGTGCGGCTCCGGCGCCGGGTAACGAGCTGTCAGTCGGGGCCCGTATCCTCAGGGACCATGCTCGAAGACCACACGACCGCAGCGTCGCAAGCGCCTTGGCCGGCCGCGTACCCACAGGGGTACGCGGTCGTGGACGTGGAGACGACCGGGCTGGCCCGGGACGACCGGATAATTTCCGCGGCTGTGTACAGACTGGACGCGCGGGGCGAGGTCGAGGACCACTGGTACACGCTGGTGAACCCGGAGCGGGACCCGGGGCCGGTGTGGATCCACGGGCTGACGAGTGATGTGCTCGAAGGGGCGCCGCTGTTCAAGGAGATCGCGGAGGAGTTCTCCGCGCGGCTCGCGGACCGCGTGCTCGTCGCGCACAACGCGGTGTTCGACTGGTCGATGATCGCCCGGGAGTACGCGCGCGCGGAGACCGAGGCACCGGTGCGCCAACGGCTGTGCACCATCGCACTGTCGAAGGAGCTGGGGCTGCCTCTGCCCAACCACAAGCTGGAGTCGCTGGCGGCGCACTTCGGGGTCGTGCAGCAGCGGGCGCACCACGCGCTGGACGACGCCCGGGTGCTGGCGGAGGCGTTCCGGCCGAGTCTGCGGGTCGCCGCCGCGAGCGGTGTACGGCTGCCGCTGCACGAGTGCCGGCCGCTGACCGAGTGGCGGGACAGCCCCGCCGCGCCCCGCATCGGCCAGCAGGCGGGCCACGGTGGCGGCTACGGCGGCTACCGGCCCACCAGTTGGCGGCCCGCGCGGAAGCGGCCCGCGTGCCCCTACCCCAACCCCGGGCGTTTCGAGGACGGCAAACCGCTCAAACAGGGCATGCGGGTCGCCTTCTCCGGGGACACGTCGGTCGAGCGCGATCTGCTGGAGGACCGTGCGATCGAGGCTGGGCTGCATGTGGCGACGAGCCTGTCCCGGGTGACCAGTCTGCTCGTGACCAACGACCCCGATTCGAACACGTCGAAGGTGGTCAAGGCCCGGCAGTACGGGACGCCGGTGGTGGACGAGGCCGCGTTCGGGCAGTTGCTCCGCGATGTCGCGCCCGCCGACGAGTGACCCGTACGGACGGGTGATTGCCGGGCGACTCGCCCGGCGTCCGCTCGCCCACGCGGTGACGACGGCTCACCCTGTGGCGCATGGCGAGATGCGAAGTTTGCGGCAATGACTACGGAATGACCTTCGAGGTCCACGCCCAGGGCGCGGTGCACGTCTTCGACTGCTTCTCCTGCGCGATCCACCGCATGGCCCCCATCTGCGAGCACTGCCGGGTGCAGATCATCGGCCAGGGCGTCGACGTCGACGGCCACTGGTACTGCGGTGCCCACTGCGCGCGGGCCGAGGGGAAGGCGGGCATCGTCGACAAAGTCTGAGCACCTCCGAGTGCGCACCCGCCCGAACACGCCCCACGACCGAGTTGTACGGTCGTGGGGTGTACCGCTTCCTGTTGTCCCGGCAGTGGGTGATCCTCACGCTGGTCGCCCTCGTCCTGATCCCGACCATGGTCAGGCTGGGTTTCTGGCAGATGGATCGCTACGAGGAGCGCAGCGCGCGGAACCAGCTCGTCGCCGACGCGCTGGCCGCGAAGCCGGTGCCCGTGGAGCGGCTGACCTCGCCCGGGCACACCGTCACCAGCGCCGAGCGCTACCGCACGGTGACCGCGAAGGGCCGGTTCGACACCGATGACGAGGTCGTCGTCCGCCGTCGGGTCAACGCCGACGACGAGGTCGGCTTCCACGTCCTGACCCCGTTCGTGCTCGACGACGGCAGGGTGCTGCTCGTCAACCGGGGCTGGATCCCCGCGAACGGTCCGAGCCAGAGCGCGTTCCCCGAGATCCCCGCCCCGCCCGCCGGCGAGGTCACCGTCACCGGGCGCCTGATGCCCGACGAGACGACCGAGGCGAGCGGCATCAAGGACCTCCAGGGCCTGCCGGACCGGCAGATCATGCTGATCGACAGCGAGCGGGAGGCGAAGCGCCTCGGGGTCCAGGTGCTCGGCGGCTATCTCGCGCAGACCGCGCCCGACCCTAAGGGCGACACCCCGCAACAGCTGGGCAGCCCCGGCGACGAGAACGCCGCGCTGAACTACGCCTACGCCCTGCAGTGGTGGCTCTTCGCCCTCGGCGTTCCCGTCGGCTATGTCGTCCTCGCCCGCCGGGAGCGCCGCGACCGCGCGGAGGCGGCGGCCTCGGCGGAGGCCGAGGGAGAGGCCGAAGGAGAGAAGGAGACCGCGGCGGCTCCGGTGTAGGTGCGCAACAGCCCCCGGGTGGGTTCGGGTTGGTTCGGGTGCGTTGTCGGGTGCGGGTCCGGTGGGGCTTCTCGCGCAGTTCCCCGCGCCCCTAAAGGACCAGGCCCTGCGGGCCTCAAAGGCCACGGGGCTGCGGGGTGAAAAGCATGGGGCGTAGCCCCTGCTTTTCAGGGGCGCGGGGAACTGCGCGACCAGCCCCCACGCCCCCGCACCCGACAACGCACCTTGGGCCGGCTCAGCAGGCCGCGGCTCTCAGCAGCAGCGGCCCTCCGGGTGTTCCTCTCTCCGCCGGGTCCGCTGGGCGTCGTACTCCCTGCGGGTCGGGAGCGGGGCCTTCGGGTGGTGTCGGCGGTGACGGTCGCAGTAGCGGTCGTACTCGGCCTCTCCCGTGAGTTCCCGCAGGTACCAGCGGACCCCACGCACCCAGTTCCGGACGGTCACCTTCGGGCCCCCACCAGCTCCTTCTCGGAGCCCTCCTCGTCGATGCGGGACTCGACGTACGGGGCCTCGGTCGAGGGGAGAGGGGCCGGGGAGCGAACGGCGCGGACGCAGACGACGGCACAGTTGACCAGGACCGTGAGGACCAGCAGCAGGAAGATCGCCATGATCACGCCGTCGACCGTGTTGTTGGTGACGATCGTGTGCATGTCGTCCATGGTCGTGGCGCCCGGCAGGAGTTCGCCCCTGTCGATGGCCGCCGCGTACTTGTCCCGGAGGGCGAAGAAGCCGATGGCCGGGTTGTCGGAGAAGATCTTCTGCCAGCCCGCCGTGAACGTGACGGCCACGTCCCAGGCCAGCGGGATGCCGGTGACCCAGGCCCAGCGCAGCTTGCCCGACTTGATGAGGACGGTCGTGGTCACGGCCAGCGCGACCGCGGCGAGCAGCTGGTTGGCGATGCCGAAGAGCGGGAACAGCTGCTTGATTCCGCCGAGGGGGTCGGTTACACCGGCGTAGAGGAAGTACCCCCAGGCGCCGACGACCAGGGCGCTGGTGATCCAGATGCCCGGCTTCCAGGTGACGCGGCCGATGGGCTTCCAGACGTTGCCGAGCATGTCCTGGAGCATGAAGCGCCCGACGCGGGTGCCGGCGTCCACCGTGGTGAGGATGAACAGCGCCTCGAACATGATCGCGAAGTGGTACCAGAAGGCCTTCATCCCGGCGCCGCCGAAGACCCCGGCGAAGATCTCCGACATGCCCACCGCCAGAGTCGGCGCGCCGCCGGAGCGGCCGACGAGGGTCTCCTCCTCGACGGCCTTGGCCGCCGCGGTGAGCTGCTCGGGTGTGATGGTGAAGCCGAGGTTCCTGACCGCCTCGGCGGCCGTGTCGACGGTCGGGCCGAGCAGCGCGGCCGGGGAGTTCATGGCGTAGAAGAGGCCCGGCTCCAGGACGCACGCGGCGATCAGGGCCATCACCGCGACGAAGGACTCCGTGAGCATGGAGCCGTAGCCGATCATGCGGACCTGGGACTCCTTCTGGATCAGCTTCGGCGTGGTGCCGGAGGAGACCAGGGCGTGGAATCCGGACAGGGCGCCGCAGGCGATCGTGATGAAGAGGAAGGGGAAGAGGGAGCCGGCGAAGACCGGTCCGGCGCCCGTGTGCGCGAACTCGGTGACCGACTCGGCGCGGAGGTTCGGGGCGGCGACCACGACACCGACGGCCATCAGGACGATGGTGCCGACCTTCATGAAGGTGGAGAGGTAGTCACGCGGGGCCAGCAGCATCCACACGGGGAGCACGGAGGCGACGAAGCCGTAGCCGACCAGGCAGAAGACCAGGGTCTCGGGGCTCCAGACGAAGTACTCGGCGAGCGAGGAGTCCTGGATCCAGCCGCCGCCGAGGATGGCGAGCAGGAGGAGGGCCACGCCGATGAAGCTGGTCTCCACGACCCGGCCCGGCCGCAGATAGCGCAGGTAGAAGCCCATGAAGAGGGCGATCGGGATGGTCATGGTGACCGAGAAGGTGCCCCACGCGGATTCGGCGAGGGCGTTGACGACGACCATCGCCAGCACCGCGAGCAGGATGATCATGATGGCGAAGACACCGATCAGCGCGGCGGCGCCGCCGACCCTGCCGATCTCGTCCCGGGCCATCTGGCCGAGGCTCTTTCCGTCCCGGCGCATGGAGAGGAACAGGACGATCATGTCCTGGACCGCGCCGGCGAAGATCACGCCCGCGATGATCCAGATGGTGCCCGGCAGATAGCCCATCTGGGCCGCGAGCACCGGTCCGACCAGCGGGCCCGCGCCGGCGATGGCCGCGAAGTGGTGGCCGAACAGCACCCGCTTGTCGGTCGGGTGATAGTCGACGCCGTCCTCCAGCCGCTCGGCCGGGGTGGCCCTGGTGTCGTCGACCTGGAGGACCCGGCGGGCGATGAACCGCGAGTAGAAGCGGTAGCCGATCGCATACGAACCGAGGGCCGCCATGAGCAGCCAGACGGCCGAGATCTCCTCGCCCCGGGAGAGGGCGAGCACGGCCCAGCCGACCGCTCCGACTAGAGCGACGGCTATCCAGAGCGCGATCGATTTCGGCGACATTCGGGATCTTTCCGGCGTCCCGGGACCGGATTCGGGCATGGCTGACGTAGACATGGCGGCTCCTGCAATTCGACGGATGTGCGGCGAGAGAGGCAGAACGAAGGAAGGAAGAGCGACTGGGAGAAGGAGAGAAGGGTGAGGGGGCGGGGGTGTGCGGCTCAGCGATGTCGGTCCGGGCGCGGCCCGCCCGGGCGGCGGCGGTCCGGGCGATGTCGGGCCGTCAGCGCGTACGCGGCGAGCAGGCACAGACCGCAGCCCGGGACCCAGGCGAGCTGGTACCAGTAGAAGAACGGCGTTCCCGCGAGCCGTGGCTCCGCACCGGCGTACCAGGGGACCCAGAGCAGTCCCGCGGCGGGGGCGAGCAGCAGGACGGCGGTCGCGACGCGCCGTAGTCGCTGGTGAGCGTGGTGTGCCATGGGCTCTGCTCCTCTCCCGATCGCTGGGGGTCTGTGCAAGAGTTGCCCACCCGGCGGATCCGGTTGACAGCGAATTTCAGAAGAATTCCGAAAGATTTCCCGCCGATTCGTGTCATCCGAACCGGCCGTCCACGCAACCAACACGCGAGGGCCGAGGTACAGCCGGGGGCCCAGGCACACCAAGGACGGTGACCCATGGCGGACGCTGCCATGACCGCGACGTTCCTCGCCGTGATCGGCGGAGCGTCGCTGCTCGCCGTCACCGCGCGCCGGCTGCGCCCCACCGACCGCCTGCCCTCGCTGGAGAGCTGGGCGCTGGCCGACCGCGGCCTCGGCCCGGTGTGGACCTGGCTGCTGCTCGGCGGCACGATCTTCACCGCGTACACCTTCACCGCCGTACCGGGACTGGCGTACGGCAACGGGGCGCCCGCGTTCTTCGCGGTGCCGTACACGGTGATCGTCTGCCCGCTGGCCTTCGTCCTGCTGACCCGGCTGTGGGAGGTGGCCCGGCGGCACGGGTACGTGACCGCCGGGGACTTCGTGCGCGGCCGGTACGGGTCGGCGCCGCTCGCCCTGGTGGTGGCGCTGACCGGGATCCTGGCGACGATGCCGTACCTGGCGTTGCAGCTGCTCGGCATAAGGGCGGTGCTGACGGCCGGAGGGCTGTATCCGAGGGGTGCGGCCGGTGATCTGGTGATGGTCGCACTGTTCGCGGGGCTCGCGGTGGCCACGTACCGGCACGGACTGCGGGCACCGGCCGTGATCTCGGCGCTGAAGGCGGTGGCCGTGTTCGTGTCGCTGACCGCCGTGTGCTGGCTGGTGCTGAAACGGTTCGGCGGTCCTGGCGCGGTCTTCGAGGGTGCGGCACGACGGCTCGGCGGCACGAGCGTCGAGGACTCCGCGCTCCTCCTCTCCCCCGGCCAGCAGCCCGCCTACGCCACCCTCGCGCTCGGCTCGGCACTGGCCCTGCTGATGTACCCGCACGTACTGACCGCCGGGTTCGCCGCCGACGGGCCGCGCACGGTCCGCAAGGTCGCCGTGGCGCTGCCCGCCTGGACAGGGCTGCTGGCCCTCTTCGGCTTCCTCGGGGTCGCGGCGCTCGCGTCGGGGGTCCGGGCACCCGAGGGCGGTGCCGAGGCGGCCGTGCCGATGCTGGTGGACCGGTTGATGCCGGGCCCGCTGGCCGGACTGGTGTTCGGCGCGATCACCGTGGGCGCGCTGGTCCCGGCGGCGGTGATGTCCATCGCGGCGGCCACCGGCTTCGTCCGCAACGTGTACGTCGAGTACTTCCAGCCCACCGCCACACCCAAGCGTCAGGTGCGCATCGCCAAGGTGGTGTCGCTGACCGCGAAGGTGGGGGCGGTGGCGTTCGTGTTCGGACTGCGCGACCAGGACGCCATCAACCTCCAGCTGCTGGGCGGGGTGTGGATCCTGCAGATCTTCCCGGCGGTGGCGGTCGGCCTGTTCACCGGGCGGCTGCATCCCCGGGCGCTGCTCGCGGGGTGGGGCGCCGGCATGGTGACCGGCACCTTCCTGGTGGTGCGCGAGGGGTTCTCGTCCATCGTCCTGCTGGGCGGCGGTTCTCTGGAGATCTACGCCGGTCTGCTCGCCCTCCTCCTCAATCTGACCTTGGCCGTGCTCGGCACCACGGTCCTCGAACGGCTCGGTGTCCCGCGTGGTGCCGACGCGACCGACCTACCGTCCCGCCTGACCGTCAGGCGGCGCCCCGAGACGGGAGCGAGCAACCCGTGAGACGCAGACCGCACATGCGTATGCCGGTCACCCCGGCGGCCTCCGCACCGCTGACCGCCGCCGAGCCGCTGGGGCAGGTACCGGCTCCGGCCGCGGCCGAAACCCCGGCCCCCCGTGCCGAGGCCCTGCTCCCCCGTCCGGCGCCGGGCCCGGACTCCCCTCCGGTCCCGCACCCCGCGTTGCCGCCGGGTGCGCTCGGGGACCCCGCCGATGTGGAGCGCGAGGCGGGTGTCGCCCGGCTGTTCGAGCTGCACTACTCCTCGATGCTGCGGCTCGCGGTGCTGCTGGGTGCCGACGACCCGGAGAACGTGGTGGCCGAGGCGTACTACCAGATCTACCGGAAATGGCGGCGCCTGCGGGACGCCGAGGCGGCGGAGGCGTACCTCCGCTCCACGGTCTGCAACCTGACCCGGATGCGGATACGGCACCTCCAGGTCGCCCGCAGGCATGTGGAGACGCCGGCGGTGGAGGAGCCGGTCGCCTCCGCCGAGAGCACCGCGCTGCTCCACGACGACCAGCGGGTGCTGATCGGCGCGCTCCAGCAGCTGCCCGCCCGGCAGCGGGAGGCGCTGGTGCTGCGCCACTGGCTCGGGCTGAAGGAGAGCGAGATCGCGGCCGCGATGGGCATCTCCTGCGGCTCGGTCAAGACCCACACCGCACGCGGCCTCGCCGCCCTCACCCAGGCGATGGAGGCCCGGCGATGAACGACACCACCGGCAATGACACCACCGGCCACGACACCGGTCAGGACCGCACCGAGCGGGAACTGGCCGCGGCGCTCGCCGCGCTGGCGGGCGGGGTGCACGCCGCGCCCGACGCCTACCGCACGGCCCGCGGGGACTGGCTGCGCCGGGAACGCCGCCGCCGGCTGGTCCTGGCCGTCCTCGTCCTGGTCGTCTTCGCCCTGGCCACGCTGCTCGGCCTCTGGGTCCTCAACCAGGCACCCTCCAGCTCCGGGGTGATCTTCTCGGGGGTGGGAGGGACGACGGCGGGCACCGGGCCGGGCTGACGGGGCTGGGCTGCGCCCTTTCATTCGCCGGGACTGATCACCCCCCACCCCGGGAACCCGCACCTCGTGCATCCCCACATCGAGGACTACGCCCTGATCGGCGATCACCAGACGGCCGCGCTGGTGAGTCGCCACGGTTCCATCGACTGGCTCTGCCTGCCGCGGTTCGACTCGGCCGCGTGCTTCGCCGCGCTGCTCGGTGACGAGGAGAACGGCCACTGGAGGATCGCGCCCGGCGAGGGCGGCGTCTGCACCCGGCGGTCGTACCGGCACGACTCGCTCGTGCTCGACACCGAGTGGGAGACGGACGAGGGCGCGGTACGCGTCACCGACCTGATGCCGCAACGCGACCGCGCCCCCGACGTCGTACGGATCGTGGAGGGCCTGTCCGGCCGGGTCACGATGCGCAGCACCCTGCGTCTGCGGTTCGACTACGGCTCGGCCGTTCCCTGGATGCGCCGGTCGGACGGTCACCGGGTGGCGGTCGCCGGCCCCGACTCGGTGTGGCTGCGCAGCGAACCCCGGGTGCGGTCGTGGAGCGAGGACCGGGCCACGTACGCGGAGTTCACGGTGGAGCCGGGCGAGCGGGTCGCGTTCGTGCTGACCTGGCACCCCTCGCACGAGCCCCGCCCCCGCCGGGTCGACCCGTACGAGGCGCTGCGGTCCAGCCTGCACGACTGGCGGGCGTGGGCGGCGCGCTGCCGGTACGACGGCCCGCACCGGGACACCGTGGTCCGCTCGCTGATCACCCTCAAGGCCCTCACCTACGCCCCGACCGGTGGCATCGTCGCGGCGGCCACCACCTCCCTGCCCGAGGAGATCGGCGGCGTCCGCAACTGGGACTACCGGCACTGCTGGCTGCGCGACTCCACGCTCACCCTCGGCGCGCTGCTGTCCTGCGGCTACCACGAGGAGGCCGAGGCCTGGCGCGACTGGCTGCTCCGCGCGGTCGCGGGCGACCCGGCCGACCTGCAGATCATGTACGGCCTCGCCGGTGAGCGCCGGATCCCCGAGTACGAACTGCCGTGGCTGTCCGGCTACGAGGACTCGCGCCCGGTCCGGATCGGCAACGACGCCGTACGGCAGTTGCAGCTGGACGTGTACGGCGAGGTCATCGACTCCCTGTTCGTGTCCCGGCGTTCGGGCCTCCCGGACAAGCCCGACATGTGGCGGATGCAGTGCGCGCTGATGGAGTACCTGCGGACGGCCTGGCGGAAGCCGGACGAGGGGCTGTGGGAGGTGCGCGGGCCGCGCCGTCACTTCACGCACTCCAAGGTGATGTGCTGGGTAGCCGCCGACCGGGCCGTGCGCACCCTGGAGGACGACCCGACCCTGGACGGCGGGGACCTCGAAGGCTGGCGGGCGCTGCGCGACGAGATCCACCGCGAGGTCTGCGAACGCGGCTACGACGCCGACCGGGGCACGTTCACCCAGTCCTACGGCTCCCGCGAACTGGACGCCGCGCTGCTGCTCATCCCCCTCATGGGCTTCCTGCCGCCGGACGATCCCCGGGTCGTCGGCACGGTCGACACGATCCGCGAGGAGCTGTGCCACGAGGGATTCGTCCGCCGTTACAGCGCCGACCCCCTGACGGCGGCGACGGGCTCCGTCGACGGGTTGCCGGGCGGCGAGGCCACGTTCCTCGTCTGCTCGTTCTGGCTGGCGGACGCCCTGCATCTGACCGGCCGCACGCGGGAGGCGCAGGACCTGTTCGAGCGGCTGGTGGGACTGGCCAACGACGTGGGCCTGCTCGCGGAGGAGTACGACCCCGTCGCGGGCCGTCAGCTGGGGAACTTCCCGCAGGCGTTCAGCCACGTCGGACTCGTCGGCACCGCCCTCGCCCTCTACGACGGGAAGAAGGCAGGATAGGGGCCATGGATCTTGGGCTGAAGGACCGTGTCTACATCGTCACCGGTGCGACCCGCGGACTGGGCAACGCGGTCGCGCGGGAACTCGTCGCCGACGGCGCGAAGGTGGTCGTCACGGGCCGCGAGGAGGAGAAGGTGGGTGCGGCGGCCGCCGCGCTCGGGGCGAACGCGGTGGGGGTGGCCGCGGACAACGCGGACCCCGAGACCGCGGGGCGGCTGATCGCCGCCGCCCGTGAGCACTTCGGGCGCTTCGACGGCATCCTGGTCAGCGTGGGCGGACCGGCGCCGGGGTTCGTCGCCGACAACACCGACGAGCAGTGGACCGCCGCGTTCGAATCGGTGTTCCTGGGGGCGGTGCGCCTGGCGCGAGCCGCGGCCGAGGAGTTGGGCGAGGGCGGCGTCATCGGCTTCGTGCTGTCCGGGTCCGTGCACGAGCCGATCCCCGGCCTGACCATCTCGAACGGGCTGCGGCCGGGGCTCGCCGGGTTCGCCAAGTCGCTGTCCGACGAGCTGGGGCCGCGCGGTGTCCGCGTGGTCGGCCTGCTCCCGGCCCGTATCGACACGGACCGGGTGCGCGAGCTGGACGGCATGTCGGCCGATCCGGAGGCGACGCGGGCGGCGCACGAGTCGCGGATCCCGCTGCGGCGGTACGGGCGCCCGGAGGAGTTCGGGCGCGCGGGGGCCTTCCTGCTCTCTCCCGCCGCTTCCTATCTGACGGGCATCATGCTGCCGGTCGACGGCGGGATGCGGCACGGATTCTGAACCGCGGCCGGGGCGGGCCGGCCGACCGGCCGACCCTCAACTCACCCTCTCCGCACGGTGTTTGGCTCCTTGCAGCCGGACCTCCGCCGGCAGCGCGGCCAGTCCCGCCGACTCCCTGGCGTGGTCCAGTGCCTCCGTCGTCAGCGTGTGGAGGGCGTCCCCCGGGTTCACATGGGGCTGGAGGAGGAGGCGGACCCGGGCCTCGGGCGCGTTGCGGCGGCCGGTCAGCCGGGCGTGGGCGCGTTCGACGCCGTCCGAGTCGGCAGCCTCGGCGGTGAGAACGTTCTCCAGCGCGCGCCCTCGCAGCAGTGCGCCCTCGCCGTCGCCCGTGTCGACGAGCACCTCGGCGAGACGGTGGCGGCGCAGCAGGGCCGTCAGCCACCACAGGGCGAGCAGGACGAGGACGGCGAGCACCGCGATCACGGTGGGCCACCACCAGCCGGAGTCGCGCCAGCGCGTCCGGTCGGCGTCGCTGAGCAGCACGTCCCCGCGGCCGTCGTACGGCCACCAGGAGGGCGGGTGCACGCCGAGCCCGACCGTGAGGACGGCGCCGCCGACCACGACCAGCACGAGCCCGACGAGTCCGAGCAGTACCCGGTTGACGATCCTCAGCATCGCGCGTCACCCCTTCCGGCCGGGGCGGCGGACATGCACCGAGAGCGCCGGTGGCCGGGACAGGCCCAGCCCCCGGATGCCGTCGGCGAGCGTGACGTCCAGGTCGGCCCGTACGTCGTCGAGTTCCCGGAAGTGGGACACCGCGCGGACGTCGACCCGCTTGCGCCCGGCCCGGACCCGTACGGACTGCACGCCGGACACCTCCATGGCCCGGTCGCGCAGGGCCAGCGCGGCGGCGCCCCGGTGCAGCCCGGCCCGTACGTGGGGGTGGACGCGGCGCATCGGCAGGATGTCACGCAGCCCGGGGGTGGTGGCCAGGACCAGCAGCCAGAGACCGAGGAGCACGGCGAGCGCGGCGCCCGCGAGCACCCAGGTGTCGTCGAGGGGCCGCTCGGCGAGTTCCCGGGCGAGCGAGCGGCGCCACGCCATGGCGGGCCGGTCGGCACGGACGGCGACGACGTCGTACAGGAGGAGGCCCGCGCCCGCGAGGAGCAGTACCGCGAGGACGCCCGCGGGGACTCTGCGCGCGGACCAGAAGCGCCGCTCGCCGCCGTTCTCGCCCTTCTCGCCGTCCGGTGCGGGCGGCGGGTGGTAGGCGGAGGCGGACGCGGACTGGTCCGGATCGCGGCCGGCCGCCTTGTCGCCGACGGTCGCGTCGACCGGGTCGCCGCCCCGCTCCTCGGGCCGCTGCTCGGCGGTCCTCTCGGCGGCCTTCTCCGTGGCCTCTTCTGCGGCCTTCTCGATGACGGGTAGTCGTCGCGTCGTGCCTTCGGTGCGCTGGGGTTCGCTCATCGCGTCCTCCCCTGTGCCACGTCGTGTGCGTGTGCCAGGTGCAGCCGTTCCACCTGGACGGCCACCTCCGTCACGCGCATTCCCGCCAACGTCCCTACCCGCTCGACGACATGGCGACGCACCGCAGCGCACTGGCCACCGATGTCCGAGGGGTAGGGAAGCCCGAGCGTGACGCGGACGCGCGCGGTCTCGTGATGGACCACGACGGTGGCGTTCGGGGGCGCGGAGGCGGGCGCCGGCGCCTCCAGTGCCTCGCGCGCCGCCTGGGCGGCGATCTTCGCGACCACCCGGTCGGCGATCCGGGTCGCCCCGCGTCCACCGGGCGCGACGGTGCCCGTCTCCCGCGTCTTGGGGGGATGCCCGCCGTCCACCGGGTTCATCGGCGTCGGTCGTCACGCGGGCGGAAGAAGTCGCCCAGGTCCAGGTCCCCCTCCAGGAACCGGCCTACGACGAAGCCGACGGCACCCAGCGCGGCCACCAGCAGGAAGGCCCCGAATCCGCCGAAGTATCCGGCGAAGCCCAGCGCCATCCCGGCGACCATGCAGATCACGGCCAAGCTCATGCTGCGCTCCTAGCGACTCGGAGACTCCTGTCATGGAAGGACGGGGTTCGCGACCCCTTGGCGGTGGAGACGGCTCACTGCAGCCGGGACTCCGGCTCCTCGTCCTCCTCGTCCGGCAGCTTCACATCGCTGACGGCGATGTTGACCTCGACCACCTCCAGGCCGGTCATCCGCTCGACGGCCGCGATGACGTTCTCGCGCACATCACGGGCCACATCAGTGATGGACACCCCGTAGTCGACGACGATCTCCAGGTCGAGCGCGGTCTGCACCTCGCCGACCTCGACCTTCACACCCCGGGTCACGGACTTGGCCCCGCCGGGGACCCGGTCGCGCATGGCGCCGAAGGTCCGGGACAGTCCGCTGCCCATGGCGTGGACGCCCACCACCTCCCGCGCGGCCATACCGGCGATCTTCTCCACGACGCCGTCGGCGATGGTGGTGCGCCCCCGTTCCGCCGGATCACCGCCGCCGCGCCGGGTAGCCCTGCGTCCGACCTGCGTCGGCTCCTTGGTGGTGTCGGGCCCTTCCGTCCGGTTCCGCTCCGTCATGTCAGTCATGCCGTCAGTCCCTTCCGGTCGTCCCCCTCAAGCCACAGTAAGCGCGGTTGCGGCACCGCGCGCCGGGGATGCGGCAGGCTGGAGGAATGACGGCTGACGGATGGACGAAGGCGGTGCGCCGACAGCTCGGGCTCGGCCGTGTACTCCCCCTGGGCGGCCCGCACGACGGCGCGTGGATCACGGAGAGCGCTGCGGGGACGGCCCTGCGCCGCGCGACCGCGTCCCTGCGCGGGCTGACGCTCGGCGGACTCCGGATCTCTCCCGTCGGCGCCGGTGAGGAGAGGGGTGAGGACGCGGCAGGCTCCGGGCACGAGACAGCGGTGCCCCCGCCCCCGAGTGCCCTGCCGCCCGGTCCGCTCCGGGTCACGGCCGACCTCGCGGCCTCGGCGGGCCCGGCCGCCGAGCCCCTCCCGGCCACGGCGGCCCGGCTGCGGACGGCCCTGTTCACGGCTGCCGGGGAACGCCTCGGGCTGGCGGTGGCCGAGGTTGATCTCCGGGTGACGCATCTGGTGGAGGATGACGCGGGGGCGTCCCCGCCGGAGGCAGACGCGACGCCGTCCGGCCCGGCGCCCGGACCACCGCCCGCCGCCGCGGTGGCGCCGACGGGCGACGACGAGGAGTCCCGGGTGGCCGCGGCGGCGCTGGCCGTCCCGGGCGTCGCGCGTCTGACCGCCGGCCTCGGGGGTGCCGGTGTCCCGGATGGCCTCGGCGGTATCGGCGGTCTCGGTCGTGCGGTCGACATCGCCGCCGGGCCGGCCCTCCCCCGCCGCCATGTCCGCGTGGAACTGGCGGTGACGGGGGAACGCCGTGCCCTGGACGTGGCCCGCGAGGTACGGGCGGCGGTGAGCGACGCGCTGCCGGACCACCCGTCGGTGGCGGTCCTCATCACGGCCGTCGACGCCTGATCCCGCGTACCGCGCCCGATCCCGCATCCCGCGCCTGATCCCGCGTACCGCGTCGGACGGTCGGCGCGTGATCTCGCGTCGGACGGTCGGAGCATGATCTCGCATCGGGCGATCGGCGCGTGCTCCCGAAGCGTGGCGGTCGGCCCCTGAGTCCCAGGGGACCCGACCGTCTACTCCCCGATGCCCGCGAGGTCCCGCAGGCGTCGGGCCTGGGCCGCCCGCTCCGCCGCCCGCTGCTCGTCGTAGTCGCGGCCCTGGGCACCGCGCAGCAGCGCCTTGGTCTCGACGACCGCGTCCCGGGGCGCGGTCACCAGCGCACCGGCGAGGTCGCGCACCGCGTCGTCGAGCTGGTCGGCGGGCACCGCGAGATTCGCGAGGCCGATCCGCTGGGCCTCGTCCGCCTGGACGAACCGTCCGGTGAGACAGATCTCCAGCGCGCGGGCGTACCCGACGAGGCTCACCAGGGGGTGCGTCCCGGTGAGGTCGGGCACGAGTCCCAGGCTGGTTTCGAGCATGGCGAACTGCACGTCGTCGGCGACGACGCGCAGGTCACAGGCGAGGGCAAGCTGGAAGCCCGCTCCGACGGCGTGTCCCTGCACGGCGGCGACGGACACGATGTCGTTGCGCCGCCACCAGGTGAACGCCTCCTGGTACTCGGCGATGGTCGCGTCGAGCCCGGCGTCGTCACGACGCGCGAGCTCGATGAACGACGGCTCCCCTTCGATGCCTTCGGGCGTGAACATCTGCCGGTTGAGTCCGGCGGAGAACGATTTGCCCTCGGCACGCAGCACGACCACGCGGACGGAGCCCGGCACCGACCGCCCGGCCTCGGTGAGCGCCCGCCACAGAGCAGGGCTCTGCGCGTTGCGCTTGTCCGGATTGGTCAGCGTCACCGTGGCGATGGCGTCGTCGACGGTGAGCCGTACGCCGTCCTTGTCGAGCAGCGGTTCGAGCGAAGCCATGGGGCGCCTCCGATGAGTGCGGTCAGCAGAGCGATGGAACATCACTAAGTGACTGCACAGTAACCACCCGGTCGATCAGCCGACCGACCGGGTGGCCACCATCGAAGCCGATGGGCCGCCCGGCGTCAGGCCGACGCGGCCTTCTTGCCCCGCGTCGCGCCGCCACGCCCTCGGAGCGTGACGCCCGACTCGCTGAGCATCCGGTGTACGAAGCCATACGAGCGGCCGGTTTCCTCGGCCAGCGCCCGAATGCTCGCACCGGAGTCGTACTTCTTCTTCAGGTCTGCCGCGAGCTTGTCGCGCGCGGCGCCGGTAACCCGGCTGCCCTTCTTCAGAGTCTCGGCCACCCGGTCCTCCTCATGGGAAGTGCGCTCTGGTCTCCTCATGATCACCCCTCCGGGGCGGGTTGGCCACCCATTCGGCAAGGTCCGTGCGACAAGGTTTTGACGACAGGAGCGCGTCCCCACGATCGGAACCTGTGATTCCGCCCGGCCGTGTCCGTACGGCCGAACGGGTTGTTCCGTGAAGCCCCAGGTCAGAGACGCACGACGGCCGAGCCCTTCGCGCAGAAGGACTCGGCCGTGAAATCGATGTAGGACACACCTCGGTACGAGGAGATCTCACACAGATGATGGATCACCGATGGGCCGAATGATCCAGCGGCAGTTGATCAACGTATTCGATCAAGCGAGCGCGACGAGATCCGCGTAGTCCGCGCCCCACAGATCCTCGACACCGTCCGGCAGCAGGATGATCCGCTCCGGCTGGAGCGCCTCGACCGCGCCCTCGTCGTGGGTGACGAGGACGACCGCGCCCTTGTAGGTGCGCAGGGCGCCGAGGATCTCCTCGCGGCTGGCGGGGTCGAGGTTGTTCGTCGGCTCGTCGAGCAGAAGGACGTTCGCGGAGGACACCACCAGGGTGGCGAGCGCGAGACGGGTCTTCTCGCCGCCGGAGAGGACCCCGGCCGGCTTGTCGACGTCGTCGCCGGAGAACAGGAACGAGCCGAGCGTCTTGCGGATCTCGACCAGGTCCAGGTCGGGCGAGGCGGAGCGCATGTTCTCCAGGACCGTGCGCTCGGGGTCGAGGGTCTCGTGCTCCTGCGCGTAGTAGCCGAGCTTGAGGCCGTGGCCCTCGATCACCTGGCCGGTGTCGGGCTTCTCGACGCCGCCGAGGAGGCGGAGGAGGGTGGTCTTGCCCGCGCCGTTGAGGCCGAGGATGACGACCCGGGAGCCCTTGTCGATGGCCAGGTCGACGTCGGTGAAGATCTCCAGCGAGCCGTAGGACTTCGACAGGCCCTCGGCGGTGAGCGGGGTCTTGCCGCAGGGCGCGGGCTCGGGGAAGCGCAGCTTGGCGACCTTGTCGGAGACCCGGACGGCGTCCAGGCCGGCCAGCAGCCGGTCGGCGCGCTTGGCCATGTTCTGCGCGGCGACGGTCTTGGTGGCCTTGGCGCGCATCTTGTCCGCCTGCGAGTGCAGGGCGGCGGCCTTCTTCTCGGCGTTCTGCCGCTCGCGCTTGCGGCGCTTCTCGTCGGCCTCGCGCTGCTGCTGGTAGAGCTTCCAGCCCATGTTGTAGACGTCGATCTCGGCGCGGTTGGCGTCCAGGTAGAACACCTTGTTGACGACCGTCTCGACCAGGTCGACGTCGTGGGAGATCACGATGAAGCCGCCGCGGTAGGTCTTGAGGTAGTCGCGCAGCCAGACGATCGAGTCGGCGTCGAGGTGGTTGGTCGGCTCGTCCAGGAGCAGGGTGTCGGCGTCGGAGAACAGGATCCGGGCCAGCTCGATACGGCGGCGCTGACCACCGGAGAGGGTGTGCAGCGGCTGGCCGAGCACCCGGTCGGGCAGGTTCAGCGCGGCGGCGATGGTGGCGGCCTCGGCCTCGGCGGCGTACCCGCCCTTGGTGAGGAACTCCGTCTCCTGGCGCTCGTACTGCTTGAGCGCCTTCTCCCGGGTCGCGCCCTGGCCGTTCGCGATCCTCTGCTCGTTGTCGCGCATCTTGCGGATCAGTACGTCGAGGCCGCGCGCGGAGAGGATGCGGTCACGGGCGAGGACGTCGAGGTCGCCGGTGCGGGGGTCCTGCGGGAGATAGCCGACCTCGCCGGAGCGGGTGATGGTGCCGCCGGCCGGGATGCCCTCGCCGGCCAGGCACTTGGTGAGGGTGGTCTTGCCGGCGCCGTTGCGGCCGACCAGGCCGATGCGGTCGCCCTTGGCGATACGGAAGGTGGCGGACTCGATCAGAACGCGTGCACCGGCGCGCAGCTCGACGGCGGAGGCGGAGATCACGGACAGACTCCAGGGCGGATTGGGTGGCGGGTGTGGACGGCTGAGGACGTTCCCGCCGTCTAATGCGCGAGGAGAATGGCCATGGGCCGATTCTAACTGGGGGCAGCAAGCGGTTTTCCGCCCGTGCGACAAGGGATCACGTGGTCTCGGTCACCGGACCCGCCTCCGCGTCCGCTCGGCGGGGCATTGTCAGTGGCGGGTGCAAAGCTGGGCAGTGAGTCGTTTTCCGGACGACAGAAGAGGATGTGATCGGTATGACGAGCAGGGGCGACGAACTCCCGAGCATCTATCCGACGCTGCTCTACGCGGACGCCCGGGCCGCCATCAGGCAGCTCACGGAGGCGCTGGGCTTCACCGAGCTCTCGGTGTACGAGGGCGAGGACGGCATCGTGCGGCACGCCGAACTCACCCAGGGCAACGGCGCGGTGATGATCGGTTCCAAGGGCAGCGGCAGCGTCTTCGACGGCGCGATGAAGGGCGCGGGGCCCACCGGCGTGTACGTCGTCGTGGACGACGTGGACGCCCACCACCGGCGGGCCGTGGAGCACGGCGTGGAGATCCTGATGCCCCCGACGGACCAGGACTACGGCTCGCGGGACTACATGGCCCGGGACGCCGAGGGCAATGTGTGGAGCTTCGGCACGTACGCCCCCGAGACCGGCGGCTGACGCCCTCCCGCCCCCTTCCGGGTCAACCGCCCCCGGTGTGCACCTGGAAGGCGGCCCGGCGCACGGCCTTGGCGAGGGCCGGGTCGGGGTGGGCCGCGGCGAGGGCCACCAGGACCTGGACGGTGCGGGGGTGGCCGACCGCGCGGACCTCGTCGAGCAGCGCGGGGACCGTGGGCTGCACGGCGGACTCCAGATGCCGTACGAGCAGGGGGGCCTCACCGTGGTCGGCGACGGCGGCGGCCGTGTCGACCCAGAGCCAGGTGGACTCCTCCCGGGTGAGGACCTCGTGCGCGTCCTCGGGGTCGGCGCCGTCGTGCTCGGCGAGCCACAGCAGGGCGTAGGGGCGCAGCGGGGTCTCGTCGGCGACGGTGCGGACGTCGGGTTCCGCAGGGGCGCCGACGACCCGCAGGGCCTCGAAGGCGAGGCCCCGGATGAGGGCGTCCTCGCCCCGGGCGGCGTCGATGAGTTCGGTGACGGCGCCGCCGACGGGGCGGGCGGCGAGCCAGGCGCGGTATTCGGCGCGGGCCGCGTTCGGGCGGAGCTGGGCGCAGCCTCTGAGCATGTCCTCGGCGGAGACCTCGATGTTCCCGGCGGGGCTCTGCGCGGCGACACAGATCTGTTCGAGCTTGACCCAGACCGCCCAGCTGCCGAGCGGGGTGAGGGTGGCCTGGCCGTCGCCGTAGGTGAGGGCGCCGACGGAGGCGAGGGCGCGCAGCGACCAGTCGAGGAGCGGGGCGAGGGGCGTGTCCTCGGCGGCGGGTTCCGCCCCGGGCTCGGGCTGCGGTCCGTAGGGGACCTCGCAGCGCTCGGTGCGCAGTTCGGTGACCCGCTGTTCCAGGAGGTCGAGGAGCTGCTCCACGGGGACGGGCCCTGCGGAGAGCTGGAGGAACGAGAGGACCTGGGGCATGGCCGAGACGACCTCGGCGACCGCCGCCGGCTCCCGGTCCTCGGGCTCCGGATAGGCGATGGACCAGGCGTCGAAGAACGCGACCCAGCCGCGCAGTACGGCGCTGTCGTCGCGGTTCCAGGCACGCAGGCGCCAGCCGGGGCGCGCGCTGTCGCCGTGCACCTCGACGAGCCCGGCCAGGCGTGCCGTGTCCCAGTCGTGGCGGACCTGATCCGGGGTCAGCCCCAGGTCGGCGGCGGCCCGTTCGGCGGTCGCGGCGGAGAGGGTGCCCTTGCCGTCGGGGCTCGCGCCCTCACGGCCGGGGCGCAGGGCGGCATCGGCCCAGCGGGCGACGCGGGCCGCGTCCGCCAGGACGGCGCGGGCCATGCGGGCGAGTTCCACGGGCGGCGGTGTGCCCTCCGGGGGCCGGGGAGCCGGTCGGCGGCGCTGGGTCACTGCTGCTCGGGGAGCGGCGGCCAGGGTTCGCGGGCTGACGAGTCGGAGCCTGGAGTCGCGCGGATTACGGGACGTCACGGGGGCAGTCTTCCGGTTGACGGTCCGAAAACCCAAACGGAATGTCACAGCGGGCGACAGGGGTGGCCAACGCACGGGTTCTCCCAGGGGTCCGCACCGAGGCGGATCGCCTTGATGCAACGCTAAACGGAATGTGGCGTACCTCTCCCTGACGGTCCGGCCGCGGCCTTTCCCCCGGTCCCGCGCCGACCGTGCCGTGGGCTTACCTCAGTGGACCTACATCAGTGGGGTGAGGAAGCGGCGCAGGGCCTCTTCGTAGGCCTGGGGGTCGGCGTTCCACATGGCGCCGTGCGGGGCGTGGCGGACCGTGCGGAGGCTGACCCGGTCGGGGCGGCGGGCGGCGAGGCGCCGGGAGGGGTCCCAGGGGGCGACGGTGTCGTCGGGGCCGTGGAAGAGCAGGGTCGGGGTCCTGAGCCCCGAGATGTCGGAGCACTGGTCGCCGGATGCGGCGCGCAGTCCGGTGCGGCCCTGGGCGGCGCGGACCGCGAGGGGCAGCAGGGCACCGGGGGTGCGCCGGGCGGCCGCGAGGGCGCGGAGGGTGGCGGTCCAGTCGAGCACCGGTGAGTCGAGGACGAGTCCGGTGACGCGGTCGCGCAGGGCGGAGCGGGTGGCGGCGTGCAGGGCCATGGTGGCGCCGGTGGACCAGCCGAGCAGCACGACCCGTTCGGCACCGAACCGGACGGCGTGGCGCAGGGCGGCGTCCACGTCCCGCCACTCGGTCTCGCCGAGGTGGTTCAGGCCGTCCGGGGAGCGGGGGGCACCCGGGTCGCCGCGGTAGGCGAGGGTGAGCACCGGGAAGCGGTGGCGGTGCAGGAACTCCAGGAGGTTCAGGGGGTGTTCGCGGGTGGTGCCCAGGCCGTGCACGGCGATCACCCAGATGTCCCGGTGCGCGGGTGTGAACCAGGCGGGCAGGGTGCCGAGTTCGCCGGGGATCTCGACGTCGTCGTGGTCGAGGCCGAGCGCGGTGCGCGGGTCGCCGCGGTGGAGGGCGGGGGTGAGCCACACCTTGTCGCCGGGTTCCAGGGTGCCGTGGGTGACGCGCTCCAGGCGGCGTACGACCGTGTCGGGGGCGTGCGGGGCGCCGTCCAGGACGGCGCCGACGACCGCGTGAGAGTCGCCGCCGGTGAGGCCGTAGGTGCCGGGGCGCTGGGAGGCGAACGCGCGGGTCAGGGTGATGCGGCCGGCGGCGGTGGAGTGCACCGTCAGCCGGGGTTCCGTGGGCAGCGGTTCGCCCGGCGGCGCCTTCAGCGCGACGTCGCTCGCCAGCCGGCCCGCTGCGACACTGGCCGCACCGGCCGCGAACGCGACCCCGACCGCGGCGACCGCCGCTTTGACTGCACCCACACCTCCAGTGTCCTGGCCGACCCCGCCCCCGGCCAGTGGGCACCGACACCGGAGTGACCGGGGTGGCGGGTGCGCGGACCTGAGGCGCGAGTGCGCCCGCGGGGGCCGACGGCCGTCGAGAGGGCAGAACGAGCCGGGCCGACCACGACCGCGTGGCGGCCGCCGCCGGTCCGCGCATCGTCGAACTGGTTCACGTCGAACTGGTCCACAGGGGTCGTTGGCTGCGACCGAGATCGGACCTGGGCGGCCGGAGGGCCGTCAGGTGCTGGAGGTCTCGTTCGGCTGGCCGTAGTCGTGGAGGCGGGCGGCGGCTGTCGTCAGTTGGGCGGGGGTCAGGAGGTGCGGGGTGCGGCCCGGGACGGAGGACGCCGTCAGCCAGACTCTGGACATCCATTCGAGCTGGGCCGTGCGGTCGTAGGCCTCGGCGAGCGTGTGGCCGTAGGTGATCGTGCCGTGGTTCTGGAGGAGACAGCCGGTGCGCCCTGTCAATGCGCGGAGCATGTTCTCGGCCAACTCCGGGGTGCCGTAGGTCGCGTAGGGGGCGACCCGGACCGGTCCGCCGAGGGCGGCGGACATGTAGTGGATCAGCGGCAGCTCGCTCACGAGGGTGGAGACGGCCGTCGCGTGGACCGCGTGGGTGTGGACGACGGCCCGCGCGTCGGTGGTGTTGTGGATCGCCAGGTGCATGGGGAGCTCGCTCGTCGGGCGGAGCGTACCGAGGACCTGTCGGCCGGAGAGGTCCACGCCCGTCACGTCGTCCGGCGTCAGACGGTCGTACGGCACTCCCGTCGGGGTGACCAGGACGGTGTCCCCGACCCGCACGGACACGTTCCCGGAGGTGCCCACGACCAGCCCGTCGGCCACCGTCCGGCGGGCCGTCCCGACGAGGTCGTCCCAGGCGCGCGCCACGTCGTCCGGCACTCCGCCCCGCCGCACCTCCCGCGCGCCCCGTGGACCCTCGACCGCATCGCCCCGCTCGCCGCGGGCGTTCCCCTGCTGCTCGACCATGCCGCGATCCTGCCAGGCGGCCGGCGACGGCCGGTCCCGGCCCGGCGGAGGGCCAGGCCTGTGTACGCAGCGGTACGCGGTCCGGCAACGGGTCCATATGCGCATAGTTCACGTGGAGTTGGTGATTGGCCGATGATCGACCGGGATCCAGTGATCTTCCAGTAATCTCCGGGTGTTTTGTCGCACAAACGCCATTCCGGGGGGAAGTATGGCCACCGATCCCAAGTCGTCCCGTCTCCGCAACCGCGTGTTCGCCGTCTCCGTCGCGGCCCTGACCCTGGGGGGAACCGCGCTCGTCGAGCCGCCCGCCTCGGCCGCAGCCAAGCCCAGGGGGCACGACGTCTCCTCGCACCAGAAGAAGGTGGACTGGTCGAGCGCGAAGTCGAAGGGCGCCCGGTTCGTCTACGTCAAGGCGACCGAGTCCACCACCTACCGCAACCCGTACTTCGCCCAGCAGTACAACGGCTCGCGCGAGGCGGGCCTGATCCGCGGCGCGTACCACTTCGCCCTGCCCCACCAGTCGTCCGGGAAGACCCAGGCCCGCTACTTCGTGGGCAACGGGGGCGGCTGGCGCGCGGACGGCTGGACGCTGCCGCCGGCGCTCGACATCGAATACAACCCGTACGACCGGAAGAGGAAGTGCTACGGACTGAGCGACGACGCGATGGTCGGCTGGATCCGGTCGTTCAGCGACGAGGTGAAGCGCCTCACGGGCCGCCGTCCGGTGATCTACACGACCACCCACTGGTGGAAGACCTGCACCGGCAACAGCCCGGCGTTCGGCGGGAATCACGCGCTGTGGCTGGCCCGGTACGACTCCGCCGGGGCGGGGGAACTGCCCGCGGGGTGGAAGTTCTGGACGATCTGGCAGTACGACAACGGCAGCGGGAGCCTGCCGGGTGACCAGAATCTCTTCAACGGGTCCACGAACCGGCTGAAGGAGTTCGCCCGGGGGTAGCGGACCCCGGTGTTCCGCCTCCGTTCGAAGGCCGCACCGCCACTCCGCGCAGCCCCGGCCTCCCGCCGGCCGCCAAGCGGAGTGGCGACACCTCGTTCATTACACCCGCACGCCTGCCTCAGTTCATCTTCCGTTCACCCAGGTTGCCTACGGTCGACATGCCACTGACGTCCGAAAGAAGCCCGGGTAAATGGAAAACTTCTCGCTGATCCTCGCGATCGTGGTCATCACCGCGCTCGCGTTCGATTTTACGAACGGTTTCCACGACACCGCCAACGCGATGGCCACCACCATCTCGACCGGCGCCATGAAGCCCAAGGTCGCGGTGGCCATGTCCGCCGTGCTCAACCTTGTCGGCGCGTTCCTGTCCATCGAGGTCGCCAATACCATCTCCAAGGGACTCGTCGACGAGTCCGGGATCCAGCCAGAGGTCATATTCGCGGCGCTCGTCGGCGCCATCCTCTGGAACCTGCTGACCTGGCTGGTCGGGCTCCCGTCCAGTTCCTCGCACGCCCTGATGGGCGGTCTCGTCGGCGCCACCATCGCCTCGGTCGGCCTCGGGGGTGTGCACGGCGACGTGCTCGTCACCAAGGTGCTGATCCCCGCCGTCGCGGCCCCGCTGGTCGCCGGCATCGCGGCGATGCTGGCCACCCGGCTGACGTACAAGCTCGGACAGCACACGAGCGAGAAGGCCTCCGGCAAGGGTTACCGCGCCGGTCAGATCGCCTCCGCGGGCCTGGTCTCCCTGGCCCACGGCACGAACGACGCCCAGAAGACGATGGGCATCATCACCCTCGCCCTGGTGGCCGGCGGCGCCCTCGCGCCCGACTCCGACCCGCCGGTGTGGGTCATCGTCTCCGCCGGTGTCGCCATCGCGCTCGGTACCTACCTCGGCGGCTGGCGCATCATCCGCACGATGGGCAAGGGCCTCACCGACCTCCAGCCGCAGCAGGGCTTCGCCGCCCAGACCAGCGCGGCCACGGTCATCCTGGCCTCCTCGCACCTCGGCTTCTCGCTCTCCACGACGCACTCGGTCTCCGGTGCGGTGATGGGCGCGGGTCTCGGCCGCAAGGGCGGCGTGGTCCGCTGGTCCACCGCCACCCGGATGTTCGTGGCCTGGGGTCTGACCCTGCCGGCCGCCGCGCTGGTCGCCGCGCTCGCCGAGTGGGTGACGTCCTTCGGCAGCTGGGGCACGGCCGTCGTCGCGGTCTTCCTCATCGCCTCCAGCGCCGCGATCTGGGTGATCTCCCGCCGCGAGGTCGTCGACCACACCAACGTGAACGACACCGAGGAGCCGCCCGGTGTGGTGACCACGGCGATGGCCGCCGTGACACCGCCGCCCCTCGGCACCGTGACCGAGCACCTCACGGCGACCGTCCCCGCGCCCGCGGTCGCCGCCGAGACCACGGCCCCGGCGAACTCGTCCACGCCGACGCCCGCCGTCTGAGCCCCGCGACCTCCTGAGGAAGAACACCACCATGCACATCGACTGGGCAGCCCTCGGCTCCGTCTTCGGAGTCAGCCTCGTGGTCACCGTGGCCCTCGTCGGCCTCTTCACCCTGGGAATCGTCGGCCTCTCCAAGCGGGAGGCGGCGTCAACCCGGGGCGACTCGGTGGCGCTCGCGACCACTGGGGCGTACGTGTGCTTCGCGCTGTGCGCGGCGGCAGTGGCGTACGGAATTTCCCTGATCATGACCTGAGACCGGAAATCCCAGGGTCCCCTAGGGCCGACACCGACAACTTCAGATTCAACCCCCGTGGGCGTCTTGTGACGCTTACGGGGGTTTTCTCTGCATTCGGAGCAGCAGAACGACCCTGCCGGAAAGCCACATGTCATACTGACGACGGCTGGTGGCACCCGCTCAACTGCCCTACTCTGATGGGGTAGTTGCTGTTCGACGGTGGCCGCCTGACGAGTCAACGACGACATGTGGCAGGGAGCACCATGGCCAGGGACATCGATCCGAGCCTGAATCGACGCAGGCTGCGAATCGAGCTGCGGAAGGCCCGCGAGCGGGCCGGACTGACCCAGCAGGATGCCGCGAATGGCCTGGAATGGTCACTCTCCAAACTCATCCGGATCGAGAACGGCATCGTCAGCGTCAGCGTCACGGATCTGCGGGCCCTGCTGCAGCAGTACGGCGTCTCGGAGCCGGCTCTGGTCACCGAGCTCGAGGACGCCGCCCGGGGCTCCAAGGGGCCGTCCTGGTGGGCTCCGTACAGCGAGGTCGTGTCCACCCAGTACGCCCGATACCTCGGCTACGAGGGGGCCGCCAACAGCATCCGGATGTACAACCCCATCCTGCTGCCCGGCCTGCTGCAGATCGAGGACTACGCGGCCGCGGTGATCTCCACCGGCGACCCGGGCCCGACCCTACGGCGGCAGATCGAGCTGCGGGCGACCCGCCAGGAGCGCTACTTCGACGGCGACGGGGGGCCGCACGTGGACGTGGTCCTCGACGAGGCGTCCATTCGGCGCGTCATCGGCGGCCCATCGGTGCACCGCCGCCAGCTGGAACACCTGAAGACCCTGACGGAACACCCCCGGGTGAACCTGCAGGTGCTGCCCTTCTCGGCGGGGGCGCACTTCAGCATCACCGCCACGTTCATCCTGCTCGGCTTCAAGGACGACGACGACCTGCTGTACCTGGAGAGTCCGCAGGGCGGGCTCACCAGCCGCGAGGACCTCGACCTCACGGCCCGCTACCAGGAGTGCTTCGAGGAAATCAGCACCATCGCCTATCACGGTGACCGGATGATCGAGCTGATCGACACGGTCAAGGAGAGTCTGGACAATAGCTGATCCCGGGGCGGCACGGCCCGGGCGGATTCGGGGGAGGGCCGATGGCGGTCTTCGAGATACGAGAGTGGTGGCGCCGGCTCCGCACGGCCCGCGCCGTTCCGGCGGGCGAGGCCTCCCGAGTCCCTCCCGAGTCCATGGAAGAGGAAGAACCGCTTCCCGTCGACGACTGCACCCTCAAGGCGTACGCCATGCAGCGGTCCGACTGGGCGGACTCACTGATCCGGGTGGAGAACGCCCGGGTGGACGGGGAGATACGTCTGCTGTCGACCAGGCTCCTGCTGGGCACGGCATGCGGCAGCATCCTGCTGTTCAGCATCGCCGCGGCGGCACGCGTCGCCCCCGGTGTGTCCTTCGCGGCCGCGACACCGCTCGCCACGGTCGTGATCGGCGCGCTCGGGGCCGCCCTGGTCACCGCGCTCGGCGCGGGGCTGGGCAGCGCGCTGCGTCACCGCTCCGGGGGCGCACCGGGCGCTCCGGTCAGTGGCGCTGCGACCTCCGGGGCTGAGCCGACGCCAGGGCCCGGTTCAGAACCCGGACCCGCTCCGTGACCGGGGTGATCCCCCACCACAGACCGGCGCCGCCGGCGATGAGCACGGTCACCGCCAACCAGACCAGTCCGCGGGCCTCACCGGCGGGTACCAGCAGCGCGGCGACGGCACCGGCCCCGACGGCCAGGACACCCATCACCGAGCAGTAGAGCGCCAACGGCGCGGCGGCCGCGACACGTGTTCCCCTCGTGCTTGGTTTTCCCGTGCGCGCCGAGGAAGAGCCTTTCGACCGGTTTCCCATGTGCGTACCTCCCGTCCCCCGGGCGGATCGTCACGAGCCGCCCGCTCCCGGGTCCACAAGCCCCGCCAGAAAACCACACCACGCCGCGTAGCGGAAGGTGAGCACAGCGTCTTGGTTCGACTTCGAGTCACGGATCATCACCCGCGTGTCCAAGACGGCCAACTCGACGCACTCCCCGCCCTGGTTGCCGGAATGGCTGCTCCTGATCCACACCGGTCCGGGCGACTCCCTGCCGATCACACCGACCTCCTCCCAGCCCACGAGTCAGCGCACCGACACGGCGTCCACCCTGTCGTTCCCTCAAGTGTTCCCAGCTTGAGCGCCGGGGAAGAGCACGGAAAGAGCCGATTCGGGCGAGTGACGCGATTTCAGCGGTGTGGGGCTCGGCACACCGTTGCTTCGCAGGTCAACAGCAAGTTGACGGGTCTTCCGGGAGCGTGGTGGACTGCCGGGGCCATCTACGACGGCAGGAGAGGAAGCCGGTGCGAGTCCGGCGCGGTCCCGCCACTGTCACCGGGGAAGAACCTCCCGGGAGCCAGGAACTCTCGCCGTCGGTCTCGTCGAACCAGGGCGTGGACACCCTGAGTGAGGACACAACGCCATGTGCGCCATGCGCGGCTGCCGTTCGGGGCTCGACGCCCGCCCCCTGCCCGACCCCGTGAACGGCTGAACCCGTGCGTGCCGATCGCGTGTTCGCGTACGGCGCCACCGCCGGAGTCCTCGGTGACCTGCTGCTCGGTGATCCTCGCCGGGGGCATCCGGTCGCCGCGTTCGGGCGGGCCGCCGGCGCCGTGGAGCGGGTGCTGTGGCGGGACCACCGGGGGTGGGGCGCGCTGCACACCGCCGTGTGCGCGGGCGGCGCCGTGGCGCTCGGGGCCGTCGCCTCGTCCGCCGTACGGCAGTCGCGTACCGCCTCCGTCGCGTTGACCGCCGCCGCCACCTGGGCCGTCGTCGGGGGGACTTCGCTCGGGCGGGAGGCCCGGGCGATCGGGCGGTCCCTGGAGGCGGGGGACGTCGACGGCGCGCGGGACCGCCTGCCGCATCTGTGCGGACGGGATCCCCAGGCGCTCGACGCGGACGGGATCGCGCGGGCGGTCGTGGAGTCCGTCGCCGAGAACACGTCGGACGCCGTGGTGGGGGCGCTCGTGTGGGGAGCCGTGGCGGGTGTGCCCGGGCTGCTGGGGTTCCGGGCCGTCAACACGCTGGACGCCATGGTCGGCCACCGGTCGGAGCGGTACCGGCGGTTCGGATGGGCCTCCGCGCGGCTGGACGACGTGGTGGGGTGGCCGGGAGCACGGCTGACGGCGATGCTGGCCGCGGCCTCCGGCGGGAATGCCCGGGGGGCCGTACGGGCCTGGCGCGCCGACGCGCACAGACATCCGAGCCCCAACGCGGGGCCCGTGGAGGCGTCGTTCGCGGGGGCGCTCGGAGTACGGATGGGGGGCACGTTGTCGTACGGGGGGCGGGTCGAGCATCGGCCTGTGCTCAATGGGGAGGGACGCGCCGTCGACGTGGGCGACATCGAGCGGGCCGTGCGGTTGTCCCGGCGGGTCGGATGGCTGGCGCTCGGGATCGGTGCGGGTGTGTCGCTGCTGCGGTCGAGGAGTCAGGGATGAGTGGCGGGCTGTTGGTCGCCGGGACCACCTCCGACGCCGGGAAGAGCGTGGTCACCGCCGGGATCTGCCGGTGGCTGGTGCGCCGGGGCGTCAAGGTCGCGCCGTTCAAGGCGCAGAACATGTCGCTCAACTCCTTCGTGACGAAGGAGGGAGCCGAGATCGGGCGGGCGCAGGCCATGCAGGCCCAGGCCTGCCGGGTGGAGCCCACCGCGCTCATGAACCCCGTGCTGCTCAAGCCCGGGGGCGAGCGCAGCAGTCAAGTGGTGCTGCTGGGGAAGCCCGTGGGCGAGATGAGTGCGCGCGGCTATCACGGCGGGCGGCAACAGCGGCTGCTCGGGACCGTGTTGGACTGTCTCACCGAGCTGCGGGGCACGTATGACGCGGTGATCTGCGAGGGGGCCGGCTCTCCGGCCGAGATCAATCTGCGGCGGACCGACATCGTCAACATGGGGATCGCCCGGAACGCCGGGCTGCCCGTGCTCGTGGTCGGCGACATCGACCGCGGTGGGGTGTTCGCGTCGTTCTTCGGGACGGTCGCGCTGCTCTCCCCCGAGGACCAGGCCCTCGTCGCCGGGTTCCTCGTCAACAAGTTCCGGGGCGACGTCTCCCTGTTGGAGCCGGGGCTGGACATGCTGCACGGGCTCACCGGGCGGCGGACGTACGGGGTGCTGCCGTTCCGGCACGGGCTCGGCATCGACGAGGAGGACGGGCTGCGGGTCTCGCTGCGGGGGACGGTGCGGGAGTCGAACGTCGCGCCGCCCGTCGGGGAGGACGTGCTGCGGGTCGCCGTGTGCGCGGTGCCGTTGATGTCCAACTTCACCGATGTGGACGCGCTCGCCGCCGAACCCGGTGTGGTCGTGCGGTTCGTGGACCGGGCCGAGGAACTGGCCGACGCCGATCTCGTCGTCGTCCCGGGGACCCGGGGCACGGTCCGGGCGCTGGAGTGGCTGCGGGAACGGGGACTCGCCGAGGCGCTGCTGCGCCGGGCCGCCGAGGGGCGGCCGGTCCTCGGCATCTGCGGGGGCTTCCAGGTCCTCGGGGAGCACATCGAGGACGACGTCGAGAGCCGCCGGGGGCATGTCCCGGCGCTCGGGGTGCTTCCCGTCCGGGTGCGGTTCGCCCCGGAGAAGACGCTCACCCGGCCCGTCGGGGAGGCCCTCGGGGAGCGGGTCGAGGGGTACGAGATCCATCACGGGGTCGCCGAGGTGCTGGGCGGCGAGCCGTTCCTGGACGGGTGCCGGGTCGGGCAGACCTGGGGCACGCACTGGCACGGGTCGCTGGAGTCGGACGGGTTCCGGCGGGCCTTCCTGCGCGAGGTGGCCGCCGCCTCGGGGCGCCGGTTCGTACCGGCCCCGGACACCTCGTTCGCCGCGCTGCGCGAGGAGCAGCTCGACCGGCTCGGCGACCTGATCGAGGAGCACGCGGACACGGACGCGCTGTGGCGGCTCATCGAGTCGGGTGCGCCCAGCGGGCTGCCGTTCGTTCCGCCGGGGGCGCCGGGGGTGCCGGGGGTGCCGGGATGAGGGCGCCGCCGTCTCCGGCTGTCCCCGCAGGGGCGGGGAGACACCAGAACGCCGCCCATGCGCGGGCTCATCGCCGGGCCATCCCCGCTCAGGCGGGGAGCACAGCACCAGGTTGACCGCGCACGAGCCGTCGAGCCGCCCGCATCTCACCCATTCACCCGTAGGAGGGCCCACCGCGTGAGCACGCACTTCCCCTTCACCGCCGTCGTCGGGCAGGGCGACCTGCAACTCGCCCTGCTCCTCAATGCGATCAGCCCGCGCATCGGCGGTGTGCTCGTGCGCGGTGAGAAGGGCACCGCCAAGAGCACCGCCGTGCGGGCGCTCGCGGCGCTGCTGCCGGAGGTGGAGGTCGTCGTCGGCTGCCGGTTCTCCTGCGACCCCGTGAAGCCGGACCCGGCCTGTCCGGACGGGCCGCACGAGCCGGCGTTCGAGACCCGGCCCTCCCGCATGGTCGAGCTGCCCGTCGGCGCCTCCGAGGACCGGCTCGTCGGCGCCCTCGACATCGAACGGGCGCTCTCCGAGGGCGTGAAGGCGTTCGAGCCCGGGCTGCTCGCGGACGCGCACCGGGGCATCCTCTACGTCGACGAGGTGAACCTGCTCCACGACCACCTCGTCGACCTGCTGCTCGACGCGGCCGCGATGGGTGCCTCGTACGTGGAGCGCGAGGGCGTCTCCGTACGGCATGCCGCGCGGTTCCTGCTGGTCGGGACGATGAACCCCGAGGAGGGCGAGCTGCGGCCGCAGTTGCTCGACCGGTTCGGGCTGACCGTGGAGGTCGCGGCCTCGCGGGAGCCGGACCAGCGGGTGGAGGTCGTCCGGCGGCGGCTCGCCTACGACGACGATCCGGCCGGTTTCGCGGCCCGTTGGGCGGACGAGGAGGCCGACGTACGGCAACGGATCGTCGCGGCACGGGAGTTGCTGCCGTCGGTGGTGCTGGGCGACGGGGCGCTGCTGCAGATCGCGGCGACCTGCGCGGCCTTCGAGGTGGACGGGATGCGGGCCGACATCGTGATGGCCCGGACGGCGACCGCGCTGGCCGCGTGGGCCGGGCGGACCGAGGTGCTCGCGGAGGACGTGCGCCGGGCGGCGCTGCTCGCGCTGCCGCACCGGCGCCGCCGGAACCCGTTCGACGCGCCGGGGCTCGACGAGGACAAGCTCGACGAGACGCTGGAGGAGTTCGCGGAGCCGCCGCAGAACTCGCACGATCCGAGCGACTCGACCGACCCGAGCGACCACGACCACTCCGGCGACCCTGACGACTCGCCGGACGAGGATCCCGACCCCGGGCCGGACGGGCCCGGTGGCGGCGGACGACCGCCCGCTCCGGAGTCCGACGGGCCGCAGGGCGGCGAGGGTGGCACGCCGCCCGAGTCCGGCGAGGGCGTGCCGGCGCAGGCTCCGGCCGCCGGGGAGCAGTCCGCCGTACGGGCCGCCGAGCCGTTCCGTACGAAGGTGCTCAGTGTGCCGGGGCTCGGGGAGGGTGCCGCCGGGCGGCGTTCGCGCGCGCGGACCGAGCACGGGCGCACGACCGGGGCGCGCAGGCCCCGTGGCACGTTGACCAAGCTGCATCTGGCGGCGACCGTGCAGGCCGCCGCCCCGCATCAGCGGACCCGGGGGCGGTCCGGACCGGGGCTGGTGGTACGCCGGGACGATCTGCGGCAGGCGACCCGGGAGGGGCGCGAGGGCAATCTCGTGCTGTTCGTGGTCGACGCCTCCGGATCGATGGCGGCCCGGCAGCGGATGGGCGCCGTCAAGGGCGCGGTGCTGTCGCTGCTGCTCGACGCCTACCAGCGGCGGGACAAGGTGGGCCTGGTGACGTTCCGTGGGTCGGCCGCCGAGGTGGCGTTGCCGCCGACCTCGTCGGTGGACGCGGCGGCGGCCCGGCTGGAGTCGCTGCCGACGGGCGGGCGGACGCCGCTGGCGGCCGGGCTGCTCAAGGCGCACGACGTGCTGCGGGTCGAGCGGCTGCGGGACCCCGCGCGCCGGCCGCTGCTCGTGGTGGTCACCGACGGCCGGGCGACCGGCGGGCCGGAGCCCGTCGCGCTCGCCGGGCGGGCGGCACGGCTGTTCGCGGCCGAGGGCCTCGCGTCCGTGGTCGTGGACTGCGAGTCGGGCCACGTCCGGCTGGGGCTCGCCGGGCGGCTGGCGGGTGAACTGGGCGGTACGGCGGTGACGTTGGACGAGCTGCGGGCGGACTCCATCGCCGGGCTGGTACGGGATGTGCAGGGATCGCAGGGGACTTCGAGGAGGGCCGCGTAATGCCGCAGGGACAGCCGAGTGTCGTACCGGACGACGGGCTGACGACGCGTCAGCGCCGCAACCGTCCGCTGGTGTTCGTGCACACGGGGATCGGCAAGGGCAAGTCGACCGCCGCGTTCGGGCTCGCGCTGCGGGCCTGGAACCAGGGGTGGCCGATCGGGGTGTTCCAGTTCGTCAAGTCGGCGAAGTGGAAGGTCGGCGAGGAGAACGCGCTGCGGGTGCTCGGGGCGTCCGGTGAGGGCGGGTCCGTCGACTGGCACAAGATGGGCGAGGGCTGGTCGTGGGTCCAGCGCGACGGTCAGATGGACAACGAGGAGAAGGCCCGGGAGGGCTGGGAGCAGGTCAAGCGGGACCTGGCGGCCGAGACGTACAAGCTGTATGTGCTCGACGAGTTCGCGTACCCGCTGCACTGGGGGTGGATCGACACCGACGAGGTGATCGACGTGCTGCGCAACCGTCCCGGCACCCAGCATGTGGTGATCACGGGGCGGAACGCGCCCGAGAAGCTCGTCGACTTCGCGGACCTCGTGACCGACATGTCGAAGGTCAAGCACCCCATGGACGCGGGCCAGAAGGGCCAGCGGGGCATCGAGTGGTGACGACGTGACCTCCTTCGCCTCGACGGCCTCCGTGCCCCGGCTGGTGATCGCCGCGCCCTCGTCGCGCAGCGGCAAGACCACCGTGGCCACGGGGTTGATGGCCGCGCTCACCGAGCGGGGGCTCGCCGTGTCCCCGCACAAGGTGGGGCCGGACTACATCGACCCCGGCTACCACGCGCTCGCGAGCGGGCGGGTGGGGCGCAACCTCGACGCGTACCTGTGCGGGCCCGAGCTGGTCGCGCCGCTCTTCGCGCACGGCGCGCGCGGCTGCGACATCGCCGTCGTCGAGGGTGTGATGGGGATGTTCGACGGCGCCTCCGGGCAGGGGGAGCTGGCGTCCACCGCGCATGTGGCGAAGTTGCTGCGGGCGCCGGTGGTGCTGGTCGTGGACGCGTCGTCGCAGTCGCGGTCGGTGGCGGCGCTGGTGCACGGGTTCGCCTCCTGGGACCCCGAGGTGCGGATCGGGGGCGTGATCCTCAACAAGGTCGCCTCGGACCGGCACGAGGAACTGCTGCGGGACGCCCTGGAGTCGACCGGTGTGCCCGTGCTGGGGGTGCTGCGGCGCGCTCCGCAGGTGGACACCCCGTCCCGGCATCTGGGACTGGTCCCGGTCGCCGAGCGGCAGGCCGCCGCGCTGGAGGCCGTGGCGGCGATGGCCGCGCAGGTCCGGGCCGGGTGCGATCTGGAGGCACTGGTGGCGCTCGCCCGCAGTGCCGGGGCGTTGTCGGGGCCGGCGTGGGAGCCGCCCGTCGCGGCCACGGGCCGACGGGAGGTGGTCGCCGTCGCCGGTGGGCCCGCGTTCACCTTCTCCTACGCCGAGCACGCCGAGCTGCTGACCGCCGCGGGTGCCGAGGTGGTCGTCTTCGATCCGCTGCGCGACGAGCAACTGCCCGACGGGACGAGCGGGTTGGTGATCGGCGGCGGGTTCCCCGAGATATACGCCGCCGAGCTGTCCGCCAACGAGCCGCTGCGCAAGGCCGTCGCCGAGCTGGCGTTCGGCGGGGCTCCGGTGGCCGCCGAGTGCGCCGGGCTGCTCTATCTGTGCCGGGAGCTGGACGGGCGGCCCATGTGCGGTGTGCTCGACGCGACGGCGCGCATGGACGAGCGGCTGACCCTCGGGTACCGCGACGCCGTCGCCGTGGGCGACAGTGTGCTGGCGCCTGCCGGGACCCGGATGCGGGCCCACGAGTTCCACCGGACGGTCGTCGAGCCGGGGGCCGGGCCCGCTCCCGCCTGGGGCATACGGTCCCCTCGGCCGCGGGTCGAGGGATTCGTGCGGGGAGGGGTGCACGCGAGCTATCTGCACACGCACTGGGCGGCGGAGCCAGGGGTCGCACGGCGGTTCGTGGAGAGATGCCGGGTGTCGTGAGCGGTCGGTCGGGGGTGGTGAGCGGTTCTTCGGGCCTTGTGAGCGGTACTTCGGGCCTTGTGAGCGGTTCGCCGGGGGTCGTGAGCGGCGGAGCGAGTGGTTCGTCGGCGAGAGGTCCCGGTGGACCGTCCCGTTCACTCCGCCACGCCCACCACCAGCCAGATGAACGCCGCTCCGGCGACCGTGCACAGCAGGGTGGAGTGGGCCGGGTGTGCGTGGTGGGCCTCGGGGAGGATCTCGGCGGCGGCGAGATAGAGCAGGGCGCCGCCGAAGAAGCCGAGGTAGCAGCCGAGCAGGCCCTCCGGGATCGTGAACAGCAGCGTGGAGGCGGCTCCCACCACCGGGGCCGCCGCGTCCGCGAACAGCATCGCGAGCGCACGGCGACGGGCGTTGCCGTACACGCTGGTGAGTGTGTACGTGTTGAAGCCGTCCGCGAAGTCGTGGGCGATCACCGCGAGCGCGACGGCGATGCCCATGCCCTCGCCGATCTGGAAGGCCGCGCCGATCGCGACGCCGTCCATGGCGCTGTGTCCGACCATCGCGGCCGCGGCCGTCAGACCCACCTGGGGCGTACGGCCGTTGTGCTCCTCCGCGCCGTGTGCCGCCTGGCGGACGGCCAGCAGGCGTTCCACCAGGTGGGCCAGGAGGAACCCGGCGACGAACAGCAGCAGCGCGGCGGGGACACCGAAGACCTCGTCGCCGGCGGCCTCCAGTGCCTCGGGGAGCAGGTCGAGGCCGACCACGCCCAGCATCAGGCCGCCGGCCAGGCCGAGCACGAGGTGACGGCGGTCCGTCACGCGTTGTGCCGTCCAGCCGCCGAGCAGGGTCATCAGGAACGCGCCGAGTGCCACGAAGACCGCCATGGGTCTTTGCTACCGGATGAGTGGACGGTGGTGGCAGCGGCGCCCCGGGTGAGTGATCGGCGAGAAGGTCGGGTTTTGGCCGCGGGTCGGTGGGGGCTGGTCGCGCAGTTCCCCGCGCCCCTCAAAGACAGGGGCGGTCGTGGTTGATCGGGGGTTCCAGGCGCTGGTGGTCGGTGTGGGTGCTGCCCGAGGTGTGCCGGTGGCAGAGGTTGTCTCCCTGGTCGAGAGGGCTCTGCGGGATGCGGGGCTGTCCCCCGACGCGGTCGTCGCGCTCGTCACCGTCGAGTCCAGGGCCGGTGAACCGGGCATCGTCCAGGCCGCCGAGCGGATCGGGGTCCCCCTGGTCACCCACTCCGCAGCGGAGTTGGCCGCCGTGACGGTGCCCAACCCCTCCGACTTGGCTCTCGCCGCCGTCGGTACCCGGTCCGTCGCGGAGGCCGCCGCGCTCGTCGGCGGGGGTGAACTCCTCGTGCCGAAGCGGAAGTCGGAGCCGGTGGACGGGCGGGCGGGGAGGGTGACGTGTGCCGTCGCGACCGCCAGCCCTGGCCGCACCGGGCCCGGCGGGGGTCGGCATGATGATCGTCGTGGCAGTGGCCGCGGCCGTCACGAGACATGATGAGCGTGTGACCGCCGCCGACCCGCCCCGAACGCCCCCGAGTCCCGACCGCCCGAGCCTCTGCACCCGCCCCGCCCCCACCCCCACGCTCGCCCCCGCCCCCACACCCACCGCTTCCGAGGAGACACCGTGACCACCCCGCCGCCCGCCCTGCTCATCGCCGGTCATGGCACCCGGGACGACTCCGGAGCCGAGGTGTTGCGCGTCTTACTGCGCGAGCTGGGCCGCCGCCACCCCGGGCTGCCCGTCGGGGGCGGCTTCGCCGAGCCGTTCCGGCCGCCGCTGGGCGAGGCCGTGACCGAGCTGGTGGAGCACGGCGTACGGCGGTTCGTCGTCGTCCCGCTGGCGTGGGAGACCGCCGGGCGCGCGGACGCGGACGTCGAGGCGGCGCTGGACCGCGTACGGGAGCGGCACCCGGAGGTGTCGTACGGCCGCGGCCGTCCCCCGGGTCCGCACCCCGCGCTGCTGAACCTGCTGGAGCGGCGGGTGGAGGAGGCGCTGGGGTCGTCCGCGCCGAGGACCCCGGGCGACCGGGCCGAGGTGACCGTTCTGCTCGTCGGGCACGGGTCCACCGATCCCGAGGCCAACGCCGAGGTGCACAGGGTGGCCCGGTTGTTGTGGGAGGGGCGCGGGTACGCGGGTGTGGAGACGGCGTTCCTGTCGTCGGCGGCGCCTGACGTGCCGAGCGGTCTCGACCGGTGCGTACGGCTGGGCGCGCGGCGGATCGTCGTCCTGCCCTACTTCGCGCTCGACGGCGGGCCGGCGGACCGGGTGCGGCAGCAGACCGAGGGCTGGGCTGCCGCGCGCCCGGAGATCGAGGTACGGTCGGCCGATGTCATCGGACCGGAGCCGGAGCTGCTCGACCTGATCGTGGAGCGGTACCGGGAGGCGCTGGAGGGCGACCCGCGCATGCACCGCGATTCCCACGGCCCCGCCGGCCCCGGCGGCACTCCGCCCGGCGGCGGGAACAGCCCGGGGCTGCCTCGGCAGCCACGCGTCCGCCCGGACGACAACGGGTACGACGGTCACGATCATCACCAATGGGGACACACACACTCCCATGCACACTGAATCCGACTCCGGGAGCAGGCACGGCCTGCACGACGGAGACGACGAGTCTCCGAACGCGGGCAGGGACCTGCCGATCGCCGGTCATGACCTGCGGCATCACGGCGACGCCGAGGTGCGGGACGACGGGGCGAAGCTCATCGACCTCGCCGTGAACGTCCGGGCCGACACACCGCCCGCCTGGCTGCGGGAGCGGATAGCCGGGTCGCTGACCGGGCTGGCCGCCTACCCCGACGGACGGGAGGCGCGGGCGGCGGTGGCGGCCCGGCACGGGCTGCCGGCCGAGCGGGTCCTGCTCACCGCGGGCGCCGCCGAGGCCTTCGTCCTGCTGGCGCGTGCCCTGCGGGTCCGCCATCCGGTGGTCGTGCACCCGCAGTTCACCGAACCCGAGGCCGCGCTGCGGGACGCCGGGCACACCGTGGACCGCGTGCTGCTGCGGGAGTCGGAGGGCTTCCGGCTGGATCCGGCGGCCGTGCCGGAGGACGCGGACCTGGTGGTCGTGGGCAACCCGACCAATCCGACATCGGTGCTGCACCCGGCGGAGTCCCTCGCCCGGCTCGCCCGGCCGGGGCGGACGCTGGTGGTCGACGAGGCGTTCATGGACGCGGTGCCGGGTGAGCGCGAGGCGCTGGCCGGGCGGACGGACGTGCCCGGCCTCGTGGTCCTGCGCAGCCTCACCAAGACCTGGGGGCTGGCCGGGCTGCGGATCGGTTACGTCCTCGCCGAGCCCGGGACGATCGCCGGGCTGCAGCGCGCCCAGCCGCTGTGGCCGGTGTCCACGCCCGCCCTCGCGGCGGCCGAGGCGTGTGTCTCGGACCGGGCGCTGGCGGAGGCCGCCGAGGTCGCCGACCGTATCGTCGCCGACCGGGCGCATCTGGTCGCCGGGCTGCGGGAGTTCGCGCCCGACGGCCTGGTCGTGGCCGAGCCCGCCGAGGGCCCGTTCGTGCTGATCCGGCTGCCCCGCGCGACCGCCGTACGACGGCATCTGCGCACTCTCGGCTTCGCCGTCCGGCGTGGTGACACCTTCCCGGGGCTGGACGACGCATGGCTGCGCCTGGCGGTCCGCGACCGAGCCACGGTCAACGGGTTCCTCCAGGCACTGGACCAGGCGATGACGCTGGCGGACCGCTGAGCGGAGGGGCTCAGCGCTCCGCCGGCTCGACGGCCGGGTGGTTCGGGTGTCAGGGCGTGAGCGGGGCGAGGGTCAGCCCTGCGAGCTGTGCTTGCAGTGCATCTTCACGCCCATCTTGTCGTTGCAGAACTGGAAGGAACCTAGGAGCCCGCGCCGTCGAAGTGGCCCTTCTGTGCGACGAAGTACCAGCTGTTCTTCACGCCCTTCGTGTAGAACTTCACCGGCGCGTTCCGGCAGCCGAAGGGCCCGGCCGCGCAGGCCTTCAGCTTGATCAGCCGACCCTCCTCGGGGTGCTTCTTCGGCGCGTTCTCCACCGGGAACGCGCAGTTGAAGCACCGATTTCGCTCCTGCATCGGCTCACTGAGCCTTCCACGGCCGGCCGATGTACTTGGCGTTGTTGGGCTTCACGTGGAAGCGCCAGTCGTCGGGTTCGCCGACATTGTCCCTGCGGCCACTGCCCCTGAGGGAGTGGCCGGTCCACCCCGCCACCTCGGCTTCACACCGCCTCACCTGTCCGTCCAGAACTTCTCCGCAACGTTCGCAGTCCGGAACTCGCCCCTCTATTTGACATGTCATTGACACGGCTTTGGGTGACCTTGGTAGACAGTTGCGCCCGGCGATTCCTGTGCGACCCCTGTGCTCACGGGGAACAAGGAGCCCTTCATGGCAGCCTTAGACCACACCCGCGTCCGTATCCGCCTCCGCCGCCTCCGCCTCCGCGCCGCCCTGGTCGGTACCGTGGCGACGGCCCTGATCATCGGCAGCGCACCGGCCACCCCCGCCGGGACCGGCGGGGTGAGACCCGCCGCCGCGGCCGAACCCGACAGCAGCGACCCCCGCGAGGGCTGGAGACCCGCCAGCGAACTCGCCGAGGACGAGGACGACCCTGGCCTCCTCGATCGTCTCTTCGGTGACGACGAGGACGGCGAGGAGATCGACCGAGGCGACGACCACAAGCCGCCCCGCATCCGGCTGGACCGTTCCCGGGGCTCGTCCTCCCTGACCCACCGGGGCGTCTCGGGCGACGCCGACGGTGTCCGCATCGCCGCGCCCCGCACCAGGCACGCCACCGGCGCCGACCTCTCCTGGAGCGCGTACCGGGGCAAGGACCTGCGGGAGTACGAGGTCCACCGCGCCACGAAGAAGGACTTCACCCCGACCGACGAGACCCTCCTCGCCCCCGTCGACCGCGACACCCGCACCTTCGCCGACCGCACCGCGCCCCCGGCGACCGACGGCGCGGGCAAGGCCGAGGGCAAGACGTACCACTACCGGATCGTCGTCCGCACCCAGCAGGACCAGCTGCTCGCCGGCCCCGCCCGCACGGTCGAACTGCCGCCGCCGGGCCAGGTCGCCGAGGGGGCGAAGCTGCTCGCCGCCCCCGAGGACGAGACCTACTTCCTGCCCTACACGCCGGCGCGGATGATCCCCGGCGAGAAGGCAACCGTCGAGGCGACCCTCACCAACACCACGGACACGGTGTGGAAGAAGGGCGAGCGGGCCCTTTCGTACCGCTGGTACCTGGACGGCAAGGACGTCACCAACCTCCTCAGCAAGGACGCGACCGGGCTGCCCGATGATGTGGCCCCCGGCGAAACAGTCACCTTCGACGCGGAGTTGAAGTCCCCGGTACTCGTCGACCCGCTCGACAAGCGGCTGACGTTCGGCCTGGAGTGGGACCTCAGGGACAGGGCCACCGGCGACTGGCTGTCCGAGACGGACGGGGTGCCGCCCTCCGAGCACCAGGTCACCGCCGAGTACCCGACCTCCGACCAGCTCGGCCTGGAGGACTTCCACTCCTACGCCGGCAAGAACACCGGCGCGGGCTCGGCGCTGATGAGCAACCTTCACGCGGGCAACGCGGTGTGGTCGTACAACGCCTTCTCGAACCCGTCGCTCGGCTTCTCGACCTTCCTGCGGCTGGCCTACAACTCGCAGGACGCGTCCAGCACTCCGGCCGGCTACGGCTGGTCGCTGCAGGCCTCCTCGCCGGTCCGGCTGGGCAGTCCCCTGGACTTCCACCCGGCCGCGCTGCTGCCCAAGCAGATCACGCTGACCGACGGCGACGGCACCAGCCACGTCTTCAGCAAGAACAAGAAGGGCGAGTGGGACTCCCCCGCCGGCGTCCACTTCCGGGTCAGGCAGCTGGAGAAGGACTGTCTGCTCCACCCCCACCAGCGCGAGGCCTGGGAGTTCCTGCGCCCGGACCGCACCCGGTTCCTCTTCGACTGCCAGGGCTACCCGAGCGCCCAGGTGGACAAGAACGGCAACCGGATGGAGTTCACGTACGAGGAGCGGCTGCTCGGGCACCCGTCGAAGCTGCTGAAGTACGTCACCGACGCCGATGGCCGGCGCACACTCGCCGTCGACTACTGGCAGAAGGGCGAGGCGTACTCGTACGTCGACAAGGACGGGAAGGTGAAGGAGGGCAAGCACCTCCTCAATCCGTTCATCATCGACAAGGTCCGTTCGGTCACCGACGTCTCCGGGCGCCGGGTCGACTTCACCTTCACGGAGAAGGGCCTGCTGGCGCGGCTGACGGACGGCGCGAACGCAACCGAGAAGCTGCGCAAGGTCTTCACGTTCCAGTACGGCAAGGAGTTCGACCACCCCGGCGTGAAGCTGGTCGAGGTCACCGACCCGCGCGGCAACTCCTCGAAGGTGGACTACGTCGGCCCGCACGACGACAAGGACCAGCTGCACTACCTCGGGTACACCAAGGCGGTCACGGACCGGCTCGGCGGTGTGACCGAGTACCGCTACAAGGACCCCGACGGCCATGACGGCAAGGGGACCGAGACCGTCGTCACCGACGCCGAGGGCAACCCCAGCACCCAGCGGCTGGACGGCTACGGCCGGCCCGTGAAGCTCACCGACGCCAAGAAGCGGACCACGAAGCTGGGTTGGGACGCCGACAACAACGTCACGCGCCTGGAGGAGAACAACGGCGCCGCCCGCACCTGGAAGTACGACCCGAAGACGGGCTATCCGCTGGAGAGCCGGGACGCGGAGTCGGTGAAGAACGACCGGCCCGCCGCCACGCTCACCTACGCGACCGGTGAGAACGGCTACATCGCCGACCTGGTGAGCCGGGTCTCCCCGGAGGGCCGTACCTGGCGGTTCGGCTACGACGCGCGCGGCAACATGACCTCGGTCACCGACCCGAAGGGCGTGGCGAGCGAGCCCGCGGACGACTACACCTCCACCAACGCCTACGACGCCCGGGGACGGCTCGTCTCCGCGACCGACGCGAACGAGCACACCACGAAGTTCGAGGACTACGACCCGTCCGGCTATCCGCGGGTGATCGTCGACGCCCTCGGCAACCGCACGCTGACGACGTACGACGTGCGCGGCAACGTCATCGAGGTCGAGGAGGCCGACGGGGCGACGACCACACAGACGTACGACGTGTTCGCGCGTCCGCTGGAGAACCGCAGGCCGAAGGACCAGCAGGCGGGCGAGTTCATCGTCACGCCCGCGCCGAAGTACGACGCCAACGACAACACGCTCGTGTTCACCGCCCCCAACGGGGTGTCGAGCAGCAGCGCGTTCGACGCGGCCGACCAGCTGCTGAAGTCCAGCCAGCCGGGTGACGAGGAGGGGGCGCCCGCACGGGTGTCGACCTTCACGTACGACAAGGTCGGCAACCAGCTGACCTCGACGGAGCCCAAGGGCAACCTGACCGAGGAGCCCGGCGACTTCACCTCGACGACGCGTTACGACGAGGTGTACCAGCCGATCGAGGCGGTCAACGCGGCGGGCAGGCGCGCCTCCGCCGTCTACAACGACGTCGGTGACCTGGTGAAGGTCGTCGACGCCCGCAAGAACGAGACCGAGGACCCCGACGACTACACCACCAGGTTCCGCTACGACCTCGACCACCGGCTCCTGGAGACGACCGACGCGATCGGCAAGTCGACGACGAGCACCTACGACTGGGACGGTCTGACGACCGCCACCACGGACGCCGAGGGCAACCGCACCGAGCTGGTCCTCGACGCCCGCGGCGCCCTGGCCGAGGCACGGGTCCCGCACGACGACGGCGTGGTGCGCAGGACCCGCTTCGAGTACGACGAGGTCGGCAACCAGACCCGGGTCGTCACCCCGCGCGGCATGGAGACCGAGGACCCGAAGGACTTCGCCTCCGAGACCGTCTACGACGAGCTGAACCGCGTCAAGGAGACCCTGAGCCCCTTCGACCCGGACGACGACCGCTACAACACCCCCGACCGTACGACGTACGAGTACGACGCGCTGAGCCGGGTGAAGAAGGTCAGTGCCCCGCCGTCCGAAGGACAGAGCGTCCGCAACGAGACGGAGTACACCTACTTCGACACCGGCTGGATCAGGACGTCGGTCGACGCCTTCGACATCAAGAACTCCTACCGGTACAACGACCTCGGCCAGCAGATCCAGAACACCCTGAGCAGCGCGGGCGGCGCGGTCTCCCGCACCCTCGACTCCTCCTTCTACCCGAGCGGCGCCCTCAAGTCCCGCTCGGACGACGGGGTCCCGGTGGGCCTCCAGGTCGCCCTGGTCGACAACAGCGACATCAACAACACGGCGCAGCAGGGCACATGGGCCGCGGTCGACGCCGAGGGCTCGTACGGCTACGACGCGCAGACGCACGCGGCCGGTGCGGGCGAGGACCGCTTCGTCTGGCAGCTGACGATTCCGCAGGCCGGTGACTACACGGTCTACGTCCGGTACCCGAAGGTCGACGGGGCGGCGAAGGACGCCGCGTACGAGATCAAGCACAAGGACGGCGCCGAGACCAAAATCCTCGACCAGAGCGAACTCCCCGGTGAGTGGCGCTCCCTGGGCAAGTACGCCTTCGCCGAGGACACGGGTCAGGCCATCACCCTCACCGACAAGGCGACCGGCACGGTGGTCGCGGACGCGGTGCGGCTGGTCCGGGACTACGAGGGCGACACCGACAACGAGAAGAAGGACTTCTCCTACCGCTACGACGCCAACGGCAACCAGATCGAGATCGTCGACAACAGTCCCGGCGTCGAGACAGACCGCTACACCCTGGCCTACGACGAACTCAACCAGCTCACCGAGGTGGTGGAGCACGACGGGGACAGCGTCCGCGACACGACCGCGCTGACCTACGACGCCAACGGCAACACGCTCACCACGACCCATGACCTGACCTGGAGCAAACTGGACTACGACGAGCTGGACCGGGTCGAGCGCATCACCAACGCGGCGTCGCCGACGGCGGACGACCGCCAGGTGACCTCGGTGGAGTACACGGCCCGGGGCGAGCTGGCGAAGCAGACGAAGCCGAACGGCAACGTCCTTACCGTCGACTACTACCTCGACGGCGCGACGAGGAAGACCACGGAGCGGCAGTCCGACGACGCCCTCGTCGCCGAGCACACCCTGAAGTACAACGCCAACGGCCACAAAGTCGAGGACGTCCTGAAGCTGATGGACGCCGACGACCACGGCTCGACGATCGACAACACGTACGCGTACACGTACGACCCGCAGGACCGCATCGCCAAGGTCGCCAAGACCGGCGACGACGAGAAGACGGAGGAGTACCGGCACGACGCGGCCGGCAACGTGGTCCGGCAGACGGTCGACGACACGACGACGACCCACCGCTACGACCGCAACCGCCTCCTGACGTCGACGGAGGACGGCGCGTCGTCCACGTACAACTACGACCCCCTCGGGCGCCTCGACACCGTCTCCTTCGGCGGCGAGACGATCCAGAAGTACCGCTACGACGGCTTCGACCGGCCGGAGTCGATCACGTCGGGCGCCGGTGGCGCGGCGCGGACGACCCGTCTGACGTACGACGCGTTCGACCGCACGGTGAAGGAGTCGGTCGGCAGCGGCGACGACGCGAAGACCACGCTCTTCACCTACCTGGGCATCACCTCGAACTCCCTGAGGGAGGAGGTGACCGACGAGGGTGTCACGTCCTTCCAGTACGCCTCCTGGGGCCAGAAGCTGACCCAGATCAAGGACGAAGAGGACAAGGACCCGGAGACCACGCAGTACCTCTACCACCCGCACGGCGACGTGGAGGCACTGACGGACAAGGACGGCAACACCAAGACGACGTACGGCTACACGGCGTACGGCAAGAACGACACGGCCCAGTTCACGGGCGCGGACAAGCCGGGGGCTGGCGGCGAGGAGCCGTCGGAGCCGTACAACTCGTACCGCTTCAACTCCAAGCGCTACGACACGGCGTCGGGCACGTACGACATGGGTTTCCGCACCTACGACCCGGGCCTGAACCGCTTCCTCACCCGTGACATGTACGGCGGGGCCCTGGCCGACATGGGCCTGACGATGGACCCGTACACCGGCAACCGCTACGCGTTCGCCGGCGGCAACCCGATCTCCTTCATCGAGATCGACGGCCACCTGTTCGGCCTCTCCTGGTCCGACATCGGCCACGCGGCGCTGGATGTGGTCGGCCTGATCCCGGTCGTGGGCGAGGCCGCGGACCTGGCCAACTGCGGCTGGTACGCGGCCGAGGGCGAATACGTCGACGCGGCCCTGTCCTGCGCCTCGGCGATCCCGTTCGCGGGGTACGGGGCGACGGCAGCGAAGGCGGCGCGGTACGGCGACAAGGCGCTGGACGCCATCGACACGGCGAGCGACACGGCCCGCGCGGCGGACAACGTGGCGGACGCGGGGCGGGCGGCGGACCCGCCCCCGACGGGCGGTACCCCGGACGCCCCGGCGACGCCGAAGGACCCGGCCCCGGCCGACCCGGCACCCGCCCCGGCTCCAGCGGCCCCGAAGGCCCCGGACGCGCCGCCGGCCTGCAAGAACAGCTTCGTCCCCGGCACCAAGGTCCTGATGGCCGACGGCACGACGAAGCCGATCGAGGACGTCGACACGGGCGACGAGGTCACGGCGTCGGACGTGGAGACGGACGACGCGCAAGCCCGCACGGTGACCCGCACGATCAAGGGTGAGGGCAAGAAGCGCCTGGTGACGATCACGGTCGACACGGACGGCCGGTCGGGCGACGTCACCTCCACGATCACGGCCACGGAGAACCACCCCTTCTGGCTGCCCGACGTGGGTCAGTGGGTCGAAGCCGGCGACCTGGAGCCCGGCCAGTGGCTCAGCACGGGCAGCGGCAGCTGGATTCGCATCACGGCTGTCAAGGAGCGGAAAGCACAGGCGACCGTCCACAACCTGACCGTCGAAGGTCTCCACACTTACCATGTGCTGGCGGGACGGACTTCAGTCCTCGTCCACAACTGCGGAGGACTCGACGATGCCGCTCATGCACGGATCCAGGACTCTCTGGGGAACGACATCGCCGACGGAGTCGACTACAACCTCCAGCGCATGTGCCCGACGTGCAACTCGGCCAGTGATGCCGCCGATCACACTCTCCAGGGAATCGGTGCCAACGCGGACCGCTTGGCCCAGTACCTGGCGGGTCAGCGCAATCTGGGTATGACACACGTCGACCGGAGGAAGCCCGGGACGACCGCACGGCGCGACGAGAGCACAGTGGACGCCAACGGTCGAGGCGTCACGATCGTCCAGAACTCCTACATGGTGCACGCCTACCATCAGTCACTGGACGAGTTCAACAGCATCTTCAACATACTGAGGTGAGATCGGATGTACCGCAGAGTCGGCCTCAGGAGTTCGGACGACGGGTACCTCCTCTCCCTCACACCGACTCAGTTCGAGCTGGTCAGGAGGATTCTTCTCGATCTATACGGCGGTAGTCACGCTCCGGAGGTGATTGCCGTCGTGGTCGGCGAAGCCTCGGCGGAACTACTCGAACTGAGGGGGCGGGAGACAGATTTCCAGGCCCGAAGGAATATCGAGGTGCACGTGAGCCACTCCGACCTTCGCATCCTGTACGGCGCCTTGGCATTCGCCTTCTTGAATCGCTCGTCGGAAGAGGCGTTTCACCACAGATACGGCTTCTACAGCGAGAACGTGCAGGCTGTGGGATGGGCGATCTGTGCGGCGCTTCAGAAGACAGGGAGCCCGGCCCCCTGAGCTGAGGTCCCGCCGGAGGTGATCCGGCAGGACCTCAGCCGACAACCCGCCCGTTCAGCACCACCCTCGACGGGGCCCCCAGCACGCGAACATCCGTGCGGGGGTCCCGTTCGTACACCACCAGGTCCGCGGGGGCGCCCTCGGTCAGGGCGGGGCGGCCCAGCCATTCGCGGGCGTGCCAGGTGGTCGCCGCCACCGCCTCGGTCGGCGGGATTCCGGCGGTGACCAGTTCGGCGACCTCGGCGGCGACCAGGCCGTGGGCCAGGGAGCCGCCCGCGTCCGTGCCCACGTAGACCGGGATGCCCGCGTCGTAGGCGTTGCGGACGGTGTCGTAGCGGCGTTCGTGCAGGCGGCGCATGTGGGCGGCCCAGTTCGGGAACTTGGCCTCGCCGCCGTCCGCCATCGTCGGGAAGGTGGCGATGTTGACCAGGGTCGGGACGATCGCGACGCCCCGGGAGGCGAAGAGGGGGATCAGGTCGTCCGTCAGGCCCGTCGCGTGCTCGATGCAGTCGATGCCCGCCTCGACGAGGTCGCGCAGGGACGACTCGGCGAAGCAGTGGGCCGTCACCCGGGCGCCCAGCAGGTGCGCCTCCGTGATCGCCGCCTCGACCGCCTCACGCGGCCAGCACGGCGCCAGATCGCCCAGCCCCCGGTCGATCCAGTCCCCCACCAGCTTCACCCAGCCGTCTCCGCGCCGGGCCTCCTGGGCGACGTACGCGACCAGTTCGTCCGGCTCGATCTCGTGGGCGAAGTTGCGGATGTAGCGCCGGGTGCGGGCGATGTGGCGGCCGGCCCGGATGATGTGCGGCAGGTCGTCGCGGTCGTCGATCCAGCGGGTGTCGGAGGGGGAGCCCGCGTCGCGGATGAGGAGGGTGCCCGCGTCGCGGTCGGTCAGGGCCTGTTTCTCCGCCTCGTCGACATCGACGGGGCCCTGGGGGCCGAGGCCGACGTGACAGTGCGCGTCGACCAGGCCGGGCAGGGCCCAGCCCGACACCGTGCGGATGTCCCTGGCGTTCACGGGACGGTCGTAGGTGATGCGGCCGTCCACGACCCACAGCTCGTCGCGGACGGCCTCGGGGCCGACCAGCACCCGGCCCTTCACATGCAGCACCGGCTCATCGCTCATGCACCGCAGACTAGCCACCCGGCTGCTCGGCCTTGCCCACCTGGTCCGAGGTCTCCTCCTCCACCTCCGCCATCGCCGGGTCCAGGAGGCGGGAGAGGAAGTGGCGGGTGCGCTCGTGGCTCGGGCTGCCGATGACCCGGGCCGGGGTGCCGTCCTCGACGATCACGCCGTCGTCCATGAAGACGACCCGGTCGGCGACCTCCTTCGCGAAGGTCATCTCGTGGGTCACCACCATCATGGTCATGCCGTCCTGGGCGAGCATGCGCATGACCGCCAGGACGTCACCCACCAGTTCCGGGTCGAGCGCCGAGGTCGGCTCGTCGAAGAGCATCACCTCGGGGCCCATCGACAGCGCGCGGGCGATCGCCACACGCTGCTGCTGGCCGCCGGAGAGGGAGGCGGGGTAGGCGTCCGCCTTCTCCGACAGGCCCACCCGGGACAGGTTCTCCGCCGCGACCTTCGCCGCCGTCGCCTTGTCCCGCCTGAGCACCCGGCGCTGCGGCAGCGTGAGGTTCTCGGTCACCGTGAGGTGCGGGAAGAGGTTGAACTGCTGGAAGACCATGCCGATGCGGCGGCGTACGGCGTCGATGTCGACGTCGGGGTCCGTCAGCTCGGTGCCGCCGACGAAGACCTGCCCCTTCGTCGGCTCCTCCAGGAGGTTCACGCACCGGAGCAGGGTCGACTTGCCCGATCCCGACGGGCCGATGACACAGACGACCTCGCCCCGGGTGATCTCCAGGTCGATGCCCTTCAGCACCTCGTTGTCGCCGAACGACTTGTGCAGGCCCCGGACTTGGATCTCGGGGCCGTCGCCGAGAGACTTCTCGCTCATTTCACGGCCTCCTGGGCCTTCGCCTCCATACGGCGTACGACGAAGCCGAGCGGGATGGTCACCAGCAGGTAGCAGAGGCCGGCGACCAGGATCGGCGTGGAGTTGGCGGTGGTGCTGGCCAGGTCACGGCCGTACTTGGACAGTTCGCGCTCCTCCAGGGTGACGCCGAGGAACAGCACCAGCGACGAGTCCTTGAAGAGCAGGACCAACTCGTTGGTGAGCGGCGGGAGGATGATCCGGAACGCCTGCGGGATGATGATCGAGACCATCGCCCTGGCGGGCGAGAACCCCAGGGAACGGGCCGCCTCCAGCTGCCCCTTGGGGACCGCCTGGATGCCCGCCCGGATCGTCTCCGCCATGTACGCGGCGGCCACCAGACCGAGCGCGAGCGCCACCTTGCCGTACGTGCCGCCGGGGATCTCCGTGCCGGGGAAGGCCAGCGGGACGGCGACGCCGATGAAGATAAAGATCAGCAGGGCGGGCAGGCCCCGGAAGATCTCGATGTACACGCCGGCGAACCAGCGGTACGGGCCCACCGACGACAGCCTCATCAGCGCGATGAGCATGCCGAGGACGAGTCCGAACACGAAGCCGGACAGCGTGTACAGCACGGTGTTCTTCAGGGCCAGCGTGATGACGTCGGGGAACATCTGCTCGGCGATGTCCCACTGGGCGAACTGGTTCTTCAGCCGGGCCCAGTCCGCCGACACCGCGAAGGCGACGACGGCGGCGACGAACAGCGCGTACTGCGCGCCCCGGGAGAGGGCACGCTTGCGGCTCCGGCTGAGGCCCTTGCGTTTCGGCTGGAGCGGTGTGTCGGGGTCGGTCACGCTCATGAGGCGGACGGGGAGGCGGAGGCGGCGCTCTCGTCGTACGGGCCGATCCACTGCTCGTACAGGTCCTTGTACGTGCCGTCGGCCTTGGCCTCCGCCAGCGCCTTGTTGATCGCGGCGAGGAGCTTGGTGTTGCCCTTCTTGACCGTGAAGCCGTACTGCTCGCCGGTGTTGAGCTGCTCGGCCACCGTGTAGGCGTCGGCGAGAACCGCGTCCTTGAGCCAGCCCTGGACGACCGGGTAGTCGATGACGACGGCGTCGACCTGGCCGGTGCGCAGCCCGTTGAGGACGGCGTCGGAGGACTCGAAGGAGACGGGGTCGAGGCCCTTGCTCTTGGCGTAGTCCTCGCCGGTGGTCTGTGCCTGGGTCCCGACCTTGTAGTCCCCGTCGCCCTTGAGATCCGCGAAGGAACGGATGTCGGCCTTCTTGGCGGCGAGCACGGCCTGCGTGGCCTCGAAGTACGGGTCGGAGAAGTCGACGTTCTTCTTGCGCTCCTCGGTGATCGTCATACCGGCCGCGGCGAGGTCGCACTGGCCGGAGTTCAGGAAGGCGCCCGTCTTGAAGTTCTCGAACGGGGTGTCGACGATGTCCTGCTTCACCCCCAGGTCCTCGGCGACGAGGTCGATCAGGGACACGTCGAAGCCCTGCACCTTGCCGTCGATCTCGGACTGGAACGGCGGGTAGGGCAGGTGGGTGCAGGTCGTGAGCTGACCGGCCTTCACCAGTTCGACCCCGCCGGCCGCGGTCTTGGTGCCGCCGCTGCCGCCGTCGTCCGAGGAACAGCCGGCCACGAGCAGCAGTCCGGCCGCGGCGGTGGTGGCGGCCAGGATGCGGGTCCGGCGTCCGGGGACCGAGTTCACGGGGAGACCTCCTGCTGAGAAAACTGAGACAACCGATGATAAGGAAATCTTTGGCCTGCTCAAACTATTCCGATGGCTACCGGGCACTCTGGCCTCCGATGTCGCTGGTGAGGGGCGCACGGGTGCCGTCGGTACCCTCGACACCATCTACCCCGTCGGTGAAGAGAGCACCCCGTGACACACCCGTTTCTGGATCTGGCCCCGCTGAGCGCGTCCCACTTCGCCTCGATCGAGGACCGGGTGGCCCGGCTGCTCTCCACCGAGCAGGACGTCGTGATCACCCAGGGTGAGGCGCTGCTGCCGCTGGAGGGCGCGATCCGCGGGGCCGCCGGGCCCGGCACGACCGCGCTGAACGTGATCACCGGTCCGTACGGGCAGACCTTCGGGAACTGGCTGCGGGACTGCGGGGCGACGGTCGTCGACCTGGCGGTGCCCTTCCACACGGCGGTGACGGCCGGGCAGATCCGGGACGCCTTCGCCGAGCACCCGGCGATCGACTTCGTGTCGCTGGTCCACGCGGAGGCGGCGACCGGCAACACCAACCCCGTTGCGGAGATCGGCGAGGTCGTCCGTGCGCACGGGGCGCTGTTCTACCTGGACGCGGTGGCCTCCGTCGGCGCCGAGCCGGTGCTGCCGGACGCGTGGGGTGTCGATCTGTGCGTCATCGGGGCGCAGAAGGCGATGGGCGGGCCTGCCGGGGTGTCGGCGATCTCCGTGAGCGAGCGGGCGTGGGCGCGGATGGCAGCCAACCCGCGGGCGCCGCGCCGCTCGTACCTCTCGCTGCTGGACTGGAAGGAGCGCTGGATCGACGGCGGCCGCCGGGCTCTTCTGCACGCCCCCGCCCAGCTGGAGATGCTCGCCCTGGAGGCCTGCCTGGAACGCATCGAGGCGGAGGGGCTGGAGACCCTGATGTCCCGGCACGCGTCCGCCGCCACGGCGACCCGGGCGGGAGCGCTCGCGCTGGGCGGCGGCCTGGAGCCGTACGTGCGCGAGGCGGCCGACGCCGCGCCGGTCGCCACGACCCTGCGGGCGCCCGCCGGGGTCGACGCCTCCGAGCTGGTCGCCAAGGCGCTGGCCACGGATCCGGCGCTGCCGCTGGCCGCCGGCGGCGGGGCTCTGGCCGCGGAGATGATCCGGGTGAATCACTACGGCCCCGACGCCACCCCGGGCGTCGTGCACTCCGCCCTCGCGGGGCTGGGCGCGGCCCTGGCGGAGTTCGGCGCGAGCGTGGACCTGGAGGGGGCCCGGCGGGCGGCCGCGGCGGCCTGGGAGTAGAAGAGCGCTGCACTGCACCGGGGGAATTGCTCAGGCTTTTCCGGCAGAAATACAGGTGGAATTCGAAGAACAGGATCCCGTATTCTTCTGCCCGCTCCTCCCCCGTCTAAACGCAAAGATTTCGCGAACACCGGTGGGGCCGATTCGAGCAGAAGTCGTGAGGGTTACGTACGTGTGACCGACTCCACAACGCGCCCGTTTTGTGCGGTAATTTACGGGCGAAACCCACCATAACGACCAGTGGTTCGGGGGTCCCTCACGCCCGCGTGATAACACGTGAACGGCGCATACGTAACCCCACGCGGCGATGCAATTCGAAATTCCCATGGGTAAATTCAAGCCCCATGACTGCCGCACAAGCAGAACCACTGACGGAAATCGCGGAAGGGATTCGGATCGATCGCCCGGACGTGTCGGACGGCGCGTCGCTGTGGCGCATCGCCGGCGACTCCGGAGCCCTGGACCTGAACTCCTCGTACAGCTATCTGCTGTGGTGCCGGGACTTCGCGGACACCTCGGCGGTGGCGCGGGACGAGTCCGGGGAGCCGGTCGGGTTCGTGACCGGGTACGTGCGGCCGGAGCGGCCCGACACCCTGCTGGTGTGGCAGGTGGCCGTCGACGAGGCGCACCGGGGGCTGGGGCTCGCGGGCGCGCTGCTGGACGGGCTCACCGCCCGGGTCGCGCGACGGCACCCCCTGACCACCCTGGAGACCACCATCACCCCCGGCAACACCGCGTCCGAGCGCCTGTTCGCCGCGTTCGCCGAACGGCACGGGGCGAGCGTCGAGCGGAAGGTCCTGTTCGAGGCGGGGGACTTCCCCGACGGCCCGCACCAGCCCGAGGTGCTCCACCGCATCGGCCCGCTGTCCCCCTGAGCACGCCGTCCGTCCGGGGGCTCCGCCCGAGGCCCGTGCGGGATCCCCGCCGCCGGAGGACCCGCCCCCTTCTCCGCACCCCCACTCCCCCTTCTCCCCTCACCCCCCACGCACCGAGGAGCGATTCGACGTGACCATCACCCAGCCCGACCTGAGCGTCTTCGAGACCCTGGAGTCCGAGGTGCGCAGCTACTGCCGCGGCTGGCCCACCGTCTTCGACCGCGCGCAGGGCAGCCGGATGTTCGACGAGGACGGCCACACGTACCTGGACTTCTTCGCCGGCGCCGGTTCACTCAACTACGGCCACAACAACCCCGTGCTCAAACGCGCCCTCATCGACTATCTGGAACGGGACGGCGTCACCCACGGGCTCGACATGTCGACGACGGCCAAACGGGCGTTCCTGGAGTCCTTCCAGAACCTGGTGCTGCGGCCGCGCGACCTGCCGTACAAGGTCATGTTCCCGGGGCCGACCGGCACCAACGCGGTGGAGTCGGCGCTGAAGCTGGCGCGGAAGGTGAAGGGGCGCGAGGCCATCGTGTCGTTCACCAACGCCTTCCACGGCATGTCCCTCGGTTCGCTCGCCGTCACCGGCAACGCCTTCAAGCGGGCCGGGGCGGGGATCCCGCTGGTGCACGGCACCCCGATGCCGTTCGACAACTACTTCGACGGCGCGGTCGAGGACTTCCTGTGGTTCGAGCGGCTCCTGGAGGACCAGGGCTCCGGGCTCAACAAGCCCGCCGCGGTGATCGTGGAGACCGTGCAGGGCGAGGGCGGCATCAACGTCGCCCGCCCGGAGTGGCTGCGCGCGCTCGCCGAGCTGTGCGAGCGGCAGGACATGCTGCTCATCGTCGACGACATCCAGATGGGCTGCGGTCGTACGGGCGCCTTCTTCTCGTTCGAGGAGGCGGGCATCACGCCCGACATCGTCACCGTCTCGAAGTCCATCAGCGGCTACGGGCTGCCGATGTCTCTCTGCCTGTTCAAGCCGGAGCTGGACATCTGGGAGCCGGGCGAGCACAACGGCACCTTCCGCGGCAACAACCCCGCGTTCGTGACGGCGACGGCCGCCCTGGAGGCGTACTGGGCCGACGGCTCCGTCATGGAGAAGCAGACCCGCAAGCGCGGTGAGCAGATCGAGCAGGCGCTCATCTCCATCACGGAGGAGAACCTCGCCGACGTGAAGGAGTACCGGGGCCGTGGTCTGGTGTGGGGGCTGGAGTTCCACGACAAGGAGCGCGCGGGCCGGGTGGCCAAGCGGGCCTTCGAACTCGGGCTGCTGATCGAGACGTCCGGCCCGGAGAGCGAGGTCGTCAAACTGCTGCCGGCCCTCACCATCACCCCCGACGAGCTGGACGAGGGCCTGCGCGTCCTCGCCCGCGCCGTACGGGAAACCGTCTGACGCGAACCATCCGACCCCGTACGGGAATTCATCTAGCCAGGAGGCATCGCAGCACCGTGATCGTCCGTTCTTTCAAGGACCTGGAAGGCACCGACCGGCACGTCAAAGCCGCGTCCGGCACGTGGGAGAGCAAGCGCATCGTCCTCGCCAAGGAGAGGGTCGGCTTCTCCCTGCACGAGACGGTCCTCTACGCGGGCACGGAGACGTCGATGTGGTACGCGAACCACATCGAGGCCGTGGTGTGCGTCGAGGGCGAGGCCGAGCTGACCGACGACGAGACCGGGCGCACGTACACGATCACGCCCGGGACCATGTACCTCCTCGACGGGCACGAGCGGCACACGATGCGAATCAAGGAGGACTTCCGCTGCATCTGTGTGTTCAACCCGCCCGTGACCGGACGGGAGGACCACGACGAGAACGGCGTCTACCCGCTGCTCACCGAGCGCGAGGAGGTTTGAATCCTCCCCTCCCTGAAGGGAAGGGGATTCCTGGCTCAGGCCGCCTCCTGGAGCAGCGCTCCAGGAGGTCTTCCGCCATCAGCGCCAGCCGGGTTGAGACCAGCCCGGACGAGCATCACACGTGCGGAGTTCTCGTCCCGTGGGGACACGGCTCCGCACGCGGTGCAGGTGTAGGTACGTTCCGAAAGAGGCAGTGCGTGCTTGGTTCTCGCTCCGCACGATGCGCAGTCCATGGTGGTGTGCGCGGGGTGGACGAGGCGGATGTCCCGTCCGTGCTTGCGGCCCATCTCGATCAGAGCGGCCTTGGTGGCGCCGATGGCGGCGTCAGCGGCCTTGCGGGCCATGGTGCTCTTGGCCAGGAACTTCGGGCGGAAGTCCTCGACCGCGATGGCATCGTGGTCACGGACCACCTTCTTGGCCCACTTGCGCCCCGTGTCCTCACGCTGCCTCGCGACCTTCTTGTGCGCCTTCGCCCGCAGTTTCTTCGCCGCCCGGTAGCCTTTCGATCCGGGCCTGCCCTTCTTCGGCTTACGGCGGGCCATCATCCGGTCGTACCGGGTCAGCTTCGCCTGCGCCTTCCTGCCGTGCTGTGGGTGCGGCAGATCGTGCGCGTCGGACGTGGTGGTCGCGGCCTCCTTCACCCCCCAGTCGACGCCGAGTACGTGGCCGGTCTCCGGCAGGGGCTGGACCTGGGCGGAGACGACGAACGAGCAGTACCAATGTCCGAGGCTGTCCTGGTACACGCGCACCGAGGACGGCTCCGCCGGCAGGTGCCGCGACCACACCACCGCTACGACGGTGCCGCCCGCCAGGTGGAGCCGGCCGTCTTTCAGCCGGAACCCGCGCCTGGTGTAGTTGAGGGTCGGCAGCGCCTCGCGCTTCTTCCTGTACGTGGGCATCCCCGCCCGGCGTGCCATGGGCAGACGCGCTCCGATGTCCTTGTGTGCCTTGGCTCGGGAGCGGCCGAAGTCGCGGATGACCTGTTGCTGGACAACCGACGAGCCCTCACGCAGCCACGGCGTACGGGCCCGGGCTTCGGTCAGCATCCTGTCGAGCTGAGCCGGGCCGCACGTGGCCTTCTGGCCGGTGGCCCTGTTGTGCAGGTGCACGGCCCTGGACTTGGCGACGCATTCGTTCCACACCCACCGGCATCGGTCCCACTCCGCCGCGAGCGCGGCATGGGCAGAGGACGACACGCGAAGCCGGTACGTATAACGGGCATGTCCCGCCTCCGCAGCCGCCCCCACCTGTGTCATCTCGCCCCCTCACAGCCCGCGTCCGGGACACGTCCCGAACCCTGCGAAGGACCATACGTACGACAGCCGCACAAACGCCCCCCGATCCCACGACCACCACCCCGACCAGCGACCACAGGCACACACGTTCGTGTCATCCCGGCAATACCGACAGCGCCTAAGGCCAACCCGGGCCCAGGCCTGACACGACGACGCTCCGCGTCGCGACACCCCCGAGGCGATTCCGTCCCGGCACGGACGCCGGGGCCTCCTCGCAAGAAAGCAGGTGACATCACCATGACCACGACCACCACGACGCACACTGCCACCACCGTCCCCGACCTCTACCCCAGCCGTGGGGCCACCGAGGTGGCGGTCCCGCGTCAGGACCCGGTCGTCTGGGGTTCCCCCGGCACGCCCGGCCCCGTCTCCCTCGCCGAGCTCCAGGCGTACGAGCGCGACGGCTTCCTCCCCGTCGAGCAGCTGATCGAGCCCGACGAGGTCGCCGTGTACCGGCAGGAGCTGGAGCGGCTCGTCGCCGATCCGGCGATCCGCGCCGACGAGCGCTCGATCGTCGAGCCGAAGTCGCAGGAGATCCGGTCGGTGTTCGAGGTGCACCGGATCAGCGAGCTGTTCGCGGGGCTGGTGCGGGACGAGCGGGTCGTCGGGCGGGCCCGGCAGATCCTCGGCTCGGACGTCTACGTCCACCAGTCGCGGATCAACGTGAAGCCGGGCTTCGGCGCGTCCGGGTTCTACTGGCACTCCGACTTCGAGACCTGGCACGCCGAGGACGGGCTGCCGAACATGCGGACGGTGTCCGTCTCGATCGCGCTGACCGAGAACTACGACACCAACGGCGGTCTGATGATCATGCCGGGGTCGCACCGGACGTTCCTCGGCTGTGCGGGCGCCACCCCGAAGGACAACTACAAGAAGTCGCTGCAGATGCAGGACGCCGGCACCCCGTCCGACGAGGCGCTCACGGCCATGGCGTCCGAGTACGGCATCAAGCTGTTCACGGGCAAGGCCGGTTCGGCGACCTGGTTCGACTGCAACTGCATGCACGGGTCCGGCGACAACATCACACCGTTCCCGCGCAGCAACGTCTTCATCGTCTTCAACAGCGTGGAGAACGCGGCCGTGGAGCCGTTCGCCGCGCCGGTACGCCGGCCGGAGTTCATCGGCGCACGGGACTTCACCCCGGTGCGGTGAGTCCACCGTCCCCCTCACGGGGCCGGGCGATCGCAACACCTGAGCGACCGCCCGGCCCCTTCCGCATGCCTGCGCGGCCCCGCCTCTCTAGAGCCATGCCAACGACGCCGCCCGCTCCAGTACGTTCCGTGCCGCGTCCTCGTCGCCCGTGATGCCCCTCGGTACCTCATCCGGGGTGTGGCGGCCGCCGACGAGGAGGCAGAAGTCGACCGGATCCAGGCTGAGTTCGGCGAGCACGGGGCCGGTGTCGTCGCCGAGGATCCAGCTGGTGTCGGTGGGGCCGGTGACCTCGAAGAGGACGGGCGGCGCGTCGTGCAGGGCCGGGCCGAGGATGCGGACGGCCAGCCGGACCAGGGACCACAGGTGCTCGTCGGGGGGAGGCGGCACGGGGAGGCCGAGGGCCCGGCCGATGTCGTCCGTGTGGATCCAGGCCTCGAAGGCGCGGATCACGAAGTGGTCGGCGACCGGCAGCCGCAGGCCCAGCACCGTGACGGGGCGGGCGGCGAGTTCGGGGTCGGCGGCCTCGGGGGTGGCGAGCAGCGCGGCGGCCTGCGCGGCCCACGTGGCGACCGTCTGCGCGGGCGTGCGCCGGTGCTCATGGGCGATGACGTCGGCGGTGCGCCGGGCCCAGGCCTCCCCGGCGGGGATTTGCTCCGGGATGTGCGAGACGGGCAGCCCTGTGTCGACGCCCAGGCATACGGCCAGGTGTTCGTCGGCGGCGATGAGGTGGGCGACGGTCGCCTGCGCGTCCCAGTCGTGCACGACCGGGACGCCCCAGCGGCCCTCCACCTCCGGTACCAGCGCCTGGAGTCCGGCCACGGCCGCGGCGTAGGGCGCCGCGTGGTGGGCGATCTCGGCGGCCCGGGGGCGGCGGGAGCGGAGGGCGAGCGAGAGGACGCCGTCGGCGCCCGCGCCCACGCCACCGCCCGGGCCCGCGTCCACGCCCGGGCGACCGGCCACGGCACCGCCCGAGTGCCCGGCCGCCGCGCCGTCCGGTTGCCCGTTCACCGCACCGCCCGGGTGCCCGTCCGCCGATCCGTCCAGCAGTCTTACCGTGTCGCGCAGGCGTTCCGCCTCCGCCGCGCACGACGGGCAGGCGTCCAGGTGCGGGGTGACTCTGCGCAGGTCGCCGGGCGGGAGCGCGCCGACGGCCCAGGCGGCCAGCAACTCCCGTACGCCGTCGTGGTCGTTGGTCATCGCGCGCCGCCCTTTCGCCCTGCCACGTCCACGATACGCAGGTGCCGCGCGCTTCGGACGGTCGCGTGCGCCCCCATCACGCGCCCCTTGCCGCTGCCGGGTCCGGTGGGTCCGCGAGGGACTCCGCCAGTTTGCGCAGCGCCGAGCGGAGGCGGGTCTTCGCGGTGCCCTCGGGTATCCCCAGCTCGACGGCGGCCTGGCGGTAGGTGCGGCCCGCGAAGTAGGCGAGGTGGACCACCTCCCGCTGGGGGCGCGGGAGTTCGGCGAGGGCGGTGTGCAGCTTCAGGGAGCGCTCGCGCTCGACGAGCGCCTCGGCCGGGTCGGGACTCGCGTCGGGGATGGCGTGCAGCGCCGAGTCGTCCGCGCGGACGTCCTTGCGTTGCCGGGCCTCGCCGCGCACCCAGTCCACGGCCCGCCGGTGGGCGACCATGGACAGCCAGGTGCGCAGCGAGCCCCGGCGCGCGTCGAAGCCGTACGGCCTGCTCCAGAGCTGGGCGAAGACCTCCTGCGCCACGTCCTCGGCGGCCGCCGGGCTGCGGGTGACCCGGGCGGCCACCCGCCGGACGAGTCCCCCGTACGCCGCGTACACCTCACGCAGCGCGGACTCGTCCCCGTACACCAGCCGCCGATGCAACTCCACATCGATGGACGGCTGTTCGAGCGTCGGCTCCACCGGCACCACCACCTCGTGATGCCTTCCTAGCGTCCTGGGGCGGTCCGCGCCAGTGGGTCAGGGAAGTCGGTCGGACAGGACGTCCAGAAGCCGGTCGACGTCCGCCGGCGTGTTGTACAGATGGAAGGCGGCCCGCAGATGACCCGCGCGATCGGAGACCTCGATCCCCGCGCGGCTCAATTCCGCCTGGCACCGCCCGAGTCCGGGCACCGACACGATCGCCGACCCGGGCGCGGGCACCGGCTCGTGGCCCAGCGCGGCGAGACCCGCGCGGAACCGGTCGGCCAGGGCGAGGTCGTGGTCCCGAACCCGTGCCACGCCCAGTTCCTCGATCAGCGCCAGGGAGCGGCGGGCGCCGGCGTACGAGAACAGGCTGGGGCTCTCGTCGAACCGACGGGCGGAGTGGGCGAGTTCCTCGACCGGGCCGTAGCAGCTGTCCCACGGCCTCTCCCCCGCGACCCAGCCGGCGAAGAGGGGGGTGAGCCCGCCGAGGTCCTCCGGGACGACGAGGAAGGTGACCCCGCGCGGACACAGCAGCCATTTGAAGGCGACGGCGACGACGTAGTCGTACGCGTCCGCCTCGATCGGCAGCCAGCCGGCGGACTGCGACGCGTCGACGAACGTACGCGCTCCCCGCTCCCGGGCCGCCGCGCGGATCGCGTCCAGGTCGGCGACCCGGCCGTCGGCGGACTGCGCGGCGCTCACCGCGACGAGTGCCGTGCCGGGCCGCACCGACTCGGCGACGCGCTCCAGCGGCACCTGGCGCACCTTGAGGTCGCCGCGCACGTGGAAGGGGTTCACCAGGGACGCGAACTCGCCCTCGGCCGTCAGCACCTCGGCTCCCGCCGGCAGCGCGGCGGCGACCAGACCGCTGTAGACGGCGACCGAGGCGCCGGCCGCCACGCGGCGGTCCGGCACTCCGGTGATCCGGCCGAACGCCGCCCGCGCGGCCTCCACGTCGGCGAACATGTCCTGCGGCTGCCCGGCGGCCACGGACTCCACGGCCGCCTTCATCGCGTCGACCGCTCGGGCGGGCAGCAGGCCGGTGCTGGCCGTGTTCAGATAGGTGTTCTTCGGGACGAACTCGGCACGAACGAGGCTCTCGAAGGTTTCCATGGGACCACTGTGGGGCCGGGCGCATCCCACGTCCATTGAGAAGTTTTGCGCCCTGTCCCCAAGCAACGCTTATGCATGGCGCCTGACCTGCGCCGCGGCGCCCCCTTTAGGGGCGCGGGGAACTGCGCGAGCAACCACTACGGACCCGCGGCCCGCGAGCCACCGCACTCCTACGGCCTGCCCGGCGCCCTTTACTGAGGCACCGCGCACCCCTCCGGCCCACAAGCCTCCGCACCGTCCGCCGCCACGACAGTGAGCGGCGCGGGCCGCTCCCCCCAGGCCTGAGCGAGCGCCTTCTCGAACACCTCAGCGGGCTGCGCCCCGGACACCCCGTACTTCCGGTCCAGCACGAAGAACGGCACTCCGTTCGCGCCGAGCGCAGCGGCCTCCCGCTCGTCCGCGCGGACGGCGTCCGCGTACGCGTCGGGGTCGGCCAGCACCCTGCGCGCGGCCTCCTCGTCGAGCCCGGCCTCGACGGCCAGCTCGATCAGGTAGTCGTCCGCGTCGGCGTACACGGACCGCTCCTCGGCGAAGTTCGCCCGGTAGAAGGCCTGGAGCAGTTCGCTCTGCCGGCCCTGTTCCTTGGCGAAGTGGATCAGGCGGTGCATGTCGAAGGTGCTGCCGTGGTCACGGCCCTCCGTCCGGTAGGCGAGCCCCTCGGCCGCCGCCTGCTCCCGGAGGTTGTGCTCACCGGCCTGGGCCTGCGCCTGGCTCATGCCGTACTTCTTGCTCAGCATGGTGAGCACGGGCTGGATGTCGCCCTTGGCGCGGCCCGGGTCGAGTTCGAAGGAGCGGTGCACCACCTCGACGCCGTCACGGTGTGGGAAGGCCGCGAGCGCCTTCTCGAAGCGGGCCTTGCCCACGTAGCACCAGGGGCAGGCGATGTCGCTCCAGATCTCGACGCGCATGGTTCAGCTCTCTCCAGGTCGTACGGGTACGGAGACGGCCTCCGCTTCTACGGTGGATGAACGTTCAAGCAGCGGCGGTCATTCCCGGCCGGGAGCCTTTCGCCCCCGCCGCCCCCACCCGTCCCGTCCTGAAGGGGCTGCGCCCCTTCGACCCCGGACGTCCGTCCGGTGGGGGCTGGTCGCGCAGTTCCCCGCGCCCCTTCGGGGCGCGGCCTCAGCTGCCGTTTCTCAGGTCCTCCGGCCAGTTCGGGCGGAACTCGATCTCGTCGTAGGTGACCACGCAGCCCTCGCCCATCGGGGACTGCGTCATGAAGCCGATCAGGGCGGCGCCGCTCTCCCGCTCGCCGGCGAGGGTGAAGAGGCGGACGAAGGTCCAGCGCTTGCCGTCGCGGGAGGCGTGGAAGGCGAAGGCGCGGCCGGTGCGGCTGACCCGGAGCCAGACCGAACTGCCCTCGACGGTGAAGGAGTTGGCGTCGTCCGAGTGCCCCCGGGTGACCACCGTGCACACGGTCGGCACGTCGGGGGAGTTCTCCAGGCAGAGCTTCGCCCAGGCCCGCTCCCCCACGTGTATGTACAGCACGCCCGCGTCGAACCCGGCGGCGAAGCCGACGGTGACGCGGGCGATCAGCTGGAAGTCCCCTTCCGGCGAGCCCAGCAGCCGGGGCGCGTCCGAGGCGGGGTCCAGCCCCTCGCCGGTGGGCGGCACGAACCGGTCCTGCCGGGCACCGGCCCACCCGGTGAGCACCCCGTCCTCGTAGGACCAGTGCCCGTCGGGGCCATAGGTGCGAAGAGGGAAGGGGAGTTCGGGGATCTCGACGTCCATTGGGGGATTCTCGCAGCTCCCGGCCCACTACCGCGCCCTTCAGGGGCGCGGGGAACTGCGCGAGCAACCACGACGCACGCGCAGCCCGAAACCGAACCGAACCCCTACGGCGCTGCCGTCACCGTTCCAGAACGCCGTTGAACCGCCGCGGCAGCCCCAGCGGGTTCTCGTCCCGCAGCTCCGGCGGAAGCAGCGCCTCGGGCGCACCCTGGTAGGCCACCGGCCGCAGCCACCGCTCGATGGCCGTGCCGCCCACCGACGTGGACGTCGACGTCGTGGCCGGGTAGGGCCCACCGTGGTGCTGGGCAGCCGCCACGGCCACACCCGTCGGCCAGCCGTTCACGAGCACGCGCCCGGCCAGCGGCGTCAGCTCGGCCAACAGCTCCGGCCCGCGCCCGCCCTCGGCCGCCTCCTCACCCGACACGTGCACCGTCGCGGTGAGGTTGCCCGGCAGGCGGGACAGCACCGACTTGGCCTCGTCCTCGTCCTCGTAGCGGGCCACGACCGTGAGCGGCCCGAAGCACTCCTCCAGGAGCAGGTCGTGCTCGCCCTCGACCGCCAGCTTCCGCGCGGGCACGGTGAGGAACCCGGGGCTGACCGTGTGCTCGCCGCCCGCGCCGGCGGTCACCGGCGACTCGACGTCCGGCAGCTCAGCGCGCTCGGCGACACCGGCGAGGAAGTTGTCACGCATCCGGTGGTCCAGCAGGACCCCGGAGTCGACGTCGCTGACCGCGTCGGTGAGCGACTTGAGCAGCCGGTCGCCGGCGTCACCGGCGGGCGCCAGCACCAGGCCCGGCTTGACGCAGAACTGGCCGACGCCGAGCGTCATCGACCCGGCGAGCCCGGTGCCGATCGCCTCGGCCCGCTCGGCGGCGGCGGCCTCGGTGATGAGGACGGGGTTCAGGGAGCCCAGCTCGCCGTGGAACGGGATCGGCACGGGGCGCGCGGCCGCCGCGTCGAAGAGGGCACGGCCGCCGCGTACCGAACCGGTGAAGCCGGCGGCGGTGACGAGCGGGTGCTTGACCAGCTCGACGCCCGCCTCGAAGCCGTGCACGAGGCCGAGGACGCCCTCGGGGATGCCGTGTTCGGCGGCGGCCCGGCGCAGCACGATCGCGACCAGCTCGGACAGGGCCGGGTGGTCGGGGTGGGCCTTGACGACGACCGGGCAGCCGGCGGCCAGCGCGCTCGCCGTGTCACCGCCGGGGACGGAGAAGGCGAAGGGGAAGTTGGAGGCCGAGTACACGGCGACGACGCCGAGGGGGACCTTGTAGCGGCGCAGGTCCGGGATGGGCGGGGTGGCGGTGTCGTCGGGGTGGTTGATCACCACGTCGAGGAAGGCGCCCTCGTCGACGATGTCGGCGAAGGCCCGCAGCTGGTAGCAGGTGCGGGCGAGTTCGCCGGTGAGCCGGACCGGGCCGAGCGCGGTCTCGGCGTCGGCGACCTCGACGAGCTGGTCCTTGGCCGCCTGGAGCTGGTCGGCGGCGGTGCGCAGGAAGGCCGCGCGGACCGTGCGGTCGGCGAGGGAGGCGCGGGCGGCGTGCGCCGCGCGGACGGCGGCGTCGACCTCCTGGGCTGTGGCCTCCACCGCAACCTGCTCGCGCTGCTTCCCGGTTCGGGGGTCGACACTCCAGACTGGTGCTGCTGCCACCGCGGGTTCCTCCACGTATTTCTGGGTCGATTCCCAGGGGTATATCTGGGTCATTCACCAGCGGCGTTCGATATGCTGAACACCGTCTCTGATGATGAATATTCTGTCGGAGACTATATCTTCAGCTTCTCGCCGAACGAAGGGGTCAAGGGCGATGTCGGCAGTGGAGACGGGCGGCGGGGCACAGGTCAAATCGGCGGTAAGGACCGTTGAGCTGCTCGAATACTTCGCCGGGCGCCCCGGTATGCATTCCCTGGCCGCGGTCCAGGAAGCCGTCGGATATCCCAAGTCGAGTCTCTACATGTTGCTGCGCACCCTTGTGGAGCTGGGTTGGGTGGAGACCGACGCGACCGGAACGCGGTACGGCATCGGCGTGCGCGCGCTGCTCGTGGGCACGTCGTACATCGACGGCGACGAGGTGGTGGCGCTGGCCCGGCCGACGCTGGACCGGCTGTCGGACGACACCACGGAGACGATCCACCTGGCCCGGCTCGACGGCACCAACGTCGTCTATCTGGCCACCCGCCAGTCCCAGCACTATCTGCGCCCCTTCACCCGGGTCGGCCGCCGGCTGCCGGCCCACTCCACCTCGCTCGGCAAGGCGCTGCTGGCCACCCACACCGACGAGCAGGTCCGCAAGCTGCTCCCGGAAACCCTGCCCGCGCTGACGGAGCACACGATCACCGACCGGGAACAGCTGATCGAGGAGCTGCGCCAGATCCGCGAGCAGGGGTTCTCGGTGGACCGCGAGGAGAACACCCTCGGGCTGCGCTGCTTCGGGGTGGCGATCCCCTACCGCACCCCGGCCCGCGACGCGATCAGCTGCTCGGTCCCGGTGGCCCGGCTGACCCCGGCGCACGAGCAGTTGGTCAAGGACGCCCTGTTCGACGCCCGCGACCGGCTGACCCTGGCGACCCGCAGACTCTGATCCGGCGCCGGGCGACCCCGCCCGGCGCGCCGATGGCAAGCCCGGTTTCATGAAGACCCCATGAGAAAACCGGGCGAAGGGAACGACTGATCGCATCCCGCTCGTCCTTCCGGGTGCGATGAACAAGACGATCAGGCGCTCCGCCGTCTTCACCCTGCTGCTCGTGCTCGCCCTGCTGGCCAGGGCGACATGGGTGCAGTTCTACGAGGGGACGGCGCTCGCGGACGACCAGGACAACCGGCGCAACGCGATCCGGACCTACGCCGACCCGCTGGGGAACATCATCGTGGCCGGCGACTCAATCACCGGCTCGGCCCGCGCCAAGAACAGCGACCTCGCGTACAAGCGCACGTACAAGGACGGCGAGCTGTACGCGGCGGTCACCGGGTACGCCTCGCAGGCCTACGCCCCCACCCAACTGGAGGGCGTCTACCAGGACCTGCTCGACGGCACCGACCTGCGGCTGCAGACCGTGATGGACACGGTCACCGGGCAGCGCGCCGAACCGGGCAACGTGATCACCACGATCGACCCGGCCGTGCAGAAGGCGGCGTACGACGCGCTGGGCGACAAGAAGGGCGCGGCCGTCGCGATCGACCCGTCGACGGGGCGGATCCTCGCGGTGGTGTCGACGCCCTCGTACGACCCGTCCTCGCTCACCGACGCCAACACCGCCGGCAATGCCTGGAAGAAGCTCAACGCGGACCCGGACAAGCCGCTGACCAACCGGGCGCTGCGCCAGCCGCTGCCACCGGGGTCGACGTTCAAGCTGGTCGTGGCGGCGGCCGCGCTGGAGGACGGGCTGTACTCGTCAGTGGACGAGAGGACGGTCAGCCCGGACCCGTACACGCTCCCGGACACCGAGACGGAGCTGTCCAACGAGAACCCGAGCGCGCCCTGCGAGAACGCCACGATCCGTACGGCGCTGCAGTACTCGTGCAACAACGTCTTCGCGAAGATGGCCGTCGACCTCGGTCAGGACAAGGTGCGGGAGACGGCCGAGAAGTTCGGCTTCGACGACAACACGCAGGACGTGCCGGTGCGGGCGTACGAGAGCGTCTATCCGTCGGACATGAACAAGCCCTCCACGGCTCTGACGGGCATCGGTCAGTACGACGTCACCGCGACGCCGCTCCAGATGGCGATGGTGTCGGCGGCGATAGCCAACGGCGGTGAGCTGGTCGCGCCGCACATGGTGTCGCAGATCACCAACGGCGGTGGCGACGTCCTGGAGGACTACGACTCCGAGGCGGGCTCGAAGGAGATCATGAGCTCCGACACCGCCGAGCAGTTGCAGTCGGCGATGCGGACGGTCGTCGAGGACGGCACCGGCACCAACGCGCGGATCAGCGGGGCGACGGTGGGCGGCAAGACGGGTACGGCCCAGCACGGCGAGAACAACAGCAAGACGCCGTACGCCTGGTTCACGTCGTACGCGAAGGCCAGCGGCAAGGAGGTCGCCGTCGCGGTCGTCGTCGAGCAGTCGAACGCGGCGCGCTCGGAGGTCAGCGGCAACGGGTTGGCCGCGCCGGTCGCGAGGGCTGTGATGGAGGCGGCGTTGAAGGGGTGAAGGACCACGGGTCCACCAGGAACCACCTGAATAGGAAGGGCCGCCCTCACTCCCCCCGGAGGGCGGCCCTTCGTCTTCGTCTCGGCTACTTCACGCCGAACAGCTGCTGGATCGGGTTGATCGCGAAGTACACCAGGAACAGCGCCGAGGTGGCCCACAGCAGCCAGTGGATCTCCTTCGCCCTGCCGAGGACCGTCTTGATGAGGACGAAGGCGAGGAAGCCCGCGCCGATGCCGTTGGTGATGGAGTACGTGAACGGCATGACCGCGATGGTGAGGAACGCCGGGATGGCTATCTCGTACTTGTCCCAGTCGATGTTCTTGACCTGGGTCATCATCAGGAAGCCGACGGCGACGAGCGCGGGCGCGGCGGCCTGCATGGGGACGATGGTCAGCAGCGGGGTGAGGAAGAGCGCCACCGCGAAGAGGCCGCCGGTGACCAGGTTGGAGAAGCCGGTGCGGGCGCCCTCGCCGACGCCGGCCGCGGACTCGATGTAGGAGGTCGCGGAGGACGAGGAGGAGGCGCCGCCCGCGACGGCCGCCGCGCCGTCGATGAGGAGGACCCGGCCGAGGTTCGGGACCTTGCCCTCCTCGTCGAGCAGGCCCGCCTCGGCGGTGATGCCGACGACCGTGCCCATGGTGTCGAAGAAGTCCGAGAGCAGCAGCGTGAAGATCAGCAGGACGACCGTGATGACGGTGGTCTCCCCGAACGAGCCGAAGAGGCTGAAGTCGCCGATCAGTCCGAACTCGGGGGCGGCGACGATGTCGTCGGGGACCTTCGGGGTGGTCAGGCCCCAGCTCTTGATGTCGGCCACCGAGTTGATCACGATCGCAACGACCGTCATCGTCAGGATGCTGATCAGGATGGCACCCTTCACCTTGCGGGCGAGGAGCGCGACGGTCAGCAGCACGCCGGCGCAGAAGACCAGGATGGGCCAGCCGGACAGCGCGCCGCCGGCGCCGAGCTGGACCGGCACGGTGGTGTTCGCGATGTCCGGGATGCGGGTGACGAACCCGGCGTCGACGAAGCCGATGAAGGCGATGAACAGGCCGATGCCGACGCTGATCGCCTGCTTCAGCGGCTGCGGAATGGCGTGCATCACGGCCTCGCGCAGGCCGGTGACCACCAGGACGCAGATCAGCAGGCCCTCCAGGACGACCAGGCCCATCGCGTCGGACCAGCTCATCAGCGGGGCTATCTGGAAGGCGACGACCGCGTTGAGGCCGAGGCCCGCGGCGAGCGCGAGAGGAAGGTTTCCTCCGACGCCCATGATGATCGTCATCACGGCCGCCACGAGGGCGGTGGCGGTGACGAGTTCGGCGCCGTCGAGGGTGTGGCCGTACTTGTCCTTCGCGCTGCCCAGAATGATGGGATTCAGGACAAGGATGTACGCCATCGTGAAGAATGTGGCGAAGCCGCCGCGTATCTCACGGGCGAAGGTGGACCCTCGGGCGCTGATCTTGAAGAAGCGATCGACGCTGTTCGCCCCGGGCGGCTCGGTCGCGGGGCGGTCGGCCACCTTCTGTGCGTCGGACATGAACGGTGCTCCTAGTGACGTGCGTGGACTACGCGCGGATGCTGGCTGGATTGTTCCCCCGTTGAACCCGATTCAGGTTTTCTCCGTGTTACGGAATCGGAGTTCTCCCTGCAAGACGGCGTTCGAAGCCGCGTACGAACCTCCTTCACGATCACTGCTACTCTTCCGGATCTCGTCGGGGGTCGACCCCGGACGATCACATGTCATCCACGTGACACGCACAGTCAGCCGGCTCGGCTGCTGTGGCCGCAGCGAGAAGAGAGGTCCCCGTGGGCACAGTCGTCGACGACGCAGCCTCCGTGGAGTTCCACGCCTTCTTCGAACGGCATTACGCCGAACTGTCGCGCCTCGCACACCTGTTGACGGGTGAGGCGGACGCCGCCGACGACCTGGCCGCGGACGCGTTGCTCGCGATGTGGCACCGCTGGGACCGGGTCCGCGCGGCGGATCATCCGGTTGCGTACGCCCGTGGCGTCGTCGCCAACCTGGCCCGCACCCGGATCCGCAGCGCGGTCCGTGAGCGCCGCAGGGTCACGCTGTTCTGGTCGCAGCGCGAGGAGAAGACGGAGAATCCCGATGTGCCCGGCGTGGTCGACGTCCAGTCGGCGCTGCGCAGGCTGCCGTTCCGCAAGCGGGCCTGTGTGGTCCTGCGCCACGCCTTCGACCTCTCGGAGAAGGACACGGCGCTCGCCCTCGGCGTCTCGGTCGGTACGGTGAAGAGCCAGACGTCCAAGGGGATGGCCGAGTTGCAGAAGCTGCTCGGCACCGAGGACTCGCCGAAGCGGACGCACGCGGGCATCGCGGGCGGGGGCGTCACCAAACCGCGCGTGACCCGCGCGGGAGTGACCGGCACCGGAGGAAGGGACCGATGAGGGACGTGCACGAGGAGCTGCGCGCCCGGCTGCGCGAGTCGGCCGAGGCGCACGAGCCCGACCGCGCCCGCATCCTGGCCCGGATCGAGCGCGGTATGGCCGCCCCCGAGGAGCACCGGAGCCGCAGGGCGACCCGGCCGCCGCTGTGGGGCTGGGTACGGGTGGTCACCGCCACGGCCGGTGTCGCGGGCGTGCTCGCGGTCGGCGGCTACGCGGTCGCCTCCGCGGTGAAGGGCGAACCGACGCCCCCCGCCGACCGGACGGTCGTGGTCTCCCCGACTCCGGTCGACTCCCCCGCCGCGACCAGCCGGGCCCCGGCCCCGCCGGACCGCCCGACCCCCGGCGTCGACGGGAAGCGCGAGGAGAAGCCCAGCTCGACGCCGTCGAAGAGCGCGTCGCCCAAGGGCACGACGGCGCCGAACCTGCCCACCTCGAAGAACGAGGAGGACGGGCCGCTCTGGTCCGAGGGTTCGGTCGACCCGCACAGCAACGAGTTCTGGGCGCAGAGCAACCTCACCCTGAGGACGAGCGAACAGCTCACCGAGCTGACCGTCCAGCTGAGGGTCGCCCAGACCGGCGGGGTCTCCTCGTCCGGTGCCTGGCGGTCGCTGCCGGAGCAGGACTTCGACCTCACGGTCGAGGAGGGCGACGGGTTCCTGGTCTACACCTGGGTGCTCAAGGACGGACGCACGGTCCCGAAGGGCGAGTTCGTCTTCGCCGGGCAGTACAACCACGAGCGCGGCGGCCGTGACGCGAGCGGCGACCGCTACACGATCACCGCGCAGGCGGGCGGCGAGGACCTCACGGTCGGCGGCGACTTCGAGGCCCGGGACGAGGTCGACGACCCCTCGGACAAGGGCGATTCGTAACTCGCGGTCGAGGGCGAGGCGCGGCTCGAAAAAAATCCGCGAGCGCGGCAACCCTTTCTCCGCCGGTGGCGACCAGTAGGCGCAAGAGTCACCACCAGCGAGGAACCGGGTACATGACCGCACCTGCAGAACAGCGCGTCCGGCACCGCCGTCGGGTCACCGGCCGGCGGGCCGTGATCGGGTCGGTGGCCGCCCTCGCCCTCACGGGCGGGGCGCGCGCCACGACGTCGCCGCTGTCCTCCGCCGGCGCCGCCACCACCTGGCCGACGGCCAAGGACAGCAAGGCGGTCTCCTCGACGATCGAGGTGAAGGGCACGTACGACGGCAGGCTGAGGAAATTCTTCGGCAAGGGCGCGCTCGGCGACGGCAGCCAGGACGAGGGCCAGGACCCGATCTTCGAACTGGCGGACGGCGCCGTGCTGAAGAACGTGATCATCGGTCGGCGTGAACGCCGACCACGGCGACACCGCGACGCTGTCGAGGATCCGCATCCACGGCGACCCGAAGAAGAAGGTCAAGACCTGCGTGCGCTTCAAGGGCGACAGCTCGGGCAGGGAGCCGGCCCGGACCGGTGTGGGCGCGGACGGAACCACCTGCAAGTTCTCGTCAACTGCCGTCACGTACAAATGATCCGGGCTTCGAACGACGGCGTCACGGACGCGTTCACGGGCGGGCGACCGCGGGTATCCATCAATGACCGGGTCTCGCCGTTCCCGGCGACCCCGAGACAGCCGTCCACCCGTTCGCTCACCACGGGTTCGTACCGGGGAAACAACCACACCTTCCTCTACAGCGTCCCTTCCAGTGCGTGGAAGTCGAACACCAGTGAGTACAGCGTACTGACACTCGACATCGGCAGTGGTTCGAGCGGCACGGGCTTCCTCAGCCCGGGCACCTCGTTCGACTGCGTGGACCTGCTGGCCTGAGCCCCCCTCGGCCAGCAGCAGGTGCCGACCGGAGCCCCCCTCGGGGTCGGCACGAAAAACGCCCCCCGCCGGTGACGACCGGCGGGGGGCGCCTTCTTCTCGCTCCCTGTGTCCTCGCCTCTTCCCGGAGTCTCGCCCCGCGCGGCAGGTCAGTTCATCGTCGCGCCGATGGCCTTGGAGCCCGTGGTGAGGAACGTCGTGATCGGCAGGGAACCGTCCGTCCGCCGGGCCGCGTACGCGGTGGCCGCGTCCCTGGAACGGAAGGCCGGCGCCGTGACGCCGCTGTCCCAGTTGTTGGCGGCCGAGACCGTGCCCGAGCCCAGCTTCGCCTTCCCCGTCCCGTTGCCCACCGCGAGGTTCCGCGCCAGCCGGGCCTTGCCGGCGGCGAAGGAGAACCCGTTCTCCTTGTTGGCGTAGGCCGTGTTGCGGTTCAGCAGGATCGCGCCGGTGTTGGAGTTCTCGGTGAACCCGTGCAGCGTGTTGTCCCAGGCCGCGTTGTTGTTGACGGAGTGCGCGACCGAGGCTCCGCCGCCGCCCAGCTTGAACCCGTTGCCGTTGCCCTCGAACGCGGGGTCCTTCCAGCGGTTTCTGCCGTTGCCGAAGGCCCAGGAGTGGTCGACGGTGACGGGCGAGGAGAACTGCCAGAGGTCGAGCCCGTCGTCCGCGTTGTCGTACAGGCGCGCCCCGGTGATCCTGTTGCCGGTGCCGGAGCCGAACTTCACGGCGATGCCGTCGGCGTTCTGGCCGTGGTTCGCGGCGTCGTAGTTGCCGTGGCTGTCCAGGTTGCGCACGAGGTTGTCCGTGGTGCCGTCACCGCGCAGGGTGAAGCCGGAGTCGCCGTTGTTCGCGGTCACGAGGTTCTGGAAGACGCCGCCGACCGAGGAGGTGGCGACGAAGCCCTGGGCCGGGGAGTTCTGGAAGGTGAGGCCGGAGACGGTCCAGTAGTCGCCGTAGATCCCGGCGAGCCAGGAGCCGGCGGGCAGTGCGGACCCGTCGACCTCGACCTTCTCGCTGCCGTACGCGGTGAGCGTGATCCGGGCGGAAGGGGTGCCGTTCGCGGTGGACTTCAGGGTCTTCGTCGGCTTGTAGGTGCCGCCGCGCACCTGGATCGTCGTACCGGCGACGGCGTTCGCCACGGCCGATTCCAACGCGGCGGTGCTGGAGACGGTGACGGTGGTGGCGGCCTGGGCGCCGTCCTGGGCGAGGCCGAGGTGGACGCCGCCCGCCCCCGCGGCGACGGACACGGCGGCGGCGATCGACAGGGTCCGGGTCCGTCGATGGCGTCCGTAGGTCTGACGCACGGGGTTCCTTTCGCAGGGGAGGCGTCTTCGGGAGACGAGGAACGAAGCGGGCCGGAGGGCCCACCCCGGCCCGCTTCTGTTCACTGGTTGCCGCCCACGGGGAAAGGGTTGCCGCGCCCCGCGAAATCACGCGAAAGTTTCGCTGGGAGTCTTCACACGCACACCGATTGACGCCCGGAACCGCACTGGTTTCCCGGGGTCGGGCACCGCCGTGACTTCCGCGGGCCGCGGAAGTGCACGGTCACCGCGGCCGACGACACGAAGCGCGTCCGGACGGTCGGGGCTTTGCCGACCCCGCAGCCGATCCCCGTGGCCGATCAGGCCGGTGCGGCGCCCGTGGTCCGTTCGTCGGTCACCGTCAGCAGCAGGTCCGCCTTGAAGCCGGTCCCTCCGACCTCGAAGGCCCAGGTGCCGGGCCCGCCCTTGTCGGTGGGCCGCATGGGCCACACCTCCGCGATCTCCTTGTCCTCCGCGGCGGCGTGCCCTTCCTCGGTGCTCACTCCCGGCGCCAGGTAACGCTCGGTGGTGTGGAGGTACAGCGACCACGCCCCGTCGTCGCCGGGCACCGCCTGGACGTAGTACTGCTTGCGGAAGACCTCGTTGTCGGAGAATCCGATACCGAGGCTGTCCCGCTCGTACACATGGACGCCGAGGCGGAGGACGACCGACCGGTCGCCCGCGCCCTCGGGCTTGGCGGCGGCATCGACCCAGCCCTCCCAGATCAGCCGGTTCCCGTCCGCCCACCCGGTGGTGGCGTCCCCCGGTGCCGAGAGCGGCTTGCTCAACTCCTCGGCGAGGTCGGGCAGTTCGTCGGTGAGGTCGTCCTTGCGGAACGGGCCGTAGTAGTTCTCGGCGTCGCTGCTCTGGTGGCACAGCTCGAAGTCGACGAAGCGGGGTTTGACGGACACCCCGAAGTAGAACTCGCTGCGGCCGAAGAGGTCCCGGCCCCGGGTCACCTCGGCCCGGTCCAGTCGCAGCTGTACGTGGTGCGTGCCGTGGAAGAAGCGCATGGCGATCTCGTACGCCTCGCGCGAGGTCACCAGCGAGTCGTTGCCGCCGTGGCATTTGTGGACGAAGGTCCGGGGCGCGCCCGGGATCTGGGCGGAGGACTGCTTGACCAGGCCGTCGCTGCGGTTGTAGGTGAGCGTGCCCTCGTCCATCAGGCCGGCGATACGGTTGCCCAGGGTGGCGAACTTGGCTCCGTAGGAACGGTAGTCCGTGCCGACCACCGTCAGGATCCTCCTGACGGGGAACGGGATGGCCCGGATGTCCGTGCGGTCCGGGTCGAAGGCGGCGATCTCGTCCGCGACCGAGTCGGGCAGGCACTTGACCAGCGCGTCGGGCATGTACTGGAACGCGATCCCCCGGTGCGGTGTGCCCAGGGTGACGATGCGGTGGATGACGTCCGCGCTCTGGTCCCCCAGACGGCTCAGGGCGGCCCGGGTGACGAGGCCGCCCATGCTGTGCGCGACGATGTCCACGCCGGTGAACTCCTCGTCCGGCCGCATGCCGTGCCGGATGATCTCGATGAGCCTGACCAGCCCTTCCCCGAAGCGGTCGATCTTGCGGGGGACGAGGTCGTAGTAGCGGTAGATCCACAGGGTTCCCATGGCGCCCTGACCCAGTACCTCGCGCGCCATGGGGACGTCCACCACCATCGTCCCGGTGAGCAGGTGCTCGGGCCATCCGTCGCGCTCTCCGGGTCCGGGCTTCTGTTCCTCCTCGTAGTAGCCGACCACGTTGGTGGCGTCCCGGTACGGGTGGAGCGACGACTTGAGGGCGCGCAGGACGAAGCCCTCGTAGATGAAGTTCTCGCCGTAGCGCTTTCCGTAGACGGTGCCGTTGTTGAATCCCTGATAGGCGTCACGCCGCTCGTCCGACACACCGGGGCCGCCGAATCCGCGAATCAGGATCAGCGGGCGAGGACTACCGACCACGAGGACCACTCCACTCAAGTGCGCATGCGCTGTTCGTCGCGGAACACTGTGTGGGGTCGCACCCGCTCCGAGTCGACAGAATCGTTTTGCCCGGCGTGCCGGAGAGCTTCGCACCGGTCAGTTCATCGCCCGGCCGATCGTCGTACTGCCCGTGGTGAGGAAGGTGGGCGCGGGCAGGGTGCCGCTCGACGGCCCCAGGCCGCCGGCGATTCCGCCGAGCAGGGTGCGTAGGCGCATCTCAGCACCCCTCCCACGGGGTCCAGTCACCGAGGTACGCCTCACGGGTGGCGGAGGCGGCTTCGGCGTCCGTGAGCTGGGGCCGGTTCTCCGGGACGGAGACGACGGCGCCGGGTCCGGTGTTGCGGTACTCGGCGAACCGCTGGTCCTGCCAGGGGAAGCCCGACGACATGTCGGTGTAGGGCGCGACCGCGTCGATCCCGGCACCGAGGCGGGTCTCGCGCACGGTGAGCATGGGCCGGGCGGTGGTGTCCGAGCTGGGCACCCAGGGCCGGGCCAGCTTGTAGGAGGCGTCCGGGGCCTCGCTGGTGATCCGGCTCCGGGTCACCAGGCAGCCGCGCGGGTTGGCGCCCGCGGTGGAGGGCGCGAAGACGAACCCGTAGGGCGCGGAGGCCAGGTCGGTCCTGGTCAGGGTGTGGAAGTGGCAGCTTTCGAAGACGGCGGTGGCCCGTCCGAAGACGAAGTCCACGTCTCCCTCGGCGTAGCAGTCGCGGAAGTACTGCCGCGCGAAGGTGCCGAGCGCCATCGAGTCGACGTACAGGGTGTCCTGGTGCCCCAGGAACCGGCAGCGCAGGAACGCCGACCGGTCTCCCTGCACCTTGAGGGCGACGGCCTGGGTGCCGCTGATCCCGGGGTGGTCGGCGCGCAGCCAGTCGTTGGCGAAGGTGATGTCCAAAGCGGTGAAGCCGTCGGCCTGCACCAGGGTGGTGGCGGATCCGGTGGTGCCGTAGGTGCCACCGCCGGGCTTCGGGGTGCCGGCCGCGTTGTCGTACACGACCACGACGTCCCGGGCGTTCCCGGAGGCCCCGATCCAGGTCATCTCCGTACGGGCGACGCCGACGGCGACGGTCTCCCGGTACACGCCGGGCGCGAGGACCAGGGTGTATCCGGAACCTCCCCCGGTGCTGAACGCCTGGGAGGTACCCCCAGCTGCGGTGACGGCGGCCTGGACGGTGGTGAAGTCGCCGGCGCCGCCGGCGTCCACGTACAGGGTCCGCTCGTCGAGGCGGGCGGCGGGCGATCCGTACCGCCCGAAGGCCCGGCGGTCACGGGCGGCACGGTCGGCCCGGGTCTCCGGTGCCGCCTGGGCGGTCTGGGCCGGGGTCGTGACGGCGAGCGCGAGCGCGGTTCCGACCCCGGCGGCCACGAACGACCGTCTGCTGGGCCCCGGTTGGCGCCCGGTCATCAGCAGACCTTCCCGGCGCCCGCGCGGTTCGCGACGATGCCGGGCACGGCGCGCGGCGAGTCGACCTTGGTCCGCAGGGTGGGCGTCCACCCGGCACCCGACCGCAGGAACTCCGAGGGGATCTCGGCGTTGTGGACGGCGATCAGGTCCGTCGGCCTGCCGTTGACGTGGTTGTTCTCGGCGGTGAGCGGGGAGTCGTTCCACCTCTTCAGGGCCTTGCCGACGCTCGCGCCCGCCGGCAGGGTGATCGCGTTGTCGCTGGCGTGGAGCTGCGAGGAGAGGCCGACACCGAAGATGTAGTAGTCGTCCTTCTGCTCCTCGCTCACCACGTAGTGGTTGTTGTAGACGTCGACCTGGCCGAACCGCACGCGCGGGGAACGCTGGAGGATCCCGTCGAAGCGGTTGTGGTGCAGGGTGACCTTGAGCTTGCCCGCGTCGAGGGCGGCGGTGCTGTCGCTGTTGCCGATCAGCATGTTCTTGTCGTGGTCCTGGAAGCGGTTCCAGGAGACGGTCACGTAGTTGGAGCCGCGCACGATGTCGGTCAGGCCGTCGTGCTGCTGGAAGACCTTGCCGAAGTGGACCGGCCGCTCGCTGTCCGGGTAGCGCCCGTCGGTGAAGGTGTTGTGGTCGAGCCAGACGTGGTCGGTGCCGAAGACGACCACGGCGTCGTACTCGGAGTTCCAGTTGCCGGTGTTGTCGTCGTCGGTCGGGTCCCACTTGGGGAAGCAGTCGAGCGGCGCCTCGATGGTGAGGTTGCGCATGATGACGTTCGAGACGCCCTTGATCTGGAGGCTGCCGCCGAGGATGCCGGAGTTCCTGCCGACGCCGACGATGGTGGTGTTGGACGGGATGTCGGCCTTGATCGCCGAGTCCTGGTTGGCCATGGACGCGACCCGCGCGTCCTCCTGCGGCCCCTTGGCGACCTGGTCGTTGCCGTAGACGGCCGGGTCGTAGTCCTTGAGGTACTGCTGAAGGTCGTAGCCGCCGGTGACGAAGGCCGCGCAGCCCTCGGAGACGGCGTCGATCATCCCCTTCACCTTGATGATCTTCGGCGCGTCACCGCCGTCCCGCAGCGCGGCCCTGAACTCCGCCCAGGTGGTGACGGTGTAGACGTGCTCGGCGTCGGCCGCCGAGCCGCCGGTGGTTCCGCCTTCGGCCGAGCCCCAGCCGTCACCGGCGCCGAGGACCTGGCGGCCGAGGTCGCTCCCCTGGGCCTGGGCGACCCCGGTACCGGTGACCCCGAGCACGAGCGCGGTACAGCCGACGACGGCTGTCATGACATGGGCATGCCATATACGAGGACGCATGGATGCGGTTCCTTTCAAAGCAGGGGAGATGGTGAGCCCCGCCCCGTCAGGGGCGCGGGGCTGCGGCCGTATGCGGCTCCGCCGCGTGGGCGCGACCAGCCACAACGGACCCGCAGCCGGCAACCGGTCCAAGAGCGGAGCACGGCGCTTCCGGCCAGGTGATCCACGACTCGGGGATCTCCTCGCCCAAGCGACGAACGTCCCGCGGCGAAAGCACCCGCCGACGCAGCGACTCACCCGCCACGAGCCGGGCCACGGCGATGGCCCCCGGCGGATTGACGTGCGTGTTGTCCTGCTCGGTCGGTGTCCAGTTGAAGTACTTCTTGGTCTCCTCGACCCCGAGCCGCTGCCACAACGCGATCGACAGCGCCTGGATGTCGAGGAGGGCGACACCCTCCTGCGCGGCGAGAGCGATCGCCGCTGCCGGATAGTCGCCGTGCGTCGGCACGGCGTTGCCGCTCGCGTCGAACCTTCTGCGCTCGACGGAGGTGGCGAGGACGGGCCGGGCGCCCCGCGCCCGCGCACCGTCGATGTACTGGCGCAGGTGATCCTGGTACGTCGTCCACGGCTCGGTGTACCGCGTGGGATCGGCGATCTTGGAGTCGTTGTGCCCGAACTGGACGACCAGGAAGTCCCCGGGCCGAAGGGCCCCGAGGATCACGTCCAGCCGGCCCTCGTCGATGAAGCTCTTCGAACTCCGCCCGTTCACGGCGTGGTTGGAGACCGCCAGCCCCTTCCCGAGGAAGAACGGCAGCGCCGTCCCCCAGCCGGTCTCGGGCGCGGCGTCGGCGTACTTCTGCGCGGCGGTGGAGTCGCCGGCGATGTAGAGGGTGCGCGCACGCCGGGCCCCGCCGGGCGAGGACGCGGCCGAGGCGGGCCCGGTGGTGGCGACTGCGAGCGGAACGGCGGCGAGCGCCGCGGTGGTGACCTGTCTACGGGTGAGTGACACGTGCGGGTGCCTTTCCAGTAGGGCCCCGCGCCCCACAGGGGCGCGGGACTGTCACATATGCGGCTCCGCCGCGTGGGCGCGATCGACCACAACGAACCTGCGGCCGGCCACGAGCGAACCGGCCCGAGTTCCTAGCCCTTCTTCTGCTCGTTCCACTCGGCCTGCGCCTTGTTCAGCTGCTCGGCCAGCGTGTCCAGGAAGTCCTTCGCCGTGCTCTGCCCGTCCATCACCTTCTGGAAGGCCGGCTCGTTGTCGGCCTTCGAGATCGTGTTCCAGTCCGGCAGGTAGTACGGCAGCTGCACGATCGTCGTCGACCCGTCGGTCAGCGCGGCGGCGGCCAGCTTCGTCGGCTCGGCCTGCGAGATCCACGCGTCCTTCGCGGCGTCGTTGTTCGACGGCACCTGCCCGGCCGACTTGTTGAACTTGGAGTTCTCCTCGTGCGAGGTGGCGAACTCGATGAACTTCCAGGCGGCTTCCTTGTTCTTCGAGCTCTTGAACAGACCGAGCCCGTCGACCGGGTTGGACACCTGGACCCGCTTGCCACCGGGCCCGGTCGGCTGCGGGATGCCGCGGAACTTGTCGCCGAACGCCTTCACATGGTCCTGGTAGGAGCCCAGGTTGTGGTTCAGCATCCCGATCGTGCCGGAGTCGAACTGCGCGACCATCTTGGTGAAGTCGTTGTTGAGGTCGGCCGCGGGCGTGACCTTCTTGTAGAGGCCGACGTACTTCTCCAGGGCCTCCACGTTCTTCGGGTCGTTCACGGTGGTCTGCTCACCGCTCGCGTCCCAGAACGCGGTGATCCCCGACTGCCCGTACATCGCGTCCAGCGCCTGCGCGATGGAGCCGGCGCCACCGCGGATGGTGTAGCCGAACTTGTTCCTGTCCTTGTCGGTGAGCTTCTCGGCGGCGTCGTAGAACCTGTCCCAGTCGGTCGGCTCGGCCAGGCCCGCCGCCTTGAACAGGTCGGTGCGGTAGTACAGGACACCGTTGTTGGCGGAGGTCGGGATCGAGTAGAGGGCGTCGCCGCCGCCGGCGGACTTCAGCGACTCGACCATCGACGCGTTGAGCTTGCCGCTGAGGGAGGACTTGGAGAGCCGGTCGTCGAGCGGCTCCAGCGCGCCCTGCGCGGCGAATCCGGCGGCCATGGCCGCGCCGACACCGCCGACGTCCGGCAGGCCGCCGCCCTGGATGGCCGTGTCCACCTTGGACTGGTACTCCGTGGAGGCGATCCCGACGTACTGGACGTCGATGTCCGGGTGGGCCTTCTCGAAGTCGGCGATGACCTCCTTCCAGATCTCGGTGCGGACACCGCCGTTGTTGTCCCAGAAGACGATCTCGCCCTTGCCGCTGCCCTCGGAGCCGTTGTCCCCGCCCGTGCCGCTGCCGTCGTCACCGCAGGCGGTGGCGGTCAGGGCGAGGACGGATCCGAGGGCGACGGCCACGGCGGCACGCCTGCTTCTGCGATTGCTGATCTTCATTGAACGGCTCTCTTCTTCTGGATACGAGGGTTATGAAGTTGCCGGGGGGGCGTTGTGGGGGGATCTGTGCTGTCTCCGGGGCGGACTCAGTGGCCGGCGCGACCGCGGTGCGACGCCCGGCCGTCCTTCCCCGCGAGGTACTTGGCGACCGTGCGGGCCGAGGCGTCCGCGCGGTCGAGCGGCGGCCGGTCGCCGCCCGTGCCGTCGGCGGCCAGGGTCCTCCTCCCACCTGGCAAGCGCTTGCTACGGAGGTGCGTCATTGCGGCTCCAAACAGGCGTACGAGTTACGCGGAAGGGGTGATCCTGAACTGCGTGAACGTGGCCGCTCCGGCGTGGCCCCCGCCGGTGGGTGCGACCGCGAAGAGGCCGAGCAGGGCGCCGACCCAGCGCCAGGAGGTGGCGGCGAAGACCTGTCCCGAGGGCTGCCACCCCTCCCCCACGTCGTAGGAGAACCGGCAGCGTGCCCCTGCCGAGGTCTCGATCCGCAGGCGGGCGCGTCCCCCGGGCGCCGGGCACGCGTGATCGGCGTCCCGTTCCCTCCCCCGCTGCCCGAGAGGCGTGGGAGGTGCCCCCGTGGCGACGGTCTCGGCGAACCGGTGGACGAGGTGCACGGTCCCGTCGGGGCCTCGCTGGAACCCGATCCAGCGGAAGGCGTCCCCGAGCACGGCGAGCCCGGCGCGGGCCCCCGGTTCCTCGCTGTCGAGCCTCAGCCCCACCTCGATCACGGCCGGGGTCCCCGGCAGCCGCTGTGTGAGCTCATTCGCCAGTTTCCGCAGGTCGTGCGCGTGCACGGAGCACGCTCATGAGCCGTAGCCCGTCCCCGAGTGCTGACCAGGTCCCGGGGGTGCGGCAGCGGAAGGCCCGGAACCCGGCCGAAGCCGGAGGTGGTCAGGTTGAAGTCGTCGGCCACCCGCAGGACGTCGGGGTCGGACCAGTCGGCGTCGAGGACCGGGGTGCGGTAGGTGCCGTCGCCCAGGCCGGCGGAGAAGGCGGGTGCGCTCACCGAGGTGGTCACGGGCTCACCGCCTTCCGTACGAGGGCCGCGGCCCCGCCCCGGTCGAGGGTGCCGTCGGCGACGACGGTGACGATCCGGCGTACGACCGTGCCGCCCGGCGCGATCGGCAGGCGGTAGGTGTGGGCGAGGGAGTAGCCGACGCCCGGGTACTCGTCGGCGCGGACGAACCAGGGGTCGCGGCGGGTGATGTCGGTGGCCCCGGCGAAGACGAGCGTCCAGGTGTCGCCGACCAGGGCGAGCCAGTCGGCGCGGCTGCCGTGGACCTCGGTCTCGCCCTCCGCCCCGGCGGTGAAGACACGGGGTGCGGCGGCCTCCTTGCGGGCCCGCCAGAAGAAGCCGCCGTACGCGGCGCCGGGGCGGCCGTTGGTGGCGGGGCTGCCGATCGACACCGGGGCGTCGGTGATGTTGGTGAGGGAGAAGGTGAAGTCCAGCGCCCAGGCGGAGTCGGTGAGTTCGGTGGCCGCGACGGTGCGGCGCTCGCGCAGCAGCTCCCGGCCGGCCGCCACCCGGCGCAGCTCCTCGACGAAGCCGTCGGGGTCGCGCAGCGGGAAGGCGGTGTGGCGCTGGGAGCCGTGGTTGTCGAGCTCGGTCGGCCCCTGGTCGCGGACATAGGTCCGCCCGCCCCAGAAGTTGTGCCCCTCGACGTCGGGAACGGCGACACCGACGCCGAGGTGGTGGAGGTGGTCGGCGGGACTCAGCTCGGTGACCGCCGTACCGGACAGGGTGGTGACGGGATGCAGACAGGGGCGCGGGGAGAGCCGGTCCGGCACTTCGGGCCGGGTGAGGTGGCGGCCCACGGGGCGGCCCGCCACCCGCAGGACCAGGGAGTCGCCGGTGATCGTCACGTGCTCACCTCTTTCGCCGGTGCTTCGGGGAGCGCCCAGGGGGCGCCGAGTTCGGAGTAGAGGGCGAGGTCGTCGGCGGCGGCCGCGACCAGGCCGTCGATCCCGTCGACGACCCGGCGATCCTCGTCGGGCAGCCGGTGCCAGGCGTCGGCCGGCAGCGCGACCGGGTCCGGGGCGACCCGGATCGCCTCGACGACCTTCATGAACGCGCCGGTCAGCTCCGGCGGGGCCAGCAGGTCGGTGCCGTCGACGAGATGGTCGACGAGGTTCTCCAGCAGGTCGGTGCGGCCGTACTCGATCTCCTCCGGACCGTGTCCGGCGCGCTGGACGAGCACGCGGTCCTGCTTGTACCAGAAGGTGATCCGGCCGCTGGTGCCGTGGACGACGTTGTACGGCTCGTCCGGGTCCTCGGCGCACAGCGTCGCGGCGACGGTGACCCGGCCGCCGTCGGCGGTGGTGATCCGTACGCAGGAGGTGTCGTCGGACTCGATGTCGTTGGCGCGCAGCAGCTCGGTCTCGATGGTGGCGACGTCCTCGGCACGGGGTGCGCCGACGAGCGCGAGCCCGGTGGCGACGGCGTGCGCGAGGGGGTTGGTGAGCGCCCCGTCGATGACGTCCACGCCGTTCAGGCGCCGCTTCCCGGCCCAGGGCGCGCGCCGGTAGTACGCCTCGGCGCGGGCCCAGGCGCCGGCGCCGCCGACGCCGACGACCTCGCCGATCAGTCCGTCGGCGACCATCGTGTGGATGGCGGGCAGGGCGTGCGAGCCCAACGACTGGAAGCCGATCTGGCAGACCACTCCGGCCGCCGCCACCCCGTCGGCCATCCGGCGGAACTCGGCGTACGACGGGGCCGGCGGCTTCTCCAGCAGCACGTGGACGCCCCGCTCGGCGGCCGTCAGCGCCAGATCGGTGTGGGTGGGGATGGGCGTGCAGATCACGGCGATCGCCGCGCCCGTGGAGTCGAGGAGCGCCCCGAAGTCGGCGGACTGCTCGGGCGTGCCGAGTCCGTCGGGGATCTCGTCCGCGTCCAGCGGCGTCAGTTCGCAGATCCCGGCGAGCCGGACGATCCCCTTGTCCGCCAGCCGCCGGATGTTCTCCAGGTGCCAGCGGCCGTGGCCGCGGGCCCCGGCGAGGACGAGCGGAAGCGGGCTTTCGTGCGTCGTGGTCTTCATGGGATCCTCCCTGCGCCCGCGCCGCGTGCCACCTCTCGGTCGGCCTCCCCGGCGCTGTCGATCTTTTGGTGCAGGGTAGGCGTCCAGCCGACGTCCGCCGCGAGCGTGTCCCGGCTGATGTCGCGGCCGGTGTCCCGCCCGGCACCCTGGGCCTCGGCCCCGGCCGGGGTGGTGAGCGGGACGCCCAACAGCCCGAGCACGACGACCGGTTGGACTTTTCTCATCCCTTCACCGCCCCCGCGCTGAAGCCCGTGATCAGCCACTTCTGGATGAAGGCGAACACGATGACCACCGGGACGGCGGCGATGATGCCGCCGGCCGCCAGTGCGCCGAGGTCGACGCTGTCCGCGCTGAGCAGGGTGTTCAGGCCGACCGGGATGGTCTGCTTCTCCTGGTTGCTGAGGAACATCAGGGCGAACAGGAAGTGGTTCCAGGAGTGCACGAAGGCGAAGGAGCCGACGGCGATCAGACCGGGCCGCAGCAGCGGCAGCACGACCACCCGGAACGCGGTGAACCGGTTGCAGCCGTCCACCCAGGCCGCCTCCTCCAGGGAGTAGGGCACGTTCTTGATGAAGTTGCTGATCAGGATGATCGACAGCGGCAGCTGGAAGACCGTCTCGGCGAGGATGACGCTGCCGAGCGAGTTGATCATCCGCAGCTCGGCGAAGATCTGGAACAGCGGGACCAGGAGCAGCGCGCCCGGCACGAACTGGGAGCAGAGCAGCGCCAGCATGAACCCGCGCTTGATCTTGAAGTCGAAGCGGGCGAGGGCGTAGCCGCCGGCCAGCGCGACGAGCGTGGTCATCAGCAGGGTGACGACCCCGACGAGCACGCTGTTCTGGAAGTAGGTGCCGAAGCTGCGTTCGTTCCACACCTTCTCGAAGTGCTCGAAGGTGACGGGCCAGGGCACGAGCGAGGTCGAGCCGGGCTTGCGGAGCGCGAAGAGCAGGATCCAGTAGAAGGGGACGAGGGTGAAGACCAGGTAGATCGACAGCGGCAGGTAGATCTGCCAGCGGGGGACCTCGTCCCAGGCGCGGCGGGCCTTGCCGGGCCGCTGCGGGGGCTCCTCGGCCGGGGGCGCGGGCGTGACCGGTACGGTCCTCTCGGCGTCCTTGGTGATCACTTGGACTCGCCTCCGAACTTGCTCAGCCGCAGATAGACCATCGAGCAGAAGAGCAGGATCACGAACGCGACCGTGGTCAGGGCGGACGCGTAGCCGAAGTTGTGGGCGTCGACGGAGGTGTTGGCGATGTACAGCGGGAGGGTCGTGGTCACTCCGGCCGGTCCGCCGCCCGTCAGGGTGTACAGCAGGTCGACGTTGTTGAACTCCCACACCGCGCGCAGCAGCGTGGAGAGGATGATCGCGTCCTTCAGGTGCGGCAGCGTGATGTGCACGAACTGCCGGATACGGCTGGCGCCGTCGACCTCGGCGGCCTCGTACAGGTCCTTCGAGATGGACTGGAGGTCGGCGAGGATGAGGATCGCGAAGAAGGGGACACCGCGCCACAGGTCGGCGACGATCGCCGCCGAGAAGACGGTGGAGGTGTCGGAGAGCCAGCTGGTGCCGTACTCGCCGATGCCCATGTCCGCGAGGTACCGGGTGATGCCGGTCTGGGAGTTGTAGAGGAGCACCCAGATCGCGGAGGTCAGCACGCCGGAGACGGCCCACGGGGAGAAGACCAGGGCGCGGCCGAGGGCCCGGCCGACGAAGGTCTGGTTGACGATGAGCGCGAGGGCGAGACCGAAGAGCAGCTGCAGCGAGACCTCGACGATCACCCACTTGGCGCTGAAGACGAGGGTGTCCCAGAAGAGGGGGTCCTCGGTGAAGGCGTGGACGAAGTTCTCGAAGCCGGCGAAGCCGTTCCGCCAGGGTTTCGTGGGGTTGTAGTGCTGCAGGCTGTAGTAGAAGACGCTGATGACCGGGTAGGCGATGAAGCCCAGCATGAGCAGGGCGGCCGGGGCGATCAGCAGGTACGGCAGCCTGCGCGGGGTCGCAGAAGCACGGCGCGCACGGCTCCGCCGGGGTGGCGTAGGGGGTTTCGCCACGGCTGCGGCTTGGGCCATGACTGGGGCTCCGTTTCTGGGTACGTCGTGGTGCCTGGTCCTGCGGCCTGCAGGAAGCGCTTTCTCGATGCGCAGGGGTGCTTGGGTGCGCGGTACGGGGTGCCACGTGTGGTGCGTCGGCGAGTGCGGGAGCGTTGTGGTTTCTCGCGCAGTTCCCCGCGCCCCTTACGGGGCGCTCAGCCCGCGTACGGGTCCGGGACCTTGCCCGGTCTGGCCAGGAACTCGAAGTCGCAGCCGGTGTCGGCCTGGGTGATCTGGTCGTTGTAGAGGGCGCCGTAGCCGCGTTCGTAGCGGGTGGGCGGTGGCGTCCACTCGGCCCGGCGGCGCTCCAACTCATCGTCTTCCACGTTGAGTTGCAGGGTCCTGGCCTCGACGTCGAGGGTGATGGAGTCGCCGGTGCGGACCAGGGCGAGGGGCCCGCCGACGTACGACTCCGGTGCGACGTGCAGGACGCAGGCGCCGTAGCTCGTGCCGCTCATCCGGGCGTCGGAGATCCGCACCATGTCCCGGACGCCCTGCTTCAGCAGGTGGTCGGGGATGGGCAGCATCCCGTACTCGGGCATCCCCGGCCCGCCCTTCGGACCGGAGTTGCGCAGCACCAGGACGGTGTCCGCGGTGATGTCGAGCGAGGGGTCGTCGATGGTCCGCTGCATGGTCCTGTAGTCGTCGAAGACGACCGCGGGGCCGGTGTGCTTGAGCAGGTGCGGCTCGGCCGAGATGTGCTTGATGACCGCGCCGTTCGGACAGAGGTTGCCCCGCAGGACGGCGACCCCGCCCTCGGTGGCGACGGGGTTCTCGCGGGTCCGGATGACGTCGTCGTCGTGCACGAGCGCGCCGTCGAGCTGTTCGCGCATCGTGTCGTACGAGACGGTCGGCCGGTCCAGGTGCAGCAGATCGGTGATCCGGGACAGGAACCCCGGGAGGCCGCCCGCGAAGTGGAAGTCCTCCATCAGGTACGTCTGCCCGCCGGGCCTGACGTTGGCGAGCACCGGGACCGTGCGGGCGATGCGGTCGAAGTCGTCGAGGGTGAGCTCGACGCCCGCGCGGCCGGCCATCGCGATGAGGTGGATGACCGCGTTGGTGGAGCCGCCGAGTCCGAGGACGGTGGTGACGGCGTCCTCGAAGGCGTCCGCGGTCAGGATGTCGCTCAACTTCCGTTCCCTGTGGACCAGTTCGACGATGCGCAGACCGGCGGCGGCCGCCATGCGGTCGTGCCCCGAGTCGACGGCCGGGATGCTGGAGGCGCCCGGGACGGTGACCCCGAGGGCCTCGGCGGCGGCGGTGAGCGTGGAGGCCGTGCCCATGGTCATGCAGTGCCCCGGCGAGCGCGCGAGACCGGACTCCAGCTCCGTCATCTCGCAGTCGCCGATGAGCCCGGCGCGCTTGTCGTCCCAGTACTTCCACATGTCGGTGCCGGAGCCGAGGACCTCGCCTCGCCAGTGCCCCGGCAGCATGGGCCCGGCGGGCACGAACACTGTCGGCAGGTCGACGGAGGCGGCACCCATGAGCAGCGCGGGCGTGGACTTGTCGCAGCCGCCCATCAGCACGGCCCCGTCGACCGGGTAGGAGCGCAGCAGCTCCTCGGTCTCCATGGCGAGCATGTTGCGGTAGAGCATGGGGGTCGGCTTCTGGAAGGTCTCGGAGAGGGTCGAGACCGGGAACTCCAGCGGGAATCCGCCCGCCTGCCAGACACCCCGCTTGACCGCCTGCGCGCGATCCCGGAGGTGTACATGACAGGGATTGATGTCCGACCAGGTGTTGAGGATCGCGATGACCGGCTTGCCGAGGTGCTCCTCGGGGAGATAGCCGAGCTGACGGGTACGGGCCCGGTGGCTGAAGGAGCGCAGGCCGTCGGTGCCGTACCACTGGTGGCTGCGGAGGTCCTCGGGCTTCTTCCTGTCGACGGGCTTGTTCATATCGACCATCCGGCGGCTATGGCGGCGACCTCGGCGCGCTCGTCCTCGGGCAGCCGCCTGCTGGGGGCCCGGACGTCGCGGCGGCAGAGGCCGAGGGAGGCGAGGGCCTCCTTGACGACGGTGACGTTGTCGGCGGAGCCGTTGGCGGCGCGCATCTCCTCGAAGCGGCGGATCTGCTCCCAGACCTTCATGGCGGCCGGGAAGTCACCCGATCGAAGCGCTTCGATCATGTTCAGCGAGACGGCCGGGGCGACGTTCACCAGCCCCGAGGTGAAACCGGTGGCGCCGGCCGAGAAGTAGGAGGGCGCGTACGGTTCGGCGAGTCCGGCCACCCAGACGAAGCGCTCCAGGCCGGCGTCGCGGGCGAAGGCGGCGAAGCGTGCGGCGTCCGGCACGGCGTACTTGACGCCGATCACGTTCGGGCAGTCGTCGGCGAGTTCGGCGAGCCGTTCACCGGTGAGCTGGGCGTTGCGGATGTAGGGCACGACGCCCAGTTCGGGCACGGCCTCCGCGATCGCCCGGTGGTAGTCGACCCAGCCGCTCTGCGAGACGTAGGGGTGCACCGGCTGATGGACCATCACCATCTGGGCGCCGATCGCGCGGGCGTGCTCGGCGGAGGCGATCGCGGTCGGGATGTCGTGTCCGACGCCGACCAGGAGCACCGCGCGGTCGCCGACCTCGTCCATGGTCAGCTCGGTGACGAGGCGGCGCTCGTCCGGGGTGAGCGCGTAGAACTCGCCGGTGTTGCCGTTCGGGGTGAGGGTGGTGATCCCGCCGTCGAGCAGCCGACGCAGCAGGGCCCGGTGGGCGACCTGGTCGACGGTGCCGTCCTCGGCGAACGGAGTCACCGGGATCGCCACCACGTCGGCCAGAGCCGTCCGTTGGGTCTCGAACGTCACGCTGCCCATGGATGACCTTCCTCTGCAAGGAGTTCTTGGAGGACTGCGGAGGGCGGGCGGGGCCACCACGTCGGGCGGCTCCGCCGTGCCTCGTGGACTCGGGGGCTCACCGGGCCGGTGGGCCCTGTGCTTCCACTCGGGCCTCCGGGAAGGCCCGCTCGACGAAGGAGGCGATGTGCGCGTACAGGGCGGCGGCGGCACCGTCGGCGTCGCCGTCGAGGGCGAGCCGCAGGATCTCCCGGTGCTCGGCGGCCTCCCGCTCCCAGGAGGGGTCGGCGGCCCAGGCGACGGCCGAGACCAGGGCGGCCTGGTCGCGCACCTCGTCGAGCATCCGGCCGAGCAGCGGATTGCCGCACGGTACGTACAGCGCGCGGTGGAACTCCCGGTTGGCCAGCGAGCGTTCGGCGGTGTCCGTGGCCTCGTCGGCCCTGGTCAGCGCGTCGCTCGCCGCGTCCCACGGGGCACCGCGCCGCACCGAGCGGCGCAACGCCTCCGGCTCCAGGAGCAGCCGTACGTCGTAGACCTCGCGCGCCATGTCCGCGTCCACCATGCGCACCGTGACGCCCTTGTACTGACTCATCACGACGAGCCCGGTCCCGGCCAGTGTCTTCAGGGCCTCGCGCACGGGCGTCTTGGACACCCCGAACTGCGCGGCCAGTTCGGTCTCGACCAGGGCCTGACCGGGCGTCAGCTGCCCGGTGAGGATGCGGTGCTTGATCCCCTCCAGCACGAACTGCGTGCGGGACGGGATCGGCGTGGGCACAGCGGTCATGCGCGCCTCTCGGATCTCACGTATGCGATCTCACGTATGGGATCTCCCATATCGCGTCTCATATATGACGTACGAAGTACGACGCGTTGAAGGTAGGAGGGGGCCCGTGGTTCGTCAACGCTTCCGACAGAAATAGATGTGCCTGCCGTCACATGATCTTGCGATCGCGCCGTCACACGGTCTTGGTGTCACCCACGCGCGCGCTCTCGGTCGGGCCGCCGAAGACGACGGCAGCCCGGCTGGTCGCCCCCTCCGGGGTGAGCGTGGGCCCCACATGGGTGATCAGCAGCCGGCTCGCGCCCTTGGCGTACGACCCGGCCTCCTCCGGAGTGAGATGCACCTGGCGTTCGCCTTCGCGATGCGTGTCGACGTCCGCCTCGCACAGGAACAGGTCGGCGCTGCCCGCGAGAGCGCCCAGCGCGTCGCACGGCCCGCTGTCCCCCGAGTAGGCGAGGACCCGCCCCTGGCACTCGGCGCGCAGGCCGTACGCCTCCACGTCGTGGACGACCGCGCGGGCGGTGAGCGTGAGGTTCCAGTGCCGGACGGTGTGGCCGTCGTACAGGGGGCGGAAGTCGAACACCCCGTTCAGGGGGGCGGGGTCCGACCGTCCGAGGAACCCCGCGACGCGAGCCGCGCAGCCGCCGGGCGCGTAGACCGGCAGCGGCGCCGGCAGGGTGAGTCCGCCGTGGGCGAACCCGTACAGCGCGGCCACCAGATCCGCACTGTGGTCCGCGTGCAGATGGGAGATCCAGATCGCCGTGAGCCGGGTGGGATCGGTGTGCCGCTGCAACTCGGCGAACGTGCCGAAGCCCGCGTCCACCCATACCTCGGCGCCGCCGCCGCGCAGCAGATACCCGGAGGCGGGCCTGCCGGGGCCGGGGTGCGGTGAGGCGGTGCCGAGGACGGTGAGGCTCAGGGGCATGCTCGGGAGCGTACGGACGCGGACGGGGGCGCGCGCCGGGTTTGTGCGTTCTTTCGTGGGTCGCTCATGGTGTTGTTCGCGGGGCTGCCGCTATGGCTTCCACTCGGGATCACGTCCGCTCAGACCGATCACGCGGTCGAGCAGCGGCTCGTCGTCCGGGACGGGCACCACGGGGCCGAAGATCTCGCCGCGCGAGGGGTCGTCGACCGACGCCTCCAGGAAGGCGTGCGTCGCGGTGAGCGCCGGCGGATCGGCTTCGTAGGGCTGCCCGGTCGCCCGTGCGAGGTCCCAGCCGTGCACGACGAGTTCGTCCGTCGCCACGGCTCCGGCGACCGCCCCCGGCAGCGACACCCCGCCCGCCCGGGTCTCACCCGTCCACGCGGCCGGGTCCCGCCAGGCTTCCGCCAGTTCGTCGAGCACCTGCGGCAGAGCCTCGCGCCAGCCGGGCCCGATGTCGGGCAGCGCGGCCTGGGGGTCGGTGTCCGTCGTCGGTCCCAGATCCTTGCGGCCCGCGTCCCGGAAGGCGATGGCGAGTCCGAGCAGATGCCCGAGGAGGTGGCGCACCGCGTACTCGGGGCACGGGGTGGGGCCGGCGAGCTGGTCGTCCCGGACGGCCGCGACGAGCCGGGCGACGGCCCGGGTCTGCGGGCCGAGGTCGAGGGGGATCGGGCCGTGGTCGGTCATGCGGTACTCCTTCACCGGTCTGTCCTCGTTCGTGGTGCGTGTTCGTGGTGCGTGGTGCGTGTGCGTGGTGCGTGTGCGTGGTGCGTGGCTCTTGTTCGGTAGACCCCCGGCATCCCGAGAACTCATCGCCGAGGGAGCACCCACCTTTCCCGGTGACGTTTCCCAGGGCATCCGCCCGATCCGCGCGCCGGGTCCTTAGCACCACGCTCACCAGCCATGACATCGACGACACCGACGACGTGGGCGGTGGGACGGGTGCTGCGGGACCGCGACGCGGGGCTGTATCTGGCCGCGGTGGTGGTCTCGGGCCTCGGTTCGACCGCGCTGTGGCTGGTCGCGGGGGTCTGGGTCAAGGACCTCACCGGCTCGGACGCGCTGGCGGCGCTGTGCGCCTTCGCCCTGTGGGCCCCGCTCCTGGCCGGCCCCCTGCTGGGCGCCCTGGCGGACCGCCCCCACCGCCGCGCTCTCCTCATCACCACCGACCTCGCCCTGGCCGCCCTCCTCCTCACCCTCTTCACCGTCGACGCCCCGGGTGACCTGTGGCTCCTGTACGCGGTCCTCCTCGTCTACGGCGCGGCGGGCGTCGTCCACGACGCGGCGGAGTCGGCCCTCGTCGCCACCACCGTCGCCCCCTCCCTCCTCGGCGACTTCAACGGCCTGCGCATGACGGCGAACGAGAGCATGAAGCTGCTGGCCCCCTTGGCGGGGGCGGGCCTGTACGCGGCGTACGGCGGAGCGACGGTGGCCCTGCTGGACGCGGTGACGTTCGTGGCGGCGGCGGGGTTGTACGGCTTGGTACGGGAGCGGGCCGGCCGCGCCACTCGCGCCGACCCCACCACCCAGGCCGACCCCACCTCCCTGACCGCCCGCACATCCGAAGGCGCCCGGCACCTGCTGGCCCACGCGCGCCTGCGTCCGCTCGTCCTGGCCGGGGGCCTGACCATGCTGCTGTCCGGCATCAACGGCTCCCTCGTCTTCGCGGTGGTGGAAGCCCTCGGCCGCTCCCCCGCCTACGCCGGCCTCCTCCACGTCGCCCAGGGCGTGGGGTCGATCGCCGTCGGCCTGACCACCGGCCCCCTCCTGCGCCGCCTCGGCGAACGCCGCTTCGCCGCGTACGGGATCGCCCTGACAGGGGTGGCCGTGGCACTGCGCGCCGTACCGGAGGACACCGTGGCCCTCGTGTGCGGCGCGGCGATCGGCGCCGGGCTGCCGTGCGTCCTCGTCGCCACGCTCACCGCGGTCCAGCGCGACACCCCACCCCACCTGCTGGGCCGCGCCACGGCCACCGCCCAGACCCTGCTGTTCGCCCCGACGGCGGTGGGCATGGCGATCGGCGCCGCCCTGGTGGGACCGGTCGACCTCCGGGTCCTGGCGGTGACGGTGGGGGCCGTCTGCCTGCTTCCCGCGGCCGTACTGCTGCGCCATCGCTGACCCATGGGAGACCCTGGACGCATGGGCAAGGTGATCTGCGACATCACGATCTCGCTCGACGGCTACGCGGCGGGGCACCACCAGACCGAGGAACGGCCGTTCGGCGACGACGGCGGCGACGGCTCCGGCGCCGCGCTGCACGCCTGGATGTTCGACGCTCCCGAGGAGAACCGGATCGAGATCGACCGGTTGAACACCGCCGGGGCCTTCGTCATGGGGCGCAACATGTTCGGTCCGGTGCGCGGCGCGTGGGACCGGCCGTGGAACGGCTGGTGGGGCGACGATCCGCCGTTCCACGCCCCGGTGTTCGTCCTCACCCACCACCCGCGCGACCCGCAGCCGATGGACGGCGGCACCACGTTCCACTTCGTCACCGACGGGGTCACCGCCGCGCTGGACCGGGCCCGCGCGGCGGCCGGCGACGGCGATGTCACGGTCATGGGCGGCGCGACCACCGTCAACCAGTACCTGACCGCCGGCCTCGTCGACGAACTACGGCTGCACATCGCCGCGTTCACGCTCGGCTCCGGCACCCGGCTCTTCGACGGCGTCCCCCCACTGCCCCTGAGACAACTGACCGCCCGCCCGACAAGCCTGGTCACCCACCTGACCTACCAGGTGCTGCGCTGAGAGGGGAGGGCGCCGCGATCCACCCGGCCCCCGGCTCACCCCACCGCCCTCAGTGCTTCCCTCACCGCCGTCAGGTCCTGGTCCGACGCCAGGCCCGCGTGGTAGAGGCGGAGTTCCGTCGCGCCCAGCTCCGCCGCGCGGCCTGCGTCCTCGGCCAGGGTGACCGGGCTGCCGCCCATGCCCGACACGATGCCGAGGTTGGCGGCCAGGACGGCGCCCTCCGCCCCGGCCTCGGCGAAGGCCGGCAGCAGTCCCGGGCCGCCCGCGCACGGGACGACCACGCCGTCCGCCACGCCGAGGATGTGCGCGGGGTCGACCCCGGGGTTCGCCCCGCAGTGGTACGTCACCGGGTCCGCGTGCAGCAGGATCTGGAACCCGGCGGGCGCGGCGGCCCGTACCGCCTCGACCGCCGTCTCCTGGAGGGAGCGGGCGATCGCGTCGCGCCACACGCGCGTGGCCGCCGCCCGGTCCGCGCCGAGCAGCTTCTCCACGGCCGGCCAGCCCTCGTCGACCGCCTCCCCCCGCCACAGCGGCTCCAGCGCGTCCCGGACGGCCGCGGCCAGCTCGTCGGGGTCCTGCCCGGCGTCGGCGTAACCGGCGCGGCAGGTCACGCAGAAGCAGAGCGACATCAGGTACTGCCCGGCATCCCCGAGCCCGACGCCGCCCGTCTTGTCGTGGGCGTGGAGGTGGGAGATCCCGTACCAGCCGAGCGACTCCAGTTCCGTGCCGCGGGCGCCCGGCCGGACCGCCGCCTCCACGGCCAGGTCGACGAGGTACTCGCGGGTGGCCTCCTGCGCGACGCACGGGGCCCACGGATACCGGTCGCCGTAGGCGTTGACCACGGAGGTCGAGGGGTGCTCGGCGCCGAGCCGGGAGTTGTGGGCGAGGACGACCCAGGTGTGCACGTCGAGCCCGGCGTGCGCGAGTGCCGTCGCCGCCTCGCCGAACGCGTCACCCGGCGCCCAGTCCCCCGCCGGGTGGGGCCGCAGCGTCCGGCCCTCCCAGCGCACCCCGGGCGGGTACAGCACGGCCGCGTGCTCGGCGGTGACGATGCGGTGCCGGGGGTGGCGGGGGGTGAGCGCGCGGGTGGAGTGGTAGGCGGAGGCGAGCGTCACCTGTCGGACGCCCAGCCCCGCGATGCGTTCCGCGGCGGCCGGGTCCCCGTTGACGTCCCACGGGTAGACGAACGTCGACGCCTTCACATGTCCTCCTGGCGCTCTTCCAGCAGCGCGTGTCCGCGCTCGATCAACTGGCCCAGCTGCTTGACGTGTTCCTCGGCCGGCTCGTGCAGCGGCGGCCGTACCCCGCCCACGTCCAGTCCCCGTAGCCGTACCCCGGCCTTGACCAGTGACACGGCATAGCCGCGGCCCTTGGCACGGAGTTCCACGAAGGGCCGGTAGAACCCGTCGAGGAGCCGTTCCACGATCGCACGGTCACCGGCTTCGAGCGCCCGGTGGAAGGCGAGGGCGATCTCCGGGACGAAGCAGAAGACGGCCGACGAGTACAGGGGGACCCCTACAGCCCGGTACGCGGGCTGGGTGAGCTCGGCGGTCGGCAGACCGTTGAAGTAGAGGAAGTCGGCGGTGGCCGGGCCCTCGGCGCGTACCGCGCTGACGATCCGTGTCATCAGGTCCAGGTCGCCGACGCCGTCCTTGAGGCCGACGATGCCTTCCGTGCGGGCCAGTTCGACGACGGTCTCCGGGGTGAGGACCGCGTTGTCGCGCTGGTAGACGACGACCGGCAGGGAGGTCGCGGCGGCCAGTTCCCGGTAGTGGCGCAGCAGCCCTTCCTGGGCGGCCACGACGAGGTACGGCGGCAGGGCGAGCAGACCGTCGGCGCCGGCCTCCTCGGCGAGGCGCGCGTAGCGCACGGCGAGGGCGGTGCCGTAGCCCGCGCCGGCCACCACGGGCACCCGGCCGGCCGTCTCCGCGACGGCGGCCCGGACGCAGCTCTGGAACTCCTCGGGCGTGAGCGCGTGGAACTCGCCGGTGCCGCAGCAGACGAAGACGGCGGCCGCCCCGGCGTCGACGCCCTGGCGGACGTGCGCGCGGCAGGCGTCGAGATCGACCGCGCCGTCCGGGCCGTACGCCGTGACGGGGAAGAACAGCGGCCCGCTGGGGACCCTGAGCCGGGCGGTGAGAGGGGCTGACGTCACGGGGCGCTCCCAAGTCCGAGCCGAAGTCGATCGTCCGAGTCGACCTCGACGCGCAGGTCCATGTCACTGATCAATGTTTACATTTCTGAACAAGAGCACGCTAAGGCGCCCCCGCGACGCCGGTCAAGCCGGACACCCGCCGCCGCACCAGCGATTTCCCGCCCTCGCGCCACACTTGACGCCCGCGACCGCGCTCCCTAGCGTGTCCATGAATGTGAATATCGGACGCCCATATGCACAGCTGGCGATGCAAGGAGATCCACGGATGCCCGCTCCCCGCACCGTTCTGCTCACCGGCGCCGCCGGTGGCCTCGGCACCCTGATGCGGGACCTGCTCCCGGCATACGGCTACGAACTGCGCCTGATGGACCTGCTGCCCGTCGAGGGCGCGCCGGACGCGATCACGGCCGACCTCGCCGACCGGGAGGCCGTGCGCGAGGCCGTACGGGGCGTCGACGCGATCATCCACCTCGCGGGCATCTCGCTGGAAGCCTCCTTCGAGAAGATCCTCAAGGCCAACATCGAGGGGACCTACCACCTGTACGAGGCCGCGCGCGCGGAGGGCGTGCCCCGGATCGTGTTCGCCTCCTCCAACCACGCGGTGGGCTTCACCCCCCGCCCCGGGGACGGCGACCCGCTGATCCCGATCGACACCCCGCACCGGCCCGACACCTTCTACGGCCTGTCCAAGGCCTTCGGCGAGGACCTGGCCCAGCTCTACTGGGACAAGCACGGCCTGGAGACGGTCTCGGTGCGCATCGGCTCCTGCTTCCCCGAACCCACCAGCGTCCGCATGCTCTCCCTGTGGATGAGTCCGGCCGACGGCGCCCGCCTCTTCCACGCGGCTCTGACCGCCGAGCACGTCGGCCACACCGTCGTCTACGGCTCCTCCGCCAACACCCGCCTGTGGTGGGACCTCTCCACCGCCCGCGCCCTCGGCTACGAGCCGCAGGACGACTCCGAGCAGTACGCCGAGAAACTCATCGCCGACCAGGGCGAACTGTCCCCCGGGAACGAGGCTCACGCCCACCTCGGCGGCCACTTCGTCAGCGACCCCCCGATCTGGCCGTACTGACCGGACCGGCGAGGACCCAAGGGTTCCCGAGGGTTTCTGCGGGTTCGTGCGTCGCACGGGAAACGAGGGCCGTGCGTCGTACGGAAGGGGCGGGCGGGCACCGAACGGGCCCGCCCGCTCCCGCATTCGGGCACGCCCGTTGCCCGATGCCACGTCCGCCCCAGGTCCGCCACGGGCGGCGGCCCCGCGAAACGGTCAGGGACGGGCAGCATCGGACCCGTGACAGACCTGGTCGGCGCCGCGCACCCCCTGTAGAACTTCCCTCAAGGCCCGCACCGGGCCCGAACGGGCAGCACTACGGCGAGGAGAGCAGGTGTCGGCCATGAGCGCGGAAGAAAGGCAGCGCGAGATCGTCAGGGCCGCCCGCAGCACCGGCGCGGTCGACGTCGCCGAACTCGCGGTCACGCTGGGCGTCGCCAAGGAGACCGTACGGCGTGATCTGCGCGCCCTGGAGGACCACGGCCTGGTCCGGCGTACGCACGGCGGCGCGTATCCCGTGGAGAGCGCCGGTTTCGAGACGACGCTCGCCTTCCGCGCCACCAGCCACGTGCCCGAGAAGCGCCGGATCGCCGCCGCTGCGGCCGAACTGCTCGGCGACGCGGAGACCGTCTTCGTCGACGAGGGCTTCACCCCGCAGCTCATCGCCGAGGCGCTGCCCCGGGACCGGCCGCTGACCGTGGTCACCGCCTCGCTCGCCACGGCGGGCGCCCTCGCCGAGGCCGGCAACACCACCGTTCTGCTGCTCGGCGGCCGGGTGCGCCCCGGCACCCTCGCCACCGTCGACCACTGGACGACCAGGATGCTGGCCGGCTTCGTCATCGACCTGGCGTACATCGGCGCCAACGGCATCACCCGCGAACACGGCCTCACCACCCCCGACCCGGCCGTCAGCGAGGTCAAGGCCCAGGCGATCCGCGCCTCCCGGCGCACGGTCTTCGCGGGCGTCCACACCAAGTTCGGCGCCGTCAGCTTCTGCCGGTTCGCCGAGGTCGGCGGCCTGGACGCGATCGTCACGAGCACGCTGCTGCCGACCTCCGAGGCCCACAGGTACTCGCTGCTGGGGCCCCAGGTCATCCGCGTCTGACCCCAGGACCGACCGACTCCACGGCCCCTTCCCTCCCTGCCCGCACCGCCCCCCTACCTCCCCGCACAGCCTCCCCTACCTCCCCATGCCCCTTATGTCCCCATACGTCCAGGAGCGATCCATGCGAATCCCGAGCCGACGGAGGCCGCGCGCACTCGCCGCGGTCGCCGCAGGGACGCTGCTCGCCCCGCTTCTCTCCGGCTGCTGGACCGGGGCGGGCGGGGCGGGATCCGGCGGCGACGCCATCAACGTACTGATGGTCAACAACCCCCAGATGCAGGAGCTGCAGAAGCTCACCGCCACGCACTTCACCAGGAAGACCGGCATCAGGGTGAACTTCACCGTGCTGCCGGAGAACGACGTCCGCGACAAGATCAGCCAGGACTTCGCCAACCAGGCGGGCCAGTACGACGTGGCCACCCTCAGCAACTACGAGATCCCCATCTACGCCCGCAACGGCTGGCTGGAGCAGCTGGACCCGTACGTCGCGAAGGACCCGGCCTTCGACCAGCAGGACGTCCTGAAGCCGATGCGCCAGTCCCTGACCGGCGACGACGGCAAACTCTACGGAGAGCCGTTCTACGGCGAGTCGTCCTTCCTGATGTACCGCAAGGACGTCTTCGCCGAGCGGGGGCTCACCATGCCCGACCACCCCACCTGGCAGGAGGTCGCCGACCTCGCCGCGAAGACCGACGGGGCCGAGGACGGCATGAAGGGCATCTGTCTGCGCGGACTGCCCGGCTGGGGCGAGGTCATGGCGCCCCTCACCACCGTCGTGAACACCTTCGGCGGCACCTGGTTCGACAAGGACTGGAAAGCCCGGCTCGACTCCCCCGAGTTCGAGCGGGCGACCAGGTTCTACGTCGACCTCGTGCGCGAGCACGGCGAATCCGGCGCCGCCCAGGCCGGCTTCGCCGAGTGCCTCAACAACATGACCCAGGGCAAGGTCGCCATGTGGTACGACGCCACGTCCGCGGCCGGTTCCCTGGAGGCGGACGACTCCCCGGTGAAGGGCAAGGTCGGATACGCACCGGCGCCGGTCGAGAAGACCGAGTCCTCCGGCTGGCTCTACACCTGGGCCTGGGGCATCCAGCAGGCCTCCCGCAACCCCGACAAGGCATGGAAGTTCGTCTCCTGGGCGTCCGGCAAGGAGTACGAGGAACTGGTCGGCGAACAGATCGGCTGGTCGAACGTCCCCGCCGGCAAACGGGAGTCGACGTACGCGAACCCCGACTACCGCCAGGAGGCCGCCGCCTTCCAGGAGATGACCCGCGAGGCCATCGAGGGCGCCCGGCCCACCGACCCCGGGGTGCAGCCGCGCCCCGCGCCCGGCATCCAGTTCGTCGGCATCCCCGAGTTCACCGACCTCGGCACCAAGGTCTCCCTGGAGATCAGCGCGGCCATCGCCGGACGCCAGTCCGTCGCGTCGGCCCTCAGGAAATCGCAGGAGCTCGCCGAGCAGATCTCCGAGGAGTACGAGGGACGATGACCGCGACCACGACAGCACCGAGGGCGGCGACCCCCGTACGCACCCAGGGCACACCGAACGCCCGGCTGCGCGCCTGGGCCACCCGCGCCCCGCTCCTGCCCGCCCTGATCTTCATGATCACCGTGACCCAACTCCCGTTCGTGGCCACGCTGGTGATCTCCTTCCTCGACTGGAACTCCCTCTACCCGGACGCCCGTTCCTTCGCCGGCTTCGCCAACTACGGCGAGGTGCTCACCGATCCCGACCTGCGCCGCTCGGTGTGGACGACGATCCTGCTGACGGTCGCCGTGGTCCTCGCCAGCCTGGTCCTCGGTCTGCTGCTCGCCCTGCTGCTGGACCGGAGATTCCGGGGCCGCGGCATCGTCCGCACCCTCCTCATCGCCCCCTTCCTGGTGGTCCCGGTGGCGGCCGCCCTGCTCTGGAAACACGTGCTCTACAACCCCGAGTACGGCCTGTTCAACGGGCTGTTGCACTACGTGGGCGGGCCCCAGCCGGACTGGATCTCGGACACCCCGCTGCTCGCCGTCGAGGCCTCCCTGGTGTGGCAGTGGACGCCGTTCATGATGCTGATCCTGCTGGCGGGACTGCAGTCCAGGGACCACCAGCAGATCGAGGCCGCCCGGGTCGACGGGGCGAGCGACTGGCAGATCTTCCGCCATCTGACCCTCCCGCACCTGCGCCGCTACCTCGAACTGGGCGCGTTGCTGGGCTCGATCTACATCGTGCAGAACTTCGACGCGGTCTTCACGATCACCTCGGGCGGCCTGGGCACCGCGAACCTGCCGTACACCGTCTACCAGACCTTCTACCAGGCCCACGAGAACGGCCTCGCCTCGGCCGCCGGGGTCCTGGTCGTCATCGGCTCGATCATCATCGCGACGTTCGCCCTGCGCGTGGTGTCGTCGCTGTTCCGCGAGGAGGTGTCGCGCGGATGAGCGACACGACGACAGACATACGCGACACGACGGCGGATGCGGACGGCACGGCGCCGACCGCGCGCCGCACGACGAGGCGGACACGTCCGGCGCGTGCCCGCGGAGCCCGGGGCGCCGGCCTCGGGGTGGCCGCCTGGCTGCTCGGTCTCCTGTTCTTCCTCCCCATCGCCTGGATGGCCCTGACCTCGCTGCACTCGGAGCCGGACGCGGCGACCAACCCGCCGTCCTGGGCGGCCTCCCTCACCCTCGACGGCTACCGCGAGTTCTTCGGCGTGGACGGCGGCGCCAGCCCCTGGCCGGCCCTGATCAACTCGACGGTGGCGTCCCTCGCCTCGACGCTGCTGGTCCTGCTGCTCGCCTTCCCGGCGGCGTACGCGCTGTCGATCCGCCCGGTGAAGAAGTGGACGGACGTCCTGTTCTTCTTCCTCTCCACGAAGATGCTGCCGGTGGTGGCGGGCCTGCTCCCCCTCTACCTCTTCGCGAAGAACACGGGCCTGCTGGACAACATCTGGCTCCTCGTCCTCCTCTACACCTCCATGAACCTGCCGATCGCCGTCTGGATGATGCAGTCCTTCCTCGCGGAGGTCCCGGTGGCGGTGATCGAGGCCGCCCACCTGGACGGCGCCCGGCTCCCCACGGTGCTGGCCCGGGTGGTGGCGCCGATAGCGGCCCCCGGCATCGCCGCGACCGCCCTGATCTGCTTCATCTTCAGCTGGAACGAGCTGCTGTTCGCACGGGTGCTGACCGGCGTGGTCGCCGAGACCGCGCCCGTGTTCCTGACCGGCTTCATCACCAGCCAGGGCCTGTTCCTGGCCAAGGTGTGCGCCGCTTCGCTCGTGATCTCCCTGCCGGTGCTCGCCGCGGGGTTCGCCGCCCAGGACAAGCTGGTCCAGGGCCTCTCCTTGGGAGCCGTCAAATGAAGGCCGCCGTCATCGAGTCCGTGGGCAAGGCCGTCGTCGCCGAGGTCCCGGACCCGACACCGGGACCCCGCGAGGTCGTCGTCGAGGTCGCCGCGTGCGGTCTGTGCGGCACCGATCTGCACATCCTCCAGGGCGAGTTCGCCCCGAAGCTCCCGATCGTGCCGGGGCACGAGTTCGCGGGCGAGGTGGTGGGCGTGGGCAGCCGGGTCACGGAACTCTCCGTGGGCGACCGGGTGGCCGTCGACCCGTCCCTGTACTGCCACGAGTGCCGCTACTGCCGCACCGGCCACAACAACCTCTGCGAACGGTGGGCCGCGATCGGGGTCACCACGGCCGGCGGCGCCGCGCAGTACGCGGTGGCGCCGGTGGCCAACTGCGTCCGGCTCCCGGAGCACGTCCGCACCCAGGACGCGGCCCTGGTGGAACCGCTGTCCTGCGCCGTACGCGGCTACGACGTCCTGCGCGCCCGCCTCGGCGCCCATGTCCTCATCTACGGCTCGGGCACGATGGGCCTGATGATGCTGGAGCTCGCGAAGCGGACGGGCGCGGCGAGCGTGGACGTGGTCGACGTGAACCCCTCCCGGCTGGAGACCGCCCGCCGGCTGGGCGTCTCGGCGTCCGCCGCCGGCCCCGACGAACTGGACCGCCCCCAGGGCTGGGACGTGGTGATCGACGCGACGGGCAACGCCGCCGCCATCCAGGACGGCCTGGACCGGGTCGCCAAGGCCGGCACGTTCCTCCAGTTCGGAGTGGCGGACTACGCGACCCGGGTCACGATCGACCCCTACCGCATCTACAACCAGGAGATCACCATCACCGGCTCCATGGCCGTCCTGCACAGCTTCGAACGCGCGGCGGAACTCTTCGCGGCCGGCGTCCTGGACCCGGACATCTTCATCAGCGACCGGGTACCGCTGGAGGAGTACCCCCAGGCACTGGAGCAGTTCGCGTCGGGGGTGGGCAGGAAGATCGTCGTGGTGCCGTGAACCTGACTCGCCCGCCCCGGGCAGTGTGTGGGGCGGGCGGGCGGTACTCCGGCCGAGTGGTACGGAGCCGACTCTCCTGCCGGGCCCCCGACGATGAGCGGGCTCGTCACTACGCTCCCTGACTGCCCGCACCAGCAGGGCACGGGCACGTGACACGGGGAGAGGTATGAGGCACGGACTTGGCTCGGCAGCCCGCCTGAGCGTGTGCGCGGCGGTCCTCGGACTGCTCGTCTCGTGCGGGTCGGAAGGAGGGTCCGACGCCCCGGAGGCGACCTCCACTCCTTCGTCCTCGAGTCCCACACCCTCCTCCCAGTCACCGACGCCGTCACCATCGTCGTCGCCGCCCGAGGGATCTCCCTCTCACGGCGGTGAGCCGATCGATCCGCCCGACCGCGTGCCGTCGAACACCGGCCCTTCGAAAACCGACGGCCCCGGCGTCACACCGTCTCAAACGCTCGCCCCGGTCTGCCCGGGTGACCCGGGCTGCCCGCCCTCACCGGACGGTACGTGAACGAACCGGCGCCCTCTCCGCCTAAGCGTCTCGGCGACACGGACCAGGCCTCCCAGACGCCCCCGACCACGCTGATCAACCTCGTGGTCGCGCAGGCGTCATTCATCGCCGCACTGATGTTCTACGTGGGGGTGATCTACGCGGGCGCGTATTACGGCCACTTCCACCTCTCCCCCTTCGCGCTCGGCTTCGGCTTCGGTGAATTCGTGCTGTACAGCCTGCACCTGGTCACTTTTCCGGTGCTTGTCGGCGCCGCCGCTCTGCTACTGGTGGTCGCGGTCGCCGGACAGCGGCCCGCGCAGTCGCACGGCGGCTTGATGCACGGCGTCGCCCGCGGGGTGTCGGCCGTGGCGCGCCACCATCTGATCATGGTGGCCGTGGGCTTGCTCCTGCTCATCCTGTGGTGGCAGTGGCAGGTGCTCCTGCCGTACCGCTGGGCCGGCCCACTCCTCGTCGGCTTCGGACTGCTGCTCGGCGTGGTGCGCCGCACCGGCCCCGTCCACCCCGCGAACCCGTGGGAGACGGCGGTGCTCGTTCTCGCCTCCGGGCTGTTCCTCCTCTGGGCGGTCACCCTTGTCTCCGGCCAGCTCGGCGAACGGAACGCCAGGAACGATGCCCGCGAAGTGATCCTGCGCACCGGCCTGGTGGTTCACAGTGCCGAGCCGCTGAGCCTTTCGTCACGGTCGCCCGGACTGCGGTACCGGCTCCTCGAAGAGGGCACACACCTCCGCCACCGCTACTGGGGACTACGGCTCATCGTGGAGCGTGGGGGGCGCTACTACGCCGTGCCCGTCGGCTGGCAGGCACGGACCGACCACGTCTACGTCCTCAGAGAGAGCGAAGGGGTGCGCATCGAGCTCACGCCGGGCGTGCGGTAGAGGCATGTCGTCGCCCGCGGCCCACCCCGTGCTCACTTCTCCACGAAGACGATGTCCCTGGCCGGGCGGGTCATCTTCACCGTGTTGTCTTCGGTGACCTCGACGATGTGGTGGAGGCCTCGGTGGAGTCGGCCGGAGTCCGGGAGGCGGTACTCGTCCTGGACCCCGGCCAGGAAGGCGCGGAAGCACTCCAGTGAGGGGTCTTTGCCCTTGAAGTCCAGGTAGTCCTTCAGCCGGCGGAACAGCTTCGGCAGGATCACCGCGCCGGTCGCATCGTCCGTCAGCGAGGCCATGCCCATGACCTTCACGCCGTCGAGGGTCCTGTCGACCTTCCACACCCCGCTCGCGGACGCCCTCGCCTTCTCCGAGGCTTCGGTGAGCAGTTCGCGCAGGTACTCGGGCAGGCCCGAGTAGAAGGTCGGGTAGGCCAGACCGAGCAGCAGCAGGCGGTGGTTGGCGGTGCGCTCCAACAGGTCGTCGTCGACGCCCGTCCAGTAGCCGCTGTGGACGGGCGGGGTGCCCCTGCCGACGAAGGCCACGCAGCGGCCGTAGGCATCGGCGCCCCGGGTGAGGATCCAGCCGGGCACACTGTCCGGCACGGTGGCGACCGTCTCGTCGTCGTCCCGGAGAACGGTCTTGAAGTCGAGGAACCTCAGCAGTTGGTCGGCGGCCTCGTGGGCGAGGCCCCGTGGCTGGTGCTGCGGGCGCGGCCCCTCGCCGTAGTGGGTCTCCAGGGCGTCGATCCCTTCGAGCCGGATGTTCGCGCGCCCGTCGGCCTTGGGCACGATCCGCGTGTCCCCGGGGACCAGTTTCCAGTCGTCCACGTCGTCCGGGATGAAGGGGAGGGTGTCACCGTCCGGCTTGGCGCCCCCCTCCACCTTGAACCTTCCTCTGATCAGCAGCATGGCCATGGCGGCGCCTCTCCTCGCGATGTCACCGGGGTGTCCATTCATCACGGACGGCACACGCCCGTGACGCGATCCCCAAACTAGGACAAGAGTCACTAACCGGCTCTCCCGGTGGACCGATCGCGTCTCCCAGCGGCCGAATCCCGCCGCCCTCGCACAGGGGCCCTTCACCCTCCGGGGAGCCCTCACCCACAGCGCCCCACCCACACGGCCCCAACCCGTTCGGTAAGGGAACGGTAAAGCGGCTTGAATCGTTCACCCGGCATGACCGCTATGACCCCCGGCTCGAACATCCCGCTGCCCGTCACCCGCGTCGCGGTGGACGTCGCCGCGCCCGTGCGGCTCGACGTCTCGTGCCTGCTGCTCACCGCCGACGGCAAGGTGCGCTCGGACGACGACTTCATCTTCTACAACCAGCCGAGCGGCCCGGGCGTGACGTACCGCTCCGGCGGCGGCACGACCCCCGACTCGATCACGGTGGACACGGCGGCCGTGCCCCCGGGCATCGAGAAGATCGTCGTCACGGCCAGCCCCGACGCGGCCGGCCAGACCTTCCAGGGCATCGAACCGACGGCCACGATCCGCGACGCGGCAGGCGGCGCGGTGATCGCCACGTTCACCCCGCCGCAGCTGGGCTCGGAGACGGCCCTGGTGATCGTGGAGGTCTATCTGCGCAACGGCGCGTGGAAGGCGCGCGCGGTCGGCCAGGGGTACGCGAACGGCCTCGCGGGCATCGCGACGGACTTCGGCGTCAGCGTGGAGGAACCCGCCCCGACCCCGGCCCAGCCCGTCACCCCGCCCGCCCCCGCCATGCGGCCGCCTGCCGCCCCGCCTGCCCCGCCCGCCGCCCCGGCCATGGACCCCCGCGTCGCCGCGCCCCCGGCGCCCCCCGCCCCTCCGGCCCCGCCCGCGCCCGGCGCCGGGAAGATCAACCTGGACAAGGGCCGCGTCAGTCTCCAGAAGAACCAGACGGTCTCCCTGGTCAAGGGCGGCCGCCCGCTGCTCTCGCAGGTCAAGATGGGCCTCGGCTGGGAGCCGGCGTACCGGGGCAAGGACATCGACCTGGACGCGTCGGTCATCGCGTACGGCCCCCAGCGCAACCACATCGACAGCTGCTACTTCGGCAAGCTGTCCATCGTGGGCGGTGCGATCAAGCACTCCGGCGACAACCTCACCGGTGAGGGCGGGGGCGACGACGAGGTGATCGTGGTCGACCTCGGCCGGCTCCCCCAGGAGGTCACCGGGCTGGTCTTCACCGTCAACTCCTTCTCCGGCCAGAAGTTCACCGAGGTCGCCAAGGCCTACTGCCGCCTCCTCGACGCCGCGACCGGCGAGGAGCTGGTCCGCTTCGACCTCACCAACGCCGAGGCCCAGACCGGCGTGATGATGGCCAAGCTGATCAAGCAGTTCTCCGGCGAGTGGGACATGACGGCCATGGGCGACTTCGTGAAGTCCCGCACGGTCAGGGGGATGGTGAAGCCGGCGGCCCAAGCCCTCTGAGGCACGCGTACGAAACGCCGGGCGCCCCCACACGGAGGGCGCCCGGCGTTTCGTCGAGAAAGGCCGGGCCCCGCCCGGCTACTGGATCACCCCGCTGTACGCGTTCAGCGCCGGCTGCCCGCCGAGGTGCGCGTAGAGCACGGTGGAGTCCGCGTCGATCTCGCCGCGCTCGATCAGGTCGACCATCCCCGCCATGGACTTGCCCTCGTAGACGGGGTCGGTGACCATGCCCTCGGTACGTGCCGCGAGCTGCATGGCGACGAGTGTGGCGTCGTCCGGGACGCCGTAGATCCCGGCGTGGTACCGCTCGTCCAGTTCCACGTCGGCGACGGTCAACTCCCGCTTGAGACCGATGAGCTGTCCGGTGTTGTGCGCGATCCGCGCGATCTGCTCACGGGTGCTGTCCGGCTTGGCCGAGGCGTCGATGCCGATGACCCGGCGCGACCGCCCACCCGCCTCCTCCAGCGCGGCGAAGCCGGCCACCATGCCGGCCTGGGTCGAGCCGGTCACCGAGCACACGATCACCGTGTCGAAGAAGACGCCCAACTCCCGCTCCTGCTCGGCCACTTCGTACGCCCAGCCGGCGAAGCCCAGGCCGCCGAGAGGATGGTCGGAGGCGCCGGCCGGGATGGCGTACGGCTTGCCGCCGCCCTCCTCGACCTCCCTGAGCGCCAGTTCCCAGCTCTCCTTGAAGCCGATGCCGAAGCCGGCCCGGACGAGCCGTACGTCGGCGCCCGCCAGTCGGCTGATCAGGATGTTGCCGACCTTGTCGTAGACGGCGTCCGGCCAGTCCACCCAGCTCTCCTGCACGAGCACGCACTTGAGCCCGGCGCGGGCGGCCACGGCCGCGACCTGACGGGTGTGGTTGGACTGCACACCACCGATGGAGACGAGGGTGTCGCAGCCCTGCGCGAGCGCGTCGGCGACCAGGTACTCCAGCTTGCGGGTCTTGTTGCCGCCGTAGGCGATACCGGAGTTGCAGTCCTCCCGCTTGGCCCAGACGGCGGCGCCGCCCAGATGGGCGGTCAGGCGCTCCAGCGGGTGCACCGGTGAGGGCCCGAAGAGGAGCGGATAGCGCTCGAAGGAAGAAAGGGACACGGGTCCTCCCGGGGTGGAGTGGGTCAGTGGTCCGCCGCGCCGGCGGCTTGCTGGTCGACGGCCTCGGCCCGGGGTCCGCCTGCTCCCTCGGCTTCCTCGGCTTCCTCGGCTATTTCGGCTTTCTCGGCTTCTTCAGCCTTCTCGGCCTTCTCGGCCTCGTCGCGCTCGTGGACCTCGTCGACCTCGTCGACGAGCGCGGCCAGGCCGTGCCAGATCTCCGCCGTCACACGGACCGCCTCGTCGGTCTCGCCGGCCGCGCAGGCCTCGATCAGCTGCTCGTGCAGTCCGGCCGAGCGGCAGTTGCCGCCCTCGCCGAAGCGTCGGCGCTCCAGCCGGCGGATGAGAGGCGTGTAGCGGGCGATGGTGGCGGCCGCGGCGCGGTTGCCGCTGACCCGGACGAGGACGTCGTGGAGTTCGTCGTCGGCGACGAGGGCGGCGTCCACGTCTCCGGTGCGGACGGCCGCGGCGAACCGTTCGTTGGCCGAGCGCATGGTCTCGACGTCCGCCGCGAACAGCCGGGGCACGGCCGTCCGGGTGGCCAGTTCGTGCATGGCCCCGACCACGGCCGCGGCGTCCCGCACATCGGCGGCCACGACGGGCGTGACCCGCGTGTAGCTCTGCGGCTTGCTCTCCAGGAGCCCCTCGTCCACCAGCCTTGAGAACGCCTCCCGCACCGGCGCCCGGGACAGCCCCAGCAACTCCGCGAACTCGGCGTCGCGCACCACCGCACCGGGCTCGATCTCCCCGGCCACGATGGCGTCCCGGATGGCTTGGTAGGCACGGTCCCTGAGCAGGGTCCGCCCGACCGGTCGCATGGCCTCCATGAACTGAAATGTTAGATGTCAGTACGGGCTACGAACAAGAGTGTGGCCCGTGCCCCCACTGGGACACGGGCCACACTCTCCCCGTCGGCCGGCGGACCGAGGTCAGTCGACCGCCCACGGCCAGTCGGCGTCCCGAGCCGCCTCCAGCAGCGGAACCATCCGGAAGGCGGCGTCCGAGAGGCCGCCGAAGGTGTGCCGGTTCGCCTTTCCCGAGGGGCCGTGGCCCGCCCGGTACCCGGCGAGGTTCCAGGTGTAGACCGGGACGTCGGCCGGCACCTGCGCGGTCGGGTCGCCGTAGTGGCTGTAGGTGGCCTGTTCGTCGGTGACTATGAGCACCCGGTCGTGCTTCCTGTAGTGGCGGCGGACGGCCTCGGTGGTGTCGGTGCCGCCCAGATCGCCGAAGCGGCCGATGATCTTCAGCACGGACTCGCCCGCGTCGAACCTCACCACCCGGCTCGTGCTCCCGAACTCGACGAGATCCGCGTCGGCCGCCCGCAGCGCGAGCGCCGTGCCGAAGATCGCCGCCGCGTCGGCGTACGTGAGCGACGAGCGGTCGGTCAGCCGCGAGTAGAACATCGAACCCGAGCGGTCGACCAGGACCAGGGTCCGGCCGGGGAGCGCGGGAACGTTGGCCAGCGAATGGCCGAGCGCCTGCTCCAGGGGGTACGCCCACCGCAGCGAGGGCGCGTGCCGGTACGCCGAGAGGTAGCGGAACGGGAACTGCCGCGACCGCGCGACCTCCGCCGGGTCGCTGATCCGCGCCGCCACCTGGGCCGCGACCTCGTCGGAGACGCCCGCCTCGTCGAAGTTCCGCAGGTTCCTCAACAGAGCCATGGTCCCCATGGACGGAATGACCGACTCCCAGGCCGCCCTGTCCATCGGCCCCTGCAGCCAACCGGCCAGCGCCTCCCAGGTGATGCCCGCGTCCGCGAGCCGCTGGGCGCCCCCCGAGCCGGTCACGACCCTGCGCCGCTTCGCGGGCCGCAGCTCCATCAGGTCACGGTGTGCCGCGAGCACGGGCAGCGACCTGGGCACGACCGCCGTGTCCGGGTTGTGGCGCCGGTCGAGGGCGTACTGGAACAGGTCGCCCTGCCACGGCTTGGCCGGGTCCGGCGCCGCGTGCACCAGGTTCAGGATGTCGCCGAAGCGGTAGCCCTTGGACGCGGTGTCGTACTTCAGCAGCGACTTGGGGTGGTAGAGCCGTCGCACGGCGTCGGCGACGCCACGCTTCACGGGCTTGGGCAGGGCGCGCCCGTACCGCGAGGTCCAGTAGGCGAGCAGCTCGCCGGGCTCGTCCGGACGCCGCAGCACCGAGTCGACGACCTGGCGGTTGGTGGGCCCGTCGGTGACGCCCGCGTCGAGCCGTGCCTTCACGTACTCGGCGGCGCCCACGATCGAGGCCGTACGGAGGTTTCCCTCCCCACGCAGCCAGCCGAGCAGGCCGGCCGTCCACACCGGGTCGGTGACGGCGAGTCGGCGTACGAGCGCGGCGAACCGGTCGTCGCGGGTCTCACCGCTCTCGTAGAAGGTCTTCTGCGCGACGAAGTTGGCGAGCGAGAGCAGGAACAGCTCCGAGCGCTCGTCCCGCTCACGGCCCCGGCCGCCCTCGTACGTACGGAGCACTCGCCCCGTCGAGGTGACCCGGGAGGTGGGCTGTGCCTTGCCTGCCTTCGTGTTGAATCGCGCCATGATGAATTCCCCCGAATTCTTCGAGGCGCGGCAGATGGAGGGTGACCGAGGTCGAATTCGGCGGCGGTGCTTATAACTGGCGCGTCTTCCGTTCCGCCACACCGACCCTTGGTCGATGACGGGATTCGAACCCGCACGGGGATTTCTCCCCACCAGTTCCCGAAGTATCCGCTGCCTGCGCACCGGGCACCCACCATCTGCCGCGCCTCCCGAGATCGTGTCGCACCGGGAGGTGCGTAAAGCTTTGGGTGTCCAGAGATCGAATTCGGCGGAACCGACGTAGGTGCTCTAACCCCTGAGCTACACCGGCGTGTTGGTGCCGGTGGCGGGACTCGAACCCGCGCGCGCCCCATTATGAGTGGAAGTAGGTCCTGCCTTCGCACCTGGACAGGCATCACTCTAGGAGCGGGGTCACGGGCCGGGCCAACCAATTAATTCACCGCTTCTGCCGCTTCCAGGGCCCGGTGATGGCGAGCAGGATTCCCGGGGTCTGGATATTGGCGTACAGCGTCTTTCCGTCGGGCGAGAAGGTGACACCGGCGAACTCGCTGTACTCCGGCTCCTCGTCGGTGCCGATGTTCAGGTCGTTGCGGGCGATCGGGTAGGTGCGGCCGCTGTCGGTGGCGCCGAACAGGTGCTGGACGCCTTCGCCGTCCTCGGCGAGGACGATGCCGCCGTACGGGGAGACCGTGATGTTGTCGGGGCCGTCGAGGGCGCCGTCGGCGGACGGGTCCGGGTTGACGCCGAGGAGGATCTTCAGGGTGAGGGTGCGGCGCTTGGGGTCGTAGAACCAGACCTGGCCGTCGTGCGCGGCGCCGGGGCTCTCGGCCCGGGCGTAGGAGGAGACGACGTACGCGCCGCCGTCGCCCCACCACATGCCCTCCAACTTGCGGGCGCGGGTGATCTCGGTGTCGCCGAACTGCTTGCGCACGGCGACGGACTTGGCGTCGCGGTCGGGGACGTCGATCCAGTCGACCCCGTACACCGTGCCGATCCGCGTGGCGCGGGACAGGTCGTCGACGAACCGGCCGCCGGAGTCGTAGCACCGGGGGGCCTGGAGGACGCCCGCGTCGTCGGCGAGGGTACGGAACCTGCCGGGGCCGTAGGTGAAGCCCTTGGGCGGGGTCCAGCGGTAGAGGAGGCCGTTGGGGCCCGCCGCGTCCTCGGTGAGGTAGGCGTGGCCGCGCCGGGGGTCGATGACGACGGCCTCGTGGTCGTAGCGGCCGAAGAACTTCAGCGGCTTCGGGGCGCGGTTGGCGCGGCGGTCGCAGGGGTCGACCTCGAACACGTAGCCGTGGTCCTTGGTCATGCCGTTGACGCCGGCCCGGTCGGAGTTCTCCTCGCAGGTGAGCCAGGTGTTCCAAGGAGTGCTGCCGCCCGCGCAGTTGGTGGAGGTGCCCGCGATGCCGACCCACTCGGCGACCCGGCCGTCGGGCCGTACCTCCACCACGGTGCAGCCGCCGGCCGCCGCGGGGTCGTAGACGAGCCCTTCGGTGAGCGGCACCGGGAACTGCCAGTTGGCCCGGGGGCCCTTCAGCTCGTGGTTGTTGACGAGGAGAGTGGTGCCGCGCGGGCCGGGGAAGGCGGCGGTGCCGTCGTGCTTGCCCGGGGTGAACTCGCCCGACTCCAGCTTCGTCTTTCCGCTGTACGTGATGATCCGGTACGTGAACCCGGCGGGCAGCGCCAGGATGCCCTGGGGGTCGGGCACGAGGGGGCCGTAGCCGACGCCGCCGCGGTCCGCCCCGCGCGCGGTGTCGCCGTTGCCGTCGCCGTCGCCGTCGAGGGCCGTGTCGTCGGTCTCCGTGTCCGTCGACGCGAGGGCGTTCGGCGCGGTGGCGAGTGCGCCCACGCTGCCGGCCAGGGCGACACCGGTTGTGGTGGCCGCGGATCGTCTGGCGAAGTCCCTGCGGGTGAGCGACATGCTGTCTCCTGCGTGGCGTGGGCTGACCATGGGGGCGGACCCGGGGTATCGAGCCACACGCTCGCGCTCCCGCCTGAACACCGGTTGAACACGCCGTGGCTCGGGGGTGCCGGGGCGTGGGCGGCTCTGGGTGCGTTGCCGGGGGCGGGGTTCGGTGCGGGGTTCGGGTTCGTCGTCGGGTGCGGGTGCGTGGGGGCTGGTCGCGCAGTTCCCCGCGCCCCTGAAAGACCAGGCCCTGCGGGCCTGAAAAGCACGGGGGGCAGCCCCGGCTTTTCAGGGGCGCGGGGAACTGCGCGAGAGGCCCCACCGGAGCCGCACCCGCCGACGAACCCACACCCCGAGCTGTCAGGCGCACCCCACAGACATCACCCGCACCCCCGACCTGTCAGGCGCCCGCGCCCCCACCCCCCGGCCCCATCTGCGACCGCGCCTTGAACGCCGCCTTCCGGGCCTCCTTCGCCACCTTCTTGTCGGGGTGGATCCTCCCCATCGCCTCCAGCACATCCGGCGTCGCAGGATGATCCACCCGCCACGCCGCCGCGAAGAACGACCCGTGCTGCGCGGCCAGCCCCTCCACCAGCGCCCGGAGCTCCGCCGAGTTCCCCTCCGCGGCCAACTGCGCGGCCACCGTGTCGATCGTGAGCCAGAAGACCATCGCCTCGGACGGCGTCGGCACGTCCGCGGCACCGCGCTCGGTCAGCCACACCCGCGCGAGCCCGCCCAGCTCGGGGTCGTCCAGCACGTCCCGGAGGGCCGGCTCGGCCACCGCCCCCACGAGGGACAGTGCCTGCTGGCAGCGCAGCCGCCGCAGCGGAGCACCCGCGTCGGACCCACGCGCCGCGGCCAGCAGCTCCCGCGCCGCGTCCAGCGACTCACGACGGGCGAGCCACTGCTCGGTCTCGGCCTGGGCCGCCGCGGGCGGAAACGCGGCGGTGCCGTCGAGCAGCACGTCCGCGCCCTTGTCCACGAGGTCCCCGACGGCGGGCGCCACCACGCCGGCCTCCTGGAGCCGCGCCCGTACCCCGTACAGCCCCAGCGGGGTGAGCCGGACCATGCCGTACCGGGTGACATCGGTGTCGTCGACGACAGGCGCGCCCGGCCCCTCGGCGGCGGCCACGGCCTCCTCCGCGTCCCTCATCAGCGCCTCGTCCACCGGCTGGTACTCCACCAGCCCGATCGGCTCCAGCACCCTGAACTGGTCGTCGAGCCGCATCATGGCGTCAGAGACCTGTTCCAGGACGTCGTTGGTGGGCTCGCCCATGTCGTCGGGGACGATCATCGAGGCGGCGAGGGCGGGCAGCGGGACCGGCCCCTCGGGGCCGTCCTCGCTGACGGTGAGGAGGTAGAGGTTGCGGAGCACCCCGTCGAGAAAGTCCGCCTCGGCGTCGGGGTCCCAGTCCAGCTGGGTGAAGTCGATCTCGCCGCCGGAGTCCATGGCCTCGACCAGGCCGTCGAGGTCGGGCACGCTCGCGTCGGCGAGGGTGGTCTCCAGGGCGGTGAGCCAGATGCCGAGCACGTCCTGCGGTCCGCCCGCGGTGAGGAGCGCGAGGTCCTCGCCGACGGTGACCGTCCCGGCCTCCTCGTCCACGATCTCGACGAGCCCGGTGTCCATGGCCACCCGCCACGCCTCGCTCGCCAGGGCCGCCGCGTCCTCACCGTCCACCTCGCCGGCGCCTCCGACGCCACCGCCGGCGCTCCCGGTGTCCCCGGCGCTCGCGGAGCTCCCCGCGTTCCTGACGCTCCCCGCACTCTCACCCGTGAGCCCGAGCACCCCGGCGGCCGCCGGCAGCTGCTCGTCGACGAGTTCGCCCCCGGCGCCCACCCGTGTGTCCGGTCCGGCCCAGCGGGCGAGTCGCGCGGCGCGCGAGAGCAGCGGCGTGGCGAGCGCCTCCCGCGCCAGTTCCGCTTCGGAGAGGAGCCGCACCGGCGGGAGAGGCGAGCTGTCTGACATCGGCGGGGATCTCCTCGGAACATCGGAACAAGTGACGAACAGCGGCCGAGCGGTTCGGGGCCGCCGGGAGACGGCGCCCGAGGGCGATACGTGTACGAGTACGCAGCCGCTCAGCCTAGACGGATTTGAACCCATGCCGCCCGGTTCATGTACCTGCCAGGAGTTGGGTGTGGCTGAAACCTTGACAACTGGCGTGACCAGGCAGGAGATTGACGCGCGTAGAAACTCACGGGTAGCCCTGCGCGGATCACAGGGCCGCCCACTGGCGCGACCGCCCGGGTTCACCGAACCCCGTCGGCGTCCGTCGGGGTTCTACGCGCGTCGCACCGCCCCACAGGTCGCAGGCCACCCCCCGTCCACTCTCGTCCCGGCGCTCACGTACGTCCCCGGAGGGATCCCCTTGCCGAGCAAGAGAACCGCGCGCATCGGCGCGCTGACCGTCGCCACCATCTGCTCCACGGTGTCCGCCGTGGTCCTGACCTCGCCCGCCGAGGCGGACTCCATACGCATCCACGACATCCAGGGCACGACCCGGACGTCCCCGCTCGCCGGCCAGCAGGTGACCGGGGTCGAGGGGATCGTCACGGGCGTCCGCACCTACGGTTCGCGCGGCTTCTGGATCCAGGACACCCAGGCGGACTCGAACCCGGCCACGAGTGAGGGCGTCTTCGTCTTCACCAGCTCCCGGCCGACCGTTTCCGTGGGCGACGCGGTGTCGGTCGCGGGCACGGTCTCCGAGTTCGTGCCGGGCGGCACTTCGTCCGGAAACCAGTCCGTGACGCAGATCACCCGCCCGACGATCACGGTGGTCTCCACGGGCAACGCCGTCCCCGCCCCGACCGTCGTCGACGCCAGGACGGTGCCGAACCGGTACGCCCCGACAGGTGACACCGCCGCCGACGGTTCGGTCAACGGCCTCACCCTCGCCCCCGGCACGTACGCCCTGGACCGCTACGAGTCCCTGGAGGGCATGAACGTCCAGGTCGCCGACGCCCGGGTGGTGGGCGCCACCGATCCGTTCACCGAGCTGTGGGTCACCGTCAAGCCCTGGGAGAACGCCAACCGCCGCGGCGGCACGGTGTACAGCTCCTACACCTCCCAGAACACCGGCCGGCTGCAGATCCAGTCGCTGGGCGCGGTCGCCGACTTCCCGAAGGCGAACGTCGGAGACACCCTGAAGGGCGCCACGGCCGGTCCCCTGGACTACAACCAGTTCGGCGGCTACACCCTGGTCGCGGGCCGGCTCGGCACGCTGGAGCAGGGCGGGCTGGAGCGCGAGACGACCCGTAAGCAGGGGCGTGGCGAGCTGGCGGTGGCGACGTACAACGTCGAGAACCTGGACCCCTCGGACGCCTCGTTCGCGGACCACGCGGCGGCGATCGTGCACAACCTGCAGTCGCCCGACATCGTGGCCCTGGAGGAGATCCAGGACAACAACGGCGCCACCAACGACGGTACGGTCGCCGCCGACCAGACGGTACGGAAGCTGATCGACGCGATCGCGGCGGCCGGCGGCCCGACGTACGACTGGCGTTCCATCGACCCGGTGAACCTCGCGGACGGCGGTGCGCCCGGCGGCAACATCCGCCAGGTCTTCCTGTTCAACCCCGAGCGGGTCTCCTTCACCGACCGTGCCGGCGGCGACGCGACGACCGCCGTCGGGGTGACGAAGGCGTACGGCAAGGCACGGCTGACGGTCTCCCCCGGCCGTATCGACCCGGCGAACGCCGCCTGGACGGACAGCCGCAAGCCACTGGTCGGCGAGTTCTCCTTCCGCGGCAAGTCCGTCTTCGTGATCGCGAACCACTTCGCGTCCAAGGGCGGCGACCAGTCGCTGCACTCGGAATTCCAGCCGCCGAAGCGGAGTTCGGAGACCCAGCGTCACCTTCAGGCGACCGCCGTGAACACCTTCGTCAAGGAGATCCTGGCGAAGGAGAGGAACGCGGACGTCATCGCCCTCGGTGACATCAACGACTTCGAGTTCTCCGAGACCACCGAGCTGCTGGAGGACGACGGCGCCCTGTGGTCGGCGGTCAAGTCGCTGCCGAGGAGCGAGCGTTACTCGTACGTCTTCCAGGGCAACACACAGGTCCTCGACCAGATCCTGATCAGTCCGTCGATCCGGCGCTCGTGCGACTTCACGTACGACAGCGTGCACACCAACGCGGAGTTCAACGACCAGATCAGCGACCACGACCCGCAGGTGCTGCGCTTCAGGCCGTAACGGCGGCGCGTCGGGCCGGCACAGCGGCGACCGGTTCTCGGGGCTGGCTGAACACTCCGTTCAGCCAGCCCTTCCACGCGGTCTCGTCGGCCTGCGCGTCGGCGCCCGGCGCGAAGTCGTGAACGCTCATGCCGACGCGGTGGCCCCAGTGGTTGCGGCCGAAGAAGCGGATGAGGGCGTCGTCGGTGCGCAGACCGATGAAGTACGGGTCGCGATAGTCGACGACGGCCTCGAAGCGCTGCCCGCCGGGCCCCTCGGCCTGGACGCGGGCGCCCTCGGCGGTGTCGTCCGCGAGGCCGAGCGCCCTTCCCACGACGGCGAGCGCGTCCGCGCCGCCGGACGCCTCGGGGCCGTCGAAGGTGGCGAACGCGGTGATCTTCCGGCCGGCGAAGCGCGTCAGGTACTGGCGCAGGGTGTGCAGGTAGAAGGCGGTGTGCTTGGCGGCGCCGTCGTACTGGTTGTCCCAGTCGTCGACGAAGACGCCGCTGTGCACGTACCGCACCCAGGCGCGCCGGCCGTCGTCGCGCGGTTCGATCGTGTAGTCGAGCTGGTTGAGGGTCTGCTCGGAGATCCCCTCCACGTCCTCGACGCGGTTGGTGTACCGGCGCGGCGGGTCCCACGCGGTCACCTCGGAGCCGAACGGCCCCTTGCCGCCGACGCGCGGCTCGGGTGCCTCCATCGGCCACAGCCACCCGCCGGTTCCGGCGGTGACGGCCTCCCACACCTCCTCGGGGGTGGCGTCGACCTCGAACTCACGGGCGATCTCGAATTCCTTGGGCATGACGTGCTCCTCAACGGGTCTCACCGGGCGGGCGGTTCGGGCTGGGCGGGGAGTGCGGGCCGGTCGGGCCGGTCGGTCTCATCGGCGGGCTGCGGCCTGACCGTCGGGTGGACGGCGACCACGATCCGGTGGCCCCGGCCGCCCTGGGCGTCGGGGGCGTCGTACTTGCTGATGAGCGCGCTCACCCCGGCCGTCAGTTCCTGGACGAAGGCGGCCCGGTCGGCGGCCGAGGCGAAGGTGACCTCGCCGTCGAGGGCGTAGGTCGCGAGGCGCTTGCGGGCCTTGGCCGCGCCGGTGATCAGCGTGCCGACGTCCCGGACCAGCCGGGCGCCGAGTGCCAGCAGCCAGCGCGCGGAGAGCTGGTCCCGGAAACGGTCCGGATCCGGCTGTACGGCGGCGAGCGCGAGCGGCGAGATCACGTACGACGCGGCCGTGGCCCGCATCAGCCGCTCCGTGACGTTGCCCTTGCGGCGCTCCCCCGCCAGCTCGACCAGACCGTGCTTCTCCAGTGCCTTCAGGTGATAGTTCACCTTCTGCCTGGGCAGCCCGACCTTCCCGGCCAGCATGGCCGCCGACGCGGGCCCGGCCGCCAGCTCGGCGAGCAGCCGGGCGCGTATGGGGTCCAGCGAGACGGCCGCTGCCTCGGGGTCCTCGATCACGGTGACGTCCAACATGGCTCCACCGTCTCACCGAAAACTTTTTTGTCCAGACTGTTCGAGTTTTCGGTGAGTGAGGGAGCGGTGGTCCCGGTCGGCGACCACCGGCTGACGATCGCCGCCGGTCGCTACACGCCCGTCGACTCCGGGACGGGAGCCGCCGGACTCAGTCGGGGACGAGGCCGAGGGCGTACGCGTACCGCTTGACCGAGCCGGTCTCCAGCAGTCCGGGCCAGGTCTGTACGCGCTGCCAGAGCGGCGAGAGCGAGCCGACGCCTTCGCCGGGCGCCGCCATGGCGTCGATGTGATGCTCGGCGGTCTCCCACTCGGCGTAGTTGAGGACGCGGGTGCCGTCGGTGCCGAGGTGGAAGTGGGCGGAGATACCGCCGGGATGCGCGTCCGGCTCGGCGGCGAGCGCCTCCGCCACGGCGTCCACCCAGGCACGCTGCCGCGCCGGGTCCGGACCGTCGAACTCGACGTCGACGATCACCACGCAGCCCGGCACGCGTGCGGCACGGCCCTCGCCGCCCGTGAGGCTGCGGTACCGCCGGTACCGCCCGAGCCACACCCGCTCGATCCCGGGGACAGCGGTGTCGATGGCGTCGTTGCGCTCCTGCCGCCGCGTCTTGACGAAGGCCTCGTACGCCTGCTCGTCGGCCCACTGCGAATGGTGCAGCAGGCCGGAACCGTCCTCGGCGGTGTAGACGAAGTACCCCAACAACCCTTCCGTCGGCCACGGCCGCCGCTCCCAGGTGTCGGCGATGGCCTCGACGGTCCGGCGTTGCCGCTCGGGGGTGCCCACCTCCCAGGTGCTGAAGAGGGACGCCCCGACGTCGGGGCGGTCGAGGGCGGGGTGGAGGTCCGTACGACGGGTCGTGCTCATGCTGCTCTCCCATGATCGGTACTCGGCGTGCGCGCACCGACCACCCTTCAACCTCAACCAAGATTCAGGTCAAGTCCGCGATTCGGGGCCGGGTTTCGGGAGACCCGCCGGTCATGGAGCAGAGGCGGCCGGAGGCCGAGCGGGTGGGAAAGGCGCCGGGGACCGGCGGGGAGGGCGCGGAGGGCGCGGAGGGCGGTCTCACCGGACTGCCGGGGCGCTCGTGGTGGGCGGTGGTGCGGCGCACCGTCAAGGAGTTCCAGGACGACGAACTCGCCGACCGGGCAGCCGCGTTGACGTACTACGGTGTCCTGTCGCTCTTCCCCGCGCTGCTGGTGCTGGTGTCGATGCTGGGGGTCGTCGGACAGCGCGCGACGGACAGGATCCTGGACAACATCGGCGACCTCGCCCCGGGCCCCGCGCGGGACATCCTGCGGGACGCGGTCGTGCAACTGGGAGACAGCGGCGGTACGGGCGGGGTGCTGGCGATCGTCGGTCTGCTGGCGGCGGTGTGGTCGGCGTCGGGATATGTGGCGGCGTTCATCCGTACGTCCAACGCGGTGTACGACCTGCCGGAGGGCCGCCCGGTGTGGAAGCTCACGCCACTGCGGATCGTCCTGACCCTCGTGTTGATGCTGATGCTGGCGGCGAGCGCGCTGATCGTCGTCTTCACGGGTCCGCTGGCCGAACGCGCGGGCACGACGATCGGGCTCGGCGACGCGGCCATCGCCCTGTGGGACATCGCCAAGTGGCCGGTCCTGCTGGTCCTGGTGACGCTGATGATCGCGCTGCTGTACTGGGCCGCGCCCAACGTCCGTGGCCGGGGCTTCCGTTGGGTGAGCCCCGGCGGAGTCCTCGCGACACTGATCTGGCTCGCCGCGTCCGCGGGCTTCGCCGTCTACGCCGCCACCTTCGGCTCGTACAACAGGACCTACGGCACGCTCGCCGGAGCCGTCGTCTTCCTGATCTGGCTCTGGCTCACCAACCTGGCGATCCTCCTGGGCCTGGAGTTCGACGCGGAACTCTCCCGGGAACGCGCCATCGCCGACGGCCGCTCCCCCATGGAAGAGCCTTACGTGGAACCCCGCGACACCCGCACCTGGCCGCCCCGCCTACGCGCCCTGCGCGAGGCCCGCGCTCGCGCGACGGGCGCGCTGGGCACGACGGGCGCGACGGGCACGACGGGCACGACGGGCACGCCGGGCTCGTCGGCCGAGGAGTGAGCCAACAGCCACCGCCCGACGCCCGCGCATGCCCACCACCGGCCACCACCGGGGTGAGCCGCGCAGGCGTCGGGCGACCACCGGTCGGGCGACCACCGGGGTGAGCCGCCGGGGTGAGCCGCGCAGGCGTCAGGTGTCCGCGCCGCAAGCCATGCGGCGCAGACGTCAGTCACCCCCGCCGGAAGAGCCAGCCGGGAGTCAGCCGCCGCCCTAGTGGTAGTGGCGCCAGGCCAGCACCCCCGCCGCGGCCACCGCGACGGTCGCGCCGCCCACCACCACCGCCTCCCGCGGCACCCGCTCCCACGCGGAGTGCACCCTCGCCTTCACATCGGCCTTGGCGGCCAGCTCCTCGACCGTGTCACCGAGCTGCGCCCGGGTCTGTTCGATCTGCCGCCGCAGTTCGTCGGGCCCCTTGGCGCCCACGGAACCATTGGTCGCGCCGCCGGAAGCACCGGCCGTACCGGATGCGTGCGTCATCGCCGGGCCCTCCCCTTGATCTCGTCCACGTCGGCCTTGACGCTGTCGAGCGCCAGCTCCGGCCGGGGCGGTGTGGCCCGACGCAGCTGCGCGCGCCCCAAGGCGGCCAGTACGCCGGCGATCACGAACAGCACGGCCATGACGATGAGCGCGGCGGCCCACACGTCCAGCACCAGCGACAGCGCCGCGACCCCGGCCGCGGCAAGGGTCATGAACCCCACGTAGGCGACGGCGCCGGCGGCGCCGAGGAGCCCACCGCCGCGCCCCGCGCGCCGCCCCTTCTCGGCCAGCTCTTCCTTCGCGAGGGCGACCTCCTGTCGTACGAGCTGGGAGAGCTGCTCGGTGGCCTGCCCCACGAGCTCGCCCACGGAGTGATGGTCGTGTTCCGTCGGCCCCGGACGCGCGGATCGCACAGAGCGCACGAATCGCGTGGGCCTGGTCTCGGTGGTCCCGGTCACGGTGTCGCCTCCTCACACATCGGGACGCCCCGAGTACCCCCACCGGCTCGCACTACCCCTCCGCTCACCAGCACATCCACCCGTGGCCAGGCAGCCGACCCTCCTCCTCGTAGCAAGACTTCCGCATATTTCGTAGGAGAATTAAGTGGAGCTTCACAATGGGCCCGCCGAGACTACCCCCATGGCTCCCTTCACTCCCTTGGCTCCCACGGCTTTCACGGCTCCTCTGGCTCGCGTCCACCGCCCCACCCCCTTCGGCCGCGCCCTCTGCGCGATGGTCACGCCCTTCACGGCGTCCGGCGCGCTCGACCTGGACGGGGCCCAGCTGCTGGCCGACCGGCTGGTGCGGGAGGGGTGCGACGGGCTGGTGCTGTCCGGTACGACGGGCGAGTCGCCGACGACGACGGACACGGAGAAGGCGGAGCTGATCCGCGCGGTGCGCGCGGCGGTGGGCGAGCGGGCCGCGATCGTGGCCGGGGTGGGCACCGCCGACACCCGGCACACGGTGGAGCTGGCGCTGGCGGCCGAGAAGGCGGGCGCGGACGGCCTGCTGGCGGTCACGCCGTACTACAGCAGGCCCCCGCAGGACGCCGTCGAGGCCCACTTCCGCGAGCTCGCCGACGCCACGGGGCTGCCCGTGGCCCTGTACGACATCCCTGGCCGCACCGGTACCCGCATCGAACCGGAGACCATGATCCGGCTCGCGGACGACCCCCGGATCGTGGCGGTGAAGGACTGCGCGTACGACCTCCTCGGCACCCAGAGGGTGCTGGCCGAGACGGGGCTCGCGTACTACACCGGCTGCGACGAGTACGTCCTCGCGCTCTACGCGATCGGCGGGTCCGGTTACGTGGGGACGGTCGCGAACGCGGTGCCGCGCCACTTCCGCTCGATCCTCGACGCGTTCGACGCGGGCGAGGCGGGCGAGGCGGCCCGCCTCCAGCGGCTGACCCTACCGCTCACCGAGCTGATGATGGCCTCCGGCCTGCCCGGCTCCGTCACGGCCAAGGCGCTCCTCGGCCGACTCGGTCTCCCCTCCGGCCCGGTCCGCGCACCGCTGCGGCCCGCCGGTCAGGAAGTGACCGACGGGCTGCAGGCGGCGTACGACCGGCTGGTGAACGCCTGAGATCCGACGCCGGTCGGTCAGCGGGTGGCGAAGACCGGGTTCCAGCGCCCGGGAGCCCCGTCGTTGCCCTTGCGGGCGCCGCTGAGCGGGATCGTCCTGTCGCTGCCGATGGTGACGAGGACCAGACCGTTGTGGAACTCGTTGCTGCCGTCGGCCGCGATGTCCCAGGCGATGAGCCGCTCGTTGTCGACCCAGGCGAGCAGTTGCTGACCGCGGACCTTGTGGAGCCGCTTGCCGGTGCGGGGGTCGAGGATCTCGGAGGCGGTTGTCTTGGCGCCGCCCGCGAAACCACCGGCGGCGAGCTTGCCGTTCGGGGAGAGCCGCGCCTCCACCGACCAGCTCAGGTACTTCTCGTCGGCCGGCTTGGCGACCTTGTCACCCTTCAGGTCGTAGTACTGGTCGTGCGGCTCCATGCTGAGCCCGGAGCGGACCAGCTTGCCGTCACCGCTGAAGGAGAAGTCCTGACGGGAGTTGACGAAGAACAGGTCCTCCTCCTTCTCCGGCGGGACCGCGCTCCACTCGCTGCTACCGGAGTCGACGTCGACGATGTAGAAGCCGGTCCGGTACGACTCGGAGAACACCGGCATGTAGTCGTTCTTCTTGCCGTCGCCGTCGGCGTCGTTGGCCGCCTTGGTCAGCACATCGGGGTTCTTGCTGTAGGTGGTGGCGACGAGCGTGGTGCCGTCGGACGAGAACTCCACGCTGGCCACGCCCCGGTCCACCGGGATCCAGCGCTCGACCTCGCCGGTGAGCAGGTCGAGCAACCCGATCCGCTTGGCGGGCAGTTCCGTCTCCAGGACGGCGGCGGTTCGCATGCCGGGGGCGACCGCGATCATGGACCAGCGGGAGTCCGCTACGTACTTGCCGGTCTTCTGGTCGAGGATCGAGTAGGAACGCTTCCGGACGCCGGTGTCCTTCTTCTTGTCGATCAGGGTGTCCCAGGTCCAGTACGCGGCCAGCGCCACGTCCCCGGCCGCGATCAGGTCGCGCGGCGGCGACTGGTCGGGGTGGGCGATGATGTCGCTCTTGTTCATCTCGGTGGCGAGCCGTACCTGGTCCTTGCCGGAGTCCAGCAGGGGCACGGCCACCGCGACGGCGACCACGGCGGCGGTGGCCGCGGCGACGGTGGCGAGCCTGCGGGTCCGGCGGCGGCGCCGGACGGTGAGCACCCGTTCGGCGAAGTCCACTGCCAGGGGCGGCTGTTCGGCGGCCTGCTCGCGCAGCGAGTCGCGCACCAGTTCATCGACGTTCACGGACGCACCTCCACGGGCGAGAAGTCACGGGACGGCTGCTGCTCGGCCGCGGCGAATCCGAGCGCGGCCAGTTCGGGCGCGAGTTCGCGCAGTCGGGCGAGCGAGCGGTGGGTCGTGGACCGTACGGTCCCCACGGAGCACCCGAGGATCCGGGCCACCTCGCCCTCCGGCAGGTCCTCGAAGTAGCGGAGCACCAGTACGGTCCGCTGCCGGGCGGTCAGCCGGGCCAGCGCCCCGCGCATCACCAGCCGCAGCTCGACACCGGCCACGCCGTCGACACCGCCGCCGCTCTCCGGCGGCTCGGCGACGGTCAGTTCGCGCCGCCGCCATTTCAGCCGCCAGCGGCTGACCTGCTGCCGGTAGAGGATCTGCCGTACGTACGCCTCCGGCTCGTCGATCCGCTGCCAGCGCCCGGCCGCCTTGATCAGCGCGTTCTGCAACAGGTCCTCGGCGGCGTGCCGGTCCCCGCCGCTCAGCAGCACGGCCGTCTTCAGCAGCGCCGACGACCGCCCGGCCACGAATTCCCGGAAACTCTCCTGCCCCGCGGCATCCATCGTCACCTTCTCTTCCCCCGGCGGCCCCTGTGTCCGCCCTGTGCCCCTTGAGACGCGCCGCCCCGCCCACCGCTATGCCGGGCCGGCGAAGAAAAGTACCGGGGAACGGCTCGGGGCCCGTACGCGCGTGAACGCGTACGGGCCCCTGACCCTGTGACGGCAAGCCGTGCCGGCCGTACCGGCGTGCGATCAGCCCCAGCGGTACCCGTCGCCGAACAGCAGGGTGTGCTCCAGCACGTCCTCCATGGGGTCGTCGACCTGCCCGACGTTGACGAGTCCGATCCGGGGACCGTTGTGCGAGGCGTGGTTGGTCTCGTCGGCGTGCGCGGTCCCGGCCGACACCCCGCACACCAGCACCGCGGCCAGCCCTGCCATGACCACTCGCGCCACGGTCCTCGCCCGGTCGTTCCTCATCCCTCGGCCCCTCATCTCATCGGTTCGGCGACTCATCGGACACTGCGTCCGACAGTTCATCTGCCTACACCGCGCGAAAGTCACGCCAAGCAACCCTTACGGGGTCAGTTGTGGCTGTGCAGGATCTCGTTCAGGCCGCCCCAGACCGCGTTGTTGGGGCGGGCCTCCACCGTGCCGGTGACCGAGTTGCGGCGGAAGAGGATGTTCGAGGCGCCGGAGAGTTCGCGGGCCTTGACGACCTGGCCGTCGGGCATGGTGACACGGGTGCCGGCGGTGACGTAGAGGCCGGCCTCGACGACGCACTCGTCGCCCAGCGCGATGCCGACGCCCGCCTCGGCGCCGACCAGGCAGCGCTCGCCGATGGAGATGACGACGTTGCCGCCGCCGGAGAGCGTGCCCATCGTGGAGGCGCCGCCGCCGATGTCCGAGCCGTCACCGACGACGACACCGGCGGAGATCCGGCCCTCGACCATCGATGTGCCGAGGGTGCCCGCGTTGAAGTTGACGAAGCCCTCGTGCATGACCGTGGTGCCCTCGGCGAGGTGCGCGCCGAGCCGGACGCGGTCGGCGTCGGCGATCCGGACGCCCTTGGGGGCCACGTAGTCCGTCATCCGCGGGAACTTGTCGACGGACGTCACCTGGAGGTGCAGGCCCTCGGCGCGCGCGTTGAGGCGCACCTTCTCCAGCTCGTCCACGGCGACCGGGCCGAGCGAGGTCCAGGCGACGTTGGCGAGGAGGCCGAAGATGCCGTCCAGGCTCTGGCCGTGCGGCTTGACCAGGCGGTGGGAGAGCAGGTGGAGGCGCAGGTACGCGTCGTGCGTGTCGATCGGCTTCTCGTCGAGCGAGGAGATGACCGTGCGGACCGCGACGACCTCGACACCGCGGCGCGTGTCCTGCCCGATCGCGGCGGTCGCGCCGCCGCCCAGCAGCTCCGCGGCACGCTCGGCAGTCAGCCGCTCGGTGCCGGAGGGGCCCGGCTCGGCGGCGAGCTCGGGCGCGGGGAACCAGGTGTCGAGGACGGTGCCGTCGGCGGCGATCGTGGCGAGGCCGGCGGCCACGGCGCCGGTGGTACGAGGAGCAGTCGTGTCGGTCATGAGGGCAACCTAACCGCCCGGGGCGCATCCGGGCCAACCCGCGCCGGGGACATCTCAGGGGCCGGGCACTTTACGGACATACGGACATACGGAGCCGGTCGGCCCGCCCACCCCCGTGGGACGGGCCGCCCGGCCCGGGCGGCGAACGTCAGCCGCGCTCGCCCGCCTCGTCCACGACGGCTGTGGCGATGCGCGAGTCGCCGCCGAGCACCTTGCCGTCCTCGATGTGCTGTGTACCGAGAACGTCGTACGTCTCCGGGTCGATCAGCCAGCGCCGGCCGCCGGCCATGCCCTGGCTCAGCGCGATGGCACGGCGCCCGCGATGCCGGCCAGACCCCGGGACGGCTTGAAGGCGGGGCTGCTTGAAGCCGGGGCTGCTTGACGTCGGCGTCAAGGAGGGCGGCGATCCCGGCGGCGTCCGCCTCGCCTCGCGCCCACCCGCCGTGCCGCCCACCCGCCGTGCCGCCCGTCCGCCGTGCCGCCTGCCCGAGGCGGAGGTCCGCTCACCGGGTCCTCCCCCCGCTCGTCACAACCGCTCTCCCCCGCCGGCTTCCGTGTCACCCCCTGTTCGCCGATGAGCCGGAAAAGGTTCGCGGTTCAGGGAATCACCCGTGCCAGCGCCTCCCGCGCGTACTCCTCGTCGTAGGGCGCCCCGGTCAGCAGGACCTGGAGGCAGATGCCGTCGACGAGGGCGACGAGGGTCCGCGCGGTGACCGGGTCGGTGCGCTCGGCGAGGCACTCGGCGAAGCCCCGGCCCCACTCGTCGGCGACGGGCCGGAGGGCGGGGCGGCGCAGGGCGGCGAGGTAGAGCTCGTACTCCACCTCCAGGCCCGTACGGTCGCCGGCGAACCATTCGCCGCCCAGCGCGGCCAGTTCGGCGGCGAGATCGGTGCCGGGGTCCCGCAGGGCCTCGCGGGCGGCGACGGCCTTCGCGTACCGCTCGTTGGCCTGTCGCAGCGCGGCGACCATGAGGTCGTCGAGGGTCTTGAAGTGGTACGTCGTCGAGCCGAGCGGGACATCCGCCTCGGCGGCCACGGTGCGGTGGCTCAGCCCGGCGATGCCCTTCTCCCCCACGACGCGGATCGCCGCGTCGATGATCCGCTGTCGCCGCTCGGGATCGTAGCGCCGTGCCATCAGTGGGCGCCTCCCAGGTTCAGCACCACGACCCCCGCGATGATCAGCACGATCCCGGCGACCTTGGCGAAGCTCAACGCCTCCCCGAAGAGCACCAGTCCGAGGGCGGCGACCGTCGCGGTGCCGACGCCGGACCAGATCGCGTACGCGGTGCCGATCGACATCGACTTCAGCGCCTGGGCGAGCAGGACGAAGGAGATGAGGTACCCCACCCCGGTCACCAGGGAGGGCCACAGCTTGCTGAAGCCCTCGCTGTACTTCATGGCGGTGGTGGCGGCCACTTCGGCGGCTATGGCCGCGGCGAGCAACAGATATCCCATGTGTACGATCGTACACATGATGCGTACGCCTGTACACATCGCGCGGCACAGGCGCGCTTATGGGCGGAATTGACCGCCACGGAAGCCCAAGAGGCCCTGGATTCGGGGCCGTTCCGTTATGGAAGCGCTCTCGGAAAGGGCTCCCCGCACACCCCTTGGTCCACTACTGTTTCAACGGTCAATCTCCCGATTGTGTGACGACCGCCAGGGTTTGCACACACGGGTGACACGTACCACCCTCCCTGATCCGCATGACGATTCGCGTCCGCACTTTGGCGACGCCGAAGGAACCGCGCATGCCGCCAAGAAAGCCCGGACCTGATCCGGAACAGACCACGCCCCACCTTCCGGTGCTCAGATCCGCGAAGGTGTGGGAGACGGGTGTCACCCCGAACGACACCCGAATACCGGGCACGCGCCGCCTCTGGCTGGCCGGCGCCCTGGCCCTCGCCGTCGTGTCGTCGTGCGTCACCGCGATCACCCTCCAGGGCAACGGACCTGACGACTCGTCGGAGAAGAACGGGCGCACCACCGCCGCCGACGACCGGGTGCTCCCCGCCCTCTCGCTGCCGCCCACGTCGCCCCCCGCGACCTCGGCACCGGACGGCAAGAGCGGCCTGTCGGAGCCGCAGGGCTCCGAGGCCGACGCGAAGAACGGCGAGGGCAAGGACAAGGGCGCCGACGGTTCCAAGGGTTCCGGCGCGTCCGACGACAAGCAGCAGGGCGGCGCGAAGCCGACCTCCGAGCCGTCGAAGGCGCCCACGAAGAAGCCGCCGTCCAGTTCGACCACGCGCAAGTCCGTACGGTCCGTCAACTACCCGGACCGCTACTGGCATCTGCGCGACGGTGTGATCCAGCTGGACCAGGTGAGCTCCCGCAGCGGCAGCGAGACCAAGGAGGACTCCTCCTTCAAGGTCGTCTCCGGCCTCGCGAACTCCTCCTGCTACTCGTTCCGCATGGCCGACGGCCGCTATGTGCGCCACCAGAACTTCGTGCTCCGCGCGTCCGGCAACGACGGCTCCCGCCTCTTCCAGCAGGACGCCACCTTCTGCCCCCGCTCGGGCTACTCGGGTTCGATCCTGCTGGAGTCGGTGAACTACCCCGGCCACTTCGTCCGCCACCGCAGCTTCCAGCTCCGCCTGGAGCGCGCCGAAAACAGCGGCTCCTTCTACGCGGACGCCACGTTCAACCTGGTGAAGGGCTTCTCCTGACCGGAGGACACCACCGCGGACATGGGTGTGGCCCCCGGCGAATCGCCGGGGGCCACACCCATGTCACGTCTCAGACGTTGAACCCGAGCGCCCGAAGCTGCTCACGGCCGTCGTCGGTGATCTTGTCGGGGCCCCACGGGGGCATCCAGACCCAGTTGATGCGCAGCTCGTTGACGAGGCCGTCCGTGGCGGACTTGGCCTGGTCCTCGATGACGTCCGTCAGCGGACAGGCCGCCGAGGTCAGGGTCATGTCGATCGTCGCGATGTTCGCGTCGTCGATGTGGATGCCGTAGATCAGGCCGAGGTTGACGACGTCGATGCCGAGTTCGGGGTCGACGACGTCGTACAGGGCCTCGCGGACCTCCTCCTCGGAGGCCGGCTTCATCTCCAGGGTCTCGCTCATGCCGTCTTCCTTTCGACGTCGGCGTCGGCGCCCAGCGCCTGGGCCGTCGCGTCCTTCCACGCCATCCAGCTGAGGAGGGCGCACTTGACCCGGGCGGGGTACTTGGAGACACCGGCGAACGCGACCGCGTCCTCCAGCACCTCCTCCATCGCGTCGTCCGGCTCGATCTTCCCCTTGGACTGCATCAGCTCCAGGAAGGTCTCCTGGATCTTCCGCGCGTCGTCAAGGTCCTTGCCGACGAGGAGGTCGTTCAGCACGGAGGCCGAGGCCTGGCTGATCGAACAGCCCTGGCCCTCGTACGACACGTCCTCGATGGTCGTGCCGTCGTACTTCACTCGCAGGGTGATCTCGTCGCCGCACGTCGGGTTCACGTGGTGTACCTCGGCGTCACCGTCCCGCAAGCCCCGCCCGTGGGGGTGCTTGTAGTGGTCCAGGATGACTTCCTGGTACATCGAGTCCAGCTTCATGCGATCGCTCGTCCCCTCAGCCGAAGAAGTTCCGTACGTGCTCCAGACCGTCGACCAGGGCGTCGATCTCGGCCGGCGTGGAGTACAGATAGAACGACGCTCGGGTGGTCGCGGGAATTCCGTACCGCAGGCAGACCGGGCGGGCGCAGTGGTGGCCGACCCGGACCGCGATGCCCTGCTCGTCGAGCACCTGGCCCACATCGTGCGGGTGGATGTCGCCGAGGGTGAAGGAGATCGCCGCGCCCCGGTCCTCGGCCGTGGCGGGGCCGATGATCCTGAGGTCCGGAACCTCCGTCAGCCGCTTCACCGCGTACTCGGTGATCGCGTGCTCATGGGCGAGGATCTTGTCCATGCCGATGGAGTTCAGATAGTCGATCGCCGCGCCGAGGCCGACCGCCTGCGCGATCGGCGGGGTGCCCGCCTCGAACTTGTGCGGGGCGGGAGCGTACGTCGACGAGTGCATCGACACCGTCTCGATCATCTCGCCGCCGCCGAGGAACGGGGGCAGGTCCTCCAGGAGCTCCTGGCGGCCCCAGAGCACGCCGATGCCCGTCGGACCGCACATCTTGTGGCCGGTGAAGGCCACGAAGTCGGCCTGCAGGGCCTGCACGTCCAGCGGCATGTGCGGCGCGGCCTGCGAGGCGTCGATGCAGACGAGGGCACCGACCTCCTGGGCGCGGCGCACTATCGCCTCGACGGGGTTCACGGTGCCGAGGATGTTGGACACCAGCACGAAGGAGACGATCTTCGTCTTCTCCGTGATGATCTCGTCGATGTTGGAGAGGTCGAGGCGGCCGTCGTCGGTCAGCCCGAACCACTTCAGCTTCGCGCCGGTGCGCTGCGAGAGCAGCTGCCACGGCACGATGTTGGAGTGGTGCTCCATCTCCGTGATGACGATCTCGGTCTCGGAGTCCACGCGGTAGGGCTCGTCGGCCCAGCCCAGCATGTTCGCCACGAGGTTCAGCGACTCGGAGGCGTTCTTGGTGAAGATCACCTCGTCGCGGCTGGGCGCGTTGATGAAGGACGCGACCTTGTCCCGCGCGCCCTCGTACAGCGCCGTGGCCTCCTCGGCGAGCACATGCACACCGCGGTGGACGTTGGCGTTGTAGCGCTCGTAGTACTCGCTCAGGGCGTCCAGCACCTGGCGCGGCTTCTGCGAGGTCGCCGCGTTGTCCAGGTACACGAGCTTCCGGCCGTCGTGGACCTGACGGTCCAGGATGGGGAAGTCCTTGCGGATCGCCTCGGTGTCGAGGAGGCCCGGCAGCTGTGTCACGCGGATGCGCCACCCTTCGTGTATGCCTCGTAGCCCTCGTTCTCCAGCTTGTCGGCGAGCTCGGGGCCGCCGGACTCCACGATCCTGCCGTTCGCGAAGACGTGCACGTGGTCGGGCTTGATGTAGCGCAGGATGCGCGTGTAGTGCGTGATCAGCAGGGTGCCGACCTCGCCGGTCTCGCGGACGCGGTTGACGCCCTCGGAGACGACCCGGAGCGCGTCGACGTCCAGACCGGAGTCCGTCTCGTCGAGGATCGCGACCTTCGGCTTGAGCAGCTCCAGCTGGAGGATCTCGTGGCGCTTCTTCTCACCGCCGGAGAAGCCCTCGTTGACGTTGCGCTCGGCGAAGGAGGGGTCCATGTTGAGGCGCTGCATGGCCTCCTTGACCTCCTTCACCCAGGTGCGCAGCTTGGGGGCCTCGCCGCGGATGGCAGTGGCGGAGGTCCGCAGGAAGTTCGACACGGACACACCCGGGACCTCGACCGGGTACTGCATCGCCAGGAACAGGCCGGCGCGGGCGCGCTCGTCGACGGACATCTCCAGGACGTCCTCGCCGTCGAGCAGCACGGTGCCGCCGGTGATCGTGTACTTCGGGTGACCCGCGAGCGAGTAGGCGAGGGTCGACTTGCCGGAGCCGTTGGGGCCCATGATGGCGTGCGTCTCGCCCTGCTTCACGGTGAGGTCGACGCCCTTGAGGATCTCCTTCGTGGCGTTGTCGGCCTCGACGGTGACGTGCAGGTCTCGGATTTCAAGCGTTGCCATGGGTGCCTCAGGACTCCTGGGTGAGGGAGACGAGCACGTCGTCCCCTTCGATCTTTACGGGGTATACGGGGACGGGGCGCGTCGCGGGAAGGCCGGACGGCTTGCCGGTGCGGAGGTCGAAGCTGGAGCCGTGCAGCCAGCACTCGATCTGGCAGTCCTCCACCTCGCCCTCGGAGAGCGAGACGTTCGCGTGGGAGCAGATGTCGTGGATGGCGAACACCTCCCCCTCGGTCTGTACGACCGAGACGGGCGTGCCGTCGAGTTCCACCCGCTTCGGGGTGTCCTCCTCCAGCTCGCTCAGCCCACAGGCGCGTACGAAGGTCATCGGCCTGATCCAGACACGGTCTCCAGCTCCTCGTCGATCTTCGCGAGGAGGCGCTCCTCGATGTCGTCGACACCGATCTGCTGGACCAGCTCGGCGAAGAACCCGCGGACGACGAGTCGGCGGGCCTCGTCGGCCGGGATGCCGCGGGCCATCAGGTAGAAGAGCTGCTCGTCGTCGAAGCGGCCGGTCGCCGAGGCGTGGCCGGCGCCGACGATCTCGCCGGTCTCGATCTCCAGGTTCGGCACCGAGTCGACCCGGGCGCCGTCCGTGAGGACCAGGTTGCGGTTCATCTCGTAGGTGTCGGTGCCCTCGGCCTTGGCCTCGATCAGCACGTCGCCGATCCAGACCGCGTGGGCGCCGTCGCCCTGGAGCGCGCCCTTGTAGACCACGTTCGACTTGCAGTGCGGGGTGTTGTGGTCGACCAGGAGGCGGTGCTCCTGGTGCTGCCCCTTGTCGGTGAAGTAGAGCCCGAACAGCTCGGCCTCGCCGCCGGTGCCGGCGTAGGCGACCCGGGGGTGGAGGCGCACGACGTCGCCGCCGAAGGTCACCACCACGGACTTGAAGCTCGCGTCGCGGCCGATGAGGGCGTTGTGCTGGGCGACGTGCACGGCCTTGTCGTCCCAGTCCTGGACCGAGACGACGGTCAGCTTGGCGCCGTCGCCCAGGACGTAGTCGACGTTGGCGGCGAGCACCGCGTCACCGGTGTGGTCGATGACGACGACGGCCTCGGCGAAGGCACCCAGCTCGATCACCTGGTGGGCGAAGGCGGTGCCGCCCTCGCCGTGCACGGCGATCCGGATCGGCTCGGCGAGCACCGTCTCCTTGGGGACGGTGATGACGCCGGCCTTCTCGAACGCCGAGTAGGCCTGGGCGGCGATGCGGTCCACCGGGGTGCCGGCCCTGCCGAGGCGGGCGTCGTCGCGGCCGACGGCCTCGACGGTGACGCCCTCGGGTGCCTGGACGTCGACCTTCAGGCCGTCGCCGGTGGCGACGGCGGTGCCGTCGTGCAGCCCGCGCAGGCGCTCCAGCGGGGTGAACCGCCACTCCTCCTCGCGGCCGTGCGGCACGGGGAAGTCCGCCACGTCGAAGGACGGGGGCGCGCTCATGCGCGTGGCGACGGTCGACTCGGCGGCCACCGCGATCGAGCCGGCGGTGGTGGAGCCCACCGGAATGTTCTGAGCCTCAGCCATGGCTGTCGGTCTGCTCTCTTCCTACGTTTTCGATCTTCGGCCCGCCCCGGAGAGGCGGGCCGCCTGCTGCTGGACCGGAGGGCGGTGCTTAGCCGACCGCGCCTTCCATCTGCAGCTCGATCAGCCGGTTGAGCTCCAGCGCGTACTCCATCGGCAGCTCCTTCGCGATCGGCTCGACGAAGCCGCGCACGATCATCGCCATCGCCTCGAACTCGCTGAGGCCACGGCTCATCAGGTAGAAGAGCTGGTCCTCGGAGACCTTGGAGACGGTCGCCTCGTGGCCCATGGACACGTCGTCCTCGCGGACGTCGACGTACGGGTACGTGTCCGAGCGGGAGATGGTGTCGACGAGCAGCGCGTCGCACAGCACGTTCGACTTGGATCCGGCGGCGCCCTCACCGATCTCGACGAGACCGCGGTAGGACGTACGGCCACCGCCGCGCGCCACCGACTTCGAGACGATGTTGGAGGAGGTGTTCGGCGCCATGTGGACCATCTTGGAGCCGGCGTCCTGGTGCTGGCCCTCGCCCGCGAAGGCGATGGAGAGGGTCTCGCCCTTGGCGTGCTCGCCCATCAGGTAGACGGCCGGGTACTTCATGGTGACCTTGGAGCCGATGTTGCCGTCGATCCACTCCATGGTCGCGCCCTCGTACGCCACGGCGCGCTTGGTGACCAGGTTGTAGACGTTGTTCGACCAGTTCTGGATGGTCGTGTAGCGGCAGCGGGCGCCCTTCTTCACGATGATCTCGACGACCGCGGAGTGCAGGGAGTCCGACTTGTAGATCGGGGCCGTACAACCCTCGACGTAGTGGACGTAGGCGTCCTCGTCGACGATGATCAGCGTCCGCTCGAACTGGCCCATGTTCTCCGTGTTGATACGGAAGTAGGCCTGGAGCGGGATCTCCACGTGCACGCCCTTCGGCACGTAGATGAAGGAGCCGCCGGACCACACCGCGGTGTTCAGCGACGCGAACTTGTTGTCGCCGACCGGGATGACGGTGCCGAAGTACTCCTTGAAGAGCTCGGGGTGCTCCTTCAGCGCGGTGTCGGTGTCGAGGAAGATGACGCCCTGCTCCTCCAGGTCCTCGCGGATCTGGTGGTAGACGACCTCGGACTCGTACTGGGCCGCGACACCGGCGACGAGGCGCTGCTTCTCCGCCTCGGGGATGCCGAGCTTGTCGTACGTGTTCTTGATGTCCTCGGGCAGGTCCTCCCAGGACTCCGCCTGCTTCTCCGTGGAGCGCACGAAGTACTTGATGTTGTCGAAGTCGATGCCCGACAGGTCCGAGCCCCAGTTCGGCATGGGCTTCTTCTCGAACAGGCGCAGGCCCTTGAGACGGAGCTTGGTCATCCACTCCGGCTCGTTCTTCTTGGCGGAGATGTCCCGGACGACGTCCTCGTTGATGCCACGCTTGGCAGAGGCGCCGGCCTCGTCGGAGTCCGCCCAGCCGTATTCGTACTTACCCAGGCCCTCGAGCTCGGGGTGGGCTGTCTCCTCGATGGGGAGAGTCATGCGGGGTTCCTCCCGGCCGTGCTTGTGGATGCGTTGGTGGCTGTCTTGGAAATTCTGGGGATGAACGTCGTGCAGACGCCGTCGCCGTGGGCGATGGTGGCCAGCCGCTGGACGTGTGTACCGAGCAGTTCGGCGAAGAGTTCGGTCTCGGCCTCGCAGAGCTGCGGGAACTGCTCGGCCACATGGGCCACCGGGCAGTGGTGCTGGCAGAGCTGCTCACCCTGGTGCGGGTGGGGGGCACTGCGTGCCGTAGCAGCGTACCCGTCGGCACTCAAGGCCCTGGCCAGGGCTTCGGTCTTCTCATCGGGCCCCGCGGCCTCGACGGCCTTGCGGTAGGCCCCGGCCTGGGCGGCGACCCGGGCGCGGGCGAAGGCGGCGACCGCCTGCTCCCCGCCCTCCTGGTCGGCGATCCAGCGGAGCGCGTCGGCGGCGAGCTTGTCGTACGACTGGTCGAAGGCGTCCCGTCCGCAGTCCGTCAGGGCGAACACCTTGGCCGGGCGCCCACGCGTACGCGTGCCGTAGACGCGCTGTTCACGGGGTTGTACGACGTCGTCGGAGACCAGGGCGTCGAGGTGTCGGCGGACAGCCGCCTGAGTCAGCCCCAGACGCCCGGCGAGGTCGGCCACGGTGGACGGGCCGTGGGACAGGATGGACCGCGCGACCCGGTTGCGGGTGGACCGCTCACCGGTCGCGAGTTCCTCCTGCGGAGCCTCGCCGACGTTTTTCACAACGCCATTGTTGCGTAATTCCTCAGAGCTGGGCAAGCCGCGCCCGGACGGGCGGGCGGTGCCGTGCATCACTTAGGCATACCTAAGATGACCTGGGGAAACGATCACTGATCGATCAAACCGGTGGCGTCGCCGAAGCCGCTCGGGAAGACTGCCACACCATGTCGACAACCCCTCCCACCGGCCCTCTTGTCACCCGCGCCGGCTTGGCGGCGGACCTGCGCGCCGCCGGTGTCGAGCCCGGCGAGACCCTCCTCGTGCACTCCTCGCTCAGCTCGCTCGGGTGGGTCTGTGGAGGCCCCGTGACGGTGGTGCACGCGCTGCTCGACGCCCTCGGACCGGACGGCACCCTGGTCGTCCCCAGCCAGTCCGGCGACCTCTCGGACCCCGCGCTCTGGGGGCGTCCGCCGGTGCCCGAGGAGTGGTGGGAGACCATTCGGGCGACCATGCCCCGCTACGACCCGGCGACCACCCCCACCCGCGGGGTCGGGGTGATCCCCGAGACGGTACGGACCTGGCCGGGCGCCCTGCGCAGCGCGCACCCGCAGACCTCCTTCGCGGCGATCGGCCCGGGCGCGGCGGCGATCCTCGCGGACCACGCCCCCGACTGCCGCCTGGGCGAGCGCAGCCCCCTGGCCCGGCTGGAGGCGGCGGGCGCCCGGGTGCTGCTGCTCGGCGCGGGCTACGACTGCTGCACCTGCTTCCACCTGGCCGAGTACCGGATCCCCGCACCCCTGGTCGAGGTCGGCCGGCCGGGGCCGGACGGCTGGGAGGTGGTGACCGAGGTGTCCATCGACTCGGACCGTTTCGACGAGCTCGGGTACGACTTCGAGCGCGACCGCGGCATCCGCCGGACCAGGGTGGGCGGGGCGGACGTACGTCTGTTCCCGGTGGTGGACGCCGTGGCGTACGCCGAGCGCTGGCTCCCCGTGCACCGTCCCCGTGAGGAGGAGATCTCCGGACCCGCCGGTCTCGGCACCCGGCCGCGTACCTAGACTCGGGCCCATGCGAAGTGACCCCGTGGTCCAGGTCCGGTCCCTGGTGAAGCGGTACGGCGACAAGACCGCGGTGGACGGCCTGGACCTGGTGGCCGGGGCGGGCGTGACCGCCGTGCTCGGCCCGAACGGCGCGGGCAAGACGACCACGATCGAGACCTGCGAGGGCTACCGCGAGCCGGACTCCGGCTCGGTGTCCGTCCTCGGCCTCGACCCGGTCCGCGAGGCCGCCGCACTGCGCCCCCGGATAGGCGTGATGCTCCAGTCCGGCGGTGTCTACTCGGGCGCCCGCGCCGAGGAGATGCTCCGCCACGTGGCCCGGCTGCACGCCCACCCCCTCGACGTGGACGCCCTCGTCGAGCGCCTGGGCCTCGGCAGCTGCGGCCGTACGACGTACCGACGGCTCTCCGGCGGTCAGCAGCAGCGGCTCGCCCTCGCGATGGCCGTCGTCGGCCGGCCCGAGCTGGTCTTCCTGGACGAGCCGACCGCGGGCCTGGACCCGCAGGCCCGGCGGGCCACCTGGGAGCTGATCCGGGACCTGCGCGCGGACGGCGTCTCGGTCATCCTCACCACGCACTACATGGACGAGGCCGAGCAGCTCGCGGACGACGTCGCGATCATCGACGGCGGCCGGGTCATGGCCCAGGGCTCGCCCGAGGAGCTGTGCCGGGGCGGCGCCGAGAACACCCTGCGCTTCACCGGCCGGCCCGCCCTCGACGTGGGCTCCCTGCTGAAGGCGCTCCCGGCGGACTCCACCGCCGTCGAACTGACCACCGGTGTGTACCGGGTGACCGGCAAGGTCGATCCGCAGCTCCTGGCGACCGTCACCTCCTGGTGCGCCCAGCACGGGGTGATGCCGGACCGGATCTCGGTGGAGCGGCACACCCTCGAAGACGTCTTCCTGGAGCTCACGGGCAAGGAGCTGCGTTCATGACCGCGCGTACGGGCACGGGCTCCTACACACCGAAGCCGGGTGCCGCCCCCCTCCCCCGCATGATCGCGGCGCAGGCGGCGCTGGAGACGAAGATGCTGCTGCGCAACGGCGAGCAGCTGCTCCTGACCGTCGTCATCCCGACGCTGCTGCTGGTGCTGTTCGGCTCGGTGGACATCGTCGACACCGGTGAGGGCGAGGCGGTCGACTTCCTGGCGCCCGGCGTCCTGGCGCTCGCCGTGATGTCGACGGCGTTCACCGGGCAGGCCATCGCCACGGGCTTCGAGCGCCGCTACGGCGTGCTGAAGCGGCTGGCGGTCTCCCCGCTCCCCCGCTGGGGCCTGATGGCGGCGAAGACCCTGTCCGTACTGGTCACAGAGGTCCTCCAGGTCGCCCTGCTCACGGTGATCGCCTTCGCGATGGGCTGGAACCCGCACGGCAACCCCTTCGCCGTGCTGCTCCTGCTGGTCCTCGGCACGGCCGCGTTCTCGGGCCTCGGGCTGCTGATGGCGGGCACGCTCAAGGCGGAGGCGACGCTGGCGGCGGCGAACCTCGTCTTCCTGCTGCTGCTGGTGGGCGGTGGTGTCGTGGTCCCGCTGGAGAAGTTCCCGGACGCGGCGCAGAGCGTGCTCGGGCTGCTGCCGATCGCGGCCCTGTCGGACGGGCTGCGGGACGTCCTCCAGCACGGCGCCGGGATGCCGTGGGGCGACCTCGGGATCCTCGCCGGGTGGGCGGTGCTCGGGCTGGGCGCGGCGGCCCGCTTCTTCCGCTGGGAATAGCGGTAGGTCACCCCCGCGTGCGGACTGCGGCAGGTCACGCCCGCCGCACCTCGGGGCCACACCCCTCGTGAATGCGTGCACAAGCGGCGGCCTACGATGGGGGCGTGCCGAAAGTGACCCGCGACGACCTCGTCTCCGCTGCGCGCAACCCGCTCGCCTTCATCGCCGAACGCTGGACCCCGGACCCCAGAACGGTCCGGCGCGCGGCTCTCGCCGCCCTCGTCATGGCGGTGGTCATCGTGGTGACCGGCGGCGCCGTACGGCTCACCGGGTCGGGCCTCGGCTGCCCGACCTGGCCCAAGTGCACCGACGACTCGCTCACCGCCACCCGTGAGATGGGCGTGCACGGTGCCATCGAGTTCGGCAACCGCATGCTGACGTACGTGCTGTGCGCGGCGGTCGGCTGGGCCATCGTCGCGGCGCGCTCCCAGAAGCCGTACCGGCGGAGTCTGACCCGGCTGGGCTGGGCGCAGTTCTGGGTCGTCATGGGCAACGCGGTGCTCGGCGGCATCGTCGTACTGGTCGGCCTCAACCCCTACACGGTGGCCGCGCACTTCATGCTGTCGACCGCGCTGATCGCCGTCGCCGCCGTGATGTGGCACCGCACCGGCGAGGGCGACACGGCCCCGCGTCCGCTGGTCGGCCAGGCGGTGCGGCAGCTGGTGTGGGTCCTGGTCGGCGTGACGCTGCTGCTGATCGCGGTGGGCACGGTCGTCACCGGCGCGGGCCCGCACGCGGGTGACTCCAGCGAGGTCGAGCGGATCCCGCTGAACTGGGAGAACGTCACCAAGCTGCACGCCGTGCTGGCCTGGATCGTGGTGACGCTGACCTTCGCCCTGTGGTTCGTCCTCAAGGCCGTGGACGCCTCCGCCGCACCGCTGCGCCGCACCCGCGACCTGTTCCTGATCCTCCTCGCACAGGGCCTCCTCGGCTATGTGCAGTACTTCACCGACCTCCCCGAGGTGCTGGTCGGCGCCCACATGTTCGGCTCCTGCCTGGTCTGGATCGCGACCCTGCGGGTGCTGCTGTCGCTGCGGGAGCGGCCGGTGGACGGGGTCGACGTGCCCGCCGCGGCGGCCGAGGCGCCGGTCGCGGCGCGCGGCTGAGTCAGCCGTACGCGGCCACGAGGTCGTCGATCGCGGGTCCGAGGAAGAGCCGGGTCAGCTCGGCCCGGTGGGGCACCTGCTCGCCCGGTCCGCCGTAGCGGCGCCGCCGGACGTCCTCGACCACCTCGGCGGGTGCGCCCAGCGTGGGCAGCAGGTCCAGGGCCTCCCGCTTGGAGATCAGACGGCCCTCGCGCAGGGTGGCCGTGGCGCGGGCGAAGGTGAGCAGGCCGAGGTCGACCCAGACGTCCCGCTCCCACAGAGGGGCCCTGTCCACGGCCGGGCGCCAGAACTCCTTCTGGTCGCGGACGACGAAGGCGTCCAGCTCGATGTCGGAGACGGGCGGCAGCAGGGCCTTGGGCGCCTCGCCGTGCAGGACGAGGCCGAAGGTGTGCAGTTCACGCCGGGTGACGGGGGTGACCGTCCGCCGGAACAGCTGTTCGTGCGCCCAGGTGAGGTGTCTGCGCTCGGCGTCGGACGCCGTGGCGGGCGTCAGATAGGTGCAGTGCAGCAGGGCGGCGAGGCGCTCGTGGCGCAGCCGGGCGTGCAGCCGGCCGACCCGCCAGGCGGTGCGGGCGGTGACCGGGCCGTCCAGGACGGCGATCAGGTCCAGGTCGCTGCGGCCCTCCCGGTAGTCGCCGCCGCCGAGCGAGCCGTGGGCCCAGACGGCGAGCGGGGCGAGCGCGCGGAGTTCGTCGAGGAAGTGCCCGAGCAGAGCCGCGGTGTCGGTGTCGGTGACCTGGCCGGGTAAGCCGGCGGTCGCGTCGCTGCGTGTCATGCGCCCAGTCTGTACAGCCGGTGGGGGCTCCGTACACCCGACGGCTCACTCCAGCCCGTACACCCGTCGGGCGTTGTCGGCGGCGATCAGTCCCGCCACGCGCTGGGCGTCCGTGAGCGCCCAGGCGCCCTCCGCCACCCACGTCCCCAGCACCCGTGCCAGCGCCTCGCGGAACAGCCGGGCCCCGACCACGTGCAGTTCTGGCAGGCCGTGGGCGCCGCTGGAGAAGAGGAGCTTGCCGAAGGGGGCGAGTTCCAGGACCTCGGCGAGCACGGCGGTGGCCCGTGCGCCGGTGCGGACCAGTTCGGCGCCCAGGTCGGCGTAGACGTGCGGGAAGACGGCGGCGAGGTGGGCGGCGTGGCGGTGGTACGGGTAGCCGTGCAGCAGGATCAGGTCGGTGCCGAGGCCCGCCGTGGCGCGGGCGAAGTCGGTGAGCAGGACGGGGTCGGTGGCGTCGATCCGCAGGCCCGGTTCGCCGAGGCCCGCGTGGAGCTGGAGGGGGCGGCCCGAGGCGACGGCGATCCACAGCAGGTGGCGCAGGAGGACGGGGTCGGTGAGCGATCCGCCGACCGGCCGGTGGGCCAGCCAGCGTCCCACCGCGCCGCGCACCTCGCCGGGCCCGGGCGGCTCGGGCGCGAGCGCCAGGCCGTGCCGCACACCCGCGACCGACGCGAAGGCGACGGCGTTCACAGCGGCCGCGTGCACGGACTCGGCGAGATTGGCCAGGAACGACTCGACGGTGCCGGAGGTGTCGGCGACCTGTTCGGCGAGGAGTTCGAGTCGGACGATCTCGTGTGCGTCAGCGTCCGCGGTGGAGGCCATCTCGCGGGGGCCGGTGAGGTCGCCCGGCAGGCCCGTGTCGACGAGGTAGGTGGTGACCCCGCTGCCGCGCAGGAGTCTGCGGCCGGCTTCCAGGACGCCCAGCTCGCGGCGCCGGGCGAGATAGCGGGCCGGTGGGCAGTGCGGTTCGAGGCCCAGCAGGGGCGGGCACCAGCGGCGGACGGCGAAGCCCGTCTGGGTGTCGAAGAAGGTGGTGCCGGGGGCCGGTGGGCCCTCGCTGCGGGCGAGGTGGGCCTCGAAGGTGCCGAGGCCCAGCTCCGTGCGCAGTACGCCGTGGCAGTACTGGTCCACGAGGGACGGCGTGTCGATCATCGGGCTCCCCGAGGCTGGACCTGTGAACTCCCACAGGTCCTAACGGGTGAGCCGGGCTCAGGTGTTGCTGTTGCTGGGGCCGCCGACCTGGATTCCGGCCATGCGCGACCACTCGTACGGGCCGGTGCGCACCTTGGCGGCGAACTCGCCGTCGAAGTTTTCGTGGACGGTGACGCCGGCCTTGGCGACGGCCGCCTCGGCGATCGCGTACGTCGGGGCCACGAGGTCGCCCCAGCCGCCGTCCTCGCCGACCAGGACGACGCGTGCGCCGAGCTGGCCAATGTGGGCGACCTGGGCCTCGGCGCCTCCGTGGGCCTTGGCGAAGGCGCCGATCTGCTGCGCGAGCTTGGCCGCCTTACGGTCCGCCTTCGCGGCGGCCTTGGCGTCCTTGGCCTCGTCTGCCTGCTTGGTGTCTGACATGGTCAGGATGCTACCGAGGGGTAGGGCGGGCGGCGATGGTGGGGTGAGTGGGCTTTGCCACTCGCCGTTGTGGGTTGCGGCGAGTGGGCGCGTTCGGGTGCGTCGTGGTTGCTCGCGCAGTTCCCCGCGCCCCTTCAGGGCGAGGCCTCAGCGCAGGAAGGGGTCCACCGCCACCGCCACGAACAGCAGGGAGACGTACGTGATCGACCAGTGGAAGAGGCGCATTTCCTTCAGCTTGGCGCCGGTCGCGCCGTTCTTCGCGCGGGTCTGGAGGGCGTGCGCCTCCCAGAGCCACCAGCCGCCGGTGACCAGGGCGACCGCGGTGTAGAACCAGCCGGTGTAGCCGAGGGGGGTGAGCAGGAGGGAGACCGCGACCATCACCCAGCTGTAGAGGACGATCTGGCGGGCCACGACCTTGTTGGAGGCGATGACCGGGAGCATGGGGACGCCGACACGGGCGTAGTCGTCCTTCACCTTCATGGAGAGGGGCCAGTAGTGCGGCGGGGTCCAGAAGAAGATGACGAGGAAGAGGATGACCGCGGCCCACGACATCGAGTTCGTCACCGCGGACCAGCCGATGAGGACCGGCATGCAGCCGGCGATGCCGCCCCAGACGATGTTCTGCGACGTACGCCGTTTGAGGATCATCGTGTAGACGACGACGTAGAAGAGGAGCGCCCCGAGCGACAGCCACGCGGACAGCCAGTTGACGAGGACGCCGAACCAGACCGTGGAGACGACCGCGAGGGTGATGCCGAAGACCAGGCCCTCACGCGGGGTGACGAGGCCGGTGACCAGCGGACGCTGGGAGGTGCGCTCCATGAGGGCGTCGATGTCGCGGTCGATGTACATGTTGAGCGCGTTGGCGCCGCCCGCCGAGAGGTAGCCGCCGACACAGGTGGCGAGCACCAGCCAGAGGTCCGGGACACCCTGCTCCGCCAGGAACATCACCGGAACGGTGGTGATCAGCAGCAGTTCGATGATCCGCGGCTTCGTCAGCGCCACGAACGCCTTGACGCGGGCCCCGATCGGCCGCTGACCCCGGCTGCTGCTCGTGTTGCTCGCGCCCAGCACTCCCGGTGGACGGGATTCGACGGCCGTCACGCACACCCCTGACAGAGACTCCCAGCAAGCCTTGGGATGTGAACTCCCCGTGACGGCTCGCGCGTACCACGCCACTGTAGACGTTGCCCAGAGCCAGCCTTTCAAGGGGGTGGGGTCGTGTTGGGAGGCGGCCTCCGGCGAGCCGAACACACTTCGGTTGAGCAGTCGGATGAGCGGCTCCGTATTCAGATGTCGAACAACGGAACCCCCAGGTCTCACCATGCGGAACACGGGTCGGGAGGCGGACCGGACCCAGTCCCGGCAGTCTGGAATGACTCGAAAAAATGCGCGTTCCCACGGGGGTAGGCTCGACAACGGCCGGTGCCGTGAAGAACACCGGCACGAGACATGTGGAGAGGAGCCCTGACCCAGGGTGAGCACCAAGCCGACCACTACAGACCTCGCGTGGACCGAATTGGACCAGCGGGCCGTCGACACCGCCCGGATCCTGGCCGCCGACGCCGTCCAGAAGGTCGGCAACGGCCATCCGGGCACGGCGATGAGCCTCGCGCCCGCCGCGTACACCCTCTTCCAGAAGGTGATGCGCCACGACCCCGCCGACCCCGACTGGGTGGGCCGTGACCGGTTCGTCCTGTCCGCCGGCCACTCCTCGCTGACCCTCTACATCCAGCTGTACCTGGGCGGCTTCGGCCTGGAGCTGGCTGATCTGGAGGCCTTCCGGACCTGGGGCTCGAAGACCCCGGGCCACCCCGAGTACGGGCACACCAAGGGCGTCGAGACGACGACCGGACCGCTCGGCCAGGGTGTCGCCAACGCCGTGGGCATGGCGATGGCCGCCCGCTACGAGCGCGGTCTGTTCGACCCGGAGGCCGCCGTCGGCGAGTCTCCGTTCGACCACCATGTCTTCGTGATCGCCGGTGACGGCTGCCTCCAGGAGGGCATCTCCGCCGAGGCCTCCTCGCTCGCGGGTCACCAGAAGCTCGGCAACCTCGTGCTGCTGTGGGACGACAACCACATCTCCATCGAGGGCGACACCGAGACGGCCGTGTCCGAGGACACGGTCAAGCGGTACGAGGCGTACGGCTGGCACGTGCAGCGCGTCGAGCCGCAGGCGAACGGCGACCTCGACCCGGCCGCGCTGTACGCGGCGATCGAGGCCGCGAAGGCCGTCACCGACAGGCCGTCGTTCATCGCGATGCGTTCGATCATCGCCTGGCCCGCCCCGAACGCGCAGAACACCGAGGCCGCGCACGGCTCGGCGCTCGGCGCGGACGAGGTCGCCGCCACCAAGCGGATCCTCGGCTTCGACCCGGAGAAGGACTTCGAGGTCGCCGACGAGGTCATCGCGCACACGCGTGCCCTGGGCGAGCGCGGCCGTGACGCCCGTGCCGTCTGGGAGAAGCAGCTGCAGGAGTGGCGGGACGGCAACGCCGAGCGCGCCGCGGAGTTCGACCGGATCAGCGCGGGCGAGCTGCCCGAGGGCTGGGAGTCGCATCTGCCGGAGTTCGAGACCGGCAAGGGCGTCGCGACGCGTGCCGCGTCCGGCAAGGTCCTCCAGGCGCTGGGCGCGGTGATCCCCGAGCTGTGGGGCGGCTCCGCCGACCTCGCGGGGTCGAACAACACCACGATCGACAAGACGAGTTCGTTCCTGCCGGCGGACAACCCGCTGCCGGAGGCGGACCCGTACGGCCGGACGATCCACTTCGGCATCCGTGAGCACGCCATGGCCGCGGAGATGAACGGCATCGCGCTGCACGGCAACACCCGTATCTTCGGCGGCACGTTCCTCGTGTTCTCCGACTACATGCGCAACGCGGTGCGGCTGTCCGCGCTGATGCACCTGCCGGTGACGTACGTGTGGACGCACGACTCCATCGGTCTGGGCGAGGACGGTCCGACGCACCAGCCGGTCGAGCACCTGGCCGCGCTGCGGGCGATCCCGGGCCTGAACGTGGTCCGCCCGGCCGACGCCAACGAGACCGCGATCGCCTGGCGCGAGATCCTCAAGCGGTACACCAAGGAGTTCGGCAAGGGCGCCCCGCACGGTCTGGCGCTGACCCGTCAGGGCGTGCCGACGTACGAGGCCAACGAGGGCGCCGCCAAGGGTGGTTACGTGCTCTTCGAGGCGTCGAACGGTGCGCCGGAGGTGCTGCTCATCGCCACCGGTTCCGAGGTGCACGTGGCCGTCGAGGCCCGCGAGCGGCTGGAGGCCGACGGGGTGCCCACCCGCGTCGTGTCCATGCCGTCCGTGGAGTGGTTCGAGGAGCAGGACCAGGGGTACCGGGACAGCGTTCTGCCGCCGTCCGTCAAGGCGCGTGTCGCGGTCGAGGCCGGGATCGGGCTGACCTGGCACCGGTACGTCGGGGACGCCGGCCGCATCGTTTCGCTGGAGCACTTCGGCGCTTCGGCCGACGGCAAGGTCCTCTTCCGCGAGTTCGGCTTCACTGCCGAGAACGTGGCAGCGGTCGCGCAGGAATCCCTCGCCGCCGCTCAGCGCTGACGCTTACACACGACACGTAGGAGATGTAATTCCATGACAGACGCACTCAAGCGCCTCTCCGAGGAAGGCGTGGCGATCTGGCTGGACGACCTGTCGCGCAAGCGCATCACGTCCGGCAACCTCGCCGAGCTGCTCGACCAGCAGCACGTCGTGGGCGTCACCACCAACCCGTCGATCTTCCAGAAGGCGATCAGCAGCGGTGACGGCTACGAGCAGCAGGTCTCCGACCTCGCCGCCCGCAAGGTCACCGTCGAAGAGGCCATCCGCATGATCACGACGGCGGACGTCCGTGACGCCGCCGACATCCTGCGCCCGGTCTTCGACGCGACCGGCGGCCAGGACGGCCGGGTCTCCATCGAGGTCGACCCGCGCCTGGCGCACAACACCAAGGCGACGGTCGCCGAGGCCAAGCAGCTGGCGTGGCTGGTGGACCGTCCGAACACCCTGATCAAGATCCCCGCGACGAAGGCGGGCCTGCCCGCGATCACCGAGACCATCGGTCTCGGCATCAGCGTCAACGTCACGCTGATCTTCTCGCTGGAGCGCTACCGCGCGGTCATGGACGCCTACCTGGCCGGTCTGGAGAAGGCCAAGGAGCGCGGCCTGGACCTGTCGAAGATCCACTCGGTGGCGTCGTTCTTCGTGTCCCGGGTGGACACCGAGATCGACAAGCGCCTCGACGCGCTCGGCACCGACGAGGCCAAGGCCGCGCGCGGCAAGGCCGGCGTCGCCAACGCCCGACTCGCCTACCAGGCGTACGAGGAGGTCTTCTCGGACGGCCGCTGGGCGGCCCTGGAGAGCGCGGGCGCCAACAAGCAGCGTCCGCTGTGGGCCTCGACCGGCGTCAAGGACCCGGCGTACAAGAGCACGCTGTACGTCGACGAGCTGGTCGCGCCGAACACGGTGAACACCATGCCGGAGGCCACGCTGGAGGCCACCGCGGCGAGCGGTGAGATCCGCGGCAACACGATCGCGGGTACGTACGAGCAGTCGCGTGCCGAGCTGGACGCGGTCGAGAAGCTCGGGATCTCGTACGACGAGGTCGTGCAGCTGCTGGAGGACGAGGGCGTCGAGAAGTTCGAGGCGTCCTGGAACGACCTGCTCAAGTCGACCGAGGCGGAGCTGCAGCGCCTCGCACCCTCGGAGGGCTGAACACCTTGTCGAGCAGCAATCCGCTGCGTGACGCCGCGGACCGACGGCTCCCGCGTATCGCGGGGCCGTCGGGCCTGGTCATCTTCGGCGTCACAGGCGATTTGTCACGTAAAAAGCTGATGCCTGCCGTGTACGACCTCGCCAACCGCGGACTGCTGCCGCCGGGCTTCTCGCTCGTCGGCTTCGCGCGCCGGGAATGGGCTCACGAGGACTTCGCGCAGGAGGTGCACGACGCGGTCAAGGAGCACGCTCGGACGCCCTTTCGCGAGGAGGTCTGGCAGCAGCTCATCCAGGGCATGCGGTTCGTCCAGGGCACCTTCGACGACGACGAGTCCTTCGAGCGCCTGCGCGACACCATCGAGGAACTGGACAAGGCCCAGGGCACCGGGGGCAACTTCGCCTTCTACCTCTCCGTTCCGCCGTCCGCGTTCCCGGTCGTCATCCAGCAGCTGAAGAAGCACGGGCTGGCGGACCAGTCGGGCGGGTCCTGGCGGCGCGCGGTCATCGAGAAGCCGTTCGGCCACGACCTGGCGTCCGCCGAGGACCTCAACGCGACCGTGGCGGAGGTCTTCGCCCCGGACCAGGTCTTCCGCATCGACCACTACCTGGGCAAGGAGACCGTCCAGAACATCCTGGCGCTGCGCTTCGCCAACACGATGTTCGAGCCGATCTGGAACCGGTCCTTCGTCGACCATGTGCAGATCACGATGGCCGAGGACATCGGCATCGGCGGCCGTGCGGGCTACTACGACGGCATCGGCGCGGCCCGTGACGTCATCCAGAACCACCTGCTGCAGCTGATGGCGCTGACCGCGATGGAGGAGCCCGCCTCCTTCGACGCGGACGCGCTCGCCGCCGAGAAGACCAAGGTGCTGGGCGCGGTGCGGCTGCCGAAGGACCTGGGCCGGGACACCGTGTTCGCGCAGTACGCGGCCGGCTGGCAGGGCGGCGAGAAGGTCATCGGCTACCTCGAAGAGGACGGCATCGACCGCAAGTCGAAGACCGACACCTACGCGGCGATCAAGGTCGAGGTCGACAACCGCCGCTGGGCGGGCGTCCCCTTCTACCTGCGCACCGGCAAGCGGCTGGGCCGTCGGGTCACCGAGATCGCGGTGGTCTTCCAGCGCGCCCCGCACTCCCCCTTCGACTCCACCGCCACCGAGGAGCTGGGCCAGAACGCGATCGTCATCCGCGTCCAGCCGGACGAGGGTGTCACGGTCCGCTTCGGTTCGAAGGTGCCGGGCACCTCGATGGAGATCCGGGACGTGTCGATGGACTTCGCCTACGGCGAGTCCTTCACGGAGTCCTCGCCCGAGGCGTACGAGCGTCTGATCCTCGACGTCCTCCTGGGCGACTCGAACCTCTTCCCGCGCACCGAGGAGGTCGAGCTGTCCTGGAAGATCCTCGACCCGATCGAGGAGTACTGGGACAAGCACGGCAGGCCCGCGCAGTACCAGGCGGGCACCTGGGGTCCCGTCGAGGCGGACGAGATGCTCGAGCGAGACGGACGGAGCTGGCGCCGGCCATGAAGACAGACCTCACGGACACCACGGCCAGCAAGATCAACAAGGCGCTGGTGAAAGCCCGCCGGGCGATAGGCACCCCGGCGGTCGGCATGGTGCTGACGCTGGTCATCGTGACGGACGAGGAGAACGCGTACGACGCGCTCAAGTCCGCCAACGACGCCTCCCGCGAGCACCCCTCGCGCACGATCGTGGTGATCAAGCGCGTCTCCCGCTCGCCGCGCGACCGTACGAAGTCCCGGCTCGACGCCGAGGTACGGGTGGGCGCGGACGCCGGCACCGGTGACACGGTCGTGCTGCGGCTCTACGGCGAGGTCGCGGACCACGCCCAGTCGGTCGTGCTCCCGCTGCTGCTGCCGGACGCGCCGGTCGTCGTCTGGTGGCCGGTCAACGCGCCGCTCGACCCGGCCCGCGACCCGCTGGGCGCGCTCGGCCAGCGCCGGGTCACCGACAGCTACGCCGCGGAGAAGCCGATCGACGAGCTGCGGGCCCGCGCGGAGAACTACGAGCCCGGCGACACGGACCTGGCCTGGACCCGGATCACCCCCTGGCGCTCCATGCTGGCCGCCGCGCTCGACCAGGTGGACTGCGAGGTCATCTCCGCGGAGGTGCAGGGCGAGCAGTACAACCCGAGCGTGGAACTGCTGGCCATGTGGCTGGCGGACCGGCTCCATGTGCACGTACGGCGTGGGGTGTCGGCCGGGCCCGGCCTCAACGAGGTGCGGATGCTGACCAGCACCGGCCCCATCCGGCTCTACCGGCCGAACGGCGGGCTGGCGCTGCTCACGCTGGAGGGCCAGCCGGACCGGGCCGTGGCGCTGAAGCGCCGCGAGACCTCCGAGCTGCTGGCGGAGGAGCTGCGCAGGCTCGACCCCGACGACACGTACGCGTCGGCCCTGCGGTTCGGGGTGGACCGGCTGGGCGGCGGGCTGAGCACTGCGCCGGGCAGCGCGTCGTCGGCGGCGACCGCGGCGGGATCCGTGGGCTCAGGGTCCGCGGGTGCCGGGGCCACGGCTGGGGGCGCTGCCTCCGGTGGGGTGGCGCGTGGTGCCGCTGGCGGGACTGCCTCTGTGAGCACGGCTTCCGAGGGTGCCGGGGCGCAGGGTTCCGGGTCGGTGGCCTCGGCCGGCCGGCCCGGGGATGTCTCGGCGTCCGTCCCGGGTGCCGTCTCCGGCTCGGGTCCCGGGCTGGGTGCGGCCGTCGCGTCGGCCGCTTCCGCGGCGCGGGCTGCCGCGGCGCTGCCGCCGGCCGCTCCGTCGTCCACCCCTTCGGGGACGGAGGGATCGACCGGGTCCGCCGGTGACGGTGACGGTGACTCCGAACGGCCCACTCCGGCGCAGATGCCACCCGTGAAGAAGGCGACCACGTCATGAGCACCCCGCAGTTGGTCGTGCACCGCGACAAGGAGCTGATGGCGCAGGCCGCGGCGGCCCGGCTGATCACCAAGGTCGTCGACGCGCAGGCCTCGCGCGGCTACGCCTCGGTCGTCCTCACGGGTGGCCGCAACGGCAACGGCCTGCTCGCCGCGCTGGCGGCGGCGCCCGCCCGGGACGCGATCGACTGGGGCCGGCTGGACCTGTGGTGGGGCGACGAGCGGTTCCTGCCCGAGGGCGACGCCGAGCGCAATGTCACCCAGGCCCGTCAGGCGCTGCTGGACTCGGTGCCGCTGGACCCCAAGCGGGTGCACGCCATGCCGGCTTCGGACGGGCCGTGGGGTGCCGATGTGGACGCGGCGGCCTCGGCGTACGCCGAGGAGCTGGCGCGGGCGGCGGGGCCGGAGAACCACGGGTCGGTGCCGACGTTCGACGTGCTGATGCTGGGGGTCGGGCCGGACACCCATGTGGCCTCGCTCTTCCCCGAGCTGCCCGCCGTGCGGGAGACCGAGCGGACGGTGGTGGGGGTGCGCGGAGCGCCGAAGCCGCCGCCGACGCGGGTCACGCTGACGCTGCCGGCGATCCGGGCGGCGCGTGAGGTGTGGTTGCTCGCGGCCGGGGAGGACAAGGCCGGGGCGGCGGCGATCGCGCTGTCCGGAGCCGGGGAGATCCAGGCGCCGGCGGCCGGGGCGAGCGGGAGGGCACGGACGCTGTGGCTGCTCGACGCGGCGGCGGCGTCCCGCCTGCCACGCTCGCTGTATCCGCCGGCCTCGCCGTAAGGGGTCGGCTCTCGCCCCCGCCGCCCCCTACCCGTTCCCATCTCCAGGGGCTGCGCCCCTTCGGCCCCGCTCGCGTGTGGTTCGTCCGCGGGTCCGGTGGGGCTTCTCGCGCGGTTCCCCGCGCCCCTGACAGGGGCGCGGGGAACCGCGCGAACGGGGTCCGGGGCGGAGCCGCGAGTCTCAGGAGGTGAAGTCGTCCTCACGGGTTTCCGGCAGCGCCACCACGCACACCAGACTGACCAGGCACAGCCCACCCGAGTAGAACCCCAGCACCAACGGCGACGACCACTGACTGTTCAGCCACGTCGCCACGAGCGGAGCGAACCCGCCCCCGAGCGTGTTGGCCAGGATGAACGCCGCCGACGCCCCGGTGTAGCGCAGCCATGCCGGGAACAGCTCCGCCAGGAACGCCGCCATCGGCGAGAACATCAGGGCGAGCAGCCCGAGACCCACCGTGTACGCACCGGTGATCAAGAACGCGTTGCCCGTGCTGAGCGACCCGTACATCGGCACGGCCCACACGACGGACCCGGCCGCGCCCGCCAGCATCAGCGGACGGCGCCCGACCTGGTCGGCCAGCCGGGCGACGGGCAGGGTGATCGCGATCCCCGCCGCCGCCCCCACACTCGCCGCGGTGAGCATCGTGTTCTGCGGGATGCCGAGCGACTTCGGCCCGTAGGACAGGCTGTAGACGATCGTCAGGTAGTAGACGGCGGACCCGCCGATCGCCGCGCCGGTGCCGAGCAGCAGCCGCCCGGGGTGGCGCGTGACGAGCGTGCCGAGCGGGAAGCGTGACACCGGTGCCGCCGGGGACCCCGACGACCCCGCGGACGTTCCCGCCGAGGACCGTCCCTGGAAGACCGGCGACTCCGACACCGTCGAGCGCACCCACAGCCCGACCACCACGAGCACCGCGCTGAGCAGGAACGGCACCCGCCAGGCCCAGTCGGCGAAGCCGTCGCGGCCCACGATGTTCAGGGTCGGGAGGATGACGGCGCTGGAGAGCAGGAACCCGAGGGAGGGGCCGACGTTCGGGACGGCGGCGTACAGGGCCCGCCGGCCGGGCGGGGCGTGCTCGGCGGCCAGCAGGACCGCGCCGCCCCACTCGCCGCCCATGCTGACGCCCTGCAGCAGACGGAGGGTCACCAGGAGGACGGGGGCGAGGAGTCCGGCGGTCTCGTAGGTCGGGAGCAGGCCGACGCCGACCGTCGCGACGCCCATGAGCAGGAGGGAGGCGACCAGGGCGCGCCGTCGGCCCAGCCGGTCGCCGATCGTGCCGAACAGCACGACGCCGAGGGGGCGGGACAGGAAGGCCGCGGCGAAGGTGAGGAACGCGGCGAGGGTGGAGACGGTCGGGTTGCCGGAGGGGAAGAACGCGGGGCCGAGGACGAGCGCGGAGGCCGTGCCGTAGACGGCGAAGTCGTAGTACTCGATGGTCGTGCCGATGAGACTCGCGGCGGCGACCCGGGACGGCTTGCTCGACCCGGCCGACGGGGAGGCGGGTAAGGCGGCGGGGCTGGGGGCCGCGGCCTCGGCGACGGTCCTGGACGGGGATTCGGGCATGGGGGCTCACTTCCGGTACGCCCGGAGACGAATGGTCCGGGCCCAGATGGGGGACGGCCACGCATGAAACACGAACCGGAGTGCGGCTGTCACCCTAGGCCGGGAAATTCGAATCCCACAAGGAACCCCGGGAAAGAACGCCCGCCGACTTCGTCGAATTCTTTCGAAGGCGGAATACGCGTCGATTACACGGGACAACGCCCATTTAAACTTGTGATCCCGCTATGCGTGCTGACAGATCGTCAAAATACGTCACGAACAGCACCCTTGGGGCCCGTCAAGCCCGTAACTCCTGTCAGATCACTGTCAATATTCATGCGGAAGGACGCATAAAAATTTGCCGACGGTCACGCCTTGCCAACGGCCGATCACGCAGGGAATGCTGTCGCCCGGCAGAACTTGAAAGTTCTACGACCATCGTTTTTCGGACATGGAGCGGAAGGCTTTTCCCATGCTGAAAAGTGGCAAGCCATTACGTTGGAGAAGACTTTCCCTGGCCGGCGACGACCGGCATTTGCTGATACCGCTCGACCACAGTGTCTCGGACGGTCCGGTCGCTCCTGCGGGTCAGTGGGAAGAGCTGTTGAAGGCCCTGGTGGCCGGCGGCGCCGACGGGATCGTCGTCCACAAAGGGCGGGCCCGCACCCTCGACCCCGCCCTCCTCAGGGACTGCGCGCTGGTGGTGCATCTGAGCGCCAGCACGGCCTGCTCCGCCGACGTCGACGCCAAGGTGCTGGTCGGCGACGTGGAGGAGGCGGTGGCCCTCGGCGCCGACGCGGTCAGCGTCCATGTGAACATCGGCTCGGACACCGAGGGGCGTCAGCTCGCGGACCTGGGCGCGGTGGCCCGATCCTGCGACACCTGGGGCATGCCGCTGATCGCGATGGTCTACCCCCGGGGTCCCCGGATCGAGAATCCGCACGATCCCGCGCTCCTCGCGCACATCGTGAACGTCGCCGCCGACCTGGGCGCCGACATGGTGAAGACCTCGGTGGCCCTGCCGCTCGACCGGATGGCCGAGGTGGTGGCCCACAGCCCCATCCCCGTTCTCGCCGCCGGCGGCCCGCCCGACGGCTCCGACCTCATCGAGTACGGCACCGCCGTGATGGCCGCCGGCTGCCGCGGTCTGGCCGTCGGCCGCCGCGTCTTCTCCTCCGCCTCCCCCGCCTCCCTGGTGTCCCGGCTCGCCGCCGTGGTGCACGGGGAGGGGCACGGCGACACGGACCCTATGGATGGCATGAGCATGGCACATACAGGCACGACCCCTTCCCCCTACTCGACGATCGTGGCAGGTGTCGCATGAGGTTCGCGTGGATCGATCTCCGTGAAGTCCCCCGTCCGCAGCTCCAGGCGGTGGTGGACGCGGCCGTCCACGCCCGGATGGCGGGGGTGGTCTCCGCCGACGCCGAGCTGCTGGGGACGCTGCCGCCGACGGTGACCCGGGTGCTGGCGGGCGGAGCCCCGGCCGCCGTTCCCGCGAAGAAGCCCGCCGACAAGGGCGACAGGGGCGACAAGGAGGCGAAGGCCGCGGCCGACGCCAAGTCCGCGGACAAGACCCCCGCCGGCGCCGGAGTCGACCTCCTGCTGCGGAAGTTCACCGTCCAGGACGAGCTGGACGCCCTCGCCGCGGAGAACCGGGGCGCGAGCGGCACCCCGGTCGCCGGCTTCGTCGACGTACGGGACGACCGCACCCTCCAGCTGTCGTGCGTGGGCGCGATGGCACTGCCGTACACGGTGATCCACTTCGCCGATCCGACGAAGATCCCGTTGGAGATCGTGCTCGCGGCGGCCGAGTCGGCCGAGGGGAAGCTGGTGACCGTCGTCGGGGACCTGGAGGAGGCGGCCATCGTCTTCGACGTCCTCGAACGCGGTTCGGACGGCATCCTGTTCACCCCCCGGAGCGCGGACGACGTGTTCGCGCTGGCCCGGCTGCTGGAGGCGACCACCCCGCAGCTGGAGCTGTCCACGCTCACCGTCGAGAGCATCCGGCACGTCGGGCTCGGCGACCGGGTCTGCGTCGACACCTGCTCGCACTTCGAGGAGGACGAGGGCATCCTGGTCGGCTCGTACTCCTCCGGGTTCGTGCTCTGCTGCAGCGAGACCCACCCGCTGCCGTACATGCCGACCCGGCCCTTCCGGGTCAACGCCGGTGCCCTGCACTCGTACACGCTGGGTCCCGACAACCGCACCAACTACCTCAGCGAGGTCGGTTCCGGCAGCGCCCTGCTGGCGGTCGGCGCCGACGGCCGCACCCGGCGCGTGGTGGTCGGGCGGGCCAAGCTGGAGTCCCGGCCGCTGCTGGAGATCCGCACCCACGCGGAGGACGGGCGGCTGGTGAGCCTCACCGTGCAGGACGACTGGCATGTCCGGGTCCTCGGGCCGGGCGGCAAGGTCCTCAACGTCACCGAGCTGCGGACCGGCGACGAGCTGCTCGGGTATCTGGCCCAGGACAAGCGCCATGTGGGCCTGCCCATCGGCGAGTTCTGCAAGGAGGTCTGAGACCCCATGGGCGAGCTCGTGGCGGCCGCGGCCGGCGAGGACGGGATGGGTGCCCTGGTCCAGCGGCTGTTCGACGCGCGGGACGACGGTCTGCCCTATCTGACGCACCAGCGGGAGACCGTCACCCGCGGGGAGTTACGGGAGCGGGTGGCCAAGCAGGCCGCCGTGTTCGCCGGTTACGACATCGGCCCCGGCAGCACGGTGGGGCTGCGGACCCCGCCCAGTTTCACCCAGGTCGAGGTCCTGCTCGCGCTGTGGCGGCTGGGCGCGCAGGTGATGCTGTTCGACTTCCGGCTGAAGCCCGCCGAGGTCGACGCGCTGTGCGCCGTCTGCCGGCCGCAGTTCATGGTCCGGGCCGGCGCCAACGTCCGGGCGGCGTTCGGCTTCCGGTCCGAGTACGAGGTCGCCACCGAGTGCCGCAGGGCGGGGCGGGCGGCCGACGGCGGGCACCGGCTGGTCCAGTTCAGCTCGGGGTCGACCGGGCGGCCGAAGGTGATCGGCCGGAGCGCCGGGTCGATCGCCGCCGAGCTGGAGTCGTTCGCGGCGGTTGCCGGGATGCCGGTCGAGGGCGACCGGCTGCTGCTGCTCAGCTCCACCGCGCACAGCTTCGGGCTGGTCGGCGGGCTGCTGCACGCGCTGGCGGCCGGGGTCTCCGTCGTCTTCGCGCCCCGGGTCTCGGCCCGCGACATCCTGCGGACCTCTCTCGACCACCGGATCACCGCCCTGTTCGGGGTGCCGATGCACTACGAACTGCTCGCGTCCGCCCTCGATCCGCCCGCGCTGCCCGCGCTGCGGACGGCCGTCTCCGGCGGTGAGCTGATGCCTCCCGAGGTCGCCGCGCGGTTCGCCGAACGGTACGGCGTCACGGTCGGTGAGGCCTACGGCACCACCGAGACCGGCATCGTCGCCATCGACGTCGGCGGCACGCTGCGGCCCTCCGTGGGCCGGCCCGCGCCGGGGGTGGTGGTCCGCGCGCACAAGGGCGAACTGGACGTCGCGCTCGCCGAGTCGCCGTACCTCTTCGACTCCGGCGGCACGCAGTACACCGACGGCTGGCTGCACACCCGTGACCGGGCGACGGTCGGCCCCGACGGAACGGTCACCGTGGGCGGCCGCGCCGACTCCCTCGTCGTCATCGGCGGCCTCAAGGTCGACCTCACCGAGGTCGAGCACGTGCTGCGCGCGCACCCGGCCGTCGAGCAGGCGGTCCTGGTCCACGAGGACGTCACCGAGGCGTACGTGGCCCTCGCCGCCGGGGCGGGGAGTCCGTCGGCGGAGGAGCTGCTGCGCTGGTGCCGGGAGCGGCTGGCCGACTACAAGCTGCCCCGGGTGATCCGGCTGCTGGAGAACCTGCCCCGCACGTCGAACGGGAAGCTGGTCCGCCGGGCGGCGACGCTCCAGGCGGCGGCGGGCGGCGGCGTGTGACGGCTCGGCAGACAGCCCCGGGCGCACAGCCCCGATGACTTTTCGCACGACCTTCTCACGACATTCTTCCTGGAGATGGCGATCATGAGCACGTCCACCCTGGACAACGAGATCCGCGAGTTCGTCCTGACCACGGTCATCGACGAGATGAACATCCTGCTGAGCCGGGACGGCATCACCGACGAGAGTCCGGTGACCGTCGGCGGTCTGGAGCTTGACTCCCTGAGTCTCATCGAGCTGACGCTGCGGCTGGAATCGCGGTTCGGCGTGGAGATCCCGGACACCGACATCGAGCCGCTGGCCTCGCTGACCCTCGGCGGGCTCGTCGCCGAGGTCGTCGGGCGCGGGGCGAAGGCATGAACGCGGAGACCACCACGTCGTCCGTCACGGAAGCGGCCGCGCGGGGCGCGTCCCCGTCGGCCGCCGTCGGCCCGACCGTCCTCACCACCGGGCTCGTCCGGGAGCTGCTGTCCGACCGCAAGATCTTCCCCGGTGTCCCGGACGATCTCGACGAGGACGCCGAACTGGTCCTGGACTCGCTGGGGTTGGTGTGGCTGCTGCATGTGGTGGAGGAACGGTACGGCCTGGTCGTGGAGCCCGGCGACGAGGACATCGCCGACCTGACCTCGCTCCGGCGGCTCACCGAGTTCCTGGGCGCGGCGGGAACGCCGGAGGCGGCGGACGGGGGTGAGCGCGTTGGCCGGTGAGGTGACGGTGACCGGGTTCGGCGTGCGCACCGCCTTCGGCACGGGGCCGGACGCCCTGCGGCGCGGTGTCTTCGCCGGTGTCCCCTCCTTCGCCCCCACCACCCGGTTCGACACCGGCCCCTACCGCACCCCGATGGCCGGCGCCGCCCCCGACGGCCCCGACGGGACGGAGCACTGGGCGCTGCGTCCCGCCCTCGCCCGATGCGGCGCGGAGGCCCTCGACATGGCGGGCCTCCCGAGGGGCACCGAGGCGGCGGTCCTGCTGGGCATCGCGGGCGACTGCACGAGCATCACGCGGTACTGGCGGGAGACGGCGGCAGCGGGGGCAGCGGGAGCGGGGACCGATGAGAACGACGGCACCGACACGGGCCGAGACGCGATCCGAGCCCCGGGGCGCATCAGTACGGGCCGGGACTCGACCCGAGCCGCCGGGCTCACCGGCACCGCCCCGGAGCGCGGCCTCTCCGGAGCCGGATCCGTCGCCAGCGCCGGAGCCGGATCCGTCGGGGCGGCGGGGCTCGCCGTGGCGTCGGCCGACGCGGCGGCAGCCCGGCTCGCGGACGCCGTCCCCGCCCATCTCGCCGAGTCGCTGGCCGGGGGCCTCGGGCTGACCGGGCCCCGGCTCACCTTCACCAACGCCTGTGTGGCCTCCGCCGCCGCGATCATCCATGCCTGCCGGCTGATCTCCAGCGGGCGGATCGACGTGGCGGTGTGCGCCGGCGGCTATCTGGTGGAGGAGGAGACGTTCGGGAAGTTCGACTCCGGGCGGGCGCTGTCGCGCGACGGTACGGTGCGGCCGTTCAGCGCCGACCGCACAGGACTGCTGCTCGGCGACGGGGTCGCGGCGGTCGTGCTGGAGTCCGCCGAGCACGCGCGGCGGCGCGCGGCACTGCCGCTCGCGAACGTGGTCGGCTGGGGTGCGGCGACCGACGCCCACCACATCGCCCAGCCGCACCCGGACGGCGTCGGCCTGGCCCACGCGACCCGCCAGGCCCTGCGGCTGGCCGGGGACCCCGACGGGGCGAGCCTCGGCTATGTCAACGCCCACGGCACCGGCACCAAGTACAACGACGGCGCCGAGACCCGGGGGCTGCGCGCCGCCCTCGGGAAGCGAGCGGAGTCGATCCCGGTCAGCTCCACCAAGAGCACCACGGGCCATCTCCTGGAGGCCGCCGGAGTCGTGGAGTTCGTGATCACGATGCTGGCCCTGACGGAGGGCGTGCTGCCGCCGACCGCCAACTTCACGCGGGCGGACCCGGAGTGCGACCTGGACTACGTCCCGAACAGCCCCCGCGGGGCCGACCTCCGCCGGGCCCTCACCATCAACGCCGCCTTCGGGGGCGCCAACACCGCACTCGTCCTGGAGCGACCGTGACGAAGACGGACCTGGAAAGGAAAGCCGAGACCCGGGCTGCCGACCGGACCGAGACCCCGGCGGCCGACGTGACGGCGTCGCGTCCGGCGCTCGGGGTCCTGGCCGCCGCCACCGCGACCCATGGCACCGGGCGGGACGGCGACATCCCGCTGCCGCGCCTGCCCGGGTTCGTGGAGTCGGCGTTCAGCCCACTGGTGTACGAGGTCGCCGCGCGGTGCCTGACCGAACGGCCCGGTGGGGACACCTCCCGCTCGGGCGAGGCCGAGAGCGGGGCAGGCTCCCGTACGGCCGTCGCGCTGGCGAGCCTGATGGGCGACACCACCACGGCCGATCTCGCGAGCCGGCGGGTGGTCTCGGGCCGGGTGCACAACCCGCTGCTGTTCATGCAGGCCACCGCCAACTCCGTGCTGGGGCACCTCAGCCGGGAGTTCGGGATCACCGGGCAGATGTTCAGCCTGTCCACGCTCGACGACCCGGTGACCGAGCTGCTGGCCATGGCCGACCTCCTCCTGGAGGACCCGGAGCTGGACCGGGTCCTGGTGGTGGGCGTGGAACTGGGCGGCGGCGAGCGATGGGCCGCCGTGCACCGGGAGCTGTCCGCGGACCACGGCCGCCCGGTCCCGGACCTGCCCGCCTCCGCCGCCGTGGCCGCGGCCGTCCTGCTCGGCCGCCCCGGTTCCGGCGCCCCCATCACCACCGTGCCGACGGAGACGTACGCCGGGGAACACCCGGCGGCGGCTCCGCACACCGGCAGCGTGCAAGGCCTGTTCGACCTGGCCGCCGCCCATCGTCGGCTCCTGCGGGACGGCGATCGAGACGAGACGGAGACCCATGCTCATCAGTAGGCAGGAGCGGGCGCGGATCTGCTCCGACCCGGAACTCGGCGCCGGCAACGTCCTGCACCGGCTGCGGGCGTACGAACGCCCGCTCGACGAGCCGGTGTTGCGCACCGACGGCACCTGGCGCGCACCGGACGGCAGCCGGCCCGAGGTGCTGACACTCGGGCAGTTGTACGAGGTGGTGGAGACCTACGCGGGCTGGTACGCGGCCCACGGTGTACGCCCCCGCGACCCGGTGGCCATCCATTCCTTCTCGGCCGCCGAGTTCGCGGTGAACTTCCTGGCGCTGACCTCGCTCGGCGCGATCCCGTCGTTCGTCAACGGCAACCTGTCGCCGGAGATCGCCCGGGAGTACGTCCGCCGCCAGGGCGCGGTGGGCGCCTTCACGGACGAGGCGCACCGGGAGGTGCTGGCCGGGGGCGAGTCGGTTCTCGGCTTCCACGCGACCGCCGACCTGATCCGGCCGGAGCACCGCGCGTCGCTGCCGCCGGCGTACCCGTACCGGCACGATCCGACCGACCCCGTTCTGATCTCCCACTCCTCCGGCACGACCGGTCTGCCGAAGGGGGTGCCGCACACCCACCGGACGTTGATGTACGCCCAGTTGCACCGGCTGCGGTTCTCGACCGGCGCCGACATGGAACGCACGCTGGTCGGGCTGCCGGGCGCGCACAACGCGATGGTGGCGACGCTGCTGTACTGCCTGCTGCTGCGCACGGACATCAGGCTGCTCTCCAGCCAGCGGGGCGCGGACGTCCTCGACGCGATCGAGGAGTTCCGGCCGACGACCGTGCTGGCCTTCGCCGGGACCTTCGGCGAGATGGCGGCGGAGGATCTGACGGCACGTGATCTGTCCAGCGTGCAGGTGTGGTTCAACACCGGGGACGCGGCGCACGAGGCGCACATCCGGGCGCTCGTCCGGCACGGGAGCCGGATCGAGATCCGGCGCGACCTGAGCCGTGTCCGGGTCGAGGGCTCGGTCTTCGTGGACGGGCTCGGTTCGTCGGAGGCCGGCTACTCGGTCTTCCACAACCGGCACACCAAGGACACCTCCGCCTACTCCCGCTGCGTCGGCAAGCCGATCAGCTTCGCCGAAGCCGCCGTGCTCGCCGAGGACGGCACCCCGCTGCCACCCGGGCAGATCGGCCGCCTGGGCCTCAAGTCGCCCACCCTGACTCCCGGTTACTGGAACGACTCGCTCACCTGGAACCGGATGCGGCTCGGCGGCTACTGGCTCACCGGGGACCTCGCCCGCCAGGACGAGGCGGGCAACTTCTACCACCTCGACCGGGCCCCGGACGCCATCCGCACCCGCGCGGGGATCGTCTTCAGCACCCGCACCGAGGAACTCCTCCTGGCCGAGCTGCCGGGCCTCGCCGACTGCACGGTGGTCGCGGTCGCCCCGGACGGCGTCCGCGCGGACTGGGACGGAGACGGGGAGGCCGAGGCGTATGTGCTGCTCCAGCCGGCCGAGGAGAACGGCGACACCGGTGACGAGGAGTGGACCGGGCGCGTCAACTCCGTGCTGACGGAGGCCGGTTTCCCGCCCGTGTCCCGGGCCCTGCGGATGAAGCCCGACGACGTGGCCAAGGGGGCCACCGGCAAGGTTCTCAAACGAGTGATGCGCGACCGGTTGGCCGCCGACATGGCCGACACCGTCGCCGCCGAGGAGCAGCACGCATGAGCACGACGACGACAGCGACCGGGGGCGCGGCCGGCGGCGACGGAGTCAACCACCGCGCCCGCGCGAGCGAGGCGTACCGGCTGTGGTGGCAGCACGACGCCAACTGGTACCAGGGCGTGGCCGCGCGGTTCGGGCAGGAGGCCGCGAACGAGATCAACGCGGAGGCGATGGGGAAGGTCGCCCTGCACGTCGGGCAGCGGGTCGCCCGGCTGTACGGGCCGCTCCCCGACACCGGTGACGTCCGCAAGGACCTGGAGGAGCTGCGCCGCCGCTACGACGACTGCGGCGACCGGATGTTCCCGCCGGAGCTGCGCAACGCCGCCACCGAGGTCGAGGACGACGACCTGATCGTGCTGACGCTGAAGCGGAACTTCGCGATCACGATGGTCCGGATGGCCGGTTCCCTGGAGGGCTACCGCTGCCCGTGCACGGCCGTCCACGCCGGCTGGTCCGAGGGGCTCGGCGTGACCCTCACGGAGAACAGGGCCGAGAGCTGTCTGCGGAACGGCGACGCGGCGTGCCGTCTGCTGATGCGCGTCGCCGCTCCCGTCGCACCCGGTTCGGAGGGCTGAGGCATGCGTGTACTCGTCGCCGGGGCCACCGGAGTGGTCGGCCATCCGCTGGTGGGCGCGTTACGGGCCCGGGGCCACCAGGTGAGCGCACTGGTCCGGCAGAGGTCCAGGGACCGGGTCCCGGAGGCGGACGAGGTGGTGGTCGCCGACGCCCTGGACCGTGAGGCCGTGCTGGCGGCGGTGTCGGCCGCCCGGCCCGAGGTCGTCGTCCACCAGATGACGGCGCTGCGGCTGCTGCGCGACGACCCGCCGGGGGCCTTCGCCCTCACCGCCCGGCTGCGCACCGAGGGCACCGCCCATCTGGTCGAGGCGGCCCGCGCGGCCGGCGCACGCCGACTGGTCGCCCAGTCCATCGCGTTCGCCGCCGCCCCGGCCGGGGACCCGGTCCTCGACGAGGACGCGCCCTTGTACGTGGACGCCCCCGACCCCGGCTGGGCCTCGACCGTGCGGGCCGTCGCCGAGCTGGAACAGCGGGTGACGGACCGGGACAACGGCCTGGAGGGCGTGGTGCTGCGCTACGGCACGCTGTACGGCCCCCGCACCGCGTACGCCCGTACCGGCGCGACCGCGCACTCCGTTCGGGCCGGGCGGCTGCCGCTGCCGGGCAGCGGGGCGGGGATCATGTCGTTCCTGCACGTCGAGGACGCCGTGGGGGCAGCGGTGACGGCCGTCGAGGCCGACGCGAGCGGGGTGTTCCATGTGACGGACGCCGATCCGGCGCCGGCCGCGCAGTGGCTGCCCCACCTCGCCCGGATGCTCGCCGCGCCCTCCCCGCGCACGGTCCCCGCGGCCCTCGCGCCCCGTCTCCTCGGCTGGTTCATGGCCCACCAGCTCACCTCGGCGCACGGCGCCGCCAACGACCGGGCCCGCACGGCGCTCGGCTGGAAGCCGGCCAGACCGAGCTGGCGCGACGGACTGGGTCAGGAATGACCGGCCCCGACGAGACCGCCGCACCCGACACGCCCCTGCCCGGCGGGACCGACACGGCCGCCGCACCGCCCGGCGCCCCCGGCCCCGGCCCCGACGGCCCCCTCACCGTCTGTGTGGTCGGTGCCGGCCCCCGGGGGCTGTCCGTGCTGGAGCGGATCTGTGCCAACGCCGGGGGGATGGTCCGGCCGGTCGAGGTGCACCTCGTGGACCCGTACCCGCCGGGCGCGGGCGCGGTCTGGCGGACGGACCAGCCGGGCGAACTGCTGATGAACACGGTCGCCTCCCAGGTGACCCTGTTCACCGACGCGAGCGTGGACTGCGCGGGGCCGACGGTGCCGGGCCCCAGCCTGTACGAGTGGGCGTGCGCGGTCCGGGACGGGGGCGTCGGCCACGATCTCCCGGCCCGCGTCCTGGTCGAGGCCCGACGGCTCGGCCCGGACACCTATCCGACCCGCGCGTTCCACGGCCACTACCTGGAGTGGGTCCTCAGCCACCTGTTACGCACGGCTCCCGCCCATGTCACCGTCCACACGCACCGGACCACCGCGATCGGCCTCGGCGAGGACATCCCGGACGGGCCGCAGACGGTGACCCTGGCGAACGGCGAACGGCTGACCGGACTGTCCGGCGTGGTGCTGGCCCTCGGCCACGGCACCCTGACCCCGTCGCCGGAGGAACGCGCGCTGCGCTCCTTCGCCGACCGCCACGGCCTCACCTACGTGGCCCCCGCCAATCCGGCCGACATCGACCTGAGCGGCATCGCCCCGGGCACCCCGGTCGCCCTGCGCGGCCTGGGCCTGAACTTCTTCGACTGCCTGGCCCTGCTCACCGAGGGTCGCGGCGGCACGTTCAAGGAGGGCGAGTCCGGTCTCGTCTATCTGCCGAGCGGCAACGAGCCCGTCCTGTACGCCGGTTCGCGGCGTGGCGTCCCGTACCACGCCCGGGGCGAGAACGAGAAGGGCGCCCTCGGCCGCCACGAGCCGCGCTTCCTGACGCCGGACGTCATCGCGGAGCTACGGCACCGCGTGACCGCCGGCCACCCCCTCGGCTTCCGCGACGCCCTCTGGCCCCTCGTCGACCGCGAGGTACGGACCGTCCACCACGAGGCCCGCATCCGCGCCACCCGGGGGCCGGAGGCGGCCGCGGCGTTCGTACGGTCGTACCTCGCGGCCCCGGGTGACGAGGGCGCGGAGGCGGCTCTGCTCGACGAGCACGGCGTCCCGGCCGACGAGCGGTGGGACTGGGCGCGGATCGAACAGCCCTACGGCGAGCGGATGTTCAGCGACCGGGCCGACTTCCGGCAGTGGCTGCTGGACCATCTGCGCCGGGATGTCGCCGAGGCCCGCCTGGGCAATGTGAGCGGTCCGCTGAAGGCCGCGCTGGACGCACTGCGGGACCTCCGCAACGAGATCCGGCTCGTCGTCGACCACGGTGGGGTCTCCGGCGACTCGTACCGCGCCGAACTCGACGACTGGTACACCCCGTTGAACGCCTTCACCTCGATCGGCCCGCCCGCCTTCCGGATCGAGCAGCTGATCGCGCTGATCGAGGCGGACGTGCTGCACGTGCTGGGCCCGGGCATCCGCGTCCGGGCCTGGTCGTCCGACGGCGGTCCCGGTGAACCCGGTCCCGAGGGACCCGGCCCTGACGGACCTGGTTCCGACGGACCCGGTTCCGACGGAGGCGGCCCCGGCCCGGGCTGCTTCCTGGTGGACGCGGAGCTGGTGGACGAACCCCCGGTCCGGGTCGCCGCGTTGATCGAGGCGCGGCTGCCCGCCGTCGATCTGCGGCGCAGCACCGACCCGCTGCTGCGGGCGCTGTTCCGGGCCGGTGCGTGCGCGCCGTACCGGCTCGGCGGCGACGCGGGGTACGAGCCCGGCGGGCTGGCGGTGACCGACGGCCCGCCCCGGCTCGTGGACGCCGGGGGCCGACCGCATCCGCGCCGGTATGCCTTCGGGGTGCCGGTGGAGGGCGTGCGCTGGGTGACGGCGGTCGGCATCAGGCCCGGCGTGGGCTCGGTGACGCTGGAGGACGCGGACGCGATCGCCCGGGCGGCGCTCGGGCTCGCCCCGGCGGCAGGCCGGACAGCAGGTGGAGGGAGTCGAGGAGCGTGAACGCGATGTCCGTGGGCACCGACGCGGGCCTGCTCGCCCCCACCTGGGCCGGTACGCCCGCCGCGGCGGAGGTGACCGACGAGGCGTGGCTGCAGGCCATGCTGGACGCCGAGGTGGCGCTGGCCCGCGCCCAGCACGCGGTCGGGCTGACACCGGCGGCCGTGGTGGAGACGATCGCCTCGGCGGCCCGGGTGGAACGGCTCGACCTGCCCGCCCTGGCCCGTGCCGCCCGGGCCGCCGCCAATCCGGTGGTCGCGCTGGTGACCGCGTTCACCGAGGTCGTCGCCGCGCAGGATCCGGGCGCCGCGGAGTATGTGCACCGGGGGTCCACGAGTCAGGACATCCTGGACTCGGCGGCGATGGTGATCGCCCGCCGGGTCCTCGGGCTGATCGGCGGGGACCTGTCTCGTGTCGCCGCGGCCTTCGCCGCACTGGCCGACGCTCATCGGCACACCGTCCTCGCCGGGCGCACCCTGGCCCAGCACGCCGTGCCGACGACCTTCGGGCTGAAGGCCGCGGGGTGGCTGGAGCTGGTGGTCGACGCGGCGGTACGGGTGCGGACGGTGGCGTCCGGGCTTCCGGCTCAACTGGGCGGAGCGGGTGGGACGTTGGCCGCGTACCGGGAGTACGCGGTGGTGGACCGCGCGGGCCGCCGGGAGAGGGACGGCCGCGGGCCCGCGAGGGCCGATCGCACCCCCGACGCGGGCGGTCTGGAGCTGCTGGGCCCCTTCTCCTCGGCTCTGGGCCTCGCCGAACCCACCCTCCCCTGGCACACCGTCCGCACCCCCGTCGCCGAGCTCGGGGCCGTGCTGCAGCTCGTCACCGGGGCGCTCGGGAAGTTCGCGCTGGACGTGCAGACGCTGTCCCGTACCGAGATCGGTGAGCTGTCAGAGCCGGCGGCGGCCGGACGCGGGGCCTCCTCGGCCATGCCGCAGAAGCGGAATCCCGCGCTGGCCACCCTGATCGTGTCGGCCGCCCGGCAGGTACCCGCGCACGCGCTCGTGCTGGCGCAGTGTCTGCTCGCCGAGGACGAACGGCCCGCCGGGGCGTGGCACGCCGAATGGCAGCCGCTGCGGGAGGCGTTGCGGCTGGCGGGCGGGGCCGCGCACACCGCCGTCGAGCTGGCGGAGGGCCTGGTCGTCCACCCGGAGCGCATGCGGGCCAACCTCGATCTGACCGGAGGTGCCATCGTCGCCGAACGGCTGGCCGTGGCCCTGGCCCCGGCGCTCGGCAAGGCCCGCGCGAAGAAGCTGCTGACCGCCGCGTCGGCCGAGGCCGCCGACACCGGCCGGCCCCTGAGCGAACTGCTGATCGCCGACCCCGAGCTGTCCGCCCGGTTGCCCTCCGCCCACCTGGCGGAACTGCTCGACCCGGCCCGCTACACCGGCGCGGCCGACGCCCTGATCGACCGCGCCCTGCGCAGATACGACGACGTGCGCGACCACGAGACGACCGGCGGAGGAACCCTGTGAGCACCGTGAGCCGGACGACCGGGACCCCGCAGGACGCCCCACCCACCCGCTCCTGGCCGGTCCTCGTGGTCGTGGTCTGCGCGCAGATGCTGATCTGGCTGGACACCTCGATCCTCAACGTGGCCGTCACCACCCTCGCCGACCCGGTGGCCGGCCTGGGCGCCACCCCCGGCGAACTGGAGTGGGTGGCGAGTGCCTACACCCTGGTCGTCGCCTGCACCCTCTTCGCGGGCGGCGCGCTCGCGGACCGTTTCGGCCCCCGGAACACCCTGCTCGCCGGGCTCGCGCTGATCGGCGTGGCCTCCGGTGCGGGCGCGTTCGTGGACAGCCCGGCGTGGCTGATCGTGGCCCGCGCCTTCATGGGCGCGGGCAGCGGCCTGTTGATGCCGGCGACGCTGACGGTCATCGTGCAGAGCACCCCGGAGGAGAAACGCACCCGGGCGATCGCGATCTGGAGCTCGTCGAGCGGTCTCGGCGTGGCCATCGGCCCGGTCGTGGGCGGGGCACTGCTCAGCCACTTCTGGTGGGGCTCGGTGTTCCTGGTCAACGTGCCGATCGTCGCCCTGTGCCTGCCGGCGGTCCTGGCCGTCGTCCCCGACCTGGGCGGCTCCCGACGCCGTGTGCTCGACCTGCCCGGTCTCGTCCTGTCGGTGCTCGGCCTGGGCGGGGTGGTCTACGGCATCATCGAACTCGGCGGCGGCAGCGCCTGGTACGGCCCGCACGTGCTGCTGCCCCTGGTGCTGGGCGGTGTGGTGCTGACCGTCTTCGTCGCCGGTCAGCGCAGGTCCGCGACGCCCAGCCTGGATCTGCGGCTGTTCCGGCAGCCCGGCTTCACGGCCGGCAGCGTGGTCCTGCTGATCGCCTTCATGGCGCTGGCCGGTCACCTGTTCTACGCGGCCTTCTATCTCCAGGGCCCCCGGGGCCTCTCCCCCGCCGACGCCGGGACGGTCATGATCGCCGCCGCGATCGGCATCGTCCTGGGCAGCCAGGCCTCTCCGGCGCTGAGCCGTCGGCTGTCGGCCCGCTGGACCGTCGCCGCCGGGGTCCTGGCCACCGCCGTCACCTATGTCGCGTACGCCTGGCTCGACGGGCGGACCCCGCTCTGGTGCGTCGCCGCACTGCTGTGGATCCAGGGCTTCGGCATGGGTCTGGTCGGTACCCCGGTCACGGCCGTGATGATGCGCGGGGTGCCGCCCCAGCTCGCCGGCGCCGCTTCCGCCGTCAACAGCGTCACCCGGCAGGTGGGCGGCACCCTGGGCGTGGCCATGGCCGGCTCGATCCTCTCGGCGGTCTACCGGCACCGGATGGCCGACGCAGAACTGCCCTCCCCCACCCAGGGCCTGTCGCCCGCCGCCGAGGAACAGGCCCGCACCTCCGCCGAGGCCGCCCGCTCCCTGGCCGACTCCCTGAACCTGCCCTCCCTGGCGACCACGGCCGACCGCGCCTTCCTCGACGCCATGTACGCGGCAACGCTCTCCGTCGCCGCCCTCGCCCTCGTCGGCTGCGCGGTGGCGGTGGCGGGCCTGCGCTCCCCGCCGGGCCACCCCCGACGACACACCTGAGCTCCGCACGTACACCGACGAACCCGAGCCACGTACACCGACGAACCTGAGCCCCCGCACATACCAGAAGGGAGCATTCCATGACACGGCCCACCCCCCGCTCGGTCTTCGTCACCGGTGGCAACAGAGGCATCGGACTCGCCATAGCCCGCCGCTTCGCCGGGGCCGGGGACCGGGTGACGGTGACCTACCGCAACGACGCGCCGCCCGCCTCCGAGGGCTTCCTCTCCATACGGTGCGACGTGACCGACGGCGGCGGGATCGACCAGGCGTTCAAGGAGGCCGAGACGGCCCACGGCCCGGTCACCGTCCTGGTCGCCAACGCGGGCGCCGCCCGGGACCGGCTGCTGCTGCGGATGTCCGAGGAGGACTTCACCTCCGTCGTCGACACCGACCTCACCGGGGCCTTCCGGGTCACGCAGCGGGCGGTGCGCGGCATGCTGCGGGTGGGCCACGGCCGGATCGTGCTGATCTCGTCCACGGCCGCCCTGAACGGTTCGCCGGGCCAGACCAACTACGCGGCGGCGAAGGCCGGCCTCGTCGGCTTCGCCCGCTCCCTCACGCGGGAGCTCGGTCCCCGGGACATCACCTGCAACGTCGTCGCCCCGGGGCTCACGGACACGGACATGAGCCGCGCCCTCACCCCGGAACAGCGCCGCGCACTGCTGAGCACCACCCCCGCAGGGCGCCTGGGCACCCCGGAGGAGGTCGCCGACGCGGTGGCCTTCCTGGCCGGCGCGGGTTACGTACGCGGCGCCGTGATCCCGGTCGACGGGGGCGCCGGCATGGGCCACTGAGGCCCACCGGAACCGGGTGGGGAAGCGGACGTCGCGCGGCCGCCCGTTTCCCCACCCCACATCCCGCTAGCTCCGCCCGCGCAGCGCCCGGTACTTGGCGACCAGGGCCTTCGTGGACTCGTCCAGACCCGGCACCTCGGCGCCTTCCGTGAGCGCCGGCTCGACGCGCTTGGCGAGGACCTTGCCCAGCTCGACACCCCACTGGTCGAAGGAGTCGATGTTCCAGACGGCACCCTGGACGAACACCTTGTGCTCGTACAGCGCGATGAGCTGGCCGAGGACCGACGGGGTCAGCTCCTTGGCCAGGATCGTGGTCGTCGGGTGGTTGCCCTTGAACGTCTTGTGCGGCACCAGTTCCTCCGGCACGCCCTCCGCCCGCACCTCCTCCGGCGTCTTGCCGAAGGCCAGCGCCTGGGTCTGCGCGAAGAAGTTGGCCATCAGGAGGTCGTGCTGGGCCTTGAGCGGGTCGCTGAGCTCACCGACCGGCTCGGCGAATCCGATGAAGTCCGCCGGGATCAGCTTCGTGCCCTGGTGGATCAACTGGTAGTACGCGTGCTGCCCGTTCGTCCCCGGCGTGCCCCAGACCACCGGCCCGGTCTGCCACTCCACCGGCACCCCGTCCCGGCCCACGTACTTGCCGTTGGACTCCATGTCCAGCTGCTGGAGGTAGGCCGTGAACTTGGACAGGTAGTGGCTGTACGGCAGCACGGCGTGCGACTGGGCGTCGTGGAAGTTGCCGTACCAGATCCCCAACAGGCCCAGCAGCAGCGGCACATTGGACTCGGCGGGTGCCGTGCGGAAGTGCTCGTCGACGAGGTGGAACCCGTCGAGCATCTCCCGGAAGCGGTCGGGACCGATCGCGATCATCAGGGACAGCCCGATCGCCGAGTCGTAGGAGTACCGCCCGCCGACCCAGTCCCAGAACTCGAACATGTTGGCCGTGTCGATACCGAAGTCCGACACCTTCTGGGCGTTGGTCGAGAGCGCCACGAAGTGCTTGGCGACGGCCTCGGGGCCGGCCTTCAGCTCGGTGAGCAGCCAGTCGCGCGCGGAGGTCGCGTTGGTGATCGTCTCGATCGTGGTGAACGTCTTGGAGGCGATGATGAACAGCGTCTCCGCGGCGTCCAGGTCCCGCACCGCCTCGTGCAGATCGGCCCCGTCCACGTTGGACACGAAACGGACCGTCAGATCGCGGTCGGTGTAGGAGCGCAGCACCTCGTACGCCATCGCCGGGCCGAGGTCGGAGCCGCCGATCCCGATGTTGACGACGTTCTTGATGCGCCTGCCCGTGTGGCCGGTCCACTCACCGGAGCGGATGCGCTCGGCGAAGCCGGCCATCTTGTCGAGCACGGCGTGCACACCGGGCACCACGTTCTCGCCGTCGACCTCGATCACCGCGTCGCGCGGGGCGCGCAGCGCGGTGTGCAGGACGGCACGGTCCTCGGTGGTGTTGATCTTCTCGCCGCGGAACATGGCGTCCCGCAGCCCGAACACGTCGGTCGCGGCGGCCAGCTCGCGCAGCAGCCGCAGTGTCTCGTCGGTGACCAGATGCTTGGAGTAGTCGACGTGCAGATCGCCGACCTCCAGTGTGTACCCGGCGCCGCGTCCCGGATCGGCCGCGAACAGCTCGCGCAGCTGGACGTCGCCCTGCTGCTCCCGGTGCTCGGCCAGCGCGGTCCACTCGGGCGTCTGGTTGAGCCTGGTACGGCTTTCTGCGTTCATCTCGGACTTCAGCCTTCTTTCCTACCTGGTCCTGCCTGCGTACCTTGCCCCGCTGCCGTTCCAACCTAATTGATCACGACGGAACACGAGCTGTCGTACCCCGGTCGTACGGCACAACAACAGATACGTCCGCCTGGAGCACCGGTGTCAGCGCGACGACGGACAGGACGAAGAAGGCGGCGGCGAGCAGGTCGACCGCCCCGAACACATCCGGCCGGGCACCCTCGGTGCCCGGCCGGTGTCACTTGCTAGATCTCGCCCCGCAGTTTGGCGAGCGCCTCGGCGAGGATCGCCTCGCCGTCCGCGTCGCTGCGCCGCTCACGGACGTACGCGAGGTGCGTCTTGTAGGGCTCGGTGCGCGGTGGGTCCGGCGGGTTGTCCCGGTCCTGTCCGGCCGGGAAGCCGCAGCGCGGGCAGTCCCAGGTGTCGGGGACCTGTGCGTCGCTGGCGAAGCTCGGCTGGGTCTCGTGTCCGTTGGAGCACCAGAAGGAGATGCGCAGCCGGGGTGCGGACTCGCCGCGCTCGGCTTCGCCCATCGGCCCCGCCCCGACCCGGCTTCCTCGGATCGCGTTGCCACTTGCCACGGTCGTAACTCCCTGCGTGATGGTGCGGCGAAGCGAGTCGGCGTTTCGCTTCGCTGCGAGCGCCTCAGTCTACGTAAGGCCCAACGCGCGTCCAGTGATTGGAGTTACATCCCGCCCACAGACGCAAGCCCCATGATAGGCCGCGCTCGAAGTCGCGTACCCGGCATGGGGCTTTACGTGCGGAATGGTGCGTCCGTGACGCGTTGTTCGCCGGTGTCGGCCTGAGGGTCAGTTGTTGACCTTCATCAGGATGCCGAGTACGACAATGCACGCGAACCAGAGCAGACCGACCACGACGGTGATCCGGTCGAGGTTGCGCTCGGCGACCGAGGAGCCGCCGACGGAGGACTGCATACCGCCACCGAACATGTCGGAGAGGCCGCCGCCCTTGCCCTTGTGCATCAGCACCAGCAGCATCATCAGCAGGCTGAAGACGATCAGGGCGATCGAGAACCCCATAACCACGGCTGGACCAACTTCCTCGGATTCTGATGGACTGCGGGGACCGGCCGCGGCGGCCGGTCCCCGCAAGAGTACGACGTCTCGCTGCTACCGCCTACTCACTGGTCTTCGGTTCGCCGCCGGGGCGCTCCGATCCGGTGACTCACTGGTCGCGGAAGCGCACGATCTTGACGAACTCGTCGGCGTCCAGCGAGGCACCGCCGACGAGGGCGCCGTCGATGTCGGCCTGGGCCATGATCTCGGCGACGTTCCCGGCCTTGACGGAGCCGCCGTACTGGATGCGGACCCGGTCGGCCAGCTCCTGCCCGTACAGCTCGGCGAGCTTGCCGCGGATGGCCGCGCACACCTCCTGGGCGTCCTCGGCGCCGCAGACCTTGCCGGTGCCGATGGCCCAGACGGGTTCGTAGGCGATGACGACGGTCTCGGCGTGCTCGGCGGCAACGTCCTTCAGGCCGCCCTCGACCTGCGCGAGGGTGTGGGAGACGTGGTTGCCCGCCTCGCGGACCTCCAGCTCCTCGCCGACGCACAGGATCGGGGTGAGGCCGTGCTTGAAGGCGGCCTTGACCTTGGCATTGACGATCTCGTCGGTCTCGTCGTGGTACTGGCGGCGCTCGGAGTGGCCGACCGCCACGAACGTGCACTTGAGCTTGGCCAGCATCGGGCCGGAGATCTCGCCCGTGTAGGCGCCGGAGTCGTGGGCCGAGAGGTCCTGGGCGCCGTACTTGATCTTGAGCTTGTCGCCGTCGACCAGGGTCTGGACCGAGCGCAGGTCGGTGAAGGGCGGCAGGACCGCGACCTCACAGGCCTCGTAGTCCTTGTCGGCGAGGGCGAAGGCGAGCTTCTGGACGTGGGCGATGGCCTCGAGGTGGTTGAGGTTCATCTTCCAGTTGCCCGCCATCAGGGGCGTACGCGTGCTCATTGAGGGTCAGTCCTCCAGTGCGGCGAGGCCGGGGAGCGTCTTGCCCTCGAGGTATTCGAGGGAGGCGCCGCCACCGGTAGAGATGTGGCCGAATGCGTTTTCGTCGAAGCCCAGGATCCGTACGGCCGCGGCGGAGTCGCCACCGCCGACGACCGTGAAGGCGTCCGAGTCGAGGAGCGCCTGGGCGACGGCCTTGGTGCCCTCGGCGAAATCGGGGTGCTCGAAGACGCCCATGGGGCCGTTCCAGAAGACGGTGGCGGCGTCCGCGATCTTCGAGGCGTAGAGCTTGCGGGACTCCGGACCGATGTCCAGGCCCATCTGATCGGTGGGCATGGCGTCCGCCGCGACCGAGGTGGCGTCGGCCGGGGCCTTGCTCTTCAGGTCCGGGAAGGCGGGCGCGACGACGGCGTCGACGGGCAGGACCAGCTCGACACCGGTCTTCTCCGCCCGCTCCAGGTACTCGGTGACCGCGTCGAGCTGGTCCTCCTGCAGGAGCGAGCTGCCGATCTCGTGGCCCTTGGCCTTGAGGAAGGTGTAGGCCATGCCGCCGCCGATGAGGATGCGGTCGGCCTTGCCGAGCAGCTGGTCGATGACGGCGAGCTTGTCGGAGACCTTGGCGCCGCCGAGGGCGACCACGTAGGGCCGCTGGACGTCGTCGGTGAGCTTCCTCAGGACGCCGACCTCGGTGGCGATGAGGTACCCGGCGTAGTGCGGCAGCCGGGCCGGGAGGTCGAAGACCGAGGCGTGCCCCCGGTGCACCGCGCCGAAGCCGTCGCCGACGTAGACGTCCGCGAGGGCGGCCAGCTGATCGGCGAAGGCGCCGCGCTCGGCGTCGTCCTTGCTCGTCTCTCCGGCGTTGAAGCGGAGGTTCTCGATGACCGCGACCTGACCGTCGGTCAGACCGGCGACCGTGGCGGTGGCGGACTCGCCGACCGTGTCGGTCGCGAACGCCACGTCGGCGCCGAGGAGTTCACCGAGGCGGGCGGCGGCCGGGGCGAGGGAGAAGGCCGGGTCCGGGGCGCCCTTGGGGCGGCCCAGGTGCGAGGCGACGACCACGCGGGCGCCCGCCTCGGCCAGTGCCTTCACGGTGGGCAGGACGGCGCGGATCCGGCCGTCGTCGGTGATGGTGGTGCCGGCGAGCGGCACGTTGAGGTCGGCGCGGACGAAGATCCGCCGGCCGGCGACTGGCTCGGCGAGGAGCTCGTCGATCGTCTTCATGGAGAGGGCTCCCGAGGAGGACTTGTGGTGCTCGTGATCGTAGGAGGAACAGCTTGTGTACGTGAGTCAGGGCTCGGGCGACGCGTCCTTGCGCCGCCCGAGCCCTGCTCTCACACGGAAGTGCCCGCTCTGCCGATCAGAGCTGGCCGCCGACGAAGACCGTGAGGTCGACGAGGCGGTTGGAGTAGCCCCACTCGTTGTCGTACCAGCCGAGGATCTTCACCGAGTTGCCCTCCTGGACCATGGTCAGGGAGGAGTCGAAGGTGCAGGAGGCCGGGTCGCTGACGATGTCCGAGGAGACGATCGGGTCCTCGGTGTAGGCCAGGTAGCCCTTGAGGTCGCCGTCCTCGGAGGCCTTCTTGAACGCGGCGTTGACCTCGTCCTTGGTGACCTCGCGCTGCAGCGTGACGACCAGGTCGGTGGCCGAGCCGGTCGGGACCGGGACGCGCATCGCGATGCCGTCGAGCTTGCCCTTCAGCTGCGGCAGGACCAGCGCGGTGGCCTTCGCGGCACCCGTGGTGGTCGGGATGATGTTCTCGGCGGCGGCGCGGGCGCGACGCAGGTCCGAGTGCGGGAAGTCCAGGATGCGCTGGTCGTTGGTGTAGGCGTGGACCGTCGTCATCAGACCCTTGACGATGCCGAAGTTCTCGTCGAGGACCTTGGCCATCGGCGCCACACAGTTGGTGGTGCAGGAGGCGTTGGAGATGACGTGGTGGTTCGCCGGGTCGTACTTGTCCTGGTTGACACCCATCACGATGGTGATGTCCTCGTCCTTGGCCGGAGCCGAGATGAGGACCTTCTTGGCGCCGCCGGCGAGGTGCTTCTCGGCGTCGGCCTTCTTCGTGAAGATGCCGGTGGACTCGATGACGATGTCGACGCCCAGCTCGCCCCACGGGATGTCCGCGGGGTTGCGCTCGGAGAGGACCTTGATGGTGTGGCCGTCCACGGTGATCGTGTCGGCGGTGTGCGACACCTCGGCCTTGAGACGGCCCAGGATGGTGTCGTACTTCAGCAGGTGAGCGGTGGTCGCGGTGTCACCCAGGTCGTTGACAGCCACGATCTCGATGTCCGCACCCTGCTCCAGCAGCGCGCGGAAGTAGTTACGACCGATGCGGCCAAAGCCGTTGATGCCTACGCGGATCGTCACGAACCGATCTCCTCGTTGGTACGCCGGCTCAGTGCCGGCGAGCTGTATGGGATGTCCCCGACCGCCTACGACCCTACCTCCCCGACACCCGTCGAGTGACATCGAGATGCCCTATACATGCCGGTGCGGTCCGTACTCACCGGTAGGGGTACGGACCGCCCGGGTTTTACAAGGTGATTACCTTTTGAGCGGCCCCCCGATCATCTGATTTCAGACGTCCGGAGGGCCGCCCACGAGGTCGTTCCTCAGCCGTTCGGCCCAGTCGGCGCTCAGTTCCTCAGCGCCGCCAGCGCCTTGCCGACCAGTGCCTTGCGGTCGGCCGCCGAGACGACCTGCTCCAGACCGAAGCCCAGCAGCACCGTGTCGTCCGTGGTGACCGCGCCGAAGGTCTTGAACAGTTCACCCGACAGCCCCCAGTCCTTCACGACGGCCGGGCTGCCCGCCGGCGGGCCGGGGGTGCTCCAGGCGCCGAGCGAGGTCTCGAAGCCCTCGACCGTGCCGGGCGTGCCGCCGATGACGACGGTGGCGTTGTCGGCGAGGAGACCGCGGCCGCCGCTGCCGGGGTCGGTGACATAGCTGAGCGACACCTCGACCTTCTTGCCGGCGTACGCGGACAGGTCGAACTCGACCTGCTGCCAGCCGTCCGAGGCCCCGGTGAAGCTGTTCCAGGAGCCGCTGGTGCCGCTGGGCGTGCAGCCCCCGGAGCCCACGGTCAGATACCGCTTCAGCGCCGGGTGACCCTGGACGAAGAACCCGGCCTCACACTCGGTGGGCACGGCGGTGGAGGTGGCGCCGCCGGTGTCCGGCAGCGTCGTCCAGTCGTCCGCCCCGACGGTGTGCGCCTCCAGGAGGGCGTGGTCGTAGCCCTCCTCCGTGCTCCACAGCAGCTGGGTGCGCAGGGTCGGCTTGTCCGCCGCGGTGACCGAGGTGAGGTCGACGGTGCGGGTGAGGCGGTTCCACGCGTAGTCGGTGTGCGTGGCGGCCGCCATGGACGCGCCCTCGTAGGGGCCGTACGGGTTGACCGTCCCGGGGTACTGGCCCGCGCCGGCGCTCGCGAACTGCGGGAACGTCTCCACGGGCAGCGCGTCGGAGGTGACGCCGAACGATCCGGCGGTGTTCAGCGGGTTGCCGGGCGCGTCGCCGAGGGTTCCCGAGAAGCCGTCGAGCTTCGCGAGACCGGCGAAGGCGGTGGCGTTCGGCAGGGAGGTACGGCTGTAGGCACCCAGGTAGTACTGGCTGAAATCGTTCGACAGGGTGCCGCCGCCGAGGTCGACGGAGCCGCCGGCGCTCTCGCCCGCCTCGATCAGCTTGCCGCCCTCGTTGAGATAGGCGCGCAGGGCGAGCTGGGTGGCGACGCCCGGCCGGACGGCGCCCGTGTAGTGCACGACCTGCTTGAAGTGCTTCAGTACGCCGAGCGCGTCGGGCGCGCCCTGGGGCGCGACGTCCCAGACGAGCGCCTTCTTGCCGTTGGCCTTCAGCGCGTCCACATAGACCTGCGTCTGGGTCGCGGTCGCGCCCTCCTCGGCGACGACGAGCGTGTCGGCCTTGGGGCGTTCGGCGATCGTGTAGGTGAAGCGCTCGCTCTTCGTGGGCTTGCCGCTCCTGGTCTCACCGGTGAACCAGACCTCGACCTTGTCGCCCGGCTCGCCGTCCTGCACCTTGGCCCGGTACTCGTCGAAGTACAGGTTGTCCGCGCCGCCGAACGTCTCGCCGCCCTTCCACGCCTTGAGCGTCTGGTCGTACGTGGGGCCGCGGCCGTTGATCCGGTACCTCAGCTCCTTGTCGCGCACGGACTTGCGGGCGACGACGGAGATCGTCTGGTCGGCGCCGCGCGAGTACGACGTGGTGAAGGCGGCCGGGGTGAAGTCGGGGGCGTCGATGCCGACCGAGGACTTCGGCTGGTCGGGCTTGACCGCGGACTCGGCGACGGAGAGCGCGAACGGGATGTTCTTCTCGAACTCCTGCTGGATCAGCTTCTCGTCGTCCGGGAACGTGAAGACCGAGGCGCAGTCCTCGGGCTTCCAGGCGTCGTCCGGGTCGATGTTCGACGCGGTCTGGCAGGTCGACATCTCGGGGGTGAAGAACGCCGCGCCGTTGACGTTGGAGGCGTGGCCGTTCGCCTCGCCGTTCGTCGTGTACAGCTCGGAGGAGAGCTGCGGGTGGTAGCCGGGGATCGCGGGGTTCTCCGGGGTGCCGGCCAGCGACTTGTAGAGCACGTCGTCCGGGCTGGGGCTGGCCACCTGCCAGCCGACGCCGTAGAGGATGAGTTCGGCGGCCGAGTGGTAGTTGATGCCGTACTCGAAGCCGATGCGCTTCTCGAAGGCGTCCAGGACCTTGGTCTCGGGCTCCGAGTTCGGGCCGTCGCCGCGGTAGGTCTCGCTGGTGGGGAACGGGGAGGAACCCTCGTTGTCGTAGCCCCACTTGTAGGCGAAGTTGCGGTTGAGGTCGACGCCGTCGCCGACGGTGATGGCGTTGTCGCCGTTGACGTCCCGCAGGTTCTTGCGCCACTGGCGGTTGCCGTCGGCCCGGTGGGTGAAGTCGTAGCCGTCCGGGTTGGCGGAGATCACGAACCACAGCTCGGTGGAGTCGACGATCTTCTTGATCCGCTTGTCCGTCTTGTAGTTGTCCAGGTAGTGGTGCATCAGACGCCGGGTCATCTCCGGCGTGATCCACTCACGGGCGTGCTGGTTGGACAGGTACAGCACCGACGGCTTGGCGCCGTCCTTGGTCTTCTTCGCGTTCTTGGTCAGTTTGACCGCGAGGATGTCCTGGCCCCGCAGGGACTTGCCGAGGGAGACCACCTTGGTCAGGGAGGGGTGCTCCTGACCCGTCCGGAGGATCTCCTCCTTGAGGTTGCCCGCGCCGCTGTAGGGGCGGTAGACCCCGTCGCCCGCGGCTTCGACGCGGGCCTCGGCCTTGCTGGTGAGGCGGTGTTCCGTCAGCTCGACGCCCTGCTCCTCCAGGGCGTCCGCCTGCTTGTCGGTGAGGTAGACCTCGACCGAGGCGGTGCCCTTCTCCGGCGCCTGCTCGCTGAGCTCGTGCCCGTCCTGCCCGGCCGCGAGCAGCAGCGGTATCTGCTTCTTCGTCACCTCGGCCCGGAAGACCTTGACCTCTTCCGCGTCCGAGCCGTCGTTCTCGGCCGCCTGAGCGAGCGGTGCGAGTCCCGCACCACCGCCCAGCAGGAGCGCGCCGGCAGCGAGGATCGATCTCGCTCTTCGTCTCATGAGCCCCCCTTGCAGTGGTTCGCCCCAGTAGCGAACAGACGCCAGGCTCATGTCAGATCTGGGACAAGTCAAGGAGGCCTCACCAGCCAATCACGGAATTCACGCAGAAAGCCGGAAGCCGGTGCCGACAGCTCCAAATGAGCTTCGGCACCGGCGAGTTGAGATCTCCGGGAGGTCTCCGGTCGTTCTGTCACCCCACGAGATTCTCGGCCATCTCCTCGGTGAGGCTGGCCTCGGTCCCCGGGATGCCGAGGTCCGACGCGCGCTTGTCGGCCATGGCGAGCAGCCGCCTGATCCGGCCCGCCACGGCGTCCTTGGTCAGCGGCGGGTCGGCGAGCGCGCCCAGCTCCTCCAGGGATGCCTGCTTGTGCTCCATACGCAGGCGTCCGGCGGCCGCGAGGTGCTCGGGGACGTCGTCGGCGAGGATCTCCAGGGCGCGGCCGACCCGGGCACCGGCGGCGACGGCGGCACGGGCCGAGCGGCGCAGGTTGGCGTCGTCGAAGTTGGCGAGCCGGTTCGCGGTGGCCCGGACCTCGCGGCGCATCCGCCGCTCCTCCCACGCCAGCACCGACTCGTGGGCGCCGAGCCGGGTCAGGAGCGCGCCGATGGCGTCCCCGTCCCGTACGACGACCCGGTCCACTCCCCGCACCTCGCGGGCCTTCGCCCCGATCGACAGCCGACGGGCGGCGCCGACCAGCGCGAGGGCGGCCTCCGGACCCGGGCAGGTCACCTCCAGCGAGGAGGAGCGACCGGGCTCGGTGAGCGAGCCGTGGGCCAGGAAGGCACCGCGCCAGGCCGCCTCCGCGTCGCAGGTGGCACCGGAGACCACCTGGGGCGGCAGACCGCGGATCGGGCGGCCCCGGCCGTCCACCAGACCGGTCTGGCGGGCCAGCTGGTCACCGCCGGCGACCACCCGGACGACGTAACGGGAACCGCGGCGCAGACCGCCGGGCGCCATCACGATCAGTTCGGAGCCGTGCCCGAAGATCTCCGCGATGTCCCGCTTGAGGCGGCGGGCCGCCATCGCGGTGTCCAGCTCCGCCTCGATCACGATGCGGCCGCTCACCAGGTGCAGCCCGCCCGCGAACCGCAGGATCGCCGAGACCTCCGCCTTTCTGCAGCAGGTCCGGGTGACGGGTAGCCGGGAGATCTCGTCCTTCACCGCTGCCGTCATCGCCATGGGCCGATCCTTCCATGCATCCGAAAAATACGGTCGTACGCGGCGGCCAACAGCTCCGGATCATGCCGCGGAGATCCGTCGGTCCGGGCAACCGGCGCCAGCTCGACCGCGGCGCCGAACCGTTTGGCGGCGTCGGTCAGCAAGTCGCGGTCGGGCACGGCGGCCTCGTCGGCCAGCACCACGTCCAGGGCGAGTTTAGGGGCGTGTCGTGCCAAAACCTCCAAATGACGCTGCGGGGAGAAGCCATCGGTTTCTCCCGGCTGCGGGGCGAGGTTCAGCGACAGCACGAGCCGGGCCTTGGTCTCGGTGAGGGCGTCGAGCAGCTCGGGCACGAGCAGGTGCGGGATCACCGAGGAGAACCAGGAGCCGGGGCCGAGGACCACCCAGTCGGCGTCGCGAACCGCCGTCACCGCCTCGGGGACGGCGGGCGGGTCGTGCGGCACGACGTGCACGGACTGCACCTCGCCGGGGGTGAGCGCGACGGTCGCCTGCCCCCGCACGGTGTCGACCTCGTCCGGGCGGGCGGGGTCGTGGCCCTTGACCAGGGCCTGGAGCTCCAGGGGTACGGCCGACATGGGCAGGACGCGGCCCTGGGCGCCCAGCAGCCTGCCGACCAGGTCGAGTGCCTGGACGTGGTCGCCGAGCTGCTCCCACAGGGCCACGATCAGCAGATTGCCGACCGCGTGCTCGTGCAGGTCGCCCTGGGACTGGAAGCGGTGCTGGATGACGCGGGCCCAGGTCTGGCCCCAGTCGTCGTCGCCGCAGAGCGCGGCCAGCGCCTTGCGTAGATCGCCGGGAGGCAGGACGCCCAGCTCGTCCCGGAGACGTCCGCTGGAGCCGCCGTCGTCGGCCACGGTGACGACGGCGGTGAGGTCGCCGGTGATCCGGCGCAGCGCCGCGAGCGAGGCCGACAGGCCCATGCCGCCGCCGAGCGCGACGACCTTGGGCTGGGCGCCCCGGCGGCGCGGGCGGGCGCCGCGGGCCTCGACGGGCCTGCTCTCGCGGCCCTCGGGGACGACCCGGCGCAGCCTGCTCAGTCTGCTCGGCCGCGGCACGGTGGGTCCGGTCACTCGCGCCCCATGTCCCGGTGCACGACCACGGTCTCGACGCCCTGGGAGGCGAGGCGGGCGGCGAGCTTCTCGGAGGTGGCGACCGAGCGGTGCTTGCCGCCGGTGCAGCCGACCGCGATGGTCACGTACCGCTTGCCCTCGCGGCGGTAGCCGGCGGCGATCATCTGGAGCAGCTCGGTGTAGCGGTCGAGGAACTCCTTCGCGCCGGGCTGGTTGAAGACGTACGCGGAGACCTCCTCGTTGAGGCCGGTGAACGGGCGCAGCTCGGGGACCCAGTGCGGGTTGGGCAGGAAGCGCATGTCCACGACCAGGTCGGCGTCGACCGGGAGGCCGTACTTGAAGCCGAAGGACATGACGGTCGCCCGCAGCTCGGGCTCCTCCTCGCCCGCGAACTGGGCGTCCATCTTGGCGCGCAGTTCGTGCACGTTCAGGCTGGAGGTGTCGATGACCAGGTCGGCGTCGCCGCGCAGCTCGCGCAGCAGCTCCCGCTCGGCGGCGATCCCGTCGGTGATGCGACCGTCGCCCTGGAGGGGGTGCGGGCGGCGCACCGACTCGAAGCGGCGCACCAGGGCGTCGTCGGAGGACTCCAGGAAGACGATCCGCCGGGTGACGTTCTTCGTCTCCAGGTCGGAGAGGGAGTCACGCAGGTTGTCGAAGAAGCGGCGGCCTCGGACGTCGACGACGACCGCGATCCGGACCACGTTCCCCTGGGAGCGGGCGCCCAGCTCCACCATGGTGGGGATCAGCGCGGGTGGCAGGTTGTCGACGACGAACCAGCCGAGGTCCTCCAGACACTTGGCGGCCGTGGACCGTCCGGCGCCGGACATGCCGGAGATGATGACCAGCTCGGGGATGGCCGCCTCGGGGACCCCGGCTGTTTCGATGCCCGTACTCACGTGTGCTCCGTCTTCCTGTGGCGCTGGGGGGCGGGGGACATCGTCGCCCACCGCGCTGTGGGCCTCCCCGCGCTCCGCTGTGTGCTCGTGGTGCTGTTGCTCCGGACGCTCTTCGCGCTCCGGGGGTTGCGCGTGTTCCGGGAGTCCCGGGCGCTCGTCGTGCTCGGTCATGTCTCCTGCCCTCGCCGCCGGTCCGGGGTGCCCGCGGCCACGGGCTCCCCAGAGGGGTCCGCCGTCGTACCGGGCTCCTCTTCCTCCATGATCTCTCCGGTCGCCGTGTTCACGGCGGGGGCGGCCGGAGCCGTCCGGGCGAGGGCCACGGCGATCGTCTCGGCCGTCTTGCGCCCTATGCCGGGTACCTCGCAGATCTGCTCGATCGTCGCCGAACGCAGCTTCTTCAGCGAGCCGAAGTGCTTCAGCAGCGCCTGCTTGCGAGCCTCCCCGAGGCCGGGCACGTCGTCCAAGGGGCTCGCCCGGAAACGCTTGGCACGTTTGGTCCGCTGGTAGGTGATGGCGAAGCGGTGGGCCTCGTCGCGCACGCGCTGGAGCAGATAGAGGCCCTCGCTGGTGCGGGGCAGGACCACCGGGTCGTCCTCGCCGGGCACCCAGACCTCCTCCAGTCGCTTGGCGAGGCCACAGACGGCGATGTCGTCGATGCCCAGTTCATCGAGCGCCCGGCGCGCGGCGGCCACCTGCGGCTGTCCGCCGTCGACGACGACGAGCTGGGGCGGGTAGGCGAACCGCTTGGGGCGGCCGTCCTCCTCGGTGAAGGCGTTCTCCTCCTCCACCCACTCGCCGGTCTTCTCCTTCTCCGCGAGGTAGCGCCGGAAGCGGCGGGCGATGACCTCATGCATGGAGCGGACGTCGTCCTGGCCCTCGCCGTGCCAGACCTGGGTGTCCCCGACCCGGCCCTTGATCTGGAAGCGGCGGTACTCGCTCTTGCGGGCCAGCCCGTCCTCGAAGACGACCATGGAGGCCACGACGTCGTCGCCCTGGAGGTGGGAGATGTCATAGCACTCGATCCGCAGCGGGGCGCTGTCCAGGTCGAGGGCCTCGGCGATCTCCTCCAGGGCGCGGGAGCGGGTGGTCAGGTCGGAGGCGCGCTTGGTCTTGTGCAGCACGAGCGACTGCTGCGCGTTGCGCGCGACGGTCTCCATGAGCGCCTTCTTGTCCCCGCGCTGCGGGATGCGCAGGGACACCTGGGCCCCGCGCCGCTCGGTGAGCCACTCCTGCACGGGCCCGACGGGGTCGGGCAGCGCCGGGACCAGGACCTCCTTGGGCACGGAGTCGCCGGTCTCCTCGCCGTACAGCTGCTGGAGCGCGTGTTCGACCAGGTCACCGGTGGTGACGGCCTCGACCTTGTCGGTGACCCAGCCGCGCTGGCCGCGCACCCGTCCGCCGCGGACGTGGAAGATCTGGACGGCGGCCTCCAGCTCGTCCTCGGCGACGGCGATCAGGTCGGCGTCGGTCGCGTCGGCGAGCACGACCGCGTTCTTCTCCATGGCCTTCTTCAGGGCCTCGATGTCGTCGCGCAGCCGGGCGGCCCGCTCGTACTCCATCTCCTCGGCCGCGTCCGTCATCCGCTTCTCCAGCCGGCGGATGTAGGTGCCCGTGCGGCCGGCCATGAAGTCGCTGAACTCGTCGGCCAGTTCGCGGTGGTCCTCGGCGGAGATCCGGTCGACGCAGGGGGCCGAGCACTTGCCGATGTAGCCGAGCAGACAGGGGCGGCCGGTGCGGGCCGCGTTCTTGAACACCCCGGCCGAGCAGGTGCGCACGGGAAAGACGCGCAGCAGCAGGTCGACGGTGTCCCGGATCGCCCACGCGTGCGCGTACGGCCCGAAGTACCGCACGCCCTTCTTCTTGTGACCGCGCATCACCTGCACGCGCGGGTACTGCTCGTTCATCGTGACCGCGAGGTACGGGTAGCTCTTGTCGTCGCGGTACTTGACGTTGAACCGGGGGTCGAACTCCTTGATCCAGGAGTACTCCAGCTGAAGCGCCTCGACCTCCGTGGACACCACGGTCCACTCCACGGAGGCGGCCGTGGTGACCATCGAGCGGGTGCGCGGATGGAGGCCGGCCAGGTCCTGGAAGTAGTTGGCCAGACGCTGGCGCAGGCTCTTCGCCTTCCCGACGTAGATCACCCGGCGGTGCTCGTCACGGAACTTGTACACCCCGGGGGAGTCCGGGATCTGCCCCGGACTGGGGCGGTAGCTGGAGGGATCGGCCATGCTCCACACCCTACTGGCGGGGAGTGACAACCCGGGCGCCCTGTGGACAAGCGCCGATCCCGTCCCCTAGCGCGTCTCCAGGAAGGTCAGCACGGCCAGTACCCGGCGGTGGTCGTCCGGCTCCTCGGGGAGCCTCAGCTTCCCCAGGATGCTCCGCACATGCTTCTCGACCGTCCCCTCGGTGACCCACAGCCGACGGCCGATCCCGGCGTTGGACCGGCCCTCGGCCATCAGCCCGAGAACCTCCCGCTCCCGGTTGCTGAGCATCGACAGCGGATCGTCGCGTCGCTGCGCGGCGACCAGCTCCTGCACCAGCGACGGATCCACCACCGATCCCCCGCGCCGGATCCGGTCGAGTGTCTCCAGGAACTCGTCCACGACGGTGATGCGGCTCTTGAGCAGGTATCCGATGCTGCGCCCGCCGGCCAGCAGCTCCAGCGCGTCCTCGACCTCGACGAACGCCGACAGCACCAGGATCCCGACCGACGGATATCGCTCCCGGATCTCCCGCGCGGCCTTCAGCCCTTCCGTGGACTGCGTCGGCGGCATCCGGATGTCGACGATCGCGATGTCCGGCAGCTCGTTCTCCACCAGCTCCAGCAGCCCGGCGGCATCGCCGGCCTGCCCGGCCACCTCGTAGCCGACGCGCTCGCAGAGGCTCGCCAGGCCCTCCCGCAGGAGCACGTCGTCGTCCGCGAGCACCACCCGCCCGCGCACCGGATGCTGATCGGCCTCCATGGTCTCGGTCTCCCCCTTGCCCGACCTGTCCTGTTCGTCCCGACAGCCTGCCTGAACTCGGTCTTACGGCTAGCAGGAAGCCTAGTTGGGGGCGGGCCGTGAAGACACCTGAACGTTTGGCCGCGATGCTCGAAGAAGCGCAGCCGCGGGTGGGAACCGGCGCCTCTGACGAGAGACGGCGAGACATCCGCATGCCCGCAGAGCCGGACGGCCGTCTCCGCCGTCCGATTCGACCGCCCGGAACGCACACCCGTACCGAGACCCGGACTCCCCCCTTGAACGGGCCTCACCGCGTGCGCTTCGGGCGGTCACGGGCGCTTCGCGACGGCCGTCGCGGCCTCCTCGGGCGGGCTGACCGGCAGCCGCACGTTCAGCGTGGTCCCGCCGCCGGGCGGGCTGGTGACCGTCAACCTGCCGCCGATCGCTTCCACCCGGTCGATGAGCCCGATCAGGCCCGATCCCTTGCCGGGTTCGGCTCCTCCGACGCCGTCGTCCCGGATGATCAGCTCCAGCACCCCCGAGCGTTCCTCGGCCGTCACGGTCACCACGCTCGCGCGCGCGTGCTTGACGGCGTTGGTGAGGCTCTCGGAGGTGACGTAGTACGCGGCCACCTCGACCTGTTCGGGGAATCGGGTGCGGGTGAAGCCGAGGTCGAGCTCCACGGGGACGGCGGCACGGCGGGCCAGGGCGCGCAGGGCGGGGCCCAGGCCGCCCTTGGACAGGACGGAGGGGTGGATACCCCGGGCCACCTGGAGCAGGTCCTGGAAGGCGTCGTCCAGGCCCTTGGCCAGCTGGTCCAGCCGCCGGGCGAGTTCCGAGGAGGCGTCGTCCACCAGGCTCTCCGTCATCCGCAGCTCCAGCTGGAGGGAGACCAGCCGCTGCTGGACGCCGTCGTGCAGATCGCGTTCGATGCGGCGCCGAGAGGCGTCCCCGGCGGCCACCACGCGCGCGCGTGAGGCGGTCAGCTGGTCGCGGCTGTCGGCGTTGGCGATCGCGGTGGCGATCAGTCCGGTGAAGTCGGCGAGCCGGGCCTCGGCACCGCGGGGCAGCGGATCGATCAGCGAGGCCGCCACGACCACTCCCCAGATCCTTCCGTCGACGACGATGGGGGCGCCCACGGAGGTCTCCGACCGGGCCGCGCGCCGGGTCCTGGCGACCTCGTCGATGGTCCTGGCGGACGTTCCCCGGCGGGTCAGGCAGTCGTCGCCGTCGTCCACGCGCGCGTGCGCGATCCCGAGGACCTTGACGCTGCCGTCGGGCTCGTAGCGGATGACGGCCGCCGCCGTCCCCAGCAGCGAGGCGACCTCCTCCGCGACCGTCGCGAACACGTCGGACGGCGGCACGCCGCGCGCGACAGCGGTGGCGACCCGACGCAGCGCGGCCTGTTCGAGCGCGGCCCGGCGGCTCTCGGTCACATCGCGGGCGGCGGCGTAGATGAGGCCCTCCTCCGGCACCGACCGGGCGCTCCATTGGAGCCAGCGTTCGCTGCCGTCGGCACGGATGTAGCGGTTCTCGAACTCGGCGACCTCGGCGCCGCTCGCCAGCAGCGCCACGGCCGCCCGGGTGCGGTCGCGGTCGTCCTCGTGGACGAAGTCGAGGAACGGCCGGGAGGTCAGGGTCCGGACGGGATAGCCCAGGGTGCGTTCGAAGGCCGGGTTGACGCGCTTGAAGTAGCCGTCGACGCCGCTGATGGAGAGCAGGTCCAGGGAGAGGTTGAAGATGCCCTCCAGTTCCCGTTCGGCCCGGCGGCGCCGGCCGTGCGCCGCGGCGAAGGACGCCATGGTGCCGTTCATCCCGCCCAGCAGCTGGGCCCAGGTGCCGTCGAAGGAGTCGACGTCGGCCCGGTGTCCGAGCCGGCCCGCGTCGATCGCCGTGTTCATGTCCCGGATCTCGCCCGCCAGCCGCTCGCTGGTCACCCGCAGCTCGCGGAACGTGTCGGCGACGTCGCCGAGTTCGTCGCGTCCGGCGTAGCGGATGTCGTACGAGAGGTCGCCGTCCGACAGGGCCCGGGCGCCCTCGGAGACCTGGCCGAGGGGGCGGGTGATCGAGCGGCGCAGGGCCAGCGCGAGGAAGGTGACGAGGGCCAGGACGACGACACAGATCGTCAGTTCGGTGTAGGTCCGGGCGCGGGTGGCGCGCAGGTCGCGGTGGGCGGTGTCGTCGAGTTCCCGGGCGGCCCGGTCCCGGATGCCGCGCAGGGCGTCGGTGTACCGCGCGGACTCGCTGAGCCAGTCGTCGTAGGAGGGCCATTCGACGGGCTGGGGGGCGGGGTCGGCGACCAGGTCGCGGGCGTTACGGACCGCGCGTCCGGGAGCCCGGAACTTCACGGTGTGCAGTTCGGCCTTCAGCGTGTCCGACGCGGTCTGCTGGAACGCCCTGAACTGGGCCTTCTCCAGTTCGGTCCAGCGGCCGGCGGCGGCGGTGGCGTGTCCGTCGCCGGGCGAGTGGAAGAGGATGGCGAGCTCCGCGCGTTCGCTCTCGGCGGCGGCGACGGCCCGCAGCATGGCGATGTGGGCGTCCGCCGCCCGGCCCGAGGCCCTGGTGGGACGCCCGGATTCGAGGTCGGCGACGATGTCGAGAACCTTGTTCTCGATGGCCTCGTACCGCTGGGCGACGGTCTGCGCCGGGAGCGACCCGGTGCCCGTCTGGACCCGCACGGCGTGCAGTTGACGGCGTACGGCGTCGAGGATCCCGGCGTCGTCGGACCGGGTCCGGCCGACGGTCTCCTCGAAGGCCCGTCGCAGCGCGTGGTCGGTGATCCGCTGGGCCTCAGCCCGCGCGCCCAGGGTGTCCGGTTCGGCGTTCAGCCGGGCTTCCACGGCCACGATCCGCTCGCGGGCGACGGCGTCGGCGGCCTCGCTGATCTCGAAGGACACCTCGATCGCGGTGTCGAAGTCGCCCAGGGTCCGCGCCTCCTGCCACTGGGCGGCGGCGGCGAACGCCGTGACGGCCAGCAGGACGGTGACCGGCAGCATGACGAGCAGCATCAGCTTGGGACCGACGCGCAGCCGGGCCAGGAACGGGACGGGGTCCACGGCCGTGGCGCGGCGGGGTGCCGGCTCCGCCGCTGGGTGCGGGGCGGGGGTCGGTCGGCTGGGCGGGGGGCGGAGCACGGCCGGGCCTCACGGTCCGGTCGGGGGGTAGTGGTCGTGGTCCGCCAGGTCCTTGTCGACGGCGCGCACGGCCTCGTCCAGGGCGGGCCGTACCGCCGCTCCCCGCATGATCTTCGTGAACGCCTCGGCGAAGGCGTCGGTGATCGCCGGGTAGGCGGGGGTCTGCGGCCGGGGGCGGGCGGTGCCGCCGCGCAGCTGCTCTATGTAGAGGCGGGCGGGCCCGCCCTCGGCGAACGCGTCGGTGCGCTCGATCGCGGTGCCGGTGGCGGGGATGCCGCCGTTGGCGTCCGTCATCCGCAGCACTTCGTCGGGGCTCAGCAGGAAGGACAGGAAGCGCCAGACGGCGTCGCCGTCGGCCGCGCCCGCGGGAACGCCCCACTGCCAGGACCCCATCCCGGTGGCGCTGCCCGTGCCGAAGTCGGGCAGCGGCACGATCGCCACGTCGCCCGGGTGGGCCTCGGTGTAGTGCCCGTACCACCAGTGGCCGGTCCAGGACACGGGACTGCGGCCCTTCTGGAAGGCCTCGGAGTCCTTGTTCGCGTCCACGTATCCCGCCTTCGCCCAGCCCTGGAGCGTCGTCAGCGCCTCGACCGTGCGCGGCCCGTTGAGCACTCCGTCGGCCGTGCGATAGGTGGAGCGTTCGATCAGGTCGCCGCCCGCCGACCAGACGGCCGGCGCGAAACCGTACGTGCCCCATTCGGTGCCAGCCCATGACAGCTGGAGGTCGAGGGGCCTGTCGTAGCCCAGGGCGCGCAGCTTCTTCAGGATGCCGGTGAACTCGTCGGCGGTCCAGGCGTCGGAGACGCCCTTCGGGATGCGTATCCCTGCCTCCTTCAGCACCGACGGCCGTACGTACAGGCCGAGTCCGGAGTCGAACGTGCCGAGGCCCCACAGCCGGCCCCGGTAGGTGCCCTGTTCGAGGACGGACGGCAGCAGGTCCGCGCGCAGCGACTTCGGGAGGCAGGAGTCGATCGGCCGGAGGTGGCCGGACCAGGCGTGGCTGAACAGCTTCGGCGCGTCGAAGTCGAGCAGGTCGGGCAGTTCGCCGTCGGCGGCGGCCGTGCGGACCAGGTCGTCGTAGTCGCCCCGGGGGAGGTCGACGAGGCGGACCGTCACCTCGTCCTGGCCGGTGTTGAACGCCTGGACCTGGGCGCGCACGGCGTCCAGTTCACCGGGCATCGACGGCTGGTGGAACCACATCGTGATCTGCGCGGGGGCGTCGATCCGTCCGTCGCAGGTCGCGTCCGCGGCCCGTCGGGGGCGCTCGCCGTCGCCCCCGCCCGCCTCACAGCCCGAGAGCAGCAGGGTCATGCAGAGCAGCAGCGCCGCGCGGGCGCGGGACGTCCTCGGGGCGCCGAGCCACCCGGTGCCCCGGGGAGCGCCCCGCCGGGGCCGGGCGGCGCGCCTCACGGACCGCTCTTCGGGTAACCGTCGTGGGCGGCGAGGTCCTGGTCGATGGCCTCGACCGCGTTGTCCAGCGTCTTCTCGACGGGCGCTCCGGAGAAGACGATGTCGGCGACCGCGTGCGAGAAGGCGGCGGTGACCGCCGGGTACGCCGGTGTCTGCGGCCTGGGCCGGGCGGTCCCGCCGCGCAACTGCTCGATGAACAGCCGCTCCGCGCCGTTCTCGCCGTACAGCGGGGAGCGCTTCACCGCTCCCTCGGTCCCCGGGATCGCGCCGTTGGCCTCGCTCATCCTGGCCACCTGTCCAGGTCGCAGCAGGTACTCCAGGAAGCGCCACACCGCGTCGCCGTCGGCCTCCCCGGAGGGGATGCCCCACTGCCAGGACCCCATGCCGGTGACGGTGCCCGTGCCGAAGTCGGGCAGCGGCACGATCGCCACGTCGCCGGGGTGCGCCTCGCTGTACTCGCCGTACTTCCAGTGCCCCATCCAGGAGATGGGCGTGCGGCCCTTGACGAAGGCGCTCTTGTCCTTCTCGCGGTCCCTGTCGACGTACCCCTCCTCCACCCAGCGCTGCATGGTGGTGAGCGCCTCGACGGACTCGGGGCCGTTGAGGAACCCGTCGGCCGTGCGGAACTCCTCGGGGTCGATGAGGTCACCGCCGGCGGACCACACGGCCGGGGCGAAGGCGTAGGTGTTCCACTCGTCGGCGAGCTTCGAGTCGGTGAAGTTCAGGTCGAGCGGCGCCTCGTAGCCCGCCTTGCGCAGCGTACGAAGGATCTCCGTCAGCTCGTCGGCGGTCCAGGCGTCGTCGACGCCCTTCGGGATGCGCACGCCCGCGTCCTCCAGCACCGACGGCCGTACGTACAGGCCGAGCCCGGAGTCGAACGTACCGATCCCCCACAACCGCCCGTCGTACGTGCCCTGTTCCCGCAGGGAGGGCAGCAGGTCCTTCCTGGTCCTCGCGGGCACGCAGGAGTCGATCGGCCTGAGGGTGCCGGACCAGGCGTAGCTGTAGAGGTTCGGGCCGTCGAAGTCGAGCAGGTCCGGCAGATCGCCGCTGGCCGCCGCGGACAGCACCAGTTCGGTGTACGGGCGCTGCTCGGGCAGGGTGACCAGTTCGACCCGCACCTGTTCCTGGGCTCGGTTGAACTCCTTGACCTGGCTCTTCAGCGTGGTCTGCTCACCGCTCTGGCCCGCGTGGAACCACATCGTGATGTGGGCGGTGCCGTCGATCCTGCCGTCGCAGGTCGTGTCGCCCGCCGCCTTGTCCTTCTCGTCCACCCGGCCGTCGCCGTCGCCCGCGCCGCAGCCGGACAGGAGCAGCAGGGCGGCCGCCGCGCCCGACATCAGGGCACGGCGGAGAGGACGTTTTCCGAGGTCCCGGCGTTGCGTCTGCATCGCACACCCCCACTCGACCGGACGGTACGGCCCCCAGGGCGACGACATGCTACTCCTCGTGTCGTGTGCGATTCCCTGAGTGAGAGTGAACCCGTCCACCCGGCACAGGACTTCAGCACATTCCCGCCGACGGGCGTCCGTCGGCGACGACACTTTACGGCTAGCCGGAATGTATGCCCCTGACCCCCTTGGGAGGCTGTGCCCATGTCCATGCGCTGTCTCATCGTCGATGACAGTGCCCGGTTCCTGGAGTCCGCCCGTACGCTGCTGGAACACGACGGCGTGCAGGTCGTCGGCGTGGCGTCCACGGGCGCGGAGGCGCTGGCACGGACCGTGGAGCTGGCCCCGGATCTGGTGCTGCTGGACGTCGACCTCGACGGCGAGAGCGGACTGGAGCTCGCGCCGAGGCTCGCGCGCTCGGCCGCCTCCGTCATCGTCCTCATCTCCACGCACCCGCTGGACGACATCCAGGAGCTCGTCGCCGCCAGTCCCGCCCGCGGTTTTCTGCACAAGTCGAAGCTCTCGGGCCAGGCGCTGCGGGACCTGTCGGGGCCCGATCCGGGGCCGCCGGCGCTGTGAGGAACTCGGCGACGGTGTCCGGCCATGTCGCACGGCAGGTGTTGTCGGGACTTTGGTCAACACGCTTCAATGCGGAGGAACTCGGGGTGAGGAACGCGGCCGTACGGATGTGAAGACGGACGGTCGCCGAGGGTTCCTGGAGCCCCGAGCGTCCGCCGGGCGCCCGATCGGCACGCGCGGTCCCGAGCACACGTCGCGCACAGCACTCGTCTACGGAAAGGTTCCTGCATGCGGCACGCCACAGAGCACGCGGACGTCGCGGCGGTCACGGACGCCGCAGCCGTCGCGGACGTCGCCACGGCGGAGCTGGAGTCGGTCCTGCGGGGCGGCCCCTTCCATGTCGCCCTGCGCGCCGCGATCGCCGCCCGCGGACTGCCGCTGCAGCGCGTGCAGCACCATCTGACGCGGCACGGCGTCAAGGTCGGTGTCACCAGCCTCAGTTACTGGCAGCAGGGCGCCCGGCGTCCGCAGCGCCCCGAGTCGCTGCGGGCCGTGCGCGCCCTGGAGGAGATCCTCCAGCTCCCGGACGAGTCGCTGATCCGGTTGCTCGCCCGGGCCGACGAGCAGTCCGGTCCGGCCCGGCCCGCCGGCCGCTCGTACCGCTCCGTCGTGGAGGCCACCGGCGTCCTCGAACGGCTGCTCGCCGAACTGGGGGCGCCGCGCGACGGCGGGGTGCACACCGTCGGCCACCACGAACGGGTCCGCATCGGCGCCCGCCGCGAGCTGCTCGGCCGCGAGTCGCAGCAGATCGTGCGCTCCCACCGGGACGGCGTGGACCGCTATGTGGCCGTCCACCACGGCGATCCGGGCTGCGCACCGGAGCGGATCGCCGTCCGCGCCCTGGAGAACTGCCGCAGGGGACGGGTCCGCTGGGACCAGGACACCGGTGTTCTGGTCGCCGAGCTGCTCTTCGACACCCGGCTGCGCAGCGGCGACACCCACCTCTTCCGCTACGGCTTCGACGACGGCACGGCCGGTGTCTGCACGGAGTACGTCCGCGGGTTCCGCTCCACCGGCGGCCAGTACGCCCTCCAGGTCCGCTTCGACGAACGTGCCCTGCCGCTGCGCTGCCACCGCTTCAGCCAGCACTCCGCCGCGGCCCCGCGCGGGGGCCGGCAGAACCTCGCCCTGAGCGACCTCCACCGCTCGGTGCACCTCGTCGAACCGCGGGTACGCACGGGCATCGTCGGCATCGGCTGGGACTGGGAGTGAGCGGGCCGACCGGGGGGTGAGGGCCTCGCGGCGGCTGAGGCCATTGTCGGGCCGGAGGGCGAGCGGTCACGGAGGCTGAGCTGGGCTTGCGCCGGGGCGTCCACGGCCGGGGTGAGCGGGGGCGGGGCGGACGGGCCCGGCGGCGGGGGCGGGGGCGGGGGCGGGGGCGGCAGCCCAGCGTGGGGCGGGAGCCCGGCGTGAGACGGGAGCCTTTGCGATACTTTCCGGCCGAGAGCCCCCAGAGAGGATCGTCCCGTGATCGTCGTCGCCGGTGAAGCCCTGATCGACCTCGTCCCGCAGGGCGCGGGCGCGCTCGTGGATCTGCGGCCGGCCCGCGGCGGCGGCCCCTACAACACGGCCGTGGCGCTCGGCCGCCTCGGCTCCCCCACCGCCTTCTGCTCGCGGGTGTCGTACGACGTCTACGGAGAGGCCCTGCTGGACGGCCTGCGCGAGGCCGGCGTGGACGTGGCCGCCGTGCAGCGGGGCTCCGAGCCCACGACCCTCGCCCTGGCCTCGATCGGCACGGACGGCTCGGCCCGGTACTCCTTCTACGTCGAGGGCAGCGCCGACCGCCTGTTCGAGACCCCCGACCGGCTTCCCCGGGGGACCCGGGCCGTCTCCTTCGGCACCTGCTCACTCGTCCTGGAGCCCGGCGCGAGCGCGTACGAGAAGCTGCTGCACTCGACCGCCGCCCAGGGCGTCTTCACCGCCCTCGACCCCAACGTCCGGCCGGGTCTGATCCCGGACGCGGACGCGTATCGGGCCCGCTTCCTGAGTTGGCTGCCGTCGGTGTCCTTGCTCAAGCTCTCCGAGGAGGACGCGCGGTGGCTGGGCGGCACCCCGCGTCTATGGCTGGAATCCGGCCCCGCCGCCGTCGTCGTCACCCACGGCGGCGACGGCCTGACCGTCCACACCCGGACCGGCGCGGAGTACTCCGTACCGGGTGAGAAGGTCGACGTGGTCGACACCATCGGCGCCGGTGACACCGTCAACGCGGCCCTCCTGCACGGCCTGGCGGCCCAGGACGCGCTCTCCGACTCCGCCCTCGCGACGCTGGGCGCCGACGACTGGATCCGCCTGCTGCGTTTCGCGGCCCGCGCGGCGGCGATCACCTGCTCCCGGGCGGGCGCCGAACCGCCGTACGCGGCGGAGGTGGGCGAGCCGTGGTCCCTCGTACCCGAGGTGCACGAGGTGCACGAGGTGCACGAGGTGCACGAGGTGCACGAGGGCTGACGGTCGCGCGGAACACGGCGGGTCGCCGCGCAGGCCGACGAGTCGACCGGCGGCGGCCCGCGGGGAGTTCCCGCGGGCCGCCGTGTTCTGCTCGAAGCGGCGACTGCTGTCGCCGGGCCGCCTCACTCAGGCCTTGGGCGCCCGCGTGGCCTTCTTGGCGGGAGCGGCCTTCTTGGTGGCGGTCGCGGCAGCCTTCTTGGCGGGAGCGGCGGCCTTCTTGGCTGCCGTGGTTCCGGCCGACGTGGTCCCGGCGGCCGTGGTGGTCCGGGCTGTCGCCGTCCTCCGCGCCGTCGAACCGGCGGCGACGGCCTTCTTCGCCGTGGCCTTGCGCGGGGCCTTCACCGGGGCCGCGTCGCTGATCCGGTCGGCGCCGAGGATCTCCCGCAGGAACTTGCCCGTGTGGCTGGCCGGAACCCCGGCGACCTGCTCGGGCGTGCCCTCCGCGATGACGAGGCCGCCTCCGGCGCCGCCCTCGGGCCCCATGTCCACGACCCAGTCGGCGGTCTTGATGACGTCGAGGTTGTGCTCGATGACGATCACCGTGTTGCCCTTGTCGACCAGGCCGGACAGCACCTTGAGGAGCTTGCTGATGTCCTCGAAGTGCAGACCGGTGGTCGGCTCGTCCAGGACGTAGACCGTGCGACCGGTGGACCGGCGCTGCAGCTCGCTGGCGAGCTTGACGCGCTGCGCCTCACCGCCGGACAGGGTGGTCGCGGACTGGCCGAGGCGGACGTAGCCGAGGCCGACGTCCTTGAGCGTCCTGAGGTGGCGGGCGATCGCGGGGACGGCCTCGAAGAAGTCGGTCGCCTCCTCGATCGGCATGTTCAGCACATCGGCGATGGACTTGCCCTTGTAGTGGACCTCCAGCGTCTCCCGGTTGTACCGGGCGCCGTGGCAGACCTCGCACGGGACGTAGACGTCCGGGAGGAAGTTCATCTCGATCTTGATCGTGCCGTCGCCCGCGCAGTTCTCGCAGCGGCCGCCCTTGACGTTGAAGGAGAAGCGTCCGGGCAGATAGCCGCGGACCTTCGCCTCGGTGGTCTCGGCGAACAGCTTGCGGACGTGGTCGAAGACGCCGGTGTACGTGGCCGGGTTGGACCGGGGCGTACGGCCGATCGGCGACTGGTCGACGTGCACGACCTTGTCGACGAGGTCGTCGCCGTCCACGCGGGTGTGGCGGCCGGGGACGCTGCGGGCGCCGTTCAGCTCGCGGGCCAGGTGCGTGTACAGGATGTCGTTGACCAGCGTGGACTTGCCGGAGCCGGACACACCGGTGACGGCGGTGAAGACACCCAGCGGGAAGGACACGTCGATGTCCTGGAGGTTGTTCTCCCGGGCGCCGTGCACCGTGAGCTGCCGGGTCGGGTCGAGCGGGCGGCGGACGTCGGGCAGCGGGATGGCCTTGCGGCCCGACAGGTACTGCCCGGTCTGCGACTCGGCGTTGCCCAGCAGTTCCTTCAGGGAGCCGCTGTGCACGACCTTGCCGCCGTGCTCACCCGCGCCGGGGCCGATGTCGACGATCCAGTCGGCCGTCTTGATGGTGTCCTCGTCGTGCTCGACGACGATGAGCGTGTTGCCCATGTCGCGCAGCCGGACGAGGGTCTCGATGAGCCGGTGGTTGTCCCGCTGGTGCAGACCGATGGAGGGCTCGTCGAGGACGTAGAGCACACCGACGAGGCCGGAGCCGATCTGGGTGGCCAGGCGGATGCGCTGGGCCTCGCCGCCGGAGAGCGTGCCGGCCGCGCGGTTCAGCGACAGGTAGTCCAGGCCTACGTCGACCAGGAACCGCAGCCGCTCGTTGACCTCCTTCAGCACCCGCTCGGCGATCTTCTTGTCGCGGGCGGTGAGCTTCAGCTCGCCCAGGAAGTCCGCGCAGTCGCTGATCGACATGGCGGCGACCTCGGCGATCGACTTCTCCATGATCGTGACCGCGAGGACGATCGGCTTCAGGCGGGTGCCCTCACAGGTGGGGCAGGGCACCTCGCGCATATAGCCCTCGAAGCGCTCACGGCTCGCGTCGCTCTCGGCCTCGCTGTGCCGGCGCTTCACGAAGGGGACGGCGCCCTCGAAGGCCGTGGTGTACACGCGCTCGCGGCCGTACCGGTTGCGGTAGCGGACCTCGATCTGGGTCTTGTGGCCGTGCAGCAGGGCCTTCTTCGCGCGCTGCGGGAGACCGGCGAAGGGGATGTCGGTCCGGAAGCCCAGGGCGTCCGCGAGGGCTCCGACGAGGCGGCCGAAGTAGTCCTTGGTGTGGCCGTGCGACCAGGGGTGGATGGCACCCTCGTCGAGCGACTTGTCCTCGTCCGGGACGATCAGCTCGGGGTCGACCTCCATGCGCGTACCGATGCCGGAGCAGTCGGGGCAGGCGCCGAAGGGCGAGTTGAAGGAGAAGGAGCGGGGCTCCAGCTCCTCGAAGGACAGGTCGTCGTACGGGCAGTACAGGTGCTCCGAGAACATGCGCTCGCGCTCGGGGTCGTCCTCCGGGAGGTCGACGAAGTCGAGCACGACCATGCCGCCGGAGAGGCCGAGGGCGGTCTCCACGGAGTCGGTGAGGCGGCGCTTGGCGGATTCCTTCACCGTGAGGCGGTCGACGACCACCTCGATGGTGTGCTTCTCCTGCTTCTTCAGCGTGGGCGGGTTGGAGAGCTGAACGGTCTCGCCGTCCACCCGGGCCCGGCTGTACCCCTTGGTCTGGAGGTCCGCGAAGAGGTCGACGAACTCGCCCTTGCGCTCCCGCACGAGCGGGGACAGCACCTGGAAGCGGCTGCCCTCCGGCAGCTCCAGCACCCGGTCGACGATCGCCTGGGGCGACTGGCGGGAGATCGGCCGGCTGCACTGCGGACAGTGCGGCTTGCCGATGCGCGCGAAGAGCAGACGCAGGTAGTCGTAGACCTCGGTGATGGTGCCGACCGTCGAGCGCGGGTTGCGCGAGGTCGACTTCTGGTCGATGGAGACCGCCGGGGACAGACCCTCGATGAAGTCGACGTCCGGCTTGTCCATCTGCCCGAGGAACTGCCGGGCGTAGGAGGAGAGCGACTCGACGTACCGACGCTGCCCCTCGGCGAAGATCGTGTCGAAGGCCAGCGAGGACTTGCCCGACCCCGACAGGCCCGTGAAGACGATGAGCGAGTCGCGTGGCAGGTCGAGCGAGACGTTCTTCAGGTTGTGCTCGCGCGCGCCACGGACGATGAGACGGTCGGCCACGCCGGTCCGCACCTTTCTTGAGTGAAGTGACAGGGGCCAAAGCCCCCGTCCTCCACAGACTAGGGGGAGCCACTGACAGCGCCGGTCCTGTTTCCCCGTTCCACAACAATCCCGGGCCTTCCAGCATGCCCGACGCCGCCTCCGACCATATAGCACGTGCATTCGATTTACGGCCCTGGTCCGCCCACTTCACCCGAAGGTGTGGCCGGGGCTAGGGTCGGCGGCATGATGGATCACGCTCGTGACCTGGCCTCTGTGTGTGAAGCCACGGACCGGCTACTCAGCGCGGTCGCCGACCTGAACGAGGCGGCTGTGACCGAGCCGTCACGACTGCCCGGCTGGACCCGTGGTCACGTCCTCGCCCACCTCGCCCGCAACGCGGACGCCCTGGTGAACGTCTTCGAGGGGCGCCCCATGTACGTCTCCGGCGAGGCCCGGGACGCCGACATCGAGCGGGACGCGCCGCGCCCCCTGAAGACCCACCTCGCCGACGTGCGCGACAGCGCGCACCGCTTCCAGGACGCGGCCTCGCTCTCCCAGGACTGGTCCCGCACGGTCGAGCTGCGGAACGGGGTCCTCGACACCGCGGACTGGCTGCCCTGGCGGCGCTGGATCGAGGTGGAGCTGCATCACGTGGACCTGGGGACCGGGTACGAGCTGGAGGATCTGCCGGGGGAGTTCGCGCAGCGCGAGATCAACTTCCTCGCCCACCGGTTCTCGAAGCACCCCGACGTCCCCGCCCTGACGATCAAGCAGGACGACGGGCGTCTGCTCCTCACCGGAGCCGTCGAGGGCGTCACGGCCGAACAGCTCGACAGCGGCTACCGGCCACCGCTGCCGGATCTCACGGTCACCGGCACCCGGGCCGACCTCCTCGGCTGGCTGGCCGGCCGCCGCGACGGCACCGGCCTGCGCGTCGAAGGAGGCACGCTCCCCTCGCTGCCCCCGCTATAGGCTGCCCCCATGACGTACAGCGGAGCGGTGAAGGTCGGCGGTCCTGCGGATGTGCACGAGCTGCCGGACCTGATGATCTCCAAGGTCGCGGTGGGCCCGATGGACAACAACGCGTATCTGCTGCGCTGCCGGGCCACCGACGAGCAGTTGCTGATCGACGCCGCGAACGACGCCGGCACGCTGCTCACCCTGATCGGTGACGACGGGATCGCGTCCGTCGTCACCACACACCGGCACGGCGACCACTGGCAGGCGCTCGCCGAGGTCGTGGCGGCCACCGGCGCGCGTACGTACGCCGGCCGGGAGGACACCGAGGGCATCCCGGTGCCGACCGACGTACCGGTCGACGACGGCGACACGATCCGGGTGGGGCGCGTGGAGCTCACCGCGCGCCACCTGGTGGGACACACGCCGGGTTCGATCGCCCTGGTCTACGACGACCCGCACGGACATCCGCACGTGTTCACCGGGGACTGCCTCTTCCCTGGCGGCGTGGGCAACACCCGTAAGGACCCGGAGGCGTTCGCCAGCCTGATCCACGACGTGGAGACGAAGATCTTCGACGTCCTGCCCGACGAGACATGGGTCTACCCCGGCCACGGCAACGACACCACCCTCGGCACGGAGCGGCCCCACCTCGCGGAGTGGCGCGCACGAGGCTGGTGACCGTCCAACGCGCGGCCGCCCCCACTTCCAACCGAAGCGGGGGCGGCCGCGCGTTCAGGCCCGTCGGCGCTTGGGCAGCGTCATGCCGGCGGATCCTGGCTGATGGTCGCCAGCAGGTGTGCAACCAGGGGATGATGGTCGTTGTCCCGCCAGGCAACAGCCACTCGGGTACGGGCGGTGCCGGGCTCGATCCTGCGGAAGGCGACGCCCGTGAGGCGGATGCGTCGGATGCTCGCCGGGGCCAGGGAGACGCCCAGGCCGGCTTCCACGAGGGCACATACGGTTTGCCACTCCACCGCGTGCTGGACCACTTGCGGTGTGAACCCCGCTGCGATGCACAGGCCGATGATCTGGTCGTGCAGTGGCGGTCCGACCACGCGGGGAAGCAGCACGAAGGGCGAGTCCGCCAACTGCGCAAGCTGTACGGACCGTTGGGCTGCCAGATGGTGGGTCGACGGCAGCACGGCCACGAAAGGCTCGCTGAGTACCGTTCTGAATCGGAGCTCCGTCTCGTCGGCGGGAGGTTCGCGGAGGAGACCGATGTCGATGGTCCTGTCATGCAGGGCGGCGATCTGCGGGGTGGTGGTCATCTCGCGGATGTCCAGGTGCACGTCAGGAAACCGGTGACGGAAAGTGCGCAGCAGCCCGGGCAGGACCGTCAGGGCGACAGAGGCTGCGAAACCGATCCGCAGGCGCCCGGCCCGGCCATCGCCGACGGCTCGCGCCGCGGCCAGACCGTCCGCGAGGTCGGCCAGGGCCCGCCGGGCGGCGGGCAGCAGCTCGCTGCCGGCCGGGGTGAGGGTGACATGCCCTGGAGCGCGGGTGAACAGTGCGTGGCCGACCTTGTCCTCCAGGCGGCGGATCTGCTGGCTCAGCGGCGGCTGGGCGATGCCGAGACGGGCGGCCGCGTGCCCGAAGTGGAGTTCCTCCGCGAGCACCACGAAGGCGTGCAGTTGCAGCAGGGGAAGTTCGGGGCGTTCCATACGCTCAGAGATATCAGGTCATGCATGCAGCCGTATTAGACGTATCATTGCTGGCCATTTAGCGTTCGGCGCATGACAGAGCGACACGCGATCCTCAGTGGCTCGGCCTTTGAGGAGCAGATCGGCTATGCCCGCGCTGTGGTCGACGGCGACTGGGTGCATGTGTCCGGCACGACCGGGTTCGACTACGTCACGATGACGATCTCCGACGACGTGGTGGAGCAGGCGGAGCAGTGCCTGCGCAACATCGAGGCCGCACTGGCCGAGGCGGAATGCGGCTTCGCCGACGTGATGCGTGTGCGCTACCTGCTGCCCTGTCGCGAGGACTTCGAACCCTGCTGGCCGGTCCTGCGCCGCTGTTTCGGCGAGGTTCGGCCGGCAGCCACGATGCTCGTGTGCGGTCTCGCCGACCCGCGGATGAAGATCGAGATAGAGGTGTACGCGCGGCGTCGCATCCCGCCTCGGACCGACGCCGCGCACCACGCGGCGCAATAGCGCGGGCGACACCAGCTCAGCGACCGCCCCGCCACAGCCTCATATCGAACGGGCTGGCGTTTCCCGGGTGGTGCCGGAGCCGGATCGCGGCGGCGGTAGATCGCCCGGACGGCGCATCCGCACCCAAGCGGGAGGGGAAAGAGCTGGCGAAAGACCGACCGTGGAACCGGGCGGAGTGCACCGCACCCCCGGCGTCGGCAGGCTTCAAGCTCGGGGACACCAGCGACGAGGAAGGGTGTGGCCCGTGACCGCGTTCTTCCCGGGGGGCCTGGTCGGACAATACAGCCGGAGGAGTTCAACTCCCTGATGGACGGCCTGGAGACCAAGCTCTTCGACGTCCTGCCCGACGAGACGTGGATCTACCCCGGCCACGGCAACGACACCACCCTCGGCACGGAACGCCCCCACCTCACGGAGTGGCGCGCACGGGGCTGGTGACCGTCCAACGCGCGGCCGTCTCCGCTTCCAACCCGAAGCGGGGACGGCCGCGCGTCCAGGCCCGTCGGCGCGCCGAGTCTTCCTGGTCGCCGTGGCGGATGCCCCCCGCTTGGTCACCAAGACCGGGCGGGGGCCATCCGCATGTCCGGCTCACAGATCCTCGGTGTCCCGCACGTCGATCTCCCACTCCAGATCGGGAATCACTTCAAGCTGCTTCGTCACCGCCTCACGGGCATCACCGGTCAGCGAGACCGATACCCCGGCGGGGACGTCGGGAGCGTCCGAGCGGTTGACGGCAGCCACGATCGCATCCGGATCCACATCCTCCAGCGCGTGGAGAACGTCGTCGACACGGTCGTTTCGCACAGTCGTCGAGACGTAGGTACGGACAGTCATGGTTGTCTCCCTGGTGGTAACCCCACTCTTCCGGCCTGCCGTCCTCGTCGGGCGGGTACGACCACGGGCGGAAGCCATGCCGCCAGCCTCACCCCGGCAGAGGCAGAGCGCATCCGCACCGGTCTGCACGATCACGAGAAAGCACTGACCCGTCGCCCGCCTTGCGCATGGCCCCTTCGCTGTCGTCAGTCCCTGGCCCGCATCGCCGGAGGCGACGTGCGCCGACCCTGGTCAGCACTCGGCGTCCTTCGGGAAACCGCTCGACCGCCCCCCTCCCCGGCGGCGAGGAACAGCACGGCGAACAGCAGAAGAGCCGTGCCGGTGAGGACGATCGCGTTGAGCCGCTCGCCGAAGACCAGGATGCCGATGACTGCCGCGGTGAGCGGTTCCACCAAGGCGACGACGGAGGCCGTAGTCGCCCGTACGACGCCGAGGCCGAAGAAGAACAACGTGTACGCCAGCGCCGTCGGCACGGCCCCCAGGTAGAGGATCAGGCCCAGGGTCCATGCCGGACGCTCCATGTCGGGCAGCAGGCCTTCCAGCAGAGCCATCGGTAGCAGGCAGACCGTGCCCACCGCGAAGCCGGTCACCGTGGACTCGAACGCGCCACCCGCGTTCTCTCGGCCGGAGAAGCGGCCCAGCAACGTCACGCCCGCGTAGCCGACGGCGGAGAGCAACGCGTATCCGACGCCCAGGAGGGGAGCCGGGCCAGTGCTCCCGTCCGCACCCCCCATCAGCAGCACCAGACCGGCGACGCCGCTCGTCACCGCGGCGGTTCCGGCGACGCCGGTGCGCTCGCCCAGCGCGAGCCGGGCTCCGACGGTGACCAGTAACGGACCCGAGCCCAGGGTCACCACCGTGGCCACGGTCAGCCCGGCCTGTTGTACGGAGGCGAAGTATGCCGTCTGGTACACCGCCAGCCCGAAGCCTGTGATCAAGGCTCGCCGCGGGTTCGCGGCGAACGTTGCACGCAGCGACAGCGCCGTCTCGGGCCGCCGGCACCGTCGCGCCAGGTGAGCCGCCAAGAGCAGCCCGAGTCCGGTCAGGAACCGCCAGAAGGAAACAGAGATCGGACCGACTCCGCCGACGCCGTACAGTTCGGCGGCCACCGCACCGCCAGTGCCCCATGCTGTGGCCGCGATCGCGACATAGAGAACACCCTGCCGAACGGGCAGGGCAGAAGAGGACTGCAACTGAGATCTCCTCGGTCGATTGCCATCACGATGTCTCCGTGGGCAACCCGCGCAGCCACCCCGGCAACCCCGGGACGGCTCTGCATGACTGCCCGCCTCAAGCGGCGGGCGGCGGAGGCGTCAGAATCAGCTGCATGTGATCACGCTACCCGGCAAAGGGCGGGCGTCCCGGCACGGACCTGGACCCGCCCACCGCTCGGGGGCCGATCCCCTCGTGTGACCCACGCGTTCTTCAAGCACCGTGAGAGGCCATCCGAAGCAAGACGGAGCGCGCTGTCGTACGGGCCGGGCGGGGTGTAGGCCGTACCTGCCGGAGTGGCGCGCACGGGGCTGGTGAACTCTGCGGTGCCGCAAGCCAGTTGGTGAGGCCAACGGCAGGGGGCGCGACCACGCCCGCGCGCCCCGTGTGAATCGAACGCACACGCCGGTGTCCCGCGCGCGCTCCCGGCGTACGCCGTGGCGTAGTCCACTGGAGACAGGTCCGCACGGGATGACGGCTCCCGCGCGGATGGGCCGCCGGCCTCACCAACCCCGCCCTCGGCCGGCGGCCCCGCCCTTCGGGTCGCACGCGTTCACAGAACCGCAACACCCGTTCCCAGAATGCGGACAGAACCGCAGGTGACCTCGACAGACGGGACGTCTCGCTGTCAATCTCACGCCATGCGTCCTGTCCTGCGAACCGCGCGCTCCCCGCGCCGTGCCGCCTCCGCCGCCATGGCCGCCCTGCTCGCCGTCGTCGCGGTGGGCTGCGCCCCGCAGCCGGAGGAGGACGCCACCGGCTCGGCCTCCTCCTCGGCGTCCGGAGCGTCCTGCGCCAAGGGCGACTTGAGTACGAAGACCTCCGGCAAGCTGACGATCGCCACCGACCAACCGGCGTACGAACCCTGGTTCAAGGACGACGACCCGAAGAACGGCGAGGGCTTCGAGTCGGCGGTCGCGTACGCCGTGGCGAAGCAGCTCGGCTACGACAAGGCCGATGTCGTCTGGCAGAGCGTGCCCTTCAACAAGGCCTTCGCGCCGGGGGCGAAGACCTTCGACTTCGACATCAACCAGGTCTCGATCAGCGACGAGCGCAAGAAGGCCGTCGACTTCTCGTCCGGCTACTACGACGTGCGCCAGGCCGTCGTCGCGCTCAAGGACTCCGCCGCCGCGAAGGCGACAGGCATCGCGGACCTCAGGAAGCTGCATCTGGGCGCCCAGGTCGGCACCACCAGCCTGAACTACATCGAGGACGTGGTGAAGCCCACCCGTCAGGCCGCCGCGTACGCGAAGAACGACCAGGCCAAGTCCGCGCTGGCGAACGGCCAGATCGACGCGATCGTGGTCGACCTGCCGACCGCGTTCTACATCACCTCGGCCGAGGTGACGGACGCGAGGATCGTCGGCCAGTTCGAGAACCAGGGCGGCGCGCCGGAGCAGTTCGGGCTCGTTCTCGACAAGGGCAGCGCCCTCACCTCCTGCGTGACGACCGCCGTGGACGCCCTGCGCGAGGACGGCACGCTGTCCAAGATCGAGCAGGAGTGGCTCTCCGACGCCGTCGACGCCCCGGTCCTCAAGTGACCGTGGTGAAGCAGGAGCCCGGCCCCGAGGACGCGGACACGGACACGGACGACCACGGTGACCCGCCCGGCGCGGACGACGACTACGTCCCCTCGCGCCGGCGGCTGGACCGGGAGCGCTACAAGCGTGACCGGGCCCGCCGGGCCACCGCCGTCGCCGCCCTGTCGACCCTGGTCACGGCCGTCGTCCTCTACCTGGTCGTCGTCAACGCCCCCGGCTGGCCCCGCACCAAGGAGACGTTCTTCAGCGCGGAGTACGCGCGCGAGGCGCTCCCCAGGGTCCTCGAAGGGCTCTGGCTCAACGTCCGGCTGCTGCTGGTCTGCGGCGTCGCCGTGCTCGTCCTCGGCATGCTCATCGCCGTCGCGCGGACCCTGCGGGGCCCGGTGTTCTTCCCGCTGCGGGTGCTGGCGGCCGCGTACACCGACTTCTTCCGCGGGCTGCCGCTGATCATCAACCTGATGATCGTGGTCCTGGGCGTCCCCGCGCTGAGGCTCCAGGGGGTGACCGTCGACCCGGTGCTGCTCGGCGGCACCGCGCTGACGCTCACGTACTCGGCGTACGTCGCCGAGGTGTTCCGCGCCGGCATCGAGTCCGTGCACCCCTCCCAGCGCGCGGCGGCCCGCTCGCTGGGCCTGACCAACCGGCAGGCGCTGCGGCACGTCGTGCTCCCCCAGGCGGTTCGCCGCCAGGTCCCGCCCCTGCTCAACGACCTGGTGTCGCTGCAGAAGGACACCGGCCTGGTCTCGATCGGCGGTGCGATCGACGCCGTTCGCGCCGCCGACATCATCGTGGGCCGCAGCCTCAACTACACGCCCTACATCGTCGCGGGACTGGTCTTCGTCGCCCTGACCATCCCGATGACCCGCTTCACCGACTGGGTCACGGCCTGCATGGACCGGCAGCGGGCGCAGGGAGGGACGACATGAGCGACAGCCGAGAGGCCCTGGAGCCGGTGGAGCGGGCCGAGCCGGTGGAGCCCGGCCGCGCCTCCGAGGACGCCCCCGTGCTGCGGATGGAGTCCGTGCGCAAGACCTTCGGCGGCTCGGTGGTGCTGCGGGACGTCGGTCTGGAGGTCGCCCCGCACACCGTGACCGCGCTGATCGGCGCCTCCGGGTCCGGCAAGTCGACGCTGCTGCGGTGCGCCAACCTCCTGGAGGACATCGACGACGGGGCGATCTGGCTGGACGGCGAGGAGATCACCGACCCGCGCGTCGACCAGGACGCGGTGCGGCGGCGGATCGGCGTGGTCTTCCAGTCGTACAACCTGTTCCCGCACATGACGGTGCTGGACAACATCACCCTCGCTCCGCGCCGGGTGCACGGTGTCCCCCGCGCGGAGGCCGAGGAGCAGGCCCGGGCCCTCCTGGAGCGGCTGGGGCTGGGCGGGAAGGCGGGCGCGTATCCCGACCGGCTCAGCGGCGGTCAGCAGCAGCGCGTGGCGATCGTGCGCGCCCTGGCCGTACGCCCCCGGCTGCTGCTCCTCGACGAGATCACCGCGGCCCTCGACCCGGAGCTGGTCGGCGAGGTCCTGAACGTCGTCCGTGATCTGAAGGCCGACGGGATGACGATGGTGCTGGCCACGCACGAGATGGGCTTCGCCCGTGACGTCGCCGACCAGGTCTGTTTCCTGGACGGCGGCGTCGTGCTCGAACGCGGCACCGCGGACCAGGTCTTCGGCGACCCGCGACAGGAACGTACGCGGCAGTTCCTGCGCCGGATCGTGGAGGCGGGCCGCCTGTAAGGGGCGCCCGCCAGGAGACCTGGCATTACCCGCCGCCGGCCTCGGGCACTGCGGGGCTCAGGCGTCCGCCCGGCCCGCCCCGGCGAGCGCGGCGACCCGCTCCACACCGAACACATAGCCCTGTACCCCGCACCCGGCGATCACCCCGTCGGCGCGCAGGGAGACGTACGAGTGGTGCCGGAACGTCTCGCGCCGGTGGATGTTGGAGATGTGCACCTCCAGCACCGGCAGCCCGTCGCAGGTGTTGAGGGCGTCCAGGATCGCCACGGAGGTGTGCGAGTAGGCGCCCGGGTTGATGACGATCCCGCTGTGGTGGAGCCGGGCCTCGTGGATCCAGTCGACCAGTTCGCCCTCGTGGTTGGACTGCCGGAAGTCCACCGTGCCGCCGTGCGCGGCCGCCGCCTTGGCGCACATCGCCTCGACGTCGGCGAGGGTGTCCGAGCCGTAGATCTCGGGCTGACGCTGCCCCAGGAGGTTCAGGTTGGGGCCGTTGAGAATCATGATCGGGGCGTGGGCCAGGCTGCGGGGCACGGTTCCTCCGGTCCGTTCGGGGTGGGCGGCCCGTCGGGACCGCCGCTCGCCCCCGGTTTATCACGGTGAAACCGCCGGGAGGAGGCCTTAACCTCCCCGCATGATCACACCTACGCTCACACCCTCGTACCCTCCCAAGCCCTCCCCCGGCGACCGGGTCGCCGTCGTCTCGCCCGGTGCCGGTCTGCCCGAGCTGTTCCCGCGCCCCTTCGAACTGGGCCTGGAGCGGCTGCGCGAGGAGTACGGTCTCGTGCCGGTCGAGTATCCGACGACACGGAAGATGGGCACGACGCCGAAGGAGCGGGCGGACGACCTGCACGCGGCCTTCGCCGACCCGGACGTCAAGGCGGTGCTGACGTCGATCGGCGGCGACGACCAGATCACCGTGCTGCCCTTCCTCGACCGGGAGTTGCTGCGGGCCAACCCCAAGCCGTTCTTCGGGCTGAGCGACAACACCAACCTGCTGGCGTACCTGTGCAACACCGGGATCGTCGGCTACCACGGCGGCACCGTGATGACCGCGCTGGGCAGGCCGGGCGCCATGGACCCGCTGACCGCCGACTCCCTGCGCGCCGCCCTGTTCACCTCGGGGCCCTACGACCTGCGGCCCGCCGAGCGCTTCAACGACATCGACCGCGACTGGGCCGACCCGGCGACCTTCGAATCCGAGCCGCCCTCCGTACCGGGCGCCGGGTGGACCTGGGTGAACGCCGACCGCGTGGTGGAGGGCCGCAGTTGGGGCGGCTGTCTGGAGATCCTCGGCTGGCTGCTGATGGCCGACCGCGAGGTGCCGCGCGATCTGTCCGTGTTCGACGGCGGGGTGCTCTTCCTGGAGACCTCGGAGGAACTGCCCAGCGGCGAGGAGGTCTTCCGCACCCTGCGCAACATGGGGGAACGCGGCCTGCTGCGGCGCTTCTCCGCCCTGCTGATGGGCCGCCCCAAGACCTGGTCCCTCGACCGGCCCAACAGCCCGGAGGAGGCGGCCCGTTACGCGGCCGGGCAGCGGGAGGCCGTCCTGCGCGCCATGCGGACGTACGCCCCCGACGCCACGATCGTCTTCGACGTGGACCTCGGCCACACCGATCCGCAGGTCGTCGTCCCCTACGGGGGCGTGATCCGGGTGGACGGTCCCGCCCGGCGCATCACGGTGACCTACTGAGATCCGTTGACGCCTCCTGAACCACCTTGTCCTCGCCCGGGCCTCCGCACGCCCCCGTAACCGCCCGTCACCGTGGGTAGTTGAGGCGGCATGCAACCTGCACGCACCGTGAAACCGCCCTCCATGCTGCGACTCGCGTCCGCCTCGCTCGCCGGGACGGCCATCGAGTTCTACGACTTCTTCGTCTACGGCACGGCGGCGGCCCTCGTCCTCGGGCCGCTGTTCTTCCCGACGTTCTCGCCCCTGGCCGGGACCCTCGCGGCCTTCGCGACCTTCGGGGTCGGGTTCGTGGCGCGTCCGCTGGGCTCGGTGCTGTTCGGGCACATCGGGGACCGGCACGGGCGGCGGCCGGTCCTGGTCGCCTCGCTGCTGCTGACCGGGGGCGCGACCGTGGCCGTCGGCTGCGTCCCCACGTTCGACTCGATCGGTGTCACCGCCCCCTTCCTCCTGCTCGTGCTGCGTTTCCTGCAAGGGCTCGGGCTCGGCGGGGAGTGGGGCGGGGCGGTGTTGTTGACCGCGGAGCACGCGCCCGCCGACCGGCGCGGACTGTGGTCGAGCTTTCCGCAGGTCGGACCGGCGGTGGGCTTCCTGCTGGCCAACGGGGTGATGCTGGCGCTGTCGGCGAGCCTGACGGAGGCCCAGTTCACCGCGTGGGGATGGCGGGTGCCGTTCTGGGCGGCGGGTGTGCTCGCCCTCGCGGGACTGTGGCTGCGGTCGTCGCTCACGGAGAGCCCGCGGTTCCTGGAGATCACCGAGCCCGCGCGCGTGCCGTTCGCCGAGGTGGTGCGCGGGCACTGGCGCCTGGTCCTGCTGACGGCCGGCGCGCTCGCGGTCGGGTACGCGGTGTTCTACTCGGTGACGACCTGGTCCCTCGCGTACGGCACGGAGCGGCTCGGGGTGAGCCGCACGGTCATGCTGACCTGCATCATGGGAGCCGTGGTGGTGAAGGGCGCCCTGACACCGGTGGCGGCGGTCCTCGGCGACCGGTACGGGCGGCGCCCGATGTGCCTGATCGGCTGTGGTGTCACCGTGCTGTGGATGTTCCCCATGGTCGCGCTCCTGGCGACGGGCGAACCCCTGCTGATCTTCTTCGGCTTCCTCGTGGCGATGCTCGCCTTCGTCACCATGTTCGCCGTCATCGCCGCGTACCTGCCCGAGCTGTACGAGCCGCGGGTGCGCTGCACGGGGGCCGCCGTCGGCTACAACCTCGGTGGGGTGCTCGGCGGGGCCCTGACCCCGATCGTGGCCACGGCCGTGGCCCAGGGCGGACGGGTGCCCTGGGGTGTGGGCGCCTATCTCACCGGGATCGCGCTGCTGAGCCTTGGCTGCTTCGCACTGCTGCCGGAGACCCGGCCGGTGCCCGTGGCGACCACGGCGGCCGAGGCCGAGCCCGCCGCCGGATGAAGAACGGCGCCGCGCGTCGGGGCGGCCGAGTGGGAGCGTTGTCGGGTGCGGGTGGGTGGGGCTTCTCGCGTGGTTCCCCGCGCCCCTCAGAAGCCGGGTCTAGGGGTTCACGGCCAGCTCCAGATAGACCGCGAACAGCACCAGGTGCACTCCGCCCTGGAGCGGTGTCGCGCGGCCCGGGACCACCGTCAGCGAGGCCACCACGACGGTCAGGGCGAGCAGCACCATATGGGTGGCGCCGAGGCCGAGGACGAGTGGGCCGGAGAGCCAGATGGAGGCGAGGGCGACGGCCGGGATGGTGAGGCCGATGCTGGCCATGGCGGAGCCGAGGGCCAGGTTGAGGCTGGTCTGGACCCGGTCGCGGCGGGCGGCGCGCAGCGCGGCGATCGTCTCCGGCAGCAGCACCAGCAGCGCGATGATCACACCGACCACCGCGTGCGGCAGCCCCGCCTTCTCGACGCCGGACTCGATGGTCGGCGAGACGCCCTTGGCGAGGCCGACCACGCCGACGAGGGCGAGGCCGAGCAGTCCGAGGCTGATCCCGGCGGTGCGGGCCGACGGCGCCTCGGCGTGGTCGGCCTGGGTGATCACCTCGCCCTGCCTGGTGATGGGCAGGAAGTAGTCCCGGTGGCGCACGGTCTGTGTCGCCACGAACAGCCCGTACAGGGCCAGTGAGGACAGGGCCGCGAAGGTGAGCTGGGCCGTGGAGAACTCGGGGCCGGGCTTGCTGGTGGTGAAGGTGGGGAGCACCAGGCTGAGCGTGGCCAGCGTCGCGACCGTGGCGAGGGCGGCGCCGGTCCCCTCGGGGTTGAAGACGGCGAGCCCGTGGCGCAGCGACGCGACGAGCAGGCAGACGCCGACGATGCCGTTGCAGGTGATCATCACGGCGGCGAAGACGGTGTCGCGGGCGAGGGTCGAGCTCTTGTCCCCTCCGTCGGCCATCAGCGTGACGATCAGGGCGACCTCGATGATCGTGACGGCGACGGCGAGGACGAGGGAGCCGAAGGGTTCACCGACCCGGTGCGCGACGACCTCGGCGTGGTGCACGGCGGCCAGGACGGCTCCCGCGAGCACCAGGGTCACCAGGGCGACGGCCGCAGGGGGCAGATCACGTCCCCAGGTGAGAGCGAGCAGGACGACAGCGGCCACCGGGACGACAGCAGTCCATCGCGTCGTGAGCGACCGGAGCCGAGCGAGCATGCGGTGATCCTTTCAGACGTGCAGGGGCCCCGCACTGCGGTGGACGCGTGGAACTGCGTCTCCGTCGTGCGGGGCCCCATCCGTGTGGTGTGCGGTGTCGGCCTCCGTCAGGCCTCGATGCTGTCCTTCTCCGCGCCTTCGGCCTTGTTCTGCTCGGCCTTGTTCTGCTCGGCCTCGTTCTGCTCGGCCTCGGCCTGCGCCTGCTTCTTGGACGCGATCAGGCTGGTGATCGTGGTGACGATCAGCACCGCGCAGATCACGCCGAGGGACACCGGGATGGAGATCTCCGGAACGTGTACCCCGGACTCGTGCAGTGCGTGCAGCACCAGCTTCACACCGATGAAGCCGAGGATGACCGACAGGCCGTAGGACAGGTGGACCAGCTTCTTCAGCAGACCGCCGATGAGGAAGTACAGCTGCCGCAGGCCCATGAGCGCGAACGCGTTGGCCGTGAACACGATGTACGGGTCCTGGGTCAGGCCGAAGATCGCGGGGATGGAGTCCAGGGCGAAGAGGACGTCGGTGGTTCCGATGGCGAGCATCACGACGAGCATCGGCGTCATGACGCGCTTGCCGTTCTCCTCGATCCAGAGCTTGGTGCCGTGGTACCGGTCGGCGACGCCGAAGCGCTTCTCGGCGGCCTTGAGGAGCTTGTTCTCCTCCCATTCCTCATCGTCCTCCTCGGCCCTGGCCTCCTGGATGAGCTTCCAGGCGGTGTAGATCAGGAACGCGCCGAAGATGTAGAAGACCCAGGCGAAGCTGGCGAGGATGGCCGCGCCCGCCGCGATGAAGATCGCGCGGAGCACCAGGGCTATCAGCACACCGATCAGCAGCACCCGCTGCTGGTACTGCGAGGGCACCGAGAACTTCGCCATGATCAGGACGAAGACGAAGAGGTTGTCGACGCTCAGCGACTTCTCGGTGATGAAGCCCGCGAAGAACTCTCCGGCCGGCTGACCGCCGCCGAAGACGAGGAGCCCCAGCCCGAAGAGGGCGGCCAGGACGATCCAGACGATCGTCCAGATCCCGGCTTCCTTGATGGACACGTCATGGGGCTTGCGGCCGATGAAGAAGTCGACCGCGATGAGGGCGGCAAGGCCCACCACTGTGAGGACCCATAGGGTCACGGAAACATCCACTGCGCCTCCGGCAGTACGTAACGGCAAATTTCAGCGTCGTCGCTACCGGAGGTCTCTTCCACCCGGTCCTCCATGGCGTTCCACAACGCCTGGTGCCGCCGGGCCGACGCCCCGGGATCGGATCGATCCGTATTGACGGGTACGCCGCAGCATGTAGGGAGTACTCCCCTCCGCACGAAAAGAGTACCCAATCACCAAGAGAAGGTAAAGAGCGAAGCAAAGAAAGGATCAAAACCGCAGGTCAAAGCGCTTTACGAGAGCTTGGTGCGGACTGCGGGGCCGACGGTCCTCAGCGGTTCCAGGAGCGGCGGGCCTCCGCGACCCGGGCGAGCACGTCGTGCATGACCCTGCTGCCGGGCGGAACGGTCGACGGCTCGTACGTCCACGCGTGCCCGACCCACGGGTCGGCCAGGTGGTCGTCGGGGGTGGGGGTCAGTCGCATCAGCGAACGCCACAGCGGGTCGAGCAACGGTCCGTAGGCGGCGGCTTCCTGACGGTCGGCGACCATCATCAGGTGCACACCGACGGCGGGGCCCTCGTCCGCGAGGTAGCGGAGCTGGGTGACGGCGCGGTCGTCGAAACCGTGCGGGAAGTCGTTGACGATCAGCAGCTGTTCGGCCGTGTCGAAGCCGGGGGGCAGTGCGTCGGCCGCGCCACCGCGTACCGCCATCTGCACGAGGTCGACGCGTTGGGTGAGCCGCCCCAGCACCTCGGAGACACCCGCCGCTCCGGCGGCGGGCGGCCCGGCGAGCACACCGGCCTGGGTCAGGGGCGTCAACGCGGACGAGCCGGCCCCGGCCGCGTCGATGACGTGCACGGCGAACTCGCCCGGCGGATAGACCGCGAGCAGCCGCGCGGCGAGAGCCACCGCGGTGTCCAGCGCGAGGCGGCGCAGCTCGTCGGAGTCGGTGAGCGCGTCTCGGGAGCCGGAGCGGCCGCTGTCGATCCACAGGCCGCGCTCCAGCGGCAGCCGGATCAGCATCGGGATGCGCACGTCCTCGCTCTCCGGCAGATGGAGGTCACCCAGCCGCAGGGCCATCGGGATCTCCATGGGCACCCGGTAGCCGTGCCAGACCGGGTTGTCCCAGCTCGCGTACGCCGGGGGCAGTGCGGGCTCGACGACGTCCGCCTCGGCACCGAGCTGGGCCAGGTCCCGGTCGAGGGCGGCCCTGGCCTGGTCGACGAGCTGGGCGTGCTTGGCCCGGGCCGCCTCGCGCGCGGCGTCGCCCTGCCCGCTGATGCGGCTGCGCGGGTCGGACAGGACCTTGTCCAGCTCCTGTTCCATCCGCGACTCGGCGAAGTCGACGGCACTGCGGTACGCGGCCGTGGTGCGGGCGAGGTCCTCGAACATGCCCCACACCTGGTTGTAGAGCCGCTCCTCCATGGACCAGCCGGTCGCGTCCCCGGCGACGGGCCGCGCGGGCTGTCCCGGCTCGGCCGGGGGCGCGGTCGGCGCGGGCGGGGGCGGCGCGGTGGTCTGGCGGCCGGGGTGGCTGTAGTTGACGGGGCCGCCGGCCGTGGCCGGGGCGGGCTGGCCGGTGGCCGGGTCCGCCGGGGTGGGGCCGCCGTGCTGTGCCGCCGCGTGGTCGGGCAGCGTGCCGTCGTGGGGAGAGCCGTACGGGGGTGTCGTGCCGTACGGAGAGGTGGGCTGGTGGCCCGGGGACGGGGCGGTGGTGCCGGGCACGCCCTGGGGTGCGGTGCCGCCGTGGGTCTCGTCCGGGCCGGTCGCGGGGGCGGTCGTCCGACGGGGCCGTTCCGCGTCCGGCAGGCGGGGCGGAGGGGCGGCCACCGAGCGGGCGAGGCCCTGGGCCACCGCCTCGTTGATGCTGCCGGCCAGTTGCTGGGCCTGTGGCAGGCCCTGGTCGGCGAGCAGCGCCGCGAGGCCGCCCGCGTATCCCTGGCCGACCGCGCGGACCTTCCAGGCACCCTGCCTGCGGTACAGCTCCAGGGCGACGACGGCCGACTCCGGTCCGAGGTCCGTCATGGTGTAGCTGGCGACCTCGGTGCCGTCGAGGCCGGTGACCGCGACGAAGGGGGCGGCCACGGCGCCGAAGCGCGCCGGACCGCCGGTCCCCGTGGGGAGGGCGAGCAGCACGCTCACCCGGTGCACGGACGGCGCGAGGGCGTCGAGGTCCACGGCGAGGCGGTGGTCGGCCGCCGCCTGCCTGGGGACCTCCAGGCCCGGGAGGGTGGGCGCGCCCGGGTGGACGACCCATTCGACACCGTGCACCCGGCCGTGCTCGTCGCCGAGGGTGGCCCCGGCCACGATCGGCGTGCCGGCCGAGACGCGGATCTCCAGTCGGACCTCGGGCAGCGGATGGTTCTGCCCCCGGACCAGCTCGGCCGTCATCGACTTCGTCCCCCTGTGTCGCGTGCTCTGTTTACTCGGTGCCTGCCTACAGGACCGGCAGGATCGCCGGCATCAGGTCCTGGAAGGTGCGCCCGTTGGCGGGCGAGCCGATGGCGGTCATCTGCCAGCCCGCGCCCGCGCGGTGCACCTTGGCCATGATCTGGGCGGTGTACTGGCCGCCGCCCGCGAGGGTGTAGCGCGCCAGCTCCTGGCCGTTGGTCTCGTCGACCAGTCGGCAGAACGCGTTCTGCACCTCCTGGAAGGTCTGGCCCGTGAAGGAGTTCACGGTGAAGACGATCTGGTCGATGTGGACCGGCACCCGGGCCAGGTCGACGAGGATCGCCTCGTCGTCGCCGCCCTGGCCGACGCCGCCGACCAGGTTGTCGCCGGTGTGACGGACGGAGCCGTCGTCGCTCACCAGGTGGCGGAAGAAGACGACGTCGACGGGCTGCTTGTCCGCGAACAGCACGGCGGAGGCGTCGAGGTCGATCTCACGGGTGCGGGATCCGAACAGGCCGCGCCGGGGGGCAGCCTGCCAGCCGAGACCCATGCGCACCGCGGTCAGACTGCCTCCGTCGGTCTTCTGCAGACTGATGGCCTGACCCTTGGTCATGTTGACGGTCACGCGCTGATTCCCCTCTCGACTGTCCCCTGTTCCCGCGGAGTCCGCGGATGTGCAGCACCTTACGCAGCGGCACTGACATTGCCGCAGCCTGTGTCGCACTTTGTGTCGGTCTTGCAACACAGCGCGCCGACGCCGGGGCCGTGTCTTCTCCCCCGGCGCCGGAGGGGGAGGTCAGGCCAGTCCCGCCTCCCTCATCTGCCGCAGTTCCTTCTTCATCTCGGAGACCTCGTCACGCAGCCGGGCGGCGATCTCGAACTGCAGCTCGGCGGCGGCCGCGCGCATGCGCTCCGTCATGTCCTCGATCTGCTGGGCGAGCTCGGCCGCGGGACGGTCGGTCGGGACGGTCTCCTCGGCCTTGGTCCTGCCCTTGGCGGACTTGGCCGCCTTGCCGCCGAGGGAGGGCACGGGGGCCTTGGCGCCCTTGCCGTCCTTGCCTTGGCGATAGCCCGAGCCGAGCAGCTGCTCGGTGTCGACGTCCTCGCGGGCGATCTGCGCGACGATGTCGTTGATCTTCTTGCGCAGCGGCTGCGGGTCGATGCCTTTGGCCTTGTTGTACGCGACCTGCTTCTCCCGGCGCCGGTTGGTCTCGTCGATGGCCTTCGCCATCGCCGGGGTGATCTTGTCGGCGTACATGTGGACCTGACCCGACACGTTGCGCGCCGCGCGGCCGATGGTCTGGATCAGCGAGGTCCCGGAGCGCAGGAAGCCCTCCTTGTCGGCGTCGAGGATCGCCACCAGGGAGACCTCGGGGAGGTCGAGGCCCTCGCGCAGGAGGTTGATGCCGACCAGGACGTCGTACTCACCGGCACGCAGCTCGCGCAGCAGTTCGACGCGGCGCAGGGTGTCGACATCGCTGTGGAGATAGCGGACCTGGATGCCCAGTTCCAGGAAGTAGTCGGTGAGGTCCTCGGCCATCTTCTTGGTGAGGGTGGTGACGAGGACACGCTCGTCCTTCTCGGTGCGCTGCCGGATCTCGTGCACCAGGTCGTCGATCTGACCCTCGGTGGGCTTGACGACGACCTCGGGGTCGACCAGACCGGTGGGGCGGATGATCTGCTCGACGTGGCCGTCGGAGCGGGACAGCTCGTACTGGCCGGGGGTCGCCGAGAGGTACACCGTCTGGCCGACGCGCTCCTGGAACTCCTCCCACTTCAGGGGGCGGTTGTCCAGGGCGGAGGGCAGTCGGAAGCCGTGGTCGACGAGGGTGCGCTTGCGGGAGGCGTCGCCCTCGTACATCGCGCCGATCTGGGGGACGGTCACATGGGACTCGTCGATGACGAGGAGGAAGTCGTCCGGGAAGTAGTCCAGCAGGGTGTTCGGCGGGGAGCCGGGTTCGCGGCCGTCGAAGTGCATCGAGTAGTTCTCCACGCCGGAGCAGGAGCCGATCTGGCGGAGCATCTCGATGTCGTAGGTGGTGCGCATCCGCAGGCGCTGGGCCTCCAGGAGCTTGCCCTGCTTCTCCAGCTCCGCCAGGCGCTCCCCCAGTTCCTTCTCGATGTCGTTGACGGCCCGCTCCATGCGCTCGGGGCCGGCGACGTAGTGGGAGGCGGGGAAGACGTACAGCTGCTGGTCGTCGCTGATGATCTCGCCGGTGAGGGGGTGGAGGGTGGAGAGGGCCTCGATCTCGTCGCCGAACATCTCGATGCGGACGGCGAGCTCCTCGTAGACCGGGAAGATCTCGATGGTGTCGCCGCGGACGCGGAAGGTGCCGCGGGTGAACGCCAGGTCGTTGCGGGTGTACTGGATGTCCACGAAGCGGCGCAGCAGCGCGTCCCGGTCGAACTCCTCGCCGACCTTGAGGGGGACCATGCGGTCCACGTACTCCTGCGGTGTACCGAGACCGTAGATGCAGGAGACGGAGGCGACCACGATGACGTCGCGACGGGTGAGCAGCGAATTGGTCGCGGAGTGACGCAGGCGTTCCACCTCCTCGTTGATCGAGGAGTCCTTCTCGATGTAGGTGTCCGACTGCGGGACGTATGCCTCGGGCTGGTAGTAGTCGTAGTACGAGACGAAGTATTCGACCGCGTTGTTCGGCAGCAGTTCGCGGAATTCGTTGGCCAGCTGGGCGGCCAGGGTCTTGTTCGGCGCCATCACCAGGGTCGGGCGCTGGAGCTTCTCGATCATCCACGCGGTGGTGGCGGACTTGCCGGTGCCGGTCGCGCCGAGCAGGACGACGTCCTTCTCACCTGCTCCGATACGCCGGGCGAGGTCGGCGATGGCCGAGGGCTGGTCGCCGCTCGGCTGGTAGGGGCTGACGACCTCGAAGGGCGCCACCGTGCGTTCGATCTTGGAAACGGGCCGCATGCAATCCACCGTACGACCCCGCACTGACAACGGGTCGCGATCAGCGATTCTGCGGTGTGCGGGCACGCCGCTCGCGGTGCTCCTGGGCGGTGCGGGACTCGGGGTGCCGGCAGACGTGGGCGGTGGCCTGGGCCGGGATGCCGGGCCGGCGCTCGACGGGGTTCGCGTGGAACCTGCCCATGATCATGAACGGGTCGAACATCACGACGACTCCCGCGAGGAGCAGGAACACCAGCGGGCCGATCATCAGCGGAGCCAACAGGGCGGCGGACGACGAACCCACGGCCGGGTCGGGGCCCGCACCGGTGTGCAGATGGACGCTGAGGGCGGCCATGCCCGTGTAGTGCATGCCGCTGACGGCGACCCCCATGACGAGGCTGGCACCCACGCTCCACAGGAAGCCGCGGACCTGTCCGGCGGCCCACAGGGCGGCGATCGCGGCCACCACGGCGATGACGACCGAGGCGGCCACGGTGACGGTGTTGTACTCGAACGTGCCGTTGAGCCGCATGCCGGCCATGCCCAGGTAGTGCATGGAGGCGATGCCCAGACCGGTGATGGTGCCCCCGGTGAACAGCGCGGCCCCCCCGGCCCCCTTGGAGCCGACCATGAAGATCCCGATGCCGACCATGACGATCGCCACCGCGAGGCTCGCGAACGTGGTCAGCGGGTCGTAGTGGATCGGGGTCTGCAGGACCTTGAACCCCATCATCGCGACGAAGTGCATGGTCCAGATGCCGGAGCCGATGGCCGCCGAGCCCAGCGCGAGCCAGCCGATCCGCCAGCGGCCGTCCACGAGCATCGATCTGGTGGTGCAGCGCAGGCCGAGCGCGCCCCCGAGGCAGGCCATGAGATAGGCCACCACCGGTGTGACGAGTCCGTAGCTGAAGCCGTCGACCGTGCCCTGCATTCGCGGCTGCCTTTCCCGCCCTGTCGCGTACCTGGAATTCCTGCTGTGCCCCCAGCCCCGGCACCGCCACGACGGTCAGGGTTGTCGCAGAGAGTATGACCCCCACCGGAATGGTCGAACGATTTTCCGGCAAAGAAACACGGCCTTGCCCCACTTGTGCGGTGCCCGTGAGCGGACTTGGGCAACTCCATTCAATTCATGGCCATCCTGCGCACCTCTCCCGTTGACCCTCTGCTGTCACTCTTGAGCTGACCGTGATCGATCGACGCGAGGAGTACGCATGCACGTGCGCGCAGTTGCCGCCGCGACCACAGCGTTCTTGGGGGCCACCGTCCTCCTGCTCCCCACTTCCGCCGCCTACGCGGCCGCCGACGCCGGGAATCCGCTGGTCGTCGCGCATCGTGGAGCTTCCGCCTACGCGCCCGAGAACACCCTGGCCGCTGTCGACAAGGCCCACGAGATGGGCTTCGACTGGGTCGAGAACGACGTCCAGCGCACCAGTGACGGCAGGCTCGTCGTCCTCCACGACGCGACGCTGGCGCGGACGACCAACGTCGAGGAGCTCTATCCCGAGCGCGCCCCCTGGAACGTGGCGGACTTCACCGCCGCGGAGATCGGGCGCCTGGACGCGGGCAGCTGGTTCGGCGCCGACTACGCGGGCGCGCGCGTGCCCACGCTGGAGCAGTACATGCGGCGGGTGTCGCGCAACCATCAGAAGCTCGTCCTGGAGATCAAGAACCCGCAGCTCTACCCGGGGATCGAGCAGCAGACCCTGAAGGTGCTGAGCAACGAGGGCTGGCTCGGCCCGGCGCAGTTGGAGAAGCTGGTGATCCAGAGCTTCAGCGCCGACACCGTACGCCGGGTCCACGAGCTGAACCCGGCGGTGAAGACCGGTCTGCTCGGCACCCCGGACATCGCCGACCTCCCCGAGTACGCGACGTTCAGCGACCAGATCAACTCCTCGTACACGACCATCTCCGAGTCCTACGTGGCCACGATCCACGCGCTCGGAGGTCCGCACGGCAAGCCGTTGGAGATCCTCACCTGGACCGTGAACGACGCCACCAACGCCCGCCGGGTGGCCGACTACGGCGTGGACGGCATCATCACCAACAAGCCGGACGTGGTCAGGGACGCCACACAGGGCTGATGCGGCGGTACGCGGCCGGTGGTGTGCGCTGCGGGGCCGGGCGCACACCACGGTCGTTGTCGGTGGCGGCCCCGTACGGTGGTCCCATGAACAGCCATGCGCAGGACGAGCAGCGGGTGGTCTGGGCCGTCGTCGGCTCGGACATCGGCCCGCTGCTGCTGGCCGCGACGGACGAGGGCCTCGTCAATGTCGTGTTCCACGCCACGGAGGCGGTGCGCGACCGGACCCTGAACCGGCTCGCCTCCCGCCTCGGCACCACTCCCGTGGAGGCGCCCGACGCACCTCAGCTGGCCGAGGCCATACGTCAGTTCGAGGCTTACTTCGCGGGCGAACGGCACGACTTCGCGCTGCCGCTCGACTGGTCGCTGATATCGGGGTTCAACCGCCAGGTGCTGCGCGAACTGGCGTCGGGCGTCCCCTACGGCTCGGTCGTGGGGTACGGCGATCTCGCGCGGCGCGTGGGACAGCCCGGCGCGGCCCAGGCGGTCGGCGTCGCGATGGGGTCGAATCCACTGCCCGTGGTGGTGCCGTGCCACCGGGTGGTGGAGAGCGACGGTGGCATCGGCGGGTTCGGCGGCGGACTGGAGACGAAGCGGAGACTGCTGGCGCTGGAAGGGGTGCTTCCGCAGCCGTTGTTCTGAACGGGTGGCCGGAATCCGTGACGGCTGCCGGGCGGTGCGTCATTCGTAGTGCCGCGCCTCATTCGTAGTGCCGCGCCTCGAAGACGTTGCCGTCCGGGTCCTGGAAGTAGAAGCTGCGCAGGGCGGGTCCGCGGGCGCCGAAGGAGTCGTGGGAGATCTCCGAGACGGGAACCTCCCGCTCCTCCAGTCGGTCGCGCAGTTCGTCGAAGGCGGGGCCGGGCACGGCGAGGCACACGTGGTTGACGGGATGTCCGGCACCGGCGGCGGCGCCCGGCACCATCCGCATCTTCGGGGCCGTGGCCAGCGGCATGAGATCGATGATGGTCTCGTCGTTGACCCGGACGGAGGGGAAGGGTGCCTGTCCCGTCGTGTACTCGTCGACTCTCACGGGTTCGAGGCCCACGACCTTCTCGTAGAACCCGGCCGCGGCGACCGGCTCCCGCACCCAGAGGACGACGTGGTCGAGGCGTGTCGTGTTCTCCTTCATGCACCTCAGGCTGGTGTCCTGCACCACAGCGCGCAAGGGTTTGGCCGGGCGCGCCGTCCGCCAGGGATGAGGGAAGAACGTCCGACAGGAGGCAAGCGCGTGCTGATGGTGTCCGAAGAGGTACGGGAAGCGGTTGACGCGCGTCGACCCGTGGTGGCGCTGGAGTCGACGATCATCGCGCACGGGCTGCCCCGCCCCCGCAATCTGCAGGTGGCGCTGGAGCTGGAGGAGGTCGTACGGCAGGAGGGCGCCGTACCCGCGACGATCGCCCTACTGGACGGGCGGCCGCACATCGGCCTCGACAAGCAGCAGTTGGACCGGGTCGCGAACGAGGACGGCATCCGCAAGCTCGGGCACCGCGATCTGCCGTCGGCGGTGGCCGCGGGCGTGAGCGGAGCGACCACCGTGTCGGCGACCGCCCAGCTGGCGGCCCTCGCGGGCGTACGGGTGTTCGCGACGGGTGGGCTCGGCGGTGTGCACCGGGAGTGGACGGTGACCCAGGACGAGTCCGCCGACCTGGGGCTCCTCGCACGTACCCGGATCACGGTGGTGTGCGCGGGCGTGAAGTCGATCCTGGACGTGCCGGCGACCTTGCAGCGGCTGGAGACCCTCGGTGTCGCGGTCGCCGGGTACGGCACGGACCGCTTCCCCGGCTTCTATCTGTCCGACTCGGGCCATCCGGTGGAGTGGACGCTCGGGTCGCCGGGCGAGGTCGCGGACGTCATGCGGGCGCAGGACGCGCTCGGCGGCCCCGAGTCGGCGCTGATCGTCGCCAACCCCGTGCCGGAGGAGGAACAGCTCGATCCCGAGCTGCACGCGCGCGTGCTCGCGGAGGCGCTGGCGGCGTGCGAGGCGGAGGGCGTCACGGGCCAGGCGGTCACACCTTTCCTGCTGAGCTATCTCGTACGGCACACGGACGGCGCCTCCCTGAGCGCCAACCTCGCGGCGGTACGCGGCAACGTACGGCTCGCGTCGCGTATCGCGGCGGCCTGGGCCGGGGCGTGAGGTGAACCACCGGCGAGGTGCGAACGGGCCCGGTGGTGCTGGGGGTGAGCCCGGTGATGCCGCGGGTGAGCCCGGTGGTGCGACGGGTGGTGCGCTGAGCGGGGCCGGTGACGGGCGCGGGGCGCTGCTCGTCGTGGGGGACGTCGTGACGGATGTCGTCGCCCGGCACCGCGGGCCGCTCGCGGCGGGCACGGACACGGCCTCCGCGATCCGGACGCTGCCGGGCGGGGCGGGCGCCAACGTGGCCTGCTGGGCGGCTCATCGCGGCTGTGCGGACGTGCGGCTGCTCGGACGGGTGGGCACGGACGCGGCCGCCTGGCACGAGCGGGAGCTGCGGGCCTCGGGGGTGCGACCCCATCTGGTGGTCGACCCGGAGGCGCCCACGGGGACGGTCATCTGCCTGGTGGACACGGGCGCCGCGGCCGAGCGCACGTTTCTCACCGACAGCGGCGCCGCGCTGCGGCTGGACCCGGACGACTGGTCGCCGTCCCTGCTCGACGGGGTCGCGCGGCTGCATCTGTCGGGCTATCTGTTCTTCGCCGAGCCGAGTCGCGCGCTGGCCTCCGTGGCCCTTGCGTCGGCACGCGCGCGCGGAGTGCCGGTGAGCGTGGATCCCGCGTCGGCGGGGTTCCTCACACGGCTCGGCGTGGACCGTTTCCTCACGCTCGTCGAGGGGATCGATGTGCTGCTGCCCAGCCGCGACGAGGCCCATCTGCTGACCGGGCTGCCCGATCCGGCCGACGCGGCGGCCAAGTTGAGCCGTCTCGTCCCCCTGGTGGTGGCCAAGCAGGGGGCGGACGGTGCCCTCGTCGCGCGCGAGGGCGTCGTCGTGTCACGGATCCCGGCGGCACCCGCCACGCCCCGCGACACCACCGGCGCGGGCGACGCCTTCACGGGGGCGTTCCTGGCGGCGCTGCTCGCGGGCGCGGACGCCGAGGGGGCGGCTGCCGAGGGGTGCGGTGCGGGTGCGCTGGCGGTGGAGAAGGTGGGCGGGAGACCGCCGGGAGCCGACCCGGCCGGTTGACGTGAACGGGTGGTGACCGGGCGATCCGGGCCGGGCCGCGTGACGGGCGAGCAGGCCAGGCGACCGGGGCGCGCGGCTGGGCGATCGGGGCACCGGTGGCCGCCGACGGGGTCGCACCGCCCGTCACCTGATCACCGCGCCCACCACCGGATCCCGCGCCCGCCCGCCGGGTCCCGCACCGCTCCCGGTCTGCCGCTATGCCTTTCGGCCCCAGGCCGAGATCAGGGGTGGGGCGGCGATGTCCAGCGCGCCGGAGGCCACAGCCGACAGATGCCGGTCGATCTCCTCCGCCGTGGCGAGGTTCGCCGTGACGAGCGCTTCGCGGAGCCGGTCCACGGTGGTCGACTCCAGTGCGGCACAGGCCGGTGCGGCGACGGGGAAGTACGCGTCGGCTCCCACACCGCGCAGGCCGGCGGTCCGCAGCAGGCGAGGCAGCCGGCGACCGTGCGCCGGGTCGGTCCCGCGTTCGGCGAGCAGTTCACGCACGGCCTGGCGAAGCCGGTTGGCCAACTGATGCTCGGGGCCGGACTCCTCCAGGCAGGCCAGGGGTTGGAGGGCTGCGTCGCTGTCCTCGACGAGGAGCCGTCCACCGGGACGCAGTGCCTTGATCATCGACGACAACGCCTGCTCCTGGTCGGGCGCGTGGGCCAGGGCGAGCCGGGCGTGCACCAGGTCGAAGCCGTCCCCCGGGGGCTCGTCGACGCCCACATGATGGACGAGTGCCTCGACCGGCGGGCGGGTGACCGAGGGAACGGCCCAGGAGATGTCGGTGTCCGTCGCGATGACCTTGCCCGTCGGCCCAACCTTCTTGGCCAGCCAGGAGACGACCGAGGCGCCGCCCGCGCCGACCTCCCAACAGCGCCAGCCGGACCCCAGACCGAAGGCCTCCATGTGCCGGAACGTGGTGGGGTCGAAGAGCGTGGCGAAGGCGTCGGGGCCCTGCCCCGTCTCGGTCCGCCGCTGGTCCAGGAGATACCCGTCGGTTCGCATCATGCACCGATCCTCCCATTTGACCGACTTGCCCTATGCGGCGACGCTCCCGCAGTCGTGCGGCAGTCCCCGCGGCGACCGGCCGGAAACAACCGGATCGAGACGGCCGGATCGGAACGGCCTCACCGCCCAGGACGTCTACAAGTGAAGCGGAACGCTCCGTTCCCACAGTCTTACCCGGCACTCGTTCGGCCCTGGCAAACTGGCGCGACAAGGCACGGAGTGCGGTGCGAGGAGATCCACGCAAGGAGAGACCAGATGTCCATGGCAGGGAATCTGCGGAAGGTCACCGGCCTCGACAGGGTTGTCGGCCTGCGCACGATGGCACGGCTGGCCCGGCGGCGCCCCCGCGTCGACCTGAGCCATCCGGCCCGCTCCCCGCTGGGCACCTCGGTGGTGAACTGCGTGACCTACCACAAGGGTGTCCGATCCCCCGCGGTCCGCGATGTCGTGGAGGCGCTCAAGCAGGTCCGCCGGCACGACCACGGCTTCGTCTGGCTGGGGCTGCACGAGCCGACGCAGCGGGAGTTCGCGGGTATCGCCGAGCTCTTCGGCCTGCACCCGCTGGCGGTGGAGGACGCGGTCGAGGCCCACCAGCGGCCGAAGCTGGAGCGCTACGACGACACGTTGTTCGCGGTGTTCAAGACGGTCTGCTACGTCGAGCACACCGAACTGACCGCGACCAGCGAGGTGGTGCACACCGGCGAGATCATGGTCTTCGTCGGCGCCGACTTCGTGATCACCGTCCGCCACGGACGGCACGGTTCGCTCGGTCCGCTGCGGGAGGAACTGGAGGCGAATCCGGAGCAGTTGGCCAAGGGACCGGCCGCGGTGCTGCACGCGATCGCGGACCATGTGGTCGACGACTACCTGAGCGTCACGGATTCCGTCCAGACGGACATCGACCAGGTCGAGACCGATGTCTTCGCCGCGAACGGCGCGCGTGTCGACCCGGGCCGCATCTACCAGCTCAAGCGCGAACTGCTCGAACTGAAGCGGGCGGTGGCCCCGCTCGCCCGCCCGCTCCTGGAGCTCACCTCACGACCGATCCGGGTGGTCGACCCGGAGATACAGGCCTACTTCCGCGACGTCTCCGACCACTTGCTGCGGGCCACCGACCAGATCGCCGCGTTCGACGAACTGCTGAACTCGATTCTCCAGGCGCATCTCGCGCAGGTCAGCGTCGCGCAGAACGAGGACATGCGGAGGATCACGGCATGGGCCGCGCTGATCGCCGTGCCGACCATGGTGTGCGGGGTCTACGGCATGAACTTCCAGTACATGCCGGAGCTGCACTGGAAGTTCGGCTATCCCCTCGTCCTGGGAGTCATAGCCGCCGCCTGCGTCACCCTCTACCGGGGCTTCAAGCGCAACGGATGGCTGTGACTCCCGGAGCGGGGAGGTGATCGAGCGGCCGGGCGTCACGCCCGACGCCGGCGGTCAGTGCGTCGCGCTCTTCGCGTAGACGCTCTCGGCCCAGGAGGCGATCTGATCGTCCGACAGGTGATGGGCGAGGTCGGCTTCGCTGATCATGCCGACGAGACGCTTGTTCTCGATCACCGGCAGCCGGCGGATCTGGTGCCCCTTCATCTCCTGGAGCACCTCGCTGACATCGGCGCCCGCGTCGATCCAGCGCGGTGTGCCCTTGGCCATCTCGCCGGCCGTGATCGTCGACGGGTCGTGGCCCAGGGCGACACAGCCGACGACGATGTCGCGGTCGGTGAGGATGCCGCAGAGTCGTTCGTTCTGGTCGCTGATGGGCAGTGCACCGACGTTCAGCTGGCGCATCAGCTGGGCGGCCCGGTCGAGGGTCTCGTGGGCGGGGATCCACTGGGCGCCGCGGTGCATGATGTCTCCGGCGGTGGTCATGTAGTACCTCCCGTTGCCGGACGGCCGGCGCGGCGCAGGACGCACCGCTAGTCCCGGCGCCTTTCATTCTTGCCGCGACCGGACCGAGGCGCATGCGGAGCGACGCGTGCCGCCCCCGCGGGGCGAGGTCGGGGTTCGGTCGACGCTGTGGACGAATCCCGCACCCGGTCAGCCGTTCCAGGCCGGGTGGCGTGGGTCGTCGGCGCGGACCAGGACATCGGCCGTGGCAGCCGGGTGGGTCTCGGTCTCGTAGCGCTCGAAGGCGGGGAGGGTCCAGTGCTCGCCCTCGGGGGTACGGCGGCGCAGGGCGCCCGGGGAGAGGAGGACATGGACGGTCAGGTCGAAGGGGAACCAATGCTTCAGGAGGAGGGGGCCGTGCGTCAGCAGGATCGCGCCGGGCGGGAGGGTCACGTAGGGGCTGCGGGTCGCGCGGTCGGTGGTGGGGTCCCAGAGGTCGGGCAGGACCCGCCCCGTGCCGCCGGGGTCGAGCGGGCCGAAGACCTCACGCCACAGGGCGGCGGTGTCGAACCAGCCGTCGTAGTACGCGTCCACGTCCTCGTGGCCGTACTCGAACCGCAGCGACGCCGGCCGGAGGAAGCCCTCGGTCCCCACGACGAGCGAGGACCGGCCGCGTATGCGCAGCGCCTCGGAGACCAGGGCGGCGAGATCACCGGGGTGGGCCGCAGGGGCGCCGTCGAAGGCGATCCGCGGCCAGGGCGAGCCGTCGTCCGGCTTCAGGTCGAGGAGGCGGTCGGCGAGACGGTCGGCGAGCCGCTCCCAGGTGATCGCTTCGAATCGCACACGGCCCATGATGCCGCGCGCCACGAGCGGTGCCCGACCCGGTCGGGGATCTGGCCCGGGATCCGGTCGGCGTTACGGCCAGCGGTCCGGGCGGGGGTCTGGTCGGCGGTCCGGCCGAAGGTCTGGCCAGCGGTCCGGCCGGAGGACTGCGTGACCATGCGGTCACCAGGGGGAATGAACCGCGTATGGCAGCGCTCACTACTCCCCCGCCCCGTACCGGACTTGTCGTCGTGCAGGCACTCAGGAAGAAGCACTGCGCCGAGTGCCGGAGCGGTCCCGTGGCGCTGCTGGTCCTGGAGGAGGGAGCGCCGCGCTGCCTGGACTGCTCGGACCTCGGGCACCTGGTGTTCCTGCCCCGGGGCGACACCGCGCTCACCCGGAGGGCACGGGAGGAGAGCGCGCTGTCGGCGGTGGTCGTCCGGTTCAATCGGCGCCGCGGCCGGTACGAGCGGCAGGGCGTCCTGGTCGAGGAGGCGGGGCTCGCCCGGGCCGAGGAGCGGTGCCTGGCGGACGCGGAGGCGCGACGCCGCCGCCGGGTACGGGACGCGCGGCGCCGGGCGGCCGAGGACGTGCGCTTCACGGACGCCTTCGCCGCGGAGGTACGACGGCTGTTCCCCGACTGTCCGCCCGAGCGGGCCCGGGAGATCGCCGCCCACGCCTCGCTGCGCGGCAGCGGCCGCGTCGGGCGCAGCGCGGCGGGGCGCGCGCTCACCGAGTCCGCGGTGACCTCGGCGGTCATCGCGTCGGTACGCCATGTGGACACGCCGTACGACCACCTCCTGATGAGCGGCGTCCCCCGGTACGAGGCGCGCCGGCGGATCGCGGCCACGGTGGAGGCGACGCTGCGGGGGTGGCGGGGGGCGCCGTGATCGATCTTCCAGTCGGCATGGACCCCACAGAACCCGTCCTCGATGCACCCCAGGCCCATGCTCACCCAACGGACGGCTCCGTCGGTTCCGAGCGAGAACGCGACCGCGGCGGAAGGGGCGATCTTCGGGGAGGTTCACTTGTGGTGATGTCGGGCGGTGGGCAGGATCCTCGGGGGATCCAGCTCGGGGGATCTAGGTGGGAGCGGACATGATCGATGGGCCGTACTTCGTACTGACGGTGCTGGGCCTGCTCGGGACGGCGATCGTGGCGGGCGTGTTCTGCGGGTTCTCGACGTTCGTGATGAAGGGGCTGGCGTCGCTGCCGCCCGCGCAGGGCGTGGCGGCGATGCAGGCGATCAACGTGAGCGCGCTGACGCCGGCGTTCATGCTCGTGTTCGTGGGTACGGCGGTGCTGTGCGCCGTGCTGGCCGTCGTGACGTTCGTGCTGTGGCCGGACGGGGGCAGAATCGAACTGCTGCTGGGCAGCGCGCTGTATCTGTTCGGCTGCTTCGGGGTCACGATGGTGGCGAACGTGCCGCGCAACGAGACCCTCGCCAGGCTGGAGGCGGGCACGTCGGAGGCGGCGACGTACTGGCGCGACTATGTGAGCCGGTGGACGACGTGGAACCACGTGCGGGCGGTCGCCGCGGCCGCCGCGGCCCTGTCGTACCTGCTGGCGCTCGCCTGAGGCGGGGGCGGCGGGCGCGTCGTATCGTGGCCCTTACGCGTACCTCTCCGTGAGGGAGACGGCCATGGCCGATCCCAAGGGTTTTCTGACCACACCACGCGAGGACTGGCCCCGTCGCCCCGTGGAGGAGCGGGTCCGGGACTGGGACGAGGTGTACGTTCCCGGGGCCCTGCTGCCGATCATCAGCAAGCAGGCGGACCGCTGCATGGACTGCGGGATCCCGTTCTGTCACGACGCCTGTCCGCTGGGGAATCTGATCCCCGAGTGGAACGATCTCGTGTCGCGGGAGGACTGGCGGGCGGCGAGCGACCGGCTGCACGCCACGAACAACTTCCCCGAGTTCACGGGCCGGTTGTGTCCCGCGCCCTGTGAGGCGGGGTGTGTGCTGGCGATCAACCAGCCCGCGGTGACCATCAAGAACGTGGAGGTGGCCATCGCGGACCGGGCCTGGGAGGACGGCTTCACCCCGCCGCGTCCGCCCGACCGGTTGTCCGGGAAGACGGTCGCCGTGGTCGGCTCCGGGCCCACGGGGCTGGCGGCGGCGCAGCAGTTGACGCGGGCCGGGCACACGGTCGCGGTGTACGAGCGTGCCGACCGGATCGGGGGTCTGCTGCGGTACGGGATCCCGGCGTTCAAGATGGAGCGGCGTCATCTGGACCGGCGGTTGGAGCAGATGCGGGCGGAGGGCACGAAGTTCCGGACGTCGACCGCGGTGGGAGTGGATGTCGAGGCGGGGGAGCTGCGGGCCCGGTACGACGCGGTGGTGATCGCGACGGGGGCCACGGCGTGGCGGGAACTGGACGTGCCCGGCCGGGAGTTGGCCGGCGTTCACCAGGCGATGGAGTATCTGCCGTTGGCCGACCGGGTGTGCGAGGGGGATCTGGAGGTGTCGCCGTTGTCGGCGGCCGGGAAGCATGTCGTGATCGTCGGGGGTGGGGACACGGGGGCGGACTGTCTGGGGACGGCGGTGCGGGAGGGGGCCGCGTCGGTGACCCAGTTGGACATCTATCCGCTGCCGGAGGCGGAGCGTGACGAGGACGTCGAGCCGTGGCCGACGTATCCGAAGGTGTACCGGCTCTCGGCGGCGCACGAGGAGGCGCGTGACTTGCGGTCCGCGCCGGCGGCGGACGCGGACGCGCGGCTCTTCGCGGCGTCCACACTCCGCTTCACCGGGGACGGGTCGGGGCGTGTGCGGGCGTTGCACCTGGTCGAGGTGGACGAGCGGCGGCAGGCCAGGCCGGGTACCGGTCGGACGCTGCCCGCGGATCTCGTCCTGCTCGCGCTCGGGTTCTCCGGTCCGGATCGTCATGACGGGCTCGTGGACCAGCTCGGGCTGGCCCTCGACCCGCGCGGGACGATCACGCGGGGGCCGGACTTCGCGACGAACGTGCCCGGGGTGTACACCGCCGGGGACGCGGCCCGTGGGCAGTCCCTGATCGTGTGGGCGATCGCCGAGGGGCGGGCCGTGGCCGCCGCGGTCGACCGTGGTCTGACCGGGGCGGACCGCCTGCCGGCACCGATCGGGCCGTACGACCGCCCGATGACTGTGTAGCCGTCGGCAGGTGCCGGAAGCCGAAGGGAGGGGGCTTGAGGGCTAACGGTTGTCCGTGCCTGCTTGTTTGGCGGTGGCGAGGGCGATGCGGTTCCACGTGTTGATGGTGAGGATCAGGGCGAGGACGTGGGCCAGTTCGGTGTCGTCGAAGTGGGTGGCGGCTTCGGCGTAGACGGCGTCGGGGACCCCGCCGTCGGCGAGGAGGGTGACCGCTTCGGTGAGGGCGAGCGCGGCCTGTTCGCGGGCGGTGAAGAAGTGCCGGGCCTCGCGCCAGACCGGGATCATGTGCAGCCGGTCCTCGCTCTCGCCGGCCTTGCGGGCGTCGTTGGTGTGCATGTGGAGGCAGTAGGCGCAGTGGTTGAGGTGGGAGGCGCGGATCTGGATCAGTTCGACCAGGGCCGGGTCGACGCCCTCGCGGGCCGCCGCGTCGAAGCCGATGAGGGCGCGGAAGGCGTTCCTGGCCGACTTCGCGAAGTCGAGCCGGGGCGCGGCGCCCGCCGTCACGTCCGTCACCGTCGCGTCCCTCGTTGCCGCCACGTTCGTCACCGTCGTGCCTGTCACCGTCGCGTCCGTCGCTGCCGCGCTCGTCACGGTCGCGTTCGTCGTCGTGCTCGTCGCCGTCGTGTTCGTCGTCGTGTTCGTCGTCATGACCATGAATCTATGGGGCGGAAAGACCTGTCGTAGGGTGCATTTCCATGGTGGATTCGTGGGTCAATTCGGCGGAGCTGTTCGGGGCCGATCTGCATCTCGAACTGTCCGGCGGAGGCGGCCGGCGGGCGGCGTTGATCCGGGCGTTGCGGGAGGCGGTGCGTGATGGTCGGCTGGCGCCCGGGACCCGGCTGCCGCCGTACCGCTCGCTCGCGGCGGACCTGGGGGTCGCCCGCAACACGGTCGCCGACGCGTACGCGGAACTGGTCGCGGAGGGCTGGCTGACCGCCCGGCAGGGGTCGGGGACGCGGGTCGCGCAGCGGGTGGAACCCCTGGGCGCCCCACGCGTGCCCCGGAAGGCACCCCGCGCGCGTGGGCCACTGCACGACCTGCGGCAGGGCACGCCGGACGCGTCCGCGTTCCCGCGGGTGGCCTGGGCGGCGTCGTACCGCAGGGCGTTGACGCGGGCGCCCAACGAGGCGTTCGGGCCGGGTGATCCGGCGGGCCGGGTCGAGCTGCGGGAGGCGCTCACCGAGTATCTGGCACGCGCGCGGGGCGTGCGGACCGAGCCCTCGCGCATCGTGATCTGCTCCGGTTTCGCGCACGCGTTGCGGCTGCTGTTCCACGGCCGGGTGCTGCGAGGGCCGCTGGCGGTGGAGTCGTACGGGCTGGGCTTCCACCGCGAGTTGCTGGCGGCGGCCTCCGTACGGACCGTCCCACTGCCGCTCGACGAGGACGGTGCCCGGGTGGACGGGCTGGACCGGGAGAGGGCGGTGCTGCTCACGCCCGCGCACCAGTTCCCCACCGGCGGGCCGCTGCATCCCGAGCGGCGGGCCGCCGTCGTGGACTGGGCACGCGCGCGTGGCGGGGTGGTTCTGGAGGACGACTACGACGGGGAGTTCCGCTACGACCGCAAGCCCGTCGGGGCCGTGCAGGGCCTGGATCCCGACCGGGTCGTCTTCATCGGCTCGGTCAGCAAGAGTCTGTCGCCCGCGCTGCGGCTGGGGTGGATGGTCCTGCCGGAACGGTTCGTGGACGCCGTGGTGGAGGCCAAGGGAGAGCGGGAGGCGTGGGCGAGCGTGCCGGACCAGCTGGCGCTGGCGGACTTCGTGACGTCCGGGGCGTACGACCGGCATGTGCGGCGTATGCGGCAGCGGTACCGGGGGCGTCGGGACCGGCTGGTGGCGGCCCTGGCCGCGCACGCGCCGCACATCGAGGTCACGGGGATCGCCGCCGGGCTGCACGCGGTGCTGCGGTTGCCGCCCGGTACGGAGCGGTCGGTGGTGAAGGCGGCGACCTGGCGGGGTGTCGCCCTGGACGGACTGGCGGCATTCCGGCATCCCGAGGCGAAGGGGGGCGCCCCGGACGGGCTGGTGGTGGGGTACGCGACGCCGCCGGAGCACGCGTACGCGGCGGCGGTGGAGGCGTTGTGCGGGGTGCTCCCGCCGGGCTGAGCGGCCGCCCGGCTGAACGGTCGGCCGTACGGCGCGGCAGGCCGGCGGGCGGTGCGTCGGTTGGTCGGTGTGCGGGTGTGGCTCGGTGGGTCGTCGACCGAAGGGTTCCGGTCGACAGGAAAAGCAGGGCGGTGGGAGCATTGAGGTCAGGAGGTACGTCACCGCTGTCGCCGCGCGGGCACCCCACAATCCGGTGGTGGCCTGCCCCCATCCTTCGTTCCGTCGTCAGGCGTAGGGCCCCTCCTTCGCGTCCCCCCTGTTGGCGGCCGGTCCGGGAGGGTGCTCGATGACGACGCTCGACGAACGTCACGAATGTCACGGAGAACACGGAGAAGGTGCGCACGGCGGGGCGTCGCCCCGGCGCGGCGGCACTCTCGGTTCTCGCGTCGTCCCCCTGAGCCGGCCGACGGCCTCGCTGCCTCTGCTCACCGGATCCAAGGCCGCCCACCTCGCGCGGGCGGCCCGCGCCGGGTTGCCGGTGCTGCCCGGCTTCGTGATCCCCTACGCCCCTCTGGGCCCGGACGACCAGCGGCGGGACCCTGACGGCCTCCAGGACCCCGACGGTCTCCAGGACCCCGACGGTCTTCAGGACCCCTACAGCCCGCAGGACTGCGACGGTCCGCAGCACCCCGACGGCTCGCCGGACCCGGGCGACCTGGGGGACCCGGGCGACCTGGGGGACCTGGGGGACCTGGGGGACCCCGACGATCTACGGGACCTGCCGCGCGCCTGGGCCGAGTTGTCCCGGCACGGGGCGCGGTCCCTGGTCGTGCGGTCCTCCTCGCCGCAGGAGGACACGGAGGAGTCCTCGTTGGCGGGACGGTTCGACTCGGTGCTCGATGTGCGGGGTTGGGAGGAATTCCTGGCGGCGGTGCGCACGGTGCTGGTCTCGGCCTGGGGGCCCAACGGTGACAGCGCGCCGATGGCCGTGCTCGTCCAGCCGATGCTCAGGGCCCGGGTCGGGGGTGTGCTGTTCGGCGCGGACCCCGTGGCCGGGCGGACCGATCGGATGCTGGTGAGCGCGGTGCGGGGCGGGCCCGACACGTTGGTGAGCGGGGAGCAGCCCGGGACGAGTCACTGGGTGAGCCGGTGGGGGCGGCTGCTGCGGACGGAGTCGTCCGACGGCGGGGCGTTGCTCACCGGCGCCGAACTGCGTCGTCTGGCGCGGCTGGCCCGGCGGGCCGCCCGGGTGTTCGGCGGGCCCCAGGACATCGAGTTCGCGTTCGACGCGGACGGACGGCTGTGGTTGCTCCAGAGCCGCCCGATCACGGCGATGGGGCCCCGTCCGCCGCGTGGCGCCCGGCTGCTCGGTCCGGGGCCGGTGGCGGAGACCCTGCCGGGGCGGTTGGAGCCGCTGGAGGAGGATCTGTGGGTGGCGCCGATGGCCCGGGGGCTCGCCATCGCGCTCGGCCTCGGCGGGAGCGCGTCGCGTCGGCGGTTGCGGTCGGCGCCGGTGGTCGTGACGGTCGGCGGACGGGTCGCGGCGGACCTGCGGCTGCTGGGCGCCGTCCCGCCGAGGCATCCCTGGTTGGCGTGGCTCAATCCGGCGCCGGGGGCCCGGCGGCTGGGTGCCGCCTGGCGGGTGGGACGGCTTACCTCGACCCTGCCGGGCCTGGCGCAGGACCTGGTGGCCGACGTCGACCGGCGGCTGGTCGAGACCCCGCCGACCGGAGATCTGCCGACCGTCGAGTTGATCTCGACCCTGCGCTGGGCGCGGTCCGTCCTGGTCTCGCTCCACGCTCAGGAGGCGCTGGCGGGTGCCCTTCTCCCCGAGCCCCGCGTCACGGCCGCGGGGACCGCTCTCGCGACGCTCACCGAGTCGAGGTACCGGGACCGGAGCCTGCCGGACCACCAGGTGGTGGCCGCCGAACCCGTGGTCCTCGCCCTGACGGCTCCGAGCCTGTGGGGCGGCCTGCGGCTGCCCCCACCGGAGCCCGTCCACCGCAACGGCGCTTCCGCTACCGCCTCCGCGACCGCCTCGGCCACCCCCGCCCCGCACCTCTCTCCCGAAGCCGCCCTGGCACCCGCCTCCTCGCACTCCCCCTCCGCACGCCCCTCCCCCACCCGCGCCGCCCAAGGCGAGACCACGGGCCCCCTTCCGTCCGCGCGGCGTGCGGGGCCCGTCTCCCCGGGCGCTCTGCCGCCGCGCGAGGCCCTGCGGCTGCGGGTCCGGTGGGTGCAGGAGTTGCAGGTCAGGCTGGTACGGGAGGCGGCGCGCCGGTTGCTCGTCCGGGGTGTGCTGGGTGAGGCCCGGCGGGTGGGGCTGCTGCGGTGGCAGGAGTTCGTGACCGCGCTGGAGACCGGTGGGCTGCCGGGGGACTTCGCGGAACGGCTGCCCCGGGCCGCGTCCGCTCCGCTCCCGGACCGGTTCCGGCTCACGGAGGGCGGTGTGGTCGTCGCCGACCGCGCCACCGGGCCGTCCGGCCCGGGAGACGGGAACGGCGGCCGGGGCGTGTCCGGCGGCCGGGGCATGGGCACGGTGTGGGACGGCGAGGGGAGCGGGCCGCCGGACGCCGTGCTGGTGGTCCGGACGCTCGATCCGGCGCTGGCCCCGCTGCTGCCGCGCGTCACGGGGCTGGTGGCGCAGACGGGCAGCCCGTTGTCCCATCTGGCGGTGCTGGCACGGGAGTACGGCGTGCCGGCCGTGGTGGGCGTCGACGACGCGGTGCGCCGTTTCCCGCCGGGGACCCGGGTGACGGTCGACGGGGGCACCGGCGACGTACGGGCGGAGGGTTCGTGATGCGGCGCCTCGCCTACCTCTTCGGGGGCGCGGCGGCGGTCGGCGCGGGCGTCTACTTCGTCGTCTACCTCTACCGGTGGCAGTGGCAGCGGGCCATCCTCAGCGGGGTGCTGCTGCTGATCGTCGGGGTGCTGCTGCTGGGGCTCGTGCTGTTGGGGCGGCTGGCGCGGATCGAGGAGCGGATCAGGGAGAGCGACCGTCGGCAGCGGGACGCGCTGGCCCGGCTGCGGCAGGCGCACAGCGGTGAGGGCGGCGACCGGTTCCGCTGGCTGGAGGATCCGGCGAGTCGGACGTACGTCTTCGTGCCCGTGCTGTTGATCACCGGTGTGGTGCTGTCGGGGATCGCGTGGCTGGTGCAGCGGATCGCGTCGGTCACGGCCCGGCCGACGGCGGAGCGGCACCTGGCCGGGCGGCTGGCCGTGCTCACGGCGCCCGATCCGGCGCCGGACGCCGATCTGGAGGACACGGCTCCGCCCGGTGGCGGCCGGGGACGGGCGGCGCGGCTGATCACCGTGGGGGTCGGCGTCGCCCTGCTGGTCTCGCTGGTGGTCGGGCTCGCCGACCTCACGCAGACCAGGAAGGAGGAGAGGAACGGGGCCGAGGCGACGTCCGTGCTGGTCCGGGTGGACATGCGGGGCGTTCCCCCGAACGCCGAGCGGCAGGCCATGGCCGCGTCACAGGCCTGGGAGCGCTGCCGGAACTCCACATCGGTGCCGCTGCGGCGGACCACGCTGGGCGAACTCGGCGACGGGATGTTCGCGGCGGTCGTCCGCCCCTCCCTGACCGATCACGACCGGCTCCGGCTGCGCGGCTGTCTGGAGGACGCCGACGTGGATCGCGCGCACCTCACCGTGGTGGGCATCGGAGACGCGGACCGGCCGTGACCCTGGAGATCATCAGCTAGGACAAGATCTCCGCAATCACCCCAAATGAAGTGAGGTGGCACACAAGCAGACAGAGCGCTTATGTCGGGCAGGCTACGATGCGGGACAGACCCCCCGTCCCCAACCCCCGGGTCATCCATGTCTGTCCCTGTCGCACCTCCGCCCGTACGCCCGGATCCCTCCGCCCCCTCCGCCCGCCCCCGCGCACTGCGCCGCAAGGTGGTGCGTGTGCTGATCGGTGTGCTGCTCGGCTACCTCGCCATCTGGGCCACGGGCTCCCTGGGCGTCCTGGCGATGACGTACGTGGCGCGTGAGACCACCTCGGTGCCCGAGGGGACGCGCTCGGTGAAGGGCATCCACAACTTCCAGCCCGTCGGCACGGACGGCGAGCTGTGGCGCGGGGCCGCCCCCTCCCCCGCCGGGTACCGGTCGCTCGCCGATCTCGGCTTCACCACGGTCGTCGACCTCCGCGCGGAGAAGCTGAGCGCCGCCCAGCTCGCCCTTCCGCGCGAGGCGGGCCTCGACGTCGTACGGGTGCCGATGCGTGACGGGCAGACCCCCACGCCTGAGCAGGTGCAGCGTCTGCTCGACACGGTCTCCGAGAGCTCCGGGCCGGTGTTCGTGCACTGCGGCGCCGGGGTCGGCCGTACGGGGACGATGGCCGCGGCCTATCTCGTGAAGACCGGGCAGGAGGACTCGCCGGGCGCGGTCTGGCGCAACCTGTCGGTCGGGCCGCCGTCGATCGAGCAGATCTACTACGGGCTGATGCTGGAGCGGGAGCGCGACACGGCGCAGCCGCCGCTGCCGGTGGTCGCGGTGAGCCGCCTCGTCGACGCGCCGCGCCGGATCTGGTCGTACGTGTAGGCGATCGCACCAGGACGCACGAGTGCGCGGCACGAGCCCGAGAGGCCCGTGCCGCGCGGTCGTGCACCGGTCTTCGATGCCGCCCTACGGCTTGCGGGCCACCGCCCCGTACCCCGGGATGACCCCGTCGTCCTGGCCGGGGACGGGGTCGCCGAGTTCGGGGTGCCAGTGGTGGGGCACCTCGACGCCGGGGTCGACCAGTTCGAGGCCGTCGAAGAAGCGGGCGAACTCATCGCGGGAGCGCAGGGCCAGGGTGACGCCGGCGGCCTTGAGCTTCTCCGTGGCCGCCTTCGACTCCTCCGGGGTGAAGTCGGCGGTGGCGTGGGTGACGACCAGATGGCTGCCGGAGGGCAGTTCGGCCATCAGCCGCTGGACCAGGGCGTGCGCGCCGTCCTCGTCGGAGACGAAGTGCAGCAGCGCGATCAGCGAGACCGCCACGGGCCGGTCGAAGTCGAGGACCTTCTTGGCGCCCTCGACGATGGCGTGTGGGTCGCGCACGTCGGCCTGCAGATACTCGGTGCGCCCCTCCGGCGTACCGCGCAGCAGGGCCGCCGCGTGGGCCAGCACGATGGGGTCGTTGTCGCAGTAGACGACGGCGGCGTCGGGGGCGACCCGCTGGGCGATCTGGTGCAGGTTCGGCTCGGTCGGGATACCGGTGCCGATGTCGAGGAACTGGCGGACGCCGTGCTCGGCCAGCCAGCGGGTGGAGCGGTGCATGAAGGCACGGTTGACCTGCGCCATCACCGGCACGCGGGGGTCGAGGGCCAGCATCTGGCGGCCCATCGCCTCGTCGACGGGGTAGTTGTCCTTTCCGCCGAGGTACCAGTCGTACATCCGGGCGGGATGGGGTCTGCTCGTGTCGATCTCGACGGGGGGACGCCCGTTCATGACGAACTCCATGAGGTTCCGCGGCAGTCAGTGATCAATTCAGGGCCAACATAGGGGGATCGGCTGAACAACAGGGAGGGCGCAACAGGCCTCAGGAGAGCAGGAAGTCGGCCACCCCCGCCTTGGCGCCCTGGATGAAGGCGTTCATCTCGTCCGGCGTGTAGATCAGCGCCGGTCCGTCCGGGTCGGTGGACTGCCGTACGGCGATCCGGCCGTCGGCGAGCTTCATGGCCTCCAGGCAGTTCCCTCCGTTGCCTCCGCTCCAGGGCTTGTGCCAGCCCTCGCTGCCCAGCTCCCGGGCGGGCATGCCGTTGTAGACGCGGTTGTGCGACTGGGTGCGTGTGCGCGTCTGCGCCTGCGGCTTGATGAATTCCATTCGGTGTCTTCAGAGCTCCTCGCGGAGGTCCCGGAGGACCTCCTTCGTGCGTTGTGCCGTGGCGGCCTGCGCCGCCATGCGGTCCATGACCTCGAGGTGGGTCGCCACCTCGGAGCGGTCGTCCAGGTAGACGGCGCCGGTCAGGTACTCGCTGTAGACCATGTCCGGAAGCTCCGGCATGGCGAAACGGAACAGGACGAACGGCCCGTACGTGCCGGGGTGCGGTCCTGTGTCGAACGTGGCGACCTGCACCGTCACATGCGGCAGCTCCATCGCCTCCAGCAGTCGGTCGATCTGCGCACGCATGACCGCCGGGCCGCCGACGGGGCGGCGCAGGGCGGTCTCGTCCATCACGCACCACAGCCGGGGCGCGTCCTCACGGGTGAGCAGTTCCTGGCGTTGCATGCGCAGGTCGACATGGCGCTCGATGTCCGCGGGCTTGGTCTGGCCGATGGCGCCCGAGGTCATGACGGAACGGGCGTAGTCCTCGGTCTGCAGCAGGCCGGGGACGAAGTGCGGGTCGTAGCCGCGGATCAGGGAGGCCGCGCCCTCCAGGCTGACGTACATGGAGAACCAGCCCGGCAGGATGTCGTGGTAGCGCTGCCACCAGCCGGGTTTGTTGGCCTCCTCGGCGAGCTGGACGAAGGTCTCGGCCTCCTCGTCACCGACCCCGTACGCCTTCAGCAGAAGCTGGAGGTAGGGGATCTTGAGGGCGACCTCGGCGGTCTCCATGCGGCGGACCGTGGCGGCGGTGACGTGCAGGACGCGTGCGGCGTCCTCGCGTCTGATGCCCGCGCGCTCGCGCAGGTCCAACAGACGCCGACCGAGCACGACCTGCCCGACCGTCGGCGCGGACCGCGGCTCGCTCATCTCGCCTCTCTCCCTGTGACCCTGCGCTGACCTGCGTCGGTGTTCGGCCCATCCCGGTGCCGACAGCTTTGCGGCGCCGTTCGGAGACCTCGCGCGTCGCACTCGTCCGTGTACGCATACGAACACTGTGCGTACATACGAACGTTGTGCGAGGGATTTCCAACTGGCGCCGCTACACGTGCTGTTGCGTGCAGTGTGCCACGACCGTTCAGAGAGTCACACGGCACTCTGCAATTTTCAGAGTGACACTTGCCAAGTGTTCACGGCGGGGCGATAGTGGCAAGCGTGATTCCGCCCCCTGCGCCGTTAGGAACAGACGCCGCCGGTGACCGTGTCGGTCCCGGTCCGGCCGCCGGGGCGCGCCCCGAGACAGTCGCCGAGCGCCGGTTTCGATTCGAGCTGGCCGCGCACCCGGGTGCCGTGGCCCAGGCCCGGCGTGTGACCCGTGACCAGCTCACCGGCTGGGCCCTGTGCGAGGACACCTGCGACACCGCCGCCCTCGTCGTGTCCGAACTGGTGACCAACGCGATCGTGCACACCGCGAGCGCCCAGATCGTCTGCGAGCTGTCCGACGGCGACGAGCTGGTGCGGATAGCGGTACGGGACGAGGGCTGTGCGCCCGGCGAGCCGCACCCCTCGCCGCAGCGGCCCGAGGAGGAACACGGCAGGGGGCTGCTCCTCATCGAGTCCCTCTGCCGCTCATGGGGTGCCCAGCCGGTCGGTCTGGGGCTCCTGGTGTGGGCTGACGTGCCGCGCGGACTGCTCGCCCCCCTCGCGCCGGCGGTCACGCCCGAGCCGGTCGTGGACATCACCCCGGTCGCGGGCAGGGGCCCGGACACGGCGGCCCGGTCCGATCTGGGCTGGGGTGCGAAGAAGCCGCCGGCCGAGGACCGGCCCGGTGAGGCGGAGTCCTTCCGCGTCAAGGGCGTCGAGGGCCACCGCGGCGGTGCCGAGGCCGGGTACCGCACGGGGTTCGAATGTCGTACGGAAGTCGGAGTCCGGCCCCAGGCCGGACGGCGGGCGGGGGCCGAATGGGTGTGAGCGCGTCGATCGGTCCCGCTCGGCCCCCCGGTGGGGGCAGAGTGGCTCGCGTGGTGAGCCTCGACACCCTGACCCGACTGCGCCGCGCCCAGCGTTCCGCCGCGCCGACCCGCCCCATCCCCCTGCCCGAGGGCATGACCGCGCCCATGGGATGCGACGCGGTCGCCGTCCCGGCCCGCTTCGGTCCGATGGTCCTGCCCCGGCTGCCCCGTGTGGGCTGCGTCTACGCCGACCGGGCGCACTGGTGGTGGATCGTGCCGGCCGACTCCGACTACGCGCTGGAGTGGCCGTCGCCGGTGCGCTACACCACCGGGGCGCTGGTCTCCGACGGTGCGGCCGCTCCCGGGCTGATCCTCAGGCCCGAGGGGACGATTCCCTATACGCCGCCGATACCGCTGTACCTGGCGCTGTGCCGGGTGACGGGGACCACGCCCACATGGTCCCGCATGACCGCGTAGGGCTCCGCCCGGTGGCGCCGCGTTCCTGGTAGGGGCTGCGCCCCTGTGTGCGCGGTCGGTTGGGATGGGATCGGTCTCGTGGGCGGCTGCCCGGCCGTGGGGGCCGGTCGCGCCGTTCCCCGCGCCCCTGAAGGGGCCTGCGGCCCCTTCGGAAGTCCTGGCGGGGGATCCCGAAAGACACCCTCGCGCGCCCCTTGTGCTCCGGGTGGGTCGTGGTGGCACCCTCGTGCGCCCTGGTCGGGAGGGGAGGGTCCCGGGATAGTGGCCGTCTGCGACGACTCGGGGGAGGCCGTGAGTGGGGAAGGCGCGTGGTGGGGGCAAGCCGGAGACGTCCGAGTCGGAGACGCTCCTCTTCGGAGGGCCACTGCGGTACGACATGGGCTGGTCGCAGCATGCCGACGCCTTTCTGGAGCTGAACTTCCGCGCGATGATCCGGCGGCTGCCGTCGCTGCTCGCGTCGAGCTTCCGGCTGGCCTGGCAGGCGGACCGGCGGGCCGCGCGGACCGTGCTGGCCGCCGAGACGGGCCGGGGCCTCGCCCAGGCGGTGAGCCTGCTCGCGGTGAACACGATCCTGGCCCGGCTGATGGCGGACGGCACGGTCGAGGCACGGCTGCGGGAGGCGGTCCCCGCCCTCGTCACCATCGCCGCGGTCATGCTGGTGGCCACGGTGCTGCGGGCCGCGTCGACGTACGCCACGGGCCGGCTGGAACCGAAGGTGGAGCGGGTCGCGACCGAGCTGTACCTGGAGCGGGCGGCGGCGGTGGAGCTGTCCGCGATCGAGGACGACGGCTTCCACAAACTGCTGGACACCGCGAAGTACGGCGCCCAGTCTGCCCGCCGCATGATCAGCTACTCGGCGCGCGTGGTCAACGCGCTGATCTCGCTGATCGCGGCGGCCGGCGTGCTGACCGTGCTGCACCCGGCCCTGCTGCCGCTGCTGGTCACGATGACCCTGCCGAGCGCCTGGAGCTCCCTGACGATCGCCCGCCGCCGCTACACCTCGTTCCACGCCTGGGTGCAGCACGCGCGGGCGGGCTATCTGATCGGCTCCCTGCTGATCGAGCCGGAGGCGGCCCCGGAGATCCGGGTGCACGGCGTCGGCCCGTTCCTGCTGCGCCACTACCGGTCGATGTCGGAGACCGCGGAGGCCGAGCAGGCCCGGCTGGCCCGGCTGGCGGCCCGTACGGGCCTGTACGCGGCCGTGTGGACGGGGCTCGCCACCGTGGCGACGTACGCGACGCTGGGCGGTCTGCTGCTCGCCGGTGCCATGGCCCTGTCCGTGGCGGGGACGGCGGTCCTCGCGATCCGCACGGGTTCGTCGAGCCTGGACACGCTGGTCCTGGAGGTGAACGCGCTGCACGAGGAGGCCCTCTTCGTGGGCGACATGCAGCGCCTGTACGTGGAGGCCGCCAAGCGCGCGATCCCGGAGGGCGGTGATCCGCTGCCGGAGGACCCCCGGGAGATCCGGGTGGAGAACGTGACCTTCTCGTACCCGGGGAAGGCCGGCCGGCCCGCGCTCAAGGACGTCACCCTGACCGTGCCGCTCGGCAAGATCGTGGCGCTCGTCGGGGAGAACGGCTCGGGCAAGACGACCCTGGTCAAGCTGCTCGCCGGGCTGTACGCGCCCGACCAGGGCAGGATCATGTGGGACGGCGTGGACGCGGCGGGCGCCGACCGGCGGCAGCTCGCCGAGCGCATCGCGATGGTCGCGCAGGACTTCAAGCGCTGGCCCTTCACCGCCCGCGTGAACATGGCGATCGGCCGCCCGTCGGCACCGATGACCGAGGAGCGGCTCGCCACGTCCGTCGCGGAGGCCGGGGCGCAGGACGTGATGGACGATCTGCCGCGCGGCCTCGACACGCTGCTGGGCAAGGGGTTCAGCGGCGGGCACGAGCTGTCGGGCGGACAGTGGCAGCGGCTGGGGATCGCGCGGGCCGCGTACCGGCGCGGGCGCATCCTCATCGTGGACGAGCCGACGGCCGCCCTGGACGCGCGCGCCGAGCTGGAGGTCTTCGAGAAGATCCGCGCCCTGGCGGGCACCGGTCAGACGGTCGTCCTGATCACCCACCGGCTGGCGTCGGTCCGCCACGCCGACCTCGTGCACGTCCTGGACCAGGGGCGCCTGGTGGAGTCCGGCACCCCGGACGAACTGCTGGCCACGGGCGGGGTGTACGCCGAGCTGTACTCGCTCCAGGCGGCGCAGTTCGCGGCGCGGCTGCCGACCGGGCGGACCGCCGCGGCGAGGGTTCCCTCGCCGAAGGCGGGGTGACGGTCAGGCCGACGCGGCCGCGGCGGTCTCGGCACCGCGCACGATGACCAGGAACATGTCCGTCGCGATGTCCATGACGACCTCGGCCTGCTGCCCCTCCAGGCGAGCCGCGTGCGCCAGTTCCTCCGCCGGCCACGAGCCGCGCGGTCCACCGGCGGGAAAGCGTCCCAGCACCGTTCGCCCGTTCACCCTGCACCTCCATGTCGCGCTGAACCCGTGAGCCCGTAGCCCGCGGCTAGTCAGCTCGTAGATTTAAACGCCAACCATGGGGTGAACGGCTCGCGAAGTGACGGTACTGAGACGTAGTTGACACGAGGTCAACCGCGGATTGTGAGGTCCCTCTCAGAAACCACACATTTCGGTGACGGAGCGTGCCAACACTTGCACTATTTGTCACTCCTCGTGCGTGTCCCGCGTCGTGATACGTGCCCGCTCGCCACAGCTACCCCGGCGCCTTGTCGTAGTCCTGGATCCGACCGCCGTGGCTGCGGTCGGTGAGTGCGGCCAGGCGGCCCGTCATCTCCCGTACCGTCGCCGGCACGTCGACGGTGAGCAGCTCGCGGTCGCGCATCAGGACGCGGCCGTCGACGATCGTGGTGGTGACGTCGGCGGAGCGGGCGCTGTGCACGAGGGTGGCGGCGAGGTCGTGCACGGGCTGGGTGTGCGGGCCGGTGAGGTCGACGAGGACGATGTCGGCCCGCCGGCCGGGGGCGAGGCTGCCGATGGTCTCCCCCAGTCCCACGGTCCGGGCGCTCTGGAGCGTGGCGTGGTGCAGGGCCTGGCGGGAGGTCAGCCAGCGCGGGTCGCCCTCGGTGGACTTCTGCACGAGCGCGGTGAGGGCCATGGCCTCCCATACGTCGAGGGAGTTGTTGGAGGCGGCGCCGTCCGTGGCGAGTCCGACGGGGACGCCGATGCGGCGCAGGGCGCGCACCGGGGTGGTGGGCCAGGCGAACTTGAGATAGCCGCGGGGCGCGGTCGCGACGGCCACCGGCCCCGTCGCCCGCTCCAGGACCGGCAGGTCGCGCTCGACGATTCCGGTGCCGTGCGCGATGAGGACGCCCGCGGGGAGGCCGAGCAGTCCGGTGCGTTCCAGGACCTCGATGGGCGTGACGCCGTGCCGGGCGAGGCTGTTGTCGGTCTGGTCGCGGCTCTCCGCGGCGTGCAGGTGCACGGGGAGGTCGTGCGTGTGGGCGAGGTCGGCGGTCGCGGCGAGGTCGGCGTCATCGACGGTGTAGGGGGCGTGCGGGGCGAGCGCGGTGGTGATGCGCCCGCCGGCCGCGCCCCGGTGCCGTAGCGCGAACTCCAGGGACTTCTCCCGGCCCTCGGGCCCCTGGGAGGAGAAGAATGCCTCCCCCAGATGCGCCCGCAGGCCGGTCTCCTCGACGACGGCGGCGACGGTGTCCATGGCGAAGTAGTGGTCGGCGAAGCAGGTCACCCCGCCGCGGATCATCTCCGCGCAGGCCAGCCGGGCTCCCAGCTCGACGTCCCGCGCCGTCAGGTTGGACTCGACGGGCCAGATGACGTCGTTGAACCACTCCTCGGCCGGCATGTCCTCCGCGATGCCGCGCAGCGCCACCATGGGCGCGTGCGTATGGCAGTTGACGAGCCCCGGCAGGGCGACCTGTCCCCGCGCCTCGATGCGTTCCGCCGTGGGCACGGGGGCCGTCTCCTCCGCCGGTCCGATGCTCGCGATCACCCCCTCCCGTACGACGATCGCGGCGTCCTCGACGAACGCGATCCGCTCGTGCTCGTCGTGGACGAGGGCGGTGCAGCCGGTGATGACGAGCTCGGCGGGGGATGGGGACGAGGCCGGGGAAGGGGGCGCGGAGGAGGGGGGTGCGGGCGGAGGCGGCGGCGTCATGCCGTCACGGTACGACCGGGGCGGGCTCGGGAGGGGGGTGACTCGGGCATCGGGGGTTGGTTCCGGCCGCTGCCCGCTCCCGGACGCGGGCGGTCGTGCCAGCGTCCGGGCGTCGCTGTCGCCGGGTCGTGCCACCGCCGGGTCGTGCCGCCGCCAGGTCGTGCCGCCGCCGGGTCGTGCCGCCGCCCGGACGTCGCCGCCTGATCGCCCGCCCGGGCATCGGTCACCTGTCGCCATCGGCGGCGCCCGGTCCGGGACGGGTGTGCGGGGTCGGCGCCGGGCGCCCGTCACCCCGGCCCAGACACCACGCGATCCACTCCCTCACGCCCTCACGCCCGGCTTCCGCAAGAGGTCGGGCGCGGGCGGTGGGGCGGGGAGGCTGATGTCGACATGCCTTCGGTGGCGGGCGAGTTCGTCGAGGAGAGCGGTGAGCCGCTCGGTGTGATGGCGGCCGAGCCGTCCCGTGTCGTCGAGGTGCACGGCGCAGGCGGTGGTGGTGTCGACCAGCCGCTCGAGAACGGCGGCGATCTCGTCGGTGCCCTCGGTGTGCCGGGCCAGGGCGGGAAGTTCGGCGCCGGAGAGCGCGATCGCGGCGCGGGCCCCGGCGAGCGAGCGGTAGGCCTCGCGGCGCAGCGTCCAGCGGGCGGCCCGTTCGTCGGCCTCGCCCGGCAGGGCCGCCCCGACGGACACGGTGACACCGTTGGGCGTGGCCGCGCCGCTCGACGGTGACGGCCCGCCCGCGCCAGGGTCGGCGCCCGGCGTGCGCGCCTCGTGCAGGACGTGCGCGAGATAGGCGTGCGCCGCCGTGCCCGCCTCGGTGAGCCGGGCGCGTACGCCCCCTCCTCGCTGCCCCCTGGGCATCGGCAGGTGTCCGACGATCAGGACGATGGCGCAGGCGAGCAGGGTCTCGGCGATACGGCTCCAGGAGGCCTGGGGATCCCCGCCGACCATGACGAGGGCGAGCACCAGCACGGTGACGACCGCGGTCTGGGCGGCGAAGTGCCGGGTGGCGACGGGGATCAGCGCCCCGCTGACGGCGACCAGGGCGATGAGTCCCTCCGGCCGGGGCAGCACGGCGGCGAATCCGGCGAAGAGCACGGCACCGAGCACGGTCCCGGCCGCCCGGCACAGCACCCGGGACACGAGCGGCCCCAGGTCGGGCTTGACCAGGAAGACGGCGGTGGCGGGCAGCCAGTACCAGTGCTGGTGGTGCAGCGCCTGCGCCACGGCCGCGGCGGCGCCGAAGGACAGGGCGACCCGCAGCCCGTACTCGCGCCCGCCGGAGCCGAGGCCGAGCCGGACGAGCGATCCGAGAGTACGGCGGCGGGTGTGCAGGTCGTGTGGGTCGCCGCCCCGGTCGAAGGTCTCGGCGGCGCGCAGCAGCGCGTCGTCGAGGGCGCGCAGCGCGGGCGCGGAGCGTGCGGGCGCGGGCAGCGGGCCGGTGGCGGTGTTGCCGCGTACGGCCGTGGCGAGCCGTCGGGGTCCTTCGGAGGCGCGGCCGACGACGGCGTCCCCGGCCCAGGCCAGCGCGGTCGCCGCCTCGGCGAGCGGGAGCGCGGCGGTGTACTGGGCGTGCAGGCGGCGTTCGGCCGACGAGCTGGCGAAGCGCCGCAGCCGGGGTCCGGCCAGGGCGTCCTGGGCGTGGTCGAGGGCGGCGGTCAGCGCGGCCCGCCGGGCGACGGCGGCGGAGGTGCCGACCGCGTCCAGCAGGGCCGCGATCGCGTCGTACACGGCGGCGACGGCGTCCCGTTCGCCGTCGAAGCGGTAGTCGCCGGCGGTGAGGATCGCGGGGGTGGGCAGGGCGAGGCGCAGCGCGAGCAGCCATCCGGCGCCGGCGAGGTAGGCGAGCGCCCGCTGCCACCCCGGTTCCGGCAGCGGCATCCCGGCGCCGATGGCGGCCGCGACCAGCAGTTGGGTGCCCGCCCCGGAGTACACGGGCCCGACCGCGCTCATCGCGCCGGCGAGCAGCCCGAGCGCGGTGAGCAGCAGGGTGAGGACGACGGCTCCGGCGTACTGCCCGGCGTACGTGCCGGCGAGGAGCCCCACGGCTCCCGCGAGCGCGGGCACTCCGAGCCGTTGCACGGCGGCGCGCCTGCTGCCGGGCCGGTCGTTGATGCCGGCGAGCATGGCGCCGAGTGCGGCGAGCACCCCGACGGAGGGGCGCCCCGACACCACGGCGACCAGCAGCAGCGGTCCGCCGGCCAGCGCTCCCCGCAGCACCGCGTTCCAGGGAACGGGCCCTCGCTGCGCACGCAGGGCGTGGGCGAGCCAGGGCGGCAGGGCGAGGGCGGCACGGCGGGGGCGGGACACGGGGCTCCTGTCGTCGGGTGAGGGCGGGGGTGTGCCTTCGGGCGACGGTGGCCGGGGCGGTGGTGGTGTGCGTATGCGTATGCGTGTGCCCTCCACCGTAGGTCCCGGAACTCGAGGAAGTGGGACGCTCGCATTACCGCGATGTGACGATCTCTGTAGAGGCCATGTTCTTTATGAACGCAATAAAGGTGGACCCGGGGGCGTAGCCGGCCCCCGGGCCCTGATATGCCGCCCCTTGGGCACGCCGCGACGGTTGAGAACCCGGGTCAGTCATCATGTCGCCGCGTCCTGCCTTTGGACCACCACGCATCGAGCTGCGCGGGCTGGACTTGAACCAGCATTTCGACGTCCGGGGCCTGGGTCCGGTCGTTGCGGCGATCGGCGGCGAATACTGAGTCTGGAGCAATAGTCTGAGATTGATCACGGTCCGTCCCTGAATTCCTGGGCGGGTACGGACCGCTCCGTCACGACAAGCCTCAGCTTCAGCTTGCGCTCCTCGCGCACCCCGCCCGGCTCACAGGCCGGCCGGGGAGTTCATGAGGCTACCTGAACTATCCGAACAGGTAGCCGAATATGGCGTCACCGACCCGCTGGTCGACGACGTCCACGCCGTTCGCCTCCTCCCGCGCGAACTTCACGGCCTGCTGCAACTTCTCTACGCGGTCGAGGATCTCGTTCACGCGCCGGGCGGGCAGGGCTCCGGAGAACTTCACGGTCGTCCAGTAGCCGACGGGAATGTCCTCGTAGTACACCTCCACCTGGGCGGGGTGCTTGTCAGTCGCCTCGGCCTTCACATGGTTGCGCGGCACCTTCTTCGTCCGCACCGTCCGCACGGCCTCGGTCTTCCAGGCGTCGGTGGACGGATCCTGCGCCCACGCCTCGGAGGCGTCGAGCACGGGCAGCTTCCGCACGAGCGTGTTGATCTCCCCGAGCTGCTTCTCCAGGAAGAGCAGATAGGCGACGGGCACGTCGGCGACGAGCACCCGGCCCTCGACCTTCACGTCCGCCCGCGAGGTGCAGTTGGCCCAGTCCTTGGTGGCGGTCACGTCGAACAGTCGCGTGAGAACTCCCGCCGTCTCCCGCAACACGTCCTCCGCCCGCACCTGCACCCGGGTCGACTCGGGCGGCAACTGCTCGCCCTCCTCGTCCTTCGGCTGATAGGTACGCGCGATACCGGACAGCAACGCCGGCTTCTGCAGCCCGTGATGAGCGGCCGTCAGGTCCTGCTGCGACTTGGACTTGACGCCTTTCTCCACTGCGATGATCTGATTGAGTTTCGCCACGCGGAGGACGGTAACAGCGAAACGGCCCCCTTTTCGAAGGATTATTTCGGAGCACCGTTTCACCGTGCTATTCGGCAGTGGGCAGCCTGGATCGGCCGCGTGCTCCAGCAGGAACAGCGGGTGGCGATCGACACCGGCGGCGCGGGCGGGATCGGATCCGCGGCGGGCGGTGGCCGCGGTGGAGCGGGAGCTGGGGCCGGTGTCGGTGCTGGTGAACAGCGCGGGGATCGCTGTCGAATTGCAGTGTCCGCGGCCGGGCACGCGCGTGGTGGCGCCCGCGCAGCGCCGGGCCGGGGGCGCGGGCGGGGCCGGGGGCGCGGGCGGGGGCGGGGGCGGGGGCGGGGTGATCGTGAACATCTCCTCCGTGGCCGGGGCCTGCGCGGGCCGACCAGGACGGCGGCGCTGGAGCCGGCCCCGACGGGGTCCGCGTCTGCTCGGTCCACCCCGGCGCCGTCCGCACCCCGGCTCCGAATTCGATCCTGGACGGCGGCGTCCTCGCGGGTCAGCCCACCGTCGTGACGTCGGACGACCGGCCGGGGCGCTCGGCCCACGCTCTTGTCCCGGCGCCCCTCGCCCCTCCGCCCGCCGGAATTCGGATGCGGCGGGGTGGGCGGGAGGCGGATGATCGACAGGTTGTCGTCCTCCGTCTTCTTCCCCAGTCCTTCCCGGGAGCAGTGATGATCCGGCGCACCGTCGTCCCCAGTCTCTTCTCGCCCCCCGTCTACGCGCACGCGTCCGTCGTCGAGGCCGGGACGAAGCTCGCCTTCCTCGCCGGTTCCGTCCCGCTGGACGCCGACGGGAAGCTGGTCGGGGAGGGCGATCCGGTGCGGCAGGCCGAGCAGGTGCTGGCCAACCTCGGGGAGCAACTACGGTCGGTGGGCAGCGACTTCGAGCATGTCGCCTACACCGACGTGTACGTCGTGAGCAGCGAGCCTGCCGTCCTCACCGCGGTCTGGGATGTCGTCGAGGCGTCCGGCCTCAGCATCGGCCCCCACTCCTCGACCCTCCTCGGCGTGGCCTGCCTCGGCTACACGGGCCAGCTGGTGGAGATCACGGCGACGGCGGTGGTCCCGAAGGCCCCGGCCCCGTAAGGGACGTGGGGAACAGCGCGATCAGCCCCCCGCCGAACCCGAGGCCGCCCACACCCCCGAGGAGGCACCCGGTACCGCGCCCCGTTCCCCCACGCACCGGATCACTCGCCTCCCCGGCTCACTCCTTGCCCCCGGCCCCGGCCCCGACCCCCCAGATCCTTCTCTTCGGCAGCGGCTTCGCGTAGCTCCCCACCCGGCTGGTGGTCAGTCCCAGGGCGACCAGCGACTCGGCGAGTTTCACGGCCGCCCCCACCCCGTCGACGACCGGCACCCCCAGCTTCTCCCCCACCGTCCGCTGCAACCCGGTCATCCCGGCGCACCCCAGGACCAGCACCTCGGCCCCGGCGTCGCGTGCCCGTCGGCCGGCCGCGAGGAAGGCCCGGGTGGTGCGGTCGGTGTCGGCGAGGTCGAGGACACCGAGCCCGGTGCCGACGATCGCGGCGCAGTTGCGGCCCACACCGGCGGCCTCCAGGCTGTCCTCGATCTGGCCGCAGGTGCGGTCCAGGGTGGTCACCACCCCGTAGCGCCGTCCGAGCAGGCAGGCGAGGTGGGCGGCGGCCTCGGTGATGTCGACGACGGGGACGTCGAGCAGTTCGCGCGCGCCCTCGCGCCCGTGTTCCCCGAAGCCGGCCATGACGACGGCGTCGTACGGCTCCTCGTGGGTCCGCAGGGTGTCGAGGACGGCGGCGGCGGAGAGGTAGCTGTCCAGCCAGCCCTCCGCGGACTCGGGTCCCCAGGCGGGGGTCAGTCCGGTCACGGCGGTGCCCGGGCCTGCTGCGGCCCGGGCACCTCGCACGATCTCCTCGGTCATTCCCTGCGTCGTGTTGCAGTTCGTGACGACGATGCGCACGCTCAGCCCTCCACGGCGGGGGTCGGCGCGGACGGGACGGTCACGGGGGAAGCGGTCGCGGAGGAGGCCGAACCAGCGGCCCGCTCGTCCCGGCACAGCACCGCATACAGCCCGGCGGCCAGCGCCGTGCCGATGAACCAGGAGTACGGGGCGACCGCGTGGAAGGTGCCCACCAGGGCGAGGACCGCCGAGACCGCCGCGGCCGGCAGGAACGCCCACAGTGCCTTGGGGTTGACGCCCTTGCGGTAGTAGTAGCGGGAGCCGGGTTCGGCGTTGAAGAGTTCGTCGACGTCGATGCGGCCGCGCTTGACCCAGAAGTAGTCCAGCATGATCACGCCGAACAGCGGGCCGAGGAAGGCGCCCAGGCCGCCCAGGAAGTACTGGACGACGGTGGGGTTGGAGAAGAGGTTCCACGGGGTCACGACCAGCGCCGCGACCGTGCTGATCATGCCGCCGACCTTGAAGGTGATCTTCTGCGGCCAGACATTGGCGAGGTCGTAGGCCGGGGAGACGAAGTTGGCGACGATGTTGACGCCCATGGTGGCGATGGCGAAGGTCAGGGCGCCCAGGACGAGGATCCAGGTGTTGCCGATCTCGGCGACGAGGTGGGCGGGGTCGGTGATCGCCTTGCCGAAGACCTCGATCGAGCCGGCGGTGACGATGACGGACACCACCACGAAGGCGGTCGAGTTGATCGGCAGGCCCCAGAAGTTGCCGCGCTTGACCGTCCTGTAGTCGGGGGCGAAGCGGGAGAAGTCGCAGAAGTTCAGCATCAGCGTGCCGTAGGTGGCGAGGACCAGTCCGATCGCGCCGAACCACTGCCGCCACTGCTCGCCGACGGAGACCGGGTTCGGGGTCGAGGTGAGGGAGATGGTCCAGTCGGCCTTGGCGAGGATCCAGACGGCCAGCGCGATCATGACGACCCAGATCGCCGGGCCGCAGAAGTCCTGGAACTTGCGGACCGACTCCATGCCCTGGCTGATGATCACGGCCTGGATGAGCCAGAGGGCGATGAAGGTGATCCAGCCGAGGTGGTGCAGGCCGAGGAAGGAGTCGTGGGTCCAGGACTCCAGGCCCGGCCAGGCGGCCAGCAGCATGATGTTGACCGCGACGGACGCGAGGTAGGTCTGGATGCCGTACCACATGATGGCGATCACGGCCCGGATGATGGCCGGGATGTTGGCGCCCCAGACGCCGAAGCTGATGCGGCTGACCACGGGAAAGGGCACGCCGTGGCGCTGCCCGATCTTCCCCATCCAGTTCATCCCGATGTAGATGATCACGAAGCCCACGAGCAGCGACGTGAACACCTGCCAGACGTTCATGCCGAGGACGAGCAGGCCCGCGGCGAACGTGTAGTTGCCGAGGTTGTGGACGTCGGACATCCACAGGGCGAAGAGGTCGAAGACCTTCCAGTTCCGCTTCGTCGCGGGGGCCAGGTCTTCGTTGGTGAGGCGGGGGTCGGGGACGAACGCTGTGGTGCCGGTGGCTTCGGCACTGTCGGCGAGGGGCACGGGGCCTCCAGGAGCGTGGGAACGGAGGATTGCTTGTGGAGGGTCGCCGCTCGATGAGGCTACCTTTCGGCCACCCAGGCGAGCGTGTTTGGTATACCAAACTGCCGTCATGGTCCTCCCGTCAACGGTTCCGACGGATGTCGCCCTCGTTAACGCTCCGTAAAACACACCCGGAGTCGGCGAAGATGACTCCATGAGCTCCACGACGAAGACCGAACCCCTGGGCGCGGTCCGCGAGCGCGTCCTGGCCACCCTGCGGCAGGAGATCATCGCGGGCGGCCTCCGCCCCGGCGACCGACTGGTCGAACGGGAGCTGGCCGACCGCTTCGGCGTCTCCCGCGTGCCGGTCCGCGAGGCGATCCGCGCGCTGGTCACGGAGGGGTTCGTCCACTTCGAGACACCACGCCGTACGGTCGTGCGGCGGCTGACCCCGAACGACGTCAAGGAGCTCTTCGAACTGCGCGAGGCCCTGGAGGTGTACGCCGCGGGGCTCGCCGCCGCCCGCGCCACCCCGGAGGACCTCGCCGAGGTCGAGCGGCTCCTCGCCGAGGCGGCCGCCGCCACCGAGGCGGAGGACGCGGAGTCGATCACGGACATCAACAGCCGGCTGCACGACCGCATCATCGCCATGGCCGGGAACAGCCTGCTCATCGAGGCCCTCGAACCGGTCGCGGGCCGCCTGCGCTGGATGACCCGGCGCAACGAGGAGTGGCCCCAACTCCTCGTGGAGCACCGCGAGTTGTACGACGCGATCGCCTCCGGCGACCCCGACCGCGCCCGTGCGCACGCCCTCGCCCACGTCCGGACCAACTACCGGTCGACCGTGCGACATCTGTTCGACGAGGACGGCAAGAACAGCGAGGACGGCGTGGACGGACGGAGGGGCGGGCCAGAATCCCGGTGAGCCCCCGGCCAGACCCCTGCCTACACTGCCGACCGTCGACTCGGGCATTCATCAAGGTGGTTGGGAAGTGGGCATGGCAGCAGACGCGGGCTGTTGAGCGGAGCGGCGATCGCGGGCGGGGGGCGCGGAGCGCGGGCGGCGAACCCACCTTGCTCCAGGTCGGCGATCAGACGGTCCGTGGCGTTGGCCCGGGAACCCGGCCCGCCATGCAGCGCGACGGCGGGCATTGCGCGACCCTGACCGGCGCACGCGGAGGCCGACAGCCGGTTTTCCGCAGGGGCCGGGCCGCCGCTTCCCCGCGACTACGACGCGACCGTCAGCCCCGCCGACCGTGCCGCCGTCCGCAGGACGTCCCGCAGCATGGCGGGGGTCAGGCGGCCGGTGAACGTGTTGCGCTGGCTGACGTGGAAGCAGCCGAAGAGGTCGAGCCCGTCGAGCGGTACGTGGGTGCCGTGGCCGAAGACGGGCCGGGGCCGGGGTACGTCCCAGCCGGCCTCGGCGAGCGCGGGCAGCGCGGCCTGCCAGCCGAAGGCACCGAGCACGACCACGGCCCGCAGTGTCGGCCGCAACAGCTCCAGCTCCCGGACCAGCCACGGCCGACAGGTGTCGCGTTCCTCGGGCGTCGGCTTGTTGGCGGGCGGCGCGCAGTGCACGGGTGAGGTGATGCGTACGCCGTACAGCTCCAGCCCGTCGTCCACGGCGACCGCCGTGGCACGCGAGGCCAAACCCACGTCGTGCAGCGCCGCGTACAGCACGTCGCCCGAGCGGTCACCGGTGAACATCCGCCCCGTCCGGTTCGCCCCGTGCGCGGCCGGCGCGAGTCCAACGATCAGCAGCGCGGCGTCGGGCGGCCCGAAGCCCGGTACCGGCCGCCCCCAGTACTCCTGGTCGGCGAACGCGGCCCGCCGGGTGCGCGCGACCTCTTCCCGCCACTCGACCAGCCGGGGACAGGCCCGGCATCCGGTGATCCGCGCGTCCAGCGCGGCCAGCCCGGTGCCCTCGCCGCCGCCCGCACCGCCTCCGCCGCCGGCCACCACGCCGCCACCACCGCTGCCGCCGCCGTCCATTCCTCCACGGTACGTCCGGTGATCGCCTCCCCCGTGCGGCCGGCCGGGAGCTAAGGTCGAGGCATGGCTTCTGAAGGTACGCAGGAGCGGGCGGAGGATCCGGCCGCGACGAACGGGGGCTCCGACAGGTCGGCGGCGGCGTCCGCCGAGGCGGCCCGACCGGCGAGCGGCGAGAGCGTGCGCGTCGACAGCTGGATCTGGTCCGTGCGCCTGGTCAAGACCCGTTCGATGGGCGCCACCGCCTGCCGGGGCGGCCACGTCCGCGTCAACGGCGAACGCGTCAAGCCCGCGTACGCGGTGCGCGTCGGCGACGAGGTCCGACTGCGCCAGGCCGGGGGCCACGAGCGGATCGTGATCGTGCGGCGTCTGATCCGCAAGCGGGTCGGGGCGCCCGTCGCCGCCGAGTGCTACGTCGACAACTCCCCGCCGCCCCCGCCCCGCGAGGCGGTCGCCCCCGCGGGCATCCGCGACCGGGGCACGGGCCGCCCGACCAAGCGCGACCGGCGGGACATGGAGCGCCTGCGGGGCCTGGCCGAGGCGGCCAACGCCGACCGTCACCGCCGCCCCACCTGATCCGTCACACCGATCACGCCCGGCGGCCGCGCGCGAGCTTCGTCAGGCCGGTCGCGTCCTGGCGTCGCACCCAGGCGATCAGGGCGAGCGGCACGATCAGGATGAGCGGTGTCGCCGCGTACTCCCCGTCGAAGGCGGTGATCTGCGTGATGAACGCCCCCACCATCAGGGCGCTCAGCGACACCGCCGCGACCGGGGCCAGCACGGGGATCAACAGCCCGACGGCGCCCGCCAGTTCGAGCAGGCCGATGGTGTACATCCCCGCGCTGCCCCAGCCGAGCGTGTCGAAGGACTCGACGGCCGACGGGTGTGCGATCAGCTTGGGCAGCGCACTCGCGAACCCGTAGAACAGCGCGAGCGCGATCTGCAGCGCACGCAGCGAGATGCGCGCGCCCTTGCCGCGCGCGGTGGCCTCGGTACGGACGACGGGAGCGGTGGTCTCGGACATGGGATCTCCTGTGTGAAGCGGTCGAGTGTGCGCTGTCGCAGAGGTAGACCGGACCGCTCTCCCGAACTCATCGCCGCCCGAACGGAATTCACGCCGAGATTCCCGCCCCGGTCGGTCCGCTCACCCCACGGGCACCGCCTTCACCCAGATCCGGTCCTCCGTCAGATACCGGTCCACCGTCAGCCCCGACTCCGCCAGCGCCTCCTCGAACTGCTCCTTGGTCATGGGGCGTGAGCGGAACGTCTGGGTCCATTCGCCGTCCGGGAAGAAGTACTCCGCGAACACCGAGTGGACCCCGTCCCCGATCGGTTCGGTCGACGCTATGCGGACGGTGAAGCCTCGGGGATCGACCCGTTCCCGGGGGACGTCGGTGTGGTAGTCCTCCCCCTCGCGCTGGATCAGTACGAAGCCGTCGTCCGCGAGGTGCCGCAGACAGGCAGCGAGCATCCCCCGCCGTACCTCGGGGTCCCCGGTGTGGACGAGGAAGGAGGCGAGCAGCACCACGTCGAACTTCTCGCCCAGGTCGAGTTCCTCGATCGAGGCGTGCACCGTGCGGGCGCCGCGCACCCGCTCCAGCATCTCCGCCGACTCGTCGACGGCCGTGACGGTGAACCCCCGCTCGATCAGGGGGTGGGTCATCCGGCCCACCCCGCAGCCCAGTTCGAGAATGCGCGCACCCGCGGGCGCGACGCCCGCGATCACCTCCGGTTCGTCGCCCACCGGCAGCCGCGTGTACAGCTCGACCGCGCAGCCGTCCGGGGTGATCGCTCCGGACCCGGTCCCCTCGTACCCTTCACGCATCTGAATGCCCATATCCGTCCAACGGCCGGGCGCGCAGGGGCCGTTCCTGGTCACGATTCACTCGATGGGGTGAACCATGCCTCCTTCGTGCCCCGGCGCCCCGGCTCGGGCGGACCGCGGGTGTCTCACCAGGCGAACCAGCCGTGCCCGCTGTACCAGTGCCCGCCCGCGCGCAAGTGATCGCCCACGGCCCGTTCGAGACGCGTACGGCGCGGCAGGGTCTCCACCGGCAGGTCGGGGTCCCCGAACACGAAACGGACCGGCAGGTCGTCCTCGGGTTCGCCGGTGCCGCCGGCGACCCGGAACCGCTGCTGGAACCGGACGATGTTGGAGTCCGCCGGCAGGTACCGGGCCAGCTGCGGGTCGAGGAGCCAGGAGTGGCAGCAGCCCGCCGTGTACCGCTCCTCGGGGAAGTGCCGGGCGAGGAAGTCGTGGGCCGACGCCAGCGACCGGTCGCACGCCTCCGGGGTCAGGGGCCCCGCGTAGTCGGGGATGTGCAGGTCGAGGCAGGGCTCCCCGGGGCCCAGGGCGAGGCCCGCCGCCGCCAGCGCGACACCTTCCCGTCCGCCCACCCGGGCGCGCTGGTACTGCAGCCGGCCGAGCTGGAACAGCTCCCCGTGGAAGTGCAGGGAGAACCAGGTCGGCGCGACGAGCCCGCCCACGCCGTACCGCCGGCGGTGCAGTACCAGGCCGCGGCCCAGGTCGGCGAGGGTGCGCCGGGAGACGTCGTCGGGGATCCCGCGCTCCCGGTGGTACGCGCGCACGTACGGCAGGGCCGCCACGAAGACGTACACATGGAAGTAGCGGCCGAGCGGGCCCGACTCCAGGGGCAGCGGCAGCAGCCTCGGCCCCTTGCCGACCTTTCCCATGTCCCGCACCAGACCGTCGACGCACCGCTCGAACAGCCAGGTCGCCCCCTCGTCGGCCGTCAGCGTGCGGCGCAGCGCGATCAGGTCGTTGACGTCCTCGTACGGCACGGCGAGGTCCAGCAGCGCGTCGAGCAGTTCGTCGTCGGCGTCCGGCAGCCGCGCGTGCGCCGCGGAGGCGTTCCCGCTCTTCTCCAGTGCCCCCAGCCAGTCGACGAGTCTCTCGTCCGCCCGCACCACGTCCAACAGCGCCATCGTCTCCCCGTTCGCTCGGTCTCCTGGAGAAACGCGTGGGACGGGGAGTACGTTTCCGAGTAGGACGAGGAGGAGTGGCGATCCGATGCGTACCGGCAGTGAACCGACGACAGCGCGCAGTCCGCTGCGGATGCGGCTCTGGCTGAGCGTATGGGGCCTGATCTGGGCGATCGCCGGGACAGCGGCGTTCGCTCTGGCCGGCCGTCCCGGCTGGGCCGTCGCCTGCGGAGTGCTGTGGCTGATCGTCACCGTCGACCTGGTCATGGTCGTGCGCCACATCCGTCAGGGCCCGCACTACCAGCCGGGCCGCGACGTCCCGCCGTACCAGCCGCCGGGACCCCACCCGTAGCGGCGGGCCCGGCCGTCAGGAGTCGAACCGGGCCGCTTCCACGTACTGCGGGTTCGGGTCGAGGGCCGCGGCGAGCCGGAAGTGGCGCTTGGCCTGGTCGGGGCGAGCCTGACGCTGATAGGTGCGGGCCAGGGCGAAGTGCGCGAACGCGTTGTCCGGTTCACGCTCCAGGACGACCGTGAACTCCAGCTCGGCGGGCCGCAGTTGGGCCGCGGCGAAGAAGGCGCGGGCACGCAGCAGCCGGGCGGCCGTGTTCTCGGGATGCTCGGCTATGACTCGGTCGAGCAGCTTGACCGCGCCCCGCGGGTCGTTCGCGGCGAGCAGCTGCTCGGCGGCGCGGAAGTCGATGACATGCGTCTGAGGGCTACGTCCGGTGGAACCGCTGGTCTCGGGCACGGCTGAGTCCTTCCCTTGCTGGGACGGTTCAACGCCCCCTGGGACCCCGCTATTCCTGCGTGTGTTCGGTTTGCTCGTGGGACGCGTGGGCCCGCCGGGTGAGATCCGCCCACACCTCCCGCACCCGTCGCCGCAGTTCGTCGAGGGGTACGTCGTTGTCGACGACGATGTCCGCGATCTCCAGCCGCTTCTCGCGGGTCGCCTGGGCGGCCATGCGCGCGCGGGCGTCCTCCTCCGTCATGCCGCGCAGCCGTACCAGGCGGTCGAGCTGGGTCTCCGGGGCCGCGTCCACGACGACCACCAGGTCGTACAGCGGCGCGAGGCCGTTCTCGGCGAGCAGGGGGACGTCGTGGACGACGACGGAGTCCTCGGCAGCGGCGCTCTCCAGCTCTCTGGAGCGGGCGCCCACCAGCGGGTGCACGATCGCGTTCAGCGCGGCGAGCTTCTCCGGGTCCGCGAACACCAGGGAGCCCAGCTTGGGGCGGTCCAGGCTCCCGTCGGGCGCGAGGACGTCCTCGCCGAAGGTCTCGACGACCGCCGCGAGCCCGGGGGTGCCCGGTGCGACGACCTCGCGCGCGATGCGGTCGGCGTCGATCAGTACGGCGCCGCACTCCACCAGCAGCCGCGACACCTCACTCTTGCCGGCCCCGATGCCGCCGGTCAGACCCACTTTCAGCATGCCCGGCAGCTTAGGCCCTGGCCGAGGAGGCCGGTAGGCGGGAGGCGGACGGTGGGCGGGATCAGCCGTCGCCCTCCCGCTCCGCCAGGAACTTCTCGAACTCCCGCCCGATCTCGTCGGCGGAGGGGATGTCGACGGGCTCGGCGAGCATGTTGCCCCGGGTCTCGGCGCCCGCGGCGGCGTCGTACTGGTGCTCCAGGCCCTGCACGAGGGCGACCAGTTCCTCGTCGCCCTCCCGGATCTGCCGGTCGATCTCCGTCTGGGTGCGGTGCGCCTCCGTGCGCAGGGCGTGGGCGACGGAGGGCAGCACCAGGCCGGTGGCGGCCGTGACGGCCTCCAGGACGGTCAGGGCGGCGTCCGGGTAGGGCGAGCGGGCGATGTAGTGCGGGACGTGCGCGGCGACGCCCAGCACGTCGTGCCCGGCCTCCATGAGGCGGTACTCCACGAGGGACTCGGCGCTGCCGGGCACCTGGGCCTCCTCGAAGGGGCTGCGGTGTCCGGGGACGAGCTCGGCCCGGTTGCCGTGCGGGGTCAGGCCCACCGGGCGGGTGTGCGGGACGCCCATGGGGATGCCGTGGAAGTTCACCGACAGGCGGACGCCGAGCCGTTCCACGATCTGCTGGACGGCGGCCGCGAAACGCTCCCACTCCACGTCCGGCTCGGGGCCCGACAGCAGCAGGAACGGCGCTCCGGTGGCGTCCTGGACGAGCCGCACCTCCAGGGCCGGCACCTCGTAGTTCGTCCAGCGGTCGCGCTTGAACGTCAGCAGCGGGCGGCGCGCCCGGTAGTCCACGAGCCGGTCGTGGTCGAAGCGGGCGACCACCTGGTGGGGCAGTGAGCCGAGGAGCCGTTCGACGATCTGGTCGCCCGTCTCACCCGCGTCGATGTATCCGTCGAAGTGGTAGAGCATGACAAGTCCCGCCGACTCCTGGGCGAGCGCCATGTCGACGACTGCCAGGCCCTTCGGCTCCCATGCGTACAAACCCTGCGGATCAAGCACTGTGAACGCTCCTCCTCGTGTTCGTAGTCGACAACGCGGGAGCGGGTCCGGGCATTCCCGGAACGCGCTGCGAACACGGCCCGCCCTGGACGCACTTCGGGCCCGCATCCGGAGGGATGCGGGCCCGAGGTGTTATCGGCTAACGCTCAGCCGTGTGCGTTCAGCTCTGGCCGCCGGCCAGCTTCTCGCGGAGCGCGGCGAGGGCCTCGTCCGAGGCGAGCGCGCCAGAGGTGTCCGCACCCTCGGAGGAGTAGGAGCCACCACCCGCGGCCGGAGCCGCACCCGCGGCGTCGCCGCCCTCGGCCGCGGCAGCGGCGTCGGCCTCGCGGGACTTGATGACCTGGGCCTGGTGCTGCTCGAAGCGCTGCTGCGCCTCGGCGTACTGGCCCTCCCAAGCCTCGCGCTGGGTCTCGTAGCCCTCGAGCCAGTCGTTGGTCTCGGGGTCGAAGCCCTCGGGGTAGATGTAGTTGCCCTGGTCGTCGTAGGACGCGGCCATGCCGTACAGGGTCGGGTCGAACTCGACCGAGGCCGGGTCGGCACCGAAGGACTCGTTGGCCTGCTTGAGGGACAGCGAGATCCGGCGACGCTCCAGGTCGATGTCGATGACCTTGACGAAGATCTCGTCGTTGACCTGGACGACCTGCTCCGGGATCTCCACGTGGCGCTCGGCCAGCTCGGAGATGTGGACCAGACCCTCGATGCCCTCGTCCACGCGGACGAACGCACCGAACGGAACCAGCTTCGTGACCTTGCCGGGCACGACCTGGCCGATCTGGTGGGTCCGGGCGAACTGCTGCCACGGGTCTTCCTGGGTCGCCTTCAGCGACAGGGAGACGCGCTCGCGGTCCATGTCGACGTCGAGGACCTCGACCGTGACCTCCTGGCCGACCTCGACGACCTCGGAGGGGTGGTCGATGTGCTTCCAGGACAGCTCGGAGACGTGGACCAGACCGTCGACGCCACCCAGGTCCACGAAGGCACCGAAGTTGACGATCGAGGAGACCACACCGGAGCGGACCTGACCCTTCTGGAGGGTCGTGAGGAACGTCTGGCGGACCTCGGACTGGGTCTGCTCCAGCCAGGCACGGCGGGACAGGACCACGTTGTTGCGGTTCTTGTCCAGCTCGATGATCTTCGCCTCGAGCTCCTTGCCCACGTAGGGCTGGAGGTCGCGGACTCGACGCATCTCGACGAGGGAGGCCGGCAGGAAGCCACGGAGGCCGATGTCGAGGATGAGACCACCCTTGACGACCTCGATGACGGTGCCGGTGACGATGCCGTCCTCTTCCTTGATCTTCTCGATGGTGCCCCAGGCACGCTCGTACTGGGCGCGCTTCTTCGAGAGGATCAGGCGGCCTTCCTTGTCCTCCTTCTGGAGAACAAGGGCTTCGATCTCGTCACCGACGGCGACGACCTCGTTGGGGTCGACGTCGTGCTTGATCGAGAGCTCGCGGCTCGGGATGACACCTTCGGTCTTGTAACCGATGTCGAGCAGGACCTCGTCCCGGTCGACCTTCACGATGACGCCGTCGACGATGTCGCCGTCGTTGAAGTACTTGATCGTCTCGTCGATCGCGGCGAGGAAGGCTTCCTCGTTACCGATGTCGTTGACCGCAACCTGCGGGGTGGTGGCGGTGGTCTCGGTGCTGCTCGTCATGTGGGAAAGGGCTCCGGTACGGACATTGAAGTCGTAGGTACTGCTACGCCGGGAGCCCGTATCGCTCTGAAGAAGCCGGACAGCCAAGGAAGCGCCACATGACGAAAAGCCAATGGCGCCTCGAAAACCGAGGGGACATACGACAGATGCGAGCGCAGCCTGCTACGTCTGAGGTGCGCAGGCCCGCAGCGCAACTTGTAGCATACGGGGGCAGCCAGGCAGGGTCAATGCGCGAAGGCGCACACCCGGGGCGGAACGCCGCATACCCGGCACAAAACCTGTCCCTTGAGGCCACGCAGGCCTGGGAGACCCCTTTCGTGTCACCGCCGGAGCGGGTCGCGGCGCGCAGGTTACGGAAGAGTACGACGAGGGAGCCGATCATCCAAGAGTCCGATGTCCACGAAGCCGGCGAGGCCCGCGATGCCTCCGGTGCCGCCGGGGCCGACGAACCCGAGGCCACCCGCCGCGACGCCGGGGTGACGGAGAGTTCCCGGGCCAACCGGGGCTGGTGGGACCGGAACGCCGACGACTACCAGGTCGAGCACGGCACGTTCCTCGGCGACGACCGTTTCGTGTGGGGCCCCGAGGGGCTCGACGAGGTGGAGGCGGAGCTGCTGGGGCCGCCGGAGGAGCTGAAGGGCAAGGACGTCCTGGAGATCGGCGCCGGTGCCGCGCAGTGCGCGCGCTGGCTGGCCGCCCAGGGGGCCCGTCCCGTGGCCCTGGACCTCTCCCACCGCCAGCTGCAGCACGCGCTGCGCATCGGCGGGTCGTTCCCCCTGGTGTGCGCCGACGCCGGCGATCTGCCCTTCGCGGACGCCGCCTTCGACCTGGCGTGCTCGGCGTACGGGGCGCTGCCCTTCGTCGCCGACCCGGTGCGGGTGCTGCGCGAGGTCCGCCGCGTCCTGCGCCCCGGGGGCCGATTCGTCTTCTCGGTGACCCATCCGATCCGCTGGGCCTTCCCCGACGAGCCCGGCCCCGAGGGTCTGTCCGTCTCCGGCTCCTACTTCGACCGCACGCCGTACGTCGAGCAGGACGAGCGGGGCCGGGCGGTGTACGTGGAGCACCACCGCACGATCGGCGACCGCGTCCGGGACGTCGTGGCCGCGGACTTCCGGCTGGTCGACCTGGTCGAGCCCGAGTGGCCCGCCTGGAACTCCTCCGAGTGGGGCGGCTGGTCCCCGCTGCGCGGCAACCTGATCCCGGGGACCGCGATCTTCGTGTGCGAGCGGGACTGACACGGGCACGCGACACACTGGGGGCGTGATCCGTGACGACGCCCTGGACGCGCTGCCCGTGCGCGCCGCCCTGCCCGCTCTGGAGGAGGCCCTGGAGGGGCACGGCACCGCCGTCCTCGTGGCGCCGCCCGGCACCGGGAAGACGACGCTGGTGCCGCTGGCCCTGGCGGGGCTGCTGAACGGCGACGGCCGGCCGGCGCGTCGGGTGGTCGTGGCCGAGCCCCGTCGGATCGCGGCGCGGGCGGCGGCCCGCCGGATGGCGTGGCTGCTGGGCGAGAAGGTCGGCGACAGCGTCGGGTACACCGTGCGCGGCGAACGGGTCGTGGGCCGCCGCACGCGCGTGGAGGTCGTCACGACCGGTGTCCTGCTGCAACGGCTGCAGCGGGACCAGGAATTGCCCGGCGTCGACGTCGTCGTGCTCGACGAGTGCCACGAACGGCATCTGGACGCGGACACGGTCGCGGCGTTCCTGCTGGACGTGCGGGCCGCGCTGCGGCCCGAGCTGCGGCTGGTGGCGGCGTCGGCGACGACCGACGCGCAGGGCTGGGCGCGGCTGCTGGGCGGGGCGCCGGTGGTCGCCGCCGAGGGCGTGGCGTATCCGGTGGAGGTGGTGTGGGCGCCGCCGGCCCGTCCGGTGCGGCCGCCGCACGGGATGCGGGTGGACCCGGCGGCGCTGACGCATGTCGCGTCGGTGGTGCGGCGGGCGCTGGCCGAACGGGAGGGTGACGTCCTGTGTTTCCTGCCGGGCGTGGGCGAGATCGCGCGCGTGGCCGGGCAGCTGGGCGGGCTCGGTGACGTGGACGTGCTCCAGGTGCACGGTCGGGCGCCGGCCGCGGTGCAGGACGCGGTGCTGGCGGGCGGGGAGCGGCGGCGGGTGGTCCTGGCGACGTCGGTCGCGGAGTCCTCGCTGACGGTGCCCGGAGTACGGGTGGTCGTGGACTCGGGGCTCGCGCGGGAGCCGCGGGTCGACCACGCGCGCGGGCTCGGCGCCTTGACGACGGTGCGGGCCTCACGGGCGGCCGGGCGGCAGCGGGCCGGGCGGGCGGGGCGCGAAGCCCCGGGGGTCGTCTACCGGTGCTGGGCGGAGGCCGAGGACGCCCGGCTGCCGAGTTTCCCCGCGCCGGAGATCAAGGTGGCCGACCTGACGGCGTTCGCGTTGCAGACGGCCTGCTGGGGCGACCCGGAGGCGACGGGACTCGCGCTGCTGGACCCGCCGCCGAGCGGGGCGATGGCGGCGGCGCGCAGCGTGCTCTCGGCGATCGGGGCGGTCGGCTCCGCCGGTCACGCCACGGAACGGGGTGTACGCATGTCCCGCCTGGGCCTGCATCCCCGGCTGGCCCGGGCCCTCCTCGACGCGACGCCGCTCGTGGGCGCCGAGCTCGCGGCGGAGGTCGTGGCGCTGCTGAGCGAGGAGCCGCCGCGGGAGTACGGCGACGACCTGGCGGCCGCGTTGCGCCGCGCCCGGCGCGGGGGCGACGCCTACACGGCCCGCTGGCGCGCGGAGGCCCGGCGCCTGCGGACCGCGTCGCCGCCCGCGCCCGGCTCCCCACCGGGCGAACCGCGCGGCGACGCTGCGAGCGGTGGGACGGCGGCGGTTGCCGGGGGCGATCTCGGGGTCGGGGTGGTGGGCGCCCTGGCGTTCCCGGAGCGGGTGGCCCGACGTGACGGTGGGGCGTTCCTCATGGTGTCCGGGACCCGGGCCGAGGTGCCGGAGGGGTCCGGGTTGCGCGAGGGGCCCTGGATCGCCGTGGCCGTCGCCGATCGGGCGGTGGGCGGCGGGCACGCGCGCGTGCGGCTCGGGGTCGCGATCGACGAGGGCGTCGCCCGGGAGGCGGCCGGGGGTCTGTACCAGCGGGACGAGGAGGTCGTGTGGCGGGACGGGGACGTGGTGGCTCGGCGGGTGGAGCGGCTGGGGGCCGTGGAGCTGGCGGTGCGACCGTTGCGGGAGGCCGCGCCCGCGCGCGTGCGGGAGGCGTTGCTGGAGGGGCTGCGGGACGAGGGGTTCGGGCTGTTGCGGTGGTCCGAGGACGCGGCGCGGTTGCGGGAGCGGCTGGCGTTCCTGAGGGAACGGCTCGGTGAACCGTGGCCCGATGTGTCCGACAGTGCCCTGCACGCGCGCGTGCAGGAGTGGCTGGAGCCCGAGTTGAGCCGGGCCCGGCGGCGGGCCGACCTCGGGCGGATCGACGCCGGGCAGGGGCTGAGGCGGCTGCTGCCGTGGGCCGCGGGGGACGCCGTACGGCTGGACGAGCTGGCGCCCGAGCGGATCGAGGTGCCGAGCGGGTCCCGGATCCGGGTCGACTACTCGCGGCCCGAACAGCCGGTGCTGGCGGTGAAGTTGCAGGAGATGTTCGGGCTGCGGGAGTCGCCCGTGCTGGCCGGGGTGCCGGTGCTGGTGCATCTGCTGTCCCCCGCCGGGCGGCCCGCGGCCGTCACCGCCGATCTCGCCTCGTTCTGGCGGGACGGATACCGGGCCGTCCGGGCGGAGCTGCGGGGCCGGTACCCCAGGCATCCGTGGCCGGAGGACCCGGCGACGGCCGAGCCCACCCGGTACACCAACGCGCGGCTCAGGCGTTGACCGGCTCGGACGCCGGGGGCCTCGCGGACTCCGGTTCGCCGGACCTGCGGCCGCGGGCCTCGACGTAGAGGGAGAGGGCGAGGAGCAGCAGGCCGAGGCCGAGGAAGCCCCAGGGGAGGTAGGAGGTCATGAGGAGGACGAGGAGGCGCTGGGACTTGACCAGGTCGACGGTGTGCTCGATGTAGTCCTCGCGCATCTTCACGTGTCCGGCGAAGGCCGTCACCTTCTCTCGGTCGCCGAGCAGCGTGCCGCCGCGCAGCTCCTCCTTGTGGATCTCCTCGCCGTAGACGGGGGCACCGGTGACCGGTTCCACCCAGAACTTGCGGACCGTGGTGTACCAGCGGGTCGTGCCCGTCTGCGCGACCGTCTCCCGCGTGATGCCCTCCACGGGCATGGTGCGGGGGAAGGGGACCTCGGTCCAGGGGATGGTCTGTTCGAAGTAGTAGACCTCGACGCCGCGGAAGTCCTGGGTGCCCTTGTAGTGGATGGGGGCGGTGATCCGGGCCTGGGCGTCGAAGTACTCGTAGTCCCGCTTCTCGGTGAGGAAGGGCCACTTGAACTCAAGGCCCCGGCGCCGTACGGGGTCGCCGTCGACCATCTCGCCCTCGGCGTGGACGGGTTCCTGGGTGTGGGCGTCGAAGATGTAGCGCTCGGGGATGCGGGAGACCATCTCGCCGTCGGGGCCCTGGACGTACGACAGGCCGTCCCAGACGACCACGTCCCGGTCGGTGCTCTTCTCGATCTCTTCGGAGGCCTCCACGTTGCCCTTGAGGGTCTGCACGATGGTGACCTTCGGGACGGTGCGGGCGGTCATCGTGCCGTAGTCGAGGAGGGTGGCGTCCTTGGCCTCCAGGACCATGTCCTGGTACTGGTTCGCCGGGATCTTGGCCAGGTTCGGGAAGGCGTACCAGCGCAGCAGTGGGGACAGCGCGGTGAAGAACACGGCGAGCGCGAGCAGGATCAGACCGGCCCTACGGCGCATCTCGGGCCTCCCTCCCTGGCGGTCACGGATGTGCGGGGACCGTCGTCAGCAGCGGCTTCGGTGACGTCTTGCCCGTCGGTGAGCCCAGTGCGGTGAGCGTGAACACCAGCGCGAGGGCGAGGGCGAGACCGCTCGCGGCGGCGATCAGGGCGCGCATACGGACCTCCCGACTACGGCCCCCATGACGGGAACTGATAGGTCATCAGGTCCGGCACCGTAGCAACGGGCGGGCCAGATGAGAACACGTCGCGCACGGACGACGGCGGCGCCCCTCGTGGAGGAGGGGCGCCGCCGTGGCCGTACGGACGGCCGAGGGTCCGGGACTCGCGTCTAGGACGCGCTGGGGCTCGGCGTCGCCGGCTCCGTGGGTTCCGCCGGCTCGGTGGGCTCGGCCGGGGCCTCCACCTTCAGTTCGAGCGTGAGGGTCGCGCCGCCCTCGGTCTCGATGCGCAGCAGGAACGTGCCGGTGGCGTCGTCGGAGTAGAGCTTCGGGAGCTTGAGGACACCGTCGGCGTCGGTCTCCAGGCCGGTCAGGGTGCGTACGGGGTTGCCCGCCGCGTCCTTGTCGAAGTAGGGGCCCTTGTCGTTCGCGGTGGGGTCGAGGAGCGACTTGATCAGGGTCGCCCTGACGGCGACCTTGTCGGCGACCTCTCCCTTGTAGGTGGCCTTGACCTCGATCTGCTCGGCGAACTCGCCGTTGGGCACACAGGTCAGCGGGGTGGTGCCGGTGCGGGCGAGGGCGTCGGCCCGGCGGGCGGTGACGGTGACCTTGTGGTCGAGGGCGGTCACGGAGCGGCCCACGACGGTGGCCCGGACGGTGATGGTGCCGGTCTTCTCGCCGGCCACGAGCGCGGGGGCGGTGGCCTTGCCCGTGCTGTCGGTGATGACGGTGGCCACCTTCTCACCGCCGACGAACGTGGTGTCGGTGCCGCCGACGACGGTGAACCGGACCCGGACCTTCGCGACGGCCTTGCCGGCCTTGGTCTCGGTGCGGGTGGCGAGCCTGCCGGTGAAGGTGTCCCCCGCCATGGCCGTGAGGTTCGACGCGCCCGCGTTCTCCAGGTGGTGCACCGAGTCCGTGGGCGTGCCCGGCGGTGTGGTGGTGGGCGGCTTCGGGGTGCCGCTGCCGCCACCGCCCGGCTCGCCGGTGCCGGGCTTCCCCGGCTTGGACGGCTTGGACGGCTTGGACGGACCCGACGGCTTGGGGCTGGGGCTCGTCGTGGAGCCGCCGCCGGTGTTGTTGCCGTTGCCGCCGCTCGGCGTCTGGGGCAGGGAGCCTGTGCCGTCCGGGATCTCGTGCGTGCCCTTGCGGTAGTGCTCCAGCCACCTCATGACGGTGTTGTAGTACTCCGTCGAGTTGTTGTAGCTGAGGATCGCGCTGCGCAGGTTGGCGTCGTTCGACAGGTCCCAGTCGAAGCGGCACAGGTAGTGGCCGGCGGAGAGGGCGGCGTCGTAGATGTTGTTGGGGTCCTTGGCACCGTCGTCGTTGCCGTCGCGGCCCGCCCACTCCCAGGTGGAGGGGATGAACTGCATGGGGCCGACCGCGCGGTCGTGCGTGCTGTCGTCGTCGTAGGCGCCGTTGTCGGTGTCGCTGATGTTCGCGAAGCCGTTGCCGTTGAGCTGGGGGCCGAGGATCTTGCCGATCGTCGTGCCCTCACTGTCGACACGGCCGCCGCGAGCCTGGCCGGACTCGACCTTGCCGATGGCTGCGAGGAGTTGCCAGGGCAGGTTGCAGCCGGGCTTGGACGCGCGCAGGGACGCCTCGGCCTTCTTGTAGGCGTCGAGGACGGTCGCGGGTATGCCGCTCTCGCTACCGCCGGCGGTGCCGGAGGTGTCGCCCGGACCCGTCGTCGGGGTGGGGCTGTCGAGGGGTGGAAGGTCCGTGTAGTACCGCGAGTTGCCGGTGGCCGTCTCGTCGGCCTGGGTGCTCATCTCCGGGGAGGGCGAACCCGTGGTCTGTCTGCCCGCGCTGTCGGTGGTCACTCCCGGGGCCTGGGAGGCGGCGAGCGCCGCCACCGTGGCCGCGGCCAGGGCGGTCGTGGCCGCCCCCTTGCGGAGCCTCAAACCGAACTGCGCCGCCATTGAGTGAACCCCTCCCGGTGACCGAACGCCTCGGCGTTCTTCCCGTCTCGTGATGTCTCGGGCATTTCTTCCGGTTTCGCCGGACCGGCTTCCCCGCCCAGGTACACCGACTCCGGAGTTCCGGTCTTGGTTGCGCTGTTCCGGCATTCCTTTTTCCAGAACTCCGGTGACCAACGCGCCGACCGGCACGACGGCCCAGGCGACCCTACGACAACTTCCGTCGCCCGGACACCCGTTCGTGCCCGGTATTCACCGATTGGCCTTGTCGGTTTCCTGTCGGTGGGCGTCTTCCGGAGGGCCGCGCCCCCTTCACGCATACTGGCGACCGGTCATCGCCGGTCGACCCGTCCGGCCAAAGTCCGTCACAGGGGGACGACTTGCCCTTCACGCTCAGCCACGCGGCCGCCGTACTGCCCGCCCTGCGAGGGAACGGGACCGGGCGCGGGCCCCTGGTGCCCTCGGTACTCGTGGCCGGTTCGTTCGCGCCCGACATGACCTACTACGCGGCGAGTGTGCTGCCCGAGGCCATGCAGTTCGGCGATGTCACGCACTCCTTCACCGGGGTCTTCACCGTCGACGTACTCGTCACCTGGGCGCTGGTCGGGCTGTGGCTGGTGCTCCGGGAGCCGTTGGTGGCGCTGCTGCCGAGAGGGCGGCAGGGGAGGGTGGCCGCGCTGGTGCGGTGCGGGACGGGGGCGCGGCGGTTCAGCCCCTCGGTCGCGCTGTGGTGGTACGTCTCGGCCGCCCTCGGTTCGCTGACGCATGTGGTGTGGGACGCGTTCACGCATCTCGACCGGTGGGGGATGCGGCTCTTCCCCGTCCTCGGCGAGGAGATCGCGGGCTCGCCGCTCTACTGGTACCTCCAGTACTGCGGCTCCGCCGTCGCGGCGGTCGTCCTCGCCGTCTTCGTCGTACGGGCGCTGCGCCGGCAGCCGGCGGGCGAGCCCGTGGGCGTGCCGGTGCTCTCCTCGGCCGACCGGTGGGTGGCGGGCGTCGTCATCGGCGGGTGCGCGCTGGTGGCGGCGGTGCAGCGGGTGGCCCGGTGGTGGGCGTACTGGGGGTCGGTCGCCAAGCCGTACGAAGTGATCCCGACCCTGTGCTTCGGGGCGGGCGCCGGGCTGGTGGTCGGCGTGGTCCTCTACGGCGTCGGCGTCAGGGCGCGGCGCCCGGCTCCTGCCGTTGCGGCGCCCGCGGCCGACGCGCAGGCGGAGGCGGACAGTCCGGTCCGCCGCTGAGTGCCGGGCGCCGGGGCGGGGCGCCGCTGGGGATGCGGGGTCTGGCGGCGCGTGGCGCGTACGGCGGGACGTGGCCGAGGAGGGCCGCGAGGGGGTGGGTCAGCGGCCAGGGGTAGAGGCTGTGCGGCCGCCGGACGCGGGTGCGGGTCCAGGGGCCCCGGGTGAGGCGGGTTCGCACCCCTGACAGGCGGGTGGCAGCTGTCGCTGTACGACGGCGGAGCGTGCGTATGCCCATGCGGGCATCCTTGCGGCTGTGCTCGGGCGGGGGCGCGGTGGTGGGGGCTGGTCGGGTGACTGCGACGGGGGCTGGGGGCGGGGGCCGGGCGATGTGGGTTCGGGTTCGGACCGTCGTGGGGTGCGTTGTCGGGTGCGGCTCCGGTGGGGGCCGGTCGCGCAGTTCCCCGCGCCCCTGAAAAGCAGGGCTGCGCCCCGTGCTTTTCCTCCCACGGCCCCGCCGTCGGGAACTGCGCGGGAAGCCCCACGCAGCCGCGCCCGACAATGCACACCTGGACGGCCCGCCCCCAGCCGCCGCATCGCGGTCGCTAGTGCGCCGCCGACTCCCAGTCCGGCCCGTAGCCCACCGAGACGTCCAGCGGGGCCCTCAGGTCGACCGCGTCGGCCATCTCCCGGCGGAGGATCTGCTCCGTGCGCTCCCGTTCGCCGGGGGCGATCTCCAGGACGATTTCGTCGTGGACCTGGAGGAGCATGCGGGAGGCGAGGCCCGCCTCGTCCAGGGCGCGGCCCACGTTGAGCATGGCGATCTTGACGATGTCGGCGGCGGTGCCCTGGATCGGCGCGTTCAGAGCCATCCGCTCCGCGGCCTCCCGGCGCTGCCGGTTGTCGCTGTTGAGGTCGGGCAGATAGCGCCGGCGCCCGAAGAGCGTCGCCGTGTATCCCGTCGCCCGCGCCTCGTCCACGACCCGGCGCAGATAGTCCCGTACGCCGCCGAACCGCTCGAAGTACGCGTCCATCAGGGCCCGCGCCTCGCCCGCCTCGATGTTCAGCTGCTGGGAGAGGCCGAACGCGGACAGCCCGTAGGCCAAGCCGTACGACATCGCCTTGATCTTGCGGCGCATCTCGGCGTCGACGGCGGACTGCTCGACGCCGAACACCTGCGCGGCGGCCGTCGTGTGCAGGTCCTCGCCGGAGGTGAACGCCTCGATCAGGCCCGCGTCCTCGGAGAGGTGGGCCATGACGCGCAGTTCGATCTGACTGTAGTCCGCCGTCATCAGGGACTCGAAGCCCTCGCCGACGACGAAGCCGCGGCGGATGGCCCGGCCCTCGTCGGTGCGGACGGGGATGTTCTGCAGGTTCGGGTCGACGGAGGAGAGACGGCCCGTGGCGGCGACCGTCTGGTTGAAGGTGGTGTGGATCCGGCCGTCCCCGGCGATCATCTTGATCAGGCCCTCGACGGTGACCCGCAGCCTCGCCTGCTCGCGGTGGCGGAGCATGATGACCGGCAGTTCGTTGTCCGTCTGGCCGGCCAGCCAGGCGAGGGCGTCCGCGTCCGTGGTGTAGCCCGTCTTGGTGCGCTTGGTCTTGGGCAGGCCCAGCTCACCGAAGAGGACCTCCTGGAGCTGCTTGGGCGAGCCCAGGTTGAACTCGTGCCCCGCCGCCGCGTGCGCCTCCTTCACCGCCTGCTGCACGGCGCCCGCGAACATCTGCTCCATGGCCTCCAGATGTGCCCGGTCCGCCGCGATGCCGTGGCGCTCCATCCGGGCCAGCAGCGCGGAGGTGGGCAGCTCCACGTCACGCAGCAGCTCCGCCGCGCCGACCTCCTCCAGCCGCTCCCCGAACGCCTCGCCCAGGTCGAGGATCGCGCGGGCCTGCACCATCAGCGCGTCGGCCTCGGCACCCTCGTCCGCGCCGAAGGCCAGCTGGCCGTCGGCGGTCGCGGCGGGCGCCAGCTCGCGGCCCAGGTACTCCAGGGAGAGCGCGTCCAGGTCGAAGGAGCGGCGGCCCGGCTTGACCAGGTAGGCGGCGAGCGCGGTGTCCATGCAGACGCCGTCCACGGTCCAGCCGTGCTCGGCGAAGACCCGCATCGCGCCCTTGGCGTTGTGGAACACCTTCGGCCGGGCGATGTCGGCGAGCCAGGTCGCCCACGCCGTCTCGTCGGTCTCGTCCAGCTGCGTCGGGTCGAACCAGGCGGCCGCTCCCCCGGCGGCGGCGAGCGCGACCTCGGCGACCGAGCCGGTGCCGAGCGCCCAGGTGTCGACGGTGGCGACGCCGAGGACGTCCGTGCCGTGCTCGGTGAGCCAGGGGGCCAGTTCGCCGGAGGCGAGGACCGTGCCGTCCACCTCGACGCCGGGGGCGGCCGGCGAGGCGGCGTCGGCCTCCTCCGCGCCCGGGTCGACGGCGAGCAGACGCTCGCGCAGCGAGGGGTTGCGGATCTCCAGGGTGTCCAGCACCATCGCGACGGCCTTGCGGTCGTACGCGGCGCGCTCCAGGTCGCCCACGCCCTTGGGGAGTTCGACCGTGCGGACCATCTCGGTGAGGCGGCGGTTGAGCTTGACGGCCTCCAGGTGGTCGCGGAGGTTCTGCCCGGCCTTGCCCTTGACCTCCTCGACGCGCTCGACGAGGTCCGCGAACGAGCCGAACTGGTTGATCCACTTCGCGGCGGTCTTCTCGCCGACGCCGGGGATGCCGGGGAGGTTGTCGGACGGGTCGCCGCGCAGGGCCGCGAAGTCCGGGTACTGGGCGGGGGTGAGGCCGTACTTCTCGAACACCTTCTCCGGGGTGAACCGGGTCAGCTCCGAGACGCCCTTCGTCGGGTAGAGCACGGTGGTGTGCTCGCTGACGAGCTGGAAGGAGTCGCGGTCGCCGGTGACGATGAGGACCTCGAAGCCCTCGGCCTCGGCCTGGGTGGCGAGGGTGGCGATGACGTCGTCGGCCTCGAAGCCGTCGACGGCGAAGCGGACGGCGTGCATCGCGTCGAGCAGCTCGCCGATCAGCTCGACCTGGCCCTTGAACTCGTCCGGGGTCTTCGAGCGGTTCGCCTTGTACTCGGTGAACTCCTCCGAGCGCCAGGTCTTGCGGGAGACGTCGAACGCGACCGCGAAGTGGGTGGGGGCCTCGTCGCGCAGCGTGTTCGCCAGCATCGACGCGAAGCCGTAGATCGCGTTGGTCGGCTGGCCGGTCGCCGTCGTGAAGTTCTCCGCGGGCAGCGCGAAGAACGCGCGGTAGGCCAGCGAGTGCCCGTCCATGAGCATGAGCCGGGGACGGCTGCCGCCGGGGGTGCTGTCGGTCTTCTTCGATCCTGTCTCTGCCACGCCCCCGATCCTGCCACGTACCACTGACACCCGGACCCCAGGGACGTACGGAGCCCCGACCGAGACCGGGGTGACGGGTTGTCTCGGACGACGAACACCGCGGACCCCACCGGACACGACCGGACGCGTCGGGCACCGCCGGACACGAACCGGACGCCGCAGGCACCGCCGGGCAGCGCAGGCAACGCGGGCAGCACCGGGGGACGCGATCACCGCCAGGCAGCGCGGGCAGCACCGGGGCACCCAGGCACCGCCGAGGGACGCGGTCACCGCCGGCAGCACGGGCACCGCCGCGGTCACCGCCGGGCAGCGCAGGCAGCGCAGGCAGCGCAGGCAGCGCAGGCAGCGCAGGCAGCGCAGGCAGCGCAGGCAGCGCAGGCAGCGCAGGCAGCGCATGGTGGCACTGGCCGCCCGTCTCCCACCACCGACCGGCGTGCGCCACCGACCGGCGTGCGCCACCGACCGGCGTGCGCCGTCGACCGCCCGTGGCAACCGGCCCCGCCCGCCGCAGTCCCCGCTCCGCCCCGTCACCGCCGCCGCTCGCCACAACCCGCTCCCGGACTTTCACCACCTCGCCCCTCCCCCGGCCCGGTCATCACCCCCGTCGTCGCGATCAGTGGTCGGCCTCGTTCGGGGGTGATGACACGTGCGAGGATCGGAGCTGTAGCCACCCGCCCGACGAGCACGTATGCGAATGGGGAGCAGCCATGGCCGGCAAGGCGCCGAAGAATGATCCGGTTCAGGACGCGCCCCAGATCGCGGAACCCAAGCACACCGCGGCGGGGCTGCCGGCGATCGGGCACACCCTGCGGATCGCGCAGCAGCAGATGGGCGTGAAGCGGACCGCGCTGACGCTGCTGCGGGTCAACCAGAAGGACGGCTTCGACTGCCCGGGCTGCGCCTGGCCGGAGCCGGACCACCGGCACACGGCGGAGTTCTGCGAGAACGGCGCGAAGGCGGTCGCCGAGGAGGCCACGCTCCGCCGGGTCACCCCCGAGTTCTTCGCCGCCCACAGCGTGGCCGATCTCGCCACGCGCAGCGGCTACTGGCTGGGACAGCAGGGGCGGCTCACCCACCCCATGTACCTCCCCGAGGGCGGCGACCGGTACGAGCCGGTGTCCTGGGACCGCGCCTTCGACATCGTCGCCGAGGAGCTGAAGGCCCTCGCCTCCCCCGACGAGGCGCTCTTCTACACCTCAGGGCGCACCAGCAACGAGGCCGCGTTCCTGTACCAGCTGTTCGCCCGTGAGTTCGGCACGAACAACCTGCCGGACTGCTCCAACATGTGCCACGAGTCGTCGGGCTCCGCGCTCAACGAGACCATCGGCATCGGCAAGGGCAGCGTCCTGCTGGAAGACCTCTACAAGGCCGATCTGATCATCGTCGCCGGGCAGAATCCGGGGACCAACCACCCGCGGATGCTCTCCGCGCTGGAGCGGGCCAAGGCCAACGGCGCGAAGATCATCACCGTGAACCCGCTGCCCGAGGCCGGGCTGGAGCGGTTCAACAACCCGCAGACGCCGCAGGGCATCCTCAAGGGCGCCGCCCTCACCGACCTGTTCCTCCAGATCCGCATCGGCGGCGACCAGGCCCTGTTCCGGCTGTTGAACAAGCTGATCCTGGAGACCGAGGGCGCGGTCGACGAGGAGTTCGTCGCCGAACACACCCACGGCTTCGAGGAGTTCACCGAGGCCGCCCGCGCCGCCGACTGGGACTCGACGCTCACCGCGACCGGCCTCACCCGCGAGAAGATCGACGAGGCGCTGCGCATGGTCCTCGCCTCGCGGCGGACCATCGTCTGCTGGGCCATGGGGCTCACCCAGCACAAGCACTCGGTGCCGACCATCCGCGAGGTGGTCAACTTCCTTCTGCTGCGCGGCAACATCGGCCGCCCCGGCGCCGGTGTCTGCCCGGTGCGCGGCCACTCCAACGTGCAGGGCGACCGCACGATGGGCATCTTCGAGCGGCCCGCCCCGGCGTTCCTGGACGCCCTGGAGAAGGAGTTCGGCTTCGCCCCGCCCCGGGAGCACGGCTACGACGTCGTACGGGCCATCAAGGCCATGCGCGACGACAAGGCGAAGGTGTTCTTCGCGATGGGCGGCAACTTCGTCTCGGCGTCCCCCGACACGGAGGTCACGGAGGCGGCGATGCGCCGGGCACGGCTGACCGTGCACGTGTCGACGAAGCTGAACCGCTCGCACGCCGTCACGGGCGCGCGGGCGCTGATCCTGCCCACCCTGGGACGCACCGAGCGCGATCTCCAGGGCAGCGGCGAGCAGTTCGTGACCGTCGAGGACTCCATGGGCATGGTGCACGCCTCACGCGGCCGCCTGAAGCCCGCGAGCGAGCAGCTGCTGTCCGAGCCGGCCATCGTGTGCCGGCTCGCCCGCCGGGTCCTCGGCGAGGAGAGCCGCACGCCCTGGGAGGAGTTCGAGAAGGACTACGCGACCGTCCGCGACCGCATCGCGCGCGTGGTGCCCGGCTTCGAGGACTTCAACGCGCGCGTGGCCGACCCGTCCGGCTTCGCCCTCCCGCACGCCCCCCGCGACGAGCGCCGCTTCCCCACCGCCACCGGCAAGGCCAACTTCACGGCCGCGCCGGTGGAGTACCCGCGGCTGCCCGAGGGCCGTCTGCTGCTGCAGACGCTGCGCTCGCACGACCAGTACAACACCACCATCTACGGCCTGGACGACCGCTACCGGGGCATCAAGAACGGACGCCGGGTGGTGCTGGTCAACCCCGACGACGCGCGGGAACTGAAGCTCGCCGACGGGTCGTACGTGGACCTGGTGGGCGAGTGGAAGGACGGCGTCGAGCGGCGCGCGCCCGGCTTCCGGGTGGTGCACTACCCGACGGCGCGCGGCTGCGCGGCCGCCTACTACCCGGAGACCAACGTCCTGGTGCCGCTGGACTCCACCGCCGACACCAGCAACACCCCGGCCAGCAAGTCCGTCGTGGTCCGTCTGGAACAATCGTCCACCGACTGAGCGTTTGCTCAGCACACTGGCGCACCCCCGCCGGCGGCGCAGGCGATCGACGACGAACGGAGCCCCATGGGCGAGCAGCACCACGTGAAGTTCCCGCAAGAGGTCATCGACGAGTACGCGAGTCTCGGCATCGACCTGGTCGCGATGTTCTCCGCCGGACACCTGGGCACCCGGATGGGCGTACAGATCGTGGAGGCCTCGGCGGACCGGGTCGTCGGCACGATGCCGGTGGAGGGCAACACCCAGCCGTACGGGCTGCTGCACGGCGGCGCGTCCGCCGTGCTGGCGGAGACGCTGGGCTCGGTCGGCTCCATGCTGCACGCCGGCAGCTCCAAGATCGCCGTCGGTGTGGACCTGAACTGCACCCACCACCGGGGCGCGCGGTCCGGGCTGGTGACCGGTGTCGCCACCCCCCTGCACCAGGGCCGCTCCACGGCGACGTACGAGATCGTCATCAGCGACGAGGCGGGCAGGAGGGTGTGCACGGCCCGGCTGACCTGTCTGCTGCGGGACGCCCCCGCCGCCCCGGACGCGAGGGCCCGGAACGCCGAGTGAGACGTACGGACGAGGGGCGGGCCGGCGCCAGGGCCTGTTCGCCTCTGGTCCCCCGGGGCGCACAGGCTCTAGCGTCAGGGCATGGCAACGGGAGGAGCCCTCTGGCCGGGGGCCGCGCTCGGGCCGGCGCTGCTGATCGGCGTCCTGGTCACCGGGTGCGCGGGGGCGGGACCGACCGACGGGACCGCGGGCCCCTCGACGACCGCGCGGGACGGCGGATCGCCGTCACCGTCGGCCACCCCGCCCGAGGACCTGTGCGCGAAACTCGTCACGCACTGGTCGCTGGAGGTGCTGGACGGCGACGCCTATGGGGACTATCAGTCCATGGGACTGTCGAACGGGCAGTACGACCTCCTGCGGGAGGTCGTCGACGAGGCCAGGGCCGAGAAGAAGCGCGCCGGTTCCGCCGCCGCCCGGCGGCTGATCGAACAGCGGGCCCGCACGGGCTGCCAGGAGTGGTACCGCTCGGGCGGTCCCGGCGAGGGGCCCTGGAGTTGAGCGGGGTCGGCCCCGTGGAGCCGGGCGAGGGCACGCGCGCGTGGGACACGACGGACGACGCGACGGCCCCGGACACCGCGTCCCCACCCGAACCGCCGCGCGGACGGTACGCCCAGGTGTACGCCCGGCACCGCCGGGCCGTGCTCGCGGGCGCGACGGCGGTGGTCGTACTCGTCGGCGGCGGCTACCTCTACACGGCCCGACCCACAGCGGCACCGACACCGCGGCCGACGCCGCGCGAGACGCCGTACCCCTCCCAGGCCGTCATGGTCGACTACCTCGGCCCGGTGGCGCGGTCCGACCGGACGCCGCGCGGCCGCTTCGGCTTCGAGATGGAGCTGAGTGTGCGGTACGGCCCCGCGGTCACCGTGGACCGGATGACCCAGCCCTACGCGGGACTGTCCCTGCGCACGACCCCGAGGACTCCGTTCCGGATCGGGACGAAAGAGGCGCTAAAGATCGTCGTCACCATGCGCGTCCTCGAATGCGGGAAAGCACCGGAGAACGCCGGACTTCCGTTCCTGGATGTAACTCTACGTAATACGCGCGCAATAGAAGCGCACAGTTTCATCCTGGGCGAGCGCTACGCACAAGACCTCTCCGACGCTCTTCGAGTAGCCTGCGGCAACGATTCCACGTCATCACCAAAAAGCTGAACACTCCTGAACACACCCGCGCCGACCCTGCACGTTCTCACTATGTGGACAGGGCGAATCGGCCTGAATTCCGCGCATCCACCCACTGAGTACCGCTCTGCATTACCTCGTGTCATAACAAGAGAGTCACAGCCTTCGTCAGACTCTCCTCCACGTTCCCCACACACGCTTAGAGTCACGGCCAGTCACCGCGCCAACGGAATCGAAGTCACGTCTTCGGCCCAGCGCTCGACTCGGCCACTTCCAACAGGAAGGGCCGTGCCAGGGAAAGGACTGATCGTGCGTCAACGTTCGCTCATCGCCATCACCGCCGCGCTGGCGGCGGGAGCACTCACTCTCACCGCCTGCGGTTCGCGCGAAGAGGGCAACGGCGGCTCGGAAGCCGAAGGTGGCACCACTGTCGTCATCGGCGTCGACGCCCCGCTGACCGGTGACCTCTCCGCGCTGGGCCTCGGCATCAAGAACTCCGTGGACCTCGCCGCCAAGACCGCCAACAAGGACAAGTACGTCGAGGGCATAACCTTCAAGATCGAGGCCCTCGACGACCAGGCGCAGCCCTCCTCGGGCCAGCAGAACGCCACCAAGCTCGTCGCCGACAAGAACGTCCTCGGCGTCGTCGGCCCGCTGAACTCCTCGGTCGCCGAGTCCATGCAGAAGGTCTTCGACGACGCCAAACTCGTCGAGGTCTCCCCCGCCAACACCAACCCGGCCCTCACCCAGGGCCCGGACTGGCAGAAGACCAAGACCCGCCCCTACAAGTCGTACTTCCGCACCGCGACCACGGACGCCATCCAGGGCCCGTTCGCCGCGCAGTACGTCTACAACGACGCCAAGAAGAAGAAGGTCTTCGTCATCGACGACAAGAAGACCTACGGCGCCGGCCTCGCCGCCACCTTCTCCGCCGAGTTCAAGAAGCTCGGAGGCAAGATCGTCGGCACCGAGCACATCGACCCCGAGGCCAAGGACTTCTCCGCGGTCGCCACCGAGGTCAAGTCCTCCGGCGCCGACGTCGTCTACTACGGCGGCGAGTACCCCCAGGCCGGCCCGCTCAGCAAGCAGATCAAGGCCGCCGGCGCCAAGATCCCGCTCGTCGGCGGTGACGGCATCTACAGCGGCGAGTTCATCAAGCTCGCCGGCTCCGGCAGCACCGGCGACCTCGCCACCTCCGTCGGCGCGCCCGTCGAGGAACTGCCCTCGGCCAAGGAGTTCGTCGCCAACTACGAGGCCGCAGGCTACAAGGAGGGCTACGAGGCGTACGGAGGCTACTCCTACGACTCGGCCTGGGCGATCATCGAAGCCGTGAAGAAGGTCGTCGAGGACAACGACGGCAAGCTTCCCGACGACGCCCGCGCCAAGATCACCGAAGCCATGCAGGGCGTCTCCTTCGACGGTGTCACCGGCAAGGTCTCCTTCGACGAGTACGGCGACGCCACCAACAAGCAGCTGACCGTCTACGCCGTCGAGGGCGGCGAGTGGAAGGCCGTGAAGTCCGGCACCTACACCGGCTGATCCACACCCGCACCTAAACCCATGAGCCGCGCGGGGCGCCGCACCACTGGCGCCCCGCGCGGACTCACATCCGGTCAACCCCCTCGACAATCCGAAGTCTCGGAGGACATGCGGTGAACGAACTGCCGCAGCAGCTGGTCAACGGCCTGCTACTGGGATCCATGTACGGGCTGGTCGCCATCGGCTACACGATGGTCTATGGCATCGTCCAGCTCATCAACTTCGCCCACGGAGAAATCTTCATGGTGGGCGGATTCGGCGCCCTCACCATGTACCTGTACGTGCTGCCCGACGGCACGTCCATGTGGGTGGCGCTGCCCCTCATGCTCATCGGCGGCATCCTCGTCGCCGTACTCGTCGCGGTCGGCGCGGAACGATTCGCCTACCGCCCCCTGCGCACAGCTCCCCGCCTCGCGCCCCTCATCACCGCCATCGGCCTCTCCCTCGCCCTCCAGCAGGCGGTATGGGCCTGGTACCCCGACGCCCGGTCCTCTCTCACCTTCCCCCAGATCGACGGCGGCCCCTTCGAGATCGGCAACGTCACCATCCAGACCGGTGACATCTTCCTCCTCCTCGCCGCCCCCATCAGCATGGCGATCCTGGCGTACTTCGTGATGAAGACCCGCACCGGCCGCGGCATGCAGGCCACCGCCCAGGACCCGGACACCGCCAAGCTCATGGGCATCAACACCGACCGCATCATCGTGGTCGCCTTCGCCCTCGGCGCCGCCTTCGCCGCCGTCGGCTCCGTCGCCTACGGCCTCAAGTACGGCGAAGTCCAGTTCCGCATGGGCTTCATCCTCGGCCTCAAGGCGTTCACCGCCGCCGTCCTCGGCGGCATCGGCAACATCTACGGCGCCATGCTCGGCGGCCTGGTCCTCGGCGTCGCCGAAGCCCTCTCCACCGCCTACATCAGCGACATCCCCGGCATGGACCAGTTCGGCAGCCAGTCCTGGGCCAACGTCTGGGCCTTCGCACTCCTCATTCTCGTGCTCCTCGTCAGGCCCCAGGGCCTGCTCGGTGAGCGCGTGGCGGACAGGGCGTGACACCGATGACCACACAGACCACCACACCCCAGGCCGACGCCAAGACGATCGCCGGCACCCCGCACAGCCTCGTGGGCATCCCCCCGCACATAGGCCGAGCCCTCGCCACCGGCGGCGGCGCCCTCACCGTCGTCTCCACCTTCCTGGCCTGGACCTGGACCTCCGCCTTCCCCGGCGACCTCACCGTCTACGGCTACCCCGGCGGCCTCCAGGTACTCGTCCTCATCGGCGGCGCCCTCACCGCACTCCTCGGCCTGTCGTCGTACGGAGTCAAGGGCCTGCGCTGGCTGACCCCCGCAGGCGCCGACGGCGCCCTCAAACTGGCCGCACTCGGCACCTTCACCACCACCTGGTACACGATCATCGCGATCACCGCCAAGCTCGGCGGCCTCGTCAACCTGGAACCCGGCGCCTGGATCGCGGGCATCACCAGCCTGGCCGCCCTCCTCGGCGCCCTCGCACTGCCCTACGCACGACCCGAGACCGAGCCCGGCGACCCGGACGACACCGGCTGGGACAAGTTCCGCCACAACGCGCGCAACCAGTGGACCGTCGTCAAGGGCACCTTCGCCTCCGGCACCGCCACCCCCGCACGCCAACTGCCCGCGTACGCCGAGATCCTGATCATCGTCGCCGCACTCGCCCTCGGCCTCACCGTCTTCACCTACGGCATCGGCACCGAGTACGACGAACTGTTCATCGGCTTCCTCATCACCGCGGGCTTCTGCTTCGGCGCAGCCTCGAAGGCCGGCCTCGTGGGCCGGGTCTCCGCACTCACCGCCAAGCACCGCAACGTGACGATGATCGGCGCGTTCGTCGCCGCCGCCGCCTTCCCGTTCACCCAGTCCGACGACCAGTACGCGACGATCGGCGTCTACATCCTGATCTTCGCCACCGTCGCCCTCGGCCTGAACATCGTCGTCGGCCTCGCCGGCCTCCTCGACCTCGGTTACGTCGCCTTCCTCGGCGTCGGCGCCTACACCGCGGCCATGGTCTCCGGCTCCCCCTCCTCCCCCTTCGACATCCAGCTGCCGTTCTGGGCCTCCGCCCTCCTCGGAGCCGTCGTCGCCATGATCTTCGGCGTCATCATCGGCGCCCCGACCCTGCGACTGCGCGGCGACTACCTCGCCATCGTGACGCTCGGCTTCGGTGAGATCTTCCGGATCGCCGTCCTCAACATGGACGGCACCTCCGGCCCCGACATCACCAACGGCTCCAACGGCATCTCCTCGATCCCGAACCTCAACATCCTCGGGTTCGACTTCGGCCAGGAACACACCTTCGCCGGCTTCACCATCGCCCGCTTCGCCAACTACTTCCTGCTGATGCTCCTCATCACACTGGTAGTAGTCGTCGTCTTCCGGCGCAGCAGCGACTCCCGCATCGGCCGCGCCTGGATCGCCATCCGCGAAGACGAGACCGCCGCCCTCGCCATGGGCATCAACGGCTTCCGCGTCAAGCTCATCGCCTTCGCCCTCGGCGCCGCACTCGCCGGCCTCGCCGGCACCGTCCAGGCCCACGTCACCTACACCGTGACACCCGAGCAGTACCAGTTCGCCGCAGTCGTCCCGCCCAACTCGGCCTTCCTCCTCGCGGCGGTCGTCCTCGGCGGCATGGGCACCATCAGCGGACCCCTCGTCGGCGCCGCACTGCTCTACCTCATCCCGTCCAAGCTCCAGTTCCTGGACGACTACCAGCTCTTCGCATTCGGACTCGCACTCGTCCTGCTGATGCGCTTCCGACCGGAGGGCCTCATCCCGAACCGGCGCCGCCAGCTCGAATTCCACGAAGAGGCCGAAGCGCCCACGGTCCTCAGCAAGGCAGGGGCCTGACCACCATGACTACCGACACCACCACCAAGGACACCGCCCCGGGCCCCGACGCCCCCGGCGAGACCGTCCTCGACGCCCGCGGCGTCACCATGCGCTTCGGCGGCCTCACCGCCGTACGCAACGTCAACCTCACCGTCAACAGCGGCGAGATCGTCGGACTCATCGGCCCCAACGGCGCCGGCAAGACGACCTTCTTCAACTGCCTCACCGGCCTCTACATCCCCACCGAGGGAGAAGTCCGGTACAAAGGCCAGGTCCTGCCGCCCAAGTCCTTCAAGGTCACCGCGGCCGGCATCGCCCGCACCTTCCAGAACATCCGTCTCTTCGCCAACATGACGGTCCTGGAAAACGTCCTCGTCGGACGCCACACCCGCACCAAGGAAGGCCTCTGGTCCGCCCTCCTGCGCGGCCCCGGCTTCCACAAGGCGGAAAAGGCCTCCCGCGAACGAGCCATGGAACTCCTCGAGTTCGTCGGCCTCGACGCCAAGGCCGAACACCTCGCCCGCAACCTCCCCTACGGCGAACAGCGCAAGCTCGAAATCGCCCGGGCACTCGCGAGCGAACCCGGCCTGCTCCTCCTCGACGAGCCCACCGCCGGCATGAACCCCCAGGAAACGCGGACCACCGAAGAACTCGTCTTCGCCATCCGCGACAAGGGCATCGCCGTCCTCGTCATCGAGCACGACATGCGGTTCATCTTCAACCTCTGCGACCGCGTCGCCGTCCTCGTCCAAGGCGAAAAACTCGTCGAAGGCGACAGCGCCACCGTCCAGGGCGACGAACGCGTCGTCGCCGCCTACCTCGGCGAACCCTTCGAAGACGCACCCGGCCAGGACGAGGTCGCCGAAGTCGAAGCCGCCGAAGCACACGCCGAGGCCACGACCGACGCAGCGCCCGGCAAGGAGAACGACCGATGACCGCACTCCTCGAAGTCGAAGACCTCCGGGTCGCCTACGGCAAGATCGAAGCCGTCAAGGGCATCTCCTTCAAGGTCAACGCCGGCGAGGTCGTCACCCTCATCGGCACCAACGGCGCCGGCAAGACCACCACCCTGCGCACCCTCTCCGGCCTCCTCAAGCCCGTCGGCGGCCAGATCAAGTTCAACGGCAAGTCACTCAAGAAGATCCCCGCGCACGACATCGTCGCGCTCGGACTCGCCCACTCCCCCGAGGGGCGGCACATCTTCCCGCGCATGACCATCGAGGACAACCTCCGCCTCGGCGCCTTCCTGCGCAACGACAAGCCCGGCATCGAGAAGGACATCCAGCGCGCCTACGACCTCTTCCCCATCCTGGGCGAACGTCGCAAGCAGGCCGCCGGAACCCTCTCGGGCGGTGAACAGCAGATGCTGGCCATGGGCCGCGCGCTCATGTCCCAGCCGAAACTGCTCATGCTCGACGAGCCCTCCATGGGCCTCTCCCCGATCATGATGCAGAAGATCATGGCCACCATCGCCGAACTGAAGTCCCAGGGCACCACCATCCTGCTCGTCGAACAGAACGCCCAGGCGGCGCTCTCCCTCGCCGACCAGGGTCACGTCATGGAGATCGGCAAGGTCGTCCTCTCCGGCACGGGCTCCGACCTGCTGGTCGACGAGTCGGTCCGCAAGGCCTACCTCGGCGAGGACTGACCTCCGGCCCACCGACGACGAGGCCCGCACCCCCCCTTTCAGGTAAGGGGTGCGGGCCTCGTCGTGTGTCTCGTGCGCGTCCTCCGAACGGCAGGATCAGCCCTTGGACGCCTTCTTCTCGTCGGCGTCCTGGATGACCGCCTCCGCCACCTGCTGCATCGACATCCGACGATCCATCGACGTCTTCTGGATCCACCGGAACGCCGCCGGCTCCGTCAACCCGTACTCCGTCTGCAGAATCGACTTCGCGCGGTCCACCAGCTTGCGCGTCTCCAGGCGGAGGGTGAGGTCGGCGACCTCCTTCTCCAGCTCCTTCAGCTCCGTGAACCGCGACACCGCCATCTCGATGGCCGGCACCACGTCACTCTTGCTGAACGGCTTCACGAGGTACGCCATCGCCCCGGCGTCCCGGGCACGCTCGACCAGGTCGCGCTGCGAGAACGCGGTCAGCATCAGCACGGGCGCGATGCGCTCCTCCGCGATCTTCTCGGCCGCGGAGATCCCGTCCATCTTCGGCATCTTCACGTCCAGGATCACCAGATCCGGCTGGTGCTCACGGGCCAGCTCGATGGCCTGCTCGCCGTCTCCGGCCTCCCCCACGACGGAGTAGCCCTCCTCTTCGAGCATCTCCTTGAGATCGAGACGGATCAGCGCCTCGTCCTCGGCGATGACGACACGGGTCGTCAGCGGAGGCACGTGCGACTTGTCATCGTCGTCGGCGACGGGCTGGGGCGACTCGGGGGCGGTCACGGGGGCTCCTCGTTCGGGGCGGGGTACTGCTGACAAGAGGGTACCTAGCTGCGGGTTACTCCGGTGAACCGGTACACTCCTTCCGGGCTGTCACGCCGGGTTGATGGAAGGGTAGACATGATCGCCTCAAAAGCGATTGCCTGAAAGGGCGTGCGGGTTCGAATCCCGCACCCGGCACCTCTGACCAGGAAGCGGATGTTCACGTTCTCGTGAACATCCGCTTTTTGCTGCACGCAGTCGCGATCATTGACACAGAGTGGTCGCATGTACTTCCATGGCACTGAAGTGCGGCAGAAGGCCCTGACTTTGCTACGGGGCGGCACCAAAAACGCAGAGGTCGCCCGGAGGCTGAACGTGCCGCTGGGAACCATCGGTTACTGGAAGCATCTCGACCGGGCGAAGCGCGGCGAGTGCCCCGGACGCCATGGCCCGCCATGCCCTCGCTGCGACGGGCGAGAACTCGACGAATCGGCCTACAGCTACCTGCTCGGGCTGTATCTCGGCGACGGTCACATCATCCAGAACCGCGCGATGCGAGTGCCCAGCCTCTCCATCGCATGCGCCGATGCGCACCCAGGGCTCATGGACGAATGCGAGAAAGCCCTGCGAGCGGTGTTTCCCGGTAACTCGGTCTGCCGAGTCCACCGAAAGGGCTGCCGAGAGGTAAAGCTGTACTCCAAGCACCTACCATGTCTGTTCCCGCAGCACGGCCCCGGCGTGAAGCACAAGCGCAGCATCGTCCTCGCCCCCTGGCAGCAAGAAATCGTCGACGCCCACCCTTGGCAGTTCATCCGCGGCCTCATCCACTCCGACGGCTGCCGCATCACCAACTGGACGACCCGTCTCGTCAGCGGCGAGCGCAAGCGCTACGAATACCCCCGGTACTTCTTCACCAACAAGTCCGACGACATCCGGCAGCTCTACACCGACACCCTCGACAAGCTCGGTGTCGAGTGGACGCACTGCACTCGTGGGGGCAACCCGTACAACATCTCCGTGGCCAAGAAGGCCTCCGTCGCCCTCATGGACACCCACGTAGGCCCCAAGTACTGACGCCCTACCGCGGGCCGTCGCCCTCGGCGATGTGGTGGACGTGGACCATGTTCGTCGAGCCCGCCACCCCCGGCGGTGAGCCCGCCGTGATCACCACCACGTCTCCCTTCTCGCAGCGGCCGTACCGCAGCAACAGCTCGTCCACCTGGGCGACCATCGCGTCCGTGGAGTCGACGCGCGGGCCCAGGAACGTCTCCACGCCCCACGTGAGGCTCAGCTGGGAGCGGGTCGCCGGGTCGGGGGTGAAGGCGAGGAGGGGGATCGGGGAGCGGTAGCGGGAGAGGCGGCGGGCCGTGTCGCCGGACTGGCTGAAGGCGACCAGGTACTTCGCGTCGAGGAAGTCGCCGATCTCCGCTGCCGCGCGGGCCACGGCGCCGCCCTGGGTGCGGGGTTTGTTGTGTTCGGTGAGGGGCGGGAGGCCTGCCGCCAGCATGTCCGATTCCGCCGCCGCCGCGATGCGGCTCATCGTGCGGACCGTCTCCGGCGCGTGTTTGCCGACGCTCGTCTCGCCGGACAGCATCACCGCGTCCGCGCCGTCGAGGACCGCGTTGGCGACGTCGCTGACCTCGGCGCGGGTCGGCCGGGAGTGGTGGATCATCGAGTCGAGCATCTGGGTGGCGACGATGACCGGTTTGGCGTTGCGCTTGGCGAGTTTGATCACGCGTTTCTGGACCAACGGGACCTGTTCCAGGGGCATCTCGACGCCCAGATCCCCTCGCGCGACCATGATGCCGTCGAACGCCGCCACGATCTCCTCGATGGCGTGGACCGCCTGGGGTTTCTCGATCTTGGCGATGACGGGGAGTCGGCGGCCCTCCTCGTCCATGATCTGGTGGACGCGTTCGATGTCGCGGCCGGTGCGGACGAAGGACAGGGCGATGATGTCGAAGCCGGTGCGCAGGGCCCAGCGGAGGTCGTGCTCGTCCTTGTCGGAGAGGGCGGGGACGGAGACCGCGACGCCTGGGAGGTTCAGGCCCTTGTGGTCGGAGACGATTCCGCCTTCGAGGACCCTGGTGTGGACGTGGGGGCCGTCGACCGCCGTGACCTCCAGGGTGACCTTGCCGTCGTCGACGAGGATGTGTGCGCCGGGGGTGACGTCGGTGGCGAGGCCGGCGTAGGTGGTGCCGCAGCCCTCGCTGTCGCCCGTGGCGCCGTGCTCGACGGTGATGGTGAAGGTGTCGTCGCGTTCGAGGAGTACGGGGCCTTCGGTGAAGCGGCCGAGGCGGATCTTCGGGCCTTGGAGGTCGGCGAGGGTACCGACGCTGCGGCCGGTCTCGTCGGCGGCCTTGCGGACGTGCCGGTACCTCTCGTCGTGTTCGGCGTGGCTGCCGTGGCTGAGGTTGAAGCGGGCGATGTCCATGCCGGCCTCGACCAGTGCGTTGATCTGGTCGTACGAGTCGGTGGCGGGCCCGAGGGTGCAGACGATCTTTGCTCGGCGCATGGTTCGAGCCTATGGCTTACCCGCTGGTAGTGATTTGGCGGAGCGTGACTACTCAACGGCGTTCGGGTGAAGGGTATTTGACAAGTAGTCACGAACTGCGGAACGGGCTCGTCACAGGCGTGGGGGGTGCATCGTGAAGCGGGCGTTGACCTGTGCGTGGACGCGTTGGCGTTGGGGTTCGAGGTCGAGGGGTGCGGCGTCGGCGCCTTTGGCCTGGGCGGAGCGCATGAGGCCGCCGGGGGCGTTGGGGCGGAGGGGTTGGGGGGCTTCGGCGCCGATGTCGGCGAGTTCGACGAGGGCGGCGAGGGTGGTGCCGAGGGCTTCGGCGTATTCGCGGGCGCGTTGTACCGCTTCGGTGACGGCTTTCTGCCTGGCTTGCTTGTGGGCGGGTGAGTCGGGGCGCAGGGACCACCAGGGGCCGTCGACGCGGGTGAGGTCGAGGTCGGCGAGGCGGGTGGTGAGTTCGCCGAGGGCGGTGAAGTCGGTGAGTTCGGCGGTGATGTGGACGCGGCCGTGGTAGGCCTGGATGCGTTCGCCTCTGCCTTTCTCCTTCAGTTCGGGGGTGATGGAGAAGGCGCCGGTCTCCAGGCGTTCGACTGCTTCGCCGTAGGTCTTGACCAGGTCGAGGACGGTGGTGTTGCGGCGGGTGAGATCGTCGAGGGCGGCGCGGCGGTCCTTGCCGCGGGCGAGGACGGTGATTCCGATGCGGGCTGTCTCGGGGTCGACTTCGAGGTGGGCTTCGCCGCGTACGGCGATGCGGGGGGCGTCGGGGGTGCCGTAGGGGACGGCGGTGGGGTGGGCTTCCTCGCTGCTGGTGGTCATACGCCCCACTCTGTCACTGGTGGGCTGGTGGTGGGGGTGGGCTGGTCATCAGATCGAAACCTGTGGGGTCTGTTGCGGTGGGGGCGGGTCGGGTCAGAATCTACGCGCGTTGTGGTGTCGGTTGTCGACTCTGTCTACGCGCGTTGAGATCGTCCGTTTCTCCGAGGAGTGCCCCGAGATGCCCTTGAACCGCCGGAAGTTTCTGAAGAAGTCGGCCGTGACCGGGGCGGGCGTGGCCGTCGCCGGTACGGCGCTCGCTCCGAGTGCGCAGGCGGCGGAGGTGACGGCGGCCGGTGGGCAGAAGGCGCCGAAGCGGTACAGCTTCACCGTGATGGGGACGACGGACCTGCACGGGAACGTCTTCAACTGGGACTACTTCACGGACAAGGAGTTCGACGACAGGGCGCACAACGACGTCGGTCTGGCGAAGATCTCGACGCTGGTCAACCGGATCCGTGAGGAGAAGGGGCGCCGGAACACGCTGCTCATCGACGCGGGCGACACCATTCAGGGGACGCAGCTGTCGTACTACTACGCGAAGGTGGACCCGATCACCGCGAAGGGTGGTCCGGTGCACCCGATGGCGCAGGCGATGAACGCGATCGACTATGACGCGGCGGCGCTGGGCAACCACGAGTTCAACTACGGCATTCCGGTGCTGCGGAAGTTCCAGGAGCAGTGTCGTTTCCCGTTGCTGGGGGCGAACGCGCTGGACGCGAAGACGCTGCGTCCGGCTTTCCCGCCGTACAGCATGCATCGGTTGCGTACGCCGCACGGGCGGGATGTGAAGGTGGCGGTGCTGGGTCTGACGAACCCGGGTATCGCGATCTGGGACAAGGCGAACGTGCAGGGGAAGATGACGTTCCCGGGGCTGGAGGAGCAGGCGGCGAAGTGGGTGCCGAAGCTGCGGTCGATGGGGGCGGATGTCGTCATCGTGTCGGCGCACAGTGGGTCGTCGGGGACGTCGTCGTACGGGGATCAGCTGCCGTACACCGAGAACGCCGCGGGGCTGGTGGCGGAGCAGGTGCCGGGGATCGACGCGATTCTCGTGGGGCACGCGCACACGGAGATCCCGGAGTACTTCGTCACGAACAAGGAGACGGGCAAGCGGGTCGTGCTGTCGGAGCCGCTGAAGTGGGGGCAGCGGTTGACGCTGTTCGACTTCGAGCTGGTGTGGAGCAAGGGCTGCTGGAAGGTCGAGAAGGTCGCGGCGCAGGTGCTCAACTCCAACACGGTGGAGGAGGACCCGGCGATCGTGAAGATGCTGGGTGACGAGCATGAGAAGGTCGTGGCGTACGTCAATCAGGTCATCGGTACGAACGCGGCCGAGATGACGTCGGTGGAGGCGCCGTACAAGGATGTGCCGATCATCGATCTGATCAACCACATCCAGGCGGACACGGTGAGGCAGGCGCTCGCCTCCTCGGAGTACGGGTCGCTGCCGGTGTTGTCGCAGGCGGCCGCGTTCTCGCGGAGCGCGGTGATTCCGGCGGGGAACGTGACGATCCGGGATGTGGCGGGTCTGTATGTCTTCGAGAACACGCTGGAGGCTCGTCTGATGACGGGTGCGCAGATGAAGGCGTACCTGGAGTTCTCGGCGAACTACTTCGTGCAGACGGCGGCGGACGCGGTGGTCGATCCGGCGAAGCTGACGAACGCGAACGGGACGCCGGACTACAACTACGACGCGGTGAGCGGGCTGTCGTACGAGATCGACATCGCGAAGCCGGCGGGGTCGCGGATCGCGAACGTGCGGTTCGAGGGTGCTCCGCTGGCGGACGACCAGAAGTTCGTGTTCGCGGTGAACAACTACCGGGCCAATGGCGGTGGCAACTTCCCGCATGTGGCCGCGTCCCCGTTGTTGTGGTCGAACTCGGACGAGATCCGTAACACGATGATCGCGTGGGTGAAGGCGAAGGGGTCGATCGACCCGGCCGAGTTCGCTTCGGTGGACTGGAGGCTGACGCGGAACGGTACGCCGGTCTTCTAGGGGCTGCTAAAGATCCAGGAGGGACAGGTCGACGGCGTCGGCGATGGCTTTCGCGCCGGCGTCGTTGACGTGGAGGCCGTCGCCGCTGTTGTAGGTGTCGCGGATGCGGGTGGGGTCGTCCGGGTCCGCGACGGCGGCGGCGATGTCGACGACGGCGTCGAAGGGGTGGGTGTCGCCGAGGAGCCAGGTGTTGACCTCGGCGCGTACGGCCTGGCCCTCTTCGGTGTCGTAGCCGGGGTAGACGGTGCCGGCGTAGGGGCCGAGGGTGGTGCCGATGACGGTGAGCCCGGCGGTGTGGAGGCGGTCGGCGAGGGCGGTGAGCCCGGTGATCAGGTCGGCGGCGGTGGGGAGTTTGGCGGGTTCGGGGAAGGCGATGGCGCCGGGCAGGCCGAGGTCGTTGAGGCCGGTGTGGATGATGACGTGGCTGGCGCCGGGGATGTCGAGGACGTCGCGCTCGGCCCTGGAGAGCAGGTGGTGGCCGATCTCGTCGGTGAGGAGCCGGTTGCCGGAGATGCCGGTGGTGACGATCCAGCCGCGGGTGAGGCGGCGGTCGAGCTGGGCGGGGAAGCTGTGGCCGGTGCCGGGGGTGGTGGCCATGCCCTCGATCCAGGAGTCGCCGAAGGCGACGGCGATGCGGGTGGTGGCGGGGGCGAGGACGTCGATGCCGGTGACGAAGTGCCCGGTGACGAGTTCGTCGGACTCGTCGAGGGATGCGGCGGTGAGCTGGTCGCCGGGGACGGCGTGGCCGATGTCGTGGGGGATGGCGCAGTAGGTGGTGGGGCCGGTGTCGCCCGGGAGGTAGAGGCTGAGGGCGAGTTCGCGGCCTGCGGTGACGGGGGTGATGACGGGGTCGCTGATGATCTCCTCGCCGGGTGGGACGGTGGCGGTGGGGGTGCCGGCGAAGAGGAGGGTGACGTCGGTGGTGGGGTCGATGGTGCTGCCCTCGACGCGGTGGGCGAGGTGGGCGCCGCCGATCTCCAGGGGGGTGCGGCCGTAGCGGTTGCTGAGGCGGACGCGGAGGGCTTCGCCGGTGCCGGTGGGGCGCAGGGTCTGGCGTACCGTCTGGTCGGTGAAGCCTCGGACTTCGAAGAGCGTGAAGGCTTCGTGGGGGTCGATGACGGCGGATCGGTGGGCTGCGATCCAGGTGGTGCCTGTGTGGGTGCTGACCATGACCGAAAGGTAGGCATCTTTCTTGCAGCCGTCACTACTTCTGCCCTACTTCTTTGCCTTTCGATTACCGGACGTCGACGAGGGGTGTGAGGGGGACGGCGGAGCCGGGTCGGCGCGCGGGCGGGATCTGTGGCCGGGGTTCGAGGCCGAAGGTGGTGAAGGCGGTGCGGCCGGGCAGGGGGTAGGGCTCCTTGCCGGTGAGGGTGTTGAGGATGGTGGCGCTGCGCCAGGCGGCGAGGCCGAGGTCGGGAGCGCCGACGCCGTGGGTGTGCAGTTCGGCGTTCTGGACGTAGACGTGGCAGCCGGAGGCGGTGACGGACGGGTCGAGGATCATCCGGAACCTCTCGTCGACGCGGGGCCGTTCGCGGCTGTCGCGCCGCATGTACGGGTCGAGGCCGGCGAGGACGCGGTCCAGGGGGCGTTCGCGGTAGCCGGTGGCGAGGACGACGGCGTCGGTGGTGAGGCGGGAGCGGGTGCCCTGTTCGCTGTGTTCGAGGTGGAGTTCGACCTTGGTGGTGGCGAGCCGGCCCGCGGTGCGGACGTGGACGCCGGGGGTGAGGACGGCGTCGGGCCAGCCGCCGTCGAGGGTGCGGCGGTACAGCTCGTCGTGGATGGCGGCGATGGTGTCGGCGCCGATGCCCTTGTGGAGCTGCCACTGGGCGGCGACGAGCCGGTCGCGGGTGGGTTCGGCGAGGGCGTGGAAGTAGCGGGTGTAGTCCGGGGTGAAGTGTTCGAGGCCCAGCTTGGAGTACTCCATGGGTGCGAACGCCTCGGTGCGGCCGAGCCAGTGCAGACCCTCGCGGCCGGCGGGCCGGTGCCGGAGCAGGTCGAGGAAGACCTCGGCGCCGGACTGTCCCGCGCCGATGACGGTGACGTGTGGGGCGGTCAGCAGGCGGTCGCGTTCGCCGAGGTAGTCCGCGGCGTGGACGACGGGCACGCCGGGTGCCTCGACGAGCGGCTTGAGGGGGTCGGGGACGTACGGTTCGGTGCCGACGCCGAGGACGATGTTCCGGGCGTGGGTGCGGCCGATCTCCTCGACCTCTCCGTCGGCGTCGAGTCTGCTGAAGTCGACCTCGAACAGGTCCCGTTCGGGGTTCCAGCGGACGGAGTCGACCTGGTGGCCGAACCGCAGTCCGGGCAGGTTCTCGGCGACCCAGCGGCAGTAGGCGTCGTACTCGGCGCGCTGGATGTGGAACCGCTCGGCGAAGTAGAACGGGAAGAGGCGGTCGCGGGTCCTGAGGTAGTTCAGGAAGGACCAGGGGCTGACCGGGTCGGCGAGGGTGACCAGGTCGGCCAGGAACGGCACTTGGACGGTGGCGCCGTCGATGAGCAGGCCGGGGTGCCAGTCGAAGCCGGGGCGCTGTTCGTAGAAGACGGCGTCGAGTTCGGCGAGGGGGTGGGCGAGGGCGGCGAGGGAGAGGTTGGCCGGTCCGATGCCGACGCCGACGAGGTCGCGGGGGGCTTCGGGGTCGGGCCGGTCGTGGGCGGGGGTGGTGCTCATGTGGGGGTGTGTCCTTCGGCGAGGCTTGCGAGGTCTACGAGCTTCAGCAGGGCGGTGAGGTCGTCCGGCCGGGCGTGGGGGTTGAGCAGGGTGGTCTTGAGCCACAGCCGGTCGTCGAGTAGGGCGCGGCCCAGGACGGCCCGGCCGTCGTGGAGGAGCCGGCGGCGGATGCCGGCGACGGTGGTGTCGGGGGCTGCGGCGGGCCGGAAGAGGACCGTGCTGAGGGTGGGCCGGTCGTAGAGCTCGAAGCCGGGGTGTGCCTCGATGGTGGCGGCGAACTCCTGGGCAAGGGCGCAGACTTGGTCGACGAGTGCGCCGAGGCCGGTGCGTCCCAGGGTTTTCAGGGTGACGGCGGTCTTGAGGATGTCGGGCCGTCGGGTGGTGCGCAGCGACCGGCCGAGGAGATCGGGCAGGCCGGCTTCGGTGTCGTCGTCGGCGTTGAGGTAGTCGGCGTGCTGGGCGAGGGCGGCGAGGTCGGTCGTGTCCCGTACGGCGAGGAGTCCGGCGGCGACCGGTTGCCAGCCCAGTTTGTGCAGGTCGAGGGTGATGGTGTGGGCGCGGGTGAGGCCGTCGAGGCGGGCGCGGTGCCGGTCGCTGAAGAGGAGGCCGCCGCCGTAGGCCGCGTCGATGTGGAGCCGGGCTCCGTGGTCGCGGCAGAGGTCGGCGAGGGCGGGCAGGGGGTCGATGAGTCCGGCGTCGGTGGTGCCGGCGGTGGCGGCGACGAGGAGGGGGCCCTGGAGGTGGGTGAGGGCGTCGTCCAGGGCGGCGGGGTCGAGGGTGCCGGCGGGGGTGGGGATGACGACGGGTTCGGGCAGGCCCAGCAGCCAGGCGGCGCGGACGAGGGAGTGGTGGGCGTTGGCTCCGCAGACGAGCCGTACGCCGGGGTGCGTCTCGCGGGCCAGGAGCAGGGCGAGTTGGTTGGACTCGGTGCCGCCGGTGGTGACCAGGGCGTCGGCGGCGCCGGTCTCCTCGGCCAGGGCGCGGGTCACGAGTGCTTCGAGGGCGGAGGCGGCCGGGGCCTGGTCCCAGGAGTCGAGGGAGGGGTTCAGCACGGAGACGGCGAGGTCGGCCGCGGCGGCGACGGCCAGGGGCGGGGTGTGCAGATGGGCCGCGCAGAGGGGGTCGGCCGGGTCGGCGGTGCCTGCGGCGAGGGCTCGGACCAGGCGGTGCAGGGCGTCCGGGTCGCCGTCGGCGGGCAGCGGCTCACCGAGTGCGTCCCGCACCGCCGCCGCGACCGCCTCCGGGCCGCCGGCGGGGAGGGGGCCGCCCCGGGCCTCGGCCCCTTCCCGCAGCGCGTCGAGCACGGTGTCGAGCAATGGCCGGAGCGCGTCGGGACCGTGGGGTCCCGAGGCGAGAGGCGCAGCGGTCATGGATTCCTCCGAGCACGGGGAATCCCATTTTGTACGCCAATCGGGTGCTGACCCTGAAAAAGCCGTTGATTACAGCCAAAAGAGGGTACGCGAGAACACCTTCAACTGCAGCGCGCCCTGAAGGGGCGTGGGGAACTGCGCGGCCGCCGGCCACCGGCAACCGCAAGCCCGCAGCGAACCCGAGCCCTCACGGCGGAACCCGAGAACGGCTCTACGCTTCGCGAACCCGCAGCGCCCGCCCCAGGTCGTCCAGCTGGTCCACCAGCTTCCGCCGCAGCGCGGGAATCACCTCGCCGTCCTGAAGGCACCGCTCCCCCAGTCCCAGTGTGTCCGGGTCCACCGCGTACACCGGGAACGCCCACCGTCCGGCGGCTTCCGCGATCGCCGGTCCGCGCCGGGCGGCCAGCGAGACCGCGTCGGCCCAGTAGCGCTGGACGTACTCCGTGAGGAGGTCCGCCTGTTCCGGCTGCCAGAAGCCTTGGGCGGTGGCGGTGAACAGGTAGTTGGAGAGGTCGTCGGTGCTGAACATCGCCTCCCAGGCGGCCCGCTTGGCCTCGGGGTCGGGCAGTGCGGCGCGGCAGCGGGCGGCGCCCTCGCGGCCGCTGGCGCTGGGGTCGAGCTCCAGTTCCGCGTCGATGGTGGCGGTGTCGACCGCGCCGAGGACGGCGAGCCGGCCGAGGACGCGCCAGCGCAGTTCGGGGTCGAGTTCGGGTCCGCCGGGGACGGTGCCGTCGGCGAGCCAGGCGGCGATGGTCTCGGGGTGGGCGGCGACGTCGATGAAGTGGCGTACGGCGGTGAGGCGCAGGCCGGGGTTGTCGCCGTCCTCGGTGCGGCGGATGAGGTCGCGGCACAGGGAGGCGAGGGTGGCGAGGCCGGTGGCGCGCTGTTCGGGGGCGAGGTAGCGGTCGGCGACCTGGGTGCCGGCGAAGGCGAGGACGCCTTGGACGATGGCGAGGTCGGTCTCGCGGGGGAGGTGGGTGCGGGCGGCCTCCAGGTAGGCGGTGGGCGGGAGTTCGGCGTCGCGTACGGCGTCGCGCAGGGCGTTCCAGACGACGGCGCGGGTGAGCGGGTCGGGCAGGCCGCAGAGGTGGCCGGTGACGGCGGTGAAGGAGTCGGGGTCGAAGCGGACCTTGGCGTAGGTGAGGTCGCCGTCGTTGAGGAGGAGGAGTGCGGGCCGCTTGCCGATGGGCTGGTCGGCGGTCTGGGGGAGGTCGAGTTCGACGCGGTCGCGGAGGGTGAGGTGGCCCTGGTCGTCGCCGTGGTCCCGGTCGTAGAGGCCGACGGCGATGCGGTGGGGGCGGCTGCCGGCGTGGTCGACGGTGAGGGTGTAGGTGCCGTCGGCGGCGCGGGTGACCTTGGGGGTGAGGGTGTCGACGCCGGTGGTGCGCAGCCAGGCGTCGGCCCAGGCGTGGACGTCGCGTTCGGTGGCGCCGGCGAGGTTGTCGATGAAGTCGGCGAGGGTGGCGTTGCCGAAGCGGTGGCGGGTGAAGTGGGCGTTGATGCCGGCGAGGAAGTCCTTCTCGCCGAGCCAGGCGACGAGTTGGCGCAGGGCGGAGGCGCCCTTGGCGTAGGAGATGCCGTCGAAGTTGAGGAGGGCGGCGGCGGTGTCGTCGACGTTCTCCGGGGCGACGGGGTGGGTGGAGGGGCTCTGGTCGGCGTCGTAGCCCCAGGCCTTGCGGGCGACGCCGAAGTCGACCCAGGTGTCGGTGAAGCGACTGGCCTCGGTGAGGGTCTGGTAGCCCATGTACTCGGCGAAGGACTCGTTGAGCCAGATGTCGTCCCACCACTTGAGGGTGACGAGGTCGCCGAACCACATGTGGGCCATCTCGTGGGCGATGACCATGGCGCGGGTCTGGCGTTCGGTGTCGGTGACGGCGGAGCGGTAGACGAACTCGTCGCGGAAGGTGACGAGGCCGGGGTTCTCCATGGCGCCGGCGTTGAACTCGGGGACGAAGGCCTGGTCGTAGGAGTCGAAGGGGTACGGCTCCTCGAACTTCTCGTGGTAGCGGTCGAAGAGGGCGCGGGTGACGTCGAGGATCTCGTCGGCGTCGGTGTCGAGGTGGAGGGCGAGGGAGCGGCGGCAGTGGATGCCGAAGGGCAGGCCGCGGTGTTCGGTGCGGACGGAGTGCCAGGGGCCGGCGGCGACGGCGACGAGATAGGTGGAGATCAGCGGGGTGGTGGCGGCCCGCCAGGTGCCGTCGTCGTGTCGTTCGGTGATGCCGTTGGCGAGGACGGTCCAGCCTTCGGGGGCGGTGACGGTGAGGTCGAAGGCGGCCTTGAGGTCCGGTTGGTCGAAGGCGGCGAAGACGCGCTGCACGTCGTCCATGAAGAGCTGGGTGTAGACGTAGGTCTCGCCGTCGGTGGGGTCGGTGAAGCGGTGCATGCCCTCGCCGGTGCGGGAGTAGCGCATGGCGGCGTCGACGCGCAGTTCGTGGTCGCCCGGGGTGAGGCCCTTGAGGGGGAGGCGGTTGCCGTCGAGGGTCGCCGGGTCGAGGGGTTCGCCGTCGAGGGTGACGGAGCGCAGGTCTGCGGGCTTGAGCTCGACGAAGGTGTCCGCGGCCTTCTTCTTCCCCCGCACGGTGAAGTGGATGGCGGTACGGGAGTCGAAGGTCTCGTCGCCGCGCGTGAGGTCGAGTGCGATCTCGTAGCGGTGGACGTCGAGGAGCCGAGCACGGGCATGCGCTTCGTCGCGCGTCAGTACGGACATGAGGGACATGCTGCCTGATGCCCTTGTCGCAGGACAGGGGCGGGCCTGGTACGCGACCTATGTCCGGTCGTACGCGCCGTGCGCCCGGCCGTATGCGGCCTATGCCCGGTCCTTCGCGCCGTCGTGCTGCGCGGGGACGCGCTCCTTGTCGTGGCGGCCGTCGTCGCTGTGGCGCTTGACGTCGTCGTGGTCCTTGAGGCGTGCGCGCAGGTCGCGGACTTCGCGTTCGAGGGCGTGGGCGCGTTCGTGGGCGTCGTAGAGGTAGCGGACCTTGGTGCGCAGGGCCCAGGGGTCGATGGGTTTCATGACGAGGTCGGCGACGCCGAGGCGGTAGGCGGTGGCGGTGAGTGCGGCGTCGGGGCCGAAGCCGGTGAGGAGGATGACGGGGATGTGCTGGGTCTGTTCGACGCCGCGCATGTAGCGGACGACGTCGAGGCCGCTGACGCCGGGCATGCGGACGTCGAGGAGGAGCAGGCCGACCTGGCCGCGGAGGACTTCCTTGAGTGCCGCGTCGCCGCTGGTGGCGCGGGTCAGCAGGTAGCCCAGTGGGGCCAGGGCGCTCTCCAGGGCGTACAGCGTGTCCTCATGGTCGTCGACGATGAGGATCTTGGCTTCCGACGGCATGGCCTCTCACCGTGTGTGGTCGATTCCTGACGAGGAGTGCTCACGCAGGATGCCCTGTGGAGGACTCGATGTCACTCCCCCGGGTTCGGTGCCTTGCCTGCGGGGGCGTCCGCGTTCGTCGTGCCGGTCGCGTTCGTGCTGGTCGTGTTCGTCGTGCCGGTCGTGTTCGTCGTGCCGTTCAGGGCGTCTTCCGCGATGCGCTCGTGGTGCCGGATGACCTCGGCGATGATGAAGTTCAGCAGTTTCTCGGCGAACGCCGGGTCGAGCTTGGCGCTTTCGGCGAGACCGCGCAGCCGGTTGATCTGCTGGGACTCGCGGCCCGGGTCGGCGGCGGGCAGGTGGTGCTCGGCCTTGAGGTGGCCGACCCGCTGGGTGCACTTGAAGCGTTCGGCGAGCATGTGGACGACGGCCGCGTCGATGTTGTCGATGCTGTCGCGCAGCCGGTTCAGTTCGGCCCGTACCTCGGCGTCGACCTCGTCTGTGTTGCTGGTGGTCATGGTCGTCACCCTACGACGCCCCGGTTCGGCGCCCGCACCGGCTTAGAGTGGAGGGTATCGAGACGTCTTCCGGGGGTGCGGACGTGGCGAACGGCGGACCTGTCGAGCACGGCTACCCGCATCTGGACACCGTGCGGGCGTCGATCACCGCCCTGTACAAGCGGCTCTCCTACGACACGATCCAGACCTTCGACACCAGTGTGGCCCCCGTCGACGTGGCGTTCTGCGACACCGACGATCTGCATCTGGGGGCGCAGCGGGTGGCGCGGGAACTGGTGCGGCACTATCGGCTGCCGGACGCCCGGATGATCGTCGGGTTCCGGGAGATGACGCATGCGGCGCATGTGGAACTGGCGGCGGGGCCGGAGTACTTCGTCGAGCTCAACGACCGTTTCCGCACGCATCGGCGGGACATCGGGGCGGCCCTGGCGCACGAGGTGATGCATGTCTATCTGCACCGGCTCGGGCTGTCCTTTCCCGGGACCCGGGAGAACGAGATCCTGACGGACACGGCGGCGACGTATCTGGGGGCGGGGTGGCTGCTGCTGGACGCGTTCCGGGAGGACGGCGCGTCGTCGCAGAAGCTGGGGTATCTGACGCCGGAGGAGTTCGGGTACGTGCTGGCCAAGCGGGCCCAGTTGTTCGGTGAGGATCCGTCGGTGTGGTTCACCAGCGCGCAGGCGTATTCCGCGTACGAGCAGGGGCGGGCGCGGGCGCGGAGCGACGAGCGGCAGCCGCCGCTGACGGCGGCGGGGTGGGTGGGGCGGCGGCGGTACGTGCGGGATCGGCGCCATGCGCGGGACGACCTGCGGTCGGCTTCGCCGGGGGTGGGGGCGTCCGGCATGGGGGTGCCGTATGTGTTCACGCCGGAGGGGCGGGGGGCCGCGTTGCGGGTGTCGTTTCCCTGTCCGACGTGTCAGCAGCGGATTCGGGTGCCGGTGCGGGGGCGGGTGCGAGCTCGGTGTGGGTTGTGTCGGACGGTTCTGGAGTGTGACACGTAGCGTTCGGAGCGCCGGAGAGCTCGGCTGGTGCGGTTGTTGTGCGACTGCGGATCCGTCGTGGCTGTTCGCGCAGTTCCCCGCGCCCCTGAGGGCCGCGCCCCGGTCGTCAGGCGCCGTACACCGGGCCCGGCTCCCGTGCCTGCGTCAGGAGTTTGCGTACCGTCTCTCCTGCCTCGCGCGGGGTGCGGCGGGCGCCCTTGTCCTCGGTCGGGCCCGGGTGCCAGCCCTCCATGACCGTGATGCGGCCGGCCTCCGTCTCGAAGACGCGGCCGGTGACGCCGTCGCTCGCGGGCGACCCCAGCCAGACCACCAGGGGGGAGACGTTCTCGGGGGCCATGGCGTCGAAGCCGGTGTCGGGGGCGGTCATGGTCTCGGCGAAGACCGTATCGGTCATTCTGGTGCGGGCCGCGGGGGCGATGGCGTTGACCTGTACGCCGTAGCGGGCGAGTTCGGCGGCGGCGACGAGGGTGAGGCCGACGATGCCCGCCTTGGCGGCGCTGTAGTTGCCCTGGCCGAGTGAGCCCAGCAGGCCCGCGCCGCTGCTGGTGTTGATGACGCGCGCGGTCGGGGTACGGCCCGCCCTGGTCTCGGCGCGCCAGTGGGCGGCGGCGTGTTTCAGGGGGAGGAAGTGGCCCTTGAGGTGGACGCGGAGGACGGCGTCCCAGTCGTCCTCGTCGAGGTTGACGAGCATGCGGTCGCGCAGGAAGCCGGCGTTGTTGACGAGGGTGTCGAGCCGGCCGTAGGTGTCCAGGGCGGTGCGGACGAGGGAGGAGGCGCCGTCGGTCGTCGCGATGTCCCCGCCGTGTGCGACCGCGTCCCCGCCCCGGGCGCGGATCTCCTCGACGACCCGGGCGGCGGGGCTGTCGGGGTCCGGTGTGCCGTCGAGTCCCACGCCGAGGTCGTTGACGACCACGCGGGCGCCCTCGGCGGCGTACGCGAGCGCGTGCGCGCGCCCGAGACCGCGGCCCGCGCCGGTCACGACGACCACGCGCCCTTCGCAGAGCCGCCCTTCGCGGTACGGGGGTGTGCCGCTCATCGTCATTCTCCTTGGTCGGTGTGGGCCGTCGCCGCGTCCAGGAAGGCGGGGCGTTCGCCGCCGCCGTGGACGAGGAGGGAGGCGCCGGTGATGTAGGCGGCCGCGTCGGAGGCGAGGAAGACCGCCGCGTCGCCGATGTCGGACGGGGTGGCGAGGCGGCCCAGGGGGACGGTGCGGGCGACGGCGGCGATGCCGTGTTCGTCGCCGTAGTGGAGGTGGGAGAGCTCGGTGCGGACCATACCGAGGACGAGGGTGTTGACCCGGATCTCCGGGGCCCACTCCACGGCCATGGAGCGCGCGAGGTGTTCCAGGCCGGCCTTGGCGGCGCCGTAGGCCGCCGAGCCGGGTGAGGGGCGGCTGCCGCTGACGCTGCCGATCATCACGATCGCACCGCGCGCCTGTCGGAGGTGCTCGTGGGCGGCGAGGGAGACGGTCAGCGGAGCGGTGAGGTTGAGCTCGACGACGCGGGCGTGGCGGCGGGCGGCGGTCGCGGTGAGCGGGCGGTGGGGTGTGCCGCCGGCGTTGTTCACGAGGACGTCCACGCGGGGCAGTTCGGCGAAGAAGCGGTGCACCGCGTCGGGGTCCCGGACGTCCAGCGGCATGAACTCGGCGCCTTTGAGCGGTACTTCGGGTGGTCGGCGGGCGCAGGTCACGACCTCGGCGCCGGCTTCGGCGAAGGCCCGGGCGATGCCGGCGCCGACGCCGCGTGTGCCGCCGGTGACGACGGCGACCTTCCCGTTGAGCCGCATCCGCTGCTACCTTCCGCAGGAGAGACGCACCAAACAAACGTTAGGTGGAAGGTAGCTGATGCTCCGATGACTGTCTCCACCTCGTCCCCGGAAAAGGGGATTTCCGTCGTCACGGTCGACTTCCCGCCGGTGAACGCGCTGCCGGTGCGCGGGTGGTTCGAACTGGCCGAGGCCGTGCGCGGGGCGGGGCGCGATCCCGAGGTGCGGTGTGTCGTGCTGGGCGCGGAGGGGCGCGGGTTCAACGCCGGGGTGGACATCAAGGAGATCCAGGCGGCGGGGCACAGCGCGCTGATCGGCGCCAACCATGGTTGCGCGGAGGCCTTCGCCGCCGTGTACGAGTGCGAGGTGCCGGTGGTCGCCGCCGTCCAGGGGTTCTGTCTGGGCGGCGGGATCGGGCTGGTGGGGAACGCGGACGCGATCGTGGCGAGCCAGGACGCGACCTTCGGCCTGCCGGAGCTGGACCGGGGAGCGCTCGGTGCGGCGACGCATCTGGCCCGGCTGGTGCCGCGGCATCTGATGCGCGCGCTGTACTACACCTCGCGTACGGCGACCGCCGCCGAGCTACGGGCGCACGGTTCGGTGTGGCGGGTCGTGCCGCGTGCCGAACTGCCGTCCGCCGCGCTGGAGTTGGCGCGGGAGATCGCCGCGAAGGACGGTCGGCTGCTGCGGCTGGCCAAGGCCGCCATCAACGGCATCGACCCCGTCGACGTCCGCCGCAGCTACCGCTTCGAGCAGGGCTTCACCTTCGAGGCGAACCTCAGCGGGGTGGCCGACGAGGTCCGCGACACCTTCGGGGCGGGGGGCAGGGCCGGGAGGGCGGTGAGGGCGGTGAGGGCCGGGACGGCGGGTGCGGCCAAGGTGGATCCGCCGGCCGAGGAACGGGAGGTGGCCGGGGAACGGTACGCCGCCGGGGAACGGGAGGCGGCTGGGGACCAGGACGCGGCCGCCGGGGACCAGGACGCGGCTGAGGGACAGGACGCGGCCGGGAAACGGGACGCGGTGGAGGGAAGCGACGCGGTGGAGGGGGACGCGGGTGAGTGACAAGGCGATGACCGCCGACGAGGCCGTCTCGCGGCTGGCGAGCGGGATGACGCTCGGCATCGGCGGCTGGGGCTCGCGCCGCAAGCCGATGGCCCTGGTGAGAGCGGTGCTCCGGTCCGGGATCACCGATCTCACGGTGGTCTCCTGCGGCGGCCCGGACGTCGGGATGCTCGCCGCCGCCGGACGGATCCGGAAGCTGGTCGCCCCCTTCGCCACCCTGGACTCCATCCCCCTCGAACCCCATTTCCGCGCGGCGCGCGAGCGGGGCGCGTTCGAGCTGACGGAGATCGACGAGGCGATGTTCCTGTGGGGCCTGCGCGCCGCCACGCACCGGTTGCCGTTCCTCCCGGTGCGGGCGGGCATCGGCTCGGACGTGATGCGGGTCAACCCCGGGCTGCGGACGGTCACTTCACCGTACGACGACCGGGAGACCTTCGTCGCCATGCCCGCCCTGCGCCTCGACGCCGCCCTCGTGCACGTCAACCGGGCCGACCGGCGGGGCAACGGCCAGTATCTGGGCCCGGACCCGTACTTCGACGACCTGTTCTGCGAGGCGGCCGACGCCGCGTACGTCTCGTGCGAACGGATCGTGGACACGGCCGAGCTGGCGAAGGAGGGCCCGCCGCAGACGCTGCTGGTCGCCCGGCATGTGGTGACGGGGGTGATCGAGGCCCCGAACGGCGCGCACTTCACCTCCTGCGCCCCCGACCACGGCCGGGACGAGGCCTTCCAGAAGTTGTACGCGACCACGCCCTGGGAGGACTTCGCCGAGCGGTTCCTCTCCGGCGACGAGGCCGCCTACCAGTCGGCCGTACGGGCCTGGCGGAGGGAGGGTTCGTGACTGAGGGGACGACGGACGAGGGGACGGGGAACGAGAGGACGACGACGGGTGGCGCGATGCGGGCCGAGTACTGCGTGATCGCCTGCGCGGAGGCCTGGCGCGGGGCCGGGGAGATCCTCGCGAGCCCCATGGGGCTGATCCCGTCGCTGGGCGCGCGCCTGGCGAGGCGGACCTTCTCGCCGGACCTGTTGCTGACCGACGGCGAGGCGCTGCTGGTCGACCTCGACGGCACCGTGGAGGGCTGGCTGCCCTACCGCCGGCACCTGGACCTGGTCACCGGCGGCCGGCGGCACGTGATGATGGGCGCGAGCCAGATCGACCGGTACGGCAACCAGAACATCAGTTGCGTCGGCGACTGGGCGAGGCCGAGGCGACAGCTGCTGGGGGTGCGGGGCGCGCCGGTCAACACCCTGAACAACCCGACCAGTTACTGGGTTCCGAAGCATTCGCGGCGGGTCTTCGTCGAGAAGGTGGACATGGTGTGCGGGGTGGGTCACGACCGCGTGGCCGCGCATCCGGCCGCCGCCCGCTTCCACCATCTGCCGCGGGTCGTGTCGGACCTCGGGGTGTTCGACTTCGCCACGCCCGACCGCGCGATGCGGCTGGCCTCGCTGCACCCCGGGGTCACGGTCGAGCAGGTGCGGGAGGCGACGGGCTTCGCGCTCGCCGTCCCGGACGAGGTGCCGTACACACGTGACCCCACGGCGGAGGAGCTGCGGTTGATCCGCGAGGTGATCGATCCGGCGGGCGCCCGTTCCCGTGAGGTCCAGGGCTGATGGAGACGGCGCTGACCCGGCTCGTCGGCGTCCGGTATCCGGTCGTGCAGACCGGTATGGGGTGGGTGGCCGGCCCCCGGCTGGTCTCCGCCGCGGCGAACGCGGGGGCGCTCGGGATCCTGGCCTCCGCGACGATGACGCCCGCCCGGCTCCGGGACGCCGTACGGGAGGTGCGGTCCCGCACGGACGCGCCGTTCGGGGTGAATCTGCGGGCCGACGCGACGGACGCGCGGGAACGGGTGCGGATCGTCGTGGAGGAGGGCGTCCGGGTGGCGTCGTTCGCGCTCGCGCCGTCCAGGGAGCTGATCGCGGAGCTCAAGGACGCGGGGGTGGTGGTGATCCCGTCGGTGGGCGCCCGGCGGCACGCCGAGAAGGTGGCGGCGTGGGGTGCGGACGCGGTGGTCGTGCAGGGCGGCGAGGGCGGTGGACACACCGGGGAGGTGGCGACGACCGTGCTGCTGCCGCAGGTCGTGGACGCCGTCGACATCCCCGTGGTCGCGGCCGGCGGCTTCCACGACGGGCGGGGTCTGGTGGCCGCGCTGGCGTTCGGGGCGGCCGGGGTGGCGATGGGCACCCGGTTCCTGCTCACCTCGGACTCGACGGTGCCCGACGCGGTGAAGGCCCGCTATCGGGCGGCGACCGTCAAGGACGTCACCGTCACGCGGGCCGTGGACGGATTGCCGCACCGCATGCTCCGCACGGAGTTCGTGAGCGCGTTGGAGGCGTCCGGGCGGGCGCGCGCCCTGCTGCGCGCCGTGCGGCACGCGGCCGCGTTCCGGCGGCTCTCCGGGCTCACCTGGCGCGGCATGGTCCGCGACGGCCTGGCGCTGCGGCACGGCAAGGACCTCGCCTGGAGCCAGGTCCTGCTCGCCGCCAACACGCCCATGCTGCTCAGGTCCGCGATGGTGGACGGCCGTACGGACCTGGGGGTGATGGCGGCCGGGCAGGTCGCCGGCGTGATCGACGACCTGCCGTCCTGCGCGGAGCTGGTGGAACGGATCATGAGGGAGGCGGACGAAGTGCGGGGGCGTCTCGGCGGCCTCTGAGCCCGACGTACGGGGGCGTCTCGGCGGCCTCAGGCCCCTGCGCACGGGGGGCGTCTCGGCGACGCCTGACCCCCTGCGCACGGACGCGCCGTTCGACACCTCCGCCTGGCCGTCAGAGCCTTTCGATGATCGTCACGTTCGCCTGTCCGCCCCCCTCGCACATGGTCTGGAGGCCGTACCGGCCGCCCGTGCGCTCCAGTTCGTGCAGGAGGGTCGTCATGAGCTTGGCGCCGGTCGCGCCCAGGGGGTGGCCGAGGGCGATCGCGCCGCCGTTGACGTTGACCTTCTCCGGGTCGGCGCCCGTCTCCTTCAGCCACGCCAGGACGACCGGCGCGAAGGCCTCGTTGATCTCGACGAGGTCGATCGCGTCGAGGGTGAGGCCGGACTTCTTCAGGGCGTACGCGGTCGCCGGTATCGGCGCGGTGAGCATCCGTATGGGGTCCTCGCCGCGTACGGAGAGGTGGTGCACGCGGGCGCGCGGGGTCAGCCCGTGCTCCCGTACGGCGCGTTCGGAGGCGAGCAGCAGCGCCGCGGCGCCGTCGGAGACCTGGGAGGAGCAGGCGGCGGTGACGGTGCCGCCGTCGATGACCGGCTTCAGCGCGGCCATCTTCTCCAGCGAGGTGTCCCGGCGCGGCCCCTCGTCGGCGGTCACGTCCCCGTACGGCACGGTCTCGCGTGCGAAGCGGCCCTCGTCGAGGGCCCGTACCGCCCGACGGTGGGAGCGCAGCGCGTACTCCTCCTGGTCGCGGCGGCTGATGCCCCACTTCGCGGCGATCATCTCGGCGCCGGCGAACTGGTTCACCGGCCGGTCGCCGTAGCGGGCCCGCCAGCCCTCGCTGCCGGCGAAGGGGCCGTCCGTGAGTCCGAGGGGGACGGCGGCCTGGCGGGAGGCGAAGGCGATCGGGATCATCGTCATGTTCTGGACGCCGCCCGCGACCACCAGGTCCTGGGTGCCGGAGAGCACTCCTTGCGCGGCGAAGTGCACGGCCTGCTGCGAGGAGCCGCACTGCCGGTCGACGGTCGTGCCCGGTACCTCCTCGGGCAGCCCGGCGGCCAGCCAGCTGGTCCGGGCGATGTCACCGGCCTGCGGGCCGACGGTGTCCAGGCAGCCGAAGACGACGTCCTCCACGGCTGCCGGGTCCACGCCGGCGCGTGCGACGAGCGCCTTGAGGGCGTGTGCGCCGAGGTCGGCCGGATGGACCTGGCCGAGCCCTCCCCCGCGCCGCCCGACAGGCGTCCGGACCGCTTCGACGATATAGGCCTCGGCCATGGCAACTCCCTTGACGTCAGAGGTTGTTCACCGATTGAGCTCCGGTTCGTGCGTCGCGGGCCCGCCGTGCGGCCGCGCGTGTACGGCGATCCCGTCCAGGACCATCGACAGGTACTGCCGGGCGATCTCCTCCGGACCGAGCTGTCCGCCGGGCCGGTACCAGGAGGCGGCGACCCACACCGTGTCGCGCACGAACCGGTAGGTGAGCCGGGTGTCGAGGTCGGCGCGGAACTCCTGGGCGGCCACCCCGCGTTCCAGCGTGGCCAGCCATGCCTTCTCGAACTTGCGCTGCGAGGCGTCGAGGAACTGGAACCGGTCCTGCGCGACCAGCTTCTTGGCCTCGTTCTGGTAGATCGCGACGGCGGCGCGGTGCCGGTCGATGGCGCGGAACGACTCGACGACCAGGGCCTCGAAGGTCTCCCGGGGGCGCAGCTCGGCGTCCAGGACGGCGTCGTAGCCCTGCCAGAGTTCGTCGAGGAAGGTCCGCAGGATCTCCTCCAGCATCGCGTCCTTGGACTCGAAGTAGTAGTAGAGGCTGCCCGCGAGCATGCCGACGTCGTCCGCGATCCTGCGGACGGTGGTGGCGTTGTACCCCAGGTCGGCGAAGACCTCCGCGGCCCGGTCGAGGAGTTCCCGGCGGCGGGCGGGCGCGGCGGGCGGCTTGTCGCCGGCGGTCGTCCGGGGGTTCTTCTTGGTCGGCACGCTGTTCCTCGTTCTCACGGGTGCTGGTCGTTCATGGGCGCTGATTGAGCACGGGTGCTGATCGCTCACGGTGCTGGTCTCACGCTGCTGGTCGCTCACGGGTGCTGGTTGCTGACGGAGACGATCTCACCCGTCAGGTACGAGGAGTAGCCGGACGCGAGGAACACGATCACGTTGGCCACCTCCCAGGGTTCGGCGTACCGCCCGAGGGCCTCGCGGGCGGTCAGTTCCTCCAGCAGTTCCGGGGTGGTGACCTTCACCAGGTGCGGGTGCATGGCAAGGCTGGGCGAGACGGCGTTGACCCGGACCCCGTACGCGGCCGCCTCGATCGCCGCGCACCTGGTCAGGGCCATGACGCCCGCCTTGGCGGCGGCGTAGTGCGCCTGGCCGGCCTGGGCGCGCCAGCCGACGACGGAGGCGTTGTTGACGATGACGCCGCCGCCGTGGTCCCGCATCAGCCGCAGCGCGGTCCGGGTGCAGCGGAACGTGCCGTTCAGTGTCACGTCCAGCACCTTGGACCACTGCTCGTCGGTCATGTCGACGAGGTCGCTGGTGCCGCCGAGGCCCGCGTTGTTGACGACGATGTCGAGCCGTCCGTGCAGCCGGGCGCCGGCCTCGAACAGGGCCCGCACCTGGTCCTCGTCGGTCACGTCGCACGGCACCGCCCGGACGGACTCCGCTCCGAACTCCTCGGCCAGCTCGTCCCGGTACGCCTTGAGTCTGCGCGTGTGGGCGTCGCTGATCAGTACGCGCGCGCCCTCCTCCAGGAAGCGTCGCGCGGTGGCCCCGCCGATGCCCGCGCCGGCCGCGGCGGTGATCACGGCGGTGCGTCCGGCGAGCAGACCGTGGCCGGGGAGGTACGTCGGAGGGTCGACGTTCTTCATGCGGGCACGCTAACCTACCAAACACTTGTTAGGGAAGGAGCGGTGCTCCATGGACCTCGCTTGTTCTCCCGCCGACGAGGCCTTCCGCGCCGAGGCCCGTGCCTGGCTGCGCGCCCATGTCCCGTCGGAGCCGCTCCCGTCGCTGGAGACCGAGGAGGGCTTCGCCGCCCATCGGGCGTGGGAGGCCGAACTCTTCGCCGACCGCTGGTCGGTGGTGAACTGGCCGACCGCGTACGGTGGCCGCGAAGCGGGGCTGCTCCGCTGGCTGCTGTTCGAGGAGGAGTACTACGCGGCGGGCGCCCCGGGCCGGGTCGGCCAGAACGGGATCAACCTCCTCGCCCCGACCTTGTTCGACCACGGCACCGAGGAGCAACGGGCGCGGGTGCTGCCCCCGATGGCCTCCGGCGAGGTGGTGTGGGCCCAGGCCTGGTCGGAGCCCGGGGCCGGGTCCGACCTGGCCTCGCTCAGCTCCCGGGCCGTGCGCGCGGACGGGGGCTGGCTGCTGACCGGGCAGAAGACCTGGTCGTCACGGGCGGCGTTCGCGGACCGGGCGTTCGGCCTGTTCCGCAGCGAGCCCGGCACCGACCGGCCTCACCAGGGGCTGACGTATCTCATGTTCGATCTGCGCGCCCCGGGGGTGACGGTCCGCCCGATCGGACGCCTCGACGGCAGGCCCGCGTTCGCCGAGCTCTTCCTCGACGACGTGTTCGTGCCGGACGAGGACGTCATCGGCGAGCCCGGCCAGGGTTGGCGCATCGCGATGTCCACCGCCGGCAACGAACGCGGTCTGACGCTGCGCTCCCCGGGCCGCTTCCTGGCCTCCGCGCACCGGCTGCTCGCCCTCTGGCACGACCGGGGCAGCCCGGCGTCCGCCCGCGAGGCGGTGGCCGACGCGCTGATCGGCGCCCGCGCCTACCAGTTGTTCACCCACGCGGCCGCCTCCCGCTTCCTGGAGGGCACGCCGATCGGCCCCGAGGCCAGCCTGAACAAGGTCTTCTGGTCCGAGTACGACATCGCCCTGCACGAGACGGCGCTCGACCTGCTCGGCGAGGAGGGCGAGTCGGCGGACACCGACTGGTCCGAGGGGTACGTCTTCTCCCTCGCCGGCCCGATCTACGCCGGCACCAACGAGATCCAACGCGACATCATCGCCGAACGCCTCCTCGGCCTGCCGAAGGGCCGCCGCTGATGCGGAGCCCTCCTGCAGGGGGTGCCACTGATGCGCGGAGCGCGCCTGAAAGGCCGCCCCCGATGTGTGACCCCGACGGCGAGAGCCGTCCGCTGAGGGGTGACCCCCGCCCGAAGGGCCCCCGCCCATTGGCCACAACCGACCGCACGGCTTCGACCTGCAAAGACATCGACCGACGCGTGGTCCCCGCCCGAAAGGCCACCGCCGACGCGCGGCCCACCCTGGCCCGCCGGACGCGCGGCTCGGCCTCAAAGGCCGTCGGACGCGCGGCCCCGACCCCGAGGGCCTCCGCCGACGCGTGGCCCCGCCCGAAAGGCCTCACCGGATGCGTTTCCTCCTGGACACCGAACAGCGGGCGTTCGCCGAGTCGCTGGGCGCCATGTTGTCGGCCGCCGGCACGCCCGCCGTCGTACGGGCCTGGGGGCGCGGGGAGCACGAGGCGGGGCGTGCGGTGTGGGCGCGCCTCGGGGACGCGGGCGTGTTCGCGCTGGCGGCGCCGGAGGCGTACGAGGGGGTGGGTCCGCTCCCCGTCGAACTGGCCGTCGCCTTCGTGGAGCTGGGTCGGCACGCGGTTCCGGGCCCGCTCGTGGAGACGGTGACGGCGACGGTGCTCCTGGCGGGCCTGGACGACCCGGGCCCGGCCAAGCGCCTGCTCCCGGCACTGGTGTCGGGCGAGGCGATGGCCACGGTGGTGCCGTCGCCGGGATCGTACGCGCTGGACGGGGACACGGCGACGACCCGCCTGACGCTCGCCCCGGAGACGGGCGAACTGCGCCTCGCCGCCGGCCACGGCCCCGTGCGCCGCTCCCTGGACCCGGCCCGCCGCCTGACCCCGCTCTCCCCCGGCGGCGACCTCCTCGCCGCCGACCCGTCCCTGCTCGCCCACGCCCTCGTCTGGGCGCGTCTCGCGGTCGCCGCGCAGGCGCTCGGCGTCGGTCTGGCGCTGCTGGACAGGACGGTGGCGTACGTCAAGCAGCGCACCCAGTTCGGTGTGCCCGTGGGGTCGTTCCAGGCGGTGAAGCACCGGCTGGCGGACGCCGAGGTGGCCCTGGAGTTCGCGCGGCCGCTGGTCTTCGGGGCGGCGGTCACCCTGGACCCGGCGGACGCGGCGGCGGCCAAGGTGACGGCGTGCGAGGCGGCGTACGCGACGGCGCGCACGGCGCTCCAGGCGCACGGCGCGATCGGTTACACGGCGGAGTACGACCTGTCCCTCTGGCTGACCAAGGCACGCGCGCTGCGGAGCGCGTGGGGCACTCCCGACGAATGCCGGGACGTGGTCCTCAGCGATCCCCGGTGGCGCTGACTGCCCCTGGTGGTGACCGCCGCCGGTGATGTCGCGGGGTACTCCTCGACCATGGATTTCGGAAGACGAGGTGGACGGCGGCCCGCGATGAGCCGACACAGGGCCATGCGCCGCCCCCCTGCCATGCTCCGCCCCAGCCCGTCACGCGGCGATGATCCCGAGGCTGAGGCACTCCCCCGCAGCGGGCTCCCGCCCAGGTTCGCTATTTTGTTCGCCGCCGTCCTCACCGGCTCGTCATCAGTCCCGCACCCACAAGGAGCCGGCCGTGGAACCCGAGTCCTCGTCGTCGTCCGAGCCCGCCGTCACCACCTGCTACCGCCACCCGAACGTGGAGTCCTACGTCCGCTGCACCCGCTGCGAGCGGTTCATCTGCCCGGACTGCATGCGCGACGCGGCCGTGGGTCACCAGTGCCCGGAGTGCGTGAAGGAGGGCGCGAGAACGGTCCGCCAGGCCCGCACGGCCTTCGGCGGCCGGATCTCGGCGGTCCCGCTGGTGACGTACGTCCTGATCGGCCTGAACGTCGTCGCGTACGTCGCCGAACTGCTCCGCCCGACGGTCGTCGACGACTTCGCGATGCTGGGCCGGGGCCTCGCCGGCCCAGACGGTCTGCACTATGTCTGGCAGAGCGCCTACCCGGCCGACTTCCACCTCGAAGGCGTGATCGACGGCGAGTGGTACCGCCTCCTCACCGGCGCCTTCCTCCACATCCCGCCCACCGAGGGCACGTTCGGCATCCTGCACATCGTGATGAACATGGTCACGCTGTGGAACGTGGGCCGTGTGGTGGAGGCCCAGCTGGGCCGCGCCCGCTATCTGAGCCTGTACCTCCTCTCCGCCCTCGGCGGCTCCGTCCTGGTCCTCCTCCTGGCCCCCGACAGCAGCACGGTCGGCGCCTCCGGCGCGATCTTCGGCGTCTGCACGGCGTACTACGTCCTGGCCCGCCGCCTGGGCGCCGACCCGGCGGGCATCAACCGCTTCATGGCGGGCCTGCTGATCTGGCTGGTCATCTCGGCGGTCGTGACGTCCTGGCAGGGCCACCTCGGCGGCCTCCTCACAGGCGGCCTGACCGCCCTGGCCTTCGCGTACGCGCCCCGGGACCGACGGAGGGTGCTGGTGCAGGCGGGGGCGTGCGTGGGGGTGCTGGCGCTGCTGGTGGTGCTGGCGGTGGCGAAGGCGGCGGCGATGACGGGCTGAGGCTCTCACCCGGGACATGCGACGGCGCCTGCCCGGTAGTCCGGTCGGGGACTGGTGGGCAGGCGCCGTCTGTGTTCCGCACGCCGTTGTACGGGACGTCTGTTGATCCGGTGGATCAGTGACCGGCGGGGCAAGACCCGGCAGGTCAGGAACCCGGTGGATCAGACCATCAGCGAGCGGTCCGTCGGGCGGATCGGGGCCGGCAGGTCGCTCGCGCCCGTGAGGAAGCGGTCGCAGCCGCGCGCGGCCGAGCGGCCCTCGGCGATCGCCCAGACGATGAGGGACTGACCGCGCCCCGCGTCGCCCGCCACGAACACACCCGGCACGTTCGTCTGGAAGTCGGCGTCACGCGCGATGTTGCCGCGCTCGTCGAGGTCCAGGCCGAACTGGTCCACGAGACCGTTCTCGCGGTCCGTGCCGGTGAAGCCCATCGCCAGCGTCACCAGCTGGGCGGGGATCTTGCGCTCCGTGCCCGGCTTCTGCGTCAGCTTGCCGTCGACGAACTCGACCTCCACGAGGTGCAGCCACTGGACGTTGCCGTCCTCGTCGCCCTCGAAGTGGGTGGTGGAGACGGAGTAGACCCGCTCGCCGCCCTCCTCGTGCGCGGAGGTGACCTTGTACAGCATCGGGAAGGTCGGCCACGGCTGGTTCGGGGCACGGTCCTCGCCCGGCTTCGGCATGATCTCCAGCTGCGTGACCGAGGCCGCGCCCTGGCGGTGGGCGGTGCCCACGCAGTCCGCGCCGGTGTCGCCACCGCCGATGACGACGACGTGCTTGCCCTCGGCCGTGATGGGGGGCGCCACGAAGTCGCCCTCCTGCACCTTGTTGGCCAGCGGCAGGTACTCCATCGCCTGGTGGATGCCGTTCAGCTCGCGGCCGGGGACCGGCAGGTCACGGGCGGTGGTGGCGCCCGCGGCGATGACGACGGCGTCGTACCGCTTCTTCAGGTCCGTCGCCTTGAGGTCGCGGCCGATCTCGATGCCCGTACGGAAGCGGGTGCCCTCCGCGCGCATCTGCTCGATACGGCGGTTGATGTGCCGCTTCTCCATCTTGAACTCGGGGATGCCGTAGCGGAGCAGACCGCCGACGCGGTCCGCGCGCTCGTACACGGCGACCGTGTGACCGGCCCGCGTCAGCTGCTGGGCGGCCGCGAGACCCGCCGGGCCCGAGCCGATGACCGCGACCGTCTTGCCGGACAGGCGCTCCGGGATCTGCGGCGCTACATCGCCGCTGTCCCACGCCTTGTCGATGATCGAGACCTCGACGTTCTTGATGGTGACGGCCGGCTGGTTGATACCGAGCACGCAGGCCGACTCGCACGGGGCCGGGCAGAGGCGACCGGTGAACTCCGGGAAGTTGTTGGTCGCGTGCAGACGCTCCGAAGCCGCGCCCCAGTCCTCGCGGTAGGCGTAGTCGTTCCACTCGGGGATGAGGTTCCCGAGGGGACAGCCGTTGTGGCAGAACGGGATGCCGCAGTCCATGCAGCGGGACGCCTGCTTCGAGATGATCGGGAGCAGGGAACCGGGGACGTAGACCTCGTTCCAGTCCTTCAGCCGTACGTCGACGGGGCGGGACTTGGCGACCTCGCGCCCGTGGTTGAGGAAGCCCTTCGGGTCAGCCATTGATCGCCGCCTCCATCATCTTCTCGGTGATCTCGGTCTCGGAGAGACCGGCCTGCTCGGCGGCGGCCTTGGCGGCGAGCACTGCCTTGTACGTGCTGGGGATGATCTTGCTGAAGCGCTGCACGGCCTCGTCCCAGTCGGCGAGCAGCTTCTCGGCGACCGTCGACCCCGTCTCCTCGGCGTGGCGGCGCACCACGTCGTGCAGCCACTGCCTGTCGGTGTCGTCGAGGGCCTCGATCGCGCCCACGTTGCCGACGTTGACGTTGTCGGGGTCCAGGTCGATGACGTACGCGATGCCGCCGGACATACCGGCCGCGAAGTTGCGGCCCGTCTCGCCGAGGACGACCGCGTGGCCGCCGGTCATGTACTCGCAGCCGTGGTCGCCCACGCCCTCGGAGACCACCAGGGCACCGGAGTTGCGGACGCAGAACCGCTCGCCCGTACGGCCCCGGAGGAACAGCTCGCCGCCGGTCGCGCCGTAGGCGATGGTGTTGCCCGCGATGGTGGAGTACTCGGCGAGGTGGTCGGCGCCCCGGTCCGGGCGGACGATCACGCGGCCGCCGGAGAGGCCCTTGCCGACGTAGTCGTTGGCGTCGCCCTCCAGGCGCAGCGTGACGCCGCGCGGGAGGAAGGCGCCGAAGGACTGGCCCGCCGAGCCGGTGAAGGTGATGTCGATGGTGTCGTCGGGGAGCCCTGCCCCGCCGAACTTCTTCGTCACCTCGTGGCCGAGCATCGTGCCGACGGTGCGGTTGATGTTGCGGACCTTGACCTGGGCGCGGACCGGCTGGGCGTCGGTGGCGTCCGAGGCGGCCAGCGCGTCGGCGGCGAGCTTGATCAGCTCGTTGTCGAGCGCCTTCTCCAGGCCGTGGTCCTGCTCGATCAGCTGGTGGCGGACGGCGCCCTCGGGCAGCTCGGGCACGTGGAACAGCGGCGCCAGGTCCAGGCCCTGTGCCTTCCAGTGGTCGACCGCGCGGGTCACGTCGAGCGCCTCGGCGTGGCCGACGGCCTCCTCGATGGAGCGGAAGCCCAGCTCGGCGAGGATCTCGCGGACCTCTTCGGCGATGAACTCGAAGAAGTTCACGACGTACTCGGCCTTGCCGGAGAACCGGTCGCGGAGCGTCGGGTTCTGCGTGGCGATGCCGACCGGGCAGGTGTCCAGGTGGCAGACGCGCATCATGACGCAGCCGGAGACGACGAGCGGCGCGGTCGCGAAACCGAACTCCTCGGCGCCGAGCAGCGCGGCGATGACGACGTCACGGCCGGTCTTCAGCTGGCCGTCGGTCTGCACGACGATGCGGTCGCGCAGGCCGTTGAGCAGCAGCGTCTGCTGGGTCTCGGCGAGGCCGAGCTCCCAGGGGCCGCCCGCGTGCTTCAGCGAGGTGAGCGGCGAGGCGCCCGTACCGCCGTCGTGGCCGGAGATGAGGACGACGTCCGCGTGCGCCTTGGAGACACCCGCCGCGACCGTGCCGACGCCGACCTCGGAGACCAGCTTGACGTGAATCCGCGCCTGCGGGTTCGCGTTCTTCAGGTCGTGGATCAGCTGGGCCAGGTCCTCGATGGAGTAGATGTCGTGGTGCGGCGGCGGGGAGATGAGGCCCACGCCCGGCGTGGAGTGACGCGTCTTGGCGACCCACGGGTACACCTTGTGGCCGGGCAGCTGACCGCCCTCACCGGGCTTGGCGCCCTGGGCCATCTTGATCTGGATGTCGTCCGCGTTGACGAGGTACTCGCTCGTGACACCGAAGCGGCCGGAGGCGACCTGCTTGATCGACGAACGCCGCGCCGGGTCGTAGAGCCGGTCCGGGTCCTCGCCGCCCTCACCGGTGTTGGACTTGCCGCCCAGCTGGTTCATGGCGATGGCGAGCGTCTCGTGCGCCTCGCGGGAGATCGAGCCGTACGACATGGCGCCGGTCGAGAAGCGCTTGACGATCTCGGAGACCGGCTCGACCTCGTCGACGGAGATCGGCGCGCGGCCTTCGCCCGCCTTGAAACCGAACAGGCCGCGCAGCGTCATCAGACGCTCGGACTGCTCGTTCACGCGGCTCGTGTACTGCTTGAAGATGTCGTAGCGGCGCGTGCGGGTGGAGTGCTGGAGGCGGAAGACCGTGTCCGGGTCGAACAGGTGCGGCTCGCCCTCGCGGCGCCACTGGTACTCGCCGCCGATGTCCAGGGCGCGGTGGGCGGGCGCGATGCCGCTGGCCGGGTACGCCTTGGCGTGGCGGGCGGCGACCTCCTTGGCGATGACGTCGATGCCGACGCCGCCGATCTTGGTGGCCGTGCCGTTGAAGTACTTCTCCACGAACTCGTCCGCGAGACCGACGGCCTCGAAGACCTGGGCGCCGCGGTAGGAGGCGACCGTGGAGATGCCCATCTTGGACATGACCTTCAGGACGCCCTTGCCGAGGGCGTAGATCAGGTTGCGGATCGCCTGCTCGGCCTCGATACCGGAGAGGAACGTTCCGGCGCGGACGAGGTCCTCGACGGACTCCATCGCCAGGTACGGGTTGACGGCCGCGGCGCCGAAGCCGATGAGCAGGGCGACGTGGTGGACCTCGCGGACGTCGCCGGCCTCGACCAGCAGGCCCACCTGGGTGCGCTGCTTGGTGCGGATGAGGTGGTGGTGGACGGCCGCGGTGAGCAGCAGCGACGGGATCGGCGCGTGCTCGGCGTCCGAGTGGCGGTCCGACAGGACGATCAGCCGGGCACCGTTCTCGATGGCCGAGTCGGCCTCGGCGCAGATCTCCTCGATGCGCGCGGCGAGGGCGTCACCGCCGCCGGAGACCCGGTACAGGCCGGAGAGGGTCGCGGCCTTCATGCCGGGCATGTCGCCGTCGGCGTTGATGTGGATGAGCTTGGCCAGCTCGTCGTTGTCGATCACCGGGAAGGGCAGGGTGACGCTGCGGCACGACGCGGCGCTCGGCTCCAGGATGTTGCCCTCGGGGCCCAGCGAGGAGCGCAGCGAGGTGACGAGCTCCTCGCGGATGGCGTCCAGCGGCGGGTTGGTGACCTGCGCGAACAGCTGGGTGAAGTAGTCGAAGAGCAGGCGCGGGCGCGAGGACAGCGCGGCGATCGGCGAGTCGGTGCCCATGGATCCGATGGGCTCGGCGCCGGCCTTGGCCATCGGCGCGAGGATGACGCGCAGCTCCTCCTCGGTGTAGCCGAAGGTCTGCTGGCGGCGGGTGACCGAGGCGTGGGTGTGCACGATGTGCTCACGCTCGGGCAGGTCGGACAGCTCGATCTCGCCGGCCTCCAGCCACTCCGCGTACGGGTTCTCCGCGGCGAGCTGGGCCTTGATCTCGTCGTCCTCGATGATGCGGTGCTCGACGGTGTCGACGAGGAACATCCTGCCCGGCTGCAGGCGGCCCTTGCGGACGACCTTGGCGGGGTCGATGTCGAGGACGCCGACCTCGGAGCCGAGGACGACCAGGCCGTCGTCGGTGACCCAGTAGCGGCCGGGGCGCAGGCCGTTGCGGTCGAGGACCGCGCCGACCTGGCGGCCGTCGGTGAAGGTGACACAGGCCGGGCCGTCCCAGGGCTCCATCAGCGTGGAGTGGAACTGGTAGAAGGCGCGGCGGGCCGGCTCCATGGAGTCGTGGTTCTCCCACGCCTCCGGGATCATCATCAGCACGGAGTGCGGCAGGGAGCGGCCGCCGAGGTGGAGCAGCTCCAGCACCTCGTCGAAGGACGCCGAGTCGGAGGCGTCCGGCGTACAGATGGGGAAGATCCGGTCGAGCTCGTCCTGCGGGCCGAACAGGTCGGAGGCCAGCTGGGACTCGCGGGCGACCATCCAGTTGCGGTTGCCCTTGACCGTGTTGATCTCGCCGTTGTGCGCGACGAAGCGGTACGGGTGGGCGAGCGGCCACGACGGGAAGGTGTTCGTGGAGAACCGGGAGTGCACGAGCGCGATCGCGGAGGCGAAGCGGCGGTCGGACAGGTCCGGGAAGAAGGGCTCCAGCTGGCCGGTGGTCAGCATGCCCTTGTAGACGATGGTCCGCGCGGACAGCGAGGGGAAGTAGACGTCGACCTCGCGCTCGGCGCGCTTGCGCAGCACGAACGTCTTGCGGTCGAGGTCGATGTCCTTCGAGGTGCCGTCGGTGACGAAGACCTGGCGGAAGGCGGGCATCGTGGAGCGGGCCGTGGCGCCGAGCAGCTCGGGGGCGACGGGCACCTCGCGCCAGCCGAGGACGGTCAGGCCCTCGTCGGCGGCGATGGCCTCGATGCGGGCGACGGCGTCCTCGGTGCCCTCCTCGGGCAGGAAGCCGATGCCGACGGCGTACGAGCCGGCCTCGGGCAGCTCGAATCCGGCCACCTCGCGGAAGAACGCGTCGGGAACCTGGGAGAGGATGCCGGCGCCGTCACCCGAGTCGGGCTCCGAACCGGTCGCCCCTCGATGCTCCAGGTTGCGCAGAACCGTGAGCGCCTGCTCGACCAGCGCATGGCTCGCCTCGCCGGTGAGGGTGGCCACGAAGCCGACGCCACAGGCGTCGTGCTCGTTGCGGGGGTCGTACATACCCTGCGCAGCAGGGCGAGCATCCATGAACGACCACTTCTGGCCATTCGTGGAGTGCTGGGACGGCTGGCGCGGCGTACGCATCGGCTCTCCCGTCGTCGTCATCTGGCATATGCGATTGCCGAGGGACGACGCTGGCCCTCTGCGTAAGTGCAAATTTCGTGCAGGTTACATGATGGAACGATTCTCGGGAAGCGGATACTTCGTCCCAGCATGCGGACGCCACGGCGCGGAGGTGGTGGGCGCACACGGTGGCGTGATCGAACGCGATCAAGGGGGAGCCGACCGGACAGATCTTTGTCGGTCGACCGGGGCGCAGTGAGGCGTCGTCGCCCACTGCGCCAGGTGGTTCAGGTGCTTCAGGTGCTGGACGGGCGTCGTTGCCCGCGGCGCTTACGGCTCATGCCCAGCGGTTAAGCATTCGAAACCGCGTGGTAACGACTACTTATGCGGTCCCGCGCATACGTAGCCAGCTGATCCATCATACGGCCGCCCCGAACAGAGTGCCCAGGGCGTATGTCACACCCGCCGCGGCACCCCCGAGGGCCAGCTGCCGCAGCCCGCTGAACCACCAGGTTCTGGCCGTCACCCTGGCCACCACCGCACCGCACCCGAAGAGCCCGACGAGCGCCACCAGCACGGCGGGCCACAGCGCGTCCGCCCCGAACAGATAGGGCAGCACGGGCAGCAGGGCACCCACCGCGAAGGCGCCGAAACTCGACACGGCGGCCACGACGGGCGAGGGCAGATCGCCGGGATCGACACCCAGCTCCTCGCGCGCGTGGATCTCCAGCGCCTGCTCGGGATCGTGCGACAGCTGCCGCGCGACCTCCCGGGCGAGTCCGGCCTCGACGCCCCGGCTCTCGTAGAGCGCGGCGAGCTCCTTCTCCTCGTCCTCGGGATGCTTGCGCAACTCCCGCCGCTCGACGTCGAGTTCGGCCTGGACGAGTTCCCGCTGCGAGGCCACGGAGGTGTACTCGCCCGCGGCCATGGAGAAGGCCCCGGCGGCGAGCCCCGCGAGCCCCGCGACGACGACCGCCTCCCGCCCGGCCGTTCCGCCGGCGACACCGGTCATCAGCGCCAGGTTGGACACGAGCCCGTCCATCGCCCCGAACACGGCGGGCCGCAGCCAGCCTCCGTTCACGTCCCGATGGGTGTGGTTGTCCCGGTGCGCCTCGTGCAACGCGGCCTCGGTGTCGATGATCGCCACGATCAAGCCCCTTTCGTCACGTCGAACGTACGCTCGGAAAATCGCTTCTGCCAGCAAGGAAGGCCGTACTTACCTGGGTCGACGGCTGTTCGAGAAACGGCTGCCGCTCATTCGTACATGACGCTGCACAGATGTCGACCGGGTGATACCCGGGCGTTCCGCGCGCCGCCGAGGCACCCGGTGTGGGAGAGATCTTCCCAGCGAAAGCTGGCAAATCTTCAGAGCGGATCAACTGCCCACCGGGCCGGACCAGCCCACGGGCCAGAGAGGCGACCGTATGCCTTCCATCGCCTGCATTCCCTCGGTCCCGGCGCCCGGGGACGCCGCCGACCTCCGCGAGCGGGCACGGGGGGCCATGCTCGGGCTCGCCGTCGGGGACGCGCTGGGGGCGCCCGCCGAGAACATGAAACCCTCCGAGATCCGCGCGCGCTGGGGGCGCATCACCGGGTACGTGGCCGAGCGCCCCTCGGGGACCGACGACACCGAGTACGCCATCTTCTCCGGACTGCTGCTCGCCCGGCACGGCTCGGCGCTCACCGTCACCCATGTGGAGACGGCCTGGCACCAGTGGATCGCGGACCGGGACGAGGGCCCGTTCCGCGGCGCGGGCTTCAGCGAACGCGGCACCTTGGAGAACCTCCGCCGGGGTCTGGCCGCGCCGATCTCCGCCCAGCACCGGCACGCCTGGAGCGACGGCCTGGCCATGCGCGCGGCCCCCTTCGGCGTCTTCGCGGCGGGCCGCCCGGCGGAGGCCGCCCGGCTGGTCGCCATCGACGGCTCGGTCAGTCACGACGGAGAGGGCATCTACGGCGGCCAGGCGGTCGCGGCGGGCGTGGCGGCGGCCATGGCGGGCGCACCCACGATCTCCGTCGTGGCCTCCGCGCTCGCCGTGATCCCCGACGACTCCTGGACGGCGCGCTCCCTGCGCCGGGCGGTCGCGGTCGCCCACCGGGGCGAACGCGCGGTCCGCTCCGCCGTCGTCATCGGCGGCTACCCCTGGACCGACCTCGCCCCCGAGGCCGTCGCCCTCGCCTTCGGCGCCTACGCGGCGGCCGACGGCGACTTCACCGAGTCGGTGCTGACCGCGGTGAACATGGGCCGCGACGCCGACACGACCGCGGCGGTCGCCGGCGCGCTGGGCGGAGCGACCCGGGGGGCGTCGTCGATCCCGGCCGACTGGACCGCCGCGATCGGCCCGGCGAGAGGCAGCTGCCTGCCCTCCATGGCCGGCCACCACGTCCTGGACGTGGCCGAACTCCTGGTCCCGACCGAGGGCGGCAAATGGGCCACGGGCACGGCCCTCTTCCCCCACGGCGACCGTCCCCTCCCGCCCCCGACCACCTTCACCCTCGCCCCGGCCGACCCGACGGAGACCCCCACATGACCCCACCGACCCCGTGGGACGACACGACGCCCACAGCACCCTCCGCGCCGTACGAGAAGCCGCCCCACGGAACACCGCCCGCACCGCACGACGGGCCGAGGGGCACGGCGGATACGGCGGATACGGCGGATACGGCGGATACGGCGAACAGAGCAGACACGGCGGGCATCAGCGAGCCGCAGGGCATGGCGAAGCCGACCGCAACGGCGACCGAACCTCTCGCCCCCGAGTTGTTCGAACCCGCACACCCGGCCCCGGCGAAGCCGACCGCGCACGGAGCCGCGGCCGCCGACGGTGGGGGCGCCCCCCTGGGGCCACCCGCGCTCGACGACGAAACCCGCACGGGCGGTGCGGCTGGGAAGAACGAAGCGGCCGAAGGCGAAGCCGAGGCCGGCAGGCCCCGCCCCCCGAAGGGCACCCGCATCGAGGGCCTCCTCCTCGGCCTCGCGGCGGGCGACGCCGCCGGCTGGCCCGCCGCCCGCCACCGCGCCGCCCGCATGCCGGAATGGACCCGCCGCCTCACCCGCGAACTGGACACCTTCGCCGAGCAGAACGCCACCACCACCCTCCCCGTCCCCATCGCCCTCAACCAGCCCCCCGAGCCCCTCCGCCTCGGCCCCTCCGACGACGCGGAGTGGGCGGCCTTCGCCGCCGAGGCCCTCCTCCGCGCCGGCGACGCCGCCGCACTCGGCGACCTCAGCCTGGAACGCCGCACCCGCGCCTCCATCGACCTCTCCTGGAACGCCGTGGCCAGCGAGATCGCCGCCGCCGCCGAACGCGCCCCCGAGGTCGAGTCCGCCGTACTCCCCCTGCGCGCCCGTATCTCCGTACGCGCCGGCCTCGGCAACCTCGCCACCGGCCTGCGCCCACCCGCCACCGGTCACGACAACCCCCACTACTTCGACGACGCGGCCTGTGTCCGCGCCTGCGTCCTGGCGGTGGCCCACCCGGGCGACCCGCGACGCGCAGCCGACCTGGCCGAGTTCGACGCCCGCTACACCCAGGACGGCGACGGCGTGCACGGCGCACGAGCGATGGCCGCCGCGCTCGCGCTGGCGCTCACCGGCGCGGACGTCGACGACTGCGCGGCCGCGGCCCTGGCCGAACTCCCCGCCGGGACGGAGATCGGCCGCAACGCACGCCACGCCCTCAACCTCGCCCACCGCCACAGAAAAGAAGGAACATTCGCTTTGATCCCCCTCCTGGAGCACCAGATCGTCGACCACGTGTACAGCTACGGCATCGCCGCCGCCGAGACCGTCCCCGTGGCCCTCGCCCTGGCCACCGCCGCGCGCGGCCGGATCGCCGAGGCCGTCCCCGCCGCCGCCTGCCTCTCCCGTGTCGCCGACTCCGCCCCGGCCCTGGCCGGCGCCCTGACCGGCGCGCTCGGCGGTGGCAGCGCCGTCCCCGACACCTGGCGGGACGCCTGCCGCACCCTCTCCGGCTGCGCCCTCCCCCGCCTCACCGGCACCGACCTCGTCCACCTCGCCGAACTTCTCGACACAGCGGAACTCCCCACCACCCCCGGCGTTAGCCGGTCATGACGCCCGCATCGCGACCCGCACCCGTCCCGGCCCCCGCCCCGGCAGCCGTCCCGGACGCCACCCTCGACGAACGCATCACCGGCGCCCTGGTCGGCGCCGCCGTGGGCGACGCCCTCGGCGGCCCGGTGGAGGGCTACACCCCGGAGCAGATCCTCGAACGCCACGGCGGCCGCGTGCACGGCGTCGTCGGCCCCTGGAACGGCGACGACTGGCGCACCGCCCGCCCCATCGCCCCGTACCACAAGGGCGACGGCCACGTCACCGACGACACCTTGATGACGCACGCGCTCGTCCGGGTGTACGACCGCGTACGCGACCACCTCGACGCGTACGCCGTCGCCGAGCACCTGGTGCCGGACATGATGACGACCCCGCGCTGGATCCCCGAGCTGGAGGCCGAGGCCCTCCCCCTCCAGCGGGTCTTCCTCGCCGAGAAGTGGCTCGTGGCCCGGATCCACTACGGCCACATCGACCCCCGCGAGGCCGGCGCCGGCAACATCGTCAACTGCGGCGCCGCGATGTACATGGCCCCCGTCGGCCTGGTCAATGCGGCCGATCCGCCCGGCGCGTACGCCGAGGCACTCGACGTCGCGGGCGCCCACCAGTCGTCGTACGGCAGGGAGGCCGCGGGCGTGTTCGCGGCGGCCGTCGCCGCGGCGTGCACGCCGGGCGCGACAGCGGAGTCGGTGGTCGAGGCCTGCCTCGCCCTGGCGAAGGACGGCACCCGCGCGGCGATCGAGTCGGTGTGCGAAGTGGCCCGCCGACACACGGACTTCGAGTCGGCGCTACGGCCGCTCCGCGAGGCGGTCGCCCCGTTCGACACGGTAGGCCCCGACTACCGCGCCCCCTCCCTCGGCGCCCGCCGCCCGTCCCGGCTCCACGCGATCGAGGAGCTCCCCATCGCGCTCGGCATGTTGCTCGTGGCCCGCGGCGACTACCGGCACGCGGTGCTGGGTTCGGTGAACTACGGCCGCGACTGCGACTCCATCGCGACGATGTCCGGCGCCCTCGCCGGCGCGCTGGGTTCGGACGTCCCGCCCGACTGGGCCAAGACGGTGGCGGAGGCCAGCCGGCTCGACCTGCACGCCCCCGCCCGGACGTTGACGGACGTCGCACTCCAGATCCACGGCCAGGACGTCCGCCGCCGCCGCGCCCACGAGTCGGCCTTCACCGCGCTGGCCCCCGTCCGGTGACCCCCCTGCGTCTCACCTGGGTCCAGCCCGAGGACCTCCTCGGCCACGAACTCCACCAGGCCCGCCAGGACGGCCGCGAGCCCTCGGCCGTCGCCGCGCGCTGGCGGGCGGCGGGCGGCCCCCCGGCCCCGCTGCGTGCCGGCGCCTCCCCCGACCCGGCCTCCCGCTACCTCCGCCAGCTCGCCGAGGACCTGCTGGACGAACTGGCGGACCTGCCCAGCGGGTTGGCGGAACACGAGCCGACGGACCTGGACAGGATCAAGGCCCTGTGCCCCAACTGGCCCGCCCCGCCTGCTCAGTCTGCCCCGCCCGCCCCGCCTGCGGGCAACCGTGCCGCTGGGGCGATGGAGATCCCCCCGGTCGAGCGAAGCCGAGAGTGGGGGAGGGTGGGCGCAGGCGGCACCTCGCCACCGCCGAGCAGCGGCACCCTCCCCACCCCCGCCACGTACGCACGACGGGTCGAAGCGGCCTGGCTGGGCCGAGCAGCAGGCTGCCTCCTGGGCAAACCCGTCGAGAAGCTCCCCCTCACAGCCATCCGTCAACTCGCCACCGCCACCGGCAACTGGCCCCTCACCACCTGGTTCACCGCCCGAGGCGTCCCCCCGGAACTCCTGGCCGCCCACCCCTGGAACCGCCGCTCGGCCCCCACCTCCCTCGCCGAGAACATCGACGGCATGCCCGAGGACGACGACCTCAACTACCCCCTCCTCAACCTCCTCCTCCTGGCCCGCCACGGCCGGGACTTCACCACCGCCGACGTGGCCACCCTCTGGCTGGACGAACTCCCCGCGGGCCGCACCTTCACCGCCGAACGCGTCGCCTACCGCAACCTCCTCTGCGGCATCGACCCACCCCGCACCGCCCGCCACCGCAACCCGTTCCGCGAGTGGATCGGCGCCCTGATCCGCGCCGACGTCCACGGCTGGACCAACCCCGGCGACCCTGCCGCCGCGGCCGAACAGGCCCACCGGGACGCCACCCTCACCCACACCGCCAACGGCGTCTACGCGGCCATGTTCGTCGCGGCCACCATCGCCGATGCGGCCACCGGCACCCATGACGTCCACCAGTGCCTGCGCACCGGCCTGACGGTCGTCCCCCCGCATTCCCGCCTCGCGAAGGCGATCGACCACGCTCTCCGGCTGACCACGGAATTCCGGGACTTCGACAGGATCGTGGACGAACTCCACGCCACCTACGCCGACCACCACTGGGTCCACGCCGTCCCCAACACCGCCCTGCTCACCGCCGCCCTCACCCACGCGGACGGTGACTACACGGCCTCCATCTGCCGCGCCGTGTCCGGTGGTTGGGACACCGACTCCAACGGGGCCACGGCGGGCAGCATCGCGGGGCTCCTGACCGGCTCCCCGGACGCGCTCCCCGACCGCTGGACGGCCCCCCTCAAGAACCGCCTGGCCACCTCGATCGCCGACTTCAACGGCATCGGCTTCGACACCCTGGCCCACCTCACCCTCCGGGAGACCCCCCACCCATGACCCAGGCGCCACCCCCACCGCAGGCGGACGCCCCTCCGCTCAGCCACCTCCGCGTCCTCGACCTCGCCACGCTCTTCGCCGGCCCTCTCGCCGCCACGATGCTCGGTGACTTCGGCGCGGAGGTCATCAAGGTCGAGCACCCCACGAAACCGGACCCGTCCCGGGGCCACGGCCCGTCCAAGGACGGCGTGGGCCTGTGGTGGAAACTGCTGGGCCGCAACAAGCGCACCCTGACGCTGAACCTCTCCACCCCCGGCGGCCGGGACACCCTCCTGCGGCTCGCCGCCACCGCCGACGTGATCATCGAGAACTTCCGCCCCGGCACCCTGGAGAAATGGGGTCTGGGCTGGGAAGAGCTGTCGGCGGCGAACCCCGGTCTGGTCCTCGCCCGGGTCACCGGCTTCGGCCAGTTCGGCCCGTACGCGCACCGCCCCGGCTTCGGCACGCTCGCCGAGGCGATGAGCGGATTCGCCGCGATCACCGGCGAACCCGACGCCCCGCCGGTCCTGCCGCCCTTCGGTCTCGCCGACTCCATCGCGGGCCTCGCGACGGCGTACGCGGTGATGACCGCGCTCGCCGCGCGTGACCGCACCGGACAAGGGCAGACGGTCGACATGGCGATCATCGAGCCGATCCTCACCGTTCTCGGGCCCCAGCCCCTCTGGTACGACCAGCTGGGCCACGTCCAGCCCCGTACGGGCAACCGCTCCGCGAACAACGCGCCCCGCAACACCTACCGCACGGCGGACGGTTCCTGGGTGGCCGTGTCCACCTCGGCCCAGTCGATCGCGGAACGCGTGATGCGTCTGGTCGGACGGCCCGAGCTGATCGACGAGCCCTGGTTCGGTTCAGGCGCGGAGCGGGCCCGGCACGCGGACGTCCTGGACGAGGCGGTCGGCGCGTGGATCGCCCGTCACACCCGGGAGGAGGTCATCGAGGCGTTCGAGAAGGCGGAGGCCGCGGTGGCCCCCATCCAGGACGTACGGGAGGTGATGACCGACCCCCAGTACCGCGCCCTGGACACGATCACCACCGTCGACGACCCCGACCTCGGGCCCCTGCGCATGCAGAACGTCCTCTTCCGCCTCTCCACCACCCCCGGCGCGATCCGCTGGGCGGGCCGCGCGCACGGCGCCGACACGGACTCGATCCTGACCGAACTGGGCCTGTCCGCACCGGAGATCGCGGCCCTGCGCCAGGAGGGCGCCCTGTGACCCCGCCGTCGCCGACGCACTTCCCCCTGACCTGGCTGTACGTCCCCGGCGACCGCCCGGAGGTGGTCACCAAGGCACTGGCCTCCGGCGCGGACGTGGTCATCGTGGACCTGGAGGACGCGGTGGCCCCCGACCGCAAGGCCTACGCCCGCGCGGCCACCGCCGAACTCCTCTCCGCGCCGCCGCCCGTACCGGTCCACGTCCGCGTCAACGCACTGGCCACCTCGGACGCCGGAAAGGATCTCGAAGCCCTCGCCCCGCTCCCCGGCCTGACAGCCCTCCGCCTCCCGAAGATCACGTCCCCCGACGAGGTGGCGAGCGTCGCGGAGCGGATCGCGCCGGCGGAAGGAGGAGCGATCCCCGTGTACGCCCTCCTCGAATCGGCGCTGGGGGTGGAGCGGGCGTACGACATCGCCACCGCCCACCCCGCCCTCCGGGGCATCGCCCTCGGCGAGGCCGATCTCCGCGCGGACCTCGCCGTCAGCGACGACCGGGCCCTCGACTGGCCGCGCTCCCGGGTGATCCTCGCCGCCCGGGCCGCCGGCCTTCCGTCGCCGGCCCAGTCGATCTATCCGGACACGAAAGACCTGGAGGGCCTGGCGGCCACCTCCGCCCATGGCCGCGCGCTCGGTTTCCTGGGCCGCGCCGCCATCCATCCCCGTCAGCTCCAGGTGATCGAACGGGCCTACACCCCGACGGCCCAGGAGGTGGAGTCGGCCGAGCGGACCTTGAGGGCGGCGACCACCATGGCCGGGGCGCAGGCCCTCCCCGACGGCCACTTCATCGATCCGGCCGTGGTCGCCGCGGCCCGGCGAACCCTGACCCTGGCCGACCGCCCCACCCAGCTTTGATCCGCCCCCGCCGCCCCTACTCGTTCCCATCCCCAGGGGCTGCGCCCCTTCGCCCCCCGGACGTCCGCCCGGTGGGGGCTGGTCGCGTAGTTCCCCGCGCCCCTGAGACGGGGCTGCGCCCCGGCCTTTTTCAGGCCCGCAGGGCCTGAATCCTTCAGGGGCGCGGGGAACTGCGCGACCGGCCCCACACACCCGCACCCGACAACGGACCCCAGTCCCCCGAACCAAGAACCCACCCGCCCCCGAAGGGACAGGTGGGTAGGCACCACATCATCCGAACCGACCGTCGCGTCAGCCCTTCTTCACCGACTCGGGCTCCTTCTTCCCGCCCCCACCGCCGGAGGCCTCCGCATCACCCTCGGCCTTGGCCTCAGGCTCCCCCGGCTTCGACTTCGAGTCCGACTCCGACTCCGGCTTCGAGTCCGACTCCGAGTCCTCGGCCGACGCGGCAGCGCCCTCGTCCCCGTCACCGTCGGAGACACCCGGCTCGACGATCTCCTCACGCCCCGGCCGCTTCCGGGCCGACAGGACGATGTAGATCACGGCGAGGACGAAGACGAACAGCGCGGTCCAGTTGTTGAGGCGCAGTCCGAGGATGTGGTGGGCCTCGTCGACCCGCATGTACTCGATCCAGAACCGCCCCGCGCAGTACGCGGCGACGTACAGCGCGAACGCCCGCCCGTGCCCGAGCTTGAACCGGCGGTCCGCCCAGATGACGAGCAGCGCGACACCGATGCACCACAGCGACTCGTAGAGGAAGGTCGGGTGGTACGTACCCGGCAGCCGACCGTCCGTGGAGGACGTGATCTCCACGGCCCACGGCAGATCCGTCGACTTGCCGTACAACTCCTGGTTGAACCAGTTGCCCCAACGTCCGATCGCCTGGGCGAGGGCGATACCGGGCGCGACGGCGTCGGCGTACGCGGGCAGCGGGATGCCCCGCCGCCGGCAGCCGATCCACGCGCCCACCGCGCCGAGGGCGATCGCGCCCCAGATGCCGAGGCCGCCCTCCCAGACCTTGAAGGCGTCCACCCAGTCACGGCCCTCGCTGAAGTACAGCTCGTAGTCCGTGATCACGTGGTAGAGCCGTCCGCCGATCAGGCCGAAGGGCACGGCCCAGACGGCGATGTCGGCGACCGTTCCGGCCCGTCCGCCCCGCGCGACCCAGCGTTTGTTGCCGAGCCAGACGGCTACGAAGACACCGATGATGATGCAGAAGGCGTAGCCGCGCAGCGGGACGGGACCGAGGTACAGGACCCCGCGCGACGGGCTGGGAATGTAGGCAAGTTCCATGGCAGGGTCGACGCTACCCTGCCGGGCCCGGCCGACGTCGGGCGCCCCGGCAACGGGTCCATAACGCTGCACCCCTGGCTCCTTGACGCCCCACGGCCCCCAGCGGGCCCTCGGCTCACTCCCGAGTCACCCCTGACTCACCCCGCGGCCTTCGCCTCCACCATCTGCTTCAGCTTGGCGGGGGTCATGGACTGGTCCGCGTAGATGTTGGTGCCGTTGAGGAAGACGCTCGGTGTGCCGGAGAAGCCGCCCTTCTGGAAGGCCTCGTTCGACTTCGCGACCCAGCTGTTGTGCTTGCCGTCCTCGACGCAGGTGCGGAAGGCGGCGGTGTCCAGGCCGTCCACCTTCTTCGCCAGATCGAGGAGCCTGGTCTCGCTCGCGAAGGCGTCGTCCGTCTCGGGCGGCTGGTTCTCGAAGAGCACGTCGTGGTACGCGGGGAACTTGCTTTCGTTCTGCGCGCACGCCGCGGCGTTGGCGGCCGTGCGGGAGCCGCTGCCGCCCATGTTGCCGTCGATCAGGGTGGCGAGGTGGTACTCGACCTTCAGCTTCCCGGCCTCGGTCAGCTCGTGGATCGTCGAGCGATAGGCGTCCTCGAAGGATTTGCAGGCCGGGCAGCGGAAGTCCTCCCACACGGAGAGGGTCGACGCGGCACCCGCGTCCCCGACGGGGATCGCGAGGCTGTCCTCGCCGTTCGCCCCCGAGGGTGCGACGACCGGGCCCGAGGCGCCGGCCTCGTCGTCCTGGCCCGCGTTCGCCGCCACGACGCCGATCCCGGCGGCCAGCCCCAGCACGCACACCACGGAGGCACCCACGATCAGCACCCGACGGCGCTTCTCGGCGGCCTTCTGCTTCTCGCGCTCCTCCGCCAGCCGTTCACGGGCGGTGCGCTTTCCCTCACGGTTCTTCTCGCTCACAACCCGCAGAACGAACCGGGGAGGCGCTCAGCGCCTCCCCGGTCCCACTTCCACCCGTTCGAGTGAGCGGATTGCCCGTTACGTCCAGCGATCCCCGTACGACAAACGGGTGAACGTCACGAGCGCCTCCCGCGCCGGATCACACGCCCGGCAGTCCGGCCGCTCACGCGCCCCGACGTACGCCCTTCGCGAGGTCGCCCGCCAGTTCCCGGACGGCGTCCAGGCCGGCCGCCTCGTCGGGCGCGTCCAGCATCCGCTTCACGAACGCGGAGCCGACGATCACCCCGTCGGCGAACCCGGCGACCTCGGCGGCCTGTTCGGCGTTGGAGACGCCGAGACCGACGCAGACCGGCAGGCCGGAGCCCGTGGCCCGGGTGCGTTCCACGAGGTCCTGGGCCTGCGCGCCCACCGACTCGCGGGTGCCCGTGACGCCCATCAGCGAGGCCGCGTAGACGAAGCCGCTGCCCGCCGCGGTGATCTCGGCGAGCCGGGCGTCCTTGCTGCTGGGCGCGACCACGAAGACCGTGCCGAGCCCGTGCTTCTCCGCGTGCTCCCTCCACAGCGCCGACTCCTGGACGGGCAGGTCGGGCAGGATGCAGCCCGCGCCGCCCGCCTCCGCGAGCTCGGCCGTGAAGCGCTCGACGCCGTAGCGGTCGATGGGGTTCCAGTACGTCATGACCAGCACCGGCTTCCCGGTGGCCTCGTGCGCCTCCCGCACCGTGCGCATCACGTCGGCGATCTTGACGCCGCCCCGCAGGGCGATGTCGTCGGCGGTCTGGATGACGGGGCCGTCGAGGACCGGGTCGCTGTGCGGCAGCCCGACCTCGACGACGTCGGCGCCGCCCTCGAAGACGGCCTTGATCGCGGCGATACCGCCGTCGACGGTCGGGAACCCGGCCGGCAGATAGGCGATGAGCGCCGAGCGCCCCTCCGCCTTGGCTGCGGCGAGGGTGTCACTCAACAGCTGGATGTTCCCGCTCACTTGGCGTCCCCCTCGATCTCGGCGAGATCGGCCGCGTCGGCGGCGACCTCGGCGTCGGCACCGCTGTCGTACAGGCCGAAGTAACGCGCGGCCGTGTCCATGTCCTTGTCGCCGCGCCCGGACAGGTTCACGACGATCAGCCCGTCCGTGCCCAGCTCCCTGCCGACCTCCAGGGCCCCGGCGAGCGCGTGGGCGCTCTCGATCGCCGGGATGATGCCCTCGGTGCGCGACAGCAGACGCAGCGCCTGCATGGCGGCGTCGTCCGTGACGGCGCGGTACTCGCCGCGGCCGCTGTCCTTGAGGTAGGCGTGCTCGGGGCCGATGCCCGGGTAGTCGAGGCCGGCCGAGATCGAGTACGGCTCGGTGATCTGGCCCTCCTCGTCCTGGAGGACGTACGAGCGCGAGCCGTGCAGGATGCCAGGCTCACCCGCGGTCAGCGTGGCCGCGTGCTCGCCGGTCTCCACGCCGTGCCCGGCCGGCTCACAGCCGATGAGGCGGACGCCGGCGTCCGGGATGAAGGCGTGGAAGAGGCCGATGGCGTTGGAGCCGCCGCCCACGCAGGCGACGGCGGCGTCGGGCAGCCGTCCCGCGCGTTCGAGGATCTGCCGCCTGGCCTCGACGCCGATGACCCGGTGGAAGTCGCGGACCATGGCGGGGAAGGGGTGGGGGCCGGCCACGGTGCCGAACAGGTAGTGGGTGCGGTCGACGTTGGCGACCCAGTCCCGGAACGCCTCGTTGATGGCGTCCTTGAGGGTCCGGGAGCCGGACTTCACGGCGACGACCTCGGCGCCGAGCATCCGCATCCGGGCGACGTTCAGGGCTTGGCGCCGGGTGTCGATCTCACCCATGTAGATGGTGCAGTCGAGGCCGAAGAGCGCGCAGGCCGTGGCGGTGGCGACGCCGTGCTGGCCCGCTCCCGTCTCGGCGATGACCCGGGTCTTGCCCATGCGCTTGGTGAGCAGGGCCTGCCCGAGCACGTTGTTGATCTTGTGGGACCCGGTGTGGTTCAGGTCCTCGCGCTTGAGGAAGACCCGCGCGCCGCCGGCGTGCTCGGCGAACCGGGGCACCTCGGTGAGCGAGCTGGGCCGCCCGGTGTAGTGCACGAGCAGGTCGTCGAGCTCGCGCGCGAACTCGGGGTCGTGCTTGGCCTTGTCGTACTCCACGGCGACCTCGTCCACGGCGGCGACCAGCGCCTCCGGGATGAACTTGCCGCCGAACGCGCCGAAATACCCCTCGGCGCTGGGGACCTGACCCTCGGGGTCGGGAATGAAGAACTCACTGGACATGCGCATACCTCGCAGGGGCGTGGCCCCGTCGTTGGTCGGACTCCGGCTGACAGCGATCACGTACGCGCGCCGCGCACCGGGGCGGGCCCCGGCTGTCGAACTGCCCCGCGGCACCAGGGTCCCCGCGCTCGGCCGGGATCCGGTACTCGCCCGCCACCGCTCCGATGCACCCGCCGAGACGGCGAGCGACCACGACGGCGTTGATCGGCGGTGCCGAACCGACCGTCTCCGCTCCCACCTGCCGCCGAGGACGCGACACCCGGCGTTCAGCGAAGGGAGACGCGGCTCAGCTGCCCGCAGGGCACCGCGTACGTGTCCTGGGCCATCGCATGCCGTTCACCTGACCCGGCTCGTCACCGATGACGTAGCGGACCCGGCGCCCGTGGACGCGACGGGCGGGTGCCCGGCAGCCACGGGGACGGCACCCGCGCGCGAGGCGGGCGTAGGGGTCCCTGGGAGTCATGGTGATCGAGAACATCGGGGCACAGCCTACCGGCCCCGGCTCACCCGTGTGGGTGACCACGACCGGTACGGCGACTCCGCCGCGCCCCGGCGCCCCGGCCGGGACGAATCCCGGCCGGTCGGCGGCGAAGGCGCGGGCGGTCATGGCCGGGTCAGCTCCGGCCGTGCCGCAGCGCCGGGTGCTCGCCCGCGGCCACGAGGTCGGCGACGGCGGTCTTGGGGTCCTTGCCGGTGACGAGGGACTCGCCCACGAGGACCGCGTCGGCGCCGGCGTTGGCGTAGGCGATGAGGTCGTGCGGACCCCGGACGCCGGACTCGGCGATCTTGACGATGGAGTCGGGGATCTCGGGGGCGACCCGCTCGAAGGTGGTGCGGTCGACCTCGAGGGTCTTGAGGTTGCGGGCGTTGACGCCGATCACCCGGGCGCCGGCGTCGACCGCGCGCTCCACCTCGTCCTCGTCGTGGACCTCGACGAGCGGGGTGAGCCCGATGGACTCGGCGCGCTCGATCAGCGACTCCAGCGCCGGCTGGTCGAGGGCCGCGACGATCAGCAGGGCCACGTCGGCGCCGTACGCCCGGGCCTCCCACAGCTGGTAGGAGGTGACGATGAAGTCCTTGCGCAGGACGGGGATGTCCACGCGGGCGCGGACGGCCTCCAGGTCGGCCAGCGAACCGCCGAAGCGGCGCTGCTCCGTGAGGACGGAGATGACGGCCGCGCCGCCCGCCTCGTAGTCGGCGGCCAGACCGGCCGGGTCGGCGATCGCGGCGAGCGCGCCCTTGGAAGGGCTGGAGCGCTTGACCTCGCAGATCACCTTGACGCCGTCGCCGCGCAGCGCGGCCACGCCGTCCTTGGCCGCCGGAGCCTTCGCCGCGCGCTCCTTGAGCTCGTCGAGGCTGACGCGCGCCTGCCGCTCCGCGAGGTCGGCACGGACTCCGTCGATGATCTCGTCGAGCACACTCACGCGAGCGGCCCCCTTTCAGACGGTGAAACGATGGAAACGGCAAAAATCAGTGACAACGTTTGACGGTCATGTATTGACAGTCGAGCGGTTCTCAGTGTTCAGGCAGTTCACTGCGATGGTATCGGGAGGAGGGCGCAGGCCTCGCATCCGGTTGACGCCGGTCCCACTACCTGGACGTTCGCGGGTCGATCAAGGGTGGAGCCAGCCACCGAACGGCAGGTTCCGGACAACCGTGAAGACCAGCGCCAACGCGCCGAGCGACCACGCCTGAACGGTCCCGAACCGCAGGCGCAGCGGTCGTCCGCGCGCCACCTGGACCACCCAGACGGCCCACAGCACCGCGAACCCGAAAAAGCCCGCGACGGCCAGCGCGTTGTCGGTGAGCGCGGTCGCCAGGTCGCCGTGCGCGAAGGCGTGGGCGCTGCGCAGGCCGCCGCAGCCGGGGCAGTACAGGCCGGTGAAGCGCCACAGCGGGCAGACCGGGTAGTGGCCGGGTTCGTTGGGGTCCACAGCCGCGACGTACGCGAAGGCGCTGCCGACGGCCGTGAGCGCTGCGGCGGGCACCCAGAGTCCACGCAGCGCGCGGCCCCGCTGCGGGGTGGTCGGTGCGGTCTCGGCGTTCACACACCGCATTCTGCCCCGCGCGGGCCGTACACGCGCACGAGGGGCGGCCCGGCGGTCGTGCCGCCGGGCCGCCCCTCGTGGGACGTCAGCTCTTGGCCGCGGCCGGCTCGGGGGTGGCCGTGGTGTTGGCGCGTACCGCCGCCGTCTCGTACGCGGCGTGCGCGTCCTTCGGCTGGCCCATGCCCATGGCGCGCATGACCATGCCGACGACGCCGCCGAGGACGACGATGACCATGCCGGCCCAGAATCCCAGCGGCTGGGCCATCACCATGTAGGCGCCCGAGACGCAGAAACCGATGAAGGCGATGGTGACGCCGGTCCAGGCGGCCGGGGTGTGACCGTGGCTGCTGCCCGCCATGACTTGCTCCTCGTTGTTCATTGCGTCGTGCTCGATGCGTGACGCTCGATGCCTGTGCTGAGTCGGACGCTCGCCGTCCATTGTTCCGTACGAGTACGGGTCCCAGGAGCGGGGGTGTCCACTCTCACGTTCCCGACCTCGTCCGGTGCGTGGTCCGTGTCGGCCTACACCGGGTCGGGTCCCGTCGGGTCCTCGCCCCGGTCCAGGGCCTTCCACATGTCCTCGGGGCGGTCGGGGTCGACCGGCCGGGTTCTGCGGGGGCGGGGGGTGCCGTCGCGCTCGTAGCGGCCGGACATCGTGGGCCACAGCCGTCCGTAGCGCAGGGCGAGCAGCCCGGCGAGCAGGATGAGCGCGCCGCCGGCGGCCGCGACGTACGGCCAGCCGGTGTGGCTGAGCGCGTCGACGGTCGCGGCGGTGTCGCCGGAGGCCTCGGCCGCCTTGTCGTCGAGTGCCGAGCTGTCGTACGCGCCGAGCAGCGCGGCGGCGATGGTGCCCGCGCCGGAGAGGGCGAGCAGGACCGCGACCAGGACGCGCCCGGACCGGCGTACGGCGAAGACGGCGACGAGCGCTGCGAGGCCCACGACGGCGAGGGACGCCGGGACGCCGGTGACGTCGCTGCCCCTGGCGGTCAGCGGGAAGGGGCCGCCGGCCACCGTGATGGTGCCCTCCGACCAGCGCTGCCGGGTGGCGAGCAGCACGACGGCCGCGCCGAGGGCGCCGCTGAGCAGTGCCAGGGCGAGACTGCGCCGACCGGAGCGGAGGGAGGCGGGTTCGGATGGGGGGTGCGGTGCTGCGGTCACGTACTCCACTATCGCCTGCGCCCCGGGTGGGCTGTCACCCGGGGTTCACGTGAGAAGCGCCCTATTGTCCGAGTCGGTTGGCCGTGTGCACCGCTCTCAGGACCGCGGCCGCCTTGTTGCGGCATTCGGTGTCCTCGGCGACGGGGTCGGAGTCGGCGACGATGCCGGCGCCGGCCTGGACGTAGGCCGTGCCGTCCCTGAGGAGGGCCGTGCGGATGGCGATGGCGGTGTCGGAGTCCCCGGCGAAGTCGAGGTAGCCGACGCAGCCGCCGTACAGGCCCCGGCGGGACGGCTCCAGTTCGTCGATGATCTGCATGGCGCGCGGCTTGGGGGCGCCGGAGAGGGTGCCGGCGGGGAAGCAGGCGGTGAGGACGTCGAAGGCCGTGCGGCCCGCTGCGACCCGGCCGGTGACGGTGGACACGATGTGCATCACGTGCGAGTACCGCTCGACGGACATGAAGTCGACGACCTCGACCGAGCCCGGTTCGCAGACCCGGCCCAGGTCGTTGCGTCCCAGGTCGACGAGCATCAGGTGCTCGGCGCGCTCCTTGGGGTCGGCGAGCAGTTCGTCGGCGAGGGCCTGGTCCTCCTGCGGGGTGGCGCCCCGGTGCCGGGTGCCGGCGATGGGGTGGACCATGGCCCGTCCGTCCTCGACCTTGACCAGGGCCTCGGGGGAGGAGCCGACGACGTCGAAGCCGTCGAAGCGGAACAGGTACATGTACGGGGAGGGGTTGGTGGCCCTCAGGACCCGGTAGACGTCCAGCGCGCTCGCCGTGCACGGGGTCTCGAAGCGCTGGGAGGGGACGACCTGGAAGGCCTCGCCGGCCCGGATGCGCTCCTTGATGTCCTCGACGGCCTCCTGGAAGTCGGGGCCGCCCCACAACGCGGTGTACTCGGGCAGCTCGGAGGGCGGGAGGGCCGCCGGGGGCTGGGCGACGGGCTTGGCGAGGTCGGCCTCCATGGCGTCGAGGCGGGCGATCGCGTCGGCGTGCGCCTCGTCGACGCCGGTGTCCAGGTCGTTGTGGTTGATGGCGTTGGCGATCAGCAGGACCGAGCCCTCCCAGTGGTCCATGACCGCCAGGTCGCTGGTCAGCAGCATGGTCAGCTCGGGGAGCCGCAGGTCGTCCCGCTCGCCGGGGCCGATCTTCTCCAGGCGGCGGACGATGTCGTAGCCGAGGTAGCCGACCATGCCGCCGGTGAAGGGCGGCATGCCTTCCTGGTGCGGGGTGTGGAGCGCCTCGACGGTGGCGCGCAGCGCGGCGAGGGGGTCGCCGTCGACGGGGACGCCGACGGGCGGGGTGCCGAGCCAGTGGGCCTCGCCGTCGCGGGCGGTGAGGGTGGCGTGGCTGCGGACGCCCACGAAGGAGTAGCGAGACCATTTGAACGCCGTGCGGCCGTTCTCCGCGGACTCCAGCAGGAAGGTGCCGGGGCGCTCGGCGGCGAGCTTGCGGTAGAGCCCGACGGGGGTGTCGCCGTCGGCGAGGAGCTTGCGGCTGACGGGGATGACACGCCGGTCGGTGGCCAGCTTGCGGAACGTCTCGAGGTCCATGGCGGCTGACCTTACTGATCCAGTGACGGTACGTCGGAATCGGTGGCGCCCGGGGCGCCCTCCACAGCCTTGAGGACTGCTTCGTCGAAGCAGGTGCGGTCGCCGGTGTGGCAGGCGGCGCCGATCTGGTCGACCTTGACGAGGAGGGTGTCGGCGTCGCAGTCCAGGGCGACGGACTTCACCCACTGGAAGTGGCCGGAGGTGTCGCCCTTGACCCAGTACTCGCGACGGCTGCGCGACCAGTAGGTGCAGCGCCCGGTGGTGAGGGTTCGGTGCAGGGCCTCGTCGTCCATCCAGCCGAGCATGAGCACCTCGCCGGTGTCGTACTGCTGGGCGATGGCGGGCAGGAGCCCGTCGGCGCCGCGCTTGAGGCGAGCGGCGATCTCGGGATCCAGCGCGCTGGGGGTGCCCGGGCCGGCGGGGGCTCCGGGAGGGAGAGGGCTGCTGGAGGACGGCGTGCTGGTCATGCGTGCCATTGTGCCGCGCCGCGCAGACCGGCCTCGCCGGTTGTCCACAGGCCGGACCCTCTTGTCGTACGAATGACCGGACCGTAGGGCGACCGTCCGGGTATCCATGGCCATGGATCGGCCGGACCTACGCTGGGCGGAGCGGAGGCACGGTCGTAGGCTGGCTGGCATGTCGACCCATGCCAAGCGTGAACGGCTTCTCTTCGCCGACCTGTTGGAGACCGCGGGCCCCGAGGCCCCTACCCTGTGCGAGGGCTGGACGACCCGTGATCTGGCCGCGCACGTGGTGGTGCGCGAGCGCCGCCCCGACGCCGCCGGGGGCATCCTCATCAAGCAGCTCGCGTCGCGCCTGGACCGGGTGATGGAGGAGTTCGCCGCGAAGCCCTACGAGGAGCTGATCCAGCTCGTGCGGACCGGTCCGCCGCGTTTCTCGCCCTTCTCCCTGAAGCAGATCGACGAGGCCTCGAACACGATCGAGTTCTACGTGCACACCGAGGACATCCGCCGGGCCCGGCCCGAGTGGTCGCCGCGGGAGCTCGACCAGGTCTTCCAGGACGCCCTGTGGTCCCGTCTGGAGCGCACCGCCCGGCTCATGGGCCGGGGCTCCCCCACCGGGCTGGTCCTGCGCCGCCCCGACGGCCGGACGGCGGTGGCCCGTCGCGGCACCCCCGTGGTCACCGTCACCGGTGAGCCGTCCGAGCTGCTGCTGTTCCTGTACGGCCGCCAGCAGGTCGCCGACGTGGAGCTGGAGGGCGACAAGGAGGCGATCACCAAGCTGCACGAGTCGAAGCAGCTGGGGATCTGAGCGGAGTGGCGTGAGCCCCGGTCGCCTGGTGGCCGGGGCTCACATCGAGGTGGAACGGCGTCACCGTACGGGGTGTCCGGCCCCTCGCAGCGCGTTCTTGACCTCGCCGATGCGCAGGTCGCCGAAGTGGAAGACGGAGGCGGCGAGGACGGCGTCGGCGCCCGCCTCGATGGCCGGGGAGAAGTCGGCGAGCTTGCCGGCGCCGCCGGAGGCGATGACCGGTACGGTGACGTGCTTACGGACGGCGGTGATCATCTCCAGGTCGTAGCCGTCCTTGGTGCCGTCCGCGTCCATCGAGTTGAGCAGGATCTCGCCCGCGCCCAGCTCGGCGGCCCGGTGGGCCCACTCGACGGCGTCGATGCCGGTGCCCTTGCGGCCGCCGTGGGTGGTGACCTCGAAGGAGCCTTCGGAGCCACTGCGGGAAGGGGTGCGGCGCGCGTCGACCGAGAGCACCAGCACCTGGCGGCCGAACCGCTCGGCGATCTCACGGATCAGGTCGGGGCGGGCGATCGCCGCCGTGTTGACGCCGACCTTGTCCGCGCCGGCCCGCAGCAGCTTGTCGACGTCCTCGGCGGTGCGGACGCCACCGCCGACGGTCAGCGGGATGAAGACCTGCTCGGCGGTGCGGCGCACCACGTCGTACGTGGTCTCGCGGTTGCCCGACGAGGCCGTGATGTCGAGGAACGTCAGCTCGTCGGCTCCCTCGGCGTCGTACACCTTCGCCATCTCGACGGGGTCGCCCGCGTCGCGCAGGTTCTGGAAGTTGACACCCTTGACGACCCGGCCGTTGTCCACGTCCAGGCAGGGGATGACTCGGACCGCCAGGGTCATGAATCCACGGCTCCTTAGAAACACCAGAAAAACCCAGAAATGCTCGGGCAGGCCCGACAGCGGCCTAGCCCCGGAATGCTTCGATCTCTACTTCGACCAGGATGCGCGGGTCGACGAAACCCTCCACGACCAGCAGGGTCGAGGCCGGACGCACCGGGTCGAAGATCTCCTTGTGGGCCCGCCCCACGGCTTCCACGTCCCGCATGTGCGTCAGGTACATCCGTGTGCGGATCACGGCCCCGGCACCGAGTCCGAACTCACCGAGCGCCTCGATCGCGCTGGTGAAGGCCACCTTGGCCTGCTCGTAGGGGTCGCCCTCCCCATGGAGCACCTCACCCTTGAAGGCGGTCGTGCCCGCCACCAGGACGCGGTCGCCCGCCGCGACGGCGCGCGCGAAACCGAAGGACTCCTCCCAGGGACTCCCGCTCTGCACACGCCGTACGGCATCGGACGTCATGACGACACAGCCTCCAGGGCCTCTTCCAGGGTGAACGCCTTCGCGTAGAGGGCCTTCCCGACGATGGCCCCCTCGACACCGAGAGGCACCAGCTCGGCGATGGCCCGCAGGTCGTCGAGGGAGGAGACCCCGCCGGAGGCGACGACCGGGCGGTCGGTGGCTGCGCAGACGTTCCTCAGCAGCTCCAGGTTCGGGCCCTGGAGGGTGCCGTCCTTGGCGATGTCCGTGACCACGTACCGCGCGCAGCCCTCCTTGTCGAGGCGCTCCAGCGTCTCGTAGAGGTCGCCGCCGTCGCGGGTCCAGCCGCGGCCCTTGAGCGTCGTACCGCGTACGTCGAGGCCCACGGCGATCCTGTCGCCGTGCTCGGCGATGACCTTGGCGACCCACTCGGGGCTCTCCAGGGCGGCGGTGCCGAGGTTGACCCGGGTGCAGCCGGTGGCCAGGGCCTTCGCCAGGGAGGCGTCGTCCCGGATGCCGCCGGACAGCTCGACCTTGATGTCCATCGCCCGGGTGACCTCGGCGACCAGGTCCCTGTTGTCGCCGGTGCCGAACGCCGCGTCGAGGTCGACCAGGTGCAGCCACTCGGCGCCGGCGCCCTGCCAGGCGAGCGCGGCCTGGAGCGGGGAGCCGTAGGAGGTCTCGGTGCCGGACTCGCCGTGGACGAGCCGGACCGCCTGGCCGTCACGGACGTCGACGGCGGGGAGGAGTTCGAGCTTTGCCATGGCTACAGGGTTCCGATCCAGTTGTTCAGCAGCTGCGCTCCGGCGTCGCCGGACTTCTCGGGGTGGAACTGCGTGGCCCACAGGGCGCCGTTCTCCACGGCCGCCACGAACGGCTTGCCGTGCGTGGACCAGGTGACCTTGGGGGTGGTCAGGGTCGGGTTGTGGGTCTCCAGGGTCCAGTCGTGGACGGCGTAGGAGTGCACGAAGTAGAAGCGGGCGTCGGCGTCGAGGCCGGCGAACAGCTCGGTGCCGGCCGGGGCGTCGACGGTGTTCCAGCCCATGTGGGGCACGATCTCGGCCTGGAGCGGTTCGACCGCGCCGGGCCACTCGTCGAGGCCCTCGGTCTCCACGCCGTGTTCGATACCGCGTGCGAAGAGGATCTGCATGCCGACGCAGATGCCCATCACCGGGCGGCCGCCGGACAGGCGCCGGTCGATGATCCAGTCGCCGCGCGCCTCCTTGAGGCCCTTCATGCAGGCGGCGAAGGCGCCGACGCCGGGGACCAGGAGCCCGTCGGCGTTCATGGCCCTGTCGAAGTCACGCGTTATCTCGACCTCGGCGCCGGTGCGTGCGAGGGCGCGCTCGGCGGACCTCACGTTGCCGAAGCCGTAGTCGAAGACGACGACCTTCTTGGACGCGGTGCTCAATTCCACACCTCCAGCCGCAGGATGCCCGCGACGAGGCACATCGCGGCGCCGATCGAGAGCAGCGTGATGAGGCTCTTGGGCATCTGCTGCTTGGCGAACGAGATGATCCCGCCGACCAGGAAGAGGCCGACGACGATCAGGACGGTGGACAGACCGTTCACAGCGCGCCCTTCGTGGAGGGCAGGATGCCGACTGCGCGCGGGTCGCGCTCGGAGGCGTAGCGCAGCGCCCGGGCCAGCGCCTTGAACTGGCATTCGACGATGTGGTGGGCGTTGCGCCCGTACGGCACGTGCACGTGCAGCGCGATCTGGGCCTGGGCGACGAAGGACTCCAGGATGTGCCGGGTCATCGTGGTGTCGTACTCGCCGATCATCGGCGCCATCTTCTCGGGCTCGGTGTGCACGAGGTAGGGGCGGCCGGAGAGGTCGACGGTGACCTGGGCGAGGGACTCGTCCAGCGGGACCGTGCAGTTGCCGAAGCGGTAGATGCCCACCTTGTCGCCGAGGGCCTGCTTGAAGGCGGCGCCCAGCGCGAGGGCGGTGTCCTCGATGGTGTGGTGGGAGTCGATGTGCAGGTCGCCGTCGGTCTTCACGGTCAGGTCGAACAGACCGTGGCGGCCGAGCTGGTCGAGCATGTGGTCGTAGAAGCCGACCCCGGTGGAGATCTCCGTCCTGCCGGTGCCGTCGAGGTTGATCTCGACGAGGACCGAGGTCTCCTTCGTGGTCCGCTCAACACGTCCTACGCGGCTCATGCGCTCTGCTCCTTCTTCATTTCACGTACCGCGTCGAGGAACGCGTCGTTCTCGGCGGGGGTTCCGGCGGTGACCCGCAGCCATCCCGGCACACCGTTGTCCCGGACCAGGACGCCTCGGTCGAGGATCCTGCTCCAGACCTCGTGGGCGTCGGCGAAGCGGCCGAACTGCACGAAGTTCGCGTCGGACTCGGTCACCTCGTAGCCGATGGCGCGCAGCTCCGCGACGAGCCGGTCCCGCTCCGTCTTCAGCTGTTCGACGTAGCCGAGGAGGGTGTCGGTGTGCTCCAGGGCGGCCAGCGCGGTCGCCTGGGTGACGGCGGAGAGGTGGTACGGCAGCCGCACGAGCTGGACGGCGTCGACGACCGCCGGGTGCGCGGCGAGGTAGCCGAGGCGCAGACCGGCCGCGCCGAAGGCCTTGGACATCGTGCGGGAGACGACGAGGTTCGGGCGTCCGTCGAGCAGCGGCAGCAGCGAGTCGCCGTGGCTGAACTCGATGTACGCCTCGTCGACGACGACCATCGAGGGCCGCGCGGCCTGCGCGGCCTCGTACAGCGCGAGGACGGTGTCCCGTGGGACCGCGTTGCCCGTGGGGTTGTTGGGGGTGGTGATGAAGACGACGTCGGGCCGGTGCTCGGCGACGGCCTTCTCTGCGGCGGCGAGGTCGATCGTGAAGTCGTCGTGGCGCGGGCCGGAGATCCAGCCGGTGCCGGTGCCGCGCGAGATCAGCCCGTGCATGGAGTACGAGGGCTCGAAGCCGATGGCCGTGCGGCCGGGCCCGCCGAAGGTCTGCAGCAGCTGCTGGATGACCTCGTTGGAGCCGTTGGCCGCCCACACGTTCGCCACGCCGACCTCGTACCCGGAGGACTTCGACAGGTACTCGGCGAGCCGGGTCCGCAGCTCGACCGCGTCCCGGTCCGGGTAGCGGTTGAGGTGCCGGGCGGCCTCGCGCACCCGCTCGGTGATCCGCTCGACCAGCGGCTCGGGCAGGGGGTACGGGTTCTCGTTGGTGTTCAGGCGTACGGGGACGTCGAGCTGGGGCGCGCCGTAGGGGCTCTTGCCGCGCAGTTCGTCCCGCACGGGGAGATCGTCGATTCCGAAGCTCACTTGCCAGGTACCTTCCAGCCGAACCTTGCCTTGATCGCCGCGCCGTGCGCGGGGAGGTCCTCCGCCTCCGCCAGCGTCACCACGTGGTGCGCGACCTCGGCCAGCGCGTCCTCGGTGTAGTCGACGATGTGGATGCCGCGCAGGAAGGACTGGACGGACAGACCGGAGGAGTGGCAGGCGCAGCCGCCGGTCGGCAGGACGTGGTTGGAGCCGGCCGCGTAGTCGCCCAGCGAGACCGGTGCCCAGGGGCCGATGAAGATCGCACCCGCGTTGACGACACGCTCGGCGACGGCGGCGGCGTCGGCCGTCTGGATCTCCAGGTGCTCGGCGCCGTAGGCGTTGACGACGCGCAGGCCCTCGTCGACGCCGTCGACCAGGACGATCGCGGACTGCCGCCCGGCCAGCGCGGGCCGGATGCGGTCCTCGATGTGCTTGGTGGCCTCGACCTGCGGCTGGAGCTCCTTCTCGACGGCGTCGGCGAGCGCGACGGAGTCGGTGACGAGCACGGCGGCGGCGAGCGGGTCGTGCTCGGCCTGGCTGATCAGGTCGGCGGCGACGTGCACCGGGTCGGCGGTGTCGTCGGCGAGGACCGTGATCTCGGTCGGGCCCGCCTCGGAGTCGATGCCGATGACGCCGGTGAAGTACCGCTTGGCGGCGGCCACCCAGATGTTGCCCGGCCCGGTGACCATGGGGGCGGGCGGGCAGGACTCGGTGCCGTACGCGAACATCGCCACGGCGGTGGCGCCACCGGCCGCGTAGACCTCGTCGACGCCGAGCAGGGCACAGGCGGCCAGGATCGTGGGGTGCGGAAGCCCGTCGAACTCGGCCTGTGCCGGCGAGGCGAGCGCGATGGAGGGGACGCCCGCCTCCTGCGCCGGGACCACGTTCATGATCACGGACGAGGGGTAGACGGAGCGGCCGCCGGGGGCGTAGAGGCCGACGCGCTCGACCGGCACCCACTTCTCGGTGACGGTGCCGCCGGGGACGACCTGGGTGGTGTGGGTGGTGCGGCGCTGCGCGCGGTGGACGGTGCGGGCGCGGCGGATCGACTCCTCCAGGGCCGCGCGGACGGCCGGGTCGAGCTGGTCCAGCGCATTCGTGAGGGCCTCGGCCGGGACCCGCACGGAGGTCAGGCGTACCCCGTCGAACTTCTCCGCGAAGTCGATCAGCGCCGCGTCGCCCCGATGATGCACGGCCTCACAGATCGGACGCACCTTCTCCAGGGCGGCCGAGACGTCGAAGTCGGCTCGGGGCAGCAGGTCGCGCAGGGCGGGTCCCTCGGGGAGGGCGTCGCCGCGCAGATCGATTCGGGAGATCACAGGCCCAATTCTCTCAGACCCGCGCAGGCGGCCGTCCGCGCGTTCCAATGGCTGATACGCGCACGCGCGGAACCCGGAAGATCCTCTTCACGTCTAGCGTTCAGGCTGTCACTCAGCGGGCATCACCAGCGTAAACAGTTGCTTGATACACGCGAATGCCGAGGACGGGGGAAGGAAGAGTCGTGAGTGAGGGGCCCGGCATCCGGGACGACGGGGATCTGCCGGACGACCTGACGGCCGCCGAAGCGGGGATGTGGCAGGCCTTCCGCAACGGCAGCGTGTACGACCTGCGGGACGGGGACGTCGCCGTGGACGATCCGCACGGCGGCCACCCCTGGGGTCCCGAGCGGACGGTGCGGGCCCGGATCGTGGCCTGGCTGCTGCTGGACGGGCCGCCCGCACTGGCCGGCCGGGTGTCCGCGCTGAAGCTGGTCGGTGTCCAGATCAAGGGCGTGCTGGAGCTCGCGGGCGGCCAGGTGGAGCCGTACGTGGAGATGAAGGGCTGCCGGTTCGAGAAGGAGATCCTGCTGCCGGAGGCGCGATTCACGACGATTCGGCTGGTGGACTGCTCGGTGCCCCGGCTGGAGGCCGCCCGGCTGCAGACGGAGGGCGATCTGCATCTGCCGCGCTGCCGGTTCCACAACGGGGTGCGGCTGGCGGACGCCCATATCGGCACCGATCTGCTGCTCAACCAGGCGGTCGTCTACCGCGACCGGCACGGCCGCTCGCTCTCCGCCGACGGGCTGACCGTCGCGCAGGACGTGCAGGCCGAGATGCTGGAGTCGCACGGCGAGCTGAGTCTGCGCGGCGCGACGGTCGGCGCCTCGCTCAGTCTGCGCGGCAGCCGGCTCGCCAACCCCTACGGCCGCCTCGCCCTGAACGCGCCGCAGCTGACCGTGGAGCGCACCCTGTATCTGACCCCGGCCGGCCTCGGCAATCCGCTGCACACCAGCGGCAGCACACCCGCGCGCGGCACCCGGGTGCAGCGGTTCGAGTGCCAGGGCGGGATCAGGCTGGACGACGGGCGGTTCGGGGACTCCGTCGACCTGGAACGGGCCCGGTTCACCTTCACGGACGAACAGGAGCTGTCGCTGCGCCGCGTCCAGGTGCCCGAGCTGCGGTTCCTCGGCGAGCGACCCGAACGCGGCAAGGTCGTGCTGTCGGGGGCCCGGGTCGGCGTCCTGATCGACCGTGCGGACAGCTGGCCGGGTCCGGGCAACCTCCACATGGGTGGCTTCCAGTACGAGACCCTCGTACCGCGCGACAAGTTCCCGCTGACCAGGCGGCTGGACTGGGTGGCGGCGGCGACCGCCGAGTACAGCCCGGAGCCGTACGAGCGGCTGGCGACCGTGCTGCGGGCCGGCGGGGACGACGAGGGCGCCCGCGAGGTGCTCCTCGCCAAGCAGCGCCACCGGCGGGAGAACCTGCCGCTGGCGGCCAAGCTCTGGGGGTACGCGCAGGACTGGACGGTCGCGTACGGGTACCGGCCGGGCCGGGCCGCGGTGTGGATGGCGGTGCTGTGGGCGCTGACCTCGTACGCCTTCTCGCACGCCGACCATCCGCCGATGAAGAGCGGCGAGCACCCGCACTGGAACCCGTCCCTGTTCGCCCTGGACCTGCTGCTGCCGGTCATCGATCTCGGCCAGGTCGGCTACTGGCAGCTGCGGGGCGGCTGGCAGTGGCTGGCGGCGGTGGTCATCATCCTGGGCTGGATCCTGGCGACGACGGTGGCGGCGGGCGCCACCCGCCTCCTGAGCAGGAACTGACCGGATCCGTTCAGGAGTTGACCGGCGTTTCTGACCTAATCTCCGAAGCAGACAACCTGACTCGTCCGCCCTCCGTCTTCGTACCGAAACCATCAGTTCGCAACACCACGACGGTGAGCACCCGGTCCGCGAGAGCGGCCCCGGGCGAGGCGCGAAGGGGGCAAGGCGCCATGGATCCGCTGCGCGCGCTCGTCCGCACCGCCCGGATGGCACGCCACACCTCACGCCTCGCCGTGGGCCTGCCCGCCGACGACGAGGTGCTGCTCGACGCCCCCGACGACCGGCTCGGGCCCGCACTGGTGGCGGCCGGCCGCGGCGACCACACACCCGCGGCGAAGCTCCTGTCGACCACCCGGGAGGCCGCCGAGTGGGAGAACCGCGACCGGTACGCGCTGCGGCTCGCGGCCTTCGCCCACGCGCGCGACGCGTGGCTGCGGAGCTGGCACCGGGCCGCACCGCACGACCCGGACGTCCTGCTGATCAGGACGGAGCTCGCGGTGGCCCGCGGCTGGCGCTCCCCCGCCCGGGCGGAACTGCTGCGCGAGGTCGGCCCGTTGATCACGGCGGCGGCCGAGGGCGAACCGCGTGATCCGGTGCCCTGGCGGATCGCGCTCGACCACGCCCGGGGCACGGGCCTGGGCCACACCGGCTTCGAGCGGTTGTGGACGGAGGCGGTCCGCCGCTCACCGCACCACTACGGCTGTCATGTCTCGGCCCTGAAGTACCTGTCCGCCGCGTGGTACGGCTCGCACCGCGAGTGCTTCGACTTCGCCGAGCGGGCCGCCGAGGACGCGCTGCCCGAGTCCCTCGTCCGGGCCCTGCCGGTCCGGGCGGCCTTCGCGTACCTGGTCGACGGCGGCGGGGCCGAGGTCCCGCGCGCGCGTCTGGACCGGGCGGCGGACGGCGCGATCGCGCTCTCCGCCGAGTACGGGCCCGGCGACCCCTGGCCGGCCGAGGTCCGCAACCTGCTGACCTACGTCCTCGTCAGGCTGGAGCGCTGGTCCGACGCCCTGGCCCAGTTACGCATGATCGGCCCGTACGCCACGTCGTTCCCCTGGGACCGGGTGTCGGACGATCCGCTGGGCCAGTTCCTCCAGCTGCGGGACGGCGTACGGCTGGAGGTGGCGTGCTCGATCCCGCTGTGGGAGCGGCGGGAGAGGGCGGCGCGGGCCGAAGGGTAGCTCTCCCGGGAGGTCACCAAACGAGTACGGACGAACGCGCGCGCCCCGACGACCATTAGGCTCTGGCCTCGTGACCACCGTCCGGCTGCCGCTCTTCCCCCTGAACTCGGTGTTGTACCCGGGGCTCGTGCTTCCTCTGAACATCTTCGAGGAGCGCTATCGCGCCATGATGCGCGAGTTGCTGAAGACCCCCGAGGACCAACCCCGCCGCTTCGCCGTGGTCGCCATCCGCGACGGCCACGAGGTCGCGCCGAGCGCCCCGGGCATGCCGGATCCGACCGCGCTGCCCGAGCGGGGCCCCACGGCGGGTTTCGGCGAGGAACCGACGAAGGCGTTCCACTCCGTGGGCTGTATCGCGGACGCGGCCACCATCCGGGAGCGCGACAACGGCACCTTCGAGGTCCTCGCGACCGGTACCACCCGGGTGCGCCTGCTCTCGGTGGACACCACGGGGCCGTTCCTCGTGGCGGACCTGGAGGAACTGCCGGAGGACGCGGGCGACGAGGCGGGCGCGCTCGCCGAGGGTGTGCTGCGGGCGTTCCGCCAGTACCAGAAGCGGCTCGCGGGCGCCCGGGAGCGCTCGCTGTCGACGGGTGCGGACCTGCCCGACGAGCCGGCCGTCGTCTCGTACCTGGTCGCGGCGGCGATGATGCTCGACACGCCGGCCAAGCAGCGACTCCTCCAGGCCCCCGACACGGCGTCCCGGCTGCGGGACGAGCTGAAACTCCTGCGCGCCGAGTCCGCGATCATCCGTAGTCTGCCGTCGTTGCCCGCGTCGGAGCTGACGCGGGGTCCGACGAGCCTCAACTGACGCAGACGAGAAGGCCGATGGCGAAGAAGTCGAAGAAGCAGCAGGCGGGTGGCACGCCGGCGACGGTGGCCCTGACGGCGGCGGGCGTGGAGTTCACGGTGCACGCCTACGAGCACGATCCGGCGCATCCCTCCTACGGCGAGGAGGCGGCCGAGGCGATGGGCGTGTCGCCCGAGCGGGTCTTCAAGACCCTGGTGGCCGACGTCGACGGCGCCCTCGTGGTGGCCGTCGTGCCGGTGTCGGGCTCGCTGGACCTGAAGGCGCTGGCGACGGCGGTCGGCGGCAAGCGGTCGACGATGGCCGATCCCACGCTCGCGGAGCGCACGACCGGCTATGTCCGTGGCGGTATCTCCCCCCTCGGCCAGCGCAAGAGGCTCCGCACGGTGCTGGACGCGTCGGCGGACGCACACGACACGATCTGCGTGTCCGCCGGCCGCCGCGGTCTGGAGGTGGAGCTCGCGCCGGGTGACCTCGCGAAGCTCACGGAGGCGGTGCTGGCGGCGGTCGCTCGCGCGTGACACCACCGGGGGCTCCGCCGGGGGGCGCCGCCGTGTGTATTCCGGGTGCGGGTGGGTGGGGCTTCTCGCGCAGTTCCCCGCGCCCCTGAAAAGCAGGGGCTGCGCCCCGTGCTTTTCATCCCGCGGCCCCGTCGCCCTTCAGGCCCGCAGGGCCGTTGTCTTGCAGGCCCGCAGGGCCTGGCCTTTCAGGGGCGCGGGGAACTGCGCGACCAGCCCCCACTCACCCGCACTCGCCGACGCACCCGAACCCCCGCCCCCATAGGCGCCCGGCGCCCGGCCCCCGGCCCCCGCCGTCACACGACCGACGCGCCGTACCCGTCCTTGTCCACCCCGGAAGGCCCCGGCTCGGGATCACGCGGCCCGAACATCGCCGTCAACCCGAGGTGCACCAGCAACCCCGCGAACGGCCACACCAGCAGCGCGCCCTTCGCCCCGAGCTTCAGCGGCGCCGAGAACGTCACCCCCTGCCCGACCTCCTTCGCCCGCGCGGCGACATCGGTCCCGGGCCCGAGCCACACCCCGAGCCGCCACGCCAGCACGGCCCCGAGCAGCCCGCCGACCAGGAGCGCCACGACGAGCGGCACCCCGCCGCGCCGGCGCAGCAGGAAGACGACGAGCGCGCTGAGCGCACCCGCGCCCAGGGCCAGCAGCGTGAACGTGCCGTCGACCCCCACGGCCTGCTCGCCCTCGGTCTCCTTGAAGTAGACCGCCGACCCGTCGGAGACGAGCGGCACGTGCGGCGCGAGCCACCACCACAGGATGCCCAGCAGTGCGCCGCCGAGCAGCGCCATGACCACCGTGACGACGGCGGCCTCGACCAACTCGGTCCTGAGCCCGGGGCCGGCCGGCGGTTCCTCCGGCCCGTACCAGGATTCCGCACCGCCCCCACCGCCGACGGGCGGCGGAGCCCAGGGGTCGTCCGGGGGCTGGTTGTGCGGCGGCGGTGGAGGAGTCAACGGTGCGGTCACCCTGCCATCGTGCCAGGCCCGGCCGTGCGCCGCGTCACCGGACGGCGGCCCGCCGGTACGCCCAGGTGGCGACGGCGAGCGAGACGACCCCGACCCCCGCGCACACGGCGAGGTCCCCGAGCACGAACGCCCAGTCGGGGTGCGGCCCGAAGGTCCGCGCGAGGGCCTCCACGCCGTAGGTCGACGGCAGCAGGTCCCGGGCGAACTGGACGAACGTCGGCAGCCGGTCGGCCGGCAGCACGCCCAGCAGCAGCGCCGCCGACATGCCGAGCTGGCCGAGCACGGTGGCGAGTTCCGGGCGCGGGGCGAGGAGCCCGAGCGCGGCGCCCAGTCCGGCGAGCGCGGCCCCGGCGAGCGGGATCACGGCGGCGAGCACCCAGAGGTGGGTCAGCGGCAGCCCGAAGAGCACACAGCCGAAGACGGCGGTCACGACGGTCCCCGGCACGGTGAAGGAGGCGTAGGCCCCCGCCGCGCCCAGCACCACGGCCGCCGGCGGCACCGGCAGGGTCGCGTAGTGGTCGAGCCCGCCGCTGGAGCGCAGCTGTCCGAAGTACTGGGCCAGCAGGTTCAGCGCGACGAAGGCGACGACGAGCACGGCCGAACCGGCGACCACGGCGTGCGCCTCGGCCCCGCCGTCCACCACTCCGCGCATCAGGATCATGATCCCGACGGACTGGAAGGTGGCGACGAACAGCAGCGGGATCCGCGCGACCCGCGCCCGGGACAGCTGCGCCCGGTAGACCGCGCAGAGCGAGGGCCACAGGCGCGCGCGGGGCCCGAGCTCGGCGGCTTGGCGCTCCACGGGCTCCTCGACGGCCAGGGCCTTGCCCGGCAGGATCTCGGCGGGTACGACACTCACGTCGAGTTGCTCCTCTTCGCTTCGGCTGTCGCCCATTTTCGTACGGCTGCGGCAGCCCCGGCGTTCACCCACGCACCGACCGTTCTCCTGCTCACGCCCGCGTCCCTCACCCCTTGACCAGCCCCTGCGCACTGCCCGCGCTGCCGCCGAGCGCCAGGTAGACGTCCTCCAGGCTCGGCGTGGCGAGGGTGAAGTCGTCGAGTGCCACGAAGGCGGCGCCCCCGGTCACGGTGGCCACCACGGCACGCGCCTCCTCGGGCGCGAGCCGGAGCGTCCAGCGGCGCCCGGACTCCACGGCGCGCGGGCGCAGGGCCGCGACCTCGGGCACGTCCAGCGGTGCCTTCTCCCGCCACACCAGTTCGACCCGCACCTCGCCCGCGACCCGCTCCTTCAGTCCGGTCGGTGTGTCGCAGGCGATGACCCGGCCCTGGTCGAGGACGGCGACCCGGTCGAGCACGGTCTCGGCCTCGATGACGTTGTGGGTGACCAGCAGGACGGTGGTGCCGGACTCGGCGCGCCGCCGGTCGACGGCGGCCCACACGGCGCGCCGGGCCACCGGGTCCATGCCGCTGGTCGGCTCGTCGAGCACGAGCAGCGGACGCTCCCCGACCAGCGCGGTGGCGAAGCAGGCGAGTCGCCGCTGCCCGCCGGACAGCTTCTTCAGCGGCCGCGCGGCGAGCCCGGTCAGCCCCAGTTCCTCCAGCACGGCGTCCCGCTCGGCCCGCGCCCGCCGTACGTCCAGCCCGCGCAGCCGTCCGGTGGTCTCCACGGCGAGCGCGACGGTCAGCTCGTCCAGGGCGGTCGACTCCTGCCCCAGATAGGCGAGGATCCGCGCGGCCCGCTCCGGGTGCCGCACGATGTCGTGGCCCAGGATCTCGACGGTGCCGTCGTCGGGTCGCATCAGCCCGGTCAGCTGCCGGACGAGCGTGGTCTTGCCGGCCCCGTTGGGTCCGAGCAGTCCGAAGATCTCCCCGCGCCCGACCTCCAGGGCCACCGCGTCGTTGGCCCGCACCTCGGGGGTCCCCGGCGTCCCGCGCCGTCCCCGGGTCGCCGGATAGGTCTTGGTGAGCCCCCGCACAGCGCACACGACATCCCCGCCATGCAGGACCGCCTGTGCCGTACGCGTACTCACGAGGGACGAGCCTACGGGGTCCGGGGCGCCGTCCTGTCTCCGGGGCAGTGCAGCGCGCCCCTCCAGGGGCGCGGGGCTGTCACACATGCGGCTCCGCCGCGTGGGCGCGACCAGCCACTGTCCGTCCGCGGTCGCCCACGAACAGGCACTCCCGAGCTCCTGGGGGCCCTAACGCTCCCCCGCCGGCGCGTGCTCGACCCCCGTACGCACATCGATCTCCCGCCAGAACCCGGCCCGGATCGCGTACCGGTCGTGCTCGTCGATCTGGTCGTCCTTGTGCGCCAGCAGCCCGAACCGGGCGGCGTAGCGCAACAACTCCCCGTCCACCCGGTGCGGCACCCGGGGATACATGCCGGACAACTTCTGCAGATGCGACGGGTCGGTCAGCCGGGCCATCCACCGCCGGGCGAACACCTGCCCGACCTCGAACGGGTCGCCCCCGACGGTCGTGATGTCCTCCTCCCGGTCGGCCCACCGCTGCTCCGCCGTGGTCAGCTGCGCCAGCGTCGGCATGGCCGCGGCCTCGGGCGGCTCCGCCGCGCCCCCGGGCCGGTCCACCCAGCCCTTGTCGGAGGACCACCTGAGCGTGGCGGTGGCCGGATGCTGCACGGCGTGGGCCCCCGGTCCGCGCATCGCCGCCAGGTCCTTCGGTGTCGGTACGCCCTTCGGCGCGGCCGTCCGTTCCTCGGCGCCGTTGCGCGCGGCGCCGGCGGCCGACGCGTGTTCGGGTTCTCCGGGGGCCCGCTCGGCTGCCGCCGCGAGCGCCGACTCGGGCAGCGGCGCCGACAGGATCGCGGCGATCTCCGGCCGCGGCACCGACTGGGGCGCGCAGACCCCGCCGAGGTCCTTGGCGCGTACGGCCTTGGTGATCCACATCCGGTCGAGCACCCGCCGCTCGTCGGCCTCGGCCACCAGGTCCTCGGACTGGTTGTAGTCGCCGTCGGCGGCCTGCACGGCCCAGAGGTGGACGGCGACGCCGTGCTCCTTGGCGGCCATCATGCCCGGCAGCAGATCTCCGTCGCCGGTCACGAGGACCACGTCGGAGCAGGCGCGGTTGCGGGCCAGTTCGGTCAGTTCGGCGTGCATGGCGGCGTCCACGCCCTTCTGCGCCCAGCGCCCGTCGCTGCGGGTCAGCGCGCCCAGCCGGACGGTCACCCGGGGCATCACGCGCAGCCTGCGGTGCTCGGGCTGCGGGACGCGGTCGGGGGCGCCGTCGAACCAGTAGATGCGCAGCAACGGCCGTTCGGTGTCGGCCTCGGCGCGCTCGCGGAGCCCCTGGATGAGGGCGGCGTGATCGACGGTGATGCGGGAGCGGGAGGGTTCCCCGGCGAGGAGGCTGGCGGCCGCGCCGAGCAGATACCCGGCGTCCACCAGGACGATGCAGCGGTCCACGCGATCCACCCTCTTTCCGGGAGGTTTGCTTCGGGCTTCCTTCGAGTCTGCCCGACCGCGCGGAGCTTAACGGCCGGAACTCGATCTTCGGCGTGGCGTATCCGGGCGCGCGCCCCGTGGCAGCGGCCCACGGTCCGACAACTCTCGTCACGGACGGTGATTTTCCGAAATGCGCGCCTTGTCATGCTATGTGAATCTGGTCGCGGCCCTGGCCCCTAGATCCCCCACAGGAGGCAGATCACCATGGCCAAGAACAAGAAGCAGGACCGTAAGCAGCCGCAGTCCGAGCGTGGTCAGCAGCACGCCCAGCAGTCCTCGCTGGAGTCGCAGGCCGAGCAGCGCGCGACCCAGGTGACGCCCGGCGACATGGCCCGCAAGGGCCGGCAGAAGCGCTTCGGTCACAACTGACATCTGCGTAAAGGCTGTTGCAGCCCAGATACACCGAGGGGCGCATCCGGACTCCGGATGCGCCCCTCGCGCGTTCACGCCCGTCGGACCCCTGGTCCGCCCGGGTCCGCTCAGCCGGCCAGGCAGGACGGTCCGAGCAGTACCTTCAGGTCACCGAAGAGGGCCGGGTCGGGCTTGACCCGGTGCCGGTCGAGGCGGAGCACGGTCGTCCTGGTCGGCCCCTGGAGCCTGATCCGGACCTCGCTGTCGCCCTTGTGGTGGGTGAGGATCTCGCCGAGCCGGCTGACCATGGGCGGGGTGACCCGGGTGGCGGGGATGGTGAGGATCACCGGCGCGTTGGTGCCCGCGTTCGACAGGTCGGGGACCTGCATCTCCATGGCGACCAGCCGCGGCACCTCCTCGCGCTTGTCGAGGCGGCCCTTGACGAACACGACCGCGTCCTCGACGAGTTGCGTGGAGACGAGCTGGTAGGTCGCCGGGAAGAACATGCACTCGATGGAGCCGGCGAGGTCCTCGACGGTGGCGATGGCCCAGGCGTTGCCCTGCTTGGTCATCTTGCGCTGCAGGCCCGAGATGATGCCGCCGATGGTGACGACCGCGCCGTCCGCGTGCTCACCGCCGGTGAGCTGGGCGATGCCCGCGTCGGCCTTGTCGGAGAGCACGTGCTCCAGGCCGAAGAGGGGGTGGTCGGAGACGTAGAGACCGAGCATCTCCCGCTCCTGGGCGAGGAGATAGGTCTTGTCCCACTCCTCCGTGGTGAACTCCACGTCGAGCCCGAAGCCCGGCTCGCTGCTGTCGTCCTCGCCCATGCCGCCGAAGAGGTCGAACTGGCCCTCGGCCTCCTTGCGCTTGACGGCGACCACGTTGTCGATCATCGGGTCGAAGTGCGCGGTGAGGCCCTTGCGGGTGTGCCCCATGGAGTCGAAGGCGCCCGCCTTGATCAGCGACTCCGTGGTCCGCTTGTTGCAGGCGACCGCCTCGACCTTGTCGAGGTAGTCCGGGAAAGAGGCGTACTTCCCCTTGGCCTTGCGGCTGCGGATGATCGACTCCACGACGTTCGTACCGACGTTGCGGACGGCGGAGAGGCCGAAGAGGATCACGTCGTCGCCCTGGGCGGCGAAGTTCTGCTCGGACTCGTTGACGTTCGGCGGGAGCACCTTGATCTTCATGCGCCGGCACTCGTTGAGGTAGACCGCCGACTTGTCCTTGTCGTCCTTGACGGAGGTGAGCAGCGCGGCCATGTACTCGGCCGGGTAGTTCGCCTTGAGGTAGGCCGTCCAGTAGGAGACCAGGCCGTACGCGGCGGAGTGGGCCTTGTTGAAGGCGTAGCCGGCGAAGGGGACCAGCACGTCCCACAGGGCCTGGATGGCCTCGTCGCTGTAGCCGTTCTTCTGGGCGCCGGCCTGGAAGATGGTGAAGTTCTTCGCCAGTTCCTCGGGCTTCTTCTTGCCCATCACGCGGCGGAGGATGTCGGCCTCGCCGAGCGAGTACCCGGCGATGATCTGGGCCGCCTTCTGCACCTGCTCCTGGTAGACGATCAGGCCGTAGGTGACCGCGAGGACCTCTTCGAGCGGCTCCTCCAGCTCCTTGTGGATCGGGGTGATCTCCTGGCGGCCGTTCTTGCGCTCGGCGTAGTTGATGTGCGAGTTCATGCCCATCGGGCCGGGCCGGTAGAGGGCCGAGACGGCGGAGATGTCCTCGAAGTTGTCGGGCTGCATCTGGCGGAGCAGGGAGCGCATCGGACCGCCGTCGAACTGGAAGACGCCGAGCGTGTCACCGCGGCAGAGCAGTTCGAAGGTCTTCGGGTCGTCCAGCGGGAGCGCGAGCATCTCCAGGTCGATGCCCTTGTTGGCCTTCACCATCTTGATGGCGTCGTCCATGATCGTGAGGTTGCGCAGGCCGAGGAAGTCCATCTTCAGCAGGCCGAGCGACTCGCACTGCGGGTAGTCCCACTGGGTGATGGTCACGCCGTCGGTGTGCCGCACCCAGATCGGGGCGTGGTCGACGATCGGCTCGCTGGACATGATCACGCCGGCCGCGTGCACACCCATCTGCCGGACCAGGCCCTCGACGCCCTTGGCGGTGTCGATGACCTTCTTCACGTCCGGTTCGTTCTCGTACATCGCCCGGATCTCGCCCGCCTCGCTGTAGCGCGGGTGGGAGGGGTCGGTGATGCCGTTGAGGTCGATGCCCTTGCCGAGGACGTCGGCGGGCATAGCCTTGGTGAGCCGGTCGCCCATCGCGTACGGGTAGCCCAGCACGCGCGCGGAGTCCTTGATGGCGTTCTTCGCCTTGATCTTGCCGTAGGTGCCGATCATGGCGACCTTGTCGGCGCCGTACTTCTCCGTCACGTACCGGATCACCTCGACGCGCCTGCGCTCGTCGAAGTCGATGTCGACATCGGGCATGGAGATGCGCTCGGGGTTGAGGAACCGCTCGAAGATCAGGCCGTGCGGGATCGGGTCGAGGTCGGTGATGCCCATGGCGTACGCGACGATCGAGCCGGCCGCGGAGCCTCGGCCGGGGCCGACCGCGATGCCCTGCTTCTTGGCCCACATGATGAAGTCGGCGACCACGAGGAAGTACCCGGGGAAGCCCATCGAGATGATGGTGTCCATCTCGTACTCGACCTGCTTCATGCGGTCGTCCGGGATGCCGTCCGGGAAGCGGCGGTGCATGCCGCGCATGGTCTCCTCGCGGAACCAGCTGACCTCCGTGTACCCCTCGGGGATGTCGAACTTCGGCATCAGGTTCCGGGCCTCGAACATGCCCGTGGTGTCGATCTGCTCGGCGACCAGCAGGGTGTTCGCGCAGCCCTCCTGCCAGGCGTCCGAGGAGTCGATGGCGTACATCTCCTCCGTGGACTTCAGGTAGTAGCCGGTGCCGTCGAACTTGAAGCGGTCCGGGTCGGAGAGGTTCTTGCCGGTCTGGATGCACAGCAGCGCGTCGTGGGCGGTCGCCTCGTGCGCGTAGGTGTAGTGCGAGTCGTTGGTGACCAGCGGGGGGATGCCGAGCTTCTTGCCGATCTCCAGCAGACCGTCGCGGACCCGGTGCTCGATCTCGATGCCGTGGTCCATCAGCTCCAGGAAGTACCGGTCCTTGCCGAAGATGTCCTGGTACTCGGCGGCGGACTTCAGGGCCTCGTCGAACTGGCCGAGGCGCAGCCGCGTCTGCAGCTCTCCGGAGGGGCAGCCGGTGGAGGCGATGAGCCCCTCGGACCACTGGGAGATGGTCTCCTTGTCCATCCGGGGCCACTTCTGCAGCCAGCCCTCGGCGTACGCGTCGGAGGAGAGCTTGAAGAGGTTGTGCAGACCGGTCTTGTTCGCCGCCCAGATCGTCTTGTGCGTGTAACCACCCGAACCGGACACGTCGTCCCGCTTCTGGTGCGGCTGGCCCCACTGGATCTTGCGCTTGTTGCGGCGGGACTCGGGGGCGACGTACGCCTCGATGCCGATGATCGGGGTGACGCCGGCCTTCTTCGCGGAGTGGAAGAAGTCGTACGCCCCGTGCAGGTTGCCGTGGTCGGACATGGCGATGTGGGTCATGCCCATCTCGTTGCACGCGTCGAACATGTCCTTGAGCCGCGCGGCACCGTCCAGCAGCGAGTACTGGGTGTGGACGTGCAGGTGCGTGAACGGCGGCTTTGACACGGCTTGGGCCTCCAGGGGACACAGGGAAAACAGGCGTGAACGACTTCCCCACGGGCTGCGGACAGTCTGGGGGACAGCGTCGAAGTCTATGCCTCGGGAGTGACACGGCGAGGGCTCTCCCCCGTACCTTTCGGGGAGGAGTCGTGGGCACTCCCGTGCGCGCCCGCACGTTGAGAGGTCGACCCACCCGTGATCCACCAGGAGGCACCCAGCGATGTCGGTTCCGCAGCTCGACGACGAGCGACGCGGTGAGGAGATCCTCGCCGTCTTCGACACCGCCTTCGGCCAGCTCCTGGCCGCCGACCCGGCCGCGTTCCGCGTGAAGTTCCGGAAGATGGCGGCCTCGGCCTTCGCGTTCTACCGGGGCACGGCGTGCCTGTTCTACAACGACCTGGAGGAGGAGAACGCCGGGCGGGGTGGCGGGAGCGAAGGTGCCGGCCCGTATCTGGACGAGCGCACCTCGCGGGTGTGGATCCACGGCGACCTGCACGCGGAGAACTTCGGCACGTACATGGACTCCACGGGCCGCCTGATCTTCAACGTGAACGACTTCGACGAGGCCTACGTCGCCCCCTTCACCTGGGACCTGAAGCGCTTCGCCGCCTCCGTGGCGCTCATCGGGTACGCGAAGGCGCTCGGCGACGAGCAGATCACCGAGCTGGTGGAGACCTACGCGGCCGCCTACCGCGAGCGGATCCACGCCATAGCGACCGGCGCCAAGCGGGACGAGGTGCCCCCGTTCACGCTGGACACCGCCCAGGGCCCGCTGCTGGACGCGCTGCGCGACGCCCGCTCGCTGACCCGCTTCGGCCTGCTGGACTCGATGACGGAGATCCGCGACTTCGAACGCCGCTTCGCGCCGGGCGGCGGCTCCATCGAGCTGGACGCGGCCACGCGCTACAAGGTGCTGGCCGCCTTCGACGGCTATCTGGAGACGCTCCCCGAGTCGTCCCTGACCCGCCCGGACTCCTACCGGGTGAAGGACGTCGTCGGCCGCCGGGGCATCGGCATCGGCTCGGCGGGCCTGCCGTCGTACAACATCCTGCTGGAGGGGCAGAGCGACGCCCTGGAGAACGACGTCGTGATCTACATCAAGCAGGCCCAGACCCCGGCCGTCTCCCGGCACATCACCGACCAGCGCATCCGTGACTACTTCGAGCACGAGGGCCACCGCACCGTGATCTCCCAGCGGGCGCTGCAGGCGCACGCGGACCCGTGGCTCGGCTGGACCGAGCTGGACGGCGCCGGACAGCTGGTCGCCGAGGTGTCGCCGTACGCGGTCGACCTGGACTGGAGCGACATCGACGACCCGGAGGAGATCGCGGCGGTCGTCGCCGACCTCGGCCGGGCCACGGCCACGATGCACGCGGCGGCGGACGACCTGACCGGGCAGTCCCTGGTGCCGTTCTCCACGGAGCGGGCCATCGACGCGGCGATCGCGGCCGACGAGGAGGGCTTCGCCCCGCTCCTGGTGGACTTCGCCCACGCGTACGGGGCCCGGGCGCGTGCGGACCACCAGATCTTCGTCGACCTCTTCCGCAACGGCCGGATCCCCGGTCTGTAGCCGCCCCCATCCCCGTCGGGCACTCACAGGGGCCTTTTAGCGGTCCCTTACGGGTGTCCGTGGGAGACTCTCCAACGCCATGGACATATCCGGGACCCATTTCAGAGCCGTACGCGCGGCGCTGTTCACGGCTGTCGTCGTGACGCTCGGCACCGCGTCGCACGTGCTGCTGTCCGGGGTCCCGCTCCCGCTGACCGCCGTCGCCGCGATCACCGCCGCCGTCTTCGCCGTCTCGTACGCGCTGGCCGGCCGTGAGCGCGGCTTCGGGCGGATCGCCTCCGTACTGATCCCGCTGGAGCTGGCCGCCGACACGGTGTTCACCGCGGGCCAGCACGCCTGCTACGGCGAAGCGGGCGGTCCGGTCACCGGTCCGCTGCGGCAGCTGGGGCTCGATGTGCTGTGCGGCGGCAGTGTCGGCGCGCCGCTGGCGCGGGTCACCGGCGACTCCGAGCGGGCGGCCGCGTTGCTGGCCGATGCCGGTCCGACCGCCGCCTGGCTGCTGCTCGCCGCGCACGTCGGCGTGGGGCTGCTGGCCGCCGCCTGGCTGCGGCGGGGCGAGCGGGCGCTGGCCCAGCTGCTGGACGCCGCGGTCGCCGCCGGTTTCCGGCCGCTGCTGCTCGCGGTCGCCGCCGTCCTGGTGCGGCCCGCCCCGGCGGAGCACCGGCCGCGGCGCGTGGCGGACCGTACGGCCACCGCCCGCACCCTTCTCTTCGCCCATTCCCTGGGACGGCGTGGACCGCCGTGCTCGGTCACCTTCGCGTGACCGCCTTCCGAGCACGAGCACATCCCCGTCCTACCCATCCGCGCACCCCGGGTGCGCGTTTCCCAGGGAGTCACCCTTATGAGCAAGCGGAACAGCAGCGCGGCGAAGTCGGCGGCCCGTGAGCGGCTGCGTCTGGAGCGCGAGCGTCAGGCCAAGCGCGCGAAGGTCAGGCGCCAGGCGATCGTGGCGTCGTCGATCGTCGCGGTTCTCGCGATAGCGGGCGGCATCGGTTACGCCGTCGTCCAGAACAACAAGCCCACCAAGTGGGAGGCGGCGGCCGACGCCACGGTGGTCGCCCCCGCCAACACCTCGGGCAAGAACGGCACCACCGTGCTGATCGGCGACTCCACGTCCGACAACGTGGTCCACCTGTACGAGGACCCGCGCTGCCCGGCCTGCGCCAGTTTCGAGCAGACCGTCGGCGAGACCGTCGACAAGGGCATGGAGGACGGCGACTACAAGCTCTCCTTCACCCTCGGCACCTTCCTGGACGGCAACCTCACCGGCGAGGGCTCGAAGAACGCGCTGAGCGCGCTCGGCGCCGCCCTGGACGTCAGCCCGGAGGCCTTCCTCGACTACAAGGCCGCGCTGTACTCCGCGAAGTACCACCCGTCGGAGTCGACCGACGAGTTCGCCAAGGACAGCTATCTGATCAAGGTCGCGAACACCGTCGACGCGCTGAAGAACAACAAGAAGTTCCAGGACGCGGTCGAGAAGGGCACCTACGACGCCTGGGCGATGCGGATGAGCAAGTCCTTCGACGACGCCGAGGGGGTCGAGTCGACCCCGACCATCAAGATCAACGACAAGACGATCAGCAACCCCTCCTCGGTCGCGGACTGGGAGAAGGCGCTCAAGGACGCGGGCGTCACCAAGTAGGTGCCGCGCCGAGCACAAGACGGGTGGGTGCCCGGGGGACGCGTCCCCCGGGCACCCACCCGTCCGCCTCGCGCTACGGCTACGGCTACGGCTACGGCTACGGCGCGATGTACGGCTTGATCCGTTTCCGGTAGTCCTCGGACCGGACCTCGTTGTAGTACTTGTCGGCGTCCTCGTCGTCCGAGGACGTGAAGATGTAGGCCGGGCACTCGTCGGACTCGGCCTTGCCGTTGTACGCGTACTGCTCCTTGCCGGTGCGCGCCTCGACGACCCGCAGCCGGTACGAGGTGTTGTACGTCTTGATCTTCAGCGGCTTGCCGTCGGCCTCCATGTCGCAGACCTTGCCGGTCGCGGTGGCCTTGGTGCGCTCGAGGCAGACGACCAGCTCCGTCTGGGCCGGCTTGTCCTCGTAGCCGAGGAACCAGCCCTTCGGGAAGTCGCCGTCGACGGGCACGCTGCTGTTCCAGCCGTCACCGGTGCTGTTCATGAGCTGCGCCGGGTGCACGGTCTTCTTCGTACGGTCGTAGGCCGGCAGTCCCGCGAAGCCGAGTCCGTCCGTGCAGACCCGCTCCAGGTCCTGGGTGGTCAGCGGCACCTCCGGTTCGTCGGCGGCGGCACCGGCGGACGACCCGCCGCCACTGCCTCCCCCGCTGCTTCCGGTGCTCCCGGTGCTCCCGGTGGATGACGAGCACCCGCACAGGACCACGCCCAGCACTCCGGCGGCGACCCACACCCGGGCACGCTGCATCGACGACCTCCCTGCCGCAAAGAAAAAGAAGCAGGCAGGGCATGTCCCCCCGGGTCATGCCCTGTCCCCCCTGCCCTGCCGAGACAGAAGCGTGCCGGACCCGGGGGCGCCGGGTATCGGGGAAGAACCCCCATGTAGTTGTGCGGCCCCTGTGAAACTGGGGGCTACTCTGTACGCGCCTCGATGACGCGTGCGAGGAATAGCCGACGGACTGGCGTGCGGGGGCGGCGCCTCCGGCGTACGCCGGGGGACGTACGCGAGGCGTACGGGGGCGTGCGGGGTTTTGCCACGACCATCCCAACAGGGCGCAGGGGGCCTGGAGTTGTCGTCTTTCTCTTTGGAGCCGCCGTTCTCCGCGGAGCCGTCGTTCTCGTCGCTGTCCTCGCCCGCCCTGATCGGCCGGGAGGCGGAGCGCGAGCTCCTGGCGGCCGTCGTCCGGGCGGCCCGGGAGGGGCGGGGTTCGTCGGTCTTCGTGCTGGGCGAGCCCGGCATCGGCAAGTCCCGGCTCGTCGAGGAAGCCGCGTCCGCCGCCGCGCACGCCGGGGCACGTGTCCTGCGCGGACGAGCCGCGTCCGCCGGGCGCGCGGTGCCGCTGCGGCCCCTGGCGGAGGCGGTGTTCTCCGGGTTACGGGACGACGGGGCGCCCTCGGACGGTGAACTGGGCCTCTATGAACCGCTGTTGACCCGGCTGTGCGGGCTGGCACCGCAGGACGGCGCGCCCCTCGTCGGATACGCCGAGGCGGTGCTGCGACTCCTGCACGTCCTCGGCCGGGAGGGCGGCTGCGTCCTGGTGCTGGAGGACCTGCACGACGCGGACGCCGACACGCTCGCCATCGTCGACTACCTGACGGACAACCTCGCCGGGCAGCGGACGGTCCTGCTGGCGACCCTGCGCGGCGAGTCCGGCCCGGCGCTCGACCTCGCCGGGGCCGCCACGTCCCGTCGTACGGCCCGGACCGTCCGCCTCGCCCGCCTCGGGCCGGCCGGCACCGCCGAGCTGGCGGCCCGCTGCCTGGGCCACGACTCCGCCGAGGACGTCCCGACCGCGGTACTGAACCGGCTGCACACCGTGTCCGAGGGCGTCCCCTTCGTCGTGGAGGAACTGCTGCGCGCCATGGTCGACGGCGGCGGTCTCGTCCGGGGCACGGACTCCCGCTGGACGGTGACCGGCTCCCTCGACGCCGGGGTCCCCGCCACCGTCGCCGCCGCCGTCCTGCAACGCGTGGACCAGCTGCCGCCCGCCGGTGTCGCCCTCCTGGAGGCGGCCGCGGTCCTCGGCCGGCGCTTCCCCGTCGACATCGCCGCCCGCGCCGCCGGCCTGGACCGCGCGACCGCCCTCACCCAACTCCGTCACGCCTCCCGCGCCCACCTCGTCTCCGGCGCCACCACACCCGCCGACCCCGGCTGGCACACCTTCCGCCACGCCCTGACGGCCGACGCCATCACCCACCGCCTGCTCCCCGCCGAACGGGCGGCCCTGTGTCTGGCGGCGGCGGACGCGATCGAGGGGGCGCGGAGGGTGGGCGACGGGGAACCGGGCCCCGACGGGACGCACGCCGCCCCGGGCACCCCGACACGCCCACACGACCCGAGCCCACCGGCCCCCGACACGCCGGGCCCGGGCAACGCCCCCGCCACGAGGTCACCCGGCATACCCGGCCAACGGCACCCCGTGCCCGAGCCGGCCGACCTCCCCGACACACCGACACGCGCCCCCCACCGCTCCCTCGGTGAGGACGCCGGTGACGCGGGTGACGCCGGCGACGATCTGTACCGGCTCGCCGCGGAGTTGTGTGTCGCCGGGGGACGGCCCGCGCGGGCGGCCGTGATGCTCGCCCGGGCCGGTCGGCAGGCCGTCGCGCGAGGCGCGCTGCTGACCGCCGTCGAACTCCTCGACCGGGGCCTGGAACTGATCGCCGACACGCCGGACGCACCTCCCGAGGCCGTGGCCCGGCTGCTGGAGGAACTGCTCGGCACGCTCGTCCTCACCGGCGACGTACGGCGCGTACCCGAACTCGGTGACCGGCTGGACCGTGTCCTGACGGTGTCCGGCGCGCCGGCCGGCCGTCGGGCGGCGGGCTTCCTGACCCGGGCCCGGGCCGCGGCGACCGCCCAGCAGTGGGAGGAGGGCCTGACCGCCGTGCAGCGGGCGAGGGACCTGCTCGGCGACACGCCCGACCCGGCGTCCCGCGCCGCCCTGGACGCGGTCGCCGCCCACCTCGTGCTCAACTCGCAGCGCCCGGACCGACTGGAGAGCGCCCGCGCGCTCGCCGAGGGTGCCGTCGCGACCGCCGAGGAGGTGGGCCTGCCGGAGGTGGCGTGCAAGGCGCTCAACATGCTCGGGTACTGCCTGCGCCCCCGGGACCTGGGCGAGGCGGAGGACGCGTTCGCCCGGCTGGTCGCCACCGCCGAGGCACACGCGCTGCCGGTGTGGCGGATCCGCGGTCTGCTGGAACTGGGCGTGCTCGACCGCGTCCGGTTCACCGGCACGGACCGGCTGCTCGCCGCGCGCGGGGCAGCCGAGGACACCGGCGCGGTGCTCATGACCGCCTGGGCCGACATGCATCTGACCCTCGCCCACATTCTGCGCGACGAACAGGACCGGGCCACGGAGTCCGCGCGTCGCCTCCGGGAGACGGCAGGCCGACTGCGGTTGCGCGAGGTGGAGTTGATCGGCGCCGGGGTGGACGGCATCATCGCGGCCTCACTCGGGGAGCGCGAGAAGCTCGACGCGACCCTGCGCACGCTGGAGCGCGCGCTCGCCGGGCGCAGCGCCGGGGCGCTCTGGGGGTACGCCGACACCTCCGTGTGGGGCTGGGCCCAGGGCATCTGCTCCCTGCTGCGGGAGGAACCCGACCGCGCGCTGGCCGAGTTCACCGAGGCTGACGCCGTCATGCGGGCCCTGCCCAGCACCCGTGGCGTCACCGGCTTCCTCGGCCCGTACCTCCTGCTGCGCACCCTGCACGGCACGGCCGACTGGGGCGAACTCGACGGTCCCGCCGCCGAACGGCTCGCCCAGGTCCACTGGGACCGTCCCTTCGCCGGCTGGTCCCGGGCCGTCCTGCTGGGCCGCGAAGGGCGGACGGCCGAGGCCGCCAAGACCGCGGAGGAGGCCCTGACCGGCACCGCCTCGATCCCCCTGGCGGCTCACCTCTGCATGCGGCTGGGCGCCCAGGCCGCGCTCGTCGACGGCTGGGGCCGGCCCGTCGAATGGCTGCGCGCCGCCGAGCAGTACTTCCACGAGCGGGGCACCACCCGTGTGTCCGCCGCGTGCCGGGCCCTGCTGCGCGACGCCGGCTCTCCCGTGCCCCGCCGCCGCCAGGGCCACGACACGATCCCGGGAGAACTGCGTCGCGTGGGGGTGACCGCCCGGGAGTACGAGGTGCTGCGTCTGCTCGCCGCCCGGCTCGGCAACCAGGAGATCGCCGAGCACCTCTTCCTGTCCCCCCGCACGGTCGAGAAGCACCTCGCCAGCCTCCGCCACCGCACCGACAGCGCCGACCGCGCGGCCCTGATCGCCCTGGCCAGACGCTACGCCGAGGACCGGTGACCGACGCGGGCACGGGCTCACCGGAGCCCTGACAACCCCTCACGACGACCGCCCACTTGGGTGTTGTTCGTCCGCTCCCTCCGCGCGCGATCCGACGAACAACGCACGACCGTCTGAACATTGAGCGGATTTAGGACTTCTGCCTTACATCCGGCCCTACCCATCAGTAATCTCATCGGCCGTGACCAGTCGCAGATCTCACTCCAGACCCGACTCCCCCACTCAGCCCACGAGTTCGTCCGCCCCGAGCCGCCGTACGGTGGTCAAGGCGGCCACGGCCGGAGCCGTCCTCGCGGCACCGCTGGCGGCCGCGATGCCGGCGCGCGCGGCAGAGTCCCCCGCCTTCCTGCACGGGGTCGCCTCCGGTGATCCGCTGCCCGACGGTGTCCTGCTGTGGACCCGGGTGACGCCCACCGCCGCCGCGCTGCCCGGCTCCGGTGTCGGCCCGGACGTCGAGGTCGGCTGGACCGTGGCCCTGGACAAGGCGTTCACCCGGATCGTCGCCAGGGGTTCGACGACCGCGAGCGCCTCCTCCGACCACACCGTCAAGGCGGACGTACGCGGCCTCGCGCCCGCCACGGACTACTGGTTCCGTTTCTCGGCCGGCGGCACCGACTCCCCGGCCGCCCGCACCCGCACCGCCCCGGCCGCCGACGCCGCCGTCACCGGCCTGCGCTTCGGCGTGGTGTCCTGCGCCAACTGGGAGGGCGGCTACTTCGCGGCCTACCGTCATCTCGCCGCACGCGGCGACCTGGACGCGTGGCTCCACCTCGGCGACTACATCTACGAGTACGGCACCGGCGAATACGGCACCCGCGACAAGGTCGTACGACCCCACGCGCCCGCCCACGAGATCCTCTCCCTCGCCGACTACCGCGTCCGGCACGCCCGTTACAAGACCGACCCGGACCTCCAGGCCCTGCACGCGGCCGCACCGGTCGTCGCCATCTGGGACGACCACGAGATCGCCAACGACGCCTGGTCGGGCGGCGCCGAGAACCACACCGAGGGCACGGAGGGTGCCTGGGCGGCCCGTTCGTCGGTGGCCAAGCAGGCCTACTTCGAGTGGATGCCGGTGCGCCCGGCGGTCGCGGGCACCACCTACCGACGGCTGCGCTTCGGCAAGCTCGTCGACCTCTCCCTGCTCGACCTGCGTTCCTTCCGGTCGCAGCAGGTGGGCATAGGCGACGGCGAGGTCGACGACCCGGACCGTACGCTGACGGGCCGGGCCCAGCTCGACTGGCTGAAGGCCGGGCTCAAGTCCTCCGACACGACCTGGCGCCTGGTCGGCAACTCGGTGATGATCGCCCCGTTCGCCCTCGGCAACCTCACCGCCGACCTCTTCGAACCCCTCGCCGAGCTGCTCGGTCTGCCGAAGGAGGGGCTCGCCCTCAACCCGGACCAGTGGGACGGCTACACCGACGACCGCCGCGAACTCCTCGCCCATCTGCGGCAGAACGCCATCCGCAACACCGTCTTCCTCACCGGCGACATCCACATGGCCTGGGCCAACGACGTGCCGGTCAACGCCGGTACGTACCCGCTGTCGGCCTCCGCCGCCACCGAGTTCGTCGTCACGTCGGTCACCTCCGACAACCTCGACGACCTCGTCAAGGTCCCCGAGGGCACCGTCTCCGCCGTGGCCTCGCCGCTGATCCGCGCCGCCAACCGGCATGTCCACTGGGTCGACACCGACCGGCACGGCTACGGCGTCCTGGACATCACCGCCGCGCGGGCGCAGATGGACTTCTACGTCCTGTCCGACCGCACCAAGGCCGGCGCGACCTCGTCCTGGGCGCGGTCGTACCGGACGCGGAGCGGGACGCAGAAAGTGGAGCGGACGTACGACCCCGTGTGATCCCGCCCGGGCCTCAGAGGGTTTCGAGGAAGCCGAGAGCCACGTGCCAGGTGGCCTCGGCGGCCTCCTCGTCGTAGTCGGGGAGGTCGGGGTCGGTGTAGAGGTGGCCCGCGCCGGCGTAGCGGTAGACCTCGACGTCGGCACCGGCCTTGCGCATCTGCAGGTACCAGGCGCTCAGCCAGTCGTCGGGCTCGAAGGGGTCGGGCTCGGCGACGTGCAGTTGAACGGGCAGCTCGTCCACGGACGCGTTGGCGGCGATGTCCGACGTGCCGTGCAGGAGCAGCAGTCCGCGCGCGTTCTTGTCGCCCAGGGCGAGGGTCTGCGCGACGGCGGCACCGAGCGAGAAGCCGGCGTAGACAAGCCCTCGCTCCGAGTAGGGCGCGGCGGCCAGGACCGCCCGCTTGAGGAGTTCTTCCCGGCCCAGCTCCTGGTTGAGGGCCCTGCCCTCCTCGACCGTGTCGAACGTCCGGCCGTCGAAGAGGTCGGGGGTCCACACCTCGTGACCGGCGTCACGCAGCCGGTCTGCGGCCCGCCGTACGGCGTCACGCAGACCGTAGGTCGAGTGGAAGAGCATGATGTTCATGGGGCCATGGTGCCAGCCGGGTCCGACAACGGGTCCGCCGCCCGGCCCCGGCGCCCGTACCCAAAGCGCGGCCGAAGTCACATGTTCATGACCCCGCGCGGCCGGTTACGTTCGAAGGCATGGAGAACCTACTCCGCCCATTGATCGTCATCGGTGGCTCGGTCGTCCTCACGCTGCTCATCGGCTGGACGACCGACCTGCTGCTGCGCAAGGCGGACCAGCGGCACCACGAAACTCCCTTGTGGGGCCTGCTGCGCCGCGGTCGCATCCCCTACCAGCTGGTCCTGTGCGCGGCCTTCCTCAGAGCGTCGTACGACGAGGCGCAACTGCTGGAGCAGCACCGCACCGCCATCGGGCGCACCCTGACGCTGGTGCTGATCGGCGCCACGGCCTGGCTGGTGATCCGCATCGCGGCCGCGATAGTGGAGACGACGTACAGCCGTTACGCACGCGCCCACCGCGATCCGGCCCGGGTGCGCCGGGTGCGGACCCAGGTGACGCTCATCATGCGGGTCGTCTCGGCGATCGTCGGTGTGGTGGCCGTGGCCGCGATGCTGCTGACGTTCCCGGCGATGCGCGCGGCCGGCGCCTCACTGCTGGCCTCGGCCGGACTCCTGGGCATCGTCGCCGGTATCGCCGCGCAGTCCACGCTGAGCAACCTCTTCGCCGGGCTGCAGATCGCCTTCGGCGACATGGTCCGCCTCGGTGACGTGGTCGTGGTGGAGGGCGAGTGGGGCACGGTCGACGAGATCACCCTCACGTTCCTGACGGTCCGCACCTGGGACGAGCGCCGGATCACGATGCCGGTGTCGTACTTCACCTCGAAGCCGTTCGAGAACTGGTCCCGGGGCGGCGCGCAGATGACCGGCACGGTCTTCCTGCACGTCGACCACGCCGCGCCGCTGGCCGCGATGCGCGAGCGGCTGCGCGACATCCTGCGTTCCTGCCCCGCCTGGGACGGCCGCCACTACGACCTGACGGTCACCGATTCGACCCCCTCCACCATGGAGGTCCGCGCCCTCGTCACCGCCAAGGACCCGGACGACCTGTGGACCGTCCGCGTCTCCGTCCGCGAGCAGCTCATCCACTGGCTCACCGAGACCCACCCCTACGCCCTCCCCCGCGTCAACACCGCCGACGCGGTCCTCCCCCCGACCCACCCCCACTCCCACAACGGCGACGGCACGGTCCCCCGCCCCAACCGAGCCCGCGTCCACGAGCCCCCGCGGGCCCCCGGCCGAGGCTGAACACTCCTCACACCGACCCACCAGTGGGGCGGCCCCGACCCCGGAGCCGCCCCACACCCACGTCCCCACAACGAACCCACAGCCGCCGACGGTGACCCGCCCGCCCAAAGAGCCCGCACCTCACCACCACGGAGCCACAGGCGGGCGCGGGTGGGCAGAGGGGGCCGCCCAGCTCACCGCAGGCTCCGTACATCCAAGTGCCGCAACACCCGGTCCACCACCTCAGGATCCGCCCCCACCTCACTCCGCGCGGCCAGCACCTCATGCCGAGCCGCGCTCAGCATCTCCCCCTGGATCCGCCGCATCCGGCGAAGCCGCCGCACCCGCTGCTCGTGCCCCTCGCGGCGCTCCTCCTCCCCCACCTCCGGACTGATCCGCACCCCGATCTCGAAGGCCCGCCGCAGCAGCCGCTCGGACATCTCCTCCGGCAGCTCCTCCGTCTCCTCGATCTCCTTCAGCCGCCGCTTCGCCGCCTTCGCCGCCCGCACGGCCAACGCCTTCTCGAACTCCTTCCCGGCCCCTTCGTCCGCCCGCACCCCCAACCGCCGCACCAGCCACGGCAGAGTCAGCCCCTGCAGCACCAGCGTCGCCATGATCACCCCGAACGCGATGAACACGATCTCGTCCCGGTCCGGGAACGGCGCCCCACTGTCCGTCTCCAACGGAATGGCCAGCGCCAGCGCCACGGACGCCACCCCCCGCATCCCCGACCACCACATCACCACGGTCTCGCGCCACGACATCGGGATCTCCTCGTCGTAGTCCCGCTTCGCGTGCAACCGCCGCGCCAGCCACGTCGCCGGCAGCAACCACAGCAGCCGTACGAGCACGACGACGGCCACGACGGCCGCCGCCCAGCCGAGCATCTCGCCCCACCGCCCCGACGCCGTACGGATCGCGTTGTGCAGCTCCAGCCCGATCAGCCCGAAGGCGACACCGGTGACCAGCGTGTCCACGACGTCCCAGACCGTGTGCCCAGCGAGCCGCGTCAGGACGTCGTCCGCGCCGAGCGCGTACTCCGCGAGGAACAGCGCGGTCGTGAGCACCGCGAGCACCCCGGACCCGTGGAGCTCCTCGGCCATCACGTACGACGCGTACGGCACGAGCAGGGTCAGCCCGATCTGCAGCGTCGCGTCCTCCAGGAAGTCCATCAGCTTGTTGGCCGCCCAGCCGAGCCCGATGCCCACGGCGAGGGCGACGACGGCGGACAGCACGAGCTGGAGCGCGGCGCTGGGCCAGGAGAACGATCCGCTGACGACGGCGGCGATGGCCACGTGGTAGAGCACGATGGCCGTGACGTCGTTGAAGAGGCCCTCGCCCTCCAGTATCGACACCAGGCGGCGCGGCAGCCCGAGTTGCCCGGCCACGGCGGTCGCCGCCACCGGGTCGGGCGGCGCGACGAGGGCGCCGAGCGCCACGGCCGCCGCGATGGGCAGTCCGGGCACGATCGCGTGCGCCATGGCGGCCACCGCTGCGGTGGTCACGAACACCAGCGCCACGGCCAGCAGGAGGATCGGCCGCAGGTTCGCCGTGAACTGCCGCCAGGAGGTCCGCCGGACCGCCGCGTACAGCAGCGGCGGCAACAGCAGCGGCAGGATGAGGTCCGGCGGGATCTCCACGTTGGGCACGAACCCGGGGATGGCCAGCGCGATACCGAGCAAGGTCATCAGCACCGGCGCCGGCAGCTTCAGCCGCTCCCCCACCGGCACACTGACCACGGCCCCCACCAGCAGGACGAAGAACAGGGCCAACTGATCCATGGGGCGCTCCGATGGTGCTGGACGATCACGACCGGCCGGATGCCCAGGGTGCCCCACCCGCACCGCGGAACGCTAAAGCCGGCGCCTCGTCAAAGCCTGCGCCACATCAAAGACTGCGCCGCATCGCACGATGAGGTATGCCCGCGTCCAGGAACTCCGGCCCGTACGCCGCATACCCCAGCCGCTCGTAGAAACCCAGCGCGTGTGTCTGCGCCCCCAGGTCCACCGCGGTCAGCCCGCGCTCCCGGGCCGCCTCCTCGACGGCCCGCACCAGCGCGACCCCGACGCCCAGCCCCCGGGCCCCCGCCACGACCGCGAGCCGCCCCAGGGACCCGACCCCGGGCGCCCCACCGGTCTTACCGGCGGCGGCCTCCCCGTACAGCAGCCGCCCCGCCCCGAGGGGCACCCCGTCGTCCCGTACGGCGAGGACGTGCACGGCCCCGGCGTCGTACGCGTCGTACTCCAGGTCCTCCGGCACCCCCTGCTCGACGACGAAGACCTCCTTGCGCACCGCGAAGCACGCCTCGCGGTCGCCGGGATCGTCGGCGACGCGCACCGCATAGGACACCGGGAGCGGACTCACGCGTACGTCTCCTCGCGCACCTTGTCCAGGGCCTTCTGCAGATCCGCCGGGTAGTCGCACTCGAACTCGACCCAGCTCCCGTCCCCGGGGTGCTCGAAGCCGAGCCGCACGGCGTGCAGCCACTGCCGGGTGATGCCGAGCCGCTTGGCGAGCGTCGGGTCGGCACCGTACGTGAGGTCGCCGACGCAGGGGTGCCGGTGGGCGGACATGTGGACGCGGATCTGGTGGGTGCGCCCGGTCTCCAGCTTGATGTCGAGCAGGGACGCGGCCCGGAACGCCTCGACCATGTCGTAGTGCGTGACCGACGGCTTGCCCTCGGCGATGACAGCCCACTTGTAGTCGTGGTTGGGGTGCCGTCCGATGGGCGCGTCGATGGTGCCGCTCGTGGGATCGGGGTGGCCCTGGACCAGCGCGTGGTACCGCTTGTCGACCGTACGCTCCTTGAACTGGCGCTTCAGGGAGGTGTACGCGTACTCCGACTTGGCGACCACCATGAGGCCCGAGGTGCCCACGTCGAGCCGGTGCACGATGCCCTGGCGCTCGGCGGCCCCGGACGTCGAGATCCGGTACCCGGCGGCGGCGAGACCGCCGATCACGGTGGGCCCGGACCAGCCCGGGCTGGGGTGCGCGGCCACACCGACCGGCTTGACGATCACGACCACGTCGTCGTCGTCGTGCACGATCTCCATGCCCTCGACCGGCTCGGCGACGACCTGCACCGGCGCGGGCGCCTGCGGCATCTCGACCTCCAGCCAGGCCCCGCCGTGCACCCGCTCCGACTTGCCGACCACCGACCCGTCGACCGTGACCTTCCCCGCGGCGGCGAGCTCGGCCGCCTTGGTACGGGAGAAGCCGAACATGCGGGAGATGGCGGCGTCGACACGCTCGCCCTCCAGGCCGTCGGGCACGGGCAGGGTACGGATCTCGGGAATCGTGCTCACCCGACGAGTATGCCGGACCGTCACGACACGCCCGACCGCGCCTGTGGAAAACCCGGTCGGCCCCCGCCTGGTCCCGCTTCCGTCCCGCCTGGGCCCCTCGTCCCCGGTGGGGTCAGTCCTTGTGGACGGTCCCGTCCGGGTCGAGCCCCCGGAACGACAGCAGCACGATCAGGATGCCGCCGCACACGATGGCCGAATCCGCGAGGTTGAAGACCGCGAAGCCCTTCGGCGCGATGAAGTCGACGACCGCGCCCTCGAAGACGCCCGGCGACCGGAAGATCCGGTCGGTGAGGTTGCCCAGCGCGCCGCCGAGCAGCAGACCGAGCGCGATCGCCCAGGGCAGGCTGTAGAGCTTGCGGGCGAGCCGGGCGATCACCACGATCACGATCGCCGCGATCACCGTGAAGATGATCGTGAAGGCCTCGCCGAAGCCGAAGGCCGCGCCCGCGTTGCGGATCGCCTCGAACTTCAGCCAGTCACCGATGATCTCGATCGGCTCGTGGTGCTCCAGCTTCGCGACCACGATCATCTTGCTGACCAGGTCGAGCGCGTACGCCAGCGCGGCGACCCCGAACAGCACGGCGATCCGGCGCCGCCCGCGCGGCTCGGCCACCGTCTCGGTCCGCTGCGCCGCGGCGTCGCCGCCGTCGGACTGCTCCGGGTCGGCCCCCGCCGCGTCTGGAATGTCCGGCGTACCGATGATGCGCTCCGCCTCTGCCACGTGAGTCCCTCAACCTAGGTTCCTGACTGAGGACAAAGGTACGACACGCCCGCCGCGGACCAGCGGCTCAGTCGGCGATCACTAGCGGCGTTCCTGCTTCTGCTTGCACTCGACGCACAGTGTGGCCCGGGGGAACGCCTGCATTCGCGCCTTTCCGATCGGATTGCCGCAGTTCTCGCAGAGCCCGTAGGTGCCCGAGGCGAGCCGGTCGAGGGCACGCTCGGTCTGGTCGAGCATCTCGCGCGCGTTGTGGGCGAGGGACAGCTCGTGCTCGCGCGTGATGTTCTTCGCCCCGGTGTCGGCCTGGTCGTCGCCCGCACCGTCCCCGGAGTCCCGCATCAGGCCCGTCAGAGCCCGCTCGGAGGCCTCCAGCTCGGTCCTCAGCCGCATCGCCTCGGACTGCAGCTCCGTCCTGGCCTCGGCCACCTCGTCGGGGCTCCAGGGGTCCTCGCCGGGGCGTACCGCGAGCTCGCCGGGCTCCACCGCGGCGGGCCGTGCCTTGGGGACGGCGGTGGGCTTCTTCTTCGCCGCCGTAGCCGTACCAGGAGTGTTCTTCGCAACCACCGTCGTGGCTCCCGTCGTCTCGGCGGCCTCGGCCGCGCCCGCCTTCTTGACCGTGCTCTTCGTCGCAGAGGTGCTCTTCTTGGCCGTCGTCTTCTTGGCCGCGGTCTTCCCGACGGCCGACTCACCACCGACCGACTTCCTGCCCGCCGACTTGCCGACGCCCGACTTCCCGACGCCCGACTTCTCGGCTACCGATTTACCGGCGGCCGATTTCTCGGCGGCCGCTTCGCTCGCGCCCGACTTCTCGGCCGCGGTCTTCCTGGTCACGGCGGTCTTCCTGCTCACCGCGCTCTTCGCCCCCGCCTTCTTCGCCACCGCCTTCGTGGCCACCGCCTTCTTCGCCACCCTCTTCTTGCCGGCCGCCTTCACCGCCGCGGCCTTCTGCCCCTCGTCCCCGCCGCCGGAGGCCACCGTGGATCTGCCGGACGCCGACTGCTGTACGGCGGTCTTCTTCGCCACCATGGCCGCGCCCCTTCACATATTGTGATCTTGCACGCGTATCGTGCTGGGACGATAAATCGACCCGAGTCCCGCGGCAACGGGGCAGACCACCCATTCCGCCCGCCCCACCACCGTCGCGCGACGAGCCTGCAAGCGTTGTGCCCAGCTCCCCGCCGGGTATTCCGCCGCGCCGCACGTCCCAGGATCCGGACGCCCCACCCGCTCCATTCGGGTCATCGCGCAGGTCACCCCGCTCCCGCCCGACAACCCCGGCCGAGGTTCCGCCGAGCCCCTCCCACCGCCGCCGGAAATCCGGTCGGCCGCTGTCCGTACGGCGCCGTACACTGGGCGGAGCGAGAAGCGTGGATGGGGACGAGTAGCGTCGTACGCAGCCCAGAGCGACCCGGGGACGGTGGAAGCCCGGGGGCGAGCGCGATGTGAAGATCACCCCGGAGCCGCCGGAAGAAAGCCGCACCGCATGGCGCAGTCCGTGGGACGTGGCGAGTAGACCCGGCATCGCGACCTCAATGAGGGGGCTCACCGGCGCACACGGCGCACAGGCGGGCCAAGGAGGGTGGTACCGCGGGAGCGCGCCGCACACGGCGTACAAAGGATCGAAGCTCTCGTCCCTCCGACGGAAGGCAGCAAGTCCGTTGGAGGAAGCCCGCTCATGACAGAGCCGACGTACCGCCAGGTGCCCGCCCAGGTCGATCTGCCCGCGCTCGAGCACGCTGTGCTCGACTTCTGGCGCGAGCAGAAGATCTTCGCCAAGAGCCTGGAGCAGTCCGAGGGCCGCCCCGAGTGGGTGTTCTACGAGGGTCCGCCCACCGCCAACGGCATGCCGGGCGCCCACCACATCGAGGCGCGCGTTTTCAAGGACGTCTTCCCCCGCTTCCGCACGATGCGCGGCTACCACGTGGCCCGCAAGGCCGGCTGGGACTGCCACGGCCTCCCCGTGGAGCTGGCGGTCGAGAAGGAACTCGGCTTCAACGGCAAGAAGGACATCGAGGCGTACGGCATCGCCGAGTTCAACGCCAAGTGCCGTGACTCGGTGACCCGGCACACCGACGCCTTCACCGAGCTCACGACCCGCATGGGCTACTGGGTCGACCTCGACGACGCCTACCGGACCATGGACCCCGAGTACGTCGAGTCCGTCTGGTGGTCGCTCAAGGAGATCTTCAACAAGGGCCTGCTGGTCCAGGACCACCGCGTCGCCCCCTGGTGCCCCCGCTGCGGCACCGGCCTGTCGGACCATGAGCTGGCGCAGGGCTACGAGACGGTCGTCGACCCCTCGGTGTACGTCCGTTTCCCGCTCACCTCCGGTCCGCTCGCCGGTGAGGCAGCGCTCCTGGTGTGGACGACCACGCCGTGGACGCTGGTGTCCAACACCGCGGTCGCCGCCCACCCCGAGGTCACCTACGTGGTCGCCACGGACGGCAGCGAGAAGCTCGTCGTCGCCGAGCCGCTCGTCGCCAAGGCGCTCGGCGAGGGCTGGGAGACCACCGGCCAGACCTTCACCGGCGCCGAGATGGAGCGCTGGACCTATCAACGTCCGTTCGAGCTCGTGGAGTTCCCGGCCGAGGCGCACTACGTCGTCAACGCCGAGTACGTGACGACCGAGGACGGTACGGGTCTGGTCCACCAGTCCCCCGCCTTCGGTGAGGACGACCTCAAGGTCTGCCGCTCGTACGGCCTGCCCGTGGTGAACCCGGTCCGCCCCGACGGCACCTTCGAGGAGGACGTCCCCCTCGTCGGCGGCGTCTTCTTCAAGAAGGCGGACGAAAAGCTCACCGAGGACCTCCAGCAGCGTGGCCTGCTCTTCAGGCACATCCCGTACGAGCACAGCTACCCGCACTGCTGGCGCTGCCACACCGCGCTCCTCTACTACGCGCAGCCGTCCTGGTACATCCGCACCACCGCCGTCAAGGACCGCCTCCTCCAGGAGAACGAGAAGACCAACTGGTTCCCGGACTCGGTCAAGCACGGCCGCTTCGGCGACTGGCTGAACAACAACATCGACTGGGCGCTCTCCCGCAGCCGCTACTGGGGCACCCCGCTGCCGATCTGGCGCTGCGAGGAGAACCACCTGACCTGCGTCGGCTCCCGTGAGGAGCTGAGCCGGCTCTCCGGCACCGACCAGTCGGAGCTGGACCCGCACCGCCCGTTCATCGACGCGGTCACCTTCCCCTGCCCCCAGGACGGCTGCGGCGGCACGGCCACGCGCGTCCCGGAGGTCATCGACGCCTGGTACGACTCGGGCTCGATGCCGTTCGCGCAGTGGGGCTACCCGTACAAGAACAAGGAACTCTTCGAGTCCCGCTACCCGGCCCAGTTCATCAGCGAGGCCATCGACCAGACCCGCGGCTGGTTCTACACGCTGATGGCCGTCGGCACCCTGGTCTTCGACAAGTCCTCCTACGAGAACGTCGTCTGCCTCGGCCACATCCTCGCCGAGGACGGCCGCAAGATGTCCAAGCACCTGGGCAACATCCTGCAGCCGATCCCGCTCATGGACCAGCACGGCGCCGACGCCGTCCGCTGGTTCATGGCCGCCGGCGGCTCCCCCTGGGCGGCCCGCCGGGTCGGCCACGGCACCATCCAGGAGGTCGTCCGCAAGACGCTCCTCACGTACTGGAACACGGTCGCCTTCCAGGCCCTGTACGCCCGCACGTCGAACTGGGCGCCCAGCGCGGCGGACCCGGCCCCCGCCGACCGCCCGGTCCTGGACCGCTGGCTGCTCTCGGAGCTCCACGCCCTCACCGACCAGGTGACCGGGGCCCTGGAGGCGTACGACACCCAGCGCGCCGGAAAGCTCCTCTCGGCGTTCGTCGACGACCTGTCCAACTGGTACGTGCGCCGGTCGCGCCGCCGCTTCTGGCAGGGCGACAAGGCCGCGCTGCGCACCCTGCACGAGGTCGTCGAGACGGTCACCAAGCTGATGGCCCCGCTGACCCCGTTCATCACCGAGCGGGTCTGGCAGGACCTGGTCGTCCCGGTCTCCCCGGGCGCCCCCGAGTCCGTGCACCTGGCCTCCTGGCCCGAGGCGGACCTCTCCGCGATCGACCCCGAGTTGTCGAAGCAGATGGTCCTGGTCCGCCGCCTGGTGGAGCTGGGCCGGGCCACGCGCGCGGAGTCCGGTGTCAAGACCCGTCAGCCCCTGTCCCGCGCCCTGGTGGCCGCGACGGGCTTCGACGCGCTCGACCCCGAGCTGCACGCGCAGATCACGGAAGAGCTGAACGTCAGCTCGCTGGCCTCCCTCTCCGAGGTCGGCGGCTCGCTGGTGGACACCACCGCCAAGGCCAACTTCCGCGCGCTGGGCAAGCGCTTCGGCAAGCGCGTCCAGGACGTGGCCAAGGCCGTGGCGAACGCCGACGCGGCCGCCCTGTCCCTGGCCCTGCGCGAGGGCACGGCGACGGTCGAGGTCGACGGTGAGACCGTCACCCTCGCCCCCGACGAGGTCATCATCACGGAGACCCCCCGCGAGGGCTGGTCGGTGGCCTCCGACTCCGGTGCGACGGTCGCCCTCGACCTGGAGATCACGGAGGAACTCCGCCGGGCCGGCCTCGCCCGGGACGCCATCCGGCTCATCCAGGAGGCCCGCAAGAACAGCGGCCTCGACGTGGCCGACCGGATCGCGCTCCGCTGGACGGCGACGGACCCGGCGGTGTCCGCGGCGCTGACCGAGCACTCGGGTCTGATCGCGGACGAGGTCCTCGCGACGGACTTCGCCTCCGGCGAGGCCGACGACACGTTCGGCAAGCCCTTCACGGACGAGGCACTGACGCTGACCTTCAGCCTGCGCAAGGTCTGACCGCCGACACCTGCCGACGTGCGCCGCCCGAACCTTCCGGCCGGCGCACGCCCGCAGCAGCCACCCCAACTGAGCCACCGCAGCCGCCCCAGCTGCACTAGCTGCACTAGCTGCGGGCAGCCGTGCCGCAGGAGCCGTCCCAGCCGCCGCCCCAGCCGCCCTTAGGTGCGGGCAGTCGTGCCGCAGCCGCCCTAACCGCCTCAGCCACCGCAGCTGCCCCAGCTGGGGTGGCTGTGGCAGCTGCGGGCAGTCGTGCCGCTGGGGCGATGGGGGTACCTCCCGCTCGAGCGAAGTCGAGAGTGGGGGAGGGTGGGCGCAGCGGCACCCTGTCAGCGCCGGTAAGCACCCCAACCCGCCCAGCACCAACCACCGGGCACCCCGAAGGCCTGGAGCCCGAGAATCTCGGCGCCCCAGGCCTTCGGCGTTGCGTACGCAGAACATCTGCCCCCTCCACGCCCCGCCCCCGCCCTCGCCCTCGCCCCCCGAACAAACACCCACCACACCCCGGCCGCACACGGCAGCCGCGCACAGCAAAAGGGCGGGGCCCCGGATCAAAATCCGGGGCCCCGCCCTGAACGCTGCCGACGCCTACGGCGTACCAGTAATCGTCAGTTGTCGTCCTCGTCGATGAGGAACCCACGCATCGGCGAGGGAGCCTGCCCCATCGGGGAGGGGCCCTGCGGCCGGACCGGAGCCATCGGCTGGGTCATGGCCGGAGACATCTGCTGCTGACTGCCGTAGGAGGGCGCAGCCGGAGCCGGGGCACCGCCCATGCCTCCACCCATGCCGCCCGGGTTGCCACCGTACGACGGGGCGCTCGCGCCGGCCGGAGCCATGGAGGGCGCCGGGGACGGCGGCAGCGACGCGGTCGCCGGGGTGCGCGGCGGGGCCAGCGAGTCGTCCGCCTGGGTCTCCAGCTGACGCAGCTGCGACTCCAGGTAGGACTTCAGACGCGTACGGTACTCGCGCTCGAAGCCACGCAGATCCTCGACCTTGCGCTCCAGCGTGGCGCGGGCGGACTCCAGGGAGCCCATCGCGACACGGTGCTTCTCCTGCGCGTCCCGCTCCAGCGCGTCAGCCTTGGCGCGGGCGTCCCGCTCCAGACCCTCGGCGCGGCTACGGGCCTCACCGACGATCTTGTTGGCCTCGGAACGGGCCTCGGCGATCGCCTGGTCGGCGGTCTGCTGGGCCAGCGAGAGCACGCGGGCGGCACTGTCGCCGCCGGGGCCCTGCCCGGGGCCGCCCATCGGACCACCCATGGGCCCGCCCATCGGGCCACCCATCTGCTGCATGGGAGGCTGGCCGCCCATGGGACCCTGGCCCATCTGGCCCTGGCCCATCTGCGGCTGCATCTGGCCCTGACCCATCGGGCCCTGGCCCATCGGCCCCTGACCCATCGGGCCGGGACCCTGCTGCCCACCGGGGCCGGCGGGCAGCTGCGGAGCACCGCTCGGCAGCTGGGGCGGGCCACCCATGGGGCCCCCCATCTGCTGCGGCGGGCCCGATATGCCGGCGGGTACGGGTCCACCGGGACCTCGCATACCCTGCTGCTGCATACCGCCCTGTTGCTGCATACCGCCCTGTTGCTGCATACCGCCCTGTTGCTGCATACCGCCCTGCTGCATGCCGCCCTGCTGGTCCTGCGGCTCCGGCGGCTTGCGCATGTTCTGCTGGTTCTGGGCAGCGGCGCGCGTGGCCGCGGCCAGTTTGGCGCGCAGGTCCTCGTTCTCGCGGAGCAGGCGCGTCAGTTCGGCTTCGACCTCATCGAGGAAGGCATCGACCTCGTCCTCGTCATAGCCTTCTCGGAGGCGGACGGTCGTGAACTGCTTGTTCCGCACGTCCTCGGGGGTCAACGGCATCTCTTCACCTCAACGTAGTCGTCGGCATTCGGCAAGACCGCATCTCTCACACCGCTCCCATCCCGCTGGCTACCACCGCACGCAGGATGAAAACGATGATCATCAGCACGAAGAAGGACAGGTCGAGCGCCACGCCCCCGAGACGCAGCGGCGGAATGAACCGCCGCAGAAGCTTGAGCGGTGGATCGGTGACAGTGTATGTGGCCTCCAGAACGACCACCATCGCCTTGCCGGGTTGCCATGAGCGGGCGAACTGGAAGACGTAGTCCATGACCAACCGGAAGATCAACACGATGAAGAACACCGTCAGCGCGATGTAGAGGATCGTCAAGACCACGCTCATGTCCGGTGTTTCCCTCTCCCCAATGCCGTGTTGCTCTACCGCTGTTTTCGGTCGTACGTCTCAGCTCTGGTTGAAGAACCCGCCCTCTGCGATGCGGGCCTTGTCCTCCGCCGTGACATCGACGTTAGCAGGCGACAACAGGAACACCTTCTGCGTCACCCGCTCGATGCTGCCGTGAAGACCAAACACCAAACCGGCCGCAAAGTCGACAAGTCGCTTCGCATCTGTGTCGTCCATCTCAGTCAGATTCATGATCACCGGGGTGCCCTCACGGAAGTGTTCCCCGATGGTACGGGCCTCGTTGTAGGTCCGCGGGTGCAACGTGGTGATCCGGTAAGGCTCTCGTTCGGACACGACCTTGGGCATGATCACCGGTGCGTTCTTCTCCAGACTCGAACGTTCTTGTGTGATGGACGCCACGGGTGCGATCCGGGCGGGTCGCACCGATTCCGCGGGGAGCGAAGTGGCGTGCGACACCGGCTCGCGCTGCACCGGGGGCTGCACCACTCGCACCGATTCATCCCTTTGGGACTGATGTGACTGGTGCGACTGGTGCACCGGCTCGTGCCGGCGGTGGTCCCGCTCGGGCTCCGGATCGAGCTCGGGCTCGAAGTCGTCATCGGGGTCGAATCCCCTGCCGTCGTACCCATCGTCCTCCACGAGGCCGAGGTAGACCGCCATCTTGCGCATCGCGCCGGCCATGCTCTGAGTCCTCCGCTCTGTGGTGGATCGACTGACGACTTCCCAAGTGCCCGCGATCCACGAGGTCGTTGCGCCCGCCTCTCGACGGAATGACCATATTTTCTGCTGTGGTCCGACTTCTTGGCGACGTTACCCGAGCCCGGGACGGACTCCGAGTACCGCAGTGCCGACGCGTACATGTGTCGCTCCGGCCGCCACGGCATCCTCGAGGTCCGCACTCATCCCTGCGGAGACCATGTTCGCAGCCGGATGGGCTCGGCGCAGGTCGGTCGACAAATCCATCAACCGCTCGAACGCGGCCCGTTGGCGTCCGGCGTACTGCCCGGTGAGCGGCGCGACGGTCATCAGACCATCGACCCGCACCCCCGGCGACCGGGCCAGGAGGTCGGCCAGCTCTTCGATTCCGCCCGGGCCGACACCTCCCCGCTCTCCCCGGCCGCTCTCGTCGGCGTCGAGCGCGACCTGGATGAGACATCCCACCTCACGTCCGACCCGAACGGCTTCTTTCGACAGAGCCGTGACAAGCCTGGAACGATCGACGGACTGCACGAGATCCGCGTAACGCACCACAGAACGGACCTTGTTGGTCTGCAACTGGCCCACGAAGTGCCACACAAGGGGCAGATCCGAGCATTCGGCCGCTTTGGGCGCCGCGTCCTGGTCCTTGTTCTCGGCGACGTGGCGCACACCGAGTTCCGACAGGATCCGCACATCGCTCGCCGGGTAGGTCTTGGTGACCACGATCAGGGTCACCTCGTCCCGCTTGCGGCCCGCGGCCACGCAGGCCGCGGCGATGCGCTCCTCCACCTTCGCCAGATTTCCGGCGAGTTGAGCCTTACGGTCGGTCATGCCCCTCAGTCCAGCCAGACATATCCCGCGAGTCGCCCTGTGGCGCGGTCGCGACGGTACGAGAAGTGATCGCGCGACTCCAGCGTGCACACGGGCGACTGCTCCCGGTCGTGCACCCCGAGGCGCTCCAGTTGTGCGTGCACTCCGGCGCACACATCCACGGAGGGCGTGCCCCAACTGGTCTCGGCGTACGCCGCCGGCTCGACGGAGGCCACCTCGGCGCGCATCGCCTCGGGCACTTCGTAACACCGGCCGCAGACGGCGGGTCCGGTGCGGGCGACGATCCGGGCGGGGTCGGCGCCGAGTTCGGTCATGGCCCGTACGGCCGCGGGGACGACCCCGGCGATCATGCCGGGCCGGCCCGCGTGAGCGGCGGCGACGACCCCGGCGACGGGGTCGGCCAGCAGTACGGGCACACAGTCGGCGGTGAGGACGGCGAGCGCGAGACCGCGCCGGGTGGTGACGATCGCGTCGACGGACGGAATGTCACCGGTGGCGGAGCCGGGACCAGTGCCGGAAGCAGTACCGGAACCGGACTCCCACGGTCCGTCGACCACGGCGACATCCGCGCCGTGCACCTGGTTCATCCAGACGACCCGGTCGGGTTCCAGACCCAGCGACTTGGCCGCCAGCTCCCGGTTGGTCGTCACGGCGGACGCGTCGTCCCCGACCGCCCCCCCGAGATTGAGCTCCTCATACGGAGCGGCGCTCACCCCGCCCCACCTGTCGGTGAAGGCGAAGTGCGCGCCGCTCACGTTCTCGCGCCGTCCTATCACTTGAGGAAGTCCGGCACGTCCAGCTCCTCCGCGGCGCTGTCCGAGTAGGACCGGGACGGCGGGACCGGCGGGGCGACCGGAACCTCGTTCACCGGTTCCGGGGCGGGCGCCGGCGGCTCCTCCTTCGGCTTGACGCTGCCGAGGGAGCCGAAGGACGGGCGGTTCTCGGCGGGCCGCGCCGGAGCGGGCTCCTCGCGCTTGGCCGCGGCCGAGCCGAGGATGTTGTCCCGCTTGGCCGGGGGCTGGCCGCCGTCGAAGCCGGCCGCGATGACCGTGACCCGGACCTCGTCGCCGAGGGCGTCGTCGATGACCGCACCGAAGATGATGTTGGCCTCGGGGTGCGCGGCCTCGCTGACCAGCTGGGCGGCCTCGTTGATCTCGAACAGACCGAGGTCCGAGCCGCCGGAGATGGAGAGCAGGACGCCACGGGCGCCGTCGATGGAGGCCTCCAGCAGCGGCGAGGAGATCGCCATCTCGGCGGCGGCCACCGCGCGGTCGTCGCCGCGGGCCGAGCCGATGCCCATGAGGGCCGAACCGGCCTCGGACATGACGGACTTGACGTCGGCGAAGTCGAGGTTGATCAGACCGGGGGTCGTGATCAGGTCGGTGATGCCCTGGACACCGGAGAGCAGGACCTGGTCGGCCGACTTGAACGCGTCCAGCACGGAGACCTGGCGGTCCGAGATGGACAGCAGCCGGTCGTTCGGGATGACGATGAGGGTGTCGACCTCTTCGCGCAGCTCGGCGATGCCGTCCTCGGCCTGGTTGGCGCGGCGGCGGCCCTCGAAGGTGAACGGGCGGGTGACCACGCCGATGGTGAGGGCGCCGAGGGAGCGGGCGATGTTGGCCACGACGGGCGCGCCGCCGGTGCCGGTGCCGCCACCCTCGCCGGCCGTCACGAAGACCATGTCGGCCCCCTTGAGGACCTCCTCGATCTCCTCGCGGTGGTCCTCGGCGGCCTTCCGGCCGACGGCCGGGTTGGCGCCGGCGCCGAGTCCGCGGGTGAGTTCCCGGCCGACGTCGAGCTTGACGTCGGCGTCGCTCATCAACAGAGCTTGCGCGTCGGTGTTGATGGCGATGAACTCGACGCCCTTGAGACCGACCTCGATCATCCGGTTGATGGCATTGACACCACCGCCGCCGACACCGATGACTTTGATGACTGCGAGGTAGTTCTGCGGTGCTGCCACGTCGAAGGCCTCTCGCCTCGAGTTACGTGTCGCCGCTTCGCGGGGTACCCGCGAGCCGACGACTGATGCCGAAGTGGGACGGTCCGAACGCCGACCCGAACCCTAACGCTGAAGTTTAGGGTTACCAGTGTGACTGTTCCTTGGACTCTTCCGAACAGGACACTAAGTCGACAAGTGGCGCGCGTTCAACGAACACGCCGAACCTCCCGTTTTTCTTTTCACCCTATGTGATCAGCCGTAGCGGTGCCCAACCAGGGTGCTGGCCTGCACGGATGCGCGTCAACTCCCTGATGACGCGGGGGCGGTGGGGACACTCACGTCGAAGTGCCCCGCATCGGGCGCCGCTTTCATCAGGGCGGTGAGCGCGCGGCCCTTCGCGCGCCCCCTCTCGGCACTCCCCCAGGCGACCGTACGGTCCCCGCTCAGCTCCAGCGAGATGGCATCGTAGGAGCGGACCTTGACGACCAGGGTCTGGTGCGCGATGGCGGCCGGAATCGCGTCGGCTACCCGCACGGCCTCCCGTACGAGCCGGTCCTCGCCGAACCGCCGCAGACTGGCGGCGGACGAACCGGACCTGGAGACGGTCAATTCCAGGAGAGGAACGCCTTCCGGGGCGCGTGAAACCGTGGCAAAACGCACACCTTTCGCGTCTACTTCGACGTAGTTGCCCGAATTTCCGGCCGCTTCGACAATCAGAACCGGAGTACGTTCACTCACTTTCAGCCCGATTCCATGGGGCCAGGAACGAGTTACCTCGACCGAGTCGATGCGGGGCAATTTCGCGAGCAGTCGCGACTCGATCGCGTCGAGGTCGACGGAGATCAGCGGGTCGCCGAGCGGCACGTCGGCCGCCTCGCGCACCTGGGTCTCCGTCAGCACCCGGGTGCCCGACACGGAGACCCGCTCTGCCCTCAGCCATGAGGAGCCGTACAGGGTCCAGACGGAGGCACCTCCGATCAGGACCAGGGCGACCGCGGCGGCGATGAGCGCCCGGGGGCCGGGGAGTCGCCGCCGGGGCGGCGGGCCGGAGTCCAGATCCTCGTCCGCGCCGCGCTCGACGGTGCTGGTCGGTCCGGCCACGCGCACTCCCTCTCCTGGCTCGGTTCACCTCCGGGGCGCCTCGGTCGGTGTCGAGCGGCCGACCGCGCTCAGCCCTTCGGACCTCCACGCGCTCGACCGCTCGACACCGACACGCCCCTTCGGCTCACTCGCCGATCCGTTCGCTAGTGGTGTCCGCGGCGCGACGCGATCGCCTCGTACACCATCCCGACGAGCAGGTCGTCGGCGTCCCGGCGGCCGAACTCGCTGGCGGCGCGGGACATCTCGTACAGCCGGTGCGGGTCGGCGAGGACGGGCAGCACGTTCTGCTGCACCCACTGGGGCGTCAGTTCCGCGTCGTCGACCAGCAGCCCGCCGCCGGCCTTGACCACCGGCTGGGCGTTCAGCCGCTGTTCGCCGTTGCCGATGGGCAGCGGGACGTAGGCGGCCGGGAGCCCGACGGCGGAGAGTTCGGCGACGGTCATCGCGCCCGCGCGGCAGAGCATCATGTCGGCCGCGGCGTACGCGAGGTCCATCCGATCCACGTACGGTACCGGGATGTAAGGGGGCATACCCGGCATCTGGTGCACCTGCGGCAGTTCGTTCTTCGGGCCGACCGCGTGCAGGATCTGGATCCCGGCCTGCTGGAGGTAGGGCGCGACCTGCTGGACGACCTCGTTGAGCCGGCGCGCGCCCTGGGAGCCGCCGGAGACCAGCAGGGTCGGCAGGTTGGGGTCGAGGCCGAACAGCGCGCGGGCCTCGGGGCGCACTGCGGCCCGGTCGAGGGTGGCGATGGAGCGGCGCAGCGGGATGCCGATGTAGCGGGCGTCGCGGAGCTTGCTGTCCGGGGTGGAGACGGCTACCTGGGCGGCGTAGCGGGAGCCGATCTTGTTGGCGAGGCCGGGACGGGCGTTGGCCTCGTGGACGATGATCGGCACGCCGAGCCGCTTGGCGGCCAGGTAGCCGGGCAGGGCGACGTAGCCGCCGAAGCCGACGACCGCGTCCGCCTTGGTGCGCTCCAGGATCTGCTCGGTCGCCTTGATCGTGCCGCGCAGCCGGCCGGGCACCGTGATCAGCTCGGGGGTGGGCTTGCGCGGCAGGGGTACGGCGGGGATCAGCGCGAGCTCGTAGCCGCGCTCGGGGACGAGGCGTGTCTCGAGGCCACGCTCCGTGCCCAGGGCCGTGATGCCCACGGTCGGGTCCTGCCTGCGCAGGGCGTCCGCGAGGGCGAGCGCGGGCTCGATGTGACCGGCGGTTCCGCCACCGGCGAGTACGACATGCACCGAAATTCACCGCTCTCCGGACGAACGTGCCGAGACACGCCGTCGCATCGTGTTCCATCTCCCGGGCCCCGAAGGACCGCCGCCCCGTTTTCTACCAAAGCGAGGTTGCCGCATCGCAAGCGCCGCCCGCGCAGCGGGTTCGTCGCGCGCGAACGCGATCAGCAACCCGATGGCGAACATGGTCGGCAGCAGGGCGGATCCCCCGTAGGAGAACAGCGGGAGCGGGACTCCGGCGATCGGCAGCAGACCGAGCACCGCACCGATGTTGATCACTGCCTGAGCGGTGATCCAGGTGGTCACGCCTCCCGCGGCATACCTGACGAAGGGGTCCTCCGTGCGTCCGGCCACGCGGATACCCGCATAGCCTAGAGCCGCGAAGAGGGCGAGCACCGACAGCGTCCCCGCGAGACCCAGTTCCTCACCGGTGACGGCGAAGATGAAGTCGGTGTGCGCTTCCGGGAGTTGGCCCCATTTTTCCACACTGGCACCGAGCCCGGAGCCGAAGATTCCGCCCGAGGCCAGGGCGTAGATGCCGTGCACGGCCTGCCAGCAGTCGGCGCCGTCCGTCCGGGGCTCGGTGGCTCCGATGCAGGCCAGGCGGGCCATCCGGTTCTCGCTGGTGGTGATCAGGACGAACCCGAGGAGACCGGCGACCGACAGCACGCCCGCGAAGAGCCGTGTCGGGGCGCCCGCGAGCCACAGCAGGCCGAACAGGATCGCCGTGAGAATGATCGCGGTGCCCATGTCACCCCCGAGCATGATCAGCCCGAGGAGCAGGAACGCCACCGGAACGAGCGGCACCAGCATGTGCTTCCACTGGGTGAGCAGCCGCTTGTCCTCCTTGCGGGCCAGCAGGTCGGCGCCCCACAGCACGAGCGCCAGCTTGCCGAACTCGCTGGGCTGGATCTGGAAGGAGCCGCCCAGGGCGATCCAGTTCTGGTTGCCGTTGATCGACTGCCCTATCCCGGGCACTTGAACCAGGGCCATCAGGAACACACAGCCGGCCAGGATCGGATACGCCAGCGCGCGGTGCAGCTTGACCGGCATCCGCGAGGCCACGAGCAGCAGCAAGGTGCCGATCGAGGCCGCGAGGAACTGCTTGCGGAAGAAGAAGGTCCCGGGCAGCGACTTCTGCAGGGCGGTGATCTGCGAGGCCGAGTAGACCATCACCAGCCCCAGCACGGTGATCAGCAGACTGCCGCCGAGGATCAGGTAGTACGCGGTCAGCGGCCGGTCCCAGGCCTTGCGCGCCCGGGTGTGCAGCCGCCGCAGGGGGTTCTCGCGCGGCGGCCGGGGGACGGGGGGCCGCCGGGTGACGCGCTGGAGGGGCGCACGGCTCGTACGGCTACTCGGCATCGGGGGCGCCCTCGCCGCCGACCGACCAGTTCCGTGTCACGCGTCCCTCCCAGTCGCACCCGGCGCCGCCAGGCGAAGCCGGGCCGGGTCAGCCGTCCGTGGCGGCCAGTTCGCGCACAGCCTCCGCGAACGCGTCCCCACGCCTGTTGTAGTTGACGAACATGTCCATCGACGCACAGGCCGGCGCCAGCAGCACCGTGTCGCCCGTCCGTGCCAGCGTCCGCGCCTCGCGGACGGCGGCGAGCATCGCCCCAGTGTCGGTCCGGTCGAGGTCGACGACCGGCACTTCCGGCGCGTGTCGCGCGAGCGCTTCCCGGATCAGCGCGCGATCCGCGCCGATCAGCACGACGCCCCGCAGCCGCCCGGCGGCACCGGCGACGAGTTCGTCGAAGGTGGCTCCCTTGGCGAGTCCGCCGGCGATCCACACGATCGACTCGTACGCCGCCAACGAGGCTCCCGCCGCATGCGTGTTGGTGGCCTTGGAGTCGTCGATGTAGGCCACGCCGTCCACGTCGGCGACGTGCGCGATGCGGTGGGCGTCCGGGGTGAAGGCCCGCAGACCGTCGCGTACGGCGGCGGCGGGCACCCCGTAGGCGCGGGCGAGGGCGGCGGCCGCGAGGGCGTTGGCGATGTTGTGCGGGGCCGGCGGGTTCACGTCCGAGACCTCGGCGAGTTCCTGGGCGTTCTTCTGCCGGTTCTCGACGAAGGCGCGGTCGACCAGGATGCCGTCCACCACACCGAGTTGGGAGGGGCCGGGCGTGCCGAGCGTGAATCCGATGGCCCGGCAGCCCTCCTCGACGTCGGCCTCGCGCACCAGGTCCTCGGTGGCTTTGTCGGCCGCGTTGTAGACGCAGGCGACCTGATTGCCCTCGTACACGCGGCCCTTGTCCGCGGCGTACGCCTCCATGGAGCCGTGCCAGTCGAGGTGGTCGGGGGCGAGGTTGAGGACGGCTGCGGAGTGGGCGCGCAGCGAGGGCGCCCAGTGCAGCTGGTAGCTGGAGAGCTCGACGGCCAGGACGTCGTACTCCGCGTCGCCGAGGACCGCGTCCAGCAGCGAGACCCCGATGTTGCCGACGGCGGCCGTGCGCAGGCCCGCCGCCGTCAGGATCGAGGCGAGCATCTGGACGGTCGTGGTCTTGCCGTTGGTGCCCGTGACGGCCAGCCAGGGGGCGGCGTCGGGGCCCCGCAGCCGCCAGGCGAGTTCGACGTCGCCCCAGATCTCCAGGCCGGCCGCGCGGGCGGCCGTGAAGAGCGGCTTGTCGGGCTTCCAGCCCGGGGCGGTGACGACGAGTTCGGTGCCCTCCGGCAGGGTCGCGCCGTCGCCGAGGCGCACGCTGATGCCGAGCGCCTCCAGTTCGGCGGCCTGCGCGCGGGCACGTTCGTCGTCGCCGTCGTTGACGACCGTGACCGCCGCGCCGAGGCCGTGCAGGACCTTGGCCGCCGGGATGCCCGAGACGCCCAGCCCGGCGACGGTGACGTGCTTGCCCTGCCAGTCGGTCACTTGTCCGCTGCCCATCCCGCGTAGAAGAGGCCCAGTCCGACGATCACACAGATGCCCTGGATGATCCAGAAGCGGACCACGACCAGGACCTCGGACCAGCCCTTGAGCTCGAAGTGGTGCTGGAGCGGGGCCATCCGGAAGACCCGCTTGCCGGTCAGCTTGAACGAACCGACCTGGATGACGACCGACATGGTGATGAGGACGAACAGCCCGCCGAGGAGCGCGAGGAGCAGCTCGGTGCGGGAGCAGATCGCGAGACCGGCGAGCGCGCCGCCGAGGGCCAGCGAACCCGTGTCGCCCATGAAGATCTTGGCCGGCGAGGTGTTCCACCACAGGAAGCCGAGGCAGGCGCCCATCAGCGCCGAGGCCACGATCGCCAGGTCGAGTGGATCCCGTACCTCGTAGCAGGCGGTCGGGTTGGTCAGCGTCTCCGTGTTGGCGCAGGACTCCTGGAACTGCCAGACGCCGATGAACGTGTACGCGCCGAAGACGAGCACCGAGGCGCCGGTGGCGAGGCCGTCCAGACCGTCGGTGAGGTTCACGCCGTTCGACATGGCGAGGATCATGAACAGCGCCCAGATCACGAACAGCACCGGGCCGATGGACCAGCCGAAGTCCTGCACGAACGAGAGCTTGGTGGAGGCCGGCGTCTGGTCGCGGGCGTCCGGGAACTGCAGCGCGAGGACCGCGAAGGCGATACCGACGATCAGCTGGCCGGCCATCTTCGCCTTGGCCCGCAGACCGAGCGAACGGCGCTTGACGATCTTGATGTAGTCGTCGAGGAAGCCGACGAGGCCCATGCCCGCCATCAGGCCGAGCACCAGCAGACCGGAGAAGGTCGGCGGCTGGCCCGAGATCACCTTGGCCAGGAAGTACGCGACGATCGTCGCCAGGATGAAGGCGATACCACCCATGGTCGGCGTACCGCGCTTGCTGGCGTGCTCGCGCGGGCCGTCGTCCCGGATGTACTGGCCGTAGCCCTTGCGGGCCAGCAGCTTGATCAGCAGCGGGGTACCGACCAGGGTCAGGAAGAGACCGATGACTCCTGCGAACAGGATCTGATTCATCATCGCGCGGCAACCTCACCCTCGTTGCCGCTGTCCAGCAGCGCCTGCGCCACGCTCTCGAGCCCGACCGACCGGGACGCCTTCACGAGTACGACGTCCCCCGGGCGCAACTGACTGCGCAACAGGTCGATCGCCGCCTGTGCGTCGGACACGTGCACCGACTCCTCACCCCACGAACCCTCGTTGTATGCGCCCAGTTGCAGCCAGGACGCTTCCCTGCCCCCGACCGCGACGAGCTTGCCGACATTGAGCCGGACGGCGAGCCGTCCGACCGCGTCGTGCTCGGCGAGCGATTCGTCCCCGAGCTCGGCCATCTTGCCGAGCACCGCCCAGGTCCGCCGCCCCTTGCCCATGGCTGCGAGCGCGCGCAGAGCGGCCCGCATGGACTCGGGGTTCGCGTTGTAGGCGTCGTTGACGACCGTCACGCCGTCCGGGCGCTCGGTGACCTCCATGCGCCAGCGGGAGAGGGAGCCCGCCTCGGAGAGCGCGGTGGCGATCTCACTTGCGGACATGCCCAGCTCATGGGCGACGGCGGCCGCGGCGAGCGCGTTCGACACGTGGTGCTCACCGTACAGGCGCATGGTCACATCGCTTGCACCGGAGGGTGTGTGAAGCCTGAACGAAGGCTGTCCGGCCTCGGTGAGCGTCACGTTCTCGGCGCGTACGTCCGCTTCGCCGGACTCTCCGAAGAGGATCACCCGGGCCTTCGTACGGGAGGCCATGGCACGCACGAGGGGGTCGTCGGCGTTGAGGATCGCGGCGCCGCCGTCCTCGGCGGAGGGCAGGGCCTCCACCAGCTCGCCCTTGGCCTGGGCGATCTGTTCGCGGCCGCCGAACTCGCCGATGTGGGCGGTGCCGACGTTGAGCACGAGACCGATCTTCGGCGGTGTCAGCTCGGTGAGGTACCGGATGTGGCCGATGCCGCGGGCGCCCATCTCCAGGACGAGGAAACGGGTCTCCTCCGTGGTGCTGAGGGCGGTGAGGGGCAACCCGATCTCGTTGTTGAGGGAGCCGGGCGTGAACACCGTCGGCGCCTTGCGCCGGAGCACCTGGGCGATCAGGTCCTTGGTACTGGTCTTGCCGGCGGAGCCGGTGAGGGCCACCAGGGTCGTGCCGAGCTTGCGCACGACGTGCCGGGCGAGGGCGCCGAGCGCCGCCTGCACATCGGGGACCACGATCGCGGGCACGCCGACGGGGCGGGACGCCAGCACCGCTGCCGCGCCCGCCTCGACGACCGCGGCCGCGAAGTCGTGTCCGTCCACGCGCTCGCCTGCGAAGGCGACGAAGAGGCTGCCGGGTTCCACTTCACGGGAGTCCCGGACGACCGGTCCGGTGACCAGCGTCGACGGATCCGGTATGTCGTGCGTCTGCCCGCCGACGACTTCTGCGATCTCGGCGAGAGAGAGGGCGATCACAAGTTCATCCCTGGGTCTGCTGGATAGCTTCGCGGAGCACCTGGCGGTCGTCGAAGGGACGGACCACGCCGGCGATGTCCTGGCCCTGCTCATGGCCCTTGCCCGCGACGAGCACGGTGTCGCCCGGCCGCGCGCGGGCCACGGCCGCGGCGATCGCGGCGGCCCGGTCCTCGAAGAGGAGGACCTCGCCCCGCTCGTGGGCCGGCACGGACGCCGCGCCTTCGAGCATGGTCGCGAGGATCGCGAGGGGGTCCTCGGAGCGGGGGTTGTCGGAGGTCAGTACGGCGGTGTCGGAGAGCCGGGCCATGGCGGCGCCCATCGGTCCGCGCTTGGTGGTGTCCCGGTCGCCGCCGCACCCGAGCACGACATGCAGCCTGCCCTCGGTGACCTTGCGCAGCGCCTTGAGGACCGACTCGACGGCGTCCGTCTTGTGGGCGTAGTCGACGACCGCGAGGTACGGCTGCCCGGCGTCCACCCGCTCCAGCCGACCGGGCACACCCGGTACGGCCGCGATGCCGTCGGCGGCGGTCTGCGGGTCGATCCCGGCGGCGGCCAGCGCGGCGACGGCGGCCAGGGTGTTGGCGACGTTGAAGGCGCCCGGCAGCGGCGACCTGGCGACGATCCGCTCGCCCTTGGGTCCGACCGCGGTGAACGTCGAGTCCAGCGGGCCGACCCGGACGTCCTCGGCGCGCCAGTCGGCGTCGGGGTGTCCCTCGGCGGAGAAGGTGACGACCGGGACGGTGGCCTCGTCGACGAGCCGGCGGCCGTACTCGTCGTCGAGGTTGACGACGCCGAGCCTGCTGCGCTCCGGGGTGAAGAGCTGCGCCTTGGCCTGGAAGTAGTCCTCCATGCCGGAGTGGAACTCCATGTGCTCCGGGCTGAGGTTGTTGAAGACGGCGACGTCGAAGACGCAGCCGTCGACCCGGCCGAGGACCAGGGCGTGGCTGGAGACCTCCATGACGACCGAGTCCACACCGCGTTCGCGCATGACGGCGAACAGGGCCTGGAGGTCGGTGGCCTCGGGGGTGGTCCGCTCGGACTTGATGCGCTCGTCGCCGATGCGCATCTCGACGGTGCCGATGAGTCCGGTGGAGCGGACGGTCCGCAGGCCGCCCTCCACGAGGTAGGCGGTGGTGGTCTTGCCCGAGGTGCCGGTGATGCCGATCTGCAGCAGGTCGCCGCCCGGCCGGCCGTAGATGGTGGCCGCCAGCTCGCCCATCCGCGCGCGCGGGTTGTCGACGACGAGGGCGGGCAGCCCGGCCGCGGCGGCGCGCTCGGCGCCGCCGGGGTCGGTGAGGACGGCGACGGCACCGAGGCCGACCGCCTGGTCCACGAAGTCGGCTCCGTGCAGACGGGCACCGGGCAGGGCGGCGTACAGGTCGCCGGGGCGGACGGCGCGCGAGTCGTGGGTGATGCCCGTGACCTGGGTGGTGTCCGCGCTCGCCGGCTGCTCGGCACCCAGCTGACCGGCGAGTTCCGCGAGGGGTGTGGCGGAGACGTGGGCCGGCCTGGGCGGTCCCGGATATGTCACGGGAACGTCCTTCTGGGTGGTTTGGGACTGATCAGCGTGTGGCACGGCGGTGAGCGTACCGGGCACACCCCCGCGGGAGCGAAGCGAGGGTTTGTGCGAGGGGGCCTCGGAGGCGTGGTTCCCGGGGTCGGGAGTGATCATGGTCACGAGTCGGTTCCTGGCTGTTGCGCTGATCGGCGGGCGGATCGGGGTGGGGCGGGAGGCGGGTCAGGGGGCGAACGTGACGGGCAGGTTCGCGGGCCTGGCCCCGGTGGGCGGCACCTGGAGGGTCTTCAGGGCGAACTCCATGACCTCCTTGTAGATGGGGCCGCAGATCTGGCCGCCGAAGTAGTTGCCCTTGGTGGCGTTCTGGATCGCGCAGTAGACGGTGATCCGTGGCTTGTCGGCGGGCGCGAACCCGGCGAACGACGAGGTGTAGCCCCGGTATCTGCCGGTGGCCGGATCCACACGGTTGGCCGTACCCGTCTTGCCCGCGACCCGGTAGCCGGGGATGCGGGCCTTGGTGCCCGTGCCCTCCTCGTCGTCCACGACGGACTCCAGCATCCGGGCGAGGGTCTTCGCCGTCTTCTCGCTCACGACCCGGGTCTTCCCTGGCTTCGGGGCGGGAGTGAAGCGGCCGTCGGGCCCCTTGGTGCCCCGTACGAGGGTCGGTTCGACGCGTACGCCGCCGTTGGCGATGGTCGAGTAGACCGAGGTCGCCTGCATGGCGTTCATCGACACGCCCTGGCCGAAAGGGATCGTGTACTGCTGCGAGGTCGACCAGTCGCCGGGCGCGGCGAGGATGCCCTTGGTCTCACCGGGGAAGCCCAGGCCGGTGTAGTCGCCGAGGCCGAACTTGCGCAGGTAGTTGTAGAGGATCTTGTTGGACTCCTGCTGGTTCCGGCCGAGTTCGCCGGTGGCGAGGATCGTGCCGATGTTGCTCGACTTGGCGAGGACGCCGTTGAGCGTCAGGTACCAGGTCGGGTGGTCGATGTCGTCCTTGAAGAGCCGGTCGCCCCGGTGCAGCCGGTTGGGCACGGTGACATGGGTGCCCGGGGTGGCGACGTTCTCCTCCAGCACGGCGGCCATCGACATGACCTTGGCGGTGGAGCCGGGCTCGTAGGCGTCCTGGAGGGCCGCGTTGCCGAGCGCGTCCGGGTTCGCTCTGGTGAGGTCGTTGGGGTCGAAGCCGGGCGAGTTGGCCATGGCGAGGATCTCGCCGGTGCGGGTGTCCTGCACCATCACGTAACCGCGGTCCGCCTTGGACTTCTTCACCTGCTCGGTGATGGCGTTCTGCGCGGCCCACTGGATGTCGCGGTCGATGGTCAGCTCGACGTCGGAGCCGGCGACCGCGGGGGTCTCGGTGGAGCCCGCGGTGGGCACGAGACGGCCGCCCGACTGTGCGTAGCGGATCTTGCCGTCCTTGCCCGCCAGCCGGTCGTTCCACTGCTGCTCGACACCGCCGGCGCCCCTGCCCTCGGCGTTGACCCAGCCCAGTATCCCGGCGGCGAGGTCGCCGTTGGGGTACACGCGCTTGCTGCTGGGCTCCTGGAAGACGCCGGCCAGGACGTTGACCGTGCCCTTCTCGTCGGCGGCCCGCTTGACGAGCGCGGACTTCAGGTCGCTGATCTGGTTCCACACCTGGGGGGTCTGGCGGCGGGCGAGCAGCACATAGCGCGTGTTCTTGGTGCGGAGCCTCTCGGTGAGCGTCTCCTGGTCCGCGCCGAGGATCGGCGCGAGGAGGGCGGCCGCCTGCTCGGGCCCGTCGTCGATCCTCAGCTCTTCGCGCGTGAACATCGTCGGGTCGGCCGTGATGTCGTTGGCGTCGGTGCTCATCGCCAGGACGACGCCGTTGCGGTCGGTGATGCCGCCGCGCTCGGCCGCCAGCACCCGGCCGACGTAACGGTTCTGGTCGGCCTTGGCGGCGTACTCGCTCGCGTCGACGGCCTGCACCTGGAGCAGCCGTACGACGAAGGCGATCATCACCAGGGTCAGCGCGAGGCTCACCATGCGCAGCCGGGGGCGGGGGCTGCCCAGCCGGATGGTGCGCGCGGGCGGCTGCCGGGGCGTGGCCGGACGACGCTGTGCGGCGGGGCGGGCACCGGGTCCCGGTCGGCGCTGCTGGCCGCCCGGTCGTACGGGCCGGGCTGGTCCGGGTACGCGGCGGCGGGGGGGCTGCCTGCCTGAGTCGGCCACTTCCGTCACCTGCCGGGGGTCGTCGGGAGCTGGGTGGGCTGTGCGGGCGGGGTGGTGGGGGTCGCGACGGGGGCGGCCGGGGGCTGCGGCGTCCGCGCGTGCGACTGCGGCTCGGGTCCGGTCGGCGTCGGCGTGGGGGGCGGTGTCGGGGAGCCGGAGGCCGCCGGGCTCGCGGGTGGTGTCGGGCTCCCGGAGGGCGTCGGGCTCGCGGGCGGGCCGGGGTCGAGGATCTCGGGTGCGAGGACGAGCGGCATCCGGGCCGCGGTCTGCTGGGCGGCGCTCGGGACGCCCTTGACGGTGCCGTCGGGGTCGAGGAAGGCGGGGTCGCCGCCGGGGACCATGCCCAGCTCGCGGGCGCGGCGCTGGAGGGCGTCGGGCGCGGAATAGGCGTCCACGTCCCGTTGGAGCGCCTGTTCCTCGTCGGTGTAGCTCTTCACGTCGTCCTGGAGGTCGTCGAGCTTGAACGACCCTTCGCTGAGCGCGGAGTTCAGCACGAGGAGGCCGATGAGGCCGCCGCCCAGGAGGAGGACGACCAGGAGGACGAAGGGGGTGCGGGCGGCGCCCTTGGGCCGCGTGGGCAGGAGCCGCGCGAGTCGGGCCGCCCGGCCCCTCAGTTCGGGTTTCCTGCTCACGCGCCCTCCCTGTGGGGTCGGGTGCCGGACTCGCCCGGCGTCCCCGCGAGTTCGCTTGTCGGACTCACTCACCGTCCCCTTCACACCGTGTGCGGTCGCCTCGTCCGCCTCGTACGCCTCGTGCGTTGCACGTGGCCGATGCGCGTCACGCGTCTCATGCGACGTCCTCCCGTACGCGTTCCGCCCCGCGCAGACGCGCGGGGGCGGCGCGCCGGTTCTCGGCGACCTCTTCCTCGGTGGGAAGTTCGGCACCGCGGGTGAGGAGCTTGAGCCTCGGCTGATAGCGCTCGGGGACGACGGGCAGTCCGGGCGGGGCGGTGGTGGCGGCTCCGGCCGCGAGGACCTGCTTCACCAGCCGGTCCTCCAGCGAGTGGTACGACAGCACGGCGATCCGGCCGCCGACCGCGAGGGCCTTCACCGCGGCAGGGATCGCCCGTTCCAGGACGGCGAGTTCGCCGTTGACCTCGATGCGCAGGGCCTGGAAAGTGCGCTTGGCGGGGTTGCCGCCGGTGCGCTTGGCGGCCTGCGGCAGGGAGTCGCGGATCAGTTCGACGAGTCGGGCGCTGTTGGCGAACGGCTCCTTGTCACGCTCGCGCACGATCGCGGAGACGATCCGCTTGGCCTGCTTCTCCTCGCCGTACGCCCGGAGGATCCGGACGAGTTCGCCCGCCGGGTAGGTGTTGAGGACCTCGGCGGCGCTGATGCCCGTCGTCTGGTCCATGCGCATGTCGAGGGGCGCGTCCTGGGCGTACGCGAAGCCCCGGTCCGCCTCGTCCAGTTGCATGGAGGAGACGCCCAGGTCGAACAGGACGCCCTGGACGCGCGGGAGGCCCAGGCGGTCGAGCACCTCGGGGAGTTCGTCGTAGACGGCGTGCACGAGGGTGGCGCGGTCGCCGAAGGGGGCGAGGCGTTCACCGGAGAGGCGCAGGGCCTCCTTGTCCCGGTCGAGGGCGACGAGGCGTGCCTCGGGGAACCGGGTGAGGAGCGCTTCGCTGTGGCCGCCGAGGCCGAGCGTGCAGTCGACCACCACCGCGCCGGGCGCCGTGAGGGCCGGGGCCAGCATGTCCAGACAACGCTGGAGCATGACGGGGACGTGGCGGCTGTTGCTCAAGGGGCCCTCTCAGGTCCGGCGCGAGCCGCACGTACGCGCCGCGCACGCGGGGAGACGCCGGGCTGTCGCCGGTTCTCCTTGGGTTTCGGTCCAGCGGGGGACGTGGGGCCCGTCGTCACCTTGCCGTCCGGCCCCGCCTCCCGCTCGGCGTCACTTTAGTCCACGGCCCCGCACGGTCAATCAACCGGCCTGCGCGTCGCGGCGCCGGTCCGGACGAAGCCGTGATTCCGGCGAAATCACCCGTACGGCCGTGATCCCGCCACTCCTGTGGGTTACCTCACAACAAGGCTCAATGACGTTCTTTGTCCTCTCTCACAGAGCGCCCTCGGCGGCGGTGACCAGTACCGTCTTGGCTATGACGACCTCCGCAGCAGTTCCCACCGGCCCCGAAGGCGCCATATCCGACGGCACCGTCACCGATCGCCTCGTCGAGGCGAACCAGCGCTATGCCGCCGCGTTCACCGACCCCGGGATGGACGCCCGCCCCGTCCTGCGTGTCGCGGTCGTGGCGTGCATGGACGCCCGCCTCGACCTGCACGACGCGCTCGGCCTGGAGCTGGGCGACTGTCACACCATCCGCAACGCGGGCGGCGTGGTCACCGACGACGTGATCCGCTCCCTCACCATCAGTCAGCGCAAGCTCGGCACCCGCAGCATCGTCCTCATCCACCACACCGGCTGCGGTCTGGAGGCCCTCACCGAGGACTTCCGCACCGAGCTGGAGGCCGAGGTCGGCCAGCGTCCGGCGTGGGCGGTGGAGTCCTTCCGGGACGTCGACCAGGACGTACGGCAGTCCATGCAGCGGATCCGCACCAACCCGTTCCTGCTGCACTCCGACGACGTGCGCGGCTTCGTCTTCGACGTGAAGACCGGCCTGCTCCGGGAGATCGACGCGGCCTGAGCCCTGTCGAACCGTACGGTCGGAACCGTTCTCCTACCGCCCGAGGGCGGTTCCGCGCAGCCCCGCTTTGCTGTCAATCTGCTGGCATCTTGCCCGGCAGAACGCTGCAAACCTGACATATCACGGACGGTTATCCACAGGCGAGTGACACGGATTGGTAACGGCAGCAAGAATGCGGGTGTGGCGTCACGCTGAGCAGTTCACGCGTGGTGTCCGTGTTTCGGGGTGGGCCGGTCCGCATCGCAGAGCGACGGCCCGGAGAAAGAACGGGCCGAGGAGGGCCGGGTGACGACCTATGACGATCGAGCGAGCCTCACTGATCTGACCAGCACTGTGGAGCGAGTCCGCAGTTCTGTCGAACAAGTGATCGAGGGCAAGCCTGAGGTCGTACGGCTTTCGCTGACAGTGCTGCTCGCCGAGGGACATCTTCTGATCGAAGACGTACCCGGCGTCGGCAAGACCATGCTGGCCAAGGCACTGGCGCGGTCCATCGACTGCTCGGTGCGGCGTATCCAGTTCACGCCGGACCTGCTGCCGTCGGACATCACAGGTGTGTCCATCTGGGACCAGCAGCGCAAGGAGTTCGAGTTCAAGCCGGGCGCGATCTTCTCGCAGATCGTGATCGGCGACGAGATCAACCGCGCCTCGCCGAAGACGCAGTCCGCGCTCCTGGAGTCCCTGGAGGAGCGCCAGGTCACGATCGACGGCACCACGTACGAGCTGCCGAGCCCCTTCATGGTGGTGGCCACGCAGAACCCGGTGGAGATGGAGGGCACCTACCCGCTGCCGGAGGCCCAGCGCGACCGCTTCATGGCCCGCGTCTCCGTCGGTTACCCGAGCCCGGAGGCCGAGCTGCAGATGCTCGACGTCCACGGCGGGGTCTCGCCGTTGGAGGACATGCAGCCGGTGGCGCACGCGCACGAGATCGTGAAGCTGATCGAGGCGGTCCGGGGCGTGCACGTCGCGGAAACGGTCCGGCGATACGCGGTGGACCTGGTCGGGGCCACCCGCACCCATCCGGACCTCAGACTCGGCGCCTCGCCGCGCGCCACGCTGCATCTGCTGCGTGCGGCGAGGGCGACCGCCGCCCTCAGCGGCCGGGACTACGCCCTGCCGGACGACATCCAGTCGCTGGCCGTGTCCATCCTCGCCCACCGGCTGCTGCCCACCGCCCAGGCGCAGCTCAACCGGCGTACGCCGGAGCAGGTGGTCCAGGAGATCCTGCAGCACACCCCCGTGCCGCAGGCCCCCCAGGCGCAGAGCGGGTACGGCTCGGTCCGCGCCACGCCCGCGTATCCGCAGCAGCCGCCGCGGAGGCTTGGATGACCACCGCGGGGCCGGCGCCCGCCCCGGAACAGGACAAGGGCGGGCTGCGCACGGCCCTCGCCGGCCTCACCACGCGCGGACGCTCCTTCCTGGCGGCCGGCGTGGCGGCCGCGGTCTGCGCGTACGTCCTCGGGCAGAGCGATCTGCTCCGGGTCGGCCTGCTGCTCGCCGTGCTGCCGCTGGTCTGCGTGACCGTGCTGTACCGCACCCGGTACCGGGTCGCGGGCAGCCGCCGCCTCTCCCCCGCGCGCGTGCCCGCCGGCAGCGAGGCGCGTGTCCATCTGCGGATGGACAACGTCTCGCGGCTGCCCACCGGGCTGCTGATGCTCCAGGACCGGGTGCCTTACGTGCTCGGTCCGCGCCCCCGGTTCGTGCTGGACCGGGTGGAGGCGGGCGGTCGCCGCGAGGTGTCGTACCGGGTCCGCTCCGATCTGCGCGGCCGCTATCCGCTGGGCCCGCTCCAGCTGCGCCTGACCGACCCGTTCGGCATGTGCGAGCTGACCCGGTCGTTCTCGACGTACGACACGCTGACCGTCGTCCCGCGCGTGGAGGCCCTGCCGCCGGTGCGGCTGAGCGGCGAGGCCAAGGGGTACGGCGACGGGCGGCAGCGCTCGCTGGCGCTGGCCGGCGAGGACGACGTGATCCCGCGCGGCTATCGCCACGGCGACGACCTGCGCCGGGTGCACTGGCGTTCGACCGCGCGCTACGGCGAGCTGATGGTGCGCCGCGAGGAACAGCCGCAGCGCGCCCGCTGCACGGTGCTGCTGGACACCCGGGCCGAGGCCTTCCTCGGCGCGGGCCCCGACTCCGCCTTCGAGTGGGCCGTCTCCGGTGCCGCCTCCATGCTGGTCCACATGCTTGAACGGGGCTTCTCCGTCAGGCTGTTGACGGACACCGGCAGCTCGGTGCCCGGCGAGGGCGCCGACGGGTTCGCGGGCGCCAGCCAGGAGTCGGCCGACGCGGCCGGACTGATGATGGACACCCTCGCGGTGATCGACCACTCCGCCGGCACCAGCCTGTCGCCCGCGTACGACGTGCTGCGCGGCGGCAACGAGGGGCTGCTGGTCGCCTTCCTCGGCGACCTCGACGAGGAGCAGGCGACGGTGATCGGCAAGATGCGCCAGCGCGGCGGTGGGGCGGTCGCCTTCCTGCTGGACAGCGAGGTGTGGACGACCGAGCCGGGGGAGGTGCCCGGTGCCGGGAGCGCGAGCGAGGAGTCGCTGCGGCTGCTGCACGAGACGGGCTGGACGGCGCTGACCGTGCCGCGCGGCGCCTCGCTGACGGACCTGTGGCGACAGGCGGACAGACAGCGCACCGGAGTGATGTCCGGGAGCGGTACGGAGGGACGGTCATGAGCGGGCGGGCGAGACTGGCGCTGTGCGCCTGGGCCGCCACGATCATGGCGGCGTGCGCACTGCTGCCGCTGGTGGACCCGGCGACGTGGATCATCCAGGCGGCGCTCATGCTGGGCGTGCAGACCGGTGTGGGAGCGCTCACCCGGCGCGTCCCGCTGGCCCGCCCGCTGACCGTGGCCGCCCAGGCCCTGGTCACCCTGATGATGCTGACGCTGGTCTTCGCCCGGGAGCGGGCGGTGGCCGGGATCGTCCCCGGCCCCGAGGCCTTCCAGTACTTCGCGACGCTGCTGCAGAGCGGCGCCGAGGACGTCGGGCGGTACGCCATCCCGGCGCCGCTGACCGACGGCATCCGGCTGATGATCATCGGCGGTGTGCTGGTGATAGGCCTGCTGGTGGACGCCCTCGCGGTGACGTTCCGCAGCGCCGCCCCCGCCGGCCTCCCCCTGCTCGCGCTGTACTCGGTCGCGGCTGGACTCTCCGACGGCGCAGCGTGGCTGTGGTTCGTGCTGGCCTCGGCCGGTTATCTGCTGCTGCTCCTGACCGAGAGCCGCGACCGGCTGTCGCAGTGGGGCAGGGTCTTCGGCGGCGCGCCCCAGGGTCCCCAGCGCCCGGAGTCCGCGAGCGGCCCCGTGGCACCCGTGCGCACCGGGCGGCGCATCGGCGCGGTCGCGCTGGGCATCGCCCTGGTGGTGCCGCTCGGGCTGCCCTCCCTCGACGGGGGACTCCTGGACGGCACGGGCGCCGGTCTCGGCGGGGGCTCCGGTGGCGGCGGCACGATCGCCGCGGTGAACCCGGTGGTGCAGCTGCGCGGCAGCCTGAACGTGGACGAGGACCGCCAGGTCCTGTCGTACCGCACGAACACCGACAACGTGCAGGAGATGTATCTGCGGATCGTCTCCCTGGACAACTTCAACGGCACCTCGTGGACCCCGACCGAGCGCTCCATCACGGGGGTCCCGGACGACTTCGGCACCCCGATCGGTCTCGCCTCCGACGTCAAGCGGACGTCGATCGAGACCCGGATCGTCGCGTCGGAGGACTACGAGCAGAACTGGCTGCCGATGCCGTACCCGGTGACCAGCGTGGACATCGACGGCGACTGGCGGTACGAGCCCGTGGGCCGCACCCTCGTCGGTGACCACGGCCAGGACACCAAGGGCGCCCAGTACAAGGTCGAGAGCCTGATCGTGGAGCCCACGGCGGAGCAGCTGGCCTCGTCGCCGGAGCCGCCGCCGTCGCTGCGGCGGGAGTACACCAAGGTGCCGGCCTCGCTGCCGCCGGTGGTGGCGCGGACGGCGCTGGAGGTCACCGAGGGCGCGAAGAACGACTACGAGCGCGCGGTCAAGCTCCAGGACTGGTTCGCCTTCAGCGGCGAGTTCACGTACGACACGGAGGTGCGGTCGGGCACGGGCGCTCGGGCGATAGCCCGGTTCCTGGAGGACAAGGAGGGCTTCTGCGTCCACTTCTCCTTCGCGATGGCGTCCATGGCCCGCACGCTGGGCATACCGGCCCGGGTGGCGGTGGGCTTCACCCCCGGCACCCCGCAGACGAACGGCACGATGTCGGTGGGTCTGCGCGACGCGCACGCCTGGCCCGAGCTGTACTTCGAGGGCGTGGGCTGGACCCGTTTCGAGCCCACTCCCAACCGGGGTTCGACGCCCGAGTACACGGTGCCCGAGGACACCGGCACCGGTGGTCTGCCCGAGGTGCCCCGTCCCTCGTCGTCGGCGTCCACGGCGCCGTCGGCCGAGCCGTCGGCGAGCGAGAGCTGCACGCCGCAGGAGGCGAAGCTGGGGGCCTGCGGGACCGAGTCGGCGGCGGCCGTGCCGGGTTCGGACGACGAGGAGCGCTCGTTCTGGGGGCTGGTGTTCTTCTCGCCCTGGACGCTGCTGATCATCCCGGGAGCGCTTCTGGTGCTGGCGATCCCGCTGCTGCCGATGCTGTGGCGGCTGCGGGTCCGGTCCGTGCGGCTGGGCGCGCACCAGGGCGCGGTGCCGAAGGGGGTCCAGGAGCCCGCCGTCGCGCGGGAGGTGACCCACGAGGGCAGCGAGGCGCCGGGCTCCCCGGCACCGTCGGGCAGGGCCACCGCGTACGGCCGTACGGAGGCCGCGGCGGCTCATGCGCTGGCTGCCTGGCAGGAGGTGGCCGACACGGCGTGGGACTACGGGATCGCGCCGGACGAGTCGCAGACGCCCCGTAAGGCCGCCGCGCGGATCGTGCGGCTCGGGGAGCTGGAACCGGCGGCCGCCGAAGCGGTGCACCGGGTGGCGGCGGCGGTGGAGCAGGTCCTCTTCGCTCCGCGTCCGCAGGTCCCGGCGGGTCTCGCCCGGGACGCGCACCAGGTCGGGGTCGGTCTCCGGGCCAACGCGGGCCGCCGCACCAGATTGCGGGCACTGCTGCTGCCGCGTTCGACCGTCCGGGTGGTGTGGGCCCTCGCGGCCCGCTGGGCGGACACCAGGGACGAGCTGCTGTCCCGGCTCCCCGCGCCACGCCTGCCGTGGCGACGCCCCACACCGAGCCGGAACGGCTAGCGCCGACGCGTCACGGTCCTGCCCCCGCCGGGTTCGCCAGGCGGGGGCAGGACCGTTCGTCCGTCCGGGGGTCGCGACAGCAAGGGCGACGGCCGGTGGTCGGCAGCCGCTGGTCGATGGCCGGCGGCCGATGGCCGGTGGTCGGCGGTCGGCGGTCGGTCGCCGGTCTGCCCCGCACATGCAGCCTCTGAGGGACGCGCACTGATGGGCGGGCGTTCGCGTGCGGGCATGCTCGAAGGGTGACCGCCGCCGGGGTGGTCACCCTTCGTCCGTATTCAGCTGTGGCTGTCGGGTCGGCGTATCGGCCGGCTCAGTGGCCGCCCTGCTCGTCACGACGGCGCTGCCAGCGCTGTTCGATTCGGTCCATCATGGAGCGGCGCTGTCGCGGCTGCCGACCCGCACCGGCGGAACCTGCGGCACCGGCGGGCTGCTCACCCGGCTTGGGGGCCTTGCGCCAACCGGTGACGGCGAGCACGGCGCAGCCCAGCATGACGAGGAATCCCACCACGCTGACCCAGATCTGCTGTGCGACCATTCCGGCCATGAGGAGCGCGATACCCACCAGAAAGCCCGCGACCGCCTGGTAGACCCGCCGCCGGGTGTACGTACGCAGCCCGCTTCCCTCAAGCGCTGACGCGAACTTGGGATCTTCGGCGTACAGCGCTCGCTCCATCTGCTCGAGCATGCGCTGCTCGTGCTCTGAGAGCGGCACGGAGTCCTCCTCATCGTGCGGTCGCCGGGGCGACCCGGGGGGTCCTCTTCAGGATAGGCAGGGAATCGCCCCCTTGAAACCCGCCCCTCTACGCCAATTCGCCAACCGGAACCCGCCATGGCACCCCGACTCGCTGAAGTGTGAATTCCCCAGCGAACGGCCCGTCATGCCGGAACGGTCTCCCTCGATCATACGGCTCCGAGCGCCCGATCGGGGGGCCTGTGGCGTACTCCATCCGCCGCCGAGCCCCTGATCAGCGGGGCGGGCTCGTCCGCCGCGGGAGACGGCTCAGGACTCGGCGGCCCCTCGCGTCTCCCCGAGCACATGAAGTTGGGTGGCCACGGAGTGGAAGGCGGGCAGCTCGGCGGCCGCCGCCTCCAGCTGGAGCAGGGCGTCCAGGGCGCCGGGCTCGGTGTCGACGAGCACCCCGGGGACGAGGTCGGCGAAGACCCGGACGCCGTGCACGGCGGCGACCTGGAGGCCCGCGCCCTCGACCAGGGCGGTGAGCTGTTCGGCGGTGAAGCGGTGGGGAACCGGATCACCCTCGCCCCAGCGTCCGTTCGGGTCGGCGAGCGCCTGCCGCGCCTCCTTGAAGTGCCCGGCGAGGGCGCGGGCGAGCACGGCGCCGCCGAGACCAGCGGCGAGCAGGCTCAGGACGCCCTCGGGGCGCAGCGCGGCCACCGCGTTGCCGATGCCCTCGGCGGGGTCGTCCACGTACTCCAGGACGCCGTGGCAGAGCACGGCGTCGTACCCGCCGCGCTCGACGACGTCGAAGAGGCCGTGGGCGTCGCCCTGGACGCCCCGGACGCGGTCGGCGACGCCGGCCTCGGCGGCCCTCCGCTCCAGCGCGAACAGCGCGTTCGGGCTGGGGTCGACGACGGTGACCCGGTGGCCCAGGCGGGCGGCGGGCACCGCGAACCTGCCGCTGCCGCCCCCGGTGTCCAGTACGTCGAGCGACTCACGCCCGGTCGCCTTCACCCGGCGGTCGAGGGCGTCCTGGAGGACCTCCCAGACCACGGCGGTACGGAGAGAGGCGCGGGGGCGCATCGGGTCCGACACGGCAGTTGACTCCTCGGCGCGGCACCGCCTGGTGTGCGGCGGAGCGATGGGCTTGCGTCTCCGTCGGACCGGTGGCCGTGACGGAGGGTGCTGGTGCCCCCAACCCTAATGGGCGGCGCCGCGACGGTCGCTCAGCCCGCGTCCGGGACCTCCGGGCCGCTGTCCTGGCGGGGTTGGGGCAGCACCGGCTGGAGCACCAGCATCCGTTCGACCAGGCGCAGGAACATCGCCACGTCGCGTATGAGGTCGTCGGCGTCGCGGGCGCTGGCCGCGCCCTGGATGCCGGCCTCCGCGCGGGCCCGGCGGGCTGCGCCGGAGGCGAACAGCGCGCTCCACTCGGCGAGTTCGGGCGCTATCTCGGGGAGCACTTCCCAGGCGCTCCGGATCCTGGCCCGGCGCTTCGGGGTCGGTTCGGGGCGGCCCCTGGCGGCGAGCACCGCGGCGGCGGTGCGCAGGGCCGCGAGGTGGGCGGTGGCGTACCGCTCGTTGGGCGTGCGGAGTCCGGACGCCTCTTCGAGTCCGGAGCGGGCCTGGGCGAGCAGGTCGAGGGCGGCGGGCGGGGCCGTCGCCCGGCGCAGCACGGGGTGCACGTCGCTCGCCGGGCCGGTCAGTGAGGGGGCAGGGCCGGTGGCGCGGCGCCGGTTGGCGGCTGCTGCGTGGTAGCTGGCCATGACGAACCTCCTGTCGTCTGCGGACGGCACGCTCTGTCGCGAGGTGCCGTATGTGCCCATCGTGAGGTATGCCACTGACAATCCGTTCTGACCTGCGCTTTTGCTTCGTTCAAAGGTTCGGAGTAGTTTTTGCACTGACCAGTCAGTTCAAAGGCGGGGCAGAGGGGTTTCGGGGCATGGCAGAGGCAGGGGAAGCGGACCCCGGGCGGGGGGCGGCTCGCGCGGTTGCCCTCGGCGCGGAGGGGTTCGGGCTCAAGGGGCCGCGCGGCTGGGCCTTCCGGGGCGTCGGGTTCGACGCGGAGGCCGGCTCGCTGGTCGCGATCGCGGGGCCGTCCGGGTCGGGGCGGACGTGTCTGCTGCTCGCGCTCACCGGCCGGATGAAGCCGAGCGAGGGCCGGGCCACGGTCGGCTCCCTGCACCTGCCGAAGCGCATGGCGGCCGTACGCCGCGTCAGCGCCCTCGCCCACGTCCCCGGGGTGACGGACCTCGACCCGGCCCTGACCGTCGAGGAGCACCTGCGTGAACGGGCGCTGATGCAGCGGCGGTTCGACGGCACCGTGCGCGGGCTGCTGCGCTCCCGGGCCGATCGCGACGCCGAACTGAAGGACCGGATCGAGGCCGCCGCGACCGCCGCCGGGCTCGACCGCGAGGCGCTCCCCAAGGCCTCCCGGACGGCCGTGCGCGACCTCGACCGGATGGAGGCCCTGCGGTTGTCGGTCGCCCTCGCCCTCGTCGGCCGGCCCCGGCTGCTCGGCGTCGACGACACCGACCTGAAGCTCTCCGACGCCGAACGGACGGAGATGTGGGCCCTGTTGACGTCCCTCACCGAGTCCGGGCTCACGGTCGTGGCGGTGTGCAGCGAGGCCCCGGAGGGCGCCGTCGTGGTCTCGACGACGCCCGGGGAACCGGGGAGCGACAAGGGTCCCGGAGAAGAGCGCACCGGCGACGAAGGCTCCGAGGTCGAGCAGGACGAGCAGGTCGAGCGATCCGACAGCCGGACCAGCGACAGTCGGACGGGCGACCACCAGAACAGCGGTCGCAAGACCACCGACGACAAGACATCCGACGACACATCCGACGACGAGGAGACGGCCGATGCGCTCGCCGAAACTGGCCGCGCTTGAGCTCAGGCGGTTCGGCCGGGGGAAACTGCCGCGCGCCGCGCTGGTCTCGCTCCTGCTGCTGCCGCTGCTGTACGGCGCCCTGTACCTGTGGTCCTTCTGGGACCCCTACGGCCGCCTGGACCGCATCCCCGTGGCGCTGGTCAACGACGACCGGGGCGCGTCGGTCGGCAAGCAGCGGCTGACCGCGGGCGAGGACATCGCCAAGGGGCTGCGGGAGAGCGACACCTTCGAGTGGCACCGGGTGAGCGCCGCCGAGGCCCGCGCGGGCGTCGAGGACGGCACGTACTACCTGTCGCTGACGATGCCGAAGGACTTCAGCGAGCGGATCGCGTCCAGTTCGGGGGACGTGCCGGAGACGGGCGCCCTCCAGGTGCGGACGAACGACGCGAACAACTACATCGTCGGCCAGATCTCCCGGACGGTGTTCTCGGAGGTGCGGACGGCGGCGTCGACGAAGGCCTCGCGGTCGTTCCTGGACCGGATCTTCATCTCGTTCTCGGACATCCACGGCAAGACCGAGGAGGCGGCGGACGGCGCCGACGACCTCAAGGGCGGTATCGACAAGGCGGAGCAGGGCTCCAAGGACCTCGCGGACGGGCTGCGGACGGCCAAGGAGGGCAGCGGCAAGCTGTCCGGCGGGCTGAAGGACCTGGACGAGGGCGCGGGTGATCTGGAGGACGGTGCCCAGCAGGTCGCGGACGGCACCGGGAAGCTCGCCGACAAGGTGGGCGCCGCGGCCGACCAGGTGCGGCCCTTCCTGAAGGAGAACGGCGACACGATCGCCGACACCGCCACCCTGGTCGCCGACTCGGCGGCCACGATCCGGGGCCGCCTCGACGCGTTCGTGAAGACGGCGCCGGCCGCCGCCACCGGCACCCGTACCGCCGCCGACACCCTGGACGACGTCCACGAGCGCCGCTGCGAGAAGGCCGCCCTGCCCGACACGGCCTGCGCGGACCTGGAGAAGGCGAAGGACGCGGCGGCGGAGGCTGCCACGCTCGCCGAGGACGTCAACACCGTGGTGAAGAACTACGACGGTGACATGAAGGCCTTCGACAAGGACCTGCGGAACCTGGAGAAGCAGGCCCGCGCCCTCGCGAAGGCGGCGCCCACCCTCTCCACCGACCTGGACAACGCCGTCGCCAAGATCGACGCGCTCGACAAGGGCGCCACGAAGGTCGCCAAGGGGGCGAAGACGCTGCACACCGGCCTCGGCACCGCCAGGACCGGCGCGGAGCACCTCGACACCGGCGTCGGCGACCTGAAGACGGGCGCGGTCGACCTCAAGGGCGGCATGTACAAGCTGGCCGACGGCTCCGGCAAGCTCGCGGGCGGTCTGCACGAGGGAGCCGAGCGGATCCCCGACTACGACGAGCGGGACCGCGACCAGCGCACCGAAGTGATGGCCGATCCCGTGCAGTTGGCCACCAGGGACCTGCACAAGGCGCCCAACTACGGCACCGGCTTCGCCCCGTACTTCATCCCGCTCTCCCTGTGGGTGGGCGCGATGGTGGCGTACATGCTGATCCAGCCGCTCAACCGGCGGGCCCTCGCGGCGGGTGCCTCGGCGTGGCGGATCGCGCTGGCGGGCTGGCTGCCGGTGGCGGCGCTGGGCGTGCTGCAGACGGTCGCGCTGATGGCGGTGCTGCACTGGGCGGTCGGCCTGCAGATGGCACGGGCGGCCGGGACGGTGGGCTTCCTGTTCCTGGTGACGGCGTGCTTCGCGGCGATCGTGCAGTGGCTCAACGCGCGCTTCGGGGCGGCGGGCCGGATCCTCGTCCTCGCCTTCCTGATGCTCCAGTTGACGTCCGCGGGCGGCACCTACCCCGTGCAGACCAGCCCCGACTTCTTCAACGCGGTCCACCCCTTCCTGCCGATGAGCCATGTCGTCGACGCCCTCAGGCGGTTGATCACGGGCGGCGGTCTGGGCCCGGTGTGGCAGGCGTGCGCGGTGCTGGTGGCCTTCACCGTCGGCGCCCTCGCGCTGACCGCGCTGTCGGCCCGCCGCAAGCAGGTGTGGACCCTGGACCGGCTGCACCCGGAGTTGAGTCTGTGACCCCGCACCGCATTGTTCCCGCGCACAGCACGGTTCCTGTGACAATCAGGGCCATGGAAAGCAGCAACGCCCCCGGCGGCGCAGGCGGGGGCCGCCGCGAGGCGACCCGGCAGAAACTCTACGAAGCGGCCGTCACCCTCATCGCGGAGCAGGGGTTCTCCGCCACCACGGTGGACGAGATCGCCGAGCGCGCCGGAGTCGCCAAGGGCACGGTCTACTACAACTTCGCGAGCAAGTCGGTCCTCTTCGAGGAGCTGCTGCGGCACGGCGTGGAACTGCTCACCGCCTCCCTCCGCGAGGCGGCCGAGCGGACCGCGAAGGAGGGCGGCAGCAGAGTCGACTCGCTGGACGCGATGATCCGGGCCGGGCTCGTCTTCATCGACCGCTACCCGTCCTTCACCCAGCTGTACGTGGCCGAGCTGTGGCGCACCAACCGGGCCTGGCAGTCCACGCTGATGGTCGTCCGGCGGGAGGCGGTCGCCGTCGTCGAGGGGGTGCTCCGCGACGGCGTCGAGGGCGGCGAGCTGAGCGACGAGATCGACGTCGGCCTGACGGCGTCGGCCCTGGTCGGCATGGTCCTGGTCGCCGCGCTGGACTGGAAGGCCTTCCAGCCGGAGCGCTCCCTGGACGACGTCCACGCGGCGCTGTCCCGACTGCTGCAGGGCCGCGTGAGCGGGAACGGCTGACCGGGCCGGGCGGAAACGAGAGCGCCGGTCCGGACTGGCCGCGTCCCCCGCGGGCCACCTCGAACCGGCGCTTCCCCGTTCCCCCGTACTCCCCCGTGCCTCGCTCCCGCCGACTCGCGTCGACGGAAGGAGCGGTAAGAGCGCGAGAGCCGTTCCGCCGCCCCGTGTCGGCGGTACCGGAGCCGCGCCCCTTCCCGTGCCTCCACTCTCTCGTTCTCGCAGGTGGGAGCCCATCCGTACGGGTACTCATCTCACCGCATGGGTACGCGTACTCAGCCCTGCGCACTCACCCCCACCCCACGCCGTTGCCGACTGGTGACGATCGCGCCCGCGCAGGTACTCCCACAGGGCGGCGCAGCCGCCTCCAAAGGGCGGCCGATAAGGTCGCTCACATGGCAAGAATCGCGGTGATCGGCGCCGGTCTCGGCGCGATGGCAGCCGCTGCCCGGCTGGCCGTCGCGGGCCACCGCGTGGTGGTGCACGAGAGCACGACGACCTACGGCGGCGCCCTGGGCCGCTTCGAACGCGACGGCTTCGCGTTCGACACGGGACCGGGTCTGCTGCCGCTCCCCGCCGTGCACCGCGATCTGTTCCTCAAGACCGGCAAGGAGCCGCTGGAGAAGTACGTCGACCTGGTCCAGGTCGACCCCGCGGCCCGGCACGTCTTCGCGGACGGCACCGACCTCCTGCTGCCGGGCGCCTCCCGCGCGGGCGTGGTCGCCACCCTGAACTCCGCGCTCGGCCCGGGCGCCGGTGACCGCTGGGGCGACTTCCTGGTGCGGGCCCGCGAGGCCTGGGACCGCACCCGGCGGCCCCTTCTGGAGGAGCCGCTGTGGTCCGACTGGAAGGTCCTGGCCGAGCGCGAACCGTACCCCTCCGTCCCCCACCGGCGGCTGCTGCGCACCCGCCGCGCCGCAACCCTCGCCGAGGTCGGCGCGTGGGAGCTGCGCGACCCCCGGCTCACGGCGCTGCTGGAGAGCCACGCCCTCGCGTACGGCCTTGACCCGAGGAGCGTCCCGGCGAGCGCGGCGGTCCTGCCCTATCTGGAGCACGCCTTCGGGACCTGGTACGTCCGGGGCGGTCTGCGGGAGTTGGCGCGGGCGCTGTACGAGCGGTGCCTGGCCCGCCGGGTCGAGTTCGTCTTCGGCATCGAGGTCACCGGGATCGTCGAGAAGGACGGCCGGGCGGCCGGGGTGGAGCTGGCGGACGGCGCGGTGGCCGAGGCCGACGTCGTGGTCGCGGGGGTCGCGCCCGAGGTGCTGGGCCGCCTGGCGCGGCGGTCGGTCGTACGGGGTGCCGGCGAGGTGCAGGCCCAGCGCGGGGCGACGAGCCGGCTGACCGTGCTGCTGGCGCTGCGCGGGGGCCGTCCCGAGGGCGCGGCGCACCGGACGGTGGTGCATGCGGAGGATCGTGACGCCGAGCTGGACCTGCTCTTCGGCCCGTCACGCGGGACGGTCGCCCGGCCCACGGTGACGGTGCTGCGCCCCGACGATCCGGCACTGGTCCCGGACGCCGACCACGAGGCGGTCACGGTCACGTGCGCGGTCCCCGCCGGACCCGAGAGCGGCGACGCGGAGTCGGAGGACTTCGACGTGTCGGCCGAGCGGCTCGTCGCCGCCGCCGAGCGTGCCGTCCCCGACCTGCGCAAGCGTCTGCTGTGGAGCGAGGTGCGCACCCCGGCCGACATCGCGCGGGCGACCGGTGCGGAGGGGGGCGCGGTCCCGGCGCCGGCGCTCGCCGCGGCGGACGGGCGATGGCTGCACCCGTCCAACACCACCGCGCTGCCGGGCCTGTTCACCGTGGGCGGCTGGTCCCACCCCGGCGGCGGTCTTCCGCACGCCGGGATGTCGGGCGCGCTGGTGGCGGGACTGATCGTCGAGGGACCGGACTTCCGCGGCTCCCAGTGATGAGGCTCAGCGGGACCGGAGCAGGTGCCGGGCGGATCCTTCAGAAACGGTACTGCTGCTCGTCGTAGCCGTTCTGGCCGTTGCCGTTGCCCTGGTACGGGTACTGCTGGTCCGACGGGAGGTCCGAGCCGAACGGGTCGTCGGTGGTGCGCTGCTGCGGGACCCAGACGCCGCCGGGCGGGGTCTCGCCGCCGTAGCCGCCGTTGCCGTACTGGTCCTGGCCGTAGCCCTGTTGCTCGTACGCCTGCTGCCCGTAGGACTGGTCGTAGGAGGCCGTGGCGTCGTACGTCTGGGTGCCGATGTACGGGTCGGAGTAGGCGGCGTACTGCTGCTGCGACGGGTCGTAACCGTACTGCTGCTGGTCGTAGCCGTAGTAGGCGAAGGCCTCGTCCTGCGCGGCCTGGTCGGCGGTCGCCTGCCGCTGGCCGGTGGCGCCCGCGTAGGCGTTGTCGTCGCCGTAGATGCCGTAGGTGTTGGTGTCGTCCGGCATGGGTTCCGGGGAGTAGACGGGGGCCGGCCCGGCCGCGGAGGGCGTGGACTGCGGGCGGACGAACACGTCGTCGTCGCGGTCGTCGAGTAGGTCGTCGCTCTGGGCGTAGGTTCCGGCGGCGGTGGTCTCCAGGTCCGTGACCTCCAGGGTCGGGTCCTGGCGGTCCGGTTCGCCGCGTCGGCGCTTCTTCTTGGCCGCCTTGGGCAGCCGGCCGCCGTCCTCACCGTCGCCCTCGCCGGAGCGCGGGCGGACGGCCCAGCCGGCCTCGAAGCCGCGCCGGAACGACAGCGTCACGTACGTCTGCCCGACCGCGAAGGCGATCGCACCCAGCCCGATGACGATCACGCTGGGGATGAGGACACCGAGGACGACACCCAGGAAGCCGGCGAAGGCGAGCAGACGCCAGCGCAGCCGCGCCTTGTACTGCAGCAGCACCTCGCCCAGCAGCCACAACGCGACGACGCCGAACGCGATGTAGAGGACCGCCCAGCCCATGTACGCCCCTCTCCCTGTAGCCGCTACGCAGTGTGTCGTACGCGAGTGCGACCGGTCTAGGCCCGTGGTGGATGGTGCAGGCCCAGGTTCTCGTAGATTTCCAGAGTCGCGGTGGAGTTGTTCAGGGTGATGAAGTGAAGTCCGGGGACTCCCTCGTCCAGCAGCCTCGCGCAGAACTCCGTGGCGAACTCGATGCCAATGGAGCGTACAGCGGCCGGATCGTCTTTGGCTGTGACGATCCGCTCTTTCAGGGCGTTCGGGATGGCGGCGTTGCTGAGTTTCGGCAACCGTTCCAGCATCTTCACGCTGGTGACGGGCATGACCTCGGGAATCACGGGGGTTTCGCAACCGGCCCTCGCGACCGCGTCCCTCAGACGCAGGTACGAGTCGGGGTGGAAGAACATCTGGGTGATCGCGTAGTCGGCGCCCGCCCGGCACTTGTCGACGAAGCGCGCCACGTCACTGTCCCAGTCCGGGGAGCGCGGGTGCATCTCCGGGAAGGCCGCCACGCCCACGCAGAAGTCGCCCGACTCCTTGATGAGGTGGACGAGTTCGGCGGCGTAGGTCAGGCCCTGCGGGTGCGCGACCCACTCGGCCATCGGGTCGCCGGGCGGGTCGCCCCGGACGGCCAGGATGTTGCGGATGCCGGCGTCCGCGTACTGGCCGATGATGTTCCGCAGTTCGGCGACGGAGTGGCTGACCGCGGTGAGGTGGGCCACCGGCGTGAGGGTGGTGTCGGAGGCGATCTGCTCGGTCGCCTTCACCGTGCCGGCCCGGGTGGAGCCGCCCGCGCCGTACGTCACGGAGACGAAGCTGGGCGCGACCGCCTCGATCCTGCGGAGGGCGTTCCAGAGGTTCCGCTCGCCCTTCTCCGTCTTGGGTGCCCAGAACTCGAAGGAGAAGGTGGTTTTGCCCGTGGCGAGCATGTCACGCACGGTCCGTGCGCGGTCCGTCCGGGTCGAAGCGGTTCCTAGGGCCATACGGGCAGGTTAGTCAGGTCGGAGCGGTCCCCCAACCAAACCGGTATCTTTTGTCCTTTTTGTCGACCTGTTGTCCACGCCTTGGACAGCCGTGGACGCGGGCGCGGCCCTGCCGGCCGGCCGGCTAGAGCGCGCGCAGCCGCTTGGTGAACTCCGCCGCGGCGGCTCCCGGGTCGTCGGCCTCGGTGATCGCCCGGACGACCACCACCCGCCGGGCACCCGCCTCGACCACCTCGTCGAGATTGCCGAGGTCGATGCCGCCGATGGCGAACCAGGGCCGGTCGGTGGCGAGGGCGGCGGTGTACCGGACGAGGTCCAGGCCGGGGGCGTGACGGCCGGGCTTGGTGGGGGTGGGCCAGCAGGGGCCCGTGCAGAAGTAGTCCACGCCCTCCTGGACGGCCGCGGCGGCGGCCTCCTCCTCGGCGTGGGTGGAACGGCCGATGAGCACGTCGGTGCCGAGGACGGCGCGGGCGGCGGGGACCGGGAGGTCGCCCTGGCCGAGGTGCAGCACGTCCGCGCCGATGGCGTGGGCGACGTCCGCGCGGTCGTTGACGGCGAGCAGCTTGCCGTGCCGGCGGCAGGCGTCCGCGAAGACCTGGAGGTGCTCCAGCTCCTCGGCGGCCTCCATGCCCTTGTCGCGGAGCTGCACGATGTCCACGCCGCCCGCGAGGACCGCGTCCAGGAACCGCGGGAGGTCGCCCTGGAGCTTGCGGGCGTCCGTGCAGAGGTAGAGCCGGGCGTCGGCGAGCTGTGCGGCGGCGTCGGGCATGGGTGCGTCCCCCGTTGGCGTGCGTGATCGGTGCGGCGTACGGGACGCGACCCTCGCGGGCCCCGGCTCCCGTACGCCGTACAAGCGGCTCTGCTGCGAACTTCCGGGAGGTGTCCCCCGGAGTCTCCGGTCAGTCTGTGTGTCTGGTGCCTCAGGTGTTTCCGGTCAGACGGCGAGCGCCTGGGCGCGGCGCTTCACCTCCGTGCCGCGATTCTCGCTCAGGGCCTGGGCCGGGGTGCCGGGCAGGCTGGGGTCCGGAGTGAAGAGCCACTCCAGCATCTCTTCGTCGGTGAAGCCGTCGTCCCTCAGCAGGGTCAGGGTGCCGGTCAGGCCCTTGACCACCTTGTCTCCGTCGATGAAGGCGGCGGGGACGTGCAGTGCGCGGTTCTCACCACGGCGTACGGCGATGAGCTGGCCTTCCTTCACCAGCTGCCGCACGCGGGTCACCTCGACGTCCAGCATCTCTGCGATGTCGGGGAGGGTCAGCCACGCGGGGACGAGAGCATCGATCTTTGCGTCAATCTCGGTCACGTCTCCAAGACTGCCATCTGGGACTGACAGTGGGTAGCCGAGCCGCCTCCGGCCTACGCCGTCGCCGCCTTCAGGGGCCTCGCCGGGTCCTCCAGCAGCAGCGGGTCCATCGGGGTGCCCGCCTCGATCAGGCGGCGGCCCTGGGCCAGGTCTCGGGGGCGGCCCACGGCCAGCAGGGCGACCAGCCGGGTCTCCCGGAGCCAGCACACCGACCAGGCGGCTCCGGTCGGGTCGCCGCGCCGGACCATGGTGTCGGCGCGGGCGTGGTCCCCGGCGTACTGGACGAACCGCCCGAACTGCTCGGACCAGAAGTACGGGACGGGGTCGTAGGGCTCGGGGGTCTCGCCGACGATGTTCGCCGCGACCGTGCGGGGGCCCTGGAGGGCGTTGTCCCAGTGGTGGACGAGCAGACGCCGGCCGTACCTGCCCGAGGGGAAGGAGGCGCAGTCGCCGACGGCGTAGACGTCCGGTGCGGAGGTGCGCAGATGGTCGTCGGCGACCACCTCGCCGTGGGCGCCGAGCTCGATGCCGGAGTCCTTCAGCCAGGCCGTGGCGGGGCGCGCGCCGATGCCGACGACGACCGCGCCCGCCGGGACCCGGGTGCCGTCGTCCAGTACCACCGTCCCGGGCTCGACGCGCGCCACGCGCGCGTGGGTGCGCAGGGTGGCGCCGCTGTCGGCGTACCAGGCGGTCATCGGGGCGGCCACCTCCGCCGGGAGCGCGCCCGCGAGCGGGCGGTCCGCCGCCTCGACGACCGTCACCGCGCAGCCCGCCTCGCGCGCGGCCGTGGCGAACTCCGCGCCGATCCAGCCCGCGCCCACGACCACGATGTCGTGCTGCCGTGCCAGCACCGGCCGCAGCCGCTCGGCGTCGTCCAGGGTGCGCAGCAGATGCACCCCGGGCACCCCCTCGACGCCCGGCAGCCGGACCGGTTCGGCGCCGGTCGCGACGACGAGGACGTCGTACGGGACGGGCCCGGCGGCCGTGTCGAGTTCGTGGTCGGCGGGGCGCAGGCCGGTGACCTCGCGGCCCAGCCGGAGGTCGATGCCGAGCGCCTCGAAGTCGACGTCGAAAGCGGAGCCCTCGGCGTTGCCGAGCAGGACGGCCTTGGAGAGCGGCGGCCGGTCGTACGGCTGGTGCGGCTCGGCGCCCAGGAGGGTCACGTCGCCGGTGAAACCCTGTTCCCGCAGGGCGACCGACGTCTGCACGCCCGCCATGCCCGCGCCCACCACGACGACGCGCCGCGCCGGTGATCCGCCCCTCAGCTGCGTCTGCTCGCTCACCCGATCACCATAGACAACTGATATTCGGTCAGTCAGGGGGTGGGATCCGCCGACTCGACCTGCTCCACCACGCTCGTCCCGCTGCCGGGCCGTGACTCCCACTCCCAGGTCTCCTCCAGCCGGACCCGCCCGTCGGGCAGTTCGACGACGAGGGACACGCAGTGCCCGGAGGCAGTGGTCCCGTCGGTCTTCAACTGCACGTAACGGAAGTCCAGCCGGTCCCCCGCGCGCGTGCCCACGAGCCGGCCGCGCACGACGTCGCCGCCCGCGTAGTCGGCCCAGATCTCGCCGTCCTTCTCGTGGTACGTGAACCGGGTGCGGGTGCCCACCTGACCTGGGGCTTGGTCGGCGACGGGGGCGAGGACGAGACCGTCGAGCGAGCGGGCCATGGGCATGGGCTCCCTTACTGGGACGAACGGCGGGGGCTAGGGTGGGCCACCGTAGAGCACTCGCGGGAGCCCGGACGCACCGGGCTGAGAGGGAGGCTGGCGGCCTCCGACCGTACGAACCTGATCCGGGTCATGCCGGCGAAGGGAGGGGCTGGACGCCCATGTCGCGTACGCACACGTCAGACGTCCTCGTCGTGGGGGGCGGCATCATCGGTCTCGTCACGGCGTGGCGGTCCGCGCAGCGCGGGTGCGCCACGGCCGTGGTCGATCCCGAGCCCGGCGGCGGGGCCGCGCGGGTGGCGGCCGGGATGCTCGCCGCCGTGACCGAACTGCACTACGGCGAGCAGACGCTGCTGGGGCTCAACCTGGAGTCCGCGCGCCGCTATCCGGACTTCGCCGCCGAGCTGACCGAGGTCACCGGCCTCGACCTCGGCTACCGCCGCTCGGGCACCCTCGCCGTCGCGCTCGACGCCGACGACCGCGCCCATCTGCGCGAACTGCACGCCCTGCAACGCCGCTCGGGCCTCGACTCGGAGTGGCTGAGCGGACGGGAGTGCCGTCGCCTGGAACCGATGCTCGCGCCGGGCGTGCGCGGCGGACTGCGGGTCGACGGGGACCACCAGGTCGACCCGAGGCGGCTCTCCGCGGCCCTGGTGGCGGCCTGCGAACGCGCCGGGGTGATGTTCCACCGGGCTTGGGCCGAGGAGCTGTCGGTGGCCCGGGAGCGGGCCACGGGCGTCCGCACCGGCGCGGGCGACCGGCTGGACGCCGGGCACACCGTCCTCGCCGCGGGCAGCCTCAGCGGGCGGCTCGCCGGCGTCCCGGCCGAAGTGCGGCCACCGGTGCGGCCGGTGAAGGGACAGGTGCTGCGGCTGACCGTGCCGAAGCCGTACGCGCCCTTCCTGAGCCGTACCGTGCGGGCCGTGGTGCGCGGCAGCCAGGTCTATCTGGTGCCGCGCGAGAACGGCGAACTCGTCGTCGGCGCGACCAGCGAGGAACAGGGCTGGGACACGACGGTCACCGCGGGCGGGGTGTACGAACTGCTGCGGGACGCCCACGAACTCGTCCCCGGGATCACCGAACTGCCGCTCACCGAGACCCGCGCGGGACTGCGCCCCGCCTCCCCCGACAACGCCCCGCTCCTCGGCCCGAGCGGGCTGGAGGGCCTGCTCCTCGCGACGGGCCACTACCGCAACGGGGTGCTTCTCACGCCGGTCACCGGGGACGTCCTGGCCGAGGTGCTGACCACCGGTGAACTGCCGGCGGAGGCACGCGACTTCACCCCCCTGCGGTTCCGCGCCGGCGCGGCCCGCGAACTCCTGGAGCAGCCCGTATGAGCACCACCGGGACCGTGACCGTGTCCGTCAACGGGGAGCGGCGGCAGATCGCCCCCGGCACGGCCCTCGACGCGATCGTGCGGACGCTCACGCCGTCCGTCTCCGGTGTCGCCGCCGCCCTCAACGAAACCGTCGTCCCGCGCGCGCGGTGGACGACCACCGCCCTCGCCGAGGGGGACCGTGTCGAGGTCCTCACCGCCGTCCAAGGAGGCTGATCCCATGGCAGACGACCCCTTCGTCCTCGGCGGTACGACCTACGCGTCCCGCCTGATCATGGGCACCGGCGGCGCGAGCGGCCTGGACGTCCTGGAGCGCGCGCTGGTGGCCTCCGGCACGGAGCTGACCACGGTCGCGATGCGCCGGGTCAACGCCGACGTGCACGGCTCGGTCCTGTCGGTGCTCGACCGGCTCGGCATCCAGGTGCTGCCCAACACGGCCGGCTGCTTCACGGCGGGCGAGGCCGTGCTGACGGCCCGCCTCGCGCGTGAGGCGCTCGGTACGTCCCTGGTCAAGCTGGAGGTCATCGCCGACGAGCGCACTCTGCTGCCGGACCCGATCGAACTGCTCGACGCCGCCGAGACGCTCGTCGACGACGGTTTCACGGTGCTGCCGTACACGAACGACGACCCCGTGCTCGCGCGCAGGCTGCAGGACGTGGGCTGTGCCGCGATCATGCCGCTCGGGTCGCCCATCGGCTCCGGGCTCGGCATCCGCAACCCGCACAACTTCCAGCTGATCGTCGAGCACGCGCGCGTGCCGGTGATCCTGGACGCCGGCGCGGGCACCGCGTCGGATGTCGCGCTCGCGATGGAGCTGGGGTGCGCGGGCGTCATGCTGGCCTCCGCCGTGACCCGGGCGCAGGAGCCGGTCCTGATGGCCGAGGGCATGCGGCACGCGGTGGAGGCCGGACGGCTGGCGTACCGGGCGGGCCGTATCCCCCGCCGTCACTTCGCGGAGGCCTCGTCCCCCGGCGAGGGACTGGCGCGGCTGGATCCGGAGCGCCCGGCGTTCTGAGGCGTAGATCACGCCGCTCCGGCCCTCACTCGAACGGTCGAACGAGTTCCGTCGGAGACCCGCTCGTCACAGCCCTCCGGGCTCGGTCACAGCTCTGCTGCAGTGTGTCTCTCGGGTCACGGGACCCATGGGCCTGTCGGCGACGGCTCGTACACTCACCTGCGTGGACACGACCCTTCAGGACCCGCTTGTCGGCCAGGTGCTCGACGGCCGGTATCGAGTCGAGGCGCGGATCGCGGTCGGCGGGATGGCCACGGTCTACCGGACCGTGGACACCCGCCTCGACCGCGTGCTCGCGCTCAAGGTGATGCATCCGACGCTGGCCGCGGACCGGACGTTCGTCGAGCGGTTCATCCGGGAGGCGAAGTCGGTGGCCCGGCTCTCCCACCCGAACGTGGTGGGGGTCTACGACCAGGGCACCGACGGCTCGTACGTCTACCTCGCGATGGAGTACGTCGCCGGCTGCACCCTGCGTGACGTGCTGCGCGAGCGGGGGGCGCTGCAGCCCCGCGCCGCACTGGACATCCTGGAGCCGGTGCTCGCCGCGCTGGGCGCCGCGCACCGCGCCGGGTTCGTGCACCGGGACATGAAGCCGGAGAACGTGCTGATAGGGGACGACGGCCGGGTCAAGGTCGCCGACTTCGGGCTCGTCCGGGCCGTGGACACCGTCACCAGCACGACCGGCGCCGTCCTCGGCACCGTCTCCTACCTCGCCCCCGAGCAGCTGGAGCACGGCACGACCGACACCCGTGTGGACGTGTACGCGTGCGGCGTGATGCTCTACGAGATGCTCACCGGCGGCAAGCCGCACGCCGGCGACTCCCCCGCGCAGGTGCTCTACCACGCGCTCCACGACGACGTGCCGCCCCCGTCGGCGGCGGTGCCGGGGCTGCCCTACGACCTGGACGCGCTGGTCGCCTCGGCGACCGCCCGCAATCCGGAGCTGCGGCCGTACGACGCCGTGGCACTGCTCGCGCAGACGCTGGAGGCGCGGGCGGCGCTGAGCGCCGAGCAGCTGGACGCGGTGCCGCCGCAGGCGATAGCCGGCGGCCACGACACCGCCGAGGACCGGACGAGCGTGATCCCGCGTTCGCTGGCCGTGTCGCGGTCGGTGGGACTCGATCCCGACGAGCGGTTGCACCGCACCAGCCGGTTCGACGCGCCTGTGCCGCCGCCCCGGCGCACCCGCGCCTCCGCCGCGCCCCGGCGCGGGCTGTGGGCGGTCGTCGTCGCCGTGGTGCTCGTCCTGGGCGTGGGCGGCGGCGTCTGGTACATCAACTCGGGTCAGTTCACGCAGGTCCCAGCCGTGTTGCAGCAGAGCGAGGCGGACGCCACGAAGCGGCTGGAGAGCGCCGGGCTGGACGTCGACGTCGAGCGGGCGTTCAGTGACACCGTCAAGCGCGGCAGGGTGATCGGCACCGACCCGGCGCCCGGCGAGCGCATCCGGGACAACGACACCGTGACGGTGACGATCTCCAAGGGCCCGCAGACCGTGAAGGTGCCGGATCTGCAGGGTTACCGGCTGGATGTCGCGAAGACCAAACTGAAGGACGCCGGGCTCGAACCCGGCGTGGTGACGCGGGAGTTCAGCGACGAGGTCATCAGGGGGCAGGTGATCAGCACCCAGCCGGGGGCGGGCACCGAGATCTCGTCCGGCGCGGCGGTCAGGATCGTAGTCAGCCGGGGCGCCCCGGTGGAGGTGCCCGACGTGTCGGGCTCGTCGGTCGCGGACGCCACCGCCGAGCTGGAGCAGGCGGGCCTGAAGGTGAAGTTCGCCTCCGGGCGGGTCAACTCCGAGTTCGACAAGGGGCTCGTGGCCGAGCAGGCCCCCGGGGCGGGCAAGCAGGTCGGCCAGGGCGACACCGTCACGCTGACGCTCTCCAAGGGGCCCGTGATGGTCGAGGTCCCCGACGTCGTGGGCGACAGCGTCGACGAGGCGACCCAGCGGCTCAAGGACGCCGGTTTCGAGGTCGAGGAGGACCGGGGGCTCCTCGGGCTCTTCGGCGACGAGGTCAGGAGCCAGTCCGTGGACGGCGGGGACACGGCGCCCAAGGGCTCGACCATCACCATCGAGATCCGCTGACGGACCGGCCCGGCCGTCGCCTCGAACCGGCGGCCGGGCACCTCGGACCGCATGACACCCTGGTGCGGTGAGCACTCAGCTGTCCCCCGGCCTCCCGGCCCCCACCCCCGGTCTCCCCGGCACCGCCCCCGGGCCGTCCGGAACCACCCCCGGTCCCGTCGGCCCTTCCCGCAACCCCGTCGGCGGCCATGTGCCCGTCGCCGGGGGTCTGAACTCCGTCGGGCTGACCTACGCCCGTGATCTGAAGGCCGAGACCGTCCAGGTCTTCGTCGCCAACCCGCGCGGCTGGGCGACCCCGGCCGGCAACCCCCGGCAGGACGAGGAGTTCCGCGCGGCCTGCGCCGAGGAGTCGATCCCCGCCTACGTCCACGCGCCGTACCTGATCAACTTCGGTTCGCACACCGAGGCGACGGCGGAGAAGTCCGTGGAGTCGATGCGGCACTCGCTGCGCCGGGGCCGGGAGATCGGCGCGCTCGGGGTGGTCGTGCACACGGGCAGCGCGACCGGCGGGCGGGACCGGTCCGTGGCACTCAAGCAGGTACGGGAGTATCTGCTGCCGCTGCTGGACGAGCTGACCCACGACGACGACCCGTACCTGCTGCTGGAGTCGACGGCCGGCCAGGGCGCCTCGCTGTGTTCCCGCACCTGGGACTTCGGGCCGTACTTCGAGGCCCTGGACGCCCACCCGAAGCTGGGGGTCTGTCTGGACACCTGCCACATCTTCGCCGCGGGCCACGACCTGACCGGGCCCGACGGCATGCACCGGACGCTGGACCTGCTGGTGGACACCGTGGGCGAGGGACGGCTGAAGCTGATCCACGCCAACGACTCCAAGGACGTGGTCGGCGCCCACAAGGACCGGCACGAGAACATCGGCTCCGGGCACATCGGCGAGGACCCGTTCCGCGCCCTGATGACCCACCCCGCCACGCGAGGCGTCCCGCTGATCATCGAGACCCCCGGCGGCAAGGAGGGCCACGCGGCGGACGTGGAGCGCCTGAAGAGGCTCAGGGACGGCTGACGCCACCGACACCTGATCACCGACGCCGGATCAGGTCCGCTCCGCCGACGGCCGCCGCGCCGGCCGTCAGAGCTCGGGGCCGTCGCCCGGTTCCTCCTGGTAGGAGTAGCGCTGTTCCTGCCAGGGGTCGCCGATGTTGTGGTAGCCGCGTTCCTCCCAGAAGCCGCGGCGGTCGGCGGTCATGTACTCGATGCCGCGGACCCACTTGGGGCCCTTCCAGGCGTACAGGTGGGGGACGACGAGGCGGAGGGGGAAGCCGTGCTCGGCGGTGAGGAGTTCGCCGTCCTTGTGGGTGGCGAAGATCGTGCGGTCGTCGGCGAAGTCGGCGAGGCGGAGGTTGGAGCTGAAGCCGTACTCCGCCCACACCATCACATGGGTGACCTCGGCGGCGGGCGGCGCGGTGTCCAGGATCGTACGGGCCGGGATGCCGCCCCATTCGGCGCCGACCATGCTGAACTTCGTCACGCAGTGCAGATCGGCCACGACCGAGGCGTACGGCAGGGCGGTGAACTCGTCGTGGGTCCAGGAGTGCTTCTCGCCGTCGGCGGTGGCACCGAAGACCCGGAAGTCCCAGCGCTCGGGACGGAACTTGGGGACGGGCCCGTAGTGGGTGACCGGCCAGCCGCGCTGGAGCCGCTGTCCCGGCGGAAGCTGCGACGACGCGGCGTTCTCAGATGCGCGATCTCCTGATTCGCGTTCCACCGGCTGACCCATGACTCCATCCTGACAGACCCCGAGTGGTGCACATGACCAGGGCCCACCCGAGCCGGACATTTAGAACTAAGGCTGCACTTACTTACTAAGCTTGCACTTACTGGACGATCTTCGACAGCGGTGCAATCATCGCGGCGCAACCTCCCAGTTCCCCGCTTGGAAGGAGCCTCTGCGATGCAGGGCGACCCCGAGGTCATCGAATTCCTCAACGAGCAGCTGACCGCGGAGCTCACCGCGATCAACCAGTACTTCCTGCACGCGAAGATGCAGGAGAACTTCGGCTGGACGAAGCTCGCGAAGTACACGCGGCACGAGTCGTTCGACGAGATGAAGCACGCGGAGGTGCTCACCGACCGGATCCTGTTCCTGGACGGGCTGCCGAACTACCAGAGGCTGTTCCACGTCCGGGTGGGCCAGACGGTCAAGGAGATGTTCGAGGCCGACCGGATGATCGAGGTCGAGGCGATCGATCGCCTCAAGCGCGGTATCGAGGTGATGCGCAACAAGGGCGACATCACCTCGGCGAACATCTTCGAGTCGATCCTCGAGGACGAGGAGCACCACATCGACTACCTGGACACCCAGCTGGAACTGCTGGAGAAGCTCGGTGAGGCGCTCTACATCGCGCAGCTGATCGAACAGCCCGAGAGCTGAGCCGGGCGGCAGCCCGGGAACCGGGTCAGGCCGCTTCCTCGAGTTCGGTGAAGACCGACTCGCCCTGGTCGGCCGACTCACGGCGCGGGCACGCGCCCCGGCCGAGGATCGCCTGGATCCGCCGGACGCAGGAGCCGCAGTCCGTGCCCGCCTTGCACGCGGACGCGATCTGGCGAGGGGTGCAGGCGCCGTCCGCCGCATGCTTCTTGACCTGCTGCTCGGTGACGCCGAAGCAACTGCAGACGAACACGCGGTTCACCTCCCGCCGGGATCGATTGGTGACGCCATCCCGATGATCGGTGAGGCTAACCTAACCTTACCCGGCGGGCCGATGACGCAAAAGTGGAGTGGGGCGCGGATCGTATGTGATCCGCGCCCCACGTCATGCCCTGTCACGCACCCGTAACAGGCGCACCCGCTGTTGATCTCCTACTAGTCCCGGTACAGCTCCGCGACCAGGAACGCCAGGTCAAGCGACTGGCTGCGGTTGAGCCGGGGGTCGCACGCGGTCTCGTAGCGCTGGTGCAGGTCGTCGACGAAGATCTCGTCGCCGCCGCCCACGCACTCGGTGACGTCGTCGCCGGTGAGCTCCACGTGGATGCCGCCCGGGTGGGTGCCCAGACCCTTGTGGACCTCGAAGAAGCCCTTGACCTCGTCGAGCACGTCGTCGAAGCGGCGGGTCTTGTGGCCGGAGGCGGCCTCGAAGGTGTTGCCGTGCATCGGGTCGGTCACCCAGGCCACGGTGGCGCCGGACGCGGTGACCTTCTCGACCAGCTCGGGCAGCTTGTCGCGGACCTTGTCCGCGCCCATGCGCACGATGAAGGTGAGACGGCCGGGCTCGCGGTCCGGGTCGAGGCGCTCGATGTACTGCAGCGCCTCCTCGGCCGTGGTCGTCGGGCCGAGCTTGATCCCGATCGGGTTGCGGATCTTCGAGGCGAACTCGATGTGCGCGTGGTCCAGCTGCCGGGTGCGCTCACCGATCCACACCATGTGCGCCGAGACGTCGTAGAGCCGGCCGGTGCGCGAGTCCACGCGGGTCAGCGCCGACTCGTAGTCGAGCAGCAGCGCCTCGTGCGAGGAGAAGAACTCGACGGTGCGGAACTCCTCCGGGTCGGCCCCGCAGGCGTGCATGAAGTTCAGCGCGTTGTCGATCTCGCGGGCGAGCTGCTCGTAGCGCTGGCCGGACGGGGACGACTTCACGAAGTCCTGGTTCCAGGCGTGCACCTGCCGCAGGTCGGCGTAACCGCCGGTGGTGAAGGCGCGCACCAGGTTGAGCGTGGAGGCGGAGGCGTTGTACATCCGCTTCAGGCGCTCGGGGTCCGGGACGCGGGCGGCCTCGTTGAAGTCGAAGCCGTTGACGGAGTCACCGCGGTAGGTCGGCAGGGTCACGCCGTCGCGGGTCTCGGTGCCCTTCGAGCGGGGCTTGGAGTACTGCCCGGCGATGCGCCCGACTTTCACGACCGGCACGGAGGCCGCGTACGTGAGGACGGCACCCATCTGGAGCAGTGTCTTCAGCTTGTTGCGGATGTGGTCGGCCGACACGGCGTCGAAGGCCTCGGCGCAGTCGCCGCCCTGGAGGAGGAACGCCTCTCCCTTGGCGACGGACGCCATCCGGGCGCGCAGCTGGTCGCACTCGCCCGCGAAGACGAGCGGCGGATACGACTCGAGCTCCGCAACGACTGCGCGCAGAGCCTCGGTGTCGGGGTACTCGGGCTGCTGCGCCGCGGGCAGGTCTCGCCAGGTGTTGCCAGCGCTCGCGCTGGACTTAGCGTTCACGGTCACGACGTCCACATTACGGGGTCATGTCGGGCGTCCATCCCCTTGCTCATCAAGTGAGACGGACCCCGCTCGATCTGAGCGGGGTCCGCGGGGCGCCTCAGTGGAGGTCCATGACCGCGGGGTCGTCGAAGCCGACGGCGAAGACCGTGCGCAGGGAGAGGTTGGCCACGCCCTGGTAGCCGTCGCAGGCGTTGCGCCGCTCGTCGGCCTCCTCGACGGCCTCGAACTCGTGCGGGAAGCTCGCCCGCAGGGCGGTGCCGGCGCAGATGTGTTCGGTGAGTCCCCACAGCTCGTCCACGCGTGCCGAGCCGAGCCTCGGCCAGTGGCTCAGCGCCTGCGGCGTGCCGACCGCCCAGTTGCCGCTCGCGTGGGGCCGTCCGCCGACCGTGACGTTGCAGGCCGTCGGGGCGCGGGTGTCGCCGGTCCAGGTGCGGGAGAACACGGCGGGCTGGAGGGCGCAGCCCTTGTGGAAGGCGAAGTTCAGCAGCCCGGTGTCGTCGGTCCAGGTCATGCCGCCCTGCAGGCCGGTGTAGCGGGTCGCGGCGTACGCGTCGTGGATCACCGTTCTGCCGCCGGACATGTTCAGCAGCCCCGGATAGGTGGAGGCGCTGGTCGGATTGAGCTGGTAGCGCACGATCCGGGCGCCCGCGACACCGCCGTACCACTCGCCGGCGACCAGCTTGTACGGGCCGCCGCCGGTCTTGTCGAGGGAGAGCCAGGAGTAGCAGAGCGAGTCGGGGTCGGGGGCGCCGTCGACGGCGTCGTTGTCGCAGCCGCCGGAGGGCGGCGGGGAGGCCTGCCGGTAGTAGTGGGTCTGCGGCAGGACGTACGGATGGCCGCAGGCGCTCGACCGGCCGGAGACGCCGTCGATGCCGTACGTGTTGAGCCCGGAACCGTAGGTGTCGACCTTGCTCAGCTTGTTGACGTCGAAGACGCGGATGCCGCCGGTGGTGTCGGTGACGTAGAGGTGGTTGGCGTACCAGACGATGCCGCCGCCGTGGCCGGTGACGAACTTGAAGTTCTGGCCGCCCGAGGTCGGCTCGACGAGCAGGACGTGGCGGTACTTGAGCGTGTCGCGGTCGATGAGGGAGAGCCTGAGCAGGTTGTTGGTGCGGCACTTGTCGGCCGCCTCGACCGTGCCCGCGAGGTCGGTCCTGAAGGTCTTGTAGTGCCAGGCGACCGCCGTGACGCTCCTGCCCTGGATCGCGCCGTCGGCCCCGTCGGCGGTGCCGGTCGTGCTCATGCCCTGGGGCCACCAGCGGGGCGTGGTGTCGTCGCCGAGCGCGGCGGACCAGCACCAGGCGACCTTGCGGTCCACCGGCGGCAGCGCCTTGGTCTCGTCGCCGGCGCAGGCGCGCATCGAGCCCAGGTTCATGCCGGGGTCGGGCGCCCCCGCGGAATCCGTCGTGTACTCGGTGGTGACGACGTCGCCGAGGTCTGCGTCGGCCAGCCGGTCGGCGAGGGTGGTGGCGGCCGCCGCGGTGCTCGTGTCGGTCATCCTGAACAGGTCGCCGGTGAGCGTCAGTCGGGTCGTGGTCGGCGCGTCCGCGGCCGTCGCGGGGTGTCCGGTCAGCCCGGCGAGCAAGGCGGCCGTCGCCGTCACGAGGGCCAGGAGTCGCGTTCTCGGTATGTGGGGCACGCGTGATCCTAAGCCGACCACCAGGTGTCGATCATGTGAGTTTCCGGGTTTCTCCGGTAGGGTGCGGCGCATGTTCGCGCACTCGACCCAGAACTGGTGGTGGACCGCTCATCCGGCGGCCCACTGACTGCGCGTACGCAAGACTTCGCGAAGGCCGCCCGAGGGGCGGCCTTCGGTGTTTCCCGGGCCCGGCCGCTCCTCCCTGATCACGATCACGATCACCGCGACGACGGTGATCCTCAGGGAAGAGGAACCCATGGACCTGACCCGGCTCCTGTCCGACGACCGCCCGTTCGCCCTGCTGCGACGCCGTACCCCCGGCCTGCACGACCAGGACACGGTGGAGCTGCTGATCGGCCCGGTGACGACGTACGAGCGTCTCGCCGACCTCCCCGACGAGGGGCTGGCGCTCGTCCCCTTCCGGCAGATCCGGGAGCGCGGCTTCGACGTCCGCGACGACGGGACGCCGCTGTCGGTGCTGGTGCCGCAGGAGTCGTACGAACTGCCGCTGGAGCGGGCGCTCGCGGAGCTGCCCGCGCATGACGTCCGGGTCGAGGGCGGGGGCTTCGACGTGGGCGACGAGGAGTACGCGGAGATCGTCGGCCGGGTGCTGCGCGAGGAGATCGGGCGGGGCGAGGGCGCCAACTTCGTGATCCGGCGGACCTACGAGGGCACGGTCCCCGGCTTCGGCCGCGCCGACGCGCTCGCGCTGTTCCGGCGGCTGCTGGAGGGTGAGCGGGGGGCGTACTGGACGTTCGTGGTGCACACCGGGGAGCGCACGCTCGTGGGTGCCAGCCCCGAGGTGCATGTGCGGATGTCCGGCGGGACGGTGGTGATGAACCCGATCAGCGGGACGTACCGCTATCCGGCCGGGGGCCCCACCCCGGAGGATCTGCTGGCCTTCCTCGGCAACGGCAAGGAGATCGAGGAGTTGTCGATGGTCGTCGACGAGGAGCTCAAGATGATGTGCACGGTCGGCGACATGGGCGGGGTCGTGGTCGGACCCCGGCTGAAGGAGATGGCGCACCTGGCGCACACCGAGTACGAGCTGCGCGGGCGGTCCTCGCTGGACGTGCGGGAGGTGCTGCGGGAGACGATGTTCGCCGCGACGGTCACCGGCTCGCCGGTGCAGAACGCCTGCCGGGTGATCGAGCGGTACGAGCCCCTCGGGCGGGACGGTGTCGGGCGCGGGTACTACGCCGGGGCTCTGGCGCTGCTGGGGCGTGACGCGGGCGGTGCGCAGACCCTGGACTCGCCGATCCTGATCCGTACGGCCGACATCGCGGCGGACGGGCGGCTGAAGGTGCCGGTCGGGGCCACGCTCGTCCGGGGGTCGGACCCCGCGGGCGAGGTCGCCGAGACCCATGCGAAGGCGGCGGGGGTGCTGGCGGCGCTGGGGGTGCGGCCCGGGCGGCCGGAGCGGGAGCGGGTGCTGCCGGGACTGGCCGAGGACCCCCGGGTGCGGGCCGCGCTGGACGGGCGGCGTGCCTCGCTGGCGCCGTTCTGGCTGCGGATGCGGGAGCGGACGGGTGAGCTGACCGGGCACGCTCTCGTCGTCGACGCCGAGGACACCTTCACGGCGATGCTCGCGCATCTGCTGCGGTCGTCGGGGCTGGAGGTGACGGTACGGCGGTACGACGAGCCGGGGCTGCGGGAGAGTGTTCTCGCGCACGAGGGCGTGGTGGTGCTGGGGCCCGGCCCCGGGGACCCGTCGGACGGGGACGACCCCAAGATGCGGTTCCTGCGGTCGCTGACCGCCGAGGTGCTGCGGGGGCACCGGTACGGGGTGCTCGGGGTGTGCCTCGGGCACGAGCTGATCGCGGCGGAGCTGGGCCTGGGGATCGTACGGAAGGAGGTGCCGTACCAGGGGGCGCAGACGGAGATCGATCTGTTCGGGCGGACCGAGACCGTGGGGTTCTACAACAGCTTCGTGGCGCGGTGCGACGACGAGATGGCCGGGGAGCTGGCGGCGCGGGGGGTCGAGGTCAGCCGGGGTGGGGGCGGGGAGGTGCACGCGCTGCGGGGGGCCGGGTTCGCGGGGGTGCAGTTCCATCCGGAGTCGGTGCTGACGCTGGACGGGGTGAGTGTGGTGCGGGAGTTGGTGGCGGGGGTTCAGTCGCTGCGGGCGGTTTAAGGGTCGGGGGGTGGGTGGGTCTGGGGGTGCGTTGTCGGGCGCGGGCGGGTGGGGGCTGGTCGCGCAGTTCCCCGCGCCCCTGAAAAGCAGGGGCTGCCGCCCCGTGCTTTTCGGCCTGAAGGGCCGTAGGCCCTTAGGGGCGCGGGGAACTGCGCGAGAAGCCCCACCCACCCGCACCCGCCGACGACACACGCACCCCCGACCCATTGGGCGCCCTCCGACGCCCTCCGACGCCCTCAGCCGAAGAAGACGCCGACCTCCTCGTACAGCTTCGGGTCGACCGTCTTCAGGCGGGCCGTCGCATCGGCGATCGGGACGCGGACGATGTCGGTGCCACGGAGGGCGACCATCTTGCCGAAGTCACGGTCGCGCACGGCGTCGATCGCGTGGAGGCCGAAGCGCGTGGCGAGCCAGCGGTCGAACGCCGAGGGCGTCCCACCGCGCTGGACGTGGCCGAGGACGGTCGTGCGGGCCTCCTTGCCCGTCCGCCTCTCGATCTCCTTGGCCAGCCACTCGCCGACACCGGAGAGGCGGACGTGGCCGAAGGAGTCGAGCGAGCCGTCCTTGAGGACCATCTCGCCGTCCTTCGGCATGGCCCCCTCCGCGACGACCACGATGGGCGCGTACGAGGCCTTGAAGCGGGACGTCACCCAGGCGCACACCTTGTCGACGTCGAAGCGCTGTTCGGGGATGAGGATGACGTTGGCGCCGCCGGCGAGACCGGAGTGGATGGCGATCCAGCCGGCGTGACGGCCCATCACCTCCACGACCAGGACGCGCATGTGCGACTCGGCGGTGGTGTGAAGGCGGTCGATCGCCTCCGTGGCGATACCGACCGCCGTGTCGAAGCCGAAGGTGTAGTCCGTGGCGGAGAGGTCGTTGTCGATCGTCTTGGGGACGCCCACGCACGGCACGCCGTACTCGTCCGACAGCCGCGCGGCCACCCCGAGCGTGTCCTCGCCGCCGATCGCGATGAGCGCCTCGACCTCCTGCTTGACGAGGTTCTCCTTGATCCGGCGGATGCCGTTCTCCTCCTTGAGCGGGTTGGTGCGCGAGGAGCCGAGGATCGTGCCGCCGCGGGGCAGGATGCCGCGCACGGCAGGGATGTCGAGGCGGACGGTGTCGTTCTCCAGTGGCCCCCGCCAGCCGTCCCGGAAGCCGACGAAGTCGTAGCCGTACTCCTGTACGCCCTTGCGGACGACGCCCCGGATGACGGCGTTGAGCCCGGGGCAGTCGCCGCCTCCGGTCAGTACTCCGACGCGCATGGAAATGTCCCTTCGCCGCGGTTGCCTGGTGAGGGTCACGCTAATAGTGATCCAGGTCACTTCGGCATGTACGGGAAGTCAATTCCGGCGAATTACGGCCGATTGAGGGGGAGTTGATCGCGATTGATCAAATCGCTATCACTCTATGGGGTGATTCGAGGCGTTTACTCGTCGTCGAGACCACGCTCTATGGCATAGCGGACCAGCTCCACCCGGTTGTGGAGCTGGAGCTTGCCGAGGGTGTTCTGGACGTGGTTCTGGACCGTGCGGTGCGAGATGACGAGGCGCTCGGCGATCTGCTTGTAGCTCAGCCCCTTGGCGACGAGCCGCAGCACCTCCGTCTCACGGTCGGTGAGTTGCGGGGCCTTCGGCTCGTCGGCGCCCGGCGCGGGGGCGGGTTCGGAGGCGAGGCGGCGGTACTCGCCGAGCACCAGACCCGCGAGACCGGGGGTGAAGACCGGGTCGCCGGCGGCGGTGCGGCGTACGGCGTCGATCAGCTCCTCCGTGGACGCCGACTTCAGCAGATAGCCGGTCGCGCCGGACTTCACCGCCTCCAGGACGTCCGCGTGCTCCCCGCTCGCGGACAGCACGAGGACACGCAGAGCGGGGTTGGCCCCCACGAGTTCCTTGCAGACCTGCACGCCCGGCTTCGCGGGGAGGTTGAGGTCCAGGACGAGGACGTCCGGTGCGGCGGCGTGCGCGCGCCGGACCGCCTGCTCGCCGTCACCCGCCGTCGCCACCACGTCGAAGCCCGACTCGGACAGGTCGCGGGCGACGGCGTCGCGCCACATGGGGTGGTCGTCGACCACCATGACCCTGATCGGGCCACCGCCTCCGCCACCGCCGCCATCGCCTCCGCCGGGCCGCGCCGTTCCGTCCGCCGAACCGCCGCCGCCCGGGCTCGCCGCGCTTTCCGCGCCCGCCGCGCTCACTGCGCCGACCCCGCTCGCCGCGCTTTCAGGGTTTTCCGTCACCGCTTCTCCGCCTTCCCCCGCACGCCCTTCGGCCCCTCTGCGGCCTTGGGTACCTTCAGTTCCACTTCCGTGCCCTGGCCCGGCACCGAGATCAGCTCGGCCGTGCCGCCGATGTCGCGCAGCCGCCCGCGGATGGAGAGGGCCACCCCGAGCCGCCCCTCGCCCTCGGCCTGGGCGAGCCGCCCCTCGGGGATGCCGGGGCCGTCGTCCCGTACCGTCACGATGATCTCGTCCGGCCAGTCCTCGACCAGGATCCACGCCCGGGCCTCGTCGCCCGCGTGCGCGCGCACATTGTCCAGGGCCGCGCCGACCGCCGCCGCCAGCTCCCGCGCCGCCGCCGGGGCGAGCGGCACCGGGCCGCCGGGCTCGGAGAAGGTGACCTTCGCGCCGGCGTACGGGGCGAGCAGCGCCCGCAGGTCCACGGGACCCCCGGCGCCGTCGGACGGTTCCGGTTCGTCCACCGCTCGTACGAGGGCTCCCTGGGCCGCGTCCTCCGAGACCCGGGAGACGGGGACCAGACCGCCGGAGACGAGAGTGCGCAGCGCTACCTCCTGCTCGCCCGCCATCCGGCCCAGTTCGGCCGCCTCGCCGCCGAGGGCGGTGCCGCGCCGCTGAACCATGGCGAGCACCTGGAGCACGCTGTCGTGGATGTCCCGGGCCAGGCGCTCCCGTTCGCGGGTGGCGGCCTCGATCTCCAGGGCGCGGGCGAGGGTGCGCTCGGAGGCGCGGGCGACCTCGACGACGTAGCCGATGGCGATGGAGGCGACCCAGACCAGCAGGACGTTGTGGATGGTGTCCCGGGTGGGGGCGCCCCGGTGGATCAGGTTGGCGACGGCGACGAGCGTGGAGGCGAAGGCGGCCCAGCGCCAGCCGCCCTTGATGGCGAAGGCCAGTACGGCGCCGGCGGTCCATATCGACGGCAGCGTGGGGCCGCCGGCCTCGATCCGCGCGGTGGAGTCGGCGAGCCGGGTGAGCAGGATGCCGACGATCGCGATGGTGAGGTCGGCCGCGAGGAACCGCTTGGTGCAGCTGGCGGCGCCCGCGACCTTGGGCAGGGTCACCAGCGTCCAGCCGGCCAGCACCACGAAGTAGGCGATCGCCAGCCAGGGGCGCTGGAACCTGTCGTACGCGCTGATGAACAGCCCGACGGCGTAGATCATCGTCAGGACCCGGTAGCCGGTCAGGGCACGCCACAGCGGCTGCTCCACCGACATCGCCATGACCCGCTCGAGCTTCGCCACGTCCCCCACCCCCTGCTGACTCGCCACCGGGCGCCCCGGCCCACGCGTCCGGAACGCGACCGTACCCGGGAACCCGTCGGTCACGTAGCCGGGCGGTCCTCTCCCGCGCCGTCCCTGTCCGCGCCGTCCTCGTCCGCGCCGGTCCTGGCCGCGCGGGCCTTCTCGGCCTGTTCCCGCAGCTCCTTGGCGGCCTGTTCCTTCTCCGCCTTGGCGAGGGCGGCCCGGGCGGCCTTGTCGGCCTCCTTCTCGGCCTTGGCCGCGTCCGCGATCTGCCGTTTGGCGGCGGTCGCGTACATGTCGACGTACTCCTGGCCGGAGAGCTTCATGATCTCGTACATGACCTCGTCCGTCAGCGCCCGCAGGACGAAGCGGTCGTGCTCCATGCCCTGGTAGCGGCTGAAGTCGAGGGGCTTGCCGATGCGGATGCCGGGGCGCATGACCTTGGGCAGGACCTTGCCCGGGGGCTGGATCTTCTCCGTGTCGATCATGGCGACGGGGATGACCGGCGCGCCGGTGGCGAGGGCCACGCGGGCCAGGCCGCCGGGCTTGCCCCGGTAGAGCCGGCCGTCGGGCGAGCGGGTGCCCTCGGGGTAGATGCCGAACAGTTCGCCGCTCTCGATGACCTGTATGCCGCTCCTGATCGCGGCCTCACCCGCGCCGCGCGCGCCCGAGCGGTCCACCGGGAGCTGGCCGACGCCCTTGAAGAAGGCGGCCGTCAGCTTGCCCTTGACGCCGGGGGTGGTGAAGTACTCGGCCTTCGCGATGAACGTGACCTTGCGGTCCAGGACAGCGGGGAGGAAGAACGAGTCCGAGAAGGAGAGGTGGTTGCTCGCGAGGATCGCGGCGCCCTCGGCCGGAATGTTCTCCAGGCCCTCCACCCAGGGCCTGAAGGTGACCTTGAGCGGTCCCCCGATAGCGACCTTCATCGCGCCGTACAACAACCGAGTGCCTCTCTGTGATCCGTGGATGAGACCTTAACCCGGACGGCCGGGCAAGAGTCCGACAGGTCCTGCCGGTGTGGGTCGAAGCCCCTGGTCGGTGTCAGTGCGGTCGCGTACGGTGAACCACATCCGGACTTTCACACCCTTCTCATGAACAGGAGACCGAACCGTGCCGGTCCTTCCTGGAGCCGAGCCGTACCACCACGAGGGCGGAGAGGTCGGAGTCCTCCTCTGCCACGGATTCACCGGGTCACCGCAGTCCATGCGTCCCTGGGCGGAGTATCTCGCCGAGCGGGGGCTGACCGTCGCGCTGCCCCTGCTGCCGGGTCACGGCACCCGCTGGGAGGACCTGCGCCCGACGGGCTGGCAGGACTGGTACGCGGAGGTGGACCGTGAGCTGCGGACCCTGCGGGAGCGCTGTACGCGGGTCTTCGTCGCGGGGCTGTCCATGGGCGGCGCCCTGGCGCTGCGGCTGGCCGCGAAGCACGGGGACGCGGTCGCCGGCGTGATGGTCGTCAACCCGGCGAACAAGGTGCACGGCCCGGCCGCGCACGCCCTCCCCCTGCTCCGGCACTTCGTCCCCACCACGAAGGGGATCACCAGCGACATCGCCAAGGAGGGCGTCGAGGAGCTGGGGTACAGCCATGTACCGCTGCACGCGGCCCACTCCCTGCACAATTTCCTGCGCCTCGTCGACGGGGAACTGCCCCAGGTCACCCAGCCGTTGCTGCTGATGCACAGCCCACGGGACCATGTGGTGCCGCCCGTCGACTCCGAGCGCGTCCTCGGCCGGGTGTCGTCGACGGACGTCACGGAGATCCTGCTGGAACAGAGCCACCACGTCGCGACGTTGGACCACGACGCGGACCGGATCTTCGAGGAGAGCCACGCGTTCGTCACCCGGCTGGTGAAGGACCCCGACGGACCGGGCACGACGGAGTCCGCGGCGGCGGATGTGAAGAAGTCCGACGCGGAATCCGTACAGCAGTCTGATTCGGGGTCCGTGGAGCAGATCGGTCCGGGATCCTTGGAGCAGAGGGAAGGGACGGCCACTGGTGGCTGAGCACGACTCCGAGCGTGAGCCGGAGGAGCAGGGAGCACCCCTGGGCGCATCCCCCGGTGACTCACGGGGGGACTCCTCGGGCGGCACGGCCGGAGGCGCCGGGGGCGCCCCGTCCGGCGATGCGCCGAGCGAGGAGCAGCACGCCGGCGAGGAGCAGCACGTGCCGTTCGACGAGGACGCCGCCTGGCGGGCCATCGTCGCCGGGTTCGGCGAGGAGCCGCCGGACCCGCCGGGTGCCAAGCCGTTCAGGTCCGTGGAGGACCTGGCCCTGCTGGAGGCCGAGCCGGAGGACACCGCGGACAAGGCTCCCGACGGCGCCGCGGGCCCCTCGGCGCCCAGGCCGCTCGGCAGCTCGGTCGCGTTCGCCCCCGGTGTCGGGGCGGGCCCGCGCGACTACAGCGTGCCCGACCCGGTCGGCGAGGACACGGGCGAGGAGGACTCCGAGGACGACGAGGACGGCGAGGGGCACTTCGTGCCGCCCGAGCCGCCCCCGCTGCCGGAGGCCGACGCGACCGCCAAGTTCGCCTGGCTGGGCGTGATCGGCGGACCGGTCCTGCTGCTGCTCGCCGTGCTGCTCGGCTGGGACATGACCTGGTGGCTCACCACCCTGGGCATCGGCGGCTTCCTCGGCGGCTTCGCCACGCTGGTGATGCGGATGAGGAGCGACGACGAGGACGACGACGATCCGGGCCGGGGCGCGGTCGTCTGACCCCACCGCCGACGTCACGTCGCGCACGAGGGCCCGCCCGGGAACGTTCCGGGCGGGCCCTCGCCGTCGCCGGGCCCCACGACGCGGACGCCCGGCGGCGGAATGGAACTCGATTCCGGTGAACGGCGAAGTACGGGTGCACGCCCCGAACGGGCCCAGCCCTCGGAGGGCGTTCGGACGAACGAGAGGAGCCCCGATGCCCGTCGGACCACCGGGACTCGGCCCCCGCGCCGGGGATCGCGAGGAGAGCGACGCCCGCGTGATCGAGCGGTCCCGGGAGGAGCCCGAGCTGTTCGCCGTCCTCTACGACCGCCATGCCGACGCCGTGCACCGTTACGCGGCGCGGCGGCTGGGTCCCGAGGCGGCGGAGGACCTGATGGCGGAGACCTTCGCCATCGCGTTCCAGCGGCGGCACACGTACGACCTGGAGCGGCTCGACGCCCGCCCCTGGCTGTTCGGTGTCGCCACCAACGTCCTCGGCCGGCATCGGCGGGCGGAGGCACGCCGGTTCAGGGCACTGGCCCGGCTGCCGGAGCCGGTGGAAGACGAGGAGCCGGTCGCGGACCGGGCGGTCGCCAGGGCCGGTGCCACGGGGGTGCGCCGGGAGCTGGCGGCGGCGTTGGCCGGGCTGTCCGCCCGGCACCGCGACGTGGTGCTGCTGGTGGCCTGGGCCGGCCTCGACTACGAGGAGGCGGCCCAGGCCCTCGGCGTGCCCGTCGGCACGATCAGGTCCCGGCTGAACCGGGCTCGCGGCAGACTGCGCGAAGCACTGGGCGGATCCGATCCGACCGCTTTCCGAGAGGCAGACGCCCATGCGTGACATCCACGACCCGAGGGCCCTGTGGGACCTGCGGGACCTCGCCGACTACGACGCCGGGGCGCCCCCGCTGGACGAGGAGACCCGGCGGCGCGGGCGGGCCCGACTGCTCGCCACGATCACCGCGCCGGACGGTGACCGGGCACGGAAGCCGATCCTCGGGCACGCCTCGCCGGTACGCCGCCGCCCGGTCCTGCGGATCGCGCTGAGCGGCGCGGTCGCCGCCGCAGTCGCGGCAGGCGTCCTGGTCGCCGTGCAGCAGGACCGCGACGACGGCCGGGGCCGGACCGCGCAGCCGCCGGTGACCGACCTCCCGCCGATGCGGAACGTGAGCGCGCGGACGGTCCTCAACGGGGCGGCCGCGTACGCGCGACAGCACGAGAAGCCGGTCAGCCCTCGGGACGACCAGTTCGTCTACTCCAAGGAGATCATCAAGGAGACGGACCAGAAGACCGGGACGACGCAGACCCATGTCTCCGAGAACTGGCGCTCGGTGGACGGCTCACAGCGCTCGTGGGTCATGGAGATCGGCAAGGGGTGGTGGGCGCCTCCGCTGAAGGAGGACGAGAGCGTGTGGCCCCCGCAGGACTGGAGCGAACTACGGCAGCTGCCGACCGATCCGGAGCAGCTGATCCTGACGATCCAGGAGAAGTCCTTCGGACGCCAGGGCATGAACGCCTCCCTGGACGACATCACCGACGAGGAGTGGATGCCCATCTACTTCAGGCTCGCCGGACTGCTCAAGCTGGTCCCGGTGATGCCCGAAGGACTGCGACCGGCGGCGTACGAGGCGCTCGGGATGGTGCCGGGTGTCAAGGTGGTGCCGAACCAGAAGGACGCCAAGGGACGGGTCGGCGTGGCCATCTCCTACAAGGCCCCGGACCTGCCCGGGGTGCCCATCGGCTACGGCGGTTTCTTCATCTTCGACCCGGCGACGTACGCCTTCCTCGGCTTCCGGGACGAGCGTTCCTCGGGCGCCGGCAAGAACATGAAGGTGTACACCCAGCTCTCCTACCTGGACAGCTGGGCGATCGTCGACAGGGCCAAGGAGTACCCGTCGGCAGCGGGCCAGGCGGGGTACGGCGCTCCTACCCTTCGGCGGGGACTCTGAGGGCGGCCAGGACCGGCAGATGGTCCGTGGCCGCCCTCAGGTCGCCGTCGGTGACGCCGGGGAGGTCGAGGGGGACGCCGCAGCCGAGGACCTCGATGCCGGACGTGGCCAGGATCGCGTCGATGCGCTGGTGGGGGTCGGTGGGGGTGGAGGTGTACTCGCCGCCCCACGGAGTGGTGGTCCAGCAGTCCTGGAGTTCGCCGGCGAGGCGGCGGAAGGTGCGGCCGTCCGGGCGCTCGTTGAGGTCGCCGCCGGCGACCGCGTGGGTCGCGCCCAGACCGGCCAGCCGGTCCAGAAGCATGCCGCCCTGCTCGTACCGCTCGTCCTTGTGCAGGGAGAGGTGGCAGGACAGGACGCCGAGGCGGGCGCGGCCGAAGCGGACCACCGCCGTGGCGAAGCCGCGCCGGTGCAGGCCGGGGGTGAGGGGCAGAAGGACGTCCTCGGTGTGTTCGACCGTGGCGCGCAGGCCGCACAGCAGCGCGGGGCCGGAGGCGGTGGCCCCGCCGGAGAGGGTGACCAGGCCGGAGGCGGCGGCGAGCCTGGCGAGCTTCTTGCGCCAGCGGAAGAAACGGGGGGCTTCCTGGATCAGGACCAGGTCGGGGGCGCAGGCGGTGATCACTCGGGCGAGGGCGTCCGTGTCGTCACGCATGGAGCGGATGTTGTAGCTGAGGACACGGATGAGTGCCGAACCGTCGGGGTCCGTGCGGGAGTTGGGGAGCGGGGTGGTCGCCATATGGATCAAGATACGCCTAGGAGACCGGGGCATTTGTCCGTTTGCGACTACAGGTGCGTCGTGGTTTCTCGCGCCCACGCGGCGGAGCCGCATATCGACACAGCCCCGCGCCCCTGAAGGGCGCGGGGTCCGCTGACCGCTGTCTACATGATCGGGTCGGGTTCTCTCGCCAGGTCCGCCGCGCCCACCAGGCCCGCCTCGTTGCCCAGTTGGGCGGCGATGACGTCGGCGACCGGGCGCCAGTTGCCGCCCACGAGCCAGCGCTTGTAGGACTTGCGGATGGGGTCGAGGACCAGTTCGCCCTCGTCCGACAGGCCGCCGCCGACGATGAAGGCGGAGGGGTCGAAGAGGGAGGCGAGGTCGGCGAGGCCGGCGCCGGCCCAGCGGGCGAGCTCGCGGTAGGAGTCGACCGCGACGGGGTCGCCCTGGCGGGCGGCCATGGAGATGTGCTTGCCCTCGATGCCGTCGGGGGTGCCGTCGCCGAGGCCGAGGAGGAGTTCCGCGTTCTCCGGGGTGGCGTTGGCGCGCTGCTTGGCGTACCGGACGAGGGCGCGGCCGGAGGCGTACTGCTCCCAGCAGCCCTGGCTGCCGCAGCCGCAGAGCAGACCGTCGGGGACCATCCGGATGTGACCGAACTCGGCGGCCACGCCGTAGTGCCCGCGGCGCAGCTTGTTGCCGATGATGATGCCGCCGCCGAGACCGGTGCCGAGGGTGATGCAGATGACGTTGCGGTGGCCCTTGCCCGCGCCGAACCTGTACTCGCCCCAGGCGGCGGCGTTGGCGTCGTTCTCCACGACGACCGGCAGGCCCACGCGGGCCTCGACCTTCTCCTTGAGCGGCTCGTTGCGCCAGTCGATGTTGGGGGCGAAGTAGACCTGCGACCGCTGCCGGTTGACGTAACCGGCCGCGCCGATGCCGACACCGACGATCTCGTGTCCCGCTCGCGCGCCCTCGACGGCGGCGGCGATGGCGTCCACGATCCCCTCGGGCGTGCCCGGGGTCGGCACCTTGTGGGTCGAGAGGATGTTGCCTTCCTCGTCGACCACACCGGCCGCGATCTTGGTGCCGCCGATGTCGACGCCGATGGTGAGTCCCATGAATCCCTCAGTTTCGGTCGAGCCCCGCTACGGCCAACCGTACCCGAGGCCCTGCCCCGGGACTCCCGGCGTCCGCCCGGCGGACGGGCCCGCCGTCAGTCCAGGTCGATGCGCTCACTGGGGCCCTGGTCGTCCCCCTTGTCGCGGCCTTGCTGGTGGCCGGTGTCCCGGTTGGTCCAGCGGCGCTCCTGGGCCTCGACGGCGGAGCGGTACGCGGCGAGGAGTTCACCGCCCGCGGCGGCGAGATGGTCGAAGACGTCCGGGTTGCGTTCGATGACGGGTTCGACGGCGGCCTTGGCCTGACGGACGACCTGGTTGACCATCTGCTGCGCCGCGCCGCCGGCGACCGCGCCGAGCAACGGCGACTGCAGCCCGGACAGCTTGTCCGCGACGGTGTCGACCAGCTTGCGCAGTTCCTCGGCGGCCGAGCCCGGGGGCGGCCCGTACTGGGCCCGGCGGCGGGCCTTCTCCGCGTTCAGATCCTCCTCGCACGCCGTCGCCCAGGCGTCGGCGTCGGTGGCGCGCACACGGTCGCTCTCGCGCGCCTGCTCGGCCGTCCGCGCCTCGTCGGCCGCGTCCCTGCGTGCGGCCGCGCCCTCGCCGGCGGCGTCGGACGTGGGGCGCTCTTCGCTCATGGCGGGCTCCTGCCTACGGTTCGTACCTTCGACGTTACCCGAACGGGCGTATACGGTTCACCGGGTCCGGGGCCACAACCGCGGGTCCGGCGCGAATCGGATGCTCAGCCGGCCGTCGCGCAGGGCCGCGCCGTCGACGGTGCAGCGGCGCAGTGCCGACGGCAGCGGAACGATACGGCGGAACTGGCCCGCCGTGACGACCAGCTCGTCGCCGCGCCGGATGAGATCCAGCTCGTCCCGTATCGCGCCGGGCAGCGGAATGTGCCACACCAGCACGCCCTCGGCCCCGAGGTTGTCGGTGACGGGCCAGGTGACCCGGGCGGGAGTGTCACCCGTACCGGGGACGCCCAGAGCGGCGAGGTCGTCGAGACCGCGGGGGTCGCGTCCGAGGTGGGCGACTCCCCGTACGGGGCGGGTCTCGCCCTGCTCCTCCCACTCCTCCAACGCCTTGCGCTGCTGCGCGACGAGGCCGGCGAGCCAGGTGTCGTGGGTGCCCTGGGGCAGGACCCGGTTGGCGATCAGCAGGTCGACGGGGAGGGCCCGCAGGGCGAATCCGACGCCCGCGAGGCGCGTGTGGTCGGCGCCGGCCGGGCCGGGCTCCGCGACCAGGCGCACGCTCGTCCCCGCGTCCTCGACGATCGCGGCGACGGCGGCCAGTTCGACGTCCCAGCGGGCGGCCGTCTCGTACAGCCACTCGGCGGGCATCGGCACCCCGGCGAGGCGGCCGAGGACCGGCCGCAGCGCCCGGGCCGCCTGCCGTTCCGGCGGGAGCAGCCGGCGCAGATACCGCCGCAGTTCCTCCGGGAGGCCGAGCAGGGCGAGGGCCTGCGGGGCGGGGGGCAGATCGACGACGAGCAGGTCGTACGCCTCCGACAGCGCGGCGTCGCGCAGTGCCCGGAGCAGGGCGAGTTCCTCGGCGCCGGGCAGGGGCGTGAGTTCCTCGGCGTCCAGGCGTGCCGCGCCCAGCAGGTCGAGGACGGAGGCGGCGCGCTCCTGGAACGCGACGAGGTCCTCCCGGAAGCCGGCGGCGGCGTCGGGGCGCCAGGCGGTGAGGTGCGGCGCGACGCGCACGGGCTCCGGTCCCGTGGCCGTGCCGAGGGCCGCGCCCAGCCCGTCCGTGCGGTCGGCGCTCAGGACCAGCGTGCGGGTGCCCGCGCGGGCCGCGTCCAGCGCCGTGGCCGCGGCGACCGTCGTACGGCCGCTGCCGCCTTGCCCGGTGATCAGGATGGTGCGCATGGGGGTGAACGGTAACCCAGCGGCGGGCTGTCCCTTTACCGCGTCGGCACCCGGCGCCGGGGCTGAGCGGGGAGGGGGCGCTTGCCGACGCTGACAGGGTGCCGCCTACGCCCACCCTCCCCCCACTCTCGGCTTCGCTCAAGCGGGAGGTGCCCCCATCGCCCCAGCGGCACGACTGCCCGCAGTTGGGGAGGCAGCGCCCCGCCGGGCCATGGGTGCGCAAAAAACCTACGCCGCCCCCGACTCCACCCGCTTCTTCAGGCCCGCCAGCGCCCGGTCGATGATGACCTTCTCCGCCTTGCGCTTGATCATGCCGAGCATGGGGATCTTGACGTCCACGGTGAGCTGGTAGGTCACCTCGGTCACCGAGTCGCTCACCGGCTTGAGGATGTAGGACCCGTCGAGGGAGCGGAGCATCTGGGACTTGACCAGCGTCCACGAGACCTCGTTCGCCCCGGTCCAGGTGTACCCGAGCGTCTGGTCGTCCTTGATCGCGCCCGCGTCCATGACCAGCCGGACCTGCTCGGCGCGGCCCTGGTCGTCGGTCTTGAGCACCTCCGCCTCCTTCACCTCACCCGTCCAGTCCGGGTAGCGGGCGAAGTCGGCGATCACTGCCATGACGTCGGCGGCCGAGGCCTCGATCGTGATGCTCGAACTGGTGAATTCCGCCATCGCCGTGGCTCCTCCAGAGACGGTCCGGTGAGGGAGGTGGGTGCGCACGTATGTGCAGCGTGAAGGCTACCGCGCGCCCGCCGAACCCTCGCCACCCCACCCGGCGTTCACCACTCCAGCGCCCACGGCTTCCCGCTGCTCGCGAAATGCCCCACGTTGACGCACTCCGTCGCCCCGATCCGCATCCGCCGGGCCAGCGGCTGGTGGACGTGCCCGAACAGCGCGTACCGGGGGCGGGTCCTGCGGATCGCCTCCAGCAGTGCCCGGCTCCCCCGCTCGAAGCGGCGCGCCACCGTGTCGTAGACCAGTTCGGGCACCTCCGGGGGGATGTGGGTGCAGAGCACGTCCACCTCGCCCACCGCCTCGATCTTGGCCGCGTACTCCTCGTCGCTGATCTCGTACGGCGTCCGCATGGGGGTGCGCAGCCCGCCGCCCACGAAGCCGAAGACCCGGCCGCCGATCTCCACCCGTTCGCCGTCGAGCACGGTCGTCCCCGGTCCCGCGTACTCCGGCCACAGTCGCGGCATGTCGACATTGCCGTAGGTCGCGTACGTCGGGGTGGGGAAGGCCGCGAACAGTCGGGCGTACTGCTTGCGCACCGCCTTCTCGATCACGGCGGAGCGGTCCTCGCCCACACCCGCCCAGAGCCGGGCCCCCAGTTCGCGCGCCTCCTCGAACCGCCGGGCAGTGCGCAGTTCGACGAGCCGGGACGCGTTCTCGGCGCCGAAGAGGTCGGGGAAGATGCCGCGGGAGTGGTCGGCGTAGTCGAGGAAGAGGACCAGATCGCCCAGGCACACCAGGGCGTCGGCGCCCTCACCCGCTCCGGCCAGGTCGTGCGCGTTGCCGTGCACGTCGCTGACCACATGGATGCGCGTCCTGCCGTTACCGTCCCGTGTGCGTGCCATGACGATCAAGCGTAGGCGTGCGCGGCATACGTGAACAGAGCCGGTCGCACGTGCGGTTACTGGCCAGTCAGTAAGTGAGGGGATTATTCTTCCCGGGGAGAGCCCCATGTGTGACGCGGAGAACATCTCACCGGACCCCCCTCGCGGAGAGGCCATACCGACGGGTAACGTCCGGGCAGTCCAGTTGTGCTCAGGTTTTCAACCAGTAAGGCCCAAGGAACCACGTGGGGCCTGAGCGCTCGCCCAGCCTTGGACCGCACCGTCGCAGCAACACAGAGTCGTGGCGCCGGCGCCCTATGAGGAGCAGCAGTCTTGCGCGAGTTCAGCCTTCCGGCTTTGTACGAGGTCCCGACGGACGGCAATCTGACCGACATCGTCCGCAGAAACGCCGCGCAGCATCCCGATGTCGCCGTCATCGCCCGCAAGGTGGGCGGCGACTGGCAGGACGTGAACGCGGTCCAGTTCCTCGCCGAGGTGCGGACGGCCGCGAAGGGGCTGATCGCCTCCGGTGTCCAGCCCGGCGACCGGGTCGGGCTGATGTCCCGTACCCGGTACGAGTGGACCCTGCTCGACTTCGCGATCTGGACGGCCGGCGCGGTCACGGTCCCGGTGTACGAGACCAGTTCGCCGGAACAGGTGCAGTGGATCCTCGCCGACTCGGGCGCGACCGCCATGATCGTGGAGCTGGACGCGCACTCGGCCGCCGTCGAGTCGGTGCGGGACCAGCTGCCGGCGCTCAAGCACGTCTGGCAGATCGAGGGCGGCGGGGTGGAGGAGCTGGGCCGCCTCGGCCAGGACGTCACCGACGCGGCCGTGGACGAGCGCAGCTCGATGGCGAAGGCCGACGACCCGGCGACCATCGTCTACACCTCCGGCACCACGGGCCGCCCGAAGGGGTGCGTGCTCACCCACCGCAGCTTCTTCGCCGAGTGCGGGAACGTGGTGGAGCGGCTGCGGCCCCTGTTCCGTACGGGCGAGTGCTCGGTCCTGCTCTTCCTCCCGCTCGCGCACGTCTTCGGGCGGCTGGTGCAGGTCGCGCCGATGATGGCGCCGATCAAGCTGGGCACCGTACCGGACATCAAGAACCTCACGGACGAGCTGGCCTCCTTCCGGCCGACCCTGATCCTCGGTGTGCCTCGGGTGTTCGAGAAGGTCTACAACTCGGCGCGGGCCAAGGCGCAGGCGGACGGCAAGGGCAAGATCTTCGACAAGGCCGCGGACACGGCGATCGCGTACAGCAAGGCGCTGGACTCGGCGTCGGGCCCGGCCCTCGGTCTGAAGATCAAGCACAAGGTGTTCGACAAGCTCGTCTACAGCAAGCTGCGCGCGGTGCTCGGCGGCAAGGGCGAGTTCGCGATCTCCGGCGGTGCTCCGCTGGGCGAGCGTCTGGGCCACTTCTTCCGGGGCATCGGCTTCACGGTCCTGGAGGGCTACGGCCTCACCGAGTCCTGCGCGGCGACCGCGTTCAACCCCTGGGACCGGCAGAAGATCGGCACGGTCGGGCAGCCGTTGCCGGGCTCCGTCATCCGGATCGCGGACGACGGGGAGGTGCTGCTGCACGGCGAGCACCTGTTCAAGGAGTACTGGAACAACCCGGGCGCGACCGAGGAGGCGCTGGCCGACGGCTGGTTCCACACCGGTGACATCGGCACCCTCGACGAGGACGGCTACCTCAGCATCACCGGCCGCAAGAAGGAGATCATCGTCACGGCGGGCGGCAAGAACGTCGCCCCGGCCGTGATCGAGGACCGTATCCGCGCCCACGCGCTGGTCGCGGAGTGCATGGTGGTGGGTGACGGGCGGCCGTTCGTGGGCGCGCTGGTCACCATCGACGAGGAGTTCCTGGGCCGTTGGGCCGCCGAGCACGGCAAGCCGGCGGGCTCCACCGCGGCGTCGCTGAGCGCGGACGCCGATCTGAACGCGGCCGTTCAGGCCGCGATCGACGACGGCAACGCCGCGGTGTCGAAGGCGGAATCGGTGCGGAAGTTCCGCATTCTGTCCTCACAGTTCACGGAGGAGTCGGGCCACCTGACGCCGTCCCTGAAGCTCAAGCGCAACGTGGTGGCGAAGGACTACGCGGACGAGATCGAGGCGATCTACCAAAAATAGCAACGCATACCGGCCGTACGGGCCGGTCGGCTCATGGCGCGGTGTCCTCCACCAGGACCCGCGCCATCGTGCGTTCGGCGAGCGCGGTGATCGTGACGAACGGGTTCACCCCGATCGAGCCGGGCACCAGCGAGCCGTCGGTGACGTACAGCTTCGAGTACCCCTTCACCCTCCCGTAGCCGTCGGTCGCCTTCCCCAGCACACAGCCGCCCAGCGGGTGGTACGTGAAGTCGTCGGCGAACACCTTGCTGGGCGACCCGAACAGGTCGTACCGGTACATCGTGGAGTTGGCGGAGTTGATCCGGTCGAAGAGCTTCTTGGCCATGGACGAGGAGACCGCGCTCTGGGCGGCGCTCCAGCCGAGTTTCGCCGTGTCGGCGGCGGCGTCGTAGGTGAAGGAGGCGCGTTCGGTGTTCTTGGTGATCGCCAGATAGAGGCTGACCCAGTGTTCGAGGCCGGTGGGCAGGGGGGCGATCTCGGCGAAGACGGGGTTGGCGGTGTTGGCCCAGTCGTCGATGCCCATGACCGGCATGGTCGACTGGTTCGCCCCGACCGTGTCCCACAGGTGGTTGGCCCGGCCGAGCATCACATTGCCGTTGGGGCCCCAGCCGGCGCCGACGCTCGCGTCCAGGGCGGGGAGGGTGTTCCTGGCCCGTGCGCGGACGAGGAGTTCGGTGGTGCCGACGCTGCCGGCGCCGAGGAACAGGTAGGTGCAGCCGTACTCCTTGGTCTCGACGACCTTGCCCGTGCCGTCGATACGGTCGACGGTGACGACGTACGTGCCGTCGCTCAGCCGGCGGATGCCCCGGGCCCGTTCCAGGGTGTGGATGGTGACGTTGCCGGTGCCGAGGGCGGCGGCCAGGTACGTCTTGTCGAGGCTCTTCTTGCCGTGGTTGTTGCCGTAGATGACCTCCCCCGCGAGAGCCGACTTGGTCGCGGTGCCCGCCGCCTCGCGCTGCATGTGGCCGAAGTCGTAGACGCTGGGCACGAAGGTGGTCTTCAGGCCGGCCTTCGCCGCGTGGGCGCGGGAGATACGGCTGAAGCGGTACCACTCCGTGGACTCGAACCAGGCGGGGTCGACGGTGTTGACGCCGAGCATGGCGCGGGCCCGGGGGAAGTACGTGGAGTACATCTCGGCGGCGTCGACGGTCGGGAACTGCTCGGCGAAGTACGACCGGAGCGGGGTGACGGCCATGCTGCCGTTGACCAGGGAGCCGCCGCCGACGCCCCGGCCGAGGAAGACCGACATGTTGGCGTAGCGCACCCGGTCCAGCACGCCGGGATACAGGCTGATGTCCTTGTTGACGACGTCCAGCCAGAGGAACGTGGCGAGCGGGGCCTCGGTGCGGGTCTTGAACCACATCGACCGCTCGTCCGGCTCCCTGGTGGAACAGAAGATCTTGCCGTCGGAGCCGGGGGTGGTCCAGGCCTTGCCCATCTCCAGGACGAGGGTGCGGATACCGGCCTGGCCGAGGCGGAGGGCGGCCACGGCGGCGCCGTAGCCGGAGCCGATGACGATCGCCGGGGCGTTGTCGACGGCGTCGGGCTCCGCCGCCCCGGCGGACTGGAGGCCGATGCGGGTGAGGCCGAGGGCGGCCGCGCTCTGGAGCGCGGCCATACCGAGAATGTGACGTCTCGTCAGCTGACGTTGCATCAGTTTTGCTGTCATGTGCGCAGCATGTGCGGATTTCCCGGCTCCGGCTAGGGCCTCCGCCGTGCCGAACGGCGCCTACCGGGGTGCCGGGTACCCCCGGAAGGCGACTTCCGGTCGTCTTGTGGCTGGTCGCGCGGTTCCCCGCGCCCCTTACGGGGCTGCAGCAGCGTTTTCAAAGTTTCTGCCAACAGGTCCCAGCGCCATTTCTCCTCGACCCACTCGCGGCCCCGCTGCCCCATGCGTTCCCGCAGCTCCCGGTCGCCAAGGAGGGTGGTGACGCGCTCCGCGGCCTCCGTCGGGGAGCCGCCCCGTACGACCCAGCCCGTCTCGCCGTCGAGCACGGCGTCGGGGGCGCCGCCGGAGTCCCCCGCGACGACGGGGAGGCCGGTGGCCGAGGCCTCCAGATAGACGATGCCGAGGCCCTCCACGTCCAGCCCGCCCCGACGGGTGCGGCACGGCATGGCGAAGACGTCACCGGCGCCGTAGTGGGCGGGCAGCTCGGACCAGGGGACGGCGCCGGTGAAGCGGACGGACCCGGCGACCCCGGTCTCCTGGGCGAGCCGGCGCAACTCCTTCTCGTACGGTCCGCCGCCGACGATCAGCAGCACCGCCTCGGGCTCCGCCGCGAGAATGCCGGGCATCGCGCGGATCAGCGTGTCCTGCCCCTTGCGCGGCACGAGCCGGGAGACACAGACGACGACCGGGCGGTCCGTGAGGCCCAGCCGGGCGCGGACCTCGGCGCCGCCGGAGCCCGGGTGGAAGGTCTTCTCGTCGACCCCGGGCGGCAGTTGGACCATCCGTCCGGCCGCCTCGGGGGTGAGGGCCGTGGCGATCCTGGAGCGGGTGTACTCGCCCAGATAGGTGATCGTGTCCGTGCCCTCGCCGATCCGCCGCAGCAGTTGCCGGGCGGCGGGCAGCTGCGCCCAGCCCGCCTCGTGGCCGTGCGTGGTGGCCACCAGCCGCTCGGCGCCCGCCCTGCGCAGCGCGGGGGCCATCAGGCCGAGGGGGGCCGCCGCGCCGAACCACACCGACGTGCAGCCGTGCTCGCGCAGCAACGAGACCGCCCGGCGGGTGACGGCGGGCGTCGGCAGCAGCATGGTCGTCCGGTCGCGCACGACGGTGAAGGGCTGCTCGGCGTCGAAGGCGGCCGTCGCCTCGGCGCCCTCGCGGCCGCGCTTCCACGTCGACGCGTAGACGACGAGGCGCTCGGGGTCCAGCCGCAGCGCCATGTTGTGCAGGAACGCCTGGATGCCGCCGGGCCGGGGCGGGAAGTCGTTGGTCACGATCAGGGTCTTGTGCATCGCCGCCGACATTACCGAACGGGCCCGGACGCGCCGCCGCCAGGCACATCCCACGGCCCGGGGCGGTCGCCCCCCCACCAGGGCTCCGCCGAGCCCGGCCGGGCTTCACGGCCGTCTCACAGCCCGGCGGGGGATCATGTCCCTCACCGGCGAACCGGTGCGCGGACGGACAGGGACAGGGACTCACGTGGTGCGGATGGACATGACGGGCTCTCGAAGGCTCCCGTTCGGGCTGCTCACGCTCTGGGCCGCGACCCGGCTGCTCCTGCTGCTGTTCGTCTTCAAGGTGTACGTCTTCCCGGGCCCGGACGTCACCGGCGACGTCTCGGTGATCTACCACGGCTGGTACGAGACCCTGCGCACGGGCACGTACCCCCACGACGACGTCACCTGGCAGTATCCGCCCGCCGCCGCCCTCGCGATCCTCTCCCCCGCGCTGCTGCCCTTCCTGGACTACGCGTCGGCCTTCTTCGTCCTCGCCTTCCTCGCCGACCTGGCGGTCCTCGCCCTGCTCCTCCACGCGGGCGCGCGCCCCGGCAGGACCTGGCGCGGCGCCCGGGTGTGGGTGGTGGGCCTGGCCCTGCTCGGTCCGACCGCGTACGCCCGGTACGACGTGATGGTGACGGCGGTGGCGGTCGCGGCCCTCCTGGCCGGCAGCCGCCATCCGCGCGCGATGGGGGCGCTGACGGCCTTCGCGGCCCTGTTGAAGGTGTGGCCGGCGCTGCTGCTCCTGGGCGCCCGCCGGCGCGCCGCGTGGGTCTGGGCGGCGGCCACCGGCCTCGTGCTGGCGGCCGGCCTCGCCCTGGCCATGCCCGGCGCCTTCGCCTTCCTGACCTTCCAGCGCGACCGGGGCACCGAGGTGGAGTCGCTGGGCGCCCTGGTCTTCCATGTGGCCCGGCAGTTCGGCTGGGACGGGGAGGTGCTGCTCAACTACGGCTCGGTGGAGTTCCTCGGCCCGCACGTCGACGTCGTCAGCGACGCGGCCCTGCTGCTCAGCGCAGTGGCGTTCGCCTGGCTGCTGCTGTGGCGGGTGCGGGCGCGGCGGTTCGCGCCGCACACGCTCGCGGACGCGGCGTTCGTGGGGGTGCTGATGTTCACGGCCACGAGTCGGGTGATCAGCCCCCAGTACATGGTGTGGCTGGTGGGGCTGGCCGCCGTCTGTCTCTGCTTCCGGGCGAGCCGTATGGGGCTGCCGGGGGGCATGGTTCTGGTGGCGTCCTTCGTGACCGTGCTGGAGTTCCCGATCTGGTTCGGCCATGTCGTGGCGAGCGACTGGCTGGGGGTGACGCTCCTGTTCGTCCGCAACGGGCTGCTGGTCCTGGCGGCGCTGCTGGCGGCGTTCGAGCTGTGGAGCGACACGGTGGCGCTGAGGGGTGCGTTGTCGGGTGCGGGTCCGGTTGCCGGGGGCGGGTCCGGTGGAGGCTGGTCGCGCAGTTCCTCGCGCCCCTGAAAGCCAGGGACTACGCCCCTGAAAGACCAGCTGCGGGCCCGAAACCCACAGCTCCGCGGGGTGAAAGACGACGGGGCCGCGGCTTGAAAAGCACGGGGCGCAGCCCCTGCTTTTCAGGGGCGCGGGGAACTGCGCGAGAAGCCCCACCGGACCCGCACCCGGCAACGCACCCCCAGCACACTCCACCCTCCCTCACCCTCCCCCCAGCTGCGCCCGCACATACTCCCTCCACTCCCCCGTGAACCCCTCCACCGTCGTCCCCAGCACCTCCTCCAGCGCCCCCTCCACCGCCCCCTCCCTCTCACCACGCGCACCGACCGCCCGGTAGAACTCGTCCAACCGCACCTCACCCCACCGGTCGGCGATCAGACGGCACGCCAGCCAACCGCTCTCGTAGGCCTGCGCGAGCCTCCCGGAGTCGTCGGCGAAGCCGAAGTCCTCGTCGGCGGGGAGCGCCACCGGCAACCGCCCCTCCGCCACCGCCCGCCGCAGCTCGGGGGCCACGTCGGAGGCGGCGCGCCCCGTGCCCCGGTAGCCGACCCAGTCCGCGTAGCCCTCGGAGAGCCACAGCGGCGTCGCGGCGTTGGTGTGGGCGCGCGTGGCGACATGGGTCGTCTCATGCGTGAGGACGACCTGTTTGCCGAAGTCGCCGAGGACCGCGTACGCGTCGGGGTTGACCACGATCCGGTCCGCCGGCGCCTTCGCCGAACCCCCCGCCTCCCCGGTGGTGACCGCCGCGATTCCCCGGTACCCGGACGCGGGCGCCCCCAGCAGCCCCGCCATCTCGTCCAGCGACTCCGGTACGACGACCACGACCCGCCGTGCCCAGTCCTCCCCCCACGCCTCCGTCACGGCGGGCACGGCCCAGTCCGCCAGCGCCGCGTACCCCCGCAGGGCGTCCGCCGACCGCCCGACGCCCAGCACGAGGCTGCGCTCCCCGCGTACCGCGACGATCCGCCCCTGCTCCCAGAGCTGTTCGGTGCCCTTCTTCGAGGGCTCGTCGGCGGCCATCCGCCACGCCCCGTCGTCGTCCCGGACGAGGGTCAGGGTCCGTACGGCGGTGACGGGCGACTCGTCGTAGCCGCGGATCCGGTAGCGCAGGGCCGCCTCGGCGGTGGCCCGGTCGCCGGAGCGGCGGAAGGAGTTGAGGTGGTAGGACCAGGAGGACAGCGGAAGGCGGCGGAGGTTGGTGAACTCGGCCGCCCCGGTGGCCAGTTGACCGGCGACGGAGGTGGTCGGCGCCTCGGTGGCGCGGTAGGCCGCGCCGTCCCGTTCCAGGACCGCAGTGGCCCGCCGGTCGAGCATCCGCTCGACATCGGCGCGGGCGGCGTCGGGTTCCGCGTCGGCGCCGCAGCCGACGAGGACGGCGAGGGCGAGGGCGACCGCCGAGGGAACGCCTCCGCGTCCCGGGAGCCCGTGCCGGACCCCCGACCCGGACCGGGAACGCGTCGCGCGCCTTCGACCAGCCACGTTCCCGATCGTACGGGGACCCAGGCGCCGTACGGCAGGGTCGGCCGGTCCCGGCCCGCGTGCGGCGACGCGGGGGCAACTGCCGTGGCGACGTGCGGCTCCCGGCCGCCGTCGCCCTGTGGCGACCGGGGACCGGCTGCGCTCAGGGGCGCGTGACCGAGGCGATCGGCATCATGCCGACGGGGTCGTAGCGAACCGGGGCGCCCGGGTAGGGGGCGTGGATGACCTGCCCGTTGCCGACGTACATGCCGACATGGCTGGCGTCGGGCCGGTAGGTGACCAGGTCGCCGGGCTGGGCCTGGGAGAGCGGGACCTGCGTGCCGGCGTACCGCTGGGCCTGCGAGGTGCGCGGCAGGCCGACGCCCGCCTGGCCGTACGACCAGACCATGAGACCGGAGCAGTCGAAGCCGTCGGGGCCGGTGGACCCCCACACGTACGGCTTGCCGAGGGCCGAGCGGGCCGCGGCGACGGCGGCGGCCGCGCGGCCGTTGGGGGCGACGGCGCCGGCGGGTTCGGGCATGTCGGTGCGGCCCGAGGCGGTGGAGCGGGAAGCGCGTTCGTACTCGGCGCGCTCCTCGTCCGGGAGGGAGTTGAGCAGTTGCCGGGCGGCCGCGAGCTTGCCCTCCACGGTCCGCTTGTGCTGGGCGACGGCCTTGCGGCTCTTCTCCAGTTCGGTCAGCTTGCCGCCGGCCTCCTCGCGGTCCTGTTCGAGGTCACGCATGGCCTGCTGGAGGTCGTGGAGTTCGCCCGCCTGCTGGGCGCTGATGCGGTCCAGGGCGGACGCCCGGTCGAGGTAGTCGTCGGGGTTCTCGGAGAACAGCAGGGCGATCGACGGGTCGAGGGCGCCGGAGCGGTACTGGGCGCCGGCGAGCGAACCCAGCGACTCCCGCATGGTGTTGATGCGGTCCTGCTGCCGGGCGATCGAGTCCTGTGCGGTGCCGACCTGCTCGCGCAGCTCGTCGGCGCGCTCGTCGGCCTTGTTGTACGCCTCGGTGGCCTTCTCGGCCTCCTCGTACAACCGGTCCACTTCGGCGCGGGTGGTGTCGTGCGGCGCGGCGGCGGCCGACTGGACAGGGATGGCGCCGAGGGCGGCGGCAGCGGCGGACAGCACACCGAGGGCGGCGGCCGCGCCCCGGTCGAACCCGGACGGTACAAGGCGACTGTGGGACACCACGGGAAGCCGCACTCCCTTCGACGGTGGACAGGGCACTCCCCGGGCCGGAAGTCGCCCCGCGGAAGGGTGCGCTCACGGCGGGTGAGGGAAGCGCGGCCGACAGTAGCCGCGTGACGGTCTCCCAGCCAAAGACCTCCACGGCGACGCAGCGTGACGTCCGGCCTGGGACCCAGGTCACCGGCGGGGGAAGGGGTCAGCACGAGGTGCGGGAATTCGCCCGTTCGGGCGGCCCTGTGTCCTGATCTTGAAGCAGAACAGGGCCGACCGTCACACTGTGTGACGGTCGGCCCTGTTCGAGGCGGAGCGGGTGTCAGCCGCCGATGCGGACACCGAACTGGAAGCTGCCGATGGTGCCCATCGACTCGTAGCGGACGACCTTGCCCGGGTAGGGAGCGTGCAGGACCATGCCGTTGCCCGCGTAGAGGCCGACGTGTCCGAGGTCGTTGAAGAACACCAGGTCGCCCGGCTTGAGCTGGTCGCGCCCGATCTTCGTGCCGTCGTTCTGCTGCGTGTACGTGGTCCGGCTGATCGAGACACCGGCCTGGGCGTAGGCCCACTGGGTCAGCCCGGAGCAGTCGTAGGAGTTGGGGCCGCTGCCACCGGAGACGTACGGCTTGCCGACCTGGGTGTCGGCGGCGGCGAGGGCGGCGGCGCCGTAGCTGGAGGCGGGCGCCTCGTTGCCGAGTTCGACGCGATCCCCGGCGTCGCGGCTGGCGCGGGTCTCCTGCTCGTCCAGGGCGGCCTTCTCCTCGGCCGTCAGGGTGTTGAGGAGCTTCTGCGCGGCGGCCAGCTTGCTCTGGACTTCCTTCTTCTTGTCCGCCAGGGTCTCGCGGGTGTCCGCGAGGTCCTCCAGCTTCTCCGTGGCCTCCTGGCGCTGCTGCGCGAGCGTGCGCTGCTTCTCCTGGATCTTCTTGAGCGCCTCGACCTGCTGACCGGTCAGCTGGTCGAGCGTGGCGGCCTTGTCCAGGTAGTCGTCCGGGTCGGCGGAGAGGAAGAGCTGGATCGAGGAGTCGATGCCACCCGAGCGGTACTGGGCGCTGGCCGCCAGGCCTATGCCCTCACGGAGCTCGTTGAGCTCCTCCTGGCCCTTGGCGACGTTGTCCTGGATCGTGGAGATCTCCTTTTCGAGCTTCTCCTGCTTCTCCTCGGCCCCGTTGAGCTTGTCGGTGGCCCGCCCGGCGTCCTCGTAGAGCTTGTGGACCTTGGCCTGGACGTCGTCCTTGCTCGGCTTCTCGCCGGGGGCGGCGTTGGCGGCCTGCGAGGTCAGGGCCACGGCAGCGGCGGCAGCGGTGGTGAGCACGGTCACACGCGTACGGCTCGGCTGCTTGGGTCGACGGTGGGACGCCACGGTAGGTGAACTCCTTCATGTGAGCGACCGACCGGCGGGGACTCCGGCGACGATCACCCGTTCAGAGGTTTGAGCCCAGACCCTAGTGACCCAACGGTGATCACTTCAAATCCCCCACAGGAAAAATCCCGTCCCAGGGCGCACAATTTACACTCAACACACATCCCGTAGCGCTCGGTTGACGCTACGTCGCGCAACAGTTCCGTCAATTCGGTCATTGCGCCCGTACGTTGCTCTTGGTGCGTACGGGATCGAATGGTCAGGAAAGGCGCTTGAGGAGCACCGCGGAGGCGACCGGCCGGGCCCCCGCCTTGGCGATCCCGTCGGCCACCTCACGGTCGGTGGAGACGACGATGACCGGCCGGCCGGGGGGTTCGGCGCGCACCAGCTGGCGGATCAACTCGTCGGCGGTGACACCCGGTTTGGAGAACAGCACCCGCACTCCGCGCGGCGGCGCGAGCAGCACCGGCGCGGCCAGCTCCGCCCCGTCGAAGACACAGGTCACCTCGGCGCCGGTCTGCGCGGCGAGCTGGGAGAGCTGCCCGAGGAGCCGCAGCCGCTGCTTCTCCAGCGGCATCTGCGGATAGCCGGTCTTGGTGACGTTGTAGCCGTCGACGACGAGGTGTGCCTGCGGCAGCGCCAGCAACTGGTCCAGGATCGCCGGGTCGTTCTCCGACAGCGCGCGGGCGGCGATGTCCTTCGGGGTCATCCGGCCCGGCTCGACCGCGTCGACGGTCTCGGCGGGCCGTACGGAGACCGGCGGCAGCGCCAGTTCACGCCTGAGGCCCTGGGCCGCGTCCAGCACGGTGTCCAGCAGCAGCCGTACCCGCATGTCCTCGACGCTGCGGCCCTCGCGGGCGGCCCGTCGGGTGGCCTCCAGAGCGGCCTCCGCCTCGCCGAGCCGGGCCTTGAGCCGCCGGGTCTCGCTCTCGGCGGCCGACACCTGGGCGTGGCTCTCGGCGCGCAGGGTCTCCATCTCGGCGTGCAGCTTGCGCAGGGCGGCCTCGCCGCGCTTGACGTCGCTGAGGGCGGCGCGGAGCTTGCGGTGCAGCGAGTCGGCTTCCTTCTTGGCCGATTCCAGCTCCGCGCGCAGCCGTTCCGTCTCGGTCCTCGTGTGGCCGCGGGCCTCGGCGAGCTGCTCGCGCAGCCGCTCCAGCTCGGCCCTGCTCTCCTCGTCGGCGCGCTCGGCGTCGGCCCGCAGCGCCTCCTCACCGGCGGCGGCGACCAGCTTCACCCAGCCCGTGGGGCGCAGCACGTAGGCCGCGGCCGCCACGTCCAGCGGATCCGCGGCCGGGGGCGGCGCGCCCGTGTCGAGGGCGCCGGCCAGCTCCGGATGGGCCTCCCGGAACCGCTCCCCGATCCGCTGCCTGAAGAGCGTGTCGCTCTCCACGGCGGCCGCCATGGCGTTCCCGGCGAACTTGACCCGGCGGTTCGGGGCGAACCGGGCGTACTGTCTGAGCTGGGCGGGCAGTTCGGCGACGGTCAGTCCGCCGAACCCGTCGGAGACGATCTGCACGACGCGCTTGCGGACGCCCTCGGGCAGCGGACGGTCGAGCACCTCAGCGGCGCCGTCGCCCGGCCCCCCGCCTGCGCTCTCCACCATCCGTCACACCCCATCTCTTCGCGGGGCCGTCCCCCGCTCCCGGCGTCGCCGGAGCGGGGGGACCCCCATCCTCAGGAGCCGGCGCCCGGCCTGTCGACGAGTTCCACCTGGTCCACGGCGTTGCACCAGCGGCAACGGACCGACTCGATGGTCTCACTGACCACGTTGCGCTCCTCGACCTCGGGCTTCCCGGCGAGATCGAGGTGAACGTACTCGACGACCTTCGACGAGCGGGTCACGTCGAACCGCGTGAGGTTGCCACAGAGCGTGCAGCGCCAGCGGGTGGTGTCCGTCGGCAGGGGAACCGTCATCGTGGCTGCTCTTCCTTCGTCCGTCTCCGTGTAGCACCGGCGTCCCGGTGCGTGTGGCTCGTAACCCTACGGCCTGAGCGGTCCTGGACGCCTGTTCGCCTGCGGTGGCGCCGCGGATTGCCCGCGGGGGCGGGGCCGACCGTCGTCGGCGGCGAGGCGGTCTGTGCGGGTGGGTCCCGTTACGTCATGCTCTGCTCATGATCGGCAAGTGGAGCACCTCGGCCGCCCGGGCCGTACGAAACGAGTCGGCGCCGGTGACGTACGGGCTGATCGCCGTGTGCTGTGCGCTCTTCCTGATCGGACCGGCGGCGGGCCTCAACCCCGTGTACGGCACCGGGGACGAACTGCTCGCCGCGCAGCGGGCGTACTTCCGGCGCTGGGGTGTCGTCCCGGTCGAGCTGTTCCACGGCACCGGGCGCGCGGCGCTCACGCCCCTCACGGCGCTCTTCGTCCACGGCAGCTGGCTGCATCTCCTCGGCAACATGCTCTTCCTCTTCGTCTTCGGGGCGATGGCCGAGGAGCGCATGGGCCACGTGGAGTTCGCCCTCTTCTACGTGGGCTGCGGCTATGTCGCGCTGGTGGCGTACGCGGCGGCGCACGCCGGGTCCCCGCAGTCGCTGGTGGGCGCGTCGGGGGCGATCTCCGCGGTCCTCGGCGCGTTTCTGTTCCTGTTCCCCAGGGCGCGGGTGACGAGCCTCCTGCCCTTCCTCTTCTTTCTTCCGCTGCGGTTCCCGGCATGGGTCACCCTGCCGTTCTGGGTGAGCCTGCAGTGGCTGGCCGCGGGCCGGCAGACCGCGGGTCCGGGGGTCGCCTATCTGGCGCACCTGGTGGGGTTCGGGCTGGGGTTCGCCTACGCGTGGGGGCGCTACGGGCGTGGGGCTAGAGTGAAAGCGCCCGTGGATGTTCCGTCGGACGTCCCAGCTCCGGCCCCCGAGGGAGAGAAACAGCCGTGATCACCGCGATCGTGCTCATCAAGACCAGCGTGGACCGGATCCCGGAGATCGCGGAGTCGATCGCCGCCCTCGAATCCGTGAGCGAGGTGTTCTCGGTGACCGGTACCTACGACCTGGTCGCCATGGTCCGGGTGAAGGCCCACGACGACCTGGCCGATGTGATCCCCGGGTCCATCAGCAAGATCCCGGGGGTGCTGGGCACCGACACGCACGTGGCGTTCCGGACGTATTCGCAGCACGACCTGGAGGCCGCGTTCGCCATCGGACTGGACGGCTGAGCTCGCGCGAGCCGCCCTTTCCGCTCGGGATCGCCTCGCGGGCGCCCTCGGCGAGGGCGCGCACGCGGTGCCCGGCGTGGACGCGTACACCGGCATCCTGCCCGCCCCGGTGGCCCTCACCGAGGCCATGCTGCGCGGGAGCGGACTCAGAGGTCGCCGATCACACGGCCGGAACGCAACGCCCGTCCTCCGTACGGTAGTTCCACTGTGCGCCGTCCCGTACGAGCTCCTTCACCGCGCCCACGAACCGCTCCACGTGCTCGTCGGGGGTGCCCGCGCCGAAGCTCACCCGGATCGCGTTCAGGGAGCGCTCGCCGGGCGCGGCCTCGGGGGCGCCGCACTCGCCCTGGGTCTGCGGGTCGCTGCCGAGGAGGGTGCGGACGAGGGGGTGGGCGCAGAAGAGGCCGTCGCGTACGCCGATGCCGTACTCGGCGGAGAGGGCGGCGGCGAAGTGGGAGCTGTTCCAGCCCTCGACGACGAAGGAGATGACGCCGACGCGCGGGGCGTCGTTCCCGAAGAGCGAGAGGATCCGCACCTCGGGCACCTCGGCGAGCCCGGCGCGCACGGTGTCGATCAGGTGCCGCTCACGGGCGACCAGGGTGTCGAACCCGGCCTCGGTGAGCGCCTTGCAGGCGGAGGCGATCGAGTAGGCGCCGATGACGTTGGGCGAACCGGCCTCGTGCCGGGCGGCGGTCTCGTGCCACTCGACATCCACACCGCCGTCGGTGCGCCGGGTCACCTTGCGGCTGGCACCGCCGCCCGCGAGGTACGGGTCCGCCGCGCGCAGCCAGTCGGCGCGGCCGGCGAGGACGCCCGAACCGAAGGGCGCGTACAGCTTGTGGCCGGAGAAGGCGACCCAGTCCACGTCCAACTCCTGCACGGAGAGGGGGTGGTGGGGGGCCAGCTGGGCGGCGTCGAGGACGATCCGCGCGCCGTGCGCGTGCGCGGCGGCGGCCAGCTCCCGCACCGGCCAGATCTCACCGGTGACGTTGGAGGCACCGGTGACGCAGACCAGCGCCGGCCCGTGCGGGTCTCGGTCGGCGAGGGCGGCCTCCAGGGTGGCGACGGCTTCCCTCGGCGTGCGGGGCGCGTCCAGGTAGCTGACCCGGGCGTTCCGCCACGGCAGCAGCGAGGCGTGGTGCTCGGTCTCGAAGACGAAGACCTGGCAGTCGGCGGGGAGCGCCTGGGCCAGCAGGTTCAGCGAGTCCGTCGTCGACCGGGTGAAGATCAGCTGGTCGTCGGCGCGGCAGTCGAGGAACTCCGCGACGGTCCTGCGGGCGTTCTCGAAGAGGTCGGTCGACAGCTGGGAGAGGTAGCCGGCGCCGCGGTGGACGCTGCCGTAGTAGGGCGCGTACGCCGCCACGTCGTCCCAGACGCGCTGCAGGGCCGGGGCGCTGGCCGCGTAGTCGAGCGCGGCGTAGCTGACCTCGCCGCCGGTGACGAGCGGGACGGTGACATCCCGCCCCAGAACGGGCAGCGGGGCACAAACGGACTGGTCGGCGGCAAGGGTGGAGACAGACATGGGGGTACTCCCGTGAGGAGGCATGCCGAAAGAAGGCATGCGGAGGAAGAGAAAGAAGAGAAAGGGGTGCGCGGAGGCGGGGCTCGGCGGCCCTATCGCATTCGCTTGCTCACGGAAGACTCCCTCGAAACCGCGCTTGCCGTAGACCTCGCTGCCTACGACCCGGTCCTCACCCGGGGCACCCCGCCACGGACGGAGGGTTGCCGGACAGCCAGCCGGGGCTATGGGCTGTCACTCATGACCTGAAGCAGAACGTACGTGAGGTGATCGTCGGGCCGCAACTTCTGTCCGGATGACGGGATGGGGCGCCTCATAGCTCGGGGGCGCGCATTCGTTGGCGGGTGCGGGTCGGTGGGGCTTCTCGCGCAGTTGCCCGCGCCCCTGAACGACCAGGCCCTGCGGGCCTGAAAAGCGGCGGGGCCGCAGGTTGAAAAGCACGGGGCGAAGCCCCTGCTTTTCTCAGGGGCGGGGAACTGCGCGAGAAGCCCCCACCGACCCGCACCCGAAGAACTACCGGTTCGTCGCCGCGACCCACCGCTCGAGAACCCGCCGCGCCGACCCGGAATCGATCGATTCCGCGGCCTTGGCCATCCCGCCCCGCAACTGCTCCGCCAGCGGCCCGGACGTCGGCTCCAGCGCCACCAGCGCCGCCGCCGAGTTCAGCAGCACCGCGTCCCGCACGGGACCCGTCTCCCCGGCCAGCAACCGCCGCGCGACATCCGCGTTGTAGGACGCGTCCGCCCCCCGCAACGCCTCCACCGGCACCAGCTCCAACCCCACGTCACGCGGGTCGAAGCGCTCCTCGGTCACCTTGCCGTCCCGCACGACCCACACCCGCGACGTCGCCGTGGTCGTCAGCTCGTCCAGCCCGTCGTCCCCGCGGAAGACCAGCGAGGAGTTGCCGCGCTCGGCAAAGACGCCGGCCATGATCGGCGCCATCCGGGGGTCGGCCACACCGACCGCCTGGGCCCGCACCTTCGCCGGGTTGGCCAGCGGCCCGAGCGCGTTGAAGACGGTCCTGATTCCCAACTGCCCCCGCGCGGCGGCCACATGACGCAGCGCCGGATGGAACTTCACCGCGAAGCAGAAGGTGATCCCGGCCTCCTCGGCGACCTCGGCCACCCGCTGCGGCGTCAGCTCCAGATTGACGCCCAGCTTCTCCAGCACGTCGGACGCCCCGGACGCCGACGACGCGGCCCGGTTGCCGTGCTTGACGACCTTCGCGCCCGTACCGGCGACGACGATCGACGACATCGTGGAGATGTTGACCGTCTTGGCGCCGTCCCCGCCCGTACCGACGATGTCGACGGTCCTCCCCGACACCTCGATCACCTTGGCGTGCTCGTACAGCGCCTCGACGAGACCGGTGATCTCCTCGACGGTCTCCCCCTTGGCCCGTAGCGCGACCACGAACCCGGCGATCTGCGCGTCCGTCGCCTCGCCGCGCATGATCTGGTCCATCGCCCAGAAGGTGGCACCGGCGTCCTGGTCGTGCCCGGACAGCAGCGCGTTCAGCACGGCGGGCCAGGAACGGCCCGCCGCGGTGTCGCCTCCAGCGGGGGTCACAGCGCTCATAGCCGCTCCTGGGTGTCGTAGCCGCGAGCAGGGGGTGCCACGCGGACCGCGAAATCACTGATACGCCCACCCTATCCAGGTCGGGGCACGGCGAAGGGCCCCCGTCCGAAGATCGGACGGGGGCCCTTCGACCGTGTGTGGCGAAGCGAAGCGATCAGTGGTGGCCGTGGCCGCTCGTGATCTCCTTGTACTCCTCGACGGTGGGCTTGGCGATCTGGCTGTCCTCGCCGTAGTAGCCCTTGCTCAGCTTGACGCGGGCCTTCTCCAGGCGCGAGACCTTGCGGGCGACACCGTTCTCGTCGACCGCAGGGCCGAGCTCGGCCGGCTTGTACTGCTCGTGCGCCGTGAGCGTGTGCAGCTGCTCCTGGCTGAGCGGCTCGTGGACCTCGATGAACTCACCGTGCGGCAGGCGCTTGATGATGCCGGTCTCGCGACCGTGCAGGATCTTGTCCTTGTCCCGGCGCTGCAGGCCGAGGCAGATGCGCTTGGTGATGATGAACGCGAGGACCGGGGCCACGAAGAACGCGATCCGGACGAACCAGGTGATGGCGTTGATCGACAGGTGGAAGTGGGTCGCCCAGAGGTCGTTTCCACCACCGATCAGCAGGACCATGTACCAGGTGATCCAGGCGACACCGAAACCGGTCCGGGTCGGCGCGTTGCGCGGGCGGTCCAGGATGTGGTGCTCGCGCTTGTCGCCGGTGACCCAGGACTCGATGAAGGGGTAGACCGCGATCGCGGCCAGCACCAGCGGGAAGATGACCAGCGGAATGAACACGCCCAGGACGAGCGTGTGACCCCAGAAGTTGATCTCCCAGCCCGGCATGACACGGATCAGACCCTCGGAGAAGCCCATGTACCAGTCGGGCTGGGCGCCGGTCGACACCTGGTCCGGACGGTAGGGGCCGATGCTCCAGATCGGGTTGATCGTGGCGATCGCCGAGATGGCCGCGATGACACCGAAGACCAGGAAGAAGAAACCGCCGGCCTTCGCCATGTACACGGGGAGCAGCGGCATGCCGACGACGTTGTTGTTCGTCTTTCCGGGGCCCGCGAACTGGGTGTGCTTGTGGTAGAAGACCAGGATCAGGTGCGCCACCACGAGGCCGAGCATGATGCCCGGCAGCAGCAGGATGTGGACCGAGTAGAAGCGGGCCACGAAGTCGCCGCCCGGGAACTCCCCGCCGAAGAGGAAGAACGACAGGTACGTGCCGACGATCGGCACGGACAGGACAGCGCCCTCCATGAAGCGGACACCGGTGCCGGAGAGCAGGTCGTCCGGGAGCGAGTAACCGGTGAAGCCGGTGAACATGCCGAGGACGAACAGCAGGAAGCCGAACAGCCAGTTGACCTCACGCGGCTTGCGGAACGCGCCCGTGAAGAACACACGCATCATGTGCACGAACATGCCGGCGAGGAAGATCAGAGCCGCCCAGTGGTGGATCTGCCGGATCAGCAGACCACCGCGCACCTCGAAGGAGATGTGCATGGTCGAGTTGAACGCCTCGGACATCAGCTGGCCCTGCAGCGGGACGTAGCTGCCGTGGTACTCCACCTCGTTCATCGACGGGTGGAAGAACAGGGTCAGGTACACACCCGTGAGGATGATGATGATGAAGCTGTACAGGCAGATCTCGCCCAGCATGAACGACCAGTGGTCGGGGAAGATCTTGCGCATGTTGGCCTTGGCCAGGGAGTAGATCCCGAGCCTGCCGTCGGCCCAGTCGGCGACGCGCTCGCCGGCCGGTGCCTTGCCACGCGGGTCGCGCGCTTCGGTGCTGGTCGTGGTGCTCATCCGCGCTCCCAGAAGGCAGGGCCGACGGGCTCGTCGAAGTCGCTCACGGCTTCGAGGTAGCCGTCTTCGCCGACGGTGATGTGCAGCTGCGGCAGGGCGTGCCCCGCAGGACCGAAGATCACCCGGGCGCCATCGGCGAGGTCGAAGGTGGACTGGTGACAGGGGCAGAGCGCGTGGTGCGTCTGCTGTTCGTACAGGGAGATCGGGCAACCCACGTGGGTACAGATCTTCGAGTACGCGAGGATGCCCTCGTGCGACCACTCCAGTGACTGCTTGTCCTTGATGTCGTTCGGCTGGATCCGAACGATCATCAGGGCGTCCTTGGCGATGTTCTTCTGGAAGTCGTGGTCGTGCTCGTCGAGGCCGTCCGGCATGGCGAAGGTCAGCGACCCGACCGCGACGTCCGAGGGACGCAGCGGCTCTCCGGTGTTCATGTTGACGAGCTTCTTGCCCTTGGCCCACTGGGTGTGGCGCAGCTTGGTGCCGGGCAGCGGACCGAGGTCGCGCAGCAGGACGACGCCGGAGAGCGGGAACAGGGCCAGCGCGCCGAACATCGTGTTGCGGATCAGCTTGCGGCGGCCGAGCGCGGACTCCTTGGCACCCTGCTTGAAGTCGGCCAGGACCTTGGCCTTGACCTCGGGCGGGGCCTCGATCGGGTGACGCTCGTCGGCGATCTCCACGTCCGACATCAGCGTGCGGGCCCAGTGGACCGCGCCGGCGCCGATGCAGAACAGCGACAGCCCCAGGGTCATGCCCAGCGCGAAGTTCAGCGCGCTGATGTGACCGATCGGCCAGACGTAGACCGCCTTGTCGACGGGGATCGCCACGTAGGAGGCGATGAAGCCGACGGTGGCCAGCATCGACACCGTGAACAGCAGGGCGACCGTGCGCTCGGACCGCTTGGCGGCCCGCTCGTCGATGTCCTGGACCCGGTGCTGGTGGGGCGGCAGGCCGGGGTCCGCGAAGGGGTTCTCCTCGTCCGCGACCGCGACAGCGCCGTGCGCGTCGTCCTGCTCTACGGGCAGGTTCTCTTCTGGAATCTTTTGGCTACTCATGACTTCTTGGCCTTTGCGGTCCGGGCGGCGACCCACACGGCGACGGCGATCAGCGTGCCGAGCCCGAACACCCAGCCGAAGAGGCCTTCGCTGACCGGGCCGAGCCCGCCGAGGCTGAGGCCACCGGGCTCCACGGTGTCGTCGCTGTTGACCGCGTCGAGGTAAGCGATGATGTCCTTCTTGTTCTCCTCCGACAGCGTGGTGTCGGGGAAGGACGGCATGTTCTGCGGGCCCGTCTGCATGGCCTCGTAGATGTGCTTCGGGTCGACACCCTCAAGGGACGGCGCGTACTTGCCCTCGGACAGCGCACCACCCTTGCCGGTGAAGTTGTGGCACTGAGCGCAGTTGGTCCGGAAGAGTTCGCCGCCCTCGGCGATGTCCGCGCCCTCGGGGTTGTACTCGTTCTCGGTCGGGATCTCCGGGCCGGCGCCCAGGGAGGAGATGTACGCCGCGAGCTGGTCGATCTCGGCCTGCGAGTAGACGACCGGCTTCTTCGGGACCTGCGCGCCCGGCTGCTGGGCCGGCATACGGCCGGTGCCCACCTGGAAGTCGACCGCCGCCGCGCCCACACCCACCAGGGAGGGACCGTCGGAGGTGCCCTGACCGTCGGTGCCGTGGCAACTCGCGCAGCCGACGGCGTAGAGCTTCTTGCCCTCCTCGATGGTGAGGGTCTGCGCGGTTTCTTCGGCCACCGCCTTGTCCGCGGGTGCGAAGGCGGTGTACAGCCCCGCGCAGGCCGCCAGCGCGATGGTTAGGACGACGAGCGCCGCCAGCGGATGGCGTCGTCGTGCGGAGAGCTTTTTCACGGATTACCCCGGTGTCAGGATCTTCTGCGTCGGTGCTTCTGGAAGGGTCGTTCTCGGTGCGAGGCGGGCGCGTCAGTCGCCCGGCCCGGCCGCCGATCTACTTGATCATGTAGATCGTGGCGAAGAGGCCGATCCAGACGACATCGACGAAGTGCCAGTAGTAGGACACGACGATGGCCGCGGTCGCCTGCTCGTGGGTGAACCTCTTGGCCGCGTAGGTGCGTCCGAGGACCAGCAGGAAGGCGATGAGACCGCCCGTCACGTGCAGGCCGTGGAAGCCGGTGGTCAGGTAGAAGACCGAGCCGTACGGGTCGGACGAGAGCGACAGGCCCTCGTGCTTGACCAGCTCGGTGTACTCGAAGACCTGACCGCCGATGAAGATCGCACCCATCACGAACGTGACGATGAACCACATCCGGAGCTTCTTCACGTCCCCGCGCTCGGCGGCGAACACGCCGAGCTGGCAGGTGAGGGAGGAGAGCACCAGGATCGTGGTGTTCGTCGCCGAGAACGGGAAGTTCAGGGTGTCGGCCTTCTCCGACCAGAACTCCGGACCGGTCACCGATCGCAGGGTGAAGTACATCGCGAAGAGGGCCGCGAAGAACATCAGCTCGGAACTCAACCAGATGATGGTTCCGACGCTGGTGAGGTTCGGCCGGTTGACCGACGGGTGCGCGTGCCCGGTTTCTACTGTCGTTGCTGTCGCCACGACCGACATTATGTCGGTCGCTTATCCCGCCCTCACTCCGGGGGGTGCCGTTCGGAGTGTTGCTCCCTTCCGTACCGGTGCTGACGTGGTGTTCGAGGGAGTAGCATCCGCGCATCGGGCCCTGTCCTTAAGACGCTGACGTCACGGAGGAACAATGCAGCCGACCGCCACGGTGCTGGTCTACAGCGACGACTCCAACACCCGGGAGCAGGTGCGGCTCGCGACCGGGCGCCGCCCCGCTCCGGACGTGCCGGCCGTGGAGTTCATCGAGTGCGCGACCCCCGCCGCCGTCATCAAGGAGCTGGACAGGGGCGGGATCGACGTCTGTGTCCTCGACGGCGAGGCCGTGCCCATGGGGGGCATGGGGGTGTGCCGGCAGATCAAGGACGAGATCTTCGAGTGCCCGCCGGTGCTGGTGCTCATCGGGCGGCCGCAGGACGCGTGGCTCGCCACGTGGAGCCGGGCGGACGCTGCGGTGACCCTGCCGGTGGAGCCGGTGGAGTTCGCGGCGGCGCTGGCTTCCCTGCTCCGCAGCCGGCAGGCGATGAGCGCCTAGAGCCCTCCTAGACCGACTCGGGCCTCAGGCGAGCCTGTACCTGGGGTCCGGGCACTTCCTTCGTGCCGCCCACCAGGGCGCTGCCCTCGCGCCATTTCTTCCAGTCGAGGTTCCAGTCGCCGTAGCCGTTGCCGAAGGGGGCCATGGTGTCACCGCCGGAGTTGACGACCTCGACGATGTCGCCCTCGTTGATGGTGTCGTAGAACCACTGGGCGTTGTCCGTGCTCATGCCGGTGCAGCCGTGGCTGACGTTGGCGTACCCCTGGGAGCCGGTGGACCAGGGGGCGGCGTGGACGTACTCGCCGCTGTTGGTGACCCTGACGGAGTGGTGCACGGTCAGGTCGTAGAAGTCGGACGCGCCTATGCTGGCGCTGGTCATGCGAACGGTACCTTCCTTGGCCAGTACCACCTTGACGCCGTTGCGGGTGTCGTAGCCGGGCATGCCGGTGGTGACCGGTATCCGCTTGACGACCTCGTCGTTCTTGTAGACGGTCATCTGGTGCGAGGCGGCGTCCGTGACGGCGACTATCTTGGCGCCGGTGGTCAGCTGGATCGGCTCGGCCTTCCCGCCCCAGAGCCGGTCGCCTATCTTGAGGCCCTCCAGGTTGCTGTGCACCCGGATGGTGGCCTCGGCCGGCCAGTACTCCTTGGGCCGGTAGTGCAGCTTCTTGTCGTCCACCCAGTGCCAGGCGCCCTCCGCGGCGGGCGTGGAGTCCACCTTGAGCGCCCGTTCGACGACGGACCGGGCGGCCTTGTCCTTGACCGGCCGGCTGAGCTCGGCGGTGACGGGCTGGCCGACGCCGTACCGGCCCTCCTTCGGTCCGAAGGTGACGTTCAGGCGCTTCTTGGTGAGCGGGCGGCCGGTGTCGAAGGCGACGGTCTCCCGGCCGGGGGCGCCGTCCTCGTCCTCGGTGCTCACGTGGACCGTGTAGCGGGCGTTGGCGGCGAGCGGTGACGTGGAGTGCCAGCGACCCCCGTCCTCGGAGAGTTCGCCCGCCACATAGCGGCCGGCGGCGTCCACGGCGGTGACGTCGGTGATGCGTCCGTCGTCCTTGGCGGTGACTTCCAGAGGCTTGTCCGGGTCGGCCTTCTCGCCGTCGCGGGTGGGGGTGTTGAAGGAGACGTGGTCGGCCGCGTCGTAGGGCGTGCCCGAGAGGGGGTGGCCACCGGAACCGCAGGCGGTGACGCCCGCTCCCAGGGAGACCACCAGCAGGGCGCCGGTGACGACCGTGCGGTTACGGCGCGGGCGCGCCGGTGTCGAGAGGCTGAGCGCGCGGAGGCCCGAGGGGCCGAGCACGGTCGGGCTCTCGACACCGGCTGTGGCGCCCTTGCAAAGTTCTGATGTGCTCATGGGTTCAACGTAGGAACGCCCGGCGGGGGTGGCGCGTCGGGTGACCCGAGTGGGCTACGCACGGCGTGGCGAAAGGGGGAAGCCCGGACCTCCTGTCGGAGTGTCCGGGCTTCCGTGCGCGCGGTGCGTGCTACAGGCGCGTGCTACTGGTTCTGGTTCTCGCCGCGGTAGTACTCGAAGACCCAGCCCCACAGACCGATCAGGATGATCGGGGTGGAGAAGTACAGCAGCCACCAGCCGAAGACGACGCCCATGAAGGCGAGCGCGCCACCCACGCCCAGGGCGAGGGGCTGCCAGCTGTGCGGGCTGAAGAAGCCCAGCTCACCGGCGTCGTCCGCGACGTCGGCCTCCTTGTCGTCCTGCGCGCCCACGTCGACCCGCCGGGCCGTGAAGGCCAGGTAGTAGCCGACCATGATGCACAGGCCGAAGGCCAGGAAGAGCGCCGTGGTGCCGGCCGGCTCCTTCGACCACACGCCATAGACGATCGCCATGGCGAGGACGAAGACGCTCAGCCAGATGAACATCTTGCCTTGGACCTTCACTTGCCGGCCTCCTTGCCGCTGGTCGCGAGCTCGTTGGCCGCCGGGCCGCCGTGCGCGAGCTGTTCGAGCGCGGCGATCTCCGGGTGGTGCAGGTCGAACGCCGGGGATTCACTGCGGATCCGCGGCAGGGTGAGGAAGTTGTGCCGCGGCGGCGGGCAGGAGGTCGCCCACTCCAGGGAGCGGCCGTAGCCCCACGGGTCGTCCACGCCGACGGGCTTGCCGTACTTGGCGGTCTTCCACACGTTGTAGAGGAACGGCAGGATCGACAGACCGAGCACGAACGAGGCGATCGTGGAGATCGTGTTGAGCGCGGTGAAGCCGTCGGCCGCGAGGTAGTCCGCGTACCGGCGCGGCATGCCCTCGGCGCCCAGCCAGTGCTGGACGAGGAAGGTGCCGTGGAAGCCGATGAACAGCGTCCAGAAGGTGATCTTGCCGAGACGCTCGTCGAGCATCTTGCCCGTCATCTTCGGCCACCAGAAGTGGAAGCCGGAGAACATCGCGAACACCACGGTGCCGAAGACGACGTAGTGGAAGTGCGCCACCACGAAGTACGAGTCGGAGACGTGGAAGTCCATCGGGGGCGAGGCCAGGATGACACCGGTCAGACCACCGAAGGTGAAGGTGATCAGGAAGCCGGTCGCCCAGAGCATCGGTGTCTCGAAGGACAGCGAGCCCTTCCACATCGTGCCGATCCAGTTGAAGAACTTCACGCCGGTCGGTACGGCGATGAGGAACGTCATGAAGGAGAAGAACGGCAGCAGCACACCACCGGTGACGTACATGTGGTGCGCCCACACCGTCACCGAGAGGCCGGCGATCGCGATGGTCGCGCCGATCAGGCCCATGTAGCCGAACATCGGCTTGCGGGAGAAGACCGGGATGACCTCGGAGATGATGCCGAAGAACGGGAGCGCGATGATGTACACCTCTGGATGGCCGAAGAACCAGAAGAGGTGTTGCCAGAGCAGCGCGCCGCCGTTGGCCGCGTCGAAGACATGGGCACCGAACTTGCGGTCCGCCTCCAGGGCGAACAGCGCGGCCGCGAGGACCGGGAAGGCGAGCAGGACCAGGACACCGGTCAGCAGCACGTTCCAGGTGAAGATCGGCATGCGGAACATCGTCATGCCGGGCGCGCGCATGCAGATGATCGTGGTGATGAAGTTGACCGAGCCGAGGATCGTGCCGAAGCCGGAGAAGGCCAGACCCATGATCCACATGTCGGCGCCGATGCCCGGGCTGCGGACCGCGTCCGACAGCGGGCTGTAGGCGAACCAGCCGAAGTCGGCCGCGCCCTGCGGGGTGAGGAAGCCACCGACCGCGATGAGCGAGCCGAAGAGGTACAGCCAGTACGCGAACATGTTCAGCCGCGGGAACGCCACGTCGGGCGCGCCGATCTGCAGCGGCATGATCCAGTTGGCGAATCCGGCGAACAGCGGCGTCGCGAACATCAGCAGCATGATCGTGCCGTGCATCGTGAACGCCTGGTTGAACTGCTCGTTCGACATGATCTGCGTACCCGGGCGGGCGAGCTCGGCGCGCATGAAGAGCGCCATGACGCCGCCGATGCAGAAGAACGCGAACGACGTGACCAGGTACAGCGTGCCGATCGTCTTGTGGTCGGTGGTCGTCAGCCACTTCACCACGACATTGCCGGGCTGCTTGCGCCGGACCGGCAGCTCGTCTTCGTACGAGCCTCCGGTCTCGGCGGAAGCACCCTGGGGTTCGTTGAGGATGCTCACAGTTGGTTCGTCTCCCGGTTCTTCTCGTGGCTCGTCTGCTCAATGCCGGCCGGGACGTAACCGGTCTGACCCTTCTCCACGAGCGACTTGAGGTGCTCCTCGTAGCGCTCCTGGGAGACGACCTTCACGTTGAAGAGCATCCGAGAGTGGTCCACGCCGCAGAGTTCGGCGCACTTGCCCAGGAAGGTGCCCTCCTGGTTGGGGGTCACCTGGAAGGCGTTGGTGTGGCCCGGGATGACGTCCTGCTTCATTAGGAACGGCACCACCCAGAAGGAGTGGATGACGTCACGCGAGGTGAGGACGAAGCGGACCGTCTTGCCCTCAGGGAGCCAGAGGGTGGGGCCGGGGTTGCCGGTCTGCGGGTTCTTGTCGCCAGGGATGCCACAGGTGTAGACACCGCCGGCGTCCGCCGGGAAGTCCTTCTTGAACCGGTCCGGGATGGCGGCCAGGTTCTCGTCGGTCTTCGCGTCGCCGGTCGAGCCGTCGACGTTCTCGATGTAGTTGAAGCACCAGCTCCACTGGAAGCCGACCACGTTGACCGTGAGGTCGGGCTTCTTCGACGTGTCGAGGAGCTTCGACTCGTCGCGGGCGGTGAAGTAGAAGAGCACCGAGACGATGATCAGCGGGACGACCGTGTACAGCGCCTCGATGGGCATGTTGTACCGGGTCTGTGGGGGAACTTCGACCTTGGTGCGGCTGCGCCGGTGGAAGAAAGCACTCCACAGGATCAGGCCCCACACCAGCACGCCCGTGGCGAGCGCGGCCGCCCACGACCCCTGCCACAGGGAGAGGATCCGCGGAGCCTCTTCCGTGGTCGGGGTGGGCATACCCAGGCGGGGGAAGTCCTCCCATGTGCAACCGGTTGCGGTTGCCAGGACCAGGCCTGCGGTCATTGCCTGCAGCAGCTTCCGCCGCATCGGGCGCCGCGGCGAGCGGTCGGAGCCGTTGGGACTCACGTAGCGCCTTCCCGAGAGTCTCGCCCGCGCGGTATGGCTGCGGCCTTCTCGCTGGTCGGTCGCCGCCCTGCGACGGGCAGGGGTTTGGATGTTTATGCGGACCAAACCCTACTGGACGCGTTTTGGGGTCGCGCGGGGAGGGGGGCCCAACTCGCCGGGGGTCACTTGAGCGGTTAGCCGGGGTGGGCGGGTGCGCCTAATAGCTCGGGAGTTCGGGTGGTTTGGCGGGTGCGAGTGGTTTGTGGTTTCTCGCGCAGTTCCCCTCGCCCCTGGAGGGGGCGCTGTCCCCGGCCCCTGCTTATAGCGTTGGGGTGTGGCCTACTTCGACTCCGCTTCCTCCGCTCCCCTTCATCCCGTAGCCCGGCAGGCGTTGCAGGCCTCGCTGGACGAAGGGTGGGCCGACCCCGCGCGGTTGTACCGGGAGGGCCGGCGGGCCCGGATGCTGCTCGACGCCGCCAGGGAGGCCGCGGCCGAGGCGGTCGGATGCCGGGCGGACGAACTGGTCTTCACCTCGTCGGGGACCCGGGCGGTGCACTCGGGGATCGCGGGGGTGCTGGCCGGGCGGCGGCGGGTGGGCCGCCACCTGATCGTGTCGTCCGTCGAACACTCTTCGGTGCTGCACACGGCGGAGGCGCACGAGGCCGACGGCGGGACGGTCACCCGGGTGGCGGTGGCCCGCACGGGGTCGGTCGCCGTGTCCTCCTACGCCGAGGCCCTGCGCCCCGACACGGCGCTCGCGTGTCTGCAGTCGGCCAACCACGAGGTGGGGACCGAGCAGCCGGTGGCCGAGGTGGCGGAGGTCTGCCGGGCGGCGGGCGTGCCACTGCTGGTGGACGCGGCGCAGTCGCTCGGATGGGGGCGGGTGAACGGGGACTGGTCGGTGTTGACCGGCAGTGCCCACAAATGGGGCGGACCCTCCGGAGTCGGGCTGCTCGTCGTCCGCAAGGGGGTGCGTTTCATGGCGCAAGGGCCCGCCGACGAGCGGGAGTCGGGGCGGGCGGCGGGCTTCGAGAACATCCCGGCGATCGTGGCGGCCGCCGCGTCGCTGCGGGCCGTACGGGCCGAGGCCGACGAGGAGGCCGTGCGGCTGCGGGAGTTGACGGAGCGGATCCGGGCGCGGGTGCCGTCGCTGGTGCCGGACGTGGAGGTGGTGGGCGACCCGGAGCGCCGGCTGCCGGGGATCGTCACCTTCTCCTGTCTCTATGTCGACGGGGAGACATTGCTGCACGAGCTGGACCGCGAGGGCTTCTCCGTCTCCTCCGGGTCCTCCTGCACCAGCAGCACGCTGACGCCGAGCCATGTGCTGCGCGCCATGGGGGTGCTGAGCGAGGGGAACGTCCGCGTGTCGCTGCCGGCCGGGGCGGCGGCCGAGGACGTCGAGCGGTTCCTGTCCGTACTGCCGGGGGCGGTCGCGACGGTACGGGAGAAGCTGGGGGCGCCGGTGACCAGCACCGTCACGGCCGTCCAGGAGGACACCCTCGTCGTGGACGCCCTCGGCAAGCGGTGCCCGATCCCCGTCATCGAGCTGGCCAAGGTGATCGGGGACGTCCCCGTCGGCGGCACCGTCCGCGTCCTGTCGGACGACGAGGCGGCCCGCCTGGACATCCCGGCGTGGTGCGAGATGCGGGGCCAGGAGTACATGGGCGAGGAGCCGGTGGAGCGGGGTTCGGCGTACGTGGTGCGCCGGGTGAGCTGACGGGCGCCCCGCGCCCCTGAGGATGAGGCCGCAGGCCTCATCCTCAGGGGCGCGGGGCTGTGTCTTGTATGCGGCTCCGCCGCGTGGGCGCGACCAGCCACATCGGACCCGTGGCCGACAACGCATCGACCACGGCAACCCGGTGGTCGCCCCGGCCCACCTCAGCCCAGGTGCTTCTTCACTTCCGCCGCCGCCTCGTCCCCGTAAGCCTTCTCGAACCGATCCATGAAGTGCGCCCGACGCAGCTGGTACTCCTGCGTGCCCACCGTCTCGATGACCAGCGTGGCGAGCATGCAGCCCACCTGCGCCGCCCGCTCCAGCGAGACACCCCAGGCCAGGCCCGAGAGGAACCCCGCGCGGAACGCGTCCCCGACACCCGTGGGATCGGCCTTGCGCTCCTCCTCGGGGCAGCCGACCTCGATGGGGTCCTCGCCGTCCCGCTCGACGCGGACGCCGCGCGAGCCGAGCGTGGTCACCCGGTGGCCCACCTTCGCCAGGATCTCCGCGTCCGACCAGCCGGTCTTCGACTCGATGAGGCCCTTCTCGTACTCGTTGGAGAAGAGGTACGTGGCGCCGTCCAGCAGTATCCGGATCTCGTCGCCGTCCATGCGGGCGATCTGCTGGGAGAAGTCCGCGGCGAACGGGATGTTCCGGGAGCGGCACTCCTCGGTGTGGCGGAGCATCGCCTCCGGGTCGTCCGCGCCGATCAGGACGAGGTCGAGGCCGCCGACCCGGTCGGCGACGGTCTTGAGCTCGATGAGGCGGGCCTCGCTCATCGCGCCGGTGTAGAAGGAGCCGATCTGGTTGTGGTCGGCGTCCGTGGTGCACACGAAGCGGGCCGTGTGCAGCGTCTCGGAGATGCGCACGGAGGCCGTGTCCACCCCGTGCCGGTCGAGCCACGCGCGGTACTCGTCGAAGTCGGCGCCCGCCGCACCGACCAGGATCGGCCGCGTGCCGAGCTGTCCCATGCCGAACGCGATGTTCGCGCCGACACCGCCTCGACGTACGTCGAGCTGGTCGACGAGGAAGGAGAGGGAGACCGTGTGCAGCTGGTCCGCGACGAGTTGGTCGGCGAAGCGGCCCGGGAAGGTCATCAGATGGTCGGTGGCGATGGAGCCGGAGACTGCGATACGCACGGCGAGGACACACTCCTGCGAAGGGAGAGGGGATTGACAGTTCACGCTACCGGGTCGTCCAGCCAGCCTGAAGCAGGCAAAACTACCCGATAGTAGGTCTTTCTTCGCGAGGTTCCCGGTGCGTACGGTGCCGTTATGACGAACCCCAAGATCCACGGCACCGTTCCGTTCGACCTGGACGGCGACCTCGCGGCGCTGCGTGGCGACTGCGCCCGGATGGCTCCGCACTGGGCGGTCCCCGCGAAGGTCATTACGGCTCCGGTGTCTCCTTCTCTCATTCACGGGGTGACGGTGCCGGTGACGTCCGCGCGGCTGGTGGACGCGATGCCGGTGTACGGCGACTGAGGGAACCATCGGCTCCTCCGCCGCGTCCCATCGCTGTCCCCCGTATAGGGGAGGCGGTGTACGACCTGCCGAAGGAGCGATGCGGTGAACCCCGAGCGACCCGACAACCCCGAGAACCCGGACGAGGGCCCCGAGCCCGACGCCCCGGAGCAACTCGGGGCTGCGGGCACGCCCGGGAAGACCGCGAAGACGGAGAGGGCCGAGGGGACCGAGCAGGCCGAGGGGACCGAGCAGGCCGAGGGGACCGAGGAGACTGAGGGGACCGGGCGGGCCGAGGAGGCCGAGGAACCTGCCGAATCGGTGTCGGCCTCCGCTTCGGACGCCAGTCCGGCTTCCGCTTCCGTTTCCGATCCGGCTTCGGCGCCGAATCCCGCTGCCGGACACAGTGACCCCCGCACCCGCTCTCGGCCCGCGCGTTCGCGGCTGGTCGTGGCCTCCGTCGCGGCCGCCGTGTTGGTGGTCGGTGGTGGTGGGGCGCTCCTCGCCTCATCCTCCTCCGATGGGTCCGGCGGCGCCGGCGGGCGCTCCGGCTCGCCCGGCGGTGACGGCACTCCCCCGCCCCTCGCGCTCGACGGTTACACCGGCGACGGTTCGAACGGCATCGCGCCCGGTGAACCCGACCCCAACGGGGTGACCTATCGCGCGGACGGCGACCTGCCCGACGGTCCCCGCTCCGCCGCCGTCCACGTGGTGAGGGGCGAGGTGACGGCCGCGGAGGTCGCGCGGCTGGCGAAGGCCCTCGGGGTGGAGGGCAAGCCGACCGCCGAGGGCGAGGCCTGGCAGGTGGGGGCGGCCGGCGACGGCTCGGGACCGGTGCTGCGGGTGAACAAGCAGGCGCCGGGGACCTGGACCTTCAACCGGTACACGCCGGGCACCGACAACTGCCAGAAGGTCGACGTCTGCACCTCGGGCACCGCCGAGGGCGGGGACCCGGTGAGCGAGGCGGTCGCCAGGAAGGCGGCGGCACCCGTGCTCAAGGCCGTCGGCCAGGACGACGCCAAGCTCGACGCCGGTCAGCTGATGGGCGCCGTACGGGTGGTGAACGCCGATCCCGAGGTGGGTGGACTGCCCACGTACGGCTGGTCGACCGGTGTCCAGGTCGGCGCCGACGGTCAGGTGGTCGGCGGCAGCGGCAACCTGAAGTCGCCGGTGAAGAGCGACACGTACCCGGTGGTGGACGCGGAACGGGCGCTGGAGCTGTTGAACGGCTCGGGCCAGAGCGTCGGCACCGAGCGCGGCGGCATCGGCGGCTGCACCGGCCCCGTACCGCTGGAGGGCGAGAACGGGACGGCCGGGGAGAAGGGGACGGTCGTCGCGGACGAGACGCCGTGCGAGCGGATGACCGAGCTGCCGAAGCCGGAGCCGGTCACCGTCGAGAACGCGGTGTTCGGGCTCGCGTCGCATCCGGTGGACGGTCACCCGGCGCTGGTGCCGTCGTGGATGTTCGAGGTGCGGCCGGCGGGTGCCGGGGACAGCTACACCGTGACGCATCCGGCGGTCGATCCGAAGTATCTGGCCTCCCCCGAGCCGCGCTCGGAGCCGACCGAGCGGCCCGGCGAGCCGGGTGACATTCCGCCGACCGGCTCGGACTCGCACGACGTGAAGGTGCAGGGCTACACGGTCGACGGGAACGAGCTGACCGTGTCCTTCTGGGGCGGCGTCTGCAGCGACTACTCGGCCTCGGTGGGCGAGGAGTCGGGCGAGGTGCGGGTCACCGTGACCGACACCCCGTGGGAGGGCAAGGTCTGCATCATGATCGCCAAGGTGGTGGAGCGGACGGTGCCGCTGGAGAAGCCGCTGGGCGACCGGAAGGTGGTCGGGTCGGACGGCAGGGCGATCCCCGAGGGCGGGATCGCGGAGTCGCAGCCCCGTTAGGGCAGCCCCGGTAGCCCCGTCAGCCGCCGTACGACGAAGGCGGCGACCCCCTCGGAGGGGGTCGCCGCCTTCGTCGTACCGACTGGCGCGTGGGGCCTACCGCGTGGCGGGGCTCAGCTGAAGGAGTCGCCGCAGGCGCAGGAACCCGTCGCGTTCGGGTTGTCGATGGTGAAGCCCTGCTTCTCGATGGTGTCGACGAAGTCGATGGTGGCGCCGCCCAGGTACGGGGCGCTCATGCGGTCGGTGACGACCTTCACACCGTCGAAGTCCTTCTCCACGTCGCCGTCGAGCGAGCGCTCGTCGAAGAAGAGCTGGTAGCGCAGGCCGGAGCAGCCGCCGGGCTGAACGGCGACGCGCAGCGCCAGGTCGTCCCGGCCTTCCTGGTCGAGCAGGGCCTTGACCTTGGCCGCGGCGGCGTCGGTCACGATGATGCCGTCGGTGACGGTGCCGGTCTCGTCCGATACGGACATCTACATCTCTCCCGGGTTGTACGGAGACTGCTTGCCGACGATTGCAACCGCCGGGGTCCCGGATTCATTCCGGGGCGCGCGGATTCGTTCGCGTCTCTCTTCATGCTCGCACATGGCCGCCGGAACGGGCACGAGCCGCTGATGGCTGCGGACAGCGCCACGCCGGGATTCATGTCACATCGACGCTATGGACATCGTCAAAGTGACGTGAAGCGGTTATGATAGATAGCGTCAATTCGACGAAAAGGATAGCCCGAATGTCCCGCCGACCCTCCCCCGGGCGGCGAGCCGCAGAACAGAAAGGGTGCGTGTCGTGACCACCGCCCAGACCCAGGAGCTCGACGTACAGCCGACGCCCCTCGCCCTGCTGCTGCTCGGCCGTGAGGCCGACCCGAAGAGCGAGCGCGGTGTCGAGTGCCCGGGCGACCTCCCCTCCCCGTCCGACCCAGACCTGGTGGAGCGCGCCCGCGCGGCCAAGGAGAAGCTCGGGGACAAGGTCTTCGTGCTCGGCCACCACTACCAGCGCGACGAGGTCATCCAGTTCGCGGACGTCACGGGCGACTCCTTCAAGCTGGCCCGCGACGCGGCGGCCCGCCCCGAGGCCGAGTACATCGTGTTCTGCGGTGTGCACTTCATGGCCGAGTCGGCGGACATCCTCACCGGCGACGACCAGAAGGTCGTGCTGCCGGACCTGGCCGCCGGGTGCTCGATGGCCGACATGGCCACCGCCGAGCAGGTCGCCGAGTGCTGGGACGTGCTGACCGAGGCCGGTATAGCCGAGCAGGTCGTGCCCGTCTCGTACATGAACTCCTCCGCCGACATCAAGGCCTTCACCGGCAAGCACGGCGGCACGATCTGCACCTCGTCGAACGCGAAGCGGGCCCTGGACTGGGCCTTCGAGCAGGGTGAGAAGGTCCTCTTCCTGCCGGACCAGCACCTGGGGCGCAACACCGCCGTGCGGGACATGGGCATGTCGCTCGACGACTGTGTCCTCTACAACCCGCACAAGCCGAACGGCGGCCTCACGGTCCAGCAGCTGCGCGACGCGAAGATGATCCTGTGGCGGGGGCACTGCTCGGTGCACGGCCGCTTCAGCCTGCAGTCCGTGAACGACGTACGGGAGCGGATCCCGGGCGTGAACGTGCTGGTCCACCCCGAGTGCAAGCACGAGGTCGTGGCGGCGGCGGACTACGTCGGGTCGACCGAGTACATCATCAAGGCGCTGGAGGCCGCGCCCGCCGGTTCCAAGTGGGCGATCGGCACCGAGCTGAACCTGGTACGGCGGCTGGCGAACCGTTTCGCGCCCGAGGGCAAGGAGATCGTGTTCCTCGACCGCACGGTCTGCTTCTGCTCGACGATGAACCGCATCGACCTCCCCCACCTGGTGTGGACCCTGGAGTCCCTGGCCGAGGGCACCCTCGTCAACCGCATCGAGGTCGACAAGGAGACGGAGGCGTTCGCGAAGCTGGCGCTGGAGCGGATGCTGGCGCTGCCGTAACCCTCCTCCGGCGCCTGCGTACCGCGCCTTCGGCACCTCCTCGTGGGCCTCGGCCCCGCGCTCACCCCGACACGGGCTCCCGGTCGGGGTGAGCGGGGTCGAGGGAGAAGAGGGTGCCGTCCGGGACGGCCACGGCCAGCGTTCCCGCGTGGGGCAGTGCCCAGGGCTCGCCCTGGACGGACGAGATGGGCGTGGCGCGGGGCAGCGTCTCCCAGAGCAGGGTGCCCTTGAGCCTGTCGAGCGCCGCGACCCTGCCGGTGTCGCTGGCCAGGTAGAGGGTGTTCGAGGACGCGTCGTACCCGGGCGCGCCCGGCCGTTCCAGGCTGGTCCTGGTCCGCCACAGCACCTCGCCCGTGTGCGGTGACACGCCGGTCACCTGGCCGCCGGACCGGACGAACACCAGCACGCCGCCCACCAGGGCCGCCCGGCCCCGCCCGTCCTCGCCCTGCTTCGTCATCACCCTGGTCCCGGTCCCCAGGTCCAGGAGCATGACCGTCTCGTACGTCGGGTCGCCGCCGCGGGTCGCGTCGGTGTAGTCGGTGGAGTCCACGACCAGGACCAGATCTCCCTGCCTGACGCCGAGGAGGACGCTGTCCAGCGGCACCTCCATGGTCCTGGTCGAGCCGTCGGCGCGGTCCACGACCAGGACCCGGGATTCCGAGTTCGCCGCCTTGGCGTCCCGGGCCACCGGCCGGCAGTGCGCGTACGTGCCCGCTCCGGCCGTGGTGAACGTGCAGTGGTGGCCGGCGGGCATCGGCAGGGACCAGCGCTCGGCCCCGGTGCGCGGGGAACGCGCCGTGACCGTCACACCGTCGGGTTCGGGGGTGAGGACCAGGTCTCCGGTCAGGGCCGTGTCGATCTCGGTGATGTCCACCCGCCGGGTCCACAGCTGCTCGCCGGTGTCCGCGTCGAGGGCGACGACATCGACCGGGTCCACCACGGGTTCGCCGCTGAACACGGTCTGCTGCACGAGGACCGTGCCGTCCCTGACACCGAGGACCGAGGCGTAGTACCGGTCCCGCTCGGTGGTCGTCGGCGCGATGTCCGCGCGCCAGACCGTCCTGCCCGTACGGCCGTCGACGCGGACCGGGAGGGCTCCCGCGCCGCCGCAGTAGACGTCGCCGCCGTGCACCTGGCAGGAGGGAGCGCCGCCGGCACCCCCGTCGCCCGAGGGCAGCGGTCGGCGTGCGCCCGCCGCGGCCTTCGCGAACGTCGTCGTCTGCCAGGGCTTCCAGCCGCTGGGCGGTGGCGTCCAGCGGGAGGTCGGGGTCGGCGCGGGGGCCGCCGTGTCGGTCGTGTCCACGCCGCCCGGCCCCAGCAGATAGGCGGTCAGCCCGAGGACCAGCGCGCCGACGGTACCGGTCGCGGCGAGCAGGGGACGCAGACGGCGTCGGCGGGCGGGGGGTGACTCCGGCTCCGGGCCCGTTCCGATCTCCAGGTGGAACTCCGTGGCGGCGGCCGCGACCTCCTCGCGCCGGGGCACCACCGGCAGGGACCCCGGCTCCGGCTCCGGCAGGGCGCTCTCGAACTCCCGCGCCAGTTCGTCGAGTCCGGGGCGGTCGGCGGCCTCCTTGGCCAGGCAGCGCTCCAGTGCCGTACGCAGGGGCGGGCCCACCCCGTCCAGCACGGGTTCGTCGTGGATCACCCGGTAGGCCGTCAGGTAGGGGCTGTCCGCGTCGAAGGGGCCCCGGCCGGTGGCGGCGTAGACGAGCAGGGTCCCCAGCGAGAACACGTCCGAGGCGGGGCCCGCGGTGCGGGCGTCGGTGAGCTGTTCCGGGGACATGAACGGCGGGGTGCCGATCATCTGGCCGGTCTCGGTCAGGGCGAGGTTCTCCGCCGCGCGTGAGATACCGAAGTCGATCACCCGGGGGCCGTCGTCCGCCATCAGCACATTGGCCGGCTTCAGGTCCCGGTGCACCACACCGGCCCGGTGGATCTCCCGCAGCGCCTCCACCAGCCCCAGGGCCAGGACGCGCAGCTCGGTGCCGTCGAGCGGGCCGTGGTCGCGGATCCGCTGGGCGAGCGAGCGGCCGGGCACGTACTGGGTGGCCATCCAGGGGCGCTCCGCCTCCGGGTCGGCGTCCACGACCGCCGCGGTGAAGGCGCCGCTGACCTTGCGGACGGCCTCGATCTCCTGGCGGAACCGGCTGCGGAACACGGCGTCCTGCGCGTACTGGGCGTGCACCACCTTCACGGCGACCTCGCGCCCGGAGCGGGATCTCGCCCGGTAGACGACACCCATTCCGCCGGTGCCGAGCCGGTCGACCACCTTGTACCCGCCGACCGATCCGGGGTCGTCGCTGCGCAGCGGCACGCCCAGGTCCCTCCCCCCGACAAGCGCGGCCCGAGTGGCCGTTCGAGGCACAGGATACGTAAGGGCGACGCGCGACGGCCGGGTCGCGGAACCGTGAGGTTCCGCGACCCGGCCGCCCGGGACCTTCGGGGGTTTCAGACCCCGGCGGGTTCCGGCTTGCCCGCCTCCGAGTCCGAGTCCGAGTCCGGCTCCGGCTTCGCCGGCTCGGACGGGGTGCCGGACCGCTTCAGGGCCTTCTTCTTCGCCCGGCGCTCCTTGCGGATCTCGATCATCGTGTAGAGGGTCGGGACCAGCAGGAGCGTCAGCAGCGTCGACGTGATCAGACCGCCGATGACGACCACGGCCAGCGGCTGGGCGATGAAGCCGCCCTCACCGGTGATGCCGAGGGCCATGGGCAGCAGCGCGAAGATCGTCGCCAGTGCCGTCATCAGGATCGGCCGCAGACGGTGGCGGCCGCCCTCGATGACCGCCTCGACCGTGCCGTAGCCCTGGCGGCGGTACTGGTTGATCAGGTCGATCAGCACGATCGCGTTGGTCACCACGATGCCGATCAGCATCAGCATGCCGATCATCGCGGGGACACCCAAAGGCGTGCCGGTGACGATCAGCAGGCCGATCGCGCCGGTGGCCGCGAACGGGATCGAGACCAGCAGGATCAGCGGCTGGACCAGGGACCGGAAGGTCGCCACCAGCAGCATGAAGACGATCGCGATGGCCGCGAGCATCGCGAGGCCGAGGGAGGCGAACGCCTCGTCCTGGTCCTCGGAGACACCGCCGATGGAGGCGGTGGCGCCGTCGGGCAGTTCGAGGGCGTTCAGCTTGGCGGTGAGGTCGGTGCTGACCGCGCCGGTGTTGTCGCCCTTGGGCTTCGCCGTGATCGTCGCGGCCCGCTGGCCGTCGATCCGGGTCATCGAGACCGGGCCGTCCACCAGCTCGACCTCGGCGATGTCGCCCAGCTTCACGGCGCCCAGCGGCAGGTCCCGCAGCTCCTTCAGCGTCTCGGCGGGCTTCGCCGACCTGATGACGACGTCCCGCTCGGTGTCGTCGAGGATGGCCCGGCCGCTCGTCGTGCCCCGGACGGCCTGGGTGACGGCGGCGCCGAGGGTCTGGTCGTCGAAGCCCGCGGCGGCGGCCTTGTCGGTGGCCCGCACCGAGATGCGCGGCACGCTCTGCGCCAGGTCGCTGGTGACGTCGGTGACGTTGTCCATGGTGGAGACGGCGTCACGGACCTGCTCGGCGGCCTTGCGCAGGACCTCGGCGTCGGCGGCCTTGACGACCACGCTGAGGTCCTGGCTGCCGAAGGCGTCGCCGACCGCGACGGTCGTCGTACCGATGCCGGAGAGCCCGGCGAGGCCCTTCTCGATGGTGTCCTGGACGCCGGCGGCGTCGGCCGAGTCGTCCAGCATGACGCTGTACGAGGCCTGGTTGGTGTCGGTGCCCCCGCCGAACGCGGCCATGAAGCCGGAGGAGCCGACGGTGACCTGGTAGTCCTTGACGCCCTCGGTGTCCGCGAGCAGCTTCTCGACCTTCTTCGTCTGCTCGTCGGTCGCCGCGAGGCTGGTGCCGGGCTTCAACTCCTGCTTGAGGCTGAGGACTTCCTGGTCGCCGGGGTCGAAGAAGTTCGTCTTGAGCAGCGGCGCCATGCCGAACGTGCCGATCAGTACGACGGCCGCGATGGCCAGGCTGGTCAGCCGGCGGCGGGTGGCGAAGCGCAGGACCGGGACGTAGAAGCGCTGGAGGCGGCTCTTCGCCTCCGTCTCCTCGGCCTTGCGGCGTGCCTCGTCGGCGTCCTCGGGTGTGCCCTTCGGCGCGCGCAGGAACCAGTACGACAGCACCGGCACCACGGTCAGCGAGACCAGGAGGGAGGCCAGCAGGGCCGCCGTCACGGTCAGCGAGAAGCTGCCGAACAGCTCGCCGACCATGCCGCCGGTGAGGCCGATGGGGAGGAAGACGGCGACCGTCGTCAGGGTGGAGGAGGTGACCGCGCCGGCGACCTCACGGACCGCCTTGAGGATGGCCTCCTCGCGCTCCTCGCCGTAGCCGAGGTGCCGCTTGATGTTCTCCAGCACCACGATCGAGTCGTCGACGACGCGGCCGATGGCGATGGTCAGCGCGCCGAGGGTGAGCATGTTGAGGGAGAGGTCACGGGTCCACAGCACGATCAGCGCCAGGACCACCGACAGCGGGATGGAGACCGCGGTGACGAGGGTCGAGCGGACCGACGCCAGGAAGACCAGGATGACCAGGACCGCGAAGAGCAGACCGAGGGCGCCCTCGGTGGTCAGCCCGTCGATGGACTTGGAGACCGCCGGGCCCTGGTCGCTGACCACGGTGACGGTGGCGCCGGAGCCCAGGTCGCGGCGCATGTCCGGCAGCTTCTCCTCGACGGCCTCGGAGATCGCGACCGCGCTGCCGTTGCGGTCCATGGTGACCATGACCGCGAGGCTCGGCTCACCGTTCGTCCGGGTGATGGAGTCGGCCTTGGCCTGCTCCTCCTCGACCGCGGCGACGTCGGCGAGACGTACGGGCTTCTTGGCGCCCTCGCCGCGCACCATGAGGTTCTCGATCTGTTCCAGCGAGGTGTAGCCGCCGCCGACCTGGACGGTGCGGTTGGCGCCGTCCTCGTCGAAGGAGCCCGCGGGGACGGTGACGCCGCCCGCCTGGAGGGCCTGGGAGAGGGCCATCGTGGTCAGGCCCGCCTTCGCCAGCTTCGCGTCGTCGGGGGTGACGGTGACCTGGAGGTCCCGTACGCCGTCGACGGTGACCTGGCCGACACCGTCGATGCCCTCCAGCGTGGGCACGACGGTACGGTCCAGCTCGTCGGCGAGGGCCTGCTGGTCCTGGTCCGCGGAGACGGCGAGGACGACGGTCGGCATGTCGTCCGTGGAGCCCGCGATCACCTGAGGGTCCACGGCGTCCGGCAGCTGCGCCCGGACCCGGTTGACGGCCTGCTGGACGTCGGCGACGAGCTGCTCCGTGCCGGGGCCGTAGTCGAAGGACGCCATGATCAGGGCGTTGCCCTCGCTGGCGGTGGAGGTCACGCCCGTGATGCCGTCGACGGCTTCGAGGCTGTCCTCGATGGGCTCGACGACCTGCTTCTCGACGACGTCCGGGGAGGCGCCCTGGTAGGGGGCTAGCACGGACACCATGGGCAGTTCGATGGTGGGCAGCAGCTGCTGTTTGAGTTGGGGTATCGCGATCGCCCCGAAGACGAGCGCGATGATCGACATCAGACCGACGAGGGCCCGTTGTGCGAGGCTGAACCGGGACAGCCAGGACATGGGTCAGGGTCTCTCTTCTGTGGCGTGAGCGGGTGAAGAACGCCCCTGCCACATGCGGCTGTTGTCCCTCATGTGTCGCTCGTGTGAAGCGATGGTGAGCGCTCACCTCATACCCTGGGCCACAGAAGCCCCCGTTCCCTCGCTCCTCAGGGCCATTTCCTTATGCCGCGCATACTCCGAGTGGAGTAGTCCCCGGCGGTCGTCAGTCCACCCTCGGTCGTACCAGGCCCGACTCGTACGCGAAGACCACCAGCTGCGCGCGGTCTCGGGCGCCCAGCTTCGCCATGGCCCGGTTGACGTGTGTCTTCACGGTCAGCGGGCTCACCTCCAGCCGCTCGGCGATCTCGTCGTTGGAGAGCCCGGCGGCGACCTGGACGAGCACCTCCCGCTCGCGACCGGTCAGGGTGGCGAGCCGTTCCGAGCGGGCGGCGCCCCCGCCCTCGCCGTCGGCCGAGTCGTCGGGCTGGGCGAGGAAGCGGGCGATCAGACCCTTGGTGGCGGTGGGCGAGAGCAGTGCCTCTCCGCCGGCGGCCACCCGGATCGCGTTCAGCAGCTCGTCGGGCTCGGAACCCTTGCCGAGGAAGCCGGAGGCGCCGGCGCGCAGCGACTGCACGACGTAGTCGTCGACCTCGAAGGTGGTGAGGATGACGACGCGGACCTGGGCGAGCGCCGGGTCGGCGCTGATCATGCGGGTGGCGGCCAGCCCGTCCGTGCCGGGCATCCGGATGTCCATCAGCACGACGTCCGCCCGCACCTCCTTCGCGAGCCGCACCGCCTCCGCCCCGTCCGAGGCCTCCCCGACGACCTCCATGTCCGGCTCCGAGTCGACGAGCACCCGGAAGGCGCTGCGCAGCAGGGCCTGGTCGTCGGCGAGCAGGACACGGATCGTCATACGGGGTCCCCCGGGGCGCTGGTCACGGTCGTACGGCCGCCGCCTCGACCGTGCGGATCACGGTCGTACGTCTTCCGCGGTGGTCGTTCGGGTCTTGAGCGGCAGGATCGCATGGACCCGGAAGCCGCCGCCGTAGCGGGGGCCGGTGGTGAGGGTGCCGCCGAGCGCGGCGACGCGTTCGCGCATACCGAGCAGGCCGTGCCCGCCGCCCTCGGGGTGCTCGGGGTTCACGCCGTCCGCCGCGGTCCGTCCGGTGCCGTTGTCGAGGACGGTGATCTCCACGTCCGGGCCGACGCGTACGACGCTGACCTCGGCCTTCGCAGCCTCACCGGCGTGCTTGTGCACATTGGTGAGCGCCTCCTGGATGACGCGGTACGCGGCGAGGTCGACGGCGGCCGGCAGGCTCGCCCCCTCGTCGGCGCGGACCACCTCCACCGCGAGGCCGGCGCTGTGGAAGGTGCCGACGAGTTCGTCGAGCCGGACCAGGCCCGGGGCGGGTTCGGTGGGTGCCTCGGGGTCGCCGGACTGGCGCAGCAGTCCGACCGTGGCGCGGAGTTCGCCCAGCGCGGAGCGGCTGGCCTCGCGGACGTGGGCGAGGGCCTCCTTGGCCTGGTCGGGCCGCTTGTCCATGACGTGCGCGGCGACTCCGGCCTGCACGTTGACCAGGGCGATGTGGTGGGCGACGACGTCGTGCAGATCGCGGGCGATCCGTAGCCGTTCCTCGGCGACCCGGCGGCGGGCCTCCTCCTCACGGGTGCGCTCCGCCCGTTCGGCGCGTTCCCTGATGGCGTGCACGAAGGCACGGCGGCTGCGGACCGCGTCCCCGGCGGTGGCGGCCATGCCGGTCCACGCGAAGATGCCGATGTTCTCCTGGGCGTACCAGGGCAGCGGGCCGGCGAGCATGGCCGTGCCCGTCAGCACGGTCATCGTGAGCAGGCCGACGCGCCAGGTGGTGGGGCGGTCGGTGGTGGAGGCGACCGTGTAGAGGGCGACGACGGCGGACATCGCCACGGGGGCGCGCGGATCGCTGGTCACCAGTTCGGCGAGGGTGAGCGCGCAGGTCGCGGCCAGGACGGCCATGGGGGCGCGGCGGCGGGCGACGAGCACGGCGGCGGCCGGCACCATGAACGCGATGCTGAGGGCGTCGGGGGTGCGGGCGCCCCATTTGTCGCCGTGGTCGGCGTTGGGGTCCACGAAGGAGCCGGCGACCATCGCGACGAGGACGCCCGCGGCGAGGGCGGCGTCCAGCGCGAGGGGGTGCGCCGTCAGCCAGGTCCTGGCTCGCTGGAGGGTGCTCACGGTTGATTACGGTACGGGGTGGTTGTGGGGGGAGGAACTGGTGGTGGCGGTACCTGTGGGGGTGGGCAGGGATTTTCGCCCCCGCCGCCCCTACCCGTCCCGTCCCCAGGGGCGCTGCCCCTTCGACCCCTAAAGCGTGCGTTGTCGGGTGCGGGTCCGGTGGGGGCCGGTCGCGCAGTTCCCCGCGCCCCTGAAAAGCGGGGCTGTGCCCCTGCTTCTCATGCCCCTCACCCCGGGATCAGGCCGTCGTCGCTCAGCATCTGCTTGACCTCCTCCAGTGTCGCGTCCGGCGACGGGAGGATCAGTTCCGAAGGTTCCAGGGAGTCGTCGGGCAGCGGGGTGCCCAGTTCGCGGACCTTGTCCAGGAGGGCGTGGAGGGTGTGGCGGAAGCCCGGGCCGTCGCCGACCTCCATCTCCGCCAGCAGGACGTCGTCCAGCTTGTTCAGTTCGGCGAAGTGGACGTCGTCCAGCCTCACCTGCCCCTCCCCCATGATCCGTACGATCATGTCGCCCTCCTCGGGGACGGGAGTCCCCTTACTTGTCGAAGCGCGGGGTGTCCTGGCGCTGGGACTGCTGCTGCGGCGCCGACTGGCCGGTGCCGCCCTCGATGGCCTGCTGCTGCGCGGACGGGCCGCCCGCCAGCTCCGCCTTCATGCGCTGGAGCTCCAGCTCGACGTCCGTACCACCGGAGAGGCGGTCCAGCTCGGCCTGGATGTCGTCCTTGTGCATCCCGGACGGGTCGTCGAGGGCGCCGGAGGCCAGCAGTTCGTCGATGGCGCCTGCCCGGGCCTGGAGCTGGGCCGTCTTGTCCTCGGCCCGCTGGATCGCGAGACCGACGTCGCCCATCTCCTCGGAGATGCCGGAGAACGCCTCGCCGATCCTGGTCTGGGCCTGGGCGGCGGTGTACGTGGCCTTGATCGTCTCCTTCTTGGTGCGGAAGGCGTCGACCTTGGCCTGCAGGCGCTGCGCGGCGAGGGTGAGCTTCTCCTCCTCGCCCTGGAGCGTGGAGTGCTGCGTCTCCAGGTCCGTCACCTGCTGCTGGAGCGCGGCACGGCGCGAGAGCGCCTCGCGGGCCAGGTCCTCGCGACCGAGCGCGAGCGCCTTGCGGCCCTGGTCCTCCAGCTTCGAGGACTGGGACTGGAGCTGGTTGAGCTGGAGCTCCAGGCGCTTGCGGGAGGTGGCGACGTCGGCCACGCCCCGGCGCACCTTCTGGAGCAGCTCCAGCTGCTTCTGATACGAGTAATCAAGGGTCTCGCGCGGGTCCTCGGCCCGGTCAAGGGCCTTGTTCGCCTTCGCGCGGAAGATCATCCCCATACGCTTCATGACACCGCTCATGGGCTTCGCGCGCCCCCTTCTGACGGACTCCAGCTCACAGGTCTGCGACAGAACCCACAGTACGGGCCCTGCATCCATTACCGCACTGTTCGGGGACGGATGCGGTCATCCCCAAGGACGACTGTGTGCGGCACCGCTCCGGCGTAGGGAGTAGGTGGCTCCCGGGGTCCCGTACGGGCCGACCCCGGAACACCTCAACTCCGCCACGGACGAACCGTCACCGCGCTCCCCCTTTTTCCGAACTGTCGCCCCAGCTCTGTCTCCAGTACGGACGCCGGGTGTTGCCGGATCGTTCCCCACTCGGCTGGGGTCCATGCCCCGGCACCCCGTACCCTTGGGTTTTGTGTTCCGTAGCCGCGCCAAGAGCGAGAAGGAATCGGTCGCCGACAAGGCGCTGGTGACCGACTCCAAGCAGACCCGTGACCCGCAGGCCCCCAAGGGGCGCCCCACTCCGAAGCGGAGTGTGGCCCAAGGGCAGCGCCGAAGCGTCGCCAATACGCCGACGACGCGCAAGGAGGCCGCCAAGCGCTCCCGCGACGAGCGCCGTGCCGCGATGGAGAAGCAGCGCCAGGCGCTGGCCACCGGTGACGAGCGGTATCTACCGGCGCGGGACAAGGGCCCGGTCCGCCGGTTCGCCCGTGACTACGTCGACTCGCGGTTCCACATCGCGGAGTTCTTCCTGCCGCTGGCCGTGATCATCCTCATCATGAGCGCGCTCCCGCAGGCCTCGCTGAAGAACATCTCGCTGCTGCTGTGGCTCTTCGTGATCGTGCTGATCGTGGTCGACTCGATCAGCCTCGGGTTCCGTCTGAAGAAGCAGCTGCGTGAGCGCTTCCCCGACGCGAACACCAAGGGCGCCGTGGCCTACGCCCTGATGCGCACGCTCCAGATGCGTCGCCTCCGGCTGCCCAAGCCGCAGGTCAAGCGCGGAGAGCGGCCCTGAGCACGACCCCTTTCTCCGAAGGTGCCGCGCAGGCATGGCTGGACCGACTGGGCACGCTGCGTGAGGTCGTACGACAGGAGCTGGTCTCGCGCCAGGTCGACGAGCAGATAGCCGGCCGTTTCCCGGTCGGGCAGCGGCTCCGGGTGCTCGACGTGGGCATGGGGCAGGGCACGCAGGCGCTGCGGCTGGCCAGGGCCGGACACGCGGTGACCGGGATCGAGCGCGAGTCGAAGCTGATCGCCGTGGCCCGGGAGGCGGTCGCCGCCGAGCCCGAGGGCATCCGCGGGCGGATGCGGATCGTCGAGGGCGACGGCCGGGACACGGGTGTGCACTTCCTGCCGGGCAGCTTCGACGTGGTGCTCTGTCACGGGGTGCTGATGTACGTCGAGGAGCCCGACGCCCTGCTGGCCGGGCTGGCGCGGATGCTGGCGCCGGGTGGGCTGCTGTCGCTGCTCGTCCGCAACGGGGACGCGCTCGCGATGCGGGCGGGGCTCGCCGGGGACTGGGCCGGGGCGCTGGCCGCGTTCGACACCACCGCGTACCGGAACCGGCTCGGGCTGGATGTGCGGGCGGATCGGTTGGAGACCCTGACGGACGCGCTCGCGGGGATCGGGGCGCCGCTGCACGCCTGGTACGGGGTGCGGGTGTTCACGGACCTGGCGGCGGACGACGCGGGGCTCCCGGAGGGGGCGGGGGATCTCGAGGTGCTCCTCGCCGCGGAGGAACGGGCGGGGCGGACGGATCCCTATCGCCAGGTGGCGGCGCTGCTGCACCTGTGCGGGGTGCGGGGCCGGGGCGCCTGATAGCTCGGGGGTGCGGGTTTCGTGGGCGGGTGCGGGTGGGTGGGGGCTGGTCGCGCAGTTCCCCGCGCCCCTGAAAAGCATGGGGTGAGCCCGGGTGACCAAGGGGCGCGGGGAACTGCGCGAGAAGCCCCACCGGGCCCGCGCTCGCCCACGCACCCCAGGGCACCCCATCGCACCCCATCCCTCCGCGGGATCGGGGCGGAGCCCCGTACAGGGACCCCGCCCGCCGCGGAGCGCTACGCGTCCTGCGCGTGCAGACTCATCGGCCCATAGATCTCCGTCGTGTCCTCGAAGAGACGGACCTGGTCGGCGCCACCCTCCAGCAGCGCTTTCCAGTGCTCGCCGATCCACGACTCGGCATCCCCCTGGGTCGTGAACTCCTCGGGCTGGACCGCGGGCTGGACCTCCGTCCCGTCGGCCTTCTCGAACCGCCACGTCCATGCCGCCATGTGAGCCTCCGTAAGTACCGGCCCGGCGCCACACCCGGGCACCGAGCAAGATCCGGTTCCCTCTGAGCCTAGGGCCTGTCCGTCGGATCATGTCCCAGACGCGGGGTCCGGTACGCACGTCTGCCGCGTTGTCGTCGCTCGCCGACGCTCCGCGTCGACTCCCTCCTCCGCCTTGCAGCCGCACGCACCGGACCCCGCTCACCGGCGCTTATGAGGCGCCGCGGCTCCCCCTGTGACCTGATCCGACGCTGGTCGGACGCGCAAGATCTGCGGGTACTCATCGGGACGCGGGAAAATCGTCCATGTGGAACTGACATTGCTCGGCACCGGCGCCCCCGCGGGGCTGCCCCGCCCCGACTGTCCGTGTGCGGTGTGCGCGACCGCGCTCGGTGTGGCCGCGCGCGGGGCGACCGCGCTGCTCGTGGACGGCACACTGCTGCTCGACCTCACTCCGGGCGCCGCCCTCGCGGCCGCGCGCGCCGGGCGCACGCTCACCGGAGTGCGGCAGGTACTGCTGTCGCACCCGCACAACGGGCCCGCCGTGGAGGTGCCGGCGGGGTTGCCGCAGCCCGTGCGGGTGCCGGACGGGCGGGAGCTGGCGCTGCTGAGCGGACACCGGGTGCGGGCACGGGCCCTGGACGCGCCCGGGACCGGGTACGCGGTGACCGGTCCGGGCGGTGAGCGGCTGCTGTATCTGCCGCCGGGGGCCGCGCCCGCCGGTGTGGAGGAGCGGTCGGAGCCGTACGACATGGTGCTCCTCGACGTGCTGGGGCGGCCGGACGCGCTGGCGCGGCTGCGGGCGGCGGGGGCGGTGGGCCCGACGACCGATGTCGTGGCCGTGCACATCGACCACGACGTGCCGGCGGACGGCGAGTTGCCGCGCCGGCTCGCGGCGGCGGGCGCGCGCACCGTGCCGGACGGGACGACGCTGGTGGTGGGCGCCTACGAGGACGTCCCCGATGTGCCGCGGCGCACGCTGGTGCTCGGCGGGGCGCGGTCCGGGAAGTCGGTGGAGGCCGAGCGGCGGCTGGAGGCGTTCCCGGACGTCCTGTACGTGGCCACCGGCGGACTGCGCGGCGGCGACGGGGAGTGGGCCGAGCGGGTCGCCGCGCACCGCGAGCGGCGGCCCGGTTCCTGGCGCACGGTCGAGACCTGCGACCTCGTCCCGCTGCTGAAGGACGACGACGGGGCGCCGCTGCTCGTGGACTGTCTCTCGCTGTGGCTGACGGACGCCATGGACGCGGTGGGGGCGTGGGACGACGCGGAGTGGGCCGGGGGCGGGGAGCGCGCGCTCCGGGCGCGTGTCACCGAGCTCACCGAGGCCGTACGGCACACGCGCCGCACACTGGTCGCCGTCTCCAACGAGGTCGGCTCCGGCATCGTCCCCGCCACCGCCTCCGGCCGCCGCTACCGCGATGAACTCGGCCGTCTGAACGCGGCCTTCGGGCAGGAGTGCGAGCACGTGCTGCTGGTGGTGGCGGGGCAGGCGCTGTCGCTACGGGGTTGAGGGGTCCGCCCGTTCGACCATCGGCGCCCGGGGGGCCGCGGGGGCGGCCGGTGGTGTGGCACGGCGCGCGAGAATGCGGTGCGCGCGGGGCGGGAGAGGGGTGCACGGGCGGGCCGTGAGGACCTCGAAGCCCAGGGAACGCAGTTCGGCGAGCAGGTTGCGCAGGGGCACGAGGTGCAGGGGACGGGGGCGGTCGCACGGCTTCCAGAGGCGCCGGTTCCTGGCGGGCAGCGGCCCCAACGGGCGGGCCGGGTCCGGGACTTCGAGCAGCAGCAGGCCGCCGGGGCGCAGCACCGCGCGGGCGGCACGGAGCTCCTCGCGGGGGTCCGCGGTGTGTTCGAGGTGGTGGAGCATGCTCACCACGTCGTAGCGGGCGCGCAGCCGCGCGGTGATCGCGGGGTCGGTGAGCAGGCCCCGGTACGCCTCCTCCACACGCCCCGCCTCCCATGCCCGGTCGACGCGCGGGGTCGGGTCGAGACCGTCGAAGGAGGTGTACGGGTGGATCTCGCGCGCGGTCTCCGGGAAGTGGCCGTGTCCGGTGCCGACGTCGAGCCAGCTCTCCGGTTCGGGGTACCGCAGCAGCGCGCGGGCGGCGCCCCGCAGGTGCCGGCGGCGGCGCCGCCCGAGGGGGTGCGTGCCGAACTCGTCCTCGGCGGCGTGCTGGTGGTACCGCAGCAGCAGCCCGTCCGTCGTGGGCCGGGGGTTCTGGAAGGCGTGCGCGCAGTCCCGGCACTCGTCCACCACGAACGTGCCCGGCGTACGCCGCCGCCCCTCCGGCGCGCGCACCCGGGTACGCAACTGCCGCGAGCCGCACCAGGGGCAGTCCTCCCGGCGCGGTTCATGGAAGGGGTCGACTCCCGGCGCGAGTGGGCCGGGCTCCGGCCGCGGGGTGGGGGACATGGCGGCTCCTGGGGCGACGTAGGGACATTCGCCCCAAAAAGGTACGTACGTGAGCCCGGTCCCCGGTGCAATGACGTGCCGTTGGCGCGGTGGGACGTTCGTGCGTCGCGGGGTCATGGTGTGGCGCGGTCGTGTTCGATCCCTGCCGGTACTGTTCGGCGAATGAGCTCGCTTAATCTCGACGACTTCACCGATCTGATCGAGCGCCCCGACGGTGGGGTGCGCCGCGACGCCGAGGCGCGCCGGGAGAGGCAGATCGTGCCGCCCGGGGCGCTGGGCCGCCTCGACGAACTGGGTGAGTGGCTGGCGGCGGCGCAGTCGGCCGTGCCGGTGCGGCCGATCGAACGGCCCCGGGTGCTGCTGTTCGCGGGCGACCACGGGATCGCCGAACTCGGCGTCTCCGCGCGGGCCGCGGGCACGGCGGTGGAGCTGGTGCGGGGCGTCCTGGACGGCAGCAGCCCGGTGGCGGTGCTGGCCCGTCAGCTCGGCGTACCCGTCCGCGTGGTGGACCTCGCGCTCGACTGCGACCCGGAGGCGTTGCCCGCCGAGGTCGTACGGCATCGGGTGCGGCGCGGGTCCGGGCGTATCGACGTCGAGGACGCCCTGACGGCTCAGGAGGCGGAGGCCGCGTTCCGGGTGGGCGTCGCCCTCGCGGACGAGGAGGCGGACTCCGGTACCGACCTCGTCGTCCTCGGTGATGTGAGTGTCGGGGGGACCACGGCGGCGGCGGTCCTCGTCGCCGGACTGTGCGGGACCGACGCGTCCGTCGTGACCGGGCGCGGCGGTCGGACGATCGACGACCTGACGTGGATGCGCAAGTGCGCGGCCGTACGGGACTCCCTGCGGCGGGCCCGGCCGGTGCTCGGGGACCAGTTGCAGTTGCTGGCGACCGTGGGTGGGGCGGATCTCGCCGCCATGACCGGGTTCCTGCTGCAGAGCGCGGTGCGCAAGACGCCGGTGATCCTGGACGGGGTGGTGTCGGCGGCGTGCGCGCTGGTCGCCCAGCGCGTCGCGTTCCGGGCGCCGGACTGGTGGCTGGCCGGGCAGGGCAGCGGGGAGCCTGCGCAGGCCAAGGCGCTGGACCGGATGGCCATCGAGCCGCTGCTCGACCACGGGGTGAAGGTCGGCGAGGGCGCGGGCGCGCTGCTGGCGCTGCCGCTGGTGCGGGCGGCGGCGGCGTTGGCGGCGGAGCTGCCTGAGCGGGAGGCCGCCGGGGGGGTGGAGCCGGGGAAGGCCGAGGAGAAGAACCTCGGGGAGGAGTACGACGCGACTTAGGGGGCGGCCCTGGGGTGCGTTGTCGGGTGCGGGTCGGTGGGGGCTGGTCGCGCAGTTCCCCGCGCCCCTGAAAGACCAGGCCCTGCGGGCCTGAAAAGCACGGGGCGCAGCCCCTGCTTTTCAGGGGCGCGGGGAACTGCGCGAGAAGCCCCACCGGAGCCGCACCCGACAACGCACCCCACAGGAACCCGACGAGATCGGCATCACTCCGTCCCCGCTCAACTTCGCACTCCCCCGCCCCGTCTTCTGACGGCGTGAGGATGAAGCAGACGCGTACGGGCAGAGCCGCCCGCTGGGCCCGCGCCGAGTGGGGGCTCCTGTACACCACCGTGCGCCCGCCCCTCGCGCAGCGGCGGCTGCGGGCGATCCCGATGACGGTCACGGCCGTCTGTCTCGCGGCCGTCGTCCACGTCACGCACCAGCAGTCCTGGGGCTACCGGTTCGTCGAGAACGCCGGGGCCGTACGGGCGGAGGACCCGCTCTGGACGGCCCTGGCACGCACCCCGCTCTCCCTGTTCGTACCGGCGCTGGACCTGCCGGTGTGGGGCGCGTTGGCGCAGATCCTGATCGTGTTCGGTATCGCGGAGATCTGTCTGGGACGGCTGCGGACCCTCGCGGTCGCGTACCTGGCCACGCTGGCCGGCACGCTGTACGCGCGCGTGGGCGTTGCGCTCGGTCCGGACGTCCCCCTCCTGGGGCTGCCCGCGTCGGACGCGCGGGTCGTGGACACCGGCCCGTCGGCGGCCGTGGTCGGGCTCGCCGTGTACGTGGGCTGGCGGTACCGCGCCTACGTCACGGCGGGCGCGGTGGTCGTGGCGATGGCCGTCGAGGTGCTGGTGAAGGAGAACCTCGCGGGCAAGGAGCATCTGGCGGCCATCGCGGTGGTGCTGGTGGTGTGCGCTGCGCAGGCCGTCCGTCAGTGGCGCTCGGGGGTCGCGTCCGGGGTGCCGCCGATCCAGTCCTGAAGGCGGCGGCTGGGGATCACCCAGCGGCGGTCGTGGTGGTAGGCGCGCTTCCAGGCTCGGGCGCGGGCGCGCGGTCTGCGGCGGTAGAAGCGGCGGGCCCAGGCGGAGGTGGGGCGGGCCAGCCGGACGGCTCCGACGACGGCGACGATCGGGATGATCACGCCGAAGATCGCGGTGCGGGCCTTGCCCTTGGCGAGGGCGATCAGGGCGATGAGGAAGTTCGTGCCCATGCTGACCAGGACGGCTCCCCGGTCCTGGAGTTCCTCCTCGCTGAGGTCGTTGACGCCGAAGGGCAGGAAGCCGACCAGCATCAGCCCCACCAGGGCGGCCGTCAGCACGACCATCTCGACGCTCTTGCGGCCGGCCTCGCTCCAGTACACGTCGTCGAGGTGCAGGATCAGCGCGAACTCGTCCAGCACCAGACCCGCGCCCATGCCGAACAGCACGGCGGAGATCAGCGCGCCGAGACCGTGCCCGTCGCTGGCCACCGCGCCGAAGCCGCCGGCGATGGTGAGGAGGACTCCGGGGACGACGTGGTGGATGTGGACGCCACCGCTGCCGCTGATGTTGCGGAACGGCCCCTTGCCGGCGCGGATGAGCCGGGTGACGACCCGGGTGATCAGGAACGTCAGGATGAACGCGGTGAGCGCGAACAACAGCGGCAGTTTGCCCGGCTCGATGATGTTCCGCTCCCACCAGTAACCCATATGCGAACTTTATCCAGTACTGCTCCCGGGCGCCGCCGAGCCGGTCCACCGCGACGGGTAGCCTGCGCCGGTGTCCACGACCCCCGAGCCCCCTGCCCCGCCCCGTCCGACGCTCGCCGACGGCCTGCGGTTCGCCTTCGGCACCCTCACCGTGCTGCCGGTGACCGTGCGCCGCTGGGACCGTGAGGCGGCGCGCGCCGGGATGCTGTGCGCGCCCGTCGCCGGGCTGGTCGTCGGTCTGGGCGCGGCCCTGCTCGGCGGCCTTCTGCTGTTCCTGGGGGCCGGGCCGCTGCTCGCCGCCGTGGCCTCCGTCGCCGTGCCGGCCGCGCTCACCCGGGGCCTGCACCTGGACGGGCTCGCCGACACCGCCGACGGTCTCGGCAGCGGCAGGCCCGCCGAGGACGCCCTGCGGATCATGAAGCAGTCGGACATCGGGCCGTTCGGTGTCGTCACCCTCGTCCTCGTCCTGCTGGCCCAGGTCGCCGCGCTCACCGAGGCGTACGGCGAGTCCTGGGCGCTGGGCGCGCTCGCGGCGGTGGTCGGCGCGACCGCCGCCCGGCTGGCCCTGACCCTGGCCGCGCGGGCCGGGGTGCCCGCCGCCCGGCCGGAGGGGCTGGGGGCGGCGGTGGCCGGGGTGGTGCCGGTGCGCGGCGCGCTGCTCGTGGCCACGCTGACCGGGTGCGTGGCGGCGGGCACGGGCGCGTTGCTCGGGCCGTACGACATCGGCCGTACGGTCCTCGCGGTCGTCCTCGCCTGTGCGGCCGCCGAGGTGCTTCTGCGGCACTGCGTCCGGCGGTTCGGGGGCGTCACCGGTGATGTGTTCGGCGGTCTCGCGGAGACGGCGGCGACGGCGGCGCTGGTGGTTTTCGCCCTCGGCTGAGCCCTCCCCGTCCCCTCCCCCCGGGGTCAGCAGGCCTCCCGCCACACCCCCAGTTCCCACTTCTTCAGCAGCGAGCTCAGCTCCAGACGGCGGGCCTCGGGGCAGAAGTCGCCCGTCTCCATCTCGTACTCGACGTGGAAGACGGCCTTGCCCGCCTCGATGAACGGGGTGAGGTCCTCGCACTCCTCGAACTGGGCGCACTGTTCGTTGACCGCGAAGTCGAAGTCGTCGACGAGTTCGGGTATCTGGTCGAGGTCGTTCTTCAAGCCGACCGCGAGGCCCCGTTCATGGGCGAGGCGGGCGACGAGGCGGTTGTAGCGGAGTTGGTCGGCGGCTTTGAGGGGGAAGCCGGTGTCGTTGCGGTAGCCGTCCATGTTGTCGGGCTCGACCGCGTCGAAGCCCTTCTCCGCGCACATGTCGATACGGGCGGCCATCAGCGGTTCGAGGACGTCGGTGGCGCGGATGTCGAGCCAGCGTTCGCCCTCCCAGCCGTTGCCCTTGCCTATCACCGACTTCGGGAAGTCGCGGGCGTCCGGACGCCAGTCCTCCCAGGCACCGGTGGAGAGGTAGCAGATGACCTTGCGGCCGTCGTCGTGCAGTTCGGCGACGGTGTCGGCCGACTGGTCGAAGCCGTCGATGTCGTACACGGGGACGTCGACGGAGGTGTCCAGGCGCCCGCTGAGCTGCCACTGCCACTCGGTGCCCGGCTCCGGTCGCCAGCGGGCGCTCTCGCCCGTGGCGCGTCCGGTGCCGGGCCGGTCGTCGGAGGCCGTGCACCCCGCCATCAGCAGGAGGAGGGGCAGCAGGGCGCTGCGGGCGAGGAAGCGGCTCATCGTGGGGGCTCCAAGGCGTGCGGCAACGTACCCCACGGATGATCCCCCACCCCGGGCACCGCGCAGTGCACGGAGGCGCCCCGAGCGCGGGCGACACCCGCGACGTCGGTGCCCGGCGGCACCCCGTGCACCAGATGGCACACCCGCGCCCCGAGCCCCCCGTTGCCGCCGCGCCAGGGCTCGGGCGGCAGGTCCCGGTACGTCTCCCAGCTGCCCTCGAAGGTGACGACGAGGTCGGCGATCCGGGCGTACGCGGGGTGCGGTGGGGTGCCGGGGTTGAGGGCGAGGGTGTCGGCGCCGGCGCCCCAGACGGCTGCGGCGAGCCGTCGGTAGTGGTCGAACTCGTCCGGTTCGGAGGCCACTTGGTCGAGGAACGCCCCGTCGGTGCCGTACCAGGCGTGGTAGCGGGTCAGCTCCCGTACGACATCGGTGACGGGTCGGCGGCCGTAGCCGGTGTCGGCGTACCCGAGGAGCCGTACGCCGGCCGCCCGCAGCCGGCCCGCGACCCGGATGAACGCCGGGTCGGGAGCGTCGCCCGGCCCGTTCGCCGGGTTGAGGACGACGCCGTAGAGGCGGGGCGCGGCGTCGACGACGGCGTGCCATTCGGCGGGGCGGTCACAGGGGTGCTCGTAGTAGGGAACCAAAAGGGAGGGGTGGGAGGCGCGGCCGGTGTCCGGGCGCGCGGTCGCGTGTGCGGTCATCGGTGCGCCGTCGCCCTTCCCAACAGGCCGCAGACCAGGCCCGCTTGGAGCGCGGCGGCGACGCCGTGCACCAGCAGGCCGATCCCGTGCGGGTCGCCCGGGTGGGTCGCCAGGGCGAAGGTCTGGGCCGCGGCCGTGGCACAGCAGACGGCCGCGGCGCCCGGGACCGCGCCGAAGGACTGGAGCAGCAGGCCGGTCCAGAGCACCGCGCCCAGCAGGAGCAGGCCGGCGAGATGGACGCCGTCGAGGTCCGGGGCCGCGGGCCACAACGCGGCGGTGGCGTGGGCCAGGACCAGCAGGGTGGCGAGGTAGCCCGCCAGGCACTGGACCAGGGTCACGGCGGTGGCCCGCCAGAAGGCGCCCGGTGTGCGGGTGGAGCGCAGTCCGGCGAGGCCCTCGCTGCGGAAGCGGTACAGCAGCCATTCGGCGGGGCCCATGCTGAGGGTGAGGGCCACGGCGGCGGGTGCGGCGGCCGTGCCGCCCCCGTGGGCGACGACCTCCCCGAGCGTCGCGTGGAGCACCAGCACTCCGGTGCCGAGGCCGAAGACGGCGTACGGGACGGAGGCGGAGAGCCGGGGCGCCGCGGGGCCCTGCCCGGGGACCCCGCCGGGCGTGCCGAGGAGGGGGGCGGGTCGGGGCCGGCGGCCCGCGGCGCCCCGCTCGCGCAGGGCGGGCGCCACCTCGTGGAGGGCGAGGAGCACGACCGTCACCAGGGAGGCGGTCAGCAGGGTGAGTCCGGCCCAGTCGGGCACCGGCCGGGCCAGGGCGACCAGTGCTCCCGCGGTCATGGGCAACAGGCAGTGCAGCAGGGCCCGTTCGCGGCCCAGGACGAGCAGGACGGTCGCGGCGCCCAGGTAGCAGGCCTCGCCGGCGGCGAAGGCCACCGCGCCCGGGTCGCCGTCGGCCGCCAGGCAGGCGACCGCCGTGCAGAGCAGGGCGCCCGCCGGGACCCCGCGGGCCAGGGAGCGGCGGCATGCGTCGCGGTCGCCCAGGGCGAGCCAGGAGTAGGCCCGGTGGGCGAGCCCTTGGTTCCACATCCAGCCGCACAGGGCGCCGGCCAGCAGCGGGACCGTGCCGGCGGGCAGGCCGGAGCCGTCGCGGGGGCCGGCCAGGAGGGGCGCGCCGAGGACGTAGGCGAGACCGGGGAGGGCGAAGACGACGCCCCGCAGGAGGCAGCCGAGCAGGCCGATCCGCCAGGGGTCGTGCGCGGGCCCGGCCGGTTCGGGGTGGGCGCGCTCGACGCGTTCGTACAGCTCCTCGGCGAGGGCGAAGGAGTTGCGACAGCCGTAGCGTGCGCGGGTCCGGGCGTCCGAGATGCCGTCGGACTCCAGCAGGGCGGCGATCTCGTCCGGGTGGACGGCGGCGGCGATGAACTCCCGGTGCCGCTCGGCCAGTCGGTCGATGGGATCGGGCTCGGCCCGGCGCGGGCGGCGCGGCCGGGGGACGCCGGGCAGCGGGGCGGGCCGTGCGCCCGGGGGCGGCGGGGTCGGGTGGCCGCTCATCGGTCGGTTCCGTCCGTCGTGCCGGTCCGGTACCAGGGGTCGCGCAGTTCGGCGGTCCAGTCGGCGACCGTGGCGGGCGCGGGCGCGTACACGATGTCGTCCCGGCCCGCGAGTTCCTGGTAGATCATGCGGAAGGCGTCCACGGACCGGCGCAGGGTGAACCGGTCGATCACCCGCCGCCGCGCCGACTCCCCGAGGCCGCGGCGGCGTTCGTCGTCGCGCAGGAGGGCGAGCGCGGCGTCGGCCATGGTCTCCGGCTCGCGGGGCGGCACGACGATCCCGGTGTCGCCGACCGCCTCGCGGACCCCTCCGACATCGGTCGCCACGGTCGTACGGCCGCAGGACATGGCCTCGATGAGGGAGTACGGGAAGCCCTCCGAGATCGAGGAGAGCATGACGACGTGTCCGGCCGCGTAGGCCCGCCACACCTCGCTGATGCGGCCCTCGAAGGTGAGCCCGTCGGTGACGCCCAGTTCGGCGGCGAGTTTCTCCAGCTCGGTGCGGTACTCCTCGCCGCCGGGCGGCACGGGCCCGAACAACCGCAGCCTGGTCCCGGGGAGTTCGGCGCGGATGAGGGCGTACGCGTGCAGGAGCGTCTCCAGGTCCTTGATGGGGTCGACGCGTCCGCACCAGGTGAGGGTGGGCACCTCGGGTTCGGGGCCGGCGTGTGGGAAGGCGGCCGGGTCGACGCCGTTGTAGACCGTGCGGATCCGGTCGGTGTCGGCGCCGCCGCGCTCCTCCCAGCGGCGGTTGTACCGGTTGCAGGGGGTGATGAGGTCGGCGGCGCGGTAGCCGGCCCTGGTCAGCTCGCGGTGGAAGCCGAGCATGAATGCCTTGACGGGCCAGCGCTGGTCGGCGGCGCGGTGGCCCAGGTAGCGCTCGCGCAGGTAGATGCCGTGCTCGGTGAGGAGGAACGGTACGCCGTCCAGCGCGCGGGCGGCGAGCGCGGGCAAGGTGGCGAGGCCGCCGCTGACCGCGTGGGCCACGCAGTCCTCGGGGATCCGGGCGCCGAGCGGCCGCAGGGAGTGTTCCAGCAGGTCGGTCGCGGTGAGCGCGTCGTGGACCGTGGGGTGCGCGGCGGCCGTCGGGAGGTGGGGCAGCGTCCAGATCCACATCAGCGAGCGGAGCGCGGACTCGGTGCGCAGGGCCGCCGACAGGCGTCCCTCGCGGGCGAGTCGGGCCAGCTCGTGGAGGGCCTCCTCGAAGCCCCGGGGCGCGTCGGGGTCGAGGACGGAGAGCAGCAGCCGCTCGTAGGAGTCGGTGAAGCGGCGGCGGGCCGCGCCGTACGGGGCGCGGGCGCGGCCGGGGCGCGGGCCCCAGGTCGGTACGGAGGTGTGCCGGTACACGTTCGGCGGCAGGTCCCAGGTCACGGGTTCGCGGCCGGTTCCGGTGAGCGACACGAGGTGGAACTCGACGTCGGGCATGCCTCTGACGAGCTGGTCGCACCAGGTGCTGACCCCGCCGTGGACATGCGGATAGGTGCCTTCGGTGAGCATGGTGACATGACTGCCGGTACGCACGGCTGCGCTGCTCCCCCTGCTTGTTCGGATGATGTGCGGGGAACTGCGGGCCCGGACGCCGACCGCGGGTCGGTGGGGGTCGATCGCGCAGTTCCCCGCGCCCCTTCGGGGCGCTCTACGGCAACTTCAGCTTTACGGCCGACTGCAGTGTCGCGGGCGTCGTCCAGGCCGAGCGGGCGCCTGCGTACGGGGTCCCGAACGCGGTGGTGCCCACCGATAGTTGCTGCACGGTCCCCTTCGGGGCCGTCACCGGGATCTCCGTCCCCCTGGGCGCCGTCACCGTCACCGTCGTGCCGATCCGGTAGGCCGTGACCGTGCCGTTCGCGAGCGCGGTCTGCCAGGCGGCCCGGCGCCTCAGCTCGGTGCCGACCGCGCTGTGCCGGGGGTTCTCCAGCGGGGTGTCGGAGGCGAAGAGCGCCCGGTAGTCGGCGAGCACCCGGTCCAGGACCGGGTAGAGCAGCCGTTCCTCGGCCAGGTTGGACTGGTGCGCGTAGTGCGGTCGCGGGTCGTTGCCGACGGCGTGCAGCAGGGCCGTGCGGACCTCCTGCGGGACGATGTGCGACGTGTACCCGGTGGCCGGGTCCAGCGGGGCGGCCAGGCAGGTGGAGGCGGCGTCGTTCTCGCAGACGCCGCTGCCGCCGTCGGCCGCCGAGGTGTAGACCCAGTTGTACTCGTCGACCATCTCCGCGGCCGTGCCGACGTTGTAGTAGACGTTCATCGGGTGGCGCGGCACGGTCAGCGCGGCGCCGACCGGACGCTGGGCCGGTTCGCGGGAGTTGTCGGAGGCGATCCACATGACACCGTTGTCGGCGAGGGCGCCCGCGAGGTTCGGGTTGTCGTCCGGCTGCTGCGGCAGGGTCCGCAGGCCGGAATGCTCGCCGGTCACCAGTTCGTCGCGCCGCACGGGCAGGCCGCGCGCGACCGCCCACGCGTGGTTGTCGCGGATCTGCGCGGCGATGTCGGCCCGGCTCAGGTAGCGGGTGGTGCCGTCCGTGTTCTTCGCGCAGCTCCACGGGACGGTCGAGGTGTCCTGGAGGCAGCCGAGGTACTGGTGGGTGTAGGTGTGGTTGATCCAGCGGTACGCGGCTCTGTCGGCGATCAGCCGGTCGGCGAGGGCGTCCGTGCCGCCGTTCGCCTCCTTCCACTCCTCGCCGCTGCCGCCGTTGTAGACCATGTCGAGGGTGAAGCCGCTGGACCGCTGCCACTGCTCGGCGTACTCCGCGTCGGCGGCCGTCATCCGGATGGGTTCGGCCTGGGCGCCCTCCCCGTCGCCGCAGTTGAAGCTGCCGGGGGTGCAGTTGTTCTCGGTGTCCCAGCGGCTGTCGGGCGCGAAGACGTCGTCGATGTGGACGCCGAAGTAGTTCCGGCTCCGGCCGAGGTGCACGCCGTCCGTCAGCCACTCCACGATGCCCCGGGCCAGTACCCGGAACTGCCGCTGGTGCTGGTTGTAGGCGAACGTGACCACCAGCTCGCGGCGTCCGTCGTGGGCGTACTCGCCGACCAGGCTGCCCCGGCCGCTGCCGCCGGGCACCGGGAGGTCGACATAGCTGGTGTAGCCGGTGCGGGGCCGGGCGACGAAGCCGTAACTCTCCTGGGTGGAGGCGGAGTTGTCCTCGAAGGTGAACCGCCCGTCGAGGTAGCCGAAGCGGCTCGCCCGGCCGGCGTCGGTCACCGTGGCCTCGCGGCCGTCGAGGGAACCGGCCCAGCCGCCCTCGCTCGTGTGGTCGAGGCCGACCCCGGGGTGCGCCCAGGTGTAGGCGTCGACCTGCGGGATGCCGTACGTCCGCTCGTAGGTCTCCAGGGCGGTCTGCTCGGCCGAACCCGGGCCGAAGGGGGCCTCGTTGGGCAGGACCACGCCCTGGTACCGGGCGCGCGGGGTGCCACCGGCCGTGTCGCTCAGGAAGGCCGCGTCGATGGTCGGGCGGTTCGCGTCGTTCAGGTTCACGCGGGTGTACGGGACACCGGTGCTCCTCAGTTCGGCGGTGATGGCCTGGACGGGGCTGTCGCCGTTGTCCACCACCAGCACCCGCAGGTCGACACGCGGTGCGGCGGCGGCCGACGCTCCCGGTATGCCGAGGCCCGCCACCAGCAGGCTCGTCGTCGCCACGAAGGCTCCGGCACCTCTCCATCCGGCCACGCTGTGCGCCATGTTCGCCCTTTCCCCGAGAAGTCCCCCGGGGCCGGACTGAACGGCCGCACCGAGGGGAAGCAGTGGAAACGATGCAGACCGATGAGATGAGTTGATCACTCACCGGCGGGACGAGTCTCACCCAGGTCAGGGCACATGAGGGCACGAAAATGACCATGAAGCCACATAGGGGTGAACGCCCGCAGGGATGATCGAAACCGGTGGCCGACGCTACGCGCGAAGACCGTCGGCACCACGCGCGAGGACCATGGATGCGCGCCCCGCGCAGTCGCGATAAGGGATCCCCCTATCCCTCAGCCATGGGGATCTCCCTGCACGTCCGGGAGGCAAAGTCGGGGAGGCTGGTCGCAGCGGACGCCATACGGAGGGCGCGGCGCAACCGGCCGACGCCCCAGGTCCGATGGGCCGAACAAGGGCCTAGGCTCGTTCCCGGCACGTCGACCCATCCGTTCGGCCACCGAAACTCAATCGGAAGCGAGATTTCACCACCGTGACTGCTCTCACTCTCAGCACCGCCGCCGTGTCGGGCCTCCGGGCCGACGCGCTCGTGGTCGGTGTCGCGAAGGGCCCTGCATCCCGGTCCGGGGACCTGGTCGTAGCGCCGGGTGCCGAGGCCGTGGACCAGGCGTACGACGGCAAGCTGGCCGGCCTCCTGGAGACCCTCGGCGCCACGGGCGCCGAGGGCGAGGTGACCAAGCTGCCCGCGCCGTCCGGCTTCAAGGCTCCGCTCGTGGTGGCGGTGGGCCTGGGCGCGGTGCCCGAGAAGGACGGCACGTTCGCCGCGGAGACGCTGCGCCGCGCGGCCGGTGCCGCGGCCCGCGCCCTGACCGGCACGAAGAAGGCCGCGTTCGCGCTGCCCGTGGCCGACGCCGCCGCCGTGGCCGCCGTGGCCGAGGGCGCGCTGCTGGGCGCTTACTCGTTCGACGTCTACAAGGGGCAGGCCCCTTCGGACAAGGACGCGAAGGCGAAGAACGGCAAGGCGCCGCTCGCCGACGTCGTCCTGCTCGGCGCGAAGCCCCGCGACAAGGCCCACAAGGCGGCCGTCGAGCGCGCGATCGCGGTGACCGAGGAGCTGAACCGCGCCCGCGACCTCATCAACACCCCGCCGAACGACCTCGACCCCGAGGCCTTCGCCGCCGTCGCGCAGACCGCGGCCAAGGAGCACGGCATCAAGGTGACCGTCCTCGACGAGAAGGCCCTCGCCAAGGGCGGCTACGGCGGCATCCTCGGCGTCGGCGCGGGCTCCGCGGCCACGCCCCGGCTGGTGCAGCTGTCGTACACCAGCTCCAAGGCGAAGAAGCACCTGGCGTTCGTCGGCAAGGGCATCACGTACGACTCGGGCGGTATCTCGCTCAAGCCCGCCGGGCACAACGAGACGATGAAGTGCGACATGAGCGGCGCCGCCGCCGTGTTCGCCGCGGTCGTCGCCGCCGCCCGGCTCAAGCTGGAGGTCAACGTCACGGGCTGGCTCGCCCTCGCCGAGAACATGCCGTCCGGCTCCGCCACCCGCCCGGGTGATGTGCTGCGCATGTACAGCGGCAAGACGGTGGAGGTGCTGAACACCGACGCCGAGGGCCGCCTGGTCCTGGCCGACGCGCTCGCCAAGGCGTCCGAGGACAAGCCGGACGCGATCGTCGACGTGGCGACGCTGACCGGGGCGATGATGCTGGCGCTGGGCAACCGGACCTTCGGGATCATGGCCAACGACGACGCGTTCCGCTCCGCGGTGCACGAGGCGGCGGAGGAGTCCGGCGAGCCGGCGTGGCCGATGCCGCTGCCGGAGCACCTGCGCAAGGGCATGGACTCGCCGACCGCCGACATCGCGAACATGGGCGAGCGGTACGGCGGCGGCCTGGTCGCCGGGCTGTTCCTGAAGGAGTTCGTGGGCGAGGGCATCACCTGGGCGCACCTGGACATCGCGGGGCCGGCGTTCAACGAGGGCGGCCCGTTCGGGTACACGCCGAAGGGCGGGACCGGGACCGCCGTGCGGACGCTGGTGCGGCTGGCCGAGCGGGCTGCCTCCGGCGACCTGGGGTGATGTTCGCCCAGGAACTCGATCCGGTCGGTGGTACTCGGTAGTACGGCGAGTGCGGGGGCGTGGGGGCTGGTCGCGCAGTTCCCCGCGCCCCTGACGGGGCGCGGCCCCTCGGCCCTCTGTCACATCTGAGCGTGTGGTGTCTCACACCCCGGCCCGGCGTCTCGTTCGCCCGCGACAAGTGCGAAGATGGGGCTCGGCAGGACAGGGCCCCCACCACAGGGCCGAAGAAGAGCGGCCGGACACCAGCCGCCGCGCGGGTCTCGGACGACCGGCGTACGGCGCACATGCATGGAGGACGTGACGTGGCGAACGACGCCAGCACCGTTTTCGACCTAGTGATCCTCGGCGGTGGTAGCGGTGGTTACGCCGCGGCCCTGCGCGGGGCGCAGCTGGGCCTGGACGTCGCCCTGATCGAGAAGGACAAGGTCGGCGGCACCTGCCTGCACCGGGGATGCATTCCCACGAAGGCCCTGCTCCACGCGGGCGAGATCGCCGACCAGGCCCGCGAGAGCGAGCAGTTCGGTGTGAAGGCCACCTTCGAGGGCATCGACATCGCCGGGGTGCACAAGTACAAGGACGGCGTGATCTCCGGCCTCTACAAGGGTCTGCAGGGTCTCGTCGCCTCCCGCAAGGTCACCTACATCGAGGGTGAGGGCCGTCTGTCCTCCCCGACCTCCGTCGATGTGAACGGCCGGCGTGTCCAGGGCCGTCACGTCCTGCTGGCGACCGGCTCCGTGCCGAAGTCGCTGCCGGGCCTGGAGATCGACGGCAACCGCATCATCTCCTCGGACCACGCCCTCGTCCTGGACCGCGTGCCCAAGTCCGCGATCATCCTGGGCGGCGGCGTCATCGGCGTCGAGTTCGCCTCCGCGTGGAAGTCCTTCGGCTCCGAGGTCACCGTCATCGAGGGCCTGAAGCACCTCGTCCCCGTCGAGGACGAGAACAGCTCGAAGCTTCTTGAGCGCGCCTTCCGCAAGCGCGGCATCAAGTTCAACCTGGGCACCTTCTTCTCGAAGGCCGAGTACACCCAGGACGGTGTCAAGGTCACCCTCGCCGACGGCAAGGAGTTCGAGGCCGAGGTCCTGCTCGTCGCCGTCGGCCGTGGCCCGGTCTCCGCCGGTCTCGGCTACGAGGAGCAGGGCGTCGCCATGGACCGCGGCTACGTCCTGGTCGACGAGTACATGCGCACGAACGTCCCGACCATCTCCGCCGTCGGTGACCTGGTCCCGACGCTCCAGCTCGCGCACGTCGGCTTCGCCGAGGGCATCCTGGTCGCGGAGCGTCTGGCCGGCCTGAAGACCGTTCCGATCGACTACGACGGTGTCCCCCGGGTGACGTACTGCCACCCCGAGGTCGCCTCCGTGGGCATCACCGAGGCCAAGGCCAAGGAGATCTACGGCGCGGACAAGGTCGTCGCTCTGAAGTACAACCTCGCGGGCAACGGCAAGAGCAAGATCCTGAACACCTCGGGCGAGATCAAGCTCGTCCAGGTCAAGGACGGTGCCGTGGTCGGCGTCCACATGGTCGGCGACCGCATGGGCGAGCAGGTGGGCGAGGCCCAGCTGATCTACAACTGGGAAGCCCTCCCCGCCGAGGTCGCCCAGCTGATCCACGCCCACCCGACGCAGAGCGAGGCGCTCGGCGAGGCCCACCTGGCCCTCGCGGGCAAGCCGCTGCACTCGCACGACTGACCCCTCGGTCGACGAAGCGACGATCCAGACTTCCGCAATCGTTAAGGAGCAACAGAAACCATGGCGGTTTCCGTAACCCTTCCGGCGCTCGGCGAGAGCGTCACCGAGGGCACCGTCACCCGCTGGCTGAAGGCCGAGGGTGAGCGTGTAGAGGCCGACGAGCCGCTGCTCGAGGTCTCGACCGACAAGGTCGACACCGAGATCCCCTCCCCCGCCGCAGGCATCCTCGCCTCCATCAAGGTCGCCGAGGACGAGACCGTCGAGGTCGGCGCCGAGCTGGCGCTGATCGACGACGGCACGGGCGCGCCCGCCGCCGCCCCCGCCCCGGCCGCCGAGGAGGCCCCGGCTCCGGCGCCGGCCCCCGAGCCCGCCGCGGCCCAGCCCTCCACCGAGCAGGCCGCGCCCGCTCCGGCCCCGACCGCCGAGGCGGCCACCGGCGGCGGCTCCGCCGAGGGCACCGACGTGGTCCTCCCGGCGCTCGGCGAGTCCGTCACCGAGGGCACCGTCACCCGCTGGCTGAAGGAGGTCGGCGACTCCGTCGAGGCCGACGAGCCGCTGCTCGAGGTCTCCACGGACAAGGTCGACACCGAGATCCCGGCGCCCACCTCCGGTGTGCTGCTGGAGATCACGGTCGCCGAGGACGAGACCGCCGAGGTCGGTGCCAAGCTGGCCGTCATCGGCGCCCCCGGTGCCGCTCCGGCGGCTGCCCCGGCCGCCCCGGCTCCGGCGCCCGCCGCCGCTGCCCCGGCCCCGGCCGCCCCGGCCCCTGCCGCCCCGGCTCCCGCGCCCGCCGCTCCGGCCCCGGCTCCGGCTCCGGCTGCCCCGGCTCCGGCTCCGGCTGCCCCGGCTCCGGCTCCGGCTGCCCCGGCTCCGGCGCCCGCCGCCGCTGCTCCGGCCGCCCCGGCTCCCGCCCCGGCCGCCCCGGCCCCGGCCGCCGCTCCGGCCGCGCCCGCGTCCGCCGCCACCCAGGCCACCGACGAGGGCGCCTACGTCACCCCGCTGGTGCGCAAGCTCGCCGCCGAGAACGGTGTCGACCTGGGCTCCGTCAAGGGCACCGGCGTCGGCGGTCGTATCCGCAAGCAGGACGTCATCGCCGCCGCCGAGGCCGCGAAGGCCGCCGCCGCTGCCCCGGCTCCGGCCGCCGCAGCCCCGGTCGCCGCCGCGAAGAAGGCGCCCTCCCTGGAGGCGTCCCCCCTCCGTGGCCAGACCGTCAAGATGCCGCGCATCCGCAAGGTCATCGGCGACAACATGGTCAAGGCGCTGCACGAGCAGGCGCAGCTGTCGTCGGTCGTCGAGGTCGACGTCACGCGTCTGATGAGGCTGCGCGCCCGCGCGAAGGACTCCTTCGCGGCACGCGAGGGCGTCAAGCTCTCCCCGATGCCGTTCTTCGTCAAGGCCGCCGCCCAGGCGCTGAAGGCGCACGCGCCCATCAACGCCAAGATCAACGAGGCCGAGGGCACGATCACCTACTTCGACACCGAGAACATCGGTATCGCGGTGGACTCCGAGAAGGGCCTGATGACCCCGGTCATCAAGCACGCCGGTGACCTCAACATCGCCGGTATCGCCAAGGCCACGGCGGAGCTGGCCGGCAAGGTCCGCGCCAACAAGATCACGCCCGACGAGCTGTCCGGCGCGACCTTCACGATCTCCAACACGGGTTCGCGCGGCGCGCTCTTCGACACGATCATCGTGCCGCCGGGCCAGGTCGCGATCCTCGGCATCGGTGCCACGGTCAAGCGCCCGGCCGTCCTGGAGACGGAGGAGGGCACGGTCATCGCCGTCCGCGACATGACCTACCTGACCCTCTCCTACGACCACCGTCTGGTCGACGGCGCCGACGCGGCCCGTTACCTGACGGCCGTCAAGGCGATCCTGGAGGCGGGCGAGTTCGAGGTCGAGCTCGGTCTGTAGCCCCTGGGTGCACGTGTGACGACGGTGCCCCGCCCGGAGTTCTCCGGGCGGGGCACCGCTGTGTTCGGGCCGCGTCCCGGACGAGGCCCTTGAGCCTGGCCGGTACGGGTCTTTACAAACCGGTCGCCGATGGGAGCGTGTAAGTCTCGTCTCACCTGCGCGAAAGCACCCCCGTGCGCCTCTCCCCCGAACGGCCACGGCTTTATTGTCTAGAGGTCAACGCCCTTGGGGCTCTGTCCCCCGCCGAAGGAGCCCGCATGACCACCGCGCCCGTCGTCCACTCGCTGCGCGAACAGATCCGCGAGCACATCGTGGAGGGGATCGTGAGCGGACGGTGGAAGCCGGGCGAGCGGATCGTGGAGCGGCGGATCGCGACGGAGCTGGAGGTCAGCCAGACTCCCGTGCGGGAGGCGCTGCGCGAGCTGGAGTCGCTGCGGTTGATCGAATCCGCGCCGAACAAGGGCGTACGGGTGCGGAACCTGACGGCGGCCGACCTGGAGGAGAGCTACCCGGTTCGGGCGGGCCTGGAGGCGATCGCGGCGGAGCTGGCGGCGGAGCGGCTGGCGGAGGACTGCTCGGCGCTGGAGCCGCACGTGGCCGCGCTGTACGAGGCCGACCGGAACGCCGACGGTACGTCCCAGGTGCGGCACACGGTGGCGTTCCACCGCGAGCTGGTGCGGGCCGCGGGCAACTCGGTGCTGCTGCACACGTGGGAGGGGCTCGGGATCGAGGTCTTCACGGCGCTGTCGATCCGGTGGCTGGGGACGGTCCAGCAGTCGTACGCCGAGGAGCACGAGGAGTTGGTGGCCGCGTTCCGCCGCCGTGACCCGCGGATCGCTGATCTGGTCAAGGCCCACGTCCTGGGCTGCGCCCCGCACACGGACGACGAGCCGGCGTAGTCGTCGGGGGTGCGTTTTCGGCTGCGGGCCCGGTGGGGGCTGGTCGCGCAGTTCCCCGCGTTCCTTGGTCACCCGGGCTCATTCCATGCTTTCAAGGGGCGCGGGGAACTGCGCGAGAAAGCCCCACCGGAGCCGCACCCACCAACGCACCCCAACCCACCCACCCCCCTGAGCGAACCCCCGCTCAAACGCCGCCCCACCTGCACAAACCCCGGATCGGCAAGGCACCCGGTGTCGTCGCCGAAGGCACCCCGTGCCGACTTTCTCGTGATCAAGATATTTTGCCCGCAACCCTTTGATCGATCATCGATCAGCGGGTTACAGTCGCCGACGGGCTTCCACCGAAGCCCCAGCCCTGTCCTGCCAAAGACCAAGGGCACCCCCGAACCCTTACCGATGAGGGAACCCCCTTCGACTGAGGAAGGCGGCGCAATGACCGACTCCAACGCCATCCAGCCGAGCGCGCTCGACCAGCTCCCCGACCGCGACCCGGAGGAGACCGCCGAATGGCAGGCCTCGCTGGACGCCGTCACCAAGGCGGCCGGGCCGCACCGCGCGGCCTACCTGATGCGCCGCACCCTGGAGCGTGCGGAGGGCAACGGCATCGCGCTGCCCAAGCTGCTCGAGACGGACTACGTCAACACCATCCCCACCGCCGCCGAGCCGGGCATCCCCGGTGACGAGGCGATGGAGCGCCGTATCACCGCGTGGAACCGCTGGAACGCGGCCGCGATGGTCACCCGTGGCTCCAAATACGGCGTCGGCGGCCACATCGCCACCTTCGCCTCCGCCGCCTGGCTCTACGAGACCGGCTTCAACCACTTCTTCAAGGGCAAGGAGGCCGACGGCTCGGGCGACCAGCTCTACATCCAGGGCCACGCCTCCCCCGGCATCTACGCCCGCGCCTTCCTCGACGGCCGGCTGAACGAGTCCCACCTGGACAACTTCCGCCGCGAGTCGGGCGGCGAGGGCCTCCCGTCGTACCCGCACCCGCGCCGGCTGCCCTGGCTGTGGGAGTTCCCGACGGTGAGCATGGGCCTCGGCCCGCTCTCCGCCATCTACCAGGCGCGCTTCAACCGCTATCTCACCAGCCGCGGCGTCAAGGACGTCTCGAACTCCCACGTCTGGGCGTTCCTCGGCGACGGCGAGATGGACGAGCCCGAGTCCACGGCGGCACTCGCCCTGGCCTCCCGTGAGGGCCTGGACAACCTCACCTTCGTCATCAACTGCAACCTGCAGCGCCTCGACGGCCCGGTCCGCGCGAACTTCAAGATCGTGCAGGAGCTGGAGGCCCAGTTCCGGGGCGCCGGCTGGAACGTCGTCAAGACGCTCTGGGGCTCGGCCTGGGACGAGCTGTTCCAGCTGGACACCACCGGCGCGCTCGTACGCCGTCTGCGCGAGGTGCCCGACGCCCAGGTGCAGACGTACCAGACCCGTGACGCCGCCTACATCCGCCAGGACTTCTTCGGCAAGGACCCGGCGCTCGTCGAGATGGCGAAGCTGCTGAGCGACGACAAGATCCTGGAGTGCTTCCACCTCTCGCGCGGTGGTCACGAGGCGCGCAAGGTGTACGCCGCCTACAAGGCCGCCGTCGAGTTCAAGGGCGCGCCGACCGTCATCCTGGCCCAGACCGTCAAGGGCTTCACCCTCGGCGAGGGCTTCGCGTCGAAGAACGCCAACCACCAGATGAAGAAGCTGTCGACGGACGAGTTCAAGCAGATGCGTGATCTGCTCGAACTCCCCATCAAGGACAGCGACTTCGTCGACGGGGTCGTGCCCTACGGCCACCCGGGCGCCGACTCCCCCGAGGTCCGCTACCTCCAGGAGCGCCGCGCCGCGCTCGGCGGTCCCGCCCCGGCCCGCCGCACGCACGCGCTGGCCCCGCTGCCGGCCGCCGCCGACAAGACCTTCACCTCCTTCGACAAGGGCTCCGGCTCGCAGAACGTGGCGACGACCATGGCCTTCGTCCGGCTCGTCAAGGACCTGGTCCGCGACAAGCAGACCGGCCGCCGCTGGGTGCCCATCGTCCCCGACGAGGCCCGCACCTTCGGTATGGAGTCGCTCTTCCCGTCCCTCGGGATCTACTCGCCGAAGGGCCAGACGTACGAGCCGGTCGACCGCGACCAGCTGATGTACTACAAGGAGGCCAAGGACGGGCAGATCCTCAACGAGGGGATCACCGAGGCCGGTTCGATGGCCGACTTCATCGCCGCTTCGACGTCGTACGCGACGCACGGCGAGGCGATGATCCCGTTCTACATCTTCTACTCGATGTTCGGCTGGCAGCGGACCGCCGACCAGATGTGGCAGCTCGGCGACCAGCTCGGCCGTGGCTTCCTCGTCGGCGCGACGGCCGGCCGTACGACCCTGACGGGCGAGGGCCTGCAGCACGCCGACGGCCACTCCCCGGTGATCGCGGCGACCAACCCGGCGGCGCTGACGTACGACCCGGCGTTCGCCTACGAGGTCGCGGCGATCGTCAAGGACGGTCTGCGACGGATGTACGGCGAGGCCGCCCCCGGCGAGGACCCGAACGTCTTCTACTACCTGACCGTCTACAACGAGCCGCTGCCGCAGCCCGCGAAGCCGGCCGTGGCGGGCGTGGACGAGGGCATCGTCAAGGGCCTGTACCGCTTCAACACGGCCGAGTCGGCGGGGCTCTCCCCGGTGGCGAACGCGCCGCGCCTGCAGCTGCTCGGCTCCGGTACGGCGATCCACTGGGCCCTGGAGGCGCAGAAGCTGCTCGCGGAGGAGTGGGGGGTGGCGGCCGACGTCTGGTCCGCGACGTCCTGGAGCGAGCTGCGGCGGGACGCGCTGGAGGCCGACGCCGCGCTGCTGCGCGGGGAGGAGCGGGTGCCGTTCCTGCGGCAGGCGCTGCAGGGGGCCGAGGGGCCGGTGCTGGCGGTCTCCGACTACATGCGGCAGGTCCCGGACCAGATCGCGCAGTGGGTGGAGCAGGACTACTCGTCGCTCGGGGCGGACGGCTTCGGACTGTCCGACACGCGTGAGGCGGCGCGGCGGCACTTCGGCGTCGACGCGCAGTCGATCGTGGTGGCCGCGCTGGCGCAGCTCGCCCGGCGGGGTGAGGTCAAGGCGACGGCGGTGAAGGAGGCGCGGGAGCGGTACGGGTTGTAGGGGCCGGGCGCCTCATGACTCGGGGGGCGCGGGTTCGTCGGCGGGGGCGGCTCCGGTGGGGGCTGGTCGCGCAGTTCCCCGCGCCCCTGACAGCCGGGGCTGCGCCCCGCGCTCTTCACCCCGCGGCCCCGCCGCTTCTCCAGGCCGGCGGGGCCGTGGTCTTTCAGGCCCGCAGGGCCTGGTCTCTCAGGGGCGCGGGGAACTGCGCGAGCAACCCCCGCCCACCCGCAGCCGGACAACGCACCCGACATCGCACCCCCTTTTGTCACATCGGCCCGGCATCATGGCCCCATGCGTGCTGCCCGGCTGATCAAGATGGTGTTGCTGCTTCAGTCCCGGCCCTCCATGACCGCCGCCGAACTCGCGCGGGAACTGGAGGTGTCGGAGCGGACGGTGACCAGGGACGCCCAGGCGCTGTCGGAGGCGGGCGTCCCGGTCTACGCCGACCGGGGCCGGGCCGGCGGATACCGGCTGATCGGCGGGTACCGGACACGGCTGACGGGGCTGGCCCGCACGGAGGCCGAGGCGTTGTTCCTCAGCGGTGTGCCGGGCGCGCTGCGGGAGATGGGGCTGGAGGACGCCGCCTCCGCCGCCCGGCTGAAGGTCTCGGCCGCCCTCCTCCCCTCCCTCCGCGACGCCTCCCGCACGGCCTCCCAGCGGTTCCACCTCGACGCGCCGAGCTGGTTCAAGGAGCCGAAGACCCCCGAGCTGCTGCCCACCGTGGCGGACGCGGTCTGGGACGACCGCCGGATCGTCGCGCGGTACCGCAAGGGGCACACCGAGGTCGAGCGCGGCCTGGAGCCGTACGGTCTCGTGCTCAAGGCCGGCGTCTGGTACCTGTGCGCCAGGGTCCCCGACGCGGGCGCCCCTTCCGGCCCGGGCAGCCGGCCGGGTCCGGGGGTCTTCCGTACCTACCGCATCGACCGCTTCACCGGCGTCGACACCGGCGACGACCGCTTCACGCGTGACGAGGAGTTCGATCTCCCGGCCCACTGGGACGAGCAGGCGGAACGATTCGCCCGGTCGATCCTGCGCGCCGAGGTCGTCGTGCGGCTGTCGGCGGAGGGGGTGCGGAGGCTGCCGTACGTCGTGGACCCCGTGTCGGCCCGGGACGCGCTGAGTGCCGTGGCCGACGCCCCCGACGAGCACGGCCGGGTGACCGTCGCCCTCCGCGTGGAGTCGGAGGAGGTGGCATACATCCAGCTCACCGCGTTGGGAGCGGAGGTCGAGGTGCTGGCTCCCGAGGGGCTGCGGGAGCGGTTCGCCGAGGACGCGCGCCGGCTCGCCGGGCTGTACGGGGCGCCCTGAGGCAAGAATGGGTCGTTCTTCCACGTGCGTCCCACCCTCCCAGGCACGATGCTGGACCAGTGATGGACGAGACGGAGTTCTGGGAGTTGGTGGACACGGCCCGGGAGGATGCCGAGGGCGATCCCGAGGACCAGGCCGACCTGCTCGTGGAACGGCTCGGCCGACTGGACCCGGAGGCGGTGCTGGACTTCGCGCGGCACTTCGAGTCCCGCTACAACCGCGCGTACACCTGGGACCTTTGGGCCGCCGCCACGGTGCTGCTGGGCGGTGCCAGTGACGACGCGTTCGACTACTTCCGTTGCTGGCTGATCGGCCAGGGCCGGGAGGTCTTCGAGGGCGCGGTGCACGACCCCGACGCGCTCGCCGATCTGCTGGACGACTTCGACGAGGAGATCGACGGGGACGGCGAGGAACTGGGCTACGCCGCGGACGAGGCGTACGAGCAGCTCACCGGTGTGGTCGCCCCGGACCTCGGCATCCCGCCCCCGCCCGGCGAACCCGAGGGCACCCCGCTCGACTTCGAGGACGACTCCGCGCTCGCGGAACGCTGCCCGAAGCTCTGGGAGCGTTTCCAGGCCTAGGTCGCGGGACGGGGGCGCGGCGGGTTCAGGCGCGCAGGCCGCGGTTCGTCGGGCGCGGCAGGTAGGCGTGCTGTTCGGTGGTGTACGGCCCGCCGTGCTGGCGTCGCTCCTCGCCCGGGCCCGGGTGCGCGGGGGCCGAGGCGCCGTGCAGGGGCGCCGAGTTGGCGCGCTCCAGCGCGGACGCGGTGACGGCGGACGGACCGAGCACGACGACGGCGGTCGCGCAGGCCACCGTCCACGGGCTCCTGAGGGCCGAGGACAGGGCCGAGGTCCAGGACTTCCTCGGCGCGCGGGACGTGTGCTCCGTACGGCTGCTGATCATTTTCCCCACCTCCGGTCGGCGTGACACGACGAAGGTAGGGCGCGGATCTCGGAGAACTCTGTGAGCCGGCGGCGCGCTGTCTGTGAACGGGTGAGTGGTCGCCGCGAGCGGTCGGGCTAGGAGCGGCCCTGGAGGCGGGCCGCCTGTTCCCGGATCGCGGGCAGGCGCTCGGCGAGGGCCGCGCCGGGGCAGCTGGTCATGAAGCCGTCGCTGTGGCCCGCGAGGGTGGGCAGCAGGACCGTGGTGCCGGCGGCGTAACGGCTGAGGCTGTTGCTGGAGGTGAGCCGGACGCTGCCCCGGGGGTCGCTGTCGGAGAGGCCCAGTTTCCACGCGGCGAGCGCGGCGATCGCGTCGGTCATGGCCTGCGGGACGGGCACCCCGGCGGTGAAGGTGCCGAGGGCGGCGATCCCGGTGGTGCGGTGGTTGAAGCCCTGGGTGTGGGCGCCGGTGACGGCGCGGTCGACGCCGCCCGCGCGGCCCTCGTAGATGGTGCCGCAGCGGTCGACGAGGAAGTTGTAGCCGATGTCGTCCCAGTGCTTGGCACCGGTCTGGCCGGTGTAGAGGCCGCGGATGATGCGGGGGGCGTCGGCGCAGTCGTACCCGTTCGGGGAGTCCGTGTGGTGGATGAAGACGGCGGCGACCTCGTCGTCGTAGCGAGCGGGCGGCTGGGTGGGCGCGTCCTTCTCCAGCCAGCGGGACCTGGGCACGATGGGGGGCCGGGGCGCCTGGTGCGGCAGCGCGGGCCGGGTCGTGGCGGGCCCGTCGGCGCGCTCGTCCGTACGGTCCGCGCCGATCGCGAACAGCACCAGGGCGAGCACGGCCGCGAGCCCCGGCAGGCAGGCCAGCAGCAGGAGGACCGGCCGCGGCAGGTCCACCCGCTCCCGGGCCAGGCGCATCCGCTCCCGCATCCGGCGCATACGCTCCCGGGCCGGGCGCCTGCGGCCATGGGACCGGCGCGGCCGCTGCCGGGCCGGGTCCGGGGCGCGCGGCGTCCGTGTGCGGCGGCGCCACACGCGCGGCAGCCGCCGTATTCGCGCCCCCCGCGACATCCGGAACACACGCATGGCCCCACAGTCACCCGGATGCGCGCGGGCCGCGATGTGGAGTGGGCCACCCGGGGGAAGCGGAAGGAACCAACGCCGTGGTCCGGGGCGTTTTTACTATTCGGGGCGGAGACGGCGCGCCGATGGCCGGTTCGCGCGGGCCCTCGGGTTGCCGCGCGGGCGGAGCTGATCACTGTCCCCGTGCCGCGCGTACTACAGGGTCCCTAGAGAGAGGCGGTCGGAGTGGACGTGCTCGACATCCTGCTGATGCTGGTGATCCTGGCCTACGCGGCGTCCGGTTACCGTCGCGGCCTGGTCGCGGGATGTGTGTCCCTCGCCGGTTTCGTGGGCGGCGCGGCGATAGGCGTCTGGGTGCTGCCCTGGATGATGGAGCTGGTGGAGGCGGGAACCCCGGCGGCGACGATCACGGCGGTGCTGACGGTCCTGGTGCCGGGCGTGATCGGGCACGAGCTGGCGGGCCGGCTGGCGCTGCGGTTGCGCCGGGAGATCGACCGCAGTCCGCTACGGGTGGCCGACGGCGTCGGCGGGGCCGCGGCCAACACGGTCGCCGTGCTGATCGTGGCCTGGGTGGCCGCGAGCGTCCTCGGGGCCTCCTCGTCGGCGGTGGTGACCAACTCGATCCGTAACTCCGCGCTGCTCGGCGCCGTGCAGAACACCATGCCGGAGACCACCCCGGCCTGGTTCTCCAACGCCACCTCGGCGCTCACCGAGGCGGGCTTCCCGCAGGTCTTCAACCCCTTCGAGAACGAGGCGACGGCCGAGGTCGCCAAGCCCTCCGGCGACAGCGTCACCCCGGCCGCGACCGACGCGGCCAAGCGCAGCACGGTGAAGATCGAGGGCGTCGCGGGGACCCAGGGCCGCGAGGGCAGCGGCTTCGTGTTCGCCACCGAGCGGGTGATGACCAACGCCCACGTGGTGGCCGGCATCGACGAGCCGACCGTGCGGGTGGGGGGCGTGGGCAAGGCGTACGCGGCGAAGGTGGTGCTGTTCGATTCGGACAAGGACGTGGCGGTGCTGTACGTCCCGGGTCTGCGGGCCCCGCTGCTGCGATTCGACGACAGTGCCGGGCGTGGTGACGCGGCGGTGGTGGCCGGGTATCCGGAGGACGGCGGTCTGGACCTCCAGGCGGCCACGGTCGCCAGCCGTATCGACGCGACCGGCCGGAACATCTACAACACCGACTCGGTGACCCGCGACATCTACTCCATCCGTTCCACCGTCCGCCCGGGCAACTCCGGCGGCCCCCTCCTCACCACCGACGGCAAGGTCTTCGGCGTCGTCTTCGCCCGCTCCACCTCGGACGCGGAGACGGGTTACGTACTCACCGTGGACGAGGTCGTCCCCGACGCGGAGCGGGCCGCGAACGCGACGGCCCCGGTGGACACGGGCGACCTCGTGACGGCGTGACGGCGTGACGGCGTGACGCCTCAGAGTCGACGGCCCATCAGCACATCGTCCACATAGGCCCCGTCGATCCGGAACTCCTCCGGCAGGACGCCCTCCACGACGAAGCCCTCGGACTCGTAGAGCTTCCTGGCGGGCGTGTTGTGGCCGAGGACGCGCAGGGTGAGCCGACGTGCGCCGCGCCGCCGGGCCTCGTCCTGGGCGGCGCGCAACAGGGCGCGTGCGACGCCCGAGCCGCGTGCCTCGTCCGCGACGGCGAGACCCTGGATCTGGCGGACGTGCGCGTGACAGGCGAGGCTGGAGGGCAGGGCGAGGCGGATGTAGCCGACGACTCTGCCGCCGATCTCGGCCACCAGGTGGTCGTGGGGGCCGTACCGCTCGTTGAAGAACGGCTCGTACGGCTGTGCGGGCCGTTCCTGGACGGAGTGCAGCGTGGACCAGGTCTCGCGGTCGAGGCGACCGAGCGGGTCCTCGTCGTCCGAGGTCGCGAGGCGTATGTACGGAACGGGCATGGCGGCCACTGTACGGCGGCGAACCGGCTGTCGGGCGGCCGGTTCGGGCTGCTTCGCGAGCCCCGGGCCGCCGTTCGCCCCGCCCGCCGGGCAGGATAGTGGGCATGACCCTCGAATCACCCGTTCCGCCCGGTTCTCGTATCGCGATCGCCGGTGCGTCCGGCCTGATCGGTTCGGCGCTGGCCCGTTCCCTGACCGAGGACGGCTACGAGGTGCTCCGGCTCGTGCGACGGGAGCCCCGGGCACGTGGCGAGGTGCGCTGGGACCCGGACGCGGGACGGGTCGACGGGGCGGGGCTCGCGGGGTGCGCGGCCGTCGTCAACCTCGCCGGCGCGGGGGTGGCGTCCCGCCGCTGGACGGACGCGTACAAGGCGACGATCCGCGAGAGCCGGGTGCGCGGCACCCGGACGCTCGCCGAGGCCGCCGCCGCGCTCGACACCCCGCCGAGCGTGTTCGTGAACGGCAGCGCGATCGGGTTCTACGGCTACACCGGTGACCGGGTGGTCGACGAGTCGGCGGAGCCGGGGTCGGAGTTCCTGTCCGCGTTGTGCGTGGAATGGGAAGGGGCGGCCGGGGCCGCGCGGGAGGCCGGGATCCGTACGGCGTTCGCCCGTACGGGGCTGGTGGTGGCCCAGGGCGGGGGCGCGTGGGGTCCGCTGTTCCCGCTGTTCAAGGCCGGGTTGGGCGGGCGGATGGGGGACGGCCGCCAGTACTGGAGCTTCATCTCCCTGCACGACGAGGTCGCGGCGCTGCGGCACCTGTTGTTCACGCCGTCGCTGTCCGGACCGTTCAACCTGACGGCGCCGACCCCGCGCACCAACCGTGAGATCACGGCGGCGATGGGGCGTGTGCTGCACCGGCCCACCCTGTTCACGGTGCCCGCGCCCGCGCTGCGGCTCGCGCTCGGGGGTGTCGCCGGTGACGTCCTGGGCAGCACGCGGGCGGTTCCCTCGCGGTTGCTGGAGTCGGGGTTCACGTTCAGGTATCCGGAGATCGAGGACGCGATTCGGGTGGCGGCGGGGCGGTAGGTGGTGCCGGGGGTACGTCGTCGGGTGCGGGTCCGGTGGGGCTTCTCGCGCAGTTCCCCGCGCCCCTGAAAAGCCGGGGCTGCGCCCCTGGCTTTTCGTCCCGCGGTCGCCAGTGAACCCACACACCCCGAACGCCCGGCGCACACGCACCCCGCCCATGCCTCCGTGCGAGGTCACACGCTCCTTCCCCGGAGCCGGGCCCCGCCTTCACTCTCGTGCCGAACTCAGGTATTTCAGATGGGTGTTGGGGGCATAACGTCCCCGCAGCCGCGCGACCTCGGGAGGGGCACGTGCTTGAGTCGGTGCACCAGTCGGCGTACCAGGCGGACACGGCGAACGTGGACGTCATCGTCGTAGGAGCCGGCGTGGCCGGCCTCGCTGCGGCCGGACATCTGACCAGGGCGGGTCTCAGGACCCTCGTCCTGGAGGCCGCCCCCGCCGTCGGCGGCCGTATGTCCACGGAGAAGATCGACGGCTTCCGCCTCGACCGGACGACGCATCTGCTCTCCACGTCGTACCCGGAACTGCGCCGCACCCCGGGCGTGGACACCCTGGCCCTGCGCCCGTTCGCCCCCGGCGTCCTGCTGCACTCCGACGGACGTCATCAGCGGGCCGGCGCCACCCCTGTCCTGCGAAGCGCGAGGGGCGCACTCACAGCCGCGCGCGCCCTCGCAAGCGCCCCTAGGCTCCCCCGGAACCAGGGCCGCCCGCAGGGCCGTTCCACGGGCACCCGGCCCGGTCGGCTGGGCGCTCCCGCCGACCAGTCCCGGCTGGCCATGGCTCTGGCCCGGCTCGCCGCGACCGCGCCCGAACGGCTGCTCACCCGGGCGGAGGTCCCGGCCGCCCAGGCCCTGGCGACCCGGGGTTTCCCGCCCCGGACGATCGACGGTTTCGTCCGTCCCCTGCTGACCGCGCTGCTCGCCGACCCGGCGCTGGCGACCTCCAGCCGCTGCGCCGACCTGGCCCTGCACACCTACGCGACCGGCCGGCTCTGCGTCCCGGAGGGCGGCGCCGACACCCTGCCGGAACTCCTCGCGGCGGCGCTGCCGCCGGGCTCGGTCCGTACCGGCGTGCGGGTGACCGCCATCAGCACGACCTCGGTGACCACGGCGGACCACGGGGAACTCGCCTGCCGGGCCGTGGTGCTGGCCACGGACGCCCGGTCCGCCGCCGAACTGCTCCCCGGTCTGCGCGTGCCGGGGTTCCACCCGGTGACGGTCCTGCACCACGCCACGGACGAGCCTCCGTTGACCGAACCGGCGCTGCTCCTCGACGCCGACCGCAGTGGACCCGTCTCGCACACGGCGGTGATCAGCCAGGTCGACCCGAGCCGGGCGCCGGCCGGCCGCGCCCTGATCACCTCCACGGTCCTCGGCACTCCCCCGGACGCCGCCCACCTCGACGCCACGGTCCGCGCCCAACTGGCCCGTCTCTACCGCACGTCCACGACCCGCTGGGAACTGCTCGCCGCGTACCACGTCCCCGAGGCGGTCCCCGCGATGCCCGCGCCGCACGACCTGCGCCGCCCGGTGCGTCTGCTCGCCGGCCTCTACGTCTGCGGCGACCACCGTGACACCAGCACCGTCCAGGGCGCCCTGCACTCCGCCCGCCGGGCCGCCCATGCGGTCCTGACCGACCTGGACGCCCACCCGACGTTCCTTAAGGAGCCGCTGGAAACGGCCGCGTGAGACCCGGCGGGGCCGACCGGGAGGCCCCTGGGGCCTGCGGGACGGTGGGGACCCGCTCGGCTGCCCCAGGGCCCTCGCGGGGCCGTGTGAACGGCGTAGGGGCGCCCGGAAGAACTCCGGGCGCCCCTACCGTGTGCCGCGCGCCTACATCAGCGCCGCCACCTTGTCCCGGTAGCCCCGCACGGGGGCCGCGTCCCGGTACGGCTCCAGTCGGCGTTCGAAGTCGCGGACGTACTCCACGGCCCTGACCGACCGCATCTCGGCGGCCTGGCCCGCGGCCTCCGCGCCGAGCTGGCAGGCCTGGTCGAGTTCGCCGAGGCCGAGGCGGGCGGAGGCGAGGACGACTCGGCAGAAGAGGCGGCTGCGGGCATACGCGGGTGCCCGCAACTGCAGGGAGCGTTCCGCGTGTTGGGCGGCCGCCCGGTACTGCTGGAGGTCGCGGTGGCTGTGCCCGAACTCGTCGGCGAGCTGCGCCTCGTCGAAGAACCGCGCCCAGTACGGGACTTCGTCCCCGGGGCGGGCCGTCTCCAGGGCGCGTTCGGCGCGGACCAGCGCGGCCGTGGAGGCCCGCACCTCGCCCAGTACCGCGTGCCCGCGTGCCTCTACGGAGTGCAGCAGCGACTGCACCACCGGCGGCACGGCGGACCCGACGCCCTGCTGGGCGACGCGCGCGAGCTGCACGGCCTCCCGCCCGTGCCCCAGGTAGACCGCCTGACGGCTCATCGTGACCAGCACGTACGCCCCGTACGCCCGGTCCCCCGCCGCCTGCGCCAGCCTGAGCGCCTGCACGAAGTACCGCTGGGCGAGCCCGTGCGCGCCGATGTCGTACGAGGTCCAGCCGGCCAGCCGGGTCAGGTCGGCGGCGGCCGCGAACAGCCGTCGGCCGATCTGTTCGCCGTAGGCGCCGCGCAGCATGGGCTCGGCCTCGTGCTCCAGGTAGCGCACGAGGGCCTGGCGGGCGTGGCCGCCGCCGTACGCGTCGTCGAGGGCGCGGAACAGCTCCCCCACCGAGCGGAGGGCGGCGATGTCCCCGCCGGTGACCTTCTGGCCGGGGCCGCGCTCGGTCTGGCTGCGCTGCCGGGGGACGGCCGGGCGGCCCTGCGGGGGGACCCGGGTGGCGCCCGGATCACCCCGGCCGACCCGGTCGTCGGCCCGGCCGATCAGCCAGTCGCGGCTGGGGACGACCAGCCCGGCGGGTGTGAACGCGATCTTGCGGAGTTCGGCGTGGCTGCCGGAGTCCTTGCGCCACAGGCCGCCGACGATGTCGATGGCCTCCTCGGGGGTGGCGGCGAACTCCAGGCCCGCGTAGACGGGGGCGCAGGCGTCCAGGCCGAGGTCCTGGGCGGTGAGCCGGCGGCCGAGGCGGCGGGTGAACACCTCGGCGATGAGTGCGGGAGTCGTCCCCCGGGGCTGCTGACCGCGCAGCCAGCGGGTGACGGACGTCTTGTCGTATCTCAGGTCGAGGCCGTGTTCGAGACCGAGCTGGTCCACACGGCGCGCTAGTCCCGCGTTCGAGAACCCCGCTTCTGCGATGAGGGCGGCGAGCTGGCGGTTGGGGGTGCGCTGCGCGGGTCGTTCCGTCATCTGCGGTGCGGTCTCCTGCCTTCCGGGTGTCGGCGGGGTTTCCCGGATTGCCTGGTGAGAAGCCTTTTGCGGCCTTGTGAACGGCGCGAATGTAGCGGAGAGTAAGCGTCCGATCGCACATTTCCGCGTCCATTCATCCGATCGTGTGAGGATTTGCCGCACGGCTGACGTGGGTGGCCTCCGACACGCGCCGGCTGGGCCCCTCGTACGCCCGGCGGCCGATCGGTACGACGAGCATCGGCCCGCACCCCCGCGCCGCGTACGACGGCCGTCGGTGCCGGAGGGCGCTCGAACAGTGCGCGAGCCCGCGGTCGTACAGTGGCTTGGGCGCGTCACGCGCCTGACAGAGCCACAGGGCTATCGCGGTGCCGCCGCCCGGCTGCACCGCCGAGGGAGGCGCTTGCCGTGAGTGGGTTGCGGTTCGTCCGCATGGGGTTCGGCACGGAGGCCGTCGAGTACCAGGAGGCCTGGGACGAGCAGCGCCGGGTGCACGCGGCGCGGTTCGCGGACGAGGTCCCCGACACCGTGCTGCTCCTGGAGCACCCGCCGGTCTACACGGCCGGGCGGCGCACGGCCGACAACGAGCGCCCCCTCGACGGCACCCCCGTGATCGACGTCGACCGCGGCGGCAAGATCACCTGGCACGGCCCCGGCCAGCTGGTGGGCTACCCGATCCAGAAGCTGCCCCGGCCGGTCGACGTGGTGGCACACGTACGGCGCCTGGAGGAGGCCCTCATCCGGACGTGCGCGGAGTTCGGCGTCGAGACCACCCGGGTCGAGGGCCGCAGCGGCGTGTGGGTGCTCGGCGACCCGGTCGAGCAACGACTCGGCGGGCTGTCGCTGGACCTCGACCCCCGGATGACCGACGACGAGTTCGACCCCCGGATGAACGGGCCGGAGTACGCGCCGTCCAACGCGGGGCAGCGGCGTGAGGACCGCAAGATCGCGGCGATCGGGATCCGGGTCGCGAAGGGGGTCACCATGCACGGCTTCGCGCTGAACGTGAACCCGGACAACAAGTGGTTCGACCGGATCATCCCGTGCGGGATCCGTGACGCGGGGGTCGCCTCACTCGCGGCCGAACTGGGCCGCGACATCACGATCGCCGAGGTGTTGCCGGTGGCCGAGCGCCACCTTCGGGATGTGCTGGAGAACGCTGAGATGAAGCCGCGGGTGGTGGAGCGGGCGTCGGCGTAAGCCGCGTCAGGAGGCGGGGGGTCCGATCCGTTGGCGGGCGCGGGCCGGTGGAGCTTCTCGCGCAGTCCCCCGCGCCCCTGAGAAGCAGGGGCTTCGCCCGGTGCTTTTCGGCCCGGAAAAGCAGGACGCAGCCCGCTTTTTCGGGGGCGCGGGGAACTGCGCGACCGGCCCCCACCGGACCCGCGCACAGCCACCCACCCCCGAGCGGAGCGCGAACGCGAGGGAATGTCGCCGCGAAGCCGAAGGTTGACCACCCCGGGGACCGAGAACCGTACGGGCGTACCCTGGTGGACGCCGAAGAATCGAAGCACAGGGAGCCGATGTGTCCGCAGTCGCACCCGACGGACGCAAGATGCTGCGCCTGGAGGTCCGCAACAGCCAGACCCCCATCGAGCGCAAGCCCGAGTGGATCAAGACCCGGGCGAAAATGGGCCCCGAGTACACGAAGATGCAGAGCCTCGTGAAGAGCGAGGGCCTGCACACCGTCTGCCAGGAAGCCGGATGCCCCAACATCTATGAGTGCTGGGAGGACCGCGAGGCCACCTTCCTCATCGGCGGCGACCAGTGCACCAGGCGCTGCGACTTCTGCCAGATCGACACCGGCAAGCCCGAGGCGCTGGACCGCGACGAACCCCGTCGTGTCGGCGAGTCCGTGGTCACCATGGACCTGAACTACGCCACCATCACCGGCGTCGCCCGCGACGACCTGGAGGACGGCGGCGCCTGGCTGTACGCCGAGACCGTGCGGCAGATCCACCAGCAGACCGCCGAGCGCGCGGACGGCCAGACCAAGGTCGAGCTGCTGGCGCCCGACTTCAACGCCGTCCCGGAGCTGCTGGAGGAGGTCTTCGCCTCCCGCCCCGAGGTGTTCGCGCACAACGTCGAGACGGTCCCCCGGATCTTCAAGCGCATCCGCCCCGGCTTCCGCTACGAGCGCTCCCTGAAGGTCATCACCGAGGCCCGTGACTACGGTCTGGTCACGAAGTCGAACCTGATCCTCGGCATGGGCGAGACCCGTGAGGAGGTCAGCGAGGCGCTCAAGCAGCTGCACGACGCGGGCTGCGAGCTGGTGACCATCACCCAGTACCTGCGCCCGAGCGTCCGGCACCACCCCGTGGAGCGCTGGGTCAAGCCGCAGGAGTTCGTCGAGCTCAAGCAGGAGGCCGACGAGATCGGCTTCTCCGGGGTGATGTCCGGACCGCTGGTCCGTTCCTCGTACCGCGCCGGCCGCCTGTACCAGATGGCTGTCGAGAAGCGGGGTTCCTACGTCGCCTCGCAGGCCGTCTGACCCTTACGCCAAATGGCACGGAGTGCCACTCGATTCGTGTGAATCCGAGCACAAGAGGCTACTCGCCGGTAATGGCCGATTGACCGCGGTCCTGACCGTCCTCGCAGATGAGGGCAGCGTCAGGGCCGCGTCGGGGTTCAAAAGCCGCGTATCAAGGCTTCACTGGCGTTTGACCGGTCGGTCACGCCCTGGTAACACCAATCAGTGACCCTGGTTTCACGCCCGGTACAGGGTCCTAGCCAGAGCAGAACCATTCCGAGGGGGACCTCCCATGCAGGCCGCGCCCGTTCGCGCCACAGCGATCCCGTCATTCACCGATGCACTCCGTGCCGTCGAATCGCTGCTCATGAGCAGCGGTCAGCGCACCGCCCGTCGCAACGCCTGGACCTCCGTCCTGGAGGACCGCCGCCGCGCCAAGGACCGTGTCGAGACCGAGCGCGTCCTCGAAGCGGCCGTCTCCTCGCGCACCTCGTAACACCGCACGACGAACCACCGCTCCGCATGAACGCCGCACCACGCCGGCACCGCCGCCGCCCGGCGCCGCTTCCCCAGCGCAGCCGCCGGTCTCCGGTCCCCACCGGCACCGCCGTCGTCCTCGCTTCCCCGGACACGTAGACTTCGTGCCATGGCGAGGAAGGAACCCGCAGCGGACGCTGCGAACACCGGGCGACTCAAGCAGATCGCTCTCACGTACAAGATGACCCGCAGGGCCGACAAGAAGATCGGTCTTGTACTCGCGGCTGTCGGAATCATCACCTTCGGTGTCTTCCTCGCGATCGGTTTCTTGATCGGTCACCCCATCTATCTCGGCATCCTGGGCCTCCTGCTCGCCTTCCTCGCGACGGCGATCGTGTTCGGACGGCGTGCCGAGCGGGCCGCGTTCGGCCAGATGGAAGGCCAGCCGGGTGCCGCGGCGGCGGTCCTGGACAACGTGGGCCGTGGCTGGACCACGACGCCCGCGGTGGCGATGAACCGCAGCCAGGACGTAGTGCACCGGGCCGTCGGCAAGGCCGGCATCGTCCTGGTCGCCGAGGGCAACCCGAACCGGGTGAAGAGCCTGCTGGCCGCCGAGAAGCGGAAGATGGCCCGCATCGTGGCGGACGTCCCCGTGCACGACCTGGTCGTGGGCACGGGCGAGGGCCAGACCGAGCTGAAGAAGCTCCGCACGACCATGCTCAAGCTGCCGCGCGTCCTCTCCGGCCCCCAGGTGACCGCCACCAACGACCGGCTGCGCGCCATGGGCGACCTGATGAGCAACATGCCGCTCCCCAAGGGCCCGATGCCCAAGGGCATGCGCATGCCCAGGGGCGGCCCGAAGGCCCGCTGACGACATGAGTACGACGATGGGGGCGCCCGGATCACTCCGGGCGCCCCCATCGTCGTACTCGGTGCCGGAACCTCAGATCCGGACCTCGACCGTGCGGGCCAGCCGGTCGTGCAGGCCGCGGCCGTCGCGGTCCCAGACCAGGGCGGGGATGGCGAGGCAGAGCAGGGCCGAGCGGACGGCGGCGCGCCAGGGGTTCACCGTGCCGGTGTCCTGGGCGACGACACGGAGGCCGAAGAGGCGCTTACCGGGGGTGAAGCCGACCGTGCCCAGGGTGAGGACGTGCAGCAGGAAGAAGATGAGCAGGGCCCAGTTGCTGGTGGCCTGGTCGTAGCCGTCGGTGATCAGGCCGTATGCGATCAAGAGGCACAGACCCCAGTCGACCGCGAGGGCCCCGAGACGGCGGCCCGGGCGGGCGATGGAGCCGGGCCCCTCCTCCGGCAGACCGAGCTGCTCTCCCCTGTACCCGAAGTCGACTCCGGCCGCCTCCGCGGCTTCGCGGGGGCCGGAGAGCCACGATCCGATTGCTTGCCTCTTGTCCACCCGACCACGGTACTGCGACCGTTCTGCCATACGGACAGGTGGGGTCCGGGGTGGGATGTCCGGTTAACTTGTGCGAAACAAATGGGTCACGTACGAGAAATCACCCGTCCCTAGGGTCGAGAGCAGCGTGTGCCACCGCACTGGCCGCACGAACGAACTACCACCCCGGCACGAGACGTCGGGAGTAGGAGGAGCTGGATGTTCCAGAACGCCGACGAGGCCAAGAAGTTCATCGCGGACGAGGACGTCAAGTTCGTCGACGTCCGTTTCTGCGACCTGCCGGGTGTGATGCAGCACTTCACGATCCCGGCCGAGGCCTTCGACCCGGCCGAGGAGCTCGCGTTCGACGGCTCCTCGATCCGCGGCTTCCAGGCCATCCACGAGTCCGACATGGCGCTCCGCGCCGACCTGTCCACCGCGCGCGTCGACCCGTTCCGCCGCGACAAGACGGTCAACATCAACTTCTTCATCCACGACCCGATCACGGGCGAGCAGTACTCCCGTGACCCGCGGAACGTGGCGAAGAAGGCCGAGGCGTACCTCGCGTCCACCGGTATCGCCGACACCGCGTACTTCGGCCCCGAGGCCGAGTTCTACGTCTTCGACAGCGTGCGCTTCAAGACCTCGGAGAACGAGTCCTTCTACCACATCGACTCCGAGGCCGGCGCCTGGAACACCGGTGCGCTGGAGGACAACCGCGGCTACAAGGTCCGCTACAAGGGCGGCTACTTCCCGACCCCGCCGGTCGACCACTTCGCCGACCTGCGCGCGGAGATCTCGCTGGAGCTGGCCAAGTCCGGCCTCCAGGTCGAGCGCCAGCACCACGAGGTGGGCACCGCCGGCCAGGCCGAGATCAACTACAAGTTCAACACGCTGCTCGCCGCGGCCGACGACCTCCAGCTCTTCAAGTACATCGTGAAGAACGTGGCCTGGCGCAACGGCAAGACCGCGACCTTCATGCCGAAGCCGATCTTCGGTGACAACGGCTCGGGCATGCACGTCCACCAGTCGCTGTGGTCGGGCGGCTCCCCGCTCTTCTACGACGAGGCCGGTTACGCGGGCCTGTCGGACACCGCCCGCTTCTACATCGGCGGCATCCTCAAGCACGCCCCGTCGCTGCTGGCCTTCACCAACCCGACGGTGAACTCTTACCACCGTCTGGTCCCGGGCTTCGAGGCCCCGGTGAACCTGGTCTACTCGCAGCGCAACCGCTCCGCGGCCATGCGTATCCCGATCACGGGTTCCAACCCGAAGGCCAAGCGTGTCGAGTTCCGCGCGCCCGACTCCTCCGGCAACCCGTACCTCGCCTTCTCGGCCCTGCTGCTCGCGGGCCTCGACGGCATCAAGAACAAGATCGAGCCGGCCGAGCCGATCGACAAGGACCTCTACGAGCTGGCCCCCGAGGAGCACGCGGGCGTCCCGCAGGTCCCGACCTCGCTCCCGGCCGTCCTCGACTCGCTGGAGCGCGACCACGAGTTCCTCCTCCAGGGCGACGTCTTCACGCCGGACCTGATCGAGACGTGGATCGACTACAAGCGCGCCAACGAGATCGCCCCGCTGCAGCTGCGCCCGCACCCGCACGAGTTCGAGCTGTACTTCGACGTGTGATCGACGCGTAGTCCGTACGTCTTCACGGCGGCGCCCCCGTTCCCGTTTCCCGGGACGGGGGCGTCGTCGTATGGTTCTGGCACGACTGTTCGAGAGATGACGGGGAGACACGGGGATGCCCGAACAGGACGACGACGAGCGGGAGTTCGACATCAAGTGGGCGGACGGCGCCGAGCACAAGGAGCCCTCCGCGCGGGCCCGGATGCTCGCGGCCCGCTGGAAGGAGAACCCGCCCGCGCCACAGCCCTTCCGCGCCGACCCGGGGCCGAGGACGCCACGCCGGTCGTCCTGGGTGTCGACGGTGATCGTCTTCGGGTGCGTGGCAGGGCTGATCGCACTCATCGGGTACGTCAACTACCGCTCTTCGTACTGAGGTCGGGCATGCGCGAAGACCTCCGGGGCGGAGGCGAAGCCGCGCTGCGGCTCGTACGGGGCGGGGAGCTGCGGGACTCTGTCGATGTCACCGCGCCCCGCGCCTGGCTCGACCTGGACGCGGGCACGCGCTGCTGGGTGAGCCGGGACCTGCTGCCGACGCGGGACGAGGTCGAGGGCCGGCGCACTTGGCTCGGCATCCGCGCGCGCCGGGTGGCACCCACCGAGGCACGGCTCGCCCTCGCCCTGTGCCACCACGACGGCCGGGTGCGTGAGGCGGCGTTGCGGCCTGCCACGGCGTATCCGGATCTGGTGCCGCTGCTCGTCGTGCGCGCCGCCGACTGGGCCGGGCCGGTGCGCGAGCGTGCTCGCTCCCTCCTGCGTGCGGCGCTCGACCCGAGCGCGGCCGTCGTCCTGGCCCCGCTGATCCTGCTCGCCGGACGCCGTGACCGGGGCGCCTTCGCCGTCGAATTGCTCGCCGAGGTGCTCCGCCGGACCCCGACGGACCTGCTCGCGCCCCTGTTCACGGCCCCGGATCCCGCCGTCCGCCGCTTCGCCTACCGGCTGGTGGTCGAGGAGCGGCTCCTCTCTCCCGCCCAGCTCGCCCGTACCGCCGCCCGGGACGGCGACGTCGTCGTGCAGGACCTGTGCGCGGACGCCGCGCTGGCCGCCGTGGCGGAGGCGCCGTACGACGACGTGCTCGAACTCCTTCTCGGCGCCCGCAATCCCCGTGCCCGCTCCGCAGGGGTCACCGCGCTGCGGCGGGCCGGGCGGCCGGAGGACGCGGTGGCGTTCCTGGGCGACCGGTCCGCGCTGGTACGGGCCTGCGCCCGGTATGTCGTACGGCGGTGCGGGACCGATCCGGCGCCGCTGTACCGGGCCCGGTGCGCGGCGGCGGACGATCCGGCGCTGCGGCCGGGGCATGTCATCGGGCTCGCCGAGTGCGGGGAACGGGCGGACGCCGGACTGCTGTGGCCGCTTCTCGCCCATCCGGTGCCCGGCGTACGGGCCCGTGCCGTGGCGGCCCTGCGGCTGCTCGACGTGTCCGACCTACGGCGGCTGCGGCCCCTGATCGACGATCCCGAGCCCGGGGTCGTCCGTGAGGCGACCCTCGCGCTGTTGCCGTCGGCGGAACAGCTGCCCGAGGAGTGGCTGACGGGACGGCTGGGGCCCGAGCGGCCGCGGCATGTGCGGGTGGCCGCCTTCCGCTTGTTGGACGCTCGCGGTGGCGTCGCCCGGCTGCGGGCGGCCGTCGCACTGCTGGACGACGCGGACGACAGACTGCGGACCTGGGCCGGGCAGTCCGTGCAGGGGTGGCATCCGTCGGCGAAGGTGCGGCTCGGGGACCCGGAGGTGGGCGCGTTGCTCGATCGCGGCCACCACCTGTTCAGCGACCACGTACTGCGGCTGCGCAAGCGGGAGGCCGGGCTCGGCGCCTGATACCGAGCGGGCCGATCGCGACCTGTTCAGACTGGTTCAGACCGGTTCAGACCGGTTCATGGGTGACCGGATCGGGATCGTCCAGCTCTACAAGCGCGGGACGTTCCATCCGTTCGCGCCGCTCCCCGGTGGCGGGCAGCGGCGGGACAACGCGCTGGAGCTACGGGTCCGGGCCGTGCTCGGGGACGAGTTGCGGATCGAACCCGAGCTGAGCCGGTGGTTCCCGATCGGGGCGCCCCGGGGCTGTGACCCCGACCCCGGGGACGCCGTCACTTGTTGCTCTTGTCGCGCTCCTGCCGACGGGTCTCGAAAGGCCGTTCACGGCGGTAGCGGCGCTCCCACTTCGCCTGCTGGTCACGGCGATCGCGGTACGCGCGATAGGAGGAGGGCTGAGCCGCGCCGCCGCCCGCCGGGGGACCCGGCGAGGACGTCGCCGAGCCTCCCCCCGTGCGGCCGTAGCGGACGTACAGGTAGAGCAGGGCGACAGCGGCCAGCCAGAGGACTTGGTTGGAGAAACCCATGACGACCAGGACCACGGTCGCCGACAGGATCAAGGTGCCCATGACGGGACTCCTCGGGGCGTGGCGTGGGTGATGACTGTGCGGGGAAGAGTAGCCCCGGGGCCGGAAAGTGGTGCCCGTCGTGCACGGGCCCGGTGTTCCGGGGGCCTTCGCTCCGCGGTTCCAGGATGCTCGTGTGACGGGTGCGGGGGCATCCCATTTATCGGGGATCCACGGGGATCCTCGGGGATGCTGCCTCCATGACATTCGATGATTTCGACGGTCAGGAGTGGGCGGCGACCCGAGCATGGGTGGGCAAACAGCTCCCCGAGGGCCGCGCCGTACGGAACTGGACCGATCTGCGCGGAGGTTGGACGTCGCGGATGCGCCGGCTGACCCTCGACGACGGGACGGATCTCGTCCTGCGGTCGTTCGTGAAACCGTTCTTCCGGCTGCACGCGCCGGGGCTGTTGAGCCGCGAGGCCGGGATACTCATCCTGCTCGCCCCGTACGACGACATCCCCACACCCGTCCTGCACGCCGTCGACCCGACGGCCGAACTCACGGACCACCCCTCGCTGTTGATGTCCCTGCTGCCGGGGTCCGTGCGGGTGGCGGAGGACGCGGACCTGGAGGAGCGGCTGGACCTGCTCGCCGGACAGCTCGCCCGGATCCACGCGGTCGTACCCGACGAACGGCCTCGCACCTACCAGGCCTGGACCTCGCCCGACCGGGCCACCACGCCCGGGGGCCCGCTGTGGGAACGGGCCGTGGACGTGATCCGGCGGGAGGCTCCCGCGTACGAGGGGTGTTTCCTGCACCGGGACTTCCATCCGGGGAACGTGCTGTTCACGGGGGCGGGCGCGGGTGCGGGTGGGCGCGGGGATCTGCGGATCGGCGGGGTCGTGGACTGGGTGGAGACCTCGTGGGGGCCCGCGGATCTGGATGTGGCGCACTGCTCGACGACCGTGGCGTTGTTGTACGGCGCCGAGTACGGGTCGGGGTTCCGTGCGCGGTACGAGGCGCGCGGTGGGCGCCGGCTCTCCCAGGACCGGGACCACCTGTACTGGCTGCTGCTGGACGCCCTCGGGTACGCGCCCGACGCGGAGAAGCTGGCGGGGCCCTGGCGGGAGCTGGGCCGGACGGATCTGACGCCGGAGGTGCTGGCGGCGCGGCTGGAGGCGTATGTGGGCGGGGTGCTGGAGCGGTACGCGTAGGGAGGGAGCCGGGAAGAGCCCGGCTCCCACGGTCGTGCGGGGCTTTCGGTGGGCCCGGATTGTCAGTGGGGTCCGGGAGGATGGCCGGCATGGGTGACGTGCGGCGGTACATCGGGGTGGGCGAGCGGCGCGTGCGGTTGGGGCTGCGGCAGCGGTTGGCCGGATCGGCGCGGTCGGCGGGTCCCGAGGAGGTGGCCGCCACGCTCGTCGCACTGCACGGCTCGGATCCCGCGACCGTGTTCCTGGCCGTGGGCGCACGGCTCGCCGACGCCACGCGGACGGTGGCCGAGACCGAGCGGGCGCTCTACACGGACCGCACGCTCGTCCGGATGCACGGCATGCGGCACACCGTCTTCGTGTTCCCCACGGAGCTGACCGCCGTGGTGCACGCCTCGACCGGTCTCACGGTCGCCGCGCGGGAGAGGGCCGCGCTGCTCAAGGACATGGCGGCGGCCGGGGCCCCCGACGCGGCCTGGCTGAGGGACGTCCAGGATTCGGCGCTGACCGCGCTGGCCCGCCGGGGCCAGGCAACGGCGTCCGAACTCGCCGAGGACGAGCCGAGGTTGCGGGAGCGGTTCGTGTACGCGGCGGGCAAGAGCTACGAGGGGACGCACACCGTCTCGACCCGTCTGCTCAAGGTGCTGGGCGTGGAGGGCAGGGTTGTCCGGGGACGGCCGCTCGGCTCCTGGACGTCGAGCCAGTTCCGTTGGGCCGTGGCCCCCGCGCACCCCGAGCTGGACGCGGCCGAGGCACAGGCGGCCCTGCTGGGCCGGTGGTTGGCGGCCTGCGGCCCGGCGACGGAGGCGGACCTCAAGTGGTGGACGGGGTGGCGTGTCACCGAGGTGCGGCGGGCGCTGGCGGCGATCGGGGCGCGGGCCGTGACGCTGGACGAGGGCACGGGGTTCGTGACCGCCGAGGACGAGGAGCCGGTCCCCGACTCCGGCGAGCCGTGGGCCGCGCTGCTCCCGGCGCTCGACCCGACGGCCATGGGGTGGCGCGAACGCGACTGGTACCTCGACCCCGGGATGCGCCCCGCCCTCTTCGACTACAGCGGCAACGTCGGCCCGACGGTGTGGTGGAACGGCCGGGTGGTGGGCGGGTGGGCCCAGCGGGCGGACGGGGAGGTCGTGTGGCGGTTGCTGGACACGGACGGGGTGGGGCGGGAGGCCGAGGAGAGGATCCGCGAGGAGGCCGCGCGGCTTGCGGGGTGGGTGGGTGACACCCGGGTCACGCCTCGGTTCCGGACGCCCTTGGAGAAGGAGCTGGTGGGCGGCGCGTGACGGGGGTGCCGGGCGCCTGATGACTCGGGGGTGCGTGTTTCGTCGGCGGGTACGGGTGGTTCGTGGTTGCTCGCGCAGTTCCCCGTGTCCCTGAGAAGCAGGGGCTGCGCCCCGTGCTTCTCAGCGGCTTTCAGGGGCGCGGGGAACTGCGCGAGACGCCCCACCGGCCCGCGGCCGAAAGACCGACCCAAGCGCCGGGTGCCCTCGGAGAGAGGCGCACCCGGCACCACGGCTCACTTGCCGGGGCACTCCTTCCAGGCCAGGTGATAGATCGTGCTGATGTCCCCGTCCGTCGAGTCCATCGTCATGAAGCTCGTGCTGCCCGCCGGCGACGTCCCCCGGTTGACCCTCAGCTCCGTGTTGATGTTGAAGTTCCGCTCGACACCGCAGGGCGCCCACACCAGTTGGGCCCAGTCGGTCTCGTCCGTGGCCTGCCAGTTGTCGTCGAGCGGGCCGTTGAACGTGTGGGTCCGGGACGCCGTGTCGGGGGACCCCTGGAAGTAGTACGAGGCCTTCTCCACCCCGCTCGCGCCGCGCTGGAGCGAGGCGAAGCCGCGGTAGTCGACGCTGGCGATGGCGTAGGTGAAGCCACCGGGCACGTGGACGATCAGGTTGAGCTGGCAGTTCTTGCGGAACGCGGTGGACGGCGCGCCGCCGCCCACCTGGGCCAGGTAGTCGCTGTAGGTCACCGTGAACGCCGTGTTGTCCGGTGAGACGGCGACTGCGGCCGTGCCCTGGGGACAGCCGGAGCCGTTCACCGTGGCGACCTTGATGATGATCTTGTCCGGGGGCGGGTCCTCGAAGGGGGAATCGGCCTGCGCGGGCAGCGCACTGGCGAAGAGGGCGGCTACGGCGCCGCCCAGGAGGAGACCACGAACCATGGGGGGTTCTCCGATCTAATGACAGTCATGCACATGCCAATAGGCATGCGCGAGTGCCCTGTGATCCTTGAAGCGGCAACCTGTGAAGCAGCTGTGAAGACCGAGGGGCGACCGCATCGTATGGACCCCGGGCGGGCAGGACTAGGGCGATCTCCGGCCAACCCTGGCGGCCGGAGATCGCCCCTTTTTGCTCAGCCTCAGCGGCTGTAACGCATCAGCGCCCGCACCATGTGGCACGTGGTGTCCGACGGCGGGTGCACCCCGATGACCTCCGCCGTGCTCCGGATCGTCTCGTTGCGCGCCTGGTTCGGCATGTAGACACCGGAGTCGAGCAGGGCGATCGCGAGGCGCATGGCCTTCAGGCGCCGATTGTGGGTGATGTACCACTCGCGCGGACGGCCCGGCGGCAGCGTGTGCTTCACCACCGGCTCGTAGGGCAGGTCGAGCAGAACGGGGTGCTGGACGGTGGACTGGGTGGGCAGCGGCTTCGACTTCAGTGCGGCAGCGGGCAAGACATCCTCCTGTCGCGGTCTGGGCGCCGCCGGAAATCCCCCGTCGGCAACCCTCGAACACTGCTTCTATTTTACTACCCCCCACTGACAATCGCCCCTGGCCAGAAGGGATCTGACGGGTCCTGTGACAGGGGTGGAACACGGGTTTTCGAGCCCCGTTGGCTACGGTGGTCGGCATGGAGATCTGGATCAATCCGGCCTGTTCCAAGTGCCGTGGCGCGATCAGCCTGCTCGACGCCGAGGGTGCCGACTACACCGTCCGCCGCTATCTGGAGGACGTCCCGAGCGAGGACGAGATCCGTGCCGTGCTCGACCGGCTCGGGCTCGAACCGTGGGACATCACCCGCACCCAGGAGGCCGCCGCCAAGGAGCTCGGCCTCAAGGAGTGGGCCCGGGACGCCGAGACGCGCGACCGGTGGGTCAAGGCGCTCGCCGAGCACCCCAAGCTCATCCAGCGGCCGATCATCACCGCCGACGACGGCACCGCGGTGGTGGCCCGCACGGACGAGGCGGTGCGCGACGCCCTGTCCAGGTAGCGGGCGGTTCCGGCAGTAAGGGCCTCAACCGCGGTGTGACGTGCGTTACTTGAGAGTTCGCTGTGACCGTTGAGTAGCTTCGTTCGGGATCTCGTACATAGCGGCGTACTCGTCCGATCCGGTGACCCGACAAGGGTCCACCGGGAACAGGAGGCGCGCATGTCGCGTAGGAGAACGCTCAGCACGAGGAAGAAGGTCGCGCTGTTCGTGACCGCGGCGGCGGTGGCGGGAGGCGGGGCCTTCGCCATGGCGGCCACGTCGAACGCGGCGCAGTCCGCGGCGGATTCCAGTGTCTGCCAGGGGCTGGCCACCGCCCTCGGCAACAACGAGCGGTTCATCGCGGACCAGAAGGCGAACCCCGACGCCCAGTCGGCGGCCCGGATCGCCAACCGCGAGGCGGTCATCGCCCAGATCAAGGTCCAGCAGGGCGCGTCGGACTGCGTCGTCGGGGAGTCGGCTCAGGGCTCCCAGGCCGCGCAGCCCGCACAGCCGTCCGCGCCGGCCACGGAGACCGGGGGGTCGGCTCAGGACCCCCAGGGCGACGAGGCCGCGGGCAACGCCGGCGGTGCGGGCGGCGCGGACGCCGGGGACACGGGGAACGCCGGGGCCGGCGAGCAGGTCTGCAACGGCTCCACCGTCACCCTCTCCGGCGAGGGCGGCGCCCCGGCCGCGTCCAGCAACGAGTTTCCGGCGGGGACGAAGCTGCGGGTGACCAACCTGGACAACAACAAGTCCACCACCGTGGAGGTCACCTCGGTCTCCGGCAGTTGTGTCCTGTTGAACAACGCCGCCTTCGAACAGGTGCGGGAACCCGGCAAGTTCCTGATCCGCCGCGCGCTGATCGAGAAGGTGGGGTGACCCGGGACCGGACCGGCGGGGCGGACCCGCTCGTTACGGTGAGGTGAAGGGCAGGCGATCGCCGTCCGGGGAGGCCGGGCACCGCGCACAGCGGTGCCCGGCCTCCCGCGCGCATTCGAAAGCGCGTCCACCGGGACCTGCCGGGTCCGGGCCGGCCGGGCACACCGCGGCGTGAATCGTGCCACAGAGTCACCAGGTAACACGGGGTTCACATTCGAGCAATGATCGGGAAATCGCAGGTTGACAGGCTGCCCGGCATCAGCGCGGCGTTTCAGTGCCGCAGCGCCGCAGCACCCGCACATGCGCCTAGTGACCCACCCCGAAGGATGTGTCCCGTGACCTTCAAGGCTGAGTACATCTGGATCGACGGCACCGAGCCGACGGCCAAGCTCCGCTCCAAGACCAAGATCATCGCGGGTGAGCCCGCCGGTCTGGACGCGCTGCCGATCTGGGGCTTCGACGGGTCCTCCACCAACCAGGCCGAGGGGCACTCCTCGGACCGTGTGCTCCAGCCGGTCTTCACCTGCCCGGACCCGATCCGCGGCGGCGACGACGTCCTCGTGCTCTGCGAGGTCCTCAACATCGACATGACGCCGCACGAGTCCAACACCCGTGCCGCGCTGCGTGAGGTCGCCGAGAAGTTCACCGCGCAGGAGCCGATCTTCGGCATCGAGCAGGAGTACACGTTCTTCCAGGACGGCACCCCGCTCGGCTTCCCCAAGGGCGGCTTCCCGGCCCCCCAGGGCGGCTACTACTGCGGTGTCGGCGCCGACGAGATCTTCGGCCGTGACATCGTCGAGGCCCACCTGGAGAACTGCCTGGCCGCCGGTCTCGGCATCTCCGGCATCAACGCCGAGGTCATGCCCGGCCAGTGGGAGTTCCAGGTCGGTCCGCTGGCGCCGCTGGACGTCGCCGACCAGCTGTGGGTGGCCCGTTGGCTGCTCTACCGCACCGCCGAGGACTTCGACGTCGCGGCCACCCTCGACCCCAAGCCGGCCAAGGGTGACTGGAACGGCGCCGGTGCGCACACCAACTTCTCCACGAAGGCGATGCGCGAGGGCTACGACGCGATCATCACCGCGTGCGAGTCGCTGGGCGAGGGCTCGAAGCCGCTCGACCACGTCAAGAACTACGGCGCCGGCATCGACGACCGTCTGACCGGTCTGCACGAGACCGCCCCGTGGAACGAGTACTCCTACGGCGTCTCCAACCGTGGTGCCTCGGTCCGTATCCCGTGGCAGGTCGAGAAGGACGGCAAGGGCTACATCGAGGACCGCCGTCCGAACGCCAACGTCGACCCGTACGTCGTGACGCGCCTGATCGTCGACACCTGCTGCACCGCGCTCGACAAGGCCGGCCAGGTCTGATCCACCCCGCTGCTCCCGGAGGGCGCCCGCCGTCACGGTGGGCGCCCTCCGGCGTTGTCGGTGGAGCGTGCGATCGTGGGGGCATGAAGATCGACGGGGGCGACCCGGCTCGTACGCGCGAGCCCATCGACAAGGACCGGCCGGCCGCCGAGGACATGGACCGGCTGGCCGTCAGGGTGGAGACGGACCGGCTGGCCGTCAAGGTGGAGACGGAGAACTGGGAGAAGTACTCCCGGATCACGGCGGAGCGGCTGCGTGAGCTGGTGCGCCGGATCGGCGACCAGGGCGACCGTTTCCTGGTCGTGCAGCGGATACCGGACGTGCCGGACGTCTTCGTCCAGGTCTGGCACCAGCGGGCCGACGACGGGACCACCGGCGAGTACCAGCTGGAGCACCGCGAGGGTCGCGACCGCTTCTTCGGGACCGTCCTCACCGACCCGGAGCGGGTCGCGGACGCCATGACCGGCTGGGCCCGGCGGGCGGAGGGCTGGGACAGCGGCATCGAGTGGACCGCCGTCGAGCACGACGCCCCCGAGGAGGTGCCGGAGCTCGACGACGAGGTGCGGGAGCAGGTCGAGGAGCGGGTACGGGAGTTGCTGCGCTGCGGCTACGACAACCGGGCACAGCTCACCGAGGCCGCCGAGGAGTATCTGGTCGACGGTGACAGCAGGCCCGTGTCACGCGCGCAGGCCCGGCAGCTCGTCGACCGGCTCTGGGTGGAGCGGCTCGCCGAGCAGGACACCTGGGACGGCGTCACCGACCCCGAGCGGCTCACCCTCGCCTTCGAGGCGCTCCAGGGGACGCACGGCATCATCGCCCGGGAGAACTTCACGTGCTGCCGCGCCTGCGGTACGACCGAGATAGGCGCCGAAGGCCCGCCGGAGGCGCGCGGGTTCGTGTTCTTCCACTCCCAGTGCACCGAGGGCGCCGCCGCCGGACACGGACTGATGCTGCTCTACGGCGGGTTCGACGGCTCCGCCGAGACCACGGCGGCGGTCGGGCGGAAGGTCGTCGCGGCCCTCGCGGCGCAGGGGCTGTCCGTACAGTGGGACGGCGATCCCGGCACGGCCATCACCGTCAGCCCCCTGGACTGGCGCAAACGCCTGGTCGGCTGAGGTCACGCCACACTCCCGACATGTTCAAGAAGCGTCCAAGCCGTGAGAGGAGGCTCCTGCGACGGGCGTGTGTCTGCTTCAATGGGGGCGTGGCCAGCTTCCAGAACCGACGTGCGACGGGTCGCCATGACCTAGAGCCCTTCTGGCCTTCCCGTCAGCACCACGACTTCGACCGGGTGTGTTGCCGCGCGATGAACGCGCCGGCCCTCTAAAGCCGTACACCCCGGCCTTCGGTCGGCGCGGAACGACGTACGTCCCTCGGCGGGTCCCCGACCACGAACTCGGTCGCCGAGGTCTCCCGGACGAACTTCTCGCGCGAAAGAGCTGACCTCTCATGGCGAACACCCGTTCTCTGTCGACCGCCACCCCGCTGACCGCCGCGTCGGGCTCCGCCCCCGTGGCCGTCCCCTCCCCCGGGCCCGCGCCACGCCACCGGTTGCGTGCCGTGGGCCGGGACGAGGTCGTGGACATCACCGACTTCCTGCCCCCGGGCGCCACCTGGCTGCCCGCGCCCCAGCACACCCTGCCCACGCTGCCGGGCCGGCCGCCGATGGTCGGCTACCTGGTGCTGGTGCCGGCCGACCGGCAGCCGCCGGTACTGCCGTTCGCCGTCGCGGACGACACCCCCTCCGCCTCCCCCTCCGCCTCCGCTTCCGCTTCCGTCGAGGTCGGGGACGAGCTGATCCACGTCGACACCGCACAGCGCACCGCTCGGGTCGACGGGCGGCCGTTGGACCTCACCTACCTGGAGTTCGAACTCCTCGCCCATCTGGTCGCGCACCCCAACCGGGTGCACACCCGGGACCAGTTGGTCACCACGGTGTGGGGCTACGGGCATGTGGGCGACGGGCGGACCGTCGACGTCCACATCGCCCGGCTGCGCCGCAAGCTCGGCGCGGAGTTCCGTCAGGCGATCCAGACGGTCCGGCGGGTCGGATACAAGTACACGCCACCGCTGGGCCGTTGACGGCGGATCCACGCCTCGGGGCCCCGGTGGGTCTCCTGCGCGCGGATCTTCTGAGAGCGGATCTTCTGAGAGCAGATTTACGTGCCGTGGTGGCCACCCTGCGGGCAGAGTCGGCGGTATGAGACTTCTGATGCTGGGTGGTACGGAGTTCGTGGGCCGCGCCGTCGTGGAGTCGGCGCTGGCCCGCGGCTGGGAGGTGACCGTCTTCCACCGGGGACGGCACGCACCTCCGGCCGGGGTGCGGTCGTTGCTGGGCGACCGCACCGCGCCGGACGGGCTCGCGGCGCTCGTCGAGGCCTCCACCGCCGGTTCCGGTTCCGGCGGGGGCGGGTGGGATGTCGTCGTCGACACATGGCCGGCGGCGCCGCGAGCCGTCCGGGACACCGCGCGGCTGCTGGCCGGTGTGGCCGAGCGGTATGTGTACGTGTCGAGTTGCTCGGTGTACGCCTGGCCCCCGGCCGCCGGCTACGACGAGGGGGCGCCCGTGGTGGAGGGCGCGTCGGCCGACGCCGGGCAGACGGACTACGCCCGCGACAAGCGGGGCGGCGAGCTCGCCGCGGTCGAGGCGTTCGGCGCCGACCGCTCGCTCCTGGTGCGCTGCGGGCTGATCCTGGGGCCGTACGAGAACATCGGCCGGTTGCCCTGGTGGCTCAACCGGGTCGCCCGGGGCGGCCCGGTCCTGGCGCCCGGTCCCCGGGACCTCCCCCTGCAGTACGTCGACGTCCGCGACCTCGCCGACTGGATGCTCGGCGCGGCGGAGCAGGGGCTGAGCGGCCCCTACAACCTGGCCGGTCCCCCGGGGGAGGCCAGCATGGGCGCCCTGCTCGACGCCTGCGTACGGGCGACCGGTGGAACTGCCGAACTCCGTTGGACAGCACCGGAGTTGATTCTCGACGCCGGGATAGCGCCGTGGACGGGGCTGCCGGTGTGGGTGCCCGAGGGGAGCGACCTGCACGACGCGCTGCACCGGGCGGACGTGTCACGGGCCGTGCGGGACGGGCTGCGCTGCCGGGACGTGACGGAGACCGTGCGGGACACCTGGGAGTGGCTGACGGGGCTCGGTGGCGTCGCACCGCACCGGCCCGACCGGCCTCCGGTGGGTCTGGACCCCGCCGTGGAGGCGAAGGTGCTGGGGCTCTAGGAGCGGGTGCGGTTCGGCGGCGGAACGGGCAATCGGCTCGCGGGCGGCGGTTCTCGCGCATCTTGGCCAGGGCCGCCGAAACGAGCCCTTCACGGACCCCGCCCGGGGCCTCCACCGGGCACCCGGCGTAGACGGGCGGCAACTCCCGGTGTTCCGTGGGGTGTTGAAACCAGTTTGTCCCACGAATCTCGCAGCAATTTCTGAGTCGCCTGAACACTCCTGGGACGCACCGCGTATCTGATGGAGCCGCTTCACTCCTGTCGGGCGCCTCGATGCCCCGCAAGGAAGTCAGAGGAGTTCCATGGGACGCAACACACGCAAACGACGTTCGCCGCTGGCCGTTCGGGCCATCGCCGCTTCCGCGGCACTCGCGGTCGCGGGCGGCGGCCTGGTCTGGGCGAACTTCTACGCCTCAGCGGGCGAGTCGAAGTCCAGGCAGAACAGCACGCTGGCCTCCGCGCAGGTGGCCACGATCGACTGCCCGGACGTCGGTCAGCAACTGACGAACGTGCCCAAGAGGGCGCGCAAGGGCGTCGCCAAGGAGCTGGCGCTGCTGGACCAGCAGATCACCGAGGCCTACAAGCGTCTCGCTGACACGCGCCAGGCCCAGGCGGGAGACGCCGGCTTCGTCAACAACGCCATCATCAACCCGCTCAAGTCCAAGCGAGTGGCCACCCTCGACCGGATCGGCATCAACATCCGGAACGCGGGCGGGCAGGTTCCGCAGGGCATGGACCAGCTCGCCGGCTGCAAGGGCGTCGCCGACCCGAACCAGACCAACGCGGGTGGCGGCCAGGGCCAGGGCCAGGGCGGCAACAACGACGGCCAGGGCCAGAACCAGGGCGACGGTCAGAACCAGGGCGGCAACGGCCAGAACCAGGGTGACGGTCAGAACCAGGGCGGCGACGGCCAGAACCAGGGTGGCAACGGCCAGGGCGGCAACGGTCCGGTCGCGGGCGACTTCATCGACATCAACCAGGTCCAGCCGAACGGCGGCCCGAAGGGCGTGGGCGGCAACGGCCTCGCGGCCAACGGCGACGGCGGTTCGACGGGTAGCTTCACCACGAGCTGCGGCACCAACGAGAACGAGCTCCGCAACTCGGACAACGTGATCGTGGCCCCCGGTGTCAGCAACGGTGCCCAGCACCAGCACGACTACGTCGGCAACCAGAGCAACAACGCCTTCGCGAGCGACCAGGACCTGGCCAACGCGCAGACCACCTGCCAGAACCAGGGCGACAAGTCCTCGTACTTCTGGCCGGTCATCCGTCTGCAGGACGGCACGAACGACGTCGACGCCAACGCGCCCGGCGGTGGCCAGGACGGCAACGTCGGCAAGATCGTCGAGCCGAGCCAGGCCGAGCTGAAGTTCGTCGGCAACAAGCGGGGCAACGTCGTCGCGATGCCGACCGCGCTGCGCATCATCACCGGTGACGCGAAGTCCTTCGTGAACGGTCTGAACAACGCCAACACGAACTGGAGCTGCACGGGCTTCGAGGATCGTGTGGTGACGGACAAGTACCCGATCTGCCCGCAGGGCAGCTCCGTGGTCCGGACGTCCTTCTTCCAGAGCTGCTGGGACGGCCAGAACATCGACAGCGCCAACCACCGCACGCACGTCGACTTCGTCGAGCAGGACGGCAGCTGCTCCAACGGCTTCCAGGCCATCCCGCAGCTCCAGGTCCGCCTGGTCTACGACATCCCGGCCCCGTCCATCCAGAACGGGCAGCTGCAGAACGCGTACGCGATCGACTCCTTCCCGGACCAGCTGCACAAGGCCATCACCGACCACAACGACTTCATCAACTTCTTCGACCAGAACACGATGAACCAGATGGTCGACTGCATCAACAGCGGTCAGGACTGCCAGTAGTACCCAGGCGGTAGCGCCCGCGCAGTGACGAGGAAGCCGGCGGTGGGATCTCCCACCGCCGGCTTTCGTCTTCCCTCGTGGTCGGCCGTCGTGCCCGGCACCCCGACCGCCGTGCCCAGCCGCTCCGGCCGTCGTGCTCAGCCGTTGTGGCCGCCGCTGTTGTGGCTGCCGCCGGGGTTCATGTGCTCGGATCCCTCCTGCACCTCCCCGCCGAGCGTGCTCTGCAGCCCGCCCACCGTCTTCTTCTCACCGATGGCGACCCACTTGCGGCCGACGAGGTAGTAGCCGCCGTAGTCCTTGGCGCCGGCGAGCCATTCCGCCTGGCCCCGGTCGGTGGCGAAGGTCGCGAGGACGAACTTGCCGTCGAAGTCGCCGTCCTTGTTCGTGCAGAGCGCCTGCCGGATGGTGTCCGCATCCGTCTGCATGTCCGGCTTGCAGCCCACCTCGCCCGCGATGTGCTCCAGCGTCCCGGTCGCCGTCTTCGGCACCGCGGCCTCGGTGTCGTCGCCCGAGCCGCAGCCGGTCAGCAGCAGCAGAGCGGCGACCGTGCCGGCCGCGCTGCCCGCAAGCCTCTTCCTCGTCAAACTCATCCGTACCTCCGCGTCCATTCCGGCGACGTGAACTCGCCAGCTCCGTGCGCACCGTTGTTCACGGACGGTCGCCCCGTTAGCGTGCCGCCACTGTCGACACAGGGGGCACACAGACATGAACAGTCCGTCGCGACGCACGGTGCTGGGCTCGGCCGGTGTCATCGGCCTCGGAACCCACCTGCAGTGGTCGGCCCCGGCCCACGCCGCAGAGAGCCCCGGCGAGGGCCCCGCCTTCGATACGGCTCCCGCGCGCTCCGCGCTCAATCGGCTGCTGCCCGGCCACGCCGGACAGTTCCGGCTCAGTCTGCTCGACCGCAGCGGCACCGTCGACCGCTTCCGGGTCACGGGCACCACCGGGAGCATCCGGGTCCGGGCCACGACGCCCGCCACGCTGCTCATGGGCGTCCACTGGTACCTCAAGTACGTCTGCGGGGCGCACCTCGCCTGGAACGGCAGCCAGCTCGGCCTTCCCAAGCGCCTCCCGGCGCCCGCCCGCCCCCTGGAGAGATCCACCGCGCTCCCCCACCGCTTCGCGCTCAACGACACCAACGACGGCTACACCGCCCCGTACGCGGACTGGTCGTACTGGGAGCACCAGATCGATCTGCTGGCGGCGCACGGCTGCAACGAGGTGCTGGTCATCGCGGGGATGGAGGCCGTCTACCACCGGCTGCTGAAGGACTTCGGCTACTCCGACGAGGAGTCCCGGGCCTGGCTGCCCGCGCCCTCGCACCAGCCCTGGTGGCTGTTGCAGAACCTCTCCGGCTACGGCGGCCCCCTCTCCCCCGAACTGATCGCCCGCCGGGCGGCCCTCGGCCGGCGGATCACCGACCGGCTGCGCGAACTGGGCATGTCGCCGGTGCTGCCCGGCTACTACGGGCACGTGCCCAAGGAGTTCGTGGCACGCAACGGCGGTGACGCGCACGTCGTCCCGCAGGGCATCTGGCACGGCTTCGAACGCCCCGACTGGCTCGACCCGCGCACGGACGCCTTCGCGCGGGTCGCCGCCTCCTTCTACGGGCACCTGGAGGACGTGTACGGGGAGGCGTCCCACTTCAAGATGGACCTCCTGCACGAGGGCGGCACGGCCGGCGACGTGCCGGTGCCGGACGCCGCGCAGGGCGTGGAGAAGGCCCTCCAGAAGGCCCACCCCGGCGCCACCTGGGTGATCCTCGGCTGGCAGGAGAACCCGCTGCCCGAACTGCTGGACGCCATCGACCGGTCGAAGATGCTGATCGTGGACGGCGTCTCCGACCGCTACACCAGCGTCACGAACCGCGAACGCGACTGGGGCGGCACCCCGTACTGCTTCGGCACGATCCCCAACTTCGGCGGCCGTACGACCATCGGGGCCCGCGCCCACCTGTGGAACGACAAGTTCTTCGCCTGGCGGGACAAGGCGGGCAGCGCGCTCGTGGGTACGGCGTTCATGCCGGAGGCCACCGACCGAGACCCCGCGGCCTTCGAACTCTTCTCCGAACTGGCCTGGACGCCGAAGAAGATCGACCGGGCGGCCTGGTTCTCCCGTTACGCCGACTTCCGCTACGGCGGCCGCGACGCGAGCGCCCGCAGGGCGTGGCGGGCGTTGCACGACACCGCCTACCAGCAGCGGGCCGTGGAGCGCAGCGACCCGCACGATTCCCTGTTCTGCGCCCGCCCCGACCTGGCCGCGGACCGGGCCGCCGAGTACGCGCCGAGGACCCTGACGTACGACCCGGGCCACTTCGACGCGGCCCTCGCCGGGCTGCTGGGCGTGGCGGACGGGCTGCGCCGCAACCCGGCGTACCGGTACGACGTGGTGGACGTGGCCCGGCAGGCGCTCGCGCACCGCGGCCGCCAGTACCTGCCGCAGCTGCGGGCGGCCTACCGGCGGGGCGACCTCGCGACCTTCCGCGCGCTGTCCACGCTCTGGCTGCGGCTGATGCGGCTGTCGGACGAGGTGACGGGGACGAACACGGCGTTCCTGCTGGGTCCGTGGGTGAACGACGCGCGGGCGATGGCCACGAACGACGCCGAGCGGGCGGAGTTCGAGCGGACGGCGAAGGTGCTGATCACGGTGTGGGGCGGGCGGGCCACGTCCGACACGGGGAATCTGCACGAGTACGGCAACCGGGAGTGGAACGGTCTCATGGCCGACTTCTATGTGCCGCGCTGGCAGAAGTGGCTGGACTCGCTGGAGGACGCGCTCGCCACGGGGACCGCTCCGGCGGCCGTGGACTGGTTCGCGTTCGAGGAGCCGTGGACGCGGGAGCGGAAGGACTATCCGGCGCGGCCGGTGGGGGACGCGTACCGGGCGGCGGTGCGGGTGCGGGACGTGCTGGCGCGGGCGCCGTACCAGGGGTCGTTGACCGTCACGGCCGCGCCGCCGGTGCTGCCGCCGGGCGGGAGCGCGCGGCTGTCGGCGGTCCTGCGCAACGTCAACGGGCTGCGGGCGACCGGGCGGGTGGACTTCGCCCTCGGCGGCTTCGCCGGGACGGCCGAGCCGGAGGGTCCGACATCGTTGGCGAGCGTCGCGGCGGCGGGCTCGGGGACGGTGCGCTGGCGTGCGGACGCGCCGGACGTGCCGCTCGACCGGCCGTTGCGGCCGCTGCCCTACACGGTCACGGCGAAGTACGGGCCGCGCGGCGAGAAGCGGGTCGCGGGGCGCTTCGACGGGACGCTCTTCGAGGCCGGGGCGCTGGCCGCCGGGTGGCGGACGTACACCAACAACGGTGCCGTCTTCGGGCAGTTGGGGAGTCGGTTCGGGATCGACGGGGGTGGGGCGGACCTGTGGCGGGGGACGACGGAGTTCGGCACGGTCTACCGGGCGGGGGCCTTGCGCGACGGTACGTCCGTCACGGTCCGGGTCGACTCCCAGGCGGTGACCGGGAACTGGGCGCGGGCGGGGATCGTGGTGCGCAACAGCCTCGGTACGGCGGGGGCGGCGGGGTTTCTGAACCTGGCGGTCACGCCGGCCAACGGGGTGGTGCTGTCGTACGACAGTACGGGGGACGGGACGCTCGACACGTATCGGCGGATCACGGGGGTGAGGGCGCCAGTGTTGTTGCGGTTGCGGCGGACGGGGGTGGGGGCGTACACGGGGGAGTGTTCGGTCGATGACGGGGGGAGCTGGCGGGTGGTGGCGTCGGTGGGGGTGCCGGGGGCGGTGGCTGGGGGGCAGGATGTGGGGATCTTCATGAGTGCGACGAATGGGGGGAGCGGGGGTCGGGGGTTGGTCGAGTTCAGTGGGTGGTCGGTCACCTGACCTTTTCCGCCCCCGCCGCCCCTACCCGTCCCATCCTCGCAAGGGGCTGCGCCCCTTTGACCCCCAGGCCTTCCGTCCGGTGGGGGCTGGTCGCGCAGTTCCCCGCGCCCCTGAAAAGCGGGGGCTGCGCCCCACGCTTTTCAGGCCCGCAGGGCCTGAATCCTTTAGGGGCGCGGGGAACTGCGCGAGAAGCCCCACTCACCCGCAGCCGCCGACGAAACACGCCCCCCACCCCCTGGGCGCCCCGGCCCACCCCAGTGGAACGGTGTGGTGACCATCGGACCATTCGCTCGTTCTGTTGAACGTGCAGTCACAGGATGTCGCCCCGCGCCCCGCAGCTTCCCGCGCTCAGGAGTCGGTCGTGGACGTCGAGCAGGCGGAGGCCGCGCTCGTCGAGCACTATCCGCGGCTGGTGCGGCTCGCCTATCTGACGTTGCCGTCGAGCCTGGGCCGGAACCGTCGTGTGCTGACGGCGCACGCTCTGACGCAGCGGGCGCTGCCGAGGGGGCGCGCGTCGGCCTCCCTGATCCCGGCCCAGGCGACGGGCACGGCAAGCGTGGCGGGGCGGGAGCGCAACCCGGGGTACGCCTATGTCCGGCTCCAGGTGGTCCGCACCGCCCTGGAGGCCGGACTCCCGCTGCGGCGCAGGGCGTGGCCGAAGCGGTCCCAGCTGCCGCCGCTGCTCCCGCGCGTGTGGGGGCTGCGGCTCTTCCCCCGCTCGGGCGGCGCCGACGAACTGGCCCTGGACCAGCGGCTGTCGGTGCTCTCCGGACCGGCCCGGGCCGCCTATGTCCTGCGGGGCCTGGAGAGGCTCCCGGACCCGGCGGTCCGCACGCTCCTGGAAGAGGCCGGGGTCGGTGATCCGGCGGCCGCGCTGCGGGAGGCCGACGCGGTGCCGGCGCGGCAGCACGCGCTGCTCCTCTCCCCCGAGTTCGACCCGTGTTCGCTGCACGCCCGCCCCACCGATCTGGTGCGCCGCCGCCAGCACACGAAGGCCGCGCTGGCCGCCACGGCCGCCGTGGCGGTGTGCGGGGCGCTCCTCGGCCTGCCCGGGGACGGGTGGGGCCCGGACGGCGCGGCGGCACCCCCGTACGCGCGCAACCCGGCGGCCCAGGCGGCCCTGGATCCGGGCAGGTTGACGACGGCGACGGCCACGGAGTGGCGGGCGACGGGGCGGACCGACTTCACCACCTGGCCCGCGCGCGGCGATCTCGTCAAGGACAAGGCCCTGTTGCGGCGGGCGCTCGCCGTGTGGGCCCGGCCCGGTGAGTCCGTGCAGGTCGCGGTCACCCTCGGCACGCAGGCCGGTCCCCCGCCCGGCCCGCCGCAGCTGCTGTACGCGGGCGAGGTCGACAACCTCCGGGTCGTCCTGCTCCACGACGGCCTGCGGATCGCCCGGTACGCGGAGCCCCTCGACGACCCGGGCATGGCGGCCCTGGACCTGACCCGGGTGGACGGGGCGACCGGCGCCGGCGCGAGCGCCCTGGTGCTGGGCCGGGTCGACGGCAACGTCCGCTACCTGACGGCGCCCTGGGTGCGCGAGGCGGCCGTACGGGATCTGGCGAAGGACGGCGGCGGGGTGCGGAGGCTGGCGCTGGCGAAGGACGGAACGACGGCTCCGTTCGCGAGTCCGGCGGTGCGTGCCGGGACGTGCGAGTCGTGGGACGTGCTCCAGCTGACCGATGCCGAGGGCGGTACGCGGCTGCTGAGCGATCTGGCCGAGGTGATTCCCGCGCATCTCACCGTCGGCCGGCCGTCCCGTGCGCCCGCCCATGACGCGTCCGCCGCTCCCGCGGTCTGGGCGCCCTTCGCCTGTTCCCTCGCCGCCGTGCGGTCGCAGGGGGTGCGGAGCGTGAACGCCTGGCGGTTCGCGCGCCAGCCGTTGCCCGACGGCAGTGGCACGGCCGACTGGGTGTGCACCCGCACCGAGACCTGGCGGGGAGCGGGCACCCGGGCGATGACGCAGTTCGTCACCCCGGCCGGCGCGTATGTCACGGCCGCCGCCGACGAGGTTCCCGCCTGCGGGCCGGCCGACCCCCATGTGCTCGCCGGCGGCCCGTGGAAGTCCGCCGCCGGTGTCTCCTATCTGCTGGCCGCCGGGAGCAAGGACACCGTCTCCGTCGAACTGGGCGGCCAGGCGAGCGGATCGGCGCAGGGCAACCTTCTCGCCGTACCTGTCGAGGAGGGCGCGCGGGCGGAGTTGACGGGCACGCTGGCGAACGGCCGGGAGATCAGCACCCTTCAGCCCGCCCGGGCCCGGTGACCGAGGCCGGTCGGCGACAGACCGGTGACCGGATGGGTCGAACGCCTATACGCTATCCAGCCGATGACCGGCTGGAATCGATCGGTAAGGTGTTCGTATGCGAACCGGTGCGCGCCGCAGGATGGGTGTGGAGGAGCGGCGGCAGCAGTTGATCGGGGTCGCCCTCGAACTGTTCAGCCGGCGCTCGCCCGACGAGGTCTCCATCGACGAGATAGCCTCGGCGGCGGGTATCTCCCGTCCGCTCGTCTATCACTACTTCCCCGGCAAACTCAGCCTGTACGAGGCCGCGTTGAAGCGTGCCTCCGACGATCTCGCGAACCGTTTCGTGGAGCCCCGGGAGGGTCCGCTCGGCGCCCGGCTGCTCCGTGTCACACACCGGTTCTTCGACTTCGTCGACGAACACGGCCCCGGGTTCTCGGCCCTGATGCGGGGTGGCCCGGCCGTCGGCTCGTCCCGTACCAACGCTCTCGTCGACGGCGTACGGCAGGCCGCCTATGTCCAGATCCTTTCGCATCTGGACGTCGACGCCCCGCCGGCCCGGCTCGAACTCGTCATCCGGTCCTGGATCTCGCTGGCCGAGTCCACGGCCCTCATCTGGCTGGACGGCCGCCGCATCCCGAGACAGGAGCTGGAGATCCAACTCGTCCACGACTTCGCGGCCCTGGCGGCCGTGAGCGCGGCGCAGGACGCGGAGATGGCGGACCTGCTCCGCGACATCCTCGCCGACGAGCCGGCGGACGGCCCGTTCAGTGACCTCGCGGGCCGCCTGGTGGCTCTGGCCCGCGGCTGATCCTCGGCGGGACTTCGGCTGAACCTCTGATCGACCGGGACGCCGCCGCGCTAGACCTCGAACTTCCGGTACGACGGATCGAGGTCCCGTACCTCCGCCGACGCGTGGAACGCCAGCCCCTCCCCCACCTTCACGTGCTCCCGCAGCAGTTCCAGCACGTTCTCCGTCAGCGTCACCTTGGTCTCGTCGGTCCGGCCCGCGAGCAGCCCCAGCGTGACGTGGACGATCGCGTGACCGTCGGTGTCGGGCCCGACGACCGTGTCCTCGGTGGCCCGGAACTGCGTCTTGCAGGCCGCCGGCTTCGCGGCGGCGGTCCGCACGACCTCGTCGTGGAGGGCCTTGGCGAACGCGGGCCGGTCGAAGCCCTCGGACAGGACGGCGGAGTAGTCAACAGTGATCTGCGGCATGAGGGTCACCCTAACCGCAGCCGCAACGCCAGCATCGCGATGTCGTCCTCCCGGTCCCGGCCGAAGCAGTGCAGCAGGGTGTCGCACAGCGCGACCGTCCCGGTCGGCGCGTCCGCCGCGGCGGCCCGCAGTTGCTCCAGGGAGAGCGACAGGTCGATGCCCCGGGTCTCGACGAGCCCGTCCGTGACCATGAGCAGACGGTCCGTCGGCCACAGCACCGTCTCCGTGGGCTCGGGCCGTTCGAGGCCGAGCCCGAGCAGCGGACCCGCGGCCTTCACATAGGCGGCCTCGCCGGAGTCGCGGACGATCAACGGCGGGATGTGGCCCGCGTTGGCGACCCGCACCCGCCCGCTGCCCGGTTCGACGAGGGCCAGACAGACGGTGGCGGTGACGTCGGGGTGGTAGTGCTGGAGCATCCGGTCCAGCCGGTGGGCGAGCGCCGCCGGGTCGGACTGCTCCACGCAGTAGGCGCGCAGGGCGTGCCGGATCTCCACCATCACGGTGGCCGCCTCCAGGGAGTGCCCGACGACGTCGCCGACGGCGGTGAGGAGGCCGCCGGGGGTGGACAGGGCCGCGTAGAAGTCGCCGCCGATCTCGGTCTGCCGGGAGGCCGGCACGTACCGGACGACGACTTCCAGGCCGGGGAACTCGGGCACCCGCTTGGGCAGGAAGCTGTGCTGGAGGGTGAGCGCGACATGGCGCTCGACCTGGTACATGAGCAGGGGCTGCGCGGCCAGCGCGGTGGCCTGGGCGAGGCGGGCGACCAGGCCCGTGGTGTCGGAGGCCGTGCCCCGGGTGCCGTGCACGGGTGTGGCGACACAGACGGGCGTACCGCTCGCGGTGCGGGCGAGGACGAGGCGGGCGTCCTCGGTGACGCCGGGCCGGAAGAAGCCGGCGGGCCACAGGGGCGCGGGGACGACCGTGTCGTGCGGGCCGGGGTCGCCGTCGGTGACACTGCGGATGAGCCGGGCCACGGCGTCGTGCGCGCCGGCGTCGGGGAGGGTGGTGCGGGCGCGGCCCCGGGAGGTGCCGCTGTAGAGGTGGCCGTCCTCGCCGAGCACGAACACGGCGGCGGGCGACCGGGTGAGCCGGGCGGCTCCCTCGGCGGCGGCCCCGGCCAACTCCTCCAGGGTGCGGGCGGCCTGGACGTCGACGATGGTCTCGGAGAGCAGCGTGAGCCGTCGCACGAGGGCCTCGGCGCCGGTGCGCATCCGGGCGCCGCGGACGGCGGCGCGGACGACCGCCTGGATCTCCTCCGGTTCGGCGGGGACCGTCAGATAGGCCTCGCCGCCCGCGTCCAGGCCCCGGCAGCGGTCGCTGGGGGCGACGGCCGCGGCGGAGAAGTGGACGACGGGCAGGGCGGCCGTCGGGGACTGTGCCTTGAGCCGGCGGCAGAGTTCGAACCCGCTCATGTCGGGGAGGCCGACGTCGACGAGGGCCACGTCCGGCAGGACGCCCGAGCGGAGCCGTACGTCGAGTTCGGCGAGGGCCTCACCGGCGCTGGCGACGGGGACGACGCTGTGTCCGGCCCTGCGCAGCACCGCGCCCATCGCGTACCGGCTGGCGGCGGCGTCGTCGACCACCAGGACCGTGGTGCTTGCTTCGTCGGCCATCAGGCTCATGAGGCTCTCGTCGTCGCCGGCGCTCGGATGGTGCGGACCGGATCCTCGCTCCGGCCGCACCACCCAAGCTAGCGCCCTACCGGCCGGATCGTGCGAAGACCGCCACGGTCCGCCCCGGAACGACGAAGGTCCCCGATTCCGCTTCGTACGACGCGGTGCGGACGGTAGGGTCCGCGCCCGAAGCCTGAACCTGGTGCAGCGCGTACGCCGTCCCGGCCAGGTCGTCCACGGTCTGCTTGCGCTCCTCGGGGGTGGCGTTGAAGACGACGACGAGGTCACCGAGTTCCATGGTGATCACGCCCGGGGTCTCGTCCTTCCCCGACAGCGGGAACGACAGCTTCGACTGGACCTGTCCGGTCGTGTCGAGGGAGAAGACGTCCTCCGTCGTACGGATCCTCAGCAGGTCGCGGTAGGCGGCCGAGGCGCCCTCGATCTGCTCGCAGCCGACCTTCACCGTGGTCAACAGGGGCTTGGCGTAGGGCCACTTGGACTGGTTGTCGGCCGCGAGGGGCAGGCCCCGGCCGAAGCCGTTGCCGTCCCGGCAGTCCCAGTGGACGGCGTTGAACCAGTCGCCGCTGTCGTAGGAGTTGCGGTCCAGGGACTTGGACCGCAGCAGGTCGGTGCCCGCCTGGGAGAGCGCCGGGCCCTGCGAGAGGACGGCCGTCGCCATCGCGAGGACCTGCATGCGAGCCCGGTCGGCGGCGTTCGTCGAGGCCGGCAGCTTGAAGGCGAGCGCGTCGAACAGCGACTCGTTGTCGTGCGCGTCGACGTAGGCGAGGGCGTCGCCGGGGGCGTCCGCGTATCCGGCGGGGGCCCCGTTGTAGTCGACCTCGGAGCCCTTGACCTCCTTGCCGTCGGTGTCGGTGAACCGGTAGTTCGCGAGGTTGCCGCTCAGGCCGACCTTGATGAGGTCCTGGTAGTGCAGCAGCCGGGCCTTCTGCTCGGCCGGGGTGCCGTTGTCCTCCGAGGAGTTGGGCTCGGTGTGCAGACCGGACGCGAAGCCCTGGACGCCCGGGTCCTCGTCGAAGGGGCCGCCGCCGCGCACGGCGTCACGGGCCCGGTCGGAGAAGGTGGCGATGCCCGTCCCCGCCATGTTCTTCTGGGTGGCCTGGACGAAGCGGGCGTCGTCGGCGACCTCGCCGAAGTTCCAGCCCTCGCCGTAGAGGATGATCCGCTTCCCGTCGACGCCGTCCTTCTCGATCGTGAGCGCGTCGAGGGCCTTGCGCACCGCCAGGATGTTGGCCTTCGGGTGGTGACCCATCAGGTCGAAGCGGAACCCGTCGACCTTGTACTCCTTGGCCCAGGTGACCATGGAGTCGACGACCAGCTTGCCCATCATGGTGTTCTCGGGCGCGGTGTTGGCGCAGCAGGTGGAGGTGGCGACCGAACCGTCGGCGAGGAGCCGGTGGTAGTAGCCCGGGACCACCTTGTCGAGGACGCTCTTGTCGGCCTGGCCGCTGGCCGGGGTGTGGTTGTAGACGACGTCCAGCACGACCCCGAGGCCGTCGTCGTTGAGGGCCCGCACCATCTTCCGGAACTCGACCGTGCGCCGTGTCCCGTCCGGGTCGGTGGCGTAGGAGCCCTCCGGGACGGTGTAGTGGTACGGGTCGTAGCCCCAGTTGAACGCGTCCTTGGCCGCGGCCTTCGCCACGCACTCCTGCTGCTTGTCGGAGTCGGCGGCGTAGGAGCCGAGGTCGCAGTCGACGGTCGCCTGGTCGGCCTTCCTCTCGGGGATGGTGGCGATGTCGGCGACGGGCAGCAGATGCACGTACGACGTCCCGGCCTTCGCCAGTTCCCGCAGGTGCCGGGAGCCGGCGCTGCCCTTGTCGGTGAAGGCGAGGTAGGTGCCCTTGTCCTTCGCGGGCACGGTGCCGTCGCCGATCGAGAAGTCCCGCACGTGCAGTTCCTGGATCTGCGCGTCCTTCAGCGGTACGGCCCTGGGCTTGGTGTACGACGACCAGCCGCTCGGTGCCAGGGACCTGTCCGCCAGGTCGACGACGAGGCTGCGCTCGGAGTCGGCGGTCAGGGCGACGGAGTACGGGTCGGTGACCTTGTTGGTGACGAGCCCCCGGACGCTGGGCGCCCACACCTTCACGACGTACCGGTAGGGCTTGTTCTTCCAGGACTTCTCACCCGTGACGGACCAGACGCCGGTGGCGTCGTCCCGCTTCATGGGAACCGTCCGCCCGTCGAGTTCGAGTTTCACCGACTGTGCCGTGGGCGCCCAGACGGCGAGCGTCGGCCGGCCCTTGCGGAATGTCGGGCCGAGGTCGGCGGCCGATCCGTCGTAGAGGTCGTCGAGCACGCCGGCGATCTGGACGCCCGTCGCCGCGAGCACGGCGCCGTTGGCCGCGCGCTGGGAGGCGACCAGCTGGCCGCGCAGGGCCGCACGGACCCGGTCGCGGTCGCGCGGGTCGACGGTCCACGCGGTGTACGCCTTCAGGTGCGGGAACTTCGCCTTCTGGGCGTCGGTGAGGGTCGACCTGTTCAGCCGCAGCCAACGCTCGTCGGTGCTGGTGAGGGCGCCGTCCTTCGCCGTGATCGAGCCGGTGCGCGAGTACAGCAGCTGGGTGGAGGCGGCGGTGTCGTTGCCGTTCCAGGCGAGGGTGTTCCGGTCGATCCAGACCGCCTTGGAGGTGGTGAGGTCGAGGGCGGCGGCGGAACCGGCCGGCTGCGGGAGCAGGTACTTCTCCTGCCCGTTCAGCAGCCACACCTCGTGTCCATTGGTCCGCAGGTCGAGTGCCTGGTCGGTGGGGAGGTCCTTCTCGTCGCCCTTGTGGATGATGTAACTGAGGCTGGTGGCACCGTCGGTGAGGGGCACCTCGAAGACGGCGCCGTAGGCGTCGGTCCGCACCGGCTCCAGGGGCTTGGCCCAGTCCGTGGGGTTCGCGGCGCCGGACCAGACGTGCAGGCCCCAGCCGTCGTAGTTCCCGTCGGCGCGGTGGTAGTGGAGGACGGCCTTGGTCTTGTCCTGCTCGGGGTAGTCGCCGGCCGGCTTCTCGGTCCGCACGGCCTCCTTGCCCTGCTCGACCCAGATCTCGCCGGTCCTCGTCACGTCGATCGAGCGGTCGGCCGAGACGTCCTTGGTGCCGTCCTTGTCGATGACGAGGTAGTTGACGGTGGTGGCACCGGGCTTGAGTCTGACGTACGCGAAGGCGCCGTACGCGTCCCGCCCGACGAAGTCGTGGCCCTCGGGCCAGGTGGTCCCCTCGCCCTCGGCGATGTCGCCCCAGGCGTACAGCCGCCAGTCGGTGTAGTCGCCGTCGGCGCGCTTGTAGTGGACGATCGCGTAGTCGCGCGAGGAGGCGGTGGGGACCTCGGGGGCGGGCGGGGTGCCCGTGGTGGAGGTCGCGGTGGCGCTCGCGGTACGGCCGGTCCGGTCGATCACCACTGCTTTGTACCGCAATGCGGTACCGGGCGGAACGTCCTCGCCGATGGTCTGGGTGACCTTGTAGGGGGCGTGGTCGGCGGAGCCCAGCGTCTTCCACTTGCCGTTGCCGACCTGCGCGGCGAAGACGACCCGGTTGAGCTGTCCGCCGTCCACATCCGCACCGATCTCGACCGTGCCGGTGGCACCGGCCGCCGGGGCCTTGAGGGTCAGGGACGGCTTGGTTGCGGGCTTCGCGAGGGCGCCGACGGCCTTGAGGACGATCGCCGAGCGGGCCGGGACGGTGACGGTGACCTTCTTGTCCGCGGCGCTCGTCACCTTGCCGTCGGTGCCGTGGACGCCCTTGAAGGTCATCCGGGCGGAGCCGGTGGCGAAGGTGGCCTTCTCGGCGTCGTCCGCGTTGTTGAAGGCGACGACGTACTCGATGCCCGTCCGGGCGTCCGTCCGCGAGAAGGCGTAGACGCCCGCCCCGTCGGCGGCGTAGCGCTCGGTCTGCACGCCGTCGGCGAGGGCCGGGTGGGCTCTTCGGAGTCTCGCGAGGTCGCTGATCTGCTTGTACAGCGGCGCGCTGGTGTCGTACGCGTCCTTGGCGTGCGTACGGTCCGTGCCGAGCAGGTCGTCGTCCAGGTAGTCGGCGGTCTTCGAGGCGAACATCGTCTGGCGGGCGTCCTTGTCGCCGCCCGCGCCGGTGAAGCCCTGCTCGTCGCCGTAGTAGACGACGGGGTTGCCCCGGCTGAGGAACATCAGCTCGTTGGCGAGCCTGTCCTTGGCGAGCAGTTCGGCGTCGGACGCCTTGGGGTCGTCCTGCTTGAGGAAGGTCCCGATGCGGCCCATGTCATGGTTGCCGAGGAAGGTGACCTGCTCGTAGGCGTTGGCCTTGTCGGTCGTGTACCGATAGTCGTCGCCGAAGACCGAGGCCAGCCTCTTCGCGCTGCCGCCCTGGGAGGCGTACGACCGTGCCGCGTCCTGGAAGGGGAAGTCGAGCGTGGAGTCGAGGCGCCCCTGGGTGACGTACGGGGAGGTCACGGCGGTGTCGGCGGAGTACACCTCGCCGAACATGAAGAAGTCGTCGCGGCCCTTCTTCGCGGCGTACGCGTCGAGGGCGGTGGCCCACTGCGTCCAGAACTCCATGTTCACGTGCTTCACGGTGTCGATCCGGAAGCCGTCGATGTCGAAGTCCCTGACCCACTTCTCGTAGATCTTCTCCATCCCGGAGACGACCTCGGGGCGCTCGGTCCACAGGTCGTCCAGCCCGACGAAGTCGCCGTAGGTGGCGGACTCTCCGGCCCAGGTGGAGTCGCCCCGGTTGTGGTACATCGTCGGGTCGTTCAGCCAGGAGGGGACCTTGGCGTTCTTCTCGGCGGCCGGGACGACGGGGGTCCGGGGGAAGGAGTCCCGGTCGACGGACGGGAAGTTCTTCCTGCCGTCCGCGTAGTCGGCGTCGTCGAAGGGCTTCCCGTCCTTGGTCAGGTAGGGGAAGGCGCCCTTGGAGAGGTAGTCGTAGGACTTCTCGTCGTAGTCGACGACGTCGGCGGTGTGGTTGGTGATGACGTCGAAGAAGACCTTCATGCCCTTGGCGTGGGCCTTGGAGATCAGGGTCTCAAGGTCCTTGTTGGTGCCGAAGTGCGGGTCGACCTGGGTGAAGTCCGTGATCCAGTAACCGTGGTAGCCGGCGGAGGCGTCGGCCCCCGTCCCCTGCACGGGCTGGTTCTTGAAGATCGGGGCCATCCAGATGGCGGTGGTGCCGAGGCCCTTGATGTAGTCGAGCTTCCTGGTCAGGCCCTTGAGGTCACCGCCCTGGTAGAAGCCCTTGTCGGTGGGGTCGTAACCGGTGGCGAGGCGCGAACCGGTCAGCCCGCCCTTGTCGTTCGCCCTGTCCCCATTGGCGAAACGATCCGGCAGGACGAAGTAGAACTGCTCGCGGGTGAGGTCGTGACGTGCGGCGCTCTTCGCCAGCTTCGCGTCGGACGGCGGTGCGGGCGGTGTGGCGGCCCCGGCGGCCAGGGGCTGGACGAGCGCCGCGGTCAGCGCGGTCACGGTGACCGCGCCGACCACGGCGGTCCGTCCGGCGTGGGCGGTGCGGCGCCTCGACGGCGTCGGCCATCTCGGTATCACAGATGGGCTCCTTGCGATGACGGCTCTGGTGGGTCCGACCCCGCGCGACCGTATCGCCGCCGAAAGCGTTTCAGCAAGAGGCTTGAAAGTAACGGTAACGGCTTACAGTGAGCCGTCAGCAGCTGCTCTTGCCCGCATAGAGGGCGAGAGCCGTGTTGGCGCCGAGGGTCGCGGTGAACTGGCCGGAGCCGTTCACGGTGACCGTCGTGTTGTTCTGCACGTTGCAGTAGGTGCCCGCCGCGAGGGAGGTCTGGTACGTGCGGCTGAGGCTGCCCGACTCGTGGTTGATGGCGACGAAGCCCTTGTTGCCGCGGCCGAAGGCGATCGCGTCGCCCCCGTTGTCCCACCAGTTGGTGACGGCCTCGCCGCGGGTGGCGTTGCGGAAGGGGACCATGCGCATGATCTCCGGCCAGGCGTGCTGGCACTTCCACCCGTTCTGCCAACAGGCGCCGACCGCACCGCCGTTGGGTGGGCCGGCGTCGTGGTCGGTGAACTCGTAGCCGGAGTTGATGTCGGGCGCGCCGTACGGGTAGGCCAGCATGAAGACGTTGGCCAGGGTGTAGTTGGCGCCGTCCTTGTAGCTGAGCGTGGAGCCGTTGCGCTCGGTGTCGTGATTGTCGACGAAGACACCGGCGACCGAGCTGTTCATGTACCCCCAGCCCTCGCCGTAGTTCTTCAGGTAGGCGAGGTTCTCGTTGTTGAAGACCCGCTTGAGGTCGAAGGCGTACCGGAACTCCTGTACGTCTCCGTTGCCGGTGTACTCGCTCGGCTGGACGGCCTCCCCGGAGCCGTAGATGGCCTCCTGCTTCCAGTACACGGACGGGTTGTTCAGCCGTGACTTGATGTTGGCCAGGTCGGCGGCCGGGATGTGCTTGGCGGCGTCGATCCTGAAGCCGTCGACGCCGTACCCGAGCAGGGTGTTCATGTACCCGGCGATGGCCGACCGGACGTACCCCTCACCGGTGTCCAGGTCGGCGAGCCCGACGAGTTCGCAGTTCTGGACGTTGGCGCGGTTGCCGTAGTCGCTGATGGTGGCGGTGCAGTCGTCGAAGTCGAAGGAGGAGTAGAGGCCGGGGTAGGTGTACTTCGAGTACGACGAGCCGCCGGTGCCGGTTCCGCTGCCGGCCGACATGTGGTTGACGACCGTGTCGACGACGACCTTGACGCCGGCCGCGTGACACGTGTCGATCATGTTCTTGAAGGCGGTGGCGTCCCCGAGCCGCCCGGCGATCCGGTAGCTGACGGGCTGGTACGACGTCCACCACTGCGAGCCCTGTATGTGCTCGGCGGGCGGCGAGACCTGGACGTAGCCGTACCCGTTGGGGCCGAGGGTGTTGGTGCACTCCTTGGCGACGGAGGCGAAGTTCCACTCGAACAGGACGGCGGTCACGTCCTTGGTGCCCGGGGGTGAGGCGTACGCGGTCGTCGTGGGCACCGCGAGCGCGATCGACGCGCCCGCCGCGAGAGCGAGCGCGCCGGAGAGGGTTCTGCTGGCCATGTGTGGGGTCCTTCTCCGTTGAAGGGAGCCGATGGGGAGGGTCCGCGGGCCGTGAGGGGCCCGTGCGGCAAGATCCGTTGCTGATTCTTGCTGCAAGATGGCTGAAAACTTTCAACCGAGAGGAAAGTACGAGTCCACTTGCCGGACGGTCAACCCTCCGGACACACCTTCTTCACACGCACGAAATCTCTTCACAGGCAAGGGTGTTGGGCGTCGGTGGCCTACTTGGACCGGCCTCCCTGGATGCCGCTCCCGTCGCGGAGTGCCGTGTACGCGGCCCAGGCGTTCAGCAACGGTGGCGTGACCGAACGGCGGCGGCCGGGGCCATGGGTGACCGCGTAGCGTACGGCCGCCGGGGTGGCCTCGGGGAACGCCGAGCACAGGAGGGCGACCGTGCCCGTGACGAAGGGCGCGGCGGCGCTCGTACCGCTCAGGACGAGCGGGTGACCGTCGGTGACCGGGCCCCGGACGCGGTCACCGGGGGCACCGACTCCGTGGCGGCCGACGGACGTACCCAGGTTGGACTGGGGCATGGGGTGCCCGGCCCGGTCGTAGGCGGTCACCGGAACGACCCACGGGTGGTCGGTGAGGACGGAGGAGCCCAGCCTGCCCTGGTTGCCGGCGGCGACCACGAGGATCACCCCCCGGGCGGCGGCGTGGCCGAGGGCCTCCTCCAGCGCGTGGTCGCGGACGCCGGAGGGGGCGGGCTGGGCCATGCTCAGGTTCACGACGTGGGCACCCGCGTCGACGATCTCCGTGAGCGCCCGGGCCAGTTCCGCGGTCCGTACGCCGGAGAGGCAGGTCGCGGGGCCGCCGTCGGCCGGGTGGTCCGTGAAGAGGGGCCGTGACAGCAAGGTGCAGCGGGGGGCGACGCCCCCGTCCGCGACGAGGATCCCGGCCACGGCGGTGCCGTGCGCGCAGCAGACGTCGGTGCGGCGGCAGCCTCCCGCACCGGCGGTCGGCGGATGCAGTTCCCGCACCGAGCGGGCCGCGAACGCGGGGTGGTCCGGGGCGACGCGGCCGTCGATCAGACCGATGACGACCGAGGGCCGGCCCGAGGTGCGCGCCATGAGCGGGGGGAGCCCCACGAGTTCCAACGGGTCCATGCCACGCCCCTCTCCCCGGCCCGCCCGACGGGACGGCCGGACTCACCCGCTCAGGGACTCATTTACTCCCGGGCTCACTCGCTCACGGACGCCCTCGCTCACGGATCGACCCGCTCACGGAGCCAGGGGCTCCGGCGGGCCACAGGCGCCGAGGCACTCCTCCGCGCAACGGTTCAGACATTCGCCCACCTCGTAGGACGGCACGTCCCGGCAGACGTCGGAACAGAGGTGCGAGCACAACGTGGCGCAGTACATGTCGAGTTGGGCATGCAGCCGGTCACCGGCCCCGCCCCGCCGGACGCGCGGGACGGGGACCGCGGGGACGAATCCGGGAAGCGTCATGTCGTCTCATAGGGGCCGGAGCAGTTCTCCGCGATGCAGTCCCGCACGCAGGCGGCGGGGTTCCAGGAGTTCCTGCACTGCATCCGGCACACCGGCCTGAGTTCCTCCTCACAGGTGAAGAACTGGGCCACGACCCGGTCACCGACCGGGGCGGGCGAGTTCGTCAGGGTGAATCCTGGCAGGCTCATCTCGGGTCACCTCTCCCACATCTCCTCGCAGAGCGTCGCCAGGCACTTGCGCACGCATGCACGGGGATCGTGGGCGCGCCGGCAGTGGTGGCGGCAGACCGGCCTCAGCTCCTCCTCACAGGTGAAGTGCTGAGGAACCATCAGGTCACCGGCGTGCGCTCCGGGTGCCGCCGGTTCGACGGCGAATCCGGGGATACGCATGTCCCTTCGCCTCTTTCCTCTCTCGTGTCGTGGTGTCGCTCACCGGGGGTAGTAGCGCTGGACGGGTGTCACCCGGAAGGGGAAGAGCCCCGAGAGACCGACTCGGACGAAGAACTGCTCGGTGACATTGGTCTGGCGGTGGGTGTACGAGAAGACGACCGAGATGACGTTCTGCGCCCCCGCGCTGAGCCGGGAGGGACCCGTCTCGACCGCGGACAGGGCGAAGCCTGCGGAGCGCATCTCACTGGTCTTGCGGTAGATCTCCTGCTCCCGCACCGTCAGGTAGTTGAGGGCCCGGTGGGCCGGGTCGAGCCCCATGTTGTCGTTGAGCTGGAGCACCCGGTCGAGGACCTCCCTGGCGGTCTTCTCGAATCCCTTGCGGGAGGTGTCGTCGGGGCGGTCGATCGCCTCGATCAGCTCTCTCGTGTCGAAGGCCCAGATCTTCTCGACGTGGACGACCGGCACGGAGAGTCCCTGGCACGCACCCGGCGGCACGAGGGGGCCGAGGACGCCGACGACGACGGCGAGGCCGCGGTCGTCCCGGACGGGGCGCAGGGCCTGCACCAGGTCGTCCAGGTCGGCCGGGTCGACGGGTTGCAGCACATAGGTGTCGAGTCCCTGCACGGACAGGACGTAGCACATCTGCCGGGCCAGGTAGCGGTTCTCGGGGGCGGACAGCACACGGTAGACCGTGTCGGCATCACTGGGGTCACGGGCTCCACCGGCCGCGGCCACCTGCGAGAACTCGTGCTGGACCGAGAGATCGGGGAAGACGGCACGCACCTGGCCGAGGACATAGACGTAACCGGGCGCGGTGTTGGCGCGCTCCGTTCCGCCCCCGTCGTGGGAGCCGGACCCGGCGCAACCGCAACATGCCTGGGTGACAGCGGACTCGGCGGGTACCGGGCGGACGTCGTCCGGATCGAACGACGCGGGGGGCGGAGCGGGCGCGGTCCGTGTCCCGGTCCCAGTCCCGGTTGCGGTTCCGGCCTCCGGCGGAGGGCTCGTGTCCGTGGCGCCGTCTGTGATCTCGGGGTCCATGGGTCAGTCACTCCTCACGCACGCTCTGGCTAGTGTTCTCGCCCGCCACCGATCGTCATCCACCGGTTCAACGCCTCGGCCCTGCGCCCACAGCCGCCGCAGGGCCGGACCCCCATCGCGGTGGTCACTCGGGCGAGGGCATCGCCCAGTCCGATCCCCGCGTCGTCGGGGGCGGCGAAGCCGGGGATACGGACCCGGTGGCGAGACCTGTCGTGACGGCGGGAGTCACCACGGCCGGAGTCACGGCCGCGGGAATCGTGGCGGCGCGGGTCGTCCGTGTCGCGCTCCGCCTCTCCGTGCGCCGCGTCCCGACCGCTCGTTGCACCGTCAACCATCTAGCTCACATCCCGGTGTTGACCGATCTCCCTCGGCGCCCCCGAAACGTCCCCGCCCCTTTCCACTGTCCTCCCGCGGTTCCCGGCACGCACCTCGACCGGTCGGACCGGCCGCGCCCGTACACCGGGACGCGTCAGGGCCCGTCACCCCGGGCTGGGGTGACGGGCCCTGACGGTCGACCGCGGCGACGTCGCCGCCGCTGCCTCGCGGTGGAGCTCAGCCGGTCGTCCACCACACCGTCGTGTCCCCCGGCAGCTTCGCCTCGTCGTCGGCCACCGTCACCTCGCCGCTGGCGACCAGGACCCGGCCGTACGCGGGGATGCGGACCGCCTCGCCCGTGGTGTTGGCGACGCACACGAAGTCGCCCCGGCGGAAGGCCAGGACGCCGGTGGGGGCCTTCAGCCACTCCACCGAGTCGCCCGCGCCGAGGCCGGGCTGTTCGCGGCGGACGGACAGGGCCGTGCGGTACAGCTCCAGGGTCGACTCCGCGACGCCCGTCTGTGCCTCGACGCTCAGGTCGGCCCATGCGGCGGGCTGCGGCAGCCAGGAGCCGCCGGTGCCGAAGCCGTACGAGGAGCCGGCGCGGGTCCACGGGATCGGCACCCGGCAGCCGTCGCGGAAGCCGTCCTGGCCGGCGCCCCGGAAGTACGCGGGGTCCTGGCGGACCTCGTCCGGCAGGTCGACGACGTCGGGGAGACCGAGTTCCTCGCCCTGGTAGACGTAGGCCGAGCCGGGCAGCGCCAGCATCAGGAGCGAGGCGGCGCGGGCGCGGCGCAGGCCCAGCGCGCGGTCGCCCGCGAGGCGGATCTGCGTGCCGAGGCCCGGTTCGTTGGCGAAGCGGGTGGCGTGGCGGGTCACGTCGTGGTTCGACAGCACCCAGGTCGCGGGGGCGTTCACCGGGCGCATGGCGTCCAGTGTGCGGTCGATGACGACCTTCAGCTCGGCCGCGTCCCAGTCGGTGCCCAGGTACTGGAAGTTGAAGGCCTGGTGGAGCTCGTCCGGCCGGACGTAGTTCGCGGTGCGTTCGACCGTCGGGGTCCAGGCCTCCGCGACGAAGATGCGGTCCCCCGCGTACTCGTCCAGCACCAGGCGCCATTCGCGGTAGATCGCGTGGACGCCGTCCTGGTCGAAGAAGGGCATGACATCGTTGCCCAGCAGCTTCAGCTGGTCGTGGGCGCCGAGGTCCGGGAGGCCGTCCGCCTTGACCAGGCCGTGGGCGACGTCGATACGGAAGCCGTCGACGCCCATGTCCAGCCAGAAGCGGAGGATGGAGCGGAACTCGTCGCCGACCGCCGGGTGGTCCCAGTTGAAGTCGGGCTGCTCCGGGGCGAAGAGGTGCAGGTACCACTCGCCGGGGGTGCCGTCCGGTTCCGTCACCCGCGTCCACGCCGGGCCGCCGAAGATGGACTCCCAGTCGTTGGGCGGGAGTTCACCGTCCGCGCCCTTGCCGGGGCGGAAGTGGTAGCGGTCGCGCAGCGGCGAACCGGGACCCTCCGCCACCGCCCGCTTGAACCACTCGTGCTGGTCGGAGGAGTGGTTCGGGACCAGGTCGACGATGATGCGCAGGCCGAGCCCGTGGGCGTCGCGGATCAGGGCGTCCGCGTCGAGCAGCGATCCGAACATCGGGTCCACGGCACGGTAGTCGGCGACGTCGTAGCCGGCGTCGGCCTGCGGGGAGGCGTAGAACGGGCTGAGCCACACGGCGTCGATGCCGAGGTCGCGCAGGTACGGGAGTCGGGAACGTACGCCCTCCAGGTCGCCCATGCCGTCGCCGTTGCTGTCGGCGAAGCTGCGCGGATAGACCTGGTAGATCACCGCGTCGCGCCACCAATCGCTGCGCTGTGCCTCGGCGGGGGTCGCGGTGGGGGTGGTGGTGGAGTGCTGGTGGCTCATGACGTCCTTGATGCGTGACGGGTCATCTGGGCAGAAGGATGAGGACGGGAAGGGGGACGAGGCGGCCGCGGTGACAGCGGGGTCGGATGGTCACCACGACCGCCTCGGGTTCTCGGGAGTGGGGGCCTGCGCGCCCCTTCAGGGGCGCGGGGCTCTGACATCAGCGGCTCCGCCGCGGGGCGCGAGAAGCCCCACCGGAGCCGCAGACAACGGACGACCCCGCGCGCCCCTCCCAGCGGAGCGTCACCCCTTCGTGCCCCCCGCGGTCAGTCCGGTCACCAGGTTCTTCTGCACGAGGTAGAAGAACGCGGAGACGGGGATCGCGACCAGCACGGCGGTGGCCGCCATCAGGTTGCGCTGGGCGTCGTGTTCGCTGACGAAGCTCTGCAGACCGACGGCGAAGGTGTACTTCGTGTCGGACAGCATGAACGTCGAGGCGAAGGCGACCTCCCCGAACGCGGTGATGAAGCTGTAGAACGCGGCGACCGCGAGGCCCGGCTTGGCGAGCGGCAGGATCAGCCGCGCGAAGGTGCCGAAGGGGGTGAGCCCGTCGACGCGGCCCGCCTCGTCGATCTCGAAGGGGATCGTGTCGAAGTAGCCCTTGAGCAGCCAGGCGCAGTACGGCACGGCCGTCGAGCAGTAGACGAGGACGAGGCCGAGGTAGCTGTCGACGAGCCGCAGTTCCGAGAGGATCTCGTACATCGGCACCATCAGGACGGCCACCGGGAACATCTGCGTGACCAGGAGGACCCACATGAACTTGCGGTAGCCCGGGAAGCGCATGCGGGAGACGGCGTAACCGGTGGTCGCCGCGATCAGCACCCCGAGGACGGTGGTGCCGAGCGAGACGACGAGGGTGCTGATCAGCCAGTCGAAGAACGGTGTCTCCTGAAGCACGTGCGAGTAGTTGGCAAAGGTCATTTTGCCGAAGATGCGCCCGGGATGCAGGTAATCGTCCTTGTCCGGTCCGAGGGACAGGAAGACCAGCCAGGCGATCGGGAAGAGCGCGGCCAGGCTCGCGACGATGAGGATCGCGTGGGAGGCGAGGGAGCCGGCGAGGCTGTTCTCGCCGCGTCGGCGGGTCCTGGGCGCCGAGGGGGTCGGCGCGGTCGGCCGGTCCTCGGCGGCCGTGGTGGCCCTGCCGGTCGTCGTGGGCGTCGTGGTGCTCATGGGGGCTCCTGCCTCAGATCGCGAGCTGCTGCTCATCGCGGTTCAGCCAGCGGCGGTAGACGGAGGTGAAGACGATCAGGATGGCCAGCAGCAGGATGCCGTAGGCCGCCGACTGCGCGAAGTCACGCGGTTGCTGCCCGAAGCCGAGGTAGTAGGCCCAGGTCACGAGGATCTGTGCCTCGGGCGCGGTGTCGCCGAACAGCAGGAAGATGACGGCGAACTGGTTGAACGTCCAGATGACGCCGAGGAGTACGACGGTGGAGCTGACCGAGCGCAGGCCCGGGAGCGTGACGTAGCGGAAGCGCTGCCAGGCGCTCGCGCCGTCCATCTCCGCCGCCTCGTACAGCGAGGAGTCGATGGACTGCAGGCCGCCGAGCAGCGAGACCATCATGAACGGCACACCGCACCAGGTGTTGACCATGATCGCGGCGAACCGCTGCCAGAAGGTGTCCTCCAGCCACAGCGGTGCCGGCAGGTGCAGTGCTTCGAGGCCGGCGTTGATGACACCGCCGTCGGCGAGCATGAACCGCCAGCCGAAGACGGTGACGAAGGTCGGCACGGCCCACGGCAGGACCAGGATCAGCCGGTAGAGGGTGCGGCCGCGCAGCTTCTGGTTGAGCAGCAGCGCGAGGCCGAGGCCGATGAAGTAGTGCAGGGCGACACAGAGCGCCGTCCAGACGATCGTCCAGATGAAGTGCGACCAGAAGCGGTCGTACGACGTCGGGCCCCAGAGGATGTCGGCGTAGTTGTCGAAGCCGATGAACTCGTAGGTGGCCTCGATGTGGTTGGCGCCGATCGTGCGCGCCGAGTTGAGGCTGTTGGCGTTGGTGAGGGTGAGGTAGAGCCCGCGCGCCAGCGGATACAGCACCAGGACGCCGAGCACGACGACCACCGGGGCGATCATCGCGTACGCGTACCAGTACCGCTGGTACGACTGCTTCAGGCGCGACAGCGGGCCCGGGCGCCCGCCCGGTTCACCTCGGCGTTGGCCGGTCGCTCGGTCGATGGCGACTGTCATCGTTCGACACCTTCTGGAAGATCACTGGAAGATCGGGGGCCGGGCTGCCCGGGGACCGGGCCGGTGGCCGCCGTCTCCGTCCCCCGGCCGCGGCCGGGAGGGTGGGACACGGCGGCCACCCGGGATCACTTGCTGTAGTCCGGGACCAGCTTGGCGATCGCGGTCTCCGCGTTGCCCAGGCCCTTGTCCAGGGACTCCTTGCCGCCGGCGATCGCGAGCAGCTCGGTCTCCAGCGGACCCCACAGGGAGCTGTACTCGGGCAGCTCGGGGCGCGGCTGGGCGGCGGCGAGCACGGTCTGGTAGCCGGCGATGCCCGGGTCGGCCTTCACCTCGGCGGTGTAGGCGTCGTCGCGCGTGGGCAGCGTGGAGTTCTTCAGGGCGATGGTCTCCTGGGACTTCGCCGAGGTCATGAAGTTGATGAACTTCAGCGACGCCTCCTGGTGCGCCTTGTCCGAGCCGGCGTAGACGGAGAGGTTGTGGCCGCCGGTCGGGGCGCCCGCCTTGCCGGTGGAGCCGGCCGGGACGGTGGCGATGCCCAGGTTGGCCTTGTCCTTGAACGCCGAGCCCTTGTAGAAGTTCGTGATCTCCCACGGGCCCTGGATGATCGAGGCGACCTTGCCGTTGACGAAGGCGTCCTGGATGTGGGCGTAGGCGTCGGCCGTGGTGTCCGCCTTGTGCAGGCCCTTGCCGTCGAAGAGGCCGAGCCAGGTGCCGTACGCCTTCTTGGCCTCGGCGGAGTTCACGGTGATCTTCTTCTGCGCGACATCGACGGTGTCGGTGCCCTCGCCGTAGAGGAAGGACTGGGCGTAGTAGGCCTGGGTGGAGCCCCAGTAGCCGTCGACGCCGGTCTTGCCCTTGATGGTGGCGGCGGCCTTCTTCAGGTCGTCCCAGGTCTTCGGGGCCTCGGTGATGCCGGCCTTCTCGAAGAGCTCCTTGTTGTAGACCAGCGCGAGGGTGTCGGTGACGAACGGGACGCCGTAGGTCTTGCCGTCGTACTGGGCCTGCTTGACCAGGCTGGGCTGGAACTTGTCCTGGTCCTTGAGGGCCTCGGTGCCGTCCAGCGGCAGGAAGAAGCCCTTCTTGGCGAAGGCGGGCGTCCAGCCGACCTCGGAGCGCAGGATGTCCGGCGCGCCCGTGGCGCCGGCGGCGGTGTCGAACTTGTTCTGCGCCTGGTCGAAGGGCACGTTGACGTACTTGACCTTGATGTCCTTGTTGGCGGCCTCGAACTCCTTGACCAAGGCCTTGTACGTCGGCGCCTCATTGGTGGCGTTGGAGGTGTCCCACCAGGTGATGGTGACCGGACCGTCGGCCGATTCGCCGCTGTCGCTTCCGCCGCAGGCCGTCGCCGTGAGGGCGATCGACGCCACCAGCGCGGTGGCCGCTATGCCACGCCGCATGAGATCTCCTTGAGGGTGAAAGCCCGTGTACCGGGCAGAGGGCCCCGTCTGCCGCTCCTGCCGGGTTCCGGCCGCGCCGTCGCCGCCGCCGGGCGAGGCCGAACGTAACAGCGTTGTAAGCGCGACGAAAGACCTTGCTGCAAAAAATTGCAACGAGGGGTGATGGTTATCGGCCCGTAACCTGCGCTCGACTTGGCCGAAACTTGCTATCAGAGCTGCTCAGCGGGTGTTCGGGCGGCTGTGCAAGACTCTGCAAGCTCTTGCCACCACTGGCCTGGGCGGCCATCATCACCCTGTCAGCGCCTTGCGAAGCCCACCCCCTCCGCACACGGGCGCCCCCACGGACACCGACCAGAATCACGAGGGACCGCGATGACGCAGCAGCCCGCGCCGGGCCGCATCCCCGCCCGCCCCCGACGCCGGGCCGGTGGGCAAGCGCAGGTCCGGCCGGTACAGTCCGGTGCTGTGACCACACGGCTTGCCGACATCGCAGCCCAGGCGGGGGTCAGCGAGGCGACTGTCAGCCGCGTCCTGAACGGGAAGCCGGGCGTCGCCGCGACCACTCGCCAGTCCGTTCTGGCCGCCCTCGACGTGCTGGGCTACGAGCGGCCGGTCCGGCTGCGGCAGCGCAGCGCGGGCCTGGTGGGCCTCATAACCCCGGAGCTGGAGAACCCCATATTCCCGGCCCTGGCGCAGGTCATCGGCCAGGCGCTGACCCGGCAGGGGTACACCCCGGTGCTCGCCACCCAGACCCCCGGCGGATCGACGGAGGACGAGCTGACGGAGATGCTGGTCGACCGGGGGGTCGCCGGCATCATCTTCGTCTCCGGTCTGCACGCCGACACCTCCGCCGACATGCAGCGTTACGAGCAACTGCGCGCCCAGGGCGTGCCGTTCGTCCTCGTCGACGGTTTCTCCCCGAAGGTGCAGGCCCCCTTCATCTCGCCGGACGACCGGGCGGCGATGTCGCTCGCGGTGACGCACCTGGTCTCGCTCGGGCACACCCGGATAGGTCTGGCGCTGGGCCCGAAGCGGTTCGTGCCGGTGCAGCGCAAGATCGAGGGTTTCGTCCGCACGATGCAGGACCAGCTGGGGCTCCAGGCCGCGACCGTCGAGTCCGAACTCGTCCAGCACTCCCTCTACACGCTGGAGGGCGGCCAGGCGGCGGCCATGGCGCTCATCGACCGGGACTGCACGGCGGTGGTGTGCGCGAGCGACATGATGGCGCTCGGCGCGATCCGGGCGGCCCGGCAGCGGGGGCTGGAGGTCCCGGACGACATCTCGGTCGTCGGCTTCGACGACTCCCCCCTGATCGCCTTCACCGACCCACCGCTGACGACCGTCCGCAAGCCGGTGCCGGCGATGGGACAGGCGGCGGTGCGGACGTTGCTGGAGGAGATCGGGGGGACTCCGGCGCCGCACAGCGAGTTCGTGTTCATGCCGGAACTGGTGGTGCGGGGGTCGACCGCCTCGGCGCCTGGGGACCGCTCTCGTACCTGAGGCGGAGATATGGGGGAACAATGCGGTACGTGCGGAGGACAAGGCCCTCGGCGCAACCCCGACGGACGTGCGTGACGAACCCGACCAGAGGATGATCGGTGGGGTACCGGATTTCTGGCAGACTCTGTGCCCATGGGTGAAACGACCGTGACGACACTGGAGGAAGGCCGGGAGCAGGCCGCTCCGCGGTCCGTCACGGGCGCGCCGGAGCAGAGGGTCCTGCACCGGCTGCGGGTCCCGCGCAGGCCGCGTCTGTGGTTCGAGATCCTGCTGATCGCGGTGAGTTACTGGACGTACTCCCTGATCCGCAACGCGGTCCCGGAGCAGAAGACGCAGGCGCTGAAGAACGCCGACTGGATCTGGAAGGTGGAGCACCACCTCGGGATCGCGGTCGAGGAGACGATCAACCACTCCGTGAACTCGGTGGAATGGCTGATCGTCGGCATGAACTACTACTACGCGACCCTGCACTTCATCGTCACGCTCGGTGTCCTCGTGTGGATCTACCGTAGTCATCCGGGGCGTTACGCGGCGACACGTCTGGTCCTCTTCGCGACCACCGCCGTGGCCCTGGTCGGCTACTACTTCTACCCGTTGGCCCCGCCGAGGCTGATGAACGGCGAGAACTTCATCGACACGGTCGTCGTCCACCAGACCTGGGGCTCCATGGCCTCCGGCGATCTGAAGAACATGTCCAACCAGTACGCGGCGATGCCGTCCATGCACATCGGCTGGTCGCTGTGGTGCGGGCTGACGATCTTCGCGCTGGCGTCGGTGCCGTGGGTGCGGGTGCTGGGCCTGCTCTACCCCACGCTGACCCTCGTCGTCATCGTCGCCACCGCCAACCACTTCTGGCTGGACGCGGTCGGCGGCATGCTCTGCCTGGCCTTCGGCTACGGCGTGGCCCGCGTCTGGTACGGCGCCCTGCCGTACGCGCTGCCACGCCAGGTGACGGGGAGCATCCGGGAACCGGAACTGGAACCGGTCAAGGCGCAGCCCCGGCCGGGGCGTCGGCGGTTCCCCGCGGGGCCCTGACGAAGGGTGTGCGGGGCGGGTGTGCGTTGTCGGGTGCCGGCCCGGTGGGGCTTCTCGCGCAGTTCCCCACGCCCCTGAGAAGCAGGGGCTGCGCCCCTGGCTTTTCGCCCGTGAGTGGCCGGAGGCCCTCAAGGGGCGCGGGGAACTGCGCGACCAGCCCCCACCGGACCCGCACCCGACAGCTCACGTGCCCGGGGTGTCGGCGGCGGGTGCCGGTCGCCGGGACCGCGAGGCGTCGGCCGCTTGCCTCAGCGCTCCGACGAACGTACGCAGGGCGGGCTGGGGTGGGGCCGTCGCGCGTACGGCCGCGTGGATGCGGCGTCGGGGCTCCGGGCCCGTGAACCGGCGTACGACGACGTCCGGGTGGGTTCCGGCACCCAGGCCGAGCCGGGGGATGAGGCCGACGCCCAGACCCGCGGCGACGAAGCCCTGCGCGGTCGCGTAGTCCTCGCTCTCCACCACGAACCGGGGCCTGAAGCCGGCCTCCGCGCACGCCTCCAGCTGGGCGTCCAGACAGGGCCCCGGCCATTCGCTGCCCACCCACGGCTCGTCGGCGAGGTCGCCCGGCGTGAGATCGGGCCGCTCGGCGAGGGGGTGCCCGGCGGGCAGTACGGCGAGGTAGGCGTCGTCGAGCAGGTGCAGCAGTCGTACGCCGTCGGGGTCGGCGCCGCGCGGCCGCACGACGAGCGCGAGGTCGGCCCGCCCCTCCCTGACCGCCGGGAGCGGGTCGTCGGGATCGATGAGCCGCAGCTCGATCCGCACGCCGGGGTGCTCGGCACGCAGCCGGGCGACGGCGGGGGCCACCAGGGCTGCGCCGGCCGTGGCGAAGTACCGCACCGCCAGCCGGCCCGTGCGACCGGCCCGCAGATCGGCCAGCGCGGTCTCCGCCTCCGCGACCTGCCGCCCGATCGCATCCGCGTACTCGGTGAGCAGCAGCCCGGCCTCCGTGGGCCGTACCCCGCGCCCGACCCGCTCCAGCAGCGCGATCCCGGCCTCCTTCTCCAGCACGGCGATCTGCTGGCTGATCGCCGACGGGGTGTAGCCGAGGGCGGTCGCGGCGGCCGTCACCGAGCCGCTGGTCACCACGGTCCTGAGCACCTGCATCCGTCGCACATCCATCATGCAGTTCAGCTTAAAGGTTCTGAACTATTCTTCGCTTGTCCTTACGTGTTCGGTGCCGGACCGTGGAGCCCATGCCTCTCGCGTCCACGCTCCGTATGGCCCTCCTCGCCCTTCTCTGGGGCTCGGGCTTCCTCTGGATCAAACTCGCCCTCAACCACGGCCTGTCCCCGCTCCAGATCACGGTCGCGCGCTGCGCCCTGGGCGCGGGGGTGCTGCTGGTGCTCGCCCTGGCCGCCCGCCAGCGCCTGCCGCGCGACCGGCGGACCTGGGCCCATCTCCTGGTCGCCGCCTTCCTCTGCAACGCCCTGCCGTTCGTGCTCTTCGGGATCGGCGAGCAGACCGTCGACTCGGGCACGGCGGGTGTCCTCAACGCGACGACCCCGCTGTGGGCCCTGCTCCTCGGCCTCGCCCTCGGCACCGACCGCCCCCTCTCCCCCGCCCGCCTCGCCGGTCTGCTCCTCGGCTTCACCGGAGTCCTGCTGATCTTCGCGCCGTGGCAGCGGGCGGGGCTGATGACCGGGGGCGCGCTCGCGCTCCTCGGGGCGGCCGTCAGCTACGCGGTGGCGTTCGCGTACATGGGCCGTCACCTGACCGGCCGCGACGCCCCGCTCGCCGTCTCCGCCGCGCAGCTGCTGGCGGCGACGGGATGGGCCGCGACCGGGCTGGCGACGACGGCGTGGGCGACGACCGGACCGGCGGCGGACGCCCCGGCCGCCGGGGGCGCGGGCTCGTCCGTCGACCTGACCGCCCTGCTCGCGGTGGCCGTCCTGGGGATCTTCGGGACGGGGATCACCTTCTACCTCAACTACCGCCTGATCGCGGACGAGGGAGCGACGAGCGCGGCGACGGTCGGCTATCTGCTGCCGGTGGTGTCGGTCGCCCTGGGGGCACTGTTTCTCGACGAGCGGGTGGGGCCCCGGGTGCTCGCGGGAATGGTGGTGGTCCTGGCGGGGGTCGCGCTGACCAGGCCGCGGCGGGCCCCGGTGGGCCGTACGTCGCCCGGGCGGACGCCGGTTCCCGCCGACCGGGCGGTTCAGCAGCGGTGAGGGGCGCATCCCGGACCCCCGTGCGGGTTGTCGGGGTAGGTGGTCGGGTGCGGCTGGGTGGGGTGCGTCGTCGGGTGCGGGTTGTCGGGGGTTCTCGCGCAGTTCCCCCGTGCCCCTTGGTCACCCGGGCTCACCCCATGGTTCTAAGGGGCGCGGGGAACTGCGCGACCAGCCCCCACCCACCCGCACCCGATAGCCGACCACGAGTCCGATGCCCTGGTCGGTGGTCGGGGGGACGGTCCGGATGGTGACGCCGAGCCGCCGGCCCGGACTGCGGCACCGGCCGGGCCCGCCCCGGCCGAGCGGCGCTTCTCGCAGGTACTGCGGCTAGGCTCGTGCCCGTACGGCCTTGATCGGCGGAGTCGGGCGATCGGGTGGGCGGACGTGTGGACGAGCGGGCTTGATCCGACGGGAGGCCTGGGATGACGGCGCCGGGGCGCAGGAGCAGTACGTACTCGCGACTGCTGCGGCACGGTTTCACCGATGCCGGCGCCGCCGAGCGGCTGCTGGAGAGCGAGGAGCTGTGGGCCGTACGGAACGACCCGGTCCTGCTGGACGCGCTCGGGGCGACCGCCGACCCCGACCTCGCCCTGCTGGGCCTCGTACGGCTGCTGGAGGCGCAACCGGACGGCACGGCCCGGCAGGCGGTGCTGGACACGTTGATAGCGGCCAAGCCGCTGCGGGACCGGCTGCTGGGAGTGCTCGGCGCGTCCGCCGCGCTCGGTGACCATCTGACCCGGCACGCGCAGGACTGGCAGGCGCTCGTGACGTACGAGCCGCGGGATCTGCACCCGGGCGTCGAGGAGTTCGAACGGGGGCTCGCGGAGGCCACCGACCCCGTCTCCCTGCGGGTCGCCTACCGCCGCTGCCTGCTCTCCATCGCCGCCCGCGACGTCTGCGGTACGACGGACGTCGCCCAGACCGCCGCCGAGCTGGCCGACCTCGCCACCGCCACGCTGCGCGCCGCCCTCGCGATCGCCCGCGCCGCCGCGCCGGAGGACGCGGCGCTGTGCCGGCTCGCGGTGATCGCGATGGGCAAGTGCGGCGGCCACGAACTCAACTACGTCTCCGACGTCGATGTCATCTTCGTCGGGGAGACGGCGGACGGGGCCGACGAGCAGAAGGCGATCCGGGCCGCCACCCGGCTCGCCTCGCACATGATGCGGGTCTGCTCCGAGACGACCGTCGAGGGCAGCATCTGGCCGGTCGACGCCAACCTGCGGCCGGAGGGGCGCAACGGCCCGCTCGTCAGGACGCTCAGCAGCCATCTGGCCTACTACCAACGGTGGGCGAAGACCTGGGAGTTCCAGGCGCTGCTCAAGGCCCGGCCGGTCGCGGGCGACCTCGAACTGGGCGAGGAATACGTCGCCGCGCTCGAACCGCTCGTCTGGAAGGCGGCCGAGCGGGAGAACTTCGTCACCGACGTGCAGCGCATGCGGCGCCGGGTGGTGGAGAACATCCCGGCCGCCGAGGTCGACCGGCAACTCAAGCTCGGGCCGGGCGGGTTGCGGGACGTCGAGTTCGCCGTCCAGATGCTCCAGCTGGTGCACGGGCGCGGGGACACCTCCCTGCGCAGCGGGACCACCCTCGACGCGCTGGGCGCGCTGGCCGCCGGCGGATACGTGGGGCGGGCGGACGCGGCCCAACTCGACGCGGCCTACCGCTTCCTGCGCTCCATGGAGCACCGTATCCAGCTCTACCGGCTGCGCCGCACCCACCTCGTCCCCGAGGGCGACGACGACCTGCGGCGGATCGGCCGTTCCCTCGGTCTGCGCACCGATCCGGTCGCCGAGCTGAACCGCGAGTGGCGGCGCCACGCGGCCGTCGTACGACGGCTGCACGAGAAGATCTTCTACCGCCCGCTCCTCGACGCCGTCGCCCAACTCGCCCCCGGTGAGACCAGGTTGAGCGCCGACGCGGCCCGCGAGCGCCTCGTCGCCCTCGGCTACGCCGACCCGGCCTCGGCCCTGCGCCACCTGGAGGCCCTGGCCTCCGGCGTCTCCCGCAAGGCGGCCATCCAACGCACGCTGCTGCCCGTGCTGTTGGGGTGGTTCGCCGACTCCGCCGACCCGGACGCCGGCCTGCTCAACTTCCGCAAGGTCTCCGACGCGCTCGGCCGAACCCCCTGGTATCTCCGGCTGTTGCGGGACGAGGGCGCGGCGGCGGAGAACCTGGCGCGCGTGCTGTCCGCGGGGCGCCTGGCACCCGACCTGCTCCTGCGCGCCCCCGAGGCGGTCTCGCTGCTCGGTGACGGGGACGGGGTCGCCGGTGGCGCCGGCGGTCTCGAAGCCCGTGAGCGCGCCCACCTGGAGCAGGAGATCCTCGCCGCCGTCGGCCGGGCCGACGGCGCCCAGCAGGGCGTCACGGCCGCGCGTGGCGTCCGCCGCCGGGAACTGTTCCGTACGGCCGCCATGGACATCGTCGGCTCCTACGGCACCGAGTCGACGCCGGCGACCGCCGACCAGGGTGCCCTCGTGGACCTCGTCGGCGGCGCGGTCTCCGACCTCACGGCCGCGACCCTCGCCGGCACCCTGCGAGCCGTGGTCCGCGAGGGCTGGGGCGACACGCTCCCCACCCGTTTCGCGGTGATCGGCATGGGCCGCTTCGGCGGTCACGAACTGGGCTACGGCTCCGACGCCGACGTCCTGTTCGTCCACGAGCCGCGCGAGGGCACCGACGAACAGGAGGCCTCCCGCGCCGCGAACGCGGTCGTCTCTGAGATGCGCCGCCTGCTCCAGCTCCCGAGCGCCGACCCGCCCCTCCTCATCGACGCGGACCTGCGCCCCGAGGGCAAGACCGGCCCGCTCGTACGGACGCTGAAGTCGTACGAGGCCTACTACCGCCGGTGGTCCCTGGTGTGGGAGTCGCAGGCCCTGCTGCGCGCCGAACCGGTCGCCGGGGACGCGGAGCTGGGCCGCCGCTTCATCGACCTCGTCGATCCGCTGCGCTACCCGGCGGACGGACTCGGCGACGACGCCGTGCGCGAGATCCGGCGCATCAAGGCCCGCATGGAGTCGGAGCGGATGCCGCGCGGTGCCGATCCGACCCTGCACACCAAGCTCGGCCGCGGCGGCCTCTCCGACGTCGAGTGGACCGTCCAGCTGCTCCAACTCCAGCACGGCCACCGCGAGTCGGGCCTGCGCACGACCCGTACCCGCGCGGGCCTGGCCGCCGCCCGCGAGGCCGGCCTGGTGGGCGCCGAGGACGCGGCCATCCTGGACGAGGCCTGGGTCCTGGCCACCCGCGTCCGCAACGCGGTGATGCTCGTACGGGGCCGCGCGGGCGACACGTTCCCCTCCCATGGCCGCGAACTCGCCGCCGTGGGCCGGTACTTGGGGTACGGTCCCGGCCATGTGGGCGACATGCTCGACGACTACCGCCGCATCACACGACGGGCTCGGGCGGTGGTGGACGAGCTGTTCTACGGGGGGTGAGCCACGCGAGCCCCGCCAATGGAGCACGAGCATTCGTGGCCGTGGGCGGCGCGGCGGGGGCGGGCTTTCGGGTTCTCGGTGGCGCCCGGCGCGGTTTTCGGCTTCGGTAGGGGGAGCCGTACCTCCGGACGCGATGGCGGTACGGCCGAGGCGAGAAGTCGAAGGCGACTTGGAGGACGAGGGATGCAGTACACGCTCGAAGTGATTCCGCTGCCGGTGAGCGACATCGACCGGGCCCGGGACTTCTACCGGGACAAGGTCGGTTTCCACGTCGACATCGACCAGGAGGTCATGCCGGGGATGCGTATCGTCCAGCTGACTCCCCCGGGCTCCGGCTGTTCGATCGCCCTCGGCGACGCCATCTGGGACATGGCACAGGGCGAGACCACGCCGACCCCCGGCTCCTACCAGGGCCTGCAGCTCTGCGTCGCCGACATCAAGGCCGCCCACGCCGAGCTCCGCGAACGCGGCCTCGACGTCTCCGATCCCGTCCAGTACACCCCCGACGACGGCGCCACCTTCATGTACTTCAAGGACCCGGACGGCAACGGCTGGTCGATCCAGGAGTACCGGCGCAGGGCCACGGAGCCGCTGCACCAGGTGCTGGCGGAGCTGGCGGACCGTCAGTAGCCCGGCCGCGGCCGCCGGGCGGGGATATTCGCTCGCGGCCGCCGCCCGGCGGCTGGCAGGGTGCCGGGCATGGCTCCCCCGTACGAGATCCGTGCCGACTACGACGCCCGCACAATCGTGGTGTACCAGGCGTACGCGCCCGCGATCGCCGACGCGGCGCTGCGGGCGGGCCGGTTCGTCGAGCCGTTCTCGTTCCGCCGGATGACGTGGATCAAGCCGTCGTTCCTGTGGCTGATGCACCGCAGCAACTGGGCCGGCAAGTCCGGCCAGGAGCGGGTGCTCGCGGTGCGGCTCAGCCGCGAGGGGTGGGAGGAGGCGCTGTCACGGGCGGTGCTGACGACGGCGGACCCGGCGGCGGTGGCCCGGGCCGCCGTCCATGTCCAGTGGGACCCGGAGCGTTCGGCGCGTGGGGCCGCGCTGAACCACTACAGCATCCAGGTCGGCATCGGCCGCCATCTGATCCGGACCTTCACCGACGAGTGGGTCGTCGGCCTCACGGACCTCACCCCCCGGGTCCACAAGGCCGCGGCCCTGGTGCGGTCCGGGCAGACCGCGAAGGCCCAGCGCCTGTTCCCCGCCGAACGCGTCTATCCACTGCCCCCGGCACTGGACGGCCTGCGCACTACGCGCTGAGCCCGGCGCGACGCGACGACGACCTTCGCGGTCGGCAGCCTTCGCGGTCGACGGCCTTCGCGGTGTGCATCACCGTGTGCATCGCTGTGTGCATCGCGGGGGGCGTCCGCCGGCCGTACTGTCGGATCCGTCACCAAGGAGGACTCCTGATGCGCAGCGTGACCTATTCGATGAACATCTCCCTGGACGGCTACATCGTCGGGCCGGACGGCAGCTTCGACTGGTCGGGGCCCGAACCGGAGGTCTTCCGCTTCTGGATCGACGAGATCCGGGACGTCGGCGTCCACCTGATGGGACGGCGGCTGTACGAGACGATGCTGTACTGGGAGACCGCCGACCAGGACCCCGCGCTCGGCGACGCGGAGCGCGAATGGATCGCGCTCTGGAATCCGCTCCCGAAGGTGGTGTTCTCCAGGACGCTGTCGGCGGTGGAGGGCCAGGCCCGCCTGGCCTCCGGCGGTGTGGCGGAGGAGATCGCCCGGCTGCGGGCCGAGCCGGGCGAGGGCGACATCGCGATCGGCGGCGCGACCCTCGCCGCCCAGGCCGCCGAGGCGGGCCTGATCGACGAGTACCGGGCCGTCGTCTACCCGGTGCTGGTCGGCGGCGGCATCCCCTTCTTCCCCCGGGACGAACGCCGCGTGGACCTGGAACTCGTCGAGTCCCGCCCCATCGCCGGGAAGGTCGTCTACCTCCGCCACCGCGTGCTGCGCTAACCGGTGCGTCCCACGGCGTGGGGCCGACGGTCCACGACCGTCGGCCCCACGTGCCGTCCCAGCGGGAAACCCGCCCTGACCTGCGGCTACAGCACCGGCAGGTTCTTCCGCAGTTCGAAGGCCGTGACCTCGGAGCGGTACTCCTCCCACTCCTGGCGCTTGTTGCGCAGGAAGAAGTCGAAGACGTGTTCGCCGAGGGTCTCGGCGACGAGGTTGCTGCGTTCCATGAGGGAGAGTGCCTCGCCGAGGTTCTGCGGGAGGGGCTCGATGCCCATGGCGCGGCGCTCGGCGTCCGAGAGGGCCCAGACGTCGTCCTCGGCGCCCGGCGGCAGCTCGTAGCCCTCCTCGATGCCCTTGAGGCCGGCGGCCAGGAGCATGGCGTAGGCCAGGTAGGGGTTCGCGCCGGAGTCCAGGGAGCGGACCTCGACCCGGGCCGAGCCCGTCTTGCCGGGCTTGTACATGGGGACGCGGACCAGGGCGGAGCGGTTGTTGTGGCCCCAGCAGATGTACGAGGGGGCCTCGCCGCCGGCCCCGGCGGTGCGCTCGGTGCCGCCCCAGATCCGCTTGTAGGAGTTGACCCACTGGTTGGTCACGGCGGCGATCTCGGCGGCGTGCTTCAGCAGGCCGGCGATGAAGGAGCGGCCGACCTTGGAGAGCTGGTACTCCGCGCCGGACTCGTAGAACGCGTTCCGGTCGCCCTCGAAGAGGGAGAGGTGGGTGTGCATGCCCGAGCCCGGGTGCTCGGAGAACGGCTTGGGCATGAAGGTCGCCTGGACGCCCTGCTCCAGCGCCACCTGCTTCATGACCAGGCGGAACGTCATGATGTTGTCGGCCGTGGAGAGCGCGTCCGCGTACCGCAGGTCGATCTCCTGCTGGCCCGGGGCACCCTCGTGGTGGGAGAACTCGACCGAGATGCCCATGGACTCCAGCATGGTGATCGCCTGGCGGCGGAAGTCCATGCCGACGTTCTGCGGGGTGTGGTCGAAGTACCCGGAGTTGTCGGCCGGGGTCGGGCGGGAGCCGTCCGTCGGCTTGTCCTTCAGCAGGAAGAACTCGATCTCCGGGTGGGTGTAGAAGGTGAAGCCCAGGTCGGAGGCCTTGGCCAGGGCCCGCTTCAGCACGTACCGGGGGTCCGCGAAGGACGGGGAGCCGTCCGGCATGAGGATGTCGCAGAACATCCGGGCGGTGCCCGGGGCCTCGGCGCGCCACGGCAGGACCTGGAAGGTCGACGGGTCCGGCTTGGCGATCATGTCGGATTCGTATACGCGTGCGAAGCCCTCGATGGCCGAGCCGTCGAAGCCGATGCCCTCGTCAAACGCCTGTTCCAGCTCGGCGGGGGCCACGGCCACGGACTTCAGGAAGCCCAGCACGTCCGTGAACCACAGGCGTACGAAACGGATGTCGCGCTCCTCCAACGTACGGAGCACGAACTCCTGCTGCTTGTCCATCTTCCGCTTCCACCCATTCCTTGCTGGTCAGGCCGCCTTGCTCCCGAGCCACGGGAGGCGGTCGGGCACCTGAGCATCCCACCACAACACCATTTCGTGCGCGTTGCGCACCTTGATCCACCGAGCGGCCTCCGGTCGAACGCCCGGCGTACGGCAGGTGTACCGCTCGCACCGCCGCTCAACCGCTCTGCCGCCCATCTTGCCTGCTCGCGCCGACATCCGTAACGCCCGAGTGGGCCGACATCCGCCGGACGCCCGTCACGTGTGCCCCGGAAACCGCGCGGCATCCGTGGCCTGCGGGCAGCATGGGAGACGGGATCCCTCGTTTACGAGAGGGAGCGGATCAAATTACGATCAGTCGATCCGACCGTCCCATCCGACCCATCCCCCACTAAGGACACATCCCATGGCCGCCAAGACCAACAGCAGCGGGGACCGCAAGGCGCGCATCGAGGCGATGCGCCGTGCCGAGCGTTCCCGTGAGCGCCGGAACCGGATCCTCACGATCGGCGCCAGCGTGCTGATAGTCGCCGGCCTCGTCGTGGGCGGGACGGTCCTGATCCGCTCGCAGTCCGACGACAACGGCAGCGACAGCGTGGCCGGTGACTCCAAGTCGACCGGCAAGTGGGAGACCGGCTCGGACGGCGTGAAGACCTGGAGCACCAAGCTCTCCCAGAACCACGTCACCAAGACCGTGAAGTACCCGATGGCGCCCCCGGTGGGCGGCGACCACAACCCGGTCTGGCAGAACTGCAACGGCGACGTCTACGACAAGGCCATCAAGAACGAGAACGCCGTGCACTCGCTGGAGCACGGCGCGGTCTGGGTGACGTACAACAGCAAGGCCTCCGAGGCCGACGTCAAGGCGCTCACGGAGAAGGTCAAGAAGACCCCGTACACGCTGATGAGCCCGGTCGAGGACCAGAAGGACCCGATCATGCTCAGCGCGTGGGGCCACCAGCGCACGGTGACCAGCGCGAAGGACCCGAACGTCGACAAGTTCTTCGAGACCTACGTCCAGGGCGAGCAGACGCCCGAGCCGGGTGCCGCCTGCACCAACGGCGTCTCCTGACGGCCGGCGAGCGACGACCGACCAGCGACGAGCGACGAGTGACGAGTGACGAGTGACGAGTGAGTGACGACAGCGGGCCTGGCACAGTGGGAAGCATGAAGCACATCGGTTGGATCGCCTCCGGGGCCGCGGCGGTGCTCGTCGCGGCCGGGGCGATCACGTACGCGGTCGCCGACGGTGACGACTCCGGGCTGAAGGCCCCCGCCGCCGACTCCGCCGACGCGGGGTTCGCCCGGGACATGGCCGTCCATCACCAGCAGGCCGTGGAGATGTCGTACATCGTGCGCGACCGGACGGACGACGAGGAGGTCCGGCGGCTCGCGTACGACATCGCGCAGACGCAGGCCAACCAGCGCGGCATGATGATCGGCTGGCTCGATCTGTGGGGCCTGCCGAAGGTGTCGTCCGAGAAGCCGATGGCCTGGATGGGCATGGGTGACATGGCCTCCGGCGAGGACGGCTCGCTGATGCCCGGGATGGCGACCAACGCCGAGATGGAGAAGCTCGGCAAGCTGAACGGCAAGCAGGCCGAGGTCTTCTTCCTCCAGTTGATGACGGACCACCACAAGGGCGGCATCCACATGGCCGAGGGCTGTGTCGCCAAGTGCACCGTCGGCGTCGAGAAGAAGCTCGCCCAGGGCATGGTGAACGCCCAGGAGTCCGAGATCTCCTTGATGACCGGCATGCTCAAGGAGCGGGGCGCCACGCCGCGCTCCTGACGGGCCATCCGTGCGGCGGCGGTGGTGGTGGTGGGGCGACCGCGAACGTGGGGCGCCCCACACCCCATTGCGTCGCTCTGACGATTACACTGGGCCGCGTGCCTCAACTTCGTCTCGCTTTGAATCAGATCGACTCGACCGTCGGCGATCTCGCCGGAAACGCCGAGGCGGTGGTCCGCTGGACCCGGCACTCAGCCGAGCAGGGAGCGCATCTGGTGGCGTTCCCGGAGATGGTGCTGACCGGGTACCCCGTCGAGGACCTGGCGCTGCGCCAGTCCTTCGTGGAGGCGTCCCGTGCCGCGCTGAAGGCGCTGGCCGCGCGGCTCGCCGACGAGGGCTTCGGGGAGCTGCCGGTGATCGTCGGCTACCTGGACCGTTCCGAGTCCGCCGCGCCGAAGTACGGCCAGCCGGCCGGGGCGCCCCGGAACGCGGGCGCGGTGCTGCACCGGGGCGAGGTGGCGCTCACCTACGCCAAGCACCACCTCCCCAACTACGGCGTGTTCGACGAGTTCCGCTACTTCGTGCCCGGCGACACCATGCCGGTGCTGCGGCTGCACGGCGTCGACATCGCCCTCGCCATCTGCGAGGACCTCTGGCAGGACGGCGGCCGCGTCCCTGCCGCCCGGTCCGCCGGGGCAGGGCTGCTGCTCTCCATCAACGCCTCGCCGTACGAGCGCGACAAGGACGACACCCGGCTCGAACTGGTGCGCAAGCGCGCCCAGGAGGCCGGCTGCACCACCGCGTACCTGGCGATGATCGGCGGCCAGGACGAGCTGGTCTTCGACGGTGACTCGATCGTCGTCGACCGGCACGGCGAAGTGGTCGCGCGGGCGCCGCAGTTCGCGGAGGGCTGTGTGGTCCTGGACCTGGACCTCCCGGCGGCGGCCGCCCAACCCGTGACGGGGGTCGTCGACGACGGGCTGCGCATCGACCGGCTCGTCCTCTCCGAGGAGCCGCTGCCCGCGTACGAGCCGGAGCTGACCGGCGGGTACGCGGAGCGCCTCGACGACGACGAGGAGGTGTACTCGGCGCTGGTGGTCGGCCTGCGGGCGTACGCCGCGAAGAACGGCTTCTCGTCGGTCCTGATCGGGCTCTCCGGGGGTATCGACTCGGCGCTCGTCGCGGCGATCGCGTGCGACGCGCTGGGCGCGCAGAACGTGTACGGCGTGTCCATGCCGTCGAAGTACTCCTCGGACCACTCCAAGGGTGACGCGGCGGAGCTGGCGCGGCGGACGGGTCTGAACTTCCGCACGGTCCCGATCGAGCCCATGTTCGACGCCTATATGGCGTCGACCGAGCTGACGGGCCTGGCCGAGGAGAACCTCCAGTCGCGTCTGCGCGGCACGCTGCTGATGGCGATCTCCAACCAGGAGGGCCACATCGTGCTCGCGCCGGGCAACAAGTCCGAGCTGGCGGTGGGGTACTCGACGCTCTACGGCGACTCGGTGGGCGCGTACGGCCCCATCAAGGACGTGTACAAGACGTCGATCTTCCGCCTCGCCGAGTGGCGCAACCGGGCGGCCGTGGAGCGGGGCCAGACCCCGCCGATCCCGGAGAACTCCATCTCCAAGCCCCCGAGCGCGGAACTGCGCCCCGGTCAGGTCGACACGGACTCCCTCCCGGACTACCCGGTCCTGGACGCGATCCTCGCGCTGTACGTCGACCGCGACCAGGGCGCCGACGCGATCGTCGCCGCCGGTTTCGACCGGGAGCTGGTCACCAGGACGCTCCGCATGGTCGACACCGCCGAGTACAAGCGGCGCCAGTACCCGCCGGGCACGAAGATCTCCCCGAAGGGCTTCGGCAAGGACCGCCGGCTGCCGATCACGAACCGGTGGCGCGAGCAGGCGTAGGCACCGGGGCGCCAGGCCGCCGGGCCGAGGCCTGAGGAGGGCGGGTCCCTCGGGCCTCCGGGTCCGTCAAGAATTCAGGTCCCTCAGGCCTCGGGGTCCCTCAGGCCGACGCAGTCGAGGGCCCAGAAGGGCTCCGAGTAGACGAAGGTGCCTGTCATCCACGGCTCGTGCGCGGACAGACGGGCGACCTGGAACGCGGCTTCGGGGATGCGCAGCGACGGCGGACGGAAGCCCGCCGCGACGGCGCCCTCGAAGCCGCGCGTGCCGTAGTAGTGCGGTGACCCCTCCAGGAAGACCAGCGGCACGCCCCGGACGTCCGCCGCCGCGAGGGCGTGCGCGACGAGCCGGGTGCCGATGCCCTGACGCTGGAACTCGGGGAGCACGCCCAGCGGCGACAGGGTGAAGACGTCCACGATCCGCCGCGGAGCGTCCAGGCGCGCCGCGCTCAGCAGCACGTGCCCGACGACCCGGCCGTCCACGGTGGCGACGAACGACAACGGCGCCACCGCGGCCTCCGCGACGCGCAACGCCTCCACGAGCCCTGGAACCGGCTCGTCGTCACCGAAGGCGCGCGTGTGGACGTCGCGCACCGCTCGGTGGTCGTCGGTGGTCTCCCGTCTGATCACCGGTGTCCCGTCGCTGGGGGCGAGCCGCGCGTCCTCGGTCGTGTCGTGTGCCGTCATGGCCGTGAGGGTAGAACCGGAAGCGGCTCGGGGCGAGGCATTTACGCACCCACCCGTACCGCTGCAGACTCGTACCGCTTCAGTCTCGTCCGCTTCAGACCCGTACCGGCTGCGACTCCCCCGGTACATGGGACGCCACCACGCGGCCGCGTCCCGGGGCGGGAGTGGTCGTCCGGCTCCGGCGGGTGTCGACGGTGTAGGCCGCTGCCGCTACCGCCAGGCCGATCAGTGCGAGGGCCGCGCCCGCGCTCGCCGGGGCCGTCGTGCCGAGGCCGGCGGTCAGGGTGAGGCCGCCGATCCAGGCGCCGCCGGCGTTGGCGAGGTTGAAGGCGGCCTGGTTGGCGGAGGAGGCGAGGGAGGGGGCGCCGGCGGCCTTCTCCATGACCATCAGCTGGAGGGGCGAGCCGGTGGCGAAGGCGGCGACGCCGAGGAGGAGGACGGCCAGGGCGGCGCTCCACTGCGCGGACATGAGCACCGGGAAGAGGGCCAGCACGAGGATCAGGGACGCGAGGCCGCCGAAGAGGGTGCCGCGCAGGGAGTGGTCGGCGAGGCGGCCGCCGGCCAGGTTTCCGATGGTCGCCCCCACGCCGAACAGCGCGAGCAGCATGGTCACGCTGGTCTCGGCGAACCCGGCGGAGTCCGTGAGCATCGGCGTGATGTAGCTGTAGGCGGAGAAGAGGGCGCCGAAGCCGGCGACGGTCGTGCCGAGGGCGAGCCAGACGGGCAGGGAACGCAGGGCGCCCAGTTCGCCGCGCAGACCGGCGGAGGGGGCCTCCGTGCGGTCGTTCGGCAGCAGGAGGGCGAGGGAGGCGATGGCGGCCAGGCCGATCGCGCTCACGCCGAGGAAGGTGATCCGCCAGCCGAAGTGCTGGCCGACGAGGGTCGCGGCGGGGACGCCGGCGACGTTGGCGAGCGTCAGGCCCAGGAACATCAGCGAGACCGAGCGGGCCTTGCGTTCCGGCGCCACGAGGCCGGTCGCGACGACCGCGCCGACGCCGAAGAAGGCACCGTGCGGCAGACCGCTGAGGAAGCGGGCGGCGAGCAGCCAGTGCTCGTCGGGGGCGAGGGCGGAGAGCGCGTTGCCGGCGACGAAGAGGAGCATCAGCCCGATCAGGACCTTGCGGCGGGGCAGCCGGGCGGTGGCCGCCGCGAGCAGCGGGGCGCCGATGACGACACCGAGCGCGTACGCCGAGACGAGGTGGCCTGCGGCGGGGATCGAGATGCCGAGGTCGGCGGCGACCTCGGGGAGGAGGCCCATGATGACGAACTCGGTCGTGCCGATTCCGAAGGCGCCTACGGCGAGAGCGAGCAGGGCCAAGGGCATGGCGGAGAGACCTTTCAAAGGGTGCGGTAGGGCAGAGGGAAGGAAAGGAAGGAATCGGTTCCGTTCCATCGTATGTTCAATGACGGAACAAACTCCAACCAGGCGTGTATTCCCCTGTGCCCCTCACCCGCCCCACCTGCGCCGTCAGTGTCCGGGCGTGTCGATCGTCACCCGCGCCGCCACCGGCAGATGGTCGCTTCCGGTCTCCGGCAGGGTCCAGGACGCCTTCGGCTCCATGCCCCGGACCATGATCTGGTCGATACGGGCCAGCGGGAACGACGCCGGCCAGCTGAAGCCGAAGCCGTTGCCCGCGGCGCCCTGGGTGGAGCGCATCTGGGCGGTGACGGCGTTCAGGGCGCGGTCGTTCATGGTGCCGTTGAGGTCGCCGAGGAGGACGACCTGCTGGATCGGCTCGTCGGCGATGGCCTCGCCGAGGGCGTTGGCGCTCTTGTCGCGCTGGCGGGCGGTGAACCCGGCCTCCAGCTTCACCCGCACCGAGGGGAGATGGGCGACGTAGACGGCGACCGGCCCGTCCGGTGCCGCCACCGTCGAGCGCATCGCGCGCTCCCAACCGAGCTTGATGTCGACGGCCTTGGTGTCGCTCATCCGGTACTTGCTCCACAGCCCGACCGTGCCGACGACCTCGTGGTACGGGTACGTCGCCGCGAGCGCCCTCTCGTACACCGGCACCGCGTGCTCGGTGAGTTCCTCCAGCGCCACCACGTCCGCCCCGGAGGCGGCCACCTCGCGGGCCGTGCCGGACGGGTCGGTGTTGTCCGCGTTGACGTTGTGGGTGACGACGGCGAGGTCACCGCCGGTGCCGGTCTTGCTGGTGACCAGTCCGCCGAAGGTGTTCAGCCAGACGACCGTGGGCACCAGGAGCGCGATGAGCGCGGTGGCCGATTTGCGGACCAGGGCGAGGATCAGCAGCAGCGGGATCGCGAGACCGGCCCAGGGCAGGAACGTCTCGGTCAGACTCCCCAGGTTGCCCACGGTGTTGGGGACCTGGGCGTGCAACACCATCACCAGGGCGACGAGAACGGCGAGGACCGCGAGGACGATGCCGCGCCGCCAGATCCGCCGGTCTCCTCTCCATCCGCCGAAGAGGCGGCCGAACAGGCGCCGGAACCGGGATTGTTCGCGGCCCTGACCCGTGCCGCCGCCGCCCGTCTCCGTCATGTACGCCTGCGCCATACCGTCGCCTCACTGCCTGCCGTGCACTTCTACCCCCCGCGCTCTGAAGACCCTAGGGGATGATTGCCTTCGTTCCCGCCGTCACCGGGCGGTCGTACGGGCACAAGGACGCACAACCCGCTGTTCGGAGTTCCGAACCGGTGGACAGGCCCCGACGTCTGTAACGAAACGCGCACATCGCTGTGACTCACCTCGCAGCCGGACGCAGCCCTTCGAGCACCGTGTCGACGATGTCCTCCGCCAGGCTCTCGGGGAGCGGGGCGTCCGGGCGCATGACGGTGCGGACCAGCATGGGGCCGAAGACGAGGTCGCCGACGAGGTCGATGTCGACGTCCGGGCGGAGTTCGCCGTTGTCCCGGCCCCGGCGCAGGACGTCGGCGAGGGCCCGGCGACGGGGGGCGACGACGTCCGCGTGGTAGGCGTCCCAGATCTTGGGGCTGCTCTTCATCTGGGCGATGACGTTGTACAGGATCGCCGAGGGCCGGTTGAGCAGACCTCGCCTGCGGGCCGCCTCCAGGAAGACGACCAGGTCGTCGCGCATCGAGGTGCCGGGCAGCACCGGGTCCGGGGGCTCGGCGGCACGCAGTACGTCGACGAAGAGCGCCTCCTTGCCGCTCCAGCGGCGGTAGATGGTCGCCTTGCCCACGCCGGCGGTGCGCGCCACCCGCTCGATCGACAACTCGGCGAGCGGCACGCCCTCTTCGAGGAGCTTCATCACGCCCTCGATGATGGAGCGCTCCACGGCCTCGCTGCGGGGCCGTCCGCGTACGGGGCTGCCGTCCCGGACCCGCCCGTCGTCGGCGTGGCTCTCGGCGAGGCTCAAGGTCGACTCCGTCTCTCGTGTGCTGGTCCGGTCCGCTCGTGGGCCGGTGCGGCTCACTCGCGCGCCGGTTCGACCCGGTCGCGCGCCGATCCGATTGTCCGTCAGTGGTCGGCGGCCACCAACTCCGTCTCCTCCTTGCCCTCTTGGCCGCCCCGCGACCGTCCCGGCAGGAACACCGCCATGGCCACCGCGCCGAGCAGGGCGACTCCGGCCCCGCACAGGGCGGTCACGTGCATGGCGTGCAGGAACGCGTCGTGGGCCGGGGTGACCAGGGCCTCGCCGCGGTCGCCGAGCCGGGCGGCGAGCGCGAGGGTGGCCTCGATGGACTCGGCGGCGGCGTGCGGGGCGCCGGCGGGCAGTTCGTCCTCGATGCCGCCGCGGTAGGCGGTGGAGAGCACCGAGCCGAGGACGGCGATGCCGAGCGCGCCGCCGACCTGGCGGAAGGTGTTGCTGAGCGCGGACGCGGAGCCGGCCTTCTCGCGCGGCAGGGCCTGCATGATGACGACGCTCAGCGGGGTCATCACATGGGCCATGCCGACCCCCATGAGGAAGAAGACGACTTCGAGGATCCAGATCGGGGTGTCCGCGTCGAGCACGGCGAACGCGGCCAGCATCGCGGCGATCAGCGTCATGCCCGCCGTGCACACCGCGCTGTCGCCGAACCGGTCGACGGCGAGGCGTGCGCGGGGCGCGAAGACGAGCTGCGCGACGGCCAGCGGGAGCATCAGCAGACCGGTCTGGAGCGGGGAGTAGCCGCGTACGGTCTGGGTGTAGAAGACGGAGAAGAAGGTCACGCCCATCAGCGCGAAGAAGACCACGCCGATGACGCCGATGGCGGTCGAGAAGACCTTGTTCCTGAAGAACGACATGTCGATGGACGGGTGGTCGCTGCGCTTCTCGTGGACGACGAAGGCGGCGAGGACCGCGAGGCCGGCCGCGCTGGTCGCGAGGACCGTGACGTCGGTGAAGTCGGCGAGCTGACCGCCGCGGATGATGCCGTAGACCAGCAGGACGAGACCGACGACGGAGAGCAGGACGCCGATCGGGTCGATCCGGCCGGGGTCCGGGTCGCGCGAGTCGGGGACCAGCCAGAGCATCAGGCCGAGGGCGAGGACGACGATCGGCACGTTGACCAGGAAGACCGAGCCCCACCAGAAGTGGTCCAGCAGGAGGCCGCCGGTGATCGGGCCGATGGCGATGGCGAGGCCCACGCCGCCCGCCCAGATACCGATGGCCTTCGGCTGCTCGTCGCGCTCGAAGACGTTCATCAGGACGGCGAGGGTGGCGGGCATCACGAAGGCGGCGCCGAGACCCATCACCGCGCGGAAGGCGATCAGCTCGCCCGGGGAGCCCGACAGGGCGGCCAGCGCCGAGCCGACGCCGAAGACGACGAGTCCGCCGAGCAGCACCTTCTTGCGGCCGAGGCGGTCGCCGAGGAGACCGGCGGAGAACAACAGCCCCGCGAAGACCAGCGTGTAGGCGTTGATCGCCCACTCCAGCTCGCTCTGGGTGGCGCCCAGCCCGGTGGGAGCCGGGGTGGAGATCGTCTTGATGGCGACGTTGAGGATCGAGTTGTCGAGCACCACGATCAGCAGGCTCAGCATCAGTACACCGAGGATCACCCAGCGGCGACGGTGCACGGCCGCCGGTATGCGGGAGTCAGGGACTGCGGTAGTCATGTCGTCGACTCTAGACCTATTTCGATACGGGACCGTCTCGTATCGTAAATCTTGCACCCGGCTCCCCCGCGCCGCCATGCGGCCGCACCGGTGCCTGAACGGTCACAGGTACCCGCCCTAGCCCTCCCTTGTCCTAGGTGCCACCATGGATGTGGTCCGGGGACGCCGTCAGGGTGCCTCGAGATGACATGAAGGAGCTGAGCGATGACGCAGCTTTCGGCTGCCCAGACGAAGCCCTCCGACGGCAGCAAGGCGCTGTACGGGGGCAAGGGCACACGCCGTATCACCGTCCGGGACATCGCCCTCGCCAAGGAGCGCGGCGAGAAGTGGCCCATGCTCACCGCCTACGACGCGATGACCGCGTCCGTCTTCGACGAGGCCGGCATCCCGGTGATGCTCGTCGGCGACTCGGCGGGCAACTGCCACCTCGGGTACGAGTCGACCGTGCCCGTCACCCTCGACGAGATGACCATGCTGTCCGCTGCCGTCGTACGGGGCACCAGCCGCGCCCTGATCGTGGGCGACCTGCCCTTCGGCTCCTACCAGGAGGGCCCGGTGCAGGCGCTGCGCTCGGCGACCCGGCTGGTCAAGGAGGCCGGGGTCGGCGCGGTCAAGCTGGAGGGCGGCGAGCGCTCGCACCGCCAGATCGAGCTGCTGGTCGAGTCGGGCATCCCCGTGATGGCCCACATCGGCCTCACGCCGCAGTCCGTCAACGCGATGGGCTACCGCGTGCAGGGACGCGGCGAGGAGGCCGCGCAGCAGTTGCTGCGCGACGCCAAGGCCGTCCAGGACGCGGGCGCGTTCGCGGTCGTCCTGGAGCTGGTCCCGGCGGAGCTGGCGGCGGAGGTCACCCGGGTGCTCCACATCCCGACGGTCGGCATCGGCGCCGGGCCCGAGACCGACGCGCAGGTGCTCGTGTGGACCGACATGCTCGGGCTGACGGGTGGGCGGGTGCCGAAGTTCGTCAAGAAGTACGCGGACCTGCGGACGGTCATGGGCGACGCGGCGAAGGCGTTCGCGGAGGACGTCGTGGGTGGGACGTTCCCGCTGGAGGAGCACTCCGTCCACTAGGCGCGGAGACTTCACTGAGCCATAGCGGTACGACTGCGGCCCGCCGATCTTCCCCCGTCGGCGGGCCGCAGCTTTGTTTTTGGCCGGGGGCCCAGCGGGGTGGGGGTGCGGTTTCGTCGGCGGGTGCGGGTGAGTGGGGCTTCTCGCGCAGTTCCCCGCGCCCCTAAAGACCAGGCCCCTGCGGGCCTGAAAGACCATGGCCCTGCGGGCCTGAAAGGCGACGGGGCTGCGGGATGAAAAGCACGGGGCGCAGCCCCTGCTTTTCAGGGGCGCGGGGAACTGCGCGAACGGCCCCCACTCACCCGCACCCGCTGACGAACCGAACCCCCCACCCCCTACCGCGCCCGGCCCCCTACCCCCGTGTCGGCGACCTGTCGGTGGTTTGTCGGTGAGGGCTGGGACCGTCGTTCTCATGACACGAATCGACAAGAACGCCAGCGGCGCGAAGGGCGCTGTCGCCGTGCGGGGGCTGGTCAAGCACTACGGGGAGACCAGGGCGCTGGACGGTGTCGACCTGGATGTGCGGGAGGGCACGGTGATGGGCGTGCTCGGCCCGAACGGGGCCGGCAAGACCACGCTCGTACGGTGCCTGTCCACACTGATCACACCGGACGCGGGACACGCGATCGTGGCCGGGTACGACGTCGTACGGCAGCCGCGCCAGCTGCGTCGGGTCATCGGCCTGACCGGCCAGTACGCGTCCGTGGACGAGAAGCTCTCCGGCTTCGAGAACCTGTACATGATCGGCCGTCTGCTCGACCTGCCCCGCAAGGAGGCGAAGAGCCGCGCTACCGGTCTGCTGGAGCGGTTCTCGCTCACCGAGGCGGCCGGGCGCCCGGCGGGGACGTACTCCGGCGGTATGCGGCGGCGGCTCGACCTGGCCGCGTCCATGATCGGCAGCCCGGCCGTGCTGTACCTGGACGAGCCGACGACCGGCCTGGACCCGCACACCCGCAACGAGGTGTGGGCCGAGGTGAAGCGGATGGTCAGTGACGGTGTGACCGTGCTGCTGACCACCCAGTACATGGAGGAGGCCGAGCAGCTGGCCTCCGAGCTGACCGTGATCGACCGGGGCAAGGTGATCGCCGGCGGCCGGATCGAGGAGCTGAAGGCCCAGGTCGGCGGCCGTACTCTGCGGGTCCGGACGGCCGACCCTGTGCACCTGCGTCCACTGGCCACGAAGCTGGACGACCTGGGGATCACCGGGCTCGCCACCACCACCGTGGACACCGGGACCGGCACCCTCCACGTGCCGATCCTCAGCGACGAGCAACTGACCGCCGTCGTCGGCGCGATCACCGCGCGCGGCGTCACCATCGCCTCGATCAGCACCGAACTGCCCAGCCTGGACGAGGTGTTCCTGTCGCTCACCGGTCACAAGGCCAGTGCCCCGCAGGACACCACCCCGACCCCCGCGTACGAGGAGGCCGCCGTATGAGTGCCACCACCCTGCCCACCACGGGCGAGGCCGACGGCCGGATCGGGCTGCGGGCCCACGCCCGGCACACCGGGGCGCTCGTCCGCCGCAATCTGCTGTGGATCCGGCAGGACCCGGAGTCGATGTTCGACGCGGTGCTGATGCCGATCGTGTTCACCCTGCTCTTCGTCTACGTCTTCGGCGGCTCCATCGGGCAGGCGCTGGGCGGCGGCCAGGAGCAGTACGTGCAGTACGTGGTGCCGGGCCTGATGGCGATGATGGGCATGAACATCGCCATGGGCGTCGGCACGGGCTTCAACGAGGACTTCCAGAAGGGCGTCATGGACCGGTTCCGGTCCCTGCCGATCGGCCGGTCCTCGGTGCTGCTCGCGAAGATCTCCGTCGAACTGCTGCGCATGCTGGTCGCCACGACGATTCTGCTGACCGTCGGTGTCCTCATCGGCTTCGACATCACCAACTGGCCCGGGCTGTTCGGGGCGGTCGGGCTGGCCGTCGTCTTCGGCTCGTCCCTGATGTGGATCTTCCTGGTGCTCGGCGTGACGATGAAGAACGCGCAGTCCGTGCAGGCCATGGGCTTCCTGGTGCTGTTCCCGCTGCAGTTCGGCTCGTCGATCTTCGCGCCGACCCAGTCCATGCCGGGCTGGCTGCAGACGTTCACCGACTACAACCCGCTGTCGTCCCTCGCGGACGCCGCGCGCGGGCTGATGACGGGCGGGCCCATCGCCCACGACCTGCTGGTCACCCTCGGCTGGTCGGTGGCGCTGACAGCGGTGATGGCACCCATCGCGATCCACAAGTTCAAGACGAAGAGCTGACCACCGGGCCCGTACGGGTACGGCAGAGGGGTCAGACGAGGGCGACGGCCTCCTCCAGGGTGAGGGAGCCGCCCTCGGCGTACGCGGTGTCGTAGACCTCGTCGTCCAGCCGGGCCCGGGTCATCGCCTCGGCCATGGCCCGGGCCTCGGCCTCCATCGGGCTGGAGAAGTGTCCGGACGGCAGCAACGCGTCGGCCGCGCCGAGGAGCCGGGCCGCCTCACGGGCGCGGTCGCCGCCGTCGACGCCCGCGACGGATATGGCGGCGGTCACCAGATGGACGGCGGGCATATAGGGCGCGACCGTCAGGGACAGCCGGTCCAGGCTCCGCTCCAGCGCCCTGCGCATCAGCCGCAGCGCCTCCTCGTGGTGTCCGGACACCGCCTCCAACCAGCCCTCGACGCCGATGACGTACCCCGCGAAGAGCACGTAGTCGGCGGCGTGGAAGTCCTGGCGCAGCAGGGTGAGCTGTTCCCTGGCCTCGGTCGTGCGCCCAGTGCGGCCGAGCCGGGCGGCGAGGTAGAGGCGGGCGATGGGCACCGCCTCGCGGGCGGCGGCACGGCGCCCCGAATCCAGCACGTCGAACAGCATCTTCTCGCCGCGCTCCGGGTCGCCGCTCTCGATGTACACACCGCCGAGCCGGACGCCGAGGACACCCAGCTGGGCGTTGGCACCGAGCCGTTCGGCGTACTCGATGGCACGTTCGTAGTCCGTGGCGGCGAGCGCGAACTCGCCCCGGCGTTCCAGCGACTCACCGCGCGCCGAGAGCGCCTCGGCAGCGCCCCAGGCGTCCCCGAGCCGGTCGAAGATCTCCAGCGCGTCGTCGGCGTCCGTGATCGCGTCGCCCGCCCAGTCGGAGCGGTTGGCCAGGAGGTTGGCCCGCAGCTGCAGGGTCTGCGCCAGCTCCCAGGTGTAGCCGAGGTCGCGGCAGGTACGGATGTTGGCGTCCAGGATGGCGCGCAGCCGGTCCATGTCGCCGGTCAGCAGGACGGCGTAGAACCACATGAAGCCGGGGAAGCGGCAGGTCTGCGGCTGGCCCGGCCGGTAGGTGGCGCTGATGACCCGCAGCTTCTCCTGTGCCTCGGAGGTCTGCCAGGCGGGCAACTCCATGTCCATGCAGGCCAGATGGACGAGGTGCACCCCGCGCCGGGCCTCGTCGAGGACTGCCGGGCTCATCGGGGGCGGCTGGTCGACGAGACGTTCGCGCAGGTCCGGGACGGGGCGCGCGGGCGCGGTGAACGGGTTCGGGCCGAGTTCCTTGACCTGGGCGGACCAGTGCCGGGCGTCGGTCTTCAGGTCGCGCATCTGCCAGTACCAGCACAGCGAGAGGATCAGGCAGAGCGCCTCCTGCTCGTCCCGCTCGGCGACGGCGTGCCTGAGCGCGGTGCGGATGTTCTCGTACTCCAGCTCCAGCAGCTCGATCGCGGCGCGCTGGCCTGAGCCGCGCAGCAACGGGTCGGTGAGGCGGACGAGTTCGCGGTAGTAGGTGAGGTGCGCGCGTTCGGCGGTGGGGCGGGTGCCCGTCTCGTCGAGCCGTTCGCCGGCGTACTCGGCGACGGTCTCCAGGAGGCGGTAACGCATCTCGCCGCCGGAGCCGTCGGTGGCGGCCGAAGGGGCGGCCACGACAAGGGACTTGTCCACGAGGGAGCCGAGCGCCTCCAGTGCGGCGGGGCCGCAGACGGCCTCGGCGGCGGCCAGGTCGCAGCCACCGGCGAACACCGACAGCCGCCGCAGGACGTCCCGTTCGTCCTCGTCGAGGAGTTCCCAGGACCAGTCGACGACCGCGCGCAGGGTCTGCTGCCGGGGCAGCACGGTGCGGCTGCCGGAGGTGAGCAGCCGAAAGCGGTCGTCGAGCCGGTCGGCGATCTGGCGGGGCGTCAGCATCCGCAGCCGGGCCGCCGCCAGCTCGATCGCGAGCGGCAGTCCGTCGAGGCGCCGGCAGATCTCGGCGGCGGCCTCCGGGTCGGCCTCGACGGTGAAACCGGGCCGGGCGGCCGCTCCCCGGTCGGCGAGCAGGCGCAGCGCGTGGGGCTGCGTCAGCGGTTCCACCGGGCGCAGCAACTCCCCCGGTACGCCGAGGGGTTCACGGCTGGTGGCCAGGACGGTCAGCCCCGGGCACCGTTGGAGGAGCTGGTCGACGAGGTGGGCGGCGGCGTCCACGACGTGTTCGCAGTTGTCGAGGATCAGCAGCATGCGGCGGCCGGCGCAGTGCTCGGCGAGGCGGACCAGGGGGTCGTCCGGGAGGTCCGCCGCGACGCGCATCTCCTCGGCGCCGGCGCCCCGCAGGACGGTCTCGCGGGCGCCGAGGGCGGTGAGGACGGCCTCCGGGACGTTCGCGGGGTCGTCGACGGGGGCGAGTTCGGCGAGCCAGACGCCGTCCGGCAGGGCCGGGGCGAGTGCCTCGCCGGCCTCCTGGGAGAGGCGGGTCTTGCCCGCGCCGCCGGGGCCGAGGAGGGTCACGAGGCGGGTGGTCGTGAGGTCGTCGCGGATCGTGTCTATGTCGGTGTCGCGGCCCACGAAGGAGGTGAGGCGGGCGCGGAGGTTTCCCGGGGGGCGGGTGGGGTGGGGGTGTCGGGGTGCGTTGATGGGTGCGTTGTCGGGTGCCGGTTCGTGGGGGTTGTCGCGCAGTTCCCCGCGCCCCTGACGGGGCGCTGGTTGGTCGAATCTCAGGAGTTCCGCGTGGAGTTTGCGCAGGGCGGGGCCGGGGGTCGTGCCCAGGCGGTCGGCCAGGAGGCGGCGTACCCGTTCGTACGCGGCCAGGGCCTCCGCCGTGCGGCCGGTGTCGCGGAGGGCGCGCAGGCGCAGGGCCTGCAGGGGTTCGTCGAGGGGGTGGGTGTCGCAGAGGGCGGTGAGGTCGGGGAGGGCGGTGTCGGGGCGGCCCAGGGCCAGAGCTGCGGTGAGACGGGTGCGCTGGGCGTCGAGGCGGCGGGTCTCCCAGCGGGCCGCCTCGGCGGCGCGGTCGGGGAGGTCGGCGAGGGGCGGGCCCTGCCAGAGGGCGAGCGCGTCGTCGAGGACGTCGGCGGCCTTGGCCGGGTCACCGTCGGCGAGCGCGCGGGCGCCCTCGTCCGTGAGGCGTTCGAAGCAGTGCAGGTCGACGTCGTCCCGGGTGGCCGTGAGCCGGTAGCCGCCGTTCACCGAGGCGACCGCGTCCGGGCCGAGCGCCCTGCGCAGCCGGCCGACCAGCGCCTGCAGTGCGCCGGGCGCGTCGGCGGGCGGGTCGTCGGACCACACCTCGTCGACGAGGACGGCCGCGGGCACCGTGCGTCCCGGCCGCAGCGCGAGCACGGTCAGCAGGGCACGCAGGCGTGCGCCCCCGACGGGGACGGGGGTGCCGTCGGACTGCAGGGCCTGGGTGGTGCCGAGGATGCGGTAGCGCACGAGGTCCATTGTCTCTGTCGGGATCGGAATCGGGTTCGAGTTCCGGGCGGGGTTCGGGTATGCCCCGCCATTCCCCCACCTTGCTAGGAACTCGAAGGCGATCGCGAGACGTTTTCGCCGTGTCCCGGTACCGTCGGGGCGTCCATACGAGTGATCGAGTCTGCATCGACACAGCTAGGAGTCCCATGACCACCGCCGCGACCCGCCGGAGCGACCGGAGGATCAGCCCTGTGTTCGTGGGAATCGTGGCCGTCATGGCGGTCACGGGATGGGCCACGTGGACCGGGTTCGCCGAGCAGCCCGGGCTGGCCGTCTTCCTGTTCGTGACCTCGGCGTGGATCGTCTCGCTGTGTCTGCACGAATACGCGCACGCCCGCACCGCGCTGCACAGCGGTGACATCTCCATCGGCGCGAAGGGCTATCTCACCCTCAACCCTCTGAAGTACACGCACGCCCTGCTCAGCATCGTGCTGCCCGTCGTCTTCGTGATCATGGGCGGGATCGGTCTGCCCGGTGGTGCCGTGTTCATCGAGCGGGGCCGGATCCAGGGCCGCTGGAAGCACAGTCTGATCTCGGCGGCGGGCCCGCTGACGAACGTGCTGTTCGCGGCCGTCTGTACCGCGCCCTTCTGGCTGGGCGTCACCGACGGCGTGCCGATGGCCTTCCTCTTCGCCCTCGCCTTCCTGGCGATGCTCCAGGTCACGGCGGCGATCCTGAACTTCCTGCCGGTGCCCGGCCTGGACGGCTACGGCGTCATCGAGCCCTGGCTGTCGTACAAGATCCGTCGCCAGGTGGAGCCGCTGGCGCCCTTCGGGCTGCTGCTGGTCTTCGCGGTGCTGTGGATCCCGGCGGTGAACGGCGTGTTCTGGGACGTGATCGACGCGTTCATGCGGGGCCTCGGCATCGAGGACCAGCTCTCCGACTGCGGCTACTGGCTCTACCGCTTCTGGCGCGAGGACAGCGACATCTGCCTCACCGGGATGTGACGGCCTCGCGCCCCTGCCTGGCCTTGCGGACGTAGTACCAGGTCATGTTGGACGACAGCCCTGCCATCAGCACCCACACCACACCCAGCCAGCTGCCCCGGCTGAACGAGACCACGGCCGCGGTGATCGCGAGGAGACAGACGACGAGCGCGTAGAGGGCGAGGCGCCGGGCCGGGCCGGGAGGGAGCAAGGGGGGCATGGGGGTCGGCTCCTTGGAAGGCGGTCGGACGAGGTTGTGCGTCGTCCAGTGTCCCCCATGCCCCGGGGCCGCGTGCGTCGGCTACACGTCCGTGAGGCGGATGCCCGCGTGGGCCTTGTAGCGGCGGTTCACGGAGATCAGGTTGGCGACCAGGGACTCGACCTGGTGGGCGTTGCGCAGCCGGCCGGCGAAGATGCCGCGCATCCCGGGGATGCGGCCGGCCAGCGCCTGCACGATCTCGACGTCGGCGCGCTCCTCGCCGAGGACCATCACATCGGTGTCGATCTCCTCGATCTCCGGGTCCTCCAGGAGGACGGCGGAGAGGTGGTGGAAGGCGGCGGTGACCCGTGAGTCCGGCAGCAGGGCGGCGGCCTGCTGCGCGGCGCTGCCCTCCTCCGGCTTCAGCGCGTAGGCGCCCTTCTTGTCGAAGCCGAGCGGGTTGACGCAGTCGACGACGAGCTTGCCGGCCAGTTCCTCGCGCAGCGACGTGAGGGTGTCGCCGTGCCCGTCCCACGGCACCGCGACGATCACGATGTCGCTGCGGCGGGCGGTCTCGGCGTTGTCGGCGCCCTCGACGCCGTACCCGAGGTCCTGGGCGACGCCCTGCGCGCGGTCGGCGGCCCGGGAGCCGATGATCACCTTCTGGCCGGCCTTGGCGAGACGGTAGGCGAGGCCCTTGCCCTGCGGACCGGTGCCGCCGAGCACGCCGACGACGAGCCCCGAGACGTCCGGCAGGTCCCAGGGGTCCTTGGCGGGGGCCTTCGCGGGGGTCTGCGCGGCGAACTGCTGTGCACTGTCAGTAGAGGTCATGGGCCGACTTTACGTGCGGGGCCGGCGTGGACGACGGTCAGGTGAGTGCGGTCAGGGGGATCCGGCGGAACGTGATCGTCTCGTACGCGCTGAAGTCGCCCGTCTCGTAGAGGAGTCCCACGGTGTCCCGGTCGACGCGTACGAGATCGGAGTACGCGGCGGGCAGTCCGTCGACGGTGTGGACGGGGCGCCAGGTGACGCCGCCGTCGTCGCTGGCGCGGACGGTCATCAGTGCGCGGAAGCCGGGGTCGGCGGGGCCGGAGTGGAGGAGCAGGTCGGGGTCGCGGAGCTGGAGGACGCTGCCCTCGACGACGGGGCCGACGATGCCCGCCTGCGGCCGGAACGGCTTGACCAGGCTCTCGCCGCCGTCCGCGGAGTGGGCGTCGGCGCGGGTGCCGGGGGACGGGGAGTCGTTGCGGGTGTTGAAGTAGATCCGACCGTCGGGGAGTTCGGCGGCGGTGGTCTCGTTGGCGTTGATGTAGCCGTCGGTGTTGTCGTCGACGTATCCGATGCGCCAGGTGGTGCCCGCGTCGTCGCTCAGCAGGCAGTGTCCGCCGTTGTACCTGCCCTCCGTGCCGTCGTCCGCGCCGGCGGGAGGCAGGGAGTGGTTGGCGGGGACGACCACGCGGCCGGTGGTGAGCTGGAGCGCGTGGCCGGGGGTGGTGGCGTACCACCGCCACTCGGGCTTCTTGGTCTGCCGGGTGATCTCCCTGGGGTCGGACCATGTCCGTCCCTCGTCGTCGCTGTGTCGCACCCAGACCCGACGGCCGTCCGCCGCGCTCACCTCGCCGCGGCGGATGGCGTCCTCCGTGGCGTGGGCGGCGTTGCGGACGTGGACCAGCAGGATCCGGCCGGTGTCGAGGACGACGGGGGCGGGGTTGCCGGCGAGGGCGTCGCCGTTGCCGGCGGCGACCTGGAGCGGGCCCCAGGTCCGGCCGCCGTCCGTCGACCGCTTCACCACGATGTCGATGTTCCCGAAGTCCTCCCGTCCGCCGACCCGTCCCTCGCAGAAGGCGAGCAGGGCGCCGGAGGGGGTGGCGACGACCGCCGGGATCCGGAAGCTGGCATAGCCTTCGCGGCCGGCCCGGAAGGGGACGCTGGACTGGGGCGTGGGGGTCATGAGGGGCTCCTGGGGTGGGGGGCGGCTCGTGGGGTGGTGGTGCGGTGCGTCCGTGGCGGTCGCTGTTCGGCCTGCGTGCCCGGCTGGGGCCAATTCGGGGTGAACACCGGGTCACGAGTCTCCGGTTGCGGCAGGATGCGGGCGCATGGATGCCGTACGGGTCGCGTTGTTGCGTGAGGTGCTCGCCGGGACGGAGTGGCTGGGGGCCACGCGGCGGTTCGCGGGGGCGCTGCGGGGATCCGTGGTGTCGTACGGCGGTGGGCTGCTGCTCGTCGGTACGGCCGAGTACGAGCCGTGGCACCTCGCGGCGCATCTGGTCGACGAGGCGGCCTGGTCCGGTACGCCGGAACTCGCCCCGACGCTCGTACGGCACTCCGCGCGGCCCTCGGACCCCGCGCACCTGGCGGTGGGGCTCGGCCGGGTGTCGGCGGCGCGGCGGGGCGAGACCCTGCTGGTGGTCGCGCCGTCCGCGCCGGGAGCCGCCCTGCTGGAGCGGGTGCACGACGCGCGGCGGGCCGGGGCGACGGTGCTGTCGCTGAACACCGGCGACCGGGAGCTCGACGCGCTGGCCCACGAGGCGTTGGCGGCGCCCGCCGAGCCGGTCGTCGACCTGGACACCGTGCAGCACCTGGTGAGCGCGGCCGCCGGGGAGGACGCGGTGCCGGAGCCGAGGGGGCGGCGCCGCTTCCGTGACCGCCTCTCCCGCCTCACCGACCGGCTGACGTCACCGCCTCCCACCCACTGGTGACGCCGGTCGCCCCACGAGCCTCGGTTCGCCACACGGGCCTCAGTGATCCCTGTTTCAACGAACCTTCACCCCTGTGTGTAGGAAGTGTGAGCACCGTGTGATTGAATCGCGTCAACTCGGCCAGGTGGCTTGTTTCCGCCTCTTGGTCTCCTGCGCCCCGCCCTCGGCAGAACGGGGGTGTCGTGCGCGCCCCCACGCGCACCGGACCGAGGCGCAGCTCATGTACGCCAGGGGAGGGCCCTACATGAACGCCACCGTCTCCAACTTCTACTACGGCGCCACGACCCCGGTCGCCGCGTACCTGATGGCCTGCCTCGGGGCGGCGCTCGGGCTGCGGTGCGCGACGCGGTCGCTGAGACGCCCGCACCACAGAGCCGGGTGGCTGACCCTGGGGGCCGTATCGATCGGCTGCGGCATCTGGACCATGCATTTCATCGCCATGATCGGCTTCAACGTCCAGGGCGCGCTGGTCAACTACGACATGTCGAAGACACTGCTCAGCCTGGCCGTCGCCATCGTCGTCGTCGCGGTCGGCGTGTTCCTCGTCGGCTACCGGGGCGGCTCGGCGCCGACCCTGGCGACGGCCGGCACGGTCACCGGGCTCGGTGTCGCGGCCATGCACTACCTCGGCATGGCCGCCGTGCACACCAACGGCACCCTCCACTACGACATCCCGACGGTGGTCCTGTCCGTCGCGATCGCCGTCGTGGCGGCCACGGCCGCCCTGTGGGCGGCCGTCTCCATCCACACGCTGTGGGCCAGCATCGGGGCGAGCGTGGTCATGGGTGTGGCCGTGACCGGGATGCACTACACGGGCATGGCCTCGGTCTCCGTCCACCTGACGGGCCGGTCCGACGTCTCGCAGTCCTCCGCCGACCTGCTGTCGTTCCTCCTTGCCATGCTCGCGGGCCCGCTCGTCGTCCTCCTGGTCGCCGCCGTCGTCGTCATGTTCGACCCCGACATGGTGCTCGGCGACGCCGACTGGGAGCACGCGGCTCGCGCGCCGCGCGAGGGTGGCGTCGGCGCCCCCGCACCGCACCAGGTCCCGCACGGCGGCAGGACCTCCGCCCCCACCGAGTGGTGAGGAGGGGGCCGCGGGATCAGGCGTCCGGCCCCGGGGACGGGGCGTCGTGCCAGCGCGGGTCCGTCTCCCACTCCTCGTTGCGCTCCCGGGCCGTCTCCATGGCCCGGGTGGCGTCCTGGCGGGAGGCATAGGGACCCATGCGGTCCTTGCCGGGGCAGTCGGGGCCCTCCTCGACCTTCTTGTGCTCCAGGCAGTAGAACCACTCACCGGGCTTGCCGGCCGTACGCCGTTTGAACAGGGGCATGAGCTGAGTTCCCTTCGCCAGTCCTCACCGACATGGTCCCCCACCACCGCTGGTTAAACTCGCTGGCATGTCTGGCCAGTCGCTGCTCGCACCGGGGAAGCTCTCCCCCGCCCGCCCCGTACCGGGGAACATCCGCCGTCCCGAGTACGTGGGCAAGCCCGCCCCGACTCCGTACACCGGGCCGGAGGTGCAGACCCCGGAGACGATCGAGGCGATGCGGATCGCCGGCCGGATCGCGGCCCGGGCGATGGCCGAGGCCGCCAAGCACATCGCCCCCGGGGTCACCACGGACGAGCTGGACCGGGTCGCGCACGAGTACATGTGCGACCACGGCGCCTACCCCTCGACGCTCGGCTACCGCGGCTTCCCCAAGTCGCTGTGCACCTCGGTCAACGAGGTCATCTGCCACGGCATCCCCGACTCGACCGTGCTGAACGACGGCGACATCGTGAACCTGGACGTGACGGCGTACATCGGCGGCGTCCACGGCGACAACAACGCCACCTACCTGGTCGGCGAGGTCGACGAGGAGTCGAAACTGCTCGTCGAGCGGACCCGGGAGTCGCTCGCCCGTGCCATCAAGGCCGTCAAGCCGGGACGGCAGATCAACATCATCGGGCGCGTCATCGAGTCGTACGCGAAGCGGTTCGGGTACGGGGTCGTGCGCGACTTCACCGGGCACGGGATCAACTCGTCGTTCCACTCCGGGCTGATCGTCCCGCACTACGACTCCCCGCACGCCACCACCCTGATCCAGACCGGGATGACCTTCACCATCGAGCCGATGCTGACGCTCGGGTCGTACGACTACGACATGTGGGACGACGGCTGGACGGTCGTGACCAAGGACCGCAAGCGGACCGCGCAGTTCGAGCACACGCTGGTGGTCACGGAGACCGGCGCGGAGATCCTCACGCTGCCGTAGAGCCACCGGTCCCGGCTCCGCTGCGGACCCCGCCCCCGCTTCGCCCTGTACGCAACCCGCCGCCGGCTCCCGCCGTGCGGCGGGTTCTTTCTTGCGCGGATTCCATGTGGGAGTGGCGGGGATTCGGGGTAGCGTTTTTACCGACAGGGAGTCGGGAACCTGTTGACTTAGGTAAGCCTAACCATAGAAACTGGCAACAGGTTCGCGTCCAACCCCATCGGCACCGGAGGCCTCCATGAACGCGTCGGTCACATCGGACACGGCGTTCTCCACGCTCATCCGCACGGCCTCGCACGAGCAGCACACCGAGGCGGAGAGCACGACGTTCATGGCCGACATGCTGGGCGGCAAACTCGGCGTCGAGGCGTACACGCGCTACACCGAGCAGCTGTGGTTCGTGTACGAGGCGCTGGAGAGCGCCGCACCCGGGCTGGCCCACGACCCGGTCGCGGGACCGTTCGTGCAGCCCGAGCTGATGCGGCTGGGCGCGCTGGAGCGGGACCTGGAGCATCTGCGCGGCCCCGGCTGGCGGTCGACGCTCACGGCGCTGCCGGCGACCGAGGAGTACGCGGCGCGGGTCGCGGAGTGCGCGCGTACCTGGGCCGGCGGGTATGTGGCCCACCACTACACGCGGTATCTCGGGGACCTGTCGGGTGGGCAGATCATCCGGGACCGGGCCGAGAAGACGTGGGGGTTCGCCAAGAAGGGCGACGGGGTGCGGTTCTACGTCTTCGAGGAGATCACCAACCCGGCCGCGTTCAAGCGGGGGTACCGGGAGCTGCTGGACCGGGTGCGGGCCGACGAGCTGGAGAAGCAGCGGATCGTGGGTGAGTGCAAGCGGGCGTTCGCGCTCAACACCGCGGTCTTTCTTGCCTTGGGGGACGAGTTTCGGTTGAGTGCGTGAGCGCGGCGCTCGCTGGGGCGGGGGGCACTGAGGTCGTGGGATCAGTGCGGCTGAGTGGGGGCTGGTCGCGCAGTTCCCCGCGCCCCTGAAAAACGGGGGTGCCACCTAGCTCCCCAGAGCGCCCCTAGCGTTCCAAGAACACCCTGCCCCCGACCTCCACCCAGCCGTGCGGCTGCGGGGCCGTGAGGAGTTGGGAGCCTGTGCCCTGGGTGATGTTCAGGGCTCGGCCGAGGTGGGCGGTGAGTTGGAGGGCCGCGGCGCCGGTGGCCTCGTCCTCCTCGATGCCGTCGTCGCGGCCGGGGAAGGCGCGGGCGCGGATACGGCCGGCGGCCTCATCCTCCCAGGCCCAGGCGTAGATCCACTCGCCGGGGGGCGGTATGCGCAGGTCGTCGACCTCGGCGGCGGAGGCGTACTGGCGGAAGGTGCGGGGCGGGGCCCACTCCGGCAGGGCCTCGATCCAGCTGAACTCGCCGTCCAGCCGGGCGCCGACGAGTCCGGCCGGGGTGACCAGCTCGGGCGCGTCGAGCAGCCAGGCCGCGCCCACGCAGGGGTGTCCGGCGAAGGGCAGGCGCTGCGAGGGGGTGTAGATGTCGATGACACCGCGCTCGGGGTCGTCCACGAACACGGTCTCGCTGAAGCCGAGTTTGGCGGCGAACTCCTGGCGCTCGGTGCGGTCGGGCATGACGGAGCCCTCACGGACGACGCCCAGTTCGTTGCCGTATCCGCCGCGGGGTCCGCAGAACACCCGCAGCACATCGAAGTCGGTCACCCCCGCATTGAAACATCAACCGGGCCCCGGGTCGTACCAGGTCACCGCGCCGTCGCCGGAACGACCGGCAGCCCCGAACCCACCCGTGAGAGGACCAAGTGACCGTACTGGACAAGCCGGTTGATCCGGAGAGATCCGACGACACCGACGGCATCAATGACACCGATGACACCGGCGACTCGGACGGGGCCCGGCGTCGGCGTGCCCCGCTGCTCCTCACCGTCGGTCTCGTCGCCGCGCTGTTCGTGTTGATCCCGGTCGCCGGCGGGCTCGGGGCCTACCCGATCCCCACCGGGGACGTGATCTCCTCGGTCGCCCATCGGATCGGGCTCGGCGGGGCGGAGCTGGCACGCGTGCCCGAGTCGGTGCTGTGGAACGTGAGGTTCCCGAGGATCGTGCTGGCGTTGCTGATCGGCGCGTCGCTCGGGTGCGCGGGGGCGCTGATGCAGGGCGTCTTCGGCAACCCGCTGGCGGAGCCGAGTGTCATCGGGGTCTCGCTGGGCGCGGCGGTGGGCGCGGTCGCGGCGATCGCGTTCGGGATGACGTTCCTCGGGAACTGGACGGTCTCGGTCCTCGCGTTCGTCGCCGGGCTGATCACCGTGTTCGTGGTGTACGCGATGTCGCGGTCGGGGGGCCGGACCGAGGTCGTGACGCTGATCCTCACGGGTATCGCGGTGAACGCGTTCGCCGGTGCCACGATCGGGCTGTTCATCTTCCTCGCGGAGGACACGGCGGCCGTCAACCAGATCACGTTCTGGCAGCTGGGCTCGCTCGCGCAGTCGACGTGGCCGAAGGTGCTGGCCGTGCTGCCGTGCGCGGTGATCGGGCTGGCCGTGGCACCGTTCTACGCCCGCAGGCTGGACCTGCTCGCGCTCGGTGAGCGGCCGGCGCGGCATCTCGGGGTGGACGTGGAGCGGCTGCGGGTCGTGCTGATCCTGGTCGTCGCGCTGCTGACCGCCGCCGCCGTGAGCGTGTCGGGCGTCATCGGGTTCGTGGGGCTCGTCGTGCCGCATCTGCTGCGGATGGCGGCGGGGCCGGGGCACCGGTTCCTGATCCCGGGCAGTGCGCTCGCCGGGGCGGTCGTCCTGCTGGCGGCGGACCTCGCGGCCCGCACGATCGTCCAGCCGGCCGAGCTGCCCCTGGGCGTCCTCACCGCCCTGATCGGCAGCCCGTTCTTCTTCTGGCTGCTCCGCAGGACCCGTCGCAGGCAGGGAGGCTGGGCATGAGGGCGGCATCGGACGCGGGGTCCACGACAGGCACGGGGTACGTCCGCCGGCTCCTCCGGGGGCGTTTCGGCCCGGGGGCGCCCACTCCCCCGCCCCCGTCCCGCCCCGGTGACGTCCTCGCGGAGGCCGACGCTGTCGCCGTCCGCCTCGGGGCGCGCGAGGTCCTGCGCGGCGTGTCCGTCGCGGCCCGCGCGGGAGAGGTGCTCGCGCTGGTCGGGCCCAACGGCGCGGGCAAGTCGACGCTGCTGGGCGCGCTGGCGGCGGACCTGCCGGTGGCCGGTGGAGTCGTACGGGTGCACGGGCGGCCGGTGCGTGAGTGGTCGGCGCCCGAACTGGCCCTGCGCCGGGCCGTGTTGCCGCAGTCCGCCACCCTGTCGTTCCCCTTCACCGTGGAGGAGGTCGTCCGCATGGGGCGGGCCCCCTGGGCGCGGCAACCGGGCGGAGGCGGCGTGAAGGACTCCGACGACGTGGCCGTGGCGGAGGCGATGGCGGTGACCGAGGTGGCCGGGTTCGCGGCGCGGCCCTTCTCCGCGCTGAGCGGCGGCGAGCGCGCCCGGGTGGCGCTGGCGCGGGTGCTCGCGCAGCGGGCGCCGCTGCTGATGCTGGACGAGCCGACGGCCGCGCTGGACCTCCGGCACCAGGAGTTGGTGCTGCGGGTGTGCCGGGAGCGGGCGGGGGCCGGGGACGCGGTGGTCGTCGTCCTGCACGACCTCGGGCTGGCGGCGGCGTACGCGGACCGGGTGGCGGTGCTGCGCGACGGGCGGATCGCGGCGGACGGGCCGCCGGCCGACGTCTTCGAGGAGGGGCTGCTGTCGGAGGTGTACCGGCAGCCGGTGGAGGTGTTCCCGCATCCGCGGACCGGTGCTGTCCTGATCACACCGAGACGGGGTTCCTGACCGACCGTGGCGGCCCTGGCCGCCGTCACCGGCTGCACCGAGAAGAGCGGCGCGGGCGCGGCCGGCGTCCTCGCGTACGGCTCCCACGGCCTCCAGGAGGCCGACTTCGTCCCCGGCCTGACCGACAAGGCGTTCGACATCCCCGGGACGATCCCGCCGGACAGCTGGTACGGCACGCTCCTGAAGGGTGTGTTCACCTTCCAGCCCGACCGACGGTCCTCCAAGTCACGGTCTGGGTCCTCTATCCGGTCCCGACGCTCGCGCTGTTCCTGGCCCCGGTAGGGTTCGCCTCCGGGAAGGGGAAGGTGAAGATTCCTGATGAGCAGGGTGCGCGGGGTTCGGAGCCCACTGAGGCTTCGTGAGGTTCGTCCGGTTCGTACGGTCGGGAGGTTCCTCGGGCTTCGTCTCCGGGGCGGGGTTCGTCACCGGGGCGGGCTTCGCGCGTACGGGCGTGGCGCGCTGGTGACCACGGCGGTGACCGCGCTGTCGCTGACGGCGAGCGGGTGCGTGGTGGTCCGGGGCGACCTGGAGATCCTTCCCGCCGCGACCCGGGCGGAGGCGGAGCGCGCGCTGCAGGACTTCACCACCGCGTACAACAAGGCGGACAAGGCCAACGACCAGTCCCAGGACGCCTCCCGGGTCACCGGCGCGCTCGCCGACATCGACGGCGGCAAGCTCCGCTCGGGCGCGAAGCTCAACCCGGGCGGCAATCCGAACCATGTGCCGCTGAAGCTGGCCGACGTCACGTACACGATCCCGGAGAAGGCGGCGTGGCCGCGCTGGTTCGTCGTCGACGCCACCGCCAACAAGGGCAACGCGACGGACCGCTGGCTGTTCGTGTTCACCCGGGACGGGCTGACCGATCTGTGGGAGGTCTCCTTCCTCACGATCGTGCCGGCCGCCGACATGCCCGAGTTCAAGAAGGACGAGGACGGCTACGCCCAGGCGGTGCGGCCCGACGACGCCGAACTCTCCGTGGAACCGGCGCAGTTGCCCGACCGGTACGTGACGTACCTGGAGGAGGACAGCGCGCTCTTCGCGGACGGACCGTACACCTCCGAGGAGCGCGCGCGGCGCCAGCGGAACGCGGAGAAGCCGGGCCTGGCGCGGCAGTACATCGACGAGGCCCTCACCAACGGTGACTACGCGCCGGTGGGGCTGCGCACCACGGACGGCGGGGCGCTGGTCTTCTTCACCACCCGCACCTACCAGAAGCAGACCGCCGCGCCGGGGGTGAGCATCCCCGTCAACGACGCGGCCGTGCGGGCCCTGATGACGGGCGAGCCGAAGCAGTCCCTGACCCTGGAGTTCGTGTACAACCAGGCGGTGCTCGACCCGGCGAAGACGGAGTCCGACCAGCAGGTGCGGGTCGTGAGCCAGGTGGGCGGGCTGACGGGCGCCAAGGGCGAGTGACCGCGGGGCCCCGGGCGGCGCACCGCCGGCGGTCCGGGTGTCAACCGCGGGAGGGCCAGGCCGTGTTCGCGTGGTCGGGCTGCTCGCCCACATGGCGTGAGCAGGCGTCGGTGAGGATCTCCAGCAGGCTGAGCGGGTCCGGCAGCGGGTGCTCGGGGCCGCGTACCCAGTGGACGCCGAGGTCACCGGGGAGCCGGGCCGGCGGGACGAGGACGTAGGACCCCCGGCAGTGCCAGCGCAGGCCCGGGTGCTCGTCCATGGTCTCGGGGTGGCAGTCCAGCTCGCAGGGCCACCATTCGTCCTCGTCCTCGGGGGTGCCCCGGGTGAGGGTGAAGAAGAGGAGCCGTCCGTCGTCGGACTCGGACTCGAACTCCGCTACGGGGCCCACCTCGATCCCGGCTGCGAGCAGCCGCTCCAGGGCCTCGCGTCCGGCGGCGAGCGGGACGTCCAGCACGTCGTGGACCATGCCCGTCGCGGTGATGAAGTTGGCCTGCGGCTGGTGCCGGGCCCAGCGCTCGATCTGGCCGCGGTCGGTGGTGGACTGCGTCTGCCAGGCGAACGACACCGGGTGCCGGGCGGGGGTGGGACAGCCGACGCGGTCGCACGAACACCGGAAGCCCGAGGGGTACGCGGCGGGCGCGAGCGGGAGTCCGGCGGAGGCCGCGGCGAGCAGCAGCTCCTCACGGCCGGTGTCGTCGGCGGCCTGGTCGAGCGGGCGGCCGGTACGCCGGGCACGCAGCCACTCGGAGAACCTGCCCTGCCGACCGGTCCGGCCGCCGAACGTCGCGCTCATCTATCGCCTCGCCTCGCTGTGGTGCGGACAGCATGTCCCCATGGTCCCACCATCCTGCGCCGCGGGTGGCCGGAGCCCACATCCGGGGTACGTGGGGCGATGCCGGAGCGCGGACAGGGATGACGGGTTATCCCGTGCTTTGAGGTGATTTACCGTCCACGTGCCGGCCCCGCCCGATCGGCACCGGGTCGCCTTGGTCACACCCGGGCGGGGTCGCCGGCTCAGCGGGGCGCGAGGCCGTGCAGGGCGTACTCGACGAGGGCGTCCGTGTACGCGTGGGAGATGGGGCCCGTGTGCTGCAGCCAGCGCTGGGCGAGCGGGGAGACGAAGAGCTCCAGGGCGATCCGCGGGTCGATGTCGGGGCGCACGGCGCCCTGCTCCTGGGCCGCGCGCAGGCGCTTCACATACAACTGGAGCTGGGGTTCCAGCAGTTTGCCGACGAACTCGACGCCGAGCTCCCGGTTGACCACCCCCTCGGCGGCCAGGGCGCGGGAGGGGACCTCGAACTTGGGGTCGAGGAGTTCGTCGACGGTCGCACGCAGGACGGCCTTGAGGTCGGCTTCGAGGTCCCCGGTGTCCGGGATCTCGTACTCGGCGTGCTCACCGATCACCTCGGGCCGGGCGGCCGCCTCCGCCGCCTGGTTGCTCAGATCGAGGAACGCCTCCAGCAGGACCTCCGCCTTCGAGGACCACCACCGGTAGATCGTCTGCTTGCCGACGCCGGCGCGGGCGGCGATGCCCTCGATCGTCGTCTTCTGGTATCCGACCTCCCCGACGAGGGCGAGGGCGGCGTCGTAGATGGCGCGACGCGACTTCTCGCTGCGCCGGGCGGAATCAGGGGCGGTCTTCTTGGCCATGCCGCGAATTTATCAGGTTGACAAGACGGTGCGTCTCGCCGCATGGTGGTGGAACGTCGACGAGACGCACCGTCTCGTCTCTGGAAGGGAGACCGTCATGACCCGAGGTGGAGCAGGAAACATGCTGGGAGTGGGCGGCGCCCGTCGGCACCTGGGCCGCGAGGCCCTGCGCGGCGGCCCCGCGGGCGGCCGCGTCGGCGGTGGCCTCGACCCCCAGGCCCAGAAGCGGGAACTGCTGCGCAAGCTGCAGGAGAAACGGCAGGAAGGACGGGCGGCTACGGCTACGGACGGTACGGCGGAGGACCGTACGGCCGACGAGTCGTCGTGAACCGGCCGGGGGACCGCTGTCTCAGCGGTCCCCGAGGCGGTGGTGGAGCTGGACGGCCCGGAGGGTGAGCCCTTCCGGGCTGGTCAGCCGCAACGCGGGGCGACCTGGGCCGGGGTCTCCGGCGGGTAAACGGGATGCGCAAGGTCGCTCACACCGCCGATCCGATGGCCGGTCCCGGTGGTGATCTTCGTGGACCGACGCGAGTCCTGCTCGTCCACCGCGAACTGCCAGCCGAGGGTGGCGGCGAAGAAGGCGGCGGTGCCGGGCAGGTCACGGGTCTTGAGGTCCATCCAGCAGAAACCGCCGGGGGAACCGGGACGGGCGGTCATCCGCTCGACTCCGGTGCGGTCGGCTCGGGTCCGCTCGACTTGGCTGCCGTCGACTCCGGTCCGGTCGACTCGGGCGCCGTCGACTCAGACGCGGTCGGCTCCGGTGCGGTCGGCTCAGGTCCGGCCATCTCCAGCACACCGACCGTCTGGCCCCCGCTGGTCTCCCCCGTCGTGCGGAAGCCGAGGCCGAGGTAGAAGGGCTCCGGGCCGTCGGGGCCGGGGTGCCAGGTGACGTGGACGCGGTCTCCGCCTCGGCGGCGGATCTCGGCGGCCACGGACTCGACGGCGAAGCGGCCGTAGCCCCTCCCCTGCTCGTCGGCGGCGATGTTGAGCCGCCAGAGCCCGGAGCGGATGTCGGTGCCCGAGCCGTCGCCCTTCCAGTCGATGTCGAGGAAGGCCATCAGGAAGCCGACGGCGCGGTCGCCGTCCATGATGAGCCGGGGCCAGGCGACCCCGGGGTGGACGTACGCCTCGGCAAGAGACTGCACGACCGGCTCGACCAGGTGTTCCTGGTCGGGGCGGACGCGTACGCCGAGCGCGGCGTCGAGGTTGGCGGGGGATATCTCGGCCAGGTGCGGGGTGGTGGACATGATCGAAGACATAGCCGGAGGCCGCATGGACGGCGCAACTGTTTTTCGATCGCGGGGCCCCTGTGGTGGGCCTCAGGACACCTGGTCGTCGTCGCCCACGGCCGGTGGCCAGGCATCGCCCCAGTCCGCGTCGCGGGCCGCACGGTAGAGGAGACCGTGGCGTTTGGTGACGGTGGTGCGGCTGAGGGACGGCTCGGACTGGCAGAGGTCGAGGAGGACCTGGCCCTTGCGGATCTGGGGCCTGCGGACGACACGGGAGGGGGCCGGGGCCGGGGGGAAGCGGGTGGCGGCGACGTAGCTGAACTTCTCGTCCTCGTACGGCAGGGAGCCGCCCTTGACCTGACGGTGCAGGGAGGAGCGGCTGACCCGGGCCGAGAAGTGGCACCAGTCCTCGCCGGGGACGATGGGGCAGGCGGCGCTGTGCGGACAGGGCGCGGCGATGTGGAAACCGGCGGCGATCAGCCGGTCGCGGGCCTCGATGACACGGGCGTAGCCGTCGGGGGTGCCGGGCTCGATGATCACGACGGCCCTGGCGGCGGTCGCGGCCGCCTCGACGACGGCCGTGCGGTCGGCCGCGGTCAGCTCGCCCAGGACGTAGGAGACGGTGACCAGGTCGGTGTCCTCGATGGTGAGCGCCGAGCCGATGCGGGAGCGCTGCCACTCGGCGGTCTTCAGTTCCGGGTTCGCCGCGGCGATCTCCCGCCCGAGCGCGAGCGCCGGCTCCGCCCAGTCGAGCACGGTGACCGGCCGCGTGCCCTCCCAGGTCGCGTTCACCGCCCAGGTCGCCGCGCCCGTGCCCCCGCCGACGTCCACATGACCGCCGGGCGCCCACCCGGGCACCGCCGCGGCGAACGCCTCCAGCGCCGAGCACACGGCCTCGAACGTCGCCGGCATCCGGTAGGCCGCGTACGCGACGACGTCCGAGCGGTCCCGCAGCACGGGCGCGTCCGTCGGCGTCCGCCCCCGGTAGTTCGCGATCAGCCGCTCGACCGCCTGCGTGGCCGACTTCGGCGGCAACCCGTCGAGCAGGCCGGCGAGGGCGGTGCGGAGGGTGTCGGCCGAGGAGGACGGCGAGGAGGGGGTGGAGGCGGGGGCGTTCACGGGGTGATTCTACGAGCGGGCGCGAGTACGGCGGGCGCCTCGGGGCCGGCCCCCGCCCGGGTCGGGCCCCAGGGTGCCGGCGGCTGCGGCGCCGGGGCCCAGCCCCGAGCGCCGCCCCGTCACATCCCCCTTACCGCACGGGCCAGGCGGGTGCCCGCTGACGCGCGGGCCCTGTTGATCGGGTCGCGGCGGCGGGGGTGGACCGCGTTGGTGAGGAGGATGAGGAAGGTGTCCGTCGCCCGGTCCAGGACCAGGGACGTGCCCGTGAAGCCGGTGTGGCCCGCCGCTCCCCTGCCCGCCAGCTCGCCCATGAACCAGGGCTGGTCGACGGCGAAGCCGAGGCCCGGTGGGGTCAGCATCAGCTCGACGAAGTCGGGGCCGAGTATGCGGGCGGGGCCGTAGGAGCCGCCCGCCAGCAGGGTGCGGCAGAAGACGGCGAGGTCACGGGCGGTGGAGAAGAGACCCGCGTGACCGGCGACCCCGCCGAGGGACCAGGCGTTCTCGTCGTGGACCCGGCCGCGGATCATGCCCCGCTCCGCCTTCGCCCAGGGCCGGCGCTGGTCCTCCGTCGCCGCGGCGGCCGGGCAGGGGCCGAAGGTCGTCGACGCCATGCCCAGGGGGTGGGTGATGCCGTCGCGGATCAGCGCGTCGAGGGTCCGGCCGGTGAGGCGTTCCAGGACGTGCTGGAGGAGCAGGAGGTTCAGGTCGGAGTAGACGTGGGCCGTGCCGGGGGCCGCCGTCGGGGCCTCCGCGCGAAGCATCGCCAGGCGGGCGGCCGGCGACGGGCAGTCGTACAGCGGGAGTTCGGGGCGCAGCCCGGAGGTGTGGGTGAGGAGGTGGCGGACGGTGAGGCCGTGCGCGGCGGCGCCCGTGAAGTCGGGGAGGAACGCCGCCACCTTCGCGTCGATGCCGAGGGTGCCGCGCTCCAGTTGTTGGACGGCGGCCACGGCGGTGAAGAGCTTGGTGAGGGAGGCCAGGTCGAAAGGGGTGTCCGGCCGCGCCGGGACCCGGGAGTCGGGCGGCAGCTCCACTCCGGCGTCGGCATGCTCGTCGTAGGCCTCGTAGCGGACGGCCCAGCCCGCGGCCTCCTCGACGGCCACGACGGGGCCGCGTCCGGCGAGGACGACGGCTGCGGGGGCCCGGGGGGTGTCGCCCTCCGTCAGCGCGCGCACCTCTCGCGTGAGATGGCGCAGTTCCGCTGGGTCGAGTCCGGCCCGTTCCGGGGTGTCCGTGCGCAGTCTCGGCGCGCTCAGCTCTCCGCTCCCTCCACCGTCGAACCCGTCGTTCCCTTCGAGCCCGTCGTTCCCTTCGAGTCCTTCGAGTCCTTCAAGTCCTTCGAAGTAGCCACCGTCGTACGCCTGTTCCAGGGACGGCACAGTGCCACGAAGCAGACCGCGGCCACCAGTGTCGCGGTCACCTGGACGACGGCCATGGGAACGGCCGTGTCCTCGCCGGCGACGCCGACCAGGGGGGACGCTATCGCGCCGATCAGGAAGGACGAGGTACCCAGCAGCGCCGACGCGGAACCCGCGGCGTGACGTACCCGCATCAGGGCGAGGGCCTGGGTGTTGGGCAGGGTGACGCCCATCGCGGACATCAGCACGAACAGGGCCACCGCCATCGGCGCGAGGCCGACCTCGCCGAAGACGCCCAGGGACATCAGCAGCAGCGCGGTCGCGGAGGCGGCGACGACGCTCAGGCCCACCGCGAACACCTTGTCCAGGCTGACCCGGCCGACCAGGATCTTGCCGTTGATCTGGCCGACGACGACGAGGCCGACGGAGTTGACGCCGAAGAGCAGGCTGAAGGTCTGCGGGGAGGCGCCGTAGATCTCCTGGATCACGAACGGGGAGGCGCTGATGTACGCGAACAGGGCGGCGAAGGCGAAGCCGCCGGCGAGCGTGTAGCCCATGAAGACCCGGTCGGTGAGCAGGCCGCGCATGGCGTGCAGGGTCTCGCCGATGCCGCCGCCGTGGCGTTCGGCGGGGGTGAGCGTCTCGGGAAGCTTCGCCCAGACGATCGCGAGCAGGGCGATGCCGATGGCGGTGAGGACGACGAAGACCCCCCGCCAGTCGGTGACGCGGAGGACCTGACCGCCGATCAGCGGGGCGACGACCGGGGCCACTCCGGAGATGAGCATCAGCGTCGAGAAGAACCGGGCCATCGCGTCGCCGTCGTACAGGTCGCGGACGACCGCCCGCGCGATCACGATCCCGGCGGAGCCGGCGAGGCCCTGCACCAGGCGGAAGGCGATGAGGGTCTCGATGGTGGGGGCGAGGGCGCAGAGCGCGGTGGCGACGATGTAGACGGCGAGGCCGAGCAGGAGGGGGCGTCTGCGGCCCCAGCGGTCGCTCATCGGGCCGATCAGCAGCTGGCCGAGCGCCATGCCGGCGAGGCAGGCGGTGAGGGTGAGCTGGACGGTGGTGGCAGGGGCGTGCAGGGAGGTGGTGACCTCCGGCAGGGCCGGGAGGTACATGTCCATCGCGAGGGGCGGGGTGGCGGTGAGCCCGCCGAGGATGAGGGTGACGAGGAGGCCGGTGCGGCGGAGGGCGATGGAGGCCGGGGCGGTGGGGCTCGGCTTCGGCTGCGACTGGGGCTGGGGCTTCGGCTGGGGCTGGGGCTTCGGGTCCGACTGGGACTTCGGGTGCGACTGGGGCCGCGACTGCGGCTGTTCCGGCGAGCCGGGCCGCTCCGGCGTTCCTGGCCGTCCCGCCGGTCCCGGTCGTCCTGCCGGTCCCGGCCCTCCCGCCCGTTGTTCCGCCGCCGTGCCCGGCCCCGCGTGCTCGGCCGTCGGCGCCGCCGTGTTCGACTCGGCCGGTGCCGAGCCCGGTATGTGCCCCTCGGGCATGTGCCCCTCCCTCTGCGTTCGCTGCGCCACCTATGCTCTCAGCTCGTACGACGTGGGCGGGGTCACATCCCGTCCCGGGGCCGAGGACAGGGGTGGCGATGTCGAACGACGGACGTGTGCGGTGGGGAATCCTGGCGACCGGAGGGATCGCCGCGGCCTTCACGGCCGACCTCGTCGACCTGCCGGACGCCGAGGTCGTGGCAGTGGCCTCCCGCAGCGAGGACTCCGCGAAGGCCTTCGCGGAACGGTTCGGGATACCGAGGGCGTACGGCGACTGGCGCGCGCTCGCCGAGGACACGGACGTGGACGTGGTGTACGTCGCCACACCGCACTCGGCGCACCGCACGGCGGCCGGGATGTGCCTGGAGGCCGGGCGGAACGTGCTGTGCGAGAAGCCGTTCACGCTGAACGTGCGCGAGGCGGAGGAGTTGGTCGCGCTGGCGCGGGAGCGCGGGCGGTTCCTGATGGAGGCCATGTGGACGTACTGCAACCCGGTGGTGCGCCGGCTCGCGGCGATGGTGCGGGACGGCGCGATCGGTGAGGTGCGGACCGTGCACGCCGACTTCGGCATCCTCGGGCCCCTCGCGTCGTCGCACCGGCTGCGGGACCCGGCGCAGGGCGGGGGCGCGCTGCTCGACCTGGGTGTGTACCCGGTGTCCTTCGCGCACCTGCTGCTCGGGGAGCCCTCGGAGGTGACGGCGAAGGCGGTGCTCTCCGAGGACGGCATCGATCTCCAGACGGGCGCCCTGCTCTCCTGGGAGAGCGGCGCCCTGGCGTCGGTGCACTGCTCCATCGTCGGCGGCACCGCCACCACCGCGTCCGTCACGGGCTCCGAGGGCCGGATCGACATCCCGGACGGCTTCTTCTTCGCGGACCGTTTCGTCCTGCACCGCGTCGGCCGCGAACCGGAGACGTTCGCCGCGGACCCGGCCGACGGACCACGCAACAGCTTCCGTCACGAGGCCCGGGAGGTCATGCGGGCCCTGCGGGCCGGCGAGACCGAGTCCCCGCTCGTCCCCCTCGACGGCACCCTCGCCGTGATGCGCACCCTGGACGCGATCCGCGACCGTATCGGGGTGCGCTATCCCGGCGAGGACGACCGTCGGGAGGACGCGCTGGTCACTACACCGGCGTGAGCCCCGGCCGGCCCGCCTCCACCGCGAACGACGCCACCGTGGAGATCCCGGCCCCCGGCGTCGTCACGTAGGGCACGGCCTTGAAGTCGGCGCGGGCGGCCTCGCGGTCGAGGGCGACCGTGAGGTAGCCCCGTCGGCCGTGGTAGAAGCGCATGTGGGGGTTGGCGGTCATGTAGGTGTCCCAGTTGGCGGGCTTGTCGGTGCCGTTGCCGCCACTGCTGATCGAGGTGGCGACGAGCTCCGTGCCGACGGTGCGGGACGAGCGGTCGTCGAAGTCGCGCTTGATGTCGAAGGCGTAGCCGACGTGGACGTCGCCGGTGAGGACCATCAGGTTCTCGATGCCGGCGGCCTCCGCGCCGGCGAGGAGGCGTTCGCGGGAGGCCCGGTAGCCGTCCCAGGCGTCCATCGCCACCCGGTAGACGTCGCCCACGGCGTTGCGGCGCTGGGAGAAGGTGACCTGCTGCGGGACGACGTTCCAGACGGCGTCGGACCGGTCCCAGCCGTCCAGGAGCCAGCGCTCCTGGCTGGCGCCGGTCATGGTGCGGGCGGGGTCGGCGGACTCCGGGCCCGGGATCTGCCAGCCGTCGCCCTGCGCCTGGTTGGAGCGGTACTGGCGGGTGTCGAGTATGTCGAACTGGGCGAGGCGGCCCCACCGGAAGCGGCGGTAGAGCCGCATGTCGGGCCCGTCGGGGCGCTGGGGGCGGCGCAGCGGCTGGTTCTCCCAGTACGCGCGGTAGGCGGCGGCGCGGCGCAGCAGGAACTCCTCGGAGGGTTCGCCGCCGTCGGGGTGCTCGCCGGCGTAGTTGTTCTCGGTCTCGTGGTCGTCCCAGGTGACGACGAAGGGGTGGGCGGCGTGGGCGGCCCGCTGGTCGGGGTCGGTCTTGTGGAGGGCGTACCGCAGCCGGTAGTCCTCCAGGGTGACCGTCTCGTGGTTGAAGAGGTCGGGCAGGACGCGGTCGGTGTAGTTGCGGGCGCCGCCGACGGAGTTCACGGCGTACTCGTAGAGGTAGTCGCCGAGGTGGAGGACGACATCGATGTCCTCCTCCGCGAGGTGCCGGTAGGCGGTGTAGTAGCCCTGGTCGTAGCGCTGGCAGGAGACGGCCGCGAAGGTGAGCCCGGTGGCGCCGGTCAGGTGGCCGCGGCCGGGGGCCGTGCGGGTACGGCCGGTCTCGCTGATCCATGTGCCGACGCGGAAGCGGTAGTGGTAGACGCGCCCGGGGGCGAGGTGGCCGACCTCCACGTGGACGGTGTGGTGGAACTCGGGGTGGGCGGTGACGCTGCCGCGTCTGACGACGCGTCGGAATCTCTCGTCGAGGGCCAACTCCCATTGCACGGGGATGCGTTGGGCGGGCAGACCGCCGTCCGGCTGGTACGGGGCCGGAGCGAGCCGGGTCCACAGGAGCACGGAGTCGGTCAGCGGGTCGCCGGAGGCCACGCCGAGGGTGAAGGGGTCCTCGGTGATCTGCGCGGGGTCCAGCGTGGCGGCGGCCGCGGCACCGGCCGCGGGCAGGTTGGTGGCGAACGCGAGCGCGGCGGCGGCACCCGTGAGGGTGAGAAAGCGGCGGCGGTCGAAGTGGCGTACGGCGGCGCGGAGTTCGGCCGCGTGCGACGAACGGGGCCGGGTCGGCCCCTGCGGGTACTGGGCGCTCTGAGGGGACTGGGTGCTCTGGGTGTTCCGGCTGTTCTGGGCTGTGGGTGTCATCTGGCCCTCGTCTGACGGTAGTTGTCCTTCGGCATTGGAGTGGCCAGGTTCGACGATCTTCTGTCACGTACACAACACCCAGATGGCGGACGGATGAGTTCCGGATGGCGGACCCCGCCTGCGCGGTCCGGCACGCCCCCCTCCTTTACGCTCCGAGGCCATGAACGCTATGCGAACCAAGATCGCGATCGTGACGGGCGCGGGCTCCGGCATCGGCCGCGCCGTGGCCGTGGAGCTGCTGCGCACCGGCTGGTCGGTGGCGCTCGCGGGCCGCCGCGAGGACAAGCTCGCCGAGACCGCGGCCGAGGCGGAGGCGGAGGCGGACGCCACGACGGACACCGGCGCCCGGAGCGGGTCCCCGGAGGCGCTGTGCGTCCGTACGGACGTCTCGCGCCCCGGTGACGTGGACGCGCTCCTCGCGGCCGTGCGCGACCGGTTCGGACGGCTGGACCTGCTGTTCAACAACGCGGGCACGTTCGGGCCGGGCGGGGTGCCGGTGGAGGAGCTGGACTACGCGGCCTGGCGGCACGTCGTGGACACCAACCTCAACGGGGCGTTCCTGTGCGCGCAGGCGGCGTACCGGCAGATGAAGGAGCAGGACCCGCAGGGCGGGCGGATCATCAACAACGGCTCCATCTCCGCGCACACCCCCCGCCCGCACTCCGTCGCCTACACGGCCACCAAGCACGCCCTGACCGGCCTCACCAAGTCGCTCTCGCTGGACGGGCGGCCGTACGGCATCGCGGTCGGCCAGATCGACATCGGCAACGCGGCGACGGACATGACCGAGCGCATGCCGGCCGGCGTCCTCCAGGCGAACGGGCAGCTCGCCCCGGAGCCGGTGATGGACGTGGCCGACGTGGCCCGGACCGTGCGGCACATGGCGGAGCTGCCGCTGGAGGCGAATGTGCAGTTCGCGACGGTGATGGCGACGGCGATGCCGTACGTGGGGCGGGGCTGAGAGAGGCGACGCGGGGCCCGCGGCACTCGTCCACGGCTCAACTTACACAAACGGAAGCTGATGCTCCGGTCCATAAGAGCACGTGACAGTCATATGCTCAGGACGCGTCTCCACGAGAGCTTCACACTTGGAGGCGGCGGCTTCCGTGGCCAACCCGAGGGGGAGGCGGCAGCCGTTCCGCGCTCCGGAAGGGGGCGGACCTCGCATGGGACCGCGAGGTAAGCACCGGAGCACGGAGCGGCTGCCCACACTTGTCCGGGCCGAGTCGTGGCGCCCTCACCTCCCCAGGAGCCGGTCGATCTCCGTCAGCTGGGCCGCGGTGAGCGGGCCCTTCGCGAGGGCGCCCGCGTTCTCCTCGGCCTGGGCGACCGAGCGGAAGCCGGGGATGGGCACGGTCCGGGGGCTGCGGGCCCAGATCCAGGCGAGGGCACCCTGCGCGAGCGTGCGCCCCTCGCTCGTGAGGACCTCGCGCAGCGCCTCGACCCGGCCGAGCCACTCCGGGTCGGCGCCGCCGTCCGCGCTGAAGCCGGGCAGCCAGGCCGGCGGCGTACTGCGGATGTCACCGGCCTCCAGGGCGCGCCCGCCGGTGTGCTTGCCGGTGAGCAGACCCATGGCCAGGGGGCTGCGGTTGATGCTCGCGAGGTTCGACTCCTCGCACAGGGCCAGGAGTTCGGGCGCGTCCTGGAGGATGTTCAGGCGGTGCTGCACGGCCGCGCAGTGCGGTCCCTGCGCGAACACGGCCGCGCGGTCCGGGTCGTCGGTGCTCCACGCGTACGCCCGGATCAGGCCCTCCCGTACGAACTCCTCGCAGGTGTCGCGGAGTTCGGCGGCGCGCTCGGGGTCGGCGTCGGAGAGGTGCAGCTGGTACAGGTCGACGTGGTCGGTGCCGAGGCGGTCGAGGGACGCCGTGAGGGCGCGGCGGGCGTGGGCGGGGGTGTCGTCCTGGCCGGTGTGGGTGCGGGTGGTCTCGTCGAAGAGGTTGCCCCACTTGGTGGCCACGACGACGTCCGCGCGGTGCCTGCCGAGGGCCCGGCCGAGGACGCGCTCGCTGTGGCCGGCGCCGTAGGTGTCGGCCGTGTCGAAGAAGGTGACACCGAGGTCGAGGGCGCGGCGGACCGCCCGTACGGACTCCTCGTCGTCGACCTTGCCCCAGCCCAGCGGCTGCCCGTCGGTGTCCGCCCACTCACCGCCGATGGCCCAGCAGCCGAAGCCGAGGGCGCTGACCTGGATACCGCTGCGGCCGAGGGTGCGGGTGCGGGGAAGCGCGTTCGTGGCGGTGTCCGTGGCTGTGTTCGTGTGCGAGGTCGTCTCCATGCCCACGGACGTTAGGAGTTGGAGTGCACACGAACGCAAGCCCCCGACCTTACGGCCCGCTCGGGACGCTACGCCTGGCCCGTCTCGAACCGGCTGATCTTCCCGTCCGCCGACACCGTGAACCGCCACGCGGTGCGCATCTCGCCCCAGGTGTCGTTGCGGTAGTTGGCGACCAGCGCCCGGCCGCCCGCGGATTCGCGCTGGACCTCGATGTGGCCGTGGGAGGAGAAGATCTCCCGGTCGGTCCAGTCCGCGAGGTCGCGGTCGGAGCCGTCGTCCGACATCGTCGCGTCCTCCGTGAGGAGCGCGAAGAAGGCGTCCTCGTCATGGGCGTTCACCGCGGCGACGAAGGCCCGGACGGCCGGGTCGCTGAGTTTGGCGGGTGCGATCGTCATGGCGGCCAGCTTCACACCGTTCCCGGGGGCGCGCCACCGGAGGCGCACGGCGGATCCGGGGCCACCCGAACGGCGGCCCCCACGGGTCGGGCGGGTGTGATCGGTGCCACGGTGGATACGCGGGAGGGGACCTACGCACCGGCTGCCCGGGAGTGTTCATGACCTCATTCGACCGACGTGATCTGGGACTGCTGCTCCTGCGGCTGGGCACAGGCGGTGTGCTCGCCGCGCACGGGACGCAGAAACTGTTCGGCTGGTTCGGCGGACACGGCATCGAGGGCACCGGCGCCTTCATGGAGTCCGTCGGGTACGCGCCCGGCAAGGCGAGCGCCACCGCCGCCGGCCTCGCCGAGACGGGCGGCGGCGTGCTGCTCGCGCTGGGGCTCGCGACGCCCGCGGCCGGTGCGGCCGCGGCGGGCGCGATGGGCGGCGCGGCCGCCATCCACACGCCCAACGGGTTCTTCAACACCGAGGGCGGTTACGAGTACGCCGCGACCCTGGGCCTGGCCGCCGCGGGCCTCGCCGTCGCCGGGCCCGGCCGGCTCTCCCTGGACCACGCGCTCCACCATGTCGTCGACCGGGGCTGGATGGTCCCGGTGGCGCTCGCCGGCACGGCCGCGGCCACCGCGGTGGTCGTGGGACTGCGCAGCCGGCGGGTGCGCAAGGAGAAGGAGGGCGAGCAGGAGGCGCTGTTCGAGGAGTGAGCGCCGCGCATACGGCGAATCCGCCGTCGCGGTGAGCGCCGCGCATACGGCGGACCCGCCGTCGCGGTGAGCGCCGCGGCTCCGCTGTCCCCGTGCGCCTCTCGTTCCCTCGGATCGGCCGTCGTTGTCACAGGGGCGTGGCAAGCTGCGCCCATGAGCGAGCCGACCCAAGCCCCCGACGACCTCTGGCGGTCCGTCACACGCCTGCACGCCTGGCTGGAGACGGACCAGCCGTACGGCGGCCAAGAGGGCCTGCTGCTGCGGATGTTGAAGCTCCAGGAGGAGGTCGGCGAGGTCGCGCAGGCGGTGATCGGCGCGACCGGGCAGAACCCGCGCAAGGGCATCACCCACACCTGGGACGACGTCCAGTCGGAGCTGTGCGACGTCGTGATCACGGCTCTGGTGGCACTGCGCACCCTGACCCCGGACGCCCGCGCGGTCTTCGACGCCCATCTGGCCGGGGTCACCGCACGCTCGCTGGGCCCCCGCCATGGCTGACAACGCGTTCTGGATCGCCGCGCTCACCGCCGGCACGGCCGTGCTGGCGAGCTGGGTGACGAGCCGGGGGACCGCGCGGGCGGCGCGCATCCAGGCGCACACGACGGCGGGCGCGCAGCGGGTGGAGCGGCTGCGGGAGGCGCGGCGGACGGCGTACGCCGGGTTCATCGAGCAGGCGCAGCGGCTGAACGACGTGCACTGGAAGGTGTCCGACGTGGTCCGGGGCGCCGAGGGCGGGCTCGGCCCGGAGCAGGTGGAGGAGCTGCGGCGGCTGCGTGAGCGGCAGCGGGACGAGTACGCCACGCTGCGCAATCTCACCTGGATCGTCTCGCTGGAGGGGCCCGAGGAGGTCGCCGACCTCGCCAACACCGTCCGGCGGACGACGAACCCCTTCCACAAGGCGATCGAGGGGATGATCGAGGGCGACACCGGTGCCGTGGCGCGCTTCGACGCCTGCTACACGCCGTTCTGGGACGCGCTGAAGGTCTTCATCAGGGCTTCCCGGGACACGCTGCACACCATGTAGGCGCACCAAGCGGGACGACGGTACGTCCTACCCCTGCCGTCCCCGGTCATACCCCGGGGTGACCCGGCGACGGTGTCGTACTGCGTTCTGAGTACCCGCGATTGTCGGCAGCCGCACGACGACGGGACCGGGGCCGCGACGGGAGTCTTGGCTGACATCCGAGACCTCTGACGTGGAGACCTGCGACCCATGGCAACCTTCCTTCATCGGCTGGGCCGGCTGGCCTTCCGCAAACGCTGGTACGTCATAGTGATGTGGCTGGCGGTACTGGGCGCCGTCGGTGTCGGCGCCCTCAAGGCCCCGGGAGCCTCCGACGAGGAGTTCTCCATGCCGGGCATCGAGTCCCAGAAGGCGTTCGACCTGATGGAACAGCGCTTCCCCGGGGTCACCGCGGACGGCGCCACCGCCCGGGTCGTGTTCGTCGCCCCGAGCGGCGAGAAGGTCACCGCCGCCGAGAACAAGAAGGCCGTCGAGGAGACGGTGGCGGATCTGGCCGACGGTTCCCAGGTCGCGAGCGCCGTCGACCCCTTCCAGGCGGGGGCGGTCAGCAAGGACGGCACCACGGCGTACGCGACGGTCACCTACAAGGTCACCGCGAACGACCTCACGGACGCCGGCAGGACCCACCTGGAGGACGCGCTGCACACGGCGCAGGACTCGGGGCTGACCGTCGAGGCCGGCGGGACCGCCATGGCCGAGCAGGGCGGCGCGGGCGGCACGGCCGAGGTGATCGGTGTCGCCATCGCCTCCGTCGTGCTGCTGGTCACCTTCGGGTCGCTGGCCGCCGCCGGACTGCCGCTGCTGACCGCGCTGGTGGGCGTCGGCCTCAGCATGGCCTCGATCCTCGCCCTGTCCGACGCGTTCGGGCTGTCCACCACGACGGGCACCCTCGCGATGATGCTGGGCCTCGCGGTGGGCATCGACTACGCCCTGTTCGTCGTCTCCCGCTACCGCGAGGAGCGCGCCAACGGCCGTTCGCCCGAGGAGGCGACCGCCCTCGCCACCGGCACGGCCGGGTCGGCGGTCGTGTTCGCCGGCCTCACCGTCGTCATCGCGCTGGCCGGACTGTCCGTGGTCGGCATCCCGATGCTGACCAAGATGGGGCTGGCGGCGGCGGGCGCGGTCGTCGTGGCCGTGCTGATCGCGCTGACCCTGGTGCCGGCCGTCCTCGGCTGCTGGCCGAACGCGGTACTGGCCCGCAAGGCGCGCAGGAGCGGCCGGATCGAGGAGAGCCCCGCGGACAACGGCGGCACCCGCTGGTCGCGGTTCGTGCTGCGCCGTCCGCTCCCGGTGCTGATCCTCGGCGTCGTCGGCCTCGGCGCGCTCGCCGTGCCGATGACCGACCTCCAGCTGGGCATGCCCGGCGACGAGGCCAAGTCGACCTCGAGCACCGAGCGCCGGGCCTACGACGCGCTCGCCGAGGGCTTCGGGCCCGGCTTCAACGGGCCGCTGACGATCGTCGTGGACGCCAAGGGGACCGACGACGCCAAGGGTGCCGCCGACACGATCGCGAAGGAGATCGGCGCCACCGAGGGGGTCGTGTCCGTCTCCCCCGCGCGGTTCAACGAGGCCGGTGACACGGCCGTCTTCTCGGCGGTGCCCACCACCGCGCCGACCGACGAGAAGACCAAGGACCTGGTGACCACCATCCGCGACGAGCGGCCAGGCCTGGAGTCCGAGACGGGCGCCACGTTCGAGGTCACCGGCACCACCGCGCTGAACATCGACATCTCCGACAAGGTGCAGTCCGCGCTGGTCCCGTATCTGCTGGTCGTGGTCGGCCTGGCCGTCATCCTGCTGCTGGTCGTCTTCCGCTCCCTGCTGGTCCCGCTCAAGGCCGCCGCCGGCTTCCTGCTGTCGGTGCTCGCCTCGCTCGGTGTGGTCGTCCTGGTCTTCCAGCAGGGCCACGGCGCGGAGCTCCTGGGCGTGGAGCAGACCGGCCCGATCATGAGCCTGATGCCGATCTTCCTGGTGGGCATCGTGTTCGGCCTGGCCATGGACTACGAGGTGTTCCTGGTCTCACGGATGCGCGAGGCGTACGTCCACGGCGACCGGGCCGACGAAGCGATCACCAGTGGCTTCCGGCACAGCGCCCGGGTGGTCGCGGCCGCCGCCCTGATCATGATCGCGGTGTTCGCCGGGTTCATCGGCGAGAGCGACTCCATGATCAAGATGATCGGGTTCGGGCTGGCCTCCGCGGTCCTGTTCGACGCGTTCGTCGTACGGATGGCGATCGTGCCGGCCGTGCTGGCGCTGCTCGGCGACAAGGCGTGGTGGCTGCCGAAGTGGCTGGACCGGATGCTGCCCCACGTCGACGTGGAGGGTGAGGCGCTGACCCGCCGCGCCGACCCGGATCCGGCACCGGCCGAGACGGCCGAGACGGCCGAGCTGGAAGTGACCCGCACCTGATCCGACCGCCCCACCCCCACCGGGGGCCGTCCGTGGCGAAGGACACGGACGGCCCCTCGGGGGCGTTCCCGCCGAAGTCGACGACGATCGAAGTCGTTGACGACCATCGAAGTCGACGACGACCATCGGAGTCGAGACCACCGAGGTGGACCCCGCCATGGTCCCCGCCCATCTACCGGAGCCCCGATGACCACCCTACGGAGTCCCGACGCGTACCACCCGGCGGAGCCCTCGACGGGCGCCGTCCCGCGGAGTCCCCGATGACCACCGCCCTGGAACGGCACGCCGCGGACCGTCTGGGGGACCTGTACGGCCGTCACCCCTATCTCGTCGACCTGGCGCTGGCCCTGGCGCTGATGGGCTGCGCCACCCTCGGCAGCGCGCTCACCCTGCCCGGCGCCCAGCCGCCGGACCGGGACAGGGTCGGAGTGGCCCTCATGGGCGTGTCCTGCCTCGCACTGCTCAAGCACCGCACCCACCCGCGCGCCGCCCTCGTCGTGACCGCGATCTGTACGACGGTCGCCGTCGCCCTCGGCTATCTGCTCACGCCGCTGCTGCTCGCCCCGATCATGGCGGCGCTCTACTGGCTGGCCACGCTCACCGACCGGAGGACCACACGCGTCTACGGCTGCACGACCATCGTGGTGATGACCCTCGCGGCGGTGTTCGCCGACTCCATGGACCACCTCTCGCTGTTGCTCAGGACGATCGGCCCCGTCTTCTGGCTGCTGCTGCCGCTCGCCGCCGGCCGGGGGACGCTGGCGCGGCGGGCGTATCTGAACTCGATGCAGGCCCGCGCGGAGCACGCCGAGCGCACCCGGGAGGAGGAGGCCCGGCTCAGGGTCGCCGAGGAGAGGATGCGCATCGCCCGCGATCTGCACGACGTGGTCGCCCACCACCTGGCCCTCGCCAACGCCCAGGCGGGCACCGCCGCGCATCTCACCCGTACCGACCCCGAGCAGGCCCACCGCATCCTCACCGACCTGGCGGCCACCACGTCGGCGGCGCTGCGCGAGCTGAAGGGCACGGTCGGGGTGCTGCGCCGGCCCGACGACCCCGAGGCGCCGCTGGCGCCCACCCCCGGGCTCCACCAGCTTCCGGAGCTGACGGCGGCCTGCGAGTCCGCCGGTCTCGCGGTCACCGTGACCACGGACGGCGAGCCGGGACCGCTGGACCCCGGTGTGGACCTGACGGCGTACCGGATCGTGCAGGAGGCCCTCACCAACGTCAGCAAGCACGCCGCCGTGGACGCGGCGCGGGTCCGCCTCGTGTACCAGGAGACGCATCTGACGATCACGGTCTCCGACGACGGGACGCCCCGCCCGCGGGGCACGTCACCGCGGGGCACGTCCGAGCCCGGCCGTGGTTTCGGCCTCATCGGCATGCGGGAGCGGGCCCAGTCCGTCGGGGGCTGTCTGAGCGCCGGCCATCGGCCCGAGGGCGGCTTCGAGGTCACCACCGACCTGCCGCTACGACCGCACCCCTCCCGCGCCACCGCCCCGGTGCCGGACCTGGAACCGACCCCCGACCCCCGACCAGCGGATCCAGCCGCCGTCCACGACCAGTGGAAGTAGCACAGCGCCCATGACCATTCGTGTCCTGCTCGCCGACGACCAGGCCCTGCTGCGGGCCACCTTCCGGATCCTGATCGACTCCTGCCCGGACCTGGAGGTGGTCGCCGAGGCCGCCGACGGCCGGGAGGCGGTCGACCTCGTCCGGGTGCACCGCCCCGACGTGGTCCTCATGGACATCCGGATGCCCGGCACGGACGGGCTCACCGCGACCGCCGTGATCTGCGCCGACGAGGAGCTGGCCGACACCCGTGTCCTCATCCTCACGACGTTCGAGATCGACGACTACGTGGCCCAGGCGCTGCGCTCCGGCGCCAGCGGCTTCCTCGGCAAGGACGTCACCGCCGACGTGCTGCTCGACGGCATCCGCACGGTGGCCGCCGGCGACACGCTGCTCTCCCCCGCCGCCACCCGGACCCTCATCACGCGTTTCCTCGCCACCCCCACCCCCGGCAGCCGCCTCGCAGCCCCCGACCAGCTGACCATCCTCACCACACGCGAGCGGGAGGTCATGTCCCTGGCGGCCGAGGGCCACTCCAACGACGAGATCGCCGAGAAGCTGTACGTGAGCCCGCTGACGGTACGGACCCATGTCCACCGGGCGATGACGAAACTGGGCGCCCGCGACCGGGCCCAACTGGTCGTCATGGCGTACCAGTCGGGCCTGGTGCGGGTCACCCCGCCGGAGTGATCGTCGTTCTGCCCTCGGCGTTCTCTCCTCGGCTAGCGCATCTCTACTCCCTGCTCCCTACTCCTTGTAGAACGTGGCGTCCTGACGGTCGAGGGTCGTGCTGACCGGCTGGGTGTGGAGCAGGTTGTTGTAGTGGCGTATGTACCGGCCGGGGAAGTTGAACGACTCGTAGGAGACCCCGGCCGCGGTGTCGGCGAGGCCGGCCCGCTGGAAGAAGGAGGCGTCCGCGTCGAACAGGGCCGTGCCGTCGTCCTTCTCCACCCAGAGCTCGTTGTTCTTGTGGCGGAGGTAGTAGCCGGGGAAGTTCGCCGACTCCAGCGAGACCGTGCCGCTGCCCGTCAGCCCGGTGACGATCCGGAACTGCGAGTCGGCGAGGTTGGTGACGTCGCTCTCCAGCTTGGCGCGGTACTCCCAGTGCCGGATGAACTTGTCCGGGTAGTTGAACGAGGAGAGCCGGACCGGGGTCGCGCCGTCGGCGACGGGGATGCCGAAGTTGGGCGTGCCGTCGGCGTTCCAGTACAGCTTCTGGTAGCGGGTACGGCGGTTGGGGTCGTTGAGCGGGTCGCCGCTGATGTCCTTGTAGTTGCGGTCGTGGTAGACGAGGATGTCGGACTTTCCGTCCTCGGACGTGGTGAAGGTGTTGTGGCCGGGGCCGTACTGGCCGGTCCGGTCGTTGCTCGTGAAGACCGGCGCCGAACTCTTCGCCCAGGAGGCGGGGTTCATCAGATCCGCGGACTCGGAGGCGGTCAGCAGGCCGAGGCAGTAGTTGGCGTCGGTGGCGCTGGCCGAGTAGGCCATGAAGACCTTGCCGTTCCGCTGGATGACGGCCGGGCCCTCGTTCACCCGGTGGCCGACGGTCTCCCACGAGTACTCCGGCTTGGAGATCATCACCGGACTGCCGCTGATGGTCCAGGGGTTGGACATCCTCGCCAGGTACAGGTTGGTGCCGGAGCCCACCGCCGGGTCGTTCTGCGCCCAGCTGAGGTAGCGGGTGCCGCCCACCGTGAAGGTGGTGGCGTCCAGCGAGAAGGTGTCCAGCGGCAGCGCGATCCGGCCCTTCTCGGTCCAGGTGCCGGTGATCGGGTTGGCCGCGCTGGTCTCCAGGACGTACGGCCGGATCTTCCAGATGTCGTTGGAGGCACCGGCGGCGAAGTACACGTACCACTTGCCGTCGATGTGGTGAATCTCCGGCGCCCAGATGTGGGCGCCCATCTCACCGCTGGCGTGCTTGGTCCAGATCGTGGTCTCCGCGGCCGTGGCGAGGCCCTGGAGGGTGGTGGACCGGCGCATCACGATCTTGTCGTACGCGGGGACGGTGGCCGTGAAGTAGTAGTAGCCGTCGGTGTGCTTGTAGATGTGCGGGTCGGCCCGCTGCTCGGCTATCGGGTTGGTGAAGGTGACGGCCGGGGACGCCGGGGCGGCGGCCTGGGCGGGGGTGGTCACGGTGGTGAGCACGGCGAGCGCGGCTGCGGCGGCCACCAGTACCCGTCTGACGAGTCGGCTCATGTCTTGTCGCGGCCCTTCGAGGTCAAGGAGGTGGGAATCAGGCGGTCGATGGGGGAATCAGGCGGTCGTGGGGACGAGCCGCCACTGCTGGCAGTTGTTGTTGAGCCAGGACCACTGGCGTACGTCGGTGCCGTTGGCGGTGCCGCAGTCGGCGACGTCCATGACCTTGCCGGTGGCGGCGTTGACGATCCGGACGTGGTCGCCGCCGAGGTGGACCAGGCGGAACTTCTGGCAGTTGTTGTTCAGCCAGGACCACTGCCGGATGTCGGTGCCGTCGGCGCTCGCGCAGTCGGCGACGTCGGCGACCTTGCCGGTGGCGACGTTCACCAGCCGGCTGGTGTCGTCGGCGCGGTCCTCGATCCGCCACTTCTGGTTGGCCCCGCCGTTGCAGGTCCACTGGAGGATGTTGGTCCCGTCGGCCGTGTTGCCGCCGCTGACGTCCAGGCACTTGCCGCTGTTGCGGTTGACGATGGTGTACGCGGTCGGGGTCGTCGCCGTCTCTCCGGAAGGGCCGGCGAGGGTGGTGCCGAGGGCGACCGGGGTGCCGAAGTTCGGGGTGCCGTCGGCGTTCCAGGTGAACTTCTGGGCGCGGGTCGTACGGCCGTTGTCGCAGCCGTCGCTCGCGGCGTCGTTGGCGTGGTAGACGATCCAGTTCTCGGTGCCGTCGGGCGAGGTGAAGAACCCGTTGTGGCCCGGCGCGTAGACCCCGTTCGCGTCGCTCCGCTGGAACACCGGGGTCTGCTTCTTGGTCCAGGAGGAGGCGAGCAGCGGGTCGGCCCCGGTCAGCTCCAGCTGCCCGAGCTTGTAGTCGGGGCCCCAGCAGGCGCTGGCGGAGTAGACGAGGAACGTACGCCCGTTCCGGTAGAGCGGCTCCGGTCCCTCGTTCACCTCACCGCTCTGCGTCTCCCAGCTCAGGGTCGGGCTGGAGATGACGGTGAAGGTGGAGCTCGCGAGGGTGTACGGGTTGCTGAGCGGCGCGATGACGAGGCTCTGCTTGCTGCCGCCCACCGAGCCGCTGCCGACCAGGTACAGCTTGTTGTCGTGCTTGAGCACGCTGACGTCGATCAGCCAGCCGTTCGGGTTGAGGTTGGAGCCGGTGAGGGTGTTCTTGAAGGTGTACGGCCCCATCGGGTCGGACCCGGCGCTCTCCAGGACGTGGGTGCGCTGGTCGTCGCAGCAGGCGGAGGCGCGCGGCCCGGCGGAGTAGTAGAGGTACCACTTGCCGTCGAAGAAGTGGATCTCCGGGGCCCACATGTTCCAGTTGCGGGTGGAGGTGCTGTCCGACCACACCTGCACGCTGGGCGCGGTGCTCAGCCCGGCCAGCGTGGGTGACTTGCGCATGGTCAGCTCACCGGTGAACGAGGTAGTCACCAGGTAGTAGTTGCCGTTGTAGTACTCCAGCCACGGGTCGGCGCCCTTCTGCGACTTGACCGGGTTGGTGTAGGGCTTGCCGTCGGCCGCGGCGGCGGACTGCGCGGTGTGGACGGTCTGGACGGACAGGAGTGAGGTGAAGAGGGCCAGCAGCACCGCCGGTATCAGGCTGCGGCGGAGCGTCGACCAGCGACGGGCGGGGGTGGGGAACACAAAAGGTCCCTTCCGGGAGGCGGCTCGTTGCCGGGCTTCCTGACTCGCCCGGTTTGTTCGATATCACGAACACTGTGCGTAACTTCGGCCAGAAGGTAAAGCTGGGGCCTGTGGGGCGTCAATGGATGCGACAGAGTTTCGTGGTCGCGAGGTCCACGACCGTTGCCGCGGCTGCGACCGCCGGGGCGCGGGCGTTGCCGCCGCCACGGGCGAACGGGGCGACTCTGCGATGTGCACGGGCGACTGTGCGATGTGCACGGATCCACCCATGCGTTTCTCACGGTGGACGGGTGACAGTCGGCCGATGTCCGTGCCCCCGTGCTCTGCCATCGTGGGAAAGGAAAGCCAGGACAGCCGTGATGGGCAGGCACCCGTCTGGAGGTCCCCGTGGACAAGCGCTACGAGGTCTACTGCCTCACCCACCCGCACTTCTACGACACTCCCTCGTCGCACGGTGGGAAACGCAGCCGGTTCCGGCAGACACGGGCCCCGCTCCCCGCGTCGTGGACGCGCGAGAGGGTCGGCGACTGGCTGGCCTACCGCCCGCCCGGCGTACGGCTTCCCGCGCAGGGCTGGAAGATCCATGTCTCCGCCTGCCTGGACAACGCCCAGTCGATCCTGGACGAGGTCTGGGACCACTGTGTGCCGCGCGGTATCGCCTTCAAGTTCCTCCCCGACCTGGAGACCCTGTTCCTCGCCAACGCCAAGTACGCGCACCGGGGATCGAGCGGGAAGTTCGTGACCGTCTACCCGAGCGACGAGGCCGCGTGCGAGCGCGTCCTCACCGAGCTGGGCGGCGTCCTCGACGGCCGGCCCGGACCGTACATCCTCAGCGATCTACGCTGGGGCGACGGCCCTCTCCACGTCAGGTACGGCGCCTTCGCCGACCGATACTGCGTATCGGCCGACGGGGTGGTGCAGCAGGCGGTCGCGGATCCGTCGGGGCGGCTGGTGCCCGATGTACGCGGCCCCACCTTCCAGGTGCCCGAATGGGTGGAACTGCCCGGCTTCCTCGAACCCCATCTGGCCGCGAGCCGCCGGACCACCGTGGCCGACCTGCCCTACCGGATCGACCGGGCACTGCACTTCTCCAACGGGGGCGGCCTGTACGCCGGGGTGGACAGGCGCACCGAGGACCGGGTCGTGCTCAAGGAGGCCCGGCCGTACGCCGGGCTCACCCCGGACGGCGCGGACGCCGTCACCAGGCTGAAGCGCGAGCGGGAGGCCCTGGAACGGCTGCGCGGACTGCCGTGCGTCCCCGCACTGCACGACCACTTCGAACTCGGCGGTCACCACTTCCTCGTCGAGGACTTCATCGAGGGCAAGCCCCTGCATCAACTGATCGTCGAGCGCAGTCCCCTCGCCGCCCTGGACCCTGCCCCGGCCGCCTTCCCCGAGTACACCGTCTGGGCGCTGGACGTGCTCCGGCGGGTGCGGGAGGCCGTCGCGGCGGTCCATGAGCGGAACATCGTCATCGGCGACGTCCACACCTTCAATGTCATGGTCCGTCCGGACGACACGGTGGTCCTGATCGACTTCGAGGGCGCGTCGGACGTGGCGCACGCCCGCCACCAGGTCCTCGCCGCGCCGGGCTTCCACGCGCCGAGCACCGCCACCGGTTTCGACATCGACCGGTACACGCGCTGGCCTGCCTGGAACTCTGTCTCTTCGTGCCGCTGACGGGCCTGATCGAACTGGACCGCGGCAAGGCGGGCCAGCTGGCCAGGGAGGCCGCCCGGCTGTTCCCGGTCCCCGACGGCCTCCTCGACGAGGCCGTGCGCACGATCACCGGCGACGCCGGGAGCACCGCCGGGACGACCGCCGGGAGGGCTGCCGGAACGGGCGCCGGGAGGAACGTCGGAAGGGCCACCGCGAGGGGCAGCGGCACTACCGCTGGGAGGGCCGCCGCGAGGCCCAGCGGCACGCCAACCGCGAGGACCCTCGCGGCGGGCGCCGGGGCCGCCGACGACGAACCCCGGCTCGAACCCGACCACGCCGGCTGGCTGCGTGCCCGCGAGTCGATCACGGCCGCGATCCTCGCCTCCGCCACACCCGAGCGCGACGACCGGCTCTTCCCCGGCGACATCGAGCAGTTCGCGGCGCCCGGCGGTGGTCTCGGCCTCGCCCACGGCGCCGCCGGAGTGCTGTACGCGCTGGACGTCACCGGCGCCGGACGCCACCCCGACCACGAGGACTGGCTGACGCGGCACGCGCTGCACCCGCCGCCCGGCACCCGCCTCGGCCTCTACGACGGACTGCACGGCGTCGCCTTCGCCCTCGACCACCTGGGGCACCGCGAGGAGGCCGTCAAGATCCTCGACATGTGCCTCGCCGAACGCCGGCAGAACCTGGCCTCCGACCTAAGTGGCGGGCTGTCCGGCATCGGGCTCGCCCTGCTGCACTTCGCGGACACCACCGGTGACGTCGCCTGCCGCGACGCCGCCCACCAGGTCGCGGCGACCGTCGCCGACCGGCTGGGCCCCGCCGACGGAGTACCGGAGACCAGCGGTGGCGTCCACCCGAGAGCCGGACTGATCTACGGCTCGTCCGGACCGGCGCTGCTGTTCCTGCGCCTCCACGAGCGCGACGGCGACCCGGCGCATCTCGACCTCGCCGCCACCGCCCTGCGCCAGGACCTGCGGCGCTGCGTGGTGCGCGAGGAGGGCTCGATGGAGGTGAACGAGGGGTACCGCACCATGCCCTACCTCGCCGACGGCAGCGTGGGCATCGGCATGGTCCTCGACGACTACCTGGCGCTCCGCCCGGACGAGGAGTTCGCGACGGCCGCCGCCGCGATCCGCGAGGCCTCCCGGGCATCGTTCTACATCGAACCCGGCCTCTTCGACGGAGTCGCCGGGATGATCCTTTACCGCAGCCGCGCCCACCCGTCCGGCACGGCCGCCGCCCGCGACCCCGTGGTCGCCGCGCACATCCGCCGACTGGGCCGCCACGCCTGTCTCCTCGACGGCCGATTGGCTTTCCCCGGTGAGCAGTTGATGCGGCTGTCCATGGACCTGGCCACCGGCGGCGCGGGCGTCGTTCTCGCCGTGGGCGCCGCCTGCCACGCCACACCCACCGGACTGCCCTTCCTGACCCCGGGCCGGTCCGCACGCGACATTCCCGTCCCCCAGCACGTACGCGAAGGGAGGTGAGCACGCATGTCACTGCTCGAACTGCAGGGCCTGACCATCGAATCGGAGACCGGTCTGAAGCCGCCGCCGGGCAGCCGGGCCAGCAAGGGCTGCATCGTCGGAGGTGGAGGAAGCATCTTCAGCCTCCTCTTCTGCTAGCGGCCGGGAACTCCGACCACGACGGCGGGGGCACCATCGGTGCCCCCGCCCCCTCCGCCGAAACCGATTGCGAGAGGAGTGGCCGTGGACCGAAGGGCCACATCGGAGGGCCGAAGCCACGCCTCGAAGGACCGGCTCACACCTTCGGAGGACCGACTCGCCACTTCGGAGGACCGAGTCGACACCTCGAAGGACGGACTCGACACCTCGAAGGACGGACTCGACACCTCGAAGGACGAACCAGGACCCGCGGAGGACGAACCGGGCACCCCCGGAGACCGGCGCGCGGCGGATCGTCTGCTGCTGGCGGTGGTCCGTCGAGGGGGCGTCTGGGGTGTCCTCCTGGCCGCCACATCCCTGCTGCTCGCCGGGATCTACGTCGTCCTGCCGGCCCTCATGGGCCGCACGGTCGACGCGGTACTGGGCTCCGGTGGCACCGCCCTGTGGCTGACGCTCTCCGTCGTCGCCGTCGTGCTGCTCATCGTGTGCGACGCCCTGGACGACTACGCCGGCGCCGTCGCCAACGCCCGCTCCACCGCCTGGCTGCGGCACACCCTGCTCGGGCACGTCCTCGGCATGGGCCCCCGGGCGACCCGCCGCCACACCCCCGGCGACCTGACCGCGCGTCTGGTGGGCAACACGAGCCGGGCCGGCAGCGCCCCTTCGGGTCTGGTGTGGGCGGTGACCGAACTGATCCCCCCGGTGGGGGCCGTGGTGGCGCTGGCCCTCATCGACCCCTGGCTGTGCCTCACCTTCGTCGCGGGACTCCCGCTGATCGTACTGATGGTGCACGCCTTCGCCCGTGACGTCTCCGAGGTCAACGACCGGTACTTCGCCGCCCAGGGCCGTATCGCCACCCGCCTCGCGGACGCCCTCACCGGCATCCGCACCATCACCGCCGCCGGGACCACCGCCCGCGAGACCGACCGCGTGCTCGCACCGCTCCCCGAACTCCACCGCCATGGCCGGGGGATGTGGCGGGCCCTCTCCCGTGTCTCCACCCGGGACGCCGTGATCGTGCCCCTGCTCGAGATCGCCGTCCTGGCCGTGGCGGGGCTGCTGCTCGCCCGGGACCGCATCAGCCCGGGTCAGCTGCTGGCCGCGACCGAGTACGTCGTCCTGGCCACCGGGGTGAGCTCGCTGGTCGCCTCCGTCAGCAAACTGGCCCTCGCCCGCGCCACCGCCGGGCGGGTCGCCGAGGTGCTGGACTCGTCCCCGATGTCGTACGGCCACACCCCCCTGCCGGCCCCGGGCGGCGGCCGACTGGAGTTTCGCCACGTCACCGTACGCACTCCCGAGGGCGGCACGATCCTGGACGACGTCGACCTGGTGGTCCCGGAGGGCACCCTGACCGCCGTGGTGGGCCGCTCCGGCTCCGGAAAGTCCCTGCTGGCCGCGCTGGCCGGCCGGCTCACCGACCCCGACGACGGCGAGGTACGGCTGGACGGGGTACCGCTGCCCGACCTCGCCCATGCGGATCTGCGGCAGGCCGTCGCCTACGGCTTCGAACGGCCCACCCTGCTCGGCGAGACGTTCGCCGAGGCGATCTCCCTTGGCCGTCCGGCGCGACGCGAGCCGGACGAGGCGGTGCGGGGGGCCGCCGCCGTCGCCCGCGACGAAGCGGTGCGGGAGGCCGCCGCCATCGCCCGTGCGGACACCTTCCTGCGGACCATGCCCGACGGTTACGCCACCGCCGTCGCCGTCGCCCCGCTGTCCGGCGGAGAGACCCAACGGGTGGGTCTGGCCCGCGCGTTCGCCCAGTCCGGCCGGGCGGGCCGGCTCCTCGTCCTCGACGACGTCACCGCCAGCCTCGACACCGTCACCGAGCACGACATCACCCAGGTCCTCACCGGTGCCGGCCCCCTCGCCACCCGCACCCGGCTCATCGTGACCCATCGCGCCTCCACCGCCGCCCGCGCCGACTTCGTCGTCTGGCTCGACGAGGGCCGCGTCCGGCGCCGGGCCACTCACCGGGCGCTGTGGGCCGTTCCCGGATACCGGGCCGTCTTCCGCCCGGACGGCGGGGGGACACCACCAGGCCCGGCGGCGGCACACGGCCGCGGGAATTCGGCGTCACCACGGCGCGGAGGCCCACGGTGAACCCGGAGGCACGTCGGCTGCTCCGCTCCAGCCTGCGCACCCGGCGCCGTCGATTCGTCCAGCTGGCCGGCTGGTCGCTGGTCCAGGCCGTTCCCGCGCTGCTGTCCGGCCTGCTGGTCGCCCGGGCCGTGGACGACGGTTTCCTCTCCGACCGTGTCCCCGAGGGTCTCGGCTGGCTCGGGCTGCTGGCCGTCGCCACCCTGATCGGCGCCTGGGGAACGCGGCAGACCACGCTGCGGCTGGCCGAGGTGGTCGAACCCTTCCGCGACGACCTGGTCGCCCTCGTCACCACCGGAACACTGCTCCGCTCCGCCCGCCTCGGCCGGCCCCCCGACACGGCGGGCGTGGCCCGGCTGACCGAGCAGGTGGAGATCGCCCGCGAGTCGTACGGGGCGGTCGTGATGTTCGTGCAGACCTTCACCGTGACGGCCGTGAGCGTGCTGTTCGGCCTGGCGGCGCTCGATCCCGCGCTCCTCCTGTTCGTCGTACCGCCTCTCGCGGCCGGCCTGGCGCTCTTTCTCCTGGCACTGCGCGCGATGGCGGCCAGGCAGCGCGCTGTCGTGGTGGCCGACGAGGCGATCGCCGAGCAGGCGGGCGCGGTGGCCGAAGGGCTGCGGGACATCACGGCCTGCGGTGCCGAACACGTCGTACGCGACCGGCTCGACGCCCGCATCGACACGGCGGCCGGCGCGGCCCGCGCGCTGGCCCGCCTCACCGCCCTGCGGACCGCCGCCCTTGGCATCGGCGGCTGGCTGCCCTTTGTCCTCATCCTGGCCGGTACCCCCTGGCTGCTCCGCGGCGGAGTGACCACGGGCGCGATCCTGGGCGCTCTCACCTACCTCTCGCAGAGCCTCCAGCCGGCCCTGCAGAACTTCGTCCGGGGCGTCGGCGGCAGCGGGCTGTGGCTGCTGGTCACGACGGCTCGCATCTTGGAGACGACGACGGAGCCGGGGCTGGAGCCGGGGGCGGTGACGGGGGCCTCGCGGGCGCCCTCACCAGGAACCGCCTCCGGTGACGATCCGGTCGGCACACGCGTCACAGGTGGCGAGCCGGACGAGGCGGGCATGCCGCACGGGCAGGTCAGCCGCCCGTCAGCCGCCGGTGCGCCACCCTCGCCCCCACCTTCCGCTGCCGAAAACGGGCGCGTCGCTAAGGGTCGGGGCGAAGACGGGCGCGTCGCGAACGGTGGGGTCGAAGACGGGCGGGTCGAGCTGCGCGGCGTCACCTTCGGTTACGCCCGATCCGCCGAGCCCGTCGTCCGGGATCTCGACCTCACCCTGGCACCCGGCACCCATCTGGCGGTGGTCGGCCCCAGCGGCGCGGGAAAGTCCACTCTGGCCGCGCTCATCGCCGGGGTACTGACACCCCGGACGGGCCTGATCCGCCTGGGCGGGGCACCCGTCCGTCCCCTGGACCCGGGCACCGGCGACACCGATCCGCGCCAGTTGTCACGCTCGCGCGTGCTGATCCCGCAGGAGGCATACGTCTTCACCGGCACACTCCGCGAGAACCTCACCTACCTCCACCCCACGGCAGCACCCGCCGCCCTCGACTCGGCGGTCGACGCGATCGGCGCGGGCCCTCTAGCCGACCGCCTGGGCGGCTACGACGCGACGGTGGACCCGTCCCTGCTCTCCGCCGGGGAGCGCCAGCTGATCGCCCTGGTCCGCGCCGTGCTGCCCCCCGCGGGGCTGGTCCTCCTGGACGAGGCGACCTGCCACCTCGACCCGGCCGCCGAGGCGGTCGCCGAGCGCGCTTTCGCCGCCCGCCCCGCCACCCTGATCGTCTGCGCCCACCGGATCACCTCGGCACTCCGCGCCGACCTGGTCCTCGTCCTGGACGGCCCACGCCACCACCTGGGCACCCACGAGCACCTGCTGTCCGACTGCGCCCTCTACCGCGACCTGATCGGCCACTGGGACCCGATGACGCCCGACATGGCACCCGGCGAGCCCGACGAGCCCGACGCGAACGGTGGAACCGACAGGCCTCACGCTCCCCACGCGTCCCCCGCGAGCCCTTCAACCTCCCCAGCCCCCTCGGCCCCTTCGACCAGTATCCGACCCTGATCTCAGCTCGGCCCTCGTCGGAAGGACCCGCACCCGTCGCCTACAACCACCCGGACTCGCGGGCGATCCGGATCGCGTCGATGCGGTTGCGTGCCCCCGTCTTCCTGGAGACCGCGTTCAGGTGATTGCGCACGGTCCCCACCGACAACGACAGCCGCTCGGCGATCTCCCGGGTCGGCAGGCCGCCCGCCGCCAGCCGCAGCACCTCGTGCTCCCTCGGCGTCAACGGACTCTCCGCCGAGAGGAGCGCGAGCAGAGCGAGTTCCGGATCGAGAAACCTCTCGCCCGCCGCCACCTTGCGCACCGCCTGCGCCAGGAGGTCACTGGGCCCGTTCTTGCCGATGAGACCCGCCACGCGCCACGCCAGCGCCTGCCGCAAGAACCCGGCGGTCGCCGAATGGGTCACCAACAGCGTCCGGCACTCGGGCAACCGCAGGGCCAGCTCCCGCGAGCTGCCGAGCGCCCCGCTCTCACCGTCGTCGCTGTCGATGACAACCACGTCAGGCCGGTGGGCCAGCGCCCGCGTCACCGTCTGCTCATGTCCCGGCAGCGCCGCGACCACATCGATGTCCTCCTCACGGGCCAGCAAGGCGGCGAGCGCCCCACGTACGAGGTCCGTCTCCTCGACAAGAAGCACCCGGATCACCATCGCTCCCGCCGGTGTCAAGCGGCCCCCTTCGCACCCTCCGTGCCTCCGGGACCGGGACAACACCGTACGACGTAATGCCGCCCTTACCCCTTATTGCCGGATTTATCACCGTACGGCGCGACGAACGCATCCCCGATCAGATTCGTGTCCTCGGGCACCAGCCCCGGGTAGTACGACTCGAAGACGACCGTCGACGCGTCCCCGCTCAGCGCCGCGCCGCCCACGGTGACGGGCTTGCCGTCCTGCCCCGGGGACAGCAACTGCTCCTCGCACCGGTAGGAGGTCTTCGAGCCGTCCGTCTCGCGGCTGACCCGCCGCACCTCCTGCGTCTTCAGGTCCAGCAGCATGCCCCGACACGGGAACGAGCCCTGCGGATCGGCGGCGTACCGAGCGAGGCGGCGGTCGCGGTCGAGTAGGACCCGAAGGTCAAATACCTTTCGAAATCGGAGAGTTGGGGCGTGGAGGTCGTCGCCCCAAAGCCTCCCGACAAGGTCAATGCTCTGGACTACCGCGGAGGGGTGGACCTTTTCTCCTCTTCCTGGGCAGCGTTGCGCGCGGCGGTAGCGGACCTCACGGACAAGGATTTCGAACAGCCGTCGGGCTGCGCGGGCTGGCTGGTGAGGGACCTCGCCTGCCACCTGATCATCGACGCACAGGACGTCCTGATCACGCTCGCGAGCCAGGCCGCCCCCGACGCCACCCCCACCCGTCGAAGACCCCCTGGCAGCGCTGACCGTCCGCCTGGCGGCGGCCTACAGGCGACCCAGGACCAGCCACCGGCCCCAGGCATGCGCGCACGGCGGCCGAGGACTGTGTGGTCCGGGGTAGGCAGGGCGTCAGGTCGTCCAGGTCAGGTCGTCAAGGACGATGGCCGCGGCGCGTCTGACTGCACTACGGGAGCCCGTGGCTTGCTCGATGGCGAACGGCTCACACGGGGCCTGTATCGCCTGCCGCCGCGCGAGCCCGCACACTGCGCGCGCGGCGGACTGTCCCAACGGAGGCGATGACAGGTTCGCGGCGCTGCACTCTCCGTCCCCTCGCGCACAGTCCGCGCGGCCCGTTCCCGTCCTGCCGTTAGCACCACGTCCGCCATCGCCCTGACGGGTAGGCATCCAGCAGTTGCTGCTCGCAACCGTGAAGGGTCACTGTCCGAGGTCCGCCGCGCTTGGGGCGGTCTTCCTGGCGGAGAAGCAGCCACCGGTCCGGTGCAGGGCGACCGACAGCCGCGTCGCCACGGCCAGGGCGTCGCCCGGAGCCGAAGACGTGCAGCGTGACGACCGCGCCGGGTGCCAGTGACACGCCTCTGCGGCAAAGGTCTTGGCGTTGCAGCTCGCAGTGCGTCGATGCGATGATCACGCGCATGTCCGATCACGGGGGAGGCGGTGGAGCGGCGGAGGGGACGCGCCGGTCCAGGATCTACGACTACCTGGAGCCGACCGCCCCGGCGGAGCCGGCCGAGGCCACTCCCCCGCCCCCTCCTGAACACGTTCCGGATGCCGCTCCTGAGCGGCCTGCCACGGACCAGGCCGCCCTCCACCACCGCCGTCGGCGGCGCGAAGCCGCCGCTCTACTCGGTGAGTTCCGGCGTACGGCGGTCCTGGTGCCCCTGTCAGCTGACGGCGACCCGCTCACCGGGGAGTTCGGCGGTATCCGCTGGATCTACGCCTTCTCGGACGAGCCCTCCCTGGCACGATTCGCCATCGCAAGGGGCGAAGGAGCGCGGGAGTGGACGTACGACCGTGTCCTGGGCGCCCGGCTGCTGGACGTGGCGATCCCGGCGATGCCGGTGCCGTACGGGGTGGCGCTGGACGTAGGCAGCGAGGGTCAGGGGGCACTGTTCCCGCCGGTCGTGGGGATCGTGCCGGACGCGGCGGCGCTGGACGCGGACGTGCACGCAGACACGAACGACATGAACGGGATCGCCCCGAACGGGGAGGAGTTGACTCGATGAACGACGGCGGAGGTGGCGGGGGCGGCGGAGGCGAGGGCAAGGACCTTCAGGTGGAGGGCCTGTCGCTGATCACCGAGGGCATCAACCTGGCCCTGTCGGAGCTCCGTGAACTCGGCATGGTCGGCGAGGCGAGCGTGGGCCGCGGCTTCTCGGACCTGGCCCTGTCCGGCCTGGAGTTGGGACACGGCGGACTGACGTCGGCGCTCGACACCTTCTGTGAGCGCTGGGAGTGGGGGGTCCGCGCGCTGATCCTGGAGGGCAGCACCTTCGCGGACGCGGTGGGCCTGGCGGCGGGGACGTTCCACGAGACCGAGCAGTACATCGACGGCACCTTCAAGATCGCGGCGAACTCCGTGATGGGCAACCCGCACCTCACCGAGGACGAGGTCACCCAGATGTCCTGGGGCGAGATCGGCGACAACCACATGTTCGCCACCTCAGACTGGAGCGCGGAGTCCTGGGACCGGGCCCAGGAGAACACCGACCAGGCCTGGAACGACGCACAGCGTGACGTGCTGACGTCCCCCGTCCTCCAGAACGGGCCGGTCGACCCGCAGGAGTCGATGGGCATGACCGACCAGCAGTACGAGGCGTGGCTGGACCGGCAGTACAGCCCCTCGCGCGAGGAGCGTGAACAGGCGGCCCAGGCCGGCGTGGACGAGAACCAGCGAGGCGGGGACGCGGGCTGATGGGCGGCTGGATACCGGACGGCGTGGGAGACAAGCTCAAGGGCGCCGCCAACACGGTCGTCGGCAAGGCCGAAGAGGTGTACGCCGACGGCAAGAAGCTCGTCGGCGAAGGCATCGACGCGGGCACCGACTATGCCGGTGAGCGTTTGGAGGACATGGGCCTCCGGGGCGTCGCGGACAAGGTGGAGGACTGGGGCGACGGCGCCGCGTCCGCCCTGGGCGCCACCCCCGGCGAACAGCAGCTCGGGGAGACCGAGCAGGCAAACGAACTGATCCACGGCAATGTCGGCCGCATCCAGGAGAGCGCCAAGCACCTCAAGGACTTCCACACGGCCTTCGACAAGGTCGGCGACGGCATGCGCAAGCTGGACTCCTCCCGCTGGAAGGGCAAGGCCGCCGACACCTTCCGCGAGAAGTTCGCCATGCACCCCAAGAAGTGGCTGCACGCGGCGGACGCCTGCGACAAGGCCGCGAAGGCGCTCGACTCGTACGCGGACACGGTCAAGTGGGCCCAGGGCCAGGCCCAGGACGCCATCGACGCCTACAAGGCGGGCGTGAAAGCGTCCAAGGCGGCCGTGGAGGCGTACAACACCAAGGTCGACGCCTACAACGCGAAGGTGAAGGCCGGTGAGGATCCCGGCCCCAAGCCGGCCGAGTTCAGCGACCCGGGCAAGGCGGACATCGCCCGCGCCCACGAACTCCTCAAGGAGGCCCGCCGCCAGCGCAACGAGGCCGCCCGCACCGCCACCACCTCGGTCAAGGCAGCCCTGGAACACGCCCCCGCCGAACTACCGCCCGCCCTCAAGCTCGCCGCCGACATCACCGACTACGGGGCGGCGCAGAGCACGGAGCTGCTCCATGTCGCCGGGGGCGTCGTCAAGGGCGGCGCAGGCATCATCACCTTCGGCCGCAGCATGAACGCCCTCGACCCGTACAACATCGCCCACCCCGCCGAGTACTACCAGAACGTCAACATGACGCTCGCGGGGCTCACGTCGACGGTGGCGCACCCCGACCGGGCCCTCAAGGACGCCTGGCAGTCCGCCAAGAAGGACCCGTCCGAATTCGGGGGCCGCGTCGTCCTCGACCTCCTCGGAACCAAGGGGGCGGGGGCAGCGCGCGGGGCGGTGACGGGCGGCATCAAAGGCACGCTCAGACACACCGCCGAGGACGTGTTCGAGTCGGGAAAGAAGCCGAATCCGTCGGCGCGAGAGAGTGTCGGTGACGCTCCCGGCCGGGACTCGCGTCAGCCCGACGCGGTGGAGTCGCGGGGCTCCGACCCGATCGACTTCGCCACCGGCCGGATGTACCTCCCCCAGACAGACGTGAGCCTGCCCGGCGCCCTTCCTCTGGTGTTCAGACGCCGCGTCGAGTCGGGCTACCACCTGGGCAAGTGGTTCGGCCCGTCCTGGTCCTCCACCGTCGACCAGCGCCTGGAGATCGACTCCGAGGGCGTCATCTTCGTCACCGAGGACGGCCTGCTCCTCGCCTATCCCCACCCCGCGCCGGGCGCCCCGACCCTCCCGGGCCACGGCCCCCGCTGGCCCCTGGACCGCGAGGACGGCGGCTACACGGTCACCGACCCCGCTACGCGCCGCACCTGGCACTTCACCGACCGCCGGGACGATCTCGCCGTCCTCGAACAGATCGACGACCGCAACGGCAACTGGCTCACCTTCGAGTACGACACGGAAGGCACCCCGCTCGGCATCGTCTCCAGCGCCGGATACGACGTCCGCGTCACCACGGAGGCCGGCCGGGTCACGGCCCTCCACCTGGCTGCCACCGGCCAGGAGCTGAAGCGCTACGGCTACACGGACGGCAACCTCACCGAGGTCGTCAACTCCTCCGGCCTCCCCCTCCGCTTCACCTACGACGAGGCCGGCCGCGTCACATCCTGGACGGACACCAACGACCGGGCCTACTCGTACCAGTACGACGACCAGGACCGCTGTATCGCCGAGGGCGACACGGACGGCCACATGACCCTGCGCGTCTCGTACGACGACACTGACCCCGACACGGGCCTGCGCGTCACGACCACCACGACCGGCGAGGGCCACACCCGCCGCTTCCTCATCAACGAGACGTGGCAGGTGGTCGCCGACATCGACCCCCTGGGCGCGGTCACCCGCTACGAACGGGACCGCTACAACCGCCTGCTGTCCCTGACGGACCCCCTGGGCCACACGACCACGTTCCGCTACGACGAGTCCGGCAACCCCACGGTCGTCACACGCCCGGACGGCCGCGAGGCGCGAGCCGAGTACAACGGCCTCGGCCTGCCGACACGGGTGGTGAACCCGGACGGCACGGTGACCCGCCAGACGTACGACGAACGCGGCAACCGCACCTCGGTGACCGCCCCCACAGGCCTCACCACCCGCTTCACCCACGACGACGCGGGCCGCCTGACCGCAGTCACCGACCCCCTCGGCCACACGACGACCGTCCGCTGCGACCCCGCCGATCTCCCGTTGGAAGTCACCAACCCGCTCGGCGCGGTCACCCGCTACGAACGTGACCCCTTCGGCAGACCCGTCACCATCACGGACCCGACGGGTGCGGTGACCCGGCTGGAGTGGACGGTGGAAGGCCGCCTCGCCCGCCGCACGGCCGCCGACGGCACCACGGAGTCGTGGACATACGACGGTGAGGGCAACTGCACCACCCACACCGACCCGATGGGCGGCGTCTCCCGCTTCGAATACACCCACTTCGACCTGCTGACGGCCCGCACAGGCCCGGACGGCGTACGCCACGAGTTCGCCTACGACCTGGAGCTGCGGCTGACCAAGGTCACCAACCCGCAGGGCCTGACCTGGAGTTACGAGTACGACCCGGCAGGTTCACTGATCGCCGAGACGGACTTCGACGGCCGCACCCTCACCTACGCACACGACGCGGCGGGCCGCCTGACGTCCCGCACGAACGCCCTCGGCCAGGTGGTGTCCTTCGAGCGCAACGCCCTGGGCCAACTGCTCCGCAAGAACGCGGCGGGCGACGTCACGACATACGCCTACCTTCAATGCAGGTGATGAATATATATCCATTACAGTCGAACACGGAAATGAAGTAATCACCGCCTTCCCGAGGAGTTGGCCCAGATGAGAAAGATGCCCTGCCCTCACTGCGGACAGGACTGGATCAGAAGATACAGAACAAAAGACCTGAAATTCGTCTTCTTTATGTGCCCGGAATGCGAGTCGCTTTGGCTGCACGAAGAAGACCTGGAGGAGGAAACCGAACTTTATCTGAGCGAGTACCTGCCCCAGTACGATGCATCATCCGTCTGGGACAACATCGAGGACATCAGCTAAACGCCGCCCATGCTCGAAGTCCTATATTCCTGAATCACAGCGACAAGGTTCTTTTCCTTCCGGTTAGGGCTACTCCGCTTGCTGTGCTTCCCGGATTTGAAGTTTTCTTCACCGAAAGAGGGGGCATGACTAGAACAGTCAAGTATCGACTGCGCAGCCCCATTGGCGGACTGGCTGCCAACCTCACAGCGCATGCACGATCTTCCACCGAATCAGACCCCTCGGACGTGCAGATCCACGGCAACGTACACCTAGCTCTTCCACCCGATGGACTGCACTGGAAAGATCTCGCATGGCTATGCTTCGGCGTCGCCCTCAATGCACCGGAATTGACCAAGAGATTTCCTCGCGGAATCACCATCCAAGTCATCTTGATCGAAGCGCCGTTGAGCGACTATCGCCCCGAAGTTGCAGCGCTGGCAATGAATCTATGGCTGCATGAAGAGTTCGAAATTCCCTTCGCCGACGTCGGCACCGAATTCAATACAACGTCCGGAGATTACGAATTCAGATGGGGCGATAAGGTAGGCCCCTTCTCCGACCCTTTGATCCAGTCGCGATAAAGTGATGCATTCACTGCAGGAATCTCACCCATCTTCCAGGAGAAGACCAGGGGGCTACCCAAGGAGCTGGATGATATGAACTGCTGGGCACCGGCCGAAGCGGTCGGCTGTCCGGGACCGCGCAGCCTCCAACACCCCCACCAAATTCGAAGACCGGCCCGCCACCCAAGACGGAGGCCATTTAGGGCCTCCCTGCTAAATGGTTTGAATGGATTCCACATGTCGACCCTAAGTGCGCATGCGATGCAAGTACTCAGCAGGTTTGGAGAACTTGCTTGGTTTTCTCTACCTTCGGATAAAAACCCTGTACACGGATATCCTCAGGTGCCGTATATGGGGTGGCGTTACACATCCCCCCAAGAAGACGCCACACACCTCATCGAAGATTCCGTAGGAGCAATTTCCACAAGAATCGAATGGACGCTCGACAGGACAAGGAAAAATCGACTTCTGGTTCCAACGCGGATTCTGCGCGAAGCGCATGGGCTCGACAGCCCGGCATTCGCCAACGTTGTCCACTCCGTAAACACCCAGGACCACGAATTTTGTTTCAGGGCGCTATCGGATCTCGACCTCATCCTCCAGCACCTGCAGCAGGTCCCGATCCCGGAAAAATGACACCGCTACCACACTGGCCCACCCCCTGGGCATCACGGAAAGCCAACGGGAGAGATCATCGAGAGCCCGGGATATGCGTGCGATGGCTGAAGAAATCAAGATCCGCGTCGAAAAAGGTGGCCGGGAAGACCAATGGAAGATGGTGGTCGAAGGGGAGGGCCCATGGACTCTTCGCCTCGAATCACCCGACAGGGTTGAGTCGACGGCGAGCGGCGACAACATTTTCGAAGCTTTGCGATCCATGCGAAGAGAACTCTCGTCAAGAAACCTCTTGCTCTGCTGCAACGGAGCACGCGTTAACGTGAGACCTTCAGGCCTCTCTGCATCACACGGCGCGTGGATGGTTTACGTTCTCCACATGTGGCGCCCTTCAACAGTTCGAGATCTGGTTCCCGTCTTCGGATACGCCCCGCCTCACAAAATCGGCACCGTGGAAGAGCAGGATGCCTACTGGGAACTCCACCTCAAGAACAGAAAGAATTGGCTTAACTTCATCAACCCGCTTTGGTGGATCTACTTTTTCACAAGCTCCTGGGGGAAACCCAAGAGGCACGATTTCTGAGCTTGGTCGGTGACCGTCATGAGTCGCCACCGCCTGCCTGCTGGGCGCGTCGCGCCCGCCGGATGGATGACGTGGAGGTCCTCGACTTCGTCGAAGTGCCTCCAGTGACTGGACCGTCCCCCGACGGCGAAAACGGAGACACAACCGGTGACCGAAACACGACCTCTGTTCGACCCGAACGAGAAGAGGGGGGACCGGCCCGTCGGCCGACGCCCCGAGCCGACGCAGGCTCCGCCCACGCCGCCCCCGATCACTGAGCCACACACCGGGACAGCCGACGAAGAGTGACTCGCCAGGTGTCCACCGTTCGAAACCCGCACATCCTGCACCCGCCCGGAGTGGTCTAGCGTGACGCTGGACGCCCGCCCCTCCTGCTCGCCCTGATTGTGAGGCCCTACGTGCACATCGCGCCCCTCAGCCCCGACGATCCCTCCGAGCTGGGTGGATACGAGTTGCTCGGGCGGATCGGGCAGGGCGGTATGGGCCAGGTGTATCTGGGAGAGTCGCCGGGCGGGGAACCGGCCGCCGTGAAGGTGATCAAGCCGTCCATCGTGGACTCGGAGACCCGGCTGAGGTTCGCGCAGGAGGTGGAGATCCTCAAGACGATCTGGGGAGCTCGGATCGCCGCCCTCCTGGACGCCGACCCGGAGGCGGACCCGCCGTGGCTGGCGACCGAGTACGTCGAGGGGCTGGACCTCAGCAGGCATGTGGCCAGTCACGGCCCGCTGGACGCGCTGCTCACCGCCTCGCTGGGTGCGACGCTCGCGGAGGCGCTGGCGACGGTCCACAAGCAGGGGCTGCTGCACCGTGATCTGAAGCCGGCCAATGTGCTCCTCGGTCCCAACGGACCGAAGGTGATCGACTTCGGGCTCGCGGTGTTCGCGGAGTCCAGCGTGTCGCTGACCGCGGCCAACACGGTCGTCGGTACGCCTTCCTGCATGCCGCCCGAGCAGGCGAACGGTGAGAAGCCGCTGACCCCCGCGGTCGATGTGTACGCACTGGGTGCCGTGCTGCTGTTCGCCTCCACTGGGCACGCCCCCTACCGGGCCGACAACATCCACCTCCTGTTCCACCAGGTCGTCGACGTGTCGATCGCGCCCGACCTGTCGGGAACGCCCGAGGAGCTGGTGCCGCTGTTGACGGCGATGCTGGCCCATCGTCCCCAGGACCGGCCCGCACTCGACGACGTCATCCGGCGGTGCCGGGCACTGATCGAGGCCCGGGGGCTCAAGGTCGCCCAGGCGAGGCGCAGGCTCACGAACTTCACGGCGGCTCCGGCCCATGTGCTCGACGACCTGCTCGCCGTGGACCGCCCCGCAGCAACGGGATCGACGGCTCGGGCACGTGCCGGGGCGGCCGACGTTCCGGGCGGCCGAGGAGAGCCAGAGATGCTCGCGCCCGAAGCGGCCCGGCAGGAGCCGGGCGGGTTCCGGCCCGACCGTCAACAGCCCGAGCCGCCGCACACCCCGCCGATGCCACCGGCTCCGGTGCCCTCGCCGACGGATCCGCGCCTGCTGTTCGCGCGCATCGACACCCCCACGCCGCCACCGACCGGCACCACGACGGACGAGGTGGCGGTGAAACCGGACCGCAGTCGGCCCTCGGCCCGTCCGGCGGCAGGAGGCAGTACGGGCACCGGCGGCGGCAGCAGCGCCCCACGCCGCTCGCTGCGGCACTCCGCACAGGCCAGGATCACCGCCCAGCGGCTGCGCGAGGCATACGCGGCCAGTAGCCCCTTCTGACCCGCACCTCCTGGCCCGTACGCCCCTCCGACCCGCGATAATGGGCGGGCCCTGAAGAGGGGCCCGCGCATGTACGACCGAACTGCCTCAGGAGGCCACGGGTGACCGCCGTCCAGACCAGTGCGGAGCAGAGCGGCGCCACGACCGGCCAGGAGCAGGAGCACGACCAGTACCCGGCCGGTGCCCAGGTGCTCGTGCGGGACGAGGTGTGGCTGGTCAGAAGCTCGATGCCGACGACCGACGACGGTACCCGGATCGAGGTCGTCGGCGTGTCGGAGTTCGTGCGCGACCAGGAAGCCGTGTTCTTCTCCGGCCTGGACCGCATCGAGCTGCTGGACCCGCGCGCGACCGCCCTGGTCATGGACGACTCCCCGAACTACCGCCGCTCCCGGCTGTTCCTCGAAGCCGTGCTGCGCCGCACCGCGCTCCCCCAGTCGGAGCGCCGGCTCGCCCTGGCCGACTCGTTCCTGATGGACCCGCTGCCGTACCAGCGGCGCCCCGCCGAGCTGGCCCTGTCCGGCGCCAATCTCCGACCGCGGCTGCTGATCGCGGACGTGGTGGGCCTCGGGAAGACCCTGGAGATCGGTCTGACGCTGGCCGAGCTGATCCGTCGCGGCCGGGGCGAGCGCATCCTGGTTGTCACCCCGCAGCATGTGCTGGAGCAGTTCCAGCACGAGCTGTGGACGCGGTTCGCGATCCCGCTGGTGCGGCTGGACTCGGTCGGCATCGAGCGGATCCAGCGGGAGATCCCGGCCGGACGCAACCCCTTCACCTCGTTCAAGCGGGTCATCGTCTCCATCGACACCCTGAAGAACACCGACCAGTACCGGCACCATCTGGAGCAGATCCGCTGGGACGCGGTCGTCATCGACGAGTCCCACAACCTGATCAACCGCGGCTCCCTGCGCAACCAGCTCGCGCGCACCCTCGCCCCCCGCACCGACGCCCTGATCCTGGCGTCGGCGACCCCGCACAACGGCGACGCGAAATCCTTCGCCGAGCTGATCGGCCTCCTCGACCCGGTCGCGATCCGGGACCCGGAGAACTACCGCGCGGCCGACATCGAGCACCTCTTCATCCGCCGGACGAAGATCAGTCCCGAGGTCCGCGAGCAGATGAAGGGCCAGTGGGCGGACCGTGGTCCCTCCCGCTCCGTGCACTGCCCGGCCACCCCCGCCGAGGAGAAGATCTTCGAGGAGCTGGCCGCCGTCTGGCTGCCCGGGGACGCGGGCACCTCGGTGAGCTCGGTGCCCCTCTTCCCGTACACGCTGCTGAAGTCGTTCCTGTCGTCCCACGCGGCGCTGCGGGCCACGGTCTCCGCGCGGATCAAGACCCTGGAGAAGAAGGACGACCCGCAGGGCACCGCGGCCGAACTGGCGGCCCTCTACCGGCTGTCGGAACTTGCCGCCGAGCTGACCGAGGCGGACTCGGCGAAGTTCGCCGCCCTGGTGCGTCAGCTCCGCGAGGAGATCGGTGTCGGGCCCGGTTCCGACGAACGGGTCGTGGTGTTCTCCGAGCGCGTGCAGACCCTGGAGTGGCTGGCCGAGGTGCTGCCCGCGGCACTGGGCTTCAAGGGCCGGGCCGCCCGTGACTGCGTCCGGATCATGCACGGCGGTCTCTCCGACGAGCAACAGATGGCCTGTGTCGAGGAGTTCGGCCTGGCCGACACGCCCGTACGGGTCCTGGTGACCGGTGATGTGGCCTCCGAGGGCGTCAACCTGCACCGCCAGTGCCACCAGTTGGTGCACTACGACGTGCCGTGGTCGCTGATCCGGATCGAGCAGCGCAACGGCCGTATCGACCGGTACGGGCAGGCCAGGCCGCCGGAGTTCCGCGCGCTGATCCTGACCAGCGACGTCGAGGGGGCCAAGGACGACACGGTGGTGGCCGAGCGGCTGCTGGAACGTGAGGACCAGGCCCACCGGTCCCTGGGCACGGCGGAGGCGGTGACCGGCCTGTACCGGGCGGAGGCGGAGGAGAAGTCCCTCATCCAGGACCTGCTGCGCGGCCGGACCGTGGACGAGTCCCTGGACGCCCGCCACTCCGGTGCGGACGGTGAGGACGCGGGCCTGGACGACTTCCTCGCTGACTTCTTCGGCCCGGTGGGTGAGGAAGCGCCGCCGGTGGAACCCACAGCGGCCGACGGCTCCGCTGCCGGTACGGAGTCGTCGGGCGGCCGGGCCGCCGCGAGCCCCGTGCTCCCCCGGCTGTTCGACTCGACCGCGCACTTCCTGGACGACGCGCTGCGCGAGGTGTACCCGGACGCCCGCGAGCGGCTGGACCTGGACCGCGACCAGCAGTCGGGGCTGCTCTCGTTCCGCCCGCCGACGGAACTCGTCCACCGGCTCAAGGCGCTCCCCATGGACTACCTGCGCGAGCAGCGACTGCGCGAGCGCGTGCTCGTGACGTTCAACCGCCGCCTCGCCGAGCACTCGCTGCAGCGCGCCCGGGAGTCGTCCACGTCGAGCTGGCCGGAGATCTCCCTGCTGACGGACCTGCACCCGGTCGTCGAGTGGCTCACCGACAAGGTCCTCGTCGGAATGGGCCGCCAGGAGGCCCCGATGATCACGGCGAACGTGGCGGAGCCCGTCTATCTCGTCCAGGGCGTGTACTCGAACAAGCTGGGCAGGCCCACGGTCGTGAAATGGATGGGTGTCACCGGGCGGGAGGGACGCAAGGACGGCCTGGTCGACGACGACATGGTGGCACTGCTGCGCCGCTGCGGTGTCGGCCCCTCCATGGCGAACAAGCTCCGCTACCGCGACCCCGAGCCGCTGCGCAAGGCCCTCCCCAGGGTGCTGGAGACCGCCGAGGGGTTCCTCAACACACACCGCGACGCCTGGGACGAACCGCTGCGCGAGCCCATCGAGCAGTACAAGCGGCGGCTCGGCACCTGGCGGCAACCCACCCTCGCCGGGGAGCGTACGAAGGAGCGCCTCGCCGATCTCGCCGACTCCCTGCTGACGACGGGCCGGCCGCTGCTGCGGGTCCTAGCGGTGCTGGTACCGGACCCGGACCGCAAGGACGGCGACGACGGCCCGCCGCTCGTCTCCCTCACCGCCCCCGCCGCGTCCGCCTCCCGGTTCTGAGAGAAGCCCTGCCATGACGTACGACTCCCTGGTCAACCGCGGCGACTACTTCTCGGCCCACTATCTGGCCGAGGTACTGCCGAAGGACCTCAAGTCGGGCCTGTTGCAGGTGTGGAAGGAACGCGAGGAGGCGGCGAAGCCGCCTGCCGAAGGTGCTGCCGCGTCGGAGGCCGACGTGCTCGCCACGGCGGTGCCCGGCGGCGGCGAGCTGCCGGTGACCCCCCGGGCCGGGCTGCGGGAGCTGCGCCGCGACTACTTCCGGGCCCGGTCCTTCTTCGCCCTTCCCGAGGACGAGGACGGCATCCCCGCCGTACGCGACACCGACGACGACACGCTGACGTACCACGCCCCGCAGTGGCGGGAGCGGGTACAGGCCCTCAACGCCGAGGTGCTGCGCGCCCTCGGTTACGACGCGAAGCCGCGCACGCTCACGGTCGAGCGCGCGGGGCAGACGTACGAGATCCCGGTCGCACACGCCGAGAAGGGCCTCGTCGCGGTGGACTGCGGCTGGGCCGCCGAACCGGACGCCGCACTCGACCCGAAGGGCCGGGGACGCCTGCTGGAGCCGGTGCCGCTGGACGGCCCGGCCCCCGTGGAAACCGGCTCCAAGCTGGCCTCGTTCCTGTTCGCCTGCGAGGAGGTCGACGGCGACCGGCCACCCCGGTACGTGCTGCTGCTCGGCGGCGGCGTGATCGTCCTCGCCGACCGCGCGGTGTTTGGCGAGGGCCGCTACCTCGGTGTCTCCCTCGACACCGCGCTCCAGCGCAACGACACCAGGGCGGGCGGCGAACTCGACACGGTGGCCGCGCTGTTCGGCGCGGACTCGCTGCGCACACCGGAGGAGGGCGGCGAGAACCCCCTCGCCGAACTCGTCGGCAAGTCCGCGAAGCACGCCGTGGGGGTCTCCAGCGAACTGCGCGACGGCCTGCGCAAGAGCGTCGAGCTGATCGCGAACGAGGTACTGGACCGGCTGCGCGAGCAGGGCCTCAACCCCGAGGACATCGGCGAACTCCCCGAACTGGGCCGCCGGTTGACCCGTGAGTCGCTGCGCTACCTCTACCGGATCCTGTTCCTCCTCTACGCGGAGGCCCGCCCCGAGCTGGGCATCCTCCCGGCCGACTACCCCGAGTACCAGCAGGGGTACGGCCTCGGCCGGCTCGCCGAGCTGATCGCCGACCGCGAGCCCATCAGCGACACCGCCCGCAACGGCTTCTACCTCTACGAGTCCCTGGACCTGCTCTTCGGCAAGGTCCAGGACGGCTACCGCCCCCGCCGCACCCACGGCGTGGAGGCCACCCCGGTCGACGCGGACGCGAAGACCAGCGAGGACGTCGGCCTGCGCTTCGAGCCGCTGCACAGCAAGCTGTTCGAGCGGGACGCGATCCGGCTGATCGGCGACGACAGCCTCCCCGACCCTCGCCACGACTCCGACGAGGCCCTGGCCCGGGGCGAGTCCGTCCGCCACCTCGACACCCGGCTGCGCAACGCCACGCTCCACCAGGTGCTGCACAGCCTGATGATCACCCGGGGGAAGCGGGGCGAACGCGGCGGCTTCATCTCGTACGCCCAGCTCGGCATCAACCAGCTCGGCGCGGTGTACGAGGGCCTGATGTCGTACAGCGGTTTCATCGCGGGCGAGGAGCTGTACGAGGTCGCCAAGGGCGGTGACCCGAAGGACGGCTCGTGGCTGGTCCCCAAGTCGAAGATCGACGAGTATCCGGACTCGGTGTTCGTACGCCGCCGGGACCGGAACACGGGTGAGGACGTCCGGGTGCGGTACGCCCCGGGTTCGTTCGTGTACCGCCTCTCCGGCCGCGACCGGCAGACCTCCGCCTCGTACTACACACCGGAGTCGCTGACGAAGGTCACCGTGCAACTGGCTCTCCAGCAGCTGCTCACCGAGGAGACCGAGGCGAAGGAGCTGCTGAACTGGCGGATCTGCGAGCCGGCGCTCGGCTCGGGCGCGTTCCTCAACGAGGCGATCAACCAGGTCTCGGCCGAGTATCTGCGGCGCCGGCAGCACGAGTTGGGCCGGTCGATCGACACCGAGCAGTACGCCGTCGAGTTGCAGAAGGCCAAGGCGTACATCGCCCTGCACAACTCGTACGGCGTCGACCTCAACGAGACGGCCGTGGAGCTGGCCGAAGTGTCGTTGTGGCTCAACACGATGCATCCCGGCATGGAGGCCCCCTGGTTCGGCCTGCACCTGCGGCGCGGCAACTCGCTGATCGGGGGGCGGCGGGAGGTGTACGCGGCCGATCGTCTGAAGAAGGGCGGCTGGCTGGGGACGACTCCGGAGCGGTTCGCGTTGGCGGACGCGGTGGGGGGTGCGACGCTGCCGGAGGGCTCGGTGCACCACTTCCTCCTCCCGGCGAAGGAGTGGGGCGCGGTCGCCGCCGAGAAGGAGGCGAAGGCGCTCGCTCCGGAGGCGGCCAAGGCGCTGGGCGCGTGGCGGAAGGCGATCACCAAGTCGCCGACGGCCCGGCAGACCGCCCGGCTTCAGGGGCTGGCCCGGCGGGCCGAGTACCTGTGGGAGCTGGTCGTACGGCGACTGGAGCTGTCGGAGCGGGACATCTCGCGGCACATCCGGGTGTGGGGCGCGGAGGGTGACTGGCTGCGGCGGCCGGAAGTCGTGGTGCAGCGGGACGAGGTGCTGGCCGACCTCCAGGCCGAGGACACGCCGTACTGGCGGCTGAAGACGCTCATGGACACGTGGTGCGCGCTGTGGTTCTGGCCGGTGCAGAGTGCGTCGCTGCTGGACGGTACGGATGGGCGGTATGCGCGGGCCGAGGCGTTGGCGGAGCGGGCGGCGGAGTTCGAGGCGGCGGGAGACGCGGCGGCGGCTGGTACGGCCGGTGTGGAGGACTCCGGGGTTCTGATGGCCTGGGATGTGGACGCGCTTCCCGGCTTCGAGGCCGAGCCCCAGCAGATGACGCTGACACGCGATTCGGTCTCGCGCCGCCGCACCGGACGCCGCGAGGAGCGGCTCAAGGGGCAGCGCCGGGAGGTCATTCCGCTGGCGGGGCTGGACGACTGGCTCGACTTCGCCGAGGCGTTGCTGGGTACGCAGGACGTGCCGAGCGAGTCGCTGGTGTCGACGTTCGAGACGCTGGACGACCTGTCGGTGTATGAGGACGAGTTGCCCGAGTGGATGGGCATGGAGCGGTTCCAGTGGCTGGAGAACCGGTTCCTGTGGGCGGGCACGGCGAAGGATGTGGCGAAGGCTCAGGGGTTCTTTCACTGGGAGTTGGAGTTCGCGCAGGTGTTTGCGCGGGGTGGGTTTGACTTGCAGGTGGGGAATCCGCCTTGGGTGCGGCCGCACTGGTATGAGGACCAGGTTCTAGCCGAGTTGGAGCCATGGTTCGTACTGGCGGAGAAGCCGAGCGCGGCAGAGCGGCGCCTACGTAAGGAAGAAGTGCTTTCCGCGTTCGGTAACACGTACTTCCTCGAAGAGCTGGCCGTGCACGCCGGAGTTTCAGCCACGCTGAGCAGTCCAGCCACGTATCCGCTGCTAGTGGGAACGAAAATTGATCTCTATCGGGCTTTCATGGCTCAAGTGTGGCGCCATATCTCGCAGCACGGCAGTACGGGGCTAATCCATCCGGATACGCACTTCGGTGGTGTGCGCGAGGGTTCCATCCGGTCCGCCGCGTACCGGCACCTTCGGGTCCACGCTCACTTTGTTAATTCGGCGAACTGGGCGTTCGAGGATCTCGACCGTGGCTGGGAATTTGGGATGCACATCTACGGGTCGCCGCGTGATCCTGACTTCCTGCACCTAAGCGAGCTACGCGGGGCCGATGTTCTCCCCACCTCCTTGACCCACGACGGAAGAGGCCCCACGCCCGGCATCAAGCACAACGGTTCGTGGGACATCCGGCCTCACCGCGAACGCGTAATGCGCGTGAACATGGGTCTGCTTGCCAACTGGCAAGCCTTGACGGGCTCGCCGGGCTCAGCAAACGAGACGCCTCTGCTCTACCCCGTCCTACGTGGTGAGCAAGGGGCTATTGATGCGCTTTCCGCTCATCCAAACAGCCTCGTCGACTACCACCCACTGATCACAACGGGATACGACGAAGGCGCTGCCAAGCGAGAGGGTCTAATCCGTTGGGGTAACCAGGCCGCCTCGGAGCCCAGCGGTGTCATCCTCCAAGGGCCACATTTTGCATCAGCTCTTCCCTTCTCGAAGGAACCACGGGTCCCGTGCCGAAGCAACAGGGACTGGGACTTGCTCTCGCCAACGCAACTTCCTGAGGCATATACCCCCGTGACCAACTATGTGCGAGCCACCGACGAAGCAACATACCTAGCAGCCCAGAGTCGCTGGCATGAAAGGCCGTTTACCAACTTTTTCCGGCTGGCCTGGCGAAGAATGATCCCCTTCAACAGCAGTCGCTGCCTTCACGCCGCGCTAATGCCGCCCGGACCCGCCCACGTCCACACCGTGCAATCCATGGCTTTGCCAGACAACCACCTCACCGCCCTCAACGCCGGATTCTGGGCAGCCCTTCCCCTGGACTACCTACTCCGCATTACTGGCCGCTCCGATCTCCAGACCAGCGAAGCCCGCAAAATGCCCGCGCCCGACCCTGCGCACCCCCTTGCCCCCGCCCTTCTCCTGCGCGCCCTCCGCCTGAACGCCCTCACCACGCACTACGCCCCCCTCTGGACAGAGCTGTTCGACCCCCGCTGGGCAGGCTACGAGGACTGGGCCAACCCCAGCTGGCCCCACCTGAAACCCCTCGCCGCCGGCCTCAAGCCGACCTGGGAGTACGGCACCCCGCTCCGCACCGAGCACGAGCGCCGCGCCGCCCTCGTAGAACTCGACGCCCTCGTCGCCGTCTGGCTCGGCATCACCGCCGACCAGCTCGCCGCGATCTTCAAGTCCCGCTACCCCCAGTTGTACGACTACGAGTCGGCGACCTACTTCGACGTCAACGGCCGCAAGATCGCGGGCGACTTCAACACGTACGGCCACGGCCAGACCAAGCAGGACTACCTCGACCTCCTCGCCCACCTGGAGGACCCGGAGCGGACCCCTCCCCCGGAGGGCTACCAGGCCCCCTTCTACAAGGCCGACCGCGAGGCCGAGATGAGGGCCGCCCACGCGCACTTCCAGGCACGGCTGGACGCGGAGATCACTGCCGGGCGCTGGTCGCCGCCCGTACGCGAAGCCGTACAGGCGTAGTCGACGGGCCCTGCCGGACACAGGTCTGCCCCTGGCACCTTGCCAGGGGCAGACCCAACGCCCTACCGGACGGCGAAGCCGACGAACGCGGTCCAGGCCGCCGCATCGACCGCGAGGCCACGGCGGGCTATTTCCTTGGAGTCGCGTACGTGGACGGTGTGAGGGCAGACGGCGACCTCGACGCACTCGCCTCCATCACCCGTGCTGTAACTGCTCTTGAACCAGGCCAGTTCGGGCTCGAAGTTCATGTCTCTCCCAGCAACTTCTCTACGTATGCCAGTGACTCAGTCGGCGTGAGGGCCTGTGCTCGGAGAATCCCGTAACGGGCCTCAAGCTCCCGGACCTTCGGTTGCCCCGAGTAGAGGCGGCTGTCGCCTTGCACCTCTGCATAGGCGATCCTCCGCCCTTCAGGTGTATCGATCAAGGTGAACGGGCCACCCAGTGCGCCGTGGTCCTCGCGACTCACCGGCATGACCTGGATCTCGACGTTCCGCTTATGGCCGATGAGCAGTACCTGCTCCAACTGGCCCCGCAGTACGTCCTTACCCCCGAGAGGCCTCTGGAGCACGCACTCTTCCAGGACGAAGCTCACCAGCGGCGCGGGCTTGCGCGCGAAGATCTCCTGCCTCGCCAGACGTGCGCTCAGCCCTTGCTCGATCCGATCCTCGTCGAGCAGTGGGCGGCGGACGGAGAACACCGCTCGGGCGTACTCCTCGGTCTGCAGCAGGCCCGGGACGGCGTACATCGCGTACACATGCAGCTCAACCGCCTCCCCCTCCAACCTGGCCGCATCCCGAAAGAACGCCGGAAACTGCGCCCGCGCAACCTCCTCCTTCATCTCCTGGAGAACCCCACCCGCGTCCAGCACCTCGTCCGCCTGGTCGATGAACTTCGGTGGCGGCACCCGGCGCCCCTGCTCGTACGCGGCGATCGTCGACACCGAGTAACCCGTGACCGACCCGAACTCGGCCCGTTCCAGCCCCGCCCGTACCCGGAACCTCTTCAACTGCCGCCCGAAGACCCGCAGAATCCCGGAGCCCGCCCCCAGCTCCCGCTCATCCCCCTCCGCCCCGGACTCCTCCTCGGCCGACCCAACCGCCAACTCGCTCATGTCCCACACCACCTCCCCGGCCAACGCGCCCCCGCGCCGACCGTCACGCTCCACCCCGCCTACACCCACCGACCCGCCACGTACAGCAACAACCCGTGTGCACGTCGTATCTCGTCACGGTAAAACCGGCACGTCAGCGTGGACCACATGAACAACGAAACTTCCCCCTCCCAGGGGGCCTCACCGCGCCCGGTCCGCGAGTTCGCGATGCGGTTCACGTCGTCCACACGCGGGGCGCGCCTCGCCCGTCGCCTCGTCTCGCACCGGCTGGACTCCTGGGGTCACCCGTACACCGGGGACGCCAACGAGAGGCTGGCGCTGATCACTTCGGAGCTGGCCGCGAACGCCGTACGGCACGGGCATGTCACCGGGCGGGACTTCCACGTACGGCTGTCCGAGACCGGCGGCAGCCCGCGCACGCTTCGCGTCGAGGTCACCGACACCCGCACCGAACGCGTACCGCTGCTCACCGCCCAGGAGCCGCCCGGCGACGAGGAGTCGGGGCGGGGGCTGCTCGTCGTCGCCCAACTGGCGACCCGTTGGGCGGTCGACCCGCGTGCCGGCGCTCCGGGGAAGACGGTGTGGGCGGAAGTACGCCTGCGATGAGAACGCGGCCCCGGCAGGCACCAGGCCACTGCGGCCCGCACGTACACAAGGACGTACACGTGGACTTCTGACGAGGAGGGCGAGCCTGCGTACCCCCGGCTCGTACCCCTCCCCGTCAGCTGTCCGAGAGCCCGGCTCAACGCCCCGAGTCGAGGAACTCCTTCGCCTTCTTCGGGTGACCGCCGTCCTGCTGCAGGACGTACAGGTGGAGCCCGTCCTCGCGGTCGGGGTTGGCAGGAGTGTCCTTCACCGCGATGGCCATCCCCGCGTCGAGTTCCCCGATGCGAAACGCCGTGAACGACTGCGCGTCGGTGGATTCCGACGACGACTCGTCACCCGTGTCGTCGCAGCTGTTCTCCTGTACGCCCTCGACCTTGTCGCCCACGGTGAAGTCCTGGTGGGAGACCCGGGTGTAGAGCTCGCCACGGAACTGGACACCGTCGGCGCAGGAGGCGGAGCCACCGTCGTTGCTCGATGCGGAACATGCCGACACCGAGAGGAGCAACAACGCTGTGAGGATGCCCTGCGGCACCCGTCGGCCGCGAGCACGGGACGCGGTGGTCATGTGTGCCCCTTTCATGTCAGTAGATGCTGCGCAGGCCGCGCACGTCGCCGTAGCCGAGCGTGCGCCACTTCTCCGTGCACTCGCCGAGTTTCGGGTACATGGTGAGGTTGCTGTGGCTGGAGCCTTCGACATGGTCCAGGCCGAAGACGTGCCCGGCCTCGTGGGTGCCGACACCTCGGAGGTCGTACTTGTCCGAGCAGCTGCTGGTGACGTTGTCCGTGAAGTTGTAGTCGTGGGTGTTGTACCGGACGTCCGCCTCGAACAGGTCGAAGGTGACGGGCCAGTACCAGGCGCAGGTGATCGCGAGGGTGCCGGTGTCGAGGTTCCCCGCGTCCCAGGTGCTCACGTCGTCGTAGTCGGTGCAGTTGCCGTTGCTGTCGACGTCGGACTCGTAGGTGTGGGTTCCCTTGTAGGACGCAGAAGCGCCCACCTCGTCGTCGAGGCCGCAGGTGTTGTACGAGCCGGTGATGTTGTTGATGGCATCGGTGAAGGCGGTCGCGGCCTCGCTCTTCGTCAGAGCACCGGGCATGCCTCCGTCGCCGACGTACCAGTTGTACGTCCCCCACTCGGCATAGGACTTGGTGTCGTAGGAGATGTCCTCGCACTGGCCGAGCGCGGCGGCCAGATCCTCGGTCGAGTCCTCCTCCGTGGTCGAAGCCTCCCCCGCCTGCTCCGATCCGTAGGAAATCACCCCCGACTCCGATACCTCGACCGTCAGCTCGGGCGCGCTGCCGTCCACGGTGACCGCGCTCAAAGCCACACCCACACCCGGCCGCGGAATGACGACACCCACACCGTCGAGTCGAACCACCTGTCCGACCAGCCCACAGTCGGTCACGGAGGTCCCCTCCGGCACGTCGGAGACGGTCAGCTCGGTCGTATCCGCCGTGGAGGGACAGGACGTCGCCTCGGATGCGGTGGCGACGGCCACCTGCCCCTGCGTCAGCAGGAGGAGGGACGCGGCGACAATCGCCCGACCGACACCGGGCACGGGTCTACTCCGATACCCCTTGCACACACTGCGCACGTTACGTAATTTCTCGATCACGCACGCGAACGTAAAGGTCACCCAGATATCAGGTCAAGACATTTATGCACACCTGTGAACCTCGTGTGAGACCAACGGAGTTGAGCGCGCGTCACCGCCGAAGCGGATCGCCGTGATCTTCAGCTCGCGCTGTGTGGCGCGAGGGGAGTCGCGTTGGGCGGTCGCCCTGCGCGTCGGTGCGCCCGGAAAGGCCGTGTGGGCTGAGCTGTCCCCGTGCTGAGGACCTGATCGGCGATCGTGAGCGGATCGTGGTTCGCGGGCCGGGCGTGATCGGGAATATGCCTGCCATGGGGGTATCACGCACACGCAGGGCAGCCGTGGTCTTTCTCGCTCTGCAGACGGTGAGCGCGGGGCTGGCTCTGTGGCTGTCCGACCAGTTTCAGGTGGCTCGGCCGATCGCGACCGCCGTAGCCCTGATTCCGAGTCTGCCCGGCGCGTTCCTGGCATGGATCGCCTACCGGGACGACCGCGCCGAGGCCGCCGCGGACACGGACGCGAAGGCCCGGACGCTGGCCGCAGCGGTCACCGCGGCCGAGACCGCCCAGCGTGCGCAGCTGATCGGTCCCGGTGCCCATCGCATCGATCTGGTCTTCCGTCACCGGTCCGAGCCTGCCAACAACGCCACCGGCGCTGCCGCCGAAGGGCGTCTCACCGACGTGGTCGCCTACTACCAGGGGCTGCGCCCTGCCCGCCTGGTGATCACCGGCGAGCCGGGTTCCGGCAAGACCCTGCTCGCGCTGGATCTCCTGCTCGGCCTGCTCACCCACCCCGAGCGCACCGAGGCCGACCCGGTCCCGGTCCGTCTTTCCCTGGCCGGCTGGGACACCGACCGACCGCTGCGGGACTGGCTCGCCGAGCAGGTGCACGCGCAGTTCCGCGATCGCGGCGTAACCGCTGCGGACGCGTGGCTGTTGGTGGACCGGCACCGGGTGCTGCCGGTCCTGGACGGCCTGGACGAAATGGACGCCGCCACCGTCGCGGTCGGCCGCCGCCGCGCCCCTCGCGCCCTGGAACAGCTCAACGCCTACCAAGATCCCACCGGCAACGCCCCGGTCATCCTCACCTGCCGCACAGCCCAGTACGCCGAGCTGGCCGCTCTGGACGTACGGATGCGCGAGGCGGCACGTATCGAGATCACCCCCGTCACGCCGGCCCAGGCCACTGCCTACCTCACCGCCCGCAGCACCAGCCCCGCCCGCTGGGCCACCGTCTTCGACACGCTGGCCGACGCCCCCGAGGACGCCCTCGCCCAGACCCTGAGCACTCCTTGGCGGCTCAACCTGGCCGCCACGGCCTACGAAGAACGTCACCCCGAGACCTTCGGCTACCTCCGCGACCCGGGAGACCTGCTCGGATTCGCCTCTCACGGCGGGGTACGCGACCACCTCCTCGGCGCCTACCTGCCCGCCGCCATCAGCCAGCACCCCACCCGCCCCGGTCGTTACCGGCCCGATCAGACACACCGCTGGCTGGCCGCGCTCGCCGTCCATCTCGCCACCGCCGCGCCCGCGTCCGCGTCGACCGGAGCCGACACCGATCTCGTACTCCACCAGTTGTGGCCCATGGCAGGGCGTCGCCGGGTCCGCGCCGTCGACGCGTCGCTCGCCGCGCTTCTCTTTCTCGCTCTCGACGCCCTGCTCCTGGTACAGGTCCCCATGGACCTTTCCTCACGTGAGCTGCTGGGCGCCTTACCTGTCATGCTGCTGGGGCTCGGGGCCTTGTGGCAGGCCGGCAGAGCGCACCCCCAGCGACCCCGGGCCGCCCGACTACAGCGGCTGCGGGACCCCGCTCAACGGCGACGGACCCTCCGGGAGATCGCCCGCGGGCTCGGGGCCGGCCTCGCGGGCGGCATGGGGGTCGGCCTCGGAACGGCTCTTGCCATCGACTTCGCCATCGGACTCGCGGGCGGCCTGGCAATGGCCCTCATGGGCGGGCTCGCGATCGGGCTCGTCAGCGGGCTCGCGGGCGGGTTCGCGCTCGGGCTCACCGCCCCAGCCGCCGCGGCCCTGCCCGCGAGCGGGCTGCCCTCACAGGCGGACCCCCGCCACCTGGTCCGGGACGACCTTGTGATCGGCCTCGCGGGCGGGCTCACGTTCGGGTTCACGGGCGGGCTCGTGGGCGCCCTCACCTTCGGAGCCGCGTTCGGTGTCACCTTCGGGCTCATCGCCGGGTTCACGGGCGGACTCGTGGGCGGTCTGTACTTCGCCACCGGTGCGGGCCGTCGCTACGTGGTCTTCCTCTGCTGTTCCCGTGGCCGACTGCCCTGGCGGCTCGGCACCTTTCTCCACTGGGCCTACGGGGCCGGCCTGCTGCGGATCTCCGGCACGGCGTATCAGTTCCGCCACCGGGAACTACAGGACTGGCTCACCGCGCGCCCCCGCGCGTAACGGTTCGGACGGACGCTCGACCGCATGCGACCTCGCCACGCGGAACGGCCCGACTGCCGCAGACACCCCGCGCCGGTGCTCGGGACGGACCGTGTGAGCCGACCGGCACCAGCACGGAGAGACAGCCACCCGCTCCGATCAGCCACTTTCGCGCCAACGCCTGACGGGTTTTCGGAAACTCTCCCTCCCGATGTCGGACCCGCCGACTAACGTCAGCCGCTCATGCCTCCGCCAGGAGCACGGCACACGAGGGGACGCGCTGTGACCACCAAGCCCGAGCACCGGACCGGGTACCGGATCTCCATCGTCGACGAGGACCCGCTGCGGGCGCGCAAAGAAGCGCGTGAACTGCTCACGGGGATCGCCGATGTCGACCCCGGCGCCGCTCTGGACATTCCCCGGCGGGACACGGGGGTCGGCGCGGCGGAGAAGGGCGGGCTCACGGCCGACACCATCGGCGTGCTGATCAGCGCCGGGTCGCTGGTCGCCGCCGGGGTGCAGATCTGGCTGGCCCGGGTGCCGCAGCGGACGATCATCGTGAAGCGGCCGGACGGGGCGACCCTGCACATCACCGGGAAGGAGGCCCGCGAGGACGACGAGCGGATCGAGCGCTTTCTCGCGGGCGGCGGTGAGGCTGCTCGCCGTACGGAGCACGACGGCCTCGGCGACAGCCCTGCGGCGGGCTGAACGCGTATGACCGACAACGACCGGTTCGCGATGCTCGTCGGCGTGTCGACGTACGAGAGCGACGCGTACCGCGATCTGCCTCCCGTGCGCGCCGACCTCCACTACATGCGGGCGGTGTTGGAGAACACCGAGATCGGCATGTACAACGACTGCGCGATGGTCGCCGAGCCGACCCGCGCGGAGATGCTGCATGCCGTCGAGACGTACCTGAACGCGCGGCAGCCCAGCGAGACGGCACTGCTGTACTTCAGCGGGCACGGGGAGTTCTGCGAGACCGACAACCAGCTGTACTTCCTGACCCGGGACACCGACCCGGACGATCTGCCGGGTACGGCGGTCCCGGCGGAGTTCCTGGAGCGGATGCTCCAGTCGTGCCGAGCCGCCTCGAAGCTGGTGCTGCTGGACTGCTGCTCCAGCGGCTCGGTCGTCCAGGGCTGGACCGCGAAAGGGCCGGCGGAAGCGCCCGCGCGGCCCGCGCCGAGCACGCTGCTGCGGCCGACGGGCGTGTACTTCATCACCGCGTCCGACGCGCTCCAGTCCGCGTCCGCCATGGCGCCGGACGGGTCGAGCCTCGGTACGTCCCGGTTCACCGGGGAGATCGTGGAGGGGCTGCGCAACGGGCGGATCAAGGAGGGCGGCTGGATCACGCCGGACGACCTCTTCGAGTACCTGACCGCACAGATGAGGCGTGACGGCGTACCGGAGGAGCAGCGTCCCACCAAGTCCACGATCAGGGCCACGAACCAGCTGCCCTTCGCCCGGTCGGTGGCCCGCCCGGTGCGTCTCGCGGAGCCGCCGCGCGACGCGGGCGAGGCGGGCCGGCGGTCCCCCGCCCTGCTGAAGGCCCGGGAACTGGCCGCGCTCGACGCGCGGGACGGCGTCGACTGGGAGCGGCTGCTGCGGTACTACGCGCACTGCCTCACCGCCCAGTCGGCGGCCGGTATGCGGCCCGACCGGGACAGTGGGCGGGACTCGAAGTACTTCCTGCTGGGCCAGGGCGAGGAGACCATCCAGTCCGGGCGAGGTTCCGTCTTTCCCGCCCCCGGGAAGCTGCCCAAGCCGCAGACGGCCACGGGCGGTTCGGCGGGTTCGGGCGGCGGTGACGCGGGAGCGCAGCAGGAGTACTGGTACGGCTATCCGGCGATCACGCTGCCCGTGCGGGACGGCGGGGACCGGGGACGCCGTACGGCGGTGGAGCTGGCGCCGCTGCTCATCCAGCAGATGGAACTGGCCCCGGACGAGGAGGGCCGGGACGTGCTCCGGCCCAGTGGCGTTCCCTCCCTGCACACGGGCGTAGTCGCGGAACTGCTGGACGCGGGCGACGCGGCCGACCTCGTAGCGCGCTGGCAGCCGTCCTGGCAGGAGGGCAACGACGCGCAGATGCTGCGCGCCGTACGGGAGTTGCTGGACGAGCTGGGGCTGCCGGAGCTGGAGCCGCTCGACCCGTCCGCGCTCAGCGAGCGGACGGTGATGCAGGCACTGCGGCCCGGCGCGCACAACGCGGCCGTACTGCTGGTGCCTTCGGGCGTGGAGGCCAAGGCCACCGAGGCCCTGGTGGACAACCTGTTGCAGATGTCGACCCGGACCGGGCAGATCCCCGGCACCGCCCTGGACGCGCTCCTGAGCGGCGGTGAGGGCGGTGCGCGGGACGCGTCTTCCGTCGCCGTGGTGGCTCCGGGGCCCTGCAACGAGAGCCAGGAGGCGGTCATCTCCTCGGCGATGACACGGCCCCTGACGGTGGCGACCGGGCCGCCCGGCACGGGCAAGAGCGAGGTCGTCACGGCCGTCGTCACCACCTGTGTCGCCGCCGGCCAGTCCGTGCTCGTCGCCTCGACGAACAACGAGGCCGTGAACGTCGTCGCCGAACGCTGCGACGACATCGCTCCCGGCCTGCTGATGCGGACGGGCAACGCCGAGGCGCTGGAGCGGGAGGCGGCCAAGCTGGAGCGGCTGCTGAGCGAGCCGGTCCAGCCTCCGAGGCGCGGATCGGCCACCGTGGGCGGGCAGTTGCGCAGTGCCCGCAAGACCGCCGACGGGCTGCGGGCGGAGGCCGCGCGACGGGTCGGCGAGGAGGGACGGCTGCTGGAACTGCTCCAGGAGCGTGCTGAGCGGGCGGATGCGCTGGAGCTGCCACTGCCGCTCCTGGAAGGTGTCTGGGTGGCATCGGGCGAGGACTCCTCGACCGCGCTGGGGCGCTGGGAGGACCGGGCGCGGAAGGTGGCCGGGGCCCCCTGGTGGCTGCTCGGCCCGTGGCGTCGGGGGCGGGCGCTGGCCGCGCTCGTCTCGGCGGTGACCGATGGCGCGGAGGAGAACCGACCGGATCTTACGGACCGGCCGTCGTGGCCGGAGTGGGCGACCGGGCGTCCGGTACGCGCGGAGTTGCTGGAGTCGCTGGCGGACACGGTGGCCGTGGAACGGGAGGTGCGGACGCTGGTCCCCAGGCACACGGGATGGGACGAGGACGGGCTGCGGCGGTCACGGCTGGAGGCGGCGGGCACGCTCTCCGAACTGTCGGCGGAGTTGTCGCGGGCGGTGTCCGCCGAGGTGCTGACGCGGGGGCGTGGGCTGATGCAGCAGCGGCTCCAGGCGCTGCGGAGCCGCTCGGGCTTCCAGCGCAGCCAGAAGAACCTGCTGGCGCACATCAAGGGCTGGGCCGTCAGCACGCACTCGGTGCGGCAACTGGAACTCACCCCGAAGCTGTTCGACCTCGTCGTCATCGACGAGGCGAGCCAGTGCTCCATCCCGTCGGTGCTGCCACTGCTGTTCCGGGCCCGGCGGGCGCTGATCATCGGCGACCCGATGCAGCTGGGGCACATCCCCGGCGTCTCCCCTCAGCAGGAACAGCAGGCGCGGGTCCGGGCCGGGTTGAGAGCGGCACAGTTGGAGGACCACCGGCTCACATACCACGTGTACTCCTCGTACCACGCGGCCGAGCAGCACGGCGATTCCGCGCTGCTCCTCGACGAGCACTACCGGTGCCACCCCCGGATCGCCGACATCGTCAACGGCTACTGCTACGCGGGCCAGTTGCAGGTCCTCACCGACGTACGGCGGCAGATCCCGGCCCTCGACCCGGTGGGAGCGGCCGATCCGGCGCCGGCGCTGGGCTGGGTCGACGTACCGCGCGGGGAGTCGGCGCGGGGCGGCGACGGGCGGTCCTGGCGCAACGCGGCGGAGGCGGAGGCCGTGCGGCGGGTGGTGGACGAGCTGCTGGCGCGGCTGCCGGAGGATGCCACGGTGGGTGTGGTCACGCCCTTCCGGGCGCAGAAGGACGCGTTGGCGCGGGTGTGGCGCGACGACGACCGGGTCCGGGTCGGCACCGTGCACGCCTTCCAGGGCGGGCAGCGCGACGTGATGGTGCTGAGCCCGGTGGCCACGCACAACACTCCGCCGAGGACGACCCATTGGGTCGCGAGCCAGGTCAACCTGTGGAACGTGGCGGTGACCCGGGCCAAGTCCCAGCTGATCACCGTGGGGGCGCACGCGTTCTGGCAGGGGCAGAGCGGACTGCCGACGCTGCTCGCGGAGCGCTCGGCGCCCCTGGGTGCGGACATGGACGAGGCCGACGGGCCGGTGGTGTCGGCCGGCCCGGCGACCGGGTTCCGCGAGGAACTCGCCGACCGGCTCCAGCAGTACCTGACCGAGCGCGGGATCACCGACCTGGAGCGGGCCGCGGTGGTCGGCGGCAACTCCGTGGACCTGCTGTTCACGGAAGGCGGGGAGAACACGGCAGTCCTGGTCGACCCCGGCCCACCGCCCGGCGTCGACCCGGCACGGCACCTACGGCTGACACACGCGCGGAGCGACCTCCTGACCGGGCTGCCGTCCGGGGGCTACGGGGCGAAGGCGTGCCCGGTGGGGCGCACGGTGCGGGTTCCGGCCTGGCGGGTCCTGGCGGGAGGGGAGGTGCTGGCGCCGCTGTTCGGCTGAGCGGGGAGGGGCTTCCGCCGGGCGCCGGTTCAGGTGCCGGGCAGGGACCGGACGACGTACGTCATGTGCTGGACGTTGCCCGCCCAGAGCCACTGGGTGTGGGTGCCGGTGCCATCGCTGTCCGTCACGGGCCCGTCGGCGCAGTCGCGCAGCCAGGTCTCCCCGGCGCTCGCGACCGCTTTCCGGAAGTCCGGCAGATCGCGGATCCGGCCGGCGGCTGCCCGGATGCCCGCTGTGCGGTCCGGCCCGCCGTTCAGCACCTTGCAGAGCACGAACGAGCGGTCGGTGGTGTAGCGGAGGACGCCCCAGGGCGGGCCTCCGTCTCCCGCCTCCGTGGCAAGGGCCGTGGGAGATTGCACTCCGTAGTCGCCGTATCTGAGCCGCGAGAGGCGTTCCCGGCGCGCCGCCCGTATCTCGTGCCACATGTCCCAGTCGGCGCGAGGCTCCTCGTGCGGGTCCCCCAACCGCATCATGTCGTCCGTGACTTGGGGGAACGCCCCGCCGAGCACGGCGACCGTCCGCCAGCCGTCGGCCAGTGGCACGAGCGCGTCGAGGGCACGCAACGCCTCCTTCCCCGCGTCGGGGCGGCCGGGCAGGACACCACCCAGGTCCAGCAGGAGATCGACGGGCACCTCGCCGCCGACCCGGTCCAGCAGTGCGCCGACGTCCTCGGCGACGGCTCCGTCCCACTCCCCCGGCATGCGAACACGGATGCCGACTCCGCAGCCGCAGCGGCGGGCGGTCTCCACCGCAGCTGCCCGTTGGGCCTCACTCCGCTCCGGCCCGGTCACCGGGCGCAGCAGACGGTTGATCGCGGTGCACTCGTCCAGGACAGCGGCGAGTGCCGGTATCTGCGCGGCCTCGGCGAAGGGCGCGTCGATCCAGCCCGGATGGCGCCGGTGCACGCCCCTCACCCGGCGCAATTCCTTCTGCCAGTGGGCGCTGTTGAGTTGCTCCGGGGTCGTCCCTGGAGAGGGCGGGAGGTTCCAGAGGGGCGCGATCGCCGCCTGTATGTCGGGCCGAAGGCGTTCGTAAGCGATCCGGGCATGCTGCCGGACCGGCAGAACGGGAACATAGAGCGGTTCGGACATCGCGGCTCCCCCTCGGCACTGCCCGCGCGCTTTCCGTTCTCGTCAGGGTCCGTGCACGGTGTGGCGTGTGGAAAGAGAGCCCTTTCGGTCCGAATGGCTGAAGTGCGCAAGTACCTGGTGACGGTGTGACGCAAGTTGTACGCTTCGTGATGCTCGGTGGTCGGACGCGCCAAGTGGACCGCACACATGGGGAACTGAGCGGCAGTCAGGTCTGCCTCAGGGACCGTCCGCCGTGCGCCGACCAGTTCGATGCCCGGGTCTTCGTGTCCCGGCCGTTCCACGATGGGCGCGAGGCTTGAACCACCGGATACTCGGTCTCACAGTGCGCAACTTCCGCACCCTGACCGACACGAAGCTGCCGCTGGGGCCCCTGACCGTCATGGTCGGCCCGAACGCGGCGGGCAAGTCGAATGTGCTGCACGCGCTGGAGTTCCTGGGGGACGTGACTCGGAAGGGAATCGAGTCGGCGTTCGAGGAGCGTGGCGGATTCGACGTCCTGGCGTTCCGGGGCGGCCGGAATCCGGTGTCACGGATCTCGGTCGGCGTCGAGGGCATCTGGTCCGACTTCGCCTCGGAGGAGGCTCCGGACCGCTACGAACTGAGCATCTCCCGGCGTCGGCTGGCTCCGACGGAGCGTGGCCGAGCGCAGTACACGACGTACCGGAAGGAGCTGTTCGCCCAGCACCCGGTGGAGGGCGCGGAGACGTCCGTCGAACTGACGAGTGGTTCCCTGACGGTCGACAGCCCACTGGAGGCGGAGAGGTCCTGGGGACCCGTCGGCATCGGACCGATGGCGTCCGCCCTGCACAGGGATCAGGTACTGCCCGAGGGTCTCCCGTCCGCCCGTGCCATGGAGAGCGTCAGGCGCCATCTGTCCCAGATCCGGGTGTTCGACCCGGACGTGAGGGAGGCCCGCAAGCCGTGGGGCATCAGCGAATCGGGCCGCTATCTGGCGAACGACGCGTCGAACCTCGCCGACTTTCTGAGAGAGCTCCAGGAAGACGGCGACGCCTGGGAGTTCCTGCTCGAGGACGTCCGCAAGGTGGTGCCGCAGATCCGCGACATCCACCTCGTGAACCCTCCCGACTTCGCGTCCCACCGGACGGCGGTGGAGTTGGAGGAAGAGGGCCTGCGGGGTCGCACCCGCCTCACAGAGGCGTCCTGGGGCACTGTTCGCATCCTGTGCATGCTCGCGATCTTCCATGACCCCGAGCCTCCTCTGCTGACCTGCATCGAGGAGATCGACCACGGGATCCATCCGCACGCGCTGAGCCTCATGGCCCAGCGGCTCCGAGAGGCGAGCGAGCGGAGCCAGTACCTGGTCACCACGCACTCCCCGGTCTTCGTCAACGAGTTGGAACCCGAGGAGTTCGTGCCCTGTGAGCGTCGGCCCAGCGGCGCCTCCGTGATTCCCGCACGGAAGCCCGAGGACACCCGCCGAGTACTCGAGGTGTCCGAGTACGAGCCCATGGGGAATCTCTGGTACTCGGGGTCGATGGGCGGGACGCTGTGAGCCCCGCCCCGCGTCGGCGGCGGTCGGTCATCGTCGTCGCCGGCGAGAGTGACAACGACCGGGAAGTCCTCCAGCACCTGATACCCGCGCTCTACCCCCGATGCCCCAAGGTCGTCACGATCAACGACAAGATCCGGCTCGCGCCCGCCCTGCTCCAGCTCAGCCCGCGGATCGAGACGCTGCGCGACAACGCCCGGCGCAAGGCGGAAAGCTGCGGCGCCGAACTGGCGGGCGTCGTCGTCCACGCCGACCTGGACAAGGTCTCGGACCAGACGTACGACCAGGTGCGGGACAGAATCACGGCTCAGCTCGAGAAGGCCCTCCCCTGCAACAGCGCGCTGGCCCTCTCCGCCGTCGAGATGGAGTCGTGGCTGATGCTCTTCCCCGACGCGTTTCCGAAGGTGCGGCGCGGCTGGACCATGCGGCCGGAGGACCGCCTGAAAGATCTCACCAAGGTGGCGAACCCGAAGGAGCACCTCAAGAAGCACCTCGGCAAGCCACCGTACCGGGAGTCCGACTCTCCGAAGATCATGGCCGAGGCCGTGAAGCTCGGCCAGGTCATCGCACGTCCGCCAGGCAACAACAGGTCGTTCCGGGACTTCGCGGACCAGTTGGCTAAATGGGGGAGATAGCGGGCCGACCGCGACTGTCAGCCACCCCCTATACGGTGGTACCGATCACCAGGGCACCGGCATCGCAAGGGGGACCGTCGTGAAGCCCACCATGGCCGCCGCGCAGCTCCGCGGCAGTCTGACGCAGTACCTCACGACGACGTACGCCCTCGCCGACGAGGACACCCGCGGCGCTCTCGAACGCTTCCTCGGACATCCCGAGACCGGTATCTTCCGCGGGCCCTATCTGCGGATCAGGACGCCGTTCCATGTCGCCGACGACGGGTGGGAGCGGGAGCTGGAGTGGTCCGCCGGGTTCCCGGGATTCGCCCCGTGGCGGCACCAGGCCAAGGCGTGGGCGCGGCTGTCCACGCTGCACGGGCCCGCCAGGCCGACGCTGGTGACCACCGGCACCGGGTCCGGCAAGACCGAGTCGTTCCTGATCCCCGTACTGGACCACTGCCGGCGGCAGAAGGCCGAGGGGCGGGCCGGGATCAAGGCCGTGCTGCTGTACCCGATGAACGCGCTCGCCACCGACCAGGCCGGGCGCATCGGGGAGTACCTGGCGCGGCCTGAGCTGGCCCAGGTCACGGCGGGGCTCTATATCGGGGATCGGCCCGACACCGACTTCCGGCGGGTGATGACGCGCCGCGAGGAGATGCGTGTCTCGCCGCCGGACGTGCTGATCACCAACTACAAGATGCTCGACCTGCTGTTGCAGCGGGGAGAGGACCGCAGCCTGTGGGACGGCGCCGAGCCCGCGTACGTCGTGCTGGACGAGTTCCACACGTACGACGGCGCGCAGGGCACCGACGTGGCGATGCTGCTGCGCCGGCTTGCCGCCGCCACCGGCGCGTCCCGGCCCGGCAGGCCGCTGGGGTCGATCTGCCCGGTGGCGACCTCGGCGACGCTGGGTGAGGGTGCGCCGGGCAAGGAGGCCGGCGGCATCCTCGACGTGGCGGCGCGGGTGTTCGGGATGCCGTTCCCGGCGGACGCGGTCATCGGTGAGGAGCGGATGACCGCCGACGAGTTCACCGGCACCGTCGACTACGAACTGCCGGAACCGCCGCCCCCGCAGGAGGTCGTGGCGGTGTCCGGCGGACCGGACGTCGAGGCCCGGCCCGACCTGCTGGACCTGGACGCCCTCGCCACCCGGATGCTGGGCCGCTCCGGCCTGGACGCCTTCCGGATCGGACGGCTGCTGAAGCGGCACGACTTCACCCACGGCGTGCTGTCCCTGCTCAGCGGGGAGCCGCTGGACGAGTGGGCGCTGCGCGAGCGGCTCGCCCGGTTCGGCTACTCCTGGGGCCGCACCGCGCGGGAGAATCCTCTGCTGGTGCTGCAGGCCCTGTCCCGGTTCGTGGCTCTGCTGTCGGCCGCTCGGGACCCGGACTCCGACGCGCGCAGACCACGGCCGCTGCTGCACATCGAGGCACATCTGTGGGTGCGGCCCGTGACCCGGGTGCTGCGCGGAGTGGGCCGCACCCCCGAGTTCCGCTGGTACGAGGACGACCGCACCGCCGCCCGCCGGGCCGCGCTCAACGCCGCGCCGTCAAATGACGAGGACCCGGACGCCTCGTCCGGCAGCTATCCGTCGTCCGCGAGCAGTCAGCCGCTGCCGGGCACCGACACCGCGCCGCGCCCCGCACAGGTGCACCTGCCCGCCGTGTACTGCCGTAACTGCGGGCGATCGGGGTGGGCCGCCCTGTCCCCGGAAGCCGACCCGCAGCAGCTCGTGATGGCCCAGGACCGGATCTGGCGGGCCGGGGTGGGCCGGGACAAGCGGCGTGTCCGCTACTTCATCTCCGCCACCGCCCGCGAGCGGCGACAGGCCCTCGACGCGCTGACCGGTGCACGCCCTTCGGACGGCGGCGTCGACCCGCTGTCGGTCGTGGTGCTGGACGGCGGGCAGGGGACCTATCGCATGCCGACCACGGGCGACGACACAGATCTCGTCGACGCCTGGTTCGCCTTGGCCGTGCTCGACAAGAAGACCGCCGACCGGGCCGCCAAGGACGACCGGTGCCCGGCCTGCCACACCGACAACAGCATCCGCTTCCTCGGCACGGCCCAGGCGGCCCTCGCCTCCGCGACGGTCACCCAGCTGTTCACCGGCGGCGACATCGCGCTCGTACCGGAAGAGCGCAAGACTCTGCTGTTCAACGACTCCACACAGGACGCGGCCCACCGTGCGGGATACGTCGCCAACGCCTCGTACAAGTTCTCGCTCCGCTCGCTGCTCGCCCACAACCTGGACGAGTCCGGTGCGCCGACCGCCCTGAACGACCTCATCGGCCATGTCCTGGACTCGGTCGATGACCCGGAGGCGCTGGCCGCCGTGGTGCCCCCCGATCTGCACGACGAACCGGGCGTCGACCGGCTGCTCTCCGGGCGCGGCACGGGTGACGCGCGGACCTGGCGGCTGATCGGCGAACGGCTGGCATTCGCGACGGTGATGGAGTTCGGACTGCGCAGCCGCATGGGCCGCACCCTGGAACTGACCCGGACCGCCGCCGCCGAGGTCGCCGTTGCCGACCCGGAGCGGGTCACCGACCTGGCGCGGGACCTGCACCTGACCCTGCCCGGCCAGCTACTGGCGGTCGGCGGGCTGCCCACACCCGAGCGCTATCTCGCGTACGTCCGGGGCCTGCTGGAGCGGCTACGGCTACGTGGCGCGGTGCGGCACCACTGGCTCGACACCTGGATCAAGGAAGTCGGCGCCGACCGGTATCTCATCTCCGGGCGCAGGCCGGACGGCATGCCCGCCTTCCCCGAGGGAGTGGCCCCGCCGCGCTTCCTGGTCGACGGGCAGAAGGACAAGACCCTGTTCGACTCGATCACGGGACGTCTGGGGTGGTACCAGGACTGGACCCGCAGATGCCTGGATCTGGACGCCGCCGGGGCCACCGAGTACCTGCGCAGGCTGCTGCCCGCCCTCGCCGACGCGGGCGTCCTCTCGGTGCGGACCGCCCGCGACCGCCAGACCCGCGTCTACGGGCTGCAGCCCGGCCACATCGAGGTGCGGCTCCTCGACGACGCCGTCGTCAACAAAGCCTTCGTCAGCTGCGAGGACTGCCGCTGGCAGCAGGTCGTGGCACCCGAGCGCCGCACCCGCTGGTACGGCCATCCCTGCCCCCGCTACCGGTGCAAGGGCAGGCTGACCGCGCCTCAGGTCGACCCGTTCGCCGTCGAGGCCGAGGTGTCCCGCTTCGGATCGGGCCCACTCGTACCGGAACGGGACTACACCGGCGACTACTACCGCCGCCTCTACCTGACGGGCGGCACGTTCCGCGTGGTGACCGCCGAGCACACGGGCATGCTCAGCCGCCCCGAACGGGAACGCGTCGAGCGAGCCTTCAAGACGGGTACGCACTACACCGACCCCAATGTGCTGTCGTGCACCCCGACGCTGGAACTCGGTATCGACATCGGCGACCTGTCCGCCGTGCTGCTCGGCTCGCTGCCGGCCGGTCCCGCCAACTACGTGCAGCGGGCCGGACGCGCCGGGCGCCGCACGGGCAACGCGCTGATCGTCGCGTTCGGCGGACGCAAGGCACGCGACCTGTACTACCTGGACGAGCCGCGCGAGATGATCGCCGGGACCATCCTGCCGCCGGGCTGCTACCTGTCGGCGGTGGAGATCCTGCGCCGCCAGTACACGGCACGGCTGCTGGACCTGGCGGCCCGTGGCGAGCTGCGGACCTCCGACGGCGAAGTGCTCGCGCCGCTCCCCCGGCTGTCCTCCGCCCTGTTCGGCACCAGCGGGTGGTGCGAAGACCTCGCGGATGCGGCGAGAACGCACGGGGCGGCGCTCGTGGAGGAGTTCCTGGCACTGTTCCCCGACGACAGCGACGGGCGAGACCCTGACGGTTCCGACGGTGCGGGCGTCTCCGCGTACGCGGCGGAGGAACTCCGGGCGTACGCGACCAGTGGGATCGCGCGGGCGTTGCAGGAGGCCGAGGAGTACTGGACGGGGCGGCGCGAGGAGCTGCGCCGCAGGATCGCGGCGATCGACGAGGCCGCGGAGCAGCTGGCCCAGTCCGACGAGTCGCAGGCCCGAGAACGGCGCGAACTGCTCGCCGAGCGGCGGGGCGCCGGGGACCTGCTGCGGGAGCTGAGCCAGTCCAGCGCCCATGCCACCCTGGTGGACCTCGGGCTGCTGCCCAACTACAGCCTGACGGACACCACCACTCAGCTGGAAGCGACGCTCTACTGGACGGAGACCCCGGAGGACGACGACACCGACACGGCGGGAGCCGCCGAGCGGGCCGCCGTCCGCAAGGTGTACCGCAGCGAGACGCGGGACTACGAGCGGTCCCGCAAGCTGGCCCTCACCGAACTCGCCCCCGGCAACAGCTTCTACGTCAACGGCTACCGTCACGTGGTGCGTGCGCTCGACGTCGGCACTCCCGAGCGCCGCGCCTGGTCGGTGTGGCGGCTCTGCCCCTCCTGCGGATACGTCCGCACCGAGGAGCAGAACGCCGAGCACAACACCGCACCGTGCCCGCGCTGCCAGGGCCGGGAGATCGCCGACGCGGGCTGTGTCCAGCGCGTACTGCGGCCCAGGCGGGTCCTGTCCCGCGACAAACGCGACGACGCCCGGGTCCGCGACGACCACGATGAACGGGACCGCAGGCGCTACGCGGTCCTCACCACCGTGGACATCGACCCCGACCGTCTGGCACCCGGCTCCTGGCGGCACGACACCGCCGTGTTCGGCGTGGACTTCACCCGCCACGCCACGATCCGGACACTGAACCTCGGGCTGGACCGCGAGGACGGCAGCAGCACGGTGCCACTCGCCGGACAGGACGTACGGATCAACCCGTTCTACGTCTGCACCGAGTGCGGCGGCGCCACGGCCGACGGCCGACCGGTGGTGGACGTGGCGCAGCACGCGCTCACCGAGTCGGGGGCGGCGAGCACCCCGGCCGCCCAGCACCATCAGTTGTGGTGCGCGCGGCGCCGTGTCCGCAAGCCGGTGACCGATGCGGGTGAACAGCAGGGCAAGGGCCAGGACGTGCCTCTGCTGCTCGCTCACGAACTGACCACCGAGGCCGTGCGCATTCTGCTGCCCGCGTCGGTGGCACGCGTCAAGGAGCGGCTGGCGTCGTTCACCGCCGCCCTGTTCGTGGGGATCGCGGCTCGTTACGGTGGCGATCCCGACCACATCGACATCGCAGAGGCGACCATGCCCGACCACGCGGGCGATCTGGACGCGGACTGGCCGAGGCGCTTTCTCGTCGTCTACGACCGGCTGCCGGGCGGCACGGGCTACCTGCACCGGCTGGCCTCCGCCGACGGCTTCCGGGAGGTCCTGCTCAGGGCACGGGACGTCATCGAGGGCTGCGCGTGCCGCGAGAAGGGGCTCGACGGCTGCCACCAGTGCCTGCTGCGGCGGGTACCGGCGGCCGACTACGACAAGGTCAGCCGGGGCGAGGTCCGCCAGATGCTGGACGAGCTGCTGGGCGCCGACGGTGAGCGGTGGCGCACCTCACCGGTGGCGACGACACGTCACATCCCGCTGCAACGACAGGCCGAGAGCGACCTGGAGATCCTCTTCATCGACACCCTCCAGGACTGGGCGAAACTGGCCGAGTCGAAGGCCGCGGCGGACACGTACACGACCTCCGCCGGTACGTACGCCCTCGACCTGCGGCTCACCGCGGCCGACGGGTCCACCGTGAGCTGGCGTGTCTCCCAGCAGCGCACCCTGGACGACGCCCGGACCCGGCCCGACATACTCCTCGAACGGCTGGACACCCCCGGCCCGCGCGTGGCCCTGTACCTCGACGGCTACGCGTACCACGCCACCCGTGAGCACAACCGGCTGGCGGACGACGCGATCAAGCGCACCCGGCTCCGGGCGGACGGCCTTCGCGTGTTCCAGCTGACCTACCCCGACGTCAAGGAGTGGCGTCAGCGGATCAAGGACACCGGGTACGCGGGAGCCGGCCCCGCCGCCCCCGTGTGGGAGCCGTACGGCGCGGCGGGACAGCAGCGGGCCCGCGACTACTACGACCGCGTGGGCCGGGGTTTGCCCGGCGAACTCGCCGAGACGGTGTGGGTCAACCCGGCCCGGCTGCTGCTGGCCTATCTGCGCTCTCCGGACCCGGAACGCTGGCGGCGGCGAGCGGAAGCCGCTGCCGCCGGGCTCAGCGGGGCGGACGGGGTCCGCTCCGCCGCGCTCACCGGCGAAGGAGTCGGCGAGGGCCTCCGGGCAGCGTTGCGCGGCGGCATGCCCGCCGGGAGCGCCGGACCCGTACGGCTGCTGTCCGGCCGCGACGCGTCGGGCTGCCGTCTGGTGCTGGCCGCCGACGGCCGACGCACCCCGCCCGCGTGGACGGGACTCACCGTCCTGGACGACGGTGACGCGGCCCTGGCCGACGAGCCGGCTCACAAGCGGCGCTGGCGTGCCTGGCTGTACTGGAGCAACGTGCTGCAGTTCCTGGAGCACGGCGGTGGAGACAGTGCCCAGCTGACGTCGAGCATGCTTGACGGCTTCGCCCCCGAGGTGCTCACCGTGACCGGCGGGGAGGGCTGGCTGACGTCGACACGTACACCGGTGCCATCGCCCGCGGACGAGCTCGCGTCCGTCGGGGTCGTCCCCGCGCCCTCGGTGCCTGCCGTGAGCAGCGGTGAGGCGGTCCCACCGAGGCACTCCACAGGCGAGGGACTCGGCGCGGAGGGACCGGTGCGGGATCCCGGTTGGGACCGGGTCATCGAGTATCTCGACCCGGAGGAGCCGGGGCTCACGGATCTCGCCCACGCGCTGGCCGACGCGGCGGTGCCCGCACCCAAAGACGGCTACGAACTGGACGGCCACGGCTGGCAGGCCGAACTGGCGTGGCCCGCCGCCCGGATCGGCGTGGTCCTCGCCCCCCGCACGGACGGCGACGAGCCCGACTACGAGGCACAGGACCGGGACAAGGCGTTCTCAGCGGCGGGCTGGACGGTCCGCACCGCCGCCGAATGGGACCCGGCGGCGATGATCGCCCGGCTCACGGAACGACGGCACGACAGCGACACCATCAGGGACGGGGAGCCGAAGCGATGAACACCTCGGGCGTCACACTGCGCCTGCTCGACAAGGCCGACAAGGAGATCCTCAAACTCCCCCGCACGGTCAAGGGAGCGTTCTTCGACTTCCAGCACAAGTTCCGGAGCAACCCCCACACCACCGGGCTCAAACTCCAGCAGCTCAAGGGCGACAGCAGGCTCTGGTCGGCGCGCGTCAACGACGAGTACCGGGCGCTGCTGCTGCGGCTCGCCGACGACGACTGGCTGATCGTCTCCGTCAAGCACCGCAAGGACGTCTACAACCGGCTGTCGTACGGCGTCAACCAGGTCACCGGCGGCATCGAGTACGTGGACCTGGAGGTGGTCGAGGACAGCGTCCTGCGCCGCCTCCCCGCCCCGCCCGCACCGGCCCCCGCGCCCACCGAACCAGCCGCGCCCGCACAGCCGGAACCCGTGCGGCCGTTGTTCGCCGACTGGTCCGACCAGCAGTTGTCGGAGCTCGGTGTCGCCGAGCCGCTGCTGCCCGTCATCCGCACCCTCGCCACCGAGGACCAGCTGCTCGGCCTCGTCGAGTACGCGCCGCAGCTCACCGGTGAAGTGCTGCTCGCCCTGTTCGACGGAGCGTCGTACGACGACGTCCTCGACCAGGTGACCCGGCCGGTGGCCGCCACCGAGCCGGTCGACCCGGACGACTTCGAGGCCGCGGCCCAGCGGCCGGCGACGGTAGTCACCACAACGGACGACGCCCTGCGGGAGGCCCTGGAGAGCGGCGACTTCGGCCGCTGGAAGGTCTTCCTCCACCCCACCCAGGCCAGGCTGGTCGAGCGACGCTACAACGGCCCCGCCCGGGTGGGCGGCGGCCCCGGGACCGGCAAGACCATCGTCGCCCTGCACCGGGTGCGGCATCTCGTACGGCAGCTTCCCCCGGGCCGGGACAAGCCGGTCCTCCTGACCACGTACAACAAGAACCTCGCCGCCGACCTGCGCTCTCGGCTGCTGGAACTGGGCGGCGAGGAGCTGCTGAGCCGGGTGGAGGTCAGCCACGTCGACCAGCTGGCACTGCGCATCGTCCGCGAGGCGGAACCGGGCAGCGGCAAGCAGGCCATCGACGACAGTCAGGCCGTACGCGAATGGAGCGGGCTGCTCGACGAGTTGGGGGAGAACACCTGGGACCCGGAGTTCCTGCACGACGAGTGGACACAGGTCATCCTCGGTCAGGCCGTCGGCACCCGCACCGACTACTTCCGGGCCCGGCGGGCCGGACGCGGCAAGAACATCGGACGCGCCGAGCGCGCCGAGATCTGGCAGCTCGCCGAGCGCTTCACCCAGCGACTGGACCGGCTCGGGCGGCAGACCTGGGACCAGGTGGCGGAGCGTGCCGCACGGCTGGAGATGGGCCGCGAACAGCGCATCCAGAACATCGCCCGACAGCGGGAGGAGACGGGCGGCCTCGACAACATCCACCTCCAGGACGGTTCAGGAGGCTGGCTGCGCCACCGGTACCGGCACATCGTGGTGGACGAGGCGCAGGATCTCCGCCCCGCCCACTGGAAGATGCTGCGCGCGATGGCCCCTCGCGGTGCCGACGACCTGTTCTTGGTCGGCGACACCCACCAGCGCATCTACAAGAACCAGGTGACGCTGGGCAGCCTGGGCGTCAACATCCGCGGTCGGTCCTCGAAACTGAGCCTCAGCTACCGCACGACACGGCAGATCCTGCGCTCCGCCCTCGGCGTGCTGGGCGAGACGACGTACGACGACCTCGACGGCAGCGAGGAAACGCTGGCCGGCTACCGGTCGGTACTCAGCGGTGGGCTGCCGGCCGGACACGCGTTCCCGGACTGGGCCTCCGAACGGGAAGGCGTGGCCGCGCTCATCAGGGAGTGGGACGCCGACACGGGCACGGCCATTCCGCACGAGCAGATCGCGATCTGCGTGCCGACGAATCAGATGGCGGCCGAGGTGGCCTACACGCTCAAGCTGCACGGCATCGACTCGGTGGAGATCCGTTCCGACGGCCCGCACGGTTCCACCGGCGTGCACATCGGCACGATGTTCCGGTTCAAGGGGCTGGAGTACCAGCGAATGGTCATCGCGGGTGTAGCAGACGGACTTGTGCCACGCGAAGCCGTCAACAGCCTGCGGGACAGGGATCCGGCCCGTTATCGGCACGAGATTCAACGGGCCCGGTCCCTGCTGTTCGTGGCGGCGACAAGAGCACGCGACAGTGTGGACGTGTTCTGGCACGGGAAGCCCAGTCCGTTCCTCGACGATTCATGGGTCGACACGCCAGAGTCGGCATCCTGAAGCCTGCCCACCTACTGGTTAGACAAGGCGAACAGTGCGCGGACCCCATTCAACGGGCGCATTGTTGAGCCTCATGGGGTCTGACCTGAGGAAATGAAGAGCGGCAGACGAGTCGGGCTGTACGCCGGGTTCTGTCACCCGACCGCCTCGCGGCGGCCGGGGAGACGGCCATCCATCTAGGGCCGGCGTTGCCGCCGGCCTCGTGCGGTCTACCCGCGGACTCGGGCGGGCTGCCCTCGAACGTCCGCGCAGGGCCGCTTTTCACGGCGGCCCCTCTTGACCTTGCTCCGGGTGGGGTTTACCTAGCTGCCCAGGTCACCCTGGGCACTGGTGGTCTCTTACACCACCGTTTCACCCTTACCGAGGACCGAGGTCCCCGGCGGTTTGTTTTCTGTGGCACTGTCCCGCGGGTCACCCCGGGTGGCCGTTAGCCACCACCCTGCCCTGTGGAGCCCGGACGTTCCTCGGGAAGCTCCCCGTCAGGGGGACTCCACGCGGCCGTCCGCCCGGCTCGTCTGCCGTGTGGACCATGCTACCCGGCGTCCGCCACCCCTCGATGCCGTCGATGCCGGTGACGCCGACGACGCCGTCGCCAGGAACGAGCCCGCCAGGATCAGGGCGAAGGAGGAGAGGACCGCAGGGGTCAGGCGTTCGTCCAGGAAGACCGCTCCCGCCGCCACCGCCACCGCCGGGTTGACGTACGTGAAGACCGTAGCCCTCGTCGGGCCCACCTCTCGGATCAGTTCCAGGAAGGCCACGAAGGCGAGTGCTGTGCAGATCACGCCCAGGGCCGCCAGGGACACCAGGGCCTCGGTCGAGGGCATCGTGGACGGGCGGGTCAGGGCAGCAGCGGGCGCGTAGACGACTGCCGCGAGCAGCAGGACCGGGGCTATCAGTTGGAGTGTGGGGACCTGCTTCAGGTGGCGGGCCATGATCAAGGGGGCCGTCGCGTAGCCGATCACCGTGATCAGGACCTCGGTGAGGGAGAGGACGTTTCCGCCGGTCAGGTGGGGGATGGTGAGGATGCCCACGCCTCCCATGCCCAGGGCCAGGCCTGTCATGCGGCGGGCCCCCAGGCGTTCCGCGTCGCCGAAGAAGCGGGCCAGGAGCACGCTCACGATCGGGACGCCCGCGATCAGGAGGCCGGCCGTGGAGCTGGAGAGGTGGCGTTCGGCGTCGGTCAGCGTCCACCACGGGCCGATGACCTCGATCACGGCGAACGCGAGCATCGGGCGCCAGTGCTGTCGGACCACGCGGGTCAGGTTCCCCTGGCGGATCGCGAAGGGGAGCAGGAGCGCCGCGCCCAGGGCACAGCGTACGAAGACGACCATGGACGGGGAGACCTCGTCCACAGCCACTTTGATCATCAGGTAGGGGATGCCCCAGAGGACTCCCATCAGGGAGAAAAGGAACCAGCCGCGTGCAGTCATGAGGAGAGTGTCCGGTGGATCAGCGGCGTGGGTCTTGAACGCTGTTGCGGTACGCCGCCGGGGTCACTCCCAGCACTTTCCTGAACCAGCGCGTCATGTGCGCCTGGTCCGCGAAGCCCACCTGGACCGCCGCTTCCGCCGGGCGGGTGCCCGCCTCCAGCAGGCCCCGGGCCCGTGCCACCCGGTGCTGGGCCAGCCACGCGTACGGCGGCATGCCCATCGTCGTACGGAAGGCGCGGAGGAGCTGGTAGCGGGAGAGGCCCAGGTCGGTGGCGAGGTCGGCGAGGGAGGGGGGAGCCACCAGCTCATCTGCGAGGCGGTCGCGTACGGCTAGGGCGATCGTGTCGGCGCCGGGGAGTCTGTCGGAGGTGAGGCGGGACGTCGAGTGGCGGCGGGCCAGGGCCGTGAGCAGCCAGGGGAGGCGGGACTCGGACTCCAGCGGGTCGGGGCAGGTGCTCAGCTCGGTGTGGGCCGTGCTCAGGGCGGTGGCGAGCTCGGGGTCGTGGAGGAGGGGGTCGCGGAAGTGCGGGGTGCCGCCGAGGATGCCATCGGTGAGCAGGGCGGGGACCGGGTAGAGGGCGCGGTAGGCGTAGGTGCCGAAGGCCGACTCGCCGGTGTGGACCTCGCCGGGGGCCAGGACGACGATCGAGCCCTCCCCCACCGTCAGGGCGCCGCCCCGGTAGTCGATGCACGAGGCGCCCCGGACACAGATGCCGATGCTGAATTCCTCGTGGGTGTGCGGGGCGTAGCGGTGGCGGTCGAAGCGGGCGGTCAGGAGGTCCAGGGGGTGGTCGGGACGGCCGAGGGTGGTGCGGGTCCATCGGGTCTCACCACGTGTGCCCACCTCTGCCCCCGCTCCACTCCGCCTCGCCCCGCCGGTCACCGGCCACCGGCCACCGGCCACCGGTCCTCCAGGCTACGCCCGGCTGGGCAGGAGGAAGGTGTCAGTGGAGTCAGGGGAAGCCTGAGGTAGTCAGAGGAAGTCCGAGGTCTCCAGGTCGAAGGCGAAGGGGTCGGGGAGGGTGAGCGGCTTGCCGAAGGGGACGGTGCGGCGTTGGCGGTAGTCGTCGTCTCGGGGGTCGCTGAGGAGTGTCGCCTGGGAGGAGTCCCGGTCGATGAGCAGGTAGAGGGGGATGCGGCCACGGGCGTAGCACCGGCGCTTGACCTCACGGTCGGCCTCGGGCCTGGTGGAGGTCACCTCCAGCACCATGGATACGCCCTGGCTGGGCATCCAGGAGGGCGCGCCGCGGTACAGCCGTAGTGCCTGGGCGGCGAATGTGCCGTCCGGGATCACGTGGTCATGCGGGCATCCGTTCGCCCGTCCCAGCTTCAACCCCTTGTTGCCGGAGAACTGCATGTCAGTGCGCGATCGCTTGATGACCTGGCTCAGGACCAGGCCGACGCAGTCCTCGTGGTCCCCGTCCGACGGTGCGGCCACCATGATCTCTCCCTCGATCAGTTCCGCCCGGAAACCGTCCGGGGTCCCCAGCGCGAAGAAGCCCTCCAGCAGAACGTCCTCATCCACGAACGTCTTGAGCGCCTTCTGCGCCTCGTGCGACTTGAGCGCCTTGCGGATCACTGCGGTCATGTCATGCCCCTCCGGCTTCGTCGCTCGCCAGAATGGGACCTCGGACGGGCAGCCGGTCGCGAGATCGGGCCCGTTCCCTCGATCGTGGCACATGATCCCGGTCACTGTCCGTCGCCGGGCCCGTCGCTTGACCCTGCCGCAGCGTCAACGTTTCTACTGGTCGTATGCGGATCGGAGAACTCGCCGCGGTCGTCGGGGTCACCCCGCGTGCCGTGCGGCACTACCACCATCTCGGGCTGTTGCCGGAGCCGGAGCGGCGGGCCAACGGGTATCGGGACTACACCTTGCGGCACGCGGTCGTGCTCGCGCGGATCCGGCGGCTGACGGAGCTGGGGCTCGGGCTGGCCGAGGTGCGGGATGTGCTCGCGGACGACGCCGGGCGTGAACTCGTCGAGGTGCTGGGCGAGTTGGACGATGATCTGGCGCGGCAGGAGGAGGAGATCCGGGAGCGGCGGGGGCGGTTGCGCGTGCTGATGGAGGACGCGCGTGCCGGGCGGTTGCCGGCCGAGGGGCCCGTTTCCGCTGAACTCGCCGCGTTGTTCGGCAGGTTCGGGTCCGCACCGCACTCCCCGATGGCAGCCAAGGACCGGGAGGTGTTCGCCCTCCTGGAGACGACTGCCACGCCCGAGGCTCGCGCGGAGCTGCTCGCCTCGTTGGAGAGCATGATGTCGGCCCCGGGCGCGGTGGAGCGGGTGCACGAGGCCTACGCGCTGCTCGACGCGCTCGCCGACGCCGAGCCCGACGACCCCCGGGTCGCGGAGGCCGCGCGCGTACTGGCCGGCCTCGTCCCGCCGGAGATGGTCCCGCGGGACACCGGCATCGACCTCGACGGCAGCGGGGACAGCGGCGGGAACGGGACCGGCACCGGCAGCTTCCTGCGTGCTTTCTACGCCGACTTCGCACCGGCCCAGGCGGAGGCCATCCGCCGCACGCTCCGGATACTGAGGGAGGACCGCCCATGAGGACGATCGAGAAGACGACCGAGAAGACGGTCGAGAAGACGGTCGAGAGGACGTACAGGGTCGCGCGCTCTCTCGTGCGTCATGAGCTTCTGCTTCTGGCCAGCCTGTTGCGCTGGGTGGCTCGGCGTCCGCACGGGGTCGGGGCGGAGGGTGCGCGGGCCTTCGGGTACGCGCGGGGGCAGGGAGCCATGATGTTCGGGTTCGGCTTCGTGTGTGTCGTCGAGACCGTGACCATGTCCGTCCTGCTGCGGGACTTTCCGCTCGCGCACTCCGTCTTCCTCGTCCTCGACCTCTATACGATCCTCGTCGTCGCCGGGCTGCACGCCGCCTCCGTCACCCGCCCGCACGTCCTCACCGACACGACCCTGCGGCTGCGCCGCTTCGCCAGCGTGGATCTGTGTGTCCCGCTGAGCGCCATCGCCTCCGTCCGCCGCGAGTTGCGTACGACGCACGAGAAGCAGGACGGCGAGCTCAACATGGAGGTCGGGTCGCAGACCACCATTACCGTCGAGCTGGTCCATCCCGTCGCCCACTTGACGTTCTTCGGCCGTCGCAGGGAAGTGCGTCTGGTGCGCTTCCACGCCGACGATTCCGATCCACTCGTAGGTCGTATAAGAGAGTTCATGCCGGAACGAAACGCACCTTCGCCGCTCCCGGCTCGGCCGCCTGCGTGAGCCGCGCTTTCGTAGGCCCCGCCCCCCACCCCGTACGCTGTCGCGGAGCCCCGAGAACGTTGCGGAGCCCTGAGAACAAGGAGTACCCGTGCTCGTCCTGCTGCCCCCGTCCGAAGGCAAGGCACCCTCCTCGGGTGGCGCTCCCCTGAAGCTGGAGGGGCTTTCGCTGCCCACGCTCACGGGGGCACGGGAGGCGGTCGTCGGTGAACTGGTGGAGTTGTGCTCCGGCGACGAGGACAAGGCACGTGAGGTGCTCGGGCTGAGCGAGGGGCTGCGCGGGGAGGTCGCCAAGAACGCGGAGCTGCTGACGGCGGGGACACGGCCGGCCGGACAGGTCTACACGGGCGTGCTGTACGACGCCCTCGGTCTGGCCACCCTGGAGACCGCCGCGAAGCAGCGGGCGGCGCGTTCGCTGCTGGTCTTCTCGGGGCTGTGGGGCGCGGTCCGTGTGACGGACCGGATCCCCTCCTACCGTTGCTCGATGGGCGTGAAGCTGCCCGGCCTCGGAGCGCTCGGCACGCACTGGCGTACGCCGATGGCGACGGCGCTGCCCGAGGCCGCCGGTGACGGGCTCGTCCTCGATCTGCGGTCCTCGGCGTACACGGCCGCGTGGAGGCCGAAGGGCGAGGTGGCCGGGCGGACCGCGACCGTGCGGGTGCTGCACGCGCCCACGCGCAAGGTGGTCAGCCACTTCAACAAGGCGACCAAGGGCCGCATCGTACGGAGCCTGCTGTCCGCCGGGATCGCCCCCGAGGGCCCGGCGGAGCTGGTGGAGGCGCTGCGGGACCTCGGGTACGTGGTGGAGGTGGAGCCGCCGGCCGGTGCCGGGAAGGCGTGGACGTTGGATGTGCTGGTGGACGAGGTTCACTGAGGCCTCCCCCCTCCCCTCCCCTCCCCTCCCGCATCGTTGCAGCATGCGCAATGGTCGTTGTGCATGCTGTTCCGCACGGGCAGGATGACGGCATGTTCTCATCGCCCCCGCCGTCGTCGCATGCCTCTCCGTCCTCGCGCGGCTCCGTCCTCGACCTGGCGCCCGTTCTGCCCGTGGTCGTCGTCGACGACCCCGCCGACGCGGTGCCGCTCGCGCGGGCGCTGGTCGCGGGCGGGTTGCCCGCGATCGAGGTGACCCTGCGGACGCCGGGCGCGCTGGATGCCGTACGGGCGATCTCGGCGGAGGTTCCGGGGGCGGTGGTGGGAGTGGGTACCGTCATCACGCCCACGCAGGTGAGCGAATCCGTCGCGGCGGGCGCGCGTTTCCTGGTCAGCCCGGGGTGGACGGACATGCTGCTGCGGGCGATGCGGGAGTCGGGGGTGCCGTTCCTGCCGGGGGTGTCGACCGCGTCGGAGGTCGTGGCACTCCTGGAACGCGGGGTGCGGGAGATGAAGTTCTTCCCGGCCGACGCGGCGGGCGGTACGGCCTATCTGAAGTCGCTCGCCGGGCCGCTGCCGCAGGCGCGCTTCTGTCCGACCGGCGGGGTCGGGCCGGTCAACGCGCCGGAGTACCTCGCCCTCCCCAACGTCGGTTGTGTGGGCGGTACTTGGATGCTGCCGGCCGACGCCGTGGCCGCCCGGGACTGGACGCGGATCGAGGGGCTGGCGCGGGAAGCGGCGGGGCTCCGCGGCCGCCCGCCCGCCGCGAGTCCTTCAGCGCAGATGTGACGTGTCGTTGAGGAGGCGGAGGGTGGCGTTGCCGTCGGCGTAGTACGCCAGGGCCGACAGGGACGCCGCCGAGAGTTCCATGCGGAACAGGGACTCCGGGGGTGCGCCGAGAGCCAGACGTACGAGGGTCTTGATCGGGGTGACGTGCGTGACGAGCAGGACCGTGCGGCCCCGGTGTGCCGCGACCAGGTCGTCCCTGGTGGCGGCCACGCGCTGGGCGACGGCCGCGAAGCTCTCGCCGCCGCCGGTGGGTTCGGCGTCCGGGGAGGCCAGCCAGGCGTTCATGTCGTCCGGGTAGCGCTCCCGCACCTCGCCGAAGCTCAGGCCCTCCCACGCGCCGAAGTCCGTCTCCCGCAGCCCGTCCTCGACGGTGACCCGCAGCCCCAGCCGGGCCGCGACGATCCCCGCCGTCTCCCGGCAGCGGGCCAGCGGCGACGACACGACCTCCTGGATGGTGCCGCGGGCGGCGAGGGCCGCGGCGACCCGCTCGGCCTGGTACCGGCCGACCTCGGAGAGGGACGGGTCCGAACCGCCGCTCCCCGAGAACCGCTTCTGGGGAGTGAGGGGCGTCTCGCCGTGGCGCAGCAGCACGAAGGTGGCGGGGGTGCCGAGATCGGGGGCGACGGAGGCGACGTTCCTGGCGGCGCGGAGGTCGGCGGCGGTCTTGGCGGCCTCGGCGGCCTGTGGGTCGGCGGCGGGCCGGGCGGCCCCGGCGGCCTGTGGGTCGGCAGCGGGCCGGGCGGCCCTTGGGTCGGCGGAGGTCTGAGCGGCGCGTGGAGCGGCGCCTGAATCGGCGATGGGCTCGGCGGCACGCAGGTCGACTGCGGGTGCGGGTGCGGATGCGGGCGCGGCAGCGCTGCCGGTAGCGCCACCGCTGCCGCTGGCTGCACTGCCGCCAGCGCCAGTGCCGGAGGCGGCGCGGGTGCCAGCGGCGGCGCTGCTGCGAGCGTCAGTGCCGGAGACCGCGCTGCTGCCGACACCGCTGCCGGAGGCGGCACTGGTGCCGGAAGCGGCACTGGTGCCGGAAGCAGCGCTGGTGCCGGAAGCAGCGCTGGTGCCGGAAGCAGCGCTGGTGCCGGAAGCAGCGCTGGTGCGAGCGGCGGCGTTGGTGCCGGCACCGCTGCCAGAGGCGGCACTGCTGCCGATACCGGCCCTGGCCGCGCCCGCGTTCCTGTCCGCCGCCCCGCCCCGGCCCTCCGCCAGTGCCGCCCTCGCCCTCGCCGCGCCCGCCGTCGCGTCCCCGGGCGGGCCCGACGGCTCGGGGGCGGCGGCTGCCGCGGCGGCCCGTGCCGCGCGTGTGTCCAGGTCCGCGGTGGACGCGGCGGCCGACCACTGTTCGCCCCGCTTGCCCGCGTCCATCGCCTCGTTGGCCAGGCGGTCGGCGTGCTTGTTCTGCTCGCGCGGGATCCACTCGTACGTCACACGGCCGGGCGGGAAGACCCGCGCGGCCTCGGCGGCCAGCGGCTTCATGCCGGGGTGCTTGATCTTCCAGCGGCCCGACATCTGCTCGACGACGAGCTTGGAGTCCATCCGGACCCGGACGGCGGCCGCCGGGTCCAGCTCGTACGCCGCCTTCAGGCCCGCGATGAGCCCGCGGTACTCGGCGACGTTGTTCGTGGCGACCCCGATGTACTCGGCGGCCTCCACCAGCGTCTCGCCCGTCGCCGCGTCGAGGACGACCGAGCCGTAGCCCGCGGGCCCCGGGTTGCCCCGGGAACCGCCGTCCGCCTCGACGATGAACTCCCGCATGCCGAAAGCCCTTTGCCGCTCCTGTGCCGCTCCCGCTCCTAGAGGCCCGACTCGGACGTACGGACCAGGATGCGCCCGCAGTTCTCGCAGCGGACGACCGTGTCGGCGGCGGCCTTGCGGACGTCGTTGAAGTCGGTGATCGACAGCTCCTGGCGGCAGCCCTGGCAGGTGCGCTGGTACAGCTTGGCCGCGCCGATGCCGCCCTGCTGGTCGCGCAGCTTGTCGTAGAGCTTGAGGAGGTCCGCGGGGACCGACGCCGCGATGACCTCGCGCTCCTTCGTCACCGTCGCCACCTCCCCGTCGATCTCCTCGAACGCGGCGTCCCGACGGGCGGTCGCGTCGTCGACCTTCCCCTGCACGGCACCGACCCGCTCGGTCAGCTCGGCGACCCGCTCCTGCACGGACTCCCGGCGCTCCATGACCTCCAGGACGATGTCCTCCAGGTCACCCTGCCGCTTGGCGAGCGAGGCGATCTCGCGCTGCAGGTTCTCCAGGTCCTTCGGGGAGGAGACGGCACCCGAGTCCAGGCGCTGCTGGTCGCGGGCGGCGCGCTGGCGCACCTGGTCCACGTCCTGCTCGGCCTTGGTCTGCTCGCGGGCGGTGTCGCTCTCCTCGGTCTGCGCGGCCACGAGCAGGTCGCGCAGCTGGGTGTGGTCCTTCGTCAGTGATTCGATCTCGGCGTGCTCGGGCAGCGACCGGCGCTTGTGCGCGAGCTGCTGGAGGCGTACGTCCAGGGCCTGGACGTCGAGGAGTCGGATCTGGTCGGCGGGCGCGGCGTTCAGTTGGGGGCTCCCAGTGTTTCGGTGGCGGTGGAGGACGCCGCGTGGGCGGTCCAGGGGTCGGTGACCGTCTTGGAGACGTGGACGCGCAGGTCCCATCCCTCCCGGTCGGAGATCTCGTCGAGCTGGGCGGCGGCCAGCTCGCACCAGGGCCATTCGGTGGCCCAGTGCGCGGCGTCGAGCAGCGCGAGAGGCGCGTGGGCGGCTTCCGTGGCGCGGGCGACGGCCTCGGAAGCCGGGTGGTGGCGCAGGTCCGCGGTGAGGAAGGCGTCGACACCGGCCGCGCGTACGTCGTCGAAGAGGCTGTCTCCGGAACCGCCGCTGACGGCGACCGTGCGGACGAGCGCATCGAGGTCGCCGGCCACCCGGATGCCCTGCGCGGTGGCGGGCAGCCGCTCGGCGGCGCGCGCGGCCAGTTCCCGCACGGTCAACGGGTGGTCCAGCTCGCAGACCCGGCCGAGACCGCGACGCCCCGCGGGGTCGACGGGGTCCGGCACGAGAGGGCGTACGACCCTGAGGTCCAGCGCGCCGGCGAGGGCGTCGCTGACGCCCGGGTCGGCGGTGTCGGCGTTGGTGTGGGCGACGTGCAGCGCGATGTCGTGCTTGATGAGGGTGTGCACGACGCGGCCCTTGAAGGTGGAGGCCGCGACCGTCGTCGTACCGCGCAGATAGAGGGGGTGGTGGGTCACCAGCAGGTCGGCGCCCAGCTTCACCGCTTCCTCGACGATCTCCCGGACCGGGTCGACGGCGAACAGGACGCGGCCGATCTCCTGGTCGGGGTCGCCGCAGACCGTGCCGACCGCGTCCCACCCCTCGGCCCTCTCGGGCGGCCAGAGGGCGTCGAGCGCGGCGATGACTTCAGACAGACGGGGCACGCACAAAGGCTACCTGCACTCCTCCTCTCCCCGACCGGCCACGGGTCACTTGACCAGCCGCCCCTCGACGAGCACATCCGTCGCCGTTCCCTCAGGCGAATCACCGGACGAGCACCCTTATGTGTGAAGGGGGCGCGGGTTGTCCCACGTCTGTGCGTACGAAAACTAGCTTCGTCGCCGGAGGTGATCGAACGATGACGGCCTGTACACCCCCCTCCCCCACCACGGGCCACGGGAACGACGCGGGACGGGAGAACGACGCGGAGAACGCCGGCTCGGGCACCGACGGCTCGGGAGACGAGCGCTCGGGACGCGCAGAGAACGGTGAGTACGACGGAAGTCGCGGCAGCGACCGGGACGGGTACGACACCCCACACGGCGGACCGGGCGCAGGCGGGTACGACACCGCACATGGCGGACCGGGCGCAGGCGGGTACGACACCGGACACGGCGGACCGGGCGGCCCGGGTGGAGGCGGCGGGAGCGTCGAGCCCGCGCCGCCCGGTTGTGTGATCACCGCCGACGGGACGTACGCGGCGCGGCTCGCGCTCGACGGCGAGTCCTGGTTCCCCGAGCGCTGGACCCTCGACGGCCACGAGCCGTACGCCGTCCCGCTGCCGGGCAACCAGCCGGAGGAGCCCGGCACCGAAGTGCTCCCCCTCACCGACGGCCGGGTCCTGATCCACCGGCTGGCCGCCGATCTGCACCTGTTCTCGCTCCTCTATCCCACCGGACCCGGCACCGGGGAACTCCCACTCGGCGCGGTCGAGTGCGCCGACCCGGCGACCCGGGTGCGGCTCCTGCCGCCCTCGCCGTGCGGGGAGCGTGCGTACGCCCTCGCCCAGGGCCGGAGTGCGACGGCCGTGTGGCTGGTGGCAGGCGGAACGTTCGGCCCGGAGCTGCTGGCGCAGGTGCCGGGCCGGTGCTCGGGCGGTGTCTGGCTGGACGCGGCGGGCCGGCTGCTCGCCCTGGACCAGGAGTCGGGCGGTCGGACGAAGTCGGTGGTCGTCGATCTGGAGCAGGGCGGCGCGGTCTCGCCGCTGTTGCAGATCGCGGACGACAGCGACGACCGGGTGCTGCTCGCCGATCCCGACAGCGGACTGCTCCTCATCCGCTCGGACGCGCCCTCCCCGGGTCAGGACCGGCTCGGCTGGGGGGTGCTGGGCAGCACGCTGCCGGTCCGTTTCCCGGAGTGCCTGCGGGTGCCGCAGGGACATCGGATCACCCCCTTCGCCATCCAGCCCGGGCAGATCCTCACCCCCGAGAGCTGCGCGGTGGCGTTGCGCGTCGACGGCCCGCGCGGCAGCTGGGTCGGCGTCTGGCGCCCGGCCGCCCGCCGGATCCTCCATCTGCCCGCCCCCGACGGCTGGTTGGCGGGGGCCGGGCTGTGGAGCCGGGAGGGCGTACTGCAACTCCCGTACACGACAGGGGTGGTGCGATGCGGGGTCGCCCGGGTGGGCGTGCCTTGGGGGGAGGAGCCGGAGGAGGTCCGGGACGAGTCACGGAAGGGGGAGGGGGTGCCGCCGTCCGGTCGCGGGTCGGCGGGCACGGGGCCGCCGGGGGCCGGAGGGGCGAGGGCCGGAGGGGAGGACACCGAAGCGTCGGGCACCGTGCCCCTCGATACACGGGTCGATACGCGGGGCGATACGGGTGTCGATACGGGTGTCGATGCGGGTGTCGATACGCGGGCGCTCGGTGAACAGTCGGGCGGCGCGCAGTCGGCCGGTGCGGAACCGTCCGTGCCTGTCGTCGCCCGGCCCGTGCCGTTGCAGCAGGCCCCGTTGGAGGGGCGAGTGCCCGAGGAGGTGACCGTCGGGTGAAGGTCGTGCGGGGGCAGCGCGCCAAGTGGACGAGGCACGGGCGACACGCCCTCGGGCGGCTTCGGGGCGAGCGGGGCGGACCGTTAAAATCACCCGCCGGTAAGAAGATCATTCGACGGGGAACACTTCCAATGAGCGACGTGCACACAACCCAGCCGCCCACCGCCGACCCCCACGAGGCGGAAGGCCACGGCAGGCACCGGGGCCAGATCTCGGCCCACGAAGCCGAGAAGACGAGCCCTCGCGGGCGCCACCGCAAGCCGGCCGAACACACGGAGACGACGACGTCCGCCTGAACGGCGACGGATCCCTCCTGGTCACCTCCGGAGAAACGTCAATTCGGTGCCGGAACCGACCATCACGATGGCACCGGCCCCGCCCGTCACCAACGGGCGGGGCCGGTCCTTTTGTTCTCCGCGCCTCTACGAGGCCCCCGGGCCGTGCCGCAGCCCCAGCACCTCCGCCGCCGCGAACGTCTCACCCTCCGGCCGGGCCATGTAGTACGGCGTCAGCAGGCCGTCCAGCTCGTCGTACGTGAACGCGTCCTGTTTGGTGTCGAACTTGGCCTGGACGCGCGGGCGTTCGACGATCGCCACCATGCCCCCGTGGACGACGAGCAGCTGGCCGTTCACCTGCGCGGCGGCGGGCGAGGCGAGGTAGCCCACGAGGGGGGCGACGTGTTCGGGGGCGAGTGGGTCGAGTCCGGTGTCGGTGCCGTCGGGTGCCCCCGGCAGGCCCGCGAAGACGTCCTCGGTCATCCGGGTGCGGGCGCGCGGGCAGATGACGTTCGCGGTGACGCCGTACTTGGCGAGCGCGAGTGCCGTGGAGGTGGTCAGCCCGACGATGCCGCCCTTCGCGGCGGCGTAGTTGGGCTGCCCGGCGGACCCGGCGAGGAACGCCTCGGAGGAGGTGTTCACCACCCGCCCGTAGACCCGTCCCCCGCCCTCGCCCGACTTCGCCCGTGCCCGCCAGTGGGCGGAGGCGAACCGGATCGTGTTGAAGTGGCCCTTGAGGTGCACCCGGACGACCGAGTCCCACTCGTCCTCGGACATCGAGAAGACCATCCGGTCGCGCAGGATGCCCGCGTTGTTGACGAGGATGTCGAGTCTGCCGAACTCGGCTATCGCCAACTCGACCAGCTCTCGCGCCTGTTCGTGGTCGGAGACGTCACCGATGTGCGCCACCGCCTGACCGCCGGCCGCGCGGATCGACTCCGCGACCTCCTCGGCGGGCCCGGTGGACACCTCACCGGAACCGTCCCGTCCCGGGCGGCCGTAGTCGTTGACGACCACGGCCGCGCCCAGGCGGGCCAGCTCCAGCGCTTCCACCCGGCCGAGCCCGCGCCCCGCGCCGGTGACGATCGCGGACAGTCCTTCAAGGGGCAGTGCCACTGCCGAGTCCCTTCCGCCGAAGCCGATTCACTCGCGAGCCGGAGCCATGTCAGATGTCGGTCTCCGGAACCTTCAGATGTCGGTCTCCGCAACCGTCAGATCTCGATACAGGTGCGGAGCGCCACGCCCGTCCGCATCTGGTCCAGCGCCTCGTTGATGTCGGAGAGGGGCACCCGGTGGGTGATCAGCCCCGCGAGGTCGATGCGGCCGGCGCGCCAGAGGGCGATGGCCCGCTCGTAGGAGCGCAGGACGTCTCCGCCGCCGTACATGGAGGGCAGGATCCGCTTCTCGTCGAAGAACAGCTCGAACATGCTGAGCTGGAGGAAGTCGTCCAGCGCGCCCGCGCCCACCACGACGAGGGTGCCGCCGCGCCGGGTGGCCTCGTACGCCGTGCGGGCGGTGGCCGAACGTCCGACGACCTCGAAGACGTAGTCGAAGCCCTCGCCACCCGTGACGGACTGCTTGGCGTCGGCCAGTTCGTCCGGCGAGATCGCCTTGGTGGCCCCGAACTTGAGCGCCGCCTCGCGTCGTGAGACCACGGGGTCGACGGCGACGATCTCGGCCGCGCCCTTGAGCCGGGCACCCTGGATCGCCGAGATGCCGACGCCGCCGCAACCGATGACCGCGACCGACGAACCGGCCTCCACGTCAGCGGTGTTGAGGGCGGCACCGAGCCCGGTGGTGACGCCGCAGCCGATGAGGGCGGCGATGTCGAAGGGCACGTCGTCCGGTATCGGCACGGCGCAGCCCGCGTCGACCACGACCTCCTCGGCGAACGTGCCGGTGCCCGCGAAGCCGAAGACGTCCCCGGCGGGCCGCTTGAAGTTGGGCGTGCCGGCGTTGAGGAATCCGGCGAGGCAGAGGTGGGTCTGGCCGCGCTTGCAGGCGGGACAGGTGCCGCAGGCCGGGAGCCAGCACACGACGACGCGGTCGCCGGGCTTCACGTGGCTCACGCCTTCCCCGACTTCGACTATCTCGCCGGCGCCCTCGTGTCCGGGGACGAACGGTCCGGGCTGCGGCAGCACCCCGGCCATGGCGGACAGGTCCGAGTGGCACAGCCCGGTGGCCCGCACCCGGATCTTCACCCTGCCCGGCCCGAAGCCCACCGCCTCGACGTCGTCGAGCACGTCCAGTTTGTCCTGGCCGATCTCGTGCAGTACGGCTGCGCGCATGGTGCAGCTCCCCTCGGAAGTATCAGAAGTACCCGTGATCCGCTGATTCGCCGCTCATGCGTGGTAGCCCGTCTCGACGAGCGTGTCCGCGAGGACCGGGGCGTCGTCCCGCTCGACAGCGGTCACGGTCACCCGCACCGCGTGGTCGTCCGGCCGCCACATCCGGATCCGGAGGGTCTCGCCCGGGAAGACGACGCCCGCGAAACGCGTCCCGTAGGAGCGGACCCGGCCGACGTCCCCGCCGAGCACCGTGTCGACCACGGCCTTCAGGGTCATCCCGTAGGTGCACAGCCCGTGCAGGATCGGCCGGTCGAACCCGGCGCGCCCCGCGAACTCCGGGTCGGCGTGCAGCGGGTTCCAGTCGCCGGAGAGGCGGTAGAGCAGCGCCTGGTCCTCGCGGACGGTGCGCTCCACCTCTTTGTCGGGTGCGGTCGTGGGCGGTTCCTGGCGGGCGGACGGGCCGCGGTCGCCGCCCCAGCCGCCCTCTCCGCGGACGAAGATCTGCGCCTCGTTGACCCACAGCGGGCCCTCGGCGTCGGCGACCTCGGTCCGCATCACGAGGACGGCCGCCTTGCCCTTGTCGTACACCGCCGCCACCCGTGAGGTCGCCGTGGCCCGCCCCTCGACCGGGATCGGCCGTCGGAGTTCGACGCGCTGGCCGCCGTGCAGGACCTTGGCGAGGTCGACGTCTACACCGGGCACGTTCAGGCCGCCGATCACGTCCGGTGAGCCGGCACCCGCGACGGTGGCGAAGCTCGGCAGGACGTGCAACCGCGACTCCAGCGTGTAGCGCAGTTCGTCGGGGTCGGTCGCGGGGGTGCCCGCACCGATCCCGAGGTGGTAGAGCAGGACGTCCTTCCGCGTCCACGCGATCTCAGCGGATCGGGGGTCTGCCGCGAGCGCCTTGGCTGCGTCGATGGGCATGGGGCTCCTGGACGGTCCGGGGCGGGTGGCGTGGGCTGAGGAACCTCGGTACGGCCGTCCGCACCAGCGGCCGCACCGAGGTCGTCACGGCCGACCCGGAACCCGCCCACCTAGAACGCGTTCCAGTCCGGCGACCCTCTGTATAGCCCAGCCTCGTGCACATGTGAAGACTCCTGACAGTACGTCAGATCCGGACATGGAGGGGGGAGGGACAGCGGGCCACGGACCGCCCGTTCACTGCACCACTCTCACCGACTCGCACTCGCCCCCCACCGGCGCCGACGGGGGCACCGCGAGCCAGCTCGCCCGGACGCCATCCGGTTGGAGGATGCACATGAGGGCGGGCGCGGACCGTCGCCTCGGTCCGCGAGGAGATGCCGCAGGGGCGAGACCGATGGTCCGCCTCCCCCTGGCGCCCCGCTGGCGCCCCGCCCCCTGCCCCCCCGACGGCCGCCCGACACCCTCGTCCGCCGGCGACCCGCCCTCCCTGACGGCGCGTCACTTTCCCATGGGCAAGTCAAGATTTCGTTAGTCACTCGAACCAACGGAATAGTTGCCCAGGCACACGAGGTTCAGGCGGCATACACCCTCGCCCGGCCAGGAGGCCCCGCTCCATGACACAGCCGCACACACCGCCGACCCCCGAGGCCCCCACCACACACGCCGGCCGAGCGATCGTCCCGGTGCTGGCCTTCGCGGGAATCGTGGTCGCGGTGATGCAGACCCTGCTGGTCCCGGTGATCAAGGACCTGCCGCAGCTGCTGGACACCTCGCCCAGCAACGCGACCTGGGTCCTGACCTCCACCCTCCTGTCCGGTGCCGTGGCCACGCCGATCATGGGCCGTCTCGGCGACCTCTACGGCAAGCGCCGGATGCTGCTCGCCAGCCTGGCGGTGATGGTGGTCGGGGCGCTGCTCAGCGGTTTCACCAGCACGCTCGTGCCGATGATCGTCGGCCGTACCTTGCAGGGCTTCGCCATGGGCGCGATCCCGCTGGGCATCGGCCTGATGCGTGACGAGCTCCCCCGCGAACGCCTCGGCTCCGCCATGGCGCTGATGAGCTCGTCCATAGGGGTCGGCGGCGGACTCGCGCTGCCGTTGGCCGCCGCGGTCGCCCAGAACACCGACTGGCACGTCCTCTTCTTCGGCGCCGCCGGCCTCGGTCTGCTCTCCATCGTCCTCACCCTGGTCGCCGTACCGGAGACCAGGACGCGCGCGGCGGGCACCTTCGACCACCTCGGCGCCCTCGGCCTCTCCCTCGGTCTCGTCCTCTTCCTCCTGCCGATCACCAAGGGCAGCGACTGGGGCTGGACCTCCGCGACGACGCTCGGGATGTTCGCCGCGTCGGCCGTGGTCCTGCTGCTCTGGGGTGTTCTGGAGCTGCGTGTCGCCGCGCCCCTGGTGGATCTGCGGACCACCGTCCGCCGTGAGGTCCTGCTCACCAACCTCGCCTCGATCATGGTCGGTGTCTCCTTCTTCGTCGTCTCCCTGGTCCTGCCGCAGCTCCTCCAGCTGCCCTCCGCCACCGGTTACGGGCTCGGGCAGTCGATGATCGTCGCGGGTCTGTGCGTGGCCCCGCTCGGGCTGACGATGATGTTCACGGCGCCGGTGTACGCCCGGATCTCCGCCAAGTACGGGCCCAAGAGCACCCTCATCCTGGGCCTGCTGATCATCGCGGTCGGCTACGGGGCCGGGCTCGGCCTGATGAGCGCCGCGTGGCAGACCGTGGTGGTGTCGGTGGTGCTCGGCGCGGGCATCGGGCTCGCCTACTCCTCGCTCCCGGCGCTGATCGTCGGCGCGGTCGATCCGTCCGAGACGGGGGCGGCCAACGGACTCAACACGCTCATGCGCTCCATCGGTACGTCCGTGTCGAGCGCCGTCGTCGGCATGGTGCTGGCGAACACCGCGAACGAGGTGGGTGGGGTCGAGATCCCCACGATGCACGGCTTCCGCGTGTCCTTCCTCATCGCCGCGGCCGCGGTCGCGGTCGGGCTCGTGCTGGCCCTGTTCCTCCCTGGCCGCCGCCCCGCGCTGACGCTTCGTGCGGGCGGCGAAGCCGGGGGGACCGGGGAAGGCGACGCCGTCGCCGGGGAGGGCCGGGTGGTCGTCGCCTCCCGCTGACGTTGCGCCGTGACGGTTGCGTGCCGTTCGATGCCGTCCGCGGGTCCGGTGGGGGCTGGTCGCGCAGTTCCCCGCGCCCCTTGAGGGCCTACGGCCACTCCGGGGCGAAAAGCGCGGGGCGCAGCCCCTGGGCATGGGTCCTCCGGTGCTTTTCAGGGGCGCGGGGAACTGCGCGAGAAGCCCCACGCACCCGCAGCCGAACACCCGGCCCCACCCGGCGCGCACCGCATGGCAGCATGGGGCGCCCCCGCTCGTACGACCATCACACGGAGGACCCATGCCCGCGGCACCCCACCCGCACCCGGCCCCGCCGACGCCGGCGCCCGCGCCCGCGCCCGCGCCGGAGATTCTCGGCGCCTTCGAGGGGGCCAAGGGGTTCATGCCGGTGGCGGAAGGGCTCGCGCTCTACGCCGCGGCCGTCGAGGCGGGCCGACGGGGGCTGCCGCTGCTGGAGGTGGGGACGTACTGCGGCCGGTCCACGATCCTGCTGGCCGACGCCGCGCGTGCGGCCGGGGTCACCGCGATCACGGTCGACCATCACCGGGGCAGTGAGGAGCAGCAGCCGGGCTGGGAGTACCACGACGAGTCCACCGTCGACCCCGAGGTGGGCCGCATGGACACGCTCCCCACCTTCCGCCGCACCCTCCACCGCGCGGGCCTGGAGGACCACGTCGTCGCGGTCGTCGGCCGTTCCCCGCAGGTCGCCGCGTTCTGGGGCACCCCCCTGGCCTTCGTGTTCATCGACGGCGGCCACACCGACGAGCACGCCACCGCCGACTACGAGGGCTGGGCCCCGCACATCGCCCCGGGCGGCCTCCTCGTCATCCACGACGTCTTCCCCGACCCCGAGGACGAGTTCACCGGCCAGGCCCCGTACCGCGTCTACCTCCGCGCCCTGGCCTCCGGCGCCTTCACCGAGGTCTCGGCCACGGACTCCCTGCGGGTGCTGCGGCGGACGGGCACCGGCATCTGAGCCGCGATGCCGGACCCGGCTAGGCCACGTCCATGCCGTAGTCCTGCACCAGTTCCTCCAGACCGCCCCCGTACCCCTTGCCGCCCACGACGAAGTCCCAGTCGCCGTTGGTGCGGCGGCGGAAGGAGCCGAGGGTCAGGGCCGTTTCGGCGGCGCGGCCGTCGGAGACGTCCAGGCGGCCCTGTTCGGCGCGGGAGGGGTCCAGGAGGCGGATGCCGGCGTCGGTGAAGCCGGAGAGGTCGGCGTCGGGGTTCACGGCCGGGTCGATCGCGGCGACCAGGACCAGACGGTCGGCCGTCGCGGGCAGCGCGTCGAAGGAGACCTGGATCGCGGCCTTGTCGGGGACGGTCGGCGGGACGACGCGGACCGCGCCGTCGGGGGTGCGGAGGTTGTTGTAGAAGACGAAGTGGTCGTCGCTGAGGACGCGGTTGCCGTGGCAGACGAGCGCGCAGACGTCCACGGCGACGCCGCCCGTCCAGTACATGCCGAGCACGCTGTAGTCCCCGGGGTCCCCGGGGCGAGCGTCCGTGGTCGGGCCCGGAGCCACCCCGGACGCTGCCCCCGCCCCTCCCGTCGCGTCCGGCGAGGTCCGCTGGGCGGGCAGCCTGGGGTCGGCCGTGGGCAGCACCACCGTCGGATCGGCCATCGGCATCACCAACGTGGCGTCGGCCGAGGGCATCACCACGGTGGCGTCGGTCGACGACACCGGCGCGGGGCGCTCACCGGGGCCCAGGCGCCCGCGCAGCCCGTGCCGGTGCAGCAGGTCGACGAGTTCGCGGCCCGAGATCAGCTCCAGCGGTTTGCCGTTGGCGAAGGTGTGGGAGCCGGGGCCGAACTTGGACGTCGTCACCAGGACGCCCTTGTTGGCGCCGGCGTCCTGGACCGTGCCGTAGAGGTCACGGACGGCGCTCGGCGGGACGGTGTTGCGGTAGCGCTTGACCTGGACGACGATCTTGCCGCCGCGGATCGGGGTCGGGTCCAGGGCGTCGACGTCCACCCCGCCGTCGCCCGAGCGCTGGGTCGTGACGGCCTGCATCCCCATGGCCCGGAACAGCTCCGCGACCAGTGCCTCGAAGGCGAGGGGGTCCATCTCCAGGAGGTCCGGCTCGTCCTCGCCGCCGTGGACGACGACACCGTCGCCCACGTCGTCGGGCCTGCGTCCGGGGCGGACGGCGGTGCGCTGGTCCGGTCGTGCGGACAGCTGTCCCCGTAGGCCGTCCGTCAGACAGTCGACGGCGCTCACCTGTTCCAGGTGCAGCTCGGCGAAGACCGGCCGGGGCACCGTGACGGTCACCAGGAAGAGCTCGGCGCGGCGCCCGGTCACCGGGTCGTGGTCGTCCACGAACCCGTTCAGGACGACCGACTCCAGCGCGCCGAACTCGTCGGCGGCGAACAGGTCGTGCAGCACCAGGAGGGTGCACTGGGCGAGGACGTCACGGTAGAGGGCCCGCCGCTGGGTGACCGGGCGCGGGCGCTCCTTGTCCTGGTCGACGCTCGGCATGTAGACGACGCTCTTCGTCTCGGGGACGACGTCGTACCGGGGCAGTTCCCAGTCCAGGACCAGTTGCCGTGCCGCCGGGTCGTAGGCGGCGCGGACTCCGCGCGGAAAGCCCTCGGGCCAGGCGGACGAGGCGTAGAGGGCGGCGGAGAAGTAGTCGACGGCGGCTTCCGGGTCGCCGTCGCGCAGTGCGCTCGCCATCTGCGCGAGCCCGGCGTTGTGCCGCCGGATCTCCGTCCGCTGACCTTCCGCCCACTGCTCGTACTGCCGCTGGTACCGGGCCAGTTGCTGCTGCCTCTGGGCCTCGGCGGCCTGGGCCGCGTGCCAGTCGTGCTCGAACCGGGCGCGCGCCTCGGCCTGCGCCTGGGCGCGCCGCTGGGCGGACCAACCGCCCTGCGCCTGGTAGTGGTCGGGTTCCGGCATGGGAACGGGCTGCCCGAGCGGCCCCGGGGAGAAGGGCTCCAGGCGTTCGGAACGGGTGAGGGACGCGGCCCTGAACGCCGGGGCCCGGCAGCCCGCGACCAACAGCCCTTCCAACGCCCGTACCCACGAGTCCAGTTCCTCCGTACGCCGCCGCGCCTCCGCCTCGCGCTGCTGCCGGTACGCCACCTGCTGCTCGCGCTGGCTGCGGGCCACCTCCCGCTGGTACGCGCGTTGTCGCCGCTCGTACTCGCGCTGCTGCCGGGCCCGCTCCTCCGACTGACGCTGCTGCTGGCGTTGTGCCTCGGCCCAGATGCCGGCCAACCCGTTGGAGCGACGACTCATGCGCTACAGGCCCTCCCACCGGGGCCCCCGACCGCGCGACCAGGCCCCGCCCCCACAACCAGACGTAACCGCACGACTTTATCCCGCGACGGCGCGTCCGCCTACCGCTACCGCTGGTCAGCCGCACGTCGGTCGTCGGCCGTGGGACTGCCCGTGGGACTGCCCGTGGGACTGCCCGTGGGGCGGCTTCCCGCCCCCTACCCCATGTACCGGACCAGCAGATAGACAGCGGCCGCCACGACGACCACCACCGCGGCGACCGCCGCGCGGTAGGCCCGGGTGGGGAGGGGGCGCGGCGGCGCGGGCGGCGGGGTTTCCTGGCGCGGCGGGCGGGCGCGGCCGGCGGGGCTGCCGTGGATCAGAGGGGCCGGCAGGGGGCCGACGATCGGTGCCAGGGGCGGCTGCCAGTCCGCCTCGTCGCCGGTTCCGGTCGCCCATGGCTGGAGCCGGCCCGTGGCCAGACGGCGCCAGCGGTTGCCCGAGGAGTCGGTGAACTCGACGGAGCAGAGCAGGGGCGAGGGCGGTGAGCCGGTGGCCGAGGTCATCGGGAGGCCGACGGTGAGCCGGCCGCCGGCCGGAAGGATCTCCCGGCCGTCGAGGCGGACGCCGTCGTAGTGGACGGCGACCTGGACGAGCGGCTGGTTGCTGGTGTTGACCGCTTCGAGGTGCCACCGCGCGTATCCGTCCGCGAGCACCGAGCGGCTGCTGCCCATGGTGACGTGCAGCAGCGACGACTGGATCAGCTTCTCCCGCTGGTCCGCCTCGCGTTCGCGGTCCTCGATACGGCGTTCCCGATCGGCCAGCCGAGCGGCCTGACGGACGTTGTGACGGTGCCCGGCGATGCTGACGACGAGCGCCGAAGCCCCCACCACGGCCCCGAGGACCGCGATCACCACCTCGATCATCCCCGTACTCTGACCTGCCGACGGCCGACGGGTCCAGTCGGCGCCGCCGAACCCCGCGCGGTGCCGCCAGGGGTTCCCGCCCGTGTGCCGCCCGACCCGTAAGGTGGCAGGCGTGTCGTACGTAGGCCCGGACTTCGATCCGCCCCAGCCCCGCCGTTCCGCCCTTCGCCGTCCGCTGACCGTGGCGGTGGCCGCGGTCGTGGTAGGGGCGGTGGCCGGGTGGGGGGTCTGGCAGGTCACCGGGGGTTCCGGAGGCGGGGACGGCGGGTCGGACAGCGCGAAGGTGCCGCAGACGCGGTCGGCGACCACTCCCCCGGCGAGCGGCGATCCCACCGCGCCCACCGACGCCGGCAACGGTGACGGCGGCCGTGGCAGTGGCGAGGAGGACGGCGACGGCAAGAAGGCGAGCCCCTCCGGTTCCGCCTCCGCGCCGGCCGCGACGGGGCCCCTGAAGGGCAAGGTCGTCGTCATCGACCCGGGGCACAACCCCGGCAACTTCCAGCACACCGCCGAGATCAACCGCAAGGTGAACGTCGGGACGCACGCGAAGGAGTGCGACACGACGGGGACGACCACCAACGTCGGTTACCTGGAGGCCGAGTTCACGCTGGACGTCGCCCGCCGGTTGCGCACGCTCCTCCAGCAGCAGGGCGCCACGGTGAAGTTCACGCAGGACGACGACCGCGCGTGGGGTCCGTGCATCGACGAGCGGGCGCGGATCGGCAACGAGGCGAAGGCGGACGCGGTGGTGTCGATCCACGCGGACGGCTCCGGGTCCGGCAACCGCGGCTTCCACGTCATCCTGCCGGGCTCGGTGAACGAGGGCGCCGCGGACACCCGGCCCATCGTCGCCCCGTCCCGTGACCTCGGCGAGCGCGTCGCGGGCTACTTCGTCCGCGCGACCGGCAGCGCCCCCTCCAACTACGTCGGCGACGGCACCGGCATCGTCACCCGCACCGACCTCGGCGGCCTCAACCTCTCCACGGTCCCGAAGGTGTTCATCGAGTGCGGCAACATGCGCGACAGCAAGGACGCGGCGCAGCTCACCAGCGGAGCCTGGCGCCAGAAAGCGGCCCGGGGAATCTCGGACGGCATCACCAGCTTCCTCGAAAATTGAACAACTTTCCCTTTGGGGAATGCGTGTGGCGGTCTCAATCTGTCAACAGTTCCCGCCGAGTTCATCGAGTGCGCGGGGATACGCGATATCCATGACGGGGCACCGCTGACCAGCGGTGCCTGGCGGACAGGATGCGCGCGGGGGAACCTCTGAGGGAATCGTGAGTTTTCTGCGCGGGTAGCGGGCGGGTCGTGATCGTCGCGGTCATCCCGGCGGACACCCACGTCGGTCGGGCGATAAGGTCGTCCCTACGATGAGGGGCCACCCCCGCGCTTCCCACCACGGCCTGACGGCGACATGGTGACGGCGACGCCTCCACCGACGACGAGACGACTGACGAAGGACCTGAAGTGAATATCCGCTCCCTCACCAGAGGCGACGGCGTCGTGATCGGAGCAGCGGTATTGCTGTTCATCGCGTCGTTCCTCGACACGTTCGACGGCTCCGGCGACGACATCCCCAATGCCTGGGACAACCTCGGCTTGGTGATGAGCATGTACGTCGGCGGCATCATCGGTGCGGTGCTGATCGTCATCGCCCGTGCGCTGCCGCAGCCGCCCAAGGTCGTCGGTCTCGACCTCGGCCAGCTCGGGGTGGCCCTGACGATCTTCGCCGCGTGGACCTCGTTCTGGTCGATCATCGACCCGCTGGGAGCGATGGAGGAGTTCTTCGGCAGCTTCGGCGGCTCGGAGCCCGAGTCCGGCGCCGGTCTCATCCTCGGTCTGATCGCCGCGCTGCTCCTGGCCGCCGCCGCCGTCGCCACCCCCCTCGTCCCCGCCCTCAAGGCCGCTCTCGTCGGTGCGCCGCGTCCGGCCGCCCCGCAGCCGTACGGCGCCCAGCCGCCCGGTGGTTACGGGTACCCGGGCGCCGGTGCGCCGGGTCCCTTCGGTGGCGGTCAGCCGCAGCCCGGGCAGCCCGGTCCGGGGGCGCCGTTCGGTGGCGCTCCGCAGCAGCAGGCTGCGGCGCCGCCGCCGGCCAGCGACTTCTCGCCGTTCTGGTTCGCGGTGCCGGTGGCCCGTCCGCTGTTCGCGGAGGACGGTTCGCAGTCGACGATCGCCGAACTGGCGCCGGGCACCTGGTACCTGGCGGTGGAGCAGCGCGGCGCCAACCTGGTCGCCCAGACGCAGGACGGCCGTCGTGGTGTCCTCCAGGACACCAGCGGCATCCAGCGCGGCTGACCCGGCACGAACAACGTCGCCGTACGACGGCCTGACGGCCCCTCGCCCTTCCGGGCGGGGGGCCGTTGCCGTACAGTCGCCTCCCGCCCCGTACAGCTGACGCACCGTCAGGAGGCAGGCGTATGCGGCTCGGTCTGGCACTCGGCTACTGGGGGCGCGGCCCCTCGGCGGACCATGTCCCGCTCGCCCAGGAGGCGGAGCGGCTCGGGTACGACTCGGTGTGGACCGCCGAGTCGTGGGGCTCGGACGCCTTCACACCGCTCACCTGGATCGCGGCGCGGACGTCCAGGATCAAGCTGGGCACGGCCGTCGCGCAGATGGCCGCCCGGTCGCCGACCACCACGGCGATGCACGCCCTGACCCTGGACCATCTCTCCGGCGGCCGGGCCATGCTGGGGCTCGGGCTCTCCGGCCCGCAGGTCGTCGAGGGCTGGTACGGGCGGCCGTTCCCGAGATCGCCGCTCACCGCGACCAGGGAGTACGTCGACGTCGTACGCCAAGTGCTCAGGCGGGAGGGACCTGTTGAACTCGACGGGCGTTATCACCCCCTCCCCTACGACGGGCCGGACGGTACCGGCATCGGCAAGGCGCTGAAGCCCATCACCCACCCGCTGCGGGCCCATCTCCCCGTCCTGCTCGGCGCGGAGGGGCCGAAGAACATCGCGCAGACGGCCCGGATCGCGGACGGCTGGCTGCCGCTGTACTGGTCGCCGTCGCGGACCGAGGTCTACGAGGCCTCGCTGACCGACGCACCCGAGGGTTTCCTCATCGCGCCCATGGCACGGGCGAGGGTCTGCGACGATGTCGCCGAGGGGCTGCTGCCGGTGAAGGCCATGCTCGGCTTCTACATCGGCGGGATGGGCCACGCCCGGCGCAACTTCCACGCCGACCTCATGGCCCGCATGGGGTACGAGGAGGAGGCCCGGCGCATCCAGCGGCTCTTCCTCGACGGGCGGCGCGAGGAGGCCGTGCTCGCCGTGCCGGACGCGTTCGCGGACGAGATCTCGCTGGTCGGGCCGCGCGAACGGATCGCGGAACGGCTGGAGGCGTGGCGCAAGGGGCCGGTGACGGACCTGCTGGTGCTGGCCCCCGATCCGCACACGCTGCGGGTGCTGGCGGAGCTCAACTCCTAGGAGGTCGGGGGGCGTCGAGGGGGCTCGTGGCAGCGGGCGAGGTTTGGCCGGGGGCCGACGGGCAACCCGTCAGGCATGTCTCGATATAGCGGTTCCAATCAGGCGGGCCGGATCATCGCGATCGTCGCCGATGTCATGGCGTTCATCCTCGGCCTGTGGATCCTGATGTACCTGCTGGGCGCGAACGGCGCGAACGACTTCGTGCAGTTCGTCCATGACGCGGCCCGCTGGCTCGCCGGCTGGTCGCACGACCTGTTCACGTTCGACGAGCAGTGGGCCAGGGTGGTGGCCGGTTATGGCCTGGCGGCCGTCGTCTACCTGTTCGTGGGGCATGCGATCGCCAACCGGATGCACCGCCATTGAGCGTGTGCGGGTCCGGTGGGGGCTGGTCGCGCAGTTCCCCGCGCCCCTGAAAAGCCGGGGCTGCGCCCCGTGCTTTTCAGGCCCGCAGGGCCGTGGTCTTTCAGGCCCGCAGGGCCTGGTCTTTTTAGGGGCGCGGGGAACTGCGCGAGAAGCCCCACGCACCCGCACCCGACGACGCGCCCCTCACTTCAGCAGCACTCCGCGTCCAGCCCGGAGGGCAACCGCTCCCCTCCGAACACCGCGCACGTCGCCTCGTCGCCCCCCAGCGCGGCCACGGCCAGCAGCAGCGAACCCGCGGTCCAGGAGGTGAGTTCCTCGGGCCAGACCGCCCGGTCCTCGAAGACGTACCCCGTCCAGTACAGGCCGGAGTCGGGGTCGCGGAGGTGCTGGATGGACTGGAGTATCTCCAGGGCGCGGTCGGACTCGCCCATCGCCCAGAGCGCCAGGGCGAGTTCGGCCGACTCGCCACCGGTCACCCAGGGGTTGGGGACCACACAGCGGACACCGAAGCCGGGAACGACGAAGCGGTCCCACCCTTCCTCGATGCGGGACTTGGCCTCGGCGCCGGCGAGCGCGCCGCCGAGCACCGGGTAGTACCAGTCCATCGAGTAGCGGTCCTTGTCCAGGAACCGCTCGGGGTGCCGGCGTATCGCGTGCCGGAGGGCACCCACCGCCAACTCCCAGTCGGGCTGCGGCTCCTCGCGCTGCTCGGCGATCGCGAGGGCGCAGCGCAGCGCGTGGTGGATGGACGAACTCCCCGTCAGCAGGGCGTCGTTCACCGGTGTGCCGTCGTCCTCGCGCTTCCAGCCGATCTGCCCGCCGGGCTGCTGGAGCCGCAGGACGCACTCGATCGCCGCGTAGACGGCGGGCCACATGCGGTCGAGGAAGGTGTCGTCGCCGGTGGCCAGGTAGTGGTGCCAGACGCCGACGGCGATGTAGGCGACGAAGTTGGTCTCGCGGCCCCGGTCGGTGACGTCGTGGGCGTCGCCGTCGGCGTACGCGGCGTACCAGGAGCCGTCCTCGTTCTGGTGCCGGCGCAGCCACTCGTAGGCGCGCTCGGCGGCCTCGTGCTCACCGGCGGCGTCCAGGGCCATGGCCGCCTCGGTGTGGTCCCACGGGTCGAGGTGGTGTCCGCGGAACCACGGGATGGCGCCGTCCGGGCGCTGCACCGCGAGGACGCCCCGCACGGTGGCGGCGGCCTCCTCCGCGGTGAGGACCCCGGGCAGGACCAGGTGTTCTGTCCGGGGAGTGGTCACTTGGTGTCCGCCCCGGCCTCGGTCCCGGCTTCCCCGGTGATCCGGGGAAGGTGCGGCTTGGTCGCGTACGCCACGAAGCTCTTGCCGATCAGCGGGTTCAGCGCCTCCTCGGCGACCCGCGTGGCCAGGGGTTTCTTCATGATGTCCCAGACCAGCAGCTTGTGGTACGCCCGCACGGGCAGCGCCTTGTCGTTGTCGACGCCGAACGCGCACTTCAGCCACCAGTAGGGCGAGTGCAGGGCGTGGGCGTGGTGGGTGCCGTACGGCTTGAGGCCCGCCTCGCGGATCTTGGCCAGCAGTTCGTCCGCCTTGTAGATGCGGATGTGGCCGCCCTCGACCTCGTGGTACGCGTCCGAGAGCGCCCAGCAGACCTTCTCGGGGCCGTAGCGCGGCACGGTGACGGCTATGCGGCCGCCGGGCTTCAGCACCCGGACCATCTCGGCGAGGACGCCCTTGTCGTCGGGGATGTGCTCCATCACCTCGGAGATGATGACGACGTCGAAGGACTCGTCGGGGAAGGGCAGCGCGAGGGCGTCGCCCTCCATCGCGGTGGCGGTGGCGCCCTCGGGGGCCTCGCCCGCCTCCTTCATCGCCGCGAACCACTTGGCGACCTCGCGGATCTCCTCGGCGTTCTGGTCCAGGGCCACGACCTGGGCGCCTCGCCGGTAGCACTCGAAGGCGTGCCGGCCCGCTCCACAGCCGAGATCCAGGACCCGGTCCCCCGGGGCGAGCGGGAACCGGGAGAAGTCGACGGTCAGCACGTGGCCCTGCTTTCGCGGTTGGCGCTTTCGCGGTGTGTGTCTGCTGCTTCTTCGACGGTCTCGGCGGTCTCGGCCGCGCCGGCGGTCTCGACGGTCCTGCCCGCGTCGACGGTCGTGCGGGCGATCGCCTCGCGGTAGTGGGCGACCGTGCCCTCGGCGGCCTTGGCCCAGGTGAACCGCCGCAGTACGCGCTCGCGCCCCGCGCGGCCGAGCCGCTGCCGCAGGCCGGGGTCGCCGAGGAGGCGGCCGAGCGCGGTGGCCAGGGCGCCGGGGTCGCCCGGGGGCACCGCGAGGCAGGTCTCGCCGTCGGGTCCGGCGACCTCCGGTATGGCCCCGCCGGTGGTGGCGACCAGTGGTGTACCGGTGGCCATGGCCTCGGCGGCGGGCAGCGAGAACCCCTCGTACAGCGAGGGCACGCAGGCGACCTCGGCCGAGCGGACCAGATCGACGAGTTCGGCGTCGGAGATGCCCTTGACGAAGTCGACGGCGCCTTCGAGGCCGTACCGTTCGATCGCCTGGGCGACCGGGCCCTCGGTGGGCCGCTTGCCGACCACGACCAGATGGGCGGCGGTGTGCTCGGTGCGCACCTTGGCGAGCGCCTCCACGAGGAAGACGAGCCCCTTCAGCGGCACGTCGGCGCTGGAGGTGGTGACGATCCGGCCGGGCACCTGCGGCACTTCGGGATTCGGCGAGAAGAGGTCGGTGTCCGCGCCGATGTGCACGACGTGCATGCGGTCGTCGCGCACGCCGAGGTGGTCGACGATCTCCTGGCGGGAGGTGCCGGAGACGGTGAGCACGGACGGCAGCCGTCGCGCGACCCGCTTCTGCATACGGGTGAACGCGTACCAGCGGCGCACCGACATCCGGCGCTGCCAGCCCTCGGCCGCGTCCAGCTCCAACTGCCGGTCGACGGTGATGGGGTGGTGGATGGTGGTGACGAGCGGGGCGCCCACGTCCCCCAGCAGTCCGTACCCGAGGGTCTGGTTGTCGTGGACGACGTCGAACTCGCCGCGCCGGGCGCGCAGATGGCGGCGGGCGCGGAGCGAGAAGGTCAGTGGCTCGGGGAAACCGCCGGTCCACATCGTCGCCACTTCGAGGGCGTCGATCCAGTCGCGGTACTCGTCCCGCTTCGGGGTGCGGAAGGGGTCGGGCTGGCGGTAGAGGTCGAGGCTGGGCAGCTCGGTGAGGGAGATCCGGCCCGGTCCGTCGGCGGGGACGGCGTCCTCGTCGAGCACGGGGTAGGGCTGGGAGCCGATCACCTCGACGCGGTGGCCGAGCCGGGCCAGCTCGCGCGAGAGGTGCCGTACGTAGACGCCCTGGCCCCCGCAGAACGGGTTCCCTTTATAGGTGAGGAGCGCGATGTCGAGCGGTCGCCCGCCGTCGGCGGCAAGGTCACGTCCGGACCCCGCCCGACTGGCCTCAGCGGTCACTCCTGGCCCCCTTCTCACTGCGATTTCCCGTGAGATTACGACGAGACGGTAATCTAGAACAAGTTTCAGAGTTGATCGTTCAAGAGGCTCTGAATCTACCGGCTGGTAGAACCGCTGTGAGAGATGGATCAGGTGATTCACGCCACGGCACACGCCCTGGCATGCTCTGTGATCGCATATCCTCACCGACCGTCACGACTGTCACGGAACGAGAACCATGCCTGCGGAAGCCAAGGTGGAGACCAAGCTGGAGGCGAAGGTGGATGCCGGCACCGCGCGACCGGATTCGCCGCCCCTCACCGAGCGCCAGGAGGCCCGTCGGCGCCGCATCCTGCACACGAGCGCCCAGTTGGCCAGCCGGGGGGGCTTCGACGCCGTGCAGATGCGCGAGGTCGCGGAGTCCTCACAGGTCGCCCTGGGGACCCTCTACCGCTACTTCCCTTCCAAGATCCACCTGCTGGTCGCCACCATGCAGGACCAGCTGGAGCACATGCACGGCACGCTCCGCAAGAAGCCCCCGACCGGCGAGACGGCCGCCGAGCGCGTCGCCGAGACCCTGATGCGCGCCTTCCGGGCCCTGCAGCGCGAGCCCCACCTCGCCGACGCGATGGTGCGCGCCCTCACCTTCGCCGACCGCAGCGTCAGCCCCGAGGTCGACCAGGTCTCCCACCAGACCACCGCGATCATCCTCGACGCCATGGGGCTGGACGACCCGACCGCCGAGCAGCTCTCCGCCGTCCGCGTCATCGAGCACACCTGGCACTCGGCCCTGATCACCTGGCTCTCCGGCCGCGCGTCCATCGCCCAGGTGAAGATCGACATCGAGACGGTGTGCCGCCTGATCGACCTGACGGCGCCGGGCACGAAGCCGTAGAGCCGGAACCGGCGGCGGGCACACGAAAAGACCTACGAGACGGGTTCCCTGCGCCGGTATTACCCGGATCAGGTGCTGGGGTCGCCTTCCGGCCCTGTCCTGCTGCCTTCCGGCCTCTCAGCCCGACCGTCGACGTCGGCACCGGCGGATCTGCTACCTCTCGCCCATGTCGGCTACTCCGGTCGGCTCCCTCACTCGTCTCGTAGGCTGATTTCCACGATAGAACGCTCATACGGGAATGCAACCCCTCATATGGGATTTTTTACCCGGCAGAGCATGATCTTCGGCCCACCCCTAGCCCATGGTCTCCAGCCCGCTCCAGCTCCGCCCGATCGCCTTCTCGCCCGCCCAGCGGTCCAGCAGCCGTCGGGCGTCCTCCTCCGGGGCCGCGAGGCGGAAACGCTGGGCGCCGGTGCGGGTCGGCGCGGGCTCCTTGTGGAGCGTGCCCTCGCTGCAGCAGGCGCAGTGCACGGTGAGGCTGTCGGCGGTCTCCGCGCCGAAGTCGTGCTCGCCGAAGAGCGCGGCCAGCGCCTCCAGGTCGCCGCTCTCGCCGACCGCGACCGTCACTTCGAGGGTGGGTAGGTCGGACGCCTCGAAGAGCAGCAGCTCGTCGAAGACGGGGAAGGTCGAGCCGTCGACGACGCGTTCACCGTTGGGCTCGCCGTCGTGCAGGACGATCTCGCCGTAGCGGCGGCCGCCCGTCACGGGGACGTTCACCACGCGGCCGCGCGTCGGACACAGCCGCTCGATCCACACCACCTCGTGCCGGCCGTCGGTGTCCAGGCGCACACAGGCGTGACCGAAGCGGCCCTCGATCTCGCCCTCGCCGTCCGGCATCCGGATGCCGAAACCGGCCCAGGCGTCGCGCGCGACCGCCCAGTCGCGGCGGATCGTCGCCGCGATGCCGAGGTTCCAGAACGCGGGGTCACCCTCGCCGCGCGGCGCGCGGGCGGCGGCCTGGACGCCCAGCTCGAACGCCTTGTCCCAGTGGCGCAGGAACTTGTGGCCGAGCGCGGCGTCGTACCACCACGCCGCGCTCGGCTTCTCGTCCGGAAAATGGGCGAGCACCTGTTCGTAGAGGTCGGCGGCGCGCTGCCACTCCTCGGCGTCCCAGGCCGCGTACGCCTGCTCGATCAGCTCCTTGGCCTCGGACTTTCGCACTTCTTCCCGCCCCGCGTGTGTGTTCGCTCGTGTGCCGACCGCAGAGCGTAGGCCCCTACTCCTCGGGCGGGAACACCGGCTCCCCGCTCCCGAGCAGGGCGATGGAGATCGCCTCCACCGGGCAGCCCTCCGCCGCCTTCAGGACGCGTTCGTGGGCGTCGGCCTCCGGTTCGGTGGGGTGGGACTGCATGGCGGAGTCGAGGCGAAAGGAGTCCGGGGCGAGGTGGACGCACTGGGCCGAGCCGATGCAGAGGGACCGGTCGACCTCCACGTGCCAGCGGTCGCCCATCACCCGACGCCCGTGCCCGCCGTGACGCCGGCGGGCGGCTCGTAGCCGGGCGGCAGGTGGATCATCTTGTGCTCCAGGTACTCGCCGTAGCCCTCGGGACCGAACTCGCGCCCCAGGCCGGAGTTCTTGTAGCCGCCGAAGGGGCCGAGCATGTCGAGGCTGAAGGTGTTGACGGAGTAGGTGCCGGTGCGGACCTGCCGGGCGATGTCGATGCCGCGTTCGTCGTCGGCGGTCCAGACGCTGCCGCTGAGCCCGTAGTCGGAGTCGTTGGCGATACGGACGGCCTCGGTCTCGTCGCCGTAGGGCAGGAGGCAGATGACGGGGCCGAAGATCTCCTCCCGGGCGATGCGCATGGAGTTGTCGACGTCACCGAAGAGGGTCGGTTCGACGTACCAGCCGCGCTCCAGGTCCGCCGGACGGCCGCCGCCGGTGAGGATCTTGGCGCCCTCCTCCTGGCCGATGCGGATGTAGTCGAGGCTGCGGCGCTGCTGGCGGGCGGCGACGAGCGGGCCGAGTTCGGTGGCCGGGTCCAGGGGGTCGCCGACCTTCAGCGCGGAGGCGTAGGCGGCGAAGGCCTCGGCGAACTCGTCGTAGCGGGCGCGCGGGACGAGGATGCGGGTCTGGGCCACGCACGCCTGGCCGTTGATCATCCAGGCGAAGGGGGCGATGCCGTTCACGGCGGTCTGCGCGTCGGCGTCGGGGAGGATCACGGCCGCCGACTTGCCGCCCAGTTCCAGGGTGACGCGGGTGAGATTGCGGGCGGCGACCTCCATGACGCGTTTGCCGGCGGCGACCGAGCCGGTGAAGGAGACCTTGTCGACGCCCGGGTGCCCGACCAGGTACTCGCTGACCTCCCGGTCGGCGGGAAGGATGGAGAGCACCCCTTCGGGCAGGCCTGCCTCGGCGGCGATCTCCGCCAACAGGTAGGCGTCCAGGGGGGTTTCGGGGGAGACCTTCAGGATCGCCGGGCAGCCGGCGAGCAGGGCGGGGGCGAGTTTGGCGGCGGCGGTGAACTGCGGCACGTTCCAGGGGACGACCGCCGCGACCACCCCGACCGGCTCGCGCCGGACCATGATCTGGCCGAGCACACCGCCGCGCCGCTCCTCGTAGGTGAAGTCGCGGGCCGTGGTGATCGCCGCGTCCCACGCCATCATCGACGCGAGGGCCTGCACCATCACGCTGGAGGTGAACGGGGTGCCGTTCTCGGAGCTGATGATCCGGGCGAACTCCTCGTGGCGCACGGCGAAGGCGTCCTTGATCCGGGTGACGACCTCGATCCGCTCGTCGAGGGTCGTACGGGGCCAGGGGCCGTGGTCGAAGGCCTGGCGCGCGGCGGCCACGGCGCGGTCGACGTCCGCGCGCGAGGCGTGCGGGACACGGCCGATGACCTCCTCCGTGTGCGGCGAGACCACCTCGATGACGTCCGTGCCCAGGGGGTCGGTCAGCTCCCCGCCGATGAACAGCTGTCCGTGTTCCACGAGTTCGGTCATGGCCGTTGCCTCCCGGAGCCACTTCTCTGACATACCGTCAGTTTCGAATAGGGAACTGATACCAGTTCCAGGAGAAGGAGTCCATGTCGCGGGCGGGCCGGTGCGGACACCGGTGCGTTCACGCGCCCATCCCCGGTGGAACTCGTTCTAGTTATAGTGGGCCCATGACACAGGTGACCGATCACGGCGGAGGCGTACGGTCCATCGAGGTCCCCATCCCGGACAACCCGCTCGGCCACACCCTCGTGTACGTCGTCGACACCGACCGCGGACCCGTCCTCGTCGACACCGGCTGGGACGACCCGGCCTCCTGGGACACGCTCGCGGCGGGCCTGAGCGCGTGCGGCACATCGGTCGCGGAGATCCACGGGGTCGTGATCACGCACCACCACCCCGACCACCACGGCCTCTCGGGGGCGGTGCGCGAGGCGTCCGGGGCGTGGATCGCAATGCACGCGGCGGACACGGCGATCGTCCGGCGCACGCGCGGGACCGGCCCGGAGCGCTGGTACTCCTACATGACGGACAAGCTCACGGCGGCCGGCGCGCCCGAGGAGCACCTCGCGCCCCTGCGGGCCCCGCGCCGCCCGCGCGCGCTGCCCGGGTTCTCCCCCGCGCTCCCCGACCGCGAGATCGTGCCCGGCGAACTCCTCGACCTCCCAGGCCGCCGCGTCCGCGCGATCTGGACGCCGGGCCACACACCCGGACACGTCTGCCTCCACCTGGAGGAGGCGCACCCCGCCCAACTCCCGGGCCAGGGACGCCTGTTCTCCGGCGATCACCTCCTGCCCGAGATCAGCCCGCACATCGGCCTCTACGAGGACCCGGACGACGACACCGTCACCGACCCCCTCGGCGACTACCTCGACTCGCTGGAACGCGTCGGCCGCCTGGGCGCCGCCGAGATCCTGCCCGCCCATCAGTACGCGTTCACCGACGCGGCCGCGCGCGTACGGGAGTTGCTGGCCCATCACGAGTCCCGGCTCTCCGACCTGCTCGCCCTGCTCTCCGCCCCCCTCACCGCGTGGCAGCTCGCCGAACGCATGGAGTGGAACCGCCCCTGGCCCCAGATCCCCTTCGGCTCGCGCAACATCGCGGTCTCCGAGGCGGAGGCCCATGTGCGACGGCTGGTGAAGCTGGGCAGGGCGGAGGCGGTGACGGGGACGGATCCGGTGCGGTACGTGGCGGTGTGAGGGGGGTTTACGGAGGCCCGCGCCGACTCGGCTCGCTCGGGCGGCCGTACCCTCGGGCGGCCGTTCCCCTCAGGCGGCCGTTCCCCTCGAGCGACCGTTCCCCTCAGGCTGCCGGACCCGGACCCGCGATGCGGCGGATCAACTCCTCGGCCGGTCCCAGGAGTTCGACCTCGCGCGCCGACATCGTCGGGTTCGCCGCACGGCGTCGCCTCGCCTCGGCCAGCCCGTCCTCCGTCAGGGTGGAAGGGCCGTCGGGCCGGTGGGCGAGGAGGGAGACGAGCGTGGCGTGCGCCAGGTGGGCGCGTGCATCGGTCTCGTCGACGGCCACCTGCGCGAGGATCGTCGCCGAGACACCCCAGTCGAGGCCGGGCGGCCCCTCCTCGGCGTTGCTCCAGTCGATGACCTGCGGGCCGTGCGGTGTGAGGACGACATTCTCGGGATGCAGGTCCAGATGGAGGACGCGGAAGGCGGGACGGGCCCGGGGCGGGACGGCGTGCAGGGTGTGCAGGAGGCGGGCCAGGGTGGCTCCGGCCGCCGCCGGGTCGATCAGGCCGGCCGCGAAGGCCTCCAGCATGGTCGGGCCGGTCAGGCGCTCCAGCACCATCTCCGTACGCGTCGCCGAGCGTACGCGCGGGACGGGATAACCATGGCTCCGCACGTACTCCATGACCTCGGCCTCGGCCGCCGCGTCACCCCATCCGTCCCGGTATCGCCGCAGCACCCAGGCTCCGTCGCGTCCGGTATGTCTGTCGGCTCCGTCACGGTCGACGGGGCGGGCGGAGGCGGCGGCCTCGGTGCCCGCCGCGAGGCCGCCGGGACCGTGCGGCCCGGACTCGCCCTCGTCGGCGTGGAGTTCGTACACGTCGGCCGTGCGGCCCGCGCCCAGCAGTCTCCCCGTACGCATGGCCCGAACCTATCGCGGCCCACGAACCGACCTCGGGATCCTTGCTACCGGCAGGTAGAGTGACCGCGTCGTCATCACACCCGTACAGGGGGAAGCCGGTGCAAATCCGGCGCTGACCCGCAACCGTGAGCCGCCCCGGCAGGGTGGCAAGTCGGACTGCCCTGGAGGGAATCGTGACCGGCTCGCGTCACCGGCGGCCCGCCGGTGCACGGCACCGTCGAGGAATACGGAGCCGAGCCGCCCGGCGCTCCGCCGTGCCGCCCGGCTCCCCGTCAGGGAGAGGCAGCCGCCGATCATGAATGTCCGCCGCAGCGCCGCGGTCGTCGCGGTACTGGTAGCCACAGCCGGGCTCGGCACCGGCACCGGCACCGGTTTCGCGCCGGCCGCCTTCGCCGCCGACACGGCGTCCGAGGCGTCCACCGCTCCCTCCGCCTCGCCCTCCCAGGCGATCCCCACCGGTCTGTACGGATACACCGACCCCACGTACGACGGCGTATGGCGGCAGTCCCTCGCCCTGCTCGCCCTGGACACCGTGGGTGAGAAGCCCGGTGCCGGGGCCGTGGAGTGGCTGGTCGGGCAGCAGTGCGCGAGCGGGGCGTTCGCGGCGTACCGCGCCGACGCGACCGCGCGGTGCGACGCCGAGACGGCCGTCGACACCAACAGCACGGCCGCCGCGATACAGGCACTCGCCGCGGTCGGCGGGCAGGACGCCGAGGCCGGCCGGGCGGTGCGGTGGCTGAAGGACAACCAGAACGAGGACGGCGGCTGGGGCTACACCCCGGGCGGGCCCAGCGACGCGAACTCGACGTCCGTCGTGATCGGCGCGCTGGCCGCCGCCGGTGACGCCCCCGAGAAGCAGAAGAAGGACGGCAACTCCCCCTACGACGCCCTCCGCGCCCTCGCCCTCCCCTGCGGCGACGGGGAGAAGGACGGCAAGAACGGCGCCGAGGACGGCGGCAGGAGTGGTGTGAAGGACGGCGGCGCCTTCGCCTACCAGCCCGACAAGAAGGGCGGTCTCGCCGCGAACGCCGACGCCACGGCCGCCGCGGTGCTCGGCATCCTGGGCGAGGGGTTCGTGGTCGAAGCGGGCAGCGGCGAGGGGAAGGACAAGAGCAAGGGCACGGGCACGGACAAGGGGGCGTTCGGCGCCTGCGTCCCGGGGGACTCCCCGGAGGAGCTCGCGCACAACGGGGCCGTCCACCTGGCCGGTGCCCTCACCGCCGACGGCTATCTGAAGTCCTCCCTCGCGGGTGCGGAGGACCAGCCCGACCACGGCACCACCGCCGACGCGGTCGTGGCGCTCGCCGCCGCCGGGGACCTGGCCGCCACCGAGAAGCCGCTGGCCTGGCTGCGGAAGAACTACGGGGTGTGGGCGGCCAAGGCGGGGCCCGCCGCGTACGCCCAGCTCGTGCTCGCGGCACACGCCTCCGGTGGCGACCCGCATGACTTCGGCGGAGCCGATCTCGTCGCCCAGCTGAAGGAGACCGGTCCGGCCGGTGAGGGGAGCGACTACTCCTCGGTGCCGTACGACGACACGACCGCCGGGGACGAGGCCGGCGACGGCCTCGGGGCGGGCGCCTGGTGGGCGATCGGACTCGGGCTGGTCGTGGTCGCCGCCACCGCCGGGTTCGTGCTGGTGAGGGCCGCCCGGAAGCGGCCGCAGGCGTGACCGGGCGTCGCAGGGGAGCCGCACGGGGGTCGGCTGCCCTGACGCCGGGCGGCGCGCTGTCGTCGGTGCTCGTCTCGCTCGGCGCTCTGCTGCTCCTGCTGGGGAGTTCGGGGCCCGCCCACGCCGCCGCGTACCGGTACTGGTCCTTCTGGGAGCGGGACGGTTCCGCCTGGGCGTACGCCACGCAGGGGCCGTCGACCACGCGGCCGGTGGACGGCGAGGTCCAGGGCTTCCGGTTCGCCGTGAGCCGGGACTCCTCGGACGCGGTCCGGCCGCGTGGCGCCGCCGACTTCGCCTCGATCTGCGGGGACACGGCCGCGCGGGGCGGGGAGAAGCGGGTCGCGCTGGTCATCGACTTCGGCACGGCCGCCGACGCGCCGGAGGGCGAGACACCCCCGAAGGCGCGTACGGCCTGTGCGCGGGTTCCGGACGACGCGACCACGGCCGAGGCGCTGGCGTCCGTCGCCAAGCCCCTCCGGTACGACACGAACGCGCTGCTCTGCGCGATCGGGGGATATCCGGTGCGGGGCTGCGGGGACACGGTCGACTCCGGTGCCGACACCGACGACGACACCCACACCGGCTCCAGAGCCGACTCCGGTGCCGAGTCCGAGTCCACGTCAGCGTCCGAGTCCAGCTCCGACGGTCGTGCCGATGACCCGAGTTCGTCGGCCGGCGGTGCCGCCCAGGAGGGTGAGGGGCCGTCCGTCGGGCTGTTCGTGGGCGTGGGAGCGGTCGCCGTGCTGGGAGGCGCGGCGATGTGGCGGGCGCGGCGGCGTCGGGGATAGGGCGGCGCGGTGCGAGGGTTCACAGGACGCCCGGAGCAGGGGGCGGCCAGGCGCGGGGTGCGCGACGCGGCGGTACGAGGCGGCGGGGTGCATCCCCTCGCCTGGTGGGTCTGGGCCCTCGGGCTCGGTACCGCCGCGTCGCGCACCACCAACCCACTGCTCCTCGCCCTGCTCATCGCGGTGGCCGGATACGTCGTGGCCACGCACCGGACCGACGCCCCCTGGGCCCGCTCGTACACCGCGTTCGTGAAGCTCGGGCTGGTGGTGCTGGGCGTCCGGCTGGCCTTCGCGGTCGTGCTGGGGTCGCCCATCCCCGGGACGCACACCCTGGTCACACTCCCCGAAGTGCCGCTCCCCGCCTGGGCGCAGGGGATCCGGCTGGGCGGCCGGGTCACGGCGGAAGGGCTCCTGTTCGCGCTGTACGACGGGTTGCGGCTGGCCACCTTGTTGATCTGCGTCGGTGCCGCCAACGCCCTGGCCAACCCGGCCCGCCTCCTCAAGTCCCTCCCCGGCGCCCTGTACGAGGCCGGGGTGGCCGTGGTGGTGGCGATGACGTTCGCCCCGCATCTGGTGGCGGACGTACAGCGGTTGCGGGCCGCGCGGCGGCTGCGGGGCCGGCCGGACCGTGGCGTACGGGGGCTGCTGCACGTCGGACTCCCGGTGCTGGAGGGCGCGTTGGAGCGGTCGGTGGCGCTGGCCGCCGCGATGGACTCGCGCGGCTACGGCCGTACCGCCGAGGTCCCGGCACGCGTCCGCCGTACGACCGCCGCGCTCACCCTCGGTGGACTGCTCGGCGTCTGCGCGGGAACGTACGGCGTGCTGACCGCCGAGGGCGGCGGCTACGGCCTCCCCGTGCTGCTCGCGGGAGTGGCCGCCGCGCTGGCGGGACTGCGGCTGGGCGGCCGTCGCTCGCCGCGCACCCGCTACCGGCCCGACGCGTGGGGGGTGCGCGCGTGGCTGGTGGCCGGGTCCGGGGTGGCCGTCGCCGCGCTGCTGATCGTCTGCGCCGCGTACGACCCCGCCGCCCTGCACCCCACCGTCGTCCCGCTCACCTCCCCCGACCTGCCCCTCCTGCCCGCCGCCGCGATCCTGCTGGGCCTGCTGCCCGCGTTCGCCGTCCCCGCGCCGACCGCCGCCCCGTCCGAGGAGGAAACCTCGTGATCCGCTTCGAGGATGTGTCCGTGACGTACGACGGCGCCGTCGAACCCACCGTCCGGGGCGTGGACTTCGAGGTCCCGGAGGGTGAACTCGTGCTGCTCGTGGGGCCGTCGGGAGTGGGCAAGTCGACCGTGCTGGGAGCGGTGAGCGGGCTCGTACCGCACTTCACCGGAGGCACCCTGAGCGGCCGGGTGACGGTGGCGGGGCGGGACACCCGTACCCACAAGCCGCGTGAACTCGCCGACGTGGTCGGCACGGTGGGCCAGGATCCGCTGTCGCACTTCGTGACGGACACGGTCGAGGACGAACTCGCCTACGGGATGGAGTCGTTGGGGCTCGCCCCGGACGTCATGCGGCGCCGGGTGGAGGAGACGCTCGACCTGCTGGGTCTCGCCGACCTCCGGGACCGCCCCATCGCCACGCTCTCCGGCGGCCAGCGCCAGCGTGTCGCGATCGGGTCCGTCCTCACCCCGCACCCCCGCGTGCTGGTCCTGGACGAGCCGACCTCCGCCCTGGACCCGGCAGCCGCCGAGGAGGTCCTGGCCGTGCTCCAGCGGCTCGTCCACGACCTGGGCACGACCGTGTTCATGGCCGAGCACCGCCTGGAACGCGTCATCCAGTACGCCGACCGGGTCGCTCTCCTCCCGGCCCCGGGAGTCCCGCCGGTCCTGGGCACGCCGGCGGAGGTGATGGCGGTCTCGCCCGTGTACCCACCGGTGGTGGACCTGGGCCGCCTGGCGGGCTGGTCCCCGCTCCCCCTGACGGTCCGAGACGCCCGCCGCCGCGCGGGCCCCCTGCGGGAAACCCTCGCCCTGAAGGGGCGCGGGGAAGTGCGCGATCAACCACGACCCACCCGCACCCCGCACACAACGGAAGCCCCCGAGCTCCCCCCGGCCCCACGCTCCCCCCTCCTACGGCGCCTCCTGGGCAAGCGCTCCCCCCAGCGCGCCCCCTCGTCCCCGGCCGCCCCGGCGACGGTGACCGCCCTCTCCGTCCACCACGGCCGCGTCCACGCCCTCACCCACGTCTCCCTCACCGTCACCCCCGGCGAGACGATCGCCCTCATGGGCCGCAACGGCGCCGGCAAGTCCACCCTGCTGTCCGCGCTGGTCGGGCTGGTGGAACCGGCGGCCGGTTCGGTCCGGGTGAGCGGCCTGGTCCCCCACCGCACGGCGCCCCCGGACCTCGTACGCCGCGTGGGCCTCGTACCGCAGGAACCCCGTGACCTGCTGTACACGGACACGGTCGCGGCGGAGTGCGCGGCGGCGGACCGGGACGCGGGGGCCGCCCCGGGCACGTGCCGGGCCCTGGCCTCCGAGCTGCTGCCCGGGATCGGCGACGACACGCACCCGCGCGACCTGTCGGAGGGGCAGCGGCTGGCCCTCGCGCTGGCGGTGGTCCTCACGGCCCGCCCACCGCTGCTCCTGCTCGACGAACCGACCCGGGGCCTCGACTACGCGGCCAAGGCACGCCTGGTCACCCTGCTGCGCGGCCTCGCGGCCGACGGGCACGCCATCGTCCTGGCCACGCACGACGTGGAACTGGCCGCCGAGCTGGCCCACCGCGTGCTGATCCTCGCCGACGGGGAGGTCGTGGCCGACGGGCCGACCGCCGAGGTGGTCGTCGGCTCCCCCTCCTTCGCCCCGCAGGTCACGAAGATCCTCGCCCCACAGCCCTGGCTGACCACGGCCCAGATACGACGCGCCCTGCGAGCGACACCCCCGGAACCGGCCACCCCGGAGGAGCACTCATGAGCGGCCCGTCACGCGCCCGACCCGTCCCGCTCTCCCCCCGTACCGTCGCCGCCCTCCTCCTCGTCAGTCTCGTCGGGGCCGCGGCCTTCGGCTGGCCCTTCTTCGCGGACCCCGGTTCACAGGTGACCGCCCACGCGCAGGACGCGCCCTGGCTGTTCGCCGGGCTGCTGGTGCTGCTGGTCGGGGTCGTCGGCGCGACGCTCTCCGAGGCGGGGCTCGGGGCGAAGGCGGTGGCGATGCTCGGGGTGCTCGCGGCGGTCGGCGCGGCGCTGCGCCCCATCGGGGCCGGAACCGCCGGGATCGAGCCGATGTTCTTCCTCATGGTGCTCAGCGGCCGAGTCCTCGGCCCGGGGTTCGGCTTCACCCTCGGCGCGGTGACGATGTTCTCGTCCGCGCTGCTCACCGGGGGTGTGGGCCCGTGGATGCCGTTCCAGATGCTGGCGATGGGCTGGTTCGCGATGGGTGCCGGGCTGCTCCCGGGCGCCCACCGCCTGCGCGGCCGCGCCGAACTCGTCCTGCTCGCCGGGTACGGCTTCGTCGCCGCCTTCGCGTACGGCACGGTCATGAACCTCTACGGCTGGCCCTTCATCGACACCCTCGCCTCGACCATCGCCTACGACGCGGACGCGGCCCCGGCCGCCAACCTCACACGTTTCCTCGCGTACTGCCTGGCCACATCACTCGGCTGGGACCTGGGCCGCGCGGTCGTCACCGCCGTCCTGACCCTCGCCCTCGGCGCCGCCGTCCTCAAGGCACTGCGCCGGGCGACCCGTCGGGCCGCGTTCGAGAGCGCGGTCACATTCGCCCCGCCCGTCAGGTGACGCTCGGGCGAGGCACCGCTCACCGTCCGTCGCGCGAGCCGTGAAGCACCCCACAGGACCCAGGTCACATACGAACCGGGCTCGTAGATCGAAATGCTTGGCATGCACACGGCCTTACGGGCGCTGACCTGGGCTTTGAGAGCCACGTCACAGAGGGGGCCTTCGGTGCGGATACGACTACAACTAGCAAAAGGGGTCATTGCGGACGCCGGCTCCGGCTGTTTCTCTGGATGAGTCGCAACGGCGCCGACGTGCCCACCCGGGCCTCGGCGCCGACGTACGCCCCCACCGCACCTCATGTGGTGAAGGCATGCCCGCGACGACCATGACCCCGAAGAAAAGGATCCCCGTGACCCGCTCCGCTCTCCGCCGCATCGCCTCCCCGAAGAAGGCCCTCGCCGGTGCCACCCTGGCCGTCGCCGCCACCGGTGCCCTGCTCGCCGCCGCGCCCGCCCAGGCCGCGTCGGAGGCCTCCCAGGCTCAGGCTGTCGCGAAGAAGATGATCGGGAACTCGGCCCAGTACAAGTGCTTCTCGAACATCGTCGACCACGAGAGCGACTGGGACGTCAACGCCACCAACGCGTCCTCCGGCGCCTACGGCCTGGTCCAGGCGCTCCCCGGCTCCAAGATGGCCTCCGCCGGCTCCGACTGGAAGACCAACGCCGCCACCCAGATCAAGTGGGGCGTGGACTACATGAAGGACCGCTACGGCAGCCCGTGTGGCGCGTGGAACTTCTGGCAGGCCAACCACTGGTACTGATCCGGCACCACCGGCGCGACCGAGTGCCCCGGCACGGCTGAGCGCCACCGGCACGGTTGAGCGCCACCGGCACGGTTGAGTGCCGACACAGAACCGAAGGCGGCGGCCCCCGATCCCCGGGGCCGCCGTCTTCGTCGCGTTCCGGGGCCGACCGACCCGCTCCCCCCTACCCGCACGCCCCGCCCGGCTCCTGGTCCGACAGGTACAGCGCCCTCTCCTGCTCGGTGAGGTCGCGGTGCACTGCTCGGCAGAGGTGGTCGATCGCCTCGGCGGGCAGCGGCAGGTCGACGTCCCACAGACGGACACGGTCGCGGTAGTCGCCGACCGCGAGGGTGCGGCCGTCGGGGCTGAACGCGAGCCTCGCCGCGCCACCGTCGGGGAAGGTCTCCCGGGCGTACCGGGTGGTGGTGTCCCACAGCCGTACCGTGCCGCCCCCGGCCGTGGCGAGCGTGCGGCCGTCGGGACTGAACGCGAGCGCGACCGGGCCCTGGGTGAGGCTGACGGTCAGCGTGGCGTCGAGGTCTCCGGTGCCGGTGTCCCACAGCCGTACCGTGCCGTCGGCCTCGGCGGAGGCGAGAGTGCGGCCGTCCGGGCTGAAGGCCATCGACTCCACCTGCCGGAACATCATGGCCGGGTTGTCGCGCGCCCCCTCGGGCGGGGCGCTGCCGGCCGGTTCCGTGAGGGTGCGGCGGACGCGTCCGGTGTCGGGATCGCGCAGCCGGATCTCCGCCTTCCGGCCCCCGGTGGTGGCGAAGACCTCGCCCGTGGGGCTGAACGCCAGCGCCGAGCCCTCCTCGGCCTTGGGGAGTTCGGCACGGGGGCGCCCGGTGCGGGGGTCGTAGAGATGGAGGCCGTCGCCCACCGTCACCAGCGTGCGGCCGTCCGGGCTGAAGACCATCGCGTTGACGAAGTGGTCGGGGAGGGTGATCCGCGGTCGGCGGGTGCGGACGTCCCACAACTGGGCCCGGATGTCGGCGGTGAGGGCGAGCGTCCGGCCGTCGGGGCTGAAGACGACCTCCCCGACGTGGGTCAGGCCCTCGTCGAGCACGGCGCGCGTGCGGCGGGTGCCCGTGTCCCAGAGCCGTACCGTGCCGCGCATGTCCCGGGGGTCGTCGGTCCTCGTGACGCTGCTGGTGACCAGGGTGTCGCCGTCGGGGCTGAAGGACATCGACTGCAGATCGCCGCCGGGGACGTCCAGCGTGGCGCGGGGACGGTTCGTGCCCGCCTTCCACAGCCGGATCGCGACGTCACCGCCGCCGCCGAAGGTGTCGGCCTCGTTGCCCGCGGCCAGTTCGGTCCCGTCGGGATCGAACGCCACCGACATGACGGGGCTGGTGTGGCCGGTGAGGGTGGTGCCGGCTCGGCCGGTGGCGAGGTCCCACAGGCGTACGGTGCCGTCGTAGCTGCCGGCGGCCAGGGTCCTGCCGTCCGGGGCGAACGCCATGGACTCGACCCTGCTGCTGGCACTGGTGAGGGTGGTCCGCTGCTCGCCGTCGGCCACGTCCCACAGATGGACGGTGCCGTCCTCGGTGCCCGTGGCCAGGGTCTTCCCGGCCGAGTCGAAGGCCAGTGAACTGACGACGCCGGTACCGCTCTTGAGGGTGTGGAGCACCTTTCCCGTATCCAGGTCCCACAGTTGGGCGGTGTGATCCCGGGTGCTGGTGGCGAGGGTGCGTCCGTCGGGGCTGAACGCGACCGCCATCTCCAGCCCGGTGGGGCCCTTGAGGGTGGTCACGACCCGGCCGTCGGCCACGTCCAGCACCTGCCCGCCCTCGGCGACGGCGAGCGCGCGGCCGGCGCGGTCGAAGCCGACCGCCGCCATGTTGTCGTCGTCGGGGTCGCTGAGGGCGACCGAGTCCCGTACGCGTCCGGTGTCCAGGTCCCACAGCCGCGCGTCGTCGCCATGGCTGGTGGCGAGGGTGCGGCCGTCCGGGGCGAAGGCCACGGTGCGGACGAGATCGGGGTCGTCCGCGTCCGCACGGCCGGTGAGCACCTTGCTCGTCCGTCCGGTCCTGGTGTCCCACAGCCGTACCGTGCCGTCGTAGGCGCCGCTGGCGAGGGTCTTGCCGTCGGGGCTGTAGACCAGCGCGGACACGGTCTCGGCGTGTCCGGTCAGCCGGCGTTCGAGGGGGACGGCCGCGGCGGCGTACAGACTCCGGGTGGCCTCGCGGGTGGGGCTCGTCCGGTACGCCTTGATGGCCAGCAGTGACGCGAGGTCGGTGTCGCTGTCCAGCAGGGCGGTGGACTGCGCGGCCAACTGGCGGGAGAGACCGTCGCGTTGGGCGTCCAGGGCGCTCTGGCGTTGCCAGTACGCGACGGCGGTGGCGGTCAGGGCGAGGGCGAGCAGGCCGGCCAGGGAGGTGACGAGGACGCGCAGCCGGCGGGTGGTGCGGGCCTTGGCGCGCTCCTCCTGCTCCAGCGCGCCGAGACCGGCCGCGAGGAAGGCGGCCTCCTGGTCGGTCAGGTCGTCGGTGTGGCCCGGCCCCCCGAAGTACTCCCGCGCCCTGGCGAGCCGGCTCCCCCGGTACAGCGCGCCCGCGTCACGGCCCAGCTCCTCCCAGGACCGGGCCGCCTCGGTCAGGTGCCGGTGGGCGCGCAGCCGGTCGCGGTCCTCCTCGATCCAGCCGCGCAGCCGGGGCCAGGCGGTGATGAGCGCCTCGTGCGCGAGGTCCACGGTCGGGCCGTCGAGGGTGAGGAGGCGGGCCCGGGTGAGCGCCTCCAGGACCCGGGCGGCCTCCTCCCGTCCGGTGCCCGTGGTCTCCAACTCGGCCCGTTCGGCGGGCCGGCGGGTGTCGGGGGTGCCGTCGCCGGGCGAGATGAGCCGCAGCAGGACCCGGCGGGCGGTGGCCGCCTCGCTGTCGGTGAACCGGCTGTGGACGTCCTCGGCGGTCTTGGCGATCGCGCCGTCCAGGCCGCCGGCCGCCTCGTAGCCGGCGAGGGTGAGGGTCTTGCCCCGGCGGCGCCGCCAGGTCTCCAGCAGGACGTGCGACAGCAGGGGCAGCCCGCCGGGCGCGTCGGTGATCTCCTCGACGAGCCGGGTGGTCAGCGCCCGCTCCACGGTCAGTCCGGCGGCCGCGGCCGGCTTGACGACGACCTCGCGCAGTTCGGCCGGACTCATGGGCCCGGCCAGCAGGTTGGCGTCCCCGAGCGCCTCGGCCAGCGCGCGGTGCTCGGCGCACCGGCCGTAGAAGTCGGCGCGCACGGCCAACAGCACCCGCAGCCCGCTGCCCGGATCGCGTGCGGTGAGCAACAGGTCGATGAACCGCGCGCGTTCGACGGGGTCGTGGCAGAGGGTGAACACCTCCTCGAACTGATCGACGACGACGAGCCTGTCACCACGTCCGGGGCCGACACCGGTACGGCCGGGGGCGGAGCCGGGACCGGTACGGCCGGGGGCGGAGCCACGGGCAGGGCCAGAGCCGGGGCCGGGGCGACCCGCGCGAGTGCCACCGCCGGCGCGAGTGCCACTACCGCTGTCGCCGGTCCCGCTGTCGCCGTCGCCGGTGCCGGTGCCGGTGCCGGTGCCGGTGCCGGTGCCGCCGGCGGTGGCCGTACCCCCTCCGCCCCCGCTCACCTCCCGCAGCAGCTCATAGGTTCGGGACAGTTGGTCGCCGGGGGTCAGGACGCGGATCGCGGACGGTCGTAGGTCCGGGTCCTCGGACTCCCTCAGGACCGGGATCAGGCCGGCGCGCAGCAGGGAGGACTTGCCGATGCCGGAGGGGCCGAAGACGGCCGCGAAACGCCGTCGGCGCATCAGGTCCACGAGGTCCGCGGTGAGGCGGTCCCGGCCGAAGAAGAGGCCGCTGTCCCCGGTCTCGAACCGGGCGAGCCCCCGGTACGGCGGCTCCGCGGCCGTCTCGTCGGCGTCCGGATCGACCGCCGCGGCCTCCTCGACCGCCCGCTGCCACCGGGCCTCCCACTCCGCAGGGTCGCCCCCGCAGGCCCGTACGAAGGCCAGGGCCACCGGCAGGGTGGGCAACTGCTCGCCACCCGCGGCCTGGGAGAGGGTGGTGATCGAGTAGCCCGCCCGTTCGGCCATCGCCCGGTAGGTGAGGCCGCCCGCCTCGGTCCGCAGTTTGCGCAACTCGAACGCGAACCGTTGCACCGGCCCCGCCCCCGGATCGACCGGTACCTCACGACGACCCGCCACCGCGCTGTTCCCCTCCCACCACAACCACACCGTCCGCCACCAACGTACGCATCCGGCCGCCCAAGCGGAGAGATCGCGTCCGGCCATTGTTTGGCAGCCGCGACCCCCCTGCCTAACAATGCGCGACCCGGTGAAATCAGTGGTGTGGGCGGTACGGGGGCCGCGCACATCGGGGGAACGGGCGGTTCGACCGGCCGCCACGGGGGAGTACGGCGGCACGGGGGACTTGCCGCCACGGGGGAAGGCCCTGCTGGTCGCGGGACGACCAGCAGGGCCCTTTCTCCTCCCTGCCCGTCAGAGCCGCTGGATGATCGTCCCGGTCGCCAGCCCGCCGCCGGCGCACATCGTCACCAGCGCGAACTCCTTGTCCGTACGCTCCAGCTCGTGCAGCGCGGTCGTGATGAGCCGCGCCCCGGTGGCGCCCACCGGGTGGCCGAGGGCGATGGCGCCGCCGTTGACGTTCACCTTCGCCAGGTCCTGGTCGAAGACCCGCGCCCAGCTCAACACCACCGACGCGAAGGCCTCGTTGATCTCCACCAGGTCGATGTCCCTCAGCGACATCCCGGCCTTCCCCAGCACGGCCTTGGTCGCGTCGATGGGCCCGTCGAGGTGGAAGTGGGGGTCGGAGCCGACCAGCGCCTGGGCGACGATCCGGGCCCTCGGCCGGAGCTTGAGCGCCCGTGCCATCCGCTTGGACGCCCACATGATCGCCGCCGCGCCGTCGCTGATCTGGGAGGAGTTGCCGGCCGTGTGGACGGCCGTCGGCATGATCGGCTTCAGCCGGGCCAGCGCCTCCGCCGACGTGTCGCGCAGCCCCTCGTCGTGGTCGACGAGCCGCCACATGCCCTGCCCGGCGCCCTGCTCCGCCTCGGTCGTCGGCACCTGGACGGCGAACGTCTCCCTCTTGAACCGCTCCTCGGCCCACGCGGCGGCGGCCCGCTCCTGGGACCGCAGGCCCAGCGCGTCCACGTCCTCCCGGGTGAGCCCCCGGTGCCGGGCGATCCGTTCGGCGGCCTCGAACTGGTTCGGCAGATCGACGTTCCACTCGTCGGGGAACGGCTTGCCCGGCCCGTGCTTGGACCCCGACCCGAGCGGCACCCGGGACATGGCCTCGACCCCGCAGCTGATCCCGACGTCGATGACGCCGGCCGCGACCATGTTGGCCACCATGTGCGAGGCCTGCTGCGAGGAGCCGCACTGACAGTCGACGGTGGTCGCGGCCGTCTCGTACGGCAGGCCCATGGTCAGCCAGGCCGTGCGCGCGGGGTTCATGGACTGTTCGCCGGCGTGGGTCACGGTGCCGCCGACGATCTGCTCGACGCAGTCGGCGGGGATGCCGGTGCGGCCGAGGAGTTCACGGTAGGTCTCGCCCAGGAGATAGGCGGGGTGCAGGTTGGCGAGCGCGCCGCCGCGCCTGCCGATGGGGGTGCGTACGGCTTCGACGATCACGGGTTCCGCGGCCATGGGGAATCCTCTCGACGGTTACCCGCGCGGCGCGGGGCGTCCCGGCCCGGCCCGCCACGCAGAACTAGTACACGTTCTAGTTCTCTTCAGCAGTCTGCGGAGGGGCACTCCGGCACCGCAAGGGGCGTGCGGCAATTGGAAGCCGATTGAGCAGCCCGCACCCCTTGCTAGTTCTGGAACCCGTTACTACCGTCACCGCAATTCCCTATATCTGATGCTCCGTCAGGAGTTGCCGATGCCCTGTCCAGCGCTGCCCGACGGGTTCGACCTCACCGACCCCGACCTGCTGCACCACCGTGTCCCCCTCCCGGAGTTCGCCGAACTGCGCCGCACGGAACCGGTCCACTGGATCCCGCAGGCACCCGGCATCGCGGGCTTCGCGGACGAGGGCTACTGGGCCGTCACCCGGCACGCGGACGTCAAGTACGTCTCCACGCACCCGGAGTTGTTCTCCTCGACGGTCAACACCGCGATCATCCGCTTCAACGAGCACATCGAACGCGACGCGATCGACGCCCAGCGGCTGATCCTGCTGAACATGGACCCGCCGGAGCACACCCGGGTCCGCCAGATCGTGCAGCGCGTGTTCACCCCGAGGGCGATCCGCGCGCTGGAGGACAACCTGCGCCACCGGGCCCTCGCCATCGCCCGCGAGGCCGCCGCCCGCCCGGGCCCCTTCGACTTCGTCACCGAGGTCGCCTGCGAACTCCCCCTCCAGGCCATCGCCGAGCTGATCGGCATCCCGCAGGAGGACCGCATCCGGATCTTCGAGTGGTCGAACCGGATGATCTCCTACGACGACCCGGAGTACGCCATCACCGAGGAGGTCGGCCAGCAGTCGGCGATGGAACTGATCGCCTACGCCATGAACATGGCCGCCGACCGCAAGCAGTGCCCGGCGAAGGACATCGTCACCACGCTGGTCGCCGCCGAGGACGAGGGGAACCTCGCCTCCGACGAGTTCGGCTTCTTCGTGCTGATGCTGGCCGTCGCGGGCAACGAGACGACCCGCAACGCCATCACCCACGGCATGCACGCCTTCCTCACCCACCCCGACCAGTGGGAGCTGTACAAGCGCGAGCGCCCCGCGACGGCGGCCGAGGAGATCGTCCGCTGGGCCGCCCCGGTCAACGCCTTCCAGCGCACCGCCACCCAGGACGTGGAACTCGGCGGCAAGCTCCTCCGGAAGGGCGACCGTGTCGGCATCTTCTACGCCTCCGCCAACCACGACCCGGACGTCTTCGAGAACCCCGACGCCTTCGACATCACCCGCGACCCCAACCCCCACCTCGGCTTCGGCGGCGGAGGCCCCCACTTCTGCCTGGGCAAGTCCCTCGCGGTCCTGGAGATCGACCTGATCTTCAACGCGATCGCCGACGCGATGCCGGGCCTCCGTCTCGCCGGCGATCCCGACCGTCTGCGCTCCGCCTGGATCAACGGGGTGAAGCACCTCCAGGTGACCACGGTCTGAGCCGCCCCACCCCCACCCCGACTCGGGCCGACGGCCTCCCGGCGCCGTCGGCCCGTCCGGCCGGAGGCAGGGGCCGCGCCCCTACGCCCCGCCCCTGTCTCCGCCCTCTCCGGTCGCTCCCCCGCCCTCTCCGGTCGCTCCTGCGCCGTTGGGCCGGACGGCCGTCGCGAGTCGGTCCGTCGTCGCTGGTTGCTCGCGCGGTTCCCCGCGCCCCTTGAAGGACGCGGTGGTGCGGGGCCCGGTCAGAAGGTAGGTGAGGCCGAAGCCGGCGCCCACGACCGCCGCCCCGCCCACCGCGTCCAGCACCCAGTGGTTGCCCGTCGCCACGATCGCCAGGGCCGTGAAGAAGGGGTGCATCAGGCCGAGGACCTTCATCCACACCCGGGGGGCGACGAGCGCGATCGTGAGCCCGCACCACAGGGACCAGCCGAAGTGCAGGGACGGCATCGCCGCGTACTGGTTGGCGACTTCGGTCAGCCTGCCGTAGTCCGGGCGGGAGAAGTCCTGGACGCCGTGGAGGGTGTCGATGATGCCGAGGCCGGGCATCAGGCGCGGCGGCGCCAGCGGGTAGAAGAAGAAACCGACGAGCGCGAGGACCGTGGTGAAGCCGATGGCCGTACGGGCCCAGCGGTAGTCGGCGGGGCGGCGCCAGTAGAGGAGGCCGAGGACGGTCAGCGGGACCACGAAGTGGAACGACGTGTAGTAGAAGTCGAAGAAGGCCCGCAGCCAGTCGATCCGGACCACCGCGTGGTTGAACCAGTGTTCGACGTCGAGGAACAGGGCCCTCTCGACGGCGAGGATCTGCCGGGCGTGTTCCTCGGCCGAGGCCCGGCTGCCGGTGGCCTCCAGGCGGGTGCGCTGGTAGGCCGCGTACACGACGCGGATCAGCAGCAGTTCGAGGAGCAGGTTCGGCCGGGTCGCCACCCGGCGCAGCAGCGGGGCCCAGCGGAAACGGGTCTGCGCCTTCGGGGCGTACTCCGTGGGCACGGGTGCCCGGTAGTACGCCGAGGTGCGGGACAGGAACGGCACGACGAGCGCGGCGGCGAGCGCGGCCAGCAGGACGACGTTGTCACGGGCCGGGTGCAGGACGTCCACGTTCGGGACCATCATCTTCGCCGGCAGGGTCATCACCAGGACGACGGCGACCGGCCACACGTACCGCGAGGACTGCTTCGTGCCGACCCTGCCGACGGCCGCGAGCAGCACCCACAGCAGCTGGTGCTTCCAGGACGTCGGGGAGACGGCGACCACGACACAGCCGGTGATCGCGACGGCCAGCAGCAACTGCCCGTCGCGGGCGTAGTGGATGGCCCGCCGCATGCCGAACACGGCGACGGCGACGGCCAGCGCGAAGAAGACGACGATCTCCAGCGGGCCCGTGAGGCCGAGCCGGAGCAGCGCGCCGTGCAGGGACTGGTTGGCGAGGTCGTCCGCCCGGCCGCCGAGGCCGACGCCCGCGAGGTGGTGCACCCAGTAGGTGAAGGAGTCGTGCGGCATCGCGGCCCAGGCCAGCGCGGTGGCCCCGGCGAACGTGATCCCGGTGCTCGCGGCGGCCCGCCTGCGGCCGGTGAACCACAGCAGCGGCACGAACAGCAGCACGGTCGGCTGGAAGGCCGCGGCGAGCCCTATGAACGCGCCGCTGGTCCGCTCGCCCCGCACGGCGAAGCAGCCCGCGAGGACGAGCAGCACGGGGAGGATGCTGGTCTGGCCCAGGTACAGGGTGTTGCGCACCGGCAGCGACAGCATCAGCAGGGTGACCGCGACGGGGGCCGCGAGCAGTGCCGTACGGCGGGTGACGGGCTGGGGCAGGGCGCGGGCGGCGACCAGGCCGAGGGCGACGACCAGCAGGAGGGTGCCGAAGGTCCAGCCCCAGCCGAGGGCCTGTTCGGCCGTCCGGGTGAGGGGCTTGAGGACGAGGCCGCCGAAGGGGGTGCCGGTGAAGCGCGTCGAGTCGTACAGCGAGCCGTTCACATGGAGGACTCCACTGGGCCCGACCCAGGTCTCCAGGTCGGTGAGCCGCTCGCCCCTGGGCGTGTGGAGCACGACCGCGATCTGGCGCACCGCCAGGACGCCGGCGACCAGCCACAGCACGGCCCGCAGGGCCCCCAGGCGCGCCGCCGCCGCACCGGTACCCACGGCTCCGCCCGGTCTGCTCCGCTCCGTCGCCACGTGCTGTCGTCCTCCCGCCCCGTCGGCCGTCCCACCGAGAAAGGCTCACACTGTCCCGATGGTGAGACGCGGGCAACCCCGAGTTCACCTGAGAGTCGCCCCTGTTTGTCCGGATGACGATAGTGCGCGCGGGGCCTCCGTCCCGCTCAAGGGCACGGCGCGGATCACGGATGCGCATCGCGGGCACGGTGGTGACAGACCACTGACAAACACCTGGAACCATGGCCCGGAGCGGTACGGCAGGTCAGCGGGGCAGTGGAAAGGCACGGGGGATGAAGGGTTTCGTACGGGGGCGCGCGCGTCCGGTACTGAGGGCGCGCGAGGGGCGCGGGATACACGGACGGCTCGTGGTGGTCGTGCTGGCGCTGCTGGGGCTCCAGTTGGCCTCGCTCGTGGCACCGGCGTACGCCTGCGGCTGCGGTGCGATGGTGCCGGACGACCAGCGGAGCGTGTACGTGAGCCGCGAGCGGTCCGTGGTGCGTTGGGACGGCCGCGAGGAACAGATCGTGATGAGTCTGACGGTCTCCGGCGACGCCCGGACGGCCGCGTGGATCATGCCGGTGCCGAACCGGGCGACGGTGGAGCTGGGCGACGCGGCCCTCTTCGACCAGCTCGACGAGGAGACCGCGCCCGTGTACGAGCGGCGCGAGTACTTCTGGCCGCGCTCGGACGACTGGCCCTTCGACCTGTTCGAGGGCGGCGGCGCGGGGGACGCGGCGGCCGGGGGCCCGCGCTCCCCGGTGGACGTCGTCGGCCGCGAACGGCTCGGCCCGTTCGACGTGGCGCGGCTGACCGCGACCGACTCCGGAGCGCTCGGCGACTGGCTGGACGAGAACGGCTTCCGGCTCCCGGACCGCCTGGACACGGCGCTGGAGCCGTACGTCCGGCAGAAGTGGGAGTACGTGGCGATCCGGCTGGCGCCGGAGGACTCGGCCGGCTCCGCTCCGCTGTCCGGCACCCTCGACCCGCTCCACCTCACCTTCGCCAGCGACGAGCTGGTCTATCCGATGCGGCTGTCGCGGCTGGCCGACACGCCGCAGGCGCTCGGCCTGTACGTGCTCGCCGAGCACCGGATGGAGCCGAGCTCGGCGATCGGCGGGGACGAGCCGGAGGTGACGTTCGCCGGTCGGCTCGGCGCACCGGTGGGCGCCCTCGGCGACCTGGCCGAGGGCGGCACGGACTTCCTCACCGCCGTCGAGCAGGACTTCCCGCGGCCGGAGCGGATCTCCGGCGACCACACGCTGCGGCGGGCCGCGGCCGACGACACCTATCGAGAGGTCATTCACGTGGACGAGATGTGGACCGTATGGGGCATCCCCGGCTGGCTGCTGTCCTTCGGCATCGGCATGGCCGTGCTGGCGGTCAAGGCGGTGGCCGTCGCGATCGTGCTCAAGCGCAACGCCAAGCGGCAACTGCCGCCCGTGCCACCGCCGGGCGCGGCCTTCGTGCCGCCGGGCGCCTACCCGCCGGGGGCCTACCCGCCGGGCGCGCACATACCGCCGGGCGCCCCGGTGCCGCCGGGCGCCCCGGTCCCGCCCGGCGCTCCGGTGCCTCCCGGGGCCAGTCCGGCGCCCGTACCGGGAACCGCGGCCGACCAGAAGTCCGCGCCGAACGGCTGACACACCGCCGGGAACCGCTGACAGGGAGCCCACCCCGCGCCTATATTCATTAGCGCATCTACTTAGCTGACCTAAATAAGTATCCTGATGGAAGGCGCGGGAGGCACAGCTTCATGAGCGAGTCACGGACCTGGGACGACGTGGACGCCTACTTCTCCACCCACCTCGCCCCGAACGACGAGGCCCTGGCGGCGGCACTGCGCGACAACGAGGCGGCCGGGCTCCCGGCCATCGACGTCGCCGCCAACCAGGGCAAGTTCCTCCACCTCCTCGCCCTGATCCAGGGCGCCCGGCGCATCCTGGAGATCGGCACCCTCGGCGGCTACAGCACCATCTGGCTGGCCCGCGCGCTGCCCGCCGACGGCCGGCTGATCTCCCTGGAGTACAGCGCCCGGCACGCGGAGGTCGCGTGCCGCAACATCGCGCGCGCCGGGCTCGACCACCTCGTCGAGGTCCGGGTCGGCCCGGCCCTGGAGTCGCTGCCCAAGCTGACCGACGAGAACCCCGAACCCTTCGACCTGGTCTTCATCGACGCGGACAAGGCCAACAACCCGCACTACGTGGAGTGGGCCCTGAAGCTCACCCGGGCCGGCAGCGTCATCGTCGTCGACAACGTCGTACGCGGCGGCCGGGTCGCCGACGCCGACAGCACCGAGCCGGACATCCGCGGCACCCGGGCCGCCATCGAACTCATCGCCACGCACCCGAAGTTGTCCGGCACCGCGCTGCAGACCGTGGGCAGCAAGGGGTACGACGGCTTCGCGCTGGCCCGGGTCACCGACTGACGCCGTCGAGGGGAGCGGCTCCCGTCAGCCCTCGTGGTAGAAGCCCACGTTGACGCTGCGGGGGGCCGTGCGGTCGTGGATGACGAGTTCACCGGAGCTGCCGTGCGGCAGCTTCGCCGTACCTCCGTACGGCAGGGGCGAGGGCTGGTGGCCCTGCAGGGTCAGCCGCACCTCGGAGGACGGGTCGGCGTGCGAGCCGCGCAGCCACGTGACCTGCCAGGCCCCGTCGGGGCCGCACAGGAACTCCAGGTGGACACGGGAGACGAAGAGCCAGTCGTCCGGTGTCGCGAGCCGGCACACCGCCCGATCGCGGCCCACCCGGAGCACGCCGCCCGGCTCGCTGGGCGCGTCGGCCATCTGCATGCCGGCCGTCGCCCCGGCGTCCGCCTCGGAGACCGAGGCCATGGTGAGTTCGAGCACGTACCGCTCCTAACGGGTCAAACTCCAATTGTCGCTGCGCACGGCACGTTTGGCACGCCGCCGCCGCATGATAAATCGCCGGATCGTCCTGTTGTGCGGGCTCCGGCACAATGGACGCATGACCGAGCGAAAGCCCCCCGGTGTCAGCTTCGAGTCGTTCGTCGACAAACAGATCCGCGACGCCGAGGCGCGCGGCGACTTCAAGACCCTCCCCGGCGTCGGCCGGCCGCTGGAGGGCGACGACACCACGTACGACGAACTGTGGTGGATCAAACGGAAGATGGCCCGCGAGGGCATGTCGGTCCTGCCCCCGACGCTGGCCCTGCGCAAGGAGGCCGAGGACGCGCTCGCGACGGCCGCCGAGGCCCCTTCCGAACGCGTCGTCCGCAAGATCGTCACCGAGATCAACGCCAAGATCCGCGAGATGATGTTCAAGCCCCCACCGGGTCCGCCGCTCGGCCTGAAGCCGTACGACGTGGAAGAGGTCGTACGACAGTGGCGTGAGCGCCGGGAGGGACGGCAGCGCCAGGAGGGGTGAGCCCGACGCCCGGCCGCCCGGCTCGAGTGCGGCCGACCCGGTCCCCTGACGACCCCGGCGTCCTTATGCTGAGGGACATCGGGGGAAGGGGTTCGGGTGGACGCTGCTGCCGTCGGTGCTCGCCTGGCGTCGAGCGTGGTCGCTCCGCTGGTCAAGAAACTCTTCGTGCAGCAGGGACCCGGCGGCGGTCTGGTCTCCGAGCCGATCAGGGTCTCGGGCCTGGTGTCGTTCCGGGGCGAGAAACGGACCCTCGGTGAGAAGGAACTGCAGAAGGTCGCGGCGGAGCTGGTCGCACGGGCCGTCGGCTCGGCCGGGCCGGTCGAACGGCCGGTGACCGTCGACGAGGAGGAGGCCCTCGCCACGGCGCTGGCCCGGACCCTCGCCGCGCTCGGCGACCTGGAGATGGACGACGTCCAGGCGGTGCAGCTCGGCCACCGGGCCCTGTCCAGACGGCTGCGCGACGCCGACCCCCGGGTGACCTTCGACCTGTCCGACGACGCCGCCCGGCTGCACGACACCCTGGTGGACGTCGCCTGCCTGCACATCCTGCATTTCTTCACCCAGCGCTCGACCTTCGTCGCCCGCACCCTGGTCAGCCAGAGCAGCCAACTCGCCGAAGCCGTCACCCGGATCGACCTCCTGCTGGAACGCACTCCCTCACGGATCGGCGAGGACGCCGCCTTCGAGGCGCGGTACGCGGCGTACGTCATCGAGAAGTACGGCACGCTCACCATCTACGGCATCGACTTCACCAACTCCCCCGCCCAGTGGCCGCTGGACACGGCCTATCTCAGCCTGGAGCTGGGCGTCGGCGAGGGCACCCGTCAGCTGCCGATCCGCGCCGATCACGTACTGGACGGTCGCGACCGGGTACTGCTGCGAGGCGTCGCGGGGTCGGGCAAGACCACGCTCGTGCAGTGGCTGGCCGTCACCGCCGCCCGGGGGACCACGCTCGACGGCCATCTGGCCTCGCTCGCCGGGCGGGTCCCGTTCGTGCTGGCGCTGCGGACGCTGACGCACTCCTGGCACGACCTGCCCACGCCCGGACGGTTCCTGACCGCCGCCCGCAACCCCCTCGCCGACGCGCAGCCCCACGGCTGGGCCGACCGGGTCCTCCAGGCGGGACGCGGTCTGCTGCTGGTCGACGGCGTGGACGAAGTACCGACCGCCGTACGGGAGAAGGCCAAGGAGTGGCTGCGCGACCTGATCGCCGCCTACCCGGGCAACCTGTGGCTGATCACCTCCCGCCCCTCGGCGGTGCGTGAACACTGGCTCGACGGTCAGGGGTTCACCGAGGGCTCCCTGGCGCCCATGAGCACGGCCGACGTCAACCACTTCATCCGGCGCTGGCACTCGGCGGCCCGGGCCAGCGACACCTCCGACTGGGAACTGCTGGACACCTACGAGCAGTCGCTGATGGAGGCCGTACGCACCAAGGGCGATCTCTCCCGGCTGGCCACCAACCCCCTGATGTGCGGCCTGATCTGCGCCCTGCACCGGGACCGCCGGGGTTTCCTGCCCCGGGCCCGCAAGGACCTGTACGACGCCGCCCTGTCGATGCTGCTCTCCCGCCGTGACATCGAGCGGAACATGGGGCTCACCGACAGCATCGACCTCACCGAGGAACCGAAGACCCAACTGCTGCAGAAACTCGCCTACAAGTTTCTGCTGAACGGCAAGTCGGAGATCGACAGCGACCAGGCGGAGCGGATCATCGCGCACACCCTGCCCTCGGTGTCCGCCGCCGCGAGCCAGGGCACCGCACAGCAGGTGTTCCGGCATCTGCTGCTGCGCAGCGGGGTGCTGCGCGAACCCGCGCCCGGCACGATCGACTTCGTCCACCGCACCTTCCAGGACTACCTGGGCGCCAAAGCGGCCGTGGAGGAGGGCGACCTGTCCCTGCTGGTGCTGCGCGCCACGGACAGCCAGTGGGAGGACGTCATCCGGATGGCCATCGCACACGCGCGGCCCAAGGAGCGCGCGGTCCTGCTGAGCGAGCTGATCACGCGCGGCGACGTCGCCGTCCCCCGCCGCCGCACCCTGCTGCATCTGCTCGCCATGGTGTCGCTGGAGCACGCGACGGAACTCGAACCCTCGATCCGCGCCCGGGTGGAGGAGCGCGCCGCCCGGCTGATCCCGCCCAGGAACAACACCGAGGCCCAGGACCTGGCCCAGGTGGGCCCCGTGGTCCTCGAACTGCTCCCCGGCCCGGAGAACCAGGAGGCCGGCACCGCCGTCCACACCGTACGGACGGCGACCCTGATCGGCGGCGACGCGGCGATCCCCGTCCTCGCCCGGTACACCGACCACCCCGACCCGGTCGTCCGCAGCCAGGTCGCGCAGGCCTGGCACCGCTTCGACACCGAGCAGTACGCCGACGAGGTCATCGCGAGGCTCCCCGGCGACGACATCTACTTCGAGATCGTCACGCGGGCCGAACTGGACGCGATCAGCCGCCTCGGCGGCCGGCCCCGGCTGCGGGTCGGGGACGAGCTCACCCCGGACGACCTGGTGAACGCCCTCGCACCCGAGAGCCTCACCTGTCTGTGGCTGCGCGCCGACCGGACGCCCACCTGGGAGTGGCTCGCCGCCTTCCCCCGGCTGCACACCCTGCTGCTCGACCGCGGTTCCACCGCCGTGGATCTGTCGACGCTGGCCGCGCATCCGACGCTGCGGACCGTCGGCATGGACCCCCGACAGCGCACGACGCAAGGGGGCCGCCCCGACCCCCGCTTCGAGATCACGACCATCGTCTGACGGGCCCGCCCGCCGGCCCCCGCACCTCGCCCCCGCCCCAGCCCCAGCCCCCGCACCCGCACAGAAGACCGCGCCCCGGGTCGTGACCCGGGGCGCGGTCTTCTGTGCGGGTGCCGGTGCCGCTGTCGCCGTCAGAGGCGCAGCAGCCGTTCGGTCAGCTCGCGGTAGTCGCGCAGGGCGAGGCGGAGCTGTTCGGTGTCGGTGGCGGCGGCGCGGTCGTCGGCCCCGGTCTCCCAGGTGTTGCGGAGGGTGCGGCGCCGCTCGGTCATCGCGTCGGTGAAGCGGGCGGTGACCTCCTCCAGTACGTGGTCGGCCTCCTCGACGGCGGACCGGGGCCCGTCGACGAACCCGCCGACCGCGTGCTGCAGCCGCAGCGTCAGCTTGTCGCTCTCGTCATGGGGCAGCAGCGGGGAGCCGGTGGACCGGGAGCCGTTCCCGGCGGAGGCCCCGGCCCCGGTGGCGTTCTCGCCGCGGCCCGGGCCAGAGGTGTTTGCGCCACGGACCCGGCCGGGCTCGTCGCGGACACCCATTGTCCTGTGTTCGGCAGGGCCGCCCGTGCGGCCTTCCTCGGTGTCGTGGCCGGCCACCAGCGGAGCGCCGGTGCCGCTCGCCGCCGAACCGGCCGCGTCCGCCGCGCGGCTGCCCGGGGGAATGCCGCTCGCCCGCGTGCCGTCCCGCCTCGCGTCGGCCTCCCGCGTGTCACGCGGACCGCGTTCGCGGATGCCCTCGCCCCTCGTCATGTCGTCGGTCATCCCCCTCAACTCCCTTTCGCGTGGCGCCTGGCCGGCGCCCATGGCAGATGGGACCGGTGGCGGCCGTCGTCGACCGCACCGTCGCGCACGTCGCGTCGCGCCGAGCCGTCGCGGTGGGCGCGGCCCGCGTGTCCGGCCGAGGCGTCGCGGTCCACCCGCGCGTCCCGGCGGCTCGGTGTCACCAGGTCCTCGAACAGGGCGCGGGCCTCGATCATGGCCTCGCGCAGGTCCTCGGTGCCGGTGCCCGGGCCGGGGCCGACACCGTTGCCGTCGAACGCTCCCGTGCGGCCCTGGGCGGTGTCGCCGGTGGTGTGCGCCGCGAGGTGCACCCGGCGGTAGCCGTGCACATGGTGGGCGTGGTGGACGGAGAGCGCCTCCAGCTGGGTCTCGTAGCGGTTCCCGTCCGGGAAGCCGCGGGCCTCGGCCACCTCGGCGATCAGCAGGTCCGCCTCGGCGACCGCCTCACGGGGCGAGTCGACGAAGCGCTCCTGGGCGGCGGCCCAGCGCGACTCGTAGCGTTCGCGCTCGGCGCTCGGCAACGGCCGCTTCTCCAGCGAGCCGTGCCGCTTGACCCGCTCCGCGAGTTCCCGGGCGGCGGCCCGCTCGTCACCGTCGTGGCGGGCCACGGTCCGGTCGTACTCGGGGCCGAAGCGCCGCTTCAGCGAGCCGCCGCCACCCGCGCCCCTACGGGCGCGCAGCGTCAGGACGGCGGCCGCGACGACCACGAGCGCCACGATCACGATCAAAGCGATGATCAATCCTGTGGACATGAATGCCTTCCAGAGTCCTCGGCCCGGGCGTCTCGCCCCGTCGGGCCGTTTCGCACCGGGTTGCCCGAACCCGTTCGTTCAAACGGCAAGCGCGTGCGCGCGGGACGACCGCGGGACGACCGCGGGACAACCGAGTGCCGACCGCGTGACACCGGGGGCGGCGGCGTAAATCGTTTGCGAGGCGCCCCGTCCCGCTCCCGACAATGACCACCATGACCCGTTCGACACCCCCGCCGGCTCCGCAGCCCCTCACGCCCCGCACCACCGGCACGCCGGCTCCGGAGCACTGGTCCGTGGCCGCCGAGCCCCACGACTCCGCCGTGGCCGCGGCCCTGTGGCGGGCGTACTACACGGAGGTCAGCGACCGCTGGTACCGGCTCCACGAAGGGCGTGCCACGGACCCGGACGAACTGGAGCGGGAGGTCGCGGCGGACACCGGGGAGTACCTCGCGCCTCCGGGCGGGCTGTTGCTGGTGGCACGGTACGAGGGCGAGCCGGTCGGCACGGCGGGGGTGCGGTTGGCGGACGCCACGACGGCCGAGCTGAAGCGGGTCTACCTACGGCCGCGGGCCCGGGGCCGGGGCGGCGCCGCGCTGCTCGTGACGGCGGCCGAGGACGCGGCCCGCGCGCTGGGCGCCGAACGGATGGTGCTGGACACCCGGAACGACCTGGTGGAGGCCCGCGCGCTGTACGCCCGGCTCGGCTACGCGGAGAGCGCCCCGCACAACGACCACGCGTACGCGGACCACTGGTTCACGAAGGCACTGACGGAGACGTCGGAGCCGTGGGCGGCGCGGGAGGTGTCGGCGGTGTCCCCGGGCCCCGCCCGACGGCCGGCCGACGGGTGATCGCCCCTGCGGAGTGCGGCCGTTCCTCGTCGGAGCCGCACAGCTCGGCGTTGAGTTCCTCGACGAGCCGGACCAGGTCGGTGGGGCGGTCGCGGCCCCACCAGTCGCCGAGCAGCTCGGCGAGCGAGTCCTCGCGGGCCTTGGCGAGCCGGTCGGCGGCCTCATGGCCGGCGTCGGTGAGGACGAGGTCGATGCCGTCGCGACGGGCGAGACGGCACTCCTCGACCTGCCGGGTCGCGGCCATGATCACGTCGAGCGGGACGGTGCTGCGCTCGGCGAGGACGGCGGGTTCGGCCCAGCCGTAGCGCCGGATCCGCAGCAGCAGCCAGCTCGTCGCGGGCAGCAGGTCGTAACCGGCCCGTGCGGTGATCTTCCGGTAGATCTCGCGGCGGCCCTCCCGGGAACCGAGCACCGACAACGCCCGGCACACCTCGTCGTACGACGACCGCTCGACCGGGTTGCTGGCGAGCGTCTCGGTGGCGTCCGGCGCCGTCACGGACGCCCGGAGCCGGTCCTCGCGCAGGAACCAGGCGAGGACGAAGCCGAGCAGCGCGACCGGGGCCGCGTAGACGAAGACGTCGGTGATGGAGGAGGCGTACGCGTCGAGGACGGGCGGGCGCAGCGCGGCGGGGAGGTCGGCGATCTCGCGGGGGTCGGCCTTCAGTCCCTCCACGGTGACACCGGCGGGCAGCGCGGCCCCGTCGAGCGCGTCGGCGAGCTTGTCGCCGAGGTGGCCCGCGAAGACCGTACCGAAGACGGCTACGCCGAAAGAGGCACCGATGGACCGGAAGAAGGTCGCGCCGGAGGTGGCGACGCCGAGGTCCTCGTAGGAGACGGCGTTCTGCACGATGAGGACGAGGACCTGCATGACGAGACCGAGCCCGGCCCCGAAGACGAAGAGGTACGCGCTCATCTCGCCGTCGCCGCTGTCGGCGTCCAGCTGGTGCAGGAGCAGCAGGCCCAGCGTGGTGACGGCCGTCCCGGCGAGCGGGAACACCTTCCAGCGGCCCGTACGGCTGACGATCTGCCCGGAGACCGTCGAGGACAGCAGCAGCCCGAACACCATCGGCAGCATGTGCACACCGGACATGGTCGGCGAGACACCGTGCACGACCTGCAGGAACGTCGGCAGATAGGTCATCGCCCCGAACATCGCGAACCCGACGACGAAGCTGATGACGGCGGACAGGGTGAAGGTGCGGACGCGGAACAGCTTGAGCGGCAGGACGGGTTCGGCGGCCCGCCGTTCGACGGCCACGAAAGCGACGACCAGCAGCACGGCCAGCACGGAGAGGCCGATGACCTGCGGCGAGTTCCAGTCCCAGGTGGTGCCGCCGAGGGAGGCGACCAGCACCAGACAGGTGGCCACGGAGGCGATCAGGAAGGTCCCGAGGTAGTCGATGACATGCCGTTCGGCCTTGCGCGGGATGCGCAGCACGGCGGCGATGACGACCAACGCGACCGCTCCGACGGGCAGGTTGACGTAGAACACCCAACGCCAGCTCAGATGCTCGGTGAACAGCCCGCCCAGCAGCGGCCCGAGCACGCTCGTCGCTCCGAAGACCGCGCCGAACAGCCCTTGGTAGCGCCCGCGTTCGCGCGGCGGCACGAGATCGCCGACGATCGCCATCGACAGCACCATCAACCCGCCGCCGCCGAGGCCCTGAAGCGCCCGGAACCCGATCAACTGGGGCATGTCCTGGGCCGCTCCGCACAGCGCCGACCCGATGAGAAAAATCACGATCGCCGTCTGGAACAGCCGCTTGCGGCCGTACTGGTCGCCCAGCTTCCCCCACAGCGGGGTCGCCGCCGTCGCGGCCAGCATGTACGCCGTGACCACCCACGACAGGTGCTCCAGCCCGCCGAGGTCGCTCACGATCGTCGGCAGCGCCGTCGACACGATCGTCTGGTCCAGCGCGGCCAGCAACATCCCCAGCAGCAGGGCCCCGATGGAGACCATCACCCCGCCGGGCACCCGCTCCGACGTGGGGACGCCGTGGCCACGGGGGCCGGACGGGGGTGTGCGGCCGGCGGCGGCGCCGGTGGAGGCGGGCCCGTGGGAGACCCCCTTCATGGGCCCGTGCGCGGGCTCGCGAGGGCCCGGCTCGTGGCTGGTGTCGTCGGTCATGCAGACCTCCTGAGGACCCGAGGGCCTCGTACAGCGCCCTCAGTCTCCTCTCCTTCTTCCTCTTCCTCCATGTCCGTTCCCATGGTGGTCGGTGTGACCGGTTATGGCCTGTCGAAGCGTTTCCGGAACCCCCGATTCCCGAAGTGTTCGGGAGATTCTGTGTCGGCCCTTTGCTTAAACTCTGGAGTCTTCACGGGGAGGAACGACACGTGAGTGAACCGACCAGTCACATATGCCCGGAGTGCTTCACACCCCGGGCCTCGGACGGCACGCCGTCCTGCGCGTGCGGCCGCCGCGCGTCCGAGGCCCTGCTGGAGACCCGCACGGCCGAGGCGGCGGCCGCGGAGGACTTCGACCCCCTCCGGATACGCCCTTACGTGGAGCTGGGTGACGAGACCGACGCCCCCTACGGCACCGCGCGGCACTACGGAACCCCCGGAGCCGCCGAAGCCCCCGGCCCGGGCCCCGACAGCACACCGACGACCGCGATGCCGCTGACCACGGCGCCGACGACCGCGATGCCCTTGACCACGACTCCGACGACCGCGACGCCGATGAGCACGGCGACGTCGGCGGCACGCGCGACCCCCGCCTTCTCCTCCCCTCCGGCTCCCCCGTCCCCCGCCACCGCACCGCCGTCGGCCGGGCGCGCCCGGGGCCGGCGCCGCCGCCGTACGGGGCTGATGGTGGCCCTCGCCGGGACGGCCGCCGCCGGAGTGATGGCCGCCGCCGGATTCGCGAGCGGGCTGTTCTCGTACGAGGCCCCCGAGCGGGACCGCGCACTGCCGGACGACTGGCGGGCGAGCGTGCCGGACACGTCGCCCGACGGGGAGGCCTCGCCTGTGGAGCCGTCCGGGGAGGGCGGCACCGGGGCCGGGGGCGGGGTGCCCGCACCCGCCCCGTCGAGCGGCGGCGCGGGGTCGCCGAGCCCCTCCAAGAGCCCGTCGCCCTCTCCGTCACCCTCGGAGCCGTCGGGCTCGCCGTCGCCGTCCGTGTCGCCGAGCCCCGAAGAGAGCGGGCCGAGCGCGGGCGCCTCCACCGGCTCCTCGGCCGCCGACGCGAGCGAGGCGGACGACAGCCGGCTGAGGGGCCCGAAGACACTGCGCGTCGGCGACGACGACCCCGAGGTCACCGAACTCCAGCTCCGACTGCGGCAGTTGGGCCTCTACACCGGTGACATCGACCAGAACTTCGACGACCAGCTCGAACAGGCCGTCATCGTCTACCAGAACACCCGGGGCATCACGAAGGACAAGGAGGAGCCGGGCGTCTACGGCCTGGTGACCCGGAAGCGCCTGGAGTCGGAGACGAAGAAGCCGTGACGACGGGGGTCGGCGGCCGCCCCCTCGGCCCGGGTGATGCAGGATGAGGGGATGAGCATCGTCAAGATCAACGTCCTCACCGTCCCGGCCGAGCAGCGCGAGACGCTGGAGAAGCGGTTCGCCTCCCGTGCCGGGGTGGTCGAGAACTCCGACGGCTTCGAGTGGTTCGAGCTGCTGCGCCCCGTCGACGGCACCGACAACTACCTCGTCTACACCCGCTGGCGCGACGAGGCCGCCTTCCAGGCATGGATGGAGGGCCCCATGAAGCAGGCCCACCAGGGCGGCGGCGACCGCCCCAGGCCCGCCGCCTCCGACTCCTCCGTCTGGACCTTCGAGGTCCTCCAGCAGACGGGCCCGAAGACCGACTCCTGACGCAAGGCCCCGCGCGAGGCTCCGTCCCACGCCGCCCCGCGCGAAGGCCCCGCCACACGCCCGCCCCGCGCCAAGGCCCCCGCCCGCATCACCGCACCCGGGCGGGGGCCTTCGCATCGGCGATCAGGGCGCCTCGTGGTACGGCAAGGGGATGCCGTGTGCCTTGAGGGCACCGCCGTAGTGAGCCAGCAGCTCGTCGAGGTGGGTGAGGACGAGGGCCGCGGCCTCCCGCGCCTCGCCGATGTCGCCCTGGTCGCAGGCGTCCACGATCTCGGCGACGTCGGCGCGGATGACCGACAGGGAATCGCCCTGGATCAGCACGCCCGGGAACCTGCGCGCGGGCAGACGGACCACCGCGTCGTTGCCCGGATCCGTGAACAGTTCGGCCTCGATACGTTCCATCCGGTCATCCAACCCCAAGGCGCCCGCGCCCTGCGGCGTACAACCCTCCACCGACGCGGTCGGCGCCCCGTGAGTACCCACCTTTTTGTGGGTACTTGGCGGCCGGCCGGTGCCCGACGATCCTTGTGGTGAGGGCGCGGCCGACGGGGCGCGCGCCACGTGAACGGGGACGGAAGACGAGACGATGACGTGACAGTGAGACCTTGAGGCCTTGAGAGCTTGCGAGTTTGCGAGCTACGGCGACGACGTCGCCGACGGCGTGACCCCGGTGAGTCTCTCCAGGCGCCGGTACCCCCAGTCGGACAAGGGCCCCAGCACCTCGGAGAGTTCACGGCCGAAGGGCGTCAGCGAGTAGACGGTCTTCAGCGGCAGCACATCGTGCACCTCCCGGTGCACGAGCCCGTCCGTCTCCATCTCGCGCAGCGCCTGCGTCAGCACCTTCTCGCTGAGCCCCGGCAGCAGCCGGCGCAGCTCACCGGGTCGGTGCGGGCCGGACTCCAGCAGCCAGAGCAACGACGGCTTCCACTTCCCCTCGATCACGGCGATCGCCGCGGTCACCCCGCACACGCCCGTGTCCTGGGCACGCCTGCGCCTCATTTCCGCTCCCCCGTTCCCCTCAGTCGCGATCCGACGAACTCACCCATTTTCCACAGGAGTTACCGAGTCATGCCCGCACACACCGAACAGCACACGGCGACCACCACCGCCCCCACCACCGCCGTTTCCGGCACACCCGGCAACAGCACCCCCGCTCCCGCCGTCACCGTACTGGGCCTCGGCCCGATGGGCCGGGCCCTCGCCGGGGCCTTCCTCGACGCCGGGGTGCGGACCACGGTCTGGAACCGTACGCCGGGCCGCGACGGGGAGTTGGTGGCGCGCGGCGCGATCGGCGCCGGTTCCGCCGAGGAGGCGGTGGCCGCGAGCCCGGTGACCGTCGTCTGCGTGGTCAACTACGACGCCTCGGACGCGGTCCTGCGCACCCCGGCGGTCACCGAGGCCCTCAAGGGCCGCACGGTGGTCAATCTGTCCGCCGACACCCCGCACCGGGCCCGGGACACCGCCGCGTGGGCGGCCGAGCACGGCATCGACTACCTGGACGGGGCGATCATGACGCCGACGCCGGCCATCGGCACCCCGGACGGCGTGTACATCTACAGCGGCCCCGAGGACCTCCACCGCGCGCACCGGCCCGTGCTGGATGCGCTCGGCGGCTCCCACACCCATCTGGGCGAGGACATCGGCCGGGCGGCCACGTACGACGTCGCGCTGCTCGACCTCTTCTGGACCTCGATCGCCGGTTACACCCACGCCCTGGCGCTGGCCCGGGCCGAGGGTGTCAGCGCACGGGAACTGACGCCGTTCGCCCAGGGGATCGCCGCGATCCTGCCGCCGCTCTTCGAGGACAGCGCGCAGGAGGTCGACAGCGGCCGGCACTCCGGCGAGGGCAACCCGCTCACGTCGGCGTTGTCGACCATGACCCACGTCATCGAGGTCTCCGAGTCCCACGGCATCGACGCGAGCGTCATGCGGTCGGCCGAGGGCTTCGTCCGCCGCGCCATCGCGCAGGGCCACGGCACGGACGGCCTCACCCGCCTGACGGAGGTACTCGACCTCCAGCACTGACCCGACGCCCCTCGACCGGCCCGGGCGACCCGGGCGACCCGGGCGACCCGGGCGACCCGGAAGCCAGACGCCGATCCCGGGCCGGTCGAGGGCCTCAGCCCGCCACGAGCCCCTGCACGATGCTCACCCACCGCGAGCCCCTGCACGAGCCTCAAACCACCGCGAGCCCCTGCACGAATCTCACCCCACCGTGAGCCGGATCGGCCCGCCGTCCTCCCCCATGACCTCGACCCGCACCGCGGTGAGGTCCGGCACCACGACGTCCGGTCCATGGGGGCGGGCCCGCTCGCCGATGCCCACGACCCGCATTCCCGCCGCGCGCCCGGCCCGGATCCCCGCCTCGGAGTCCTCGAACACGACACAGTCCTCGGGCGCGACGCCCAGTTCGGCGGCGCCCTTCAGAAAGCCCTCGGGGTCCGGCTTGCTCGCCCCGACGGACTCGGCGGTGACGCGCACGTCCGGCAGCGTCAGCCCGGCCGCGCCCATCCGGGCCGTGGACAGCGCGACGTTCGCCGAGGTCACGAGGGCGTGCGGCACACCGCCGGCGACGAGGGAGGCGAGAAACGCGGGTGCACCGGGTATCGGGACGACGCCGTCCACGTCGGCGGTCTCCTCGGCGAGCATCCGCGCGTTGTCCGCGAGGTTCTCCTCCAGGGGCCGGTCCGGCAGCAGGACGGCCATCGTGGCGTACCCCTGACGGCCGTGGACGACGTTCATGATGTCGGCGCCGTCCAGCCCGTTCCGCTCGGCCCAGCGGCGCCAGACGCGTTCCACGGCGGCGTCCGAGTTGACGAGGGTGCCGTCCATGTCCAGCAGGAGGGCGCGGGCGGTCAGCACGGTCGTGGCCGTCATCAGCAGCTCCAAGGCGCGGAGAAGGGGGTCGCGGGCGGCGTCGCACCCGGCGAGGCGGCCCGGAGGGAACAAGGCGGCCCCGCCCACCGGTCAGGGAATGCGGGCGGGAGCCACTTTGTTTCTCTACGGTACAAAACAATCCCGGCGCCCGCCACCCCTTCACCCGTACGGCTCACTCATCCCGCCACGGCTTCCCACAGACTCCACACACCGAGCCCCAGCATCAGCACGGCGGCGATCCGCGTGATCAGTGTCAGCGGCACCCGCTTCATCAGCGCCCTGCCGCCGACGATGCCGAGTCCGGCCACGGTCCACAGCGCGAGGACGGCCCCGAGCCCCACGGAGAGCGGGTCGTCGTACCGGGCCGCGAGGTTCGCCGTCATGATCTGGGTGAGGTCGCCGAACTCGGCGACCAGGATGAGCATGAAGCCGGCGCCCGAGACCTTCCAGAAGCTCTGGTCCTCGGGCCTGCGGATCTCCTCCTCGTCCTCGTCCTTCTTCATCAGCAGCACGGCCGCGCCGCCGAGGAAGAGCACGCCGGTGAGGGCGTGCACGATCTGCTGCGGCAGCAGCGTGAGGACACTGCCGGCGGCCACGGCGAGCGCGACGTGCACGGCGAACGCGGCGGCGACTCCGGCGAAGACGTACGAGGCGCGGTAGCGCGTGCCGAGGACGAGTCCGGCGAGGGCGGTCTTGTCGGGGAGTTCGGCGAGAAAGACGACGCCGAAGACGAGCGCCGTGACACTGAAGCTGATCAAGGTTCCTCAATCGGTCGGGCCGCCCCGCCGAGAGAAATCATCCGCTGTCGCGACACCTCGGCACGGCAGCACACGGTCGGCCCGTGCCGGGTGGCACGGGCGGTGCACTGCTTGCCGAAGGTCTCGCTGGCGCGGTCCCGGTCATCGGGACCCGCCTCCGGGCGCCGGCTCAGACGAGCTGAGCAGTGTGTCGACGGTCCGGCGAAGAGCTACTCCCCTTCTGCGGGGTCCATGGTACGCCGAGCGCGTCGCGCAGTTCCCCGCGCCCCGAGGGATGAGAAGCACGAGGCCGCAGCCCCTGCTTTCCAGGGGCGCTGGGAACTGCGCGAGAAGCCCCCACGCACCCGCACCCTCACCCACCACCCGCACCGCCCCCGCCGACCCGGCCCAGGCACCCAGCCCCCCAAGGCGCCCCTCCGCAGAGGCGCCCGGCACCAATCACGCCCGCACCCCTTGTTGTGTCATGCGCACGTCATTAACTTCTCACCCGACGCACATCCGCCGGTAACACCACGACGCAACCCTTCAATCGCTCGCTCCCCACCCCACCCCGGGTCCACAAGGAGTTCATATGCGCAGGTTCTACGCGCGTCGACGAGTCAGCATACTCGCGGCGCTCAGCGGATTGATAGCCTCCGCCGCGCTCTTCAACGCTCCCACCGCCTCCGCCGCCCTCCCCACCCCCGTCAGCGCCGCCACCGCCCGCTCCTACCTCGCCACCCTCACCGTGGCGACCGAGGACCGCACCGGCTACAACCGGGACCTGTTCAACCACTGGATCACCATCAGCGGCACCTGCAACACCCGCGAGACGGTCCTCAAGCGCGACGGCACGAACGTCGTCACCGACTCCGCCTGCGCCTCCACCAGCGGCAGCTGGTACTCCCCGTACGACGGCGCCACCTGGACACTCGCCTCCGACCTGGACATCGACCACCTCGTGCCGCTGGCCGAGGCCTGGGACTCCGGCGCCGACAGCTGGAGCAGCGCCACCCGTCAGGCCTTCGCCAACGACCTCACCCGCCCGCAGCTCATCGCGGTCACCGACAACGTGAACCAGGCGAAGGGCGACCAGGACCCCGCCACCTGGATGCCGTCGCGCACGGCCTACCGCTGCACGTACGTCCGCGCCTGGGTCCAGGTGAAGTACTACTACGACCTCTCGGTCGACTCCGCCGAGAAGAGCGCCCTGACCAGCTACCTGGCGAACTGCTGACACGCGCGTCACGCTGGGACTCGCACGAGAAAGTGGTCCGGAACCTCCCCGTTCCCGTCCGTCGTTCCGTACCGTACGGGGCGACGGAGGAGGGTGATCGCTCATGGCGGGGCTGCGCCTGGGACCACTGCTGAGATATGTGGACGGCTCGTCCGCGACCGTCTGGGTCGAGGCGAGCCGTCCCTGCGTCGCCGAGGTCCGCTGCGCCGGCGGCGGGCGCGGCGAGGCCCGCACCTTCCAGATCGCCGGCCACCACTACGCGCTGGTCCCGGTGACAGGACTCGCGCCGGGCACGGTCTCGGCGTACGAGGTGCTCCTCGACGGCACACCCGTGTGGCCCCTGCCCGACTCCCCGCACCCGCCCTCCGAGATCCGCACCCCCGGCGAGGGCGACACCGTCCGGGTCGCCTTCGGCTCCTGCCGCTGGGCCGCCCCGCCCGGCGGGCGTCCGGACCCGGTGGGGCCGGACGCCCTCGACACGCTCGCCGCCCGACTGGCCGCCGAACCGGGCGCGGAGCGCCCCGACGTCCTGCTGCTCCTCGGCGACCAGGTGTACGCGGACGAGACCTCCGACGCCACCCGCCGCTGGCTCGCCGCCCGCCGCGACCTCACGGACCCGCCGGGCGACCAGGTGGCGGACTACGAGGAGTACACCCACCTCTACTACGAGTCCTGGCTCGACCCCGAGATCCGCTGGCTGCTCTCCACCGTCCCCAGCTGCATGATCTTCGACGACCACGACGTCATCGACGACTGGAACACCAGCGAGGCATGGCTCGCCGACATGCGGGCCACGCCCTGGTGGCGCGAGCGGATCCTGAGCGGCCTGATGTCGTACTGGGTCCACCAGCACCTCGGCAACCTCTCCCCCGCCGAACTGGCCACCGACCCGGTCCACACCGCCGTACGCGCCACCCCGGACGGAACGGACGCGCTGCGCGCCCACGCCGCCGAGGCCGACCGGGACCCGGCCTCGGTCCGCTGGAGCTACCGGCGGGACTTCGGCCGCGTACGGGTGCTGATGCTCGACTCCCGGGCGGCGCGCGTGCTCGACGAGGGCAACCGCTCGATGCTGAACCCCGGCGAGGCGCGATGGCTGCGGGACCAGGCGCTGGACGCGCGCGGCTCGTACGACCATCTCCTCATCGGCACCTCGCTGCCCTGGCTCCTGCCCCACCTCGTGCACGACGCCGAGTCCTGGAGCGCCGCGCTCTGCCGGGGCGAGCGCGGGGACCGCTGGGCGAGGTTCGGGGAGAAGCTGCGCCAGGGCGCCGATCTGGAGCACTGGGCGGCCTTCCCCGCCTCCTTCGAGGCCCTGACCCGGCTGATCGCCGAGACGGGCGGCGGCGCCGACGCCCCGGCGACCGTCCTGGTGCTCTCCGGGGACGTGCACCACGCGTACATCGCCGAACCGTCGTGGCCCGAGGGCGGGCCGGGCGGGGCCCGGGGCCCCGACGCCCGGGTGCTCCAGCTGACCTGCTCCCCCGTGCACAACTCCATCCCGCTCTCGATAAAGCTCGGCTTCCGCTTCGGCTGGAGCGGGACGGGGCGGGCGCTCGGCCGGTGGTTCGGGCGGCACGGGCGGGGCGAGCGGCCGTCCATCGACTGGCGCAGGACGGGCGGCCCGTGGTTCGGCAACCACCTCATGACGCTGACCCTGCACGGCCGTTCGGCGCGCCTGCGACTGGATCGCGCACGGATCCGGCGGGGCGGAAAGGCGCACCTCGAAACGGCATCCGAGTCGGTACTCACCCCCTAATCCACCCATTGCGCACGGTTGTTGCCCCTGTTGTCCGAGATGCTCGTGAGGCATCCCACACCCGGCGCCCCTGATGAGCCCCAAGGCTCTTTTCCCGTCGCGTACGACGGCATGATGAGGCGGACCGTCCGCTTGCCGGCGGGCGGTCAGCCGCACCGCGCCCCACGATGCGCCCCACACGCACGGGAGTTACCCCTTTGTCCGAACGGCCAGGGATCAGTGACATCGGCATCGCCCTCGTCGGGGCCGGCCCGCGCGGCACCAGCGTCCTGGAACGCCTCTGCGCCTCCGCCCCCGAACTGCTCCGCCCCGGCACCCGTCTGACCGTCCATGTCGTCGACCCCGCCCCGCCGGGCCCCGGCCAGGTCTGGCGCACCGACCAGTCCCCCCACCTGCTGATGAACACCGTGGCGTCCCAGGTCACGCTCTTCACCGACGACAGCGTGGACTGCTCGGGCCCGATACGCCGGGGCCCGAGCCTGTACGAGTGGGCGAGCGGAGGAGCCGGGAAGCCGGACGGGGCCGGGGAGCCGGACGGGTCGGAGGTGGAGGGGTCGGAGCCGGAGGGGTTGGGGCCGGACGACTATCCGACGCGGGCCCAGTACGGCCGCTACCTGGAGTGGGTCTTCGCCGAGGTGGTGCGCGGCGCGCCGTCCGGGATCCGGGTCGAGGTCCACGGCACCCGTGCGGTCCGCCTCGACGAGGCCCCCGACGGCGGCCAGCGGCTCACGCTCGCCACCGGCCTCGTCCTCACCGGTCTCGCCGCCGTGGTCCTCACCCAGGGCCACCTCCCCACCCGGCCCGACCGGACCGAACGGGACCGGGCCGAGTACGCCGCCCGCCACGGCCTGCGCCACTTCCCGCCCGCCAACCCGGCCGACCTCGACCTCTCCTCGATCGCCCCCGGCGAACCCGTCCTCCTGCGCGGTCTGGGCCTCAACTTCTTCGACCACATGGCCCTGTTGACGACCGGACGAGGGGGGCGCTTCGTATACGACCCGGCGACGAACGGCCTGCGGTACGAGCCGTCCGGCCGGGAGCCGCGTCTGTACGCCGGATCCCGGCGGGGCGTCCCGTACCAGGCGCGCGGCGACAACGCGAAGGGTCCCTACGGCCGCCACACCCCGCTCGTGCTGACCCCGGAAGTCATCGCGGCGTTCCGCAAACGGGCCGACTCGGGCGAGGCACCGGACTTCCTGACGGAGATATGGCCGCTGGTCGCGAAGGAGGTGGAAACGGTCTACTACGAGGCCTTGCGCGGCGGTCCGGCGTGCGGGCCGTTCCCCGCGCCCTCCTGCGCCCTCTTCGGCGGAGCCGCCCCCTTCCGTGACCGATTCCTCGCCGCTCCCCACCGCTCCCCGCAAGAGGCCGCCGTACTCGACGAGTTCGGGATCGCGGAGGCGGACCGGTGGTCGTGGGAGCGGGTGTCGCGGCCGTACGCGGGGCGGGAGTTCACCAGCCCGGCGGACTGGCAGGGCTGGCTGCTGGAGTATCTGCGGGAGGACGCCGCACAGGCCGCCCTCGGGAACGTCGAGGGCCCGATGAAGGCCGCGCTGGACGTGCTCCGGGACCTGCGCAACGAACTGCGGCTGATCGTGGACCACGGCGGACTGGCGGGCGCGTCGCGCCGGGAGCACCTGGACCGCTGGTACACGCCCCTGAACGCGTTCCTGTCGATCGGCCCGCCCCGCAGCCGTATCGAGGAGATGTCCGCGCTCATCGAGGCGGGTGTCCTGACCGTGCTGGGCCCACGGCTGGAGGTGCTCGCGGAGGACGGCGCCTGGCGGGCGCACTCGCCCGACGTGCCGGGGTCCGCGGTCCGCGTCACGACGGTCGTCGAGGCGCGCCTCCCGGAGCCGGACCTGCGCAGGACCGCCGACGAGTTGCTCGCCGGCCTGCTGGCGACAGGAGCCTGCCGTCCGCACCGGGTGGACGGCTACGAGACGGGAGGGCTGGACGTCACACCTCGCCCGTATAACCTGATAGACCGTCAAAATAGGGTCCACACAGGGCGGTTCGCGTTCGGCGTGCCGACGGAGGGCGTGCACTGGGTCACGGCGGCGGGGGCCCGACCAGGAGTGGATTCGGTCACACTTTCGGATGCGGACGCCGTGGCGCGAGCGGCTCTACGTGCGACGACACTCCCGCGAACCCCCCAAGCACAGGTAAAGAGCTGGCCAGAAGTTGAACTTGCAAGCATCGATTAGGTCTGCCTAACGTTAATGACTCACCGGTAATAACCGTCCCCACTGGTCCCACCAGGACCGGGTCACTACCGAAGGAGTCCCCCACCATGACCGGACGCCTCAACAGCGCCCAGCCATACGCCCTCGGTCTCTTCCGCATCGTCGTCGGCCTGCTCTTCGCCAGCCACGGCGCCAAAACCCTCTTCGGCGTCCTGGGCGGCGCGGACGGACAGGGCGGCACCGTCGCCGCCGGCACCTGGCCCGGCTGGTACGCGGCCGTCATCCAGCTCGTCGGCGGCACCCTGGTACTTCTCGGTCTCGGCACCCGCGCCGCGGCGTTCGTCGCCTCGGGCTCCATGGCCTACGCGTACTTCAAGGTCCACCAGCCCGAGGCCCTGTGGCCGCTCGAGAACGGCGGCGAGCTCTCGGCCTTCTTCTGCTGGGCCCTGTTCCTGCTGATCTTCACCGGCTCCGGAGCGCTCGGCCTGGACCAGCTCTTCTCCAAGCGCCAGACCGCGTCCGCCGACAGGACCACCACGAACAAGGCCACCGTGACGGCCTGACACACACCGGCGGCCGGCCGCCGCTCTCCTCCTCTCCCCCTCCCCCGGGCTCCCCAACGGTCCGAATGAACACGGCATGACGGACACATGAGCCCCTGTGAGCCGTCTGTCATACCCGGGGCGTACGCTGTTCGGCTGTCACGGGTCGCCGTGACGCCGGGGGAAAACAGGAGAGTGGCTCGGTGCTTGAGAGTCTGGGTTGGCTGGCCGCCGGCCCATGGATCTACGCCGTGGTGGGCGCGTCCATCGTGCTGGACGTGTTCCTCCCGGTCCTCCCGAGCGGTGTCCTGGTCGTCGCGGTGGCCACAGCGGCCGCGGCGGAGACGGCGGCCGGCGCGATGGCCGGCGAGGTCCCCGACATCCTGGTGCTGATGCTCTCGGCGGCGACCGCGTCCGTGCTCGGTGACCTGGTCGCCTACCGGCTCGCCTGGCGGGGCAGCGCACGCCTCGACCGCGCCATCGCCCGCTCCCGCCGTCTGACCACCGCGCAGGAACGTCTCGGCGCCGCGCTCGTCCGTGGTGGCGGGCTCCTGGTCGTCGTCGCCCGCTTCGCCCCCGCCGGCCGCTCGGTCGTCTCCCTCGGCGCCGGCGCCGCGCGCCACCGCGCCCGCGACTTCCTCCCCTGGTCCGCCCTCGCGGGCATCGCCTGGGCCGCCTACAGCGTCGCCCTCGGCTACTTCGGCGCCCAGTGGCTCGGCCCCACCTGGCTCGCGACGGCGGTGTCCTTGGCCGCACTCTTCGGCGCGGGCGCGGCAGCGGCATACGTCATGCGCCGCCCCGGCCGTCCGGCCCCGTGAGCAACCGCCTGCGGCCACTCAAGGGCGAAAAGCAGGGGGCGTAGCCCCTGCCTTTCAGGGGCGCGGGGAACTGCGCGACCAGCCCCCACCGAACGAACGCCTGGGGGTCAAAGGGGCGCAGCCCCTTGCGAGCACGGGACGGGTAGGGGCGGCGGGGCGAAAAACTACCCGGCCCGCCGCGCGGCTCCCCGCACCTCCAACCCGGCCAACAACTCAGCCGTGGCCTCCGCGATCACATCCACCGCTCGGTCGAAGACCTCACGATTGTGCGCGGCGGGCGCGCGGAACCCGGAGACCTTCCGGACGTACTGCAGAGCGGCGGCCCTGATGTCGTCCTCGGTGGCCTCTTCGGGAAGGACGGGCGGTCGAAGCGTCTTGATGCTGCGGCACATGCCCCCAGTCTCCCGCGTGCCCCCGCCCAACCCCAGCCCCGCGAAGACAGCAGGTCACCGGCGCCTTCACCATGACCCAAGCAACCCCTTGGGCATCAGCAAGTTCCCCCGAGGATTGACTGCACCCACCACCCTTGTGATCATCACCGAAGCCGGCTCGACCCACCCGGCGGAAACGAGGGGACGATGACGAAGGAACGGCTCACGGTGGCGGTACTGGGCCCCGGCGGCGTGGGCGGACTGCTCGCCGCCCTGCTGGCCCGCGCCGGCCACCGCGTGATCTGCCTGGCCGGCGAACGGACCGCCGAGACCCTGGAGAAGGACGGCATCCAGGTCAGGAGCGGCCGCTTCGGCGACTTCACCGCCCGCGTCGAGACCGCGCCCGAACTCCACGAACAGGTCGACGCGGCCCTGATCACGGTCAAGCACACCACCCTGGCGGCCTCCCTGGACCGCCTCCCGGCCGCCTCCCTGACCCCCGAGACCCTGGTCGTACCCTTCCTGAACGGCGTGGAGCACCCGGCACACCTCCGCGCCCACTACGGCGACACCGTGGCCGTCGCACCCGCCACCATCCGCGTCGAGTCGACCCGCGTCGCCCCGGGCGTCATCGAACACGGCAGCCCGTTCGCGGAGGTCGACCTGACCGGCGACGGCGTCCCGCGCGACCGCCTCAACTCCCTTGCCGGGGCCCTGGAATGGGCGGGCGTGGGCACCCGTGTCCTCCCGGACGAGACGGCCGTGCTGTGGGCGAAGATGTCCTTCCTGGCCCCGTTCGCCCTGCTGACGACCCGTCACGCCCTGCCCCTCGGCGAGATCCGCAGCGGCCACCGCGAGGAGCTGACCGCCCTGGTCGGGGAGACGGCCGCGGTCGCCACGGCGGTCGGCGCCCCCGTCGATCCGGCCGAGACCCTCCACCGCTACGACGCCTTCCCACCCGCCACCAGGTCGTCCATGCAGCGCGACGCGGAGGCCGGCCGCCCCCTCGAACTGGACGCGATCGGCGGCGCGTTGCTCCGTACGGCCGAACGCCACGGCGTACCGGTGCCGGTGGCGACGGAGGTGGTGGCGGAGCTACGGGCGACGGAGGAGCGGCGCACGGCCGAGAAATCCCGACCGACGAACCACTGAGCGGACGGAGCCCAGCCAGCCGGAACCCGGCCGGATCCCCGCCTCACCCCTCGACCGCCCGCACCCCACCCCCCACCCGCACCGCGTGCCGCGCCACCGTGTCGGCGAAGGCGCGGGCCGGTGGTGACAGGGCGTCCCAGCGCCGTACGGCCCACCCGACGGTGAGCGGGGGCAGGTCGGGGACCGGGACGAAGCGGAGCCCGGGGTGGCCGGGGCCCGTCCAGCCCGGGAGCGCGGGGACCACGGCGTGGCCGACACCGAGCTCGGCGAGCAGGATGGCGGTGTCCCAGTCGGCGACCCCGGCCCCGGAGGAGCTGACGGAGATACCCAACTCCCGGTAGGCGGCGCCGAGATGGGCGTAGGAGGTGGAGTTCTCCGGCAGCCCGATCAGCCGCATCCCGTCCAGCTCGCGGCCCTCCACCCGCTCCCGCCCGGCGAGTTCGTCGTCGGCGCGCACGGCGAGCACCCAGGGCAGCTCCGCCACGGCCCGCTGCTCGATGCCCCGGACGGCGGGCCCCAGGGTCAGCCAGGAGAGGTCGAGGTCCCGGGACGGGTCGGCCAGCGCGTCACAGCACCCGGCGCTCGACCGCACGGTCTGGAACTCCAGGCCCACGTCCGGGTACGAGCGCCGGAAGTCGACGATGCCCTGCGTCATGAAGTGCCGCACGGTCGTGCCACCGGTGGCGATCCGTACGACGCCGCCGTCACCGCGCACCATCTCGGCCAGCCTGCGCAGCGCCAGGTCGAGCCCGGTGATGCCCTCGGCCGCCGCCTCCTGGAGGACCCGGCCGGCCCGGGTGGGCACGACGCCTCGGGCCTGCCGCTCCACGAGACCGACACCGACCTCCCGCTCCAGCCGCCGCACGTGCTGGCTGACCGCCGACTGGGTGCACCCGAGCTCCCGGGCCACCGCGCTGAGGCTTCCGGCCCGGCAGACGGCGACGAAGACACGGAGATCATCGAGGGTCATGACGAGGACGATACCCAAGGTCGAGCTTGGGTGTAGAGGCACCGTCTCTCCAGAATCTCTCCCTCCGCAAAATGGCAGAAGGAACTCGCATCCCAAATTCGAACAGGCGTACCATTGCCGTGTGGCTAAGACCTATGACTTCCCAGACGACCTTCTCGCCGGTCAGGAGGAGCTGCATCAGGTCCGGGCCGAGCTCCTGGCACTGCTGAAGCGGCTGCCCTGGTCGGTCGAGCCCCTGGACGGTTTCAGCGACGACAACGGCTGGCGCAAGGTCGAACGCCCCGCCTCCCCGGGCTGGACGCCCGACGAGCAGGCCGAGGTCGAGAAGCTCCGCGAGCGCGAGCGGGAACTGGCGGTCTTCGTCAGCTGCCACCGCTTCTGGTCGGAGGTCGCCGCGGAGGAGAGGGTCGAGGCCCGCACCCACCTCAAGCACGCACGGGACTCCTGAGGCACCCGGGCCCCGGAAACACGAGGACCCCGGCCGTGAACGGCCGGGGTCCTCGTCCCGGTGGGCATGGACGGTTTCGAACCGCCGACATCCTGCTTGTAAGGCAGGCGCTCTACCCCTGAGCTACACGCCCGAGTACGAGTCGACAGCCTACATTGCCCGAGGGCGTGCCCAGCAAACCCATATCGGGGCCGTCCCGGGGGCTAGCCCCACCCCTCATCCGGGAGTGACCCGGATCCCCTCGAACTCCCTTGCTCCGTACGGTCGAAGGACAGCCGAGGACCAGCCCAGGGGAGATCGTCATGACACGCATCGCACGCACCGCACGCCCGGCTCGTACGGCTCGTACGGCTCGTACGGCTCGCCGGTCCCGTGCGGGAGTGGGGGCGGTCGCCGGTCTCGCCGTCGTGCTCATGGCGTCCGTCGCCGGGTGCGGGGCGGACGCCGGGGAGGACCGGGACCCGGAGCACCGGAGCTTCGCCCTGGCGGGCCGGACGCTCACGGTCGACTCGGACGACTCCGCGCTCGAACTGGTCGCGGCGGACGTGGACGAGGTGGAGGTGACCCGGTGGTTCGAGGGGCGGGTCATGGTCGGCGGGAAGCCCCGGGTGACCTGGGAGATGGAGGACGACCGGCTGGAGCTGCGGCTGAAGTGCGACGGCCTGGTCGCCGACTGTGCGGCCAGGCACCGGATCGAGGTTCCGCGCGGGATCGCGGTCGCCGTGCGCAGCGACGACGGGAGTGTGACCGCGAAGGGGTTCGCGGAGCCGCTGGAGGTCCGGTCGGCCGACGGTGCCGTGCGGGTCGGCGACACCACCGGGCCCCTGGAGCTGCACACCGACGACGCCTCCGTGCATGCGCTCGGGGTCGCGTCGCGGAGCGTCAGGGTGAGCACACAGGACGGTTCGGTCAAGCTCGAACTCGGGGTCGTACCGGACCTGGTGGAGTCCCGCAGCGACGACGGTTCGATCAGCATCGGGCTGCCGCGGGACACGTCGTACCGGATCGAGACCGGGAGCGATGACGGTTCCGTGGACGTCTCGGTGCCCCGTGACGAGGACAGTTCCCATGTGGTGACCGCCCACACCCAGGACGGTTCGGTGACGGTCCGCACCGCCGATTGACGGGCGGCCGTCAACCTCGAACCGCTCGGCCCGTGTTTTCGTCCTTGACCGGTGGGAGAATGGCACCGGTCAGGGTGGATGACAGCACGGGAGAGGGAAGTGACGGCGACACCAGCAGAGCCGTACACACCGTTTGTGCCGAGCGCACGACAATCCCCAAGCGGTGCACCACGACCGGCCACCGACCCGGTCCCCGATGCGGCCACCCCCCTCGCACCCCCACCAGCGGCCGCCCGGACACGCTCCGGCGACGACGGGCCCCCGCCGCGGCCGGCGGCCCCCGCCACGTCGCATCCGACGAGCGGCCCCGCGTCGCGCCGGGCGAGCAGCGGCGCCGCCCGGCAGCCCCAGGGCCCCACGCGCCGACCGTCGGAGAAGCCCGCGCCGCGAACGACGCCCACTCCCCCGCCACCCCCCTCCGCCGGCTCCGTGCGACGGCCCTCCGACGGCATCCCGGCGCCGACGGCGGTCACGGCCGGATCGGCGCGCTCTCGGCGGGCGCCTCGGCCGACCGGGGCGCAAGCGCCTGCGTCGCCGCTCGATCGGTCGGCCGTGCCCGGTCGCCCCGTGTCCCCACGGGCCGAGGGCCCCTCCTCCCGGCCCCCGAGAGGCCGGCGACGGTCGGCCGTCCGCGACGGTGCCGTACTGCTCGCCCTTCCCCTCGTCGCCCTCGTCGTACTGCCCGCGGCGTTCGCCGGGGGCGGGACGCGGCGGTGGTTCGGGGGGCGGGCCGAGGGGCAGCGGGCGGAGGCGCAGGCGGCGAAGGACGCGGCGGCGGCCGCGTTCTACGAGCTGGACACCGCGCAGCGGGATCTGCGGATCTCCATAGAGACGATCACGGCGGTGGACGACTCCCCGGGCGCCCGCAGCGCGGCCGAGGGCTTCGAGGCGCTGGGGCGGCGGATCGACGAGGTCAGCCACCAGTACATCAACGCCGTCGACGCCCATGACCTGGACCGCGACGACCTGGAGGCGTCCGCGGCCTCCCGAGCCCGCACCGAGCTGACGGCCGCGAGGACCGAGCTGGACCGGGTCAAGCAGGAGCTGGACCGGTTCGCCCAGGGGCTCGGGCCGCTGCTCGGCAAGGCGGAGACCCAGCTGGCCCGGCTGGCCCCGGCGGTGGAGCGCGCCCGGCAGGGCCTGCTCGCCGCCTCCAACGCGTTGGACACCGCACGGGGTTCGGGGCTGAAGGCCGACGATCTCGCCGCCCGCCTCGCGGCGCTCGCACCCGAGCTGACCAAGCTCAACCAGGGAGCCGGGCAGCACGGCGTCCGGGAGACGCTGGAGCGGGCCGACCGGGTCGTGCGCGAGGCGGAGGCGGTGCGCACGGAGGCCGAGCGGCTGCCGGAGAGGGCCGCCGAGATCGACCACCGGCTCGTGTCGCTGCGTACCCGTGCGGAGGCGCTGGGCACCCGGGCCGAGCAGGTGCCGCAGGTGCTGAGCGAGCTGCGGCGGCGGTTCGTGGCGGCCTGCTGGCAGGACCTCCAGCAGGTGCCGGACCAGGCCGCGCGGGACGTGGAGCAGGCCCAGCTGAAGCTGCGCGAGGCGCGGGCCGCGCGGGACGCCCAGCGCTGGCCGGACGCGACCTCGCTGCTGTCGACCGTGCGGGCGCTGCTGAACCACACCGACGAGGCGGTCTCGGCCGCCGGGGACCGGTTGCGGCGGCTGAACGCCGTGCAGAAGGACTCCCAGCAGGAGATCGACCGGACCCGGTTCGCGATCCGGGACGCGCAGCGGCTGGCCATGGCCGGGCGGTCGACGCCCGATCCGCGGCACGCGCGCCCGCTGGACGACTCCGTGGCACGGCTGGACCGGGCGATCGCCACGCTGGAGGGACGGCACCCGGACTACTGGCACTTCCTGACGGAGACCGAGGCCGTGCGGCAGGCGGTGGCGCGGGTCGTGGACCAGATCCGCAAGGAGCGCGGCGCGGGCGCGACCTGAGACGCCCGCCCCTGCCGGGCCCGTGACCGGGGGACTGGGTTGCCCGGCGGAGCCGCCCGGCGGATGCTGAAGGGGTACGCAGGCCTCCGCTCACACCCGATGGGAGGCGGACATGGCCACGCACGCCACGCACACACTGCGTCCGGGCAAGGGTCGGCACGCGGGTCCCCGGCGGCGGATCAGGATCGACGAGCACCTGCCCGTCGACCACCGCCTCAGCAGGGTCTACCGGATCGGGGCGGGCCTGATGGGCCTGTTCCTGCTCGTCTTCGGCATCTTCGGGCTCATCGACAAGGTGGGCTGGTTCGACACGGGCGGCGACGAGGTCGCGGGGCTGAGCACCAACGGCACGCTGAGCGTCCTGTCGATCGCCGTGGGTCTGCTGCTGCTCGTCGGCATGGTGATCGGCGGCAACTTCGCCTCCACGCTGAACATGACCCTGGGTGTCCTGTTCATCCTGAGCGGCTTCGCGAACATGGCCCTGCTGGACACCGACTCCAACTTCCTGGCGTTCCGCATCCAGAACGTCCTGTTCAGCTTTGTCGTCGGGATTCTGCTGATGACGTTCGGGATGTACGGCAGGGTCGGCACGGCGCTGCCGCACGACAACCCGTACTGGCGGGCCCGGCACCCGGAGGAGGCGGAGCGTGAGACGCGGCTCAAGGCGGGGGTGGGGATGGCGAAGCTGGAACGGGCCGACGCCCTCCCCGATGCCGCGGCGGAGACCGGATCGGACTCGGACACGGACGGGAAGGGCGCCGGCTGAGGCACCGTGAGGGCCGGGCTCAGGTGCGGTACGCGTAGTAGTTCGCGGTCGGGTACGAGGCGATGATGCTCGCGACCGAACGGCGGTAGGTGTCCGCGTCGTGGTACGTCAGGTACGGGACGCCGCTGGCGCTGCGGTAGGTCGTCATCATGGAGTGGTCCTTGGACCCGTCCTTGTTGAAGTCGACCTGGAGCACGTCGCCGATGTCCATCTGGTAGACGTTGGCGAGCGGGGTGGTCCGCTTGGCGGTCTGGGTGAACCAGGACCACTCGTTCACGCCGATCCAGGCGTCCGCGGTGCCGTTGGAGGCGTAGTACCAGGTGTCGTACTCCTCCGGCGTGACCGTGGAGATCTGCTTCCAGCCACCCGCCAGGAGGCCCTGGCTGAGGTAGTTGGTGCAGTCGCCGCCGGCCGCGTTGTACTTGCGGTACGCCGGGTTGTAGTTCTTCCAGTACGTCTCGGTGTACGTCGCCATCGCCCGGTAGTCGTAGGCGCCGCCCGTGAGCGTCTTCGGCTTGGGGGCGGGGTTGCGCGTCGTGGCCGCCTTGGGCGCCTGGATGATGGCCATCGGCGTACGGCTGAGCTTGGTGTCCGCGGTCGCGGCGGCGGGCTCGTTGATCCGCGGGGCGCCACCGTCCGTGGAGCGCATCGCGGTGAGCTGCCAGGTGCCGTTCGCCTGCGCGGTGAAGGTGAGCACGTGGTGCGCGTCGAAGCCCGTGGAGGCGGGCTCGTCGCCACGTATCTTCTTGTACTTCAGGGTCGTGGTCTCGGTGACCTTGACCGTGGCCTTCTTGCCCTTGACCTTGGCGCTGTCGACGGTGACCTTCGTGTCGGCCGAGGTGTAGGCCTCGCCCAGGGACGCCAGGCGGGACTTGGTGTCCTTCAGGGCGGACAGCTTGCCGTCCTCGGCCTTCTTCTGGCCGGTGGACAGCTGCACGCCGCCGGTCGGCTTCAGCGACTTGCGCGCGGCCTTGCTGCCGAGCAGCACGGCCGTACGGTCGGTGAGCACGTTGTCCGCGACGCGACCGAAGGCGTCCTTGGTCGCCTTCGTGACCTTGGGTGTCGACGCGGCGGCGTTGGCCGCGGCGACGGGCAGCAGCGCGGAGGCCACGACGGCCGCCGCGAGGGTCGAGCCTGCGAGGCTCAACGTCCTTGATCTCACTGGGAATCTCCTTGACCCCGAGTTGGTCGTACCCGGGCTCGAATCTTTACATGACCTCCTCAAGCAAAGTGAGGCCGGGGGGTGTAACAAGTGAGCAACATGGGTATCTGTGGGGCTATTTCACGACCGATGCCCAGTCGGCCGGTGCCTGGGCCGGGTCGAGTCCGCGCAGGTTCGCCAGGGTCTCCGGCGACTGGACGTCCATCCAGTCGGCGAGTTCGTCGAAGGACACGCACTTCACGTCCTTCTTCACGCACACGGTCTTGATGACCTCGTCCACGGCGTTCATGTAGATGCCGCCGTTCCACTGCTCGAAGTGGTTGCCGATGAGCAGGGGCGCCCGGCTGCCGTAGTACACGCGGTTGAAGCCGGCCATGTAGGTGTCGATGGTCTCCTGCTGCCAGGTCGGGTACATGGCCGGATCACCGTCGGTCTGACCCTCGGACTGGTTGTAGAGGAAGTTGAAGTCCATCGACAGGGCCTGGTACTCGTCGTTGAACGGGAGCATCTGCAGCGGGAAGTCCCAGACGCCGTTCTTCTTGCTGGGCCACACCTGGAAGGCGCCCGGGGAGCTGGCGTCGTAGCGGTAGCCGAAGTCCTTGATGGCCTTCAGGAGGTTGTCCTGGCCCTCCAGGCAGGGCGCGCGGCCGCCCTTGACGGCGTCGACGGTGAAGGGCAGCGGGCCGAGGTCGGTGGCGCCGGTGTTGGTCTTCCAGTTGGCGAGGAAGGAGTTGAACTCCTTGATCTCCTGCTTCCACTCCGCGACGCTCCAGTCGCCGCCGCCCTTCTTCCCGCAGAAGTGGCCGTTGAAGTGGGTGCCTATCTCGTTGCCCTCCTTCCACGCCTTGCCGAGCTCCGCCAGGGTGGTGCGGATGTGCTCGTCGGTGGGGTAGCTGATCGCGGCGGCGCCCTTGTCGTGCCGCGGCGGGTCGTAGAGGTCCCGCTTCTCCTTGGGCAGCAGATAGATGCCGGTGAGGAAGAACGTCATGTGGGCGTCGTACTTCTTCGCCATCTCGCGGTAGTGCTCGAAGAGGTTGTCGTCGCCCGCCAGCGCGCCGTCCCAGGAGAAGACGACGAACTGCGGCGGCTTCTCGCCCTTCTTGAGCGGCACGGCCTTCAACCGGCCCTTCTGCGGGCCGGTGTAGGAGGTGGAGCCGTCACCGATGACCTTGATCTTGCCGTCCCAGACGGGTTCCTTCCTGGTGGTCCCCTTGTCGCTGCCGCCGCCGGCCGACGAAGCGGTCGGCGCGGTGTCGGCCGACCGGTTCAGCACCAGGTAGCCGCCGACCAGGGAGGCCACCACGAGGAGCGCCGCCACCGTCAGGAACTGCGGACGGGTGGTGCGGCGCTGCGGGCGCGCCTTGCGACGGCGGCCCTTGTGCGGCTTGCTGCCAGACTTCATGTACGGCTCATTCTGCGAGGGTGGCGGGTGCGGGTGCTCATCGGTGGTCAGCCGATCCTCATCGCACTGGACCAGATGTCGTAGGGGACCCCGGCGTTGGGCGTTCCGGCGATCCCGTCGAGCGGCAGCGGCTCCAGGCTCTTGGCCAGGTCGATGCGGTAGACGACCACGGCGGTCGACACCGCGTCGGCCGTTCCGACGTACCAGGCGGCCTTGTCGTCCTGGGTGGTTCCGCCCTTGGCGGCCACCTCGAAGGAGGCGGCACCGGGCGAGGTGGGGTGGGCGGTGCGGTAGGCGTCGGTGAGCGCCGAGGTGACCTCGGCGGCCACCTTGCCGCTCACCGCCCGCTTCGGCTTCGGGGTGTCCAGGGCGACCTTGGACCCGTTGTGGGTCACCTTCCGCACGGAGTACGGCTCGGTGTGCTTGCCCAGCGCGGCGAAGGTGCTGTAGCCGCTGGCCATACGGATCGCGCTGGGCGTGGCGCTGCCCACGGACAGCGCCGGCACCTGCGCGCCGAAGCTGGAGGAGAGCAGTCCGGCCGCCTCGGCGGTGCCGCGCACCTTGGCCAGACCGGTGTCCATGCCGAGCTGCATGAACGGGGTGTTCACCGACCGGGCGAGCGCGTCGTGCAGGGTGATCGGGCCCCAGGACTTCTTGCCGTCGTTGCGGGCGGAGACCTGGTCGCCGTCCCGGTCCCAGTAGGGCCCCTCGGGGGTGGTCACCGGCACGGCGTCGTTGCCGTCGTAGATCGTCTGCGGGGTGACAGGTGTAGCCCCGCCGCCGCGTTCCTTGACGACACCGTGTTCCAGCCCCGCCGCGTAGACGAAGGGAAGGAAGGCCGAGCCGGCCGGGACGGTGGTCGCGTTCGACTCGTTGAAGCCCTGTCTGCGGTGGTCGGGGCCGCCGTAGACGGCGAGGATCCGGCCGTCGGCGGCGACCGAGGAGGCGCCGAAGTGCGCGGTGCGCGCCTTCTTCGGGTTGTCCTCGCGGACCTCCTTACGGGCCTTGGTGACGGCGTCGGTCAGCTCGTTCTGCCGGTCCTTGTCGAAGGTCGTGTAGATCTGGTAGCCACCCCGGTCGAACTCCTGATCGGTGAGGTTCGCCGCCTTCTTCGCGTACTGGGAGGCCAGCTGCACCAGGTAGTCGCTCTGCTTACCGGTGTCGTACTGGCTCGTCTGTTCGATCGGCTCGGGGAACTTCGTGTACTTGGCGCGCTCTGCCTTCGACAGCTTGCCGATCTCCACCATCCGGTCCAGGATCCACTCCCAGCGATCGACCGCCCGCTCCCGGTTGGCCTTGCTCAGGGTGGGGTCGTAGAGGCCCGCGCCCTTGAGGAGGGAGGCGAGGACCGCGGCCTCGCTGACGTTCAGCTCGCTGACGTCCTTGCCGTAGTACGCCTGGGAGGCGCGCTGGATGCCGTAGGTGCCGCGGCCGAACCAGCTGGTGTTGAGGTAGCCCTCCAGGATCTCGTCCTTGCTCATCTGGTTGTCGAGCTTGAGGGCGAGCAGCGCCTCGTCGAACTTGCGGCCGAGCGAGCGGTCCTGGGTCAGATAGACGTTCTTGACGTACTGCTGGGTGATGGTCGAGCCGCCCTGGGTGTCGCCCTCGCCGACGGTGCGCACCAGGGCGCGGGTGATACCGCTCACGGAGATGCCGGGGTCGGAGTAGAAGCTCGCGTTCTCCGCCGCGAGGACCGCCCAGCGCACGTCCTGGGGGACGTCCTTCAGGGGCATCGCCTGGCGTCGCACCCAGCCGGTACGGGCCATGGGGGTGCCGTCGGACCAGAAGTACACGTTGTCCTGCTGCGTGGCGAAGGTGTTGAGGTCCTCCGGTATGTCCGTGGCGGCGTAGGCGACGGACAGGAACATGCCGCTGGCGCCCACGGCCAGTCCCACGGCCCCCAGCGACTGCCGCCAGGACGGCACCCAGCGGCGCCAGTCCGCACGGCCCGGACGGGGGTACTGCGGGCGCATCCGGCGGGCGAAGGGGGCGAACGGGGCCAGTCGCGCGCCGGCGACGGCGGTGAATCTGGCCAGAAACGACGGCCTGGGCGCCTTGCGTCTGCCGCGCCTGCCCGACGCCGACGGCTCCTGCGGCTCCTGCGGCTCCTGCGGGAGGTCGAACGTGCCCGGCTCCAGCACCCGCAGCTGCATGGTCTCGTCCGCCGGGGCCGGCGGGAGCTTCAGCTGCATGGTGAGGTCGGACTCCTCCGGCACCCCCTCCTGCTGCCCCTTCCCCTTCCCCCGGCTAGCCACGGCGGGCTCCCGTACGCGGACGGCCCGAGCGGTGCCCAAGAACTATTCGGCGGTGCGCGGCAACCTTCCGCCCGCGCACGGCGACTATCCGACCGGGGCACGTCTCTCCCGATCGACCAAGGACAGCGGTCACTACTGTCCCCCCTCCCCACTTGGCACCGCCGCACGGATGGTCACGGCCGCCACACCCGCGGCAGTGAGCCCCCTGTTCCCCCGGCCTCCCGGTCTCCACACGGCGACCACAAATTATCAGTCACTTTCACAAACGCTTCTGTCGGTAGCGTGAAAATTTGGCCAGTGTGACCGACCGGGCAGAACGCGGCCCCCTTGCCGCCCCCCCGACGCCCGTTAGCCTGACCCCATGCCTCGCTACGAGTACCGCTGCCGGACCTGCGGCGACACCTTCGAACTGAGCCGCCCGATGGCCGAGTCCTCCGCCCCCGCGGACTGCCCCGAGGGCCACTCCGACACGGTCAAACTACTGTCGACGGTCGCCGTCGGAGGGGCGGCCGCCGCGTCCGCCCCGGCGCCCCGGGCGGGCGGTGGTGGCGGGTGCTGCGGTGGTGGCTGCTGCGGTTGATCAACACACCTCGATCAACGGACCGCGCCCGTCGATCGTTCACCCACCCCTCAGGCTCCCTTCAGGTTCGTTTGCCTAGCGTGCCCCCATGACAGCCATGCAAGCGGAGTCGATGAGCGGCGCCCCCCTGTGGATCATCGGTCTGATGGATCTGCTGGGGGCGCCGGGCGCGGGCCTCGCCGTCGCGCTGGAGAACCTCTTCCCGCCGATCCCCAGCGAGGTCATTCTCCCCCTCGCCGGCTTCACCGCGAGCACCGGGCAGATGAACCTCTTCGCCGCCCTGCTGTGGACCACCGCGGGCTCCGTGGTCGGCGCCCTCGCCCTCTACGGCGTCGGCGCCCTCCTCGGCCGCGACCGCACGGTCGCCATCGCCGCCAGGCTGCCCCTGGTCAAGGTCTCGGACATCGAGCGGACGGAGGCCTGGTTCCTCCGGCACGGCACCAAGGCGATCTTCTTCGGCCGGATGGTCCCGGTCTTCCGCAGCCTCATCTCGGTCCCGGCCGGCGTGGAACGCATGCCCCTGCCCGTCTTCACCCTGCTGACCACCCTGGGCAGCGCCATCTGGAACACGGTCTTCGTCCTGGCCGGCTACTTCCTGGGCGCCAACTGGACAGAGGTCACGGCAATCGTCTCGACGTACTCGAAGATCGTGCTGGCGGGCGCGGCTTTGGCGGTCATGGCGTTCACGGCGACCCGCTTTGTGAAGAGGGGCAGGCGCAGCCGCCCCTCTTCAGGGGCGCGGGGAACTGCGCGACAAGCCACGACGAACCCGCAGCCCGCCGACCACCGCACCCCCACCCCCTGACCGGAACGAAACCCCTACCCCTGCTGAGCGGGGCCGCGCGAGGCCCGCAAGAACTCCCGAAGAATCCGCTCCCCGGCCAACACCCCCCGCTCGGGCAGCGCAGTCACCCCCGGCCCCATGAACCCCGCCTCCGCCAGCTCCCCGTGCCCGGGCCGCCAGGACCGATCCGCCGCGAGCAACAGATCCGCGTCGAGCAGGGAGTCCCCCGCGGCCAGGGTCGACTCGACCCCCGTCCGCCGAGCGACCTCCCTCATCGCCGCCGACTTGGTGAGCGGCTTCGGCACGGCGTAGAGCTTGCGCCCCTGCAGCGAGACGGTCCACCCGCGGTTCTCGGCCCAGACCGCGAGGTCCTTCACCCACTCCTCGGGGAGCAGCTCACGCTCGACGACGAGATAGACGAACAGCTCCTCGGCCACGCGGTGCTTGCGCACCCACGTCGGGTGCGCGGTGGCCGCCAGATGGTCCCGCACCTCGGCGAGCGGCGCGCACTCCTCGGCGAGCCGGGCGGTGACCCGCTCGTGCCAGGCGACGTCCGTGACGCCGTCCACCAGCAGATGCCCGCCGTTGGCGCAGATCGCGTACGTCGGCTCCGGGCCCGGCAGATTGATCCGCTGGTACTGCTTGCGGGTCCGGGTCGTGGTCGGCACGAACACCGCCGTGTCGCCCAGCTCGGCCAGCAGCCCCGCGGCCGTCTCCGTCATGTACGACAGCGGCTTGCTCTCGTGCACCTCGACGGTGAGCAGCCGGGGCGCCCGCGCGTCCGGCATGGTCAGCGCGAGCGCGGCGGACGAGTAGATGAGCGTACGGTCGAGATCGCTCGCGACGAGAACCCTGGGGCCCGGCATCAGACCGCCACCGCCTTGCCGTCGGCGCCGGTGGCGCCCCGCGTGAACTTCGGGTGGATCAACCCCACGCATGTGTACGGCAGTTCGGCCACCTCTTCCACCGGTACCCCTCTCTGTTCGGCGAGCAGACGTACGTGGTCGAGGTCCGCGCCCGCCCCGGCCCGCGCGAGGATCTTCCACGGTACCCGGCGCAGCAATACCCGGGTGGTCTCGCCGACACCGGGCTTGACCAGGTTGACGTCGTGGATCCCGTACTCCTCGCTGATCCGCTCGACGGCCCCCCAGCCCTCCCAGGTGGGGGTGCGGTCGGCGGCGAGCAGTTCCTTGGTCCGGACGTCGACCGCTTCCTCGACGTCCGGGAAGCGGGCGGCTACGGCGTCCACGAAGTCCACCGACACATCGACGCCGGCCAGCTCCCGGTAGAACTTGGCGCCGTGGAAGTCGTCGGGCCCGACGAGGTCCGCGCGCAGCACGGTCCGTGAGATCAGCCCCGAGACGGTGGAGTTGAGGCAGGCGGAGGGGATCAGGAAGTCCTCCCGGGTGCCGTACGTCCGCACGCACGAGCCCGGGTCGGCGAGGACGGCGATCTCGGGGTCGAACCCGGTGATCCCGTCGGACGCCTCGAACTCCTCGATCGCGGCGGCGAGTTCCCGGGTGATCGCGCCCTTGCCGGTCCAGCCGTCGACGAACACGACGTCGGCGGGGTCGTGATGGGCTGCGAGCCAGCGCAGCGCGTTGGCGTCGATACCGCGGCCCCGCACGATGGACACGGCGTAGTGCGGCACCTCGATGTCGTGGCGGTGCCGCGCCCATCGCCGCATCAGCACGCCCACGGGCGTCCCGGCACGGGCCAGCGACACCAGGACGGGCCGCGCCGACCGCTCGGCCAGCACGGTCTCGGTCACCACGCCCACCGCCACGGCGATGCGTTCGGCGGACGTGTCGAGCGCGCTGTGGAAGAGGGCCTGGTACTGCTCGCTCGGCTGGTACTCGACCGGCAGGGACTCGGCGTAGTGCGCGCCCCCGCTCTGGATGGCCTCCTCCCGCTCCTCGGTGGGCGCCTCCAGCGTCACGTCGGAGAGATCCTGGAGCAGCCAGCCCACCTCGTCGGCGGCGTAGGAGGAGAAGTCGGGGCCGCGGAGGGGCTCGGGGAGCATGGCTGGCCTTTCGGGGAGGTGCGGGGTCGGGGGCGCCGGCACGGTCGGCGGGACGTACGACGGGACCACGGCGAGGAGTACGCCCGGCACGTGGGCGGCGAGGGTGGCCAGCAGGCCGTCGTCGGCGTGCAGCGCGGCCGTGTCCGCGGCGGAGTCGACGACCGCGACCACGGCGTCGAAGCCGCCGCCGGCCACGTTGTAGGCGTACCGCTCCCCCGGCCCGTCCGCCGGATCGTCGTGGGCCGGGAAGACGAGGCGGCTGCGTATCGCGTAGCCGGGGTCGTCGACGGCGAGGACGGGCGACCGCGTGGTGGTGGAGAAGCGTATCTCCAGCCGTTCCGCGGCCGACTTCTCCAGCTCCCGGGCGAGCGCCAGCGGGGCGTACATCAGCTCCTCGAAACCGAGCACCAGCACCCGGCGGGCCCCCGGGGGCAGCGCCTCCGCGAGGCGCGCGGCCATGGCGGGCAACGCGCTCTCCAGCCGTGCGCGATGCGCGGGGGTGAAGCCGTGCCGCCCCCCGTCGGGCACGCCGGCGGGCCAGCCCAGCTCGATCCGCGTGACTCCGGCGGCCGGACCCCCGGCCGTGTCGACGCCGGTGGCGACTCCGGCGCCCGTGCCCGCCGCGCTGTCGTGCGCCGCGACGCTCGTGCCCGCGGCCGCGGCCGGTGTGCCTTCGTGTGCCGCGACGAGTGCCTGCCCCTTCTCCAGCACCCCCTCCGGCAGCCGTACGGTCCCCTTCGCCGCGGTCACCAGGTCGACGCGCGCCCCGATCTCCCGGGCGAACGCGGCCAGCCGCCCCTGGTCGGCGGCCGACCGCATGTCGACCAGCGCCACCACGACGTACCGCTCCCGCGGATACCGCTCGTGCAGCGCGCGGATGGTGTTGAGGACCGTGTTCCCGGTGGAGAACTCGTCGTCGACGAGCACCAGCGGCCCCGGCCCCGCGAGCAGCGCGGGGTCCTCCGGCAGCAGCAGGTGCGAGGTCGCGTGGGAGTGGGACTCCTCGAAGCCCCCGGCCTGGGCGACCCCCTCGACGGGACGCCGGGTGGAGTGGAGGTAGGGCGCCTCGCCCACCCCGTCCGCGACGGAGTGCCCGAGCCCGGTGGCCGTCTCGGCGTACCCGAGGACGACCGCGGCCCGCGCCCCGTCCTCCCCCAGCAGCTGCCGCACCCGGCGGCCCAGCGCGAACCCGTGCCCGTGGACGACGGCCGGGGACTGCGGCACATGCTTGCCGAGGACGTTCGACACCAGCAGATGCGCCCGCTTGGGGTTGCGCCGCAACGCGAGCCCCAGGAGCCCGGTCAGCTCCTCGTCCCCGACCAGTTCGACCCCGAGCCGCTCACGGACCCAGGACCCGGACCAGACTCCGCCACGGGCCCCGGTCGTGTCGTTCGCTGCGTTATTCATCGATTCCTTAGTCGGTACGGCGGTCGGTACGGCCCGTGGACGGCCGGGCGAGTGCGGGGTCAGTCGGGCAGGCCCGCGGCCAGCAGGTCCACGAACCCGATGTCCTCGTTGGCGACACCGAACACCTCGGCGCGCTGCAGAACCCTTTCCGCCCAGGCCCGGTGCGGCTTGACCTCGTTCATCTTGTTCCGGGAGGCGGACCGCAGGACCCCGCCGCCGCCCCGCTCGGGCCGCAGGATGTCCTGGGCGTCGCCGTACTCCTCGTGGCTGACCACGGACAGCGCGTGCACCGGCAGCACATGCGTGGGATGGATGCAGGTCTTGCCGAGCAGCCCGTTGGCCTGGTCCAGGGAGATCTCGCGCAGCAGGCCGTCCAGCGCGTGCTCGATGAGCGACTCGCGCAGTTCCCCGGCACGGTTCGCCAGGAAGGGGCTGGTGCGCAGCTGCGGCTTGAACATCCGCTCCTGGACCCGGAAGTACTCCCACACCGGCCCGGTCACCGTGAACCCGGTGCCGTCGGCGCGGCCCAGCACGTTCACCACGTCGGCGATCACGGAGGCGACGATCTGGACGTCGTACGCGGTCATGTCCGGTGCCCGGCGCAGCGCGTAGGAGGAGCAGAAGTCGGTGACGCCCAGACGCAGCGCGAGGACGCGGTCGCGGTACTTGTCGACGGTGTGGGCGATGCCCTGGAGCGCCTCTACGCGCGTCTCCCGGTACATCAGCTCGGGCGACTCGAGGACCGGCATGCCGAACAGCCGCCGTCCGCTCGCGGCCTCGGCGGCGGTGAGCGCCTCCAGGAAGGCCACGCCCCGTTCCTCGGTGAACTTGGGGAACACGAAACCGGACAGCAGCCGTACGGCCGGGCCGAACCGGCTGACCAGGTCGGGTATCTGCTCGGGGAATCGGACCCTGATGAAGAGCAGCGGAAGCTCGACGTCCGCCCGGCCGGCGAGGTCGGTGAACTGCCGGACGAGGTTCTCCTCGGCGCCCACGACCTCGGCGTCGTCGATGGAGTCCTCCAGGCAGAGCACCATGGAGACCACACCGCGCCCGGCCTGCTTGACGATGTCGTCGGCGAGCCGCTCCCGGGTCGCCGGGCTGTAGAGCGTGGCCCCGAGCGCGGCGGCGAGCACCCGGGCCGGGGAGTCGGCGTCGAAGACGCCGGGCTCCCGGTAGAAGAGACGCCGCCGCTCCTCAGGGGCTATGTGCCCGAAATGACGCATGTGGTTCCCCCGTGCTTGCTCGGCATCCGGTCACGATCGTGGCCGGTAATAGTACGTACAAATGTGTGACATCAGTTCCCGGCCGACATGAAGTTCTGGTAACCCGGCCGTGTCGGGCGCTGAACGTTCTCACCGGCGGTTCGCCGCCCCCGCGTTGTCGTGATCAGGACCGAGAGGGCAGGATGACCGCATGACGCACGCGATGCTGAAGGGGTCGAACGTCCCCGTAGAAGCCACGGCGGTCCGCGCCGTGCTGCGCTGGGCGCCGGGGCAGGACGCCCCGGACGTCGACGCCTCGGCGCTGCTCCTCGGCCCCGACGGCCGCGTACGGTCCGACGAGGACTTCGTCTTCTACAACCAGCCACGCCACCCCTCGGGCAAGGTGTGGCGACTCGGCAAAAAGCGTGTGGCCGAAGGCCTCACCGACACCATCCAGACCGATCTGGCCGGTGTCGAGTCCGCCGTCGGCCAGATTCTCCTCGTGGCCTCCGCCGACGACGCCTCCGGGCAACCCGTCCCCTTCGGCCGCGTACGGTCCCTGCGCATTCTGCTGTACGACGCCACCGTCGCGGACGCCGAACCGCTGGCGTATTTCGACATCAAGCCGGAGACCGGCGACGAGACCGCCCTGATCTGCGGCGAGCTCTACCGCCGGGGCGGCGGCTGGAAGTTCCGCGCGCTGGGCGAGGGGTACACCAACGGCCTCCAGGGCCTCGCCATGGACTTCGGCATCTCGGTCGACGAGTCGGAGGCGGCGGCCGCGACGGCCGACGAGGACGCCACGACCCAGACCCCGGCCCCGGAGATCTCGGCCCCGCTGCCTCCGGAGCAGCCCCCGACGGGCGTTCCGTCCCAGCCCGCGTACGGCTACCCCCCGGCGGCCCCGACCCAGCAGTCGGCCTACGGCTACCCCCACCCGCAGCCGACGCCCGCCACCACCAACGGCCCGGCCTACGGCTACCCGCAGCCCACGGCGGCGGCCCTGGACCCGAACTTCCGCCTGCCCCCGCAGGGCCCTCAGTTCATCGGCCGCTGAGGGGTTGCCCCCGAGGGGCGCGTCAGCGCCCCTCGGGGCACGGGGAACCGCGCCCCGGGACCGGCGTCAGCGCTCCGCCTTGGTCTTGTAGCCCCGCCCCCACTGCAGCCCCCACCCGTACAGCCGGTCGAGCTCGGCCTGGAAGCCGTAGACGAACTTCACCTCCCGGCGCACGGTGATCTCGCCCTTGACGTTCTCGATCATCACCACCGCGCAGGACCGGGCCTGCGGATGCCGCTCGTCCAGGCCTATCTCGATCCGCGGCCCGTTGCTCGGGTACAGCGTCACGATCGCGTGCGTACGGTCGAAGGCCGGCGTCTGGTCGTAGATGTAGACGAAGACCAGCATCCGCTTGAACTGGTCCCGGTGGTCCAGGTTGATGTACATCGTCTCGCCGGACCCGGAACCGAACCGGTCGTCCCCGCTCAGCCGCATGTACGGCGCCTCGTTGATGTCGCCGAGGAAGCCGCCCAGGGGCTGGACGACCCCCTTGGAGCCGTCGGCCAGTTCGTAGAGGCAGCCGAGGTCGAGGTCGACGTTCACCATGCTCTGGCTGTGCGCCTGCACCTCCTCGGGCCTGAGGGCCTTGAAGGGGTGCCGCAGCACGCTCTGCCGCTTGGGCGCGCCGATGTCGGAGGTCCGCATCCGCCAGGACAGGTTGACCCGCAGATGGCCGGCGGCCGCGTTCTGCTTGGAGAGGGACACCTTCTGGTGCCGCTTGGTCAGCTCGATCGCGTTGGTCGCCGCGTTGCCCGCGTCGAACTCCGAGGCCCGCCCGCGCCACAGGTTGTCCAGAAAACTCATGCCCGCCCCACACCTGCCGTGTCGTCGCGTCAACCACCAGCGGGGCGGCCGACGAGGACGCATCCTCGTCGGCCGCCCCGCTCAGAGCCTGCCCTCACCTCACGGGTGATCACACCCCGGAGGAGACCTCCGCCTTGTCGGCGGCATCAGCCTTTCCCTCTTCGGCCGCCAGCGCCCTGTTGCGGCGGACGGAGGACCAGAAGGACCAGGCGATCAGGATGACGCCGATGGAACCGGTGATGAACTCGTTGATCTCGTACTGGATGGTGATGAGGAGGATCGCGGCGAGGGCACCGATCGCGTAGTGCGCGCCGTGCTCCAGGTACACGTAGTCGTCGAGGGTGCCCTGGCGGACCAGGTACACGGTCAGCGACCGGACGTACATCGCGCCGACACCGAGGCCCAGCGCCATCAGGACGATGTCGTTGGTGATGGCGAAGGCGCCGATGACGCCGTCGAAGGAGAAGGACGCGTCCAGGACTTCCAGGTAGAGGAACATGAAGAACGCGGCCTTGCCCGCGAGGGCCACGGCCGAACGGGGCTTGCCCGCGCGCTCCGCCGCTTCCTCCTCCTCGTGCTCGCGCTCCTCGTCCTCCTCCAGCCGGTTCTCGAAGAACCCGGAGAGCCCGCCGACGATCAGATAGGTGATGAGACCCGCGAGTCCGGAGAGCAGGACGGTCTGTGCCTTGTCGACATGGGTGCCGCCGTGCTGGTGGGCCTGGGTCGCGAAGGTCATCGAGGTGATCAGCAGGACGATCATCGCGATACAGGCCGACAGCATGTCGATCTTGCCGAGCTTGGCCAGCGGACGCTCCAGCCAGGTCAGCCACTTGATGTCCCGGTCCTCGAAGATGAAGTCCAGGAAGATCATCAGCAGGAACATACCGCCGAACGCCGCGATCGACGGGTGGGCGTCGGTCACGTACTGCTGGTACTGGTCCTTGTCGTTGAGCGCGAGGTCGACGGCCTCGATCGGACCCAGCTGGGCGCTGATCGCCACGATCACGACAGGGAAGACCAGCCGCATACCGAAGACGGCGATCAGGATGCCGATGGTGAGGAAGATCTTCTGCCAGAAGGCATTCATCTTCTTCACGATCCCGGCGTTGACCACCGCGTTGTCGAACGACAGCGAGATCTCCAGGACGCACAGGATCGCGACGAGCCCGAGCGCCGTCCATCCGTCATAGAGAACAGCTGCTACCAAGCCGAGCGCGGTGACCGCGAACGACCAGCCGAAGGTTTTCAGAACCACTGGCTACCCAATCGTGTGTGTACGGGGTTCCCCCGCGCCGCGCGCGGCTTTGCGAAACTTTGAACCCGAAGTCTAGTCGGGTACCTCTCACACCCCACACGGCCCCGGCTTTTGCGCATATAGCGCTACGAGACGTTCACCCCGAAGTCGAGGGCGATGCCCCGCAGGCCGGACGCGTACCCCTGTCCCACCGCGCGGAACTTCCACTCGCCGCCGTAGCGGTAGACCTCGCCGAAGATCATCGCGGTCTCGGTGGAGGCGTCCTCGGAGAGGTCGTAGCGGGCGAGTTCCTGGCCGTCGGCCTGGTTGACCACTCGGATGAAGGCGTTGCTGACCTGCCCGAAGGCCTGGCCGCGGTTCTCGGCGTCATGGATGGAGACCGGAAAGACGATCTTGTCGACGGTGGCCGGCACCCGGGAGAGGTCGATGATCAGCGACTCGTCGTCGCCGTCGCCCTCGCCGGTGAGGTTGTCGCCGGTGTGCTCCACCGAGCCGTCCGGGCTCTTGAGGTTGTTGTAGAAGACGAACCACTCGTCCCCCAGCACCCGGCCGCCCTGGCACAGCAGCGCGCTGGCGTCGAGGTCGAAGGGGGCTCCGGTGGTGGTCCGGACGTCCCAGCCGAGTCCGACCAACACTTGTGTGAGGTTCGGCGCGGCCTTGGAGAGGGAGACATTGCCTCCCTTGGCGAGTGTGACGCCCATGGTGCTGGTCCTCCCCGATTTTCGAGCTGCGGTTGCTCAACTGTTCAGTTGTCGCGTACGCGCGGGCCGCCCGCCCTCGTCGTACGAGCGCGTCCGGCGCCGCGGTCGGTGTCGACAGCGGCGCCGGACGTGGTGAGTCTGTGGCGCACGGAGGTCTTCCCCCGTGCGTCTGTGGCGCACGGGGGTCCTCCCCCGTGACTCAGACGTTCACACCGAAGTCCTGGGCGATACCGCGCAGGCCCGAGGCGTAGCCCTGGCCGATGGCGCGGAACTTCCACTCGGCGCCGTGCCGGTAGAGCTCGCCGAAGACCATGGCGGTCTCGGTGGAGGCGTCCTCGGAGAGGTCGTAGCGGGCGATCTCCGCCTCGCCCGCCTGGTTCACCACGCGGATGAAGGCGTTGCGGACCTGGCCGAAGGACTGCTGTCGGTTCTCGGCGTCGTAGATCGAGACCGGGAAGACGATCTTCTCGATCTCGGGCGGGACGGTCGCGAGGTTGACCTTGATCTGCTCGTCGTCGCCCTCGCCCTCACCGGTGAGGTTGTCGCCGGTGTGCTCCACCGAGCCGTCCGGGCTCTTCAGGTTGTTGAAGAAGATGAAGTTGGCGTCGCTGCTGACCTTGCCCGACGCGTCCAGCAGCAGGGCACTGGCGTCCAGGTCGAAGTCGGTGCCGGTCGTGGTGCGGATGTCCCACCCCAGTCCGATGATGACCGCGGTCAGGCCCGGCGCCTCCTTGGTCAGCGATACGTTGCCGCCCTTGCTGAGGCTGACTCCCACGAAGTCCTCCGTTTGGTTTCAGGGGCGGGGAGCCCCGTCGTGCGTTGGTGTCGGATCAACGTGTCGATCCTAGTGACGGGTTCCCGTTCCTCGCAGGGTGTGGAACCGAAGAATCACAGGGTGTCGAGGGCCGCGAGGTACTCGTTCAGGTCGCGGGCGTCGGGCAGGGCGTTGACGACCGACCAGCGGACGAGGCCCTCCTTGTCGACGATGAACGTGCCGCGCACCGCGCAGCCCTTGTCCGCGTCGAAGACGCCGTACGCCCGGGAGACCTCGCCGTGCGGCCAGAAGTCCGACAGCAGCGGGTACTCCAGGCTTTCCTGCTCGGCGAAGACCCGCAGGGTGTGGATGGAGTCGTTCGACACGGCCAGCAGCTGCACGTCGTCGTTGACGAACTTCGGCAGGTTGTCCCGCAGCTCGCACAGCTCGCCCGTGCACACCCCGGTGAACGCGAAGGGGTAGAAGAGCACCACCACGTTCTTCTCGCCCCGGAAGTCCGAGAGCCGCACGGTGGCGCCGTGATTGTCCTTGAGCTCGAAGTCGGGGGCCTTGTCACCGACCTGGATCGCCATGATCTACCTGAGTCCCTTCATGGACTGTTCGGGTGAGCCAGCCTACGCACGGGAAACGACGCGCCCCTGGAGGGGTGGCCCCTAAGGGGCCCGCCTCCAGGGGCGCGGGGAACTGCGCGACAAGCCACGGCGAACCCGCGGCCACCCTCGCGCAGCTCGCCCCGAGCTCTCAGGCGAACCTGCCGAGCCAGAGCGGCAGCGTCACGTCACCTCTTGCCGGACTTCGCCGCCTTCGGCGTGACCAGGCGGCTTCCGCTCCAGTCCTTGCCCACGCTGACACTCTTCGACGCGGACAACCCCGCAGTCGTCGCGGCCTCCGAAATGTCGCTGGGCTCCACATAGCCGTCTCGCCCGGTCTTGGGCGTCAGCAGCAGGATCGAGCCACCTTCCTCGATGTACGTGGTGGCGTCCACCAGCACATCCGTCAGGTCGCCGTCGTCGTCTCGGAACCACAGCACGACGGCATCGGCCACGTCGTCGTAGTCCTCGTCGACGAGCTCACTGCCTACGACTTCCTCGATGGACTCGCGGAGCTCCTGGTCGACATCGTCGTCGTAGCCGATCTCCTGGACCACCTGCTCGGGCTGGAACCCCAGCCTTGCGGCAGGGTTCGTCCGCTCCTCCGCGTGGTCCGCGGTCGCGCTCACGGGTTGCCTCCTGATCATGTTCGGGTGGGGTCGCCCCCTGGGGAATCAGCCACGCGCGTGCGCGAAGCATTGGCCGTAGTCCACACGGGCGGGGCGGATCGCGCAAGTACCCAGCCTTGGAGACCGCCGAAACGGTGACGATCCGGGCCGTGTCACCGCAACTCTCTACGCGGATTCACAGCCTCACGTGACGCACGCCACACCGTTCTGCCCTTTTTGTGCATTCAGCAACCATCCGGGGGTACGAGCATCGAATACCTTTACTACCTTTGTCGAGCCGGTGACCGCCCGGGTTACCTCTCGGTAGAGATGACGTTTGCGTTCCCGAGGTACACGATGGGGGGCGGTGCAGGCACCTAGAGAACCCCCAGAAGAACCCCTGCGGAACCCCCAGAAGAACCATTGAAGAGCGGCCCTCTGACAGCTAAGGAACAGCGTGGCTTCCGGATCCGATCGCAATCCGATCATCATTGGCGGCCTTCCGAGTCAGGTCCCTGACTTCGATCCCGAGGAGACCCAGGAGTGGCTCGACTCGCTCGACGCCGCCGTGGACGAGCGCGGCCGTGAGCGCGCGCGCTACCTGATGCTCCGGCTCATCGAGCGGGCCCGCGAGAAGCGCGTGGCCGTGCCCGAGATGCGCAGCACGGACTACGTCAACACCATCCCGACCAAGGCCGAGCCGTTCTTCCCCGGCAACGAGGAGATCGAGCGGAAGATCCTCAACGCGACCCGCTGGAACGCCGCCGTGATGGTCTCGCGCGCCCAGCGGCCCGGGATCGGCGTCGGTGGTCACATCGCGACCTTCGCGTCCTCCGCCTCCCTCTACGACGTGGGCTTCAACCACTTCTTCCGCGGCAAGGACGAGGGCGACGGCGGCGACCAGATCTTCTTCCAGGGCCACGCCTCCCCCGGCATCTACGCCCGCGCCTATCTGCTGGACCGGCTCGACGACCAGCAGCTCGACGCGTTCCGCCAGGAGAAGTCCAAGGCGCCCTACGGCCTGTCCAGCTACCCGCACCCGCGCCTGATGCCGGACTTCTGGGAGTTCCCGACCGTGTCCATGGGCCTCGGCCCGCTGGGCGCGATCTTCCAGGCGCGGATGAACCGTTACATGGAGGCGCGCGGGATCGCGGACACCTCCAAGTCGCACGTCTGGGCGTTCCTCGGCGACGGCGAGATGGACGAGCCGGAGTCGCTCGGCCAGCTCACCCTCGCCGCGCGCGAGGGCCTCGACAACCTGACGTTCGTCGTGAACTGCAACCTCCAGCGCCTCGACGGCCCGGTGCGTGGCAACGGCAAGGTCATCCAGGAGCTGGAGTCGGTCTTCCGGGGCGCCGGCTGGAACGTGATCAAGCTGGTCTGGGACCGCTCCTGGGACCCACTGCTCGCGCAGGACCGCGACGGTGTGCTGGTCAACCGGATGAACACCACGCCCGACGGCCAGTACCAGACGTACGCCACGGAGACCGGGGCGTACATCCGCGACCACTTCTTCGGTGACGACCACCGGCTGCGCGCGATGGTCGAGAACATGACCGACGACCAGATCCTGCACCTGGGCCGAGGCGGTCACGACCACCGCAAGATCTACGCGGCGTACAAGGCGGCGTACGAGCACAAGGGCCAGCCGACGGTCATCCTGGCGAAGACGGTCAAGGGCTGGACCCTGGGTCCGAACTTCGAGGGCCGCAACGCCACGCACCAGATGAAGAAGCTGACGGTCGACGACCTCAAGCGCTTCCGCGACCGGCTGCACCTGCCGATCTCCGACAAGGAGCTGGAGAGCGGCGCCCCGCCGTACTACCACCCCGGGCGCGACTCCGAGGAGATCCAGTACATGCACGACCGCCGCAAGGGGCTCGGCGGGTACGTCCCGACGCGTGTCGTGCGGGCGAAGCCGCTGGCACTGCCGGAGGAGAAGACGTACGCGAGTGTGAAGAAGGGCTCCGGTCAGCAGTCGATCGCCACGACCATGGCGTTTGTCCGACTGCTGAAGGACCTCATGCGGGACAAGGAGATCGGCAAGCGGTTCGTGCTGATCGCGCCCGACGAGTACCGCACCTTTGGTATGGACTCGTTCTTCCCGAGCGCGAAGATCTACAACCCGCTGGGCCAGCAGTACGAGGCGGTGGACCGCGATCTGCTGCTCGCGTACAAGGAGTCCCCGACCGGGCAGATGCTGCACGACGGCATCTCGGAGGCGGGCTGCACGGCCTCGCTGATCGCCGCCGGTTCGGCGTACGCGACGCACGGCGAACCGCTCATCCCGGTCTACGTCTTCTACTCGATGTTCGGTTTCCAGCGCACCGGTGACCAGTTCTGGCAGATGTCCGACCAGCTGGCCCGCGGTTTCGTCCTGGGCGCGACCGCCGGCCGTACGACGCTGACCGGTGAGGGTCTGCAGCACGCGGACGGGCACTCGCAGCTGCTGGCGTCCACCAACCCGGGCTGTGTCGCCTACGACCCGGCGTTCGGGTACGAGATCGCGCACATCGTGAAGGACGGTCTGCGCCGGATGTACGGCGAGACCGCGGACGGCAAGCCCGGCGAGGACGTCTTCTACTACCTCACCGTCTACAACGAGCCGATCCAGCACCCGGCCGAGCCGGCGGACGTGGACGTCGAGGGCATCCTCAAGGGCATCCACCGCTACCGGGCCGGCGAGGCGGGCTCGATCCCCGCGCAGATCATCGCCTCCGGTGTCGCGGTGCCGTGGGCGGTCGAGGCGCAGGCGATCCTCGCCGCCGACTGGAACGTGAAGGCGGACGTCTGGTCGGCGACCTCCTGGAACGAGCTGCGCCGTGAGGCGGTCGAGGTGGAGCGGCACAACCTGCTGCACCCCGAGGAGGAGCAGCAGGTCCCGTACGTGACGCGGAAGCTGAGCGGCGCCGAGGGGCCGTTCGTGGCCGTCTCCGACTGGATGCGGTCGGTGCCGGACCAGATCTCGCGCTGGGTGCCGGGCACGTACCAGTCGCTGGGCGCGGACGGCTTCGGCTTCGCGGACACCCGGGGCGCGGCCCGGCGCTTCTTCCACATCGACGCGCAGTCGATCGTGGTCGCCGTGCTGACCGAGCTGGCGCGCGAGGGCAAGGTGGACCGCTCGGTGCTGAAGCAGGCCATCGACCGCTACCAGCTGCTCGACGTGGCGGCGGCGGACCCGGGGGCCGCGGGCGGCGACGCCTAGCATCCGGCCTGGATGTCAAGGGGTGGTGAACCGGTGGGTTCACCACCCCTTCACGTTTCCTACGATGCCGCCATGAAGCAGCGATCGGTCTCGGCACAGCTCCACTGGGAACAGCGCACCCAGCGTCCGCTCTTCGGTCTGGCCCTGGTGTTCGCCGTCGCGTACGCCGTGCCGATCGTCCGGCCTGACGCGAGCACGGAGGTGGAGTGGTGGTGCGACGTCGCCGAGTGGGGGGTGTGGGGCGCGTTCGCGCTCGACTACGTCATCCGGCTCATCCTCGCCGAGCGGCGGTGGGAGTTCGTACGGTCGCGGTGGCTGGACCTGGCGGCCGTGGTGCTGCCGATCATCCAGCCGCTGCGACTGCTGCGGCTGGTGGCGACGCTGCTGCTGGTCGGACAGCGGGCGCGGATGGCGTCGCAGATAAGGCTCACGACGTACGTCGGCGGGGCGGTCCTCGGTCTGCTGATGTTCGGGTCGCTGGCGGTGCTGTCCGTGGAGCGGGACGCGCCGGGCGGGAACATCGACACGCTGGACGACGCGGTGTGGTGGTCGTTCACGACGATGACGACCGTGGGGTACGGGGACCACGCGCCGACGACCGGGCTGGGGCGGGTGCTGGCGGTCGGGCTGATGCTGTCCGGGATCGCGCTGCTGGGTGTGGTGACCGCGAACATCGCGGCGTGGTTCATAGCGCGCTTCGAGAAGGACGACGCGGAGGAACGGCGGCAGACGGCCGCGATAGCGGAACTGGCGAAGGAGGTTCGGCTGTTGCGGGCGGAGGTGGCGTCGTTGAAGGGGGTGGAGGGGGTGCCGGAGGGACGCCCGTGAGGGTGGGATGCGGGTGCGTTGTCGGGTGCGGGTGGGTGGGGCTTCTCGCTCAGTTCCCCGCGCCCCTGAAAAGCAGGGGCTGCGCCCCGTGCTGCTCATCCCCACCGGGCCGCACGCTCAGACGAGACCCGTTCCCGGGCCGGTCACGCCCGCCAGCCAGATGATCGCCAGGATCGTGTCGATCGCACCCAGAACGACCGCGATGATCGCGGGGACGGGGCGGGCGCCGGACCAGGTGCGGTTCATCGCCAGCCAGCCGCAGAGGACCGCCACGGGTCCCAGGACGATGCCCAGGACGAAGAATCCGGCGACAGCGCAGATGACTCCGATGATCCCGAGGGTCGCGCGATCCGGCCCGGTCCGTGACCACGTCCGGCCACGTGAGCGGGGGTGCCTGCGCGTACCGTGTCCGAAGCCCGCCATAGTCAACAACTCCCGGATCCTCGCGGTCAGTTCGAGTACGAGATGGCGAGTACCCAGGAGGAGTGCTTGAAACCGGGGAGGGTTGACGGAGCCGTTCTGCGCGCGCTGCCCCCCTCCGGCAGCGCGCCGCAGACCCCCGGGTCGCTCCGCGGTCGAACGACCATGCCGTGCGGAGGACTTGACCCACTGTGACCTGCGGCGCGTACGGGGTGGAAGCGATCTTCAGCGTTGTCACCCTGATAGGCGAACGCGGGCGGAAACCGGCGCGTGAAGCAGGGGCGGAGCTGTTAGATGTGCGCCGCTCCGGCACCCGCCTCGGCGTTCGCGCCGCGCTTGGTCAGGAACGCCACGAGGACGGCGACCGCGGCCACCCCGGCGGCGACCAGGGACGCCAGGCTCATGCCGGAGATGAACGTGTCGTGCGCGACCGTGGTGATCTTCGCGGCGATCTCGGCCGGGGTGCCCTCGGCGACGGGGGCCGCGCCCTGCTGGACGGCCTGCTTGGCCTGGGCGAGCTGCGCCTCGTCGAGCGGCGGGAGCCCCGCGTCCTTCCAGTTGCCCGCGAAGTCGCTGTCCACCTTGGACGTCATCACGGCGCCCAGCACGGCCGTACCGAGGCTGCCGCCGATCTGCATCGCGGCCTGCTGGAGACCGCCGGCGACACCGGACAGCTCCAGGGGCGCGTTGCCGACGATGACCTCGGTGGCGCCGACCATCACCGGGGCGAGGCCGAGGCCGAGGAGGGAGAACCAGAGGGACATCACGGCGCTGCCGGTGTCGGTCCCCAGCGTCGACATGCCGTACATCGCGATCGCGGTGAGGGCCATGCCGCCGGCCAGGGGGACGCGCGGCCCGGCCTTGGTGATCAGCGCGCCGGCGAGCGGCGAGCCGACGATCATCATGCCGGTGAGCGGAAGCAGGTGCAGACCCGCGTCGATGGGGCTCATGCCGTGCACGTTCTGGAGGTAGAACGTCACGAAGAACAGGCCGCCCATGAAGGCGATGGCCATCAGGACCATCAGGACGACACCCGCCGAGAGCGGTACGGAACGGAAGAGGGCCAGCGGGATGAGCGGCTCCTTCACCTTCGTCTCCCAGAAGGCGAAGAGCGCGAAGCCGACGACGGAGACCACCAGGAAGGTCCACGTCCGGGCGTCGCCCCAGCCCCACTCCGGGGCCTTGATGAGCGCCCAGACCAGGCAGAACATGGCTCCGGACAGCAGGGCGATGCCCAGGACGTCGAAGGAGCGCGGGGCGTTCTCGGCGCGGTGGTCCAGCAGGATCCAGGCGCCCAGGGCAACGGCGAGGACACCGACCGGGACGTTGATCCAGAACACCGACTGCCAGCTGACGTTCTCCACCAGGAAGCCGCCGAGGATCGGGCCGCCCGCGGTGGAGGCGCCGATGACCATGCCCCAGATGCCGATCGCCATGTTCAGCTTCTCGGCGGGGAACGTGGCGCGCAGCAGACCGAGCGCGGCGGGCATCAGCAGCGCGCCGAACAGGCCCTGGAAGACACGGAAGGTCACCACGAAGGCGACCGAGTCCGACAGGCCGATGGCCCCGGAGGCGGCGGCGAAGCCGACCACGCCTATGAGGAAGGTCTGGCGGTGGCCGAAGCGGTCGCCCAGCTTGCCCGCGGTGATGAGCGTCACGGCGAGGGCGAGGAAGTACGCGTTGGTGATCCACTGGACATCGGCCCAGGTGGCACCCAGGTCCTTGGCGATGGCCGGGTTCGCGATCGCCACAATGGTGCCGTCGAGGGCGACCATCATGACGCCGACGGCCACGGTGAGGAGGGTGAACCAGGGATGGCCGCGCAGGCCCCGGCCCCGGTTCGTCGTCGGGTCCGACGGGACGCCTGGCGCCTTGTCCCCCGGTCCCGTCTTGTCGACAGTGGTCTGACTAGTCATGCCGCGAGGCTAATGACAGCCACTGACAGTTGACAAACCAATTCACAAGTCGGTAACTGACACGTCACTCGCCGCAAGGGCGGGTGGAAACGAGGGTTCATGGAGACTGCGGCGGCGACGGCGGACGAGCGGCCCGGGCTGCGCGAGCGGAAGAAACAGCGCACCCACGACGCGCTGCTGCGGGCGGCGCTGGAGCTGTTCACGACGCGGGGGTACGAGGCGACGACGGTCGACGACATCGCCGAGGCCGTCGATGTGTCGCAGCGCACCTTCTTCCGGTACTTCGCGGGCAAGGAGGAGGCCGCGCTCGCGGTCGTGAGCCTCACCCACGAGCACTTCCTGGCGGCCGTGCGCGCCCGGCCCCCGCACGAGGCCCCGCTGGAGGCGATGCGCAACGCCGTCCTGGAGGGCTGGGACGCCTTCGGCGCGGCCGTCGGCCAGATCGTTCCGCTCGACCTCCACCTGCGCGCGTACGGCATGGTCGAGTCGACGCCCGCCCTGCTGGCCGCGCATCTGCGCCGGGCGGACGAGGTGGGGCGACAGATCGAGCGGATCATCGCCGAGCGCGAGGGGCTGGACGTGGCGACCGACCCCCGGCCGCGCGTGGCGGTGGCGGTGTTCGCCGGCGTCATGCGCGTCACCGAACGACTGTGGGCGCTGGGCGGCGACCTCAGCATGGAGGCGATGCGCGAGCTGACCGCCGCACACCTGGACGCCCTGCGCCCCTCATTGGCCGAAAAGTGGCGTAATGACTGAAAAGAATTCAGCAAGGGCATCAATGGGACCTTCTCTGCGCACCGTACGGAACGGGCGTGATCGAAACGTGATCCCCCTCACTCCGTTAACGCGAGACCCTTCCGTTCTCTTAGTGTGTCCTTTCAGTGACTTCCTTCGACTCCTCCCCGCAACTGAACGTCTGGCGCGCACTACTGGCGCTGGCCGTGGTTTTCGTGATGCTGGCGACCACCGGCTGGACCGCGATCCGCAGCCACCGAGAGAAGTCGCCGCTCCAGGCGTCGCTCTCCGCGTGGCAGAGCGGACACCTCGACGGCCGTGAACTGCCGGACGCCGAATCGCCCCCGCACCGCCTGGCGGCCTTCTTCGCCTCGCTCACCGCACCGCAGCGCACCCGGCTCGCCCACCGCTATCCACTCGCCGTCGGCAACATGAACGGCGCGCCCGTGGAACTGCGGTACCGGGCCAACCGCATCGCGCTGAAGCAGCAGAGCCGACACGAACGGGAACGCACGCACGACAAGCGGCTCTCCGAGACCGGCCGGTTCGAGGCCGGCCGCCGGATGCACCGCTTCGACATGCTGGCCGTGCGCAACCGGCACATCCTCGCGTTCGACCCCAAGGGCAACGGCCGGGTCGCCGAGGTCTTCGGCGACCTCGACAAGGCCGAGCGCGTCTCCATCGTCGTCCCCGGCGTCGACACCAACGTGATCAACTTCCAGCGCACCAACCGCCGGTACTCCGCCCCCGTCGGCATGGCCGAGTCGCTCTACGACGCCGAGCGCGCGGCGAGCCGCGGGACGCGTACGGCCGTCATCGCCTGGGCCGACTACACCGCGCCCGACGGCCTGGGCCTGGACTCGGCGACCGCGCTGCGGGCCGAACAGGGCTCGGTCCGGCTGAACGGGCTGGTGCGGAGCCTGCCCGGCGGCTCCACCGTCGCGCTGGTGTGCCACAGCTACGGCTCCGTGGTGTGCGGGGTCGCCGCGCGCTCGCTGCCGTCGCGGGTCACCGACATCGCGGTCGCGGGCAGCCCCGGGATGCGCGCCGATTCGGTCCGGCAACTGCGGACGGCGGCCCGGGTGTGGGCCATGCGGGACGCCGACGACTGGGTCCAGGACGTGCCCTACCTGGAGGTCGGCGGGCTCGGCCACGGCGCCGACCCGGTCTCCACGGAGTTCGGGGCGCGCATCCTGTCGGCGGCCGACGCCCAGGGACACAGCGGCTATTTCGAGCCGGGTACCGAGAGTCTGCGCAACTTCGCCGAGATCGGCATCGGCGCGTACGAGTCGGTGCGGTGCGCGTCGGAGAACGACGCGTGTCTGACAGGTCTGTCCGACAGCGCTGCGGCCTGACGCGCGTAGAGGAGGAGAAAAGTGCGGTTCGCCTCGGTCGGGACTTCCCCGCGTCGCCCGCATACGATGAGCCGCATGGGTGACGTACTGGCCGGATTTCAAGCCGCCTGGGAGTTCGAGTCCGATTCCGTCCTCATCCGCTTCGAACGGGGGATCCGCACGCCGAAGCTCTTCCAGGCGCTCGGTGAACGACGCATCCCCCTGGAGGCGATCGCGGGGGTTTCACTGACACCCGGGAAGCGAGGCACCGTCGTCCTGCGTGCCGTGCCGCGGCCGGGCGCCGATCCGCTGATGGAGGCGGCGGCGGACCAGCTCAAGGAGGGCTCCGACCCGTACCGGCTGGTACTGCCGGCCGAGCGGGAGACGCTCGCCGAGTACTACGCCGACGAGCTGCGGGCCCGCTTGACCGAGACCGGGCCGGCGGAACGGTTCCTGGTGGCCGCGCCCGAGGCGCCGTTGCAGTTCAAGGCGTACGACGGGAAGGCGTCGTTCGACGGGCGCTCGGTGTCGTTCCGGTGGTTCTGGACGGGGGCGTCGTCGACGAAGTGGAAGGCCGGGGACCAGAGTTTCCCGGTGAGCGCGCTCGGTGGGGTCGAGTGGCGGTCGCCGGAGATCTTCGACGGATACCTGCGGTTGCTGCCGCGCGACGCGTCCGGGGAGCGTCCGGCTCAGCCGGACCACGATCCCGCCTCGGTCGTGTTCGGGCTGGGGTACGGGCCGGTGCACGAGTCGTTGCCGTTCGCCGCCGCGGTCCTGGCCGCGGTCCGCTCCGCCGGGGGTGCGGCTGTGGCGCCCGCCGGGACCGGGGGCGACGCCGGGGCCGGCGCCCGGCGGGATCCGGCCGACATCGCCGACCGGATCCGGCATCTCGGGGAGTTGCACGAGGCGGGACTGGTCACCGACGAGGAGTTCAGTGTGAAGAAGGCGGAGTTGTTGGCTGAGCTTTAGCCGAGCGTCGTTCGTGGGGAGCGCCGTTCTGCACTGACGGTGCGTCGTGGCTTGTCGCGCAGTTCCCCGCGCCCCCTTGGGCGTGCTGCCCTACTCCCTGCCTGCGGAAGTGAAGCGCATGTCCGCGTAGCGGTCGCCTGCCACCTTTGCCGCTATCGGTTCCAGCAGGGCCATGTCCTCCTCGCCCAGGACGATCCTCGTCGCCGCCGCGTTCTCCTCCACCCTTGCCGACTTGCGGGTGCCCGGGATCGGGACGACCGGGAGGCCGTGCAAGGCCGACTGCTGATGGACCCAGGCCAGGGCTGTCTGGCCGAGGGAGGCGCCGTGGGAGGCGGCGACCTCGCGGATCGGGTTCAGGAGGGCCGCGTTGGCCTCGGCGTTGTCGCCGGTGAAGCGCGGCTGCTGGCGGCGGAAGTCGTCGGCGGTGAGGTCCTCCGCCTTGGCGAAGGAACCGGTGAGGAAGCCCCGGCCGAGCGGGGAGTAGGCGACCAGGGTGACGTCCAGCTCGCGGGCCGTGGGGACCACGTTCGCCTCGATGTCACGGCTGAACAGCGACCACTCGGACTGGAGCGCGGCGATGGGGTGCACGGCGTGGGCGGTGCGCAGCTCGGCGGCCGTGACCTCGCTCAGGCCCAGCTGCCTGACCTTGCCCTCGCGGACCAGCTCGGCCATCACGCCGACGGTCTCCTCGATGGGCACACGCACATCGCGCCGGTGCATGTAGTAGAGATCGATCACGTCGACGTCGAGCCGGCGCAGGCTTCCCTCGACGGACTCCCGGATGTGGGCGGCGTCGTTGCGGATGATCCGTTTCGTCGGGTCGTCGGGGTCGATCGCCAGACCGAACTTGGTGGCGACGACGACCTCGTCACGGTGTGCCCGGAAGAACGGGGAGAGGAACCGCTCGTTCTCCCCGGCGCCGTACGCATGGGCCGTGTCGTACAGCGTGACGCCGAGTTCCAGCGCGCGCTCCAGGGTGGCCCTGGACTCCGCCGCGTCCGAGGGGCCGTACGCGAAGCTCATGCCCATGCAGCCGAGGCCCTGGACGCCGACCTCGGGGCCGCCCGCGCCCAGCCGTGCCGTCGCTATCGTGCCCGTCGTCCTGCCGTCCGTCATGAGGCCCTCTCCGACGCCAGGGCACGCCCGGCGTCAGCGTAGAAGTTGATCTTGCGGTCGAGCACGTTCAGGGTGTCCTGGAGTTCGGCGATCCGGGACAGGACGTCGTCCCGGGTCGACTTGAGCAGGTCGAAGCGCTCGGTGTAGGTGTGGTCGCCCTCGCGCACCAGCTCGGCGTAGCGGACCATGTCGGCCACCGGCATTCCGGTGAGCCGGAGCTTGCCCACGAGGTCGAGCCAGTCGAGGTCGCGGTTGCGGTAGCGGCGCTGGCCGGTGTGGGAGCGGTCGATGTGCGGCATCAGCCCGATCCGCTCGTACCAGCGCAGGGTGTGCGCCGTCAGCCCGGTGAGGTCGACCACCTCGCTGATCGTGTATCTGTCCTGCCCGTCCGGCCGACGCGGCTTGAGCGGCGGACCGGCGCAACTGTCGGTACCGGCAGCACCGTCGGCACTCTCGACACTCGTCGTACTCGTGGTCTGCGTCACCGTCATGACCACCACGCTAAAACCCTGGAGTGCGCTCGAAGCAAGCGGATCCGTGAGAAAACACCAGGACATGGCGTCGACCCGCTGGCTAGCGTGCGGACATGAGTCCCGTACGACGTGCCACGGCCGAGGACGCGGCCGAAGTGCTCCGGCTGCGCCAGGTGATGCTCGACTCGATGGCGCCCCCGGGAGCGGGCGCCGCGACCGACTGGCACACCGAGTCCCTGCCGGTCCTGCGCCGCCGACTCGACGGCGCCGACGGGGAGTTCGCGGCCTTCGTCGTCGACCATCCGGAGCGCCCGGACGCGCTGGCGGCGCTGGTGGTGGGGACGGTCGACTACCGGATCGGCAAGCCCGGCAACCCGCGCGGCGCGGTCGGCCACGTCTTCAGCGTGGCCACCGACCCGGACTGCCGGCGCCGGGGGTACGCGCGCGCCTGTATGGAGACCCTCGTCGCGTGGTTCCGCGAGGCCGGCGCCCGACACGTCCATCTGACGGCCTCCGCCGAGGCCGAGCCCCTGTACGCGGCGATGGGGTTCCGGCGCAGGCCCGACCCCTTGATGCAGCTGAACCTCTGAGCCGCTCCCGAACGACAGGTTCTAAGCTCGTGGGCATGTCACTGCAGAGCCTCGCCCTGATCGAGAACTGGCCGGTTCCCACCGCCGCCGCCGCTGTCGTGCGGGCGGACGGCACCGTCCTCGGGACCCACGGTCCCCTCGGGCACCGCTTCCCGCTCGCCTCGGTCACCAAGCCGCTCGCCGCGTACGCCGTGCTCGTCGCGTACGAGGAGGGGGCGGTCGAGCTGGACGAGCCGGCGGGCCCGGCGGGGTCGACCGTGCGGCATCTGCTGGCGCACACCTCCGGGCTGGCCTTCGACGAGCACCGGGTGACGGCCCCGCCCGGGGGGCGGCGACTGTACTCCAACGCCGGGTTCGAGGTGCTCGGGGACCATGTGGCCAAGGCGGCGGACATCCCGTTCGCGGAGTACGCGCGGCAGGCGGTGCTGGAACCGCTGGGCATGACGTCCACCTCGCTCGACGGCTCCCCGGCGAAGGACGGCGTGTCGACCGTCGAGGACCTGGTGCGGTTCGCCGCCGAGGTGCAGGCGCCCCGGCTGCTGGACCCGCGTACGGTCGCGGCGGCGATGACCGTGCAGTACCCGGGCACGAAGGGCGTCCTGCCGGGCTACGGGCACCAGAACCCCAACGACTGGGGGCTCGGCTTCGAGATCCGGGACTCCAAGGCGCCGCACTGGACGGGCACGTCGTCGTCGCCGGGGACCTTCGGGCACTTCGGCCAGTCGGGGACGTTCCTGTGGATCGACCCCGTCGCCGGGGTGGCGTGCGTCGCGTTGACGGACCGGGCGTTCGGGCCGTGGGCGGTCGAGGCCTGGACCCCGTTCACGGACGCGGTGCTCGCGGAGGTCGGAAACGGTGTCTGACTCGTGAAGGAAGCGACAACTCTTCGACGGAGAGGGGGGACGGCCCGCTGCGACGGCCACGCGGCCCCCTCCGTCCGCTAGCCTCCCCCGTGCACAACAGCCGCACAGCTTTCGGGGGAGACCATGAGCGAGGACCGCGCGGGCGGGCAGTTCCGGCCGTTGGAGGCCGGTGATCCGACGACCGTGGCGAGCTACCGGCTCGCGGCGCGGCTCGGCTCCGGCGGCATGGGCACGGTGTATCTGTCGTACACGCCGGGCGGGCACCCGATCGCGCTGAAGACGATCCGGCCCGAGCTGAGCGAGGACCCGGAGTTCCGGCGCCGGTTCAAGCAGGAGGTGCAGGCCGCCCAGCGCGTGCAGGGCCTGTACACCGCGCCCGTCCTCGACCACGACACCGAGGGCGCGCAGCCCTGGCTGGCCACCGCCTATGTGCCCGGCCCCTCGCTGCACGCGGCGGTCGCCGAGCACGGCGCGCTGCCGCTGAACTCGGTCCTGCTGCTGCTCGCCGGCGTCGCGGAGGCACTCTCGGTCATCCACGGCGCCGGCATCGTGCACCGCGACCTGAAGCCCTCGAACGTGCTGCTCGCCGCCGACGGGCCCCGGGTCATCGACTTCGGCATCGCGCGCGCCGCCGACGCGACCGCCCTGACCGGCACCGGCGTCTCCATCGGCACCCCGGCGTTCATGTCGCCCGAGCAGGCGGCCGGGAAGCCGGTCACCCCCGCGTCGGACGTGTTCGCCCTCGGTCAGGTGGCCGCGTTCGCCGCCCGTGGGGCCGGCGCGTACGGCGACGGTCCCTCGCACGCCGTGCTCTACCGGATCGTCCACGAGGAGCCCGACCTCAGCGGTCTCGCCGACGAACTCCGGTTCGTCGAGCGCTGTCTGGCCAAGGACCCGGCCGAGCGCCCCTCCCCCGCCGAGGTCGTCGCCCTCTGCCAGGAGGCGTCGCCCACCCCGCTGGTGCAGTCGGGCTCGTGGCTGCCGGAGGCGATCGGCGCCGACATCACCCGGCGGGTCTCGGCGTCGGCCGAGCTGCTCGCGGAGCGGAACAGGACGGCCGCGACCGCGACCCCGGCGACCCAGACGCCGCCGCCCACCGCCCCGGTCACCCAGCTGAGTCCCCCGTCCGTGGACCACGGGGCTCAGACGATGCACGCGGCGCCCACCATGCACTCCGGGCCGGCGACCCCGCCCCCGCCCGGTCCGGTGGGCCCGCCGTCGGCGCCGTACCCGCAGCAGGGTGGCTGGCAGCAAGGGGGCTGGCAGCAGCCGTACCCGCAGGGCCACGGCCATCCGCAGGGGCCTCCTCGTCCGCTGCCCGTTCCGCCGCCGCGCAGCAGCGCCGGGAAGTGGATCGGGCTCGGTGTCGCGGCGGTCCTCGGGGTGGCGCTGCTCGGCAGCTGCGCCACGCTCGTGGACGCCCTGACGAACGGGTCGAGCGGGTCGTCGAGCGAGTCCTCCAGCGGGGCGTCCACCGGCACCGGCGGCGACTCCGCGTCGAAACCGAAGTCGGATCCCAAGCCGGTCACCTTCAAGGGCATCAACATCCCCGGCAACTACTACGTGCGCTTCGCGGACTCCCCGCCCAAGCCCGTCGACAGCGAGATGGGCGTGTCGTACGAGGACGACGGCGACTTCTACTACTACTCGGACCCGCTGTTCGAGGAGAAGAAGGTGGGGAGCAGCAGCGACAAGCTCGTCCTGCTGAACAACTCCCAGAAGGGTTCCCTCGAGACCTGCCGGAGCGAGACCCGGTACACGGACGCCGTCAAGCTCGGCCAGGTCTCCAAGGGCTCCCAGATGTGTGTGCGCACCGACTCCGGTCACATGGCGCTGGTCACCTTCCAGGGCTCGGCGCCGAGCGGCGACCCCAGCGACTACGTCTCGGTGGACATCACGGTGTGGCGCAACGCGGAGGAGCCGACCACCGGGAACTGACGGCCCGTCACCCGTCGAGCTCCCACACCAGCACCTCGGCCGGGGCGGCGACCGCGACCAGCTCCAGCCCCTTCTCGTCCGCGGCCCGTACCGCGTCCCCGGGCTCCAGCTCGTGCGGCCCGAGGCGCACCGAGCCCCGGACGACGTGCACATACGCCCGCGCCGCGTCCGGCACCGCGGTCCGCTCCCCCGCCGTGCCCAGGCGCCGGACATGCAGCATGGCCCCGGCCTCGGGGACGGCGTACGGGGTGGAGTCGGCGATGCCGCGCACGATCTCGTAGGCGGGGTCGCCGCCCGGGTCCAGCGGGGCCAGCCACATCTGCACGAAGGTCAGCGGCGCCGAGCCGTCGTTGCGCTCGACGTGGCGTACGCCGCCCGCCGAGCTCAGCCGCTGGACGTCACCGGGGCGCACGACCGTCTCGTGGCCGGTGGTGTCGCGGTGCGTCAGCTCGCCCTCGACGACCCAGGTGACGATCTCGGTGTGGCTGTGCGGATGCTCGTCGAACCCGGCGCCGGGCGCGAGACGCTCCTCGTTGCAGGCGATGACCGCGCCGAACCGCAGGTTGTCCGGGTCGTAGTGCGCCCCGAAGGAGAAGGCGTGCAGCGAGGCGATCCCGGCCTCCGGGTCCCCGCCGGGGTAGCGCGTGCCGGCGCGCCGTAGGTCCATCACGGTTCCCAAGGTAGCTCCGATCCGGCACCGCCCAGCCCGTCCGGCGCTTGCGGACGAGGCCGCTCGGGCCGAAGGCGGGGCCGGAGCGGCAGCCCCTGGTGGGCACGCCCCCGTGGGCGGACTCGTGCGCCCGGCCCGCACCCCTCCGGCGCGAGCCCGCGCGGCGATAAGGCAGTCTTGTCCCGTGCCCGAACCCGAAACCAGCAAATCCGCAACCGCGCCGTACGCCCATCCGCACTCCGCGACGCTGAGGCGGCTGGAGAAGTCGTCCGGAAGCCTCGCCGCGCAGGCCATCGCGCGGATGGACGAGACGTTGCCCTGGTACCGGGCGATGCCACCGGAGAACCGGTCGTGGATCGGGCTGGTCGCCCAGGCCGGTATCGCCGCCTTCACGGAGTGGTTCCGGCATCCGGACGCCCCGCAGGCCATCTCGACGGACGTCTTCGGGACCGCGCCGCGTGAACTGACCCGGGCGATCACGCTCCGGCAGACCGTGGAGATGGTGCGCACGACCATCGAGGTCATGGAGTCCGCCATCGACGAGGTCGCCGCCCCCGGCGACGAGGGCGTGCTCCGCGAGGCCCTGCTCGTCTACGCGCGGGAGATCGCCTTCGCCACCGCGCAGGTGTACGCGCAGGCCGCCGAGGCCCGCGGCGCCTGGGACGCCCGGCTGGAGTCCCTGGTGGTGAACGCGGTGCTCAGCGGCGAGGCCGACGAGGGCGCCGTGAGCAGGGCCGCCGCGCTCGGCTGGAACTCCCCCGACCATGTCTGTGTGGTCCTCGGAACCGCCCCGGAGGGGGACAGCGAGCTGACGGTGGAGGCCATCCGGCGCGCCGCCCGGCACGCCAAGCTCCAGGTGCTCACCGGGGTGCTGGGCGACCGCCTCGTGGTGATCGCCGGCGGGAACAACGACCCGCTGCAGGTGGCGAAGTCGCTGATCGGACCGTACGCGGCGGGGCCCGTGGTGGCCGGGCCGATCGTGCCCGACCTGCTGGCCGCGACCCGGTCCGCGCAGGCCGCCGCCGCCGGACTCAAGGCGTGCTCGGCGTGGCAGGACGCACCGCGCCCCGTTCTGGCGGACGATCTGCTTCCGGAGCGCGCGATCGCTGGTGATCCCAGTGCGCGCGAGCAACTGGTGGAGGAGATCTACAGACCGCTGGAGGAAGCCGGCTCCGCTCTCTTGGAAACGCTCAGTGTTTACCTCGAACAAGCCTCGAGCCTCGAGGGAGCGGCCCGGATGCTGTTCGTCCACCCCAACACCGTGCGCTACCGGCTCCGACGTGTGACTGACGTCACCGGTTGGTCGCCCTCCGATGTACGCTCGGCCTTCACCCTGAGGATCGCGCTGATCCTGGGGCGTCTGGTGGATGGGGATCCTCAGCTCTAGGGTTTTGTCGGAGGGCTACAAAACCCCCTCGTGTTCTTCGTCCCTGTCCCCACGGGCGGCCTGAGCCGTCCCCAAGAGAGAGTGTGAGAGTGCTCGTACTCGTCGCTCCCGGCCAGGGCGCCCAGACGCCCGGCTTCCTGACTCCTTGGCTCGACCTCCCCGGTGCCGCCGACCGCCTCGGCGCGTGGTCGGACGCCATCGGGCTGGACCTCGCCCACTACGGCACCGAGGCCGACGCCGACGCGATCCGCGACACCGCCGTGGCCCAGCCGCTGCTCGTGGCGGCCGGACTGCTGTCCGCCGCCGCCCTGGGAGAGGTGACGCCCGGCGCGGTCGCCGGCCACAGCGTCGGCGAGATCACCGCCGCCGCGTTCGCCGGTGTCCTCGACGACACCGCCGCGCTGACTCTCGTCCGCAAGCGGGGCCTGGCCATGGCCGAGGCCGCCGCGATCACCGAGACCGGGATGTCGGCGCTGCTCGGCGGCGACCCCGAGGTGACGATCCCGCACCTGGAGCGGCTGGGACTGACCCCGGCCAACGTGAACGGCGCGGGCCAGATCGTCGCCGCCGGCACCCTGGAGCAGCTGGCCGCCCTGACGGCCGAGAAGCCCGAGGGCGTCCGTCGCGTGGTGCCCCTGAAGGTCGCGGGCGCCTTCCACACGCACCACATGGCCCCCGCCGTGGACACCCTCGCCAAGGCCGCCGAGGAGATCGCCCCCGGGGACCCGAAGCTCACCTACGTCTCCAACAAGGACGGGCAGGCCGTCGCCACCGGCGCCGAGGTGCTCTCCCGTCTCGTCGGACAGGTCGCCAACCCGGTCCGCTGGGACCTGTGCATGGAGACCTTCCAGGAGCTGGGCGTGACCGCGCTCGTCGAGGTGTGCCCCGGCGGCACGCTCACCGGACTCGCCAAGCGCGCGCTGCCGGGTGTGGCGACGGTGGCGCTGAAGACACCGGACGACCTCGACGCTGCTCGCGCGCTCATCGCCGAGCACCAGAACTAGGAGCCCCGGAGCTATGTCGAAGATCAGGCCAGGCAAGGGCGCTCCGTACGCGCGCATCCTCGGCGTGGGTGGCTACCGCCCGGTCCGGGTGGTGCCCAACGACGTGATCCTGGAGAAGATCGACTCGTCCGACGAGTGGATCCGCTCCCGCTCCGGCATCGAGACCCGGCACTGGGCGAACGACGAGGAGACCGTCGCCGCCATGTCGGTCGAGGCGTCCGGCAAGGCGATCGCAGACGCCGGGATCTCCGCCGAGCAGATCGGCGCGGTCGTCGTCTCGACCGTCTCGCACTTCAGCCAGACCCCGGCCGTCGCCACCGAGATCGCCGACAAGCTGGGCACGGCCAAGGCCGCCGCCTTCGACATCTCGGCCGGCTGCGCGGGCTTCGGCTACGGTCTCACCCTCGCCAAGGGCATGATCGTCGAGGGCTCGGCCGAGTACGTCCTCGTCATCGGGGTCGAGCGGCTGTCCGACCTGACCGACCTGGAGGACCGGGCCACGGCCTTCCTCTTCGGTGACGGCGCCGGCGCGGTCGTCGTCGGCCCCTCCCAGGAGCCGCACATCGGCCCGACGGTGTGGGGTTCCGAGGGCGACAAGGCCGGCACGATCAAGCAGACGGTTCCGTGGAACGAGTACCGGATCGGTGACCTCGAGAAGCTCCCGCTCGACAGCGAGGGCAACGTCAAGTTCCCCGCGATCACGCAGGAGGGCCAGGCGGTGTTCCGCTGGGCCGTGTTCGAGATGGCGAAGGTCGCTCAGCAGGCGCTGGACGCGGCCGGGATCAGCTCGGACGACCTGGACGTCTTCATCCCCCACCAGGCCAACGAGCGGATCATCGACTCGATGGTGAAGACACTCAAGCTGCCGGAGCACGTCACGGTCGCGCGTGACGTGCGTACCACCGGCAACACCTCGGCCGCCTCGATCCCGCTCGCGATGGAGCGGCTCCTGGCGACCGGCGAGGCGAAGAGCGGCGACACCGCGCTCGTCATCGGCTTCGGGGCGGGTCTCGTGTACGCCGCGACGGTCGTTACCCTCCCCTAGGCACCCGAGCCGGATCTTGTGGTCCGGCGCGGGAACAGCACAACCTGCCGCTGACGCGGCGGGCCGCCCCACCCTCTCGAAACCGTCTGAAAAACAACGAAGGAGCGCCTGACATGGCCGCCACCCAGGAAGAGATCGTCGCCGGTCTCGCCGACATCGTGAACGAGATCGCCGGCATCCCGGTCGAGGACGTCCAGCTGGACAAGTCCTTCACCGACGACCTGGACGTCGACTCGCTGTCCATGGTCGAGGTCGTCGTCGCCGCCGAAGAGCGCTTCGACGTCAAGATCCCGGACGACGACGTCAAGAACCTCAAGACGGTCGGCGACGCGACCGAGTACATCCTCAAGCACCAGGGCTGATCCGGCGGATCGGGTCCGGCCCGATCCCCCGCGGAGCAGTCCGTTTGCCCCGCCACCCGGCGGTGGCGCCGCTGAATCCTCGTAACCGTTGGAGAACATTCCCGTGAGCTCGACCAATCGCACCGTGGTCGTCACCGGTATCGGCGCAACCACACCGCTGGGTGGCGACGCGACTTCCACCTGGGAGGGGCTGGTCGCCGGCAAGTCCGGTGTCGGTCCCCTGGAGCAGGAGTGGGCCGCCGACCAGGCGGTCCGCATCGCCGCGCAGATCGCCGTGGAGCCGACCGAGGTCATCCCCCGGCCGCAGGCCCGCCGACTGGACCGCTCGGCGCAGTTCGCGCTGATCGCGGCCAAGGAGGCGTGGGCCGACGCCGGTTACTCGGAGACCTCGGCCGACGACGGCACCGTCGACGCGGACCGTGTCGGCGCGGTCATCGCCTCCGGCATCGGTGGTGTGACGACCCTGCTGGACCAGTACGACGTGCTGAAGGAGAAGGGCGTACGCCGCGTCTCCCCGCACACCGTGCCGATGCTGATGCCCAACGGCCCGTCGGCCAACGTCGGTCTGTACGTCGGCGCGCGCGCCGGTGTGCACACCCCGGTCTCCGCCTGCGCGTCGGGCGCCGAGGCCATCGGCTACGCCATCGAGATGATCCGCACCGGCCGCGCCGACGTCGTGATCGCCGGTGGTACCGAGGCCGCCATCCACCCGCTGCCGATCGCCGCGTTCGGCAACATGATGGCGATGTCCAAGAACAACGAGGACCCGCAGGGCGCCTCCCGTCCGTACGACACCGGCCGTGACGGCTTCGTCCTGGGCGAGGGCGCCGGTGTCGTCGTCCTGGAGTCGGCGGAGCACGCGGCGGCGCGGGGTGCGCGGGTCTACGCCGAGGCCGTGGGCCAGGGCATCTCCGCCGACGGCCACGACATCGTGCAGCCGGAGCCGGAGGGGCGGGGCATCGCCCACGCCCTGCAGAACCTGCTGGACAGCACCGACCTGGACCCGGCGGAGATCGTGCACGTCAACGCGCACGGGACGTCGACGCCGGCCGGTGACATCGCGGAGCTGAAGGCGCTGCGGAAGGTGTTCGGCGACGACACCGACCACTTCGCGGTGTCGGCGACGAAGTCGATGACCGGGCATCTGCTGGGCGGCGCCGGTGGTGTCGAGACGGTGGCGACGGTGCTCGCGCTGTACCACCGGGTGGCTCCGCCGACGATCAATGTGAACGACCTGGACCCCGAGGCGGAGGCGAACGCCGACATCGTGCGGGGTGAGGCTCGCAAGCTGCCGGTCGAGGGCCGCATCGCCGCCCTCAACGACTCGTTCGGGTTCGGTGGGCACAACGTGGTGCTGGCGTTCCGGACGGTCTGATTTTCCGCCGTGAACGGTGAGTGGCCCGTACCCCGGGTTGGGGGGCGGGCCACTCGTCGTTGTGCGTCCGTTGTCAGCCGGCTGCCGGCCGGTGGGGGCTTGTCGCGCCCGCGCGGCGGAGCCGCATATCGACACAGCCCCGCGCCCCTGACGGGGCGCTCCTCACACCACCTGGTGGAGCCAGCGGACCGGGGCGCCCTCGCCCGCGTATCTGAACGGCTCCAACTCGTCGTCCCAGGGCTTGCCGAGGAGCTTGGAGAGGTCGGCCTCCAGGTCGGTCTCGCCTCGTTGGCTGCGGAGCAGCGCCGCGCGCAGGCGGTCCTCGGGGATGAGGATGTCGCCGTGGATGCCGGTGACGGCGTGGAAGATGCCGAGATCGGGGGTGCAGCTGTAGCGCTCGCCCTCGGCGGTGGCGCAGGGCTCGGCGGTGACCTCGAAACGCAGGAGGTGCCAGCCGCGCAGTGCGGACGCCAGCTTGGAGGCGGTGCCGGCCTGGCCCTGCCAGGAGAACTCGGAGCGCCAGGTGCCCGGGGCGGCCGGCTGGCGGATCCAGTCGAGGTTCACGCGGGTCCCGAGGACACCGGCGACGGCCCACTCGACGTGCGGGCACAGCGCACGCGGCGCGGAGTGCACGTACAGGACTCCACGTGTCGTCACCGGGGCCTCCACAGAGCAGGGCATCTTGTCTTTTGACGGAACGGCAGTGGCAGGGCGGCCACGTGGCGAGGCTACCGTGCGGCGGGGCAAGGAGTGTGACGTACCGTCGGAGCCGACGCCAGGACGCGGCGCTGTTTCACCCGGGGGGACGCGTGTGCGGTACGGAACAGTTGCACCTTTCGCCTCATCGTTCTCGTCGGTCTCCCGTGTCGGGAACTCCCGGGCGTTGTCATGGGTGGGAACTTGCACGTGTAGGACCGACGAGGGGACCAGGGGATGCGGAAGCGACGCCACCGATCGAGGGCGGTGTGGGGCGCTGTCTCGGCGGCGGTCCTGCTGGCCGTGACCGGGTGCGACGCCACCGGCGGCGACTCCCCCGGCCCCGAGGGGACGGGCCCGCGCGCCGCCGCGTCGGCCACGCCCACACCGGCCTGGGACAGCACCCCCGAGTCGCTGGTCGCCGTGGGGGATTCCATCACCCGGGGCTTCGACGCGTGCAAGGTCCTCTCCGACTGCCCCGAGGTGTCCTGGGCGACCGGCACCGACGTCTCCGTCGACAGTCTCGCCGTACGGCTGCTGGGGCGCTCCGGAGCACTGGAGCGGAGCTGGAACTACGCGGTCACCGGGGCCCGGATGGCCGACCTGCCGAACCAGATGGCCCGGGCGGTGACCCGTGAGCCCGAGCTGGTCACGGTGATGGTCGGCGCGAACGACGCGTGCCGCGCGACCGTCGCCGCCATGACGCCGGTGGCCGACTTCCGCGCGGACTTCGAGGACTCGATGGCGACGCTGCGGGACGCCCTGCCCAAGGCACAGGTGTTCGTGGCGAGCGTGCCGGATCTGAAGCGGCTGTGGTCCGAGGGCCGTACCAGCCAGGTCGGCAAGCAGGTGTGGAAGCTGGGCATCTGCCCGTCGATGCTGGCCGACCCGGACGCCCTCACCACGGCGGCCGGGCAGCGGCGCGACGCGGTGCAGGATCGGGTGGAGGCGTACAACGACGTGCTGCGCGAGGTCTGCGCGAAGGACCGCCACTGCCGGTACGACGGGGACGCCGTCTTCGACTACCGCTTCGGGCGGGCCCAGCTCAGCCAGTGGGACTGGTTCCATCCGAGCGTGGACGGGCAGGCGCGGCTGGCGGAGATCGCGTACCGGATCGTCAGCGCCAAGGAGTCGTGACCTAGGGTTTCGCTCATGAGCGAACCTTTCGGCACACTTCCCGACGGCACGGCCGTGCGTCGGTGGACGCTGGAGCGGGGCGGGACGCGGGTGCGCGTTCTGACGTACGGCGGGATCGTGCAGTCCGTGGAGATTCCCGACCGGGACGGGCGGACCGCCGACGTGGTGCTGGGGTTCGCCGGCCTCGACGGGTACCTGCGCCATCAAGGGCCGTTCTTCGGGGCGCTCATCGGCCGGTACGCCAACCGGATCGCCGGCGGCCGGTTCACTCTCGACGGGCGGGTGTACGAGCTGGTGCGCAACGACCCGCCGAACTCCTTGCACGGCGGTCCGCTCGGCTTCGACAAGCGGGTGTGGGAGGCGGAGGGCGTCGCGGGCGGGGCCGGGGTGCGGCTGTCGCGGGTGAGCCCGGACGGGGAGGAGGGGTTCCCCGGGCGGCTGGAGGTCTCGGCCACGTACACGCTGGCGGAGGACGGGAGCGCGCTGCGGATCGCGTACGAGGCGGTCACGGACGCGCCGACCGTGGTGAACCTGACCAATCACTCGTACTGGAACCTGGCCGGGGCGACGTCGGGGCCTGCCGGTGGGCACGAGCTGCGGATCGACGCGTCGCGGGTGACGCCGGTCGACGCGGATCTGATTCCGACCGGCGAGCCGGCGGACGTCGAGGGGACCCGGTTCGACTTCCGGGTGGCGCGGAAGGTGGGGAGCGGGTACGACCACAACTTCGTGCTCGACAAGGGGGTCACGGAGGGCGCCGAGCCCGTCGCCGAGCTGTGGGAGCCGGGGTCGGGACGGGTGTTGGGCGTGGCGACGACCGAGCCGGGGATGCAGCTCTACACGGCGGATCATCTGGAGGGGCCCTTCGGGCCCGGGGACGGGATCGCGCTGGAGACCCAGCACTTTCCCGACTCGCCGAACCGGCCGCGGTTCCCGAGTACGGAGTTGCGGCCGGGCGGCGTCCACCGGTCGGAGACGGTTTATGGGTTCGGGGTGCGTGCGTAGGTGGGTCGGGTGCGGGTGAGTCCCTATGCCTCGACCGTCACCGTGATGCGGCGGTCGGCGATCGAACGGCCCGCTGCCACCTCGTACGAACCCTCCATGTACACCCACGCGTTGGTGTTCTCGTCCCAGATCTCGAAGGCGCGGCGCGGGAGTTGGACGACGGCTTCCGCCGTCTCGCCCGGGGCCGCCTCCACCGTCGCGAAGCCCGCCAGCCAGCGGGTCGGGCGGTTCTCGTCCGGGGTCGTGGGGGCCAGGTAGAGCTGGACGGTCTCCCGGCCCTCGCGGGTGCCCGAGTTGCGTACCCGTACCGTCGCCGTCGTGCCGCTGACGTCGAGGGACTCGTACGTCCAGTCGGTGTAGCCGAGGCCGTGGCCGAAGGGGTACGTGGGGGTCCTGTGTTCCTTGTCCCAGGCCCGGTAGCCGATGAAGACGCCCTCGTCGTAGGCGAGTTCGCCGGACGTGGGGGTGACCTGGGTGACGGGGGCCTCGGACAGGTCGCCCCAGGTGGTGGGGAGGCGGCCGCCGGGCTCGTGGGTGCCGGTGAGGACGTCGGCGAGGGCGGCGCCGCCCTCCTGGCCGGGGAACCAGGTGAGGAGGACGGCGGCCACGTCGTCGCGCCACGGGAGTTCCACCGGGGAGCCCGCGTTGACGACCACGACCGTGGCGGGGTTGGCGGCGGCCACCGCGCGGACCAGGTCGTCCTGGCGGCCGGGCAGGCGGAGGTTCTCGCGGTCGAAGCCCTCGGACTCGACGCGCTCGGTGGTGGCGACCACGACGACGGCCGTGTCGGCGGCGCGGGCGGCCCGGGCGGCCTCGGCGATCAGGTCGTCGGGGTCGCGCTGCGGGCCCTGGTGGCAGAGCGAGAAGGCGAGCATCGTGATGGGGGTGTCGGGGGCGAGCTCCACGACATGGGTGAGGGAGACCCGCACCGGGGTGCCCTCGGTCAGGTCGACCCGGGCCAGGGGGACGGGGGCGCCGAAGAACGACACGAAGGGGTCGTCGGTGTCGGTGGTCCGCACACCGTCGAAGTGGGTGGTGCCGTCGACGGTGAGGGTGTAGGCGCCGAGGCCCTTGACGCCGAAGGTGTGGGTGCCGGTCTCGCGCGGGGTGAAGGTGCCGGTGATCTCGACGGTGTGCAGGGTGGTGTGGGTGACGCCGTCGGGAAGGTCCGAACCCATCCACTGGATGTGGCCGTTGGGGGCGGAGCGGGTGCCGATGACCGTGCCGGAGACGTCTCGGCAGACGGCCCGGAGGGTGAACCCCTTGTCGGCGACGGCCAGTTCCTCGTTGGGGTCCGCGCCCACGGAGTACGTCAGCGCGCCCTCGGGGAGGGCGGCGGTGAGGCCGTCGAGCGGGGAGACGACGCGGGAGGGGAAGACGATGGCCGAGCCACCGCCGAGGACGCGGGCGTCGCGGGCCGCGGCGCCGCTGAGGGCGACCGTCGAGCCCGGTGCGAGGGGGAGGGCCGCCCGAGCGTCCGGCCGGCCGGCCGGTGCGTCGTTGCGGACGAGGACGAAGGAGCGGCGGGCGATCTCGCGGGTCAGGGCCTCGCCGTCGACGGGGGCGGGGAGTTCGGTGACCACCGGGTCGGCGCCTTCCAGGATGCCGACGCGGGCGGCCAGGCGCAGGACGCGGCGGACCGCCTCGTCGAGTTCGGCCTCCGTGACCTCGCCGGCGCGGACGGCGGCGGCCAGGGGCTCGCCGTAGACGGTGACCGGGCCGGGCATGGCGACGTCGAGGCCGCCGGTGAGGGCGTCGGTCGTCGAGCGTGCCGCCGTCCAGTCGGAGACGTTGAAGCCCTCGAAGCCCCACTCGCCGCGCAGGACCTCGTTCACGAGGTGGCGGTGCTCGGTCATGGTGGTGCCGTTGACCTGGTTGTAGGCGGTCATGATGCCCCAGGGGTGGGCGCCCGCCAAGATCGCCTCGAACGGGGCCAGGTACAGCTCGCGCAGGGCGCGTTCGGAGACCAGGTTGTCCACCGTGAAGCGGTCGGTCTCGGCGTCGTTGGCGACGAAGTGCTTGACCGTGGTGCCGACGCCGCCGGACTGCACGCCCGTCACATAGCCCGAGCCGATCTCGCCGGTGAGGTACGGGTCCTCGCTGTACGCCTCGAAGTGGCGGCCGCCCAGCGGTGAGCGGTGCAGGTTGACCGTGGGGGCGAGCAGGACGTGGACGCCCTTGCGGCGGGCCTCCTGGGCCAGCAACACCCCTGCGCGGCGGGCGAGTTCGGGGTCCCAGGTGGCGGCCAGGGCGGTCGGGGAGGGCAGCGCGACGGACGGGTCCTCGGCGGTCCAGCGCACTCCCCGGACGCCGATGGGGCCGTCGGACATGACCAGCGAGGGCAGGCCGATCTCGGGCAGCGCGGGCAGGGTCCACATGTCCTGGCCGGAGAGGAGCCTCGCCTTGGCGTCCAGGTCCAGCCTGGCGAGGGCTTTCTCCACGGCCGCTTCGCGGGCCTCGTCGGCCGGGGTGGGGCGGGTGCCCGGGGTTGCCGCCATCGCGGTGCCTCCTCTTCGAGTCACGTTCTCCGTCTCCGCCATCGTGCACGCATCACCTGTAGATTAGTAGGTTTCGTTATGTTGCCGTTATATTCACGCCGGTCCGGCGGGCTCCGATGCCGTACGGTGACGGCATGAGCGGCACCAGGGGAACCAGGAGCGTGAAGGGTGAGGAGCGGCGCGCGGAGATCGTGCTGGCGACGCTGGAGGTGATCGCCGAGCGCGGTTACCGGGGCGCGAGCATGGCCGCGGTCGCCGAGCGCGTCGGACTCACCCAGCAGGGGCTGCTGCACTACTTCCCCACCAAGGAGGCGCTGCTCGTCGCCGTCCTGCGGGAGCGGGACCGGTGGGACGCCGTGCCCGACAGCCCGTTGCGCCTCGATCTGCTGGGCTCCCTGGTCGAGTACAACGCCATGCGGCCCGGGATCGTGCAGACCTTCTCCGCGCTGCTCGGCGAGAGCGTCACCGAGGGGCATCCCGCGCGCGAGTTCTTCACCGAGCGGTACGGGCGAGTGCGGGGCTCCATGGCCGAGGTGCTGCGCGCCGAGTACGGCGACCGCCTCCCGAGCGGGCTCACCCCGGAGCGCGCGGCGCCGCTGCTGGTGGCCGTGATGGACGGTCTGCAGTACCAGTGGCTGCTGGACCCGGGCACGGTGGACATGCCGGGGGCGTTCCGGGACTTCCTGGCGCTGCTGGGCGAGGACGTCGACTGAGTCGGCAGCCGACTGAGATGCCCGGCGCGCCGGGCGTGGCGCGCGCCCCTTCCGTCACGCGATACTTCCGCCGTCCGGAGCGACACCCCCACGGCACCGAACAGCGACGGAAGGACCCGAACTCCCTTGACTTCCCCACTGACTCATCGGCGTGCACGCGGAGCGACGACAGTGCTGGCGGCTCTGCTCGCCGGGCTGAGCGCCCCCACCTCCGCCTCCGCCTCGCCCTCGACGGCGGCAGCGGTCTCCGCGGCCGCGGCCCCCACCGTCGAGGAGCTGCGGCTCGACCGGGCCGTGCCCCAGGAGATCCTGCGGCGGTCCGGATTCGACACCGTGGCACCGGAGTTCGCGCGGGCCCTGGACGGGACGCGGTCGTACGCGCAGGCCGAGCGGATCGTCGCACGGCAGGGCGAACGGCTGTGGACCCGGGCCGTGGACCGGGCCCAGGGGCGGGGGCCCGCGGTCGGCGATCTGAGCCGGGACGACGACCGTCCGCTGTACTGGGCGCGGCTCGGCATGACACGGGAAGTACGCGGCTGGGAGCCGTCGTTCGAGCTGAGTGACGGTCAGAGGGCGCGGCTGCTGGACACGTTGGAGAGGACTTCGCGCGGACAGGACTCCCTGCGCTTTCCGCACGGCGGCGAGGGGGTGAAGCGGGTTCTCGTCACCGGATTCGATCCCTTCACGCTGGACCGGGACGTCCGCATCTCCAACCCGTCCGGGGCGACGGCGCTCGCCCTCGACGGGACGGTGATCCGGACCGCCGAAGGGCTCGCCCGCGTCGAGACGGCCGTCTTCCCCGTCCGCTGGCAGGACTTCGCGGACGGCACGGTCGAGCGGACGCTCGGGAGCCGGTTGCCCCGCGTGGATCTCTTCGCGACCGTCAGCCAGGGCCGGGTGGGCCGTTTCGACATCGAGCGGACCAACGGGGCCTGGCGCGGCGGCTTCGGTGACAACGACAACATCGGCGTGACCGGGACCATCCCGGTGGCCGACCCCGCCACCCAGCCCCAGTGGACCTCCACGACCCTGCCGTACGCGGACATCGTCGCCGCGCAGACCGGGCGCTTCCCCGTCTACGACAACACGAGCGTGACCGAGATACCGGCCGGCGGTACGGCGGCGGTCGTCCGCCCGAACGGGCCGACGCCGGGCTCGACCGCGCGGGCCGGGGGCGGCGGCGACTACCTCTCCAACGAGATCGCCTACCGGGCGACGCTCCTGCGCGACCGGCTGGGGCTCGGCTCCTCGCTGCCGGGCGGGCATGTGCACACGCCCGTCCTGCAGTTCGGGACCGGCAACACCGACCCGGCGACCGGGACGGTGACCGATCCCGACTTCGTGCGGAACCGGTTGGACATCATCGCCCAGGTGCGGGAGATCGTGCGGGTGGCCCTGGAGGCCTCGGTGGATTCCGGGGTGGGTACCTCGGCCGACGCTTCCGTCAGTGCGACGGGGCGAACGCGAGGCTGATGCCGAGGCCGGCCAGGACGGAGCCGATGGCCTTGTTCAGCGCCTTCTGGCCGCGCAGCATCACGGCACGCATCCGGTCGTGCGAGAAGAACACGGCGACGACACCGAACCACAGCAGGTGGGCGAGGGCCATGAACAGGCCGTAGCCCGCCTGCTGGACCAGCGGTGTGCCGGGGCTGACGACCTGGGCGAACGTCGAGACGACGAAGAGGGTCGTCTTGGGGTTGAGGACGTTCGTCAGGAAGCCGGAGCGCAGGGCGGCGAGCGGGGTCACGGCCGCGGTCGGCCGGGCCAGGTCCACGGTGACCTCGTCGCGGGTGCGGAAGGTGCGGACGCCGATGTAGACGAGGTAGGCCGCGCCGACCAGCTTGATCACCGTGAACAGGAAGGTGGAGGAGGCGATCAGCAGGCCCACGCCGAGCATCGTGTACGTGACGTGCACGAGGACGCCGGCCGCGACGCCGGTCGCGGAGAGCAGGCCGGTCGCACGGCCGTAGAGGTAGCTGTTGCGGATGACCATGGCGAAGTCGGCGCCGGGGGCGATGACCGCGAGGACGGTGATGACGGCGACGGCGAGGATCTCGTTCACGCGCCGACCTCCGGCTTGCGGAACGCGGGCGGGGTGGCGGGGTGGTGGGCGGCGGGGACGCGGTTGCGCTCGTCCTCGCCGGTCGTCTCCTCGCCCAGCAGGTCACGGGCCATGAGGGTGGCGCCCGCGACCGCGCCCGGCATCAGGAAGACGGCGACGAACGGCACCACGAAGGCGAGGCCCAGCGGGGTGCCGAAGCCCCAGATGAGGGTCCTGCGGGAGCGCAGGAGGGTGAGGCGGTCGCGGAGTTCGACGCCTCGGCGCTGGAGGGCGACGGCGGTCAGCTCCTCGGTGAGGAAGAAGCCGGTGACGAAGAAGCCGATCACCGGGACCACCGTCTGGCCGATGAACGGGACGAAGCCGAGGGCGAAGAGCAGGATCGCCCAGACCAGCGCCCGCAGGAGGACCCGGAGGCTGTCCCGGGCCGAGATCCACAGCTCCCGCCACAGCGGCAGGTCGGACTCCGGGGCGGTGCCGTCCGGTGAGACGTCCCGGTCGACCTTCTCCGAGAGGTTCTCGTAGAAGGGCTGGCCGATGAGGAGGGTCACGGCGGTGAAGGTGATGACCGCGAGGGCCAGGGCCAGGGCGAACAGGACGGCCGTGAGAAAGCCGCGGAAGAGCCCGGGCCAGGGGCTGGACCAGTCGTCCGCGAAGGGCGTGGCCCAGGTGACGAAGTCGGGGCCCCAGACGGCGAGGGCCACCAGGGCGGCTATGTAGAGGACCAGGGTGATGAGGCCCGGGATCAGGCCGAAGCCGTACTGCTTCCCGTGCCTGGCCACCCAGCGTTGGCCCTGGACGAGGTACTGGAAACCCACCCCTAGATCGCGCATGGGGCGAACTTTACCCAGCAGTGGTGCGGGGGCCTTCCCCGGGAGCGTACGCGCGGGTCGTGCGTGGCTGTTCGCGCAGTTCCCCGCACTTCCCCTTACGGGGCGAAGGCGCCCCCTGTCGAGAAGGCCAGCTCCGCGAAGCGATCTCCGATCAGGTGGTGGGTCTCCGCGTCCGGGTGGAGGTCGTCCGGGAGGGGGAACGTGGTGGCGTCCTGCTCGCCGTAGAGGGTGAGGCCGTCGAGGTAGTGGAGGTGGGGGTCCTCCGGGGTGCGGCGGGCCACGATCGACGCGAGTTCGTCGCGGATGACGCGGAGGGTGAGCCGGCCGGGGGTGAGGTCCTCCGGGTCGCCCATGGGGCGGAAGCGGAGGCCGCCCTCGGCGAGGCCGGTGAGGTCGGGGGCGCTGGGGCCGGGGGTGTCCTCGTGGATGGGGCAGAGGATCGGGGAGACGACGAGGAGCGGGGTGGTGGGGTGGCCCTCGCGGATCGTGTCGAGGAAGCCGTGCACGGCCGGGGTGAAGGCGCGCAGCCGCATCGCGTCGTGGTTGACGAGGTTGATGCCGATCTTGACGCTGATCAGGTCGGCCGGGGTGTCCCGGATGGCGCGGGCGACGAAGGGGTCGAGGAGGGCGCTGCCGCCGAAGCCGAGGTTGACGAGTTCGACGCCGGCCAGCCGGGCGGCGTGCGCGGGCCAGATGCCGAGGGGGCTCGCGGCGTCGGAGCCGTGGCTGATGGAGCTGCCGTGGTGCAGCCAGACCCGGCGGTCCGGGTCGGGGGCGGGCTCGACGGGGGCGTCGGTGCGCAGGGCGACGAGTTCGGTGGTCTCGTTGTGCGGGAGCCAGATCTCGACCGTCTTGAGGCCGGCGGGGAGGTCGGAGAAGGCCACCGTGCCGGGCCGGCCCGTCCGGTGCTCCGCCGTACCGGTGGTCATGTCGATGGTCAGGGTGTTGCCGTCCGGCACACTCCCCCGGGCGGTCGGGCGACCGTCGACGACCAGGTCGTACAGGCCGTCCGGGCGGGGTGGGGCGCCCACGTAGGTCCGCTTGGTGCGCAGGGCGTCGAGTTCGACGGCGGTGGCGCGGGTGCGGAAGACCAGGCGTACGCCGGAGGGCTGGGACTCGACCGTGGCCAGCTGCGGATCGGTGCACTGGGCGCGGGCCCGGGCGGGCAACCGGTGCGGCAGGACGCCGTGTTCGGTGCGTTCCAGCTCCAGGGCGCCGCGCAGGAGGTCGGCGGTGATGGGGGTGGTGATCCAGGGGGAGGTCATGGCGCAACCTGACGATCGGCGGGGGGAGGGTGGGTTCGGCGGTGGTCGGCGGCGGGGCGCCCTCAGGTCGACCGGGCGGCCGTTGCCGGCGGCGGGGCTCCCGGAGGGCAACCGGGCGGCGGTGGCGGCCAGTTGCGCAGCAGGGCGTCGAGGGCGTCCAGGACGCGTTCCCAGCTCTCCTGCGAGTCGGGGGCGCTGTGGCTGAAGCCGCCGGCCGCCTCCAGGCTGACGTAGCCGTGGAAGACGCTGCCGAGGAGCCGGACGGCGTGGGTCTGGTCCGGCTCGGTGAGGTCGTACCCGCGCAGGATCGCCCTGGTCATCTGTGCGTGCCGGCCGCCGGCGCTCGCCGCGGCCGCCTCGGGGTCGAGTCTCAGCCGGGCCGCCGCGTACCGGCCTGGGTGCGCGCGGGCGTAGTCGCGGTACACGTCGCCCAGGGCCGCCAGGGCGTCCTTCCCGGCGCGGCCGGCGAGTGCGGTGGCGCCCCGGTCGGCCATCTCCTCCAGGGCGAGGAGAGCGATCCGGGTCTTGAGGTCCTGGGAGTTGCGTACGTGCGAGTACAGGCTCGCGACCTTCACGTCGAAGCGGCGGGCCAACTCCGAGACGGTCACCTCGTCGAAACCGATCTCGTCGGCCAACTCGGCGCCCGCCAGGGCGAGACGTTCCGGGCTGAGCCCCGCGCGTGCCATGCCCCGACCCCGTCCTTCCGATCCGTTCGACAGTGACGATGATGCAGTTTCCTAAAGCTTTTAGGCAAGTAGGGATGCCCCCTAGGTTACGGAGTTTCCTGAGTGCCTGTGTCGTCTGTGCCCTCTTGTTGCCCGGGAGTCGAACATGTAGACCACCTGTGGTCACCCGCACCGGCACGTCGTAGGAACCGCTTCAGAAGGAACCCCACTCCAGGAGGTTGCGTGCGTCCGCCGAGACCCGGCCCGAGATCCGCACTGTTCAGCGTCGCCGCCGTCACCGTCACCGCAGGATCCCTGCTCGTCGCCCCGCATCCCGCGGGCGCCGACCCCAAGCCGCCGGTCCGTGAGGGCTCGGCCCTGTCGCCGGGCGCCGCCCAGGCCCCGGCGAGCGCGACCCGGCGGGCCCTGGCCCAACCGGTCGCCGACCTCGCCGACACGGCCGGTTCCAGCCGCGGTTACCCCCGTGAGCAGGTCCTCTCCCCCGACCCGGAGAACCCCGCCGACAAGTCCCTCAAGCTGGGGCTCACCCCGTACCACGCTATCGCGCCGAAGCTGAACGCCCTCCAGCGGCTCGGCGACCGGGTGAGCGTGGAGATCGCGGGCCGGTCGGCCGGCGGCCACCGGCTCTACCTCGTCACCGTGACCGCCCCCGAGACAGCGCGGCAGGCCCGCGACCAGGCGCGGATGCGCGAACTCATCGAGTCCGCGCCCCGGTCGGCCGCCAGGAGCCCGGAGATCAGGAAGACGTACAAGGCGCCCGTCTTCTTCAACAACAACATCCACGGCAACGAGTGGGAGGGCACCGACGCGTCCCTGAAGCTCATCGAGCGGCTCGCGACGGCGACCGACGCCCGGACGAAGGACCTGCTCGCCCACTCCCGGCTGTACTTCAACATCACCGCCAACCCGGACGGCCGGATCGCGGGCACCCGCGCCAACGCGGTCGGCTTCGACATGAACCGGGACTTCGTCACCGCCTCGCAGCCCGAGGTGCGGGCGATGCGGCGGATCCAGATCGACAAGCAGCCCGTCGTCATGCTCGACCTGCACGGGTACGTCAACGGCACGCTCATCGAGCCGACCACTCCCCCGCACGGCGAGAACTACGAGTACGACCTCTTCCTGAAGAACACCTACGCGAACGCGCTCCGCATGGAGTCCGCCGTCAACGGCCTCGGTCACACCCCCGCGAAGGACGGCGTCGACCCGGTGCAGATCCCGTTCCGCGACTCGGAGGAGGGGTGGGACGACTGGCCGCCGATCTTCACCCCGCAGTACGCGGCCTTCCACGGCGCGGTCGCCGCGCACACCGTGGAGATCCCGCTCCAGGTGAACAACGCGGCGTACGAGTCGCTGCCGGTCGAGGAACTGCGCCGCCGGTCCGCGATCAACGTCGACGTGGCGGGCGCGGCCCTGCGCGCGACCCTCGACTTCGTACGGGAGAAGCGGACTTCGCTGGTCGCCGACCAGATCGAGGTGTTCCGGCGCGGCGCGGCGGGCGCCGCCCAGGTCCCGGTCTCGGCGGAGACCGTCCCCGGCGTGCCCGGCATCGGCCCCGAGGACGTCTACACGACCGACTTCCCGCGCGCCTACGTCGTCCCCGCGGGTGGCGGGCAGCGCTCCGCCACGGCCGCCGCGCGACTGGTCGACCACCTGCTCGCCAACGACGTCCGCGTGACCCGCGCGACCCGCGCCTTCCGGCTCGGCGGCCGGTCGTACGCGAAGGGGTCGTACGTCGTCGACCTGCGTCAGCCCAAGCGTGGCATGGCCAATGTGCTGCTCGCCGACGGCACCGACATCAGCGGCAAGGTCTCGGCGATGTACGACATCTCCGGCTGGAGCCTGGGACGGCTGTGGGGCGCCACCGTGGTGGCGGCGCACAGCGGTCGTCCGTCCGCCGTGCCGGACCGGCCGGTGACGTCCGCCGCCCGTGTGGGTCAGGTCGCGCCGCGCGGCAACCTGCGCCTCCGGCTCGACTCCCCGCAGGAGATCGCCGCCCTCAACTCCCTTCTCAAGGACGGTGTTTCGGTACGTCAGGCGGCCGACGGCAGCGCGCTCGTGCCGTCCTCGGCGCGGCGGAAGGCCCAGGCGCTCGCCCGGTCCCACGACGTGGTCTTCGAGGCGGCCAAGGGCGCGCTGAAGGGCACGCCCCTGCGTCCGGTCCGGGTGGCCGCCGCCGTCACGGCGGGCGAGCTGTTCGCGCTGCGCGAGATGAACTTCGACGTGGTCCCGGTGTCGACGGCCGTCCTCAACGCGGGCTTCGACTGGTCCCGGGCCGACGTGCTGTTCGTGTCGTCGGGCCTGTCGTACGGCGCTCTGAACGAATCCGCCCGTACGGGCCTGACCGGCTTCCTCTCCACGCACGGGCTGGTCGGCCGGGGTGCGGCCGGCGCGGCGCTCGCCACGGCCACCGGGCGGCTTAAGGCCACGGCGGTCCAGGGCAACGGGGACGCCAACGGCGTGGTGCGCGTGGTGAACGCGGGCGGCGCGGTGACCGGCGGGGCGCCGGACCACAGCTTCGTCTACGCGCCCGTGTGGTTCACCGGACTGGGCGACGGGGTGCGGGTCGAGCAGTCGTACGGCGGCGGGAACCCGCTGGTGTCCGGGCACTGGCGGCCGTCGGAGGACGGATCCGGTGGCCCGGCGGCAGCGGCGGGCCGGGCGTCCGTGGTCAGCGGACCGCACGCGGTCCTGTTCGGCACCGAACCGCTGTTCCGCGCCCACCCGAAGGGGGAATTTCCGCAGATGGGGCGGGCGTTGCTGACGGTGAGCCGGTAGCGGGCGTCAAGGAAACGGGAGCGTGCATGACCGAGGGAAACCGGACGGCCGCCGTCCACGGCACGGCAGCGGTCACGGCCGAAGTGCACGGCACGGTCGCCGACGGCTTCGAGGCGGTGCGCGAGGAGTTCGCCGCGTTCGTGGCCGGTGAACGGGGCGACTACGAGGGCCAGTTGACCGCGTACGTGCACGGGCGGCGGGTCGTCGACCTGTGGGCGGGTCCCGTGGAGGAGGCGACGACGGGCGGCGACACGCTGCACGGCGTGTTCTCCTCCACCAAGGGCGCCGCCCATCTGGTCGTCGCGCTCCTCGTCCAGGACGGGGTGCTGGAGCTGGACCGCGAAGTCGCCCACTACTGGCCGGAGTTCGCGGCCGAGGGCAAGGGGGCGGTGACCCTGCGGGAGCTGATCTCGCACCGGGCGGGGCTCATCGGCACCGATGCCGGGTTCACCCTGGAGGAGCTGGCGGACGACCGTGTCGTCGCCGAGCGCCTCGCCGGGCAGCGCCCGTACTGGCGCCCCGGAGCCGCCTTCGGCTACCACGCGCTGGTCATCGGGGCGCTCACCGGCGAGGTCGTACGGCGGGCGACGGGCCGTACGCTCCAGGAGGTGTACGAGGAGCGGGTCCGTGCCCCCTACGGGCTCGATCTCTTCCTGGGGCTGCCGGCCGAGCACGAGCCCCGCTTCCGGACCGTCCTGCCGATGACGCCGACGCCCGCGCAGCAGGCCGAGCTGGACGCCGTGCCGCACGGCCCGCACACGCTGGCGTCGATCGCGTTCAACAACCAGGTGCCGGAGCCGGGTGAGCTGACGGACTTCCCCAACGCGCGGATCGTGCGGGCGAGCGGGCAGTCGTCGGCGGGCGGTGTCGGCTCGGCAGGGGGGCTCGCCGGGATGTACGCGGCGGCCATCAGCTCGGTGGACGGCCGCCCGCCGCTGCTGAAGCCCGACACGGTCGCCGAGATCGGCCAGGTCCACTCCTTCGGCCACGACCTCGTCGCCCGCGCCCCGAAGGCGTTCGGGCTCGGCTTCCAGGCCACCGCCGAGCTGGTCCACCCGTTCCTCGGCGCGGGCACCTTCGGCCACAGCGGGGCCGGCGGCTCCCAGGCCTTCGCCGACCCCCGCAGCGGCCTCGCCTACGGCTACACCCGCCGCCGCATGGCCTTCCCGGGCGGGGCGGCGCCGGAGAACGCGGGACTGGTACGGGCGGTGCACACGGCGGCCCTGGCGCTCTGATCCCCGCCGAACCGGCGGGGCCGCACACGACGGAGTCCGCACCCCACGTCCAGGAGTGCGGACTCCGCGCTGTGCAACGACCGTGGACGGGCGACCGTCACGGGGCGGGGCTCAGAGCTTGACGATCATCTTGCCCGTGTTGTCGCCGCGCAGGACGCCGAGGAAGGCCTCCAGGTTGTTCTCGATGCCCTCGACGACCGTCTCGCGGTACTTGAGCTCGCCCGACGCGACCCAGGGGCCGACCTCCTGGACGAACTGCGACTGGAGGTCGTAGTGGTCGCCGACGAGGACGCCCTCGACGCGCAGGCGGTTCTGCAGGATCTTGACCATGTTGCGCGGGCCGGGGGTCGGCTCCGTCGAGTTGTACTGGGAGATCATGCCGCAGATCACGGCCCGGCCGCGCAGGTTGAGCGCGCCGATCGCGGCCTCCAGGTGCTCGCCGCCGACGTTGTCGAAGTAGACGTCGATGCCGTCGGGGGCGGCCGCCTTGAGCTGCTCCCAGACCGGGCCGTTCTTGTAGTTGAAGGCCGCGTTGAAGCCGTACTCCTCCACCAGCAGCTTGACCTTCTCGTCGGAGCCGGCCGAGCCGATGACGCGGGAGGCGCCCTTGAGCCTGGCGATCTGGCCGACCTGGCTGCCGACGGCACCGGCGGCGCCGGAGACGAAGACCGCGTCGCCCTCCTTGAAGGCGCCGACCCGCAGCAGACCCGCGTAGGCGGTCAGGCCGGTCATCCCGAGGACGCCGAGGTAGGTGGAGAGCGGCGCGGCGTCCGGGTCGACCTTCACGGCCTGCTTGGCGTCGAAGGTGGCGTACTCGCGCCAGCCGCCGAAGTGCAGCACGTGGTCGCCCACGGCGATGCCGTCGGCCGCCGAGGCGACGACCTCGCCGACCGCACCGCCCTGCATGACCTTGCCCAGCTCGAACGGGGCGACGTAGGACTTCGCGTCGCTCATGCGGCCACGCATGTACGGGTCCACGGAGAGGTACTTGTTCCGTACGAGGACCTCACCCGCGCCGGGCTGCCGGATCTCCGCCTCCACCAGGGCGAAGTCCTCGTCCTTGGGCCAGCCGACGGGGCGGCTCAGCAGGTGCCATTCACGGCTGGTGGCGGGGAGGGCGGGGGTGTCGGACATGGGGTCGGCCTTTCTGCGCTGCGAGGGGCATGCCGTGGTGCGCACACACCGTGATACATACCGTGCGGTTACTTCAGCATCTGAAACAACCATGCTCCTGAATATTTCATGTTGTCAAGTAAAGGGGTACCCTCGGAGCCATGCCCACGCAGAAGACGACCCCCCGCATCGACCCGTTGACCATGGAGGTCGTCGAACTCATCGGCGCGGTGGTGGCCCGCTACCACGAGGAGTACGAGGACGCCGCCGCCGAGCACAGCCTCACCGGCGCCCAGGCCCGTCTCCTCGGCCTCCTTTCCCTGGAGCCGCTGCCCATGCGTCGCCTCGCCCAGAAACTGCGCTGCGAGCCGTCGAACGTGACCGGCATCGTGGACCGGCTGGAGACGCGGGGCCTGGTGGAGCGCCGCCCCGACCCCAATGACCGCCGGGTGAAAGTGGCGGCCGCCACCGCCGAGGGCCGCCGGGTGGCCGGCAGCCTCCGGAACTCCCTGGACTTCGCCCGCGAGCCGCTGGCGGGCCTGAGCGCCGCCGAACGGGAGACGCTGCGGGATCTGTTGCGGCGGATGCTCGGGGCGTAGCGCGCGGGCGACGGGCGCTGGGGGACGGGCGCGGAAACGGGCTGGGAAACGGGCCTGGGTGCAGCGGCCAGCCGTCCGTCCTACGCTGAGCAGGGGAGTCTTTGCTGGAGGTCTGGATGGCCAACGGGAAAGCCCTGAACGGCCCGGACGGTGCGGACGGTGCGGACGGCACCAGAAGGACCCGCGACGGCGTCGCCGCCGTCGTACTCCTGCGGATCGCCTCACACGTACTCAGGCGCAGACCGCCGCCGGACCGGGTGGAAGAGCCTGCCCGACCCCCTCGTTCTCAACTCCCCGGTTCCGCCGAGGAGATGTTCCGGGGGCACAGAACGGCCTGGCGCGAGCGGGCCGTCGCCCACATCCTCTACCTCGAACAGCAGGCGGCCCGGGAGAGGTGCCGAGTCGTCGAGGACCCGACCGAGCAGTGTCAGCGGGAGAAGACACTGGACGGGATCGCACGGCAACTGGAAGAAGCGCGCCAAGCCGTCTCCGTGCGGCGCCGCCTGTTCACGGGAGCCGCCGCCCTGGAGCGCACCTGGGCCAATGTGCGCGCGACCGACGTGATGCTGCTCAAGCTGTGTTCGGAGCAGGAGTTGGCCGGACGCAGCCCCGATGTGCTGAGCCATGTCGAGCAGCATCTCCGCCCGAACGACCCGCTGCGGGTGAAGGCGGCCGAGGCCGTCGGACGCGTGGAGGCGGGGCAACGGCTGCCGGGCGACCGTGAACTGCTCGTCTCCGCCCAGAGCGCCTCCTACGAGGCCCTGGACGGCGAGTTCAGCAGGGTGCGCAGCCTCAGCATCATCCTGCGCATCGCGACCTTCTTCGTCCTCCTCGGCGCGGGCGGGCTCGCGGTCTGGGGGTGGTACTGCCCCGATTCCCTGAACATGTGTTTTCTCCCGGAGAAGAGCGACTTCGCCGCCTGCCCCTCCGGGGAGGTCCGCCGGGAGGACCAGAAGTTGGCTCCGAGCGACTACGCCAGGTCCGTCGACGTCCTCGTCGTGGAGGCCGCCGGGCTCGCCGGCGCGGCGCTCACGGTCATCGCGTCCCTGCGCCGCATCCAGGGGACGAGTTCGCCGTACATGCTGCCGCTCGCGGCGGCCCTGTTGAAGTTCCCCACCGGCGCGCTGACCGCGTTCATCGGGGTGCTGCTCATCAGGGGTGCGTTCGTGCCCGGCCTGAGCGACCTGGACTCCAGCCCGCAGATCGTCGCGTGGGCCGTCATCTTCGGCGCGGCCCAGCATCTGGTGACCCGTTTCGTCGACGCACGCGCGCGCGAGACTCTGTCGGACGTGGGGCGGCCGCCGTCCGACCCGCCCGAGCGACGAGCCCCCGACGGAGGGCAGAGCCGTGCGTGAGCCGGATGAGCTGACCATCGCGCTGGAGGAGGGCTTCACCGGCCAGCACGTCGTGGTCGCGGTGGACGGGGACGTCGTCCTGGACGATCCGGAGGTCCGCACCCGGCTGCAGATCGGCCTCGCCCGCTCGGTTCCGGTCCCCCTGTCGGAGGGAGACCACGCGATCGGTGTGCGGGTCGACGGCGTCGAGCGGCTGGACATCCGTGTCGACGCGGGTGTCACCCGATGGGTGCGGATCGATCGTGCCGCCGACGGCGGTCTCCACGCCGTGACCGGCAGCGGTCCTCGCGGATACGCGTGAGGCCCCTCGCCGCAAGGGTCTCGTGACCGTCCGGTCCCAGCGGTGCGGTTGCGGCTCTCCCCTGCCGGGCTTTGACTGGCCAGTGGGAACAAACCCACCTGTCGGGTGAATCACCACATTCCGTGCGCCGTCCGACGTCACGTTCCCCGCACGACGCCCCCGCAGCCGCTTCAGACGGCTCCGGCTCGTACGCGGACGTCGCTCAGGCCCACGTTTCTCCGGTCCGGAACGGTCCGGGCTCCCGGCCGTTCACCGTTCACCTTCATCCGCGCGTGCTCCGCACGGGCGGAAGCGGGAGGCAGCATGACCACTCAGGGATCCAGCCCGCGCAGTGAGTTCGACCAGCTCGTCAGCGCGGTGATGGGCACGATCACCCGCCGTCTGGGCGGCGAGAGCCAGACCGGGCCCGAGGCGGCCGCGGAAGGCGAAGGCATCGCGGCGACCGGACGCAGCGGCGTGTACCTGCGCCTCGACCTCCCCGTGCCGCCCGGGGGCCTCGCGCAGGCCGCCGAGGCCGTTCGCCCCGTCGAGGCGGGGCCGGTACCGACGGCGGTGGGCTTTCCCCTGATGTCGGCCGTGTCGTCGGGCGACGGCGAACCGGTCTCCTCACCGGCGTTCGTGTCCGGTCAGGCCCCGGCACAGGCCGAGCTCGCGGCACCCGAGAGCGCCGTCGTGTCCTTCGAGGAACTGCGCGTGGACGTGGACGGCCCCGCCCCCACCATGACGGTCTCCGGCACGGTCTGGCGGCTCACCAGCGGCCGGCTCACCTGGCTCGCCAAGGTCCGCAAGGAGCCGAACGGCACGTACGCGGGACCGATCAAGTACCGCGACGGCAACACGGCCCTGCGGCCCGGCACCGCGATCCGCGTCCAGCTCACGGGCACTCCGCCCCTGCAGCCCATGGGCGCGCTGGTGACCTTCGTACGGCCGGACGCCCCGGACGAGGTGGTGCGCTACGCGCAGGTCACGCCACACTTCCGTGAGGTGGAGATCGAGTACGACCGGGTCTCCGACGCCGAACAGACCGTCGAGTACGCGTTGCACGACCACCCCGTACGGCCGCCCGACCTGCCGAACACCACCCTCACCGTGGAGGACGCGTTCAGCCGGCAGGGCATCCATGTCACGCGGACCCGGGGCAGCAACGAGATCCCGCTCTCGGAGTCGGTGAACGGCTCGTGGTCCGACATCGAGATGCACGACGCCATGCAGCGGCACTGGTCCGCCTGGCAGCCCGGCCCCACGGGGCAGGGGGTCGCCCAGTGGCAGGTCTGGACGCTCTTCGCCGGTCGGCACGACGAGGGTCCCGGCCTGGGCGGCATCATGTTCGACGACATCGGCTCCGCACAGCGGCAGGGCTGCGCGGTGTTCTCGAAGTCGTTCATCTCCGAACGGCCGCCCCACGACCCCGCCCCCGAGGCGTTCGCGCGTCGGATGGCCTACTGGACGGCGGTGCACGAGATCGGTCACTGCTTCAACCTCGCGCACTCGTGGCAGAAGTCGCTGGAGACGCCCTGGATCCCGCTGCGCGACGAGCCCCGCGCCTTCAGCTTCATGAACTACCCGCACGAGTTCCCCGGCGGACCGCAGGCGTTCTTCGCGGGCTTCCGGTACTTCTTCTCCGAGGACGAACTCCGCTTCCTGCGGCACGCTCCCGAGCGGTTCGTGCAACAGGGCAACATCCCCTGGTTCGACCACCACGGCTTCGAGCAGGCGCGACGCAGCGCCGGTACGGGGCCGTTGCGGCTCACCCTGCGGTTCAACCGCGGCACCGACCGGCAACAGGCCTACCGCTTCGGCATGCTGGAGCCGGTGATCGGGGAGCTGAAGCTGACCAACACCTCCGGGGTCCCCACGATGGTGAACCGCGCGACGCTGCGCAGTGACGAACTCAGCATCCTCGTCCAGCGGGACGGCACGACGGAGGCCCGGGTCGTCCAGCCGTACCTGCGCTACTGCCTGCGCCCCGAGCCCGTCCTGCTCCAGCCGAACGAATCGCTGTACGAGGAGGTCGTCCTCTCCTCGGGTCTCGGCGGCTGGCAGATCTCCGAGCCCGGTGCCTACCGGGTGTACGCGGCGCTGCGGTCCGCCCGCGACGGGGCCTCGGCCGCCGCCGACCCGGCCGGCGGCCAGATCCTGGCGGACCCGATCACCGTCCGGGTGGAGCGCCCGGCCAGCCGCGACCAGGAACGCCTCGCGGACGACGTGTTCACCGACACCGTCGGACGCGTCCTCGCGCTGGGCGGCAGCAGGGTTCTGGACGACGCGAACGACGTGCTGCGCGAGGTGACCGAGCGGATCCCCGACACGGCGGTGGCCAGGCACTCGGCCGCGTGTCTCGCCACCGCGACGGCCGTTCCCGGCAAGGTCCTCGCGGCCCGGAACGGCGCGGTGAGCGTCGAGGCCGCCGGGACCGACGCCGAGGCGGGCGGACAGCTGGGCGAGCACGCCTACGGTGACCTCGGGGCCGCGGCGGACACGTTCGGTCACATCCGTCTGACGAACGACCTGACGCGTTACGCGGCGGGTCTGGACGAGCTGGGCCGGCGTGACTCGGCGACCCGGCTGCTGGACGGGCTGGCCCACACCCTGGAGGAGCGCCAGGTGAAGCCCGACGTGGTGCGGAAGGTGCAGTGGGAGAGGCAGCAGATCGCGGAGGGCCACGCCGACCGGTGACTCCGCACCGACCGAACGACGGCCCCTGACGATACGCCAGGGGCCGTAACCCGTCGGTCGGTCACCTGTCAGTCGGTCGGCGTCAGTCGGTCGGCGTCAGCCGGTCACCGGCAGTCGGCCGCCGGCATCGGTCGACGTCAGCCGTTCGCCCGTCAGTCGGCCGCCGGCATCGGTCGACGTCAGCCGTTCGCCCGTCAGTCGGCCGCCGGCAGTCGCTCGCCCCTTAGCCCCTCGCCGTCAGTCGGTCACCCGTCATTCGGTCGACGTCGGTCGCTCGGCCGTCAGCCGCTCGCCCCCCAGCCGGCAGCCGGCCGCCGGGGCCGGTCGCCCCTCAGCCGCTCGCCCTCCGCCGTTCACCGCCAATCGGCGCCGGCAGTCGCTCGCCCTTAGCCCCTCGCCGTCAGTCGGTCACCCGTCATTCGGTCGACGTCGGTCGCTCGGCCGTCAGCCGCTCGCCCCCCAGCCGGCCACCGGCAGCCGGTCGCCGTCAGCCGGTCGTTGCCGGTCGTGTGGGCGCGCTTGCCGTCAGGCGCACCACCACAGGAACCTTTCGCACGTCTCCGAGGGCGACGGGTCGGGGGCCGGGTCGTCGGGGGTGGGGTCGGCGGTGGGTTTCGTCGTCGGGTCGGGGGCGGCCGTGGCGGCCGGGCCGGTGGGGGACGGGGCGGGGCGGGAGTCCCCGGTCGCGGACTGGCTGTCGCGTTCCTTCTCCTGCTCGGCCTCGTCCTTGTCCTTGTCGTCCTTCTCCGACTCGGAGGCGGACGGGGAGGCCGACTTGGAGGGCGAGGCGGACGGGGAGGCGTCCTCGCCGGTGCCGTCGGCCGTGCCGTCCCGCTCGGCCGACCCGCCGTCGGGAGAGGCCGAGGAACCGCCCGCGGCCTCGTCGTCGGCCGCGTTGGTCGTCGGAGCGGAGCCGGGGGACTCGATACCCAGCTCCGCCAGGCTCAGCGCCCCGACGGCCAGCAGCAGCCCGGAGCCGATCAGCAGGACGCGCTTGCGGCGGCGCCGATGGGCGGCGGCCTTGCGGTCGCGGCGGTTGGAGCGTGTCCCGGTCGCGCGCTCCCGGCCGGCCCGGCGGCGCGAGGCGCGGGGGCCGGGCTCGCCCTCGGGCGCCGGGGAGGTCTCCTCGGCTTCCTCGGCGTGCGCGTCGGCGTCGTCCGCGTACGCGGGGAGCTCTTCGACGGGGGTGCCGCAGCCCGGGCAGGCGAGGGCGCCGTTGAGGTGCCGTCGGCACGGGTGGCAGTAGTCCATGACGCGGGAAGACTAGATTCCGCACGGGGGGCGTTCCTAGAGGCTCTTGTGAAGGTTGTGTGCGGAACTTGTCTTTCCGGTTTGCCCAGTTGAGGTCAAGCCCGAGCATTCGCCCCTGATGTCGGCGCACGCCGAGCAGGTCCGCCGCACGCGGGGTGCGACGGACCACAGGGGCCGAGGGGCCGGGAACTGCTCGGTTCAGGTCTGTTTCCGGGCCGTCATGGCCCGCTGGATCAGGATGAACGCGCAGAGCAGCACACCGGTGGCGATCTTCGTCCACCAGGAGCTGAGGGTGCCCTCGAACTGGATGATGCTCTTGATCAGGCCCAGCACCAGGACGCCGAAGAGGGTACCGATGACATAGCCGGAGCCGCCGGTCAGCAGGGTGCCGCCGATGACCACCGCGGCGATGGCGTCGAGTTCCATGCCGACGGCGTGCAGCGGGTCACCGGACTGGATGTACAGCATGAACAGCAGGCCGGCCAGGGCCGAGCAGAAGCCGCTCACCGTGTAGACGGCGATCTTGGTGCCGCCGAGCGGGAGTCCCATCAGCAGCGCCGACTGCTCGTTGCCGCCGATGGCGTACACACGGCGTCCGAAGCGCGTGTAGTGCAGGACGTAGAAGGCGGCGCCGAGGACGGCCAGGGCCACGAGGGCGCCGATCGAGAGGTCCCCGAGCCCCAGCGGCACCCGGGTCTGGGCCAGGCTGCTCACCGTGGAGTCGCTGATGGAGATGGACTCCTTGCTGATGACCAGGCACAGGCCCCGGAAGAGGAAGAGCCCGGCGAGGGTCACGATGAACGGCTGGATCTCGAAGTTGTGGATCACATAGCCCATGAGGAAGCCGCCGAACGCGCCGACGCCGAGGGCGAGCGGGACGACCACGATCAGGGGCAGGCCCTGACGCTCCACCAGCCAGGCGGTGAACATGGTGGTGAAGCCGATCAGCGAGCCCACGGACAGGTCGATGCCGCCGGACATGATGACGAAGGTGGCGCCGACGGCGGCGACCAGGAGGTAGCCGTTGTCGATGAACAGGTTGAGGAACACCTGCGGTTCGGCGAACCCGTAGTTCTGGTACCGGCTCAGGCCGGTGATGTACATCGCGAGGAACAGGGCGGCCGTGACCAGGACCGGCAGCCGCCGGTCACCGAGCAGGCGCGTGATCGCGGACGCCTGGGACGCCGTCCCGCCCTCCGAGGCGGGACGCGTCTTGGTGGTCGCGCTCATCGCGACACCTCCATCTTCGGGGCGGCGTCGGCCGGGGCGGTCGGCTCCGCCGGGGCGGCGGGCTTCCCGCGCCCCTTGGCGCCGAAGACCTTGGCCCGGAACTTCGGGGACTGCAGCAGGCAGACGACGATGACGACGGCGGCCTTGAAGACCAGGTTGGTCTGGGTCGGCACGCCGATGGTGTAGATCGTGGTGGTCAGGGTCTGGATGACCAGGGCGCCGATCACGGTGCCGCCGATCGAGAACCGGCCGCCGAGCAGCGAGGTGCCGCCGATGACCACCGCGAGGATCGCGTCCAGCTCGATCCACAGGCCGGCGTTGTTGCCGTCCGCGGCCGAGGTGTTGGAGCTGATCATCAGGCCCGCGATGCCCGCGCACAGGGCGCAGAACATATAGACCATGATCTTGATGCGCCGGGACCGGATGCCCACCAGACGGCTGGCCTCGGCGTTCCCGCCGACCGACTCGACGAGCAGACCGAGAGCCGTCCTGCGGGTCAGCGCCACCGTGACGGCGACGACCGCGGCCACCACGAAGATGGAGAAGGGCAGCGTCAGCCAGTAGCCGCCGCCGATCAGCTTGTACGGCTCGCTGTTGATGGTGATGATCTGGCCGTCGGTGATCAGCTGGGCGACACCGCGTCCGGCGACCATGATGATGAGGGTCGCGATGATCGGCTGGATGCCCATCCGGGCGACCAGGAAGCCGTTCCACAGACCGCAGACGACGGCGGCCACCAGGCCGATGCCCATGGCGAGGAAGACCCCGGCCAGCGCGTTCTGGTCGGCCTGGTCGCTGATGTACGAGCAGGTCAGGGCGCCGGTGATGGCGACGACCGCGCCGACGGAGAGGTCGATGCCGCCGGTGGCGATGACCAGAGTCATGCCGACCGCGACCAGGATCAGCGGCGAGCCGAACAGCACGATCGAGACGAGGCTGCCGTAGAGGTGGCCGTCCGTCATCCTGATCGCGAAGAAGTCGGGGGTGAAGGGGACGTTGACGAGCAGCAGGGCCACCAGGACCGCCACCGGCCAGAACAGGTGGTGGTGCGTCAGCGCCCGCCAGCGGGAGGTGGTGGCTGCGGATGGGGTGCTCACTGGTGTTCTCCGCTCGCGATGGTCTCCAGGATCTTGCTGGTGGTGATCTCCGGCCCGTTGGTGAGCCGGGCCACCAGCTTGCGGTCGCGCAGGACGCCGATGGTGTGGCTGAGGCGCAGGACCTCCTCCAGTTCGGCCGCGATGTAGAGGACGGACATGCCGTCCTCGGAGAGGGAGACGACCAGCTTCTGGATCTCCGCCTTCGCGCCGATGTCGATGCCGCGCGTGGGCTCGTCCAGGATGAGCAGCTTCGGCTGGGTGATCAGCCAGCGGGCGAGCAGCACCTTCTGCTGGTTGCCGCCGCTGAGCTGGCCGACCCGGGCCTCCGGGTTGGCGGGGCGGATGTCCAGCGCCTTGATGTACTTGGCGACCAGTTCGTCGCGCTGGCCGGCCGGGATGGGCCGGGTCCAGCCGCGGGACGCCTGGAGGGCCAGGATGATGTTCTCCCGGACCGTCAGATCGGGGACCAGGCCCTCGGTCTTGCGGTTCTCCGAGCAGAACGCGACCCCGGCGCCGATGGCGTCGTTCGGGGCGCTCATCGAGACCTGCCTGCCGCCCACGGTGACCTTGCCGCTGTCGGGCTGGTCGGCGCCGAAGAGCAGCCGGGCGAGTTCGGTGCGGCCCGAGCCGAGCAGGCCGGCGAGGCCGACGACCTCGCCCTTCTTGATCTCCAGGTCGAAGGGGGCGATGCCACCGGTCCGGCCGAGGCCCTCGGCCTCGACGAGGGTCTCGCCGACGTCGGAGCGCAGCTGGTGCTCGTGGAGCTCCTCCAGCTGGTCCAGGGCCTTGCCGATCATCAGCTCGATCAGCCCGACCTGGTCGAGGTCGGCCACCATGTGCTCGCCGACCAGGGTGCCGTTGCGCAGGACCGTCATCCGGTCGCAGATCTCGTAGATCTGGTCCAGGAAGTGCGAGACGAAGAGGATGGCGACGCCCTCGTCCCGCAGCCGCCGCATCAGGCGGAACAGTTCGAGGACCTCGTCGCGGTCGAGGCTGGAGGTGGGCTCGTCCAGGACCAGCACCTTGGTGCCGGAGCCCTCGCCGTCGCTGTCGCCGTGGCCCACCGACCGTACGATCGCGACCAGTTGCTGCACGGCCAGCGGGTACGAGGACAGCGGGGCCGTCACGTCGATGTCGAGGCCGAGGCGGTCGACCATCTCCGCGGCTTCCCTGCGCATCTGCTTCCACTGGATGCGGCCCGCGCGCGTGGGCTCACGTCCGATGAAGATGTTCTCCGCCACCGAGAGGTTGGGGCAGAGGTTGACCTCCTGGTAGACCGTGCTGATGCCGGCCTGCTGCGCCTGCAGCGGGCTGCCGAACCGCACGGACTTCCCGTCGAGGGTGACGGTGCCGCCGTCCAGGGAGTAGACCCCCGTCAGCACCTTGATGAGGGTGGACTTCCCTGCGCCGTTCTCGCCCATCAGGGCGTGGATCTCGCCCGGGAAGAGCCGGAAGTCGACGCCCGACAGAGCCCGTACCCCCGGAAATTCCTTGACTATGCCCGTCATCTCCAGGACGGGCCGCGGCTCTGCCATGAGCAGCGCTCCTCTTGACATGGGTTCAGGCCCGCGGGGAGCCTCCGGGACCGGGGCGAACCCGGGTCCCCTGGAGGCTCCCTGCCGGTGCGGGAGGGTCAGTACTTACGGGTGGGGAGCGCGTCCTTGGCCTGGTCCTGCAGGAAGTCGCTCTCCTCGGTCTTGATCCAGCGCTCGACCTTCTCGCCGTCGTGGACCTTCTGCACGACCTCCATCAGCTGGGGGCCGAGCAGCGGGTTGCACTCGACGATCGCGTTGATCTTGCCTTCGGACATCGCGATGAAGCCGTCCTTCACACCGTCGACCGTGACGATGAGGATGTCCTTGCCGGGCTTCTTGCCGGCCGCCTCGATGGCCTGGATGGCGCCGAGGCCCATGTCGTCGTTGTGCGCGTAGAGGACGTTGATGTCCGGGTTGGACTGCAGGAAGGCCGCCATGACCTGCTTGCCGCCGGCGCGGGTGAAGTCGCCGGTCTGGCTGACGACGATCTCCCAGTCGTCCTTGTGCTCGGCGTCCATGATCTCCTTGAAGCCCTTGGCACGCTCGATCGCCGGGGCGGCACCGGTGGTGCCCTCCAGCTGGGCGATCTTGACCTTGCCCTTGTGGCCGGCCTTCTCCAGGACCTTCTCCAGGATCTTGGCGGCGCGGCGGCCCTCGTCGGTGAAGTCGGAGCCGACCAGGGTGACGAACAGGGACTCGTCGCTCTCGACGGAGCGGTCGGTCAGGACGACGGGGATCTTCGCGGCCTGGGCCTCCTTGAGGATGGCGTCCCAGCCGGTGACGACGACCGGCGAGAAGGCGATGACGTCCACCTTCTGCGCGATGTAGCTGCGGATCGCGGAGATCTGGTTCTCCTGCTTCTGCTGCGCGTCGGAGAACTTGAGGTTGTAGCCCGCCTCCTTGGCGGCCGACTTCACGGAGTCGGTGTTGGCGCTGCGCCAGCCGCTCTCGGAACCGACCTGGGAGAAGCCGAGGGTGATCTTCTTGCCGCCGCCGGAGGAGGTGCCGGTGGAGCTGTCGTCCTCCTTGGCGCAGGCCGCCAGGGTGCCCGCCGCCGCCACACCGATCGCCGCGGTCAGGAAGTTCCGTCTGTTGAGCATGTTTCTTCTCCTTTGAAGAGCCGGTCCGAGGACGGACCGTTGGCACTCAGGGGCCGGCCGCACCGCGTCCAACCTGTCGATCATTGTTCGAAATGTCGGCCATACTGATGAGGGAATGACGTTTGTTTGTTCGGTGCCGCGTCAGCCCGGAGCGGTCCCCGCCAGGGGGACGTACGGAAAGGTGCTGGCGCGGACGACCAGCTGGGGTTCGATGGCGACCCTGGAGACCGTGGGGGCCCGGCCCTCGATGAGGTCCAGCAGCAGGGCGATGCTCCGCTGCCCCACCGTGGCGAAGTCCTGTCGGACGGTGGTGAGCGGCGGGGCGAAGAACTCCGACTCCGGGATGTCGTCGAAGCCCACCACCGCCACGTCCTGGGGGGTCCGTACGCCCGCCTCGCGCAGGGCCCGCAACACCCCCAGCGCCATCTGGTCGTTGGCGACGAAGACGGCGGTCAGACCACGGCCCACCCAGCCGGCCAGTTCCTGGCCCGCCCGGTAGCCCGAGAGCGGACTCCAGTCCCCCCGCAGCGGCTGCGGCGGTTCGACGCCGGCCTCCTCCAGGGTGGCCCGCCAGCCGGCGGTCCGGTCGGCGGCCTCCTGCCAGTACTCGGGTCCGGCGAGGTGCCAGACCTTGCGGTGACCGGCGGCGAGCAGATGGCCGGTGGCCAGCCGCGCGCCCAGGTGCTGGTCGACGTTGACGCTGGGGATCTCCGCGCCGGAGCCGGTGCCCACGGCCACCACCGGGAAGGGGTGGCGCAGTTCGCTGAGGGCCGCGACCGCCGAGCGCTGCGGGGCGAGGGCGATCACTCCCTCCACCCCGCCGTCGCTGAGACGGTCCAGGGCCTCGGACAGTGCCTCCACGGTCAGCTCCCGCAGACTGACCGTCGAGACGAGGTATCCCTCGGCCCGTGCCGCCTCCTCCAGTGCGAAGAGGGTGCTGGCCGGGCCGTAGAGCGTGGTGTTGGAGGCGACCACGCCCAGGGTCTGGGTGCGCCTGGTCGCCAGGGCCCGTGCGGAGAAGTTGCGGCGGTAGCCCATCTCCTCGATCGCGCGGAGCACCTTGGCCCGGGTCTCGTCCCGCACGTTGGGGTGATCCCCCAGCACACGGGAGACGGTCTGGTGGGAGACCCCGGCCTGGCGGGCGACGTCGGCCATGGTGGGCGGTCGCAGCTGCGAGGACGTCACGGCCGCACCTCCTTGGCGGTCGTCTGCCGATAGGACCCGTCGTGCGGGAGCGCGCTCCCGTGCCGCCGGTTTCATAACAAATTTCCGGAACGCCCCAAGACATCCGAGGGGAAGCCGAGTTGGCGCGAGTCCGACACGACGCTCGTACCTCCCTGGATGTTGCCGGGCGATGAATGGTGCGTTGCGGAGGTCATTGTGAGCGCTAACAATTCCTGGCGGTCAAGAGGGCTGCAGCAGAGAGGGCGGTCACGTTTGCGTAACGCGCCGGGCGGCACGGGTCACGACGAGGGCGTCCGGAGGCACTCATCGGCCGCGCAACAGGCTTTTGGCCCGAACGCGTTGACGCGAGCCACCTCGCGACCCCGCGTCGGCTTCAGCGTTCGGCGCGACCTCCCTGGCAGAGGCCGTGTTCCGGCACGACGACGGGTCGACGGCAAGCCGAACCCGGCACCCCCGGCAAGACCGGAACTCGCCGCTCGGCACCCAACTCACCCTGGACGCAACGGACATCACACCCGCCACCAGAGGCCGCTTGGACATCCGCGCCCCCGTCAAGGACACCGCTCACATCCGCTCGCCGCGCGCCGCGTTCACCTGCGCCCAGATCACCCCGTACCGTTCCCGGGGCGCGGGCCGCGCGGGTCGCCCTGGACCGTTGTGTGTTCGACCCATTGACACTCCGACCGGGTCGTCCTTACTGTCGCGACCAGCATTTCGAACGAGCGACGAAATTTCGAACAGACTACAGAGGACAGGGAGTACCGTGCGCATCACGGGAATCAGCACGCACGTGGTCGGGACGCCGTGGCGGAACCTGACCTACGTCCTCGTGCACACCGACGAGGGTCTCACCGGCGTCGGCGAGACCCGCATGCTGGGCCACACCGACGCGCTGCTCGGCTATCTGCACGAGGCGAAGACCAACCACATTCTCGGCTCCGACCCGTTCGCTGTCGAGGATCTGGTCAAGCGTATGAAGTACGGCGACTACGGGCGCGCCGGCGAGATCGTGATGTCCGGCATCGCCGTCATCGAGATGGCCTGCTGGGACATCAAGGGCAAGGCCCTCGGTGTGCCGGTCTGGCAGCTGCTGGGCGGCAAGGTCACCGACAAGGTCAAGGCGTACGCCAACGGCTGGTACACCACCGAGCGCACGCCCGAGGCGTACCACAAGGCGGCGCGCGGCGTGATGGAGCGCGGCTACAAGGCGCTCAAGATCGACCCCTTCGGGACCGGCCACTTCGAGCTGGACCACCAGCAGAGCCTGTACGCCGTCTCGCTGATCGAGGCCGTGCGTGACGCCATCGGGCCGGACGCCGAGCTGATGCTGGAGATGCACGGCCGCTTCTCGCCCTCGACCGCCGTGCGGCTCGCCAAGGACCTGGCACCCTTCAAGCCCGCGTGGCTGGAGGAGCCGGTGCCGCCGGAGAACCTGAAGGCGCTGGAGAAGGTGGCCGCCAAGGTCGACATGCCGGTGGCCACGGGTGAGCGCATCCACGACCGGATCGAGTTCCGTGAGCTCTTCGAGAGCCAGGCCGTGGACATCATCCAGCCGGACGTCGGCCACATCGGCGGCATCTGGGAGACCCGCAAGCTGGCCGCGACCGCCGAGACCCACTACATGCTGGTCGCGCCGCACAACGTGGGCGGCCCGGTGCTGACGGCGGCCTCCCTCCAGGTCGGCTTCACCTCCCCGAACTTCAAGATCCTCGAGCACTTCAACGACTTCGCGGACGCGGACATCAAGAAGGTCGTCTCGGGCGCCCCGGAGGTCGTGGACGGCTACTTCCACCTCTCCGACAAGCCCGGCCTCGGGGTCGAGCTGGACGTGGACGCGGCGGCGGAGTTCCCGCAGCAGCAGGCGCGCTTCGACCTGTGGGCCGAGGGCTGGGAGCAGCGCAAGCCCAAGGGGACCAAGTGAGCTCCTCCCCCGACGCGGCAGCCGCCGTCGTCATCGAGGCGCCGGGCGAGCACCGTCTCGTCCCGCACGAGGCCAGGCCGCCGGAGGCCGGCGAGGCCCTGGTCCGGGTGCACGCCTCCGGGATCTGCGGCAGCGACCGCGAGGTCTTCCAGGGCAACCGGCCGGAGGGGTACGTCCGTTACCCGCTCACCCCGGGCCACGAGTGGTCCGGCACGGTCGTCGAGGTCGGCACCGGAGTACCTTCAACTCTTGTAGGGCGCAAGGTAGTTGGTGAGGGTTTCCGCAACTGCCAGGTGTGCGACCGCTGCCACGCGGGCGAGACCACGCTGTGCTCCGCGGGATACGAGGAGACCGGGTTCACCCAGCCCGGCGCGATGGCCACGACGCTCACCCTGCCCGCCCGTCTGCTGCACGTCCTGCCGGACGACGCGGATCTGACGGCGGCGGCGCTGCTGGAGCCGGCCGCGTGCATCGCGGCCGCCGCGCTCAAGGCGAACGCCGTTCCGGGTGAGCGGGTCGCCGTGGTGGGCACCGGGACGCTCGGGATGTTCGCCGTTCAGTTCTTGAAGGCGGCCTCGCCCGCCGAGCTGCTCGTCGTGGGCACGCGGCCGGACCGCGCGGAGCTGTCGAAGCGCTTCGGCGCCACCGACTTCCGCACCAAGGACCAGGCGCTGCCGGGCGACTTCGACGTGGTCATCGAGACCGCCGGGTCGGCGGACGCGGCGCGCACGGCAGCCGCCCTGCTGCGGCGCGGCGGCCGGCTGGTCCTCACGGGCATCCCGGCGCCGGGCGCCGACGGGCTCGACCCGACGGATCTCGTCGTACGGCAACTGGAGGTGCACACGGTGTTCGGCGCGGCGCCGGACGCGTGGGCGCACACGGTGCGGGTCTTCGGAGCCGGGCTGCTGGACCCGCTGCCGCTCGTCACGCACGAGCTTCCGCTGGCGGAGTTCTCGCAGGCCATCGAGTTGGTGGGGTCCGGCGACCCGACGGTCGGAAAGGTCCTGCTGCGGCCATGACACACCCCTGAGCCGTACGCCGGTACGGGGTACCTGACGACTGCGTACCGGCGTACATCCAAGAGCTTTGTGCACCAAGAGCCGCGAACCTCGTCCGAAATACCGAACATGAAGGACAGCTTGTGACCGACACCACCGCCCCGGCCCCGCGCCGACCCGGCGAGCAGGCCCTCGCCGCGCTCGGGCTCGACGCACCCGCCCTCGACCCGTCCGACGCCTCCCCGCACACCTTCCCCGGTGGCGGCCGGTGGCGCACCGAGGTGCCCTCCGTGGAGGGGCCGGAGGCGCTCGCCGTGGTCCTCAAGGAGGCCTCGCGACTCGACGTCCCGATCCACCGGATCAGCCAGGGCAGCGGTGTGTGGATGCTCACCGACGCCGAGATCACCGAGATGGTGGAGGCGACGGCCGAGCGCGACATCGAGCTCTGCCTGTTCACCGGCCCGCGCGGCACCTGGGACATCGGGGGCTCCACCCGCACCGACTCCAAGGGCGGCGGTCTGCGCGCCCGGGGCCACGACGCGGTCGCCGGCTGTGTGGAGGACGCCGTGCGCGCGACCGAGCTGGGCGTGAAGTGCCTGCTCGTCGCCGACGAGGGCGTGCTGTGGACGCTGCACAAGGCGCGGGTGGCGGGGATCCTGCCGGCCGACACGACGTTCAAGGTGTCGGCGCTGATCGGACCGGTGAACCCGACCGCGTACGCCGTGTACGAGAACCTCGGCGGCGACTCGATCAACGTGCCGAGCGACCTCACTCTCGACCACCTCACGGAGATCCGGCGGGCGTCCGGCGCCCCCATGGACATGTACATCGAGGCGCCCGACGACCTCGGCGGCTACGTCCGCATGTACGAGGTCGCCGAGCTGATCCGGCGCGGCGCGCCGATCTATCTGAAGTTCGGCCTGTCGAAGGCCCCCGGGATCTACCCCTACGGGCATCACATGCGGGACCTCACACTGTCCACGGCCAAGGAACGCGTACGGCGCGGCCGGCTGGCCCTGGACCTGCTCGCACGGCACGGAGCGGACGGCGACATGGCGCCGCTCGGCTCCCGACTGCCGGGCGAATTGAAGCGGTTCGGAACTCCCTCATAACGAACCGGACAACTGTCTTCACAGAAGACGACGCAGTCACACACAATCCCCCACGTCTTCTCTGGCAGCTTTCGGCTCCTGAAACGCCGATCTCGCCAGCACGATCCAGGCCTTCAAGACATCAAGGATGATGATCATGCGCACTCGCCGAGCCGCACTCGCCGCCATAGCCTCCGCCGCCTCGCTGGCCCTCACCCTCTCCGCCTGTGGCCAGAGCGGCGAGGGCGGCAGCAAGGAGGAGGGCGGCAGCACCGAGGGCGCCACCATCGGCATCTCGATGCCGACCAAGTCCTCCGAGCGCTGGATCGCCGACGGCGACAACGTGGTCAAGGACCTCAAGTCCAAGGGCTACAAGACCCAGCTGGTCTTCGGCGAGGACGACCCCGCCAAGCAGGTCTCCCAGATCGAGAACATGATCACGCAGGGCGTGAAGGCCCTGATCGTCGCCGCGATCGACAACAAGTCGATGAACAACGTGCTCCAGCAGGCCAAGGACGCCGACATCCCGGTCATCTCCTACGACCGCCTGATCCTCGGCACCGAGAACGTCGACTACTACGCCTCCTTCGACAACGAGAAGGTCGGCGAGCTCCAGGGCAACTACATCGTCGAGAAGCTCGGCCTGAAGGACGGCTCCAAGAAGGGCCCCTTCAACATCGAGTTGTTCGCCGGCTCCAACGACGACAACAACACCCGCTACTTCTTCAACGGCGCGATGAACGTCCTCAAGCCGTACATCGACAAGAAGCAGCTGGTCGTGAAGTCCGGCGAGACCGAGATCACCAAGGTCACCACGCTGCGCTGGGACGGCGCCACCGCCCAGCGCCGCATGGACGACATCCTCACCAAGGACTACAAGAGCGGCAAGGTCGACGCCGTCCTCTCGCCGTACGACGGCATCTCCATCGGCATCCTCTCCGCGCTGAAGTCCGACGGCTACGGCTCCAAGGACAAGCCGCTGCCGATCGTCACCGGCCAGGACGCCGAGGTCGGCTCGGTGAAGTCGATCATCGCGGACGAGCAGTCGATGACCGTCTACAAGGACACCCGCGAGCTCGCCAAGGTCGCCTCGAACATGGTCGACGCGCTGCTGAACGACAAGAAGCCCGAGACCAACGACACCGAGACCTACGACAACGGCTCCAAGGTCGTCCCCGCCTACCTGCTCGAGCCGGTCGCCGTCGACAAGACCAACTACCAGACGGTCGTCGTCGACTCCGGCTACATCAAGGCCGGCGACCTCAAGTAACCGCCGGCTCCAACTGATTGGAAGGCACGACCATGGCGGGACCCGTCCTGGAAATGCGCTCGATCGTCAAGACCTTTCCCGGCGTCAAGGCGCTGTCGGACGTCACCCTGACCGTCCGCCAGGGCGAGGTCCACGCCATCTGCGGTGAGAACGGCGCCGGAAAGTCCACCTTGATGAAGGTGCTCTCCGGCGTCCATCCGCACGGCAGCTACGAGGGCGAGATCCTCTTCGAGGGAGAGGTCTGCGAGTTCAAGGACATCCGCGCGAGCGAGCAGCGCGGCATCGTCATCATCCACCAGGAGCTGGCGCTGTCGCCGTACCTCTCCCTGGCGGAGAACATCTTCCTCGGCAACGAGCACGCCAAGGGCGGGTTCATCGACTGGCGGGAGACCCTGCGGCACGCGAGCCAACTGCTGCGCAGGGTCGGCCTCGACGACCACCCGGAGACCCGGGTCACCGACATCGGTGTGGGCAAGCAGCAGCTGGTGGAGATCGCCAAGGCGCTGTCCAAGAAGGTGAAGCTGCTCATCCTGGACGAGCCGACCGCCGCCCTGAACGACGAGGACAGCGGCAAACTCCTCGATCTCATCCTGGAGTTGAAGAAGCAGGGCATCACCTCGATCATCATCTCCCACAAGCTCAACGAGATCCGCAAGGTCGCCGACTCGGTGACGATCATCCGCGACGGGAAGTCGATCGAGACCCTCGACGTCAAGGCCGAGGAGACCACCGAGGACCGGATCATCAGCGGCATGGTGGGCCGCGACCTCGACAACCGCTTCCCCGAGCGCACCCCGCACGAGCCGGAGGTGGGCGCGGCACCCGCCCTGGAGATCCGCGACTGGACCGTGCTCCACCCCATCGACCAGCAGCGCAAGGTCGTCGACGATGTGTCGATCAACGTGCGGCGCGGGGAGATCGTCGGGATCGCGGGCCTCATGGGCGCCGGTCGCACGGAGCTCGCGATGAGCGTCTTCGGCCGGACCTACGGCCGCTACGCGGGCGGCACGGTCCTCAAGGACGGCACCGAGATCCGTACGAAGTCGGTCGCCGAGGCGGTCAAGCACGGCATCGCGTACGTCACCGAGGACCGCAAGCACTACGGCCTCAACCTGATCGACACGATCAACCGGAACATCTCGCTGACCGCACTGAACAAGGTCGCCAAGCGGGGCGTCGTCGACGAGCACGAGGAACGCCAGGTCGCCGAGCGCTACCGCAAGACCATGAACATCAAGGCCCCGACGGTGTTCGAGCCGGTGGGCAAGCTGTCCGGCGGCAACCAGCAGAAGGTCGTCCTCAGCAAGTGGATCTTCGCCGGTCCGGACGTGCTGATCCTGGACGAGCCGACGCGCGGCATCGACGTCGGCGCCAAGTACGAGATCTACACGGTGATCGACAAGCTGGCCGCCGAGGGCAAGGCGGTCGTCTTCATCTCCTCCGAGCTGCCGGAGCTCCTCGGGATGTGCGACCGCATCTACACGATGGCCGCGGGGCGGCTGACAGGCGAGTTCTCGCGTGCCGAGGCCACGCAGGAATCGCTGATGCGCCAGATGACGAAGGACAAAGAGGTAACCCGATGAGCACGGACGTGACCGCCAAGAGCCCGGCCCCGGCGCCGCCGGGCGGCACCGGATCCGCCACGGGCAGCGGCCTGTTGCAGCTGATGCTGGACGGTATGCGCCGCAACATGCGGCAGTACGGCATGCTGATCGCCCTCGGCCTGATCGTCGCCTTCTTCGCGATCCTGACCGGCGGCGACCTGCTGCTGCCGCGCAACGTCTCCAACCTGGTCCTGCAGAACAGCTACATCCTGATCCTCGCGATCGGCATGATGCTGGTGATCGTCGCGGGCCACATCGACCTGTCGGTCGGGTCGCTCACGGCGTTCGTGGGCGCGTTCGCGGCGGTGCTGACGGTGCAGCACGACATACCGTGGCCGCTCGCCGTGGTGCTCTGCCTGATGGCGGGCGCGGCCGCGGGCGCGGCACAAGGGTTCTTCATCGCGTATCTCGGCATACCGTCGTTCATCGTCACCCTCGCCGGCATGCTCGTCTTCCGCGGTGTCACGGAGATCCTGCTGGAGGGCCAGACCCTCGGCCCCTTCCCCAAGGGTCTGGAGAAGATGGGCAACGGCTTCCTGCCCGAGGTCGGCCCCACCACGAACTACCACAACATCACGCTGCTGCTGGGCTTCACGCTGATCGCCTTCGTGGTCCTCCAGGAGGTGCGTGACCGCAAGCGCCAGCAGGAGTTCGCCCTTGAGGTGGCCCCGCGCAACATCTTCGTGCTCAAGCTGGTCGCCATCTCGGCCGCGCTCCTCACGGTCACGCTGCTGCTCGCCAGCTTCCGCGGCGCGCCGATCATCCTGCTGGTCCTGGGCGCGCTGGTGGTCGGCTACGGCTATGTGATGCGCAACTCCGTCTTCGGCCGGCACATCTACGCGATCGGCGGCAACCTGCCGGCCGCGAAGCTCTCCGGTGTGAAGGACAAGAAGGTCACCTTCCTGGTCTTCGTCAACATGGGCGTGCTCGCGGCCCTGGCGGGCCTGGCGATCGCCGCCCGGCTCAACGCGGCCTCGCCGAAGGCGGGTCTGAGCTACGAACTGGAGGCCATCGCCTCGGCGTTCATCGGCGGCGCGTCCATGAGCGGCGGTGTCGGCACCGTCCTCGGCGCGATCATCGGCGGCCTCGTCCTCGGCGTGCTGAACAACGGCATGAACCTCCTGAGCATCGGCACCGACTGGCAGCAGGTCATCAAGGGCCTGGCCCTGCTGGCGGCCGTCGGCTTCGACGTGTGGAACAAGCGCAAGAGCGGTTCCTGACACACCGTGAGGGGGCCTCGCCGAAAGGCGGGGCCCCTTTTTTCATGGACGGACATGAACAGGCACGAACAGGAAAGTGGGGCGTCACCCGTGAAGGAAGTCTTCGGCAAGCTCGCCGACGGGACCGAGATCCACCGCTGGTCGCTGGAGAACGGCGGGACGAGGCTGAAGGTCCTGTCGTACGGCGGGATCGTGCAGTCGCTGGAGGTCCCGGACGCCGAGGGCCGGTACGCGAACGTCTCCCTCGGGTTCGCCGCCGTCGAGGAGTACGTCGCCGACTCCCCGTACTTCGGCGCGCTGATCGGCCGGTACGGCAACCGTCTCGGCGAGGGCCGCTTCACGCTGGACGGCACGACGTACGAGCTGTCCGTCAACGACGGCGCCAACAGCCTGCACGGTGGTGCCGGGGGCTTCGACAAGGTCGTGTGGGAGGTCGAGCCGTTCGAGCGGGACTCGGAGGTCGGGCTGTACCTGACCCACACGAGCGCCGACGGCGACATGGGCTACCCGGGCACGCTCGACGTGAAGGTGACGTACACGCTCACCGCGCGGGGCGAGTGGCGCGTCGACTACGAGGCCACCACCGACCGGGCCACCGTCGTCAACCTCACCAGCCACGTGTACTGGAACCTCGCGGGCGAGGGCAGCGGCTCGGTCGGCGACCATCGGCTGACGATCGCCGCCGGTCGCTACACGCCCGTCGACTCCGGTCTGATCCCCACCGGTGAGCCGGCCGGGGTCGAGGGCACCCCCTTCGACTTCCGCACGGGCAAGACGATCGCCGAGGACCTCCGCGTGGCCGACCCCCAGCTGCTGTACGCCAAGGGGTTCGACCACAACTGGGTGCTCGACAAGGGCGTCACGGCGGAGCCGGAGTGGGCCGCCACCCTCACCGACCCGGCGTCCGGCCGCACCCTGACGGTCTCCACGACCGAGCCGGGGCTGCAGTTCTACTCCGGGAACTTCCTCGACGGCACGCTCGTCGGGTCCTCCGGGAGGATCTACCGGCAAGGGGACGCACTGTGCCTGGAGACCCAGCACTTCCCCGACTCGCCGAACAAGCCCTCGTACCCGTCGACGGTGCTGCGGCCCGGGGAGACCTACCGGTCGACGACCGTGCACGCGTTCTCGTGACGCGAACATGACGCAGAATCTTCTGTAAGATCTTCACAGCGCGCTCACAATTTCCCACGGAACCCTCAGTGGTTGAACGGCGCCACCCCAGCCCGCGTATGTAGGGACGGCCCGTGCTCCCCCGCGCGGGCCGCCCTTAGTCGTCGGACCCGGTCGTCCCCAACGGGTCCGCCCCCTACGGAGGTTCCATGGCCGACAACGTCACCTCGTTGTTCCGCAGCACTGCGGCGCACAGCCCCTCGATGGCTGCGCTGACACGTGAGGGCGGCGACGGGGTGGGTCCGGTGGACTTCTGTATCCCCTGCAACCCCTACTTCCCCACCCCGGCCATGTTCGACGACATGGCCAGCAAGCTGCGCGACATCATCACGTACTACCCGAGCAGCGCCGACACCATCACGGCCGAGCTGTGCAACCTGCTCCAACTGCCGCCGCAGTGCGTGGCGATGGGCAACGGCTCGACCGAACTCATCACCTGGATCGACCACCTGCTCGTCCGGGAGTCCCTCGCCGTCCCCGTCCCCACCTTCGGCCGCTGGACCGACCAGCCCATGGAGACCGGCAAGCGGGTCGACATGTTCCCGCTCCAGGAGTCCAGCGGCTTCGCCCTCGACCTCGCGCAGTACGCCGAGTTCATCCGGGCCCGCGGCACCAGGGTCGCCGTCATCTGCAACCCCAACAACCCCGACGGCGGCTTCCTCCACCGGCACGCGCTGGTGCAGTTCATGGACGCCATGGCCGACCTGGACCTGATCGTCATCGACGAGTCCTTCCTGGAGTTCGCCGACGCCGAGTCCGAGCCGAGCACGGTGCAGGACGCGGTGATGCGGCCCAACGTCGTCGTACTGCGTTCGCTCGGCAAGAACTTCGGGCTGCACGGCATCCGCTTCGGCTACCTGGTCGCCAACCCGGCGCTCGCCGGGAAGATCCGCTCGATGCTGCCGAAGTGGAACCTCAACTCCTTCGCCGAGCACGTGGTGTTCATGCTGAAGAACCACGGCGCCGAGTACATGGAGAGCCTGCACCAGGTCCGCCGTGACCGGCTGGACATGGCCCGCCAGCTCTCCGCCCTCCCCGGGCTGACGGTCTACCCGTCACAGGGGAACTTCCTCTTCGTGCGTCTGCCCGTGGGCGCCGAGGGCACCGTGGTCCGCGACCGGCTGCTCACCGAGCACCGGATCCTGGTCCGCGAGTGCGGCAACAAGGTCGGCTCGTCCAGTCGCTTCCTGCGACTCGTGGTCCGGCCCCAGGTCGACGTGCGTCGCCTGGTGTCCGGCCTGGAGTCGGTTCTCTACGGGTCCAGGAGGGGAGCCGCCGTACCCGAGCTGAGCACCGGGACCAGCTACAGCTCGGGTACGGCGGCCGTGGACCGGCTGATGGGCGAGACCAGCGGGACCGGCATGCAGAACCTCGCCGCACAGGCGATGAGCATGCCGACCCCGGCCCCCGCGTCCTCCATGCAGTTCGCGACCCCGGCGCCCGCACCGGCCCCGGCCCCGATGCCCGCCGCCGCCTCCATGCAGTTCCCGGCCCCGGCGCCCGCCGCCACGCAGTTCCCGGCCCCGGCGCCCGCGCCGGCTCCCATGCCCATGCCGACGCCGGTGCCCACGCCGGCCCCGATGCCGGTACCGGTCCCCGCGCAGGCCCCGATGCCCCCCGGCATGCCGGCCCCCGGGCTCCAGCCCGTCGCCCAGACCGGGATGCCGGGTCTCGCGACCGCCGCTCAGGGCCGCCGCGCCATGGGCGCGGCCCAGGGCCTCACCGCCGCCCAGGTACGCGGCCGCACCCAGCCGGAGCCCCTGGAGGAGCCGCAGGGGTGGCCGGCGGCAGGAGCGGTGTACAACCAGGTCGGGTGAGGCTCGGCCCTCCCGGACGGTCGATCGCACCAGCAGACGCCCCCGACAGGCCCCGCACGGGCCCCTGTCGGGGGCGTCTGCTCGTCTGCCGCCCCTCCGGGTGGCTGAACGGCGGGACCGCCGATTCCGTACTTCCTGGAGCCGGTGGGTCATCTCGGGCACTTCCCCACTCTCCGTCACACCGTCGGAATCAAAACGCAACGCCCACGGGCCCGTACGCGCCGGCACGCACCATACGATCAAGCCCGATCACAACTCCTGTACTCGCGCGTCTGCTTACTCGCGCGTCGCGGACTCGGCCGGAAGCCGGACGGAAGCTGGAAGTGGGTGGACCGTGCGCCACAACGCCCGGACGATCGTGGCGGTCACGGCCGCCCTGGGACTCGCGGCCGGGCTGTCCGGCTGCGGCGGTGACACGGACGCGGAGTCGGGGACGGTCTCCCTGACGGTCGTCGCGACCAACTACGGCGACAGCGTCCGCAAGAACTCCGAGGGCTACTGGGACCGGGTGGCCCTCGCGTTCGGCGCCGAGCACCCGGGCATCGAGGTGGACGTCCAGGTCCACGAACCGGACGAGGTCGACAAGAAGGTCGCGGAACTCGTCGAGCGGGGCGAGGCACCGGACATCGTCCAGACGGACAGCTACTCCGAGTACGCCGCGCGCGACCTCCTCTACAGCGCCGACGAGGTGCTGTCGGTCCCGGTCCAGGCGTCCTTCGTACGGAGCCTCGCGAACGCCGGAGAGATGGACCGCGCCCAGTACGGCATGCCCTTCACGGCGAGCACCCGGCTGCTCTACTACAACAAGGATCTGTTCACGGCGGCGGGCCTGGAGCCGCCGACCACGTGGGACGAACTCGTCGCCGGCGCACGGGCGTTGAAGGCGCTGGGCGTGAAGTACCCGATCGCCGTGCCGCTCGGCCCGGAGGAGGCGGAGGCGGAGACCCTGACGTGGCTGCTGGCCGGCGACGGCGGCTACACCGACTCCACCAACCGCTACGACATCGCGTCCACCGCCAATGTGGCGACACTGACCTGGCTGAAGCAGAACCTGATCGGCGAGGGCCTCACCGGCCCGGTCCCGCCCGGCGAGCTGAACCGGTCCGAGGCGGTCGCCGCGTTCCTCACCGGTGAGGCGGCCATGGTCAACGCGCCGCTGTCGCTGATCCGCCAGATCGAGGACTCCTCCGACTCCGTGCCCTACGGTGCCGTACCGCTGCCGAGCCGCGACGGCGACACGACGCCGACCATGGGTACGGCGGACTGGGTCGTCGCCTTCCGCAACGACGACCACCGGGCCGCCATCGGCGAGTTCCTCGACTTCCTCTACTCCGACAAGTACGTGACCGAGCAGGCCGCCCAGTACGAACTGCTCCCCGTCACCACCTCCGCCGCCGACGCGATGCGCGCCGACAAGGCCCACAAGCCGCTGTGGAACGGCCTGGACACCCTCCAGAACCTCCGCCTCTACCCCGTCGCCGAGACCAACTGGTCCGAGGTGGCCACGGAGATCCGCCGCCGCATCGGCAAGGCGGTGACCCCGGACGGAGACCCCCAAGAGGTGCTGGAGTCGATCGCGAAGGTGGCGCGGTAGGAGGACCGGTACGGCAGGGGCGGTCGTCCTGGCGCGGAGAGGCGGCTCGGAACGTGGCACCGTGCGGAGAGCGCGGGGAAGCAGGCGATCCGCGTGCGCGTTGCACTGTCGCATGAGCCTGCGATTTTCGCTGATGGGTCCGGTACGAGCATGGCGCGACGAGGAGGAGATCGAGCTGGGGCCGCGCCAACAGCGTTCGGTGCTCGCGGCGTTGCTGCTGAACAACGGCGTCCGGCTGAGCAACGACCAGCTGATCGGTATGGTCTGGGACGACCCGACGCCGAGCGCGGTCATGGCGCTGCGGACGTATGTGTACAAGATCCGCAAGGCGCTTCCGGAGTTGGACCTGAGGACCAGGGACGGCGGGTACACGGCCCGCGCGGAGATCGTCGACGGCTGCGACGGCGCACCCCTGGAGGGTCTGCGGAGTGCCTACTTCGACGCACAGCGGGTGCGGCTCGGCGACCACCGGCTCAAGGCGCGCGAGGACTGCCTTGAACGCGAGTTCGACGTGCTTCAGCTACAGGCCCATGTCTCCGCCTTCCCTCTCAGGGAGCGTCCCCGCGCCCTCCTGATGCGCGCGCTCTACCTGGAGGGCAGGCAGGGCGAGGCACTCGACCACTTCCACCGGGCACGCGCGCTCCTCCGCGAGGAGCTCGGTCTCGAACCGGGTCCTGAGCTGCGCAGGGTCCACGCGCAGATCCTCAGCGGCGATCTCACCCCGCCGCACAGGCCGGAGCAGCTTCCGCCGGATCTGACCGACTTCACCGGCCGCGCCGAGGAGATCGCCGAGGCTCTGCGGACGCTGCCGGGCACCGTGGGCATCACCGGTATGCGGGGCAGCGGCAGGACCGTGCTGGCCACCCGGATCGGCCACCTCGTGAAGGGCCGCTTTCCGGACGGGCAGATCTTCGTCAGGGGCAGGGACGTCGCCGGTGAGCTGTTAAGGGCGGTCGGTGTGGAGCACCCCGTCGGCGACAAGGCCACGCTGTGGCGGGAGAAGGCGCGCGGCAAGCGGTTCCTCGTCGTGGTCGACGACGTGCGGGACGCGGCTTCCGTGCGCGATCTGGCCACGCCCGGCTCGGCGATGATCCTCACGAGCGTCCGCCGGTTGCACGAGCTGCCCGGGGTGAGCTGGGTGCAGATCGCCGGGCTGAGCGGGCAGGAGGCGCGGGAGTTCTTCCGCAGGACCATCGGACCGGCGCGCGCGGACGCGGAACCCGAGCACGTCGAGGTACTGCTGGAACATCTCTCGCGACTGCCGGCCCCGATCAGGGTCGTCGGCGGCAAGCTCGGCTCGCGCCCCGACTGGACGATCGAGATGTTTCTGCTGCAGATGCGGCGGGAGGGCGGGTCCGCCGACGCGCTCCCGTCCGACTGCGTCGCGATGCTGGCCCCGATGATCGCGGCCGACCAGGATCTCACCGATCCCGAACGGCACCTGCTCAGCTGTTTCGCGCGCCAGGACACCGAGGTGATCGACTGCCACGAGGCGGCACGGATGTCCGGGTCCGACCCCGGTGAGATCGAGCGGGTGCTGGAGTCGCTCGCGGAGGTCCACCTCATCGAGCCGCTCGTGCTCGGCCGCTACCGGTTGCCGCGGTTCGTCCGCGTCTACTTCGCCCTGCGCACACCGGCGCCGGTCAGCTGAGGGGCGAGTGGGGTGCGAGGCGAGGCGCAGCGCGTCGGGACCGGCCAACTTCGTTCCTCAAGCCCTGACCAGGCGGTATATACGGAATTTATGCGCCGACCATCCTGCGGGGCCACGTTGGCAGACATGTCAACCAAGGAACTTCAGGGCAAGAAGGCACTCGTCACCGGCGCCACCTCGGGCATCGGCCGCGCGATCGCGGTCAAGCTCGCGGAGGCGGGTGCCACCGTCTATGCGACCGGGCGCAGGGCCGAACTCGGCAAGGAGACCGTCGAGCTGATCGAGCGGGCGGGCGGCACGGGCCACTTCGTCGTCGCGGACGTCGCGAACCTCGACGAGGTCCGCAGGCTCGCCGGGGAGGTCGGCGAGGTGGACGTGCTCGTGAACAACGCGGGCGTCTTCCCGCTCTCGCCGACCCCCGAGCAGTCGCTCCACGAGTACGAGCAGATATTCGACGTCAATGTCCGCGCGGCCTATTTCCTGACGGCCGCGCTCGTGCCGGCCATGGTGGCGAGGAAGAAGGGCGCGATCGTCAACGTGTCGTCGGTCGCCGGGCAGATCGGCACCGCCATGGGCTCCGTGTACAACGCCTCCAAGGCCGCGATGGACGCACTGACCCGATCGTGGGCCGTCGAGTTCGGGGCCGCGGGCGTGCGCGTCAACTCCGTGGCACCCGGTCCGATCCGTACCGACATGGCCGTCGACACGGTGGGCGAGATGTTCGAGACGTTCAGCCAGAACACGCCGCTCGCCCGCGCCGGCGAGCCCGAGGAGATCGCCGAGGCCGTGGCGTTCCTGGCCTCCGACAGGGCGGGCTACATCACCGGTGCGGTGCTCGCCGCCGACGGCGGCTACATCGCGACCTGAGGGGTCGCCCGGATCGGCTGCTCAGCCGCCGTAGTCATCGTCATCCTCGTCATCCTCTGCATCCTCGTCGTCTCGTCGGCCCCCTCCCAGAACGTGCGGGAGGGGGCCGACGAACGTGCGGGAGGGGGCCGACGCTGCATCGCAGGCTCCCTCGACCGATCGATGGACGGAAACCGATCAGCCGAGGTCGGGCGAATCCGATCACCACTCGATCTCATTCATACGGTTACGACCAGGCGTGATGTCCTCTCGATCCACTGGGTACTCATCGGGCGAGCACGGCTAGCGTGGGCGATGTGCGGCAGTTCGCCTTTGACTCCCGGCGCCCCGTGCCCGTATCGATCGACACCCATCGAGAGGAGGCGGCCGTCATGCCGGGCGGGGAGAGAAACGGCGGAGCCCTCACGACGGGCGGAGCGGGCGGCGAGGCCACCGCCCTCCCTCGCGCGACGCTTCTGCTGAAACGCCACTTCACCGGGGAGAACCTGCCCCAGGTGCGGGCCCAGGTCGAGGACACGGCCGCGGCGGCGGGCCTGGGCGGCGTACGGCTCGGCGAGTTCACCCTCGCGGTCAGCGAGATCGCGGCCAACGCGGTCGAGCACGCCGGCGGTCAGGGCCGCCTCGAACTGCGCCTGCTCCCCCACGAGTTGGAGTGCCGCATCACCGACGACGGTCCCGGCTTCACCCCCGCCATCCCGGAACTCCCCGGCCTCACCGGCACCTGCCCCGGCCGCGGCCTCTGGCTCGCCCATCTGGTCACCGACCGCCTGACGGTCACCACGGACACGACGGGGGTGGGGGCCGAGGTGACACTGGCGATGCGGCTGGGATGAGTACCCACGGGCCTCTGTCCGTTTGTCTGGTGGGAGGCCCCTCGGGGGCGTGCGGGTGCGACCTACTTGAGATGCAGGGAGGGCGTATGAAGCCGTCGGAGCTCCGCCGTGCGGTTGATGTGGGACGGGCGACCGCTTCGGGTCTGGGCCTTCAGGTCGACGACGTGGTCGTCGTCCATGACTCGGACCGCGTCGCGCTGCGGCTGGCTCCTTGCGACGTGCTGGTTCGGATCGCGCCCGTGGGGCATCTGGCCGATTCCGAGTTCGAAGTGGAGGTTGCTCGCCGTCTCACCGACGCCGGGGCTCCGGTGGCGGAGCTTGAGCCCCGGGTCGAGCCACGGGTCCATGTGCGTGATGCCTTCGCCCTCTCGTTCTGGACCTACTACGAACCGGTGGGGCCGGAGATCGCTTCGGCCGACTACGCAGACGCGTTCCTGCGGCATCATGCCGCCCTGCGCCGGATCGCTCTGGACGCACCGCATGTGACTGATCGAGTCACCGCGGCTCTCAGGGAGGTGAACGACCAGGAGCGTTCCCCCGAGCTGCCCGATTCCGGCCGGGAACTCCTCAGCGACACACTCAGTGGGCTGAGCACCGCGATCGGCATCGGGAAGGCCGGCGAACAGCTCCTGCACGGCGAGCCTCATCCGGGCAACCTCCTCAACACGAGGCGAGGCCCGCTCTTCGTGGACCTCGCCACGTGTTGCCGTGGCCCGGTCGAGTTCGACCTCGCCCACGCGCCCGAGGACGTGGCACAGCACTACCCAGGGGCCGACCACGGCCTGATCCACCGGTGCCGCGCCCTGAACTGGGCGATGTTCTCGGCCTGGCGATGGCGCCGAGACGACCGGATGCCCGATCGGGGCCACTGGAGGGCGGAGGGCCTCAGCCGGCTTCGTGCCGCACTCGATCGCTGCGGTTAGGGCCTTCTGGTGCGGCGAGAGTGCGTGCCGGGCGTCGCGACGCCGCGGAGATCCGTCAGAAGGGCCCTAGTAGTGCTTCGTTAGGTTGTGGGCTGTCTGCGGCGTCTCCGAGGGCTGGGTAGGGGGCGGCCGCAGGTGGTGCAGGTACCGGTCCAGCACCTCAGCAGGTCCTGAAGGACGTCGAGGACCTGGTAGAGGGTTAGGCCGGTGTGCGGACTTTTGGGTCGAGCCGCCGCAGGGTGAGGAAGGCCTGGGCGGCGGTGACGAGGGTGACGTGGTGGTGCCAGCCGCGCCAGGTGCGGCCCTCGAAGTGGTCCAGCCCCAGGCCGTGCTTGAGCTCGCGGTAGTCGTGCTCGATCCGCCAGCGCATCTTGGCCCATCGCACCAGGTCAGCGGCCGGTGTGGTGGCAGGCAGGTTCGATATCCAGTAGTCCGTGGGAGTGTCCTGGCCGTCCGGCCACTCGACAAGGAGTGTCTGGACAGGCAGGACGCCGTCCCACCGGTTGCGGCCGCCGCCCGCCTCCTGGGCTGCGGCCAGGGACTGCTTGCCCGCGGGCCGCACCCTCAGCACCGCGAACCGTGAGGTCATCGCGCCCTTGCTGCCCTGCCTCCAGGTCACCTCGGTGAACCGCTCTGCCCCCGCCTGTGCTGCGAGGACACAAACGGCTCGCGGTGGGGTGCGGTAGCGGGGAAGGGTGGGCGGTCCGAGCCCGCCATAGGCAGGCCGGCCAGGCTCGGCATCCTCCGCATGGGCGACTTCCTTCCCGGTCAGGGCCAGGACATAGGCCAGCCCGCGCTCCTCCAGACCGAGCCGGAAGGGGGTGCTGACGCCGTAGCCGGCGTCGGCGACCACGACCGGCGCCTTCAACTGCCAGGTGGCGAGTGTGTCCAGCAGGCCGAGCGCCAGACGCCACTTCTCCCGGTGCACCACGCCGTCGGGGACGCCTGCCCTGCGGCATCGGTCCGGCTCGTCCGTCCACTCACGCGGCAGATACAACTGCCATTCCAACGGGCACGAGGCGGTGTCGGTGGCGGCATGGACACTGACCGCGACCTGGCAGTTCGCCCGTTTGCCGACCGCTCCGCAGTACTGGCGGGCCACCCCGACCGACGCCGTGCCGCACTTGGGGAACGACACATCGTCGATCACCCACACCTCGGGCCCGACAACTTGGGACAGCCGCTCGGCGATCCGCCGCCTAACCGGCAGCGGATCCCACGGTGACTGGCTCACGAACTGCTGCAGGGCCTGCATGTTCCCGTCCGGCAGACGCTCGGCCATCGGCTGGACCGACTTGCGCCGACCGTCCAGCATCAGACCCCGCAGATAACACTCGCCCCACCGCCGCTGATCACGCCGCGACAACGACCCGAACACATCGGCAACGAACTCCGCCAACTCACCCCGGAGCCGTTCCACCTCCCCCAACCTCACCCGAGGAAGCTGCCCACGAACAGCCGAGATCACCCAACGTAACGAAGCACTACTAGGGGTTCTCCCACGCCGTCGGCTCGGCCGCCAGGTCCTTCACCGGGCCGGGGAGCGCGCCGGCCGCGATGTCGGCCACGGTGACGCCCTCCAGGATGCGGCGGACGTTGGCCCGCAGCGCGATCCACAGCGGCAGCAGCGGCTCCGCCGACCCGGTGTAGGTCAGACCGGTCGGACGCTCCCCCCGTACGGACACGATGGGGCCGTCGACGGCCCGGATCACGTCGGCGACGGTGATGGCGGAAGCCTCGCGGGCCAGGCGGTAGCCGCCGCTGCCGCCCCGTCTGCTGGTGACCAGGCCGCCGCGCCGCAGGTCCCCGAGGATGCCCTCCAGGAACTTGTGCGGGATCTCCTGCACGGTCGCGATGACCTCCGCCTTCACCGGCCCGCCGTCCTGCCGGACCGCGACTTCCAGTACCGCGCGTACGGCGTAGTCCGCCCGTGCCGAGATCCTCATGGACACATTGTCGGCCACACCGGACACCCGGTGGCCCCGCGCCCTCTCAGCCGAGCCGGATCACATTCCACGACAGCGGTTCGAGGATCACGCTCAGCACACCGTCCTCCAGCGACGCGCCCTCCACCACCCGCGGAGCGACCCGCTCGGGCTCCGCCAGCGTGTTCCGCGCGTCCGGATCCGCGTCGGCCAGCACGCTGTGCTCGACGACCCGGGTCAAGTCCAGCCCGTTCAGGGCGACTTCCAGCGGCAGCGCCGCCGTACGGCCCCGGTTGACCGCGAACACGGTCACCGACCCGTCCTCGGCCCGCACCGCCGTCGCGTGCAGCAGATCCGCCTCGCCGTACTTCTTCGTCTCGTACGTCGGCGAGTCCACCCGTACGTCGAGCACCTCGCCCCGCCCGTGCCGGGAGGCCTGGGCGAAGGGGAAGAACGTCGTCTGCCGCCAGGCCGGTCCGCCCGGCTCGGTCATGATCGGGGCGATGACGTTGACGAGTTGGGCGAGGCAGGCGACGGTGACCCGGTCGGCGTGCCGGAGGAGGGCGATGAGGAGGGAGCCGAAGACGACCGCGTCGGTGACGCTGTAGTTGTCCTCCAGCAGGCGGGGGGCCACCGCCCAGTCCCGGGTGTCGGAGTTCTCGATCGCGTGCCACTCCGAGATGTACCAGACGTTCCACTCGTCGAAGGAGAGGTTGATCTTCTTCTTGGACTTGAGCTTCGCGCCCACGTGGTCGGCGGTGGCGACCACGTTCTGGATGAAGGACTCCATGTCGACGGCGGAGGCCAGGAAGGAGTCGATGTCGCCGTTCTCGGGCTGGTAGTAGGCGTGCAGGGAGATGTGGTCGACGAGGTCGTACGTCTCCGTCAGGACCGTCGCCTCCCACTCGGCGAACGTCGGCATGGACTGGCTGGAGGAGCCGCAGGCGACGAGTTCGACGTTCGGGTCGATCTGGCGCATCGCGCGGGCCGTCTCGGCGGCGATGCGGCCGTACTCGGTCGCCGTCTTGTGGCCGGTCTGCCAGGGGCCGTCCATCTCGTTGCCGAGGCACCACAGCTTGATGCCGAAGGGGTCCTTGTCGCCATGGGCGGCGCGGAGGTCCGAGAGGGCGGTGCCGGCGGGGTGGTTGGCGTACTCCTGGAGTTCGAGGGCCTCGGCGACGCCTCGGGTGCCGAGGTTGAGGGCCATCATCGGCTCCGCCTGGGGCCCGACCTTCTTCAGGAAGGCGATGTACTCGGAGAGGCCGAAGCGGTTGGTCTCGGTGGAGCGCCAGGCGAGGTCGAGGCGGGTGGGGCGGTCCTCGGCGGGGCCGACGGAGTCCTCCCACTTGTAGCCGGAGACGAAGTTGCCGCCGGGGTAGCGGATCGTGGTGACGCCGAGTTCGCGGACCAGGTCCAGGACGTCGGTGCGCAGGCCCGCCTCGTCGGCGGCGGGGTGGTCCGGTTCGAAGATGCCGGTGTAGACGCAGCGGCCGAGGTGTTCGACGAAGGAGCCGAAGAGGCGGGGGTTGACCTCGCCGACCTTGAAGGCGGGGTCGAGGGTGAAGCGGGCGGTGCGGGTCATCGAGGGCGGCCCCTTCGCTGTTCGGTATTACGGATGGTGATCGTCGAACCGAACGGGACGCTATGGTCGAAGGAGGGGCAAGTCAATGGGGCGGGGTGGCTGCGGGGCGCTCCGCTGTCTGCCGGGGTGGGCCCTGCGCCTCGCCGTCCGCCAGGTGGGTCCTGCGCCTCATCGTCTGCCGGGTGCGTCCGTCTGGCGAGTGCGGGTAGTTCGTGGTTGCTCGCGCAGTTCCCCGCGCCCCTGGGCCCCCGGACCCCTGTTGGACAGCGCAACCATCGTTCTGTCGAAATTCAACGATCGTTGGAAGTTCGTGGTGTGGGCGGTCGGGGACACGTAGGGTCGGCGCGTGCCTTCGCTGCCCGATGCCCTTGCCGAGACCCTGACCCGACTCGACGTCCGCATCGCGGAGACCGGTGCCGACCGGGGCCGGCTGCTCGACGCGGCGGCCCTGGCGGAGCGTACGGCCCTCGGCGAGGACGAGGTGCGGGCCCTGCTCGACGGAGGCGCTCGGGAGGCGGGCCGGGTCGACGACCGGGTGCGCCGGCGGGTGCGGGCGGTGCACGAGGCGTATGTCGCGCGGAGCGGGAAGCGGGCCGGGGAGGTCGGCAGAGAGGTCGCGGAGCGGCTCTCGATCAGTCCCGAGTGGGCCCGGCAGCTGCTGCTCGGCAGAAAGATGCCGAACGTGCCCGATCTGACCGAACTCGCGGAGTTCTTCGGGATCGAGGAGGGCGTGCGGTTCTTCACCGACCCGGCGGCGACCGTGCTGAACCGGGAACTCGGCCGTGTCCTGGCGGGACTTGAGGAGGACGGGGACGGGGAGGGGGCCGGCGACGGGCCGTTGGTCGATTTCGCCACCCGGCACGGGGTCGTCACGCTCGCGCTGCGCGGGCAACGGCTCACCCGTCGCCAGCAGGAGGCGCTCGGCGTCATGCTCGAAGGACTGCTCGGCATCGACGGCGACCAGGAGGCCCGGCGATGAGCCGCGGCGAGCGCACCGGGGCCGGTGGGCTGCGCGGAGTCCTCGGCAGGGTGCGGGGTGCGCTGGTGCCGTCGCGGTCCACCGCCGAGATGCGGAAGCTGACGGCCGGACTCAGCAAGGCGGTGCGGGGCAGGCTCGACACACCCGTCGGCGTAAGGGAGTTGGGCGCGGCGCTGTGTGCGGAGATGAGCGCGCGGCGCGGCGGGCGGCCGGTGCAACTGCGCTTCGAGCGGTTCCCGGACGGGATCGGGGTGACCGGACTGTGGATGGAGTTCCCCGACTTCGACCTGGTGATCGTCGAGGAACGGGCCGAGGCCGTGCAGCAACTGGTCATCCTGGGACATGAGTTGTGGCACATGCACGCCGGCCACTGCCATCACCATCTGCCGGGGGCGGACGCCGCGGCACTCGCGTCAGCGGAGCCGAGCGGAACAGGCAAGCCGGCTGGACCGGACAGGCCGGGCGGACTTGGCAGGCCAGGCGAACCTGGCGGGCCGGGCGAGCACACGTCCGCGTTGCCGCCGCTCTCCCCGGAGTTGTCGGCCGCCCTCGGGCAGGGCGGCACTCCCATCGCGGCCCGCAACGGCTCGCACGAGTCGGACGAGCAGGAGGCCGAGGACTTCGGCCACCGGCTGGCGACCGCCTTCCGTTCCTGGGTGGACACCGGGCCGAGCGGATCGGCCGGGGCCGCCGGGCCGGCCGGCGCCGACGACCCCGTCGGGCGGGCCATCCAGGCCTCCCTGGGCTATCGCCGGCACGGGAGATGAGGGGGACGGCCGTGCCCGCGACGACGACCGGGGCCCTCCACTTCACCGGCCCCGCCGACTTCTTCGGCGAGCTGTACATCTCGTTCTGGATCCCCACGGCCGTCCTGACCGCCGCCCTGGTGATCAAACTGCCCAGCATCGTCAAGCTCTGGCGGGACTCGCTGCTGCGCGCGGTCGGCGGACTGCTGCTGCTCGCCTGCTGCGTGTTCGTGTTCGCGGTGCCCTCGGTCATCGCCTGGACCAACCGGGTCGTGGGCGTGCCGAACGTCGCCGCGCCCTGGGTGTACTCCCTGATCACCGCGTTCTGCGCATGCTGCCTGCTGATGATCGTCGCCTGGCGCAACGGCCCCGCCGACCGCTCCCCGGCGACCCGTCGGCTCATGCGATGGGTGGTCGCCGTCTACGCGACGGTGATCGTCGTCCTGTGGGTGCTGTTCGCGCTGGCGGACGTCCCCCGCGAGCGGCTGCGCGACCTGGACACGTACTACGCCACCACGCCCTTCATGCGCGAGGAGATCCTGCTCTACCTCGTCGCGCACACGGCGGCCTGTCTGATCACCTACCGGCTGATCCGCAACTGGGTCCGCGCGGAGAGCCTGGACGTGTGGCTGCGCGGCGGTCTGCAGGCGCTGGCCCTGGGCTGTGCGCTCAACCTGGTGTTCGACGCCGCGAAGCTCACGGCGGTGGTCGCCCGCTGGACGGGGCACGACCTGGACTGGCTGAGCACGGACGTGGCGCCGCCGGCCGCCGCCCTGGCGGCCATCTGCATAGCGGTGGGCTTCATCCTGCCGCACAGCGGTCAGTATCTGCAGGACCGCTGGCGGGTGCGCACGAGCCATCGGCGGCTGCGGCCGCTGTATCTGCTGACCCGGACCGTCGACGACTCCCGCGTCCCCTTCGCGCTGCGCGCCACACCGGAGTTGCGGCTCACCCGCCGGGAGACGTTCATCCGGGACGCCCTCCTCCGGCTCACCCGTCACCTCGACGAGGATCTGCGGCGCCGCGCGTTCGACGCCGCGCTGGACCTCGGACACGAGGCCGACCGGGCGAAGGCCCTCGCCGCCGCCGTGGCGATCCAGGACGCGGTGGCGACACGGCGGAGGTCGCCGGAGGGCGGCGTGACGGCCACGCTCGTCGCGGGCCCTCTGGTCTTCCCCGGCCTCGGCACAGGCACAGGTGCGGGTACGGGTTCGGGTTCGGGTTCGGCCGGGGGTTCAGGCGAGGGCTCGGGGGCGGGTTCGGGCTCGGGTTTCGACTCGGGGGCGAGTTCGGGTGATCCGGCGGGGGCGCCCGGGCGGGCGGTCTTCCCCGAGTTCACGGTCTCCTCCGATCCCACCGATCTGTTGCAGGACATCGAGGCCGTGTCGCTGGCGCTGCGCGAGCCGGCCGAGATCGAGGCGGTACGGGCCCTCGCCGCCGCCTCCCCGGCGAAGAGCGGCGCACCCGCACGGGAGTGAGGACGGCCGGCCCACTGACCCCGGGGCCGGCCCGTGGGCTCAGCCGGCGAACGGGGGCTGGGCGAGGCCCTTGCCCGCTCCCGGCACCACCAGCAGGGAGCCCGAGAGGGGATGCGGGGTGTCCGTCCCCGTACGGGCCGTGGTGATGTAGAGATCGGTGAGGTCGGGGCCGGCGAAGGCGCAGGCCGTGGGGCGGGGGGTGGGCAGGGTGATGACGCGGTCGAGGGTTCCGGCCGGGGTGTAGCGGCGGACCGCGCTCCCTTCCCAGAGGGCGACCCAGACACAGCCCTCGGCGTCGACGGTGAGGCCGTCGGGGAAGCCGCCGCCGTCCTCGATGGTGACGAACGGGCGCCGGTCGACGGGCAGGCGGACGCCGTCCCCGGTCTCCGCGTAGTCGAAGACGTCGATCCGGCGGGTCGGCGAGTCGATGTAGTACATGAGCCGGCCGTCCGGGCTCCAGCCCGTGCCGTTGCTCACGGCGACGTCGTCCAGGACGGTCGTGGTCAGGCCCTCGGCGGTGAAGCGGGCCAGGGTGCCGCCGCCCGGGGCCTCGTCGTAGCGCATGGTGCCGGCGAAGAGGGAGCCGTCGGGGGCGACGGCGGCGTCGTTGGCGCGGCGGCCGGGGACCGGCTCGCGGTGCAGCCACCGGAAGGTGCCGTCGGGGTCGGTCAGGCCGACGCCGTCCCGCAGGTTCAGCACGAGGCCGCCGCCGGCGCGGGGCTTGACCGCACCGACGTGCTGCTCGGTGACGAGAACCGAGCGGCGGCCGGAGGCCGGGTCGTAGGTGTGGACCCGGGAGCCGAGGATGTCGATCCAGATCAGGCGCTGGGCGGCGGGGTCCCAGGTGGGGCCCTCACCGAGGGCCGCGTACTCGCGGACCGCGACCTCGTACCCCGAGTGGCTCGTGTGGCCGCTCACGCCACGCTCCGGTGGCCGAGGCGCTCGGACAGTTCCGCGGCGCCCTTGGCGGCGAGCTGCTCCAGCTCGATCCGGCGCTCGTCGCTCCAGCGGATCATGGGGACGGAGATGGAGAGCGCGGCGACGACCTTGCCCGCGCGGTCGCGGACCGGCGCGGCGACACAGGAGACGTCCGGGTTGGACTCGCGGTTCTCCACGGCGAGACCCCGCTCACGGATCCGGGCCAGGGCCTCGCGCAGAGCGGCCGGGTCGGTGATGCTGTTGGGGGTCATGGCGACCAGGTCGGCGTCGTCCGGGATCCGGGCGGACAGCTCGACCTCGGGAAGGGAGGCGAGGAGCATCTTGCCGACGGAGGTGCAGTGCGCCGGGAGGCGGCGGCCCGCGGCGGAGACCATGCGCACGGCGTGCGTGGAGTCGACCTTGGCGATGTAGATGACGTCGGTGTACTCCAGGATCGCCACGTGCACCGTCTCGTCGCAGGTCTCGGCGACGGACCGGGCGACCTGCTGGCCCTCGGCGGCGAGGTCCAGCTGCTCGGCGTAGCGGCTGCCGAGCTGGTACGGGCGGACGCCGAGGCGGTAGCGGCCGGGCTGGCCCTGCACCTGGACGATGTAGCCGCGGGCGGCGAGCGTGGTGACCAGCTCGTGCACCGTGGTGCGGGGCAGCTGGAGTCTGCGCACGATGTCGGGGGCGGACAGCGTGCCGTCCCCGTCCAGGAAGAGCTCCAATATGTCGAGCGCCCGGGTCACGGCAGGTACGAGGCGTCCCACGGCCGGCCCCCTTCCTCTGTCAGTCGGTTCGTGTCTGCGGCGGCAGTGTTCGAAATTTCAACGGTCGATCGGCATGACGAACACAGGCTAGTCATAGTGCGTTGACCGGGCAATAACCTCGGACGATCGAGCGACGAGGGAGGGGGCCGGGGGGTGTGTTGTCGGGTGCGACCGAGTGGGGGTTGCTCGCACAGTTCCCCGCGCCCCTCAAAGAGCAGGGGCTGCGCCCCATGCCTCTTGTCTTCAGGGGCGCGGGGAACTGCGCGAGAAGCCCCACCGGAGCCGCACCCGTCCGCCGAACCCGCGCCCCCGAGCCATCAGGCGCCCCCGGTCACCTCCGACCGCGCGGATCCCCCAGCTCCCCCCTCAACCGCTGCGCCCGAAGCACCAGCTCCAGCTCGAAGCGGCGATCGGGATCATCGATCTCGTCACCCCAGAGCTCACGTATCTGCCGAAGGCGATACCGCACGGTTTGCGGATGCACACCGAGTCGCGTAGCGATCTCCGGCGCCCCGCCCCGTGTCTCCAGCCACGCCAGCAACGTCTCCGCGAGCCGGCGGCCGTGCGTGGGACCGCAGTGCGCCAGCGGCGCCAGGCACCGCAGCGCGAGGTCGTCGATCAGCTCCTCGGGCTGGAGGAGGACGAGGGCCTCGGTGTGCTCGGTGCAGTGCAACACCTCACCGCCGGGCAGCAGCCGGCGTTCCATCAACCGCACCGCCGCCTCCGCCCAGCGCAGCGACTTCGCGGCGTCGGCCAGCGGAACCGGCGGGCCGATCGCTCCGGACCAGCCGGTGAGCGCGCGGTGCAGCAGCTCGGGCCGGCCGGCCGCGTCCGGTTCGGGGACGACCATGCGGGGCTGCTCGTACTCCATGTCGAGCAGGACGCTCTGGCCGACGGCGGGCGCCATGGCCTCGCGGGCCGGGCGTAACAGGACCCCGACCGCGACCTTCTCCGGGAGGGTCCAGCCGATCCGGGCCGCGCGTTCGGCGAGCGCGTCGGCCGGGTCGCCCCGATGGTGCTCGGCGAGCAGCAGCTCCATCAACCGGCGTTGCAGTCGCAGACGCTCACCCGCCTGCCGGGCCGCCGCCTCCGCGTAGCCGCGCACCGACTGGTCCACCAGGCCGTCCAGATACTCGTACCCGGCGTCGACGAGCTCGTACATCGCGGGCGGCGGGATCTGTACGCGCTGGCCGATCTCCGCGAAACGGCGCCAGGCGAGGCGTACGCCGAGGCGGTAGATCGCCTGGAGCGAGTCGAGACTGCGGCCGTGCAGGCCCTCGCCGCGCCCGAACTCCTGGAAGACGCCGGGAGGGACGCGCGGGCGGCCCTCAGCGGTCTCCAGGTGCTGCACGAAGACCTCGATCGCGCGGCGGATGCCGATGAGGGCCATCGGTTCGCCGGAGTCGTCGAGGACGACGGGCAGGTGCGGGTACTCGCGGCGGATCTCGCCCAGGATCTCCTCGGCGAGGGCGGGGGCCTCGGCCATGGCGATCGCGGCGAACTCGCGCACCTGGAGCCGCGGCACGTCGTGCCAGGCGGAGCGGACTGTGACGGTTCCCGGGGTTCCGGTCACCCCTCAGCGCTCCCGACCGGCGTTCTCGTAGGTGATGAGCGGCGTGTTCGGCTGGTCCGGCGTCGCCTCCAGCAGCGCGACGACACCGAGCGCGGCCCCCACGGCGAGAGCGGCGGCGGCCGCCATGGTCAGCACGGCGGCGAGCAGTCTGGACATGGCAGGGCAGCCTCTCGGTCGACAGGTCGTCCCCACCCAGGGCACCCCGCACGCGCACGTCGACGGGACCGACGGGCGGTCCCCCGGCCGACACCCCGTCCAGGCCGTCGGCTCCGGCCCAGTGTCAGCAATGCATTGACACTGCGTCAAGACTCCGCCTACGGTTCCCGGCCCATACGCAACCCGTCGGTAGCACGATGCGCAGCCCCTGCCCCGCCCCCTGCTCCGCCCTCTCCGCACGCGCACGTTCCCCCGGCGTGGCCTCCGCCCCGCGCCTGCCCGAGCCGCACCTCCCAACGCCAACTGGAGTGCCCGGATGCGCCGTACATCCCACCCGTCGCCCGACCACCACCCCTCATCGAGGCCCTTCGGGCCGCACCCGCCAGTCGCGTTGTCCCTGGTCCTGCTGGGCCTCGGCACCTTCCTGCTGGTGCTCGCGCCGCTGCTCGCCTGGTATGTGCAGCCACGGGCCGCCGTGAATCCGATCGACATCGACACGACCGCCGTCTACACCGGCACGGGCAGCGTCTTCGACGTGGAGCAGGTGAAGACCGTGCCGGACCAGAAGATCACCGTGACCCAGCGGGTACGCGGCGATGTGGCCGAAAGTGAGCGCAGCGGGGCCGCGGTGTGGGACGTGATCACCTCGGTCGACACCGACAAGTCGCTGCCGGCGGCCGACCCGCACGACGCGCTGGACTTCACCCCGCACCGCTGGGTCAGCGACCGGAAGACCAACCGGCCGGTGCACTGCTGCGACGAGAAGCCGTACATCGAGGGCGAGGCGTACCTGAAGTTCCCCTTCGACGTGCAGGAACGCTCCTACCGCTGGTGGGACAACACGCTCGGCGCGACGGTGACGCTCCACTACGAGGGCCGGAAGAAGATCCAGGGCTACGAGGGGCTGCGCTTCACCGCGAAGGTTCCGGCCACCAGGACCGGCACCCGCCTCGTCCCCGGCGCCCTCGTCGACGAGCCGAGCCGGCCGCAGGTGCTCGCCGAGGAGTGGTACGCCAACCACGGGCTCGAACTCGTCGTCGACCAGAGCACGGGCCGTGTGCTCTACGCGCAGACCGGGCCGCGCCGGACCCTGCGGGCACCCGGCGGCGACGAGGACGCGGCGGTGCTGCTCGACAGCCGGAAGCTCGCGTTCACCCCGGCGACGCAGAAGTTCGCGGTGGACCAGGCGGAGAAGGACAGCGGACTGCTGCGACTGGTGGGGCGGACGGTGCCGATCGGTACCGCTGTGCTCGGTTTCGTCCTCGCCGCGACGGGTGCCGTTTTGGTCGTACGCGGCAGGCGGCGCCCTGATACGCCCGAGTCGTCCCAGGCTCCGATCACGATGTGACAGGGCGTCAGTTCAATAAACCCCGGAAATTGTCACGCCGGTGAGTAGCAGCTTCGTACCGCTGGGCGAAAACTGTCCACCCCACCCGAGCACAGCCCACCCACATCCCGCATACAGGCAACAACCCGCGTACAAGCAACATCTCGCATACAAGCCCCCGCCCCGCATACCAGCGACGTCCGACATCTCCACCGGACAAGAGACCTGCCCGACCCGCCCGACCCGCCCGACCCATCCGGACCCCCCGCCCACCGGAACATCCCCCACAGCGAACGTCCTTCTCCCCGCTGAGTTCCGCACCCCGAGACGAGTTGGAGCACCCATGCCCCAGCACGTGCCGTTCTCGCTGGTCGAGGTGTTTCCGCGCCTGGACCAGCACCGTTCGGCAGGCCCCCCACAGCCGCGCCGGATCGTCTTTCTCGCCCGCCGTGACCTCGGTAATCCGGCGGCGGGGGGCTCCGAGCTCCTCGTCGACCGGCTCGCCGACGGACTGACCCGACTCGGCCACCAGGTCACCCTGCTGTGCGGCGGTCCCGCCGCCTACCGCGACTACCGGGTCGTCTCCGCCGGCGGCGACCTGAGCCACCATCTGCGCGCCCGGTCGACCTTCGCCCGTCAGGTCGGCGACTGCGACCTCCTCGTCGAGGTCTGCAACGGCATGCCCTACCTCGCGCCGCTCTGGCACCACGGGCCGACGATGTGCCTGGTCAACCATGTGCACACGGATCTGTGGAAGCAGCGGTTCGGCGGCCCGCTGGCGCCCGCCGCCCGGCTCGGCCGAAGACTGGAACACTGGTCGCTGACGGCCGCGCAACGCCGGAACCTACTGGTCGCCGTCTCCTCGTCCACGGCCACCGCGCTCCGCTCGATCGGGGTGGAGCGGGAGCGGATAAGGGTCGTGCACAACGGCGTCGAGGAGCCGGGGCCGCGTGCCGACCGCTCGTCCGAACCGCTGTTCGTGGCGGTGGGCAGGCTGGTCGAGTACAAGCGGATCGACCTGCTGCTGCGGCTCTGGGAGCGTGTGCGGCCGGTCACGGGCGGACGGCTCGTGATCGTCGGCGACGGGCCCGAGCGGGCACGGCTGGAGGCGATGGCCGGAGCCGGTGTCGAGTTCGCCGGTCACGTCACCGAGGAGGAGAAGCACCGGCTGCTGTGCGCGGCCTGGCTGCTGCTGCATCCGTCGTCGGTGGAGGGGTGGGGGCTGGTCGTCACGGAGGCCGCCGTGCGGGAGACCCCCTCGGTCGCCTTCGACGTGCCCGGGCTGCGTGACTCCGTGGTGGACGGGGAGACCGGGGTGCTCGCCCGGGGGGAGTCGTCGTTCGCGGCGGCCTGGTGCGCGCTGGCGCTGTCGACCGACCGGCGGGTGCTGATGGGGAAGGCGGCGCGGGAGCGCGCCGCGCATTTTCGGTGGGATCGCACGGTGCGGCAGTTTCGTGCGGTGGCTGCGGAGGCGGTGCGGGGTTGGTCTCCTTGAGCGCCAAAGGGGATGCCTCGACCGGCCGTCGGCGGCTGCGGGTTGTTCGTGGCTGGTCGCGCCCACGCGGCGGAGCCGCACCTGTCACAGCCCCGCGCCCCTTGAGTACCGGTGGTCACAAGGACCCCTCGCTACGCCGCTCCCTCACCCTCTTTCGGGCCTTCATGCGCGAGCAGGACGATCCCGAGCACTGCTACTCCCTGCTCGCCCGGGATGCCGTCGATCAGGTGGAGGCGTACGGCGGGAGGGCCGTCGACGGGCTCACCGTCGTCGATGTCGGCGGTGGGAGCGGGTACTTCACCGAGGAGTTCCGGCGGCGCGGCGCGCAGGCGTACCTCTTCGAGCCGGATCTGCGGGAGTTGGGGACGAAGCCGCCCGACGGGGCCGTCGTCGCCGACGGGTATCTGCTGCCGCTGGCCGACGGGGTCGCGGACGTCACCTTCACCTCCAACGTGCTGGAGCACGTCGCCGATCCGCCGACCTTCATCAGCGAGCTCGTCCGGGTCACCAGGCCCGGCGGGCTGATCTACGTGTCGTTCACGAACTGGCTGTCCCCGTGGGGCGGTCACGAGTGGGCGCCCTGGCACTACCTGGGGGCGGAGCGGGCACGGGCCCGCTATCGGCGCCGTACGGGTAAGGACGCCAAGCACACCCTCGGCGAGAACCTCTTCGCCGTGCACATCGGACGCACTCTGCGGCAGGTGCGCGGCCGGGACGACGTGACGGTCGTGTCGGCGCGCTCCCGCTACTGGCCGTTCCTCGCGGAGACCGTCGTGAAGGCGCCGGGCCTGCGTGAGTTCGCCACCTGGAACCTCCTCCTCATCCTCCGGCGGTGTCCACCATGACGAGCACGGTCCAGGCTCCACCTCCCGCGCCGGTACGGCCGCCGGGCACGACCGAGGGACCCCCTCCTGAGGGCCCTCGGTCGCGGCGCTGGCTGCTGGGGTTCTGGGCCGTGGTGTTCGTGCTGCTGGTCGCGGCGCAGCCGGGGCGGCAGACCTTCGACACCAAGCTCGGGGTCACCACCGACCCCTGGCAGTTCGTCTCCGACCTCGGGCAGCTCTGGCACGACCGGGGCGGGTTCGGCGGCATCCAGGACCAGTACGTCGGCTATCTGTGGCCGATGCTGCCGTACTACGGCATGACCGATCTGGTCGGGCTGCCGGTGTGGCTGGCGGAGCGGCTGTGGCTGTCGCTGATCGTGTCGGTGGCCTTCTGGGGTGCGCTGCGGCTGGCCGAGCGGCTGAACGTCGGCAGTTCCGCGTCCCGCCTGCTGGCCGCCGGTGCCTATGCGCTGTGGCCGGTGTTCACCACGGTCGTGGGGTCGACCTCGGCCGCCGCGCTGCCCGGGGCGTTCCTGCCGTGGGTGCTGCTGCCGCTGACGGACGAGCGGTACAGCGCACGGGTGGCGGCCCTGCGGTCGGCGCTGGTCATCCCCTTCATGGGCGGCGTCAACGCCTCGGCGACCCTGGCCTCGCTGCTGCCCGTCGGGCTGTATCTGCTCACCCGGACACCGGGGCCCAGACAGCGCGGACTCATCGCCTGGTGGGTGCCGGGGGTGGTCCTGGCGACCGCCTGGTGGGTGGTGCCGCTGCTGCTGCTCGGCTTCTACGGGGAGAACTTCCTTCCGTACGTGGAGAGTTCGCAGACCACGACGGCCACGATGTCCGCCACCGAGGCGCTGCGGGGTGCCGGGAACTGGGTGGCGTATCTGAACTTCGGTGAGCCCTGGCTGCCGGCCGGCTGGTCCGTCGCCGCCTCCGTGCTGGTGATCCTGTCGTCGGCCCTGGCGGCCGGCCTGGGGCTGGCCGGGCTCGCGCGGCGGGACATGCCGGAGCGGCGGTGGCTGGTGCTGACCGTGCTGGTCGTCGCGCTGGTCACGCTCGCCGGGTACGGCGGTGCCTTCGGTGCGCCCTTCCACGGGGTCGTCCAGGACTGGCTGAACGGGGGCCTCGCGCCGTTCCGGAACATCTACAAGTTCCAGACCGGGCTGGCGCTGGCGCTGGTGCTGGGGCTCGCGCACCTGGTGGGGGTGGCCGCGCAGGCGCGCGGGGCCCGCCGGGTGCGGGGGCGGCGGTTCGCACCGCTGATCGCGGCCGTGCTCGTCGTACCCGGGCTGCTGTGGCCGTACCTCAACGGGTCGGTGCTGCAACCCGGTTCGTTCCGGGAACTTCCCAAGTACTGGCAGGCGACGGCCGATTGGCTGGAGAAGTACTCGCCGGACTCGCGGGCGCTGGTCGTGCCGGCCACCGCGCACGGCATCCACACCTGGGGCACCACCGTCGACCAGCCCCTGGACGTGCTCGCCGAGTCCCGCTGGGCGCAGCGCGACTACGTGCCGTTCGGCACCCCCGGCAACCGGCGCGCGATGGACGCGGTCGAGCAGGCCCTGCTGACGGGCGCCGAAGTGCCCGGCCTCGCGGACTACTTGAGCCGGGCGGGCCTGTACTACGTCGTCGTCCGCAACGACCTGGACCCCGACCAGATCGGTGCCGTACCGACCACGACCGTGAAGCGGACCCTGGAGCAGTCGGGGTACGAGCGGGTCACCGGGCTGGGGCCGGTCATGACCGGCGGGCGGATCGCCGAGGGCACCCCGCTCCAGGTCGAGGGCCTGTACGCGCGGCAGCGGGCCGTGGAGATCTACCGGCCCGCCCAGGACGTGCCGCGTCCCGGGCAGGCCGGACTGAAGGCGATCGCGGACACGGCCGTCGTCTCCGGCGGGCCCGAGTCGCTGCTGCCGCTGGCCGCCGACCCGGAGCTGCGCGACCGGGCCACCGTGCTGACCGGCGACAACCATCCCGGTCTCGGCACCCCGGCCGTCCAGGTGGTCGGGGACGGGCTGCGCCGGGCGGACACCCGGTTCGGCCTGGTCAACGCCAACACGTCGTACACGTACACGGCGAACGAGCGGAACCCGAGCGGGAGTGTGCAGGACGCCGGTGAGCCGCCGAAACAGATTCTGCCGGTGTCCGGGCTCGACCATCAGACGGTGGCCGAGCTGCGCGGCGCCAGGTCCGTGACCGCCTCGACCAGCGGCAACTGGCTCTTCCACCTGCCGCAGTACGACCCGGTGAACGCCTTCGACGGCGACCGGGACACCGCCTGGGCGGAGGGCGCGGCCGGTTCGGCGAACGGACAGTGGCTGCGGATCGACTTCGACGGCGGCCAGGACATCCCGGAGACGTTCGAGGTGACACCGCTGCCGCAGGACGGGGTGCGGTCGGCGCCGACGCGGATCAAGGTGGAGACCGAGCGGGGCTCACGCTCCACGAACCTCCAGGCGGACGGCTCCACGCAGACCGTCAACGCCCGCCCCGGCGAGACACGTTGGCTGAAGATCACGATTCTCGACTCGGCGGAGCGGCACACCGGTCTGGTCGGCGCGGGCTTCGCCGAGGTCGACATCCCGGGTGTCAAGGTCACCCGCATGCTGCGGCTTCCGACCGACGCCCGGGATGCCGAGGGCACGGCCGCCTCCGCCGAGGTGGTCTCGCTCCAGCGGGCCGCCGACCCGACCGGCCTCTCCCCCACGGGCACCGAGCCCGGCCTGCACCGCACCTTCGCCACCGGCACGGCGGGGACGTACGAGCTGAAGGCGACGGCCGTGCCCGTGCCGGGCGACGAGCTGGACAAGCTGCTGTACGAGGTCGCCCCCGACCAGCAGACCCGGATGACGGCGACCGCCGACTCCACCGCCTCGCTCGGGGCCGGACTCTCGCCCCGCAACCTCACCGACGGCGACCTGACCACGGCGTGGATCGCGGGCGACGAGCCGACGATCCATCTGAGCTGGAAGGACAAGTGGCCGGTCGGCTCGCTCGTCCTGGCCCCGGCGGGCGGGCTGTCGGCCCGGCCCACCCAGGTCGAGATCAGCTCCCCGGACGGCGCGGTCGTCGCCGGGGTCGACGAGAACGGCTGGGTGCGCTTCGACCCGATCAACACCGACCAGCTCGACATCACCGTCACCGAGACGGCCCCGATGACCGTCCACAACCCCGTCGCCGACGACGACCTGCAACTCCCGGTCGGACTCACCGAGGCGTACGTCCCGGCCCTCGACCAGTACCGCACACCGCAGCCCGCCCCGACCCGGGACTTCGAGCTGCCGTGCGGCGAGGGACCGACGGTCGAGGTCGACGGGACCCTGTACGAGACGAGCGCGCGAGGGACCGTACGGGACCTCGTGGAGCGCCGGCCGGTCGACCTGACGCTCTGCCAGGAGGGGCGCGCGGGCGGCGGGTTGGAGCTCGACGCCGCCGACCGGCACACCTTCGAGTCCGAGGACACGGGCGCGCTGGCCGTCACGACCGTCACGCTCACCCGGGGCACGGTCACCGAACCCGCCTCCTCCGGGCGCGAGTTGGGCATTCGGGACTGGCTCGGCGACCGCCGCGCGGTCACCGTCGGCGACGGCGCGGCCTCCTACCTGACGACGTACGAGAACTTCAACGACGGCTGGAAGGCGACGCTGAACGGCCGCGAGCTGACCCCGGTCAGGCTCGACGGCTGGCAGCAGGGCTGGCGCGTCCCCGGCGGCGCGGGCGGCACGGTCAAGCTGTCGTACGAGCCGTCCGTGACCTACGAGGCGGGGCTGATCGGGGCGGGCGTCGGCCTCGCGGCCCTCGTCGGGCTGACCCTCTGGCGCCGGCGGGAGCCCAACCCCGACGCACCGCAGCCGACGCCGCCGGGCCCCGGCCTCTGGCTCGGCACGGTCGCGCTCACCCTGGTCGGCATCGTCATCGCGGGCTTCTTCGCCCTCCTCGTGCCGGCGCTGGCCCTCCTTGCCTGGAAGCGGCACACCCTGCTCGTGCCGATCGCCTTCCTGGCGCTGGCGGGTGCAGGGATCACCGCCGCGTTCGGGGCGGGCGAGCCGGTCGCGGCCGACACGGGCGCGTTCGGCCCGGTGGCCCAACTCCTCGCCCTCATCGGCCTGTTCGCGGCACTGGTGAGTGTGGGCGCGGACGTCGCGACCGCGCCGGAACGCCCCGGCGCCACGCGGGAGTTCGAGCGTCCACCGGGGGCGGAGGCGCCGACGGAGCCGCTGCCGCAGCGGCAGCGCGCGGGCAGGACGCTGAACGGCGGGCCGGGCGGCGAAGCAGGCGGCGCGGGAAGCGGAGGCGGCGGCGGATCGGTCGCGAGTCCGACGATCTCGGCGCGCGGTCCCGGTGCCCTGCAAGGGGACCCCGACACCCCGACCCGCCGCATCCCCCTCACCAAGCCGAAGTTCAAAGCGACTGAGCCGGAGGACGAGGGCGGTACGGGAAGGGGGGAACCGGGATGACGGCGCTGGACCGGCCCGCGCGGGACGAGGCCGCACCGGGGCCCGTACGGATCCCCTTCCCGGTGGTGGACGAGGTGTCCCGCCACTGTCTCCAGGAGGAGGAGCCCGAGACCGTCCACATCGAGGTCCACCTGCCCGGCCGGCTCGACCCCGACCGTCTGCGCACCGCCTTCACGGCGGCGCTCCAGCAGCACCCCCGGATCCTCATGCGCGAGGCTCCGGGGCGCTGGTACCGCCGCCGCTACGAGTGGGAGCTGACGCGGGAGCCGGAGGTGGAGGTGGTGACCTTCCTGCCGGCCGGGCCGCACGCGCTGCGGGACGCGCGGACGAGGGCACTGATCGAAGCGCCCCCGCTGACGCTGTCCCCGCCGATCCGCCTGGAGGTGGTGGAAGGCGCGGGCCCGGCAGTAGGCAGCGAGGCCTCGGACGCGGTGGGCCTACCGACAGCCAGCCGCGCCACCACCTCCCCGCCCTCCCCAGCCGCGGGCAACCGCGCCACCCCCTCCCCGTCTCCCGTAGCTGCGGGCAATCGTGCCGCCACCTCCCCGCCCTCCCTAGCTGCGGGCAATCGTGCCGCTGGGGCGATGGGGGTCCCCCCGCTCGAGCGCAGCCGAGAGTGGGGGAGGGTGGGCGCAGCGGCACCTCGACCCGCCGAGCAGCGGACCCAACCCCCGGCCGACCCCACCCCCGGGCACCCGAAAACCACCGGCACCGACCCCACCCCCACCCCCACCGGCCCAAAAACCCCCGGCACCGTCCTCTTCCTCACCATCAACCACACCGCCCTGGACGGCCCCGCCTGCCTCCGCATCCTCGCCACCGCAGCACAGCTCTACGGCGGACAGGACAACTCCCCCACCGCCCCACCCGTCCGCCCCACGCCGGCCCAGGACGAACCGACCCCGGCCGAGACGGACGCCCCCTCCAACTGGTCCCGCCCCGCCCGCGTGGCGCAGGGCACCCCCGAACCCTCCCCCGGCAACGGCCTGCTCGTCACCGAGCTGCCCGTCCCCCGCCGCCCGAAGTCCGCCCCCTACACCGTGAACGACCAGCTCATGGTCACCACGGCCCTGATGCTCGCCCACTGGAACCGGGAGCACGGCGCCCACCCGCGCCCCCTCCGTATCACCATGCCGGTGGACGACCGCCCCAGGGACACGCACATGCCGATCGGCAACGGCACCCGCCTGGTCGAAGTCCCCTTCTCCCCGGCGGAGTTGAACCAGAACCACACCCCGCTCGCCACCCTCCTGCGCCGCACGGCGGACCGCACCCGCGCCCTGAAGTCCCTCCCGCGCCCCCAACTGGGCCACGGGGCCTCCCTGTTGACGGCGCCGGTGGTCCCCGTGTCCTGGCGCGCCGCCCTCACCAAGGGCCTGCGCCGGGCGGCCGCGCCCTGGACGTCGACCACCCTGCTCAGCAACATCGGCCGTATCCCGTACGCGCTGGACTTCGGCGAGGAGGCGGGCCGCGCCCACGCCGTCTGGTTCTCCGCCCCCGCCCGCATGCCCCGCGGCCTCACCGTCACGACCGCGTCGACGGCGGGCCGCCTCCACCTGGCCCTGCGCTGGTCCCGGGCCCTGCTCAGCCACGGCGACGGCGCCCACCTCCGCGACCTCTTCGAGCACTACCTGCACGCGACGGAAGAGGACATCGAGTGATGCCGACCACCTCACCCACCACCACGACAACACCGCCTCGGGTCAAGGGACTTCGCGACTTCTACGAGGACCCGTCCGTCCCGGTCGCCTCCGGCACCCCCCGCAGCCTCGCCCAGGCCCGCATGCTGGCGGCCGCCCTGGGCCCGGCGACCCGCACCGGCCCCCGCACGATCCTCGACATCGGCTGCGGCGACGGCACGGCCGCGGCCACCGCCGCGCCCCTGCTCCCGGGTCACCGCATCATCGGCGTCGACTGGTCCCAGGACGCCCTCCGCCGCGCCCGTACCCGTGTCCCGTACGCGATCCGCGGCGAACTGGCCGACGGCGGGCTGCCGTTGCGGTCGGAGTCCGCCGACGCCGTGCTGTTCAGCGAGGTCATCGAGCACCTCGTCGACCCGGACGCGGCCCTCGACGAGATCCGCCGCGTCCTGCGACCGGGCGGCCATCTGATGCTGTCGACGCCCAACCTGGCCGCCTGGTACAACCGCGCCCTGCTCCTAGCGGGCGTGCAGCCGGTGTTCTCCGAGGTGAGCCTGCGCGGCATCCACGGCCGCCCGGGGACGGAGGTCGTGGGCCATCTGCGGCTCTACACCGCCCGCGCGCTACGGGAGTTCGTGGCCGCGTCCGGCTTCGAGGTCGTCCGGCTGCGCGGGGCGCCCTTCCACGGCGTACCGCGGCCGCTGCGTCCACTGGACCGGCTGGCCTGCGCGGCCCCCTCGGCGGCGTCCATCCTGCTGCTGCACGCGCGGAGGACGTAGGCGATGTGGTGGGGAGTGGCCGCGGCCCTGTTGGCGAACGCGCTGTACAGCACGGGATTCGTCCTGGAGAAACGCGCCCTCACCGCGATGCCCCAGGTGACGGTCAGGGAGCCGTTCAAACTGTTGCGTCTGGTCGTCGGCAGCCCGCTGTGGATCGCGGGCTCCCTGTCGCTGGCCGCCGGGTTCGCCGCCCAGCTCGTCGTCTACCGGACACTGCCGATCGCCGCCGCCCAGGCCATCTTCGTCTCGGGCCTGGTGCTGCTGGTCCTGCTGTCGGCGCGGCTGCTCGGGGAGGAGACGACCGGCCGGGAGCGGTACGCCCTCGGGGCCATCCTCGCCGCCCTGCTGATGGTGGTGCTGTCCCTGGACGAGGGCACCGACACGGTCAGCCGCGAGGCGCCGTACGCACTGGTCCTCACGATCTGTCTGCCCGCGCTGGCGGCGGGGGTCGGGCTGTACCGGTCCGCCGAGCGGCGCGCCCGGCACCGGCACCGGCTGCCGACCACGGGCGTCGAGTACGGCGTGGCCGTGGGCCTGCTGTACGGCGTCAGCTCGCTCGCGATCAAGGGTGTGTCGAGCTATCTGACGACCAGTGCTCTCGGCGAGGCGGTCGTCGGCCTGCTGCGCTCCCCGTACCCGTACCTCCTGCTGTTCACCGGCGCGTTCGGTCTGGTGCTGTCGCAGGCCGCGCTCCAGCGCTGCCGGGCCTCGCTGATCGTGCCGGTCTGCACGACGGTGACCTGTCTGTTCACGGCCGTGCTCGGCACGCTGTCGTTCGGCGAGTCGCTGCCCGACGATCCACTGCGGCTGACGCTGCGGCTCTCGGGCACGGTACTGGCGGTCGGTGTGCTGCTGAGCATGCCCAAGCACGACAGTCCCCCGCCGACATCCCCATCCCCCGCACCCGCCAAGGAGTTGACCCCGCCTTGAACCCCGACGACCCGTTGCTCCAGATCCTGGCGTGCCCGCTGGACAAGGGGCCGCTGCATCTGGTGGTCCACGAGGAGGAGCGCCCCGGCGGCTCCGGTGCCGAAGCCGCCTCCGACGCCTCCCGGGCGCCGGAGTCGCTCTACAACCCCCGGCTGCACCGCCGTTACCCGATCGTCGACGGCATTCCGCAGCTGCTGCCGTCGTCGGGCGAGCAGGTGACGGAGGACGAACACGAGGCATTGATCCGAAAGTTGGACTCATGACCACACTCGCCGCCCGGCTCGCGCCGCTCCTCCCGGACCCGCTGGTCGCCGCGACCGCACGGCTCGTCTACCCGCGCTTCGAACCGGAGCTGGCCCGGCTCGCCGAGCTGTGCCCGCCGGGGTGCGGCACGGCCGTGGACGTGGGCGGCTGGTACGGCCCCTGGACGCGCCGGCTGGCGGCACGCGCCGGGCGGGTGGTGACCGTCGAGCCGGTGCCTCGGCTGGCCCGGCTGCTCGTCTCGTCGGCCCCCGCCAACGTCCGGGTCGTCCAGGCCGCCGCCTCGGACCGGCCGGGCACGGCCCGGCTCTGGCTGCCGCCGGGCGACGACGGGGGGCGCGGGGTGTCGTCGCTGGTCCGCCGGGACATCCACGGCCGTGCGCTGGACGTCCGCTGTGTGACCCTCGACGGTCTCGGTCTGACCGACGTCGGCTTCGTCAAGATCGACGTCGACGGCAACGAACTGGCCGTCCTGCGCGGCGCGTCCGGCCTCCTCGTCCGCGACCGCCCGGCGCTCTTCGTCGAGCTGGAGTGCCGTATCCAGCCGATCGCCCCCGTCGTCGACCTGCTCGCGGGCCTCGGCTACGCGGGCTGGGTCCTGCCCGCGAAGACGTGGCGCCGGCTGGACCCGGCCACCCTGGAGGCCCACCAGGCGCGTACGTCGCACAGGGCGTCCATGGGGCTGCTCCGGCGGGTCCTGCCGTTCGCCGGGCGGTACGTCAACTCGGTGCTGTTTCTGCCGGACGGGCGCTGCCCGGGTGAGCCGCCCGCCGCGTCCGGCGCCGTACGCGACCATGGAGGGCATGTCCTCCGCGAAACGCCCCGGGCCGGATAGGCCCTCCGGTCCGTTCACCCCGCTCGACTTCCAGCTCGTGCTGCTGCGCCGGATGGCCGACCACAACCCCGGGCTCGTCGAGGACGCCCGGCGCCAACTGGGCGTCTCGATCAGCGAGATGCGTGAGGCGAACCGGAGGTGGCAGGCCATGGTGCGCTCGCCCCGGGCCCGGGGGTCGGCGTCGCGGTACCGGTCGGTCCTGGGCGCGCCCGAGTCCGTGACCGGGCGCCGTATCGGGGACCTGGAGTGCGAGGCGTGGCTGTGGCGGGTGCCGCTGTGGGACGACCTCCGGTTCGAGGTGCTGCTGGCGCCGAACGGGGCGGTGTGGAACGAGTGGCTGGTGCGCGCGCCCGGGGCGGCCGGGCCCGAACTGCGCGCTCTGGAGGATCTGGTGCCGTGGTCCTGCACGGTGGACGAGGTGGCGCGGGCGTTCGCGCCGGCCCGGCCGTTGGAGGGGACGGCGCCCACGCGGTGGGGGTTGCGGTTCGTCGCGCCGGACAGGGACGGGGTGCGGCGGGAGTGTGTCGCGGAGTTCACGTGGGGGTTGTTGCAGAGGGTGGCCTAAGCAGAAAGCACCCGGTCACCCCCGGTCGGTCGGCACCCACTCTCGATCAGACTTCTCTCCGACCCGCCCCGAAATCCCCCCAAGCAGAAGATTGGCGATCATCCGGCCGTCTCGGGCACCGGTGGGCCTACTGTCCGTGCAGAGTCCTGATCCTCACGGGAAGGCGCCCCCATGACGACCCAGCACCCCGCGGAGCGAACCGTGCCCGTCGAGCGGCTGCGGCTGGGCGATCACGCGTGCATGGGGCCGAGGGACCTGGAGGAGGCCGACGAGTCGCCGTGGAAGGTCTTCACCGCGTACACCCGGACGAGTCTGGCGCGCGGCGAGAAGGTGCTGCTGGTCATGGACCCGGACGATCTGAGCGACGACGAGGTGGTCGCGCTGCTGGACCGGGGCAGCGGGCAGGTGGTGGCGGCGCGGGACGGCGGCCAGCTGTCGCTCCGGCGCAACACGGAGATCTATGTGCCCGACGGCCGTTTCCAGGAGCGGCGCACGATCGACACCTACGCCGCCGAGGTCGACCGCGCCTGCGACGAGGGCTGGGCGGGGCTGCGGGTCACCGCCGACATGAGCTGGGCGCCGCGGGTCAACCTCGGTCACGACCGGCTGCTCGACTACGAGGCCTCGGTGGCGCCGCTCTTCGCGGACCCGCTGTTCACAGCGATCTGCTGGTACGACCGCCAGCGCTTCGACGACGAACTCACCTCCCGCGTCGGCAAGGTCCATCCGCTGCGGGTCATGGAACGCCTGGACTCCCTGGACGTCACCGGCACACCGGACGGCGGCCGGATGGCCGGCACCGCCGAGCTGAGCACCCGCAGCGAGTTCGTCGAGGCGCTGCGCGAGGCGCTGGAACACCGTGACGACTCGGGGCCCAGCCACTTCGTCCTCGACCTTCGCGACCTGTGTTTCATGGAGGCCCACTGCGCCTGGCAGCTGATCAGCCTCGCCGCCTCGCTCCCGGCCGGCAGCGAGGTCACCGTGCGCTGCGGGGAACTGCTGGGGCTGGTGCTGGAGCAACTGGGTGCCGACGAGGTGCCCCAGCTGCTGGTCCGCGTGGAGGGCGAAGGGGACGAGGGGGACGCCGGGTGAGCGAGGGGCTGCGGCTGCGGATGGAGTTCCGTGGTCCCGAACTCCCGCTGGTGCGCGCCCTGGTGGAGGAGGCGTCCCTGCGCGCCCGTCTCCCGACCTCCCTCAGAGGTGCCTTCGGGCAGGCCGCCATGGAGATCGCCACGGACGCCGCCGCCCGGGGCGCCGACCCGGGAGTCGTCGAACTCCGCGCAGACGATGGCGCGTTGCTCTGCGAGGTGGTGTACGGCGTTGCCGTCCCCCCGCCGGTACGGCCCGCGGGGCACGGCGCGGGCCTCGCGGAGGCGCTGATCGCCGGTATCGGCGCTCCCGCCCGGATCGACGTCCGCGACACGCCCCGCGGCACCACGGTCACCCTGTCCGCCCCGCTCCCCGGCCCGCTGTCGGATCCGCCGCCCGGCCCGCTGTCCGCTCCGTCGCCCGACCCGGTGCGTACGCCGCCCGCTACAGCCCCGCCCGCGCGCTGAACCAGGCCGCCACCTGACTGCGGTTGTGGAACCCCAGCTTCACCAGGATGCGTTCGACATGGCCCTCGGCGGTGCGGCGGGCGATGACGAGGTGGTCGGCGATCTGCTTGTTGGTGCGGCCCTGGGCGACGAGGGCCGCGACCTGCAGTTCACGGCGGGTCAGCGGGACCGGGTCGGCGACGGGGGCGGGAGCCGATGCCTTCGTCGACGCCAGGGCACGGGCCGGCCCCCCGGCCGGGAGGGCGCCCTCCCGGGGGCCCGAGGAGGAGCCCCCCCGCGCGTTCCGGCGTACGGCGGACGCCTCCCCCGTACGCGGACCGGGGCCCGAGCCGTCCCGCCCGTCGTCCGCGCTCGGCCCGAAGGCCGCGCCGTCACGCCGTCCGCCCGTGCGGGAGGCCGGACCCACGCCGTCCCGCCGCCCGCCCGTCCGCGCGGCGGCCGGGCTCTCCCCCGGCTCGCCCAGGGCGTAGGCCACCGCCTGCTCGGGTGTGAGACGGCCGCCCCGGCGGTGGGCCAGGGCGTAGGCGTGGTCGCCGAGGGCGCGGCGGGCGTGGTGTTCGGCGGCGCGGGCGCGGCCGGGCTGGAGGGCCTCCACGGGGTTGCCGCCGATGTCGTGCCAGATCCGGTCGACGGCACCGCGCAGCACACCGGCCCGCTCGGCGTCACCCGCCAGCGCCTCGGCGGCGGCGAGCAGATCGAGGGTGCGGGCGAGGCTCTGGTGCTGGCTCACGGTGTACGGCAGCCGCAGACAGGCACGGGCGTGTTCGGCGGCCCGGTCGTACTGCCCGGCCGACCAGTGCGCGAGGGCGAGGGTGCGCAGCGCCCAGGAGCGGGCCCACTGTTCCCCGTGGGCCTCGCAGAGGGCGACGGCCTCGGCGCACAGCGGGATCGCCTCGTCGGCACGTCCCCTGCTGACGAGGGTGCAGGCCAGTTCGACGCGGGTGAGGACGACGAAGGCGGTGCAGGCGCGGGCCCGGCCCGGGGCGAGGGCACCGGCCGGCACGGGCGGGGGCGCCGGCACCGGAAGTTCCGCGTCGGCGTCGGCCGCGGCCCGCACCGGGTCGAGGCCGGCCAGGACGGCGGCGGAGCGGCTGTGCACCAGGGACGTCAGGGCGCCCGCCCACATGGCGCGGGTCAGGGCCACATCGGGCCGGGCACCGGCGCGCAGGGCCCCGTCCATCCAGTGCCGTCCCTCGCCCCAGATGCCGCCCGCGACCCAGTGGAACCACAGCCGGGCGGCGAGCCGCAGCCCGGCTTGCGCCTCGCCGGGGGTGGTGAGGCAGAAGTCCAGGGCGGCCCGGAAGTTGTCCTGGTCGATCCGGATGCGTTCGGTGATCTCCGTCTGGTCGGGGCCGAACCACGCCTGCTCGTACTCGGCTCCGAGGCGCGCGAAATGGTCCCGGTGCCGTCGCCGGGTCTCGGTCACCTCGCCCAGGCCGTGCAGTTTCTCCAGCCCGTAGTCGCGCAGCGACACCAGCAGCCGGTAGCGGACCTGACCGGCGTGCTCCTCCCGGACGAGGACGGACTTGTCGACGAGTCCGGCGACGGCGTCCAGCACCGCGCACGGGGCGATCCTCTCCCCGCTCCTGCCGTCCTTCCCGGTCCCGACGTCCTTCCCGGCGCAGACGGCCTCGGCGGCGGCCAGGTCGAAGCCGCCGACGAACACCGACAGCCACGCCCACACCAACTGCTCCCGCGGGGTGCACAGTTCGTGGCTCCAGTCGACGGCGGAGCGCAGGGTGCGGTGGCGGGGCGCGGAGGTCGGGCTGCCGCAGGTCAGGAGCTGGTAGCGGTCGTCGAGGCGTTCGACGAGCTGGTCCACGCCGAGGGCGCGCACCCGGACCGCCGCCAGTTCGATGGCGAGCGGCAGCCCGTCGAGGCGGCGGCAGAGCCGGGCCACGGCCTGCTGGTTCGCCTCGCCGACGGTGAAGCCGGGGACCACGGCCGCCGCCCGGTCGGCGAACAGCCGCAGCGCGGGGAAGGACTCCGCCGCCGACGAACTCGCCGCCGAACCCGTGGACGGGCTCAGCTCCTCCGGCGCGGGCGCGGGCAGCGGCGGCACCTCGAACAGCTGCTCCCCGGCCAGCCCGAGCCGGTGCCTGCTGGTGGCGAGGATCCGTACGCCCTCGGTGCCCGCCAGCACCGTCCCCGCGAGGACCGCGCAACTGCGCAGCAGATGTTCGCAGTTGTCGAGGACGATCAATAACCGTCGCTCGCGCAGATGGTCGACGAGGATCTCCAGCGGGGGCCGCACGGTCTCGTTGCGGACGCCGAGCGCGTCGTTGACGGCGTGCGGGACGAACGCCTCGTCGCTGAGCGCGGCCAGCGGCACGAGCCACACACCGTCCGGGAAGGCGCGTGCGACCTGTCCCGCCACATGCCCGGCGAGCCGGGTCTTGCCCACCCCGCCGGGTCCCGTCAGCGTCAGCAGTCTGCCCGCCGACAACAGCCGCCTGACATCGGCCGCCTCGTCCCGTCGCCCCACGAAGCTCGTCAGCTCCGCCGGGAAACCGGAAGGGCGCCGCGACTCCGATCCGCCCACGATGCTGGTCACGCCCTCAGTTGTGGTTCCCGTACGCGCTGTTGTAACCCCGAAGGGTAGGCAGCGGGCACGGGCGGGACGCCCGCTTCGTGGATTTGCCGCCTCTTCGGGTGAGGGGGCTCGCGGGTGGGCGGGCCGCGGGTCAGGCGGTGGCGGCGGCCAGGACCGCGTCCACGGCCCGGGGCAGCGAGTCCGGGTGCAGCCACAGGAAGAGGTTGGGCTCGACGAGCTCCAACTCCATCACGCACGGCTGCCCGTCGGCCCCGGTGACCAGGTCGACGCGCGCGTACAGCAGCTCGGGCCGGTCCGGTACGGCGGCCAACGCCCGCTCGGCGACGGCGAGTTCGGCCTCGGTCGGGGCCCAGGGCACCAGGTCGGGGTGGGCGGTCTTCTCCGCGTCGTACGCCGTGTCGGGCACGAGGACCGCACCCTTGCGGCTGGCGTGCAGGAGTCGGCCGCCGAAGAACTGCAGGGCCCGCTCGCCCTCGGTGTCGATGCTGGTCACGAACGGCTGCACCATCGCGGTGAGCCCCTCGCCGTGCATCCGCTCGACATGTGCCGACGCGGTCTCCCACTGGTCGGGGGTGTAGCGGGCGGCGTACCGGGCGCCGGCGCCGGAGGTGGGCTTCACGACGTACGGGTGCGCCTCGGGCAGCCGCAGGGGGTCGCCGGGTGCGAGATAGTCCGTCGGCACGACGGGCACACCGGCCCGCGCGAGATCGCCGATGTACCGCTTGTCGGTGTTCCAGCGCACGACCTCGGCCGGGTTGGCGAGCCGGGTGGCCGCGCCGGTCTTCTCCGCCCAGGCCACGAACTCGGCCGCGCGCCAGCTGTAGTCCCAGGTGGACCGGATGACGACCAGGTCGTGTGCGGCCCAGTCGACCGCCGGATCGTCCCAGTGCACGGCCACCGCGTCGGCCCCGGCCGCCCGCAGCGCCTCCACCAGCACCGGCAGATCCCGGTCGTGGTTGATCCCGGGCCCGGGATCGTAGGTGGCGAGGGCGATACGGGGAGCGGCTGTGCGGGCCACGGGAACTCCGATCTCGTACGTCTACGGCGCCTTCCGGGGACCGTGGCGCGAAGGGCACTCCGGTGACGGCGGAGCACCGGCGACGGCGGAGCACCTGCCGGGAGGCTGCGCCCGACGAGGGGCCCGGAAGACGGATGTCCGCCGAGGCTAACAACCTCGGGCACCGTGAAGGGAGCGGGTTTCCGCGGGACCCCGGGACACGACCGGCGGGTCCTGCGGCCGGGGGGCGTACGGGGCCGTGGGGCGGGCCGCCGTGCGTCGGCTCACCGTGTCGCGGGGCGGGCCCTACGTCGGCTCACCGTGCCGCGGGGCGGGTCACGGCACCGCCGGTCCCGTGATGAGGCGGCCGTCGCGGTCGTACGGCCAGACGTTGGGGACGCAGCCCTTCATGCCCTTGATCTGCTGCATCATCGCCGGAGCGGGCTTGCCCTTGCCGGGGCACGTGACGTGGCCGTGGTCGAGGAAGTGGCCGACCTCGTGGTTGATGATCAGGGCGCGGTAGGCCTTGACGTCCTCGGCGTAGACGGGGGTCGCCAGCTCCCAGCGCTCCAGGTTGACCATGACGTCGTCACCGGCCCGGCAGTTGTACTCGCCCCGGGTGTTCAGCCCGGCCCGACCGCAGACGTCGTCGACGGTGCCCGGGGTCGCGACCTTGACGACGAAGTCGGCGGGACCGTCGGAGACCCGCTTGAAGGCCGATTCTCCGTCGGCGGTCCAGCCGCGTGGGTCGGCGAGGACGGCCTCCACCTCCTCGGCGACGGCTGCGGCCGACAGCGACAACCCTTTCTCGATGTCGACCCGGTAGCGCAGCGGCGTCCCCTTCCCGACCTTGTCGCTGCTTCCGGACGCCGTGGTGAACGTGCCGGGCCCGGTCCTGGGGATGGTGATCGTCCCCGAGCCGCTGGGCGAGGGCGACCCGGACGCGCTCGGTGAGGAACTCGACGAGGAACTCGGGGACGAGCTGGGAGAGGAGCTGGGCGAGGAGGGGCTTCCGGAAGGAGGTCCGCCCGCCTGGGCGCTCGGCCCGGACGGGCGCCGGGACCGCTCGGCCGAGGACTCGGCGGACGCGCTGCTGCCGCGCTCGCCCGCCGACTCGCCCGTCCCGCCGTTCATCCACCCCACCGCGGCGAACCCGGCGACACCGACGACCGCCACCGCCCCGAGACCGCCCCACAGAGGCGCCCTCGCTCGCGACGTGGGAGCCTTCCGCCGCCGGCGGCTACGGGTTCGACTGTGGCTGCGGCCGCGAGAACGTGGTGCCTTGTGCGCGCTCATGTTCCTTCAGAGTGTGATCAGTATGTGATCGGATGTGGCCGACTCGGTCACGAAAAGATAACGGATGGTCGACTCGACTCCGTACCACCGCTTGACCTTCACCTTCGGTGAAGCCCCAACATCGATCGCGGAACGAGGAACGCCGGGACCGACAGGACCGACAGGACCGACAGGACCGACAGGACCCGAGGAACCCAAGGGACCGACAGGAAGCCAGGGGGAAGCATGCGGATGCTGACGATCGGGGCCTTCGCCAAGGCGTGCCGGCTGTCGCCGAAGGCACTGCGGCTCTACGACGAGCTGGAGCTGCTGCGGCCCGCCCGGGTCGACCCCGACACCGGCTACCGCTACTACGCCGCCGAGCAGTTGGAGCAGGCCCGGCTGGTGGCCTGGCTCCGCCGGCTCGGGATGCCGCTGGCCCGCATCCGTACGGTGTGCGCGCTGGAGCCGGGCCCCGCGGCCCGGGAGATCCGGGCGTACTGGGCCGGCGTCGAGGCCGAGACGGCGACCCGACGCGACCTGGCGGCGTTCCTCGTGGACCACCTCACCCACACGTCCGAGGAGGACACCGCGATGCTCGAACTCCGTTACGCCGCCCTTTCCGACACCGGCCTCGTCCGCGCCGCCAACCAGGACACCGCGTACGCCGGCACCCGTGTCCTCGCCGTGGCCGACGGCTTCGGCCCCGCCGGGGCCCCCGCGAGCACGGCCGCCGTGGAGGCACTGAAGACCCTGGACCGCGAGACCCTCCCGGCGGGCAGTGTGCTGAACCTGCTGGAGGACGCGGTTCAGGACGCGAGCGACGCCGTACGGGACGTCGCGGGGACCGGGGACGACGGCACGACCCTGACGGCGATGCTCTGGACCGGCTCGCAGCTCGCCCTCGTCCACATCGGCGACTCACGCGCGTATCTGCTGCGCGACGGCGAACTGTTCCGGATCACCCATGACCACACGGTCGTCCAGTCGATGATCGACGAGGGCCGGCTCACCCCGGAGGAGGCCACCGCACACCCCCAACCCGCCCTGCTCCTCAAGGCGTTGACCAACGGCGAGGCCACCGCGACACCCGACCTGCGCCTCCACGACGCCCACCCCGGCGACCGCTACCTCCTCTGCTCCGACGGCCTCTCCTCGGTCGTCCCCGACCCGGTCATCCGGCGCACCCTGTCCTCGGCCGCCGACCCCGACACCGCCGTGCGCGCCCTCGTCACCGAGGCGAACGGGGCGGGCGGCCCCGACAACGTGAGCTGCGTGGTGGCGGACGTGGTGGGTCGACAGAGCAGGGAGCGGTAGAGGCCCGGGAGGGCGAAGATGGCGACCCGGCATGCCTCAGGAGGGCGATTCGCCCGGGTCCCAGTCCAGCAGGCGGACCTTCGCGACCGTGCGGACATGGCGGCGCATCGCGGCGGCCGCCTGCTGGGGCTGCCGGGCGGCGATGGCGTCGAGGATCGCCTGGTGCTGGGCGAGGGAACGGTCGGGGCGGCCGGGCTGGCGCAGCGACTCGGTGCGGCTCTCGGCGATCTGGTCGGCGATGGAACGCATGAACTCGGCGAGCAGACTGCTGTGCGCGGCCGCCGTGACCGCCGCGTGGAAGAGCCGGTCGCCCTCGACGCCGTGCCCGTCCCGCCCGATCTCCCCGGCCATGTGCGTGAGCGCGTCCCGCATGGCGGTCAGGTCGTCCTCCGTGCGGCGCTCGGCGGCCAGTTCGGCGAGCTTCGTCTCCAGTGCCTCGCGGGCCTCCAGCACATCGGGCAGCCGCCGACGCCGTTCGACCATCCGCTCGACCGGCTCGACGTCCAGGCTGTCCCGGACGAGATACGTGCCGCCGCCGTGCCGGGCCTCCACCAGACCCTGGACCTCCAGCACCACGATGGCCTGCTTGACCGAGGCCCGGCTCACCCCGAGCCGCTGGGCCAGGTCCCGCTCGGGCGGCAGCCGGTCACCGGCCCTCAGCCCGCCCTCGACGACGTACTGACGCAGCCGGTCGAGGACCTGCTCGTAGAGCCGCTGCTTGGCCATGGGGCGCAGGGCGTCGCTCACGATTCCCCCTCGTGCTGCTCGCGGCTCGTCGTCTCGTCCGACGTCGACGTGACTTGTCGTGATGTCGATGTGACGTCGACGTCCGGAGCGTAACACCGGGGGTGCCAGTGGACCGGTGGCCGAGTGGCTGAACCAATTTCGCTCGCACCCTCTTGACGCCACCGCCGTACGCCCCCACGCTGACGACCCGTAAGTGGCTCAGCCACTCGGCCACTCCACCACTCGCCCAGCCCGCCTCCCCCTGCCGTTCCGGGACCCAACGACGGGAGCCCGTATGTCCCCCGAACTGATCTCGATCCTCGTCCTCGCCGTGGTGTTCGTCATCGCCACGACCCGTTCCGTGAACATGGGCGCGCTCGCGTTCGCCGCAGCCTTCGGGGTGGGCGAACTCGTCGCCGACCTCGACACGGACGGCATCTTCGCCGGCTTCCCCGGTGACCTGTTCGTCGTCCTCGTCGGTGTCACCTATCTCTTCGCGATCGCCCGTGCCAACGGCACGACCGACTGGCTGGTGCATGCCTCGATCCGCCTGGTGCGGGGACGGGTGGTGCTGATCCCCTGGGTGATGTTCTTCCTCACGGGCGCGCTCACGGCGATCGGTGCGGTGAGTCCGGCGGCGGTCGCGATCGTCGCCCCCATCGCCCTCAGCTTCGCCTCGCGCTACGGCATCAGCCCCCTGCTGATGGGCGCGATGGTGGTCCACGGCGCGCAGGGCGGCGGTTTCTCCCCCATCAGCATCTACGGGACGATCGTCAACGGCATCGTCGAGCGCGAGAACCTCCCCGGCAACGAACTGGCCCTGTTCCTGACGTCCCTGATCGCCAACCTGGTGATCGCAGGAGTGGTCTTCGTCCTGTTCGGCGGCCTGAAACTGACCTCGACCGACACCGGGGGCTCCGCCGCCGCCTCCCCCTCCCCGTCCTCCGTAGCTGCGGGCAATCGTGCCGCTGGGGCGATGGGGGTCCCCCCGCTCGAGCGCAGCCGAGAGTGGGGGAGGGTGGGCGCAGCGGCACCTCGAACCGCCGAGCAGCGGCAACACCCCCCGGCCGACCCCACCCCCGGGCACCCGAAAACCACCACCACCGGCACCGCCACCGCCACCGCCACCGCCCCCACCGAAACCACCCCCACGCTCACCCCCGCCCGCACAGCCACCCTCACCTCCCTCGCCGCCCTGGTCATCGCGGTCCTCGCCTTCGACCTCGACGCCGGCCTCACCGCCGTCACCCTCGCCGCCCTCCTCAGCGCGCTCTGGCCGGACGACAGCCGCAAGGCCGTGACCCAGATCGCCTGGTCCACGGTCCTCCTCATCTGCGGCGTCCTCACCTACGTTGGCGTGCTCGACGAGATGGGCACCATCACCTGGGCCGGCGAGGGCGTCGGCGACATCGGCATCCCCCTCCTCGCCGCCGTACTCCTCTGCTACATCGGCGCCGTCGTCTCGGCCTTCGCCTCCTCCGTCGGCATCATGGGCGCCTTGATCCCCCTGGCCGTACCGTTCCTGGCCCAGGGCGAGATCGGCGCGGTCGGCATGGTCGCGGCACTCGCCGTCTCCGCGACGGTCGTGGACGTCAGCCCCTTCTCCACCAACGGCGCCCTGGTCCTGGCCGCCGCACCGGACGTCGACCGCGAGCGTTTCTTCCGACAGCTGATGATCTACGGAGGGATCGTGGTGGCCGTGGTACCCGCCGTGGTGTGGCTGGTGCTGGTGGTCCCGGGATTCGGGTAACCCCGTCGGGGAGCCCCGCCGATCGGGGCTCCCCAGGGCAGTGCGGTACCTCGAACGGCGAGGACCGAGGAAACGACGACCCCGCCCACGAACAAGGCGACGACCAAGGAGTGCAGAACGTGTCCTCTCTCTTCCCGGCCCTCACCGGCGAAGCCCGAACCCCCGAGCACCCCGCCCTGCGCTTCGGTGAGCGCTCGCTGACGTACGCGGAACTCTCGGCCGTGACCGACTCGCTCGCCGCCCGGATCCGCGACGCGGGCCGCGTGGCCGTGTGGGCGACACCGACGCTGGAGACGGCGGTGGGCGTCGTGGCCGCGCTACGGGCCGGCGTCCCCGTCGTACCGCTCAACCCGAAGTCGGGCCAGAGCGAGCTGGGACACATCCTGAAGGACAGCGCCCCCACACTGATCCTCACCGAACCCGGAACCGAACTCCCCTCCCCGTTGGCGGAGTTGGAACGGGTGAACGTCGACGTACCGGACCACCCGACGTCAACCCCGACGTCGAGCCCGGCGTCAACCCCGACCTCGACCTCGCACTCACCACTCGCGGACGAACCGGCCCCCGAAGCCCCCGCCCTCATCGTCTACACCTCCGGCACCACCGGCCCGCCCAAGGGCGCCGTCATCCCCCGCCGCGCCATCGCGACCACCCTGGACGCGCTGGCCGACGCCTGGCGGTGGACCGCCGACGACGTACTGGTCCACGCCCTGCCCCTCTTCCATGTGCACGGCCTGATCCTGGGCATCCTGGGCCCGCTGCGGCGCGGCGGCGCGGTCCGCCACCTCGGCAGGTTCGACACGGGTGCCGTCGCCCGGGAGCTGTCGTCGGGCGCGACGATGCTGTTCGGCGTCCCGACGATGTACCACCGCATCGCCGAGACCCTCCCCACCGATCCGGACCTGGCGAAGGCGCTCGGCCGCGCCCGCCTCCTCGTCTCCGGCTCGGCCGCGCTGCCGGTGCACGACCACGAGCGGATCGCGGCGGCGACCGGCCGCCGGGTCATCGAGCGGTACGGCATGACGGAGACGCTCATGAACACCAGCGTCCGTGCCGACGGCGAACCCCGCGCCGGTACGGTCGGAGTCCCGCTGCCCGGCGTGGAGTTGAGGCTGGTCGAGGAGGACGGCACCCCCCTCACCGCGTACGACGGCGAGTCGGTCGGCGAGATCCAGGTGCGCGGTCCGAACCTCTTCACCGAGTACCTCAACCGCCCCGACGCCACCGCGGCCGCGTTCACCGCCGACGGCTGGTTCCGCACCGGCGACATGGCCGTCCGCGACCCCGACGGCTACGTCCGCATCGTCGGCCGGAAGGCCACCGACCTCATCAAGAGCGGCGGCTACAAGATCGGCGCGGGCGAGATCGAGAACGCCCTCCTGGAACACCCGGGCGTCCGGGAGGCGGCCGTCACCGGCGCACCGGACCCCGACCTCGGCGAACGCGTGGTCGCCTGGATCGTCCCGCAGGACCCCCAATCACCGCCCCCGGCAGAGGAGTTGGCGACCCACGTAGCCGCCCTCCTCTCCCCCCACAAGCGCCCCCGCACCGTTCACTACCTCGCCTCCCTCCCCCGCAACGACATGGGCAAGATCATGAAGCGCGCGCTGAAGACGGCCGAGCGAACCGCCGAGTGAACCGCAGAGCGAACTGCAGAGCGAACCGCCGAGCGAACGGATGAGTGCACAGATGAACAGCCGAAGCCACTCGGCCCGCGACGCCGTCGCCCTCCTGACGGACGACTTCACGGGACTCCCCACCCCGCACGGGGCCGCCGCCCCCGACGGCCCCCTCGGCTGGCCCGGTTACGACGCCTCCCGCGCCCGCGCCGCCGAGCGCACCGGGGAGGAGGAGTCGGTGGTGTGGGGGCGGGCGACCGTCGGAACCGCACAAACGGTCCTGATCTCCTTCGAGTTCGGCTTCCTCGGCGGCTCCCTCGGCGAACGCACCGGCGACCGCCTGGAAGCGGCCCACGTATATGCCCGTGAGCACCGCCTCCCGGTCGTCTCCCTGATCGCGACCGGTGGCAGCCGTATGCAGGAGGGCATGCGCGCCCTCACCCAACTCCAGCGCGTGGCACGCCAGTCGGCGTTGACGGGCGAGGCGGGACTGCCGCAGATCGCGGTCCTGCGCGACCCCACGACGGGCGGCGGCTGGGCCGCCCTCGGCGCCGCCGCCGACATCGTCCTGGCCCTCCCGGACGCCCAGGTGGGCTTCGCCGGCTCCCGGGTCCGCCCGCCGGACGCGGACCCGACGGCGTACACGGCGGAGTCCCAGCTCGCGGCGGGCTCGATCGACGCGGTGGTCCCCGCCACAGCCCTGCGCGACAGCCTGGCCCTCTATCTGACGCTCCTGACCGCCTCGTCCACAGAACCCGCGCCCCCACCCCACGCGCTCCCATCCCCCGCCGCTCCTCACGAGGGCCGCAGGCCCACGAGGGGCGCGGGGAACGGCGCGCCCAGCCCCCATGAGCCACCGGCCGCCGAGCAACCGAACCCCCCACCCCGACAGGCGCCCCTCCCCACCCTCCCCACCACAGGCTGGGACGCCGTACAACGCGCCCGCTCCCCCCACCGTCCCCGAGCCGAGGCCTATCTGGACGCCTACTTCACCCGCCGAGCCCCGCTGCGGGGTGACCGCGCCGGCGGCACCGACCCCGGCATGCTCTGCGGCTTCGGCGAACACGAGGGGCGGACCGTCGCCTACGCGGCCCAGTGCGGCACCCCGACCCGCCCGGCGGGCTACCGCACGGCCGCCCGCCTCATCCGCCTCGCCGACCGCCTCGGCATCCCCGTCCTGACCCTGGTGGACACCCCCGGCGCCGCGAACGACGCCGACGCCGAACGCCAGGGCGCGGGCCCCGCCATCGCCGCCCTCTTCACCACCGTCGCCACCGCCCGCACCCCCGTCACCACCCTCCTCATCGGCGAGGGCGGCTCCGGCGGCGCCCTCGCCCTGGCCGCCCCCAGCGACACCTGGGCCACCCCCGACTCCTACTTCTCGGTGATCGCCCCCGAACTGGCGGCCGCGATTCTCAAACGCCCGGGGGACCAGGTGCGGGCGACGGCCGACGAACTCCGCCTGCGACCGCAGGACCTGGTGGAACTGGGCGTCGTGCGCGGCATAGTCACCCCCGCGACGCCCCCCGTGAAGCCCCCCGCGACAACACCCGCACCCGACTGACGCGAAGAGGCGCGGCCGTCCCGCCCCACCGAACCACCCGTCCAGCCGCACCCCACCCGGCCCACCCCAACAGGCACCCCACCCCCGCCCCCCGCACGATGCAAAGGGAACCCGGAACCGCCGACCGGCGGCGGTCCGTACGGTCCGTGCTCTCGGGAGGATCCGCAATGACCGCGATGACCGCCAGTCTGGAGCAGCTGCGCCGCTGCCACTTCGGCGTCGACCTCGGGGCCGCGCGGACCCGGGTGTATGTGAAGGGGGCGGGCCTGGTCGTGGACCAGCCGAGCGTCGCCGCCGTGAACACCCGGACGGGCGCGCTGATCGCGGTCGGGGAGTTCGCGGAGAAGATGACGGGCCGTACGCCCGACTACATCCGGGTCGTGCGGCCCGTATCCGGCGGCACGGTCGTCGACATCGAGATGGCCCAGCGGATGCTGCGCCAGCTGCTGGGCGACCGGGTCCGCCGCAATCTGCGCCGCAAGCCCGTGCTGCGTGCCGCCGCCTGCACCCCGCACGGCGCGGACCCGCTCGCCCAACGCGCCACGATCGAGACCCTGGTGGGCCTCGGAGCCCGCCGGGTGGAACTGGTGGACACCCTCATCGCGGCGGCGGTCGGCTGCGGTCTGCCGGTGGAGCAGCCCGAAGCCACCATGATCATGGTGTGTGGTGCGGGTGCCACCGAACTCGCCGTCCTCTCCCTCGGCTCGGTCGTCAGCGCGGTACGCATCCCCGTCGGCGGCGAGACCATCGACCACGCGATCGTGCAGCATCTGCGCCTGCGCCACGAACTGACGCTGCCGAGCCAGTCCGTACGGCCGCTCCAGCTGGCCCTGTCGGGCAACGGCCTCACCCCGCACGGCCCCACCTCCACCGAGATCCACGGCCTGGACGTGGCGACGGGGCTGGCCCGTTCCGTCCAGGTGGACACCGCCGCCGTACGGGACGCCATCCAGACCCCCCTCACCGCCGTGGTCGACGGCATCGGCAAGGTGCTCCGCGACTGCCCGCCCGACCTGGTGGCCGACCTCGCCGACCGGGGCATCATGATGGTCGGCGGCAGCGCCCTGCTCCCCGGCTTCGACCAGATGCTGCGCCACGCCACCGGCATGCCGGTCCACATCGCCGAACGCCCCGACGTCTGCGCCGCGCTCGGTGTCGGCGCCATGCTCGACGGCCGGATCGAACCCATCAGCCTGGACCCGGTGGGCGACTGACCGACACGTCCCGGCCGCCGCACCGGCCCCCACCGGCCCGCACCGGCACGCGCCACAGACAGCCCCACCCCTCCCTCGCCCCTCCCCCTACGAACAGTTCTCCGAACATGCCCACGAGCGGCAGCACCCGGGGCACACGAGGGCGGTCGGCACCACGTCGGTCACCCGATCGTCGCCCCCGTGAGCCCATGACGCCCCACCGAACGCCCGTACGTGTCGTTCTCGCCGAAGTCCCTCGCCGCTAGGGTTACTTGGAGAAACACGGCCAGGGAGGTGAGCGCGCGGATGCCAGGGCCCGTGACCCGGATCGGTATCACCGGACACCGGGAGATCCCGGAGGCCGCCCTGTCCGCCGTCCGCTCGGGCATCCGGGCGGAGTTACGCGGCCGCCCCTCCACCACCCGGGCCCTCAGCAGTCTCGCCGCCGGCGCCGATCAGCTCTTCGCGGAGATCGCCCTGGAGAGCGGCCTCCAGCTCACGGCCGTGATCCCCGGCATGGACTACGAGACCCACCTCGGCGACGACCAGGTCCGCGGCGCCTACCGCCGCCTCCTCAAATGCTGTGCCGAACGCGAGCAACTGCCGTACGAGCGCACCCACGAGGAGGCGTACTACGCGGCCGGCCGCTACATCGTCGACCACACCGACCGCATGATCGCCGTCTGGGACGGCGCCCCGGCCCGCGGCCTGGGCGGCACGGCCGACATCGTCGACTACGCACGCCTCACGGGCGTCCCGGTGACGGTCCTGTGGAGCCCCGGCGTACGCCGCGCCTGACCAGCCTCCCGCCTCCGCCCGGCGTGTCCGCCACCCCGTCAGGAGCCGAACCGCACCAGCCAGTCCGTGTGCTGCGGCGACACCAGCCGCTCCGCCTCCGCGACCGCGTCGGCCCACCCGTCCTCGGTGACGGTGGTGATCATGGTGACGCGGTGTGTGTCCAGGTCCTGCTCCACCAGCTTGTGGGCGTACGTGAGCGGGCGGTGCCGTCGCACCTCCTGCCAGGCGACGCCGGCCGCGGCGGCGGCACTGAGGACACCGGTCGGGTCCCAGCGGCTGCCGATCACCCCGGTGGCCCGCGCGACGGCGGTGGCCAGAGCCAGCGCGGTCAAGGTGGTGGTGACGCCCGACCAGCGCACGGACGCCTGGTGCGCCTCCCCGGCCTTGCCGCGATACCAGGCCAGCTGTTGCAGGACCCGGTCACGGAGGTAGATGTCGCGCCGGGTGGCGAACGCCTTGGCGCGCACCGCACGCATCATCGGCGTGATCTGTCCGAGCCCGAGTTCGGTGACGGTCTCGCGCGGGTCCTGCCACCCGACCTTGCGCAGCTCGCTGAGCCGTAGCTCAAGCCGTTCGGCGAACAGCGCCTCGGGGTTGACGAGCCGTGAGTGGAAGGGCCCGCCGTGCACCATGAACTGCCAGGCCAGCGACTTGACCACCTCGGCCGCCGCCCTGTGCGCCTGCCACTGCGCCCGCGCCCGCCGACGGGACACGTACAGACCGATCACGAACGTCAGGGCGTACAGCACGGCCGCGACGGCCGAGGGCACCCGGCTCCCGACCCGCTCGGCCAGCGAAGCGGTCGCGGTCGCGAGCAGCAGGACGACCAGTTGCATCCGGACGACCTTGAAGCTTTCACCCTGATGGGTCACCGCCTTCTCATCGCACACCTGGAACAACGGGGACAGATCACGATCACTCACCGTAGTGCTGGGGCCGGGCGTCACAGCCATGCAGACCTCAATACGGATACCGGGAAGCCGACGGAACGGTCATGCTCTCGTCAATCTTGAATTCGCGCCAGGCCGCCTGTCGGAGAACACGGCCGGGCGCAGGCACCCTTTACCGTCGGAGGCGTGCGTGGTAAAGGGCGTGCATGATAGAACCATGCCCTACAGTGTCGTCCGAACCTCAATGACCAGGCCCTTGCCACGGGATCTCGTCGGCCAGGGGCTGATGACGCATTGGTCTCCTGAGGAGGACGAGAAATCCATGAACGTACCGGGCACGAAGCCGATCCGCCGACCGGGCGCGACTCGACCGGCTACCAAGCGGACGGCCACACTCGCGACGATCGACACGCGTGAGCCCCGCGTCCAGCGGTTCACCGGTCGTGTGACCGAGGTTCGCGAGTCGCGCCCCGCGGGAGCGGGCGAGTTCAACTCGTCCATCTGACTCCCGAGCACGACATCCGAGACCCCAACCTTCTTGATCAACAAGGGCGTTGGGGTCTCGCGCCGCCTCCACGGGGACGCGTCGGCGCGTACACTTCCGGAAAGTGACGGACTTCCGCGGCCAGCGACCGATCCAGCAACTGGTCCTCAAGGTGCACAGCCGCTGCGACCTGGCATGCGACCACTGCTACGTGTACGAACACGCCGACCAGAGCTGGCGTGGGCGGCCGGTGGTGATCGCCGAGGAGACCCTCGGCCAAGTGGCTCGCCGCCTCGCCGAATACGCGGTCGAGAGCGAACTGGAATCCGTCGCCGTGATTCTGCACGGTGGAGAACCGCTTCTCGCCGGTCCGGCCCGGCTACGGCACATGTGCGCGGAACTCACCCGCGTATTGGCGCCGGTCACGACATTGGACCTGCGCATTCATACGAATGGCGTACAGCTGAACAAGCGGCACCTGGAAGTGTTCCGGGAATTCGGTGTGAAGGTCGGAATTTCACTCGACGGTGACCGGGTGGCCAACGACCGCCATCGGCTGGACCGTCGCGGTCGCAGCAGCTACGACCGGGTGTTGCGCGCGATCGGGCTCCTCCGCCTGCCGGAGTACCGGGACCTGTTCCAGGGCCTGCTGTGCACGGTGGACGTGGCCAATGACCCGGTCGCGGTGCACGACGCCCTGACCGCCCTGGAACCGCCCCGCGTGGACTACCTCCTCCCCCATTCGACGTGGGAGAGCCCTCCGCCCGGACACGGCAGGGGAACGCCCTACGCCGACTGGCTGCTGAAGGTCTTCGACCGCTGGGAGGAGCAGGGACGCCCCATGCCGGTCAGAACCTTCGACTCGGTGCTCAGCACCCTGCGCGGCGGCCCCAGCCTCACCGAGGCGCTGGGCCTCGCCCCGTCCGACCTGGCGGTGATCGAGACCGACGGCACCTTCGAACAGGCCGACAGCCTCAAGACCGCCTACGAGGGCGCACCCGCCACCGGCTACGACGTCTTCCGGCACGGCTTCGCCGAGTTCGCCGAGCACCCCGGCGTCCGGGCCCGCCAGCTCGGCATCGCGGGCGTCAGCGAGACCTGCCGCCGCTGCCCGGTCGTCACGTCCTGCGGCGGCGGCCTCTACGCCCACCGGTACAGCGGCGAGCGAGGCTTCGACAACCCCTCCGTGTTCTGCTCCGACCTGCGGGGCCTGGTCGAGGGCGTCGCCGAGCGGATCACCGAGCGCGCGCTGCACCCGGCGGTCACGGACACCGGCAGCCTCCGGCTGGCCCAACTGGAGCTGAACCGGAGCCTGTTGGCCAGGGTGAACACCGAGCTGTCCGGTCACCCCGACTGGGCCACGACCTGGGACCTGCTGGTCGAGCTGGACTCCGACGCCGTCACCGCGCCCCACCTCGACACCGTTCTCGCCCACCCGTATCTGCGTACCGTGCTGCTGCGCGCCCTGGAGGGGCACGCCGACCTCGCGCGGCTGGCGGCGACGGCCTCGGCGGCCGCCGTGCTCGCGGAGCGGGAAGCAACCCTCACCTGGTGGCAGCAGGACCGGGACCTGTACCTCCCGACCCTCGGGACCCTGCGCCTCTCGGCACCCGGACGGGTCGAGTGCGCGATCACGGCGGACGGCCTCCAGGTGACCGGAACGGACCAGGAGGGCGGTGAACTGCACGTCGAATGGCGCCCGTTGAAGTCGCTGAAGCCCACCGGCGGGCCGGCGCTCCTCATCGACGACGCCGACCCGTACCGCGACTGCTACCCGGCACCGGCCGCGGCCCCGCTGAACCCCAGCGACCTGGCGCTCTTCACCAAACGGCTGCGCGCCGCGTACGACGCGCCGGACGCACACGATCCGAGCCCACGGCCGACCCCGAACGTCTCCCTCTGCACCACGATCACCCCCCTCGCGGCAGGCACCGGCCTGCTGCCGGGAACGGACACACCGGGCGCCCTGGGGGTGGCCGTCGACTTCGAGCCCGAGGAACTGGCACGCGAACTGCCCCTGCTGCTGCGGCGGTCCAGGCTCGCCGCCCTGCGGCAGGTCGCGGACCTGAACGTGCCCGGCACCGGCGCCGGACGGCTCCTCGACGAGGCGAGCGAGGCCATCGGCCGGGCCACCGTGTCGACCGACCGGGCCGCCCGCACCGAGGAACTGCTCCACGCCCGACACACCCTGGACCGGCTCGGCGCCCTGCCCGATGCCCAACTCACCGAGAGTGGAGTTCACTTGGCAGAGGAACTACGAAGAGAATGGGTGACGCTGCATGGCTGACGCCACTCGACCGCAGGGCCTGGCGGCCCGTCTCCGCGACGACCTGGCCGAGTGGGGCGTCCGCGCCGGAGGCGTCCTGATGGTGCACTCCTCACTGAGCGGCACCGGCCTCGCCCCCGTCGCCGTACGCGACGCGCTGCTGAGCGCCCTGGGCCCCGACGGCACACTCGTCGTCCCCGCGTTCACCCCGGAGAACTCCGACACCTCCCGCGAGTACCAGGCGTTCACGGAGGGCATGTCCGAGCGGGAGAAGGCCGAGTTCCGGGCGGGGATGCTGCCGTTCGAGAAGGACGCCACGCCCTGTCCGTCCATGGGCGCGCTCGCCGAGTGCGTGCGGAGCACACCGGGGGCCGTGCGCAGCGCCCACCCCCAGACCTCCTTCGCCGCCCTCGGCCCGCGCGCGGCGGAACTGCTCGCCGACCACGATCCGCGCTGCCATCTCGGTGAGCGGTCCCCGATGGCCACGCTCTACGCGGCGGACGCCCAGATACTCCTGCTGCGTGTGGGGTTCGAGGTGTGCACCGCTTTCCACCTCGCCGAGTACCGGACCAGCCCGCCCCCGCCGACGCGGACGTACCGCTGTGTGCTGGAGGAGAAGGGCAACTGGTTCGAGTACGAGGATCTCGCCCTGTTCGACGGGGACTTCGGGGAGATCGGGGCGCAGCTGCCGCGTGAGCTCATCCGGGTGCGGGAATGCGCGGGGAAGCCCGTCCTCCTCCTGGACATGCGAGCCGCTGTCGACACCGCTGCTCTGCTCATGTCCGGATATCGCTGACAAATGACGTGAAACAAGCCATGCGGTCACGGGGGTGGTCGGGCACATTGTTGGTTCCGGCCAGATGACTCTCCGGCGGGGGAACAGAGGGCATCGACAGGCGGGGGGCGCGTGAACAGACATGTACGAGGGCGAGGCGCACCGGACAACCGGCCCTACTTCTTTCTGAGCTATGCCCACACCCCGTCCGGCCCCGACAGCGGGGACCCGGACCACTGGGTGTACACGCTCTACAAGGATCTGTGCGCCGACATCCTGGCCATCACCGATCTGCCGGCGGGTACGCCCGCGGGCTTCATGGACCGGGAGATGCGCTCGGGAGAGGGCTGGCCCGTCCGGCTCAGCGACAACCTGGCGCACTGCCGGGTGTTCGTGCCGCTGTACTCCCCGCGGTACTTCAGCAGCGAGGCCTGCGGCCGGGAGTGGTTCGCGTTCAGCGACCGCATACGCCAGGCCAGGGACGCCGGGGCCGGCGACATCCCGGCGATCGTGCCGGTGCTGTGGAGTCGCGTCGGCATGGACCGGCTGCCCGAGTCCGTGCGCCACCTCCAGGTGGAGCGGAACGCGTTCGGGGAGCGCTATCTGGACCACGGGATCTACGGGTTGATCAAACTCAAGCGGCTGCGGGACGAGTACGACGAGACGGTGTTCACGCTCGCCCAGCGCATCGTGCAGGTCGCCGAGGAGTCGCCGCTGCCGTCGAGCACCCCGAGGCCCTTCGAGTCCACGCCGAGTGCCTTCGCTCCCCCGGGGGACGGACCCCGCCGTATCCATCTGACCGTGGCGGCACCCGCCCGTCATCGGGTGCCGGAGTCCCGGAAGAACGGCCGCTACGGCGAGAGCTCCCTGCAGTGGAACCCCTACGGCGAGGAGACTCCCCGGCCCATCGCCACACTGGCGGAGGAACTGATCCGGTCGCTGGACTACCGGATCACCGTGTCCGACTTCGACAACGAGGATCCGACCACCGACGAACTGGCGGCCGGCGGGTCCGACGAGCACCCCGGGGCCGAGGAGCCCGAGCCCGGCCACCCCGCGATCCTGCTGGTCGACTGCTGGGCGGTCCTCGACGAGGACCGGCGGCGCAGGCTCAAGGCGTTCGACGCCAACGCCCGCCCCTGGGTCGGCGCGATCGTCCCCTGGAACCACAACGACGAGGAGTGTCACGGCGCGGAAGGACGACAGGTCAAGGCGAAGCTGGAACGCACCCTCCCCCTGATCCTGGAGCGGGGGCGCCGGACCGACTGCCGGATCGCGGCCAACGGCGTGCCCTCGCTCCAGGTGTTCGCCGACGTGCTGCCGGCTCTGGCGGCGCACACGACCCGGCAGTACCTCAGGCACGCGCAGGCGCATCCGCCCGAGGGCCCACAGTTGCCACAGCCCCGTCTCATGGGCCCCACCTACCCGCAGCAGCCCGCCGCGGGTTCCGATCACGGAGGAGAAGCATGACGGCCGGGGAGCGTGGACGGATCATCACCTTCTATTCGTACAAGGGTGGTACGGGCCGCACGATGGCCCTGGCCAACACGGCGTGGATCCTCGCCGCGAACGGCAAACGGGTCCTGACGGTCGACTGGGACCTGGAGGCCCCGGGTCTGCACCGCTTCTTCGAACCGTTCCTGGACCCCAACGTGCTCGCCGCCACCTCGGGCGTGATCGACATCATCACCGAGTACTGCTGGGCCGCGACCACCGGCGGGCCTCGGTCGGGGCCCTGGCACCGGGAGTACGCCCGTGTCGAGGACCACGCCATCTCGCTCGCGCCCGAGCGCCTCAACCTGGCTTTCCCGAAGGGCGGTTCGCTCGACTTCCTGTCGGCCGGGCGGCAGAACCGCGAGTACTCGGCGACCGTGTCGTCCTTCGAGTGGGACAACTTCTACGAGCGGCTGGGCGGGGGCCTGTTCCTGGACACGCTCCGCGAGGACATGAAGGCGTCCTACGACTACGTCCTCATCGACAGCCGGACGGGACTGTCCGACAACGCGGACATCTGCACCATCCAGATGCCCGACGTGCTGGTGGACTGCTTCACCCTCAGCGGCCAGGCCCTGGACGGCGCGGCCGCCGTGGCGCACAGCGCCCAGAAGGGGTACGGCAAGCGGTGGATCCGGGTGCTGCCCGTCCCGATGCGGGTCGACGAGGCCGAGAAGGAGAAGGCCGACGCGGGACGGGCCCTGGCCCGGCTGAAGTTCGAGGGGTTACCGAAAGGGGCCGACCGCCAGGATCTGGCGCCCGAGGAACTGAACGCGTACTGGGGCAAGGTCGAGATCCCCTACCGCCCCTATTACGCCTACGAGGAGACCCTCGCGACCGTCGGCGACAAGAGCGGCAACGCGAACTCCCTGCTGTCCGCCTTCGAACGGCTGACCTCGGTGCTCTCCGACGACGAGGTCACCACACTGCCGCCCGTACCGGAACAGGTGCGGCTGCGCTGTCTGGAGGCGTTCACCCGGCAGCTGCCGCAGACGCAGGCCGTGGAGGTCCTGGTGGTCCACGCGGCGGAGAACCGTATGTGGGCCGAGTGGGTGGAGGGCGTGCTCAAGCGGTCCGGCTGCCGAGTCACCCTGCACGACGTGGCCCTCGGGCCTCCGGAGCCCCCGGCCCCGGACACCCGCGTCCTGCTGCTGCTGTCGCACGCCTTCGACAAGTCCCGGCACGCGGGCAGAGTCCGCCAGGCCCTCACCACCGCCGCACCGAACGCCCCGACCGCCCTGCCGGCCCTGGCCCGCGTCGAGGAGGTCCGGCCGACCGGCGCCTACACCGAGGTGGTGGACCTGCACCGGCTCGGCGAGGCGGACGGCGCCGACGGACTGCACGAGATCCTGCGGCTGCGGGCCGAGCCCGGGGCCCCCGCCGGGTCGGACCCCAGGTTCCCGGGCCGGGCACCCGACATCTGGGACGCGCCCCAGCGCAACACCACCTTCACCGGCCGGAGCGTGATCCTCGACCAGCTCCGTGAACAGCTCCGCGGCGGCATCTCCGTCGTACTGCCGCGCCCCCAGGCGCTCTTCGGGCTCGGCGGTGTCGGCAAGACCCAGGTGGCGTTGGAGTACGTGCACCGCTTCATGGCCGATTACGACCTGGTGTGGTGGATCTCCGCCGAGCACATCGACAACGTGGTGGCCTCGCTCGCCGAACTCGGTGCCCGGATCGGCGCCCCCGGTGGCGAGGACATGGCGCTGGCCTGCCAGGAGGCCGTACGCATGCTGGGCCGGGGGGTGCCCACCAAGCGCTGGCTGCTGGTCTTCGACAACGCGGACACCCCCGAGGAGCTCACCCGCTTCTTCCCCACGGGTGGCGGCGGGCACATCCTCGTCACCTCCCGGAACCAGGCGTGGGCGCAGCAGGGCGCGTCACTGCCCGTCGACGTGTTCCTCCGCCAGGAGAGCGTGGAGCACCTCTCCCTGCGGGCACCCGGCCTCAGCCCCGAGGAGGCCGACCGGGTGGCGGAAGCCGTGGGCGATCTCCCGCTCGCCGTGGAACAGGCGGCGGCCTGGCTCGCCGAGACGGCCACTCCGGTCGAGGAGTACCTCAGCGAGCTCGCCGAACAGACCACCCATGTGCTCGACCTCAACCAGCCCACGGACTACCCCACTACGGTGGCCGCGACCTGGAACATCTCCATCGCCCGGCTGCAGGAACGTTCTCCTGCCTCGGTGCGGCTGCTGCAGCTGTGCGCGTTCATGGCCCCCGAGCCGATATCGTCCCGCCTGCTCTACAGCAAGGAGATGCGGGACGAGCTGCGCAAGGTGGACCCCGCCTTCCAGGAGAGCCTGATGGTGGGCCGGGCCATCAGCGAGATCGCCCGGCTCGCCCTCGCGAAGGTCGACCAGGTCAGCAACAGCGTCCAGATCCACCGGCTGGTGCAGGCCGTCATCCGTTCCCAGCTCACCGAGGAGGAGCAGCGCCACGCCCGGCACGTCGTGCACACCGTGCTCGCGGGTGCGCGGCCCGACGACGACGAACCCACGGACAATCCCGAGGACTGGCCGCGGTTCGAGGTGATATGGCCCCATCTGCGCGCCTCGGACATCCGTAACTGCGTGGAGTCGGAGCCTCGCCGGCTCCTCATCGACCGCGTCCGGTACATGTGGAAGCGCGGGGACTTCCCCGGCGCCCAGCGGCTCGCCGACGACCTGCTGGCGCACTGGAAGCCCGAACTGGGCGAGAACCACCGGCAGTACCTCTATCTCCGCTGCCAACTCGCCAACGTGCTGCGCTCGCAGGGGCGTTATGTCGAGGCCGAGGAGATCGACCGGGACCTGCTGGACCGTCAGCGCCGGGTGCTGGGGCCCTCGGACGCCCACACGTACATCACCACGTCGTCCCTCGCCAGTGACTACGCGGCCCTGGGCGAGTACAGCAAGGCGGAGAAGCTGGCCCGCGAGGCACGGGAGGGCTTCAGCCGCACCTTCTACCCCTCGCACCCCCGGACACTGAGCGCGGCGAACAACCTGGCGCTGGCCCTGCGCATGGTCGGGCGCTACGACGACGCGCGGGACATCGACCAGGACACCTACCTCCGCCGCAGGGACGTTCTCGGCCCCGACCACCCCTACACCCTGTCGTCGGCCTCCAGTCTCGGCCGGGACCTGCGTGAGGTGGGCCACTACACCGAGTCGGTCACCCTGCTGTCGGGGGCCTACGAGGCGCACAAGCGGGTGCTCGGCAAGGACTTCCCCGGCACGCTCAGCTGCGCGAAGTCGCTGGCCGTGTCGCTGAGGCGGGCGGGCGAGTTCAAGGACGCGCACCGCCTGACGCAGGCGACCCGGGACCAGTACCACGCGCAGTACGACGCCCACACCCCCGACTCGCTCGCCTGCGACCTGAACCTGGCGGCCGACCTGTACGCCGCCGACAAGAGGGAGGAGGCGCGCCGGATCGCGCTGGAGGCGCTGGCCGAGTACCGGAAGGTACCGGGTGAGGAGCATCCGTACACCCAGGCCGCGCTGAACAACCTGGGCATCTACCACTGGGCCTGCGGCGACGCGGAAGAGGCGGAGAAGGTCTTCCTGCGGGTGATGCTCCGCATGGTCGAGGTGCTGGGCGACCATCATCCCCACACGCTCTTCTGCCGCACCAACTACGCCAACGTGCTGGCCGAGCAGGGCCGCGCGGAGGAGGCGTGGGTGCTGGAGGAGCCCTCACGTGAGGCCCTGACGGAGATGCTCGGTGAACACCATCCGGAGGCCCTGGCCGTGGTCGCCAACTCCACGCTGACGCTGCGCGCACTGGGCCGGGTGTCGGAGGCGGACCGGCTGCGCGAGGCGGTCGTAGCCGAACTCGCCAAGCTCAGAAGGCAGTTGGGCGAGGGCAGCGGTGTCACCCAGCTGGTGGCGCAGGGCCGGCGGGTCTACCGCGATCTGGAACCACTTGCGGTGTGACGGCCCGTGCACGGGGCCGCGCGCAGGTAGGTCAGACCGGCGGGGCCAGGGACAGCAGCGTGCCCCGCAGGAGCCAGCTGAGGACCTCCGGCAGGGCGCGGAGCGAGGCGAAGTGGGCGGCGGCGGGTTCGAGGACGGCGGTGGCGCGGGGGACGCGGTCGGCCAGCCAGGAGGAGTGGGCGGCCGGGGAGAAGACGTCCTTCGCGCCGTACCAGAACAGCACCGGCACCCGTATCTCGCCGGGCTCGAACCCCCAGGGGGAGGTCAGCGCGAGGGCGTCGTCGATCCATCCGTACGGTGAAGTCCGCACCGCCTCCTGGTAGTTGCGCAGCAGCATCGCCCGGATGCCGTTGTCGGAGACGATGAGCCGGTCCTCGTCGGTGAGGTCGTCGCGCAGTTGCTCCAGCAGCCGCGCGGGATCGGAGCGGATCGCCGCGGAGCGCGGGATCAGCCGGGCGGTGAAGCCCTGGGGGTCGGTGTGCGCGGAATGGAACTCATGGACGTTGGAGGGGGCCATGCCGGCGTACCAGTCGAGTCCGGCGGCGTCCTGCGGCGCCAACGTCACCAGCGCCGCCGCCCGTGTCACCCGGTGCGGCAGCAGTGCCGCGCAGGCCAGGGCGTGCGGGGCGCCGCCGGAGCGGCCCACCACGGCGAAGCGGTCCACGCCCAGCGCGTCGGCGACGACGGTCACGTCCTCGACGGCGTCGACGACCCGGCGGCCGGGTCTGCGGTCGGATCCTCCGTACCCCGGGCGGTCGTAGCTGATGAGCCGGGTCCCCCGCTGGTAGAGGAACATCGGCCGGGGCCGTGGGCCGACGCGGCTGCCGGGCATGCCGTGGAACAGGAAGACGGGCCGCCCGGCGGGATCCCCCGAGCACTCGACCCTCAGCAACCGCCCGTCGGGCGCCCGGACATGGGTCGGTGCCCGTGCCAGGTCATACACAGCGCTCCCCCTCCCTCGGCCCGAGGGCCGAGAACACGCTGCCGGAAGATTTCCCGGCCGCCCACCCCACGAAACGAACCGCGCCGGCGCTCCTCTCCCCCGGGGACGGGCACGCGTGCGTGCGGCTCGCACCCCACAAGCACCATGCCCGACGCGTGTCTTGACTTCACCATGCCTTCACGTCAGATTCGAGGCTCCGCACACAGCCCGGGGCGTACGGGAGCGTTGCCGCCGGGGGATCAGCACCGCCACCCGTCCCTTCGCGAGGCTGGAGCGTCCTGCATGTCCATGAGCGCGGATCCTGAGAGACGTACGGGGGCCGAGGCGGGCCCGAGTCGGCGGCGGGTGCTGGGGACGGCCGCGGGCGCGGGGGCCGCGATCGCCGCGGGCGGTGGGCTCGCGGGGACCGCCGTCGCCGCCGCACCGCCCCTGCTCGGCACCTACGACGTGGTCGTCGTCGGTTCCGGCGCGGCCGGGATGACCGCCGCGCTCACGGCGGCCAAGCAGGGGCTGAGTTGTGTCGTCGTGGAGAAGGCGCCGACCTTCGGCGGGTCGGCGGCGCGCTCGGGCGCCGGGATCTGGCTGCCGAACAACAGCGTGATCAAGGCGGCGGGGGTGCCGGACACCCCGGCCAAGGCGGCGCAGTACCTCGCGGCCGTGGTCGGGGACGACGTGCCCGCCGACCGGCAGAAGGCGTTCCTCGACCACGGGCCCGCGATGCTGTCGTTCGTCATGGCGAACAGCCCGCTGAGGTTCCGCTGGATGGAGGGGTACAGCGACTACTACCCCGAACTGCCGGGCGGGCTGGCGAACGGGCGGTCCATCGAGCCGGACCAGTTCGACGGCAATCTGCTGGGGGCCGAGCTGGCGCGGCTGAATCCCGCCTATCTGGCCACCCCGGCCGGGATGGTGGTGTTCAGCGCCGACTACAAGTGGCTGGCGCTGACCGTCGTGAGCGCGAAGGGGCTGGCCGTCGCCGCCGAGTGCCTCGCCCGGGGCACGAAGGCCGCCCTGCTCGGGCAGAAGCCGCTCACCATGGGGCAGGCGCTGGCGGGCGGACTGCGGGCCGGGCTGCTCGGCGCCGACGTCCCCGTGTGGCTCGACACCCCGCTGACCGACCTGTACACGGAGAGCGGGGCCGTGAAGGGAGTGGTCGTCAGCAGGAACGGCTCCCCCGGGCTCGTCCGCGCCCGCCGCGGCGTCATCGTGGGCTCCGGCGGCTTCGAGCACAACGCGGCCATGCGGGCGCAGTACCAGGAGCAGCCCGTCGGGACCCGGTGGACGGTGGGGGCCAAGGAGAACACCGGCGACGGGATACGGGCCGGTCAGCGCGCCGGTGCCGATGTCGCGCTGATGGACGACGCCTGGTGGGGGCCGGCCGTCGACACCCCGGGCCAGGCCTGGTTCTGTCTCGCCGAACGCACGCTGCCCGGTGGGCTGTTGGTCAACGGGGCCGGTGCGCGGTTCGTCAACGAGGCGGGCCCGTACAGCGATGTCGTCCACACGATGTACGAGCAGGACACCTCGTCCGCCTCCCACATCCCGGCCTGGCTGATCGTCGACCAGAACTACCGCAACCGGTACCTGTTCAAGGACATCGCGCCGACCTTCCCGTTCCCCGACGAGTGGTACGACGCCGGGGCCGTCCACAGGGCGTGGACGCTCGACGCGCTGGCCGGCGCGATCGGCGTACCGGCCGCCGCGCTCCGCTCCACCGTCGACCGCTTCAACTCCCTTGCCCGGCAAGGGGACGACACGGACTTCGGGCGCGGCGACAGCGTGTACGACCACTACTACACGGACCCGTCCGTGCGGCCCAACTCCTGCCTGGCACCCCTGTGGTTGCCGCCCTACTACGCCCTGCGCATCGTCCCGGGCGACCTCGGCACCAAGGGCGGGCTCCTCACCGACGCCCGCGCCCGTGTCCTGCGCCCGGACGGCACGGTGATCCCCGGCCTCTACGCGGCGGGCAACGCCAGCGCGGCCGTGATGGGCCGCAGTTACGCGGGCGCCGGGTCGACGATCGGACCGGCGATGACCTTCGGGTACGTGGCCGCACTGGACATCGCCGGGAAGCTCTAGCCGCGCGCTAGGGGACGGCGGCGTCGAGCCTGAGGTCGATCCACGGGATCGTGTCGCCGTCCAGCAGATAGCGCTCGGTCTCCACGAAACCGTGGTCGAGCGCGAACCGCAGGCCGTCCTCGTTGGATGCCAGGACGCAGGTCTCGATCGCCCGGGCGCCCAGTTCCCGCGCCCGCCGCACGGCCCGTTCGTACAGCTGCTCGCCGAACCCCCGGCGCCGGTGTTCGGCGAGCACGCGCGCGATCACCGTGGCCGTGGCGCCGTCCCCCTCGGGCGGCCGGACGGTGGAGTTGCCGACGAGGACGCCGTCGACGTACGCGAGTTCGAGGTGGTTGCGTACGGCGCGCTCGCGGACGTCGTCGAGGGAGAGCAGGTGGGCCGGGATGATCGCGTTGTGGACGTGCCGCCAGGCTTCGAGTTCCCCGTCCCCGGCCGCACCGTCCACCCGTCTGATGTCGAGGTCGGTCACGGCGTCAGCCTAGACAGAGTCCTGGAGCCGGGACATCGACTTTCCCCGCCTACGCGTTACGCGTCGAGAAGCGCGTACGCCCGCACCGGGAACGCGCCCATGCCCTCGACGGCCGGGGGCGCGGCGAGGAGGCCGGTGGGGGCGGGGCGGGTGCGGTCGCCGGTGTCGTCGATGTCGAGGGTGTCGGCGGTGTCGAGGGTGTCGAGGGTGTCCGCCCCGACGAGGACGGACACCCTGCTCCCCCAGCCAGGCCACGGCGTGCCGCCCGGTCGACGGCTCGGCCGCGGTCGGCCACACCGTCGACGCGCACGGCGACTTCTTCGAGGTCGATCAACCCGTCGAGCGGGTCGACCCGGCGTGCTCCCGTACGCCGGCCTCGCTCGCCGTCCCGGCCTCGCGCTCGGCCCGCTCGGCTTCCTTCTTGGCGAACCCCCGCCGACCCGGCAGGACCGCGAGGACGATCAGCGTTCCGGCGGCCATGATGACGCCGCCGACGAGGCTGGTCTGGGCGACGCCGTGGGCGAACGCCTGGTGGACGGCGTCCACGAGGGCCTGGGCCTGCTGAGGACCCACGGACGGTTCCTGGGCGACGCGCTCGGCGACGGCCAGGCCACCCCCCACCGAGTCCTTGGCCGTCTCCATCGCCTCGGCCGGCAGCCGGTTGCCGACCAGGTCGGTCAGTTCGTCCCGGTAGGCCGTGCCCAGCAGCGAGCCCAGCACCGCGATACCGAGCGCACCGCCCAGCTCCAGCGCGGTGTCGTTGGCACCGCCGCCGACACCCAGCTCGGACTCGGGGAAGGAGTCCATGATCGTGTCGGTCGCCGGGGAGACGCTCAGCCCGATCGCGAAGCCCAGCATCATCATCGGCGTCAGGAAGTCGCCGTACGTCGAACCCTCGTCGATCCGGGTCAGCAGGAACACCCCCGCCGTGCCGATGACCATGCCGGTCACGACCATCGCCTTCACGCCCAGCCGCGGGGTCAGCTTCCCGGTCGCCAGGGCCCCGAGGAACACCGCCCCGGCCAGCGGCAGCAGCCGTACACCCGTCTCGAGCGCGTCGTAGCCGAGGACGAACTGCAGGAACTGGGTCGAGTAGTAGATCGCGCCGAACGTACCGAAGAAGAAGAACAGCACCGCGAGCATCGAGCCGCTGAAGGGCCGCAGCGTGAACTTGCGGACGTCCAGCATCGGGTGCGGGTGCCGCAGCTCCCAGGCGACGAACGCGACCAGGCCGGCACCGGCGACCACCGCCGCGGTGACGGGGCCGGCGCCCCAGCCGAAGTGCGGGCCCTCGATGGCCGCGTAGACCAGGGAACCGACGGAGACGATCGACAGCAGACCACCGACGTAGTCGATCCGGCCCATGCCCTCCGCCTTCGACGGCGGCACCAGGGCGAGCGCGCCGACGACGGCGACGACGGCGATCGGCACGTTGATCAGGAAGGTCGAGCCCCAGGCATGGTCCTCCAGCAGCCAGCCGGCGACCAGCGGTCCGACGGCTATCGCCAGGCCGGAGGTCGCGGTCCAGGCGGTGATGGCCTTGACGCGCTCGCTCCGGGGGAAGGTCGCGACCAGCAGGGACAGCGTGGCCGGCATCACGACCGCGGCACCGACGCCCATGATCGCGCGGGCCGCGATGACCAGCGAGGTCTCGTCGACCATGCTCCCCATCACCGAACCACCCGCGAAGACCAGCAGCCCCAGGACCAGCGCGCCGCGCCGGCTGTACTTGTCGCCGATCGCGCCCAGCACCAGCATCAGCGCCGCGTACGGGACGGTGTAGCCGTCGACGACCCACTGCAGATCGCTGCTGCTCAGGCCCAGGTCCGTGGTCATGTCGGGGGCGGCGACGATCAGCGACGTGTTCGCCATCACCACGATCAGCAGGCTCAGGCACAGCACGAGCAGCGCCCACCAGCGCCGTGTGTACGGACCGGTCATCTTCTCCACGGGGGTGTTCGCGAGGAAGGGCATCGGAAGCTCCTAAGGGGACGGGACGACGAACGGAAGCACTTAATTGCTCATCGATGTGCAGACTATTTTATTGCCCGTTGCTGTGCAACTATTGCAGTGGACCCCCTCCTTCCACCCGCTCCCGAGGTACCGCTGTGACGACCCGCCCAGCACCGCCGCCACCGCCGCCACCGCCGCCACCGGCAACGGCACCGATACGCCCCCGTGCTCACGCCCCGGCCCGGGCTCCCGCCGCACAGCGCCGTGACGCGCGCGCCACCCGCGCCCGGATCCTTGAGGCCGCCCGGCGTCAACTGGCCCGCGACCCCGACAGCCGCCTGGAGGACATCGCCGCTGCCGCCGGTGTGGCCCGGCGCACCGTGTACGTCCACTTCGCCGGCCGCGCCGCGCTCGTGGAGGGCCTGGCCGCCGAGGCCGCGGAGGCGATCCGGCTCGCGGTCACGGGCACCCCCGCGGCGACCGCCGACGCCGCCGCCGACCTCGCGCGATGCGTCCTCACGCTGTGGCCCGTCGGCGACCGCTACCGCACCCTCATCCGGCTGGCCCGCGGCCACGACCTCCTCCCCGCCCGCGCCGACGAACTACTGGCCCCCGCCCGCGACTTGGTCACGGCGGTCCTCGCCCACGGCCGCCGACAGGGGGTCTTCCAGGCGACCGTCCCGCCCGCCCCGCTCGGCCGAGTCATCGAGTCCCAGCTGCTGACCCTGCTCGACTGCGTGAGCCGCGGCATCTGGTCCGACGACGGCACCGGCGCCGCCACCGCCGCCCTGATCGCCGCCGGAGTCGCCCCCGACGCCGCCGCCGCGAAGGTCGCCCACGTACGCGGGACCGGGTCGCCCCCGAGCCCCTTCTGAAACCCCGGGGCCGCGCCCCGCTCGCACCCGCCGGGGCCGACCGCCTTCCGCCCGGCCGACCCGAGCCGGCGGTAGGCCGGGGCAGACCTCGCCGGCCGCGGCCGCGCGCATCGCCGACGCGACCTCCTCGACCACGGCACTCGCCCACTTCTCCAGCACGCCGGCCGCGATGAGGGCGGTCGTGGCGATGCGGTGCCCGTCGTCCTCCAGTGCCCCGGTGTTGACGGACTCCAGCAGGGCTACGTGCATCGCCTCCGGTCCGGCGCTCTCCGGCGCTCCGCACGGCGGGCGGCAGCTGGGAGTTGGAAGACACCGTCCCGCTGCCCGCGCTCCAGGATCCCGGTGGCGGCCTCACGGGCCGCCGCGAGCGCTTCGGCGACGCGTTCGGAGCCAAGTGCCCCCGCCCACAGGGCATTTCGTGACGTCTATGGGCGAGCGGGACCAGGCTATGGCAGGCACCCCCCACCGCCCACTGAGGCCACCGCTACAACGGGTCACAACATGGCCACACAGGGGTTGCCTCACCCCCACCACGCGCACGATGCTGCCTCATAACCGCCTCACAGGGAGCCCCATGCGCCGCACCGCAACCGTCCTGATCGCCGCCGGCCTGTTCCTCGTCGCCTGCGGCACCAGCGACGACACGACCGCCTCGACGCCCAGCAGCACCGCCCCCACGGGGGACGAGGCACGCTACGACGAGATCTGGAACGCCCGGAGCCCCGGGATGCAGGCGACGGTGTGCAAGCTGCTGGTGGCGGACGACGCGAAGGGCGCCGGCGATCTGCTGCGCGAAGCCCTCGACGACTCGTCGGTGGACCTGGACGCGCTGACCGCGTACATAGACGACGAGAAGTGCTGAGAAGTGCCGGCCGCTCGCTTCGGCGCCCGCGCCCCCGGCACGTGTGACGGTCCGTCGCCCGGCGGACGGGCCGTCACACGTGACTCCGCGATGCTCGCTCTCACCAGGCCGGAGCAGGCATCGACGTAGGCGGCCAGGGTGTCGAACTCACTGCGCTCCGGCCGCCCCTTCTCGCGAAGGCCGACCGGAGTACCGGCCTCTACTTCTGGTCGATGGGCAGTGCCAGGTCTGTGACCCGGTACTTCTTCGGGAAGGCGCCCTGGTCGGTTGCCCTGCCGTTGAGTACGTTCACGCTGTACAGGCGGTGGACACCGCCGGTGGCGATGGCCGCGTAGCCCCGGTTCGCCCCGGTGACGGGGTTGTGGTGGATGTCGAAGCCGGCGTCGCGGGCCGCGTCGGTGCCGAGGTTGCCGGTGGGGGCGAGGGTGCCGGCGTTGGCCGGTGACTGGAGGGAGATCCGGTCCAGGGTGGTGTCGAGGTCGAACAGGGTGGTCGCGGTCGCCGGGGCGAGGTCGTTGTTGGTGTAGGCGGCGCCGGTCACGCCGGTGGCGGTGGACGGCGGCGTGGTCGGGTTGGTCAGGACGCCGTCGACCGTCGTGGTGAGCGGGGCCGCGGGGTCGTCGATGTTGTGCCGTAGGTTCTGCCCGGTGTCGGAGATGACCCGGAGTCGGTTGGCCGCGGGGTTGAAGTCGACGCCGAACGCGGTGCCGGAGAGCGCGACGGTCAGCCGGGAGACCTTCCTGGCTTTGGCGTTGCCGGTGTCGAGCGTATAGATGCCGCCCTTGTCTCCGACGCCGTAGAGCCTCTCGTTCTGGACCCGGAAGTCGATCCCGACGAGCCTGGTGTCGCCGGTGAGTCCGGAAACCCTGCCCAGTGACCAGGCGCCGGCGGGCCGGTCGACATGGAACTCCACCAGGCGCTGGTCGCCGGTCAGACCGATGGCGCTCGGTCCGGCGTGCCAGGCCACGGTCGGGGTCTCGCCGGACGCGAGCGCGGGCCCGGCGCACGAGGCGGCGAGCAGGAGCCCGACGGCCGCGACAGTACGTTTACGCATGTTCACTCCCAGAGGTGGAACGCCCCGGACGGGACCGTCGAGGCTCTGCCGGAATCCGTCGCCCCACACCGTGCGGATGGGCACCCGCCTCGAATGACACCCGTACGGCCCATGGCCCGCCTCCGCGGCCGTCACACACAGGACCCGTCCGCACGGCCGGGCGGAGAGCCCTGAGTCGTACGGACGGGTCCCGGTGTCAGCGGCCACGGACGCCCTTGGGCGCCTGCCTCACCGGACGGCTCGTGAAGGACGCGGTGGCCTCAGCCGTTGACGCACGTGTTGCCGAACGTGGGGTTGAGCAGCCCGATGACGCTGACGGTGTTGCCGCAGACATTGACCGGAACGTTGACCGGCACCTGGACGACGTTGCCCGACACGACCCCGGGAGAGCCGACGGCCGCGCCCTGCGCGCCGCTGTCGGCCGACGCGACGGCCGCACCGGCCAGGACGACGGCACCGGCGACGGCGCACGCCGCGGAGTACGTGATGACGCGAGACTTCATGGGGACCTCTTCTTCGGTCGACGTTCGACGTCGGCGGCCACAGGCCGACGAGTCCGCCGCACGGTGCGACGGCCACGGTTGATCCGGGCACGCGACCGGCGTGGATTGCCGCGGCCCGCGTGAGTCACTCGAAGGGGGCGGCGGGGACGAGCCCACGGGCGAGCGGTGAACAGGCATACGAGTGTGGTGGCCACGATGCGGGCACCCGGCGCTTCCCGAACCGCCCACCTGCGTTTATCTCGGCAGGGACACCAATCCGCCGCCCCACCGGGATCGGATTACGTCCGGAGAAGTCCCAGGCGTGGAGGCCGTCAGTGAAAGAAGCCGTACACATCGGTAGAAACCCCTCGAACGAGCCGGACCTGGAGGAGCTCGTGAGCTCTGTCGCGCTGGGGGACGACACCGCGTTCGCCTCCGTGTACGACGCCGTCGCCGGCCCGGTCCTGGGAGTCGTGCGGGCGGTACTGCGCGACCAGGCCCAGTCGGAGGAGGTGGCACAGGAGGTCCTGGTGGAGGTGTGGCGCACCGCCCCCCGATACCGCCGTGACCGGGGGACCGCCATCAACTGGATCCTCACACTGGCGCACCGTCGGGCGGTGGACCGGGTGCGTTCGGTGGAGGCCGCGGGCATCCGGGACCACAAGGCCGCCCTGCTGGAGCGGACGCCCGAGTACGACGAGGTCACCGAGCAGGTCGAGGCACGGCTGGAGCGCGAACAGGTACGGCGCTGTCTGCGCACGCTGACCGAGATCCAGCACCAGGCCGTCACCCTGGCCTACTACCGCGGGCTGTCCTACCGCCAGGTGGCGGAGGCGCTGTCGCTTCCGCTCGGCACGGTGAAGACCCGCTTGCGGGACGGACTCATCCGGCTGCGCGACTGCCTGGGAGTGACGGCGTGACGACCACCGATCCGCACCTGATGACAGGCGCCTACGCCCTGCACGCACTGCCCGACAGGGAACGCGACGCGTTCGAGCGGCACCTCTCCGGCTGCGAGGCGTGCGCGCGGGAGACGGCCGAACTGGCCGCCACCGCGGCCCGGCTGGGACTCGCCTCGTCGGTGACGCCGCCGGCGGCGCTGCGCGAGCGGGTTCTGCGGCGGATCACCACCGTCCGGCAGGAGGGACCGGGCGGACCGGTCCAGGCCGCCCGGGGCCGGACGAGGCTGCGGGCCCGTCTGCTGTCGCGGTGGACGCTGGCCGCCTGCTTCGTGGCCGCGGCGGCGCTCGGCGGGACGACGGTGTGGCAGCACGAGCGGGCCGAGGACGCACTGAGCCGGGCGCAGCGGGCCGAGCAGGGGACGGAGGAGATCGCCGGCGTACTGGCCGCACCGGACGCCAGGACCGAGGCCGCCGCGCTGCCGGGGGGCGCCACCGGCGCGGTGGTGGTCTCCCGCAGCCGGGACAAGGCCGTGTTTCTGGCCTCCGGGATGACCGGCCCCCCGCGCGGCAAGGTCTACCAGCTGTGGTTCGACGACGGCGGCACCATGCGGTCGGCCGGCCTGATGGACCCCGGTCGCGCCGACCAGGCCGTGCTGATGCGAGGCGCCGTGGGCACGGCGACGGGCATGGGCATCACCGTCGAACCCGGCGGCGGCTCGAAGCAACCCACCTCGGCCCCGCTCGCCCTGATGACCCTCCCGGCCTGAGCGGCGCGAGAACCCGGCCCGTGGCCGCCCCGTGACCTGTGCCGGGATCCGGGTCGGGAGCAGGCGGCGAGCTGCCGCTCGACGATGTCACGGGCGGCGCGCGCCACGATGTCACGGGCGGCGCGTGCCACGTCCAGGGCCCTGGCCTGCCGGAGCGGCACGACGTGGATGTCCACGGGCCGGGGCCCTCGGCCTCCGGCCGCGTGCTCCCTCCCCGGGGGCGGGCGCCGCGGTCGCCGCGAGCGACGCGTGGTGCGACCGGCGGCTCTCCGGGCGGGGGCCGGACCGACGCACCGGCCCGGCGATTCTCGCGAAGGGGCGGCGCGGCACGCGGTCCGGCGAATTCCATTCCACCGGTCAAGCAATCCGCTATTCCATCCGTGGCGAAGGCAGCGGCTTTACATCCGTAGCGGCAGCGGCGGCGGATTGGTCCGAGAAAAAGATTCACCGGATCGGGGTTCCGACCAATCCGCCGTCCGCCCGGGGCCGGATTCCTCACGTGAGGGACGACGAGAAGGAAACGCGACAGGGCATCGGCCGGGCACGGCCGGCCCTGGGCGCGCTCAGCGGCGCGCTGGCCGGCTTGGCGGCACTGGCCGCGGCCGAGCTGATGTCGGCGCTGGTCAGGCCCGAGTCCAGCCCCGTCGTCGCGGTCGGTGGCGCGACCATCGACCGCACACCCGCGGCCGTGAAGGACTGGGCCATCCGGAATTTCGGGACGGCCGACAAACTCGTTCTCCAATGGGGTGTCCTCTTCCTGCTGGCCGTATTCGCGGTCGCTCTCGGAATTTCCGCGCTGCGTTTCCGGCGCGCCGCCGTGGCCGGCCTGCTGCTCTTCGGGGCGGTGGGCGCGGTCGCGGCCACCGAGCGACCTGATTCGAACGGTTTCCTCGACGCCGTGCCGTCCGCGGTGGGCGCGCTCGTGGGAGCCGTGCTGCTTCATGTCCTGGCCGGCCGCCTCGCTCCAGGCAGCCCGGCGCCGGCCGCGGCGTCCGGTGCGCACGGCGAGTCGGCCGCCGCCCCGGGGTGGGATCGCCGCGGGTTCGTGATCGCCGCTACGGCCGCCGCCGCGGCGTCCGCAGGGGCCGGCACCCTGGGCCGGGCCCTGAACGGCTCGCGCGGCCGGGACGCGGTCTCCGCACGCGAGGCGCTCGCGCTGCCTGTTCCCGCCTCGCCGGCTCCTCCCGTCCCCGAGGGGGCCCAGCTACGCATCCCCGGTGTCAGCTCCTTCACCACACCGAACAACGCCTTCTACCGCGTGGACACCGCGCTGGTGGTGCCCAAGGTCGACGTGACCGCATGGCGGCTGCGCCTCCACGGCGAGGGTGTTCGCCGACCGCTCTCCCTCTCCTACGACGATCTGCTGCGGCGTGAGCTGGTCGAGCGCGACATCACCCTGACCTGCGTCTCGAACGAGGTCGGCGGCCCGTACGTGGGCAACGCCCGCTGGATCGGCGTACGGCTCTCCGAACTGATCGCCGAGTGCGGTGTGCGGCCCCCGTCCGAGGGCGGTCCGGCCGATCAGTTGGTGGCCCGCTCGGTCGACGGCATGACCATCGGCACCCCGGTCGAGGACGTCCTGGACGGCCGGGACGCCCTCCTCGCCCTGGGCATGAACGGCGAGCCGCTCCCCTTCGACCACGGCTTCCCCGTCCGTATGGTGGTGCCCGGCCTCTACGGCTATGTCTCCGCCTGCAAGTGGATCGAGGACCTCGAACTCACCACCTTCGACGCCTACGACCCTTACTGGGTCCGGCGCGGATGGGCCCGCAGGGCACCGGTCAAGACACAGTCGAGGATCGACACCCCGAAGCCGTTCGCCCGCCCCGAGGCCGGTCCGGTCATGGTCGCCGGTGTCGCCTGGGCCCAGCACCGGGGCATCGACAAGGTCGAGATCCGGGTCGACGACGGCCCCTGGCAGCAGGCCCGGCTCGCCGCCGAGGACTCACGCGACACCTGGCGTCAGTGGTCCTTCCCCTGGCGGGCGACCAGGGGCGGCCACACCCTCACCGTTCGCGCCACCGATCGCACCGGCCGGGTGCAGCCGGAGAAACGCGCCCGGACCGTCCCCGACGGCGCCACCGGATGGCACTCCGTCGTGGTGACCGTCGACTGACCTCTCTCCCGACCCGGGGTTTCCGGCCCTCGGTTCCCTTCCCAGTTTTCCCTTCCCACACGGACGTGGCCTCCGGCCGCGTCGATCCCACAGGAGAAACCCATGAACACCCGTATCCGTCGTACCGCCGTCGTCCTCGCCGCCGCGGCCGTACTGCCCCTGACGCTGAGCGCCTGTTCCGACGACGGCGGCGACGCGGCGTCGTCGGACGCCTCCACGAAGGCGTCCGCGCCGGCGACCGCGTCCGAGGAGGGAATGAACGGCTCCGGCACGTCGACGGCCGATCAGCCCTTCGGCCCGGCCTGTTCGGCGGTCCCCGAGGACGGCGCCGGCTCCTTCGACGGCATGGCCCAGGACCCGGTGGCCACCGCCGCCTCCAACAACCCGGCGCTGTCCACGCTCGTCGCGGCCGTCAAGAAGGCCGGTCTGGTCGACACACTCAACAACGCCGAGAACATCACCGTGTTCGCCCCCACCAACGACGCTTTCGACAAGATCCCCAAGGCCACCCTGGACAAGGTCCTCAACGACAAGGAGCAGCTGACCAAGATCCTCACCTACCACGTCGTCGGTCAGAGGCTGGCGCCGGCGGACCTGGAGAGCGGCTCCTTCGACACGCTGGAGAAGTCGAAGCTGACCACCTCGGGCTCGGACGAGTCCTACACCGTCAACGACTCCGCCAAGGTGGTCTGCGGTGACGTCAAGACGGCCAACGCCACCGTGTACATCATCGACACCGTCCTGATGCCCACCGCCTGATGCCCGCCTGATGCCCACCACCTGACCGCGCACGCCCTGGCCCCGGGGATGCCACCGCTGTGGCGTTCCCGGGGCCTTCGCCGTCGCGCCGTCTCGACCGATCGGCACGACGGTCGCGCGCCGTCACCCCGCGGCGCGGCGGCGCTCCGGGGCTCGATGCAAGACGTGGAAGGCATCGGCACGGTACGGGTTCGGCCGCGGCGCCGGAGGGCCACCGTGCTCTGCTGACCGGGGCGGGGTTCGCCGCGGAACTCGCGGGACCGCGCCGTGCGGGCGGTGACCGGAACGCTCAGAGCACGGGGAAGTGGTCCGTGACGCGGTAGGACTCCGCGGGCAGCGGGTCGGGAGCGGAGTCGGGGTCGAGGAGGTGGGCCACGGCGGCCGTGGCGGCGCGGTGCCAGAGGGCGCGGCGGCGCAGCATCGCGTGGTCACCACCGCCGACCAGGGCCATGCCCGCCCGTGCCGCCGTGCCGCGCGCCCGGCGCACGTAGTCCGCCGAGTCCACGGGCGAGGTGACACGGTCCCGTTCTCCGTGCAGAACCACGAGCCGACGGCCCGCCAGCTGGGCCACCGGCTCGCCCGGCGGACACCACGGCGCGAGCGCCAGTACCGCGCTCACCCCCGGGTGTCCGGCGGCACGCAGGGCGGCCCGGCCGCCCATGGAGTGACCGACCAGCACCGTGGGCACCGGGCCGGCGAGTTCGGCGACACGGCTGAGGGCCCGGTGGGTGTCCGGGACGGGGTCGGCGCGGGTGCCGTTCCAGCCCTGGAGGCGGTAGCGCACACGGCCGAGCAGGACGTCACGGCCGCTCGGCTCGGCGCCCAGGGACCACAGGAACGGATGCATACGCAGTGCGGCGAGATGCCAGGGGCGCGAGGGGCCAGGGCCGAACTCCCGCCCGCCGTGCAGAACCAGCACGGCCGCCCGGGGCCGCGCCGGAAGCCGCCGTGGCACGAGCGCCGCTCCGGGCGAGAGAGGGATCACGGTCTCGTCCAAGTCGTCGCTCTCGTCTCCGTATCCGTATCCGTCTTCATCATGGTCATCGTCATCGTCATCGTCCGGAGCCGCTTCCGCGTCATCGCCCTCGCCCCTGCGGGCACGGCGGGTGCTCGTGGCCGGCGGCACTACGTGCGGCACCTTCTCACCGACGCGGCGGGCGGGGGAAGAAGCCGCTGGTGCGCGCAACATACTCGGCATGGCCGGGACGGCCCGCCATGTGGCGTTCCAGCAGTCGCTTTCCGCTCCCCCGCACCAGCAGGAGACTCATCACCAGCGGAGACACCACGGACGCCAGGGCCGCTTCCGGCGCGTCGCAGGCGAGCAGGAACAGACCCCACCACACGCAGAAGTCACCGAAGTAGTTGGGGTGCCGGGTCCAGGACCACAGCCCTCGGTCCATGATCCGGCCCCGGTTGCCGGGGTCGGCCTTGAACCGGGCGAGCTGGGCGTCCCCGACCGCCTCGAAGCCGAGGCCCACCGCCCACACCGCGACGCCGATCCAGGTGAGGAAGGACGGTGGGCCGGACACGTACTGCGCCGCCTGGACGGGCAGGGAGACCAGCCAGACCAACGCGCCCTGCAGCAGGTAGACCATGCGCAGGGCGTACGGGTTCCGTCGGCCGGGAGCCCTGGCCAGCATCGCCTCGTAGCGAGGGTCCTCGCCGTGGCCCCGGCCGCGGCGCGCGATGTGCGCGGCCAGCCGCAGCCCCCACACCACGGTCAACACGGTCACCAGCACCCGCCGCGTCTGATCCCCGTGCCCGTCGGACGCGGCGAAGGTCACGGCGGCGACGGCGGCGAAAGCGACCCCCCACGCGACATCGACGATCCGGTGCACCCCCGCGCGCAGCGCGAGGCCGAAAGTGACGAGCATGACGCCCAGCGCCGCAGCGGCGGCCCAGCCGAGGTTGGGCGCGAACGCGTTCAGGTCGAACCCGTTCACGGCCGGTCCAGCCACCCGTAGCGCCTCGGGGAGGCCGATGGGGCGCCGGGCCGGGCGGAGGTGCGGGCGGTGTTCATCGGGCGGACTGCTCCTTGGTGAACAGGTACTGCTGGACGTCGAGGTAACCGGAGCGGAACCCGGCCTCGGAGTAGGCCAGATAGAAGGTCCACAGGCGCCGGAAGGTCTCGTCGAAGCCGGCCTCGTCGACCTCCCCCGCCCGCGCGGTGAACCGCTCCCGCCACAGGCGCAGGGTCTCGGCGTAGTGGGCGCCGAAGCCGTCGCGGCGGGCCAGGCGCAGCCGGGTGTGGTCGCGGGCCGTCTCCTCGATCGCCCGGGTGGACGGGATGCGTCCACCGGGGAAGACGTACTTGTGGATCCAGGTGTAGGTGTCCCGGGTGGCGAGCATCCGCTCGTGCGGCATGGTGATGGCCTGCAACGCGGCCCGGCCGCCCGGTGCCAGCCGGTCGTCCAGAGCGCGGAAGTACACCGGCCAGAACTCGGCGCCCACCGCCTCGATCATCTCCACGCTGACCACGGCGTCGTACTCGCCGCCCGCCTCCCGGTAGTCGCGCAGTTCGACGGAGACCCGGTCGTCGAGTCCCGCCGCGCGGATACGTTCCAGGGCCAGGGCCCGCTGTTCGCGGGAGAGAGTGAGGGTGGTGACGCGGGCTCCCCGCGCGGCCGCCCGCAGGGCCAGCTCGCCCCAGCCGGTGCCGATCTCCAGCAGCCGGGTGCCCTCGCCCACGTCGGCCAGGTCGAGAAGCCGGTCGATCTTGCGGCGCTGGGCCGCCGCGAGCAGGTCCCAACTCGCCGGGAAGCCCCGGAACACCGCCGAGGAGTAGGTGAGAGTGTCGTCGAGGAACAGGGCGAACAGGTCGTTGGAGAGGTCGTAGTGGCGGCTGATGTTGGCCCGGGAGCCGTCGGGGGTGTTGCGCTCGTCGTGCGGCTGGCGCAGCGTCCACAGCCCGCGCAGCCGTTGCAGCGGGGCCGGGACCAGGTCGGCGGCGTGCGCGGCGAGCGCCGTGAGCACCCCGACCAGGTCGGGGGCGTCCCACTCGCCCGCCATGTACGACTCCCCGAATCCGACCAGACCGTGCGTGCCCACGCGGGCGTGGAAGCTCCGCGGATCGCGCACCTCCAGCAGTGGCCCGCCCCGGCCCACCGGTTCCGAGCCGGCGAACCGGGCGCTCAGGGGCAGCTCCCGCAGGGCGTGCCGCACGACGGCGCGGGTCACGGCGGACCGCGACCAGGAGGCACGCGGCGCGGCATCGACGCCCGTACGGCGGGCGGGGGCGTCGGCGATGTCGCGTCCGCCGGCCGTCGTGGCGTCGGCGGCGGTCCGCCCACCGGGGACCGTGGGCTGCCCACCGGGGGCGGTGCGTGGCTCGGTCGTCCTCGCTGTCGTCATGTCGCCTTCTTCGAGGTGCGGTGATCGGGGCGGGGCTGCACGGGCAGCCCACGCAGGTGGAGGAGGATGCCGTGGGCGCGGATCGCGGCCGACACGGCGAGGGTGGACCAGGGGTGCCGCAGCGCGAGCCGCAGCAGGGACGCCGTGGTCGGTGCGCGCCGGGTGCCGCGTACGGTCGCGGTGAAGGCCCGGCCGCCCTCGCGGTCCAGGTGCACGGTCAGGTCGAGCCGTGCACCGGGCGGCGGCAGCCGCATCCGGTAGTGGCCGTCGACGGGGAAGAACGGCGAGACGTAGAACTCCTTGTCCGTGCGCGCGGTTCCGGCCGCGTCGGGGCGCAGCAGGTAGGTGTGGCGCCTGCCGTAGGTGTTGTGCACCTCGGCCACCACACAGCGCGGTTCCCCGGCCGGGCCGTGGCACCAGTACAGGGTGAGCGGGTTGAACACGTGCCCCAGCACGCGTGCGTGGGTGAGCATCACCACCCGCCCGCCGTCCAGATCCACACCGTGCTCGGCGAGGAAGGCGTCCAGACCGGCCCGGAGCGTGGGCCGGTCGCCGGTGAAGTGGTCGCGCGGGTCGAACCGGGCCAACGGCCGTAGCGGGGGCGGGAGTCGGGGCGGGTGGTCGGGATCGACGAGCCACATGTAGGTGCGGTGGCGCAGCGCGTACCGCCAGGGTGTCGTCCGCACGTGCGTGATCGTGCAGGGATACAGGGCCGGTACGACGGTGCTCACCAGCGCCCCCCGAGTGCGGTCGCGGCCTCGACGCCGGAGCGGCAACCGTCCTCGTGGAACCCCCAGCCGTGGTAGGCGCCCGCGAACACGCAGACCGGGCTGTTGAGTTGGTGAAGCCGCCGCTGGGCGGCCACCGACTCCGGTGTGTGGACGGGGTGTTCGTACACCATGCGGGCGAGGACCCGCCCGGGGTCGACACGGTCCTCGCCGCCCAGGGTGACCACGTACGTCTCGTGGGCGTCGAGACGTTGCAGCCGGTTCATGTCGTAGCTGACCCGTACGCGGTCGGCGCCCGCCGCGCACGACGGCATGAGGTAGTTCCATGACGCGCGGGCGCCGCGTGCGCGGGGCAGCAGCCTGGTGTCGGTGTGCAGGAGCGTGGTGTTGCGGGAGTACCGGAACGCGCCCAGCACCTCCCGCTCCCGCTGACTCGCGTCGGCCAGCATTCGCAGCGCCTGGTCCGGGTGGACGGCGATCACCACGGCGTCGTACGGCTCGGTCGTGCCGTCCTCGGCGGTGATGTCCACACCGTCGGCGTGCCGTCGCACGGACCGTACGGGGGTCGCGGTGCGGACCTCGCCGATGTGCTTGGCGATCCGGTCGACGTACTCGCGCGAACCACCGGTCACGGTGCGCCACACCGGTGAGCCGCCCACCGAGAGCAGCCCGTGGTGGGCCAGGAAGCGGAACAGGTGGCCGGCCGGATGGAGCTGCGCGGTGGCGGCGTCGCACGACCACACGGCGGACACCACCGGTGTCGTGAAGTGGGAGCGGAAGTAGGCGGAGAAGCCCTCCCGGTCCAGGAACTCCGCGAGGGTGAGCGGATCGTCGGGGCTCTCCGCCAGCAGTCGGCGAGCCGCCCGGTGGAAGGAGGGAACCTCGGCCAGCAGCCTGAGGTAGGGGCCGCGCAGGAGGTTCCGGGGCCGCGCGAACAGTCCGGCGGGACCGCGGGCGCCGGCGTACTCCAATCCGCAGCCCTCGCACCGTACGGACATGCTCATCTCGGACTCCTGCGTGCTGACGCCGAGTTCGTCGAACAGCCGCAGGAGGTACGGGTAGGTGCGCCGGTTGTGCACGATGAAACCGGAGTCGACGCGGTGTGTCCGCCCATCGTGCGGCGAGGCCAGTTCATGGGTGTGCGCGTGTCCGCCGAGCCGGCCGTCCGCCTCGTACAGGGTGACGTGACGGTTCAGGCCCAGGACGTACGCGGCGGTCAGCCCCGCCACCCCCGCACCGACCACGGCGGTCCGCCGCCCACGTTCCGCTCCCCGCGACGCCTCCCTCGACGTCCCCTCCATCGCCATCCTCCTGTCGGCCGCGATCAACGCTCTCGCGTAATCCGGATCCGCTCGGGCACCGGATTGGCCGGACGACGGGACCAGCTGCCTCGGACCTCGACCGCGCGGCTCGCGCGGCAGGCAGGCAGGCAGAGGGAGGGGGGAGGGTTCGGGACTACTGGGGCCGGCCTGGGTACTCGCCGGTTGCGTCAGTCGTCCCCGCGATCACACGGACCCCAGGACCGTCATCCAGCGCCACTGGGTGAACTGCTCCAGGTTGGCGGTGCCGCCGATGCGGGAGCCGTTGCCCGACGCTCCCATCCCGCCGAAGGGGGCGTTCGCGGCGTCCATGGCGGAGACGTCGTTGAGGTGCACCATGCCGGTGCGCAACTGCTCGGCGATGGCCGCGGCCCGCGAGGTCGAACCGGAGTGCACAGCCGCCGTCAGGCCGTATGCGGTGTCGTTGGCGATCTCGACGGCCTCATGGTTACCCCGTCCGGCAGGGGCGGCCGACTGTCGGGACGGCGGATCAGGTTGTCGTCGGTGAGGTCCAGGTGCACGGCCTGCGCCGGCAGCGCGAGGGCGGAGACGTACCCGGCGATCTGGCGAGCAGCAATCAGAGTCAAGGTCCGGGCCCGCGCACGGTGTCGGCGAAGGCGTCGAGCGACGCCTGGTGCAGCCCGCCCGGCGAGCGGATCGCCGAGCCGAGACCAGATCCCGCTCCACCACCTCTCCACATCCGGGCAGGTCGCCGGCGCGGTCCACTTCCCACGGTGAACGCCGGTGATCCGGACCTGACCGGACGCACCGAGGGAGTTCGTGACGGTGTGAAATGGCGCTCGGCTGGGGTTACTCGGCCGAGCGCCTTGTGTCGGCGGCGTCGAGTTCAGCGGTGACATGGGCGCGGGCCGCCCGGCGTTCCCGGACCGGGGCCTTCGCGTTGAGGGTGCTCGCCGCGTGCCGGGCCGCGTCCGTGGAGGGCTGCAGGTCAGTCCGACGCGCGTGCGATCGGCTCCCGGTCATTACTTCCGGCGAGCGTCTCGGGACGTAGAGCGCGCCGGAGTTCGTCGGCGCCCAGCAGTTCGCGTGCCAGGACCACGTCGGCCACGGGCAGGCTTCTGTCCAGTGCCTCCTGTGCGGCGGCACTGGCCTGCGCGTAGCCGATGACGGGGGTGAGGGCGGTGACGATCCCGATGGTGTTGTGCACGACCGCGCGCAGGTGCTCGCGATTGGCGGTGATGCCGTTCACGCAGCGGTCGGCCAGCGTCAGGCATCCGGCCTCCAGCTGACCGAGGCTTTCGAACAGGCAGTGGGCGATGACCGGTTCGAAGGCGTTGAGCTGGAGCTGGCCCGCTTCGGCGGCCATGGTGATGGTGATGTCGTTGCCGATGGCCTTGAAGGCGATCTGGTTGACGACCTCGGGGATCACCGGGTTGACCTTGCCAGGCATGATGCTGGAGCCGGCCTGCACGGCGGGGAGGTTGATCTCGCCGAGGCCCGCGCGCGGCCCGGAGGACAGCAGACGGAGATCGTTGCAGGTCTTGGAGAGCTTGACGGCGATGCGCTTGAGCACCCCGGAGAGCTGGACGAACGCTCCGGCGTCCTGGGTGGCCTCCACCAGGTCGGCGGCGGTGGACAGGGGCTCACCGGTGATGGTGCTGAGGTGTGCGCAGGCCAGTGCCGCGTAGCGGGGGTGGGAGTTGAGGCCGGTCCCGATGGCCGTACCTCCGAGGTTGATCTCCCGGATGAGGGCGCTCGCCTCGGCCAGCCGCTGTTCGTCCTCGGCCAGCATCACCGCGTACGCGCCGAACTCCTGGCCGAGGGTCATGGGTACCGCGTCCTGCAGTTGGGTGCGGCCGGTCTTGACGACGTCGGCGAACTCGTCGGCCTTGGCCCGGAAGGCCTGCCGCAGGGTGGCCATGGCCTGTCGGAGACGGTGAGCGCTTGCCTGGAGGGCCACCTTGACCGCCGTCGGGTAGGCGTCGTTGGTGCTCTGCCCGGCGTTCACGTCGTCGAGGGGGTGCAGGTGGTGGTACTCGCCGCGGTGGTGACCGAGGAGTTCGAGTGCCCGGTTGGCTATGACCTCGTTCGCGTTCATGTTGGTGGACGTGCCCGCGCCGCCCTGCATGACGTCCACGACGAACTGGTCGTGGAGCTTGCCGGAGCGGATCTCCTCGCAGGCGGTGACGATGGCCTCGGCCTTGTCGGCCTCCAGGAGTCCCAGGTCGCGGTTGGCCAGCGCCGCGGCCTGCTTGACGGCGGCCAGCCCGTTGACCAGGTCACGGTGGGTGGAGATACGGGTGCCGGTGATGGGGAAGTTGTGCACCGCCCGGAGGGTGTGGATGCCGAAGTAGGCGTACCGGGGCACCGGAAGGTCGCCGAGGAGGTCGTGCTCGTAGCGGAACTCGTCGTCCATGAGGGGTGTACTCCTGATCTGGGCGGATCACCGTGAGTTTGTTCAGAGCGGTTTGGTGAGGGCCTTGTCCATGGCGGCGGGCCGAGGTGCGGCCGTGTCCCCGCCGGGCTCGCGCGTCACCTTTCTGCCCTTGCTGATCCGCCGCTGGAGCCAGTGCGCCAGTGCGTCGAGGGCCGTGTTGATCGCGATGAATATCGCCGCGACGAGCAGGGCGGCCGGGATCACGTTGGAGAAGTTGGCGGCGATGCCGTTCAGGCCACGGTCGACGAGTTCGTCGTAGCCGACGATGAATCCCAGGGCCGAGTCCTTCAGCAGGACGACGAACTGGCTGACGATGGCCGGCATCATGGCCACGATCGCCTGGGGCATCAGGACCAGCGCCATCGTCCGGGCCTTGCTCATGCCGAGCGCCCGTGCGGCCTCCGCCTGTCCCTTGGGAAGGCTGTTCACTCCGGCCCGGAGCGTCTCCGCGATGACCGACCCGTTGTAGAGGGTGAGGCCGAGGACCACGGCGGCGAACGGGGAGATGGTCGTTCCGGTGATCGCGAAGGAGCCGAAGAACGCGCAGAAGATGAGCAGCAGGAGGGGAACGGCCCGGAAGAACTCGACGACCGCTGCGGCGGGCACACGGATCCAGGCGTGTTCTGACATCCGAGCCGTCGCGAAGACCAGCCCGAAGGCGCCCGCGAGCACGATCCCCAGCCCCGCGGCCTTGAGGGTGCCTTCCAGGCCCGGCAGGATGAACGTCGTCCAGACGTCGGCGCGCAGCAGGGGCTGCCACTTCTCCGCCGCCCACTGGTCACGCTCGTCGAACCGCGCGTACACCACGTATCCGAGCCAGCCGAAGACGACGGTGATCACCGCCGCCAGCACCCGGTTGCGGATGATTCCCCGGCGGCCGGGGACCTCGTACAGATTCGAGTAGCCACTCATCGGGCCACCGCCAGGCGACGCGAGAGCCAGCCGAACAGGAGGCCGGTCGGCAGGCACAGCACCACGAAGCCCGCCGCGAAGCCGAGGAAGATCTGGATCACTTGGTCGCCGTAGATTTCGATCATCTCCCGCATCCGGACGGAGGCTTCCGCCACCCCTGCCACGAGGGCGACGGTGGTGTTCTTGGTCAGCGCGATCAGAATGCTTCCGAGCGGCGGGATCACCGCCCGGAACGCCTGGGGCAGAACGACGGAGCCCAGGGTCCGACCGAACCCGAGCCCCACCGCCCGGGCCGCCTCCGTCTGCCCGACGGGGACGGTGTTGATGCCCGACCGCAGTGCCTCGCACACGAACGCCGACGTGTACGCGGTCAGGCCGAGGACGGCGAGCCAGTAGTTGTTGACGCTGATCTGTGCGGAGAACTCCACACCGAGATTGGCGCCCACGCCCAGGCTGGTGAACAGCAGGACCAGCGTGAGCGGGGTGTTGCGGGCCACCGTCACGTAGACCTGGGAGGCGGTGCGCAGCACCGGGAGGGGCGAGACGCGCATCCCCGTCAGTACGGTGCCCAGCACGAGTGAGCCGAGCGCGCTGACGGCGGTGAGCCTCAGGGTCATCCAGAACGCGGCGAGGATCGTCTCTCGCTCGGTGAACAGTGCGTCCATCAGTACCTTCAATCAAGGGCGGGGCCGGGCAGCGGGAACGAACGTGCTGCCCGGCGGCCCGCAGTCCGGCTTCGTCGTCAGTACCGCTCGAGGCTCGGGACAGGGAATCCGGAGGCGGAGAGGTTGGCCTTGAGCGCTTTGGTCCAGGAGCCGTCGGAAACCATCTTGTCCAGCGCGTCGTTGACTGCGTCCCGGCCCTTCTTGTCGTCCTTCTTCAGCCCGATGCCGTAGTTCTCCTGGCTGAAGGGCGAGTCGAGCACCTTCAGCTTGCCGGGGTGCTGGGCCGCGTAGCCGTAGAGGATCGAGTTGTCGGTGGTGACCGCGTCCAACTGTCCGCTGAGCACCCGGTCCACGCATGCGGAGTAGGTCCGTTCCTCCTGGAGCTGCACCTCCTTGGCGTACTTGTCCTTGATCAGCTGCGCGGAGGTCGAGCCCGCGACCGAACACAGCTTCTTGCCGTTGAGCGACTCCGGACCCGTGATGTCCTTGTTGTCGTCGCGGACCAGCAGGTCCTGGCCGGCGACCAGGTAGGGCCCGGCGAAGGAGACCTTCTGCTTGCGGGCGTCGTTGATGGAGTAGGTGGCGACCACCATGTCGACCTGGCCCTGCTGGAGGAACGCCTCCCTGTTGGCCGACACGGCCTCCTTGAAGGTGATGTTCTTCTCGTCGACGCCCAGTTCCTTGGCGACGTACTTGGCGACGTCGATGTCGAAGCCGGTGAAGGTGCCGTCAGGGGTGCGCAGGCCGAGACCGGGCTGGTCGGCCTTCACGCCGATGACGAGCTTGTTGTCCTTCTCGGCCCGGTCGACTACGGACGAGCCGGTGTCGGCGCCGCCGTTTGTGCAGGCGCCGATGCTCAGTACGGCGATCACGGAGGTGAGAGCGACGCTGATCAGTCTCTTGGACATGCTGAATCCTTCGATGGCAGAGGGGAGGAGGGTCTGGATGTGCGGGGTGCGCCCGGCGCTTGGACGGCCGGCCCTCGGACGGCCGGCGGTCCAGGTGTCAGTGGGTGAGGATCTTGGCGAGGAACGACTGGGCGCGTTCGCTGCGCGGGTGGTCGAAGAACTCGTGGGGGGTGTTCTCCTCGACGATCTGGCCGTCGGCCATGAACACGACGCGATCGGCGGCCCGGCGGGCGAAGCCCATCTCGTGCGTCACCACGACCATCGTCATGCCGTCCCGGGCGAGGGCCGTCATCACGTCCAGTACCTCGTTGACCATCTCGGGGTCGAGGGCGGAGGTCGGCTCGTCGAAGAGGATCAACTTCGGGTCCATAGCCAGGGCCCGGGCGATGGCCACCCGCTGCTGCTGTCCTCCGGACAGCTGGGCCGGGTACTTGTGGGCCTGGGCCCCGATACCGACCCGGTCGAGGAGTTCGTGGGCGCGTTGCTCGGCGGCCCTCCGGTTCTGCTTCAGCACCTTGACCGGGGCGAGGGTGACGTTGTCCAGGACGGTCTTGTGTGCGAAGAGGTTGAAGTTCTGGAAAACCATGCCGACTTCGGCGCGCAGTCGTGCCAGTTGCCTGCCTTCGGAGGGCAACGGCGTTCCGTCGACGGTGATGGTGCCGGAGTCGATCGTCTCCAGCCGGTTGACGGTGCGACAGAGCGTGGACTTGCCGGACCCGGAGGGACCGATCAGCACCACGACCTCACCGCGGCTCACGGCCAGGTCGATGTCCTTCAGCACATGCAGATGCCCGTAGTGCTTGTTGACCCTGTCGAGCACCACCAAGTCGGTGCTCGGCACCGCCCGCTGATGCGTCGCGGACACAACCTTGGTCATGGGAACACATCTCCCTTCCTCGGATTCGCCGACCGCGATGCCGTTCTCGGCGGCGATGGCGTCACCGTAGGAAAAGCGCACTCCCGTAAAGGGCTTGTGCGCTTTCTGCTCAGCGGGAGGGCGAGGAAAGGGAGGGTGAAGAGCGGGAAAGGGAGAGCGTAGACGGGGAAAGGGAAAGCGAAGAAGGGGAAGGGGACGGCTTGGCCGCCTTCGCGGGCACGTTCATCACGCCGATGGTGTCCCGGAATGCCTTGTCCCAGCGGCCGTCGCGCACATACTGCCGGATCAGCCCGCTCAGATAGTCGCGGAAGTCGGCGTCGCCCCGGCGCACACCGATGGCGTAGGGCTCCCTTCCGAACGGCTTGCCGACGAGGCGGACCGTGTCCGGATACTGGCTCATCATGCCCAGCAGGATGGACTCGTCCGTGCTGATCGCGTCGATCCGCCCGTCGACCAGCGCCGACATGCACTCGCTGTAGGTGTCGACGAGGACCAGTCGGGCGCGCGGGACCTCGCCCCGCAACCGCTGAGCGGACGTCGAGCCCGCCGCCGTGCACACGTCCCGGCCGGCGAGGTCGGCGAGGTCGTGGATGTTCCGTTCGTCGCGGCGGACCAGCACGTCCTGACTGGAGTAGTAGTACGGGTCGGTGAAGTCCACGAGTTTGCGGCGCTCCTCGCTGATCGAGTACGTCGCCACCACGACGTCCACCACCCCGCGGCGCAGGAAGTCCTCGCGGTTGCGGGGCATGGTCTCGATGAACCGGATGTTGCGCTCGCTGCCGGTGAGGTCCTTCGCCACCATGCGGGCGATCTCCGCGTCGAATCCGGTGATCCGGCCGGTGGAGGGGTCCTTGTACCCGAAGAGCGGATGATCGAACTTGATGCCGACGGTGAACGTGCCCCGGTCCTCGACGCGGGCCATGGCCGACCCCCCGGGGAAGCGTGCCCCGGTGTCCGGACCGGGCAGGCCGCAGCCGCCGAGCACCAGACAGCTCAGCGCGGCCAGTACCGCACGGCGGGAAATCATGAATCGCAGAAGCGGTAGCGGTGCTGCGGCCGCCCCGACGACCCGTAGCGCAGGCTCGTCACGACGTCTCCCCGGTCGGCCAGATACTCGAGATACCGCCTGGCGGTGGCCCTGCTGATGCCGACGGCCTCCGCGGTCTCGTGAGCCGACAGATCCCGTCCCGCGGCGGACAGCGCGTCCAGCACCACCCGCTCGGTCGCGGCCGAGATGCTCTTGGGCCGGACGACCGCGTCGAGGTGCAGGGAGCGGAAGACGCGGTCGATCGCGCGCTGCTCCACCATCCCCCCACCGGCCGACAGGTGCGCCGACGCTGCCGCGTATCTGAGGAGGGTCTGTTCCACGGTGGCTGTCCGGGCGGGCTTGATCAGGTAGTAGAGGGCGCCGCGCTGCATCGCCGCCTGTACGGCGGCGGACTCCCGCCTGCCGGAGATCACGATGACGTCCGTGGGCGAATAGTCGGGCCGCCGAAGCTGATGGGCCACGTCCAATCCCGAGATGTCGGGCAGGTGCAGATCAAGAAGGACCAGGCGCGGTGCGAACCGTCGCGCGGCGGCCAGCGCCTCGCGCCCGGTGTGCGCGATGGCCACGACCCTGAACCCGGAGATCCGGTTGACCTGAGCCCGCAAGGCAGTGGTGACGACCGGGTCGTCGTCCACGATGAGAAGGGTTATCTCCTTCGACGCCATCGCCACGCTCCTCGTTTCGGCGACCGTCCAGACGACCCCATAGATTCTCAATCGACGCGGTGTCCCCTCGGCATTTTGAGCATTGTGCTCACCGCAAATGTCTCTTTCAACCGCTTGACCTACTATTTTTTCCCGGCAACCACTCTTGTTACTGCGGCAGCATCTCGATGAGCCGCCGGTTCACCTGGAGGTGAACGCATTGGGAGGGCGACTCTCCAGGACCGGACGGCGTGCCTGGCCGTTCCCGCGCCGCGGTGACGGCGACCGGGGATGGCTGTTCGCGGTGGCCGCGCTGTGGGTGCTGCTCGGCCTGCTGCCCCTCGGACTGCTGACCTCGTCGAGTGTGACGCTGTCCGACCGGGCTGTCCGCAGCGAGGTGCGAGACCGGGTGGAGACGACCGCCGCGGTGAGCCGGGTGGTCGTGGAGCAGCAGATGGGGACGCTGAAGCAGCTCGTCAGCGCCTACGCCCAGCGGCCCGCGATACGCGCCTCGGTCACCTCCGGCGACCGGGCGGCGGGGCCGGGTCTGACCGACGCGCTGGCGGAGCTGGCCCGGATGCGGCCCGGGATCAGCGGAGTGATCGTGGCCGCTCCCGATGGGCGGCTGATCGACGCCCAGCCCTCGGCAGAACTGTTCCAGGACGTCAGCAGAACCGACTGGTACCGCGCGGTGCGCAGCGACATGCAGCCGTACGTGTCGCAGGCGTACACGCCCACCATGCAGGGAGTCTCCCGTGCCGTGGCGGTCGCGGCGCCGATCCCGGACGAGGACGGCCGGGAGATGCTGGGCATCCTGACCGCCGTCTACAGCCTGGACGCGGTCCAGGCGTACGCTTCCGAGGCCGCCGCGGCTCAGGGGATCCGGCTGCTGATCACGGATCGGGCCGGGGTCCTCGTGGCGGACCCGGCGGGCCGGCTGTTCGCGCTCACCTCCTTGCGGGAGGACGCTCGGGTGGACGCGGCGCTGGCCGGACGCAGGGTTTTCACCAACTGGCGCGGCACCGAGGGTGCGGTGCTCTCGGCCTCCGAGCCCATCCCGGGCATCGGCTGGACGGTCACCGCGGAGGTGCCCGCCGCCGAGGCACTGGCCTCCGCGGAGCATCTGCGCAGCCGGGTGCTGTTCATAGCCGCCCTGCTCACCGCCTTGATCCTGGCCGGGCTCGGCTTCCAGATCCACACCAGCCGCAGCCGTCGACGGGCGCAGCGGACCCTGGCGCGGTACGCGGACGCGCTCGCCACGGCGCGGGACGAGGCGGTGCGGGCCTCGACCGCCAAGTCCGAGTTCCTGGCCAAGGTCAGCCACGAGATCCGCACGCCGATCAACGGCGTACTGGGCATGAACACCCTCCTTCTCGGCACCCGCATGGACGACGAGCAGCGGCACTACGCGAGCACCGTGCAGGAATCCGCACAGAACCTGCTCCGGCTGCTGGACGACTTCCTCGATCTGTCGAAGGTCGAGGCGGGCCACCTGAGGATCGAGCAGGTGGCCTTCGACCTGCCCCGGCTGTGTGACGAGGTCGTGGCCCTGTTCGCCCCGCACGCCTACAGGCAGGGCCTGTGGCTGGCGCTCCACCTGGCCGAGGACCTCCCCCAGCACGTGGTCGGGGATCCCGTCCGGCTGCGGCAGGTGCTGACCAACGTCCTCGGCAACGCCATGAAGTTCACCGTCCAGGGCGGGATCGACCTGGAGGTCACGTTGGAGGCCGACCGCGATCGACGTGCCCCGTCACCGGAGCCCGGCCGCGATCAGCCTGCCCCGTCCGCTGCCGACCGGGCGACCTTGCGGTTCACCGTCCGCGACACCGGCATCGGTGTCGGCCCCGAGGACCGGGACCGGGTCTTCGAGACCTTCCGTCGGCTCGACTCGCCCATCACGCGCCGCACCGGCGGCAGCGGACTGGGGCTTGCCATCAGCCGGCAGCTGGTCGAGCTCATGGGCGGCAGGATCGGACTGGACAGCGTGAAGGGCGTCGGCAGCCGTTTCTGGGTGACCCTGCCCATGGACGTCCTCGCCCGGACCGCCCCCACCCACGAGGAACTGAACGGTCGTCGTGTCCTCGTCGCCGACGCGGACGAGGAGAACCGGGAGCTGGCGCGCCGCATTCTGTCCGGAGCCGGTCTGGTGGTGGAAGAGGCGGCGGACGCTGCCGCAGCCACAGCCGCGCTACGGGCCGCGGCAGCGGCTCGGTCGCCGTTCGACCTGGCCGTCATCGACCTCCACATGTCACTCGCCGGGAACGGTACGCGTCCGGCCCGGCCGGACGACGACGAGAACGGTTCGCTCGCCGACGCCGTCCTCACCGATCCTCGGCTCCACGCGACCAACGTCATCGTGCTGATCACTCCGGGACGCACCGGTGCCGCGTGGCCTGCCGCTTCCCGGACCAAGGACCGGATCGTCCAGTCCGTGACGCTGCCACTGAGCCGACGCCGTCTGCTGGCAGCGGCGCAGAACGCGCTCGGCGCGGCGGAAGCCCCCGAGCCCCCGGCGCTGCTCCCCCACCAGTACGACGGCGGAGCACAAGATCGTGCCAGCGTGGCGGCACGCCCGGTCCGTGTCCTCGTCGTCGAGGACGACGACGTCAGTTCCCAGGTCGCACGGCTCGTCCTGCAGAAGGCGGGCCACCATGTCGACGTGGTCGACGACGGGCAACGTGCGGTTCGAGCCGTGCTCCGCGACCGGTACGACCTCGTCCTCATGGACTGCCAGCTGCCGGGACTCGACGGCCTCGCCGCGACGGCCGAGATCAGGCGGCGCCAGGGCGGATCCGAGCGCGTCCCGATCATCGCCATGACGGCGGCGGCCATGCCGGACGACCGGACCCGGTGCATCGAGGCGGGCATGGACGACCACCTCACCAAACCGGTGGACTGGACGCAGGTACTCACCCGCATCGCCGTCTGGACGGCGGCGGAACCGCCCACCGAATCCGCCGCACCCAACACCTCGGGCATACCGGCGGAGCTCGACGGCCTGTCCGCCGACGACATCGCGGACATCGCCGACGCGTTCGCGGCCTCGACCCCCGAGGTCCTCAACCGGTTGCGGGAGGCGCTGGAGACCGGGGACTTCGATGCGGCGCGCCTGTGGGCGCACCGTCTCAAAGGCAGTTGCGTGACCGTGGGAGCGACCCGGGCGGCGGAACTCTGCCAGGACCTCGAGGCCGCTGCTGACGCGCGGCGGCCGTGGACGGCTCGTGACGACGCTCCCCTCCCCGCGGTCCTGACGCGGCTGGCGGACGAGATGCGCCGGACCACGCAGGAGTTGCGCAGCCGCTGCTGAGGATCGGTGCCCGCCGGGGCCTGTGGAGCGGGCCTCGGACTGGCACACAGCGGATGTCCCTACAGCGACTCCAAGGCAGGCGGAGTGACCCCCCGAATGGGCGGGGACAGCTCCATGTTTCTTCATGCCGCCTCCGAATGCCTGCCAGTCGGCCCCGCGCACGTGGGGACGGCTCGAAGGTGGCGGGCTCGTTCGGTGCGCCGAAGCGGTCGGCCTCGCTGCCTCGGAGATCAGGCTCGTCCGTCTGCGTCGACCCACCGCCAGGCGCTCTTCGGAACCGGAGAGAGCAGACAGCGCGTGTCCAGTTAGTTCCTCGGCCAGCTCATCCCGGTGAGACGGGCTGGTCGCCGAGCAGAGGAATTCGGCACGTGTCGGCTCGCAGATGTGGAACACCCCGGCGGCGATGTGCCCCTCCCAGGGGCGCAGCGCACCTGGGGTACGGAACAGATGCCACAGAGTCGAGGTGTCCACCAGATACGTGATCACTCGAAGGCCTCGCGTCGCGCACGCTTCACGGCTTCATGCGCCGCTGCGGCCTGCTCGAACTCGTCGCGCTCACCTCGCGCGGCCAGCGCCTCCGCAGCCTCCAGCCTCTTGATCCGCGCCACATGGTCCCGAAGAGCCGCGTTGACGGTCACCCGCTCGCCCAGAGCGAGTCGTCTGGCGCCCTGGGCGATGACCGCCAGCACCGTGCCGGACATCGAGGGCGCCGGCGGATCCGGCCGGTCGACCTTCGAGACGAGGACCCCGTCGATGGCGGTGGTCCAGTCGGGCCGGGCATGCCCGGCCAGCAGGGTGCGGAGCTCGTCGAGGTACATGCGTCCATTGCGGCACCATTCCACGCTGCTGCTCCCGCAATCGCGAGGATCGTGCAAGTACGAGCGAGCATCGTTCTAACGTTTTCGCAGTTCAGGCCGGTTGAATGGAATCACCTCACTCCATCACCGAAGAAGAGGGCATCCATGATCGTCAAATACGGCTTCAACGCCACCCTGACCGCCAGGCCCGGAATGGTCGACCAGCTGGTCGACCTGCTGCTGACCGGCCTGAACGAGGGCAGCCCCGCCGCGAGCGAACACTGCGTCGTCTACCTCGTCTCCCGTTCCGCCTCCGACCCCGACGTCGTCCACGTGGCCGAGGGCTGGACCAGCGAGGAGGACCACCACCGGATCTTCGCCGGTGAGGCCGCCCAGGCCATCGTGGCCCAGATCGGCCCACTGCTGGCCAAGGAATCCGAGTACACCGACTACGTCCCGGTTTGCGGCAAGGCCGCCTTCTGACCCGCCGATCGCCCCACACCCCCGCCCCTGCCGCCTCGGCACCTGGCGAGCCGGCGCCCTTTCCCGCCCGGCCTCCGGCACCGCCCGGCCTCCGGCACCACCCGACCTCCGGCACCACCCCACGAAAGGCAGCGAAATGACCACGACACGACCCGCCCTGGACCCCGAACTGCGTGAGCTGCTCGCCGACATGCCGCTGATGTCCCAGCTCAGCCCGGACATCCTCGCGCAGCTGCGCCGGCTCCCCTCTACGCCCGTCGAGTCCCTCCTCGCCCACCGGCAGGTCGACCGGCACGAGATCACCGTCCCCGCCAAGGACGGTGCCCCGATCCCCCTGTCGGTCTTCAGCCCCGCGCACACCGACCGCACCACCCCGGCCGCACCCTGCGTCTACTGGATCCACGGCGGCGGGATGGTCATGGGCGACCGCTTCTCGCAGATCGACATCCCGCTGGAGTGGCTCGACCGGTTCGGCGCAGTCGTGGTCTCCGTGGACTACCGGCTCGCACCCGAGGCCACCGGCACCACCCTGGTCGACGACTGCTACCAGGGACTGCTCTGGGTCGCCGAACACTCCGCCGAACTGGGCATCGACCCGGCCCGGATCGTCGTCGCGGGCGCCAGCGCGGGCGGCGGCCTCGCCGCCGGAGTCACCCTGCTGGCCCGCGACCTCCGTACCCCGGCGATCGCCGCGCAGATGCTGATCTGCCCCATGCTCGACCACCGCAACACCAGCGCCTCCAGCCGCCAGTACTCCGGCGTGCCCGGCGTCTGGACCGGTGAGATGAACGCGTTCGGATGGCGCTGCGTCCTCGGCGACCTCACCGACGACGAGGTACCCCCCTACGTCTCACCCGCGCTGGCCGACGACCTCTCGGGCCTGCCGACCACCTACATCGACACCGGCTCCGCCGAAGTCTTCCGCGACGAGGACGCCGACTACGCCACCCGCATCTGGGCGGCCGGCGGCCAGGCCGAACTCCACGTCTGGGCGGGCGGCTTCCACGGCTTCGACGCGCTGTACCCGCAGGCGCGCATCTCGGCCACGGCCCGCCGGACCCGCACCGACTGGCTCGCCCGCGTCCTGGACCCGGACTCCGCCGCATAGGCGCCGCCGACTCACTCGCGCACACACCACTGCACCCAGGAGGAACACCATGAAGGTAGCCATCGTCACGGGCGCCGGCTCCGGCATCGGCCAGAGCGCCCGTCGTGCGGATGGGGGGTCGAAGGCGATGCGGGAGGACGACGGCTGCCGCCGAGGAATCCGGTGAAGGCACGGTACGGGTCTGGCCGTGACGGCATGCCCCGGGGCCGGTCCGTGCCGCGCCCAGACCACCGGTGGTACAGGGCTGTTGCCGGAGTAGGCCCGGCGAGGATCAGGTGGGCAGGCCGACTGCGCGGGAGATGACGGTGTCGAAGACGCGGTCGGACACGACGTGGCGCAGGGCGATGAGTGGGCGGGCACCGAAGCCGGTGGCGTATCGGGTCTTGGGGCGGCGGGCGGCGACGGCCTCGGCGATCGCGTCGCGATGGCCTGGGGCGGGGAGTTGCGCTTGGTGTCGGCCTCGGAGCGCAGCGAGGAGGCTACGGCGTCGACCTGCTGGGCGTACCGGAAGAGGCGCCGGTGACGAGAGCGGTCCTGGCGGTCGAGATGGTGATCCGCTGCCGCTCGGCGGCTCTACGCGCCTTGCGCCCGGCGGTGTCCAGCGCCGCTAGGACCGCGGCACTCGGCCAGGCGGCCAAGCGGCCGTCAGGCCGTGTCGGCGGTCTCCGCGATGAGCCCCTGAAGGAAGGTGGCGATAGCGGCCTCGAAAGCCTCGGTGAAGGCTGGGTGCATGAACGCCAGACTCTCGTCGGCCTGGAAGGCGGCGAGCAGCGAGGGGGCGGGACGGCTGCGGGTCCACAGGGCGCCGACGAGGATGATGACCATGTGCGCGGCGCGGAGCGCCCGTTCGTCGTCGAGTTCGGGAAGCAGGTCGCGGAGCTGCCCCCCGAGCCAGCGGATGGCGTCACGCGAGGACCTCTTGTAGCTGGTCGCGACGTCGACGGAGATGTTGCGCTCCAGGATCGCGTGTTGCACGCTCAGCAGTTCGCACAGCATCGGGTGAGCGGCGAACGTGGCAGCCAGCCGCGCCGCGACCTGGCGTGCCCTCACCGGAGCCGGTGCGGACGGGTCGACCCACTCGGGGAACGTCTCGGCGGTCTCGGTCCGGTAGCGAGCGGCCGCCTCGGTGAGCAGGCCCAGCAGCACCGCCTCGCGTGACTCGAAGTAGAGCGACATGGCGGACTTCGACAGCCCGACCCGGCGGCTGAGTTCGTTGAAACTCACCGCCACGACCGGCATCTCGTCGAGCATGCCGGCCGCGGTCCGCAGGATGCTCTGCCGCCGTTCGGCGCGCTGCTCCTCGCTCCGTGCGCGATGGAAGGTTGCCACCCCCCGAGGATAACCGACCGCCGGTCCATTGACTGCGGACCGGCGGTACATTAACTTCAATGTACCGCCGGTCCGCTAATGAGGAGCGAGCGGGTCGCGCCATCGACGACCGAGCGAAGGGACACGCCATGAAGGCCACGGAGGCTGTCGACTGGGTCGACCCGGCCCGCTGGCGGGCCACGCCGGCGGCGGAGCGACTCAGGCTGCTTCGCCTGGTCCAGGCGAACATCGAGCGGTACTTCGACGAGCTGGTGGCGGCGGACTGCCGTGCGAAGGGCATCGACCCCGCGAACCCGGCCGACGCCCACCAGGTCGGCACGGGCGTGCAGCGTGTCCTGGTGCCGGTGCCCGTGAACGTCGCGGCCGCCATCGACCTGTACGAGGGCCTGGTCCGCGGCCGCCCGCTCCAGCCGCTCGCGGTCACCCCTGCCGGGGACGGCCGCTTCGACGTCCGGGTCTCCCCGCGCGGGAAGGACCGCCTGCTCAACAGCGACCGGACCGACGTATTGCGCGTCGTCGGCGAGCCGCGCAGGGTGGACCCCTACGCCAAGCCCGGCGGCATCGTGGCCGTGCTCGGGGCAGGGAACGTCGCCTCGTCGTTCGAGATGATCCGGGCCCTCTTCGTCGACGGCTTTGTGGTCGTCCACAAGCCTCATCCCCTCAACGAGGACGCCGACCGGGTGTGGGAGAAGGTCCTGCAGCCGCTCGTCGACGTTCACGCCGTCGCCTTCTGCCCTGCCGACGAAGGGCGGGAGCTGACCCAGGACCCCCGCCTCTCCAAGATCTACTTCACCGGCGGCACCGGCTCCGCCAAGGCGATCATGGAGGCCACCGACACCGAGCTGGTCTCCGAGTGCGGCGGCAACAACCCGTGCATCATCGTTCCCGGCGACCGTCCGTGGACCGAGCGGGAGATCCGCCACCAGGCGCTCCAGATCGCCACCATCGTCACCATCAGCGGCGGCTCGATCTGCGGCCGCACGCAGACCCTGGTGACGAGCCGGCACTGGCCCCAGCGGCGGCAGCTCCTGGACGCGATCACCGTCGCCCTACGGAACCTCACACCCGGCTCCAGCACCAGCTACCCCGGGGTCGACAAGACCTTCACGGCCTTCCGCGACGCCTATCCGGGCGGGCGGATCGTGCAGCCCGTGGACGGCCGCCCCGCTTCGCGGGTCATGGTGATCGAGGACGTCGGCACCGAGGGCTTCGCCCTGGAGAACGAGGCGTTCTGCCAGGTCATGACCGAGGTCGCGCTCGACGTCGCGCCCGACGCCGGGACCTTCCTGCCCGCCGCGACGGAGTTCGCCAACGACAAGCTCCTCGGCACCCTGGCCGCGACGATCCTCATCGACGAGGACACCAAGAAGGCCCACGCGGCCACCGTGGACCGCGCGGTCACGGACCTCCGCTACGGCGCCATCGGCGTCAACACGATGCCACCGGTGGTGTGGACGAACCCCTACCTCATCTGGGGCGGGAACGAGGAAGGCCGCGAGTTCGTCTCCGGCCGCGGCAACTTCGGCAACCTCCTGGGCTACGAGAACGCCGAGAAATCGATCGTGGTCAGCGGCTTCACCTCGCCGGGCCACTTGATCATGACGAGCAAGCGGGGCTGGCTCGACCTGTCGACGCGCTTCGCCCGGTACGCCGTACGCCCCACCTGGCCACGGCTGTTCGCCCTCGCCTTCGCCGCGACGCGCGCGGGTTTCCGTCGCGCCGGTTCCTGACATCCCCACCGTCCGCCGAGAAAGGCTTCCCATGAGCAACAAGATCGCCCTGGTCACCGGTGCCTCCTCGGGCATCGGCGAGAGCACCGCCCGCCACCTCCACGACGCCGGCTTCGTCGTCTACGCCGCCGCCCGCCGCGTCGACCGGATGGCTTCGCTGGCCGCCGCGGGCATGCACCCCGTCGCCCTCGACGTCACCGACGAGTCCTCGGCCGAGAAAGCCGTCGCGGACATCATCACGGCGCACGGCCGGATCGACGTCCTGGTGAACAACGCCGGATACGGCTCGTACGGCGCGCTGGAAGACGTCCCGATGTCCGAGGCCCGCTCCCAGATCGAGGTCAACCTCTTCGGCCTCGCCCACCTCACCCGGGCCGTGTTGCCGGCCATGCGGGCCCAGCGCAGCGGCACCATCGTCAACATCAGTTCCATGGGCGGCCGGATCGCCACGCCCTTGGGCGCCTGGTACCACGCCAGCAAGTTCGCGGTCGAGGGGCTCAGTGACGCCCTGCGCCTGGAGTTGCGGCGCTTCGGGATCGACGTCGTCGTCATCGAGCCCGGTGTGATCCGCACCGAGTGGGGTGGCATCGCGGCCCGCAAGGTCCGTGCCACGTCGGGCGATGGGCCCTACAGCGACCAGGCCGAGGCCATGGCCTTGTCCCTGGACAACGCGTCTCGGCCGGATGCGCCCAGGACCTCGTCCCCCGACGTCGTGGCCCGTGCCGTGACCCGAGCCGCCACGGCCCGCCGCCCCCGCACCCGGTACACCGCCGGCTTCGGCGCCCGGCCCATTCTCCTCGTGCGCAGGATGCTGCCGGACCGGGCCTTCGACGCGTTCATCACACGCACCGCGAGCCTGCTCGCCTGACATCGGCTGAAAGCAGAAGGAAGGCAATTCACTTGGGAACACCGGGACATGGGCGGGCGCTCGGTGGTGACCGGGGCCTCGCTCGCGGGGCTGCTCGCCGCGCAGGCGCTGCACGGGACCTGCGAAGAGGTCGTCGTACTCGGGCTGCTGACGCACGGCATGCAGGAGATGGGGGCTGACGGCTGAGCTGATCGACTTGGGTGCGCCGGCCTTCGACGTGCAGGAGGAGATGCACTGGTGGGTGGACGGGAGGCCGCCGGCCACGGGGTCTTCCGGCATGACCGTGCTGGGAGCCGGGCGACCGCTACTCGAGAGGGCGATCCGGCGCCGGATCGCCGCGCTGCCGAACGTGGACATACGTCCTGAGGCCGCCGTCACCGAACTGGTGACGACGCCGGACGGCACAAGGGTCATCGGCGTGCGGGCGATCGCCGCCGTCGAGGAGAACACCATCGACGACGCGGACATGGTGGTCGATGCCTCCGGGCGCGGCCCACGCACCCGCCACTGGCTCGGTCGGCTCGGCTGCCTGGAGGTCGAAGAGCAGCGCCGTTACCGACGCGTGCCGGACCAGTTCGACGGCCGATACGGCACCGCCATCGCCGCTACCCCGAAAGTACGCGCGGGGTGGTTTCGCCCTCGCCCAGGAGAACGACGCCTGGGCCCTCAGCATCAGTGGCTCGTTCGGTGAGGTCCCGCCGATGGACGACGATGGCATGGCCGCATGAGCGGCAGAGCTGAACTGAACCGCTCCGGGATCGGTGGGGGCTCCGGAGCGGTTCAGATGCGGATGATCCGGTGAGTGCGGGCGGCGGTCAGGTCGTGAGTCACCAAGGGGCGAAGCCTCCAAAAGAATCTCCTGTGTCACTGCAGCTAACTCCCTTTTCAGGCCCTCTTGTTGGCAGGCCCACACCGAGCCCACACTGCTGCCACTGGCGTGCCGTCGGCCCGGTACTGCTGTCGATCTCAACGGTGAAGGCCGACCTATAAGGCTGAGGAGTCGGGGGGACCATGTATAACGCCGCTTCCCTGGCCATCTCGATGTTTGCTCTAGCCCTGTCAGGCTTCGCCACGGTGCGGCAGGCGCGGCACGCCAGGTCGGAGAGCGACATGACGATGGTGCTCGAGGTCGCCATGCGCAATATTCGTGACAAAGAATTTCAGAGCGATCAAATGTACGTCCTTACGCAACTCGCCCGGGAGCATCCACCGGATGGCGGAATGGATGCCCTCCCCGAACCGGCTCGCTCCATGACTCGAAACGTTGCTTTCACCTACGAATATCTGGCCATCATGTACGCGCTAGGCATGGTCGACTCGCGTATCGCTTTGGGAATATTCCACTTCCGCATAAACCAAGTGTGGGAAACGCTGGAGCCATATATCCGCGCGGAGCGGACGGCACGGAATGCGCCGGTCTGTCCATTTTTCGAGAATCTCTATCTCCGAGCCCGTAGCAAACCCCTTAATTCCATACTCGCGTCCATCGGATTGCGCAGCTCCCGTGGGTTCTCGCCGGAAGACTGAGGGGAGCTGCCAGTGATCGACCCGATGGCCGACGCACCGCTGAGACTCGCGGCCACGGAACGCGTCGGTGCGGCCAGCGCGCGCGCCGCCGACCCCGTTGTGGTGTTCCTGCACGGGTTGGGGTGCGAGCGTGGACAGTTCATCCGGCAGATGGAAGGGCTCCATCCTCGCCTACGGCTCCTCAGCCTGGACCTTCCGGGACATGGGGAATCGCCGGAGTCGCATACTTGCGAATCCCTCGCAACGATGTCCGCTGCGGTCAGTGCCGAGCTGCGTGGACGAACCCACCTGGGCGGCGTGATGGTCGGTCACAGTGCTGGCGGGCTCATCGCGCTGCGCACCGCTGTCGAGCATCCCGACCTCGTGCGGGGAGTCGTGGCGCTCGACACCAACCTTGTGCTCAGTGACACTGATCGGCGGGCAAACAGGGCACGCGCCGAGGAATCCGACGCCGGGGACTGGCGGAGTCACTTCATGGCCTCGATGACTGCGGCATGGGGGGAATGCGATGGTGCTGCATTCCATCAGCGCACAGCGGTATTCGATGTATTGGAACGGGCACCTGAACACATCGTGCGGCCACTCTGGCACGAAATTCTGCTTTTCGAGCCCGAACCGCTCCTGCGGCAGTGCCAGGTGCCGTTCCTCTACATTCGCAGCAAGAGGGAAACGAACCTGGCGCAACTTCAGTCACTGAACCCGTTGATCTCAACCATGGACCTGAGACCGTGGTGCCCTGGGCACTGGCCTCATCTCCAGCAACCAGGCGCTGTGAATAAAGCGCTTTACGATTTTTTCGCTAAACTGACTGCCGATGACGACTGAGGTTGCACCGTGGATACTTCGACGCTGATCAACATCGGAGCGGTGGCCGTGTCGATCTCGGCGGTCACCATTTCCTCCTGGATCGCCAAGAACCAGTTCAGGGCACAGCGGCACGGAAACCACGTTGACCCACTGATAGAACTGCTCACGGAATTCCGATCGCTGGAGTTCCATCGTAACTACTCATTCATCCGTACTGAGTTGCCGAATCTGTCGAGTGATCACGGGATCTCGGGGCTGGACGAGGACGCGCAGAGGAAGATCTACGATGTCGGATACTTCCTCCAGCTCTACGCGATCCTGGCGTACCTCGACATCATCGACGAGCGGTTCATCAGCGCCCTGCTTCGCCGTCGTTACATCGAGACCTGGGCTGCGCTGGAGCCGTTCGTGCACAAGGAGCGTGAGCTCCAGGGCCTGCCCAGCAGTGCCATACTCAACATTCTGGAGATCTTCGCCGCTCGGCTGCACGCCTGCCCGCCAGGAGACATGCAGAGCATGCTGTCCGACTGGCAACGCCGCCGTTAACCTTCACCGTCTGGTGTGTGTAGATGAGCCAGGACGTCTTCGAGGGGTAGGTCGAAACGATCCTTGTCCGACTCCCACTGACGCATGACCGTCGCACTGGCCTCAGCCAGTGCGGGTGGAAGGCCGGCAGAGCGCAGTGTCGCGGCAATTTCCTCCATCTCGGGCGCCCAACGCCAAGCGCGGGCCGCGAGGCTGGGCAAGTAGTCCACCTCGGCGAGAATCTTGGAGGTGATCGACTCGGCCTCCAGGGCCAGTTCGTCACCTACTCCGTGACTGGTGGCCAGCGCGTGTGAGACAGCCGCGAGCGCGCGGGCAGACTTCTGGAAGGAGGCGAAGGCCATCTTCAGCGCCGACGCGGCACCGACCGGGGCTTCCAGAGGCCTGGCGAGCACATCGGTGCCTTTGAACATCGTGGTGACCTGACCGACACCCTTCGGGTCACCGCTCAGGTAAAGCCGTGGGGGCGTGTCTGTTCCTGGGGGAGCTCCGATGATCGAGCCGTCGATCATGACGATGTCGTGTTCGAGGCAGGCAGTGGCGATGCGGAGCGCCCTGTCAGGACTGATGGCGTTCGCCTCCACGTAGGTGCCACGAAAGGAATGGGCGAGGACCTCGAGGGCGACGTCCTCGGCCGCATGCGGTGGGCAGATTGACAGGACCAAGTCACTAACGGCCAAGGCAGCCCCCAATGACTCGGCCGCTTCCAGGCCAGCTTCCCGGCCCCTCTCGATGCTGGCAGAACTACGATCAAATGGGACGTAGAGAACCCGAGCCCCGGCACGGCATGCCTGGGCGCCGACCTTGGCACCCATGGCGCCTGGGTGCAAGAGCGTCACTGTTGTCATGAACGAGTCCTTGCGGCAGTCAGGGCGGACGGGCGACGATGGAGTTCAACGGTGAGCGGAAGATCAACGCTTTTCCCAAGGACAGGAGTTAGCGTTCATCAGAACAGGCGGAGCCTACTCGTCCTTCCCCCTCCCCTCCGTCGGGCTCGCCTTCCTCCTCATCGCCATCGGCCAGCGTCGCAGAAGTTTCCCTCTCCAGGGACCGTCGGGCGCGCGGCACAAGGCCCGCCGCCTTCTCCGCGATCTCCCGGTCGACCTCCTCCAGCAACTCCGTGTAGATGTCGCCGGTGAGCTGGATCGTGGTGTGCCTCAGCACCTTCTTCACCGCGAAGATATCGCCGCCACCGGCGTGCGTGAGCGTGGCCGCCAGGTGCCTAAGGTCCCTCAGATTGATCGGCGGCAGCCCGGCCCGCTCACGCAGGCGCCGGAACTCGTCGCTGACCTTCTCCGGGTGCATGCATGTGCCGTCGGGCTCGATCCACACCTTGCCGGTGTCCACCCAGTTCGCGGTGTCCTTGCCTTTCCCGCGCTCCTCGGCCGCATGCCGGTTCCACTCGTCCCGCTCGGCGAGCTGCTGCTTCCTTCGCTCGCGCAGAACCACGACGTTCAGGGAGTCGAGGGCATTCGTCGACGACGACTCCTCCGTCTTCAGGTCGTCCTCGGACACCTCTCAGTTGTCGACGACCAGCTCTCGCGACGGGGTGATCAGCCCGCCGTCGAGGTCGATGTTCGTCCACTCGATCCCGACGCCCTCCCCGCGCCGCAGGCCACGGAACGCCACTAGGTGGAAGAACGAGTACAGCCGCGACTCTTCGGCCGCGTCGAGGAACACGCCGAGCTGGTCGGGCGTCCACACCATGACCGGCGACGGCTTCTCCCCCGTCCGCTCCCAGTGGGCGACGTGCTGCGGCGTCCACAGCTTCACCTTCGGCCTCTTGCCCGACTCCAGCTCGATCCACTCGGCGGGGTTGAACTGCCGGTTCGAGTTCCTGGGCATCTGCTTCGGTGGGCCGAAAGTGGCCCGCTGACGTTTCGAGCGGGCAGCGAGCGAGCAGAGCGCTCCACGGCACAAAAAGAGCCCCGGTGAAACCGGGGGCTCTGTCGTTTCGGCTGGTCAGAACGGTTCTTCTCGCGTAGCGAGTGGTGGGGCGGGTGGGACTCGAACCCACGGCCGACGGATCATGAGTCCTTCGAGGATCTTGGCGACCCTTGTCGATCCATGCTCATCTTGACCGTTTTCCCAGGTCAGACGCGGTTTGGCGCCTCAGTCCTTCTCGGCTCTTGTCAGTCTTTTCCGATCCTTGTGCCCAACCTGCGTCCAGAACGCGCCCTGGACGGACGCGCACACCCGGTTCAAGGATCCTCTCCCCAGCCGATGAGAGGGTCTCGAAACCTTCTAGTGCGGGTTGTTCAGGGGCTGCTCCAGCACTACCTGTCCGGATGGGCGTCGGGGCAGCAGCGGCAGATGCTGGATCCATGAGCGGCCCGGCCGGGGTGGAGCGTGGAGGTTCACACCCCGGCCCGGGTCTCATCGGATGTGCTTCGCAGGCTTGGTGGCGGCGTTGAGCAGGTACTCCAGGGGGCCGCGGCGGAAGAAACGGGACCAGATCGCGGCGAACAGGATGGCTGCGAGGACGTAAAGGATCAGGGGCAGCCAGGACTGCTGGGTGCCGGTTCCGGAGGGCGTGGAGAACGCTGTCTGTGCGAGGAAGTGGCCGACGTAGGCGGTCAGGGACATGGTGCCCACGGCGATGACCGGCTTGGCCAGGCGGCGCAGTCGCGGCAGGCGGTCCATCGCCACCGTCGCGCCCACGATCACGAGGATCGCGATTCCGATGCTGCCGATGATGTCGAACGTGGTTCCGCTGTGCGGCCCGGCCTTCAGGAGAAACGACGCGGACATGTCGGGGAACGACCCTGCATCAGCGGGCATCGACCCGCTGCCGGTGGGCATCGAACCGGAGCCGCCGGACGACGGCCCGTCTTCCGCGAGGCTCCGCAACGCACCCTTGCCGGCGAGCAGCAGGGACATGCCGTACGCGGCCGCGGTGAGGGAGGCGCCGAGCGCGGCCAGGCGCTTCTGAACGGTGGTGGAGGACAGGTCGAGGCGGCCCAGCGCCATGCCCGCGATGACGAACGACATCCAGGTGAGCGCCGGGTAGAAGCCGGTGAGCAGCAGGTCGAGCACTCCCACCTCGCTGAGGCGGCGGAGCGGGTCGTAGGCGTTGATGCTCTCCTGGACCGACGGGGTCAGCAGCGAGCTGAGGACGAACGCCAGCTGCGGTGTGACGAGGGCGAACGCGGCCGCGATGATCGCGAGGGTCCTGGCGCTCAGTCGCACCAGGGGCAGGGCGAGGAGGAAGTAGACCCCGTAGAAGCCGAGGATGATCACGCCCCCGTACTCCATCGCCATCACGGTGCCCAGCGCCAGCAGGATCACGGCGCGGATCGCGATGCGGGCCCTCGCCTGCCGGCCCGCCAGGCCGGTCTTGGGCTCGCGGCGGCCGGCGAGCAGCATCAGGGAGAAACCGGCGAGGGTGGCGAACAGGACCGACGAGTGGCCGTCCGACATGTACCGGATCCAGCTGCCGACGCCGGTCGTGGCGGACAGCGGGGGGCCGATGTGCACGACGTACATGCCGAACACCGCCAGCGCGCGGGCCAGGTCCACCCCGACGAGGCGTCCCGTCGAGGGACCGGGCGAGGCCGGGGACGCGGGGGAGGTCTGGGGCGGCGGAGGCGATTTCTCCTGCGGAGCTGACGTCTCCTGCGGCGGCTGTGTCTGTGTCATACGAAGAATCTCGTGTGGGCGTCCGGGGGCGGACCATCCGGCAGTCTTCGGGCTCTTCCCCGCCGACCGGCGGTTACGGCCCTGCCGACTGGCGGAGTCTCGTTCTGACCGGTCGGTTCGGTGACCGGTCGGGCGGTGTTGTTCGGCCACTCGGCGGGGGTGGACCCGACGGTTGCCGGATGGGCCAGTGGCGGCCGGGCTTGAAGGCTGGAGGCATGACAGACCGCGCCGACACACGGAGCGCGAGGACTGCCCCGGCACTTCGGCCCGCGCACCGGGTCGTGACGCCGCGACACCGCAGCAGAAAGGAACTTCGTGAACACCGCATCCGCTCCGACGACGGATGAGCCGTCCCCGACGGATGAGCCGTCCCTGTCCGCCCGGGAGACGATCAAGGCACTGGGCGCGTATGTGCGGCCGCACCGGTGGGCGGTCGCCCTCGGCCTGTTGTGCGCCCTGGTCGGGGCCGCTGGGGGGCTGCTGCAGCCGCTGGCCACGAAGGCGCTGGTGGACCGGCTGGCCTCCGGCGAGACCATCGCCGGGATCCTGATCGCGCTCACCGTGCTGGTGGTGCTGGGCACGGCGGTCGAGGCGTTCGGCGCGTACGTGCTGGAGCGGACGGCGGAGTCGGTGGTCCTGGCCGCGCGACGCACCCTTGTAGGGCGGCTGTTGCGGTTGCGGATCGCGGAGTGGGAGCGGATCCCGCCGGGCGATCTGATGTCGAGGGTCACCTCGGACACCACTCTGCTGCGGGCGGTCAGCACCCAGGCGGTCGTCTCCGCGGCCACCGGCGCGGTGGCCTTCGTCGCGGCGGTCGTGGTGATGGCGTTCCTGGACGTCGTGCTGCTGGGTGTGACGCTCGGCGTGATCGTGTTGATCGGTGGGGCCGCCGCGCTGGTGATGCCACAGATCGCGCGGGCCACCGAGCGGTCGCAGGAGGCGGTCGGGGAGATCTCCGTCGGGTTGGAGCGGTCTCTCGGGGCGTTTCGCACGGTGAAGGCGTCCGGTGCCGAGGAGCGGGAGACCGCTCGGGTGGTGGCGGCGGCCCGGCGGGCATGGCGGCACGGTGTGAAGAGCGCGAAGTGGGAGGCCGTGGCCGGCTCGGCCGACGAACTCGCCGTACAGCTGGCCTTTCTCGCGGTGCTCGGGGTCGGCGGGGCGCGGGTGGCGTCCGGGGAGATCCCCGTGTCCACTCTCATCGCCTTCCTGCTGTACCTCTTCTATCTGATCGAGCCGGTGTCCAAACTGGTCGACGCCGTGACCTCCTATCAGGAGGGGGCAGCCGCGATCTCCCGCATCGCGGCCGTGGAACGCCTCTCGACTGAATCGCCCGCTCGGCGGACGGACGCCCTGCCCCGGCAGGGGACAGCCGCGCCGGGTCCGGCGTCGGTCCGTTTCGAGGACGTGTCCTTCCGCTACCTTCCGGGCCTGCCGTACGTCCATCAGCGGGTGCGTTTCGAGGTACCGGGTGCCGGGATGACGGCCTTCGTGGGCCCCTCGGGTGCGGGCAAGTCGACGATCTTCGCGCTCATCGAGCGGTTCCACGAGGCCACCGGTGGCCGGGTCCTGGTCGACGGCAAGGACGTACGGCACTGGCCGCTGTCCCAACTGCGCTCCGCCATCGGATACGTCGAGCAGGACGCCCCGGTGCTGGCCGGCACGCTCCGCGAGAACCTCGTCTTTGCCGCGCCCGATGCGACGGACGACGCCCTCCGCGACGTCCTGGCCCGCACGAAGCTCGACACCCTCGTCGAGCGTCTGCCCCACGGCCTGGACACCCCGGTCGGCCACCGCGGCTCGAAGCTGTCGGGCGGCGAGCGGCAGCGCATCGCCATCGCCCGCGCCGTACTGCGCGAGCCCCGCCTGCTGCTGTTGGACGAGGCGACCTCGCAACTCGACGCCGTCAACGAGCTCGCGCTGCGGGACGTCATCGCGGACGTGGCCCGGGAGACCACTGTGCTGGTGGTGGCCCACCGCCTGTCGACGGTGACAAGCGCCGACCGGATCGTCGTCATGGACGCCGGCCGGGTCCGGGCCGTGGGCACCCATGAGGAACTGGTGGACCAGGACCGGCTGTACGCGCGGCTGGCGGCCACCCAGCTCCTGGCCCCCGCGCGATGACCCACCACACGCAAGGTTGTCCGGTCGTCCACTGTCCCAGTCCCGGCCGGACAACCCCACGCACCGACACCCACGGAAACCAAGACCGCGAAAGGCCGCCTATGCGCACCGAGTCCGCCATCCGTTGCAGACGTGGGCCATGGGACTGGCTGGCCCAGCCGACTGCGCTGTTCGGCGGCGTGTACGGGCTCCTGGTGTCGAGTTCGGCCGTTGCCGCGCTCACGCAGTTCGGCGAGGTGACTCGGGCGGCGCGCATGTACGACGCCGTGTGGGTCCTGTTCACCGCCCTTGCCTCGGCCCTGGCTCATGGATACGCCCACCAGATCGCTCACCGCGATGCTCAGGGCCATCCCGGCATACGGGGAGTGGTGCGCGCAGTCCTCGCCGAATGGCCGCTGGTAGTGGCGGCGTTGCCCACCACACTGCTGCTGTGGGGGGCGGGCCTTGGCTGGTGGCACTCCACAGGCATCGAGTACGTCGCCTTCGGAATCAACACCGTCCTGCTCCTGGGCTGGGGCCTGCTCGCCTCCCGGGCCGCAGGCCGTACGTGGGGACGAGCCGTCAGGATCGGCGGTACTGACGCGCTCTTGGGAGTGGCCGTCGCCTTGGTCAGCACCCTGCTGAAGTGAGGCGGCGATCAGGGCTGTCAGCCTGGTTCCGGCATCCTCACCGGGCTGACGCGGCACCGGACACGGTCAGGACGGGGAGCTGGACAAAAGGCAAGCCGGCGGAGCACGGTCCAGGGGCGTCGGCGTGCGCTGCCGCTTGAGGCTCACGTGTGAACCGCAAGCCGCAAGCCGCAAGCCAAGCCGACAGAACAGCATGTCAGTCCGCGCTCAGGGGAACCCTCAGCCGCACCCGGTAGCCGCCCTGAGCAGTCGGGCCCGCGTCCAGGGTGCCGTGCAGGATCTCGGCCCGTTCCCGCAGGCCAACCAAGCCCTGCTGCGAACCGGGCAAGGAGAGGGAGGGGCGCGTGGGAGGGGTGTTGGTGACGGTCACTCCGATACCGTCCCCGTCCTGCCACAGCTCGACGCGAGCGTTGGCGCCGGGGGCGTGCTTGCGGACGTTGGTCAGCGCCTCCTGAACCGTGCGGTAAAGGGCGCGTTGGGCGGGTGTGCCCACGGTGGGCGGCAGCTCACCCGTCAGCTCCGTGTGAGTGCCGCTGGATTCGACCAGTTTGCGCAGGTCGGCCAAGGTGGGCTGCGGCGTCAGCTCGGTGGTTTTGCCGCCGGAGGCGCGCAGCAGCGTGACCATGGTGCGCAGCTCGTCGAGGGTGGTGACGCTCAGCGAACGGATCGTGCGGGCGGCCTCCTTGGCGTCCGCGTCCCGCGCGGCGACCTGCAACGCCCCGGCCCGTACGGCGATCAGGCTGACCTGGTGGGAGACCACGTCGTGCATCTCGCGGGCCAGCTGGGCGCGTTCACGGGCGAGCACGGCCTGGGCGTGCAGGGTCCGCTCGTGCTCCCTGGCCTCCTCGACCTCAGCCAGCCGCCGCGCCAGGTCCCGTCGTGCCTGGAGAAGCTGGCCGAAGAGGACCGGGGCGACGCTGGTTGCCAGGCCGTACACGAAGAAGACCAGCGTCATGGTCCGGTCCGCCTCGGCCAGGGGCCACGGAGTACTGCTCGCGACGGCGGCCAGGACGACGCACACCGCAAGGAGACGGCGGTTGCGGGAGCGTTCGGCCAGCGTGAACAGCGCCGCGAGCACAGCGACGGCGACATCCTGCATCAGCGCGATGGGCAGGGTGAGCAGGAAGACGCCGAGCGGGAACCTGCGCCGGAACGCCAACGCGGCGCAGCCGACCGCGGCCAGCGTGACCTCGGGAGGCGTCTGCTCCCACATGTCCACCACCAGCACATCCACGGCCGCCACCGCCACCAGGACGATGTCGACGACCGGCGCGGGAACCCGCTGCCACACGGCACGTGCACGGCTCATCGGCCGGCCTCCGACCGCGGGCGCTCGTCGAGCAGCCCGGCCCGCTGCGCCAGCAGCGCGGCCTGCACCCGGCTCGTCACCCGCAGCTTCGTGAGGATCGCGCTGACGTGGTCCTTCACCGTGCCCGCCCCCAGGTGGATGCGCGCCCCGATATCGGCGTTCGACAGCCCCTCCGCCACCAGGACGAGGACGTCGCGCTCCCGCGCGGTGAGCAGCCGGACCCGAGCGGCCTCCTCGTCGACGGCCGCCTCGGTGCCGGGGTGGCTGTGCACCAGCGTCCGCGACGCCTTGGGCGACAGCACCACACCGCCCGCGACCAGGGTCCGCACCAGGTGGGCAAGCTGCTCCGGCTCCGTGTCCTTGAGCAGGAAGCCAGCCGCGCCGGAGTTCAGCGCGGTCAGGATGTACTCGTCGGCGTCGAACGTGGTCAGCATCGCCACCACCGGCGGATCCGGCATCGTCCGCAGCTCGCGCAGGACGGTGAGCCCGTCGACGTCCGGCATCCGGATGTCCAGCAGCACCACGTCCGGCCGCTCCCGCCGGACGGCCTCCACCGCGTGGCCGCCGCTCGCGGTCGCGACGACATCGATGTCCTCGGACGCGCCCAGAATGAGTTCGAAGCCCGAGCGGACCAGTGCCTCGTCGTCGACCACCACTACCCGGATCACGCGCTCCGCCTCACCTTCGTTCATGCCGTCCGGCCCATGTCGACTCGACCCTAAAGCCACGTAGAGCTCTTGCGGCCCGGCGAGCGGCAGCTCCAGCCACACGGCGGGGTAGCACCCACCACTCGGCAGGGACACGGCAGCCTTCTGCCGGATAGTCCATGATCGGCCCGGGTCTCCAGCCTGAGGGTCATGACCCATCACCCAGACTCCCCGCCGCTTACGGCCGACGCGCCGTCCCCCGAACGCGAGCGCAGCGAGCCCTCGACCGGCGCGCCCGGCGTGGGCCGGCTGATAGGGCTGGACCTGGCCCGCGGCCTGGCCGTCTTCGGCATGTACGCGGTCCACGTAGGCCCCGCCCCCAGCCAGGGCGGGGTCATCGGCTACCTGATGGAACTGGCGCAAGGCCGCTCATCCGCCCTGTTCGCCGTCCTGGCCGGCTTCGCGGTCGCCCTCATCACCGGCCGCCGCACACCGAAGACCGGTCTGGCCGGCCGGCAGGCCGTCGCCAAGGTGATCATCCGGGCCGTGATCCTGATGGCCCTTGGCACCGCCCTGACCCTGACGGGCACCCCGGTCGTGCCGATCCTCGCTTTCTACGGACTGTTCTTCCTGCTCGTGCTGCCGCTGTACCGGCTGGGCGCCAAGCCACTGGCGTTGATCGCCGCAGGATGGGCCCTGGTAGGTCCGCAGCTGCTGTACGCGCTGAAGCCGGTGGTCGGCGGCCGCGTATTCCTCTCCTACGGCCAGGCCGACGGCCCCGTCTCACTGTTCTTCACCGGCGGTTATCCGGCCCTGACCTGGGTCCCGTTCGTGATCGCCGGTATGGCTGTCGCCCGCTGCGACCTGGCTGCCAAGGCTGTCCGGATGCGCCTCGCCCTCACCGGCGTCGCCCTCGCCGTCACCGGCTACGGCGGCTCCTGGCTCGCGGTGCGTCTCGTACCCGGTGCCGCCGAAGCCGTCCGGAAAGCCGAAGAGGGGCCGGGCATGTCGTCCGTGTCGTCCGTGTCGCCCGACAGCATCGGCATCTTCGGCGACACCCCCGCCGGGATGCTGGCCTCAGCCCCGCACAGCGAGGCGACCCTGTCCATCATGGCCGCCACGGGTGTGGCGATCCTGGTGATCACCGCGTGCCTGGCCGCCATGGACGCCTTTCCCCGGCTGCGCCGCCTGGCCAAGCCCGTCATCGCGGTCGGCTCGATGTCACTGACGGCGTACGTCTACCACATCGTCGCCATCTGGCTCCTGGACACCGAGACATCGGCCGTCCCGCCGCTGCACATCCTGCTCGGCCTCATCGCGTCCGTCACCGTCCTCGCCACCCTCTGGTCCCGCTTCGTAAAGCGAGGGCCGCTCGAATGGCTGATGGGCAGGGCGACCGGACTGGCCCGACACATCCGATAAGACACATCGGGGTGTGTCGCTTCCCGCGGATGCCGTTCCGACGCGAGTTCGGACGTCACCCCGCCGCCCGCCTGCGTGATCAATATCGATGAGAAGTGACGCCGCTCGGCCTTCAGGCGGAGCGGAAGAACTGCCGACTCGTGGTGAGCCTGCCGACCCGCGGCATCGCGGCGACCAGCTTGACCACCACAGGCGTGCCTGTACGACCGAGACCGGGCCCCCGCCGATCGGAGGGGACCGGTCGGCCGACCGGCGGGGGACCTCCTGAAGCCCGGCGGATGGTCGACCGCCCCCGCCTCGGCAAGGTTGTCCCGGTGACCGAGATCGAAAGCGCCAAGAAGGCGCCTACCCAGCCCTTACCCGCACCCGAGTCCGCCACAGCGACGAAACGCCCTTCGTCGACCGCACGGTTGGTCGGAGTGGACCTCGCCCGTGCCGTGGCCGTGTTCGGAATGTTCGCCGTGCACGTCGGCCCCTTCAATCCCTTCCCCACCTCCGGCGACGGCGCGGGCACCTGGTTCGTCTGGCTGGCGAGCGGCCGGGCCTCGGCGCTGTTCGCCACCCTCGCCGGGTTCTCGTTGGTGCTGATCGCCGGCCGCCTGGAGCCGAAGACCGGACTGGCCGGCCGGCAGGCGAGGGCCAGGATCGTGATCCGGGCCGTGATCCTGCTCGTGGTGGGCACCGCGCTGGCGATGACCGACTTCGGCGGCGCCACGATCCTCAACTTCTACGCGGTGTACTTCCTGCTGTCCCTGCCCCTGCTGCGGCTGCGGGCCAGGACGCTCGCGCTCATCGCGGTCGCGCTCGCGCTCATCGCGCCGCAGGTGGCGTACTGCCTGCGGGCGCTGCTCAGCGAGTCGATCGTGAACACCATCGACTCGTACGACCCGATCGCGCGCCTCTCCGGCGTGGGTGTGCTCGACTTCCTGCTCACCGGCTTCTACCCGGCGATCACCTGGATGACGTTCGTGGTCACCGGCATGGCGCTGGGCCGGCTTGATCTGTCCTCGGGCGCCGTGCGGCGGCGGCTGGCCGTGGTCGGGCCCGCGCTGATCGCGTTCGGATACGGCGTCTCGTGGTTGGCGCTCCGGCTGACCGGCGGCGCCAAGGAGATGGCGGCCGGGATGCCTGGCATGAAGGAGTTCGACGTCCTCAAGGACCGCGGTGCCATGCAGGATCCCGGCATGGCAGAGGGATCCTTCGACCTGCCGGTCGGCAGTGGGCTGTGGGGCCCCGACGGCTGGGGGCTGCTGGCGGCCGAGCCGCACAGCGGTTCCACGTTCGACCTCGTCGGCTGCCTGGGTGTCGCGATCACCGTGATCCTTTGCCTGACGGTGGCCGTGGACCGGCTGCCGGTGCTGCGCCGGCTGGCAGCGCCAGTCATCGCCGTCGGAACCATGTCCCTGACCCTCTACGTGAGCCACATCCTGGTGATCCTCGCCCTGCCCGGCGAAGCGGTGACCCCACCGCAGTCCGCCTCCTTCGAGCTGCTGCTCTGCTTCGTCGTCGGAGCCACCCTGTTCGCGGCGATCTGGTCCCGCTTCTTCCACCGCGGACCGCTGGAGTACCTCCTCAACACCACCACCAAACTGGCGAACCGCGTCCGCTGAGCCTCGGGCGGGCACCCCGGAAAGTCCGTACACCGGAAGTGACTGCTGCTCAAGATCACACCCCTGAAAGGGCAGGGCTCGGCGGCGGGCGGGCATACCTCTGTTGAGGGGTGTGCGGCCGCCGCCGAGCCCTGCCGGTTCTGGTGCCAGGTCCCGTCGGTAAAACCAAGCCCACCCGCGCCTGCACACCGGATCACGTCACGCCTGAGCAGTGGCCATCGATGCCTCTCGATGGACAGGATGAGCAGGAGCACCGGTGCGGCTGTAGTGGGGCGCGACCCGCCCAGTCCGGCCCGTCCCGCCATGTCTGCCGGTCCTTTCCGGGCCGTTTCCAGTACGGGCCGTTTTCGCGTCCCAGCTCGGACCGCACCCCATTCGGGCGGCCTCCGTACCCAGCGGCCGACCCAGCAGAGCCGCCTACTCGAAGGTCCCTGGCAGCACTTCTGAATCCTCGCGTCCAGCCAGCGTCCAGAATCCGGCGCCCAGGCCTCGTACACGCCACCCGCGGAGACCTGCCTCATCACCGGAACACGACATCTACGCAGGTGAGAGCGATGCGGACTAACACCGACCGCAACGGAGCCGAACCCACGAGCAGCGGATTGAGTCCGTTCAGGCAAAGTTGACGCTCCGACACCCGAAAATGAACGTTTCCGCAGGTCAAAGCCCTGCACTGGTGGGGCGGGTGGGACTCGAACCCACGGCCGACGGATTATGAGTCCGCTGCTCTAACCGGCTGAGCTACCGCCCCGTACGGCGTGTCGCGTACATGTGTGCGCGCCGTCTGCCGCAGCATAGCCGCTCATACGATCTCCTGCTTCGGATGGTCGGCCTTCGCATGCGCTTCTTGACCTTGAAGACCTCGGCGCGGCGCACACGGTTCCCCCGAACATGAAAAAGGACCCTCAAGGGGTCCTTCCTCACTGCTCTCCCGACTGGACTCGAACCAGTAACCTGCCGGTTAACAGCCGGCTGCTCTGCCAATTGAGCTACGGAAGATCGAAGCTCCCCCGACTGGACTCGAACCAGTAACCTGCCGGTTAACAGCCGGCTGCTCTGCCAATTGAGCTACGGAGGATCGCTTCGCTGCATCGAACGTACCTCCCTGGGTATTCGCCAGGGGGCGTGCGCTCGCTGCGACACATACATTAGCGCAAGCAGGGGGGTGCTCCGCCAATCGGTATCCCCCGCGCCCGTCGCCCGCGCAGGGCACGCAAGGGACCGACGCAGACGTAAGGGAAGGGTGGTCGCCATGCGCTATCGGCTCACGTTCTTTGCCGGACTGGCCCTGGGGTACGTGCTCGGCACGAAGGCCGGTCGCGAACGCTACGAACAGTTGAAGAAGTCCGCCCGGCAGGTCGCACAGAACCCCGCCGTACGGAACACCGCCGAGTCGGCCGCCCAGCAGGGGCGGGTCTACGCGGGCAAGGCGTACCACGTGGTCAGCGAGAAGGTCGGCGACCGCATGCCCGATCTGGTCGCCGAGCGGGTTCGCTCACTGCGGGAGCGCAACGCCAACGGCTCGGCCGGAGACGACTGGGGCACCAGCAATACCTAGGGACCACATCGCGCCGACCGGAGCAACGCGCGGCGCTCCCACCCCTTCCCGTGCGGCAGAATTTCCGCCATGGGGATAGTCGCCGGGCTGGACAGTTCGCCCGATTTTACGCGCATTGTCGTCTGTGACTCGGACACAGGGGCCGTGCTCAGGCAGGGGTATGCCCCGCACCCGTTGGAGCCGGCGGAGAGCGGGGGGCGCCCCGCCGACGTCGATCCGCAGGCCTGGCTGCTGTCCCTGGGAGAGGCGGCCGGCGGTGGGCTGCTGGAGGGCGTGCAGGCGATCGGGGTCTCCTCCCAGCAGAACGGGCTGATCGCGCTGGACGCACAGGGCAACACCGTGCGTCCGGCGATGGTCGGCGGCGACAAGCGGACCCAGGTCGCGGCGGCCGACCTCGTCGACGCGCTCGGCGGGCGAGGGGCGTGGGCGGAGGCCGTCGGCTGTGTGCCGGGGGCCGCGCAGCCGGTGACCAAGCTGCGCTGGATGAGCCGTACGGAACCGGACGCCGCGATGCGGACGGCCGTACTGCTCCAGGCGCACGACTGGCTGGTCTGGCAGTTGCTCGGGCGGCCGGTCAGGAGGACCACGGACCGGGGCGGGGCGTCCGGGACCGGCTACTGGAACGCGGCGACCGGGCAGTACCGCACGGACCTCGTGGAGATGGCGCTCGGACATCAGGTGATGCTTCCCGAGGTGCTGGGCCCCTCGGACGCCGCCGGTACGACGCCGGAGGGGCTCCTCATCTCCGCCGGCACCGGCGAGACCATGGCCGCCGCGTTCGGGCTCGGTATCGGCCTCGGTGACGCGGTGGTGTCCCTGGGGGCCTCCGGGTCCGTCATGGCCGTACACACCCAGGCGCTCGTCGACTCCTCCGGGATGATCACCTCGCTGGCCGACGCGACCGGGATGCATCTGCCGGTCGTCACCACGCTCAACGCCGTACGGACCCTGCGCGGGGCCACCGAACTGCTGGGCGTGGCCGATCTGGAGGCGCTGTCCGACCTGGCGATGAAGTCCACCCCCGGGTCGCACGGGCTGGTCATGCTGCCCTATCTGGAGGGCGAGCGGACGCCGAACCTGCCGCACACGGCGGGGACGCTGGCCGGGCTGCGGCGGGAGTCGATGAAGCCGGAGCACTTCGCGCGGGCCGCCTTCGAGGGCATGCTGTGCGGGCTCGCGGACGCGCTGGACGTGCTGCGGGGCCGGGGCGTGGACGTACGGCGGATCTTCCTGCTGGGTGCGGCGGCGGAGTTGCCGGCCGTGCAGGCGGCGGCGCCGGCGCTCTTCGGGGTGCCGGTGGTGGTGCCGCAGCCGGCGGACTACGCGGCGGTGGGCGCGGCGCGGCAGGCCGCGTGGGCGCTCGGGGTCTCGCAGGGGGCGCTCGATCCGCGTACGCCTCCGATGTGGCCGGGGGCGGCGGCGCAGGTGCTGGAGCCGGGTGACGAGCTGGCGGTGGGGCAGGCGGTTCGGCAGCAGTACGTGGCGGTTCGGGAGCAGACCCACCCCGGGGCGTTCCGTGCCTGATGGGGCGGCTGATGGGGTGTCTGCCGGTTCCCGATGGGGTGCCTGCCGGTTGAGGACCCGCGGCGCGCGTCAACTGCGAGATTCGGCCATGGGACCTTCACCGTCGGGTTAATTCGGTTGAGGTAACGCGGGTGGAGTGTTCGACGATGGGGGGTGGTGCGTTCCGAACCCCGTCCTCGACTCCGAGAGATCTCGCGTGCTCATACGATTGCTGAGAAGTCATCTCCGTCCCTACCGGACACCGATCACCCTGCTGGTGCTGCTGCAGTTCGTGCAGACGTGCGCCACGCTCTATCTGCCCACGTTGAACGCGGACATCATCGACGAGGGCGTGGTGAAGGGGGACACGGGTTACATCCTGTCCTTCGGCGCGCTGATGGTCGGTATCTCGCTGGTTCAGGTCGTCTGCAACATCGGGGCCGTGTACTACGGCGCCCGCACCGCGTCGGCGGTCGGCCGGGACATCCGGGCCGCCGTGTTCGACCGGGTGCAGTCGTTCTCGGCGCGTGAGGTCGGTCACTTCGGGGCCCCGTCGCTGATCACGCGGACGACGAACGACGTCCAGCAGGTGCAGATGCTGGTGCTCATGACGTTCACGCTGGTGGTGTCGGCGCCGATCATGTGTGTCGGCGGCATCGTGCTGGCGCTCGGGCTGGACGTGCCGCTGTCGGGGGTGCTCCTGGCGGTCGTACCGGTGCTCGGGATCTCCGTCAGCCTGATCGTGCGCCGGCTGCGCCCCCTGTTCCGCACCATGCAGGAGCGGTTGGACACCGTGAACCGGGTGCTGCGGGAGCAGATCACCGGCAACCGGGTGATCCGGGCCTTCGTGCGGGACGACTACGAGAAGGAGCGGTTCCGGAAGGCGAACGTCGAGCTGACGGACGTGTCGATGGGCACCGGGCGGATGCTCGCGCTGATGTTCCCGATCGTGATGACGGTCATCAACTTCTCGTCGATCGCGGTGGTGTGGTTCGGAGCCCTTCGGATCGACAGCGGTGGCATGGAGATCGGTGCGCTCACGGCCTTCCTCGCCTATCTGATGCAGATCGTCATGGCTGTGATGATGGCCACCTTCATGTTCATGATGATGCCGCGCGCCGAGGTGTGCGCCGAGCGCATCCAGGAGGTGCTGGAGACCGACACGAGCGTGGTGCCGCCGGTCGAGCCCGTACGGGAGCTGCGGCGTCACGGGTTCCTGGAGGTCCGGGGTGCGGGGTTCCGCTATCCGGGTGCCGAGGAGCCGGTGCTCAGGTCGATCGAGGTCGTGGCCCGGCCGGGTGAGACGACGGCGGTCATCGGGTCCACCGGCAGCGGGAAGTCGACGCTGCTCGGGCTGGTGCCCCGGCTATTCGACGTCACCGAGGGCGAGGTCCTGGTGGACGGCGTCGACGTGCGGGCGCTCGACCCGAAGCTGCTGGCCAGGACGGTGAGTCTGGTGCCGCAGAAGCCGTATCTGTTCTCCGGGACCGTGGCGACGAATCTGCGGTACGGCAAGCCGGACGCCACCGACGAGGAGTTGTGGCACGCGCTGGAGGTGGCGCAGGCCAAGGAGTTCGTCGAGCGGCTGGAGAACGGGCTGGACTCCCCCATCGCGCAGGGCGGGACGAACGTGTCCGGCGGTCAGCGGCAGCGGCTCGCGATCGCGCGGACGCTGGTGCAGCGGCCGGAGATCTATCTGTTCGACGACTCCTTCTCCGCGCTCGACTACGCGACCGACGCCGCGCTGCGGGCCGCGCTGGCGCGGGAGACCGCCGACGCGACCGTGGTGATCGTGGCCCAGCGGGTGGCGACCATCCGGGACGCCGACCGGATCGTCGTCCTCGACGAGGGCCGCGTCGTCGGCACCGGACGCCACCACGAGCTGATGGCGGAGAACGAGACCTACCGGGAGATCGTCCTCTCCCAGCTCACGGAAGCGGAGGCAGCCTGATGGCCGGGCCGTTGGCACGGATGGCGGGGGCCGGGGCCCCCGATCAGCACTCCATGGACTTCAAGGGGTCCGGGAAGCGGCTGCTCGCGCAGTTCAGGCCCGAGCGGTTCACGATGTACGCGATGGTCCTGTGCGCGGTGATCAGTGTGGGGCTGTCCGTGCTGGGGCCGTGGATCCTGGGCAAGGCGACCGACCTGGTGTTCGCGGGTGTCGTCGGGCGGGAGATGCCTGCGGGCGCCACCAAGGCCGAAGTCCTTACGTCCATGCGGGAGCGCGGGGACGGCGCGATCGCCGACATGCTGTCGGGCACGGACTTCACGCCGGGCAAGGGCATCGATTTCGAGGGCGTCGGCACGGTTCTTCTGGTTGCCCTCGGCATCTTCCTGGTCGCGGGGCTGCTGATGGCGGCGGCCACGCGGCTCTCCAACCGGGCGATCAACCGGACCGTCTACCACATACGCGAGGAGCTCCAGGCGAAGCTGTCGCGGCTGCCGCTGTCGTACTTCGACAAGCGGCAGCGCGGTGAGGTGCTGAGCCGGGCGACCAACGACATCGACAACATCGGGCAGACGCTCCAGCAGTCCATGGGGCAGCTGATCAACTCGCTGCTCACCATCATCGGCGTGCTGGCGATGATGTTCTGGGTGTCGCCGCTGCTGGCGCTGGTCGCACTGGTGACCGTGCCGGTGTCGTTCCTGGTGGCCACGCGGGTCGGCAAGCGGTCGCAGCCGCACTTCGTCGCCCAGTGGCGGGTGACGGGCAGGCTCAACGCCCACATCGAGGAGATGTACACCGGGCACACGCTGGTGAAGGTGTTCGGGCGCCAGGAGGAGTCGGCGCAGCAGTTCGCCGAGGAGAACGAGCGGCTGTACGAGGCCGGGTTCAAGGCCCAGTTCAACAGCGGGATCATGCAGCCGCTGATGCTGTTCGTGTCGAACATCAACTATGTGCTCGTCGCCGTGGTGGGCGGGCTGCGGGTCGCGACCGGTGCGCTGTCGATCGGTGACGTGCAGGCCTTCATCCAGTACTCGCGGCAGTTCTCGATGCCGCTGACGCAGGTGGCGTCCATGGCCAACCTCGTGCAGTCGGGTGTCGCCTCCGCCGAGCGGATCTTCGAACTGCTCGACGCGGAGGAGCAGGAGGCCGACGCGGTGCCCGGGGTGCGGCCCGAGGAGTTGCGGGGGCGGGTGGCGCTGGAGGGGGTGTCCTTCCGGTACGAGGCCGACAAGCCGCTGATCGAGGATCTGTCGCTGGTCGTCGAGCCGGGGCACACGGTGGCGATCGTGGGGCCGACGGGCGCGGGCAAGACCACGCTGGTGAACCTGCTGATGCGGTTCTACGAGGTCACCGGCGGGCGGATCACGCTCGACGGGGTCGATGTCGCGTCCATGTCGCGGGACGAACTGCGCGACGGGATAGGGATGGTGCTCCAGGACACCTGGCTGTTCGGGGGAACCATCGCGGAGAACATCGCCTACGGGGCGTCCGCGTCGCGGAAGGTGACGCGGGGTGAGGTCGAGGAGGCGGCTCGGGCGGCGCACGCGGATCGGTTCATCCGCACGCTGCCGGACGGGTACGACACCGTGATCGACGACGAGGGGACCGGGGTGAGCGCGGGTGAGAAGCAGCTCATCACGATCGCTCGGGCGTTCCTGTCGGATCCGGTGATCCTGGTGCTGGACGAGGCGACGTCCTCGGTGGACACCCGGACCGAGGTGTTGATCCAGAAGGCGATGGCGAAGCTGGCGCACGGGCGGACGTCGTTCGTGATCGCGCATCGGCTGTCGACGATCCGGGACGCGGACACGATTCTGGTGATGGAGAACGGTTCCATCGTGGAGCAGGGGGCGCACGAGGAGTTGTTGGCGGCGGACGGGGCTTATGCGCGGCTGTACAAGGCGCAGTTCGCGGAGGCGGTGGCCGAGGTGGACTGAGGGGATGGGTAGAGGGGGGCGAGGGGGGCGAGGGGGGTGCGTTGTCGGGTGCGGGTGGGTGAGGCTGGTCGCGCAGTTCCCCGCGCCCCTGAAGATTCAGGCCCTGCGGGCCCGAAAAAAGCCGGGACGCAGCCCCGCTTTTTTCAGGGGCGCGGGGAACTGCGCGAGAAGCCCCACCGGACCCGCACCCGACAACGCGCCCCCTCAGTCCAGGTAACCCCTCAGCTGGTCCGCGAAGGCGTGGTCCCTCAGTTTGTTCAGGGTCTTGGACTCGATCTGCCGTATGCGTTCCCGGGTCACGCCGAAGATGCGGCCGATCTCCTCCAGCGTGCGGGGGCGGCCGTCGGCGAGGCCGTAGCGGAGTTGGACCACCTTGCGCTCCCGCTCGCCCAAGGTGGAGAGGACCGCCTCCAGGTGTTCGCGCAGCAGCAGGAACGCGGCCGACTCCACGGGGCTCGCCGCGTCGCCGTCCTCGATGAGGTCGCCGAGGGCCACGTCGTCCTCCTCACCGACCGGGGCGTGGAGGGAGACCGGTTCCTGGGCGAGGCGGAGGACCTCGCTGACGCGTTCGGGGGCGAGGTCGAGGTGGGCGGCCACTTCCTCCGACGTGGGCTCGTAGCCCCGCTCCTGGAGCATGCGGCGTTGGACTCGGACGACCCGGTTGATCAGCTCGACCACGTGGACCGGGACCCGGATGGTGCGGGCCTGGTCGGCCAGCGCGCGGGACATGGCCTGGCGGATCCACCAGGTCGCGTAGGTCGAGAACTTGTAGCCGCGCGCGTAGTCGAACTTCTCGACGGCCCGGATGAGGCCCAGGTTTCCTTCCTGCACCAGGTCCAGCATGGTCAGACCGCGGCCGACGTAACGCTTCGCCACGGAGACGACGAGCCGCAGGTTCGCCTCGATCAGGCGGCGCTTGGCCATGCGGCCCATGACGACCAGCTTGTCGAGGTCGAGGGCCAGCTCGGTGTCGAGGTCGCGGGCGTTGCCGAGCCGCTCCTCGGCGAAGAGGCCGGCCTCGACGCGGCGGGCCAGCTCCACTTCCTCCGCGGCCGTCAGGAGGGGGATGCGGCCGATCTCGCGCAGATACTGGCGGAAGAGGTCGGAGGACGGGCCGCTGGTGTCCGCGCGGGCGCGCGGCAGTTCCACGGGCTCGGGCTCCGGGGTGTCGGCCGTCTCCAGGGCCTCGACCACCGCGGCGGGCGGTTCGTCCAGATCGGGCGGGCCGTCCGGGACCGCCTCGGGGTGGTGCGCGGCGCGGCTCTGGGCGGGCACCGCAGGGATGACATCGGTCTCCGCGGCCGGCTCCGAGCCGTCGGTACCGATGGCCGTACTGGTGTCGTTCTGTATGAGGGTCTGGGTCTGCACGGGGGCGACCTCCAGGAATGTCGCTGCCAGGGCGTACGGCAGCGGTACGTCTGGGATGACGCGGGCGGCCTCGCCGCCGTCCATCCCGTACTCATCGAGCGGAACCGCGGGGATCTTGGACCCATGGGGGACGGGTCGGCCGCGCTCCGAGGACTCAGGCACCGCAACCCAGTGTGGAGTACGACACACAGCCGCCACGAGGGGCGTGCGGTGACTTTTTGCGTCCGGCCCGTGACCGCACGGTTACCGTGCTGCACGAGTGCGCTGCTGGGCGGGCCGCAAACAGCTTGAAGGCCGTACGGAGCGGGGTGGCTCCGGCGCGGATTGGCATGTGCTGCGGGGACGTGCGCGGCCGGGGGCGCGAACCGTCGCGGGGTCAGAGCGCCTCCGCGCCCCGCTCCCGCAATGCCTGGTCGTACTGCTGGAGGACCCACAACTCGTTCTGGACGGCGGCCAGCTGGGCGGGGTCGCCCTGGGCGGCCGCCCTCGCCAGGCTGCCCTGGACGTCGCGCACCCGGCGTTCGACGGCCCGGCGGCGCACGGTGACCAGTTGTGCGCCCGCGTAGACGTCGTCGACCGTCTTGCGCATGATCGCCTCGACCGCCAGCTCGGTCACCATGGCCCGCACCGTGTCGTCGGGTGCCGCCTCGCGGACGCGGACGAGGTACTCCTGCGGGTCCTCGGCGCCGTACTCCACGCCGCCCGCCTCGATGATCGCCTCACGGACGGCCGCGTAGGGGGCGGCGGTGAACTCGTCGACGCCGTACGCGTCGAACGCGGGGGCCACCAACTCGGGGCGCTGGAGGGCGAGTTTGAGGAGTTCGCGCTCGGTGGCGAAGACCGGGTTGCGGAGGGTGAGGGCGGGGCCGGACGGGGGCCGGGAGGTGGACTCGTACGGCTGGGCGGTGCGCTGGGCGGACGGGGCCGGGCCCTGGCCGCCCCGGTCGCGGGCCCAGCGGGCCAGCTGGGCGACGCGCTTGACGACGAACTGGGTGTCGAGGATGCCGAGCATGCCGGCGAGTTCCACGGCGACCTCGTGCTGGGCGCCGCTGTTCTTGATGCGGGCCACGATCGGGGCGGCCTCGTCGAGGGCGGCGGCCCGCCCTGCGGGGGTCTCCAGGTCGTAGCGGGCGACGATCTGACGGAGGGCGAACTCGAAGAGCGGGGTGCGGGGTTCGGTCAGCTCGACCACCGCGTCATCGCCCTTCGCGAGGCGCAGTTCGCAGGGGTCCATGCCGTCGGGGGCGATCGCGATGTAGGTCTCGGCGGCGAACTTCTGGTCGTCCTCGAAGGCGCGCAGGGCCGCCTTCTGGCCGGCCGCGTCGCCGTCGAAGGTGAAGATCACACGGGCCGAGCCGTTGTCCATCAGCAGCCGACGGAGGATCTTGATGTGGTCGCTGCCGAAGGCCGTGCCGCAGGTGGCGATGGCCGTGGTGACCCCGGCGAGGTGGCAGGCCATGACGTCGGTGTAGCCCTCGACGACGACGGCCCGGCTGGCCTTGGCGATGTCCTTCTTGGCGAGGTCGATGCCGTAGAGGACCTGGGACTTGCGGTAGATCGCGGTGTCGGGGGTGTTCAGGTACTTCGGGCCGTTGTCCGCCTCGTAGAGCTTGCGGGCGCCGAAGCCGACCACGTCTCCGCCGATGTCGCGGATGGGCCACATCAGGCGGCCCCGGAAACGGTCGATCGGGCCCCGGCGACCCTCCTGGGAGAGGCCGGACAGGAGCAGTTCCTTGTCGGTGAAGCCCTTGCCGCGCAGGAAGCGGGTGAGGTGGTCCCAGCCCTGGGGGCTGTAGCCGACGCCGAAGTGGACGGCGGCGGCCTGGTCGAAGCCGCGCTCGGCGAGGAAGATCCGGCCGGTGTCGGCCTCGGGGCTGGTGGCGAGCTGTTCCGCGTACCACTCGGCGGCGATCTTGTGGGCCTCGACCAGACGGATCCGCTCGCCGCGCTGGTGGGAGGGGTTGTACCCGCCCTCCTCGTACCTGAGGGTGATGCCGGCCTGGCCGGCCAGGCGCTCGACGGCCTCCGAGAAGGACAGGTGGTCGACCTTCATCACGAACGTGATGGTGTCGCCGCCCTCCTGGCAGCCGAAGCAGTGGAAGAGGCCCTTGCTCGGGCTGACCTGGAAGGACGGCGACTTCTCGTCGTGGAACGGGCAGAGGCCCTTGAGGTTCCCGCCGCCCGCGTTGCGCAGCTGGAGGTACTCGGACACCACGGCGTCGATCGGGACCGCGTCCCGTACCGCCTTCACGTCCTCGTCGTTGATCCGTCCTGCCACGCGGAGATTCTACGGTGGTCCACTGACAACCATGGGGCACGGGCGGCGCCCCGAAGGGGCACGGGGGACCGCGCGAGCAACCACGAACCACCCGCGGTCGCCCGCGCGCCCCACCCCGCAGACGGCTAGGCGGTCAGACTCTCCAACGGAACCTGGGGATTCGACAGCGCGTCCACATCGACCCGCTCCCGGGACCGGATCAGCTTCTGGATCGGCTCAGTGACATCCCACACGTTCACGTTCATCCCGGCGAGGACCCGCCCCTCCTTCACCCAGAACGCGATGAACTCCCGCTTCCCCGCGTCCCCCCGGATCAGCACCTGGTCGTACGATCCGGGCGGCGCCCACCCCGAGTACTCCATCCCCAGGTCGTACTGGTCGGAGAAGAAGTAGGGCACCCGGTCGTAGGTGACGTCCTTGCCGAGCATCGAGCGGGCGGCGGCCGGGCCGCCGTTGAGCGCGTTGGCCCAGTGCTCGACCCGCAGTCGGGTGTCGAAGAGGGCGTGCGGGAAGGAGACGACGTCACCGGCGGCGTAGATGGAGGGATCGGACGTACGGAGCCCCGCGTCCACCAGGATGCCACCGCCCTGTGACCGGTCGGCCACCTCCAGCCCCGCCGCTTCGGCCAAGCCCGTGCGCGGACCCGCGCCGATGGCCGCGAGGACGTCGTGGGCCGGGTGCTCCTCCCCCGTGTCCGTGCGGGCCGCCAGGACCATCCCGTCCTGGCCGACGATCTCCGTGAGCCTCGCGCCGAAGTGGAAGCGGACGCCGCGCTCGCGGTGCAGCTCGGCGAAGAGGTTGCCCAGCTCGGGGCCGAGGACGCCGTGCAGGGGCGTCGGCTCCGGCTCGACGACGGTGACCTCCGCGCCGTACTCGCGGGCCGCCGCCGCCACTTCCAGGCCGATCCAGCCGGCGCCCGCGATCACGAGGTGGCCGTTGTCCCGGCCGAGGGCGGCGAGGACGCCCTTGAGGCGCTCGGCGTGGGCGAGGCGGCGCAGATGATGGACACCCGCGAGATCGGTGCCCGGGATGTCCAGGCGGCGGGGCTCGGCGCCGGTCGCGAGCAGCAGTTTGTCGTAGTGGACGAGGGTGCCGTCGTCGCCGAAGCGGACGGTCCTGGCCGTGCGGTCGATCGCGTCGACGGTCTGGCCGAGGTGGAGTTCGATGTCGTTGCGCGCGTACCAGGACGGCTCGTGGACGAAGACGCTGTCGCGCTCCTCCTTGCCGAGCAGATAGCCCTTGGAGAGCGGCGGGCGCTCGTAGGGGTGGTCGCGTTCGTCGCAGATCAGTATCACGCGGCCGGTGAAGCCCTCCGCTCGGAGCGTCTCGGCCGCTTTCGCGCCGGCGAGACCGCCTCCGACGATGACGAATGTCTGATCCGCGTCGACCACTTGATGCCTCCTCTTAAGGGTGCGTCCACATGCGAGCGTCCCGCACGGAGCGTGATGCGGGAAGGGGTAGTGACCCGATCAGGCCACGCAGGGTCACGTTTTCGTCACTTCCGCCCCGTCAGTCTCGCGTGCAGCGCGCGGGCGGAGGTGTCGGTGAGGGAAGCGATCTGGTCGACGATCACCCGCTTGCGGGCGCGGTCGTCCGGGGCCGAGTCGAACAGTGCGCGGAACTGGGGTTCGAGTCCCTCCGGCGCGCGGGCGGTGAGCGCCTCGGCCAGTTCGGCCACGACGATCCGCTGGTCCGCGCGGAGCCGCTCCTGCTCGGCCCGCTGCATCACATAGCGGTCGGCGACGGCCTTGAGGACCGCACACTCCAGCCGCGCCTCGCGCGGGACGACCAGTTCGGCGGCGTACCGGGTGAGGGGGCCGCTGCCGTACGCCTGCCGGGTGGCGCCCTCGGCGGCGAGGCAGAAGCGGCCGATGAGCTGGCTGGTGGCGTCCTTCAACCGGGCCTGGGCGACCGCCGTTCCGTCGTAGCCGTGGGGCCACCACTCCTGGTCGAGGAGGCGGTCGAGGGCGGCGGCGAGCTCGGCCGGGTCGGTGTCCGCGGGGACGTACCGGCCGCGGGCCACCTCGAAGACCGCTCGGCGTTCGGGCTCCGCGTGCAGGCAGTTGGGGTCGATGTGGCCCGCGTGCAGGCCGTCCTCTACGTCGTGCACGGAGTACGCCACGTCGTCGGACCAGTCCATGACCTGGGCCTCGAAGGTCGTGCTCGTGCCGGGGGCGTCCTTGCGGACCCAGTCGAATACGGGCCGGTCGTCGTCGTACACGCCGAACTTGGGCGACTTGGGGTCGGTGGGGTGACCGCCGCGCGGCCAGGGGTACTTGGTGGCGGCGTCCAGGGCGGCGCGGGTGAGGTTGAGGCCGACGCTGACGAGGTCGCCGGACTCGGGGGACCGCACGAAGCGCTTGGGCTCGATGCGGGTCAGCAGGCGCAGGGACTGCGCGTTGCCCTCGAAACCGCCGCAGTCCTCGGCGAATTCGTTGAGTGCCTGTTCGCCGTTGTGACCGAAAGGGGGGTGGCCGAGGTCGTGCGAGAGGCAGGCGGCCTCCACGAGGTCGGGGTCGCAGCCGAGGGCGGCGCCCAGCTCGCGGCCCACCTGCGCGCACTCCAGGGAGTGGGTGAGGCGGGTGCGGGGGCTGGCGTCCCAGACGTGGGAGCGGGTGCCGGGGGTGACGACCTGGGTCTTGCCGGCGAGTCTGCGCAGGGCAGCGGAGTGCAGTACGCGGGCGCGGTCGCGCTGGAAGGCGGTGCGGCCGGGGCGTTTGTCGGGCTCCGGGGCGTAGCGCTCCGCGGAGGGCGGGTCGTAGTCGGCCGGGGTGTCGTGGCTCGCGGGGGTGTCGTGGGTGGGGGGTGTTGTGCCTTCCATGATTCGACAGTACGGGGCGGGAGTGACATAAGGGTGCCTACTCGTCCGCCGGGTTCGGTTTTCGGGCGGGTGCGGGTGGGTGCGAGAGGGTGGTGGCTGGTCGCGCCCACGCGGCGGAGCCGCACATTCGACACAGCCCCGCGCCCCTTCCGGGCGCTCCCGTCAGCCCGGGGTTCCGGGGATCCCTATGCCGATGCCAATGCCGGCAGGGACCTTGTCCCGGTCAGGGTCTCGTCGTAGCGGTGCAGTACCAGGCTTGCCATCGCGGGGTGTGTGCCCAGCGGGGCCGCCGCGATCCCTGGGGCCGCCGCCGCGCATTCCGTCGCGAAGCGGCCCGGGGCCGTGAAGTAGGACGCGACCGCCACGTGGGTGTGGCCCGCGGCGGTGAGGGTGCGGACGGCCTCGGGGACGGTGGGGGACGCCGCGGAGGCGTAGGCGGGGAGGACCGGGACGCCCAGGCGGTCGGCTAGGAGGCGGGCCGTGCGGCCGGTGTCCAGGGCGGCCTCGGGGTCGCGGGAGCCGGCGGCGGCGAGGACGACCGCGCTCCCCCGGCGCCGGGCCGCGCTCATGCGGGTGCGCCAGCCGGCCTCGACGAGGCGGGCGTGCAGGGCGTCGACGAGGAGGGGGTGCGGGCCGAGGGGGGCGGCCAGGCGGGTGCGGGCCTGGGCGGCCGCGGCCATCTCCGGGATGTCCTGCTTGACGTGGTAGCCGCGGCTGAGGAGGAGGGGGACGAGGACGGCTTCCCGGTCGCCGAGGGCGGCCAGGGTGTCGGGGAGCAGGGGCTCGTTCAACTCGATGTGGCCGAGGTGCACGGCGAGGCCGGGGCGCTGCTCGCGGATGCGCTCCATGAGGGTGCGAACGGTCGCCGGGGCGCGCGGGTCGCGGCTGCCGTGCGCGACCAGGACGAGCGCCGGTGGGGCGGGGCGCCGGGTTCCGTCGCGGAAGACGAGGCTGAGCTGGGTGGCCAGCTGGTCACTGATCAGGTTCATGATGTGCGCCGTACTGTCGAGGTCCGCGTTCGACTTGCTCGTCGTCGCCGTCATGCACCGATGGTGTCGGGAGGACGTTGCCTCCCCGTTGCGCGGTGGTGACGGGTCTTTTCCGGCACTTCACCGCGCGCGGTACGGCGGTGTGAACCTCCGTGACCTGGTCTTTCCACTCGCTCGGGTGAAGCTTGTCACGCTGAGCGGTGAACCGGATCTCCGTGACTGACGTCTTCGTTGGTCGAGTGGGCGGGCCCGGGCGGGACCGGACGGGCCCGCCGGAGACAACCGGAAACAAACAGGACACGTGAGCGGGTCCGAGGGGACGGGGGCGCAGTGAGGCGTATCGGGCGGATCGCGCGCGCCGTTCGGCTGCCGCGTACGCGGGCGGGGCGGCGGCGGGCCGTGCAGGCGGTGATGCTGCTGTGCGTGCTGGCGCTGCTGCCCTCGACCTGGATGTACACGGCGGCGGCCGACCGGCTGCGGACCACGGCCGACGCGCCGCGCACCGAGGTCGCGGTGGTCTTCGGCGCCGGGCTCTGGCAGGGCGAGCCGTCCCCGTATCTCGCGCGCCGGCTGGACGCGGCGGCCGAGCTGTACCGGTCGGGCCGGATCAATGTGGTCCTGGTCACCGGGGACAACAGCCGCGTGGAGTACGACGAGCCGGACGCGATGCGCGGCTATCTCACCGAGCACGGCGTGCCGGACGACCGGATCGTCAGCGACTACGCCGGGTTCGACACCTGGGACTCCTGCGTCCGCGCCAAGAAGATCTTCGGCGTGGACCGGGCGGTGCTCGTCAGCCAGGGCTTCCACATACGCCGGGCGGTCGCGCTGTGCGAGGAGGCGGGCGTCGAGTCGTACGGCGTCGGCGTGCAGGACCGGCACGACGGGACCTGGTACTACGGGGCCACCCGGGAGCTGTTCGCGGCGGGCAAGGCCTCCCTGGACGCCCTGTTCGAGCCGGACCCCCGCTTCCTCGGACCGGAGGAAACGGGGGTCGAGAAGGCGCTCGCGTCGGCGGGGCGGGGGCCTTCGGAAGGGCAGTAGAGGGTGGCGGTAGAGGGTGCGTCGAGGGCCCTGTGCGGGCTGTCGCAGCCTCCGCCGGTGGCCCCCTAGTGCTTGATGGAGCCCCACCAGCCCTGGTCCACCGCGCAGCCCCACTGCTTGCCGGCGGCGGTCTTGCCGTGGAGGGTGAAGCGGACCTCGTAGGGCTTCCTGCTGTTGGTCATGTAGGCGCTGATGCGCAGCCCGGTGGTGCCCTTCGGCTTCAGTTTCTTGGTGTAGACGGTGGCGACCTTCGAGGTGCGCTTGGTGATCTTGCTGCCCTTGGTGGGCGTGGCGTAGGTGAAGGTCAGGTTGACGGGCTTGCTGACCTTCAGGCTGACGTCCTTGAAGCTCGCGGTCTTGCTCTTGTTCTTGAGCGCGAAGTAGAGGCCGCCCTGCACCCGGTTCTTCGCGTCCAGGGTGAAGTTCTTCGGCGAGCTGAGTTCGAGCGGACAGCCGGCGGCCTGCGGCGCGGCGGAGGCGGCTCCGGCGAGGCCGAGCTGAGTGGCGGTCAGGGCGCCGACGGCACCCAGGACGGCGGCGGTGGTGCGCATACGGTTCACGTGGTGGTCCTCTTCCCCCTGCGGCCCGCGTGCGGGCCGGGTGACAGGTCGTGCGCCACACGGGGCTCGCAGCACGACCCCCGTGTCTGTGACGCCCGTAGTTCTTAGCACGCGGGGCCCGAACGGATGCACGGAAAGCGGCAAGGTGACCACATACGGTGACAGAATCGCGACATCCGGCGGCACCCGCTTCCTCACGCCGCGCCCGACGCCGCCGGGAGGTCCCCGTGCCGGTCGCGTAACGAGGGGCGTCCCGGCGCGTAACACGTGCGACGCACGCTGAGCGGTATGCCGAACTCCGCGACGCCCACCCACTGCCCGTACTGCGCCCTGCAGTGCGGGATGAACCTGACGCCCGGTGCGGACGGGACCGAAGGGGTCGTAGTGGTCACGGAGCGCGCGGACTTCCCGGTGAACCGGGGAGCACTGTGCGGCAAGGGTCGTACGGCCCCGGCTGTGCTCTCGTCCCGGGTCAGGCTGACCGGTCCCTTGGTCAGAAGGGCGGGCAACCTGGAACCCGCCTCCTGGGACGAGGCACTCGACCGGATCGCCGAGGAACTCACCCGTACGCGTACGGAACATGGCCCGGACGCGTGCGGAGTGTTCGGCGGCGGCGGGCTGACGAACGAGAAGGCGTATCTGCTCGGCAAGTTCGCGCGGATCGTCCTCGGCACCTCCCAGATCGACTACAACGGCCGGTTCTGCATGTCCTCGGCCGCGGCCGCCGGGACGAAGGCCTTCGGCCTGGACCGGGGGCTGCCCTTCCCGCTGGAGGACATCCCGAGGACGGGGTGTGTCGTCCTCGTCGGGTCCAACCTCGCGGAGACCATGCCGCCGGCGCTGCGCTATCTCACCGAGCTGAAGGAGAACGGCGGCACGCTGATCGTCATCGATCCGCGCCGCACGCGTACGGCCGAGCAGGCCGATCTGCATCTGTCGCCGCGCCCCGGCACCGACCTCGCCCTCGCGCTCGGCCTGCTGCATCTGATCGTGGCCGAGGGGCGGGTGGACGAGGACTACATCCGGGAGCGGACCAGCGGCTGGGAGGAGGCCCGGGCGGCCGCCATGGCGCACTGGCCGGAGTACGTGGAACGGATCACGGGGGTCTCCGTCCCCCAACTCCGCGAGGCGGTACGGCTGTTCTGCGAGCCCGAGCACGCGATGGTGCTCACCGCGCGCGGGCCCGAGCAGCAGTCCAAGGGCACGGACACGGTCGGCGCGTGGATCAACCTGACGCTGGCGACGGGGCGGGCCGGGCGGCCGCTGTCCGGGTACGGCTGCCTCACCGGGCAGGGCAACGGGCAGGGCGGGCGCGAGCACGGCCAGAAGGCCGACCAGCTGCCGGGGTACCGCAAGCTGGTCGACCCCGAGGCACGGCGGCACGTCGCCGAGGTCTGGGGCGTGGACCCCGACAGCCTGCCCGGGCCGGGGCGCAGCGCGTACGAGCTGCTGGACGCGCTCGGCGGTGACATCAAGTCGCTGCTGCTGATGGGCTCCAACCCGGTGGTGTCGGCGCCGCGCGCCGCGCACATCGAGGAGCGGATCAGGTCGCTGGACTTCCTCGCGGTGTGCGATGTCGTGCTGTCGGAGACGGCAGCGCTGGCGGACGTGGTGCTGCCGGTGACGCAGTGGGCCGAGGAGACCGGCACGATCACCAACCTGGAGGGCCGGGTGCTGCTGCGGCGGCGCGCGATCACGCCGCCCGAGGGGGTCCGCAGCGACCTGGAGGTCATGCACGAGCTGGCCGACCGGCTGGGTGTCGAGAAGGGGTTCCCGACCGACGCCGAGGAGGTCTTCGAGGAGCTGCGCCGGGCGAGCGCGGGCGGGCTCGCCGACTACTCGGGCATCACCTACCGCCGACTGGCCGAGGAGAACGGGGTGTTCTGGCCCTGCCCGACGCCGGGGAACCAGGGGGAGGCGACGCCGGGGAACCAGAGGGAGGCGGCGCCGGGGAACCAGGGGGAGGCGACGCCGGGGAACGAGGGGGAGGCGGCGTCGAGTACCGAGGCGCGCCCTGTGCCGGGCGGCGGGACGGACTCGGCAGACTCGGCGGCGGGCGCCGGAACGGGCCCGGCCGCGGGCGGCGGGGCGGAGCAGGTGACGGGCGCCGGAACAGGCCCGGCCGCGGGCGCCGGGGCGGAGCAGATGACGGGCGCCGGAACAGACCAGGCCGCGGGCGCCGGGGCGCAGCAGATGACGGGCGCCGGAACAGACCAGGCCGCGGACGCCGGGGCGCAGCAGATGACGGGCGCCGGAACAGACCCGGCCGCGGAACAGGTGGTGGGCGGGGGCGGAAGCCCCGTGGAGTCCGCCGAGGTGCATCCCGGGACGCCGCGGCTCTTTCTCGACCGGTTCGCCACCGAGGACGGCCGGGCCCGGTTCGTGCCCGTCTCGCACCGGGCGTCGGCCGAGGAACCGGACGCGGAGTACCCGGTGCTGCTCACCACCGGACGCGTGGTCGCCCAGTACCAGTCGGGCGCCCAGACCCGGCGGGTCGACGAGCTCAACTCCGCCGCGCCCGGGCCCTTCGTGGAGCTGCACCCCCGGTTGGCCGAGCGGCTCGGCGCGGCGGAGGGCGACCCGGTGGCCGTGGTCTCCCGCCGGGGTCGGGCCGTCGCCCCGGCCCGCATCACGACCACCATCCGCCCGGACACGGTCTTCATGCCGTTCCACTGGCCGGGCGAGGGCCGCGCCAACACCCTCACCAACCCCGCCCTCGACCCCACCTCCCGGATGCCGGAGTTCAAGACGTGCGCGGTGCGCTTGGAGGCGGTGGAGAAGTAGGGGCGGCGGGGCCCGGAGGGCGGGCCGGCGGGCGGGCCACACCGGACGTGTCGGTCTGCAGGTCACTGACGCCGATCGGCGCGAGGTGCTCGGCGGTGACCCCCGCCACCCTCTTGCCCACCACGACGACGGCCGCCCCGTTCACGCGCGCAGCCCGCCGCTGGTGCTTGCGGATCTGCGCCCGCTCACGAGGGGTGAGCTGGGGACAGTTCAGCTTCCGGCCGTCGAAGGGGCGGCAAGTGACCGCGACACCCAGGTCGATGCCGGTCACCTCATCCTTGCCCGGCCCCTCGACCGGATCAGGAATCACGGCGAACGCGATGTGCCACCGCCCGTTCCTGAGCGTGACGCGGAACGTCTTCGCCTCGGGCAGCTTCGCCCCCTCGCCCTTGGCACTGAGACGGAAGCGGACCCAGCCGCAGCCGGGCACAACGGGCATTCACCCCGGCCCTGAAGGACCGGGTAGCCCGCCCGACAAGCAAGGCGGGGCTCCTCTGCTCGCCGCATCGGTGCTGATGTGGCTGTGATGATCTGCATCGACACCCCGCCTGCTTGAACGTTCATGCTTTCGGATACGTAGATCCTGTGTGGTCGACCCGCCGCTTCGCACACGATGGGGACAGCGGACGCACAGCTCGCCGTGAACACTTGGGGCACAGCCGACCCGGGGGGATCACATGCCGCAGCACGACAGTCACCGGTGGACCGACGCGTTTCCGTGGAGCCTCTCCTACCGCTGGGGCCACTCCGCACTGACCGCCGACTTCGACCTCAGCGGAGACACTCCCCGGCTGCTGCGCTTCCGTCGCCCCGACGACCCCGAGCCCGGCCCCGAGGAGACCAAGGCCGCCCCCTCACTGCCCCTGGTCGACCTGGTCCTGCTCGGCGACGGCACCGGCTGGGCCAGACCCCGCTTCACCGGCACGGCGATCGGCGCCCGCCTGAAGTACCGTGCCCATCACTCCACTTGCGGTCCCGGGCCCGACAACGCGACTGCGGAGCAGGAGGGTTCGGCAGGTGGTTCGGTTGGCGGTTCGGTTGGTGGTTCGGTTGGCGATTCGGTTGGCGGTTCGTCCGACCGCGTGCGGTGGCATCGGCTGACCTTCGAACTCCACGACCCCGTCACCGGGTTGACCGCCTTCGTCGAGTACGCCTCACCGGACGGCACCTCCGTGCTGCGCTCCCGGGTCCGGCTGCGCAACGACGGGTCCGGGTCGGTCACCGTACGCTCCCTCGGCAGCCTCCTCCTCGGCGGACTCCCCTCCCCCGACGACCTGTCCGTCCTCCGCGCACGCAACGACTGGCTCGCGGAGTGCCGTTGGTACACCGAGCCGCTGCGGGACTCCGTCCCCGACGTCAACCACACGGTGCACGGCGGCACCGGGCACGCGGCGGCCCGGCTCGCCGGACGCGGCAGCTGGCCCACGGACGGGCATCTCGCGATGGGCGCGCTCCGCCACCGTACGGACGACCGTTGCTGGCTGTGGCAGATCGAGTCGGCGTCCAGCTGGGTCTGGGAGGCCGGCGAGTCGGCGGGGCAGACGTATCTGGCCCTCGGCGGCCCTACCCACGACGAGCACCAGTGGCGCCAAGTACTGGCGCCCGGGGCCGAGTTCATCTCCGAGTGGGCCGCCCTCGCCCTCGGCGACCGCTTCGACGGCGCCCTGGCCGCGCTGACCTCCTACCGCCGCGTCGTACGCCGCCCGCACCCGGACCACACCCGACTGCCGGTGATCTTCAACGACTGCGTGAACACCCGCATGGGCGACCCGACCACCGAGAAACTGCTCCCGCTGATCGACGCGGCGGCGGAAGTGGGCGCGGAGTACTTCTGCGTGGACGCCGGGTGGTACGACGACGGAGGGAGTGGAGAGGAGGGAGACGGGGAACCCGGAGGAGGGGCGCTTGGCGGGAGGGCGCGCGGCGAGGGGCACGAGGGTGGTGGCTCGCCCGGGGGCTGGTGGGACAGTGCGGGGGCCTGGTTGCCGTCGGTCCGGCGGTTCCCCGGCGACCGTGGCATCCGGTGCGTGCTCGACCGGATCCGGGAGCGCGGCATGGTACCGGGGCTGTGGCTGGAGCCCGAGGTCGTCGGGGTCCGCAGTCCGCTCGCCGCCGGTCTGCCCGCCGAGGCCTTTCTCCGGCACGAGGACGGCACCCGGGTCACCGAACAGGGCCGCCACCAGCTGGACCTGACCCATCCGGCGGCCCGCGCCCATCTGGACGGGACGGTCGACCGTCTCGTCGACGAGTGGGGCGTCGGCTACCTCAAACTCGACTACAACATCACCACCTCCGCACCGGCCCACCTCGCCCACTCCCGGGCCTGGCTCGCCTGGCTGTCCTCGGTCCTGGACCGCCACCCCGGCCTGGTCATCGAGAACTGCGCCTCGGGCGGTATGCGCATGGACGGCGCCTCCCTCGCCGTGGCCCAGCTCCAGTCCACCTCCGACCAGCAGGATCCCCTGCGCTGTCCGCCGATCGCCGCCTCCGCCCCCACCGCCGTGCCGCCGGAACAGGGCGCGGTCCGGGCGTACCCGCAACCGTCCTGCACGGACGAGGAGATCGCCTTCACGCTCGGTTCCGCGCTCCTCGGCCGGCTCCATCTCTCCGGCCGCCTGGACCGTATGACGGAACATCAACTCGGTCTGGTTCGTGACGCCTTGGACACGTACAAGGCGATCCGGGGCGACCTGCGCACCGCCCTGCCGTTCTGGCCCCTGGGACTGCCGGGCTGGTCGGACGACTGGGTCGCGCTGGGTCTGAGACCGTCGGCACCGGACGCGGGTCCGGTGTACGTGACGGTCTGGCGTCGGGGAGGGGACACCGCACGGTGCTTCACGCCGCCTGGCGTGGGCGCGGGGGGCGTACGGGTGGAGATCCTGCATCCGAGGGCGACGACGGCCTCGGCTCGGTGGCACGGCGCCGAGCTTCGGGTGAGCCTGCCGGAGGCGCCCTCGGTCGTGCTGCTGAGGCTGACCCCGGTGAGGAGCTAACTCCGCAGGCGCCAGTCCCCGCTCTCGATCAGTTTCCCCCTGGCTCGCAGTCCGGCCGCGACGGTCGGGGCGGCGACGTAGACCCAGGCCCGTACGACCGTGCCGTCGGCGAGGACGGCCGGGCGTTCCACCCGTTCGTAGAGGTTCGCGGGGTCGCCCGGGGCGTACTCCTCCAACTGGTCGAGTACGCGGAGCAGTTCGGCGTAGTCCTCGGAGAGGGCCGTGACGACCTCACCGCTCACCCCTCCCACTCCCCCGGGCCTTTCCCCGGTCCCGGGCGCGATCCCGGTCCCAGTTCCGGTTCCGGTCGCGATCCCGGTTCCGGCCACGGTCCCGGGCGCGATCCCGGTCCCAGTTCCGGTTCCGGTCACGGTCCCGGTTCCGTCCGCGGCCCCATCGCCGAGGCACTCGACCGCGTACGGATACCCGGGGCCGTCGTAGAGCGCCATGCCGCGCATCCGGGCCGGTTCCTCCGCGACGGTGCGACCGCGCAGGAAGAGGTCGTGGTTGGGCTCGCCGGGGCGGAGGGTGCCGTAGACGAATATGGGGAGCACCGTTCTCGTCTCTCCTCTCCAAGGGGATCGGGACTCTTTGCAGAAACGATTCTCGCCCCTCGCTCCTCGCTCCTCGTCCCTGGGAGACAGGCGCCGGGTACGGCACCTCCGACGTCCGCGACCGGACCTACCGCGGACTCCCGGTGCTCAGCGCGTGGGGGTGAGGGCGTCGGCGTACGCGTTGGGTGGGCGGGGGACCTTCTTGACTGCGTCGGCGTCGACGGCCGCCTCGGCGGAGCTCGTACCGAGGGTGCCGGAGGGGTGCCAGGTTCCGGTGAGGGTGACCCAGGTGTCGGCGGGCGGGGCTGGGGCGTCGTGGACGCGCACCTTCACGAACTGGGCGTCGGCCGCGCAGCAGCTGAAGATGGCGCGGGTCAGGTACCAGGTGGTCGTCCCGTCGTCCCCGCTGTCCCCGCTGTCCCCGGCGGACGTGCCCTTGTCAGGGGTGACGAAGCCCGTCATCTCGACGGTGCGGCCGTCGATGGCCCGGTCGCGGTCCTGCTGCACCCGGCGGGTGAAGTCGGTGAGGGTGATCGGGAGCGGTGAGGTCTTCGGCAGCGGGTCGAAGTCGTCCTGGTCCGTGACCGCCACCGGCTTGGGTGCCTCCCGGGACGCGGTGTACGCGCCGATGGCCGGCGGGGCGTAGAAGAGCAGGCTCAGCGCGGGGAGGAGCAGGAGCCAGGCGACGCGGGGCGGGGTGGAGTGGTCGTGGCCGTGACCGTCGGGGGCGGTGCCTGCGGCGGGGTCGGTGTCGCCGGGGTCGGTGTCCGTGGTGGCGGTGTCGGCATCGGCATCGGCTTCCCGTTCGTCTTTTCCTTGTGGTCTCCACAGCGACCACGCCTCCGCCGCACCCAGCACGAGGAGCAGTGCACCCGAGGCCACGAGGAGGGGGTGCATGCCCTGCTTGACGTATCGCAGGTAGTCGTCGGTGACGAGGGTCGCGTGCAGGAGGCCGAGGCCGCTGAGGAGGAGCAGGAGCGCCTGGAGGGGTCGTTTCACAGGAGTACTGCTCCGATCAGCGCGCTGCACAGGATCGCGACGACGACCGTCGCGGCGGAGAAGCGGACCGCGAAGGCCCGGCCGAAGGTGCCCGTCTGGAGGGCGATCAGCTTCAGGTCGACCATGGGGCCGACCACCATGAAGGTCAGCCGCGCGGTGGGCGAGAAGCCGGTGAGCGACGCGGCGACGAAGGCGTCCGCCTCGGAGCACACCGAGAGGAGGATGGCGAGCGCGGCGAGGAACAGCACCGACAGCCACGGCGATTCGGCGAAGGTGTCGAGCACGGTGCGCGGGACGAGCACATTGAACGTGGCCGCCGCCATCGCACCGACGACGAGGAAGCCGCCCGCGTGCAGGAAGTCGTGCTGGAAGCCGGTCCGGAACTCGTTCCAGCGGCTCTGCCCCGGCCGGTGCCCGGTGTGCCGCGCGACCGGCTTGAGCCACTCCGCGCGCCCCAGCCAGAGCCACAGCCAGCCCATCGCGGCGGCGGTGACGAGGGAGGCGAGCAGCCGGGCCAGCACCATCGCGGGGCTGCCGGGGAAGGCGATGGCCGTGGCGGTCAGGACGATCGGGTTGATGGCGGGGGCGGAGAGGAGGAACGCGAAGGCCGCTGCCGGGTCGACGCCCCGGCGGATCAGGCTCTGCGCGACCGGTACCGAGGCGCACTCACAGCCCGGCAGCACGACCCCGGCGGCGCCGGCGATCGGGACCGCGAGCGCCGGCCTTTTCGGCAGCACCCGGGTGAACACGCGCGCCGGGACGAAGGCGTTGATGGCGCCCGACAGGGCCGTCCCGAGCAGCAGGAACGGCAGCGCCTGCACGGTGATGGAGAGGCACACCGTCCGCCACGCCTGAACCGCCGGCTCCTCCATCCACCGTCCCACCACGAACAGCACGACACCGGGGACGAGGGCCGCACCGAGGAGCAGCAGGGGCCAGTGACGGGGCCAGGGGCTCTCGGCGTTCTCGGTGTTCTCGGCGTTCTCGGGACGCTTGAGGTTCTCGGCGCTCTCAGGGTGTTCGGGGTTCTCGGGGGTGGCGGGGCGCTCGGGGGTGGCGGCGTTCAGGTGTGCGTCGGCGTCGGTGTCATCGGCCTCCGCCCCGGCGAAGGCCGCTTCCGCGGTGGTGCTGTTCGAGGTCCTGCTCGCGGCCTCGGTCACGGTCTTTCCCCCAGCCCTGTCCGGCCGGCCGGTTCTGCTGTCGTCTGCATGTGCCCACTCCGAATATCCGGACGATCGGATCGAACATAGCGGGCGCTCCGGGCCGGCGCGTCAGACCCCACCCAGCAGAGACGCCAGACCGTCGTCGAGAGCCGGTTCCAGGTCCTCGGCGCCGAGCGCGACGACGGCGTACGAGCGGTGCAGGAAGCGGCGGAGCGAGGGGGTGTCGAAACGAATCATGGCCATGCCGTGCGGGGAGTGGAGTTCTACGACGGTGTGGGCCGGGCCGCAGGGCCACAGGTGCACGTCGCCGATCCCGGCCGGGCCGGTCAGCCCCTCCGCGAGGAGCGTGCGGGCGAACGCCCACGTCACGTCGTCGCCGTCGGCGGAGGAGCCGGACGGGAAGTCGATGTGCACGGCGAAGGGGTCGGCCGGGGTGTAGCGCAGGGTGGTGCGTACCGGGATCTCGTCGTAGCCCGGGGTGATCAGTCGGGCGCGGGCGCTCTGTTCGAGGGCGGGGGGCGTCGGGCGGGCGGGCCGGGCGGGGGCCATGGGCGGTCTCCAGTTCGGGCGCTTCAGGTAGGTCGTCAGGTGTGGCGTCAGGTAGGTATGGCGTCAGGTATGTCGGCACTGCGGAAGCCGCGGATGCTTCAGCGGCTGCGGGTACTTCGGATGCTCGGATGTTGTGGGTTCATGCGTTCGCCAGATGCTTCTTCGGGCGACACACCCTGTCGACCGCGCCAAGCCCCCATGTATTACGCCGCTTTCGAAGTTACCCGCTGTGACGCGCGTCACTTTGGGTGATTGCTTGAGTTTTTTGCCATCTCCACATACAAAATCGTCGTCATTCCATCCAACAGGCGACTGGAGAGCGTTTCCCGCCATGACCGACGGCCTGTCCGGGTCCGCGACCGCCGCGTACACCCGCATCTACGAGGAACAGCATCCGCGCCTGGTCGCGTACGCGCGCTCCCTCACCCGGAACACCTGGACCGCCGAGGACCTCGTCGCCGAGGCCCACTTCCGCGTGTGGCGGCGGCTCTCCGGAGGGCACGAGATCGACAACGTGCCCGCGTATCTGATGACGACGGTGCGGCATCTCGCGGCGGCCGTGGGCTCCACCGCGACGCGGGAGACACCGCTGGATCCGACGGCTCCCGAGCGGGCCGAGGCCGATGTCCGGGTGGCCGACGCCGCCGACCCCGCCGAACAGGTCTCCTCCGTCGATCTGTTGGTGCGGGTGCTGGGCCAGCTGCCGGAGCGGTGGGTGCAGGCGCTGTGGCTGGCCGAGGCGGAGGGGCAGCCGCTGGAGACGGTCGGACAGCGCATCGGCGCGAAGCAGGGCGCGACGGCGGTCCTGCTGCACCGAGCGCGCGAGGGGATGCGCCAGGCGTTTCTGCGCGAGCAGCCCGGTGCGCCGATCGATCCGGCGTGCCAGGTGCGTTGGGGGCGCATGCCGGCGTACGTGCGCGGTACGGCGACCGCGCGGCAGTCCGAGCAACTGCTCAGCCATGTGGATGCGTGCGACGACTGCCGGGCGCGGCTCGCCGTGCTGATGCGCACGAACGACCGGCTGCCCGCGTTCGTCGGTCCCGCCCTGCTGGTGTTCGTCGTGGGTGGAGGTGGGGGCAAGGTGCTGATGGCCCTCACGGGTGGCTCCGCCGGTACGGCCGCGGTGCTCGGCTCCGCGGGTGGGCACGGGGGTGGCCAGTTGCTGCATGCCGTGCGGCAGGCGGCGGGCGGGGCGAGTGGCGTGGGTGGGGTGAAGGTGCCCACCGTCGCGGCGGTCGGTGCGGCCGCGGCTGCCGCCGCGGTCGTGGCCGGCATCGTGCTCGGGCCCCTCGACTCGGGGGCGGGTCCCGAGCGGCGGGCGCCGGTCGCGCAGGCGCCCGCGCCGCATCGGCCCGAGGTGGTGCCTCCCGGTGTCGTCGAGCACCGGGGAGCGGTTACGGATGTGGTGGTCTCGCCTCGTGTGGAGGGTACGGGTGGCGGCCGTGGGGGCGTGGGCTCCGGTGAGGAGGGGGGCGGGCTGGAGGTAGGGGCGCCTGGATCGCCGGGGGGTGAGGGATCTGGCGGCAAGGAGCCGGGGGTTGACGGGACTGGGGGCGCGGAGCCGAGGGTTGAGGAACCAGGGGTCGAGGAACCGGCTGGGCCTGGGGTGGAGCCGCCTGTAGAGGAGGCCCCGCCTGTGGTGGAACCGCCTGCGGAGGAAGCCCCACCCGTGGTCGAACCGCCTGAGGTGGAACCCCCTGTTGAGGAGGTCCCGCCCGTGGTCGAACCGCCGGTGGTGGAACCCCCAGCTGAGGAAGCCCCACCCGTAGTCGAACCACCTGAGGTGGAACCCCCTGTTGAGGAGGTCCCGCCCGTGGTCGAACCGCCGGTGGTGGAACCCCCAGCTGAGGAAGCCCCACCCGTAGTCGAACCACCTGCCGAGGAAGCCCCGCCTGCCGTCGAACCGCCCGCCGAGGAGACGCCGCCCGCCGAGGAGCCCGTCGAGCCGTCGCCGGAGGATCCGGAAGGTGGGGGCGGGGGGTCTGGGGGCGGTTGTGGATGGTGAAGGGGTGGCGGTGGGGCACGTGGATTTCTCGCCCCCGCCGCCCCTACCCGTCCCTCCCCCACCCAGGGGCTGCGCCCCTTCGACCCCCCGGGCGCCTGTCGTTCGTCCGCAGGTCCGCTGAGGTCCTCGCGCAGTTCCCCGCGCCCCTTTCAGGGCGCGGCCCGTCCTCCCGGTTCGCCCCTCCCTGGTAGCGCCGGGGCTGGCGGGCAGGTGCCGGTCGTCCGGGGTTCTCGCGCAGTTCGCCGCGCCCCTCGGAATGCGCGGCAGGGGCTTCGCCCCGCCGCGCTTTCCGCTTCTCCCCTGTCGGCGCCGCGTCCCTCAACCCCCGTACGGTCGCCTCTCCTTCGCCTCGCGTAGTGCGTGGCCCCACCAGGAGAGGTGGTCCAGCATCGTCCGGGCCGCCGCGTTCGGGGCCGTCGGCTCGTGGAGGTCGCCGGTGTCGTCGAAGGCGGCGTGGGCGTTGTGGAAGGAGACCGTGTCCCGGATCGTAGGCGCGTGGAGTTCCGCGAAGACCTGACGGAGGTGCTCCGCCGCGCGGAGGCCTCCTGAGACGCCGCCGTAGGAGACCAGCGCCACCGGCTTGGCCCGCCATTCCTCGTAGTGCCAGTCGATGAGGTTCTTCAGGGCCGCCGGGTACGAGTGGTTGTACTCGGGCGTCAGGACGATGAACGCCTCCGCCTCCGCCAGCTTCGGGGTGATCTCGGCCAGTCGTGTCGTGGCCTCGGCGGTCGGCGCGAACGTCGTCGGCAGGTCGGCCTCGGCTACGTCCACGACGTCGACCTCGAAGCCACCGTGCTCCCGGACCCGGCGCAGCAGCCAGTCGGCGATCACCGATCCGAAGCGGCCGGTGCGGTTGCTGCCGATGACCAGCGTCACCCGCACCGGCGTGGCGGAGAAGGGAGCGGGGGTGGGGGTGGGATCGGGGGTGGGGGTGGGATCGGGGGTGGGATCGGGTGCGGGTGCGGGCGCGCGCGCTGAGGTGGGAGCCGGGGCTGGATTTGCGTCGGTGGTGTGCGTCGCGGATTTCATGGGCCTCAGCGTGATACCTCAACCTTGCTTCAGGTCAAGCGGCGACGGATCGCTCGGGGTTCCCGTACCGGCGGACGGCTCCGCGCCCCCGGCCCCAGTCACCCGTTCACACCCCCACCGGTCGCCCGGCGCGTTCCTTTTCTCCGCACCCTCCGCGCGCACCCCCATGACCTGCCCAAACATCCGCCGGTCCGTCTTTCCCCGCCCACCCCCTGACACCCATTCACCTCATTTCTGACACCCCATCAGCAAGCGCGCGGGGCGGAGAGCCACTTACCTCGGAAGGGAACGGAGGACTCTCGGAGGAGGCAGCACGATGCGACGTACCGCCCGGCCGCTGGCCACGACCGCGCTCGCCCTCGCCTTCGCGGCCCTCTCCGGCACACCCGCGTACGGCGGTGCGGGCACCGGGCGGCTCGAACTGTCCCCCACCGGTGTCGTCCCCGGCGACGAGGTCACCGTCCGCACGGCGGCCTGCGGTGCGGACGGTACCGCCACGGGGGACGCCAGCGCGGTCGGCGCCGGCGCCTTCTCGCTCACCCCGGGCGCGGGACAGGGGCGGCTCGACGGGCGGTTCGAGGTGCCGCCGAGCGCGCAGCCGGGAACGTACGAGATCGTCGCGACCTGCGCGGACGGGGCCTCCCGGGTCACCGGCGACCTGGTCGTCTCGCTCACCGGCACGCGGGCCGGACAGCCGGCGTATCCGAGGGGAAGTGTGAAGACGGGGGTCGGTGGCGCACTCGGTCCCGACCCCGTGCAGACCGCGGCGGGTGTGGCGGCCCTGGCCGTCGCCGCCGCGGGCGGTACCTGGCTCCTGCATCGCCGGGCGAGAGGCGACGGGATCTGACGGACACCCTCCGCCGTCCGTCCGCCGGTACCGCCGTCCCCTCCTCCCCTCCGGGTCCGACGCCCCTCGCCCCGGAGGGGAGGAACAAGGGGGCACCAGCTTGCGGCGCGCCCGAGGGGTGCCCGTCGGCCCATGAGGAGGTTTCTGTGCGTCGGCTCACCAATGGCGTCATAGCCGGGGTCACCGTGGTGGCCCTCTGTTCGGGCGCGTGGTTGCTGCGCAGCGGGACCGCGTCGCACGCGCCGCCGCAGCCGTCGGCCGCGCAGGCCCACAGCCGGTCGGGCGGTGCGTCGGGCACGTCGAGCGGACGGGGGGACGACGGGTCCGCGGCCGCCGCGTTGCCGGCCTCCCCACCCGTCCGGATCCGCGTCCCCTCCCTCCGCGTCGACGCGCCGCTCATGGGGCTCGGACTGACGACCACCGGCAGCCTCGACGTCCCACCCGCCGAGAAGGAGAACCTGGCGGGCTGGTACGAGGCCGGTACGACACCGGGTGAGCGGGGCACCGCGATCGTCGCCGGGCACGTGGACAACGCCGACGGAGCCGCCGTGTTCTACCGCCTCGGCGCGCTGCGGCGGGGCGCCACCATCGAGGTGGACCGGCGGGACGGCGGGACCGCCCTGTTCACGGTGGACGCGGTGGAGGTGTACGACGCGCGCGACTTCCCCGACGAGAAGGTGTACGGGGCCGCGCCGAGGCCCGAACTGCGGGTCATCACCTGCGGCGGCGGATACTCACGGGCGACCGGCTACCGGGGGAACATCGTCGTCTTCGCCCACCTCACCGGCAGCCGCCCCGACAGCCGCGCCGTTGGTCACGACGGCAGCCGCGCCGTTGGTCGCGACGGCAGCCGCGCCGTTGGTCGCGACGGCAGTAGCAACGGCAGCCGCGATGGCAGCCGCACCGGCTGATCACCGGCGCCCGCCCCCACCCCCGCACGCCCGTCAGTCGGTCAGCCCGTCAGTCGGTCAGTCGGTCAGTCGGTCAGTCGGTCAATGGGCCAGTCGGCCAGTCGGCCAGTCGGTAAGTCACGCCACCCACTGCTCGTACCCCATCTTCGCCACCAGGGTGAACACGACCGTCAGCAGGACGACTCGGACGAAGCCGCTGCCCTTCTTGAGGGCGGTGTGGGCCCCCACCGTCCCGCCGACGAGGTTGAAGACCGCCATCAGGGCCGCCAGTTGCCAGTACACCGTGCCCTTCCAGGCGAAGGTGGCCAGGGCGCCCGCGTTCGTGCAGCAGTTGACGATCTTGGCGGTGGCGGAGGCGCTGACCAGGTCGAGGTGGAGGACGGCGGTCAGGGTGAGGACCAGGAACGTGCCGGTGCCGGGGCCGACGAGGCCGTCGTAGAAGCCGATGCCGACGCCCGCGAGGCCGATCGCGGCGAGGACGCGGCGCGCGGAGACCGGGCCGGTGCCGGGGGCCGTGCCGAAGGAGGGGCGCAGGATCACGAAGGCGCCCACGGCGAGCAGGACCACCATCACGACGGGCTTCAGGACCTCGGTGCTCATGCCGGCGGCCACGAAGGCGCCGGCCGTCGAGCCCGCGAGTGCCGCGAGGCCGATGCGTACGGAGGTCTTCACGTCGACGGGGGTGCGCCGGGCGTATGTCACGGCGGCGCCCGTGGTCCCGACGATGGCGACGGCCTTGTTGGTGCCCAGCGCGTACTGCGCGGCCGAGGCGCCGTTCGGCAGGCCGAGGAGAAGGGCGGGGAGGAGCAAGAGCCCGCCGCCGCCCACCACGGCGTCGATCCAGCCGGCCGCGAGGGCGGCCACGCACAGGACGACGACCATGGTCAGCGATATGTCAGGCATGATCGCGACCCTATGCGGTGGGATGGGTGTGCCGTCCATCGACCTGAGGATCTTCTGAGGTCGGGCGCCCCTCCGCCTGCCCCGCCCGGCCCTCTGCCCGTGCCGCCCGGCCCCTCCGCCCGCCCCGCCCGGCCCCTCCGCCCGCGCCGCCCCGCCGGTACGCCCGTGCCGACCGCCGGTCCGCCCCCGGAATGTTTCGCCGCGGCCCCGCGCGACGTGACGTACCGCACCGCCCGACGTGACCTACGGCTCCGCGCCCCGGAGCGCCCGCGTCGGCCCGCGCCTCGGCCCGTCCTCACGTATACGCCCGCATGAGCCTCGTATCACCAGGTCAGCGCGGTGGTCCCGGGTGTCCTCACACCCCACCCGGGCCGTACGGAAACCCCTCACACACCGCTCGGAGCCATGGGGAGGGCAGCGTTCCTCGTGGGAAACAGATGTGATGCGGTCGGGTAACACCGGCACCGCACGCTCAAGGACATGACCTCGAACGAGCGTGTGGTGGTGATCGGCTCCGGCCTCGCGGGTGTACGTCTCGCCCGGCGGCTGGGAGAGCTCGGCATGCCCGCCACGCTGGTGGGCGAGGAGGAGCACACACCCTACAACCGGGTGCTGCTCGCCGAGGTGCTGGCCGGACGGTACGCGCCCGAGGTCATCGCGTTGCCCGCCCCTGCCGAGCTGACGCGCGGCCGGGTGGTCCATATCGACCGCGAGATGCGAGCCGTACATCTCGCGGACGGTGTGGAGATCGCGTACGACAGGCTGGTCCTCGCGACCGGTTCCAACCCGGTGCTGCCGCCGCTGCGCGGCCTCTGGGACCCGGAGCGGCACGAATTCCCCGACGGGGTGCACGCCTTCCGGACCATGGACGACTGTCTGGGGCTGTCGAAGGCGGTCCGGCCGGGTGTGCGGGCCGTCGTCATCGGGGGCGGGCTCCTCGGAGTCTCCGCCTCGCGCGCGCTCGCCCTGCGCGGCGCCCAGGTCGTTCTCGCCCAGCAGGGAGAGCGGCTGATGGAGCGTCAGCTCGACCCGTCCGCCTCGAAGTTGGTCCGCCGGCACCTCACCGACCTCGGTGTCGAGGTGCACACCGAGACGCGCGTACGCGCCGTGGGCAGCGTCGGCGGGAGCGTGCGGTCGGTCTCGATGGCCGACGGATACGCCCTCGACGCGGACCTCGTGGTCATCGCCTGCGGGGTCCACCCCCGGGTGGGTCTCGCCCAGGAGGCGGGGCTCGCGGTGCACAAGGGCGTCATCGTCGACGAGGAGCTGCGCAGCTCCGACCCGCGCATCCACGCCATCGGCGACTGCGCCCAGTTCCAGGGCACGGTGTACGGGCTCGCCACCCCGGCGCTCGAACAGGCCGATGTCCTGGCCGAGTTGCTGGCGGGGAACGCGGGTGCCCGGTACACCGGCACCCGCGCCCTGACCCGGCTGACGCTCGCCGGAGCGGACTTCCTCGACCTCGCCGCGTTCGGGGAGCCCGAGGCCCTGCCCGGTGACGACGTCATCCAGCTGGCGGATGCCACGCGCGGCACGTACCGCAAGGTCGTCGTCCGCGACGACCGCCTGGTCGGCGGGGTGCTCGTCGGCGAACTCGGCACCGTCGGCGCGCTCGCCCGCGCCTGGGAGGGAGCGGAGCCGCTCCCCGCGAACGGCGCTCCCCTGCTCCACCTGCTCACCAACGATGGAGGCTCCTGAATGTCCGCCACCCTGGGGGCCACCCCCACGATCGTGCTCGTCGGCCACGGCATGGTCGGCCAGCGCTTCCTCGAAGCGCTCGCCGAGCGCGGCCTGACCGCCACGCACCGCGTGGTCGTGCTCTGCGAGGAGCCGCGCCCGGCGTACGACCGGGTGGCGCTCACCTCGTACTTCGCGGGCAAGACGCCCGAGGACCTGTCGATGACCGACATGGAGTTCATCGAGACGCACGGCATCGAGCTGTTCGTCGGCGACCCGGCCGAGACGATCGACCGTGAGTCGAAGAAGGTCACCGCACGCTCCGGGCAGGTCTTCGAGTACGACATCCTGGTCCTCGCCACCGGTTCGTTCCCGTTCGTGCCGCCGGTCCCCCACAAGGACGCCACGGGCTGCTTCGTCTACCGCACGATCGAGGATCTCCTCGCGATCGAGGAGTACGCGAGGACGGCCCGGACCGGTGCCGTGGTCGGCGGCGGTCTGCTGGGCCTGGAGGCGGCCGGTGCGCTGAAGGGTCTCGGACTCACCTCGCACATCGTGGAGTTCGCGCCCCGGCTGATGCCGGTGCAGGTGGACGACGGCGGTGGCGCCGCCCTGCTGCGCACCATCCAGGACATGGGTCTGTCGGTCCACACCGGTGTGGGCACGCAGGAGATCGTCGTCGACGAGTCCGGCGCGGTCACCGGCATGAAGCTGTCCGACGGCTCCGAACTCGCCACCGACCTGGTGGTGTTCTCCGCCGGTGTCCGCCCCCGCGACCAGCTGGCCCGTGACTGCGGTCTGACGGTCGGCGAGCGCGGCGGCATCACCGTCGACGAGCAGTGCCGCACGGTCGACGACCCGCACGTGTTCGCGATCGGCGAGTGCGCGCTGGCCGCCGACGGGCGGGTGTACGGCCTGGTGGCCCCCGGTTACGAGCAGGCCGAGACGGCCGCCGCGACCATCGCCGCCGACGAGGCCGCCTTCACCGGCGCCGACCTGTCCACCAAGCTGAAGCTCCTCGGCGTCGACGTGGCCTCCTTCGGTGACGCGCACGGCGCGACCGCCGACTGCCTGGACGTCGTGTACTCCGACTCCCGCTCCGGCATCTACAAGAAGCTGGTCATCGGCCGCGACGGCGAGCTGCTCGGCGGCATCCTGGTCGGTGACGCGGAGGCGTACGGCACGCTGAAGGCCTTCACCGGATCGGTCCCCCCGGTCTCGCCCGAGTCGCTGGTCCTCCCGGCGGGCTCCGGCGGCGGCGCCCAGCTCGGCCCGTCCGCGCTGCCGGACGACGCGATCATCTGCTCCTGCCACAACGTGTCCAAGGGGGCGATCCGGGGCGCGGTCACCGACCACCGGTGCACGACCGTCCCCGAGGTCAAGAAGTGCACCAAGGCCGGTACGGGCTGCGGCAGTTGCGTCAAGGTCCTCGGCCAGCTGGTCACCGCCGAGCTGGAGGCCGGCGGCGTCGTCGTCGACAAGGGCCTGTGCGGCTGCTTCTCGCAGACCCGCGAGGAGCTGTACGAGATCGTCCTCGCCCTGCGCGTCAACACCTACCAGGATCTGCTGGACCGGTACGGCCGCGACGAGGCCAAGGGCGGCGACGGCTGCGAGATCTGCAAGCCGGCGGTCGCCTCGATCATCGCCTCCCTCGCCCCGACCATCGGGGCCAGCGGCTACGTCCTGGACGGTGAGCAGGCCGCGCTCCAGGACAGCAACGACCACTTCCTGGCCAACCTGCAGAAGAACGGCTCGTACTCGGTCGTCCCGCGCATCCCCGGCGGTGAGATCACCCCCGAGGGCCTGATCGTGATCGGTGAGATCGCCCGCGACTTCGGTCTCTACACGAAGATCACGGGAGGTCAGCGGATCGACATGTTCGGCGCCCGCGTCGAGCAACTGCCGGTCATCTGGACCCGGTTGGTGGACGCCGGCTTCGAGTCGGGCCACGCCTACGGCAAGTCGCTGCGCACGGTGAAGTCCTGCGTCGGCCAGACCTGGTGCCGCTACGGCGTCCAGGACTCGGTCCGCATGGCGATCGACCTGGAGCTGCGCTACCGGGGACTCAGGTCCCCCCACAAGCTGAAGTCGGCTGTCTCGGGCTGCGCCCGCGAGTGCGCGGAGGCCCAGTCGAAGGACTTCGGCGTCATCGCGACGTCGAACGGCTGGAACCTCTACGTCGGCGGCAACGGCGGCGCCACCCCGCGCCACGCGGACCTGCTGGCCCAGGACCTCTCCGACGCCGAACTGATCAGGCTGATCGACCGGTTCCTGATGTTCTACATCCGCACCGCCGACCGCCTGGAGCGCACCTCGACGTGGCTGGAGCGGATCCCCGGCGGCCTGGACCACGTCCGGGACGTGGTCGTGGAGGACTCCCTCGGCATCTGCGAGGAGCTGGAGTCCCTGATGGCGGACCACGTCTCGCACTACGCCGACGAGTGGGCCGCCACCATCAACGACCCCGAGAAGCTCGCCCGGTTCGTGTCCTTCGTCAACGCCCCGGACACCCCGGACCCGGTCGTCGGCTTCGTCCCCGAGCGCGACCAGATCAAGCCCGACCTGCCCCTGCTGTCCATCGGCCTGCGGCCCGCCGATGTCCTGGAAGGAAGCGCCCGATGACCCTCGCCCCCGAGAAGATCGACGTCAAGGTCCAACTGCGGCTGACGGACGGCTGGTTCACGGTCTGCGACCTGGCCCTGCTGATCCCGGGCCGCGGTGTGGCCGCCCTGCTCCCCGACGGCAACCAGGCGGCGCTGTTCCTCGACCGCGCGGGCAAGCTGTACGCCATCGACAACCGCGACCCGTTCGGTGGCGCCGCCGTCCTCTCCCGGGGCCTCACCGGCAGCCACCGGGGCCGCCCCTTCGTCGCCTCCCCGCTTCTGAAGCAGCGATTCGACCTGGAGACCGGGCAGTGCCTGGACGACGAGGACGTACGGATCACGGCGTACGAGGTGCGGGCCGCGTAGCGCTGTCGTGCCGGCGGGGGGGCGGGCTCGCGCGGGCCGCTCCCGGCCCGCTCCTCAGCGGCTGTACCCCTGCACCTCGGCGTAGGAGGGGATGTCCGGGTCCGTCGGGCGGCCGTCCCGCACGGCTGTCGCGGTGGTGACCGCCGCGGCGAGGGCGGTGCGGTAGAGCAGCGAGCCGAGGCTGACCCGGCGCACGCCCAGGGCGGCCAGCTCCGGGAGGGTGGGGCCGGTGGGTGTGTACAGGATGTTCAGCGGTACGACGAGGGTGGCGGTCAGCGCGGCGATGGCCTCCGGGTCGGCGAGTCCCGGCACGAAGACCCCGTCCGCACCGGCCCGTTCGTAGGCCGCGAGCCGTGTGGCGGTCTCCTCCCGTGCGCGGCCCAGCCAGTGGGTGTCGGTGCGGGCGTTCACGAACAGCCCGGGTACGGCGGCCTTGACGGCGGTGATCTTCGCGGCGTGCGCCTCCACGGGGGTGAGCGTGCCGTCGGGGCGGCCGTCCTCCAGGTTGATCCCGGCAGCGCCCGCCTCGTACAACTCGACGGCCAGGGAAGCCACTTGCTCCGGGTCGTCGCTGAAGCCGCCCTCCGCGTCGACGCTGAGCAGGAACGGGCCCGACCCGAGGCGGCGGGTCAGCGCCACGGTCGCGCCGACGGTGGCGGCGGCCCCGTCCGACAACCCGAGAGCGGCGGCCACGCCCAGGCTGGTCGTGCCGACGGCCGGGAACCCCGCGGCCACGAGGGCCGCCGCCGAGGCGTGGTCCCAGGCGTTGGGCAGCAGCAGCGGGAAGGCTTCGTGATGCAGTCGGGCGAAGGGCGAGAGCGTGCTGTGTGCCCTGCTCAGCATGGCCCTGGGAAGCGTGGACTGTCGTGTGGGGGGCGTGGGCGGCCGTTCGGGGGTGACGGACGGGGTGCGGGGCGTGGGCGGCGTAGAGGCCGCGGGCTGTGCGCGGGCCGCGGGCGGCGCCGCGGGCTGTGTGCGGGGCGCGGGCGGCGCCGCGGGCTGTGTGCGGGGCGCGGGCGGTGCTGAGGCCGGGGGCGGCATGCGGGGTGTGGGTGTCATGGTCCGATGGTGGGGGCGGGACGCTTCGGCGGTGGCCGAAACGTCCTCGCGGCATCATGAGGGGCATGTCCCCGCTAGCCGAGACCGCCGGTCTCCTCGCCGACCGTACCCGGGCCGCCTTCTGCATGGCCCTGCTGGACGGCCGTGCCCGGACCTCGGGCGAGCTGGCCAGGGTGGCCGGGGTGGGGGCGTCCACAGCCAGCGAGCACCTCACCCGTCTCGTCGAGGGCGGGCTGCTGGCCGAGGAGCGTCAGGGCCGGCACCGGTACGTCCGCCTCGCCGGCCCGGAGGCGGCCGCCCTGATCGAGGCCCTCGCCTCGTACGCGCCGGACGACACCCGCCCGCGAAACCTGAGCCAGTCGGTACGGCTCGATGCCGAGGCCAGGGCCCGCACCTGCTACGACCATCTGGCGGGGCGGCTGGGCGTAACCCTGGCGGACGCCATGGTCGCCCGGGCCCTGGTCACGAACGCGGCGGGGCTTCATGTCACCCGGGCGGGCCTCGACTGGCTCGCCGACACGCTCGGCTTCCGGCCCCGGGAGGATGCCCGGCGCCCCCTCGTGCGGAGCTGCCTGGACCGCACCGAACGCCGGCCCCATCTGGCGGGCACCCTCGGCGCGGCCCTGTGCGCCACCGCGCTGGACCGGGGCTGGGTACGACGGGTCGGCTCCGGGCGCGCGGTGAAGGTGACGCCGGTGGGGAGCGCGGCGTTCCGGGAACTGCTGGGGATACGGGTCGGGTAGGCGGCCATGGCGGGCCCGGCCGGGGCGGCGGTCAGGCCTTCAGCTCGTCGTACGTGACGCCGGTGAGGTGCTCTGAGGCGGTCCAGAGGCGTTCGCTCGCCCGGTCGTCCACGGTCCAGGGGGCGCGCGGGGACGGGGACGGGGCGCCGCGCCACATCGCGAACGACGGGCCGATGAAGGAGTCGGGGCGCACGGCGGGGGCGGTCGCCGCGTAGAGGGTGGGCAGGGCGCCGTCTTCGGCCGACTGGGCGAAGAAGCGGTTGCCGACCCGCATGAAGCGTTCGACGCCCTTGCGGCCCTCGGCGCTGGGTCCGGCCGTCTGGAGGTTGGTCGACGCGTAACCGGGGTGCGCGGCCGCGGCGACGACCTCCGAGCCGCAGGCCGCCAGGCGCCGGGCCAGCTCGTGGGTGAACAGCAGGTTGGCGGTCTTGGAGCGGCCGTAGGCGAGCCAACGCCCGTACTTCCGCTCGCTGTTGAGGTCGTCGATGTCGATGTTCGCCCGTAGGTGCATCAGGCTGGAGACGGTCACGACACGGGCGCCCGGCGTGGCGAGGAGGGCCGGCAGGAGCAGGCCGGTGAGGGCGAAGTGGCCGAGGTGGTTGGTCCCGAACTGTGTCTCGAAGCCGTCGGCCGTACGGCTCCGCGCCACGGCCATCACACCCGCGTTGTTGACGAGCAGATCCAGTCGGTCGCTCGCCTGCGCGTAGGCTTCCGCGAACTCCCGCACGGAGCCGAGGTCGCCGAGGTCGAGCCGCATCAACTCGACGCTGCCGTCCGGCACTTCGGAGCTCATCCGCTCCAGGGCGGCGGCGCCGCGCTCCGCGCTCCGACAGGCGAGGACGACATGCGCGCCGCGGCGGGCGAGTTCCCTGGCGGCGGCGTATCCGATACCGCTGTTGGCACCGGTGACGACGGCTGAACGGCCACGCTGATCGGGGATGTCACGCACGCTCCAGCCGGTCATGACGCCGCCTTCCCGAGGGCTCCTGGGGCGGTTCCCAGCGTAGACCGGGTGGGGGTGTTGCGGGAGGTGCGGCGACGGAGGCTCCGGTGGGTCACGCGGCCGGGCTGAAAAGCGAAGCCGGGCGTAGCCCCGGCTTCGCTTTTCAGGGGCGCGGGGAACTGCGCGGCCCGCCCCCACCGGACCCGCACCCGCCCACGAGCCCTCCGCTCACTCCCCCCAGTCGCGCCCCCGGCGCAACAACGACGGCCGGCCCTCCGGCACCCCCGGCATCGGCCGGGTGTCGAGATAGAACCACTCGGCGTCGGGCCCCGGTCCACCCCCGACCCCGGCCCCGGTCGGCATCGGCCGCCCGGTACCGCCCACCGCCGCCGTACCGACCGTCGCGTAGTCCCACACCTCCGTCGACACCGGCTCCGACTCCGCCGCCCCCGTGAACGCCGGCTCCTCGGCCACCGCCCCCTTCGGCTCGGCCGCCGCAGGCGACTTCGTGAGGTCCGGCATCAGCAGTTCCACCCGCAGCCCCGCCCCCCGCTGCTGTGCCACGAACTCCTCGATCTGGCTGCGGCAGGCGTGGTCTAGGTGGGTCACCCCGAGCAGGTCCAGCCGGATGCGCGGCTTGCCGGAGGCGGCCGCGCCCTCCAGCGCGTCGATCAGCTTCGGCAGCCGCAGGAACGTCGCGTTGCCCGCCATGACGACCTTCGCGGTGTCGTCCTCGATGTGCTGCCGGATGACGGTCTGCGACATCCGCAGCGCGGCCAGCACCACCCCCGCGGCCAGCCCGAACAGCACCCCTTCGAGCAGCGCGGTCGCCGTGATGACCAGCGTGGTCAGCGTCATCACGGCGAACTCGCCCCGGTCCTGCCGCCACATCTTCGGGAACTGCTCCGGCGCGAACAGCTTCCACCCGCTGTGCACGAGGACACCCGCGAGCACCGAGATCGGGATCAGCGCCAGCACCTGCGGCAGCAGCAGCGCGAAGGCGAGCAGCCAGAGGCCGTGCAGCGTACGGGAGAGACGGGTCTTGGCACCGGCCTGCACGTTCGCCGAGCTGCGCGCGACCACCGCAGTGATGGGCAGCGCGCCGAGGATGCCGGCGACGGTGTTGCCCGCGCCCTGGGCGATGAGCTCGGTGTTGTACCGGGTGCGCGGTCCGTCGTGCATCCGGTCCACGGCGGCGGCGGTGAACAGACTCTCCGCCGAAGCGATCACGGTGAAGGTGAGGATCGCCGTGATGACCCCGGCACTGGCCAGCCCGGACAACTGTTCCGGCCCCGGCACGTCCACGGACGCCAGCAGATTGCCGACCTGGAGCGTCTTCACCTCGACGCCCGGCAACGAGGCGACCGCGATACCGATCCCGACGGCCACGAGCGCGGCCGGGATCTTCTTGACCGGCCCCGGCACCTGCTTCCACACGAAGCTCAGCACGATCGTAACGATCCCGAGCCCGGCCGCGATCAGCGCCTGCGGGTTCGTCACGGTGTCGGCGATCAGTCCGGGGACGCCCGCCATGTTGTCCAGGGGGGCGCCCGGCGCCTTGGAGTCGGACATCGGGTACAGCTGGCTGAACATCAGCGGAACTCCGATGCCGGCGAGCATGCCCTGCACGACGGCGATGGAGATCGCCTGGAACATCCGGCCCAGTTTCACCAGGCCCAGCACGATCTGGAGGATGCCGGAGAAGAGGACGATCACGCCGAGCATCGCGACGCCGAACTCCATGACCGTCTCCGCGACGAGCGCCGCGAGTCCGGCCGCCGGGCCGCTGACCTGGAGGGTGCTGCCCCTCACCGCGCCGACCACCAGACCGCCGATCACCCCCGAGATGATGCCCAGTTCGGCCGGTACGCCGGAGGCCACGGCCACGCCGATGCAGAGCGGCAGCGCGACCAGGAAGACGACGAGGGACGCGGTGATCTCCGTACCGAAGTCGATGCGCCCGGCGGAGCCCCCGGTGCGGGAGCGCTCGGGCCCGGAGGGCGGACCGTCCAGACCCGCATCGTCCCGGCCCGGATGCTCCCGGCCCGGATGCTCCCGGCCCAGGGTCTCGGTGGCGGTCCACTCCGGGAAGTCCGGGGCGTACGGGGGCGGGTCGGGTACATATCCGGGTAACCCGGGTCCACCGCTTCGGCCGTTCCGGTGGGACCGGTGGGCGCCGCCGCCCGCCGCGTGCCGGCGCCCGTGCGCCCCGCTCATGAGCCGTGCACCTGGAAGTCGCCGTCCGCGTCGAGTTCGTGCACCTTGCCGGTGTCGATCTCGTAGTACCAGCCGTGCAACCGCAGCCGTCCGGAATCGAGTTGCTGGCGGGCGACCGGGTAGTCCCGCAGGACGGCCAGTTGGTTGCGGATGTTGAGCTGGACGACCTCACGCAGGGCGGGATCCTCGGACGAGGCGCTGTCGCTGCCGGTGCTACCGCTGTCGCTGCCGGAGTTGTCACTGCCTGTGCCGTCCCTGCCGGTGGCATCGCCGAGGACCGGTTCGAGCGCGGGCCTGGCGTAGTCGAGCCAGGCGTCCACCCGGGGCAGCCCGGACAGGTCGGCGCCGTACTTCAGCGCGCCCATCGCACCGCAGTGGGAATGACCACACACCACGATGTCCTGAACGCCGAGCACCTCCAGCGCGTACTCGATGGTGGCGGCCTCGCCGGAGGCGGCCCCGTACGCGTCGTGCGGCGGCACGATGTTGCCCGCATTTCGCAGCTCGAATATCTCACCGGGCCGCGCCCCGGTGATCAGCGCGGGAATCACCCGCGAGTCCGAGCAGGTAATGAACAGCGCCTCGGGAAATTGCCCGACGGCGAGTTTTCGGTATTCGTCGCTCTCGAAGTCGACCCGCCGTTTGAACGACCGGGCGCGGTCCAGCAACGCCTTCATCGTGCCTCCCTGTACTGGTTCCGAGCTGTTCCAGCCTGCTCTGACCCGTCCTGACCTGTCCTAACCTGTCCTGACCTGCCTTGACGACCGTAGAGGGGCGATGACCAGAGGAAGGTTAAGCGAACACTAAAACGACGCCAGATTTTCCACAGATTTCAGCCAGGAAGCCCTGCGCCGCAGGTCGGGCGACCGAATACAAGCGGTTTCTGAGGGTCATTTCACAATGCTCTGGATTCCCTCCACAGAGCTGTTCGTTCTCTTGTAGCGTGGCGCCCCACAGCACGGCTCTCGTGTTGTCCCGACTTTCTGGAGAGACAGGCGGCCATGGGCGTACGAGTGCTGCTCATCGAGGACGACGAGACGATCGCCGAACCGCTCGCCGACGGGCTGCGGCACTTCGGCCTGACGGTCCACCACGTGGCCACCGGAGCGGACGGGTTGAGAGGTCCGCACGGCGACGTCGTCCTGCTGGACCTCGGCCTGCCCGACATGGACGGCATCGACGTCTGCCGCGGGATCCGTCGGACCTCCGACGTCCCCATCATCATCCTCAGCGCGCGCGGCGAGGAGGCCGACCGTGTGCTGGGCCTGGAACTCGGCGCCGACGACTACCTGGCGAAACCATTCAGCATTCGGGAACTGGTCGCCCGGATACGGGCGGTGTCACGCCGCCACCAGCGCCCGGGCGCCGGAGCGACGGGTGGGGTCGCGGGCGGGACCATGGGCGGCGAGGTGGTGGCCGGGGTCGTGGTGGCCGAGGCGGGGGTCGGGAGGCCGGCCGGGGCCGACGACCTGGCCGGGGTCGGCCCCGGGACCGGGCTCGGGCGGGGGGCCGGGCCCGGTGGAGTGGCCGAGTTCGAGTCCGTGGGCGGGAGTTCGGCGTACGGCGACTGGTCGGCGCCCGCACCGGAGCCCGCGGCGCACGGGGAATCGGCGGCCGGGGCCGGCTTCGGGGGCAGGCGCCGGGCCGGGAGCCGTTTCGGGGCCGACAGCGACTTCACGTCGGTCGGGGACTTCGAAGCCGAGGACCTCAATCGGGCAGGAGCAGGCGGGGCTGGAGGAGCCGGAGGGGTGGGCGGAGTCGGAACCGGAGCAGCGGACGGCCTCCGAGGAGCCGGCGGAACCGGAGAAGGGGGCGGCATCCGAGGAGCGGGCGGCGCCGGTGAAGGCGGTGGCGCCGAGTACGACTGGTCGGCCGCGTACGAGACGCCGGCGCACGGGACGCCCACGCACGCCGACCCGGCGCAGAACGCGCCCACCGTCGGGAGCCCCGCGCCCGGCGCTCCCGCCCTGGGCGGCCCGGCGTACCGCACTCCGGCGTACGGCAGCCCGGCCTACGAGCCCCCTGCCTACGAGCCCCCGGTCTTCGAGCCCTACGAGCCCCCCGTGTACGAGCAGGCGCCGCCCGCGCCCCGTGCCCCTGCCGGGGGTCCGGCGGCCGACGTCGGTTCGGCCCCGCCGCCCGGTCCGCTCGTCGTGGACCGGCGGACCCGGCAGGTGTGGGTGGGCGAGGTCCCGGTCGCGCTGACGCCCAAGGAGTTCGAGCTGCTGGCGCTGCTCACCGAGGACCCCGGCGCGGTCTACTCCCGGCAGCAGATCCTCAACCGCGTCTGGGACGACCACTACCAGGGCCCGACCAAGACACTGGACGTCCATGTCGCCACCCTGCGGCGCAAGTTGGGCGACCCGGCGTGGATCCAGACCCTGCGCGGCGTGGGCTTCCGGCTCGCCGTACGCGCCCCGGGGCCGGGACAGGCGCACGGTGGCGGGCGCGGACCGAGGACGAGGTCCGCGACGGAGTCGAGGGCCGGCACGGAGTCGAGGGCGGGCACGGGGAGGCATCGCACGCCCGAGGCCAGGGCGTCATGACCCGACGCCTGCTGCTGAGTTACCTCAGTCTCGCCGCCCTCGTCCTGCTCGGGCTGGAGATCCCACTGGGCTTCGTCTACTCCCGGGCCGAGCGCGAGCGGATCGTCAACTCGGCCAACGACGAGGCCGAGTCGGTGGCCGCGTTCGCCGCGCTCTCGCTCGCCGCGCACCGCCCGGACGAACTCGCCGAACGGGCCAGGCACTGCGCCCAGCGCATCGGCGGGAAGGTCGTGATCGTCGACGCGGACGGTGAACTGCTGGCCTCCTCCCACTCCTTGTCCGCCGAGGAGAAGCGGTCCCTCGCCTCCCTCCCCGAGATCTCCGCCGCGCTGCGGGGCCGCGCCACCACGGACGTACGGACCACGACGACGGGCGGTGTCCACTACCTGTCCGTGGCGGCCCCGGTGGGCCACGCGACAGCGGACACCGACTCCGACACGGACCCCGACCGGGGCCCCGACTCCGGCTCGGGAGACGGCGCGGGCTCGGAGAGCGACTCGGGTGTCGCCGCGATCTCGTACCCGCGGCCCGTCTCGGAGCCCGGTCGGGAGACGGGCGCGTCGGCGCAGGGGGCCGTGCGCATCACGCTCCCGACCACCATGGTGCACGCCCGCGTGTTCGCGGTCTGGCTGCTGCTGGCGCTCGCCGGACTCGCCGTGCTCACCGGCGTCGCCGCCGTGGCCTTCGCGTTCGCGCGCTGGACGGGGCGCCCCATCCGGCAGTTGGAGGAGGCCACGCACCGGCTGGCCGAGGGCGGTACGGCGACCAGCGTGGTGGTCACCTCGGGCCCGCCGGAGGTACGGAGTCTCGCGGCGGCCTTCAACACGACCGCGGCCCGCCTCGAACATCTGCTGGCTTCCCAGCGGGCGTTCGCCGGTGAGGCCTCGCACCAGCTGAAGACCCCGCTCGCGGCCCTGCGGCTACGGCTGGAGAACCTGGAGCCGGACATCGCCCGGCGCGCCCGGCCGAGCCTCGACGCCGCCGTCACCGAGACCGACCGGCTGGCCCGGATGGTCGAGGGGCTGCTGGCGATGGCCCGTCTGGAGGAGTCGGCGGCCATTCCGGCCCCGGTCGACCTGGGGGCGATCTGCGCGGAACGGCACCGTACGTGGGGGCCGTTGTTCGAACGCGAGGGGGTCTCCCTGGTCCTCTTCGCGGGTGCGGTGGGTCCGGTGACGGCCGTTCCCGGAGCCGTGGAGCAGATCCTCGACAACCTCCTCTCCAACGCCCTGCGCGCCTCCCCGGCGGGCAGCACGGTCACCATGGAGCTACGGCTCCTCGTCCCCGCCCGCCGGGCACTGCGCGACGCCCGGCCCCACTGGGTCGACCTGCATGTCACCGACGAGGGCCCCGGTATGACGGCGGAGCAGCGCACCCGCGCGTTCGACCGCTTCTGGCGCGCCCCCGGCGCACCCAAGGGAGGCACCGGGCTCGGCCTCTCCCTCGTCCAGCGACTGGCTCACGCCAGTGGTGGTGAGGTGACGCTGCGGGAGGCGGCCACGGGCGGCCTGGACGCGGTCGTCCGCCTGCCGTCGGCCGAGCCGCCGGGACCGGTCCACGGCCACGGCCACGGGTTCGGCGGACGTCCCGGGCAACGCCGCCGCGAGGCACCGCCGCTGCCGGCCTGAGCGAAGGCCACTCAGCAGCCGGAACCTGTGCACGGACACCCGGCCGCACGAACTCACGGACCGCGGAGTCGCGTACGCGCACTCACGCACTCGCGACGTCATGTGTTGTCCATGTACCGTCAATTCTGCTCCTCTAGGTTCCATCAGCGCGCGACCCCGCCGCCGACCGTGCGGCGGGCCGGTCAAGGCATCCCTTGGAGCGACTGTGGAACGTCGTACTCTCCTGCGCGCGGCCGTACTCGGCGGCACGTCGACCGTCCTCGGCGGGACCCTGTGGCGTGGCGCCGCGTACGCCGCCCCCGCCCAGCCCGGTCCCGGTCCCTACGGGGCGCTCGGCTCGCCGGACGCCAACGGCATCCGATTGCCGAGCGGGTTTACGAGCCGGGTGATCGCCCGCTCCGGCCAGACGGTCCCCGGGACGTCGTACACCTGGCACAACGCCCCCGACGGCGGCGCCTGTTACGCGGACGGCAGCGGGTGGATCTACGTCTCCAACTCGGAGATCAATCCGTCCGGGGGCGCGAGCGCGGTGCGCTTCTCCTCGACGGGCGCGGTGACGTCGGCGTACCGGATCCTGTCCGGCACACGCCAGAACTGCGCCGGCGGGCGGACGCCCTGGAACACCTGGCTGTCCTGCGAGGAGGTGGACCGGGGCTATGTCTACGAGACGGACCCGTGGGGCACGAAGGCGGCGGTCCGCCGGGACGCGATGGGCCGTTTCAAGCACGAGGCGGCGGCCGCCGACCCCACCCGGGGTGTCGTCTACCTGACCGAGGACGTCTCCGACGGCTGCTTCTACCGCTTCCGGCCCACCACCTGGGGCGACCTGTCGTCGGGCACGCTGGAGGTGCTGGTCGCCGGTACCGCCACCAGCGGGCCGGTGACCTGGTCCCGGGTCCCGGACCCCACCGGCGCCACCGCCACCCGTAACCAGGTGCCCGGCGCCAAGCGCTTCAACGGCGGCGAGGGCTGCCACTACGCCGACGGCACCTGCTGGTTCACGACCAAGGGCGACAACCGCGTCTGGCAGTACGACGCCGCCGCGCAGACCATCGAACTCGCCTACGACGACTCGCTGGTCACCGGCGGAACGGCACCACTCACCGGGGTCGACAACATCACGAGCACCAGCTCGGGGGACCTCTACGTCGCCGAGGACGGCGGCAACATGGAGATCTGCCTCATCACCCCGAACGACACCATCGCCCCCTTCCTCCGCGTCGACGGCCAGTCCGCCTCCGAGATCACCGGCCCCGCCTTCTCCCCCGACGGCCGCCGTCTCTACTTCTCCAGCCAGCGCGGCACCAGCGGCAGTTCATCGGGCGGGATCACCTATGAGGTGACGGGTCCTTTCCGGTCCGCGTAATCGGAAAATCGGCGCCTCCGGAGATATCGAACTCATTACCACGCCAGCCTAGTTCGATTTTCCTTCTGCTAGGTTCAGCGCGTGGTCATGCCCAATGAACGGGGGCCGGAGAGCCTCGTGGTCGGCGCCCGCCCCCGCAAGGTACTTCTGGCGGCATGCGGTACCCGCGGGGATGTACAGCCTTTTCTCGCATTGGCCGTGGCGCTGCGTCGCCACGGCCAACAGCCGTTATTGGCGGCCCCTTCCGCATACGCGCCCGAAGCGGCAGCGTACGGTGTCGATTTCGCCGCGATCGACGACGGCCCGACCCGGATCCTCGACGAGATGGCGACCCGGAGGATCATCGACGGCGGCCTCATGGGCGTGCGGGGAAAGATCGCGGCCGCGCGGACCGTGGCCCGGCTGAGACAGCTGATGGTCGCTCCGCTGCGCGACGTGGCGGCCATCGCGCACGACCACGGGGACGTGGCGGCGGTGGTGCATTCGGCGGCGTTCCCCGTCCAGCACGTCGCCGACATGCTGGACGTACCCGCCGTCGTCGTGGCGCTCCAGCCGGGCTGGATCCCCACCGACGCCTTTCCCTGCCCGCTGATGCCGCTCCCCCAGGTGCCCCGCTTCCTGAACCGGAGCACGTACGCCTTGGTCACGGCGGCCCAGCGGTCACGTGAGGTGGAGCGCTGGCGGACGGGCGAACTGGGGCTGGCCCCCCGTCGGCACGGTGCCCGGCGGTGGCTGCGGGACCCCGCGGGCCGTCGGCGCCCGGTGCTCCAGCCGTTCAGCCGGCACATCACCCCGGTCGACCCGGCGTGGGGCGACGCCGTACGCACCACGGGTTTCTGGTACCTGCCCGCGCGCCCCGGCTGGACGCCGCCGAGGGAGCTGAGCCGGTTCCTGGACGAGGGCCCGCCCCCCGTCTACATCGGCTTCGGCAGCATGGCCGGCACCCGGGCCCGCCGGAACCACGCCCTGGTCACCGAGGCGATCCGCCGCACCGGCGTACGAGCCGTCGTCGCGACCGGCTGGGGCGGCATCGGGGCGCCGGGCAGGAACTCCGCTCCCCTGCCACCGAACATGCTGATGATCGAACAGGCCCCGCACGACTGGCTCTTCCCGCGCGCGGCCGCGATCGTCCACCACGGCGGCCAGGGCACGGTCGGAGCCGCCCTCGCCGCGGGCCGCCCCCAGGTCCTCTGCCCACACATGGGCGACCAGACCCACTGGTCCGCCCGTATGCGAGCACTGGGCGTCGCCCCAGCCCCCCTCACCGCGCGCACCCTCACCGCGCCCGGGCTCGCGGAGGCGATCACGACGGCGGTGACGGACCGCCACCTGGCACACCGGGCGACCGAGATCGCCCGCCTCGTCCGGGCCGAGGACGGTGTGGACGCGGCGGTGAATTCCCTCCTGACACACGTCATTTGATCCCGACCACCATTGACCACCGAATGCAACGACCATCCCCTCACCCGATTCACCTCCTATCTGATTCGCCCCCCACCTGATTCACCGCTCGAATACTCCCTCGACTTCCCCCCACAAGTCATGAACAGAAAGCCCCCGAGTGCTGCAGATCCCCTTCTCCGACGCCACCATCGAGCCCGGCACCGTCATCTCCTGGTCCCTCCATACGAGGCGCTCCGCATCCATTTCCTTCACATCGGCCTCGTTCAACCAGGACAAGCATCACTCGTCGTCGGAGGCGACCCGGAGCACGAGCGACGGAATCGCCAGCTCGATCACGGTCACCTTCGAGATCACGGGAGAGCTGGACACCAAGGCGCTCGAAGCGGCACTCCTGCTGCTCGTACAGCGCCACGAGGTGCTCCGCTGCGAGTTCCAGCGGCTCGCCGGCGACCTGAACTGCACGGCGTTGGCGCCCGATTCCATCACCCTGGAGGCGGAAGAGGTCGGCCACTTCCACAGCGGGGACGATCTGCACACCCACCTCGACAAGACGTTCAAGAGCATCGACACACTCTCCTGGCCGCTGTTCCTCATGGGCGCGGTGGTCCGGGAGAACGGCGCGACGGTCTACCTCTGCTTCGACCACATCGTGTGCGACGGCCTGTCCATGCCCGTCGTGGTGAACGAACTCCAGACCTCGTACGCCGCTCTGTCGGCCGACCGAGCCCCTGAACTCCCCGCCGCAGCAAGCTACTTGACCTTCGGTGACGACCAGCGACGCCGCTACGCCGCGCTCCGCCCCGACGACGACCGCCTGCGGTACTGGAAGGACTTCATCCGCGGCAACGGCGGGTTCTTCCCCAGGTTCCCCTTCGACCTGGGCGTACCGGAGGGCCATCTGTACCCCTTGGTGAACCGGGCCCTCCCCCTGCTCGACCCGCACCGCGCCGACGCCCTGGCGGCGGGCGCCCGCGCCTCGGGCGGCAGCGTCTTCACCGCCGTACTGGCGGCCGCGGCGACGGCCCAGCACCGCTTCGGGGGGCCGGGGGTCTACCGGGGCCTGCTCCCCATCAGCGAACGGACGGACGAAGGCGCGGGCGAGCTCGGCGGGACGGCCGGAGGGGCCGCCGACGGGGCTTCGAACCCTTGGCAGCACTCGGTCGGCTGGTTCGTGAACACGATGCCGATCGAGTTCCGGGTGGGCGAGGGCGGCGCGGACCACGCCACCACGATCGCGCGGGCGCGCACGGCGTACGGCGAGTTGCAGCGGCACACGGCCGTCCCCTTCGTACGGGCGTGGGAGCTGCTGGCCCCGGAAACCTTCGCGCTGCACCACTGGCCGTTCCCGGTGAACTTCTTCTCCTACATCGACTTCCGCAGGACTCCCGGCGGCGCCCAACACCCGCTCTGGAAGCCGAAGTTGCACGTATGGGCGGCCCGGGGCAACGGCATCAGCCACTGGTTCCACCGCACCGCCACCGGTCTCCACGTCAACATGCTGCACGTGGACACACCCCAGGCACACGAGATCGGCGACGCCCTCCACGAGGAACTCGTACGCGTCCTGCGGGAGATCGCGGGCGAGCGGGACAGCGTGCCGGTCAACATCCCCCGCCCCTCCCGGGCAAGGCCGGCCGTACGGAGCTGACCGACGACGAGGGACGACTGATCGGCGTCGCGGGACTCATCGGCATCGCGGGACCGACCGGCGTCGAGGGGCGGCGGGGCGCCGCTGGGCCCGCCCGCCGCCCCTCGACGGCAGGTCACCGTGCCTGCCGGGCCACCGCGCGCGGGCCTCGCGGCGGCCGCTCTCAGTGGAACTCGTGCACGACCTCGATCTCACCCACGAGGTGCGCGTTGAACTCCTCCAGCTCCTCCGCCGGCACCCAGAGTTCGAGGATCGTCTCCCCGCCGGCCTGCCGCACCGGGTACCGCCGCAGGAAGTCGGTCTCGACCTCGAACCGGGTGACGTACCCCGCCCCGTCGTGCTTCACGTTCCAGTCCCGAGCGATCTTGACGGCGTACTCCTCGTCGAGCACCGGGTAGAAGATCGGCTGCTCCGGAAGCCGGGGCGGCCAGGCCCGCCATCCCGCCTCCCGCACCAGCCCCAGCTCCACGGGGCCGGTCGGCCGCCACAGGGTCGTCGTCACTCGCTGCCCGCTCACGGAACGCATCACTCTCCGAACACGGCGACCGCGGTTCGGCCCGCCGGGCGGCGACACTACCGACGCCCGGCGGGGGAGGCACGGGAATAAGCCCCGCGCCGAGCTCCCCGGAGGCTCGCCGACGCACCGCGCTCCCGTGACCCACGTCACACCCGACTCCTGTCAGGAACCGGGGCGCCATCCCGTTCAGGAGGCACGCGAACGAGACAGGAGCATCCGCCATGAAGCACCGCATCGTCGTCCTCGGCGCCGGATACGCCGGAGCCTTCGCCGCCGGGAACCTGGCCCGCCGGCTCTCCCCCGCCGACACCGAGATCACCGTGGTCAACGCCGCGCCCGACTTCGTCGAGCGGATGCGGCTCCACCAGCTCGCGAGCGGCCAGGAACTCACGCCCCGCCCGCTCGCCGACGTGTTCGCCGGCACCGGGGTGAGGCTGCGCGTGGCGCGCGTCACCGGCATCGATCCCGAGCGGCGGACGGTCACCGTGACGGAGGAGACCGGCGCGGCGGGGGCGATCGGGGCAGGCCGGGTGCTCAGCGAGGCGGGGGCGGGAGCGGAGGCGGCCGGCGAGGCCCGGGACCACGAGCTCCCGTACGACACCCTGCTCTACGCGCTCGGCAGTTCCGTTGCCCACCATGGCGTGCCCGGTGTGGCCGAGCACGCCTACGACGTGACCGGCAGGTCCTCGGCGTTGCGGCTGCGTGAGCGCCTGGCCGGGCTGGGCGAGGGCGGCACGGTGCTGGTCGTCGGCGAGGGACTGACCGGCATCGAGACCGCCACCGAGTTCGCCGAGTCCCGGCCCGACCTCTCGGTCGCGCTCGTCGCCCGCGGGGAACTGGGCGCCTGGCTGTCCCCGAAGGCCCGTCGGCATCTGCGCCGGGCCTTCGACCGGCTCGGCGTCACCGTCCACGAGCACACCACGGTCGAAGCCGTCGAGCCGACACGGGTGATCACCGCCGACGGTACGGCCATCCCGGCGGACGTGACGGTCTGGTCAGCCGGGTTCGCCGTGCACCCGCTCGCGGCCGCGGCCGGCCTGCGGGTCGCCGAGACCGGTCAGATACTCGTCGACCGCACCATGCGCTCGGTGTCGCACCCGGACGTCTACGCCGGCGGTGACTGCGCCTACGCGATCGGGGACAACGGCCGCCCGCTGCCGATGTCCTGCGCCTCGGCCGGCTACACCATCACGCAGGCGACCGCCGCGATCATCGCGCGTCTGACGGGCAGCGAGATCCCGACGGTCGGGCTGAAGTACCACGGCAACCACATCAGCCTCGGACGGCGGGACGCGATCTTCCAGATGGTGGACGAGGAGGTCAGGTCGAAGTCCTGGTACCTCGGCGGCCGAACCGCCGCGCACCTCAAAGCGAGCGTGCTCAAGGGGGCGGCGCTGAGCATCGCCCACCCGACCTTCGGAGTACCGAAGCGACGGCAGCGGCTGGCCGCCGGGGCCGAACGGGGTGGAGTGAGGGCGGCGGGGGTGGAGGCCGCGGGTGCGAACTCCGCGGCGTGAGGGCCCTGGTGCGAAGGTCCTGCTGCGAAAGCCCTGTTGCGGAGGCCCTGTCGTGGCGGCGCTGTTGTGAAGGCCCTGTTGTGAAGACCGCCGCATAGGCTCCTGTGCATGGACATCGCAGCCATCGACCGATTCGAGGCCGGCCGGGGACGGCTGGCCTCGCTCGCGTACCGTCTGCTCGGCTCGGCGGCCGACGCCGAGGACGCCGTACAGGACGCGTTCCTGCGCTGGCAGGCCGCGGACCGGGACCACATCGAGGTACCGGAGGCGTGGCTGACGAAGGTCGTCACCCATCTCTGCCTCGACCGGCTCCGCTCGGCGCAGGCCCGCCACGAGCGGGCGGTCGGGGACTGGCTGCCCGAGCCGCTCCTCGAAGGCGACCCGATGCTCGGCCCCGCCGAGACGGTGGAGCAGCGCGAATCGGTGTCCCTGGCCGTACTGACCCTCATGGAGCGCCTCTCACCGGTCGAGCGGGCCGCCTACGTCCTGCGCGAGGCCTTCGCGTATCCCCACGCCGAGATCGCCGGGATCCTCGACATCACCGAGTCCGCGAGCCAGCAGCATGTACACCGGGCCCGGCGCCGGGTCGCCGCCGAGCGCCGCGGCGGCGACGCGGTGGATCCGGCGACGGCGCGCAAGGTCGTGGAGGAGTTCCTCGCCGCGGCCACGTCGGGGCGCACCGAACGGCTGGTGGAGCTGCTCACCGCCGACGCGGTCGCGGTCTCGGACGGGGCCGGGCTGGCCAGGCGGCTGCTGCGCTACCGGACGCCCGAGCGCATCGCGTCCCTCGTGCGGGCCGGCTTCAAGCCGAGTGCGGCGAAGCGGCGGATGGCGGGCGGCACCCTCACGATGCACCTCGCGCTGCTCAACGGTTCCCCGGCCGTCGTCGCCGTGGTCGAGGGGCAGGTCGTGGGGGCGGTGGCGTTCGAAGTCGCAGAGGGCAAGGTCGCGTACCTGTGCGGTGTCGCCGCCGCGCACCGGCTGGGTCGCCTGAACGAGGCGTGGCAGCGGTACGAGCCGGGGGCGCCGATCGTGAGCGCGTGGTGATCGGGGGCGCGGCGCGCCGGGGGCCGGTGACTTGAGCCGCGACAGGCCACGGCGGGCAGGCGGCGCCTGCCCGCCGTGGACTGTCGCTCAATCCCGCCGGATCAGCTCCGGATCGATCCGACGCCCGACGAGCGGCAGCGCACCGACCGCGGCCACGGCGACCGCGCCGAGGGCGCAGGCCAGCAGCAGGGGGATGCCGGCGCCGTCCCAGTAGACGGCACCGCCGCCGGTCACGAGGTAGCTGGACTCGGCGAGCTTGCCCAGCACCACGGCGAGGGCGAGCCCGACGGCCAACGGCACGACCACCTGCGCGACTTGCACGGCCCGGAGCGTACGGGGCCGGGCACCGAGCAGCGACAGCGCGGTGACCTGGGGTTTGCGCTCCACGGCACGGTCGGTGGCGGCGACGAGGTACGCGGCAACACCGATGACGAGCCCCAACACCATGCCGATGCCCAACAGGCTCTTCACCACGGTGATCTGCTGCAACGACGTCACCACCACCCCTGGCGTGTCGACCTCCGTAGTGGGGTCCACACCACCGATGCCATCGAGAACCTGCCGCACTGTTTCGGGGGCGGAGCTGCTGAGGAGGGTGAGGGTGGCGGAGTCGGGGCGATGTCCGGCGGGAACCGCCGAAGGGGGCAGCAGTACGGAACCGTTCTGGAAGACCGGGAGACCGGTGTCGTCGCTGTACCGGAGGACCGCTCGCGGAACGGTCACCTGCATGACACGGCGTTGCCCGTCGTGCCACAGGTCGAAGGGGAAGCGTGCACCGGGCTTGCTGTCATCCACAGCAACCTGTTTCGGGTCCCACAACCGCATGGGCCGACCGTCCACACAACCGTCGATCTTCTGCACCATGCTGCGCAGTTGCTCGCACGTGGCGACCACGGCTTCCAGACTCGGAACCCAGCGATCGACGTCGGGACGCGACCGCGATCGCATGACGACCGCATGCCCCCGGACACCCTTCACCTTCTCCCAGGCCCGCTGCCGGTCGGCCGTGGTCCCCGCGAGAGAGATGTTGTACGTCTGGACCGACGACGTGTTCTTGGAGACCTGATCCAGCTCGATCAGCACCCCCTGCACCAGCGACGCCGCGAAGACCAGGATCACCAACCCCGTGGCCACCCGCAGCGCGCCGCCGGGTTCCACCTCGTTGCGCCGCATGGCAAGGCCGAGGGAAATCGACTGGGTGGAGTGAGCCGCCCTTTGGGCGAGCTTTCGGGAGAAACTCGGCAGCATGGCAACGAGTCCGATGCCGAGCAGAACGACCGCAAGGGGCATGAGGAGCGACGAGAGTCCGGTGTCCCGGGGCGGATGACCGGTCGCACCGGCCACGCAGTACGCGGCGACGATGCTCAGTCCCGGTACGAACAGGAAGATGCCCCACTTTCCTGGTGACTTCTCCGCAGCGCCGCGCCGTACGGCCAGCGGCTGGGCCGCCGTCTTCCTCGCGCCCACCCGGCCCACGAACCACGCGAGCGCGGGGCAGCCCACGACACAAACGAGGACGGTGGAAGCGGACAACGCACCATCGGGGGGATACCACTTGAGGCCGGGCAGCCCCACACGTGACATCACCTGATTCGCGACCCAATAGATACCCAGGCCGAGTACGGCACCCAACAACGCTGCGGCCACGGTCTCGGCGGCATTGACGCGCTGGGTGCCCTTCCTGCTCAGGCCCAACAACCGTAGAGCGGCCAACCGCCTGGCGCGTGCGACTGCCGAGAGCCTGGCGCACACGGCCAGGAAGACGGTGAGCGGGAGTAGAACGACGCCGGCGATGGTGAAGCGCACCATGTCGAGTGTCGAGGGCTCCACTGTGGGGATACTCGCGTACCTTGCACCGAACATCGTCACGCGGTTGCCGTGGCCCGCAAGCTCCTCGGGACGGACGCCTAAATACGCGTACAGCTCGTCGGGGTGGGCCAGGCCTTGGGTGCTGATGAGCCCCTTGTCCCTGCCCGGCACGAGCTGCGCCAAGGCAGGCTCCCTTTGCAGCACCTCACGCAACCGTGGTGACACGAACAGCTCACCCGGGGCTGGGAGTTCTCGTAGACCCGGCGGTGGCTCGATCGGCCTGTCGCCCCGTGCCAGGAACACCCGAGTGAAAGGCTCCGACCCATAGGGATCGGTCCTGGTGAGTTCGAAGGAGTCACCCTTGGCCGCCGGACAGACCATTCTGACCGGATCCGCTACGCAGTCCGGCTCACGAGCCGCCTTGCGGGCGTCCTGTGCGGCCAGCACACCGGGGATGGCCAGCACGACTGCCAGGCAACACACTCCGATCGCGCTGCCGACGACCATGAGCAGGAAGCGGATCCGATTTCCCCGCCCACCTCTCAGCAACAGCCTCATTCCCAGGAGGAGTTCCTTCACGGCGCCTCCCGCACATGGGCTGCGAGGACGCCGTCGCACATCGTGTAACGACTGTCTGCCCGGGCCGCCACCTGGGAATCGTGAGTCACCAGGACGACGGTCGTTCCCTGAGAGCGGGCAAGGCCCAGAAACTCCTCCAGTACTGCCGTCGCGTTGGAACTGTCGAGTGATCCGGTCGGCTCGTCGGCGAAGACGACAGTCGGCCGGTGCACCAACGCGCGGGCAACCGCTACACGTTGACTCTGACCACCGGACACCTGTGAGGGCCTTCGCTCACGCAGATCAGCGAGACCGAGCCGACCCAGCACTTCTCGGGCTGCGGCGAGTGCCTCCTTCTTCCTTTGCCCGGCGAGCCTCAGCGGAAGCGCGGTGTTCTCCTCCACCGTGAGCTCTGGCAGGAGTTCGCCGTACTGGAAGACGAACCCGAATCGCTCGCGGCGCAATTCGCTCAGCTCCTCGTCATCAAGACGGCCGAGTTCGCGGCCCTCGAAGCAGACCGCACCACGAGCCACCGGCAACACCCCGGCCAGGCAGTACAAGAGCGACGACTTACCCGATCCGCTCTGGCCGGTGATCGCCACAACCTCCCCCCGGCGCAGAGAGATCTCTGCGTTCCTGACGGCAGGGCTCTCGCCGTAGAGGAGGTCGACCCCTCGGGCAGCAAGGATTTCTGAAGTATTGATCGCGTTCCCCTAAGAAGAGCAAAACGAGCCCAGGCGAGGTCGCCTGGGCTGTGGATGCTGATCGACTCAGTCCCGCTTGTAACTGAAGTGCACGACTCGCGAGCAATTGTCCGGGTTAAGGACACCGCGATCTCGGCAGACGCGGATCGAAGCGTCGTCCGTATAGCGTTGAGAACCGCTCCAGTCGGAGTGATGCAGCCGGACGGCGCTCCGCTGCTTCCCGTAGTACCGAGCCCAGCCGTGCCCTTCGACCTTGACCTGCACGTACACGTTGTGCCCGTCGCGCGGGCTCGTGTCCGTCAAAGTGCCGGCCCACTCGAAGGCTCCGTGATTGGTGCCAGGGGGGTTGAACTTGTACGCGCCCTCATCGAATCGACTGCCTGCCGACTTGAGCGTCGGGATCCTGCCCTGCTCCAGCGCGAGCGCCGCCCCCGCCGCCACAAAAATCAGCCCGGCCGCCACCGCGCCCACCGCCGCCCTCTTCATGCTTACCTCCGTAGTCACAAGCAGCCCCACAGCCACCCGCAATCACAGAAGGTAACGCCCCGAATACTTAAAGAAACGATCGATCAACCCCACCACCACCAAATCAGGTGATCTTGAAGCACAAGATGCACCGAAGGGTGCACAACCCGCCCAAAACCCAGAAGGCGGCACCCCCCGCACGGGGTGCCGCCTTCTGTTTCGTGGGCCGGAACCGCCGCCCATCGGTGAGGGTCGGTCGGGGACAAGCGGCGGTTCCGGGGTCTGGAGGGCGGCGTGGCCGCCGGAGGCTACCGGTGGTCGCTCCCCGTCGACTGCGACGCCGCCCGCCCCGCCTCCAGGCGAGCCACGGGAATGCGGAACGGGGAGCAGGAGACGTAGTCGAGTCCGACCTCGTGGAAGAAGTGGACGGACTCCGGGTCACCGCCGTGCTCGCCGCAGACGCCGAGCTTGAGGTCGGGGCGGGTCGCCCGGCCCGCCTCCGCCGCCAGCTTCACCAGGGAGCCCACGCCGTCCTTGTCGATCGTCTCGAACGGCGACACCCCGAAGATGCCCTTCTCCAGGTAGGCCGTGAAGAAGGACGCCTCGACGTCGTCGCGGCTGAAGCCCCACACCGTCTGCGTCAGGTCGTTCGTGCCGAAGGAGAAGAACTCCGCCGCCTCCGCGATCTGACCGGCGGTCAGCGCGGCCCGCGGCAGTTCGATCATCGTGCCGATCGACAGCTTCAGCGTCACGCCCGTGGCCGCCTCGACCTCCGCGATCACCGCGTCCGCCTCCTCGCGGACGATCTCCAGCTCCTGGACCGTACCCACGAGCGGGATCATGATCTCGGCGCGCGGGTCGCCCTTCGCGTTCTTGCGCTCGGCGGCCGCCTCCGCGATGGCGCGGACCTGCATCGTGAACAGACCCGGGATCACCAGGCCCAGGCGTACGCCGCGCAGGCCCAGCATCGGGTTCTGCTCGTGCAGGCGGTGGACGGCCTGGAGGAGACGGAGTTCGTTCTCGTGCGGCTCCTGGCGGGACTCCGCGAGGGCCACGCGGACCGACAGTTCCGTGATGTCGGGGAGGAACTCGTGCAGCGGCGGGTCCAGGAGACGGATCGTGACCGGGAGGCCGTCCATCGCGGAGAAGAGTTCGACGAAGTCCTGCTTCTGCAGCGGGAGCAGGGCCTTCAGGGACTCCTCGCGCTCCGCCTCCGTGTCGGCCAGGATCAGGCGCTCGACCAGCTCGCGGCGGTCGCCGAGGAACATGTGCTCCGTACGGCACAGGCCGATGCCCTGGGCGCCGAAGCGGCGGGCGCGCAGCGCGTCCTCGGCGTTGTCGGCGTTGGCGCGGACGCGGAGCCGGCGCTTGCGGTCGGCGAAGGCCATGATCCGGTGGACGGCCTCGACCAGTTCGTCGGCGTCGTTGGCGCCGGCGTGCATCCGGCCCTCGAAGTACTCCACGACCGGGGAGGGGACCACGGGCACCTCGCCCAGGTACACCTTGCCGCTCGAACCGTCGATGGAGATGAGGTCGCCCTCCTCCACCACATGGCCGCCGGGGATCGTCATGCGGCGGCGCTTGGTGTCGACCTCCAGCTCCTCCGCGCCGCAGACACAGGTCTTGCCCATGCCGCGCGCGACCACGGCCGCGTGGGAGGTCTTGCCGCCGCGCGAGGTCAGGATGCCCTCGGCCGCGATCATGCCGTCGAGGTCGTCGGGGTTGGTCTCGCGGCGGACCAGGATGACCTTCTCGCCCGAGCGCGACCACTTCACGGCCGTGTACGAGTCGAAGACCGCCTTGCCGACCGCCGCGCCCGGGGAGGCGGCGATGCCGCGGCCGACCTGGGCGACCTTCGCGTCCTCGTCGAAGCGGGGGAACATCAGCTGCGCGAGCTGGGCGCCGGTGACCCGCTGGAGGGCCTCCGCCTCGTCGATCAGGCCCTGGTCCACCAGCTGGGTCGCGATGCGGAAGGCCGCGCCCGCGGTGCGCTTGCCGACGCGGGTCTGCAGCATCCACAGCTGGCCGCGCTCGATGGTGAACTCGATGTCGCAGAGATCCTTGTAGTGGTTCTCCAGGGTCTCCATGATCTGCATCAGCTGGTCGTACGACTTCTTGTCGATCGACTCCAGCTCGGCCAGGGGGACGGTGTTGCGGATGCCCGCGACCACGTCCTCGCCCTGGGCGTTCTGCAGGTAGTCGCCGTAGACGCCCTGGTGGCCGGAGGCGGGGTCGCGGGTGAAGGCGACGCCGGTGCCGGAGTCGGGGCCCAGGTTGCCGAAGACCATGGAACAGACGTTGACCGCCGTGCCGAGGTCGCCGGGGATGCGCTCCTGGCGGCGGTAGAGCTTGGCGCGGTCGCCGTTCCAGGAGTCGAAGACGGCCTTGATGGCGAGGTCCATCTGCTCGCGCGGGTCCTGGGGGAAGTCCCGGCCGGCCTCGGTCTTGACGATCTTCTTGAACTTGGTGACGAGCTTCTTGAGGTCGGCCGCCTCCAGCTCGGTGTCGACGACGACCTTCTTGGCCGCCTTGGCCGCCTCCAGGGCCTCCTCGAAGAGGTCGCCGTCGACGCCGAGGACCGTCTTGCCGAACATCTGGATGAGACGGCGGTAGGAGTCCCAGGCGAAGCGGTCGTCGCCGGCCTGCTTGGCCAAGCCCTGGACCGACTTGTCGGAGAGGCCGATGTTGAGGACCGTGTCCATCATCCCGGGCATCGAGAACTTCGCGCCGGAGCGGACCGAGACGAGGAGCGGGTCGTCGGCCTGGCCGAGCTTCTTGCCCATCTTCTCCTCGAGGGCGACGAGATGGGCGGTGACCTCGTCACGGAGTGCCGCGGGCTCGTCGCCGCTGTCGAGGTAGACCTTGCAGGCCTCGGTGGTGATGGTGAAGCCGGGAGGCACGGGGAGCCCGAGGTTGGTCATCTCGGCGAGGTTCGCGCCCTTGCCGCCGAGGAGGTCCTTGAGGTCCTTGTTGCCTTCGGTGAAGTCATAAACAAACTTCACGCCCTCAACGCTCTGAGCTACGTGGCCTACGTGGGGATCTTTGTTTTCCGACACAGGTCCCAACTCCTTGAGGACGCGGTGGCTGCCCTGACGGCCAGGAACATACCCAGATCGAAGGCACCTGGGTACGTCCACTTGCGCGTCATGCGCCTGTAACCACCCGTCCGCCAAGAGATCGAAAGTCAAAGCTTGGCAAGGAAGACAGCCGGAATGTGTTCACCTCTTGAAGGGACCAGGCCCCACCCGGCCCGCATTTCGCTCACATGAGCGGCTATCGACACGCCTGAGTTCGCTCGATGAACGATCAAAGGGTGGCACCCAGTGCCACCCTTTGAAGTCGCAGAGCCGCCCATGATTCGCTCATCTGAGCGGAGCCCCGATCAGGGGTGGCGAGAATCACGCCGTTCGAGGGGGTCCGATTTCACCATGCGGACCGCTCCACGGGACGGAAACGCCCCCGTCACACCCCGAGCGCCACCAACCGCTGCTCGGCCCGCTCCGGCGCGTAGAGGTGCTCGACGACCAGCGCACCCGCCCCCACCAGCCCCGCGCGCTCCCCGAGCTTCGAGGTCACCACGTCCAGATGTGCCGTGGAGCGGGGCAGCGCGCGCTGGTAGAGCAGTTCGCGGACGCCCGTGAGGAAGGGAGTTCCGGCCAAATCGCCGGCGATCATCAGGACACCGGGGTTCAGCAGGGTCACGACCGTCGCCAGGACGTCCCCGACGGCCCGGCCCGCCTCCCGCGCGAGCGCCGTCGCCCCCGGGTGGCCGGCGACCAGCAGATCCCGCACATCTGAGCCGGAGGCCGCCGGAACCCCCGCCTCCGCCAGCCGTCGGGCCACGGCGCCACCACTCGCGATCGCCGCCAGACAGCCGTACGAGCCGCACTTGCACAGCGCCTCCGCGCCCTGCGGGACCCGGATGTGGCCGATGTCCCCGGCACCGCCGTCGACGCCCCGGAATATCGAGCCGCCGACCACGACGCCGGCGCCGATACCCGTGGAGACCTTGACCAGCGCGAACGCCGCGCAGTCTGCGTATCCCGCGCGCTGTTCCCCGTACGCCATGAGGTTGGCGTCGTTGTCGACGAGGACCGGTGTCCCGGCGGGGCCGGACGCGTGGTCGGTGAAGGCGCGGGCCAGGCGGCCTCGTATGTCGTAGCCGTCCCAGCCGGGCATGATCGGCGGCTGCACGACGCGGCCGGTGTCGATGTCGACCGGGCCGGGGACCGCGAGGCCGATCCCGCAGACGGCATCGGCCGGCTGGCCCGCCTTCTCCAGCAACTCGGCGAACCAGCGCCCGAGTTCGTCCAGGACGGCGTCCGGGCCCTCCTCGATGAGCAGGACGCCGGCGTGCTCGGCCTGGATCTCACCGGTCAGGGAGAGCACGGCGGCGCGGGCATGGCGGGTGTCGAGGTCGGCGGCGAGGACGACCGCGTGCTCGTCGTCGAACTCCAGGGTGATGGAGGGGCGGCCGCCGAGCGGCGAGCCGACGGGGCCGCCGGCGCCCTCGCGCAGCCAGCCCGCGCGGAAGAGCCGGTCCAGGCGCTGGCCGACGGTCGCCCGGGAGAGGCCCGTGGCCTGCTGGAGCGCGCCCCGGGTGGTGGCCCGGCCGCTGCGGACCAGCTCCAGCAGATCTCCTGCCCCCGCGTGACTGCCCACCTTCACGGCCCTTCGCTCATGTGGTCCTCGATGCCGCCATTGTCGCGGCCCTGGGGGAATTACTTCCCCCGCACCCTCTTGCGCTCACCAACTCTGCATTACATATTGAGTTTTGCGTGTTAAGTAGACGTAACCCTACGGTAGCTACTGCCGAACCGGTCGGCACCTTGTCCTCAGGGAGCCTTGCGTGGACCGCACTACCCAGCTCACCGCCCGTCGACCAGGCATGACAACCCGTGCCTGGGACTACGTATACGATCCGCCCGGTTCGCCGCACCGCGCGGCGGCCGAGGTGCTGGCGGCCAACTGGACCGGGCGGTCCACCGTGCCGTCGCGCACGCTGTATCCGCACCAGTGGTCCTGGGACTCGGCGTTCATCGCGATCGGCCTGCGGCATGTGTCGCCGCTGCGGGCGCAGACCGAGCTGGAGACGCTGCTCGCCGCGCAGTGGGGGGACGGGCGGATCCCGCACATCGTCTTCAACCCCTCGGTGCCGCTGGACGCGTACTTCCCGAGCCCCGACTTCTGGCGCTCCTCGACCGCGGGACGCGCCGCCGGCGCCCCGCGCACCACCGAGACCTCGGGCATCGTGCAGCCGCCGGTGCACGCGCTGGCGGCGTGGCTGGTGCACCGGGCCGACCCGGAGCTCTCCAGGGCGCGCGGCTTCCTGGGCCGGGTCTATCCGGGGCTTGCCGCCTGGCACCGCTATCTGCTGGACCGCCGTGACCTGGGTGGCGGCGGGCTGGCCTCGGTCGTCCACCCCTGGGAGCAGGGCATGGACAACAGCCCCGCCTGGGACGCGCCCCTCGCCCGGATCACCCCGGCCCCCGCCCGCTCCTTCCGCCGCGCCGACCTCGACCACGGCGCGCCCGAGGACCGGCCGACGGATCTGGACTACGGGCGGTACGTGCGGCTGGCGGCGGACTACCGGGACGCCGGGTACCGGGACCGGGCGGGCGAGCGGCTCGGGGGGAGGAGCGGGGCCGGGGAGGCGGAGTTCGCCGTCGAGGACCCGGCGTTCAACGCGCTGCTCATCGCCTCCGAGCACGCCCTCGCCCGGATCGCGAAGGAGTTGGGCGCGTCGGGGACGGCCAGGCACACACGCGCCGAACGGCTGACGGCGGCCCTGGTGGAGCGGCTGTGGGACCCGGCGGAGGGCATGTTCCTCTGCCGCGACGTCACCACCGGCGCCCTCATTCCCGAGCGCGGTGTCTCCGGCCTCGTCCCGCTGCTGCTCCCGGGTCTCCCCCGGGACATCGCCGCCGCCCTCGTCCGCACGATGCACGGCCCGCACTTCGGGCTCGGCGACACCACCCTGCTGGTGCCGTCGTACGACCTGACCGGCGAGGCCTTCGATCCGCACCGCTACTGGCGCGGGCCCGCCTGGTTCAACACCAACTGGATGCTGGAGCGGGGACTCAGGCTGCACGGGGAGCGGGGGCGGGCCGACGCGCTGCGGACGGCGCTGCTGGAGACGGCTGTGTCGTCCGGGTTCGCCGAGTACGTCGACCCGTACACCGGCGAGGCGTGCGGAGCGGCCGGCTTCGGCTGGACGGCCGCGCTCACCCTCGACCTGCTGCACCGGGACGACCACGGCCACCCGCCCGCCCGCGAGCGGCAGCGCGCCCGGGAACGGCATCACGCACGGCACCACACCACCGACAAAGCCGGGTTCGGCAGGAACGGGATGGAGTCCGGCAGGGACGGGGTGGAGTCCGGCACGGGCGGGGCCGGGTTCGGCTGGGACGAGACCAAGATCGGTATGAGTGACCAGGGAGGGGAACGGGGATGACGGACCGGCATCACCTGCTCGTGCGCGGCGGGACGTTCGCCGCCGTGGGCGACGGCGGCGACATCAGCGGGGTGCGGGGCGGCAGTTCACCGGACGGGCTGTTCGTCCGGGACGCCCGGCATCTCAGCAGGTGGCAGTTGACCGTCGACGGCGCGGTTCCCGAGACGCTCGCACCCGTCGCGGACGGTGACGTCGCCCGCTGTGTGCTCGTGCCCCGGGGCGGGCGCCGGGAGCCGCCCGCGTACACGCTCTTCCGTGAACAGGCCGTCTCCGACAGCGCGTTCGTGGAGACGCTGCGCGTCACCAGCAACCGGCCGGTGGCGACGACCGTCCGGATCGCGATCACCGTCGACGCCGACTTCACCGACCAGTTCGAGCTGCGCTCCGACTTCCGTACGTACACCAAGAGCGGTGTCGTCCGCAGGCGCGAAGTCCTGGACGACGGAGTGGAGTTCAGCTACCGGCGCGGCGAGTGGCGGTCCTGTACGACGGTGACGACCGAGCCCGCGCCGGACGGTGTGGAGGAGACCGGGACGGGGGCGCGGCGCCTCGTCTGGGCCCTCGATGTCGCGCCGCACGGCTCGGCGGAGCTGACCTGCCGGGTGATGGCGCGGACGCACGGTGACCGTCGGGCCCTGCGGGTGCCGAGCTCCCCTGCCGCCGTGCACGAACAACTGCGCGGCCTGGAGGACGAGTTCGTGGAGGGCGTGGCCTTCCCCACGGCTTGGCCGGAGCTCGCCGCCGCGTGCGCGCGCGGTCTCGCCGATCTCGCCGCGCTCCAGATCCCGGCGACCGGCCCGGACGGGGAGACCCTGCGGGTGCCCGCCGCCGGGGCGCCCTGGTTCCTCACCCTCCTCGGCCGGGACGCCCTGCTGACCTCTCTCTTCACGCTCCCCTACCGACCGGAGCCGGCGGCCGCCACCCTGCTCGCGCTCGCCGCGGCCCAGGCGACCGAGGTCGGCGTCGACTCGGTGGCCCAGCCCGGCAAGATCGTGCACGAGGTGCGGCACGGCGAGCTGGCCCACTTCGGGCAGGTCCCGTACGGCCGTTACTACGGCTCGGTGGACGCGACCCCGCTCTTCCTCGTGCTGCTCGGCACGTATGTCGAGCAGACCGGGGACGTCTCCCTGGCCCGCCGTCTCGAACGCCACGCGCGGGCCGCGATCGGCTGGATGCTCGACCACGGCGGCCTCACCTCGCGCGGCTACCTCGTCTACCGCGCCGACCAGGGCGGCCTCGCCAACCAGAACTGGAAGGACTCCCCCGGCGCGATCTGCTCCGCCGACGGCGACCGGCCCGCCGGCGGGCCGGTGATGGCGGCGGGCGCGCAGGGCTACGCGTACGACGCGCTGCGCCGCACCGCCGTGCTGGCCCGCACGGTCTGGGAGGACGAGGTGTACGCGGCACTCCTGGAACAGGCCGCGGGTGACCTGCGCGACCGGTTCCAGCGGGACTTCTGGATGCCCGGGCACGAGTTCCCCGCGCTGGCGCTGGACGGCGAGGGCGCGCAGGTCGACGCCCTCGCCTCGGACGCGGGGCACCTGCTGTGGTCGGGGCTGCTGGACAAGGAGTACGGGAAGGTGGTCGGGCGGCGGTTGCTGGAGCCGGACTTCTTCTCCGGGTGGGGCGTGCGGACGCTGGCCGCCGGGCAGCCGGCGTACCACCCGCTGTCGTACCACCGGGGGTCGGTCTGGCCGCACGACAACGCGCTGATCACCTTGGGTCTGGCGCGGTACGGGCTGCACGACGAGGCGCGGGTGGTGGCCTCCGGCATGGTGGACGCGGCGTCGGCCGCCGGGCACCGGCTGCCGGAGGTACTGGCCGGGTACGGGCGGGACACGCATCCGGAGCCGGTGCCGTATCCGCACGCGTGCGTGCGGGAGGCGCGGTCCGCGGCGGCCCCGTTGGCGTTGTTGACCGCGGTGGGGGGCGCCTAGTAGCTGGGGGGGTCGGGGGCGAGGCGGCTGCGGGCCCGGTGGGGCTTCTCGCGCGGTTCCCCTCGCCCCTCACGGGGCGCCGAGGCCCGCCAGCAAGGCTCCCGCCCTCTGCCTCGCCTCCACCTCCGTCCACGCCCACTCCGTGGTCGGGGGCCGGTGGGTCGTCCAGGTCTCCCAGTAGCTGCGGGCCTTGCCGTAGCGGTCGGCGAGCAGGACGTGCGGGAGGCCCAGGAGGAGGGCGAGGACGTGGCCGTGGAGGCGGTCGGTGACCGTGACCCGGCCGGCGGCCAACAGGCGGCAGCCGCGCGCGAGTTGAAGACGGGCGAGGCCGTCGTAGGCGGCGAGGAGCGCGGGGACGGCGCCGGGCGGGTCGCCCGAGGCGGCGCGGCACAGGGCGCGGGCCCGGCTCCGCCACAGCGCCTCCTTGGCCCGCCGCCAGTCGGTGTCCTCGCCCTCCCGGGCCCAGTCGAAGACGTACGGGCCGCCGCGTTCCTTGCGTGCCGTGCCGCGCCCGGCCGGTGGGCCCTTCGCCGACTCCTTGTCCTCCCTGGCCAGCCAGACCACGTCATGGGCGACCGTGCCGCCGGTGAGCGCGTCCGGCGGCACGGCGAAGGCCAGGTCGGGGGCGAGCAGCGAGGGGGCCTCGAAGACGGCGCGGCAGCGGTGCAGGCTGTGCCGGTCGCGCAGGAGCAGGGTCAGGTCGGGGTGGGCGTCGAAGACACGGCGGGCGCGGGTGAGGTTGCCGTGGTCCGTGAAGTGCACGGACTGGGGCAGCTGGACGATCCGGCGGTCCGGGAAGTCCCGCAGGACCTGTTCGCGCAGGAGCTGGCTGTCCTCCCACAGGTCGCCGAGGGTGCCGCCGCCCGTCAGCATGATCGGGCCGTCCGGGAGACAGGCCGCCAACTGCCCGGCGTCGTACGACATCAGGTCGCAGGCGTAGCGCACGTCGGCGCCGAGCGCGTCCAGCAGGGCGCGCTGGCCGAGCCAGATGGCGCTGTCGCCGACGTTGGAGTTGAGCGGCGCGCCGATGAGCGCGCACCGGGTGCCGGCCGGGACCAGCCGGTCCAGCACGGTCAGGACGTACGAGACGTAGTGGGCGCAGTGGGGGACGTAGGACGGGGGCGCCGAGGGTTTCCGCGTCGGCCGCTTCGAGGGCGTCTTCGTCGGTGTCTTCGTCGGCTTCTTCGGTGTCTCGTTCGCTCCGCACACCAAAAGGCGCTACCCGGACATTTCCGTACTCATTCCGAGATGACGGAAACCGGCCGCACAACGACCGGAACACCGACAGAAGCGGGCAACTACCCCCCGGACGTGTCCAGTTCGGCTTCCTCGCCCACGCCCGCGCAGTCGTAGGGATCCTTGAGCCAGCCGTCGGGCAGGACGACGCGGTTGTTGCCGGAGGTGCGGCCGCGCGGGCCGTCGGCGCCGGTGGGCCAGGGCTGGTCGAGGTCCAACTCGTCGAGGCCGGCGCGGAGTTCGGCGAGGGAGGAGGTGATGGCGAGCCGCTTGCGCATCTCGGAGCCGACGGCGAAGCCCTTGAGGTACCAGGCGACGTGCTTGCGGAAGTCGACGACCCCCTTGGACTCGTCCCCGATCCACTCACCGAGCAGGGTGGCGTGCCGGACCATGACGTCTGCCACCTCGCGCAGCGACGGACGCGCGATGTCCTCGGTACGCCCCTCGAAGGCCGCCACCAGGTCGGCGAAGAGCCACGGCCGGCCCAGGCAGCCGCGCCCCACGACCACTCCGTCGCAGCCGGTCTCGCGGACCATGCGCAGCGCGTCCTGGGCGGACCAGATGTCGCCGTTGCCGAGGACGGGGATCTCGGGGACGTGCTCCTTGAGGCGGGCGATGGCGTCCCAGTCGGCGGTGCCGCCGTAGTGCTGGGCGGCGGTGCGGCCGTGCAGGGCGATCGCAGTGACGCCCTCCTCGACGGCGATCCGGCCGGCGTCGAGGTAGGTGATGTGGTCGTCGTCGATGCCCTTGCGCATCTTCATGGTGACCGGGAGGTCACCGGCGCCGCTCACGGCCTCACGGAGGATGGCGCGCAGCAGGTTCCGCTTGTACGGGAGGGCCGAGCCGCCACCCTTGCGGGTCACCTTGGGGACCGGGCAGCCGAAGTTGAGGTCGATGTGGTCGGCGAGGCCCTCCTCCGCGATCATGCGGACGGCCTTGCCGACGGTCGCCGGGTCCACGCCGTACAGCTGGATCGAGCGCGGCTTCTCGGTCGCGTCGAAGTGGATCAGCTGCATGGTCTTCTCGTTGCGCTCGACCAGCGCCCGCGTCGTGATCATCTCGCTGACGAACAGCCCCTTGCCACCGCTGAACTCCCGGCACAGGGTGCGGAAGGGCGCGTTGGTGATCCCGGCCATCGGGGCCAGGACGACGGGCGGGGTGACGGCGTGCGGGCCGATCCGCAGCGGGGCCGGGGCGAGGGACACGGGCGTGGACATTCCCCCATTGTCACGCACACGGACGCATGCTCGCCATTCATTAGTTAGGCGCACTATTGAGTCGGGCGTACGATGGGGCGCATGCCGGAGCTCAGCCGCCGCCACCGTCTGCTGGTGCTCACGATCTGCTGCACCAGCCTCCTGATCGTGAGCCTGGACAACACCGTCCTGAACGTCGCCCTGCCCTCCATGCAGCGCGACCTGAACGCGAGCCTCGCGGGGCTCCAGTGGACCATCGACGCCTACACCCTGGTGCTGGCCGCGCTGCTGATGCTGGCCGGCTCCACCGCGGACCGGATCGGCCGCAAGCGGGTCTTCATGGTCGGCCTGGTCGTCTTCGCCCTCGGCTCCCTGCTGTGCTCCCTCGCCCCGAACCTCGAATCGCTGGTCGCCTTCCGGACGGTGCAGGCGGTCGGCGGCTCGATGCTCAACCCGGTCGCGATGTCGATCATCACCAACACATTCACGGACCCGCGCGAGCGGGCCCGCGCGATCGGTATCTGGGGTGCGGTGGTGGGCATCTCGATGGCCGCCGGGCCGATCATCGGCGGACTCCTCGTGGAGTCGGTCGGCTGGCGCTCGATCTTCTGGATCAACCTGCCGGTCGGGCTGGCCGCACTCCTGCTGACCTGGCGGTACGTCCCCGAGTCCCGCGCCCCGAAGGCCCGCCGCCCCGACCCCGTCGGCCAGCTGCTCGTCATCGCGCTGCTCGGCTCCCTCACCTACGCGATCATCGAGGCGCCGACCGCGCCGGTCGCCGAGACCCTCGCCCTCGGCGGTGTCGCACTCGCCGCGTTCCTCGGCCTCCTGCGCTACGAGCCCCGGCGCGCGGAACCCCTCATCGACCTGCGCTTCTTCCGCTCGGCACCGTTCAGCGGAGCGACGGTGACCGCGGTCAGCGCGTTCGCCGCGCTCGGCGGCTTCCTGTTCCTGTCGACGTTGTACCTGCAGAACGTACGGGGCCTCGACGCCCTGCACGCCGGGTTGTGGATGCTCCCGATGGCACTGCTCTGCTTCGTCTGCGCGCCGATCGCCGGGCGGCTGGTCGGCAGCCGGGGCCCGCGCCTGCCCCTCCTGATCGCCGGGGTCGCGATGACCGCGAGCGGGGTGCTCTTCGCCGCGTTCGAGGCCGAGACCGGTGACGTCACCCTCGTCATCGGCTACGTCCTGTTCGGCCTCGGCTTCGGCTTCGTCAACGCGCCCATCACCAACACGGCCGTCTCGGGCATGCCGCGCGCCCAGGCCGGTGTCGCCGCCGCGGTCGCCTCCACCAGCCGCCAGATCGGCCAGACGCTGGGCGTCGCGGTGATAGGCGCGGTGCTGGCGGCGGGCATCGGCTCCTCCTCGTACGCCGACTCCTTCGTCGCGGCGGCCCGCCCCGCCTGGTGGATCGTCGCGGTGTGCGGCTTCGCCGTCCTCGTCCTGGGCGCGGTCACCACGGGCGCGTGGGCGCGGGAGACCGCCGCGCGTGCGGCGCGGCGGTTGGAGGCGCCGGAGGTACGGGACGCGGCGGGTTCGCTCCGCTAGGCGGCCGGGTGCGTATGGGGGTGCGCTGCGCTGGTGGGCGGGTTCGGGTTCGTCGTGGTTGCTCGCGCAGTTCCCCGCGCCCCTCAAAGCGTGGGCGCGCCCCGTGCCTTTCAAGGGGCGCGGGGAACTGCGCGAGCAACCCCACCGGGCCGCACCTTGTTCTCTAGCAGTCCCCTGCCCTCCCCCGTTCCTTCTCCCTCTCCAGGGCCATCGCGAGCAGTTTCTCCATGCGGCGGCGGGTCTCCTCGTCGGCCGGTACGTACGTCACCATGCGCGGGCCGGGGCGGGGGCCGAGCCAGAGGTCGGTGTGGTCGACGTCGAGGAGTCCGACGTGGGCGTTGCGGTACTGCTTGCGCTTGTTGAAGGTCTCGACCACCTCGTGCCGCTCCCACGCCGCGCGGAACTCGGCGGACTCGGTGCGCAGCCGCTTGAGCAGGGTCTTCCAGGCCGGGTCGGTCAGATGGTCGGCCATCGCGGCGCGCAGCTTGCCCGCGAGGAAGCGGGTGGTCTCCTCCAACTGGACCATGGAGGCACGCCATTGCGCGTGGGTGTAGGCGAGGATCATGCAGTTCATGTCCTCGGGCGGCACCTCGGAGAGGTCGCAGAAGAGCAGCCCGAAGGTGCGGTTGTGGGCCAGGATGTCGTAGCGGCTGTTCTGGATGGACGCCGGAATCGGCTCCAGCTGTTCCAGCAGGGCGTACTGGGCGTCGGTGATCGCGTGGCACCGCGTCCCCGGCGCCGGATCGGCGGCCCCGGCCAGGTTGAAGAGGTGGGCGCGCTCCCCGGGGTCCAGGAGCAGGGCGCGGGCCAGGGCGTCGAGGACCTGGCCGGAGACATGGATGTCGCGGGCCTGCTCCAGCCAGGTGTACCAGGTGACACCCACCGCGGAGAGCTGTGCGACCTCCTCGCGGCGCAGTCCCGGCGTACGCCGGCGGCGGCCCCGGGGCAGGCCGACCTGCTCGGGGGCGATGTGCTCGCGCCGGTGGCGCAGGAAGGCGGCGAGTTCGTGCCGCCGGATCACCGACTCGGGGGCGGCGGGCGGACGTTCGGGCGTCCCGGTCCGGGGGTGTGCCGTCGTCTCCGGTGCGGACGTGGTCGTCATGCCTCCAGGGTGCCGCCCTGCGGATCCTGTTGCCAGGTACCGCCAGTACCAGGATGAAGAGACTCTGGTACCAGTCTGAGCGGCGCGTGAACCTGGTCCATGTGACCGAGAGCCTTACGACACCGCCCCCGGCATCGACCCCGACTTCGACACAGTCCGGCGGCCCGTCCCCCGGCTCCCCCGCCGCCCTGGGCGACCTGGGGCTCTTCACCGTCCTGCTCGGCGCGGCGCTGCCCCTCATCGACTTCTTCATCGTCAACGTCGCCCTGCCGACGATCGGCCGGGACCTCACCGCGAGCGAGGCCGTGCTCGAACTCGTCGTCGCCGGGTACGGCGTCTCGTACGCCGTACTGCTGGTGCTGGGCGGCCGGCTGGGCGATCTGTTCGGCCGGCGGCGGCTGTTCCTGTGGGGCATGGCCGCCTTCGGGCTGACCTCGCTGGCGTGCGGGCTCGCGCCGGACGCCTGGACGCTGGTCGCCGCGCGGGTCGCGCAGGGCGCCGCGTCCGCCGCGATGCTCCCGCAGGTGCTCGCCACCATCCAGTCGACGACGGCCGGCGCCCGCCGGGCCCGTGCCATGAGCCTGTACGGCGCCACGGCCGGGCTCTCCATGGTGGCCGGGCAGATCCTGGGCGGGGTGCTGGTCTCGGCCGACCTCGCCGGCACCGGTTGGCGGTCCGTCTTCCTGGTGAACGTGCCGGTGGTCGTCCTCGGGCTGCTCCTCACCGCCCGCGCGGTGCCCGAGACCCGCTCGGCCCGCCCCGAGCCGGTGGACGGCCCCGGCACGGTCCTGCTGGCGGTCTCCCTCCTGACGCTGCTGGTCCCGCTGACCGAGGGCCGGGCGGCCGGCTGGCCCCTGTGGACCTGGCTGGGACTGGCCGCGTTCCCCTTCGCCGCGACCGCCTTCTACCTCGTCGAGCGGCGCGCCGACCGTCTCGGCCGTACGCCGCTGGTGCCGCCGAGCCTGTTCCGGCTGCTCTCGCTGCGGCGGGGGCTGGTGATGATCCTGCCGTTCTCGATCGGGTTCAGCGGGTTCATGTTCGTGATCGCGGTGGCGCTGCAGGAGGGTGCCCGGCTCGGGCCGACGGCGGCGGGGCTCGCGCTCTCCCCCATGGCGGTGGTGTTCTTCGTTCTCTCGCTGGCCGGGCCGCGCCTGGTGACGCGGTACGGCACCCGCGTGGTGACGGCGGGCGGTCTGATCCAGGGCGTGGGTCTCGCCCTCGTCGCCCTCGCCGTGGGGCGGGCCTGGCCCGAGCCGGACTGGCCGCTGCTGCTCACCGGCGTGGCGGTCGCGGGCGGTGGTCAGGCGCTCCAACTCCCCATCATCTTCCGGATCATCCTCTCCGAGGTCCCGCCGGCGCGGGCCGGCGTCGGCAGCGGAGTGATGATCACCACCCAGCAGTCCGCGCTGGCGCTGGGCGTGGCGACGCTCGGCTCGCTGTTCCTCGGGCTGGTGCCGGGGATGGGGATGCGGGACGCGCTGGTGACGACCCTGCTGGTCCAACTGGCCGGAGTGGCCCTGACGGTGGGCCTGAGTCTGCGGCTGCCGCGCGCGGTGGGGTGACGCCGAGCGGCGGTGGCCCCGAGCAACGGGGGATTTCCGATGAGTGCCTGAGGTAACGCCTGGGACAACTCCTCGGTCGATCCGCCCTGTTGATGTTGGTCTTGCCGCACACTCCTCACGGGCCACACGAGCCTCGCGGACCGTACGGCTGGAGACCTCATGCAGCAGATCAACACGAGCAAGGTGACCCGCTGGGACCAGCACGGCCGGGAACACACCGTGCGGATCCAGCGCTCGGGAGTGCAGCGCACGATCAGATGCGACACCTGCGGCTGGCGCCGGGGCGCACAGTTCCTGCCCTGGCTGAAGGCCGAGGAACACCTCGCCGAGGCCCACCAGGCGACGGTGGACCCGACGGACTCGTGACCGCCGAAGGTCCACAGGGGCTCCCTCCACAGGTCCGCGGGCCGGCGCGGTTCCTCAGGGCTGGACAGTTCCTTGGGCCTCCGCGGTTCCTCAGGCCCCTGCCGGTCAGGCCAGTTGGTCGAGTTCCTCGGCGACCCGGTCCATCACGTGCTGCCAGTGGGCCCGCTGGCGTTCCCGCTCCTCCGGGCCCGCCATGCGCTCCTGGTGGAAGACGAGCACCGATCTGCCGCCACCGGCCGCCGAGACGGCGACCTGGACGGTCGTGTCGCCGTAGGTGACGCGTATACGGTCGCCGGGGCGATAGCCGCGCACCTCGCCCGTGGCGCCCGCGTCGGTCTCGTACCCGGCGCCGCGCTCCGGAGTGAGCCGCGCCCCGGCCCCGAGCCACAGCTCCAGCCCGCGCGGCCCGCTGATGAACTCCCATACGGTGGCGGGCGATTGGGGCAGGGTGCGGGAGACACCGACCTGCCAACCGGCGTCCTTGGTGAGTCCGGTGGATCGAGCGGACATGGGGATCACCCTCTCTGGGACTTCTGCCGTTCTCTGAGGCTTCGGCCGTTCGCTAGGGCTTCTGCCGTACGCGGTGGGCGCGGACCTTGTGGCGGTTGCCGCAGTGCTCCATCGAGCACCAGCGGCGGCGGCCGGGGCGTGAGGTGTCGACGTAGAGGAGGTAACAGCGGTCGCCGGCGCACATCCGGACCCGCTCCGCGTACGGGCCGGTGAGGAGGTCGACGGCGTCGCGCGCGACGGTGGACAGGAGCTGCGCGCCGGTCGCCGTGCCGGCGGCCCAGCCCCGGGTGCCGTCGGCACGGATCGCCGGGGCCAGCGGGGGGCGGGCCGCGGCCTCGTTGACGAGGTCCAGGTCGGCGGTGTCCGCCGGGGCGATGCCCAGCTCGGGGAGTCCGGCGCCGCCGACGACATGGGAGACGACCGTACGGGTCAGCGCGTCGCGCAGCCGCCGGGCGCACGCCACGTCGTCCGCCGTCACGTGGAGGGTGGGGGGCGTGGGGGTGAGCCGGGACTGTTCGACCCATTCGAGCAGGTCATCGGGGGTGTGCAGCACCTCGTGACGGGTCAGGGCGCCGGGGCCGCCGGTGACGAGCAGCTCCAGGCACAGGGCGCCCGGATCGAACCGGTAGACGTGCCCGGAGTAGGAGCGGAGCCGGATGCCACCCGGTGCCGACACCTCCGACACTCCCGACACCCCCTGCGCAGCCGATGCCCTGGACGCCGTACCCATGTAACCAATATAACCGGTTACATGGCTTCGACCACCGCACTGAACTGGAAACTGGTCATCGACACGCGGGACGCCCAGCCCCTGGCCGACTTCTGGGCCGCGGCGCTCGGATACGAGGTGGAGGACCCGAGCACCCTGATCACCCACCTCCTCGCCACGGGCGACCTCCCCGAGGCGGCGGTGGCCGAGCACCACGGCCACCGTGTCTTCCGCGGCTACGCCGCCGTGCGCCACCCCGACGACCCGTACGACCCCTTCACCGGCATCGGCAAGGGCCGCCGTCTCCTCTTCCAGGACGTCCCCGAGCCCAAGACGGTCAAGAACCGCCTCCACATCGACGTGCACGCGGGCCCCGACGGCCTGGAGGCCCTGGCCACCCGCCTGGAGACCCTGGGCGCCACCCGCGTCGAGGAGTTCGACCGGGGCCCGGCGGGCCACTGGTGGGTCATGCGTGACCCGGAGGGCAACGAGTTCTGCGTGGCGTAACCGGCGGCACGGCGCCCCGGTCGGGACGGCGGCCTCAGCGGGCGCTCAGGCCCCGTACCACCAGGTCCACGACCGCCTCGAACTGGGCCTCGATGTCCGGCTGGCGCCAGGTGGGGGCGTATGAGGGGTCGTGGAAGCGGGCGGTCGCATGGAAGACGGCCCGGGCGGTGCGGGCCGGGTCGGCGGGCGCGAACGTCGAAGCGTCCACACCGGCGCGGACGATGTGGGCCAACTGGTCCGTCAGCTCGGCGATGTGGGCGCCCACCGCCTCGCCGTTCTCCTCGGTCAGGACCTGGTACGTGGCGAACAGCTCCGGGTCGTCGCCCGCCTTGCGGCGCTTGGCCTCGAAGAGCGCGGCCAGCCAGGCGCGCAGCCGGTCCTCCGGGTCGCGGTCCTCGGCGGCGAGGGCGGTCAGGGTGGCCGTCGTACGGTCCAGCCAGCGCTTGGTCACCGCCTCCCGCAGCAGCGCCTTCGTCCGGAAGTGGCGGTAGACGCTGCCGTGGCTGACGCCGAGCGCGCGGGCCACGTCGACCACGGTGGCCTTGGCGGGCCCGTGGCGGCGCAGGACCTCCTCGGTCGCTTCGAGGATGCGCTCGGCGGTCAGGATCTCGGAGGTCGGTGCCATGGTGGGAACCGTACCCGGCGGCGGGATCAGTGCTCGCTGTCGAGGTGTGCCATCTGGGCGGCGGGGTAGCGGTCGCCGGCCGCCGCGTCGGCCGGTACGGCGCCCTCGATCGCGGCGAGGTCGGCCGCGTCCAGGGTCACCTCCAGCGCGCCCAGCGCCTCCGCGAGGCGGTCCCGGCGGCGGGCCCCGACGAGCGGGACGATGTCCTCCCCGCGCGAGAGCACCCAGGCGATCGCGATCTGGGCCACCGACGCGCCCTTCTGCTCGGCGACCTTCCGCAGGGCGTCGACCAGGTCCAGGTTGTGCTGGAGGTTCTCCCCCTGGAAGCGGGGCGAGAAGGACCGGAAGTCCCCGGGCTCCAGCCGGCGGTCGCGGGTGAAGTGGCCGGAGATCAGGCCGCGGGACAGGACGCCGTACGCCGTGACCGCGATGCCCAGTTCGCGCGTGGTCGGCAGGATCTCCCGCTCGATGCCGCGCGAGATGAGGGAGTACTCGATCTGGAGGTCCGCGATCGGGGCCGTGGCGGCCGCGCGGCGGATGGTGTCCGCGCCCACCTCGCTCAGGCCGATGTGGCGGACGTGCCCCTTCTCGACCAGTTCCGCGATCGCGCCGACCGTCTCCTCGATCGGCACGCCGGGGTCGACCCGCGCGATCCGGTAGACGTCGATGTGGTCGGTGCCGAGGCGCTGGAGGGAGTAGGCGGCGAAGTTGCGCACCGCCGCCGGACGGCCGTCGTATCCGTACCAGCCGCCGTCCGCGTCCCGCAGCGCGCCGAACTTGACGCTGGTCAGGGCCTGCTCCCGGCGGGCCGCGGGCGCGGTGCGCAGGGCTTCGCCGATCAGGAGTTCGTTGTGGCCCATGCCGTAGAAGTCGCCGGTGTCCAGCAGGGTGACCCCGGCTTCGAGGGCCGCGTGGATCGTCGCGAGGGACTCGGCCCGGTCGGCGCCCGCGTACAGCGCGGACATGCCCATGCAGCCGAGGCCGAGGGCGGAGACCTGGGGGCCGGTGGATCCGAGGGTGCGGGTCCGCATCGTCGTCGTCATGGCTCCACGATGACATGACAGCTGACAGATTTCAATATCTGTCAGCTGTCATGTGTCAGCCGCCTGGGTTTCGCAGATCGGTCACCTGTCGCCCGGCGCGCTCACGGCCGGGCGTCCGTCAGCCCTGTCGCAGCGGTATCGCCAGGTCCACCACCTGGCGGCCCTTCGGGAAGGCCCCCGCCGAACTCGCCTTCCCTGTCAGCAGGTTGACGGCGAACAGCCGCGCCCCCGTCACCGCGTACCCGGCGTTCACCCCGCTTCCCGCCGAGCTGTAGATGTCGAACCCGGCGTTCAGCGGGGCGTCGACGCCGAGCTTGCCCGTGGGGGCGAGGTTGCCCGCGTTGGCCGGGGACTGGACGGAGATCTGGTCCTGGGCGGTGTCCAGGTCGAAGAGGGTGGTCGCGGTGGCGGCGTCGAGGTCGTTGTTCGTGTACGCGGCCCCGGTCACCCCCCGGGCGGTGACGCCGGCCGTGGCGGGCGGGACCGGCGGGTTGACGAGGGTGCCGTCGACGGCCGTGGTGCCGGCGGCCGGGGCGCCCTGGGGGTCGTCGAGGTTGTGGCGGAGGTTCTGGCCGGTGTCGCTGATCACCCGGAGGCGGTTCGCGGCGGGGTTGAAGTCGACGCCGTAGGCCGTGCCCTGGAGGGCGACGGTGAGCTGGGAGACCTTGGTGGCCTTGGCGCCCACCTCGCGCAGGGTGTAGACACCGCCCTTGTCGCCGACGCCGTACAGCTTGTTGTTCTGGACGCGGTAGTCGATGCCGACGAGCCGGGTGTCGCCCTTGAGACCGCGGACCTTGCCGAGCGGGACGGCGGCGGCGGGCTTGTCGACGCGGAAGACGACGAGCCGCTGGTCGGTGGTGAGACCGACGGCCTTCAGCCCGCCGGGCACCTTCGCCCCGCCACCGAGGACACCGCCCTTGGACTCGACACCGGCCCCGGTGCCGGTCCCCGTGCCGGAGGAGTCGCTCGCCGCGACCTCCGTCGACGCCGCCGATCCGTCCGACGCCCCGGACCCGCCCAGTGCCCCGGCGCCGACGGCACCGACCGTCCCGATCGCCACCGCCATGGTCAGTGCGCCGATGACCGCTTGCTTGCGCATGAACGCCCCCGTGAAGATGCGCGGCCCGCCCTCTGCGGGCCGTGTGCCCTCTCCTTCGGAACCGACGACGGGCCCGGATTGGTGGGTCGTAGGAGATTTTTTCCGGAACTTCGGAAGTTCCCCCGACGCTCCGTTGGACACCATTCATCCGCCCTCGGAGAATTCGAGGTGTCTGCCGTCGGCCCCCTCACCGGCCGCGCGACCCTCAAGGAGGGCGTATGACGATCCGTATCGCCACCTTCAACGCCGAGAACCTCTTCCGCCGGCCGACCGTGTTCGGCCTCGACGACGACGAACGGCGCAAGGAGATCCTGGACGACTTCAACGAACTGGTCGGCCTCCTCGACAAGGAGATCTACCAGGACTCGGACAAGGAGCGGATCACCGAGCTGATCGTGAAGCACGACGCGCACAACTCACAGGCGGGCGACCGCCGGCCGTTCTTCATCAACCAGCCCCGCGGTGGCGCCAAGCTCTTCACGGTCCCCCAGTCGGGCAGCCCGGCCGTCAAGATCGTCGCCAAGGGGCGCCCCAAGTGGTCGGGTTGGGCCGAGATGCTGCGGGACGACATCAAGTGGGAGGCGGTGGAGAACACCGCCCGGGTGATAGCCGAGGTGAACGCGGACATCCTGCTCACCGTCGAGGTCGAGGACCGGCTGACACTGGACCGCTTCAACACCCAGGTGCTGGGCGGCACGGTGGGAGGCACGCCGTATCCGTTCAACCTGCTCGTCGACGGCAACGACATCCGTGGCATAGACGTCGGCATACTCAGCCGGTTCCCGATCACGTCCGTGCGGTCGCACATCTTCGACCTCGGCGCGAACGGCCGACCCGTGTTCAGCCGGGACTGCCCCGAGTTCGAGGTCGAGGTCGCCGGTGAACCGCTGTGGATCCTCGGCAACCACTTCAAGAGCAAGGGCTTCGGAAGGGCCTCCGAGAACGACGAACGCCGCAAGGCCCAGGCCACACGGGTCCGGGAGATCTACGAGGCGGCGCTCGCCCACTCTTCCCGGGTCGTCGTGGCCGGCGACCTCAACGACTCCCTCGCGAGTCCCCCCGTCAAGCTCCTCCTCGACGCGGGCCTGCGCGAGGCCATGACCCACGAGAGCTACGGCACCCAGCCCCCGGGCACCCACGGCACCGGCAAGCGTGACGAGCAGAAGCTCGACTACCTCATGTTCAGCCCGGAGTTGTGGGACCGGGTCACGCACGTGGGCGTGGAACGCCGGGGCATCTGGGCACCGAGGACCTTCCCGTCCTTCGCCACGGTCACCTCGAAGGTCGACCAGGCCTCCGACCACGCGGCCGTCTTCGCCGACCTGGACCTGTAAAACGCCGAGTTCCCCGCGCCCGTGAGGGCCGAAGGGCCCTTCAAGGAGCGCGGGGAACTGCGCGACCAGCCACGAACGAAGCCGCAGCCGCTCAATCACTCAAGCCGGGCAGACGCTCACGCGCCCACGAGCCGAGCGGCAAGGTACCCCTCGATCTGGTCGAGAGACACCCGCTCCTGCTTCATCGAGTCCCGCTCACGCACGGTCACCGCGTTGTCGTCGAGCGTGTCGAAGTCGACGGTCACGCAGTACGGCGTACCGATCTCGTCCTGACGGCGGTAACGCCGACCGATCGCACCCGCGTCGTCGAACTCGATGTTCCAGTTCTGCCGCAGCGCCGACGCGAGCCCCTTCGCCTTCGGGGACAGCTCGGGGTTGCGGGACAGCGGGAGGACCGCCACCTTCACCGGGGCGAGACGGTGGTCGAGGCGCAGCACCGTCCGCTTCTCCAGCTTGCCCTTGGCGTTGGGCGCCTCGTCCTCGGTGTAGGCGTCGAGGAGGAACGCCAGCATCGTGCGGCCGACACCGGCCGCCGGCTCGATGACGTACGGCGTGTAGCGCTCGCCCGCCTCCTGGTCGTAGTACGACAGGTCCTGGCCGGAGGCCTTGGAGTGCGCGCCGAGGTCGTAGTCGGTGCGGTTGGCGACGCCTTCCAGCTCGCCCCACTCGCTGCCGCCGAACTGGAAGCGGTACTCGATGTCGGCGGTGCGCTTGGAGTAGTGGGAGAGCTTCTCCTGCGGGTGCTCGTACCAGCGCATGTTGTCTTCACGCAGACCCAGGCCGGTGTACCAGTTCCACCGCTCCTGCATCCAGTACTCCTGCCACTTCTCGTCCTCGCCCGGCTTGACGAAGAACTCCATCTCCATCTGCTCGAACTCGCGGGTGCGGAAGATGAAGTTGCCGGGCGTGATCTCGTTGCGGAAGGACTTGCCCATCTGGGCGATGCCGAACGGCGGCTTGCGGCGCGAAGTGGTCTGCACCTGGGCGAAGTTGGTGAAGATGCCCTGGGCGGTCTCGGGACGCAGGTAGGCGATGGAGCCGGTGTCCTGGGTGGGACCGAGGTGGGTGGAGAGCAGACCCGAGAACTGCTTGGGCTCGGTGAACTGGCCCTTGTTGCCGCAGTTGGGGCAGTTGATGTCGGCCAGGCCGTTCGCCGGGGCGTGGCCCTTCTTCTCCTCGTACGCCTCTTCCAGGTGGTCCGCGCGGTACCGCTTGTGGCACGAGGTGCACTCGGTGAGCGGGTCGGAGAAGGTGGCGACGTGGCCGGAGGCCACCCAGACCTCGGAGGCCAGGATGACGGACGAGTCGATACCGACCACGTCCTCGCGCGACGTGACCATGTAGCGCCACCACTGACGCTTGATGTTCTCCTTGAACTCGACACCCAGCGGTCCGTAGTCCCAGGCGGCACGCTGGCCGCCGTAGATCTCGCTGCACGGGAATACGAAGCCACGGCGCTTGCTCAGGCTGACGATGGTGTCGATCTTGTCGGCGGCCACGGTGCTCTCTTCATTACGACGACGGGCGACGAAGCGATGCGCTCCTGGAGGAAGCGGACGCGCTTCAGAGCGAATGCTTCAGGTTACCGGCGGGGGCTGCCCTCGGATCAAATCGGTTCGGAGAAGGAGACGGCCGATGCCGGACAAACGCCTTACCAAGGGCTTACCACCAGGCTTGTTGACAATCGTTTCCAGACAAGATGAAAATGACTGTCATGAACGTAGTACGACGACGCCTTCTGATACCCGCGGCGGCGACCGCGGCCGCCGCTCTCGGCCTCACCACTCTCACCGCGTGCGGCGGCGACAGCGCCGCCGCGGGCAACACCGACAAGTTCGACGTCGTCGCGTCGTTCTACCCGATGGCCTTCCTCGCCGAGCAGATCGGCGGGAAGCACGTGAACGTCACCAGTCTGACCCAGCCCGGCCAGGAGCCGCACGACCTGGAGATCAGCGCCAAGCAGACGGCCGCGCTCCAGGAGTCGGACGCCGTGCTCTACCTCAAGGGCCTGCAGCCCTCCGTCGACGAGGCGGTCGCGCAGTCCGGCCACGAGACGAAGATCGACGCCGCCACGCTGACCGACCTGGAGCACCACGGCAACGAGGTCGGCGGCCACTCCGCCGAGCACGACGAGCACGAGAACGAGGAGCTTGAGGGCAAGGACCCGCACATCTGGCTCGATCCCGTGAAGTACGCCGAGGTCGCCAAGGGTGTCGGCGCCGCCTTCGAGAAGGCCGACCCGGACCACGCGGACACCTACAAGACCAACACCGAGGCCCTGGTCGAGAAGCTGGGCGCGCTGAACGACCAGTTCGCAGGCGGGCTGAAGGACACGAAGACCAAGGTCTTCATCACCACCCACGCCGCCTTCGGCTACCTCGCCGAGCGCTACGGCCTCACCGAGGAGGCCATCTCCGGTCTCGACCCCGAGTCCGAGCCGAGTGCCGCCCGGGTCAAGGACCTTGAGAAGATGGCGAAGGCCGACGGTGTGACCACGGTGTTCTACGAGACACTGGTCAGCGACAAGACCGCGAAGACCATCGCCGCCGACGCGAACCTGAAGACCGACGTCCTCGACCCGATCGAGGGCATCACGGAGAAGTCGCGCGGCAAGGACTACTTCGCGGTCCAGGAAGCCAACCTCAAGGCCCTCCAGACGGCCCTGGGAGCCAAGTGACCTTGTTGATCATCCGGAGGCAGCAGGCATGACCGAGCCCGTCATCGCGTTGCGCGGCGTCCGCGCCGAACTGGGCTCGCGCACCGTCCTGCGCGGCATCGACCTCACCGTGCGCAGCGGTGAGGTCGTCGCGCTGCTCGGCGCCAACGGCTCCGGCAAGTCCACCGCCGTCCGCACGGTGATCGGGCAGGTGCCGGTCAGCGCCGGCGAGATCGAGCTGTTCGGCACCCCCCGGCGCCGCTTCCGCGACTGGCGGCGCGTCGGGTACGTGCCGCAGCGCACCACGGCGGCTGGCGGGGTCCCGGCGACGGTCACGGAGGTCGTGGCCTCCGGCCGGCTCTCCCGCACCCGCCTCGGCATCTTCCGCAAGGCCGACCGCGAGGCGATCCGGCACGCCCTGGACATGGTCGGCATGGCGGACCGCGCCAAGGACTCGGTGAACGCCCTCTCCGGCGGCCAGCACCAGCGCGTCCTCATCGCCCGCGCCCTCGCCTCCGAACCCGAGCTGCTGATCATGGACGAGCCGATGGCGGGCGTCGACCTGGCCAGCCAGGAGGTGCTGGCCGCGACCCTGCGCGAGCAGGTCGCCCAGGGCACGACCGTGCTGCTGGTCCTGCACGAACTCGGTCCGCTGGAGCCGCTGATCGACCGCGCGGTCGTACTGCGCGACGGCTGTGTCACCCACGACGGCCCGCCCCCGAAGGCGGTCGGCCAGCACGCGCTGCCCGGCCACGACCACGTCCACCCGCACTCGGCACCGGGCGCCGAGCCCGTCCGTACGGGTCTGCTGAGCTGAGAAGGCACCCACGATGGAATTCCTCGACTACGCCTTCATGCAGCGGGCCCTGCTCGCCGCCGTTCTCGTCGGCATCACCGCGCCCGCGATCGGCATCTACCTCGTCCAGCGCCGTCAGGCCCTGATGGGCGACGGCATCGGCCATGTCGCGATGACCGGCGTCGGCCTCGGCTTCATGCTCTCCTGGTCGCCGGTGTGGATGGCGACGCTGGTGTCCGTGGTGGGCGCGGTGCTCATGGAGCTGATCCGCTGGTACGGCAGGACGCGCGGCGACATCGCGCTCGCCATGCTCTTCTACGGCGGCATGGCCGGCGGTGTGATGCTCATCAACCTCGCGCCCGGCGGCACCAACGCCAACCTGATGTCGTTCCTCTTCGGCTCGCTGTCGACCGTGTCGCAGGAGGACATCACCGCGATCTGCGTGCTCGCCGCGTTCGTGATCGTGATCACGCTGGCGCTGCGCCGGCAGCTGTTCGCGGTCAGCCAGGACGAGGAGTTCGCCCGGGTCACCGGTCTGCCGGTGCGGGCGCTGAACCTGCTCACGGCGGTCACGGCGGCGGTGACCGTGACGGTCGCCATGCGCGTCGTCGGACTGCTGCTGGTGTCCGCGCTGATGGTGGTGCCCGTCGCCGCCGCACAGCAGCTCACCCGCAGTTTCGCGGCGACCTTCGCGATCGCCGTCGCGCTCGGGGTGACCGTGACGATCGGCGGCACGGTCACCTCGTACTACCAGGACGTGCCGCCCGGCGCGACGATCGTGCTGCTCGCCATCGCCGCGTTCATGGTGCTGACCGCGCTGGCGACACCGCTGGCCAGGCGCCGCGCGCGGGCCCTGGAGACGGCGCCCGGGGACCCGGCGGAGTGCGGGGTCCCGCAGGCCCGGGAGGCCGCCGGGACAGGTGTGGCGAAGGACACGGTTCCGGCCGCCCGGGGCTCCGTGGAGGGGTCCGCGGGATGACCGGCGGCTGAACGGGGTCGGCGGGGGCTGGCACAATGGCCCCCGCGAGACCGCTACGTGAGGAGGCAACGGTGACGACCGCCGGACCTGTACGAGGTCGTTCCACCCGCCAGCGGGCGGCCGTGGCCGCGGCACTGGACGAGGTCGACGAGTTCCGCAGCGCGCAGGAACTCCACGACATGCTCAAGCACAAGGGCGACTCGGTCGGGCTCACCACCGTGTACCGCACGTTGCAGTCCCTCGCCGACGCGGGCGAGGTCGATGTCCTGCGCACCTCCGACGGCGAGTCCGTGTACCGCCGCTGCTCGACCGGCGAGCACCACCATCACCTGGTCTGCCGGATGTGCGGCGCGGCCGTGGAGGTCGAGGGCCCCGCGGTCGAGAAGTGGGCCGACGCGATCGCCGCCGAGCACGGCTTCGTGAACGTCGCGCACACGGTGGAGATCTTCGGCACCTGCGCGGACTGCGCGGCCAAGACGTCGTAGGGGGCGCCCTGGGCCCACCGGGCCCGTCTCCCGCGCCCAGGGCGCGTCGGCGGGTGCGGGTGCGTGGGGCTTCTCGCGCAGCTCCCCGCGCCCCTGAAAGGCCGGGGGCTTCGCCCCGCGCCTTTCATCCCGCGCCCCCGCCCTACAGCCGGGTCAGGCCCTCGCGGGTCAGCACGGCGCGGAGTCGGTCGGCGTCCGCGGGGGTCGCCAGGCCGCGCTTGGGGAGCACGGTGAGACGGGGCGCGTGGGCGCCGCTGAGCAGGACGAAGGTGTGCGGGGTCTCCGCGTACCGGGAGACCTGGGACCAGCGGGCCGGGCGCTCGGTGCCCCGGTCGTGCGCGACCGTCACGCCCCACGGGTCCAGCACGGCGCGGTGCTGCCCGAGGGCCGCCGCCCGCCGGTGCAGGAGGCGGGCCTGGAGCCGCGGCAGCAGGACGAGGCCGCCCGCAGCCGCCATCGGCATCACCAGGGCCCGCGCGTCGGGCACGGCGCCCAGGGCGAGCGTCACGACCGCGACGAACAGGCCCGCCCCGGCGGCGAACAACAGCAGTCCCCGGCCCCACCGGCCGGCGGCCGAGGCGCGCGTGGAGACGCGTACCGCCTCGCGGAAGTCCCCGACCGCCGCCCGGTACACCAGCTCCACGTTCTCCCCGCCGGCCCGCGTCACGGTCAGCCCTCCGCCCGGTCCTCCGTCCGGCCCTCCATCGCGGCTTCCATCGCGAGGAGTTCCTCGTTCGGGACGGCGCCGCCGAAACGGCGGTCGCGGGAGGCGAACTCCACGCACGCCCGCCACAGGTCGCGGCGGTCGAAGTCGGGCCACAGCACGTCCTGGAAGACCATCTCGGCGTAGGCGCTCTGCCAGAGCAGGTAGTTGGAGGTGCGCTGCTCGCCGCTGGGGCGCAGGAAGAGGTCGACGTCCGGCATGTCCGGGTAGTAGAGGTACTTCGCGAAGGTCTTCTCGGTGACCTTGGAGGGGTCGAGGCGGCCCGCGCGGACGTCCTCGGCGAGGGCCTGGGCCGCGTCGGCGATCTCGGCCCGGCCGCCGTAGTTCATGCAGAAGTACAGCGTCAGCAGGTCGTTGTCCTTGGTCTGCTCCTGCGCGACCTGCAGTTCCTTGGCGACCGACTTCCACAGCTTCGGCATCCGGCCCACCCAGCGGACCCGGATGCCGAGTTCGTCGAGCTGGTCGCGGGTCTTGCGGATGAAGTCGCGGTTGAAGTTCATCAGGAAGCGGACCTCGTCGGGCGAGCGCTTCCAGTTCTCGGTGGAGAAGGCGTAGAGGGAGATGTTGCGGACGCCGACCTCGATCGAGCCCTGGAGGACGTCGAGCACGCGCTCGGCGCCGACCTTGTGGCCCTCGGTGCGCGGCAGCCCGCGCTCCTTGGCCCAGCGGCCGTTGCCGTCCATGACGATCGCCACGTGCTCGGGGACCAGCTCGCCGGGGAGCTTGGGCGCGCGGGCGCCGGACGGGTGCGGCGTCGGCGCCTTGTACTCGCGGCGCTGACGCCCGAGGAACCCGCGTACCACCATGTGCTTCTCGTCTCCTTAGGGGTGCCGGTGGGTCGGTCGTGCCTACGACTTCTCCACGTACCGAAGGGAGCGCAGGCCGCGCTCCAGATGCCAGTGCAGATAGGCGGACACCAGCCCGCTGCCCTCCCTGACGTGCCGCGGCTCGCTCGCGTCCGCGGTCTCCCAGTCTCCCGTAAGGAGCGCGGCGAGCAGTTCCAGCGTCTGTGGCGAGGGTACGACGCTGCCGGGCACCCGGCAGTCCACGCAGACGGAGCCTCCGGAAGCGACGGAGAAGAAACGGTTCGGGCCGGGCATGCCGCACTTGGCGCAGTCGCTGAAGGTGGGGGCGTAGCCGTTGACGGCGAGGGAGCGCAGCAGGAAGGCGTCGAGGACCAGGTGCGGGGCGTGTTCGCCGCGGGCGAGGGTGCGCAGCCCGCCGACGAGCAGCAGGTACTGCTGCACGGCGGGCTCGCCCTCGTGGTCCGTGAACCGCTCGGCGGTCTCCAGCATGGCCGTCCCGGCGGTGTAGCGGGCGTAGTCGCTCACGATGCCGCCGCCGTAGGGAGCGATGGTCTCGCTCTGGGTGCACAGGGGCAGCCCGCGTCCGACCAGCTCGCTGCCCCGTGCGAAGAACTGCACGTCCACGTGGGAGAAGGGTTCGAGCCGCGCCCCGAACTTGGACTTGGTCCGCCGTACCCCGCGCGCCACGGCCCGCACCCGCCCGTGCCCACGGGTGAGCAGCGTGATGATCCGGTCCGCCTCACCCAGCTTCTGGGTGCGCAGCACGACACCGTCGTCCCGGAAAAGGCTCATGCCGCCCATTCTCGCCTACGGCCCGGGCGCGGCGGGACCTCGTCCGGCGGTCACCTCTTCAAGGGACCTCGCCCCGGCTGCGTGCGTTCTCGTAGGCCGTCGCGGCCCGCAGCCGTTCTATGGTCGTCGCGGCCCGTACGACCTCGGGGGCGCAGTCCCACTCCCTTCCGCCGCCGACCGGCCGGAGCTGTACGTAGGGCCCCTCGTGGCCCATGACGCGGCCGACCTGCCCGGTGCGGGTGTCCACCGCGTAGGTGCCGATCGCCGGTTTCCTCCCGTTGCCGTTCACCGCAGGGCCGCCGCCGAGAGGCCCGGCGACGGCAGAACAATTCCCGCCTTTTCGGCCGTCCGCCGCAATTCCTCCACCGATTCCTCCGCCTCTTCGACGCGCCCGCCGAGTACCGTCCCCGAGCCTTCTCCACCTGCCTTCACGGTGCTCCCCCGCGCCATCGAATTTCACTCTTCGCATCTCCTCGATGACCCGCTGTGTCTAAACTCAGCTGGAGTCTGTCCCGCACAACTCCGGGTCGACGCGGACGCGTTGAATTCGCCCGCCGACCCCCGCGGACCGGTGGACACATCCCGTGAATTCGTCACACTCCACCGATCCGCCGGCTCCGCGCACGAGGAGGCCGGCCGACAAGGTGTGGAAGAACAAGCGGGTGCGGGAGCTGGAGGCCTCGTCGTCGGCCGGCTGGCGGAGGCGAGCGGCCGGCCCGATCGGGAGGAGTTCCTCGCCCTCGACGACCTCCTCGGTCCGCTCGGCGCCGGCGCGGACCGTCGGCCGGCCTTCCAGGCGTCGTACCCCGTGCACGCGTAGCCCGGCGGTCCTCACAGCATCGCCACATGTGGTCCTCACACACGTGGGGAATCTCCGCGTCGTCCCCCTAAGATTCCCTTCGGTTGCCCCGTTTTCCGACAACTCCGCGGCGCATCGCGCGGCATGGGAAACCACTCGCCGTACACGAGCGTCGGACGGTGCGTGAGCAACCGCTGTCCCGGCGGTCCGACAGCACGGAAGATGGGGACCCGTGGAGCTGGAATTCCGACTGCTCGGCCCGGTCGAGGCATGGCACGGTGACGGACCCCTGCGGCTGGGCGGCCCGAAACCGCGCGCGCTGCTGGCCGTGCTGCTGCTGCGCGCCGGACAGGTGGTGCCCGCCGACGCGCTCGTGGACGTGATCTGGGGGGACGAACCCCCGGACACGGCGCGGGCGCTGGTGCAGACGTATGTGTCGGCCCTGCGCAGGGCGCTGCCCCCTGAGGCGGCGGAGGCGATCGAGACCCGGCCGCCGGGATACGTGATGCGGCCCGGCGTCGGCCGGGTCGATCTGGCGGAGTTCGAGGCCCGCACGGCCGACGGGCGGCGGGCCGCCGCCGAAGGCGACCACACGGAGGCCGCGCGGCTGCTGCGCCGGGCGCTGGAGCTGTGGCGGGGCCCGGCGCTGGGCGGGGTCGGGGAGGCGCTGCGGGGTGAGGCCGGGCGGCTGGAGGAGGCCCGGCAGGCGGCGCTGGAGGAACGGATCGCCGCCGAGCTGGAGACCGGTGGGCACGAGGCGGAACTGGTCACCGAACTGACCGAGCTGGTGGGCGCGCATCCGACCCGGGAACGGCCGCGCGGGCAGCTGATGCTGGGCCTCTACCGGCTCGGGCGGCAGGCCGAGGCGCTGGCCGTCTACGCGGAGGGGCGGGCCGTGCTCGCCGAGGAGTTGGGCCTCGACCCCGGCCCGGAGCTCAACCGCCTGTACGAGGCCATCCTGCGGGCCGACCCGGCCCTGCTCGCCGCGACGGCGGCGCCCGCGGCTCCGGGTCCCGTCGGCTCGACCCCTCCCCGGGCGGTGTCGCTCCTGCCGCCCGCCATCGGCGACTTCACCGGCCGGGAGGAGGAACTGGCCCGGGTCGTCGAGGGGTTGACCGCCGCCCGGGAGGCGATGCCCGTCGTCGTGGTCTCGGGGGCCGCCGGGGTCGGCAAGTCCGCGCTCGCCGTGCAGGCCGCGCACCGGGTCGCCGGTGCGTACCCCGACGGGCAGCTCTACGCCGAACTGCACGGCTTCAGCGAGCCCGTGCCGCCCGCCGAGGTCCTGGGCCGGCTGCTGCGGGCGCTCGGCGCCGACCCGCCGGAGGACACGGCCGAACGCGGCGACCTGTTCCGCAGCATGGTCGCCGGACGCCGGATCCTGCTGGTCCTCGACGACGCGAACGGCGAGGCCCAGGTACGGCCGCTGCTGCCGGGCAGCGCCAGCTGCGGGGTCCTGGTGACCTCGCGGGCCCGGCTCGGCGGGCTCGTCGGGGCGCGGCGCACCGACCTGGACGTCCTGGACGACGCCCGCGGCCTCGAACTGCTCACCCGGGTCACCGGTCCGGAACGTACCCCGGACGACCCGCGCGAACAGGCCGCGGCCCGCCGGATCGTCGAGCTGTGCGGCGGGCTGCCGCTGGCCCTGCGGATCGCCGGCGCCCGCCTCGCGACCCGGCGGCACTGGACGCCCAGCGTCCTCGCCGAGCGGCTCGCCGACGAACACCGCCGCCTGGACGAGCTGTCCGTGGGCGACCTGGAGGTCCGGGCCGGGCTCGGCCTCAGCTACCAGGCGCTGGACGAGTGCGCCCGACGCGTCCTGCGCCGGATCGCCACGCTCGGCTCGGCCGACGTCGCCGTGTGGGCGGTGGCCGCGCTCTCCGGCATGACCGAGGACGAGGCGGAGGAGGTCCTCGAACGACTCCTGGACGCCCAGCTGATCACCTGCCCGGGCCGGGACCAGGTGGGCCAGCCCCGCTACCGCCTCCACGACCTGGTCCGCGTCTACGCCGCCGAACGCGCGGAGGCCGAGGACCCGTCCGACGACCGCACGGCGGCGGTGGGCAGAGCGCTGTCGGCCGGCCTGTGGCTGATGGACCGGGTGACGGAGCAGTCCCCGTCAGGCGCGGTGACTCTGAGACAGAGGCTCACCCCTAAGGGGCGCGGGGAACTGGGCGAGCAACCACACACGGCCGAAAGCCGCGACACAACAGCCCCCCCCACCCCAGTAGGCGCACGAACCACCCGCCGAGCCCTCGAAGACCCCTTCGCCTGGTTCGACGCCGAGGCCGACACCCTCACCGCCGCGGTGGAACGCGCGGCAGCGATGGGTCTGCACACCCTCGCCTGCGAAGCGGCAGCGGCCCTGTGCTCCTCCTCGTTCGCCATCAAGAACCGGTTCGACGCCTGGTGGCGCAGCCACGACGCCGCCCTCGCGGCGGCGCGCCGGGCCGAGGACCGCTCGGGCGAGGCCCTGCTGATCATCGGCCTCGGACAGCTCCGCTACGAACAGGACCGCATCGCCGAGTCCCAGGAGTACTTCCGCACCGCCGAGCGCATCTGCACCGAACTCGGCGACGTACGCGGCCGCTCCGCCGCCCTCGCGGGCCTCGGCAGCGCCTGCCGCGAGGTCGGCGAACTCCGCGACGCGGAAAGGGCGTTGACCGACGCCGCCGAGGGCTTCCGACGGGTCGGCGACGACACAGGCGTCGGCGTCGCCTGCCGGTACGGCGGTTCCGTACGCCTCGAACTGGGCGACCAGAAGGGCGCGTTCCCGCTGCTCGACGAGTCGCTGCGGGCCTATCGGCGGCTCGGCAGCCGACGCGGTGAAGCGCTGGCGTTGCGCACGCTCAGCCTGGTGCACCGCTCGCTGGACGCGTACGAGGAGGCGGCGCGGGTGGCGGAGCAGGCGCTGGAGATCCTGCGCGACCTCGGCGACCCGCACATGGCGGCGTACGCGCTGCGGGCCCGTGCCAAGGCGCGGCTGCGGCTCGGGCACGTGCGGGAGGTGGAGACGGAGCTGCACGAGATCCTGGAGGTCTGCCGGACCCACGAGGACCGTTTCGGCGAGGCCCTGACGCTGCGCACGCTCGGCGAGTGCGCGCTGGCCGACGGGCGGCTGACGGACGCGGAGGGGCTGCTGACGGCCTCCGCCGCGCTCTGGGGCGTCCTCGCCCTGCCGCTCCCCCGGGCCCGCGCCCTGCGCAATCTGTCGGTGGTCCGCGCCGCGCTCGGGGACCGGGCCGGCGCGGAGGAGCTGCGGGCCGAGGCCATGGCGGTGTTCAACGCCTGCGAGGCCCGCGAACGGTACGAGCCGTGGCCGTGGGTGTGACTCCCTTGACGCGGGACCGCAGGGTACGGACCGCGCCACTGGCCGGGCGTCCGGCCCGCAGCTGGCGCCAGGTCGGCTTCGGGCAGCGGCCCTTGGGCCGGTTCCTGGTGAAGTTCTCGTAGGGCACGCGCCGGGGCGGCAGGCCGATCTCGACCCAGTGGGCCTTGCCGGAGGAGGAGTCCCAGCCGTCGTTGGGGATCCGGACGAAGTCGGCGCGGTGGTCCTTGTCCTGGCTGGTGATCTGCAGGACCTCGACATGGCGGAGGCGGGGCCGCATCACCACGCAGTAGTGCGGCTTCTCACCGGCGGACTCCCGGAACGGCACCGACGCGTGCCAGATCTCGCCCGGCGCGGGGCGGCGCCGCCCTCCGTTGAGCCCCCCGTCGTCCCACCAGCGCACCGCCCGGTGGCAGAGGTAGGCGGTGAGGGCGGCGGCCCCGGTCTGGGCCAGGCCCGGGGCGTCCCACTCCGACAGACCGAGCCGGGCCTCGGTCCAGATCACGGCCGCCTGGGTCGTCGCGAGCACCACCGCCGCTTGGACGACGTAGGCCCACCACGGGCTGGGCCGGGACCACCTGGTGTACGCGGTCACGCCGAACGCGACGGCGAAGGGGGCGCCGTACACGACGGCCGCCTGCGCGGGCGTCGGCTGCTCGGGCAGGGTGTACCGGCCGGCCGGCAGATCGGCGAGGGCGACCGGCAGTGCCAGTACGAAGCCCGCGACGAGCCACGCGATGAACGGCGGACCGCCCCTGACGGCCCTGCCCAGCAATGAAGCGTCGGTGCGACCGGCCACCGTTGTCCCCTCTCCCCTGCGGAAGATCAGCATCCGTGCGCCCAAGGTGGCACGGGATCCGTGGAATTGCGTACGTGGATACGTAAACGCGGGTGTCCACGGCGCGATCCGGACGGTCGGGCAGGCCGAAACCCGCTTGCGGCGGACTTGCAGAGAACTTCCAGCGGAGTCCGCCATTCTCGGTGTTCTCGGGGGAACAACGGATCGGCCGGGCGACCACCGCCCGGCCGGTCGGCCCACCGGAGCGCACAGGGGACGGACCGGTGGGAACGTGACAACAGTGGAATCGCACGAGCAGGACGGGCTGGGGGGACGCCCGGAGCCAGGCCACGAACCACCACTCAAGGGGGGAAGCCCCCGGGGAGGGACATCAGGGGATCAAGTCCCTCCCCGGGGTGCTGCCGCGCACCCCGACGCAGCACACCTCCCGCCCGGTGGAAGACGACGCATGCCTTCGATCATCCTCATGAGCGACCCCGAGGTCGCCGGTGTCCCGGTCCAGGAGTGCGGTGAGCCCCTCGTCGATCTGAGGGAGCTGCCCTTCGTGGTGGTCGACTCCCGTCAGGCCGACCCCGAGGGGGCGTACGCGCATCTCCGTGAGGGCGTCGCCTGGCGTCTCGCGCGGGCCGCCCGGCTGCTGCCCGACGGGCTGCGGCTGCTGGTCACCGAGGGGTACCGGCCGCTGGCCCTGCAGATCCATTACTTCGAGCGGTACGCCGCCGAGTTGCGGCTCGCCAACCCCGACTGGACGGAGGAGCACCTCCGCGTGCAGACCAGCCGTTCACTCTCCCCGCCGGAGATCGGGCCGCATGTCGCCGGCGCCGCGGTCGACCTCACCCTGTGCACGGCCGCCGGGGAGGAACTCGACATGGGCACGCGCCTGGACGCCAGCCCCGAGGAGAGCGACGACGCCTGCTACACCGACGCGCCCAACATCTCCGACACGGCCCGCCGCAACCGGCGCACCCTCTCGGCGGCGCTCATCACGGCCGGGCTGGTCAACTACCCGACCGAGTGGTGGCACTGGTCGTACGGGGACAGGTACTGGGCGCTGATGACGGGCGCGCCGAACGCGCTGTACGGGCCCGCGAGCACCGGCCCCTAGCCGGACCTGGCCCGGGGGCCTTCCGTCCCCGCCGCCCCTACCCGTCCCATCCCCGAGGGCTGCACCCCGCCCCCGTTGTCGCCTCGGCGGCAAACCCCGTAGCGGGGCCAGGGGCAGCACCCTGCGGATGGGGCGGGCAGGGGCGGCGGGGAGGAGGGTCCGCCGTCCTCAGCGGACCTTCGCCAGAACGGCGTTCACCGACTGCTGGGAGCCGTCGACCTTGGCGCCGGTGTAGGCGAAGTCAAGGGTGCCGTCCGACAGCGGGGTGAGGGTGATCCGCCCGCCCTTCACACAGTTGCCGGTCCGGATGTACTCGCCGAGGGAGAGGGCCTCGCTGACCGGGTCCACCGCCAGCAGGGTCAGGTCGCCCTGGCACCGGGAGTCCCGCATCTCGTAGTGGACCTCACCGATGTCCCCGCTGACGGCGCCCCCGGTCAGCTCCAGCCGCACGCGGTAGGAGTCGGTCGAGTCGTTGTTGGACTCCGTGGCGGTCCCCACCCAGGTTCCGGCCAACTCCGTTGCCGGACGCTCCGCCTGGACGGTGGGCTGCGTGGGGGTGGGCGTGGGGGGCGGGGCCGAAGGTGGTGTCGAGGGCGGGGTGGATATCACGGAGGGGGTGGGTGTGGGGTCGGCGGCCGGGGTGGGCGACTCCACCGGTGCCGTCGCCTGGACGGATCGCCCGGCCTCGGACTCGGTCTTCTCGGAATCGGCGCTCATCAGTCCCGCCGTGACGGTCGCCGCCGCGGTGATGACGGCCGCGACGATGATCCCGACGGTGTGCCATCGGGAGTCGGACGGGGCGGGTGGCGTGGGCGGAGAAGGTGGTGTCGTCACTGACGGCCTCAGGGGTGAGTTCGACGGGCGTGTTCGGGCCGGATCAGCAGAGTGATCTCCTGCCTCATGGTGCCGCCCGAACCTCCCTCATGGACCGCTTTCTTCGGATTACCTGCCGAATATCCGGAAAGGATCATGAGGAAACGATTTACCCGCTCCGGCCCCTCCTCCCGGGCCTCCCCCGGCGCTCAGCCGGCACTCCGCGGGGCTCAGCGGGGCTCAGCCGGCACTCAGCCGAATCTCCGCACATACCTCCGCTGCCACGGCGTCTCCACCGCGTGCCGGTCGTAGTGCCGGCGCACGTACGCCACGGCCTCCTCGGGCGGTACGCCGTCGAGAACGGCGAGACAGGCCAGCGCCGTACCCGTGCGGCCCCTGCCGCCACCGCACGCGAGCTCGACCCGGTCGACGGCGGACCGTTCCCAGGCGTCCCGCAGCACCCGGTCCGCCTCCGCCCGGTCGCCGGGCAGCCGGAAGTCGGGCCAGCGCAACCAGCGGGACTCCCAGGGGACTTCGGGCGGCTCCTTGCCGAGGAGGTACACGGCGTAGGTGGGGACCGGGCCGTCGGGCAGCGGCCGGCGCAGCCCCCGGCCGCGCACCAGCCGCCCGGAGGGCAGCCGCAGCACACCGGCGTCGGCGGGGTCCCACGGCCCGGCCGGGTTCTCCCCCATGGCCTAGCCCACCCCCCGCGAGGCCTGCGCCGCCCTCGCCTCGATGCCTCTGAAGTGGTCGGACATCGCCCGCTGGGCGCCCTCGACATCGCGGGCGCGCAGGGCGGCCACGATGTCCCGGTGGCGGCGGACCGTCAGCTCGGGGGTGGGGTCGTCGGTCCAGCCGCGGGCGCCCGCGACCCGCAGGAAGACGGTCCAGAAGGCGCCGAGGAGCTGCGGGATGAGCGCGTTGCCGAGGGAGGCGTAGAGGAGTTCGTGGAAGTCGCGGTCGAGTTCGGCGACGGGTTCGCCCGCCTGCCCGGCCGCCTCCATCCGGTCGACGACCGCCGCGAGCGCGTCCAGTTCGTCGTCCGTGAGGGTGCCCGCGACCCGTCGCACGAGACCGTCCTCCAGCACCTCGCGGACCTGGAGGATCTCGGCGAGCGCGGCGGTGTCGCCGTCGGGCCGGGCCAGGGTGCGGAAGGTCAGGCCGTCGACGAGGGGGGTGAGGGAGGCCTCGCCGACGTAGGTGCCGTAGCCGTGCCGGATGTCGACTATGTCGAGGGCCTGGAGGGCCTTGAGGGCCTCGCGGACGGAGTTGCGGCTGACGCCGAGGTCCTCCATCAGCTCCGTCTCGGTGGGCAGGGGCGCGCCCGCCCGGAGCCCGCGGTCGAGGATCAGCTGCACGACCTCGCGCTGGATCTGGCTGCCCACCCGCCGCTCGGGCCGACGCCTGCTCCCGCTCTCCTGAGACATGCGCCGCATCGTACGCTCGCCGGACATCCGACGTCCCACCTCCGGACGGGAACCACGCGAAAGGGCCAGGGGAACGCCAGGTTAACGCCCCGTGATCACCCTGGGAAACCCTCTCCTAACGGACCCTCAACTGTCGTTATTTCACACCGGTGTTGATCCGTCATTGGTCGCACCTCTGGCACGTACGCCATTCGTGTGCGATCTCTTGACCGCCCCCACGGGCGCTCCTAAGGTCACGCTGCTCCCTGTAGGACGTAGGACGTCGTATCTCCTCTCCCTCCCTGGAGGAACCGTGCGCGACGTGATCCGTGACGCCCCGGCGCCGAGCCGCCGGTCGCTCCTGAAGTACTCCGGCGCGCTGGGCGCGGCCGCCGCCGTCTCCTCGTCGCTGGCCGCCTGTTCGGCGGGCCCGGAGTCCACCAACGACACCGGCGACCTAGGCGGCGAAAACGGCACGCTGACGGCCGTCATCGGCTACGGCAACGACGGCAGCTGGGACCCGACCCAGACCGCGTCCGCCTTCTGCATGGCCGCCAACAACCACATCTACGAGGGCCTCCTCGACACCGACCCCATCTCGCGCGAGCCGTACGCGGCGCTCGCGACGGCCGTGCCGGGCGATGTCGACGGCACGTCCTGGACCTTCGAGCTGCGGCCCGGCGCCACCTTCCACGACGGTCGGCCGGTCACCGCCGACGACGTCGTCTTCGTGTACGAGCGCATCCTCGACCCCGGCACCCAGACCCTCGCCAAGGGCTTCTTCGCGAGCTGGCTGAAGGAGGTCAGGAAGATCGACGCGCGGACCGTCGAGCTGGTGCTCAGGTTCCCGTTCCCGGACGGCATCGCGCGGCTGACGCTGGCGAAGATCATGCCGAAGCACGTCTTCTCCCGGCCGGGTGCCTGGGAGGAGGCCATCAAGGGCAAGGCGATCGGTTCGGGGCCGTACCGGCAGACCGCGCACCACCCTAAGTCCAACACCACCTTCGAGGCGTACGCCGACTACAACGGCCCCCGCCCGGCCGCCTTCAAGAAGATGAACTGGCTGACCATCGTGGACGCCGCCCCGCGCGTGGCGAAGATCTCCGGGGCGAGCGCGGGCGCGCAGATCGCCGACAACATCCCCTACGCCAACATCGGGCAGCTGGAGAAGGGCGGCATGTCCGTCCAGGGCGGCTCCGGGATGAACAACCTCTTCCTGATGTTCAACACCCGGCGCGAGCCCTTCGACGACGTCCGGGTGCGGCAGGCACTGCACCACGCGATCGACCGCGACAAGATGATCGAGGTGGCGCTCAAGGGGCACGGGAAGCCGGCGAGTTCGTTCCTCGACGAGGGGAACCCGAGTTACCGGCCGGCCAAGAGCGTGTACACGTACGACCCCGACAGGGCGAAGGCCCTGCTGGCGGAGGCCGGGGTGAAGGGGCTGCGGATCGAGATCCTGGCGGTGAACGTCAGCTGGATCCTGGACTGTCTGCCGACGATCAAGGCGTCCTGGGACGCGATCGGGGTCGAGACGACGCTCTCGCCGCAGGAGACCACCGCCGTCTTCACGAAGATGGACCAGAAGCAGGACTACCAGGTGGTCGCCGCCGCCTCGAACCCCAACCAGTTCGGGCTCGACGCGGATCTGATCATGCGTTACAACTACGGTCCGCAGAACCTGTGGATGCAGTACGCGCGGTGGGCCGACGATCCGGTGGCCAAGGCGCTCTTCAAGGACATGGACCGGGCGACGCGGGAACCGGACGCCGACCGCAAGAGGACGATGGTCCAGGACTGCATCGACGTCGTCGCCGAACAGGCCGTGCTCTACCCGGTGGTGCACAACGAGCTGATGACCGCGTGGAACCCGAAGCGGCTGTCGGGGATAAGGGCACAGCCGTATCCGGGGATCAACCTGCTCCAGGCCAAGTGGGTCTAGCGTGATCGCCGTCCTGCGCATCCTGCTGCGGCGGATCGCCCTGCTCGTCCCGCTGCTGCTCGGGATCATCCTGTTCGTCTTCGTCGTCATGCGGTTCTCGGACGTCGATCCGGCGTCCGCGTTCTTCCAGGGGGCCAATCCCACGCCGGAGCAGCTGCACGAGTTCCGGGAGGAGAACGGGCTGCTGGACCCGCTGCCGGTCCGCTACGCCGGCTTCGTCGGCGATCTGCTGCACGGGGACATGGGGATCAGCGCGCTCACCCGGGCCCCCGTGGTCGACCAGGTGACGACCGCGCTGCCGCTCACGCTCCAGCTGACCTTCCTCGGGCTGGGGATCGCGGTCGTGCTGGCGCTGCTCGGCGGGGTGACGGCGGCGATCCACCGGGACCGGGTGCCGGACCAGTTCATCCGGGTGGTGTCGCTGACCGGGGTGGCCGCGCCCGGGTTCTGGCTGGCGCTGTTGATGATCCAGTACCTGGCGGTGGACCTGGGCTGGTTCCCGACGGGCGGGTACGTCAACCCGGCGGACTCCTTCACGGGGTGGCTGCGGACGATGACCCTGCCGGCGCTCGCGCTCTCGCTGCCGGTGGCGGCGCAGCTCACCCGGATCGTGCGGACGGCGGTCGTCGAGGAGCTGGACAAGGACTACGTACGGACGGCGATCGGCAGCGGTCTGCCGCCCCGGGTGGTGGTGGGCCGGAACGTGCTGCGGAACGCTCTGATCAACCCGCTGACCGTGCTGGGGCTGCGCGTCGGCTATCTGCTCGGCGGCGCGGTCGTCATCGAGACGATCTTCTCGCTGCCGGGCATGGGCAAGCTGATGATCGACGCCGTGAAGAACGGCGATCCGGCGGTCGTCCAGGGGGTCGTCCTGACCACGGCGGTCGGCTTCGTGGTCGTGAACCTCGTGATCGACGTCCTCTATCTGCTGGTGAACCCCCGTATCAGGGAGGCGAGTTGACGCCCTCCGAGGGACGTGGGCCGTGGGCCGCAACCCGTCGTGTCGCAACCCGTCGTGTACAGGCACTCGGGCGGGAGCTGATGCCCTGATGTTCGGTCTGATCGTGACCACGCGCAGGCGCCTGACCGAGGCCCTGTCCCGGCCCGGTGTCCGGCCGCGCTCCTGGCGCGGGCTGCCGCCGTTGTCCCGGATCGCGGTCTCTTTCCTGGCGGTCGTGGTCCTCACCGCGCTCCTCGCCCCGTGGCTCGCCCCGTACGACCCCCTCGACCAGCGGAGCCTGGTCGGCGGCACCGGCGCGCCCTCCGCCGACCACTGGATGGGCCAGGACAGCCTCGGCCGGGACATCCTGAGCCGGCTGATGTACGGGGCCCGCTGGTCGCTGGCGATCGGACTCGGCGCGACCGCGCTGGCCCTCGTCGTGGGCGCGGTCGTCGGCGCCGTCGCGGCGACCTCCCGCAAGGCGGTCGACGAGACGCTGATGCGCTGCCTGGACGTGGTCATGGCGTTCCCCGGCATCGCGCTGGCCGCCGTCCTGGTGGCCGTCTTCGGCGGCGGGATCACCGTGCTGATCTGCGCGATCGCGTTCCTGTTCACCCCGCCGGTCGCCCGGGTCGTCCGGGCCAACGTCCTCGACCAGTACGGCGAGGACTATGTGACCGCCGAGCGGGTGATAGGGGCCCGCACCCCGCACATCGTGGTCCGGCACGTGGCGATCAACTGCGCGGCCCCGGTGCTCGTGTTCTGCACCGTCCAGGTCGCCGAGGCGATCGTCTTCGAGGCGTCGCTGTCCTTCATCGGCGCGGGCGTACGGCCGCCGGACCCGTCCTGGGGCAGTGTCATCGCGGACGGCAAGAACATGGTGCTGACCGGCGGCTGGTGGGCGACCGTCTTCCCCGGCCTGCTGATGCTGGTCACCGTCCTCTGCCTGAACATCCTCTCCGAGGGCGTCTCCGACGCGTGGGCCGCACCGGCGGCGCGGGACACGGGGCCGGGAGGACCGGAGCCGCTGAAGGAAACGGAGCGACCGGAACCACGGGAGCGGGCGGACCGGCTGGACGCAGAGGAGCGGGGCGGCTGGCTGGACGCACAGGAGCAGGCCGACCGACCGGAACCACAGGAGCAGGCCGGCCGATTGGAGGGCGCCGGGATCGGTGGTGGCGCGGAAGCGGTGGGCGGAGAGGCTGCGGGCGGCGGCGAGGTTGCGGAGCTGCCCGGTCTGGCCGAGGCGGCCGTGCGGCTGCGCTCCCGGGCCCGTCCCCTCCCCGAGGGCCGGCCCGTGCTGGCCGTGCGGGACCTGGCGATCGGCTTCGACGAACGGCACGGGGGCGTGGACATCGTCGACGGCATCAGCTTCGAGGTCCGCCCCGGTGAAGTGCTGGGCCTGGTCGGCGAGTCGGGCTGCGGCAAGTCGCTGACCGCGCTGACGGTGATGGGCCTGCAACCGAGGGGCGCCCGCGTACGCGGCCAGGTCCTCTTCGGTGAGCGGCAGTTGGTGGGCGAGCCGATGCGGGTCCGGCGCCGGCTGCTCGGCCACGAGATGGCGATGGTCCACCAGGACGCCCTGTCCTCGCTGAACCCGGCGATGACCGTCCGCGCCCAGCTGAAGCAGGTGGTGCGCAGGGGCGGCAGACGCCCCGCGCCCGAACTGCTGCGCCTGGTCGGCCTGGACCCCGACCGCACCCTGCGCAGCTATCCGCACGAACTCTCCGGCGGCCAGCGCCAACGCGTCCTCATCGCGATGGCCCTGTCCCGCGCCCCCCGGCTGATCGTGGCCGACGAGCCGACGACCGCGCTCGACGTCACCGTGCAGGCCCAGATCATCGAACTGCTGCTGCGGCTGCGCGCGGAACTCGGCTTCGCGCTGATCCTCGTCTCCCACGACCTGGCCCTGGTCGCGGACGTGACCGACCGGGTGGTGGTGATGTACGGCGGACAGATCGTCGAGACGGGCGTGACGGCGGACCTGGTGGAACGGCCCTCCCATCCCTACACGCGCGGGCTGCTGGGCAGCGTCCTCTCCCTGGAGTCGGCGGCCGAGCGGATGACCCAGATCAGGGGTGTCGTCCCCGCCCCCGCCGATTTCCCGGCGGGCTGCCGCTTCGCCGACCGCTGTCCCCGGGCGAGCGAGGTCTGCCGTACGACGGCCCCCGCCCTGCTGGGCGGCCGTACGCACACGGCGGCCTGCCACCACCCGGTGGTGGACCTCATGGACGGGAGGGAGACGGTCAGGTGAACGCGCTCGTGGAGGTCTCCGGCGCCCATGTCGTCCACCGGGCGCGCGGCGGCGGGTTGTTCACCCGGGACCGGGTGTACGCCCTGACCGGCGCCGACCTGGTGATCGCGCCCGGTGAGACGGTGGGCGTGGTGGGCGAGTCGGGGTGCGGCAAGTCGACGCTGGCGAAGCTGCTGGTGGGGGTGGACCGGCCGACGGCCGGGACGGTGGCGTTCCGGGGGCGCGACCTGTGGTCGATGTCGCCGGGCGAGCGCCGGGCGACCGTCGGCGGCGGCACGGGCATGATCTTCCAGGACCCGTCGACGGCCCTGAACCGCCGGCTGACGGTCCGCCGGATCCTGCGGGACCCGCTGGACGTGCACCGGCGCGGCACCCCGGCCGAACGGGAGGACCGGGTGCGGGAGTTGATGTCCCTGGTCGGCCTGCCCCCGGCGCTCGCGGACGGCCTGCCCGGACAGCTCTCCGGCGGCCAGCGGCAACGCGTGGCGATCGCACGGGCGTTGGCGCTCGACCCGGAGCTGGTGGTCGCGGACGAGCCGACGAGCGCGCTGGACGTCTCGGTCCGCGCCCAGATCCTCAACCTGCTCCTGGACCTCAGGGAACGCCTCGGTCTGGCGCTGGTCTTCGTCTCGCACGACATCCAGACGGTACGGCGGATGAGCGACCGGGTGGTCACCATGTATCTGGGCCGGATCGTGGAGGAGACCCCGGCGGCCCTGGTCACCGGCCGCGCCCGGCACCCGTACACCCGCGCGCTGTTCTCGGCGACGCCGGGCCTGCTGGACCCGATCGACCCGATCCCCCTGGTGGGCCCCGTCCCGTCGGCGACCCGGCCGCCGAGCGGCTGCCCGTTCCGTACCCGCTGCTGGAAGGCGGACGACGTCTGCGCGGAGATCATGCCGGACTTCGCGGCCGCGTCGGCCCCCGGACACCGCTTCCGCTGCCACCATCCTGTGCAGGAGACGGACTCGACGCGGGACCTGGTCGCCCAGGCGGTGGCCGCGCCCGCGCCGGACGCCGTCCGCGATGCCCAGCGACGTCCAGCGAAGTCCAGCACCAGGGAGCCGCCATGACCTTCCCCGCCCCGCTGACCGGTGTCATCCCGCCCGTCTGCACGCCTCTGACACCGGACCGCGAGGTGGACGTCCCCTCACTGGTCCGGCTGGTCGACCATCTCGTGGCGGGCGGGGTGGACGCGCTGTTCGTGCTCGGTTCGTCGTCGGAGGCGGCCTTCCTGACGGACGCGCAGCGGCGGCGGGTCGTGGAGACCGCGGTCGCTCACGTCGGCGGCCAACTCCCGGTCCTCGCCGGGGCGATCGACATGACCACGCCGCGCGTCCTGGACCACGTCCGCGCCGTGACCGCCGCCGGGGCGGAGGCCGTCGTGGCGACCGCCCCCTTCTACGCGCGCACCCACCCCGCGGAGATCTCCCGCCACTACCGGCTGCTCGCCGCCGGCTCCCCCGTCCCCGTCTTCGCCTACGACATCCCGGTCGCCGTCCACTGCACGCTGCCCGCCGAGGTGGTCCTGGAGCTGGCGGCGGACGGGGTCCTCGCCGGCCTGAAGGACTCCAGCGGCGACCTGGCCGCGTTCCGCCGGGTCGTCACGGGCGCGCGTACCGATCCCGCCGTCACCGGCTTCAGCTGCCTCACCGGCTCCGAACTCCTCGTGGACTCCGCGCTGGCCCTGGGCGCCGACGGCGCGGTGCCGGGGCTGGCGAACGTCGATCCCGCCGGGTACGTCCGCCTCCACCGCCTCTTCCGTGCCGGCGACCTGGACCGGGCCCGCGCCGAACAGGAGCGCCTGTGCGCCCTCTTCGGCATGGTCGGCGCCGGGGACCCGGCCCGCATGGGCGGCTCGTCCTCCGCCCTCGGCGCCTTCAAGGCCGCCCTGCACCTGCGCGGCGTCATCGCCTGCCCGGCCACGGCGGAACCCCAGATCCCCCTGTCGGAGGCGGAGACCGAGCGGGTCGGCAAGTACCTGGCGGCGGCGGGCCTGCTCTGAGGCCCCACAGGAGCCAGACCCCGGGAGCCGGGGGCATCCCGACTCGTACGCCACGATCACGAGCCGCCGTGCCCCCACAGGGCGCACGGACGACTTCGGGACGTATGCGTGCACGGCGGAGTGGTCTGGGCGGTGTCCTGCTGGAACGCGGTCCCGCTGAGACGGGGCCCTGGTCAGGTCAGGACGGCGTCCGGGCCGCCGCGAGGAGGCGGGTCACGTCGTCGGCGCAGATCGTGAGCGCCGCTCCCACCGTGGCCAGCGCGTCCCGTTCCGCCGGGGTGTACGGCCCGTCCGCCAGGGCGATCCGCGCGCCCTGGAGCAGGATCGCCTCGCGCCCGGTCGGGGCGAGGTGGGGTGCCAGCGGGTCCAGGGCCTCATGGAGCTCTATGGCCAGACCGGGGCCGCAGGGTTCGCCGTGGACGCGGCCCGTGTCCGCGGCCAGGGCCTCGACCAGGGCGCCGAGCTGGTCCTCCGTGCAGTCGTCGAACCCGGCGGAGCGGACGGCGCCGGCGGCGACGGTCAGCGAGGTGCGCGAGCAGGTGCCGCCGGCCGCGAGGACGGCGAGGGCGACCGTGTGGACGGCGTCGCGGAGCATCGCGGAGAACCGGGTGGTGGTGGGGTGGTCGAGGACGTCGACGGTGTAGTGGCGGCGGCAGGCCGCGCATTCGACGACGGGCCCGGTCTCGCCGCGGGCCAGCACGGGGACGCCGAGGAGGGTGAAGCGGCGGCGGCCGGTGAGGCGCTGGTAGTTGCGGTCGCCTCCGCAGCCGGGGCAGAAGAACTCGCCGTCACCGACGCCCGTCCACGCGATCCGGGTCCCCAGCACACGCGAGAAGCCGGTGGCACGGCTGGTCCGCCCGTCGCGGGCGAGCGCGGCGGCACGGCCGATCGGGTCCGGTCCTGGCAGCACGTCGCACCTCCGTAACTCCCCCACACACGGCCCCTTGGGCGCGGGAAGTGCCCCCTCGGCAACATTGCCGCGCTTGCGTGATGTTAGCCACATCGGCGAGGTGCAGTCAGTACTCCGGACGAGGCCTTCCCGCGACCTGCACACGGTTTGGCCGGTTAACGACGCACCCCGTTCGCCGGAATCCGGCGAACGGGGCTTTCAAACCGCCGGTCAGGCTGGTCAGCGGGCCGCGCGGTTGACGGCGGAGACGACCGCCTTCAGCGACGCACGCGTCGTGTTCGCGTCGATCCCGATGCCCCACAGGACCTTGTCCTCGATGGCGACCTCGATGTACGAGGCGGCCTGCGCGGAGGCGCCCTCGCTCATCGTGTGCTCCTGGTAGTCCAGCAGACGCGCGTCGATGCCGATGCCCTGCAGCGCGTGGAAGAACGCCGAGATCGGGCCGTTGCCGGTGCCGACCAGGGTGGTCTCCGCGCCGTCGACCTCGGCCTCCACGGTCAGCGTGTCCACGCCGTCCTTGTCGGTGGTCGACTGGTTGTTGCGGACCTGGACGCGGCCCCACGGGTTGTCGGGGTTGGGCAGGTACTCGTCCTGGAAGACCGCCCAGATGTCGGCGCCGGTGACCTCGCCGCCCTCGGCGTCCGTCTTCGCCTGGATCAGCTTGGAGAACTCGATCTGCATCCGGCGCGGCAGGTCCAGCTTGTGGTCGTTCTTCAGGACGTACGCGATACCGCCCTTGCCGGACTGCGAGTTGACCCGGATGACGGCCTCGTAGGACCGGCCCACGTCCTTGGGGTCGATCGGCAGGTACGGGACGGCCCACTCGATGTCGTCGACGGTCTTGCCCTGCTCCTTCGCGGACGCCTCCATGGCGTCGAAGCCCTTCTTGATGGCGTCCTGGTGGGAGCCGGAGAAGGACGTGTAGACCAGGTCGCCCACGTACGGGTGGCGCGGGTGGACCTCCATCTGGTTGCAGTACTCCCACGTGCGACGGATCTCGTCGATGTCGGAGAAGTCGATCTGCGGGTCGACGCCCTGCGAGAACAGGTTCATGCCCAGGGTGACCAGGTCGACGTTGCCGGTGCGCTCGCCCTGCCCGAACAGACAGCCCTCGACGCGGTCGGCGCCGGCCATCAGCGCCAGCTCGGCCGCCGCGACGGCGGTGCCGCGGTCGTTGTGCGGGTGGACGGAGATGCAGACGTGCTCGCGGCGGGAGATGTTGCGGCCCATCCACTCGAAGCGGTCCGCGTGCGTCGACGGCGTCGAACGCTCCACCGTGGCGGGCAGGTTGAGGATGATCTCGCGGCCCGGACCGGGCTGCCAGACGTCCATGACCGCCTCGCAGACCTCCAGCGCGAAGTCCAGCTCGGTGTCGGTGAAGATCTCCGGGCTGTACTGGTACCCGAACTCCGTCTCCGGGCCCAGCAGCTTCTCCGCGTACTCCATCACCAGCCGCGTACCGTCCACGGCGATCTGCTTGATGTCGTCCTTGGAGCCACGGAAGACGACCCGGCGGAAGACGGGGGCGGTGGCGTTGTACAGGTGGACGGTGGCCCGCTTGGCGCCCTTCAGGGACTCCACGGTCCGCTCGATCAGGTCCTCACGGGCCTGGGTCAGTACGGAGATGGTGACGTCGTCCGGGATGACGCCCGGCTCCTCGATGATCGACCGTACGAAGTCGAAGTCCGTCTGTCCGGACGCGGGGAAGCCGACCTCGATCTCCTTGTAGCCCATCTTGACCAGCTGGTCGAACATCCGGCGCTTGCGCTCGGGCGACATCGGGTCGATCAGGGACTGGTTGCCGTCGCGCAGGTCGGTGGAGAGCCAGCGGGGGGCGACGGTGATCCGGTTGTTCGGCCACGTGCGGTCGGGGATGTCGACCTGCTCGTACTGCCCGTACTTGTGGATCGGCATGGACGTGGGCTGCTGGCGGTTCGCCATGATGCGTGGGCTCCTCGATGGTCCGGAAAGGACGGCCGACGACGCAACGCCAAAGCACCGCGGGGAGGGGGTCGGCCTCGACTACAGGCCCTCGCCGCGGCAGCTAAGGAGAAGCAGCCCGAAACGCATGATGCGGAGCAGCCTAGCCGAGTCCAGCGCGGTGCGGGGGGCCGTATCAGTATGCGGGACCGAGGCAGATAAAGGGACAAAAGGTGCGCAATGCCACACCGGGCATGACGGCGCACCCCTTCAGGGGCGCGGGGAACTGCCCGACCAGCCACGACGGCGCGGAAAGCCCGAAACCAACCCTCAGTAACACGACGCGGACGATACGTAACCCATACGGCGACATTTCACCAATCATGGTTGCCCCCAGTGACAGCCCCCCGACGGAGTGCGATCGTGCGGGACATGACCACCAACGGGGGCCACGAGCCCGTCTTCTGCACAGTCGTCCCACCCCATGTCCTCGACAAGCTCTCCCAGGCCGAGGACCCGGTGCTCGCCGGCGCCGCGCGCAAGACCCTGGAGCGCGACGCCCTCGAACGCACCCACCGCCGGCTGACCACCGTCATCGGCGCCCCGTCCGTCACCGCGCCCCTCGGCGCCGAGGCGGGCACACCGCACCGCACGATCCACGACGCCCGCCACGGCACGGACCTGCCCGGCAGGAAGGTGCGCGGCGAGGGCGACGAGCCCGGCAAGGACGCCACGGTCAACCGCGCGTACGCGGGCCTGGGCGCCACGTACGAACTGTTCTGGAAGTCCTTCGCCCGCGACTCCATCGACGGCGACGGGCTGCCGCTGGACGCGACCGTGCACTACGAGCGCGACTACAACAACGCCTTCTGGAACGGCGAACAGATGGTGTTCGGAGACGGGGACGGCGAGATCTTCCTCGACTTCACCATCCCGATCGACGTCATCGGCCACGAACTCAGCCACGGCGTCACCCAGTACACGGCGAACCTCACGTACTTCGGCCAGCCGGGCGCGCTCAACGAGTCGATGTCGGACGTCTTCGGCGCCCTCATCAAGCAGTACACGCTCGGCCAGACCGCCGCCGAGGCGGACTGGCTGATCGGCGCCGGGCTGCTGGCGCCCCGCGTCACCGGGGTCGCGCTCCGCTCGATGAAGGCCCCGGGCACGGCGTACGACGACGACGTCCTCGGCAAGGACCCGCAACCGGCGACCATGGACGACTTCGTCCGCACGGGCCGCGACAACGGCGGTGTGCACATCAACTCCGGTATCCCCAACCACGCGTTCTACCTCGTGGCCACCGCGCTCGGCGGCCACGCCTGGGAGCGGGCCGGACAGATCTGGTACGACGTCCTCACCGGCGGCCAACTGGACAAGCAGGCCCTCTTCGTCGACTTCGCCACGCTCACGGTCAAGGCGGCGAAGGACCGCTACGGACAGGGCGACGAACTGACGGCGGTGCTGAAGGCCTGGGAGCAGGTGGGTGTGCGGACCCTGTAGGGCGCGGCGGGCGGCGGCGGTGCTGCGCCGCGGCCCCGATCCGTACTAGACAGGACCCATGCGGATTGAAGTGCGGCGCACGGGCGGTTTCGCGGGCATCGAGCGGCACGCGGTGGTGGACACCGCCGGGCGGCCCGATGCCCCCGACTGGCACGCCCTGGCCGAACGGGCCCTCACCACCGGCCGGGGCTCGCCGGGGCTCGGGGTGCCGGACGGTTTCTCGTACGAGATCACGGTGGACGGCAGGGTCGTGCGCTGCGCGGACCCCACGCTGTCGGAGGAGCAGCGGGAGCTGATCAGGAGGGTGCTCAAGGAGGGTGCGTGAGCGCGCCGACGGCGCTGCTCCGGGTGCGTAACGGGCACTTCACCCAAGGGCGTTGACTTCCGTTACCCGTGGTACGGATGATCCGCCCATGGCGACGAACGCGACCGACCCGATACCCCAGTTCCCGGCAGGCTTCCTGTGGGGCGTCTCGACCTCCGCGCATCAGATCGAGGGGGCCGCGGACGAGCGCGAGCCGTCCGTGTGGGACGCCTTCTCGGCCGAGCCGGGCCGGATCAAGGACGGCTCGACGGCGGCGGTGGCCTGCGACCACTTCCACCGCTACCCGGAGGACGTGGCGCTCCTGCGCGACCTGGGTGTCGGCGCGTACCGCTTCTCGATCTCCTGGCCCCGGGTGAACACCCCGAACGGCCTGGACTTCTACGACCGGCTGGTGGACGAGCTGGTGGGCGCCGGCGTACGCCCCGTGCCGACCCTCTTCCACTGGGACCTGCCGTCGTCGCTGGCGGAGACCGGCGGCTGGCTGAACCGGGACACGGCCGAGCGGTTCGCCGAGTACGCCGCCGTCGTGGCCGCCCGGCTCGGCGACCGCGTCGGCAAGTGGATCACCCTCAACGAGCCCGCCGAGCACACGCTGCTGGGCCACGCCCTGGGCACCCACGCGCCCGGCAAGCAGCTGATGTTCGACGCGCTCCCGGCCGCCCACCACCAGTTGCTGGGTCATGGCCTGGCCGTACGGGCGCTGCGCGCGGCCGGTGCCACGGACATCGGCATCGCCAACTCGCACGGGCCGACCTGGCCCGCGTCGCAGGAGCAGGCGGACGTGGAGGCGGCCGGCTTCTACGACCTGCTCCTCAACCGCCTGTTCGCGGAGCCGGTCCTCCTCGGCGAATACCCGGAGGGGATAGGCGAGTTGATGCCGGGCACGGACATCGACTCCGACCTGAAGACCATCTCCGAGCCGATCGACTGGTACGGCGTCAACTACTACGCCCCGACGCGCGTGGGCGCCCCCGAGGGCGAGGACATCGAGTTCGGCGGTATCTCCATCCCGGCCGAGCTGCCCTTCACCGTCAAGCAGATCGAGAACGTCCCGACCACGGACTTCGGCTGGCCGGTCGTCCCCGAGGGCCTCACCGAACTCCTCACCGGCTTCCGCGACCGCTACGGCGACCGGCTGCCGCCCGTCGTCATCACCGAGAACGGCTGTTCCTACGAGGGGATCGACGACCAGGAGCGCATCGCCTACCTGGACGGCCATGTGCGCGCGCTGCACGCGGCGTCCGAGGCGGGCGTCGACCTCCGCGGCTACTTCGTGTGGTCCCTGCTCGACAACTTCGAGTGGGCCGAGGGGTACGCGCGGCGGTTCGGTCTGGTCCACGTGGACTTCGAGACGCAGGAGCGGACCCCGAAGGCGTCGTACGCCTGGTACCGGGACCTGCTGCGGGCGCAGAACCGAGGATGACGACGGCGCGGACGACGGACGCCCTCGCCGAGCCCGTCGAGAGAGTCGGCGGGGGCTGGACCTCGGCCCTGGCGCTGGCCAACGCGGCGATCTGGGTGGGCTGGTACGGCCCGCTGCAGATCCTGCTGGCCTCCCAGGCGGAGGACTTCGCACCCGGCGCGGGCATGTCGAAGGAGTCGGTGCTGGCGTGGGTGACCGGTGCCGGGGCGGTCGTCTCGCTGCTGGCCACGCCGCTGTTCGGGGCGCTGTCGGACCGTACGACGTCCCACCGGGGCCGCCGTACGCCGTGGATCGTGGCGGGGGCGGCCGGCGGGGCGGTGTCGCTGCTGCTGCTCGCGGGCGCGGGCGGGCTGTGGACCATGGTGGCCGGCTGGTGTCTGGTGCAGCTCACGCTGAACGCGTCCTGGGCGGCGGTCACCGCGGCGGTCCCGGATCAGGTGCCGCGGCTCCAACGGGGCTCCGTGGGCGGCTGGTTGGGGGCGGCCCAGATCCTGGGCGTGGTCGGCGGCACCGCGCTGGCGACACTGGGCGGGGGTGTCGGCGCGGGGTACGCGGCGTGTGCGGTGTTCACGCTGGTGGGCGTGTTGCCGTACGTGCTGGCGCACCGGGATCCCCCGTTGCCGGTGGGGGCCCGCCCGGGGTGGTCGTGGCGGGGGTTCCTGGCGGGCTTCTGGCTGAGCCCGCGGCGCCATCCGGACTTCGCGTGGGCCTGGCTGACGCGCTTCCTGATCAATCTGAGCAACGCCGTCGGCCTGCTCTACCTGCTGTTCTACCTGCGGGACCGGGTCGGGTACCCGGATCCGGAGGAGGGCGTGCTGATCCTCACGGTGGTGAACGCCGCGACGCTGCTGGCGACCGTGGTGGTCTCCGGGGTGTGGTCGGACCGGGTGGGGCGGCGCAAGCCGTTCGTGTACTGGTCGGGGCTGCTGATGGCGGCCGCGACCGGACTCATCGCCCTCTGGCCGACCTGGCCCGGTGCGCTCGTCGCCTCGGCTCTGCTGGGCCTGGGCTTCGGGGTGTTCACCTCGGTCGACTTCGCCCTGATGACCGACGTCCTGCCGAAGGCCCTCGACCGGGGCAAGGACCTGGGCGTCATCAACGTGGCCAACTCCCTGCCCCAGGTGGCCGCTCCGGTGCTGGCGGCGCCGATCGTGACACACCTCGGCGGCTACCGGACGCTGTATCTGGTGGCGGCGGTGATCGGACTGGCGGGGGCGGTACTCGTGGGACGGATTCGCGGCGTGGAGTAGGCGGGGTCGAGCACGCGCCCGCCCACGGCAAGCGGCACGCGCCCGCCCACGGCATACGGCCCGCGCACGGCCACGGCACGCAGCACGCGCCCGCCCACTGCATGCGGCACGCACCCCGCCGCGGCGTTCGGGACACGCCCCGCCACGGCATGCGGCACGCGCCCGCCCATGTCACGCAGCACGCGCCCGGCCGGCGCCGTTCGCAGCCGACGTGCGGCAGATCACTGTTTCACAGGCGCCGCACAGACAACGGATTCGTGTTCTCGTCCGTCTTCAGTGCTGACCACGCTCGCCGCCGAAGGGACGCTCTGTGCCTACGCGTTCAACCAGACCACTCCGAACCCGCCCCGCACGGCAGGCGATAGCCGTGCTGGCGGTGTCCGGCACGCTCCTCGCGACGCCCTCGCTGGCGGTGCCCTCGGCGTTCGCCGCCGGGGCGCCCCCGACCGATCTGCGCGTGGACACCAATCGCGACGGCACGGTCGACGTCACCGGCACCACCGACACCTCCGGCGAGAACGGCTGGACCGTCGCCCGCGGCGCCCTGATGCTGCCCAACATCGACGACGACACCCGCCGTTGCCCGGCCACCGGCCCCAAGGGCAAGCCCCTGACGGACGCCAAGCTGGCCGCCTGCAACGACGCCTCCGACACCAAGGTGAACGGCACCGCCGACGCCGCCGACCTGGCCCGCGTCCGGTCCGTGCCGATGCGCGGCGTGCCGGCCGGGGCGCAGGGCACCGTGAAGGTGACGGCGGGCGCCGCGCAGACCCGGGTGTTCGTCAAGCGGGGCAAGAAGTGGGAGCCGGTCACCGCCAAGACCCGGCTGTCGCGCGCCGAGCTGAAGGCCGGTGTGGAGTTCGGCGTCGAGGCCAAGGACGTCATCCGGGACACCGCCAAGTGGGACGGCCTCGCCCGGATCCGGCTGACGGTGAAGTCCTCGGCCGGCACCTCCGCCGACTCGGTCACCCTGCGCGTGGCCCCGCTCCTCACCCACCACCATCTGCAGAACGCCCAGCAGCTGTTGGTCACCAAGATCTCCGGCGGCAACTACGGCAAGCTCAACGCCGCGTTCCGCAAGGGCCTCGACGAGGCGGCCAAGGACGCCGGCATCACCCGGCCGACGGTGAACTTCACCAAGTACGGGGACATCTGGGCGCAGGACTTCGTCGAGCCCGCGTACGTCAGCATGACCGGCGCCGACGGCAAGCGGCAGTCGATGCGCGTGATGCTGCGCTCCGCCCAGCTGGACCGCGAGTCCGGCCGGGAGCTGTTCGAGAAGATGCGCGGCCCGAACATCGGTGCCGTGCAGGTGACGGGCGCCAAGGACTCGGAGGAGTGGACGCTCAACTCCATGGGCAACCTGGAGACCATTCCTCCGTACGCCCACGGCGAGCGCTCCTTCCCGGCGGGCCGGATCATCATGGGGCAGCGCCCGGACGTCGGCTCCAAGCCGGCGAAGGTGATGCGGACGTTCCTGAAGTCCCAGGGCATGCAGGACCCGCTGTTCCTCGACACGTCCTGGCTGCACGTGGGCCATGTCGACGAGTTCGTGCAGTTCCTGCCCGCCGACACCCCCCGCGGCTGGAAGATCGCGGTCGCCGACCCCGAGGCGGGGCTGAAGCTGCTGCGTGACGCGAAGGCCGCCGGTCACGGGTCGACGAAGATGTTCTCCCTGAAGCTCGGCCCCACGGAGACCATCGCCAAGGCCCTCGCCTCGAAGACCCTGGTCTCCGACAACAACCTCGCCACCCGCAAGATCGAGGCCAACCTCGCGGTGCTCCAGCGGGAGACGGGCGTCACGGACGCCGAGGTCGTCCGCGTCCCGGCCCTCTACACCCAGGGCACGGAGCAGGTGGGCGAGACGCAGTCGGGCGACGACAAGACCCGCCTCCCCCGGCTGACCCGTCTCGGCGCCGGCGCCGAACTCCCGGACGTGGCACGGGACTACGGCCAGCAGCGCCGCCTCGACGAGACGGCGGAGGACCAGGGCGCGAAGGGCCGGGAGGGCTTCGGGGCCGCTTCCCCCGCGGCGCCCGCGCCGTCGGTGATGACCAGCGCGTACGTGCCCGGCGCGGTCAACGGCATCGTCCTCAGCCGCACGAACTACCTGGCGCCGCGCCAGTGGGGCCCGGTCATCGGCGGCAAGGACATCTTCACCGAGGCGGTGACGGCCGCGTACACGAGCGCCGGCATGAAGGTGTCGTACCTGGACGACTGGGAGACGTACCACTTGGGCATGGGCGAGATCCACTGCGGCACGAACACCCTGCGGAGCACCTCCGCCGCCTGGTGGACGCGCTGACACCGGCCATCGCCGGCCCCCGCACGACCTGACGGCCGCCGCCCCGGAGAACCGGGGCGGCGGCCCTTTTCACGCCTGCTCCCGGCCCCGCAGGTCCTCCAGTCGCACCAGGGTGTCCTGCGCCGTGCGCCGTTCCTCGTCGGTGAGTTCGACGACCGCCGCCCGTGCCAGCGCGCCCGTCGCCGTCTCCTCGTCCCCGAGCCGGAGGGCCACGTCCGCGCGCAGCACGAGCAGGTGCAGCAGTTCCGCCCCGGACGGCCGTTCGGCGTCCGCCCGCAGCGCCCGGTCGACGACCCTGGCCGCGCCCGCCGGATCGTTCTTCGAGTCCGCCAGCAGGGAGGCGAGGTGCAGCGCCCGCGCGACGGGCTCCTCCGGTGCGGGCCGGTGGCTCTGGTCCTCACTCGTCGGCTGCCCGATCCGGACACAGTTGCCGCCCGGGTCGGTCATCAGGAACTGCCGCATGCCGTACGACATGTCCTTCAGCGGTCCCAGACGCGGCAGCCCCCGCGTCGGTATCCGCCCGTACGTCTTCTTCAGGCCCGCCCGGAACGCCGTGTACAGGCCGTCGACGTCGTCCGTGCGCACGTAGCACGTGCTGAAGGACTGGGCCGGCTCGTACCGCTTCAGGCCGAAGAACTGGAGCTCGATGCCGCCGCGCACCACCACGGCGTACGGATTGGGGCTGCGCTGCCGGAAAGCGACTTCGAAGCCGAGGGCCTCGTAGAAGTCGAGGAGAGGCTGGAGGGTCTGACACGGAAGGATCGGAATCGTCTTCTCGCCCATGACCCTCACCCTAGTCAAACTTGACCAGAGCGTGCGATCGAATAAGCGCCACCCTCAGGGAGTCTCGACGCCCCTCAGAACCCCAGCTTCCGCAGCTGTCGGGGATCGCGCTGCCAGTCCTTGGCCACCTTCACATGGAGGTCGAGGAAGACCGGCGTGCCCAGCAGCGCCTCGATCTGCTTCCTCGACTTGATGCCGACCTCCTTCAGGCGCTTGCCCTTGGGGCCGATGATGATGCCCTTCTGGCTGGGGCGCTCGATGTAGACGAAGGCGTGGATGTCGAGGAGGGGCTTGTCGGCGGGGCGGTCCTCGCGGGGGAGCATCTCCTCCACGACGACGGCGATGGAGTGCGGGAGCTCGTCCCGGACGCCCTCCAGGGCCGCCTCACGGATCAGCTCGGCGATCATGACCTGCTCGGGCTCGTCGGTGAGATCGCCCTCGGGGTACAGGGCGGGCCCCTCCGGGAGAAGGGGGACGAGCAGGTCGGCGAGCAGGTCCACCTGCTTGTCGGCGACCGCCGAGACGGGCACGATCTCGGCCCACTCGAAGCCCAGCTCCTTGCCCAGCTGGTCGATGGCGATGAGCTGCTCGGCGAGCGCCTTGCTGTCCACCAGGTCGGTCTTGGTGACGATCGCGATCTTCGGCGTCTTCTTGATGGACGCCAGTTCCTTCGCGATGAACCGGTCACCCGGACCGAGCTTCTCGTTCGCCGGCAGACAGAAGCCGATCACGTCGACCTCGGCCCAGGTCGTGCGGACCACGTCGTTGAGGCGCTCCCCCAGCAGGGTGCGCGGCTTGTGCAGCCCCGGGGTGTCGACCAGGATCAGCTGCGCGTCCGGCCGGTGCACGATGCCCCGGACCGTGTGCCGCGTGGTCTGCGGCTGGTTCGCCGTGATCGCCACCTTCTGGCCGACCAGAGCGTTCGTGAGGGTGGACTTGCCCGCGTTGGGGCGGCCCACGAAGCAGGCGAAGCCGGCGCGGTGGGCGGCCTCGGCCGGCTGCTCGGATGACTGGGTACGGACGCTCATGGCGCCCATTCTCCCTGATCCCCGGAGCACCGCCGCACCCACCACGGACCGTGAGCCTTCCGAAACCCTGGGCGGGCTCGCCCAGCTCGGCACGAGCACACCCGTCGCGGCCTTACGGTGCACGCCGAGACGGCATACGATCACGGCGTCCCGGGCCACGGCGCCCCGGTCACCTCGTCCGCTCCCTCCCCCCAGAAGGCCAGGGCATGAGACTCATCACCGCGATCGTCAAGCCGTACCGCCTCGACGCGGTCAAGACCGCACTCCAGGAGATGGGTGTGCACGGTCTGACCGTCAGCGAGGCCAGCGGTTACGGCCGGCAGCGCGGCCACACCGAGGTGTACCGGGGCGCCGAGTACCAGGTGGACCTGGTCCCCAAGGTCCGGATCGAGGTCGTCGTCGAGGACGCCGTGTCCGACGACGTCATCGACGCGATCGTGAAGGCGGCCCAGACCGGGAAGATCGGCGACGGCAAGGTGTGGGCGCTGCCGGTCGAGACGGTCGTACGGGTGCGGACGGGCGAGCGGGGTCCCGACGCGCTGTAGGCGGGAGCGGGGTGAGGGGTGGTACCGCCGGGTGCGGTACCACCCCTCACCCGTTCACCCAGGTGCGGCGAGGGATCAGTCGAAGACGAACGGGCCCGGCGACTGCGGTCCGCTCGCCGTGCAGGTCACGGGGAAGCCGAAGACCACCATCTGCAGGGAGCCGCCGAACGCCTCCAGGCTGTCGCCGGGGGCGACGGTGCCGGTGAGCGGGCCCACCACCATGCCGTCGCCGGCGGCCAGGGCCGGGTTCTCGGTGCCGGTGAAGGCCGTCGTGCCGCCGCTCGCCTTGACGAAGGTGAGCGTGGACTGGATCGAGTCCTCGGCGAGGGCGATCGGTGCGGTGATCCCCTCGGAGGAGAGGGTGACCGTGGCGGTCGTACCGCTCTGGGTGGCCGTGAGCGTGGCCTCGCCGGAGCCGCCGATCGTGCAGCTGGCGTTGATGGTCGCGGTCTGCGGGGTGACCGCGAGGGCGGTCGGCGCGAACGCGAGGCCGGTGACGGCCAGCGTCCCTGCCGCGAGCGCCGAGCCGACTCCGAGTCGTATGCGTCTCATCGTGCGAATTCCCTTCCCTGGTACGGGAGGCGCACGGGGCCTGGGGAAGCCCCGTCCGTCCCGGTACGGGCGTTGCCATGTGGGGGCGGTGCAATGCGCGGCCGCGCGGCGGAATGTGACGGTCCGCCAAGAGAACGGCTCCATTGAGACGTGCGCGGGCCGAGATTGCAAGAGATGCTCCGGTGGCCGCGCCAAGGGTCGGCGAAAGTGGCCGAAGCCGATCGCCGACCCCGTCGGCGAACTCCCCGGCACGGCCGGAGTGGTGAGCCGATCTGTCCCGTGCCGCACGGTTTCGCCGGTGGCGCGGCCCGGGTGTCCACTCGCCTGCGCAAGATTTTCACGCAGCTCGGAGGGCTGTTACCGGCCGTAACGCTATGCCGTGAGCGCCCACCGATCCCCCAAGACCCGAAGATCACTACCCTGTACTGGTGCTCACCTACGAGGAGTTGACGGGGCCGGAACGTGAGCTGTGGGACGCGTTTCCGGAGGGGCGGCGGGTCGATCTGCGGACCGGCGTCGCGGAGGAGGACCGGGCCACCGAGGGTGGGGGCTGGGGACCCGAGCGCACGGTGCGGGCGGCGGTAGTCGTGGCACTGCTGCTGGGCGCCAACGCCGCCCAGCGCCCGGGCGCGGTCGGCTCGCTCTCCCTCGCCGGCGCCAGGATCACCGGCCACCTCGACCTGGCGGGGGCCCGGATCGAGCACCCCCTCTGGCTGGAGGGCTGTTGGTTCGAGCAGGAGGTGAACCTCTACGGGGCCGAGACACGGACGGTCGCGATCATGCGCAGCCGGGTGCCCAGGCTGGAGGCAGGGGCCGGCCGGATCGGGGGACGTCTCGACCTGCACGGCACCCAGGTGGAAGCGGGGCCTCCCTCCTCCCCCTTCCACCGCAGCAGCACCGCCCTGTCGCTCGTCAACGCCCATGTGGCCGGCGGCATCATGCTGAACAAGGCCCGGCTGATCGCCCCCGGCGGATGGGCGATGGCCGCCGGGGGCCTGGTCGTCGAAGGGGGCCTCTTCTGCCGGCGTGGCTTCGTCACCGAGGGCGAGATCCGGCTGCTGGGCGCCCAGTTGCCCGGCGGACTGTTCCTCCAGGGGGCCCGCCTGGAGCGGCCCGGGCCGGACGGGGTGACCCTCGCCCTGGACAACGCGGTCGCCCAGACCGTCGACTGCTCCGAGGGGTTCGTCTCCCACGGGACCGTCCGCCTGCGGGGCACCCAGATCACGGACAACCTGTCCTTCGAGGGCGCCGTCCTGAACGGAGCACCCGCCGACGACGAGGGCACCGGCCCGGCCCTGGTGGCCATGCTCATGCAGGCCGCCGACTTCGACTTCACCCTGGCCCGGAGACCGACGGGAGCGGTGGATCTGCGGGGCGCCCAGGTGTCGTACCTCCACGAGAGCACGCACAGCTGGCCGGAGATCGTGGAACTGGACGGCTTCGTCTACGGCTCGATCAAGTCCGCCGAGGCGGACGGCGGGCGACGGGAGGCGGTGAGCGGTCCGGCGGCCGTGGCCCGCCGCGTGGAGTGGATACGCCGCAGCCCGGGCTACAGCCCGCAGCCGTACGAGCAACTGGCGGCCTGGTACCGCAAGGTCGGGCACGACGACGACGCCCGCCGGGTGCTGCTGGCCAAGCAGCGCCACCGGCGACGCACCCTCTCCCCGGCGGCCCGCGTCTGGGGCCACCTCCTCGACGCGACCGTCGGCTACGGCTACCGCCCCTGGCTGGCCGGCGTCTGGCTCCTCGCCCTGGTCCTGCTGGGGACGACGGCGTTCGACACGGGCTCCCCCACTCCGGTGAAACGCGGCGAGGGCGCCCCCTTCCAGCCGCTCGTCTACACCCTGGACCTACTGATCCCCATCGGCGGTCTGGGCCAGCGAACGGCCTGGTACTGGACGAACGACACCCTCCAGTGGCTGGCCTACGCCCTGATCGCCGTCGGCTGGATCCTCACGACGGCCGTCATCGCGGGAGTGACCCGCACCCTGCAGAAGAACTAGCAGCTCGGCACCGGGCACCCGGCACCGGGCGGACGCGCGTCCGTCGCACCCTCGGCCCGCCCGATCCGCCGCGCCCTCAGCCCGACGTCACCGTCGTACCCTCAGCCCGCCGTCACCGTCGCGCGCACCGACCCGTCCGGCCCGGCCAGCAGGACCGGGGTCGCCGGTCCGCCGAGGTCCCGCACGGCGGCCCGGTCCTCGTCGGAGACGGTCTCGCCGGCGGTCACCACGGCCGCCGCCTCCAGGGACTTCGCGCCGGAGGCCACCGCCATGGCGACGGCCGTGCGCAGCGCGCTGAGCCGCAGGGATTCCAGGGCCACGGTCCCGGCGACATACGTACGGCCCGTCTCGTCACGTACGGCCGCCCCCTCGGGCACGCCGTTGCGGGCCCGCGCGGAACGGGCGAGGGTGACGATCTTCCGGTCCTCGGGATCGAGGTCGAGCGCGCTGCTGTCGGTCATGAGCCGAGCATACGTTTCACGCCCGGTCGAGCCGGAGCCGGTCCCCGCGGGGCAGTCCCGCCACCACCAGGTCGTACGAGTCCTCGATCAGCTCCTCGACCAGCCGGTCCGGAAGACCGGCGTCGAGGGTCACCGTGTTCCAGTGGCGCTTGTTCATGTGATAGCCGGGGGCGATGAGACCGGGGTGCTCGGTGCGCAGCCGGACCGCGTCCTCGGGGTCGCACTTGAGGTTGACCTTCAGGGGCCGCCGCTCCGCCCAGCTCAGGGCGAACATCTTGCCGAGGACCTTGTAGACGGAGATCTCGGGACTGAAGGGGAAGTCCTCGACGGCCTCGTTGAACGAGAGGCAGAAGGCACGCAACTCCTCGGGCGTCACTCGGACTTCTTCTCCACCTCCGGCACCTCGGCGGGGCCGATCGGCTCCACCAGCACCGTGACGATCTTGTTCCGGCGGCCGGCGGCGGCCTCCGCCGTGAGCCGCAGTTCGCGCTCGTCGGGCAGGGCGACGACCGACGTGGCACCGGCGATGGGGACGCGCCCCAGCGCCTTGGCGAGGAGGCCGCCCACGGTCTCCACATCCTCGTCGTCGTAGGCGTCGAGCCCGTACAGCTCGCCGAGGTCGGTGATGTCGAGGCGGGCGGTGACGCGGTAGCGGTCGTCGCCCAGCTCCTCCACGGGCGGCAGCTCCCGGTCGTACTCGTCGGTGATCTCGCCGACGATCTCCTCCAGGATGTCCTCGATGGTGACGATGCCCGCGGTGCCGCCGTACTCGTCGATGACGACGGCGACGTGGTTGCGCTCCTGCTGCATCTCGCGCAGCAGGTCACCGGCGTTCTTGGTGTCGGGGACGAAGACGGCCGGGCGCATGGCCGTGGACACCAGTTCGCTCTCGGCGTCCCGGTTGATGTGCGTCTTGCGGGCCAGGTCCTTCAGGTACACGATCCCGACGATGTCGTCCTCGTTCTCCCCCGTGACCGGTATGCGGGAGAAACCGGAGCGCAGGGCAAGGGTGAGGGCCTGACGGATGGTCTTGTACCGCTCGATGGCGACCAGGTCGGTGCGCGGGACCATCACCTCGCGGACGAGGGTGTCGCCCAGTTCGAAGACCGAGTGCACCATCCGGCGCTCCTCGGCCTCGATCAGGGACTCCTTCTCGGCGAGGTCGACCAGCGCCCGCAGTTCGGCCTCGGAGGCGAACGGGCCCCGGCGGAAGCCCTTGCCGGGGGTCAGCGCGTTGCCGATGAGGATCAGGAGGTTCGGGATCGGGCCCATGATCCGGGCCAGCGGCAGCAGGACGTACGCCGCCGCCGTGGCCGTGTTCAGGGGGTGCTGGCGGCCGATGGTGCGCGGGGAGACACCGACGGCCACGTACGACACGAGGACCATCACGCCGATGGCGACGACCAGGGCCTCCCAGGTCGCGTCGAACTCCTTCAGGCAGGCGTAGGTGACGAGCGCGGCGGCGGCCATCTCGCAGGCCACGCGCACAAGGAGTGCGACGTTCAAGTATCTGGTGGGGTCGGCCGCGATCTGGGCGAGCTTCGCGCCGCCGCGCCGCCCGGCCCGTACGGCCTCCTCGGCGCGGAAGCTGGAGACGCGCGCGAGGCCCGCCTCCGCGCAGGCTGCGAGCCAGGCGACGACGACCAGGGCGACGGCACCGCCGATGAGAGTCGCGCTCATGACACGGTCGGTGCCGGGGAGGGGCCGGTGAGGCCCTTCTCCGCGCGCCAGCCGTCCACGATGGCGGCCTGCAGGCCGAACATCTCGGCCTTCTCGTCCGGCTCCTCGTGGTCGTAGCCCAGCAGGTGCAGCACCCCGTGGACGGTGAGGAGCTGGAGCTCCTCGTCCATGGAGTGCTGCGTGTCCGCTTCCTTGCCCTGCTTCTCGGCGACCTCGGGGCACAGCACGATGTCGCCGAGCAGGCCCTGCGGCGGCTCGTCGTCGTCCTTCGACGGCGGACGCAGTTCGTCCATCGGGAAGGACATGACATCCGTCGGACCGGGGAGGTCCATCCACTGGATGTGCAGCTGCTCCATGGCGTCGGCGTCCACCACGATCACCGAGAGCTCGGAGAGGGGGTGGATGCGCATCCGTGTCAGCGCGTAGCGGGCGATGTCGAGGATCGCCTGCTCGTCGACCTCGGTTCCGGACTCGTTGTTGACGTCGATCGACATGGTGCTGTGTCTGTCTACTTCCCCTTGGGCCCGGACTGCCTGCCCCGGCCGCCCTTGTGGGAGCCGTTCTCGGTGCCGTGCTCGCTGTCGTACTTCTCGTACGCGTCGACGATACGGCCGACGAGCTTGTGCCGGACGACATCCTGGGACGACAGCCGGGAGAAGTGCACGTCGTCGAGGCCCTCCAGGATGTCCTGCACCTGGCGCAGACCGGACTTGGTGCCGTTCGGCAGGTCGACCTGGGTCACGTCACCCGTGATCACGATCTTCGAGTCGAAGCCGAGGCGGGTGAGAAACATCTTCATCTGCTCGGGCGAGGTGTTCTGGGCCTCGTCGAGGATGATGAAGGCGTCGTTGAGCGTGCGACCGCGCATGTACGCCAGGGGCGCGACCTCGATGGTCCCGGCGGCCATCAGCCGGGGGATCGAGTCGGGGTCGAGCATGTCGTGCAGCGCGTCGTAGAGCGGGCGCAGATAGGGGTCGATCTTCTCGTAGAGGGTGCCGGGCAGGAAGCCCAGGCGCTCTCCGGCCTCGACCGCCGGGCGGGTCAGGATGATGCGGTTGACCTGCTTGGACTGCAGGGCCTGGACGGCCTTGGCCATGGCGAGATAGGTCTTGCCGGTACCGGCCGGGCCGATGCCGAAGACGATCGTGTGCTTGTCGATGGCGTCGACGTACCGCTTCTGGTTGAGCGTCTTGGGGCGGATCGTGCGGCCACGCGAGGACAGGATGTTCTGTGTGAGCACCTCGGCCGGGGTCTCCTGGCCTTCGCTCTTCCCGTTCTCGCTCGCCCTCAGCATGGCGATCGAGCGTTCCACCGCGTCCTCCGTCATCGGCTGTCCGGTGCGGAGCACCAGCATCATCTCGTCGAACAGGCGCTGGACGAGAGCGACTTCGGGGGCGTCGCCGACCGCGCTGATCTCATTGCCCCGGACATGGATGTCGACCGCCGGGAAGGCCTTCTCGATCACGCGCAGGAGGGAGTCGCCGGAACCCAGCACGGTCACCATGGGGTGCGCCGCGGGGACGGTGAACTGCGCTCTCGCCTTGCCCTGCGCGGGGGTGTGAGCTGTGCGTGTCTGAGTCATGGGCCGGCTCTGTAGGCCGCGGTTCCTCCTCTTGGCCGTGGGGCTCGTGTTGCCCTTTTCCAGAGTACGACGCGGCGGTGACAGTGCCGTAGGGCTTTTACCAGGGGGCTCGGGGGATGGCTGCCGTTCGCGGGCTGCGGGTCCGGTCGGGCTTCTCGCGCCCACGCGGCGGAGCCGCATGTCGACACAGCCCCGCGCCCCTGAAAAGGCACGGGCTGCGCCCGCTGCTTTTCAGCGTCACACAGCTGGGCCCGCCGCTCCGGTGGGAGACGACGCGGCGCCATTGACCGGCCCTGTTCGCCTATCTAACCTCCATCTCTATACGTAGACGACCCTAGTGAGGACTGTACGTGGATGACCTCGTGTCGACGACCGTAGGAGCCGCCTCCGTGACCGCGACCCGTGACCTGACCATCGCGGAGGTCCGGCTGACCCCGATCCTGGTCGCCGACCCGCCGCTGCTGAACACGCAGGGGGTGCACCAGCCGTACACGCCCCGACTGATCGTGGAGGTGGTGACCGCCGACGGGACGACGGGAGTGGGCGAGACGTACGGCGACACCAAGTACCTGGAGCTGGCCGAGCCGTTCGCGGCGAAGCTCGTGGGCCGCGGGGTCAGCGATCTGAACGGGCTGTTCGCGCTCGCCGACGAGGTGGCCGTCGACGGGTCGCGGATCTCCGGGCAGGTCGACGTGGGCGGGCTGCGCGGTGTCCAGACCGCCGACAAGCTGCGGCTGTCGGTCGTGTCCGCATGCGAGGTCGCCTGTCTCGACGCGCTCGGCAAGGCGCTGGGGCTGCCCGTGCACGCGCTGCTCGGCGGGAAGGTGCGGGACACCGTGGAGTACAGCGCGTACCTCTTCTACAAGTGGGCCGACCACCCCGAGGGCGTCGTGGGCGAGCGGGACGACTGGGGGGCCGCCGTGGACCCGGCCGGGGTCGTCGAGCAGGCCCGGCGGTTCAAGGAGCGGTACGGGTTCACGTCGTTCAAGCTCAAGGGGGGTGTCTTCCCGCCGGACGAGGAGATCGCGGCGATCCGCGCGCTGGCCGAGGCGTTCCCCGGGCATCCGCTGCGGCTGGACCCGAACGGGGCCTGGTCCGTGGAGACCTCGCTGAAGGTCGCGGACGCCCTCGGGGACGTGCTCGAGTACCTGGAGGACCCGGCGCTCGGGACGCCCGCGATGGCCGAGGTGGCGTCGCGGACGTCCGTACCGCTGGCCACCAACATGTGCGTGACGACCTTCGCGGAGATCGAGGAGGCGTTCACCAAGGGGGCCGTGCAGGTCGTCCTCTCCGACCACCACTACTGGGGCGGGCTGCGCAACACGCGTGAACTGGCCGCGATCTGCCGGACGTTCGGGGTCGGGGTGTCCATGCACTCCAACACTCACCTGGGGATCAGCCTCGCCGCGATGACGCATGTGGCGGCCACGGTCCCCGGGCTCCACCACGCCTGCGACTCCCACTACCCCTGGCAGTCCGAGGACGTCCTCACCTCGCGGCTCACCTTCGACAACGGGGCGGTACGGGTGTCGGACGCACCGGGCCTCGGGGTCGAACTGGACCGGGACAGGCTGGAGTTCCTGCACCGCCGATGGCTGGACGACGACGGCTCCCTGAGGGACCGCGACGACGAGGCGGCGATGCGGGCGGCGAAGCCAGACTGGGTGACCCCGACCGTACCTCGCTGGTAGCCGCGCCCCTGAAAGGCAGGGGGCGCACCCCCTGCCTTTCAGGCCCGCAGGGGCCTGGGCTTCAGGGGCGCGGGGAACTGCGCGAGAAGAGCCCCACCGAGCCGCACCCGACAGCGCACCCTCACGCCCCCGCACCGGCGTGACCGGCACCCCCAGGCGGAGCGTTTGGTGCAGACTGGCTGGATCCGCACCACGCCAGGGAGCACATCGTGACCGCGTTCAAGGGAGAGCGACCGCACCGGCCCCAGGTAGACCCGCTGAGGGCCCTGCGCGCACCGGATGACCCGCCCTGGGACGTCTATCTGACCGGCACCGTCTTCCTCGACATCATCTTCACCGGCCTGGACTCCGCCCCGGTGCGCGGGACGGAGTCCTGGGCACGCGGCATGGGGTCCAGCCCCGGCGGCGTGGCGAACATGGCCACGGCCCTGGCCCGGCTCGGCCTGAAGACCTCCCTCGCGGCGGCCTTCGGCGACGACCACTACGGCGAGTACTGCTGGGACGCCCTGGAGCAGGGCGAGGGTATCGACCTCTCCCACTCCCGCACGGTCCTCGGCTGGCACTCCCCGGTCACGGTCTCCATGGCGTACGAGGGCGAGCGCACCATGGTCTCCCACGGCCACGAGGCGCCCCCGGAGGAGTCCGCGCCGGAATGCCCGCCCCGCGCGCGCGCCGCCGTCGCCTCCCTCACGCCCGGCGTTCGTGCCCCCTGGATCGCGCAGGCCGCCGGCAAGGGCACCCGGATCTTCGCGGACGTCGGCTGGGACGAGACCGGCGCGTGGGACCTGGCGGGGCTGGCCGATCTGGCCCACTGCGAGGCTTTCCTGCCCAACGCGGCCGAGGCGATGCGGTACACCGGCGCCGAGTGCCCCCGGGCAGCCGCCCGCGCCCTCACCGAGCATGTCCCGGTGGCCGTGGTGACGCTGGGCGCGGAGGGCGCGTACGCCGTGGACGGGCGGACCGGTGAGACGGCGGAGGTGCCGGCCATCGCGGTGGACGCGTTGGACCCCACGGGCGCGGGCGACGTGTTCGTCGCCGGGTTCGTCACCGGCACGCTGGCGGACTGGCCGCTGGCGGACCGGCTGGCCTTCGCGGGGCTGACGGCGGCGCTGTCGGTGCAGGAGTTCGGCGGGTCGCTGTCCGCGCCCGGGTGGCCGGAGATCGCGGCGTGGTGGCGGCGGGTGCAGTCGGTGGACCGCCAGGAGCCTGCGGCGCTGCGGCGGTACGCGTTCCTGGAGGAGTTCCTGCCGAAGGACCACGTCAGCCCGTGGCCGCTGCGGCGGGCGGTCCCGACGATCGGCTTCCGCCGGTCGGCTTGAGGCGCGGCGCCTCATAGCTCGGGGGTGCGGGTTCGGCGGCGGGTGCGGGTCCGGTGGGACTTCTCGCGCAGTTCCCCGCGCCCCTGAAAAGCAGGGGCTGCGCCCCGTGCTTTTCATCCAGCAGCCCCGTCGCTTTTCATCCGCGCAGCACCGTCGTCTTCCGGGCCCGCGAGGTCGTGGTCTTTCGGGCCCGCAGGGACTGGTCCTTCAGGGGCCCAGGGCCTGGTCCTTCAGGGGCGCGGGGCCTGGTCCTTCAGGGGCGCGGGGCCTGCTCCTTCAGGGGCGCGGGGAACTGCGCGAGAAGCCCCACTGAGCCGCACCCGACGACGCACCCCCCGTCCCCCAAACCCTCCCCAGCGCGCACCCACCCACCACCCACCCACCCTCAAAAGCCTCCACGGCTACCCAGCAATCCACACCCCAAACGCGCGTGATACTAATTCTCCGCGCGTCCCTGTCCGTCGACAGCCAGCCGCCCAATCCCCCTCATCGAGCCGCACCTTCGCACGTCCAGGAACGCCCGTGTCCCCCCGCACCACCACCCCGCCCTGGCCCCTCGTCGCCCTTTTCACGGCCGGGTATCTCGCCGCGTACCTCCTGCCCACCACCGTGGGCAGGCTGGACGCCGCGCTCCCCCTCACCACCACCGAGGCCGGCGCCGTCGGCAGCGCCCTGCTGTTGGGTTCCGCCACGGCCGGCTTCACGCTCGCCGCCCACGTGGAACGCCTCGGCCCCCGCCACCTCGCCCGCGCGGGCCTGCTGCTGGCCGCCGCCGGCTACGGCACCGCCGCGCTCACCACGGTCCTGCCCGCCATGGTCATGGGCGCGGTCCTCGGCGGCTTCGGCTCCGGTACGGCGACCGCCGTGGCCGCGACCGGCATCGCCGCGCAGCGCGACCCGCACCGGGTGTCCACGACGGGCCTGTTGAGCGTCTCGGCCCTGGCCGGGGCGCTGTATCTGACGATCCCCCGGCTGGGCCCGGGCCACGGCCTGCCGCTCGCCGCCCTCGCCCTCACGGCCCTGCTCACCCTCCCGGCGACCTCCCGGCTCGCGGCCCCGGCGGGGACCGCCCAGACCACCCGGGAACGGGGCCCGCTCCCCCACCCGCGCCACGGTCTGACCCTCGCCGTCACCCTCCTGCTGTGGTCCCTGGCGCAGAACTCCCTCTGGGGCGTCAGCGGCCGGATCGGCACCACGCAGGCCGGGCTCTCCGAGGTCACCGTCGGCGCCGTCTTCGCGACGGCGCTCGGCGCGGGCCTGCTCGGGGTCATCGGGGCGGGCGCGCTCGGCGTGCGCTTCGGCCGCGCGCTCCCCATCGGCGCCGGCACGGCGCTCATCGCCGGCTGCATCGCGCTCAGCGCGACCGCGACCGACCTGCCGACCTTCGCCACGGGCGAGATCGCCTGGAACGCGCTCTACCCGGTCGTCCTGTCGTACCTCATCGGTCTCGCCGCCTCACTCGACCCGCGTGGCCGCTGGGCGGTGCTGATCGGCTCGGCGTCCTCGCTCGGCACGGCCGCCGGGCCGCTCGTCGGCAGCCTGCTCTCCGCGCACGCCGGCTATCCCGCGATGGGCGCGATCCTCGCCGTGGGCCTGCTCCTCATCACGGCCCCCATGACCTGGGTGGCCCTGCGCACCACCACGTCCACGACGGAGCACGCCCGCTACCAGGAGCAGGCGACCGCCGGGCAGCCGGAGTACCGCCCGGCGGCCTGACCCCGCTCACCCGCCGCTCACCGCCCGCTCACCGCGCACTCCCGGCTCATCCGAAGTCGTACGCGTCCACCTCGGCGAGATACCGGGCCCGCCGCTCCTCGTCGTGCTCCAGGAAGGACGCGGTGAAGGAGTTGCGGGCCAGCTCCCTCAGCCGGTCCTCGCTCAGGCCGAGCGTCCGGCGCACGGCGTCGAAGTTGTCGCCGGCGTACCCGCCGAAGTAGGCCGGGTCGTCGGAGTTGACCGTGCAGATCAGGCCCGCGTCGAGCATGGCGGGCAGGGGGTGGTCGGCGAGGGTGTCGACGGTGCGCAGCCGGACGTTGGAGAGCGGGCAGAGCGTCAGCGGGATCCGCTCGCGCACCAGCCGTTCGACGAGGGCCGGGTCCTCCATGCAGCGCAGCCCGTGGTCGACGCGCTCGACCCCGAGGATGTCGAGGGCCTCGGTGATGTACTCCGGCGGGCCCTCCTCCCCCGCGTGCGCGACGCGCCGCAGCCCGAGCGCGGCGGCCGCCTCGTACACCTCACGGAACTTGACCGGCGGGTGCCCGACCTCGGCGGAGTCCAGCCCGACCCCGACGATCCGGTCGAGGTACGGCTTCGCGGCGTCCAGGGTGGAGAGGGCCGACTCGGCGGACTCGTCCCGCAGGAAACACATGATCAGCTGGGTGGAGACGCCGTGCGTCTCCACGCTCCTGCCCAGCGCCCGCCACAGCCCCTCGACGACCGTCCCCATCCCGACGCCCCGCGCGATGTGGGCCTGCGGGTCGAAGAAGATCTCGGCGTGGCGTACGCCCTGGGCGGCGGCGCGGGCGAGATAGGCGTCGGCGAGGTCGGCGAAGTCCTGCTCGGTGCGCAGGACCGCCATCAGCTCGTAGTACAGGTTCAGGAAGGACTGGAGATCCTCGAACTCGTAGGCCTTGCGGAGCGCTTCCGTGTCCGCGTACGGCAGCGCGACGCCGTTCCGGGCGGCCAGTGCGAAGGCCAGCTCCGGCTCCAGGGTGCCTTCGATGTGCAGGTGCAGTTCAGCTTTGGGGAGGGACATCGCAGCATCGTACGGCCGCTCTAGCGTCGTTTCGGAAGCGCCACCCGCAGCAGGTCGTGCGCCACCGTCAGCTCGCCCTCGAACCCGGCGGCCCGCGCCTGCCGTTCGAACTCCTCGGGTTCGGTGTACCGCTGGCTGAAGTGGGTGAGGACGAGATGCCGTACCCCGCAGTCGCGGGCGACGGAAGCTGCCTGACCGGCCGTCAGATGGCCGTGATCGACGGCGAGTTCGATGTCCTCGTTGAGGAAGGTGGACTCGATGACGAGCATGTCGGCCGCGTCGGCGAGGGCGTAGACCCCGTCGCACAACCGGGTGTCCATGACGAACGCGAACCGCTGTCCGCGCCGCAGTTCGCTGACGTCCTCCAGGCGGACGCCGTCGATCGCGCCCTCCCGCTGGATCCGTCCGATGTCCGGCCCCTTGATGCCGTGCGCGGCGAGCCGCTCGGGCAGCATCCGGCGCCCGTCGGGTTCGACGAGGCGGTACCCGTAGGACTCGACGGGGTGCGAGAGCTTGTGCGCGTCGAGGGTGTAGCCGGGGGTGACGGCCAGCACTGCGCCCTCGCCCTCGACCGGCGCCTCGGTCAGCTGGACCGTCTCCCGGTACGCGGTGGCGTACCGCAGCCGGTCGAAGAACCGCTGCCCGGAGCGCGGGTAGTGGGCGGTGATGTCGTGCGGGACCCGGTCGAGGTTGATCCGCTGGATCACCCCGGCCAGCCCGAGCGAGTGGTCGCCGTGGAAGTGGGTGACGCAGATGCGGTTGAGGTCGTGGGCGGCGACCCCGGCGCGCAGCATCTGCCGCTGGGTGCCCTCGCCGGGGTCGAAGAGGAGCCCCTCGGCGTCCCAGCGGAGCAGATAGCCGTTGTGGTTGCGGTGCCGGGTCGGGACCTGGCTGGCGGTGCCGAGGACCACCAGTTCACGTACGGACACGGCTCGTCACCCGGGGGGCCACTGCAGGCCGCGACCGCCGACGACGTGGGCGTGCGCGTGGAAGACGGTCTGGCCGGCGCCGGTGCCGGTGTTGAAGACGATGCGGTAGCTCTCCAGCTTGTCCTCGTCGGCGACGGCCTGTGTCTCGCGGAGGACGTCCGCGGCGAGGTCGGGGGCGGCGGCGGCGAGTGTCGCGGCGTCCGCGTAGTGCGCCTTCGGGATGACCAGGACGTGGGTCGGTGCCTGGGGGTTGATGTCCCTGAACGCGACCGTCGTGTCCGTCTCCCGCACGATCGTCGCGGGGACGTGGCCCGCGATGATCTTGCAGAACAGACAGTCGTCCTGCGGCTCCCCAGCCATACGTTCCCTCCAGCCACCGGTGATCTCCTGCTACCCGGGCATGCTATCGAGCGAATTCCGCCCCCGCCGCCCTTACCCGTTCCCATCCCCAGGGGCTGCCGCCCCTTCGGCCCCGCTCGCTTGTCGGTCGCCCGCGGCCCGGTGGGACTTCTCGCGCAGTTCCCCGCGCCCCTGACAGGGGCGCGGGGAACTGCGCGAACGGGGTCCGGGGCGGAGCCCCGAGTCTTCGACGCGGGGATCGAAGGGGCGCGCAGCCCCTGGGACGGGACGGGTAGGGGCGGCGTGGGCGAGGCGAAAGCCGGTTACGACTCCGGCAGCGCGGGCGGCACCTTCGCCGGCGTCGACTCCAGCCCCTCCAGCGCGATCCGGATCGCCTCGTCGAGCTGGGGGTCACGCCCGGCCGCGTGGTCCTGCGGCGCCTGGACGACCTCGACGTCGGGATCGACCCCGTGGTTCTCGACCCCCCACCCGTACCCCTCCAGCCAGAACGCGTACTTCGGCTGGGTCACCAACGTCCCGTCGACCAGCCGGTACCGGCTGTCGATCCCGACGACCCCGCCCCACGTCCGCGTACCGACCACCGGCCCGATCCCGAGCGCCTTGATCGCCGCGTTGACGATGTCCCCGTCGGACCCGGAGAACTCGTTGGCGACGGCGACGACGGGTCCCCGGGGCGCGTCGTCGGGATAGCTGCTCGCCCGCATCCCCCGCGGCAGGTCCCACCCGACGATCCGCCGGGCCAGCTTCTCCACCACGAGCTGGGAGGTGTGCCCGCCCCGGTTCTCCCGGACGTCCACGACCAGCCCTTCCCGCGCGACCTCGATCCGCAGGTCGCGGTGGAGCTGGGCCCAGCCGGAGCCGACCATGTCGGGGACGTGCAGGTACCCGAGGCGGCCGCCGGACTTCTCGTGGACGTAGGCCCGCCGGTCCGCGACCCACGCGTGGTACCGCAACGGCTCCTCGTCGGAGATCGGCACCACCACGGGATGCCGGAGATCGCCGCCGCCGGCCGGCAGCACGGTCAGCTCGACCGCCTTGCCCGCGGTGCCGACGAGCAGCGGCCCCGGGCCGGTCAGCGGGTCGACCGGCTGCCCGCCGACCGCGATGATCGCGTCCCCGGCCCGTACGGCGACCCCGGGCGCGGCGAGCGGCGAGTGCGCGTCCGGGTCGGAGGTCTCCGACGGCAGCACCCGGTCGATGCGCCACAGCGGCGCCCCCTGGGGCCCGTCCTCGTGCCGGGAGATGTCCGCCCCGAGCAGCCCCTGGCGCCGGTCGCCGGAGCCGCCCCGGCCGCGCGGGGTGACGTACGCGTGGGAGGTGCCCAACTCGCCCTGTACTTCCCAGAGGAGGTCCACGAGGTCGTCGTGGGTGGCCACCCGCTCCAGGACCGGGCGGTACCGGTCGAGGACGCCGGGCCAGTCGACGCCGCCCAGGTCGGGCCGCCAGAAGTTGTCCCGCATCAGCCGGCCGGTCTCGTCGAACATCTGGCGCCACTCGGCGGCCGGGTCGACGGTCCGCCGGACCCGGGAGAGGTCGACCGTGATGTTGCTGTCGCTGTCGTCGTCGCCCGAGGCGCGCCGGTCGCTGGGGACGACCTTGAGCTTGCCGTCGGTCCACAGCAGGACCCGTTTGCCGTCGCCGCTGACGGCGAAGTGGTCGGCGTCGGAGGCCAGGTACTCCAGGCGCCGCTGGGCGAGGTCGTACCGCTCCAGGGAGGTCTTCGGGTCCGGGTCGTCGGGTGTGGCCCGCAGATGGCCGAGGACGCCGGTGACGGGGTGGCGCAGCCACAGCACGCCGTCCTTGGCGGCGCGCAGCGTGGAGTACCGGGCGGCCTCGACCGGGAAGGGGACGATCCGGTCGCCGAGCCCTTCGAGGTCGATCCGGGTGGCCGGGGCGCCCTCGCTGTCCGGGGTCTCGTCCTTGTCGGGGGCCTCGAACGGCCGGCCGTGGCGCTGCGGTCCGAAGGGGGACGGGGTGGTCGCCGCGAGCGTGATGAGGTGCGGGCGGGCGCCGCTGACGAAGTGCAGGTCGAAGACGTGCTCGTCGTAGACCGGGTCGAAGGCGCGCGCGGAGAGGAAGGCGAGGTGCTTGCCGTCGAGCGTGAACGCCGGCGAGAAGTCCTGGAAGCGCAGCGGGGTCGCCTCGGTGACGGACAGGTCGGCGGTGTTGGCGAGCTTGAGCTGGCGCAGCGGGCGCGGGCCCGGGTGCGACCAGGCCAGCCAGGCCGAGTCGGGCGAGAAGACGAGCCCGGTCACCTCGCCGTCCTCGCTGCGGTCGACCTCCCGTACCTCGCCGGTCTCCCGCTCGACGAGCAGCACCCGGCCGTCGTCCGCGGAGACGGCGACCCGGCTGCCGTCGGGGGCCACGGCGAGCCCGAGGACGCGGCCCAGCTGTCCGGCGGCGAGCCGGCGCGGGGTGGCGCCCGGGCCGACGCCGGTCGACGGGGCGAACTCCAGGGCGTCGTCGCCCTCCGCGTCCGTCACCCACACCACCCATTCCTCGCCCTCCACGCGGAAGGTGCGGGGCAGCCGGGCCCGTACGCCGTCCTCGGCGGCGAGCGCGCGGGCGGGGCCGGAGCGGTGGGTGATCCAGTGGATCGAGCCGCGCACGGAGACGGCGCTGCCGCGGGCTGTGTGGTCGGGCGAGGCGGAGCCGAACCAGCGGGAGGCGTTCACCGGGAACGGCTGGAGGTCGACGCGCTGCCCGCCCAGCCGGATGTCGAGCCTGCGCGGTTCGGCGCCGTCCAGGTCGTCCAGCAGCCACAGCTCACCGGCGGACGCGTACACGACGCGGGTGCCGTCGGTGGCCGCGTGCCGGGCGTAGAAGCCGTCGACGGGGGTGTGGCGGCGCAGGTCGGAGCCGTCGGCGAGGGAGGAGTAGAGCGCTCCGACGCCCTCGTGGTCGGAGAGGAACGCGATCCGGTCACCGACCCACATCGGGTATTCGAGGTTGCCGTCCAGCTCGGTGTGCAGACGCACGAACTCGCCGGCCGCCCCGGCACCGTCACCGCCGTCACCGCCGTCTTCGGACCGGTCGATCCACAGCTTGCCCGCGGTGCCGCCCCGGTACCGCTTCCACCAGGCGGCCTCGCGGCCCATCGGCGCGGACAGCAGCACGGTGGCGGGCCCGTGGGCGACATCGCCGACGGGCCCGTAGGGGAGGGTGGTGGCCGGTCCGCCGTCGAGCGGCACGGCGCGCGCCCAGCTCCGCCGGAGGCTGGCCTGGCCGTGGGTGCTGAGCGCGAGGACCTGACCGTCGGGTGTCCAGCCGCGCACCTGGGTGCGCCAGCTCCCCCAGTACGTCAGGCGCTTGGCGGATCCTCCGTCGACGGGCGCGATGTGCACCTCGGGCGCGCCGTCCCGGGTGGAGGTCCACGCGACGGTGGTGCCGTCCGGGGAGATCCGCGGATGGTTGACGGGTACGTTGTCCGCGCTGACCCGCCAGGCACGGCCGCCGTCCAGAGGCGCGACCCACACGTCGTCCTCGGCGGTGAAGGCGACCAGGTCGCCGTGCAGGTGCGGATACCGGAAATACGCGAGCTGAGTCACCCAGTTACTTTATGCAGCGTTCGGTCTGATGGGGAGGGGTTTGGATCATGTCCATCGCCCGCCCCGGGCCCGAGTGGCCGCCGGGCGGGCCCGGTCCGCTCCGGGCCGGGCCTCACTTGCCCTCGGGCACGCACGCCGGGTCCTTCTGGCACCAGATGGTCTGGGTGACGGTGACCGTCACGGTCGGTCCCGGCTGACCGGGTCGGCCGGGCTGGTCGGACTCCGGGGCGTCGCAGTTGCCGAGCCCCTCGACGTGGAACCACTCCTTGCCGCCGACCTTCGCGGTCAGATCGCCGCGTACGCACCTGCCGTTGACCTCTTTGGTCACCTTCCCGGTGACGGTGATCTCCCGGCCTTCCTTGTCCTCGCCGGTGCAGTCGACCTTCGCGACGGTGGCGACCGAGGAGGACGGCGACGCGGTTTTCTCGCCGTCCTTGCCGTCCTTGGCGTCCTTGGCGTCGCTGTCGTACGACGCCGTGCAGTTGAGCCACTGGACGTCGAGGCCCTCCCGCTCCAGCTCCTCGGTGGCGAGCTGGTCCGTGGTGAACGCGACCGCGCCGGTGTTGAGCCCGCCGCCCTCGCAGGCCACCAGACCCACGACCGCGCAGACACCGAGCCCGGCTCCCAGCAGGAGCCGACGCCCGCCCGACCGGTACGCCCTGACACGCCTCCATGCCCCCATGTCCGGCAGCCTGCCACCGCCCGCGGCGGCGCGGAAGACCGCATGCGGACAAGTCGCCGGGACGGCGGGACGTGGGCGAGGGGTGTCAGCCGCTCATCAGCAGCCATTCCTGCAGCTCGACCAAGTTCCCCTCGGGGTCCTTGAGATGGGCCACCCGCATCCGGTCGGTCATACGTGCGGGCCCGTGCAGGAGCCGTACGCCGAACGAGGTGATCCGTTCGCAGTACGCGTCGAGGTCGTCGACCCGTAGGACGACCAGCGACCGGTGTCCGTTCGCCTCGTCGGCCAGCTCCCCGAGCACCTCGGCCATCATCGCCCGGTCCTGCAGGGCGATCCCCGCGGACCCGACGGCCGGGCTGAACTTCTCGTACGGCCCGTCGACCGCACCGGACTGGGGCTTCAGCCCGAGCACATCGGCGTAGAAGCGATAACACACGGCGAAGTCGGTGACGAGCAGCCTTACCTGGGCGAGTTCCACGATGCTCCCAGAGGGGTCGGGGACACCGGTCGGGACCGGGTGGCGGTCAGGACCAGCGTCCGGTTCGGCCCAGCAGCAACGCCCCGGCCGCCGTCCCGGCGGTCGACGTGCGCAGCACACTGGGCCCGAGTCGGTACGCCCCCGCGCCCGCCTCGCCGAAGAGCGCCAGCTCCTCCGGCGACACGCCCCCCTCGGGCCCCACGACGAGCACGATCTCCCCGGCCGTCGGCAGCTCGGCCGTGGCCAGTGTCTCGTCGCCGCTCTCGTGCAGGACCGCGGCGAAGTCGGCCTTCGCCAGCAGCTCCGCGACCTGCTTGCCCGTGGCCGCGTCCGCGACCTCGGGGAACCGTGTCCGGCGGGACTGCTTGCCCGCCTCCCGGGCGGTGGCCCGCCACTTGGCGAGGGCCTTCAGCCCCCGGTCGCCCCTCCACTGGGTGATGCAGCGGGAGGCCGCCCAGGGCACGATCGCGTCGATCCCGACCTCGGTCATGGTCTCGACGGCCAGTTCGCCCCGGTCGCCCTTGGGCAGCGCCTGGACGACGGTGATCCGGGGCTGTGCCGGGGGCTCCTCGTGCACCGTCTCCAGGTCCATGACCACGAGCCGGTCCTTGCCCTCGGCGGCCTTGACGATCCCCTCCGCCCAGCGTCCGCGCCCGTCCGTGAGGACGACGTCCTCACCGGCCCGCAGCCGCTTCACGGAGACGGCGTGCCGCCCCTCGGGGCCGTCCAGGACGAGCTCGCCGCCACTACCGCCCGGCAGGTCCAGCGAGTCGACCACGAACACCGGTGCGGTCATCGTCCCTCGCTCCCGGTCTGTCCGCCGCCCTGCCCCGCGGCCGGGCTGCCGACCTGTGCGGCGGCCCGCGCGTGCTGCGCGGCGGCGATCTCGGCGGCCAGCACCTCGACCAGTTCACCGGCCGGCAGTTCCCGGGCCATCCGGTGCCCCTGCCCGGCCCAGAGCGCCATGCCCTGCGCGTCCCCGGCCTTGGCGGCGGCCTTGCGCAGCGGCGAGGTCAGGTGGTGGACCTCCGGGTAGGCGGCGGGCGCGTACGGGCCGTGCTCGCGCAGGAAGCGGTTGACCAGGCCCCGGGCCGGACGGCCGGAGAAGGCCCGGGTCAGCTCGGTGCGGACGAAGAGGGGGTCGGTCAGGGCCTGCTTGTGCACGGCGTGCGCGCCGGACTCGGCGGTCGCGAGGAACGCCGTGCCGAGCTGGGCCGCGCTCACGCCCGCCGTGAGGAGGGCGGCGATCTGGCTGCCGCGCATGATGCCGCCGGCCGCGACCAGCGGCAGCGCCACGGCCTCGCGGACCTGGGCGACGAGCGAGAGCAGCCCGATGCCGGCGCAGTCCCGCTCGGGGTCGTCGCGGTGGGTGCCCTGGTGGCCTCCGGCCTCGACGCCCTGGACGATCACGGCGTGGGCCCCGGACCGCTCCACGGCCTGTGCCTCCTCCGCCGAGGTCGCGGTGACCAGGGTGAGGGTGCCCTTGCGGGCGAGCGACTCGATGACCTCGGGCGTCGGGCAGCCGAAGTGGAACGACACCACGGGCACCGGGTTGTCGAGCAGTACGGCGAGCTTGGCCTCGTACCCGTCGTCGCGCCCGCTGTCCGGGTCGCCCAGCTCGGCGCCGTACCAGGTGGCCTCACCGGCGAGCTGCTCCGCGTAGACCTCGACGGCGGCGGGCTCGGCATACTCCGGCTGTGGCATGAAGAGGTTCACGCCGAACGGGCGGGAGGTGAGCGCCCGGAGCTCCTTGATCTCCTGGTACATCCCGTCGGCCGTCTTGTACCCGGCGGCGAGGAACCCCAGCCCGCCGGCCTCGGACACGGCGGCGGCCAAGCGCGGCACGGACACACCGCCCGCCATCGGGGCCTGCACGATCGGGAGCGGGACGAGATCGGTCAGTGCGGAGGACATGACGGCATGGTGCCATGCCCTCCGGGGGGAGCCGAATCGGGGACGGGCGGTTGTTCGTGGGGTGCGGGTGGGTGGGGGTTGCTCGCGCAGTTCCCCGCGCGCTTTTCAGGGGCGCGGGGAACTGCGCGAGAAGCCCCACGCACCCGCACCCGACAACGCACCCCACTCAGCGCCCGTTGAACGCGTCCTTCAGCCGGGAGAACAGCCCCTGCTGACCGGGCTGGAACTGCCCCGTCGGCCGCTCCTCACCCCGCAGCGCGGCCAGCTGCCGCAGCAGCCCCTCCTGCTCGGGGTCCAGCTTCGTCGGCGTCTGCACCTCGACGTGGACGATCAGATCGCCCCGCCCGCCACCGCGCAGATGCGTGACACCGCGCCCGTGCAGCGGGATCGACTGCCCGGACTGCGTGCCGGGCCGGATGTCGACCTCCTCCAGCCCGTCCAGCGTCTCCAGCGGCACCTTCGTACCGAGGGACGCCGCCGTCATGGGGATCGTCACCGTGCAGTGCAGATCGTCGCCGCGCCGCTGGAACGTCGGGTGCGGCAGCTCGTGGATCTCGACGTAGAGGTCACCGGCGGGACCGCCACCGGGCCCGACCTCGCCCTCACCGGCCAGCTGGATGCGCGTGCCGTTGTCGACACCGGCCGGGATCTTGACCGTCAGCGTCCGCCGCGACCGCACCCGCCCGTCGCCCGCGCACTCGGGGCACGGGTTGGGGACGATCGTGCCGAAGCCCTGGCACTGCGGGCAGGGCCGGGAGGTCATGACCTGGCCGAGGAAGGACCGCGTGACCTGCGAGACCTCACCACGACCACGGCACATGTCACAGGTCTGGGCGGTGGTGCCGGGAGCGGCGCCCTCGCCACTGCACGTCGTACAGACGACGGCCGTGTCGACCTGGATGTCCTTCGTCGTGCCGAAGGCCGCCTCGTCGAGGTCGACCTCCAGCCGGATCATCGCGTCCTGGCCCCGGCGCGTACGCGACCGAGGGCCGCGCTGGGACGCCGTGCCGAAGAACGCGTCCATGATGTCCGAGAAGTTGCCGAAGCCACCGGCGCCGAAGCCGCCCGCGCCTCCGCCGCCCGCCTGGGACAGCGGGTCGCCGCCGAGGTCGTAGACCTGCTTCTTCTGCGGGTCCGACAACACCTCGTAGGCGGCGTTGATCTCCTTGAACCGCTCCTGGGTCTTCGGATCGGGATTGACGTCCGGGTGCAGCTCGCGAGCGAGCCTCCGGAACGCCTTCTTGATCTCGTCCTGGGACGCGTCGCGGCGCACGCCGAGCACGGCGTAGTAGTCCGTGGCCACTTAAGACTCCGCCAGGATCTGTCCGACGTACCGTGCCACCGCTCGTACCGCTCCCATCGTTCCCGGATAGTCCATGCGCGTAGGTCCGACCACGCCCAGCTTCGCTACTGCCTCGCCGCCCGAACCGTAGCCGACGGAGACGACGGACGTGGAGTTGAGTCCCTCATACGCGTTCTCATGACCGATGCGTACGGTCATGCCCGAATCCCCGGCCTCGCCAAGCAACTTGAGGAGGACGACCTGCTCCTCCAAGGCTTCCAGAACGGGCCGGATGGTGAGGGGGAAGTCATGTCCGAAGCGGGTGAGATTGGCGGTTCCGCCGATCATCAGCCGCTCCTCGCTCTCCTCCACGAGTGCTTCGAGGAGGGTGGAGAGCACCGTCGCCACCGTCCCCCGGTCCTCGACGTCGAACGCCTCCGGCAGGTCCTCGACCAGCTTCGGCACATCGGTGAACCGGCGGCCCGCGACCTTGCTGTTCAGCCGGGCGCGAAGATCCGCGAGTGACGTTTCTCCGAACGGCGCCGGGCAGTCCACCAGCCGCTGTTCCACCCGTCCGGTGTCCGTGATCAGCACGAGCATCAGCCGGGCGGGGGCCAGCGACAGCAGTTCCACGTGCCGCACCGTCGACCGGGTCAGCGAGGGGTACTGCACGACGGCGACCTGCCGCGTGAGCTGCGCCAGCAGCCGCACGGTCCGTGCCACCACGTCGTCGAGGTCGACCGCGCCGTCCAGGAAGTTCTGGATGGCGCGCCGTTCGGGCGGGGTCATCGGCTTGACGCCGGCCAGCTTGTCGACGAAGAGCCGGTACCCCTTGTCGGTGGGGATGCGGCCCGCGCTGGTGTGGGGCTGGGCGATGAAGCCCTCGTCCTCCAGCGCCGCCATGTCGTTGCGGACGGTCGCCGGGGAGACCCCCAGGTTGTGCCGCTCCGTGAGCGCCTTGGAACCGACCGGCTCCTCGGTGCCCACGTAGTCCTGGACGATGGCGCGCAGCACCTGGAGCCTGCGTTCACTCAGCATCGCGCACACCTCCAGATCGCTCTTCCGTGACTCCCCCTTGGCACTCACCCCGGGCGAGTGCCAATACTCCCCGCCCAGTGTACGGCGGTGGGGTACGCCCCCGGCAAGGCCGGTCCAGCCAGGTCATGCCGACGTGTACCGACCTGTCCGGCGATGTCGGACCCCGGCCCGACCACCACCGGGGCACGTGTCGCGCACTTCCTACCGACGGGTACGCCCACCCGTGACCACCTCCGAACCGCCCACGGCGATCACCTCCGTGGCCCTCACCACAGCCCGCCCACCGCCTGCTCGGCGGCTCCCGACCGCCGTTCGGCGACCTCCCCGGCACCTCCCCGGCACCCTCCTTCACCGGCCCGTGCGGTGCTACGGCTAGCGTCGGCGCATGACGGTGACTTGGGAAGAGTGCGGGTGGCAGGGATTGACGCCCCGGGTCGGACGGTGCCGCCTTCCCGGCTGGGACTGCACCGTGGGACTGGTGGCCGGGGACGGTGCGGCCCTCATGATCGACGCGGGTTCCAGCGTGCGGGAGGGCGCGCGGTTGCGTACCGAGGCGTGCCGACTGCTCGGTGGCGCCCGTGTGACACATCTCGCGCTCACCCACCCCCACTTCGACCATGTCTTCGGGGCGGCCGCGTTCGCCGGGGTGGAGGTCTTCGGCGCGGTGGGCGTCGACGGTGTCCTGACCCGTGACCGCGACGCCCTCCGCGCGGACGCCGTGCACCACGGTCTGCCCCCGGCGGACGCCACCGAGGCCGCCGACCTCCTCGTCCTCCCCCGTCACCCGGTCTCCGGCGAGTGGACGCTCGACCTGGGCGGCGGCGTCCGGGTGCTGCTGGCGAACGTGGGCCCCGGCCACACCGGCCACGACCTCGCGGTCCTGGTGTCGGAGGACGCTCGGGAGGTGGTGTTCTGCGGGGACCTGGTCGAGGAGTCCGGCGAGCCGCAGGCAGGCCCGGACGCGATCCCGTCCCGCTGGCCGGCCGCCCTGGACCGGCTCCTGGCCCTCGGCGGCGAGGACGCGCTGTACGTGCCTGGCCACGGGGCGGTGGTGGACGCGGCGTTCGTCCGGGCCCAACGCGACGCGCTGGCACGTCGCTTCGGCGTGTCGGACTGAGTGCGGGGACATCCGGGCGCGGCTTCTCCTATCGTCACTCGAATGCGCCAGTACTCACCCGACCTGACCCCTCCCTGGAAGAAGCCGAAGCCGGCCCCCGAGGTCCCGGCCGATCCGGGTCTGGTCGTCGAGGAGCCCACCACCGGGTTCTGCGGGGCGGTCATCCGCTGCGAGGCGGGCACGGTGACGCTGGAGGACCGCTTCGGCAAGCACCGGGTGTTCCCGCTGGAGCCGCGGGGGTTCCTGCTGGAGGGCCGCGTGGTGACGCTGGTCCGCCCCGCCGCCGCGGCCCCCACGCGGCCGAGTCGTACGGCGTCCGGCTCGGTGGCCGTCCCGGGCGCCCGCGCGCGTGTCGCCCGCGCCGGGCGCATCTACGTCGAGGGCCGGCACGACGCCGAGCTCGTCGAGAAGGTGTGGGGCGACGATCTGCGCATCGAGGGCGTGGTGGTGGAGTACCTGGAGGGCGTGGACGACCTCCCCGCGATCGTCGAGGAGTTCGCCCCGGGGCCGGACGCGCGGCTCGGCGTCCTGGTCGACCACCTCGTGCCCGGCAGCAAGGAGTCCCGTATCGCCGCGTCGGTCACGAGCGAGTACGCGCTCGTCGTCGGCCACCCGTACATCGACATCTGGGAGGCCGTGAAGCCGTCCTCGGTGGGCATCGAGGCGTGGCCGCGCGTGCCGCGGGGGCAGGACTGGAAGACGGGGGTGTGCCGTGCTCTGGGGTGGCCTTCGGAGAACACCGGGGCGGTGTGGCAGGCGATTCTGGGGCGGGTGGGTTCTTACAAGGACCTGGAGCCGGAACTGCTGGGGCGGGTGGAGGAGTTGATCGACTTCGTCACGGATAGCGGTGGGGCCTGACGTTGGGGAAGGTACTGAATCCACTGGTGTCGATGTCCAGTCGCAGAGGCGACAGGGGCACTGATTCCCCGAACTTCCAGATCTTCTGCCCCTTGTAGTCGGCCTTCTCTCCAACGCCCTCGGGCTCCGTCAGCACGACACACTGCGCCATGACCGGGTCGACGATCAGGTAGACAGGCACTCCACCTGCGGCGTAGATCGACCGCTTCACACCGTAGTCGCGGTCGATACTGGTCTTGGAGACGACCTCGACGACCATGGTGATCAGCGTGGACGGGAGCAGTCGCCCCGAGGCGGGCAGAATCTCGGGGGCCACGACAACCAAGTCGGGAATAGGCTCGCTCGCCTCGCTGACGATGTCGACGTCCTGTGTCTGAAGGGCGTACCAGTGATCAACCGGAATCTGCCTGCCCAGCAACATCACAATGACGTTGTGCACCAGGTCAGGGCTGGCCATCATCACGATTTCTCCCCGGAGAAGTTCGGCCTTGACACCCTCGGGCGGCTCGAACTTCTCGAAGAACCTGGTCATCCCGCGCTCGTCCACAGCGGTCATCTCCGCAGCCTCAAGATTCCGCCACCGTCAGTTACGGCAGCAGCCTACGAACCAGGTTAGGTACCGAACCCCCGTTCCGCACCGACTCACCCACCCGAGTGATCAGTCCACCAGGTCCCGCACCACCGCGTCCGCAAGCAACCGCCCCCGCAGCGTGAGCACCGCGCGTCCCTCCTCGTACGGCCCCGCCTCCAGCAAGCCGTCGGCGAGTGCCCGACCCGCCGCGGCAAGCCCTTCCTCCCGGAGCAGGGACAGCGGGCAGCCCTCCCGCAGCCGCAGCTCCAGAAGAATGCGCTCGACCCGGCGGTCCTCGGCCGACAGCAGCTCACGCCCGGCGCCAGGGGAGCGCCCGGCCGCCAGCGCGCCCGCGTACGCGCCGGGGTGCTTGACGTTCCACCAGCGCACGCCACCGACGTGGCTGTGGGCGCCCGGTCCCGCGCCCCACCAGTCGGCGCCCCGCCAGTACAGCTCGTTGTGCAGGCACCGCCCGGCGTCGGACGTGGCCCAGTTGGAGACCTCGTACCAGTCGAACCCGGCGGCCGAGAGCGTCTCCTCGGCGATCAGATACCGGTCGGCGTGCACGTCGTCGTCCGTCATCGGCACCTCGCCCCGGCGGATGCGCCGCGCGAGCTGCGTGCCCTCCTCCACGATCAGCGCGTACGCCGAGATGTGGTCCGGCCCGGCGCCGAGCGCGGCGTCCAGGGAGGCCCGCCAGTCGTCGTCGGACTCGCCGGGCGTGCCGTAGATCAGGTCGAGGTTGACGTGGTCGAAGCCGGCGGCGCGCGCCTCCGCCACGCACGCCTCGGGGCGCCCCGGCGTGTGCGTACGGTCGAGGATCTTCAGCACGTGCTGCCGCGCGCTCTGCATCCCGAAGGAGAGCCGGTTGAAGCCGCCCGCGCGCAGGGTCTCCAGGTAGGCGGGGTCGACCGACTCCGGGTTCGCCTCCGTCGTGACCTCCGCGTCGTCCGCGAGCCCGAACTCCTCCCGGATCGCCCCCAGCATCCGTACGAGGTCGTCGGCGGCCAGCAGCGTGGGCGTGCCGCCGCCGACGAAGACCGTACGGACGGGGCGCGGGTCGTCGCCGAGGACCTTGCGGGCGAGGCGGATCTCGTCGACGACCGTGTCCGCGTAGTTGTCGCGGGAGGCGAGGACGCCGCCGGTGCCGCGCAGCTCGGTGGCGGTGTAGGTGTTGAAGTCGCAGTAGCCGCAGCGGGTCGCGCAGTACGGGACGTGGAGATAGAACCCGAGGGGCCGCTCGGCCGCGTCGGCCAGGGCGTGCGCGGGCAGCGCCCCGTCGTCGGGGACGGGCTCACCGTCGGGGAGTGCGGAAGGCATGTCCTCCATTGTCCAGCACGGCCCGGCCGACGGTTCCCGTCGCCGGCTGCGGCGGTCGTCACTCCGCCCGCAGCACCAGCAGTGCGAGGTCGTCGTCCGGTGGCCGTTCCCCGAACTCGTGCACGAGTCGGCGGATGCGTTCGGCGATCAGCTGGGCGTCGAGACCGGCGCAGCCCGCGAGCGCGGTGGCGAGGCCGTCCCCGTCGTCGAACATGCGCGGGCCGCTGCGGCGCTCGGTGACCCCGTCGGTCACACAGAGCAGCGTGTCGCCGCAGCGGAGCTCGAACGTCTCGGAGACGTACTCGGTGTCCTCGATCACGCCCAGCAGCGTCTGCGGCTCGGCCACGGTCCGGACGTCGCCGTCGGGGCCGAGGAGCAGGGGCAGCGGGTGCCCGGCGGAGGCGAGGGTGCAGCGGACACCGCCGGGGACGGGGACCAGCTCGCCGTAGAGGAGGGAGAGGAAGCGGGTCTGGGAGGCGTCGGGGTCGACGAGGCCGGGGTCGCCGGCGGTGACCAGGGCGCGGGCGGCGGCGTCGGCGGCCTCGGTCGCGTCGTCGAGGAGAAGCTGGTTGAGGCGGTCGAGCACGTCGGCCACGCCGTAGCCCTCGCGGGCGAGCAGCCGCAGCCAGGGCCGGGCCAGACCGATGACCACGGCGGCCTCGGGGCCCTTGCCCTGGACGTCGCCGATCGCGAAGCACCAGCGGCCCCGGCCGGCGGGGAACAGGTCGTAGAAGTCGCCGCTGGGTCCGCCCTTGTCGCACGGCTCGTACACCAGGGCGCTCGACACCCCGGGGATCTCGGCGACCGCGCCCGGCAGCAGGCCGCGCTGGAGCACCCGGCTGATGGTCACCTGGCGTGCGTACTGGCGGGCCGTGCCGATGGACAGCGCGATGCGTCGGCTGAGGTCCTCGACCAGCCCGGTCACCTCGTCCGGGAACCGAAGCAGCCCGGCTCGCCCGATGACGAGCGTCCCGAGCGGCCGCCCCCCGGCGATCAGCCGATAGGCCAGCGCGGCCCCACCTTCACACTCCCGCACGGGCCCGCCTTCACACTCCCGCGCGGCCCCGCCTTCAGAGTCCCGCGCGGGCCCACCTTCACACTCCCGCACGGGCCCATCGTCACGCTCCCGCACGGGACCGCCACCCTGCCCGCGCTCGAACCCGCCGGCACGCTCCCGCTCCGACCTGCCGTCAGGCTCCTGCACCAGCCCGCCGGCACGCTCTCGCTCCGCCCCGCCCTCAGGCTCCTGCACCGGCCCGCCCGCACTCGCCCCCGACGCCCCTTCGGCACTCTCCCCCGACGACCCGCCCGCACTCACCCCCACCGGCCGGTCCTCCGGCTCCGGCTCCGGCTCCGGCCACGGGACGGGGACCGCCCTCGACCGCACGGAATCCGGCAGTCTCGGTGGGTTCCTCTCCAGGGCCCGGCGCAGTTCCTCGATGCGGTTCTCGCTGCCGTGCCAGACGCGGGCGAGCCGGGGCGCGGGGCCCAGCCAACCGTCGCCGCCGCGCCAGCCCAGCCCCTCGTCCTCCAGCCACACCGCGCACCAGTCGGCCAGCCTCGGCACCAGCAGCTGCCCGGCGAGCGCGGCGACCAGATCCTCGTCGAGCTGCCCGGCGAGCAAGTCGGACGCCTCGGCCAGGAAGGAGAGCGCGCCCCGGTTCAACCACTCCCGGTCGCGCTCCGCATGCCGCCGGGGCACGGGCGCGACCAGATCGAGCGGGTCCGGGCCCTGCTCACGGGCGCCCTCGGCGCCGTCTGCGACGCGACCGGCGTACGCCCGCGCACCGCCGTGCTCTCGCGCGTCCTCCGCACCGGCGTACGCCCGCGCATCGTCGAGTCCCCGCACATCCTCGTCGCCGGCGTACGCCCGCGCGGCCCCGACCCCCACCCCGGACACGTCACCGCCGTACGCCCCGAACGCGTCCTCCACCGCCATCGCCCCGTCGACCGACAGCCGGGCCCAGACGGTCTTCATGCCGGTCCGGTAGGTGATCCCCCAGGCTTCGGAGAGCGCCGCGACGAGGCGCAGGCCGCGTCCGTACTCGGCGGCCCCGTAAGGCCGTTCGACGAGGTAGGGGCGTTCGGCGCCCTCGTCCCGTACCGCCCGGGAGGGGTGGTGGTCCGAGACCTCGACGAGCAGCCACCCGGCGGAGGCCGGATCGTCACGCCCCAGACGGCAGAGCAGATCCACATCCGTGCCCGCGTGGACGACCGCGTTGGTGACCAGCTCACTGACCACGACGAGGGTGTCCTCGACGAGGCGGGCGGAGAGGGCCGCGGCGCCCGGCAGGTCGAGTTCGGCCCATTCCGCGAACGCGCTGCCGACGAAGCGCCGGGCGGCTCCCGGCGCGAGCGGTCCGCCGGGCAGAGACACATGCACCACCGCGCGCCGGTCCGCGCCCGCGTACGCGGGCGCGGCAGACAGCGCCTCCGCCCCGACGCGCGCGGGCGCATCGGGCGCGCAGGACGCGGTCTCCCGTTGCGTCGGAATGGCCCCCACTGAGCGGCTCCCTGAGAAAGTTCGGACGAATAGGCCTCAGGCGGCACGGACAGAGTGACAGACTGACCACGCCCATAAGCGCCGAGTTACCGAAGTGGGCCACCATGAGTGAGAACAGTGCTACGCGGGTGCTCCGAGACGGTCAAAAAGACAGCCAAACGGACGTTCTGATCCGGGCATCCGATCTCCGCGCGCTGACCGCGGCCATGACCGCCGCCCGCGACGGCAGCTTCACGAAAGTCCCGGAGGCGGGCCCCGCCCCGGTGGCGGAGCTGTGCGCCCTCTTCAACCAGATCATCGACCGCAGCGCCCACTTCGGCACCGAAGTGCAGCGTGTAAGGAGGGAGTTGGTCCGGCACGGCCGTCTCGACGAGCGGCTGTCGGCCAGCCCGGGTCAGGGCGCCTGGGCGACCCGCGTCGACGACGTGAACAAGACGCTCGACGCCCTGGTCGCCCCCGCCGCCAACGCCACCCGGGTCCTGGACGCGGTGGCCGGCGGCGACCTCACCCAGCGGGTCGACCTGCACGACGGCAACCGTCAGCTCCGGGGCGACCTGCGCAGGTTGGGCCGTGCCGTGAACAAGATGGTCGACCAGCTGTCCCTGTTCACCGGCGAGGTGACCCGGGTCGCCCGCGAGGTCGGCACGGAGGGCCGGCTCGGCGGCCGGGCCAAGGTCCGGGGTCTGTCCGGGAGTTGGCGGGACGTGACCGAGGCGGTCAACACCATGGCCGCCCGGCTGACCGCCCAGGTGCGGGACATCGCCCTGGTGACCACCTCGGTGGCGCGCGGCGACCTCACCCGTACGGTGACGGTCGAGGCGACCGGCGAGTTGCTCGAACTGAAGCTCACCGTGAACACGATGGTCGATCAGCTGTCCGCCTTCGCCGACGAGGTCACCCGCGTGGCCCGCGAGGTCGGCACCGAGGGGCAGCTCGGCGGCCGCGCGCAGGTCCGGGGCGTCTCCGGCGTCTGGAAGGACCTCACCGACAACGTCAACTTCATGGCGTCGAACCTGACCTCCCAGGTCCGCAACATCGCCCAGGTCACGACCGCCGTCGCCAACGGCGACCTCAGCCAGAAGATCACGGTCGACGCGCAGGGCGAGATCCTGGAACTGAAGTCGACCATCAACACGATGGTCGACCAGCTCTCCGCCTTCGCCGACGAGGTCACCCGCGTCGCCCGCGAGGTCGGCACCGAAGGCAACCTCGGCGGCCGCGCCCAGGTCCGGGGCGTCTCCGGCGTCTGGAAGGACCTCACCGACAACGTCAACTTCATGGCGGACAACCTGACCTCCCAGGTCCGCAACATCGCCCTCGTCTCCACGGCCGTCGCCCAGGGCGACCTCGGCAAGAAGATCACCGTCGAGGCCAAGGGCGAGATCCTGGAGCTGAAGTCGACCATCAACACGATGGTCGACCAGCTCTCCGCCTTCGCCGACGAGGTCACCCGCGTCGCCCGCGAGGTCGGCACCGAGGGCAACCTCGGCGGTCAGGCGCAGGTGCGGGGTGTGTCGGGCGTCTGGAAGGACCTCACCGACAACGTCAACTTCATGGCCCTGAACCTGACTTCGCAGGTCCGCAACATCGCGCAGGTCACCACGGCCGTCGCCAACGGCGACCTCTCCAAGAAGATCACCGTCGACGCGCGCGGCGAGATCCTGGAACTGAAGGACACCGTCAACACGATGGTGGAGCAGCTGCGGGCCTTCGCCGACGAGGTGACGAGGGTGGCCCGTGAGGTCGGCACCGACGGCGCGCTCGGTGGCCGGGCCCAGGTGCTGGGCGTGTCCGGTGTCTGGCGGGACCTCACGGACAACGTCAACTACATGGCGGACAACCTGACTTCACAGGTCCGCAATATCGCCCAGGTCACCACGGCGGTGGCCAACGGCGACCTCTCCAAGAAGATCGACGTGGACGCGCGCGGCGAGATCCTGGAGCTGAAGACCGCCATCAACACGATGGTCGACACCCTCTCCTCCTTCTCCTCCGAGGTCACCCGGGTGGCCCGCGAGGTCGGCTCGGAGGGGCAACTCGGCGGCCAGGCACGGGTGGAGGGCGTCTACGGCACCTGGAAGCGGCTGACGACGAACGTCAACGAGCTCGCCCTGAACCTGACCACGCAGGTCCGCGCGATCGCCGAGGTCGCCTCGGCCGTGGCCCAGGGCGACATGTCCCGCTCCATCACGGTGGAGGCGCGCGGCGAGGTCGCCGAGCTGAAGGACAACATCAACCTGATGGTGGCCAACCTCCGCGAGACGACCCGCGCGAAGGACTGGCTGGAGTCCAACCTCGCCCGGCTCGCCGCCCTGATGCAGGGCCACCGCGACCTGATGGAGGTCGCCGACCTGATCCTGCGCGAGCTGACCCCGCTGGTGAACGCCCAGTACGGCGCCTTCTACCTGGCCGACCCCGACGAGGACGGCGCGGCCCCGCTGCCGGTGGCGCCCACCAAGGGCCTCGCCTTCATCGCGGGCTACGGCGCGGCGCAGGGCGCGACCGTCGAGACCGGCGGCCTGCCCGTGCACGGTCTGGTCGCACAGGCGGCCCGGGAGAAGAAGCGGATCCTGGTGGAGGAGGCCCCGCCGGACTACATCAAGATCAACAGCGGCCTCGGCGAGGCCTCCCCGTCCAGCGTCGTCATCATCCCGATCCTCTTCGAGGACAAGCTCCTCGGGGTGATCGAGCTGGCGTCCTTCTCCCGCTTCTCCGACGTCCACCTGGCGTTCTTCGACCAGTTCGTGAACACCATCGGTGTCGCCATCAACACCATCATCGCCAACTCCCGCACGGAGTCCCTCCTCGGCGAGTCCCAGCGCCTGGCCATGCAGCTCCAGGAGCGCTCGGACGAACTGCAGATGCAGCAGGCGGAGTTGCAGCGCTCCAACGCCGAACTGGAGGAGAAGGCGGCGCTGCTGGCGACCTCCTCGCAGTACAAGTCGGAGTTCCTGGCGAACATGTCCCACGAGCTGCGCACCCCGCTGAACTCCCTGCTGATCCTGGCGCGGCTGCTCTCCGACAACCCGGACGGCCATCTCACCGACCAGGAGGTCCAGTTCGCCACCACGATCCACCGCTCCGGCTCCGACCTCCTCCAGCTGATCAACGACATCCTCGACCTGTCGAAGATCGAGGCGGGCCGGATGGACGTACGCCCGAAGCGCCTCCCGCTGATCAAGCTCCTGGACTACGTCCACGCGACGTTCCGGCCGCTCACCCTCGACCGGGGCCTGGCCTTCGAGGTGGCGGTCGGCGAGGACGTCCCCCGCGAGATGTACTCGGACGAGCAGCGCCTCCAGCAGATCCTGCGCAACCTCCTCTCCAACGCGATCAAGTTCACCGCGTCCGGCCGAGTCGAGCTGACCGTCAGCCGCGTCAAGGACCCCGACCACCGCTACACCCGCGAGGACCACGACGAGGTGATCGCCTTCGCCGTCTCGGACACCGGCATCGGCATCGCGGCCGAGAAACTCCCGGTGATCTTCGAGGCGTTCCAGCAGGCCGACGGCACCACCAACCGCAAGTACGGCGGCACCGGCCTCGGTCTGTCCATCAGCCGCGAGATCGCCGGCCTGCTCGGCGGCCGCATCATCGCGGAGAGCGTCCCCGGCAAGGGCTCGACCTTCACCCTGTACGTGCCGGTCTTCAGCCCGGGCCACGGGGTGACGGGCCCGGTGATCGAGGAGCACGGCAGCCTCGTCCCCGAGCAGCTGGCCAACGAGCCCTACCCGGCCGCGCACGACGGCGAGATGCACGACGGCGACGACTCCTGGCCGGCGCCCACCAAGCTGGAGGCGTGGAAGGTGGGCCGCGCGGGCCAGGTGCTGCCCGGCCGCCGGGTGCTGATCGTCGACGACGACATCCGCAACGTCTTCGCACTCACCCATGTCCTGGGCCGGGTCGGCATGCCCGTCCTGTACGCGGAGAACGGGCGCGAGGGCATCGAGACCCTGGATCGCAACCCGGACGTCGAACTCGTTCTGATGGACATCATGATGCCGGAGATGGACGGCTACGAGACGATCTCCGCCATCCGCCGCACCCCGCGTTGGGCGGGTCTGCCCATCGTCGCCCTCACCGCCAAGGCGATGCCCGGCGACCGCGAGAAGTCCATCGCCCGCGGCGCCAACGACTACGTACCGAAGCCGGTGGACGTCGACCAGCTGCTCACGGTCGTCTGCGCGGTCCTCGACCCGGAAACCCCGCAGGTTCCGGAGAGCGCCGAGCCGTCCCCGGGGAAACGCACCGAAGAGAACGAGGCACCCTCACCATGACCCCTCAGGACCGGACCGACCAAAGCGCGGGCATCCTCCTCGTCGACGACATGGAGGACAACCTGCTCGCCCTGGAGGCCGTCCTGGCATCCCTCAACGAGCCGCTCGTCCGCGCCCGTTCGGGCGAGGAGGCGATGAAGGCCCTCCTGCGGCACCGGTTCGCCGTCGTCCTCCTCGACATCCGGATGCCCGGCATGGACGGCTTCGAGACCGCCGCCCACATCAAGCGCCTCGACCAGACGAAGGACGTCCCGATCATCTTTCTCACCGGCACGGACGCCGACACCGGCTACGCCTTCCGCGGGTACGCCACCGGCGCCGCCGACTACCTCACCAAACCCTTCGACCCCTGGGTGTTACGGGCGAAGGTCAGCGTCTTCCTGGACCTGCACCGCAAGACCCGGGAGCTGGAAACCCTGCGGGCGATCCAACGGGAGCACGCGGAAGAGATCGACACCCGGCTGTCGTCCTTCGAGAAGCAACTGGCTGCTTCTTCGCCGGACTTGACCGAGCTGAGCACGCAGATACGCGAACTTCGAACCCTGGTGGAGAGCAACCGCGCCCTGTAGGGGCGCGGGGAACTGCGCGACCAGCCACCACGAACCCGCAGCTGAAGGACGGCCCGCAGTTCCCCGGTTCTCACGCGGAGCGCTACGCCTCGCGCGCACCCGCGTACATGTCCTCGATCAGGTGCTGGTACTCCTTCTCCACCACCGGCCGCTTCAGCTTCAGGCTCGGCGTGAGCTCACCGTGCTCCACATCCAGGTCCCGCGGCAGCAACCGGAACTTCTTGATCGTCTGCCACCGCTGCAAGCCCTCGTTGAGCTGCTTGACGTACCCGTCGACCATCTCGACCGTGGCGGGCGCCGCGATGATCTCCTCGTACGACTTCCCGGCCAGCCCGTTCTCCGCGGCCCACCCCTGGAGGGACGGCTCGTCGAGGGCGATGAGCGCCGTGCAGAAGTTCCGGTCCGCGCCGATCACCATGACGTTGGAGGTGAAGGGGCACAGCGACTTGAACTGCCCCTCGATCTCGGTCGGCGCGATGTACTTGCCGCCGGACGTCTTGAACAGGTCCTTCTTCCGGTCGGTGATCCGCAGGTAGCCGTCGGGCGACAGCTCCCCGATGTCACCGGTGTGGAACCACCCGTCGGCCTCCAGCACCTCCGCCGTCTTCTCCGGCAGCCCGTGGTAGCCCTCCATCACACCGGGGCCGCGCAGCAGGATCTCGCCGTCCTCCGCGATCCGCACCTCGCAGCCGGGCAGCGGCTTGCCGACCGTGCCGGTGCGGTACGCCTCGCCGGGGTTCACGAAGGACGCCGCCGAGGTCTCGGTCAGGCCGTAGCCCTCCAGGATGTGGATGCCGGCGCCGGCGAAGAAGAAGCCGATGTCGGGCGCGAGCGCGACCGACCCGGAGACACAGGCCCGCAGCCGGCCGCCGAACGCCTCGCGGAGCTTGGCGTACACCAGCGCGTCGGCGATCTTGTGCTTCGCGCCGAGCGCGAACGGCACCGAGGCGGTGCCGGTGCGGCGGAAGTTGTCCTGGCTGGCCTTGGCGTACTCGCGGGAGACCCCGGCCGCCCACTGGAAGATCTTGTACTTGGCCGGGCCGCCCGCGCGGGCCTTGGCGACGACGCCGTTGTAGACCTTCTCGAAGATGCGGGGCACGGCCGCCATGTAGGTCGGCCGCACCACCGGAAGGTTCTCGATGATCTTGTCGATCCGGCCGTCGACGGCGGTGACGTGCCCGACCTCGATCTGCCCGCTGGTGAGCACCTTGCCGAACACGTGCGCGAGCGGCAGCCACAGGTACTGCACGTCCTCGGCGCTGACCAGCCCGGTCGCGGCGATCGCCTTCGCCATGTACGACCAGTTGTCGTGCGGCAGCCGGACACCCTTGGGGCGCCCGGTGGTGCCGGAGGTGTAGATGAGCGTGGCGAGCTGGTCCTTGGTGATCGCGCCGACCTTCTCCTTGATCAGGTCGGGGTTCTTCTCCAGGTACGCGGCGCCGCGCTTCTCCAGCTCGGCCAGGGAGAGGACCCACTCCTCCGAGAGGTCGGCGCCCTCGGTGTCGATGACGACGACATGCGTCAGGTCGGGCAGCTCGGCCTTCTTCTCCCGGGCCTTGGCGAGCTGAGCCGCGTCCTCGGCGATGAGGACCCGACTGGCGGAGTCCGCGAGGATGTACGCCGACTCCTCGGCGTTGGTCTGCGGATAGACGGTCGTGGTGGCGGCGCCGGCGCACATGATGCCGAGGTCGGCGAGGATCCACTCGATGCGGGTCGACGAGGCGAGGGCGACCCGCTGCTCCGGCTGCACGCCCAGCTCGATCAGTCCGGCCGCGACGGCGTACACCCGTTCGGCCGACTGCGCCCAGCTCAGCGACTTCCAGTCGGAGGGCCCCTCCCCGGAGGCCGGTGGCACCGGGTAGCGGTAGGCCTCGCCGTCGGGCGTGGCCGCCACGCGCTCGAGGAAGAGGGCCGCCACCGAGGGCGGACGGTTCTCGATCAGGGTCTGTGTGTCGCTCACGACATCCTCCGGGGCACGCGACAGTACAGCTGGCTCACGGGACTGTGCGGCTGGCTCAAAGCGGCTGTTGTTTAACTCGCGAGTAACCATCGAGTGGTGATCAGGGTAGAGCGAGGTCGGCCGGTTGGTAAGGGGCGGCGGGCAGTCACTTTCCACCGAGAACTACCGTACGGACACGCCCCGGCGCCTCTGGGAAGACCTGCGGGCCCGCCGCGCCGAAACGCGACGGGCCCGCATTGTGCCCGAGTTTCCGCGGGTAACGGTGGCTACCCCGCGGTCGGCGACCACCGGTCGCCGTTGGCTACTTCTTGCCCTTGCCGCCGCCGGCGCTGTCGTCGCTGGACAGTACGGCGATGAAGGCCTCCTGCGGAACCTCCACGGAGCCCACCATCTTCATCCGCTTCTTGCCTTCCTTCTGCTTCTCCAGCAGCTTCCGCTTCCGGGAGATGTCACCGCCGTAGCACTTGGCGAGGACGTCCTTGCGGATGGCGCGGATGGTCTCGCGGGCGATGACGCGCGAGCCGATGGCCGCCTGGATGGGCACCTCGAAGGCCTGCCGCGGGATGAGCTCGCGCAGCTTGGCGACGAGCCGCACCCCATAGGCGTACGCCGCGTCCTTGTGCGTGATCGCGGAGAAGGCGTCGACCTTGTCGCCGTGCAGCAGGATGTCGACCTTGACGAGGCTGGAGGTCTGCTCGCCCGTGGGCTCGTAGTCCAGCGACGCGTACCCGCGTGTCTTCGACTTCAGCTGGTCGAAGAAGTCGAAGACGATCTCCGCGAGCGGCAGCGTGTACCGGATCTCGACCCGGTCCTCCGACAGGTAGTCCATGCCGAGCAGGGTGCCGCGCCGGGTCTGGCACAGCTCCATGATCGAGCCGATGAACTCGGTCGGCGCGAGGATGGTGGCCCGCACGACGGGCTCGTACACCTCGTTGATCTTGCCTTCGGGGAACTCGCTCGGGTTGGTGACCGTGTGCTCGGTGCCGTCCTCCATGACGACGCGGTACACGACGTTCGGCGCGGTCGCGATGAGGTCGAGCCCGAACTCGCGCTCCAGCCGCTCCCGGATCACGTCGAGGTGCAGCAGCCCGAGGAAACCGACGCGGAAACCGAAGCCCAGCGCGGCGGACGTCTCCGGCTCGTACACGAGCGCGGCGTCGTTGAGCTGGAGCTTGTCGAGCGCGTCACGCAGCTCGGGGTAGTCGGACCCGTCCAGCGGATACAGGCCGGAGAAGACCATCGGCTTGGGGTCCTTGTACCCCCCGAGCGCCTCGGTCGCCCCCTTGGCCTGGCTGGTGATCGTGTCACCGACCTTGGACTGCCGGACGTCCTTCACGCCGGTGATGAGGTAACCCACCTCACCGACGGCCAGCCCGTCGGCGGGCAGCATCTCGGGCGAGTTGGTCCCGATCTCCAGCAGCTCGTGCGTGGCGCCGGTGGACATCATCCGGATCCGCTCGCGCTTGTTGAGCTGCCCGTCGATCACACGGACGTACGTGACCACGCCCCGGTACGAGTCGTACACCGAGTCGAAGATCATCGCGCGGGCGGGCGCGTCCTTGACGCCGACCGGCGCCGGAACCTCGGCCACGACCCGGTCGAGCAGCGCGTCGACCCCGACACCCGTCTTGGCGGAGACCTTCAGCACGTCCGCGGGGTCGCAGCCGATGAGGTTCGCCAGTTCCTCGGAGAACTTCTCCGGCTGAGCGGCCGGCAGGTCGATCTTGTTCAGTACGGGGATGATCTTGAGGTCGTTCTCCATCGCCAGGTAGAGGTTGGCGAGGGTCTGGGCCTCGATCCCCTGGGCCGCGTCGACGAGGAGGACGGTCCCCTCACAGGCCGCCAGCGACCGCGACACCTCGTAGGTGAAGTCGACGTGCCCGGGGGTGTCGATCATGTTGAGGATGTGCGTGTTGCCCGGATCGTCGGTCGGCGCCCAGGGCAGACGGACCGCCTGGGACTTGATCGTGATGCCGCGCTCACGCTCGATGTCCATGCGGTCGAGGTACTGAGCACGCATCTGCCGCTGCTCGACCACACCGGTGAGCTGGAGCATCCGGTCGGCGAGCGTGGACTTGCCGTGGTCGATGTGCGCGATGATGCAGAAATTGCGGATCAGAGCCGGGTCGGTACGGCTCGGCTCGGGCACATGGCTAGGGATCGCGGGCACGCAGGGTCCTGATTCTTGAGGCGTCCGCAGCCGTCTGCGGTCTCGGGTCGGATCGGGTCTGGCGGGGCTGTACGTAGGCACCATGGTCCCACGGGTGGAGGGCTGGGACCGGTTTGGGCCGACGCGAGAGCTGCTGGTAACGTGGGCGGCTGTGTCTCATGCCCTCTCTGCAGGAGGCACATCCCAAGGAAAACCAAGCTGAAAAGGCTCATTCGTGGCGAACATCAAGTCCCAGATCAAGCGGAACAAGACCAACGAGAAGGCGCGCCTTCGCAACAAGGCCGTCAAGTCGTCGCTCAAGACCGCGGTCCGCAAGGCCCGTGAGGCCGCTGCCGCGGGTGACGTCGAGAAGGCCACCGAGTACCAGCGCGCTGCCGCGCGTCAGCTCGACAAGGCCGTCTCGAAGGGCGTCATCCACAAGAACCAGGCCGCCAACAAGAAGTCGGCGCTTGCTTCCAAGGTCGCTTCCCTCCAGGGCTGAGCTTCACCTCTGATCTGATCGTCGGCTGGACCCAGGGCGGGCCCTCTCTCATCCGCTCCCACCCGACACCCCGGATCCGCACGCGGCCTGCGTTCGCCACGCGGGTGCGGATCCACCGTCTTGAACCGAAGGCCCCGCCGCCCGCCCCTTCCCCGGGGCGGCCGACGGGGCCTTCGGCATGCCGTAGGGCAGCCGGGTCGGAGGTGACTGCAGGTCTTTCAGAGGCGCGGGGAACCGCGCGACAAGCCCCCACGCACCCGCACGTACTTACTCACCGCCGTTCCCCCTCGGCCCGGGGTCTAAGGGGCGGCGCCCCTGGGACGGGACGGGTAGGGGCGGCGGGGGCGAAAGTCACCCCCGACGCGACCGCGCCGCCCGCGCGATGACCACAACCGCCTTCTCCAACGCGTACTCGGGATCATCTCCGCCACCCTTGACGCCCGCGTCCGCCTCCGCCACCGCGCGCAAGGCGACAGCCACCCCGTCGGGTGTCCACCCCCGCATCTGCTGCCGCACCCGATCGATCTTCCACGGCGGCATCCCCAACTCCCGCGCGAGATCCGCCGGCCGCCCGCCCCGCGCCGACGACAGCTTCCCGATCGCCCGCACCCCCTGGGCCAGTGCACTGGTGATCAACACCGGCGCCACTCCCGTCGCCAGCGACCACCGCAGCGCCTCCAACGCCTCCGCCGCCCGCCCCTCGACGGCCCGATCGGCCACCTCGAAGCTCGACGCCTCGGCCCGCCCCGTGTAGTACCGGCCGACCACCGCCTCATCGATGGTCCCCCCGACGTCCGCCACCAGCTGCGACGCCGCGGACGCCAGCTCCCGCAGATCGCTCCCGATCGCGTCCACGAGCGCCTGGCACGCCTCGGGCGTCGCGGACCGCCCGAGCGTCCGGAACTCCCCCCGCACGAACGCCAGCCGATCCCCCGGCTTCGTCATCTTGGGGCACGCCACCTCCCGCGCCCCCGCCTTGCGCGCCGCGTCCAGCAGCCCCTTGCCCTTGGCGCCGCCCGCGTGCAGCAGCACCAGGGTGATCTCCTCTGCGGGAGCCCCCAGGTACGCCTTCACGTCCTTGACCGTGTCGGCCGACAGATCCTGCGCGTTGCGCACGACCACGACCTTGCGCTCCGCGAAGAGCGACGGACTGGTCAGCTCGGCGAGGGTGCCCGGCTGCAACTGGTCCGAGGTCAGATCCCGCACGTCCGTGTCGGCGTCCGAGGCCTTCGCCGCGGCCACCACCACCCGCACAGCCCGGTCGAGCAGCAGCTCCTCCTGCCCCACGGCCAACGTCACGGGGGCGAGAGGATCATCATTCACAGTCTTCTTGGCCATCCCGGACAGCATCCCACGGCCCACTGACAACCCGACCGCCCACCGACCGGGCATCCCCCTCAGCGCACGGAGACGCCGCGCGGGAGCACTACGGCTCCTCCCGCCATCCCTCCCACTCCCCCGCGAACTCGTCCAACGCCACCGGGTCGAGCCGCTCCCGCTCGTCCCGCAGCACCACCAGCCACTGCGCGTCCTCGGCGTCGTCCTCCCCGGCCAACGCGTCCCGCACCAGCTGCGGCTCCTCATCCAGCCCGAACCGCTCCCGCAGCGCCTCGACCACTTCCTCCGCGGCATCCCGATCCGGCAACACCAACACATGCCTCACATCACTCACACCCCCATCTTCCGCCACCCCCATCCCTGCCCCCTCCCCTCCCCTCCCCTCCCCTCCCCAGAGGGTCTACGACCTGGCGATCTCCTGCCGGAGCTGGTGGGTGAAGCGACGCAGGAGGTCCAAGGTCTCCCGGAACTCGGCCCGGCGGTCGTCCCTGCCGTCGGTGGGCCGCGTGCTCCAGACCCTGACCGCGAGGGCATCGGCGAGGTCGACGGTGTCGCTGGAGCAGAGCAGGTAGAGGGCCGAGCGTGCCTCCTGCATCCGGTTCACCAACTCGTCGGCCCCGGGGCCGTCGTCACCCAGCCGCGTCTCCTTCAGGTGGTCCAGGAGCTGAACGACGGCCGTGTTGAAGCCGACCCCGGCTTTGAGCTTCTGCTCGCGGAGCCACATGCGGTCCTGTCGGCGCGCGGTGAACCACGAACCGAACACCACCCCCATGAGACCGATGGCCGCCCCTATGGCCACGGGCAGGACGTTCCCCACAGTCAGCTCCCCCGTCGTACGGCGCCGTCAGGCTACAAGCCCCCGGAACCCCCCTCTACGAGCGCGCCCGCCCGCTCCTCACGGCCCTTCCCCACCTCCGGCACCCGGTCCAACTCCAGCCCGAAGCGGTCCCGGTACGTCGCCAGCACCTCCGCGTCCGAGCCCAGCTCGGTCACCTCACGGGCGCCCTCCGCCGAGGTGACGGTGAACGTACGACCGCTGAGGGTGATGCGGCCGCCGTCCTCCGTGAGCAGAGAGCAGACCAGCGAGCGGGTGAAGTGGGAGGCCGGCGAGGTGCTGTGCCACCACGCCCCCGTCACGAAGTCCCCGAGCGCCCTCGGCCGCGTCTCCAACCGGTACTGCGGCTTGCCGTTGCGGAACACGTCCAGGTCCCCGAACTCCCGGCCCCCGCTCTCCCGGTCCACCTCCGCCACCCGGAACATGCCGCCCGGATCCTCCTGCTCCGTCCGGTTCCCGAACTCCAGCGGATAGTGGCTGTTCGCCCCGAACCCGACATCGGCCAGCCAGTCTCCCCCGTCCACCGTCCGCACCCGCAGCGCGAGATGGTCGTACGGGATGCCGACCCGCCCCTCCTCCCCGTACACCCGCGCCGCGAGCAGCGTCACATCGAACCCGAGCTTCGAGAGCAACGCCCCGAACGAGCCGTTCAGTTCGTAGCAGAACCCGCCCCTGCGCCGCCCGACCACCTTGTCCAGCAGCCGCTTCTCCTCCAGGACGATCTCCTCCCCGAGGTGGATCGACAGGTTCTCGAACGGCACCGCCCGCAGATGGCGCAGGTGCAGTTCGCGCAGTACGTCGACGGTGGGCCAGGCCTGCTGCTCGGCCCCGAGGCGGCGAAGGTAGGCGTCAAGCTCTGCGGTGTCCATGCCCTCAGTCTCTCGCCACGAGCAACTCCTTCGCCGTACCCGCGACGGCGACCGCGCCGTCCTCGTCCGTACGCAGCACCGTGGCACCCCCGGCCCTCAGCGCCGCGACCGTACCGGGCGCCGGATGGCCGTACGGGTTGTCCGCGCCCACGGAGATGAGCGCCAGCCTGGGGGCCATGGCCCGTATCAGTCCCGGATCCTGGTAGGCCGAACCATGGTGGGCGACCTTCACCACGTCCACGGCTGCCAGCGCGGCCGCCTCCGAAGACCTCGCCAGCTCACGCTGGCCGGGCGGTTCCAGGTCGCCGAGGAGCAGCAGGGTCAGCCCTCCCGAGCGGACGAGCATGGTCACACTGGCGTCGTTCGGGCCGTCCGGCGTGACCGCGTCACCCGGCGGCCACAGCACCCGCCAGGCGAGACCGCCCGTGCGCCGCTCCTCCCCGGCCACGGCCCGTGTCAGCGGGATCCCCCGGGCCGCCGCCTCCCCGCGCACGAACGCGGCCTGCTCCACGGGCTCCTCGAACCCCGTGGTCGCGATCGCCCCCACCGAGCGCCCCCGCAGCACCCCCGGCAGCCCCACCACATGGTCGGCGTGGAAGTGGGTGAGGACCACGAGCGGGACCTCGGTGATGCCCAGCGAGGTCAGACAGCGGTCGACCAGCACCGGATCGGGACCCGCGTCCACGACCACCCCGGCCCCGTCTCCCGCCGCGAGGACGGTCGCGTCCCCCTGGCCCACGTCGCACATCACGAAGCGCCAGCCCGGCGGCGGCCACCCCGTGATCACCCTGGTCAGCGGCGGTGGCTGCACCACGACCAGCAGGAACGCCGTCATGCAGGCGCCCACCAGCCACGGATGGCTCACCAGCCGCCGGCCGACGAGGACGACGACCACGGTGACCAGGGCGAGCAGCAGCGCGCCGGTCCAGCTGCCCGGCCAGTCCACGCCCGCGCCCGGCATCGAGGCCCCGGTGCGGGCGATGTCCGCGATCCAACCGGCCGGCCAACTCGCGCACCAGGCAAGACCCTCGGCCACGGGCATCGCCACCGGCGCCGTCGCCAGGGTGGCGAACCCGAGGACCGTCGCCGGGGCCACCGCGAACTCCGCCAGCAGATTGCACGGCACCGCCACGAGGCTCACCTTCGCCGACAGCACGGCCACGACCGGCGCGCACACCGCCTGCGCGGCCCCCGCCGCCGCCAGCGCCTCGGCCGGACGCGGTGGCACCCGGCGCCGCTGGAGCGCCGCACTCCAGCGCGGGGCGAGGGTGAGCAGGGCGCCGGTCGCGAGGACGGAGAGCAGGAAGCCGTAACTGCGGGCCAGCCACGGGTCGTACAGCACCAGCAGCAGCACCGCCGTCGCCAGGGCCGGGATCAGGGACCGGCGGCGCCCGGTCGCGATGGCCAGCAGCGCGATCGAACCGCAGGCCGCCGCCCGCACCACGCTCGGATCGGGTCGGCACACGATCACGAAGCCCAGGGTCAGCGCCCCACCGGCCAGCGCGGTCGCCCGCAACGGGATCCCGAGCCGGGGTGCCAGCCCCTTCCGCTCGGCCCGTTGCGCCAGCCCCGGCGGGCCGATGAACAGGGCCAGCAGGATCGTGAAGTTCGCACCGCTGACAGCCAGGAGATGGGTGAGATCGGTCGCCTTGAACGCCTCGTCCAACTCCGCCGGAACCCGTGAGGTGTCCCCGACGACGAACCCGGGCAGCAGGGCCCGCGCGTCCGGGTCCAGCCCGTCGGTCGCCTCCCGCAGCCCCGCGCGCAACCGCCCCGCGACCCGCTGCACGGCGCTCGCCTCCTCCACCACGGCCGGCGCCCCAGCGCCCCGCACCCGCAGCACGCCCGCCACCCGGTCTCCCCCGGCCATGGCCGGCACGGCCTGCGCCACCACCCGCACCCGCGTGGACGGCAGCAGCGAGAGCCAGGCCGCCCGACCGGCCCCCGCCTCCACGTCGACGACGACCAGCACCGGGGTCCGCGTGTCGGCGACCGACCCGTCCGGGCTCCGCACACGCCGCACCTCGGCCTGGAGGAGCACCGCGGCCGGGGCCGCGCGATGGCCCTGGATCCGGGGGCGGGTGAGACGCGGGTCGGAGGTGAGCTCCACCTCCGCCGTCACACGGGCGTACCCCCCGGCCAGCCCGGGCACCGGCCCCCGCCGCAGATCCGCCCCGTGCAGCCCGGCGGAGACGGCGGCCGCGCCCGCACAGAGCAGCACGGCGGCAGCGGACACCTTCGTCCACGCAACGCCCCCACGCCCCCGGCGATACCCGAGCCCCTGCCCCCGCGCCCACGCCCGCCCTTGCCCTTGCCCTTGCCAGGCGAGCAGAGCCACGCCCGCCACCGCACAGAGCACGGCCACTCCCGTGACCCACCCCGGCGAGGCGTGCACCGTCAGCGCCGCCGTCGCCCACGCGGCCAGCGCCGATGGCACCAGGCGCAGATCCGTGGGCCCCTCCTGCCTGGGATGCGGGTCACCGAGCCGACTGCCGGAGGCCACGTGCACGGCGGGCCGCGGCGGACCACCCCGCACCCCGGCCCCGGCCCCGGCCCCGGCCCCGGCCCCGGCCGACACCCTCTCCTCCTCCCCCGTCGCCCTCATGGCCGTACGAGATTCCGTAGGTCGGCGAAGCGGCGGTCGCCGATGCCGTTCACCTCGCGGAGCTCGTCCACCGAGCGGAAGCCGCCGTGCTGAGCGCGGTAGTCGATGATGTGCTGGGCGAGGACCGGGCCCACTCCGGGCAGGGTGTCCAGTTGGTCGGCGGTGGCCGTGTTGAGCGACACGGGGGTCGTGGGCGCCGATCCGGCGACGGCTCCGCCTGCCCCGCCCGCACCACCGCCACCCGCGCCCGCTCCTGTCCCTGGCGCCCCCGGTCCGGCCATCGGCGCCGGAATGCCCACCAGGACCTGTTCGCCGTCCACGAGGAGCCGGGCGCGGTTGAGCCCGTCGGTGTTCGCCCCCGGCCGCACCCCGCCCGCCGCGCGCAGCGCGTCGGCGACCCGCGAACCGGCCGGCAACTGTTGGACCCCCGGTCTGCGCACCTTGCCACCGACGTCGACCACGATCGTGGGTACGGCCGAGGGAGCCCCCACCCCGGGCGAGGCGCCCGACACCGCCGCACCGCCGTGCCCCGGCTCACCGAACGGTGCCTCCCCACCCCCTGGCATCGGTGAGGCACCCGGAGCTCCCGCCCGCACCACCTCGGGCGCGCTCACCGGCTGGGTCCGGCCCGCCCAGAAGTGCTGTGCCGCGAACACCGCCGCGACGACCAGCACCACACTGAGCGCGACCACGCTCTTCCGCTCGATGCCGCACCGCGCCTGCAACCACAGCGGCAGCCGCTCCCGGACGGCGGGCCCCACCCGCTCACGCCACGCAGGACTCGCGTCACGACCGCGGGCCCCGTCCTCGTCCTCGGAGGACTCCGGCGGCGGCCCATGCCCCAACTCACGGGGCTCCCTGGTCCTTTCGGGAAACAGCGCCTCCGCGCGCAGGCGGAGCGTCTCCGCCGACGCCTGGTGGCGGCGGCCGGCCCTGCCCCTCGGCCGCCGAGGACGAGGGTGACGGGCGCGCCCGTCGGAGGAGGGACCCCTGCCGGGGCCGCTGGTGACCGTAGCCGTGCGTGAACGTGATCGAAGTGCCATGCGACGAGGATCGGGCAGACGGACCCACTCGCGATGATCTTGCTCAATTCCCGTGGATTACTACCCAGTTGTGGATAACTCCGCCACCCACACGAGCGACCAAACCGAGCCGAACACGGCCGTACCGCGCCGCGCCGCAACAAGCCGAGCCGGCCCAAGCCGCCAAGCCCGGCCAGACCGAGCCAGGACAAACCCGCCTCGCCACCTCACCGAGACGACGCACGCCTCACCGAGGCGACACGATCACGCCCAGCAACCCGGGCCCCGTGTGCGCCCCGATCACCGCCCCGACCTCGCTCACATGCAGGTCGGCCAGCCCGGACACCCGGCCCCGCAGCCGTTCCGCGAGCGCGGAGGCCCGCTCGGGCGCCGCGAGGTGGTGGACGGCGATGTCGACCGGCGCCCCGCCCGCCCGCTCGGCGACGATCTCCTCCAGGCGGGCGATCGCCCTGGAGGCCGTGCGGACCTTCTCCAGCATTTCGATACGGCCGCCGTCCAGCCGCAGCAGCGGCTTGACCGCCAGCGCGGATCCGAACAGCGCCTGTGCCGCACCGATCCGTCCGCCCCGGCGGAGGTAGTCCAGGGTGTCGACGTAGAAGAACGCGGACGTCCCGGCGGCCCGCTTCTCGGCGGCTGTGACGGCCTCGTCCACCGTGCCGCCCGCCTCCGCGGACTCGGCGGCAGCCAGCGCGCAGAACCCGAGCGCCATCGCGACCATCCCGGTGTCCACGACGCGCACCGGCACGGGTGCCTCGCGGGCCGCGAGCACGGCCGCGTCGTACGTGCCCGAGAACTCGGCGGAGAGGTGGAGCGAGACGATGCCGGTGGCGCCCGACTCCGCGACCCTGCGGTAGGTCTCGGCGAACAGCTCGGGGCTGGGGCGGGAGGTGGTGACGGACCGTCGTTTCTGCAGCGCCTGGGCCAGGGAGCGGGCCGAGATCTCGGTCCCTTCCTCGAACGCCTGGTCGCCGATGACCACGGTCAACGGCACCGCGGTGATGTGGTGACGCTCCATCGCCGGCGGCGGCAGGTAGGCCGTTGAATCGGTGACGATCGCGACATGGCGGGACATGAGCTGGAGGTTACCCGCCGAGCCGCGTGGACGGCAGCCCGGCCCCTGTCACCCGCGACCGCGCGGAGCGGTCCGACCGGGCCGAGTGGCTCAAGTGGTGCTCTCCGGACGGTGCTTCTTCTGCCACGGGTAGGTCGGCCGCGCGCTCGGCGGCGTGATCGCGGGCCTGGGCGGCTCCTGACCACCACGGGACTCCCCGTCCCGGGACGCGCCCCCGGCCGACTCGCGAGTCTCCTGCCAGGTCTGCCCCGTGGAGGCGGTCGGCTCGGGCTTGGGCGCCTCGGGCCACACCGCGGCGGGTTCCGTCGTCCAGTGCCGCAGCGCGCCCGCCTCGACGTCGATCTGCGCGCTGAGCGTGTCCAGGTCGTCCTCGGCGAACTTGCGGGCCCGGTCGTGCGCCGCCCAGCGCAGCGAGTCGGAGGACTCGATGATCCGCTCCGCGCGCTCGCGCAGCGCGGGCAGCCGCTGGGCCAGCTTGGCGCGGTCGGGCTCCGGCTCCAGGCGTCGCAGCTCGTCGTCCAGCTCCCGGCCGTGCTTGTTGAGCTGCTCGAAGAGGGCCAGGGACTCCTTGAGCGACTCGTCCTCGCCCACGCTCGCGCGCAACGCCTCCTGGGTGGCCCGCATCGAGGTGCGCAACTTCAGCCGCAGGTCGGCCAGTTGTCCGGCCGGGCCCGGCTGGGCCAGGCTTCTGGCGCGCAGGGTGGTGTCCTCGACGGTCCGCTTGGCCTGCGTGATCGTACGGTCCACGCCGCGCTTGGCCGCGCCGACCGCCTTCACCGTGGCGTACACGCCCAGCACCACGAACAGCACGAAGAACAGGGCGACGACTGCGATGACGGCTTCCACGACGCGCTCCTTCTCCGACCGGCACGGGCATGTGCAGCGGCGCTCTTCCACGGTAAACGCAACAGGCAGGTCCCAGGTTCCATCGGAACCCGGAACCTGCCCGTAGGGGACACCCCCGAACGCGACCGGCGACAGCGGTGCACCTACCGACGGCTACCCCAGGTCACCGCAGGTCACCTAAGGCCACCACAGGGCCCACCGCACTCCGCCACACTCACGGCGCGGCACGCTCCCGCACTCACGTGACGATGTTCACCAGCTTCGGCGCCCGCACGATCACCTTCCGGATCGGCGCCCCGGCCAGCGCCGCGACGACCTTCTCGTCGCCCAGGGCCACCTTCTCCAGCTCCTCCTCGGAGATGGTCGGCGGCACCTCCAGCCGGGCCTTGACCTTGCCCTTGATCTGGACGACACAGGTGACGGCCTCGTCGACGACGTACGCGGGGTCGGCGACGGGGAAGTCCTGGTGCACGACCGAGTCGCCGTGCCCCAGCTTGCGCCACAGTTCCTCGGCGATGTGCGGGGCCAGCGGCGCGACCAGCAGGACCAGGGCCTCGGCGACGGAGCGGGACACCGGGCCGCCCACCTTGGTCAGGTGGTTGTTCAGCTCGGTGACCTTGGCGATCGCGGTGTTGAACCGCAGGCCCTCCAGGTCCTGGCGGACACCGTCGATGGCCTTGTGCAGCGCCCGCAGGGTGTCCTCACCGGGCTCGGTGTCGACGACCGTCACCTCGCCGGTGGCCTCGTCGACGACGTTGCGCCACAGCCGCTGCAGCAGCCGGAACTGGCCCACCACCGCGCGGGTGTCCCACGGCCGGGAGACGTCCAGCGGGCCCATCGCCATCTCGTACAGGCGCAGTGTGTCGGCGCCGTACTCCGCGCAGATGGACTCGGGAGTGACCGCGTTCTTCAGGGACTTGCCCATCTTGCCCAGCAGGCGGCTGACCTTCTCGCCCTGGTAGTAGTAGGCGCCGTCGCGCTCCTCCACCTCGGCGGCCGGCACCGCGAAGCCACGGCTGTCGCGGTAGACGAAGGCCTGGATCATGCCCTGGTTGAACAGCTTGTGGAACGGCTCGGCCGACGAGACGTGCCCCAGGTCGAACAGGACCTTGGACCAGAAGCGCGCGTACAGCAGGTGCAGCACGGCGTGCTCGGCGCCGCCGACGTACAGGTCGACGCCGCCGTGCGGCTGGCCCTCGCGCGGGCCCATCCAGTACCGCTCGATCTCCGGGTCGACCAGCTTCTCGGAGTTGTGCGGGTCCAGGTAGCGCAGCTCGTACCAGCAGGAACCGGCCCAGTTGGGCATGGTGTTGGTCTCACGGCGGTACGGGCGCGGGCCACGGCCGTCGCCCAGGTCCAGCGTGACGTTCACCCAGTCGGCGTTGCGCGACAGCGGTGTCTCGGGCTGGGTGTCGGCGTCGTCCGGGTCGAAGGTGCGGGGGCTGTAGTCCTCGACCTCGGGCAGCTCCAGCGGCAGCATCGACTCGGGCAGCGAGTGGGCGACGCCGTCCTCGTCGTAGACGATCGGGAAGGGCTCGCCCCAGTACCGCTGGCGGCTGAACAGCCAGTCGCGCAGCCGGAAGTTGACGGTGCCCTCGCCGATGCCGGTCCGCTCCAGCCACTCGGTGATGCGTGCCTTGGCCTCGACGACGCCCAGGCCGTCCAGGGACACGCCCTCACCGCTGGAGTTGATGATCTTCGCGTCGTACGAGGCGAAGGCGTCCTCCCAGGTGGAGGTGTCGGTGCCGCGGCCGTCGGTGGGCTCGACGATGCAGACGATCGGCAGTTCGAAGGCACGCGCGAACTCGAAGTCGCGCTGGTCGCCCGCCGGGACGGCCATGATCGCGCCGGTGCCGTAGCCCATCAGGACGTAGTCGGCGATGAAGACCGGGATCCGCTCGCCGTTGACCGGGTTGGTGGCGAACGAGCCGGTGAAGACGCCGGTCTTGTCCTTCGCCTCGGCCTGCCGCTCGACGTCGGACTTGGAGGCGGCCTGCGCGCGGTAGGCGGCGACGGCCTCGGCGGGGGTCGCGTGCCCACCGGTCCACACGTCGTGGGTGCCCTCGGGCCAGGCGTCCGGGGTGAACTTGTCGACCAGCGGGTGCTCGGGGGCCAGCACCATGTAGGTCGCGCCGAACAGGGTGTCGGGGCGGGTGGTGAAGACGGTGATGCGCTCGCCGTCGATCGGGAAGTCGACGCGGGCGCCCTCGGAACGGCCGATCCAGTTGCGCTGCTGCAGCTTGATGGCCTCGGGCCAGTCCAGCTCGTTCAGGTCGTCCAGCAGACGGTCGGCGTACGCCGTGATCCGCATGTTCCACTGGCGCAGCTTGGCCTTGAAGACGGGGAAGTTGCCCCGCTCGGAGCGGCCGTCGGCGGTGACCTCCTCGTTGGCCAGCACGGTACCCAGGCCGGGGCACCAGTTGACCGGCGCGTCGGAGGCGTACGCCAGGCGGTACTCGCCCAGGACGTCAGCGCGTTCGCCGGCGCTCAGCGCGCCCCAGGAGCCGCCGCCGGGCAGCGCGCGCTCACCGGACTCGAACTGGGCGACCAGCTCGGCGATCGGGCGGGCCTTCCTCGCCTCGTCGTCGTACCAGGAGTTGAAGATCTGCAGGAAGATCCACTGGGTCCACTTGTAGTAGTCCGGGTCGATCGTGGCGAACGACCGGCGCTTGTCGTGACCCAGACCCAGCCTGCGCAACTGGGACTTCATGTTGTTGATGGCGGCCTCGGTGGTGACCCGGGGGTGCTCGCCGGTGGCCACGGCGTGCTGCTCGGCGGGCAGGCCGAAGGCGTCGAAGCCCAGGGTGTGCAGGACGTTGTGGCCGGTCATCCGCTGGTAGCGGGCGAAGACGTCGGTGGCGATGTAACCCAGGGGGTGACCGACGTGCAGACCCGCACCGGACGGGTACGGGAACATGTCCATGATGAACTTCTTGGGCCGGGCGGCCAGTTCCGCGTCGCCCGCCAGGTCGCCCGTGGGGTTGGGCGCCGCGTACGTGCCGTCGGCGTCCCAGAAGTCCTGCCAGCGTGCCTCGATCTCGGCCGCGACGGCGGCCGTGTAGCGGTGCGCGGCCACTTCGGCGGCAGCGGGGTTCGTCTCGCTCATGATCCTCAAAGCTCCATCGATCGTCTCTGCCAGCGGGCTGTTCGTCCAGGAAACGAAAAATCCCCTCACACAGGAGGGGACGCCGCGCTGATGCCGACCACGCCGTCAACGGCGGTCGGGACTGATCAGCGCGGCTCGCTAAGCAGAAGGCGTACGGCACGCATGCGATCAGGGTACCGCAGCCTCGATGGACAGGGACCCGCCGCGTGTCGGCCACAAGATCCGGCCAAAAAAGTTGAACTTTATTCAAATCTTACTTCGCGTAACAGCCGCTAAGGGACATCACTGATGTGAGATTGACCCTTGATAACAGCGCAATAACTCAAACCTCGTACCGCCCGGTATTGGCACCACTTACAGTTCGACGACGGGACCGCTTTCCCGAACTGTTCGGAGTTGCCCCCATGAACCCTCGTCGCAGTAACAGCTCGCTGCCCCAGACAGGCCGCTCGGCCTATGGGATAGCCACGGCTGCCGCTCTGCTGCTGATACCCGTAAGTGTGCTGGTCGGAGGTGACGCGTACCGGGAGTTCCTCGACTTCGGCGCGGGCGTTCTCTCACTCGTCTCGCTGACGTGCTCGGTGCTCTGGGGGCTCGTCGCCCAGGACCGGACCCTGCTCACGGTCCGTCAGCGGATCATCGGCCAGGCCGTCCACCGGACGACCGCCATCGCGGCGGTCGCGTTCCTCGTGCTGCATGTGTCGGTCAAGCTGGCACTGAACCACGTCTCCGCGCTCGCCCTGTTCCCCTTCGCCCTCGGCGTGACAGGGTCGGGAGCGCTCATCGGCTTCGGCGCGACCGCCGGCTCCATGATGATCTTCGTCGCGATCACCGGCGCGCTCCGCAGCAACTTCGCCTCCCCGGCGCCGGTCGCGGCACGCTGGCGCGCGATGCACATGATGGCCTACCCAGCCTGGTGTTTCGCGCTCGTGCACGGACTCTACGCGGGTCGCGAAGCCAAGCCGATCTTCGTGATCCTCTACTCCGCGGGCCTCATCGCCGTCGCCGCCGCCCTGCTGCTGCGCGCCGCGCCGCGCGAGGTCAAGCGCCAGGTGGTCGAGCGTGTCGCCGCCGTCCTGGGCACCGACGGCCAGCGGCCCCCCGAGGTCGACGAGCTCGTGAAGTCCCGGTCGGCGTTGCAGGGCCTGGACGAGACCGGCGGGCGCCGTGAGGGCGGCCGGCGCGAGGGCGGACAGCGCGACCAGATGCGGGACACCGGCCAGTTCCCGCTCCCCGGCTTCGGCGGCGGACAGGGCAACCCCCCGCTCGGCGACCCGCTGGTGCCCCCGCAGCGCGCGGCGGCCGCTTCCGCCGACAGCGGCCCCGGTTTCGCGGCCGCGTACCGCGCGGTGTCGATGACCCCGCGCGCCCAGGAACCCACGGCGCCCTATCTCACCCAGCAGCAGCCGCCGCTGGACATGCAGCCCACACAGGCCATGCCCCGCATGGACGACGGTTCGACCACGGGCAGCACCCGCTGGCCGGCCCCGTCCCCGCCGCCGGTCGGCGAGGCGCCCCCGTCCTCGTACGACCCGATGCAGGACACCTTCGCCGGACAGCCGCTGGGCGGGCAGTCGTACCAGGGCCAGGCGTACCCGGGCCAGACCTACCAGGGCGAGACGTACAACACCGGGGCCAATCCCGTGGTTTCCGAAACTTCTTACGGAACGGCTGAGACGAACGCCCCCTACGGCACGTACAACCCGAACGACACGTACAACAGCGGTCCCGCCACTGAAACGCTGTCCGGCTACGACGACTACAACCAGCCGGGCTCAGGCGAACCCTGGAACGCGCCTTCCGGAGGATTTAAGTGAACGAGGCCCTTCCCGACGTCCCCGAAGTCCGAGTGGTGGGTCTCCCCCAGCTCACCTCGGGCTTCGACCTCGTCGAGAGACTCGACCTCCCCATGCACCTGAAGGTGCACGGTCCGCTCGAACCGATGGGCGGCGAGCAACTCGCCCAGCTGTCCGAGCGGATCAACCTGAAGGGCAGGGGCGGCGCGGGCTTCCCGTTCCACAAGAAACTGCGCTCGGTGGCCGAGTCGGCGATCAAGCGTGGCATCCGGCCCGTCGTGGTCGTCAACGGCAGCGAGGACGAACCCGCCTGCCGCAAGGACACGGTGCTGATCAACCGTGCCCCGCACCTCATCCTGGACGGCGCCCTGCTGGTCGCGGAGGCCCTCGGCGCCCGCCAGCTCGTCATCGGGGTGACACGTGAATCCACCCAGCGCTCGATGGAGGCAGCCCTCTCCGAGCGCGGTCTGAGCAACCGCCGCGGCGCCGCCATCCGCGCGAGCGTGCAGCGCAACCCGGTCCGCATGGTCACCGGCGCCGCCGGCTCGCTGATCCGCTCCATCGACGGCGGGCCGCCCATCCCGCCCGGTCGCAAGACCAGCGCGTCCAAGAGCGGTGTCGGCGGCGCGCCGACGCTGCTCTCCAACGCCGAGACGTTCGCCCAGCTCGCCATCGGCGCCCGCATCGGCTCCGAGCGGTACGGCAACACCGGCCTGTACGACGAGCCGGGCACTGTCATGCTCACCGTCTCCGGCGCGGTCGCCCGCCCCATGGTCATCGAGGCGCCCACCGGCGTGCCGCTGCGCTACATCCTCCAGCTCGCCGGCGCGCCGCCCGTCCCGCAGGGCGTGCTGACCGGCGGCTACCACGGCAAGTGGATCGACGCGGCGACGGTCAACGAGGCGGTCGTCTCGCGCAACTCGCTGGACGCGGTGGGCGGTGCGCTCGGCGCGGGCGCGATCCTGCCCATCAGCCAGGAGACCTGCCCGCTCGGTGAGTCGCTGCAGGTCGCCAAGTGGCTCGCCGAGGAGAGCGCCGGCCAGTGCGGCCCCTGCTACCTCGGACTGCCGGCCGCCGCACGCGGTATGGAGGACATCCTCAACGGCGGCGGTCCGGCCGCCCTGGAGGCTCTCAAGCAGGTCGCGAAGAACGTCAAGCGGCGCGGCGCGTGCTCGCACCCGGACGGCTCCGCGATGTTCCTGGAGTCGACCATCAAGGCGTTCACGGACGACCTCGCCGCACACGTCCTGGGCAACGGCTGCGGCAGGCCCGTGGAGGGCGTGCTGCCCCTCTTCGAGGGCGGCAGGATGCCCACCGGCATCCCGGGCGGCTCCGGCGAGGAGGAGAGCGGCGCGAGCCGTCAGAAGATCTTCGTCGACTGGACGCTCTGCCGGGGCCACGGCCTGTGCGCCGACATCCTCCCGGAGGTCTTCCAGCTCGGCGCCGACGGCTTCCCCACCGTCGCCCAGGCCAAGGTCCCGCAGTACGCCGAGGCGAAGGCGCTGCGCGCGGTGCGCCGCTGCCCCGCGCTCGCCCTGCGCATCGAGGAGGACAACCGTCCCTCCGCCCCCTCCCGCAACCTCCCGGTCCTCTCGCAGGGCCGCGGCCGCCGGGCCCTGGGCAGCGGTCGCTGACGCACGGACGCACAGAGAAGGGCGGGCCACCCCACTCGGGTGTGGCCCGCCCTTCTCATGTGCGTCGTCGCCAACAACGCGTCGCCAACAACGCGAAGACCCCGTCCACTTGGACGGGGTCTTTTCTGTGGAGCTAAGGAGAATTGAACTCCTGACCTCCTGCATGCCATGCAGGCGCTCTACCAACTGAGCTATAGCCCCTTGCGGTGTTGTCCGCCCGGTCTCCCTGGCGACGACGCCAACATTACCGGTCTCCCACGCACACCACCAAATCGTTTCCGTCGGCCGCGAACTATGGATGGATCGGTACCCTTTTGCCGGATTTCCAAGAGGTCACCGCCCAGCCGCCGTTCACGCTCCCGCCTCGACGGCTGCCGCAAGGCCGCTGGGGCGGCCGTGGCGGCCCGAGGAGGGGCGACGCCCAGGGGCGGGCGCCGAGTTGACCCTCAGGCCGTCACGAACGAGTAGAAGCGTTTGAGTGTGCAGTGCTCTTCGAGGAGCCGACCGTAGATCGGCTCACCCTCCAGCTCGCGGTACGTCTCGATCGGGTCGCCTTTTATGATCAGCGCCCGGGCGCATTCCTCGCACCAGTACTGGTAGTCGGCGTTGACGGGCTCCATGTCGCGAACGATGGGGGTGCCGCTGCCGCACCAGTCGCACTTCCTCCTGTGTGCACCCATCGATCAGCTCCAGCTGTGGCCGCAGGCCGTGCACACGTAGGAGATCCCTCCGTTGTCACCGAGGACTTGGGCAACGTGGAGCGAGCCGCAGGAAGGGCAGAGGAGGGTGGTCTTGCTCCGCATCACCACCGCTGCGGGAAGGTCGTGGACCCTCCCGCGGATGCTCGCAGGCATCGCTTCTCCCTCCCGTCGGGCCGCGCCCCCTTCCGGCCGTTTGATTCTGCCACGGCCGGACCAATACGGTCAGCGACGCCTTCGTACCAGTCCCAGCACGGAGCGGGAAAGAAGGCCGTCCTCAGAGGTATACGCCTCCGGAGCAGCACCTGCTCAAGAAGGGACGCAGGTCACACACGAAAAATCCCGCCCCCTCGCGGGAACGGGATCTTCTGTACCGATCTGTGGAGCTAAGGAGAATTGAACTCCTGACCTCCTGCATGCCATGCAGGCGCTCTACCAACTGAGCTATAGCCCCTCGCACCACACGGACGGTGGTCGCTCGGTGTTTCGCCCCGCTCGGCGGGGCGAACAAGAAGAACTCTAGCCTGCGACCAGCCGGAAAGTGAAATCCGGGTCCCGAGCCGTGTGACCAGGCCTCTTACGGGGCTCAGTCGTCGTCGCCGAGCACCGGCTCGGGAAGCGTGCCGGCGTTGTGCTCCAGCAGCCGCCAGCCGCGGGCGCCCTCGCCGAGGACGGACCAGCAGCAGTTGGAGAGGCCGCCGAGGCCCTCCCAGTGACGGGGCTCCAGACCGAGCAGGCGTCCGATGGTGGTGCGGATGGTGCCGCCGTGGCTGACCACCACCAGGGTGCCGTTCTCCGGGAGCTTGTCGGCGTGCCGGAGCACCACGGGGGCCGCGCGGTCGGCGACCTCGGTCTCCAACTCGCCGCCGCCCCTGCGGACCGGCTCGCCCCGCTTCCACGCGGCGTACTCCTCGCCGTGCCGGGCGATGATCTCGTCGTGCGTGAGGCCCTGCCAGACACCGGCGTAGGTCTCGCGCAGGCCCTCGTCGTGGCTGACCTCCAGCCCGGTGAGCGCGGCCAGCTCGGCGGCCGTGTTCGCGGCGCGCATGAGATCGGAGGCGACGATCGCGTCGGGCTTGAGGGAGGCCAGCAGCCGGGCGGCGCGTCGGGCCTGACCGAGACCGGTCTCGGTCAGCTCGACGTCCGTGGTGCCCTGGAAGCGGCGCTCCACGTTCCACGAGGTCTGGCCGTGCCGCCACAGGATGATGCGGCGGTCCCTGCCCTTGCGATCCGCGGAGCCGATGCCGGCCGTCACCGCAGCTCCCCGCCCAGCTCGGCCTCCTCCTCGGCGGCCCGCAGCTTGGCGTGCTCCTCGCCCTTGCCGCGGGTGGCCTTGGCGTCGGCGGGCAGCTCCAGCTCGGGGCAGTCCTTCCAGAGCCGCTCCAGGGCGTAGAAGACCCGCTCCTCGCTGTGCTGGACGTGCACGACGATGTCGACGTAGTCGAGCAGCACCCAGCGGGCCTCGCGGTCGCCCTCGCGGCGGACCGGCTTGGCGCCGAGCTCCTTGTTCAGCCGCTCCTCGATCTCGTCGACGATGGACTTGACCTGGCGGTCGTTGGGCGCTGAGGCGAGCAGGAAGGCGTCCGTGATGGACAGCACGTCGCTGACGTCGTACGCGATGACATCGTGCGCGAGCTTGTCGGCGGCCGCCTGCGCGGCGGTGTGGAGGAGCTCCAGGGAACGGTCGGTGGCGGTCACTGCACGGCTTTCGGTCGTCGGTCAGGAACCCTCGCGGGCTACTGCAAGGATCTCACGCCCCACCGACACCGCCCCACGGGTTAACGGATCAGGCCCCGGAGCAGCGCCGATACGGCGGCTCCGGGGCCCCTGACGCCCGGGCGGTCGGGCGGTCGGGTCAGCCGGTGGTGCCGGCCGTGCCGGTGGCCCCGGTCGTGCCGGTCGCACCTGTCGTTCCCGTCGTACCTGTCGTGGCCGTCGTCTCGTAGTCCTGGCCGAGGACGACGGAGACGTCGGCGTTGGACGTGGTCTCGCCCTTCTTGACGGCGCCGGTCGGCAGGCCGAGGGTCTTGGCGACCTCGATGGCGTCCTGCTTGCGGGCCGCGTCGGAGTAGGTGACCCGGGAGGTCGCCTGGGCGGTGGCGGTGGCACCGGCGTCGAGGAACGTGAACCCGCCGTTGAGGACGACCACGCGGGCCTGCTCGGTGGCGTCCTTCTCACCGGTGGCGTTGCGGATGCCGACCCGGACGGCGTCCCCGGCGTCGGGGCTCTTCGCGGCGCCGCCGAGCAGGTTCTTGACCACGCTGTCGGAGTCCTCGGCGCTGAGCGTGCCGTCCTGCTGGACGGGCAGCAGCTCGGTCTCGTAGTCGCCGCCCTTGGCGTGGTCGGCGAGCTTGGCCAGGAAGGTGCCGAGGTCCTTGTCGCTGAGCGAGGGGTCGAGGATCTGGGCCAGCGTCTGCACGGTGACGGTGGCGGCCTGGGCGTCGGAGGACAGCTTGCGCAGCACGCCCTGCATCACCTGGCCGAACCGCTTCAGCTGGGCGTCCTGCGACTCGCCGGAGGCCCGGTAGGTGGCGTAGGCGACGGCCATCTTGCCGCTGAGGGTCTGTGCCTTGCCCTTGGTGACGAGAGGGGCGGTGCCCTTCTTCTTCGTCTCGGGGTCGGGCACGTCCGTGTTCGTGTCGACGTCGATGTTGCCGACGAGGCCGACGAGGTTGTTCAGATAGGGGGTGTCGAGCCGCCAGGTGCCCTCGATGTCGGTGCCGAGGACGGTGTCGAGGGCGTCGCGGGTGCCGGAGGAGCCGTCGTCGTCGACGGACTTGGCGAGGGTGGTCGTGGTGCCGTCGTCGCCGGTGAGCGCGAGCGCGTTGGGGATCAGGACGGTGGCGCCCCGCTCGGCGGTGGTGTTGTTCACCAGCAGCGCCGTGGAGGTCCCGCCGCCCTTGGTGTCGTGCAGGTGGACGACGATCACGTCCCGTTTCTGGGCGGCCGCCGAGGTGGTGGTGCCGGTCCGCTCGTCCGAGGACGACCCGGGCAGCATGCCCGCCCACCACGCGTAGCCGACGCCGCCGACCGCGACCAGGGCGAGCACCACCACCAGGGCGACCATCCGGCTCTTGGCCCGCCGCTTGGCCTCCTCGCGGCGTTCGGTGCGGTTCTCGGTGAAGTTCAGCCAGTCGATGACGTCCTCGGAGTCACCGTCGGGCTCCTCGACGAAGGCGAACTGCTCGGTGCGGTACTCCCGTTCCCCGGAGCCGCTCTCCGGGGAGCCGTCGTCGGCGAGGTGCCCGCTCTCCCCGGCGGTCGTCGGCGGTGCCGACTGCTGGGGGATGTAGGCGGTCTGCTCCGGGACGGGGGTCTGCAGGCCGGTGGCGGCCGTCTGCCCGTAGGGGTCGTACGGGTCGTAGCCGGGCCCCGCCGCCTGGTGGCCCGGGTCGTAGCCCGCGCCGCCCGCACTGCCCGTGCCGTACCCCTGCGGGTACTGCTGCTGGGTCTGGCCGGCCGCGTACGGGTCGTAGCCGTAGCCCTGGCCGTACCCCTGCCCCTGGGGCTGCTGTGTCCCGTAGGGGTCGTACGCCTGTTGCTGAGGCACCTGCTGGGCGGGCGCCTGTCGGTACACCGGCTGCCCGTACTCGTCGTAGCCGACGAGTTCGTAACTCTGGTCGCCGCCCCCGTAGCCGGCGTCGTATCGGTCGTTCACCGGTGCCCCTCTCGGCTCATTCGCCGCGGTACAGCTGCCGCTTGTCGATGTAGCGCACGACGCCGTCCGGCACCAGGTACCAGACGGGATCGCCCTTGGCGACTCTCGCACGACAGTCCGTGGAGGAGATGGCGAGCGCAGGGACCTCGACCAGGGAGACCCCGCCCGCGGGCAGGCCCGGGTCGGCCAGGGTGTGCCCCGGACGGGTGACCCCGATGAAGTGCGCGAGGGAGAAGAGCTCCTCCGCGTCGCGCCAGGTGAGGATCTGGCCGAGCGCGTCGGCGCCCGTGATGAAGAACAGGTCCGACTCGGGGTTGAGCTCGTGCAGTTCGCGCAGGGTGTCGATCGTGTAGGTGAGGCCCTTGCGATCGATGTCGATGCGGCTCACCGAGAAATGGGGGTTCTCGGCCGTGGCGATGACCGTCATCAGATAGCGGTCCTCGGCCGCCGAGACCGAGCGGTGGGACTTCTGCCAGGGCTGGCCGGTCGGCACGAAGACGACCTCGTCGAGACCGAACTGGGCGGCGACCTCCTGGGCCGCCACGAGGTGCCCGTGGTGGATCGGGTCGAACGTTCCGCCCATCACGCCGAGGCGGCGCCTACCGGGCTCCGACGGGCGGTTTCCCGGTGCGCCGGAGGCGCTGTCGGCCCGGCCGTCCGTGGTGTCGTTCGCCTGGTCCGCCGCCTTGTCGGGCTCCGGACCGGTAGGCATTTCCTGCTCTCCCATGCGTGGAGAGCCTACCGGCCCGGCAGGCGCACACCGTTCGAACGTCCTTTTGCGCGGATTAGCGATCGCGGTTGAAGCGGGTGGTGATCCACAGCAGCAGCATCAGGGCGACGAAGGCTCCGCCGCCGGTCAGGTAGGGGTTCAGGCTCTCGTGGTTGCCGCCGTGCTCCCCGCCGCCCTCGGCGGCGAAAGTGACCAAGTCGGCAGCGGTGCTGTGGAAGCTCATCGTCGGCGTGACCTATCCGGGTGTGGGATCGGGATGAAGACCCGCCCATCGTAAGCGGGGGGTCCGTCGGCGATCACGCCGACTCCGCCCAGGAGTGAACGGGGGCGCCGCCCGGCGCGTACTTCACCAGCGGGCAACCGTTCACGCGCGCCGCACGTCCTTCCCGTCGGCGGGCGTCAGTCGTCCCGCTTGTAGCCACGCAGCAGGAACCACGCCATGAGGACGGAGCCCAGGACCATCACGATCAGCACCACCCGCAGCAGATTGCCCGCTCCCTGTTCCTTCGCGGCGACGTCCGCGGCCTCGGTGAGCCAGGCGGACGCGGGCGGGTGCGGGAGATGTCCCATGGAGATCGCTCCTTACGGTTGATGCCCTGCCACGGTAACTCCGCCTAGGCTGGACCCCGCTTCGGGGGCAACATGGGCAAACAGAGCATGGGGGAAACATGCCGGACGACAGCCACGAGCAGAACGGGCACGAGAACGTGCCGAGCAGGCAGCGCAGGCGCTTCGAGGGGATCTCCTCCCGGGCGTACGAACACCCCGCGGACCGCTCGGCGCTGGTGGCGCTGCGCAAGCTCAGCGGCTTCGACACGGTGTTCAAGGCACTCAGCGGTCTGCTGCCGGAGCGCAGCCTCAGGCTGCTGTTCCTGTCCGACTCCGTACGGGTCTCGGACCAGCAGTTCGCCCACCTCAACGACATGCTGCGGGACGCGTGTTACATCCTGGACCTGGAGAAGGTCCCGCCGATGTACGTGAACCAGGACCCGCAGCCGAACGCGATGTGCATCGGTCTGGACGAGCCGATCATCGTCGTGACCACCGGGCTCGTCGAGCTGCTCGACGAGGAGGAGATGCGGGCCGTCATCGGTCACGAGGTGGGCCACGCGCTCTCCGGCCACTCGGTGTACCGGACGATACTGCTGTTCCTGACGAGCCTCGCGCTGAAGGTCGCGTGGATCCCGCTGGGGAACCTCGCGATCATGGCGATCGTGACCGCGCTGCGCGAGTGGTTCCGCAAGTCGGAGCTGTCCGCCGACCGCGCGGGCCTCCTGGTCGGCCAGGACGTCCAGGCCTCCATGCGCGGCCTGATGAAGATCGCGGGCGGCAACCACCTGCACGAGATGAACGTCGACGCGTTCCTCGCGCAGGCCGAGGAGTACGAGGCCGGGGGCGACCTGCGCGACTCCGTCCTCAAGATCCTCAACGTGCTGCCGCGCTCGCACCCCTTCACCACGGTCCGCGCGGCCGAGCTGAAGAAGTGGGCCGAGTCCCGTGACTTCCAGCGGATCATGGACGGGCACTACCCGCGGCGCAGCGAGGACAAGGACGCCTCGGTGACCGACTCCTTCCGCGAGTCCGCCTCGCACTACACGAGCAACGTGAAGAACTCCAAGGACCCGCTGATGAAGCTGGTCACCGACATCGCGGGCGGCGCGGGCGACCTCGGCAGCCGGGTCCGCCGCGGCTTCGGCGGCGGCACGGCCACGGCCCAGGAGGACCGGCCGCGCGACGACGAGTAGTCGGTCGGCTGCGGGTGGGTGGGGTGCGGCCGAAAAGCATGGGGCGCAGCCCCTGCTTTTCAGGTGCGCGGGGAACTGCGCGAGAAGCCCCACCCACCCACCCGCACCCGACAACGCACCCCACGCACCCCCGGCGTCACACCTTCGGCTGCGCACTCTCCGCCAGGGTCCCGCACAGTGCCGTCGCGGCACCTGTGCCGTACGGGTCGGTCCCGGCGGACGGCCCGCCCGCCTTCGCCGTCTGCCCGGCCAGCAGCGGCCGCAGATGGTTGGTGACGTCGTCGGCGCAGGCCAGCGGTCCGGCCTGGACGTAGGAGACGACGACCTCGACCTGGTGGGTGCGCAGGTCGTCCTGGTCGAAGCGGAAGTGCAGCTCCCGCCGGACGGTGAACAGCGAGGCCTCGGCTTCGGCCTCGGCGCCGGCCGGCCGCAGCGCGTACACGAGGGTGTGGGCGGCGACGACCTCCAGCGTGCCGGAGTCGAATTCGGCGGCCTGGAGAGTGCCCTGGACGCGGATCCGGCGGTCGGCGAGCTCCGCCCGGGAGGGGTCGAAGCGGACCAGCCAGCCCGTGGGGGCGTGCCGCCCGTCCGCCGTCGGCTGATCGAAACTCTGCTCGAACTGGTCGAGCTGCTCGGAGTCGAGCAGCCGCCGCACGGGCTGCACGGTGCCGCCGCCGAGGACCTCCGGGTCGAGCGCGGAGGCGACCAGGTACTCCTTGGCGATGGTCAGCGCGGACACGACCTGACTGTCGGTGAAGTGGGCGGTGCGCCGCGTGGCCGGCATCGTGATGCCCTCGGCGCCGATCCGGAACTGGGCGGCGGGACTGTGCGCGTAGAGCGTCTCCGCGTTCTCCGCGCCGGGCACCGCGGACTGCGGGGACAGCGGGATCACGGTCATCCTGAGCGGTTCCGTGGGCTTGGCGGCCGGGGTGCGGGACGGGTGGCGCACACCCATGTAGATCGCGGTGCCGAAGGCGAGGGCGATCAGCAGGACGAGGACCAGCGCCTGCCGGGAGAGGCCGCGGCGCACGGGCGGGCGGCGGCGTACGGCCGGGGCGTGGTCGGAGAGGCGCTCCTGGGCGGAGAACTCCTGGAGGCGGGCAGCGCGGACGAACGATTCGTCGAAGACGACGGATCGGTATTCGTCCTCTCCACCGCCGGGGGCGCCCTCGGGAGTCCCCTCAGGTGGGTTTCCTGGCCCGCCCATACTTGGAGAGTAGGTCTTCCGGAGCCTCGGTAAACGCCGTGGTGCACGACAAGTTGTGACAGGTCCTCACCAGGTTCGCGCAGCGCCGCCCAAGGGCCGGGCCGGGACCGTACGGGGCCTGGTCAGGGCATGCGGGGGTCGGCGGAGACCGCCGGCTGGGAGAAGTCGGCGGAGGCGGATGGCCCGGTCGGGGGGTTCTGTTCGACGCCGCTGGTGGCGGGCGGCAGGGTCTCGCCCCGGCCGGGGGAGGCGCCCCGGTAGACCGCGGTGAAGGCCAGCGCGACCATGCCGATGCCCATCACGAGGGCGAGGATCCAGGCGACGGGCCGGTGCCAGCGGGTCTGCTTGCCGTACGGCCTGCCGTAGGGTCCGTCGGGGCCGTAGCGGCCCTCCAGGACCTCGGTGTCGTCGTAGTCGTCCAGGTCGTCGTCGCGGCCGTGGCCGAAGCCGGGGCCGTCCGGGCCGAAGCCGTCTTCGTAGCGGTCGTCGTCGCCGCGGACGCCTCTGCGGTGCGCCCGGCGGGCCTCGGCCTCCTGGGCTGCGGCCCGGGCCTCCGCCGCTGCGAGCAGACGTTCGACCGCGGTCGGCTCGTGGACCACGGCCGCCCGGACGAAGTCCTCGTCGAAGACCACGGAGGCGAACTCTTCGTCCATACCCCCGCGGTCGCGGTCGTCGTCGGGCTCCCAGCCGTCAGGGAACGGCGTGCCCCCCACGTCCTCCGGCACGGATCCAGAGTAGACCGGGGTGGTCAATTTGGGCAGACGGTAAGGAAATTCATCCGTTGGGCTGGCCGGGCGCCAGGCTGTTCACAGGAACGGACCGACGCCCCACGGGCCCGCCCGCGCCTAGCGTCGGACGTGTCCGTCACCGGTGACGATGTATTTCGTGCTGGTCAGCTCGGGCAGGCCCATCGGGCCGCGGGCGTGCAGCTTCTGCGTGGAGATGCCGATCTCGGCGCCGAATCCGAACTGACCGCCGTCGGTGAAGCGGGTCGAGGCGTTGACGGCGACCGTCGTGGAGTCGACCAGCTGGGTGAAGCGGCGGGCGGCCTGCTGGGAGGTCGTCACGATGGCCTCGGTGTGGCCCGAGCTCCACAGCCGGATGTGTTCCACGGCCCGGTCGAGCGAGTCGACCACGGCGGCGGCGATGTCGTACGACAGGTACTCGGTCTCCCAGTCCTCCGTGGTGGCCTCGACGACCGTGGCCTTGGAGTCCTTGGCGTAGGCCATGACCCGGTCGTCGGCGTGGACGGTGACCCCGGCGTCGGCGAGCGCGTCGAGGGCGCGGGGCAGGAACTCGGGGGCGATGTCCTGGTGGACGAGGAGGGTCTCGGCGGCGTTGCAGACGCTGACGCGGTGGGCCTTGGAGTTGATCAGGATCTCGACGGCCGTGTCGAGGTCGGCGTTCGCGTCGACGTAGACGTGGCAGTTGCCGGTGCCGGTCTCGATCACAGGGACGGTGGACTCCTCGACGACCGTGCGGATCAGGGAGGCGCCGCCGCGCGGGATGAGCACGTCGACCAGGCCGCGGGCGCGCATCAGCTCGCGCACCGACTCGCGGCTCTCGCCGGGGACGAGCTGGACGGCGTCGGCGGGCAGCCCCGCGCCGCCGACGGCGTCCCGCAGGACCCGTACGAGGGCGGTGTTGGACTCGTAGGCGGAGGAGGAGCCGCGCAGCAGGACCGCGTTGCCGGACTTCAGGCACAGGGCCGCCGCGTCGACGGTCACGTTCGGGCGGGCCTCGTAGATGATGCCGACGACGCCGAGCGGGACGCGGACCTGACGCAGGTCGATGCCGTTGGGGAGGGTGGAGCCGCGCACGACCTCGCCGACCGGGTCGGGCAGCGCGGCGACGTCGCGGACGTCGGCGGCGATGGCGCGGATCCGCTCCGGGGTGAGCGTCAGCCGATCGATGATCGCCTCGCTGGTGCCGGCCTCCCGGGCCTTGTCGATGTCCTTGGCGTTGGCCTCGACGATTTCACTCGTACGGACTTCCAGCGCGTCGGCGATGGCGAGCAGCGCGTCGTCCTTGTCGGCGCGCGGGAGCGGCGCGAGGTCGGCGGCGGCGGCCTTGGCACGGTAGGCGGCCCGGGTGACCGGCGTCATGGAGTCGTAAGGCGAGAGCGAGGTCATACAGGAAGGGTAGTCCGCCCGGCGGAGGCGCCCCTCGCGTGTTCCACAGCGCGAGACACCTGGGCGAAGGACGCGTTTCCGGCGGGACGGGTGCGCGGGAGGTCAGTACGGGTGGACCCCTACGGGTGTGGCGGGGGCGGGTCCGTGGCCCTCGGCGATGCGCTGGTGGTACGTCTGGCGGTCGATGACCTCCAGGCCGACGATCTCCCAGGGCGGCAGGCCGGCCGTCCGGCGGTGTTCACCCCACAGGCGCAGGGCTACGGCGGCCGCGTCGTGGAGGTCGCGGGCCTCCTCCCAGTAGCGGATCTCGGCGTGGTCGTGGGCGTAGCGGCTGGTCAGCAGGAAGGGGTGGTCGTGGGCGAGCTGTTCGAGTCCGCGCCGCACCTCCGTGAGGGGGGCCTTGGGTCCGGAGAGGCTCAGCGTGACGTGCCACAGCCGGGGCAGGTCCTGCGGCTTCTCGACGCTGTCGCCCTCGTACGTGTCCGAGGCGGCGACGCTGGTCAGCGTCCGCTCCTCGCCGGCCGCACGGGAGGAACCACCACCACGGGACGCGGCGGCCCCGGGGCGCACTCGTCTCACGACGGCCTCCTTCGCAACGATGTCGTGCCTCGTCAATGGGTCGTGCAAGGGGTCCTGCGGAATCTCCCTGAGACAAAGTTGAGCAGGCTCAGGGGCTTCGCGTGGCGGTTTTACGGAACGCGCACCGCCGGGGCCCGTGCTCCGGCCCTCCCGGGGGGCCGCTGGTCAGGGGCGCAGGAGGACGAGGTCGTCCCTGTGTACGACCTCTCGTTCGTACGCGGGACCCAGCTCGCGCGCCAGTTCCCGGGTCGAGCGGCCGATCAGCTGGGGGATCTCCTTGGCGTCGAAGTTCACCAGTCCGCGCGCGACCGCCCGGCCCGTGCCGTCGCGCAGCTCGACTGGGTCGCCTGCGGTGAAGTCACCCTCGACGGCCGCGATGCCGGCCGGCAGCAGTGACGTACGCCGCTCGACGACCGCGCGGACGGCGCCCTCGTCGAGGACGAGCGCGCCCTGCGGGGTGGAGGCGTGCTGGAGCCACAGCAGCCGGTCGGCGGACCGCTTGCCGGTGGGGTGGAAGTACGTACCGGTGTCGCCGCCGGAGAGGGCGTCCGCCGCGTGGACGGCGCTGGTCAGGACCACGGGGACGCCCGCGCCGGTGGCGATCCCGGCCGCCTCGACCTTGGTGACCATGCCGCCGGTGCCGACGCCCGCCTTGCCGACGCTGCCGATCTCCACGTGCGCGAGGTCCTCGGGGCCCCGTACCTCCGCTATCCGCGACGTGCCGGGCTTGCTGGGGTCGCCGTCGTACACACCGTCCACGTCCGAGAGCAGGACCAGCAGGTCTGCCCGGACGAGGTGGGCGACGAGGGCGGCGAGGCGGTCGTTGTCGCCGAAGCGGATCTCGTCCGTGGCGACGGTGTCGTTCTCGTTGACGACGGGCAGCGCGCCCATCGCGAGGAGCTTGTCGAGGGTGCGGGAGGCGTTGCGGTGGTGGGCCCGGCGGCTCATGTCGTCGGAGGTCAGGAGCACCTGTCCGACCCGGATGCCGTAGCGGGCGCAGGAGGCCGTGTAGCGGGCCACCAGCAGGCCCTGGCCGACGCTGGCGGCGGCCTGCTGCCGGGCGAGGTCCTTGGGGCGGCGGCGCAGGCCCAGGGGCGCGAGCCCGGCGGCGATGGCACCGGACGAGACGAGCACGATCTCCCGCTCGCCACCGCTGCGGGCCTTGGCGAGGACGTCCACGAGGGCGTCCACCCGGTCCGCGTCGAGGCCCCCGGAGGCCGTCGTCAGCGACGAGGAGCCCACCTTGACCACGATCCGGTGCGCGTCCCGCACGCCCTGCCTTGCCGCTGACACCTGTATCCCCAATGTTCCGAACCAGCCCGGTGTGTGCACTGCGCAATCTACGGGAGCGGGCGGTCCGGACGCGTTCTCATTTCGAGGGGCGGACGGCGCGGGTCCACGGGGCGAAAGGGGCGGAAGGGGGCGGTCGGGCTCGGAGCCCTTTATGAGGAGACGGTGTGACGTCGCTCAAGGTTCCAAGCGTTTTGTCCGACTAGCGGCTATTGCCCTCGCGGCAGATTGCTCCTCGGCCTCCCTAGGTCATACGGTCAGGGATCGGCCTCCTCAGGCCACCCCCAAGACTCACTTCCCCCCTTCGTCCGTCGCACCCTCCGCAGGAGCCCAGCCCGTGCCCTCCGCAGGCCTCGCACCCCGCCGCATCGCGCAGCTGTCAGCGCTGTTCGCGATGTTCGCGCTCTTCACGGCCCAGATCGTCTCCGCACTGCTGCCGAACATCACGGTGTTCGTCGCCGCCGGCGCGGCGGGCCTCGTCCTGGACACGTTCCTCCAGTACCGGGACCCCGGACTGCTCGCGCTGCTGAGCAAGGTCCGCTTCGACGCGCTGGTGCGCCAGCTGCTGCGCGACATGCTGATCCTGGTGGGGCTGCTGCGCATCGACGGCATCGATCCGCTGCGCGAGCAGGCGCCTCTCCTGGTCGCCCTGATCGCCTTCTACGCGGTGCACTTCGCCTGCCAGGCCGTCTCGGTGCTGGTCCGCCGCACCCGGACCCTGCCGATCGTCACCCGCAACATCGACGCCTCCGAGCTGCGTCTGACGGCCGCCCCGCCGCGCATCCTGGCCCGCCGCCAGGCCCACCGGCTGCTGACCTTCTCGCTGCCCGTCACGGCCGGCCTGATGCTCACCGCGGCCACGCAGGACGCCCTCTGGGGCTTCGCCGGTGTCGGCACCGGGCTCGCCCTGCTCGTCCTGGGCACCGCCCACCTCGCGACCTGGCTGCTGCCGAAGAAGCGCGCGAAGAACGAGCAGCAGGTCATGGAGTGGCTGGACCGGTGGCTCGCGGACTACCGGCCGACCACCGCGATGTACTTCTCCGGCGGTACGACGTCGGCCTACCAGGCGAACATGTGGCTCTCCACGCTCTCCCAGCTGGAGAAGCCGCTGATCGTGCTGCGTGAACGCTTCATGGTGCAGAAGATCGACGCGACGGACGTCCCGGTCATCTGCTTCCCGAAGGTCTCGACGATGTTCTCCCTGGAGACCTCGACGCTGAAGATGATGCTGCACCCGGCCAACGCCGCGAAGACCTCCCAGGTGCTGCGCATCCCCACGATCAAGCACGCCTTCATCAACCACGGCGAGAGCGACAAGCTCTCCTCCTGCAACCCGTACGCCAAGGCGTACGACGAGGTGTGGGTCGCCGGTCCCGCGGCGCGCGAGCGGTACGCGCTCGCCGAGGTCGGCGTGGAGGACAAGGACATCGTCGAGGTCGGCCGCCCGCAGCTGGCGCCGATCCGCCCGTACGCGGGCCCGCCGACCGGCACGTACACCACCGTCCTCTACGCCCCCACCTGGGAGGGCTGGGACGGCAACCCCGGCAACACGTCCGTGGTCCTGGCCGGCGAGAACATCGTCCGGCAGCTCCTCGCCGACGACAAGGTCCGGCTGCTGTACAAGCCGCACCCGATGACCGGCTCGGTCGACCCGCGCGCGGGTGCCGCGAACGAGCGGATCAAGGCGATGATCCGGGAGGCCAACACCAAGCGGTCCGGGGCTCGCCCCGGCCCCGAGGCCGCCGCCGAACTCGCTCGCCGTACGGCCGAGTTGGACAAGCTGACCTCGACGTCGTTCCGGTCCAGCGCGGACGAGATGGAGCGGATGCTGCTGCAGGGTGCGCCGAGCGGGGACCGTGAGACGGCCATCGCCGAGGCGACGCTGGCCTGGGAGAAGGCGTACTGGGCGTCGTTCCCGGAGTGGGAGCACCGGATCATCACCGAGGCGCGGCCCGCGATCTTCGCCTGCTTCAACGTGTCGGACCTGCTGATCAGTGATGTGTCGTCGGTGGTCTCCGACTGGCTGTCGAGCGAGAAGCCGTACTCGGTCGCCAACACGTCCGGGCTGCCGGAGGTCGCGTTTCGGGCGGCGTTCCCGACGGTCTCGGCGGGTGTCGTGCTGACGCCCAAGGCGGGCGGGGTGCCGGCGCTGCTGGAGTCGGTGCGCAACCCCGAGAAGGACCGTTTCGCGCAGGCCCGCGCCGAGCTCAAGGAGCAGCTGCTCGGCCCCTCGGACCCGCCCTCGCTGGTCCGCTTCGACCTCGCGGTGAAGGCGCTCTGCGCCAAGGCCGACGACCGTCGCACCCGCATGGAGTCCCGTCTCGCCGACGAGGTTCCGGCGCCCCGGAAGGCGCAGGAGTCGGGCGACGAGCTCTCCGAGGGCGAACCCTCGGAGGCGCTCGCCTGACGCCGGCAGCGACGACGAAGGGCCCCGGTTCACTACCGGGGCCCTTCGTCGTGTGCGTTCGGCCGAAGCCGCCCAATAGCTCGGGTGCTGAGCTTGTGCGGCGACTGCGGCAGGTATGTGGTTGCTCGCGCAGTTCCCCGCGCGCCTTACGGGGCTTAGCTGCGGGCAGTCGTGCCGCTGGGGCGATGGGGGTACCTCCCGCTCGAGCGAAGTCGAGAGTGGGGGAGGGTGGGCGCAGCGGCACCCCGCCAGCGCCGGTGAGCGAAACCCCGCCCTTGCCCAGCCCCAGCGGACGGTGCCGCGGAACTCCGGGCTCCGCAGAGCCCGACGACAGCCCTAGAACGGCTCGAAGTCGTCGTACTCCTTCTGCAGCTCGTCCCGCTCCGCCTGTCGGTCGCGGCGGCGCTGGACCGCCGGCCGGGGCGCCTCGAAGCGGTGGTCCTCACCACGCCGCCCCAGCATCTCCGCACCGGCCATGACGGTCGGCTCCCAGTCGAAGACGACCGCGTTGTCCTCGGGTCCGATGGCGACGCCGTCGCCGGAGCGGGCGCCCGCCTTCATCAGCTCCTCCTCGACACCGAGGCGGTTGAGCCGGTCGGCGAGATAGCCGACCGCCTCGTCGTTGTTGAAGTCGGTCTGCCGCACCCAGCGCTCCGGCTTCTCGCCCCGCACGCGGTAGAGACCGTCCTCCTCGCGCACGACCGTGAAGCCCGCGTCGTCGACGGCCTTGGGCCGGATGACGATCCGCGTCGCCTCCTCCCTGGGCCTCGCGGCACGCGCCCGGCCGACGAGGTCGGCGAGCGCGAAGGACAGCTCCCGCAGCCCGGTGTGAGCGACGGCGGACACCTCGAAGACCCGGTAACCGCGGGCCTCCAGGTCCGGCCGCACCATCTCGGCGAGATCCTTGCCGTCGGGCACGTCGATCTTGTTGAGGACGACGATCCGGGGCCGGTCGCCGAGCCCGCCGTACTGCGTCAGCTCCTCCTCGATGATGTCGAGGTCGGAGACGGGGTCGCGGTCCGACTCCAGCGTCGCGGTGTCGAGGACGTGCACGAGGACGCTGCACCGCTCGACGTGGCGGAGGAATTCGAGCCCGAGGCCCTTGCCCTGACTGGCGCCGGGGATCAGGCCCGGCACGTCGGCGATCGTGTAGACCGTCTCGCCGGCCGTGACCACGCCCAGGTTCGGGACGAGGGTCGTGAAGGGGTAGTCGGCGATCTTCGGCTTGGCGGCGGACAGGACCGAGATCAGCGAGGACTTCCCGGCGCTGGGGTAGCCGACCAGCGCCACGTCGGCGACGGTCTTGAGCTCCAGGACGATGTCGCCCATGTCGCCGGGCACGCCGAGCAGCGCGAAGCCGGGCGCCTTGCGGCGGGCGGAGGCGAGGGCCGCGTTGCCGAGGCCGCCCCGGCCGCCCTGCGCGGCGACGAAGGAGGTGCCGTGGCCGACGAGGTCGGCGAGGACGTTCCCCTGCCGGTCGAGCACGACCGTGCCGTCCGGGACCGGCAGGACCAGGTCCTGTCCGTCCTTGCCGGAGCGGTTGCCGCCCTCGCCGGGCTTGCCGTTGGTGGCCTTGCGGTGCGGGGAGTGGTGGTACTCCAGGAGGGTCGTCACCGACTGGTCGACGGTCAGGATGACGTCGCCGCCCCGGCCGCCGTTGCCGCCGTCGGGGCCGCCGAGCGGCTTGAACTTCTCCCGGTGGACGGAGGCACAGCCGTGACCTCCGTTACCCGCGGCGACATGCAGTTCGACGCGGTCCACGAAGGTGGTCATGGTGGGGTGCCTCCTGGGGGTCCCCCCGGCCGACGGACGGGGGTGGTACGGGTTCGGTTACTGGGTAACACGCGAAAGGCGGACCCGCCTTCCCACACGGGAAGTGAGGTCCGCCTCGCGAAAGACTGTCCGAAGACTTTTCCGATCAGCCGACCGGAACGATGTTCACGACCTTGCGGCCGCGGGCGGTGCCGAACTCGACCGCACCGGCGTTCAGCGCGAACAGCGTGTCGTCCTTGCCGCGGCCGACACCCGAGCCCGGGTGGAAGTGCGTGCCACGCTGGCGGACCAGGATCTCACCGGCGTTGACGACCTGACCGCCGAAGCGCTTCACGCCGAGCCGCTGAGCGTTGGAGTCGCGACCGTTCCGGGTGGACGATGCGCCCTTCTTGTGTGCCATCTCTCCTCAGTCCCTTACTTCGCAGCCGCGGGGATCTCAGTGACCTTGATCGCCGTGTACTGCTGGCGGTGGCCCTGACGACGGCGGTAGCCGGTCTTGTTCTTGTAGCGCAGAATGTCGATCTTCTGCCCCTTGTGGTGGTCCACGACCTCGGCCTGGACCTTGATGCCGGCAAGGACCCACGGGTCGCTGGTCACGGCGTCACCGTCGACGACGAGCAGGGTCGAGAGCTCGACCGTGTCGCCGACATTGGCGGTGGAAATCTTGTCAACCTCAACGATGTCGCCGACAGCAACCTTGTGCTGGCGACCACCGCTGCGCACGATGGCGTACACGCGGATCTCACTCTCTCGCTCCGGAACGGCACCCCCGCAGTCCAGCCACCCGACATGGCGGGCGGCCTCTCCCACGGCGCCGGGCGCGCGGAAGGAATGAGGTTTACGGGGATGTGACGCGTCGCTACCTACGGACACGCCGACGGTCAAGGTTACGGGGCCACGCCCGAAGGGGTCAAACCGAGCCCCTCCCCCGCTACCCGGCGGGCTTCTCGCCGTCCGCCGGCAGCGGCTTCACGCCCTTGCACAGGTCGGTGGTGTCGGCCTTGCCCGGGTAGGCGACGCCGATCACCCTGTCGAAGTGCGTCCGGTACATGTCGTGCACCGCGTCGTCGTCGACCTTGACGATCGCCTCGTCGTTCTCGCGCAGCGCGGGCCCGGTGTAGTTGCCCGACCCGGTGAAGCTGATCTTGTTGCGCACGCCGTCGTACTGGCCGTCCACGAGGATGTACTTGGTGTGGATGATGTACGGCGTGGTCAGCTTCTTCCCGGGGTTCAGCGGGTCCCGGTCGTCGTTGTAGCACCGCACCGTCGGCCCGCCGGACGTGTGCATCTTCTCCCACGTCCCCTTGGTCCCGCCGCTGCTCTTGGCGCTGTCGGACTCGGCGTACACGATGCTCACGTTGCAGCCGGCCTTCTTCAGGGCCACCAGCTTCTCGGCGATCGCCAACCGTGTGATCTTGAAGATCGCGACCCGCACCCAGGTCTTCCGCGCCACCCCGGCGCTGTCCTTGTACGAGCACTGCACGTTGTTCAGCACCGAGTACACGGTGTCGGTGGCCCGGGTGTTCCCGGCCCGGGGGAAGAAGTACGCCTTGTACAGGCCGTTGCTGACGGTCCGGTACTCCCAGGCCGCCCAGTCCCGGCCCACCATCGTGTCGAAGTAGTCCGCGTACGCGTCGTACATCGTCGGGTTGTCCGGCAGCAGCAGCGCGTCGTTGAAGAACTTGGTGTGCGCGGAGGGGGTCGAGTTCGACGTGGTCTGCACGACCACGTTGGTGGCACCCTCGACCGCAGAGAACAGCCAGAACTTGTTGTGCATGATCGACTGCCCGTACTTCGGATCGCCGAGGCAGGACCTGTCGACGGCACAGGTCGCTATGTACGACCCCTTCGTCCGGTCGGTGCCGAGCGCCGCCGCCAGGCTGCCGTACGCGGTGTTCGTGGGGCGGTCGCTGACGCTCGACTCGTCCAGCAGGACCTGGACGCGCACGCCCCGGTCCTTGGCGGCCACGAGCGCGTTGACGACGGACGCCTCCCACACGTGGTAGACGGCGACCTTGATGGTGGAGCCGGGGAGCGCGGCGTCCGTCAGCTCGACGAGCCGGGTGCGTATCGCGAGTTGCGCGGCCTCGTCGCCCAACGGGTCGTTGAAGAGCGGGCCTTCGGTCCAGTTCGGCGAGGCCTGCGCGACATCCGCGGCCGTCACCTGCGCACCGGCCGCCGCCAACACGGTGGCCAGCGCCACCGCCCCCCGCACACGCACGCGCGCCATGCGATCCCTCCCCGTTCCCGCCCTGCCCGTAGGTCCACGACAGCGCTCACACCTACGCTCACGCCATCGCTCACGACTGCGATTTCGACTACGTGAGTGTTACAGGCGCCCGAGGGTGCTCAAGGGGGGAGGGGGTACCGGTGAGACGGCAGAGAGGAGCAATACTCCGCAAATCTCCCCAGCCGGTGTGAAGTTACTCTCCCGGAACGGGCCGGTGCCCCCACCGGATGGTCAAACCACCCGGTGGGGGCACCAGTTGGAGCGGATCGGCATCCGCCCCGTGGGGCTCAGCTCTCGTCGGTCGAGGCCGTCACCGTGGCCGAGGACTGCTCGGCGGCCACCGTGGTCTTCTTCGCGGCCGACTTCTTCGTGGCCGCCTTCTTGGCCGTGGCCTTCTTCGCGACCGTCTTCTTGGCGGCCGCCGTCTTCTTCGTGGCGGCCTTCTTCGCCGTGGCCTTCTTGGCCGTCTTGCGCGCCGCCGCCTTCTTGGCGGGCGCCTCGGCCTCGGTCTCCTCGGCCGCCGGAGCGGACTCCTCGACCGGGGCCTCGGCCGCGTCCTCGGCCGGAGCCGACGGGACCACGACCACGGCCGCCTCCTCGGACGCGGTGGGCGCGGTCGCCTTGCGGACGGCACGCCGACGCGGACGGGCCGGAGCCGCGCTCTCGGCGACGGCCGCCGCCTCGGGCTGCGCGGCCTCCTCGGCCACGGGCTCGGCGACCGGCTCGGTCACGGGCTCCGGCGCCGGCTCGGCGGCCGCCACCGTGACCACGGTCTCCTCCGCCGCCGCTCCTGCCGGAGCGCCCGCCGGAGCGGACACCTTCCGGGTCGCCCGGCGACGCGTACGGCCCTTGGGAGCGGCCTCCTCGGTGCTCGGCTCGGCGGCCGGCGTCTCGACGACCGGGTCCTCCACCGCGACCGGCTCCGCCTCGGCGGCCTCCCGCGACTTCGGGGCACGGTCCTCGGAGACGGTGGTGACGGCCACGGCCTCACGGGACTCACGCGTCTCACGGGACTTCGGGGCACCGGAGGGCGCGGACGCCCGACGGGTGGCCCGACGACGCGAACGGCCGCGCCCGACCGCCGCCTCGGCCTCGGCGACGCTGCTGTACAGCTCCTCGTCCGGCTCGAACTCGGGGGACGGCAGCGCCACGGGCTCGGCGACCTCGGCGGCGACCTCGGCGGCCGCCTCGGTCTCGACCGGCTCGGCCGACTCAGCGGGCTCGACGCCCTCGGGAGCGGACACGTGCTCGTGGTCGTGCTCGGCACCGCCACGACCGCGCTTGCGGCGCTTGCCGCCACCGCCGGGAGCGGTCGGCTGGTCCATGTGCACGATCACGCCGCGCCCGTTGCAGTGGACGCAGGTCTCGGAGAAGGACTCCAGCAGGCCCTGGCCGACCCGCTTCCGGGTCATCTGCACCAGGCCCAGCGAGGTGACCTCGGCGACCTGGTGCTTCGTACGGTCGCGCCCCAGGCACTCCAGCAGGCGCCGCAGCACCAGGTCCCGGTTGGACTCCAGGACCATGTCGATGAAGTCGATGACGACGATGCCGCCGAGGTCGCGCAGCCGCAGCTGACGCACGATCTCCTCGGCCGCCTCCAGGTTGTTCCTGGTGACCGTCTCCTCCAGGTTGCCGCCCTGGCCGGTGAACTTGCCGGTGTTGACGTCGACCACGATCATGGCCTCGGTCTTGTCGATCACCAGCGAACCACCGCTGGGCAGCCAGACCTTGCGGTCCAGCGCCTTCATCAGCTGCTCGTCGATGCGGTACGTCGCGAAGACGTCGACCTCGGAGGTCCACTTCTGCAGACGGTCCGCCAGGTCGGGCGCGACGTGCGAGACGTACCCGTGGATGGTCTCCCAGGCCTCCTCGCCGCTCACGATGACCTTGGAGAAGTCCTCGTTGAAGATGTCGCGGACGACCCGGACGGTCATGTCCGGCTCGCCGTACAGCAGCGTCGGCGCGTTGCCGTTCTTGGCCTTCTTCTGGATGTCCTCCCACTGCGCCTGCAGTCGCTCGACGTCGCGGCGCAGCTCGTCCTCGCTCGCGCCCTCGGCGGCGGTGCGCACGATGACGCCCGCGTCCTCGGGGACGATCTTCTTGAGGATGGTCTTCAGCCGGGCCCGCTCGGTGTCGGGCAGCTTGCGGCTGATACCGGTCATCGACCCCTCGGGGACGTAGACCAGGTAGCGGCCCGGCAGGGAGACTTGGCTGGTCAGACGCGCGCCCTTGTGCCCGATCGGGTCCTTGGTGACCTGGACGAGCACGGACTGGCCGGACTTCAGGGCGGACTCGATCCGGCGCGGCCCGTTGGCCATGCCGAGCGCCTCGAAGTTGACCTCACCGGCGTACAGGACCGCGTTGCGGCCCTTGCCGATGTCGATGAAGGCGGCCTCCATCGACGGCAGCACGTTCTGCACCTTGCCGAGGTAGACGTTGCCGACGTAGGAGGTCGACTGCTCCTTGTTGACGTAGTGCTCGACGAGCACGTTGTCTTCCAGGACGCCGATCTGGGTGCGCTCGCCGCTCTGGCGGACGACCATGACGCGCTCGACGGCCTCGCGGCGGGCGAGGAACTCGGCCTCGGTGATGATCGGGACGCGTCGGCGCCCCTGCTCACGGCCTTCCCGGCGGCGCTGCTTCTTGGCCTCCAGCCGGGTGGAGCCCTTGATGGACTGCACCTCGTCGGACAGCTCGGTCTCCTTGGCGCGCCGCTCCCGCGGCTCGCGGACCTTGACGACCGTCCGCTCGGGGTCGTCGGAGGCCACCTCGGCCTCGGTGCCGGAGTCCCCGGCACGGCGACGGCGGCGACGGCGCCGACGGCTGCTGCTGGAGCCCGAACCGGACTCCTCGCGCTCGTCGCCCTCGTCCTCGGCGTCCTCGTCCAGCTGCTCGGCGGTGTCCTCGGCGTCCTGCTCGGCCTGCTCGGCGGCGAGCTCGTCACCCTCGGCGGCGTCCTCGGCCTCGGCCGACTCGCCCCGGCGACGACGGCGGCCACCCCGGCGACGGCGGCGCCGCGACCCGGTGGACTCCTCCTCGCCGTACTCGTCGCCCTCGGCGGCGTCCTCGGCGCTCTCCTCGGACTCCTCGGGCTCCTCCGGCTCGTCGGCCGCCACGGGAGCGGCCGCGGGCTGCTCGGCCTCGGCCGGCTCGCCCCGGCGACGACGGCGACGCCGCGACCCACCGGTGGACTCCTCCTCGGCGAACCCGCCCAGGTCGGTGGTCCCGGCGCTCTCGGCAACCTCAGCCGGCTCGGCCGTCACGGCCTCCGCCTCGGCGGCGGCCTGCGCGGCGGCCCGCTCCGGCGTCTGGAACATCGGCTCGGTGAACACCGGCGCCTGGAACACGGCCACGGCGGGCCGTGACGGACGCGAGGGCGCGTCCTCCGCGACCGGCGCCGCCGGCGCGGAGAAGCCGACTGCCGCCTTACGGGTGGCCCGACGACGGGCCCGACGCGGACCCGCGTCCTCGGCCTCCGCCTCGGCGGCCGCGCGCGGCGCCTCGACCGGCTCGGGCTCGGCGGTCGCGGGGACGGCCTCGGCGGCGGGCGTCTGCTCGGCCGGGGCCGACACGGTCTCGGCGGCCACGGCCTCGGCCTCGGGCGCGGCGGCCCGGCGCGTGGCACGCCGACGGGTACGCCGGGGCGCGGCCTCCTCGGCCGTCGTCTCCACCGGCGCGCTCTCCTGAACAGCGGCGGGCGCGGCTTCCACGGCTTCCGCCGGGGCCTCGACGATCTCGGCGGCCTTCGGCTCACCGGCGGGCGCGGACGCCCGGCGCGTGGCACGACGGCGCGGACGCGGCGCGGCCTCCTCGACGGCCGACGCCTCGGCGACGGCGGCGGGCTCGGAGGCTGCCTCGGGCTCGGCCGCCTTCGCGGTCGCGGCGGGGGTCTCCTCGGCTGCCTGGGGGGCGCCCGTGGGCGCGGAGGCGCGGCGGGTGGCGCGACGGCGCGTACGCCCGGCGGGCGCGGCCTCCTCGATGGCGGCGGGCGCCTCGGCGACGGCGGCGGGCTCGGCTGCCGCCTCGGCGACGGCGGCCGGTGCCACGGTCTCGACGACTTCGACGACCTCGGCGTCCTTGGGCGCACCGGCGGGCGCGGAGGCGCGGCGGGTCGCGCGACGGCGCGTACGCCCGGCGGGCGCGGCCTCCTCGACGGCGGGCGCCTCGGCGACGGCGGCGGGCTCGGCCTCTTCCGTCTCCTCGGCCTCGGTGACCTGCGCGTCCTCACCGGTCACGCCGTCCTCGACGATCTCGGTGGTCTCGTCCGCCTCGGTCGGCTCGACGGCCGCGAGGTCCTCGGACTCGGCGGCCGGTATGGCCGGCGCGGTGATCTCCGCGGCCGCTTCGGCGGCGGACGGCGGTCCCGCGGGGCGGGACGCGGCACGGCGGCGACGGCGCGGCGGCAGGGTGTCGCTCGGCGTGGTGTGGTCGGAGCCCTGCGCGGGCTCGGCGGGTTCGATCGTTTCGGGCATGCGGGCGTTTCTCCCGTCAGGCTCCCGGGCGCCGCACCCGGTCCGGCGTGGCCGGTGACGTCCGCGGCTCGCGTCGTACGCGACTGCCGCCGTCCGGGGCGCGGGCGCCGCACGGGAGCTCTCTGTGTCCTGTCTCGCCGGTTCCGTACGCCATGTTGCGTACGGCCTGGCGAAAGTCTTGTGGTCGGTGCGCTGCCCGACCCAGGTGGCTCCCGGATCAGAGGGCGGCGCTACGACGTCCGTCCTACGCGGGGCCTACCGGCGCCGACGCCTTCGCGGCGGCAGCGGGTTCGGCCGTTGAGGGGGCCGGCGCTGCCTCGCGGTCGGGCGCGAGCGGGTCGGTCACCGTGCCGGTCTCATCATCGAAAAGCCCCTGCGCCAGCCTGGTCACCGCTGCGGGGACCGGCGGCGCCAGGTCGGCCACGGCGCGGAGACCGGACAGGACGTCGTCGGGTCGTACGGCAGGCGTCACGTGCCGAACAACCAGCCGCAGTATCGCACAGGGCTGGTCCGTCGGCCCAGCAAGGGGCGCGGCGCCGACCGCTCCGGCGCTTCCGTCACGTTCGTCATGGCCGTCACGGCTGTCGAGGTCGACGACGGCGGCACGGGCGTCGAAGGTCCGTACGCCGTTCTTGGTCCTGCGCTGGACCTCGACGAGGTCCGCCGCCTTGAAGGCCTCGACCGCGCGCGCGGCGTCCTCGGGGTCCACGCCGTCCAGGCGCAGCTCCCATTCGGAGGCCGTGAGCCGGTCGGCGAGCCCTGAGGTGCGGGCCTCGACCGCGTCGACGATGTCGAGGCCGGTGGGCAGCGACTCGTCGAGCAGGATCCTGAGCTTCTCCGGATCACGCGCCTCGGTGAGCGCGATCTCCAGATACTCCGCCTCACTGCCCGTGCCGGTGGGTGCGGCATTGGCGTACGACACCTTCGGATGCGGCGTGAACCCCGCCGAGTACGCCATCGGCACCTCGGCACGGCGCAGCGCACGCTCGAAGGCGCGCTGGAAGTCACGGTGGCTGGTGAACCGGAGGCGGCCGCGCTTGGTGTAGCGCAGTCGGATGCGCTGCACCGCGGGTGCGGGCGGCGGGCCTTCGGGCTGTCGCTTGCCCAGTGTCGTTCAGTCCTTCGTGAGAGCGGTCGTACTGCTACCAAGAGTACGTGCCTCGGCGGCCCTCGGTTCCCGCCTGTGGACGGGCTTCGGTTCCGTCGGCTGTCCGAAGAGGGCCGAGCGCACGCTCGCGCGGGCCTGGCGGACGGTCTCGCGGGCGGTGGTCAGGGCCTGCCGGGTGGTGCGGCCCACGGCGCGGCCGGCCGCCGTGACCGGCTTCCACACCGCGTCCCGCACGAAGTGACCGGCCGGCGTGAGGACGGTCCGGTACACCCACCGAGTCGGCTCGACCAGGAGCCACCGGAACAGGTTCGCCAGGAACCGCCCGACGGCGAGCGAGATCCACCCGGCCACCCGCCACGCGTGCCCGAGGGCCTCCCCGATCTCCCGGCCGACGACGGCGAGGAACCGTCCGACGGGCGCGAGCACCCAGCGCCACACGGCGAGCGCGGGCAGCACCAGCAGCACACGAAGCGTCCAGTACACGCCGAGCCAGAGCCCGGTGAAGATCATCCGTACGAGCCACACTGCCCCCATGGCCACCCACGCGATCGCGTGCCCCACGGGCGTCAGCACGTACCGGTACAGCCACCCGGCCGGCACGACGAGGAGGTGGACGACCAGCCAGGCGATGCCCTGCCCGACCGGCACCACGGTCCACCGGTACAGCCACAGGAGCCCGGCCAGGACGCCTCGGGCGGCCCAGCCGCACCCGGCCCGGACACCGGCCGCCAGCCAGGCGATCGCGTGCCCCAGGGGCGTCAGGACGTGCCGGTACGTCCACACCGCCGGTACGACCAGCAGCCGGTACCCCAGCCATCCCAGCCCCTGGGCGAGCGGCACGACGACGTACCGCCACAGCGCCACACAGGGCCACACGAGGACGACCCGGCCGAGCCACAGCGCCGCACGGCCCGCAGGTCGCAGCACGGTGTCCGTCAACAGCCGCCCGCCCGCCACCAGCGCGTCCCACACCATGCGCACGGGCACGACCAGCACGAGCACCACGATCCGCACCGGAATCCGGATCGCGACGACGAGACACCCCTCGGGCGCCGGCTGTGCCTGCTGGGCGGGCCTTTTCTCCAGGTCCATGACTACATAGACGCCTCAGCGTGTCGTCCGGATCCAGCCGTCACCGACGAGTTCCACCGCTCCGGACCAGGTGGCCGCCCGCGCCCGCTACCGCTTGCGCCCGGAGGCCCTCGCGGACTTCGCAGCCGACTTGCCGGCCCGGGCAGCCTTGGGACGGCGCACCACCGCCGACAGGTCCGAGGTGACAGCGTGCGGCGCGGAGAACTCCCGGTTGATCTCGACCTGGCGGCGGACGCGTTCGGGCAGGTCCCGCATGGCCAGCAGACGGTCGCACGCCCCGAGCGCGGCGGCGTGGTCGCCCACCCAGTGGGCGGTGATGGAGAACTCGAACAGCAGGCCCCAGCGGTAGACCCAGGGCTTGGTGAAGAGCAGGTCGTCCGGCGCGGGCCGGTCGACGACGTCGACGAGAAGGGCGTGCGCGGTGTGGTGGCGCCGCCGGAGCCGGAGGCGGGAGGCCAGCTCGTAGCAGGCTTCGAGCCGGGTGGGGCGTGACTCCCAGGCGCGGGAGAACGTGTCCATGGCTCCCGGCCAGTCCCCTTCCTCGTCCGCCCGGAGGATTCCCGCCTCCAGGAGCGAGCAGTAGACCTCCTCGCCCCAGCCGCCCATCGCCGCGCGTCGCTCGTACAGGTCGATCGCCTCCCGGGCGTGGCCGAGGTCACGTTCGGTGTTGGCCAGGTAGAAGACGGTGCGGGGGTTGGTGGGATCGCGTTCCAGTTCACGTCTGAGCAGACCCGCGTCGCGTTCGAACTTGTCGCTGCGGCAGCCGCCGTCCGCGTGGTCCTCGATGACGAGGGCGTCCAGGTTCTCCTGGACATCGGGCCCGTCGGTGCACGGGTACTCGTGGGTGACCCCTTCGTAGCGCCAGAGCCGGTCCCCGCGCATCAGGTGCTTGAAGCGGTGCTGGGTGCCCGGGGTGTCGTAGCGCAGCATGTACGAGGTCGCCGTGAGCCGGCGCAGCGGCGCGTCCTGCCGCAGTACGTGGTCGGCGTCGACGGTGAGCAGGAAGTCGGCCTTTCCCCGGGCGTGTTGGATGTTCCGCGTCCGGTTGTGGCCGAAGTCGACCCAGGGCTCCTCGCACAGCTCGCCCGGGATGCCGTCCAGCGCCGCGCGGATCAGGTCCTGAGTGCCGTCCGTGGAGCCGGTGTCGGTGATGACCCAGGTGTCGATCAGCGGCCGGACGGAGGCGAGGCAGCGCTCGATCACCCGCGCCTCGTTCTTGACGATCATGCAGAGGCAGATGGTCTGCGGCTTCACGGCTCACCGGTCCAGGGATGTGGGAACGCCGCCCGACGGCCGCGTGACGTATCACCTCATATCTCACAAATGCCTGTCACCGACGCCGAATTAGCCCACCCGTGAGACCTGTTTAGGCTGATTTGATGATCTCCATCCTCGTCCGGTCCCGCTCGCTGGTCGAGTCGGTTGACAGGGGCGAGGCTCACGATCGAGTGCGGGGAAAAGCCCCGAACCGGTCGAAACAAGGAGCACATAGATGAGTCCTGAGCGCAGGACGATCTCGCTGATAGGCCCGCTGGCACGCCACAGGATCACCAAGGTCAGCACGTATGCCTCGCTCGCACTGGCGGTGACCGCCGGACTGGCCGGCCCCGCCACGGCGGCGACGCTGAGCGTGTCCGACCACTCCACCGTGACGAGGGGCGGCAACGACGAGTGCCCGCCCGCCGACGATCACGGTGATCAGCACCACACCGACGACGGACAACATCAGGACCAGTACGACGGATCGTCGCCCGACTGGTACGACGATCAGGACCAGAACCGCACGGCGGCACTCGGTGGCAACGACGACCACTGCGAGGTGGGCCCCGCCGGCCCGACCGGACCCCAGGGCCCGACCGGCCCCAGGGGCGACACCGGTCCCCAGGGGGAGGTCGGCCCGGAGGGCCCCCAAGGTGACACCGGCGAGACGGGCCCCACCGGTCCGACCGGAGCCACCGGAGCCACTGGCGCGACCGGCGCGGACGGTCCCGCCGGACTCACTGGCGCGACGGGCCCCACCGGCCCCACCGGAGCGGACGGCTCCGTCGGGCCCGAGGGCCCCACCGGACCCACCGGACCCACCGGACCCACCGGACCCACCGGACCCACCGGAGCGAACGGGCTGACGGGAGCCACCGGTGCCACGGGCGCCACGGGGCCCGCCGGCCCCTGCGCCGACATCGACGCGGTACAGGACTCCAAGAAGCGCGAGTTCCGGGTCGTACTGAGCGACGGACGGGTCTTCGCGGGCATCCGCGACCTCCAGGGCGAGGTCGCCCACCCGTTCCTGTGGACCGACCTCACCACCCACCCCAACTTCCCGGCGGGCGGCCGTGATTCGCAGGACCGCTACGTCGGCTTCGCCTGCGGTGTCTCCGTCAACACGAGCGGCCACGGCGGGCACGGGCACGGGCAGAAGGAAACCGGCAAGGACACGGGCAAGGAGCACGGCCAGAGCCAGGGGCACGCCCAGCAGACCGGCCAGAGCCAGGGCCACAGCAGCCAGAACACGGGGCAGAGCCACGGCCAGGGCACGAGCAGCGGACACACCCAGCAGACCGGGCAGAGCCACAGCCAGAGCACGAGCAGCGGTCACACCCAGGACACCGGCAAGGACCATGGCGGCAGCTCCGGCACGGACCACGGCGAGGACAAGGGCCAGCCCAAGGGTGACCAGGCCGGCACCTCGAAGGGGCTCGTCAAGTTCAACGTCGTCACCACCGTGGGCCAGATCTGGGAGACCACCTGCGTGCCGGTGGACACGCGGCCCCACGCCACCCTGAACTGCGACGACGAACAGGGCAACCCGCGGCCGTGGTACCGGGTCGAACTCCAGCCGGCGAACAACATCGTCAACGGCGGCTCGACCGTCACGCCCCGCGTGACCGGCCGGTAGTACGTGAGAAGGGGTGCCCGGAGACCGGCCGAACGGCCCTCCGGACACCCCTCTACGACCTGCCGATCGCGGCCGGGTCAGTGACCGTGACTGTGACTCTGCGGCGCACTCCCCACCGGCTGCTTGACCGACAACGGCAGCAGCTTCTTGCCCGTCGGGCCGATCTGGATGTGGGTGTCCATCTGCGGGCACACGCCGCAGTCGAAGCACGGTGTCCAGCGGCAGTCCTCGACCTCGGTCTCGTCGAGGGCGTCCTGCCAGTCCTCCCAGAGCCAGTCCTTGTCGAGGCCGGAGTCCAGGTGGTCCCAGGGCAGGACCTCCTCGTAGGTGCGCTCGCGGGTCGTGTACCAGTCGACGTCGAGGCCGAAGTCCGCGAGGGCCTTGTCCGCGCAGCTCATCCAGCGGTCGTAGGAGAAGTGCTCGCGCCAGCCGTCGAAGCGGCCGCCGTCCTCGTAGACCGCGCGGATGACGGCGCCGATGCGGCGGTCGCCGCGCGACAGCAGGCCCTCGACGATGCCCGGCTTGCCGTCGTGGTAGCGGAAGCCGATGGAACGGCCGTACTTCTTGTCGCCGCGGATCTTGTCGCGGAGTTTTTCGAGCCGGGCGTCGGTCTCCTCGGCGGAGAGCTGCGGCGCCCACTGGAACGGCGTGTGCGGCTTCGGGACGAAGCCGCCGATCGACACCGTGCAGCGGATGTCGTTCGAGCCGGAGACCTCGCGGCCCTTTTGGATGACACGGGTCGCCATGTCGGCGATCTGGAGGACGTCCTCGTCGGTCTCCGTGGGCAAGCCGCACATGAAGTACAGCTTCACCTGGCGCCAGCCGTTGCCGTACGCCGTGGAGACCGTGCGGATCAGGTCCTCCTCCGAGACCATCTTGTTGATGACCTTGCGCATGCGCTCGGAGCCGCCCTCGGGGGCGAAGGTGAGGCCGGAGCGACGGCCGTTGCGCGTCAGTTCGTTCGCCAGGTCCACGTTGAAGGCGTCGACGCGGGTCGAGGGGAGGGACAGGCCGATCTTGTCCTCCTCGTACCGGTCCGCGAGGCCCTTGGCGATGTCACCGATCTCGCTGTGGTCGGCGGAGGAGAGGGAGAGCAGGCCGACCTCCTCGAAGCCGGTCGCCTTGAGGCCCTTCTCGACCATCTCGCCGATGCCCGTGATGGAACGCTCGCGGACCGGGCGGGTGATCATGCCCGCCTGGCAGAAGCGGCAGCCGCGGGTGCAGCCGCGGAAGATCTCCACCGACATCCGCTCGTGCACCGTCTCGGCGAGCGGGACGAGGGGCTGCTTGGGGTAGGGCCACTCGTCCAGGTCCATGACGGTGTGCTTGGACACCCGCCACGGCACGCCCGACCTGTTCGGCACGACGCGGCCGATACGGCCGTCCGCGAGGTACTCGACGTCGTAGAACGCGGGGATGTACACCGAGCCCGTCTTCGCGAGGCGGAAGAGGACCTCCTCGCGGCCGCCGGGCCTGCCCTCCGCCTTCCAGGCGCGGATGATCTCGGTCATGTCCAGCACGGCCTGCTCGCCGTCGCCGATGATCGCCGCGTCGATGAAGTCGGCGATCGGCTCCGGGTTGAAGGCCGCGTGGCCGCCGGCCAGCACGATCGGGTCGTCGAGCGTGCGGTCCTTGGACTCCAGGGGGATCCCGGCGAGGTCCAGGGCGGTCAGCATGTTGGTGTAGCCCAGCTCCGTGGAGAAGGACAGACCGAACACGTCGAACGCCTTCACCGGGCGGTGGCTGTCGACGGTGAACTGCGGGACGCCGTGCTCCCGCATCAGCGCCTCCAGGTCCGGCCACACGCTGTACGTGCGCTCGGCGAGCACGCCCTCGCGCTCGTTCAGCACCTCGTAGAGGATCATGACGCCCTGGTTGGGCAGACCGACCTCGTACGCGTCCGGGTACATGAGCGCCCAGCGGACGTCCGCGGACTCCCAGGGCTTGACGGTGGAGTTGAGCTCACCGCCGACGTACTGGATCGGCTTCTGCACATGCGGGAGCAGGGCCTCTAGCTGTGGGAAGACCGACTCGACAGACATCGCGGGGGTTACCTTCGTGAGCTGACAGGGGTGACCATCTAGCGTAACGCCCCCAGGGACACCCCTCGCACGCCCGTTTAACGGCGGGGCTCTACGGCAGGGCTTGACGGCGCAGCTCAGAAGGGCATGTCCGCGCTGATCCTCTTCCACTCCCCGGGCAGCTCCGCCTCCGCCAGCTCCGCCCGGCGCTCCTCCCTGCCGTACAGCAGCCCGTACGTGAAGGCGCTCTCCCCCGGTGCCGCGTGGGCCTGGTGGGCGAGGTCGAGCAGGGCCCTGCGGGCCATCACGCTGTCCTGGTGGTCGCCGAGGAGGGTCTGCAGGGACTTCATGTCCTTGACGAGCGCCTTGGCCGGTTTCCCCAGGAGGGGACGTGCCGCCTCGGCCGCGTACCGGGTGCGCTTGGTCTTCTTGCGGGCCTCGTGCATGGCGATGTCCCGGTCGGCGCCGGGCGGCTGGGCCAGGGCCTCCTCGACGAGGGCCGCCACCTTGCCGAAGTCCTTCTCGACCGCCTTGGTGATCACCTTCTCGGGGTCACCGTGGGCGGCCTTGAGCAGCGGCGGGTCCGCGATCACGGCGTCGAGGGACTCCAGCAGCTCCAGATAGCGCGGTCCGTCCAGGGCCTCGATCAGTTCGGTCCGGGGGCCGGTACCGCCGTCCTTCCGCGACCAGGCCCGCAGCCGTGCGTGGACCGGGCCCGTCACCAGGCTCTCGGGGAGGCCGTCCAGCGCCTCGGTGAGCCGCTCCGTCAGGACCTCCTGGTCACGGTCGACACCCAGCTCCCCTGCGAGCCACTTCAGCTCCTCGCCGATCGGGTCCGTGATCGTCCGGTCCAGGACCTTCCCGAACGACTTGAAGGTGCTGCGCAGCCGGCGCGTGGCGACCCGCATGCTGTGGACGGAGTCGAAGACGTCCCGGCGGACGGCGGGGTCCAGCTCGACGATCGCGTCCCGCTGGGCCCGGACGTAGGCGAGAACGTGATCACCGGGCGTGACCGGCTCACCGGGCCCCTGATCCTCCGCCCGCCGCTGGGCCTTCCCCTTGCCCTTCTCGCCCTTCTTCCCCTTCGCCGGTGCCGTCTCCTGGAGGGCTCTGGCGAGCTTGGACGGCGAGTCCGACGGCCGTACGCCCGCCTTGCGCAGCTTCTTCTCCACCTTGTCGAGGAACGCGGGGTCGCCGTCGTCGGCGAGTTCGACCTCGATCTCGGACCACTGTGCGGTCCGGCCCTTCTCGGTGAGCCGCTCGGCGACCACGGCGTCCACGCTGGCCTCGGCGAGGAGCCTGCCGTCGGCGTCGAGCAGCTCGCTGACGGCGCGGGTGGAGAGGAGGCGGACCAGCGGGACCAGCTCCACCGCCCGGACCCGGGAGCGGACCAGCCCGGCGAGCTCGTCGGGCAGCGTGTCGGACAGCGGAGCCCGGATCTCGTCGCGTACGCCCGAGGAGACGGGGAACTTCAGATGCCAGCCCGCGTCACTGCCGCCCGTACGGCGACGCAGGGTGATGGAGGCGGCGGCGAGGCGTTCGTCCGGGGTGTCGTAGTAGACGGCGTCCAGCTCCGCCACACCCTTGTCTATGACGGTCGCGACCCCCGCCACACCGGTGAGGTCCGGCAGGCCGCTCTCGTCGGACTCGTACTTCCGCTCGATCTCCCGCTTCGTGTCCGCCATGAAATGAATCTAGTCGCATATTCGGCGAAGGGGCAGACCATCGCTCCCATGGAGGGAGCGGAGGTCTGCCCCTGAGGAGGGCCGGGCCCCTACGCCGACATCGGGCGCTGCACTCTGATGGACTGCAGCAACCCCACCGCCACCCACACCGCGAACATCGACGAACCGCCGTACGACACGAACGGCAGCGGCAGGCCCGCCACCGGCATGATGCCGAGGGTCATGCCGATGTTCTCGAAGGACTGGAAGGCGAACCAGGCGATGATGCCGCCGGCGACGATCGTGCCGTACAGCTCGGTGGTCTCGCGGGCGATCCGGCAGGCCCGCCACAGGACGACACCGAGCAGCACGATGATCAGCCCGGCGCCCACGAAGCCGAGCTCCTCCCCCGCCACCGTGAACACGAAGTCGGTCTGCTGCTCGGGCACGAACTGTCCCGTGGTCTGGGAGCCCTTGAACAGCCCGGTGCCGAGCAGCCCGCCGGATCCGATGGCGATCCGGGCCTGGTTGGTGTTGTAACCCACGCCGGCCGGGTCGAGTTCGGGGTTGGCGAAGGCCGCGAAGCGGTTGATCTGATACTCGTCGAGCACCCCGAGCTGCCAGACGGCGATCGCGCCCACCGCGCCCGTGCCGATGAGGCCGAGGACCCACCGGTTGGAGGCGCCGGAGGTGAGCAGGACGCCGAGCACGATGACCACCATGACCATGACCGAGCCGAGGTCGGGCATGAGCAGCACGATCAGTATGGGGACGGCGGCGAGCCCGAGGGCCTGGACGACCGTGCGGTGGTCGGGGTGGGGTTTGTCGCCCGCGTCCACCCGGGCCGCCAGCAGCATCGCCATCCCCAGGATGATCGTGACCTTCACGAACTCGGAGGGCTGGAGCGAGAAGCCGCCGCCGATGACGATCCATGCGTGCGCGCCGTTGATGGTCGCGCCCATCGGGGTGAGCACCAGCAGGATCAGCAGCACCGAGATGCCGTACAGGATGGGCACGGCCGTGCGCAGGGTGCGGTGGCCGAGCCAGACCGTGCCGATCATCAGGGCGAAGCCGATGCCGGTGTTGAGCAGGTGCCGGAGCAGGAAGTAGTACGGGTCGCCCTGGTTGAGCTCGGTGCGGTTACGGGTCGCCGAGTAGACGAGGGCCGCGCCGATCAGGGAGAGCGCGATGGCCGAGAACAGTATCGGCCAGTCGAGCCGGCGGGCGAGCGAGTCGCGGGCGAAGAGCCGGGTCCAGCCGGTGCGTTCGGGCCCGTACCCGGAGACGGAGAAGCTGTTGCCGGTCATCCGGACCTCCTCCGTCCCCGAACACCACGACTGCCGCTGTCACTGCCGATACCGCAACTGCCGCTGGCGCAACGGCCTCCGCCGCCGCCCCTGCGCCGTCGACCTCGATCGTCGCGTCGGCGGGCGGCGCGGTTGGTGCCGCCGCCGCGCGTGTCGAGGATCGCCGCCGGGACGTCGAAGGAGACCGGTCGGGCGCCGGGCCCCGCGGCGACCGTCTGGGTGCCGTCCTCGGCGGCCTCCTTCTTGGACTTCTTCGGCGGGTAGGACTCCAGCTTCGGGGAGTCGATCGAGCCGTCGGACTCGATCTTCGGCAGGCCCTTCTGCGGGGTGGGCAGCAGTGCCTTCTTCCTGTCGATCTTTCCGTCCTCGGAGACGCCGTAGAGCGCGTTGTAGAGCTTGCGCACGGCGGGTGCCGAGGCGCCGGAGCCCGTACCACCCTGGGAGATCGTCATGACGATCGAGTAGTCCTTGGTGTACGTGGTGAACCAGGAGGTCGTCTGCTTGCCGTAGACCTCGGCCGTACCCGTCTTGGCGTGGATCGGGATCTCGTCCTGCGGCCAGCCCTGGAAGCGCCAGGCTGCCGTACCTCGGGTCGCGACTCCCGCGAGGGCTTCGTCTATCTCGTCGCGGGTCTTCTTCGTCATCGGCAGTTTGCCGTGCGACTTGGGTGCGATCTCCTGCACGTTCTTGCCGTCGGCGCTGATGATCGCCTTGCCGACGGTGGGGTCGTAGAGGGTGCCGCCGTTGGAGATGGCCGCGTAGATGGTGGCCATCTGGATGGGGGTGACGAGGGTGTCACCCTGGCCGATGGAGTAGTTGACGGAGTCACCGGCACGCAGGCGGTTGCCTTCGAGGCAGTTCTCGTACGCGATCTGCTCGGCGTACGAGCCGCCCTTCTTGCCGTACTTGCACCAGGCGTCCTTGTTGTCCTCCCAGTACTTCTGCTTCCACTGGCGGTCCGGGATGCGGCCGGTGACCTCGTTCGGCAGGTCGATGCCGGTCTCGGCGCCGAGGCCGAACTGGTGGGCGGTCTTGTAGAACCAGTCGTTGGCGCCCTTCTTGGGCTTGATGCCTCCGTCGCGCTTCCACTCCTCGTGGGAGAGGCGGTAGAAGACGGTGTCGCAGGAGACCTCCAGCGCCTTGCCGAGGCTGATCGCGCCATGGCTCTGGGACTCGAAGTTCTTGAAGACCTGGCCGCCGATCGAGTACGAGCTGGAGCATTGGTAGGGGCCGTTGAAGGAGTAGCCGGCGTTCACCGCGGCGGCCGTCGGGATCACCTTGAAGACGGAGCCGGGGGCCGACTGGCCCTGGATGGCGCGGTTCAGCAGCGGGTAGTTGGACTTCTTGCCGGTGAGCTTGGCGTAGTCCTTGGCGGAGATGCCGCCGACCCATGCGTTGGGGTCGTAGTCCGGGTTGGAGGCCATGGCGACCACACGGCCGGTCTTGGCCTCCATCACGACGACCGCGCCGGAGTCCGCCTTGTAGTTGGTCCCGGTGTTGCGGTCGTTCTGCTTGCGGGCTTCCTTCATCGCCTCGTTGAGTTCGTACTCGGCGATGCGCTGGACGCGGGCGTCGATGCTGGTGACGAGGTTGGCGCCGGGCTGGGCGGGGTCCGCCTCGGCCTCGCCGATGACCCGGCCGAGGTTGTCGACCTCGTACCGGGTGACGCCGGCCTTGCCGCGCAGCTCCTTGTCGTACTGGCGCTCCAGGCCGGAGCGGCCGACCTGGTCGGAGCGCAGATACGGCGAGTCGGTGTCCTGGGCCTTGGTGATCTCCTCGTCGGTGACCGGGGAGAGGTACCCGAGGACCTGGGAGGTCTTGGAGCCGCCAGGGCTGGCGTAGCGGCGGACGGCCTGGGGTTCGGCGGTGATGCCGGGGAAGTCCTCGGAGCGCTCGCGGATCTGCAGGGCCTGCTTGGCGGTGGCCTCGTCGGTGATGGGGATCGGCTGGTAGGGCGAGCCGTTCCAGCAGGGCTGGGGGGTCTCCGAGTCGCAGAGGCGGACCTTGTCCATGACGTCCTTGGGCTTCATGTCCAGGACGCCTGCGAGCTTGGTGAGGACGGCCTTGCCGTCGTCGTCCATCTTGAGCAGGTCGGTGCGGGAGGCGGAGACGACGAGGCGGGTCTCGTTGTCCGCGATCGGCACTCCGCGCGCGTCCAGGATCGAGCCGCGTACGGCGGGCTGGACGACCTGCTGGACGTGGTTGCCGGAGGCTTCCTTGGCGTAGGCGTCGCCCTCGCGGATCTGGAGGTACCAGAGGCGGCCGCCGAGGGTGCCGAGGAGGGAGAAGACGAGGATCTGGATGATGACGAGCCGGATCTGGACCCGTGGGGTCCGCCCGGTCTCCGGGATGTTGGTCACTGCCTGTCTCCCCCTCTCAGTGCGTGTGCGGGTGGTGCGCGTGGTGCCGGTACATGGGGTACACCGCTCGGCGGTGATCGGTTCCGCTGTCCGATTGCCGTGCCGTCACAGCCGCTTGACCCCCTTGATGCGTCCCGCCCTGGCCATCCGTGAGCGCGCGGCCTTGATGCGGAGTCCGCCGCGCTGGTTGCCGATGCGCAGGCCGGTGCCGGAGGAGAGCCAGCCGGAGGCGACGTCGGTCGCCTTGGCGGCGCTGCCGGTCTCGGCGAGCGGGTCGTTCTCGGCGCGCCGGGCGAGCGCGATGACGCCGGGGACGACGAAGGGCGCGAGCAGCAGGTCGTAGAGCGCGGCGGTGAACAGCAGGCTGGGCAGGCCGACGTGGCGGGCGGCGTCGTCGCCGACGAGGGCGCCGACACCGGCGTACAGGAGGGTGGAGCCGAGGGCGGCGACGACGACCACGACCATCGGTCCGGTCGCCGACTTCAGTCGGCCCGTCTCGGGCTTCGCCAGTCCCGCGAGGTAGCCGATGACGCACAGGACCAGGGCGTACCGCCCGGCCGCGTGGTCGGCGGGCGGCGCGAGGTCGGACAGCAGCCCGGCGCCGAAGCCGATCAGGGCGCCGCCGACATGGCCGTAGACCAGGGCGAGGCCGAGCACGGTGAGGAGCACCAGGTCCGGTACGGCGCCCGGGAGATGGAGTCTGGCGAGGACGCTCACCTGGATCACCAGGGCGACGATCACCAGGGTGGTGGAGAGCAGCATCCGGTTGAAGCGCATCAGGGGGTCAGCTCCTACTGTCCTACGTCTACTGCTCTTGCGACTGTCCGTCGGCGCCGGCGCCCGGTTCGTCCGCGCCCGGTGTGACCGTGACCGTCACGGTGGGCGTGGGGGTGGCCTTCGGCTTGGCCGGCAGGACGGTGTCGCGGGGGTCCTTGCGGGGTGGCTGGACGACGACGCCGACGATGTCCAACCGGGTGAAGGCCACGAACGGCTTGACGTAGATCGTGCGGGTGAGGTCGCCGCCGGAGGGGTCGACGCGGGAGACGACACCGACCGGGACGCCCGGGACGAACGGCTTGTCGGCCTGGGAGCCGAAGGTGACGAGACGGTCGCCCTCCTTCACCTTGGCCTTGCCGTTGAGCAGTTCGACGCGCAGCGGCCGGTCGCCCTGGCCGGAGGCGAAGCCGAGTTCGTCGGTGGCCTCCATCCGGGTGCCGACGGTGAAGTCGGGGTCGTTGGCGAGGAGGACGGTCGCGGTGTTCGGCCCGACGGTGGTGACGCGGCCGACCAGCCCGTTGCCGTTGAGGACGGTCATGTCGCGGGTGATGCCGTCCTCGGTGCCGATGTCGATGGTGACGGTCCAGGAGAAGCCCTGGGCCGCTCCTATGGCGATGACCTCGGCGCCCTTGATGCCGTACCGGCCGTTCGCGGCGGTCTTCAGCATCTTGTCGAGCTGTTCGACCCTGCTGCTGTTGCGGTCGTCGCTGCCGAGGGCCGCCTTCAGTTCGGCGTTCTCCTTCTCCAGCGCGGCGAGGCGGTCGTGGCGGGAGCCGGAGTCACGGACGGCGCTTATGGCGTTGCCGATGGGGTCGACGGCGGTCGACACACCGTCCTCGATCGGGCCGAAGACGGTGGCGGCGGCACGTCGGGCACCGTCGACCGGTGAGTCCTTCCCGCCGCGGATGTCCACCGTGATCAGCGCGAACGCGACGGCGATCAGCAGCACCAGGAGCAGCCGGCTCTCTCGTGTGTCCCTCACGTGCGGCGGCCGTGCCTTCCTCATAGGAATTCAACAGGAATGGGGGAATTCGGGTAGCCCCTGGGAATCCCGGCACGGGAACGACAGGGGCGCTTTGTGGAGCTTATGCCTCAATATCAACGATCCGCCGCACGAGAGGAGAACGTCCCGTACGGCGGAATCGAAGGGTGAAGTCATCTGCGGGGCTGGGCGTCGAGCACCTGCTGCAACGCCTCGAACTCCTCGACACACTTGCCGGAGCCGAGCGCCACGCTGTCGAGCGGGTCCTCGGCGATATGGATCGGCATTCCGGTCTCCCGGCGCAGCCGTTCGTCGAGACCGCGCAGCAGGGCGCCGCCGCCGGTGAGGACGATGCCCCGGTCCATGATGTCGCCGGAGAGTTCCGGGGGGCACTTGTCGAGGGTCGTCTTGACGGCATCGACGATGGCGTTGACGGGTTCCTCGATCGCCTTCCGCACTTCCCCGGCGGAGATGACGACGGTCTTGGGCAGCCCGGACACCAGGTCCCGGCCGCGGATTTCGGTGTGCTCGTCAGCGTCGAGGTCGTACGCCGAACCGATCGTGATCTTGATCTGTTCGGCCGTCCGCTCACCGAGGAGGAGTGAGTACTCCTTCTTGATGTGCTGGATGATCGCGTTGTCCAACTCGTCGCCCGCGACGCGGATGGACTGGGCGGTGACGATGCCGCCGAGGGAGATGACCGCGACCTCCGTGGTGCCGCCGCCGATGTCCACCACCATGTTGCCCGTGGCCTCGTGGACCGGCAGGCCGGAGCCGATGGCCGCGGCCATGGGCTCCTCGATGATGTGCACCTGACGGGCGCCTGCCTGGGAGGACGCCTCGATGACGGCGCGACGCTCGACACCGGTGATGCCGGACGGCACGCAGACGACGACCCGAGGACGGGCGAGATACCGCCGCTTGTGGATCTTCAGGATGAAGTAGCGGAGCATCCGCTCGGTGATCTCGAAGTCGGCGATGACACCGTCCTTCAGCGGACGTACGGCAACGATGTTGCCGGGGGTCCGCCCGATCATCTTCTTCGCCTCCGCGCCGACCGCGAGAATGCCACCGGTGTTGGTGTTGATCGCGACGACGGACGGCTCGTTCAGTACGATCCCGCGACCCCTGACGTACACCAGCGTGTTGGCGGTCCCGAGGTCGACAGCCATGTCACGGCCGATGAACGACATTGAGTTCCCCATCAGGATTCGTGTGGCCTTCCCAAGCGGAGCACTGACGGCTTTTGAGGGCTTTTCAGGGCTTTTTCGGGTCGGCGAAGTGGGTGCTGTGACGTGAAGGCTTACATCGTAGTCTCGCCCGCACGAACACTGCGCGAGGGTCTTCGCCATTGTGGGCATGCGATGCGCCGCCTCGCCTGTGGAGACGGTCCATCGGGGGTGTGCGTTCCCCCGATCGCCGCGCATATGCCGTTGTACGGCCCAATTCTAGGCGGGGTTGGCTGGTCAGCCGGGGTGTAGGCCGTGTGGGTGGTGGCCGGGTGTGGTGGAAGTGTCCCGGGGGTTCCGGAGGCTTTCCCGGTCTGCCAGGGGTCGTTCGGGTCTGCCAGAGGTGGTGGCCGGAGTCCAGCCGTGGTTGTCGGAGTCCAGCGGTGTTCGCGCGGCGGGGGCGAGCGACTCGCCGGCCCCCGCCGTCGCGAACGCTACTACGCGCGCCCGGGGAAGAAGATCTTGACCTCGCGCTCGGCCGACTCCTCGGAGTCCGACGCGTGGATGAGGTTCTCGCGCACGATCACGCCGTAGTCACCGCGGATGGAGCCGGGCGCGGCGGCGATCGGGTCGGTCGGTCCGGCCAGCGCGCGGACACCCTCGATGACCCGCTCGCCCTCGACGATCAGGGCGACGACCGGACCGGAGGCCATGAACGCGACGAGCGGCTCGTAGAACGGCTTGCCCTTGTGCTCGCCGTAGTGCTGCTCCAGCGTCTCCTGGTCCAGGGTCCGCAGCTCCAGCGCGGTGATCTGCCAGCCGGCCTTGCGCTCGATACGGCTGATGATCTCGCCGGTCAGGCCCCGCCGGACGGCGTCGGGCTTGAGCAGGACGAGGGTGCGCTGGCTCACTGTGGTGACTCCTTCGTTTCACGCGGGTGCGGAGCTCAGAGGCTACAGGGCGCGCCCGGCACCCTGTTACGCAGCGTCAGGACGCACCGGAGGACGCACCGGCCCCGGTGGATGCCTGCGCGGCGAACCGGGCCTTGGCCTCGTCGATCTTCCGTCCGTAGTGGATCGAGGCCCACCACAGGGCGGCGAAGACCGCGCCCAGGAAGAACATCGTCGGAACGAAGAACCCGGAGAGGATCAGCGCGATCTGGAGCGCCCAGCCGAGCTGGATCCCACCGGGCCTGGTGACCAGACCGCACAGCAGGACGCAGAGGAACATGGCGATGCCGCTGACCGTCCAGACCGTGGTCATGGCCAGATCCGGGTCCTTCATGGCGACGAGCCCGGCGAAGCCGATGACGAAGAACTCGCCGATCAGCGTCGAAGCACAGAGAGTACGCATGTCGTGGAACTCAGCCCTTCCCCAGCAGCAGCCGGGCCTCACCGACGGTGATGACAGAACCGGTGACGAGGACGCCACCGCCCGCGAACTCGCCCTCCTCCTCGGCGAGCGTGATCGCCGCCTCCAGGGCGTCGGGCAGCCGGGGCTCGACCTGCACCCGCTCCTCGCCGAACACCTCCACCGCGATACCGGCCAGTTCGTCGGCGTCCATCGCCCGGTGGCTGGAGTTCTGCGTGATCACGACCTCGGCGAAGATCGGTTCGAAGGCCTCCAGGACACCCCGCACGTTCTTGTCGCCGCTCGCGCCGACCACACCGATCAGCCGGCTGAAGTCGAACGCCTCACCGACGGCCTCGGCCGTGGCCCGGGCGCCCGCCGGGTTGTGCGCGGCGTCCAGCACGACGGTCGGGGACCGCCGTACGACCTCCAGCCGACCCGGCGAGGAGACGGTCGCGAAGGCCTTGCGGACCGTGTCGAGGTCGAGCGGCTCGGGCCGCTGCGAGCCGACGCCGAAGAACGCCTCCACGGCGGCGAGCGCGACGGCCGCGTTGTGCGCCTGGTACGGGCCGTGCAGCGGGAGGTAGACCTCGGGGTACTCGCCGCCCAGGCCGCGCAGGGTCAGCATCTGTCCGCCGACGGCGACCTGACGGGAGACGACACCGAACTCCAGACCCTCGCGGGCCACGGTCGCGTCGACCTCCACGGCCTTCTTCAGCAGCACCTGCGCCGCGTCGACCGGCTGCTGCGCCAGGATCACCGTCGCGTCCTGCTTGACGATCCCGGACTTCTCGGCGGCGATCTCGGCGGGCGTCGTCCCCAGCCGGTCGGTGTGGTCGAGGTCGATGGGGGTGACGACGGCGACGTCCCCGTCGATGACGTTGGTGGCGTCCCAGGTGCCGCCCATGCCGACCTCGACGACCGCCACGTCCACGGGCGCGTCGGCGAAGGCGGCGTACGCCATCCCCGTGAGCACCTCGAAGAAGGAGAGCCGGTACTCCTGGGCCGCGTCCACCATCTCGATGTACGGCTTGATGTCCTCGTACGTCTCGATGAACCGCTCGGCGGAGATGGGGGCGCCGTCGAGGCTGATGCGCTCGGTGATCGACTGGACGTGCGGGGAGGTGTACCGGCCGGTGCGCAGTTCGAAGGCGCCGAGGAGGGCCTCGATCATGCGGGCGGTGGAGGTCTTGCCGTTGGTGCCGGTGATGTGGAGGGAGGGGTACGAGCGCTGGGGCTCGCCCAGGACGTCCATCAGCGCGGCGATCCTCTTGACCGAGGGCTCCAGCTTGGTCTCGCCCCAGCGGGTCGCGAGGTCGGCCTCGACGTCGCGCAGGGCCTTGTCGAGGGCCGGGTCGGCGGGCCTGGCCGGCACGTCGGCCTGCGGTGCGCCGCCCTGGGCACGCAGGGTTCGGCTGCCGGCCTCGATCACCGCGAGGTCCGGATCCCGGTCGGTCTCCGCGGCGATGATCTCCTCGAACGGGTCGGTCGGGTCGATCGGGTCGGGCTGCTGGTCACTGCGTTCGCTCACGGGGCCCAGTCTACGGACCGGGCGCCTGAGAACTCGGGGGTACCCGCGGTAGGGCGGCTGCGGGTGGTATGTGGCTGGTCGCGCAGTTCCCCGCGCCCCTGGAAAGGCTGCGCCCTTCCCCCGCCCAGCAGAAGGCCCCGGTGCTTGAGAAGCACCGGGGCCTTCGCATGGCCTACGAAGGGCTATGCCTTCGGCAGTCGGTCCAGTTGTGCGGTGATGCGGGCGATGTCCTCGTCCGCCTTGGCGAGGCGCCCCCGGATCTTGTCGACGACCTGGTCCGGCGCCTTCGCGAGGAACGCCTCGTTGCCGAGCTTGGCCGTGGCCTGGGCCTTCTCCTTCTCCGCGACCGCGAGGTCCTTCGCGAGGCGCTTGCGCTCGGCGGCGACGTCGATGACACCGGAGAGGTCGAGGGCGACCTCGGCACCCGCCACCGGCAGAGTCGCGGTGGCGGCGAAGCCCTCGCCCTCCGGCTGGAGCCGCAGCAGCTGACGGATCGCGGCCTCGTGCGGGGCCAGGACCGTACCGTCGAGGGTCAGCCGGGCCGGGACGCGCTGGCCGGGCTGGAGGCCCTGGTCGGCGCGGAACCGGCGGACCTCGGTGACGACCTGCTGGACCAGCTCGATCTCGCGCTCGGCGGCCTCGTCACGGAACCCGCTGTCCTTGGGCCAGTCGGCGATGACGAGGGACTCTCCGCCGGTCAGCGTCGTCCACAAGGTGTCCGTGACGAACGGGACGACCGGGTGGAGCAGGCGCAGGGTGACGTCGAGGACCTCGCCCAGGACCCGCTTGCTGACCTCGGCCGGCTCGCCGCCCGCCTGGAACGTCGTCTTGGACAGCTCCACGTACCAGTCGAAGACCTCGTCCCACGCGAAGTGGAACAGGGCGTCGCTGAGCTTGGCGAACTGGAAGTCCTCGTAGTAGGCGTCGACCTGCTCGACCGTCTCGTTGAGGCGGGCCAGGATCCAGCGGTCGGTCGCCGACATGCGGGACGGGTCCGGCAGGGGGCCCTCGACCGTCGCGCCGTTCATCAGCGCGAAGCGCGTCGCGTTCCAGATCTTGTTGGCGAAGTTGCGGGAGGCCTGGACCCAGTCCTCGCCGATCGGGACGTCGGTGCCCGGGTTGGCGCCGCGCGCGAGGGTGAAGCGGAGCGCGTCGGAGCCGTACTTGTCCATCCAGTCGAGCGGGTCGACGACGTTGCCGAAGGACTTCGACATCTTCTTGCCGCGCTCGTCGCGGACCAGGCCGGTCAGGGCGATGGTCTTGAACGGGACCTCTCCGTCCATCGCGTACAGGCCGAACATCATCATCCGGGCGACCCAGAAGAAGATGATGTCGTGGCCGGTGAGCAGGACGTCGGTGGAGTAGAACTTCCGCAGGTCCTCGGTCTGTTCGGGCCAGCCGAGCGTGGAGAACGGCCACAGGCCGGAGGAGAACCAGGTGTCGAGGACATCGGTGTCCTGGGTCCAGCCCTCGCCGGTGGGCGGCTGCTCGTCGGGGCCGACGCAGACCGTCTCGCCGTTCGGGCCGTACCAGACGGGGATGCGGTGGCCCCACCAGAGCTGGCGCGAGATGCACCAGTCGAACATGTTGTCCACCCAGTCGAAGTAGCGCTTCGACATGTCCTCGGGATGGATCTTGACCCGGCCGTCCCGGACCGCGTCGCCTGCGGCCTTGGCCAGGGGCGCGACCTTGACCCACCACTGCATCGACAGTCGCGGCTCGACGGTCGTCCTGCAGCGGGAGCAGTGGCCGACGGAGTGGGTGTACGGGCGCTTCTCCGCGACGATCCGGCCCTGCGAGCGCAGCGCGCCGACGACGGCGTCACGGGCCTCGAAACGGTCCTGGCCGAGGAAGGGGCCGTGGACGGTGATGACGCCGTGCTCGTCCATGATCGTCATGGACGGCAGGTCGTGGCGCTGGCCGATCGCGAAGTCGTTCGGGTCGTGGGCCGGCGTCACCTTGACGGCGCCCGTGCCGAACTCCGGGTCGACGTGGGTGTCGGCGACGACCGGGATGGAGCGGTCGGTCAGCGGCAGCTTGATCAGCTTGCCGATGAGGTGCTTGTACCGCTCGTCGTCCGGGTGGACGGCGACGGCGGTGTCACCGAGCATCGTCTCCGCGCGGGTGGTGGCGACGACGACGCTGTCCTCGCCCTCGCCGTACCGGATGGAGACCAGCTCGCCGGCGTCCTCCTGGTGCTCGACCTCGATGTCGGAGATGGCCGTCAGACAGCGCGGGCACCAGTTGATGATGCGCTCGGCGCGGTAGATCAGCTCGTCGTCATAGAGGCGCTTGAAGATGGTCTGGACGGCCTTGGACAGGCCCTCGTCCATCGTGAACCGCTCACGGTCCCAGTCGACCCCGTCACCGAGCCGGCGCATCTGGCCGAGGATCTTGCCGCCGTACTCCTCCTTCCACTGCCAGACGCGCTCGACGAACTCCTCGCGCCCCAAGTCGTGGCGGGACTTGCCCTCTTCGGCGAGCTGCTGCTCGACCTTGTTCTGCGTGGCGATGCCGGCGTGGTCCATGCCGGGGAGCCAGAGGGACTCGTACCCCTGCATGCGCTTACGGCGCGTCAGGGCGTCCATGAGGGTGTGCTGGAAGGCGTGCCCGAGGTGCAGGCTGCCGGTGACGTTCGGCGGGGGGATGACGATGGTGTACGCGGGCTTGTCGCTCTTGGCGTCGGCCGCGAAGTAACCACGCTCTACCCAGCGCTCGTACAGCGTCCCCTCTACATCGGCCGGCGCGTACTGGGTCGGCAGATCGGTGGCGGGCGCTGGAGGCTGCTGCTGAGCGTTCTCGGTCACCCGGTCAGTTTAGGGGTGTCACGGGGTCGTCCCGAAACCGGATTCTTCCGTAACGGTGTGACCCCCGGTGCGTGGGACCCATCGCGTTTGCGCCAGGATGTCAGGAACACATAAGCATTCTGGAGGGGAACCCAGAACATGAGTCACAACCAGCCGGGCCCGTACGGCGGGCAGCCCCAGCAGCCTGGACCGTACGGACAGCCGGGCCCCTACGGCCAGCAGCCGCCGCAGGCCGCCCCCCAGCCCGGCTACGGCTACCCGCAGCAGGCGCCGCCGCAGCAGCCGGGTTACGGGTATCCCCAGCAGGCTCCCCAGGGCGTCCCGCCCCAGACCCCGCCGTACGGCCAGGCCCCGTACGGCCAGCAGCCGTACCCGACCGTGCCCCAGCCTCCGGTTCCCTCCGGCGGTGGCGGCAAGAAGGTCGGCATCATCCTCGGCGCGGTCGCGGTGGTGGCGGCGGTAGCGGTGGGCGCGTACTTCGTCCTCGGCGGCAGTGGCGGCGCGGACATCGCGGACGACGGCCCGCACAAGCTGACCACGCCGGCGACGGTGCTCGGCGAGTACAAGAAGTCCGACAGCGGCGGCGACAGCGGCGCCATGTCCGAGGACGATCTGAAGGACGCCGAGAACTGGGGCGTCAAGAACCCCAAGGACGTCAGCGCCAGCTACCAGTCGGGCGACGAGAGCAACCCGCTCGCCGGGAAGATGCTCTCGTTCGGCGGCGTCTACGGCGAGATCGAGGACCCCGAGGCGGCGGTCGACGGTTTCTTCGCCTTCATGAAGAAGGACGCCCAGGACGAGGACGAGGACGTCACGTTCGTCGGCGACCCGAAGGAGTACACGCCCGACGCTCTCGAGGGCGCCGTCCTGAAGTGCCAGGAGGTCCAGATGGACAACTCCGACAGCACTTCGGCGACCGAGCCGAAGAAGGTCAACATGACCTACTGCGTGTGGGGCGACTACAGCACGCTCGGCTTCGTCCTGCCGATGGAGTTCGCGGACATCGCCGCGGGCAAGAGCACCGATCCCGAGGACGCGGCCGACATCACGGCCAAGCTGCGCAAGGAAGTTCGCGTCAAGGTCTGATCAACCTCGAAGGGGCCCCGGTCGGTTGACCGGGGCCCCTTCGATGTCTGGGCAGCGCTGCGGAGTTACGCCGTCTTCTGCTCCCCCGGCCCCCGCCCGCGCGCGTCCCTCGGGATCAGGGTCGGGTTCACGTTCGAGTGGACGACGTCCGCTGTGATGACGACCCGGGCCACGTCCTTGCGGGACGGGACCTCGTACATCACGGACATCAGGACTTCCTCCATGATGGCGCGCAGGCCGCGCGCGCCGGTCTGGCGGAGGATGGCCTGGTCGGCGATGGCTTCGAGGGCCTCGCGCTCGAAGTCCAGCTCCACGCCGTCGAGTTCGAAGAGGCGCTGGTACTGCTTCATCAGCGCGTTGCGGGGCTCGACCAGGATCTGCAGAAGGGCCTCGCGGTCCAGGTTGTGGACGGAGGTGATGACCGGGAGACGGCCGATGAACTCCGGGATCATGCCGAACTTGACCAGGTCCTCCGGCATGACGTCCTCGAACTGGTCCTTGGACTCGAGTTCGCGCTTGGAGCGGATCGTGGCACCGAAGCCGATTCCCTTGGCCCCGGCGCGGGACTCGATGATCTTCTCCAGGCCCGCGAAGGCACCGCCCACGATGAACAGGACGTTCGTCGTGTCGATCTGGATGAACTCCTGGTGCGGGTGCTTGCGGCCGCCCTGGGGCGGGACCGACGCAGTGGTGCCTTCCAGGATCTTCAGCAGGGCCTGCTGGACGCCCTCACCCGATACGTCGCGGGTGATGGACGGGTTTTCGCTCTTTCGGGCCACCTTGTCGATCTCGTCGATGTAGATGATCCCGGTCTCGGCCTTCTTGACGTCGTAGTCGGCGGCCTGGATGAGCTTCAGCAGGATGTTCTCGACGTCCTCGCCGACGTAGCCGGCCTCCGTCAGCGCGGTCGCGTCCGCGATCGCGAACGGGACGTTCAGCATGCGCGCGAGGGTCTGGGCGAGGAGGGTCTTGCCGGAGCCCGTGGGGCCCAGCAGGAGGATGTTGGACTTCGCCAACTCGATGGCGTCCTCGCGGCTTTGACCGCCGCCGTTCTCACCTGCCTGGACGCGCTTGTAGTGGTTGTAGACCGCCACGGAGAGCGCCTTCTTGGCCGCCTCCTGGCCGACCACGTACCCCTCGAGGAACTCGTAGATCTCGCGGGGCTTCGGGAGCTCCTCCCAGCGCACTTCGCTGGTCTCGGCGAGCTCCTCCTCGATGATCTCGTTGCAGAGGTCGATGCACTCGTCGCAGATGTACACACCGGGCCCTGCGATGAGCTTCTTGACCTGCTTCTGGCTCTTGCCGCAGAACGAGCACTTGAGCAGATCGCCGCCGTCACCGATGCGTGCCACGGTGTGCTTCCCCTTCGCCTGGGAGACGCCTGGACGATTGGAATCCAGCGGCTCCTGGTGCTGCCTTATGTCGACGGTACCTTGCCGGGCCCCCCGTTCGGGCCCCCCTTGGCACGGTTCGCTTTGTCGTGCACCTTGTCGTGCACTGGGTCAAACGGTGCCAACCATGCCAAGGGGCGGCAGACATTACAGCCTTTTCGCGGTCAGCGGACGCTGTTGTTGTTCATCTTCCGCGTGGAGATGATCTGGTCGATCAGGCCGTACGAAAGCGCGTCCTCGGCCGTGAGGATCTTGTCGCGCTCGATGTCCTCGCGGATCTTCTCGATCGGCGTGGTCGAGTGCTTGGCCAGCATGTCCTCCAGCTGCGCACGCATACGGAGGATCTCGTTGGCGGCGATCTCCAGGTCGGAGACCTGCCCGCGGCCCGTCTCGCTGTACGGCTGGTGGATCAGGACGCGGGCGTTCGGCAGCGCCATGCGCTTGCCCGGCGTACCGGCGGCCAGCAGGATCGCGGCGGCGGAGGCCGCCTGACCCATGCAGACCGTCTGGATGTCGGGCTTCACGAACTGCATCGTGTCGTAGATCGCAGTGAGCGCCGTGAAGGAGCCGCCGGGGCTGTTGATGTAGACCGAGATGTCCCGGTCGGGGTCCATCGACTCCAGGCACAGCAGCTGAGCCATGACGTCGTTGGCGGAGGCGTCGTCGATCTGCACACCGAGGAAGATCACCCGCTCCTCGAAGAGCTTCGCGTACGGGTCGTACTCGCGGATGCCCTGCGAGGTGCGCTCGACGAAGCGCGGGATGACGTAACGGGACTCGGCCGTCGGACCCGAGTACTGGGAGCGTGCGCTGTCGTGGAGGCCGCTGCCGGGGAAGTCGTTCACTTGTGTCTCCTGGGAGCCTGAGAGGGGCTGAGGCGGTCGGCTGGGGGCGTTACGGGGGCGTGCGTGCCGGCGGGTGCCGTCACGCCTGCCCGGCCCCGGTGCCGCCGCCGCCCGGCATGCCCGCGGCGGTGGCGATGACGTCGTCGATGAGGCCGTAGGCCTTGGCCTCGAAGGCGTCGAACCAGCGGTCGCGGTCCGAGTCACGGGTGATCTGCTCGACCGACTGGCCCGTGTGCTGGGAGGTGAGCTCGGCCATGCGCTTCTTGGTGTGCAGCAGCCGCTCGGCGTGGATCTTGATGTCCGAGGCGGAGCCCGCCAGGCCCGCGGAGGGCTGGTGGATCAGGATCTCGGCGTTCGGCAGCGCGAAGCGCTTGCCCGGGGTGCCCGCGCTGAGCAGGAACTGCCCCATCGAGGCCGCCAGACCCATGGCGATGGTCACCACGTCGTTCTTGATGTACTGCATCGTGTCGTAGATCGCCATGCCGGCCGTGATGGAGCCGCCCGGGCTGTTGATGTAGAGGTAAATGTCCTTGTCCGGGTCGGCGGCAAGGAGCAGCAGCTGTGCGGTGATCTTGTTCGCGATGTCGTCGTCGACCGGCTGGCCGAGGAAGATGATCCGCTCGTTGAGCAGCCGGTTGTAGACATGGTCGCCGAGGCCACCGCCGATGGAAGGCTCGCCGGCGGCGGAGGGCATCAGATTCGTCACGTATCCACCTGCTCGTCTTACGACGGCGCCGGGCCGTCTTCACGTTTCCCTTCCGGGGGCCGAGCCGTTTTCCCGACGGCTCCGCCCTCGTATTCATGGACCCTAACGCGGTGGCTCCGCCGGTGAATCCCGCAGAGGGAACTGTTCGCTGTCAGCGCATGTGCTGCGCTGGCTGGGCGGGGGGTGGCTGGTCGCCCCCGGACGCCGAAGGGGCGCGGGGAACTGCGCGACCGGCCCCCTGCGAGCCGCAGACGCGTCTGCCATCGTCCGTGCCATGGCGAGTGCGGCTTGTACGTGGTTGCTCGCTCAGTTCCCCGCGCCCCTGGGTAGGCCGACGGGCCCCCGGGTCACAAAGTGATCCGGGGGCCCGTCTCAAGCCTGCTGTTCGCGGAGTGATCAGGCCTCGGGGGCCTTCTCCTCGGCCTCGGCCTCGGCGGCGGCCGGGGCTTCCTCGGTGCTCTCAGCGGACGCGTCCTCGTCCTCGTCGTCGTCCAGGTCGACGATCTCGCCGTTGGTGTCCTTCACCGTGGAGGACTCGACGACCAGGGCCAGGGCCTTGCCGCGGGCGACCTCGCCGACGAGGAGCTGGACCTGGTTGTTCTGGACGACGGCCTGGGCGAACTGGTCCGGGGACATGCCGGAGGAGGCCGCGCGGCGCATGAGGTGCTCGGTGAGCTCCTCCTGGTTGACGTTCAGCTTCTCCTTGGCGACCAGCTCGTCGAGGACGAACTGGGTCTTGATGCCCTTGACGGCCGCTTCCTTGGTCTCGGCGTCGAACTCCTCGACCGTCTTGCCCTGGATCTCGAGGTACTTCTCGAGGTCCAGGCCCATCTGGCCGAGCTGGTGGTGCTCCAGGTTGTGCTTGCGGGTGTTGATCTCGTCCTCGAGCAGCTTCTCGGGGACGGGCACCTCGACGAGCTCCAGCAGCTTCTCCAGGACGCGCTCCTGGGCCTGCGTGGCCTGGTCGTACTGCTTCATGTTCTCCAGGCGCTTGCGGCTGTCGGCGCGCAGCTCCTCGAGGGTGTCGAACTCGGAGGCGAGCTGGGCGAACTCGTCGTCCAGGGCCGGGAGTTCACGGGCGGCGACCTGGGAGACCTTGACGGTCACCTCGGCCTCCTTGCCGGCCGCCGAGCCGCCCTTGAGCTCGGAGGTGAAGGTGGCCTCGCCACCGGCCTCCAGGCCCTTCACGGCGTCGTCGATGCCGTCCAGCAGCTCGCCGGAGCCGATGGTGTACGAGACACCCTCGGCGACGCCGTCCTCGAGGACCTCGCCGTCGACCTTGGCCTCCAGGTCGAGCGTCACGACGTCGCCGTCCTCGGCGGCGCGCTCGACCGGGGAGGTGGAGGCGAAGCGCTCACGGAGCTGCTCCACCGCCTTCTCGACGTCCTCCTCGGTGACCTCGACGGCGTCGACCTCGACCTCGATGCCGGAGTAGTCCGGGATCTCGATGGTCGGGCGGACCTCGACCTCGGCGGTGAAGTTCAGCGTCTCGCCGTCCTTCAGCTCCGTGATGTCGACCTCGGGCTGGCCCAGGACGTTGAGCTCGGCCTCGTTGACCGCGTCGGTGTAGAACTTCGGAAGCGCGTCGTTGACCGCCTCCTCCAGGACCGCACCGCGGCCGAACCGCTGGTCGATGACGCGGGCCGGGATCTTGCCCTTGCGGAAGCCCTTCACCGTGACCTGCTGGTTGATCTTCTTGTACGCCGCGTCGAGGCTGTCCTTGAGCTCCTCGAAGGGCACCTCGATGCTGAGCCGAACCCGGGTCGGGTTCAGGGTCTCCACGGCGCTCTTCACGGTTCGGTCTCCTTGGGGGCTGACTTCTTTGGGTTCTGCTGACGTCCCCCGCCGGTGCGGCGGGGCTTCAGCGGATTAGCGGCCCTTGAGAGACGTGAGAGTGCAGACACACGGGCGCGCAGCTTGCATAGTAACCGCAGGCGGTACACGCCCCAAAAGGCGATCTTGCCGGTGGGCGGGCGCGCCGTACCGGCGCGGTGGTCGGGGTGGCGGGATTTGAACCCACGGCCTTCCGCTCCCAAAGCGGACGCGCTACCAAGCTGCGCCACACCCCGTCTGGTGCGACACGTAGGGTACATGCCCGCAGGCCATACGGTTGCCGGATTTACCGAGTGCGCGGGCGCGTGCGACGGCGGGCGCCGGGCGCGGCCCGGAAGGGGTGTGCGGCGGAGCCGTCCGACCCGCTACGATGCCTTCAGTGCCGCGGTCCTCCGACCTGCGGCGCGCACTGTGCGGGCGTAGCTCAATGGTAGAGCCCTAGTCTTCCAAACTAGCTACGCGGGTTCGATTCCCGTCGCCCGCTCCATACCGCTCAGGGTCAGGCCGGAGGATCTTCTCTCCGCCTGGCCCTGATCGTTTTTCATGACAGTCGGAGTGAGCCCTTCTTCATCACGGTCGGAGTGAGCTTTGAGGAGGTTCCCTGCCATGCACCGCTCGGTCGCCGCGGCGGTCGGTGTCGCGGCCGCCGCCCTGCTTGTCGGCTGTGGCTCCGGAAGTGCCGGGGAGGCACCCGCGCCGACGCCGAAGAGCGGAGCGTCCGCCTCGCCGGGGGCCGACGGCTCGTTCGACGTCGAGGCGGCGCTCGAGAACGCGGATCCGGCGCCCTACTCGGCCGAGGTTCGGACGGAGACCTATGCGGGGTCCACGCTGACGGTGGTCATGACCGGCCGGATGAACTTCAACGCGTCGAGCCCTACGGGCAGGCTGACCGTGGCGACCTTCGACAGCGTCCCGAAGGACCAGGCGTTCGAGGCGGAAACGATCCTGCTGGCGGACGCGACCTACACACGCGCCGTGGACGGCGACGGAGCGGCCGGTGAGTGGCGCCGTACGGGACCGGGCTCCTCGGGGGCCGAGGTGGCCGACTACGGCGCTTACGCACAACTCCTCCTGGACCTCGGGCCGAAGGCTCGCAGAGGGCCGGAGGAGGTGGACGGGATCCGGACGTATCGACTCTCCGGCGAGGTCACCCAGGACCGGCTCCGGACCGTGGACCGTCGGCTGTACGAGAAGATGCGTGCCACGGGCACCAAGGAGTTCGCCTGCGAGGTGTGGGTCGACGAGGCGGGCCGGGTCGTGCGGTTCGAGCAGCGGCTCGAGGTGTCCGGCAACGCGGCGCGCAACGTCGTGACCCTCAAGGGCTTCAGGGGCCCGGTGACCGTGAGCGCGCCCGAGTAAGCCCGGGCGACCACCGCACCCTTCCGGGGCGGCACATGGCGCCCGAGGCGGCCCATGATGGCTGACGACATCGCGTGAAGAGGCCGAATCGCGCCCTACTGGGATCCGGTCGGATTCGCTCACACTCGGCTTTATGGGGGCGATTCGGGATGGCGACCGGTCGGCATGCGATGAATGCGGCGAGACCGGTGTCAGCGCGGGCGAGCGCGGTCGGTTCCGGCTGCTGGCGTGGCTCTGCGAGAGGTGCTGGAACACCTTCGCCAACGAGATGGCCGCGACCGAGGGAGCCACGGCCGCGCCGAGACCCGACCCCGGACCCGATGACGTGACGTGGATCGAGCCGCCGGTTTGCCCTGAATGCGGAGCCTTGGTCCGCATATACCCGACGAACTACGACCGTTGGGTCAGCCTCGCCATGGTGGAACTGCCCGCCAAGGACGTGCCGGAGGCCTTCCGGTGGCGTCTGACGAGGGTTCCGGAGCTCTCCCCCTTATCCACGGACGTCGTGGCCGTGCGGGTGCGCGGGATCGATCCGCTGCCGGGCGAACCCGTCGTGCCGGCCCACCGCATGGTGTGTGCCGGCGGCCCGGGTTCACCGTCTCGCGGTGCGCGGTCGGGCGGGCACTAGAACTGGATCGAGTTGATCGTGTCCGCTATCGAGTTCAGGAAGCGTTGGATGTCGTCGGCCATGCCCGTCGAGGCGAGGAAGAAGCCGAAGAGGATGGCGACGACGGCCGGGCCGGCCTTGATCGTCCCCCCTCGCATCAGAACCACCAGGATGATCCCCAGCAAGAGGACCACTGACAGCGAAATGGCCACACAGATCACACCCTCGGTCGGTCCGCACTCCCGGCCCGGGGCGCCGACCCCACGCGCACCCCGCAAGAACCATCGTGCCACCAACCAGGCCGTCATATGCAGCGGCTGAGACAACGTCGACCACGGCACCGCACCCGCGCCACCCCCGTCCCCGGCCAACGGCGGGACCCCGGAGGTGAATTCGGCGTGATCGTTTCCGTGCACACACAACCCGGGCGCAGGGAATTCGAATTGTTGCCACAGACACACCAAGGGGCCCACCCAGGGCGGTAATTAACCGGACATTTCACCGGAATCGCCTGCGCACGTTATGCACCATTTAGTCGAGATGAATGCGGACAGACCAGTGCAGGCCATGCGCCTTGGGGTGTACGGACGGTGATGTTCTGCGTGAGGCACACTTCACCGAATCCCGGGTACCCGTGAGTGACACGTACCCCTCAATACAGGATTCACGTCGGTGGTTTTACGAAATCGCACAGACAACGCTAGGGTGCCTCAGATGTTCACCGCTGCCTCGTCCCCCGCTTGCGCAGCGAGTGCTCGGACCGTCCCCCGCAGTTCCCGGCGGGAGGGTCCGTGACGAACTCGCTGCGACCGCACGACCGGTCCAGGACGCCGCTCCCGCCGGCACAGTCACCACAGTCGCCGGCCGACGGAGTGCCGAGTCCGCGCTCGCTGAAGTCCTCGTCCCCTCATCCGACGCCGGGTGGCGCCTCCCCGGAGGCCAGACCGGCCAAACAGCGTGACGCGTTCTTCGACAACGCGAAGTACCTCGCCATCGTGCTCGTCGCGATGGGGCACGCGTGGGAGCCGCTGACCGATCACAGCCGCGCCGCCGAGGCGCTGTACATGTTCGTGTACACGTTCCACATGCCGGCGTTCATCATCATCTCCGGCTACTTCTCGCGCAGTTTCGACATGCGCGCCGACCGGCTCCGCCGGCTGATCACCGGCATCGCCGTGCCGTACGTCCTCTTCGAGATCGCGTACTCCGTCTTCAAGCAGTACGGCAACGACGATCCCTCGCATCCGATCAGCCTGCTCGACCCGTGGTACCTCACCTGGTTCCTGATCGCGCTGTTCGTGTGGCGGCTGACGACCCCGCTGTGGAAGGTGGTGCGCTGGCCGATCCCGGTGGCGCTCGGCATCGCGGCGCTCGCCTCCGTCTCGCCCGACATCGGCGACGACCTGGACCTGCAACGCGTCCTGCAGTTCCTGCCCTTCTTCGTCGTCGGTCTCTTCATGAAGCCCGCGCACTTCCAGTTCATGCGGCGCCGTGAGGTGCGGATACTGTCCGTGCCGGTGGCGGCCGCCGCGCTGGCGATGGCGTACTGGGTGGGGCCGCACATGAACTCGGCGTGGTTCTACCACCGGGACAGCGCGCAGGAGCTGGGTGCGCCGTGGTGGGCCGGGGTCGTCATGACCTTCGCGCTCTTCGGCTGCTCCATGGTGCTCACCACCTGCTTCTTCGCCTGGGTGCCCCGGCGGAAGATGTGGTTCACCGTGCTGGGCGCGGGCACGCTGTACGGCTACCTGCTGCACGGGTTCCTCGCGAAGGGCTCGCGCTTCTGGGACTGGTACGACGCCAACGCGTGGGTGTACCAGCCCCTCGGCGAGCTGGTCGTCACGGTCATCGCCGCGGCCGTCATCACCGTGTTGTGCACGCCGCCGGTGCAGCGGATGTTCCGGTTCGCCATGGAGCCGAAGATGGAGTGGGCGTTCAAGAGGGACGCCGCCGAGTTGGCTCGGGAGCGGGGGAAGGCCGGGGCCAAGGCCTAGACCCGCGGGCCGTTTCACCTTCCTGCCCCCCTCTCGCCGGGTGCGTCACGTCGCCTCCTCGGCCGTCGGTTCGTCCGGCAGGCCGAGGAGGTTTCGCATGTGGGCGTACTTGGCGGTCAGGCGGGTGCGGGTGGGGGCGTCGAGGACGGCCAGGCGGGCGGGGTTCGCGTTGTGGGCGAGGTCGGACTGTTTGACCAGGAGGGCGCCGGGGGTGGTGAGGATGCGGGCGGCGTAGGCCTCCGGGGGTTCGCCGGGGTGTTTGGTGAGGGCCCGGATGATGGCCTTCGTGCGGGGGGTCAGGGGGGCGGTGGTCAGCCATTCCTCGGTGAGGGCGTGGTCCTCGATGGCGTCGTGCAGCCAGGCTGCGGCGATCTGGTCGGGGTCGCCGCCGCGGGTGGCTACGCCGTGGGCGACCGCTTGGAGGTGCTCGGTGTAGGGGTGGCCGGCCTTGTCGGTCTGGGTGGCGTGGGCGGTGCGGGCGAGGGTCTCCACTTCGGGGAGGGTGAGGTGGGTCGGGGGCATCGGGGGCTCCTTTGTGAGTGTGTGGGTGCGTGAGTGTGTGGGTGCGTTGGGTTTGTTGGTCTGTGTTCTGTGGTGGTTTGCGGGCTTGCGGGTTCGTTGGCTGCGGTTTTGGGGGTCGCCCCCGCCGCCCCTACCCGTCCCGTCCTCCAGGGGCTGTGCCCCTTCGACCCCCTTGGGTGCCTGAGGGGTCGGGGTTTGGGGTTCGGGGGGCGGGGTGGGGCGGGTGGGTGAGATTGGGGTGGGGATGGGTGGGTTGTCGGGTGCGGGTTCGTCGTGGTTGCTCGCGCAGTTCCCCGCGCCCCTGAAGGGCGCGCAGGTCCCCGGCGGGCCGATGCACGACGCTCACACACCGCGGGCCGAACCGCGAGGGTCAACCCCACCTCCGTGCCGATCGACGACGGTCAAACCCTGAGGGGCGATCGGCGACGCTCAACCCCCCACGCCTGCGCCGAACCACGACGGTCAAACCCTGCGGGGCGATCGGTGACGCTCAACCCCCCACGCCTGCGCCACACCACGACGCTCAACCCCCCACCCCGCGCCGAACCACGATGCTCAACCCCCACCCCGCGCCGAACCACGACGCTCAACCGCCCACCCCGTGCCGACCGGCGTCGGTCAACCCCCGCCCCTTGCCGACTGGCACCGGTTGAACCCTGCGGGGCGATCGGGGTCGGTCGAATCCCCGTGTCGCTCGGCGGGCTGCGGCTTCGTGGGGCGGCGGGGTGTGCGGTTCGGGTGGGGCGGTGGGAGGGCTACCTCGTGGGGGTGGGGCCTTCTCGGCAGATCAGCAGGAGGGCTCGGTCGTCGTTGACGTCCTTGGCCACCGCCTCGATCAGGTGCCAGGCCGCGCCGTGGAAGCCGCCGGCGACGTAGCGGTCGGCCTCGCCCGTGAGCCGGTCGATGCCTTCGACGATGTCGCGGTCGGACGTCTCGACGAGGCCGTCGGTGAAGAGCATCAGGACGTCGCCGGGGCGCAGGGAGCCCTTGACCGGGTCGAACTGGGCGCCGTCGTAGACGCCGAGGAGGGGGCCCTCGGCGGCCTTCTCCTCCCAGCGGCCGGTGCCTGCGCTGAGTTGGAGGCCCGGCGGGTGGCCGGCGGAGAAGAGTTCGTAGTCGCCGGAGTCGAGGTCGAGGACGAGGTGGATGGAGGTCGCGAAGCCCTCGTCCCAGTCCTGGCGCAGGAGGTAGCCGTTGGCCGCCGGGAGGAACGCGTGCGGTGGGAGCGAGCCCAGCAGGCCGCCGAAGGCGCCGGAGAGGAGCAGGGCTCGGGAGCCGGCGTCCATGCCCTTGCCGGAGACGTCGGTGAGGACGACTTCCAGGGTGCGGCCGCCGTTCGTCCGGGCGGCCACGACGAAGTCGCCCGAGAACGACTGGCCGCCCGCCGGGCGCAGTGCCATCTCGCGGTGCCAACCGGTCGGCAGCTGCGGCAACTTGCTCTGCACCCGGATGCGTTCGCGCAGGTCGAAGAGCATGGTGCCGCCGCGCCGCCACGGGACGCCGACGCGGCTGCGGAACTGGGCGATGAGCAGACCGAAGAAACCGCAGGCGGCGACCACGAGCACGGTGCCGGGCGTCACCCGGGCCGGGCCGTCGGTGTACGGGCCGAGCTTGACGGACTCCACGATGAGGGCGGTCGCGGCGGCGGCGTAGAGGCCGAGGAGGCTGGCGGGCCGGAGCAGCAGACCGCCGGCGACGATGGGGAGGACGAGAGCGGCGGGTGAGAACCACACCTCGTTGATCATCGTGAGACAGGCGATCAGCGGGATCATCAGCAGCAGACCGGCCAGGGCGATCCAGTCGGAGCCGTCCCCGCGGAAGTAGTCGACGGCGGATTTGCGCACGCCGGTGCGGGCCCGGTGAACCAGCTTCTTCATCCGGGCCGTGAGCGTATCGGCCGCCGCGCGCCGCTCTCGTCCTGCTGCCATTGTTCGGGACCTTATCCATCGGACCAGCCCCTGTGCACAGGAGGTCCTACTTGTCCCCCTTCCGAGGGCCGGTTCACGACGAATCTCACACAGATCTCACACCGGAACGCGCTCTTCGGCCCCCGTGTGCCCTCCGTGCGGCACCTGGGAAGGATCCCACGTCGAACGGCGACGCGCGGGGCAAATTCGTTCGCTCGTACCGGATCGCCCTGCTAGGCATGGCGTATGACGACTGAGCTGCGGGCGCTGCGCAAGGAAGACTGGAACGTCTGGTACGACAACCTCCTCCGCGCCTTCGGCGGCGCTCCCGAACCCGCCGAGGAACGGGAGTTGTGGAAGGCGCTCACCCCGTACGACCGGTCGATCGGTGTGTGGGACGGCGATCAATGCGTCGGCACGGCCGGGGCGTTCGACTTCCGGATGACGGTCCCGGGCGGCACGGTCGTCCCGACGGCGGGCGTCACGATGGTCGGCGTCGCGGCCACGCACCGGCGGCGCGGGGTGCTGACGTCCATGATGCGGCGGCAGTTGGACGACATCCGCTCCTGGGGCGAGCCGCTGGCCGTGCTGACGGCGTCCGAGCCGGTGATCTACGGCCGCTTCGGGTACGGCCAGGCCACGCAACGGATCACCGCCGACATCGACACCACCCGGGTACGGCTGTCCGTGCCGCCCGGCACCGATGACGTACGGCTGCGGTACGCGGATCCGGCCGAGGTGCTCGACGTGTGCGAGGAGGTGTACGCCCGTCTGGTGCCGGAGCGGCCGGGGATGATGGAGCGGCGGCCCGGCTGGGAGCGGGTGGAACTGCTCGACACGGAGCGCCACCGGGAGGGGGCCTCGCCGTTGCAGTGCGTGGTGGCCGAGCGGGCGGGTGCGGGGGCCGGTTCCGGGGTCGTGGGGTACGCCCGTTTCCGGATCAAGTCCGACTGGGGGCACGCCGGACCGGAGGGGGTCGTCCAGGTGAGTTCGCTGGAGGCCGTGGACCCCGCCGCGCGGGCCGCGTTGTGGCGGTTCCTGTTCGACATCGACCTCACGCGGTGCGTGGTCGCCCACCGGCTGCCGGTGGACGAGCCGGTGCTGCACCTGGTGTCGGACGTCCGCCGGTGCGGACTGCGGGTCAAGGACGATCTGTACGTGCGGCTCGTGGACGTCGGTACAGCGCTGCGGACACGGACCTATCAGACGCCGCTGGACGTCGTGTTCGAGGTCGAGGACGCCTTCTGCCCCTGGAACGAGGGACGTTGGCGGCTCACCGGCGACGCGAAGGGCGCGACCTGCGAGCGGACCGCCGACGCCGCCGATCTCTCCCTCTCCGTACGGGAGTTGGGGGCGGCCTATCTGGGCGGCGTGAGCCTGGCCTCGCTGGGCGCGGCCGGGCTGGTGCGGGAACTGCGGGAGGGGGCGCTGGCGGAGGCGTCCACCGGCTTCCTGCCCTCGGGGCTCGCGCCCTGGCTGCCGCACGGGTTCTAGGACACCGGGGCAACAGCGCGCGTTGTCAGCGGTGTTGGCAGGACGGGCACCAGAAGAGGTTGCGGGCGGCGAGATCGGCGGTGCGGATCTCGCCGCCACAGATGTGACAGGGCAGGGTCGCCCTGCGGTACACGTACACCTCACCCCCGTGGTCGTCGACGCGCGGCGGGCGGCCCATCGCTTCCGGGAGGTGCTCGGGGCGGACCGTGTCGATGCGGTTGTGGCGTACGCCCTCGCGCATCAAGGCGACGAGGTCGGCCCAGATCGCGTCCCACTCCGCCGGGGTGACGTCCCTGCCCGCGCGGTACGGGTCGATGCCGTGCCGGAAGAGGACCTCCGCGCGGTAGACGTTGCCGACGCCCGCGATCACCTTCTGGTCCAGGAGGAGCGCGGCGATCGTCGTACGGCTGCGGGAGATCCGGGCGTACGCGCGGGCCGGGTCGGCGTCGGGGCGCAGCGGGTCCGGGCCGAGGCGGGCGTGCACGGCCCGCTTCTCGGCGTCCGTAATGAGGGCGCAGGTCGTGGGGCCCCGGAGGTCCATGTACGACGTGTCGTTGCGCAGCCGGAGGCGGACGGTGTCCGTGGGCGGGGGCGCGGGGGCCGGGCCGAAGGCGACCTTGCCGAAGAGGCCGAGATGGATGTGGACGCGTTCCTCGGCGGCCGCGTCGCCGAAGTGCAGGAAGAGGTGCTTGCCGTGGGCCTCGGCCGCGTGGAGGGGGGTGTCGGTGAGGAGGGCGGCGGCGTCGGCGAACTTGCCCTGGGGGCTGGTGACATGGACGTTCCGGCCGACGCCGTTGCCTTCGGGGCCGTCGCCCTCCGGGCCGAAGTGGGTGCGGCAGTCTTCGGCGAGGCGGTGGATGGTGTGCCCCTCCGGCACGGGGTCCTCCGGGGGTTCGGCAGGGGGTGGGGGTGGTTGGGGGTACGTCGTCGGGTGCGGGTCCGGTGGGGCTTCTCGCGCAGTTCCCCGCGCCCCTAAAAGCATCAGGCCCTGCGGGCCTAAAAGCATCAGGCCCTGCGGACTTGAAAGACCAGGCCCTGCGGGCCTGAAAAGCATGGGGCGCGGCCCCCGCTTTTCAGGTTCGCGGAGGCGGGGCTACGGCTGCGGGTGGTGCGGCGGGATCGGCGGGAGGTCGCCCGTCGTCTCGTACGTCGCCAGCATGTCGATGCGGCGGATGTGACGCTCGTCACCGGAGAACGGCGTGTTGATGAACGTCTCGACGAACTTGGTCGCGTCCTCCTCGGAGTGCATCCGGGCGCCGACAGCGACGACGTTCGCGTTGTTGTGCTCACGGCCCAGCGCGGCCGTCTCGGCGCTCCACGCGAGGGCCGCGCGGACGCCGGCCACCTTGTTCGCGGCGATCTGCTCGCCGTTGCCCGAGCCGCCGATGACGACGCCGAGGGACCCGGGGTCCGCGGCCGTACGCTCCGCCGCGCGGAGGCAGAACGGCGGGTAGTCGTCCTGGGCGTCGTAGATGTGGGGCCCGCAGTCGACGGGCTCGTGGCCGGCGGCCTTCAGCCACTCGACGAGGTGGTTCTTGAGTTCGTATCCGGCGTGATCCGAGCCGAGGTAGACGCGCATGGTCCGAGTGTGACACGCGTGTTTCGGCGCGGCACGACGGGGTGCGGGACCGGGGGAGCGCGACCCGCACCACGGAACCTCAAGTAAACCTCAAGTAACGATCTGGATTCAAAGGTTCAGGATTCCTTTCACCTCCGATTCACTGGACCGATCTTTACAGCGGCCCATCGGCCCCCAGCTGTGCACTCTCGTCTCCCGCTCTGACGAGAGTCGATCGGGTGGTCCTTGGGCAGACGCACGGAAGTCCCCACAAAGGCGCAAAGGACACCTCCCCCCATGACCTCCCAGCCGACTCTGCCGGACCAGGCAGACACCCCGGGCTCCTCCTCTCCCCCCTCCCCCGGTCTGCACGCCGGCCTCAAGAGCCGTCATCTGTCGATGATCGCCATCGGTGGTGTCATCGGCGCCGGTCTCTTCGTCGGGTCCAGTTCCGGCATCGCCACGGCCGGCCCCGGCATCCTGCTGTCGTACGCGCTCGTCGGCACGATGGTGGTGCTGGTGATGCGGATGCTCGGCGAGATGTCCGCCGCCAACCCGACCTCGGGTTCGTTCTCCGCCCACGCCGACCGCGCGCTCGGGCGCTGGGCCGGGTTCTCGATCGGCTGGCTGTACTGGTTCTTCTGGGTCGTCGTGCTCGCGGTCGAGGCGACCGCGGGTGCGGTGATCCTGGAGGGCTGGATCCCCGCCGTACCGCAGTGGGGCTGGGCACTGATCGTGATGATCGTGCTGACCGCCACGAACCTGGTGTCGGTGGGCTCCTACGGTGAGTTCGAGTTCTGGTTCGCCGGGATCAAGGTCGTCGCGATCGCCGCGTTCATCGTGGTGGGCGGACTGGCGGTCTTCGGGGTGCTGCCGGGCGTCGACTCCGAGAAGGCCGGACTGGCCAACCTCACCGACCACGGCGGGTTCCTGCCGAACGGCGCGGGCGCCATCCTCATCGGCGTGCTGCTGGTCGTCTTCTCCTTCATGGGCAGCGAGATCGCCACGCTGGCCGCCGGGGAGACGGAGGACCCGCAGAAGGCGGTCACCAAGTCCACCAACAGCATCATCTGGCGGATCGGCGTCTTCTACCTCGGCTCGATCTTCGTCGTGGTGACCCTGCTGCCGTGGAACGACCCGTCCATCAAGGAGAAGGGCTCCTACGTGGCCGCCCTGGACTCCCTCGGCATCGCACACGCCGGGCAGATCATGAACTTCATCGTGCTGACCTCGGTGCTGTCCTGTCTCAACTCCGGCCTCTACACCGCGTCGCGGATGGCGTTCTCGCTGGGGACGCGCGGGGACGCGCCGCGCGCGTTCGGCCGTACGAACGCGCGGGGTGTGCCGATGGCGGCCATCCTGTCCTCGGTGGTCTTCGGGTTCGTCGCGGTCATCTTCAACTACTTCTTCCCCGAGGGCGTCTTCCTCTTCCTGGTCAACTCCTCCGGTGCGGTCGCCCTGTTCGTGTGGCTCGTCATCTGCTTCTCCCAGCTGCGGATGCGGCGGATCATCGAGCGGGAGACGCCGGAGAAGCTCGTCGTGAAGATGTGGCTCTACCCGTATCTGACGTGGGCCACCATCGGACTGATCCTCTTCGTCCTCGGCTACATGCTCACCGACACCGAACACGGCAACCGCGAGATCCTGTTGCTGTCGCTGCTGGTCGCGGCGGTCGTCGTCGGCATCGCGCTCGTCAAGGAGAAGGTCGGTGGCGGGAAGTCCGCCGCCGAGTCCGCCGACAAGGTGTCCGACACGGTGCGTTGACCGGCTCGTAGGTCCGGATGAGGGGTCCGGTGGTGGTGCTTCCGCCGCCGGGCCTCTTTTTCGTGCCCATGGGCCTGCACAAGGCTCGTATCTCGTATGGGGCCTGCATGGGCCTACAGCGGGGTGAAGCTCTCCTCGACCTTCTCGTAGATCGGGAGGGCGCGGTCCTCGATGTCGGGGTGGTACCAGGTGGTCAGCTGGTAGGACTTGCCGCCGGTGTTGAAGCCCAGGGAGCGGACGTGCCAGGGCAGTTCCTGGGCGATGACGGTGTACTCCCACACAACGGCGGGCCTGCCACGGAACTCCGTCTCCTCCAGGCGGATCCGCTGGTATCCCGGCCCCTCGCTGGTGCTCTTCTCCTTCTTCCTCCACTGCTCCAGCAGGTCACCCCGCGCGAGCGAGGCCTTGCCGACGATCTCCTGCCGGGCGTCCGGCGAGGTGTAGTGCACCTCCGCGCCGGCGTGCACCTCCCGGGAGAAGCCGTCGGGCGGGACCCAGGCGAACACACCGGCCTCCGTACGGGCGCCCGGCGGCAGCTTCGGTGGCCGGGACGTGCCGGCGACGGTGGGGGACGGGGAGGAGGCGGAGGGCGAGGCCGTCGTCGACGACGCCTTGTCGTCCTTGCCGCCCTTGTCGTCGGGCGAGCCGTTCACCGCCGGTACGACGACCGCGGCCACGGCGGCGGCCACGGCGGCGGCCGCGACGAGGCCGATACGGCGGTTGCGCCGCCGACGGCCCTCGGGACCCGTGGGACCGTCCGGTTCCGTACGCCGGGAGGGCACGGGCGGGCCGGGCAGTTCGCCGGGCTGCATGGGGGTGGGCGTGGGAGTGGGAGTGGGGTGGGCTGCGGGGGTGGGAGACGAGGTGCGCCGGGGCCTGGTCGGTAGGTCGCTGTGGGCGGAGTGCTCGGGCGCCGGATCGGGGCCGGGGGCAGGGACGGGGAGGCGGGGGTCTGCCGGGGGCTGAGATGTGGGAGGGGAGGGAGGGGCGGAGGAAGGGGTGGAGGGAGGGGTGCGGCGGAGGACGGGCGTGGTGGCTCGGTCGGGTTCCGGGGTGGAACGGACTGTGGGGGTGCGGTGTGCTGGTGGAGTGGGGAGGGGTGCGGGCGTGGGGTGTCGTACGGGGGAAGGGGGCGTCGTCTCCGTTTCCGGGGCGGGGCCGGTCGGCGGTCGCCCGTTTCCGTCCGGTGGCCCGTTTCCGTCCGGTGGCCCCGGCCTCTCCTCGGGCGCCGGCGTCGGCGTTGGCGTTGGCATCGGAGGGCTCGCGGTCGGCTGGTCGAGGCCGGCGGCGACGGATGCCGTTGCCGTGCTGCCGGGTGCGGTGGCGTCCGCTGTGGTGATACCTGATGCCGTGGTGCCTGATGCTGCGATGCCTGACTCCGCCTCTTCACGGCCCGGTTGGGCGTGGTCGGCTCCAGGGCCCCCCTGGCCCGGTTCGCTCGGCTCGTCGGTGGGTCGGCCTTCCTCCGGCTCCGGCGGTATCGGTTCCGTCGGCCCCCTGGCCGCCTGTGAGGTGGCCGCCGGGGGTGTGGCGACGGCGCGCAGTGCCTCGATGAGGTGGGGCAGGCCCGGCCGGGCCTCGGGGTCCTTGTCGAGGAGGACGGCCAGGATGTGCTGGAGGGGGCCCGCGGCGGCCGGGAGTTCGGGCTCCTCGTAGAGGACGGCGTGGAGGGTGGCGAGCGTGGTGGAGCGCGAGAAGGGGGAACGGCCGCCGAGGGCCGCGCAGAGCGTGGCGCCGAGGGACCAGAGGTCGGAGGGCGGGCCCTGGGGGCGGCCGGAGATCCGCTCGGGGGCCATGTAGTCGGGGGAGCCGACGAGCATGCCGGCCATGGTGAGGGCCTCGGCGTTCTGGATGGCGGCGATGCCGAAGTCGGTGAGGACGGCCCGGTGGATGCCCGTACGCCTGATCAGGACGTTGGCCGGTTTGATGTCGCGGTGCAGGACGCCCTGGGCGTGCACCTGGCCCAGGGCGTCGACCAGTTCGAGGCCGATCCGGGCCGTGTCGTGCGCGTCCAGGGGGCCGTCCTCCGCCAGCAGCCGTTCCAGGGAGCGGCCGTCGACCAGTTCCATGACGATCCAGAGCCGCTCGCCCGCGTCGACGACGTCGTAGACGCGTACGACGTTGGGGTGGTCGATCCGGGCCGTGGCCCTGGCCTCGCGCAGGGTCCGCTCGCGTCGGGTGCGGCTGTCCTCCGGGTCCTGACCGTCGATACGCATTTCCTTGACGGCGACCTGCCGGTCGAGTATTTCGTCGGTGGCCCGCCAGACCCGACCCATTCCGCCCTGGCCTATGCATTCGACCAGCCGATAACGGTCGGCCACGATAAGACCTGGAACACCGCCCCGTGTTATTTCCGGCACCCCCATGCCCCCCTTCGGCAACGCTTTCACAACTGACCGCACACGCCACAGATGAACCACATCGTCGCGCATTGGTCACACTTCGTGCCGCACCAGCATAGTGCTGGGAAATCTTGTGGTACCTCTTCATAGGCCGTGAATTCAGGCACGGCCAGGGGGACGCAAGGGGGATGGAACATGAGTTCTCATCGTAAGACTGCCATCGCCGGATCGCTGCTCACCGCGTCGTTCACGTCGGTGATGATCCTCGGCTTCACGGCCTGGGCGGACGACGAGGGAGGATTGAGCAATCATGGCGGAAAGACCGTGGACGCGGCACCGGCGGACGTGAAGCTCTCGACGCTGCTGTCCAAGGAGATCAAAGTCGACAACAAGTCCGGGGAAACCGATATCACCGGCGTCGTGAAGAACGAGGGAAGCAAGGCGAGTGGCGAAATCCGATTGCTCGTGGTCGGTTTCGACGGCATGACGGTCAAGAACGTCGAGGGTTGTTCGACAATTCCGGAGGGGGATCTTCCCGACGGCGCGAACAGCGGTTTCGCGTGCGCGATCGACGATCTGGCGGCCGGAAAGTCGAAGACCTATGCGATCGACGCCACGTACGACCTGAGCAAGCAGGGCAAGATCTGCCTGCCGGTGCAGAACGCCGACGGGTCGAAGACGTACTGGCAGCAGGGTCCGGTCCCGTTCGGCACGACCAACCAGGCACCGAACGAGCCCGCGACCCCACTGCTCCTCGGCACCGACAACAGTCCGGTCACCCCCGGTGGCGGTGGGAAGGACGACAAGCCGGACGAGCTGCCGCAGACCGGTCCGGCCGACCGGGTCCTGCCGCTGGGCCTGGCGGGCGCCGCGCTCGTCTCCGCCGGTGCGGCGGGCCTGTGGTGGAACCAGCGGCGGGCCCGGCAGGAGTCCTGACCCGGGAAGCCTGCCCCGGGAAGCCTGACCCGGGACGCTTGACCCGGGACGCTTGACCCGGGAAGCCTGAACGCAGGAGGCCCGAACGTGGGAAGCGCGCACGCGTGAACGCGGGAAGCGCGCAGGCCTGAAGGCCGAAGAGGCTCGCCGTGGTGCGGTCGGTGGACGACCCGGCGAGCCTCTTCGGGTGCGGCGCCCGCTCAGTGGCGGGGCGTCACCTGCGTCACTTCTTCAGCAGCTTCCACGCCGTCGGCAGCAGCCCCATGGCCAGGACGACCTTGAGGGCGTCGCCGATCAGGAAGGGGGTGAGGCCGAGCGCGACGGCGGAGGTGAGGCTGATGTCGGCGGTGGCCGCGAGGTACGGGACGCCGACGGCGTAGATGATCGCCTCGCCGACGAGCATCGTGCCGGCCATCCGCAGCGTGGAGCGGTCGCCGCCCCGACGGGCCAGGGCGCCCACGGCGGCGACCGCCAGGATCATTCCGAGGATGTAGCCGAAGGAGACGCCGACGCCGGACGTGCCGTTGGCGAACCACGGCACACCGGCCAGGCCGGCCAGCGCGTACAGGGCGAGGGAGGCGACACCGCGACCCGCGCCGAGGGTGGTGCCGACGAGCAGGGCCGCGAAGGTCTGGCCGGTGACCGGGACCGGCGAACCCGGCACGGGCACCGCGATCTGGGCGGCGAGGCCGGTGAGCGCGGCACCGCCCACCACGAGCGCGATGTCGCGGGCGCGGGCGCCGGTGAAGGGCAGACGGTCGGCGAGGACCTCGCCGGGGCGGGCTGACGTGGCGACGGCGGTGCTCATGCTGGGGCTCACTCCGGCGGGTGACGGGGGCGGGGACACGGTGACGCTATCCCAGGCGACTCGGGCCGGACATCATCAGCGCTCGACAAAGGCATGAACGACGGCTTGGTTGACTTCGGACAAAGGATGCCGGTTACACCCGGTACGGCGTGACACCGGTCACTGAGGTGGAGCGGCTTGGGGCCTGACGGGGCGTCGACTCGCATCTGTAGGGTTTCACCAATCGGGTCGACGGGGTGGACAGGCGCCGTCTCGCCCGTCGGTCGCCGTCTGGGCAGCGGTGGGCCGTTTTGCTAGCTTCGGACTCATGGTTGCCCAGGCCCGGTACTTCTCGTCGCGTCGCTACGTCGACCTGCGACGCGTGGGCGCGGCCGCCTGTCGCCGACCCGGGTGAGGCGGCTCCGGCACGTCTCGCCCTCCGTGAGGCGCAGTGTCGGACCCGTTCCCGAGGATGATCGCCATGCCGCGTGCCGCGACAGCACCCACCCTTCACGCTCCCGCTCCCCCCGCTCTCCCTACTCCCGTTTCTCCGGGCGCCTTTCGGGCCGCTCACCCGTCGGCCCCTCCCGCCGCTGCCGGGTCCCCCGTGCCGCGTGCCGCCGACAGCGACCGGCGCAGGACCAGTGCCAGCGTGGTCCTGCGGTCCGTGCTGGAGCACGGTCCCGTCGCGCGCAGCGTCATCGCCCGGGTGACCGGGCTGTCGCCGGCGTCGGTGACCGACTACTGCGCCCGCTTCACCGGGCTCGGTCTCATCCGTGAGGCCGAACCTCCCCGGCGCTCCAAGGGGGCGGGCCGTCCGCATGTACCCCTGGACCTGGACGACTCGCGGTTCGTGGTGGGCGGGGTGCATGTGGCCGTCCCGTACACGACGGTCGCCCTGCTCGATCTGCGCGGACGGGTGCTCGTGGAGCGGCGGTCGAAGCACGCGTCCACCGAGCCCGGACCGGTGCTGGCGAGGGCCGCCGACGAACTCCGGTCCCTGCTGGACGAGATGCCGGGCTGCCGGCCCCTGGCCGTCGGTTTCGCGGCCGGCGGCTGGGTGGACCGTGAGAGCGGGACCGTCGTCGAGCATCCGCTGCTGGGCTGGCGCGAGGTGCCGGTGCGGGAGGTGCTCGGCGGTCTCACCGGCCTGCCGGTCCATGTGGACGGGCACGCGCGGGCGTTGGTGGCCGCCGAGCAGCTGTTCGGGCGGGCGCGGGGCAGCAGGAGCATGCTGCACCTGTTCGTCGGCAACATGGTCGACGCGGCGTTCGCGACCAACGACGAGGTGCACCACGGGCCGCGCTCGCAGGCGGGTTCGGTCGCGCATCTGCCGTTGCCCGGGGGCACCGAGCCCTGCGACTGCGGGCGGGTCGGCTGCCTCCAGGCCGAGTTGAGCGAGCGGACCCTGTGCCGGCGGGCCCGGGAGGCCGAGGTCGCCGACGGGACGAACCCGATGCGGGTGCTGTCCGCCGCGGCGGACGGTGACGCGACGGCCGTACGGCTGCTGGTGGAGCGGGCCCGGATGGTGGGGCGGGCGGCGGAGCTGCTGCTCGACGTGCTGAACCCGGAGACCGTGGTCGTCACCGAGATCGGGGTGATCGGCCGGGCGGACTGTCTCGCCGCGTTGCACGAGGCGGTCGGGGCGGGCCGGGCGGCGGCCGTGAGGCCGACGAGCTTCCCCGACTCCGTGCCGGCCACGGCGGGCGGGGCGGTGGCCCTGGACGTGCTGTTCCGGGATCCGCTGGGGTCCGTGGAGCGTCTGGAGCACGCCTCGGCCGGGATCGGTTAATTCAGAAACTCCGAATGTTGACAGGCCTTGCCGAAGACCGGGAACATCGTATTCATGCTGCTCACGAGTTGTCGCACCCACTGTTGCTGACACGTTGACGTCCCGGGGTGCCCACCGCGCCCCGGCTACGCGGCACTTCTTTCTGCGTGAATTCACTTCCGCGGCTCCCTGTTTTTTCGTCCGCTTCCGCGGGCCATCCATGCGCGCTTCCGTGCGCGGTCCCACCGTTTCCCTCTGGGGGTTCTCCATGCCTTCTTCCGCCGCGTCCGGTTTCGACCGGCGACTCTTCCTCACCTCTCTGCTCGGCGTCACGGCCGCGGCGGCCGGGCTCAGCGGCTGCGCCGACAGCAGCGCGGCGACCGCCCGCACGGCGGCGGACGCGCCGCTGCCGACCAAGGTCCCCGCGGGTACGAGCCTGAAGATCTCCTCGTTCCAGAATCAACAGCAGTTGCAGCTCAAGCTCGCACAACTCGACGATCTGCCTTTCCGGGTGAGCAGTTGGGCGAACATCGGCGCCGGCCCGGATGTCATCAACGCTTTCCGGGCGGGGTCTCTGGACGTCGCCAACAATGCGGGGATCCCGCCGATCCAGGCGCATTACCAGGGATACGACGCGAAGATCGTCGCGATCAACATCACCCGGAAACCGAACTATCTCTTCGCCACCAAACCCGGCAGCGACATCACCACCGTCAAGGATTTCCGCGGCAAGAAGCTCGCCTTCTCCCAGGGGCAGGCGCAGGGTGTCGTCCTCCTTCGGGCCTTGAAGGAGGCGGGACTCGCCTATGACGACGCCGAGTTGGTCCCGCTGACCAGCAACCAGTTCCTGACGGCCCTCCAGTCGGGCCAGGTGGACGTCGCGCCGCTCGCCAACCAGCAGGCGCCCGCCTATCTCCAGCAGTACGAGTCCAAGGGCGCCCGCACGATCCCGACCGACGTGGTGGACCTGCTCAGCCTCCTGTGGGCGCCGGCCTCCGTGCTGGCCGACTCCGCGAAGGCCGCCGCCGTCGCCGCGTACATCCCGTTCTGGGCGAAGGGCGCGGTCTGGCAGTACGAGAACCCGGACATCTGGAACGAGGAGTTCTACGTGAAGACCCAGAACCTGACGACCGCCCAGGCCGAGTCGATCAGTGAGCTCGCCAACAAGCCGCTGTTCCCGCCGAGTTGGGACGAGGCGATCAAGTGGGAGCAGGAGACCGCCGATCTGCTGGCCGAGGGCGGCTTCGTGAAGAAGTTCGACGTCGGCACGCTCTTCGACCGGCGGTTCGAGGGGATCGCCGCGAAGGCCGTGCCCGCGGAGTACCGGAAGTGAGCGCCGTGACCACGGGTGCGGCCACCGCGGCGGGCACGGCCACCACGGAAGAAGCGGTCACCACGGCGAGCGAGGCCACCGTCGACACGTCCCGTTCCGGCGTCCCCGCGTCCGGCTCCGGCACGGCCGGGGAGGAGGTCGTCCCGGTCCGCAGGCGTCGTCGGCTCTCCCCCGGCAAGCGGCTGCCCGCCTCCCGGCTGGTCGGACCGGCACTGGTCCTCGCCCTCTGGGCCGTGGCCTCCGCCGCCGGGCAGCTCGATCCGGCGGCGATCCCGGCGCCCTGGACCGTGCTGGAGACCGGTGTCCGGCTGTGGACCGACGGGACGCTGCCGACGGACATCGTCACCTCGCTGGAACGGGCCGGGTACGGGTTCTCGATCGGGCTGACCGCCGGTGTCCTGCTCGCCCTGGCCTCCGGGCTCAGCCGGACCGGCGAGGCGCTGATCGACGGGACCGTGCAGCTCAACCGGGCGATCCCGACGCTGGGTCTGATTCCGCTGTTCATCCTCTGGCTGGGCATCGGCGAGACCTTCAAGATCGCGATCATCGCCATCGTCGTCTACATCCCGATCTACCTCAACACCCATGCCGCGCTGGCCGGGATCGACAGCCGTTTCGTCGAACTCGCCGAGGTGCAGGGCCTGTCGAGGTACCGGTTCGTCCGGCAGATCGTCATCCCCGGCGCGCTGCCCGGCTTCTTCGTGGGTCTGCGGCTCGGGGTGACCGGCTCCTGGCTGGGCCTGGTCGTCCTGGAACAGATCAACGCCACCAACGGACTCGGCTACATGATGTTCCAGGCCACGAACTACGGCCAGAGCGACGTCATCCTCGTCGGCCTGGCCGTCTACGGGATCTTCGGCCTGGCCTCCGACAGCGCGGTCCGCCTCATCGAACGGAGGGTGCTGTCATGGCGACGCACACTGAGCAGCTGACGCCCGCGGGCCCCGAATCGCCGACGGCCACGGCCACCGTCGACCGCCCCGCCGTCCAGCTCCGGGACCTGACCAGGTCGTTCGACGGCCGCAAGGTCCTCGACGGGGTCGACCTGGACATCCCCGCCGGGCAGTTCGTCGCCCTGCTCGGGCACAGCGGCTCCGGCAAGAGCACGCTGCTGCGGGCGGTCGCCGGGCTCGACCACGAGGTGGCGGGCAGTGGCCGGCTCACCGCCCCGGCCAGGGTGTCCGTCGTCTTCCAGGACTCCCGGCTGCTGCCCTGGCGGCGGGTGCTGGACAACGTACTGCTCGGCACGGAGGGCAAGGAGGCCGTGGGCCGGGGCCGTGAGGCGCTCGCCGAGGTGGGCCTGAAGGGCCGCGAGCGGGCCTGGCCGAACGAGCTGTCCGGCGGGGAGGCGCAGCGCGCTGCACTGGCCCGCTCCCTCGTCCGAGACCCCGAACTCCTGCTGGCCGACGAGCCGTTCGGCGCGCTGGACGCGCTCACCCGGATCAGGATGCACACCCTGCTCCGGCAGCTGTGGGAGCGCCACCGCCCGTCCGTCCTGCTCGTCACGCACGACGTGGACGAGGCGATCGTGCTCGCCGACCGGGTCCTCGTGCTCGAAGAGGGCCGCATCGGCCTGGACCTGACCATCGACCGCCCGCACCCGCGCTCGTACCGGGACCCCCTGCTGGGCGAGTACCGCGAGCGGCTGCTGGCAGCGCTCGGTGTGAAAGAGGACCACCAATGACGTCAAGACAGCTCCATCTCAACGCCTTCCTGATGAACACCGGGCACCACGAGGCCTCGTGGCGGCTGCCCGAGTCCGATCCGTACGCGCACGTCGAGCTGGACCACTACGTGCGGCTGGCCCGGATCGCGGAGCGCGGCACGTTCGACTCGCTGTTCCTGGCCGACGGGCCGCAGTTGTGGGGCAGCGTGGGCCAGCGTCCGGCGGGCGCCCTGGAGCCGCTGACCCTGCTGACCGCGCTGGCGACGGCCACCGAGCACATCGGTCTGATCGCCACCGCCTCCACCTCCTACAACTCCCCCTACAACCTGGCCCGCAAGTTCGCCTCCCTCGACATCCTCAGCGGTGGCCGGGCCGGCTGGAACATCGTCACCACCGCCGGTGCCGAGGCCGCCCGCAACTTCGGTCTGGACGCCGAGCCCGCGCACGCCCAGCGGTACGCCCGGGCCGCCGAGTTCCTCGACGTGGCCCTGAAGCTCTGGGACAGCTGGGAGGACGACGCGATCGTCGCCGACAAGGAGACCGGCGTCTGGGGCGACGACACGAAGATCCATCCGCCCCGGCACCGGGGGACGTACTTCAGTGTCGAGGGTCCGCTCAACGTCCCCCGTACGCCCCAGGGTTATCCACTGCTCGTGCAGGCGGGGTCGAGCGAGGACGGCAAGGCGTTCGCGGCCCGGTACGCGGAGGCCGTGTTCACCGCCCAGCAGACGATCGAGGACGCGCAGGCCTTCTACGCCGACCTCAAGGCCCGTACGGTCGCGGCCGGCCGGGACCCCGGGCACATCAAGGTGCTGCCCGGGATCGTGCCCGTCCTCGGGTCCACGGAGGCCGAGGCGCGGGCGGCCGAGCGGGTCCTGGAGGACCACATCGTGTACACGCACGGGGTGGGCAATCTGGAGCGGCTGCTGCAACTGCCCGCCGGTTCCCTGGAGCTGGACGCGCCGCTGCCGGCCGATCTGCCGCCGGAGAGCGCGATCGAGGGGGCCAAGAGCCGCTACACGCTCGTCGTCGAGCTGGCCCGGCGCGACCGGCTCACCGTACGGGAGCTGATCGGGCGGCTGGGCGGCGGGCGCGGGCACCTCACCTTCGCCGGGACGCCCGAGCAGGTCGCCGACACGATCGAGACCTGGTTCACCCAGGGCGCCGCCGACGGCTTCAACATCATGCCCGCGGTGCTGCCGTCCGGCCTCGACGCCTTCGTCGAGCACGTCGTCCCGATCCTGCGCGCCCGCGGTCTGCTCCGCACGGAGTACGGCCCGCGCCGGACCCTGCGGGACCGCTACGGCCTGCCCCGCCCCGCCAACCAGCACGTCGGCACGCCCGAATCCGCACCCGCACCCGCCCTCGTCCGATCCGCGAAAGGAACCAACGCCATGAGCATCGACATCCAGAAGGTCACCGGGAACATCGGCGCCCGGGTCTCCGGCGTGGACGTCTCCCGGCCCCTCGGCGAGGCGACGGTCGCCGCGCTGCGTGAGGCGCTCAACGTCCACAAGGCGCTCGTGTTCGACGACGTGCACCTCGACGACGACGGTCATCAGGCCTTCGTCCGCCACTTCGGTGACATCACCACCGCCCACCCGACGGTGTCGGCCGTCGCGGGCGCAGCGAACGTCCTGCCCGTGGACAGCGAGCGAGGCCGCGCCAACCACTGGCACACCGACGTCACGTTCGTCCTCAACCCGCCGCAGGCCACCACCCTGCGCAGCATCACGATCCCGCCGTACGGCGGCGAGACGCTGATCGCCAACGCGGCGGCGGCCTACCGCGACCTGCCCGAACCGCTGCGGCGGCTGGCCGACGGTCTGTGGGCCGAGCACACCAACGACTACGACTACGCGGTGCCGGACGAGGAGATCGACGCGGAGCGGGCGGCGCAGCGCGCCCAGTTCACGTCGATCACGTACCGCACGGCCCACCCGGTGGTCCGGGTGCACCCGCTGACCGGTGAACGGGGCCTGTTCGTCGGCGGGTTCGCGCAGCGGATCGTTGGACTGTCGCTCGGCGAGTCCCGCAAGGTCCTGGACCTGCTCCAGTCGTATGTGACCCGGCCGGAGAACGTGCTGCGCCACCGCTGGTCGGAGAACCAGCTGGTCGTCTTCGACAACCGCGTCACCCAGCACTACGCCATCGACAACTACGACGGTCTGCCGCGCCGGCTGCACCGGGTGACCGTCGCCGGTGACGTCCCGGTGGGCGTCGAGGGCAAGGAGAGCTACTCGATCGAGGGGGACGCCTCGCACTACACGTCCGTCGCCGCCCGACAGGAGGCCACCCCCGTAGCCGTGTAGTCACCTTCCGTGCCGACCGCGTCCGGATAGCGGACAGCCCCTCCATGTGCGTGGAGGGGCTGTTCAGACTGTCGGCGTTTTGCCGTCTCACGCATTGGACGAACCGCGCCCATGCCCAGCACCTCCGTCAAGGCTCCACAAGAGTCCGACGCGTCCCTGTCCCACGGCCTCAAGCAGCGTCACCTGTCGATGATCGCCCTCGGCGGTGTGATCGGCGCGGGCCTCTTCGTCGGGTCGGGGGCGGGCATCGCCGCCGCCGGTCCCTCGATCGTCCTCGCGTACACGCTCTCCGGGCTCCTCGTCATGCTGGTGATGCGGATGCTCGGCGAGATGTCCGCCGCGTACCCCTCCTCGGGTTCCTTCTCCGCGCACGCCGAACGCGCCATCGGTCCATGGGCGGGCTTCACGGCCGGCTGGTCGTTCTGGGTGCTGCTGTGCACGGCCGTCGGTCTGGAGGGCATCGGCGCCGCGAAGATCGTGACGGGATGGCTGCCCGGGACGCCCGAGTGGGCCTGGGTGGCACTGTTCATGCTGGTGTTCCTGGGCACCAATCTGGCCGCCGTGAAGAACTTCGGCGAGTTCGAGTTCTGGTTCGCCGCGCTGAAGGTCGGCGCGATCTCCCTGTTCCTGGTGCTGGGTGTGCTGGCCGTCGCCGGTGTCCTGCCCGGCACCGACGCGCCCGGCCTCACCAACCTCACCGGTGAGGGCGGCCTGCTGCCGGGCGGCACGGACGGTCTGGTCATCGGCCTGCTGGCGTCGATCTTCGCGTACGGCGGTCTGGAGACCGTGACGATCGCCGCGGCCGAGTCCGAGGACCCGGTGAAGGGCGTGGCCACGGCGGTCCGTACGGCGATGTGGCGCATCGCCCTCTTCTACATCGGCTCCATGGCGGTCATCGTCACCCTCGTCCCGTGGGACTCCCAGGAGGTCGTGGAGAAGGGGCCGTACGTCGCCGCCCTCGACCACCTCGGGATCCCCGGCGCCGGTCAGGTGATGAACGTGGTCGTGCTGGTGGCCCTGCTGAGCGCGATGAACGCCAACATCTACGGCTCGTCCCGGATCGCGTACTCCCTGGTGGCGCGCGGGCAGGGCCCGAAGGCGATCGGCCGGGTGTCGGGCGGGGTCCCCCGGATCGCGGTGCTGGCCTCCAGTGTCTTCGGCTTTCTCTGCGTCCTGCTCAGCTACTGGCGCCCCGACGACGTCTTCCCCTGGCTGCTGAACATGATCGGGGCGGTCGTCCTCGTCGTCTGGATCCTCATCGCCGTCTCCCAGTTGCTGCTGCGCCGCCGTATCGAGCGGGAGGCCCCGGAGCGGCTGGTCGTGCGGATGTGGGCGTTCCCGTGGCTGACCTGGGTGGCGCTCGCGGGGATGGCCGCCGTCTTCGTCCTCATGGCCCGGGAGCCGGGAACGCGGACACAGTTGTACTGGACCGGCGGGATGACACTGATCCTGGCGGCGGTCGGGTACGCCCGGCAGCGGGCGCGCGCCACGCGCTGATCCCGCTCGCACTTCGGGGCCCTCGCGCGGAGGACGGACGGTCGGTTCGCGCGAGGGCCCTTTCGCGTGCCCGGGCACACCCCTACAGTCTCTTGCTGCTAGCGTGCACTTGCAAGTACTTTGCAATAAGAGGTCGGAGGGGACCCCCATGCCCGTCTACACGCTTCCTGAACTGCCGTACGACTACGCGGCGCTGGCACCCGTGATCAGCCCCGAGATCATCGAGCTGCACCACGACAAGCACCACGCGGCCTACGTCAAGGGGGCCAACGACACCCTGGAGCAGCTGGCCGAGGCGCGGGACAAGGAGACCTGGGGAGCGATCAACGGCCTGGAGAAGAACCTGGCCTTCCACCTCTCCGGCCACATCCTGCACTCGATCTACTGGCAGAACATGACCGGCGACGGCGGCGGGGAGCCCCTGGAGAAGGACGGCGTCGGTGAGCTGGCGGACGCCATCGCCGAGTCCTTCGGCTCCTTCGCGGGCTTCAAGACCCAGTTGACCAAGGCCGCCGCGACCACCCAGGGCTCGGGCTGGGGCGTACTGGCGTACGAGCCGCTGAGCGGGCGGCTGGTCGTCGAGCAGGTCTACGACCACCAGGGCAACGTCGGCCAGGGCTCGACCCCGATCCTGGTCTTCGACGCCTGGGAGCACGCCTTCTATCTGCAGTACAAGAACCAGAAGGTCGACTTCATCGACGCCATGTGGGCCGTCGTGAACTGGCAGGACGTGGCCCGCCGTTACGCGGCGGCCCGGTCCCGCGCGGATGTGCTGCTGCTGGCCCCCTGAGCCGGCGGCCGAGACGTCCTGCTCGTGATCGTCTTCTCAACCTTCACCGGGCAGGCGGAAAAGGGAGAACCCCCGCGAGGACGTGACTCGCGGGGGTTCTCGCCCTCCGGGCCGCCGGAACACGCCACGGCGGGACTCATTCCGGTCTGCCCGCTTCCTCGGCTTTCGCCCTATGCTCCCGTTTCCGGCCGGATTACCGATCCGGCGGAACCGGACCGACGGGAGGTCGCGTGGACACGAGCTACAAGCACTGCCCACCGTGCGGCGGCGGCAAGCCCCTGCCGTTCTACAAGGCGGACAAGGAAGTACGGCAGTACCTGGAGTCCCTGGGCAAGAACCCGGCCGGCTGGTGGCGCTGCGGCAACCACGGAGAGAAGGGCCGCTGCCTCTTCGTCCAGCCGTACGGCAGGCAGAGCGAGGGCCTGACCCTGCCCGAGTCCTTCCGGTGAGCTTTTCCCGGTGCTACGGCCACCGGTCACCGAAGGGCGACTGAGCCGACGGCCACCTACGGCGAGTGAGCCGAAGGGGCGCGCCTGTGTCGAGACGGCGAACGCGCGGAGGCCCGACGAAGGAGGGCCGAGCACGATCGCCGTCTCGACACAGGCACGAGCGCCCCGGAGGCGAACCGAGCCCTAAGAAATCAAGTTGCTGAAGTCGGGGCCCTTCGTGCGGGTGCGCTTGATCTCGTAGAAGCCGGGGACCGAGGCGACGAGGAGGGCGCCGTCCCAGAGCCGGGCGGCCTCCTCCCCCTTCGGCGCGGGGGTGACGACCGGGCCGAAGAAGGCGATCTGCTCGCCGTCGGCGCCGGGGACGGCGATGACGGGGGTGCCGACGTCCTGGCCGACCTTGTCGATGCCCTCCTTGTGGGAGGCGCGCAACTCGGCCTCGTACGGGGTGTCGTCCCAGTGGTCCATGAGGGACTCGGGCAGGCCGACGTCCTTCAGCGCGGCGGCGACCGTCTCCTTCTCGGGGCCCTCGCCCTGGTTGTGGATCCGGGTGCCGAGCGCGGTGTAGAGGTCGCCGAGCACCTCGGGGCCGTGCTCCTGCTGGGCGGCTATCACGATCCGCACCGGGCCCCAGGCCTTGGTGGCCAGCAGTTCGCGGTACTCCTCGGGCAGCTCGTCGATCTTGGGCTCGTTGAGGACCGCGAGGCTCATCAGGTGCCAGCGGACCTCGATGTCCCGGACCTTCTCCACCTCCAGGACCCAGCGCGAGGTCATCCAGGCCCAGGGGCACAGCGGGTCGAACCAGAAGTCGACAGGGGTCTTGCCGGAGGTCTGCTCGGACATGGTTCTCCTCGAAAGGGGTTGAAGGGGCTTGAAAGGGCTACGAAGGCGGAGTCGTGCGGGCTCGGTCTCCCGGGCAACAAACCCGGCAACACCAAGGACCGCTCCGGCCATTCCCGTGGTGCATGGCAGGATCAGGCTGTCCGCATACTGAACACCACCCCGAGGGAGTGCCGCCCGTGCCCGGTGAGAATCTGACCCGTGACGAGGCCCAGGAGCGGGCCGCGCTGTTGTCCGTCGACGGTTACGAGGTCTCCCTCGACCTGCGGTCCGCCGTCGGGGACTCCGGTGACCTCGGCGGCGAACCGCGTACGTTCCGGTCGGTGACGACCATCCGCTTCCGGTGCGCCGACCCGGGCGCCACGAGCTTCGCCGATCTGGTCGCGCCGCGTGTGACGGCCGTCTCCCTCAACGGCAAGGACCTCGACCCGAGCGAGGTCTTCGACGGCTCCCGGATCACCCTGGACGACCTGGCCGCCGAGAACGAGCTGGTGGTCGACGCCCAGTGCGCCTACTCCCGCACCGGCGAGGGCATGCACCGCTTCGTCGACCCCGAGGACGGCGAGGTCTACCTCTACACGCAGTACGAGCCGGCCGACTCGCGCCGCGTCTTCGCCAATTTCGAGCAGCCTGACCTCAAGGCCCCGTACCGCTTCGAGGTGCGCGCGCCCGAGGACTGGGTCGTGTGGAGCAACGGGGCCGGCGAGCGGACGGACGGGGTGTGGCGGTTCGCGGAGACGAAGCCGATCTCGACGTACATCACGGCGGTCGTCGCGGGCCCGTACCACTATGTGACGGACACCTACGAGCGGGTCTTCGAGGACGGTACGCGGTTGGAGATCCCCCTCGGCGCGATGTGCCGCAAGGGTCTCGCCCCCTACTTCGACTCCGACGACGTCTTCGAGATCACCAAGCAGGGCCTGGACTTCTTCCACGACCACTTCGACTACCCGTACCCGTTCGGGAAGTACGACCAGGCGTTCGTGCCCGAGTACAACCTCGGCGCGATGGAGAACCCGGGGCTGGTCACCTTCCGCGAGGAGTTCATCTTCCGGGGCAAGGTCACCCGGGCGTCGTACGAGCGGCGGGCCAACGTCATCCTGCACGAGATGGCGCACATGTGGTTCGGCGACCTGGTGACCATGGTGTGGTGGGACGACCTGTGGCTGAAGGAGTCCTTCGCGGACTTCATGGGCTCCTTCTCGATGGTCGAGGCCACCCGTTTCACCAACGGCTGGGTCACCTTCGCCAACAACCGCAAGTCCTGGGCGTACCGCGCCGACCAGCTGCCCTCCACCCACCCGATCACGGCCGACATCCGTGACCTGGAGGACGCCAAGCTCAACTTCGACGGGATCACCTACGCCAAGGGCGCGTCCGTACTGAAGCAGCTGGTGGCGTACGTGGGGCGCGAGGCGTTCCTGGAGGGCGCCCGGCGCTACTTCAAGCGGAACGCGTACGGCAACACGAAGCTGGGCGACCTGCTGTCGGTCCTGGAGGAGACCAGCGGCCGGGACATGGCGTCCTGGTCGCGGGCCTGGCTGCAGACGGCGGGGGTCAACTCCCTCACCCCGCAGGTGCTCCTGGACGCCGAGGGCCGGATCGACGAGCTGGCAGTGGTGCAGGAGGCGGCGGAGTCGCACCCCGAACTGCGGCCGCACCGGGTGGCGATCGGTCTGTACCGGCGCGCGGACGCCGACGGGGAGGGCGGCTCCGGCGCGCTGGAGCGGTACGCGCGCGCCGAGGTGGACGTCGACGGGCCGCGTACGGTCGTGGCCGAGCTGGCGGGGGCCGAGGCGCCCGCGCTGGTGCTGGTCAACGACGACGACCTGACGTACTGCAAGATCCGGTTCGACGCGGCGTCACTGGACACGCTGCGGGCCGGGCTCGGGGACATCACCGACCCGCTGGCGCGGGCGCTGTGCTGGTCGGCGCTGTGGAACCTGACGCGGGACGCGCTGCTGCCGGCGCGGGACTTCGTCGACCTGGTGCTGCGCTTCGCCGGGCGCGAGTCCGACATCGGGGTGCTGCAGATGCTGCACGCGTGGGCCAATTCGGCGCTGACTCACTACGCGGCGCCCCAGTGGCGGGAGACCGGGGGCCGACTGCTCGCGGAGGGTGCGCTGCGGGAGCTGCGGGCCGCCGAGGCGGGGAGCCAGCACCAGCTGACCTGGGCCCGGTTCTTCGCTTCGGTGGCGTCGGACGAGGCCGAACTGGCAGTGCTGCAAGGTCTGTTGACCGGGACCGAGAAGGTCGACGGGCTGGAGGTCGACCAGGAGCTGCGGTGGGCCTTCCTGGAGCCGCTGGCGACGCACGGGGCCGCCGACGAGGGCGCCCTGGCCGCCGAGTTGGCGCGGGACGACACGGCCTCCGGGAAGCGGCATCAGGTGCGGTGTCTGGCGGCGCGACCGTCCGCCGCGGTCAAGGCGCAGGCGTGGGCGTCGGTCGTGGAGTCGGACAAGCTGTCCAACGCGTTGGTCGAGGCGACGATCGCGGGGTTCGCGCGGCCGTCGCAGCGGGAGTTGGTGGCTCCGTACGCGGTGAAGTACTTCGAGGTGATCGAGCGGGTGTGGGCCGAGCGGTCCATCCAGATCGGGATGGACGTGGTGCGGGGGCTGTTCCCGTCGCTCCAGGACTCGCCGGGGACGCTGGAGGCGACGGACGCGTGGCTCGCCTCGCACGAGTCGGCGGCACCGGCGCTGCGGAGGCTGGTGATCGAGGCCCGGGACGACCTGGCCCGGGGGCTGCGGGGTCAGGAGTGTGACGCGGCGGCGGGGTAACTACCGCGAGGGCGTGGCCCTTTGAGGGGCGCGGGGAACTGCGCGAGCAGTCCCCCGCGGCCCCGCGGCCGCCCGAGTACACGCGTCCCCGAGCTCATGGGCGCCCCGGACCCGGTTCAGAGTTACGAAATTCGGGTAATCAGAGCCGTAACCTTTTTCGGCCCCCGCCCGGACCAGCGGATATCGGCAGTCGAACGCACGTACTTTAGTGCGGTCTTGTCCGGATTTGTCGACGGGCGTGTAACAGAGGTTCATGGGCGGGTCCGACGCGGGAACCTCCGGGTCATGACGCACAACACCCCGCTCTCCCCCCGCCCCCTCCGTCGCCTCTCGGACGTCACGCGCCGGGTGCTGACGGCCGCGCAGCTGCGCGCGCAGGGTGTCACCGCCGCCGAGACGAACGAGCAGTGCCGGCCCGGTGGCTCCTGGCAGCAGATCCTGCCGGGTGTGTTCCTGCTGCACCCGGGCCCGCCCACCTCGGAGGAGCGCCTGCACGCGGTGCTCTCGTACGCGGCCCGCTCCCCCTTCCGCGAGACCTCCACCGGGGCCGGCGGCGTCGCCGGGGTACCCGCGCAGCCGAACGCCGACGAGCCCCGTCCGGCGGCGGCACCCCGCTACCCGGACGCGGTGATCACCGGGCTCGCCGCCCTGACGCTGCACGGCTTCGCTTCCGCTCCCCCGCTCCCGTCCCTCGACACGATCGACGTCCTGGTCCCGCGGCTGCGACGGCTGCGGACCGTGGGGTGCGCGCGGATCGTGCGCACCCCGGCCGTGCCGACCCCGTCGTACGTGACCGGCCTGCCCGTCGCCCCCGTGCCGCGCGCCCTCGCGGACGCGGCCGGGGAGCTCTCCGACGCGGCCACCGTGCGCAGACTGCTCACGGAGGCGGTGCGCGGCGGGCACACCGAACCCGCCGCCGTCATCCGGGAGTTGACGGAGGCGCGGCTGCTGAACCGTCCGCACGTGGCCGACGCGGTGGAGTCGCTGCTCGCGGAGGGACGGGCCGTCGCGGAGGACCACCTGTACCGGATGGTCCGCGAGCACGCCCTCCCGGACCCCGTCTGGAACGTGGACCTCCGCCTCCCGGGCGGGCCGCACCTCGGCGGCCTCGACGCGTACTGGCCGGAGCAGGCCGTCGCGGTCGAACTGGACACGCGGGCCCCGCGCCAGGAGGACGACGCGCTGTGGTCGGAGTACGCCCGCAAGCGCGAGGTGCTGGAGCGGCTCGGCATCACCGTCGTGCACGTCACGCCGCGGAAGCTGCGTGACTCGCTGGAGCAGCAGGCGGCCGTCGTCCGCACCGCGTTGATGGCGTCGTGCGACCGAGATCCGGCGGCGTACGTCGTGGTGCTTCCCCGGTAACCGGGAACTCGGACCACCAGGAGGGGAGGGGAAGGGCCGCCGATCACCTCGGCGGCCCTTCCTCATGTCAGGGCGGGGGCTACTTCGTGCAGAACTCCGCCTCCATGATCGGCAGGCTGTCGCCCGTCCAGTCGCTGTTGAAGTTGTAGGTGAGGGTGTGGCGGCCGTCGGCGGTGGTGGCGGTCTCGGAGAGGGAGCCGTGGATGCCGCCGCTGTGGCCCCAGAGCCGGACGCCGCAGGAGAGTGTGTAGGTGATGAGGCCGAGGCCGTAGCCTCCGCGGTCGCCGTCGACGGGGACGACGGTCTTCATCTCGGCGAGCTGCTTCCTCGGGAGGAGCTTGCCGCGCAGCAGGGCGGAGTAGAAGCTGTTGAGGTCGTCTGCGTCGGAGATCATCTCGCCCGCGGCGCCGGCGATCGAGGGGTTGAGCGGCGTCGCGTCGTACGTCCTGCCCTCCGGCGTCTCCGCCAGCTTGGAGTAGGCGCGGCTGTGCGGGCCGGGGAGGGTGGGGACGGTGCCGGGGACCTTCGTGTCGCGCAGGCCGAGGGGTTCGATGATCCGGGCGCGGACCTCGTCGCCGTACGGGTTGCCGGTGGCCTTCTCGATCACCAGGCCGGCGAGGACGTAGTTGGTGTTGGAGTAGCTCCAGTCGGTGCCCGGGGCGAAGGTCGGCTCGTGCTTCATGGCGATGCCGACCAGTTGGCGCGGGGTCCAGGTGCGGTAACGGTTCTTGAGGAACCCCTCGGCGAGGAACACGTCCTTCACGAACTGCTCGTCCGAGGTGTACTCGGCGATTCCGCTGGTGTGGTTGAGGAGTTGGCGCAGCGTCACCCGGCGGCCGTCGTGGCCCTTGCCGCGCACCACGCCCGGCAGCCATTTCTCCACCGTGTCGTCCATCGACAGCCTGCCCTCGGCCGCCAGTTGGAGCAGCACGGTGGCGGTGAAGGTCTTGGTGATGCTGCCGACGCGGAAGTGGTCGTGGGCCGAGCGTGGCTTGCCCGTCCTGAGGTCGCCCACGCCCGACGTCGCCTTCCAGACACCGCGTTCGTCCTTCGCCTGGGCCGCGATGCCGACGACGCCGTCCTCGACATTGGCGTCCATGGCCTTCCGCGTCGCGCGGTGGTCGCCTCCGGCCGACGCGGCGGCGGGTGCCGCCGCGACCGCCGGAGCGGCGAGCGCCAGCGCCGCGACGACGGCGGTGGCGGCCACGAGACCCGCGCGTGCCGTACGGGTCCTGCGTCCCGTGCGGGCTGTGCGGACCGCGTGTGCTGTGCGTGTCGTACCTGCTGACATGTGGTTCTCCCCCTTCGCCCGGTCCTCTCGGTGACTCCGAGAACGTCCGGTCGCGAAAGGGGACACGGCATCGCAGACCCGGGTTGAGCGGGTCGACACCGGTTGAGCGTGTTTCAGCCCTTGCGGAGGACCAGCTCGGTGTTGCGGTCGCCGGCCTTGCCGGTGAGGGTGTCGCGGCGGCCGGGGGCGTTGTAGGAGAGCTCACGGTAGAGGGCGGCGAGGCCGGTCTGCGAGAGGTCCGTGAAGTCGGTGGCGTGCGGGGCGGCCGATTCGATCAGGGTGGTGAAGACGGAGAGCGTGCCGTCCTTGTTGTCCACCAGCTCGATGACGCGGGCGAGTTGGGGGAAGTCGATGTGGGAGGCCGTGGAGATCTCCCAGAACGAGCCGCCGCCCGATGCCGAGTGCGGGGTGATGCGGTTGCGGTGGCTGTGACCGTTCACCCAGGCCAGTACGTTGCGGTGGCGGCCGAGCAGGGCCAGTACCTCGTCGCCGCCGTGCCGGGCCTCCGTGGGGCGGGCGGGGTCCTTGCGCAGGTTGCGCATCGACTTGCTGGTGTGGTGGCTGAAGACGACGGCGTACGAGCCGTCCTTGGCCGCCTCCTTCAACGTACGGTCCAGCCACTTGAGTTGGGCCGTGCCGAGCGAGCCCTCGTAGTGCCCGCCGGGGTCGGTGGAGTCGAGGCTGATGCCGATGACGTCGTCGGCGACGCGGAAGGCGTAGTACTGGGTGCGGGCGTCGAGGTTGGCCTGCGAGTAGCCGTGGCCGACCGGGCCGGGGCCGGTGTGGGCCGGGTCCAGGTGGGCCCGGAGGTACTCCTGCGGGGTGAAGGGGGCGCGGTTCTCGTCCGGGGTGACCGAACGCATCTTCTTCGCCTGGGCCTTGAGGACGGCCTTCCAGTCGGCGCCCTTGGGGTCGCCGCCGCTCTTGACGTTGTCCCAGAGGGCCTTGCCGACCTGCTCGTCCAGCGTCATCAGCTTCTTGCCGCCGACCGCGAAGTCCGCGAAGAAGGAGTCGCCGGGGGCGTAGCAGCCGCCCGGGAGGGAGTCGTGGTTGCCGACCGTGGAGTACCAGGGGACGTTCAGGCCGGGGCTGTTGACCTCGCGGATCGCGGCGGCCAGGAAGCCGTCCAGGCGGGGGAAGCCGAGTTGCTTGTCGGCGTCGCGCAGGGCCGCGTCGGGCTGCCAGTAGAGCTTCAGGCCGCTGTTCTGGACGCCCTCGTAGCGGCGCGGGTCACCGGAGTTGGGGGTGACACGGCCGCCGCTCATCACCTTCAGGAACCAGTCCAGTTCCGTGCGGGAGTTGTTGTCGGTGTTGTCGCCGGTCGTCATCACGAAGTGGAGCGGGGAGCCGGTCACCGGGGCGCCGCGCAGCGCGTTCACCCGCTCGACGAGCGAGACGGCGCCGGCCACGGACAGCGCCTCCTGGGGCCGCCACGCGCTGGCGGTCTGGGCGCGCAGGTACTCGTAGCGCAGCGGGTGCTGGACATCGACCACGTGCAGATCGGTGAACTGCACGAAGGACGCCAGGGTCGTACGGCGCTTCTCGCGGCCGGCCTTGGGGGTGGCGAGGTCGCCGCGCACGACCCGCGCCCAGGCCGGGCCGGAGCCGAGGCGGCGGTAGCCGGAGGAGCCGCGGGGCGCGGCGACCGAGGCGAGGGTGGTGCCCCGGGTGTACGGCGCGAGGGGCGCGGCCGGGGCCTCTCTGTTGGAGAGGTTGGCCAAGGGGACCTCGGTGGCCGCGGCACGGCCGGCGGTGGAGGCGGCGGCGTGGGCTTCGGTCTCCGGCCGCAGGGCGAAGCCGACGCCCGCGGCGAGGCCGACCGCGCCGGTGGCGGCGAGGAAGGCCCGGCGGTCAGGGTTGGTGGCGGCGGCAGCGACTGAGCGTATGCGCGACATGGCGCGGTCTCCCCGAGTGCGAACGCGTCGGAAGTGGTCGCGGGGCCGCTCCGCGGTGGGGGCCGGAGTGGGGTTCCCGCTCTTCCTCGATGCTTGGCAGCGGGGGTGGCCTGGACGTTAACGACGTCGCAACGGGTGGCGCCGATCACCGTACGTCGATCTTCGGGGGCGGGGTGCGTCCCCTGGGGGTTCCCGAATGTGAGGAAGAGGGCCGGGAAGGGGTCACTCCATGTTCATCTGATGGGGTAGGGCACCTGTTCGCCGTGGGAGCTTCGGTGATGATGTATCTGCGGGTGCGTGGTGGTCGCCCGCGCCCCGCGGCGGTAGCCGCATGTTCAGTACTGCCCCGCGCCGCTAAAGGGTCACCGGTGGTATCAGGTGGCCGTTCTCCGGGCGTTCCCGCCACAGGCGTAGGCCCACGTCCACCAGGCCCACCCGCTCCAGGGTCGGGATCTCGTCCAGGGGGTGCCAGGCGGCCATGTCCGTGGAGCCGTTGGTCTCGTGGCGGAGGTCGCCGCCGGTGACACGGGCCTCGTAGACGATGCGGAGGGCCTGGTGGTCGGCGCGGGCGCCGAGGCGGCGGGCGTAGGTGCGCCGGCCGGTGTCGATGCCGAGGAGGACCGTGGGCTCGACGGTGTAGCCGGTCTCCTCGGCGGCCTCCCGGACGACCGTGGCGTAGGGGTCCTCGCCGTGGTCCATGCCGCCGCCGGGCAGGGTCCACCGCTTCTCCCCGGTGTCCTTGGCGACCCAGCGGGCCAGCAGCAGCTGTCCGTCGCGTACACAGACGGCGTAGGCCGCCACCCTCAACTCCTGGCGCATGCACAGACGTTAGCCAAAATGTCCGCTCATGCACGGTCATCGCCCCCATGCCGGGTGGCGGGTTTACGCCATGACACAATCCCGCCTCGGTCAACCCTCCCCAAACATGTGTCACTTCGGTAAGGCTGAGCGATCATCCGGCACCGCATAACGGACCGGACCGATCCGAACCCGCCGCTCGGATCATCAATGTTCGTTCTCACCTGAATTCCTTACCTACAGGGATGCTGATGACCCTCACCCCCCACCCCGGCTCTGGCCCGGGTGCGAGACGCGTGGCCCGGATAGCCGTGGCCGCGGGACTGGTCGCCGCGCTCTCCGCGGCCGGGCCGATACCCATGGCCTTCTCGGCGGACGACCCGTCCGCCGCCGTCCCGGCGGACGGCGGCGTCAAGTCCGCGCACGACAAGCTCGGTTCGACCGACGCCGATCTGCTCGCCGAGGCCAAGGCCGACGGCGACAAGAACGTCACGATGATGATCGCCACCACGCCCGGCAAGACCGAACAGGTCGCCGAGCAGCTGGACGCGGTCAAGGGCAGCTCCGTGGGCCGTACCTACGACAAGCTCGGCTACGTCCGCGCCACGGTCCCGACCAAGAGCGCCGACTCGGCCATCTCGGCCGCCGCGAAGCTCTCCTCCGTCCAGGGCATCGACCTGCGCCAGGAGATCGTCCTCGACGACCCCTCGCCGGTCTCGGACAAGGACGCGAAGTCGCAGGCCACGACGGCGAAGACCTACCCGGCTCCGGGCAAGAACACCCCGGCCGAGAACCCGTACAACCCGTCCTTCGAGACGGGCGCCGTCGACTTCGTGAAGCAGAACCCGAAGGCGGACGGCCGGGGCATCACCATCGGCGTCCTGGACTCCGGCGTCGACCTCGGGCACCCCGCGCTGCAGAAGACCACCACCGGCGAGCGCAAGATCGTCGACTGGGTGACGTCCACCGACCCGATCGTCGACGGCGACGGCAGCTGGCGCCCGATGACGAACTCGGTCGCCGGTCCCACCTTCACCTACGGCGGCCGGACCTGGACTGCGCCCGCGGGCTCGTACTCCGTCAACCTCTTCCGTGAGTCGATCACGGCGGCCGGTGACGCGGCGGGCGACGTGAACCGCGACGGCGACACCACCGACACGTGGGGCGTGCTCTACGACGCGGCGGCCGGCACGGTCACCGTCGACGTCAACCAGAACTTCGACTTCACCGACGACAAGCCGATGAAGCCGTACAAGGACGGCTACCAGATCGGCTACTTCGGCACCGACGACCCGTCGACCGACGTCGCCGAGCGCCAGCCGTTCGTCGTGGAGTACCGCAAGGACGTCCCGATGGACCCCTTCGGGGGCGACTGGGTCGGCAAGAAGGCCGACTTCGTCAACATCGGTCTCATCTCCAGCGAGCACGGCACCCACGTCGCCGGCATCACCGCCGCGAAGGGCCTGTTCGGCGGGAAGATGAACGGCGCCGCTCCCGGCGCGCAGATCGTCTCCTCCCGCGCCTGCGAGTTCGGCCCCGGCTGCACCAACGTGGCGCTCACCGAGGGCATGATCGACCTCGTCGTCAACCGCGGTGTCGACATCGTCAACATGTCGATCGGCGGCCTCCCGGCACTGAACGACGGCAACAACGCGCGCGCCGAGCTCTACACGCGCCTCATCGACACCTACGGCGTCCAGCTGGTCATCTCGGCCGGCAACTCCGGTCCGGGTGCCAACACGATCGGCGACCCTGGCCTGGCCGACAAGGTCATCTCGGTCGGCGCGGCCATCTCCAAGGAGACCTGGGCCTCCAACTACGGCTCGCAGGTCGCCAAGGACTACCAGCTGTTCAACTTCTCCTCGCGCGGCCCGCGTGAGGACGGCGGCTTCACGCCGACCCTGGTGGCGCCCGGTGCCGCGGTCAACACCGCGCAGACCTGGCTGCCGGGCGTCATCGCCCCCGAGGCGGGCTACACGCTCCCGGCCGGCTACCAGATGCTCAACGGCACCTCGATGTCCTCCCCGCAGGCGGCCGGCGCCTCCGCGCTGCTGCTCAGCGCCGCGAAGCAGAAGGGCATCGACCTGACGCCCGTGAAGCTGCGCACCGCGCTGACCTCGACCGCCGACCACATCAGCGGCGTCCAGGCGTACGCCGAGGGCGCGGGCCTGATGAACATCGTCGACGCGTGGAAGTCGATCAAGAAGGGCGCGACCGCGCACGAGTACTCGGTCAAGGCACCCGTCGACACCGCGATCGACTTCGCGCTGAAGACGCCGGGCTTCGGCACCGGCATCTACGACCGTGAGGGCGGCCTGAAGGTCGGGCAGAAGAAGACGTACGAGGTGACCGTCACCCGTACCTCCGGCGCCGACAAGGCGATCCGCCACGAGCTGCACCTGGAGAACAACCGGGACGACACGTTCCGGATCGTCGGCGACGACGAGGTCTCCCTGCCGCTCAACAAGCCGGTCACCGTGAAGATCGCCGCCAAGCCGGAGAACTCCGGCATCAGCAGCGCGATCCTGGAGATCGACGACCCGAAGACCGTCGGCATCGACCGGCAGGTCCTCAACACGGTGGTCGCGTCCACGCCGCTGAAGTACACCCACTCGGCGTCCGGCACGGTCCAGCGCAACTCCTTCAAGTCGTACTTCATCACCGTCCCCGAGGGCGCCAAGACCCTCGAGGTCGCGATCAGCGGGCTGAAGGACAAGAGCCAGACCCGGTTCATCGCCAACCACCCGTACGGCCTGGCGGTCGAGAGCACCAGCTCGCTGTCCTGCTACAACAACTACCTCGACGGCAACGGCTGCAAGCCGGACGTGCGCTCGTACGCCAACCCGCAGCCCGGTGTCTGGGAGATCGAGGTCGAGTCGCGCCGTACGTCGCCGCTGCTCGACAACCCCTACAAGCTGAACTTCGCGGTCTACGGCGCGAGCTTCGACCCTGAGGTCGTCACCGTCCCCGAGGCCAAGGTCGGCACCCCGACCGCCGCCACCTGGAAGGTGACCAACGCTCTCGCCCCCGTCGACGGCAAGCTGGTGGGCGGCCCGCTGGGCTCGGCCAAGACCGACCGGCCGACCATCGCCACCGGTGTCACCCAGACCACCACGGTCGAGGTGCCCGCGGGCGCCGAGTCCCTGGACGTCACCATCGGCAACACGGCGGACACGGGCGCCGACCTGGACCTGTACGTCTACGACGCCGCGGGCACCGAGGTCGGGAGCTCCGCGGACGGTGACTCCGAGGAGTCCGTCTCCGTGCCGAAGCCGGCCGCCGGTACGTACACCATCGAGGTCGTCGGCTACGCGGTTCCGGCCGGGTCGACCGCGTACGACTACCGCGACGTCTTCTTCTCCTCCGCCCTCGGCGAGGTGAAGGTCGCGGACACCGCCGTCAAGCTCGGCACGGGCGCATCGGCCACCGTCTCCGGTGACGTCGTCGCGGCCGCCGAGGCCCCGGCCGGCCGGGAGTTCTTCGGCCAGGTGCAGCTGGTGAACGCGCGGGGCACCGCCGCGGGCACCGGCAGCGTGCGGATCGAGAAGGTCACGCCGTAGTGCGTCGGTAGTGAGTGAGCCGTACTGAGGCGAACGGAGGGGCGGGTGTCCGGATGGACACCCGCCCCTTCGCTCTGCTCCCCCTCCGGCTTCGCCGTTCGTTCAGCGGGTCAGCCTCCGCACTTGATCCGCTCCGACTCCGGCAGCGCCGCCTCGATCCAGGCCCGCTCGCGGGCGATCTCCGCGTCCTTCGTGGTCCAGATGTCCGGCTGCGCGCTGTCCCGGGGGATGCCGAGGAGGACGTGGTCGCCCTTCTTCAGACGGGGGTCGACGTCCTGGCTCATCGGGAAGACGATCCGGTCCTCGCCCTTGTCGGGCTTGATCCAGTGGTCCACCTCCACCGTGATCCGGTCCTGCTCGGCCCCCGGCACGGGTTCGACCTCGGTGACGGTGCCCTCCACGATCGTGCGGGCGCAGGCCACGTACCCCTCCCGGCTGAGCGAGGCGGAGTCGTCCCCCCGGCCGCCGTTGTCGTGCTTGCCGGTGTCCCCGCTCGACTGCTCGGAGACACTGGCGTCGGACGACTTCGCGCTGTCCGCCCCGTCCGCCCCGTCACCGGTCTGCATGACCCCCCAGCCGATGACGAGGACCACGGAGGCGGCGGCCGCGGCGGCGAGGGTGCCACCGGTGATCCGCAGCGCGCGCCGGGCGCGGGACGGCCGCGACGGCAGGGGGGTCACCGACGCGGTGGGGGCCGACGCGGGCCCGGACACCGGCCCGGGTTCCGTCTCGGCACCGGCCGTGTCCCCCGGCCGCGCGGCCCCCACTCGCCCCGGCGCGACCCCGGTCGCGGCGTCCTCGCCCGGCGCCGCCAGCGCCTCGCCGATCAGCCCCAGCTGCTCCCGCAGCAGTGCGAGGTCGGCGACGGCCGCCTCGTGGGACGCCACGTACTCGGCGTCCCGCAGGGCGTCCTCGGGCAACGGTTCGTCGAGAAGGGCCGCCATCAGCGCGTCCATGCCGGCGTAGGCGGTGCCGTCGTGCGTGGGCCCGTCGTACGTGGGCTCGTCGTGCGCGGGCCCGTCCTGTCCGTGGCCGTCCTGTCCGTGGCCGTCGTGGCCGTGGCCGTCGGGCGGAGGGCCCTCGTGGGCGCGGAGCGCCTCCTGCTCGGTGTCGCGTCGGCTGTCGTCCCGGGCGGTCATGTCACACCACCTCGTCCTCGTGCAGGCGGGTACGCAGGGCGCGGACCGCCGAGTGGAGCCTGCTCTTGACCGTGCCCTCGGGGATGCCGAGCTCGTCGGCGATCCCGCGTACCGGCAGGTCGGCGTAGAAGCGCAGGACGAGGACCTGACGCAGGGCGTCGGGCAGCTCGTCCAGGCCTCGGGCGACGGCGAGCGAGAGCACGCTGGAGTCCTCGCCCGAGGGGTGCTCGTGCTGGCGCAGCGAGGCGAGCCGCTCCCCCAGGCGCTCCTGGCGGCGCTTGGCGCGGTGCCAGTCCATCGCCAGGTTGGAGGCGACCACCGCCGCCCACGCGGACACGTCCCGCGGCGCCTCCCGGCCGCTCGCGGCCCGCTCCAGCAGCCGCAGCCGTACCTGCTGTACCCCGTCCAGCAGGTCCGACTGCGGCACACCGCCGAGCGCGAGCACGGCACGCACCCGCCGCTCCTGGGCCGCGTCCAGTGGGTCGTCCGGCTCCTGGACCCCCTGGACGTGGCGCGCCTTTCTGCGCAGCACAGCCACCCCTCCCCTCCCGCGTTTCCCCTACGACGCCGCCGCGGGCCGAAACGTTCGGCGGGTTCGGCACGTCTTTCACGGTTCGGCGCAGAGGCGTACGTCACACCTTCGCGTGCACCCGGTCGGCGTGGGCAGGGGCGAGGCAGCACAGCTTGCGGCACGGAGCCGCCGTAGGGCGAATTTCTCCAGCTCAGCAGGGGTGCCACCCGAAGAAGCGGCTCCCCTGGCGGGGGCGGGGCCGTCCCGTCCCTTGGGCGTTCCGGTCAAAGGATTGGACAGGCGGACCCGGGCTGACCGCATGATGGAAAGGCCTCGGCCATGCCGCAGACACACACAAGCCACGTCAAAGGAGTCGCCGTGAGGGTCGGAATCGTCGGAGCCACCGGTCAGGTCGGCACGGTCATGCGCAAGATCCTCAAGGACCGCGACTTCCCGACGCGCGAGCTGCGCCTGTTCGCGTCCGCCCGCTCGGCCGGTTCGGTCATCGACGGCGTGACGGTCGAGGACGCGGCGACCGCCGACTACTCCGGCCTCGACATCGTCCTGTTCTCCGCGGGCGGCGCGACCTCGAAGGCGCTGGCCGAGAAGGTGGCCTCGCAGGGCGCGGTCGTGATCGACAACTCCTCCGCGTGGCGCCGCGACCCCGAGGTGCCCCTCGTGGTCTCCGAGGTGAACCCGCACGCGATCGCGGACCGCCCCAAGGGCATCATCGCCAACCCGAACTGCACGACGATGGCCGCCATGCCGGTCCTGCGTCCGCTGCACGAGGAGGCGGGCCTCGAAGCGCTGGTCGTCGCCACCTACCAGGCGGTCTCCGGCTCCGGTCTCGCGGGCGTCGCCGAGCTGCACGGCCAGGTCCAGAAGGTCGCGGCCGACGCGGACAAGCTGACGCACGACGGCTCGGCGGTCGACTTCCCCGAGCCCGGCGTCTACAAGCGGCCCATCGCCTTCAACGTGCTCCCGCTCGCGGGTTCGATCGTCGACGACGGTCTGCACGAGACGGACGAGGAGCAGAAGCTCCGCCACGAGTCCCGCAAGATCCTGGAGATCCCCGGTCTCAAGGTCTCCGGCACCTGTGTCCGTGTCCCGGTCTTCTCCGGGCACTCCCTCCAGGTCAACGCCCGCTTCGCCCGCCCGATCAGCGTGGAGCGCGCGACCGAGCTGCTGGCCGGTGCCCCGGGCGTCGCCCTCTCCGACATCCCGACCCCCCTCCAGGCCGCCGGCCAGGACCCCTCCTTCGTCGGCCGCATCCGCGCCGACGAGACCGTGGACAACGGCCTCGCCCTGTTCGTCTCCAGCGACAACCTCCGCAAGGGCGCCGCGCTGAACGCGGTCCAGATCGCGGAGCTGGTGGCGGCGGAGCTGAGCGAGAAGTAGGCGCACCTCACGTCCTGACGGGGCGGCCACCCCACCCGGGGCGGCCGCCCCGCCGGTATGTGCGGTACGGCATCGGATCGGCCCCGTCCGCTCCTTCCTCCTCTGCTGTGAACGGCTCGCTCGGGTGCCCCGGTCGTCGGGTGAGCGGCGCCGTGTCGGCGCGGGAAACGGACATCGCGCTCGCCGCCGGTGCCATGGAAGGATGGCGCAACCCACACATACCGAGGAGATGACCGCGTGCCTGGCACAAACCTGACCCGCGACGAGGCTCAGCAGCGGGCGGCGCTGCTCAGCGTCGACTCGTACGAGATCGATCTCGACCTCTCCGGCGCGCAGGAGGGCGGCACCTACCGGTCCGTGACCACGGTGCGCTTCGACGTCGCGGAGAACGGCGCCACGTCCTTCATCGACCTGGTGGCCCCGACCGTCCACGAGGTGACCCTCAACGGTGACGCGCTGGACCCGGCGGAGGTCTTCGAGGACTCCCGGATCGCGCTGCCCGGCCTGCTGGAGGGCCGCAACGTCCTGCGGGTCGTGGCCGACTGCGCCTACACCAACACGGGTGAGGGTCTGCACCGGTTCGTCGACCCGGTCGACGAACAGGCCTACCTGTACACCCAGTTCGAGGTCCCGGACGCGCGCCGGGTCTTCGCGTCGTTCGAACAGCCGGACCTGAAGGCCACGTTCCAGTTCACCGTGAAGGCCCCGTCCGGCTGGACCGTCATCTCCAACTCGCCGACGCCGGAGCCCAAGGACGACGTCTGGGTCTTCGAGCCGACGCCCCGGATCTCGACGTACATCACGGCGCTCATCGTCGGCCCGTACCACTCGGTGCACAGCGTGTACGAGAAGGACGGCCAGAGCGTGCCGCTCGGCATCTACTGCCGCCCGTCGCTCGCCGAGTACCTGGACTCCGACGCGATCTTCGAGGTCACCCGGCAGGGCTTCGACTGGTTCCAGGAGAAGTTCGACTACGCCTACCCGTTCGAGAAGTACGACCAGCTGTTCGTACCGGAGTTCAACGCGGGCGCGATGGAGAACGCGGGCGCGGTGACCATCCGCGACCAGTACGTCTTCCGCTCGAAGGTGACGGACGCCGCGTACGAGGTCCGCGCCGAGACCATCCTCCACGAGCTGGCCCACATGTGGTTCGGCGACCTGGTGACGATGGAGTGGTGGAACGACCTGTGGCTGAACGAGTCGTTCGCCACCTACACGTCGATCGCCTGCCAGGCGGACGCCCCCGGCTCGCGCTGGCCGCACTCCTGGACCACGTTCGCCAACTCCATGAAGACCTGGGCGTACCGGCAGGACCAGCTGCCGTCCACGCACCCGATCATGGCGGAGATCAACGACCTGGACGACGTCCTCGTCAACTTCGACGGCATCACCTACGCGAAGGGTGCTTCCGTCCTGAAGCAGCTCGTCGCGTACGTCGGCCAGGACGAGTTCTTCCGGGGCGTGCAGGCGTACTTCAAGGCGCACGCGTTCGGCAACACGCGCCTGTCCGATCTGCTGGGCGCCCTGGAGGAGACCTCCGGCCGCGATCTCAAGGCCTGGTCGAAGGCGTGGCTGGAGACGGCCGGCATCAACGTCCTGCGCCCGGAGATCGAGACCGACGAGCACGGCGTCATCACCTCCTTCGCGATCCGCCAGGAGGCCCCGGCGCTGCCGACGGGCGCGAAGGGCGAGCCGACGCTGCGCCCGCACCGCATCGCGGTCGGCCTGTACGAACTGGACGACGACAGCGGCAAGCTGGTCCGTGACGAGCGGGTCGAGCTGGACGTCGACGGTGAACTGACCGCCGTGCCGCAGCTGGTGGGCAGGCGCCGCCCGGCCGTGGTCCTCCTCAACGACGACGACCTGTCGTACGCCAAGGTCCGCCTCGACGAGCAGTCCCTCGCCTTCGTCACCGAGCACCTCGGCGACTTCGAGTCCTCCCTGCCCCGCGCCCTGTGCTGGGCCTCGGCCTGGGACATGACCCGCGACGCCGAGCTCGCGACCCGCGACTACCTGTCCCTGGTGCTCTCCGGCATCGGCAAGGAGTCCGACATCGGTGTCGTGCAGTCGCTGCACCGTCAGGTGAAGCTGGCGATCGAGCTGTACGCCGACCCGACGGCCCGCGAGGCGCTGCTGACGCGCTGGACGGACGCCACGCTCGCGCACCTGCGCGCGGCCGAGGCCGCCTCCGACCACCAGCTGGCGTGGGCCCGCGCGTTCGCCGCGACCGCCCGCACCCCCGAGCAGCTGGACCTTCTGGAGGCCCTGCTGGAGGGGACGCAGACGATCGAGGGGCTGGCCGTCGACACCGAGCTGCGCTGGTCGTTCGTCCAGCGGCTCGCGGCCGTGGGCCGCTACGACGAGGCGGAGATCGCCGGCGAGTACGAGCGCGACAGGACGGCCGCCGGTGAGCGTCACGCGGCCACCGCCCGTGCCTCCCGCCCGACGCCCGAGGCCAAGGCCGAGGCCTGGTCGCAGGTCGTCGAGTCGGACAAGCTCCCCAACGCGGTCCAGGAAGCGGTCATCGGCGGCTTCGTCCAGACCGACCAGCGTGACCTCCTCGCCCCGTACACCGACAAGTACTTCGAGGTCGTCAAGTCCATCTGGGACTCCCGCTCCCACGAGATCGCCCAGCAGATCGCGGTCGGCCTCTACCCGACCGTCCAGGTCTCGGCCGACACCCTGCACAAGACGGACACCTGGCTCGCCACGGCCGAGCCGAACGCGGCCCTGCGCCGCCTGGTCTCGGAGTCCCGCTCGGGCGTCGAACGCGCCCTGCGGGCCCAGGCCGCGGACGCGGCGGCCCCCTCGGAGTGACGAGAGCCGCCGCCATGACGGCGGGGGGCGCCCGGTGATCTCACCGGGCGCCCCCCGCCGTCGTCGTCGGTCGCGGTGAGCGGTGGTCCTTGGCGGGGCCGGTCCTGGGCGCGGTCGGGCGGGTCGGGCGGGTCGGGCGGGGGCGGAGCTGGCCCAGGACGGTCGCGCCGAAGGCGATGGCCATGCCCAGGAGCTGGAGGGGCGTGAGGGCCTGACCGAGCGCCGCCCAGCCGACCACGGCCGCCGTGAGGGGAGAGAGAGGGCCGAGGAAGGTGACCTGGGTGGCGGAGAGACGGCCGATGCCCCGGAACCAGAGCCAGTAGGAGACGGCGGTGTTGGCGAGGGCGAGGTAGAGGTAACCGCCGATCGCCCGGCCGTCCAGGGCCGGGGGCGCGCCCTCGACGAGCAGGGCGAGCGGGGCGATCAGCAGGCCGCCCGCGGTGAGTTGCCACCCGGTGAGGGCGAGGGGCCCGACACCGGCCGGGCGGCCCCAGCGCTTGGTGAGGACCGTGCCGGTGGACATGGAGGCCGTGGAGGCCAGCGCCGCGACGACGCCGACCGGGTCCAGCGCGCCCGCCGCCTTCAGGACGACCAGGCTGACGCCGAGGGCGGCGGCGATCCCGGTGAGCAGGGTGCGCAGGGTGGGCCGCTCCCCCAGCAGCACGGTCGCCAGTCCCGCGACGAAGAGCGGGCCGACCGAGCCGACGACCGCCGCCATTCCGCCGGGCAGCCGGTAGGCGGAGAGGAACAGCAGCGGGAAGAAGGCGCCGATGTTCAGCGCGCCCAGCACCGCGGCCTTCCCCCACCAGATCCCGCGCGGCAGCGTGCGGGAGATCGCCAGGAGCAGCAGGCCCGCCGGGAGCGCCCGCACCAGGCCCGTGAACAGGGGGCGGTCGGCCGGCAGGAACTCCGTCGTCACGGCATAGGTGGTGCCCCAGGAGATGGGGGCGAGCGCGGTCAGGGCGATGAGGGAGAGCCGGCTCGCGGCGGGTGCGGAGTGCGCGGTGTGCCCGGCGTGTGCGCTGCGCGCGGTCATGGGACGCGTCCTTCCCGAGGATTTAGCTTACTCTCCATTAGCTTAGCGCTAAGTAACTTTCCGTCAAGCCAGTTTCTTGCGGCCGACCCATCGGCGTCGGATACTCACCTCATGAACCCGCGTTCCGAGCCCGACCAGCCGCTCCGCGACCCCGTCGACGCGATCATCGACCAGTGGGCGGTCGCCCGGCCCGACCTCGACACCACCGCCATGGCGGTCTTCGGCCGCGTCAACCGGCTCTCCCGGACCCTCGGCGACCTGATGGAGAAGACGTACGGGCGGTTCGGGATCTCGCGCGGCGAGTTCGACGTGCTCGCGACCCTGCGGCGCTCCGGCGAGCCGTTCACGCTCTCGCCGCGCCAGCTCTCCGCCACGCTCATGCTCACCACCGGCGGCATGACCGGCCGCCTCGACAAGCTCGAACGCGCGGGCCTCCTGCGCCGCTCCCCCGACCCGCACGACCGCCGCGCCCTCCAGGTCACCCTCACCGAGGAGGGCCTGCGCCTGATCGACGAAGCCGCCGGAGCGGGCGTCGCCGTGCAGACCGAGGCGCTCGCCCACCTGAACGACGAACAGGCCGGCCAACTGGCCGACCTGTTGAGGCTGCTGGTGGTGGGCACGGGGGCGTGAGCGGGTCCTGAGCGCCGCCCGAGCCACCCGCTAGGCGGCCGCGCCCACCCACTGCGCGAGCGCCCCCTCGACCGCCGCGTCGTCCGCGTCCTCCGCCGCCCAGGCCACGTAGCCGTCCGGGCGGACGAGGACGGTGGTGCGGCGGTCGCCCGTCCAGGTCGCCGCGGTGAGGCGGTCCTTGCGCGCGCCGAGGACGAGGGACTCGTCCGCGCCCTGGGGGCCGTCGGGGGCGGTGGACCGGTCCGCGCCGCGCGGGCCGACGAGGACGAAGCGGCCGCCGCGCAGGGCCTCGTAGAGGCGCCCGGTGGACAGGGCGACGTCCGGCACACGGGTGCCGACCAGGCGGTGAGCGCCGCGCGGGGCGGGGTACTCGTAGCCGATCCCGGTGATCTGGCCGATCGCGCGGGTGCGGGCCGGGGGGACGTGGTTGACGAAGGTGGTCAGGGCGGTGCGGAGCGCCAGCATCCAGGGGGACTTGGCCATGGCGAGACGGACGATGCCGCCGCTGCTGCGGAGCACGGCCCTGCCGACGGGGTGGCGTTCGGCCTGGTAGCTGTCGAGAAGGGCGGGGTCCGCGTGGCCGCCCAGGACGGCGGCGAGCTTCCAGCCCAGGTTGGCGGCGTCCTGGAGCCCGGTGTTCATGCCCTGCCCGCCGGCCGGGGTGTGCACATGGGCGGCGTCACCGGCGAGGAAGACCCGGCCGACCCGGTACGCGGGGGCCTGGCGCTCGTCGCAGTGGAAGCGGGACATCCAGCGGGCGTCCCGCATGCCGTAGTCGCGGCCGAGCGCGAGCCGGGTGATCTCCCTGACCTCGTCGAGGTCGAGCGGCTCGCTGTCGGGGACGTCACGGCCCCGGTGCCAGCCGATGACCCGGTGGTAGCCGTCGCCGAAGGGTGCGATGAAGGCGAAGGCGTCGCCGACGGCGTTCGCGGTCAGCACCTCCTCCGGCTGTTCGTCGAGCCGTACGTCCGCGAGGACCACGGAACGGATGACGGACTTCCCCGGGAACGGCAGCCCCACCGCCTCGCGGACCGCGCTGCGGTGCCCGTCCGTCCCGACGACGTACGCGGCGGTCAGCCGGTCGGTGCCACCGTCCGCCGTCCGTACGTCGACCGCGACACCGTGCGTGCTCCCGGCACCGTGCGCACCCCCGGCGCCGCCCGCGATCTCACCCTCGCCCTCGCCCTGCACGACCGCCGTCACCTCCGTCTCGTACCGGAACCGCACCCCGGCCTCCACCGCCCGCCGCTCCAGGACCTCCTCGACCTCATACTGCGGGATCACCAGGAGGTGGTTGAAGCGGGAGGGGAGGGTGTCGAGGCGGACGGAGAGGCGTCCGAAGAGGGCGATGCGGTCGAGGCGCCGGCCCCTGGCCTCCAGCTCGTCGGCGAGGCCCCGGGCGTCGAGCTGCTCCAGGGTGCGGGCGTGTGCGACGAAGGCCCGGGAGAGGTTGCTGATCCGGTGCTCGCGCTTCTCGACGAGGGTGACGGGGACGCCGGCGGCGGCGAGGTCGCCGGCGAGCAGCAGCCCGGTGGGGCCGGCGCCCACCACGACGACGCCGCGGGGGTCGTGGGCGTCCTGGGCGTCGCGGACCTTCTGGGGGCGAGGGGTGCGGGTGGTGTCGTCGTCGCGCTTGCCGTTCATGGCGGCCTCCTGCCAACACGCGTTGGTCAACGGTTGTTGGCCAACGCTTGTTGTCAAACGTAGAGACGCCGCCCTGGACTGTCAACAGCTGTTGGCCTACGTTTGTTGGCATGAACGACACGGCACCACCCGCACCCCGCCGGTCCGACGCGACCCGGCACGCGATCCTCCGGGCGGCGCGCGAGCGATTCGCGGCCGACGGGTACGACGGGGCCACCATCCGGGCGATCGCCAAGGACGCGCGGATCGATCCGTCGATGGTCATGCGGTACTACGGCTCGAAGGAGGGGCTGTACGCCGCGGCGCTCGACGTCGACCTGCGGCTGCCGGACCCCGGCGCGTTCGACGCGCGGGAGGTGGGCCGGGTGCTGGTGAGCCATTTCCTCGACCTCTGGGAGGAGAACGAGATGCTCACCGCGATGCTCCGGGTCGGCACCACGAACCAGGCGGGTGCCGAACGGATGCAGGGGGTCTTCCGGGACCAGTTGCTGCCGCTCGCCCGGCATGTGTGCCCGCGCCCCGAGGAGGCGGGGACCCGCGCCGCGCTCTGCGCGTCACAGGTGCTGGGGCTGGCTCTGACGCGTTACGTCCTGCGGTTCCCGCCGGCCGTGGCGCTGAGCCGCGAGGAGATCGTGGAGTGGATGGGGCCGACGGTGCAGCGGTATCTCACGGCTCACGGGGCGTAGGGCGGGCGCGGAGACCGGGCCCAGAGCCAACGCGCCGAGGGCCCCCTCGGCGCACTGGTGTGCGGAGGGTGCCCTCGGCGGAACGTGTTGAGGAAGGGTGGGGCGGAGGCGGTCAGGCCTTCGCCTTGGCCTTGGCCTTCGGCTGACGGTCCGTGGACCCGTCCAGGACCATGACGAGGCCGGTGATCACCGCGAACAGGGCGAGCGGCGCGACGACGAAGAGGCCGAGCGTCTCGATCACGCTGAGGCCCGGGCCCGGGTCGTCGCCGTCGTCGGGCACCAGCGCGAGGGCGGGGGACGACATGAGCAGCATCATCAGCGTCGTACCGGCAGCCAGGGCGCCGGCGCGCAGGGCGTTCTTCTTGTCCACGCGCTAAAGGTAACGAACGCGGGTGGGCCGCGCGCGGGCGGGGGTGCGCCTTGCGGGCTTTCGGGCGCCTAAGAGCTCGGGGTGCGGGATTCGTGGGCGGGTGCGGGTGCGTCGTGGTTGCTCGCGCAGTTCCCCACGCCCCTGGAAAAGCAGGGGCTGCGCCCCGTGCTGTTCCGGCCCGAGAGGGCCGTAGGCCCTCAAGGGCGCGGGGAACTGCGCGAGAAGCCCCACCTCACCCGCACCCGCCCACGAACCCCGCACCCCCGAGCTACCAGGCGCCCCCTCACACCCCCCGCAGCACATCCACCAACGCGTGCAACCGGGGCGACGCCGCCAGTTCCTCCAGCGTCACCGGCCGCCCCGCCGCGTCAGCGATCGGCAGACGCCAGTTCGGATACTGATCCCACGTCCCCGGCAGATTCTGCGGGCGCCGGTCGCCGAGCGCGTCGGGGAGCCAGAGGCCGATCATGCGCGCGGGGGTCCGGAGCAGAAAGCGGTGCAGCGCCTGGATCTGCGCCTCCTCGGAGGTCGTGGAGATGCCCCCGCCGGCCCCGTCCAGCAGCCCCAGCCGGGCGAGGAGGGCCAGCCACTCCCCCGCGTCGGCGGCCGCCTCCGCCCGCTCCTCGTCCAGGGAGCGGGTCAGCAGCCCCAGGCCGTGACGGAGGTCGACGTGGTCGCAGGTCAGCCGGGAGGCGGTGGGCGGCAGGTCGTGCGTGGTGGCGGTGGCGAGACAGTTCGCGCGCCAGCGTTCGGGCGGGAGGGGGCGGCCCGTGCCCTCCCAGTCGCGTTCGAACCAGAGCACGGACGTGCCCAGCACCCCGCGGGCGTCGAGGGCCTCGCGGACGCCGGGTTCGACCGTGCCCAGGTCCTCGCCGATCACCAGGGCGCCGGCCCGCTCCGCCTCCAGGACCAGGATCGCGAGCATGGCGTCGGCGTCGTAGCGGACGTACGTGCCCTCGGTCGGGGCCTCGCCCTGGGGGACCCACCAGAGGCGGAACAGGCCCATGACGTGGTCGATGCGGAGGGCGCCCGCATGGCGCAGCAGGGCGCGCAGGAGGCGCCGGTAGGGGGCGTACCCGGACTCGGCGAGGCGGTCGGGGCGCCAGGGCGGCAGGCCCCAGTCCTGGCCCCGTGAGTTGAAGGCGTCGGGGGGCGCGCCGACGGACATGCCGGCCGCGAAGTACTCCTGCTGGGCCCAGGCGTCGGCGCCGCCGGGGTGCACCCCGACGGCCAGGTCGTGCACCAGGCCGATGGGCATGCCGGCGTCGCGCGCGGAGCGCTGCGCGGTGCCGAGCTGGGCGTCGGTGAGCCAGGCGAGGCGGGTGTGGAAGTCGACGCGGTCCATCAACTCGCCGCGCGCGCGGGCGGTTTCGGCGGAGCGCGGGTCGCGCAGGGCCGCGGGCCAGCGCGACCAGTCGGAGCCGTGGACCTCGGCGAGCGCGCACCAGGTGGCGTGGTCCTCCAGCGCCTGGCCCTCCTCGGCGAGGAAGTCCCAGTACGCGGCTCTGCGCCCGGGACCGAGCGGTACGGCGCGCACCAGCTCCAGGGCCTCCCGTTTGAGGTCCCACACCGCGTCCCGGTCGATCAGCTCACCCTTGGCCAGCACGGAGTCCCGCAGCCGCGCGGCCCGCTCCGACAGCGCGCCGAAGCGGTCGCGGTCGTCGGGGGAAGGGGCGGCCTCCGCGAGGGCGTAGGGGTACTCCGGGATGTCCTCCACGCGCAGGTGGACGGGGTCCGGGTAGCGGCGGGAGGAGGGGCGGTACGGGGAGGGGTCGGTGGGGGCGCCGGGCACGGCCGCGTGCAGCGGGTTGACCTGGACGAATCCGGCGCCGAGGGCGCGGCCGGCCCAGGCGGAGAGCTCGGCGAGGTCACCGAGGTCGCCCATGCCCCAGCTGCGCCGCGAGAGGAGGGAGTAGAGCTGGACGAGGAGGCCGTAGGTGCGGCCGGGCGGGGCGGGCAGCCGGGCCGGGGCGACGACCAGGTGGGCCTCGGCGGTGCGGCCGTCGGGGGCGGTGGCGCGCAGCGCGTGCACACCCGGGGGCAGTTGCTCCGTCGTCGAGTGGAGTTCACCTTGTTCGGTCTCGACGTGCAGCCGGGTGCCCTCGGGGAGGGCGGCCAGCGCGACCGGGGGTCCGCCGTCGGCCCACTGGACCAGGGTCGGCGGCAACAGTCGTGCGGAGAGCTGCCGTTCGCGGGCGGCGAGGGCGGCGCGCACGGCCTCGGGGGTGCTCGCGTCGACGTCGAGCGCGGCGAGGACGGCCACGACCGCGCCGTCCGAGGCCGCGACCGTACGGTCCGGTGAGGGGCTGTAGGAGGTGGCCACGCCGTGCAGGGCGGCGAGCCGGGCCAGCGGGGTCTCGGGCGCCGGGCCCGAACCCCCTGGGTCTTCTGTCATCTAGACCCCCGATGCGGCGCCGTGGGACGTGGGTTCACTGGTGAGGGGAGCCGCGTCGGCGAGGGGCGGCTCGCTGGTGAGGGGGGCCGCGTCCGGGAGCGGCGGTTCGCTGGTGAGCGGGACGTCGGCGCAGGGCCCCTCGGCGCTGAACACGCAGACGTGCGGCTCGTGGAGCTCGTAGGGCTCCGCCTCGCGTTTGGAGCGGGCCTGGGTCGGCAGGGGGGTGGTCGTGGCCACGGGGGCCTCCTAGTCGTCGTACGGCGATGGGGTGCGGGTCCGGGGTACTCCAGCCCTACCCAGCGCGCGCCGCCGCAGACGTGGGCGGGCGGACATCGTGGGCTTGTTCACTTCCTCGCCGGATCCGGAACATACTCCAGGAGCCGCTATTCACTCAGTACATATACTCGGTGCATACTGGTGGGCATGAGCACCCGTCACATCCTGTTGGGGCTGCTCGCCGGTGGGCCGAGCCATGGCTACGACCTCAAGCGACGGCACGACGAACGCTTCCCGCAGGCCCGTCCGCTGGCCTACGGGCAGGTCTACACGACCCTGCAGCGGCTGGTCCGCGACGGGCTCGCCGAGGTCGACGGCACCGAGGCGGACAGCGGCCCGGAACGGACGATGTACCGCTCGACGGACGAGGGAGCGCGCGAGCTGGCCAGGTGGGCCGGGGAGATCACCGCGCCGGCGCCGTTCGTGACGAACGAGATCTTCGCCAAGCTCGTCGTCTCGATCCTCGCCGACGGCGACCCGGCCGCCTACCTACGGGGGCAGCGCACCGCGCACATGGCGCGCATGCGGGAGCTGACCGCCGTGAAGACCGCGCCGGGCGCCGACCTCTCGACCGTGCTCGCGGCGGACTACGCCCTCAACCACCTCGACGCCGACCTCCGCTGGATGAACACCACGGCGGCCCGGCTGACCACCCTGACCGCGGAGGTCGACGCAGCATGACCGAGAAGAACACCCGTCCCTCGCCGGTGCTCACGGCCCGCGGACTGGTCAAGGAGCACGGCAGGACACGGGCGCTGCGGGGTGCCTCGCTGGAGCTCCGGGAGGCCGAGATCCTCGCCGTCACGGGGGCCAGCGGCAGCGGGAAGTCCACGCTGTTGCACTGTCTGGCGGGCATCGTCCGGCCGGACGAGGGCTCGGTGGCGTACGCCGGGAAGCGGCTCGACCAGCTCCCCGAGAAGGACCTGAGCGAGCTGCGCCGGACGGACTTCGGGGTCGTCTTCCAGTTCGGCCAGCTGATACCCGAGCTGACGGCCGTCGACAACGTCGCGCTGCCGCTGCTGCTGGCCGGCACGGACCGCCACGCCGCGCGGGAGCGGGCCGGCGAGTGGCTGGAGCGGTTCGGGGTGCGGGGGCAGGAGGAACAGCGGCCCGGGGAGATGAGCGGCGGCCAGGCGCAGCGGGTGTCGCTGGCGCGGGCCCTGGTGACCGGGCCGAGTGTGGTGTTCGCGGACGAGCCGACCGGGGCGTTGGACTCGCTGGCGAGCGAGCAGGTGATGACGGCACTGACGCACGCGGCCCGGGAGTCCCGTACGGCGGTGCTGCTGATCACGCACGACGCGCAGACCGCGGCGTACGCGGACCGCGAGGTCGTGCTGCGGGACGGGGTCGTGGCAGGCGCGGCGCTGGGGGTGTCCCAGTGACGGCGTCAGTGCGGGTGTCGGTCCGGACGTCGGTGCGGGCGCTGCGGAACGATCTCCGTCTCGCCGTTCTGCTGACCCGCGGGTCGGACCGGCGGGAGTGGTGGCGAGTGACGCTGACGGCCCTCGGGGCGGCCCTGGCCGCCGGCTTCGGCATGGCGGCGGCCGCGCTGGCCTCGCTGGAGGGCCAGTACAGCGTGGGGTTCGGCGACGGCCTGCTGGACCACCCCGGTGAGCGCTCCGGGGTGATCGTCACCCTGCTGCTCCTGGTGGTCCCGGTGCTGGGCTTCCTCGGCCAGTGCACCCGGGTCGGCGCCGTCCACCGCGACCGGCGGCTGGCGGGGCTGCGGCTGGCCGGGGCGTCGGCGGCCCAGGTGCGGCGGATCGCGGCGCTGGAGACCGGGGTGGCGTGTCTGCTCGGGTCCCTGGTCACCACGGTCCTCTTCGTGCTGGTCCTGCTGAGCGCATGGACCGCGCCCGCCCTGGCCTGGGCCGGTGTCGCCCTGGTGGCGCTCGGGGTACCAGCGCTGGGCGCGGTCGCGAGCGTGCTGGCACTGCGCCGGGTGGTGGCCTCGCCGCTGGGCCGGGTGCGCCGGGTGCGGCCGGGCACGGGCCGCGGACCCGGGTGGGTCTTCCTGGGCGCGGTGGCCGTGGTGGTGCTCGGGGCGCTGCTCGCCGTCGCCAACACCAACCGCTACATGCCCGGCGGCAAGTTCGGCCAGGCGCCGCTGATCGTCGCCGGGGCGGTGCTCGCCGTGGGCGCGGGCGCGGTGCTGCTGTCCGGCGCGGTCTCGCTGCTCACCGGGCGGCTGCTGGCCCGGCGCACCGGGAGTCCCGCAGTGCTGATCGCCGCCGAGCGGCTGCGCGACGACCCGTGGGCCTCGGCCCGCACCCATGCCGCCGTCCTCATGGGGGTCGTGGTCGGCAGCGGCTTCATCGGCGTACGACAGGCGCTGCTCACGGACATCGCCACATACGACTACCTGGCCGAGCGCAAGGAGTTCTACATCGCCGGGCTCGACCTCACCGCCACGGCCATCCTGGTCGGCTTCGCCATCGCCCTCTTCGCGCTGGGCGTCGGCACCGCCGAGTCCCTCGCCACCCGCCGCCGGGGCCTGGTCGCGCAGGTCGCCGCCGGGGTGCCGTACGAGGTGCTGGGACGGGCCATGCTGCTGGAGACGGCCCTGCCGCTGGCGCCGTCGGTGCTGGTCGCCGGACTCGGCGGCACGGCCATCGCCATCACCTACGCCACGGCCCTCGGCGACACCCTGGTCGTCCCCTACGGCGCCTTCCTGGTCCCGCTCGCGGCGTACGGCGCATGCCTCCTGGCTGCGGCCACCTCGCTGCCCCTGCTGCGCCGCACGGTCCGGCCCGCGGAGCTGCGGTTCGCGTAGACCCGAGCGGCCGGCGTCCCAGGAGACACGGGGGTGCTCCTGGGCAGCCGAGGAGGCGGGAAGGGCGATGGGGGCGTCCGGAGAGATCCGGGCGCCCCCACCGTCACGCACGCCCCCCTGCGCGCCCTCGCTCTACTTGGGCACGGCCGAGGGCGTGATCGGGGTCGCCCGTTCCGACTGGGGCGAGGTCGTGTTGGCGTAGACGGACGGGGCCGAAACACCGGCCGTCGGGTCGGCGTCCTCGTCGGCCGCGAGGGCCGGGGCGCCGCCCACGATGCGGATGTCGGCGGCGTCGAAGGCCTTCTTGATGCGCCAGCGCAGCTCGCGCTCGACCGTGAGGGCCTTGCCCGGCATGGTCTTGGCGGAGACGCGGACGACCATCGAGTCCAGGAGCACGTCGTCGAGGCCGAGGACCTCGATGGGGCCCCACAGGAGCTCGTTCCAGGGCTCCTCCTTGCTCATCGCCTCGCCGACCTCCGTGAGGGTGCGGCGGACCTTGTCGAGGTCCTCGTCGTAGCGGACGGTGACGTCGACGCCGGCCGTGGCCCAGCCCTGCGAGAGGTTGCCGATGCGCTTGACCTCACCGTTGCGGACGTACCAGATCTCGCCGTTGTCGCCGCGCAGCTTGGTGACGCGCAGGCCGACCTCGATGACCTCGCCGGACGCGACGCCCGCGTCGACGGTGTCGCCGACGCCGTACTGGTCCTCCAGGATCATGAAGACACCGGAGAGGAAGTCCGTGACCAGGTTCCGGGCGCCGAAACCGATGGCGACGCCCGCGACACCGGCGGAGGCCAGCAGCGGGGCGAGGTTGATCTCGAAGGTGGCGAGGACCATCAGGGCGGCCGTGCCCAGGATCAGGAACGACGCGACCGAGCGCAGCACCGAGCCGATGGCCTGGGAGCGCTGGCGGCGGCGCTCGACGTTGACCAGCAGACCGCCGAGGGTGCCGCCCTCGACGCCCGGCACGGAGCGGTTCATCCGGTCTATGAGCTTGGTGATGGCCCGCCGGACCACCACTCTCAGCACCGCCGCTATCACCACGATCAGCAGGACACGGAGACCGATGGCCAGCCAGGTGGACCAGTTCTCCTCCACCCAGCTGGCGGCGTTGGTCGCGCTCTCCTGTGCGTCCTCCAGCGACGGCACGGCCGGTGTCGTCGCCGTCTCCGAGGGGGACGGCGACGGCGTGGCGGCGGCCAGTAGGAGGGACAGGGAAGAAACGGACGGCACGGCGGGAACCTCCAAGGTGCGTTATCTGCCCTCCGACACGGCGGTCAAGATCCAACGGGTCACGGAAAGGTCACCGGACGGGCAGGCTCACCACACTAACGGGGCATTGTGTGGAGGTCGCCGCAATGTTCGAGGGAGACAGGGCGCTCACCAGGGAGTGAAGGGCGCACGCTGCGGGGGATGAATGAGGTGTGGTCGAAAACACTCCCAGCCCGTTACCGGGACATGGTGGCGCTTCCACCAGGCCTGAGGGGAGACTGACTACGGATCGTCCACGGCGCGAGCCACGCGCCGCCGGCGTACAAGGAGGCATCCGTGCCGCACGTCCTGGTCCTCAACGCGTCGTACGAGCCGCTCGGCGTCGTACCGCTCCGCCGCGCGCTCGTCCTCGTCCTGGAGAACAAGGCCGTCTCCCTGGAAGAATCCGGCGCCTATCTGCACAGCGCGACCGTCACAGTCCCCGCACCCAGCGTGGTCCGGCTCAAGCGATTCGTCCGGGTTCCCTATCGGGGGCCCGTTCCTCTGACCCGTCGGGCGCTGTTCGCCCGCGACGGGGGCCGGTGCATGTACTGCGGTGGCGTCGCAACCAGCGTCGACCACGTCATCCCGCGCAGTCGCGGGGGCAAGCACGTCTGGGACAACGTCGTCGCGTCGTGCCGCCGCTGCAACCATGTCAAGGCCGACCGCCATCTCGTCGAGATCGGCTGGCGACTCCGTCACAAACCCGCACCGCCCACCGGGCTGGCCTGGCGCATCATCGGCACGGGGCATAGGGACCCGCGCTGGCTGCCCTACCTGCAGCCGTACGGCGCGGACGACGCGTTGGCCCGGATCGACGGCATCTCCGCCTGACGGTCCGGGTTTTTGCATGGCCGGGTGCCCTCGCCGCAAGGGCACCCGGTACGCATCGCGAGGAGGCGCCTGGAACGCTCGCATCCGCTTGACCTGGGGCTTCACCCGGACCTTCTCGACCGCCTTCACAGGTGCCCCGCATTCCCTTCGCACGCGTGATCGCTTAGTGTCGCCCCTACAGCGGGCCCTTGTTCTGGAGCGCAACGCCCAGGGGCCCGCCACGAATGTGGGGACTCATGCGCAAGCTCGCCATAGGCGCCGCCGTGTCCGGCGCCCTGGCTCTCACCGGCCTGGCCGCGCCCGCCGCGCTGGCCGACTCGCCGGCTCTGACCTTCGGCACCATCACGGTCAACAACGGCAAGCCGATCGCCGTGGGCACCAGGGCCGCGGTGACCGTGCCGGTCACGTACAGCTTCACCCGGCCGGACGACTTCGTCATCGACTACAAGAACAACTTCCTGGGCGTCGCCATCTACCGGGGCAGGCTCGCGGAGCCCGCCAACGCCATCGAGAGCTCCTCCAGGAAGCCCACCTGCACGACGACGGCGACGACCGACACCACGGTGACCGAGTCCTGCTCGACGAAGCTCACCATCGACCCCCGCATGCTCTACACGGCCGCTGACGCCACGGACTGGAAGGCCGCCGCCCTCTACGTCGAGTCCGCGATCGACGAGGACGACTCCGACGGCCACATCGGCTTCCACAGCGGCGTCGACGTCTGGGGCAACCTCGGCACCGCCAAGCTCCAGCGGATCTCCAAGGTCACCGTGAACGCCACCCCCGAGCCGGTCGTCAAGGGCAGGACCCTGACCGTCAAGGGCGCGCTCACCCGCGCCGACTGGTACACCGGCAAGTACGCCGGCTACAAGGGCCAGAAGGTCACCCTCCAGTTCAAGGCGAAGGGCGCCACCGCCTACACGGATGTGAAGACGGTGACCTCCGGCACGGGCGGGGCCCTGTCCACCACCGTGAAGGCGTCGAAGGACGGCTCGTTCCGCTACAAGTTCGCCGGTACGTCCACCACCGCGGCGAAGACGTCCGTGGCGGACTTCGTCGACGTGCGGTAACAGCACCACACCCCGGCCCCCGGACGGCGACTCCGCCGCCCGGGGGCTTTTTTCATGGCCGGTTATTGACGCTCGCCTGGTCTAGTCCTATCGTCCTGGCATCCGATAGGAAACTTTCCTAACAGTTGGGCAGGTGGCGGACCCATGGCAGGAACCCCTCGCGTACTGCGCGCCATGAACGACCGCGCCGCACTCGATCTGCTGCTGGAGCACGGCCCGCTCTCCCGGACCCGGCTCGGCAGGCTGACGGGGCTGTCCAAGCCGACCGCCTCCCAGCTCCTGGCTCGCCTCGAAGCCGCCGGCCTCGTGGTCGCCACCGGCACCGGCACGGACGGACCCCGCGACGGCGGCCCCGACGCAGGCGGGTCCGGCACCGGCGGGTCAGGTACGGGCGGGTCCGGTACGGGCCGCCCCGGCCCCAACGCCCAGCTCTACGCGGTCGACCCGACCGCCGCGTACGCCGCCGGCCTCGACGTCACCCCCGAACGAGTGCTGGCCGCCGTCGCCGACATCACCGGCCGCACGGTCGGCGAGCACGCCGTCCCCACCCCCGGACGCCGCGCCGCCCAGCCGGTCGTACGGCAGGTCACCGCCGCCCTCGACGGAGCGGTCAAGGCCGCCGGGCTCACCCGGTCCGACGTGCATCGGCTGGTCATCGGCACACCGGGCGCCTTCGACCCCACCACCGGACGGCTGCGGTACGCCTCGCACCTGCCCGGCTGGCACTCCCCCGCCCTCCTCGACGAAATCGCCGCCGCGCTGCCGATGCCGGTGGAGTACGAGAACGACGTGAACCTCGCCGCGCTGGCCGAACAGCGGCTGGGTGCGGCCAAGGGCCACGACGACTTCGTGCTGCTGTGGAACGAGGGCGGTCTCGGCGCCGCGGTCGTCCTCGGTGGACGGCTGCACCGGGGGTTCACCGGGGGCGCCGGCGAGGTCGGCTTCCTGCCGGTCCCGGGCGTGCCGCTGGTCCGCCATGTCACCAAGGCGAACAGCGGCGGCTTCCAGGAGCTCGCCGGTTCGCAGATCATTCCCCGGCTCGCCCGTGAGCTGGGGATCTCTCCGGTGCCGGAGGGGCCGTACGCCGAGGTCGCGGCGGCGCTCGTGGCCCGGGCCGCCGAGGTCGACTCGGGGGCCCACCGGCAACTTCTGGCCACGTACGCCACGGGGCTCGCCACAGGTATCGCGTCACTCGTGGCCGTGCTCGATCCCGAACTCGTCGTCCTCAGCGGTACGGCACTGACCGCCGGCGGTGAGCCGCTGCGGGCGCTCGTCGAGGCCGAGTTGGCGGAGCTGGCGGCTTCCCGGCCGCGGCTCGTGCTCGGTGACGTACGTGAACACCCTGTGCTGCGGGGCGCGTTGGAGAGTGCGCTCGCGGCGACGCGTGACGAAGTCTTCAACACGTTGACACTCCGCTGAGTTCGGCCGCGTTCGGGGTCGTTTCACAACTGCCGGCCCGTCGTGGCTGGTCGCGCAGTTCCCCGCGCCCCTGGGGTTTCCCGGGCGCGCCCCATTCCTCGCAGATCCCCCCTTCCTTCCTCAGGAGACTCCGCCATGTCCGGAATATCCAAGAACGCGGTGATCGCTGTCGCCGCCACCGCCTCCCTCGCCCTCCTCGCCACCGCCTGTACGGGGCAGTCCGGGTCCACCGCCTCCGACGACCCCGACGCCAGGACGACCATCACCTTCTGGCACGGGTGGAGCGCGCCCGGCGAGGTGGAGGCGATCCAGGCGAACGTGGACCAGTTCGAGAAGGAGCACCCGAACATCACGGTGAAGGTCGTCGGGAACATCAACGACGACAAGCTCAACCAGGCGCTGCGAGCGGGCGGTTCGAAGGGGCCGGACGTGGTGTCCTCGTTCACCACGTCCAACATCGGCAAGTTCTGCTCCTCCGGGGCCTTCGCCGATCTGAAGCCCTTCATCGAGAAGTCGAAGCTCGACCTCGACAAGATCATCCCGAAGCCGATGCTGGACTACACGCAGTTCGAGGGCACCCGGTGCGCGCTGCCGCTGCTGGGGGACGCGTACGGGCTGTACTACAACAAGGACGCGTATCGGAAGGCCGGCATCGAGGCGCCGCCGAAGACGTGGTCCGAGTTCGCCGAGGTCGCGAAGAAGCTGACCGAGTCGAAGGGCGACAGCTACTCCCAGCTGGGCTTCATGCCGAACTACCACGGCTACGAGACGGTCGTGGACCACTACATGTCCCAGTGGGACCACGCCTACTTCGACGCGGACGGCAAGTCGAACATCGCCAAGGACCCGGCGTTCGCGGAGATGTTCACGTACCAGAAGAAGCTGGTGGACTCCCTCGGCGGCTTCGCGAAGCTGGAGAAGTACCGCAACACCTTCGGTGACGAGTGGGGGGCCAAGCACCCGTTCCACACGGGTCAGGTGGCCATGCAGCTGGACGGCGAGTGGCGGCTCGGGATGGCGAAGGCCGCCGGGACCGACTTCGAGATCGGCACCGCGCCGATGCCCGTGGCCGACGACGAGGTGGACGAGTACGGCAAGGGCTTCCTCTCCGGCACGATCATCGGTATCGCTCCGCAGAGCGAGAAGCAGAACGCGGCCTGGGAGCTGGTGAAGTACCTGACGACCGACACCGAGGCCGTCGTGTCCTTCGCCAACGCCATCCACAACGTGCCGTCCACGTTCGCGGCGCTGAAGTCGCCCGACCTGAAGGTGGACGAGGGCTTCCAGACCTTCCTGGACATCGCCCAGAACGAGCACTCGAACACCCCGCCGGCCTCGGTCAACGGCTCCACGTACCAGACGACGCTGCAGGACTTCGGCTACCAGTACGAGTCCGGCAAGGTGACGGACCTGCGGAAGGGGCTGGAGAAGACCGCCCAGCAGATCGACACCGACATCGCGCAGGCGAAGTAGCGGCAGCGGTATCCGTCGGATGTCCACGCACTCGCCGCGCGTGTCCTCGCACACGCTCCGTTCGAAGCGCCGCAGGTCGGCGCTTCGAACGGTGGCCTTCCTGTCCCCCTGGCTGATCGGGTTCGGCGTCTTCTTCGCCTATCCGCTGGTGTCCACCGTGTACTTCTCGCTGATGAAGTACGACGGATTCGGCACCCCGGTCTTCCGCGGCCTGGGCAACTGGTCCTACGTCTTCGACGACTACCCGATGTTCTGGCCGGCCCTGCGCAACACGCTCTGGCTGGTGCTGGTCATGGTGACCTGCCGGGTGCTCTTCGGGCTCGGCGTCGGTCTGCTGATCACCAGGATCAGGACCGGGGCGGGGGTCTTCCGCACCCTCTTCTATCTGCCGTACCTCGCCCCGCCGGTCGCCGCGACCCTGGCCTTCGTCTTCCTCCTCAACCCCGGGACGGGGCCGGTCAACGCGGTCCTGGGCGACCTGGGTCTGCCGACGCCCGGCTGGTTCACCGACCCCACGTGGTCCAAGCCGGCGCTCACCGCACTCGCGCTGTGGGGCGTGGGCGACCTGATGGTGATCTTCATGGCGGCGCTGCTCGACGTGCCGAAGGAGCAGTACGAGGCCGCCGAACTGGACGGGGCGTCGGCCTGGCAGCGGTTCCGGTACGTCACCCTGCCGAGCATCTCGCCGATCGTGATGTTCGCCGTGGTCACGGGCGTGATCCAGACCATGCAGTACTACACGCAGCCCCTGGTGGCCGGGAAGGTCGCCTCCGGCATCATCGGCGGCTCCGGGCAGCAGTTCGAGCCGGGCTACCCGGACAAGTCGACCCTGACGCTGCCCCAGCTCGTCTACAACCTGGGCTTCCAGCGCTTCGACTACGGCGCCGCCTGTGTGGTCGCCCTCGTGCTGTTCGCCCTGTCGATGGTGTTCACGGCGCTGCTGATGCGGCGCCGGGGCGGACTGATCGGAGCGGGTGACTGATGACCCAGGTACTGGACGTGCGCGAGGAACCCCTGGCGACGGTGACCGCCCCGGACAGCCGGCGGGCCGCCCGCCGCCGGGCCCTGCTGGAGTGGATCGCCGTCCACTCGCTGGGCGTCGCCGCCGCGCTCTTCTTCACCCTGCCCTTCGTCTTCGTCGTGCTGACCTCGCTGATGAGCGACCAGCAGGCGCTCACCCGCGATCTGCTCCCGGACACCTGGGAGTGGGGCAACTACCGCCAGGTCCTCGACACTCCCGGCTTTCTGACCTGGTGGCGCAACACCCTGGTCTACGCGGGCCTCGGCACGGTCCTCACCGTCGTGTCGTCCGTCCCCGTGGCGTACGCGCTCGCCAAGTTCCGCTTCCGCGGCCGTCATCTGACGCTGATGCTGGTCATCTCGATGATGATGCTGCCGCCACAGGTCGTGGTGATCCCGATGTACCTGTTCTGGGCCAAGCAGATGGACCTGTCCGGTTCGCTGTGGCCGCTGATCATCCCGATGGCGTTCGGGGACGCGTTCTCCATCTTCCTGCTGCGCCAGTTCCTGATGACCATCCCCAACGAGTACCTGGACGCGGCCCGGGTCGACGGCTGCGGCGAACTGCGCACCCTGCTGCGGGTCGTCCTGCCGATGGCGAAGCCCGGCATCGCGGCCGTCGCGCTCTTCCAGTTCTTCTACGCCTGGAACGACTACTTCGGACCGCAGATCTACGCCTCCGAGAACCCGGCCGCCTGGACGCTCAGTTACGGGCTGGAGTCCTTCAAGGGCGCGCACCACACCGACTGGAACCTGACCATGGCCGCGACCGTGCTGGTCATGGCCCCGGTGATCCTCGTGTTCTTCTTCGCTCAGAAGGCGTTCGTCGAAGGCGTCACCCTGACCGGAGTAAAGGGTTGATACAGCTATGAAGCTCACCGTGGTCGGCGGAGGGTCGACCTACACGCCCGAACTCGTCGACGGGTTCGCCCGGCTCAGGGACACGCTGCCGATCGAGGAGCTGGTGCTCGTCGACCCGGCCGCCGACCGGCTGGAGCTGGTCGGCGGCCTGGCCCGCCGGATCTTCGCCCGGCAGGGACACCCCGGCCGGATCGTCACCACCGGTGACCTGGACCGGGGCGTCGAGGGCGCGGACGCCGTGCTCCTCCAGCTGCGCGTCGGCGGCCAGGCCGCGCGTGAGCGGGACGAGACCTGGCCGCTGGAGTGCGGCTGCGTCGGGCAGGAGACCACCGGCGCGGGCGGCCTGGCGAAGGCGCTGCGCACGGTCCCGGTCGTCCTGGACATCGCCGAGCGGGTGCGCCGGACCAGCCCGGACGCCTGGATCATCGACTTCACCAACCCGGTGGGGATCGTGACCCGCGCCCTGCTCCGGGCCGGCCACAAGGCGGTCGGTCTGTGCAATGTGGCGATCGGCCTCCAGCGGAGGTTCGCCGCGCATCTCGGCGTGGCCCCGGCCGAGGTCCACCTGGACCACGTGGGCCTCAACCACCTCACCTGGGAGACCGGGGTCCGCCTCGGCGGCCCCGCGGGCGAGGACATCCTGCCGAGGCTGCTGGCCGACCACGGCGAGCGGATCGCGGCCGAACTGCACCTCCCCCGCCCGGTCCTGGACCGCCTCGGCGTGGTCCCGTCGTACTACCTGCGCTACTACTACGCCCACGACGAGGTCGTACGGGAGCTGGGGACCAAGCCCTCCCGTGCCGCCGAAGTGGCCGCGATGGAGCGGGAGTTGCTGGAGATGTACGCCGACCCTGCGCTCGACGAGAAGCCCGCGCTGCTCGCCAGGCGGGGCGGGGCCTTCTACTCGGAGGCGGCCGTCGACCTCGCCGCGTCGCTCCTGGGCGACGGGGGCAGCCCGTACCAGGTCGTGAACACCCTCAACGGCGGCACGCTGCCGTTCCTGCCCGCCGACGCCGTGATCGAGGTGCAGGCGGCCGTGGGCCCGGACGGCGCGGCCCCGCTGCCGGTCCCGACCGTGGACCCGCTGTACGCGGGCCTGATGGCGAACGTGACCGCGTACGAGGACCTGGCCCTCGACGCGGCCCTGCGCGGCGGCCGGGACCGGGTGTTCCGGGCCCTGCTCTCCCATCCCCTGATCGGCCAGTACGAGTACGCCGAGGCCCTGACCGACCGGCTCCTCGCCCACAACCGGGAGCACCTCGCGTGGGCATGAGCGACGGCGTGCGCGGGCGTGACGGCGGGCACGAGGACGACGGCCGGCGTGAGGACGACGGCGACCTTGCGGGCGGTGATGAGCTTGAGGGCGGTGGTGGGCGCGGGCCGGGCGCCGGGCCCGGCAGTGTGCTCGCCGTCGACGCGGGCAACAGCAAGACCGACGTCGCCGTCATCGCGCCCGACGGGGAGGTGCTGGGCGCGGCGCGCGGCGGGGGGTTCCAGCCGCCGACGGTCGGGGTGACCACGGCGGTCGACGGTCTCGCGGAGGTCGTACGGCGGGCCTTCGCCGAGGCCCGGGTCGCCTCGGTCGACCATGTCTCGGCCTGCCTCGCCAACGCCGACTTCCCCGTGGAGGAACAGGGCCTGGCGGCGGCGTTGCGCACGCGCGCGTGGGGCACGACCGTCGAGGTCCGCAACGACACCTTCGCGATCCTGCGGGCCGGTGTGGCCGAGCCCCGGGGCGTGGCGGTGGTGTGCGGTGCCGGCGTGAACTGCGTCGGCATGCGCCCCGACGGCCGCACCGCCCGCTTCCCCGCGCTGGGGCGCGTCTCCGGTGACTGGGGCGGCGGTTGGGGCCTCGCCGAGGAGGCGATGTGGCACGCGGCACGTGCCGAGGACGGGCGGGGCGGCCCCACGGCACTCGCCCGGACGCTGCCCGCGCACTTCGGCCTGGACTCCATGTACGCCCTGATCGAGACCCTGCACCTGGGACACATCCCCGCCGTCCGCCGCCACGAGCTGACCCCGGTCCTCTTCGCCACGGCGACCGGCGGCGACCCGGTGGCCCGCGCACTGGTGGACCGGATGGCCGAGGAGGTGGTGGCCATGGCGACGGTCGCCCTGACCCGCCTGGACCTCCTCGGTGAGGAGACCCCCGTCCTCCTCGGCGGCGGGGTCCTCGCGGCCCGGCATCCCCTCCTCGACGCCCGGATCCGTGAGGCGCTGGCCGCCGCCGCGCCCAAGGCCGTCCCCCGGGTGGTCACGGCCGCCCCCGTGCTGGGCGCGGCGCTGCTCGGCCTCGACCACGTGGGCGCGCCGCGCGGCGCGCACGCGCGCGTGCGGGCGCACTACGAAAGAGGCTGACTCCGCCCCCGCGCCACCCCCGGATCTCCCCCTCGAACGCGTTCGAACCCCCAGGGAACCGAACCCGAACCAACCGCGTATTCATGGGCAGGGGGTGGTGCGGGAAGCCTTGTGCTGCGCCGGAATTCGACACGCACGGTGCCTACGGACACGATCGGGGAACAAGATCGAGTCAAGGTCTGTGCGTCGTCAGTCCCGACGGCGATACTTGCGGCCGTGCACCTCTGTCCGCGCGAGCGGGCGGAAGCGATGGACGGATGACCAGGGGGAGGTCAGGTGACATTCACGCCGGAGGGCAGCGCGGCACCTACGGCACCACCCACGGGCCCGGGCCCCGCCGTGCCGTCGCAGTCCGCACCCGTACCCGTACCGAGATCCCCCGCGCCGGCCCCGGCCCCGGACGGCGGGCCGCCGCGCAGGACGGCGTTCGCGGAGGGCGTCGACCAACTCCGCGCGGCCGCGACGACCGAGCCCGGCCGGCTGCGCATCATCGGCGCCGTCCTCGCCCTCCTGGTCGTCGCGTTCGGCTCGGTCACCGCCTGGCAGATGAACGACCGCGCGGCCGCCGCCGACGACGTCCTCCACGGCAGCCAGCCGCTCAGCTCCGCGGCGGCGGATATCTACAGCTCCCTGGCCGCCGCCAACACGGCGGCCTCCAGCGGGTTTCTCGCGGGTGGGCAGGAGACCCCGGAGTCGCGCGAGGTGTACGAGCGGGAGATGGGAGATGCGGCGAAGGAGCTGGCCTTCGCCGCGACCGCGTCGGAGTCCGGCTCCGACTCCGAGCAGCGCATCGCCAAGCTGAACGCCCTGCTGCCCGAGTACAAGGGCTTGGTGGAGCGGGCCCGCGCCAACAACCGGCTGGGCTACCCGTTGGGCGGCGCCTACCTGCGCTACGCCAACGACAAGATGCAGAAGATGCTCGAAGAGGCGAAGAGCATCTACGACAACGAGAACGAGCGGCTCCGCGACGACTACGCGGACGCCACGTCGTACCCCTGGGCCGCGCTCGGCCTCGGCGCCCTCGCCATCGGCGGCCTCGTCTGGGCCCAGCGGCGCAACTACCGGCGCACCAATCGGGTGTTGAACCACGGCCTGGTCGCGGCGACGGCCGCCTCGACCGTGGTCCTGCTGTGGCTGGCCGGGGGCCACACCCTCGCCCGTGCGGGGCTGAACGACTCCTACGAACACGGCGTACGGTCGCTGACCGTCCTCAACGACGCCCGCATCGCCTCTCTCACCGCCCGGGGCAACGAGAACCTGACGCTGATCAGCCGGGGCGCGCAGTCGATCAAGATCACGGTCGACGGTGAGAAGGTGAGCGTGGACGAGTTCGACCACATGTTCGAGAAGGAAATGCGCAACCTGCAGGACCGGTTGGCCGCCGCCGAGCGGCTGGCCGACGACAGCGGCGGCGCGAAGCCCGTGCGGGCCGCGGGCCTCGCCATGGAGGAGTGGAACACGCGGCACGACAAGGCCCGCGCCGCCGACGACAGGGGCGACTACCAGTGCGCCCGGGACCAGGTGATCGGCGGCAAGGCCACGGACGACTGCCCGGACGGTGCCAAGCCGACAGGGCAGTGCTTCGACCAGGTCGACACGAATCTGGGCCTTGCGAGCACCTACGAGTGGAACGAGTTCAAGACCGCTGCCCAGAGTGGCCGTGGCGCCATGCTCGGACTCCCGTTGGGCGCCGCCGTACTGGCCGTGCTGGGCGCGGCGGGCGCGGTGCTGGGCATCGGACGCAGGCTTTCGGAGTACCGGTGACGGCGGCGGGAGGAGGCACGGTGGAAGGGCTCGCGATACATGCGGTACGGCGCCTGCGGGCCGGCCTCAGTGGTTGGGGCGGCGTGGGCGCGATGGCGGTCCTCTGCGCCCTGACCCTGGTCTTCGCCTTGGTGCTGCCGGTGAAGAGCACCCGCAGCGACGGCGGAACGGGCACCGGGGGTCAGGGCATGGCCCGGGGTACACAGGTGCGGGCCGACGACTGCAAGACCATGAAGGACCCGGAGAACCAGAGCCTGCGGCCCTCCACCGACGCCTCCGGCAGGGCGGTCGAGCGCATCGAGAAGAACGACTACATCACGGTCGGCGTCGACCAGAACAGCTACCGCTGGGGCTACCGCGACCCGAACAGCACGAACGACGACGCCCAGCTGGAGGGCTTCGACATCGACATCGCGCACCGCATCGCCGAGGAGATACTCGGCGACCGGGAGAAGGTGCGGTTCAAGGCGATTCCCACCAGCCGACGCATTCCCGCGCTCCAGGAGAAGGAGGTCGACATGGTGGTCCGCACGATGACGATCAGCTGCGACCGCATGCAGGATGTCGCCTTCTCCCAGCCGTACTTCAAGACCGGGCAGCAGATCCTGGCCCCCAAGTCCTCGCCGATCAAGGGCTACGGCAGGACGCTGGCGGACAAGAAGATCTGTACGGCGGACACTTCCACCGCCTGGTCCACCCTGAAGGCGGGGAAGGAGTCGGGCAAGCTGCCCGCCTCCACCGACATCTCCCTGACCGTTCCCAACCAACTCGACTGCCTGGTAAGGCTCCAGCTCGGCCAGGTCGACGCCGTGGTCACCGACGGCGCCCTCGCCGCGAGCCAGGCGGCGCAGGATCCGACCGTGAAGCTGGTGGGCGAGCCCTTCACCACCGAGTACTACGGCGTGGCGATGAACCAGGAGGACACGGATCTGGTACGCCGGGTCAATCAGGTGCTGGTGGACTATCTCAAGGACGGTTGGCAGGAGTCGTACGACAACTGGTTGTCCGAGACCCTCGGGCCCGACTTGGCGCGGTCCAGGCCACTCGCCCCCCAGCAGTACAGGGACTGACGCACCGGGACCGACGTACAAGGACCGCATTCAACTGACGGACACCGACAGCAGCGAGAGGTGATCGATGGGCGTCGCGGGATCCACCGGGCCGGTGATGGACCGGGACGAGGTGGACCGTGCGCTCGCGCGGCTCGGCGCGGAGCACGAGGCCATCGAGACCTCGCTGCTCGCCCTCCAGGACCACGCGGGCCGCAGGCTGCTCGAAGGCGCCGAGCTGACCGGCGTCACCAAGGAGCGCTGGACCGCCGCGGACGCGTCGATCACGCTGCTGTGGGCGTACTTCGACGCGTACACGGACGCGTTGCACAGCGCCCGGGAGATCCGTTCGCGGCGCCGCTGGTCCAGCCGTGAGGACCTGGTGGAGCTGACCGAACTGCTGCGCGGCGAGGCGGTCACGGTCGCCGGCTCCGCGACGGCGATGGCGAACGCGCCGACACTGCAGGGCACGACCCGGCTCAGCGAACAGTTCTCGCTGGTCACGCTCGTGGACCGGATGAACGACCTGTACGCGTCCTCGCTGGACATGGTCGTGGCCGCCGACGCGGTGTGGTCAGCGCTGCCCGCCAGAATCGATCTACTGGCCGCCGAGCTCCAGCGCACCCGTCAGCTCGCACACTCCGTGGGCGTACGCCCCGGCGAGCATCCGGCCGGCGACGACCTGGAGCGGATCACCCGCACCCTGACCCGGCTCCGTGAGCAGGTCGTCTCGGACCCGCTGGCCTTCTGGGTGCCCGCGCCGGGCAGTTCGGCGCCCGGCGGCGGCCGCCCGGACACCTCCACGTACGACCGGGAGGCACGGGCCCTGGAGGACGTGCGGCGGGAGATCGACGCCGTGCTGACGGTCCGGCAGGACGCGGAGGCCCGGCTGGTGAAGCTGCGGGACGTCCTCAGCCGCGCGGACCGCACGCTGGCCGAGGCGCGCAGCGCGCGCGGTGAGGTGTTGGCGAAGATCGCCGCGACGGAGGTGCCTGTGGTGAGCGGCCCGCCGACGGTGTTGCAGGAGCAGTTGGCGATGGCGGCGGAGTACCGCAGACACGCGCAGTGGCACCGGCTCTCCCCGCTCCTGGAGTCGTTGGAGCAGAAGGCCGACGACGAACTGCTGCGGGCCCGCGAGTCGTTGACGGCGGTCACCGCGCCGCTGGCGATCCGCGCGGAGCTGCGCGGCCGACTCGACGCGTACAAGGCGAAGGTCGCACGGCACGGCTTCGCGGAGGACTCGCTGCTCGTCGAGCGGTACGACGCGGCGCGCCGCATGCTGTGGAGCGCCCCGTGCGACCTGCGGGTCGCCGAGATGGCGGTGCTGCGCTACCAGCAGGCGGCCGCCGAGCTGCTGGGCCAGTCGGTGCCGGTCCAACGTGCTCCGCAGGACCGGAGGGAGGAGCAGTCGTGAGTCAGACGCAGGAGAGCCCGGCGGGTGAGGAGACGCCGCGGCAGTCGTGCCAGCGGCCCGGTTGCTCGGGTGCGTACGAGGACGTGGGCGGCGGCGAGCTGTACTGCGACGAGTGCGGTCTCGCGCCGGTCGTCTCGGCGAGCGGCATGGTCAACTCCCCGCCGACCGGCATCACCGGGGGCGGGCGGGGCTCGCGCGGCTCCGGTTCCGGCAGCTCGCGCTCCTCGCGCACCTCCGGGCGCTCCTCGCAGTCCCGGCGCTCGGTCTCCGGGCGGCTCTCCCGCGCCCTGTCCGGGCGGTCGACGGGCCGTTCGGTGTCGGTGCGCAGCTCCGGCAAGACCTCCGGCACCTCGGGGCGGGCGCGGCTCGGCGTGGGTCTCGTCCAGGTCCCGGACGTGCCCCGTCCCGACCCGCGCTCGATGGTGCTGGAGACCGCCGAGGTGCCCGAGCGGAAGCGGTTCTGCTCGCGCTCCGACTGCGGCGCCCCGGTCGGCCGGGCGCGCGGTGACCGGCCCGGCCGCACGGAGGGCTTCTGCACCAAGTGCGGCCACCCGTACTCCTTCGTGCCGAAACTGCACGCGGGCGACATCGTGCGCGGCCAGTACGAGGTGGTGGGCTGTCTCGCGCACGGCGGTCTGGGCTGGATCTATCTGGCCATAGACCGGGCGGTGTCGGACCGCTGGGTCGTGCTGAAGGGCCTGCTGGACACCGGCGACCAGGACGCGATGGCCGCCGCGATCTCCGAGCGCCGCTTCCTCGCCGAGATCGAACACTCCAACATCGTCCGCATCTACAACTTCGTCGAGCACCTCGACCAGCGCACCGGTTCGCTGGACGGGTACATCGTCATGGAGTACGTCGGCGGCAAGTCGCTGAAGGAGATCGCCAACGGCCGCCGCACGGCGGACGGGCGCCGCGATCCGCTGCCGGTGGAGCAGGCGTGCGCGTACGGCATCGAGGCCCTGGAGGCGCTCGGGCACCTGCACAGCCGGAACCTGCTGTACTGCGACTTCAAGGTCGACAACGCGATCCAGACCGAGGACCAGCTCAAGCTGATCGACATGGGCGCGGTGCGCCGGATGGACGACGACGAGTCGGCCATCTACGGCACCGTCGGCTACCAGGCTCCCGAGGTCGCCGACGTGGGCCCGTCGGTCGCCTCCGACCTGTACACGGTCGCGCGGACGCTGGCGGTCCTCACCTTCGACTTCCAGGGCTACACGAACGTGTTCGTGGACTCCCTGCCCGACCCCGACAACATCAAGGTCTTCCGCCAGTACGAGTCGTTCTACCGGCTGCTGGTACGTGCCACCGACCCCGACCCGGCCCGCCGGTTCGCCTCCGCGCAGGAGATGTCGGAGCAGCTGACGGGTGTGCTGCGGGAGGTCGTCTCCCTCCAGACGGGCCGGGCCCGGCCCGCCCTGTCGACGATCTTCGGGCCCGAGGTGAAGGTCACGGACACGGAGCTGTTCGCGAAGCTGGACGGGGATGTGTCCAGGCTGGGCCGGCGCCGCGACAAGCCGACCGCCAGGAACGGCGGTTCGGCCTCCCGTACGGCCTCCGGTACGGCCGTCGGCTCGGCTTCCGGTTCGGCTTCCGGTACGTCCGCGCTGCTGACCGGTGGCCCGGCCGCCCCCGTCCGGCTCACCCGACAGCTCGACACCGCCGCCGCGGCCCTCGCGCTGCCCGTGCCGCGCGTGGACCCGGGGGACCCGAACGCCGGGTTCCTGGCGGGGCTGATGACCTCCGCCCCGACCGAGCTGATCACGGCGCTGCACGCGGCCCCCAGCGGCTCGCTGGAGCTGCGGCTGCGCGAGCTGCGGGCCCGGCTGGAGATGGCCGAGTTCACGATCGCCCTGGCCACCCTGGACGCCCTGGAGCGGGACCACCCCGACGACTGGCGGGTGGTCTGGTACCGGGGCGTGGCCGCGCTCGCCACCGGCGACCACGAGAACGCCGCGCTGTCCTTCGACGCGATCTACGACGCCTTCCCGGGTGAGCCGGCCCCCAAGCTGGCCCTCGGCCTGTGCGCCGAGGTGCTGGGGCAGCTGGACAACGCCGCCGAGTACTACCGCCTGGTGTGGACGACCGACCCCAGCTTCGTCAGCGCCGCGTTCGGGCTCGCCCGGGTGCGGCTGACCGCCGGGGACCGGCAGAACGCCGTGCTGACCCTGGAGTCCGTACCGGAGGCGTCGATCCACTACACCGCCGCCCGGGTCGCCGCCGTACGGGCCCGCCTCAGACACCGCGCCGAGGCGACGCTCGGAGCGGGAGCGTTGACGGGCGGAACCCTGGCGGGCGGATCCGTGGCGGCGGGAACGGCGACGCCGGGGACCGCGACGGCCGGGACCACGCCTTCCGGGGCCGACCCGTCCGGAACCGTCCCGACTGGGGCCGACCCGTCCGGAGCCATCCCGACTGGGGCCGACCCGTCCGGAACCGTCCCCTCCGCGGCCGTGCCGACCGGAGCCTCGCCCGAAACGTCCTTCCTGGACGACCTGACCGCGGCCGCCGGGCAGATCGAGGCGCTCGGCGGATACGGTCTGGACGCGGTGCGCCGCGAGCAGTTGTCCACAGAGGTCCTCGGCTGCGCCCTGGACTGGGTACTCTCCGGAGGCCAGGGCGCCGCGCCCCCGGCCGGCGAGCGGGTGCTGCTGGGCAGCACGCTGGACGAGCGCGGCCTCCGCTTCGGACTGGAGCGGTCGTACCGCACACTGGCCCGGCTCGCCCAAGGCGGCGAGGAGAGGATCGACCTGGTGGAACGTGCCAACCGTTACCGCCCCCGGACGTGGGTGTAGTTGATGTCGCAGATGCCCCAGCCGACCGCGCTGACGAAGTGCCCGATCTGCGAGTGGCCCCTCGCATCGGACGACCGCTTCTGCGGTGCGTGCGGCCATGACCTCTCGGCGGCCCCCGCACGGCCGCAGGACCAGCCGACCCTCACCATGAACGGGACGTCGGGCGCCGCGCCCGACGAGGCGGCGCCCGTGGACTGGCCCGTCGCCTCCGAACCCAGCACCGACACACCCCCGCCGGTGGTCCGCCCCACCGACATCCCGGGCACCGACTCCGGCGGCGGCGAACTGCCCGGACCGGGACGGGGCGTACGGTTCGACCGGCCCCGCGAGCCCGACGAGTACCCGCTGGCCGCGCCCCAGCCGCCGGACCCCCGCACCACCGACCTCGCCACCCCGCCGGCCGGCATGAAGGTGTGCGTGGCCTGCCGCGCGGGCCACGTCGACCGGGACGGCTACTGCGAGAACTGCGGCCACGCCCAGCCCCGTGAACGCGACCACATGGAACTGGAGTTGGGCGCGGTCGCCGCGGTCAGCGACCGGGGCCTGCGCCACCACCGCAACGAGGACGCGTTCGCGATCTCCTCGACCGCGCTGCCCGACGGCTCCCCCGCGGTCGTCGCGATCGTCTGCGACGGCGTGTCCTCCGCGACCCGCCCCGACGACGCCTCGCTCGCCGCGGCCCGCTCCGCCAACGAGACGGTCCTGGAGTCGCTGCCGCGCGGCACCCACCCGCAGCAGGCCATGCACGACGCGATCGTCGCCGCCGCGAGCGCCGTCAACGCGCTCGCGGAGGAGCCGGAGACGGCCCAGGAGCACGCTCCGCACCAGAACGCGCCGGCCTGCACCATCGTCGGCTCGATCGTCACCCCGAGCCTGCTCGTCGTCGGCTGGGTCGGCGACAGCCGCGCCTACTGGGTGCCGGTGGACCGCAGCGCGCCCCCGGCCCGGCTCACCGAGGACGACTCGTGGGCGGCACAGATGGTGTCCGCGGGACTGATGAACGAGGCCGAGGCGTACGCCGACGAGCGCGCCCACGCGATCACCGGCTGGCTCGGTGCGGACGCGTACGAACTGGAGCCGCACACCGCTTCCTTCAAACCGGACCGGCCGGGTGTAGTGGTGGTGTGCACCGACGGACTGTGGAACTACGCGGAGGCCGCCGAGGAGATGGCCGAGGCCGTGCCGCTGGACGCGGCCGAGCGGCCATTGCGCTGTGCGCAGGTCCTGGTGGGCCGCGCTCTCGACGGAGGCGGCCACGACAACGTAACAGTGGCGATCCTGCCGTTCCCGGCCCCTCCTCAGGGGGCAGGATCGGCCTGAGGGTGCGCGCGGGCCGGATGTTCGCGGGCGCCCCGGCGGCCGGACGGGAAGGGCCGACGGACCGGAGGGGACCGGTCCGGGTACGGGCACGCACGATCATCACCCCACGTGCTGTGGGGCCGCGAGGGGGATCAGAGTAGGCATGGCCAATTTCTCGAAGTCGAACGTGCCGCAGTTCTCGGTCGAGGTGTACCAGAACGAGTACCTGCCCGAGGGCGGCCGCGAGGTGAACGCCATCGTGACGGTCAGCGCGACCGGCGGCGGCACCATCGGCAGCGCGGTCGCCGCGCCGCACCTGTACTCGCCCGGGCAGGGGCCGTCCGCCGCCGTGGCACTCATGGTCGACTGCTCGGGATCGATGGACTACCCGCCGACCAAGATGCGCAACGCCCGGGACGCCACGGCCGCCGCGATCGACACCCTGCGCGACGGCGTCCACTTCGCGGTGATCGACGGCACCCACGTGGCCCGGGAGGTCTACCCCGGCGGCGGGCGGCTCGCGGTCGCCGACTCCACCACCCGGGACCAGGCCAAGCAGGCTCTGCGCAGGCTCAGCGCGGGCGGCGGCACCGCCATCGGCACCTGGCTGAAGCTCGCCGACCGGTTGCTCGCCTCGGCGGACGTCGCCATCCGGCACGGCATCCTGCTCACCGACGGTCGCAACGAGCACGAGTCGCCCGAGGATCTGAAGGCCGCGTTGGACGCCTGTGCCGGACGGTTCACGTGTGACGCGCGTGGAGTGGGCACCGACTGGGAAGTGAAAGAGGTCACGGGCATCGCCTCCGCGCTGCTCGGCACCGCCGACATCGTGGCCGACCCGGCCGCCCTGTCCGCGGACTTCACACAGATGATGGAGGCGGCCATGGGCAAGGAGGTCGCCGACGTCGCCCTCCGGGTCTGGACCCCGGTCGGCACGAAGATCAAGTTCGTGAAGCAAGTGGCGCCCACGGTCGAGGAGTTGACCGACCGTCGCACCGAGGCGGGACCGCGCGCCGGTGACTACCCGACCGGCTCGTGGGGGGACGAGTCCCGCGACTACCACGTGTGCGTCGAGGTCCCGGCCGCCGACCTCGGCCAGGAGATGCTGGCCGCCCGGGTCTCCCTCGTCATCCCGCAGTCGGACGGCAGCGCGCAGAACCTCGGCGCCCAGGGTCTGGTGAAGGCCGTGTGGACCGACGACATGGTCGCGTCCACGTCGATCAACCCCCAGGTCGCGCACTACACGGGTCAGGCCGAACTGGCACAAGTCATCCAGCAAGGTCTGGATGCCCGTAAATCCGGCGATTTCGACGGAGCAACGGCCAAGCTGGGGCGGGCCGTTCAGCTCGCCAGCGCCTCGGGGAACGCGGATACTGCGAAACTGCTTGCGAAGGTGGTGGACGTGGTCGACGCGGCGACAGGTACTGTGCGACTGAAGGCGAAGGTCACGGAGGCCGACGAGATGACTCTCGAGACACGGTCGACAAAGACTGTTCGTGTAAAGAAGTAGCTGCAAGCAAACAGGAAACACCCGGAAACACCGCTGCACAGAGCCTGGCTCCCCCACCGGGGATCCGGACGGAAGCGGCCACACCGGCCCGTCGCGGCCACAGGAACCGGCCGTGAGGCCGGAAAGGAGAGGGGGAAGCGCCGACATGCCGACCTGCCCGAACGGACACCAGTCGGGTTCCGACGACTGGTGCGAGGTCTGCGGTCACCGTATGGCCGGTGCCGTACCCCCGCCGCCTCCACCGCCGCCCCCGGGCGCCGGTTACGGATACCCGCCGCCCGGCTCCCCGCCCCCGCCTCCCGGCGCGGGCGGCCCGGGGGGACCTGGAGGTCCAGGGGGTCCCGGTGGACGCCCGCGCCTCGGAGCCGAGCCAGAACTCTGCCCGCAGTGCCGCACGCCCCGCGAGGGCGGCGCGCCCTTCTGCGAGGAGTGCCGGTGGAACTTCCTGACCAACACGGCGACGACGTACACGCCTGCCGCCCCGAGGCCCCCGGCCCCCGGGCCGGGTCCTGGTGGCCCTGGTCCCGGTCCCGGCGGCCCCGGCCCCGGCGGTCCTGGCGCCGGCGGGAACCCGGCGCTCCGCTTCCAGCAGCCGCCTCCGCCGTCCTACGGCGGCGGCGGTGACGGGTACGACTACCAGAGCTCCCGCCCCTCCCAGGTGAACCGTCCCGCCGAGCCGATCCCGCCGGGCCCGCCGTTCGGCGGCGAGCCGTCGGGGCCGGGCGGGCCCGGCGGGCACGCCGGTCAGGGTCCCGGTGGACCCGGACGCCCGGGGGGTCCCGGTGGTCCTGGCGGTCCCGGTGGCCCGTCGGGGCAGGGAGGTCCCTCCGGGTTCGGCGGCGGGCCTTCGGGCCAGCCGGGGCCCGGCCAGGGCGGTCCTGGCCAGGGCGGTCCGTCCGCGTTCGGCGGTGACCCGTCACGCCCCGGGGCCTCGGCCTTCGGCGGCGACCCTTCGCGACCCGGCCCCTCGGGCTTCGGCGGCGACCCCTCACGTCCCGGGCCCTCCGGCTTCGGCGGCGACCCCTCACGACCGGTTCCGCCACCGCCCGGGCCTACGCCGGGCGGCCCCGGTGGACCTGGCGGACATGGCGGCGGGCCCGGTGGACCTGGCGCTTCCGGTTTCCCCGGCGGCCCGGGTGGCCAGGGTCCCGGTGGCGGTCAGGGCCACGGCGGCGGTCAGGGCCACGGCGGCGGTCCCGGTGGTGGCGCGCCGCAGGCGTTCCAACAGGCAGGAGCCACCGCTCCGCCCGCCTTCCCGCAGGAGACCCGGCGCCCGCAGCCCGGCGGCCCCGGCGGCCCCGGTTCCGGCGGCGGCCCCTCGTTCGGCGGTGACGACGACTGGGTGATCTCCCCGCCGTCGACCGGCCCGGGCGGATCCGGCGGTCCCGGCGGTGCGGGTGGACCCGGCGGCCCCGGGGGTCCCGGCGGCGCAGGTGCCCGTCCGGGTGGCTACGGCTACCCGCAGCCCGGTGCCACCCAGGCCCCGCCCGGCCCCGCGTACCCGCAGGCGCCGACGACCTGGAGCGCCACCATCGGCCCCGATCGCGACTACTTCATGGCGATGATGCAGCGCTCGGGCCCGGAGGCCGCGGGCCTGAACCTGCCCGCGTACTCCCCGGAGCAGCGGCGCGCCCTCACCGGCAACCAGATCACCATCGGACGGCGCCGCCACTCCACCGGCGACACCCCCGACATCGATCTCTCGGTGCCGCCGGAGGACCCGGGCGTCTCCCACCAGCACGCGGTACTGGTGCAGCAGCCCGACGGCAGCTGGGCGGTCGTCGACCAGAACTCCACGAACGGCACCACGGTCAACGGTTCCGAGGACCCCATCCAGCCCTTCGTCCCGATCCCCCTCCAGGACGGGGACCGGGTTCACGTGGGCGCGTGGACGACGATCACGATCCGCCGGGGCTGACCCGCCCCACCGGCAGTGCGACACGGCTCAGGGCCGACCGGACACCTCGGTCGGCCCTGAGGCCGTCTGTGCTGCCCGAAGACGGCCACAAGTCGTCGCTGCTCCCCGCGGGGGCCCCGGTCAGGGCAGCGGCCAGGCGTACGGGCCCTCCGGGTCGTCCAGCCAGGCCCAGGCACGGTCGCCGCGGACCGTGATGCCGTACCGCTCGCGGGACGGCATCCCCTCGCGCTGCCACAGGGCGAGTGCCTCGTGCGGGTCGAGACTGGCCGCCGTGAGGGCCAGCAGGAACCGGAAGAGCTCGTGATCCCTGGCCCGGTGCGGCAGACCGCCCAGATGCGGGTGGACCGCTTCCGGCTCACTGCTTCCGCGCAGGGGCACGAAGTACGCCGAGGTGTGCAGGAAACGCCCTTCCGCGGTCTCGGCGTCCTCGACCCGAAGCCGGACCAGCCCCGTCGCCAGCGGCGTCAGGATGCGCGCGCCGGCGGTGCACTGGGCGAGCCAGGCGCGCGGGATCGAAGGCAGTGTGCAGGTCGCGATGATCCGGTCGTACGGCGCCCGCTCGGGCACCCCGCGTGCCCCGTCCCCGGTGACGACGGTCGGGTGGTACCCGGCGGCGTCCAGGTGCCTGCGCGCCGCCTCGGTGATGTCGGCGTCCAGATCGACGGTGGTGACCAGGTCGTCCCCGAGCCGGTGCGCGAGCAGGGCGGCGTTGTAACCGGTGCCGGCGCCGATCTCCAGTACCCGGTCGCCGTCCTCCACCTCCAGCTCGGCCAACATCTTGGCCATCAGCGACGGCTGGCTGCTGGAGGAGATCAGCTCCCCGTCCCGCACCCGCGTGGCGAGCGGTGTGTCCGCGTACGCGCCCCGCACCCAGCGTTCCCGCCGCCTGGGATCGCGCTCCTCGCCCCACAGCCGCTCGAAGCCGCCCAGGGCGCCCACGTAGTAGTACGGGACGAAGAGATGCCTGGGGACGCTCTCGAACGCCTTCCGCCACTGAGGGTCGGCGTCCCACGCCCCACTCGCCTCGATCTCCCGCACCAGCGCCGATCGGGCCTCGGCGGCGAGGCGTTCCAAGTCGTGGTCCACAGTGTGCGTGCCCATACCTCCACTGTGCGGCCGGACGCCCCCGGAGGCGAGCACCTCGACGCTTCGGTCCGGAATCAGCCGGTCCGCGCCCTTTCGGGATGGTCCTAAGCCTCAAGACCTCCGCCGCCGCGTCTGAGACCATGGGGAGCGTGAATGAGATTCGGCGCGGCACGCTTCAGGAGCAGACCTTCTACGAGCAGGTCGGTGGCGAGGAGACCTTCCGGCGCCTCGTGCGCCGTTTCTACGAGGGTGTCGCCGAGGACCCGATCCTGCGCCCCATGTATCCCGAGGAGGACCTGGGCCCCGCCGAGGACCGCCTCACCCTGTTCCTGATCCAGTACTGGGGTGGTCCCACCACGTACAGCGAGAACCGGGGCCACCCGCGGCTCCGCATGCGCCACGCCCCCTTCACCGTCGACCGCGCCGCCCACGACGCCTGGCTGAAGCACATGCGCGACGCCGTCGACGATCTCGGCCTCTCCGAGGAACACGAGCGCACCCTGTGGAACTACCTCACCTACGCGGCCGCCTCGATGGTGAACGCCCCGGGCTGAGCGGGTTCAGCGGACGCTGACGCCCAGCGTTCCCAGTCCCGCCCTGCGCACGGCGATCGACCCGTACGGTGTGCGCAGGCGGAGCCACGCGCCCGACGAGAACAGCCCCGGTGTCGCCGTCCCGGTCGTGCCGGACGCGCGCGGGGGGCGGAGGAAGCCGAGGGACTGTGCCGCGTGCACGGCGCGCACCGGCAGCGGCGTGTCCCCGACCGTCCGGGACCAGATCTCCCGCCCGATGCCGTCCAGCTCGGCCCGTGTACGGCGCTCGGGCGGCAACTCCTCGGTGCGGGACCGGAATTCACGTACCGCAGCGGAGACCATCGCCGCCAGCGCGTCCGGTGCGGGCAGTCCCGCCTCCGGCCGCCAGCCGCCGCGCGGGGGGAGCACCCCGGCCCACGGCGGTCCGGTCACCGCCGCCGGGACGACCGCCGTGGCGCCCGGCTCGTCGATGGACTCCAGGAGTTCACCGGCCGACACGGTCACGTCGAGCGTGGCGTCGAGCCCGCTCTCGTAGGGCTTGGCGAGGCGAACGGCCCGGATCGCCAGCACCTCGAAGGACGGTGGCCGGCCGAAGACGGCCAGCGCGGTGCCGGCCGCCTGGAGGCGCACCGCGGCTCCACGGTCGTAGTGGAGCAGCCGGGAGAGGAAGGCCGCGAGATCCGCCGCCTCCCCCTCGTCGGCGAGGTGGAGCACCGTCATGCGGCGACGGCCTCCTCCTCGTCATCCCTGTACCCCTCCAGGAACTCGCGTTCCTCGGAGGTGATCCGGCGGGGTCGCTGCGTCGCGAAGTCGAACGGCACGATCACCGTGGAGGCCCGGACGTAGACCTGGTCCGGGTCCTTGACCTCGTAGGTGATCGTGAACGACGCCGCTCTTATCTCCGTGACCCACAGCTCGATGTCCACGGGCTGGTGCCGGTGGACCAACTGCCGCTTGTAGTCGATCTCATGGCGTGCCACCACGGACCCCTGCTTGAAGTCCTTCTCCGGGCGGAACAGGAAGTCGATACGGGCTTCCTCCAGGTAGCGGAGGAAGACCACGTTGTTGACGTGGCCGTACGCGTCCATGTCCGCCCAGCGCAGTGGGCAGCGGTAGATGTGCCGCAAGATCGATCAGCCCCGGGTCAGCTTCTTGTAGGTGGCGCGGTGCGGACGGGCGGCGTCCGCACCGAGACGCTCGATCTTGTTCTTCTCGTACGACTCGAAGTTGCCCTCGAACCAGAACCACTTGGACTCGCCCTCGTAGGCGAGGATGTGCGTGGCCACCCGGTCCAGGAACCAGCGGTCGTGGGAGACGACCACGGCGCAGCCGGGGAACTCCAGGAGCGCGTTCTCCAGCGACGACAGGGTCTCGACGTCGAGGTCGTTGGTCGGCTCGTCGAGGAGCAGCAGGTTGCCGCCGAGCTTGAGGGTGAGCGCCAGGTTGAGGCGGTTGCGCTCACCGCCGGAGAGCACCCCGGCCGGCTTCTGCTGGTCCGGGCCCTTGAAGCCGAACGCGGAGACGTAGGCGCGCGAGGGCATCTCGACCTGGCCGACGTTGATGTAGTCCAGTTCGTCGGAGACGACGGCCCAGAGCGTCTTCTTGGGGTCGATGTTCTCGCGGCTCTGGTCGACGTAGGAGATCTTGACGGTGTCGCCGACCTTGATCGAACCGGAGTCGGGCTTCTCCAGACCCTGGATCATCTTGAACAGGGTCGTCTTGCCGGCGCCGTTCGGGCCGATGATGCCCACGATGCCGTTGCGCGGCAGCGTGAAGGAGAGGTCGTCGATGAGGACCTTCTCGCCGAAGGCCTTGCTGAGGTTGTTGACCTCGACGACCACGTTGCCCAGACGGGGGCCCGGCGGGATCTGGATCTCCTCGAAGTCCAGCTTCCGCATCTTGTCGGCCTCGGCCGCCATCTCCTCGTAGCGGGCCAGACGCGCCTTGGACTTGGCCTGGCGGCCCTTGGCGTTGGAGCGGACCCACTCCAGCTCTTCCTTGAGCCGCTTGGCGCGCTTGGCGTCCTTCTGGCCCTCGACCTTGAGACGGGTCTGCTTGGTCTCCAGGTACGTGGAGTAGTTGCCCTCGTAGCCGATCGCGCGGCCTCGGTCGAGCTCCAGGATCCAGCCCGCGACGTTGTCGAGGAAGTACCGGTCGTGGGTGACGGCGACGACGGTGCCGGGGTACTTCGCGAGGTGCTGCTCCAGCCACTGCACCGACTCGGCGTCCAGGTGGTTGGTGGGCTCGTCGAGCAGCAGCAGGTCGGGGGCCTCCAGCAGCAGCTTGCACAGGGCGACGCGGCGGCGCTCACCACCGGACAGGTTGGTGACGGGCCAGTCGCCGGGCGGGCAGCCCAGGGCGTCCATGGCCTGCTCCAGCTGGGTGTCCAGGTCCCAGGCGTTCGCGTGGTCCAGGTCCTCCTGGAGCTTGCCCATCTCGTCGAGGAGCGCGTCCGAGTAGTCGGTCGCCATGAGCTCCGCGACCTCGTTGAAGCGCTTGAGCTTGCCCATGATCTCGGCGGCGCCGTCCTGCACGTTCTGCAGGACCGTCTTGGACTCGTCCAGCGGGGGCTCCTGGAGGAGCATGCCGACGGTGTAGCCGGGCGACAGGAACGCGTCACCGTTGGACGGCTGCTCCAGGCCCGCCATGATCTTGAGGACGGTGGACTTACCGGCACCGTTCGGGCCGACCACACCGATCTTCGCGCCGGGCAGGAAGCTCAGCGTGACGTCGTCAAGGATCACCTTGTCGCCGTGCGCCTTGCGTGTCTTGCGCATCGTGTAGATGTACTCAGCCAAGAGAAACCGTCCGGCAACTTGAGATCTGGCAGTGGGCAGTACCACCCATCTTGCCGCACGGCCAGCCCTCGACGGAAACCGGATGGTGAGCCCTCTGCAAGAACGACGCGGCCCCGGCGCCTGGGAGGCGTACCGGGGCCGCGTAGAACGCACGTGTCACCGCGCGGTCACTCACTGTCGAGTTGTCAAGGAGCTCTCTTTCTCACACGGTCGACAGACCGGCCGCCGTTCCTCGACCGCCCGGCCGCCGTTCCGCGTCCGGCGATCCCTCAGGGGTTCCGCTTGCGGATGAGGACCATCACCGCGCCGCCGATCACGAGCAGCCCGATCGCGATGCCACCGATCACCGGCGTCGCGCCGGAGCTGCCGGTCTCGGCGAGGTCGTTCCCGGTGTCGGTCACCGTGCCTCCCCCGACCGTCGCCGGGCTCGGCTCGCTCAGCGTCTGGACCGAGTCGCCGCCCACCCCGGCCTCGGTCTCGGTGCGGCAGTCGAGCACGCCCCGGAACTGCTTCGCGTAGCCGTTGGGGCCCTCGATCGTGAAGTCGTACGCCTGGTCCTCCTGCAGCGGGATCGTCACCGTCCGGGTGCCGCCCGCCTCGATGGTGTACGTGATTCCCATCAGGTCGAAGGTGAAGGGCTTGTCGCCCTCGTTGGCGGCCGTGATGTCCAGGCCGCCCTCGGCGCAGTTCTTCTCGGCGGACAGTGCGGGTATCGCGCCCTTCTCGGCCCAGTGCGCGGTCGCCGTCGCGGAGACCGTGGACTCGCTGGAGCCCGCGAGGATCTGGGTCTGGCTGCGGGTCTCGGAGGCGAAGGCACGGCCGACCGGGACGGTCGTCGAGGCCTCCACGGTCAGCTCGGCCGTGCCGTCCACGGTGTCCTCGGGCACCTCGAAGTACAGCTCACTGCCGTCCCCGGCCGAGGTCACGGCCTCACCCTCGGCGTCGACGACCTTCACACCGTCCGCCGTCGCGTCCGAGGGCGGGGTCACGCTCACACCGTCGGCGTTGGTGCGCACCGTGACCGGGCCGAGCCGCTCGCCGGCCCGCCCGGACACCGCCGGCGGGTCGAGGGTGAGGGAGGCGGTCGGCTCCGCCAGGTTCCGCGCGCTCTTCTGCAGATAGTCCGCGAGCTTCTCCGCCTCCGGGTCCAGGGCCGTCACATCGGCTCCGTCGGAGTACCGCCAGATCGCCACCTGGGTACCGGTCGCGGCGTCCTGTTCCGTGAGGCCCTTGGCCCCCGCCTTGTCGGCGAGCGCCGCGAGGTCGTTCACCTGCGGGTAGGAGTTCTGCAGGATCCAGCGGATTCTGCCCGCGTCCTTGTTGGCCCCCAGGGAGGTGCCGCTCCAGGGGGTCTCCTGGTACTTGGCGTCCTTCTGCGTCGGGTTCTGGACGTCGACGCAGTAGGTCTGCAGGGTGCCGCCGCCGTCGACGAACATCTCGAACAGCCCTGCGGGGAGCTGCTGTTCCCGGCCCTCGTCGGTACGGAGCACGGCCGTCCCGTACGTCTTGAGGCCGCCTATGGTCGCGGTCGCCCCGCCGGAGCTCTGCGGCGTCCCGTCGGCGGCGACCGGGCTCGCGGTGGCGATCGCGCCCGCGACGACGAGGCCGGACACGAGCGACACGGCGGCCAGTCGGCCGGCCTTTCGCCTGCGTGCGGCCCGCCTGGACCCACCGGAGATCGACGCCGAGAACCAAGAAACCACAGAAATTCCCTTCGAGCAGGACCCGTTGACGTGGGGGGTGCGGTCCCACCAGCAGAATCAGAAGCCCCGTGAGCTATGCCCGGCATCCTAGGGATGCGGCGCACCTCTCTTCCCAGTCCTATCGTCGGACAACCGATCCGAATCGGAATCGTTATCGGTCGCACAGCTCGCCAACAGCACTTATCGACAAGTCGATGAGAGATGCACACGGGCTCTTCACGGCATGTCCGTCGATGGGCCACGGACCGATGTACCGACCTGCCACGGCTGTTCCGCGAGCGCGATCCGGCGTCACGTCACCCCCGCAGGTTCCGGGCGCAGTTGAGTGGTGGCGTCGAGCCCGCTGCCGGGCGGCGGTGTCTCCCAGGCCGGCTCCGGCCGGGACGGGGACTGGGCCGCGATCGCCGCCTCGCCCCTGGACGTCCGCCGGAACGCGGACGTCCCCCGCGACAGATCGTGGCCGACCGCGACCGCGTCGACATCGGCCGAGACCCGGCTCTGCCCGTCGCGCTGTTCGGTGCGCACCTTCAACCGCCCGTGCACCACGACCGGATCACCCAGTGCGACGGACGACGCCACGTTCGCGGCGAGCGCGCGCCGGGCCCACACGGTGAAGAAGTTGGTGTGCCCGTCGGTCCACTCGTTCTTCTCCCGGTCCCAGTAGCGCGAGGTCACCGCGAGCCGGAAGCGGGCCGACGAACCCGTCGCCAACTCCTTGCAGACCGGCTGGGTCGCCACGTTCCCCACCACGCACACCATCGTCTCGTTCATCTCGCGAACCCCTCCTTCACGCCGGCGTCGGACGCCGTCGGCATCGGACACGCGTACGGGCCCGTCCCGTACGGCTGCTGCGTCCGTCGTGCGGCTGTCCTGCGATCGCCGCGAATCCAGACTGCCGCCGCCGGGCCGAGCCCGCTGAGCCCTGTGTGCTACTCGCCGGTTGTGGAAAACTCCGTCACCCGAGGGGGTGAAACACCGAGCTCGCCTCACCTCACCGGCGCCGCCCCCAACACCCGTCCGTACTGTTCCCGCACCTCCCGGTACCGCAGCAGTTCGGCGGCCACCGGATCCAGCACCCGAGCCCGGCCGCAACCGGCGGCGGCCTCCCGCAGCCGCCGTTCCGCCTCATGGCCGTAACGCCGTGCCGGACCGCGTGCCGCCAGCCGGCATCCCCACTCGACGGCCGGACCGCCGACGATGCCGATCACCATCAGCAGCACCGGCACCCCGAGATTCGGTGCCATGAACCCGATGATCTGCCCCAACAGCCACAGCCCTCCCACGACTTGGACCAGCGTCATGCAGGCCTGTGCGAGCACCGCCGCCGGCCACCAGATCGGCCGCGGCGGCCGCCCCGTCGGAGCCCCGGCCCGCACCGCCAGCTCGTCCAGCGCCTCGGGCAGCCCCTGCGCCCCCCGTACGGCCGCCTCCCGCACCGCCTGGGCCCAGGGCTGGGGCAGCCCCCTCGCCGCGCGCTCGGACAACGTACGTACGGCCTGTTCGACACGCTGCCGGGCGGTGGCCTCCTCGTCCACGGGCGTCTTCAGGGCGAGCCGCCCCGTCGGGGGTTCGCTGCGGTCCTGGTACCAGCGCCACAGCCGCAGCCACGGCGTCCCGCACGCGCGGTTGGCGTTGCGCAGCCAGGCACGCTCGGCGGCCTCGCCCGCAGCGGTGGCGCCGACGGCGTCAGCGAGTCGCGCGGCGAACTCGTCGCGCGCCCTCTCGCTGAGCCCCGCGCGCCGCTGATTGGCGTACACCGGCCACAGCCGCGCCGCCGCCGCGTCCAGATCGGCGCGGACCCGGCGTGCGGGGGCACCCCGCTCGGCCACGAACTGTTCCAGCGCGTCCCGCAGTTCGCCCACGCCGTCCCCGGTGAGCGCGGACAGCGCGAGCACGGTGGCCCCGGGCTCGCCGTGTTCCCCCAGTGCGACGCCGTCCTCGTCGAGCAGCCGCCGCAGATCGTCGAGTACCTGGTGGGAGGCATCCCCCGGAAGCCGGTCCACCTGATTGAGGACGACGAACATGACCTCCGCGTGCCCGGCCAGGGGCCGCAGATAGCGCTCGTGGAGGATGGCGTCGGCGTACTTCTCCGGGTCGACGACCCAGATGACGGCGTCCACCAGCGCCAGGATCCGGTCGACCTGTTCACGGTGCTGCACGGCCGCCGAGTCGTGGTCGGGCAGATCCACGAGGACGAGGCCGCGCAACTGCGCCTCCGCCTCGGCGCTCTGCAACGGCCGCCGCCGCAGCCGTCCCGGAATCCCCAGCCGGTCGATGAGGCTCGCCGCTCCGTCGCTCCAACTGCACGCGATGGGCGCGGCCGTGGTGGGCCGGCGGACGCCCGTCTCCGAGATCGCCACCCCCGCGAGCGCGTTGAACAGCGTCGACTTGCCGCTGCCGGTGGCGCCCGCGATGGCGACGACCGTGTGCTGCCCGGAGAGCCTGCGCCGCGCCGCCGCCTCGTCCAGCACCCGCCCCGCCTCCGCGAGGGTCGCGCTGTCCAGCCGGGTGCGGGACTGTCCCACCAGCTCGCGCAGCGCGTCGAGCCGCGACCGCAGTTGCCCGTCGTAGGCGAGCGGGACGACCGACTGCGCGACCGGGGCCCTGGTCTCCACGGTCGGCAGCCGCTCGGCTGGCCCCGCCTCGGTCGCACGCCGGGCGATGAGCCCGTCGTCCCAGGGGTCACCGGACTCCGCAGGCGCGGCGCCCGATTCCGTACGTGCAGGTCCCGACTCCGTACGTGCAGGTCCCGACTCCATACGCGCGGACGCGCCCCGGAACCCGTCACCGGGCATTCCGGGGAGTTCACGGCGGGACGCTCCGCCCCCGGAACGGTCGTCCACGCGCGCGTGGAGGTCGTTCTCGCCGGCCCCCGGACGCGGCTCACGGTGCGGGCGCGTCGACGGACCGGCGGTGGCCCTGTCCCGCCCCCCGCTCGCGCCCCGTTCTCCGGCACCTTCCGGACGCTCGGCCCCGGCGGCAAGGCCGTTGGCCCGGCCCTCGCCCTTCTCATCGACCATCTTGCCGACCTTCTTGCCGAACTCCGCGCCGACGTCATAGCCGAAGTCCTTGCCGAACTTCCCGTCGATCTCCTTGCCGAACGTCTTGCCGAATTCCTTGCCGAGCTCCCTGCGGGGCTCCTGACGGGCCGGTCTGTCGTCACCCTTCCCGGGGAGGTCGTCCCCGGTCTGATCCGTGTGATCAGTGACGGCGGTCACGACGGTCACCTCTCCTTCTGCAGTACGGACAGGGCAGCGATGAGTTCGGCCTGCGGGTCGGGGTGCACCTCGAGGGCGTCGAGCGGGGCGAGTCGGCGGTCGCGCTCGGCGTCGAGCGCGCGTTCGAGGTAGTCGGTGAGCAGCCGTCCACCGCGGTCGCGCAGCCGCAGCGCGCCGTGCGCCCCGATCCGTTGCGCGAGCCCCTCGCCGGCGGACCGGGCCCGACGGCCGCCCAGCAGGGCCGTGGCGCCCAGGGCGGCCACCACCTCCGTGTCCGGAGCGACGCTCCGGTCGAGGTCACGCACCTCCTCCTCGGCGTACTCCTCCAGGACGCGCCGCCAACGCCGTACGGTCATCCCGATGCGGTGCTCGACACTCTCCCCCGTCGTGTCACGCTCCGTCAGTCCCGCCGCGACGGCGGCCGGTTCGCGGCTCCACGCCTCGCCGATGCGTTCGTCGGCGGCGGTGACCGCGCACAGCAAGAGGGTGCCGAGGCTCTCGACGAGGGCGTCGAGCAGTTCGCCGGCGGTGCAGTCGAGGGGGTAACTGCGCCATCGTTTGAGCGCGTCACCCGCGAGCACGGCCCCCGCCTGCAACCGGCCCTTCACGCGCGCGTGCTCGCTGTCGTACGCCGAGTCGACGGCGGCGGTGAGCCGGAGGGCGGCGGAGTACTGCTGGGCCGCCGCGCTCGCCAGCTCGGGCATCCGGGACCGCAGCGAGTCGAGGACCCCGTGCGCGGTGCGTGCCATGGCCTGGTGACGGGCCGCCGGATCGGTCGCCTGCTGGATGAGCCAGGTCCGCAGCGGCGCGACGGCGGTGCCCGGCAGCAGCCCGCCGCCCCAGGCGGACTCGGGGAGTTCGGGGACGGTGAACCGGGGTACGTCACCGAGTCCGGCCTTGGTCAGCAGCGCCCCGTACTGCCGGGAGACCTCGGAGACGACCTGGTGGGGCACTCGGTCGAGCACGGTGACCAGGGTCGCCCGGTGTTCCTTCGCGGACCGCAGCAGGTGCCACGGCACGGCGTCGGCGTAGCGGGAAGCCGTGGTGACCATCACCCAGATGTCGGCGGCGCAGATGAGTTCGGCGGCGAGGACCCGGTTGTCGGCGTCCAGGGAGTCGATGTCGGGTGCGTCGAGGAGGGCGAGACCGGGCGGCATGCTGTCGGCGGTCTCGATGCGCAGGAAGCGCTCGCCTCTCTTGCCGCCGCCCCCGTCGCCGTCGGCGTCCGGTGGGAACGCGTCGTCGTCCGGGTCCTGACCGGGGTCCCGCGGCGGCGCCCACGCGCGCGTGAGGTTCGGCAGGACCCGCATGCCGCTGAACCAGTGATGGTCCTCTGGATGGCAGATCAGGACCGGCGTGCGGGTCGTCGGCCGCAGTACGCCGGCCTCGCTCACCTTCCGTCCCACCAGGGAGTTCACCAGCGTGGACTTGCCGGCACCGGTGGACCCGCCGACCACCGCCAGCAACGGTGCTTCGGGTTGTCGCAACCGGGGCACCAAGTAGTCGTCGAGTTGCGCGAGCAGTTCGTCGCGGTTGGCACGCGCGCGCGGGGCCCCTGCCAGGGGCAGCGGGAAGCGCGCGGCGGCGACACGGTCGCGCAGGGCGGAGAGCGCGTCGAGCAGCTGAGGCCGTACGTCCAAGGTCACCACATGCGAAGAATGCCCAATTTTGTGGACTTTCTGAAGCATATAAGTACGTCTGCGCGCCGACAGGACACACGGGATGGAGGGGACGAGAGGGGCGCAGGCATAACGAGTGCACAACACCCGGGGTCCGAGGCGGCAAAAGAGGTGCACGATTCGTACCTGCCTGCGATTATCAGGACCGCTTCACTGAACCTCCACATTGAGCCACGGAGGCGAAGCAACAGGGACAAGGACTCGGGAGCCCTATCCTTGTCCCCGGCAACGTCACGGATCAGCCCACACCCGGGCACCAAGACAGAGGCCACCACACCCGGCCCCCGTAGCTCAGTGGATAGAGCAGGCGCCTTCTAAGCGCTTGGCCGCAGGTTCGAGTCCTGCCGGGGGCGCCCACACCCCGCCCTCCCTCCGGGAGGGCTTTTTTGCTGGTCAGACGCCATATCGGGACCCGCCAGAAAGCCCCGGAGCCCCCTCCGTGGCCGAGGGTGGGATTCCGGGGCTGTACGGCTGTCAACGGGATTCTGCGGGTCGCCGTGTCGAATACGTGTCGAAGTTCTGGGCGCCGATCACGACGACTTCCGGCGAGCCCCGGGGGAATCAGCGCACTGATCTTCGACAGGATCCGGCAGGTCTCCAGCGGCTTCGAGCCGCCGTTTCAGGTCAGGCAGCTGCCCGTCGACGCACCGGGCGTAGGTGGCCAGCAGCACGGGCACACTGTTGCCGGCCCACTCGGCGACCTGAGCGGGCGGTACGCCGTCGTTGAGCCACTTGGTGAGACGTGAGTGGCGGTTGTCGTAGACCCGTCTGCCGGTCGGCGAGTCGAAGACATGCGGTGGCAGCACTGCTTGCCGGGCGCCGCGCCAGGCGCGACGGATGACGGACCCCGCGAGGACGCCGCCGTTTTCACCCTGAAAGAGGAGATCACCCGGCTTCAGCTCCTCGTCCTCGATGTGCTGCTGCAGGATGCGGGTAAGGGCGGGACGCCCCGGCACCGTGCGTGTGTCACCTTCGGCCCGGCCCTTGAGGTCGCGCCGTTCATGAATCTCCCCCGTGTCGGTCCACTGCTTGCCGACTTCCGGAGTCGCGGTGTGGATCACCAGTTCGCACCACTGGTCGGCGGCATCGCTACCGGGCAGCTTCACATCGGCCACGCGCATGGCTACGGCCTCTTCCGGACGCGGCCCGCAGTAGTACAGCGTCGCGAAGAACGCATGCAGCCGCTTGCCTCCCCGGGACCGCTTCCGGATGTGGCCAAGAAGTGCCGCCGCTTGATCGGCGTTGAGGAGGCAGCGTTTGTCCACCGCATTGCTCGTCCTGGTGACGGCCGTCGCCTCCTTGCCCTTGGGCAGAGGGTTGTCCCGGAGGAGACCGCGCCGGATCGCGTGCTTCATGGCGACGTTGAGGATCCTGCGGTGCCGCTTGCGGGACCAGGCCGCCGCCTGCTTGCCGTCGAGACGGGTATCAAGGGCCTGGAGAACGGCGTCAGCCTTCGCGGGATCCTCCCAGGCTGAGACCGGCAGGGAATTCCGCTCGACCCATCGAAGGATGGCCACGACGTCCCGCGGTGCTTCCGGTCGGCGGTTCGCGTTGAAGGCCCACTCACGCAGGGCCGTACGCACAGCCACCGGTTCGAACTGAGTGGGGCGCGCTCGGAGCAGAGCGAGCGTGGTCGTGGTGAGCGTCTTGGCGATGTTCTTCCGGCTGTTGCCACCGAGCTGGGGCCAGCGGGCATCCACGTACTCAAGGGCGAACGCGTACCAGCTCACGTCTGCCGCCTTGGACCGGTGGGAGACGGGCAGACCCGTCACTATGCCGAACGCCTCACCCTTGCTAGTGGCCTGGATAAGTCCAGAGCGGAACCCCTCGGCGAGGGCCTTGGTGTCGAACGGTTCCCGCCAGCGCTTGCCGGCGACCACCCAGCGCACTGTGTACGTGGTCTTCTGTGAACCCTTGTACGTGAGGATCTTGTAGACCTTGACGTCGTTGGTGGTCTCCATCAGGCCGCGTCCTCCCGGTCGTCCAGCCAGTGGTCGAGGTCGGTCCGCCGGATCCTCAGATCTCCGTTCGGGAGCTTGATGCAGCGAGGCGCGCGCCGCTTGGCCCGCCAGTCGTAGAAGGTGGAACGCGAAATGCTCAGCTCGTCGCACACCTCGGCGAGGGTGAGCATGGTGCGCGAGCGGACGGCTGTGGTCATGCTGTGCTCCCTTCGGCGCGCAGGGCTTCCCGGGCTGTCTCGCGGTTGAGTTGCAGACCCCGGTGGATGGTGGCGGCGAGGGCGGATTCACCAGGGGTGTGGCCATGGCCGCCGTACTGCCAGTCGGCCAGGACAAGGACGGTGTTCGGGGCTGGCGCCTCACGTCCGAGGACCGCCTGTTCCTCGGCGGCTCGGTAGTCGGCCCGTGCCTGGCGCAGCGCCCCGAGGGTGGTCGAGTAGCGGCGCGACTTGGAGGAGAAGTGGCCGCGGAAGCCGAGCATGTGCGCCCAGGCCCACAGGCGCCGGTCCGGGTACAGCGGGTCGAGTTGCTTGCACGCTTCGATGAGGCGGCGGGTGTGGTCGGGGACCTGATGGCGGTCGAGTTCGGCGAGTTCACCGATGCGGCGGTCGGGGGTGCCGGTGGTCTCGGCCGCCTTGGTGGCGTACTTGGCGACGTACGAGGCAACCGCCTGCTCCGTGATGTCCGAGCCGTCGCCGAAGGCCTTGACCGGCCGTACGTCCAGCTGTCGCCCCCAACGGAAGGTACGGGCAGGCTGACCGTCGACGGCCGGGACGGATACCGAGGTGTACGAGTGCGCGGCTGCGGCGCGTATGGCGTCGGCGAGTAGTTGCACGCTGGCCCAGGACGGCGGGGCGGTATCGGGTCCGTCTGGGCCGTCGACCCGGAGCACCGCGTGAAAGTGGATGGCGCCGCGCTTCTGGAACTCGGCGACCTTGCCGTAGGAGACCCGGCAGACCTCGCCGAGTTCGTGTTGGGTGAGGCCGGCGTGGGCGGCGATCTCACGGCGGAGCCGGTTGGTGAAGCGTTGCCAGAGCTCTCCGGCGTGGTTGTTGAAGAGGACGGCGCCAGCGTAGTCATACGTTCCCGGGTCGCGGGCCGTGCCCAGTTCGGGAGCGTCCAGGGCGTGGTGGACACCGCAGCGGCACACCCCGTGATCGGGGCGGTTGTGCACCGGTCCGAAGGAGGGTGCGGTGAGCGTTGCGAAGACGCGAGGGTGATCGCGGACGGTACCCGGGATGTCGCGGCGGTCGTCTCCGGCGAGCCCGGCCCGTATGAGGTGGTAGGTGTCGCCCGCGTAGGTCCAGGCACAGGCGGGGCACCGGGAAGCGCGGCGGTTGCCGCAGGCGAGGCGGAGCCGTCCGCCCGGTTCGGTCGCGGTCGCGTAGTGGTGCAGGGTCTCGCCGGTCGTCCTGTCCCTGTGCAGGACCCAGCCGGTGAGGTGGATCGGGTCGGCGCAGCCGCCAGTGCGGCGGATCTGGTCTTCCCAGCGGTCGTAGTCGGGAGCGGAAGCCACTCTCAGCAGGTCGCCGAGGGTGATCGGGTCGAGCGCCTCAGACATCCGCGCCCTCCCTGTTGCATCGCATGGCGGTGCCGTGGAGGGCCGGGAGGGTGACCGTGACGGTACGGCGGTGGCCGCCGGGCATCTTGGCGGCGAAGTGGTCGCGGTTGGAGCAGACGCGGGGCGCCGAGCTGCGGCATGCTGGGACTTCCTTCCGGTTCAGTGGATCGGGCAGGGACGGCACCCGGGCGGCGGATGCTTGGCGGTATCGGAGCCGCCCGGGTGCCGGTCAGCGCCGCTTGTTCTCGGAGGCGAGCAGCGAGCGCAGGACGACGGCGCAGAGGGCGACCGACGTGCCGGTGACGGCGACCGCCAGGAGCATGGAGACGAGGACGGCGCCGACGACCAGGACCACGGCGGTGCCGCCGCCGACGAGGACGAGCACGGTGCCGGGCGTGAGCGGGACCGTGCGCCGCGGGGGTGCCGAGGCGCTCGGGACGGTCGGCGGGATGTGGGTCCCAGGGACGACTGCTGTCGGTGTGACGACCGCGGACGGTGTCACTCGGCCGGTCGGCACGGGGTTGGTCGGGATCTTCGGCCGGAGCATGTGCGGTCTCCCTTTCTTGTTCTTGGCTGGTTACTTGACGAGGTCGTTGACAACGGGCGCCAGGACGCTGTCGGCGAGGAGGAAGCCGCCCAGCAGGAGCACGGCGATCAGCCATCCGGGCGGACGGAAGAGCTTGACTCCGAGCCAGCCGACGACGAGCAGGGCGAGCCAGAGGGGAACTTCCATGACAGCGATCTCCTAACGGACCTTGCAGCGGTGGGTGCGGGCGGCGAGTTGAGCGGCGGAGCGGCTGCTGTAGTCGGCGGACCAGCCGCAGCGGTCGGCGGTGCAGACGGCGGCATGCACGGTGCGGCCGGCACGGTCGCGGTGGGTGGCGATCTGCACGGGGCCTATCCGCATCACGGAGTGGAAGTGGTCGCGGGCGGACATGTCAGTCGCTCTCCTTCCGGGCGATCGACGGATGGGGGTAACTGGCCCGGATACCTGCGGCGGTGGCCGGGTCGGCGGTACGGTCAGCGGCTTCCTCGGCGAGGAGGTGCGCCAGGTAGGGCCGGTTGGCGGCGGTCATCTCACGGGCGGCATCGAGGTAGTCGGCGGCCGTCAGGTCGCCGAGGTCACGGATCATCGGTCTTCCTCTCGTGGCGGTCGGCGAGTTGAGCGGCGACGGCGTCCGCGAGTTGGGCCGGCACGCCGAGCCGGGCGCGGAGCGTGTTGGTGTCGATGGCGGTTCCGGTGCGGGCGCGGTGGTCGTCGGCAACCTTGCGGGCGTGGTCGACCAGAGCAGCCGGAACCGGCAGGCTCGTCACAGCGGGCGGGGCGGGGGCGGGGGCTTGGATGGCGGGCGGTTCGTCGGCGTCCGTCGCGGGCGCCCGGCCCCGATCCGACTCGACGACCGGCGGTTCGGGCGCAGTACCTGCTGGTGTCGGCGCTTCCTGTTCCGGGCGGCCGGCGGAGTGGGCGAGGAGAGTGCCGCCCATGAAGGCAAGGGCGGGCCATGCGGCGACGAGGATCCGCAGCCAGGCCGGAACGCGGTCGAGGTCGAGGAGCCCGGCCGTGGCGATGTTGGCGCCGAGGGAAGCCACCAAGGCGATCACGAACCAGCCCCAGGCCAGCCGGGACGGCCCGTCCGTACGCAGTCGGCGCCAAGCGGCGACCAGCAACAGGTCGACGCTGATCGGGTAGGCCCAGGCTTTCCAGCCGTCCTGACCGGCAGCGGCCGCGAGGTCGTGCAGATGAGCGAAGGACAGCGCTCCGGCGATGACGGCTTGGACCAGGACGGCGTCGACTCGCGGACGGGCCATCACGGGTTCCTTCCTGTCGTCGGACATGGAGGGGGTAGGGACTTGGCGCGAGGCGGTCGCGCCGGCCGAGGAGGAGTGAGTTTCAGGCCGTGGAGGGGGCCGTCTTGGTCAATCGGATCCGGGCCCCGGGCACCGCACCGACGGAGGGCCGGAACGGCTCCAGAGCGGGCACGTCGGGAGTGCGGTGGGCGTGCTTGTTACAGATGTTCACGGCTCCGCGCAGCGAGGTGTGCGGGGCGCGGATGCGGTGCCAACCGCCCGTCGAGTCCCCAGCGATGGCGAGGCCCCGGGTCTCGGCGGGTATCTGGATCGCGGCCAGGACAGCGTCGGGGGCGACGTCTCCGAAGGCCATGTTGGCGGAGGTCTCGTCGTTGAGGCGGTGGGCGGTGCGGCCGGTGAGCTGGGCTCGGAGCATCGTGATGCCCTTGCCCAGTTCCGAGCCGAACCGCTGGCCGCAGATCTCCAGGTAGATGCCGGCAGCGCGGCCGAGCTGGGCGAGGCGGACCAGAGCGGTGACGATCCGGTCCCGGCGCTTCTCCTCCTCCTTGCTTGCGTACAGGGCGAGTTCGGCGACCTCGTCCACGAGGACCACGACTGGCACCGGCCGCAGGTCCTCGGGCAGGTCCCAGATGTCGGCGGCGATCTCCGCGTCCGGGACGGCGACACTGATCCGTTGCTGGGCCCGGATGAGCTGGTACACGTCCCCCATGTGTGTCACCAGCGCCTCCAGCAGCTCAAGCGCTGTGTCGGGGTTGTCGGCGAGGGCGGAGAACCTTCGAGCCAGCGGGAACAACTCCACCCCTTGCTTGCAGTCGATACCGACCAGGGCGACACGTTGCGGGGCGAGCCCCGCGACGAGGTTCCGCTGGTAGACGGACTTCCCGGACTCCGTGGCGCCCAGAGTCAGCCCATGCGGCACGGCCCTGTAGTCGCGGTAGTGGACCGAACCGTCTTCGCGTAGGGCAACCGGGACACGCATCGGGCGGGTGTCGAGCCGGGCAGGCATCTGAACCCGCTTGAGCACGTCGTAGCCGGTCATGCGCAACTCCACCAAGCCCGAGCGGATCTCTCGCGAAGTGATCCCGTACAGGCCGAAGGAGTGGCGCAGTCGATCAGTGGCGGCGGCGAAGTCGAAAGCGTCCTGTCCGGGCCGGAGCTTGAGCCGCAGCACGAGACCGGTACGGGTCGGGCGGATCCGAAGCACGCGCGGGGGCCGGGACTCCGGCACCTCCCGGTTGGTCATCCGGGCCAGAGCCAGGCGCCAACGGGCAGGCGGAACGGTCAGTCCGCAGGCATCCATGACCGAGGAGTAGCGGACCAGGACGCGCACGGCGGCGAGCGCGACCCCGAAGGAGAGCCAGTACCAGGCGGGGCGCCGCCACCGCAGGAGTCCTGCGACGGCGGCGACCACCACCACGGCGACCATGAACCAGGTCATGGTCAGGCCGCCTCAGCGCCTGCGCCGGCCAGAGAGGTGACGGCGACGGCACGGAAGGCGATCCCGTGTCGACGCTGGCCGTTGAAGTCGTTCTCCCACGGTCGGGCGATGAGGCCCGTGAGCGCGACCGGCGTGCCCATGGCCAGCTCACCGGAGATGCCGGTCTCGGGGACCGTGACGGAGAGGATCTCGACGTCCTCGTTGGCCGCGAACATCACGTCCACGGTCATCAGCTTCACTCCGTCCGCGTCCGTGGCGATCTCTCCGGTACGGCGGTCACGGACCTTGGGTTGCGCGGGCTTGGCGACCATCACGGTCGCGGCTGACGTGTCGACGGGAATCTGACGCATGATGGAGGTCCCTTCAGGGGCGGGAGCGGCGTACTTGCTTGGCGGTGGGTCGCCGCTCCCGAACGTTGACGGAATGCCGCAGCAAAGCCGCGGATCGTTCACAGTTCTCAACTGGTGCGCACCAGTAGACTGCTTCTGGTGCGCACCAGTTGTCAAGCAATGTGGCGGACCCGGTTGCTCAACTCACCTGACTGCGACACCTCAAGAGAAGCGCGCCGAGCAACCAGGCGGTAGCCAACAGGGGTTAACAACCGACCGGTTAACCCCTGCCGAGCTGGGCCGATGTGAGGCATGCTGCTGCGACGGCTCAACACCCGGACGTGGAGCGGTAGTACGCGATGAGTGGACTCAAGGCAGCGAGGACGGCCCGAGCATGGTCACAGGAACGACTCGTGCGGGAGATCGAACACCACGCGCGCCAGCACATGCTCCCCATCGCGTCGACGGCGAGTTTGCGGGTGTACGTATCAGAATGGGAGAACGGCCGACGGACGATCTCCGGCCACTACGCCAAGATCCTCCGCTCGCTGCTCGGTATCACCGACGACGAGTTGTCGAGCGAACCGCAGCCGCTGGCGGTACCGACCGCCGATGGATACGACGAGCTGATAGAGCGGATCGATGAAGCCCGGAACGTCAGCTTGACCATGGTCGACACGTTCATGGACCAGACCGAACTCTTGCGGACCATCGATCGCCAGATGGGTGCCGCGAGTCTGGTCGACCAGATGACGGCCCACTTGACCCGGCTGGAAGACGCCCTCACCTTCGCCGTACTCCCGACCACACGACGCCCGGTCGCACTGGCACTGACGGGAGCGGCGACCCTGGCAGCCTGGCAGGCCCTCGACGTCGGAGCCGTCCAACGAGCTTGGCGCCACTACGAACTGGGCAAGCGGGCAGCCCAGGAGGCCGAGGAACCCATGTACCTCGCGCATGCCACCGCCGAGCAGGCATACGTGCTGTGTGACGCCGACCGCCCCGAGCTAGCCGTGCAACTGGTCCGGGACGCCCAACGGCTCGGCGGGCAGGGCATGTCTCCACGCCTCCGGGCGTGGCTGTACGCGGCAGAGGCGGAGATCTGCGCCCGAGCCGGGCTCCACGACGACTGCCGCAGAGCTCTGGAACTTGCGATGCAGCATCTCCCGGCCGGCCAGGAGGACCGCGACCCGGACATGCTGAGCATCTTCCTGAACGAACGCCACCTCACCAGATGGCGGGGGAACGCACTCGCCCTGATAGGCGACGCGGAAGCCGTCGACAACCTGTACGCCGCGCTGGAGACGACCGACCCCACATTCATCCGCGCGAAGGCGGGGCTGCACTGCGACGTGGCCCAGGCCCATGTGTCCCGCGGCGAGTACGACGAGGCACAGAAGCACCTACGAGAAGCCCGACTGCTGGCGAGTCGCACCAGGTCAGTCCGTCACAGGCGCCGCATCGAACAGCTCACGCAGCGCTTGTAGGTGACGTGCCAGCCCTACGCGAGCCGAGGAGGTGAAGAAGCGCAACCAGCGTCCCGGACCCCATCAACTCGCCACGGGCCATCAGCCCGGGAATGTCCGACAGAGGCACCCAGGCAATGTGCCCGGCCTCTTCCAGGTCGGTCGGCTCACCGACGAGCTTGGCCCCTTGCCCGATGAAGATCTCATGCGGCGAATCGACCATCCCGACCATGGGCTGATAGGTCACCAGATGCTCAAGCGCACTCGGCCGCCAGCCGGTCTCCTCCTCCACCTCGCGGAAGGCGGTCTGGAGAGGCTCCTCCCCCGGGTCGACGATGCCTCCGGGCAACTCCCATCCGAAGGCGTCCGGGACGAAGCGATACCGCCACATCATCAACACGCGGTCCCGGTCGTCGACGACAGCGGCAACGGCTACGTGGTGCAGCTTTACGACGTGATGCTCGAAGCGTTCGACGCCGGGCGGCTCGACGTCGACGAGGCTCAGCGTCACCCACCGGTTGTCATACAGCGTCCGCTCACCATGGATCTGCCAAGGCTCAACGTCAGCCGGCGCCTCAATGGTCACGGACCGGTCCGGCACCCGGTAGGAGCTACGGCCGTGCACTTCCACGACGCCCTCGGTAACGAGCTTGGCCAGCACCTGCCGAAGAGCAGTACGGCCGATCTCCAGTTCCTCCGACAGTGCCCGCTCAGACGGGAGCTTGGACCCCGGCGAATACTTCCCCGTAGCGATCCACTCTCGGATCGTGCGGTAGACCCGCTCTGACTTCGGTCCCATCCGCTGAGCACGCTCCTGCCGTCGTTGGGCTTCGTTGGGTGCAGCCAACAGCGTAGCCGCGCGCCAGCTCACGCAAGTAGACACCGACCGACGGAGGAGGCGCCTGAGTGTCTAGTCCCAGGTGATGTTTGACGTTCTGGTCCCAGCTGATGCTTGACGGTGGGCCTAGACAACATCGGACACCTTGTAGGGCTTGTTCGCTTTCACGTTGCGGACGGGCATGTCGGTGGTGCGCTGGATGACCCGGGCCTGACCGTCCAGCTCGACGGTGATCGTCGACTCCGACACGTGCATGATCACCGTCTGCCCCGCGTAGGGCCGGCCGAGGTGGACGACCTGGCGGCAGACCATGACCGTGCCGACCGCGCTGACCCGCCGCTGGACCCGCACCGGCTCCATCCGGGGCCGGGGCGGCGGGCCCGCGGGCCGCAGGCCGTGCAACCGCTGCACCTCCTCGCTGGTGAGCGGGTTGGGCCGCACTCGCAGCAGCTCCCTCGAGGTCAGGTCGAAGAACGACAGCGTGGCCTCCTCGATACGGATGCTCACCCGCCGCCCGCCGAGGATCTCCGCCGCCAGCACCTGGCGCCCGCCCAGGCCCACCAGTCCGTGGTTGTTCACTGTCCGGTCCACCTCGAACGCAGTGCCGTCACCCGTCGGCAGCGGCGACGGCCCCGCCGCACGCCCACCCCGGGCTGCCAGCTGGGCCAGGTCCGCCACCGACAGGTGGGACCGCACCGACTTGATCCGCGACCCGGCGATCAGCAGGTGGATCACCTGCGTGTCGGCCCAGAACGTCACCGTCAGGCCCGAGCGGGCCGGGCCCAGCCAGAACTGCTTGCCCGCGACCTGCAGATTCCCACTCACAGGCACCACCCGCTCGAACTCCACCGGTCCGCCGTCCTGCACCTGCGCCGATGGCGCGATCTCCTCAAGCGGACTGACCGGCATCGCCTCAGCCGGTTCCTGCTCGGCGGGGGCAGGCCTCTGCTGCGGCACCAGCCCGAGCACTCCGGGCACCCGCAGGCCCAGCACATCCCGTTCCTGCTCGGGAACCGGGGTGAACTGGTCCGACGGAGACTGCATGTCCAGGGCCTGATGCGGCCGCACGGAGTTGTATTCCTCCACCCACGCATCCAGCGCCGCCTGAGCCGCCCCGATGCTCTCGAACGCCCCGCAGTCGTCGAGGAGTTCACGCCGCAGCGTCTGATGGAACCGCTCCACCTTGCCCGTCGTGGTCGGAGACGCCGGCTGGGTCAACCGGTGCGCGATCCCGTTCTCCCGGCAGATCCGGTCGAACAGCACCTCACCCCCGGGCCCGAACCGGTCGGTGAACTGCTTGCCGTTGTCGGTCAGCACCTCTTCCGGCACCCCGAACCTCTGCAAGGCCCGGGCGAACGCCGCACAGACCGCCCGCCCGGTCGCCCGCTCGACCACCGACGCGATCACGCAATACCGGGAATGGTCATCCACACCGGTCACGACCTTCGCCTCGGACAGTTCGCCGGTGACCTGGTTGACCAGCATGACCCCGCCGACGATGTCCATCTGCCACAACTGCATCGCACGGTCGCGCTGCCAGCGCTTGTAATCGGACCGCTTCCGGCGCCGCACTCCCGGCTCCACCAGCCCATGGCGGACCAGGATCCGATACACGGTCATCCGTGACGGCACCGGATCCACCGTCCCGGACTTCTCCAGCACATGAGCGACCCGCCGCGGCCCCCACTTCGGATGTTTGCGCCGCAGTTCGCACACAGCCGCCTCCACGTCGGCAGACGCCTGATGCGGACACGACGCTGGCCTGCGCGACCGGTCCGCCAGCCCGGCCAGCCCCGCGGCCTCATACCGAGACTTCCACCCGCTCACCGTCTGCCGCGACACACCCAGCTGCGCGGCAACCTCCGTCACCGTCGAACCCGCCAGCACCGCAAGCACAGCCCGGTATCTCTGCTCGACAACCGACAACTCCACCAGCGCCAATCCCGGCCTCCCCACACACGCCGCAACGACGCGCACAGAAAAGCCGAACACGGCCACTGTCAACCATCAGCTGGGACCGAAGTGTCAAGCATCTACCGGGACCGGACAAAGGAGGCGCCTGAGTGTCTAGTCCCAGGTGATGTTTGACGTTCTGGTCCCAGCTGATGCTTGACGGTGGGCCTAGACAACATCGGACACCTTGTAGGGCTTGTTCGCTTTCACGTTGCGGACGGGCATGTCGGTGGTGCGCTGGATGACCCGGGCCTGACCGTCCAGCTCGACGGTGATCGTCGACTCCGACACGTGCATGATCACCGTCTGCCCCGCGTAGGGCCGGCCGAGGTGGACGACCTGGCGGCAGACCATGACCGTGCCGACCGCGCTGACCCGCCGCTGGACCCGCACCGGCTCCATCCGGGGCCGGGGCGGCGGGCCCGCGGGCCGCAGGCCGTGCAACCGCTGCACCTCCTCGCTGGTGAGCGGGTTGGGCCGCACTCGCAGCAGCTCCCTCGAGGTCAGGTCGAAGAACGACAGCGTGGCCTCCTCGATACGGATGCTCACCCGCCGCCCGCCGAGGATCTCCGCCGCCAGCACCTGGCGCCCGCCCAGGCCCACCAGTCCGTGGTTGTTCACTGTCCGGTCCACCTCGAACGCAGTGCCGTCACCCGTCGGCAGCGGCGACGGCCCCGCCGCACGCCCACCCCGGGCTGCCAGCTGGGCCAGGTCCGCCACCGACAGGTGGGACCGCACCGACTTGATCCGCGACCCGGCGATCAGCAGGTGGATCACCTGCGTGTCGGCCCAGAACGTCACCGTCAGGCCCGAGCGGGCCGGGCCCAGCCAGAACTGCTTGCCCGCGACCTGCAGATTCCCACTCACAGGCACCACCCGCTCGAACTCCACCGGTCCGCCGTCCTGCACCTGCGCCGATGGCGCGATCTCCTCAAGCGGACTGACCGGCATCGCCTCAGCCGGTTCCTGCTCGGCGGGGGCAGGCCTCTGCTGCGGCACCAGCCCGAGCACTCCGGGCACCCGCAGGCCCAGCACATCCCGTTCCTGCTCGGGAACCGGGGTGAACTGGTCCGACGGAGACTGCATGTCCAGGGCCTGATGCGGCCGCACGGAGTTGTATTCCTCCACCCACGCATCCAGCGCCGCCTGAGCCGCCCCGATGCTCTCGAACGCCCCGCAGTCGTCGAGGAGTTCACGCCGCAGCGTCTGATGGAACCGCTCCACCTTGCCCGTCGTGGTCGGAGACGCCGGCTGGGTCAACCGGTGCGCGATCCCGTTCTCCCGGCAGATCCGGTCGAACAGCACCTCACCCCCGGGCCCGAACCGGTCGGTGAACTGCTTGCCGTTGTCGGTCAGCACCTCTTCCGGCACCCCGAACCTCTGCAAGGCCCGGGCGAACGCCGCACAGACCGCCCGCCCGGTCGCCCGCTCGACCACCGACGCGATCACGCAATACCGGGAATGGTCATCCACACCGGTCACGACCTTCGCCTCGGACAGTTCGCCGGTGACCTGGTTGACCAGCATGACCCCGCCGACGATGTCCATCTGCCACAACTGCATCGCACGGTCGCGCTGCCAGCGCTTGTAATCGGACCGCTTCCGGCGCCGCACTCCCGGCTCCACCAGCCCATGGCGGACCAGGATCCGATACACGGTCATCCGTGACGGCACCGGATCCACCGTCCCGGACTTCTCCAGCACATGAGCGACCCGCCGCGGCCCCCACTTCGGATGTTTGCGCCGCAGTTCGCACACAGCCGCCTCCACGTCGGCAGACGCCTGATGCGGACACGACGCTGGCCTGCGCGACCGGTCCGCCAGCCCGGCCAGCCCCGCGGCCTCATACCGAGACTTCCACCCGCTCACCGTCTGCCGCGACACACCCAGCTGCGCGGCAACCTCCGTCACCGTCGAACCCGCCAGCACCGCAAGCACAGCCCGGTATCTCTGCTCGACAACCGACAACTCCACCAGCGCCAATCCCGGCCTCCCCACACACGCCGCAACGACGCGCACAGAAAAGCCGAACACGGCCACTGTCAACCATCAGCTGGGACCGAAGTGTCAAGCATCTACCGGGACCGGACAAGGAGGCGCCTGAGAGCGCGGTAGGACTTTCTCTACGTTCATCAAGGCTCGCTACGCTCGCTCGCCCAGCGACCGACGGCGCTTGTCGATCATCGGCAACCCGACTGCCGCACACGCCACCCAAGCGCATCAACCTCCGCTCCTGGCCCGCACACCACCGCCACCACGATCCGGCCTCAGGAAGGGAAAGGGGCCACAGTACCTAGCCCCCAACGCCCCGCCTCTGGGGCCACGTCGCACCCCTTTCCACCCGGTTGCCTACACCAGTAGGTCGGATCAACCGAGGGCCGCGCCAAGCGCGGCGGCGACGATCGGTCGCCGCCGCACCGCCTCCATGTCTTCGCCACCGGCGCACGTCGCCGCCCGCCCGTCGCCGCCCGCAGCGGCCACATTCCAACACGGGCACGGGGGGGGCGAAACGGTGATCCCCAACGGTGCAGGTCAAAGACGCTTTGCGTTACGGAAAGAGGCCGGATCGTGGTAGCGGTGGCATGCGGGCCAACGCTGCCAGATGCGCGGGCGTACGTACGGGCCCGCTGATCCCGCACCGGGCCACCGGCCAGACGGCGAGCACAGCCACGAGCAGGGGGAGAGACCCGTTGTGGCTGGGGCGGTCGGCTTCGCGACTTTAGCCAGCCACTTTGGCGCGAGCCTCGAAGATCATGGCCCCAACGTCGTGCTTTACCGGGCAGGTCCACAGACTGCCCGACGCGCCGGAAGCTTACGGGGCCATGATCACTCGCGCCAAAGCAGCTCCCGGCCAAAGTCGCTACGCCGACCGCGTAGTCAGGACCCGGAGTAGCAATCGTTGGCACGGGCACGACCATGAGTTGGCGGACTGCCTTGAGATTTCTTTCCGGCAACCTCGCCTGCCCACGGCGCATAGATCGCCGCCGGTCGGTAAATATGAGCTGGGGTTGCGGATGGTTCAGAGAGAGCGATTAATCAGCTATTAGGGGTCGAATAACCAGGCTGTACCGCTAGGTTTCAGGCACCGGTCGGACGATATCGAGGAACCTGCGTAGGATATGAGAGTTCTTTCTTAGCCGTTCCTCAATTTCCGACCTGCCCCACCAGTATACGTAAAAGTCACCCCTATTCTCAATTTCTTCCAAAACCTCCGTGGCAGACGCCGCCAGCTGGGACGAGGCTGCCAAAAAATACCCGGTGGCCTTCGATAGGTAGAGAGTGTCAAGAATGCCGGCGTCCAGGTCTCGCCTACCAACACTCTTCTTGCGAACCTTACACTGAACAACGACTTTGCGTTCACGGAGAACGCGCTCCGGATCTCCCGCATAGGAGTCGGCCGGCTGTTCACCCACCAAAAGCGGAGTCGTCCAGTGTGCAATTAAGTCTCGACCACCGTCTCTTTCCCGAGTTGGTGCTACTTGGTAGACCCGCCGAACCCCCGGCTCGACCGAAAGCAGATCTAAAATTAGTCGCTCGAAGCGGTCATCCGGGATCTTTTCAACCCAAGCAAATGAGCTTGGGGGCGCGAGCAAGGCCAGCTCACGATTATTTCGCTCAAGAATTCGAATACGCTCTTCTTTGAACGCCATGAGACCGCAGTCCGCAACCATGGAAATTACCCAAGGGTGCGACAGGCCGATCAATCTGTTCTCTAAAGGAATTACAGTCAAACGTTTACAGCTTCCTCCCACCTGCTCGTTCAGAGCGTGAACGACGTCTTGGACGGCCCTGACTTCGTTCTCGCCAACAAAGTTCCTAAGGTCGCCACTGAGCTCAACCGACCCAGTTACACCGGGAACTTCCTCTCGCTGATAGCTCGCCATCCAGGAAAGAAGCGCGAAGACTCGGGAACATGACACAATTGCCATATTGCCACTAACCACCCTACAGAAGTCCCAGTCCGTGGAGATCCTACGTCCCCAGATGTCTTCACCTAAAGAGCCGATGCCTAAAGGCCGCAGAGCCAAAGATATCTTTTCAGCCCAATCGCGAACCTCGACACCTAAATCGCAGTCAACTGCGTCAAGATCGTCCGGATGCCAGAACGGAAGCAATTGATGAGCCATCATGTCAAACTGATGATAGGCGGGCAATAGAGTGCTCAACAGTTCGGGCACTTCATCCTGGTGGAAAATCTCTCCACGAGCTCCCCCTAGCAGCATGTAACGAGCGTAGAGCTCCCCAGGTACACGAGAGAAGGTGTTTTCCTCATCAAGGAGGCGTAGCGAGGCTATCCCCGACGCTTGAAAGAAGGCTGCCGCTAAAAGAGATAGGACATCATTAAGGTCCGTACGCTCGCCCGCCGGCCAATCGTTAGACAGCGTGCGAAAATAAAAATATACGAGCGCCGTATCACCTTCCCTGTCCGCGACGATCAATCCGAGTGGGGAACAGGAAGTATCTATACGCAGCGCCTCCTCACCTGCATGGAACCGCAAGCCGTGGTGCTCAGCTAAGCGCTTGACCTCGTCACGCATCCGGGCCCCTTCCCCCTCCCCTTACCGCGGCGTGCTGAGGCGCGCGATCTGGTGCATGCCGCTTCGTAACAAGCCCGACATGATGACACAGTGCAACCTGGGATCGCTAGAACGCGCGCCCCGTCCAGCGACCGGAGCGTGTGGTGTCGTGGCCATCACCTTAATGGGACAAAGAGAGCAAAACGGCCTCTTCTGATCCAGTGGTGCAGTAAGTGGGTCGCTGCCCGGGCCGGACTCCACTCTGACTTGCAGTCCGATTGGCCAAGTCTGCACGCCACACTCCACCAGTGCCCTACGATGCGAAGCATGCCTTCTGCTGCCAAATCGACGCCCACATCGATTAAATTTCAGCTTGTCGGTGTGGCCGAGCTGATCGAAATGCAAGAGATGCGCGTCCCCATCTATCAGCGCTCGTACCGCTGGCGGCCGGACGCGGAGGTCTCCCAATACTGGACCGATCTACTCCACGCTTTCGGCGAAACCGATGAGTACTTCTTGGGAACGATTGTACTCACCACAGAGGGGGACGGTTCACGGAAGACTATTATCGATGGTCAGCAACGAATCGTGACTACCTCATTGCTATTGGCGGCGATTCGCGATCACCTCAAAGGCCGAGGAAATGACAAGTACAGTGTAATCGAGCGGGATTACCTTGCCAAAGAAACCCTTCAATCAGAAGGGAAAGATCCTCGCCTAGTGTTGAACCCCGAAGACGATTCCACTTTCAGTACCATCGTATCGGGAGATGCCGACCCAGAAGCGGCTGACGGCAAGGCGGCTTCTGTAATGAAGTCGTACGCATTCCTGTCGAAATCGATGGGCGCGGTCGCTGATTCTGTTGGTGATGAAGGAGAAAAGAGACTTCTACAATGGGCTGCTTTCCTTCGTGAACGCGTGCGCGTGGGGGTCATCGAGGTTCCATCCGAATCGGATGCGTACGTCATTTTCGAGACTCTGAACAACCGAGGAGCAGATCTTACTACCGCCGATCTCCTCAAGAACTATATCTTTGGACGGGCGGGTAGCGAACTCGACAAGGTGCGTGACTACTGGATGCGCACTCTCGGAGCCCTGGAGCTCTCTGCCGCAGACAGCAAGTTCACGGCTTTCCTGCGACACTACTGGAGCTCGCGATACGGATTGACGCGAGAGCGGGACCTATACGGGAAGATCAAGGAAAAGATCAAGACGAGGAGTCAAGCATCACAATTCACGGTTGACCTCTCTCGCGCAGCCGAGAAATACGCGGCTATCACAAATCCAGGTCACGACTTCTGGGTGAACCTGGATTATGCAGGAAAGGCCGATCTGCAAATCCTCGCCAGGTTCAACCTCGCCCCTAACAGACCCCTACTACTTTCCGCAATGGAGAAATTCTCTCAGACGGAGCTCAAGAAACTCCTCCGGGCACTCGTGAGCTGGTCCGTTCGAGGAACAGTTACAGAGACGATCAACTCTGGGAGTACCGAGGAGCGCTACTGCGACGCCGCTGCCGCGATCCGTGCCGGCCAGTTGAAAACCGCGAAAAGCGTGAGGGAAAGGTTGGGAAGTGCCCTCCCATCCGACGATCAGTTCAGAGAAGCTTTTGCAATTATGCGTGTGCCGAAAAATATTACGGCACGCTACTACCTTCTCGCCCTGGAGCGCTACGAAACGAAGAACCCTGAGCCTGAACTGGTGCCCAACGAGGATGGCGACAAACTTAACCTTGAGCACGTGCTTCCTCAGAACGCGACCGAATCAGACTGGCCGACATTCAAGACAGCGGAGGATCGCTACAACTGGGCCTATCGCCTTGGGAACATGACTCTGCTCCAGAAGGGAAAGAATGGGAAGATTGGCAACAAGTCATTCGCCGTCAAATCGCCTATTCTTAAGTCCTCTGCGCTAACTCTCACGGCCGAAGTAGGTGCGCATGCGCAATGGACTTCGGCTGAGATTGCCGCGAGGCAGAAGCGCCTTGCCGAGAAGGCCGTGCTCGCTTGGCCACGCTGACCGACGCCTCCGCCAACGGGTGTCACCGTACACAACAAGGCGACCACCGCAGTCGAATGCGTGACGCAGTTCGACTGCGGTACAGCACGGGCATACGGCAACCGCAAGACGCCGTCCCTTGCCGGTAACGTCCCGTTGACCACGCCAGGAGACTTCCGCGACCTACCCGGCCGTGGTTCGCACCGAGGGGATGCCAGCAGCAGCGCCCCATGGACTATCCATGGACAAGCGACCGCCAATCGCTTAGCCCTAAGCCGGTGACCTGCGCACACGTCTGGAACCGAAGGCCCCTCCGGAGCCGTGTGCATCTTCAGAGGCTGTTGTCTTTCCGGACTTGAGGACTGCGTTTCCGCTGGTCAGGTATAGGGTCGGCGATCCCGTGGGAGTTGTGGCCTGTCGTGCTGTCGCTGCCCGGGAGGTCGTGGATGCCGTCGGTGGTTGGTCTGTTGGAACAGCGTGAGCTGGGTGCTCGCCGTCGTGTTGACGAACTGCGGGAGGAAGCCGACCGTGTCCAGGCCGAGTTGGCCGTGGCCGAGCGGGAATGGAGGGAGTGGGCCATCGCCCGCTCGCGGGTCGGCGAGGTGCTGGCCCCCGTGGACGAGAGCGGGCAGGACCCCGCCCGGGCCGAGGTGACCGCGCCGACCGCCGGAGAGCAGACCGGAAAGACGCCGCAGGTGCCGGAGGCAGCGAAGACGAAGTCGCAGGTTCCGATGTGGCGCCAGGGGCTGGCCTGGTCGGTGCTGTCGGTGGACTACCAGCGCATCCTGAGGGCGCTCGCGGACCGGGTCCGGCTCCGTCAAGGGCCGCTGACCTGCCAGGAAATGGCCGCGGCGTTCGGCATGGACGTGGTGCCGACACGGGTGGAGGCGTTGCGGTCGAAGGCGAAGCGCCTGGTCGCGCGGGGCTGGCTGGCCGAGGAGCAGCCGGGCCGGTTCACGCTCGCTGCGGGTGTGGCCGGGCCAGGCGGCGGGTCATGAGCAGGGTCATCGACCAGTAGATCATCGCCTCGGCGCTGGTGGTGCGACGCTCGTAGTCGCGTGCCAGGCGGCGGGTGCGCATCAGGTGGGCGAAAAACCGTTCGACGATCCACCGTTTGGGCAGCACCACAAAGCCGCGCATGTCGTCGCTGCGTCTGACGATCGCCAGGGCCAGTGCGAGCACGGTGAGGCAGTGGGCGACGAGGTTGCCGGTGTAGCCGCCGTCGGCCCAGACCAGCTCCAACCGGTGGTGTGTGTCTACGACTTGCCGCAGCAGGACCTGGGCGGCGGCACGGTCGCCGATGTCCGCGGCGGTGACCATCACCCCCAGCAGCAGACCGAGGGTGTCGACCACGACGTGGCGCTTGCGGCCGTTGACCAGCTTTCCGCCGTCGAAGCCGCGGCTGTCGGCGCCGACTACCGCGTCCGCCTTGACGGACTGCGAGTCGATCACCCCGGCTGTCGGCTCAGTGTCGCGTCCGTTCCTCTCGCGGGTCCTCGATCGCAGCCGGTCGTGGAACTCTTTGACCAGGGCGTGGTCGCGCCAGCGGCGGAAGAACGCGTAGACGCGGTCCCACGGCGGGAAGTCGGCCGGCATGGCCCGCCACTTGATGCCGTTGTCGACGAGGTAGCGGATCGCATCGAGTATTGCCCGGTGGCAGTACGCCTCCGGCTGTCCGCCCCGGCCCCGCAGCCAGCCCGGCACCGGCAGCAGCGGCCGGACCACGGCCCACTCCGCGTCCGTCATGTCCGAGGGATACCGCCGAACACGTTCCGGGTGATCGGCCGCGTTTCCGAACCGGTGGGCGACACAATCACACGTCGGTGCAGCCGAGTTGAACTCCACCGGCGTGAGCACGTACAACTGCGGAAACAGGGTCTCCTGGATCTCGGTTGGCTTCGCAACCCCGAGCTACCAAGAGGCCCTGCCTTCATGCCCGCAGCCGCCGGCAACCACCCGATCGAGACTCCCGTTCGACACACACCCCTCAAGATCGGAACGACAACAGCTATTCAGACCCGGCAGCGAGACGTACACGATTCTTGTACATGAGCAGGAGCCCCGCCCGACGGCGAGGCTCCTCTTGTACTGCATACCTCTGTCCCAGAGTTCCGGGTCGCTGATCAAACGGTCATTCGTCGTCAGGGTGTCCGGGTACCGCCAGGCGCTCTCCGCGGCTCGTCGCAACGCGGATCACGTCTCGTAGGGCGCCCGCCAGCTGGCCCGCGAGGAGGCTCAGCTTGTGCACGTTCATGGGCGTGCCATCGGGGACCTGACGCGCTTCCTCCAGGAGCTCGCGTGCCATGCCCAGCTGAACTGACTCGATGTGGTCCGCCAAGCGGGACATGTAGCCCTCTGGGTCGTCAGTGCTCAGGTAGCACGGCTTGCCGTCCGGTCCCGCCCAGGGCAGGAGTCTCAGCCCCCTCTGTGCCGTCATATCTGCGCGCCTCTCGGTCACCTAGTTGGGGAGTGACGGTTTGACGCCCGTCGCCGCGTGGCACGGGCAGTCGCAGGTCTCGTAGATCAGTGGGATACCCGTCGGCGCCGCAGCCGGAGATGATTCGGCGCAGTCGCGGTGCGTCCCGATCCGGCATGCCGCCGATCTGTAGGCGACGTTCGGGCTACGCGGCTGTTCCTGCGAGGACATCAGCCGACCCCCCAGAGGACCGGGTGTCCCTCGGCCGGCCGCTCGCGTCCCCCAGAGACCCGTACCGGATGCTGCGCCCGTTGCTCCCACGCCAGGACGTACGGGCGGACGAGGGCGACGTCTTCGCCCCTCAGCGGGCGGCGGTACCTCGCCCGCACCAAGGCATGCCCCAAAGCCACCGTCTGCTCCTCAAGGGGTGCCGCGGGGGCCGGACGGGACAGTGAACGGGCGCGGGTTAACGGGCGGCGGTGCCGGCCCTTGGGGGAACGCCGCACCCTGGCAAGGGAGACGGCGCGGCGGATACGGTTGAGCACGCTGAATCAGCTCCTATCGCTGACGGCCAGGTCCCCCGACATCGCCCGTCGTGGGGACCTCTTTCTTCACCACCGCCGCCCAGAGAGTGCGGCCGTTCACACTGGCGGCGAGGAGCCCGAACCGGTCCGCCTCGGCCACCGCATCCAGGACCTCCCTCCACGACTCGGTGGAGAGCGAATCCGGTAACTCCGCCTCGACCGACGTGCGGTCGGCGTGCTCCTCCACGCGCACGGAGAGTCCGACGGCGGACAGCCGGGCGGCGATGGCCGCCGCTTTTGATCCCGAAGCGGGCACAGGCAGCCTCCGTCACCAGCGATCACTTTCAGTGAAGCTAGTTAACTAGATTAGAGCTAGTGGACTAGATTTTCCACATGCCTGAGCAGCCGCCCTATCTCCGCATCGCCGACGAGCTACGACGGCGGGTCGCCGAGCGGGTCTGGGAACCGGGGGACCGCCTGCCGTCGCGGGCCCAGATCGGTCACGAGTGCGGTGTGGGCGAGAACGTCGTCCGTCGGGCGCAAGAGTTGCTGATCTCCCAGGGCGTACTGGAGGGCCGGGCCGGATCCGGCACCTACGTCGCCGAGCCCCGCCAACGCGTCCGTGTCGTACGGTCCTCCGCGCGCGAGGACTCCCAAGAGTCGCCGTTCCGCGCCGACATGAGGGCTGTCGGCAAGCAAGGCGACTGGGAGAGCCGGACCGACGCCAAGGTGCCAGCGCCAGCGGACATCGCCGCACGACTCGGTATCGGCGAGGGCGATCTGTGCGTCCGGACCGCGTACGAATTCCTCGCCGACGGCCGGCCCGTGCAGCTCTCCACGAGCTGGGAACCCTATGACCTCACCGCCGGAACCCTCGTCGTCCTCCCCGAGGGCGGGCCCCACGCCGGGGCAGGCGTCGCCAACCGCATGGCCGCCATCGGCGTCACCGTCAGCCACGCCGTCGAGCAGCCCGAGCCCCGCCAGGCCACCGCCGAGGAAGCCTCCCTCCTCGGCATCCAGAAGGCAGCGCTCGTCACGCACATCCGGCGGACGTACTACAGCGACGAGGGGCGGCCCGTGGAAACCGCGGACATCGTGGTGCCCGCCGCTCACTGCGAGATCGTCTACGAGATCCCCATCAACCGCTAGCCGGACAGCTCCGTCTCAAGACCGTAATCCCCGGCCCGTATCGTGACCTCATGCGAAACGAGAGGCACGATGAGCGGCTGTCGGACAAGGAGTTGGAGCTGTTCCTCCAGTACCTCCACAGGTTCGCGAACCATGACCTTGATCTCTTCACCCTCATGCAGGTGGGAGACCCCGAGTACCCCGCCTACGTGTCCTTCAGCAGGACGCCAGAAGCGAGTGTCGACCCCTCGGCCTACCGGCGACCGTGAACCGGCTCCGGGCCATGTCGAATGCGTGTCGACGGCAGGTGACGAGCCGCCAGCGGAAGGGGTAACTGCCCAGGTCAGTAGCCGGTCCCAGACGAACACGCCAGGCGCCTTCTAAGCGCTTGGCCGCAGGTTCGAGTCCTGCCGGGGGCGCCCACACCCCGCCCTCCCTCCGGGAGGGCATTTTTGCTGTTCAGAGCAAGGCTGCGATGCCGCCGGTCATCCATATGGGCTCGCGATCGCCCGCGGCGACCGACCCAACAGAATCAAGCCACAGCGGCCCGGCGCGGCGGCCCGCCTTCGCACCTTCGCATGGATCTTTGGCGGGTGGTGTCAGGCCGCAGGGCCGGCGTCCGGGACCCAGTAGGAGCCGTGCCGGCGGTGGAGGTGGCCCAGGTCCACCAGGTAGCGGCGGAGGGTCACGTGGTCCACCGGGGCGTCCTCGCACCAGGCGCGCAGTTTCTCGTTGACGGTGCGCTCGGGGTACTCGATGCCCGGCTCGAAGGTCCGCTCCGCCACGTGCCGCAGCACGACCAGCTTCCGCTGCCACCGGGCCGGCAGCCGGACGAGGCGCCCGTCGCGCACGAAGGTCCGCAGCACCGGATCGGTCTGTTCCGGCTCTCCGGCTCGCCCGGACGCGGGCGTCCGTCCTGTCGTCTCGGTCCCCTCCGCCCTCGCGGCACTCAAGTCCCTTGTCGCCGCCTGCTCCTCCACGCTGTTCACTCTTCCGCCCCTCTGTCTGTCCGGCTGCCGTCCGGTCGCCCGGAGGCTAGCCGCCCGGCTCCCGTGGGCGCACCGGAATTCCGGGCGACGCAAGGCGTCCGAAGGCGCCGCCTCCACACTCGCGTTCGGAAAGGGTGATCCCCCGATGAACGCCGTGACCCTCGGTGCGCGGGCGCGTTGAAGGGGCGTGCGGCCACGAAGAAGCGGTCGCGCTCACCGAATCAAGAAGGAGAACGTGATGTCTCGCATCGCGAAGGCAGCCGTCGTCACGCTCGGCACGTCCGCCGTCGTGCTCAGCGGCGCCGGCCTGGCCTCGGCGGACGCGGGCGCCGAGGCCAAGGCCGTCGGCTCCCCGGGTGTCCTGTCGGGCAACGTCGTCCAGGTCCCCGTCAACGTGCCGATCAACCTGTGCGGGAACACGATCGACATCATCGGCCTGCTGAACCCGGCCTTCGGCAACGTCTGCGTCAACAAGAGCGACGACAACCACAAGGGCAACCCCGGCAGCCCCGGCCCGTCCGGCTACGGCCACTGACGGGGGCCGACACCCCGAGCGGCACGGCAGTACGAGCAGTACCAGGCAGGACCAGGAAGTGCACGGCAGTACCAGGAAGCCCCCGACGGTGTCCCACCGTCGGGGGCTTCTCGCCGTTCCAGGAGCCGCTTCGGGAGCCCGTCCCGAGCCCATTCCCGCAGCCCGGTCACACGGCCCCACCGGTCACGCGTACCGGTACACGCTCCCGATCTCCTCCATCTGCCCCGGCGTCACGTTCCACGGCGGCATCCGCTCGTCGCGGGCGAGGATCCGCCCCCGCTGGGCGTCGCCCCGGGCCGGCGGCTTGGCCGGGAGGTAGCGCGCCCCCTTGTGCCGGCGCTGCCAGCGCGTCCACTGCAGGTCGATGAAGGCGTGGTGCAGCCAGAAGACGGGGTCGTTGACGGAGGCGCCGCCGACCATATGTCCGCCGACCCACCGGTGCACGCGGTTGTGGTTGAGCCACGAGCCGTTGCCGGTCCCCTGCCCCCACCCTTCGAGCCGGTTACGGAACCCCCCACGGGTGACCGAGTTCCAGGGGGCCTTGTCGTAGACCGGCTCGGCGAGGGCCGCGTCCAGGTCACGGGCCGTGGGCAGAGCGACGGGGTTGCGGGGGTAACCGAAGTCCCGGGTGAGGTACTCGATGTCCGTGAGCCCCTCCGTGATGGTCCACCTGCCCGTCCCGTACGCGAAGGGGCCGGTCATCACCCGCTTGTCGGAGCGTCGGCCGTTGCCGCCGAGCAGATCGGCGGTCCAGGGCACCGACGTGGTCGTACGGTCCCGGGTCCAGTCCCAGTAGGGCACCGTCACCGAGTCGTCGATCCGGCGCAGGGCCTTCTCCAGCTCCAGCACGAACCGGCGGTGCCACGGGAGGAAGGAGGGCGCCATGTGGGCCGTCCGCAGACCGCCGTCGCCGTCGGAGACGTAGTGGTCGATGTGCATACGCACGAACTCGTCGTACTCACCGCGCTGTTTGAGCTGCAACAGGGCTCCGACGAACCGCCGCCGCTCGCTGCGGGTGAGGGTGCTGACGTCCTTACGCGTGTAGGCCATGGCCGACCGCTCCCTCCACCATCTCCGACACGCGCAGGCGCTGGACCGTGCCCAGCTCGTCGACCGCCGCGCGGGTCGCGTCCAGGGCCGTCGGGTACGAGCGGTAGTGGTCGATCATGCTCAGGTACGTGCCGTCGGCGCGCCGCATCAGGTGGAGCGGGCGTCCGTCGACGGTGATGTCCCAGGTGTCGCCGCCGGGTGTCCGCGCGGCCAGATAGGCGGCCTGGCCCGTGTCGGCCCTGGCGCCGCGGATGCGGTGGCCCCGGTAGGTCTCCTCGAAGTCGGCCTCCTCGGGGCGCGCCGACCGGCGTGGCCACGCGGCGGCGACGACGGGGGCCACGGCCAGGGCGAGGGCGGACACGCCCAGGGCGCGCAGCGCGTTGCGGCGCGTTCTGCTCCGGCCGGCGTCGGGGTCCGCCGTCACTCTGCTCGTCACTCTGCCGACGAACAACACTCTCTCCTCGTCGTGTTCGGTAGCGGTGACCCCCGGGTGGCCGGCCCGGGCGCGTGCGGCCCGGGCCTCGTCCTCCGTGTCGCCGCGGGCTCAGACGAGCCCGAGGTTCGCGGTCGGCGCCGTCCGCAGCACCGGGGTGAGGACGGCCGCCTGGGGGTCCTTGAGGCTGGGCAGGCCCAGCGCGTCGGGGTTGGGCGCGGTCAGCGGGGTGTCCACGTTCAGCCCGGGGGTGAGGGTCCGCAGGTCGGCGGCGGGGGCGTCGACGCCGACGCGCTCGAAGCCCTCCCCGACGATCCGGGGCAGCGGGGTCTCGGCCCACAGCCCCGGCAGCGCGGCGCCCAGCGGCACCTGCGGCACGGCACTGGCCGGCAGCAGCCGGCCCTCGACGTACCTCGGTCCCTCGGGGGCGCCCGGCGACAGCAGCGGCAGCTCCCCGCCCAGCCTGGGCATCTTCACGTTCAGGGAGTGCTCCACCCCTTCGAGCGGTACGGGGACGGGCACCGTCTCGGCCGCGACGGCGGGGGCTGCGGAGGCGCCCACCGCGGCCGCCACACCGGTGACGACGGCGGCAAGGGTTCCTCGTGTGGTCGGCTTCATCTCGGTACGGTCCCTTTCAGGAATGGGCGGATCCGGGGCTCGGCGTCCGTATCTGGTGAACGATCCGGAGATCACCCTCAGCGGAAGATTCGCCCGACTGCCGCAATAGTCCGAGAGGCCTATCGGCCCACTGGTCGTCTGTTCGTCTGTTCGTTTCGTCGTCTGATCGTTCGGTCGTCCGGGCGCCTGGTCGTTTGATCGGCCGGTCAGCTGGTCAGCTGGTCCAGAAATCCCACCAGCGGGTCAGGACGAGCATCCCGATCACTCCTAGGTGCACCACCGGGAAGACCCACGTGAACTCGCCCAGGAAGCTCCGCAGCCCGGCGGGCGCGGGCAGGAAGCCCTCGCGGACGACGAACGAGGTCAGGTACCAGAAGAGGACGACCGTGGCGATCCAGGCCAGGCAGCACCACAGACAGAGCGAGTTGATCCGGTACAGCGACTCGAACTGGAGCCAGGTCACGAAGCCGACCCCGAACAGCGCGCCCGCCTCGAAGGTCAGCCAGTACCAGCGCGGGAAGGCCGCTCCGGCCAGCAGGCTCATGCCGACGCAGATGACGATGCCGTAGGCCACCAGGCCGATCATCGGATTGGGGAACCCGAACGCGGAGGCCTGGTCGCTCTTCATGATGTTGCCGCAGGAGACGACCGGGTTGAGGCTGCACCCGGGGGTGAAGTTCGGGTCCTCCAGCAGCTTGAACTTGTCGAGCGTGATGACCCAGGAGGCGAGCAGCCCGGCCGCACCGGTGATCAGCAGCAGGACCGCGAAGGCACGACTGCCGCCCGCCGCGCGCTGCGTGCCCTTCACGCCCGCACCCGCCACGCCCGCCGCACCCGTCGCACCCGTCGCACCAGCGGAACCAGCGGATCCCGTCGCACTCGCGGCACTCGCCGTACCGGCCCGACTCTCCGACCACCCTGCCGGGGCGGCCATCAGCCGCGCAGGCTGCGGGCCGGCAGGAGGACGTGTGCCGCGCTGGTCAGCGTCTCGGTGTCGCCGGCGAAGGCGGCGAGGGCCTCGGGCTCGACGGGCGTGCCGGGCCGGGCCTCGGGCCAGGGGCGGGTCGCGAAGAGCAGGTAGGCGAAGCCCCGCCGGTCGACGGCGGCGAGCCACTCCGGCGGCGCGGGGCACTGGGCGTTGAGCTGCGGCATCGTGACGACGGCCTGGCCCGCCTCGACGAGCAGGGTGACCGGCAGACTGGGGTGGGCGGCGCCGTCGACGACCTTCTCGCCGATGGACAGACCGAGGCTCGTCAGCAGATCCGCGACGGCGGCCGTGGAGCCCTCCGGACCGCTCTGCCCGTCACCCAGGGTGTAGGCGAGCAGGTAGGGCATGTCCCCGTCGGGGGCTTCACCGCTCCATGCCATGACGACGAGCGTGCCGAGGTCTGCGGGGCGGAAAGGGCGGGTTTCAGCGGAAGTTGAAGTCACCGCGGAACCCTATCCACGCCCGCCAAACGAGCCTGCCGCCTTTTCACCCGCCCGGGCGACAGCCGACGACCGACCACACGAACGAGGGACACGCGCCTCGAACATCGCGGACGTCCCTCATGCGGACTTCCCTCTCCGGGGCGGGAGAACGAGCGAGGCCGGTCCCGCGGCTTCGCGGAACCGGCCCCGTGGGACCGCGAGGGGAACGGTCAGCGCTGGAGGGGCAGACCACCGAGGAGCTGGCCTGGACCTCCGGAGGAGTTGAGGGTCTTGGTCGCGCCGCTCACCGTGTGGAGCACGGAGTCCTTGTTCTCGGTGTCGAGCGCGTTCGACTGCTGCTGCAGGGGTGCGGGTGAGATGGGCTCCTTGAAGAGCGTGTTCACCGCGCCGTTGAGGCTGGTGGGCGTGACGTCCGTGGCGTCGTAGGCGGAGGCCGGCGCGGCGGCGCCAGCGATGGCCATGGTCCCGGCAACGACAGCGGCGGCCTTCAGGGACTTCATCGTGTTCCTCTCCTCGGAATACTGGAAGCACTGCGCCGTGTCCAACGAGCCCTCGCGCCGGCGGAAACCCCGTACCGGACACGTCATATCTGACGCCGAACGACAGGTCATACGAACCAGCTGTCTAGCGCACGGGCAGCGCGGCCGCGGGCGGCGTCGCGGGCAGTTCCGCCGGCGGCTGGACCGGCGGCAGGTCGGCGGGGACGGGCAGGCCGCTGCCGACCAGGATGGCCGCGATGAGCTTGACCAGGCTGGTCACCACACCGGTGACGGCGGGCACCACCTGGGCGAGTTCGCCGGAGGTGACCGCCTTGAGCAGGGCGTCGACAGCGGCCTGGAGGGCGGTGAGCGCGTCGGTCACCGGGTCCGCCACGGTTCTGCCGACCGGCTGCGCGAGGCCCCGGTCGAACGCCGGCAGCGTGACGGCCTGCTGCGGCGCGGCCGGCAACGACGGCGCCGCGGGGACGACGGGCGCGGTCACGGCGGGCGGCGCCGGCGGCACGGCGGGTGCCGGGGGCACAGCGGGTGCGGGCGGCGTGACGGGCGCCGGGGGCACGGCCGGCGCGGGCGGAGTCACCGGGACGGCGGGTGCGGCCGGGTCGACCGGCAGGGCGGCCGGCGGGGTCGCCGGTGCCGCCGCCTTGGCCTTGTCGATGGCCTCCTGCACGGCCTTGCCCAGCGAGGCCGCCTGTTCGGCGGAGAGCTGACCGTTGTCCGCCTTGAGCACGGCGTCGAGCAGATCGGTCACCGGGTTCAGTACGCCACCGAGGTCGCCCAGGCCCTTGAGCTGGGTGAGGAGCGCGTCCGCGCCGGGGACGGGGGCGGACGCCGACCGGGCGCGGTCACGCGTCGTCTCGACGTCGGCCGCCAGGGCGGCGGGGGCGGTGACGCCGAGCAGGAGCGTGGTGCAGAGGGCGGGGACCGCGAGACGCCGTGCGGGCAGAGCACGCATGGATGTTCCTTTCAACGGTGCGACGGATTGGCTTTTCACCTTGTCTTTTCACCGTGAAATCGGTGTTCTCCGTCTGCAACCGAGGGACCCCATTCGGGGCAACAACGAACCGGCCGCCCTCCCTGCGGGGAGGACGGCCGGTTCGTTTGTGAACGTGCGAACGTCAGTCCGAGGACGTCAGTTTTCGAACGTCAGTCGTTGAAGCACTTGTTGCCGAACGCCGGGTTCAGCAGACCGATGATGTTGACGGTGTTACCGCACACGTTGACCGGCACGTGAACCGGAACCTGAACGACGTTGCCCGACAGCACGCCCGGGGAGTGGGCGGCGAAGCCCTTCGCCTCGCTGTCGGCGGTGGCGACGCCGGCGGTGCCCGCCACGGCCGCGGCAGCAACGGAGGTCAGGGCCAGGCCCTTCGCGATACGCGACATGGAGAGGTGCTCCTTGGAGTTGATGCAAAAACACTCGGGCGGGGATGCCCGGCGCTGGAGTCAACGCGCGGCATGGGCCGGGGGTTGTGCCTCCAAAGGGGTGATCTCCCAAATCGCTTGCTTCACCGTTCCGACACAGTTGGCATGTTCCGCGAATACCTGGGCGGGGCGGGCTAGAGTTGCGCACCTCCTCAGCCCGCCGCGGCCTTTATCGGATCCACAGATATTCGACACGTAGACGGTCTGCGGAATTACCCCGACAAGCACCCGAACGAGCTCCCGAAAGGGCACCGACGGTCATGCGAATTCATCCGGGTCCTCCGCTGCGCCGCGCATGGATGGGCTGCTGCGCCCTCGTGCTCCTCCTGGGGCCCGGCGCTCCCGCGACGGCCGCCCCGACCGCCCCCTCCCCCGAGGCCGAGCGCCTGGCCTTCGTCCAGCGCTACCGGGCGTCGCAGCACGGCGGGATCGTCCGCGCGGCCAACTCCTCCATCACCTGCCGCACACAGGTGACGGCCCCTCAGCCCGCGCCGTCCCCCCTGCCCTCGGCGTCCCCCCGGACCTCGGCACCCCCGCCGGCCACGCCGTCGTGCGCCGACGCGCGCGGGGGGCGGACCGCCGCGAACGACGACTTCGACATGTTCTACATCGACGTCGACCGGGACCCGAACACCTACAACTCCAGCCGGGGCGAGGTGCGGCTGCCGCCGGGCGCGCGGGTGTCGTACGCGCGGCTGTACTGGGGCGGGAACCTGCGGGTCGGCGAGCAGAAGCCGCCGAAGGACAACGGGCGGGTACTGATCGCGGAGCCGGGTGGCGCGTACAAGGAGCTGCTCGCGGACACGGTGGTGGGTCACCGGGTGACACGGGACGCGGACGCGTACCAGGCCTCGGCGGACGTCACGGAGCTGGTGCGGTCGAGCGGTTCGGGGCTGTACACGGTGGCGCAGGTCAATGTGGCCATGGGCCGTTCGACTGCCGGTGCGTGGGGCGGCTGGACGCTGATGGTGGCCTACGAGAACCCGGCGGAGCCGCTGCGGCATCTGGCGATGTGGGACGGGTTCGACTCGCTGTCGACGGGCCTCGGCACACTCCTGACGGGCGGTGAGCAGCGGATCCGGCTGACCGGGGCGGCGCTGCCGGAGCGGGCGCGCGGGACCGTGGGGCTGGTCGCGTACGACGGGGATCGCGGGAGCGCGGGGGACTCGCTCACCGTTTCGACCGGGCGGGGTCCGGCCGTAGCGCTCGGGGACGCCGCCAACCCTCGTGACGACATCCTGAATTCGACGATCAGCCAGCCGGGAGCGGTCGTCGCGGGGCGTACGCCGGCGTACACGAACACTCTCGGATACGACTCGGACGTTCTCGAACTGGACGACGAAATCGGGCGCGGCGGTGACCAGTTGGCCTTCCGGCTCGTTTCGCAGCGGGACGCGGCTTGGGTCGGGGCGCTCTTCGTCGCCGTCGACGCCAAGCCGTGACGCGCGCCGCCCGGCGCCGCCCTTGAGCGAGGAACCCGCATGCAACTGTCACCATCCGACCCTCCGTCGCGGGTCCTGCACCTCACCCAGCCGGTCGACGGCGGCGTGGCCCGTGTCGTGACGGACCTGGTGCGGGCCCAGCTCGCCGAAGGCCTGTGCGTCGCGGTGGCCTGCCCCGACGGTCCGCTCGCCCCCGAGCTGCGCGCGCTCGGCGCCGACGTACGGCACTGGGCGGCCACCCGGTCGCCGGGGCCCTCGCTCCTGTCCGAGGTGCGCGGGGTGCGGCGGATCCTCGACGACGTACGGCCCGACCTGGTGCACGCGCACAGCGCGAAGGCCGGGCTGGCGGGCCGGCTCGCCGTACGGGGGCGCGTGCCGACCGTGTTCCAGCCGCACGCCTGGTCGTTCGAGGCGGTCGACGGCGCGATGGCGGCGCTGGCGCTCGGATGGGAGCGAACGGGGGCGCGTTGGGCCTCGCGGGTGGTGTGCGTCAGCAAGGCGGAGCGGATCACCGGGGAGCGGGCCGGGATCCGGGCGCGCTGGACGGTGATCCCGAACGGGGTCGACGCCGGGCGCTTCCACCCCGCCGCCGTCGACGCGGTGCGCGCCCAGCTGCCGCTGCTCTGCGGGATCGATCCGGCCGCGCCCCTGGTGGTGTGCGTGGGACGGCTGTGCCGGCAGAAGGCGCAGGACGTGCTCCTCGCGGCGTGGGACGAGGTGCTGCGGCGGGTGCCGGAGGCGCGTCTGGTGCTGGTCGGGGACGGACCGGACGACGAGCGGCTGCGGGCGCTGGCGCCCGAGAGCGTGCTGTTCGCCGGGGCGGTCGCGAACGCGGTGCCCTGGTACCAGGCGGCCGATCTGGTCGTCCTGCCGTCGCGGTGGGAGGGCATGGCGCTGGCGCCGCTGGAGGCCATGGCCTGCGGACGGCCGGTCGTGCTCACCGAGGTGGACGGGGCCCGCGAGAGTCTGCCGCCCGGCCAGGAGCCGGTGCCCGTCGAGAACCCCGCGGCGCTCGCCGGAGCCGTCGCCGGTCTGCTGCTCGACCCGCTGCTGCGGGAGTCGCTCGGCCACCAGGGGCGCCATCACGTACTGACCACGCACGACGTACGGCACACCAACGAGGCCGTCGCGGGCGTGTACCGCGAACTGCTCGGCGGTGCGGACGGCCGGCGCGGGGAAGCCACCGAGTGCAGGGAGTCAATCCACACGTGACTGCGGAACGTACGGAAAGCACCGTCCCCTCCTCCGGTGGGCGGCAACGCGAGTTCGGCGGCGCGTCCGTCTCGGTGGCCCCGCCGCGCGAGACCGTCGGCGGCCTGACCTTCCCGGCCGGCCGACGGCCCGTCGCGCGCCCTCCCTCAGGGCTGCCGCTGCTCGCCGTGGACGGCGGCGCCGCCCTGCTCGCGGTGCTGATGCTCACCGGCGACACGACTCCCGGGCGCCCCCTGATGGCGGCCGCGCTGGCCCTCGCCGTGGCGTGGCTGAACACCCGGGCGCGCCTCTACCGGCCGCCCGCCGTGCCCGCCGCGCTCGACGAACTGCCCGCCGTGTGCGGGCGGATCGTGCTGGGCTGGTGCGTGCTCGGCGCCGGTGTGGCCGCGCACTCCCCCGATCACGCCCTCACCGCCCATGAGCTGGCCCTCGGCTGCGCGCTGCAGTCGGCGGCGGCCTGTCTCGGCCGGGGCACGGTGCACCTGTACCGCCGCCGGGCGCTCGTGCGGCGTCCCGGGACGGCCCTGGTGGTGGGCCCGGCGGCGACCGCGCAGCGCGTGGCCGCCGCGTTCCTGCGCCACCCGGGGTGCGGCATCCGGCCCGTAGGTGTCGTCGCCGACCAGGCCGGCGGGACCGACGGCCTGCCCGTGCTGACCACCGCCGAGGAGGTGCGGCGGGCCGTCCTGCAGAACGGCGTGCAGACCGTGCTCGTCGTCGGCTCGCGCACCGATCGCGCCCCGCTGCTGCGGACCTTGCAGGACGGCGGATGCGCGCTGTGGGAGGTGGACGCCGAGTCCCCCTCGTACGACCGGGACGGCTCGGCCGAACTGCTCGCCGGGTTCGCGTGCCGTCGGCTGGAACTGACGGGCGGTCAAGAGCCCGTCGGCAAGCGGCTCGTGGACGTGCTGGTGTCCGGGGTGCTGTTGCTGCTGGTGAGTCCACTGCTGCTGGTGTGCGCGGTGGTGCTGCGGTTGAGCGACGGGCCCGGCGTGGTGTTCCGGCAGGAGCGGATCGGGCGGGACGGACTGCCGTTCACGCTGCTGAAGTTCCGCACCCACCGGCCGGTCGACGCGCACGAGGCGGCGACCCGGTGGAGCGTGGCGAACGAGCAGGAGATGGGCTGGTTCTGCCGCTTCCTGCGCCGCACCTCGCTGGACGAGCTGCTCCAGCTGTGGAACGTGCTGCGCGGCGACATGAGCCTGGTCGGCCCGCGCCCCGAACGGCCCTACTTCGTAGCCAAGTTCGGGCAGACCTACCCGGGCTACGCGGCCCGGCACCGGATGCGGACCGGCATCACCGGACTGGCCCAGGTCACCGGCCTGCGCGGGGACACCTCCATCGAGGACCGGGCCCGCTTCGACAACGCGTACATCGACAACTGGTCGCTGTGGCAGGACGTCTGCATCCTGGTCCGCACGGCCGCCGCGCTCGTCCGTCCGACGGGGAGCTGACCGTGACCTCTGCGCGCGCTGCGACGCCCGTCCTGCCCGTCGTCGCCGTGGTCGCCGCGCTCGCGCTGCCGATCACGCCGGACGCCGAGGGCGGCGCGACCCCGGCCGACGCCGTATCCGGCCTCCTCGTGCTGTGGTGCGCCGTACGGCTGCTGCGGGAACGGCGGCGGCCCCTGACCCGTACGGCCGCGGTGGTCCTCGGCCTGCCGGTGGCCGGTCTCGCGCTGGCCGCGGCCGGGGCGGGCGACCCGGGGGCCGGGCTCGCCGGGCTGAGCCGGTACCTCCAGGTGTTCGTGCTGGTCCCGATGGCGGTTCTGCTCTGTGTCCGGAGCCGGTCCGACTTCCGGGTGCTGGCCTGGTCGTTCGTGGGGCTCGCGCTGTGGCAGGGCGCGGTCGGGGTGCACCAGTTCGCCACCGGGACCGGGGCCAGTTACGCCGGTGAGGACATCCGGGCCGTGGGGACCTTCGGGGCCGGCGACGTGATGGGGATGGCGACCGTGGTGTCGTTCGGGCTGGTGTGCGCGGTGGGTCTCGCGCTGGCGCCCGCCACGGCGAAGCAGCGGGCCTGGGCGCTGGTCTGCTCGGCGCTGCTGGTGCTGCCGCTCGCGGTGTCGTTCAGCCGGGGCGCGTGGATCGCCACGGCCGTGGCGTGCGGGCTCCAGGTGGTGCTGGCCGGGCTGCGGCGGGCGGTGGTGGTCTTCGCCGCCGTGGCCGCCGTGGGTGTCGTCCTCGTCGGCGGGCTCGGCATCGGGTCGGCGATGCTGCAGGAGCGGATCAGCAGCATCACCCGGGTCGCCGACGCGCCGGACCAGTCGGTCACCGACCGGTACACCATGTGGGCCGCGGCCGTCGGCATGTGGCGCGAGCAGCCGCTGACCGGCGTCGGGTTGAAGGGCTTCCCCGAGCAGCGCGACAGCCATGCCTCGCTGGCGCTCTCCTCCGGCAGCGACATCGCCGGCGCCGGCACGGCCTACCAGAAGCAGCCGCTGCTCTCTCCGCACAACATGTACCTGCTGGTCCTGAGCGAGCAGGGGCTCATCGGCCTGCTCACGCTCGGGGGGAGCTGGCTGGCCCTGGGGGCGTGCGGGGCCCGGGGGCTGGCACGGGCTCGGCGCGAAGCCGGTCCGGGCGGACACGTACGGGGTGTCGGCGGGCGCGAACGCGGCCTCGGTGGTGTCGACTGCGGGCTCGTCGCCTGTGGCCTGGTCACCTGGGTGCTGGTCGACTTCGTGTACGCGGACATCGGCGGGCCGACGACCGTGCTGACCGCCGTGTGCTTCGGGCTGGTGGCGTGGTGGGCCCTGGCGGACCGCACGGCCACGGACGCAGCACCGGTCGGGGCCGCCTCGGCCCGTGTTCCGGAGGAGGCCGGCGCACGATGACCTCGACGCCTCCTCGCGCACCGCGCGGGACACCGCCGCAGCCACAGCAGCCGCCGCACCGGGCTCCTGCGGCGCACGCTTCCGCCGGCCACACGTCGACGACGTCCCCTGCCGACCCTGTGCCGACGGTCTCCGGCCCAGCCGGGCCGGTGTCGCCGACTGACGACTCCCCTGCCCCCGGGTCGCCGTCCGCCGGTGCCTCCGGCCTCGTGCCACCGACTGCCGGCCCCTCCGGCCTCGTGTCGACGGCTTCCGTCGCTTCCGACCCCGCCCGCACCGCAGTTCCGTCCGTCTCCGACCCAACGCACACCGGGCCGTCGGGCTCCGGCCCCGTCACCCCCGTGCCGTCGGCCTCCCCGTCCGTCGGTCCCTCGGTGCCGGTGCCCGGTGCCCGTGCCGCCGATCTCTCGGAGGTGGCGCCCCCCACCGGCCGGTTCCTCGCCAAGGCCACGCTCGTCACGGCGGCGCTCACCGCGGCGGCGGCCCTGCTGGGGCTGGGCCGTGACCAGGCGCTGTCGTATCTGTTCGGGGCCGGCAGCGAGACGGACGCCTTCCTGGTCGCCTGGACGGTGCCGGAGTTCGCGGCGACGCTGTTGATCGAGGACGGCATGGCGTTCGTGCTGGTGCCGGCGTTCAGCGTGGCCGTGGCCCGCCGTGCCCGGGGCGGCGTGGGCGACCCCGTTCGCTCCCTGGTCGCCTCGACGCTGCCCCGGCTGACGCTGGCCTTCGTCGCGGCGGCCCTGTTGCTGATCGTCGGCGCGCCCTACCTGGTCGAGGCGCTCGCCCCCGGTCTCCCCAACCCCCGACTGGCCGTCGACTGCACCCGGTTGACCGGCACCTGCGCCCTCTCCTTCGGCCTCGCCGGCTACTGCAGCGCGGCCTTGCGCGCCCACCGCCGGTTCGTGGCCCCCGCGGCGATCTACGTGGCCTACAACGTCGGGATCATCACGGCGATGTTCGTGCTCGGGGGCCGCTGGGGGGTACGGGCGGCGGCCGTCGGCGTCGCGGTGGGCGGCGTACTGATGATCCTCACCCAACTCCCGTCACTGTTGCGCCAGTTGCGGAGAAAGGAGCAGGCACCGCAGGAGCCGGGCGTCCTGCCGGTGGCCGACGGCGAGGGCGCCCGGCCCGTCGAGTTCGCCCTCATCAGCACGGTCCTGCTCTTCGCGCTCTGCCGTCAGTCCCAGGTCCTCATCGAGCGTTTCCTCGGCTCGACGCTGCCCGCCGGAGCCATCTCGCACCTCAACTACGCGCAGAAGGTGGCCCAGATCCCGATGACGTTCTCGCTGATGCTGTGCACCGTCACCCTCCCGGTGGTGGCGCAGGCGATGGCGGAGGGCGACACCGAGCGGGCCCGCAGCCGGGTGGAGAAGGACCTCGCGCTGGTGTCGTGCATCGTGCTGCTCGGCGCGGCGGCGATCTTCGCGTGCGGCCCGCAGATCATCGAACTGCTCTTCCAGCGGGGCGCGTTCACCGCCCGGGACACGGCGGCCACCGCCTCGGTGATGCGCGTGTACGCCCTCGGGCTGCTCGGGCACGCCCTGGTGAGCGCGCTGGTCCGCTCCTACTTCTCGGCCGGCCGGCCCACCTGGTACCCCCTGGTCGCCATGGCCGCCGGGATCGTGGCGACCTCGTGGATCGGCGCGGCCACCGTCGGTTCCTGGGGCGTCCTCGGCATCGCCGCCGCCAACGCCGTCGGCATCACCCTGACCGCCCTGCTCCTGCTGTACGGCATGGGCGGCCGGGCGGTGCCGATCCGCACCCGGCAGGTGGTGACCGAGATGAGCCGGCCGGTACGGGCGGCGGTGGCCGCGGGCGCGGTGGGGATGTACTGCGCCGACCGGATCGACTCGCCCGTCCTCGGTCTCGCCGTCGGCGGCGCGGTCGTCGCCTTCGTCTTCGTCCTGCTGGCCTGGGCCATGGGCGCCTCCGGCGTCACGCCCGCACTCCGTTCCGTCACACGAAGGCTCGCCCATGTCCGTATCCGCTGATCGTCCGTCCGTGCCCGCTGATCGCCCGCCCGTCCCCGCCGGACGCTCGTCCGCGTCCAGCGGTCGCCCGTCCGCGTCCGACCACCCGGCCGTCCCCGCCGCGCGTCCGCGCGTCTCCGTCGGCCGTGGACGGCCGGGGGCCGCCGCGCCCCTCTGGGTGGCCATGTACCACTCCGTGGGCGACTGCTCCGACGACCCGTACCGCATCACCGTCTCGCCGGACCGCCTCGACGCGCAGCTCGGCTGGCTGCGGCGGCGGGGGCTGCGCGGGGTCGGCATGGCCGAGCTGCTCGCCGCCCGGGCCCGGGGCGAGGGCCGGGATCTGGTGGGGCTCACCTTCGACGACGGGTACGCCGACTTCGTCGACAGCGCGCTGCCGCGCCTGCGGGCGCACGGCTGCGGGGCCACCCTCTTCGTGCTGCCGGGACGGCTCGGCGGCGAGAACGCCTGGGACCCGCTGGGCCCGCGCAAGCCGCTCCTCGACAAACAGGGCATCCGGGTGGCCGCCGCCACCGAGGGCATCGAGATCGGCTCGCACGGCCTGACCCATGTCGACCTCACGCAGGCGGACGACGAGACCCTGCGCGCCGAGACCGCCGACAGCCGGACCCTGCTCGCGGAGTTGACCGGTGCTCCGGTCCAGGGGTTCTGCTATCCGTACGGCACCCTCGACCAGCGCGCCGCCGACGCCGTACGGGACGCCGGGTACGCCTACGCCTGCGCCATCGACCCCGGCCCGCTGAACGGCCCGTACGCGCTGCCCCGGGTGCACATCGGCGAGGAGGACACGGCCCTGCGGCTGCTGCTGAAGCGGAAACTGCACCGGTTGCGCCGGCGTCCCGTCGAGGGGGTCTGAGGCCGACGTGAAGGCGCTGCACATCATCACCGGTCTCGGCGTCGGCGGTGCGGAACAGCAACTGCGGCTGCTGCTGCGTCACCTCCCGGTCGACTGCGACGTGGTGACGCTGACCAACCCGGGTCCGGTCGCCGACGGTCTCACCGCCGACGGCGTCCACGTCACCCACCTCGGCATGGCCGGCAACCGCGATCTCGCCGCGCTCCCCCGGTTGGTGCGGTTGATCCGCGCGGGCGGCTACGACCTCGTCCACACGCATCTCTACCGGGCCTGCGTCTACGGCCGGATCGCCGCCCGGCTGGCGGGGGTCCGCGCGGTCGTCGCCACCGAGCACTCCCTCGGCGACTCGCAGATGGAGGGCAGAAGGCTCTCCACCGGGGTCCGTGCCCTGTACCTCGCCAGCGAGCGGCTCGGCCGGTCCACGGTCGCCGTCTCGCCGAGCGTCGCCGACCGGCTGAAGCGCTGGGGCGTGCCGGCGCCCCGGATCGAGGTCGTGCCCAACGGCATCGACCTCGCGGGCTTCCGCTTCGACGCGGACCTGCGGGAGCTGACCCGGCGGCGGCTCGGACTGCCGGAGGACGCCTACGTCGTCGGGGGCGTCGGCAGGCTCGCGGCGAGCAAGCGGTTCGACGTGCTGATCCGTGCCCTCGGCCGGCTGCCGGACGACTGCTGGCTGCTGGTGGTCGGCGGCGGCGCCGAGGAGAGCGTGCTGCGGCGGGCCGCCCAGCGGGCCGGGGTGGCCGACCGGGTGCTGCTCACCGGGGAACGTCCGGCCGCCGGGGCCCCCGGGGCCGATCTGCCCTCCCTGATGAACGCCATGGACGTGCTCGCCTCGCCCAGCGCCGAGGAGGCGTTCGGGCTCGCGGTGGTGGAGGCGATGGCGTCCGGGCTGCCCGTGCTCTATGTCTCCTGCCCGGCGGTCGAGGACCTGCCCCCGGACGCGACCACCGGCGCCCGACGCGTCCAGGGGGGCGCGGACTCGTTCGTACGCGCCCTGCTGGACGTCCGCGCGCAGGGAGCCCGCTCCCGTGCCGTCCCCGCCGCCGCCCAGCACTACTGCATCACCCGCAGCGCCGCCCAGCTCATGGACGTGTACGCGGCCGCCGTCTCCAGCACGCCCTCGCCGACCCCGCCCCTGGGAGTGAGTTCCGTATGACCGACCGTACGCCCGAACGCCCGTCCGACAGCCCGGCCCGCGGGTCGGCACCCCTCTCCCGCGCCAGGTCCCTGCCCCCCTGGTCCCTGCTCGCCGCCGGTGCGCTGCTCGGGGGCCTGGCCGGGGGCGCGTACGGCGTGGTGAAGGCTCCCGTGTACACCGCCACCAGCTATGTCGTGGCCGTGCCCGCCGAGGGGTCGGACCCTCAGTCGGCGCTCGGTTTCGCGCAGGCGTACGGGCGGGTCGCCACCCAGGTCGCGGTGCTCGGGGACGCCCAGGTGTGGGCGGGGGTGCCGATCGGGACGCTGCGGAAGAACGTGCGGACGGCGACGTCACCGGACGCGCCGATGGTCGCCGTGTCGGCCACCTCCGCACGGCCGGACCTCGCCGCCGACATGGCCAACGCCGTCTCACGGGCACTGACCCGGCACGCGAACGACTCCGAGCGGTCGACGCGCGTCGAACTGCAGGAGTTCGCCCGCGCGACCAGGCCGACCGAGGCGTCCTCGGCGTCGTCGACGGTGACCGGTCTGGTGGGCACCGCAGCCGGCGGGCTGCTCGGCGGGCTCGCCCTGCTGGTCCGCCCCCGGCGCACCCCACAGACCCCACCCGCCGCCTCCGTACCGGGCCCCGCTCTCGCCGCCGACACTCACGGACAGCTGTGACCAGCACCCTGCACACGGGGGCGAGCACCACCCTGCGCGCCGAACTCTGCACCGACGAGGGCGAGTTCGGCGAGCTGAGCGAGGCCTGGGACCGGCTGTACCGGCGGTGCGGCGCGGCCACACCGTTCCAGAACCACGCCTGGCTGCACTCCTGGTGGCTGTCGTACGGCACCCCCGGCAGACTCCGGCTGGTGCTGGTCCGCGACGGGGCGGAGCTGCGCGCGGTCGCCCCGCTGATGCTCGTACGGCGTCCGCTGCCGACCCTCGTCCCGCTCGGCTGCCCCATCTCCGACTTCGCGGACGTGCTCCTCGACGACGAGTACGCCGAGCAGGCGTCGGCCGCGCTCGCCGAGGGGTTGTCGGCCGTGGCCCGGACGGCGTTGATCGACTTCCGCGAGGTACGACCGGGCGCAGCCGTCGAACGGATCTACGACCGCTGGCGGGGTCCACGCCGCAAGGTGGCCGACTCGGTCTGTCTGGAGCTGCCCGCCCGGCCCATGGACGAGCTGCTCAGGCGGCTGCCCAACTCCCGGGCCCAGCGGGTGCGCGCCAAGCTGCGCAAGCTCGGTGACCTCGGCATCCAGCCGCGTGCCGTGCGCCCCGACGAGGTGGACGCGGCGCTGCGGACGATGCTGGACCTGCACCGGCTCCAGTGGCAGGACCGCAAGGTGACGACCGAGCACATGCGGCCCCGTTTCTCCGAGCATCTGGTCCGCTCGGTCGGGCCGATGGTGCGCTCGGGGGACGCGGTGGTGACCGAGTTCCGGCTGGGCGGCGACGTCCTGGCCGTCGACGTCACCCTGCTCTCGCGACGGCTGGCCGGCGGTTACCTCTACGGCGCCCATCCGCGGCTGCGCGAACGCAAGGCGGACGTCGCCACGATGCTGCTCGACGCCTGCGCCGGGCAGGTCGGCTCCGGCGCCCAGCAGGTGCTGAGCCTGCTGCGGGGCGCCGAGCCGTACAAACTGCGCTGGCGCCCGGAGACCGTCGTCAACCAGCGGCTGCTGCTCGCCCGCCGCCGCACCGCACCGCTGCTGTCCGCGGCGGCCTGCGACGCGGCGGCCCGCGACCAGGGCAGGGAACTGGTCCGCCGCTGGCGCGCGCGGAAGGAGGCGAAGAGCCCGGAGGGCGCCAAGGACCCGGGCCGGAAGGACCGTGGTGGCGGCGACGGGCGGTGAGCCGCCCGCCGCCGGCCGCGGGTCACCGGTAGCGCGCCCACCAGTCCGTGCGGATGCAGAGCTTCCCGCCGATCCAGTACTCCACCCAGTCGCCCAGCTCCAGCGGGGAGCAGTTCGGCGGACGTACGGGCGTGGTGGGAGCCGGCTTCGGCGTGGGGGTCGGCGTCGGGGTGGGCGTGGGAGTCGGCTTCGGAGTGGCGGTCGCGGGCGTGTCACGGCCGAAGAGCATCGACCGGTAGACCTGGGCCGCCTTCGGGTTGCTCGCGCACTGCCAGACACCGTGCGGGCAGTAGTCCGTGAGCGTGTTGTAGAGCGGCTTGTGCTCGTCCATCCAGGCGAGCATGCGCCGCATGTACTCCGGGTTGTCGCCGTTGCGGAAGAGTCCCCATTCCGCGTAGGAGATGGGCTTCTTGTGCGCCTTCGCGAAATCGACGTGTGCCTGCAGACCGTACGGTTCGCTGATCTGTTCGTCGAAGGTGATGCCGCGCGGCTGGTCGTAGGAGTCCATGCCGATGATGTCGACGGTGTCGTCCCCCGGATAGCACTGCGTCCAGGGAATGGCGTCCCGGCCGCGGTTCGGGGTCCAGTCGAACTTGAATTTCTGGCCCGGCACCGCGCGCATCGTGGTGACGATCCTGTTCCAGTACTTCTTCCAGCTCTCCGGGTCGGGCCCGCAGCGATGGGTGTACGTGATGCCGTTCATCTCCCAGCCGAGCACGATCACCGTGTCCGGGATCTTCAACTCGACCAGCCGCTCCGCGAGTCGGCGGTAGTGATGGTCGAACGCACCGGCGGCGGCGCGGCGCAGCAGCGCGCGGACCTCCCAGTCGGATACGCCCTCCTCGTTGCGCTCCATCATGGGCACGTTGAGGACGAACATCCGGTCGTCCTCGTCGCGCCGCCACTCCGCCCAGGAGTCCAGGAAGCCGGGCAGTCCCTCGATGTTGGACCAGCGGTCGCCCGGCAGATAGGTGTGCGCCACCCGCAGGTCGGAGCCGCCCAGCCAGTCGCTGAGCTCGGCGATCCGGGCGACGCCGCGGGGCCCGTAGTGCAGATAGGCGCCCATGGCCGGCAGCTGCTCGGGAGGCTTCGGGGCCTCGGAGGGGGTGGCCGGCAGGGGCGAGGGGCTCTGCGGCAGGGCGGACGCGTTCGGGACGAGGGGTGCCGTCGGCGCGGCCGGGACCGTGGGGACGGGCGACGCCGTGGCGGCCGGGACCGTGGTGCCGGTGGGAGTCGTGGAGGCGGCCGGGGCCGCCGGTGCCGGTGGGTCGGTCACCCGGACCACCAGCTGCGTGCCGGCGTACACCGGCACGGACGCGAGGGCGAACGACGCGACCACGCCGGCCGCGACGAGCGCCAGCCGTCTGCCGCGGGGCCTCCTGTGCCGATGCCGCCGCTGTTGTGGAGCCATGTCCGCTCCCCTCTCCGCTTTCTTCACTTCACTGCTTTCCGCCGCCGATTTCCACCTACTGACAATCAGTCATACGAATATGAATTCCGCCAACTGGGGCTCCGGCCTTCGGGTGCCCGAATCGCCCGCACGGGTGACCCGACGTCAAAGAAATGTGCGAGGACCCCGACGAAATGAATGTGTCGCCGCTCGACACCCGTGTTCCGGCCGTCCTGCTGCGGACGGACCGCAACCCCTTCCATCACGGAACCCTCGGAGCCGTACGGTCCTTGGGCCGGGCCGGGGTCGAGGTGCATCTGGTCGCCGACTGCGCGGCGAGCCCCGTGCGCAGTTCACGGTTCCTCTGCGCGATCCACGCCCCGCCCCGCCCGGGTGCCCGCCTCGACGAGTTCGCGGGCGTCCTCGGCCGGGTGGCGGACCGGGTCGGCCGCCCGGCCGTCCTGGTGGCCCTGGACGACGCGAGTGCGGTGGCGGTCGCCCGGCTGCGCGCGGATCTGACGGACCGTTTCCTGCTGCCGGACGGGCCTCCCGACCTCACCGAACAGGTGGCCGACAAGGCCGAACTCGCCGCGCTGTGCGGGCGCCTGGGCCTCCCGCACCCCGCGACCACGGTCCCCGACAGCGCGGCGGAGGCGGAGGCCGCCGCCCGCGAGCTGGGTCTGCCGGTGGTCGCCAAGTGGAGCCGCCCGTGGCTGCTGCCCGCCGGGACGGGACTGCGCAGCACAGTGGTGGTGCGCTCGGCCGGGGAGGCGGCGGCCCTGTACCGGCGCTCGGAGCAGGCGGGCAGCCGGCTACTGCTCCAAGCCTTCCTGCCGCCGGGGCTGGACCGCGACTGGTTCTTCCACGGCTACGTGGACCGCGCCGGTGTCGTGCGCTGCGGCGGGCCCGGCCGTAAGTTGGGCGCCTGGCCGCCCGGCGCGGGCCTGACCACCGTCGGCCGCTGGACCCCGAACCCGCAGGTCCAGGCCCTGGCCGAGCGGTTGACCGGAGCCCTCGGCTACCGGGGCGTGTTCGACCTCGACTTCCGCCGCGAGGGCCGGACCGACGTCTACCACCTGCTCGACTTCAACCCGCGTCCCGGCGCCCAGTTCCGGCTGTTCACGGACACGGCCGGGATCGATGTCGTCCGCGCCCTGCACCTCGACCTGACCGGCCGTCGGGTGCCGGACGGGTCGCCGGTGCCTGGCCGGACCTTCGTGGTCGAGAACTACGCGCCGCTGACCGCGTTGCGCCCGCACCCCCTCCCCTGCCCACCGCCCCGGCCGGGCACGCGCGAGCTGGCCTGGTACGCGCGGGACGACCGCGCCCCCGGCCTCGCGCTGTGGTCCCTGTGGCCCCGGCACGCGCTCGGCCGACTGCTGGCCCCCCGCGCCTCCCCTCCCGGACGGCACGAGCACTCCCCCGACGACCACCACCCGGCCGGGCACCCGGTCGGGCACGCTCCCGACCACCGCGCCCCCGGCCCCCGAGCCGAGAACCGCGCCGAGAACGAGAACGAGAAAGCGAGCAGCGCCTGATGTACGACCTGCTGGTGGTGGGGGCCGGCCCGTACGGCCTGTCCATCGCGTCCCACGCCGCGGCCGCCGGGCTCAGCCTGCGCGTCGTCGGCCGACCCATGGCGTCCTGGCGCAACCACATGCCGCCCGGCATGTTCCTCAAGTCCGAACCATGGGCCTCCAACCTCTCCGACCCCGAAGGGCGTTGGCGGCTGGACGTGTACTGCGCGCAGCGGGGCGTCGAGGCCCGTCACGGTCTGCCGATCCCAGTCGGCACCTTCGCCTCGTACGGCATGTGGTTCGCGCGCAACGCCGTCCCGCCCGTCGACGAACGGATGGTGACGCGCGTGCAGCGGCGCTGCGGCGGTTTCGAGGCGGTCCTGTCCGACGGCGAGGTGGTCCGCGCCCGCACGGTGGTTCTCGCCGTCGGCGTGATCCCCTTCGTCGAAGTGCCTTCCGTGCTGAGCGAGTTGTCGGCCGACCGGGTCTCCCACAGCAGTCGGCACCACGACCTCGGCCGGTTCCGGGGGATGGACGTCACAGTGATCGGCGGCGGTCAGGCGGCCCTGGAGACGGCCGCGCTCCTCGCCGAACAGGGCACCCGGGCACGGGTGTTGGCCCGCTCCCCCGCCCTCCGATGGAACGACGTCCCGCCCCCGCTGACACGCCCCTTGCGGCACTCGGTCCGCTCCCCGCACAGCGGTCTGGGCTGCGGCTGGCGCAACTGGTTCTACGCGCAGCGGCCCGACTGGTACCGCCGTCTGCCGGAGGCGAGACGGGTGCGGATCGCCGCCGAGGCGCTGGGGCCGGCGGGCGCCTGGTGGGTGCGCGACCGCGTCGAGCGCACCGTCGAGGTACGGCTCGGCCTGGAGGTCGCGGTGGCGTACGAGACGGGCGACGCCGTACGTCTGGAGACGGTGGGCCGGGACGGTGAGCTGACCTCGCTGGACACCGAACACGTCATCGCGGCCACGGGGTTCCGGGCCGGATGCGACCGGCTGGACCTGCTCGCGCCGGAGGTGCGCGCGGACCTCGCGCCCCTGTCCGACGGCTCGCCCGCGGTCGGGCGGGACTTCGAGTCCACGGTCCCCGGTCTGTTCCTCGCGGGCCTGACCACCGCCGCGGGCTTCGGCCCCGCGATGCGCTTCGTGCAGGGCGCGTCGTTCACGGCGCCCACGCTCGTACGAGGGGTACGGCGGCGGCTGCGCGCGGGGGTGCCCGGCGGACGGGTCCCGGTGCCGGGGGCACGGGCCGACCTGGCCTCCACCGCCGGGTCGTGACGGGCTCGGGTGCCGGGCGGCGCGGCGCGCCCCCGGCACCCGGAACGGATCACCGTCGCGTCATCGGCCGGACGCGGCCCGGCCCCGCCGGTACACGATGGCCCCACCCGCGATCAGCGCGAAGCTCGCGACCCCGGCGGCGATCAGCGCCTCCCGGTCGCTGCCGGTCTCGGGGAGCGTGGGCGGCTTGGTGGGCGGCGAAGTCGGCGGGTGGGTCGTGTGCGGGGGCTTGGTGGGCGGGTGCGTCGAGTGCGGCGGCTTGGTCGGCGGGTGCGTCGAGTGCGGGGGCTTCGTCGGCGGGTGCGTCGAGTGCGGCGGCTTCGTCGGCGGATGCGTCGAGTGCGGCGGCTTCGTGGGATGCGGCGTCTGTGTGGGGGGCTTCGTGGGGTGCGGCGGCTTGGTCGGCGGATGCGTCGAGTGTGGAGGCTTGGTCGGAGGGTTCGTCGGCGGCTTGGTCGGGTGCGGGGGTTTGGTGGGCGGGTTCGTCGGCGGATGGTCGCCGTAACCGCCCTCGGGCTCCTCGTCGTTCGGCTGCTCGTCGCCGTAGCCGCCCGGGGAGTCGTCGTGATGTCCGTAACCGCCGTCGTCCCAGTCCTGCGTGAACTCCTCGTACGCCGCGCCTTCGTCGTACGTCTCGTGCTCGTCGGTTCCCTGGTACGCGTCGGACCCCTGGTGCGCCTCGGGGTTCTGCGGCGCGTCGGGCTCCAGGTACTCCTCGTACGACGGCGCTGCCCAGGAGTCCCCGGGTTCCGGCGCGGAGGAGACCGACTCCTCGGGCCCTGACGCGGGGGCCGGCGTGTACACGGGCTCCGCGACCGGGGCGGCCTGCCGCTCCGGGGCGCTCTTGGTGCTTGTACCGCTCTTCGTGCTCGTGCCGCTCTCGGTGCTCTCCGGGGCGTGGTCGCCGGCGCTGCCGCACGCGTTGCCGACGGCCGGGTTGCCGATGGCGGCGGGATCGACCGTGTTGCCGCAGACGTTCACCGGAACGGTGACCGGCACCTCGACCGCGTTGCCCGAGGCCACGCCGGGCGAGTTCGCGGCGGCCCCGTGCGTGCCCGTGTTGGCGAGGACCGGCGTGCCGTAGAGGGACAGCAGGCCCGTCGTCGCGGCGGCCACGACCATTCTCTTGCGCAGGGTCTGTCGCATCTCGTGTTCTTCCTGCTCGAAGAAGTGGGAAAAGCCGGCCTTGGAGCCGTTGAGGACACTCCAAGACCGGCTGAGGCACCGCCGAGCGGCTGGTGCGAGGCGTTACGACGTCAGTGGTTGACGCACACGTTGCCGGCTGCCGGGTTGAGCAGGCCGACGATGTTGATGGAGTTACCGCACACGTTGATCGGGATGTGGATGGGAACCTGCACCACGTTCCCCGAGAGGACACCCGGGGACCCGATGGCGGCACCCTTGGCCTCGGCGTCGGCGAAGGCCGGGGTGGCCATGCTCACGGCCATGATCGCGCCGGCGACGACGACAGCGCTCTTCTTGAGCTTCACGTCATTTCCCTTCTCTGCGGTCATGCCTTGATTGACGGCCGAAACCGAGCGAGCACAGCATGAACGGCTCGCATCATGACCTGCAGCATGTGAAACGAGGAATAGACAGCGGAAGAAACTTCCGAACGCGGCGCGCGGGGTAATTCACCCGATCGCCCCGCGAGATTATCGGAAAGGCATATCGGCATCACCCGAATGACATGCCTGGATACAGACGAACAACTCGGGCCGGACGCACCGCGCGCGACCCGAGTTGCCTGATGATTTTCCGATCAGTGCTTGCCGTTGCCGTTGTCCGAGAGGATCGGGATGTCAGACAGGATGTGCGACAGGGGCTCGTCACCCTTGGCCTGCGTGCTGTTCTCGGTGCACTGCTGGTTCTGCGGCGCGGAGAGGACCGGCACGTCCTGCAGCAGGGAGACACCGATGAGCCCGAGGCCACCGAGGTTGCCCTTGACCGGCAGACCGACACAGGGCTTGTTGAGCGACCCCTGGACCAGCGAGAGCTGCGGGCTCATGTCGCCCTTGGTCACCGAGTTGCCGAACGCCTGGCTGGCGTGATTGCCACTGAACGACGTGGTCCCACCGTCGTCGGCGAGAGCCTGGGGGGCGGCGGCGGCCGCGAGGCCGGTGATGGAAGCGGCGACCGAGACCGCAGCCATTGCCTTCTTGAGCATTTCGCGTTCCTTTCCTGGCGGACCCTCAGGTCCCTGCCCTGGCAGCAACGGCGACGCGCCTCCACCGGTTTCGCCGCATCACCCGTTCGGCCCGCTCGCACCGGCGATTTCCGGAGCATCCGCAAAACCTCGCACGCCCCCTCTCTCACTCCGTCACATGGGCCGACGGAGTGAATCGGAGCAACCGGGAAGCAGGGGCGGAAGTTGTCCATGGCGCTCCGGTGGAAACGGGGTTCTTCCAGAAGGGAATCGCAAGTGATCAAGAAGATGATGACCGCAGCGACGATCGCCGCCTCCGTCGTCGGAGCCTCGGCCGCCGCAGCGCCCCAGGCGCTCGCCGACGACGCCGGCACCACCACCTTCAGCGGGAACGACGCCCACCAGGTCTACGGCAACTCGGCCACGTACGGGAACATGAGCCCGCAGATGGCGCTGATCCAGGGCTCGTTCAACAAGCCCTGCATCGGCCTGCCCGCGAAGCTCAACCTCGGCGGCATCGGACTCCTCGGGATCTCCGCGCTGCAGGACGTCCCGATCCTGTCGGCCCCGCAGAACCAGCAGTGCACCGAGAACTCCACCCAGGCCAAGGGCGACGAGCCGCTGTCGCACATCCTGTCCGACATCCCGATCCTCTCGGACAACGGCAACGGCAAGCACTGACGTTATGACGCCTATTGCGCCAAAAGGTGCAATCCACGCAACCGTTGGCCGGATGCCCTGTTGATCAGGGTGCAACTCCGCAACGGAGTCCGCTTTCCGAAGGGATCCAACATGAACAAGCTGTGGGCCACCGCGGCTGTTGCTGCTTCCATCGCCGGCCTCGGTGCCGCGACCGCACCGCAGGCGCTCGCCGACGACGGTGGGACCACGTCCTTCAGCGGCAACGGCGCCAGCCAGGCGTTCGGCAACTCGGTGACCAAGGGCGACATGAGCCCGCAGCTCTCGCTGGTCCAGGGGTCGCTCAACAAGCCCTGCATCGGCCTGCCGGCCAAGCTCAACCTCGGCGGCATCGGACTCATCGGCGTCTCCGCGCTGCAGGACGTCCCGATCCTGTCGGCCCCGCAGAACCAGCAGTGCACCGAGAACTCCACCCAGGCCAAGGGCGACGAGCCGCTGTCGCACATCCTGTCCGACATCCCGATCCTCTCGGACAACGGCAACGGCAAGTAGCACCGACGCCACCACCGGACAGAAGGAAGCGGGTCGCCGAGTCGTCGGCGGCCCGCTTTCCCGTGTGCGGACACGCGTCCCGCCCGTCACTCACTTCTTCGCGTACAGCGACTCGATCGCCGCCGCGTACGCCGCCGTGACCGCGTGGCGTTTGACCTTCATGGACGGGGTGAGCAGGCCGTTCTCCTCGGTGAACTCGCCTTCCACCAGCTTGAACTCGCGGATGGACTCGGCCCGGGAGACGGCCTGGTTGGCGTAGTCGACGGCCCTCTGGACGTCGGCGCGCATCCGGGGGTCGGCGACGATCTCGGAGAGCGGGGTGTCCGGGGACATGCCGCGGACGTGCAGCCAGTGGGTGACGTCCTCGGGGTCGAGGGTGATGAGAGCGGCGACGAAGGGGCGGTTGTCGCCGACGACGATGCACTGCCCGACCGGGGGGCGGCTGCGCAGCCGGTCCTCCAGGACGGCCGGGGAGACGTTCTTGCCGCCGGAGGTGACGAGGATGTCCTTCTTGCGGCCGGTGATGGTGAGGTAGCCGTCCTCGTCGAGCGCGCCGAGGTCCCCCGTGGCGAACCAGTCGTCGGTGAGGGCGGCGAAGGTGGCGACCGGGTTGTTCCAGTAGGTGCCGAAGACAATGGGGCCCTTGATGAGGACCTCCCCGTCGTCGGCGATGCGGATCGTGGTGCCGGGGACGGGCTGGCCGACCGTGCCGGGGCGGGGCTTCAGCGGCGGGACGATGGTGGCGGCGGCGGTGGTCTCGGTGAGGCCGTAGCCCTCGTAGACGATGATCCCAGCGGCGTAGAAGAAGAGGTTGAGGTCGCGGTCGAGGGGGGAGCCGCCGCTGATGGCGTAGCGCATCCGGCCGCCGAGTTCCTTGCGCACGCGGCGGTAGACCAGCAGGTCGTACAGGGCCCAGGCCGCGTGCAGGCCGGGCGTCGGGCCGGGGCCCCGGTCCAGGAACTTGTCCAGGTGGGCGCGGGCGAAGCGGACGCCGAGGCGGTGGGCGCGGTCGAAGGAGGCGCCCCGGCCGAGGCGTTCGGCGGTGGCGCGGCCGGTGGCGTGGATCCGCTCGAAGAGGTACGGGACGCCGACCAGGAAGGTGGGGCGGAACTTCTTGAGGGCGGGCCGGAGTTCGTCGGGCTTGATGCTCGGGCAGTGGCCGATCTCGATGCGGGCCATGAGGCAGGCGATCTGGATCGTGCGGCCGAGGATGTGGGCGAGGGGGAGGAAGAGGAGGGTGGAGGCGGCCTGGCCGGTGACCGCCTCGAAGACCGGGTGGAGCAGTTGGACCGTGTTGGCGGCCTCCGCGTGCAGGTTGGCGTGGGTGAGGACGCAGCCCTTGGGGCGGCCGGTGGTGCCGGAGGTGTAGCAGATGGTCGCGGCCGTGTCGGGGGTGAGGGCGGCGCGGCGCTTGGTGACCTCGTCGTCGGGGACGCCCCGGCCCAGGTCGGCGAGGTGGGCGAGGGCCTCCCGGTCGATCTGCCAGACGTGCGGGGGCTGGGAGTGGCCGGCGGTGGCGGTGGCGACGGCCTTCGCGTTGTCGGCGGTCTCCACGACCACGAAACGGCAGCCGGAGTCGCGGACGATCCACTCGATCTGGTCGGGCGAGGATGTGGGGTAGACGGGGACGGACTGGCCGCCGGCGGCCCAGACGGCGAAGTCGAGGACCGTCCACTCGTAGCGGGTGCGGGACATCACCGCGACGCGGCCGCCGGGTTCGAGCCCGGCGGCGATCAACCCCTTGGCGGTGGCGGTCACTTCGCGGGCGAAGGCGGAGGCGGTGACCGGGTGGAAGGTGCCGTGGCTGTCGGCGCGGCGCAGGACCACCGCGTCGGGGGCCTCGGTCGCGTTGACGTACGGGAGGTCGGCGATGCTGCCGCCGCCCAGCGGGGGCGCGAGGGCGGGGGTGCGTGCCTCGCGCACGACGCCCCGCTCGTCCCTGACGACCTCGACCTTGACACGGTCGGTGAGGCCGCCGCGCGCTTTCGCCTGGTTCAAGTCCTTGCGTACGCCCATCACGACTCCCCGGGGCCCCACGACCGCTTCATTACCGACGAGTCAACTTACTAGTGCGTAAGGAATTTTCAATGGTTTCGGCCGACTCCGGGCGACCGGGCGGGCGGCGGCCTCCGGGGCGCTAGCCGAGCAGGGTGTCGGCGGTCCTGATCGACCCGGCCAGGTCGTACAGGTCCCTGTCCTCGCGGTCCCGGGCCAAGTCGTCGGCGTGGCGGCCCAGTTGGCGGAGGGTGGGGCGGGCGGGGAGGTCGGTCCACCGGGTGTCCTCGCGGCGGAGGGCGTCGGCGAAGTAGGCGGCCACGGCGGCGACCCGCAGTCCGTACGGTGAGGATGCCCACAGGTCGCCGTGGAGGTCCGTGGCCTCCAGCTCGGCGGATTCCTCGTGCGGGGTGCGGGTGTCGGGGTCGAGCCAGCGGACGGTGGCGGTGGCGAGGTGCCCGCCACCGGAGCCCTCCTCGGTGCGGACGGCGTAGAGGGCGGTGACGGTGTGGCCGGGGCCGACCTCGCCGCCGTCGACACGGTCGTCGCGGAAGTCCTCGTCGGCGACCTGCCGGTTGTCGTAGCCGATCAGGCGGAACTCCTCCACCGTCGCCGGGTCGAAGGAGACCTGGACCTTGGCGTCGCGGGCGGTGAGGTCGACGTGGCGCGGGAGTTCCTCGCAGAAGACCTTCTCGGCCTCCTCCTCGGTGGAGACGTAGGTGGTGTGGCCGTCGCCCCGGTCGGCGAGCTGTTCCATGAGCTCGTCGCCGTAGTCGCTGCCGACGCCGACGCCGAAGAGGGTGATGCCGTGCTCGCGGCGTTCGCCGGAGATACGTTCGAGGATGGTGTCGGCGTCGGTGGCGCCGGTGTTGGCGAGGGCGTCGGACAGCAGCACGACCCGGTTGGTGGCGCCCTTGCGCAGGCCGTCGACGGCGGTCTCGTAGCCGGTCTCGACGCCCGCCGCGAGGTTGGTGGAGTCGGTGGGCTCCAGACGGTCGACGGCGTCCAGGACCTCGTCCCGGTCGTCGTCGAGGCGGGTCATCGGCAGGACGGTCTCGGCCTCGTCGCTGAAGGTGACGATGGCGACCGAGTCGTCGTCGCGCAGCCGGTTCGTCATCGTGCGCAGGGCGTCCTGGGCGAGGTCGAGGCGGCCCGGTTCGGCCATGGAGCCGGAGACGTCGATGACGAAGGTGAGGGCGGCGGGCGGGCGTTCGCTGTCGCGCCCGGCGGCCCGGGTGGCGAGTCCGACGCGGACCAGGGACCACGCGTCGTCGCCGGTGCGGGCGCCGTCGACGGACACCGAGAAGCCGTCGCCGTCCGGGCGTTCGTAGTCCTGGCGGAAGCTGTTGACGAACTCCTCCGGGCGGACGCTCGACGGGTCGGGCAGGCTGCCGTCCTCCAGGGTGCGGCGGGCGTAGCCGTAGGAGGCGGTGTCGACGTCGAGGGCGAAGGTCGACAGGAAGTCGTCGGGCGTCGGGGCGATGTCCCGGGACTCCTCGTCCGTCTGCCCCTCGCGCTGCTCGCGGGGGCCGGTGCCCTCGGGTGCGGGGCCCGGGAAGCCGTCCTCGGGGCGGCTCCCGCCGTTGCCCCGGTCGTACGAGGAGGAGGAGTCGCCCTGCCCGTCGGCGCCGCCGCTGCACCCGGTGAGCAGGAGGGCGCCGGCCGTGCCCAGGGCGAGGAGCGCGGTGCCGAGTCGTCGCCGGTGCCGTGGTGTCGTCGGCAGCGGCCTCGTCGTCGGACTGGTCCTGCGATACGTGTGCATCCGGGCCCCCTAGCCACGTCATCTGTCGCCTTTTCGTGGGCGACTGTTGTGACTGTGACGGTGATGGGAGCCCGGATGTGCGCCACGGGGTGTTGCGGATGCGTCTCGAAGCGGCCACGGCGGGGGCCCGTCGAGACCGGTGGGTGATCTTCCGTTGACCTAGGAGACGACGTCCTTGCGGCCGAAACCCCGGAAGGCCAGGGCGAACAGGATCAGGGCGTACGTTATGGAAATCGAGACGCCCTGGATCATGTCGGTGTACTCGGGCTGCGGGCGGACGACGTCCAGCCAGGCGTACTGCCAGTGCGTGGGCAGGAAGTGGCGCCAGTCGCCGAGGGCGGTCACCTCGTCGAGGACGTTGCCGACGATGGTGAGGCCGACGGCGCCGCCGACCGCGCCGAGCGGCGCGTCGGTCCTCGTGGACAGCCAGAACGCCATGCCGGCGGTGACCAGTTGGGACACGAAGATGTACGCCACGGTGATCACCAGGGCCTGCGCGGCGGCACCGGCGGCGAGTTCGCCGCCGGTCGGCAGCTCCAGCGGACCCCAGCCGTAGGCGGCCGTGCCGACGGCGAGCGCGACGACCGGCAGCAGCACCAGCGCGGCAAGGCTGAGGGTGAGGGCGACGACGAGCTTGGACCACAGCAGCCGGGCACGGGGCACGGGCGCGGCGAGGAGGTAGCGCAGGGAGGACCAGCTGGCCTCCGAGGCGACCGTGTCACCGCAGAACAGCGCGATGGGGATGACCAGGAGGAAGCCCGCCGCGGCGAAGAGGTTCACCGCGGCGAAGTTCGCGCCGGACGCCGTCGCCGTGTCCATCAGGTTGACCCGGTTGTTGCCCTCGCCCGGTGTGCCGCCGACCTGGAAGGCGATCAGCAGCACCAGCGGCAGGGCGAACAGGATGCCGAACATGACCATCGTGCGGCGGCGCTTCAGCTGGCGGACCAGCTCGACCCGCAGGGGGAGGGTGCGGCCGGCGCGGTAGCCGTCGGCGACCTCGACGGGCCGCGTGGTCCCGGGTTCTGCGTGCTCGGCACGCTCGGTCAGCGTGCTCATGCGTGCTCTCCGATCAGGGTGAGGAAGGCGTCTTCGAGGCGGCGATGGGGGCCGACCGACGACACGGGGACCTCCAGCCGTACGAGTTCGGCGACCAGGCGCCGGGCGCTGCCGTCGGCGTCGAGGCGGACCACTAGGCCGTCGTCGGTGCGGACGGCCGAGTCGACGCCCGGCAGGGCGGCGATCTTCTCGACGACCGGCTCGTCCACGGGTTCGGACGTGCCGACCAGCAGGGTGTCGCCGGAGCCGACGATCTCGCTCACGGGGCCCGCCTGGACGAGCTGTCCGTGGTCCATGACGACCAGATGCGTACAGGTCTGCTCGACCTCCGCCAGCAGGTGGCTGGAGACGATGACCGTGCGGCCGGCGGCCGCGTACCGGATCATGACCTCGCGCATCTCGCGGATCTGTGGCGGGTCGAGTCCGTTCGTCGGCTCGTCGAGGATCAGCAGGTCGGGCAGGCCCAGCATGGCCTGGGCGATGGCCAGGCGCTGGCGCATGCCCTGGGAGTAGGTGCGGACCGCGCGGGCCAGGGCGTCGCCGAGACCGGCGATCTCCAGGGCCTCGTCGAGGTGCGCGTCCTCGGCGGGGCGGCCGGTGGCGGCCCAGTACAGCTCCAGGTTCTCGCGGCCGGACAGGTGCGGGAGGAAGCCCGCGCCCTCCACGAAGGCGCCGACCCGGGAGAGGACCGGGGCGCCCGGCACGATCGCGTGACCGAAGACCCGGATCTGGCCGCCGTCCGGCTGGATGAGGCCCATCAGCATGCGCAGGGTCGTCGTCTTGCCCGCGCCGTTCGGTCCGAGCAGACCGAGGACCTGGCCCTTCTCCACCTGGAAGGAGAGGTCGCGGACGCTGTAGCGGTCGCCGTTCTTGTACTTCTTGCTCAGGTCGGTGATCTGCAGCGGGACCTCGGCGAGCGCCGGGTCCGGGGCCGGGGTGACGATCCGGCGGCGGCCGGTGACCAGCAGGACCGCCGCGATCACGGCGCCGGCGATCGGCAGGTACCAGACCCAGGCGGGCAGCACGTCGCCGCGGTCGGCCCGGCCGAGCGGCGTGGGCACCTCCAGGTCGCCCTTGAGGGAGACGGTGTACGTCGCCGGGGTGGTCGGGGAGGCGTAGCCGAGGTCGGTGGAGGCGAGGACCAGACGGAGGCTGTGGCCGTCGTCGAGTTCGTGGTCGATGGCGGGGAGGGTGAGCGTCACGTCCTTGCCGGACTTGGCGCCCTCGACGCGCAGCGGCTCCACCAGCTGGGACGGGAGGACCTGGGACCTGCCGTCCGGGCCGACGTCGTAAACCTTCGCGAAGAGCACGGCGTCCTCGCTGGTCGACTTCACATGGACCGTCGCCGTGGGCGAGCCGGTGATCTGGAGGTCGTCGGTGACGGGCTTCGACTGGAACGCGGCGAACTGGCCGGGGAAGTCCAGGGAGATGCCGACGCCGAGGGAGGAGAGCTGGGCGAGGCCGCCGGCCGCGCCGAGGCCGGGCAGGGCCGAGATGCCGGGCGGGTTGGCGCCGGCCGGGTTCTCGAAGCTCTGCTCACGGCCGGCGAGGGCGATCTTCGTGAGGTCGCTCTCCAGGCCCGGGTAGCTGTCGTCGGTGGTGCCGGCGAGACGGGGTTCGCCGTCGCCGGAGCCGGTGCCGAGGGTGCGGGTGACACGGAACGCGGAGCCCGTGTCGGCGCCCTTGTCGTCCTTGAGGTAGCGGTCGAACCAGGCCTCCGTCCGGGCCTGGATGCGGCTCGTCTCCATGTCGCCGCCGTCGTGGCCGCCGGCGATCCAGTCGACGTCCACGGGCGCGCCGTTGGCCTTGATCGCCTTCGCGGCGGCGTCGGCCTGGCCGAGCGGGAAGAGGGAGTCGGTCTGGCCCTGGCTCAGCAGGGTGGGCACCTCGATGCGGTCGCCGACGGCCTCGGGGCTACGGGCGTCCAGCAGCTTCACGGCCTCCGCGTCGGGCGCGCCCGACTCGGCGACCCGCTGGTACATCTCGCACAGCTGGGTCTCGAACTTCGCGCAGCCGCCGCCGGTGTTGACGAAGAGCCCGGCCCACAGCTTCTTGAAGACGCCGTTCGGGAAGAGGGCGTCCGCCAGGTTCCAGTACGTGATCGCGGGCGCGATGGCGTCGACGCGATCGTCGTACCCGGCGGTCAGCAGCGCGATCGCCCCACCGTAGGAGGCGCCGGCCATGCCGAGGCGGGGGTCGCCCTCCTTGTCGAGCTGCACCTCGGGGCGGGTCGCGAGCCAGTCGATCAGCTTCGAGACGTCGGCGACCTCGCCCTCGGGGTCGTTCAGCCCGATCTTGCCGGTCGACCTGCCGAAGCCGCGGGCGGACCAGGTCAGCACCGCGTAGCCGTCGCGGGCGAGGTCCTCGGCCTGCTCGCGGACGTCGTTCTTGCTGCCGCCGAAGCCGTGGCCGAGCAGGACGGCGGGGCGGCGGCCGTCACCGCCGGAGGTGAAGTACGAGGTGTCGATGCGCACGCCCTCGGCCGTCCGTACGGCCCGGTCGGCGCGTTTCACCGGCGCCGCTTCGTCCGAGGCGGTGGCCGTCCAGGTGCCGGCCCCGGCGAGCACGACGACGGCGGCCGCGGCGGCGACGGTCCGCCGCGGCCGCCGCCGCAGCGCTCCGCGCAGGCGCGGGCCGGTCAGTCGAAGATCCATGCGTCAACGGTACGGGGCCCTGCCGGTCCCCCGAGGCCCTCTCAGGGGGGAAGAGTGGGACATCCCACGGTCGTACGGGAGGAATTCGGCATACAGCGGGTGCGGTACGTCCTTGGCCGACAGCAACCTGATAGGTCGCCCCCGCCGCCCCTGCCCGACCCGTCCTCAAGGGGCTGCGCCCCTTCGACCCCCGGCCGACCGTCCGGTGGGGCTTCTCGCGCCGTTCCCCGCGCCCCTTGCGGGGCGCGGGGTGACTCGGTCAGTGGTTGCGCGGGAAGCCCAGGTCCACGGCCGACGGGCCGTCGGCCGGGTCGGGCCAGCGGGTGGTGACGACCTTGCCGCGGGTGTAGAAGTGGGTGCCGTCGTTGCCGTAGATGTGGTGGTCTCCGAAGAGGGAGTCCTTCCAGCCGCCGAAGGAGTGGTAGCCGACCGGGACCGGGATCGGGACGTTGACGCCGACCATGCCCGCCTCGACCTCCAGCTGGAAGCGCCGGGCGGCGCCGCCGTCGCGGGTGAAGATCGCGGTGCCGTTGCCGAACGGGGAGGCGTTGATGAGGGCGATGCCCTCGTCGTAGGTGTCGACGCGCAGGACGGTCAGCACCGGGCCGAAGATCTCGTCCTGGTACGCCTTCGCCGTGGTCGGCACCTTGTCCAGCAGCGAGATGCCGATCCAGTGGCCGTCCTCGTAGCCGTCGACCGTGAAGCCGGTGCCGTCGAGGACGACCTCGCAGCCCTCGGCCGCCGCGCCCGTGACGTACGACGCCACCTTGTCGCGGTGGACGGCCGTGATCAGCGGGCCCATCTCGGAGGTCGGGTCGTTGCCGGGGCCGATCTTGATCTTCTCGGCGCGCTCGCGGATCTTCTCCACCAGTTCGTCACCGATGGCGCCCACGGCCACGACCGCCGAGATCGCCATGCAGCGCTCGCCCGCCGAGCCGTACGCGGCGGAGACGGCGGCGTCGGCGGCCGCGTCCAGGTCCGCGTCGGGCAGGACCAGCATGTGGTTCTTGGCGCCGCCGAGGGCCTGGACGCGCTTGCCGTGCGCCGAGGCCGTGGTGTGGATGTAGCGGGCGATCGGGGTCGAGCCGACGAAGGAGACCGCCTTGACGTCCGGGTGCTCCAGGAGGCGGTCGACGGCCACCTTGTCGCCGTGGACGACGTTGAAGACACCGTCCGGCAGACCCGCTTCCGCGAGCAGCTCGGCGATCTTGATGGAGGCCGAGGGGTCCTTCTCGGACGGCTTCAGCACGAACGTGTTGCCGGTCGCGATCGCCATCGGGAACATCCACATCGGAACCATCGCCGGGAAGTTGAACGGCGTGATGCCCGCGACGACGCCCAGCGGCTGGCGGATGGAGGAGACGTCGACGCGGCTGGCGACCTGCGTGGACAGCTCGCCCTTCAGCTGCACGTTGATGCCGCAGGCCAGTTCGACGATCTCCAGGCCGCGCGCGACCTCGCCGAGCGCGTCCGAGTGCACCTTGCCGTGCTCGGCGGTGATCAGCTCGGCGATCGCGTCGCGGTTGGCGTCGAGCAGCGCGCGGAACTTGAAGAGGATCGAGGTGCGCTGGGCCAGCGAGGACTGGCCCCAGGTCACGAAGGCCTCCTTGGCGGTGCGGACCGCCGCGTCGACCTCGTCGACGGTCGCGAAGGCGACCTTGGTGGTGACCGCGCCGGTCGCCGGGTCCGTGACCGGCCCGAACGTACCCGACGCGCCCTCGACGGTCTTGCCGCCGATCCAGTGGTTGACGATCTTCGTCATTCCAGAAACTCCTTGCTCACAGATGGCGGCGTCGGGTTGAGACGTGCCGGTCGTACTCCTCGCGTGCCTTGACCGCCGACGCGCGGGTCGCGGTCTCGGCCACAGGTACATCCCACCAGGCCTGCGCGGGAGGCGGGCCCGACACTGTGTCTGCCGTTTCGGTCTCCACGTAGACACAAGTGGGAGTGTCGGCCGCCCGTGCCTCGGCGAGGGCGGCGCGCAGGTCACGGACCGTCTTGGCGCGCAGGACGCGCATGCCGAGACTGGCCGCGTTGGCGGCGAGGTCCACGGGCAGCGGGGTGCCCGTGAAGGTGCCTTCGGCGGGGTCGCGGTGGCGGTAGGCGGTGCCGAACCGCTCACCGCCGACCGACTCCGAGAGGCCGCCGATGGAGGCGTACCCGTGGTTCTGCACCAGCAGCACCTTGATCGGGACGTTCTCCTGGACGGCCGTGACGATCTCGGTCGGCATCATCAGATACGTGCCGTCGCCGACCAGCGCCCACACCGGGCGCCCGGGGGCGGCCAGCCGGACACCGATCGCGGCCGGGATCTCGTACCCCATGCACGAGTAGCCGTACTCCAGGTGGTACTGGTCCCGCGACCGGGCCCGCCACAGTTTGTGCAGGTCACCGGGGAGGGAACCGGCCGCGTTGATCAGGATGTCGGACTCGTCGACGAGTTCGTCGAGGAGTCCGAGGACCTGGGCCTGGGTGGGCCGGGTGTCCGGTTCGTCGGCCTCGTAGCAGGCGTCGACGCGGTGCTCCCAGCGCTGCTTGTCCTCCGCGTACTCGGCGACGTACGCGTCCGCGACCCGGTGGCCGTGCACCTCCAGCGCCTCGGCGAGCGCCTCCAGACCCGACCGCGCGTCCGCGATCAGCGGCAGGCCGGAGAGCTTGTGGCCGTCGTAGGGCGCGATGTTGAGGTTGAGGAAGCGGACACCGTCGGCGGCGAAGAGGGTGTTCGAGGCCGTGGTGAAGTCCGTGTACCGGGTGCCGACGCCGATCACCAGGTCGGCGGTGCGGGCCAGTTCGTTGGCGGTCGCCGTGCCGGTGTGGCCGATGCCGCCCACGTCCTGCGGGTGGTCGAAGCGGAGGGAGCCCTTGCCGGCCTGGGTGGAGGCGACGGGAATGCCGGTGGCGCGGGCGAGTTCGGCGAGCACCTCCTCCGCGCGGGCGTGGTGGACGCCGCCGCCGGCCACGATCAGCGGGCGGCGGGCCGCACGGATCGCGTCGAGCGCGCCGGTCAGTTCGACGACGTCGGCAGCCGGGCGGCGCACGTTCCAGGTCCGCTCGGCGAAGAACTCCTCCGGCCAGTCGTACGCCTCCGCCTGCACGTCCTGCGGCAGGGCGAGGGTCACGGCGCCCGTCTCCACCGGGTCGGTGAGGACGCGCATCGCCTGGAGCGCGGCCGGGATCAGCGCCTCGGGGCGGGTGATCCGGTCGAAGTACCTCGACACCGGACGCAGGGTGTCGTTGACGCTGATGTCGCCCGCGTACGGCACTTCGAGCTGCTGGAGGACCGGGTCGGCCGGCCGGGTGGCGAAGATGTCGCCGGGGAGCAGCAGCACCGGCAGGTGGTTGATGGTGGCGAGGGCGGCGCCGGTGACCAGGTTGGTCGCGCCGGGGCCGATGGACGTCGTCACGGCGTGCGTGGACAGCCGGTTCGACTGCCGGGCGTAGCCGACGGCCGCGTGCACCATCGACTGCTCGTTGCGGCCCTGGAGGTAGGGCATGGCGTCGGCGTACTCGACGAGCGCCTGGCCGAGGCCCGCGACGTTGCCGTGGCCGAAGATGCCCCAGGTGGCGCCGATCAGCCGCCGCCGCTCGCCGTCGCGCTCGGTGTACTGGGCGGAGAGGAAGCGGACCAGCGCCTGGGCGACCGTGAGCCGGGTCGTGGCCGGGGTCGTGTTCGAGGCCGGGGTCGTGTTCGAGGTCGGGCTCATCGGTACCCCTCCGTGTGGTCGGGGTGGAAGCAGATCTGCCACTTCCGCTCGGGGCCGGGGCCCGCCATCACGTTCAGGTAGTACATGCTGTGGCCGGGCTGCGCGATGGACGGGCCGTGCCAGCCGTCGGGTACGAGCACCGTGTCACCGGAACGGACCTCGGCGAGCACCTCGGAGCCGCCCTCGCGGGAGGGCGACACGCGCTGGTAGCCGAAGCCGTTCGGGCCGTCGATCTCGAAGTAGTAGATCTCTTCGAGTTCGGTCTCCTCGCCGGGGCGGTTCTCGTCGTGCTTGTGCGGCGGGTACGAGGACCAGTTGCCGCCGGGGGTGATGACCTCGACGGTGATCAGCTTGTCGCACTCGAAGGCGTCGGCGGAGGCGAAGTTGCGCACCTGGCGGGCGCAGGTGCCGCTGCCCCGGTCCTCGACGGGGACCTCCGGCGCGGGGCCGTAACGAGCGGGGAGTCGTCGCTCGCACTTCGCTCCTGCCAAAGCGAAGCGGCCTCCCGCGCCGGAGGCGATCTGTACCCGGGCGTCGCGGGGCGCGTACACGAAGTCGGAGACTCCGGCGAACACGCTCTCCCTGCCCAGGATCTGGAACTCCGTGATGCCGCCACCGTCTGAATTGCCCGGTTCCTCCGACACCTGAACCGTACAACCGCCGCCCAGGGACAGCACGATCCACTCACTGTCCCCGGTCGTGAACATGTGCGAGCCGCCCGGCTCCAACTCCACGATCCTGAGGCTGCTGTGGGTCCATCCGGCCCGCTTCGGGTCGATGTCCACGGCGTATTGGGCGTTCGCGGTGGCGCCCTTGGGTACGTACAGCTCGGTCTTCTGTGTCATGCGGCCCTCACAGCAGTCCTACGGCGGTGTCCACGGCGGCGGTCACGTCGTCGTCCGCCGGGTAGAGCAACGAGCGTCCGACCACCAGGCCCTGCACGGTGGGCAGTTGCAGCGCGCCGCGCCACTTCTCGTACGCGCCCTCCTGGTCCTCGCCGACATCGCCGCCGAGCAGCACGGCGGGCAGCGTCGAGGTCTCCATGACCTGGGCCATGTCGTCGGGGTTGTCGGTGACGGGCACCTTCAGCCAGGTGTACGCCGAACTGCCGCCCAGCCCGGCGGCTATGGCGATCGACTTGGTGACCGCCTCGGCGCTCAGGTCGTTCTTGACCTTGCCGGTGGCCGGGTCGCGGCGGCTGATGAACGGCTCGACGAACACGGGGAGTCGGCGTTCGGCCATGGCGTCCACGGCACGGGCGGTGGACTCCAGGGTGGTGAGGGAGCCCGGGTCGTCGTAGTCGACGCGGAGCAGGAGCTTGCCGGCGTCGAAGCCGAGGCGCTGCATGTCCTCGGGGCGGTGGCCGGTGAAGCGGTCGTCCAGTTCGAAGCTGGCGCCCGCGAGGCCGCCCCGGTTCATCGAGCCCATGACGACCTTGCCGTCGAGCGCGCCGAGGAGCAGCAGGTCGTCCAGGATGTCGGCGGTGGCGAGGACGCCGTCCACACCGGGACGGGACAGCGCCAGGCACAGCCGTTCGAGGAGGTCGACGCGGTTCGCCATGGCGAGCCTGCGGTCGCCGACGGAGAGGGCGCCACGGGCCGGGTGGTCGGCGGCGACGATCATCAGCCGGCCGGAGTCGCCGATCAGGGAGCGCCGGGTACGGCGGGCGGCGGCCTCGGCGATCGCCTCGGGGTGGTGCACCCGGGTGCGGACGAGGGCGGAGACGTCGATGGGGCCGAGGGGGCCCACGGGGCGGGTGGTGGTCACAGCACCGCTCCAGCAGCGACCGCGGTCTCGATCTCGTCGACGGTCGGCATCGCGGAGGAGCACTCCAGGCGGGAGGCGACGATCGCGCCGGCCGCGTTGGCGTACCGCATGATCTTCTCCAGGTCCCAGCCTTCGAGCAGGCCGTGGCAGAGGGAGCCGCCGAAGGCGTCACCGGCGCCGAGGCCGTTGAGGACGTCGACGGGCAGGGGCGGGACCTCGGCGGACTCGCCCTTGGCGTTGACCGCGAGGACGCCCTTCGGGCCCTGCTTGACGACCGCCAGTTCCACGCCGGCGTCGAGCAGCGCGCGGGCCGCGGCCTGCGGCTCGCGGACGCCGGTGGCGACCTCGACCTCGTCCAGGTTGCCGACGGCCACGGTGGTGTGCCGCAGGGCCTCCTCGTAGAACGGGCGGGCCTCGGCCGGGTCGTTCCAGAACATGGGGCGCCAGTCGAGGTCGAAGACCGTCGTGCCGGCCTTGGCCCGGTGGGCGAGCGCCGCGAGCGTCGCCGTACGGCTGGGCTCCTCGCTCAGGCCCGTGCCGGTCACCCAGAAGATCCGGGTCCCGGCGATGGCGTCGAGGTCCAGCTCATGGGCGTCGATCTCCAGATCGGGCGCCTTGGGCTTGCGGTAGAAGTACAGCGGGAAGTCGTCCGGCGGGAAGACCTCGCAGAACGTCACCGGGGTCGCGAGGCCCGGGACCGGGGTCACCCAGCGGTCGTCCACCCCGAAGTCGCGCAGCGCCTGGTGCAGGTAGTCGCCGAAGGGGTCCTGGCCGGTGCGGGTGATGACGGCGGTGGAGCGGCCGAGTCGGGACGCGGCCACCGCGACGTTCGTCGCCGATCCGCCGAGGAACTTGCCGAAGGACGTCACCTGCGGCAGCGGGACCCCCGTCTGCAACGGGTAGAGATCCACACCGATCCGCCCCATGGTGATCAGGTCGTACGCCATCGAGTTCCCTTCACGCGCCGGTTCCCGTCAAGGTCTAGCCCCGTCGGAGCGACCCTGTCAATACTTTGTCCAGACATTCGGACTACCTATTGACACCCTCAGCTCCAGGGGCTGAAGCTGACTCCCATGACGTCGTTGTCACCTCAGTCTCAAGTTTCCGGGGTCTCGCGCATCCGAGTCGGCTCGGCGCCCGACTCCTGGGGCGTCTGGTTCCCCGACGACCCCCAGCAGGTCCCCTGGCAGCGCTTCCTCGACGAGGTCGCCGCTTCCGGCTACGAGTGGATCGAGCTGGGCCCGTACGGCTATCTGCCGACCGACCCGGCGGTCCTCGCCGAGGAGACGGCCAAACGTGGCCTGAAAGTGTCGGCCGGCACCGTCTTCACCGGCTTGCACCACGGTCCGGACGTCTGGGAGAAGACCTGGGCGCACGTGGCCGACAACGCGGTCCTCGCGCAGGCCATGGGCGCCAAGCACCTCGTCGTCATCCCGTCGTTCTGGCGGGACGACAAGACGGGCAAGGTTCTGGAGCCCAGCGAACTGACCGTCGAGCAGTGGCGTCACCTCACGCAGCTGACCGAGCGGCTCGGGCGGGAGGTGCGGGAGAAGTACGGCCTCCAGATCGTCGTCCACCCGCACGCCGACACCCACATCGACAGCGAGGAGAACGTCGTCCGCTTCCTGGACGGCACCGACTCCTCGGTGGTCTCGCTCTGCCTCGACACCGGGCACTACGCCTACTGCGGCGGCGACAGCGTCAAGCTGATCGAGACCTACGGCGAGCGCATCGGCTATCTGCACCTCAAGCAGGTCGACCCCGAGATCCTGGCCGACGTCCGCGCGAACGAGATCCCGTTCGGGCCGGCCGTGGCCAGGGGCGTCATGTGCGAGCCGCCGAAGGGCGTGCCCGAGCTGGGGCCGGTGCTGGCCGCGGCCGCGAAGCTGGACGTGGATCTATTCGCGATCGTCGAGCAGGACATGTATCCCTGCGAGCCGGACGCTCCGCTGCCGATCGCTCAGCGGACGCGGGCGTTCTTGAGGTCTTGCGGGGCATAGGCGCTCCGCTGCGGGCCGGCGCCGAGAAGCGTCGGGGAACTGCGAGTTGCCGGCGGGCCGCAGGTGGTTCGTGGCTGGTCGCGCAGTTCCCCGCGCCCCTTTTGGGGCGCGGCTGCCCGCCCCCGGTCAACATGGCACTCCAATTCGCCACTTGTGTCACAAAGGACACCGTCTCGTCACGTCCGTCACGTGTACGCGGGTCTTTTGTCACGTGTGACCCACGGGCGCTCTCGCTGATCACTGTGTGTCGTTGGCCGAGCACAGGCTTGTGATCGCCAGCGCAGTGCCCGGCTCCCCCTGCGGTCTTCCCGGCCGCCGCCGTGGTGCGCGCGCAGGGAGGTGCCACAGATGACGACCGACCGGCTTCTCTGGTCGTACAAGGACATCGCGGCGCACATCCGTGTGCAGCCCGACACCGTCCGGTCGTACCGCAAACACGGGCTGCTGCCGCCGCCCGACCACGTCGAGAGCGGCAAGCCCTACTGGTACGCCGACACCATCCGCACCTGGGTCGCCTCCAGACCGGGCAACCGGGGGCGCAAGGTGGAGTGAACCCCTTTTCCCTCACCCCGTCCGGGAACGGTCAGTTCCAGGGTTCGATGACCGTCACTCCGCCGCCCGGGGCCGTGCCCAGCGCCGCGAGTGCGGACGGGGCCGCGTCCAGCCCGATCGTCGAGGTCACCAGGAGGTCGGGGCGGAGGACGCCCGCCTCGACCAGCTTCAGCATCGTGGGGTAGGCGTGCGCCGCCATGCCGTGGCTGCCCAGCAGTTCGAGTTCGAGGGCGATCGCCCGGGCCATGGGGACGGGGGTGGTGCCCGTCCCGGAGGGAAGCAGGCCCACCTGGATGTGGCGGCCCCGGCGGCGGAGGCCGTTGACGGAGGCCGCGCAGGTGGCCGGGGAGCCGAGCGCGTCGAGGGAGAGGTGGGCGCCGCCGCCGGTGAGGTCGCGGACCGCTTCGGCCGTGTCCTCGACCGCCGAGGCGTCCACGCACTCCGCCGCCCCGAACTTCCGGGCCAGGTCCAGGGCCCGGGCCGATACGTCGACGGCGATCACCCGGGCCCCGGAGGCCGCCGCCACCATCACCGCGGACAGGCCCACACCCCCGCAGCCGTGGACGGCGACCCACTCCCCCGCCGCGACCCGGCCCTGCGCGACCACCGCGCGGAACGCCGTGGCGAAGCGGCAGCCGAGCGAGGCCGCCGTGCCGTACGACAGCTCGTCGGGCAGTGCCACCAGGTTCACGTCGGCGTGGTCCAGCGCGACGTACTCGGCGAACGAGCCCCAGTGCGTGAAGCCCGGCTGGGTCTGCCGCTCGCACACCTGCTGGTCACCGGCCGCGCAGGCGGCACAGGTGCCGCAGGCACAGACGAAGGGGACGGTGACCCGGTCGCCGGGGCGCCAACCCGTCACCGCCGCGCCGGTGGCCTCCACGACCCCGGCCAGTTCATGGCCGGGGACGTGCGGGAGCGTGATGTCCGGGTCGTGGCCCTGCCAGCCGTGCCAGTCGCTGCGGCACAGGCCCGTCGCTTCGACACGGACGACGACACCGTGGGGGGCGGGGGTGGGTGCGGGAAGCTCCTTCACCGTGGCCGGCTCTCCGAACCGCTCGAACACCACCGCGCGCATGTGTCGCCCTCCACTCATCGGCCTACGGCCACCGACCGTCCTCTTCGGAGCGAACGCTAGCCAGAGATCTCCACCTTGTCGTCGTCGCGCTGCTTGCCCGGGGCAGGCACGTCGGGTGTGGCGGTCTCGGCGTCCGTCGTCCCCGTCGCCCGCGCGGCGGGCGCCGACTCCCCCTCGCTCAGGCCGAACCTCTCGTGGAACCTCCTCAGCGGAGCCGGGGCCCACCACGTCGCGCGGCCCGTCAGGCGCATGACCGCCGGGACCAGGAGACTGCGGATGACCATGGCGTCCATGAGGACGGCGAGGGCTATGCCGAGGCCCAGCATCTTCGTGTTGGTGACCCGGGAGGTGCCTATGGCGATCATGACGACGGCGAGGATGACGGCGGCGGCGGTGATCAGGCCACCCGTGCGCTGGAGCCCGAAGCGGACCGAGCCTGTGTGGTCGCCGGTGTGGTCGTACTCCTCCTTGATGCGGGAGAGCAGGAACACGCCGTAGTCCATGGAGAGCCCGAAGGCCACGCAGAACATCAGGACCGGCAGGGTCGTCTCGATGGAGCCGGGGCTGGTGAAGGCGAGCAGGCCGGAGAGGTGGCCGTCCTGGAAGACCCACACCAGCGCGCCGAACATGGCCGTCAGGCTGAGGGCGTTCAGCAGGACCGCCTGGAGGGGGATCAGCACACTGCCGGTGAGGAGGAAGACCAGGATCAGGGTGACGATCGCGATGAACGCGAGGGCCCAGGGAAGGCCGTCCCCTATCGCCGCCTTGGTGTCCACCAGGACCGCCGCCGTGCCCGTCACCGAGGTGTCGAAGGGAGCGTCCGTCGACCGGATCTCCTTCACCAGGCGTTGCGCGCCCTCGTCGACCGCCTCGCCCTTCGGCTGCACCGTGAAGTAGGCCCAGTCGCCCTTGACCAGGGGCCCTTCCACCCGGAGCACCTCGGGGAGGTCCGCCAGCCGCTCCTTGTAGGCGGTGTACTCCGCCTTCGTGGCCTCGCCCTCCGCCAGGATCTCCAGGCCGCCTCCGGGAGTGCCCGGGAAGCCCTCGCGCAGGTGCTGTTGCACGACGTGGGACTCGGCACTGGCCGGGAGTTGGCGGTCGTCGGCCGTACCGAACTTCACCCCCAGGAAGGGGAGGCCGAGGAGGAGCAGACCGGCGGTCGTGGCGACGGCGAAGAAGGGGGCGCGACGCATGACGAGGGCCGCCATACGGCCCCAGGCGGCGCCCTCCTCCACGGCCGGGGAGCCGTCGCCCGTGGTCTTCGCCTTGCTGCGGCGCTTGAACAGTTTGCGCAGGTCCAGGGCGTTGACGCGGTCGCCCAGGAGGACGAGCGCGGCCGGGAGGAGGATCAGGGCGGCTGCCGCCGCCAGGAGGACCACGGCGATGCCCGCGTAGGCGAAGGACTTCAGGAAGTACTGCGGGAAGACCATCATCGCGGCCAGGGAGACGGCGACCGTCAGGGCGGAGAAGAGGACCGTGCGGCCGGCCGTGCGCAGGGTGGTGGCGACGGCCGTCAGGGAGTCGGCGCCGGTGGACAGCTCCTCGCGGAAGCGGCGCACGATGAACAGGGCGTAGTCGATCGCGAGACCCAGACCCATGGCCGTGGTGAGGTTCAGGGCGAAGACCGAGACGTCGGTGACCTCGGTGAGGCCGCGCAGGATCGCGTTGGTGCCGAGGATCGCGACGACGCCCACACCGAGCGGCAGCAGGGCGGCGACCGCGCTGCCGAAGACCATGACCAGCAGCACGAGGGTCACCGGCAGGGCGATCATCTCGGCCCGCAGCAGGTCCTCCTGGATGATCGTCTGCATCTCGTGGCGCACGGCGAGGATGCCGCCGACCTTGACCTCGACCGGGCCGTGCGTGCCGCGCAGTTCGGGGGCGATACGGTCCAGGGTCTTGTTCACGGCCGTCTCGTCGCCGGTGAGGCGGGCCGCTATCAGCGCCTCGCTCCCGTCCTCCGAGCGCAGGGTCGGTGCTCCGGTCTGCCAGTAGGAGCCGACGCCCGTGACGCCCTTCTCGGCGGACAGCCGCTCGGTCAGCTTCTTCGCCTCGGCGGCGACGGCCGGGTCGTCGACCGAGGCCTCGCCCGCGTCGACGAGCAGCAGGAAGTTGGGCTGCGAGTCGGGGAACTCGCGCTCCAGGGCCTTCGTCGCGTAGGTGGACTGGGCGGCCGGATCCTCCCAGCCGCCGCTGCCGAGACGGTCGGCGACATCGCTGCCCGCGACGACCGCCAGGGCGGTGAGCACCAGGGCGACGAGCAGGGAGAGCCGGGGGCGGGCGGTCACGAACCGGGTCCAGCCTCCCGCTCGGGGTGGCCGGTTGACTTCGGTCATGGTGCGGTGTCCCCTTCACTCTGATCACTGTGGTCCGTGCTGTGCGCAGCCGGGCAGCATGGAAGCGCCAAGCCATACACTGGCAAACACGAGAGATCGCTCGCGTTTCTCCAGAATGCGAGCGACCACTCGTGTTTGTCAATCACGTCCGGAAAGCTGGGGATAACCGCGTGCCCACCCACCAGGAGAAGGAACAGCCCCAGGCCGCAGAGCAGCCCCTGACCGGTGAGCGGCCCCAGGCCAAGGAGCAGCCGCGCCGTCGCCAGGCCCGCGGCGAGCGCCGTATCGCCCAGCTGCTCGCAGCGGCGGCCTCCGTGTTCTGCTCGACCGGGTACACCGCGGCCAGCACCAACGCCATCGCCCGCGAGGCGGGGGTCTCGCCGGGGACGCTGTACCAGTTCTTCCCGAACAAGGAAGCGATCGCGATCGAGCTGAGCGAGCGGCTCATGCTGGAGATGCGCGAGACCTACGGTGAGGCGCTCGCCCCGGTGGACCCGGCGACCCCGCTGGAGGTGGCCGTGACCACCGCCGTCGACCGCTTCATCGACTTCAACTGCCGCCACCCCGTGGTCTACACGCTGATGCACGGCCCGGACGTCCCCGGCCGGATCGCCGAGCAGCACGACGCCCTGCAGACGGCCCTGGTCACCCGGATCGAGGCCCTGCTCACCCCGCTCCTGCCCGGCACGCCGGCCGCCGACATCACCCGCACCGCCCACGTCTGCATGGCCATGTACAAGGCCGGCCTGGAACTGATCCTCGGCCGCGAGGGCGAGGAGCGCGAGGCCTACGTCCAGGAGCTGAAGAACGTCCTGCTCCGCTACCTGGAACCCTTGGTGGGCGACCGCCCGCCAGTCGACCCCTAGCGCCCCCGGCGCCCCACCTCCCCGCGCGGACCCCTCTTGGATTCATACCCCTAGGGGGTATAAGGTGGATGTTCTGAAGGGTTACCCGACCCCGACGCAGTCCCCCACACGCCCCGATGAGGAGTAACGACATGGCCACCGACACCGACACCCAGGGCTCCGTCACCGCCGTCTACAAGGTGAGCGGCATGAGCTGCGGGCACTGCGAGGGCTCCGTCTCGGGCGAGATCAACCAGCTCGACGGCGTGTCCTCGGTGAAGGCCGTCGCCTCCACCGGCGAGGTCACCGTGGTCTCGGCCGCCCCGCTCGACGAGGAGGCCGTCCGCGCCGCCGTCGACGAGGCCGGCTTCGAACTGGTCGGCAAGGCCTGAGACCGGGCACGGCCACGGACGTACGGGCACGGACATGACGAGCACCACCGCGGCAGACGCCACGAGCGGCACCGTCCACGAGGTCGAGCTGACCATCGGCGGGATGACCTGCGCCTCCTGCGCGGCCCGCGTGGAGAAGAAGCTCAACCGCATGGACGGGGTCACCGCCTCGGTGAACTACGCGACGGAGAAGGCGAAGGTCAGCTACCCCTCGGGGACGGAGATCGCCGACCTCATCGCCACCGTGGTGAAGACCGGCTACACGGCCGAGGAGCCCCCGCCCCCGGCCCCGCCGCGGTCCGAGCAGGAAGAGGCCCTCCCCGCGGAGGAGGCGGACCCCGAACTCGCCTCGCTGCGGCAACGGCTCACCGTCTCGGTGCTGCTCGCGGTGCCCGTCGTCCTCATGGCCATGATCCCCGCCCTCCAGTTCGACAACTGGCAGTGGCTCTCGCTGACGCTGGCCGCGCCGGTCGTCGTCTGGGGCGGGCTGCCCTTCCACCGGGCCGCGTTCACCAACCTCCGGCACGGCGCGGCCACGATGGACACCCTCGTCTCCGTCGGCACGCTCGCCGCCTTCGGCTGGTCCCTGTGGGCTCTGTTCTTCGGGCACGCGGGCATGCCGGGCATGCGGCACGGCTTCGAGTTCACCGTCTCCCGCGCGGCGGGCTCGTCGACGATCTATCTCGAAGTGGCCGCCGGGGTGGTCGCGTTCATCCTGCTCGGCCGCTATCTGGAGGCCCGTTCCAAGCGCCGCGCGGGCGCCGCGCTCAAGGCGCTGCTGAGGCTCGGCGCCAAGGACGTCTCGGTGCTCCGGCAGGGGCGGGAGGTGCGCGTCCCGGTCGGACAGCTGGCCGTGGGCGACCGTTTCGTCGTACGCCCCGGGGAGAAGTTCGCCACCGACGGCACCGTCGTGGAGGGCGCCTCCGCCGTCGACGCGTCGATGCTGACCGGAGAGTCGGTACCGGTGGACGTGACCGTCGGCGACGCCGTCACGGGCGCGACCGTGAACGCCGGCGGGCGGCTGGTCGTCGAGGCGACCCGGATCGGCGCGGACACCCAGCTGGCGCGGATGGCGCGGCTGGTGGAGGACGCGCAGAACGGCAAGGCGGAGGTGCAGCGGCTCGCCGACCGGATCTCGGCGGTGTTCGTGCCGGTCGTCATCCTGATCGCGGTGGCCACCTTCGGCGCCTGGCTCGGCGCCACGGGCGACGCCACCGCCGCGTTCACGGCGGCCGTCGCGGTGCTGATCATCGCCTGCCCGTGCGCGCTCGGTCTCGCCACCCCGACCGCTCTGCTGGTCGGCACCGGCCGCGGCGCCCAGCTCGGCATCCTCATCAAGGGCCCCGAGGTCCTGGAGTCCACCCGCCGCGTCGACACCGTCGTCCTGGACAAGACCGGCACCGTCACCACCGGCCGGATGACGCTCCAGCGGGTGTACGTCGCCGGGGCCCCCCACGGCATCGACGCCCACGACACGGAGGCCCACGACACCGAAGCCCAAGGCACCGAGGCCCGAGACGCCGAGGCCGACCTCCTGCGTCTCGCCGGTGCCGTCGAACACGCCTCCGAACACCCGGTGGGCCGGGCCATCGCCGCGGGCGCCGAGGAGCGCGTGGGCGCCCTGCCGCCCGTGGAGCACTTCGAGAACATGCCCGGGAGGGGCGTACGCGGCCTCGTGAAGGGCCACAACGTCCGGGTGGGCCGATTCCACGACGAACCGCTCCCCGAGGCCCTGCGGCGCGCCAAGGAGGCCGCCGAGGACGAGGGGCACACGGCGGTCGTCGTCCTCCGCGACGGTGTGGCACTCGGTGTCGTCACCGTCGCCGACGCGATCAAGGAGACCAGCGCCGAGGCGGTACGGCGGCTGCGGGCGCTCGGGCTCACCCCGATGCTGCTGACCGGGGACAACGAGCGCGTGGCCCGGTCCGTGGCCGCGGCGGTCGGCGTCGCCCCCGAGCACGTGATCGCCGAGGTGCTGCCCGAGGACAAGGTCGACGTCGTACGCCGCCTCCAGGGCGAGGGCCGTACGGTCGCGATGGTCGGCGACGGTGTCAACGACGCCGCCGCGCTGGCCGTGGCCGACCTGGGGCTCGCCCTGGGCACGGGGACGGACGCGGCGATCGAGGCGGGCGACCTGACGCTGGTGCGCGGGGACCTGCGGGTGGCCGCCGACGCCATCCGGCTGTCGCGGCGGACCCTGTCCACGATCAAGGGCAATCTGGCCTGGGCGTTCGGATACAACGTGGCCGCGCTGCCGCTGGCCGCCGCCGGATTGCTCAACCCGATGATCGCGGGGGCGACTATGGCCTTTTCGTCCGTTTTCGTGGTAACGAACAGCTTGCGACTCAGGACATTTTCGTGACCGCCGGGCAAAAGTCCCTCTAGAGTCCGGAAGTAGCCTCACATAAGCTCTTCACAAGGCTCGCGCATCATCCTTACGCTGGGCCTCGATCGCTGAATCTGGTCTCTTGCGCATCTTCAGGACATTTCGCAGGAGACGCAGATCACAGTGATGTGAACGTAACCACTGAAGGGGTTCGTGAGTCTAAGTTGGCGATGTCAGAAGCGTCTTGGGGGGCGTGACTGACATCTGGGGATGTCTTGGGGGACGTTCCCGGAATTGCGTTGCCGGGGCACGTGCACCGGGGAGCTTTGAGCGGCCCTCCCGTACGTACGCGTCCCGGCAGACCGCACACCGCCGCTCGACAACCGCATACAGGTAGGACGACGAGTTCTGCTCGTCGAGCTCAGCGATTCAGGCGCTGTGCCCACCAGACGCCCGGCCGGATCCCGTGGGGGGAATCCGCACCGGGACATGGGAAGGCGCCCTGCTCGCCGGCCCGTGGGGGGACCAGCGTTGCAGGGCGCCTTCTCGCTATTTTTTGGGGCTCGGTTCGCCTCCGGGGCGCCTCAGCCTGTGTCGAGAGCCCGATCGTGCTCGGCCCTCCTTCGTCGGGCGCTGCGCGCTCCCCCACTCTCGGCTTCGCTCGAGCGGGAGGTGCCCCCATGGGCTCTCGACACAGGCGCGCCCCTTCGGCTCACTCGCCGTAGGGCGCCCTCTGCTGCCGTCAGGCAGTGAGGAGGCCCAGAGGCAGAAGCCGTGCGGCAGTGAGAGGCCCCGGGGCAAAACCGTGCGGCAGTGAGCGGGCCCAAGGAGGAAAAGCAGTGGGCCCGTGCGGACGGCTCTCCGTACGGGCCCTTGCTACGCGTACTCGGTCAGCGTGCCTCGACCGGGACGAAGTCGCGCTCGACGACGCCCGTGTAGATCTGGCGAGGGCGGCCGATGCGGGAGCCCGGCTCCTTGATCATCTCGTGCCACTGGGCGATCCAGCCCGGGAGGCGGCCGAGGGCGAAGAGGACCGTGAACATCTCGGTCGGGAAGCCCATGGCGCGGTAGATCAGACCCGTGTAGAAGTCCACGTTCGGGTAGAGGTTGCGCGAGACGAAGTAGTCGTCGGAGAGCGCGTGCTCCTCCAGCTTCAGCGCGATGTCCAGCAGCTCGTCGGACTTGCCGAGGGCCGAGAGGACGTCGTGCGCGGCGGCCTTGATGATCTTGGCGCGCGGGTCGAAGGACTTGTAGACCCGGTGGCCGAAGCCCATCAGACGGACGCCGTCCTCCTTGTTCTTCACCTTGCGGATGAAGGAGTCGACATCGCCGCCGTTCGCCTGGATGCCCTCCAGCATCTCCAGGACGGACTGGTTGGCGCCGCCGTGCAGCGGGCCCCAGAGCGCGGAGATACCGGCGGAGATCGACGCGAACATGTTCGCCTGGGACGAGCCGACCAGGCGGACCGTCGACGTCGAACAGTTCTGCTCGTGGTCGGCGTGCAGGATGAGGAGCTTGTCGAGCGCCGAGACGACGACCGGGTCGAGGTCGTACTCCTGAGCCGGGACCGAGAAGGTCATGCGCAGGAAGTTCTCGACGTAACCGAGGTCGTTGCGCGGGTAGACGAACGGGTGACCGATCGACTTCTTGTACGCGTACGCCGCGATGGTCGGCAGCTTGGCGAGCAGGCGGATCGTGGAGAGGTTGCGCTGCCGCTCGTCGAACGGGTTGTGGCTGTCCTGGTAGAACGTCGACAGGGCGCTGACCACGGAGGAGAGCATCGCCATCGGGTGGGCGTCCCGGGGGAAGCCCCGGTAGAAGTTCTTGACGTCCTCGTGCAGCAGGGTGTGCTGCGTGATCTCGTTCTGGAACGTGGAGAGCTCGTCGACGGTCGGAAGCTCACCGTTGATCAGCAGGTACGCCACCTCGAGGAAGGTGGAACGCTCGGCCAGCTGCTCGATCGGGTAGCCGCGGTAGCGGAGGATGCCCTGCTCACCGTCGAGATAGGTGATGGCGGATTTATAGGCAGCGGTGTTGCCGTAGCCGCTGTCCAGGGTGACCAGACCGGTCTGGGCCCGGAGCTTCCCGATGTCGAAGCCCTTGTCGCCGACGGTGCTGTCGATCACCGGGTAGGTGTACTCGCCGTCGCCGTACCGCAGTACTACAGAGTTGTCGCTCACGTCATCCCTCACCGACGTAGTGCCTCTTCTTCGAGGTGCCCTGACTGTCTCTACCATCCCCCAATTGGCTCTGGAGAGTGCACTCGGGGTCGACCATCGGGCCCATCGGCGGCACTCAGTGCCGCCAACTTGCTCATCCTGCCCCCTCCGTCCGCCATCTGGAAGGGCTGTGTGACCTTTACGACTCGTTTGATCGATCAAATTTCACTCACGAGCCGCCGGAGCGGCACGAGAGGTTCCCCCGAAGCGGGCCCAGGACTACAAAACCCGTGGTGCGAGCCGGAAGTCGAGGGCCGTGCACCGACGGCCGGCGGAGACCGTGCGCACCGCCTGGCCGATCGCCTTGCGGGAGCCGACCAGGACCACCAGTTTCTTCGCCCTGGTCACGGCCGTGTAGAGGAGGTTGCGCTGAAGCATCATCCAGGCTCCGGTGGTGACCGGGATCACCACGGCCGGGTACTCGCTGCCCTGGGACCGGTGGATCGTCACCGCGTAGGCGTGCGCCAGCTCGTCCAGTTCGTCGAACTCGTACGCCACCTCCTCGTCCTCGTCGGTGAGGACCGTCAGCCGCTGGTCGACCGGGTCGAGCGCGGTGACGACGCCGACGGTGCCGTTGAAGACGCCGTTCTCGCCCTTCTCGTAGTTGTTGCGAATCTGGGTGACCTTGTCGCCGACGCGGAAGACCCGGCCGCCGAACCGCTTCTCGGCCAGGTCGGGGCGGGCGGGGGTGATGGCCTGCTGGAGCAGACCGTTGAGGGTGCCCGCGCCGGCCGGGCCCCGGTGCATGGGCGCCAGCACCTGGACGTCCCGGCGCGGGTCGAGCCCGAACTTGGCCGGAATACGACGGGCCGCGACGTCGACCGTGAGCCGCCCCGCCTCCTCCGTGTCGTCCTCGACGAAGAGGAAGAAGTCCTTCATGCCGTCGGTGACCGGGTGCTGCCCGGAGTTGATCCGGTGCGCGTTGGTCACCACACCGGACTGCTGCGCCTGGCGGAACACCTTGGTGAGGCGGACGGCGGGGATCGGGCTGCCGTCGGCCAGGAGATCGCGGAGGACCTCGCCGGCGCCGACGCTGGGGAGCTGGTCGACGTCCCCGACGAAGAGGAGGTGCGCGCCCGGCGGCACCGCCTTCACCAGTTTGTTGGCGAGCAGGAGGTCCAGCATGGAGGCCTCGTCGACCACCACCAGATCGGCGTCCAGCGGGCGGTCCTTGTCGTAGGCCGCGTCGCCGCCGGGCTTCAGCTCCAGGAGGCGGTGGACGGTGGAGGCCTCGGCGCCGGTCAGCTCGGCGAGACGCTTGGCGGCCCGGCCGGTGGGGGCGGCGAGCACGACCTTCGCCTTCTTGGCGCGGGCCAGCTCCACGATCGAGCGGACCGTGAAGGACTTGCCGCATCCCGGGCCACCGGTCAGCACGGCCACCTTCTCGGTCAGCGCGAGGCGTACGGCCGCCTCCTGCTCCGGGGCCAACTCCGCGCCCGTGCGCCCCCGCAGCCATGCCAGCGCCTTGTCCCAGGCCACGTCGTGGAAGCCGGGCATGCGGTCGCCGTCGGTGCGCAGGAGGCGCAACAGCTGTGCGGAGAGGGAGAGTTCGGCGCGGTGGAAGGGGACGAGGTAGATGGCAGTGACAGGGTCTCCCCCGTCCTGGCCCGGCACCTTCTCGCGTACGACGCCGGGTTCGCCGGACTCCTCGTCGGGCAGGGCGAGTTCGGCCAGGCACTCGATGACCAGGCCCGTGTCGACCTGGAGGAGCTTGACCGCGTCGGCGATCAGGCGCTCCTCCGGGAGGTAGCAGTTGCCCTGGTCGGTGGCCTGCGAAAGGGCGTACTGCAGGCCCGCCTTGACGCGCTCCGGGCTGTCGTGGGGGATGCCGACGGACTGGGCGATCTTGTCAGCGGTGAGGAAGCCGATGCCCCAGACGTCGGCCGCGAGCCGGTACGGCTGGTTCTTCACGACGCCGATCGAGGCGTCGCCGTACTTCTTGTAGATGCGGACCGCGATGGACGTGGAGACCTCGACCGTCTGGAGGAAGAGCATGACCTCCTTGATCGCCTTCTGTTCCTCCCAGGCGTCGGCGATCTTCTTGGTGCGCTTGGGGCCGAGGCCGGGGACCTCGATGAGGCGCTTCGGCTCCTCCTCGATGATCTGGAGGGTGTCCAGGCCGAAGTGCTGGGTGATGCGGTCGGCGAAGATCGGGCCGATGCCCTTGACGAGGCCGGAGCCGAGGTAGCGGCGGATGCCCTGGACAGTGGCCGGGAGGACGGTCGTGTAGTTCTCCACCGTGAACTGCTTGCCGTACTGGGGGTGCGAGCCCCAACGGCCCTCCATCCGGAGGGATTCGCCGACCTGGGCGCCGAGGAGGGCACCGACGACGGTCAGGAGATCGCCGCCGCCCCGGCCGGTGTCCACGCGCGCGACCGTGTAGCCGTTGTCCTCGTTGGCGTACGTGATCCGTTCCAGGACGCCTTCGAGTACGGCGAGTCGCCGCTCTGTGGACTCGGTGTTCCCCGCCTGCTTGGACATGATCCGACGGTACCGTCAGGGTCTGACGGCCGGGGTGGGAGCAGCGGGGCCGATGCCTCGGCGTCCCTGGCCGGAACCATCGGCGCCTACCCGACCTTGCGCAGTTCCCCGTCGCCGAAGACCGCCACCATGACGAGGTTCCCGCCCAGCGCCTCGACGTACCTCGCCACGACGTCCGTCCCGGAGACCTGGCCGCTCTCGATCTGCGAGACCCTTCCCTTGGTCACGCCCATGCGCTCGGCCACTTGGGCCTGGGTGATCCCGCGCTCCTGACGCATGTCGGCCAACCGCCAGGCACGGGCCTCGGCGAGCATGGCGTGGGTGCCTTCGAGGAACGCGTCCCGGCCGTCGGCCAGCTCCTCCGCCCGCTCACGATGTCCGCTCGCCGACCATGCGACGTGTCCGCTCACTTCCCCGACTCCTTCTTCCGATCGGCGACATACTCGGCGTACCGGCGTTCGGCCAGCGGAATGGCCTCGTCGTACCAAGCCTCCCAGTTTCCGGCCTTGTCCCCGGCCACCAGCAGGATCGCGGAGCGCCACGGGTCGAACACGAACAGGACACGCACCTCGCTCCGACCGGAGGACCCAGGACTCAACTCCTTGAGGTTGTGCAGCGCCGACCCCTTGATCCGGTCCACCAAGGGGCGCCCCTCGGCAGGTCCATGGCAGGCGAGGATCCAGATCGCCTGGTTCACGAGCACGTACGAGTCCGCGTCGGACTTCTCCAGATCGTGCAGCCACTGATCCACCTCGTGCGTCAGGTAGACGTCCCACTGCTCTTCCACCTCCTTCGACCCTTCCCGCGAGTTTAGCATTCACTAAACACAGGCGCAGTGGTACGCAGACGACGAAAGCGGGGGCGTTCACTCGCACGAGTCCACACCGACGGCAACACACCCCCGTCTCATGTGCCCTCCTCGGCGGACCCCTTGAGGACTTCGAGGAACGAGGCGAACACGGGGGTGGAGAAGGTGAGGGTGGCTTGGGAGGGGGTCTTGGAGTCGCGGACGGCCATGCGGGTGGGGGTGGGGGCCCATTTCGACGCAGGCGTTGCCGTCGTCCGGGCCCGAGTAGGACGACTTCCGCCAGTTGCGCATGGGCACCTCACAGCTCTTTCGCCAGCCGGTCGATGAAGTCGCGCGACTCCCTGAACGGCCCCGAGGAGTACACCTTCTCGTCCGCCGAGGAGCACCGCCTGATCCGCGGTGCGGCCGGTGAACCGGGCCGGCGGGAGGCTCAGCCGCTCAGCGTGAAGATCGGCGTGGGTGTCGGCGTCCTCGGCGGGATCTGTGCCGTCGCCGTCCTGATCACCCTCGCCGTCATCAAGGTGCTCTGAACGGGTCGGCCACCAAAGCCGGTCCGCTGCACGTCACGACTTCGGGTCACGACTTCGGGTCACGATTGGATTTCGGCCACTGTCCGACTCTTGCCCCCGCCCCGTGTAATCGATTCCAATCCTCCGTGACGTCGATGTAATCGATTCCACGAGGAGGTGGGCCAGCGATGGCGAGCATCAAGGATGTCGCGGCCGAGGCGGGGGTGTCCGTCGCCACCGTGTCCCGGGTGCTCAATGACCATCCGTCGGTCAGCGCGGAGGCGCGGGCGCGGGTGCTGGCCGCCGTCGAGACGCTGGGGTACCGGCCGAACGCCGTCGCGCGGTCATTGCGCACGGATCAGACCCACACGCTCGGGCTGGTCATCAGTGACGTGATGAACCCGTACTTCACCGAGCTGGCGCGGTCCGTCGAGGAGGAGGCGCGCGCCCTCGGGTACAGCGTGATCATCGGGAACGCCGACGAGCGGCCCGAGCTGCAGGATCACCACGTACGGAACCTGCTCGACCGGCGGATCGACGGGCTGCTCGTCTCCCCCACCGACGGCGTCTCCCCGCTGATGCTGGACGCCGTGCGGGCGGGCACGCCGATGGTGTTCGTCGACCGGTGGATCCCGGGTGTCGACGTGCCGGTGGTCCGGGCCGACGGGCAGGCCGCCGTGCGGGATCTCGTGGCGCATCTGCACGGGCTCGGGCACCGGCGGCTGGCCATCATCGCGGGCCCGGCGGCGACCACGACCGGTCAGGAGCGGGTGGCGGCCTTCCGTGAGGCGCTGCACACGTACGGACTCGACCTGCCCGAGGAGTACATAGGGCAGGGCGACTTCCAGGCCGAGAGCGGGCGCCGGGTCACCGAGGGCTTCCTCGATCTGGCCACGCCGCCCGAGGCCGTGTTCGCGGCCGACAACCTGATGGCGCTCGGTGCGCTGGACGCCATCCGCGCGCGTGGGATGCGGGTTCCGGACGACATCGCGCTGGCCGCGTTCGACGACATCCCCTGGTTCGTGCACACCGATCCGCCGATCACGGCGATCGCCCAGCCCACGGGCGAGCTGGGGCGCGCCGCCGTGCGCGCGCTGGTCGACCGCATCGAGGGGCGGCCCCCGCAGTCCGTCACCCTCCCCGCCCGTCTCGTCGTACGCCGCTCGTGCGGCGAGACCGCTCCCCCCGAGCGACCGGCTTCCCCAGAGCCGTCCCCCGTAACGAACAGGAGCCAGACGTGAGCAACGCGGACGAGTTGCTGCGCATCGAAGGCATACGGAAGTCCTTCCCCGGTGTGGTCGCGCTGGACGGCGTCGACTTCGATCTGCGCCGGGGCGAGGTGCACGTACTGCTCGGTGAGAACGGTGCAGGCAAGAGCACGCTCATCAAGATGCTCTCCGGCGCCTACACGCCCGACGCGGGGCGGATCCTGGCCGCCGGCGAGGAGGTGCGCATCCATGGTGCGCAGGACTCCGAGCGGCTCGGGATCGCCACCATCTACCAGGAGTTCAATCTCGTTCCCGATCTGACCGTCGCCGAGAACATCTTCCTGGGGCGGCAGCCGCGCCGCTTCGGGATGATCGACCGGAAGCGGATGGAGGCCGAGGCCGCCGAGCTGCTGGAACGGGTGGGTGTGTCGGTCTCGCCACGCGCGCGCGTGCGTGAACTCGGGATCGCCCGGCTTCAGATGGTCGAGATCGCCAAGGCGTTGAGCCTCGACGCGCGTGTGCTGATCATGGACGAGCCGACCGCCGTGCTGACGACCGAGGAGGTCGAGAGGCTTTTCGCCATCGTGCGACGGCTCCGCGAGGACGGGGTCGGGATCGTCTTCATCACCCATCACCTGGAGGAGATCCCCGCCCTGGGGGATCGCGTGACCGTCATCCGGGACGGGAAGAGCGTCGGGCAGGTGCCCGCCACCACCCCGCAGGACGAGCTCGTACGCCTCATGGTCGGGCGGTCCATCGAGCAGCAGTACCCGAGGGAGCGGGGCGACTCCGGCGAGGGGTTGCTCGTCGTCGAGGGACTCACGCGGGACGGCGTCTTCCACGACATCAGCTTCGAGGTGCGGGCAGGTGAGGTCGTCGGCGTCGCGGGGCTCGTCGGGGCCGGCCGTACGGAGGTCGTGCGGGCCGTGTTCGGCGCCGATTCGTACGACGCGGGGGCCGTGCGGGTCAGTGGCTCCGCGGTGCCCAAGGACGACGTGGTCGCCGCCATGGCCGCCGGGATCGGGCTCGTGCCCGAGGACCGCAAGGGCCAGGGGCTGGTGCTGGACGCGTCCGTGGAGGAGAACCTCGGCCTGGTGACCCTGCGGGGCGCGACCCGGGGCGGGTTCGTCGACCTCAAGGGGCAGCGGGCGAACGCGGCCGGGGTCGCCGAGCGGCTCGGGGTGCGGATGGCCGGGCTGCACCAGCACGTGCGCACCCTCTCGGGCGGCAACCAGCAGAAGGTCGTCATCGGCAAGTGGCTGCTGGCGAACACCAAGGTGCTGATCCTCGACGAGCCGACGCGCGGGATCGACGTCGGCGCGAAGGTCGAGATCTACGAACTGATCAACGAGCTGACGGCCGCCGGTGCCGCCGTGCTGATGATCTCCAGTGACCTGCCCGAGGTGCTCGGTATGAGCGACCGGGTGCTGGTCATGGCCCAGGGGCGGATCGCGGGTGAACTGCCCGCCGCCGAGGCCACCCAGGACGCGGTGATGGCGCTCGCCGTCTCGAACCCGAACATTTCTGCGACTGAAACGGAGGCCCCCGATGGCCGCTGACACGCTCAAGAGCACGACGGGCGCGAGTGGCGCCTCGGGAGCATCGGGGCTGCGTCGGCTCCTGCTCGACAACGGCGCGCTGACCGCGCTGATCGTCCTCGTCGTCGGGATGTCGGTGCTGTCCGGCGACTTCCTGACGGCCGACAACCTGCTCAACATCGGTGTCCAGGCCGCCGTCACCGCGATCCTCGCGTTCGGTGTGACCTTCGTGATCGTCTCGGCGGGCATCGACCTGTCGGTCGGTTCGGTGGCGGCGCTGTCGGCCACCGTGCTGGCCTGGAGCGCGACCTCGGAGGGCGTACCGGTCCCGATAGCCGTGCTCCTCGCCGTCGTCACCGGCATCGCGTGCGGTCTCGTCAACGGCTTCCTCATCTCGTACGGGAAGCTGCCGCCGTTCATCGCGACGCTCGCCATGCTGTCGGTGGGGCGCGGTCTGTCGCTGGTGATCTCGCAGGGCAGCCCGATCGCGTTCCCCGAGTCGGTGTCGCACCTCGGTGACAACCTCGGCGGCTGGCTGCCGGTGCCGGTCCTGGTGATGCTGGTCCTCGGTGCCGTCACGGCCGTGATCCTCGGGCGTACGTACATCGGGCGTGCCATGTACGCGATCGGTGGCAACGAGGAGGCGGCCCGGCTCTCCGGGCTGCGGGTGAAGCGGCAGAAGCTCGTCATCTACGCGCTGTCCGGGCTGTTCGCCGCCGCCGCGGGCATCGTGCTCGCCTCCCGGCTCTCCTCCGCGCAGCCGCAGGCCGCGCAGGGCTACGAGCTGGACGCGATCGCGGCGGTCGTCATCGGCGGCGCCTCGCTGGCCGGCGGTACGGGCAAGGCGTCGGGGACGCTGATCGGCGCGCTGATCCTGGCGGTGCTCAGGAACGGCCTCAACCTGCTGTCCGTGTCCGCCTTCTGGCAGCAGGTCGTCATCGGTGTCGTGATCGCGCTGGCGGTGCTGCTGGACACGGTGCGGCGCAAGGCGGGGGCGACCCCGGTGGCGGCCGGTGCCGGTGGCTCCGGCGACCGCAGGAAACAGGCGGTGACCTATGTGCTGGCCGCGGTGGTCGCGGCGGCGGTCGTGGGCGCGACCTCGTTCCTGCACACCGGGTCCTCGGCGGCGAAGAGCGAGAAGATCGGGCTGTCGCTGTCGACGCTCAACAACCCCTTCTTCGTGCAGATCCGGGCGGGCGCCCAGGACGAGGCGAAGAAGCTGGGCGTGGACCTGTCGGTCACGGACGCGCAGAACGACGCCTCGCAGCAGGCCAACCAGCTGCAGAACTTCACCAGTGAGGGCCTCGGCACGATCATCGTGAACCCGGTGGACTCCGACGCGGTGACCCCGGCGGCCAAGGCCGTCAACAAGGCGGACATCCCGCTGGTGGCCGTCGACCGCGCGGTGAACGGCGCGAACACGGCCGCGCTCGTGGCCTCCGACAACGTCAGCGGCGGCGAACTCGCCGCCAAGTCGCTCGCCGAGAAGCTGGGCGGCAAGGGCGAGATCGTCATCCTCCAGGGCCAGGCGGGCACCTCCGCCAGCCGGGAGCGCGGTGCCGGCTTCGCCGAGGGGCTGAAGGCGTACCCGGGCATCAAGGTCCTCGCCAAGCAGCCCGCCGACTGGGACCGCACCAAGGGCCTCGACGTGATGACGAACCTGCTCCAGGCCAACCCCGACGTCGACGGTGTCTTCGCGGAGAACGACGAGATGGCGCTCGGCGCGATCAAGGCGCTCGGCGCCAAGGCCGGGAAGTCGGTCCAGGTCATCGGTTTCGACGGCACCGCCGACGGGCTGAAGGCCGTCGAGGCGGGCACGCTGTACGCGTCGGTGGCGCAACAGCCCGCGGAACTCGGCAGGATCGCGGTACGCAACGCCGTCGAGGCCGCCAAGGGCGAGAAGGTCGAGAAGTCGGTGATGGTGCCGGTGAAGGTGGTCACGTCCGAGAACGTGGCCGAGTTCAGCGGCTGACGGCGGCGGCGAGCCGGCCGCGCATACGGTCGAAGGCCGCGTTCGGCGGCTGACGGCGGCGGCCGGTTCAGCGGTTGACCACGAGGACGCACGAAGGAGCACGCATGTACGACTACGACCTTCTGGTCGTGGGATCGGCCAACGCCGACCTGGTGATCGGTGTCGAGCGGCGGCCGGGGGCCGGGGAGACCGTGCTCGGCTCCGACCTGGCCGTCCACCCCGGCGGCAAGGGCGCCAACCAGGCGGTGGCGGCGGCCCGGCTCGGGGCGCGTACGGCGCTGCTGGCGCGGGTCGGCGACGACGGCAACGGACGGCTGCTGCTGGACTCGCAGCGGGCGGCCGGGGTCGACACGGCCGGGGTGCTGGTCGGCGGGGCGCCCACCGGGGTCGCGCTGATCACGGTGGACCCGTCGGGCGACAACAGCATCGTGGTGTCGCCCGGCGCCAACGGTAAACTGACGCCCGGGGACGTGCGCGCGGCGGAGGGCCTGCTGCGCGCGTCCCGGGTCGTCTCCGCGCAGTTGGAGATCCCGCTGGAGACGGTGGTGGAGGTCGTGCGGCGGTTGCCGGAGGGGACCCGTTTCGTCCTGAACCCGTCGCCGCCGAGGGAGTTGCCCGCGGAGGTACTGGCCGCCTGTGATCCGCTGATCGTCAACGAGCACGAGGCCCGGGTCATCGTCGGGGGCGAGCTCGCGGGGTCGCCGTCGCCGGAGGACTGGGCGCGGGCGCTGCTGGCCCTCGGGCCGCGTTCGGTGGTCGTGACGCTGGGCGCGGAGGGGGCGTTGGTCGCGACCGCCGAGGGGAGTGCGCGGGTGGCGGCCGTGAAGGTGGACGCCGTGGACACCACGGGGGCCGGGGACGCGTTCACGGCGGCGCTGGCGTGGCGGCTGGGGGCGGGCGCGGAGCCCGCCGAGGCCGCCGCGTACGCGGCCCGGGTGGGGGCCGCCGCCGTCACGAAAGCCGGGGCGCAGGTCTCGTTCCCGACCGCCGAGGAGGTCGCGGCGCTGTGAAGCGGGCCGGGATACTCAACCGTCATCTCGCGGGCGCCATCGCCGAGTTGGGGCACGGGCACGGAGTGCTGGTGTGCGACGCGGGGATGCCGGTGCCCGAGGGGCCGCGCGTGGTCGACCTGGCGTTCCGGGCGGGGGTGCCGTCGTTCGCGGAAGTGCTGGACGGGCTGCTCGACGAGATCGTGGTCGAGGGGGCGACGGCCGCGTATGAGGTGCGCGAGGCGAATCTGGGGGCGACGGCGCTGCTGGAGGACCGCTTCCCCGAGCTGGAGCTGGTCCCCCACGAGGAGTTGAAGGAGCTGTCGGCGGGCGCGCGGCTGGTCGTACGGACCGGGGAGGCGCGGCCGTACGCGAATGTGCTGCTGCGGTGCGGGGTGTTCTTCTAGCGACCCTGTCGGCGAGTTCCAGCGACCTGTTGGTGAGTTCCAGCGACCCTGTCGGCGAGCACGCCGGAATGCTTCGAGGGGCCCAGTTCAGTGGACCGGGCCCCTCGGTATTCCCCTCCGTATCAGAACCCCCGCGATCCCCCCAGATCCCCCTCCGAGAAGTCCTGATGCCAAGTACGACCCGCGGGGTGGGGGGAGGGTTGCACGGCGGTTCGGGATTTTTTTCGTCGTCGGGAGCCGGTGACGCGACACAACGGTGTTCGAATTATGTTCCGGTGGTGTCACCGGTCCGGCAAGCGCGTTGCGGGTGCAACGCGTTGTGGGAGACCATGTTCGAGACGTAGGTGACCCAGACACACGGGGGTGGACACGACGTGAAGTTCGACATGGGGGCGACGACCCTGGCGGAGCTCGGGAAGAGCACGCTCGGTTCGAGCGACGACCTCGGGACGCTGATCCAGTTGCTGATCAGCGCGGCGGAACCGCTGGAGGGCAAGTTCAACGGCGCGGGCAAGGTGGCGTTCGACTCGTTCAAGAACCGCGCTGACGAGATCACCGCCGACCTGAACGGCTCGCTCGCCGCGATCCTGGGCGGTCAGTCGGGCATGGACAACGCGTTCGGCACCGGTGACGTGGAGTCCCAGGACAACGCCAACCAGAACATGGGCCTGGCCAACTTCGACGCGGCCCGCTTCGGCGCCCGATAAGCAGCGACGAGCAGGAACGAGTAGGAACGAGGGGGAAGTACTCATGGCTCAGAACCAGGACCGCCGTTCGTACGACACCGGCGCCTCGGGCGAGGTGCAGACCGCGCTCGGCACGATCGTGGGGCAGTTGGAGCGGGTGCTCACCGACCGCGACGCCGCCGTGAAGGCCGCGATGACCGAGTTCCAGGCGGACGGTGTCTCGGACGACTACCACGGCAAGGAAGAGCGCTGGAAGAAGGCGGCGGCCGAGGTCCGCGAGATCATCCGCCTGGTGCGCACCACGCTCGAACAGAACGACGGCACGGCCCAGTCGACGCTGGCCAGGGCCCGCGCGGCGGTCGACCAGATCGGCTGACGGGCCGGCTCCGAGAGACGAAGTGAACGGGGTTCCGTAGCCGTGGCAGCGCAGGATTACGACAGCCAGTTGCTGGAGTCGGTGTCGGTGCGGCGTCGGCGGCTGCGGGACGCCCTGCTGTTCGGGGCGCAGCGGCAACGGCGCTCGGTGGACGAACGGGTCGGGAAGGTCTTCGCCGGGATCGTCATCGCGGCGGTGTTGTGCGCGGGGTGTGTGGGGTGGTCGTTCGTGTCGAACCGCATCATCGGCAAGAGTCCGTACGGGGGTTCGGTGCAGCCGTCGGTCACCCCGTCCGCCACCCCGTCATCCACGTTTTCCACAGGGTTTTCCACAGCCCCGACCGGCGAATCCACCCGGTGATAGGTTCGATCACGTGATGGCTACGGGGACGTTGGGGCAGGTCACGGGTGGTGCGCGGACGGCGCTCAGCCGGGTCACGCTGGTCGGTGAGCGGCGGCGGGTGGACCTCGTGCTGCCGTCACGGGAACCGGTCGGGCTGCTGCTGCCGGAGATCATGCGGTTGCTCGACGACCGGGTGGGCGAGCGGCCCGAGTTGCGGCATCTCGTCACGGCGGACGGATCCGCGCTGGCGCACGACAGCACCCTGGAGACGGCCGGGATACCGGACGGCGCGGTGCTGCGGCTCGTCCGGGTGGAGGACGCGCCGTCGGCGCCCGTCGTGCACGACGTCACGGACGAGGCCGCCGAGGATCTCGATGCCCGGGGCCTGCGCTGGGGACCGGCCACGCGCCGGATCACCGCCGGGCTCGCCACGGTCGGCTGGGCCGTCGCCGCCGGACTGTTCGCACGGGACGCGTACGAGCCCGGGGTCGTCGCCGGCACGCTCCTCGGTGTCGCGCTGGTGGCTGCGCTCGCGGGCGCGCTGCTGGGGCGGGCGGGGAAGCGGGGGCTCGCCACGACGCTGATCGTGACGGCCGGTGCGCTGGGGCTGCTGGGCGCGTCGACGTGGGCGGAGGCGGAGCGGTGGACCGGGATGCCACAGGTGGCGGCCATGGCCGCCACCGGGGTCGGCACGCTCGCGCTGCTCGGGCTGTTCACGCCGCTCGGGCGGGGCGGGCTGGTCGGGGCGGGGGCGCTGGCCGGGGTCTCGGTGTGCTGGCTGGGGGTCGCCGTCGCGGTGTCGGGGATGGTGTCGTCCTCGGTGCCGGAGCAGGCCGAGGTGGGGGCCGTGCTGGCCGTGGTCTCCGTGGTCGTGCTCGGACTGCTGCCCAGGCTGGCGCTGATGGCGTCGGGGCTCTCCGGGCTCGACGACCGACGCTCCGGGGGTGCGTCCGTGAGCCGCTTCCAGGTGTCGGCGGCACTCACCGCCACGCACCGGGGGCTGGCGCTGGCGACGGTCACGATGGCCGTGTCGGCGACCGCGGCCGGGGTGTTCGCACTGCGGGCGCCCACCAAGTGGACCGTGCTGCTGGCCGTCGTCACCACGGTCGTCCTCGCGCTGCGCGCGCGGGCGTTCCCGCTGGTCGTCGAGGTCGTGGTGCTGCTCGGTGCGGCGGCCGTGCTCGCAGTGCGGCTGGTGTCGGCGTGGCTGGACCACTCCGGCGGAGCGGCCGGTCCGCTCGCCGTCCTCGTCCTGCTCGCCGCCCTGCCGCTGCTGGTGCTCGCCGTGCAGCCCGCCGAGCATGTCCGCGTACGGCTCCGGCGCCTCGGCGACACCCTCGAATCGATCGGCGTCATCGCCCTGTTCCCGCTGCTCATCGGGGTGTTCGGCGTGTACGGACGACTGCTCGACACGTTCGCTTAGGAGCTGGGGGCCGCACATGGCGCAGGCAGGGGACTGGCAGCGGGATGTGCTGCGCGAGCTGGGACGAGAGGAAGCGGTCGGCGGGGGCGACCAGGCCGCCCCCGAGCCGCCACGGGCCCCGGGCCGCCGGGCCGAGCCGACGTTGAGGTTGGTGCGGTCGGTGCCGACGGAGGCGGCGGGACCTTCGGAGCCTCCGGAACGGCCGAGCACGGCCGGCACGCCGGGCACGCCCGAGGGGGCCGAGCCGACGGGCAGGCCGGAGACGGGCGTGCCTCATGTCCCCGACCTGGATCCTCGGACGGGGGTCCCCCAGGCTGCCCCGCAGTCGGCGGGTGCGGCCGGTGGCGCCTGGCGCGCCGGTGAGTGGGGCCGTGCCGGTGACGCGGCGCGGCCAGGGTCGCACGGCGGCGGCGTGGGGCGGGGCCATGCCGGTGTCCCGGCCGAAGTCGGGCAACTCGGCGGCGACCCCCGCTTCTCAGCCGGACCGACGGCCGGACCGACGGCCGGGCCGACGGCCGGAGTCGGTCAACCCGGCCATGGTGCCTACCTCGCAGCGGAATCCGCCGGGGCCCGGCGCCCCGCCGATGACCCCTACCCGGCTCCCGGGACCTCCCCGGCGCCCGGAGAGCCCACCGCGCCCGGAGAGCCCACCGCACCCGGCGGCTCCCCTGCCCCCAGCCCCTCCCCCGGCGCCCCCGCCCCCCGGAACACCCACGCCCCACAGACCCCCCTGCACGCCCCCGACTCCGTGCCCACCATCGATCCTCGGCTGGCGCATGCGCTCGGGCGGCCTCAGCACGGGGAGTCCGTGGCCCGGCGGACGGGGCGGTCCCTTCGGAAGCTGGCCGGGTCGGCCGCGCAGGACGTCGCCGAGGAGACGCGGATCGCGCGGGAGTTGCAGCAGCCGGTGACCACCGGGCGCGTGATCGCGGTGACGTCCATCCGGGGCGGCGTCGGGAAGTCGACGATGGCCGCGCTGCTGGGACGGACGTTCAACCACTACCGGCACGACCCGGTGCTGACGCTGGAGGCCGACGCCGCGCTGGGCACCCTGCCGGTGCGGATGGGCGCCGACTCGGTGCGCTGGGCGGCGGCCGACCTCGCACGGATCCTCAACCCGGCCATGCAGCTCACCGATGTCACCGGCTACCTCGTGCCCGTCTCGGACGGCGGCTGGCTGCTGCCCGCCAGCCAGGGCCGGGTCGGGGCCCCGCTGGACATCCGTACGTACCGCACGGTGACCCTCGCGCTGCGGCGCTACTTCGCGGTGACCGTGGTGGACTGCGAGACCCTGCCGGGCGAGGTGGCCCGTACGGCGATGGACACCGCGCACGCGCGCGTGGTCGTCGCGCCGATGACCGCCGAGGGTGTCAACGGCACCCGCCAGGTTCTGGACTGGCTGGGCCAGTTGCCGCACTCCGCGCTCTCCTCGACCGTCGTCGCGCTGACCGCCAACTCCCCCGACGTCACGCTGGACCGCGCCACGGCCGTCGCCCATCTCAAGGAGTCCGGCGTCCATGTCGTCACCGTCCCCTACGACCGTCACCTCGCCCAGGGCGGCCCCATCCGCACCGCCCTGCTGGGCCAGGAGACCCGCGCGGCGGCGATCACTCTGGCGGCGGAGGCGATGACCCGCGCGGTGAGGATGCGATGAACGACCAGTCGTGTGCGGAAGGGGTCCGTCCGTGACCCAGGAGTTGATTCACCGGCCCGCTCGCAGCACCCGGCCGCTCGGTGCCGCCGGGGCCCGCACCATCGAGCCGCCGCCCAACCTCCCGGAGGGCAAGGCCGGGACGGCCGCCACGGCGCTGCTGCCGATGGCGGGGGTCATGGGCTCCGTCGTGATGATGACCGTGATCCGCAACAGCCAGTTCGCGGCCATCGGCGCGATGGTGCTGGTCATCGCGCTGCTCGGCGCGGTCGCCCTGTTCCTCTCCCAGCGCGGCAAGGCCCAGCGCACCCGGCGCACCCAGCGCGAGCGGTACCTGGAGTATCTGGAGGAGCTGCGCGAGGAGTTCGGGGCCGAGGAGCGGGAGCGGCGAGCGCTCGCGCGGGTGCTGAATCCGCCGCCGGAGGCGCTGTACGACCTGGTGCGCGACCCCGCCCGGCTCTGGGAGCGGCGGCGGCAGGACGTGGACTTCCTGCGGGTGCGTGTCGGCACCGGTGACGTACCCGTGGCGGGGCTGGCCATCGGGCAGAACCAGGGCGGGGTGATGACCCCGCCGGACCCGTTCATGCTGAACGAGGCGCGGGCGCTGCTGGGCCGCTACTCCGTGGCCAACGACTGCCCGATCACCGTGCCGTTGGACCGCGCGGGCAACGTCAGCGTGGTCGGCGACCGGGAGGGCGTGCTGCGGGTGGCCCGCGCGCTCCTCGTCCAGGTAGCCGTCTCGCACGCGCCCGACGACGTGGCCGTGGCGCTCGGTGTGCCCGGTGAGCGGCTGGCGGACTGGGAGTGGGCCAAGTGGCTGCCGCATGTGCTGGACGGACAGGAGCACGACGGCCCGGTGGCGGCTCGCCGGATCGCGCCGAGCCTGCCGCAGCTGGCCCGGCACTTCCGGCACGAGTTGGGGCGGCGCGCGTCGTACGCGGCGGAGGTGCGCCGGGGGCTCGCCGACCGCAAGGCGCTCGGGCTGGCGTCCCGGATGCTCGTCGTGAGCGACGAGTACGGGGAGACGGCCGTCGAACTGCCGCGCCCCGACACGGCGGTGGGGCTCGCGGACATGGGCGTCACGGTGCTGCACCTGCTGGAGGAGCAGGTGCACGAGCCCGATCAGGTGTCGGTGCGGATCACCGTGCGGGGCGACCGGGTCGTGGTGGAGGACCTGCGCGTCCCGGACCCCTTCGCGACGGCGGAACCCCACACCGTCCCGGCCGCGCACGGCACCTCCGACCAGGTCACCGCCGCCGGTGCCGAGGGGATCGCCCGGCTGCTCGCGCCGCTGCGGCTGTCCGCCGAGTCGGCCGCCGAGGGCACCCCGGTCACCGGGCCCGTCGACTTCCCGGGCCTGCTCGGCATCGACGACCCGGCCCTGCTGAACCTGCACGACCTGTGGGCGCCGCGCGGCGAGCGGGAGTTCCTGCGGGTGCCCATCGGGGTGACGGACCGTCATGAGCCGGTGCTGCTGGACCTCAAGGAGTCCTCGGAGCTGGGTATGGGCCCGCACGGTCTGTGCGTCGGCGCGACCGGCTCCGGCAAGAGCGAGCTGCTGCGCACCCTCGTGCTGGCGCTGGCCGCCACCCACTCCCCCGAGGACCTGGCCCTGGTCCTGGTCGACTACAAGGGCGGCGCGACCTTCGCCCCGTTCACCGAACTCCCGCACGTGGCCGGTGTGATCACGAACCTGGAGAACCAGGCGGGGCTCGTCGAGCGCGTGCACTCCAGCCTCGCGGGCGAGGTCAAGCGGCGGCAGCAGGTGCTGAAGGACGCGGGGAACGTGGCCGACATCGGGCACTACGCCGCCCTGCGCGCCACCCGGCGGCCCGACCTGGAACCGCTGCCCCACCTCTTCGTGGTGATCGACGAGTTCGGTGAACTCCTCACCGCCAAGCCGGACTTCATCGATCTGTTCCTCTCCATCGGGCGCATCGGCCGGTCCATCGGCGTGCACCTGCTGCTGTCCAGCCAGCGCATCGAGGGCGGCAAGCTGAAGGGGCTCGACACCTACCTGTCGTACCGGCTGGGGCTGCGCACCTTCTCCGCCGACGAGTCGCGGACCGTCCTCGACACCACCGACGCCTTCCATCTGCCGCCGCTGCCGGGCTTCGGCTATCTGAAGGTGGACACCTCGACGTACGAGCGGTTCAAGGCGGGGTACGTGTCGGGCGCGTACCGGGGTCCGGCGCTGGTGGCGCAGGAGGACGACACGCCGCTCGCCTGGCCGTATCCGACGTACAACACGCTGGAGAGCGCGCCCCCCGCCGGTGAGGTCGCCGACGAGCCGAAGGCGACGAAGCGGGAGACCGGGCCGACCGTGATGTCGGTGATGGTGGACCAACTGGCCGCCGCCGCACGCCCGGTGCGGCGGATCTGGCTGCCGCCGCTGCCGGACGCGATCACCCTGGACGCGGCGGCGGGCCCGGTGCGGGTGGACGAGCGGGGGCTGCGGCTGGCCACCACCACCGGCCCGATGCGGGTGCCGCTCGGCGTGCTGGACGACCCGGCGAAGCAGTGGCAGGGGCACTGGGTGCTCGATCTGACGGTCGCGGGCGGTCACGCGGCGGTGATCGGCGGCCCGCAGTCCGGCAAGACGACCCTGCTGCGCACGCTCGCCCTGTCGCTGGCCACGACGCACACCCCCGCCGAGGTCGGCATCTACGGCCTCGACCTGGTCGGTGGCGGGCTCTCGGCCCTCTCCGGGCTGCCGCACGTCGGCGGGATCGCGGGGCGGGCGGACCGGGAGCGGGCGGCGCGCACGGTCGCCGAGGTGCGGACCATGCTGATCGAGCGGGAGGAACTCTTCCGTGAGCACGGCATCGACTCCGTCGACCAGCTGAGGCAGCTGCGCCGACAGGGCCGGCTGCGGGAGCTGGGGTCGACGGACATCGTCCTGCTCATCGACGGATTCGGCGCGCTGCGCGACGAGTTCGCCGAGCTGGACGACACGGTCGTGGAGCTGCTCAAGCGCGGCGGCGGGTACGGCATCCATGTCGTCGGGGGCATGCTGCGCTGGAACGACGTGCGGATCGCGACGCAGTCGATGTTCGGGACACGGGTGGAGCTGCGGCTCAACGACCCGAGCGATTCGAGCGTGGACCGCAAGCTCTCCGAGACACTGTCGCCGGACACCCCGGGGCGCGTCCTGACCGACGGCAAGCTGTTCGCGCAGGCGGCCCTCCCCCGCCTCGACGGACGGCCGTCGACGGGTGATCTCGCCCCGGCGCTGGAGGACGCGGCCCGTACGATCCGCTCCACCTGGCACGGCGAACTGGCCGCTCCGGTGAGGGTGTTGCCGACCAGGCTGCCGCCGGACCGGCTGCCGTCGGTGGTCGCCGAGCCGCACCGGGTGCCGATCGGGGTGGACCAGGACGCCCTCGCGCCCGCGCTGCTCGACCTGTTCGGCTCGGACCAGCACCTGCTGATCCTCGGCGACAACGAGTGCGGCAAGACGAACCTGCTGAAGCTGGTCGCGGCGCGCCTCGTCGAGCGGTACTCGGACGAGGAGCTGGTCTTCGGGGTGTTCGACCCGAGGCGCGGACTGCGGGGGGTGATCCCGGAGCCGTACCGGGGCGGGTACGCGCACAACGCGAAGCTCGCGGCGGGGCTGTCCAACGGGATCGCGAGCGAGCTGGAGAAGCGGATGCCGGAGAGCGCCGACCCGGACGCGCTGACCGACGAGCCCGCGTTCCAGGGCCCGCGGATCGTGATCCTGGTCGACGACTACGACATCCTGACCACCGCCGGACAGCAGCCGCTGGCCCCGTTCCTGCCGTATGTGTCGTCGGCGCAGGACATCGGGCTGCACTTCGTGATCACGCGCCGGGTGGCGGGCGCCTCCCGGGCGATGTACGAGCCGCTGCTGCAGACCCTGCGCGAGACCGGTACGGCCGCGCTGCTGATGACCGGCGAGCGCAGCGAGGGCCAGCTCTTCCCCGGCCTGTACGCCTCGGCGCAGCCGGCCGGGCGGGGCACGCTGATCCGCCGGGGCCGGCCCCACCAGCTCATCCAGACCGCGCTCGACAGCGCACCCGACAGCGAGGAGGGCCACCGCCCGTGACCAGGGACGTCATCGCGCTCACCCCGAAGATGCCCGACGTCTGGGCCCTCATGGCGAGCCTGTACGCCGGCGGCTCCGACCTGGACCTGTCGGCGGCGGCCGAGGGCGCGGTAGTCCAGTTGCACGGGCCCGGGGGCCGCCCGCTGGTGTCCGTGGAGTCGCCGGTGCTGGTCCAGGTCCCCGGTGAGGCGGAGCGGCTGCTCGGGCAGAGCGCGGCGACCCCGTACTGGTGGACGGAGGCGCGGGCCTCCACGGCCGTCCCGGAGGCGGAGCGGCTCGCGGGAGTGGTGTGCGGGCGGCTCAACGCCCTGCTGGGCGGCTCGACCTGGCCGCCCGGGGCCGCGAGCACGAAGGTGGTCGACGTGTCCGCCGTACCGTCGGCGGGGTCGGGGCAGCCCGCGGTGGACGTGGTGACCGACCACGCGGCCGTCGTCCTCATCGACCGGCCGGTGGTGGCGCTGACCAGCTGGCTCGCGGAGATCATGCGGACGGCGGTGGTGTCCCGGAGGTCCCTGCAGATCGTCACGCCGGGCGGCGTACGGCTGACCCCCGCAGCCCGTACGACGCTGGCGCGTGTCCCCAACCGCTGGGTCGTCCAGGATCCGGAGTGCGGGTACTACGACGGCCTGTCGGGGGCGGTGCTGCGCTGGCGGGACGGGGCGTTCTCGCCCGCGCTCGCGGAGGACGGGACGGCGGCGGTGGCGGCGGCGTTCACGCGGGGGCCGCGGGGCGCGACGGGCAGCCCGGCCGACGGGACGCCGAACGGCCCCCACGGCGGCCCGGCGGACGGGACGGCAATCGACCCTCACGGCGCCCAGGCGGACGGGACGGCAATCGACCCTCACGGCGCCCAGGCGGACGAGGACGCCCCCGGCCGGCAGTTGATCGTGGCCCTGCGGACCGTGCACCGGGCCGACGAGCACCTCCTGCTGGGCGGCGGCCTGGAGGCGGCCTGGCAGGCGCTGACAGGCACGGCACCGGCGGGCTGGGGCACGGCCGAGCCGGTCAACCTCCCCTGGTCGCCACGGCAGTTGACCGATCTGGCCCGGGAGCGGGCGCCCGAGCCCTCGCAGCTGATCGTGGTCGGCACCCCGGACCGGCCGGCGATGGCGACGGTCCGGGTGACCCGGACGACGAAGGGCGTGGAGGAGGACACGGTCCTCACCCTCGGGTACGCCGCCGACGAGGACCCGCCGCTGGACCGGATCGAGGCGCTGGCCGACACCCTGGTCCGCGAGCACGGGCTGCGGACCATGCTGACGTCGGTGCGCGCGGCCCGCGCCGACCTGACGACCGCGCCCCGGCTGGAGGGGCCCCCGCTGCCCGCGACCTTCACGCTCGGCCCGGACGACGTGCACACGATCGGCCTGGACCGCGCCCGCCGGCCACCGGTCGAGGTGCGCCCGAAACACCTCGGCCCGACGACCCGCCCGGCGCTGCACTACCCCCTCGGGGACGGGACGGACCCCGGGGCCTGGGAGCGACTCCAGCAGCTCACGGCACATCTCAAGGGCGATCATTCTCGGCCATCCACCCCTGCTCAGCGAGGGTGACTCGCGTCACTAACTCAACGACCAATACGAGCAGTAAGAGCTCTGACGGGTGAAGGATTTACCGGCCTGACCTGGATCCCTAACCTCCCGGCAACAGCTGCCACACGGCATGCGCCAGGAGGAGAACCATGGCCAGATCCAGCCAGACCAGCACTCGACGCATCGTCGTCACCGCGTGCGCCGCGACGCTCGCCCTCGGCACCCTGGCCGCCTGCGGCGGTGGCGAGACCGACGCGCCGAAGGTGGCGGAGAACAAGATCTCGGCGGGCAAGGTGCCGGACTACTACCCGGCGGACTACGCCGACCTGATCGCGGCCGCGGAGAAGGAGGGCGGCAAGCTCACCGTCTACTCCAACCTCGGCGACGAGAACATGGCGCCGATCGTCCGGGACTTCAAGAAGAAGTACGACTTCATCAAGACCGTCTCCGTCAACGAGCTGGACAGCGACGAGCTGTTCCAGAAGACCCTGTCGGAGAACGCGGCCGGTTCCTCCCCGGCGGACGTGCTGATCTCCAGCGCGGCGACCGCGTGGTCGGACTTCTCGGCCCGCAAGGACACGGTCCTGGAGTACAAGTCGCCTGAGCTGAAGGAGCTGGGCGCGAGCGCCGAGCTGCTGCCGAGCGTGTACTCGCTGTCGCAGGACCCGATGACCATCGCGTACAACACCTCGCTGATGGAGACCCCGCCGACCACCCTGACGGACTTCGCCAAGATCGTGACGGGGGACGAGGCGAAGTACAAGAACAAGGTGACGGTCCGCGACCCGGAGGGCTCGTTCGGCTTCACCGTCACGCGGGCGCTCACCGAGGGCAACCCGGAGGCGTGGAACGACCTGGAGAAGATCCTTCCGCTGACCCGCCCGGAGACCTCCTCCGGCACCCAGCTGGAGAAGATCGTCGCCGGTGAGTACACGGCCGGCTTCCTGATCAGCGCCTCGCCCGCGTACCCCGTGGTGGAAGACAGCGCCGGTCTTGTGAAGATCGTCTTCCCGAAGGACGGCACGGTCGTCCTGCCGCGCGGCATGGGCATCGCCGCCGAGGCGCCGCACCCGGCCACCTCGAAGCTCTTCATGGACTTCGCCCTCTCCGAGGAGGGTCAGCGCGCGGTCGCCGAGGGCGGTCTGGCCTCGTACCGCGACGGTGTGAAGGGCAAGGGCCTGCACACCTACCAGGAGGTCGTGGACGCCGTCGGCGAGGAGAACATCATCCACGTCAAGTACGAGCAGGTCTCCAAGGACGACTCCGCGGCCTGGCTGGAGCGCTTCGACGGACTCCGTAAGTAGACGGACTCCGTAGGCAGGCAGCTTTCAAGGACGATCGGAGTCAGCTCAGATGTCAACCCTCACCCAGCCACCCCGCACCCCGGCGGACGAGTCACCGGCGGAGACGTTCCCGCCACCGCGCTACCGCCGCCCCTTCGGCATCGGACGGGACACGGTCGTCCAGTACGCGGTCCTGGCGTTCCTCGCCGTGCTGGTGCTGGCCCCGATCGTCCCGACCCTCTACCAGAGCATCCGCAACCGCCCGCTCTACGAGGCGGGCGGGGCGTTCACCCTCAGCGGCTACACCGACCTCTTCACCAAGGCCGGCTTCGGTGAAGTCGCCCTGAACACCCTGCTGTTCGCGTCGCTGACGACGGTCCTCAGTCTGGCGATCGCCATCCCGATGGCCATCGTGGTCGTCCGGACCAAACTGCCCGGCGGGCGGCTGATCGCCCTCGCCATGCAGTGGCCGTTCTTCATCTCGTCGCTGATCCTCGGCTTCGGCTGGATCATCATGTACGGCCCGGCCGGGTTCGTCAGCGTCAAGGTGCAGCAGCTCTTCGGCTCGGTGCCGTGGAACCTGTACTCGATCCCCGGCATGGCGCTCACGGAGGCCGTGGCGCTCGCCCCGATCGCGTACGTCTTCTGCGCCAACGCGCTCAGGCAGTCCGACGCCTCCCTGGAATCGGCCGCCCAGGTCTGCGGGGCGGGCCCCTTCCGGATCCTGACGCAGGTGATCGTGCCGCTGCTGCGGCCGCCGATCGTGTACTCGGCGATCCTCGTCTTCTCCGTCTCCATCGAGACGCTGAGCGTGCCGCTGCTCTACGGCCAGCCGGTCAGCATCGACGTCTTCTCGACTTTCCTCTACCACAACGGACTTCAGTCGGTTGACCCCGACTACACGATGCTCGGGGCCGCCTCGACCGTGATCCTCGTGGTCACCCTGAGCCTGGTCGCCGTCCAGGCGAAGCTGCTGAAGGACGCGGCCCGGTTCGTGTCCGTACGCGGCAAGGTCACCCGGCCGCGCAAGCTGGACCTGGGCTGGCTGAAGTGGGTCAGCATCGCGTGCATCTGGTTCTACGTGATCGTGGGCGCGCTGGTCCCGATCGCCGGCCTGGTGATGCGGTCCTTCACGCTCGTCTTCACCCCGCTCCAGTCTCCGTTCCGGACGGTGACGACGAAGAACTACGAGATCGTCTTCGACTCCGACAACTACGTGCAGTCGCTGTACAACAGCATGATCGTGGCCGGTGTCGGCTCGGTCGTCGTCTCCGCCCTGGCCGTGTTCGCGGTGATGGTGGCCCGGCGCTCGACGTTCCGCTTCGGCCGTGCGGTGGAGTACCTGGCCCTGATCCCGCAGTCCCTGCCCGGCATCATCATCGGTATCGGCTTCTTCTGGGCCTTCGCACTGGCGCCCTTCGGGATGGGATCCGTCCTCCAGGGCACGATCTACGCCGTGATCATCGCCTTCGGCATGCGGGCGCTGCCCAGCGCGTTCGGCTCGGTCGCCCCGGCGATCATGCAGATCGGCGGCGAACTGGACAACGCGGCCCGGGTCTCCGGCGCCGACTGGCTGATGACGTTCTTCCGCGTCCTGCGGGCCCTGATCACACCGGCGTTCGCGGGCGCGCTGATCCTCACCTTCGTGATCATGCTCAAGGAGTACTCCCCGGCCGTCTTCCTCTCCTCGGCCGACAACAACATCCTCGGCACCACCATGCTCAGTCTCTGGACGCAGGGCAGGGCCGGATCCGTCGCCGCGCTGGCCACCCTCCAGATCGGCATCACCGCGGTCTTCGTCGCACTCGCTGGACTGCTCATGAAGGGAAAGCACCATGCCTGAGGTGACCGTCAAGAACCTCGCCAAGACGTTCGGCGACAACTCCGTCCTGCGGGACGTCACCTTCACGATCAAGGACGGCGAGTTCTTCACGCTGCTCGGCGCGAGCGGCTGCGGCAAGTCGACGACGCTGAACTGCATAGCGGGCCTGGAGCAGCCGACGGAGGGCTCGATCGCGGTCGGCGGCCGGCCGTTCGTGGACGCCGCCGCGGGGGTCTTCCTTCCGCCCGAGGAGCGCAACCTCGGCATGGTCTTCCAGTCGTACGCGCTGTGGCCGCACATGACCATCGCGAAGAACCTGGCCCTGCCCCTCACCATCCGCAAGGTGCCCAAGGAGAAGCAGAGGACGCTGATCCACGACGCCCTGGACAAGGTGGGCCTCGCCGCGCTCAGCGGCCGCTACCCCCACCAGCTCTCGGGCGGCCAGCAGCAACGTGTCGCCCTGGCACGGGCGTTGGTGTACTCCCCGACCGTCCTGCTCCTCGACGAGCCCCTCTCCAACCTGGACGCCAAGCTGCGCGAGCAGGCCCGTGCCTGGCTGAAGCGGCTCCAGGAGGAGCTGGGCATCACCACCGTCTACGTCACCCACGACCAGGACGAGGCGCTCGCCCTCAGCGACCGGATCGCGGTGATGGAGGGCGGCAACATGATCCAGATCGGCACCCCGCACGAGATCTACGAGAAGCCCGCCGCGCCGGCGGTGGCGGCCTTCGTCGGCCGCTGCAACTTCCTCACCGGCAAGGTGGTGAGCGTGGACGGCACCCGGCACACCGTGCTCCTCGACGCCAGCGGGGAGGTCGTACGGGTCGACAGCGACCGGCGCGTCCCGACGGGCGACTCGGTCACGGTCGCGGTCCGCCCCGAGCGCCTGGAGGTCGTGGCCTCGGCGGAGACCCCGGCGGGCATGAACCGCCTCGACACCCAGGTCATCACCAGCTCCTACGTCGGCTCCCGCTACGAGTACGACGTCCGCCTCGGCGACCAGGTGGTGCAGGTGCTGAGCGGCAACGGGGGGCTGGCGGGCGAGGTGGCGCTGGTCTTCGACCCGGGGCACGCGCTGCTGTACGCGGACAAGGTCGAACTGCCGGAGGACCAGCGGGACTTGCTGACGGTGACGTCGTAGCCCCCTGGGACACCTACGACCGGTGTCGTGGGTGTCCCAGGCCCGCGTCCCGTGCGAGGGCAGCCGCCTCCGCGCGGGACCGGGCGTGCAGTTTCGCCAGGACGTCGCTGACCCGGTTGCGGATGGTCTTCTCGGACAGGTGCAGGCGGCGGGCGATCGACGCGTTGTCGAGGCCGCAGGAGATCAGGTCGAGGGTCTCGCGTTCCCGGTCGGTGAGGTGCGGAAAGGGGAGGGTGGACCGGGCGGCGGGCGGGGTGGCGAAGTGGGCCAGGACGCGCTGGGCGATCCGGGGACCGAAGACCGCTTCACCGCGGGCGACACCGAGCAGGGCGCGGTGGACGTCGGCGCCGTCCGACTCCTTGAGCAGGTAGCCCCGTGCGCCGACCCGCAGGGCGGCGAAGACCGAGTCCTCGTCCTCGTCCATGGTCAGGATGAGCACGGCGATCCCCGGGTGGGCCGTGGTGATCCGGGCCGTGGCCTCCAGGCCGTTGACGTTCGGCATACGCAGGTCCATGAGCACGATCGTGGGCCGCAGCCGGTCGGCGGCGGTGATGGCTTCGGCGCCGTCGGACGCCTCACCGACGACCGTCACGTCCGGGAGATCGGCGAGGACGGTGGCCATTCCGGCCCGGAAGACGGGATGGTCGTCGACGACGAGGACCGTGACCGGGTCGTGGACGGGGGCGGGGACAGGGCTGGGAGAGCTCATCTCTGCTCCCCCACCGGGAGACCGGCTCGTATGAGGGTCCCTTCGCCGGGCGCGCTGGTCACGTCGAGGCGGCCTCCGACCTCGGCCGCGCGCTCCCGCATGCTGTGGAGTCCGACACCGGCCCTGTGCTTGGGCGGAATACCGCGTCCGTTGTCGCGGATCGACAGGATCAAGACGGTGTCCTCCATACGTGCGGTCAGTTCGAGGCGGCCGGCGGCGCTGTGTCTGACGGCGTTGGCGACCGCCTCCGCCGCGATGGCGTAGGCGGCGACCTCGACGGCGGCCGGCAGACTGTGACAGGCGTCGTCGACACTGCTGTGGCAGGCCGGTGTGTCGTATCCGGCCAGCAGTTCCCGCAGGGCTCCGGGCAGCCCGAGCTGGTCGAGCACCGCGGGCCGCAGCCCCTGGACCAGGGTGCGCAGATCGGTGACGGTGGAGCGGAGCCGGTCCCGGAGTGTCCGGACGCAGCCCGCGAGTTGGGGGTCGTCGATGCGCCGGACGAGGGCGTCGAGCTGGAGGGCGGTGCCGGCCAGGGAGGGGCCGATGCCGTCGTGGAGGTCCGCGCGCAGCCGCCGCCGCTCCTCCTCGCGCACGGACAGGATGCGTGATCTGCTGCGGGCGATGTCCTCGACGAGACCGGCGGCGTAGGCGAGTGTTCCGGCGCGGTCCGCGACCTCCTCGACCGCGGCCTGCTCCTTCTCCGTCCAGGGGTCGTTGACGCTGCGCCGCCCTACGCGCAGTATGCCGAGTTCGCGCCCCAGTGCCCGGCAGGGGAAGGACCGCAGGCCCGCTCCGGCGGCCGGTCTGCCGGAGGCCGCCGCCACGGTGGGGCTCTCGAAGGCCGCGTAGGGCAGTCGCAGCGCGGACCGCAGGGCGTCGACGAGATGCTGCATGGCTTCCGCGGGCTCGCCGGCCGGAGCGATCCGGCGACCGACGTGGGCCACGACGGCGTACGGATCGTGGCGGTGCCCGAACAGCGTCCGGTCCACGGCCGCCTGGACGGCGCCGCGTCCGTTGGCCGCGATCAGCGCGGTGAAGGCGAGCAGACCGGTCCCGAGCAGGGACCCGGGCGCGACCAGTCGCGCACCGGCGACGACTCCGGCGTACACCCCGAGGACGAGCGCGCTCAGCAAGGTGAAGACGATGGCCCTGCCGAGGACGAGTTCCACGTCGAACAGTCCGTGCCGCAGCATCGCGACCGCCACACTCGCGGGCGGGCCGAGCAGGCCGATCAGCATGACGAGATCGTCGACGAGAGCCGGCTGTTCGACGTCGTCCAGCAGGAGGGAGAAGAAGGAGAACACCATCAGCAGCCCGCCCAGCATCAGCCACTGCAGTCGGGCCCGTTCCGCGCCGGTCGCCGCTCGGGTACGCAGAACGAGGAAGACGGCGGCCGCGAGGGTGCCGCCGAGCATGGTGGCCACGGAACAGGTGAACATCACGGCGTGGAGCCACTCCCAGCCCGCGATCCCCAGGGGATTCGGGACACCGGGAACGGGGTCGGTACCACTGGGCCGCAGCATGGCGGCCAGCGTTCCGATCCCGGCGACCGTGACGACGGCCCGGGCGCACACGCGGCGCGGTGCCGTTTCCAGGCGGCCGTTGGGGAAGAGCAAGGGCACCAGAGGCGTGGCGAACCAGTAACCGACGAAGCCCCAGCAGCCGACCCAGGCCCCCACCTCCCAACCGGGAAGGGGCTCGGCGGCGACCAGGCGGCTGTAACCGGCGTAGTAGGCCAGCAGGTGGTACGGCCCGATCGTCGCGGGCAGCAGCATCAGCCAGCAGACGGGATTGCGCGGACGGACCCTGGCGACGACGGCGCCCACCAGCGGCCAGACCGTGCCGAGCACGAGGTCGGACCAGTACAGGGGCGAGACGACCGCGCGTTCCGCCAGCCAGTCGTGCACGGGCACCGCCGCCACACAACCCGCCGTGCCCAGCCCGGCGATGCCGTACGCGGTGTGCCGCAGCAGCCGATCCACCCGTCGTCGCCCCCGACTCACACCCACATGTTCCCGTAATCCAGGACCTTTCCGGGCGCGATCCGGCGAAACCGTCCCGACCGTACGGGACCGGTGTCCCTGGGCGGCGGGACTGGTCCCCCACGACAGTCCGATCGGTAACGCTCGTACCCACAGAGGGAGTTGACGGTATGACCACCATCGATCCGGATGCCCGCCCGGCGCGCACGGCTCGGCAGGACGGTGACGGGAGGGCCAAGTGGCCCCTGTACGGGGCCGGGGCGGGCCTGCTCGGAGGAGTCGCCACGCTCCTGGCGGACGTCCGGGCCGGCACGGTCGAGCGGACCCCCACCGAGGCTTCGGTCCTCGACGAGTTGAGCCGCTCCGTGGCGCATCTCGGTGTCGTGGCCGGCTTCCTGACGGTCTCCCTACTGCTCGTCCTGGCGGCGGCGTGGCGGCGTCAGGTCGAGCCGCGGGTGCCGTCCAGCACCGCCGCGTACGTGGTCAGCGGCGCCCTGACGGCCTCGGCCGCGGGACTGACCTACGGCTACGGCTGGAAGGGCGCCCTGGCGATCTATCTGCCGGACGGTCTCAACGAGGGGTCCTTCGGCGAGGACGGGATGTTCGTCTACTTCATGCTGAACGACTTCGGCGGGTTCATCGGCTGGCTCGGCGTCGTGGTCGCGGCCGGTGCGGTGGCCTGGATGGCGTTGCGGGAACGCACGATCTCACGGTGGATCGGCTGGTTCAGCGTCGTACCCGTACTGGCGGTCGTCCTGTTCACGGGCATCACCGGCCTGCCCGGCTTCCAGGGCGTCGTCGGCCCCGTGTGGATGCTGGTCACCTTCCTCGGACTGGCGTGGGGGCGCAGCGCGATCGTCCGCTGACACGACCCCCGTACGACCCGGTACGACCTCGTACGACCTCGCACATCAGGAGGCCCCATGCTGTCCCTCTCCCCTGCCGCCCGTCGCGGCGCCGCGTATGCGGCGCTTCTCATAGCCGCGCTGCTGTCCACGAGCGCCTGCGGGCCGGACTCCCCGCCGAACGACTCCGGCAATCTTTCGAACTACGACTACAGGGAGGACCCGACGGACGAGCCCACGGAGGAGCCGACGGACGAGCCCACCGAGGAGCCGACGGACGAGCCCACCGAGGAACCCACCGATGAACCGACGGACGAACCGACGGAGGAGTTCACGGAGGAGTTCACGGAAGAACCCACCGAGCTAGTCGAGCCGGTCGAGGCATCGATGCCCGAGAGCGTCGTCGGTGTCTGGTGCGGCGGCAGCAACGCCGAAGGGCACTGGACGTACGAGTTCGCCGATACCGGTGAGTTCATGGCCAGCAGGGGCGACGCGGGCTTCTCGGGTTTCGTTGTCAGCGACGCCCGGTCCATGACCTTCCACGTGCCCGGCGAGTCACCTTTCGTGTCGTCCTGGGAAGTGGTCGAGGACCCCGTCCTGGGACCTCTCCTCTTCCTCGACGGCTACAGCTACCTGCCCGGCAGCTGTAACTCCTAGGCGCCTGACCAGGGACAGCCAGCGGGGCAGGTCGATCTCGGCCAGGAACGTCTTGCCGGGCGGGACGCGGTCCTGGACCTCCCAGCGGTCGGCGAGTGCGTCGACGAGGGTCAGGCCACGGCCGCGGTCGTCCAGCGGGCCCGCCGGCTGTACGGCGCCGGGGCCGGGCGGCAGCCGTTCGGCGCGGGTGTCGGTGATCTCGATGCGGAGGGAGCCGGTGGGCAGGGAGAGGCGCAGCTCGAAGTCCCGGCCCGGGACCCGGCCGTGCGTCACCGCGTTCGCCGCCAGTTCGGCGACGACCACGGCCGCCTTCTCGGAGGCCTCCGAGCCGTACCGGATGCCCCAGGCGTGCAGCTGGTTCAGGGCCAGGTGTCTGGCGAGGCGGGCGCCCAGCGGTGTCGAGCTGAACCGCTGGGTGAACGCGGGCACGGTGATGAGGTGTTGCGGAGCGGGCGGTGCGGTCATGCCCCCAATGTGGCCTGCGGGGACGCCGGTTCACCAGCTTCGCCCCGTGTACGCTGCGCGAGCGTACACGGTTACGTACTGGACGGTACTGGTGACACCCCGTAACCATGGGTGCCGGAATGGTGCGGTTCGGTGCGCGGGAGGTGGCCCATGGTGGCCGACAGCGGCGGCGTGGCGGGGATCGGCGGAGTCGCCGGGGGCGGCGAGCCGGAGTCGTCCGACAGTCTGCGGACGTTCGGGGCGATGGTCCAGGCGTTGCGCGAACACGCGGGGCTGAGCCGGGAGGAGTTGGCGGACCTCATCGGCTACTCCAAGCACATGGTGGCGTCCGTGGAGCTGGGTCGGAGGATGCCGGACGCGGCGTTCGTGGAGGGGGTGGATCGGGCGCTGGGGAACACCGGTGCGCTGATCCGCGCGGCTCAGCATCTGGGGCGCCAGCCGGGGTTGGCGGCGTGGTTCAGGAAGTGGGCCAGGCTGGAGACATCGGCGATCACTCTCTATACGTACGAGTGCCGGTTGGTGCCGGGGCTGTTGCAGACGGAGTCCTACGCACGGAAGCTGTTCGACGATCGGCTGCCGCTGCTGGACGACCAGCAGATCGAGGAGCAGTGGACGGCTCGGGCCGAGCGGCAACGCCTGCTTCGGGAGCGGCCGAACACCGCGTTCAGCTTCATTCTGGAAGAGCAGTTGTTCCTGCGGCGCACGGGCGGTGTGGACGTCACACGAGAACTCCTCGATCATGTGCTGGAGATCGCCGAGCAGCGGAACGTGGAGATCCAGATCATGCCTCTCGTCCGGGAGTCGCACGCCGGGCTGGCCGGTCCCATCCGACTGCTGGAGACCCCCGAGAACCGCTGGTTCGCGTACTGCGAAGGTCAACGTGGCGGGATGTTTGTCGCCGAGACAAAAGAGATCAGCGTCCTCCAAAGCCGATATGCCAGGATGCGGTCACAGGCTCTCACCATCCCGGACTCTGTGAGCCTGTTGCAGCGGATGCGAGGGGACCTATGAGCACCAGCGAACTGTCCTGGTTCAAGAGCAGTTACAGCAGCGGTGACGGCGACGACTGCGTCGAAGTGGCCGTAGCCCCACCTCTCCCCCACACCATCCACATCCGCGACTCCAAGAACCCCACCGGACCCCAACTCACCCTCTCCCCCACCGCCTGGGCCGACTTCGTCCCGTACGCGGCCGTCGCCCAGGGCTGAACGCACCATGATCGGAACGGTGTTCCGGAGCGACGACGTGCTCAAGGAGCACCGGTTCGACTACTGGCGGGAGTTGATGCACCAGGCGATCGCGCCCAGCGAGATGCACTGTGAGTTCGCTGACGACTTCTGGGCGCGGCAGCGGCTGATGGAGCTGGGGCCGGTGCTGGTGTGGCCGACGGCGCATCTGGTGACGGGGTTCCGGCGCACCGAGAAGCTGGTGCGGCAGTCCGATCCCGAGATGTACCACCTGTCGCTGGTGCTCGGCGGCGGGCTGGGGTTCGAGCATGTGGGGCGGACCGAGGCGTACGGCCCGAGCGACCTGTGGCTGAGCGACACGTCACGGCCGTACGAGGTGCACGCGCCGGCCGGGATGGGCCGTCAGGTGATCTGGGGCGTGGGGCTGGACTTCCCGAAGGCGCTGCTGCCGCTGCCGCCCGCGCGCGTCCAGCGGTTGTTGGGGCGGCGGCTGGCGGCGCGGGACGGGGTGGGCGCGCTGCTGACCGGGTTCCTCACGGGTCTGGAGCAGCAGGCCGACGCCCTCCAGCCGTCCGACGCGCCGCGCCTGGGCACCGTCGTGGTGGACCTGCTGGCCGCCTGGTTCGCGCAGGTGCTGGAGGCGGAGGAGGAGTTGCCGCCGGAGACGCGGGAGCGGGCGCTGACCACCCGGATACGGGCGTTCGTCCGGCAGAACCTGCACGACCCGGAGCTGACGCCGCCGGTGATAGCGGCGGCGCACCACATCTCGCTGAGCTATCTGCACCGGCTGTTCCAGGAGCACAGCCCCGGGGAGACGGTCGCGGCCTGGATCCGCGCCCAACGCCTCGAAGGCGCCCGCCGCGACCTGGCGGACCCGGCCCTCGCCGCCACGCCCATCCACACCATCGCCGCCCGCTGGGGCCTGGTCCGAGCGTCCGACTTCACACGGGCGTTCCGGGGGGCGTACGGGATGTCGCCGACGGAGTACCGGGCGGGGGCGGGGCGCGCGCGGGCGAACGGGGTGGACGCGTAGGCAACGCGTCCGTGGACGCACAGTTAAGGACAGCCCGGGACGCACCGCGCATCCTGATCAGGCGGCTCCCGCACAACTCCCTGACCAGGAAAGCGAGTCACAGCTCCCTCATGTCCACGTTGCGCAAAGCGGTGATCGGCACCGCCGGGTTCACACTCGCGGCCACGTCCGTGCTGTTCTCGTCGTCGACGGCCAGTGCGCTCGACGAGCACAGGCGGATCAAGAACGGCAACTCCGGAAAATGCATGGCGATTCCCGGCAGCAGCCAGGTCAGCGGAAGGGCCGCGGTCCAGTGGGAGTGCACCAGCAACCGGGACCAGGTCTGGCGCACCCTGAGCATCCCGGGAGGAAACGGGGACCGCGTCAGACTCAGCAACTACGACAGCAATATGTGTCTCTCCATCGCGTCCGAGAACCAAGGGGCCGCCGTCATCCAACGGCCGTGCAGCGGCAACGAACAGCAGACCTGGATCTGGGACTCCGCCCACCGGCTGCGCAACCTCAGCAGCGACTACTGTCTCGCCGTTCCTCACGCCAGCAGGGCGAACGACGTGGAGCTGATCCAGTGGGGCTGCACGCTGGACAGCGAGCAACGCTGGAACTGGACACCGGTCACTGTGATCGACCCGTCGCTCTGACCCGGGTACTTCACGAGGCCCGCCCATGTTCACCTCCCATTTCTCCCGCACCGAGTGGTGGATCGCCGCCGCCGTGGCCGGGGTCGCCCTGGCCGTGGCGCTCTGGTCGCTGGTCCCCGCGAGGAAGGACTGGTGGAAGGCCGTCCTGCCCGTCCTCGGGGCGGCCGTCTTCGTGGGTCTGACTGTTCCTGCCGAGGAGGCCGACGGGGACCCCATAGCCTTGATGCTGTTCACCGCCACCGCGCTCGGCCTGGCGCTGATGCGCGTAGTCTTCACCGGACACATCAGGCGCCAGCAGGAGCGGGCGCGTTCGGGCCAACCGTGGGACAGACTCACCACCAGGCAGACCGTGGTCTTCTTCCTCACCTTCACCGCGACCGTGGGGCTCATGGCCCGGTTTCTGTAGGAGACTCGGACCTTGGACACTCTGTGGATTCTCGCCGCCGTGGCCGCCGTCGCCCTGGCGACGCTGTTCGCGTCCCTGTTCCCCAGTACGCGCAGGGGCAAGTGGGAGGCGGTGGCGCTCGTGCTGGCCGTGGCGGCCTACGGGGCCCTGCAAGGGCTGCCCCTGGAGAGGAACGGGGAGCCCCGCATGGCCGTGTTGGTGTTCATCGCCGTCGCGATCAATTTCGCGATCAACCACGTGGCCTTCACCGGCTGGTCCAAGCGCCAGGACGAACTGATCCGCCTCGGCCGCCCCATCGAGAAGCTGAAGGCCAGGCACTACGCGGTCATCACCCTCAGCTTCGCGGTGAGCATGGCCGTCGTGATCCCGCTGCGGTGAGCCGTGGCGCCGTCCAGCGGCAGATCGAGCGGGACCAGCTCGACGAACTCATCGCCGCGAACGAGGGGATGCGCGGCCCCCTCCCAAGAGGAACTCGACGCGGCAGAGCGTGAGATGTTCGGCGACCGGGCGGCAGGATCGGCCGGCACAAGTACGCCCTGGACGCGATCGTCGCCCCCACCGCCCGCGCGGCACGCCCCCCCCGTGACCGTCCTGACCTCCGACCTCGACGATCTCAAGCCGCTCTACGGCAAGCAGGTCGAGGTCCGCCAGGTCCGACCCGGGCGGTGAGCCGGACTCACGTCACCCCGCCCCCGCTCCGCCGGTCAGCGTCTCAGGTCCATGACCCCGACGCCGAGTCCGTCGTACGCACGCGGTTCCACTGTGGCGATCAACGCCCCCGTCGGAATCATCTGGTTCGGCCTCGCGGCGTGAACGGCGGCCGAGGCGTCCTGGGCGACCCCTGTTCGCCCCAGGTCGGCGACCGTCACGGCCATCGCGTAGTCGTCGTCGATCACGGACAGCACGTCCACCAGGACACCCACGTGGTCGACCATGCCCGCACGACGGCGCTCGGCCTCCAGCAGACACAGCACCGGCACCCACAGGCGGACATCGTCGCTGGCCGCCGCGGCGTGGATGAGGCCGGAGACCTGCTTGTCACCACCCAGCGCCACCAGAGTGGGCGCGTCGAGGACATAGTGTTCGATCTGGCTCAAGGCGACGGCTCCACCTGCGCGAGGGCGGCCCTGTGGGCAGCCGTGGCCTCCCGCATCTTGCGCCGCATCTCCGCCGACTCCTCCTCGGACACCTCGTGCCCGAAGCGTTCGGCGAGCAGGGCCCGGGTGCGGTCTGCACGCTCCTTGATCTGCTCGGGTGTCAGTGTCTGAGCGGCTATGTCCTGCATGAGGGCGCGAAGACTCGTCCCCCGGGCCTCGGCCACGGCGGCGAGCTGGTCACGGACTTCGGCGGGCACACGGATCATGACGTCGGACATGCGGCGAGTATACGCGACGTATACGCCCGTCGGCGGCAAGTGTCGGTGGTGTGTGATCGGTGGTGAGCCGGGCGCCGACCACCCGCCCGGCTCACCACCGAAGGACTACACCGCGTGTTCCACGAACCGCCGGGCCGTCTCGGCCAGGAGCTCCCGCCCGTCGCCCGCCCACAGCTCGTCGTTGAACAGCTCCACCTCGATCGGGCCGATGTAGCCCGCCGCCTCGACGTAGGACTTCCATTCGCGCATGTCGATCGCGCCGTCGCCGATCTGACCGCGGCCGGTCAGGACGCCCTGGGGCAACGGGGTGATCCAATCGGCGAGTTGGAAGGTGTGGATACGGCCGGAGGCGCCCGCGCGGGCGATCGCCGCCGGGGCCGTGTCGTCCCACCAGATGTGGTAGGTGTCCACGGTCACACCCACCTGCTCCGCCGGGAAGCGCTCGGCGATGTCCAGCGCCTGGGACAGCGTCGACACCACACAGCGGTCCGAGGCGAACATCGGGTGCAGCGGCTCGATGGCAAGACGGACGCCGTTCGCCGCCGCGTACGGGCCCAGTTCCGACAGGGCGTCGGCGATGCGCTCCCGTGCCCCGTGCAGGTCCTTCGAGCCGGACGGGAGGCCGCCCGAGACCAGGACGAGGGTGTCCGTGCCGAGCGTCGCCGCCTCGTCGATCGCCTTGCGGTTGTCAGCCAGCGCCGCCGCCCGCTCGGCCGGGTCGATCGCCGTGAAGAAGCCGCCCCGGCAAAGGGTCGTGACCGCGAGGCCCGCGTCGCGAACCAGCTTGGCCGTGGCCTCCAGGCCGTGTTCGGCCACCGGCTCACGCCACAGGCCCACGCCAGTGATGCCCAACTCCACGCAACCGGCGACCAGTTCGGGCATCGACAACTGCTTGACCGTCATCTGGTTGATGGAGAAGCGCTCAAGTCCGGTACCGGTGCTCACTGGGCCACTCCGTACAGGGAGAGCAGGTTCTTCATCCGGGTCTCCGCCAGCGCCGGGTCCGGGAACAGGCCCAGGCCGTCGGCGAGTTCGTAGGCGCGGGCGAAGTGCGGGAGGGAGCGGGCCGATTGGAGGCCGCCGACCATCGTGAAGTGCGACTGGTGGCCGGCCAGCCACGCCAGGAAGACCACGCCCGTCTTGTAGAAGCGGGTGGGCGTCTGGAAGAGGTGGCGGGAGAGTTCGACGGTCGGGTCCAGGAGGTTCCGGAAGCCCTGCACGTCACCCGTGTCCAGCACGCGGACCGCCTCGGCCGCCAGGGGCCCCAGCGGGTCGAAGATGCCGAGCAGCGCGTGGCTGAAGCCCTTCTCGTCGCCCGCGATCAGCTCGGGGTAGTTGAAGTCGTCGCCCGTGTAGCAGCGGACGCCCTGCGGGAGCCTGCGGCGGATGTCGATCTCGCGCTGGGCGTCCAGCAGGGAGACCTTGATGCCGTCGACCTTGTCGGGGTGCGCGGCGATCACGGCGAGGAAGGTCTCCGTCGCCGCGTCCAGGTCCGGCGAGCCCCAGTAGCCGTCGAGGGCCGGGTCGAACATGGGGCCGAGCCAGTGCAGGACGACCGGCTCGGCGGCCTGGCGCAGCAGGTGGCCGTAGACCTCCAGGTAGTCCTCGGGGCCCCGCGCGGCGGCGGCCAGCGCGCGCGAGGCCATCAGGATGGCCTGGGCGCCCGACTCCTCGACGAGCGCCAACTGCTCCTCGTACGCCTTGCGGATGTCCGGCAGGGAGGCGGGGCCCGTGAGCTGGTCGGTGCCGACGCCGCACGCGATGCGGCCGCCCACGCTCCGAGCCTCCGCGGCACTGCGGCGGATCAGCTCCGCCGCGCCCGTCCAGTCGAGGCCCATGCCGCGCTGCGCGGTGTCCATCGCCTCGGCGACGCCCAGGCCGTGCGACCACAGGTGGCGGCGGAAGGCGAGGGTGGCGTCCCAGTCGACGGCGGCGGGCGAGTCCGGGGAGACGTCCGCGAAGGGGTCCGCGACGACGTGCGCCGCCGAGAAGACCGTACGGGAGGTGAGCGGGGTGCCGGGGGACACCGCCAGGGGCTCGGTGCGCGGGGTGTAAGCCTTCAACACCCCATCGGTGCCCGGGAGTTGGATCGTCACAGCTGAATCTCCGGTACGTCGAGACGGACGCCCTCGGCGGAGGACTTCAGGCCCAGTTCGGCGAGCTGGACGCCGCGCGCGCCGGCCAGCAGGTCCCAGTGGTAGGGCGCGTCGGCGTAGACGTGCTTGAAGAACAGCTCCCACTGCGCCTTGAAGCCGTTGTCGAACTCGGCGTTGTCCGGCACCTCCTGCCACTGGTCGCGGAAGGAGTAGGTGGCGGGGATGTCGGGGTTCCACACCGGCTTGGGGGTGGCGGAGCGGTGCTGGACGCGGCAGTTGCGCAGGCCGGCCACCGCCGAGCCCTCGGTGCCGTCGACCTGGAACTCCACCAGTTCGTCGCGGTTGACGCGGACGGCCCAGGAGGAGTTGATCTGGGCGATCGCGCCGCCGTCCAGCTCGAAGATGCCGTACGCGGCGTCGTCGGCCGTGGCGTCGTAGGGCTTGTCCTGCTCATCCCAGCGCTGCGGGATGTGCGTGGCGGTGAGCGCCTGCACGGACTTCACGCGGCCGAACAGCTCGTGCAGGACGTACTCCCAGTGCGGGAACATGTCGACGACGATGCCGCCGCCGTCCTCCGCGCGGTAGTTCCAGGAGGGGCGCTGGGCCTCCTGCCAGTCGCCCTCGAAGACCCAGTAGCCGAACTCGCCCCGGACGGAGAGGATGCGGCCGAAGAAGCCGCCGTCGATGAGGCGCTTGAGCTTCAGCAGGCCCGGCAGGAACAGCTTGTCCTGGACGACGCCGTGCTTGATGCCGGCGGCGTTCGCGAGCCGGGCCAGCTCCAGGGCGCCGTCGAGGCCGGTGGCGGTCGGCTTCTCGGTGTAGATGTGCTTGCCGGCGGCGATGGCCTTCTTGATCGCCGCCTCGCGGGCCGAGGTGACCTGGGCGTCGAAGTAGATCTCGACGGTCGGGTCCGCGAGGACCGCGTCGACGTCGGTGGAGACGTTCGCCGGGTCCAGGCCGTGCCGCTCGGCGAGCGCCTTGAGCGCGTGCTCGCGGCGGCCGACGAGGATCGGCTCCGGCCACAGCACGGTGCCGTCGCCGAGGTCGAGACCGCCCTGCTCTCGGATGGCGAGAATCGAGCGGACGAGGTGCTGGCGGTAGCCCATGCGTCCCGTCACGCCGTTCATGGCGATCCGAACGGTTTTGCGTGTCACGGCCGGTCCCTTCGTTGGTGTGCGTTCGTTTGTGCGTACGCGTCGGGCGCCGCGTACGCCCGACGAAAGGGTGAGCGTCACAGCAAGCGCTTTCTATTCGATAAGAAGCTAGCCTCTGAGCAGCGGTCTGGACAAGACCGCGAGGGGGTCGAGTTGTTCGAGGGGGCGAACGGCGAGCTGTTCGAGGGGGCGAACAGTGGTCGCGGTCGTATGGTTCCCCGACAGCCCGAACGAGACGCGCACCGGAGGACGAGAAAACGATGACTGTGACCCTGGCGGACGTGGCGGCCCGTGCGCAGGTGTCGCCGGCGACCGTCTCCCGGGTGCTCAACGGGAACTATCCGGTGGCCGCGTCCACGCGCGAGCGGGTGTTGAAGGCCGTCGACGAGCTGGAGTACGTCCTCAACGGTCCCGCGAGCGCGCTCGCCGCCGCCACCTCCGACCTGGTCGGCATCCTGGTGAACGACATCGCCGACCCCTTCTTCGGGATCATGGCCGCGGCCATCCAGTCCGAGATCGGCGGGCCGGGCGGGCGCGCGGGCGGGGAGCGGCTGGGTGTGGTGTGCAACACGGGCGGCTCCCCGGAGCGCGAGCTGACCTATCTCACGCTGTTGCAGCGGCAGCGGGCCGCGGCCGTGGTGCTGACCGGTGGGGCCATCGAGGACCCGGCGCATCTGGCCGCCGTCGGCAACAAGCTGCGGAAGCTGGCGGAGGCCGGGACGCGGGTGGTGCTGTGCGGGCGGCCGCCCACGCCGGAGGCCATCGCGATCACCTTCGACAACCGGGGCGGCGGTCAGCTGCTGACCGAGCACCTGATCGGGCTGGGGCACCGGCGGCTCGGGTACATCGCCGGGCCGGAGGAGCGGACGACGACGCGGCACCGGCTGGAGGGCCACCGGGCGGCGCTGGCCGCCGCCGGGATCGAGGACGATCCCCGGTGGACCGTGTACGGCCGCTACGACCGGCTCTCCGGGTACGAGGCGACGCTGGAGCTGTTGCGCCGGGATCCCTCGCTGACGGCCGTGGTCGCCGCCAACGACACGGTGGCGCTGGGAGCTTGTGCGGCGCTGCGGGACTCCGGGCTGCGGATCCCGGACGACGTGTCCGTGGCCGGGTTCGACGACCTGCCGTTCAGTATCGACGCGGTGCCGGCGCTGACGACGGTGCGGTTGCCGCTGTCGGACGCGGGGGCTCGGGCCGGGCGGATCGCGATGGGGCGCGAGGAGCCGCCGCCGGGTGGGATCGCCACGGTCCGGGGAGAGTTGATGGTGCGGGGGTCCAGTGGGGTGCCTCGGGAGGGGTGACGGGGGCTCCGCCGGGGGGGGGCGGGGTGGTGTGCCTCGGCGGGGGTTCGGGTTTGGGTGCGGGTCGGCGGGGGTGCGGGTCGGCGGGGGTTCGGGTTTGGGTTTGGGTGCGGGTCGGCGGGGGTGCGGGTCGGCGGGGGTTCGGGTTTGGGTTTGGGTGGGGGTCGGCGGGGGTTTTCGCGCAGTTCCCCGCGCCCCTGAAAACCTGGCCGCATCCCCGCGAGGGCCGCGTTCGAGTGCGGGATCGGTGAGGGTTCTCGCGCAGTTCCCCGCGCCCCTGAAAACCGCCGCGCCCGTGGTAGCTTCGCTCTCTTCTCCGGCGTGGCCGGATGGAGTCCCGTCAGGTGTGTTTCCGTGACCGATCTCTCGGCCGGCATCTCGGTCCATCTCCCCCGGCAGCGGCTGCGGGACGCGCTCGACACCCTGGACGCCGCCTTCGCGCCTCTCGCCAAGTCCTCGGCGCCCTTGGGCGGCTGCACCCACTGCTTCACCGAGGCGGAACTCGACTTCCTGGCCGGTCCCTTGGGTGCGGTGCCGGAGAAGCTGGTGTACTCCGTCGCTCACAAGGCCCCGGACCACTGGGACGACTTCCCCGCCCTGTACCGCCGGTTGACACCCCGGATCGTCCGCCTCCTCGTCGCCGACGAGCTCGACCACGGGCTCGTCGCCTCCCGGCTGCTCGCCGCCGGCTGGCGCGACTGGCCCACGGCGGAGCGTCGGGCCCTGGAGGAGGTCTGGTACCTCTGGTGGCGCGCGGCCCTGCACACCCACCCGAGCGTCGGACACGTCACCGACGTGCTGGAGACGCTCTCGGTCACCACGGGGACCCTCGCGCCCTGGCTCGACGTCTGGGCCAAGGCCCGTACCGAGGCGGCGGACCTGCACCTCGCCGACGCGCTCGACCGCTGGCTCGTCGAGGACGGGCTCGCCGACCTCCGCCTCGGCTTCTACGGCGAGACGCACGCCACGCCCGAACTGGTGCCGTGGCTGCTGTCCCTGGAGGACGGCCGCGTCGGCGCTGCTCAGCTGCGGGAGGTCGAGCGCATCGCGTTCGGCTGAGCACGGGGTTTCACGGAACGTGACGCTTCGACGCGCGAGCGTCACCGGGCCGCCGTACGTTGGGCGGGAAAGTCACCCCCCACCAAGGAGGAAACCATGGCTGCCAAGGACAAGGGCAACATGGACAAGATCAAGGGCAAGGCCAAGGAGATGACCGGGAAGGTCACCGGCGACCGCGCCCAGCAGGCCGAGGGCAAGATGCAGCAGGCCCGCGGCGAGGCGAAGAAGATGAAGGGCAAGGCGCAGGAGCGCGTGCAGGAGCGCACGGGCGAGCCGCAGCGCCCGGCGCGACGCGCCGGCATCTGACGCCGCCGCCCGAGCGCGACCGGTGCGAGCCGGGGCCGCGGCCCGTGGGCACGACCCGCGGCCTGCGGCCCCTGGCGGCGACCGGTGGCCTGCCACCTGCACCTGCCACCTGCCACCTGCCACCTGCCACCTGCGGCAACGACCTGTGGTCGGCCGCCCGCGGCCAGGGAGTCAGGGCCAGCGGGCGGTGAACTCGCATCCGTGGCCCGTGACCGGTGGCGCGTGGTTCGCGCATGGTTCTGCCGCTCCTCGCCGGGGTCTCACGGGCCACGGCCCCTGGGACCCCGGCCGTGGTCGCGCGACCGGGCGGAGTGGAAGGGGGCTCCCCGCACAGGGGAGCCCCCTTCGCTCGGGCGGCCGGTGAGTAGCTCGTGGTTCACGGGTACTCGGCGCGCATGGAGACCCAGGTGGCAGGGCCGGTGTTGCCGGAGAGCAGGGGGGCGGTCTCGGCTGCCGTCACGCGGTTTCTGCGGGGCGAGGGGGCGCCGCCCGAGAGCCGGGAGATCGCCGGGGCCGACCCCTTCGGCGAGGACCTCCAGCTCGCCCTCTACCTCTGCTACGAACTGCACTACCGAGGCTTCGCCGACGTCGACGCCGACCTCGAATGGGACCCGGAGCTGCTGCGCTGCCGGGCGGCCCTGGAGTGGCCGTTCCTCGAAAGCCTGCGCGACCGGGCGACCCTGCACGTGAGCGCCCGGGAGGCCCTGGACGAGCTGCTCGTGGAACCGGCGGCCGACGACGGCGGCGGGATCGGCGAGTTCCTCCAGGACGAGGGCGAACTGTGGCAGGTGCGCGAGTACGCGGCGCAGCGGTCGCTGTACCACCTCAAGGAGGCCGACCCGCACGCCTGGGTGCTGCCCCGGCTGTGGGGGCGGGCCAAGGCGGGCATGGCGGCCGTCGAGTTCGACGAGTTCGGCGGGGGCCGCGCCGAGCGGGTGCACGCACGCCTCTTCGCCGACCTCATGACCGATCTCGGGCTCGACCCGACGTACGGCCGTTATGTGGACGCCGCCGGAGCCGAGGCGCTCGCCCTGGTGAACCTGATGTCCCTCTTCGGCCTGCACCGGGCGCTGCGCGGCGCCCTGGTGGGCCACTTCGCGACGGTCGAGATCACCTCCTCCCCCGGCTCCCGCCGGCTCGCCCGCGCCATGCGGCGGACCGGGGCCGGCGCCGCCGCCGAGCACTTCTACGACGAGCACGTCGAGGCCGACGCCGTGCACGAGCAGGTCGTACGGCGGGAGGTCGTCGCCGGGCTGCTGGAGGAGGAGCCACAGCTGGACGCCGACGTCGCCTTCGGCGTCGACGCCACCAACCACCTGGAGGACGCCCTGGCCGACCGTCTCCTCGGAGCGTGGCGAGCGGGCCGGTCGTCACTCCGCACACCGGTCTGAGGAGGACGGATCACGCCCCCTCGGGGGGCGGAGGGCCACGTCGATGGCCGGGCGGTCGACGGCACGGCAGTCGACGGCACGGCAGTCGACGGCACGGCAGTCGACGGCACGGCGGTCGATTGGACAACGGTCGACGGGCGGATCTCCGGGAGTCGTCCGCGAGAAGGAAGAACAGGTGATCATCCGTGTCTGACGTTCCCGCCGGACGCCGCCGCGTCACCCTGCAGCGTCGCCCCGGTCCGCTCCTCGTCGAAGGGCCGGTCGAGGTCACGCTGGAGGACGGGACGACCGTGTCGTCGGACCGCTTCTGCGTGGCCCTGTGCACCTGCCGCCGCAGCCGTATCTACCCGTGGTGCGACACCAGCCACCGGCGCCGGACCCCCGCCGCTGAACGCGGGCTCACCCAGGGCACTACCCCCACCGCCCCCAGCGCAGCAGCCGCCGCCGACGACCAGCGCCGCACCCAGCCGCCGTCCGACTGAAGGGACCCCCGAGTCATGCAGCACAAGCAGCCGGAGCAGAAGTCGTACTGGATCGAGAGCGCCCCACAGGAGGGCGCGTACCCGGCGTTGGACGGGGAGCTGGTCGTCGACGTGGCGGTGGTGGGGGCGGGGATCGCGGGGATCAGTACGGCGTGGGAGCTGGCGCGGCGGGGGCGGCGGGTGGCCCTGCTGGAGGCGGACCGGGTCGCCGCCGGCGTCACCGGGCACACGACCGCCAAGGTGACCGCCCTGCACACCCTGATCTACGACCGGCTGCGGCGGACCCGGGGCGCGGAGGCCGCCGCGCTGTACGCGCGGTCGCAGACCGAGGCGATCCGGCACGCCGCCGAGGTGGTGGAGGAGCTGGGGATCGCCTGCGACTGGGAGGACGCGGCGTCCTACACGTACGCCGAGGACGAGGGGGGCGTGGCGGAGCTGCGGGCCGAGGCGGAGGCGGCGCGGGAGGCCGGGCTGCCCGCCGAGTTCGTGACGGAGACGGGGCTGCCGTTCCCGGTCGCGGGGGCGGTGCGGGTCGCGGAGCAGGCACAGTTCCATCCCCGTAGGTACCTCCTCGCCCTGGTCGACGATCTGGTGCGGCAGGGCGCGGCCGTGCACGAGGGGACGCGGGTGGTGCGGCTCAAGGAGGGGTCGCCGTGCCGGCTGACGACCGAGGCCGGGTTCACGGTGACCGCCGGGGACGTCGTCGTCGCCACGCACTACCCCGTCTTCGACCGGGCGCTGCTCTTCACCCGGCTCTCCTCGCGCCGCGAACTCGTCCTGGCCGCGCCGGTCCCGGCCGACGCCGACCCGCACGGCATGTACATCACGCAGGAGCAGCGCACCCGTTCGGTGCGGACCGCCCCGTACGACGAGGGGCGGCGGCTGCTGATCGTCACCGGGGAGCACTTCACTCCGGGCACCGCCGAGGTCGAAGAACGGTTCGGGCTGCTGGCGGACTGGGCCACCGAGCGCTTCGGCCCTCTCGACTTCACGCACCGCTGGGCCACCCAGGACAACGACTCCACCGACTCCGTCCCCCTCGTCGGTCCCTTCCACGCGGGCAGCCGGCACAGCTGGGTGGCGACCGGGTTCGGCGGCTGGGGCATGAGCGGCGGCATCATGGCCGGGCGGCTGCTGGCCGAGCAGATCACCGGGCACAAGTCGCCGTGGAGCGACCTGTACGACCCGCGCCGGGTGCTCAGCGCGATGCGGGAGGCGCCGAGTTTCCTCAAGCACCAGGCGCAGGTGGCCCGGCACTTCGTCGGCGACCGGATCGGCGCGGCCGGGGGCAACTCCGTGGAGGCCATCGCCCCGGGGGACGGCGCGATCGTCCGGGTCGGCGGCCATCCCTGCGCGGTCCACCGCGACGAGGCCGGCTCGCTCCACGCCGTCTCCGCCCGTTGTACGCACATGGGCTGCCTGGTCGGCTTCAACCGCGCCGAACGCACCTGGGAGTGCCCCTGCCACGGCTCCCGCTTCGACACCGAGGGCCGCATCGTCCAGGGCCCGGCGACGAAGCCGCTGGAACGGCGGGACATCTGAGGCGGCCCCACACACCACTCACCCTTCTCCGAGCCACCTTCTCTGACCCAGTCAGCTATTCTGCTGACTGGGTCAGAGAAAAGCAGGCCAGGAGGGGGCGATCCGTCATGACCGTGCAGGACATCCGCGCGTTCAACCGCTTCTACACGAACGTCATCGGCGCGCTGGACTACGGCCGTCAGGTCTACGCCCCCTACACGCTCACGGAGGCGCGGGTGCTGTGGGAGCTGGCGCACACCGCGCGCGCGGAGGCGGCGGAGCTACGGGCGGAGCTGTCGCTGGACTCGGGGTACCTGAGCCGGCTGCTGGCGAAGTTCGAGAAGGACGGGCTGGCCGAGCGGTCGCGGTCGGCGGAGGATCCGCGCCGGCAGCGGGTGACGCTCACCGCGCGCGGGCGGGAGACGGCCGCGCTGCTGAGCGAGCGGTCCGACGAGGCGGTGGCATCGCTGCTGTCGACCGTGCCACCCGCCGATCGGACCCGGCTGACCGAGGCGATGGGCGACATCCGGGCCATCCTGGAGGACCGTCGGCGGCCGGGCCCCGACGACGTCCGGCTGCGCGAGCCGCACCCCGGCGACCTGGGCTGGATCGTGCAGCGCAACGCGGCCCTGTACGCGGCGGAGTACGGGTTCGACGGGGAGTACGAGGCGCTGGTGGCGCGGATCGTCGCGGACTACGCGGAGGACCACGATCCGCGCCGGGAGCGGGTGTGGATCGCCGAGCTGGACGGGCGGCCGGTGGGGTGCGTGATGTGCGTACGGGACGAGGCGCCCGGGGTGGCGCGGCTGCGGCTGCTGCTCGTGGAACCGGACGCGCGGGGGCTGCGCATCGGTGACCGGCTCGTCGGCGCGGTCGTGGACTTCGCACGCTCCGCCGGCTACCGCGAGGTGGTCCTGTGGACCAACGACTGCCTCACCGCCGCGCGGCGCCTCTACCAGCGCCACGGCTTCACCCTCGTCACCGAGAAGCGCCACCACTCCTTCGGCGTGGACCTGACGGGCCAGGACTGGCGGTTGGGGTTGTAGACCGGGGGCCTCCGGCCGGCGGCCGAGGGGGCAGGGCCGCGCTGGACGTGCCGGTCGCGCTGCGCGGGCTGTGCGGGTGAGTGGGGCTTCTCGCGCAGTTCCCCGCGCCCCTAAAAGGCGCCTGCGCGCCCACCGGCCGTGTGTGACCGTGAGGTCCGCCGCGCGGTGTCCCTCGGAGCGGCCACCCCCGGTGGGGTGCCCCGCCGTGTCGGTCGGCGTGTACGGTGCGAAGGCATGAAGCTCGCGTTTTCCACCCTCGGTGTTCCCGGTCTCCCCATCGCCGACGTCGTGCGGCTCGCAGCGACGCACGGCTATCACGGCGTCGAACTGCGTGCCCATCCCGAGGAGCCGGTGCATCCGGGCATCGGGGCCGGTGAACGGGCCGAGGTGGTGGCCGAGTTCAAGGCGGCGGGCGTGGAGATCCTCGGGGTCGCCGGTTACGCGCGGGTCGCCGCGCCCGGCGAGGACGGCCCCGTGCTGGACGAGATCCGCGCCCTCCTCGACCTGGCCCGGGACCTGGGCGCCCCCTTCGTCCGTGTCTTCCCCGGCGCCGACCTGGCCGGCGGCCAGAGCATGGAGGAGGCCGACGCGATCGCCGCACGGCGCCTCGGCACGGCGGCGGAGGACGCGGCCGACCGGGGCGTACGCGTCCTGCTGGAGACCCACGACTCGCACCGCACCGGCGCCGACGCGATCCGGGTGCTCGGTCCCGTCGGCCACGGCAGCGTCGGCTCGCTCTGGGACGTGATGCACACCTGGCTCGGCGGCGAACAGCCCGCCGAGTCCTACGCCGCCCTCTCCCCCTTCCTCGGCTACGTCCAGGTCAAGGACATCGCCTCCGCCGAGGACACCACCCCGCTCGCGCTCGGCGCGGGCGTCCTTCCGCTCGGCGAGTGCGTCGAACTCCTCTCCCGCAAGGAGTGGGACGGCTGGCTCTGCTGGGAGTACGAGAAGCGGTGGTACGAGGGCGCCGCGCCGCTGCCGGAACTCCTTGCGGCGGGACGGGAGCACCTTGGGCGGCTCCTCAACGACGCGGCGTAACACCGACCACCTGCCGTCAACCCATGGCCTGAGCTTGAAAACTCAAGCTCAGGCCCTGTGCGTCGCGGATTTTGACCGCGAATCAGTATCGAGTCACCCAAAGCCGATCACCCGCCGAACAGATACCGACAGTAACTCTTGGAAAACGGAGCGCTGCGGTACGCGCTTGCACCAGACTTGCCTCCCGCAACCAGCCACTGCGCAACTGGCCATGTATCGGGGGGATTTGGCATATGCAAGGCACGGTCGACGGTTTCAGCTACGGTGCGGTCACCCCGGTGGCCGCGTATGTCATGGCCTGTCTGGGCGCCGCGCTCGGACTGCGCTGTGTGGTCAGGTCGGTCTACAACGAGCGCTCCTGGAAGCCCGGTTGGCTGGCCCTGGGGGCCGCGAGCATCGGCTGCGGCATCTGGACGATGCACTTCATCGCGATGGTCGGCTTCCGCGTGAAGGAGAGCCCCATCCACTACGACGTCGGACTGACGGTGCTCAGCCTCGCCGTCGCCATCACCGTCGTCGGCATCGGGGTCTTCGCCGTGGGCTACCGCGGCGTCAGCAGGTCCACCCTCTGCGCGGCGGGATCCGTCACGGGCCTCGGCGTGGCCGCCATGCACTACCTGGGCATGGCCGCCATCCAGTTGAACGGCTATATCCAGTACGACATCGCCATCGTGGCCCTCTCCGTGGGCATCGCCATCGTCGCCGCGACCGCCGCGCTCTGGGCGGCCGTGTCGATCCGGGGCTTCCTGACCAGCCTGGGGGCCAGCCTGGTGATGGGGGTCGCCGTGTCCGGCATGCACTACACCGGGATGGCCGCGGTCGGGGTGCACCTCCACGGCACCACCGGCGGCACGTTCACCGGCGAATCACCCACGACGATCCTCCTGCCCATGCTCATCGGGCCGGTCATCTTTCTGCTCCTCGCGGGCGTCGTCGTGATGTTCGACCCGCTGCTCGTGCTGGGCGACGGCGAGTGGGACCGCACGGCCACCCGGCAGCGGCAGCGGGAGCGGCCGGAGCCCCGGGAATCCCGGCAACCCCGGCAGTCCTGGCGGGCCTGGCAGGCCGACCGCCCGGACGTTCCCCTCCAGCACCCCGACGACTCCGCCCCCGCGTCCCTCTTCGAACCCCAGCCCCGCCGCCCCCGAGAGCAGCCGCAGGGCGCGGGACGCCGCGTCCAGGAGTGGTGACGTGGCACGCGGCCCCGGGCGAGGCCGCCCGGGGCCCCGTCGCGCGACCGCCTAACGCCCGGCGTCAGTACGGATGGTGCCGATCGACCCGAAGATCTCGACGAGCAGCCGTCGACGCCTCTCCGCCTCGGACTCGGTGTGAACGAGGCCCCGGCGATCGGGCCAGCGCCTCTTCCACACGAGCACCCGACACCGCGGGACCCTCCCTTCCCCGTCGTGCTGCTACGACCGGCGCGGCTCGGGAAGGAGGCGGGGCGTGACTCGCTCCTCCACCGCCGTGTCGCCCTCGCGTCGCACCATGTACGCCCCCTTGCCCGGGAGTTCGGCGACCGCCTCCACCAGGCGCGTGCCCCGGTAGACGAGCCCGACCCCGTCGTCCGTGCAGTGGGTCTCCGGCAGCGTCCCGTCGGCGACGAGGCGGTGCACCAGGGGCCGCCGCCCCTCGTCGCTGTCGTAGTGCACGCCGTTGCCGTACGGGAGATACGCCAACGCGTCTGTCACCGGGCGGAGTCGGGGGCCGAAGGAGTCCGTCGTCCCGCCCCGGAACCAGCAGATGGAACCCGCGCTGACGCCGCTCAGGACCACGCCGGACCGCCAGGCGCGGCGGAGTATCCGGTCGAGGCCGTGCACGCGCCAGACGGCCAGCAGGTTGGCGACCGAACCGCCCATGACCCACACGACGTCTTGTTCCAGGACCGCCGACTCGATGTCCTCGATGTTGGGCATCGGGAAGAGCGCGAGCGGCGTCAGGTCGAAGCCCGCGACCCGCGCGGCCTCGCTCATGCGCGCGGTCATGTGCTCGGAGTCCCCGACCGCCGTACCGACGTACATGACCTTCGGCCTCCGCCCGTTCACCCCCGACAGTTCCACGGCGTGGTGCACGAGCGAGTGGAAGGTCACCCGGGTGCGGTCACCGATGCGGTGGCCGCCCGAGGTCGCGACGATGGTGGGCTCGGGAGCGGTCATGATCAGGAGGGTAGCGGCAGGGCCGCGAAGGCCTCGTGGAAGGCCGGGAACGTCTTGCGCACGCAGCCCGGAGCGTCGAACGGCCGTGGAGGCATCGGGCTCGATCGGGTAGGTGGTCGCGCAGTAGCCGCCCGGCGGGACGAGGTAGGTGTCGCCCTCCCGGCCGACTTCCTCCTCCCCCGAACGCCCCTAAAAGCGCGATCCCCACGTGCGGCACGGAGACCAGATCCGTGACAGTGATGCGGAGGCCGGTGGGGGTGAGCGGGCGGTGGCGACGCCGTCCCTGCGGTATACGTCCGCCCCCGGAGCGCGGGGACCCTGCGGCGGCCGTCGACCTGCCAGGTGTTGGGAAATACGGGTGCGGCGCCCAGGGGCGGCCTGCATCACCACCGCGACCTTCTGATTCGAGGCGAGGGGCTCGGAGCCGAAGCGCGCGGTGGTCGTGCTCGCCGGGCAGCGCCTGACGCACGCGCACCGAGGCGTCGGCGTTCCGGTCGAACCACATCCGGCCAGCTTCAGCTGCCCGATGTCCCGCCGCCACGTTTCCGCGCGACGGCGCCCCGGGCCCGGCTGCTTCCTTCCCAGGCCGTGGACGGTGTGGCCCTCCCAGACCGGGGGTGGTCCGACTCCGGTTGCTCTTCTCTTTCCGTGTCCGGCTGACCGCCACGTCACCACTCCCTGCCCCAGGGCCCGCGCCGGGCCCATCCGGCTGCTCACAGACGGGAGGTACACGGTCGGCCGAGCGGGGGGAGCAGCGATGGCTGCTGCTGGTCGCCTGCCTGCGCCAGGGGCTGCGACTGGCCCGCGACCATCGGCCAGCTGCGGGAGGCGACCGCGAACGGCGACTTCGCCTACTACGTCCCCATGGCCGCAGCAATGGCCAGGCCTCGGCCCGACGGACCCGCTATCCGCCGGCTCGATGGAGAAGAAGGTGTCCGCGACCGCTGGCGCGGCCTGGTCAATCGCTCGCCGCGTGCACCTGAACCTTCAGCTCCCCTAGGTTGGGGGCACCATGGCGTGCCCAGAACTTGCACAGGCACGCACTTTTCGCATCCGGGCAAGTCCACACTTCGGAAAACTTGCCCAGAACAGCAGCTTGCCTGTCCCAAGAAAGTTCCCCATTGGAGCAACTTTTCTTTCTTTGGGGTAGCTCTTCGTGCCAAGATTGACGAGTGGATCTCAACGACGTGGCCCCGCAGGAGCTTCTGACGCGAGGCCTGCAAGTTCTGAGCGACCTGCTCGGTCCCGACTGGACTATCACCATCCAGCCGCCGTCGCAGGGGGCCAGCAGCAGGAACCGCGACGCGCTGGTGCAAGTGCAGTCGCACGGCGACAGTGTGTTCACACAGCTACTGATCGACCTGAAGCGCAACATAACTCCTCGCATGGTCGAAGAGCAGCTGCTGCCCAAGCTCGATCTGGTCCGACAGGTGAACCACTACACAAATCCAGTAGTGATCACTCCCTGGATCGCGCCGCGTGTGCAGCTGATGCTTCGGGAGAACGGCATCGGTTACATCGACCTGACCGGCAACACGTCTCTGCGCGTCACCAAGCCGGCCATCGTCATCTACACCGAGGGCGACACACGGCCGCCGCGCTCGAGCCCCACACGGAAGACCAAGGCAACCCTGGCCGGGCCGAAGGTGGGCCGTCTCGTGCGGCTTCTGGCCGATGTGGCTCCGCCCTACAGGGCGGGAGAACTAGCCGAGTCGGCCCGCCTCAGCCTGCCCTACGTGTCCCGCCTCCTGGACACGCTCGAAGACCAGCTGCTGATCCGGCGCGACGGACGCGTCATCACAGACGTGGACTGGCCGCAGCTACTGCGAGCTCGCGCGGAGCACCTCAACCTGCTCCGGCACAATCCCTACGTCGGGATGGTCGCCCCGATGGGGATCCCCCCAGTGCTCAACGGCCTGCACAGGCTCGCAAAAGAGTACAACGAGCAGATTGTCATTACCGGGTCCTACGCTGCGCGCCTCGTTGCCCCGATCTCGGTGGGCGGCCAGTTGATGGTCTACGTTCCCCCCGGACCGCACACCCCTGATGACATCGGGGATGAACTCGGGCTGCTGCGGGTCGACAAGGGCGCCGATGTACTGCTGCTCCGGGCCCATGACGAGGTGGTCTTCGAGCGGACCGTGTGGGACGCGGGATTGCACCGCGTCGCCCTGAGCCAGCTTGTCCTTGACTGCCTTTCCGGGCCGGGCCGGATGCCGGCGGAGGGCGAAGCCGTACTGGAACGCATGCAGGAAGACCCGCATCTGTGGCGTTTGGAACAACTTCCCCTCTGATCGGCGCAGTTGCGCCACTAGGATCAGCCTTCTTGACAAGGTGGTCCGGCGAAGGCGAGGCGCGGCGTGTCCAAGGTTCCTGAAGGCGTGGAGCGGGAGGAGCTGACCATCGCCGCACGGCGGGTCCTGCTCGACGGCCTCACCGCCCTGCACCCGCATCTGGACGCCATCACCGTAGTTGGGGCCCAAGCTGTCTATCTGCGCACTCCTGACGCGGCCATTCGCAACGCACCCTTCACATCCGATGGTGACCTGAGCATCGACCCGATACTGCTCGAAGACGAGCCAGACCTCGAAAACGCACTGCGCGGGGCCGGATTCGACTTGCTGTACGACAACCAGCCCGGGCTGTGGGGACGTTCCGAGCAGGTAAGCGGGAAGCACGTCGACATCGAGCTGGATCTACTCGTAGCCGCCGAGCTGGCCGACGGAGGCCGGGGCGCCAGGCTCCCCCCACACGGAAAAATGTCCGCCCGCAAAACCCCGGGGCTGGAGGCCTGCGCCGTCGACCGCTCTCCGATGCTCATCGCAAGCCTGGAGGAAGCCGACCCACGCAGTATCAGTGTCAATGTGGCCGGCCCTGCGGCGCTCCTGGTCGCCAAGGCGTACAAGATCAGTGAACGCGTCGCCGGAGCCGTCGCCAAGCCCGACCGGCTCACCAACAAGGACGCCGGTGACGTCTACCGCATCATGGCTGCTGTACCGGCCCGCCAGGTAGCAGAATCCTTCGCCACGCTCGTCCAGGACCCGCGCATCGGCTCCACCGCCGCAGAGGGCCTCAAACGCCTTCAGGAACTCTTCGGACGCAGCGCCGCCCCAGGTGTCGACCTTGCCGTTGCAGCCCACGCCGGTGACATCCCCGAGCCCACGATCCGCGCTGTGGCGCCCGCCTACATCAGCCGTCTGACCGACAAGTAGGTTTGCCCCGCCGTTCGAGACCCCAACAGCTCCACGCGATCGGAACAACGCCGGAACCAGACCGTATGCCGTCGCCCCCTCCAGCCGCGCGGCTGGGTGGGGCAGGGAAAGAGTGACGCCTCCTGTGAGAGGGCTCAAAAGCGTTAGCAGACGTGGCCGTCGCTGTCGCGCTCGGATCCGCTCTGGGTGTACGAGTGCACGTCGGCCTGCTGCGCGTTGTGCCGGCTAACCGGTGCCCCTGGCAAACCGTGGGCAGGCCGCGGGGCTCACAACCGTCCCGGGAACAGCCTCTCCAGCGCGGTCCGCAGTGCGGCGGAGGCCAAGGCGGATCCGGACGCCATGATGCCACTCATGGCTGTTCGTATGGGCTGGTCGGCCGTGCAGATGCCGGGAGATGCCTGCCCCGGAGGGTGGACCGGGGTGGTGGGTGAGCCCGTGATCGCGGGCGACGTGGTTGGCTTCCATCGCCGAACCGGTCATCCGGTGCCGCCAGAACCCGTACGCCACCGACTCCATCTATTTCGGTGTCAGGTACAGCAGCCACCGCCGCGCCGTGAACACTGCGGGCCGTACGCGGCGCCTGTTCCGCCAGCCCTGCCGCCACCGGCACCCGTAACCGGCTGGCCAGGCCGAGAGCAGGCGTAGTGCCGTCGTGTCCGGCCGAGGAGAGGCGGGCCGCCCACAGCACCACGTGTCCGGGGAGTGGACGGGGTGAGGTGGGGCCGCCTTGGAGTTCGGGGGTGCGGTTCGTCGGCGAGTGCGACTGAGTGGGGGCTGGTCGCGCCGTTCCTCGCGCCCTCAAAGGCCCAGGCCTTGCGGGCCTGAAAGGCCATGGCCCAGCGGGCCTGAGAAGCGTGGGGCGCAGCCCTGCTTTTCAGGGGCGCGGGGACCGGCTCGGGAAGCGCCATCGGGCCCGCACTCGCCGACGCCCCCCGAGCCCAAGTCGCAGAGCCCACCCCACCCGCACCACTTCCGAAAATGCCCCCGCCCCCGGGAACCCGAACCCGCCCCGCCCCGTCCAACCCCCATGCCGCCGGATGAGTCTCCGCAGTGCGGTGTCGGCCTCGCTGCTGGCTGCGAACGCTGACCAACCCTCTCCGCCGCCTGCGGCCGGCCGCACGCCGTCACCGGCGCGCCCCCCTCCACAGCGCCGGTGACGGCCCCTCAGCCCCGCCACCCGCCACCCGCCCGCGTCGCGTTCCCTTGACCGGAAGAAACTTCCCGGATAATCGTGACTCCTTGGAAGTTTCCTTCAGTCCTCCGGAAGGAGCGACGCACGTGCCCTCCAGACGTACCGTTCTCGCCGCCACCGCAGGCGTCACCTCGGCCCTGGCCCTCGGCACCGACGCACAGGCCGACACCGGCGGCCCCCACGACACGCGGCTCCGCGCCCTCATCGCGCGCATGAGCCTGGAGGAAAAGGTCGGCCAGCTCTTCGTGATGCGGGTCTACGGGCACTCGGCGACCGCGCCGGACCAGGCCGACATCGATGCCAACCTCCAGGAACTGGGCGTCCGCACGGCCGCCGAGTTGCTGGAGAGGTACCGGGTCGGCGGGATCATCTACTTCTCCTGGGCGCACAACACCCGCGACCCGCACCAGATCGCCGCGCTCTCCAACGGCATCCAGCGGTCCTCCCTCGCCCTCCCCCGGGGCCTCCCCGTCCTCGTCTCCACCGACCAGGAACACGGCATCGTGGCCCGCGTCGGCAGGCCCGCCACCCTGCTGCCGGGTGCGATGGCCCTCGGCGCGGGCGGATCCCGCACGGACGCCCGCGAGGCCGGACGCGTCGGCGGGGCCGAGCTGCGCGCGCTCGGCATCCGGCAGGACTACGCCCCCGTCGCCGACGTGAACGTCAACCCGGCCAACCCCGTCATCGGCGTCCGCTCCTTCGGCGCCGACCCGGACGCCGTCGCGGGGCTGGTCGCCGCGCAGGTGAAGGGGTACCAGGGGGCCGGGGTCGCGGCGACCGCCAAGCACTTCCCGGGCCACGGCGACACGGCCGTCGACAGCCACTACGGCTTCCCGGTCATCGAGCACACGCGGGAGCAGTGGACGACCCTGGACGCCCCGCCGTTCCGGGCCGCGATCCGCGCCGGCATCGACTCGATCATGACCGCGCACATCATGGTCCCCGCGCTGGACCCCTCCGGCGACCCGGCCACCCTCTCCCGTCCGATCCTCACCGGCATCCTGCGCGAACAGCTCGGCTACGACGGGGTCGTGGTCACCGACTCGCTCGGCATGCAGGGCGTACGGGAGAAGTACGGCGACGACCAGGTGCCGGTGCTGGCGCTGAAGGCGGGCGTGGACCAGCTTCTCAACCCACCCTCGATCGACGTGGCGTGGAACGCGGTCCTGGCCGCCGTACGCTCCGGCGAGCTGACCGAGGCTCGGCTCGACAAGTCGATCCTGCGGATCCTGCGGCTCAAGGCGAAGCTCGGGCTGTTCGAGCGGCCGTACGTGAGTGAGGCCGGGGTCGACCGGGTCGTGGGGATCCGGCGGCATCTCGACGCCGCCGACCGGATCGCCGAACGGACCACCACGCTCCTGGTCAACGAGGGCTCGCTGCTGCCGCTGTCCCGGCGCACGCACCGCAATGTGCTGGTGGTGGGCGCCGACCCCGCCTCCCCGTCGGGCACCACGGGACCGCCCACGGCCGTCCTCGCCGCCGAACTCACCTCGCTGGGCTTCTCGGCCACCAGCCTGTCCACCGGTACGGCCCCCACCCCGGCCGTCGTCGACCAGGCCGTGGCGGCGGCCCGGGGCAAGGACGCCGTGGTCGTGGGGACGTACAACGTGACGGCGGACAGCACCCAGCGGACCCTGGTCGCGCGGCTGCTGGCCACCGGGGTGCCGGTGGCGGCGGTCGCGATCCGCAACCCGTACGACGTGGCCCAACTGCGGGACGTGAAGGGCTACTTGGCCTCGTACTCGTGGACGGACGTCGAGGTCCGGGCGGCCGCGCGCGTGCTGGCCGGGCGGGTGGCCCCACGCGGGAAGCTGCCGGTACCGGTGCAGCGGGCCGACAAGCCGACGAAGGTGTTGTACCCGATCGGACACGGCCTGACGTACGGACCGGCCTGACGAACGGCTCCTGACGTACGGACCGGCCTGACGTACGGCTCCTGACGTACGGGGCCTACGCCGCACTCCTCGCACACCACCCCCAAGTGGCGCAAAGCACACGGTATGTCTGGCGTGGCCCTCGGTACGGGGTCACGCTGGACAGGGGTTCATCGGGGGGTGGTCATGGGGCGTGTGTGTCTCGTTCGACAGGTGGTTCGGCAGGTGTGCACAGGAGTGTTCGCGGCCGCCGTCCTGCTCGCCGTCGCGGCGCTCACCGGCTGTCAGGCCTGGTCGGGCGGGGTCGGCGAGGAGTCCGGGGAGCGGGCGACCGCGACCGCGTCCACCGCGCCGACCCGCCCGGCCGGGTACGGGACGGTGTTCCTCGGGGTGGACGAGTGCAGTTCGTTCGGGACGACCAGCTTCAGCGAGGTGCCCTGTGCGAGCGAGCGGGCCGCCGCCCGGGTCGTGGCCCGGCACGACGGCCGGGTCGGGCAGGGGCCGTTGTGCCCGCCGACCACCGACTTCGTCCTCCACATCAGCGAGTCCGCCGACGAGCGGAACGGCCACGACGAGGACGGCGACGGTTCCGTCGCGCAGGGCTACGCCTGTATGCGCAAGCTCCAGCCCCCGCATCCGGGCGATCCCGGCGGCGGGGGCGGCCCCCGCACCATCGTCGGCGACTGCGTCTACGGCGCCGGCCGGGGCGAGGTCCGGGAGACCGCCTGTGACGGCGGGGGCAAGCACGCTCCGGAGTACGAGGTGACGACGGCCGTCGACAGCGAGGCACGGTGTCCGGCCACGACCGACCTGTACGTACGGCTGGGCGGCAGCCGACCGGTGGGGTGCGCGGTGCCGGTGTGACATAGGCCGAACAGGAGCCGGACAAGGGCCGGACAGGGGTCGAGCCCCGGGGCCGCTGTTCGGCGGCCCCGGGGCTCGACTCGCTGTGACGCTCGGGCGCCAGGCGTACTACGGCCGCAGCGCGGGCTCCCGCTCGACGTCACGCTTGTCGAGCTTGGAGTCGAACTTCGCCAGCGGCTTCGCCTTGCTCGGGTCCGCCTGGACGGCGGCCGGGGCGACACCCGCCCACTTCAGGATCCGGGCCGTGGCCAGGTCCTTCTGCGCCTCGACGAGACCGGCGACATTGGCACCGTGGTTGGCGCCGGGGGCCGTGAACACGTACGAGTCACGGGCCTTCTTGCCCAGGTGGAACGGCTCGGCGCCCCACGGGTCGTTCTGCCCGTAGACGAAGAGCATCTGCTTGGCGTTGTTGCGGACCCAGGTGTCGACGTCCCGCATCGCCTTCGGCTGGAACTTCATCTTGATGTCCCGGGGGACGAAGTTCCGGGGCGGCTGGTAGCCGTAGCGGATGTACTTCTTCTCGACGTGCGGGAACTTGATCGTGGGCGCGCCCAGCTGCGTACCCGCCTGGTAGAAGTACGGCGTGTACGGCTCCAGGCCCTGGTCGGTGTAGAAGGAGAAGCCGGAGATCGTGTCGACGGACGTCCAGATCTCGTCGTCCGTGGCCTTCTTGGCGTCCTTCGGGATGACGTCGCTGTCGCAGTCGGCGAGCGTGCTGTACTGCCAGAAGCCCCAGACGTAGTCGAGGACGACCGCCTCGTACGCCTTGTCGAGGCTGCCGACCGTCGTGAAGGTGAAGCCCTCGGCGGCGGCGACCTCCGCGTACTTCTTCTTCAGCGGCTCACGACGGACGAGGGCCTCGCGCTGCACGGCGTTCAGCCGGTCGCGGCACTCCTTGGTGCCGACCTTCGCGAAGAACCGGTCGTACGCCGCGTCCTCCTTGTTGACGACGTCGTTGGGGGCGACGTACGCGACGACGCCGTCCATGTCCTTCGGGTAGAAGCGCTCGTAGTAGGTGGCCGTCATACCGCCCTTGGAGCCACCGGTGGAGATCCACTTCTTGCCGTAGATCTTCTTCAGCGCCTTGAAGATCCGGTGCTGGTCGCTGGCCGCCTGCCAGATGTCGAGCTTGGACCAGTCGGCCGGGTCGGGCCGGGACGGGTTGAAGAAGCGGTACTCCATGGAGATCTGGTTGCCGTCCACGATCTGCGTGGGCTCACGGCGGCCGGGGTTGGTGGAGACGTTGTAGCCGCCGGTGTAGAAGACCGTCGGTCGGGCCGTGTCCTTGTGCAGCACGGTGATCCGCTGCTTGAACGTCCCCTTCTTCGGGTTCCTGTGGTCCACCGGCTGGGTGAAGTTGAGGACGAAGAAGCGGTAACCCGGGTACGGCTTCTCCTCGATCAGGCTCACCCCCGGTATCGCGAGCAGCCGGTCCTTGATGTCACCGGCGTCCGACCCCGCGGCGTGGGCCGTCCCCGCCGTGCTCAACGTGCCTATGAGCACGACGAACGACAGCACCCATCCGAGTGCTTTGCGCATGCGTTCTCTCCCCTATGCAGCGGCTGTGCGCCGGAAGCTATCGGAGCGACCGCCGGGGCACCAGGGAAGAAAGGGGCCAACTGGACTGCTTTCGGCCGCAGATGGGAGCGATAGGGAAAACCCTGTGCCCTAGGGGAGGTTCAGCGCAGGATCCAGCCCGAGTCGAAGGTCTTGCCGCCGGCGCGGGCCTTGATCCATACGGCGCGGCGGCCGGCGTGGACCGTCACGGGGCCGGCGGGGCGCTTCTTGTTGAGGACCCACTGGCCGCCCCAGGCCCGGATCCGGATGGTGCCCTTGCCGGCCTGCTTCCTGGGCACGAGGACGGCGCAGACGTAGCGCGCGCCCTTGCGGTAGACCTTCACGGTGCCGGTGTCGAAGGTCAGGGTCCGTACCTTGCGCCCGGGGCACGACGCGCCGGCGGCCTCCGCGCTCGCCGCCGGGCCCGCCAGGGTCAGCAGACCGGCGATCGTCAGTACGGCCAGCACGAGCGCCGCCGGCCGGCACGTCCCCCGTCTGCTCACCCGCTGCCCCTCCCGTCACATGGCCGTACTGATGTACGGACGCACGACCCCCGTCGAACGGTTGCGCGCGCGGGGCGGAACACCCCGAAGGTCCTCTATGGCCGCAGTTATGACCGCAGCGCCGGCTCGCCCACGAAGGTGCGCCAGAGGGCGGCGTACCGGCCCTCGCGGGCCAGCAGTTCGTCGTGGGTGCCGTCCTCGACGACCCGGCCGTGGTCCATCACGACGACGCGGTCGGCGCGGGCGGCCGTGGTGAGGCGGTGGGCCACGACCAGGGTCGTGCGGCGGCCGGCGAGGCGGTCGGTGGCCTGGTTGACCTGCGCCTCGGTGGCCAGGTCCAGGGCCGCCGTCGCCTCGTCGAGGAGCAGGATGTCGGGGTTCACCAGCTCCGCGCGGGCCAGCGCGATCAGCTGGCGCTGGCCGGCGGAGAGGTTGCGGCCGCGTTCGGCGACCCCGTGCAGATAGCCGCCGTCGAGCGTGGCGATCATGTCGTGGGCGCCTACGGCACGGGCGGCGGCCTCCACCTCCGCGTCGGTGGCCTCGGGGCGTCCGTAGGCGATGGCGTCCCGGATCGTGCCCTGGAAGAGGTACGCCTCCTGCGGGACGACGCCGAGCCGGTGCCGGTACGAGGTGAGGTCGAGGTCGCGCAGGTCGGTGCCGTCGACCGTGACCCGGCCGCCGGTGGGGTCGTAGAAGCGGGCGACGAGTTTGACCAGCGTGGACTTGCCGGCGCCGGTCTCGCCGACGAAGGCGACGGTCTGGCCGGCGGGGATGGTGAGCCCCACACCGCTGAGGGCCTCCTCGCCGGAGCCCCCGTACGCGAAGTCGACGTCCTCGAAGGCGATCTCGCCGCGCAGAGAGAGCACCTCCAGCGGTTCGCGGGCCGCCTTCGTCGAGGTCGGCTCCTGGAGGAGCTCCTGGATGCGGCCCAGGGAGACGGTGGCCTGCTGGTAGCCGTCGAAGACCTGGGAGAGCTGCTGGACGGGGGCGAAGAACAGGTCGATGTAGAGGAGGTAGGCGACCAGGGCGCCGGTGGTGAGGGTGCCCGCGTCGACCCGGTGGGCGCCGACGATCAGGACGGCGGCCGCGGCGGCCGAGGACAGGAACTGCACGAACGGGAAGTAGACCGAGATCAGCCACTGGCCGTGGACGCGTGCCCGGCGGTAGCTGTCGCTGCCGGCCGCGAACCGCTCGCCGCCCTCGCGCTCGCCCCGGAACGCCTGCACGATCCGCAGCCCGGCCACCGACTCCTGGAGGTCCGCGTTGACCACGGACACCCGCTCGCGGGCCAGCTCGTACGCCTTCACGCTCGCCCGGCGGAAGTAGACCGTGCCGACGATCAGCGGCGGGAGCGTGGCGAAGACGACGAGGGCGAGCTGTACGTCGATCACGACCAGGGCGACCATGATCCCGAAGAAGGTGACGACGGAGACGAACGCGGTGACCAGTCCGGTCTGCAGGAAGGTCGAGAGCGCGTCGACGTCGGTCGTCATCCGCGTCATGATGCGGCCGGTCAACTCCCGCTCGTAGTAGTCGAGTCCGAGGCGCTGGAGCTGGGCGAAGATCTTCAGACGGAGGGAGTAGAGGACGCGTTCGCCGGTACGGCCGGTCATCCGCATCTCGCCGATCTGGGCCGCCCACTGGGCGAGGACCGCGAGCAGCCCGAGCAGGGACGCGGCCCAGACCGCGCCGAGGGCCGCCTGCGAGACACCGTCGTCGATACCGTGCCGGATCAGCACCGGCAGCAGCAGGCCCATGCCCGCGTCGACGGCGACCAGGGCGAGACTGAGGGCGAGGGCCGCGCCGAAGCCGCGCAGCAACCGCTTCAGGCCGTACGACTCCTCCGGTGCGACCGCGCGGGCCTCGTCGATGCCGGGGGTGTCGGTCGCCGGGGGCAGCGCCTCCACCTGGGCGAGGAGTTCGGGGGTGGCGGGGGTGCCGTCGAACGCGGTGTCCCGGGGCTCCCGGTCGCCCGTCCACAGCCGGGGGGTGATGCCGCGCTCGGCGTCGAACTCGGCGTCCAGCTCGTCCCGTATCGAGTCGCGGACGGTGGTGTCCTCGGCCTTGGTGAGCGAGGTCGGCGGGGTGTGGCCGGGTGAGACGCCGCCCAGTTCGTCGGGGTCGGTGAGCAGCCTGCGGTAGAGGGCGGAGCGGCGCTCCAGCTCCTCGTGGGTGCCCAGGTCGGCGAGGCGGCCCTCGTCGAGGACGGCGATGCGGTCGGCGAGGCCGAGGGTGGAGCGGCGGTGGGCGATGAGGAGGGTGGTGCGGCCCTCCATGACGTGCTTGAGCGCCTCGTGGATCTCGTGCTCCACGCGGGCGTCGACCGCCGAGGTCGCGTCGTCGAGGACGAGCAGGCGCGGGTCGGTGAGGATGGCGCGGGCGAGGGCGACGCGCTGGCGCTGGCCGCCGGAGAGGGTGAGGCCGTGCTCGCCGACCTTGGTGGCGTAGCCGTCGGGGAGCTCGTCGATGAAACGGTCCGCCTGGGCGGCGCGGGCGGCCGTCCGGATCTGCTCGTCGGTGGCGTCCGGGCGACCGTACGCGATATTGGCGCGGACCGTGTCGGAGAAGAGGAAGGAGTCCTCGGGGACCAGGCCGATCGCGGCGCGCAGTGAGTCGAGGGTGAGTTCGCGGACGTCGTGGCCGCCGATGAGGACGGCGCCGCGCGTCACGTCGTAGAAGCGCGGCAGGAGGAGCGAGACGGTCGACTTGCCGGAGCCGGAGGAGCCGACGACGGCGAGGGTCTCGCCGGGCCGGATCTCGAAGCTGAGGCCGTCGAGAACCGGGCTGGTCTTGCCGTCGGCGCCCTCATAGCCGAAGGACACGTCGTCGAACTCGACGGTCGCGGGCGCGTCGGCGGGGAGGGGCTTCGTGCCGTCGGCGAGCGTCGGCTCGGTGTCGATCAGCTCCAGGACGCGTTCCGTGCCGGCGCGGGCCTGCTGGCCGACGGTGAGGACCAGGGCGAGCATGCGGACCGGGCCGACCAGCTGGGCGAGGTACGTGGAGAAGGCCACGAACGTACCGAGCGTGATGTGGCCCCGGACGGCCAGCCAGCCGCCGAGCGCCAGCATGGCGACCTGGCCGAGGGCGGGGACGGCCTGGAGGGCGGGGGTGTACCGGGAGTTGAACCGGATGGTCCGCAGCCGGCCGGCGAACAGCCGCCGCCCGACCTCCCGGAGCTTGCCGGTCTCCTGCTCCTCCTGCCCGAACCCCTTCACCACGCGTACGCCGCTGACGGCGCCGTCGACCACGCCCGCGACGGCGGCGGCCTGGGCCTGGGCGTACCAGGTGGCGGGGTGCAGCTTGGTGCGGCTGCGCTGGGCGATCCACCACAGGGCCGGGGCGACGGCGATCGCGACCAGGGTGAGCGGGACGGACAGCCACGCCATGATCACGAGGGAGATCAGGAACAGCAGGATGTTGCCGATGGTCATCGGCAGCATGAAGAGCAGGCCCTGGATCAGCTGGAGGTCGCTGGTGGCGCGGCCGACGACCTGGCCGGTGGACAGCGCGTCCTGGCGGCGGCCGTCGAGGCGGGTGATCGTGCCGTACATCTCGGTCCGCAGGTCGTGCTGGACGTCGAGGGCGAGGCGGCCGCCGTAGTAGCGGCGGATGTAGGTGAACACGTACACGAGGAGGGCGGCGCCGATCAGGGCCGCCGCCCAGGGGGCCATGTCCCGGGTCTTGTCCCCGATCACGTCATCGATGATCACCTTGGTGATCAGGGGGACCAGCGCCATCACGGCCATACCGGCCAGGGACGAGCCGAGGGCGAGGATCACGTCCTTGGGGTACCGCCAGGCGTATCCGGCCAGTCTGCGCGCCCAACCTCGGTCGCCCCCCTGTTGCGCTGCCACGCCGGTGCCCTCCGTTCGTCCTGGTCTTCGCACATGACCAACACGGCGGGAGAGGGATTTCATCCCGCCGCAATATTTGGAGGGCGCCTAGTGGGTGGGGGGCGACTGGTTCGTTGGCGGGTGCGGCCCGGTGGGGCTTCTCGCGCAGTTCCCCGCGCCCCTGAAAAGCCGGGGCTGCGCCCCGTGCTTTTCATCCCGCCGCCCCCGTCGCCCTTCAGGCCCACAAGGCCGTGGTCTTTCAGGCCCGCAGGGGCCTGGTCTTTTAGGGGCGCGGGGAACTGCGCGAGAAGCCCCACGCAGCCGCACCCGGCGACGAAACAGGAACCCCCGAGCCATGAGGCGCCCAGGCGCCCCTACGCCGCCGCCCCCTCCCGCTCCTCCTCCGCGGTCTCGGCGGCGGCAGCAGCCGCACCCTCGTCCGCACTGAACAGGCAGATCGCGGCGCACCCCGCGGCGATCAGCGCGGCGACGTACCAGTTCGCGCCCGGGACGTCCCAGGACAGCGCCAGGTCGAAGAGGATGCCCGCCAGCAGGGAGCCGATCATGTTGCCGGCGCTGCGGAAGAAGTGCATCGCGCCCATGGCCTTGGCGAGGCGGTCCGCCGGGACCTTGCGGGCGACCCAGATGTCGAAGGAGGGGACGAAGAGGATCTCGCCCAGCACCACGGTGAGGCAGCCCACGACCACCCAGGGGACGGTGCGGCCCGCGCCGAACGCGGTGAAGGCGACCGTCATGCCCGCCAGACCGAGCGCCATCACGGCCCCCGGGCGCAGGTGCTTGATCAGGAACTTGAACAGGGGGTACTGGAGCACCAGCACCGTCAGCCCCGTGATCCAGAAGGGGGCCGACGGGGCCCACCCGGACGCGTACTCCTCCATGTGCAGCGGGATGCCGACCATGAAGCCGATGGAGAGGAACCAGAAGACGGCGGAGAGGAGGAAGTAGCGGGTGGCCCCGCGCACCTCGATGCCCTTGAAGACGGCCGTGCTCAGCAGCGGAGGCTTGGCCTGGTCCGCCGCCGGGGCCTCGCCGAACCCGTCCCTCGGGATGAACGCCGAGGACGCCAGGCAGAAGCCGATGAAGATGGCGAAGACGACGGAGAAGAGGGTGCGCAGGTCGACGTCCGCCAGCAGACCACCGACCAGCGCGCCGCCGAAGAGGCCCACCTGCGCCGACATCTGGAAGGTCGAGAAGGCCTTCGGGCGCTCGTCGTCGGGGTACGAGACGAGGATGTTCTTCAGGCCGGGGAAGGCCGTGCCGGAGCCGAGGCCGATGAGGAAGGCGAGCACCGAGTAGACGACGACGCCGTCGCCGAAGCCCATCAGGAACAGGGCCACCGCCTCCGTCGCGGTGCCCGCGAACACCGCGCCCCGGATGCCGATCCGGGCCGCGACCCCCTCGTAGAAGAAGGTCGCAGCGAGGCGGCCCACGTAGGTCATGCACATCACGACGCCGGCCCAGAAGCCGCTGTCGGTGCCGCCGAGGGAGGCGACGAGGACGGGGAACCAGATGAAGTTCCCGATGTGGGCGAGGAAGATGCCGGCGTTCACGCCGATCAGCGCCCGCCTGCGTTCGATGGTCACGCGGCCGTTCCCTTCAGGTCGGTGGTGGCGGTGCCCGCCCGGAGTTCCGCGATCTCGCGGGCCAGCGCCGGGCGGTCGATCTCCGTGCCCCGGACGACCGTGCGGACGGGCAGGGCCGAGAGCGGGCGGTCGGGGGCGGAGGGGTGGAGGAGGTTGTACGTGGCGGGGGCGCCGGGCCGCAGGGGGTGCTCGCCCGTCGTGTCGCCGCTCAGCTCGGCGAAGTAGCGGCGGCCGCCGACCGTGGCCTGGTGGCGCAGCATCCCGTCCAGCGAGGCGTCGTCGCCGCGCAGCAGGTCCAGCTCGCTGAGCAGGGAGTAGCCGTGGTAGGCGCCGGTGTTGCCGGAGTCGGTGCCGACCAGCAGATCGCCCCGGCCGAGGGCCGCGAGGGCGTTGCGGCGCATGTCGGCGAGGGCGGCGGTGCGGGTCTCCTGGACGCCGTACTCGATGCCGTACGGCTTCTCGATGCCCTTGACGAAGTCGAGGTTGCGGACGTCCTGGGTCTCGGCGAAGCCCTCGCGGGAGTATTCGGTCAGGAACTCCTCGCCGGTCATGATCATGGGGCGGAGCCCGGCGAGGGTGGAGACGAAGCGCGCCTCCTCGAACTCCTTCCAGTCGGCCGCGTCGAGCGTGCGGTCGCGGACCGTGTGGGCGAAGAGGCGGAAGCCGCACTCGTACGCCCAGCGGGTCTCCTGGAGGGTGTTGCAGTCGATGACCGCCGTGACGCCGCGTTCCCGCGCCATGCGGGCGGTGAAGCGCAGGACCCGCTCCGACAGGCGGGAGAAGCGGACCGGGCTGCCGGGCTGTTCGGTGCCGTCGGTGAACATCACCTTCAGGAAGGTGCCGCCGCGTTCGGCGTTGGCGCGCAGGGCGTGGTCGAGGTCGGACTCGACGGCCAGCATGTACACCGGGGCCGGGAACTCGACGCCGTGGCCGGTGCGGCCGGCCGCGTCGGTCGTCGCCGTCACCGCGTAGCCGCAGTGCACGATCTCCGGGTACGGCCACGGGGAGGCCTCCCGGCCGGCCGCCCAGGCGTCGGCGACCAGCGGGAAACCGAACATGTCCACGACGTGGGTGACCCCGTGGTAGAGGTACTGGAGGGCCACGATCCGGGGGTCCTCGACCGTGTCGTCCCAGTTCGCGGGGAGCGAGACATGGGCGTGGGTCTCGGTGTAGCCGGGCCAGAGCTCGTGCTCGCCGCCCTGCCGGGGGCCGGCCGGCGTGAAGGCCGTGAAGACGCCGTTCTCCGTGGTGACGTCGTACAGCGCCTCGGGGTCGAGGGCCGGGACGGCCACCCCGCGCAGGGTGACCGTCCCTTCCTCGCTCCACACCCCCTGGCCCGGTACGGCCTGGCTCATCGGGCGACCTCGACCTTCAGCCGGAGGTCGATGGCGTCCAGGGCCTCCTCGTTGCGCTTGTTGACCTCGTCGCGGTCGGCGCCGGTGAAGATGATGTGGCCGATCCAGTCGAAGTTGCTCTTGGAGAGCCGGCTGACCTCGACGCCGGGCTTCTTGTAGGCGAGGGCGCTGTGGAAGCCGGGCAGGTCCTTCAGGCCGTCGAAGCCGATGGACTCGACCGTGCCGGCGACCGGTGAGCCGAACCAGTGGCCGCCCGCGATCGTCTCGCCGGGGAAGGGCAGTTCGGGGCGCTCGCCGAGGGCCTGGCGGATGACCTCCAGGTAGGCGTCGACGCCGGAGCTGATCTGCATCAGGCTCGGCACGATGCCGCCGATGAGCCGGCCGTTGACCTCGCACAGCACCGGGCCGTCGGGGCCCAGCAGGAACTCGGTGTGGATGAAGCCGAAGTCGACGCCCAGCTCGTCGAGGACCTTCGTGGTCATCGCGAACAGCTCGTCCTGGAGCGGGTGTCCGGTGAAGTAGGTGGCGCCCATCTCGATGAAGTGCGGGAAGCCGCTCAGCGGACGGTCGGTCAGACCGAGGTTGACGACCTCCCCCTTGCCGAGCACGCACGACTCGACGGAGATCAGCTCACCGGTGACGAACTCCTCGATCAGGATGTCGGGGATACGGACGACGCCGCGTCCGTAGTCGACGACCTCCGCCAGTTCGGCGAGGTAGGCGGTCAGGTCGTCCTCGTCCTTCAGGTGCAGGACGTGCAGGCTGGCGGTGCCGTCGGACGGCTTGACCACACAGGGGAAGCCGATCTCACGGACGGCCGCCTCGACCTTCGTCGGGTCCGAGACGTGTGCGAAGCGCGGCTGCCGGATGCCCGTGCCGTCGAGGGTGAGGCGGGTGAGGTGCTTGTGGCGGGCGTTGCGGGCGCCGTCGACGCTCATCCCGGGCAGGCCCAGCGCCTCGGCGACGGCGGCGGTGTGGACGGTGTGGTACTCGCTGTACGTGGTCACACCGTGCACCGGACGCTCGGCGTGCACCTCGCGGGCCAGGGCGGTCAGCTCCTCGATGGAGAAGGCCTTCTCGCTCTTGATGACCCGGCAGTTGGGGTGCGCGTAGGCGGCCTCGGTGAGCGGGGAGACGGCGAGGTAGAAGTCGGGGTCGACCGAGACGAGGGTGACGTCGTGGCCGAGGTCGAGGGCGTTGGCGATACCGGCCATGCCGTTCGGGTTGCACTCGATCATGAGGATGTGCATGTCAGGGCTCCTTGAAGAGGTTGTGTGGGGGCGATCAGTTCGTGGGGACCAGTGCGTCCAGTACGGCGGGCAGGTCCAGGCCGAGGGCGGCCATGACCTCGCTGTGGTCGCCGCCCTGGGAGGGCCAGCTCCGGTCCGCGCTGACGGACGTGACCCGGCACTCCGGCAGCAGCAGCGCGAGCGCCTCCGCGACGCCGCCCTGGCCCCGGTGCTCCTCGACGACCACGAACCGGGAGTGGTGGCGGGCGAGTTCGGCGGCGGCGCGCGTCAGGTTCTCGTGGTCCAGGTAGACGAGGTGCGCGTGGGAGGTGCCGGGCACGGTCCGCCGGGCGTCGAGGGCGAGACGGGTGCCCTCCTCGCCGACGGAGACGAGGCAGACGGGGTCCAGGACGGTGGCGTTGCCGGTGTCAGTGCCAGTGCCAGTCCCAGTGGCAGTGGCAGTGGCAGTGGCAGTGGCGTCGAACTCCCAGTTGACGAGCGGGAGTTCGTCTCCGGTCACCGGCAGGGACTCGTACGTCGCGTTGCGTCCCGTACGGATGTAGTGCGGGCGTCCGGAGCGGACCGCCTCCCGGACCACCGCGCGCATCTCGGCGTCGCCGTAGGGGGCCGCGATGGTCACGCCCGGCACGCTGCGGAGGATCGCCAGGTCCTCCAGGCAGTGGTGGGTGGTCCCGAACCAGGCGCCGGAGACTCCGGCGTAGGGCGCGACGACTGTGACACCGGCGGCCAGGTAGCCGAGCGTCAGCTTCAGGCTCTCGGCGGCGCGCAGGGCGGCGAACGGGGCGAAGGTGCTGACGAACGGCTTGTGGCCGCCGGCCGCGAGGCCCGCCGCCATGTCGACCATGGCGCCCTCGGCGATCCCGAGGTTGAGGAAGCGCTCCGGGTGGGCGGCCTGGAAGGGGTGTCCCTTGCCGCCCAGGTCCGCCTCCAGGCAGACGATCGTGTCGTCGGAGGCGGCGAGCCGGGTCAGCTCGTCCCGGTAGGCGTCGCGGCCGGAGAGGGTCACCGGCCGCTCGTCGGTGAGGGTCGAGGTGGTCGCGGTGGTATCAGTGGTCGCGGTGGTATCCGTGGTCGCGTTGGCCGCGTTGGACGCGGCGGCCACGGTTGCCGAGAGGCTCATCGGATCGCTCGCTTCCACTTGGCGGCGCGCGCCTGGTCGATGGTCACGTAGTGGCAGGCGGCCTTGCCCTCGACGGCCCGTACGCCCTTGCCCTTGACGGTGTCGGCGACGACCGCGAGGGGGCGGCGGGCGGCCGTGCGGTCCTCGGCCAGGAGGGCGGTGAGGGCGCCCAGGTCGTGGCCGTCCACCTCCGTGACGTCGAACCCGAACGCGGCGAACCGTTCGGCGAGCCGGGGCAGCGGGGAGATGTCGGCGACCATGCCGTCGTTCTGGCCGCCGTTGCGGTCGACGACGAGGACGAAGTTGCCGAGCTCCTGCGCGGCGGCGACCTGGCAGGTCTCCCAGACCAGGCCCTCCTGCAGCTCGCCGTCCCCGGCGACCGCGATGCCGAGCCCGTGCCGTCCCCGCAGCCGCTGTGAGAGCGCCCAGCCGGCGGCGTACGGGACGCCGTGGCCGAGGCTGCCGGTGGGGAAGCGGACACCGGGCACCTTGGGGCCGGGGTGGCCGGTGTAGGGGTGGCCGGCGAGGCCGTACAGCGGGGCCGGGTTCTCCGGCAGGATCCCGCTGACGTGCAGGGCCGCGTAGAGCCCGGCGGCCGCGTGGCCCTTGCTGAGGACGACCTCGGTGCCGTCGCCGGCGGAGGCCCGGTGCAGGGCGGCGATCAGGATGTCGAGGACGGAGAGACTGCCGCCGAGGTGGCACCCGCGCGGGCTCGCCGCCATGTCGACGACCAACCGCCGCGCCTGGACGGCACGTTCGGCGAGAGTGGCCGTCACATCGTCGTCGGCCTGGAGGTCTTCGAGTACGGCCGTGGTCATCGTCGGCTCCCCTGGGGCCCGGCGGGCAGGGTGAACCAGCGGTGGACCGCGTCGGCGAGCAGGCTGCGGGCGATGCGGTACTCCATGGGGTCGATGCGTTCCTCGTCGGTGTGGTCCAGGGCGGAGTCGCCGGGGCCGTACGCCACCATCGGGACGTCGTGCCAGGTGGTGGCCAGCGTGTTCATGTCGGACGTGCCCTTCTTCACCACGAAGCGGGGCCTGATCCCGGCCTGTGCGAAGGCCCGGGTGAAGACCTTGACCAGCGCGCTCGACCGGCCGCCGGCGTGCCCGGGGGTGCCCCGCAGCACCTCGACGCGTACGTCGTCGGCGGCGTGGCCCAGCGCGGCGGCCGTGAGCGCCGCCACGTCGGCCTTGGGCGGCACCCTGAAGTTGAGGATCCCGACGGCGGTCGAGCGCTCGCGCCCGTTCTCCACGCGGACGTCGATGACCGCGCTGAGCGCGTCCGGCGCCTCGGCGAGCACCGACGCCCGGATCCGGCCGAGCACGTCGATCAGGTGGTCCGGCGCGGACACGGCGTCCATCCCGGCGGAGTGGCCGCTGGCCACGGACGCCGTGATCCGGAGCTTGAACAGGCCGAAGTAGCCGAGAGTCAGGGTCCCCGAGCCGCTGGGCTCGCCGATGACGACGGCGTCGGCCGGGTACCGGTCGCGGACGTGGAAGGCGCCCTTGGAGGAGGAGATCTCCTCCTCGACCGCGCCGACCACACGCAGCTGGGCGTCCTCGGGGATGTCCGCGTGGGCGAGCACCTCCAGGAAGTTCGCCAGGCTGCCCTTGGCGTCGACGCTGCCCCGCGCCCACAGTTCGCCCTCGCGCCACTCGGCCGGCCAGTGGTGCGGAACCGTGTCGAGGTGACCGAGGAGCAGCAGGCGCCGGGGGCCGTCGCCCCGGGTCGCGACGAGGTTGCCGACCTCGTCCACATGGGCGTCGATGCCGCGCTCCCGGCACCACTCGGCCAGGTAGACGGCGAGTTCGGCCTCGTCCCGCGACACCGACGGCACACAGGCGACCCGGGTGAGCAGCCCGAGGTCGGCCGCCGGTTCCTTCGTGCGCCAGAACCGGGTCCAGCCGGACGGTACGCCCATCGTGTGCGGGCCGGTGATGGCGACGTCGGCGCCGCTGTCCTGCATGGCGATCTCGGCGGCCCGCACCTTCTGCCGCATCCTGCCGCCCGCGTACTTCGCGCCCTCGCCCGGATAGGCGTCGTACAGCGTGGAGTCGGGGACGGACGGGTCGGTCAGCAGTCCGGCGGTGCCGGTGACCAGCCGCAGATGGTCGGCGCCGAGCGCGCCGGTCAGCACGGCGGCGAGCACGTCGGCGTCCACGTTCAGCGGGGCGCCGCCCGCCGGGTCGGCGACCGGCGGAGACAGACAGACGACGTCGTACGCCTCCAGCAGCGCGGTCAGCCCGTCGACGTCGACGCCCGTCGGCACACCGGCCCGGTGGTCGCGGACGACCAGGGTCCGGCCCTCGTCGGTCACCGCCTTCAGCGGCCGGTTGGCCCTGCCGCTGACCAGCCCGCCGCGCGCGGCGACGGAGGTGAACACACTGAGCCCGAGCGCGCGCAGCTCCCGCTCCACGGCGGGCAGCGTCACCCGCTCGTAGGCGTCGACCAGGTGGGCCATCTCCTCCGGCGGGCAGTACCGCACGGAGTCCCCGTTGGCCAGCCGCAGGTGCGGCATGGGCCGGTCGATCGCCGCGTAGTGCCGCTCGATCCCGGTGGCCCCACCGGCCACCAGCAGCACCCGGGCGCCCCGGGCCACCAGATCGGCGAGCTCCTTGTGGATGGTGCCGCGATCGAGCGTGGCACTGCCGGCCTTGACCACGTAGAGGGGTCGGGTGGAGCGGAGGGCGGGAGCGGGGGCGGAGAGGGACGCGGCCCGCGCGTCGGGGGCGGTGGCGGCGGCCGCCGGGATCGATGGGGTCATGACCGGTCGTTCCATCTGCGTCGTCATGGGGACACCGCCGTGGTCGGCAGGCCTGCGGTCTCGTCGAAGCCGTGGATCAGGTTCATCGCCTGGACGGCCTGGCCCGCCGCGCCCTTGATCAGGTTGTCCAGGGCGGCGACGGCGACGACCTGCCCGCCCTGGACGGCGATGGCGACCTCGGCGACGTTCGAGCCCACGACCGCCTTCAGCATCGGGAAGTCCTGCGGGGCCTTCGGCGCCGGGCGGACCCGGACGAACGGCTTGCCGACGTACGCCTTGGCGTAGGCCCGCTTGACGTCCAACGAGGTGACGCCGTCCCGGAGTTCGGCGTACGCGGTGACGAGGATGCCCCGGGCCACGTCCAGGCTGTGCGTGGAGAAGCGGAGGTCCACGGCCGCACCGGTGAAGTCGGCGATGGCCTGCCGGACCTCGGGCGCGTGCCGGTGCCCGTACAGCTTGTGCACCCGGAAGTTCCCGCTGCGCTCCGCGGGCGGCTCGTTGCCGTTCCGGCCGCCGCCGGTCGATCCGGTCTTGGCGTCGACGACGACCCGGTCGGTGGCCAGCTGCTCGGCGCCGGCGAACAGCGGATACAGGGCGTAGATCGTGGTGACGGCCATGCAGCCGGGCAGGTTCACGAACCGCCCCTCGGGCACGTCGCCGCTCAACTCCGGTACGTAGTAGGCGAAGTCCTCCAGCGGCGGGTGCTCGGCCGTCCTCGGGTAGTGCGTCCGCACCTCGTCCTCGGCGCGCAGCCGGAAGTCGCCGCCCAGGTTCAGCACCCGCTTGGCGTGCGCCGCGATCAGCGGCAGCCGCTCGGGCAGCGCCCCGGTGGGCAGACAGCCGAAGGCCACGTCGACGGGGTCGGTCTCCGCCAGTTCGGCCAGCGGCCGGAACTTCAGCCCGCCCGCCTTCGGGTGGTTGCGCAGCCACGGGTGCACGCTGCCGATGGAGGCACCGGCGGCCCGCTCGGCGGAGAGGAAGGCCAGCTCGACGTGGGGGTGTTCGAGCAGCAGCCGGATGACCTCGCCCCCGGTGTACCCGCTGGCCCCGACGACGGCGACCCGGATCCGCTCGGGATTCTGGATGTCAGCCAAGGCGGGCCGCCTTCTCGTACGGCCGGACGTAGTCGCGGTCCTGGACGAGCTTGCGGATGGCGTCGGGGCGGCGGGCGACCTTCCGGAAGGCGTCGGCGTACCGCAGGATCCGCTCGTACTCGACCGGGGAGCGCAGCTCGCGGCAGAGGACGAGGGTGGAGTCGAGCATGCCGAGGGTGACGGGGAAGTCCTCCGGCCGGTGGTCGCGCACGGCGCCCGGGTTGAGGCTGAAGGGGTAGCCGTTGCCGAACCCGTCCCGGTGCCGGAAGGGCAGGTGGCACGGGATCGGCGTGTTCTGCCACTCGCGGGCCGGCACCCCCTCCGCGACCAGCAGCTCGTGCACGGCCTCCTTGACGGCGTACACGGGCAGGTCGTCGAGGCCGACGGCCTCGGGGTGCAGCGTGATCCGGTACATGTTGTACGCGTGGACGTGCCCGTCCGGCACGTGCGGCGGCGTGAACAACCCGGTCTCGCGCAGGGCGTCCCCGAGCAGCGCGGCGTTGCGGGCGCGGATCTCGTCGTAGTACGGCAGTCGCTTGAGCTGGCTGCTGCCGAAGGCGGCGGCGACCCAGGACATCCCGTAGTGGATGCCGTGCTCGGCGAGATAGGCGACGGCCCGCTCGTACGAGGCCTCCTCGGCGAAGAAGGCGATGCCGCCCTCCCCGCCCAGGGGGAAGTTCTTGTCGGCCATCAGGCTCTGCCCGGCCGCGTCCCCGAAGGAGCCGGCGACCCGGTCGCCGATCTTCGCGGAGTGGGCGTGGGAGGCGTCCTCGACGAGGGCGATGCCGTGCCGGTCGGCGAGCGCGCGCAGCGCGGGGACGTCGGCGGGCAGCCCGTGGACGTGTACGGGCATGAGCGCCCGGGTCCGCTCGGTGATCGCGGCAGCGGCGGCGGCCGGGTCCATGCAGTACGTGACCGGGTCGACGTCGACGAAGACGGGGACGGCGTGGGCCGCGACGACCGCCTGCGCGGTGGCGATGAACGTGAACGCCGGCACGATGACCTCGTCACCGGGCCGCACCCCGGCGCCGACGAGCGCCATGTGCAGGCTGGAGGTGCCGCTGGCGGTGGGCAGCGCGAACCCGGCGCCCACGTACGCCCGGTAGGCCTCGGCGAAGTCGGCGACGACCTTCTCGGGCGCCTGCCGCTGGGCGAGCATCAGGTTGAACACGTCCTCCTTGGTGATGACCGGGAAGAGCGTGCGGCGGAGCGCCTTGGGGATGATCTCGGCGCCGCCCAGGGCGGCGAGCTCGTCGTCGAGGTCCGCCGGATTCGGCAGCGGCAGCGGAGAGTTGGGGAAATCAGTGATCATGACTGGTTCGCTCCGGAGATCGCGGCGGGGCGGGTCTGGGCCGTCTGGGTCTGCGCCGTCTGGGTCTGTGCCGCGGCCTGGGTCAGGGCCATCCGCACACAGGCGGCGACCAGCGGGCTGAGCCGGTAGTTGAACTGCACGCCGGGGACGAGGTCGGCGTCCGCCTCCTCCTGCGTCCACATCGTGCGCAGGTCGTAGGCGCCGAAGATCTTCAGCCGCTCGGCACGGGCCCAGAGCTTCGGGTCGTCGGTGAGCACGGCGGCGGCCGGACCGAAGCCGAGGCCGGTCAGGTCGACGACCAGCGCCGGCGCGGTGGCCCCCGCGGCCAACTCGCCGAGCCGGTCGGCGTTGGCCTGGTCCAGCGCGAGGTAGTCGTACGCGGCGGGCTCCTCGTACGACGTCACGCGCACGCCGAGCCAGGCCAGGAACGCGGCGGTCTCCGCGTCCGGCTCCGCGAGGGCGACGCTGTCCCCGTGGCCGATCCCCTGACCGGCCAGCGCGGCGTGTATCGCCCCTGTCCGGCTGTTGAGCAGCACGGCTTTGCTGCGCCGCGTCTTCTTCGTCAACAGCCTTTCGAGACCGGGCAGTTCCCGGTCACTCTTCTCGATGCTCATCACCACGCCCGAGGTCAGAACCCGGGTGAGCACGGTGGCGGTGTCGAACAGTTCCATAGGACATAGGCCTCTCTGATGCGCTTGCGTGAGGAGGGGGTGGGGTGGGGGTGGGGCGGGGTGCATGGTCGAGTGCGGCCCGGTGGGGGCGGGCCGCGCAGTTCCCCGCACCCCTGAAGGGGCGCGGGGAACTGCGCGAGAAGCCCCACACACCCGCACCCGAAGAACCCACCGAGAGCGGGGGCGAAGGGGCGCAGCCCCTGGGGATGGGACGGGTAGGGGCGGCGGGGGCGAAAAAGACCCCGCTAGACGGCCACCGCGGTCAGCGACACCTGCTCGGCCACATACGCCGCGTACAACCCCGCCACATCCACCCCATGCTCCGCGGACGACTTGGCGAACTCCGGATTCGCGTTGACCTCGAGGACCAACAGCTCCCCCGCCGCCCGGTCCTCCACCAGGTCGACCCCATAGAACCCGGGCCCCAGCACATCCACCACCTGCTGACACAGCTTGTCGATCTCGGCGGTCACCTCGACCCGCTGAACCCGTGCCCCCAGATGCGTGTTCGTCCGCCAGTCCTCCGACACCCGCCGGATCGCCACCACGGGCGTCCGCCCCACCACGACGACCCGCAGATCGTGCCCCGGCTTGTCGACGTACTCCTGGACGACCACGGGAAACAGCTTCCCGCCCGCGTCGGCGGACTCCCGTCCCCCGGCCCACGCCTCGACACACTCCGCGTTGGCCATCTTGGTGACCCCCCGCCCCCACGAGCCGCTCACCGGCTTGACGACGGCCGGCATCCCCAACTCATCGACGGCGGAACGCACTTGGTCGTAACTGAAGGCATGCCGGGTGACCGGGTGCGGAATGCCGTGGCGGGCGAACAGCAGTGACTGCAGCCCCTTGTCGTTGCAGGCCTCGATGACGGAGGACCGGTTGAGGGTGGTCACCCCGGCGTACTCCAGCCGCCGGGAGACGCTGATGGCGTCCCGGTGGGACAGGTTGCGGATCACGGCGAGAGCGGGCGGGCCGCCGGTGCGGCCCGCCACGACCTCCGCCAGATCCTCCATCAGCAACGGCCGGGCCGTCAGCCCCTCGGCCCGCAGCGCCCCGAGGAGCAGTTTCTCCTCGGGCCGCAGCATCGTCACCGAGAGCAGGACCTGATCGGCGGTCGTCACTCGCCCCAGTCCTCTTCCACCTCGGGGGCGAGGTCGAGCCGGGCGCCGGCGGCGGACCGCTCGACCACCTCGTGCTCCTGGCCGCAGGCCGTGCACTCGGTGATCTCCCCCTTTTCCCAGTCCTCCTGGACCTCGAATTCGGTGTCGCACACCAAGCACTTCGGTGCGGCAATGGCGGTGGTCATTTCCTTGAGCTCCCTCGTTCGTTTACTGTGAAACCAACTGCCGAAACCCGTGAACCGGCAGCAGGAATTCACCGGACATGGAATGGATCTCGGCGGTCCCCGAATGGGATCCCGCCCCGGCCGGACGGCTCTCCCGTCAACCGCTTTCCTTGCTAACTCGCACGGCCAGCAAGTCACTTGACGTTCCATCAGATACTGCGCGACGCGCCTATGCCGTACGAACGCTGCGTGAGCGCCCCATGAGCACTGTGCGATCGCACACACACTCCGCGGGCGCACTACGCGCGATTTGCGTACGCTTCACCCGCGTTGAGCGGGTCGGCGCCTTCGGCTCACGGCCAGCCGGGGTCGCTCGGCGCGTTGGACGCCTGGGCGTTCGCGACCGTGGTGCGTTCGGCCGTCTCGGCGGCGACAGAAAGGGTCAGTACCGCGGCGGCGACAAACGCGAGCGCCCCGACCATTCTGCGCATGTACTTCATTTCTTGTTCCCCCCAGAAGAATTCTCGGACTCGCGGCTCTTCGCCGGTGTCCACACGAAGAGCATGCCGTGGGCGGCCGGTTGCCGGAAGCGATTGAAGGGGTCATGATCGTGCACTGCAGGAATCTGAAGGGGGATGGCATGTGCGAGGAGTCGGACATACCCGGGGGCGACGAGTCCCCTGCAGAGGTGTGCGGTGCGGGACTGGAGTTCTATCGCAACGCACTGCTGGCGGGAAGGGCCGCGCGCGCGGACGCTCCCCGCTGTGTGGGCGCGTTCGGTCTCGTGGCCCCGGCGGTGGACGACCCGGAGGCGCTGGTGCCGATCCCGCCCTCGGTGGCGACGGCGGCGCTGGCCCACCCGAGGGAACGGCTGATCCTGGAACAGCAGCAGGCCCTGGCCGCCGTACGGGCCTCGATGTCACAGGCGGAGAGCGTCTACCGCACCGCCCGCCGCAAGGAGAGCGAGTCCTCCCAGCGACTCACCCCCGCGCCGGCGATCACCGCCGCGCTGGACGAGGCGATCCGGGGCACGCGGAACGAGCTGCTGACCGCGCACCCGGGTGGCAGGCGGCCCGAGGAGGTCCTGGTCAAGGCCCTGCCGCGCACCCTGGAGGCCCACCGCAAGGGCGTCAAGCAGCGCACGCTCTACCAGCACACCGTCCGCGCCCACGGACCGACCCTCGACTACATCAAGCAGGTCACCGACCTGGGCGTCGAAGTCCGCACGGTGGACGAGGTGTTCGACCGGATGATCATCTGCGACCGGTCCGTCGCGTTCATCCCCGACATGGGCAAGGACCACGGCACCCACGCCCTCAAGGTCACCGACCCGGGCGTCGTGCACTTCCTGGTCTCCGCCTTCGAGTACGCCTGGGAACGGGCGAGGCCGGTCGTCTACGAGCAGGACCAGCAGCGCCCCGCGCTCCTGACCGACGAGACCCGGCTGCATGTGCTGCGCCTCATGGTCGACGGCTACACCGACGCCGCCATCGCCAGCCGGCTGGGCATCAGCCCCCGTACCGTCGCCAGCCACCTCAAGAAGGTGGGCGACCTGCTCGGCAGCAACAGCCGTGCCCAGCTCGCCTATCTCACGGCCAGGAGCGGGCTGCTGGAGGACGGGGCGACGACCGACTGCGGCTGCGAACAGCGGAGTTGACGTCCCGACGCCGACGGCGACGGCGGAGCCGGTAGCCGGTAGCCGGTAGCCGGTAGCCGGTAGCCGGTAGCCGGTAGCCGGTAGCCGGTAGCCGAGGATGCGACCGCCGGCGAGGGTCACCCCCACCGGCGTCCAGGCGTGGCTCAGGCGGTCCGGGTCCGGAGGGAGAGGGAGAGGGAGTAGAAGCGGGTGGTCTGGACGGTGTTCTGGTTGTCGTCGCTGACCAGCAGCACGTCCAGCCGCCCGCCGGGCCGTGCGGCCCCGGTGACGGTCATGCCCTCGATGTTGTCGAGCAGCGGGTTCGGCTGGGGCTGCTTGGCCGTGGCCCCGAGGCTGGGGCAGTCCACGAGGTCGGCGAGCAGCGTCTTGCGGACGAGCCGAAGGCCGTCGGTGTCGGTCGCGCGGCGCGTGTCGGCGACGTAGAGGCGGACCGTGTTGCCGACCCCGGCGGTGAATCCGCGCTCCAGGACGAGCAGCCGCCCGCCCGGGAGGCCGGCCACCTCGACGACCCCGAGGCCGGTGTCCACGCGGTAGCCGTACTGCGCGGAGAGCCTGAACTCCCCTGTGCTGCCGTGCCGTTGCCATGTCTGAAGGCGGACCACCCCGGTGGTGTCCCCGGTGAGGGTGCCCTCCATCGAGGCGAGCAGGGTGCGTCCGCCGGGAAGGAGAGTGAGCCCTTCGAAGGTCTGGTTGGCGACCGCCCGGCCGGCCGGGGCGACCGCCAGTTCGTCGGGCACGGGCAGGCCGGCCAGGATCCGCCCCTGCCGGTCGTAGCGCCGTACGGTCGGCTCGGTCTCGGAGGCGACGAGCAGGGTGCCGTCCCGGTCGACGGCGACCGCCTCGGAGTCGAGCGCGGCGCCGCTCTGTGTGGCGAGCGGCAGGACGCCCTTCGGCGCGAGGGTGGGGCGGTCGAGAGTGAAGAGGGCCGACCGGTCGGAGACGGCGAGGAGCGAGCCGTCGTGGTCGACGGCGAGGCCGGAGAGGTTCCCGACGAAGGTGCCCGCGTACGTCGTCTTGTCGAGGGCGTCGGAGTACTTCTCGATCGACACGGTCGGCGAACAGGCATGGCCGCGCGCCGAGTCGGCGTGGACGGGTCCGGCGGCGGCGAGCGTGGTGGCCGCCGCCGCCAGACCGGCGGTGAGGGTCGCGACGAGGCTTCTCAGAGGCATGGCGTCACGGTAGGGCGACGCCGGTGAGCCGCGGATGGCCTCGCCGTGAACGTCCGATATCAGCCGTTGCCGTTCCCGGTTCCCGTCCCGTCGGCGGTGCCGGTCTCCGGCACCGGGACGGTCGCCTCCCGCGGTTGGTCGGTGGGCTCGTAGCGCTGCACGCTCGCCATGCCGGAGGAGGTCTTCGGGGCGGGCACCAGATCCTTGTGGATGGCCTTGGAGACAGCCTGGATCGTGTTCACGCCGTACCGCATGTCGGGGTTGCCGTGGGTGAGGACGGTGATCGTGTAGTCCCGTCCGCCGCCCTTGAACGTGCCGACGCTGTGCACCCGCCAGCCGTGCGTGGCGCGGGACAGCCACCCGTTCTTGACGTGCACCTTCACGGTGGAGGGCGCCCCGGCCGGGGTGCCCCAGCGCTGCTCGGCGACGACCTTGTTCATCAGCTTGAGGATGTACGCGCGCGCGTTGTCGCTCAGGACAGTGTTCTTCGCGGTGAGCAGGGCGAGCAGCCGCTGCTCGTCGCGGACGGTGATCTGGGTGAGGCCCCAGTAGTTGTTCGCGCCGGGCTTGGTCTGCGTCATCTTGGCGGCCGTGAGGAACGCCTGGATCTTCTTGACGCCGAGCTGCTTCCACAGGGTGCTGGTGGAATTGTTGTCCGACTTGGTGATCATGGCGGTGGCGAGCTTGGTCTCACGGTCGGTGAGATACCGGTTCGTCTTCTTGGCGTCGTACAGCAGCGCGGCGAGCACGGTCACCTTCACGACGCTGGCCGAGTCGAAGGCGGTGTCCCCGCGCAGCGTGCAGGTGGTGTCGGTCGCCCGGTCGTACAGGCCGACCGCCACCGTGCCCTTCCGCTTCGCGAGCGCCGCCGTGATGTCCTTCTGCAGCTTCTCGGCCAGTCCGGCCTGCTTCGACGTACATGTGACCTGCGACGCGGCGACCGCGGCCGGCGCGAACGCCGCGGCCGCCGACGTGAGGGCCATGCCGGCCCCGATCCCCGCCGCGACCACACGCGTCCGCCTGGACGCCGGCGACACCCGGGATACCCCCGATATCCGGTGAGTCATCAAACCTGTCCCATCCCCTTGTGCGACTGGAACCCGCCTCTGACGGATTCACCACAGTCGACTCGCAAAGACGATCGATAGTTGTACATCAGTTCCCTTGGTCCAGTTCCCTTGCCCCCCGTTCCCGATGGAGAAGGAGAGCCGGATCGGCCGACACACGGGTGGGTGAGCAGCTGCTCGCCGGGCGCACCCGGGGCCCCAGGGCGATTTCCTCACCGGCTACCGCACCCAGTCCGCCGCGTACGCCGCCCACGACACCCTGATGAAGTGACCGACGGCCCGCCCTCGGGGGCTGGTCGCCCGGCCGGGCTCTTCGATCCCGGGGTTGCGGGCACCGACCGCGCAGTAACCTCGCCCCATGCCCACCACCCTGCAGGCGATCCACGACGTGCCCGTGTTGATGTGTGACGCCGAGGGCGGGGTGATCGGGGGCGAGGGGGACGCCCTGGACCTCATCGGTGATGCCGGGTACCAGGGCGCCGCGTGGGTCGCCGTCCCCGTCGAGCGGTTCGACGAGCGGTTCTTCCGGCTGAGCACCCGCGTCGCGGGCGACATCATCCAGAAGTTCGTGCAGTACCGCGTCGGCCTCGCCGTCGTCGGCGACATCTCCCGGCACACGGAAGCCAGTTCGGCCCTGCGCGACTTCGTCCGGGAGTGCAACCGGAACCGTCAGACGTGGTTCCTCACCGATGTCGCCGAGCTGCGGGAGCGGCTCAAGGGCTGAGCCCTCGCCGGGGCCGCCGCTCCCTCCGCCCGCTCACACCAGCTCGGGATGCCGTTCCGCCCGCCGCTCCGGCTGTCGCGGCGACGCGGCTTCCGGCGTCCAGCGTCGGTCGACACGAACGTAGCCGTATACGACCGAGCCCATCACCATGAGGAGAAGCGGCCCGTACACCCACGGGTGTCGGGCCATTTCCACCGGCAGATAGCGATAGGCCAGCAGAAGCCCCACGAATACCGCCGCACCGTGGACGACGAGCGCGATTCCCGCCCGGTCCCAGCCGCGGTCGTACGTCCGCAGCGCCGCCTCGATCGTGATGGTGAAGACGACACCGGCGATGAGATCCACGCCGTAGTGATATCCGAATCCCAGCGTCGCGGAAAGCGTGGTGATCAGCCAGAAGGTTCCCGCGTACCGCAGAGCGCGCGGGCCCCGGCGCGAGTGGATGAATATCGCGGTGGCCCACGCCGTGTGGAGGCTGGGCATGCAATTGCGCGGGGTGATCTCGTCGTACACCATCGGGTGCGGCACGGTGAGCGACGGTGGTGTGTCGGGCCAGATGTTGGCCAGCGCCCAGTGCTCGCCGCCGGTGCCGAACGCGCCCGTTCCGTAGGCGAAGACCGGTCCGACCACCGGGAAGATCATGTAGACGCTCGGTCCGAGGAGGCCGATCACCAGAAAGGTGCGCACCAGGTGGTGGCGCGGGAAGCGGCGTTCGGCCGCCACGTGCCGCAGCTGGTAGAGCGTCACGATGACCGCCGCCACCGCGAGCTGGATGTAGACCCAGTCGAGCAGATGGGTGCCGACGGGCCCCGTGGCCCTGACCAGCCGGCCCACCAGCCACGAGGGGTTGCCCAGCGCGTGGTCGGCGGTGGCGAGGTACGGGTCGAGCACCATGGGTCGCGTCTTGGACGTGATCAGCAGCCACGCGTCGCCCGTCTTGCGGCCGGCGACCAGCAGCAGACCGAGCCCGACGCCTTTCAGCAGAAGCGCCCGTTCACGGCCGGTGCGGCGGGTGACGGCGACGACCGCGCAACCCAGGATCACCCACAGCGCGCCGTTGCCGAACATCATTCTGGCGTCGACAAGCCATCGGACCAGAAAGAAGACGATATCGATTCCGACGGCGACACCCGCCGCGATGAACCGTTCGCGCCAGGTGAGCACCACCATCGTCAACGCCATGCTGGCGTAGAGCAACGGCCCTGATTTCGGGGCGAATATCACCTCGCTCGCCTGATTGGTGATCGGCCCCGGCACACCGTATCCCCGTGCGGCGACCTCCAGCGCGAGCATGAATCCGATGCCCACGACCACCGCCGCGGTCCACAGAATCACCTTCGGCCGGCGCCACTTGACGGACGCGACCCTGCTGCGTATTCGCGGGAGCGCCCGCGAGAATATGGATATCAATTATCCGGCCGTCGTCTCGTGCGAGCGGCCGGGTCTCTTCGTGGTGGGCAACATGACTTTCCGGTGTGGGTGCCGACGGGTGGACGACGGACGGGACGGGCGGGACTGACGGGACCAGCAAGCGGACAGACGGACGGGCGGACGAACGAGCGGTCGGGCGGGCGGGCGGACAAGTCGACAGGAAGTCGGGCGTGCAGGCGGGCGTGCAGGTGGACGGGCCGGTCGGCAGACCGGATCACGCCAGACGTCACCCCCCTGAAGAAGACCGTTCACCCCCCGTTGAGGTTGCTCTGCACCCGACAACTACGCAAGACCGTCCACCGGCCCAGCACGCCGAAATCCGCACGTCAATGAGGGTCTCCCCTTGAATCGCGGCAGGTGAAGTGGAGTTGAGGTACGAAGGTTGCCCCGTTGGCCGAATTGTCATCGGATCGCCTTCCAGTTGTAACACCTCGACTGACCCGTCCATGCCAATCTCTCGGTTACCCACACAGTCAACCCGCGTAGAACGAGACTCCCCGAAGCAACTGGCAACTCCTCGTCCTGCGCGGCCCTTTGGGAAGGGACACCCCTCATGCCCGCTGCGCGGATACGCAGTTGGAAGTCGGTCGCTCTCGCGACGTCGGCCGTGCTCGTCGGTATCGTCCTCCCGGCGGCCACCGCCACCCCCGCCTCGGCGACGACGACCGCGTACGACGACACGTACTACGCGAGCGCGATCGGCAAGACCGGTACCGCCCTGAAGTCCTCGCTGCACTCGATCATCGACGGTCACACGACCATCTCGTACTCGGCGGTCTGGAACGCGCTGAAGGTCACCGACCAGGATCCCAACAACAGCAACAACGTGAAGCTGCTCTACAGCGGCATCTCGCGCAGCAAGTCCCTGAACGGCGGCAGCTCCGGCAACTGGAACCGCGAGCACGTGTGGGCCCAGTCGCACGGCGACTTCGGCACCTCCGCCGGCCCCGGCACCGACCTGCACCATCTGCGCCCCGAGGACGTCACGGTCAACGCCACCCGGGGCAACCTCGACTTCGACAGCGGCGGCAGCACCTTCACCAACAGCGGCGGCAGCCGCTACGACTCGAACTCCTTCGAGCCCAGGGACGCGGTCAAGGGCGACGTGGCCCGCATGATCCTCTACATGGCCGTCCGGTACGAGGGCGACGACGGCTGGCCCGACCTGGAGCCCAACGACTCCGTCAACAACGGCGGCACCCGCTTCCACGGCCGCCTGTCCGTCCTGAAGGCCTGGAACGAGGCGGACCCGCCGGACTCCTTCGAGGAGCGCCGCAACGACCTCATTCACAGCGACTACCAGGGCAACCGGAACCCGTTCATCGACCACCCGGAGTGGGTCGAGGCGATCTGGTAGTCCGCGCACCGAGAACGGTGGACCCCCCGGCCCGCACGGGCCGGGGGGTCCACCGTTCCCACAGCCACCCCGGTGGAGCCGACGGCCTGGGACCCGTCGGACGTGAAGTGGGTCGGTGGGTGGAGCAGGTCGGTGGGTGGAGTAAGTCGGTGGGTGGAGTAGGTCAGTTACGTACCCATGACATTCGGACGCACAACCGACGAACTCCCGATCGAGTCGAACTACATGGACGCGGCAGTTCCGCCCGCCGGACCAGGATCTCCACCGACTCGAAAGGCACGTGCATGTCACGAGCACGAGCAGCACGACGCAGCACCCGTACGGCACGCGTGACCGCCCCCCTGGCAGCGGTGGTACTGCTGGCCGGCGGCCTGACCGCACTGTCGCTGGGCACGGCCTCGGCCGCCCCCGCGAAGGTGGGCGTGGCGGACGACTTCAACGCTGACGGGTACGCCGACCTGGTCGTCGGCGCCCCGAACGCCACGGTGTCCTCGAAGGCCAAGGCGGGCTACGTGGCCGTCCTCTACGGCTCGAAGAGCGGCATCTCCCCCACCAAGAAGAAGCTGATCAGCCGCTCGACGAGCGGTGTGCCCGGCTCCGCCACCGCCAACCAGCGCTTCGGCTCGACCTTCACCAAGGGCGACCTGGACGGGGACGGCTACGGCGACCTGGTAATCGCGGGCGGCACGGCGGGCTCGGTGATCCTCTGGGGTTCGGCGTCCGGGCTGACCGGCGGGACGAACATCGCCCAGTACGGGGCGGCCCCGCAGGCCGGCGACTTCGACGGTGACGGCAAGACCGACCTCGCGCTGTTCTCCGCGCAGTCCGTCGGCGGCGACGACCCCGAGGGCGCGCCGGCGGCCCTGTGGAAGGGCCCGATCTCCCGCGCGGGCAAGCCCGCCGCCGTACTGAACCTCCTCGACAAGTCCCTGTGGTGGGGCTGGGAGGAGGACGACGCCTCCTGCGCGACCGGCGGGGGCTGCGAGGACGGGCCGTCGTCCATCACCGGCCCGGTCGTCTCCGGCCAGGTCGGCGACGTCAACGGCGACGGCCGGGACGACATCGTCCAGTGGCACTACACGGGCGACGGCACCTGGGGCAACCGCCTGCTCCTGGGCGGCGCCTCGGGCTTCACCCGCGGCTTCGCACCCGGGGACGACACGAGCCGCGACCCGGCCGGCACCGGCATCGGCGACGTGAACGGTGACGGCTACGACGACGTGGTCGTGGGCGCGGAGGGCTGGTCCGACCAGGTCCGCGTGGCCTACGGCTCGCCCACCGGCACGTCCGAGTCGAACGTCCAGACCTTCGACCAGAACCTGCCCGGCTTCCCCGGCGCGCAGGAGGACGGCGACCTGGTCGGCTCGGCGGTCTCGGTCGCCGACGTCACCGGTGACGGGTACGCCGACATCGCGCTCGGCATCGCGTACGAGGACGTCGACGGCATCGTGAACACCGGCTCGGTCGCTCTCGTCCCCGGCACGGCCTCCGGCGTCACGGGCGCCGGCACCAAGGTCTTCCACCAGAACACCGCCGGGGTCCCCGGGGTCGCCGAGGCGGAGGACAAGTTCGGCACCACGACGGCCCTGCTGGACTTCAACGGCAACGGTCACCCCGACCTGGCCGTGGGCGCCCCCGCCGAGAACAGCGACAACGGCGCCGTCTGGGTCCTCCCCGGCACCACCACCGGCCTGACCACCACGTCGGCCCTGGCCTTCGGCCCCGGCGACGTGGCGGGCCCGGCCACGGACGCGATGTTCGGAGCGACACTGCGCTGAGCCTGTCGCTCCGTGCTGAGGCGGTAGCGGCGCGCGTGCCCGGCGGTGCCGGGTGCGCGCGCCGCATCATGTCGGCGAGCGGCCGTCAGGCCGCGTGCCGGGCCATGTGCCGAGCCATGTGCCGAGCCATGTGCGGAGCCATGTGCGGGGCCGCGTGTCAGGCCATGTGTCGGGCCATCCGTTTGTCAGCCCGTGTGCCGCAGGATCTCCTCGGCCAGCCGGGCGTCCATCACCCTGGGCAGGCTGTGCCCCAGCCCTTCGATCATGACCAGCCGGGCCCCCGGCACGGCGGCGGCCGTCGCCTCCGCGTGCGCCGGCGGGAACATCGGGTCCTCGGTGCCGTGCAGGACGAGCGTCGGCGCGGTGACCGAGGCCAGGGCCGCCGTGTCGTCCCCGCCGGCCGCCCCGGCGAGCGTGTGGTTGACCCCGGCCGCCAGATCACGCGCCCGCTCGAACACCCGCCGCTCCATGGCCCGGTACTCCTCCTCGTCGAACGGCAGCACCGCCCCGTGCAGCACCCGCCACAACGGCAGCCGCAGGGCGAGGTGCTCGTCCGGGCCGGCCTTCGGATCGGGGAAGGTGGTGGCGAGCGCGGACAGCAACTCGGCGCTGGGCGGGGGCAGTTCACCGTGCGCCGGGGGCTCCCCCGCCATGGCCCGGTTCACTGCGGCCGCCGTGTCCGTACCCAGGGGCTGTGACGACAGGCTCGTCAGGGTCAGCACCCGTTCCGGATCGGTGACGGCGATCCGCTGCGCGATGATCCCGCCCAGCGAGGCCCCGACGAGATGCGCCTTCTCGACACCGAACGCGTCCAGCACGGCGAGCGCGTCCGAGGCCAGGTCGGCGACGGTGTACGGCCGTACGGCGAAGTCGACCACGGAGGACCGCCCGGTGTCGCGGTGGTCGTACCGGATGACCCGGCGCCCGCCCTCGACGAGCCGCCGCACGATCCCGTCGTTCCACTGAATGCCCTGCGCCTGAGCGCCCATCACCAACAGCACGACCGGATGCTCGGAACCGCCGAACTCCTCGGCCCACAACTCGATGCCGTCCACGGGAACGATCCGCTCGCGGCCGACCAGGACGACGTCGTCCCTCTCTCTATTTTCCTGCATGGTCGTTCAAGATAATGATCGGACACGGATCCCGCACGCCCTTTTCGAGGTGGACGCCCCCGCACCCCACCCGGCACCCTGATGACCATGGCCGGAGTCAAGGGACAGGTGCAGAGGCGGGGCGTGGAACGCCGCCGCGCGATGGTGGACGCGGCGATCACGCTCTTCTCCCAGCAGGGCGTACGCGGCACGGGCGTCGCCGCGATCGCCGAACGCGCAGGCGTCACCCCGTCCGCCCTCATCCACCACTTCGGCAGCAAGGAGGGCCTGGTCCAGGCGGTCCTGGAGGAGGCCGACCGCCGTGCCCTGGCCCGCCTGTCGGCCACCCCGACCTCCGAGCCCACGCTCACGGAGGCGTTCGACTGGTTCGTCCGGGACGCCGCACACACGGCGGCAGCCGAACGTGAACTCACAGCCCTGCACACCACCTTGACGGCCGAGAACCTGGAACCAGGCACCACCCTCCACACCTGGTTCCGCGACCGGGGCCGCGCCCTACGCGCTCACCTGACCGCCCTCTTCACCCGCGCGACGGCGGACGGCACGGCCCGCCCGGACGTGAACCCGACGGCACTGGCCACGGAGGTCGCCGCCTTCCTGGAGGGCGCCCACCTCCTCTGGCTCCTGGACCCGGACCAGGTGGACCTGCCCGCCGTACACCGCGGCTACTTCGAGGGCCTGACGGCCCGCCTCCGCCCCTGATCACCTCGGCACACCCTCCGACGAGAGCGACGATATGGACCTGCTCAACCTCTCCGACAGCACCAACAGTGTCCGTCTACGTATTCACGGCCGCCACAAACCCGGTGTCCTCCCGGAGCACGATCTGATGGTGGGGGAAGTGATCGTGACCACCAATTTCGTCAGCGGCAGCTGTCGCGTCTATTTCTTCCTCGCCGCTCTGCGGCAATGGTCCTCGGCCCTGGAAGCACTCGAGCGAGGCCAGGACGCCGAGTGGCTGGACATGGGAAACGGTCCCACGATCAGGATCGAGTGCGCCCGGAGCGAAAACGATGACTCGACAGTCTTCGTCGAGGACACCTCGGACTCGAACGCGACGGCGATCATCCCCATGGCTCTGCCCACCGGATGGGTTCAACAGCAGCGCAGGCTGCTCGACGAAGCGGTGAAGGCGTGGCCCGTGGAGGTCGCGGAGACGTCAACGGGATCCTACGAGTGGAAGAAGTGAACAGAAGGGGGTGGAGTCGAAATGTCGACCCCACCCCCACGCATTTCACCCGATCATGGTCACTGCATAAATTTTTGCGTCATGTTCCAACCGGTATCGTCAAATGCTTCGATCGTCACCGCGTAGGCGACATTGCTGCCCGGCCGATAATGCGGTGTCGCAGCATACATGATGGTGTTCCCGTTCCCTGATGCGACATAAGCCGCGATTTTCTTCTCGAACTCGTTCATGACGCCGTTGTCGACGGATTCGGTCGTTCTGACGATGTTTTCCTTCGTCGTCCCTGATCCCCCGAGGGCCCTCGGCAGAAGGTGTCCACGAGCGTCTCCGTTGGCTCCGCTCACAAAGCCCGGCAGGTCGTCTCCCATCCTGCGGGTGGCTTTGGTTCCGGTACCCAGCATCGAGGGCGTGACGATCGCGACGATTCCCGACCGGCGACCGTCCGCATCAATCGACCCGTAGTCGATCTCACCGCCGCAGTTGTGGACCAGAAGCGGGGTCGCCCCCGCCAGCACGAAGTACGTGTGCTGGTCGGCAACGGTCAGGTTGTGGACTGTCTCGTCCGTTGCCGTCCAACGGTCCACCGCAGTGATCTGGACGAGCGTGCCCGCACTGGTACGCAGCCACTGACCGCTCTTCAAGTCGGTGGCGTCGACCCATGCCTCGGCTTCCGGGACCCAGAAGGGATGCCCGTCGGTCGCGGTGATCCTGTCAGTGGACGTGCCGGCGGCACCATCCGTGTCGACAGTCAGCTCGACCAGGCGCTTGACACCCTCACCCATGATCTCGGCGGTGACCGCTTCAGCGGTGACCTCACCGGTCTCGGGGTCCGCCGCGAGGACCTTGTCGCCGATCTCGACGTCCTCGATCGGCTTGGTGGAACCGTCCGCCATCAGGACCTGCGTGTCGGGGGTGAAGCTGTTGTCCGTCTTGCAGGTCTTGCCCTGGGCAGGCGCGTCAGCGTCCTTGCCACCTCCGGTATCGGACTTCTTCTCCGCGCCGTCGTTCTTCTTTCCGCCGGAGTCCCCCTTCTTGACCTGGGGTGCTTCCTTGGCCTTCGCCGGCGGGGCGGGGGCAGGCTTCTCCTTCGGCTTCGGGGTGACCGGCGGCGTGACCTTGTCGGCCGCGTCGACCGCGTCCTCGGTCTTCTTCGTCGCCTTGGTGGCATCCGACGCCGTGTCGACGGCGTCGACCGCCTTGTTGACGTACCGCGCGCCCTTCGCGGCGGTGGCCGCGTAACCCGCGATCGGGATCGCCGAGGCGTAGGACAGACCCGCGTCGATGTAGTTGCCCTCGGCCGTGTACCAGAGGCCGTTGAGCAGGTCGGCCGGCTCACCGAAGCCTGGGACCAGGCCCACGACGTCGAGGGCACCGTGACCGATCGGGCTGATCCAGGACTCGCCCCAGTAGAGACCCGTCGGGTCCGGGAAGGCCAGCGGGTTGTTGCGGCCGTACGCGTAGGCGTTGAGGTGCTGTGGGTCCCCGAGGTTCAACAGCGGGTCCGCAGACACGAATCGTCCGGAAGACGGGTCGTACGCGCGGGCGCCGAGCTGGATCAGACCGGTCGTCGCGTCAGCCGTGCCACCCACGAAAGACTTGTCGCCGGGCCACGCGCCCGCTGGCGGCTTCGCGCCACGCACCTCACCGAAGGGCAGCGTCCGACGCTGCGTGATCGCCGAGTCCGCCGCCTTGATGGCGATCTCCGCGGTGCCGTTCTGGCCACCGACCAGCCAGGTCACGCCGGCCGACGTCCGCACGGCGATCTTCTTGCCGCCGTGGGAGTAGTAACGCGTACCCGACAGAGTGTTCTTCACCGTGTCGAGGCGGATCTCCTGGCTGCCCAGGTACAGCGTGACGGCACCCTTCTCCTTGCGGAGCAGGCGGCCTCCGTCCGGGCCGTACACGTACGAGGTCTTGTTCGCCTCGTCCAGGGTGTCGCCGGACAGGTACGGGGTGACCGCGCTCAGGTGGCCTTCCTCGTCCCAGTCCAGCTTCTGGTCGACCGCCGGGGAGAGGTCCGTCGCCGCCTTGGTGCGGCGGACGGTGTTCCCCGTCTCGTCGTACTGGAAGCTCTGGGCCGCCGTCACTTCCTTGGCCGCCGTCGCGGTGCGCACCTCGGCCGACTTCAGGGCGTGCGCGTGCGTGCCGCCCTTGGTGTCCGTGGCCTTCGGCTCGTACGTCGTCGTCTGCGTGATCGCCGCGTCGCCGGTGGTGCCGGTGGCGTGGCGGACCTCGCTCGTGCGGTTGCCCGCGGCGTCGTAGGCGTAGGAGTGCCGGTACGGTGCCGGGCCGCCGACGGTCGCCTCACCGGCGCTGGGCGCGCAGGCGGTGGCCGTCTGCGTCCACGCCTCGGTCAGGCGGCGCAGGTAGTCGTACGTGAAGCACTGGACGTCCGCGGTCTTGCCCTCGGGCGTGTCCGCGATCTTCTGGATGTTGCCGGTGGCGTCGTAGCCGTAGGTGATGTCGGAGTCGGGGGTCTTGACGATCTCCCGGTCGATGCGGGCGCGCTCCAGGCGCCGGGTGCCCTCCTCGTAGGTGTTGGTGAGCCAGGTGTACTTGTCCGCGCTGGCGGTGCCCAGCGTCAGCTGGAGCATCTCGCCGTAGTTGGAGTACCGGGTCTCGCGGGCGTAGTCCGTCGCGTCGCCCAGCGTGAACGACGGCAGACCGGTCGCTGTGTAACCGGCGGTGATCGTCTCCGCGGGAAGGCTCCCGATCGCCGGGAGGCCGACGTCGCCGATCGAGCCGTCCGGCTTGTACGACGCCGTCGAGGTGTACGTACCGGCCAGTTTGCCCTCGGAGGCGGGGATGGTCACTGAGGTCTTCGTCGGGCGGCCCGCCACGTCGTACGCGTCGACCGACGAGGTGTAGCCGTCGTCGCCCACCCACTTCGTGGCGGAGGCCAGGCGCCCCTTGCCGTTGGGGACGGTCGCGCTGTCGTACTCCCAGGTCGTCAGCTTCTTGTCGCCATTGAAGAGCGAACGCTGACGGCCCAGCTTGTCGTAGGTGTAGGTGAGCGTGATCCCGCGCTCGTTGCTGAACGTCTTCAACTGGTCGAGATCGTTGTACGTCACCGACGTTGTACCCGCGTCCGGGTCCACCGACTTGGTCTGCCGCCCCCGCACGTCGTACTGGTACGACCAGACGTTGCCCGACGTGTCCTTCACCTCGGTGAGGCGTCCCGCCGCGTCGTAGTCGTACGACGTCGTGTCCGCCGCTCCCGTGGGCGACGACGCCTTGAACTCCAGGACCTTGGTCGTCTGACCCTGCGCGTCGGTGTACGTCGCGGTCGGTGTGGCGCCCGCCGGCGGGTCCACCGTCGTGTGGTCGCCGTGGTACGCGGTCTTCGTGCGCCACTTCTCGGTGCCCGCCACGCGGAAGATCGAGTCCGTGGCGCGGCCGGCCGCGTCGTAGACGGTCTCGGTCTCGCGCGGGGTGCCCTCGGAGGCGTCGACGACGTTGACGAACGTCGTGCCGACGGCCGCCGTGTTGTAGAACGGGCCGATCTCCTTCACCGCCAGGCCCCGGCTGTCGTACTCGGTGGTCGTGATGACGCGGCCCGAGTTCGCCGCCGGCGTCTGCGTCTGACGCGGGCGCAACAAACCATCGCTGAGCTGATGGCTGGTGGCCACCGAGCCGTTGGGAAGGAGTGACTTGGTGGTGGTGACCACCGGCGCGTTGTTGCGGATCAGGTAGGCGTATTCGAGGCTCGGGGTGTCCGAGGCCTTGGCGCGGCCCGGGAGCCAGACCTTCAGCAGGCGGCCGAGGGCGTCATACTCCAGGTCGGTGCGCTGCTTGTTGGCGTCGACCGTGGCGGTCACCAGGCCCCAGCGGCGGTCGACGGTGGAGGTCGTGGTGTTGCCGAGAGGGTCCTCGGACTTCATGCCGGTGACCGGGCCGCCCGTGGTCGGCGTGTAGGTCGTCTTCGTCGCGTTGCCCGCCTGGTCGGCGGACTCCACGACTCGGCCGTGGACGTCGTACTTGGCCGTCGACGTGGTCACGTACTGCGGGGTGCCGTCGGCCGTGTAGCCCTTGACCTTCTCGCTGCGCACCACATCACCCTTGGTGGGGGTGGTGCCGTAGGTGTCACGGTCGTCGTACCAGGTGCGGACGTCGGAGATCGCCTCGCCCTTGAAGGACGTGGGCGCGCCGTCGTCGCAGTTGACGGGGAGGACGGTCACCCGCTTCAGCAGGGTCAGCAGGTTCGCGTCGGTGTTGCGGTTGTACGTGTTCGTCGTGCAGGTGTCGTCGTCCTCGACCGCCAGGTCACCGGAGTCGGAGGAGCGGGACAGCATGCCGTAGGAGTCGTAGAAGTGCTCGATGGCGGCGCGGCGGACCTTGCCGTCGTCGAGAGCCGTGCGGGTCTTCACCGACTTGACGGCCGCGTAGGACGCCTCGTCCTTGCCCTCCGTCGCCGTGGGCTCGGACTTCCAGGGCGTGCTGACCGAACCGGTCACCTCGGCGGCGCCGTTGAAGCTGCGCTGCTCCACGGCGAAGCCCTGGTGGCGGGCGTCGTCACGGATCTTCGTGCCGTCGGAGGCGGTGACCGTGACCGACTTCGTACCGCCGGACTCCTTCTCCCGGTCGCCGTCCATGCCCTGGAGGTAGGTGGTCTCCGTGCGGAGCTGCTTGCTGCCCGCCTCACCGGTCTTCATGGTGACCGAGCGGAAGCCGCGCCACTGGTTCCAGGTCTTCTTCTTGGTCTTGACCAGCTCGCTGTCGTCGAAGGCCCAGGCGGCGCCCGCGTAGTCGTAGGACGTGACCTTGTTGGGGCCGGTGACCGTGACCTCGTCCTCGATCACCGTGTCGACGACGAACTTGTGGAACCAGTCCTCCTTCTCCCCGACCGTGCCCTCCTTCGACCAGAAGGACGGCATGCACCGCTTGGTGTTGGTCTCGGGGGTGGGGAGGTTGGAGGGGGTGCACTCGTTCGGCTTGTAGTTGACCGAGATCGTGCCGCCCGTCTCCGACTGGATCGCCCGGATGCGCCACTTGTACATCGGCAGCCGGTCGTCGGAGGCGGTGTCGACGCGGTTGGCGTCCTGCCGCTCGTAGAAGGTGACCTTCGGAAGCTTGTTCGCGCCGTCCTTGCCGGAGTGGGTGACCGACTCCAGCCACAGGGCCGGGGCGTGCGTGGTGTCGGCGCTCTGGTACTTGTGCGCCAGATCCCACTCGTCGACGTCCCCGTACGTCTTGCCGTCGGAACCCAGGACCTGCGTCGTGACCTTCGCGAGCCGCTTGCGGGAGAAGAAGGTCGGGGACCACTGGTCCTTGCACTCCGTGTCCGAGGTGCAGATCTGCTCGAACGGCACGTCCGGCCAGCGCTTGGCGGTGGACTCCTTCAGGTCGCCCGGCTCACAGTCGGCGGCGGCACCCGTGCAGCGCTCGGCGACGTCGAAGACGACCTGCGAGGGCGCGGCGGTCGTGTTCTCCTTGCCCGCCTGCTCCCCGTACTCGATCCGCTTGAGGTAACCGCCGCGGTCGTAGGAGACGACCTTGTCGCCGCGCACGCTGTCGTACTTGTTGGTCTCGGTGCCGTAGTAGTACGTCATCGTGTTGCCGTGCACGTCGACGACGTAGTCGAGGTTCCAGCGCCACGACTGCTGGCAGCGCGACCCCTTGAAGGTGTCCGCGTGACAGGGCTCGTCCTTGTCGTCACCGAAGACCGGGACCTCCCAGGAGGAGCCGGTGAACTCGGTGTCGGCGGACTCGCGCTTGCCCTTGCCGAAGTGGTAGCGGGTGCCGTCGGTGGTGGTGACGACCCAGTACTCGTTGTTGTTGTCGGCGTTGAAGCCGTCGTACTTGCGCTCGATACGGGTGCCGTCGTCCTGCTTCAGACGCCACTCGTCCTTGCCCTTCTTGACCAGCTCACCGGCCCGGCCGCCGAAGTTCATGGTGGCGTTGTCGGAGTGCCAGCACAGGTCGTACTTCTGCGACCCGGCCTCGTCGTGGCCGTCCTCCGTGCAGGAGCGGTACGAACGCTCGATGTAGCCGGCGGAGAGATCAAAGCCCTCGCCGATCCAGGAGGTCTGGTTGTTGCTGGAGGCCGTCCGGCCGTCCGTGGCCGCGGAGTTGTAGCCGAGGCCGAGCTGCGGGGAGGGACCGGCGATGGCGGGCGGCACGCGCAGCGGGTACTGCCAGGTGAAGCTGCCGGTCTGCCCGGCGACCTGCCAGGACGCGGACGGGGCCAGCGAGGTCGCCGTGTAGGAGCCGGAGCCGCCGGAGGCCGCGGCGGCGACCGCGAGCAGCGGGGCCTTCGCGGCGGGCAGCGCGGCCACGTCGGCGGTGAGCCGCTGCTCGCGCACGTCGTTGTCGGTCTTCAGCGGGGTGCTCGTCTGGCACTTGGCCGCCGTGGGCGTGGTCAGCGCGCAGGCGGGCAGTTCGACCAGGCGCAGCCGCTGGGCCCAGTCGCCGCCGTAGGCCTGCGCGAAGGCCGCGTAGTCGACCTCGACGGACACCTTGCCGTTCGTGGCAGACGAGTCCGCCCGGGTCACCTTCAGGAGCAGGCCGTCGATGCCGGCCTTCCGCGCGGCGGCGTGACTGAGTACGTCCACCTTGGCGCGGGTGGGCGTGACGGCCGCCATCGTGGAACGGGTCATGCCCTGCGGCGGACCGATACGGACCGGCAGTGAACCGGTCTTGGTGCTCGACAGCGCGCCGCGCTTCTTGGCGTTGGCACCGGCGAGTTCGACCGTCGCGGAACCCGCCTTCGGCCAGGTGGCCTTGGGGTTCAGCGGCTTTCCGTACCCCTTGGTGTGCTTGAGCGGGCTGGCCTGGCCGTCCTGATCGACCACCGGCGTCGAGGCGACGTCCTGGGTCTTGGGCCGCCGCTTCTCCCGGGCCTCGTCGGGGTCGTCGCCGAGGGCCGGGGTGCCCTGGAGCAGGGTGACGGTCAGGGCGGATGTGATCGTGACAGCGATGGCTTTCGCCCAGCCATAGGGCTTGCGTCTGCGTGATGGGCGCACGCGTGTTCCCCTCTGCGTGGTGTGAAGGGCGCCCTGGTCAGGGGCGCCGCTGGTCGGTGGCGTACTGCCGCGGCTCAGCCGCGCGCCAGCCGGAAGATCTCGGTGCCGGACAACAGGCCGGGGGCGAGGCGTACGTCGTCGATGTCACCGGCGAAGGGGTCGGACCAGTCGGCGCCGTACTGGGCGCGGCCGATGTTGAGCCCCTTGGAGGCGTTCCAGACGTCGGTGACGGTGGCGCTGCCCTGCTCCTCGCCGTCGACGAAGAGCGTGAACTTCCGGGCCACCGGGTCGTAGGTCCCCGCCAGGTGGACCCACTGGTTCACGGTCGCGGGGCGCTCGCTGCTCGCCATGGCGCGTACGAGGTCGGAGTCCGCCGTGTCACTGATGTGCCGGCCGAAGATCCAGCGCTTGTAGGCGGTGGAGTAGTAGAGGTTGAAGCCGTTGCCCTGGCTGCCCGCCTGGCTGACCACCGAGATGTTCTTGGCCAGCGACGTGGGCCGCACCCACGCCGAGACCGTGAACGCCTGCCCGGTGTGCACGGCGGACCCGGCGAAGGCGTGGTCGGTGGTGCCGTTGAAACGCAGCGCCTTGTCAGCCGGGTCGCTCGCGGAGTTGTTGCCCGCGACCCAGTCGGCACCCTTCACGGTCAGCGTCCGGTTGTGGCCGGAGCTGTCGGGGGCCGTGGTTCCGGAGGTCTGGTCGAGGCCGTAGACGGCGGCGGCGCAGGTGTCGGCGAGGACGTCGGCGCAGGCGCGGGTGACGGTGAAGAAGTGCTTCTCCAGGGGACCACGGTTACCGGCCCGGTCCACGCTGCGGACGTAGAGCACGTTCGGCCCGAAGGTGCTGGTCGGCACCTCAATAGTGGCGTTGCCACCGAGAGCGGCCGGGTCGGCCTTGCGGGTCGGGGTGTCGTTGCCGAGGTCCCACTCGTAGAACTCGACGTCGTTCTTGAAGACCGAGTCGGAGTTGCCGTTCGCGGAGAGGGTGAAGTGCCGCTTGGCGCCCGCCGGAAGGTCGGCCTCGTCGGCGACGGGTTCGACGCGCGGCTTGGTGTCGGGCTTCTCCACGTCGACCACGAACTCGCACCAGTCGGACCACTCGGAGTACCCGGAGTCCTTGAGCTTGCCGGTCGAGCCGTCGTAGGTCTGGGCGTGCCACCGGTAACCGTGGCCGTGCTTCAGCTCCCTGACCGGGATCCCCCGCTCGAACTTGCCCTCGTTCTGCGGTCCGTCCTTGCCCTCGTAGACCATGGGCCGGCCTTCGACCTGGTCCCAGACCCGGAAGGTCGCGGTGAGGTTCTGGCCGGTGCCGTCGGTGTACGAGTCGGCGTCGGTGCCGGTGACGGACATGGTCGGGGTGGCGTCCCGGATCCACGGGCGCTTGGTGTTGTCGGTGGTGCAGGTCTTCTCGTCCGGATTGGTCAGCCGCTCACCGGTGGGCTTGTTCGGGCGGGTGTTGTACGTGATGACGAGCTTGGCGTTGTCACCCCGGAACCGCTTCCAGGAGTTCGGGTCGCCCTCGTCTGCAGCCCGCAGCGAGAACGCGATCGGGTCCTCACCCGCGGCCTTCCTGCGAACGGAGGAGGTGAGGTTCTCGTTGCTCTCGTCGGCGTTGTCCGCGAAGTCGACCCAGCTCGGCGGCGCGTCCGGACTGCAGCTCTCACCCCGGCCGTACGCGACGGTCTTGTCGACCATCAGGTCGCCGTCCTTGGGCTTGTTGTTCCAGTTGGTGGCGGAGTCGACACCACCCTCGGCGACCATGTGCAGGTTGACGGTGCTCTTGGTGCAGGAGAAGGAGAAGGTCTCGTAGACCTCGAAGACCGCCTTGGAGATGGTGCGGTTCTTCCAGCCGTCGGTGGAGAACTGGAAGTACATCCGGTTCGTGTACGGCGAGCCGCTGCACACGTAGTAGATGCCACCGATCGTGTCGGCCGAGCAGCGGCCGACACCCTCGTCCTTCTTGAACTTGTGGAACTCGGTACTCGGGTTGGCGCTGGACACGTACAGCCACTCGCTCTTCGACATCCCGGCCTCGGGGTCGATGTAGACCGGGAAGTCGGTGTCGGCGGCGGTGAGCAGGGCGCGGTCGGGCTCGACGGTGACGGCGGACGCGGAGACGTCGAGCGCCATGTCGGCGACCTTGGCGCCGGCGTCGGGAGCCTCCTGGGCGGGCGTGTCCGCGCCCGAGGCGGGGACGGCGCCGGCGGGGACCCCGGTGGTGGAGGAGTCCCACATCTTGGGTGCCTGACCGCCGAAGACCCGCTCGCCGGAGGCGTCCACGGCCTGGAGGCCACCGGTCGGGCCGGTGCCGAGGTCCAGGCCCTGCGACCGTACGGGCAGCCGCAGTTCGGCCAGTTCGGAGCTACTGGCCGCCTCGGGGGTCTTGACCTCCAGGACGTACGAGTAGCCCGTGACGGAGGCGCTCGCCAGCAGGTCCACGCCGGGGAGCACCTCGCGGTACTCGGCGGTGTCCCCGGAGAGGACCGGCTCGGGCAGTGGCGTGGGCCAGCTCAGCGTGAAGGACCTGCCCTCCTCGCCGAGGGTGACGAAGTCGGACGAGCCGGCCTTCGCGAAGGTGAGGTCGACGACGGCGGCCTTGGGGCCGACCGTGCCGTCCGGTCGGCGTTCGAGGGTCGCGTCGGCCCGCACCCACGTGCCGTCGGGACGCCGCACCCGCTGCGGCTGGACGCTGGTCTCGCTGGTCAGCGAGCCGTCCGGGTTGGCGTAGACGAGTTCGTCCTCGGCCCGCCGGTCGACGATCTCCACGGGCTCACCGGTCGCGGCGGCCTTCGCGAAGGCGGACGCCTCGGCGGCGTCGACGGGTGCGCCGTTCGTGGCAGGTTCTGTTGTGGAAGTGGTCGTAGTCGTGTTCGTGTTCGCGGTCGCACCGATGGCCGGTGTTCCCGCTGTCGCGGTGAGTACGACGGCGATGCCGAGCAGCACGCCGAGTTTTCGGGCAGCGCGAGGCCGCCTGTGCCAACGGGCGGTCATTCCCGTTGCTCCTTCCCCCGTGAGCTCCCCCGGAGCCCTTATGAAGTTTGTGTGACCGAACTGTGTGACAGTCGTGGTCCGTTGCAACCTAAAGTGGCGCCTGTGAATCCGGGAAGGAGGATTAAGTCGGACACATGGGCGATTCCCCGGGGGAATCACCAACTCCCGCTAAGTGATCTGCGTCACATGTGCGTCAGAGGTGCGTCGGCGCGAACATCCTCAGCACAGCCGGCAGGACCACCACCGAAGGGCCCGGTGTGGCAAGGGACTTGGTCAGGTCCGTGGTGAGGGTCTCGGGGGTCGTCCGGGTGCCCGGGACGCCGAAGGACTCCGCCAGTGCCACATAGTCCGGCCGGGTCAGTTCCGTGCCGGTGGTCTCCCCGAACGTGTCCGTCATGTACTCGCGCAGGATCCCGTACCCGCCGTCGTCGACGATCAGCCAGGTGACGTCGAGGTCGTACTGCCGGGCCGTGGCCAGTTCCGCGATCGAGTACAGCGCGCCGCCGTCGCCGGAGACGGCCAGCACCGGCTGGGTCGGGTCGGCCGCCGCCGCGCCGAGGGCCGCCGGGAACGCGTAGCCGAGGCCACCCGAACCCTGCGCCGAGTGCATGGTGTTGGGGCCCTTCGGGTCGAACGCCGACCAGGCCCAGTACGCCAGGATCGTCATGTCCCAGAAGGAGGGCGCACGGGGCGGAAGAGCCCGGCGGATGGACGCCAACAGGTCCTGTTCTAGGGTGAGTTGCTGGCCGTCGATACGTTCACGCACCCGCGCGAGCACCTCCCGCACCCGCTCCGGCGCCGACTCGTCCTCCCGCGTCCCCTCGATCGTCTCCAGCAGCGCCGTCAGCGCCAGGCGCGCGTCCGCGTGGATGCCGAGCGCGGGGTGGTTGGACTCCAGCTTCCCGAGGTCCGCCTCGATCTGGACCACCCGGCCGCGGGGCTTGAACGTGTGGTAGTTGGAGGAGAGTTCACCGAGGCCGGAGCCGACCACCAGCAGGACGTCCGCGTCCTCCAGGAAGTCCGTGGTGTGGCGGTCCTCGATCCAGGACTGGAGGGACAGCGGGTGCGTCCAGGGGAACGCGCCCTTGCCGCCGGGCGTGCAGACCACCGGCGCCTGAAGCACCTCCGCCAGCTGCCGCAGCTTGCCGGAGGCGTCCGCCCGGACGACCCCGCCGCCCGCGATGATCGCGGGACGCGCGGCGGACGACAGCAGGTGGGCGGCCACGGCGGTCAGTTCGGGGCGCGGGGGCAGCTCCTCCGGGAAGGCGTCGCCGCCCGTCACCACCGGGATCGGCGTCTCGGCGAGCAGCACGTCCTGCGGGATCTCCACCCACACCGGGCCGTGGGGGGCCGACAGCGCCGACTTCCAGGCCGCCTCGATCGCGGACGGGATCTGGGACTGGGTGCGGACGGTGTGGACGGACTTCACCACTCCCCGGAACGAGGCCGCCTGGTCGGGGAGTTCGTGCAGGTAGCCGTGGCGGCCGCCGCCCAGGCCCGCCGTCGGGACCTGGCTGCTGATCGCCAGGACGGGGGCCGAGGCCGCCGCGGCCTCCTGGAGCGCGGCCAGTGAGGTCAGCGCGCCCGGCCCGGTCGACAGCAGCAGCGGCGCCGCCTCCCCGGTGATCCGGCCGTACGCGTCCGCCGCGAACCCGGCGTTGTTCTCGACCCGCAGGCCGATGTAGCGCAGATCCGACCGCCGCAGCGCGTCGAACATGCCGAGAGCGTGCTGGCCGGGCAGCCCGAAGACCGTCGTCGCGCCGAGCCCGGCCAGTGTCTCCACGACCAGGTCCCCGCCGTTGCGGCCGGGGGGAGGGTTCAGCGCGGCCTCCGTCTGGGCGGCCGACGGGCGGAGTACCAGGTCGTGGTCGTGGGTCACTGCGCTGCCTTCTCCTTCTTCTCCTTGTCGCGGATCACTCGCCGGCGTTCTCCGTACGGGCCGCGGCGATCTGCCGGGACATGATCGTGGTGAGTTCGTACGCCGTGTGCGAGGCGGCCACCGCGGTGATCTCGGCGTGATCGTACGCGGGCGCCACCTCGACGACGTCGGCGGAGACCAGGTGGCAGGAGGAGAGGCCCCGCAGGATCTCGAGGAGTTCGCGGGAGGTCATGCCGCCCGCCTCCGGCGTCCCCGTGCCCGGCGCGTGGGCCGGGTCGAGGCAGTCGATGTCGATGGAGATGTACAGGGGGCGGTCCCCGATCCGCTGGCGCAGCTGGTCGGCGATCTCGTCCACCCCGCGCCGCATCACGTCCGCCGAGGTGACGATGCCGAAGCCCATCTTCTCGTCGTCGGTGAGGTCCTGCTTGCCATACAGCGGTCCGCGCGTGCCCACGTGGGAGAGGGCGGACGTGTCCAGGATCCCCTCCTCGACCGCCCGCCGGAACGGGGTGCCGTGCGTGTACTCGGCGCCGAAGTACGTGTCCCAGGTGTCGAGGTGCGCGTCGAAGTGGAGCAGCGCCACGGGGCCGTGCTTCTTGGCGACCGACCGCAGCAGCGGCAGGGCGATGGTGTGGTCGCCGCCGAGGGTCATCAGCCGGGCCCCGGTCCCGAGCAGCTCGTCCGCGGCCGCCTCGACCGTCTCCACCGCCTCGTTGATGTTGAACGGGTTGGCGGCGATGTCACCGGCGTCCGCGACCTGGGCGAGGGCGAAGGGGGAGGCGTCCTGGGCCGGGTTGTAGGGGCGCAGCAGCCGGGACGCCTCACGGATCGCGTTGCCGCCGAAGCGGGCGCCCGGCCGGTAGGAGACACCCGAGTCGAAGGGCACGCCCACGACCGCGACGTCGGCCCGGCCCACCTCGTCCAGGCGCGGCAGCCGGGCGTAGGTCGCGGGCCCGGCGTACCGGGGGACACGGGAGGAGTCGACGGGGCCGCGGGGCGTCTCGGTGCTGCTCATGGGGTGAAGCCTTCTTTCCTACGCTTCGTCGCGTATGTGGTGCTTGCTGACGACTCTACTGGTGAGTCGGTACGGGTTCGGTCACGAGTTCGGGGGTCCGCCCGGCCAGACGCTCGCGCCAGGCGTCGAGCACGGCGGCGTCGGTCGCCGGGGTCGCCAGGGAGACGGCGACGTACGCGGCCAGGGAGGAGAGCAGGCCGTAGTAGACGGGCTCGTTGGCGAGGATGCCGTGGGACGCCATCAGGCCGATGACCGCGAGGCCGCCGACGACCACCGAGGCGAGGGCGCCCTGAGCGGTGCCGCGCCGCCACAGCAGCCCGCCGAGGATCGGCACCAGGAGTCCGCCGACGAGGAGGTTGTACGCCACCGTCAGCGCCTCGACGACGTTGTTGAGGGCGATCGCCGTGCCGATGACGGCGACCCCCATGACGAGGATGAAGGCACGGTTGCCCCGTACCTCGTCGTGGTCGCCGTCGGCGGTCCTCCCCCGCAGCCGCGACCAGATGTCGTTGTTGGCGACGGTGGCGCAGGCGATGAGCGCGCCGGAGGAGGTCGACATCACGGCGGCCAGGGCGGCGGCGAGCACCAGCCCCCGTACGCCGAGGGGGAGTTCCTCCTTCACGACGGTCGCGAAGGCGTCGTCGGCGTTGGCCAGGTCGGGGAACAGCACCTTGGCCGCCGTGCCGATGACGGCGCCGGCGAGGGCGTAGGCCAGGCAGTAGGTGCCCGCGACCGTGCCGCCCCACTTGGCGGTGCGGTCGCTGCGGGCGGTGAACACGCGCTGCCAGATGTCCTGTCCGATGAGCATGCCGAACGTGTAGATCAGGACGTAGGTGAAGATCGTCTCGCCGCCGATGCCCAGCGGGTCGAAGTACGAGGTGGGGAGCGCGTCCCGCATCTCGCCGAACCCACCGGCTTTGACGACCGCGATGGGGAGCAGGAGCAGCAGCACACCGATCGTCTTCACCACGAACTGGACCATGTCCGTCAGCGTGATCGACCACATGCCGCCGAGCGTCGAGTAGGCGACGACGATCGAGCCGCCGAGGACGATCGCGAGCGTGCGGTTCATGTCGAACAGGACGTCGAAGATCGTGGCGTAGGCGATGGTCGAGGTGACGGCCAGCATGAGGGTGTACGCCCACATGACGAGCCCGGAGATCACTCCCGCCCGGCCGCCGTAGCGCAGGTCGAGCATCTCGGAGACCGTGTAGACCTTCAGCCGGGCGATCCGTGCCGAGAAGAAGACGGAGAGGGCGAGCAGCCCGAGCCCGATGGTGAACACCATCCACGCGCCGGACAGCCCGTACCGGTAGCCCAGCCCGACCCCGCCGATGGTGGAGGCACCGCCGAGGACGATGGCCGCCATGGTGCCGGAGTACATCGTCGGGCCGAGCCGGCGCCCGGCGACCAGGAACTCGCTCTTCGACCTGGCGCGGCGCATGCCCCACCAGCCCATGGCCAGCATCCCGGCCAGATAGAGGACGATCACGGTGTAGTCGACGGCCATGGTGAGAGGCCTCCTTCGCGCACGCTCGGTGGCGGGTGATGGGCACTGACACTAGGTGGCCGGAAAGCGACTGCGAAGTGTACGTTTCATCCATTGGAGCCGTGCCGGATGGAAGGAACGCACACCATGCCGGACCCGTCCGCCCCACCGACCCCGTCGGTCCCGCCCACCCCGCCCGTCCTCCTCTCGGCGCTGCTGGCCCGCGACGACCTGGGCCTGCGGCAGATCGCCGGGCCGGTGGACGCGGGCACGGCGGTCCACTGGGCGCACACCTCGGAGATGTCGGACCCGTATCCGTATCTGCTCGGCGGCGAGCTGCTGCTCACGGCCGGCGTCCACATCCCGGAGGCGGCCGGTTCGGGCACCTACTTCGACGACTACGTCTCGCGCATCGTCGCGGCGGGCGGCGCGGCCCTCGGCTTCGGCGTCGCCCCCGTCCACGACAGCGTCCCCAGGGCCCTGGTCGCGTCCTGCGACTCCTACGGCCTGCCCCTGATCGAGGTCCCGCCCCGGACGACCTTCTCGGGCGTGGCCCGCGCGGTCTGGCAGCTGATGGCCCTCGCCCGCCACGCCGAACTCCGCCGCGTGACAGAGGCCCAGCAGGCCCTGGCGGCAGCCGCGTCCCGCCCGGACCCGGTCCACGCGGTCCTGCGGCAACTGGCCCGCCGGGTCTCGGGCCGAGTCGTGCTGTACGGCCCGGACTGCACGGAAGTGGCGTCTGCGGGACGCGAGCCCGGGGAAGCGGTCCACCAAGGCCTGGCAGCCCTGGCGACCGTGGTCCGCCCAAGCCCCGAAAGGGGCGCGGGGAACTGCGCGACCAGCCCCCACGCACCCGCACCCGCCGACTCACCCCAATCCCCCACCCCTTCCCCGCGCAGCCCAACCCCCACCTCCGCCACGGACACCATCCACGGCACCCATCTCACCGCCTACGCCCTCACCCCCACAGCCCCCGCTTTCACCCTCGCCGTCGCCACCCCCCACCGCACCCCCGGCGACCACACCGTCGCCTCGGTCGCGGCGGTCCTCCTCTCCCTCCTCACCGGCGAACGCCAGATCGGCACCGGCGCGGCCCGCACCTCGGCCCTGGTCCGACTCCTGCTCGGCGCCGAACCGCAGGAGGCCGCGCCCCTCCTGGGCCCAGGCACCCACTGGCACGTCGTCCACGCCCGCCTCACCGACGGCACCCCCCGGCCGGAGGCCCTCGCCGCGGCCGCGCTCGGCGCCGCCCTCGGCTCGCCCTTGGTCGACGCCCACGGCGACGTCGTACGCGTCCTCGTCCCCGCCGACCGCGAGATCGCCGAGCAGCCGGGCTGGATCTGCGGCGTCAGCGCTCCCGCCGAGCCCCACACGTGGCCCGTCGCCGACGTGCAGGCGGCCCGCGCGCTGGCCCGCGCCAGGGCCACCCGGACGGCGCTGGTCCGGCACGGGCTCCCGACGACGCTGGCCCAACTCGTGCCGCCGGACGAGGCGACCGCCCACGCCGAGGCCCTCCTGGCCCCGGTCACCGCCGCCCCCGGCGCCGCCGCGCTCACCGAGACCCTGCGCACCTGGCTGTCCCTGCACGGCAGTTGGGACCGCACGGCCGTGGCCCTGTCCGTCCACCGCAACACGGTCCGCCAACGCGTCGGCCGCTGCGCCACGTTGCTGGCGGTGGACCTCGACGACCCGGACATCCGCATGGAGTTGTGGTTCGCACTGCGGGACGGGTGAGCGACGCCGGGTAAGAAAGCTTCCGGGAACCTAGCCTGGGCGGCATGCGCAGATACGTACTCACCGGCACACCCGGCGCGGGCAAGACGACCCTCCTGCGGGGCCTCGCCGCACGCGGTCGCACGGTCGTCGAGGAGGCCGCCACCGATGTCATCGCGTGGGCACAGGCGCACGGCGAGGACGAGCCGTGGACCCGGGAGTCGTTCGTCGACGAGATCGTCGGGCTGCAGAGGGAGCGGCAGTTGGCGGCCCCGCCGACCGACCACGTCCAGCTGTACGACCGTTCACCACTGTGCACGCTCGCGCTCGCCACCTACCAGGGCCGCGTGCCGTCCCCTGCGCTGACCGCCGAGGTGGAGCGGGTCACCACCCAAGGCGTCTACGAGCGGCAGGTGTTCTTCGTCCGCAACCTGGGGTTCTGCGAGCCCACCGCCGCACGCCGCATCAGTTTCCGGCAGTCGCTGGAGTTCGAGCGGATCCACGAGGACGTCTACCGCGCCTTCGGCCACGAGCTCGTCGAGGTTCCCGCCGGTGACCTCGCCCGACGGATCGCCACGGTCGAGGCGGTGCTCCCCGAACGCCGTGCGGAGTGACGCGGGTCGCAGCGGGCGGGACGCCCGCGACTCCCGCTGTCGTCTGCCTCACAATGGACGCATGCCGATATCCGGGACCCCCAGCCGCACCGAGCTCGTCGAGCACCTCGTACGGACGCGTATCGCGGGCGACGTCGCCACGCCGCGCGAGAACAACCTCTCCCACTACCGCGAACTGGCCAACGGCAACCGCCACTACTGGCTCGGCCTGGAGCTCGGGGACCGCTGGAGCGACGAGCAGGACGTGCTGGCCGTGATGGCGGAGCGCGTCGGCGTGAACGACGACCCGGGGCACCGCTACGGCCAGGACACCATCGACCCGGATCTGACCGTCGACGCGCTGGAGCGCATGGCGGCGCGGCTGCGCAAGGCGGCCGAGGGCGGGCAGCGCGTCCTGCTGGCCACCGGGCACCCCGGCGGCCTGCTGCAGGTGCACCACGAGACCGCGCGGGCGCTGCGCGCGGCCGGCTGCGAGATCGTCGTCATCCCGGACGGCCTGCAGACGGAGGAGGGGTACGTCATGCAGTTCGCGGACGTGGCCGTCCTCGAACACGGCGCCACCCTGTGGCACACCCACTCCCCCGAGCCGATGCGCGCCATCCTGCGGGGCCTGGAGGGTGCCGGGCTGCCGCTGCCGGACCTGGTCGTCGCCGACCACGGCTGGGCGGGCTGCGCCGGCCAGCTCGGCATCGACTCCGTCGGGTACGCGGACTCCAACGACCCGGCCCTCTTCCTCGGCGAGTCCGAGGGCACCCTCCAGGTCGTGGTGCCCCTGGACGACCACGTGGTCAGCCCGCGCCACTACGACCCGATGTCGGCGTACCTGCTGGAGCAGGCGGGGCTCAGCGAGGCGTAGCCCCGGGCTGCCCCGGCTCCGCCGGCTCTTTCGGCCGCCCCTTCGGGACGCGGACGACACCCTCCTGGATCACGGAGATCGCGAGCCGGCCGTCCTGGGTGTAGATCCGGCCCTGGCCGAGGCCCCGGCCGGCCGCCGCCGACGGTGACTCCTGGTCGTACAGGAGCCATTCGTCGGCGCGGAAGGGCCGGTGGAACCACATGGCGTGGTCGAGCGAGGCGCCGACGACGTCCCCGACGGCCCAGCCGCCGCGTCCGTGTGCGAGCAGGATCGAGTCGAGCAGCGTCATGTCGGAGACGTAGGTGGCGAGCACGACGTGCAGCAAGGGGTCGTCGTCGAGCTTGCCGTTGGCGCGGAACCAGACCTGGGAGTGGGGTTCGCGGGGCTCGCCGTAGCGGCCGTAGGGCGGGTCCTCGACGTGACGCAGGTCGACGGCGGCCCGGGCCTCCAGCATCTTCTCCACCACGGCCGGGTCGAGGCCGTACGCCGGGAGGCGTTCCTCGGCGGTGGGGAGGGTCTCCGGGTCGGGCGCGGCGGGCATCGGGGCCTGGTGGTCGAGGCCGTCCTCGTACCGCTGGAAGGACGCGGAGAGGGCGAAGATCGGCTGGCCGTGCTGGACGGCGACGACGCGGCGCGCGGTGAAGGAGCGGCCGTCGTTCATCCGCTCCACGGTGTAGACGATGGGCGCGCCGGCGTCGCCGATGCGCAGGAAGTACGCGTGGAGGGAGTGCGGCAGCCGGTCGGCGGGGACCGTCCGCCCGGCCGCGACCAGCGCCTGGGCCGCGACCTGCCCGCCGAAGACCCGGGGGACGATGGCGGGCCGGGACTGGCCGCGGAAGATGTTCTCCTCGATCTGCTCCAGGTCGAGCAGATCGAGGAGAGACTGAAGTGCGGGCTGACTCATGGGGTCAGTTGTACTGTGCAGCGGTTTCCGGTGCCTTACAGGCCCATGTCCTTGGCGATGATCGTCTTCATGATCTCGCTGGTGCCGCCGTAGATGCGGTTGACGCGGTTGTCCGCGTACAGGCGGGCGATCGGGTACTCGTTCATGAAGCCGTAGCCGCCGTGCAGCTGGAGGCAGCGGTCGATGACGCGGTGGGCGACCTCGGTGCAGAACAGCTTGGCGCTGGCGGCCTCGGCGGGCGTCAGCTCACCGGCGTCGAGGGCCTCCGTGGCGCGGTCGGCGACGGCCTCGGCCGCGTCGACCTCGGCCTGGCAGGCGGCCAGCTCGAACTTGGTGTTCTGGAAGGCGGCGACGGGCTGGCCGAAGACGACGCGCTCCTGCACGTACTGCTTGGCGAACCGTATGGCCGCCTTGGCCTGCGCGTAGGCGCCGTAGGCGATGCCCCAGCGCTCGGAGGCGAGGTTGTGGCCGAGGTAGTAGAAGCCCTTGTTCTCCTCGCCGAGGAGGTCCTCGACGGGCACCTTGACGTCGACGAACGCCAGCTCGGCGGTGTCGGAGGTCTTCAGGCCGAGCTTGTCGAGCTTGCGGCCGACCGAGTAGCCCTCGGCCTTGGTGTCCACGACGAAGAGGGAGATGCCGTGGCGGCGGTCCTCCTTGGTCGGGGCGGCCGTACGGGCGCACACGATCATGCGGTCGGCGTGGACGCCGCCGGTGATGAACGTCTTGGCGCCGTTGAGGACGTAGTGCGTGCCGTCCTCGGAGAGCTTGGCGGTGGTGCGCATGCCCGCGAGGTCGGAGCCGGTGCCCGGCTCGGTCATCGCGATGGCCCACATCTCCTCGCCGGAGCAGAACTTCGGCAGGTAGCGCTTCTTCTGCTCGTCGGTGGCGAGCAGCTTGATGTAGGGCAGGCCGAGCAGCACGTGCACGCCGGAGCCGCCGAAGGTGATGCCCGCGCGGGCGGTCTCCTCGTACAGGACGGCCTCGAACTTGTAGGAGTCGATGCCGGCGCCGCCGTACTCCTCGTCGACGCGAATGCCGAAGACGCCGAGCTCGGCGAGCTTGTAGTAGAACTCGCGCGGCGCCTGGCCCGCGGCGAGCCACTCGTCGTAGACGGGCACGACCTCGGCCTCGATGAAGGCACGGAGGGTCTCCCGGAACGCCTCGTGATCCTCGTTGAACACCGTACGGCGCACGCCGTCACCTCCACTGAGTGCTTTCGGATGTGCCCAGCGCCCCACCGGACGCAATCCGAGTCGGCTAAGCGCTTGCTCAGGCAACCGTACCGGCGGGTAGAGAAGCCCGTCCAGAACCTCCCCCCGTAACGCTCGTCACGCTGCCCGCACCACTCCGGCGACCGCGCGGCCACAGCCCCGTGCACCGCCACCGAGAACGGCGTGGTCACCAGGCCCGTTCACGCTGGGGGGTGAGGCGGCCAGGGTCCGAGGACAGGCAGCTCCGCCGCCGCCACCGGTGAGACCGCGGGCGTACGTCCGGCCGGCCAGGCCGCCAGGTCGCGCACGCGTCCGGTCACCGCCACGCCCGGCGGCCCGTCGCCGACGGACCAGTGGCGGCCCACATCCTCGGGATGCACGCGCGTGCCTGCCGGAAGACGGCCGAGGAGGAAGTCGATGGCGTGTGCGGCCAGGTCCTCGGGCCAGTCGTCCGGCCGCACGCCGAGTTCCAGATCGACCATGTGGATCCATGCCTCGCGCCAGCGTGCGAAGACGGTGGCGGCAAGGTCCGCGTTGCGGAACGTGACGGGCCGGCTCCAGTCCATGTCGGTGGCGCGCGCCCAGGACGCCTCCAGCCCGGCCGTGTGCGCGGCGAGTCGCGCGCGGTGCTCGGCCGCGCTTCGGCCCGCCGCCGCCTCGATGATCGCGTTGCGCTCGTCGACCCCGCCGTCGTAGCCCGCCACGAGTTCACCGCGCAGGGCGTGGTCCGCGAGACGGGCGAACATGCGCGCGTTGTCGGCGAGATGCGCCAGGACGTGACCGCGCGACCAGCCCGGAAGGGCGGACGCCTCGGCGACCTGCTGGTCGCTCAGCCCGGCTACGAGCCCCTCCAAGGTCTGGTGGGCTTCGATCACAGTTGCGACAGGAGGTTGCATGAAGCGTCCTACAGGGCCGGGGCCCGGTCGGGGCCCGCCGGAGCCTGGACAGCGAGTTCCCTGAGCGGATCACCGCTCAGCCGGCATACCGTCCACTCGTCGAGCAGCTCCACGCCGAGCGACTTGTAGAAGTCGATGGTCGGTTCGTTCCAGGCCAGGACCCACCACTCGAAACGCTCGTAGCCGTTGTGCTGACAGATCGCGGCCAGTGAGGCGAGCAGCGCCTTGCCGTGGCCTCCGCCTCGGGCGTGCGACCGAACGTAGAGATCCTCCAAGTGCATCCCGCGCGTGCCGGTCCAGGTCGAAAAGCGGGTGAACCACAGGGCGAAACCCACGATCCGCCCCGTCTCGTCGTCCTCGGCGATCAGGACGGAAGCAGCCGGATCCGCTCCGAACAGCGCCTCGCGAAGCTGTTCCTCGGTCGCTCGGGCCTGCTCAACAGCCCGTTCGTACTCAGCGAGTTCACGGATCATCGCGCGGATCTCCGTGATGTCGTCCACAGTGGCGGCCCGGATCATGCCAGAGATCATCAGCCACCGCGCCGAACCCTGTCCAACCGCCCTACCCGCGGCATGGACGCGAACTCGGATATCGAGCCGGCACGACGGGTGAACCTGAGCGCGTCGGCGACCAGGGAGCGGGTGCGCCGGCTCGAGGAGGCCGAGGTGATCACGGGGTACCGCGCTGAGGTGAACCCGGAGCGGACCGGTCACCCGGTGACGGCGGTGGTCCGGCTCAAGTACCCGGGGCCGGGAACCCGGCACCAGCCGCTGCGCCGACTGCTGGAGGAGCGCCCGGAGATCCTGGAGTGCCTGCGCACCACCGGAGACGACTCCTACGTCATGAAGGTGGCGGCCACGTCGATGGCCCACCTGGAGGAGCTCGTCGACGAGCTGGCCGAGTTCGGGAGCACCACCACCAACCTCGTCCTCGGCCGGACGCTCCCGTTGCGCGGCCCGGGAATGCCTCGGGGTGACACCGTCAGGTGAAGGACTCGGGGCCGAAACGGCCCCATGCGACGAAGGCGGCCAGGGCGAGGTAGATCAGGTCGCCGGCGATCGTGGCCTTCTCGCCACGGCGCAGACGCATGGTGACCGCGCAGGCGAACAGCAGAACAAGTCCGGTCGCGGCCAACGGCACCAGCACCGGCGCGATGTCGAGCACCGCGGGCAGCGTCAGGCCGACCGCAGCCACCAGCTCGACGGCGCCGATGGCCTTGAGAGCGCCGGGGCTGAACTCCAGGACCCACTGCGCGGAGGAGCCCAACGTGGCCAGCTTCTCCTGCGGCACGAACATCTTGGAGCTGCCCACCAGGCAGACAGCGGCGAGCACCCCAGCGGTGATCCACAGCGCGACGTTCATCGTCAACTCCCTGATCGAGGACTTCCGTACCCGAGACGAGGCAGCGACTCGGCCTGTGACATGCCCCAACCGGGACAGCGGAGAGACGTGGGTCACAGCGTTCCGTGTCACAGGAGTGAGGACCGCCTCGTCCTGGGGGTGGAAGCAGCGACGAACACGGAGGAGCAACACGATGGACGCGCGATTGAACTACTTCGCCAACCCGGCCGCCGGCAAGGCCCTCAAGTACTTCATGTCGGCCGGCCGGGAGCTGAAGGAATCGCCGCTGCCGGCCACGACGCAGGAGTTGGTGGCGCTGCGCGTGAGCCAGATCAATGGCTGCGCGGTCTGCATCGACATGCACACCAAGGAAGCCGCCGCGGCCGGCGAGACGCCGGTGCGGCTGAACCTGATCGCGGCCTGGCGGGAAGCGACGGTCTTCACCGCGGCCGAGCGCGCCGCACTGGAGCTGGCGGAGCAGGGAACCCGGGTCGCGGACGCGGCCACCGGGGTCAGCGACGAGGTGTGGGCCCGCGCCGCTCAGCACTACGACGCCGAGCAGCTCACGGCCCTCGTGCTGCTGGTCTCGTTCATGAACACGGTGAACCGACTGAACATCATCACCCAGCAGCCGGCCGGCGACTACCGGGTCGGCCAGTTCCACTGAACCACCACCGCACCCTGACCCAGGTCAGGCCCGCCGGGGCCTGGACGCCGTGGTCAAGGCGGGCAGGGCGGTCGCGGTACGCGCGTTGTCCGCTCCGCCCACACATTGAATGATCTTCGAAGGATGCCTCGTCGGCGCGGGTCCGGCCGGGCACACAGACCGCACAGGGGGAGTCGGCGTGGGCAAGGTCGAGGAGTTCGAGGAACTGCGGCCGCTGCTGTTCTCGATCGCGTACCGGATCCTGGGCAGCGTGGGCGAGGCGGAGGACGCGGTGCAGGAGACCTGGCTCCGCTACGACGCCTCGACCACCCGGCCCGCGTCGGCCAGGGCGTTCTTGTCGGCCACGGTGACCCGGATCGCCATCGACGTGCTGCGCTCCGCCCGGGTGCGGCGGGAGAAGTACGTCGGACCGTGGCTCCCCGAGCCGCTGCTGGACGATCCGTACCAGGACCCGGCCCGCGCGGCGGAGCTGGCCGACTCGGTGTCCATGGCAGCGCTGCTGCTCCTGGAGCGGCTCAGTCCGCTGCAGCGGTCGGTGTTCGTGCTGCGGGAGGTCTTCGCCTTCGGCTTCGACGAGATCGCCGCCGCGGTGGGGCGCTCGGAGGCGGCGTGCCGGCAGCTGCTCGTACGGGCACGCCGCCACATGCACGAGGGACGGCCCCGGTTCGAAGCGGACCGCCAGGAGCGGCAGGAGCTGGCGAGACGGTTCTTCGAGGCACTGACGCAGGGAGACGTGGACGGACTGCGGAATCTGCTGTCCGCCGACGTCCAGCTCGTCGGGGACGGCGGTGGCAAGGCGCCGCAGCTGGCCAGGTCCGTCACCGGCGCCGAGAACGTGGCCAGGCTGCTCGCCACCGTCCACCCGCTCATGGCCCGGAGCGGCATCACGTTCGAACCGCACGAGGTCAACGGCCAGCCGGGCGCGCGCTTCCGCGACCGCGACGGCAAGATCCTCCACATCCTCGCCCTCGACACACTCGACGGGCAGATCCAGACGGTCCACGCGGTCATCAACCCCGACAAGCTCAGCCACCTCGGCCCGGTCGCCGACGCCTGGGCCGTCGACCGGGAAGTGAAGCAGGCCCGTAGAACCCAGTGATCTCCCGACCAGCGATCACCACCGCGCAAGAGCGACTTTCGACACTCCCACGAGAGGTTCAGTCATGATCCTGATCACCGGGGCCACCGGCGTCGTCGGCCGGGAAACCGTCCGCCTCCTGGTCGAGGGGGGAGCGGAAGTCGCCGCTGTCACCCGCGACCCGCACGCCCAATTCCCCGCGGGGACACAGCTCGTCCACCCCGCGAAGGTTCCCACCCTCGACGGCGTGGAGGCCATCCTGCTCAGCCCGCGTGCCGCCGGTCCCACCGCTGTCGACCTGCTGGCCCGCGCCCGCGAGACGGGTGCGGCAAGGGTGGTCGTGCTGTCCGCCGTGACCGTGCAGTACCCGGCCGGGCACGCGCGCTTCCGGCAGCAGTTCCACGCGGTCGAGGACATCGCCCGGGGAAGCGGCCTGGACTGGACGATCCTGCGCTGCGCCGATTTCGCCGCCAACACCCTGGCCTGGGCCGGGCAGATCCGGGCGACCGGGACCGTGCGGGGGGCATACCCGCAGGCGAGGACCTCGACCGTCGACGAGCGTGACATCGCCGCGGTGGCCGCCCTCGCCCTGACCCGCCCGCCGCACCGCGGTCAGACGTACCTGCTCACCGGAGAGCAGTCGCTGAGTCAGCCGGAGAAGGTCGCCGCGCTCGGTGCGGCGCTCGACCGGACGCTGTCCTTCAGCGAGGCCGCACCGGACGAGATCCGCCGCGGCATGCTCGCCGCCGGCCTGCCCGACGAGGTACCCGACCGGCTGCTCGGCTCGCTGGCCGACTACGCCCGCGAAGCGGGGCCCACCAGCGACACCGTGCGGCGGCTGCTGGGCCGCCCGGCACGCACGTACGCCACCTGGGCGCAAGACCACCGAGCCGCCTTCACCGCGGGAGGACTTCGATGAAACTGACGACCGTGGCCGCCACCGGCGGTATCGGACGGCACCTGGTCTAGCAGACGGTAACCGGCGGGCACGACGTCACGGCCGTGGCCCGCCTCCCCCGTGGGCTGCCGGGTGAGGCCCGGACGGTCGCCGTCGACCTCACCCGCCCCGACATGCGCACGCTCGCCGCGACGGTACGCGACGCCGACGCCGTACTGTCCGCTTGGCCCGCGAAGGTTGCCGGCCGAGCGTGCACGCGTCCGGCACCGGCAGGACCGAGGCCGCCCGGCGACGAACGCACCGGCAAGGGGGAGCCCTGCACTCCCAACAGTCGGCTCCCACGCAACGGTCGACCAGGCCATCGTGGACGCCTGGCGCATCCTCGCCCCCGAGATCCACCCGACGCCGAAGACCACGAAACACGTCGGCGCACCCAGGTCGTCATCGGCCGCACCGGCCGCGTGCCGTCACCCGATCGGCCGAGGGCGACGAACGGCGCCAGGTGCGCGCTCGTCGAAGGGCGGGTCGCGGATCATCCTGGCGGCGGGAAACCGGTCGTCGGCCCGGCAGCCCGCGACAGCCACCGGGTGATCATTCGGGGTGGCTCCCGCCTGGCCGTGGGCACCCGTCAGAGCGCGCGAGGTGGAGAGTCATCCCCTCCCTGCGCGGCAGCGGCCCCGAACGCCCCCCGCGCCATCCGGTGCAGCAGCTCCGCGGTGGCCGTGCGGCCCGGGAGGGGGCCGGGGCGGCCCAGGTGCGGCGTGGAGTTCAGCAGGCCGAAGACCGAGTGCACGGCGGAGCGGGCGGCGGGCTCCGCGAGGCCCGGGTGGACCTCGCGCACCACCTGCACCCACAGCTCGACGTACTGGCGCTGGAGCTGGCGGACCAGCTTGCGGTCGCTGTCGCGGAGGCGGTCAAGCTCACGGTCGTGCAGGGTGATCAGGGGGCGGTCGTCCAGGGCGAAGTCGATGTGCCCCTCGATGAGCGAGTCGAGGACCGCCTCGGCCGGCCCCCCGTCGGCCTCCGCCAGCCGCCGCTTCGCGCCCGTCAGGAGCTGCCCGCTGATGCCGACCAGCAGCTCGGCGAGCATCGCGTCCTTGCCGGCGAAGTGACGGTAGAGGCCGGGACCGCTGATCCCCACGGCGGCGCCTATCTCGTCGACGCCGACCCCGTGGAAGCCTCGCTCGGCGAACAGCCGCGCGGCCTCCTTGAGGATCTGCTCGCGACGGGTGGGGGCGTCGGTTCTGGTGGTCATGGGAGCAATTCTAGACAGGGAGGTTAGCGGTCGTTAACCTGAAGGAAATGCGTTAACGCTCATTAACAAGGTGAGGGGTTCGCAGGATGCACGAGGCACCGGAGCTTCACAGCGCGGCCGATCCCGCGTCGGAAGCCTGGCGGGCCAACGAGGAGGCCCACCGCGCGCTGGTGGACGAGCTGCGCGGCAAGCTCGCCGCCGCCCGGCTCGGCGGCGGCGAGAAGGCGCGCGCCCGGCACACCGCGCGCGGCAAGCTGCTGCCGCGCGACCGGGTCGACACCCTCCTCGACCCCGGCTCCCCGTTCCTGGAGCTGGCGCCCCTGGCCGCCGACGGGATGTACGAGGGGCAGGCACCGGCGGCGGGGGTGATCGCCGGGATCGGCCGGGTCGGCGGTCGCGAGTGCGTGGTCGTCGCCAACGACGCCACCGTCAAGGGCGGCACCTACTACCCGATGACGGTGAAGAAGCACCTGCGCGCGCAGGAGGTGGCCCTGGAGAACCGGCTGCCCTGCCTCTACCTCGTCGACTCGGGCGGCGCCTTCCTGCCCATGCAGGACGAGGTCTTCCCCGACCGGGAGCACTTCGGCCGGATCTTCTACAACCAGGCGCGGATGTCGGGGGCGGGCATCCCGCAGATCGCCGCCGTGCTGGGGTCGTGCACGGCGGGCGGCGCGTACGTGCCCGCCATGAGCGACGAGGCCGTGATCGTCCGGGGGCAGGGGACCATCTTTCTCGGCGGCCCGCCCCTGGTGAAGGCCGCCACCGGTGAGGTCGTCACCGCCGAGGAGCTGGGCGGCGGCGAGGTGCACGCGCGGATCTCGGGGGTCACCGACCACCTCGCGGAGAGCGACGCCCACGCCCTGCGCATCGTGCGGACCATCGTCTCCACCCTGCCCGCCCGGGGTCCGCTGCCCTGGTCGGTCGAGCCGGCCGTCGAGCCCAAGGTCGACCCGTACACGCTGTACGGCGCGGTGCCGGTCGACTCCCGCACCCCGTACGACGTCCGCGAGGTCATCGCGCGCGTGGTCGACGGCTCGCGGTTCGCGGAGTTCAAGGCGGAGTTCGGGCAGACCCTGGTCACCGGCTTCGCACGGATCCACGGGCACCCGGTCGGGATCGTCGCCAACAACGGCATCCTCTTCTCCGAGTCCGCCCAGAAGGGCGCCCACTTCATCGAGCTGTGCGACCAGCGCGGCATCCCGCTGGTCTTCCTGCAGAACATCTCCGGCTTCATGGTCGGCCGGGACTACGAGGCCGGGGGCATCGCCAAGCACGGCGCCAAGATGGTGACGGCGGTGGCCTGCACCCGCGTCCCCAAGCTGACGGTCGTCGTCGGCGGCTCGTACGGCGCGGGCAACTACTCGATGTGCGGCCGGGCGTACTCGCCGCGCTTCCTGTGGATGTGGCCGAACGCCAAGATCTCCGTGATGGGCGGCGAGCAGGCCGCGTCCGTCCTCGCGACCGTGAAGCGGGACCAGCTGGAGGCACGCGGCGAGGAGTGGGCGGCCGAGGACGAGGAGTCCTTCAAGGACCCGATCCGCGCCCAGTACGAGCGCCAGGGCAACGCCTACTACGCCACCGCCCGGCTCTGGGACGACGGGGTCATCGACCCCCTCGACACCCGCCAGGTCCTGGGCCTCGCCCTGACCGCCTGTGCCAACGCGCCCCTGGGTGACCCCCAGTTCGGCGTCTTCCGGATGTGAGGGGGAACCCATGAAGCCGACCATGTTCGACACCGTGCTGGTGGCCAACCGGGGCGAGATCGCCGTCCGCGTCATCCGCACCCTCCGCGCGCTGGGCGTCCGCTCCGTCGCCGTGTACTCCGACGCGGACGCCGACGCCCGGCACGTCCGCGAGGCCGACACGGCGGTACGGATCGGCCCGGCACCGGCCGCCGAGAGCTATCTGTCGGCGGAGCGGCTGCTGGAGGCCGCCGCCCGCACCGGCGCCCAGGCCGTCCACCCCGGGTACGGCTTCCTCGCCGAGAACGCCGCGTTCGCGCGGGCGTGCGCCGACGCGGGCCTGGTCTTCATCGGCCCTCCCGCCGACGCCATCTCCCTCATGGGCGACAAGATCCGCGCCAAGGAGACGGTCCGGGCGGCCGGCGTGCCGGTGGTGCCGGGCTCCAGTGGCAGCGGCCTGAGCGACGGTGAACTCGCCGACGCCGCACGGGAGATCGGCATGCCGGTGCTGCTGAAGCCCAGCGCGGGCGGCGGCGGCAAGGGCATGCGGCTGGTCCGGGACGCGGCCGTGCTGGCCGACGAGATCGCCGCCGCCCGGCGCGAGGCCCGCGCCTCCTTCGGCGACGACACCCTGCTCGTGGAGCGGTGGATCGACCGCCCCCGGCACATCGAGATCCAGGTCCTCGCCGACGGCCACGGGGGCGTGGTCCACCTCGGCGAGCGCGAGTGCTCCCTCCAGCGCCGCCACCAGAAGATCATCGAGGAGGCGCCGAGCGTCCTGCTCGACGAGGCGACCCGTGCGGCGATGGGTGAGGCGGCCGTCCAGGCGGCCCGCTCCTGCGGCTACTCGGGCGCGGGCACGGTCGAGTTCATCGTCCCCGGCGGCGACCCGTCCTCGTACTACTTCATGGAGATGAACACCCGGCTCCAGGTCGAGCACCCGGTGACCGAGCTGATCACCGGTGTCGACCTGGTGGAGTGGCAGCTGCGGGTCGCGGCGGGCGAGCGGCTCGCCTTCGCGCAGCAGGACGTGACGCTGACGGGGCACGCGGTCGAGGCCCGCCTCTGCGCCGAGGACCCGGCGCGCGGCTTCCTCCCCTCCGGCGGCACGATCCTGCGGCTGCGCGAGCCCCAGGGCGACGGCGTCCGCACGGACTCCGGCCTCAGCGAGGGCACGGAGGTCGGCTCGCTGTACGACCCGATGCTCTCCAAGGTCATCGCGTACGGCCCCGACCGCGCCACCGCCCTGCGCCGGCTCCGGGCGGCCCTCGCGGAGACGGTCACCCTCGGCGTCCAGACGAACGCCGGGTTCCTGCGACGGCTGCTGGCCCACCCGGCGGTGATGGCGGGCGAGTTGGACACGGGGCTGGTGGAGCGTGAGGTGGCGGGGCTGGTCTCCACGGAAGTCCCGGAGGCGGTGTACGAGGCGGCCGCGGCCGTACGGCTCGACGAACTGCGGCCTCGCGCGAGCGGCTGGACCGACCCCTTCTCCGTCCCGAACGGGTGGCGTCTCGGCGGTGAACCCCTGCCGCCGGCCTTCGACCTGCGCGTGACGGGACTCGAACCCGTCACCCACCGCCCGCGGGGCGCCCACACCGTCACCGACGACCGGGTCGCCGTGACGCTGGACGGTGTCCGCCACACCTTCCACCGCGCCGCCGACTGGATCGGCCGGGACGGCGACGCCTGGCACGTGCGCGACCACGACCCCGTGGCGGCGTCCCTGAGCCGGTCCGCGCACGCCGGCGCCGACTCGCTGACCGCCCCCATGCCCGGCACCGTCACCGTGGTGAAGGTGGCCGTCGGGGACGAGGTGACCGCCGGTCAGAGCCTGCTGGTGGTGGAGGCGATGAAGATGGAGCACGTCGTCTCCGCGCCGCACGCCGGGACGGTCACCGAGCTGGACGTGACACCGGGCACGACCGTGGCCATGGACCAGGTGCTGGCGGTCGTCGCGCCCCACGAAGAGAACGAGGAGCACGAGGAGCGCGAGGAGCGCGAGGAGCGCGAGGAGCGCGAGGAGCGCGAGGAGGTGGCGCGGTGACCCTGCCCATGACGGTCCCCGAGGCCGGCCTGCCGGCCCGGGTCCGCATCCACGAGGTCGGCGCCCGGGACGGCCTGCAGAACGAGAAGTCGACCGTGCCCACCGAGGTCAAGGCGGAGTTCGTCCGCCGCCTGGCCGACGCGGGGCTCACCACGATCGAGGCCACCAGCTTCGTCCACCCCAAGTGGGTGCCCCAACTGGCGGACGCGGAGCAGCTGTTCCCGCGGGTGAGCGATCTGCCGGTGGCCCTGCCCGTCCTCGTCCCCAACGAGCGCGGCCTCGACCGCGCCCTCGCGCTCGGCGCCCGCGGCGTCGCCGTCTTCGCGAGCGCCACCGAGTCCTTCGCCAAGGCCAACCTCAACCGCACGGTCGACGAGGCACTGGCGATGTTCGCACCGGTGGTGGCACGGGCGAAGGCCGAGGGCGTCCACGTCCGCGGCTACCTCTCCATGTGCTTCGGCGACCCCTGGGAGGGCGCGGTCCCGGTCCCCCAGGTCACCCGGGTCTGCCACGCCCTGCTCGACATGGGCTGCGACGAGCTCAGCCTCGGCGACACGATCGGGGTGGCGACCCCGGGCCATGTCCGGGCCCTGCTGACCGAACTCACCGCGGACGTCCCCGTCGACAGGCTCGGCGTGCACTTCCACGACACGTACGGCCAGGCCCTCGCCAACACCTACGCGGCGCTCCAGCACGGCGTCACCACCGTGGACGCCTCCGCGGGCGGCCTCGGCGGCTGCCCGTACGCGAAGTCCGCCACCGGAAACCTCGCCACCGAAGACCTCGTGTGGATGCTGCGCGGACTCGGCATCGACACCGGCGTCGACCTCGGCCGTCTCGTCGCCACCAGCGCGTGGATGGCCGAACACCTGGGCCGACCCAGCCCGTCCCGCACCGTACGCGCCCTGTCCCACGAGGACGACAAGGGCCACGAGGACACCAAGGAGCAGTGACGTCCATGAACCACCGCCTCTCCCCCGAGCTGGAAGAACTCCGCCGCACGGTCGAGGAGTTCGCGCACGACGTCGTCGCGCCCAAGATCGGCGACTTCTACGAGCGGCACGAGTTCCCGTACGAGATCGTGCGCGAGATGGGCCGCATGGGGCTGTTCGGACTGCCGTTCCCCGAGGAATACGGCGGCATGGGCGGCGACTACCTGGCGCTGGGCATCGCGCTGGAGGAGCTGGCCCGGGTGGACTCGTCCGTGGCGATCACCCTCGAAGCCGGGGTGTCCCTGGGCGCGATGCCGATCCACCTCTTCGGCACACCGGCGCAGAAGGAGGAGTGGCTGCCGCGGCTCTGCTCCGGCGAGATGCTGGGCGCCTTCGGCCTGACCGAGCCCGACGGCGGCTCGGACGCGGGAGCGACCCGGACGACCGCCCGCCTGGACGAGTCGAGAGACGAATGGGTCATCAACGGCAGCAAGTGCTTCATCACCAACTCGGGCACGGACATCACGGGGTTGGTCACGGTCACGGCGGTCACCGGCCGCACCCCGGAGGGCAAGCCGCTGATCTCCTCGATCATCGTCCCGTCCGGCACCCCGGGCTTCACGGTGGCCGCCCCCTACTCAAAGGTCGGCTGGAACGCCTCGGACACACGTGAACTGTCCTTCTCCGACGTCCGGGTCCCGGCGGAGAACCTCCTCGGCGAACAGGGCCGCGGCTACGCCCAGTTCCTGCGCATCCTCGACGAGGGCCGGATCGCCATCTCCGCGCTCGCCACGGGCCTCGCCCAGGGCTGTGTGGACGAGTCGGTGAAGTACGCGAAGGAGCGGCACGCCTTCGGCCGGCCGATCGGCGCCAACCAGGCGATCCAGTTCAAGATCGCCGACATGGAGATGAAGGCCCACACGGCCCGGCTCGCCTGGCGCGACGCGGCCTACCGCCTCGTCGCCGGTGAACCCTTCAAGAAGGAGGCGGCCCTCGCCAAGCTGTACTCCTCCACCATCGCCGTCGACAACGCCCGCGAGGCCACCCAGATCCACGGCGGCTACGGCTTCATGAACGAGTACCCCGTCGCCCGTATGTGGCGCGACTCCAAGATCCTGGAGATCGGCGAGGGCACGAGCGAGGTGCAACGGATGCTGATCGCACGGGAGTTGGGGTTGGTGGGCTGAGCGCCGCCGATCGACAGCGCACGTTCGAATGATGGCCGGAATCAGCGATGACAGCGCGGCTCCGGCGCCCCCTCACCCGGCTCGCCACTCGCGAGCCGGGTACCTCTTTGTCCCCTTCGCGGGGCCCGTGAGGCCAGTTGGAGCACCTGCGCATTGGTGACGCAGCCCACTTCTTCAGGTCTCAACAACGCACCCGCTGGCCAACACACCTTCGATTCACAGGAAAGTCAAAGATTGAAGCCGGGGTGGACCTGGGCATTCCACTACCTGGAACCACCCTCTGGACAACCAGTGAGGTTAGGCTAACCTACCTTCGAACTCGCCCTCGGGCGGCACTCCGCCCCGTTCGAAAGTAGCCATACACATGTCCAACGCCAGAGCCGCTCACCTCACCCGCCGTGGCATCCTCGCCGCCGGTGGCGCATTCGGTCTCGGTGCCGTGCTCGCCGCCTGCGGGGACGAGAGCTCGACGAGCAGCGGCACTGGCTCCGACAAGGAGACGGCCGCCGCGAAGGGCCCCTGGTCGTTCAAGGACGACCGCGGCGAGACCGTCAAGACCGACAAGGTGCCGTCGAACATCGTCGCGTTCGTGGGCGTCGCCGCCGCGCTCCACGACTACGGCATCGGCGTCAAGGGCGTCTTCGGCCCGACGAAGACGACGGACGGCAAGGCCGACGTCCAGGCCGGCGACCTCGACATCAGCAAGGTCGAGATCCTCGGCAACGTCTGGGACGAGTTCAACGTCGAGAAGTACGCCGCCCTCGCCCCCGACGTCCTCATCACCACGCTGTTCGACGACGCCGGCACTCTCTGGTACGTGCCCGAGGCCTCCAAGGACAAGATCGCCAAGCTCGCGCCGAGCGTCGGCATCTCCGTGTACGACCGTCAGCTGACCGAGCCGCTGCAGCGCATGCTGGAGCTGGCCAAGTCGCTCGGCGCGGACGCGGAGTCCGAGAAGATCACCGCCGCGAAGAAGCGGTTCGAGGACGCGGCCGCCCGGCTGCGCGCGGCCACCAAGGCCAAGCCCGACATCAAGGTGCTCGCCGGCTCCGCCAGCCAGGACATCTTCTACGTCTCCGGCTCGAACCTCTCCATCGACCTGGAGTACTTCAAGGCCCTCGGCGTGAACTTCGTCGAGCCGAGCGCCGCCGCGCTGAAGGCCAGCGGGGGCTGGTTCGAGAACCTCAGCTGGGAGAACGTCGACAAGTACGCCGCGGACGTCATCATCATGGACAACCGCACGTCGGCGATCCAGCCGGACGCGATCGAGGAGGCGACGTGGAAGAAGCTTCCCGCGGTGAAGGCGGGGCAGGTCATCGGGCGTAACCCCGAGCCGATCCTGTCCTACGACAAGTGCGCGCCGCTTCTCGAAGAGCTGGCCGAGGCGATCGAGAAGGCGAAGAAGGTCAGCTAGGGCTGAGGCCCGGGGGGGCGGGTGCGGGTTCGGTGGGGGCGCGTCGCGCAGTTCCCCGCGCCCCTGAAAAGGCAGGGGCCGTTGCTCTTAGGGGCGCGGGGAACTGCGCGAGAAGCCCCACCGGACCCGCACCCGCCCACGAACCCACCCACGAACCCCCACACGCTCCCGCCCCTACCCAGGAGCCCCCCATGACGACGGCCGTAGCCGCTCCCTTCCGTTTCTTCTCCCTTCAGGTCGTGCGGACGGAGCGGCTGGGGCCGTCTCTTGTGCGTGTCTCGTTCGCGGGGGACGATCTGCGGTTCTTCCACTCCGACGGCAGGGACCAGTCGCTGTCGTTGTTCCTGCCGCATCCCGGGCAGGAAGTCCCGGCCGTCCCCTACGAGTTGGGCGACGGCTGGTGGCAGGCGTGGCGCGAACTGCCGGACGACGTGCGGGCGGTGATGCGTTCGTACACCCTGCGGGGGCTCCGCGCGGACGCCCACGGGGACACCGTCGAGATCGACATCGACTTCGTGCTGCACGGGGTCGAGCCGGGGGCGGCCGTGCCCGCCGGGCCGGCCTCACGGTGGGCTTCCCAAGCCGCTCCTGGCCACCGGGTCGTCCTGCTCGGGCCCGCGATCGCCGACAACCGCGCGATCCGGTTCCGTCCGCCGGTGGACACCGATCTGGTGCTGATCCGGGGTGACGACACGGCGCTGCCCGCCGCCTCCGCGATCCTGGAGTCGCTGCCGGCCGGCACCCCGGCCCGGGTCTGGCTGGAGGTCCACCACGCGGGGGACATCCAGGACCTGACCACCGCGGCCGACGCCGAGATCACCTGGCTGGTGCGGACCGAGGGCGCGCCCACCGCCCTCGACGCCGTCCGCGCCGCCCGACTGCCCTCCAGCGAGGCGCCGTACGCCTGGATCGCCGGCGATTCCGGCCGGGTGAAGGAGTTGCGCCGTCATCTCGTGCGGGAGCGCGGGATCGACAAGCGGCGCGTCACCTTCGTCGGGTACTGGCGCGAGGGTCTGACGGAGGAACAGTTGCGGGAGCGCGGCGAGTAGTTCGAAGTGACCACGGTCACGGACGAGCCCGGGTTTCCCGCAAGTTAATTAGGTTAGGCTTACCTAAGTTGGACGACGTGATGTCACCCCCCACTCACTTCTCCGTCCCACCCGGACCGCCCCGCTCGGAGGACCTCCCCATGCGCTCGCACCTGCTCAATGACACGACCGCGGAGCGGTACCGCCGCACCGTGACCGAAGGCGTGGAGCGGGTGGCGGCCAAACTCGCCACCACCGAACGACCGTTCACCGGTGTCACCGTCGACGCCCTCTCTCCCCTCATCGAGAAGATCGACCTCGACAAGCCGCTGCACGACACGGCCGCCGTCCTCGACGAGCTGGAGGACGTGTACCTGCGCGACGCGGTCTACTTCCACCACCCGCGCTACCTCGCCCACCTCAACTGCCCGGTCGTCATCCCGGCCGTGCTCGGCGAGGCGGTCCTCTCCGCCGTCAACTCCTCCCTGGACACCTGGGACCAGTCGGCCGGCGGCACCCTGATCGAGCGCAAACTGATCGACTGGACCAATGAGCGCATCGGGTTCGGTCCCGCCGCCGACGGCGTCTTCACCTCCGGCGGCTCGCAGTCCAACCTCCAGGCCCTGCTCCTCGCCCGGGAGGAGGCCAAGACCGACAGCACCGCCAAACTGCGGATCTTCGCCTCCGAGGTCAGCCACTTCAGTGTGAAGAAGTCCGCGAAACTGCTGGGCCTGGACCAGGACGCGGTCGTCTCCATCCCGGTCGACGGCGACAAGCGCATGCAGACCCTGGCGCTCGCCCGGGAGCTGGAGCGCTGCAGGAACGACGGCCTCGTCCCCATGGCCGTCGTCGCCACCTCCGGCACCACCGACTTCGGCTCCATAGACCCGCTGCCCGAGATAGCCGAGCTGTGCGCCCAGTACGACACCTGGATGCACGTCGACGCGGCCTACGGCTGCGGCCTCCTCGTCTCCCGCAAGCGCCGCGACCTGCTGAACGGCATCGAGCGCGCCGACTCCGTCACCGTGGACTACCACAAGTCCTTCTTCCAGCCGGTGAGTTCGTCCGCCGTCCTGGTCCGCGACGGGAGCACCCTGCGCCACGCCACCTACCACGCGGAGTACCTCAACCCGCGCCGTATGGTCACCGAGCGCGTCCCCAACCAGGTCGACAAGTCCCTGCAGACCACCCGCCGCTTCGACGCGCTCAAGCTGTGGATGACACTGCGCACGATGGGCGCCGACGGCATCGGCCAGCTCTTCGACGAGGTCTGCGACCTGGCGGAGGAGGGCTGGAAACTGCTCGCCGCCGACCCGCGCTACGACGTCGTCGTCGAGCCCCAGCTCTCCACACTGGTCTACCGCTACATCCCCGAGGCCGTCACCGACCCGGCGGAGATCGACCGCGCCAACCTGTACGCCCGCAAGGCCCTGTTCGCCTCCGGCGACGCCGTGGTCGCGGGCACCAAGGTCGGCGGTCGCCACTACCTGAAGTTCACCCTGCTCAACCCCGAGACCACGGCCGAGGACATCGCCACCGTGCTCGATCTGATCGCCGGCCATGCCGAGCAGTACCTGGGAGAATCCCTTGACCGCGTCGCTTCCTGAACCCGCCGTGCAGACCTACGACTTCATCGGCATCGGACTGGGACCCTTCAACCTCGGCCTCGCCTGCCTCACCGAGCCCATCGCCGAACTCGACGGGATCTTCCTGGACTCGAAGCCGAACTTCGAGTGGCACTCGGGGATGTTCCTCGACGGAGCCCACCTCCAGACCCCGTTCATGTCGGACCTGGTCACCCTCGCCGACCCGACGTCCCCGTACTCCTTCCTGAACTACCTGAAGGACTCGGGCCGCCTGTACTCGTTCTACATCCGCGAGAACTTCTACCCCCTGCGGGTCGAGTACGACGACTACTGCCGCTGGGCCGCCGGCCGGCTGAGCAACGTCCGCTTCAGCACCACGGTGACGGAGGTGACGTACGAGGACGAGGTCTACGCCGTGCGCACGGCCGACGGGGACGTCCTGCGCGCCCGGCGGCTGGTCCTGGGCACCGGTACGCCCCCGTACATCCCGGAGGCGGCCCAGGGCCTCGGCGGCGACTTCATCCACAACTCCCGTTACATGGCCCACAAGGAGGAGTTGCAGAAGAAGAAGTCGATCACCTTGGTCGGGTCCGGGCAGTCGGCCGCCGAGATCTACCTCGACCTGCTCAGCGAGATCGACGTCCACGGCTACCAGCTGAACTGGGTGACGCGCTCCCCGCGCTTCTTCCCCCTCGAATACACCAAGCTCACGCTGGAGATGACCTCCCCGGAGTACGTCGACTACTTCCGTGAGCTGCCGGAGCCCACCCGCTACCGCCTCACCCAGGAGCAGAAGGGGCTCTTCAAGGGCATCGACGGAGACCTCATCAACGAGATCTTCGACCTGCTCTACCAGAAGAGCCTGGGCGGCCCGCTCCCCACCCGGCTGCTCACCAACTCCGCACTCCACAGCGCCCGTCACGAGAACGGCACGTACACCCTCGGGCTGCGCCAGGAGGAGCAGGAGAAAGACTTCGAGCTGACCTCGCAGGGCCTGATCCTCGCCACCGGCTACAGGTACGCCGAGCCGGAGTTCCTCAGGCCCGTCCGCGACCGGCTGCGCTACGACTCGCGGGGAAACTTCGACGTGGCCCGCAACTACGCGATCGACACCACCGGCCGCGAAATCTTCCTGCAGAACGCCGGCGTCCACACCCACAGCATCACCTCGCCCGACCTGGGCATGGGCCCGTACCGGAACTCGTACATCATCCGCGAGCTGCTCGGCACCGAGTACTACCCCGTCGAGAAGACCATCGCCTTCCAGGAGTTCGCGGTATGACCTTCACCTTCCGCCCCCTGGACCCGCTGAAGGACGCCGAACTGCTGCACGGCTGGGTCACCCACCCGAAAGCCGCGTACTGGATGATGCAGGACGCCCGGCTGGAGGAGGTCGAGCGGGCGTACATGGAGATCGCGGCCGACCCCCACCACCACGCCCTGCTGGGGCTGCTGGACGGCGAACCCGCGTTCCTCATGGAGAAGTACGACCCCGCCCACCGCGAGCTGGTGGGCCTGTACGAGCCCGAGCCCGGCGACGTCGGCATGCACTTCCTGGTGCCGCCGACGGACACCCCGGTGCACGGCTTCACCCGGTCCGTCATCACCGCCGTGATGGCGCACCTCTTCGAGGACCCCGCCACCCACCGGGTCGTCGTCGAGCCGGACGTGTCCAACAAGGCGGTCCACGCCCTCAACGAAGTCGTCGGTTTCGTCCCCGACCGCGAGATCGACAAGCCGGAGAAGCGCGCACTGCTGAGCTTCTGCACGCGAGAGCAGTTCTTTCGCAGCCAGAGCCTGGCTGCCCGAGGAGTAGCCGTATGACCCTGTCCGACGCCGTGGCGCATCTGTCCCCCCACCGCTGGGCACGGGCCAACCGCCTGCTCGTCCGCAAGGCCCTCGCCGAGTTCGCCCACGAGCGGCTCATCACGCCGGAGGCCACCGCCGACGGCCGCTTCGAGGTCCGCAGCGACGACGGTGCGACCCGCTACGGGTTCACCGCCGTCCGACGCGCCCTCGACCACTGGCAGGTCGACGCCGACTCGATCACCCGTCGCCGGGACGGCGTCGACCTCCCCCTCGCCGCCCTGGACTTCTTCATCGAGCTGAAGGGGTCCCTCGGCCTGAGCGACGAGATCCTCCCGGTCTACCTGGAGGAGATCTCCTCCACCCTGTCCGGCACCTGCTACAAGCTCACCAAGCCGCAGACGCCGGTCGCCGAGCTGGTGGACGCCGGTTTCCAGGCCATCGAGACCGGGATGACCGAGGGCCACCCCTGCTTCGTCGCCAACAACGGCCGCCTCGGCTTCGGCGTCCACGAGTACCTGTCGTACGCCCCCGAGACGGCGAGCCCCGTCCGCCTGGTCTGGCTGGCCGCGCACCGCTCACGGGCGGCGTTCACGGCGGGCGTCGGCATCGAGTACGAGGCGTTCCTCCGGGACGAGCTGGGCGCGGAGACCGTCGACCGCTTCCACTCCGTCCTCACGGAGCTGGAGCTGGACCCCGCCGACTACCTCTTCATCCCCGTCCACCCCTGGCAGTGGTGGAACAAGCTCAGCGTCACCTTCGCCGCCGAGGTCGCCCAGCAGAACCTGGTGTGCCTCGGTGAGGGCGACGACGAGTACCTGGCCCAGCAGTCGATCCGGACGTTCTTCAACAGCTCGGCCCCCGGCAAGCACTACGTCAAGACGGCCCTGTCCGTCCTCAACATGGGCTTCATGCGCGGCCTGTCGGCGGCGTACATGGAGGCCACCCCGGCGATCAACGACTGGCTGGCCGGTCTCATCGACAACGACCCGGTCCTGAAGTCCACCGGCCTGTCGATCATCCGCGAGCGGGCGGCCGTCGGCTACCGGCACCTGGAGTACGAGGCCGCCACCGACAAGTTCTCCCCGTACCGCAAGATGCTGGCCGCGCTGTGGCGCGAGAGCCCGGTGTCGTCCCTCCAGGAGGGCGAGTCCCTGGCGACGATGGCCTCCCTGGTCCACGTCGACCACGAGGGCAGGGGCTTCGCGGCGGCACTGATCGCCCGCTCGGGCCTGACCCCCACGGAGTGGCTGCGCCGCTACCTGAAGGCGTACTTCACCCCGCTCCTGCACAGCTTCTACGCCTACGACCTCGTCTTCATGCCGCACGGCGAGAACGTCATCCTCGTTCTGAAGGACGGTGTCGTCGAGCGGGCGATCTACAAGGACATCGCCGAGGAGATCGCGGTCATGGACCCGGACGCGGTGCTCCCGCCGACGGTCGAACGCCTCCGCGTGGACGTCCCCGAGGACAAGAAGCTCCTCTCGATCTTCACGGACGTCTTCGACTGCTTCTTCCGCTTCCTGGCCGCGAACCTCGCCGAGGAGGGCGTCCTGGACGAGGAGGACTTCTGGCGCACGGTCGCCGAGACCGTCCGCGACTACCGGCACGCGATGCCCGAACTCGCCGACAAGTTCGCCCAGTACGACATGTTCGCCCCCGAGTTCGCGCTGTCCTGCCTCAACCGCCTCCAGCTGCGCAACAACAAGCAGATGGTCGACCTCGCGGACCCGGCGGGCGCACTACAGCTCGTCGGCAACCTGAAGAACCCCATCGCGGGCCTGTAGCCCCGGCACCGCACGGCCCCCACAGACAGACGGGCACCTCGGAGTACGGTCCTCCGAGGTGCCCGTCGTAGTCCGCCGACCCTCGCCGTCAGTATCCGCGGGGAGGCCGGCTGGGGTCGAACTGCTGGACCCGCTTGGCGAGATTGGACCCGTCGGCGGTGACGCCGTACCGGTTGCGGACGTACCGCATCGCGGCGGCGATGCATGCCACCGGATCGTAGATGTTCACCGAGGTACCGGGGGCGTGGCGCTGGGCGAAGGTCTGGGGGATGCACTGCACGATGCCCCGGGAGCACTGGAAGTGCGTGAGCGCGCCGTTGAGCCGCACGATTGGCCCGTTCTTGCGGTAGCCGTCCCCGTAGTCCTTGACCTTGCTGAAGCCGGCAGGAGTTATGGCGTTGGTGTCCCACAGATTGCAGGCGTTGGGGTTGCCCGACGACTCACGCGCGATGGCTGTCTTGAAGCCCTTCACCCAGTACTGGCTCGGCTGGACCCCCGCAGCCGTGGCGGCCTGGTCGATCCACTCCTCGGGCGTGCCCTCGCCCGTGAACCGGTGGAACGTCACCTGTTTCGGGTCGATCTGCCCCATGCCCTCGATACCGCCCCCGCCCGTCGGCCCGCCCGCCGGGTACGCGGCACGGACCCGGAACAGTCCGGCGCGCTGCCCGAGTTCCGTCAGCGACTGCATGCCCGGGGTCCCGACGGCGTCACTGCCGGAGAAGTGCAGCACCGTCCGGCGGAACTCGTCGTAGAGGGCCTGGGTCCCGGTCTCGAAGATCCCTCGTTCGTCGGCCGCGACGGTGTGCATGACCTTCTCCAGCCCGTCCTGCACCAGAGCCACATCGGCCTTGGGACTGGCGTCCCCGCCCGGCTGCGCCCGCTCCTCCTCGGCACTGTGCGTCGAGGCCCAGACCACCTGGTTCAGGCTGACCCAGGGCTGCTCCACGGCGGGGGAGGAGCCGGCCCGGACGTTGAACAGGTCCGACCGCCGGCCCAGTTCGGCCAGTTCCCCGGCCTGGGGTACGCCGTGGCCGTCCGGCCCGTAGTGCCCGAGTTTCTCCGTGCGGAACCGCTCGAAGAGTTCCTGTGTCTCCGCCTCGAAGACGGAGTGCGGGTCGTCCGGGGCGACGCCCATGACCTTCTCCAGCGCGTCCTGGACGAGAGCGACGTCGTCCGCAGCCGAGCCGTGGCCGTTGCCCGCGACCTGGTCCTCGGCCGTGGGGTGGGTGGCCGCCCAGGTGATCTGGTGCGTGGACACCCAGGGCAGCGCCTCCTCGGCCTCTGCCTCGAACAGGCCGTCGGACTCACGGGAGACGGCGGTGGCCATGTACGTGAATCCGGGTTTGTTCTTCAGCCCCGGATCGGCCGTGACGACTCCCTCCTCGAATTGCGGCAGCCCGTATCCATAGAGATAGGCGTCCCGGCGGGCACGCTTTTTCAGGTACACCCCGTTGCCCTCGGCCGAACCGTTGGCGTTTGTGTTCCCCTCGATGGTGTACGTGTAGTCCGCGTCGTACTTGTGGACGAGCCCGACGTGCTGCCCGCCCGAAGAACCGAAGAACACCATCGCCCCGATCGCGGGATAGTACGAGAACCTGCCGCGGCTCTTGTACCAGTTGACCGCCGCGATGCACGAGGCGGTCACCGGAGCCAGGCTCTTCACACCGGCCTGCTGGAAGGCCCAGGACTGGAAGGTCTGGCACCAGGCCTGGTTCTGCGACCACTCCAGTCCGGGGACTGCGGGGGAGAACTTCTGACGGTTGTTGTAGTGGCCGTTCGAGAAGCCTTCGCGGTATCCCACTTCGGTCTTCTCGATGGCGATGAGGGTGTCCGTCTGACCCATCGTGCCCCATCTCCTTTTCCGCGGTGCGCGGGCCCAGAAAACGTGCGGCACGAAGGTGTGCGACGAAACACAAGGAATGCGAGGAACGCGAGGAACGCGAGGCGACGTCGCGGGAATTCGGCATCCGGCCATCGGGCACTGGGCTCGCGCGGCCCTTTCATTTCATGCTAGCGCCGGGCCCTGGACGTCGCATCCCGCCCATTCGGGGCACGGGAATAGCACCCCGTCAGCTAGGGCGCGGGCCACGGCACCTGCGGCGCCCGGAAGTAACCGATCCCGAGCGCCTCCCACCGCGGCCCCTGAGCGGCGAGCCGCCCCCGGTAACCGTCCCAGTCGAGCGCGGAGGCAGGCGCCCACCCCAACTCGGCGACCCCCGGCAACCTCGGGAACACCATGACATCCATGTCGGCCGGCGTCACGATCGTCTCCGTCCACAACGGCGCCTCGACGCCCCGGACAGCCGCCGCCGGCACCCCCTCCAGATAGCTCCCCGGATCCCAGTCGTACGACCGCCGCACATCCACGTACCCGGCCCAGTCGAGCCCCAGCGGCGTGTCCTTGTCGTACTTCATGTCGAGGTAGATCCGGTCGGCGGGCGAGAGCACGACGCCGGTGCCGTTGCGCGCCGCCGCGACGACCCGCTCCTTCTCCTCCGCGCCCGTGCTGTCGAGTCCCCAGTACTGCGCGAGCGCGCCGCGCGCCGGTGTCGCCCCGGTCAACTGATGCCAGCCGACCACGGTCTTCCCGTACCGCTCGACGACCGGCTGCACCCGGTCCATGAACTTCACATAGTCCTCGTGGCTGGTGGAGTGCGCCTCGTCGCCGCCGATGTGCAGATACCGCCCCGGTGTCAGCGCGGCCAGCTCCCGTACGACGTCGTCCACGAAGTCGTACGTCACGTCCTTGCCGACGCACAGGGAGCTGAAGCCGACCTCGGTGCCGGTGTAGAGCGGGGGCGCGACGCCGTCGCAGTTCAGCTCGGCGTAGGAGGCGAGCGCCGCGTTGGTGTGGCCCGGCATGTCGATCTCGGGGACGACTTCGAGGTGGCGCGAGGCCGCGTAGCGGACGATCTCGCGGTAGTCGGCCTTGCTGTAGTGGCCGCCGGGGCCGCCGCCGACCTGTGTGGAGCCGCCGTACGAGGCGAGACGCGGCCAGGAGTCGATCGCGATGCGCCAGCCCTGGTCGTCGGAGAGGTGCAGATGCAGCTTGTTGAACTTGTAGAGCGCCAACTGGTCGATGTAGCGCTTGACCTGGCCGACGGTGAAGAAGTGGCGGGAGACGTCCAGCATCGCGCCGCGCCAGCCGTAGCGCGGGGTGTCCTCGATCGTGCCGCCCGCGATCAGCCAGGGGCCCGGCCGCACGGAGTCCTCCTCGACGGCGGCGGGCAGCAGTTGGCGCAGGGTCTGGACGGCGTGGAACAGCCCGGCGGGCGCGCGGGCGGTGAGGGTGACGCCGGACCTGCCGCTCCGCAGCCGGTAGCCCTCCTGGCCGAGACCCGTCTCCCCCGGGGCCAACCGGAGGCGGATTCCGGCCTCCTGACGTTCGGTGACCGGCAGCCGGTACCCCGTCGAGGGCCGCAGGATCCCGGCGAGGTACTCCCCCACCCGGCGCGCCTCGGGCCCGCCGTCCACGACGATGCGCGTACCGCTCGTCAGCCGGTACGGCGATCCGTCGGCCCGGACCGAGGCGGGGGCCGGGATCACCTGCCCGAGCGGGACCGGGGCGGCGTCGGCAGGGGCGTTCTCGGACACGGGTGCGGCTCCCACGGCGAAGATCCCGGCCGTCACCACCAGCAGCAGCGAGCCGAGAAGGCGGGTCGATCTGTGGTGCGATCTCACGACGAGCTCCCTCCACGTATCGAACGGTGCGCTCCCCACCATCACCCCTCCACCCCCTCCAGGTCTAGACCATCTCTCCCCGCAGCCGGTGGAAGAATCCCCGCATGGCGGAAATCCTCCAGCGGGACGGCACGTGGACCTTCGACGGCGACACACTGCGGCTGACCCCCGGCCGTGACAAGAGCGTGAGCCTGCTCCGCAAGACACTGGGTGAACTGGCCGTCCCACTGGGCGCGTTGGCGGGCATCTCCTTCGAGCAGGGCAGGAGGTCCGGACGGCTGCGGCTACGGCTGCGCGACGGCTCCGACCCGCTCCTCCAGGCGACCGGCGGACGGCTCACCGACACCAACGACCCGTACCAGCTGAGCGTCGACGCCGACCGCTACGGCGTCGCCGAGTACTTCGTGGACGAGATCCGCAACGCGCTGCTCCTGGACGAGGTCCCGACCGACGCGGTCGACTCCTACCTCCTCACCGGTCCGGCCGTCCCGCTCTCCGTCTCCGCCGGGGACGGCACCGCGAGCTTCGACGGCGACCACGTACGGCTGGAGTGGAACTGGAAGACGGAGGACGCGAAGGCCGCCGCCGGGGCGCGCACGCTCTCCCTGGCGGACATAGCGGGCGTCGAGTGGCACCCCTCGGTCGGCCTGGAGAACGGCTACCTCCGCTTCACCGTGCGGAACGCGCCGACCAAGGCCCCGCCCAAGTACGACCCCAACTCCGTGGAGCTGTGGGGCTTCAAGAAGGATCCGCTGATGGCCCTGGTCGCGGCGGCCGTGCAGGCGCGGCTCCCACACCCGGCGACCCCGGCGCCGAAGCAGCTGCCCGCGCCGGCCGCGGACCGGCCCGCCCCGGAGGAGGACCACGACGCCCTGCTGCGCCGCCTGCGCGAACTGGGTGACCTCCACCGGTCCGGAGTGCTCACGGACGAGGAGTTCGCCCTGGCCAAGCAGGCGGTCCTCAAGCGCCTGTGACGCGCGAGGACCGCCTGCCCGGTCACCGGGGTCACATGGCACGGCGGGCCCCCGCCGGGGTGCGAGGAATGTCCATGGCGTCCGAGAGTCGTCGCCTCAGGCGACGGGACACAGGCCCCCGGGGTGGACGGCGCACGAACAGGCACTCATAACACGTTCAACGTTCCCTCAAGGGCGAGTAACAGCACCCTGCCCGATATCGGGCAGGATTCTTGCGAAACGCCCTCCGGTACCCCAGGATCTACCGAGTGCACGACGAACTTGTTGATCACCTGACGCGATCCTCGCCCCTCAACCGGGGCGAGGCGCTGCGCGTGATCCAGGACGTGCTCGCCTACTTCGACGAGACGACCGAGGAGTACGTCCGTCGCCGCCACCGCGAGCTCCAGGCCCAGGGCCTGGTCAACGCGGCGATCTTCGAACAGATCGAGGCGGACCTGAAATACCGGGCGGTCGCACCACCGGAGCTCACGCTCAGGCAGCTGCGCCGCATCGTCTACGGCTGAAACGGGATACGTATATATGTGCGGGATTGTCGGTTACATCGGCAAGCGCGACGTCGCGCCGCTGCTCCTCGAGGGCCTGCAGCGCCTGGAGTACCGGGGCTACGACTCCGCGGGCATAGTCGTCACCTCGCCCAAGACGGCCGGCCTGAAGATGGTCAAGGCCAAGGGCCGGGTCCGTGACCTGGAGGCCAAGGTCCCCGCGCGCTTCAAGGGCACCACCGGCATCGCCCACACCCGCTGGGCCACCCACGGCGCCCCGTCCGACGTGAACGCCCACCCGCACATGTCGGCCGACAACAAGGTCGCCGTCGTCCACAACGGCATCATCGACAACGCCTCCGACCTGCGCAGGAAGCTGGAGGCGGACGGCGTCGAGTTCCTCTCCGAGACCGACACCGAGGTCCTCACCCACCTCATCGCCCGCTCCCAGGCCACCACCCTGGAGGAGAAGGTCCGCCAGGCGGTGCGGATCGTCGAGGGCACCTACGGCATCGCCGTCATGCACGCCGACTTCAACGACCGGATCGTCGTGGCCCGCAACGGCTCCCCCGTCGTGCTCGGCATCGGCGAGAAGGAGATGTTCGTCGCCTCGGACATAGCCGCTCTGGTCGCCCACACCCGCCAGATCGTCACCCTCGACGACGGCGAGATGGCCACCCTCAAGGCCGACGACTTCCGCACCTACACCACGGAGGGCACCCGCACCACGGCCGAGCCCACCACCGTGGAGTGGGAGGCCGCCTCGTACGACATGGGCGGCCACGACACCTACATGCACAAGGAGATCCACGAGCAGGCCGACGCCGTGGACCGCGTGCTGCGCGGCCGGATCGACGACCGCTTCTCCACCGTGCACCTCGGCGGCCTCAACCTGGACGCCCGCGAGGCGCGCCAGATCCGCCGCGTCAAGATCCTCGGCTGCGGCACCTCGTACCACGCGGGCATGATCGGCGCCCAGATGATCGAGGAGCTGGCCCGTATCCCCGCGGACGCCGAGCCGGCCTCCGAGTTCCGCTACCGCAACGCGGTCGTCGACCCCGACACCCTCTACATCGCCGTCTCCCAGTCCGGCGAGACCTACGACGTGCTGGCGGCCGTCCAGGAGCTGAAGCGCAAGGGCGCGCGGGTGCTGGGTGTGGTGAACGTCGTCGGTTCGGCGATCGCCCGTGAGGCGGACGGCGGCATCTACGTCCACGCGGGCCCCGAGGTCTGCGTCGTCTCCACCAAGTGCTTCACCAACACCACCGTCGCCTTCGCCCTGTTGGCGCTGCACCTGGGCCGCACCCGCGACCTCTCCGTCCGCGACGGCAAGCGGATCATCGCGGGCCTGCGCAAGCTCCCCGCCCAGATCTCCGAGATGCTGGAGCAGGAGGAGGAGATCAAGAAGCTGGCCGAGCAGTACGCCGAGGCCCGCTCGATGCTCTTCATCGGCCGCGTCCGGGGCTACCCGGTCGCCCGTGAGGCCTCCCTGAAGCTCAAGGAGGTCTCCTACATCCACGCGGAGGCCTACCCCGCCTCCGAGCTCAAGCACGGCCCGCTGGCGCTCATCGAGCCCGCCCTCCCGACGGTCGCCATCGTCCCCGACGACGACCTGCTGGAGAAGAACCGCGCCGCCCTGGAGGAGATCAAGGCCCGCAGCGGCCAGATCCTCGCCGTCGCCCACCAGGAGCAGGAGAAGGCCGACCAGACGATCGTCGTCCCCAAGAACGAGGACGAGCTCGACCCGATCCTGATGGGCATCCCCCTCCAACTCCTCGCCTACCACACGGCGTTGGCCCTGGGCCGCGACATCGACAAGCCGCGCAACCTCGCCAAGTCGGTCACCGTCGAGTAAGAGGCCGTACGACGAAGACGGACCCCCACGTGATGCCACCGCTCACAAGGGGGTCCGTTCCATGACGCCGGGGTCGCCCAATATCCCGGCGTCGCTGCCAACTACCGTGGCCGTCACACCACTCCGTGCGGCATCACGCGGGTTATGCCCTTCACAAGGCCACAAACACCCCTACGCGCCAGTAGACTTGCGCGTTCTCGAACGCGCCAGGGAAACCACGACACGTCCGGGAAACGACGACGCGTCCGGGAAACGACGGCGCGTCCGGGAAACGACGACGCGTCCGGGAATGACGGCGCGTCAGGGAATGACGATGACCGGCCGCTGCGCCCGCTTGGCGAGCCGCCCGGCGACGGACCCGAAGATCCGCCCGACGATCCCGTGTGTCGATCCGACGACGATCGCGTCGGCCTCGTACTCCCGCCCCACCTCTTCGAGTTCGTGGCAGATGTCGCCACCGCGCTCGACGAGGATCCAGGGCACTTCGACGAGGTAGTCGGCGCAGGCGAGCTCCAGCCCGAGGACCTCGGTCCGGTGATCGGGTACGTCGACGAAGACGGGCGGCTCGCAGCCGGCCCACACGGTCGTGGGCAGCCGGTTGGCGACGTGCACGATGATCAGGCCCGAACCGGAGCGGCGGGCCATGCCTATGGCGTACGCGAGGGCACGCTCACTGGACGTCGAACCGTCGAAGCCGACGACGACGCCGTGCTTGAAGGCGGGGTCGCAGGAAGGACGCGCCTCTTCCGCCGCAAGGGGCTCTGCCGCCGTGGGGTCGGCGACGGGCCGCCGCTTGCGGTCCGCGGAGTCGAAGAATTCGTGACCGGCCATGGGTGTCTCGGCGTTCGGATCCTCGTGGATGGGACGACGTGGATGGGACGTCGGTGCGCGGCGGAGCCGTGTCCGGGAAACATCTTCCCAACCCCATACCCTCAAGGGTACGACCGCACGCCTCCTCCGCCCAGATCCCGCACCGGCTGCGCGGGGTTCCAGGGAGCATGCACGAGCACCGCCCCGTAACGCAATGGTTGCTGCCACGTACAGCCGGTTTGGACAGGGAGGCGGCAGCCGGGCGTGGGCGGCACCGACGGCAACCCGGATCAGGCAGCACCGACGGTAACCCGATCAGGCAGCACCAGTGACCGACGGGTCGAACACGCGTTGAACCCCCGTAAGCCGACCCCGAGGGAGCCAGGAGGGAGCCCGCAGTGCCCGCCCACCGCACAGCACACCGGACCGCACCCCGCACAGCACCCCACAGCACCGCGCCCCAGCCCGTCCGCCCCCCTGCCCCCGCCCCCGAAGCCGAAGGCGGACCCGACGACACCCCCCGGGGCTCGATCCCGGCGCCGCCCCCGGCCCCCGCGCCCGTCCCCGCCGACACCGCCACGGATGTGGTCCGCTGGGCGGCGTTCAGCTGCGTCCTCGTCCCGGTCGTCCTCGTCTGGTACGGCACCTCGCTCGCCGGCGCGACGGGCGCGGCCCTCGGCCTCGCCGCCGTCACCGGCGTCTGCCGCGTCCTCCTCCGCCAGTCCGAGCGCGGAGCGGCCCGCGCGGCCCGCACCACCGCCGCCCGTTCGATGGCCGAAGATCGCACCCCCGCACGCGGCCGACGCGGACACTCGACCTCAGGGGCGCACGGGGGCGGACGGAACTCCGGCACGAGTACGCCGGTCGACTGACCGGTTTCCGCGCACACCCCCGTATCTTTTCAGCCAACTTCGGCCACCTGCGCGCCCCTTGGTCGAACACCCCTCCACCCCCCGTTCGACCTGCACTGAAAGGGGTCCTGGCGCCTCGCGCACCCTACGTGGACCGGCCACCGGGACAAGGCGCACTTCCCTGCGCGGCCCACGAGTGCAACGCTTCGTGATCGAATGCTTTACGCCAAGTTGCCATGTCGACAATGTGCCGGTTGGCGATCTGGTCACGTCGGCACCACGGGACACAGTAGATTCGATCATGACTGTCTTACGGCGGGGGACTCGTGCAGGACCAAGGGGAAACGTGCAGGAGCGACACAACCGAGGAGCCGCGACCACCGAGGGGGGCTTAGCAGTATGAGCCACGACTCCACCGCCGCGCCGGAAGCCGCGGCCCGGAAGCTGTCCGGGCGACGCCGCAAGGAGATCGTCGCGGTGCTGCTGTTCAGCGGCGGTCCCATCTTCGAGAGTTCCATACCACTGTCGGTGTTCGGGATCGACCGCCAGGACGCCGGCGTACCGCGCTACCGCCTGCTGGTGTGCGCGGGCGAGGAAGGCCCGCTGCGGACCACAGGGGGCCTGGAACTCACCGCACCGAACGGCCTGGAGGCGATCTCGCGGGCGGGCACGGTGGTCGTGCCCGCATGGCGTTCGATCACCTCACCGCCGCCGGAGGAGGCGCTCGACGCACTGCGCCGAGCGCACGAAGAGGGTGCCCGCATCGTCGGCCTGTGCACCGGCGCATTCGTGCTGGCCGCCGCCGGCCTGCTGGACGGCAGGCCCGCGACGACGCACTGGATGTACGCGCCGACGCTGGCCAAGCGCTATCCGTCCGTCCACGTCGACCCACGAGAGCTCTTCGTGGACGACGGGGACGTACTCACCTCGGCCGGTACCGCGGCCGGAATCGATCTCTGTCTGCACATCGTGCGGACTGATCACGGCAACGAGGCGGCAGGGGCCCTGGCCCGGCGTCTCGTCGTGCCACCCCGTCGATCGGGCGGCCAGGAGCGCTACCTCGATCGATCTTTACCCGAGGAGATCGGCGCCGACCCGCTCGCCGAGGTCGTCGCCTGGGCGCTGGAGCACCTCCACGAGCAGTTCGACGTGGAGACGCTCGCGGCACGGGCGTACATGAGCCGCCGGACGTTCGACCGCCGGTTCCGCTCGCTCACCGGGAGCGCTCCCCTGCAGTGGCTGATCACTCAGCGCGTGCTGCAGGCGCAGCGTCTGCTGGAGACGTCGGACTACTCGGTGGACGAGGTCGCGGGCCGGTGCGGCTTCCGTTCGCCGGTGGCGCTGCGCGGGCACTTCCGGCGGCAGCTGGGTTCGTCCCCGGCGGCGTACCGGGCGGCGTACCGGGCCCGGCGGCCGCAGGGCGACAAGCCCGGCGACCACCACGACGGACCGCACGGCGTCCCGGGGCCGTCCTCGATGGCGCCGGAGCACGCGCCGGTGCCGCTGCAGGCGCGGCGCACGGCCGCGGCGAGCGCCCTGGCGCCGTCGGCGTCCATGTCCACGGAGGGCGCCAAGCCGGAGCTGTACGCGACGGGCCGCCTGCCGGGCCAGCGCAGTGCGCCGTAGCGTGGCAGCCGTGTACCGCGTAGTGGAGTAGTTCACGTACCGGCCGTACGGCCCGGTCCCGCGCCTGATCACGCCGTGATCACCCTGGTGCAGGACCGGGCCGTACGGCTGTCACGGGCCGTAAGGTGAGACACATGAACGATCGCATGGTGTGGATCGACTGCGAGATGACCGGCCTCTCGCTGTCGGACGACGCGCTCATCGAGGTGGCCGCCCTCGTCACCGATTCCGAGCTGAACGTGCTCGGCGAAGGAGTGGACATCGTCGTCCGCCCGCCGGACTCGGCGCTGGAGACGATGCCGGAGGTGGTGCGCGAGATGCACACCGCGTCCGGCCTGCTGGACGTCCTGGCCGGCGGCACGACACTCGCCGACGCCGAGGAGCAGGTCCTGGCGTACGTACGGGAGCACGTGAAGGAACCGCGCAAGGCGCCGCTGTGCGGCAACTCGGTCGGCACGGACCGGGGCTTCCTCCTGCGGGACATGCCGACGCTGGAGGAGTACCTGCACTACCGCATCGTGGACGTCTCCTCGATCAAGGAGCTGGCCCGGCGCTGGTACCCGAGGGCGTACTTCAACAGCCCGGAGAAGAACGGCAACCACCGGGCCCTCGCCGACATCCGCGAATCCATCGCCGAACTCCGCTACTACCGCGAGGCGATCTTCGTCCCGCAGCCCGGCCCCGACTCGGACACGGCCCGCACGATCGCGGCGAAGCACGTCCTGCCCGGACAGTAGCCCCGCCCCGTACCGCCCCCACGGAAACGCGTGCACGGGCACCCCTGAACACCCTGTACACTTTTTCTCGGCCGGTCGGTGAAACCTTCGGATGAACCGCCGGTCATGGTGGGTGTAGCTCAGCTGGTAGAGCACCTGGTTGTGGTCCAGGATGCCGCGGGTTCGAGTCCCGTCACTCACCCTTGAGGAACAAGCCCCGATCCGGGAACGGATCGGGGCTTGTTCCGTGTGCGGTCGGTCACCAGGCAAAGCCCCCCGTCGGAGCGATCACCGACTTCAGGCACAGGCACTGAAGCTTGTTCTTTTTCTCGCACGGACAAGGTGCGCGAAGGGGCAGGGCCAGGAGCCCAAGTCCCCATCCACAGTTGAGTATGCGTACTCACGGCCGGGCTGCCCCGCGCGGTGATCATTGACGCAGCGGCGCAGCCAAGCGCGCCGCTGAGATTGACGCGATCACGGGGAGAACTGACATGTCTCGACGCATCATCCTGGGCTCGGCCGCCGCACTCGTCGTCCTCGGCGGTACCGGTGCGTTCGCCCTGGCCCACGCCGGGGAGCGGCCGCCCGCCCTGAACAACAGCACCGCCCGCTATACGGCCCCGGCCGCAGACCGCGAGGGCTCCTTCACGTTCACGACCGACGTCACGGCGGCCTCCGGCGTCAAGAGTCTCAAGGTACTGGCCTGGCCCGCCGACTCCCCCTTCGTCGCGAAGAACCCGCTGACCGAGAAGGACATGGCCGCCGTGGAGTCGGCCACGTGCAAGCCCGCCGGTGACGACACCGCCCGCTGCACCTACAAGGTCACGGTGACCGCTGCCGAGGCCGCCGAGTCCGCCAAGGGCCGCTGGCACGTCGCCACCCTCGCCACGGCGGACAACGGCGACACCGCCTTCAACGACAGGACCGCGACCTTCACCGTCGACTGAGCTCGTTCCCACCAGGACCGGCCAGGTCTGCCGATGGCCTTGAGGGTCTCGGGGCGTTTGATCGGAGAACGGCCCGCAAGACGTTGGTGCTGCCGGCCGAGATGGGTACGGACGGTCGTCGGCAAGGTGTCGTTCGTCATCGAGCGCGCGGTCACCGAGTCAGCCGACGACGCCGAATCCGCCGACTGACAGAACGACGTCACCGGCCCCGTTCTCGCAGCCCGCGAGCCGGGCGCGCCCCGCGCCCGCGCTCACGAGGAAGCCCGCGCCACCAACTCCGTAGGCAGCACCACCTGGCGTCGTTCCAACCCCCGGGACACCGCCGGGCGGCGGTCCGCGATCTCGTCGAGGAGGAGGTCGATCATGGCGCGGCCCATCTCCTCGATGGGCTGGCGGACGCTCGTCAGCGGGGGATCCATGTGGCGGGCGATCGCCGAGTCGTCGTAGCCGACGAGGGCGACGTCGTCCGGTATGCGGCGGCCCGCCTCGCGCAGCACCTGGCGGGCGCCCGACGCCATCACGTCGGACTCGACGAAGACCGCGTCGAGGTCGGGGCGGCGGGCCAGCAGTTCCTTCATCGCCCTGCGGCCGCCCTCCTCCGTGAAGTCGCCGGGGACGATCAGCCGCTCGTCGACCTCGCGGCCGGCGTCGACGAGGGCCTCGCGGTAGCCGACGACGCGGCGCTGGGCACCGTAGACGTCGAGGCGCCCGGTGATCGTGGCGATCCGGGTGCGGCCCCGCGCGATCAGGTGCTCCACCGCCGAGCGGCCGCCGCCGTAGTTGTCGGAGTCGACGGACGGGAGCGTCTCGTGCTCCGAGCGGGGGCCGCTGATCACCGCCGGGATCTCCAGTTGCGACAGCAGGTCGGGGAGCGGGTCGTCCGCGTGCACGGAGACCAGGAGGACCCCGTCGACGCGGTGCGCGGCCAGGTACTGGGCCAGCCGGCGGCGCTCCCGGTCGCTGCCCGCGAAGATGAGCAGAAGCTGCATCTCCGTGTCGGAGAGCTGGGCGCCGACGCCCTTGAGGATGTCGGAGAAGTACGGTTCCGCGAAGAAGCGGGTCTCCGGCTCGGGCACGACCATCGCGATCGCGTCCGTGCGGTTCGCCGCGAGCGCGCGAGCCGCCGTGTTCGGGACGTAGCCGAGCTCCGCGACGGCCGCCTCGACCGCCGCGCGGGTCGCGTCACTGACCCGGGGCGAGCCGTTGATCACCCGGGACACCGTCCCCCTGCCCACACCGGCCCGTGCGGCGACCTCTTCCAACGTCGGCCGCCCACCGCTCCGGCCCCGTGCTCCGTGGCCTGCCACCATGGTCGCCTCCCGTTCACACCGCGCTGGCGTGGAATCTAACAGTCCTGATCCTCGTACGACGTCCGGAAGGTGACCCTTCGGCTTTCGGCGCGACCGGCGAGACGACTGGTTACACGAGTCCAACGGTCCCACAGGTCCTTCACGTCGCCCTCGCCCCCACTCCCGTGGGCCCCCGCCCCCACCCCCGTCGGCCCTCAGGTTAGTTAACAGCCCGATAACCGAAGACATCTCTCCGCGCTCGCTCCCTTGACACCCCCGCAGGAACAGACGACTCTTCAACACATCACTTGTGGGAGCGCTCCCACGGTACCTGGCACTTACACAACCCGCACGTTCCCCGCCCGAGCCGCAGTATGAGATAACGGGCCCAACAACGCCGTTGGCCGGGGGGTCGGCACGTCAGGGCATCAGGAGGACGCAATGCGAGCACGTACCCGAACCGCCCGCAACACGGTGGTCCTGGCAGCCGTCGCCGCCCTGGGCGCCGGGCTACTGGCCGGCTGTTCCGAGGACCCGGACGACGGCACGTCGAACGAGGGCGGCGGCAGCAGCGGTGGCAAGACCACGCTGACGGTCGGCACCTTCGGTGTCTTCGGCTACAAGCAGGCCGGCCTGTACGACGAGTACATGAAGCAGAACCCGGACATCGTCATCAAGGAGAACGTCACCACCAAGACGTCGGTGTACTGGCCCAAGACGCTCACCCGGCTGCAGGCCGGCTCCGGCACCGACGACATCCAGGCGATAGAGATCGGCAACGTCACCGAGGCCGTGCAGACGCAGGGCGACAAGTTCGTCGACCTCGGCAAGGAGGTCGACAAGTCGCAGTGGCTGGACTGGAAGAACCAGCAGGCCACGACCAAGGACGGCAAGCTCATCGGGCTCGGCACCGACATCGGCCCGATGGCGATCTGCTACCGCAAGGACCTGTTCGAGAAGGCCGGCCTCGAGACCGACCGCACCAAGCTCGCCGAGCAGTGGAAGGGCGACTGGAGCAAGTACGTCGACCTCGGCGAGGAGTACATGAAGAAGGCGCCGAAGGGCACCAAGTACGTGGACTCGGCCTCCTCGGTCTACAACGCGGCCCTCGGCGGCGCCACCGAGCGCTACTACGACAAGGACGGCAACGCCATCTGGGAGAAGTCCACGGGTGTGAAGGACGCCTGGGACGCGGCCATGTCCGTGGCGACCAGCGACATGTCGGCGAAGCTGAAGCAGTTCGAGGCGCCCTGGGACCAGGGGTACGCCAAGGGCTCCTTCGCCACCGTGGCCTGCCCGGCATGGATGATCGGCTACATCCAGGAGAAGTCCGGTGACGCCGGCAAGGGCAAGTGGGACGTGGCGGCGGCGCCGACCGCGGCCAACTGGGGTGGCGCGTTCATCGGTGTACCGACGGCGAGCAAGCACCAGAAGGAGGCCATCGCGCTGGCGAAGTGGCTGACCGCTCCCGAGCAGCAGGCCAAGGTCTTCGCCAAGCAGGCCAGCTTCCCGTCGACCCCGTCGGCGTACCCGACCCTCAAGCCGAGCCCCGACACCACCGCGTACTTCTCCGACGCGCCGCTGACGCAGATCTTCTCCGACTCGGCGAAGACGATCCCGGTGCAGCAGTTCGGCATCAAGGACCAGCCGATCGGCACCGCGATCGCCGACATCGGCATCGTGCAGGTCGAGCAGAAGGGCAAGAGCCCTGAGGAGGGCTGGGCGGCCGCCAGCAAGGAGATCAAGGACGTGCTCGGCCAGTGACCAGCTCCAAAGAGGCACTCGCGCATTCCGCGGCGAGCGCCGAGACCGCGCCCGGCGATGAGCCGGGCGCGGTCCGGGGCGCTCAGGGGCGCGGTACGCCGCCGACCGGCACCGACTCGTGGCGCAGCCGGCTGTACCGCTGGGACATGAAGGCATCCCCGTACGTCTTCATCTCCCCCTTCTTCCTGATCTTCGGGGCGTTCTCGCTCGTCCCGCTGCTCTACACCGGCTGGTACTCGCTGCACAGCGTGCAGCTGGCCGACCTGGACAACCAGACCTGGGTGGGCCTGGACAACTACCAGAACCTGCTGTCCTCGGACTTCTTCTGGAACTCCCTGTGGGTCACCTTCACCATCGGCGTGATCGCGACCGTGCCCCAGCTGATGGTGGCGATCGGTATCGCGCACCTGCTCAACTACCGGCTGCGCGGCTCGACCGTGTGGCGGGTCATCATGCTGACCCCGTACGCCACGTCGGTGGCGGCGGCCACGCTGGTGTTCGTGCTGCTGTTCTCCTGGGACGGCGGCATGGTCAACTGGCTGCTCGACTTCATCGGGATCGACCCCGTCAACTGGCGTGAATCCAACTGGGGTTCGAAGTTCGCGGTCTCCACGATCGTGATCTGGCGGTGGACCGGCTACAACGCGCTGATCTACCTCGCGGCGATGCAGGCGATCCCCTCCGACCTGTACGAGTCGGCCTCCATCGACGGGGCGAACCGCTGGCAGCAGTTCATCCATGTGACGATCCCGCAGCTGCGGCCGACGATCCTGTTCACGGCGGTCGTCTCCACGATCGGCGCGACCCAGCTCTTCGGTGAGCCCCTGCTGTTCGGCGGGGCCGACGGTTCCAAGGGCGGCTCCGAGCACCAGTACCAGACGCTCGGCCTGTACATGTACGACCAGGGATTCATGATCGGAAACCTCGGCAAGGCGTCCGCCATCGCCTGGTCGATGTTCCTGATCCTGCTGATCGTGGCCGCGATCAACCTGCTGATCACCCGACGGCTGAGGAAGTCCCCATGACCACGAGCGAACTGACCCGCCCCGGGGCGACGAAGCGGGCCCCGGAGACGAAGGCCACGCGCCGCCGGGTGAGGGGCGCGGGCAGGCAGATGCACGCGGGGCCGCTCACCTACGTCGTCCTGACCGTCTTCGCCGTGGGCTCGCTCGCACCGCTGGTGTGGACGGCGATCGCGGCCTCGCGCACCAACCAGCGGCTCGCCGAGGCCCCGCCGCCACTGTGGTTCGGCGGGAACCTGTTCAAGAACCTGGAGACCGCCTGGGAGCAGGCCGGGCTCGGCACGGCGATGCTCAACACCACGCTCGTGGCCGGCACGATCACGGTCGGTACGGTGCTGTTCTCCACGCTCGCCGGGTTCGCCTTCGCCAAGCTGCGGTTCCGGTTCTCCAGCGTCCTGCTGCTGCTGACCATCGGCACGATGATGATCCCGCCGCAGCTGGCGGTGGTCCCCCTGTACCTGTGGATGAGCGACCTGAACTGGTCCAACCAGCTGCAGACGGTCATCCTGCCCACGCTGGTCAGCGCCTTCGGTACGTTCTTCATGCGGCAGTACCTGGTCCAGGCGCTGCCCTCCGAGTTGATCGAGGCGGCGCGGGTCGACGGCGCGAGCAGTGTGCGGATCGTGTGGCACGTCGTGTTCCCGGCAGCGCGGCCGGCGATGGCGGTGCTCGGGCTGCTGACGTTCGTGATGGCCTGGAACGACTTCCTGTGGCCGATCCTCGCGCTGAACCAGCAGAACCCGACGGTCCAGGTGGCCCTCAACGCCCTCGGTACCGGCTACATCCCCGACCAGTCGGTGATCATGGCGGGTGCGCTGCTCGGCACGCTGCCGCTGCTGATCGCCTTCCTCCTGTTCGGCAAGCAGATCGTGGGCGGCATCATGCAGGGCGCGATCAAGGGGTGACCCGGCTCGCGCCGACCGCCCCACCTCATGAACCCCCTCGGGGGCTGGGCCACCGCCGTCCCGGCCCCCCGTTCTCTCCTCCCCCCACCCGCCACTGTCGGTCTCCACGACCACTATGGGAGCGCTTCCATGCCTGAACCCGTGAACCCGGCCACCCCGGTGACCTTTCCTCCCGCCTTCCTCTGGGGCGCGGCCACCTCCGCCTACCAGATCGAGGGAGCGGTGCGGGAGGACGGACGTACGCCCTCCATCTGGGACACCTTCAGCCACACCCCGGGCAAGACCGCCGGTGGCGAGACCGGTGACATCGCTGTCGACCACTACCACCGCTACCGCGACGACGTGGCGATGATGGCCGACCTGGGCCTCAACTCGTACCGCTTCTCCATCTCCTGGTCGCGGGTGCAGCCGACGGGCCGGGGCCCGGCGATCCAGCGCGGCCTGGACTTCTACCGGCGGCTGGTCGACGAGCTGCTGGAGAAGGGCATCAGGCCGGCCGTGACCCTCTACCACTGGGACCTGCCCCAGGAGTTGGAGGACGCGGGCGGCTGGCCCGAACGGGACATCGTGCACCGGTTCGCCGATTACGCGCGGATCGTGGGCGAGGCGCTGGGCGACCGCGTCGAGCAGTGGATCACGCTCAACGAGCCGTGGTGCAGCGCGTTCCTGGGCTACGGCTCCGGGGTGCACGCGCCGGGCCGTACGGATCCGGTGGCGTCGCTGCGCGCGGCCCACCACCTGAACGTGGCGCACGGGCTGGGTGTCGCGGCCCTCCGCTCGGTGATGCCGTCCCGCAACGCGATCGCGGTGAGCCTGAACTCGTCGGTGGTACGGCCGATCACGAACTCCCCCGAGGACGTGGCGGCGGCGCGGAAGATCGACGACCTGGCCAACGGTGTCTTCCACGGTCCGATGCTGCACGGCGCGTACCCGCAGACCCTGTTCGCCGCGACCTCGTCGCTGACGGACTGGTCGTTCGTGCAGGACGGTGACGTGGCGACGGCCCACCAGCCGTTGGACGCGCTGGGGTTGAACTACTACACGCCCACGCTGGTGGGCGCTGCGGACGCGGACCTGAAGGGCCCGCGGGCGGACGGCCACGGGGCGAGCCCGCACTCGCCGTGGCCGGGCGCGGACGACGTCCTGTTCCACCAGACCCCGGGCGAGCGTACGGAGATGGGCTGGACCATCGACCCGTCGGGCCTGCACGAGCTGATCATGCGGTACGCGCGGGAGGCTCCGGGGCTGCCGATGTACGTGACGGAGAACGGGGCCGCGTACGACGACAAGATGGACTCCGACGGCCGCGTCCACGACCCCGAGCGCATCGCCTACCTCCACGGCCATCTGCGCGCGGTCCGCCGCGCGATCGCCGAGGGGGCGGACGTCCGCGGCTACTACCTCTGGTCCCTCATGGACAACTTCGAGTGGGCGTACGGGTACGGGAAGCGGTTCGGTGCCGTGTACGTCGACTACGCGACCCTCGCCCGTACGCCGAAGTCGAGCGCGTACTGGTACAGCCAGGCGGCGAAGACGGGCGCCCTGCCGCCGCTGGTGACGACCTCGGCGTAACGGCCACAGGGGTGGTGACGTGGCGGGAACCCTCCACGGGGTGCCCGCCGCGTTCATGGCCGAGGGGGCGAAGCGCTCAGCTCTCGCAACTGTCCTCGCGGTCGTTGATGTCCCCGATGCAGGTGTCGTTGCCGGAGTCCCCGAAGGAGCGGTCGTTGCCCTGTGAGGAGTCGAGGGCATCCAGGCGGTCGTCGCCGTTCCTGCCGAACATGACGTCGTCTCCGAAGCCACCGGTGATTCTGTCGGCCCCGCCACCGCCGAAGACGGTGTCGTGTCCGGCCTGACCGTCCACGGTGGTCCCCGCGATGGCGGCGGGGTCGAGCGTGATGACGTCGTCGCCCGCGCCGGCGGTGATGTTGGCGGGCACGCTGCCCGTGATGGTGACTATGTCAGCGCGGTCCCCCGAGTCGAGAGTGAGGGTGCGACCGTCGAACGGGCACCGGACCGTGTCGACATCGACCTGGGTGCAGCCGGATCCCGCGGTGACGGTGTCGCCGTCGTCGCTGATGAGGACGGAGTTGTTGGACCGGGTGATGGAAAGGGTGTTTGCCTTCCCCGCCACGGCGTTGACGTAGATGCGAACCGTGTCCGACCTCACGCCGGTCGCCGCGTGCGCCTGTCCGGCCGACAGCACCGTCGCCGCGCCCAGCACCATGGTCGTCGCGCCGGCTTGTACCGCTCTGCGCATGGACGTCTTCAATGCTCCTCCTCTTCCCCCTGATGAACACTGGCTGGTCTTGCCGTGATCGACCTTAGGAGCCGGGGCGGTGCCGGGGCATGGGGAGCGAACCCCCAATTACCTTCTACGTTATGGGAGTTCGGGGTGATGATGCCGTCCGCACCTGCCCCCGAGGAAGACCCTTGCCCTCGGAGAGGGCAAGGGTCGGGACGGGCGCACCGGGGGACAGGAGGGGCGGGACGCGGGGCGGCGGCGCGTCCTCACCAGCGACTCACCGCTCCGCGCGGTCAACCACGGACAACGCTCTCCTGACGGCGGTGGTCAGAGCTGCCGGTAGTAGTGCACCGTCGGGAACGGGACGCAGCCGAGGCTCTCGTACAGAGCGCGGGCGGGAGCGTGGAACGGGTCACCGCCGGTGCCGATCTCGACGAGTTCCGTGCCCCGGGCGCGCAGGTCGGCGAAGGCGTGCTCGCACAGGGCGGTGCCGGTGCCGTCGCCGCGGTGGCGTTCGTCCACGGCGAGCAGGATGATCTCGCCGTGGCGGCGGGCGGGGTCGGCCTGCCAGGCGACGTAGCCGACGATCAGCCCGTCGGCCTCGGCGACCGCGACGTACTTGTGCCGGTCCGGGTCGTGCAGGGTGGGGACGAGCGCGCGGTAGTCGCCGCGCCAGTCGGCGTGCAGCGTGCCGAGGACGAGCCCGTCGAGCAGCGGTCCGACGGAGTCCTCGAAGAAGGGCCGGAACGTGTCGATGGTGAGTTCGGTGAGTCGTGCCAGGTCGTCCTGGACGAACGCACGGATGAGCATGGAGTGGACCTCTCGGTGGCTTCGGTGACTTCGTCGACTGAGGGAAGCGGGGCATGGCTCACTCACCGATCACGTGGGACGTGTCGGCGGGCCGACCCTCAGTGGCGAGTACGCCAGGAAGCGAAGCACTCCATGCACGGCATGCTAGCGGCCTACGGAAGGACAGGTCATATGACTTTGCTGGTCGCCGCCGTCATCGTCCACGACCGGGACGCGGAGCGGGTCGTGATCCTCCAGCGGGGCGAGAACGCCAGGTTCGCGCGGGGGAGATGGCATCTGCCGGTCGGCAAGAGCGAGCCCGGGGAGCCGATCACCCGGACCGCCGTGCGCGAGCTGTACGAGGAGACCGGACTGACCGTGAAACCCGAGGCGCTGGAGGTCGTGCACCTCGTCCACGCGGCCCGGGGCGTCGACGCACCGGACGGCTTCCTCACCGTCGTCTTCGCCGCCCACGAGTGGAGCGGCGAGCTGGAGAACCGGGAACCCCACAAACACACCCAGGTCCGCTGGACCGACACCGGCGCGCTCCCCGACGACTTCGTGGAGGGCGACGCGGCCGCACTGCACGGCTATCTCGCCGGCGGACCACGGCTGTCCCTACACGACTGGGAGCAGTGAACAGGGCCGTGGCCCCCGGAAGGAGCCGCGGCCCTGCGTCGTGATCGGTGTCGGTCAGCGTGGTTCGCGTACGACCGCCACGTCCCCGGGCTCCACCCGTACCGTCGTCGAGTCGGCGTTCGTGGTGATGCCCTTGCCCGTCAGCAGTTCGGACGCGTCCGTGGAGATCGCGATCTCGGCCGCCGTCCCGCCGTGGTTGATCAGGAAGAGGTAGTCCGCGTCGGGGCCCCGGCGCACCGCCGCCTCCACACCCTCCGGGGTCTTCCGGACCGGCTCCACGCCCGCCTCGGCGCGGATCCGGTCGAGCAGGGACGTCAGGGTCGTCGGGTCCGGGCGGGTGGCCAGGTACCAGGTCGTGCCCGAGCCGTGGGTGTGACGGGTGACCGCCGGGACTCCGGTCAGGGGGCCGGAGGTGTACGAGGTCACCGCCTCGGCCCCCACCAGGGCGACCCGTTCCGACCAGAGGGAAGCCGTACCGCCGTCGCTCAGGCCCACCGACTCCCCCGGCAGCAGCGGGAAGAGTTCGTCCGTGCGGACGCCCAGGGCCTCGCGGAACGCGCCCGGGTAACCGCCCAGCCGGACATGGCAGTTCTCGTCCACCGCGCCGCTGTGGAAGCCGACCGCGAGGGTGCCCCCGGCCGCCGCGAAGCCGGTCAGGTTCGCTGCGCCCTCGTCGTCCACCAGGTACAGGCTGGGGGCGAGCACCAGTTTGTAGGCGGACAGGTCGGCGTCCGGGCGGACGAAGTCCACCGCTACGCCCGAGCGCCACAGCGGCTCGTACCAGGCACGGACGAGTTCCTGGAAGCGGAGTTCACCGCTCGGCTGGGACGGCAGCTCCACCGCCCACCAGGCGTTCCAGTCCCACACGATCGCCACCTCGGCGACGCCCGTGCTGCCACGCACCTCCGCCAACGACCGCAGATCCGCGCCCAGTCGGACCACGTCCCGCCAGATCTGGCTGTCCGTGCCCGCGTGCGGCAGCATCGCCGAGTGCCACTGCTCGGCACCGGCCTTGGCGGCCCGCCACTGGAAGTACGCGATGCCGTCGGCGCCCCGCGCCACATGGGACAGGGCGTTGCGGCGCATCTCCCCGGCGGTCTTGGCCCGGTTGACCGGCTGCCAGTTGACCGCGCCGGTGGAGTGTTCCATCAGCAGCCACGGGCTGCCGCCCGCCAGCGAGCGCACCAGGTCGCCACTGAGCGCGATGTCGATCTGCGACTCGGGGTCCGTCGACTGGAGGTAGTGGTCGTTGGAGACGATGTCCAACTCCGGCGCCCAGCGCCAGTAGTCGAGCTTGTCGAAGTTGAACATCACCATGAAGTTGGTGGTGGCGGGGGTGGCGGGGGCCGCCTCCAGCAGCACCTCACGCTCCGCCGTGCACAGCGACAGCAGCGCGTCGCTGCAGAAGCGGCGCCAGTCCAGCTGGTGGGTCGGGTTCGGGACCGCGCCCGTCGCACGGGGCGGGATGATCTCGTCCCAGTCGTAGTACCACTGGCTCCAGAACGTCGTGCCCCAGGCGTGGTTGAGCGCCGCCAGGTCGTCGCCGTACTTCTCCCTCAGCCAGACCCGGAACGCCGCCGCGCTCGTGTCGCACTGGCACTCGCCGTTGTGGCAGCCGTACTCGTTGTGGACGTGCCACATGACGACGGCCGGGTGGTCGGCGTACCGCTCGCCCAGGACGCGGGCGATCCGCAGCGCGGCCTCCCGGTAGGCGGGGCTCGACGGGCAGAAGGTCTGCCGGCTGCCGTACGAGAGGGTGCGGCCGTCCCGGTCGACGGGCAGCGCCTCCGGGTGCTTGACGAAGAACCAGGCCGGCGGGGCGGCCGTCGGGGTCGCCAGGTCGGCGGCGATGCCGTTCTCGTGGAGCAGGGCGAGGATCTTGTCGAGGCGGGTGAAGTCGTACTCGCCCTCGCGGGGCTCCAGGAGCGCCCACGCGAAGATGTTGACGCTCACCATGTTCACGCCCGCCTCGCGCATGAGGCGTACGTCCTCGGCCCAGACCTCCTCGGGCCACTGCTCGGGGTTGTAGTCACCGCCGTAGGCGATGCCGGGGACCTTCAGTTCGCGCTTCATTCAGCGGCCTCCAGGCCCTTGGTCAGCAGTCGGCGGGTCGTCTCCACGCCCCAGGTGTCGAGCGACAGCAGTCGGTCGCTGGACGCCATCAGGCCGCCCGTCGCCTCGACATGGGCCGCCCAGCGCTCGCGGGTCTCCACGGCGGGGCGGGCCATCAGGCAGTCGGGGTCGTTCACCCAGAGGCGGCCGTGCTGCCACTGGCGGCCCGCGCCCGTGAACTCGGCGGCGTCCTGGCCGGGCTGGCTGTGGTCGTCGGCCTCCGAGCGGCGGTGCGGGGCCGTGTCCGGGCTGACCCGCATCGCGTCGAACAGGCCGACGGAGGGAAGGATCGGCGCGCCGCAGCCCAGGAGGTAGGCGTCGGGGCCGATGGCGGAGCGGATCAGCTCGATGCCCTGGCGGTACGCGGTGAGGGCGTCCACGGAGGCGTGGCGTACGCCGTCCAGCGCGCCCGCGTACAGGAAGTCGACCTTGAAGTAGTCGTAGCCCTCGGCGCGCAGGGTGGTGAAGACCTCGGTGAGGTAGGCCGCCGCCTCGGGGTGGGTGGTGTCGAGGACGTACAGGTCGTGGTCCCAGTTGCGGCCGGCGTGGGCGAAGCCGCCGTTCTCGTCGCGCACCAGCCACTCGGGGTGCTCCGCGGCCAGCGTGCTGGACGGGTCGACGAGGAAGGGGGCCGTCCAGATACCCGCGCGGCGGCCCCGCGCCCGGATCACCTCGGCGATGCCCGCGCGGGAGCGGAAGCGGCCGGAGAGGCTGAGCCAGTCGCCCAGGGCCTTCTGGTAGCCGTCGTCGATCTGGACGACGTCAATGGGCAGGTCGAGGGTGTCCATCGCACGGAGGTTCTCGTGGATGTCGTCCTCGGTGACGGAGGTGAAGTACTCGTACCAGGAGCACCAGACGGTGGGGGCCGGACGGGGGGCCGGGAGGCCGAGGCCCGCCGCCCACTCGCCCAGCACCGCCTGGATGTCGGTGCCGGTCCACTCCTTCACCGGGCCGTCGGCGCTGATCTCGGCGATCCCGTCCCGGACCACCAGGCGGACGGAGGGGACCTCGCGCACGGGGTCGGGTGCGGCCCACAGGCGGACCGGCGAGCCGTCGCCGGGGGCGAGGGCCAGCAGGCCCTCGCCCTGGAAGGCGCCGGCGGGGGCGGTGACCCCGGGGCGGTAGCAGACCGTCGCCCAGTTGTCGTTGGTCGGACGGTACGGGGTCGCGTCGAGGGCGTAGGAGCCGCTGGGGCTCCAGGACTGCCAGCCCTCCTCGTGGACCCGTGCCGTACTGGTGTCCACGGGCACGGAGACCACGGGGGTGAAGGGGTGGGGCACGGTGGTTCTCTCTCGGAAAGATGCGGAAACGGGTGGCGCCGGGCCCGCTCGGACCCGGCGCCGAACCTGTACGAGGTCTGCTGTCAGCCCTTGTTGGCGCCCAGGGTCAGACCGCCCACGAACTGCCGCTGGAGCAGGAAGTAGACGATCAGGGTCGGGATCGCGGTGAGCAGGGCCCCGGCGGCGACGAGGTTGTTGTCGGTGAAGAACTGGCCGGAGAGGTTGTTCAGCGCCGAGGTGATCGGCATGTTCTCGCCGGTGGAGATCAGGACGAGCGCCCAGAAGAAGTCGTTGTAGATCCAGATGGACAGCAACGTGGCGAGGGCGGCCATCGCGGGCTTGCACAGCGGCAGCACGATCTGCCAGTACATCCGCCACACCGAGGCGCCGTCGACGAGCGCGGCCTCGGTCAGTTCGTGCGGCAGCGAGCGCATGTAGTTGCTGAGCACGAAGGCACAGAACCCGGACTGGAACGCGATGTGGATGAGGACCAGACCGAGCGCCGAGTCGTACAGCTTGCCGCTCATCGTGATGCCCGGCAGGTCGATGAGCAGGTACAGGCGGTACAGCGGAGTGATGATGACCTGCTGCGGGAGCAGGTTGCCGGCCGTGAAGACCAGCAGCAGTGCCAGGTTGAGGCGGAAGTCGAAGCGGCTGACGTAGAACGCGACCATCGACGACAGGAACAGCGTGAGCAGCACCGCCGGGACGGCGATGATCAGCGTGTTCACGAAGTAGTGCGTCATGTCCGACTGCGTGAACGCGTTCGTGAAGTTCTCGAAGGTCAGCTTGTCGGGCCAGGAGACATAGCCCTTCTCGCTGGTCTCCGAGTACGGCCGCAGCGCCGCGTAGATCGCCCAGAGCAGCGGGGCGAGCCAGGCCAGCGCGGTACCGGCCAGGAACACGTGCAGCAGGATCCGGGCAGGGCGGACGGGGGTGCGCTTCTTCTGCGGGCCCGTCACGATGCCGTCGGCGACGGTGGGGGCGGTGGAGGCGCTCATGCGCGGCGCTCCTTCCGGAAGGTGCTGATCAGATACGGAATGATCACGACGAGGGAGATCAGCAGGAGGACGACCGCGATCGCCGACCCGTATCCGATCCGGCTGGACTCACCGATGATGTTGCTGGTCACGAGGATCGACAGCAGCTCGGTGCCCTGGGCTCCGCCGTTGAAGACGAAGACCAGGTCGAAGGCGCGCAGTGCCTCGATGATGGTGACGACCAGGACGACGGTGTTGGTGGGGCGCAGCGTCGGGAAGATGACGTTCTTGAAGGTCTGCCACTCGTTGGCGCCGTCGAGCGCGGAGGCCTCGCGCAGCGAGGGGTCGACGCCCTTCAGGCCGGCCAGGTAGAGGATCATCATGTAGCCGGTGTGGCGCCAGGACGCGGCGATGAGGACGGCCCAGAGGTTGAGGTCCGGGTCGCCGATCCAGTCGATGTACTTGCCCGGTTCGTTGGCGCCGATCAGGCTGTTGATCAGGCCGGTGTCGGGGTTGTAGACGAGCTGCCACACGAAGCCGATGACGGCCATGGACAGCACGACGGGCAGGAAGAACGCCGTCTGGTAGACCCGGCTGAACCGGATCTTCTTGTCCAGCTGCACGGCCAGGAACAGGCCCATGGGCGTCGGGATCAGGATCAGGACGACGAACCAGACCACGTTGTGCTCGACGGCCGGCCAGAACTGCGGGTTGTTGGTGAAGAGTTCCTTGAAGTTCTCCAGGCCGACCCACTTGATGGCGTCGAAGCCGATGCCGTCCCAGGTGGTGAAGGCGAGGAGGATCGAGGCAAGGGCCGTCACCCACACCAGCAGCACGTGCAGGATCGTCGGCAGGCCCGCCATCACGCCGAGGACCAGCCGGTCGCGCCTGGTCAGCAGGCGCTTGTGGCCGGTCGCGGGCTGCTTGGCGGGGACATGGGCAGAGCCCGGAAGCGGCGCCTTGGCCGCTTCCGGGTCGCCCGACTTCTCGGGGGTGTCGGTCGTCGTCATGAGGAGGCGAAGATCGTCTTCTTCTGGCGCTCGATCGACGAGAGCAGGCTGTCGATGCCCTTGGGGTCACGGATGAACTTCTGCAGCGAGGGCTGCATCACCGTGGACGTGAAGTCCGGGCGGCTGTCGCGGTCCATGAACTGGGTGAGGCTCTTGGCGCCCGAGATCATGTCGTACGCCTTCTTCTGCAGCGGCGTGTACGACGAGGTGTCGGCGCCGGAGGCGGCGTGGACGACGCTCGGGTCGGCCTTGAGGTAGATGTCCTCGGCCTCCGTGGTGCCCAGGAACTCCAGGAGCTTGACGGCCTCGGCCTTGTTCTTGGGGCTCTTGCTCATCATGAAGCCGTCGGTGGGCGCCTCGACGGTGTCCTGGCCGTACGCCGGGTCGATCTCCGGGAAGGCGAAGAAGTCGAGGTCGTCGAGGTCGTCCTTGTTGGTGAACTGCTGTGCCACGAAGGTGCCCAGCAGGTACATGCCGGCCTTCTTCGACACCAGGGTCTGTGCCGCGTCCTGCCAGGTACGGCCGACAGCGCCCTCCTGGTGATACGGGAGGAGCTCGGCCCACAGGTCGAAGGCGGACTTGACCTTGGCGTCGGTCCAGGACGCCTTGCCCGCCATCAGCTCGACGTGGAAGTCGTAGCCGTTCTTGCGGAAGTTGATCTGGTCGAAGGTGCCGAGCGCGGGCCAGGCGTCCTTGTCACCGAACGCGATCGGGGTGAGCCCGTCCTTCTTCATCTGCTTGCACAGGGCGATCAGCTGGTCCCACGTGGTGGGGACCTCGTAGCCCTTCTCCGCGAAGACGCTCTTGCGGTAGAAGAGCGCCCAGGGGTACGTGTACAGCGGCACGAAGTAGTACTTGCCGTCCTCGCCCTTGCTGAGCTTCTGCATCGCCTCGGGGAAGTTGCCCTGGATGGTCTTCCACACGTCGTCGATCGGCGAGGCCAGGCCCTTGGCCGCGAAGAACTGCATGCGGTAGCCGGCGAACCAGGTGAACACGTCGTCCGGCGTGCCCTGCAGGTAGGAGTTGATCTGCTCCTGGAAGGTGTTGGAGTCCTTGGTGTTCACGTCGACCGCGATGCCGGACTGCTTCTTGTACGCCGCGTAGATCTCGGCGAACGCCTTCTTCGGGACCGGGTCGGACGCCTTGGAGCCGAGGGTGACGGTCTTCGGGTCGGCGGCCGTGCCGCTGCCACCGCAGGCGCTCAGCAGGGGGATGCCCGCGCCGAGTGCGGCGGCGCCGCCTATGCCACGCAGCAGGGTACGGCGGCTCGGACCGGGCACGGCGAGACCAGAAGGTGTGAGTTGCATGTACGGCTCCCTGGGGGACAGGTCGTTCGGTCTCAATGGCCCTCGCCGGTGACTGATCGAAAACAATCAGAAACCAACTCGACCGAACACGTTGGCCGCCATAACAGCCCCATGTCATGTCATACGTCAAGACTTCATGTCCCCCTTTGTTGAAACGTAATCCCTGGATGTCGAAACGTGACCGACATACACGTGAGCCACATCACTCACGGACATGCACCCCCATACGGGACACGGCGACCCGACAGGCGATCGCACAGGCCCGATCACGACGAGACACGGGACTGCCCGACACGGGACTGCCCGAGGGCGAACAGGGCCCTGGTGTGTTTGCGCCGGCGTATGGACGCGCCCCGGTGTCCCTTGCTCCCCGCCGCCCCGCCGCCTCGTGTGCCGCCCCCGGTCAGCTGGATCCAGATCCGCACCTCGGTCCCGCCCAGCACCGACGACCCGATTCGCACATCGCCGCCGGTCGACTCGGCGAGGCGGCGCACGATGTCGAGGCCCAGACCGGTCGAGCCGTCGGTGCCCGAGCCCCGGCCCCGGGCCATCGCGGCCTCCGGATCGGTGATCCCCGGACCGGCGTCGGAGACGAGGACGATCACCGCGTCCTCGCCGTTGTGAACGTCGACCGCGAACGCCGTGCCCTCCGCCGTGTGCCGGAAGACATTGCCGAGCAGCGCGTCCAGGGCGGCGGCCAGGTCCGCCCGGGCCACGGGTATGCGCACCGGGCGCTCGACCCCGGCCACCCGCCACTTGCGGCCCTCGTCCTCGGCGAGCGCCGACCAGAACGCCATCCGCTCCCGGACCACCTCGGCCGCGTCGCACCCGGCGCCCGGCCCCGCCACCGCCGTCTGCGGCTTGGCCTCCCGTGCCGTGCGGATGATCGTGTCGACCTCCCGCTCCAGCTGCTCGACCGCCGCCCGGGTCTGCTCGGCGGCCGGCCCGTCGCCGAGGGAGGCCGCGTTGAGCCGGAGCACCGTCAGCGGGGTGCGCAGCCGGTGCGACAGGTCCGCCGCCAGCTCCCGCTCGTTCGCCAGCAGCTGGACCACCTGGTCCGCCATCGCGTTGAACGCCACCGCCGCCAGCCGCAGCTCCTTCGGCCCCTTCTCCGGGACCCGCGCCCCCAGCTGCCCCTCCCCCAGCTCGTGCGCGCTCTCGACCAGCCGCCGCGCGGGCCGGACCATCCGCACCCCGAGCCGGTCGGCCACCGCGACCGAGCCGACGATCAGCAGCAGGCCCACCCCGGCGAGCACCGCCCACGCCGTGGCGACCCCGTTGCTCACCTCCGACTCGGGCACATACACCTCGACGACCGCTATCTCGCCGGAGCTGAGCGCGGTGGGCTGCAGCAGCGTGGACCCGCCCGGCACCTCGGTGGTGGAGGCACGGCCCAGCTTCCGCACGGTCGCGATGTCCTCGTCGGAGGCCCGCTGCCGGCCCAGGTCGAGCGCGGCGGTGCCCGCGCCGTCCGCCGGTAGGTGCACCGCCATCCCGTCGTCCGACCCGGCCGAGGCGACGACCCGCTCCAACTGCTCCCGGTCGGTGGTGATGGAGAGCGCCGGGGCGATCGCGGCGGCCTCCCGCTCGGCGCCCGAGAAGGCCCGGTCCCGCGCCATCTCCTTGATGACCAGCCCCAGCGGCACCGCGAAGGCCACCACGACCATCGCCGTCACCGCCAGGCACACCTTGACCAGCGCCCACCTCATGGCCGCACCACCCCGCCCGTCCCGACCGGCGCCCGCCTCATGGCCGCGCCCCCGGCGGCTCCAGCTTCACGCCGACGCCCCGCAGCGTGTGCAGATAGCGGGGCCGCGCCGCCGTCTCCCCCAGCTTCCGGCGCAGCCAGGACAGATGCACGTCGATGGTCTGGTCGTCGCCGTAGGACTGCTGCCACACCTCCGCCAGCAGCTCCTTGCGCGCGACGACGACACCGGGCCGCCCGGCGAGGAACGCGAGCAGGTCGAACTCGCGCCGGGTGAGGTCGAGCCGTACGCCGTCCAGCTCGGCCTGGCGGCGCAGCGGATCGATCGCGAGGCCGCCGACCCGGATCACCGTGGGCGGCGGCACCTCGCCGGCCAGGGCCCGGGAGCGGCGCAGCACCGCCGCCATCCGGGCCGACAGGTGCTCGACCGAGAACGGCTTGGTCAAGTAGTCGTCCGCGCCCGCGTTCAGCAGGCGGACGATCTCCGACTCGTCGTCCCGCGCGGTCGCGATGATCACGGGGACGTCCGTGATGCCGCGCAGCATCTTCAGTGCCTCCGAGCCGTCGAGGTCGGGCAGCCCGAGGTCGAGGATGACCACGTCGAAGCGGACGTGCGCGACCTCGCGCAGCGCCTCCAGTGCCGTACCGACGCTGCGCACGGTGTGGGCGGCGTCCGTCAGATGCCTGATCAGCGCCGAGCGTACGAACTGGTCGTCCTCGACCACGAGCACACTTGCCATGCGCCGCACCGTACGCCAAACGGGCCGGGCCGGTCGGGGCCTGTGGACAACTCAGGCGCCACCGGCTCGGCCACGACACCACCGGGGCCGGTGGGGCAGTATGGCCGCGATGCGCAGAGGACTCCTACACGTACTGGCCTGGCTGCTCGCCACGGGCGCGGCGGTCACGCTGACGTGGTGGGCCGTCCACACGGTGATGGCCGGCACCGCCTACGACCCGCCCCGCGCCCTGCCCATCACGGCCGCCGACACCCAGGGCCGGGGCGCGCCCGCGTCGAGCACGCCGACCGCGCTCCCGGAACCGTCACGCAAGGCCGACGAGCAGCGGGAGGACGACCGCGACGAGCCGTCCCCGACCCCGTCCGAACCGTCGAAGTCCGCGAAGCCCGGCCCCCGTCCGGGCACCGGGGCCCCGACCGGGTCGGGCGGCCCGGCCGATTCAGGTGAGGTCAAGTCCTACGACACCGAGGGCGGCCGAGTGGTGTTCTCGCTGGGCGAGGAGTACGCGACCCTCGTGTCGGCGACGCCCGGCTCGGGTTGGTCGATGCAGGTGTGGAAGACGGAGACGTGGATCCGGGTCGACTTCGCCGCCGGTGCGGACCGGGTGTCGGTGTTCTGCACCTGGCACGACAGCGCGCCCCGGGTGGACGTCCAGAACTTCTGAGGGCCCGACGGGGCGGTGGCTCAGCGGAACACCGACGACGGCGGTGCCGGTGAGGCGGTCGCCGCCGCGTCCGTCACCGGCACCGCTCCGCCCGTGAAGTCGGTGAGGGCGCGGCCGTGTTCGACGCGGCCGGGGTGCGGGTCGGAGGCGGCGCGGCGGGTGAGTTCGGCGATCGGGAGCGGTTGGTCGGAGGCGACGAGGACCGCGTTGCCGAATCGTTTGCCCCGCAGCACGGTCGGGTCGGCGACCAGCGCCAGTTCGGGGAAGACGACGGCCGCGGTGGCGATCTGCGCACGCAGGTGGGCCAGCGGCGGGCCGTCGGCGAGGTTGGCGGCGTAGCAGCCGCCGGGCTTCACCACCCGCCGTACGTCCGTGAGGAACTCCGTCGACGTCAGGTGCGCCGGGGTGCGCGCCGCGCTGAACACGTCCGCGATCACCAGGTCCGCCCACCCGTCGGGCACCTTCGCGAGCCCTTCGCGCGCGTCCGTCGACCGCACCCGCACCCGCGCGTTCGGGTCCAACGGCAGCTCCCGCCGGACGAGTTGGACGAGGGCCGCGTCGCGCTCGACGACCTGCTGGGTGGAGCGGGGGCGGGTGGCGGCGACGTACCGGGCGAGGGTGAAGGCGCCTCCGCCGAGGTGCACGGCGTGCACGGGCCGTCCGGCCGGGGCGACCAGATCGATCACATGACCGAGCCGCCGCTGGTACTCGAAGGACAGATACGCGGGATCGTCGAGATCGACGTGCGACTGCGGAGCCCCGTCCACCAGCAACGTCCAGGCCCGGGCCCGCTCCCGATCGGGAAGCAGTTCGGCGAGCCCCCCGTCGACCTCCTCGACCACGGCGTCGGCATCCTGCCCCCGCCGCCCGCGCCCCTTCTTCGACCTGCCCATTCACCCATTATCTGCCTGGCCGCGGACAGCCACGCCGCAGGGTGAGCGCCCCGCTCGGGCCGCAGGCCCGTTCCAGGGGCGCGGGGAACTGCGCGATCAGCCACGACGAACCCGCGGCCGCCAGGGGACAGAACCCCCACGGCGACCGGGCACAGCACCTCACCGACAGTTGTCCGCGGCCTCGATCAACCGCGCCGCCTCGCCCAGCGCGGCGCGCAGCACCGTCGGATCCGTGGCGAGGTCCGCCTCCCCGGGCGGCAACAACCAGTCCGCCCCCTCCGGAGGAGCCAGCACGGCCCCCCGCCCGTCGCTCTGCGTGCACGTGCTCCCGGGCACGTCCCACGCGTCCGCCGTACCGGGCGGCACCAGGAACCCGAGGGTGTCGCACGCGTCGTCGTGCAGCACGGGCCCCACGGTCATGACGGGCCCCACCGCGTCGAGGGCGCCGCGGCGGAGGATGTCGACCGCCTCCAGTCCCTGCCGCGCGGGCACGGTCACCAGGTCGCAATCCGAACGGGGTTCGAGGTTCTTCATCCGGGCCTCCCACGCCTACCAGCGCCCTGCCCAACGCGCCGCCCTGTCAACGGCTACGGCGAAACTGCGCCGCAAAGGATGGCAGTTCATGGCAGATCCAGGATGAGATATCCGGTTTGTAGCCAAACCTCGCGTGGGGGCCCCGATGGGGCGGGTACGTTCTTGCCCCGCCGGACACAGCGGAACCAACCGTGCACCACGCACACAAGTCCTACTGAATCCGGCATGGTTCGACGGTTCGCGAGAGAGGGCCCGGCCATGACGTCGTCATCGGTGACCTCGTCCCAGTCCCCCCGTCCGCAACGACCGAATCTCGTCTTCAGGCAGCTGCGCGGGCAGCGTTCGCCGGGCGAGTTCGCCGCTGCGGTACGACGGGCCGCGCGTGAGATCGGCGAGCGGGTGAGCTGTGACGCTCGGTACGTCGGACGGGTCGAGGCGGGCGAGATCCGCTGCCCCAACTACGCGTACGAACGGGTGTTCCTGCATATGTTTCCCGGCCGAACGCTGACCGACCTGGGTTTCGCGCCCCGCGCGGAGGTACGCGGTCGGGGGGCGCGCCCCGCCGCCGAGGCGCCCTCCCCTCGCAACGAGAGCCGCTCGCACTCCTCGTACCGAACGGGGGGTGAGACGGAAGGGGCGTACGAGCCGTATGACACGCAAGAGATGTACGACATGCAGGACCCGCGGGGCGACACGGGCTACGTGCGCGGCCGGCGGGGCACGCAGCAGGCGTACCAGAACGACGAGGAGAGCGACGTGCAGCGTCGCGCGTTCATGACCGGAGGTACCGCCGCGATGGCGGCCGCCTCCTTCGGCCCCTTCACCCTCGGCGGCGCGGCCTCGGCCGCGACCCGGCCCGTGCACCGGGCGGGCACGGGAGAGGCGGGGGCCCTCGAAGCGGCCGTGCGCAAGATCCGGCTGCTCGACGACCGGCACGGGGCGGACGGGCTGTACCGCAGGGCCTCGGCACCGCTACGGGCCGCGTACGCGCTGCTCGACGCGGGCACCACCCGGCAGACCACCGCCGACCGGCTCTACGCGGGGGCGGGCGAACTCGCCATCTCCGTGGGCTGGCTGGCACATGACTCGGGGCGGTTCGACGACGCCCGCTCGCACTACGCGGAGGCGCTCGCCACGGCCCGGATGTCCGGGGACCCGGGCCTCGAGGCGCACGCGTTCTGCAACACGGCGTTCCTGGCGCGGGACGCGGGACGCCCGCGCGAGGCGGTGCGGGCGGCGCAGGCCGCGCAACGGGTGGCCCGGCCGCTGGGCTCTCCTCGGCTGATGTCCCTGCTGGCGCTGCGGGAGGCGGGCGGCTGGGCGGGGCTCGCCGACCGCACCGGGTGCGAGCAGGCGCTGGCCCGGGCGCACGCCCTGTTCGGGCGGGGGGCCACCGAGGCCGACCCGGAGTGGATGAGCTTCTACGGGGAGGCCGAGCTGGAGGGCCTGGAGGCGCAGTGCTGGTCCACGCTGGGCGACTGGCCCCGGGCGGCCCGGCACGCGCGCCGGGCGGCCGGTCTGCAGAACCCGCACTTCACTCGGAACATCGCGCTCTACACCGCCGAGCTCGCGGACGACCTCGCGCGCGGGGGGCGTCCCGACGAGGCCGCGGCCGCCGGTATGCGGGTCCTCGACCTCCTCGACGAGGTCCAGTCCTCCCGTGTCCAGCAGATGCTGGCCGGCACGGCACGGGTGCTGCTGCCGCACCGGCGGGCGTCGGGGGTGTCGGCGTTCCTGGAGCGGCACGCGGGGGTCGCGCGGACGGCCTGACCGTCGATCCCGGCCCGCGGCGGTGACCCTAGCCCGCCAGGTGCCCCGTGTCGTTCCAGGACTCGATCGCCGGGTCGCCGTAGGCCCAGCCGAGGACCGACAGGGACGTCGGGTTGAGACGGACGCGGGCGGCGAAGTCGAGGTCCAGACCGAGCCAGCGGGCGGCTATGGAGCGCAGCACGTGGCCGTGGGCGAAGACGAGCACGTCGCGCTCGGCGGACCGCGCCCACGCGACCACCTCGTCCGCACGCGCGGAGAGCTGCCGCAGGGTCTCTCCCTCGGGGACGCCGTCGCGCCACATCAGCCAGCCCGGCCGGAAGGCCTGGATCTCGGCGGGGGTGAGCCCCTCGTACGCCCCGTAGTCCACCTCCATGAGCGTGTCCCACTCGGTGGCGCGGTCGCCGAAGCCGGCCAGTTCGCAGGTCTCACGCGCGCGGGAGAGGGGACTCGTACGGACGTCGACACCGGGCAACCCGTTCAGGGGCGCCCGGTGCAGACGCTCCCCGAGGAGCTTGGCGCCGCGCCGGCCCTCTTCGAGGAGCGGGATGTCCGTCCTGCCGGTGTGCTTGCCGAGCAGGGACCATTCCGTCTGTCCGTGCCGGGCCAGCAGGATGCGCGGTGCCATGAGCGACCTTTCCGGGGGACCTTCTGCGAGAAGGGAGAAATGGGAGGCGGATGCTTCCATCATCGCTCACGCTGTCGTGGGGCAACCCGACAGGCGATCTCAGCGTCTTGGACATCGTCTTGCTCAAGGGCCACACCAGCACCACACACAGATGAACATCGACGCGTCGACGCGCACAGACGGGGGAGGACGTTCGGATGCCGCAGACCGAGGCGACCGAGGCACCGGTTATCAGAAGGACCGGTACACCGGTTACCGAGGCGACGCCGGGCACGCGGCTCCGCTGGTGGACCGAGCTACCGCTGATCCTGCTGGTGTACGGGGCGTACTCGGCCGGCCGGCTGCTCGCCCGCGGCGACACCTCCCACGCCGTCGACCACGGTCTGGCGATCCTGCGGATCGAGAAGGCGTTCCGGCTCAACGCCGAGCATCCGCTGAACCGGCTGTTCACCCGTGAACCCTGGATCGGGATACCCGCCGACTTCTGGTACGCCTCGCTGCACTACCTGGTCACCCCCGCGCTCCTGGTGTGGCTCTTCCGGTCGCACGCCGTGCGCTACCGCGCGGCCCGCACCTGGCTGCTGACCTCCACCTTCATCGGCCTCATCGGCTTCACCGTGCTGCCCACCTGCCCGCCCCGGCTGCTGAACCCGGCCCACGGCTTCGTCGACACCATGGCGTACTACAGCTCGTGGGGCTGGTGGGGCGGCGAGGCCAGCGCGCCCCGGGGCCTGGGCGGTATGACGAACCAGTACGCGGCCATGCCGAGTCTGCACGTCGGCTGGGCCCTGTGGTGCGGGGTGATCCTGTGGCGCTTCGCGGGAGACTCCCGGCTCGTGCGGACCGCGGCCGTGTTGTATCCGCTGATCACCACGATCGTCGTGATGGGCACCGCGAACCACTACTTCCTCGACGCGGTGGCGGGCGCCGCCGTGATGGGGGCGGGCCTGCTGCTGACCCCGCTGGTGCTTCGGCTCGCGGACCAGTGGCGGGACTCGCTCGGCCTCGGCACCGCGGCCGCGAGCCGGTTCGACGGCGGCGGCCCGCGGCCCGTGACGGAGCGCGCCGGTGCGGCCACCGCCGTCTCCCGGGCCTCGGTTTCCCCCATTGTCAGTGGTGAGTGCCAGACTTCCCCGGGTGAGCGAATTCCACGGCAGCGGATCACCGACCCCGAGCCGGGTGCCGCCCCCTCGCAGACAGGGGACGGCGCTGCGGCAGCGGCTCGCTGAGCTGCGCGGACCCGAGGTTCCCCCGAAGGCGCTGGACGCGCGCGCCCTCGCCGCGCTCGCGGCCAACCCCGGCTGTGAGCGCCGCGCGCTGCTGGACGGCGCGGGGGTGAACAAGGCGGTGCTGGCGGACGCGCTCGGCTCGCCCTCCGCCTTCGGCCAGTCCCAGTTCGCCTTCATGCGGGGCAACGCCTTCGAGGCCCGGGTCAAGGCCGACGGCGGCGCCGAACTGCTGCGGCTGGTGCACGAGAGACTGGACCCCGGTGCCGAGCCGCCTGCCTCGGCCTCGGTCCCCGACCTCGCCGCCGTCGGCCCCGAGGGCCGCGCCGCCCGTACGGCACTGGCGTTGCGCGACGCCACGGACACCGGCGGCTGGACACTGCTGGACCACCCCATGCTCGCGCTCGACGTCGCGGGCTCCCCCACGTTCCTGGAGCCGGACGCGGTGGTGGTCCACCCGGACGGCACCTGGTCGGTCGTCGAGATCAAGTCCTTCCCGATGCTGGACGGTTCGGCGGACCCGGCGAAGGTGGGCGCCGCCGCCCGCCAGTCCGCGGTGTACGTGCTGGCGCTGGAGGAGGTCGCCGCCCGGCTCGGCGGCGAGGCGCGCGGCGGCGCACCCGCGCCCGAGGTGCGCCACCGGGTGCTGCTGGTGTGCCCCAAGGACTTCACCAACCTCCCCACGGCCGCGGCGGTGGACATCCGCAAGCAACGCGCGGTCACCCGCCGCCAGTTGACCCGGCTGACCCGGATCGAGGAGATCGCGGACGACCTCCCCGAGGGCACCTGTTTCGCCCCGGACCTGCCCCGGGAGCAGCTGACCACGGCCGTCGAGGCGCTGTCCGCGACCTACGCGCCCGAGTGCCTCGCCGCCTGCGAGCTGGCCTTCCACTGCCGGGCCCGCTCCCGTTCCGAGGGCGCGGTGACGTCCCTGGGCCGGGCCGCACGCGCGGAGCTGGGCGGCCTCACCACCGTCGACGACGTCCTGGCGGCGGCCCACGGCCTCGCCGGCGACCCGGACGACCCGGCCGTGGCCGCGCTGCGCAGAGCGGCGGAGCTGAGGGCCGAGGCGCTGGGGGCCGCGGCCGCGCGCGGGTCCGCCGCCGCGCTGCCCGGCTCGGCGCCGGAGGGGGTTCCGTGTCGCTGATCGCCACCCTCGCCCGTCTGGAAGCCGTCAGCTCGGGCCGCGCCCAGCCCGCCGCCACCGTCCTGCACCGGCATCTCTCCGCCCGCCCCCTCGTCCTCGTGCCGCTGACCACCGCCGGTGAGGCCGGGGCCCCGCTCGGCGCGCTCGTCGGCACCGACCGGGACGCGCCCCGGCTGCTGGTGGTCCCCCAGCCCCGCGACCGTGACCTGCGCTTCGCGTTCCTCGCCGAGCTGGCGGACATCGTCCTGCCGTACGTGGACGGCTACGCCGACGTGGTGGAGGCCGCCGAGCGCAACGAGACCGACCCGGAGACCGGCAAACGCGTCAAGGTCGAGGTCGAACTGTGCGCGGACGCCCCGCAGTTGATCCTGCCGAGCCGGACGGGCATCGACTTCGTACGGCTCCTCGGGCGTTCCATGCGGTTCCGGCGCACCGCGGAGCAGGACCCGGAGGCGCCCCATCCGGCGCCGCCGCGCGTGCCGTTGCTCGGGCGGTGGCTCACGCACTTCGGGGAGCGGGCGCGGGTGCCGGGCTCCTCGCTGCTGCTCGCGCTCACCGACCTGCTGTCGCGGCACTGGGCCACCGGCCAGTCCGGGGTGGAGGACCAGCACCTGGCCTCGCTGCTCGCCTGGATCGACCCGCCGCAGGGCGAGTCGGGCGAGGCTGCGGCGCGGCGGGCCGAGCTGGCGCGGGACGCCGAGGGCCAGTTGCTGTGCCCGCCCGCCGGGCCCGCGACCGACCCGGCGTTCGACAACAAGCTGCTGGCCCCGGCCATCGAGCGGTACGACCGGGCGCGGCTCGCGCTGGCCGCCGCCGAGGACGGACTGGAGGCCGACGACCGGCTGGGGGCGCTGACCGCCGCCGAGCGGGAGATCCGCGCCCTGGTCGAGAGCCGCACCCGGCCCACCTGGGACGCGGTCTGGCACGGCCTGGATCTGCTGCGCGCCCTGCCGGAGGGCGCCCACGCGGCCGACCGGTGGACCCGCGACCGCTGGTCCTTCACCGGCCACCGCGACCGGATCGTCGCCGGGGAGCCCCCGCAGCCGCGCGTCGACGACGCGGTCACCGCCGCGAACAAGCTGGCCGCGCGCGAGCGTGAACAGGCCCGCCTCGACGCCCAGGAGGCCCTGGACGACCCCCTCGTGATGGCCGGGCGACGGCTGTCCGGGGAGGCGTTCGCCGGTGAGGTCGTGGACGTCGTGATGGCGTACAGCGAGGGCAAGCGCCCGAGCCCGCGGCCGCTGGTCACCGTACGGACGCGGGACCGGCCGCATCTCGGGGAGCGCGCGAAGGTGTACCGCTCGCTGGGCGGGAAGCCGCAGACGGCGGAGTTCGTGGGGCGCGAGCCGGGCGGGCCCGACGAGCCTGGCGAGGCGGCCGACGCGGGCGAGACCCTGCTGGTGCTGCGGATCATGGACAAGATGGGCCGGGGCAAGGAGCCGGAGGTGGGGTCCGTCCCCGAGAAGGGGGACCAGCTCTGCTTCACCCTCTTCGAACACGACCAGCGGGGCGGGGCGAAGCTGCCGGACCCGGAGGAGACACCGTGGACGCACGGCGGGCCGCCGGGTGAGCCGGACGCCGTACCGCTGCCGGACCCGGTGACCGAGGAGGACGTGCTGTGACCCTCACCGAGGCCGTGCTCGATCCGGGGGCGGCGGCCGGCCGCGCCACCGATGCGATCCTGCGCGACACGCTGCACGGCGACGCGCGTGGTGTCGTCGTCGACTCGCCGCCCGGCGCCGGGAAGTCGACGCTCGTCGTCCGCGCCGCGCTCGAACTCGCCTCGGCCGGGCGGCCCCTGATGGTCATCGCGCAGACGAACGCGCAGGTCGACGACCTGGTGCTCCGGCTCGCCGAGAGGGACCCGGAGCTCCCGGTCGGCCGGCTGCACAGCAGCGACAGCGACCCCTACGACAAGGCGCTGGACGCCCTGCCGAACGTACGGAAGTCGACGAAGGCCGCCGATCTGACCGGGCTGGACGTGGTGATCTCCACGGCCGCGAAGTGGGCGCACGTCAAGGGCGTCGAGCCGTGGCGGCACGCGATCGTCGACGAGGCGTACCAGATGCGGTCGGACGCGCTGCTGGCGGTGGCCGGGCTCTTCGAGCGGGCGCTGTTCGTGGGTGACCCGGGGCAGCTGGACCCGTTCGCGATCGTGGGCAGCGAGCAGTGGGCGGGGCTGTCGTACGACCCGTCGGCCTCGGCGGTGACGACGCTGCTGGCCCACAACCCCGACCTGCCGCAGCACCGGCTGCCGGTGTCGTGGCGGCTCCCGGCGTCGGCGGCGCCGCTGGTCTCCGACGCGTTCTACCCCTTCACGCCCTTCCGCAGCGGCACCGGGCACGGGGACCGGCGGCTCGGGTTCGCGGTGCCGTCGGACGGCTCCGGCCCGGACCGGGTCATCGACGAGGCCGCCGAGTCGGGGTGGGGGCTGCTGGAGCTGCCGACCCGGCACACCCCACGGACCGACCCCGAGGCGGTACGGGCCGTCGCGCTGGTCGTCCGGCGGCTCCTCGACCGGGGCGGGGCGGCGACCTCGGAGCGGTCCGAGGAGCCCGTGCCGCTGACGGCCGACCGGATCGCCGTCGGCACGGCCCACCGGGACCAGGCCGCCGCCGTGCGCTCCGCGCTGGCCGAGCTGGGGGTCGCGGATGTGGTCGTGGACACGGCGAACCGGCTCCAGGGCCGGGAGTACGACGTCACCGTCGTCCTCCATCCGCTCTCCGGGCGCCCCGACGCGACGGCGTTCCACCTGGAGACCGGGCGCCTGTGCGTCCTCGCCTCCCGGCACCGGCACGCCTGCATCGTGGTGTGCCGGGCGGGCGTGACCGACCTGCTCGACGACCACCCGTCCACCGAGCCGGTCCAACTGGGGGTGACCGTGAAGTTCCCGGACGGCTGGGAGGCGAACCACGCCGTGCTGGCGACGCTGGCGGAGCATCGGGTGAGCTGGGAGCCCTGAGCAGCCGGGCCGGTCGGCGTGGGCAGGGGCGTCGCGAGGGCGTGGGCGCGCGAGGGCCGGCGTGTGGGGCGCCGGTCGGGCTCGATGCCCACTTGCGCGGTCACGAGAGAATGGACGGTGGCCCTCCTCCCGGGACGCCCCGGAGGCCGGCCGACTGAACCGTCGTACGAGGAGGAGAAGACATGGCGGAGCCCACGTCGCGTCGGAACGAACCGCGGCTGCGGCCAGCGCCCCTGCTCTTCGAGCCGGCGGAGGCGGCCGGCGACCCCGAGCACTTCTTCGATCTGGAGTCGATCGACGATCCGCGGGCGTTGCTGTCGCGGGCGACGGAGTTGGCGCAGGCGTTCCGGGCGGCGGCGGACCGGGCCGTGGAGTTCCAGGCGATCGCCGCGGCCCAGCTCGCCGATCCTCGGCGGTTCGACCGGCTGACCTCGGCGGACATCGCGGAGCGGGCGGAGTGGACCGAGGACTACGCCAAGAAGATGGTGGAGTTCGGGCGGGATCTGTTGCGGGGGCGGGATGTGAGTGGGCCGGAGTCCATCTGAGGGCACGTGCTGGGACCGCTGAGCTTGGCGGGGTGGGGGTGGGGTTGCTTGCACGTGGCCCGGGGTCGGGGCTGGGCGGGGGTGGTTTCGCTCGCCGGCGCTTGCCGGGTGCCGCCTGCGCCCACCCTCCCCCACTCTCGGCTTCGCTCGAGCGGGAGGTACCCCCATCGCCCCAGCGGCACGATTGCCCGCAGCTAGATACGACCCGAAACACCGTCTGGCATATGCCGGGCGGGCAAGATACCCCACTTGCTCATCTCGTGTACCAGTTTCCGGTAACTGCTCGGGGGTGCGTGGTCACGGGCGGTAGACCTGGACGCATGAGCGGTGGAGTGGGGACGGGCAGGTATCCGGAGGACGGGGTCGACGTCGCCGGGGTCACGGCGGAGGGGGCCGCTTGGCTCGCCTCGGCAGGAACGTATCCGCGGAGCACGCTGACGCTGTGGGAGGAGAGGCCGACCGCCCCCGTGGTGCTGCCGTGCGGCTCCGTCTTCGACGTCGTCAGCGTGCCGGCGCTCTTCGGGCGGCGCATGCTCGACCGGTTATGGGCCGAGGGCCCCGGCTCCGGCCCGGTCGCCGTCTACCGCGGGCGCGTGCTCCTGTTCGCCGCCCCCGGCACCGCCCAGCGGCTGCCCACCCTCCTGGAGTGGGAGGAGTGGGGCTCCCCCGGCCGCACCGGCGCGGTCCCGCCCCTGCTCTGTCACGGCGCCGGTGACGCGGTCACCGTCCCGGCCGTGCTCGCCCCCGAGGGCTCCCGCGACGCCGACGGTTCCCGGGCCTCCGGGACCTCAGGCACTCCCGGTGTCACCCGCCTCGGCTCCCGTTGGCTCGTCGCCCCGGACACCCGGCGACCTTGGCTTCCGGGGCCCGAGGTACTGCTCTGGGCGGCGGTGCGGGCGGCCCGGTCGAGCGCCTCCGCGACCGTGCGCGTATCGATTTTTCCTCCCGCCGATCAGGGTGCTAAGGTCTACGACGTCAGCAGGCGCCGCTAGCTCAGTTGGTTAGAGCAGCTGACTCTTAATCAGCGGGTCCGGGGTTCGAGTCCCTGGCGGCGCACGACACGAAGGAAGCCCCTCGCGGAAGCGAGGGGCTTCCTTCGTGTGCGTACGCCGCCACGCGGCCCTCCGCCCCCCATGCACAGCGTCCCTCATCGCCCCGTCGTGATCCGCACCGTCCACGCGCCGGACGTCGTACGCCCCTCCACGTCCACCCGCACCGACTCCCCCGGCACCGTGAAGCTTTCGCCCACACCGACCGGCGCGTCCGCGAGGGGCGGGTAGACGGACTCCTCCCAGCAGGCCTCGGTGCGCGGGTGGGCGTCGAGGACCTCCATGGGGCCGCCGCCGGACTCGGCCCCGCTGCGGATGCGGTAGACGAGGACGCCCTGCCTGCAGACGGCGGCGTCGTTCCCGACCGCACCCCGTGCCTCGATACCGAGCGCGCTGTCGGGACCCGTACGGACGACCGCCAGCTTCGTACCCCGGCCGGCGCCGAACCCCCGCACCCCGGCCGCCACGCCGGCGACACCTCCACCAGCGTCGCCGACACCGGGACCGGAACCGGGACCGGCGCCGGCACCCCCCACGCGCCGTCCCCCTCCGCCCGCGTACCCCACCTCGCCGGCACCGGTCTCGGCGTCCTCCTCCGTCTCCCCCTCGTACGGCCCCCGCGGGCCCGCCCCCACCGCCTCCAGCGTCAACCGGGTCGTCCCGGCGCCGTGTACGCACGTCACCTGGTGGGGTTCCAGCCAGCCCAGCTTCCACTTGTGCCAGGCGAACAGGTCCGGGGCGAGGGCGAACTGGCTGCCCATGAGGTCCCAGTCGCCGACGTGGGTGTCCCAGTCGCCCTTGCCGTCGGCGGGGCGGTGGTAGAGATCGGGGAGGTCGAAGACATGGCCGGTCTCATGGGCGAGGACGAGGCGGTCCGGCGGATGCCGTTCGAACACGGTGACCACCCGACGCAGACCCGTGCCGTCGACCTTCAGCGGGGTCTGGAGGTTCACCACCTTCGTCGCGTCCGAGTCGACGCCGGGCGCGTGCGGGTCGGCCACGAAGTACACGATGTCGTAGCGGGAGAAGTCGACGTGCGGGTCTGCCGTGGCGAGGGCGTCCCTGAGGTAGGCGGCCCGGTGCGTCGCGTTCCAGTCACGGCGTATGGCGTACGCCGTCGACGGCTGGGGCATCTCCAGCCACTCGCGGCGCGGATGGGAACGGAGGGCGAACTTGCCGTACGACGCGCGTTCGAAGAACTCGCTGGTGGCCGGAAAGTGATCCGCGGTCAGCTCGGCCGGTGTGGTGAGAGGGGCCGCGTCCGGGAATGACAAGAATACGAGTACGGCGTCGAGGTCGCGGGTGGGGCGTGGATACGCGGAATTCCAGGTGTCGAGGCCCTCCGAGTGGTGCGCTTGGGTGCGCCGCAGGGTGCACGGCTCCGACAGCGGTACGGCGGAAGGGGCCGCGATCAGGGAGGTCGCGGCGAGTGCGGTGAGGGAGGTGAGCATGGCCGCTGTGCTGCGCAGCACGGGCGCCCGGTCGCCGAGGAGTTCCTTCCAGGGGAGCGGACGCTGCACGGGAACCTCCGGATGCGGATCTTGGGGACACCGCGTCCAGATTTTCGGAATTTGTAGTACTACGCCCTGTTTGCCTGCACCAGAAGGGTGAGGAGCGGTCACTCGACCCCGTCCGCCCGCACCCCGGGGCACGGCCGTCGACACCCCGGACGCTCACGGAACGTCACAAGCGATCCACGGAACGGGGAAGCCGTTCAGCTCGGGGCAGAAACGATCTGTCAGATCAGGTCGTTGTTCAGGGAGACTGGAGAGTGGCTAGAAGGCCCTGGGGTCAGCCTCTATGATCGGCACACTTTCCTGCACGGACACGGCTTGAGCGCCCCTACGTACCAGGTTCGGCCGCTCCGACGAGACATATGAGATCCGTACGAAAACGAGTGCACTGCGGGAGCGAACGGTGAGCGGAACGTCCCAAGGGCCGGCGCCCGCGGCAGATCTCGTCCGGCCGGCGATTACAGAGCGTCACGCCAATGCCTCAGTTCAGTCGTCTGAGCCGTCCCAGCCGCCTCAGTCGCCCCAGCCACCTCGGCCGCCTCAGTCGTCGGAGGAGAGTCCCACGACACCCGCCGCCTTCTCCCTCGCGCCGCTCGCCATGGCCGTCGTCGACCGGGACGGGCTGGTCGTCACCGCCAACGGGGCGATGGAGACCCTGCTCGGTACGGGCTCCGAACCGCTCGTCGGGCGGGTCGCCGCCGACCTGGTGGACCTCGCCTCGGACACCCGCACCTGGCACGCGTACCGCGAGGTGCTGCGCGGACGGCAGGCCCGGCTGCGCTGTACCCGACGGCTGAAACAGCCGGACGGGACCTGGCTGTGGGTACAGGTCTCGGTGGCACCGCTGCCCGAGGAGGAGCGGGCGGTCCTGCTCTCGGTCGCCGACATCAGCGCGAACCGTCAGCTTCAGGCCAGGCTCCGGCACTTGCAGATGCACGACCCGGTGACCCGCCTCCCCAACCGCACCCTGTTCTTCGAACAGCTCTCCGCCGCCCTTGAACGGGAGGCGTACGACGAGGCCGGAACCGGGCGTATCGGCCTGGTCTACCTGGACCTGGACGGGTTCAAGGCGGTCAACGACACCCTCGGCCACCGCGTCGGCGACCGGCTCCTCACGGCCGTCGCCGAGCGGCTCACCCGCTGCGCCGACGAGGCCGCGCTGCTGCGCACGGCCGGAACGGCTGCCGGGGCACCGCTGGTGGCCCGACTCGGCGGTGACGAGTTCGCGCTGCTCGTGGAGGATTCCACCGGTACGGAGCAACTCGCCGATCTGGCCGACTCGGTCCTCAAGGCGCTGCAGGCGCCCTTCGACCTGGCCGGTCAGCGGCTCTCCGTCTCCGCCTCGATCGGGGTCGTCGAACGGCAGTCGGCGAGCACCACGGCGACGGGGCTGATGCAGGCCGCCGACACGACGCTGTACTGGGCGAAGGCCGACGGCAAGGCCCGCTGGACGCTGTTCGACCCGGAGCGCAACGCCCACCGGATGACCCGTCAGGCCCTGTCGTCCACGCTGCGGGCGGCCGTCGGGCGGGGCGAGTTCGTCCTGGAGTACCAACCGTTGGTGGGCATGGCGCAGGGCGAGGTGCGCGGGGTCGAGGCGCTGGTGCGCTGGCATCACCCGCAGTTCGGCCTGTTGACGCCGAATCGGTTCATCTCACTGGCCGAGGAGGACGGTTCGATCGTCCAGCTCGGGCGGTGGATTCTGGCCACCGCCTGTCGGCAGGCGCGCCGCTGGCAGACGGACCATCCCGACCGGGCCCCGATCTTCGTCAGTGTGAACGTGGCCGTCCGCCAGGTCTGGGACTCCGACCTGGTCGCCGACGTCGCCGAGATCCTCGCGGAGACCGGCCTCGCCCCGCACCTGCTCCAGCTGGAGCTCACCGAGTCCGCGCTCATGGGCTCGGCCGGACGTCCCCTCCAGGCGCTCAAGGCCCTCAGCGACATGGGCGTCCGCATCGCCATCGACGACTTCGGCACCGGGTACTCCAACCTCGCCTACCTCAGCCGCCTGCCCGTGTCGGTGCTGAAGCTGGACGGGGCGTTCGTCCGGGGGTTCCAGTACGAGGACGGCAAGGAGGGCGGGGGCCCCGGCGGGGTCGGGGCCGACGCCGTCCCCGCCGGTGACGTCGGGGACGCCGGACAGCCCAACCCCGCCGACGAGATCATCGTCGAGGCGCTCGTGCAGCTCGCCCACCGGCTCGGGCTGTCCGTCACGGCGGAGGGCGTGGAGACCGACGCGCAGGCCTCACGGCTGCGCCGGCTCGGCTGCGACACCGGGCAGGGGTGGCTGTACTCCCGCGCGGTGCCGCCGGAACGGATCGCGGAACTGCTGGGGGCGGCGGCCTGCCCTCAGGCCTGAGGGCCGCCCTCCGCGGGCGGGACGTGCGGCAGGTCGTAGGCGTCCGCGATCAGGGCGTACGAGCGCAGGCGGATGTCGGCGCTGTGGGCGTGGGTGGTGAGCATCAGCTCGTCGGCGCCCGTGCGCTTGTGGAGGTCGTCGAGGCGGGTGCGGACCTCGTCGACGGTGCCGTGGACGACGTCCGCGTTCCAGGAGTCGATGAAGTCCTGTTCGACCACGCTGAACGGGTACGCCTCCGCCTCCTCCGGCGTCGGGACGAGACCGGGGCGGCCGGTGCGCAGCCGGACCATGTTGAGCGCGGCGGCCCTGACCTGACGGCGGGCCTCCTTCTCCTCGTCGGCGGCGAGGGCGGAGACGCCGATCAGCGCGTACGGGGCGTCCAGGACCGGTGAGGGGCGGAACGACTCGCGGTACAGGTGGAGCGCCGGGATCGTGTTGCGCGCGGAGAAGTGGTGCGCGAAGGCGAAGGGGAGGCCGAGGGAACCGGCGAGACGGGCGCTGAATCCGGAGGAGCCGAGCAGCCAGACCGGGGGCCGGTGCGGGGACTGGACGCCGCCCGGTGAGGTGCTCTGGATCGGGCCCGGGACCGCGTGGATACGGCGGTAGGGGTGGCCGTCGGGGAAGTCGTCGTCCAGGAAGCGGGTGAGCTCCGCGAGTTGCTCGGGGAAGTCGTCGGCGCCCTCGTTGAGGCGCGCCGAGCGGCGCAGGGCGGCGGCGGTGGCGCCGTCCGTGCCGGGGGCGCGGCCGAGGCCGAGGTCGATACGGCCGGGGGCCATGGCTTCCAGCGTGCCGAACTGCTCCGCGATCACCAGGGGGGCGTGGTTGGGGAGCATCACGCCGCCCGAGCCGAGGCGGATGCGGGTGGTGTGGGCGGCGAGGTGGGCGAGGATCACGGCCGGGGAGGAGGATGCGACGCCCGGCATGGAGTGGTGCTCGGCGACCCAGTAGCGGTGGAAGCCCCTCCGCTCCGCTTGGCGGGCGAGGGTGACGCTGGTGCGGAGGGCGTCCGTGGCGGTGCGGCCGGCGCCGACGGTGACCAGGTCGAGGACGGAGAGGGGGAACTGGGCCGTGCCCTTGGTTTCGCCTCGTATCTCGTCTGTGGTCACGGTGGGGCCTCCTGGGGCGTGGGGGGTCGCGGGGTGCGCGGGCGCGTACGGGGTGGGTAACAGGAGGGTGGCTCCGGTTATTCCTCGCCCCCGCCGCCCCTACCCGTCCCGTCCTCAAGGGGCTGTGCCCCTTTGACCCCTGGGTTCGTGTTCGTCTGCGGGTCCGGTGGGGGTTCTCGCGCAGTTCCCCGCGCCCCTGGAAAAGATCGGCCCTGCGGGCCTCCTTTCCGGGGGCGCGGGGTTCCTTCGGGTGCTACGCCTGCACGATCGGTTCGCGGGTGAACAAGGTGCCCAGTTCGGGGGCGTTGACCCTTCTGTCGGCCAGCCTCAGGGCCTCCCAGACCGTGACCTGGTTGGCGGTGAGGACCGGTTTGCCGAGTTCCTTCTCCAGGGTGGGGATGTGGGAGGCGGTGTGCAGGGCCGTGTCCGGCAGGAGCAGGGCGTCGGCGTCGGGGTGGTCGGCCGCGCGGGCGAGGGTGAGGACGTCGTCCAGGGTCCAGGTGCCCACCTCCGCCGCCGTGATGATGCCGGCGCCCCGGACGGAGAGGACCTCGATGCCGGCCGCCGCGAGGAAGTCGACGAAGAGGCGGGCCACGTCGTCGGGGTAGGTCGCCGCGACCGCGACCCTGGTGGCGCCCACCTCCCGGGCCGCGTGGGCGAAGGCGAACGAGGTGGAGGAGGCGGGGAGGCCCGCGGTGCGGGCGAGGGTGCGGATCTGGTCGTGCGCGCCCTCGTAGCCGTGGACGAAGCTGCCGCTGGTGCAGGCCCAGACGACGGCCTCCGCGCCCGACAGGCGGAGGGCCTCGCAGCCGGCGGCGAGCCGTTCGGGGGCGCCCATCTCCCGCAGGGCGTCGACGCGGTGGGCGTCCTCGCCGATGTCGGTGTGCACCACGTCCACCCGGATGTCGCTGCCGAGCAGTTGCTCCATGCGCGGATAGTCGTCCTCGGCGGAGTGGCCCGGATAGAGGAAACCGAGTGCGGTCATGCCCAACCTTCCTGTTCTTCCGGCAGTACCGGCGGTGGTGGAACAGGTCCCGCACCGAACGTCTGCCTGGCCGACTCGTCGAGCAGAGCCTGGTACGGACCCACGGCCCGAGTACCCAGCTGACGCAGTGCCGCCCATATCGTCACCTGGTTGGCCGAGATCACCGGCATCCGCAGTTCCGCTTCCAGCTGGGGGATGACGTCGTAGGTGGGGAGGTTGGTGCAGGAGATGAAGAGGGCGTCCGGTGCGGTCGCCCGCACCGCGCGGTGGGCCATGGCGACCACGTCGTGGTACGGGACCTTCCAGATGTGCCGGACCAGGCCGAGCGAGGCGCGGCCGGTGACCAGGATGCCCGCCTCGGCGAGGTACTCCTCCAGGGACTGGGTGACCGAGTCGGTGTACGGGGTGACCAGGGCGATACGGTGCGCGTTCAGCTCGGCCAGGGCGGCGAGCATCGCGCCGGAGGTGGTGACGGCGTGCGCGGCGCCCGCGCGGATCATCGCCTCGCCCATCGCGCGCTCCCCCGCGACCCCGCCGACGAAGCTGCCGCTGGTGCAGGCGTAGGCCACGACCTCGGGCGCGACCTCGTTCAGGGCCCGGACCGCCTCGTGCAGCGTCTCGTGCTCGGAGACCAGCCGGGCCAGGTCGAGGCTCACCTCGACGGGGACGTACGGGGTCCGGGTGAGGTGCAGGGAGACGTCGTCGGGGACCCAGCGCCAGAGCTCGCGGTCGAGGGCGAAGTCGAACGGGGCGATGACACCGACACCGCGCTGCGGACGGGGTCCACCGAGGAAGGAGACGCTCATGACAGGCACCGGCCTCACGGAGAGAGATGTGCGGACGACAGAACGTGCGCAAGTCCGTGTTGACGAAGGTAGGTTCGGGTGCGAGCGTGGTCAATCAGTGCATGTCACACGCATCTCGTTGGGCGGCAGGTGGCCGGTGGAGTCACTTCCGCATGTGAGGGGTTGCTTTCGTCCATGGCCTCGACTCCCCGACCGACCCTCCTCGTCCTCGACGCCGAACCGCGTCCCCGGCTCGGTCGGCTCACCGGGCGGGCGACGGTCGAGTACGCCGACGCCTCGACGCTGGCCGAGCGGCTGCCGTACGCCGATGTTCTGCTGGTGTGGGACTTCACCTCCCGCGCGGTGCGCGCCGCCTGGCCGGGGGGCGGGCCCCGGCCGCGCTGGGTGCACACGGCCAGCGCGGGCGTCGACCATCTGCTCTGTCCCGAACTGGCCGCCGCCGAGGACACGGTGGTGACGAACGCGCGTGGCGTGTTCGAGGCGCCGATCGCCGAGTACGTGGCCGCGCTCGTCCTCGCCATGGCGAAGGATCTGCCGCGCAGCTGGGAGTTGCAGGGGCGGCGTGAGTGGCGGCACCGGGAGGCGCTGCGGGTGGCGGGCGGCCGGGCGTGTGTGGTGGGGTCCGGGCCGATCGGGCGGGCGATCGCGCGTCACCTGGGGCTCCTCGGTCTGCACACTGCCCTGGTCGGGCGGGTCGCGCGGCCCGGTGTCCACGGTCCGGAGGAGCTGGACCGGTTGCTGGCCCGCGCCGACTGGGTGATCGCGGCCGCGCCGCTGACGGAGGCGACGTACGGCATGTTCGACGCCCGGCGGTTCGGGGTCATGCAGCCGTCCGCGCGGTTCGTCAACGTGGGGCGCGGGCAGCTCGTGGTGGAGGACGCGCTCGTGGAGGCGCTGCGCAAGCGGTGGATCGCGGGGGCGGCGCTGGATGTCTTCGAGCGCGAGCCGCTGGGCCCGGACGACCCGCTGTGGGACGTCCCCGGGCTGATCGTCTCGCCCCACATGAGCGGGGACACGGTGGGGTGGCGGGACGAACTCGGCGCCCAGTTCGTGGAGTTGTTCGAGCTGTGGGAGGCGGGAAAGCCGCTGCCCAACGTGGTCGACAAGCAGCGCGGGTACGTGCCCGGGCATTGAACTCCCCTGGGAGGGGCCGGATGTCGGAGCTCACGGAACTGTCCGCCGTACGACTGGTCGAGGGGTACCGCAAGGGCGAGTTCAGTCCCGTGGAGGTGGCGCGGGCGGCGTTGGAGCGGGCCGAGCGGGTGCAGCCGGACGTGAACGCGTTCGTACGGATCGACGCCGAGGCGGCCCTCGGGCAGGCGCGGGAGTCGGAGGGGCGCTGGCGGCGCGGGGAGCCCGCCGGGGCCGTGGACGGGGTGCCGGTCACGGTCAAGGACATCCTGTTGATGCGGGGCGGGCCCACCCTGAAGGGCTCCAGGACGATCTCCGTAAACGGGAGTTGGGACGAGGACGCGCCCTCCGTGGCCCGGCTGCGGGAGCAGGGGGCCGTCTTCCTGGGGAAGACCACGACGCCCGAGTTCGGCTGGAAGGGCGTCACGGACTCGCCGCTCAGCGGGGTGACCAGGAACCCGTACGACCTCTCGCGTACGGCAGGAGGGTCCAGCGGGGGCGCGGCGGCGGCCGTCGCGCTCGGGGCGGGGCCGCTGGCGCTGGGCACGGACGGGGGTGGCAGCGTGCGGATTCCGGCCGCCTTCTGCGGGGTGTTCGGGCTGAAGCCGACGTACGGGCGGGTGCCGCTGTATCCCGCGAGCGCGTTCGGCACGCTGTCGCATGTGGGGCCGTTGACCCGGGACGCTGCCGACGCCGCGCTGATGCTGGACGTCGTCTCCGGGCCCGACGCGCGGGACTGGTCGGGGCTGGGACCGGTCTCCGGATCCTTCGTGGACGCGCTCGCGGGCGGGGTGCGGGGGCTGCGGGTCGCGTACTCGGCGACGCTGGGCGGGCAGGTCGCCGTGCGGCCGGAGGTCGCGGGCGCGGTGCGGCGGGCGGTGGAGGGGCTCGCCGGGCTCGGGGCGTACGTCAGCGAGGCCGACCCCGACTTCTGTGATCCCGTGGAGGCGTTCCACACGCTGTGGTTCAGCGGGGCGGCGCGGGTGACGCAGCGGATGGGGGCGGGGCAGCGGGCGCTGCTGGATCCCGGGCTGCGGGAGATCCGGGACGCCGGAGCCCGGGTGTCCGCGCTGGAGTATCTGGCCGCGGTGGATGCGCGGACGGATCTCGGGCGGCGGATGGGGGCGTTCCATGAGCGGTACGACGTGCTGGTGACGCCCACGTTGCCGGTGACGGCGTTCGAGGCGGGGGTGGAGGTGCCGGGGGGTTCGGGGCATCGGCGGTGGACGGGGTGGACGCCGTTCACGTATCCCTTCAACCTGACGCAGCAGCCGGCGGCGAGTGTGCCGGTGGGGGTGGACGGGGGTGGGCTGCCGGTGGGGCTTCAGGTGGTGGCGGCCCGGCATCGAGACGATCTGGTGCTGCGGGTGGGGCATGCGTTGTACGAGGCGGGGGTGGCGGGGGTGGCTGCGCCTGCCGTCGGTGGCTCCCGCGGTTGATTCGCCCCCGCCGCCCCTACCCGTCCCACCCCCAGGGGCGCTGCCCCTTCGCCCCCGAGGGGGTGGGTGGGTGGGGTGTCGGAGGGGTGGGGGGTTGGGGTGGTTGGGGCGTGTGCGGGTGGGTGGGGGTTCTCGCGCAGTTCCCCGCGCCCCTGAAAAGCAGGGGCTGCGCCCCGTGCTTTTCATCCCGCCGCCCACGCACCCGAACCCCCGAGCTGTGAGGCGCCCCTACGCCCTGCTGAACCGTAGTGTCTCCCCCGCCGCTCCCGTTCTCCACAGGTCGTTGCACGCGGCTGCCATCTCCTCCAGGCCCTCGACCACCTGGCCCCACACGATTCCCGGTACCCAGCCCACGTCCCCGTTGAGGAGCAGGTTGTTGCGTTCGTAGAAGAGGGCCAGGTCCACGAGGGTGGTGTCGGGGCGGACCTGCTCGTCGTAGCCGTACGCGTGCGTGGCGAGTTCCGTGCCGGCGAAGGAGAAGTAGCAGAGGTCGCCGGGGATGGGCGTGACGGTGGGGTTCTCGAGGGGTGGCTCGTGGGGGGCGAAGGGCGGGAAGAGCGCGTAGATCTCGTTGCGGGCGTATTTGGCGTGGTAGACGTCCCCGGACAGCGGCAGGGCGTCCCAGACGGCGGCGCACGTTCGCGGCGCGAGGTCGTCGAGGAGCTTCGCCCGGCACACGACCTGACGCTTGAGCAGGGAGATCTCTATGTAGCGGTCGGTCATGTCCTCCATGGTGCGGGCGGGGTCAAGGGCGCCTGAGGGGCACGGCCTATGCCGGACGGCTGTGTGCAGGGGGCGTGAAGGCACCGGCGGTGGCGTGAATACATCGCATGGGGTCGGGTAGCCGCGCGCCCATGGCTCCAGCAACGAAGACCTCCGGGAGAACCGGGAAGACACGCGATCCCAGCCGCCGGTCCCTGCTCGTCGGCGCCTCCGCGCTCGCCACGGCGGGCGCGCTGGGCGCCGCCGGGTGCAGCAGGGTGGCCACGGCCTCCGGCGCGGAGGGGGGTGAGCTGCTGGACCGGCTGCGGGCGCAGGGCGTCGTCAGGCTCGGTATCGCGGGTGAGATCCCGTTCGGATACATCGACACCGACGGAGAGCTGACCGGCGAGGGGCCGGAAGTGGCCAGGGTCATCTTCAAGCGGCTCGGTGTGGAGCGGGTCCAGCCCGTGCCCACCGAGTTCGGGTCGCTCATACCCGGGCTGAACTCCCAGCAGTTCGATGTCGTGTCGGCCGGGATGTACATCAACCCCGAGCGCTGCGCGGAGGTGATCTTCTCCGAGCCCGACCACCAGATGCTGGACGCGTTCGTGGTGAAGAAGGGCAATCCGAAAGGGCTGAACGACTACGCGGACGTGATCCGGGCCAAGGCGAGGTTCGCCACGGGGTCGGGGTACGCGCAGATCGCGCACGCCGTCGAGGCCGGGTACTCCGAGAGCGACATCGTCATCGTGCCCGACCAGGTGGCCGGGCTGAACGCCGTGGAGGCGGGCCGGGTCGACGTGTTCGCGGGGACCTCGCTGACCACCCGCGAGGTGGTCAGGAAGTCCCGTACGACGGAGGCCACGAAGCCGTTCGCCGCGCTCGTCGACGGCAAGCCGCGGGTGGACGGCGCGGGCTTCGCGTTCCGGCCGGCCGAGACCCGGCTGCGGGACGCCTTCGACGTCGAGCTGCGGAAGATGAAGGAGAGCGGCGAACTGCTGCGCGTCCTGCGGCCCTTCGGGTTCACCAAGGTCGAGATGACCGACCTGACCACGAAGGAGCTCTGTCGCGCATGACACCGGGACTCTGGGAACTGGTACTGCGCGGTGTCTGGGTCACCCTCCAGCTGCTGGTGTTCGGCGCGCTGCTGGCCACGGCCGTCTCCTTCGTGGTCGGGGTCGCCCGCACCCACCGGCGGTGGATCGTCCGCTTCGCCGCGGGCCTCTACACCGAGGTGTTCCGCGGCACCTCCGCGCTGATCATGATCTTCTGGGTGTACTTCGTGCTGCCGCTGGCCTTCGGCTGGCAGCTCGTCCCGATGTGGGCGGGCGTCCTCGCCCTCGGACTGACGTACGGGGCGTACGGCGCCGAGATCGTGCGCGGCGCCCTGACCGCGGTGGATCCGGCGCAGCGCGAGGGCGGTATCGCGCTGAGCTTCACCCCGTGGCAGCGGATGCGGCTGATCCTGCTGCCGCAGGCGGTCCCCGAGATGATCCCGCCCTTCGCCAACCTGGTGGTCGAACTCCTCAAGGGCACGGCACTGGTGTCGGTCATGGGCATGGGCGACCTGGCGTTCAGCGGCAGCCTGGTGCGGCTGGCGCTCCAGGAGAGCGTGGAGATCTACGCGTATCTGCTGCTCATCTACTTCGTGATCGCCTTCCTGCTGACCCGGGCCATGCGGGTGCTGGAGCGGCGGTTGAAGGCCGGGGTGGGCAAGGCCCCGGTGCGGAAGGCGGCTGTGCCGTCGGCTCGTGTCCCCGAGGGCGCGGGCGCGGGAGGTGGTGCCTGATGAACTGGGACTGGAACGCGGTCACCGACTTCCTGCCGCACTTCCGGGACGGACTGCTGGTCACGCTGCAGGCGCTGGCCCTGGGCTCGGTCGTCTCCTTCCTGCTCGGCCTGGTGTGGGCGCTGCTGGTGCGGACGCCGACCCGCTGGGTGAGCTGGCCGGTGGGCGTGGTCACGGAGTTCATCCGGAACACTCCCCTGCTGGTCCAGTTGTTCTTCCTCTTCTACGTACTGCCGGAGTGGGGGCTGACCTTCTCGGCGCTGACCACGGGCGTCTTCGCGATCGGCCTGCACTACTCGACGTACACGATGCAGGTCTACCGGGCCGGTATCGAGGCGGTGCCGACGGGCCAGTGGGAGGCGGCCACGGCGTTGAACCTGCCGCTGCGCCGCACCTGGACGGTGGTGATCCTGCCGCAGGCGGTCCGCCGGGTGGTGCCCGCGCTGGGCAACTACGTGATCTCGATGCTCAAGGACACTCCGATCCTGATGGTGATCACCGTCCCGGAGATGCTGAGCGAGGCACGGCTCTACGCCCAGGAGACCTTCCGTTTCACCGAGCCCCTGACCGTCATAGGGGTGGCCTTCATCCTCATCTCCTACTCGGCCTCCCTGCTTCTGCGAACCCTGGAGCGACGCCTTGTCCGCTGAAACCCCGCTGATGAAAGATCCCGAGTCGCCCGGCGAGCGCGTGGCGGACACGAGCGAGCTGATCCGCTTCGAGAACGTGACCAAACGATTCGGCAGCAACACCGTCCTCGACCGGCTGGACTTCTCCGTCGACGCGGGCAAGCACGTCACGCTGATCGGCCCGTCCGGCTCCGGCAAGACGACGATCCTGCGCCTGCTGATGACCCTGACCAAGCCCGACGAGGGCACGATCACCGTCGGCGGGCAGCGGCTGTTCCCGGCGAGCGAGAAGCAGTGCCGTGAGGTCCGCAAGAACATCGGGATGGTGTTCCAGCAGTTCAACCTCTTCCCCAACATGAAGGTGCTGCGGAACATCACCGAGGCGCCCGTCACCGTCCTCGGGCTCTCCAAGGACGAGGCCGAGGCGCGGGCCCGTGAACTGCTCGACATGGTCGGGCTCGCCGACAAGTGCGACGCCTACCCGACCCAGCTCTCCGGCGGGCAGCAGCAGCGGGTGGCCATCGCGCGGGCCCTGGCGATGCGCCCGCAGGTGCTGCTCCTCGACGAGGTGACGTCCGCGCTCGACCCCGAGCTGGTCGCGGGCGTGCTCGACCTGCTCAGGGACATCGCCCGCACCACCGACATCACGATGCTCTGCGTGACCCACGAGATGAACTTCGCCCGGGACATCTCGGATCAAGTTCTGATGTTCGATTCTGGCCAGGTGATCGAGTCGGGCAGCCCCGAGAAGATCTTCGGCGACCCGTCGCACGAACGTACGCGTGAATTCCTCGGCGCGGTCCTCTGACTACGGCACGTGAACGACTGATCACGCGGGAACGTCCGAGGTCCCTCCGCCGGGCCATGCCGTTGGCATATGCCAGGGTGCTGGTCCGGCTGTTGGGAGGCCCGGTGGTACCGGCATTTTCTCGCGAACAACCCCTCCACGTACGCTTCTTGGCCCGTATCGTGGGACACGGCAAGCTGTCCGAAAAACGGCCCGAGAAGCGCAGGGGGAAACCGTGGCGCTCAAGCACGAGCCGACCGCGCCGTACCACTCGGCCCAGGACGCGCTGCGCGTCCTGGAGACGGTGGCGCGGCACGCAGGTGGCGTCACCGACGCCGAGATCGCCCGTCGCACCGGCGTCGACAGTGAGCGGTTGACCGCGCTCCTGCGGATGCTGCGTCGCGAGGGGTATGTGGAGCAGACCACCGACGGCGCCTATGTCACCGGTGCCGCACTCGCCCGGCTGGGCTCCGCGCAGGGTCACGACCAGGCCCTGCGCGAGCAGCTCCAGCACACCCTCGACCGGCTGCGCGACTCCGTGGGCGCGGCCGTGTACGTCACCCGCTATCTGGACGGGGAGATCCAGGTCACCGGCTGGGCCGACAGCCCGGCCATGCCCGCGGTCCACGAGTGGGTCGACTTCCGTTCCTCCGCCCATGCCACCGCGTTCGGCAAGGGCCTGCTGGGCCAGCTCGACCTCAACGGTCGCCGCGACCACCTCTCGCGGCACCGTCCGGCCCGGCTCACCGCCCGCACGATCACCAACGAGAAGGTGCTGCTGAGCAAACTCGACGCCCAGACACCCACGGTCCCGGTCCTCGACCTCCAGGAGTACGCGCCGGGCACGGTCTGCGCGGCCGTCCCCCTCACCGCAGGCTCCGCCGTCGGCTGCCTCGCCCTGTCCCTGCCGCTGCGGCAGGCGCACCGGCTGCGGGCGGCGGCGAACTCGCTGAACCGGGGAGCGGCACCGGTGCTGCTGTCGTTGGCGATCTAGAAACCGACGGGTCGCCCGAGATCCAGCTCACGTTTAAGTGGTCGAGGGCACCCCCACGGACCAGGTAGTATTTTCTCTGTCGCCAGCCGCGAAAGCGGAAGAGCGACGGAGTCTGCGCCGCTAGCTCAGTTGGTTAGAGCAGCTGACTCTTAATCAGCGGGTCCGGGGTTCGAGTCCCTGGCGGCGCACGATGACGATGGCGAGGTATGTTCGCGGAAAGCGCGAACATACCTCGCCATCGTCGTTCTTGCGCGGCTCCGCCGCGCGTTGTGGGGGCTCCGCCACCCACACCCCCTCGCGCCGTGCGGGCCTCAGCCTCGCAGGTACGCCAAGACGGCCAGCACCCGCCGGTGGGTGTCCTCCGCCGGCGGCAGGTCCAGCTTGGCCAGGATGTTGCCGATGTGCTTGCCGACGGCCGCCTCGGTGACCACCAGCTCCCGGGCGACGGCCCCGTTCGACTTCCCCTCGGCGACCAGCGCGAGCACCTCCCGCTCGCGCGGGGTGAGCGCCGCCAGCGGATCGCGCCGGCGCCGCAGCAGCTGCCGTACGACCTCGGGGTCGACGACCGTGCCGCCGGCCGCGACCCGCTCCACCGCCTCCGCGAACTGTTCGACCTGGCCGATGCGGTCCTTGAGCAGATAGCCGACGCCGGTGCCGTCCCCGGTGTCCAACAGGTCTGCGGCGTACGCCCGTTGGACGTACTGGCTGAGGACGAGGACGGGCAGGGCGGGGTTCGCCGCGCGGAGTGCGAGCGCGGCGCGCAGGCCCTCGTCGGTGAGGCCGGGCGGCATGCGTACGTCGGTGACGACCAGGTCGGGGGCGTACGAGGACACGGCCGTGAGCAGCGCGTCGGCGTCCCCGACCGCCGCGACGACATCGTGTCCGAAGCGGGTCAGGACGCCGACCAGCCCTTCTCGCAGCAGCACGCTGTCCTCGGCGAGCACGATCTTCAGCGCTGCGGGCACGGAATCTCCAGGGACAGGACGGTCGGGCCGCCGGCCGGGCTGTGGACGGTCAGTGTCCCATCGAGCACCGCGAGCCGGTCGGCGAGCCCGGTGAGTCCCGTGCCCCGTGCGGGGTCGGCGCCGCCCGTGCCGTCGTCGCGCACCTCCACCCGCAGTCGTCCGTCGGTGTGCCGCCCGGTGATCCACGCGCGCCCCGCCCCGCTGTGCCGACCGATGTTGGCGAGCGCCTCGCGGACGGCGAAGTAGGCCGCCGATTCCACGGACTCGGCGAAGCGGGGCAGGTCCACGTCCAGTTCCACGGGGACTACGGACCGGTCGGCCGCGTCGGCGAGGGCGTCCGGGAGGCCGTAGTCGGCCAGCACCTGGGGGTGGATGCCGTGGATCAACTCCCTCAGCTCGCCGAGGACTTGGTCGGCCTCCCGGTGGGCGGCGGCGAGCCGGTCGGCCAGTTCCGGCGGGGCGTCGAGGCGGGCCAGGCCCAGGGTCATGCTCAGGGACACCAGGCGCTGCTGGGCCCCGTCGTGCAGATCGCGCTCGATGCGGCGCCGCTCCGCCTCGAAGGCGGCCACCAGCCGGGCGCGCGACCGGGTCACCTCGCCCAGGCGCCGTTCCGCCTCCGCCTCGCTCGGCGCGAGCAGCAGCCGGGCGAGCGCGGCGCGGAGTCGCACGTAGCGGACCAGGGGCCACAGCAGAACGAGGAGGAGGACGGCGCCGGCGGCCGTGCACAGCAGGGCCTGGCCGTAGGAGTCGATCAGCCAGAGCTTGGCGATGCGCGCGTCACCGCTGACGCTGCTGGTCGTCGCCAGCTGCGCGGGCGCCCCGATCAGCGCCGCGGGCAGCGCAAGCGCGACGAACAGCACGACCACGTCCAGCGGCCACAGCACGAACGCGAGCAGGGCGGTGTACGCCAGCTCACGCCAGGTCGCCCGCTCGGTCAGCCGCAGCCGGGCCCAGGCCGCGAGACCGGGTTCCGCCGGGGTGGCGTGCGGGTCGGGCGGCAATGGGGTGCGGGTGAGGGTGAGCCGCCGTCGTTCGAGGGCGCCGACGGGGATGCCCGACAGGACGGCCACGGCGAGCAGCGGCAGGCCCACGAGGACGGGGGCCAGGGCGAGGCCGAGGGTGCCCAGGACCAGGAGCACCACCAGCAGGGGGGCGCCGACGAGGACACCGCTCAGCAGGTAGGCCACCGCGCGCGGCACATCCCGTACGACCGTTCGGATCATGGGGTCACGGTAGGCGGGGGCCACGGGCGGCGGCCATACGCCCAGGTGGTGTTCGGGAGGTAGGGCCGGCCCTACCTCGTCAGCAGGTCCTCCCGTCCGCGTGCCCGGTACTCCGTCACCAGTCGTGCGAGGTCCACCGCCGAGAACTTGCGGTACGCCCACTTCCCGGGCGGGCGCCACCAGACCGGGTCCGGGCAGCGGAAGCCCTCGCGGCGGAGGGCGGCACGCTGGATCTTGTTGGTGGCGGTGACCGGCATGGACCGGACGACCCGGACGAAGCGCGGGGTCATCTTGGTGCCCAGGTCGGGCTGGGCCAGCAGGAACTCGGCGAAGCGGCAGGGGTCGAAGGTGCCCGCGACGGTCGCCATGACCTGGTCCCCGGCGACCGGGTCGGGGACCGCGTACACGGCGACGGCCTCGGCGCCCTCGTAGCGGGCGAGGATGTTCTCGATGACGGCGGCGGCGAGGTTCTCGCTGTCGACGCGGAGGCGGTCGTCGGTGCGGCCGGCGAAGTAGAGGAAGCCGTCGGCGTCGCGGTAGAAGAGGTCGCCGGTCCAGTACCAGCCGTCGCGGAGGCGGGCGGCGTCCGCCTCCGGGTTGCGCCAGTAGCCCTCGAAGGGATTGGGGCCCCGGTTGACCAACTCCCCTATCGCGTCGGTTCCGTTGAGCAGTCGGCCGTCGTCGCCGAAGAGGGCCGGCGGGCACTCCTTCCGGGTCTCGGGGTCCACCACCGCGAGGTCGTCACCGGGTGCCGCCCGTCCGATCGCGCCCGGCGGCGCCCCGGGCGTGCGCTGGATCGCCGCCCCGCCCTCGGACGACCCGTATCCCTCCACCAGCCGCACCCCGAACCGCTCCTCGAACGCCGCCGCGTCCACCGCGCCCGCCTCCGTGCCGAAGCCCATGCGCAGCGGGGTGTCCCGGTCGTCGGGGCGGGGTTCGCTGGCGAGGAGGTACTGCACGGCCCGGCCGACGTAGGTGAAGTACGTGGCCCGGTAGGCCCGTACGTCGTCCAGGAACCCGGAAGCGGAGAACCGGCGGCGCAGGGCGACGCCGGCCCCGGCGACCAGGGCGGGGGCCCAGTCGGCGATGACCGCGTTGCCGTGGAACATCGGCATGCAGACGTAGTGCACGTCGTCCCGGCGTATCCCGAAGCGGTCCACCAGTGCCCGGCCGGCCGCCGCGAGCCGCCCCTGGGAGCAGATCGCGGCCTTGGGCGCGCCGGTGGAACCGGAGGTGAAGTAGAGGAGGAGACGGTCGGCGGGGGTGGCCCGGGTGGGGTCGGGCTCGGCGCCCGCGTACGGGGCGAGGAGGTCGGTGTAGGGCTCGGTGTCCGTCACCAGGACGCGTACGCCGGGCAGTTCGAGGCCGTCGAGGAGCGGGAGGTGGGCCCGTTCGGTGATCAGCAGGCGGCACTCGGTGTGCAGGATGTCGCGGGCCAGTTCGGGGCCCCGCCGGGTGGGGTTGACACCGGCGACGGCGGCGCCCGCGAGGGCCGCCGCGCTCAACCAGAGCGCGAACTCGGGGGTGTTGTCGAGGAGGACGCCGATGTGCGGGTGGGCGTTCGGTGGCAGGAGGTCGGCGAGCAGGGCCGCGCGGGCGGCGGCCGCGGCGGTGACCTCGTGGTGGGTCAGGACCTGTTCCTCGAACCACAGCCCGGGCCGGTGGTCGCCCCACCGGTCGGCGACGAGCTGTGCGACCGTGCGCCTTGTGGACTCCATGTCGGCGCACGGTAGTTGACAGACCGTCAGTTGAGGAGGGTCACGGCGTCGGGAACGAGGGGTCCGTCGAGAACTGGTGGTAGGTGACCATGAAGAAGACACAGAACGCGAAGACCACCCCCAGGAAGGCGAGGAGTCCGACACCGGCCGCCGCCTGCTTGACCCGCTCGCCGGGGGCGTGGGCGGTGGCCACCACGTTCGGGCCGTCGGTGTAGTGGACGGTGACGAAGTCGCCCTCGACCGTCGTCAGGGGCCCGCTCTCCTCCTCGAACCGGATCCGGCGGCCGTCATGGGTGCTGAACTCGTACACGTGATGGATCGTGGTGTGCACCGAGCTGTGGTCCCCCGCGCCCCTGCTGACCGTCGTGAACGCCTTCAGGCAGCGTGCCTCGGCCGTCAGTCCGCTGTTCCAGGCACGGCGGATCCGCAGCCAGCGGCTCAGCACGCGGTAGGCCATGAACCCGATGACGGTCATCATGACCGTGGGAATCAGGTAGAAGAAGACGTCCATGGTGTTCCCCCGAAGTCCGGCCGCCACCCTGGTCGGTGGCGTGGGGGGAACGTACCCGGGTGGGGGCCCCGCGCAGCTCAAGAGATCCTCAGAACTGGCGGGGCCGGAGGGGGAGCCGCTCAGAAGGTGACGTCCGAGCAGGCGTAGAACGCGTTGGTGGTGTCGGCGATCGTCCAGACGGCGACGATCACATGGCGGCCGCTCAGCCCGGACGGCAGGCGTCCCGTGTGGGAGAGCGTGGACGGGGGGCGCTGACCGTTGTAGGGGACGGTGAAGAACGGGGTCAGGTTCAGGTCGGAGCGGGCCAGGGCGTGGTTCTGGTTCCAGCCCGCCTTGGTGACGTAGTACTTGAAGTCGGTGGTGGCGTGCATGGCCGTGAACTGCCAGCGGAACGTGTAGTTCTGACCTCCCGTCACCCTGGTGGTGGGCCAGGCGCCGCCGCCCGGCTTCGTGGACGCGTTGAGCTGGTTGAACCTGCTGTTGCCGCCGGAGCAGATCTGGCCGTCAGCCGGCCCTGAGCCCGGGAAGCCCTTCGGTCCCTCGACGCTCTGCGGTTCCCACTGGATGTCGCCGCAGTTGGTCACGGTGCCGTTCTGACAGAGCTTCTGCCGGCTGACGGGAAGGTCGGTGTAGCCGTGGCCGGTGGCGCCACCACTGGAGAGGACGAGCGCTCCGGTGGTGGCGAGGCCGACCCCGACGGCGTACCACTTGGTCCTGCTGTGCGTGCGTGTGCGCATGCTGCCGCTCCCTGGAGTACGTGGGGGTGTTTCCAGGTCTAGACCAAGTCCCAGATTATGGGTGCGGATTGAACATGTCCATACCAATTCCCGGGTTCACGGGGACACTTCGCGGCGCCCTGTATAGAACGCCACCGTCAGGTCCTTCACCAGCGCCTTGCGCTCGTAGTCGTCGAGTTCGACCAGACCGCGCACGGTCAGCCGGGTCACCGTGTCCTCGACGGAGTCGACGACGGAGGTCAGCACGGTGTCCCGGTGCTGGGCGTCGAGCGCGGCGATCCGGCGGCGCTGCATCACGGCGGCCACCTCGGGCGCGTACTCGATCCGGACCGGCTGGACCGAGAACACCTCCATCCCGACCGGCGCCGTGTCCGCCGCCACCAGCCGGGTCAGCGCCTCCCCCACCGCCTCCGTGTTGCGCAGCGTCGAGTCCCGCACCAGCGCGCCCGGAGCCACGTCCGCCGGCAGCTGCGACAGCACCCGGGAGACCGCCGCCTCCACACACTCGCGCAGATACCGCTCGTGGTCCTCGATCCCGAGCAGGGCCCGCGCGGTGTCCCTGACCCGCCACGCCACGAGGACGACGACCCGCAGCGCCACCCCGTTCGCGTCGACGGCCGCCATCGGCTCGCTCCGCCAGTGCCGCAGCCGTACGTCGACGCGGCGGCGCAGCACGAGCGGGTTCACCCAGAGCAGTCCGGTGCGGCGGACGGTCCCCCGGTACCGGCCGAACAGCCCCAGCACCCAGGCCCGCCCCGTCTGCCCCCGGGCCAGCCCGCCGAAGCCGAACATCGTCAGCGCCCCGGCCCCCGCGTACGCGGCCCACTGCGCCGGCCCGAGCCCGGCGCCCGCGTACACGGCCGGCAGCCCGAGCGCCCGTACCGCGAGGCCCGGCAGCACCCCGGCCCACCAGGAGGTGAGCACGCACCCGGCCATCCCGCACGCCCCGCCCAGCACTCCCACCATCCCGGGCACCACCCGCGCCGGGCGCTCGACCAGTTCGGGATCGACCTCGACGGTGGGACGCGGCTTCATGGACGCGGGCCCCTGCCGCACCCTCGGCTGCTCGCCGGTGCCGCGCCGACGGCCCACGACGGCGGGGGTGACCGGAACGGAGACCGGGGCGGGGTCGTCACGGAACAGCAGATGGACGGGGATCTCGGTGGTCGTCTCGTTCTGGATGAGCCGGGCGGGCCGCGCGGCCCCCTCGGGCTCCGGGGTGTGTGAGGTGGTCGTACCCATACGTGCCTCCATGCCTCCGCGCAGGAAGAACCGTGGTGAGAGTCGGTGAGGGGGGAAAGGGGCGAGGGGTGAGGGGTGAGAGGGAAGGGGCCAGAGGGGAAGGGCGAGGGACGAGGAGGGAAGGGGCGAGGGTGAGGGGGCTGGAGCGAGGGTCAGGAGAACAGGCGGCGCCAGGTTTCCGGACCCGGATAGCCGTCCGCCGCGCCGCCGCGCCACCCCTGGGCCCGCTGGAACGCCTCCACGTTCCGCCGGTCCGACTCGCCCCAACGCGGCCCCGGGCCCGAGGTGTAGTACTTCCCGAACCCCTTCTCGACCAGCCGCTTCCCCAACCTGGTGACGAACACGTTGTCCGCGCCCGGGCGGAACATGCCGCGCCCCGGATAGCCGCGGACACCGTGCGAGGCGGGTGTCAGGGGGGTGCCCACGGTGTCCGGGGCACCGGACTCGACGGGCACCCCGGACGAGCCGGGCCTGGCGGACGCCCCGGGCCTGACGGCCGACCCGGGCTTGAGAGGTGAGCTGGGCCTGAGGGGTGAGCCGGGATCGTGGGGGGAGCCGGGCTTGTGGGATGAGCCGGGTCTGGCGGACGGGCCCGGCCTGTCCGGTGCTCCCGGATTCCCCGTCGGGCGGTGCACCACGGGGGGCCTGGGCCGGCCGGCCGGTGCGCCCTGGGGGCCGGGGCTCCCCGCCGGCGCCGGCGGGATGTCCCTGCCCCTCCCGGTGACCAGGTACGACCAGGTCAGCGGCCCCGGAATCCCGTCGGCGTGCCGGCCGGACCAGCCCTGCGCCCGCTGGAACGCCCGGGTGGCCCTGCGGTCGCTGTCCGACCAGATCGGTCCCGGGCCACCGGTGTAGAAACGGGCCCCGCCGCGCGCCACCAGCATCTGCCCCAGCCGGGCGACGTGCTTGTTCCGCGCGCCGGGCCCGAAGGCGGCGGCGCCGGGGAAGCGATCCCCGGCCGACGGCCCGGCGGCCCCCTTCGCGCCGGGCTCGCCCCCCGGTGCGGCGGCGCTCTCGACGCCGCCGGAGCCACTGCCGGAACCCTCGCCGGCGGACCCGTCGGAGCCGCCGGAGCCGTTCAGGCCGTCCGTCTCGTCGTCCGGAGAACCCGCGCCGTCGGGGACCAATCCTTTGTAGCGGTACGGCACATAGCGGGTCGCGTTGTTCCAGTACCCGTACGGCGTGGCCTGCCTGCGGGCGTACGGGCGGGCCGACTCGTAGGCGATGTAGTGGGTCCGCGCACGGCTCGTCCAGCCGCCGAAGATCACGACGTGCGAGCCCTGCTGCGGGTCCTTCGGATTGTGGAAGAGCAGAATGTCACCGGGTTCCAGCCGGTCCTTGGAAATCCGCTGCGCGAACTTGTCGAGGCTGCCCGTCCATTCGTTTCCGGGGAGGTTCCAGGCCATGGAAACGAACCCCGAGCAGTCCTGGCGATAACCGTCGGACCAGTACTCGCGCATGCTGTACGGCACCTCGTCCGCGATCCACTTCTTGGCCCGTTCGATGATCTCGGCGCGTGTGGTGGGCGGTGTCCTCACCCCCTTCAGCGGCTTGCCCCCGCCCGTCGGACGTCCGCCGGGGCCGTGCAGCGGCGCCTTCTTCCCCTGCGGGGTCTTCGGTTCCTCACCTGCGGGAACGGCACCGGGGACGGTCGGACCGTGGGCCGCCGCGAACGCCGGTACGGCATGCCCCGCGCCGAGTGCGGCACCGGCGGCGGTGGCCACGACGAGGGCGTTCCGGGCGGTCCTGGCCGCCGGATGACTCAGATGGGCGTACCGCGTCGAGTACGGCATGACCCGCCGCCAGTGGACACAGCCGGGGCATTCGCAATCGGCCCCCGGATCGATCTCCTCGAATACCGGAGTCCCCATACGATTCCCCTCGCGAACCGACCGAAGAATTCCACGCTTCTGCACGCCCGTCAGTTTCTCAACCGTCCTCGGGTGTCGCATGTTGACGGTCCAAATGATGTACCCGGCCGCCTCGGCGGGGCGTCGGCACCGAGCGCCGGCGCCGCGCGTCGCAACCTGACGACACGTCGACCTCCTCGGCCAGGTGGCGAACCGCCCCGAGGTCGGATACGCCGTCGGCGGCGTCCGCCCCTTGCCCGCTCACTCCAGTCCGCCGAGGCGGAGGGCATCCTTCATCTCGCTGAGCTTCGCGGCTGCCGACTCGGTCCACTCCTGCGGCTGTCCGGTAACACGGAGGGCGTCCTCGATCTCGCTGAGCTTCCCGGGGGACAGCACGCCTGCCCGCTCGACCAGGTCGTCCCGGGACACGATGGTCAGCCACGTGCACGGGGTGAAGCCCGGACGCGCGAACGCGAACCGCAGCACGCCTTCGAAGGGCAGTCCTTCCGTGGCACCCACGGCCACTTCCACGCCCAGACCGCTGATGTCGACGCCCGCCGGAGCGACGACCTGCATCGCCCGAAACCCGGACGCCTCGTCTCCCGGCAGCAGCACGACCGGCCGTCGCTCATCAAACTCGACCCACCAGACTTCACCGTGTCGCATATGTCCTCCTGGCACGATCTGCGGTGAGGGCGCCGTGAAAAACGCATGCGACCACCGTTGATCATCAGGGTGTGAAGACTGGAGATCATGCGGTGGCCGCCGGTCACAGCGTAGACCGTGCCCGTCGGCAGGAGTCATTCGAGGGCCTGACGCAGCGGATCGCGGGCCGCTTCGCGCGGGTTGAACACCGGGGCCGAGTCCGGGACTTGGTCCTTCGACCGCTCTCGGACCCCGTTTCGGCGGACAATGTGTTCCAGGTCGAGGACTGAGCCCGCGGCACCTCGCCCGACCGGAGCGCGCGTGGTCGGGAGCACCCCCGTCCCTCCGGTAAAGTTCTTCCCGCGCGCCGCTAGCTCAGTTGGTTAGAGCAGCTGACTCTTAATCAGCGGGTCCGGGGTTCGAGTCCCTGGCGGCGCACCGACCGGAGAGGCCCTTCGCGAGCGAATCGCGAGGGGCCTCTCCGCATGTGCGCATCACCCCGGGCACTCCCCTCGCCCCCCTCGCACTCCCCTCCCACTCCCCACAGTTCCTCCACCAATACACCCATGTCCGCGTATGACCGGTAAACGCCGTGTTTCGCATCTTGCGATCAAGATGAGCACCATAGAACCCTGGGCCGTAAGAGACTGCGGATACATGACGGTTGGGGAGCCTTGGGCGGTTTGTGCCCCGGGGTGGGGATCTGGGGCCCTCGACGAGGTGCGCGCCGTACGCGCTCGGGCACAAAAGATGCCGAGGGGGCATCAATGCAACCGGATGGTCTTCGTCCCGTGTCTCCATGGTGTAGATCACATGGTGACGATGACCCACTGATGCGTCCGTAACGGTCGAGGGGGACCGATTCGGACGAAAAACCGACGAACACACACTCGATGTGTGTGCGGGGGGATGACTCATGACGTCGACGCCGACGGGCGCCCGGCACAACCACGACCCATCCGATACGACCCGGCTCAAGGTGCCGTCCCGCACCGGAGCCCTGCGCAAGCTCAGGAAGACCCTTCCGAGATACGACTACGAGCACTACAGCCGCCTCGCCGGCCCGCTCACCCAACCCGACCCGACCAAGCCGTACAAGGTGCAGTACCGGTCGCTGATCTCCCAGGAGCCGCACCGCCTCAGGGTCGCCCTGATGCTGGCCGCCGCGCCGCTGCTCTCCCTGGTCCTGCTGGCCTGGCTGCTGCAGCAGGAGCACTGGACCAAGCGCGACTACGTCGAGTACGAGTTCCTGCCCGCCCTCGACCTGGTCATGCTGATCTCGATCGGCCTGATCGAGTTCTTCCGCTGCATGAACGTGCTGTCGAACGCGCACGCCACCCTGGTCGCCCGCGACCCGATCCCGGTGGTGCCCGAGACCGGCACCAGAGTCGCCTTCCTCACCTCCTTCGTGCCCGGCAAGGAGCCGCTGGAGATGGTGACGAAGACCCTGGAGGCCGCGGTGCGGCTGCGCCACCGCGGACTGCTGCACGTCTGGCTGCTCGACGAGGGCGACGACCCGGACGTGAAGGCGGTCTGCGCGCGCCTGGGCGTGCACCACTTCTCCCGCAAGGGCATCGCGAAGTGGAACCAGCCCAAGGGGCCGCACCGCGCCAAGACCAAGCACGGCAACTACAACGCCTGGCTCGACGCGCACGGCGACGACTACGACTTCTTCGCCTCGGTCGACACCGACCACATCCCGCTGCCCAACTACCTGGAGCGGATGCTCGGTTTCTTCCGGGACCCGGACATCGGCTTCGTCATCGGCCCCCAGGTGTACGGCAACTACGACAACTTCGTCACCAAGGCCGCCGAGTCCCAGCAGTTCCTGTTCCACGCGCTGATCCAGCGCGCCGGCAACAAGTACGGGGCCCCCATGTTCGTCGGCACCTCCAACGCCGTACGGATCAAGGCGCTCAAGCAGATCGGCGGGCTGTACGACTCGATCACCGAGGACATGGCCACCGGTTTCGAGATCCACCGCCACAAGAACCCGGCGACGGGTCGCAAGTGGCGTTCCGTATACACCCCGGACGTCCTCGCGGTCGGTGAGGGGCCCAGCGCCTGGACGGACTTCTTCACCCAGCAGATGCGCTGGTCGCGCGGGACGTACGAGACGATCCTCAAGCAGTACTGGAAGGGCTGGTACTCGCTGCCGCCGACCAAGCTCTTCAACTACACGATGATGATCATCTTCTACCCGATGTCGGCGCTCAACTGGATTCTGGCGGCGCTGAGTTGCGCTCTGTTCCTGGGCCTCGGTGCCTCGGGCGTGAACATCGACCCGGTGGTGTGGCTGATGCTCTACGGCAACGCCTCCGCGCTCCAGATAGGCCTGTACGTCTGGAACCGCCGGCACAACGTCTCCCCGCACGAGCCGGAGGGCTCCGGCGGTGTGGCGGGCATGGTGATGTCCGCGCTGTCCGCGCCGCTCTACGCGAAGGCCCTGATCGACTCGGCGCTGCGGCGCAAGAGCAAGTTCGTGGTCACGCCCAAGGGGGACTCGGCGAGCCCGGACCGGTGGTTCGGCACCTTCCGGTACCACTGGTACTTCATCGTCATCTTCGGTGCCTCGATCGCCGCCGGGTTCGTCTTCGGCAACGCGCACCCCGCGATGATCATCTGGGCCACCTTCGCCATGATGATCACCGCCCTCCCCATCTTCGCCTGGCGCTACATGCTGCGCCAGGACCGGAAGAAGGCCGCTGCCGCGGCCGAACTGCAGGGGTCCATGGTGGCGCCGCCCGAGGCGGCTCCCACACCGTTCGCGCCACCCCGCGCACCGCACGCCCCACACGCGCCGCACGCTCCGCAGCACAAGCCGAGCTGGGCGGCGTCCGGGTCGGGCGGCGGGGGTAGCGACCAGACCATGCAGATCGCCCTGGGCGGACTTGGGGGACGTAAGGAATGAAGGACCGTGCAGGCCGCCGCCGCGCCCGTCGCCTCGCGATCGGCGCGGCGGTGGTCCTCGCGCTCGCCGGGATGAACGGGCCGTGGGTGTACCGCTTCAGTACCGAGAAGTACCACGAGTACAAGATCAGCAGACCCGAGTACAAGGCCGCCAACGGGCACTGGCAGATCGTGGAGTTCCCGGAGAAGTACCGGCAGAACACCATCCACGCCGCCCTGTTGCACACCGGCAAGATCCTGCTGATCGCCGGCTCGGGCAACGACGCGGAGAACTTCGACAAGAAGAAGTTCGACACCCGTGTCTGGGACCCGGTCAAGCAGACGATCAAGCGGGTGCCGACCCCGGCCGACCTGTTCTGCACGGGTCACACCCAGCTGTCCAACGGCAATCTGCTGATCGCGGGCGGCACCAAGCGCTACGAGAAGCTGAAGGGCGATGTCACCAAGGCCGGCGGCCTGATGATCATCCACAACGAGAACCCCGACAAGGGGATGAGCCTGAAGGCGGGCACCCGGTTCGTCGGCAAGGCGAACGGCAAGACCTTCGTCCTCAAGGACGACGTCGAGCTCAAGAAGGCCGTCAAGACCTTCGATCCGGACACCGGCAAGTTCACCGGCAACGAGCCGGGGATCGCCCGCGCCTACGTCGAGGCCGAGCGCAGCGGCAAGCGGTACGAGACGGGGACGGAGGACAACTACAAGGTCGTCGGCCTGAAGGGCGAGGACGCGCGGAACACGTACGGCATCGCGCAGAAGCTCGCCCTCGACAAGAAGGACTTCCAGGGGATCAAGGACGCCTACGAGTTCGATCCGGTCGCCGAGAAGTACATCAAGGTCGACCCGATGAACGAGGCCCGCTGGTACCCCACGCTGACGACCCTGTCGGACGGCACCGTGCTCTCGCTGTCCGGCCTCGACGAGATCGGACAGCTGGTCCCGGGCAAGAACGAGATCTACGACCCCGGGACGCAGAAGTGGACGTACACGAAGGAGGAACAGCAGTTCCCGACCTACCCGGCGATCTCCCTGATGCAGAACGGCAAGCTGTTCTACTCGGGCGCCAACGCGGGGTACGGGCCGGACGACATCGGGCGCGACCCCGGGATCTGGGATCTGAAAACCAACAAGTTCACCAAGGTCCCCGGCATGAGCGACAGCAAGCTGCTGGAGACCGCCGGGACCGTGCTGCTGCCCCCGGCGCAGGACGAGACGTACATGGTCATCGGCGGGGGCGGGGTCGGTGAGTCGGAGCGCTCCAGCAAGCGGACCCGGGTGATCGATCTGCTGGCCGACCGGCCGCGGTTCGTGGACGGGCCGCGGCTGGCGAAGGGCACGCGGTACCCGCAGGCCTCGATCCTGCCCGACGACACCGTCCTCATCTCCGGCGGCTCGGAGGACTATCGGGGGCGCGGCGACTCCAACATCCTCGAAGCGCGGCTGTACGACGCGCGGACGGGCCAGATGCGACGGGTCGCCGACCCCCTGGTGGGCCGGAACTACCACTCCGGGTCGATCCTGCTGCCGGACGGGCGGGTCGTGTTCTTCGGATCCGACTCCCTGTACGCCGACAAGGCCAACACCAAGCCGGGAGAGTTCGAACAGCGGATCGAGATCTATACGCCGCCGTACCTCTTCCAGGACGCCCGGCCGACCTTGACCGGGGGGCCCAAGACGGCCGCGCGGGGCGGGAAGGCGACGTTCGGCACGCGGCACGGGTCGTCGATCGAGTCGGCGCGGCTGATCCGGCCCAGCGCGTCGACGCATGTGACCGACGTGGACCAGAAGTCGATCGAGGTGGACTTCGAGGTGACCGGGGACGAGATCACGGTGACCGTGCCGAAGAACCGGAATCTGGTGCAGTCGGGCTGGTACATGCTGTTCGTGACGGATGACGCGGGGGTGCCGAGCGAGGCGCGCTGGGTGAAGGTGCCGTAGCGCTCCGCTGGGTTTCGCCGTTTTCGGGTGCGGGTGCGTGGGGGCTGGTCGCGCAGTTCCCCGCGCATTGAAAAGCACGGGCTGCAGCCCGTGCTTTTCGCTTTCAGGGGCGCGGGGAACTGCGCGAGGTCAGTCGGACGCCTTCGCCAGATCCAGCGCGTACTCCGGCCACCACTCGCCCGCCTTGGGCCCGCCCTTGCACTCCCCGTCCGACTCCCCGGGGCGCTTGACCCAGAGGTACGCGTCCACGAGAGGGTCCGCGGTCTTCGTCGTCGGGGTCTCCCCGAGCGCCCGCCCCGGCGGATTGCACCAGCGCTCGTCCTCGTCGCCCTCGTTCCAAGGACCGTTGCCGTTGCGGCTGGTGTCGATGACGAAGGGCTTGTCCCCGATCTTCGCGGAGAGTTGCCTGCCGTACTCGATGGAATCCTCGGTGGTGTAGAAGTTCGACACGTTGACGGCGAAGCCGTCGGCCTGTTCGACACCGGCCCACTTGAGGGGGTCGTAGATCTCCTCGGGGTCGCCCCAGCCGGCGTTGCCCGCGTCCAGATACACCTTCGTGTTCTTCAGCCCGCCCAGCGTCTCGATCGCGCCCTTCAGCAGGTCGTAACGCTCCTCGTGGAACTCCTGCGGCGTACAGCCGTCCACCACGTGGAGCACCGCGTCCGGCTCCAGCACGATCGTGGCCGGACGGTCCCCGATGCCCCGGGCCACGCCGTCGATCCACGCCCGGTACGCGTCGCCGTCGGCGGCGCCCCCGCCGGAGTACTGGCCGCAGTCGCGGTGCGGGATGTTGTAGAGGACGAGCACGGCGTCCCGGTCGGCCTCATCCGCGGCCACGGTGAAGCCCTTGGCCTCCCGCTCCGGGTTCTCCGGGCCGATCCACTCGCCGGTCGGCTGCTCGGCGATCCTGCGGATCAGCTTGGCGTCCTTGTCCTTGCCGGCCTTCTCATAGGCGGCGACCTGCGCCGCCGCGTTCCCCTCCGGGTTGACCCAGAACGGGTCCGTGCCGTTCGGCTGTTGGGTGATGCCGGAACCGGAGGCCCGGCCCTTCCCGCCGTCGCCGTCGTCCCCGTCGTCTCCCCCGGAGCAGCCGGCGAGCAGTAACGCGACCCCCATCACCGCCCCGCACGCCCGAACCCCGGCCCCCCTACCGCCGTACATCCAACTCCCCCTTGGGTGCAGCGTGTCGTAAGCCCCAATCCTGACATAAGTCCCGCCTCGCCCACGAGGTCATCACCATCCGCCCGGCGGCACCGCCGGGAACACACGCACCGGAACGCGCCCGCACGGCCGCCACCTGCCCCCATGACAGAGAGCAACGATCCTTAGACTTGGCGTCAAACAGCCTCTGACAGCCTCTAGCCGGTGGCGCCCCCACGCCCTAGAGTCGCAGTCGAACGGCCCCGGCCTCCGGCCCGTCACACCCTCCCGCGGGCTCCACGCCCCCAGACCTCCCGCGTCGGCGCCGGGTCACTCCCGCGACCCGAGCACCCGCGGTCGAGGACCGGCCCGGTCGGCGGCCCCGGGGGGAGCGGGTCGCCGACCGGGCCGGGAGCACGGCGTCTTCGCAGGTGCCGGGGTTGCGTACCACCGGGGGCTGTGCACTGATCGCTTTCCGGTCAAAGTCCCGCCTGTCAAGGCGCCGTGCCGGTCGAAGTACCGTGTCGGTCACGGCCCCGTTCCGCTGAGGTACGCGTTGACGACGACGTTCGCCGTGTAGGTGCGGCTCGCCTTGTCGAACGTGCCGCCGCAGGTGACGAGTCGGAGTTCGGCCCGCCCGGACTGCCGTACGCCGTAGGCCTGTCGGGCGTCGAACTCGTCGCGGCCGATGACCCGCACGTCGTCCACGGTGAACTCGGCCATCCGCCCGTCGCTGCGGGCCACCCGGATCTTCTCCCCGACGCGCAGCGCGCTCAGCTTGTAGAAGACGGCCGGCCGGGTCTCGGTGTCGACGTGCCCGACGAACAGCGCGGCCCCCGACGCTCCGGGCCGCGCGCCACCCGCGTACCAGCCGACGACGCCCGGCTGAGCGTACGACGGCGGCTCGACCGCCCCGTCCCGGTCGAGGCCGCGCGCCACGACCGGCGCCTGCACCCCCATCGAGGGGATGTCCAGCCGCTGCGGTCGCGCGCCTTTCAACGGCTCGGCGGCGGGCGGCAGTTCGGCCTGGGCGGGCCGTCCCACGGCGGCCACGTCCCCGGTGGTCGGCGCGGAGCCGCCCTGCCGTACGTCGGTGACCTCGCGGCCCCACAGCCACAGCCCGAGCAGCAGTACGGCCCACGCGACACCGGTGACGACCCGGCCGGTCCCGCCGCCGGACCCTCCGCCGAAACCGCGTTCGCCGACGCCGCCGTAGTCGTAGCCGTTGTCGTAGCCGCGGTCGGAATAGTCCCGTCCGGACACGACGGCCCCCTATTCCGTACGGCGGTCGCGGCCCCGGCGCGCACCACGCGCCACGACCGCCACCGCCGCGACCCCGGCGAGGACCAGGCCGACCACCGCGTGGCGGGCGCCGGGGCCGGTGTGCCGGGCGTCGTCCAAGGAGTTGGCCGGGTCGGCCGAGCCACGCGCGTCCACCGGGTCGGCCGCCGCGAGTTGGGCAGCCGCGCCGCCACCGCCCGCACGGACGGGGGCGATCGGGGAGGAGGGCGACGAGGGCTGCCGAGCGGCGGGGCGTTCACCGGCGGGCGGATCGCCGACGGGCCGCTCGGCCACCGGCGGTGCTTCGGTCGCGGTCGGCCCGGTCACGGGCGGCTTGATCCCGGACGGCTTCGTCGACGGGAGTGTGGTGCCGGTCGGGGGTCTGAGGCCCGGCGGGGGCCTGAGACCGGTCGTGGGCTTTCCTTCGCCGCCGACCTTGATCGTCCCCGCGACCTTGTCCTCCCTGCCGTCGCACGTGATCCGTACCGCGTAGGTGCCGGGGTCGAGCGAGGAGCGGACGCGGGTCTCCCCGGCAAGCGTGCCGGGGCTCCTGCCGGTGAGCTGGGTGAGCCGCGCGTCCGCGACGAACGCGGCCGAGACGGCCGTTCCGGTCTGCCCGCCGCAGCCCCCGGCCCGTACCTGGATGTCGGTGCCCGGGACCGGCGAGGCCGGCACCACCGAGACGTTCGCCGGGTCGGTCGCGTGGGCCGAGGGTGCCGACGCGGCGAGCGCCGCCGCGACCACCGTCCCGGCACAGAGAGTGACTCGCACTGAGCCCATGGTGAACCTCCAGACACCCCTGAGACTCCCCCGCCGGGTGCCGGGACGCATCCGGGGAGGCGCCCCGACTGCTCCGTACGGGTGTCAGGGGGTTTATCCGGGGCCGGGCACTCGGCGACCTCGCCGGGCGGGCGATCGGCCGACCGAACCCCCGGACTCCCGGACCCCCGGACTCCCGGACTCCCGGACTCCCGGACTCCCGGACTCCCGGACTCCCGGACTCAGAGACGGTCCACGAGGTCCGCGATCGAGTTCACGACCTTCGAGGGGCGGTAGGGGAACTTCTCGATCTGCTCGGGGGTGGTCAGACCGGTGAGGACGAGGAAGGTCTCCATCCCGGCCTCAATGCCCGCGAGGACGTCGGTGTCCATACGGTCGCCGATCATCGCGCTGGTCTCGGAGTGCGCGCCGATCGCGTTGAGCCCGGTGCGCATCATCAGCGGGTTCGGCTTGCCCGCGAAGTACGGCTTCTGCCCGGTCGCCTTGGTGATCAGCGCGGCCACGGCCCCCGTCGCGGGCAGCGGGCCCTCGGTGGAGGGGCCGGTCTCATCCGGGTTGGTGGCGATGAAACGGGCGCCGCCGTTGATCAGCCGGACCGCCTTCGTCATCGCCTCGAACGAGTACGTGCGGGTCTCGCCCAGGACGACGTAGTCGGGCTCGTGGTCGGTGAGGACGTACCCGATGTCGTGCAGGGCGGTCGTCAGCCCCGCCTCGCCGATGACGTACGCGGTGCCGCCGGGCCGCTGGTCGTCCAGGAACTGGGCGGTCGCCAGGGCGGAGGTCCAGATGTTCTCCACGGGCACGTCCAGGCCCATGCGGGAGAGGCGGGCGTGCAGGTCGCGTGGGGTGTAGATCGAGTTGTTGGTGAGCACCAGGAAGGGGCGGCCGGAGTCGCGGAGCTTCTTTATGAAGGCGTCGGCGCCGGGGATCGGCACGCCCTCATGGATGAGCACCCCGTCCATGTCGGTGAGCCACGACTCGATGGGCTTGCGCTCTGCCATGTGCGATCTCCTGCCGGCGTCTGTCGGTACCTGCCGTACGTCCGTACGTCCGTCCGTACATCCGCACGCCCGTACGTCCGTACGCCTGTGCATCCGTCGTCCGTACGTCCGGGTCCGCCCCAACCCTAGTGAGGCCTGGCCGAAAAGAGGAGGCCGATCTTGGCCGCTGAGACCGGGGTCGCTTCAGGTCAGCGGGGTGTGGGGGTCGGGGGCGCCATGCACGGGTGGACGTCGGCGGGCGGGTGTCGGTCTCGTGTCGTCAGCGCGCCCGTCTGCGGACCGTGGCCGTCAGCAGGCCGCCGGCGGCCAGGAGCAGGAGGCCGGTGACGTACGGGAGGGCCTCGCGCATGCCCGAGGCGGCCAGCTCGTCGGGGTACGGCCGCCGCTCGTCCGGTACGGCCGTCGTGCCGCCTCTCTCCTTCGCCGCCCCGCCGCTGTCCTGGCCGGCCTCCGTCCCGTCCTCGTCCTCCTCCTCGTCGGTGATCCGGAAGCGGTAGTCGTTCGACTCCCCCACCCACGTGCCGTCGTCGCCGCGCCGCTCGACGACGGCCGCGTTCGCCACGACCTCGTTCGGCGCGGTCGCGTCGGAGGTGAGGGAGAGGCGGACCTTGACGGCCAGAGTGCGGCCGGGCAGCACGGTGAAGCCGGTTCCGCCGCCGTTCCCGTCCCCGCCGAGAACGCCGACCAGTTCGTCCGCGTCGGTCCGTTCGAAGGTCACCGGCCGGGGGGTGGTGTCGTCGGCGTCGTCGTAGAACTCCAACTGCGGCTGGCTCCGCTTCAGCGTGCGCGCGGTGTCGGCCAGCACGACGACCGGGTGGATGTTGCCGCAGGTCCGGGAGGTGGTGTTGGTGAGCTCCACGGCCCAGGTGTGGAAGCCGCCGCCGGCGACGTAGGTGGTGGGGCCGCCGCGGATACGGGTCCGGATGGGGAAGGCGCCGCTGTCGTCACCGACGCAGCCGGTCCGCAGGGCGTCCGACGCGGGCGCGGGCACGGTGGCCGCCGCCGCGGGACCACTGACGAGCGCGGCTGCGGCGGCGAGGGCAAGGGTCAGGCACGTACACAGTCGCATGAACACATGACCATGCCACCCACCCGCCCCGACAAGCCCCGCCACGCCCCGGGGCCCCGGGATCAGACCCGAATATCCGCTCGATCAGCGGAGCGACCGGCTCACTTCAAGAACCGCGGGCCATCGATGGGGCAGAGAAAGCCGCGGGCCACTCTTCAGGCGCCGGCTGCGCACACCCCGGGTCGTTTTCAGGGGCGCGGGGAACTACGCGAGCAACCCCACACAACCCGCAGCCGCCCACCAACCGCCCCCCACGGCGCCCACGGCGCCCCGGCGCATCGGCCCCCACCCCCACCGCGCCCGGGCGCATCGCCCCCACCCCCTCACCGACTACCCCGTCACCCGTCCTCCCGCCCGAACAACGGCGCGAGCAGCAGCTGAGCCGCCCCCTCCGCAACCGCCGACACCCCGCCCCCGGCAACCCGCACCGGCACGGCCGGATCCTCTCCCTGCAACCGAGCCCACTCGTCGAGCACGAACCCGACCCCCCGCACGAACTCCTCCGGCTGAGCCTCGACCGTACGCCCGCCCAACAGCACGAGCTCGATGTCGAGGAGCCCCACGAGGTTGGCGGCCCCCGTCCCGAGCACCCGCGCCGCCTCCGCCACGTCCCCCCGCGCCACCGCCGCGAGGCACAGCGCCTCGACGCACCCCCGGTTCCCGCACTCGCACCTCGGCCCGTCCAGCTGAACGACCTGGTGCCCGAACTCCCCGGCCCTGGTCCGGGCCCCCCGGTGGACGGACCCGTTGATCACGAGTCCGGCACCCAGGCCCGTACCGAGATGGAGGTAGGCGAACGACCCGTGCGACCCCGCGGCCGCCGCGAGCCCCAGGGCCGCCGCGTTGGTGTCCTTGTCCACGACCACCGGCATCCCCAGCCGCCGCGCCAGCGCCGCCCGCAACGGAAACCCGTCCCACTCGGGAAACCCGGTGACCCGGTGCAAGACACCGTGCAGATGATCGAGGGGCCCGGGCAGAGCGACTCCGACACCGAGCACGGAGAGGAGAGGGGGACCATGAGGATCGGAGCCGGAAGCCACGTCGGCCACGGACGCGGCATCGGTGCCGGTGCCGCCCTCGAAACCGAAACCCAAACCGGAACCGGGACCGGAACCGGCGTCGGCGACGTCACCGCCCCGATAACCCCCAGCCCCCACCCTCCGCCCCTCACTCGCCTCCGCCAGCAAAGCCTCCACCTCACGCGCCGCGCCCTCGACCACGTTGTCCGCCCCGGCGCCCAGATACAGCGGCGCCTGTCGCAGCGCGACCACCGCCCCGGTCAGATCGCAGAGCACGGCCGTCAGCTCGTCGCGGTCGAGGTGGAGGCCGATCGCGTGCCCGGCGTCCGGCACGAGCCGCAGTACGGTGCGCGGCTTGCCACCGGTGGACGCCCGGTACCCCGCCTCCGTCGCCAACCCGTCCGCCCGCAACCGTGCGGTGATCTTGCTGACGGCCTGCGGAGTGAGCCCGGTCCGCTCCGCCAGCTCCAGCCGGCTTATCCCGGCCGCCCCCGCCCTGCGCAACAGATCCAGCACCAGCGCCCCGTTGTGACTGCGCAACGCGAGCAGGTTCACGCCCGCGACACCACCGGTCCGCCCGAGACCGCCCCCGTTGCCACCGCCATTACCGCCGCCGTTGCCGTTCTGCCGCCCTCGACCGATCCCGTCGCCGATCCCGTCGCCGACCCTGTCGCCGAACCCGTCACCGATCCCGTTGCCGTCCACACCCCCATTGTCCCTCGCGCTTGCACTTTGGCAACAGCGTTGCTTAAGTGGGTGGTATGACAGGCACCAGCACAGACAGGCCCCAGCGCGTCGCCCTCGTCGGCTACGGCCTCGCCGGCTCCGTCTTCCACGCCCCGCTGATCGCCGCGACGGACGGCCTGACCCTCGACACGGTCGTCACGTCGAACGCGGAGCGCCAGGCGCAGGCCCGCGCCGAGTTCCCGGACGTACGGCTCGCGGCCACGGCGGACGAGCTCTGGTCCCGGGCGGACGAGCTGGACCTGGTCGTCGTGGCCTCCCCCAACAAGACGCACGTCCCGATCGCCACCGCCGCCCTCGAGGCGGGCCTCGCGGTCGTCGTCGACAAGCCGGTGGCCGGTACGGCGGCCGAGGCGCGCGAGCTGGCCGCCCTCGCGGACGCGCGCGGCCTGTTGCTCTCCGTCTTCCAGAACCGCCGCTGGGACAACGACTTCCTGACCCTCCGCCGCCTCCTCTCCGACGGCGAACTGGGCGAGATCCGCCGCTTCGAGTCCCGCTTCGAACGCTGGCGCCCCCAACTGAAGGGCGGCTGGCGCGAGTCCGGCGATCCCACGGAGATCGGAGGTCTCCTCTACGACCTGGGCAGCCATGTCGTGGACCAGGCCCTCACCCTCTTCGGCCCCGCCACCCTGGTGTACGCGGAGTCCGACCTGCGCCGCCCCGGCGCCGAGACGGACGACGACACGTTCATCGCCGTGACGCACACGAACGGCGTCCGCTCCCACTTCTACGCCTCCGCCGTGACCCCCCAACTCGGCCCGCGCTTCCGCGTGCTGGGCTCCGAGGCGGGTTACGTCAAGTACGGCCTCGACCCCCAGGAGGCGGCCCTCCGCGAGGGCGAGCGCCCCACCCCCGGCGCCGCCTGGGGCCAGGAGCCCGAGGAGTTCTGGGGCCGCGTCGGCGCCGGCGACTCCCCGCTGACCGACGGCGGCCGCCCCGTCCCGACCCTCCCCGGCGACTACCCCGCGTACTACGCGGCCGTGGCCGCCGCGCTGCAGGGCACCGGCGAGAACCCGGTCACGGCGTACGAGGCCGCCGCCGCGCTCGACGTACTGGAGGCGGCCCGCAAGTCCGCGCGCGAGGGTGTGGCGGTGAAGCTGTGACGACCCACGAGACCCCGACCATCGAGGAACTGGAAGCACAGGAGCGCCAGTTGGTGCTCCCCCGCTTCACCCACGAGGACGCCTGGACCCTGGGCTCCCTGCTGGTGGAGCTGGCCCGCGAGCGGAACGCCCCCGTGGCCATCGACATCCGCCGCGGCCCCCAGCAGCTCTTCCACGCCGCCCTGCCCGGTTCGGCCGCGGACAACGACGCCTGGATCGACCGCAAACGCCGGGTCGTGGAGCGCTACGCGAACTCCTCCTACCTCGTCGGCGCCCGCTTCCGCGCCAAGGGCACGACCTTCGAGGAGTCCTCCCGCCTGGACCCGGACCAGTACGCCGCACACGGCGGCTCCTTCCCCCTGACGGTGGAGGGGACAGGCGTGATCGGCACGGTGACGGTCTCGGGCCTCCCCCAACTGGAGGACCACGCCATGGTGGTGGAGGCCCTGCAACGCTTCAAGAGCACCTGACAACCGCCGGGTCCACCCGCGCCCTCAGGGGCGCGGGGAACTGCGCGACAGGCCCCCACGCACCCGCAGCCGCCAACAAACAGCAGCCCCCCACCCCTTAGGCACCCGGCCCCGAGCGGAGCGCCTACGCGTTGCCGAACTCCTGCCGCTGCCGCCCCAGCCCGTCGATCTCCAGCTCCACGACGTCCCCGGCCCGCAGGAACGGCTTCGGCTCGGGCTCCCCCAGGGCCACCCCCGCCGGCGTCCCCGTGTTGATGACGTCCCCGGGATACAGCGTCATGAACTGGCTGACGTACCGCACGACTTCACCCACCGCGAAGATCTGCTCCCCGGTCGTGCCGTCCTGCTTCAGCTCCCCGTTGACCCACAGCCGGAGCCCCAGCTTCTGCGGGTCCGGTACCTCGTCGGCGGTGACCAGCCACGGCCCCAACGGGTTGAACGTCTCGCAGTTCTTGCCCTTGTCCCAGGTCCCGCCGCGCTCCAGCTGGAACTCCCGCTCGGACACGTCGTGCGAGACGGCGTACCCGGCGACATGCTCCAGCGCGGCCTCGCGCGACTCGACGTACCGGGCGGTCCGCCCGATGACGACGGCGAGCTCGACCTCCCAGTCGGTCTTCGTCGACCGGCGCGGCACGAGCACCGTGTCGTGCGGCCCGACGACCGTGTCCGCCGCCTTGAAGAAGATCACCGGCTCGGCGGGCGGCTCGGCCCCCGTCTCGCGCGCGTGGTCGTGGTAGTTCAGCCCGATGCAGACGATCTTGCCGATCCGGGCGACCGGCGGTCCGACGCGCAGCCCCGCCGCGTCCAGCACGGGCAGCGAACCGCTCTCGGCCGCCTCGCGGACCCGCCCGAGCGCCGCCTCGTCCGCGAGCAGCGCGCCGTCGATGTCCGGCACGATTTCCGAGAGGTCCCGCAGGACCCCCTCGGCGTCGAGCAGCGCGGGCCGCTCCGCGCCCGCCGTACCGACTCGTAGCAGCTTCATGGTCGCCAACTCCCTCGATCGTCCGCCGCCCGACCGATGGGTGCAGCCATCGGAGGACTGGTCGATCGTCCAAGGTCATGGTCCACTCCGCAAGACCCGCTTCACGGACTGGACCGCTCGCCCCGCGCCTCGGATCACTACCGCTTGGTAGCAGCCGCCGACCTACCCGGCCTCCCCGATGTCTTGGCAGCCCCCACCTTGGTGGTCTTTGCGACCCCGGCGGTCCTGGCGGTCTTGGCGGTCTTGGCGGTCTTGGCCGTCTTTGCGGCCCTGCCGGTCTTGGCGGCCGCCACCTCGGCCCCGGCCCCGGCGGCCCCGTCGTTCTCGGCCTCCGGCAACGGATACAGCACCGCCCGCTCCACCGCCGTCCACGTCGTGCTGGTCACCACGTACAACGCGGCCGCCAGCGGCACCACCGCCACGGTGACCAGCGTGAAGAAGGACAGGAACGGCATGAACTTGCTGACGGCCCCCATGCTCGCCGCCATCCCGGGCAGCTGCTCGTCGGACACGGCCGGCACCCCGGCCGTACCGGCGGCCATCATCCGCTTCGTACGCCGGAAGTTGAAGGCCGCGACCCCAGTGACGATCACGAACAGCCCGACGTAGACGAGCCCCTGCGCCCCGAACACACCGCCGTGGGCGAGCGCGTCGGCCCAGCGGTCGCCGAGCGGGGCGGCGAAGAGCCGGTGGGTGAGGAGGGCGTTGGTCTCGCCGCCGATCGTGGTGTTGGAGAACAGGTGGTAGAGCAGGAAGAAGGCCGGCAGCTGGCAGAGGCTCGGCAGGCAGCCGGAGAGCGGCGACACCTTCTCCTTCGTGTGCAGCTCCAGCAGTGCCTTCTGCAGCCTCTCGGGGTTCTTCGCGTGCTTCTTCCGCAGCTCCGCGATCTGCGGCTGCAACGCGATCCGCGCCCGCTGCCCCCGCGCCGCCGCCCGCGACAGGGGGTGCACGAGCAGTCGTACGAGCGCCGTGAACAGGACGATCGCGACGGCGGTCGCGGAGGCGTGGAACAGCGGCTGGAGCAGATCGGCGAGGTGCGCGACAAGGTCGGCGAATACGGACATGGGTGTGAGCCCTCCAGGGGTCTCGTCGTACCGGTGAGAAGTGGTCGGACGACCGGAAACGTGGTCGGACGACCGGACTCGGCGCGACGGCCCGCGTGCGGAGCACAGACCCACCTCAGCCAGGACAGCGGAGAGATGAGGCGAGGTGGGGTGGAGCAGATGTGGGTGCGGGTGTGCCCTACGCGGTGGCCGTCAGGAGGGCATGTCCGGGCGCGCGGGGGCGCGTACGCCCGCGTGCGTCGGGATCGCGTTGGGGCAGGAACGCCGTACGACGTTCACGGTCCCGGATGGCCGTTCGGACGCGCGTGCGGGGTACGACGGGCGCGCAGCGCGCGGCGATCAGCGCGCAGGCGGCGAACGCGGAGCCGGCCGCGGCGGTCGCGGCGAAGGCGACGGCGGCGGAGAGCGTGCCGGTGTCGAGGACGGCGACCTCGAAGAGGAGCAGCAGCAACATCGCGGCGGGGCGAAGACTGGCCCAGCTACGGATCACGGCTCCCCCTCTCAAAAAACTCTCGCAACTCTCGAACGACTCTCGCACACATGCTCTCATCTGAGGCGCACCGAGCGCAGCTTCCCCCAGACAACGAGCCGGTACGTGGAGGTGTACGCGGGCGTGCAGGTGGTGAGCGTGAGGTAGTGACCGGGCTCGCGATACCCGTACGACGGCCGCACGTCGCTGCGCGGGACGGGCCGCAGGACCCCGCCGTCGCCGGGCGCGGTCTGCGGGAGCGTGCTGTCGACGACGTACGTGTGGACGGCGTCCCGCGTCTCGACGCGCACCTCGTCACCGGTTTCGAGCCGGTCGAGGTGGCGGAAGGGCTCGCCGTGGGTGGTGCGGTGCCCGGCGAGGGCGAGGTTCCCGGGCCGCCCCGGCAGCGCGGTACCCGGGTAGTGCCCGACGAACCCCTTGTCGAGGACCTCCGCCCTCCCGACCCCTTCGGCGACGGGTGCCCGCAGATGGAGCCGTGGGATGACGAGCACGGCGTAGGCCCGAACGGCCCCCGACCCCACGCTGCCCGCGCCGCCCTTGTCGCCCTTGACGCTCCCCTCACCCCCGTCGCTCCCCTCTGCCCGTACCGCCCAGGCCCTCTCTGTCCGTGCCTCCTGCGCCCACGCGCGCTCCAGCGCGGCCACCTCCCGGGCCGCCCCTTCCTGGGCCTGCCGGTTGGTCCACCACAACTGATGGGCGACGAAGAGGAGGAGCACAAGCCCGAGGGTGACGGCGCACTCCGCGGCGACCCAGAGCAGGCGGGCCCGGCCCGACAGCGACCGGCCTTTCATCTCCCCTTCTCACAACCCTTGGAAGAAACCGAAGAAAGCGCTGTCAGACCTCTCGACAACCTCACCACTCACCCCTGACTCTTCCGATGTCCCCACTCAGCAGTCCGGAAGGCGACGGATCCCCGCCCGTCCTCCTTCCCTCTCCTCGGCACCCGCACCCCCCGGAGCTGACATGACCGCATCCCCCGACCCCACGAACGACCGACAGAGACCGACGGCGGAGTCCCCGACACCCGACAGGACCGTGGGGAACGCGCCCTCCTTCGGCCGCAGAGCACTCCTGGCGGCGGCCGGCGGCGCGGTCGTCGGCACGGCCCTCGGCACGGGCACGGCGAGCGCGGACGCGACGATCGCCATCAACCCGGCCACGAAGTACGGCACTTGGGAGGGCTGGGGCACCTCCCTCGCCTGGTGGGCCAATGTGTTCGGCGCCCGGGACGACTTCGCCGACCTGTGGTTCACCACGAAGACGACGACGTACAACGGCACGGCGCTGCCCGGCCTGGGCATGAACATCGCCCGCTACAACCTCGGCGCGTGCAGCTGGAACACGGTGGAGGGCTCGACCATGGTCGAGTCACCGAACATCCCCGCCTTCAAGCAGATCGAGGGCTTCTGGCAGGACTGGACCAACGAGGACCCGGCGTCCTCGGCCTGGAACTGGAACGCGGACGGCAACCAGCGCGCGGCCCTGACGAAGGCGGTGGCGCGCGGCGCGACCACCGAACTCTTCGCGAACTCCCCGATGTGGTGGATGTGCCTGAACCACAACCCCTCGGGCGCCTCCGGCGGCGGCAACAACCTCCAGTCCTGGAACTACCGCCAGCACGCCTCCCACCTGGCGGCGACGGCCCTGCGCGCCAAGAACAACTGGGGCGTGAACTTCGCGACGGTCGACCCCTTCAACGAGCCGGCGTCGTCGTGGTGGACGGCGACCGGCACCCAGGAGGGCTGCCACATGGACCCGGCGGTCCAGGCCGCCGTACTCCCCCACATGCGCAGCGAGCTGGACAAGCGGGGCCTGACGAACATCCGTATCGCCGCCTCCGACGAGACGAACTACGACACGGCCCGCTCGACGTGGAGCTCCTTCAACGCCTCCACGAAGTCCCTGGTCAGCCAGGTGAACGTGCACGGCTACCAGGGCGCGAACGGCCGCCGGGACCTCCTCTACACGGACGTGGTGACGACGTCCGGCAAGAAGCTGTGGAACTCGGAGACGGGCGACAGCGACGGCTCGGGCTGGACCCTCGCCCGCAACCTCTGTTACGACTTCCGCTGGCTGCACCCCACGGCCTGGGTCTACTGGCAGGTGATGGACCCGACGGCGGGCTGGGGCATGATCAAGTACGACGCGAACACGCTCCAGCCGGGCGCAATCGAGACGAAGTACTACGTGATGGCGCAGTTCAGCCGCCACATCCGCCCGGGCATGACGATCCTGGACACGGGCTCCAGCTACACGGCGGCGGCGTACGACGCGGCGGCGCGGCGCCTGGTGATCGTGGCGATCAACACCGCGACCACGGCCCAGACCTTCACTTTCAACCTCTCGAACTTCACGGCGGTGACCGGCGGCACGAACGGCCTGGTCCCCCGCTGGAACACCCACACCTCAGGCGGCTCCGACCGCTACCGCGCGTACTCGGACACGTTCCTGAACGGCAAGTCGGTGGCGGTCCCGTTCGCGGCGGGCGCGGTGCAGACGCTGCAGATCGACGGGGTGACGATCTAGCGGGGTGGGGGTGGGAGCGTGCGCGCCCCGGCGGTGGCGCCCTCCCACCTCCCCGCCTCCACCCGCACCTCGCCTCCGCCCCCTTTCCGTCCCCCATCGGCAGTACGGTGTCGTCCATGCGCCCCGACACGCCTGCCGAGAACGTCGACCACACCGCCGAAGCGGCACGCCTGGAGCGGACCGCCGACCTCTACCCGGAGGACGCCGAGCACCTGCTGCTGCAGGCAGCGGCCCACCGGGAACTGGCCGGCGACCGCCCCACCGCGACAGCCCTCTACGACCGCCTGCTGTCGTCGTCCGCCCCTCTCGACAACCCCCACCTGGTACGCGCCCTCAAGGCCTCCAACCTCTGGGAGTACGGCCACGAGGCCGAGGCCCGCGCGATCATCGACGGAGTCCGCGCGGCCGCTCCGCGCGACCCGGCTCCGTGGGTGATCGTCGCCGAGGCCCTGGAGGCCCACGACGAACTCGAAGCGGCCCAGGACACCTTCACCGCAGCCGTGACCCTCCTCCTGACGGACGTGGAGGAGCCCCCGTACGCCACGCGCCCCCTCCTCTTCGGCCGTCACAGGGTCCGCCGCATGCTGGGCGCGACGCACGACAACTGGGACGCCGTGGCGGACACCCTCCACTCGTCCTCGATCTCCCTGGACGAACTCCACGACCCGAAACGCGTCTGGTCCCTGGGCTCGGACAACCCGGCGGAACTCCAGGCCGAGATCTCCCGCCTACGAGCGGAGCTGGGCGCGTACCGGGAGGCCCTCTCCCGCCCGTTCCCGGTGGCGGTCCTGCACTGGCCGACGGCCGAGCTGTCGGAACTCGTCTCGGCCTACCCCGGCCTGACCGCCGAGTACCCGTCCCACGAGGAACACCTGGCGACGATAGAGGCCTCCCTACGGGAGCTGTCGGTCTCCGGCACCCCGAACCTGGGCATCGTGACGGGCACGGTCCCGTCGTACGAGGCGTTCGCGGCATCGGAGAGCTCGTCCCCGGACGACGTGACCCTGCTGCCGCAGTACGCGACGACGCTGGCGGCGCGGGGGCTGGCGATCTCCTGGCCCCCACAGAGGGGAACCGAGTGCTGGTGCGGCTCGACCCGGCCGTACGAAACGTGCCACGGGGCGTAGCCGTTGGGGCACGGGCCGCACCCCATCCACTCCCTGTGAGCCGCTAAGCAAACCCGGCGTGCTTGCGAAATGCGACCGCGCCACGCACCCCCGCCCAACAGCCCAGCCAGCCTCCACCTGAACTCGGCCGGGCCCCCACTTTCCCGGGCCGCTCGCTCGCTTCTCTCCCAGTGATTCCGCGGCCCGGGTCAAGGGTGGCCCGCAGGGCCATCGCCGAAGGCGACGCGCAGCGCCCTTGAGGCGGGCCGCGGAATCACGACACTGCGAGGAAGCGAGTGGCCCTAGGGTGCCCAAGGCGACGCCGGTTCCCCTGGAGGGTACGACGAGGGTCGCCAAGACCCGATGCGATCGGCCCCGCCCCTGTGATGGAATCGAAGCGCAGCCGTAGTCCAACGGCTCGACTGATCGGGCCCTGCGGACTCGCAGTTCGACCGGTCCGAGCCAAGATCGTGAGGCGCAGCCGCCTTGAGCACCATGAAGCCGTTGTCGCCGGCCGTCTCGGCACGCATGAGCAGGCAAGCCAGCAAAGACACCGCCGCCGAGCTGGCGGTCCGTCGTCTGCTCCACGCCGGCGGGTTGCGCTACCGCGTCGAATACCCCGTGCCTGGCATGGCCCGACGCCGGATCGACGTGGCCTTCCCGTCGGTCAAACTGGCCGTCCTGATCGACGGCTGCTTCTGGCACGGCTGCCCTGAACACGCGACGCAGCCGAAGTCGAACGCAGAGTGGTGGCGCCAGAAGCTGGACCGGAACATGGCTCGTGACGCGGAGACGACCGAGCACCTCGTCGCCGCCGGGTGGGAGGTCATGCGGTTCTGGGAGCATGAGGCTCCCGATGCGGTGGCTGTGAGCATCGCGGCGGCGGTGCAGCGGCGACGTGCGGTCGTGGGAGAAGACCGATCCAAACACGGAACTCAGTGAGTGGGCTGACGAGGTCGACGTGTGCTGCGGAAACAGGCAACTCGGCCTCGGGCTGGAACGATCGCCCTTCAGTGAACTGAATCCAACTTCGTGGCAGCCCTGAGTACAGGCATGATCACCCCGACTGGTGGGGGAACCCAGATCCCATTCCTGCGCCACGGTAGTACCCCGACGAGCTGCGTGACCGTGTTGCGAGCGAGGACCAGACCTGAGCCAGTCCGGTCGTGCACGTCGCGCGGGATCCGAGTGTCCATAAACGGCCTTACGGCAGTGAGCCCCCGCGCCGAGGGCGGACCAAGGTGACCGACCCGACCTGCTCACCAGGGCTGAGAAGGGTGAACTCGCGCCACTGCCAAAGAAGACGCCGGACCGAGGTCGGTCGTCGACAGCTCCTACGAAGACCGCACACTCGATGCCAACGCGGCCCTTGCTTCCCACCTGCCGAGGCGGCGCCGCTCAATACGCACGCCGGCACCCCTCTTGAGCCTCGCACCGACCGAAGGCCTCTTGCGTACGCGCAACTCCACGTCGGACGAGCCTATGGAGATGTGTTTACACCATCGCCAGCAGTCGGTGCGAAGCACAGCGTCAGCCAACTCGGCTTGTAGACCTCGCGCTTACGCGGAGCGGCTACTTCTCTACGACTGTGCCGCCATCGACAGGACGCAGCTACACCTCGTCAACTTCGCACACTGGGAAGCAACTTGCGGAACAAGCGATCATATGATTTCCTGCGTCTCGCGCTGTATCCCAAAATCCCGGCTTTGCCGAACTTCCCCCTAACGCAGCGCTGAAGGGCACAGCTATGCCTAAGGCTCGGTACACCTTCGAACTCCCTGAGCACAGGGTCGAGTACGGGGTCGAGGTTTCGATAAAGGACCTCAACATCGACCCACAAGCGCAGCGCACTCTCAACGAGAGGCGCGCTCAGAACATCGCCGACAACATGGTCCGCGAAGCCATCGGCTCAGTGATCGTGTCAGAGCGCACAGACGGCGACCTCTACATCGTCGACGGACAGCACCGTTGGCGGGCCTGTGCGCTGGCAGGGCTCCCGACCATCATGGCCGAGGTCCATCATGGACTGACGCAGGCTGAAGAAGCGATCCTGTTCTTGATCAAAAATCGGGAGTCCCACAAGCCCCGCCCCATCGACGAGTACCACGTGGGCTTGACCGGTGGTGTCCCGCTTTTCGTCGACACCGACAGGATTCTGAAGAAGCACGAACTCGCTCTCGGCTCGACATCGACCAACGGCGTCGGTGCGGTTTCCGGCGCCCTTCAGATCGTCGACCGCTATGGAGCCTCCGTCTTCGATCGCACGCTGACGGTCGCGGAGGAAGCCTGGGGACGTTCTGCGGAGACCTGGGATGGCATGCTCCTCGGCGGTATCGGCATGTTTCTTGGCCGATGGGGCGACCTCGTCGACGACAAGGAACTCGGTAGGAAGATCCTTGCAATGGGCACTGCAGCCAAGTGGCGCTCGGAGATCCTCAGCCAGTCCTCTCGCGGCGGATTCAACAACAGTGGCACGGGGTCCCGGATATCCACCGCCTACCGACTCGTTGCGAACGCCTGGAACAAGGGCCGCAAGGCAGAAAACCGCATCGAGGCATAGTAATTGGACGACAAGCCAGCACCTTCTCCAACTGAGCCGGGGCGATCAATCACCGGCCCGACCTGAGCGCAGACCACCCTGGGGCATACATTCGTACTCGATCACCAGCGCTGTGCGGATGGGACAGCGCTGTGTGCGTCATTCCGGGAATCGTATGGTCGAGTCACCTCGCGCACGCGCGAGGTGACTCGCGATCCAGCAAGAGTGCTCTTACCGGTTCTCGCCTGTGCGCCTGCGGGGCGCCCTCAGCATAGACGTCGTCTGCCTGGCGCTTACTGTGGCCCTAGGGGTCAAGAAGATCAGCGGGCCGCGTCACCACTATGGAAAAGCAGCGCGGTTTCTCGGATTCTCTCTGACGTGCAAGGATGCGCAGCCTGCCCGATAGCAGCGAATGAGTCGATGCCACTCCTACCGGAACTCATGACTCCCCCGCGAATCCATGGCGGGGGAGTCATGACACATCGGTCAGGAAAGCGGAGCACCCTTGCTCAGCATCCCGGCGTCGTAACGCCTCTGGGCCCCATCAAGTGCGGCGTCAGCATCACATCCATGAACTCGCAGCCAGTGCAGCAGGTCGGCGATGAGAGATCTAACCAAGTCCTCGGCGACACCCCTGAACAGTGGACCTGACCTGAACGACTGCGACAGTCTTCCAGTCCCGTACAGCCCGAGGATGGCCTCTGATCTGCTGACGGGCAGACCTCCCGTATGGCCGCTGGCGGAGGCCAACCCGGTCGCCAGCTCGCACCATGTCGTCTTCCAGTCCGCGTAAGGCTGGACGCCCCACCGCACTGCGATGGCATCGACCAGCGCCATGCCTCGACCGCTCTCACGCTCGCTGTCACCGTCGGCAACGTTGAGGAGCGTTGGCAGCGTGCGCGCGTCGGGGTCACGGACTTCAATTCGTAGACGTGTTCCGTTCATGGAGACTGCGAGGGTGGTGGGAGTGCCAGCACCCACGTGGTTGATGACATTGGACACCAGCTCGCTGACACAGAGTTGGGCAGGCTCAATGACCTCGTGGAGACCCCAGAGGCCCAAGTGGAGCCGCATGAGCCGACGGAGAGCCGCCACCTCCTGAGGCTCGGCCACGAAGCGGAGACTCCAAGGCTTCCTCAGCACTCCCGCGATGCAGTCCATCTTCCACTCCTCCAGTTGCCACAGGTGGCACTCTGCATTCTTCTGCACACAGAGAGTTGCATTGGAACTCCCAAAATGGAACTCTCATTTCTGGCTGCCGGGAGCACGCGCGTTCATCGCACGCCCCCGGCGCGCATCGCGTTGCGAAGCCAGGCACGGAAGCCCCAGGATCTGACGGTTCACATTGAAAGGCCCAGAGCATGGCAGTTGGCCCCACCACCCGCAGACGCCAGTTGGGCGCCGACCTACGCCGCCTACGCGAGCTCAAAGGGCTCACCCTTGAGGAGGCGGGAGCGCGCGTCGGCATCTCCAAGGCAACCCTGAGCCGCTATGAAACCAAGGAGGGCGCGGTCAAGTGGCCTACTGTGGACGCCCTTTGCCGCGAGTACGACACGCCCGAAGGGGAGCGTCTCGCACTGATCGAGCTCGCCAAGGCGGCCAAGATTCAAGGCTGGTGGCGATCCCTGGCCGATCCCATCCCTGATTCCATGAACCTCATGCTCACCCTGGAGAACGAGGTTCTTCGGGAAGATCACTACGCCTGCATGTTCATTCCGGGCCTGCTCCAGACACGGGACTATGCCGAGGCTGTTCATCGCGCCTCGGAGAAGCAGTGCCCAGAGCGGGAGGTACAACACATGGTCGACATTCGCATGAAGAGACAGGAGCTCCTCCAGCGAGAAGATCCTCCGCACATCTGGTGCGTGATCGACGAAGCCACAGTCCGACGGGCCGTTGGCGGACCCAAGGTCATGGGCGACCAACTTCGCCACCTGCTGGGCATGGCAGAGCTTCCGCACATCACCATTCAAGTGCTGCCATTCTCAACGGGAGCCCATGCACCGGCCGTTGGCAGCTTCCTCATCCTGGCCGGTCAGACTCCCGACCTCGATGTCGTCTACGTGGACCTGATCGGCGGCGGCCTCTTCATGGAAAAGCCGCAGGAACTGGAGCGGTATAGGTTGGCGTTCCAGTACCTCAAGGCCCAAGCCCTCGATCTTGAGTCCTCAACACAGCTGATCCACCGCATAAGCCGGGAGTCGTGATGCCGATACGGTCCGAGCGCCAGTGGTTCAAGTCCTCCTACAGCGGAGGGAGCGGGACCGAGTGCGTGGAGACCGCCTTCGGGCCAGGTGGTGCGGCCGTACGGGACAGCAAGGACCTGAGCATGCCGTGGCTGGGGTTTAGCGACAGAGCCTGGATTGAGTTCGTCACCGCTCTTCAGGAAGCCCGTCTCTGAAGCCTTCAGGGAGCCTCTTGTCAGTGGTGTCCATCATGCTCCTCCGGCATGGATGAGGACATGTTCTGGCAGTTCATCGACGAGTGCCACCCGGCGGGGCCCGACCCTGATGCCGAGGGCCTTGCGGACGCGTTGGTGGATCGGCTTGTGCGTGAGCCGGTTTCGGTCGTGGTGGGGTTCGCGGAGCAGTTGGCGTGGGCTCTCTATCGGCTGGATCGGAAGGAGTTCGGAGACGGACTCTCCGGCGACGGCTTTCCCTATCATCTGGGCGGAGCCGTCAGGGTCAGCGTCGGTCCGTGGCTCTCGGGTGCCCGGTGCCGGCGAAGGTGATCCAGCACGTGTCGTTCGCTGTGTCCAGGAGGTACCAGACGCGGCCTCCGCCGGTCACCTCGATCTGCCACTGCTCGCAGGTCTGTCCTCGATGGGTGCCGTGTGCCAAGGCGCCCTTGAGTCGATGGTGCCGGGGTGTCTCGATGGTCGGCCTCGGGGTGGTGCGCATGGTGATCCACGCGCGGTAGGTGTTCTCGCGGGCCTGCTGGGCGAGGCTCTCCCAGCCCTTGGCCGAAGCCGCGTCCGCGAAGCGGACTTCCCAGTGTCCGTGGGGCGCCGGTGGGGCGGCGCGGTCTCCGCGGCCCCCGGTCATGCGATGTTCCTGGGGTCGGGTACCGGGCCGTAGTCCTCGGAGTGGTGCCGGGTCAGCGCGGCCAGGAGTTCCGGGTCGGAGTAGACCTCCGCGGTGTGCTGCCAGGCGATGAGCAACTGGGCGACGGAGGCGCTATTGCCGACCGAGTCGGCGGCCCGCATGGTGTCGACCAGTTCGACGGCGAAGGCGTGGAGATCGGGCTCGGGCAGGAAACGGACCCAGGGGAACGCCTCCGGCAGTATGTCGAGGAGCAGTTCCATGCTGCCGGGCTCCCGGCGAGCCATCGCAGCCAGCATGCGAGTGGCCGCGGAGACCACCGTCTGGTCCTGCTCCGCCCTCGCCGCGGTGGTGAGGACCAGATCTTCCCCGTCCCGGCGGTGCAGTAGCAGTCTCGGCGATTCCTGTAGCCGAGCGAGTGTCTGCTTGTTCTTGTTCACCAGCTCGGAGAAGTTCACGGCGGCGCTCTCGGTACCCATGACTTTGAAATTACTTCGAAATTGGTACGCCCGCCATCACTCGGAGGAGTGGAAGAAGTGGTGGGCGAGGTGCGGCAAGGAGCGGGGCCCCGTCAATCGGCGGGGAGTACGCGCGTCTCCGCCGTGGTCGGGAGCGGCTTGGTCCACCAGTGGTCGTGGCGGCGGTACGGGGTGGGGTCCGCGCGGGTGGTGAGGAGGGCGTGCAGGGCCGTGGCCTCCTCCGTGAGGGTGTCCCAGACAGCGGTGGGGAGGGGGTGGAAGGCCGTGGCCTCGATGGAGTCGGCCAGGGGGCGCCAGATGCCGGCCACCTTGCCGTCCACCAGGAGGGTCGGGAGTACGTCGCCGTTCACGCGGGTCACGTACGTGCGGTACTCGGGTGGGAGGAGGCGGCCCCGGTCCGCGTAGGCCAGGAGCGTGCTGTCCCACATGGCCAGCAGGCGGGGTGGGGCGGGGGTGTCCTCCGGGGGGCGTGGGGCGCCCGGGATGTCGTACAGGGTTTGGCCGGTGTCGGTGGCTTGCAGGGTTTCCAGTTCCTCCGTCATGGCGGACAGGGCCGTTTTGATGCGGCGCTGTGGGATCAGTGCGAACTGGGCCATGTCCGCGACCGTCGCCGGGCCGAAGCCCTGGAGGTAGCGGCGGATGAGGGTGCGGAGGCCTTCGGCGGCCGCTTCCGGGTCCGTGAGGGACGGTCGCGGGGAGGCCGCCACGTACGACTGGCGGGTGTCGAAGGACCAGGGGCCGCCGGTGGGGGCGTGCCACAGGGGCGCGTAGTGGCGGAGCATGCGGTGGGCGCCGGTGTCCGGGGTGGCGGCGTCGCCGAGGTGGTCGTCCAGCCAGGTGCGGAGTTCGGCGGCCGTGCGCACGGTGCTGTCGGCGTGGTCGAGGAGGTGCGGGAGGAAGGCGTCGGTGTCGGCGGCTGTCAGGCCGGAGGCGCGGTAGCGGGGATCGCCCAGACGGGAGCCCCGGAGGGTCGGTTCCAGCGCCTCGCGGAACGGGGTGTAGTCGTCCGCGTGGACCGTGTGGACCGTGACGCGCATCAAGGTCGCCCGGACGAGGCGGTGGTCGGCGAGCGCCGCGTCCAGGGTGGTGGGGTCGAAGGGGGACAGGCGGTTCCACAGGGCGATGTACGGGGACGCCGGGTGCTGGGCCTGGAGAGCCACGATGCGTCGCATCGCCGTCGGCACGTCCAACTCGGCTCGGCTGAGGAGGAGTTGGCGGGCGAGTGTCGCTCGGTTGAGGGCGCGGGCGGTGAGTTTCGTGGTCCCCATGGGGGGATTCTCTCCCGTCGCCCTCCGCGGTTCCTGCGCCCTCTTCGGTCTGAGCCGTAGGCCCTGCCCTTCCCGGCGGGAGGAGGGCAGGGCCTACGGTCATAGGGGCCGGGCGCGCCCTATGGCGTCTTCGCCTCGCCCTTCGTCAGGAGCCACTCCTCATGCACGGCACCCAGCGGGATCTTCTTCTGGAAGATCGGTGTACCGAAGATGGAGAGCTGGAGGTTCAGGGTTCCGGTGAGGTCGATGCCGCCGTACAGGGCCCAGGAGCCCTTCGCCGAACCCGTGCCGTTCGCCGAGCCCTCGGCGGTCGCGTCGGCCTCGGCGCGGAGGTACGGGGCGATGTCGGCGGTGACGCCGACCGTGCCGTAGAGGCCGACCGTCGCCTCCGCGCCCATGGCGGCCTTGACGTCGCCGACGGCCGTGACCGTCGTCTTCAGGGGCTCTCCGGTCATGTGGGACTCGCTCACACCCTGCCAGCCCTTGGCCCAGGTGAAGTTGCCGCCGGCGCGGAAGTCACCCTTGAGGTCCTGCTCGACGTCGACCGTGACGCGACCGTCGGCGTCGACCTGGAAGTAGCAGACGAGGTCCAGGTTGACGACGATCGGGACGGGGCCGACCTGGATGACGGGATCGGCGTGCAGTTCGGCGAAGGGGATACGGATCGGCTTGCCGTCGGTCGAGCCGGCCGCGCGGCCCTTCAGCGACCACTGCGAGGCCCAGTCGCCGGTCAGGCCCAGGAACGCGCCGCCCGGCGACGAGCCCGTGCCGGCGCCGGAGCCGTCGTACGAGAAGGCGACCTCGGGGGCGAGTTGGACGAAGCCCTCGACCGAGGCCGCCGCCGAGGCGGGGGCGCCCGGCGCGGTCTCCACCGCCGCGCCCACGTCGATGCGCAGGCTGCCGAGCGGGAGCTTCGCGCCCTCGGGGCCGAAGGTGAGGTCGCCGGTCTTCGCCCAGGAGACCTTCACGCCCTGGACGAGCGGGTCGACGTCCAGGGTGGAGGGGTCGACAGGGACCGTGCCGTCCGCCTTGCCCTCGCCCAGGACGGAGTTGAGCTCGGCCGGCTCCGTCTCGACGGTCGTGCCGCCGTCCGCCGCCGTGCCGACGATCTCCGTCACCTCGGCCAGCACGCCGTCCGGGGCGCCGGGGGCGGGCGCGCTGGCTATGACGTCTCCGACGGCCACGGCGGGCTTCGGCTTCGGCTTCGCGCCTGTTCCGGTTCCGGGATCGGTTGCGGTTCCGGTTGCGGTTCCGGGATCGGCTCCCGTGTCGGTCTCGTCGGAGTCCTGGGAGGCGGAGGGGGTCCTCGACGGAGTCGCGGACGGTTCGGCGTCCGACCCGGACGACGGTGCCGTGATCACCGCCCGGCCGCTCTTGCTGTCGTACGACGCGACCTTGAGCGCGGACCTCTTGGCCTTGCCCCGGTCGGCCGCGTTCGCGTCGGCCACGGCGGTGGGGGTGGCGTCACCGGTCGGGGCGGACACGACGGCGAGTTGTTCCTCGGCCGCGCCGGCTGCGGGAGACTCGGCCGTCGTGGCGGCCGCCTTGTCGGCGGTGGAGGGGGAGTCGGTGGAGCAGCCGGTGATCAGCAGGGTCGCGACGGTGATCGCCGACAGTGCCGACAGCTGGGTGTGTCTTCTGAGCTTGTGCACGCGTGAGTCCTCGGGAGCGGTGACAGGGGGGTGCGCTTCAGGAGGGAGAGAGAACGAGGCGGTGGAGGGCGGGCATGGCGGCACACATGCCCTCACGGCAGCGCACACACGGTGGTTACCCCCCAGTAGCCACGCATGAGCATGCCAGGCTCAGGGGATGCCGTGGACCACTTCCCCCTCAGTCGGCCTGTGACCTGACTCACGCCGCTCGCCCTTGTTGTGGGTCCCAACTTCCTTCTCAAGGAGGAGAGTTGAGGTATCGGACGTCGCCGCGTCCGGACTGCGCGGCTGGTCCAGATGCACGACGTGACCCGCGCCCTCGACGACGGTGAGGTCGGTGCGGGTGCCCGGGGAGCGACCCCTCGGCATCCTCGCGGCGGCGGGGGCCTCGGGGCGCCCGGCGGGTGGCGGCGCAGTAGCCTCGGGCGCGACGGACCTGGTGCAGGACGCGGGAGGCAGTGATGGTGAGGGTTCCGACGGCGGCGGTGGCCGCGAGCGGGCTCATCGGCGGGTACGGGGTGGCTCGCTGGACGAAGAAGCGGCCGCTGGGCGGGGCGGTGCTCGCGGTGGCGGGTGCCGCGGCGGCCCAGCAGTGGCAGAAGGCGGCGGGCGGCAGGGCCGCGGGGGCGCTGACCGCCGGGTACGTGGCCGCGTTCGCCGGGTCGCACCCGCTGGCGAAGAAGGTGGGGGCCTGGCCGGCGGTGTTCGGGGTAGCCGGGGTGGTCGCGCTGGCGTCCTGGGTGGTGGCCGACCGGAAGGGGTAGCCGACGGGCGGGGTACGCCCCGAAGGGGTAGGGGGTCGGGCCGGTCGGGGGCTGCGGGTCGTCGGTGGTTGCTCGCGCAGTTCCCCGCGCCCCTTACGGGGCACGGCCCCTCCTTCAGCTCCCCCGCGGCCCAATCCCCTCCCCCCGGAACGCCCTCCGGTACGCGTACGGGCTCGTTCCCACCACCCTCTTGAAGCGGTCACGGAAAGCCGTCGGGGAGCCGAAGCCCGCCTGGGTCGCGATGCGGTCGACGGTGTGATCGGTGGACTCCAGCAGGTACTGGGCCCGACGGACCCTCGCCCGGTGCAGCCACTGCAAGGGCGTCGTGCCCGTCTGCTCTCGGAAGCGGCGGTTCAGCGTGCGGGTGCTGGTGCCGGCGTGGAGGGCGATGTCGTCGAGGGTCAGATCCCGCTCCACGTTCTGCTCCAGCCAGCGCAGCAGGGGCTCCATGGTGGTGCCGGCGGGCGCCGGGGGCAGGTCCTGCACGATGAACTGCGCCTGTCCGCCCTCCCGTTCCAGGGGCATCACACACATCCGCGCGGTGAACGCGGCGACCGCCGAGCCGTGGTCCTTGCGGATCATGTGCAGGCACATGTCCATGGCCGCGGCGGCGCCCGCCGAGGTCAGGAACTGGCCGTTGTCGACGTAGAGCACGTTCGGGTCGACGGTGACCTTCGGGTGACGGGCCGCCAGATCGGAGGCCGCGATCCAGTGCGTGGTGGCGCGCAGCCCGTCGAGCAGCCCCGTCGCCGCGAAAAGGAACGCGCCCACGCAGATCGACGCGATGCGCGTCCCGCTCGCCGCCGCGGCGTGCAGCGCCTCCGTCACCCCCGGCGGCAAGGGCCGGGTCGGGTCGGCCGTCCCCGGCAGGATGATGGTGTCCGCCTCGGCCAGCGCCTGAAGCCCGTACGGCGCGCGGACGCTGAACGGCCCCGCCTTCACCATCCCCTCCGCCGCCGAGCAGACCCGCACCCGGTACGCCTCCCGCCCGTCCGGCAGCCGCGCCCAGCCGAAGGTGTCGACGGGGGCCGACATGTCGAAGGGGATCACGTCGTCGAGCGCCAGTACGGCCACGGTGTGCATGGCGGGAGCGTAGGCCCCCGCGGGGTTCCGGCCAACAAGCCCCGGGCTTCTCCCATGTTGCCGTGGCGGCGCTGGCGAGAATCCGTTGAGGCATGGCAGTCCAGCCACTCCCCTGTGATCCTGCCCCGCCCTACCGTCCCCCTGTGACCAAGTTCCTCCTCTCCCTCCACGTGCTCGCCGCGATCATCGCCGTCGGGCCCGTCACCGTCGCGGCCAGCATGTTCCCGCCGAGCGCCCGCAAAGCACTGGCCGAACCCGACAGCGAGCGGGCGGCGTCGGCCGTACGGCTGCTGCACCGGATCTGCCGGGTGTACGGCGGTGTGGGCATCGCCGTGCCCGTGCTCGGGTTCGCCACGGCGCTGAGCATGGGGGTGCTGAAGGACGCCTGGCTGATCGTGTCGATGCTGTTGACCGCCCTCGCGGCGATGGTCCTGCTGGCGCTGGTGCTGCCCCGGCAGGAGGAGATCCTGGACGGGATCGGGGGCACTGTCCCCGACACCGGAGCCGGCACCGGAGCCGATGCCAGAGCCAGAGCCGGGGCCGAAGCCGCAGCGGGGGCCACCGCCCGACTCGCCATGTTCACCGGCGTGTTCAACCTGTTGTGGGCGACCGTGACGATCCTCATGATCGTGCGGCCCGGTTCGACCACCGGAGCCTGACGTCCTGAAGCCGCCCCCGGCTTCACACGCGCCCACCGGCGGGTGCATGATCCGGCCATGCATCCTCAGCAGACGCCCTCCCAGACCTACCTCGCCTCCGTGGCCGCCCGTCTCGCCGCCGACGAGTGCCGTACCTGGTGGGAGGAGTGGGCCGGGGTGCCCGTGCTCATCGGGCGCCGGGCCGACTTCCGGTGGAGCTGGATGGGGACGAAGCTGCACCTGTTCACGGTCGCGGCGGCCGTCCAGGAGATAACCATCCCGACCATCGAGACCTTCACCGACCAGGTGCTGACGTACGCGAAGAAGACCAAGGGCGGTCTGCCGGCCGGGATCCAGAACGGCATCGGCGCGTTCCCGGTGCTGGTCAGCGACCGGGTGGACCCGGCGGCCGTCCGCTGGGCGGAGGCCCAGCAGCGCAACAAGTGGGCGTGCATGGCCCGCCCCGTGGTGGTCGACAGCACCCAGCAGTACGTGGGCTCGTACCGCGGCACCCCGGCCATCGGCCTCGCCTACTCGTCGTTCTTCGAGCAGAAGGCCCGGCAGTACTTCTACGGCTGACGGGCGCCCGAACGACGCCCGGACGGTACTTCTACGGCTGACGGGCTCCCGGACGGCGGCCCGGCGGCGGCTGCTCGGCGAACCGGGCGGTGACCGAACCGTCCTGGGACCGGCCACCGTCCTGGGACCGGCTGTGGATCAGCCACCGCTCGTCCACCGGATCCGTCCGGAACCGGCGTGCCACCGAGGACGCGACCAGTACCCACGCGCCGAGCACCAGCGTGAAGAAGGCCCAGGACAGAGGCCATACGTTCGCGTCCGGAGGCTCGGGGTGCGCGTGGAAGGACACGTACATCAGGGCGGACGGCGGCACGGCGACCAGGAGCAGCGGCCAGGCCAGGGCGTCCCGGTGGCCGAAGTAGGCCGCGAGGAGCAGCAGGACGAGGGCGAGGACGACGCCGCCCGTGACGGTCACGGGCGTCGTCTCCGTGAGGGATCCCTCCAGCTCGGGGCGGTCGCGAAGATCCCAGGGCAGGCACAGGCGGTACGCGGCCGCGGCGAGCGCGGCGCCGAGCAGGCGGGTCAGCCAGCGTTCCGGCCAGGGGCGCGTGCGCAGGGGGCGGAGCAGCTTCTCGGTCATGCGTACGAGGTTTCCGGCACGGGAGCCGACCCGACAGAGTACGGATACTCAGACCGTACCCAGAAGACGCCAGCCGGAGCCGCGCCCCAAAGGGGCGCGGGGAACTGCGCGCCCAGCCCCCACTGAGCGCCGGCCGACGAACAACCCCACCCGGCCCCTGGGCGGAGCCCTACGCGGAGCCCTTCGCCGACAACGGCTCCGCGATGTCCTCCAACGACCGCCGCTCCGCCCGTACCGCGAGGAACGCCGCCACCAGGCCCGCCGCGCACATCAGGGCCGCGCCGATCTGGAAGGCGAGGACGGTGTCGGCGACGACGCCGGACTCTGTCAGCTCGGCGAAGATCAGCGGCCCGCTGATACCGCCGGCCGCCGTGCCGATGGCGTAGAAGAAGGCGATGGCCATGGCCCTGGTCTCCATGGGGAAGACCTCGGAGACGGTGAGATAGGCGCTGCTCGCCCCCGCCGAGGCGAAGAACAGCACCACGCACCAACACGCCGTCAGGGTCACCTCGTCGAGCGAGCCCCGGTCGAAGAGCCAGGCCGTGCCGAAGAGCAGCAGACCGGAGAGCAGATACGTCCCGGAGATCATGATTCGGCGGCCGACCGTGTCGAACAGCTTGCCGAGCAGCAGCGGGCCCATGAAGTTGCCGGCGGCGATGAAGGCGAAGTAGTAGCCGGTGTCGGAGGTCGGGACGTCGTAGAACGTCGTGAGGATCGCGCCGAAACCGAAGGTGATCGCGTTGTAGAGGAACGCCTGTCCGATGAAGAGGGAGAAGCCGAGGACGGCGCGGCGGCGGTAGCGGGAGAAGACCGTACGGGCGATCAGGCCGAAGCCGACACCGCCCCGCTGATGGATGGTCATCTCCCGGTCGGCCGGCGCCAGCGGGCGCCCCTTCTCCTCCTCGACCAGCCCCTCCGCCTCCGCGACCAGCCGTTCGGCCTCCTGTTCCCGGCCGTGGATCAGCAGCCACCGTGGGCTCTCGGGGACGTTCCGGCGCACCAGCAGGATCACCAGGCCCAGCACCACACCGAGGGCGAACGTCAGCCGCCAGCCGACGTTCGCCGAGAAGAGGTCGGTGTTCAGCGCGACGATCGACAGCAGCGACCCGCCGATCGCGCCGAGCCAGAAGCTGCCGTTGATGACGATGTCGACGCGGCCCCGGTACTTGGACGGGATCAGCTCGTCGATCGCCGAGTTGATGGCCGCGTACTCGCCGCCGATACCGAAGCCGGTGAGGAAGCGGAAGAGGAAGAACCACCAGGTGGAGAAGGAGACCGCCGTCAGCGCGGTAGCCGCCAGATAGACCAGCAGCGTCACCATGAACAGCTTCTTGCGGCCGAACCGGTCGGTCATGTGGCCGAAGAAAAGGGCGCCCGCACAGGCGCCCGCGACATACAGGGCGGCCGCTATGCCCGTGACCTGCGCGGACGTGATCGGCAGCCCGCTGCCCTCCTCGGAGAGCCGGCCCGCGATGTTGCCGACGACGGTCACTTCCAGACCGTCGAGGATCCACACGGTGCCGAGTCCGATCACGATCGTCCAGTGCCAGCGCGACCAGGGCAGCCGGTCCAGGCGCGCCGGAACGGAGGTGGTGATCACTCCCGGTGATCCCGGTGATCCCGGTGATCCCGGTGACTTCGGAGCGGTGACGGACATGGGTTCGGGCTCCCTCCACATCGAGCGAACTCGCCCCGGGTGCCCCGCCGAACAGCGGTTACGCCCCCAGCGCCCGCGACACCGTGTAGATCAGCAGCCCGGCCAGCGAACCCACCACCGTGCCGTTGATCCGGATGAACTGCAGGTCACGGCCGATGTTGGCCTCGATCTTCTTCGTGGTGTGCTCGGCGTCCCAGCTCGCCACGGTCTCGGTGATGAGGGAGGTGATCTCGGCGCGGTAGGTGGTGACGACGTGCACGGCCGCGCCCTCGACCCACTTGTCCACCTTGGCCTGCGCGCTCGGTTCGGTGGCCATGCGCGTCCCCAGCGACAGCAGGGACGCGCGCACCCGCAGCCGCAGCTCGCTGCGCTCGTCCTCGGCGGCGGACACGATCATCGCCCGTACGGCCGTCCACGCGGAGGCGATCAGGTCCTGGACCTCGCCCCGGCCCAGCACCTCGCCCTTCAGCCGCTCCACCCGCGCCCGGGTCTCCGTGTCGGACTGGAGGTCGGTGGCGAAGTCGGTGAGGAAACGGTCCAGGGCGCCGCGCGCCGGGTGCGTGGGCGAGTCGCGCATCTCGGTGGCGAAGCGCAGCAGTTCCTTGTAGACGCGCTCGCCGACCTTGCGGTCCACGAACCGGGGGGTCCAGCCGGGCGCGCCGCCCTCGACGGCGTCCATGACCTGCGTGTCGTGCAGGACCAGCCAGTCGTGGGCGCGGGTGCAGATCAGGTCGACGACCCGCCGGTGGCCGCCGTCGGTGACGACCCGTTCCAGCATCTTGCCGATGCCGGGCGCGATCTCCTGGGCGTTCGCCCGCCGGGTGATCGCCTCCCCCACCACGGCCTGGATGTCCGAGTCGCGCAGGACGGTCAGCGCGCCCCGCAGCGCGGTCGCCAGTTCGGCCGTCACCCGGTCGGCGTGCTGCGGCTCGGCGAGCCACGCGCCGAGCCGGCTGCCGATGCCGACGGCCCGCAGCCGCTGTCGTACGACGTCCTGGGAGAGGAAGTTCTCGCCGACGAACTCACCCAGGGAGACGCCCAGTTGGTCTTTCTTGGTGGGGATGATCGCGGTGTGCGGGATGGGCAGCCCGAGCGGATGCCGGAACAGCGCGGTCACGGCGAACCAGTCGGCCAGCGCACCCACCATGCCCGCCTCGGCCGCCGCCGCGACATAGCCGGCCCAGGCGCCCGCCCCCTCGTGCGCGGCCCACTTGGCCAGCACGTAGACCAGCGCCACGAAGAGCAGCAGTCCGGCCGCGATGAGCTTCATCTGCCGGACGCCGCGCTGCTTCTCCTCGTCGGCGGCGCTGAACGTGGTCATGGTGCGGTGCGAGGCGCGCGGCCCGGCGCCCTCCGCCGCCCCGGGCTGCGCTTCTTCCGCTTTCGTACGGTCCATTCACTCCACCCGTTCCCTGTCCCCCGTACACATTGTCCCGTTTCCCGTCTCTTCACCGCTCGGTGACGTGACGTGACCCACTGCATGACCGACTCCCGGAACGGAACAGGAGTTCCCCGCGTCTGTCCGGGCGGGGGAACCGATGGGGGTTCTCGCAAGCGACCCCCATCCCATGACGCATCATGGGGTGATCACATCGGAGCCCCGGGGCTCCACAGCCCGAGGAGTCACACACCGCATGACCAAGCAGCACGGTTATGCACTTCTGGCGGCCATGGCCGCCCTGATCGTGGCCGTCTCGGCCGCGATATACGTCGGCGTCGGCATCGACGACGGCACCCCGCGGCAGGAGACCTTCGCCCGCGCGCCCCACAACAGCGCCGCCCCCGCCTCCACCGGCGTCTGGGTCGGCGCCTGGGCCGCGTCGCCGAGCGGGTCCGAGCCGGGCACCGAGCGGGACGGACTCGCCGGCCGCTCGGTGCGCAACGTGGTGCACACGACCGCCGCCGGTACGAGTGCCCGTGTCACCCTGTCCAATCTCTACGGCCAGCAGCCGCTGACCATCACTCACGCCTCGCTCGCCGTCGCCGCTTCGAGCGACACCCCGGCCGCGGCGGCCGAGACCATGCGCCGCCTGACCTTCGCCGGCAACCCGACGGTCGTCATCGCGGCCGGCCGGCAGGTGGTGAGCGACGCCGTACGGGTGCCGATCCCCCACGACAGCGACGTACTGATCACCACCTACTCCCCGACCCCCTCCGGCCCGGCGACCTACCACGCGCACGCGCGGCAGATCTCCTACACCGCCGAGGGCGACCAGGTCGCGGACGTCACCGGCGAGCTCTACACCACACAGACACTGCACTGGCGGTACGTCACCGCCCTGGACGTGCTGAGCAACGAGTCCGAGGGAACGGTCGTGGTCCTCGGCGACTCGCTCACCGACGGCGTCAGCTCCACCGTGAACGAGAACCGGCGCTGGACGGACGTCCTCTCCGCACGGATCCGCGCGGCCGCCGGCTCCTCCGACACGCCCCGCTACAGCGTCGTCAACGAGGGCATCAGCGGCAACCGCGTCCTGACCGACGGCAACGGACGGCCCGCCGAGAACCCCAGCGGCCTCTCCCGCTTCCAGCGCGACGTGCTAGGCCGTACGGGTGTCAAGGCCGTCGTCATCGACCTCGGCGTCAACGACATCCTGAAGAACCCCGGCCGGGCCGACCCCGTGGCCATCACCGACGGCCTCCGCCGACTCGTCGACCAGGCGCACGCACGGGGCCTGCGCGTCGTCGGCGCCACCCTCATGCCGTTCCACGGCCACCGCGGCTACTCCGACCAGCGCGAGTCCGTCCGCCAGGCCGTCAACGCCATCATCCGCTCCGGCGACGTGTACGACGCCTACGTCGACTTCGACAAGGCCCTGCGCGACCCGTACGACCCCCGCAGCCTGCGCCCCGACTACGACTCGGGCGACCACCTGCACCCCAGCGACAAGGGCTACAAGCGCATGGCGGAGGTCTTCGACCTGGAGCAACTGAAGGGATCGGCACCGGCGAAGCTGTGACGGTCACGGCGATACGGGAGGCCGCGGCCCGTAAGGGGCGCGGCCCATAAGGGGCGCCCGTAAGGGGCGCGGGGAACTGCGCGAGCAACCACGACGCGGCCGCACCCGGCAGACGGCTCAGTCCCCTCTCCCCCGCCGCCGCTCCCGCTCCGCGTCCCGACGGTCCCGCAGGGCGTCCCGCACCTGCTCCATCGCCTCCCGATGCGCCTCCCGATGTGCCTCGCGCAGCTCATGCGGGTGGTCGCGATGCGACGCGTGCAACTCGCGCCGCGCTGCACGGCGTTCCAGCCGTTCCTGCCGACGCGCCTCCTTCAACCGCTGGCGCTCGGCCTTGGGCACCTTGCGTTCCACCCCGACCCCGCCCCAGAACGCGAACCCGGTGAGCACGACCCGCGGAGCGCCCGGCTCCCCGGGCACCCCCTCCTCGCCGTGGTCGAAGCCGCCCATGATGCCGATGCCCCGGACGACGACCTCGACCCCGGGCGGCACGATCACATTGATCCCACCCATGATCGCCACGCAGTTGATGACGACCTCACGCTCCGCGAAGTACGCGTCCCGCAGGTCCAGTTCCCCGCCGCCCCAGAACGCGAAGCAGTCGAACCGCGCGGGCACGGTCCACCGCCCCTTGCGCTCGAACCCGGACATGATCGCCACACCCCAGGTCGACGACCCGTCGCCCCCGACGATCCGCTCCGGCCAACTCGCGTCCTCCGCAGGCCCCTTGACCAGGGACACGGGCGGCTGCGGCACGACGGCCGGCGGCGCCACCGCCCCCGCGCCGGGCAGATCCCGGGTGATCGGCGCCAACTCGCCGTAGGTCCGCGCCTTGTACGTCGCGTCCAGTCGCTCCTCGAACTCCTCCATGTCGAGCCGCCCCTCCGCGAGGGCGTCCCGCAGCTGCTCGGAGACTCGTTCACGATCGGCGTCGGAGGCACGAAGGTCCGCGGCGGCCGGAAGATCCGGCAGGTCGTCCGTCATACGAATCAGCCTACGAGGAACCCCGTACGGGCGGCTACGACACCGCCGCCCCGGGCTCCCCCACCCCTCCCTCCTCCCTGCCCTCGACCCCGCTCCCCACCCGCTCTGCCTGCTGCGCGTACATCTGGGCGATCACGGCCTCGATGTCCGGCTCCCGCACGGAGAGGTCCACCAGCGGATACGCGGACGCGATCCGGGCCACCAGCGGGGCCGCCGACTCCGACGCCGGGAACGCCAGCCACTGCCGGGGCCCCTCCACCCGTACGACCCGGGCGGGCGCGGCCTCGATCGGCGGCAGCTCTCGCTCCAGGTCCACGACGAGTGTCCGCTCGCTCTCGCCCACCTCGTGCAGCCCGGTCAGTGGTCCGTCGTACATCAGACGCCCGTGGTCGATGACCATCACCCGGCGGCACAGCTGCTCGATGTCCTGGAGGTCGTGCGTGGTGAGCAGCACGGTCGTGCCCCGCTCGGTGTTGAGGTCCTTGAGGAACTCACGGACCTTGGCCTTGCTGATGACGTCGAGCCCGATCGTCGGCTCGTCCAGGTACAGCACCTCCGGGTCGTGCAGCAGGGCCGCCGCGATGTCCCCGCGCATCCGCTGCCCGAGCGAGAGCTGCCGTACGGGCACGTCCAACAGCTCGCCCAGTTCGAGGAGCTCGACACACCGGTCGAGGTTCTCGCGGTAACGGGCGTCCGGGATGCGGTACATGCGGTGCATCAGCGCGTACGAGTCGATGAGGGGGAGGTCCCACCACAGGGTCGTCCGCTGCCCGAACACCACCCCGATCCGCCGGGCCAGCCGTGTCCGTTCCCGGGACGGGTCGATCCCGGCGACCCGCAGCCGTCCTCCGCTCGGCGTCAGGATCCCCGTCAGCATCTTGATGGTGGTGGACTTCCCGGCGCCGTTCGGCCCGATGTAGCCGACCATCTCGCCGCGCGCCACCGTGAACGAGATCGAGTCGACCGCCCGCACCTCACGCCGCTCCCGGCGCAGGAACCCGGTCTTCCTGCGGACGTCGAACACCTTCTCGACGCGGTCGAGTTCGATGAACGCGCTGTCCGTCGCGATCGCACCGTCCGTCACGAACGCACTGTCTGTCACGCATGCCTGCCGGCCGCTGTCTGTCACGCTCAGCTCCCTGTACTCCGATACGAACGCAGCCCCGCCCGCCAGGCGACCCCCGCCAGGGCGCAGCAGGCCACGCCGACCAGCGGGGGCGCGAAGGCGAGCCAGGCCGGCAGGTCGAGGGGGTAGGGGCGGCCCAGGACGTACAGTCCGGGCACCCAGTTGACGAAGGCGAGCGGCAGGACGAAGGTCACGCCGCGCACCAGGTCCTTGGCGAAGAGCGCCGGCGGGTACTGCAGGAGGGTCACGCCGCCGTACGTGAAGGCGTTCTGCACCTCGGAGGCGTCCTGCGCGACGAACTGGAAGGCCGCGCCCGCGACGAACACCGCGGCGAAGATCAGCCCGCCGCTGCCCACCATCAGCGGGATCATCAGCACCTTGGCCGGGGTCCAGGCGATGTCGAGGGTGACCAGGGCGTAGCCGAGGACGAACAGCCCCTGGGTGATCCGGCCGAGGCGGCGCAGCGCGAACTTGTCGGCGGCGACCTGGGCGAGCACCGGCACGGGGCGTACGAGGAGGGTGTCCAGCGTGCCGTCGCGGACTCGGCGCCCGAGCCGGTCCATCGAGCCGATCATCAGATCCGCGAGGCCGAAGGCGACGGCGGAGGTGCCGTACAGCAGGGCGATCTCGGGCAGGGTGAATCCGCCCAACTCGTCGACCTGGGAGAACATCAGCAGGATTGCGACGAAGTCGAAGGAGGTCGCCGCGAAGTTCCCGAAGGTCGTCATGGCGAAGGACGCGCGGTAGGCCATCGTGGAGCGGATCCACATGGCGGCGATCATGCGGTAGGCGCGCAGCCCGTCGCGGACACGGCTGTACGTGCCGTACTCGGCGAACGGGTCCTCCCGCTCGGCGCCCGTGACGGGGCGCTCGTCCACGTCAGCCACCCTGGACCACCACCTTCCGGGTCGCCGCCGACTGGATCAGCCGTCCGACCGCGAGCAGGGCCGCCGCCCAGGCGAGCTGGAAGGCGTACGTCCCCAGCGGGTCTGCCTCGCCGAGCAGGACGTCCGCCGGGGCCTGGAGCAGCGCGGACCAGGGCAGGACGCGGGCGAGGTCGCCGAGCGCGCCGGGGAAGACGTTCAGCGGGAGGAGCATCCCGGAGAAGAAGACTCCGGTGAGCCAGGTGATCTGCATCGCTCCGGCGCCGTCGAGGAGCCAGAAGGCCCACAGCGCGACGATGTAACGGATCGCGAAACTGACGAGAGCGCCGAGAGCGACCGCGACGAGACAGGCCAGCCACGGCAGCGGGCCGGAGGGCAGGGCCAGGTCGAAGAAGAGCGCGCCGCACAGCATGGGCACGACACCGCGTCCCAGCAGCTGGAACAGGGCGCGGCCCATGTCCGCGGCGAGCCACCACAGCTGGAGGTCGACGGGCCGGTACAGGTCGACCGCGATGTCGCCCGTCCGGATCCGCTCGATCAACTCCTCCTCGAAGCCGACGCTTCCCAGCACCATGACCGCGAACATCGCCTGGCCGACCCATACATAGGTGAGGGCCTGTGCTTGGTCGTAGCCGCCGAGGTGGGGCTTCTCGTGCCAGAGGGCCTGGTAGGTGTATGCGAGGATGAAGCCGAAGACGGTGTTGGTGAACACCCCCGCGGCGGTGGCCACCCGATATGTCGCGTACCGCCTGAAACCACCGGCGGCGACGGCGGCGTACAACCGCCCTGTGCCCACGAGGAAACCCCCATCCGCTGCGAAGAGTTAGGCGAAAGGCCGAGGCCTGGACCGATTCGGGCCGAAGCGAAGAAGCCTAGTCCGTGGCCGGAGTGGCCTGCCACGCGTTTTCGGGGCGGACAGCGGGGCGGACGGTGGCGCTCATGAGGCGTGCGGGGCACGTGCCGGGATCCGGGAACGGATCGCACGGTACGAGAGTCTTCACTCAAGGGCGCAGAACCGGCCCGGAGTGGGCGCAAAGCGTACGAGTCCGTACGGAAATGAACGTACGACGCGGAAACAGGAGCACGGCAGCACGATGAGCGACGAGCCGCAGCCGAAGCGGAACGGCCCGGGCTGGGCACCGAGAGACCCGGAGCCACGCACTCCGGGCACACCTCAGGGACCCGGTGCCGACGCCGACGCCGCCAGGAAAACGCCCACCGGCAACGCCGGCCCGGCCTCCGGCAAGGGAGCCGCGACCGACGGACAGCCGAACGGCCGACCTCCGGCGAACCCCGGCGCCCGCCCCGGAACACCCTCCGAAGGCACCCGGCCTTCCGGCCCGCGCTCCGGCACGGCTTCCGACGCGTCCGGCGCGCCTGGCACTTCCGGCATTTCCGGCGACGGGAGGCCTGGCGCGGCCCCCGGCGGACAGCCCGACCCGACTTCCGGCGCACGCTCAGGCAAGGCAGCCGGTGCTTCCGGTGCCTCTTCCGGGGCCTCCGGTGCCAGCGGGAGGCCCGGCGGCCGGCCCGGCTCCGCGTCCGGCACGCGGCCGGACGGACGGCCCGGCGCGGCGGCCGGCGGCCGGCCCGGCTCCGCCCCTCCCACCTCGGCATCCGGCGGGCAGACCGGTGCGGCAGCCGGCCAGGCGCCGCGGACCGAGTCGGCGTCACCCTCCGACAACAGGTCCACCGGCGCGCGCGACGGCCAGCGGGCCGACGACCGAAACGGCCGGCCCGCCGGGACGCGCGACGGCCGGCAGACCGGCGGTCGCGGCGGCCAGCCCGCACTCGCTCGGGACGGTCAGTCCGCCGGGGCCCGGAACGGTCAGTCCGCCGGCGCTCGGGACGGCCAGACCGGTGGCGCGCGCGGTGGCGACTCCGCAGGCGGCCGTGACGCCGGGCATGACGCGGGGCGCGACGGCAAGGCGGCCGGGGTTCCGGACGCCCGGGCCGCGAGGGCCGCCCGCGCGGCCCGCGCCGCCAAGGCCGCCGGGCTCGCCGGGTCCACGGGGGCCGCGGGATCCGCAGCTTCTGCCGGCGCGGCGGGCGGCGCCGTCCCGACCGGACCCCGCGACGGCGACACCGCCGCGACCTCCGGCAGCAAGGCCACCGGCGCCCAGACCCCCCGTACCCCCACCCCCGGCGCGGCACCGGGCGGCCCCGCCGACGACACCCCCACCACCACCCTGGGGATCACACCGGCCGCCCCGAAGCCGGCCGCCGCGCCCTCCCGGCCCGGCGCCGACACGCCCACGCAGGCGCTCGGCGTCATCTCCGCCGAGAAGGCGACCCCCACCACCGGCCCCACGGCCACCGCTGCGACCGCGTCCGCCGCCGCACCCGCCGCCGTGCCCGACATCACCCCGGCCCCCGCCGGCGGCGGCAAGGGCAAGAAGCCCAAGCGGCCCAAGCGCACCGGCTTCAAGCGCCTGATCCCCACCTGGCGCATGGTGCTCGGCGCCTTCGTGCTCGGCATCATGCTGATCGTCGGCGCCTTCGTGCTGGGCTACAACATGGTCCACATCCCCAAGCCGCAGGACGCCGCGACCAAGCAGAGCAACGTCTACCTCTACGCGGACGGCACCCAGATCGCCCGCGACGGCGAGGTCAACCGCGAGAACGTCCCGCTGTCGAAGGTCTCCAAGGCCGCCCAGCACGCCGTACTGGCCGCCGAGGACCGCGACTTCTACTCCGAGCCGGCCATCGACCTCAAGGCGATGGTCCGCGCGGCCTGGAACACCGCGACCGGCAAGGGCAAGCAGTCCGGCTCCACCATCACCCAGCAGTACGTGAAGAACTACTACCTGGCCCAGGACCAGACCGTCACCCGCAAGGTGAAGGAGTTCTTCATCGCGATCAAGCTGGACCGCGAGGTCACCAAGGACGAGATCCTGGAGGGCTACCTCAACACCAGCTTCTTCGGCCGCAACGCCTACGGCATCCAGGCCGCCGCCCAGGCCTACTACGGCGTCGACGCCGACGAACTCACCGCCGAGCAGGGCGCGTACCTCGCCGCGCTCGTCAACGCGCCGAGCATGTACGACGTGGTCGCCCACCCGGAGAACAAGGGCGCGGCGGTCGCCCGCTGGAACTACGTCCTCGACGGCATGGTGAAGGAGGGCTGGCTCAAGCAGTCCGAGCGCACCGGCGCGAAGTTCCCGATGCCGAAGCAGGCCACCACCTCCACCGCCTTCTCCGGCCAGCGCGGCTACCTCGTCGAGGCCATCAAGTCGTACCTCTACGACCACAAGATCATCGACGAGGAGGCGCTGGAGAACGGCGGTGGCTACCGCATCACCACCACCATCCAGCCCAAGATGCAGAACGCCTTCATCAAGGCCGTCGACGACCAGCTGATGGACAAGCTCGACAAGAAGAACCGCAAGGTCGACAACTACGTACGCGCCGGCGGTGTCTCCATCGACCCGAAGACCGGCAAGGTCATCGCGATGTACGGCGGCATCGACTACACCAAGCAGTACGTCAACAACGCGACCCGCCGTGACTTCCAGGTCGGCTCCACCTTCAAGCCGTTCGTGTTCACCGCCGCCGTGGAGCACGCCTCCAACACCCAGAGCGGCCAGGCGATCACCCCGAACACCGTCTACGACGGCACCAACAAGCGCCCCGTGACGGGCTGGCCCGGCCCGGCGTACGCCCCCGAGAACGAGGACTACGTCAACTACGGCAACATCTCCGTCCGCCAGGCCACCGAGAGTTCCGTGAACTCGGTGTACGCGCAGATGGCCGTGGACGTCGGCCCCGAGAAGATCGAGAAGACCGCGATCGACCTCGGGCTGCCCAAGAACACACCGGACATGAACCCGTACCCGTCCATCGCCCTGGGCACCGCCACCGCGAGCATCCTCGACATGACGGAGGCGTACGCCACGCTCGCCAACCACGGCAAGCACGGCACGTACACGATGATCGAGAAGATCAGCAAGGACGGCGAGGTGATCAAGCTCCCGAGCACGGAGTCCACCCAGGCCGTCAGCCGCAAGGCCGCCGACACCACCACCTCCGTCCTGCAGAGCGTCGTCCAGAACGGCACCGCCACCGCCGCGCAGGCCTCCGGTCACCCGGTCGCCGGCAAGACGGGCACCGCCGAGGAGGACAAGGCGGCCTGGTTCGCGGGCTACACCCCCGATCTCGCCACCGTCGTCTCCGTGATGGGCCAGGACCCCAAGACGGGCGTCCACAAGCCGCTCTACGGCGCGATGGGCCTGCCCCGTATCAACGGCGGTGGAGCGCCCACCCAGATCTGGGCGCAGTTCACCAAGGCCGCCCTGAAGGGCAAGAAGGTCAAGGAGTTCGACCTCGACCTCCAGGTCGGCGCGGACGTCGTGATCACCCCGCCCAGCACCCCGGCCGACGAGCCCGACGCCACCGGCGACGAGGAGACCGGCGGCCCCACGGGCGACGAGGAGACCGGCGGCCCGACGGACGACAGCACCGACAACGGCACCACCACCACCGGCGGCACACCCACGACCGACGGCGGCACGAGTTCCACGGGCGGGGCGACGACCGACGGAGGCACGGCTTCCACCGGCGGCACCTCGACCGACGGCGGAGCGACCTCCACCGGCGGAGGGACAGCCGACGGAGGAGCCTCCTCCACCGGCGGCGGAGCCACAGCCGACGGAGGAACCGGGGACGGCGGAGCGAACTCGGGAGGCGACACCTCCGTGGGGCCGTTCGGGTAGCCCAAGCAGAAGGCGGTGGGGGCTGGTGACCAGGTCACCAGCCCCCACCGCCTGTCACAGCCCGCGCATCAGAGACGCATCGCAGAGATACATCTACGAGTCAGACATACATCGCAGAGATGCGTCTCAGAGACACGTCTCAGAGATACAGGCCCGTGGAGTCCTCCGACCCCTCGAACCGGTCCGCGGCCACGGCGTGCAGATCGCGCTCCCGCATCAGGACGTACGCCACACCCCGCACCTCCACCTCGGCACGGTCCTCGGGGTCGTAGAGGACCCGGTCGCCGGGCTCGACGGTCCGGACGTTCTGGCCGACCGCGACGACCTCGGCCCAGGCGAGACGCCGGCCGACGGCCGCCGTCGCGGGGATCAGGATGCCGCCGCCGGAACGCCGCTCGCCCTCGGCGGTGTCCTGCCGCACGAGCACGCGGTCGTGCAGCATCCGAATGGGCAACTTGTCGTGCTGGGTCTTCTCGCTCACACTCCGAACCTACCTGTCCTCGTCAGACCCGACGACGCCGAGTGCCGAGGGCGAGGAGCCCCACCACCGCGACGACCACGAGGGCGACGGGCACGATGCGCTCGACCCGGGGCGCGCCGTCCTCGTCGACGAACTGGCCCCTGACGTCACTGACCACCCGGTTGACCGAGACGTACGCCGCGCCGAGGGTGTGGTCGATGTTGGAGACGACCTTGGCCTTGGCGTCGCCCACGATGGTCTTGGGATGCACCCGAACGCCGATCTCGTCGAGCGTCTCGGCGAGGTTCTCGCGGCGGCGCTTGATGTCCGCCTCGATCTCGGCCGGGGTCCTGATGTCCGAGCTCTCCGCCACCGCGCGGCCTCCCGTAGTCGGTTGTCCCTGAAATCCCTTGGTTCCGCACAGTCTGTCAGCTCCACCCGGCACGGGACCGCCAGGGCCCGCCATTACGCTGGACCGATGAGCGAGCGACTCCAGCCCGGGGACGTGGCCCCCGCCTTCACCCTCCCGGACGCCGACGGCAACGAGGTGTCCCTGTCCGACCACAAGGGCCGCAAGGTCATCGTCTACTTCTACCCGGCCGCCCTGACCCCGGGCTGCACCAAGCAGGCCTGTGACTTCACCGACAACCTGGAGCTCCTCGCGGACGCCGGGTACGACGTGATCGGCATCTCCCCCGACAAGCCCGAGAAACTCGCCAAGTTCCGTGAGAAGGAGTCCCTGAAGGTCACCCTTCTCGGCGACCCCGACAAGACGGTGCTGGACGCGTACGGGGCCTTCGGCGAGAAGAAGAACTACGGCAAGACGTACCTGGGCGTCATCCGCTCCACGATCATCGTCGACGAGGAGGGCAAGGTGTCACACGCCCTCTACAACGTCCGCGCGACGGGCCACGTGGCGAAGATCATCAAGGACCTGGGTATCTGACCCCCACTACCGCCCCACCTCCGTCCCCCACCTCCGCCCCACAGAACGGCCCGCACCGGATCACCCCGGTACGGGCCGTTCCGCATTTCGTGCGTGACTGTCCGATTTACGGCTCGTTACTCCGTACGAGACACGAACAGGCGGCCTGGAACGGAGAAATCATGACCGTCAGGTTCACCCGCGAACTGCTGGAGGAAGCAGCACGCGAGACGACGCACATCGACGAGGCCGTTCGGTGGTGCGGCGGCAGACCGACTCCAGGAAGCAGGCGCTACCTACGCCAGAAGATGGCCCAGGCCGACGTGGACATCTCGCATTTCGCTACACGCCGGGTCCGGCACACGGAAGAGCGCCTACGTGCTGCCGTGGCGGAGTCGACCAGTGTCAAGGACGCAGTGCGCCACCTCGGAATCAGCCAGGTCGGGGGCAACCAAACTCACATCAGTCGCCGGATCGCCACGCTCGGAATCGACACTTCCCACTTCAACTCCGTGCGCAAAGGGCGCCCGAAGGGATCACTCGGCGACCCGCTCACCCTGCGCAGCCCCGACGACGGAAGGGTCCCAAGCGACCGACTGCTCCGAGGGCTCCTGCGCAGGGGAGTTCGCGAATCCTGCGCGTCATGCGGCACAGGGCCGGAGTGGAACAGCAAACCGCTCCGCCTCGAAGTCGACCACATCAACGGCGACTGGTGGGACAACCGCCCGGGGAATCTACGGCTGCTGTGCCCCAACTGTCATGCCACGACCGACACTTACCGGGGACGGCGGAAGCGGAAGAGCGCATGAGCAATCTCAAGTACACCAAGGACGTACTGATGAGGACTGCGGCCACCTCGACCAGCCTGGTGGACATGATGAGGCGGCTGGGCACGACTTTGGGCAGCGGTCCTCGGCGCTACCTGCGCCGCAGACTGGAGCACTACGGGATCGATACCTCACACTTCGTCGAAGAGCCGCTTCCGCCCCGAGAGAAGCGGTCCTATTCACGCGAACTACTGGAAGAGGCGGCGGCCCACTCGCACAGCATCCGCGAGATGTTCGAGTATCTGGGCTATCCGCCGGAGGACAGTCCTTACTGGCTCGTCAAAAAGCGACTTCACCAATACGGCATCGACACGTCGCACTTCTCACGTAGTCGTGGACGCACTGTCGAAGCTCTTCCCCCGGACGTTCTCGCTTCAGCGGCTGCCCGAGCCACCAGCGTTGCCGGCCTGCTCAAGATCCTCGGCTATCACCACACCAATGGTGCCGCCCGCACACGAGTGAAGCGCACTCTCCTGGCACACGGCATCGCCACTGATCACTTCACCGGGCAGGGCCACTTTCGCGGCACTGTATCGCGGCACCGAAAGTCTCCCGACCAGATCCTGCGCCGATTGGAGCCGGGCTCGAACCGCACCAGGACCGCTCTGCTGCGTCGCGCCCTCGATGACCTCGGTGTGCCGCACGTCTGCACCGCGTGTGGCATCGGCGACATCTGGCAAGGCAGGACACTGGTCCTGGAGATCGATCACATCAACGGCGACCGGTTGGACAACCGTCGCGAAAACCTCCGGTATCTGTGCCCCTCCTGCCACAGCCAGACAGCCACTTACGCAAACCGATCCAGCCGCGTTCCACGTCCCCGAGGCCCGGTAGAGTAGGCGACGCTGCGGGCCCGTACCCCAGCTGGCCAAGAGGGCGCCGGTTTAGGTCCGGTGTGTCGTGGGTTCGAGTCCCACCGGGCCCACGTAAAACAACGCCCCACACCTTCGTTTCGAGGGTGCGGGGCGTGTTCGTATGATCGGTCAGCTCAACAGCTCCCGCACCACCGGCACCAACGCTCGGAACGCCTGCCCCCGGTGGCTGATCGCGTTCTTCTCCTCCGCCGTCAGCTGGGCGCAGCTTCTCGTGTCGGCCTCCGGCCGGAGGATCGGGTCGTAGCCGAAGCCGTTCGTGCCGATCGGGGAGTGCAGCAGTACGCCCCTGAGCCGGCCCTCGACCACCCGCTCCGTGCCGTCCGGCAGGGCCAGGGCCGCCGCGCAGGTGAAGTGGGCGCCGCGGTGTTCGTCGGCGATGTCGCCGAGCTGGGCGAGGAGCAGTTCCAGGTTGGCCTTGTCGTCGCCGTGGCGGCCGGCCCAGCGGGCGGAGAAGATGCCGGGGGCGCCGCCGAGGACGTCGACGCAGAGGCCGGAGTCGTCGGCGATGGCGGGGAGGCCGGTGGCCTGCGCGAGGGCGTGGGCCTTCAACAGGGCGTTCTCGGCGAAGGTGACGCCGGTCTCCTTGACGTCGGGGACGTCCGGGTAGGCGTCGGCGCCGACGAGGTCGTGGGTCAGACCGGCGTCGGCGAGGATGGCCTTGAGTTCGGTGAGCTTGCCGGCGTTGCGGGTGGCGAGGATCAGGCGGGTCATGCCCACCAGTATCGCGATCCCCGCCGCCCGGCTCCGCCGAGTTTCACTGGCTCCGGCCGAGTTCCGCCTCCGCCGAGTTCCGCGGGGTCAGGACGTGCAGACCTTCGTCAGTTCGCCCGCCGCGTCGGTGATGCCGCTGATGTCGGGGGTGGTGTCCCCGTTCTCCACCGCGGTCTGGGTGTCGGTGACGGCCTTCTGCAGGGAGTCGACGGCCTTGTTGACGTCGGCGTTGTCGGTCTTGTCGCCGATCTCGTCGAGGTTCTTGTCGATGGAGGCGAGGGACTCCTCCAGCTGCGTGGGGTCGTCCGCCGCGTTCTGGACGGCCTGCTGGAGGTCGTCCACGCTCTGGGCGATGGCGTCGGCGGTCTGGACGCAGTCCAGGGCCTTGTTCACAGCGTCGCAGCCGGTGGTCAGCCCGACCGTCAGGGCGACGGCGGCTACGGCTCCGGCGATGGTGGTCGTACGACGTCGGCGACTCGCGGCCATGGAACGGTCCTCCTGGGGTACTGGGTGCAGGCCTGACGGCCCCCTGTGTGGTGCATGAACGGCTACTGCCGCGTGCTGCGTGTACGGCTGTTGCGGTGTGGCCGGGTGCACGGTGGTGTGCCGTGCACCCGTATGTGCAAGGACGCGGGCGGGGCCGAGGTGGTTGCCACCGGCGGCCGTCGCTCTTGGCGCGCCCTTTACCCTTCTTTACCTTTCGAGGACCGTATCAAGCGCCTTGCGCTGGAGGGCAGCCAGTTCGTCGCAGCCGGAAACGGCAAGGTCCAGCAGGGAGTTGAGCTCCTCGCGGGCGAACGGCTCGGCCTCGGCGGTGCCTTGGACCTCGACGAAGCGGCCGTCGCCGGTGCAGACGACGTTCATGTCGGTGTCGGCCTTCACGTCCTCCTCGTAGCGGAGGTCGAGGAGGGGGACGCCGCCGACGATGCCGACGGAGACGGCCGAGACGGTGCCGGTGAGGGGCTGGCGGTTCGCCTTGATCAGCTTCTTGCCCTGGGCCCAGGACACGGCGTCGGCCAGCGCGACGTACGCGCCGGTGATGGCCGCCGTGCGGGTGCCGCCGTCGGCCTGGAGGACGTCGCAGTCGAGGACGATGGTGTTCTCGCCGAGCGCCTTGTAGTCGATGACGGCGCGCAGGGAGCGTCCGATGAGGCGGGAGATCTCGTGGGTGCGGCCGCCGATCTTGCCGCGTACGGACTCCCGGTCGCCGCGGGTGTTGGTGGCGCGGGGGAGCATGGAGTACTCGGCGGTCACCCAGCCCTCGCCGCTGCCCTTGCGCCAGCGGGGGACGCCTTCGGTGACGGAGGCGGTGCAGAAGACCTTCGTGTCGCCGAAGGAGATGAGGACGGAGCCCTCGGCGTGCTTGCTCCACCCGCGTTCGATGGTGACCGGGCGGAGCTGTTCGGGCGTGCGGCCGTCGATTCGAGACATGCCGCTGAGCTTAGGGGGTGTCGTGCGACACCCCCTCATCGCGTTCGGGGCCGCGGGGCCCTACATCATGTCCTCGATCTCCGCGGCGATGGGGTCGGCGTCGGTGCCGATGACGACCTGGATGGCGGTGCCCATCTTGACGACGCCGTGCGCGCCGGCGGCCTTGAGGGCGGCCTCGTCGACGAGGGAGGCGTCATGGACCTCGGTGCGCAGGCGGGTGATGCAGCCCTCGACCTCGTCGATGTTGTCGAGGCCGCCGAGCCCGGCGACGATCTTCTCAGCCTTGGTGGCCATGGCGTCTCTCCCTGATGACCGTGTGGAGTGCGGAGCGTCTGCGAATCGCCGCGCATCGTTCGCGACTGGTCTACACCACGCAGGGCATGCCCGCCAAGCGGGGCCGGGAACGGAGGGCGAAGTCCCGGCGACATCACGAAGGCATAAAACGGGAATCGCGGGTTCCTTGGCCACCCCCCACCGTGCTACAACAGGTCTACACCACTGAATGGTGTAGACCTCTCCGTGCTGCCCCTCCCCCACACTCCCGTCCCCGGGCGGCGCCCTGCACTCATGGAGGAAGTTGTGACCACGGCCAGCGCCGCTCCCCCGGCCGCAGACAACAAGGGCCCCGGCTGGGGCCCCCGCACGATGGCTGTCATGCAGCGTATCGGCCGCAGCCTGATGCTGCCGGTCGCCGTGCTGCCGGCCGCAGCCCTGCTCGTCAGGCTCGGCACCACGGACATGCTGGGCAGCGAGTCGCTCCCCGGTTTCATCACCAAGTTCGCGAGCTTCATGGCGGCCGGCGGCGGCGCCATCCTCGACAACATGCCGCTGCTGTTCGCCGTCGGCATCGCGATCGGCTTCGCGAAGAAGTCGGACGGCTCGACCGCCCTCGCCGCGGTCGTCGGCTACCTCGTCTTCCAGAAGGTGCTGGCCACCTTCACCGACTCCAACCTCCCCCAGAAGGCCACGGTCGTCGACGGCAAGGTCGTGATGGTGGACGCGGCGGTCAACGCCGGTGTCCTCGGCGGTGTGGTGATGGGCCTGGTCGTCGCCCTGCTCTACCAGCGCTTCCACCGCACCAAGCTGCCCGACTGGGCCGGCTTCTTCGGCGGCCGCCGCCTGGTGCCGATCCTGGCCGCCTTCGCGGGCCTGCTCATCGGCATCGTCTTCGGCTACATCTGGCCGGTCCTCGGCGCGGGTCTGCACAACTTCGGCGAGTGGCTGGTCGGTTCGGGCGCGGTCGGCGCGGGCATCTTCGGTGTCGCCAACCGTGCGCTGATCCCGGTCGGCATGCACCACCTGCTGAACTCGTTCCCGTGGTTCCAGGCCGGTTCGTACGAGGGCAAGAGCGGTGACATCGCGCGCTTCCTGGCCGGTGACCCGACCGCCGGACAGTTCATGACCGGCTTCTTCCCGATCATGATGTTCGGCCTGCCGGCCGTCTGTCTCGCGATCTACCACACGGCTCGTCCGGAGCGGCGCGCGGTGGTCGGCGGCATGATGTTCTCCATGGCGCTGACCTCGTTCATCACCGGTGTCACCGAGCCGATCGAGTTCACGTTCATGTTCATCGCCCCGGTCCTGTACGCCATCCACGCGGTGCTCACCGGTGTCTCCATGGCCCTGACCTGGGCGCTCGGTATGAAGGACGGCTTCGGCTTCTCGGCCGGCGTGATCGACTTCGGCCTCAACCTGGGCATCGCCACCAAGCCCTGGGCCCTGATCCTGGTCGGTCTGTGCTTCGGCGCCCTCTACTACGTGATCTTCCGGTTCGCGATCGTCCGCTTCAACCTGCCGACCCCCGGCCGGGAGTCGGACGAGGAGCTCGCCGAGCTCCAGAAGGCGGAGGCGAAGTAGCCGCCAAGGCTCCCCCGAGCACGAGGAAGGCCCCCGGAGTCCGCTCCGGGGGCCTTTCGCGTACGTCGCGCTCGGCTCCTCGCGTACGTAGCGCTCGGCTCTTCGCGTACGTCGTGCTCGGATACCGCGTATCGCCTACGGCGTCCTCAGACCTCGTACGACACCCTGGGCATCGCCAGCTCCACCGGGCCGTCGTACACCGCGCGGGCGTCGACGAGGTTGACCTGGGGGTCCGTCCACGGCGGGACGTGGGTGAGGACGAGACGGCGGGCGCCCGCCCGGGCGGCCGTCTCACCGGCCTCGCGGCCGTTGAGATGGAGGTCCGGGATGTTCTCCTTGCCGTGCGTGAAGGCGGCCTCGCACAGGAACAGGTCGGCGTCGCGCGCCAGTTCGTCCAGGGTGTCGGTGACGCCGGTGTCCCCGGAGTACGTCAGGACCCGGCCGCCGTGTTCGATGCGGATGCCGTACGCCTCGACGGGGTGGGCGACCCGTTCCGTGTGGACGGTGAACGGGCCGATCTCGAACGTGCTCGGCTTGACCGTGTGGAAGTCGAAGACCTCGCTCATGGAGGAGGCGGACGGGGTGTCGGCGTAGGCCGTGGTCAGGCGCTGCTCGGTGCCTTCGGGTCCGTAGACCGGGATGGGGTCGCAGCGGCCGCCGTCGTGGCGGTAGTACCGTGCGACGAAATACGCGCACATGTCGATGCAGTGGTCGGCGTGCAGATGGCTGAGGAAGATCGCGTCGAGGTCGTAGAGACCGCAGTGGCGCTGCAGCTCGCCCAGGGCACCGTTGCCCATGTCGAGGAGCAGCCGGAAGCCGTCGGCCTCTACGAGGTAGCTCGAACAGGCCGATTCCGCGGACGGGAACGACCCCGAGCAGCCGACGACGGTGAGCTTCATGGGAGCTGTAACCTCCGCGCTGGCGTGAAGTCGTGACAGTCGTGTCAGTCGTGACGTGCAGACGGGTTGCGTTTTGCGGGTGGCGGGGTTGCGAAGGACGGACATGGGTGCAACACGGTTGGTGCGGTCCGTTGAGCGTAAGGCGCAAAAGGGTGCGTCGCTCCTCCGCCAGGGGCCGTTGTGGGCGAACTCACCTGTGCTGTCACCGGTTCGGCTGGTGATGGGCCCGTCCGGGGGAGCCGGAGAGGGGAGCCGAAGGAGGGAGCCGAAGGGGGTGCGTTGTCGGGTGCGGGTGAGTGGGGTTGCTCGCGCAGTTCCCCGCGCCCCTGAAAAGCAGGGGCTGCGCCCCTGGCTTTTCAGGCCCGCAGGGCCTGGTCTTTCAGGGGCGCGGGGAACTGCGCGAGAAGGCCCACCGGAGCCGCACCCGACAACGCACCCCCCGGCCCACCCCGGAACGCGCCCCTACGCCCAGAGCTGGCCCTGCAGCGTCTCGATGGCCTCTTCCGTCGTCGCGGCGGTGTAGACGCCCGTCGACAGGTACTTCCAGCCGCCGTCGGCGACCACGAAGACGATGTCGGCCGGCTCGCCGGACCTGACCGCCTTGTTGCCGACCCCGATAGCGGCGTGCAGCGCGGCCCCCGTGGAGACGCCAGCGAAGATGCCCTCCTGCTGCAGCAGCTCCCGTGTGCGCGTCACCGCGTCGGCGGAGCCGACGGAGAAGCGGGTGGTGAGGACCGACGCGTCGTAGAGCTCCGGCACGAACCCCTCGTCGAGGTTGCGCAGGCCGTAGACGAGGTCGTCGTAGCGCGGCTCGGCGGCGACGATCTTGACGTCCGGCTTCTGTTCGCGGAGGTAGCGGCCCACGCCCATCAGGGTGCCGGTGGTGCCGAGACCGGCGACGAAGTGGGTGATGGAGGGGAGGTCCGCCAGGATCTCCGGGCCCGTCGTCGCGTAGTGGGCGCCCGCGTTGTCGGGGTTGCCGTACTGGTAGAGCATCACCCAGTCGGGGTGCTCGGCGGAGAGTTCCTTGGCGACGCGTACGGCCGTGTTGGAGCCGCCGGCGGCCGGGGACGAGATGATCTCGGCGCCCCACATGCCGAGCAGGTCACGCCGTTCCTGCGAGGTGTTCTCGGGCATGACGCAGACCATGCGGTAGCCCTTGAGCTTGGCCGCCATGGCGAGGGAGATGCCCGTGTTGCCCGAGGTGGGCTCCAGGATGGTGCAGCCGGGGGTCAGCCGCCCGTCCTTCTCCGCCTGCTCGATCATGTGCAGGGCGGGCCGGTCCTTGACCGAACCCGTCGGGTTGCGGTCCTCCAGCTTCGCCCAGATCCGGACGTCGGCGGACGGCGACAGCCGCGGCAGGCACACCAGAGGGGTGTTGCCGACCGCGGCCAGCGGGGAGTCGTAGCGCATGGGTGATCAGGCCATGCCGCCGGCCACGGCCGGCAGGATCGTCACGTTGTCGCCGTCGGACAGCTTGGTGTTGATGCCCTCCAGGAAGCGGACGTCCTCGTCGTTCAGGTAGACGTTGACGAAGCGGCGCAGTTCACCGCCGTCCACGATGCGCGCCTGGATGCCCGCGTGACGGCTCTCGAGGTCGGTGAACAGCTCGGCGAGGGTGGCGCCGGCCCCCTCCACCGCCTTCTGACCGTCGGTGTACTGGCGGAGGATGGTGGGGATGCGGACCTCGATGGCCATGGTGTGCGGCTCCTGTCGGGAGTGGTGGGTCGGTGGCGCGCGGCAGCGCGGAGTGCGTGGTCACACAGGTGTCGGCGCCGCGGCTCACGGCCGTACGGCGGCAGGGGTCGGCGTCAACAGATGGCGCTGGCAAGCCTGCACAGGTCGACGTGCAGCCGCGCCACGAGCAGTGCGCCCGGCGTCTTCTCGCTCACGTCGTCAAAAACCATGCGCTCATCGTATCGATTCCCGGTCCGGGTCCCGGAATGTGATCCCACATGCCGGACGTTTTCGGGCCGGGGAGTGAGACCACCCACCTCAGCGGCGGTTCGGTCACACGCTCGACCACCGCTCAGCCGCTGCCCGAGCACCGCCCGAACACCGCCCGAACACCGCTCGACCACTGCTCGGCCACCGCCCGTACGCCGCCCGTACGCCTGTCAGGCGGACTGCCGTACGACGAGCCGCGTCGGCGTGATCACCGACGACTGGGGGCCCGGCGCCGTCGCCCCGCCGTCCGTGGGGCCGTCGTCGCCGTGAGTGAACAGCAGCCGGGCCATCAGCCGGCCCATGCCCTCGATGTCCTGGTGGACGGTGGTCAGCGGCGGATCGGTGTGCTCGGCGATGGGCGCGAGGTCGTCGAAGCCGACGACGGCCACGTCGTCCGGCACCCGGCGGCCCCGCTCGCGCAGCACCTGGAGCGCGCCGGAGGCCATGAGGTCGGAGGCGACGAAGACGGCGTCCAGGTCGGGGCGGCGGTCGAGGAGCGCGGTCATGGCGTCGACCCCACCCTGCCGGGTGTAGTCGGAGTGTTCGACCAGGAGGGGCGAGGCGTCCGGCAGGACGTCCCGGTAGCCGTCCAGGCGGTCGAGCGCCGATGCCTCCTGGCCGACGGGGCCGGTGATCGTGGCGACGCGTTCCCGGCCCAGGGCGACCAGGTGGCGGACGGCCTCGCGGGCCCCGCCCCGGTTGTCGGCGTCGACGTACACGCGGTCGTGCGCGGGCTCGCCGTCGCGGACCAGCGGCCGGCCGCCGAAGACGGCGGGCAGGCCGAGCCGGTCGATCATGCCGGGCAGCGGGTCGTCGGCGCGCAGGGAGAACAGCAGGGCGCCGTCGACGTGGCCGCCGCCGAGGAATTCACCGACCCGGGGGTACTCCTCGGGCTCCTCCAGGAAGAGCAGGACGGGCTGGGCGCCGTGGGCCACCAGTTCCTTGCGGATGCCCCGGATGTGGAGGTCGAAGAAGGGGTCGATGAAGAGCCGGTTCTGCGGCTGGCTGGCGACGACGGCGATGGCGTTGTTGCGGCGGGTGACCAGCTGGCGGGCGGCGGAGTTCGGGACGTAGCCCAGTTCGGCGATGACCTCCCGGACCCGTTCGACGACCTCCGCGCGCACCTTGTCCTCGCCGTTGATCACCCGTGACACGGTGGACTTCGAGACACCCGAGCCGCGTGCCACGTCGTCGAGGGTGGGGCGCCGGCCGGGCAGTCGTCGCGTCTGCTGTGTCAACACCGTCTCCGTCACGGGCAGTTGGGTGCGTGCGCGGGCGTACGCCTGGGCAGGACCACCGTAGCCGTGAACGTGGTCCGCCGACGGTTCAGTAGGCGTCGACGATCCGCACGTCCTCCTCGGTGACCTCGCCCTCGACGATGCGGTACGAGCGGAACTGGAAGTCGCCGAGGCCGTCGGTGTCGGCGGTGGAGACCAGGACGTAGTGGGCGCCGGGCTCGTTCGCGTAGGAGATGTCGGTGCGCGAGGGGTAGGCCTCGGTGGCGGTGTGGGAGTGGTAGATGACCACGGGCTCCTCGTCGCGGTCGTCCATCTCGCGGTAGAGCTTGAGCAGGTCGCCGGAGTCGAACTCGTAGAACGTGGGCGACATGGCCGCGTTCAGCATCGGGATGAAGCGCTCGGGGCGGTCCGAGCCCGCCGGTCCGGCGACGACGCCGCACGCCTCGTCGGGGTGGTCCTTGCGCGCGTGGGCGACGATCTGGTCGACGAGGGCCTGGGTGATGGTCAGCATGGTCGCCAGGATATGCAGAAGGGCCGTTCCGTACCGGGGGGTGGTACGGAACGGCCCACATGCTGGGACCAGGGGCGCGCGGCCCTTGGCGTGCCGGGTCAGCCGACCTTCTCGAACTCCGCGTCGCGGCGCTCGGTGACCTCCGGGTTGCGGCTCTTCAGCACGAGCCAGCCGATGCCGAGGGCCACGGCCCAGCCGGCCATGACGTAGAGGCAGACGCGGGAGTCGGCGTCGTAGGCGATGAGGCCGGTGACGAAGAGCAGGAAGACGATGGCGACCCAGCTGCACTTGGCGCCGCCGGGGGCCGGGAAGGACGAGGCGGGCAGGCGGCCGGCGTCCACGCCGCGGCGGTAGAGGACGTGGCTGATCAGGATCATCAGCCACGTCCAGATGCCGGCGGCGGTGGCGACGGAGACGACGTAGCCGAAGGCCTTCTCCGGGACGATGTAGTTCAGGATCACGCCGATGCCCATGAAGAGCACCGAGACGGTGATGCCGAACGCCGGGGTCTTCGTCGACGACAGCTTGCTGAAGACGCGCGGGGCCTCGCCGTTGTCCGCGAGGGTGCGCAGCATGCGGCCGGTGGAGTACATGCCCGAGTTGCAGGAGGACAGGGCCGCCGTCAGGACCACGAAGTTGACGATGGCGGCGCCCGCCGGGATGCCGATCTTGGCGAAGGCGGCGACGAAGGGGCTCACGCCGGGCGCGAACTCGGTCCACTTCACCACGCAGAGGATGACGGTGAGGGCGCCGACGTAGAAGAGCGCGATCCGCCAGGGCAGGGTGTTGATGGCCTTGGGGAGGGTCTTCTCGGGGTTCTCCGACTCACCGGCCGTGACGCCGACCAGTTCGACGGCGAGGTAGGCGAACATCACGCCCTGGAGGGTCATCAGGGACGAGCCGACGCCCTTGGGGAAGAACCCGTCGAAGGCCCACAGGTTGGAGACGGCGGCCGTGTCACCGGCGGCGCTGAAGCCGAAGGTGAGGACGCCGAGGCCGATCACGATCATGCCGAGCAGGGCGGTGACCTTGACCATGGAGAACCAGAACTCGATCTCGCCGAAGAGCTTCACCGAGATCAGGTTGGCGCCGAAGAGGATCACCAGGAAGACCAGGGCGGTCACCCAGCGCGGGATGTCGGGCCACCAGTAGTTGACGTAGATCGCGGCGGCCGTGAGTTCGGCCATGCCGGTGACGACCCACATCAGCCAGTACGTCCAGCCGGTGAAATAGCCGAAGAACGGGCCGAGGAACTCGCGGGAGTACTCCGCGAAGGAGCCGGAGACCGGGCGGTACAGCAGCAGCTCGCCGAGGGCCCGCATGATGAAGAAGATGATGACGCCGGCGAGGGCGTACATGAAGATCAGGCTGGGACCGGCCTTGGCGATGTTCGCCCCGGCTCCCAGGAAGAGGCCGACGCCGATGGCGCCGCCGATCGCGATCATCTGGACCTGGCGGCTGCCGAGCCCGCGCTCGTACCCCTCTTCGGGTGCGTCGCCGCGCACGGCTTCGTCGCCGCTGTTGTTGACCTGAGCGGAGGTCATGTGTCGTTGCGCCTTTCTCCACGCTGGGCCGATCAGAGTCGTTCGTCGACCCCGGATCGGGTTCCGATCCCCCCGGATGTGATGGAGCGGTGCCTGGCCGGCGATGGCCGACTCGGTGGCGCACCCGAGCGGACATGGGTGGCGTCCGTCGGGCGATCGTGAAGATTTAACACGGCCGCCGTAGTGATCAACTGGACGCCGTGTGGCGCACGGCACAGGGAGAAGCGGACAAAAAACACCCGCGAGGGCATCCCTCGCGGGCGTGGTGACGCGATCGTTATTCGGATTTGAGTGTCCTCTGAGCGAACACCCGGGAAAACCGAGACGGATTCCTCAGGGCATCAGCGTGGCGACGAGGGAGTCCTGGAGGCCGCCCAGCCACAGGTACGCCATCACCATCGGCTTGCGGGGGTCCTCGTCCGGTAGGTGGTAGAGGAGGTCGGTGTCCTCCTCGTCGACGACGTCGAGGCGGGAGCCGATGGCCAGCCGCAGGTCGTTGAGGGAGCCGAGCCACTGCCGGGACTCCTGGGTCGACAGCTTGAGCACGGCCCCGCCCTCACCGGTCGCGGCCAGCGCGTCCAGGGAGTGGATCACCGCGAGGGCGTTGTCGCGCTTACCGGCCCGCAGGTCGTTCTCGGTGAAGCGGCGGAACTCCGAGGAGTACGCCCGCTGCTCCTCGGCCTCCCGGGCCGTCGGGGTGCCCTCGGGGTCGCTGTAGGCGTCCGGGAACAGCCGGAGCAGGACGGGATCCTTGGGCGGTTCGCTCGGACCCTCGGCGAAGAGCTCGGCGAGCGGGTCGTCGGGGGCGTCCCCGGCGGGCCCCGGCCCGATCAGCTCCAGGAGTTGCACCGCCAGCGAGCGGATGATGGAGATCTCGACCTCGTCGAGCGCGACGGCCGCGCCGCCGCCGGGGAGCGATTCGAATTGTCCTGGCATCAGGTGCGTCGCTACTTCCGGTCCTGCTGGAGGGTGGCCCACAGACCGTAGCCGTGCATGGCCTGCACGTCGCGTTCCATCTCCTCGCGTGTTCCGCTGGAGACGACCGCGCGGCCCTTGTGGTGGACGTCGAGCATGAGCTTGGTGGCCTTGTCCTTCGAGTACCCGAAGTACGTCTGGAAGACATAGGTGACGTAGCTCATGAGGTTCACCGGGTCGTTGTGGACGATCGTCACCCACGGCACGTCGGGTTCGGGTACGGCGAAGGCCTCCTCCGCCGACTCGGTCTTCTCGATCTCCATGGGTACGGCTGCCGTCACACGGCCCATGCTGCCACCACAGGGGGGTGCCCGCACAAATGCGGGCCTCCGACCTGGGGCTACGAGAAACGATCCGGCGCGGATCGGCCGGAGATCCACCGGAGATCCACCGGAGATCCACCGGAGATCCACCGGAGATCGACCGGAAATCGTCAGACTGACGAAATGGGAGTACGATCCCTTGCCATGAACACAGCGGACCTTGGTTTGCCGGTCGACGTCCCCTCGACCGCGCTCTTCACGGACCACTACGAACTCACGATGCTGCAGGCCGCCCTGAAGGCGGGCACGGCCGAGCGGCGATCGGTGTTCGAGGTCTTCACCAGGCGGCTTCCGGAGGGACGCCGGTACGGCGTGGTCGCCGGCACCGGACGGGTGCTGGACGCCGTGGAGAACTTCCGTTTCGACCCGGGCGTCCTCGGCTTCCTGCGCGAGCGCTCCATCGTCAACGCCGAGACCCTCGACTGGCTCGCCGGCTACCGCTTCGGCGGGGACGTGTGGGGCTACCAGGAGGGCGAGGTGTACTTCCCGGGGTCGCCGATCATGCGGGTCGAGGGCACCTTCGCGGAGTGCGTGCTCCTGGAGACCGTGATCCTGTCCATCCTCAACCACGACTCGGCGATCGCGGCCGCCGCCTCCCGGATGTCCAGCGCCGCCGGGGGGCGCCCGCTGATCGAGATGGGCGCCCGGCGCACGCACGAGCTGGCCGCCGTGGCCGCCTCGCGCGCCGCGTACGTCGGCGGCTTCACCTCCACCTCGGACCTGGCCGCCGGCTTCCGCTACGGCATCCCGACGGTGGGCACCAGCGCCCACGCCTTCACCCTGCTGCACGACCGCGAGCGGGACGCCTTCCAGGCCCAGGTGGACTCGCTGGGCCGGAACACCACGCTGCTCGTCGACACCTACGACGTCACCGAGGCCGTACGGACCGCCGTGGAGATCGCCGGGCCCGAGCTCGGCGCCGTGCGCATCGACTCCGGCGACCTGCTCCTCGTGGCCCACCGGGTGCGGCAGCAGCTGGACGAGCTGGGCGCGACGGACACCCGGATCATCGTGACCTCGGACCTCGACGAGTACGCCATCGCCTCGCTGGCGGCGGCGCCCGTGGACGCGTACGGCGTCGGGACGCAGCTGGTGACCGGGTCCGGGCACCCCACCTGCTCGATGGTCTACAAGCTCGTCGCCCGGGCGGAGTCGGCGGACCCCACGGACCCGCTGGTGCCGGTGGCGAAGAAGTCCAGCGGCGGGAAGACGTCCGTCGGGGGCCGCAAGTGGGCGGCCCGGCGGCTGGACGAGCACGGGGTGGCGGAGGCCGAGGTGATCGGCACCGGGCCGGTACCGGACGACCTCCAGGACCGTCAGCTGCTGGTCCCGCTGGTCAAGGACGGGCGGGTGCTCTCCCGGGAGCCGCTGGACGTCGTCCGCGAACGGCACGCGACCGCGCGGGCCGGTCTGCCGCTGTCGGCGACGCAGCTGTCGCGCGGCGAGGCGGTCATTCCGACGGAGTACGTCTGAGCCGCTCGGGTACGTGAGGGGCGGCGGGCGGGGGCACGCTGGGGGTGGGCCGGAGCGAATGTGTCCGGTGCGCTCTCCTGCGAGCCCCCTGGCGCCCGCGTGGTGGGCCCGTGCTCCGGCCCGCGCATCGAGCGAGCGCCGGATGCCCCCTCCCGAACAGCCCTCGAAGTCTCTAGGCTCGGAAGTTCGCAGTTTCCCATCGCACCCGTACCCGCACTCACCCCACACCCGAGAACCGAAGAGTCGTAAGGACACCGACACCATGCGCCGCGCCTTGATCGTCGTCGACGTGCAGAACGACTTCTGCGAGGGGGGCAGCCTCGCGGTGGCCGGCGGTGCCGATGTGGCCGCCGCCATCACCGAGCTGATCGGCCAGGCGGCCGGTCCCGGCTACCAGCATGTGGTGGCCACCCGTGACCACCACATCGCCCCCGGTGGCCACTTCTCCGACAACCCCGACTACGCGCACTCCTGGCCGGCGCACTGTGTCGCCGGTACGGAGGGGGTGGGCTTCCACCCGAACTTCGCCCCGGCGATCGCCTCCGGCGCGGTGGACGCCGTGTTCGACAAGGGGGCGTACGCGGCGGCGTACAGCGGTTTCGAGGGCGCCGACGAGAACGGTGTCTCCCTCGCCGACTGGCTCCGGGCCCGTGACATCACCGAGGTCGACGTCGTCGGCATCGCCACGGACCACTGCGTGCGCGCCACCGCCCTGGACGCCGCCCGTGAGGGCTTCCGCACCCAGGTCCTCCTGGACCTGACGGCAGGCGTGGCCGAGGAGACGACCGAACGCGCCCTGGAGGAACTCCGCGAGGCGGGCGTGGAACTGTCGGGCAAGCCGGTGGTGTAGCGGGCCCCGCCCCGGTCCCGCCCCGCTGGACGGGAGCCGGCCGAGGAGCCCCACTGGACAGGCGTGGCCGGGAGCGCGCTGGACGAGCCCGGCCGGCGGTCACACCCGTACCGTCGGCCTCCTCAGAAGCGCTCTGATCGGGTGCCACAGCTCCGGGGTCGTCGGGGCCGGGCCGACCGGGGACGTGCGCCATATGAGGCCGTCCGGGTGGTGCAGGACGGCCGTGATCTCGTCCGGGGTCGGAGGCGCCGCGTTGCCGCGGAGGTAGACCGCTCGCATGCCCAGATTGCGGAGCCGGGTCAGGGCTCGCGCCCGGTTCGCGGCGAGGACCAGGACCCGTACGGAGCCGTCGTCCGCCGGGGCCCAGCTGGTGCCCGGAGGGCCCGGCGCCGTCGCCCCCGGCAGGTTCAGGGCGACGACGACATTGCCGTCCGGCAGCTTGCAGAAACCTCCTGCGGCCATGCAGGTCACACCCCCGTGAGCGTCAGAGTCGATGTCGGTGTCAATAAGAAGACCACACCCCGCACCTAAACACGTCCGGCCGCGACCCGCCAAGAGGGTCACGGCCGAACATGCTCTGACCTGCGCAAACGCTATTTACTTCACCGCGGGGCCAACCTGGACCGAGATCGTGGAGCCATCCACGGCCTCCTTGACGATCTTGATCTTGGTGTTGGTGTCAGTGATCTTGACACCGGCCAGCGGGGTCGCCTCGTCGTAGTAGGTGTTGGTCCGGTCGTTGAACGTGGACACACCCTTCGACGACGGGATCCTCGTCAGCACGTCCGCCTTGTGCAGCTTCAGACCGTCCGTGCGGTAGAGGCTGAAGGGCGAGTCGTAGGACTGGATCCGGCTGCGCATCACCGTGCCGTCGGCCCACTTCAGCGCCGCCGGGTGCGAGTCGACCGGCAGGAGCAGACCCGTACCGGGGTGCACGCTGGTGTTGTTGTCCGCCTGCGAGGTGTCCCACTTCCAGATCAACAGGCCGTTCTGGTACGGGAAGTGCTCCACCCAGGACGGACGCGTGGTCGAGAAGCCGAAGTTGTACGGGCCGACCTTCAGCGTCTTGTCGTACGACACGTACTGACGGTTCTCGGCGATGTAGTACTGCGCGTAGTCGTCCGTGATCGACGCGCCGATGCGGGAGAAGCCCTTGGCGGTCCAGGCCGCGTCCGCGCTCTCCGCGTCGTCCGAGAAGACGGCGGAACCGTCGGCGGTCACCGTGATCGAGTCGGCCGCGAAGCCCTTCGGGGCCACACCGCCGTCGGTCTGGTAACGGAAGCGGAGGTCGAACTTCTGGCCCGCGTAGGCGTCCAGGGAGTACGACAGCTTCTTGTACGCGGCGGAGGAGCCGGTCAGCGCGGGCTTGCCGCTCGCGTCGCGCGGGATCGCCGCGCCGTCCACCGTGCCGTCGACCGCGGTCCAGTTGGCGCCGCCGTCGGTCGACACCTCGGTGTAGAGGTAGTCGTACTCGGCCTCGATGTCGTACCAGCCGTCCAGGGTCAGCGCGGCCGAGGACTTGCCCGTGAGGTCCACGGAACGGGTCAGCGTGTTGGAGAGGTTGTCACCGCTGCCGCTCCACCACTGGGCCGACCCCTGCGCGGGCTCGACGATCTCGGTGGTGACCTTCTTCTTCGGCAGCTCGACCACGAGGGCCTGCTTGTCCTTGGTGTTGTACTCCGCCACACCCAGCTTGTGCTTCGACTTCGTCGCGGCCTTCGCCGTGTCGTAGTTGAGCCAGCCGAGCTGGAGCTTGTCCCAGGCGGTCATGTCGCCGGGGAGGTCGCCGATGGCCTCCTTGCCGGTGCCGAGCCAGGAACCGGAGGACATCAGGGTCCAGAAGCCGGTGGAGTTGTCGCCGCCCTGGGTGTCGTAGTGGTCCGGCAGACCGAGGTCGTGGCCGTACTCGTGGGCGAAGACACCGAGTCCGCCGTTCTCCGGCTGGATGGTGTAGTCGCCGACCCAGATGCCGGTGTCACCGATCTTGGCGCCGCCGAGCTTGTTGCCCTCGGGGCCCGTCGCGCCGGCGTCCGAGCCGAACGCGTACCAGCGGTGCGCCCAGATGGCGTCCTCGCCCTGCGCGCCGCCGCCCGCGGACTCGTCCTCACCGGCGTGCACGATCTGGAAGTGGTCGATGTAGCCGTCGGACTCGTTGAAGTCGCCGTCGCCGTCGAAGTCGTAACGGTCCCACTCGTCGAACTCGGCGACGTCCGCCTTGATCTCCGCGTCGGTGCGCCCCGCTGCCTTCTGCTGGGCGACCCAGGAGGTGAGACCGTCGCTGACCACGTTCCACACGCTGGAGCAGGTGCTCTGGCCGCAGGCGTTGTTGCCGTAGCGGGCCTCGTTGTAGGGGACCTTGACCCAGTCCGAGACCTCGCCCTCGATCGAGTAGCGGCCCGAGGACTGCTTCTCGTAGTACTTCTTCATCGACTCGGTCTTCTTGCCGGTGCCGAAGTACAGGTCCTGGAAGTGCTTCTGGTCGTAGTCCGCCTGCCAGGCCGTGGAGTTGTCCTGGGTGCGGTCCGGCTCCGCTATCTGGTTGTGCAGCGGACCGGGGGTGCCGCCGTAGCGGCTGTCGATCTCGTCGCCGAACTCGACCAGGATCGTGAAGATCTTGTCGGTCTTCTCGCGGCCGAGCTCGACGTACTTGCTCTTGCCCTTCTTGCTCTTCAGCTGCACGACCTGCGAGCCGTCGCGGTCCTTGACCGTGGCGTCGCCGGATATGACCTGCTGCAGGGCTTCCTCGCGCTGGGCCTCCTGGGTCTTGCTCAGGGGGCCTTCGAGGTCGTGGTCGTCGGCGTGCTCGTGGTCCGCCGGGTCGTGCCGGTCGGCGGACGCCGCCGGAGCGGTGTCCGCGGCCTGCGCCACGGTGAACGCGGACAGGGTCGCCGCCGCCGTGGCGACCGCGACGCCGATCGCCGCCGCCCTGTACGTCCAGGGTCTACTGGTCACTTGAGTTCCTCCCCCGCGTACCGTTCGCGCGGAAGGGGGATGGCCCCGATCGTGGAGGAGTCCGCGCGCGGTATACGCGTGTAGTCAAGTGGCGTCATTCGACCGGAGTTTCGACTTAAAAAACAGATCTTGACTTGATCAGGTCAAGTGGATTATCGGCGTCCAGGGGAAGCGCTTGTTCGTTATCCGGTCGTTACGCGTGAGGCCCCGCCGCCCGTCCGCCCTCTCGTCCGCCTCTCGAACCGGCGCGCATATGCGTCCACTTGCCGGACCCCATGAATCCGTGCGCCCCCTGTGCACCCGGCACCGTGTGTCAGGTCACGCTTACCCGTCGTTCCACTCGGGCACCCTGGCGAATAGAGTCGATTGGCGGAACGCCGGAGGTCGGCAGAAGCCAAGCCGACTGCACTGCTTCACCTTTGATTCCCACCCGAGGACACGATTGCCATGCCTCGTCCGACGACCGCACAGCTCGCCTACGGCTCCTGCACCGTGATCTTGTCCACCCTCGCCATGCTGCTGCTGTCACAGACGAGTTCCGGCGCGGGCATCGCGGTGATCGCCCTGTCCGCCCTGGCCCTGGGCCTGCTCGTCGCGCTGGCGGTGCCGCTGCCCAAGTCCGCGCCAGGCGCCTCCGCCCGCCCCGCGGCACGCTCCAAGGCCTCCGCCGCCGCCCCGGCCCGAAGCCGGGTGACCGCGCGGTCCGAGGCCGTACGGGAGCCCGTGCACGAACGGATGGGTTCCTGAGCCGGCACTCGGTGACAGCCTGAGGAAACGCTTCGGCGGGCCCGTGGTCCACGGACCCGCCGTCGTCGTGCGCCCCCCGTGCCCGCTCGCGCCGCTCAACCGGTGCTGACCACCACCGTCTTGGCCGCCTTGTCGTGCAGGCCCTGCTTGTAGGGCTTGTCGAAGAAGCTCCAGCCGCCCGCGATCGCCGTCCAGACGCAGGCGCAGCAGAAGGCGAAGGGGATCCACAGCACGGCCGCGCGCAGCAGCGCGGTCTGCACGGAGGGCGTGGAGCCGTCGTTGAGGTTCGCCACCCGCAGGCGCAGCAGCTTCTTGCCGAGAGTCTGGCCGTTCCGGACGGTGAAGTACGTGTCGTAGGCGATGTAGAGGACCGCCGCCAGCGCCTCCTGGGCCAGGGACTTGCCGAACTCGAAGTCGTCCGAGTCCACGGTGTACTGGCTGATCCGGAACGCCCAGGCGAGCAGCCCCACCACGATCCCCACCAGGATCATGTCGAGGATCCGCGCGAGCACCCGCTTCCCGCTGTCGGCGAGCGGCGGCATGCCGGAGAGCGGGTCGTTGGGGTACGGCCCGCCGCCGTAGGGGTCACCGTCGTAGGGACCGCCGCCGTAGGGAGGCTGCTGGCCACCGTAGGGCGGCGGCTGACTGCCGTGCGGCGGCTGCCCGCCGCCTTCCCCGTACGGCGGCTGCTGGGGCGGCGGGTCGTACGGGGAGCCGCCGCCCTGCCGCGGCGGGGGCTGCTGCTTCCTGAACGGGTCGTCGTCCGGGGACTGACCGGAGCCGAAGGGCGGCGGTTCGGTACTCATGGCCCGAGTCGACCGCGAACCCCCCGCCTCCGCATCCGGCACGGGGCCGTCCGGAGTACGGCCCCGGCGAGGAGCCCGGGGGGCCCGCTAGTCGCCCGCCACGAACGTATGGGCCGCCTTGTCGTGCCAGCACTGGCGCCACGGCTTGTCCCACACGCACCACAGCAGACCGAGGACACCGACGCCCAGCAGCCCGGAGACGGTGTGGACGAGCCAGCGCCGCAGTGAGCCCATGAAGGACGGCGGCTCGTGGCCCTCGATGTCCCGGACCTCGATGCCGAACACCCTCTTGCCGAGGGTGCGGCCCCACTTGGCGGTGGGCAGCACCTCGTAGAGGGCGCTGACGAGGAACAGGACGCCCAGGACGATGCCCAGGTAGACGGAGGTCGTGCCGTCGACCAGCCAGACGGTGACCCGCTCGCCGGAGAGCCTGGCCGCCTCAATCTTCTCGTCGATGTGGTCGACCGCCTTGGTGCCGAACGGCACGGCGGCCACGGCCGTGACGCCGCCGACGACCAGGCTGTCCACCAGCCGGGCGGCCAGCCGTCTGCCGAGCCCCGCCGGTCTGGCCTCGGACTGCCGCCGCGCGGCCGCCTGGAAGGGGTCCTCGACGACCGGCTTCCACGGCGCGACCGGCTGCTCCCCGTCGCCCCCGGCCAACTGGTGCACCTGCTGGGCCCAGGAGGGCTGCCCGCCGCCGATGCCCGCGGCCATCGGGGTGTCGGCGGACTGCGGGGCGGTGGACTGCGGCGGCACACCCGGCGCGAGGTTGGGGACCGGGGCCGACTGCGGGGACTGCGGGGCCGGTGGGAAGGCGCCACCGAACGGGGGCTGCTGCGGGCCCGGCACGGCAGGAGCGGCCGGGGTCGCCGGAGCGGTGGCCGAGGGCGCCGGGGCCGGGGCGGCGGCCGCTGCCGCCGGGACCGCCGGGCCAGGCCGCGGACCCTGCTGCGGCACCGACGGGTCCTGCGCGGCGGGCGGCGTCTGCGGGCCCTGCTGAGGACCGGACGGCGCCGACGCGGGCGACGAGGACTGCGGGGCGAGCCCCAGGGCCTGCTGGGCGGCGACCTGCGCCGGGGTCAGGGGCACGCCGAAGGCGGCGGGGGCCACGGGGGCGGCCCCGTCCTGCTGCCCCGTGGGCGAGGACGGACGGAAGGTCATGGTGCCGTCCGACGGCGCGGGTTCCGCGCTCTCGGCCGAATCCGGGCGCCCGGAGCCGTTCGGGCGCCGGAAGACGACCGTGCCCGGCGTGGCCCCGGCCTCGTCCGCCGGCGGGATGGTCGCCGTGCCGTCCGTGCTCGCCGTCCGCCCGGGGTCGCCGAAGGCCGGGGAGCCGGCGGGCGCGGCCGGGACGGCGGAGCCGTCGGCGGCGCCACCGGTGTCCCCCGTGCCGGCCGTACCACCCGCGCCGGCCGAGAGGGAGAGGCGGGGGTCGGCGCCGCGGGCGGAACCCCAGGACACCCGGCGGTCGTTGTCGCCGCCGAAGCCGGTCTGGCGGGAGCGGTCGGCGCCCCACGCGGAGGCGGGCTCGGGGCGGGAGCCGTGCAGGGCGCTGTCGGCGGCCGGCCGCGCCGCGCCGCCGTCGCCCGCGGGGTCCTCGTCGAAGAAGTGCGGGCCCGTCTCCTCCACGGCGCCGGACGGGCCGGAGCCGGGCGGCGGGGCGAGCGGCTCACCGTCCGAGGGCGCCGGACGGCTCGTACCCGGCACCCAGGCCGCGCCGTTCCAGTACCGGACATATCCAGGAATGGACGGGTCCGGGTAATACCCTTCGCGGGGCCTGTCGTCGCCGGGGGCCGGGGTTGGGGCGCTCATGTCCGTCGTCCCGTATCTGCTCGTGGGTCGGGTGGAGGCATCCAGATCTACCAGACGCCGGCCCGGTCCATGACCGCTGCCTCCGGACCCGCCCCATTCGCCCACGGATCTGCTACGGGCGGAGCGGGAGGCGTCGGCGTCCGCGGGCGGTCGGCGGACTCGTCGGAAAAGAGTTTCGCGAACCCGCGTAATGCTTCGGGGCCCACGCCCCTCTCACTCGTACGGGCCCGCCCACGGGGCCCTCTACGAGAGAGGAACGATCACCATGCGGCACACCGTCGTGGAACGCGAGCTGGAGCTCAGACTCGTCCTGTCGCCCGAGCGCAGCATCCCCGTGCCGGCCAGACTGGCCTACCGCGGCGACGACCCGTACGCCGTCCACATCACCTTCCACGTCAACTCCGACCGGCCGGTGCACTGGACGTTCGCGCGGGAGCTGCTGGTCGAGGGGGTGTTCCGGCCGTGCGGGCACGGGGACGTGCGGGTGTGGCCGACGAAGGTGTCGGGCCGCAGCGTCGTCCTGATGGCGCTCAGTTCGCCGGACGGGGACGCGCTGCTCGAAGCGTCGGCCACCGCGGTGTCGGCCTGGCTGGAGCGGACCCTGCGGATGGTCCCGCCGGGCTCGGAGTTCGACATGCTGGGCATCGACGACGGCCTGGCCGAACTCCTCGCCCAGTGAGGCACGTTCCTCGGGAACGACGGCGTCGGAGCACGCGTCAGAACAGCTTGCCCGGGTTGAGGATGTTCAGCGGGTCGAAGACGGACTTCACCGCCCGCTGCATCTCCATGCCCACCGGGCCGAGCTCCCGGGCCAGCCACTCCTTCTTGAGGATGCCCACTCCGTGCTCGCCGGTGATCGTGCCGCCGAGTTCCAGACCGAGGGCCATGATCTCGTCGAAGGACTCGCGGGCGCGCCGGGACTCGTCGGGGTCCGCCGCGTCGAAGCAGACGGTGGGGTGCGTGTTGCCATCGCCCGCGTGTGCGCAGACCCCGATGGTCAGGTCGTACTTCTCGGCGATGCGGTCGACGCCGTCGAGCAGCTCGCCGAGCCGGGAGCGCGGCACGCACACGTCGTCGATCATCGTCGTGCCCTTCACCGCCTCCAGCGCGGTGAGCGACAACCGCCGTGCCTGGAGCAGCAGTTCGGACTCCGCCGCGTCGTCCGCCGGGACGACCTGGGTGGCGCCCGCGGCCTCGCACAGCGCGCCGACGGCGGCGAGGTCGGCGGCCGGGTCCGGGGTGTCGAAGGCGGCGAGCAGCAGCGCCTCGGTGGTCTCCGGCAGTCCCATGTGCGCCAGGTCGTTGACGGCCTTCACCGTCGTACGGTCCATGAGTTCGAGCAGTGAGGGGACGTGCCCGCCGGCCATGATCCGGCACACCGCGTCGCAGGCGGCGGCCGCCGACGCGAACTCCGCCGCCAGCACCAGCTGCCGGGGCGGGCGGGGCTTGAGGGCGAGGGTCGCGCGGACGACGATGCCGAGCGAGCCCTCGGAGCCGACGAAGAGCCGCGTGAGGTCGTAACCGGCGACGCCCTTCGCGGTGCGCCTGCCGGTGGACATCAGCCGGCCGTCGGCGAGCACGACGTCCAGGCCGAGGACGTACTCGGCGGTCACCCCGTACTTCACACAGCACAGGCCGCCCGAGGCCGTGCCGATGTTGCCGCCGATGGTGCACATCTCCCAGCTGGAGGGGTCCGGCGGGTAGGAGAGGCCGTGCTCGTCGACCGCGCGGGAGAGGGCGGCGTTGACGACACCGGGTTCGACGACGGCGATGCGGTCGACCGGGTTGATCTCCAGGATGCGGTCCATCTTCGTCAGGGACAGCACGATGCAGCCCTCGGAGGCGTTGGCGCCGCCGGACAGGCCGGTGCGGGCACCCTGCGGGACCACCGGGACGCGCAGTTCGGTGGCGGTGCGCATGACGTGCTGCACCTGTTCGACGGTCCGGGGCAGGACGACGACCGCCGGGGCACCGGCCTCGCAGAAGCTCGCCATGTCGTTCGCGTAGGAGGTGGTGACGTCCGGGTCGACGAGGACCGCCTCCGGCGGCAGGCCGCTGAGCAGTCGGTCGACGAGGTTGCCGGTCGTCTCGTCGGGCGGGGCTTGGATACGGCTCATGATCACAGGTTCGCACTCGCGGCCATCGGTGTGAACCCGTCGGCGCGAGCGTTCGGGTGCGGGATGTGGTCGTCGTATTGACGCACAGTGACGACATGTCTGTGGAGAACGAGGAGCGGGCTGCGTGGGCGGCACGGGTGGTGCCGTGGCTGGAGCGGGTGTCCGGCCGGTGGCGGGGCCGGGTGCCGGCCTGGGGGCAGGGTGGAGGCGTGGCGGGGGCCGTCGTCGGGTGTTTCGTGCTCGGGGGTGTGCTGATGGTGGTGCCGCCGGACGGGGGTGACGGGCGTGACGGGGGCGGCGGTCGGGAGTCGCGGGTCGTGGGCGCGGCCGGGGCCGAGGGCCGGCGGGCCGGGGCCGGCGCGGCTGCCGGGGCGCCCGCCCGCTCGTCCGCCCGCTTGACCGCCGGGGTGCCCGCCGCGCTGCCCGACGTGGTCGCGACCGTGCGGGAGCGGGAGGCCCGGGTGCGGGCCCGTCCGGGGGACCACGCCTCCTGGGCGGTGCTCGGCGTGGCGTACGTCGAGCGGGCCCGGCGGACCGGTGACGTCACCGACTACCCCCGGGCCGAACGCGCCCTGCGCACCTCGCTGCGGCTCAGGCCGGACGGCAACGCGGACGCCCTCGAAGGCCTCACCGCCCTCGCGGTCGCCCGCCGCGACTTCCGGGCGGCGGGGCGGTGGGGTGAGGAGGCCGTACGGGTGGCACCGGGGCGCTGGACCTCGTACGCCCTGCTCATCGACGCGTACGACGGGCTCGGCCGGTACAAGGCCGCCCGCGCGACCCGGGACAGGATGCTCGCCGTCGACTCCGGGCCGGCGGCCAGGGCGCGGGCCGCGCGGGTCTCCTGGGACCAGGGGGCGCGTGAGGACGCGGCGGCGGCGCTCTCGGACGCGGCGGCCGCCGAGACCTCGGCGGCGGGCCCGTCGGCCGCGGGGGCGGCGTGGTGGGTACGGGCCGGGGAGCTGGCCTGGGAGCGGGGGGACGCGGAGCATTCGTTGCGCTACTGCGAGGCCGGCGGGTCCGCCTCCGCGGGAAGTGAGCTCGATCCCGTCCCGGAGGCCGGGGCGTGCCGGGCGCGGGCGCTGGTCGCGCTGGGGCGTACGGCGGAGGGGGTACGGGCGTACCGGGCGGCGCTGGCGCGGCGGCCGTCCGCCGAAGTCGCCCTGCGGCTGGGGGAGTTGTACGAGTCGCTGGGGCGGCCGAGGGAGGCGCGGAAGCAGTACGGCGTGGTGCGGGCGCTGGTGGCGCGGTCCACCGCGGCCGGGGTGAACGAGTCGCTCGTCCTCGGGGCGCTGGAGGCGGACCACGGGGATCCGGCGGAGGCGGTGCGGGTGCTGCGGGCGGAGTGGGAGCGACAGCCGGGGTTGCGGGTGGCCGACGCGCTGGGGTGGGCGTTGCATCGGGCCGGGCGGGACGGGGAGGCGCTGGGGTTCGCACGGCGGGCGACGGACCGGGCACGGGGTGGGGAGGTGCGCAGTGCGGCCTACGCGTATCACCGGGGGGTGATCGAGCGGGCGGTGGGGTTGGAGGCGGCGGGGCGGCGGCATCTGGAGGAGGCGCGGCGGTTGAATCCGTATGGGGCGGCGTACGGGGCGGCGGGGGGTGCGTTGTAGGGAACGGGGGGTGCGTTGGTCGGGTGCGGGGGTGCGTTGGTCGGGTGCGGGTGAGTGGGGCTTCTCGCGCAGTTCCCCGCGCCCCTGCTTTTCAGGGGCGCGGGGAACTGCGCGGCCAGCCCCCACCGGAGCCGCACCCGCCGACGAAACAGGCACCCCCGAGCTACGGGGCGCCCCGCCCTACAAGTTGCCCCTCTTCTCCTGCTCCCTCTCGATCGCCTCGAACAGCGCCTTGAAGTTCCCCTTGCCGAACCCCATCGACCCATGCCGCTCGATGATCTCGAAGAAGACCGTCGGCCGGTCCTGGACCGGCTTGGTGAAGATCTGCAGCAGGTACCCGTCCTCGTCCCGGTCCGCCAGGATCCTGAGTTCGCGGAGGGTGTCCACGGGCACCCTGGTGTCCCCGACCCACTCCCCCAGCGTGTCGTAGTACGAGTCGGGCGTGGCGAGGAACTCGACCCCCGCCGCCCGCATCGTCCGTACCGTCCGCACGATGTCGTTCGTGTTGAGCGCGATGTGCTGGACTCCCGCGCCGCCGTAGAACTCCAGGTACTCGTCGATCTGGGACTTCTTCTTGGCGATGGCGGGCTCGTTGATGGGGAACTTGACCTTGAGCGTGCCGTCCGCCACGACCTTCGACATCAGCGCGCTGTACTCGGTGGCGATGTCGTCCCCCACGAACTCCTTCATGTTGGTGAAGCCCATGACCCGGTTGTAGAACTCCACCCACTCGTTCATGCGCCCGAGCTCGACGTTGCCCACACAGTGGTCGATGGCCTGGAACGTACGCTGCGCGGGCGGCTCGACGAGGGGCTCGGCGGCGACGTACCCGGGGAGGTACGGCCCGTCGTAGCCGGCGCGTTCGACGAGGGTGTGCCGGGTCGTGCCGTACGTGGCGATCGCGGCCAGCACGACCGTGCCGTGCTCGTCCTTCAGCTCGTACGGCTCGGCGACGGAACGGGCGCCGTGTTCGACGGCGTAGGCGTACGCGCGGCGGGCGTCGGGGACCTCGATGGCGAGGTCGACCACGCCGTCGCCGTGCTCGGCGACATGCTCGGCGAGGAAGTGGCCCCAGGTGGTGGCGGGTTTGACGACCGAGGTGAGGACGAACCGGGCCGAGCCGTTCTCCAGGACGTAGCTCGCCGTCTCGCGGCTGCCGGTCTCGGGGCCGGCGTAGGCGACGAGGCGCATGCCGAACGCCGTGGAGTAGTAGTGGGCGGCCTGCTTGGCGTTGCCCACCGCGAAGACGACCGCGTCCATTCCCTTGACCGGGAAGGGATCAGCCTGCCGTGCGGTGCGCGGGACGTCGTGCGTGCCGGGTGTGTGCGCGGAGGTGGCTGCCATGACCGCAGCGTCCTCCGCGCTCACAAGGTGTGCAACAGTTGACGGATCCGGTGGACAATCTGTTCAGCGGCAGGCGCGTCGAGGGCCGTGTTCCCCACAGCATGACCAACCCGGGAGGTCTGGTGGCGATCGATCATCTGGACGGGCGGTTGATCGTCCTGCTCGCGCGTGAGCCCCGTATCGGGGTGCTGGAGATGTCGCGGCGGCTGGGGGTCGCGCGGGGCACGGTGCAGGCCCGGCTCGACCGGCTCCAGTCGAACGGCGTCATCCGCGGCTTCGGCCCCGAGGTGGACCCGGCGGCGCTCGGCTACCCGGTCACGGCGTTCGCGACCCTGCAGATCCGGCAGGGGCAGGGCGCGGAGGTACGGGCTCACCTGGCGACCGTGCCGGAGGTGCTGGAACTGCACACGACGACCGGCAGCGGGGACATGCTGTGCCGGCTGGTGGCCCGTTCGAACGCCGATCTCCAGCGGGTGATCGACCGGGTCGTCGGTATCGACGGCATCGTCCGGGCCGCCACCGCGATCGTGATGGAGAACCCCGTTCCGCTGCGGATCATCCCGCTGGTGGAGCAGGAGGCGCTCCGCGAACGCGCCGACGGACCTCGGGAGACGCCGACCGAAGGCATGCCTGGCCCCTCTGGCTGACCGGCCTGACTGGCTGACCGGCCTGACTGGCTGACCGGCCTGAGGGCCTGAAAGGGCCGCCGTCAGCAGCTGGGTACGGTCCCCTTGCCCGTCTCCAGCGCGACGAGGGAGCCCACCGCGCCCTTCAGGGTCGTCACCGGGATGAGCCGCAGCCCCCTGGGCAGTTCGGCCTTGGCGTCGGCGCACTCGGCCTTGGGGACCAGGAACACGGTGGCGCCGTCACGCCGGGCGGCCTGGGTCTTGAGGGCGACCCCGCCGACCGCGCCCACCTTGCCGGCGGTGTCGATGGTGCCCGTACCGGCGATGACCCGGCCGCCCGTGAGGTCGCCGCCGCTGCCGTCGCCGTCGAGCTTGTCGATGATGCCGAGGGAGAAGAGCAGGCCCGCGCTGGGGCCGCCGACGTCGGCGAGCCGCAGGGTGACCTCGACGTCACCGGAGTCCTCGCCGAGGTAGGCGAGCGCGGCCTCGGTGGCGGTGTCCTGGGACTCCTTCATCTCGGCCTTGTTGTGCTCCTGGATCTCCTCGGTGGTGTCACCACTGGGGTAGACCGCTTCGCGGGGCATGACGGCCTGGTCGCTGCGGAACCAGCCGTCGAGCACGTCGCCGAGGCCGACACGGGCGTCCGGTCCCGTCGCCTCGATCGTCGTCATCCGCAGCTGGCCGCTGGTCTTCCGGGCCGGGGCGCCGCTGATGGTGATCACCGGCTCGCCCTTGTTCTCACCGAGCACGTTCGCCGTCATCCCCGGCTGCGCCACGGAGAACGGCAACGGCGCGAACGCCACCGTGACGAGCAGCCCCACCACCGGCAGGGAACTCACGGCTACGGCGACGGGACGCGAAAGACTGGAGAGACGAGAGAGCACGGAGTCAATCTAACGTGAGGGGTACTTCCGGCCAGGGGGCGGTGGTGTCCCTCGGGCCCGCGACGGGCGCCGACATGGTTCCGGGCGGGCGGCCGAGCCCGGCTGTCAGTTGACGTCCACGTCCTCGAAGAGTTCGAGGAGCTGCGTCAGGACCCGTACGCAGGAGTCGACGTCGGCCGCTGTCAGATCGCCTCCGGCCTGCTTCAGCAGCGCGCTCTCCCGGGCGACCAGCGCGTCGATGGCCGTGCGGCCGGTGTCGGTCAGCCGGATCAGGGAGGAGCGCTGGTGGGCCGGATTGGGGATGGCCTCGACGAGGTCCCGCCCGGCCGCCTCGTTGACCATGCGCTGCACGAACTGCCTGCTCAGCGCCAGTGTCCGCCCCATCTGCGGCACGGTCATCGGCCGCTCGGCCATGCGCAACAGCTCCAGGACCGCGCGTACGCCGACGGGAAACCCCTCCTTCCGTTCCTTCAGCTCCAGCGCGCGGGTGGTCCTCCGGTAGAGGGGCCCCAGGACGGCGAACACCTCGGACAGCCGCCCGGCGAGCGCGTCGGGCGGCAGCGGCTCATTGGTCTCTGTCACGGGCTCATTGTCTGCCACGCCCCCCACCGCACCACAGAATGACAACTGGGTTGTCATTCTCTCACCAACATGACACCTTGGTTGTCATGACTGATGCCTCGCAGGTCCGCACCCACACGTTCCCGTCCGACGACGGCCTCCTCGCCTACCTGGACACCGGCTCCGGCACCCCGCTCGTACTGCTGCACGGCGGCTTCACGGACCACACCATGTGGCGGGACCTGGTACCCGCCCTGACGGCGGCCGGCCACCGGGTCATCGCCCCGGACGCGCGAGGGCACGGCGCCTCCGCGAACGCGAGCAGGCCGTTCCGCTTCACCGACGACCTCGCCGCGCTGCTGCGCCACCTGGACACGGGCCCGGCGATCCTGGTCGGCATGTCGATGGGCGGCGGCACGGCGGTCGACACGGCACTGGAACACCCCGACCTGGTACGCGCCCTCGTCGTCAGCGGCGTCGGCACCAGCGAGCCCGAGTACACGGATCCCTGGACCAAGGACAGCGTCGCCCGGTACTACGGCACGCTGATGTCAGGCGATCTGGAGGGCTGGCTCGAAGTGGTCGCCGAGGCGGTCGCCGGCCCGCACCGCGAGGTCGACGACGTGGACCCCGACATCGTCCGGCGGGTACGGGAGATGAGCCGTGCCACCGCCCTCAAGCACACCGTCGGCGAGCAGGACTGGTACGTGCCGGTCACGGACACCTGGGCCCGCGCCGCCACCATCACGGTCCCCACCCTCGCCGTCAACGGTGCCCTGGACGCCCCCGACCTCATCGCCATGGCCGAACGCCTGGTCGCCACGGTCGCCGCGAAGGGCCACACCGTCAGCGTCGAGGGCGCCGGACACTACGTGAACATGGAGCAGCCGGACACCTTCACCGCACACGTGCTGGACTGGCTGAACCGACTGCCCTAGGGACGGCCGGAAAGGCGTGCGCGACACCGGAGGACGTGCCAGTCACCCGAGGGCGTGCGCGTAACCGAAGGGCGCCCGAAGGACGTCACGCAATGCCACTTCACTTCACTTCACTTCACGTCACGTCACGTCACCGGAGCGCGTCGGCCACTTCCCGTGCCGCGTCCATCACCCGCGGGCCGACCCGCTCCGGCACCGCGTCGGCCAGCATCACCACTCCCACGCTGCCCTCGACGCCCGTCACCCCGAGCAGCGGGGCGGCGGCCCCGCTCGCCCCGGCCTCCAGCTCGCCGTGCGTGAGCGCGTACCCCGGCCAGTCCCCCGGCTGCTGCCGCCCCGACAGGATGGCCCGCCCCGCGGCCCCCCGGTCCAGCGAGTGCCGGAACCCGGCCCGGTACGCCACGTGGTAGTCCGTCCACGTCGGCTCGACGACGGCCACGGCCAGTGCCTCGGTGCCGTCGACGAGCGTGAGGTGGGCGGTCGCCCCTATGTCCTCGGCCAGCGCCCGCAGCGCGGGCAGGGCGGCCTCCCGCACCAACGGGTGCACCTGCCGCCCGAGCCGCAGCACCCCCAGCCCCACCCGGGCGCGTCCGCCCAGGTCACGGCGGACGAGGGAGTGCTGCTCCAGGGTGGCGAGCAGGCGGTAGACAACGGTCCGGTTGACCCCGAGCTTGTTGGACAGTTCGGTGACGGTCAGGCCATGGTCGGTGTCGGCGAGCAACTTGAGGACGCGCAGTCCCCGATCAAGCGTCTGAGAGGTCTCCGCGGTCACGACGCCCACTCCTTCGTGGTGAGGGCGGCGACCCCTGTCATGGCTGATGCGTCACCGGTCCCGTTCGGCGACGCGCTACAGAGGCCGCCGATCGGCTGAACCCGGATGATCCGGGCGGAGTCGCTTCACGGCTGCGCTCCGCGGCGGCGCTGCCACGGGGCGTGTGCGTAGCGGGACAGTAGACGAGCCGGTTCGCTGAGCGGAAGACTCCGTCCAGAATCCGGTCAGTGACCGGTACGGACTACTTCGCTTTGTCGCGAAATGTACGGGCGCACGACGCACGCCACACACCCCGCAAGGCAGCGCACGCCACCCGGGGGCGCCCCCTCGGTGCGCGCCCCGGCGCGCACCCTCCCGACTCTCCCCCGGAGCGCCCTCTCGGTACGCGCCTCAGTACGCACCCCTCACTTCATCCGAGTCGCCCACTCCTGCACCTTGGCGATCCGCTGGCGCAGCTGTCCCGCCGTGGCCTCGGCGCTCGGCGGTCCGCCGCACACCCGCCGTACCTCGGTGTGGATGACCCCGTGCGGCTTGCCGCTCTGGTGGGAGTACGCGCCGACCATGCCGTTGAGCTGTTTCCGCAGCTCAAGGAGTTCCTTGTGGGTGACCACGGGCCGCCGGTCGGCCGGCAGCTCCACCAGGTCGGCCTCGGCGTCCGGCTTCTTGCGGCTGTGCGCGATCTGCCGGGCCTGCCGCTTCTGGAGCAGCAACTGCACCTGGTCGGGTTCGAGGAGCCCCGGGATCCCGAGGTAGTCCTGCTCCTCCTCACTCCCCGGGTGGGCCTGCATACCGAACTCGGCGCCGTTGTACATGACCCGGTCGAACACGGCGTCGGATTCCAGCGCCTCGAAGGGCAGCATGTCCTGCTCGCCGGTGTCCTCGTCCTGCTGCTTCTCCGCCTCCGCGAGGAGCTTGTCCTCCTCGGCGTACGGGTCCTCCTCGCCCGCCTTCTTCGGCTTGTCGAGGGCGTGGTCCCGCTCGACCTCCATCTCGTTGGCGAAGGTGAGCAGGTCGGGCACGGTCGGCAGGAACACGGACGCGGTCTCGCCGCGCCGCCGGGACCGTACGAACCGGCCCACGGCCTGGGCGAAGAACAGCGGGGTGGAGATGGTGGTGGCGTAGACCCCGACGGCCAGCCGGGGCACGTCGACGCCCTCGGACACCATGCGCACGGCGACCATCCACCGGTCGGTGTTGTGGCTGAACTCGTCGATACGGTCCGAGGCGCCGGAATCGTCGGACAGGACGACCGTCGCGCTGGTCCCCGTGATCTCCCGGATCAGCTTGGCGTAGGCGCGGGCGGAGTCCTGGTCGGTGGCGATGACGAGGGCGCCGGCGTCCGGGATGGCCTTCCTGACCTCGGTGAGCCGCTGGTCGGCGGCGCGCAGCACGCTCGGCATCCACTCGCCGCGCGGATCGAGCGCCGTGCGCCAGGCCTGGCTGACCGCGTCCTTGGTCATGGGTTCGCCGAGGCGCGCGGCGATCTCGTCGCCCGCCTTGGTGCGCCAGCGCATGTTGCCGCTGTAGGAGAGGAAGATGACAGGCCGCACGACGTTGTCGGCGAGGGCGTTGCCGTAGCCGTAGGTGTAGTCGGCGGAGGAGCGCCGGATGCCGTCCGCCCCCTCCTCGTACGTGACGAAGGGGATGGGGTTGGTGTCGGACCGGAAGGGCGTACCGGTGAGCGCGAGCCGGCGGGTGGCCGGCTCGAAGGCCTCCAGGCAGGCCTCGCCCCAGGACTTGCTGTCACCGGCGTGGTGGATCTCGTCGAGGATCACCAGGGTCTTGCGCTGCTCGCTGCGGTTGCGGTGCAGCATGGGTCGTACGCCCACACCCGCGTAGGTGACCGCGACGCCGTCGTACTCCTTGCTGAGCGGCCCCGCGCTGTACTCGGGGTCGAGCTTGATCCCTATCCGCGCCGCGGCCTCGGCCCACTGCTTCTTCAGGTGCTCGGTGGGCGCCACGACCGTCACCTGCTGGACGACGTGGTGGTGCAGCAGCCAGGACGCGAGCGTCAGCGCGAAGGTCGTCTTACCGGCGCCCGGGGTCGCGACCGCGAGGAAGTCCCGCGGCTGCTCCTGGATGTACTTCTCCATCGCCCCTTGCTGCCAGGCACGCAGCTTGCTGGCGGTACCCCAGGGGGCACGGCCGGGGAAGGCGGGCGAGAGGTGGTGGTTCGAGGAGGAGGTGGCGGTGGTAGTCACGGTCTCCGGTCTGGTGGTCGAGCGGCTCGGCGGGTAGCCCCGGGCGACCCGCGCAGCGACTCGGACACCACGGCTACGTATGACAACCGGGCCACCCTACCGGCGGTGCGGTCGCGCCAACGCGCTCATTCCGCCGGGCCGCCCAGGGATGGGACCGAGGTCACATCGCTACTCGGCCAGGTCTCGCAGCGCCTCGGAAATGACCTTGACCTCGTCGAGAGCGCCGGTCGAAACGGCGATGACCAGGCGCTCCGCCGCGTCGATGTCCGGCCGCAACTGCACCTCGTTCATGGCGAGGAACACGACGCAGGACACCCAGGCCGTGCGCTTGTTCCCGTCGAGGAAGGGGTGGTTGATCGCCAGCGACTGCAACAGGGCGGCCGCCTTGTCGAACAGGTCGGTGTAGGCCTCCTGCCCGAACATCGCGGCCGATGGGCGGTGCACGGCCGATTCCAGCAGGCCGGCATCGCGCACGACGACGACCTGGTCGTCCACCGCGTGCCCGGCGATGGCCAGAACGTCCTCGGCCGAGAGGTAGACACAGCTCACTTCAGCCGCTCCAGCAGCTCGGCCCACTTGACGGTCTGCTCCTTGGCGGCCTTGCGGACCAGCGCCTCGTGCGCCGTCCTGGCCAGGTAGTCGTCCACGGCCCGCAGCAGTATGGCGTGCATGCTCGTACCCTCCTCCTCGGCGCGCAGCTTCAGAGCTTCCGTCTGGTCGTCGCGGAGACGCAGGTTCATAGCCATACCAGAACGGTACCACCGGGTGGGGTCACATCGGTACCAGATCCGGCTAGCGGGCCCGCAACCGCGTGGTCACCCAAGCCCCCACCATCGCCACCCCCGCCATCGGCAGGAACACCACGACGAAGGCGGCCGGGTGGGACGCGGCGGCGGCGGTCGTGGTGGCCCCGTGCCCGACCGCGCCACCGCCCAGCGCGGCGAACGCGGCGCCGCCCGCCGCGAGGAGGAGCGCGTTGGACAGACCGTCGGAGATCTGGAGCGACGCGGAGTTGGTGCCGGCCTCCTCCGGGGCGGAGAGCTGGAGCAACAGCACGCTGGTGGAGGAGATCACGAGCCCCATCCCGAAGCACCCGAACGCCCAGGCGACGGCCACGGTCCACACCGGGACGGAGTCGACCAGCACCCCCGGCAGCGTGGTGATCGCCGCCGCCACCAGCACCATCCCCACCGTCATCAGCCGCTCCCGGTACGGCTCCACCCGCGCCCGCGCCTGCACCCACGACGCCAGCGCCCAGGTCGCCCCGCCGGCCGCCAGCGAGAACCCGGCGAGCGTCGGCGACAGCCCCCGCTGGGTCACCAGCATCAACGGCACGAACGACTCGGCCGCCACGAACGAGCCCGCAGCCACCCCGCGCAGCAGCACCACCGACGGCAGCCCCCGGACCGCCCGGTACGTCCCCCTCGGCAGCAGCCCCGACACGGCCGGCACAAGGAGCGCGACGCCCACGACCGCCGGCACCAGCGACCACCACCGCGGATCCTGAGCCGCGTACTGCAAGAGCCCGGCCCCGAGCGAGATCCCGAAGGCGAGCCGGATACGACGGCGGTCGAAGGAAGGGGCGGAAGCAGACGCAGACGCAGAGGCAGAGGCAGAGGCAGAAGGAGGAGTGACTGGCCCGGAAGCCGAAGCAACCGGCCCGGAAGCACGCCTTCGTATCTGCGGCAGCGCGAGCCCCAGCGGCAGGACCACCAGCGCGGGGATCCCCAGGAACACCCACCGCCAGCCCAGTTGTTCCGTCACCGCGCCCGACGCGAGGGGGCCGACCACGGAGGGGATGACCCAACTGGCCGCGAAGGCCGCCATGATCGAGGGCCGGAGCCGCTCCGGGTACGCGCGCCCGACCACGACGTACAACGCGACGATCACCAGCCCGCCGCCGAGACCCTGCACGGCCCGTCCGAGGATGAAGAGCCACATCGCGCCGGCCGTCCCCGACAGCACGAGCCCGGTCGCGAAGGCACCGATCCCCGCCGTCAGCGGCCCCAACGGCCCCCGCCGGTCCGCCCACTGACCCGCCAGCACCATCCCGAACAGGCTGGTCGTGAAGTACGCGGAGAACGCGAAGCCGTAGACCGGGATCCCGTCCAGCTCACGCGCCGCGACCGGCATCGCCGTACCGACCGCCATGGCCTCGAACGCGATCAGCAGCACGACCGAGACGATCCCGATACTGAGCCCCCGGTAGGAGCGGCTCAGCACGCTCTCCTCACCGTCGGCGACCGACGTCGGGGCAGGGGTCTGCGTGACACCAGCGCCACGCGGTTCGGAAGCGGCCATGCGAGCCAGCGTAAGGGGCACAAAACAGTTTCGCCCCTGTCCGAAGTCCCCCACCCCCCAGGACCTTGGTCGTACGTCCACCAGTACGCCCAGCCCGGACACCCACCCCGTGCGCCCGCCCGAACCCCGTTCATGAACGGCGTATGGCAGTCCCGTTGCAGCACCCCCACCGCCCTTGAGCCCCCACCAGCCCGCCGCCTACGGTCGAGACATCGAGTTCGGAGCGACAGGACCTCACCGGTCCCCCGCTCCCGACCCGGCCGTGTGCCCGAGTGGTTCAGGGACTCGCCTGCAAAGCGAGTTACGCGGGTTCGATTCCCGCCACGGCCTCCGTGTGAGGAAGGGCCGGCCGCTGAGAAGCGGTCGGCCCTTCCTGTTGTGGCGTGGCACGTGCCCGTGCGGGCCCGGCGGGTCAGAGCTCCGCGCACGCCTCGTTGCGGAGGCGGTCCACCCAGCAACCCGTTGCCGTCTTCTCGTGCTTCTCGCGGTGGAGGAGCCAGAGGGTGAAGGCGAGGGTGGAGAGGTCGGCGTCGAGGGGGCAGAGGGTCGACTCGGGTTCGCTCCAGTTGAGGACCGCGCCGGTGGTGCCGTCCACCACGACGCTGTTGCCCTCGACGAAGTGACCGAGGCGGATCAAGTGGGCGGCTCTGGAGGGCAGTCGGCCGGGGGTGAGGGCGTCGGCGCTCTCGTGCGCGTAGTACTCGGCGAGGGTCGGCAGCGGGATGTCCGTGTCGAGGTGGAAGAACCCGTGGTCCTCGGGCAGGCCCATGTCCCGCAGGAAGCGGCGGGTCGGCTCGTGGGTGAGCGTGGCCGGGAAGTCGAAGTCCTCGAAGCGCCACACCCTGCTCTGGCCGAACTCCTCGTCCAGCAGCCGGGCCGGCAGGTCCAGCGCCAGTCCGGAGCGGGTGACCGGGCCTCCGGCCAGCACCGCCACGTCGCTCGAAAGGGTCGGATCGCGCAGGTCGTTCAGGTCCGTCAGGCCCATTGTCCCCATCGTCATTGTGCTCATGGCTCCCCCCGGCACGTGCTTCTCGGCGTGCGTCCCCCAGCGGCGGGGACCGCCGCACCGCCGAACAGTCGCCGAGCGGTCGTCGTCCCCACTTCCGAGAACCTTACGCCGCCCCACTGACAACACCGGCCGTACGCGCGAACACGCACCTCAGGGGCGGTGCCGGAGGCGGCTCGCAGCCGCCTCGCCCGGCCCTACGCCCCTGTCACCACCGCCGCCTGCGGGCGGATCGGCAGCCGGTTCACGGGGCGTCCCGTGGCCGCCCGTACCGCCGCCGCGATGGCCGCCGGCGAGGTCACCACCGGCACCGCGCTGGCCGCCTTCGCGCCGAAGGGGGCGACGACGTCGCGTTCCTCCACCAGCTTGACGAGCTGGATGTCGGGGATGTCGAGGGCGGTGGGCAGGGCGTAGCCGGTCAGGTCGGGGTGGCGGATCAGGCCCCGGGGGGTGCGCAGGTTCTCGGTCAGCGCGATGCCCACGCCCTGGGTGACGCCCGCCTCGATGCGCGCGGCGAGCTGGTCCGGGTTGAGGATCCGGCCGACGTCCTGGGCGACGGCCAGCTCCACGACCCGTACGGAACCGAGTTCGATGTCGACGTCGACGACCGCGCGGATCGCGCAGAACGCGAGGCCCACGAACGCGTCGCCCTGTCCGGCCTCGTCCAGCGGTTCGGTGGGGTGCGGGCGGCACTGGGCGGTGGCCCAGAGCTCCTTGCCGTCCATCGCCTCCGCGACCGTGGTGGACAACACACCGTCGTACGACGTGATCTTGCCGTCGGTGATCTGCAGCAGCTCCGTGGACATGCCGAATTTGTGGGCGAGCGGTTGCAGCAGCTGCGTGCGGACCATCTTCGCCGCGCGCTCCACCGCGCCGCCCGAGACCCAGGTGTGGCGGCCCCGGCAGCTCGGGCCGGCCGGCGGCTGGTCGGTGTCGACCTGGGCGATGTGCACCTCGTCGATGCCGAGGGTCTCCTGGACGATCTGCCGGGCGAGCGTGGAGAAGCCCTGGCCGGTGTCGACGGCCGCGCACAGCACGGTCGCGATGCCGTCGTGGACCTTCACGGTGGCCGTGGAGACCTCGTCCGCGCCCTCGGCGCCGAGCATGTGGACCATGCCGAGGCCGTACCCGACGCCGCGCCGGACGGCTCCCGGCTCGCCCGCGCCCTCCGGGCCTCCCGGGAGCAGCCACTCCTCCTCGGGGGTGTCCTTGGGCAGGGCGGGCAGCGGGAACTCCTGGACGGCCTGGAGGAGTTCGGCGACCGGCGCCGGGCAGGTCACCGACTGGCCCGTCGGCAGCATGTCGCCCGTGGACATCACGTTGCGCATGCGCAGGTCCGCCGGGTCGATGCCCAGCTTCTTGGCCAGCTTGTCCATCTGCGCCTCGTACGCGGCGCAGACCTGCATCGCGCCCTCGCCGCGCACATGGCCGGAGGGCGGGTTGTTGGTGCGGACCGCCCAGCCCTCGATGAAGGCGTTGGGGACGACGTACGGGCCGCAGGCGAAGGAGACGGCGGCGGCCAGCGCCTCCGAGGAGGTGTCGGCGTACGCGCCGGCGTCGAGCAGGATCTGCGCCTCGACCTTGACGAGCTTGCCCTCGGCGTCCGCGTGGTGGCGGTAGCGCAGCAGGGTGGGGTGGCGGTGGGCGTGGCCGAGGAAGGACTCCTCGCGGGTGGCCGTCAGCTTGACCGGGCAGCCGGTCTTCAGGGCGAGCAGTCCGAGCGGGAGCTGGAAGCCCTGGTCCTCGCGGTCGGCGGTGGCGCCGGGGACGCCGGTGACGACGATCTTGACGCGGTCGGGCGGCAGGCCGTAGCAGGCGGCGGCCGCGTCGCGGTCGGTGTGCGGGTCGGTGGAGGCCACGTACAGCTCGACGCCGCCGTCGGGGCGGGGCACGGCGAGGCCGGCCTCGGCGCCGATGGGGGCCGGGTCCGCGCGGCCGATGCGGTACTGCCCCTCGACGACGATCTCGCCCGCCGCGTTCGGGTCGCCGTGGCGCAGCGGGATGTGGCGGATGAGGTTGCCGTCGGGGTGCAGGGGCTCGGCCTCGAAGGCCTGCTCCGGGTCGATCACCGGGTCGAGGACCTCGTACTCGACGATGACGGCGGCGGCGGCCATCCGCGCGGTGTCCGGGTGGTCGGCGGCGACGGCCGCGATGGGCTCGCCGTGGTGGCGTACGACCTCGGAGGCGAACAGGGGCCGGTCTGCCTTGCCGCGACCGTGCAGGGCGACGCCCGGCACGTCCTCGTGGGTGACGACGGCCCGTACGCCGGGCATCTCGCGGGCGTGGGACGTGTCGATGGACACGATGCGCGCGTGCGGGTGCGGCGAGCGGAGCACGGCGGCCCACAGCAGGCCCTCGGCCCACAGGTCGGCCGCGTACGGGAAGGTGCCCTCCGACTTGGCCCGGGAGTCGGCGGACGGCAGGGACGCGCCCAGGCCGTGCGGCAACTGCTCGGGGGCGGGCGCGGTCTCGCCGGGGCCCGCGGGCGTCGCGATGACGGTTTCGTTGCTCACGCCTGGCCTCCGTCCTGGCCGAACGACCGGCCCTGACCGCCGTACGAGTCGTCCTGACCGCCGAAGGACTGCCCTTGGCCGCCGTAGGTGTCGCCCTGCCCGGCGAAGGACTGACCCTGACCGCCGTAGGTGTCCCCGGGACCGCCGAACGACTGGTCCTGGCCGCCGAACGACTGGTCCTGGCCGCCGAACGACTGGTCCTGACCGAAGGGCTGGTCCTGCCCGCCGAAGGACTGGTCCTGCCCGCCGAACGACTGGCCCTGACCGCCGTAGGTGTCGCCGCTGCCGCCGAACGACTGGCCCTGGCCGCCGTACGAGTCGTCCGGGCCGGTGAACGACAGCCCCTGGCCGCCGTAGGACCGGTCGGCGTCGTGCGGGGCCGGTGGGGGTGCCTGCTGGGCGTCGTACGCCGCCGCGTTGACGCCGCCGGCGCCGGGGCCCGCCTGGTGCGGGATCCGCGCCTCGTCGGTGTCGGCGGCGGCCTCGTTCTCGGCGGCCGTGTGCGCCTCGCGCTCGGCGACGACGTCACGGACGGCCGCGAGGACGCCCCGGTAGCCGGAGCAGCGGCAGAGGTTGCCGCAGAGCGCCTGGCGGGTCTCCAGGTCGGTGGGGGCGGGGTTGCCCTCCAGGAGGTCGTGCACGGTCATCGCCATGCCGGGCGCGCAGAAACCGCACTGCACGGCACCGCACTTGGCGAGGGCCCGCTGCACGTCCGAGGGCCGGCCGTCGGCGGCGAGGCCCTCGACGGTGCGCACCTCGCTGCCGGCGGAGGTGACCGCGGGCACCAGGCAGGACGCCACGAGGCGGCCGTCGACCTGCACGTTGCAGGCGCCGCACTCGCCCTGCGAGCAGCCGTCCTTGGCGCCGGCCAGGCCGAGCCGCTCGCGCAGCACGTAGAGCAGCGACTCGCCGATCCAGGCGTCGCTGACGGGCCGCTCGGTGCCGTTGACGCGCAGGACGTAGGAGGCGAGGGGGTGGTCGTCGTGCGGGGGCGGGGTCGGGGCGGGTTCCTCGGCCGCGGCCGGATCGACCTCGTCCCCGGCCCCGGAAGGCTCGACGGACTTGGTGGGCTCGGCGCGGTCCGTGGACTCGGCGGGCCCGGCGGCCCCCGGCGCGTCGGCGCCCGTCTCCGGCTTCTCGGTCCGCTCGGGGCCCGAGGGCTCCGCGTCGGCCCCGCCGGTCGGTCCAGCGGGCTCCTGGGCGCCTTCCCGGGCCTCCTGGGCACTCTCGGGCCCTTGACCGACGTACGCGGCCCCAGAGCCCTCAGAGTGCCCGGAAGTCGCGGACGTCGCGGAGGACTCGTCGGAGGCGTCCGGGGCCGTGCCCGGCGCGCTCTCGCCCGCCACCGGGCCCTCGGCCGGGCGTTCCCCGCCGGGGTGTTCACCGGCCGGGTGCTCCTCGGTCCGGGCGGGGGGCGGCGGCGCGGTCCACGCCGTGCCGATCTCCTCCGTCGCCCAGGGCGCGGCCGCACCGCCGGGGAGCGTGGCGGGCGGGGTGCCACCCCACTGCTCGACCAGGGCCGAGGTGCTGAACTCACCGGATTCGTCCGGAAGATCACCACCGGCGACCGGAATCGACCACTCGCCGGTCACATCGTGACCGGGGGCGGCGCCTTCCGGAGCGGCCGGCTCCTCGAACGTCCACTGCCCGGTCGAGCCGGGGTTGTACGTGAACCCGTGCTGCGTCGGGGGCGAGGGCTGCCCGGCGTTCGGGTCGTGCCACTCGGTGCCCCCGGCCGGCATCGCCCAGGTGCCCGGGACGGACGGGTCGGTACCGGCGGTGTGGGCCGTGTCACCGACCTGACCCGTGTGGGCCGGGTCGACCGCGTTGGCCGGGTTGATGGCGCTCGTCGTTATCTGCGGCGGCACATAGCCGTGGCCGGGCGCGGCCAGCGGGCTGTCGGCGGCGAGCAGTGCGTCGATGCCCCCCTCGGGGAGCTGGACGAAGGTGGTGGCGCCGTCGTCGTAGTCGCCCTGCGGCAGCCGCTCCCAGCCGCCCTGGCCCCCCTGCTGCGGGGTGCCCTCCCCGTGCTGGTCGTCGGTCACGACAGTGCCCTCCCCAGTGCTCGTCGGGCCAGCGCGGCGACGGTGCGCCGCAGGTGCAGTACGGCGGGCGGAAGCGGTGCCACGGAGCCGTCCACCTCGGGGGCCGGGTCCGGGATGCAGGCGGCGGCCACGTACTCGCCGAAGGCCTGGAGCGCCTCGGGCACCAGGGTGCGCTCGCCGTCCCAGTCGATCAGTCGGCCGACCCACGCCTCGGCGTCCAGCGGGCGCAGCGGCATCGGCGCTATGGCTCCGACGGCGCACCGCACCCCGCGCCGGGCGGGGTCCAGGACGAGGGCGACGGAGGCGACCGCACGGCCGGGGCCGGTGCGGCCGGTGGCCTTCAGGAAGACCTGGGGGGCGTGCAGCAGCGGCACGCGCACGAAGCCGATGAGTTCACCGGGTCGCAACATTTCCATGCCGGCCAGCAGGTGCGAAACGGGCATCTCGCGGCGGGCCCCGCCCGGGCCCGCGATGATCAGCGTGGCCTCCAGGGCGGCGAGCACGGGCAGCGCGTCCCCGGTGGGGGCGGCCGTCGCGATGTTGCCGCCGAGGGTGCCGGCGTTGCGGATCTGCGGTGGTCCGGCGGCGCGCGCGGCGGCGGCGAGCGCCGGAATGAGCGCCGCGAAGTCCGGGCGCCCCATCCGGGCGTGCGTCAGTCCCGCCCCGAGGAGGGCATGCCCGTCCTGGTACTGCCAGCCGCGGATCTCGCTGATCCGGCCGAGGCCGACCAGTGCCGCGGGCCTGAGCTGCCCGGAGTTGACCGCGGCCATGAGGTCCGTGCCGCCCGCCACCGGAACCGCCCAGGGCATGGCGGCGAGGGCCGCCACGGCCTCGTCCAGCGAGCCGGGCAGGGTCACGGCCTGCGCCGCCTGCGGTGCGTGCGTGGTCAAACCGGCTGCCCCTTCCCGCTGCCCCACCGTAGGGCGTGTCGTTCGGATCACGCCTGGGCCGCAGGGCCCCAGTCCGGCATGCTCCGAACGACAGGCCCTGGTCCGCCTGTGTTGCCGTACGGTACGTGCTGACAGGGCGGACGTGGCAACTCTGGCACATTCTCGCGAGGCCCGAACGCGGGGGTCCGCCAGGAGGCATTCGCCCGCCTCACCCGAGAGATGGTCCGATTTGATACGGCATCTCCCATAGGCGCACATCGGCACCTTCCGTCGACTCACGCACCTCTTGCCCCACTCGTTCTCCGAGCGGCCACCGTCGCAGGGCACGCGCTTTCGGTCCTACGTCTTCGCCCCCGCCTCACACGTTCGGGGGCGCCCCCTCGATCGGACGTCCGAGCACCCCGGGTCGCCGCTGCCACGGACGCGGGCCCGAAGGCGGCCGATAACCGACCCCCAGGGCGTCAAGTCGCGCGTAGTGGGCCGTCATCCGCCGCTCGAAGTCGCCAAAGTCACGCTCGGCGGGGGCCGGCAGCCGGCTCCAGGCCACCTCGGCGAAGGCCGCCAGGCGCGGGAACATCTGGTAGTCCACGCGTGCGTGGTCCTCCATCACCTCGGTCCACACGTTGGCCTGGGCGCCCAGCACGTGCCGGGCCTCCTCGGCCGTCAACTCCGGTGGGACCGGCTCGAAGCGGAAGACGTCCTCCAGGGTGCGGACCCAGCCGATGGGCACCGGCTCGTCGGGGCCGCCGTCCTGACGGTGGTCCAGATACACCTGCTGCTCGGGGCACATGACCACGTCGTGGCCCATGCGGGCCGCCGTGACCCCGCCCGCGTACCCCCGCCAGGACGACACGGCGGCACCCGGCGCCAAGCCGCCCTCCAGGATCTCGTCCCATCCGATCAGGCGACGCCCGCGCGCGGTCAGCCAGTTGTCGAAGTGCCGGACGAACCAGGACTGCAGCGCGTCCTCGTCCGCGAGCCCCAGTTCCCGCATCCGGGCCCGCGCGGCAGCGGATTCCCGCCACTGGTCCTTGGGGCACTCGTCGCCGCCGATGTGCACGAACGCCGAAAACCCCGAGGACACAACGGCGTCGGCCGGAAACAGCTCCAGGAGTTCCTCGAACACGCCCTCGTAGAAGCGCAGCGTGTGATCGGTGGGGGCGAGGACGTTCTTGTTGACGCCCCAGGTGTCCCACACGCCGAGGGAGGCCGTGTCGACGACATCGGTGTTGCCGAGTTCCGGGTACGCGGCGATGGCGGCCTGGCTGTGCCCGGGGATGTCGATCTCGGGGACCACGGTGATGTGCCGCTCGGCCGCGTAGGCGACGATCTCGCGGATGTCGTCCTGGGTGTAGTAGCCCCCGTGCGGTTTCTCCTCCCACAGCGGTGACGCCCGGTGGCCGGATTTGGTGCGCGCCCGCCAGGAACCGACCTCGGTCAGCCGGGGGTACCTCTTGATCTCCACCCGCCAGCCCTGGTCGTCAGTCAGGTGGAGGTGGAGAACGTTGAGTTTGTGCGCGGCCATCAGGTCGACATAGCGCAGCACCTGGTCCTTGGGCAGGAAGTGCCGTGCCACGTCGAGCATGAGGCCGCGCCAGGCGAAACGGGGGCTGTCGTCGATGATCTGGTGCGGGACGCCGTACGTGGTGGCCGGGCGGACCGGGGCCCGCCGGAACGCCTCGGGCCCGAGCAGCTGACGCAGGGTCTGGGCCCCCCAGAAGACACCCGCCGGGCCGCCGCCACGGATCTCGATGCCCCGGTCGGTGACGGCGCTGAGCCGGTACCCCTCGGGCTCCAGGCTCTCGTCCAGGCACAGCCGCACCGCGTCGCGCGCCCCCTCGGGGCCGGGCGGCAGCGACAGCCCGAGGGCCGCGCCGAGGGTCGAGCGCAGCCACCGCTGCGTCGCCTCCGTGCCCGGCGCCGCCCACAGCGGGGTGTTCTCGCCGAGCGCCACGCGGCACCGCAGGGGCCCCTCGACAGAGACGGGCGCAGGAATCAGGTCCGTGTACATCGCGTCAGTCCTTCACCGCGCCGCCCAGTCCGGAGACCAGGCGCCGCTGTACGAGTACGAAGAAGACCAGCACCGGCACGGTCATCACCGTGGAGGCGGCCATCACACCGCCCCAGTCCGGCTCTTCCGGTTTGTAGAAGACCAGCAGGGCCATCGGCAGGGTCGACTGGGAGGTGTCGCTGATGATGAACGACTTGGCGAACAGGAAGTCGTTCCAGGTCGAGATGAAGGAGAAGACGCTGGTGGCGACCAGGCCCGGGAAGACGAGCGGGAAAAGGATCTGCCAGAGGAACCGGGAACGGCTCGCCCCGTCGAGATACGCGGCCTCCTCCAGCGCCTCCGGTACGGCCTTCACGAAACCCCTCAGCATCCAGATCGCGAACGGCAGCGAGAAGGCGATGTGGGGCAGGATCAGCGCGCCCAGGGTGTTGAGTTGACCGAGGTCCCGCATCTGGAAGAAGAGGGGAATGGTCAGCGCCTCCACCGGAACCATCTGGGCCACCAGGAACATGATCAGCAAGGTGGTCCGGAATCGGAAGCGGAATCGCGTGACCGCCGTCGCGGCGAGAAACGCGATGAGCGCGGAGGCGACGACCACCGCGCAGGCGACGATCAGGCTGTTGGCGAAGTACCGGCCGAATTCCTGCTGCCCGAAGACACGGCGGAAGGAATCCAGGGTCGGCGCGAGGGTCCACGGCCGGGGCTCGGACGACTCGATCTCACCCGTCGGCTTGACGGCGCTCAACACCATCCAGTACAGCGGGAACGCCACCACGACCGCGATGACCAGGGCGGACGCCTCCGCGGCGAGCCGCCAGGGCCGCCGTGTGAAACCCGGTGAATTCACAGCTCCTCCCCTTGCCTGCGCAGCAGTCGCAAATACACCAGGGTGATCGCCAGCAGAATCACCAGCATCACCACGCCGATCGCCGAACCGAGGCCGTACTGGGAGGACGCGAAGGCCTTCTGGTAGGCGTACACGTTCAGTACGAGGTTCTGGCCCGCGATTCCGCCGCCGCCCGTCATCACATAGATCTGGGTGAAGACCTTGAAGTCCCAGATGATCGACTGAATGGTGACGACGACGAGAATCGGGCGGAGCATCGGCGCGAGGACCGACCGCCAGATCCGCCACTGCGAGGCGCCGTCCAGGGCGGCGGCCTCCAGTACTTCCGACGGTACGGATCGGATGCCCGCGTAGACGGTGACCATCACGAACGGGAAGGAGCACCAGACCACTTCGAGCAGGACGAGGAGGAAGGCGCTGTACCGCCCGTACGTCCAGGAGTGGTCTCCGAGGCCCAGTACGCGGTTGACCGGCCCGAAGTCCGGGTCGAACAGCAGGAGCCAGACCGTGGAGCCGGTGACGGCCGGGGTCGCCCACGCGCCGAGGGCCGCCAGCATCAGCGCGAGCCGCGGCACGGCCCGTACTCGTGTCAGCAGCACGGCGAGCGCGCACCCGACGGCGAGCGTGGACACCACGCACGCCGCCGCGAACACGACGGTGGCCAGCAGCACCTGCCAGAACTGCCCGTCCCCGAACAGCTCGGCGTAGTTCCCGAACCCCTGGAACGTGGCCGGTTCCCCACCACTGACCTGAGCCTGCGTGTACTCGAAGAACGAGATCAGCCCAAGCTGATAGACGGGATGGACGAGCAACCCACCGAGAACGACAAGCGCCGGGGCGAGATAGAGCCAAGGGGTGACTGCGGCGCCCCCGTAGGGGCGCGGGGAACTGCGCGACAAGCCACGCCGAACCCGCACCCGCACCCGCACCCGCCGACGCTCCGCACCCCCCACCCCCTCAGGCGCCCCCCGCTCAACCGGCGGAGCCGAACACATCGTTCATCTGCTTCGCCGCGTCCTCGGACGCCTCGGCCACGTCCTTCTTGCCGCTGACGATCTCCTGGAACATCGTCGGCAGCACCAGCGACGCGTCGATCTGCGCCCACGCCGGGGAGGCGGGCACGAACTTCGTGCCGGAGGCCAGCGTCTTCACGAACGGCTCGATGAAGGGCTCCTCCTTCGCCGCCTCCGCCCGCACGTCCGTGTAGGTGGGCAGGAAGCCCATCGCGTCGAAGAGTTCGCCCTGGGTCTCCTTGGACGCCAGCCGCTTCATCAGGTCGACGGCGAGCGTGCGGTGCGTGGTGCTCTTCAGGACGCCGACGTTGTTGCCGCCCGCGAAGGCCGGGGCCACCGAGCCGGACTTCACGCCCGGCAGCGGTACGACCGCGTACTTGCCCTTGACCTTGCCGGCCTCCACGGCCGCGTGGCTGAAGTCACCGCCGATCGCCATGCCCGCCTTGCCGGCGGCGAACGCGGTGACGGTGTCGTTGCCCCCCATGCTCGCGCACTTGGCGGCGGGGCAGTTGTCGTCGCCGAAGAGCGAGGTGTACGCCGTGATGCCCTTCTGGGCGGCCGCGCTGTCGATGGTCGAGGCGTACGAGCCGCCCTTGCCCTCGGCTATCTCGCCGCCGTGGGCCCAGACGAAGGGCATGGCGCCGTAGGTGTAGGCGCCGCCGACGACGAGCCCGTACAGGTCGGGCTTGGCGGCGCGGATCTGCTGGGCGGTGGTGGCCAGCTCGTCCAGGGTCCTCGGGGGTTCGAGGCCGAGCTCGTCGAAGACGTCGGTGCGGTAGTAGAGGGCCCGCACGCCCACGAAGAAGGGCGCTCCGTAGACCTTGCCCTCGACCGTCACGGACGTCTTGGCGGTCGGGTCGGAGTCCTTGGCCTCGGACCAGCCGTTGAACTCCGCGGTGACGTCGGCGAGTCCGCCGTCCTTCACGTAGCCGGCGGTGTCCGTGTTGCCGTACTCGATGACGTCGGGGGCGCTCTTGGGGTCGTTGAAGGCGGCCTTGATGCGCTGGGCGCGGGTCTCGACGGGGATGTACTCGACCTTGACCTTCGCGCCGTCGTGCGCCTTCTCGAAGGCGGCGACCACCTTGTCGACGACCTTCTGCTTCGGCTCGTTGCTCACCTCCTGGAAGAGCCACACCCGCAGGGTGCCGGTCTTCTCGTCCTCCCCGGTGGAGGAGTTGTCGGAGGTCTGGGGGGCACAGGCGGTCAGCCCGGCGAGGGCCAGTGCCGCTACGGGCGCGGCGAGTCGGGCGGCGAGCTTCATCGAGCGAATCCTCCGGAGGGGGGAGCGGAGCGTTGCATTCTCTGCAACGGGCGTTCTGCTCTACACAACACACCGGAGGCTATGGAGTACATGAACATGACCACAAGAGGTCTCAACCACCTTGTGATCCAGAGAAGGGCATCACAAAGCCCGGGAGCATCGGTTCGTCGGCGGGTGCGGGTGAGTGGTGGCTGGCGAGCAACCACACACCACCCGCACCCGCCGACGAACCGATGACCCCCGAGCAGTTCGTGCCCGGCTACTTCTTGCCGTCGCCCTGGTCGTCGCCGCCCGCGCCGAGGGACTCGAAGATCTCCTTGCACATGGGGCACACGGGGTACTTCTTCGGGTCGCGGCCCGGGACCCACACCTTGCCGCACAACGCCACGACGGGCGTCCCGTCGAGGGCGCTCGCCATGATCTTGTCCTTCTGGACATAGTGGGCGAAGCGCTCGTGGTCACCATCGCCGTGCGACGTCTGCGGCGTCGGCTCGACGAGGGTCCCCGTACCAGTACCGCGCTCGGGCTCAAGAGTGCTCATGACGCCAAGGGTACTGAAGCGCACCCGCATCAGTTGAGCGAAGGGTCGTCCGGATAGGTGGCCACCATCGCGAGTTCGTTGCGCTGGCGGCGCAGGACCTCGCGCCAGAGCCGTTCCGGGCAGGGCGAGGAGACATCACCGGGTTCCGACTCGACGACGTACCAGGCCCCCTCCGCCAGTTCGTCCTCCAGCTGGCCGGGGCCCCAGCCCGCGTACCCGGCGAAGATGCGCAGCGAGCCGAGCGCGGAGGCCAGCAGCTCCGGCGGGGCCTCCAGGTCGACCAGGCCGATCGCACCGTGCACGCGCCGCCAGCCGAGTGGCGCCCGGTCCGCGGAGCCCCCGCCGGGGATCACCGCGACCCCCAGCGCCGCGTCCAGCTGCACCGGGCCGCCCTGGAAGACCACCCCGGGTTCGCCGGCGAGGTCCGCCCAGCCCTCCAGGATGTCGCCGACGTCCACCGGGGTGGGCCGGTTGAGGACAACGCCGAGCGAGCCCTTCTCGTCGTGGTCGAGGAGCAGCACGACAGCGCGGTCGAAGTTCGGGTCCGCCAGGGCGGGCGTGGCCACGAGCAGCCGCCCTGTGAGCGAGGACACCTCGGTCATGCCAGACATGATCCCGCATCCCGCCCCCGTACGGGGAGCCAATCCCCCCAGCGGTGTGCGCGCAGCTCACGGCTCAGGGAAGCGGGCGGGGCGCACGGGCCGCACGGTGACCCCCCGTGGCCGGTGATGAACGGTTCGTGTTGTGTCCAATCCATGACGTGGCTGAGAGGCCCTTGGGCTTACGGAAGGGGGGTGGGCGGCGATTACGCTAGCTCTCCGGCTCGCGCCGCGCCGGCCCCCGCACAACGGGTCCGTCGGCCGTCCGCCTACGCCGCACACGCCTCTGCCCAACTCCACGGAACGCGAGATCCATGACCGTCAACGGCTCTGACGACGTACTGCTTGTACACGGCGGCACCCCGCTCAGTGGCGAGATCCGTGTCCGCGGTGCGAAGAACCTCGTACCCAAGGCCATGGTCGCCGCGCTGCTCGGCAGCGGTCCGAGCCGGCTGCGCAACGTGCCCGACATCCGCGACGTACGGGTCGTGCGCGGGCTGCTGCAGCTGCATGGCGTAACGGTCCGCCCGGGCGACGAGCCGGGCGAGCTGGTGATGGACCCGACGAACGTGGAGAGCGCGAACGTCGCCGACATCGACGCCCACGCGGGCTCCTCCCGCATCCCGATCCTCTTCTGCGGCCCTCTGCTGCACCGCCTCGGCCACGCCTTCATCCCCGGTCTCGGCGGCTGCGACATCGGCGGCCGGCCGATCGACTTCCACTTCGAGGTGCTGCGGCAGTTCGGCGCGAAGATCGAGAAGCGGGAGGACGGCCAGTACCTGGAGGCGCCGCGGCGGCTGCGGGGCACGAAGATCCAGCTGCCGTACCCGTCCGTGGGCGCCACGGAGCAGGTGCTGCTGACCGCCGTCCTCGCGGAGGGCGTGACGGAGCTCTCGAACGCGGCGATCGAGCCGGAGATCGAGGACCTGATCTGCGTCCTGCAGAAGATGGGCGCCATCATCGCGATGGACACCGACCGCACGATCCGCATCACCGGTGTGGACTCGCTCGGCGGCTACAACCACAAGGCGCTCCCGGACCGCCTGGAGGCCGCCTCCTGGGCGTCCGCCGCGCTGGCGACCGAGGGCGACATCTACGTCCGGGGCGCCCAGCAGCGCTCGATGATGACGTTCCTGAACACCTACCGGAAGGTGGGCGGTGCCTTCGAGATCGACGACGAGGGCATCCGCTTCTGGCACCCGGGCGGCCAGCTGAAGTCGATCGCGCTGGAGACGGACGTCCACCCGGGCTTCCAGACCGACTGGCAGCAGCCCCTGGTCGTCGCGCTGACGCAGGCCACCGGCCTCTCGATCGTCCACGAGACGGTCTACGAGTCCCGGCTGGGCTTCACCTCCGCGCTGAACCAGATGGGTGCGCACATCCAGCTCTACCGCGAGTGCCTCGGCGGCTCCCACTGCCGCTTCGGTCAGCGCAACTTCCTGCACTCGGCGGTCGTCTCCGGCCCCACCCGGCTGCAGGGCGCCGACCTGGTCATCCCCGACCTGCGCGGCGGCTTCTCGTACCTCATCGCCGCCCTCGCGGCCCAGGGCACCTCCCGGGTCCACGGCATCGACCTGATCAACCGCGGCTACGAGAACTTCATGGAGAAGCTCATGGAGCTGGGCGCGAAGGTCGAGCTGCCGGGCAAGGCGCTGGGCTGATCACCTCGACACGCCGATGGGGCGGTCACCCGAGTCCGGGTGACCGCCCCATCGGCGTTCAGTGCGGCGCCCTGAAGGGGCGCGGGGAACTGCGCGGCCCGCCACAGCGGACCGGCAGCCGCCCACGACGCCGGGCCCTCACGGCGCGCAGGCGCTACTTGCCCTTCGCCGCTTCCTTGAGCTTGCTGCCCGCGGAGACCTTCACGCTGTAGCCGGCGGGGATCTGGATCGGGTCGCCGGTCTGCGGGTTGCGAGCGGTGCGAGCGGCACGGTGGGTGCGCTCGAAGGTCAGGAAGCCGGGGATGGTGACCTTCTCGTCGCCCTTGGAGACGATGTCGCCGACAGTCTCAGCGAACGCGGCCAGCACGGCGTCGGCGTCCTTGCGGGTCACCTCGGCGCGGTCGGCCAGCGCGGCCACCAGCTCACTGCGGTTCATGTTGTTACTCCCGTGTTCTTCTTGCCGTTGAGGCGGACCCGGGTCCGTCGTCAGACCCTCGCGCCCAGAAACGCATCCTGCACTCACCTGCGGCGGGAAAGCCAATCCAGCACCCCTGAGGGAGTCACACGAACACCCCTGGGAGTCATATGAACACCCTTGGGAGTCGCGGCAGGCCTGAGCTTGGCCGCCACACTAAAGGGCGGCGCAAGCCCTCCGGCCCCGCGACGCGCCGAGGGCGCGGGGCCGTGGCCACCGTCACAACGGGGGTTCAGTCCGAGGCCGCCGCCTTCGCGGCCTCGCGGACCGCGCCGGCGACCGCTCCCGCGACCTTGTCGTTGAAGACGCTCGGGATGATGTAGTTGGGGTTCAGCTCGTCCTCGGTGACGACGTTCGCGAGGGCGGTCGCGGCGGCGAGCATCATCTCCGTGTTGACGGTCCGGGACTGGGCGTCGAGGAGACCGCGGAAGACACCCGGGAAGACCAGCACGTTGTTGATCTGGTTCGGGAAGTCGGAGCGGCCGGTGGCCACGACGGCCGCCGTCTGCCGGGCGACCGCGGGGTCGACCTCGGGGTCGGGGTTCGCGAGCGCGAACACGATGGCGTTGTCGGCCATGGCGGCCACGTCGTCGCCGTCGATGACGTTCGGGGCCGAGACGCCGATGAACACGTCGGCGCCGCGCACGGCCTCCTTGAGGGTGCCCGTGAGGCCCTCGGGGTTGGTGTTGTTGGCGATCCAGCGCAGCGGCGAGTCGGTGGCGGCGCCGACCAGGTCGTCGCGGTCGCAGTGCACGACACCGTGGATGTCGGCCACGACGGCGTTCTTCACACCGGCGGCGACGAGCAGCTTGAGGATGGCCGTACCGGCCGCGCCGGCGCCCGACATGACCACGCGGATGTCCCCGATCGCCTTGCCCGCCACGCGAAGGGCGTTGGTGAGGGCGGCGAGGACGACGATCGCGGTGCCGTGCTGGTCGTCGTGGAAGACGGGGATGTCGAGGGCCTCGCGCAGGCGGGCCTCGATCTCGAAGCAGCGGGGCGCGGAGATGTCCTCCAGGTTGATGCCCGCGAAGCCGGGGGCGATCGCCTTGACGATCTCGACGATGGCGTCGGTGTCCTGGGTGTCCAGGCAGAGCGGCCAGGCGTCGATGCCGGCGAACCGCTTGAAGAGGGCCGCCTTGCCCTCCATGACGGGCAGCGCGGCCTTGGGGCCGATGTTGCCGAGGCCCAGCACGGCGGAGCCGTCCGTCACGACCGCAACGGAGTTGCGCTTGATGGTGAGGCGACGGGCGTCCTCGGGGTTCTCGGCGATCGCCATGCAGACGCGGGCCACGCCCGGCGTGTAGATCATCGAGAGGTCGTCACGGTTGCGGATGGGGTGCTTGGACGCCATCTCGATCTTGCCGCCGAGGTGCATCAGGAACGTACGGTCGGACACCTTGCCGAGCGTCACGCCCTCGATGTGGCGCAGTTGCTCGACGATCTCGTCGGCGTGCGCCGTGGAGGTGGCGGCGATGGTGACGTCTATGCGGAGCTTCTCGTGGCCGGACGCGGTCACGTCGAGGCCGGTCACCGAGCCTCCGTGGGACTCGACGGCTCCGGTGAGCTGGGACACCGCGGTTCCGCTCGCGGGCACCTCCAGCCGGACCGTCATCGAGTAGGAGACGCTGGGCGCCGTTGCCATGGCCGACTTCCTCTGCTTTCGCGTACTTCTGCTACTGCGTTTGCTGCGTTTTGCCGTCCGATCGTCGCACCTACCGTCGAGTAGGCGTTAGCCGTCCCGGGTTGAGAACGTTTTGTTCTCAACGAGAAGAGGTCCACGTCACATTCGACGTGGACCTCTTCGTACGGTCAGTGGCACCGACCCGCCATGCTCGCCTCGCGGCAAGTGGTCGCTCGTAGCGACGAAGGTTGGGCCCGGGGGCTTGGATCGAGCCGGTGCCACCGTCAAGGCTAACAGGCGCCTCGGAGTTCGGGGAGTTGATGGTGCGTCGGCGGGTGCGGGTGGGTCGTGGTTGCTCGCGCAGTTCCCCGCGCCCGCAGCCGACCGACCACCCCCTCAGTCGCGCAACAGGTCCGGGACCCCGTCCGCGTCCGGGTCGTCCCGCTCCGCCGAGACGACCGTCAGCTGCTGCGTGGCCCGCGTCAGCGCCACGTACAACACACGCAGCCCCGCCGGGGACTCGTCCGCGATCTCCGCCGGGGAGACGACCACCGTGGCGTCGTACTCCAGGCCCTTGGCCTCCAGGCTGCCGAGGGCCACCACCCGGTCGCCGAGGCCGGCCAGCCAGCGGGCGGCCTCGTCCCGGCGGTTCATGGCGACCACGACGCCCACCGTGCCGTCCACGAGATCCAGCAGGCGGGCGGCCTCCGCGCGGACCGTGCGGGCCAGGGTGTCGCGGGCGGCCGTGACGAAGCGGGGCCGCACCCCGGTGGAGCGGACCGCCGACGGGGACTCGGACCCCGGCATGGCCAGGGCCAGCACCTTCGCCGCCAGCTCGGCGATCTCGGCCGGGTTGCGGTAGTTGACGGTGAGGGTGAAGCGGCGGCGCGGGCGGGTGCCCAGAGCCTCGTCGCGGGCCTCGGCCGCCTCGTCCGGGTCGGACCAGGACGACTGGGCGGGGTCGCCCACGACCGTCCAGGTGGCGTGGCGGCCGCGGCGGCCCACCATCCGCCACTGCATCGGCGTCAGGTCCTGCGCCTCGTCGACGATGACGTGCGCGTACTCGGTGCGCTCCTGCGCCAGCCGCTCGGCCCGCTCCCGCTGGGTCTCCTCGCGTACGGGCATCAGCTCCTCCAGGCCCGTGAGCTGGTCCAGCGGGTCGAATTCGCGCTTCTTCCGGGGGCGGGCCGGGAGGCCGAGGATCGCCTGGAGTTCGTCGAGCACGGCGACGTCGTGCACGGACAGCCCGTCCCGTTTCAGGGAGCGGGCGACGCGGCGGACCTCACCCGGGTTGAGGATGCGGCGGGCCCAGCGGCCGAGGCGGCGCTCGTCGGCCATGGCGGTGAGCACCCCGCGCGGGGTCAGCTCGGGCCACCAGGCGTCGAGGAAGGCGATGAACTCGTCCTCGGTCGTGATGTCCTCGTCGAAGGAGGAGCGCAGTTCCGCGGCCAGCTCCGGGTCGGTGTGGCGGCCCGCCGCGCCCGAGCGGTCCCAGAGCGCGTCCAGCAGCAGCTTGCGCGCACGAGGGCGCAGCAGGTTGACCGGGGCCGTGCCGCTGAGCGCGTTGCGGCGGATGCGGTCCAGGTCGGGGGCCTCCAGTTCGAGGCGCCGACCGAAGGCGACGACTCGCAGACGGGTGGGCGCGTCGCTCGACTCCAGGGCGCCCCGCGCGGCCTTCCGCAGCACCTTGAGCATGCGGTACGAGCCCTTGGCGCGGGCCACGGACGGGGAGTCGTACAGCGTGGCCTCGGCGCCGTCGACGAGTGAGCCGATGGCGCGGATGGCGACTTGGCCCTCCTCGCCGAGGGAGGGCAGGACACCCTCGGTGTAGGCGACGAGGAGCGGGGTCGGGGAGACGATCAGGATGCCGCCCGCGTACCGGCGCCGGTCCTGGTAGAGGAGGTAGGCGGCGCGGTGCAGGGCGACGGCCGTCTTGCCGGTGCCGGGGCCGCCCTCGACGTACGTCACGGAGGCGGCGGGGGCGCGGATCACCAGGTCCTGTTCGGCCTGGATGGAGGCGACGATGTCACGCATGGTGTGGCTGCGGGCCTGGCCGAGGGCGGCCATGAGGGCTCCGTCGCCGATGACGGGCAGTTCGCCGCCGTCGAGGTAGGCCGTCAGCTCGGGGCGCATCAGGTCGTCCTCGACGCCGAGCACCTTGCGGCCCTTGGAGCGGATGACCCGGCGGCGGACGACACGGCCGGGGTCGACCGGCGTCGAACGGTAGAAGGGGGCGGCTGCCGGGGCCCGCCAGTCGATGACCAGCGGCGCGTACTCGGAGTCCAGGACTCCGATACGGCCGATGTGCAGGGTCTCGGCGATGTCGGCGGTCCGGTCGGGGCGCACCGCGCCCTCGGCCGGTTCGACGGCGGTGTACGCGCCGTCCGGGCCCTTCTTGCCGTCCTTGCCCTGCAGCAGGTCGATCCGGCCGAAGAGGAAGTCCTCGAACTCGTTGTTCAGGCGATTCAGGTGGACGCCCGCCCGGAAGACCTGGGCGTCCCGCTCGGCGAGCGCGCCGGGGGTGCCGACCTGACCGCGCTTGGCCGCGTCGTTCATCAGGAACTCGGCCTCGTGGATCTTCTCCTCGAGGCGCCGGTAGACCCGGTCCAGATGTTCCTGTTCGACGCCGATCTCCTTCTCACGCACCGAGTCGTGAGCGGAGTCGAGCGTTTCCTGCTGAACCTGAGCGGCCACCCGGGCCCCCTTCTGACGTGCTGGGCAGCCGTCCACCGTACGCGAAAAGGACCCCGACAGGCTATGTGCCCGACCGGGGTCCGTCCGCTGTTCGCCGTGAGCGTGTCCGTTTCGCCTGGACGCGTTACGCCTTGACCGAGACGAGCTTCTTGCCGCTGAAGGTCAGAATCTCGAAGTGGTCGATCTCGTCGGGGGTGAAGGCCGCGCCGCCGTGGACGTAGAGCGGCTGCTTCGCCTGCTCGGTCGTGGCGTTCTTGATGCCGTAGCCCCACTTCGGGACGGACCAGGAGGTGACCGTCTCACGCTCGCCGTTCTTGCCGACGGCGATGAGCGAGCACTTCTCCGGACCCTTGACGTTCTTCAGCTCCAGCACCGCGTGCGTGCCCCATGCCTTGGTCTCCATGCCGACCGTGGCGGTGACCTGGGTGGACGCGTCGGTGGAGGAGACCTTCTCGTTCGCCCCCATGTGCGTGAAGGACTGCTGCGCCGTACTGAGCGTTTCGACGTCCTTCGCCCCGTCGTCCCCGCCGCCCGTCGTCGCGAACACCGCCGTCGGGCCGCCGACGATCAGGGCCACGCCGGCCGCCAGCATGAAGAAGTTCCGTCGGCTCTTCTTCGCCCGGTGCTGGACCACCTCGCCGACGAGCCGGTCCGCGAGACCGGTGGTCGGTTTCACGGCCAGGGACTCGCCGATGGCGGGCGTTCCCTGGGCCGCGGGCAGGTCCGCGAGCGCGGCCAGCATCGGTTCCATGCCGGCCAGCTCGTCGAGCTGTTGTCCGCACCACTCGCACGTGGCGAGATGCATCTCGAACTGTGTGGCCTCGGCGTCGTCCAGTATCCCGAGGGCGTACGCGCCGACGGTCTCGTGGATGTTGTCGCCGGAACCTTGGGCTCCTTGCACAGATCCGGGCATTCCCGGTCCATACCCCCCGTAGATGTTGCTCATGCCGTCACCCCGCGCTCCTCTAGAGCCAGCTTCATCGACCGCAGGGCGTAGAACACCCGGGAGCGGACGGTGCCACTGGGGATGCCAAGCGTCTCGGCCGCCTCATTGACCGTACGCCCTTTGAAATAGGTCTCGACCAGGACCTCCCTGTGGGCAGGGGTCAGGTCGTCCAGCGCGTCCGACAGTGTCATCAGCCACAACGCCTTGTCGATCTCGTCCTCCGCGGGGATGACCTCCAGCGGCGACGGGTCGACCTCCTGCGGCCGGGCCTGCCGGCTGCGGTGGCCGTCGATGACGATGCGGCGTGCGACCGTCACCAGCCAGGGGCGTACCGATCCGGTCGCTCGATTGAGCTGACCGGCGTTCTTCCAGGCCCTGATGAGAGTTTCCTGCACAACGTCCTCGGCACGCTGGCGGTCGCCCGCGACCAGACGCAGCACGTACGCGAGCAAGGGTCCAGCGTGCTCGCGGTACAGCGCGCGCATCAGCTCCTCGTCTGGCTCTGAGGGCTGTGATGCGCGATGTCGTGCCCTGTGCGGGCGGTCATCGGCCACAGCGGAATCCTTGCGCACGGCTACCTCCGGTGTCCGGGGGTTCCCCCAGTCGGTCGCTCACATCGGGATACGTAGGTAACCAGTTGTGTGTTCAGAGTTGAGCCACAACTTTCTCGATTAAACGTGGGAAGGATGAGGCACGTGGGGGACAAGTGTGGCCATATCCGTGCTTAAACCGGCACGCATGGACGGGAATTGTGAAGACACCCGCATCGCGATGTGAAAAACAGCACTGCTGCTTCTTTACGGCTACCCGGGGTTTGCCCAACCACCGGGCAGGGTAAGGCGGATGGGCATTTCGGTCTCAACTACGCGCGGGCGCGGGCCAGATCGGCTCGGCGGCGGTGCCGGGCCACGCGTTCGCGGTTGCCGCAGATCTCGCTGGAGCACCAGCGGCGGCGCCTGCCGCGGGAGGTGTCGACGTACACCACGGGGCAGTTGTCGCCGGCGCACTGGCGCAGGCTCGCGCAGGCCACCGGGTCCGTGAGCAGCTCCACGGTGTCGCGGGCCAGCACGGCGAGCAGGGCGGCGCACTCGGGGACGCGGTCCAGCGCGCGGATGAGGGTCCCGTCGGCGGCGCGGACGGCGCGGAGGGCCGGAGTCGCCGCGCGGGCCAGGTCGTTGACCCTGGCCAGGGAGATGTCGACGGCGCGGGGGTCCGGGGCGCGGTCGCGGATGGGACGCACCAACCGGTCGATGTGGCCGCGGAGTTCTCTGAAGCCGACCAGCCAGTGGGGGGTGATGTGGTCGAGGGGGGTGGCCTCGGGGACCAGGTGGGCGGCGGTGATCCAGGTGCGCAGGCCGGTGGGGGTGTCGAGTTGTTCCTCGGGGTGGGTGGTGGTGAGGAAGTCCAGGCAGAGGTGGCCGCAGTCGAAGCGAGGGGGCTGGGGGTGTGCCATGTGCCTGTCACCGCCCTGGGGTTGTCGGCCGGCAGGGGTGCGTTTGAGGGGTACGTACCCCTTACAGTGCCTGGGCGCACACGGTGGGGGAACCCTCCGGTTCTTGTCCGGTTCCTCCGACCCCGAGACGTCCGCCCGGTGGGGCTTCTCGCGCAGGTCCCCGCGCCCCTGAAGCGGCCTTCGGCCCTTCATCGAAAAGCACGGGGCGCAGCCCCTGCTCTTCAGGGGCGCGGGGAACTGCGCGACCAGCCCCGCTCACCCGCAGAAGACCAACCGGCCGCGCCGTTCCCGCCTACGCGTCGTACTTCGCGTCCGCCGCGGGGTCCAGGGCCAGGCGGTAACCGCGTTTGACCACCGTCTGGATCAGTTTGGGCGTGCCGAGGGCCGTGCGGAGGCGGGCCATCGCCGTCTCCACGGCGTGCTCGTCGCGGCCGGCGCCGGGGAGGGCGCGCAGCAGGTCGGAGCGGGGGACGACCCAGCCCGGCCTGCGACAGAGCGCGCGGAGCAGGGACATGCCGGCCGGGGGGACGGGGCGCAGGGCGCCGTCGACGAGGACCGCGTGGCCGCGGATCTCCACCCGGTGGCCGGCGATGGGCAGCGTACGGGCGCGGCCGGGCAGTTCCTGGCAGAGGAGTTGGACGAGGGGCCCGAGGCGGAAGCGTTCGGGCTGGACCGTGTCCACGCCCTGGGCCTGGAGGGGGAGCGCCGTCACCGGGCCCACGCAGGCGGGCAGGACGTCGTGGTTCAGCGCGTTGAGCAACTCCGGGAGCATGCCCCGGTCTTCGGCTCGGGAGAGCAGGGACGCCGCCGCGGGGGCGCTGGTGAAGCTGAGGGCGTCGACGCCACGGGCGACCGTCACGTCGAGGAGGCGGTCCATGGGGGTGATGTCCTCGGGGGGCATCCAGCGGTAGACGGGGACGCCGACCACTTCCGCTCCCCCGGCGCGCAGGGACTCGACGAAGCCGGGGAGCGGTTCGCCGTGCAACTGGACGGCGACCCGGCGGCCCTCGACGCCGTGCTCCAGCAGCCGGTCGAGCACCTCGGCCATGGACTCGGAGGAGGGTGACCACTCCTCCGTGAGGCCGGCGGCGCGGATCGCGCCCTTCACCTTCGGTCCGCGGGCCAGGACCTCGACACCGCGCAGCCGGTCGAGCAGGGCTTCGCCCAGGCCCCAGCCGTCCGCCGCCTCGATCCAGCCGCGGAAGCCGATGGCCGTCGTCGCCACCACGATGTCGGGGGCCTGGTCGAGCAGGTCCTTCGTCGCGGCGAGCAGTTCGCTGTCGTCCGCGAGCGGCACGATGCGCAGGGCGGGGGCGTGCAGGACCGCGGCTCCGCGGCGCTGAAGCAGTGCGGCGAGTTCGTCGGCCCTGCGGGCGGCGGTGACACCCACGGTGAAGCCCGCGAGCGGCCCGTGTTCGGTCCGCGCCTCCCGGCCCGTCCGGTCCATCCGATCCATCAGAACCGTCCTGTCTGGTCGATCGGCTCGATCTGATCGCTCGGGTCGCTGCTGTTCGTCGTACATGGCTCTCGTCCCGCAGTCGAGTCGTTGCACTCAGTCGAAGCTCTGTGCGTGCGGGTGCACCGATTGGTGGACCCACATGCCGAACGAGCCTGTCAACGGCGCGTGACAGGCTCGGTTCGGCTTGATGTCGCTGGTGTTACGCCACACCTCGCGCGGCATGGGCGATGTCACACCTCGGCGTAGCTGAGCTGCGGCTTCGTTTCGGTCGTGGCGGTGGTCGCAGCCGTGTTCGAGGCCGTTCGGCGAAGGTATACGGCCCAGGTCACCGCGAAGCAGAGTCCGTAGAAGGCGAGGAAGGCGACGAAGGCGCCGGTGCCGGAGCCCACGGAGAGGAAGGACTGCCGGAAGGCCAGGTTGATGCCGAGGCCGCCGAGGGCGCCCACCGCGCCGATGATGCCCATGGAGGCACCGGAGAGACGGCGTCCGTAGGCCGCGGCCTCCTCGCCCTCCAGGCCCTTGGCGAGGGCCTTGGCCTGGAAGATGCCCGGGATCATCTTGAAGGTGGAGCCGTTGCCGAGTCCGGTGAGGACGAACAGCGCGATGAAGGCGGTGGTGAAGAGCGGCAGCGACTTCTGCATGGAGGCGATGACGATGATCCCGGTGGCGGCGGCCATGCCGACGTAGTTCCACAGGGTGATCTTGGCGCCGCCGTACTTGTCGGCGAGCGCGCCGCCGAGGGGCCGGATCAGCGAGCCGAGCAGCGGGCCGATGAAGGTGACGTAGGCGGACTCCAGGGGCGTACGGCCGAACTGGGTCTGCAGGACGAGGCCGAAGGCGAAGCTGTAGCCGATGAAGGAGCCGAAGGTGCCGATGTAGAGGAAGGACATGATCCAGGTGTGGGCCTCCTTCACGGCGTCCTTCGCGGCACCGGTGTCGTTCTTCACGGACGCGATGTTGTCCATGTAGACGGCGGCGAGGACCGCGGAAACGACGATGAAGGGGATGTAGATCCCGAGCAGGACGCGGGGGCCGCCGGAGGCGCCGATGACGGCGAGACCGATGAGCTGCACGACCGGGACACCGATGTTGCCGCCGCCCGCGTTGAGACCGAGCGCCCAGCCCTTCTTCCGCAGCGGGAAGAAGGCGTTGATGTTCGTCATGGAGGAGGCGAAGTTGCCGCCGCCGATGCCGGCGAGCATCGCGCAGATCAGGAACGTGTTGAACGAGGTCCCCGGCTCCATCACGACGAAGGCCGCGATGGTCGGGATCAGCAGCAGGCTCGCGGAGACCACCGTCCAGTTGCGTCCGCCGAAGATCGCCACCGCGAAGGTGTACGGGATGCGGACGATGGCACCGACCAGGGTGGCCATCGAGACGAGGAAGAACTTGTCGGCCGGGGTGAGTCCGTACTCGGGGCCCATGAAGAGCACCATCACCGACCAGACGGTCCAGATGGAGAAGCCGATGTGCTCCGAGAGCACCGAGAAGAAGAGGTTGCGGCGGGCGACCTTCTCGCCGGTCTCGTTCCAGAAGGCTTCGTTCTCAGGGTCCCAGTGCTGAATCCAGCGGCCTCCCCTGCTCGATGCGGGGGCAGTGCTCGGGGCTGTCATGACGCCTCCACGTTCTCCGGGCTCCGGTGTCGCGATGCGGTGATGAGGGGTGATGAGTCCCGAAGGTAGGGAGAGCGCGTTTCCTGGCTGTGGCACCGGGTGACCGGAAGGGAACTTTGCTCTCACGAGCGGGCGGACCGGTCGGTGAGGAATCGGTGAGCAGGGCGTCATACCGGGCCGTCACCTGGTGGATACCCGGTGGTCACGCCACTTTCGGCGCGGCCCTCATGCCAATGTAGGCGCACCGCGTGCCGTCGCTCAGCGTGGCGAAGACCACAGGCATCCAGTCCTCCGCGAACGAGGCACCGCCGCCCGCACCGGCGAACACCGTCTCCGACAGGGGCACGAGTTCCATCTCCAGGTCAGGCGAGTAGCCGACCATGCCGTCCACGAAGGCGTACGTCAGGTGCGGTGTGCCGTTCCTCTCGCTGATCGTGATGACGACTCCCTCCCTCTTGTACGTACCGGTCCAGGGCGTGATGTCGACGGCGGGCGGCTCGGCGGGCGGGGCGAACGGGACGGGCAGGGTGATTCCGGCCAGCTCCGCCAGCAGCTCGCGCAGCAGGTCGGCGTAGAGCAGGCGGGAGGAACCGCCGTTGGTGAGCAGCGCGACGGCGACGCCCCGGGTGGGCACCACGCGCAGGAAGGCGTACTGGCCGGTCGCGGCGCCGTCGTGGCCGTAGCCCGGGACGCCGTCCCAGTCGTAGAGCGTCCAGCCGAGGCCCCAGCCGTCGGCGCTGACCGTCCACTTGTCGGGGACGTCGGTCTCGCGGGTCTGCATGGCCGTCACCGTCTCGGGGCGGAGGACGCCGGCGCCCCCGTCGAGGTGGGCCTTGGCGTACCGGACGACGTCGCCGGCGGTGGCGAGCACCCGGGCGCCCGGGCCTGCCGCGCGCGGCATCAGGTCCCAGACCGGGGCCGGGGTCTGCGCCCCGTCCTCCCCCGCCAGGTGCCCCATCGCCACGCGGAACGGCAGCGCCTCCTCCGGCAGCGTCATGGAGTGCGTCAGGCCGAGCGGCGCGAATACGCGCTCCTTGAGGGCCTGGTCCCAGGTCAGCCCGGTCAGGACCTCGACGATCCGGCCGAGGACGACGTACCCGATGCCGCTGTACGACACCGCCGTGGCCGGCGGGCAGTCCATCGCCACACCCTTCGCGGCCTCGACGTACTTGGCGATCGCGTCGTCGCCGCGCCCGGTGTCGATGTGGAAGTCGCAGGTCAGGCCGCTGGTGTGGGAGAGCAGCATGCGGGGCGTGATGACCTCGGTGGCGGCCGGGTCGACGGTCGCGAACTCCGGCAGCACCTTCACCACCGGGACGTCCAGATCGAGTTCGCCGGACTCCACCAGCTGCATGACCAGGGCGGCGGTGTAGACCTTCGCGATCGAGCCGAGCTGGAAGACGGAGTCGGTGGTGGCCTCCACGCCGGTCGCACGGCTCAGCACCCCGCTCGCGAGTTCGTGGACCTCACCGTCCACGACGAACGCGAGGCTCGCGCCCGGCACGTCGTGGGTGGCGCGGAGGGTGTCGAGGCGGCGCTGCCAGTGGGCGAGGTCGAGGGCGGGGGCGGTGGGCTGGGACATGGCGAAACCTCCGGGAAGCGTGGGTGCGGGGCCGCCGCCGCGTCCTGCGCGGCGACACGGAACACTGTACGCACTGCGAACACTGTGCGCAACAGAGGACGACGTACCCAGGTGGGCGCGCAGAAGGCCGCGCACGGCGACTGCCGGGCGCGGTCGGGGGTGGTTGGGGGTGGGGGGAGGGTTCAGAAGCGTGGAGGCTTAGGGCGGGGTGTCTCGGTGGGCGGAGCGATCAGCGGGCGGGGGGACGGCGGTCAGCCGGCGGGTCGGCGGGGCAGCGGACAGCCATCGGGGAGGCGGCCCTCAGCCGACGAGGCGGCAGCCAGTCGGCGAGGCGGCGGCCGTCAGCCGACGACACGCGGCGGCGGCCGTCAGTCGTCCGCGCGGTCGTGCGGGCCCGGGGCCGGGGCCCGCTCCGGGCCGTGTCTGAGTTGTTCGGTGATCCGGACGAACGCTGCCCGGAGGTGCTCCGGGATGCCCAGCGCGGTCGCCGCCTGCTCGGCGGAGAGGGGGTGACCGCCGGGGGCCGTGCCGGGCCCGGGCGGTGTCGAGGGCTGGGGCAGGTCCTGTTCGGTCAGCTTGCCCGAGCGGATCAGGATGTCACGCACCGGGACACCGAGCGCCCGGGACAGCCCGCGCATCGTCTCCAGATCGGGCATGCTCCGCCGCTGCAGCAGCCGGGTGACGGCCGCCCGGTGCACCCCCGCGTCCTCGGCCGGCCTGGTCTTCCCACCGCCGCGCGGGCTGTCGATGTCGTACCCGCGCGCCCGCATCACGCCCTCCATCCAGGCCGCGAACGCGTCGATGTGTCCGGCATCGCTCTTCATGGTCGACGCTCCTCCTCCGACCGGAACCGGCCCCGAGCCGGCCCCCGGACGATGTAGTCGTCACCGCTCCGCCGCTTGGTTGCCCCGGGACACAGCGGTGGGGGTGGGCCCCCGACCACGGCCCACCCCCATCGACGTACCCGGGCGCGTCAGCTCGACGACTCGCCCACGTAGCTGAGCCGGTCCGTACCGCCCTTCTCCCAGGTGATGATCACGTCGTCGCCGGAGCGGCGGACCGTGGCGAAGGTGACGTCCTCGTCGCTGACGTCCTTGGAGGCCATGGGGGTCAGCGCCATACGGAAGTTGTTGTCGTCGCGGTAGGCGCCGACGCCGGTCAGGATGCCCTTGCCGCCGACCATGTCTATGTAGGAGAGCGGGTGCTGGCCCTTGCCGTCGCCGCTGGTCTGCTCGGCGCCGATGGTGAGGGTCCGGGCGTCGTCGTCCTGCCACTGGCCCTCGACGCCCTTGGCGGGCGCGGTGGTCGAACCGCCGTCGTCCAGACCGCCGTCGGGCGTTCCGAGGCCCCCGTCGCCGGCGTCGTCGGTGGCCTCCTCCGTCGGGGTCGCCGCGTCGGTCTCCGAGGCCGAGACGCTCTGCCGGGGCTTGGCCGTGGTGTCGTCGTCCCCGTCGCCGGTGAGGAGGAAGATGCCCCCGCCGATCACCGCGAGCGCCGCCACGGCGGCCACGACGATCATCGCGACTTTGCCACCGCTACCGCCGGAGGGCGGTGGCGGAGGCGGGTAACCCCCGTACTGCGGGCCGTAGTTCGGCGCCCCCGGCACCCCGTACGGCTGCTGCCCGCCGGCCCCGTACGGCTGCTGCGGAGCCGTCGCGTACGGGTTCGGGGGCTGGCCGGGCACCTGGCCCGGGGGCGGGTACGCCCCCGGGTACGGCTGCTGCGGCGGCTGGGCTCCGTAGCCGTCGTACGGCGGCTGGCCGGGAGGAGGCTGGGTCATCGGCGGGTGTCACTCCTTGAGTCGCTTCGGCGAGGCGAGCAGTGCGCGGAACACCTGCCTCAAGCGACCTCAACATCCAACACCCGGTCAGTCGTACGCAAGTGCGTATCCCGGTTGGTTACCGGGTCAGTACACGACGGCTCGGCCACCACCGGGGCCTGCGCCGGGCCGCCAGGTCCTCCGCCCAGCCGAAGGCGACGACGCAGACGGCGATCAGCAGCCACGTCAGGACCAGCACGGGCCAGACGCTCTCCAGCAGCCAGGGCACGTTCTGTTCGAGGAACACCACGCTCCACAGCCGGTCCCACTGGGTCGCGGCGATCAGGATGCAGGTGTTGTGCCAGAGATAGATCGTCACCGCACGGGCGTTGAGCAGGGTGATCAGCACGTCCCAGCGGCGCAGCCGGTCCGGCCACTCCTGCCACGACGGGCTGATGTGCAGCAGCAGCGCCACCGTGCCGACGGAATAGAGCGCCTGGGCGAACGGCATGCTGTCCAGGTCGTTGCCGGTGCCGAAGTCGTGGTTCAGGGCGTACCAGAGGCCGGTCAGGGCGACCGCCGGGGCCACGGAGGGGACGAGGTAGCGCGGCAGGCGCGCGAGGATGCCCTCCTGGTGGGCCATGCCGAGGATCCAGCAGGCGCCGAAGGTGCTGAAGTCCGTCAGCCCCGACGCGAACCGCTCGCCCGGCAGTTGGAGCAGGCCCAGCTCGAAGACGCCGGCCAGGGCGATCGGCGCGAGGACCGTCACCGCCGGCACCGCCCGCAGCGCGCGGAGCAGCAGCGGGGAGAGGACGACGTACCAGATGTAGGCGCGGACGTACCAGAGCGGTCCGGCGAGTTCCGCGGCCCAGTCGGCGCCGACGAGCCCGTGCACTCCGGGCAGGCCCTCGGCGTACGGCGGGTCGCTGACCGGGAGGACCCAGAACGTGAGGTGGAACCACCACCAGGCGGGGTGTCCGTCCGCGTCCGGCCCCCATCCCTGGACCACCATCGCGGTCACGCCGACGACGCCGAGCAGCCACACCGGCGGCAGCAGTCGGCGCAGGCGGCCGCGGACGACGCCAAGGGCCGGGCGCTTCAGCGAGCGTGCCATGAGGTTGCCGGCGAGGGCGAACATCACGCCCATGGAGGGGAAGAGGAGCGGCAGCCAGGCCCAGCCGGTGAGGTGGTAGAGCACCACCCGGAAGAGGGCGAGGGCCCTGAGGAGGTCGAAGTACCGGTCCCGGCCGGGGGCGCGGGCGGGCGGGTCCTGCGGTCCGGCACCGGCCTGCGGGGGCACGCCCGGCGCGGTGGAACCGGACTGCGCGGAGTCGGACTGCGCGGAGTCGGGCGGCGTGGAGTCCGGTGGCGTGGAGCCGTGGGCGAGGGTGCTCATCCGACGGGCCTCCGTTCGCCCGACTGCTGCTGAGGCACGGCCCCTTCCGGGGAGCCGCCGGGCAGCCCCACGGCCCCCGTCCGCCGCAGCTTCTGCCAGCGCAGCCGGCCGCCGGTGAGCGCCGTGATCCACGACTGGAGCAGGACGACGTACATCAGCTGGCGGTAGAGGAGTTGCTGGAGCGGGAGGGAGATCAGGTGGGTCATGCGTTCCTTGTCGAGGTGGAACGCGAGGGCCGCGCAGACCACCTGGACGGCGAGGACGCCCAGCCAGGCGCCGATCGTCTTCTCCGTGGGCCCGAAGATCAGCCCGTAGAGCAGGAAGACGTCGATGAGCGGGGCCAGCAGGGGCGCGACGACCATGAAGAGGGACACCAGCGGCAGGCCCACGCGCCCGAAGCGGCCGGAGGGGCCCCGGTCGAAGAGTGAGCCTCGGTGCTTCCAGATCGCCTGCATGGTGCCGTACGACCAGCGGTAGCGCTGGGACCACAGCTGCTGGACGGATTCCGGTGCCTCGGTCCAGGCGCGCGCGTTCTCGGCGTAGACGACGTGCCAGCCGTCGCGGTGCATGGCCATGGTGATGTCGGTGTCCTCGGCGAGGGTGTCCTCGCTCATCCCGCCGACGCGTTCGAGGGCCGTGCGGCGGAACGCCCCGACCGCGCCGGGGATGGTCGGCATGCAGCGCAGGATGTCGTACATCCGGCGGTCGAGGTTGAAGCCCATCACGTACTCGATGTGCTGCCAGGCCCCGATGAGGGTGTCCCGGTTGCCGACCTTGGCGTTGCCCGCGACCGCGCCGACGCGGGGGTCGGCGAAGGGCTGGACCAGCTCACGGACGGTGGACGGTTCGAAGACCGTGTCGCCGTCCATCATGACGATGATCTCGTGCCGGGCGTTGGCGATGCCCCGGTTGAGGGCGGCGGGCTTGCCCGCGTTGAGCTGCCGTACGACGCGGACGCCCGGCAGGTCCTTGCCCAGTTCCTCGACGATGCCGGCCGTGCCGTCGCTGGAGCCGTCGTCGATGACCAGCACCTCGATGGGGTGGTCGCTCGCCACCAGGGAACGGACCGTCGTCTCGATGCACTTGGCCTCGTTGTACGCGGGGACGAGCACCGAGACGGGTTCCGTGACCGGCCCGTCCGGGCCCCAGCGGAAGTTCCGGCGGCGGACCCGGCGGGCGTGCACGAGGGACAGGACCAGCATCAGGCCGAAGCGGGCGAGGACGAGGACGCCGACGACCGCGAGGGCGACGACGAGGACGCTGGTCGTCTGCTCCGAGACCTGCACCAGGGTGACCCAGATCTTGCCCTTCACCAGGCCGAGGCCGGTGACCGGGGTGTGTGCGCTGGGGGCCTTCAGGGCTCCGGTCAGGGTGTCGAACTTGTAGCCCTTGACCTGGAGTTGGGGGATGTAGCGGTCCAGCGCGGCGACGGTCTGCGAGCGGTCGCCGCCGGAGTCGTGCATCAGCACGATCGCGCCCTCGCCGCGCTCGGGCGTGGACCGGCGGATGATCTCGGCGACGCCCGGCCGCTTCCAGTCCTGGCTGTCGGTGTCGCTGACGACGGTGATGTAGCCGCGGCTGCCGATGTACTGCGTCACCGGCCAGGTCCGGTTGTCCATGCGCTCCGAGAACGACGAGTACGGCGGCCGGAACAGCGAGGTGCGGATGCCGGCGGCGCCCGCGAGCGCCAGCTGGTTCTGGGAGAGCTCCCAGTCGATGCGGTCCTTGGTCTGGAGCGAGAGGTCCGGGTGGTTGAAGGTGTGCAGACCGATCTCGTGGCCCTCGTCGACCATCCGCTGGACCAGGTCCGGGTAGCGGGAGGCCATGGTGCCGGTGATGAAGAAGACGGCCTTGGCGTCGTGCTTCCTCAGCATGTCGAGGACCTTGGGCGTCCACTTGGGGTCGGGCCCGTCGTCGAAGGTCAGCACCAGCTCGTAGTCGGGGACGTCGAGGGCGAGCTGCCGTCCGGAGCGGGTGTCGATCACGGGCCCGCCGTTCAGTATCTTCTTCGGCACCCGGTCGTTCGAGATGGGCGGCCCGACCCGGTGGTCCGCGAGGATCTCGCTGTGCACGTATCCGCGCAGCATGAGCATGGCCATCAGGGCGAGGAGCAGCACACTGGGCAGCAGGTAGCGCAGCGGCAGGCGCCGCCCGGAACGCTTCTTCGGGCTCTTGCGCGACCGCTTGGCCTTCGCTGAGCCGTTCCCCGGGCTGTCGGCGGCACTATCCGTACTTGTGTTCGAGGAGCGCGGTGGGCGGGAGGGGCGCTTGGCGGCACGCGAAGGCGTGCCGCCGCGCTGGGAGCGGGTCATCAGGCGGGTGTCTCCGGGTTCTGCGGGTCCTGCGGGCCCGCCGGCTCCTGCGGGCTCTGCGAGCTGTCCGAACTGTCCGAGGTCGCCGGGGCCGGCTCGACGGGTGCCGGCGAGGCGGGACCGCCGGCGACGGTGTCCGTGCCGCCGCCGTCCGGAGCGGGTCCGGGGTCGGTGGTGTCCGAGGGCGCGGGCGAAGGCGAGTCCGAGGGGCTGGGGTCGACCTTCGGCGGCTCGGACGCGGAGTCGGACGGCTCGGGGTCCTTGGCGCTGGTGCTCGGCTTCGGCCGCGGCACCACGCCGGCGCTGGGGGCGGCCGAGGGCTCGGCACCGGCGGACTTCTCCGGTTGCCTGGCCCGGCCCGACGCACCGGTGGGCGACTTGCCGCCGGGCGAGGCCGTGGCGCCCGCGCGGCCGCCGCCCGGACCGGAGTCCGGCACGAAACCGTCCGCCGTGTCGGACCGTTCGTCCGACTCGGCGGGCTCCGGGGGCGTGTCCACCTTGCCCGCCGGCTTGTCGTCCTTCTGCATCGGCACCGGCAGCCAGGGCGCGTCGGAGTTGCCCGACACCAGGGTGCCGACGATGACCACGGCGTACGCCGCGCAGGCGGTGCCGACGGCGATGCCGAGCCGCCGGTAGAGGTTGCGGCGCCGCCCCGACTCGTCGACGAAGACCGGCCCGTCGGAGTCCTGACCGGCGCCCGCCGCGTCCCCGTTCCAGCCGGCGTGCCTGCCGGTCCCTTCCTCCACCTCACGCCCGACGCCGTCGAGCTGCACGGTCACCTCGTGCGGATCGTGGTTGCGCCCGGGCTGGTCGGGCTGTTCCCAGGGCCTGGCCTCCACCTGGGAGACGGCTCCCGTTCTGCCGGCGGCGTCGGGCCAGACCAGCTCGTCCGACGCACCGCTGCCACTGCCACTGCCACTGCCACTGCCACCACGGCCCGGACCCGGGCCCTCGCCCTCGGTCCGCTTCGGCTGAATGCCCTTGGGCCAGTTGTCGACGTGCACGCACTTCCCCCCACGGGATCGTTCCGAGCGCGTGGTCGATGCCGGACGGTCGCACTTTCCTGTACCGGACCGGGCCCCCACCCGATCCGGGGCGCCCCACCCATCACACGCACCCGGGCCAACGAATGTAGGGGCGGGAAAGATGTGTATGTGTGTGACGTCAGGTGAAGGTCATCATGATGAGTGCATCTGTGGGCGGAATCCACCCGTCCTCCGGATGTGACAGCCATACTTCCGCCCGCCCGAGTTCGGCCGCGGCCCTCCGCAACGCGTCGAGCCCCGGGTGACCGAACCCCTTGCGCCACACCAGCGAGACCGGGGACAGCGGCACGGGGTCGACGAGCGGCCGCGTCACCGTGCCCGGCATGGGCGGGAAGTCCACCACCGCCAGCACCGGTGACCTCGTCTTGGCCATGATCCGCTGGAACTCCTCCTCCCCCACGGCCAACGGGGCGGGCGCCGCGACCTCGATGCCCCGCCCCTCGAAGAGCCGCGCCGCCAGATCCGTCCACTCCGGCGTACGGGGGTTCCCGGCGCCCGCGTACACCCGCTCGCCCGCGAGCTCCGCCAGCGGTACGGCGTCCAGCGCGGCCAGCCGGTGGTCCTCGGGCAGGATCACCGTCATCGGCGTGTACCGCACCGGCTGCTGCGCGAGCCGTGCCCGCACCGCCGGTTCGAGCCCGGCGAACCTCCCGAACGACACGTCCAGCCGCCCGGCGAGGATCTCGGCGGCCGCATACGTGAGCCCGCTCTCGTAGCGGGCCATCAACTCCAGCTCCGGCGCGAGTTCACGGGCCCGCCGCAGCACGCGTGCCCCGGTGGCCAGTCCCGGCGAGTTCAGGTCCACCAGCAGGGGCCGCACCTGCCGGAACGCGGCCATCAGCTCCTCGTGCGCGTCCAGCACCCGCCGCGCGTGGGGCACCAGCCGCTCCCCGTCCCCCGTCAGCACCACCTGCCGGGTGCTCCGCACGAACAGCTCCACCCCCAACTCCCGCTCCAGCCGCCGCACATCCCGGCTGAGCGCCTGCTGGGCGACGTAGAGCCGGGCGGCGGCCCGGGTGAAGTGCAGCTCTTCGGCGACGGCGAGAAACCCCCGCAGCAACCGGGGCTCGACGGCAAAGGGCACGGTGGGCATCCGCCGAATTTACAACCGGACCGCGTGAATCACCACGGACCAGGTGTTGGACGGTGGATCATGACCGGGGCGACGGTAGCCCCATGCCGCACCGACCCGAACCCGCCGAACAGCACGGCCCGCTGCTCACTGTCACCGCCGACACCCTCGTCGCAGCCGACTTCCGCCCCCGCCGACGAAAGGGGCGCGGGGAACTGCGCGAGAAGCCCCACCGGCCCCGCACCCGCCGACGCAGGGGCGCAGCCCCTGCTTCTCAGGGGCGCGGGGAACTGCGCGACCAGCCACAACGCACCCGCACCCGCCGACGCACAACCACCCCCACCCCATCAGGCGCCACCACCCCCTACCGCGCCCTCTTCCAACACCCCGGCACCCTCCGCTTCACCGCCGGAGGCATCCTCGCCCGCCTCCCCATGGGCATGTTCGGCATCAGCGCGATCCTCATGATCGCCGGCACCCGCGGCTCCTACGCCCTCGCCGGCGCCGTCGTCGCCACCGGCCTCGCCGCCACCGCCCTGGTCGCCCCCTGGACCGCCCGGCTGGTGGACCGCCACGGCCAGGCCAGGATCGCCGTCCCCGCCGCCGCCGTCGCCCTCCTCGGCGGCCTCGGCCTGATCGCCTGTGTCCACTGGAACGCCCCCGACTGGGCCCTGTTCGCCTCCTACGCGGCCACCGCCACGGCCCCCAACACCGGCGGTATGGCCCGCGCCCGCTGGGCCCATCTCCTGAAGGACGACCCGGCCGCCCTGCACACCGCCAACTCCTTCGAACAGGCGGCGGACGAGCTCTGCTTCATGCTCGGCCCGGTGATCGCCGCCTTCCTCTGCACCACCCTGTTCCCCGAGGCCGGCACCCTGATCGGCGGTCTGCTCTGCATGACGGGCGTCCTGCTCTTCGCCGCCCAGCGCACCACGGAACCGCCGCCCACGGGCCGTACGACCGCGAAGTCCCCCCTCAGGACCCCCGGGATCCCCCAACTCCTCGCCGTCTTCCTCGCCACCGGCGCGGTCTTCGGCTCCATGGAGGTCGTCACCATCGCCTACGCGGACGCCCGGGGCCACGCCTCCTCGGCGGGGGTGATCCTCGGCCTCCAGGCGGCCGGCTCCTGCGCGGCGGGCCTGGCGTACGGCGCGCTGCGGGTGACGGGCCCGGCGGAACGCCGCTTCCGCCGGTGCCTGGCCGCGATGACCGCCCTGATGGCGCTGCCCTGGCTCACCGCCGCCACCACCGGCTCCCTGCTGTTCCTCGCCCCGGCCCTCCTCCTCGCCGGCATGGCCACCGCCCCCACGATGGTCACCGCCATGACGGTGGTCCAGCACCGCACCCCACCAGGCCAGTTGAACGAGGGCATGACCCTCGCGGTCACCGGGCTGCTCGGCGGGATAGCGGGCGGCTCGGCCCTCGGCGGCTGGTTCGCGGAACACGACCCGGCAGCGGGCACCGGCCTCGCCCCCGGCACCACCGGCTTCGCGGTACCGGTGGTCGCGGCCGCCCTGGCCCTGCTGATCGCGGCGATCCGGACGAATTCCCGCCCGCCCATTGACGCGCTCTGAGGTCACCCTTAGCTTCCATCGAAGCGCTTCGATGCCATTCATCGAAGCGATTCGACCGCACCGTTCGACGATCGGGGCCCACTCCGCACGCTTCCTCCTCCGCGGCGGATTCCAGCGGTCGCCCGCTGGGGTTCCTGCTTCACCGACGACCGCCCCGCGCGGCGAACCGGCTCTTCCCGCCCTGCTCCGCAGGAGCTTCGCTTCCTCCCCCGGCTGAAGTCGGGGGCATCCACAGAGGGAGGCCCCGATGAAGTTCACCGACGGCTACTGGCTGCTGCGCGAGGGTGTCACCGCCGCGTACCCGGTCGAGGTGCTCGACGTCACCGCGACGGACGGCGGCGCCCTGGAGGTGCACGCCCCGACCCGGCCCATCCGCCACCGCGGCGACCTGCTGAAGGGACCGGTCGTGACGATCAGCGCCCACGCCCCGATGCCGGACGTCATCGGTGTCACGTTCACCCACTTCGAGGGCGAACGGCCCCGCGGCCCGCGCTTCGAGCTGACCGGCGAGGAGTTCACCCCGCACGCCTCCTACGACGACGAGCACGCCACGCTCACCGCCGGAGAACTGTCGGTCCGTGTCTCCCGCGGCGGCCCCTGGCAGGTCGACTTCCTCGCCCACGGCCGCACGCTCACCACCAGCGGCCCCAAGTCGATGGGCATCATGCGCGAGGCGTCCGGCGCCCACCACCTGCGCGAACAGCTCAACCTGGGCGTCGGCACCTCCGTCTACGGCCTCGGCGAACGCTTCGGGCCGCTGGTCAAGAACGGCCAGGTGGTGGACATCTGGAACGCCGACGGCGGCACGGCCACCGAACAGGCCTACAAGAACGTGCCGTTCTACCTCACCGACGCGGGCTACGGCGTCTTCGTCGACCACCCCGGCAAGGTGTCCTTCGAGGTCGCCTCGGAGGTCGTGTCCAGGGTCCAGTTCAGCGCGGAGACCCAACAGCTCACGTACTACGTCATCTACGGCCCCACCCCGAAGGACATCCTCCGCAAGTACACGGCCCTCACCGGCCGCCCGGCCCTCCCGCCCGCCTGGTCGTTCGGCCTGTGGCTGTCGACGTCCTTCACCACCTCCTACGACGAGGAGACGGTGACCTCCTTCATCGAGGGCATGCGGGAACGCCGGCTGCCCCTGTCCGTCTTCCACTTCGACTGCTTCTGGATGCGCGAGTTCCAGTGGTGCGACTTCGAGTGGGATCCCCGGGTCTTCCCCGACCCGGAGGGCATGCTGGCCCGTCTGAAACGCCGGGGTCTGAGGATCAGCGTCTGGATCAACCCGTACATCGCCCAGCGCTCCCCGCTCTTCGCGGAGGGCAAGGCCCTCGGCCATCTTCTGCGCCGGCCGGACGGCGGTGTCTGGCAGTGGGACCTGTGGCAGCCCGGCATGGCGCTGGTCGACTTCACCAGCGCGGCGGCCCGCGAGTGGTACGCGTCGAAGCTGGAGAGGCTGCTCGCCCAGGGCGTCGACTGCTTCAAGACCGACTTCGGCGAGCGGGTGCCCCTGGACGTGGCCTGGTCCGACGGCACGGACCCGGAGCGGATGCACAACTACTACACCTACCTCTACAACCGCACCGTCTTCGACGTCCTGCGCAAACACCGGGGCGAGGGCGAGGCGGTCCTCTTCGCCCGCTCGGCGACGGTCGGCGGCCAGCGCTTCCCCGTCCACTGGGGCGGCGACTGCGAGTCCACGTACGAGTCGATGGCCGAGTCCCTGCGGGGCGGCCTGTCGCTGGGCCTGTCGGGCTTCGGCTACTGGAGCCACGACATCGGCGGCTTCGAGGGCACCCCCTCGCCCGGCCTCTTCAAACGCTGGATCGCCTTCGGCCTGCTCTCCTCCCACAGCCGGCTGCACGGCTCGTCGTCGTACCGGGTCCCCTGGCTCTTCGACGACGAATCGGTCGACGTGCTGCGGAAGTTCACCCACCTCAAGCTCAGCCTCATGCCCTACCTCTACGAGGCCGCGCGCACCGCCCACACCGAGGGGGTGCCGATGATGCGGGCGATGGTGCTGGAGTTCCCGGACGACCCGGGCTGCGCGCACCTCGAACGCCAGTACATGCTGGGCCCGGACCTCCTCGTGGCGCCCGTCTTCAACGACGAAGGGGACGTCACGTACTACGTCCCCGAGGGCACCTGGACCCGCTTCCCGGACGGCGGCACGGTCACCGGCCCCCGCTGGGTCCGTGAGCGCCACGACTTCCTGAGCGTGCCGCTGCTGGTCCGGCCGGGCGCGGTCGTCCCGGTCGGCGCGAGGGTCGACCGCCCGGACCACGACCACGCCGACGGGGTCACCCTGCACGCGTACGGCCTCGCACACGGCGCCCAGGTGACGGTCCCGGTGGGCGGGGTGACGTTCACCGTCGTACGGGAGGGGAACGTGCTGCGGGCCGCCTGCGGCGACCCGAAAGCGCCCTGGGGGCTGGCGGCGGACGGGCGTGAGGTCCGGGCGGAGGCGGGCACGGGATTCCTGACGATGGAGCTGGACGGGGAGTCCGCTCCCGCGGAAACGAGGTCGAAGTGACGGTGAAGATCACGGACGTGGCCCGGCACGCGGGCGTCTCCCCGAGCACCGTCTCGTACGCGCTGAGCGGCAAGCGCCCGATCTCGGCGGAGACGCGGGCGCGGGTCGAGGCGTCCGTCCGCGAGCTGGGGTACCGCCCGCACGCGGGTGCCCGCGCCCTGGCCGGCAGCAAGTCCAAGGTGCTGGCGATGGTCATGCCGTTACGGGCCGGGATCCATGTGCCGGTGGTCATGCGGTTCGCGGTCTCGGCGGTCACGACGGCCCGCGCGCACGACCACGACGTCCTGCTGCTGACGCAGGAGGAGGGCGACGAGGGCCTGCGGCGGGTGGCGGACTCGGCCCTGGTGGACGCGTTGATCGTGATGGACGTCCAACTCCACGACCCGAGGCTGCCGTTGCTGCGCACGCTGGACCGCCCCTCGGTCCTGATCGGCTTTCCCGCCGACCCCTCCGGCCTGACCTGCGTCGACCTGGACTTCAGGACGGCGGGCGAGCTGTGCGTGGAGCATCTGGCCGGTCTGGGTCATCGGGTGGTGGGTCTGATCGGCTCGCCGCCCGAGGTCTACGTCCGCCAGACGTCCTTCGCCCAGCGCGTCGTCCAGGGCTTCACCTCCGCCGCCACCCGCAACGGCATGGCCTCCACCGTCCACCCCTGCGGGGCCACCCCGGCGGCGGCCCGCGCGGTCGCGGAACGGCTCCTGCGCGAACAACCGGCCCTCACGGGTGTGGTGATCCACAACGAGGCCGTCCTGGAGCCCCTCGTCGACGCCTTCGAGCACCTGGGCCTGCGCGTCCCCGCCGACCTCTCGATCACGGCCCTGTGCCCGGACGACCTCGCCACCTCCCTCCCCGTCCCCGTCACCTCGATCGGGATCCCGGCGGCTGAGGTGGGCGAACAGGCGGTGGCCCTGCTGATGAAGAAGCTCTCCGGCACGCCCGTCCCGGAGGCCACCCTGCTCGCGCCCCGGCTGACCGTGCGCGCGAGCACGGTCCGCCGGGTGACGGGATGACCGGGTGTCGGTGCCCGCTGAGAAATGACGAAAGCCCCGCTGCCATACGGCAGCGGGGCCTCGCCCACATGGGAATTGTGGAGATGGCGGGAATCGAACCCGCGTCCAACGGTGTAGAACCAGGGCTTCTCCGTGTGCAGTTCGCTGTGATTTTCTCGGCCCCGGCGATCACGCGAACAAGTCGCCGACGGGCCCAGTCACTGTTTGATTTCCCATTGAACCCCGTGACCGGGCTCAATGGTTTAGTTCCCTAGATTATGCCAGGATCCGGGCCGGGAACGCTCCCGGGCTGACACCCATTAGGGCCTTCGATCACTGCTTATCAGGCAGCGAGAGCGAAGGTCTGGGAATCGCGCTTGGTGTTGGCGATTATTTGGTGCGACATATGGTTAACGAGATCATTGCCGCTTCCTCGACACGCTTCCCCTGCCTCAACATCCGCTGTCGAAACCGATCATCCCCATGTTGTTTTTTCAACGCCCCCCGAAGGGGACTGGCGCACCCGCTGTGAGGTGCAGAGCCATCGTACGTGACCAACGCGAGCGCGTGCCACCGTATTCCCGGCGGCCTCGCCCTACTGGCCCCGCTGCCTCCGCTTCGCCGCCGCGATCGCCCGGTCCGACTCCCGCCGGTCCTGCTTCTCCCGCAGCGTCTGCCGCTTGTCGTACTCCTTCTTGCCTCGCGCGAGCGCGATCTCGGCCTTGGCCCGGCCGTCCTTGAAGTACAGGGCGAGGGGCACGATCGTGTGACCCGTCTCCTGCGCCTTGGACTCCAGCTTGTCGATCTCCTCGCGGTGCAGCAGCAGCTTCCGCTTGCGGCGCGCGGAGTGGTTGGTCCAGCTGCCCTGGTGGTACTCGGGGATGTGGGCGTTGTGCAGCCACGCCTCACCCCGGTCGATCTGGACGAAGCCGTCGGTCAGCGAGGTCCGTCCCTCGCGCAGCGACTTGACCTCGGTCCCCATGAGGACGAGCCCGGCCTCGTAGGTGTCGATGATCGCGTAGTCGTGCCGGGCCTTCTTGTTCTGGGCGACGATCTTCTTCTTGCCGCCCTTCTCGCCGTCCCTGGCCTTGGCGGCCGCCCCGCCCTGCTTGGGCTGGGACTCCTTCGGTACGTACATTCCCTTGCTCATAGTGCCGTCCATTTTGGCACCACGGAGGGGGTGCGGGGGAAACCGATTAACGGGCGCGGTCAGCGTGCACGGTCAAGCGAGCACGATCAACGGGCGTGGCTCACTGCCCGAGGCCGCTCAGCACGGTCTCGGCCCGCTGCAGCGCGTCCTCGTCCGCTTCGAGGTCGGGGGTGATGCCCCGGCCGTCGACGCCCCGGCCGGAGGGGGTGCGGTAGTGGCCGACGGTCAGCTCGGCGACGGAGCCGTCCGGGAGGCGGCTCGGCATCTGCACCGAGCCCTTGCCGAAGGTGCGGGAGCCCACGACCACCGCGCGGCCCCGATCCTGGAGGGCTCCGGTGAGCAGCTCGGCCGCGCTCATCGTGCCGCCGTCGACCAGCGTGACCAGGGGTCTGGTGGTGTCGCCGCCGGGTTCGGCGTGCAGGGCCCGCTCCCTGCCCTTGACGTCGTACGTGGCGACGAGGCCCCCGTCGAGGAAGGCGGAGGCGGCAGTGACGGCCTCGGAGACCAGACCGCCGGCGTTGCCACGGAGGTCGAGGACGAAGCCGGCGGCGTCGGCGGACTGCTCGACGGCGGCTCGTACGACGTCGCCGGAGCCCTTGGTGAACGCGTCGACCGTGATGACGCTGACCCCGCCCGCGGTGCGGCTCACGGTCACGTCCTCGGTGGAGAGGCGGGCCCGGCGCAGGGTCGCGGACCAGGTCCGGCCGGCGCGCTCCAGCTCCAGCCGCACCTTCGTACCGGCGGCCGCGCTCTTCGGGGTCCCGGTGTTCCCCGAGCCCTCGTCGATCACGTCGCCGCGGAGTAAGGAGACGACCTCGGTGACCGGGCGGCCGTCGACCTTCTCGCCGTCGACGCCGACGAGGCGGTCGCCCGCGCGGATCCCGGCGCGGGCGGCGGGCGAGCCGTCCTGCACCCGGATCACCTCGATCCGGCCGTCGCGCTCCAGCCGGGTCCAGAGGCCGACGCCGGTGTACTCGCCGTCGAGAGCCTCCTCGAACTGCTCGTACTCGCCCTCGGAGTAGACCGCGCCCCACCGGTCGCCGCTGCGGCTGACGGCCCGCTCGGCGGCCTCCACGGGGGACTTGCCCTCGGCCATGGCCTCGGCCGCGGCGTCGGCGACTTCCTGCTCCTTGTCGGCCGAGGTGGAGTCCGGGGTGGAGGCCGGGTTGGAGCGGGAGGGGTTCGCGACGGCCGTGGCCTCCCGGCGCGGGTCGTCGAAGCAGCCGGTCGCGGCACCGGTGGCGAGCACGCTCGCGAAGACCAATGTCAGGGCCGCCCCGCGGCGGATGCGGCGGGGCTGGGAAAACAGGTCGCGGCCTGACATGTCGGCGAGTCTAGGACAACGCGAAGGGCCGCACCGGCCCTTGCCGGTACGGCCCCAGGGGCATGCGTCACACCTTCAGGTACTTGCGCAGCGCGACGAACGCGGCCAACGCCGGCATCAGGAAGCTCACCGTGAGGATGAGCGGCAGCTTGATGAGGACCGCGTCCCAGCCGACGAAATTGATCAACGGCAGGTTCTGGGACAGTGCCACACCGTTGTCGATCACGAAGTACTGGCCGAGGCCCAGGAAGACGCAGGCGATCACTCCGCCGATGACGCCGGCGACCGCCGCCTCCATGATGAACGGCGCCTGGATGTAGAAGCCCGAGGCGCCCACCAGCCGCATGATCCCGATCTCACGACGACGGCTGAACGCGGAGACACGCACGGTGTTGACGATCAGCAGCAGCGCGACGACCAGCATGACCGCCATCACACCGCGCGCCGCGAGGTTCAGGTAGCCGAGGAGCTTGAAGAGGTTGTCCAGGATGCCCTTCTGGTCCTGCACCGACTGCACACCGTCACGGCCGTTGAAGGCGCTCGCGATGACCTGGTACTTCTCCGGGTCCTTCAGCTTGATCCGGTACGACTCCTGCATCTGGTCCGGGGTGAGGCTGCTGGCCAGCGGGGAGTCGCCGAACTGCTCCTTATAGTGCTTGTAGGCCTCGTCCTGGGACTCGTGGGCGACGTTCTCGACGACCGCCATCTTGCCCAGGTCGGACTTGATCTGGTTCTTCTGCTCGGTCGTGACGGCGCCCTTGGCGCAGTTGGGGTCGGATTCCGCGTCGCTCTTGTTGCAGAGGAAGATCGACACGTTGACCTTGTCGTACCAGTAGCCCTTCATCTGGCTGACCTGGTCGCTCATCAGCAGCGAGCCGCCGAACAGGGCGAGGGAGAGGGCGACGGAGACGATGACCGCGAAGGTCATCGTGAGGTTGCGGCGGAGACCGACACCGATCTCCGACAGGACGAACTGGGCCTGCATGGCGTCTCGATGAGCCTTTCGTGGACGGGGGCGGTCAGTGCTGGTAGCCGTAGACGCCGCGTGCCTGGTCGCGGACGAGGCGGCCCTTCTCCAGCTCGATGACGCGCTTGCGCATCTGGTCCACGATGTTCTGGTCGTGGGTCGCCATCACCACGGTGGTGCCCGTGCGGTTGATGCGGTCGAGCAGCTTCATGATGCCGACGGAGGTCTGCGGGTCGAGGTTGCCGGTGGGCTCGTCCGCGATGAGGAGCTTGGGCCGGTTCACGAAGGCCCGCGCGATGGCCACCCGCTGCTGCTCACCACCCGACAGCTCGCCCGGCATCCGCCCCTCCTTGCCGCCGAGGCCGACCAGTTCCAGCACCTGCGGCACGGACTTGCGGATCTCGCCGCGCGACTTGCCGATGACCTCCTGCGCGAAGGCGACGTTCTCGCCGACCGTCTTGTTGGGCAGCAGCCGGAAGTCCTGGAAGACCGTCCCCAGCTGGCGCCGCATCTGCGGCACCTTCCAGTTGGACAGCCGCGCGAGATCCTTGCCCAGGACGTGCACCTGTCCCTGGCTGCACCGCTCCTCCCGGAGGATCAGCCGCAGGAACGTGGACTTTCCGGAGCCGGAGGAGCCGACCAGGAAGACGAACTCGCCCTTCTCCACCTCCAGGGAGACATCCCTGAGTGCGGGGCGGGTCTGCTTGGGGTAGACCTTGGACACGTTGTCGAATCGGATCACGGATGCACCACAAGCCGTCGGGGATGGATGGACGAGACTGTACCGCGCCGCCAGCCGGCCCCGGTGAGGGCGCAGCCCGAATAAAAGGGGCGCGGAGAACTGCGCGACCGGCCCCCACCGACCCGCAGCCCTCCGACAACCGGCACCCACCCCTTTCCGAGGCCCCCGCGCAACCTCCGGAGGAACCTGGCACAGTGGTGTAGAGGAACGGTCCGGCTCCGCGAAGCGTTGAGGTATGTGTGAGGCCATTGCAAGGAGGGCGAGGCGCATGACGTACGACCGGTTGGTGTGCGCGAACTGCGCGTCCCCCGTCGCCGAGGGCCGCTGCCATGTGTGCCGGGCCAGCCGCGAGCGGCTCCAGCAGGAGAACCCCTTCGCGAGCCTGAGCCCCATGACCCTGATCGCCCTGCTGGCGATCCTCATAGCGGCTGTGGCCCTGCTGGCGCACCAGACGGCATAGGGGCGCCTCACCGACACGGGGCGTGCGCGGGACGGACGGGACGTCCGACGAGAACGACGAGGGCCCGGGGCTGGCTGCCCCGGGCCCTCGTCGTACATGTGCCGTGCTGTGCCCGATCCTCTGGGATCAGGCGGCGGCGCCGCGGCCGGCCATCAGGCGCGGCAGCAGGCGGAAGCCGATACCGCCGACGATCATCGTGGCGGCGCCGACCAGCAGGAACGTGGTCTCGGCGGCACCCGTCTCGGCCAGCTCGCCGGTGCCGGCGCCCTGGGCCTCGGCCTCCGAGCCGGTGTCGGTGAGGGCCGAGGAGCCCTCCTGCTGCACGGACTCGTCGTTGCCGCCGTCGGTGTCGGTCCCACCGGAGGTGGAGCCGCCGTCGGAGGAACCGCCGGAGGTGGAGGAACCGCCGTCGGTGCCGCCGTCGGACGAACCGCCGGAGGTGGAGCCACCGTCGGAGGAACCGCCGGAGGTCCCGTTGGAGGTGGAGCCGCCCGAGGTGCCGTTGGACGTGCCGTTGGAGGTTCCGTTGGAGGTGGAACCGCCGGAGGTGCCGTTGGACGTGCCGTTGGACGTCCCGTTCGAGCTGGAGCCGGTGGTACCGGTGGTACCGGTCGTGCCGGTGGTGCCCGTGGTACCGGTCGTGCCGGTGGTACCCGTGGTGCCGGTCGTGCCCGTCGTGCCGGTGTCGCCGCCCGTGGTACCCGTCGTACCGACGGTGCCCGTCGTGCTGACGCTGCCGGTCGTGCTGACACTGCCGGTGCTGGTGGTCTCGCCGGTGGTCTCACCGGTCGTGGTCTCACCGGTGGTCTCACCCGTGGTCGCACCCACGTTGGTGTTGCCCTCGGTGTCGTTGCCGGTCTGGACCGAGACGCCGGCCCCGATGGAACCACCGTCGTCGGTGCTGACACCGACGCCGACTCCGAGGTCCAGCGCGGAAGCGGCGCCCGCGGCGGTCAGCGACGCACCGGCGGCGATCACGGCACCCGCGGCTATGCGCGCCACGCGGATCCGCGTCTTCTTCGTCATATGGCTGCTACCCCCAGTAGCTATCAGTAAATGGAGCAGCGCCCGGGGCCGCGATCAACGGGAGCAGTCGGTTGGGTCGAAGTCCCCCGGTTCACATGCGCCCCAGTAATGCGCATGCCATACGCCAACCTTCCCAGTTTTCCCAGCAACGTCAAGGTCGTTGCGTACGCGATGTCCCGTTCACCGCTTTTGACCTCGCCACGAACATGTGAGTGTGACGTAAGACCCAGACATCCCCATACAGACAAGGCAACTGCCCTCCAGTGGAGGGCAGTTGCCTTGTCGACAAAGCGCTGAATTCCGGGGCCTTACTTCTCCTGCTGCTTGCGCCAGCGAATTCCGGCCTCCAGGAACCCCTCGATCTCGCCGTTGAACACGGCCTCGGGGTTACCGACTTCGTACTCGGTGCGGAGATCCTTGACCATCTGGTACGGGTGCAGGACGTACGAACGCATCTGGTTGCCCCAGGAACTGCCGCCGTCCTTGAGGGCGTCCATCTTGGCCCGCTCCTCCTGGCGCTGCCGCTCCAGCAGCTTCGCCTGGAGCACGTTCATCGCGGTGGCCTTGTTCTGGATCTGCGACCGCTCGTTCTGGCAGGAGACGACGATGCCGGTGGGGAGGTGGGTCAACCGCACCGCCGAGTCTGTGGTGTTGACGCCCTGGCCGCCGGGCCCGGAGGACCGGTAGACGTCGACGCGCAGCTCGGACTCGTCGATCTCGATGTGGTCGGTCTGCTCGACCACGGGCAGCACCTCGACACCGGCGAAGGAGGTCTGGCGCCGGCCCTGGTTGTCGAAGGGCGAGATGCGGACGAGCCGGTGGGTGCCCTGCTCGACGGAGAGCGTGCCGTAGGCGTACGGCACCTGCACGGCGAAGGTGGTGGACTTGATGCCCGCCTCTTCCGCGTACGAGGTCTCGTACACCTCGGTCTTGTAGCCCTTCTGCTCCGCCCAGCGCAGGTACATCCGCTGCAGCTTCTCGGCGAAGTCGGCGGCGTCGACGCCACCGGCCTCGGCGCGGATGTTGACGAGGGCCTCACGGGAGTCGTACTCGCCGGACAGGAGGGTACGGACCTCCATCTCGTCCAGCGCCTTGCGGACGATGACCAGCTCCGACTCGGCCTCGGCGCGGGTGTCCGGGTCGTCCTCCTCCTCGGCCATCTCGAAGAGGACGGCGAGGTCGTCGATGCGACCGCGCAGCGCCTCGGCCTTCCTGACCTCGGCCTGGAGGTGGGAGAGCTTGCTGGTGATCTTCTGCGCCTCGTCCGGGTTGTCCCACAGGGACGGCGCGGCCGCCTGCTCCTCGAGCACGGCGATGTCTGCCCTCAGCTTGTCGAGGTCCAAAACGGCCTCGATCGACTCCATGGTCGAGGAGAGGGACTTCAGCTCTTCGGATACATCGACGACTGCCACACCCCCAGCCTAACGGCTCCGCCGGGTGACCAGGGTGGGGCGCCCTCGGCCAGGGGTGCAGCCGGCGTTTGTGCAGCTGGTTCGCCTACGGGTGGGTGGGGGCCGGTCGCGCAGGCCCCCACCTCGTCCCTCACCCTCCGACCACCACCCCCTCGTCCTCGGTTCTGGTCGGGTTGACGGCGTCGAAGAGGATCTTGTTGGAAGCGCGGTCGAAAGAGAACGTCGCGGTGTACAGGCCCTCCGTGATCTCCTCGTCCACATCGGGGCTGGTCAGCCACTCGGTTTTCTCGGACGTCGAAGCGCCGAAGGCATCAGGGATGTCCTCGGGCTCGGCCTTCTCGAACGTCCTGTCAGGGGCGTCGAGGACGGCCTTCATGTCCTCGGCCGTGGTCTCGAAGTAGCCGACCATTCTGATGTCGGTCGGGCCGGGGACGCGGGACGAGCCGCCCGCGAGGTCAATCGCGCACCACTCGGTGGTGACGACCTTGCCCAGCGCGGAGAAGCGGTCGGCGACCTGCTAGGTGGTGTCACGGATCTCGCAGCCCGCCGGGGCGCTGTCCGTCCCTGTAGAGGACCCCCGCGGTCCCGAAGAACCGCAGGAGCCGAGCGAGACGATCGCGGCGAGGACGAGTGCGCCCTTGAGCGCGGCGCCTGCTCGTGCGCCTCGGGTGATGAGGCGTCCGGCCCGGCCGGGGGCGTGGATTCCGCCGTCGACCTCGTCGGGGGTTTCACGCGTGGGATGCGCGGTGTTCACGTCACATCACGGCGACGTCGGCGTGGAGTTGTTGGTGTCCTGGGACCCGCCGCCCGGGTCGCCTTGCGATGTCGCCGCCCAGGTGCCCACGCCCGCCGCGACCACCAGCGCGACCGCCGCGGCTCCGAGGGTGATCCGTCGGCGACGGGCCATCGCCCGACGGCGGGCCGAGCCCGGCCGGGGCGCCCCCGAGGCCCTGGGCACCCGTGCAGTCCCCCGGGCCCCGCCCGCCAGCTCGTCCGGTCCGGGCACCCTCATCGACGTGTGCGTGTCCCGATTGGAGTCCGGCTTCGCCCCGGGCACCAGCGGTACGGCGCCTCGCCGCACCCGCTCCCCGGGCACCACCGGCACGGTCTGCTCCTCGGCCGCCTCCTCCGTCTCCGTCCCGGGCTCGTCGACGTCCAGTGGCGGCATCCCGGCCAGCAGTGGCAGCTGCTCGCGCAGTCGCGTCGCCAGTTCCGAGGCGCGCAGGCGGGAGGCCGGGGCCTTCGCCAGGCACTGGACGAGGAGCTGCCACAGTTCCTCGGGGATGCCGGGGAGGGGGACCACGGTCTCGGTGACATGGCGGCGCAGGACGGCGCCGGGGTGACCGCCGCCGAACGGGGTGAAACCGGCCAGCAGCTCGTACAGCACGGTCGCCAGGGCGTAGATGTCCACGGCCGCGCGGGGCGGCAGGCCCTCGACGATCTCGGGGGCGAGATAGTCCGGTGTTCCGATGATCTTCGTGGCGCGGGTGCGCCGGGGGGAATCGATCAGCTTGGCGACGCCGAAGTCGGTGAGGAGGGCCGGGTGCGCGCCGCCGGGGCCCAGCGGGCCCTGCATGTCCAGCAGCACGTTCTCCGGTTTCACGTCCCGGTGGACGACCCCGGCCGCGTGCGCCGCCGCCAGGCCGTCGGCGATGTCGGCCACTATCGCGACCGCCGCCTCGGGGGCCATACGGCGCTCCCGGTCGAGGCGGGTGCGCAGGTCCGTGCCCCGGACGAGGTCCATGACGAGGGCGAGGTCGTTGCCGTCGACGACGAGGTCGCGTACGGAGACCACGTTCGGGTGGTCGAGGCCCAGCAGGGCGGTGCGCTCCTGGACGAAGCGTCCGACCAGTTCCTCGTCGGACGAGAGGTCCTCGCGCAGCAGCTTGATGGCGACGGGGCCCTCCGGGCCCTCACCCAGCCACACCGTGCCGGCGCTGCCCCGCCCCAGAATCTGGTTCGCGGTGTACCGGCTTCCGATCTTCCGTCCCAAGACTGCTCCTACAGGCCGCGTGTTGGCGACAAAGCTACGCGCCCGGGGACCCAAGGTTCACCGCCGAGGCGGAAATCACCCCTCGGATGTCGACAAGTCCCCAACGTGGGACTCCGTCTTGGGGCGGGGTGCGCGGAGGGGGTGGGGTGGATCGGTGCGTCGGCGGGTGCGGGTGGGTGGGGCTTCTCGCGCAGTTCCCCGCGCCCCTGAAAAGCAGGGGCTGCGCCCCGTGCTTTTCATCCGCCGCAGCCCCCGCCGCCTTTCGGCCGCAGAACCGTGGGCTTCAGGCCCGCAGGGCCTGGTCTTTGGTCTTTTAGGGGCGCGGGGAACTGCGCGAGAAGCCCCACCGGGCCGCACCCGCCACTGAACCCGAACGCCCGAGCTACCAGGCGCTCTACTGCCCCGAGCCCCCCGAATCGGAGCCGTTGCCCAGTTCGCCGATCCACTTGCCCACTTCGCCGACCCAGTCGGACAGCTGGCCCCACCAGCTCTTCCCCGTGCCGACCCACTCCTGCAGCGGCGTGAACTCCCAGATCAGCCAGCCGCCGACGACGAGCAGGACGATCATGAACAGGCACCCCTTGAGGCACCCGAGCCCGGGGATCCGCATCGGATTGGCGCTGCGCTGGCGCGGCGGCCGGGGCTCCCGCTGCGGCCGCGGCGCCGGCTGCTGCGGCTGAGGCGCGGGCGCGTACCGCTCCGGCTGACGCCGCTGCGGCTGCGGCGCGGGCGCCGGGGCGTACGGCTGTTGCTGCTGCGGGTGGCCGTACCCGGGGCCGGGCCCGCCCTGCGGCGGCCGCTGCTGCTGCCGACGCGGCGGCTGCTGGGGCTGCTGCGCACGGCCGGCCTGCCGCTGGGGCCGGCGCCGCAGCGGGTCCTCGCTGGGGTCGAGGTACTGGACCTGGGTCTGCTCGTTGCGGTCGCGGGCCGCGCGGAGCTGGTTCTGCCAGGGGTGCGGCTGCTCGGGCGGCTGCCCGCCGGGGTCGTGCGACGGCACCGGCGGCATGACGGACGTCGGGTCGGCGCCGGAGGTGTGCGGGAGCACGGTCGTGGGGTCGCCCGAGCCCGCCGGCCCCGAGGTGTGCGGGAGGACGCTCGTCGCGGCGTTCGGGTCGTACGCGCCCGCGCCGTGCGGCAGTACCTGCGTCGGGTCGGCCGAGCCGAACGGCTCCGGGGAGCCCGGCACCTGCGCGGGCGCCGGGTCGGGGGCGAGGATGTGGCCCACGCCCTCGGCGGCGGCGATCTGCATGGAGTTCGCGTGCACGCCGACGCCCTCGGCGACGATGCGCAGCGCGCGGGCGAGGTTGACGGCGCTGGGCCGCTCGCGCGGGTTCTTGCGCAGACAGCGCTCGATGACCGTCCACAGCGGGTCGGGGACGGTGGAGGGGCGGCGCGGTTCGGCGCTGAGGTGCTGGTGCAGGACTTCGAGCGCGGACTGGCCGTTGAACGGCGGGCGCCCGGTGACCAGTTCGTACATCAGGATGCCGGCGCCGTAGATGTCGACGGCGGAGGTCTGCGGCTGGCCCTCGGCGGACTCGGGGGCGACGTACGCGGGCGTGCCGACGAACTCGCTGGTCCGGGTCAGGCCCGGGGAGTCGGCGAGGCGGGCGATGCCGAAGTCCGTCAGCATCGGGTGCATCTCGCCGCCGCCCTGCTTGAGCAGGACGTTCGCGGGCTTCAGGTCACGGTGGACGACGCCGTCGGCGTGGCTGGCGGCGAGCGCGTCGGCGATCTGGGCGGTCATCAGGGCCGCGCCGACCGGCGAGAGGGGGCCGCTCTCCCGGAGGTAGCGGTGCAGGTCGGGGCCCTCGACCAGGTCCATGACCAGGGCGAGCAGATCGCCCTCGACGACGAGGTCACGGACGCGCACGATGTTCGGGTGGGTGAGCCGGAGCAGGACGGAGCGCTCCCGCAGGAACCGCATCACGATGTCCGCGTCGCTCGCGAGCTCTTCCTTCAGCACCTTGATCGCGACGGTCTCACCGGGGTGGCCCGGCACGGCCGCCTCGGCGCCGGCGGTCTCCCGCTGGCGGGCGCGCCAGACAGTGCCTGTGGCGCCGCGTCCAATCGGCTCCTCAAGGAGGTACTTACTGCCTACCGGCCGCACGTCATGCGCTCCCTGTTGCTTGCTTGCCTGGTCACGCCCTGGACTCACGCGGACGTTCCGACCACTGTAGTGCGGCCGTCCCCGGGACCGGGCTGTTCACTTCCCGACTCTTCCTGCCCACTCTGTCCGTTCGCTGTGGCTCGAGTACGTACGGGTACCCGTGTCCGTTCGGTGGAAAGACGCTCCCTCGTGGGCGCTTGGTTGCCGTGCGGGGGTATGTCGGGTTCCGGATGCGGACGTGACCGATCCCGAATGCGGCCGCGTTGCGGACGTGACCGATCTCAAGTGATCAACTGGCGGGCACTGGTCAGGCATTTTTGTGGGCAGAGCCGACCAATCAAGATCACTTGACGCCGGGCGGCGGGCGAGCTGTCAGTGGCAGGTGCGAGGATGCCTCCAGTACTGGCCGACGTGCCCGTGAAGCGGTGGGGGAAGTCTGCGGTGGGGACCGCGCAGTCTCGTCCTCGTCGTCGCGGGTGCCCGCGCGGAAGGGACCGCTGACGGCGATGCAGATCCGGCTGACCGTCGTAGACCCGCTGGGACCGCCCTCCGAGCCGCGAGGACGTGCCACGGCCTGCGACGTGCTGGTCACGGCGCCCGCCGGGACGGCTCTCGCCGCCGTGGCCTCGGGCCTCGCCTCCGCCGTCGGGGAGGGCGGTGCGGAGCGTCTGGAGCGCAGCCGGGAGGTCGGCGGCGGACAGGTCGTGCTGTACGCCGGTGCCGAGCGCCTCGACGCCCAGCGGTGCACTCTCGGCGAGCCGCCCCTCATCGACGGCGCCGTGCTCTCCCTGGGCGCCCCCTCCGAGCCGGGCCCCGAGGTCGACGAGGCCGCCGCGCAGCTGCACGTCGTGGCCGGCCCCGACGCGGGCGGCGTCCATCTGCTGCACGGCGGCAAGATCCACATCGGCCGCTCTGCCGACGCCGACGTCCCGCTCGACGACCCGGACGTCTCCCGCCTGCACTGCGCGGTCACCCTCTCCGCCGACGGCCGTGTCTCCGTCGTCGACCTCGGCTCCACCAACGGCACCACGCTCGACGGCACCCGCGTCGGCGACCGCCCGGTCCGCCTGACCCCGGGCGCGCTGCTGCGCATCGGCGAGTCCGCGCTCCGGCTGGCCTCGTCGTCGGGAGCGCGCGGGGTCGGCACGACACCCGACGGCGAGGGACACGTACGGGTTGCGGCGGGGGCCGGGGCGACGCCGGGGGCCGGGGCAGCGGCGGCAGGTGACAGCGGCTCCGGCGGCGGGTCCGGCGGCGGGTCCGTCGGCGGGTCCGGTTCCGGTTCCGGGTACGGCGGCGTGGCTCGTGGGAGTACGGGCGCGCCGGGGGCCGGGGGTTCCGGGCACGGGCGGGCCGAGCGGCGGACGGTGCCGGGGCAGGGCGGGGTGCCCGGCATCGAGCGGACGACAGGGAGCACGGGGCCCGGGACGACCGGGGGCACCGGCCGGGGGGCCGTGCCGAGCGCCGGCCAAGGGCCGGTGCGCGAGGGCGCCGGTGAGGGCGGCGGGAGCGGGCTCGGGGCGGAGAGCCACGGCCGTCCCCGCGACGGCCACGATCCCCTCGGCGGTGCCGCGGGCTCCCGCGCCGCCGACGCCCCGCACGGATTCGACGACCCGCGCGCCGGTGAGGCCCACGGCCACGGCACCTCCCGCCGGTCCCACGACTCCCACGACTCCCGCGCCGTCGGCGAGCCCGGTGGGCCGGGTGCCGGTGCCTGCGGACCCGGTGACGGCGGTCTCGCGCACGGCGGTGAGGCCCCCGGGTCCGGTACCCGCAAAGGCACGCCCCTCCGAGGCACGGAGGTGCCGCGCGGGGTGCGCAAACGGGGTGGGCTCGGCGCCTGGGCCCGGCGGCTGACCGGCGGGCGGACCCAGTCGGGGGCCGAGTACGACCCGTACGAGTACGACGCGGAGTACGACGAGGACGAGCGCGGGGCGCTGGCCTCGGTGCTCCCGGCAGCCGGGGAGCGGCTGCCGGAGACCTGGCCGGACCTCGCCGCGCTGCTGCTCACCGCGCTCGGGCCCGGCGCCCGGCTGTGGGAGCGCGGTCCGGGGCATCCGGAGGCGCTGACGGTGCGGCTCGGCACGGCGGACCGTCCCGCGCCGGACGGATCGGGCCTGCTGCCTGCCGTGCCGGTGACCACCGGACTCCGGGAGGTCGGCGCGCTGGGGCTGGCCGGACCGCGCCCCCGGCTGATGGGGCTGACCCGCGCGGTCGTGGCCCAGCTCGCCGCGCTGCACTCCCCCGACACCCTGGAACTGGTGCTGATCAGCGCGGACCGCGCCCGGCCCGCCGAGGAGCGCACCACCGACTGGTCCTGGCTCGGCTGGCTCCCCCATCTGCGCCCCGCGCACGGCCAGGACTGCCGGCTCCTCCTCGCCTACGACCGTGAGCAGACGACGGCCCGGCTGGACGAACTGCTGCGCCGCGTGGAGGACCACGCGGCGGACACGGCGGGCCACGCGCCAGGGAGCACGCCGGGCGCCGGCGGCGGACGTACGACGACGGGCAGGGCCACGGCCTCGACCTCAGCCGATCCGGCCGATCCGGCCGGTCACGGTGCCGGGGCGGGCGACAGCGGCTCGGCCCGGCGGAGCGCGCGGCGGCCGTCGTGGGCCCGGGAGGACGAACCGGCGGGCGGCGACTTCGCGGGGCCGTACACGGTGGTGATCGTGGACGGGGATCCCGGGGGCGCGGATGTGCGTGAGGCCGTGGTGCGGCTGGCGCAGGAGGGGCCGGCCGCCGGGATCCATGTCGTCTGCCTCGCCGAGACGGAGTCCGCGTCGCCCGCCTCACCGGTGACCGAGACGTACACGGCGGCCTGCGAGGTCTCCCCCGCGTTCCGCGCGTGCGGGGCCGTCGCCCTGCTCAGCGGTGACGTCGCCACGGCGCTGCGGCTGCTGCGTGTCACCTCGGCCGGGTACGCCGGAGGGAAGGGCTCCGGGGCGACGGGCACGACGAACGCGACCGGCACGACGAATACCACCGGTACGGCGTCCACGGCGGCTGGGGCGGCTGGGGCCGGGCCCGGGCGTACGGGGGCGGGACCCGGTTCCGGCGGAGCCGGCGGACGCTCGGGAGCCGAGCACGGCGGTGCGGCCGGGCGGGCCGGGGCCTCCGGTCTCCCGTCGCGGGAGCCCGCGGACCACGCGCGCGGTACGGCCTCCGACGCCTCGCCGGGCCGCCCCCGCCCCGACCACACGGAGCCCGTACGGTCCGACCGGGCCCGTGGCTCCGCTCAGGCGGACCCCGCCGTGGTGAGCCGTACGCACACCGCCCTCGACCTCTCGCAGGGCGCGCTCTCGGATGCCGACGAGCGGACACACCCCGGCACCCGGGACATCCCCTCGCTCGACGCGCGGGAAGCGCCCGGCCTGCTGAACCACGGCACGGTGGCCACGCTGGACGCGGTCTCGGCGGCGTGGGCGGAGCGGTTCGCGCGGGCGCTGGCGCCGTTGCGGACGGACGGGGCGGCCGGCGACCGGCAGGCGCGGGTGTCGGCGCCGTTGCCGCAGTCGGCGCGACTGCTGGACGAGTTGGGGCTCGCGCGGGCCACACCGGCGTCGCTGATGGCGCGCTGGGCGGACGCGGGCGACGACACGACGGCGCTCGGAGGGCGCGCCTGGGCCGTGCTCGGCGCCGGTCCGCGCGGGCCCGTCTCTGTGGACCTCGTCGCCGAGGGCCCGCACCTGTTGATCGAGGGGCCGGTCGGCAGCGGTCGTACGGAGCTGTTGCGGGCCGTCGCCGCGTCGCTGGCCGCCGCCGAGCGGCCCGACCGGCTGGGCATCGTCCTCGTCGACGGGCGGGACGCCGGTGCGGGGGGCGCCGCCGCCGGCGGCGCGGGCCGCGCCGGGGAAGGGCTCGGCGTCTGTACCGACCTGCCCCATGTGGGGACCCATCTGACGGCCAACGACCCCGTCCGGATGCGGGAGTTCGCCCAGTCCCTGATCGCCGAGCTGAAGCGTCGGTACGAACTGCTCGACGGGCTCGGGTTCGTGGAGTGGCACACGCGGCGCGAGGTGTCGGGCCGTATCGTCCCGCAGCGCTCCGCTACCTCGGCGACTTCGGCGACTTCGGCGGCTTCAGGGTCCGGGGCGGCGAAGTCGGCCGCTCCGGGGGCGGGGTCCTCCGGGCCGGGCGGGTCGGCGGCCGGGGCCGCCGATCTCGACTCGTCCTCCAGCTCCACGCTGCGGCTGCGGCCGAGCCGACGGAACACCGAGCAGGACGGCAGGGGTGGGGCCGGGAAGGGCCTCGCCTCGGAGCTGCCCAGGCTCGTCGTGATCGTCGACGACCTCGACGCGCTGCTGTCACCGCCCCTGGGCTCCACGGGTCGGCCGGCGGCGGGGTCGGTCGTCCGGGCCCTGGAGGCGGTGGCCCGGGAGGGCGAGCGGCTCGGGGTGCATCTCGTGGCCACGACCGGCGGGGGCGGACGGAAGAGCGAGAGCGAGCTGGGGCGGGCGGCCGGCGGGCGGGTCGTCCTGAGCGCGCCGGTGCCGGGTCCCGACGAACCGGCGCCGGGGCGCGGCGAGTTGCTGGGCGAGGGGGGTCGTACGACCGCCTTCCAGGCGGGACGGGTGACGGGCCGCATCCCACGCACGGCCACCCTCCGTCCGACGGTCGTCCCGCTCGACTGGACGCGGATGGGCGACCCGCCCGCGCGGCGCCCCGTACGGGAGTTGGGCAACGGCCCCACGGACCTGGCTCTCCTGGCCAGCGCCCTGGACCGAGCGGCCCGCGAGGTCTCGGCACCGGCCGCCCCGTCCTTGCTCTGACGGCGGTGCACGCGGCTACCGGCGCAGGGGCGGACCGGAAGGCGTGGGCGCTCACCGGCGCCGGCAGGGCAACGCCTGCGCCCACCCGTGCCGCCCCAGCGGCACGACTGCCCGCAGGGGGAGGGAGTCGGAGGATGGGGCCGCAGGCCCCTCCCAGGGGCGCGGGGAACTGCGCGAGCAACCACGACGGACCGGCCACCCGCCAACGGCGAAGTCCCCCACGGCCCATAGGCACCCCGCACCCGGCACCCGACAGCGCCCCCTCGCCAAGCCATTGCTCCGAGGGACGGGGCCGCAGGCCCCTCCCAGGGGCGCGGGGAACTGCGCGAGCAACCACGACGGACCGGCCACCCACCAACGGCGAAGTCCCCCACGGCCCATAGGCACCCGCCCGCGGCAGCGGCAGCGCCCCGTCGCCGGGTCATGGTCACGACGCGGTCACGATCAAGACATTGACACGGCAGGCGCTCTTGCCGCCCCCGAGCACCCGGCGTAGACCAGAGCCCACGGGACAGCGCTCTACGTTCGACGACGCACGGAGAACGGGGTCAGAGATGCGCAACATCCACCGCATGGTTCGCACGGGTCGCATGCTTCGCACACGCAAGCCCACTTTCCTTGGCAAGCCCACCCATCCCCCCACGTCCAGGGCCACCACGCACAACGCTCCCGCCGCCAAGGCCGTCGCGGCCCTCGCCGCCGGCGTCCTCGCCCTCTCCCTCACCGCGTGCGGCGGTGACGACGACAAGGGCGACGGCGCCGACAACGGCAACGACGGCGGCAACGAGGCCACCGTCCAACTCCCCAAGTTGGACGGCCAGAAGCTGGAGGTCGCGGCCGTCTTCACCGGCCCGGAGCTGGACAACTTCCAGAAGGTGCTGGACGAGTTCGAGAAACGCACCGGCGCCTCGGTGACGTTCGTGCCGACCGGCAACAACACGTCCACGTTCCTCGGTACGAAGATCGAGGGCGGCAAACCGCCGGACGTGGCGTTCCTGCCGCAGGTCGGCGTGTTGCACCAGTTCGCCGAGAAGGGCTGGGTGAAACCGCTCGGCACCGAGGCCCTGGCCCAGCTGGACAAGAACTTCTCGGACGGCTGGAAGGACCTCGGCGCGTACGAGGGCAAGCGGTACGGCGTCTACGCGAAGGCCGCCAACAAGTCCCTGGTCTGGTACAACACCGCCGCCTTCGAGGCGGCCGGCATCACCGAGGAGCCGGGGACCTGGGACGAGTTCCTGCAGACCGCGCAGACGCTCTCCGACGCCGGCTCGCCCGCCGTCTCCATCGGCGGCGCCGACGGCTGGACGCTCACCGACTGGTTCGAGAACGTCTATCTGTCGCAGGCCGGCCCTGAGAAGTACGACCAGCTCGCCCAGCACGAGATCAAGTGGACCGACCCGTCCGTGAAGGACGCCCTCACGACGCTCGCCGAACTGTGGGGCAAGGACGAGCTGATCGCCGGCGGGGCCTCCGGCGCGCTGCAGACCGAGTACCCGAAGTCGATCACGCAGACCTTCACCGGAGACGCCCCGGCCGGCATGGTCTTCGAGGGCGACTTCGTGGCCGTCACCATCAACGGGGACACGGACGCCGAGATCGGCACGGACGCCAAGGTCTTCCCGTTCCCGGCGGTCGGCGACGACTCCCCCGTGGTCACCGGCGGCGACGCGGCCGTGGCGCTGAAGGACGGCAAGGGCGCGCAGGCGCTGCTCACCTTCCTCGCCTCGACGGACGCGGCGGAGATCTGGGCGGCCCAGGGCGGCTTCCTCTCCCCCAACAAGGAGATGGACCAGGGCAGTTACAAGGACGACGTGACCCGGGAGATCGCCAAGGCGCTGCTCGCGGCGGGTGACGACTTCCGCTTCGACATGTCCGACCAGGCCCCGGCGGCGTTCGGCGGCACCCAGGGCGTCGGTGAGTGGAAGGACCTTCAGGACTTCCTGAAGAACCCCGACGACGTCGCAGGTGCCCAGAAACAGCTGGAGACCGACGCGGCCAAGGCCTACGGGAACGGCTGACGGCGACTCATGTCGTCCGCCGCGACGAAGACGGCGGGGGGCGCCGGCGCGCTGCCGACGCCCCCCGCCGCACCGCGCAAGAGCGTGACGGGCACCCGGCTGTGGGTGGCGGTGCTGTTCCTGCTGCCCGCGCTGGTGCTGCTCGGCGCGCTCGTGGTCTACCCCATCGGGTACTCGGTCTGGCGGAGCCTGTTCGACGCGGACGGCTCGGGCTTCGTCGGCCTCGACAACTACGCGGAGATCTTCACCGACGACGCGACCCTCGTCGCCGTACGCAACACCGCGATCTGGGTCGCGGTGGCGCCGGCGGTCGTCACCGCGCTCGGGCTGATCTTCGCGGTGCTGACCGAACGGGTGCGCTGGGGAACGGCGTTCAAGCTGATCGTCTTCATGCCGATGGCGATCTCAATGCTGGCCGCCGGCATCATCTTCCGGCTGGTGTACGAACAGGATCCGGACCAGGGTGTGGCGAACGCGGTCGTGACGTCCGTGCACGACATCTTCGTGGACGAGTCCGTGTATCCGAAGGCCCGGCCCAACGCTCAGGTGAGCGACCTGAAGGCGTCCGGCGGCGGGTCGTTCACCACGGAGGGGACCGTCCGGGCGGGCACCCCGGCGCTCCTCCCGCTCGTCGGGATCGCGCCGGGCAGCCTGCCCGGTGACGCGCGGGAGGCGAAGGCCCCCGGCGCCGACACCGGGGACGGTGTCACCGGCACCGTCTGGCTGGACTTCCGGCTCGGTGGCGGCGGGGAGAAGGGTGTCGTCGACCCGGGTGAGAAGGCGTTGGAGGGCGTCGAGGTCCAGGCGGTGAAGGACGGCAAGGTCGTCGCCACCGCGACCAGCGGCTCCGACGGCACCTTCAGCCTGCCGGAGTCCGCCGACGGGTCCCGGCTCCGGCTGCCCGGTTCGAACTTCGCCGTGCCCTACAACGGCATCGACTGGCTCGGCCCGACCCTGGTCACCCCTGCCGTCATCGGCTCGTACGTCTGGATGTGGGCGGGCTTCGCGATGGTGCTGATCGCGGCCGGGCTGGCCGGGGTGGACCGCAATCTGCTCGAAGCGGCCCGGGTCGACGGCGCGAACGAGTGGCAGGTGTTCCGGAAGGTCACCGTGCCACTGCTGGCGCCGGTCCTGGTCGTCGTCCTCGTCACGCTGATGATCAATGTGATGAAGGTGTTCGACCTCGTCTACATCATCGCGCCCCAGCCCACCCAGGACGAGGCCAACGTCCTCGCCCTGCAGCTCTATCTGGTGTCGTACGGCGGTGGCGGCGACTTCGGTCTCGGCAGTGCGATCGGTGTGGTCCTGCTGCTGCTCGTGCTGCCGGTGATGTGGGTCAACATCCGTCGCCTCAGGAAGGAGCGCCAGCGGTGACGACTGTCGAGGATCGCTCCACACCTGTCGAGAAACGCTCCGTCGCCGCCCGGCTCGCGAGCGGCGCGGCGGGGGGCGTGTTGCGTGTGTTCCTGCTGCTGGTGGCGCTGTTCTGGCTGGTGCCGACCTTCGGGCTGCTGGTCTCGTCGTTCCGCGACCCGACCGACATCTCCACCTCCGGGTGGTGGAAGGTGTTCTCGGCTCCGGCCCAACTCACCACCAAGAGCTACGCATCGCTGCTGGAGAACGACGGCGTCACGGACGCCCTGTTCAACACGGTCTGGATCACGGTGCCCGCGACGCTGCTGGTCGTCCTGATCGGCGCGATGGCCGGATACGCCTTCGCCTGGCTGGACTTCAAGGGCCGTGACTGGTGGTTCATGGGCGTGGTCGGGCTGCTCGTGGTGCCGGTGCAGGTGGCGCTGATCCCGCTGTCCGGGCTCTTCCGGGACCTCGGGATCTTCGGCGACATCATCGGCGTGGTGCTCTTCCACGTCGGCTTCGGACTGCCGTTCGCGATCTTCCTGTTGCGGAACTTCTTCGCGGAGATCCCGAGGGAGTTGCTGGAGGCGGCGCGACTGGACGGGGCGGGTGAGGTACGGCTGTTCGCGACGGTCGTCCTGCCGCTGGCCGCACCGGCGCTCGCGTCCCTCGGGATCTTCCAGTTCCTGTGGGTGTGGAACGACATGCTGGTCGCGCTGGTCTTCTCCAGCTCCGACTCCCAGCCGCTGACGGTGGCACTCCAGCAGCAGGTACGGCAGTTCGGCAGCAACATCGAGGTCCTGGCGCCGGGCGCGTTCATCTCGATGGTGATCCCGCTGGCCGTGTTCTTCGCGTTCCAACGGCAGTTCGTGTCGGGGGTGATGGCCGGGGCGGTGAAGTAGCGACCGCCAAGTGGGGGCGTGCGCACCGCGGAACACACCCGTGCGCCCCCAACTCCCGTGAGAATCCCCCGTATGGAACACGCACCGTAACCAAATCATCCCATCGGCCGTTTCCGGGCAGTATGCCCGCGCCGACCCATGGATGTCCTCCTTGCCCAGGTTCAGTGTCATCGTTCCCGCGTACAAGGTTCAGGCGTACCTGCACGAATGCCTGGATTCTGTGCTGTCCCAGTCCTTCACCGACCTCGAACTGATCGTCGTCGACGACGCCTCGCCCGACAACTGCGGTGCGATCGCCGACGAGTTCGCCGCCCGCGACCCCCGGGTGCGCCGCACCGTGCGCCTGCGGGAGAACGCGGGGCCCGGCGCCGCCCGCAACACGGGGATGGAGCACGCCAGGGGCGACTACCTCCTCTTCCTCGACGGCGACGACACGTTCACGCCGGGCGCGCTCCAGGCCATCGCCGACCGCGTCAAGGAGACCGGCGAACCCGACGTCCTCGTCCATGACTTCGCGCGTGTCGCGTGGACGGGCGAGCCGGTCCACGACGCGCGTGACCGCCGGCTCACCGAGCAGGGCCCGGCCCCGTTCCGGCTCGACGACCGCCCCGGCCTGCTCACCGTCCGCCCGGCGGCGTGGAACAAGGCCTACAAACGGGAGTTCGTCGAGGACCACGCCTTCCGGTTCCCGCCCGGCATCTACGAGGACACGGCCTGGACGTACCCCGTCCTGATGACGGCCGAGTCCGTCGCCACCCTCGACCGGGTCTGCGTCCACCACCGCCTGCGCCGCCACGGCAGCCTCCTCGGGGCGACTACGTACGGTCACTTCGACGTGTTCGGTCAGTACAACCGGGTGTTCGCCCACATCGACGAGCGGCCGGAGCTGGCGCAGTGGCGACCGGTGCTCTTCCGGCGCATGCTCGACCACCTCACCTCCGTGTACTCCCGGCGCCACCGGCTGCCGCGCGAGGCGCGCGCCGAGTTCCTGCGGACGGTCCGCGCGCACTGCGTCCGCTACCGCACCCCCGGCGTGCCCCTCCGCGCCCGCGCCCGGCTCCGGCACGCGCTCCTGCGGCTGGGCAGCCCGCGCCTCTACCGCGCCCTGTGGGCCGGAGCGCGCCTGGGCCGGGGGGCCGGGCGCCTGGTGCGGGGCGTGGCCGGGCTGTTCCGCTCCGCCGGTCTGCGCCTGCACTACCGCGTCCAGCGGCTGCTCCCGCTGCGCGCGGACCGGGCGGTGTTCGCCGCGTACGGGGGCCGGGGCTACGAGTGCAGCCCGGCCGCGCTGGAGAACGCGTTCCGGACGTACGTCCCCACGATGCGCACCTCGTGGGTCGCGCACCCGGAGCACCACCACACGCTGCCGGTGGCGACCCGGCGTGTGCTGCCCGGCTCGATGGCGTACTGGACGGCGCTCGCCCGCTCCAAGTACCTGGTGAACAACGTCGACTTCGACAGGCGGCTGGTCAAACGGCGCGGTCAGGTGCTGCTGCAGACCCAGCACGGCACCCCGCTCAAGCACATGGGTCTCGACCTGCGGGACCGGCCGGCGGCGGCGCGCGGCACGGACTTCGAGGACGTCCTGCGCGGCAGCGACCAGTGGGACTACGTCCTGTCCGGCAACCGCCACTCCACGCTCGTCTGGGAGCGGGTCTACCCCTCCCCGTTCACCACCCTCGAATACGGCTCGCCGCGCAACGACGTGTTGCTGAGGGCGAACTCGACGGACGTGGCCCGGGTGCGCGAGCACCTCGGGGTGCCCGAGGGCGCGGTCGCCGTCCTGTACGCCCCGACGCACCGCGACTACCGGCACTCGCAGCGCGCCCATCTGGATCTGGAGCGGGTGCTGCGCAAACTCGGGCCGCGCTTCGTCGTCCTGGCCCGGGCGCACCACGCGTACGACTCCCCCCTGACCGACCTGGCGCACGGCCGGCTGCTGGACGTCACCGGGTATCCGAGCGTGGAGAACCTCTGCCTGGCCTCGGACGCCCTGATCACGGACTACTCGTCCCTGATGTTCGACTACGCCAACCTCGACCGGCCCATCGTGATCCACGCGGAGGACTGGGAGGCGTACGAGGCGGCGCGCGGCACGTACTTCGATCTGCGGGCGTGTGCGCCGGGCGCGGTCGCGCGCAGCGAGGACGAGCTGATCGACATCTTCGCGACCGGGCACTGGCGGGGGTCGCGGTCGGCCCAGTTGCGGGCGGCGTTCCGGGAGCGGTTCTGCCCGTACGACGACGGGCGGGCGGCGGAGCGGGTGGTGCGGCGGGTGGTGCTGGGTGAGTGTGTGCCGCCGGGGGATGTGGTGCCGTTGGGGGAGCGGCGGCCGGTTCCGTCGGCGTCGGCGGTCCGCCCGGGTGCGGATGACGTGCTGGGCACGTAGGCGGTTTCCTCGCCCCCGCCGCCCCTACCCGTCCCCTCCCCCAGGGGCTGCGCCCCTTCGACCCCCAGACGTCCGCCCGGTGGGGGCTGGTCGCGCAGTTCCCCGCGCCCCTGAAAAGCGGGGGCTGCGCCCCCCGCTTTTCAGGCCCGCAGGGCCTGAATCCTTTAGGGGCGCGGGGAACTGCGCGAGAAGCCCCACCGGACCCGCACCCGACCACGCACCCCCGACCACGCACCCGACAACGCACCCCCAGAAAGGAAAGAATGCCCCGCTTCAGCATCATCGTCCCCACCTACGGCGTGGAAGGGCGGCTGCCACTCGCTCTGGAGTCGGTTCTCGGTCAGCCGTTCGGTGATTTCGAGCTGATTCCGGTGCACGAGGCGGCGGCGGACTCACCGGCCGGGGCGATCAGCGCCGCGTACGCCGTCAGGGACACCCGCGTCGCCCCGGTCGAGTCGCCGCCGGCGGGCGGCCTGAGCGCCGCCCGCAACGCGGGACTGGCCGCGGCGCACGGGACGTACGTCGTCTTCCTGGACGGGGACGACACGCTCGCGCCCGGCGCGCTGCGGGCGATCGCGGACCGGCTGGACGAGACCGACGACCCGGACGTCCTGCGCTTCGCGCACGAGCGCGCGCACTGGTGGGAGGGCGGCACGACCGTCGTGCGCCCGGTCGGCCCGGACGCCCCGGCGTGGAGCGCGGCCTACCGCCGGGACTTCCTCAACACGCGCCAACTCACCTTCCCCATCGGCCACTTCACCGACGTCGGCTGGAACGGCCTGGTCGCCCTCGCCGCCGACCGCACCGCCGAACTGCCGGGCACGGTCTGCGTACGCCATCTGCTGCGCCGACAGGGCAGCCGGCTGTACGCGCCCGGGGCCCACCACCTCGAACTCCTCGACCAGGTGGAGCTGGTGCTCGCCCGGGCCGCGGCCGGGCAGGCGCTGACGGAGGCGTTGTTCGGGCGGCTCTTCGCGATCGTGCTGCGGAGTCTCGCGCACCCGGAGCGACTGCCCGCCCACCACCGCCGTGACTTCTTCCGCCGCGCGACCCACCTCTACGGCCTCCACCGCCCGACCTGCTTCCAGGTGCCCGCCGGCCACCTCGGACTCCAGCACCGGCTGCTCGCGAGCGGCTCGTACGGAGGATTCCGGGTCCTGCACGCCGCCCGCCGCGCCGCCGCCGGCGCCCTGGCGGCGCTCCCCCGCCCCCGCACGCCCCTGGCCCGCGCCATCTGCGCCGTGCGGCGCCGTCTGCCGCTGGACCCGAACCTCGCCGTGTACCGCGCGCACCGGGTGCGCGGTGTCGGCGGCGACCTCGCCGCGCTCCACGCGAAGGCCCGTGAACTCGCCCCCCGGGTCCGCTCGGTGTTCCTCGTCCCGGCGGACGCGGTGGACCGGGTTCCGCACGGCGTGGAGCACGCCGTGCTCGGCAGTCCGCGCGCGGGGCGGCTGCTGGCCCGCGCCAAGTACCTCGTCGACGACGCCGATCTCACGGACCTCACCGACCTCACGGATCTCGGCGATCTCTGCGACACCCCCGTCGGGCGTCCCGGGGGCGTCCACGTCCGGACCTCGCCCGGCACCCCGCTGAAGGCGACGGGCCTGGACCGGTCCGCGTATCCGGCGGTGGCGGCCGCCTCCGGCGGGCCCGCCGGGCCCGCCGCTTCGGCCGCTCTCCTCGGGCGCGTGGACGGCTGGGACTTCGCCCTCTCCGCCAACCGGCACTCCACCGAGACCTGGGAGCGGGCCTTCCCCGGGAGGTACGAACGGCTGGAGTACGGCTGCCCGCGCAACGACCGCCTCTACACGGCGACGGCCGAGGACGTGGCGCGCGCCCGGCGCACGCTGGGCGTACCCGGGGGCAGGAAGGCTCTCCTCTACGCCCCGACCCACCGCGACCACGAGCCTCGGCTCGACCTGGAGGCGTTCTGCGAGGCGGTGGGCGAGGAGTTCGTGGTGCTGCTGCGAGCGCACCACCGCTCCGCCGCCGGTACCCCGCGCGCGAGCGGCGGACGGATCATCGACGTCACCGCGCACCCCCGCGTCGAGGAGGTGTGTCTCGCCGCAGACGCGCTGATCACCGACTACTCGTCGCTGATGTTCGACTACGCCCACCTCGACCGGCCCGTCGTGATCCTCGCGGAGGACTGGGAGGTGTTCCGGGAGATCCGGGGCGCCTGCTTCGACCTGCCGGCCGCGCCGCCCGGTCATGTGGCGTGCACGGGGCGGGAGTTGGCGGAGCTGTTCCGGGACGGCTCGTACGCGGACGTGGCGGCGGACGGGCTGCGGGCCGTCTTCCGGGAGCGGTTCTGCCAGTTCGACGACGGGCGGGCGGCGGAGCGGGTCGTACGGCGCGTGTTCCTCGGCGAGCGGCCGGAGGCGCTGCCGCCGGTTCTGCCGCTCGCCGAGCGCACCCCCGCCCCACCGCCCGCCGCTCCGGCATCCGCTGCTCCGGCACCCGCCGTCCCGACACCCGCCGCCGCGACCCTCGTGAGGAGCTGAGGACATGCCCCGTTTCAGTGTCGTCGTCCCCGTCTTCGAGGTCCGGGCGTATGTGCGCGAGTGCCTGGACTCGGTCCTGGAGCAGTCGTACGGGGACGTGGAGGTGATCGCCGTCGACGACTGCTCGCCGGACGGAAGCGGCGAGATCCTCGACGCGTACGCCGCCCGCGAGCCGCGGGTGCGGGTGCTGCACCTGCCCGCGAACGTGGGCCCGGGCCGCGCCCGCAACGCCGGACTGCCGTACGCCACCGGAGACTTCGTCCTCTTCCTCGACGGCGACGACACGCTGGTCCCGGGCGCGCTGCGCGCGCTGGCGGACCGGCTGGAGGAGGCCGGGGACCCCGATGTGCTGGTCTTCGACCACGCCCGGACGTACTGGTGGGGCGAGACGCGGCGCGACACCCACGCGCACCTCCTGGGCGCGGCGGGCGAGGGCACGTTCACGGTGGCCGAGCGCCCTGAGTTCCTCGGCCTGCCGAGGGTCGTGTGGAACAAGGCGTACCGGCGGGAGTTCCTGGAGGCGCACGGCTTCCGGTTCCCGCCGGGGCACTACGAGGACACGCCGTGGACGTTGCCGGTGCTGCTCGGCGCCGGGCGGATCGCCACGCTGGACCGGATCTGTGTGTCCTGCCGGCAGCGGCCGCGGGGCACCCTGCTGTCCACCACCGGCCGGGGGCACTTCGATGTGCACGACCAGTACGAGCGGGTCTTCGCCCATCTGAACTCCCGTCCGGAGCTGACGGGTTGGCGGGGCCGGGTGCGGGAGGCGATGGCGGTCCACTGTCTGGAGATCCTCGCCGCACCGGACCGGGTGCCGTCCGGGGACCGGGCCGAGTTCTTCCGGCGGACGGCGGGGCTGTACCGCAAGCACCGGTCGGACGACGACTCCCCGGCCCCCGCCCACCAGGTGCTGGAGGGCGGCTGGGCCGCCTACCGGGCCCGGCGGTGCGCGGCCCGCGCCCGTAGCGCGCTCGGCGTACGCGGGGAGCGCGTGCTGGCCGTCGGCGCCGAGTGGGTCGGGCGGGGCTGGTCGCTGGCCCACGAGCGGCTGCCGCTGGACCCGCATCTGGCCCTGTACTCGGCGTTCTCCCATCGCGGGGTGCTGGGGGACCCGGCGGCCGTGTACCAGGCCGCCCGTGAGTTCGCGCCGCACATCCGGGGGGTGTGGGTGGTGCGCCCGGAGCGGGTGTCGGCGCTGCCGCCGGGCGTGGAATACGTGACGCCGGGCTCGGCCGAGTACCGGCGGCTGGCCGCGCGGGCGACGTACTTCGTCGGCAACGCCGACTGGCCCGGCGCCCTCACCAAGCGGCCGGGCAGCGTGCACGTGCACACCCACCAGGGGACGCCGCTGAAGTTCATGGGCGCCGACCTGCTGCACAAGCCGGGTGCCCGGCTCGGCGTGGACGTGCCGGGCGTGCTGCGGGGGGCCGACCGCTGGGACCACAGCCTCGTCGCCAACCGCCACTCCGAGCTGGTGTGGAGCAGGGCGTACCCGTGCGGTTTCACCTCGCTGCGGACCGGCAGCCCGCGCAACGACGTCCTGGTGAACGCCGGGCCGGCAAGCGGCGCGGCGGTCCGTGAGCGGCTGGGCGTCCCGCCCGGGCACACGGTCGTGCTGTACGCGCCCACGCCCCGCGACCACCGGCGCGGCGGCCATGCCGAGCGCTTCGACCTCGCCCGGTTCGCCGCCGATCTGCGGCGCAGCCTGGGCGAGGCGCTCACCCTCGTCGTACGGCTGCATCCGGCGCTCGCGGACGGGCCGGCGCGCGGGTTCGGGCTCGCCGAGCTGCACCGGCGGGGTGTCGTGGTGGACGCGACCGACGAACCGCATGTGGAGGAGCTGATGCTCGCCTCCGACGTCCTGGTCACGGACTACTCGGCCCTGATGGTCGACTACGTCAACCTGGACCGGCCGATCGTCGTCCACGCCGACGACCTCGACGCCTTCACCGCGGGCCGGGGCATGTACCTCGACATCACCGCCGACCCGCCCGGCCATGTCTCCCGGTCCTACCGGGAGCTGGCCTGGCTGTTCGACTCCGGGCAGTGGCGGGACAGGGAGTCGGCGCGGCTGCGGGCGGGGTTCCGGGAGCGGTACTGCGAGTTCGACGACGGGCGGGCGTCCGAGCGGGTCGTCCGGACGCTGATGCTGGGTGAGGCGACGGGCGCGGTGCCCGCGCCCCGGCAGGCCCCGTCCCCGGCGGCCGCCGCTTTCCCGTCGTCGTCGGCCGTTTCCCCGTCGTCGTCATGAGGGCGTCATGAGGGGGTCCACGGTCGGCGGACGAGCGCGCGTCCTCGCGACGCGCGCGCGGGCGTGGGTGCTGCTGTTCGCCGCCGTTTTCGCGCTGCTCCAGCTGGCAAGCGTCACCGGGCGCGCCACCCCCGACACCAAGAACTACGTCTCGTACGCCCTCACGCTGGGCGGTGCGAGCGTGCGGGAGTCGGCGGCCGGGACCATCGACCACTACTGCGGGAGCCGGGCGGCGACGGCCGAGCGGAAGCGGCGTGTGGACGTGGTGCGGTTCCGGGCGCCGTCCCCGGCCGCGCGGGTCGCCGAGGAGTGCCGACGGGAGCTGTGGCGCGAGGTGGACCGGCGGCTGGCGGCCGGGCAGTCGGGCGTCCCCGTCGCGCCGTTCGCCTCGGAGCGGTTCCTGCGGATCTTCGAGGTGCGGCCCGGCTATCCGGTGCTGCTGGCCCCGTTCGTCGCGGTGTTCGGGGTCCTGTGGGGGGTGTGGCTGGCGAGCGTGCTGATCGCGGCGGCGGGGGGCGTCCTGGCCTTCCTCGTCCTGCGTGCCGTCCGTGCCCCGGTCCCCGTCGCCCTCACCGGCCAGGCCCTCTACTACGTGCTGCCGTGCGGCGCGACCGCCATGCGGCCCATGACCGAGGGGGCGCTGCTGGCCCTGACGCTGACGGCGCTCTGGGGGTGCGCCCTGGCGCGGGAGGGGCGGGTGCGGGCGGGGGCGCTGCTGGTCGGCGGTTCCCTGGCGGCGCTCTTCACGGTGAAGCACTCGCAGGCGCTGTTCCTGGGGGTGTGTCTGGTGGGGGCGTGCGCGGTGGTCGCCGCACGGCGCGCACGCGGTGGTGAACGTACGGGACGCGGGCGCGGGCCGGTCGGGGCCTGGGTGCGGGCGGTCGAGCCGGGGGTCCTGGCGGTCGGAGCCGTGTCCGCGGGCGCGGCGGTGTGCACGCCGGCGCTCGCCTCGCTCCTGCACTACCCGGCGGCCTCGGAGAGCCTCCAAGATCTGCTGACCGATCACTTCACGCGCCCCGACCGGGCCCGGCCCTGGGCGGAGTTCCTGCGCCTGGAGGCGAACTTCTGGGCGGAGTGGGGGCGTCGGCAGCTGATCCAGCCGCTGTTCCTCGCGGCGCTGGCGGCGGGCGCGTGGGGCGCGCTGCGGCAGCGGCCGGTGTTCGGCTGGTTCGTGCTGGCCGCCGCGTGCACGGGGATCCTCAACCAGGCCGGGCATCCGGACATCACCATCTGGGGCGACCGGCTGATCGTCGTGGCGTGGCTGTTGCCCGTGCTGGGGCTGCCGCTGCTGCTGGAGCGCATCACCACCACCCGAGACTCACTCGATGTGGTGACCGCGAGCTGAGCCGTTGACCGGTCCCGCCATACCGGGAATACACGGCAAATGCCCCGTACAGCCCAGACCTTTCCCAGTTCCGGCCCGGACCCGGGCATCCGGCCCGATGCCGGTGCCGAACCGCGCGCCCGGCGCCGTCGGCGGGGCGCGCTCGGGGTCACCGCGCTGCGCGGCGGCCGTACCCGGCTGTCCCGGCGGCCGACGCCGTACCTCGTCATGGGCGCGCTGTTCTGGCTGGTCATCACGTTGGCGTACTGGCGGGTGCCGCTGTGCTGCGACGCCGGTCAGCACGCGGCGGTCGTCGAACGGCTGCGCTGGGACCTGCTGCATCCGGCCCACCCGACCGCCGATCTGCCGGGCGCGGGCAGCCCGTACTACTCCCCCTACGCCGTCGCGCAAGGCGTGCTCGCACGGCTGACCGGGCTGAGCGGCTGGTCCCTGGTCAAGCTGGCCGGACCGGTGAACCTGCTGGTGCTGCTCACCGGGATCGGCCGCTTCGTGCGCGTACTGACGCCCCGGCCGTGGGCGCCGGTCCTCGCGGTGCTGTTCATGACGTTGCTGTGGGGCACCGAGCGGCTCCTGTGGAGCGGCTTCCTCGGGCTGATGTCGCTGACCCTGAACCTCGGCTATCCGTCGGCGTTCGCCACCGGGCTGACGTTCTGGGCCTGGGCGTGGACGGGGGCACGCGCGCGGGGCGGCGGTCCTGCCGGGCGGGTGCGGTACGTCGGACCGAGCGGCCTCGGCACCGCCTGGGCGTACGCCGGACTCGGGGCACTGTACGGGCTGATCACGCTGGTGCACCCGATCACGGCGGTGGCCTCGCTGGCCGGGGCCGTGGCGATCGTGACCGCCTGGCAGCGGGGTTGGTCGCGCCCGGTGGTGGCCCGGTGGGCGGCGGCGGGCGGGACCGCCCTCGCGGTGGCGGTGTCCTGGCCGTACTACGCCGTCCTGGCACTGGCGGGGCACACGGGCGTGGACGGGATGCACCGTCTGCTGTACGAGAGCGCGACGGGGAACCTCTGGCTGGCACTGCTCGGGCTGCCGGCGCTGTGGGCGCGGGGTCGCCGGTCGCGCAGGGACCCGCTGGTGCTGATGTGCGCGGCGGAATGCCTGGTGGCGGCGTACGGCTGGGTCAGCGGGCACTACACGTACGGACGGGTGCTGCCGCTCGCGGCGGTGCCGGCGCAGTTCGCCCTGGCGGTGGAACTGGCGGCGCCCCGGCCATGGGGGTGGGCCCGGCGAGCGCTGGGCGGGGCCGCCGCCGTCGGCGTCTGCGTGGGTTTCCTGACCGCCCAGGCGGGGGCGGTCGTACCCCGGGCGCTGGACCCCGTCGGCTTCGAACAGCCGCCGCGCTGGCCTTCGTACGACTGGGCGGCGCGGCATGTGCGGGCGGGCGAGGTGCTGATCACCGACGGGTACTTCGCGATGCGCGCGCTCGCCGGGTACGGGGTGAACATGGCGGCGCCGCCCTGGCCCGATCCCGCGCTGGAGGAGGGAGAGCGGGTCGAGCGGCACACCGAGGTGCGGGCGTACCTGGATCCGGCGTCGCAGCGGGACCGGCGAGCGGCAGTCGCGCGGCGCTACCGGGTGCGCTGGCTGCTGCTGACGCGGTGGCAGAAGGTGCCGGAGGAGGCGGTGGTCGTGGACTGGAGTCCGCGGACCGGGGAGGTGCTGGCGCGGATCGCTCCGTAGGGGGTGCTACGGAGCGATCCGCGGGACGGCCCGGGGGCCTGTCACGCCCCATGCGGCGGGGACGCGCGGAGGTGCTACCGCGGAGGTGTTACTCGACGACCAGCTCGACCGGCATGTTGCCGCGGGTGGCGTTGGAGTAGGGGCAGACCTGGTGGGCCTGCTCGACGAGCTTGCGGCCGGTGGCCTCGTCGACGGTGTCGGGGAGTTCGACGCGGAGGGTCGCCTTCAGGGCGAAGCCCTCGCCCTCCTTGCCTATGCCCACCTCGGCGGTCACGGCGGCGTCGCTGACGTCGACCTTGGCGGCGCGGCCGACCAGGCCGAGGGCGCTGGCGAAACAGGCGGCGTAGCCGGCGGCGAAGAGCTGCTCCGGGTTGGTGCCCTGGCCGTTGCCGCCGAGCTCCACCGGGAGGGCCAGGTCGAGGTCGAGCTTTCCGTCGTTGCTGACGGCGCGACCGTCGCGGCCGTGGGTGGCGGTGGCGACAGCGGTGTAGAGCGCGTCCATGGGAGAACCATCCCTTTCACAGGTCAAGTCAGGTCGAGTCGTGCCCGGCGGTCCGGTCCGACCGCTGTTCACGGGCTCCAGTAGAGCACACAATTCAATTGTCCACAACTAAATGGTGGACAGGGGTTACCCTGGAGTCATGAGCACGAGTGCCGCACCGACGCCCGAGGGGATCTCCCAGGAGATCTCCGGGCAGGTCTCCGGACAGGTCTCGGAGGAGGACTTCCTCCGCCTCGACCGGCAGATCTGCTTCTCCCTGCACGCCGCCTCGCGCGCCTTCAACGGTGTCTACCGCGTGGTCCTCAAGGACCTCGGCATCACCTATCCGCAGTACCTGGTGATGCTGGTTCTCTGGGAGCACGGCGAACTGCCCGTGAAGAAGCTGGGCGAGCACCTCCGGCTCGACTCCGGAACCCTCTCACCGCTGCTCAAGCGCCTGGAGACGGCCGGCCTCGTCCGGCGCGAGCGCAGCGCGCGCGACGAGCGCTCGGTGGTGGTGCGACCGACCGAGGAGGGCGCGGCCCTGCGGGAACGCGCGCTGGCGGTGCCGCGCCGGATCGTCTCCGCGACCACCTTCGACCTCGACGAGATCCGCGATCTGCGCGACCGCCTGGACCGGCTGACGGCCGCGCTGGACGAGGCGGCGCTCGCGGAACCGGCCGGGTAGCCGCCGGCACCCGCACAGAATCCGACAACTCCATACGGAACCCGAACCCCCCGCCCGCCATCTTCCCCACGGGGCCGCGAAGCCGCCCGTAAGGGAAGATTTGCACACATACCTCTCACAGGTGCGGGGCAACCATGGCTCTTCAGCAGGCGCAGGTCTCCGTCGTCGTCATCGGGTACGACGACGCGGCCCATGTGGCGGACGCCGTGCGATCGGCGCTCGCGCAGGGGCCGGCCGTCCGTGAGGTGATCGCCGTCGACGACTGCTCGACCGACGGCAGCGCGGACCTGCTGGAGCGGCTCGCCGGGGACGAGCCCCGGCTGCGGGTGGTCCGGCGCACGGCCAACAGCGGCGGCTGCGGCACCCCGCGCAACACCGGGCTGGACGTCGTGACCTCGCCGTACGTCATGTTCCTGGACAGTGACGACGTGCTGCCGCCCGGCGCCGCGGACGCGCTGCTGGAGGCGGCCCTGGAGCACGACGCGCCGGTCGCGTCCGGGCTGTGCGTGCGCAAGGAACTGCCGTCCGGCCGCGAGACCCCCTGGCAGCCCGAGCTGTACGCCCGGCGCGCGCTGCTGGAGCACTCCTCCCAGCGCGCACGCCTGGTGCACGACACCCTCTGCGTCAACAAGCTCTACCGGACCTCCTTCCTGCGCGAGCGCGCCATCCGCTTCCCCGAGGGCCGCTTCCCGTACGAGGACTTCGTGTTCGGCGCGCGCGTCCTGGCCGCCGCGCCGCGCGTCGCGCTCATCCCCGACCCGGTGTACGTCTGGCACGTGCGCCGTTCGGCGGCCCGGCTGTCCATCTCCCTGGACCGCTCCGACATCACCAACTGGCGGGCCCGCCTGGACGCCGACCGACTGTCGTACGACATCCTGCTGGGCGCCGGCGAGAAGGGCCCGGCACGGGCCACGCGGACGCGCTTCCTCGACCACTCGCTGCGGATGTACGCCCGCGAGCTGGGCCTGCGCGGCACCGAGTACCGGCGCGAGTGGTGGACGCTGACACGCGCCTACCTGGCCACCTTCGACGAGGGCGACTTCGCGCCGGCGCCCGCGCCCGGCCGGGTGGTCGCCCGGGTGATCCTCGCCGCCGAGGAGCCGCGCGACCTGCCCCGCCTCAGGGAGATGTCGGCCCGCCCGGCCCGGCTGACCCCGCCGTACGCGCGCGGGGCCGACGGCTCGCCCGTCTGGTCGGCCGATCTGCCGCAGGTGGAGCTGGACCATCTCCTCGTCCGCCCCGTGGAGCTGCTGCCCGCCGCCGTCGACGCGGAACTGCGGCCCCGCGCGCGGGGGACGGTGCTCCGACTGCGGCTCCACGAGCTGTACGGGCGGATGGCGGAGGCGGGGCCGCTGACCGTGCAGGTGGAGTTCACGGAACGGAACGACGGACGGGTGGGCTTCGCCGGTACGGCGCCCCTCCTGGCCGAGGCGGAGGGCGACAGCGGCGCGGAGGAGCCGGACGTCGACAGTTGGACGGCGGAAGTACCACTGGACCTGGCCGCGTTGGGCAGCGGCACGTGGGACCTCCGGCTACGGCTGCGGTTCGCGGACGGCAGCCGTCGGGAGACCACCGCGCGTGCCGTCGCGGGCGCGGGGCTCCTCCGCCGGAGCGCACTGTTCAGCGCACGCCACGGAGTGCTCCTGGCGCAGCCGTACGCGACCCACGCGGGAGCGCTCGCGGTGCGACTCGCGCCCGGTTGGCGAGGATTGACCGAAGTCGTCCGCCGGCGCCTCAAACGCCTGCTTCACTGAGAACCGACGCGGGCACGGCCCCGCGACTGGGACTACGACTACGACTACGACTACGACTACGACGGGACGGTCGTCCATGACCTGGCTGATCACCGGTGGCGCCGGATACATCGGAGCGCACGTGGTGCGCGCGATGCTCGACGCGGGCGAGGAGGCCGTCGTCTACGACGACCTGTCCACCGGCGTCGCCGAACGGGTGCCCGGCGGCGTCCCGTTGGAGGTCGGCTCCACCCTCGACGGGGAGCGGCTGGCCCGGGTGATCCGGGACCGGCACGTCACCGGCGTCGTGCACCTCGCGGCGAAGAAGCAGGTCGCCGAGTCCGTCGAACTGCCGCTGCACTACTACCGGGAGAACGTCGAGGGCCTGCGCACCCTGCTGTCCGCCGTCACGGACGCCGGGGTCGCGTCCTTCGTCTTCTCGTCCTCCGCCGCCGTGTACGGCATGCCCGACGTGGACCTCGTCACCGAGGAGACGCCGTGCCTGCCGATGAGCCCGTACGGCGAGACCAAGCTGGTCGGCGAGTGGCTGGTCCGGGCCACGGGCCGGGCCACCGGGCTGTCGACGGCGTCCCTGCGCTACTTCAACGTGGCCGGCGCGGCGACCCCCGAACTGGCCGACACCGGTGTCTTCAACCTCGTCCCCATGGTCTTCGAGAAGCTCTCCGAGGGCGCCCCGCCCCGGATCTTCGGCGCCGACTACCCGACCCCCGACGGCACCTGCGTCCGGGACTACATCCATGTCGTCGACCTCGCGGAGGCCCACGTGGCGACCGCGCGGCGGCTGCGCGAGGCGCCGGGCACGGACCTCACCCTCAACATCGGGCGCGGGGAGGGCGTATCGGTGCGCGAGATGGTCGACCGGATCACCGCGCTCACCGGTCACGACCTGCCGCCCGTGGTGGTCGACCGGCGGCCCGGCGACCCCGCTCGCGTCGTCGCCTCGGCAGAACGGATCGCCGCCGAACTGGGCTGGAAGGCGCGGTACGGCGTCGAGGACATGATCGCGTCCGCGTGGGCGGGGTGGACGGAGCGGCGGTAGCACCTGTGACGGAATCGACGAGCAGTGGGAACTGTTCGGTGCCGTTTGCTCGTGTGTACTAGGGGAAGCGAACGACGAGCAGACCACGAGTACGCGTACGAGTACGACAGGGCGTTACGGGGGTAGCGACGGTGCCGGCTTGGGACATCGATCCGATCAACGTGCAGACCACGCTGAAGTCGACCGGTGAGGCGGCCGGCGGCCTGGAGAAGGCCGCCAACTCGCTGGTGTCGAACATGGCGAGCGCGGCCGAGTCGGCCGGTACGGCCGTGCCGGGCGGGCAGTTCAACGGACCGATGATCGGGCCGGTGGCCGCGGGCACGCCACGGGTGCCGGTCGGACCGGTCGCGGCGGCGCTGAGCACGTACCTCCAGGAGCGGCAGCAGAAGCTGGCGTACATGGCGCAGCGGACCATCGACTCCGTGCAGGGCGCCGCCGATGCCACCAACGCCTACGTCACCGGCGACCTGGACATGGCCGCCACGCACCAGGCCAACGCGCTCAAGGCGACGGTCGTACCGCCACCGCCGGGTGTCGACGGGAACGGCGGGCAGGGGCCGAAGTGAGCGACGACATCCCCGTCATCCCGGAGGAGGTCCCCGAGTTCACCGGCAACCTGGAGCTGCTCGACCAGCACATCGCGGGCGTCCGTTCGGCCGGTACCTCGCTGAAGGACTCGGGATCGGCGATCCACACCCGCTTCGGCGGCCTCTCCGCGTACTACAAGGCGCCCGAGGCGGAGGCACTGTTCGCGACGACCGCGCCGGTGGCGGCCAAGGGCGGTGAGTTCGCGACCGAGTTGGAGACCGTGGCCTCGGCGCTGGACACGTACGCCGCCGCCGTCGGCCCGCTCAAGCAGAAGTTCGACCAGCTCCGCCGGGACGCGATCGCCTTCCGCGCGAAGATCGAGGGCGACGACGAGTGGCGCGCCGACGGCGACCTCGTCGAGGAGAACAACAACCGCCGCTCCGACATCAACGCCGCGTACGCCGCGTTCCAGGCCGCCGAACGCGACTGCTACAACAAGATCGTCGGGCTGGTCGGCGGCGAGGCGCTCGTCGTCAACGACGGCTCGAACAAAGAGAACATGTACGGCTACCGGGGCGAGGACCTCGACAGCGCCGGTGGTCTGCCCTGGGGCGACCCGGTGGAGGAGTCCAACCCCTGGTACTACATCCACGAGCACGCCTGGGACTTCGCGGTCGGCTTCGTCGTGGACGGCGTATGGGGCACGATCAAGGGCCTGGGCACGCTGGTCGGCTTCAACGGCTGGGACGCGGCGGGCCAGGCCTGGGTCGGCCTCGGCAAACTCGCCACCGGCATCGTCATCACGGCCGTACCGGTGGTGGGCGCCGCGTACTGGCTCGCGCCCGACGACAAGCTGCCCTCCTGGCTGCGTGACTCCCGTACGGCGGTCGTGGAGACCGGCAAGGCGCTGATCGCGTACGACGAGTGGGGCAAGAACCCCTCCCGGGCCGCCGGGGCGGTCACCTTCAACGTCCTGACCACGATCTTCACCGGCGGCGCGGGCGGGGCGGTCTCCGGCGCGGGCAAGGCGGGTGCCATCGCCAAGGCGATCTCCTTCGCGGGCAGGGCCGGCAAGATCGTCGACCCGATGACGTACCTCACCAAGGGCGTCGGCGCGACGGCGGTGAAGATCAGCGACGTCATGGCGAGCCTGCGCGGCATCACCGACGGCACGCACATCCGGCTCGGCGAGGGCACGTACCAGATCGCCGACCCGCCGAGCATCGCCGACGAGCTGCCGGCCGGCCTCACCCCCGAGAACAGTGTCCGGATGGAGACGCCGCAGGGCGAGGTCGTCTACCTCGACACCCAGACCCTCGTCGTCCACAACGCGGACGGCACGGTACGGGAGTCCCTGGACGCCATCAGGCACGAGGGCACGGCGACCGAGCGGGGCGCCGACGCCACGCGACCCGAGACCGAGCTGGTGGGTGCGGGGGCGAAGGTGGGCGACGGCGGCACGGCTGTGGGGCGCGTCGGCGACGACCGCCTGCCGTCGGCGAACCATGAGACGCCGGGTGGCAACGGAGGGCCCGGCGGCGACGGCCGGACCGGTGGCACCGGAGGCGGCCGTACGGAGACCCCGACCGGCGGCCGTACCGAGACGCCGACCGGCGGCCACACCGAGACCTCGGGCGGTGGCCACACCGGGGCCCCCTCCGGCGGTGGTCACGGCGGAACACCGGGCGGCGGCCACACCGAGCCCCCCACCGGCGGGCACGGCGGCACCCCGGGCGACGAAGGCACAGGGGCCCCGCACGAGCCCGCGGAGGGAACGCCGGCCCCCGAGCGCGGCAACGAGCCACCGCCCGAGCTCACGCCGGAGCAGAAGGCGGGTCACTGGGACCACCTCGACGAGGTCGAGTCCCGGAACCCCGAGGAGTTCGACCAGCTCCAGCGCGACCCCGACAAGAACGGTGGTATCTCCGAGCCCTCCAAGGACGAGGCCAGGGTCGGTCTGGACCTCAGCGAGCAGGGGCGTCTCCCGGACGACATCCAGCGCCCCACGGAAGCGGACCGCGGGGAGTTCTACTCACCGAGCACCGGACGCTACTACGACATCAAGGGCGTCCATTCCGACTGGCCCCCCTTCAACAATGTCCGGGACAAGTCCCTGCCGTTCAAGGGAGCTTATGACCCCGCCAAGAACGAACGCTGGGTCAAGAAGCTGGCGGAACAGATCGTCGAGAAGCAGCGTGTCGTTATCCTGGACATGCGCAATGCGAATCAGGCGGCGATCGACGACATCAAGTCCATCGTCGAGAAGAATGGCTGGGAAGACGATGTCATCTGGTACCCGTAGGAATTGGGCACCCCGCGTGTTCCCGACGGATCCGCAGGCGAAAGCCCGTCTGGAGGAGTGGCTGAGCGCGGGGGGCGAGGGCGCCCTCGACGTCATCGGCCTCGACCTGCGTGACGCGGACCTCTCCGAGGCGAACCTCCAGGAGTCCTGGCTCACCGACGCGAAACTGGCCGGGGTCAAGCTGGTGGGGGCGGACCTCTACCGTTCCGACGCCGAAGGGGCCGACCTCACGGGAGCCGATCTGACGCGGGCCTCGCTGGTCCGTGTCAACCTCGACGACGCCGTGCTCCGGGGCGCGATCCTGGATGGCGCGGATCTGGTCAAGGCCTCGCTCTACGACGTCGACGCGACGAATGCCTCCTTGCGCGGCACACGCGTCCTGGGCGCTTCCCTCCTCAATGTGGATTTCCGCGGTGCGGACCTCTCCCATGCCGTTCTGCGGGAGAATTCCTTCAAGGTGACCGTCGATCACCGCACCAAGGTCGAGGGCCTTTCGGGAACCGTCTTCGGCCCTGTCCGGGTGATCGACGATCAGGGCGTCGAGCACGAAATCGCGGGAGCGGAACTGGAACGTTGGGTGAGCGAGCGAGGCGGATCCGTCGAGGTGCTTCCCGTCCCTGACGCAAAGCGCGGCCTGTGACCGGGATTCACCGGCGGCCCCAGCCACTCCCGGACGCAGTCGACCCGCGGCGCGCCCTCGGGGCGGTGCTCGGCTCCGCCGTCGGGGACGCGCTCGGCGCACCCTTCGAGTTCGGTCCTGAAGGCGCCTTCTCCGCGCGCTTCCCGAAGGCCGGGCACGGCGGAGAGATGTGCGGGGGCGGCGGATGGGACCCCGGTGAGGCGACCGACGACACCCAGATGGCCGTCCTCGTCGGGGAGTCCCTCGTCGAGCACGGTGGGCTCGAACTGCCCGACGTCTTCCGCAGGTTCCAGCGCTGGGCGGCCTCCGGGCCCAAGGACATCGGCATCCAGACCGAGGACGTCCTCACCGGCGGCGACCCCTGGGACCTCGCCGCCGCACTCCACTTCCAGGTGAACCAACGGGCCGCGGGCAACGGCGCGTTGATGCGGGCCGCCACCTCGGCCGTGTTCTTCGCACCGTACGGGCGCGACCCCAGCATGGACGCGGCCCGGCGCCTGTCCGCCCTCACGCACGGCGACCCGGCCGCCTGGGAAGGCACCGCCGTCCTCCACGAACTGGTCCGGATCGCGCTGGCCGGCGGCGACCCGCTCACCGCGCTCCCCGCCACCCTGGCCGCGCTCCACCCCGACCACCGCCCGCGGTACGAGGTCGTCCTCGCCCCCGACTGGCACCCCGACCGCGCCACGGAGTTCAACGGCGCCGTCTGGCCCTGCCTGGGCTCCGCCGTCTGGGCCGTACGGACGACCGACTCCTACGAGGACGCCGTACGCGCGGCCGTGGACCTCGGCGGCGACACCGACACGGTCGCGGCGGTGACCGGCGGGCTCGCGGGCGCGGTGCACGGGGTCGAGGCCATCCCGGAGCGCTGGCTGGAGCCGCTGCACGTGCCCCTGCCGGGGTTCGGGGAGCGCGTCCTGCGCACTCCGGAACTCATCCACCTGGCAACGGAGTTGGCGGCCCGGCGCGACGCCCGCTGACCCTCGCTCTCAGCCCGCGCCCGGCTTGTAGCCGGTGATGACGTACTCCGCCTCGTCGTCGATGGCGTTCTCGTCCACGTCCAGGGTGATCCGCGCGGGATGCCCGCCGGCGGCGTACTGGATCTCCGCCGTGTCCGCCTGCTCCTGCCAGGCCCTCTCCAGCATGTCCAACAGGTCGCCGATCTTCGGTATTCGGTCGGGCCCCTGCTCCACCACCGCCCGGCTGCCCTCGTCGAGGCCGACCGCCTCGGTCACCTTGCCGTCCCGGACCGTCACCCGGAACGTCCCCGCCAGGACCATCGAGGTCGACGTGAGCGTGTAGACGTACGAGGGAGGCTCCTCCCAGGTGATGGGCGTCCCCGCGGTGGTGCTGGTCTGCGTCGGCAGGACACGCTCCTTCGGTTCCGAGGACGTCCCGCCGTCGCACGCGACGGTCGTCCCCGCCGTCCCCACGATCAGCGTGGCGGCGAGGAGCACGGAACGAGCACGGGAGCACAAGAGAGTCACGGCGACCCCATTCCTGAGCGGCTGTGACTAAGACGCCATCCGCCGCTGGAACGTTCGGTCCCGCAGCCGTGGAATCGCGCCGGTCTCCCGCCGCCGCTCCCCTACAGCGCCCGCAACGCCCCCGCCGTGGCCCGCGTCAGGCTCTCCAGATAGCCCTTCGGCAGCTTCGGCGCGCGGACGACCACCGAGCGCCAGTACAGCGGGCCCGAGATCACGTCCAGGGCCAGGTCCTCGTCCACGCCCGCGCGGACCTCGCCCCGGGCGACCGCCGCCGCGACGATCCCCGTGGCCACGCTCTGCTGCCCCTCCCTGAGCGCCTTCTGCATCGCCTCGGCGATCTCCGGGTTGCGGGCGGCCTCGGCCTGGAGGTCGGGGATGATCTGGCCGGCCACCGGGTGCCGCAGCGCGCGGGACGTGACCTCGTAGAGCAGCCGGAGATCGCCCTCCAGCGAGCCCGTGTCCGGCATCGGCAGGCCCTGGACCGCCACCGCCGACACCAGGTCCAGCACCAGATGCAGCTTGGAGCGCCAGCGGCGGTACACCGCGGTCTTGCCGACGCCCGCGCGGCGCGCGATGCCCTCGATGGACATCCGGGCGTAGCCGACGGCCGCCAGTTCCTCGAAGACCGCCGCCCGGATCGCCTCCGTCACGTCCTCACGGAGCACGGCCGCCCCGGCGGGGGCCCGGCGGCGCGGCCGTGGCGGCGGCTGCCCCTCGGAGGGGTCGGCGTTCGTCGTCATGGTGCCCAGCATAGGCCGCGACGACGAAACGGTTGCGTTCCGACGTCGAATCGGCTTACGCTCGCGTTGCGACGATACGGTCCCGTCCCGACGTAAGAACGGGGCAAGGACGCCGTAAGAAGCGCCAGCGGTACAGGCACTGCGAGCAGCACGCGGGACGCCCCCACCAGCGACCTCACTAGCGAAAGCAGCGGATGTGAGCCAGGTCCTCCACACACCGCCCCCGACCAGGGCGGACACCCCCCGAAGCGCCCCCGTCGCCGAGACCCCGGCCCAGCTCGCCGAGCGGTACGGCCTCAGCGTCAGCGGGGCCCGCCCCTCGCTCGGCGCGTACGTACGGCAGCTGTGGGCGCGGCGGCACTTCATCACCGCGTTCGCCACGGCGAAGCTGACCGCGCAGTACAGCCAGGCGAAGCTCGGCCAGGTCTGGCAGATCGCGAACCCCCTGCTGAACGCGGCGGTCTACTACCTGATCTTCGGCCTGCTCATGGGCACCAAGAAGGGCGTGCCGGACTACGTCCCGTTCCTCGTGACCGGCGTGTTCGTGTGGACCTTCACCCAGAGCTCGATCATGGCGGGCACCCGCGCCATATCCGGCAGCCTCGGCCTGGTCCGGGCCCTGCACTTCCCCCGGGCCTCGCTCCCCCTGTCGTACTGCCTCCAGCAGCTCCAGCAACTGCTGTTCTCCATGGCCGCGCTGGTCGTGATCCTGCTGGCCTTCGGGGTGCCGGTCGCCGCGTCCTGGCTGCTGATCGTCCCCGCGCTGGCGCTGCAGTTCGTGTTCAACGCCGGCGTCGCGATGGTGATGGCGCGGATCGGCGCCAAGACGCCCGACATCTCGCAGCTGATGCCCTTCGTGCTGCGCACCTGGATGTACGCCTCGGGCGTGATGTTCAGCATCGACCACATGCTCGCCAACCGGAACATCCCGGCGTTCGTGCACCTGCTGCTGGAGTGCAACCCGGCCGCCGTCTACATCGACCTCATGCGGTTCGCGCTGATCGACAGCTTCCACGGAAGCCAGCTGCCGCCGCACGTCTGGGCGATCGCGGCGGGCTGGGCGCTCCTCGCGGGCGTCGGCGGGTTCATCTACTTCTGGAAGGCTGAGGAGACGTACGGCCGTGGCTGAGACCATCATCAACCCCACTGTTCCCGGCACCCGGCGGACAGCCGACCAGGTCACCGACACCGGCACCGCCGCCCCCGAGCCCGTCCCGACCGTCGTCGTCGACGGTGTCGACATCGTCTACCGCGTCAACGGCACGGGGGCCGGTCGTGGCACCGCCACCGCCGCGCTCAACCGCATCCTGCGGCGCAAGAAGGCGGAGAAGGCGGCCGGCGTCCGCAAGGTGCACGCCGTGCGGAACGTGTCGTTCACCGCGTACCGGGGCGAGGCCATCGGGCTCATCGGCACCAACGGCTCCGGCAAGTCGACCCTGCTCAAGGCGGTCGCCGGACTCCTCCCCGTGGAGAACGGACGTATCTACACCGACGGCCAGCCCTCCCTGCTGGGTGTCAACGCGGCCCTGATGAACGACCTCACGGGGGAACGGAACGTCCACCTCGGCGGGCTCGCCATGGGCATGTCCCGGGAGCAGGTCAAGGAGCGGTACCAGGAGATCGTCGACTTCTCGGGCATCAACGAGAAAGGGGACTTCATCACGCTCCCCATGCGTACGTACTCCTCCGGGATGGCGGCCCGGCTGCGGTTCTCCATCGCCGCCGCCAAGGACCACGACGTGCTGCTGATCGACGAGGCGCTGGCGACCGGGGACCGTTCCTTCCAGAAGCGCTCCGAGGCGCGGATCCGTGAGCTGCGGAAGCACGCGGGGACGGTGTTCCTCGTCAGCCACAACAACAAGTCGATCCGGGACACGTGCGATCGGGTGCTGTGGCTGGAGCGGGGGGAGCTTCGCTTGGACGGGCCCACGGATGAGGTGCTGAAGGAGTACGAGAAGTTCACCGGCGGGAAGAAGTAGGTCGCCTGAGAACTCGGGGGGGAACTGTGGTTCGGCGAGTGCGGGCTCGTCGTGGTTGTTCGCGCAGTTCCCCGCGCCCCTTCCGTGCTCACCTCTCCAGGAACGTGAACAGGGCCTCCCACCGGTCCACGATCTCCTCCGTGCCGTAGCGGCGGATGTTCTGTCTCGCCTTGTCGCCCATGCGGTCGCGCAGGGTCTTGTCGGTCATCAACCGGTCCAGTTTGCGGGCCAGTTCACCCGTGTTGCCGGGGCGGACGAGAAGGCCGTCCTCGCCGTCGCGCACGATCTCGTGGACGCCGGGCGCGCAGTCGAAGGCGACACAGGGGACGCCCATGGCCATGGCTTCCATCAGGGCGAGGGGGAAGCCCTCGCCCCGGGAGGACAGCGCGAAGACCGAGCCGCCGCGCAGCGCGCCCGGCACGTCGTGCGTACGGCCCATCCAGGACACCGAGCCGTCGAGACCGAGGGCCGTGCACTGCTTCCTGAGAAGTTCCTCGTCCTCGCCGGAGCCGTAGACGAGCAGCGTCCAGTCGGGGTGCCTGGGCGCCACCTCGGCCCAGGTGTCGAGGAGCATGTCGACACCCTTCTCGTCGCTGAGCCGGCCGATGCTGACGACGGCCTTGGCGGTGCGCGGCGAGGGCTCCTCCGGAATCCAGGGCACGGCGTTGGGCAGGTACGAGGCGTTGTTGAGGCCCTGCCCGATCCACAGGTCGGCGTCCTCGCGGGTGAGGACGAGCATCCGGTCGACGTCCCGGTAGTACGTGAGCACCCGCCGGAAGCGGGAGGAGCGGCGGGAGGTCTCGAAGGACTCGTGGCTCATCCCGATGACGGTCAGACCGCCGGTGTCGGCGAGCCGCACCCACTCCATCGCCCACACCTGGGTCACGATCACCACCCCACCGGGGCGCGCGGCCCGGAACAGGCCGGTCAGCACGGTCGCCCGGTCCCGCATGCTCGCGTCCCGCGCCCGGCCGGGGGGCGGCGGCTGGCCGTCGTACAACCGGGTGGTGGGGTACGGGAGTTCGCCGAGGGGGTGCGGGTCCTCGGGGGTGGTGATCCCGATGACGTGGACACGGTGGCCGCGCTCGGTGAGGAGCCGGGCCAGGTGATGGGTCCAGCTGGTCACACCGCCCGTCTCGTCCACGCTGTTGGACACCAGGAAGACGTCCCGCGCCCCGGGCACCCGTGCGCCGTCCCGCCCGGCATCGCGGACCTCGTCCCGCCCGGAGGCCCTGGCCTCGTCCCGCACGACAGCCCTGTCCCGGCCGATCACTTGCGCCTCCACTCGGAGAAGAACTGGTCGACGACGCTCCGGGCCGCCGTCCCCTTGTCGTACTCGCCGAAGGCGGCCGTGAACCGCTCCCGCGCGGCGGCGTACTTGAGCGTCTGCTCGTCCAGCGAGGAGTCGCGCAGGACGGCGTGCAGTTCGTCCTCCGTGCGCACGATCGGTCCCGGCGCGCGTTCGAGGAGGTCGAAGTAGGTGCCGCGGCCCTCGTGGACGTACTCCTCGTAGTCGTACGTGAAGAAGAACATCGGGCGGTCGAGCAGCGCGTAGTCGAACATCACCGACGAGTAGTCCGTGATCAGCGCGTCCGCGAGGGCGAGGACGGGGGTCACGTCGTGGTGGTCGGACACGTCGACGACGCGGCCCCGCACCGACGGCGGGAGCACGACGTGGTTGAGGTAGTGGGCGCGGACGAGCAGCACGTACTCGTCGCCGAAGGTCTCCGCGAAACGCTCCACGTCGAAGGGGAGGGCGAAGCGGCGCTGCCCCTGCTGGCGAAAGGTGGGGGCGTAGAGCAGGATTTTCTTGTCCGCCGGGATCGCGGAGATCTCCGGGATGCCCAACTCGGCGGCAAGCCGCGCGCGTTGGTCCGCCCGGTCCGCCCGGTCCGTCTCCCGGGCCCGGACGAGCACGTCGTTGCGCGGATAGCCCACCCGCAGCAGCACCTTCTCCCGCAGCCGGAAGGCCTTCGCCAGGGTGCGCACGTCGTGCTCCGAGCGGATCAGGAAGTGGTCGAAGCGGTCGAGGGTGCGCTGCTGCTCGGCCTGCTCGGCGCGGGACTTGAGCTTCCAGCCGGGCTCGTCGAAGCCCATGCGCTTGAGCGCGGAGCCGTGCCAGGTCTGGAGGTAGGTCGTGCCGGGACGCTTGGTCAGCTTCAGCGGGAAGCTCTGGTTGTCGATCCAGAACTCGGCGCGGGCCAGCGCCCGCAGATACGGCAGCGACCAGCGCCGGACCAGGGTGGCGTCGGCCGGGAACCCCTCGGGGCGGCCCGTGTACGACCACACCGCCTCGAAGTCGAGACCCTGGCGGCGCATCTCCTCGTAGATCGCCCGAGGGCTGTCGCTGTACTGCCGTCCGAGGTGGCTCTCGAACACCACCAGCCGCCGCTGTTTCGGCATGCGCTGGAAAACCTCGTGGTAAAGGCGGATTTTGGCGTCTCCGGAGGTGGCCTTCTTGCGCAGCGCCTTCGCCTTGCGGTACCCGGACTTGGCGAGCCTGCCGGGCGCTCCCTGGAGGCCCCGGGTGACGAGGACGGTGGCCTTCTTGTCGGGGACCAGCCGGAACGCGAGATGGCCGCGGGCGGAGATCTGCGGCTCGACCCGGTCGGCGACCAGCCGCGTGAGCCGCGGCCGGACCGGCAGTTCGCCACCCGCCAGCCCCGGTTCGGCGGCCGTCAGCCGGCTCGTGGTGCGCTCGCCGTCGACGTCGAGGTGGAGGCGTACGTCCCATACGGCGTCCACGATGCCCAGCGGGCGAAGCGTCTGGGAGATGTCGGCGTCGGCCCGCCACGTGATGTACGGCCCGTCGTGCCGGACGGTGGCCACCGGCACCCGGAAGGTCTGGAACCGCACGCCGGGGCGGCGGGCGTAGAACTCCAGGGAGGCGGAGAGCCGGGCGTCGGCCGGAATGACCCCGAGCGGGTTGGTGACCCGCCCGGCGAGACGCACACGACCGCCCCGGCCGGCGCCGGCGCCTCGGCCCCGGCTCGCGCCCGGTCCCCGGGCTGCGCCCTGCTCCCGGCCCGCCTCCGCCGCGTCCCGCGCGTACTCCTCGTGCCCCTCGTACTCCCCGAGCCCCCCGTACTCCTCGTGTCCCCCGTACTCCTCGTACTCCGTCAGCTCGTTGCGCAGGAACAGCTTCCGGACCGGTCGGGCGTGGTAGCCGAGTTCGGTGACGTCCAGGATCCGGCGCGCGAACTCCCCTTCCGCCCCGGGGGCGTCCAGGTGCTCGGCGCACCAGTAGATCCGCCCGTCACGCTCGACGAGGGGCGCGGAGACCTTGTCGCGGTTGGTGAGCGTGTCCACGGCCGGCAGCAGGTTGTCCCAGTCACCCATCCGCAGCAGATAGGCGCAGACGGCGTGGATGGGTTCGACCTCGTCGTACGCGGCCGGGTCGATCGACGCCAGATAGGCGCGGGCCAGTCCGGCGAACTCCTGACGGTAGGCCGCATCGCGGAACGGCAGGTCACGCAGGTGCAGCACCAGGTCGTGCTTGAGGAACTTGACGTCCTTGTGGAACTTCAGCTCCGCCATGCCCTGGTCGGCGAGAAGCCGGTCCACCCGGCGGTGGATCTCCATCCGGTGCGCGAAGTTGGCGATCTCGGCCCGCCGGTTGCTGATCGACTTGGCCTGCGCCTTCTCGGCCACGTTCCAGTCGTAGACCCGGTTGGGGATCAGGGTGATGCGGCGGGCGGCCGCGTACGCCTGGGCGGAGAAGAACAGGTCCTCGTAGTGGATGCCGACGGGGAACAGCAGCCCGCCCTCGACGAGGAAGTCCCGCCGGTAGCACTTGTTGGTGGACAGCGTGTCGTAGACCAGCAGGTCGGGCAGCTCGGAGACGGAGTCGAGGGTACGGGTGCGGGTGTACAGCCACGGGTACCACGGGACCTCCTTCCGATTGCGGGTGTCCACGTGGACGCGGACGCAGAGACCGGAGACGAGGTCGGCCCCGGTGCTCTCGGCGGCCTCCAGCAGGTTGCGGCAGGCGTTGCGCTCCAGGACGTCGTCGCTGTCGAGGAAGACGACGTACTCGCCTCTGGTCTCCCGGATGCCCGCGTTGCGGGGCGCGCCGCAGCCGCCGCTGTTCTCGGGCAGCCGGTACGCGCGCACGCGGTCCGGGTGCTCGGCGGCGAGGCGGGCGGCCACCTCGTAGGAGCCGTCCGTGCTGTGGTCGTCGACGATCACGACCTCGACGCTCCGCAGCGTCTGCTCCAGCACCGAGCGGACGGCCGTGGGCAGCCTGGCCTCGTCGTTGTAGACGATCACGACGACGGATACGGCGGGTCGCTGGTCCACGTACGCGTTCACCCCATCAATCCCGTTCGTTCCGTTTGTTCCGTGCATCCCTGCTTCTACCCTCTATAGACCGTGGTGCGGTTGAGGGCCACTTGGGTAGATGTCCTCGGCGGTACGCGGGTTGCCTCACCGCCCTCTGACGGCTCCCTGCCGCGATACCCTCCGAAGACGTGCTGAGCGGAGGGGGCGGTCGATGCGTGGGGTGGTACCTGAGCCGCTGCGGACGGAGGATCCGCGGGAGATCGCCGGGTATCCCCTGTACGCCCGGATCGGTGAGGGCGGCATGGGCACCGTCTATCTCTCCCGCAGCCGGGGCGGCCAGCCGGTCGCGCTGAAGCTGGTCCGCCCGGAGTACGCGGGCAGCCCCGCCTTCCGTGAACGGTTCGCCCGCGAGGTGGCCGCCGGGCGCCGCGTGTCCGGCTACCACCTGGTGCCGATCGTCGACCACGACGCCGGTGCCGAGCGGCCCTGGCTGGCCACGCACTACGTTCCGGGTGTCCCCCTCGACCAGGCACTGGAGGCCCACGGCCCGCTCCCGGTCGCCACGGTCCTGCAACTGCTGGCATGCGCCGCGTACGCCCTGGACGCCGTGCACACCGCCGGGGTGATCCACCGTGACGTCAAGCCCGCCAACCTGCTGCTGGCCGCGGACGGGCCCTGGCTGCTCGACTTCGGCATCGCCCGGGCGGCGGGCGCGGCGACCCTCACCACCGCCGGACGCCTGATCGGCACCCCGCGCTACATGTCCCCCGAGCACGCCCTCGGCCACCGGGTCACCTCCGCGTCCGACGTGTTCGCGCTGGGCCTGATCGCCGCGGTCGCCGCGACCGGCAGCCATCCGTACGGGCGCGGCAACCCGCTGGCCATCGCCACGCGCATCGCCGCCACGGACGTGGCCCCGCCCTCGCTGGACGGCATCGGGCGCCCCCTCGTGGACGTCATCCGCCGCTGCCTGACCGCCGACCCGGCGTCCCGGCCCTCCGCGGCGGCCGTCGCGGAGCACTGCGCGGGGGCGGCCCGCCGGGACGTCCGGGACTTCGCGGGCTGGCTCCCGGGGCCGGTGGCCACGTCGGTGAGCATCATCGAGACGGCTTTCCGGACGCTGTCCCTGACGGAGGCGCCGACGGCCCCGACGCCGCACATCTCGGAGGCCCCGACGGCCCGGCGCCTTCCGGCGACGGCGCCGATCACCGTGCGGGACGAGGAGTGGCAGCGCCGGGTTCGCCGGGAGCCGTGACTTCGGGTGCGGTGCCGGGTGCGGCTCCGGTGGAGCTGCGCCCCGTGCTTTTCAGGCCCGCAGGGCCCGGTCTTCTGGGGGCGCGGGGAACTGCGCGAGAACCCCCACCGGACCCGCACCCGCCAACGAAACAGGCACCCCCGAGCTATCAGGCGCCCCCAACCGCCGGGAACCGCAACACCCACCCCAAGTGTCATAAGTGCCGTATAAGCTTCGGACGGCTCCAAGTGCCCACGACGGCACCAGAGTTCGGCACCGCACCGGGGGAGGCTCCCATCAGCACCAGCACCGGCGACATCCTGAGCCCTCTGGGACCGCAGGACCCACGAGAGACGGCCGGCTACCACCTGCAGGCCCGCATCGGCGAGGGCGGCATGGGCACGGTCTACCTGTCGCACACCCGCGGCGGCCAGCCCGTCGCCCTGAAGGTCATCCGCCGCGAGTACGGTCAGGACGCCGACTTCCGCCGCCGTTTCGAGCAGGAGGTCCAGGCCGCCCGCCGCGTGCAGGGCTACCACATCGTCCCGGTCGTCGACCACGACACCACCGGCGAACTCCCCTGGCTGGCCTCGGCGTTCATCGCCGGCATCCCCCTGCACGACGCCCTGGTCGCCTTCGGCCCGCTCCCCCTGCCCGCCGTCTTCCAGCTCGTCGGCTGCGCGGCCCGCGCCCTCACCTCGATCCACGCCGCCGGAGTCATCCACCGCGACCTCAAGCCCAGCAACATCCTGCTGGGCTCCCAGGGCCCGTACGTCATCGACTTCGGCATCGCCCGGGCCGCCGACGCCACCCACCTCACCCAGTCCGGCGGTCTGATCGGCACTCCGCAGTACATGTCGCCGGAACACGCCCTAGGCGAGCAGGTCACCCCGGCCACCGACGTCTTCTCGCTCGGCCTGATCGCGGCGGTCGCCGCCACCGGACGCCACCCGTACGGCGACGGCGGCGCCATCACCATCGCCGCGCAGATCGCCAACACCTCCCAGCGCCCGCCGAAGCTCGACGGCTACGACGAGCGGCTGCGCCCCCTGCTGGAGCGCTGCCTGACCGCCGACCCGGCCGAGCGCATCGGCACCGAGGAACTGGCCGCGCTCTGCCAGGAGTCGGCGGGCCGCGGCATCGGCGACTTCACCGGCTGGCTCCCGGAGCCGCTCACCGCCGAGATCGCCCGCCGCGAGCAGTCCGCCCAGGCCCCGCCCCAGCCGACGGCGCCCCAGATGCCGGCCGCGCCCCCGACCACCGCCCCGTCGGCCCCCGCGCCCCCGCCCCACGACCCGACGGCCCAGGGCCACGCGTACGCCCAGGGCACCACCCAGGGCGTACCCCAGGCGGCCCCGACCCCGCCGCCGACCGGCTTCGGCCCTCCGGCCCAGGGCCAGGCCCCGACCCCCGGCTACGGCTACCCGCCCCCGGCCACCGACACCTACAACCTCACCCCGCAGGCCCCCGCCCCCACCCCGGCCCCGCCCAAGAAGAGCCGCCGCGGCCTGAAGGCGGCCCTGGTCGCCCTCGCCCTGGTCCTCGTGGCCGGCTCCGGCGCGGCCGCCGCCGTGTACGTGATGGGCAAGGACGACGACGGCAAGAACTCAGCGAGCAACGACACCAAGGACAGCGGCAAGAAGGACGGTGCCGACGGCGACAAGGGCGCCTCCACACCGAGCCCGTCCCCGACGAAGGCCGACACCGGCTCCGACACCGGCTCCGGCGACCAGGGCGGCGAAGGGGACGGAACAGACCCGAGCGCCTCCCCCTCCATCCCCGCGAACGCCCGGTACACGGCGATCTTCGAGGGCAAGTCCTTCACGCTCCGCACACCCGCGGGCTCGGCCTACGTCAACGTCGACTTCGACAAGCCCGAGGTCGACACCGAGGACGAGATGGTCGACACCCTGAAGGACATGTACCTCGACAGCAGTTACTGGTACTTCGACACCACGATGGGCAAGAGCGCGGGCACCACACCGCAGGAGTGCGCCGAGGGCACGGGGACCGATGTGCTGCCCTCCAGCCTGGACTCCGGTGCCTTCGGCGAGGAAGCCGAGATCGACAAGGGCGTCAGGCTCTGCACGATCACCAAGCAGGGCAACCTCGCCATGTACGAGATCACCGGACTGACCCCGGGCGAGTACAGCTGGGAAGTCCCCACGGTGCAGGGCAAGCTGACCCTCTGGGAGATCACCGAGTAGCCCCGGCGACCCGCACGCGGAAAGGGGGCGCCCCACAGCCGTGGAGCGCCCCCTTCGCCGTACCGCTACGAGTGCGCGCGCAGCAGTGTCCGCATCGTCCGCATCGCCACCGACAGGTTGGCGAGGTCGAACGCGTCGGAGCCCTGGATCTCCTCCAGGGTCGTCCGCGCCCGGCCCAGCAGCGCCGCGTTCTTCTGCTCCCACACCTTGAAGCGCTGCTCCGGCGTGGAGGAGCCGTTGCCCGCCGAGAGGACCTCGGCGGTGAGGGAGGCGTGGGCCGCGTACAGGTCCTCGCGGATCGCCGCGCGGGCCATGGACTGCCAGCGGTCCGCGCGCGGCAGCTCGATGATGCGGTCCATGAGCTGGGTGATGCGCAGCCGGTCGGCGAGGTCGTAGTACACCTCGGCGACCTCCATCGGCGTCCGCCCGACCCGGTCGGCGACCGCGACGATGTCGAGCGTCGGGAAGGCCGAGGAGAAGCCCGCGACGTGCGAGGCCAGCTCCTCAGGGACTCCGGCGCCCGTCAGCTCGTCGTAGATCTTCTGGTACCACTCCAGGTCGGCGCCGCGCAGCAGCTTGGGCAGCTCGCCCCAGACCTGGTTCACGCCCTCGGAGAAGAACGCGATGGTCTCGCTGAGCTGCAACGGCTGCGGCCGGTTGTTGAGCAGCCAGCGCGTGCCGCGCTCGACCAGGCGACGGGAGTGCAGCCGGATCCGGGTCTGCACGGCCGCGTCGACCTTGTTGTCCAGGCCCTCGACCGCGTCCCACACGGCACCCGATCCGAAGATGGCGCGGGAGGCGGTCTGCGCGCGGACGATCTCCTCCAGCGAGGCCCCGGTCTCCTCGCGCAGCCGGTGCAGGAAGCTCGTACCGCCCGTGTTGACCGTGTCGTTGACCAGCAGGGTCGTGACGATCTCACGGCTCAGCGGGTGGCTGTCGACATGCTCGGGGAACCGTTCGTGCAGAGCGGCCGGGAAGTACGCGTGGAGCAGCTTGCGCAGGTAGGGGTCGTCCGGCAGCGAGGTGTGCAGCAGCTCCTCGGCGACCGTGATCTTCGTGTACGCCAGCAGGACGGCCGTCTCGGGACCGGTGAGGCCGTGCCCGGTGTTGAGACGCTCGCGGATCTGCCGGTCGCTGGGCAGGAATTCGAGCGCCCGGTCGAGGTGGCCCTCCCTGACCAGGTGGCGCATGAAGCGCTGCTGGGCGTGGAGCATGTCCGGAGACTGGGCGAGGGCGTTGGCGATCGCCGTGTTCTGCGCGTAGTTGTTGCGCAGGACGAGCCGGCCGACCTCGTCGGTCATCTCGGCGAGCAGCTTGTTGCGCTGCTTGACGGTCATGTCGCCGTCGGTGACCAGGCCGTTGAGCAGGATCTTGATGTTCACCTCGTGGTCGGAGGTGTCCACGCCCGCGCTGTTGTCGATGGCGTCGGTGTTGACCCGGCCGCCGTTCTGCGCGAACTCGATCCGGCCCAGCTGGGTGAGGCCCAGGTTGCCGCCCTCGCCGACGACCTGGACCCGCAGGTCGGCGCCGTCGACCCGGATCGCGTCGTTGGCCTTGTCGCCGACGTCGGCGTGCGACTCGGACGCGGCCTTCACATAGGTGCCGATGCCGCCGTTCCACAGCAGGTCGACCGGGGCCTTGAGGATGGCCTTCATCAGGTCGGCCGGGGTCATCTTGGCGACCTTGTCCTCGATGCCGAGGGCGTCGCGGATGTGGGCGTTGATCGGGATCGCCTTGGCGGTGCGCGGGAAGACGCCGCCGCCGGTGGAGATCAGATCGGTGTCGTAGTCGGCCCAGCTGGAGCGGGGCAGCTCGAAGACGCGGCGGCGCTCTGCGTAGGAGGTGGCCGCGTCGGGGCTGGGGTCGATGAAGATGTGCCGGTGGTCGAAGGCGGCGACCAGCCGGATGTGCTCGCTCAGCAGCATGCCGTTGCCGAACACGTCACCGGACATGTCCCCGATGCCGACGACCGTGAAGTCCTCGGTCTGGGTGTCGACCCCAAGCTCCCGGAAGTGCCGCTTGACCGACTCCCAGGCGCCGCGCGCGGTGATGCCCATGCCCTTGTGGTCGTAGCCGGCGCTGCCGCCGGAGGCGAAGGCGTCCCCGAGCCAGAAGTTGTAGCTCTCGGCGACCTCGTTGGCGATGTCGGAGAAGGTCGCGGTGCCCTTGTCGGCGGCGACGACGAGATAGGTGTCGTCCTCGTCGTGCCGTACGACGTCGGCCGGCGGTACGACCTCGCCCGCGACCATGTTGTCGGTGATGTCGAGCAGCGCGGAGATGAAGGTCTTGTAGCTGCGGATGCCCTCGGCCAGCCAGGCGTCCCGGTCCACGGAGGGGTCGGGCAGCTGCTTGGCGACGAAGCCGCCCTTGGCGCCGACGGGCACGATGACGGTGTTCTTCACCATCTGCGCCTTCACCAGGCCGAGGATCTCGGTCCGGAAGTCCTCGCGCCGGTCGGACCAGCGCAGCCCGCCTCGGGCGACCTTCCCGAACCGCAGGTGCACGCCCTCGACGCGCGGCGAGTACACCCAGATCTCGAACGCCGGCCGCGGCGCCGGCAGGTCGGGGATGGCCTGCGGGTCGAACTTCATGGAGACGTAGTCGTGCGGCTTGCCGCCGGCCGCCTCCTGGAAGAAGTTCGTGCGCAGCGTCGCCTTGATGACGGTGAGGAAGGACCGCAGGATCCGGTCCTCGTCCAGGCTCGCCACCTGGTCGAGGGCGGCGTCGACCTCCTCGAGGAGCGCGTCGACGATCTCCCGGCCCGCCCGCTGCCGGTCCGGCGACATCCGCGCCTCGAACAGCGACACCAGCAGCCGGGTGGTGTGGACGTTGTTGCGGAGGGTGTCCTCCATGTAGTCCTGGCTGAAGGTGGACCCGGCCTGCCGCAGGTACTTGGCGTACGCGCGCAGCACCATGGCCTGCCGCCAGGTGAGGCCGGCGCTCAGCACCAGCGCGTTGAACCCGTCGTTCTCGGCCTGCCCGGTCCAGGTGGCGGCGAAGGCCTCCTGCACCCGTTCCCGGGCGTCGTCCCCGGCGTAGTCCACGCTCCCGGCCTGCGCCCTGGGCATGCGCAACCCGAAGTCGTAGATCCACGCGGTCGTCCGGTCCGAGCAGCGCAGCTCGTACGGCCGTTCGTCGATGACCTCGACGCCGATGCGGTTGAGGACGGGCAGCACCGCGGAGAGCGAGACGGAGCCGCCCTTGCGGTAGATCTTGAAGCGGCGCTCGTCGGGCGCGGCGCCCACCGGCTCGTACAGGCTGAGCTCGAAGTCCTCGTCCTGGTCGAGGGCTTCGAGGCGGCAGAGGTCCGCGACGGCGGAGCGGGGGTTGTGGTCGGCCTTGTACCCCTCGGGGATGGCGCCCGCGTACTTGCGCAGCATCTCGGCCGCGCGCTCCTCGCCGACCTCGGCGTTCAGCGCCTCGGCGAACCCGTCGGACCAGGATCGGGCGGCCTCGACGAGCTTGGCCTCCAGCCGGTCCTTGTCGGCGTCGCTGAGGTGCGGCAGCTCGGTGCCCGGCTGGACGCGGACCACGAAGTGCAGCCGGGAGAGGATCGATTCGGTGTTCCAGGCGGTGAAGTCGACGCTGATGCCGCCCAGTTCCTCCTTCAGGATGTCGATGATCCTGAGGCGTACGCCGGTGGTGTAGCGGTCGCGCGGGAGGTAGACGAGGGCGGAGTAGTAGCGCCCGTACTCGTCCTGGCGCAGGTAGAGCCGCAGCCGCCGGCGCTCCTGGAGGTAGAGCACGGAGGTGACGATGGACCGCAGTTCGTCGGCCGGCGTCTGGAACAGCTCGTCGCGCGGGTAGGTCTCCAGGATCTGGAGCAGGTCGCGTCCGTCGTGGCTGTTGGGCGAGAACCCGGCGCCGACGAGGACCTCGTCGACCTTGCGGCGGATGACGGGCACCCGGCGCACGGACTCGGTGTAGGCGGCGGAGGAGAACAGTCCGAGGAAGCGCCGCTCGCCGATCACGTTGCCCTCGGCGTCGAACTTCTTCACGCCCACGTAGTCGAGGTAGGACGGCCGGTGGACTGTGGCCCGGCTGTTGGCCTTCGTCAGGACGAGGAGCTTGTGCTCCCGGGCCTTGGCGCGGGCGTCGGCGGGCAGCCGCTCGAAGGAGGAGCTGACGGGGTGGTGGTCGTGCCCGGCGTGGTGCGGGTCGGCGCGCAGGATGCCGAGGCCGGTACCGGGGACGGCGGCGAGCGAGTCGTCCTCGCGCAGCTCGTACTCCCGGTAGCCGAGGAAGGTGAAGTGGTCGTCGGCGAGCCAGCGCAGCAGCTCGCGAGCCTCCTCCACCTCCTGTTCGCGCAGGTCGTCGGCGGTGTGCTCGGCGGGCAGGCCGTCGGCGATCCGGACGGCCGCCTCCCGCATCTTCTCCCAGTCCTCGACGGCCTCGCGGACGTCGGACAGGACGCGCAGCAGATCGTTGTTGATCTGCTTGAGGTCGGCGCGGTCGGTCTCGCGGTCGATCTCGACGTGGATCCAGGACTCGATGTGCGCGTCGTGCGGCAGCGTCTCCCCGGCGGCCACGGCGGCGGACGCCGCGGCGACGGCGGCGGGGTCGACGATCAGCTCGACGAGCTTGCCGGTGACGTCCCGCCGGACGACGACCTGGGGGTGGATGACGACGTGGATCCCGCGTCCCTGCCGTGACAGCTCGTTGGTCACGGAGTCGACGAGGAAAGGCATGTCGTCGGTGACGACCTCGACGACGGAGTGGCTGCACGTCCAGCCGTTCTCCTCGACGGTCGGGGTGTGCACCCGTACGTTGGCCGTGCCCTGGGGGCGGTTCTCGGCCAGCCGGTAGTGGGAGTAGGCGGCTCCGAAGACATCGACCGGGTCGCGGCCGCTCAGGTCCTCCGGGGCGGTGTGCAGGTAGTAGCGCTGGAGGAACGCGAGCACGGTCTCCCGGTCCGGGATGTCGGACGTACTCTCGCTCGTCGTCCCAGTCGGTAGATACCCCCCGACCGGGCTGTTCTCAGCTACCCGGGCGGCCCGTTCGAGCAGCTCGGCCTTGGCTTCGTCCAGCTTGGTCTGCATTGTCCTCTGGCTCCTGTCGCGCGCCGTTGCGTGACGTAGAAGGAAGTACGTACTCGTCCCCTCCGAAGCGCCACCACGACACGGGGTGTCCGGTCTGTCTCGACGCTATGCCGCAGGGGGAGACGAGCGGGGGGTAATCAGCCATTCTCGGTGCCCGGCAGGGATGTGACGCTGCTCTCGGCACCGTCCGTCCCGTGGGTGCGCCCGGCCTCCCGGGAGCCTCGGTGGCTCCCTCCCGCCCGCGAGGACCAGCGACCGCCGCCCGGACACGGATGTCGTCCGTGCTCACCGGGCGCAGGGCAGGGACGACGACGTCCCCGCGAGCTATCGCGCTGATCACGCCACAAGGCTATCCCTCCGGACGGGGGGCACGTCATGAGCCGTATGTGTACAAATCCGAGGGTCGAACTTTGACGTTCTGCACAGTACCCACCGCGCACTTTTGAGCTTACCTCCGCGCAAGCGAGCCTATACGCGCCGCCGGGGAAGCCATAGCCTGACGAGGAGAACCCTGCTGCAGCGAGGGGAGCCCACCATGACGGCCAAGATCCTGATCGTGACCGGCGACGCGGCGGAGTCGCTGGAGGTCCTCTACCCCTACCAACGCCTCCGCGAGGAGGGGTACGAGGTCGACATCGCCGCCCCCAGCCGCAAGACGCTCCGCTTCGTGGTCCACGACTTCGAACCGGGCTACGACACCTACACCGAGAAACCCGGCTACACCTGGCCCGCCGACCTGGCCTTCTCCGAGGTCGACCCCGGTCAGTACGTCGCCGTGGTCGTCCCCGGCGGCCGGGCCCCGGAGTACCTGCGCAACGACCCCGAGCTGCGCAAGATCCTCAAGTCGTTCTTCGACACCGACAAGCCGGTCGCCCAGATCTGCCACGGCCCGCTGCTCACGGCCGCCGTGGACGCGCTGTCGGGGCGCCGCGTCACCGCGTACCCCGCCCTCGAACTCGACATGCAGACCGCCGGCGCCACCTTCCAGGACGCCGAGGCCGTCGTCGACGGCACCCTCGTCTCCGCCCGCGCCTGGCCGGACCACTCCGCCTGGATGCGGGAGTTCCTCACGGTGCTGCGGGCGAAGGCGCCGGTGACGTGACGTGACGGGTGGGGGGTGAGGTGGGCCGGGGGTCACGCGGCCGGCCGGGTCAGCTCACGCGGCGAGCCGCTGGGCCTCCTCGACAGCCTCCTCCAGGGTGTCCACGACGGGCACGCCGACCCCCTCCAGGCTGGCCCGGCTGTGGGAGCCCCCGGTGTAGAGCACGGCCTGTGCGCCCACGTGCCGGGCGGCGACCGCGTCATCCGCGGCGTCCCCGATCACCACGGTCCGTCTCGGCTCGACCCCCACGAGCCGACGCAGATGCCGCACCATGTGCTCGGTCTTGCTGCCGCCGGAGGGCCCGGTGCGCCCGTCGACCCGTACGAAGTGGGGCTCGATCCCGAACCCCCGCACCAGCGGAACCAGCTCCTCGTGCACATACATGCTGAGAATCGACTGACTGCGCCCGCCGGAGACCCACTCGGTGAGCAGCCCCGGCACCCCCTCGGTCAGCCCACAGGCGACACGATGCTCGGCGTAGTACCGGTGAAAGACCACATCCATGGCCTCCCACTCCTCGTCCGTGGGCAGCCGCCCGATCAGCCGCTCGTAGAACTTCGGCACCGGCACGCAGTACAGCTCCCGGTACCGCTCCAGCGTGATCGGCTCGATCCCCAGCTCCGCGAAGGCCGCGTTCGTCGCCCCGATGATCGCCTCGTTGTCATGGAACAGCGTCCCGTTCCAGTCCCAGACGATATGAGCCCCGACTCCGTTCATCCCCATACCGAAAACGTACCCCGCCCCACTGACAGGCCAGTCCTGCCAGCTACGAGCAGCCATGCCCGAACGCCGAGCGCCCTATCCTGGCCGCTCTCTTCTGCGGGCAATCGTGCCGCTGGGGCGATGGGGGCACCTCCCGCTCGAGCGAAGCCGAGAGCGGGGGAGGGTGGGCGCAGGCGGCACCCTGCAAGCGCCGGTAAGCGGAACCCACCCCCGCTCAGCCCCAGCAGAGGGCACCGCACACCCCCGCCCCGAGGTCAGCCCATGTCCCCCAACCCCACCAGGTTCGGAATCTCCTGCGTCGCATACCAGAGCAACTCATGATCATCAGCCCCGTCCACGATGAACTGCGCATCATCGTCCCCCTGATCCGCCGCCCCCAACGCATCCGCGGCCTCCCCCACCTCCCCCTCGGCCTCCACCGAGTCGACATGCACAGCCGCGGCCTTGCTCAGCGGCACCGGCCCGGCCACCCGCACCTCCCCGAGCGCCACCGGATCGAGCCCCCGATCGGGATCGGCCACCGCATCCCGGTCGGCCACATCCACAGCCACCACGACCCGCCGCCGAGCCGCCCCCGGATCCACGGCCACCAGCCGCAACGACGCGAACGCCGCCCGGTTCAGCGCCGCGTACTCCAACTCCTCGATGTCGTCGGACAGATACCACTCCCGCAGAGCGGGCGTGACGGCGTACGCGACGAACGCCCCCTCCCCCAGCTCACCCGTCTTGTACGCCTCGGCGAGCCCGGGAAGGGTCAGGGGGACGTAGACGCGCATGGCAGTCCGCTTTCGTAGTCGTTGTCACGCTTCTCGGATCACGTCGGAGGACCGCGGAGCACTCTCCGCGCGACGCACAGCATGTCGACGGCCCTCGCGAAGCCTCCTCCAGAGGAGCTTCAGGATACGTGCGGGCGTCCCCTTTCGAGCCCCCGCCCAGCCCTCCGGAGGCGTCCACCCCACGCCCTCCGACTCACCCGGTACGCCCCCGCCCTGCCGGGCCCGCTCCCCCTCACCGTCACCCTGATAGGTGAACATTGAGCGGCTCCCACCGCCCCGCCGCGCTCCCTTGCGAGCGCCCCCTCCACCCTCGTAACAAGATCCCCAACGCCAAGTTACCGACTGGTACCCGGCGGCCTCACCGACGAACGGGGATCCCCGATGAACAAGGTCATGACCAGGACCAAGCGCCACCCCGGCACCCGCCCGCCCGTCCGCCACGACCCCCGCCGCCCCGGCCGCACCCCCGCCCGCACAAAGCCGGGAGGAGGCCGCCTCGCGACCCCCCAGCGCCAGGTACCCGCCACCGCATCCACCACCGCCGCCACACCCACGACACCCACGACACCCCCAGCCCTCACCGGCCCCGTCCCCCAGCCCCGCCCCACCGACCGCTTCGCCGACCTCCTCCTCGCCGTACTCAGCGGCCGCCGCCCGGTCCACAGCATGTTGCGCCACACCGCCGGCAGGGCCTACGACGAACTGGCCTGGCTCGCCGAACGCGGCCCCCTGCGCAGCCCCCACGGCACCCACCCCGTCGTCCGGGACATCGGCTACTACGTGGCGGCCCCGGGCGCCCTGGAGGTCTTCGTCCGTATCGGCGCGGGCGACCGCGTCCGTGCCATGGCCTTCCGCCTGGAACACGGCCCCGACCACCGCTGGCGCTGCACAGCACTGGAACTCGACGGCCCGAGGCTCCCCCTCCCGCACGACGACTGAGCCGCACGACGCCCCGCGCCGAGACAGCGAAAGGGCCGGACACCCGAAGATGCCCGGCCCTTCACAGCCTCACGAGCTGCCGCTCACCGCGCGCCCCGCACGAAACGTCCCGCAGGAAACGTCCCGCACGGAGCGCCCAGCGCGGCGCGCGCTCGCCCCTCCCGGGGCGAACCCTCACTTCTTGCGGCGGCGGCTCGTCTTGCCCTGCTGCTTGCGGCGCTCCGCGCGGGTGAGGCCGTCGGCCTCGGAGCGGATCGGCTCGTCCTCGGGCAGGTCGCCCTCGACGATGCCGCCCTCGCCGTCGACCGTGGGAGCGGAGAAGTGCAGACGGTCACGCCGCTGCGGCGCCTCCAGACCCTTCGCCCGGATCTCCGGCCGCGAGGCACCCGCCTGCGCCGGCACCGCGTCGCTCTTGTCCAGGGACGGCTTCGCGTCCTCGACCGGCACCTCCTCGACCTGCTGCTCGACCTGGACCTCCAGGTTGAACAGATAGCCGACGGACTCCTCCTTGATGCCCTCCATCATGGCGGTGAACATGTCGAAGCCCTCACGCTGGTACTCGACCAGCGGGTCCTTCTGGGCCATGGCGCGCAGGCCGATGCCCTCCTGGAGGTAGTCCATCTCGTAGAGGTGCTCACGCCACTTGCGGTCCAGCACCGACAGCACCACACGGCGCTCCAGCTCACGCATGATCTCGGAGCCGAGCTGCGCCTCACGCGCCTGGTACTGCTCGGTGATGTCGTCCTTGATGGACTCGGCGATGAACTCGGCGGTCAGCCCGGCCCGGTCCCCGGCGGCCTCCTCCAGCTCCTCCACGGTGACCTTCACCGGGTAGAGCTGCTTGAAGGCGCCCCACAGCCGGTCGAGGTCCCACTCCTCGGCGAAGCCCTCCTCCGTCTCCGCCTGGATGTAGGCGTCGATGGTGTCGTCCATGAAGTGCTGGATCTGCTCCTGCAGGTCCTCGCCCTCCAGGACGCGGCGACGCTCGCCGTAGATGACCTCGCGCTGCCGGTTGAGGACCTCGTCGTACTTGAGGACGTTCTTCCGGGTCTCGAAGTTCTGCTGCTCGACCTGCGACTGGGCGGAGGCGATCGCGCGCGTGACCATCTTGTTCTCGATCGGCACGTCGTCCGGCACGTTCGCCATGGACATCACGCGCTCGACCATCTGGGCCTTGAACAGACGCATCAGGTCGTCGCCGAGCGAGAGGTAGAAGCGGGACTCGCCCGGGTCGCCCTGACGACCGGAACGGCCGCGCAGCTGGTTGTCGATCCGGCGGGACTCGTGCCGCTCGGTGCCCAGGACGTACAGGCCGCCGAGGGACTCGACCTCTTCCTTCTCGGCCTTCACCGCGGCCTCGGCCTTGGCGAGCGCCTCGGGCAGGGCGTGCGCCCACTCCTCGATGTGCTCCTCGGGGTCGAGGCCGCGCTGGCGCAGCTCCGCCTCGGCGAGGTCCTCGGGGTTGCCGCCGAGCTTGATGTCCGTACCACGGCCGGCCATGTTCGTCGCGACGGTGACGGCGCCCTTGCGGCCGGCCTGGGCGACGATCGTCGCCTCCCGGTCGTGCTGCTTGGCGTTGAGCACCTCGTGCTGCACACCGCGCTTGCTGAGCTGCTGCGACAGGTACTCGGACTTCTCGACCGACGTCGTGCCGACGAGGATCGGCTGGCCCTTCTCGTGCTTCTCGACGATGTCGTCGACGACCGCCTCGAACTTCGCGACCTCGGTGCGGTAGATCAGGTCGGACTGGTCCTTGCGGACCATCGGCCGGTTGGTCGGGATCGGCACCACACCGAGCTTGTAGATCTGGTGGAACTCGGCGGCCTCGGTCATCGCCGTACCGGTCATGCCGGACAGACCGGGCTGCTCCTTGCCGTTGTGGTCGTGACGCTTGTAGAGGCGGAAGAAGTTCTGCAGGGTGATCGTGGCGAGCGTCTGGTTCTCGTCCTTGATGTCCACCCCTTCCTTCGCCTCGATCGCCTGGTGCATGCCCTCGTTGTAGCGGCGGCCGGCGAGGATACGGCCGGTGTGCTCGTCGACGATCATGACTTCGCCGTCCATGACGACGTAGTCCTTGTCCTTCTTGAAGAGCTCCTTGGCCTTGATGGCGTTGTTCAGGTAGCCCACCAGCGGGGTGTTCACCGACTCGTAGAGGTTGTCGATGCCCAGCCAGTCCTCGACCTTGGAGACACCGGCCTCGTGGATGGCGACGGTGCGCTTCTTCTCGTCGACCTCGTAGTCGCCGGTCTCCTCGATGCCCTTGAGAGGGTTGCCGGGCTCGCCCTTCTTCAGGCGCGTGACCAGCTTGGCGAAGTCGCCGTACCACTTGGTCGCCTGGTCGGCCGGGCCGGAGATGATCAGCGGCGTACGGGCCTCGTCGACGAGGATGGAGTCGACCTCGTCGACGATCGCGAAGTTGTGGCCGCGCTGGACGAGCTCGTCCTTGGACCACGCCATGTTGTCGCGCAGATAGTCGAAGCCGAACTCGTTGTTCGTGCCGTAGGTGATGTCGCAGTTGTACTGCTCGCGGCGCTGGGCCGGCGTCATGTTGGCGAGGATGCAGCCGACGCTCAGACCCAGGAACTTGTGGACGCGGCCCATCATCTCGGAGTCGCGCTCGGCCAGGTAGTCGTTGACCGTGATCAGGTGCACGCCCTTGCCGGCCAGCGCGTTCAGGTACGCGGGCAGCGTGCCGACGAGGGTCTTGCCCTCACCGGTCTTCATCTCGGCGACGTAGCCGAGGTGGAGGGCGGCGCCGCCCATGATCTGCACGTCGTAGTGGCGCTGACCGAGTGCGCGCTTGGCGCCCTCGCGAACGGTGGCGAACGCCTCGGGGAGCAGGTCGTCGAGGGTCTCACCGTCGGCGTACCGCTGCTTGTACTCCTCGGTGAGGGCTCGCAGCTCGGCGTCGGAGAGGTCGACGAAGTCCTCTTCGATGGAGTTGACCTGGTCCGCGATGCGGTGCAGCTTGCGCAGGATTTTGCCTTCGCCTGCACGCATGATCTTCGAGAGGACGGACACGGGGGTTTGTCTCCTTGCCGGTCGGGCCTGGGACGGTCGGTTTCAATGACAGTTGGCAGTTTTCAATCACAGCTTGAGCAACGGCCATCGTAAGCGAGGACCCCGCCGCGCCGGGAGGTCTGGCGGTGACAGCTACCAGGACAACGGGTGGGCGTTGCGGATGGTGCCGCGTTCCACCCACGAAATGTGCGAATTGTGACCGCCCCTTCACGGCACGTGCCGCCGCGCCCGCCTCCGCAACGACATGGCGCCCTTCCGCTCCGGCGAGCAGAATCGCCCGATGGACCCCGTCACCCTGACCACCGAGCGCCTGCTGCTGCGCACCGTGGACCAGCGCGACACCGACACGGTGTACGCCGCCGCGCAGGACCCGGACATCCAGCGCTGGACCACGATCCCCTCCCCCTACCGGTGGGAGCACGCGGTGGGTTTCGTGGAGCAGGCCGTTCCCGAGGGCTGGGCCACCGACTCGATGTTCACCTTCGGCCTCTTCCCGGCCTCGGGCGAACTGGCGGGCATGCTCGGCATCACCATGCGCTCCCCCGGCACCGGCGAGATCGGCTTCTGGGCCACCAGGGAGCACCGCCGCCGCGGCTACATCGCGGAGGCCACCCGCGCCGCCGCCCACTGGTCCTTCACGACTCTCGCGCTGGACCGCCTCGAATGGCGCGCCGAGGTGGGCAACACCGCCTCCCGCGCGGTCGCCGAACACACCGGCTTCACCCTGGAAGGCACCCTCCGCTCCGCCCTGGACAACAACGGAGTCCGCCGAGACTGCTGGATAGCCTCCCTACTCCCCTCAGACCTGGGCCTCCCCTCGCCGGCGCCCTACCTACCGGCCCGCCCCTGAGGTGCGGGCGCAATCGGCCGTCCCGTCCCACCTGCGGACGGTCAACCCGTCCCACCTGCGGGCAATCGTGCCGCTGGGGCGATGGGGGCACCTCCCGCTCTAGCGAAGCCGAGAGTGGGGGAGGGTGGGCGCAGGCGGCACCTCGTAACCGCCGAGCAGCGGGACCCACCCCCGCTCAACCCCGCTCCCGGGCGCCGCATCGCAGAGCCCCACCTCCCGTGCCACCACTCCCAGCCACCCCGGTCCCCCACCCATTTCCCCAGCTCAACCCGCCCTGTCAGTCCCCTCCCCTACCCTGCGGAGCATGACCTCCCTCCCGCGCCCCACCACTGAACTCACCGCAGACGAGGCCCGCCGCATCGCCCTCCGGGCACAGGGCTTCCTCGGCGCCCCGGACCGCAGATCCGGCGTCCGCGGCGTCCTGCGACACCTGGGCGCGGTCCAACTCGACACCATCTCGGTCCTCGCCCGCTCCCACGAACTCATCCCGTACGCCCGCCTCGGCGCCGTGGGCCGCGCCACGGTCGACAAGGCCTACTGGTCGACGGCGGCCACCAACACCTCACCGGCCCGCCCCCACGCCTTCGAGTACTGGTCCCACGCCGCCTGCATCCTCCCCATCGAGGAGTGGCCCCACTTCGCCTTCCGCCGCCGCGCCTACCGGGCGCGCCCCCAGTGGGGCCACCAACTCCCGGACGGCGCCTACGACCGTGTCATCAAGCAGCTCCGTGCGGAGGGCCCCCTGACCGCCACGGAACTGGGCGGAGCCAAACGCACCAGCGAGTGGTGGGACTGGTCGGGCGAGAAGGTCGCCGTCGAACGCGCCCTGATGCACGGCGAGGTGGTCTGCGTGGAACGCCGCGGCTGGAAGCGGGTGTACGACCTCGCCGAGCGCGCGATCCCGGCGGACCTCCTCCACGACGAGCTGGACGACACGGAGTGCGTACGCCGTCTGGTCCGCCTGGCCGGCGAGGCCCTGGGCGTCGGCACCCGCGCGGACATCGCCGACTACCACCGTCTCAAGGGCGAGCAGTTCGACGCGGTGGTGGCCGACTCGGGCCTGGTCCCGGTGGCGGTGGAGGGCTGGGCCAAGCCCGCCTGGGCCGACCCCGCGGCCCTGGCCGCACCCCCGCGCGGCCGCCACCGCACCACGCTCCTGTCCCCGTTCGACTCCCTCATCTGGGAACGGGCCCGCACGGAACGCATCTTCGGCTTCACCCACCGCCTGGAGGCCTACGTCCCCAAACAGAAGCGGATCCACGGCTACTTCGCGATGCCGGTTCTGTCCGGCGGGCGTCTGGTGGGCCGCGTCGACCCCGCCCGCGACGGCCGCACCCTGGTCGCCAAGCAGGTGAGTCTCGACGGCCCCAAGGCCATCCCGGCGGTCGCCCAAGCCCTCCTGGAGGCCGCGACCTGGGTCGACTGCACCGACGTACGCGTGGAACGGGTGGACGCCCCGGAACTGCGCGAGCCCCTGCAGCGCGCACTCGCCTAGGGTCTAGCGGATCTCCAGGATCTTCTCCCGCATCGCGTACACCACGGCCTCCATCCTGGAGTGCAGCTGCAGCTTCTCCAGGATGTTGCGCACATGGTTCTTCACGGTGTTCTCGGAGATGAACAACTCCTTGGCGATGTCCCGGTTGTTCATCCCGGTCGCCACGAGCTTGAGCACTTCCAGTTCCCGGTCGGTCAGCCGCGGCGCCGGCACCAGGCGCCGCTCGTCCGTCCGCTGGATCATGGACTTGAACTCGGTGAGCAGCTTCGACGCCATCGAGGGACTGATCTGCGACTGCCCGTCGGCCACCGCGCGAATGGCGGTGGCCACCTCGTCCGTGGAGATCTCCTTGAGGAGATAACCGGTCGCCCCCGCCTTGATCGCGTCGTAGAGGTCGGCCTCCTCGTCGCTGATCGTCAGCATGATGATCTTCGCGCTGGGGGCCACCTCCTTGATGGAGGTGCACGCCTCGATACCGCCGCGTTTGGGCATCCGTACGTCCATCAGCACGATGTCGGGCAGCAGATCCGCGGCCTTGTCGACCGCCTCCGCCCCGTCACCGGCCTCGCCGACGACCTGGATGTCCTCCTCGGCGGCGAGCACGATCTCCAGTCCGCGGCGGAAAAGCGCGTGGTCGTCCACCACGAGAACGCGGATCGGTTCCTTGCGCGGGGAGCCCGCGGCGGATCCCATGCCGACGGAGCCTTCGTCGGCATCCTGGTCACGCATCGGTCCGAAACTGCTGTCCGCCATCGTTCCTCCCCCTGAAGGCCGTGGCCTGTCTTTCTGTGCCATCGCCAACCCAAGGCAACGGCCCGCCGGTTGGGGCCGGTTCGGCCATGATTTCATGCCCCGCCGACACCGCGGTGACAGAGCGGGCCACAAGGGGTCGCACACCGGTGCCCCTGGGGGCGCACAAGCGCTCCAGGGGCACCCGCTCAGCTGTTACCCGGCGCGGTCAGCCGCCGAGCGCGCCGCCCGCGGCGTCCGGGTGCGCCTGGGCGACCATCGGGTCCGTGCTGAGGTGGATGACGCCGTAGTCGTAGGCGTGCCGCCGGTAGACGACACTCGGTTCCTTGGTCTCGGAGTCGACGAAGAGGTAGAAGTCGTGCCCGACCAGCTCCATCTCGTAGAGAGCCTGGTCGAGGGTCATCGGGGAAGCGACGTGGGTCTTCTCGCGGACGATGAGGGGGCCTTCACCCTTCACCTCCAGCGAGCCGATCTTCTTGGTGGGTACGCCGTCCGGCTGCTCCTCGTCGGTGACGTATCCGTTGCCGTTGAGGGTGGCCACGCCGGGGACGTGGTCGGCGACCTCCGCGGCCGTGAGCCTGCGCGCGCCTCGGCGCGTGTAACGCTTGTCGTGCTGCTTGCGCAGCCGGGCTTCGAGCTTGTCCGCCGCCAGGTCGAGCGCCGCATACGGATCGCTGGCCGCTGCCTCCGCCCGGATCACCGGTCCGCGTGAGTGAAGCGTGATCTCCACCCGGTCACTGCGGTCGGCCTGTCGGGGGTTGGGCTCCTTGGACACCTCGACGTCGAGGCTGATCACCTTGCCGTCGAGCTTCTGGATCTTCTCCAGCTTCAGCTTCTCGGCCACGTGCTTGCGGAACCGCTCGGGCACCTCGGTCTTGCGGCCCTTGACGACGATGTCCACGCAGAACTCCGTTCCCGGATCGCTCCGCTCCACTGGCGGAGCATCTCCCTTGTGCACCAGGTTCCGGCAACTCCCGGAACCGCGGACTCGGTGACTTCCACCTCCTCCTCCCCCGTGGGCAAGATCTCCACCCCACCGGCGCGGGGTGATTCAGAAAACCCGCAGCACAGCATTCGGATATGTGGTGAACGGCCGGGGCCATTCCCTCACAACCGAACATATCTCGCCCGGACGGATGTCGTCACCCTCTACCGAGACGTACCTCCGTTCAGGTGAATTGACCCTCTCATTACCTGCAACGATGCAAGTCAGCGGTCAGTTCCGGTTTATTTGGAAAGAGTCGGGAGGCGCGGCGACCACCGCCGCCCGGAGCCCGTGCTCGGCGTCTTCCGAGCGGACCCTTCCCGTCACCCCTCGTGTTCGCGCCGCCTCCTTTCTCTTCGCTCCCGTTCCGCACTCCCCCGCCACCGCCACCCGCGGGTCCCTCGCCGCCCGCACCGCCCGGGCCGCCTCCGCGAGCGAGGCACCGGTCGTCATCAGGTCGTCCACCAGCACGACCGCACCACCGTCCAGCAGCCGGGCACCCCCGGCGGCCACCTCCAGGGCGCCCGCGAGGTTGTCCAGCCGTTGCCGGGAGTCCAGCCCCGACTGATCGGCCACGGCCCGCCGCTGCCGCAGCACCCCTGCCACCCGGGCCGGTGTCCCGGTGCGCCGCAGCACCCCGGCGGCCGCGAGCGCGATCCGCCGCGCCGGGTCGTGCCCCCGCGCCCGCACCGCCCGCCGCGCGGACGGCACCGGAACCAGCAGCACCGGCCCCTCACCGCCACCCGCCCGCACGGCCCCCGCCAAGGCCGTGCCGAGTGGTCCGGCGAGCGCCAGCGCACCCCGTTCCTTGTGCGCGATCAGCGCGGCTCGCACCGCGTCCTCGTACGGCGCCACGGCGTGCACCACCGGCAGCCCGGACGGCTCAGGCTCCGGTCGCACCCGACACGGCACGGCCCCGGTCAGAGCCGCGCGGCACTCAGGGCAGAGCACCGCGCGAGGCCTCCCGCAGCCTCCGCACTCGGCCGGCAGCACCAGATCCGTGAGGTCCTGCCACCACCCCCGCATGCCCACCACTGTGCCAACGCATGCGGCCCCCTGCCACCCCTGTGGACAACCACCTGTGGACAACTCACCGCAACGACAGAGGGGTTGTCACCCACACGAAGGACGGGTGCCCGAAGAAGACCGAACGCCACCCCAAAATGACCAACCACCCAAAAAACCGGCCACAGCCAAACCCACCACCGGGAGACCAGGAGGCCGGGAGAGCGGCAGGAACCAACCCAGCCAAGCCCTCCGGTCGCCCCATCGGCCGACAGTCACCGTCCTGGCCGACCCGGCCGACACCGCGCCTTCACCACCGAAGTCCCGAAGGCCCCGTGGCGAGCCCACGAACCGGCGCCGACTCCGACGAGACGAGGCACGGTCGCCCGGCCCTCACCCCGGATAGACCGGCGCCGACCCTTCCTTGACCACCGTCTGCCACTGCTGCCCCGGCGACAGCCGCACGATGCCGTCGGCCGAGTGCACGACCAGCGGCTGGCTCTCGTCCTCGGACGCGGCGATCTCGTCCACCCCGGTGAGCGCGGAGGGCCCGGCACCCGGTATCGGTGAGCCGTCGACCCGGACGTACCGCATCTGCTGCACCCCACCGGGTTCGCGCCCCACGACCACGAGCCGGCTGTCGCCGGCCCACGACATGGCGGTGACGTCCTCCAGGTCCGGCGTCACGGACCGCAGTTCGACGATCGAGACGGTGGTGCTCTCCGCGTCGGCGTCCCGCTCGATGCGCCCGATGTAGAGCGCCCGCTTGCCCTCGCTCTCCAGGATCAGCGCGATGCGCACCCCGTCGGCGGCCACCCGCACCGCCTCGATGCGCCCGTCGAGGTTGGGCGTCCGGACCTCCAGCGGCTCACCCATGCCGTCCGCCAGGACCAGCAGCCGCGGCTTCTCGGGATCGCGGTCGGCCACCCACAGGTCGCCCCGCCCGTCCCAACTGGGCGTCGTCAGCCGGTCCTTCGCGGTGGCACCGCCGCTGCGCAGCACGGGATCGCCGAGCGTGCCCCCGGCCGTCATCGGTGTCACATACAGCTCACTGCCGTCGGCCGACACTCCCGCCGCCCGGTCCTCGCCACGCGACACGGCCGCGGACCTCAGCTGCTTCTCGCCTTCACCGAGCGCCCCGGGAACGGGCGACGGCGTCGTCACCGGATCCCGATCGGACAGCCGCACGAGCTTGTGGTCACCGTCGATGAGGTACTCGTACCCCGCGCCCCCGTCGACGCCGTGCGAGGCGACCGTACTGGCGTCGTTCTCTCCGAGCGCACACAACAGGGCGCCTTTCGACCCCTGCAGCTCCACCTCGTCAACACCCGTGGGCATGTAGTCCTGGAGCGTGAACAGGAGTTGGGCCGCCATCTCCCGGCATCTGCTGTCCGAGACGCGGTCGGCCTTCCTGTTCAGGGGCACGACCAGCCTGTTCTGGTCGTCGGGCGTCAGGGCCTTCGTCCCCTTCGACAGGGCCGTACCGGACGGGAAACTCGTCCGCGCGACCGGGTTGAGCCAGCTGGTGGGGCCCTTCAGCAGGTCCCGGACCACCTGGGTCACCGGGTCGACCTGGCTGCGCACATACACCGGGTCGGCGACCGTCCCCGGCGCACCGGACTGCGCGGCGGAGGTGAAGTAGTACTTGTTGATCGACTCGTAGTTGCGCTCGAAGTCCGAGCGGCCGAGCACCACACCCTGCGGCAGCTCGTCGATGCGCCACTGCCCGGTCTCCTTCACACGCGTGAGGTGCACGGGCTTGCGGTACTGACCGCCGGTGGGCGTGTACGCGTGCTGCTCGTCGACCCGGGCGACGTTCTTCCCGGACAGCTCGAACCCGTACTCGTCGGCCTCCGGCCGCTCCCCCGTGACCCGGGTGAATGCGGTGGGCGCCTCGTCGAGGACGGTGGTCGACCGCGCCGGGTCCCAGGTCTTCAGCGCGTCACCGGTGAGGTACTTGCGGGCCGTCTCGTAGTTCAGGTCGTCGCTGGTCAGGGCCTCCAGGAAACCCTGCACGATCTCCTGCGGCTCGGCGTCCGGTGCGGGCGGCACCGCGAAGACCCGCACCTTGGCGTCCTGCCTGGGCGTGGACTCGACATCGCGCATGTCCCCGCTGTCCGGCATCGAGGCGCATCCCGCCAGCAGGACGGCACCGATGCCGACGTACGCCGTCGCCCGCATCGGACGCCCACGGCCGCGTTTCGCGCGGTCAGCGTCCACGGAAAGCCTCCCCCTGCTCGTGCCGCCGCTCCACGGCGCTCTCGGCCGGCTGCTCCTCGGCTCGGCCCTCGCGTTCCTCGCCGTCCTCGGTCCGCCGCGCGGGCACCGCCGGGGACGGGGCCGCGGACGGTGTGGCGGGCCGGGGCACCACACGCGCGCCACTGCCCGGCAGCGCCGTCGGGTCCGCCGTGGGAGCCTGTCCGGCGCCCGGCCGGGGCCCTATGGCCGACCGCCCGCCGGCATGCTCACCGGCCTGGACCGGCACCGTGGCGAGCTTGCCGCCACCGCCGAGCGGCAGACCGGCGTCGCTGAGTCCGCGGTTGCGCCGGGAGTCCTTCGGTTCCAGCGGTATCGGGGACCCGCGCAGCGGCTCGTCCGCCGTCCTCGGCAGCGTGAGCCGGAACTGGGAACCGCCGCCCGGCTCACCCCACGCCTGCAGCCAGCCCCCGTGCAGCCGCGCGTCCTCCAGGGCGATCGACAGCCCCAGACCCGTACCACCGGTGGTACGCGCGCGTGCCGGGTCCGCCCGCCAGAAGCGGCTGAACACCCGCGTCGCCTCGCCCGGTTTGAGTCCCACTCCGTAGTCGCGCACCGCGACCGCCACCGCTCCGCCGGCCGCCGCGAGCTTGACCACGACGTCCTTGCCCTCGCCGTGCTCCACGGCGTTGACCACGAGGTTGCGCAGCACCCGCTCCACCCGTCGGGCGTCGGCCTCGGCCACGACGGGCTGCTGGTCCCCCAGCACCCGTATCCGGGTCCCCTTGCGCTCGGCGAGCGGCTCGGCCCCGCTGACGACCTTCCGCACGACCTCGCGCAGATCTATCGGCTCGGCCTCCAGGGCCGCCGCACCCGCGTCGAACCGGCTGATCTCCAGCAGGTCCGCCAGCAGTGACTCGAACCGGTCCAGCTGATCGGCGAGCAGCTCGGCCGACCGGGCGGTCACGGGATCGAAGTCCACGCGCGCGTCATGGATGACGTCCGCCGCCATCCGCACCGTCGTCAGCGGCGTCCGCAGCTCGTGCGACACGTCGGAGACGAACCGCCGCTGCATCCGCGACAGGTCCTCCAACTGCTGGATCTTCAGCTGGAGGTTCTGCGCCATCTTGTTGAAGGCCTCGCCGAGCCGCGCGATGTCGTCCTCGCCGCTGACCTTCATCCGTTCCTGAAGACGCCCGGCGGACAGCCGCTCGGCGATGCCCGCCGCCATCCGCACGGGCGTGACGACCTGCCGCACCACGAGCCAGGCGATCGCCCCGAGCAGCACGACCACAAACAGCCCGGCCGTCGCCAGCGTCCCCTTGACCAGACTCAGGGACTTCTCCTCCTGAGTGAGCGGGAAGAGGTAGTACAGCTGGTACTGGTTGCTCTTGGGGTCGCTGACCTGCTTACCGATGATCAACCCCGGCTGGGGCTCCTGACCGTTGTCGTAGTGGATCCGCGTATAGCTCTGGACGGCACTGGTGCCGTCGTCGACCCGCTCACGCAGCTCCACGGGCACACTCAGGTCCCATTGCACGCCCCCGGAGGCACGCGGTGCGAGCCCCCCGGTGTCGCCGTCGGCGGAGGCGGGACTGAGCGTCACGACGTCGAACGCGCCCTGGCCGCCGCTGGAGAGCGAGTCCACCAGGGTGGTCATCCACTCGACGACGTTCTGCGACCGGTCGCCACCCGGTTCCGTGCTGTCGGTCCCCGTCGCGTCCGCGTCGCTGACCGCCTTCTGCTCGGCGACGGTGAAGCCACCAGTGGCCTGGCTCTGCGAAGCCTTGACCTTGGCATCCAACAGCCCGTTACGGACCTGCCCGATGACGACGAAGCCCAGCAGCAGCACGACGCTGAGCGACATCAGCAGGGTCGTCACCACGATCCTGAGCTGGATGTTGCGCCGCCACAGCCGCATCACGGGCAGCAGCGGTCGACGCACCCAACGCATGAACAGCCTCAGGACCGGGCTGCCCTGGACCCCGCCCTGCAGCAACCCGCCATCGAGGAGACGCCCCCAGCGGGAACCCGACTTCCGGCCGACAGGCCGCTCCGCGCGGGTCCCCGGCTGGCCGGGCGCCGAAGCGGCACTGTCACCGGACATGTCAGCTGGGCCCTGCCTTGTATCCGACACCACGGACGGTCACCACGATCTCCGGCCGCTCCGGGTCCTTCTCGACCTTGGAACGCAGCCGCTGCACGTGAACATTCACCAGCCGGGTGTCCGCCGCGTGGCGGTACCCCCAGACCTGCTCCAGCAGGACCTCACGGGTGAACACCTGCCACGGCTTGCGCGCCAGCGCGACCAGCAGATCGAACTCCAGCGGCGTCAGCGCGATGGACTGCCCCTCGCGCTTCACGGAGTGCCCGGCCACATCGATGACCAGGTCACCGATGGCGAGCTGCTCCGGCGCCGGCTCCTCCGACCTCCGCAGCCGGGCCCGGATCCGGGCGACCAGCTCCTTCGGCTTGAAGGGCTTCACGATGTAGTCGTCCGCGCCCGACTCCAGGCCCACGACCACATCGACGGTGTCGCTCTTGGCCGTGAGCATCACGATCGGCACCCCGGACTCCGCCCTGATCAGACGGCACACCTCGATTCCGTCCCGGCCCGGCAGCATCAGATCCAGCAGCACCAGGTCCGGTTTCGCCTCACGGAACGCGGCCAGCGCCTTGTCGCCGTCGGCTACGAAAGACGGCTCAAAACCTTCACCACGCAACACAATGCCGAGCATCTCGGCCAGTGCGGTGTCGTCGTCGACGACAAGGACTCGTCCCTTCATGAATGCCATCATCCCATTAACTAAATCGTTACCTGGCGTGACCTGTCACACAGCCCTGCCAGCGCCTCACCGGTCACTGGCGAAACAACCCCCTCCTCGGTGACGATCGCCGTCACCAACTCGGGCGGCGTCACATCGAACGCCGGGTTGTACGCCTGGGTCCCCAGGGGTGCCACCGCGATCCCACCTCCCGCTTCCGCTCCCACCACCGGCACCTGCGGCGCCGTGATCTCCGTCACCTCATGACCCGCACGCTGCTCCACCTCGATGGACGCCCCGTCCGGGGTGCCCGGATCCACCGTCGTCACCGGCGCCACCACGATGAACGGCACATGGTGGTACCGGGCGAGCACCGCGAGCGGATAGGTCCCGACCTTGTTCGCCACCGAACCGTCGGCGGCGATCCGGTCGGCACCCACCAGCACCGCGTCCACCTCACCCGCGGCGAACAACGAGCCCGCGGCATTGTCCGTGAGCAAGGTGTACGCCATTCCGCTGCGCGCCGCCTCATAAGCGGTCAGCCGGGCGCCCTGCAGCAACGGCCGCGTCTCGTCCACCCACAGCCGCCGCAGCCGCCCCACCCGGTGCGCCGCGAGCGCCACCGCGAACGCCGTGCCCTCACCACCCGAGACCAGCGCCCCGGTGTTGCAGTGCGTGAGCACCCGGTGCCCACCGCCCGGCAGCAGCTCGTCGAGCAGCGCCAGCCCGTGCGCGGCCATACGGGTACTGGCCTCGGCGTCCTCCCGGTGCAGCGCCCGCGCCGCGGCGAGCGCCGCCTCCGCGGCCTGCTTCTGGTCCCCCGTGCGACCGAGCTCGGCCCGGTGCGCGGCCCGCGCCCGTCGCACGCCGACCGCGAGGTTCACCGCGGTGGGCCGGGCGCCCTCCAGCGCGTCGGCGGCGTCCTCCACGTCGAAGCCCCGCGCGGCGGCGAGCGCGACGCCGTAGGCCCCGGCGATCCCCAGCAGCGGCGCCCCGCGGACGGCGAGCGAACGGATCGCCTCCACCAGCGCCGGCGCGTCCGTGCAGACCAGCTCGACCTCCTCGACCGGCAGTCTCGTCTGGTCGAGAAGGACCAGGACGGGACCTTCGGGTGGCTCGTCCCAACGGATCGCCGGTATCCCGGTCGGCCGGATGTCGTCGCCGGATCGCGCGTACTGATCAGCCATGCGGTCAGTCTGCCCCGTATCCGTCGGACAATTGAAGGTGCGCAGCCGATACGGCCCCCGGTCACTTCCCGGACACCGCGTGGCACGATGGGCGCCAACCTGCCGCCGCGACCGCGGACGGGCACCATGAAGGAGCGACGATGAAGGACACTCCGGGCTGGGCCTCGCCCGGATCCGCCCCCTCGGGCGGCGAGCAGCCGGACCAGCAGGACTCCGCACAGCCGACGGACCCGACCGGCACCGCCCAGGCGCAGCCGACGGACCAGCCCGGCACGGACCAGGCGCAGCCACCGTCCAAGTGGTCCAAGGCCCAGCCGCCGCCCGCCCAGTGGTCCGCTCCGAACCCGCAGGCCCCCGGCCAGACCTCGCCACCGCCCCCGCCCGTCCCGGGCTGGGGCGGCCAGCCCGGCCCCCAGCACCCCGCTCCCGGCGGCTACGGCCCGCCCGGCGGCCCCGGAGCCCCCGGTGGCCACCCCGGATACGGCGCCCCCGGCCCCGGCTACGGCACTCCCGGCTGGGGCGGCGGCTGGGGAGGCCCCCCACCCGCCGCGAAGCCCGGTGTGATCCCGCTGCGCCCGCTCGGCATCGGCGAGATCCTCGACGGCGCCGTCTCCACCATGCGCACGCACTGGCGCACGGTCCTCGGCATCTCCCTGGCCGTCGCGGTCGTCACCCAGATCGGGGTCATCCTGCTCCAGGGCCTCGTCCTCAACGACACCGCGAGCATGGACGCCCTCAACGACCCGACCGCCACCCCCGGCGAACTGGGCCGCGCCCTGGGCGACACCCTGCTGAGCACCTCCGTCGTCATGGTGATCTCCCTGCTGGGCACCATCATCGCGACGGCTCTGCTCACGACCGTGACCAGCCGCGCCGTCCTCGGCAAGTCGGTCACGACCGCCGAGGCCTGGCGGGACGCCCGCCCGCAGCTCCTGCGCCTGGGCGGCCTGACCGTCCTGCTCCTCGTGATCGCCGGTCTGATCATGACCGTGGGCATCACACCCGGCGTCCTGCTCGCCGCGGGCGGCTCCACCGGAGCCGGCGTGCTCCTCGCCCTCCTCGGCGGCCTCGGCGCCTTCGTGCTCACCGTGTGGCTGATGATCCGCTTCTCCCTCGCCTCTCCCGCCCTGATGCTGGAGAAGCAGGGAGTCCGCAAGTCGATGAGCCGCTCCGCCAAGCTCGTGCGCGGCTCGTGGTGGCGCGTCCTCGGCATCCAGCTGCTCGCCGCGATCATCGCCTACGTCGTCGCATCGATCGTCGTGATCCCCTTCTCCTTCGCGGGCGCGGCCCTCGACGGCGACGGCATCTCCGGCCTCCTCGCCACCGGCGGCACCGCTCTGGGCTGGACCTACCTCGTCATCAGCGGCGTCGGCGCGGTGATCGGCTCCACGCTCACCTTCCCGATCAGCGCCGGTGTCACCGTGCTCCTCTACATCGACCAGCGCATCCGCCGCGAGGCTCTCGACCTCGAACTGGGCCGCGCCGCCGGCCTCCAGGGCTACGGCGACGTTCCGGGCGCCACCCCGGGGAGCTGATGGGGTGACACGGTCGGGGGGAGCACTGACAGCCGTACCGATGTCGTGGCTCACGGCGGACGAGCCGCCCATCACCCTCCCGCGCGATCCCGCGCGGGAGGCGGCCCGACGCGAGCTGTCCAAGGGCATGTACCACCAGAACGACCCCAGCTGGTACGAGCGCGCCCTGGACGCCTTCTGGGACTGGCTCGACAAGGTGTTCGGTGCCGCCTCGACCGCCACACCCGGCGGCACACTCGGCCTCGTCGTCATCGTCCTGGCCGTCCTCGCCCTCCTCGGAGCACTGTGGTGGCGCCTCGGCACCCCGCGCCGCGCCCCCGCCTCCTCCGCCGTGCTCTTCGACGACCGGCCGCGCAGCGCCGCGGAACATCGCGCCGCCGCCGAGGCACAGGCCGCCCAGGGCCACTGGAACCAGGCCGTCCAGGAACGCATGCGCGCCGTCGTCCGCTCCCTGGAGGAACGCGCCCTGCTCGACGTACGCCCGGGCCGCACCGCCGACGAGGCGGCCTCCGAGGCGGGCTCGGTGCTCCCCGCCCACGCGGACCGACTGCACACCGCCGCCCGGGACTTCGACGACGTCACGTACGGCGGCCGATCCGCCGCCGAAGGAACGTACCGCCGCCTCGCCGACCTCGACACCGACCTGGAGCGCACCAGGCCCGCCCCGGCGCACAGCACCCCCGGCGCCACGAGCACGGCCCGGAACACCCACCCGGGAGCCGCCGAATGACCACCGGGACCACGGCCCCCTCCACCTCGGTCTCGCCCACGGCCCGTCAGGTGTGGACCCGCGCGCGCGGTGTCGTCCTCGCGGCGGTCGTCCTCCTGGCGGCCGCCGCCGTGATCGCCGTGATCCGCTCCGGCGCGGAACACGGCCGCCTGGACCCCCGCTCCGCCGACACCGACGGCAGCCGAGCCGTCGCCGAACTCCTGGACGACCGGGGCGTGTCCACCCGACTGGTCACGACCCTCGACGAGGCACGCGCCGCCGCCGGCCCCGACACCACCCTCCTGGTCGCCGTCCCCGACCTGCTCACCGAATCGCAGCAGCGCCGCCTGCGCGAGGCGACCGAGGCCTCCGGCGGCCGCACGATCCTCGTCGCCCCCGGCCCGCCGTCCGTGCACACCCTCGCCCCCGGAGTCACCGCCGACGCGGCCCTCAGCCTCGACTCCACCCTCACGCCCCGCTGCGAACTGCCCGCCGCCCGCCGCGCGGGCAGCGCCGACACCGGCGGGCTCCGCTACCACGTCACCGCGCGAGCCGCCGACACCTGCTACCCCGAGGTCGGCCTGCCCACCCTGGTACGCGTCCCGGCGGCCGAGGGAGACGGTGACACCATCGTCCTCGGCGCCCCCGACATCCTCCTCAACAGCAGCCTCGACGAGCAGGGCAACGCCTCCCTCGCCCTCCAACTCCTCGGCTCGCGCCCCCATGTGATCTGGTACCTCCCCTCGCTCTCCGACGACTCGGCCCCCGACGCGGGCAACCGCAGCTTCTTCGACCTGCTCCCCTCGGGCTGGTTCTGGGGCACCCTGCAGCTCTTCGTCGCCGGAGTGCTCGCCGCCCTCTGGCGGGCACGCCGACTGGGCCCCCTGGTGCCCGAGAAACTCCCCGTCGCGATCCGCGCCTCCGAGACCGTCGAAGGCCGCGCCCGCCTCTACCGCAAGGCCAACGCCCGCGACCGCGCGGCCGCCGCTCTTCGCTCCACCACCCGCACGCGCCTCGCCCCCCTCGTAGGTGTCCCTGTCTCCCGGGCCCACACGCCCGAGGCCCTGCTCCCCGCCCTGTCCACGCACCTCCACGGCGACGGACAGCGCCTGCACACCCTCCTCTTCGGCCCGCCACCCGGCGACGACAAGGCCCTCATCGCCCTGACCGACCAACTCGACGCCCTCGAAAGAGAGGTACGCCGTTCATGATGGACCCGACCACTGACAACGCCGGGACCACCGGGGACCCGGGCACCGCCCGTGCCTCCCTGGAGGCCCTGCGCGCCGAGATCGCCAAAGCCGTGGTCGGCCAGGACCCCGCCGTGACCGGTCTCGTCGTCGCCCTCCTCTGCCGCGGACACGTCCTGCTGGAAGGAGTCCCCGGGGTGGCCAAGACATTGCTCGTGCGGGCTCTCGCAGCCGCGCTCGATCTCGACACCAAGCGCGTCCAGTTCACCCCGGACCTGATGCCGAGCGACGTCACCGGCTCCCTCGTCTACGACACCCGCACCGCCGAGTTCTCCTTCCAGCCCGGCCCGGTCTTCACCAACCTCCTCCTCGCGGACGAGATCAACCGCACCCCGCCGAAGACCCAGTCCTCCCTGCTGGAGGCCATGGAGGAACGCCAGGTCACGGTCGACGGCACACCCCGCCTGCTCCCGGACCCGTTCCTGGTCGCCGCGACCCAGAACCCCGTCGAGTACGAGGGCACCTATCCCCTCCCCGAAGCCCAACTGGACCGTTTTCTCCTCAAACTGACGGTCCCCCTCCCGTCCCGGCAGGACGAGATCGACGTCCTCACCCGGCACGCCGAGGGCTTCAACCCCCGCGACCTGCGCGCCGCCGGCGTACGCCCCGTCGCGAACGCGGCCGACCTCGAAGCCGCCCGCGCCGCCGTTGCCAAGACGACGATCTCCCCCGAGATCACCGCCTACGTGGTGGACATCTGCCGCGCCACCCGCGAATCCCCGTCCCTCACCCTCGGCGTGTCCCCCCGAGGCGCCACTGCTCTCCTCGCGGCGTCCCGCGCCTGGGCCTGGCTGACGGGCCGCGACTACGTCATCCCCGACGACGTGAAGGCGCTCGCGCTCCCGACCCTGCGCCACCGCGTCCAACTCCGCCCCGAGGCCGAGATGGAGGGCGTGACGGCCGACTCGGTCATCAACGCGATCCTCGCCCACGTCCCCGTGCCCCGCTGATGGCCCCCACCGGACGTGCCGCGCTCCTCGCGGCCCTCGGCACCCTCCCCGTCGGCATCTGGGAACCCAGCTGGACGGGCATCCTGGCCGTTAACGCCCCGCTGGCCCTGGCCTGCGCCTGCGACTACGCCCTGGCCGCACCCGTGCGCCGCCTGGGCCTCCTGCGCTCCGGCGACACCTCCGCACGCCTGGGCGAGACCGCGGACGTCACCCTCACGGTCACCAATCCCTCCGGCCGGCCCCTGCGCGCCCACCTCCGCGACGCCTGGCCCCCCAGCAGCTGGCTCCCCGGCACCGAGGTGGCCGCGTCCCGCCATCGCCTCACGATCCCCCCGGGCGAGCGCCGTCGCGTCACCACCCGCCTGCGCCCCACTCGACGGGGAGACCGCCAGGCGGACAGGGTCACGATCCGCTCGTACGGCCCCCTCGGCCTCTTCGCCCGCCAGGGCAGCCACCGAGCGCCCTGGACCGTACGGGTGCTGCCCCCGTTCACCAGCCGCAAGCACCTGCCGTCCAAACTGGCCCGCCTGCGCGAACTGGACGGCCGCACCAGCGTCCTGACCCGAGGCGAGGGCACGGAGTTCGACAGCCTCCGCGAGTACATCCCCGGCGACGACACCCGCTCCATCGACTGGCGCGCCACAGCCCGACAGTCATCGGTGGCCGTACGCACCTGGCGTCCCGAACGCGACCGCCACATCCTGCTCGTCCTGGACACCGGCCGAACCTCGGCGGCTCGTGTGGGCGACGCCCCCCGCCTCGACGCCTCCCTGGACGCGGCCCTGCTCCTGGCCGCGCTCGCCTCCCGGGCCGGCGACCGCGTGGACCTGCTGGCCTACGACCGTCGCGTACGCGCCCTCGTCCAGGGCCGCACAGCGGGAGACGTCCTTCCGTCCCTGGTCAACGCCATGGCTCTGCTGGAACCCGAACTCGTCGAAACGGACGCCCGGGGCCTCACCGCCACCGCGCTCCGTACGGCACCCCGCCGAGCCCTGATCGTCCTCCTCACCACCCTCGACGCGGCCCCTGTCGAACAGGGCCTCCTCCCCGTCCTGTCCCGCCTCACCCAACGCCATACGGTCGTGGTGGCCTCCGTGGCCGATCCGCACATCGCCCGCATGGCGAACTCCCGAGGCACCACGGATGCGGTCTACGAGGCCGCCGCGGCCGCCCAGGCCCAAGCGGACCGCCACCGCACCGCCGATCAACTGCGTCGCCACGGCGTCACGGTCGTCGATGCGACCCCGGACAACCTGCCGCCGGCTCTGGCAGACGCCTACCTGTCATTGAAGGCAGCCGGGCGCCTCTAGCTCCCATTCCCGTTCATTCCCACGGGAGAGGGAATCCCGGAAAGGGCCCGTAAATGCAGAAAGCCCCCGCCGGTCACCCGGCAGGGGCTTTCTCAAAAATTGTTCGGCGGCGTCCTACTCTCCCACAGGGTCCCCCCTGCAGTACCATCGGCGCTGTAAGGCTTAGCTTCCGGGTTCGGAATGTAACCGGGCGTTTCCCTCACGCTATGACCACCGAAACACTATGAAACTGTGAATACCGCACCATCCCTCGTGACCATGAGGCATGGGGTTGTTCGTGGTTTCAGAACCAACACAGTGGACGCGAGCAACTGAGGACAAGCCCTCGGCCTATTAGTACCAGTCAACTCCACCCGTTACCAGGCTTCCATATCTGGCCTATCAACCCAGTCGTCTACTGGGAGCCTTACCCCATCAAGTGGGTGGGAATACTCATCTCGAAGCAGGCTTCCCGCTTAGATGCTTTCAGCGGTTATCCCTCCCGAACGTAGCCAACCAGCCATGCCCTTGGCAGAACAACTGGCACACCAGAGGTTCGTCCGTCCCGGTCCTCTCGTACTAGGGACAGCCCTTCTCAATATTCCTGCGCGCGCAGCGGATAGGGACCGAACTGTCTCACGACGTTCTAAACCCAGCTCGCGTACCGCTTTAATGGGCGAACAGCCCAACCCTTGGGACCGACTCCAGCCCCAGGATGCGACGAGCCGACATCGAGGTGCCAAACCATCCCGTCGATATGGACTCTTGGGGAAGATCAGCCTGTTATCCCCGGGGTACCTTTTATCCGTTGAGCGACGGCGCTTCCACAAGCCACCGCCGGATCACTAGTCCCGACTTTCGTCCCTGCTCGACCCGTCGGTCTCACAGTCAAGCTCCCTTGTGCACTTACACTCACCACCTGATTGCCAACCAGGCTGAGGGAACCTTTGGGCGCCTCCGTTACCCTTTGGGAGGCAACCGCCCCAGTTAAACTACCCATCAGACACTGTCCCCGATCCGGATCACGGACCCGGGTTAGACATCCAGCACGACCAGACTGGTATTTCAACGACGACTCCACCCGAACTGGCGTCCGAGCTTCACAGTCTCCCAGCTATCCTACACAAGCCGAACCGAACACCAATATCAAACTGTAGTAAAGGTCCCGGGGTCTTTCCGTCCTGCTGCGCGAAACGAGCATCTTTACTCGTAGTGCAATTTCACCGGGCCTATGGTTGAGACAGTCGAGAAGTCGTTACGCCATTCGTGCAGGTCGGAACTTACCCGACAAGGAATTTCGCTACCTTAGGATGGTTATAGTTACCACCGCCGTTTACTGGCGCTTAAGTTCTCAGCTTCGCCACCCCGAAGAGTGACTAACCGGTCCCCTTAACGTTCCAGCACCGGGCAGGCGTCAGTCCGTATACATCGCCTTACGGCTTCGCACGGACCTGTGTTTTTAGTAAACAGTCGCTTCTCGCTGGTCTCTGCGGCCACCCCCAGCTCACCGAGTAAATCGGATCACCAGGTGTGGCCCCCCTTCTCCCGAAGTTACGGGGGCATTTTGCCGAGTTCCTTAACCATAGTTCACCCGAACGCCTCGGTATTCTCTACCAGACCACCTGAGTCGGTTTAGGGTACGGGCCGCCATGAAACTCGCTAGAGGCTTTTCTCGACAGCATAGGATCATCCACTTCACCACAATCGGCTCGGCATCAGGTCTCAGACTTAATGGCGTGCGGATTTACCTACACACCGTCCTACACCCTTACCCCGGGACAACCACCGCCCGGGATGGACTACCTTCCTGCGTCACCCCATCACTCACCTACTGCAAGTCTGGTTCGTCGGCTCCACCACTCCCCTTCACCCGAAGGATCCGGGGCGGCTTCACGGACTTAGCATCGCCTGGTTCAATGTTTGACGCTTCACAGCGGGTACCGGAATATCAACCGGTTATCCATCGACTACGCCTGTCGGCCTCGCCTTAGGTCCCGACTTACCCTGGGCAGATCAGCTTGACCCAGGAACCCTTGGTCAATCGGCGCAAACGTTTCTCACGTTTGTATCGCTACTCATGCCTGCATTCTCACTCGTGAACCGTCCACAACTCGCTTCCGCGGCTGCTTCACCCGGCACACGACGCTCCCCTACCCATCCCAGCGGGCGTTGGCCCTCATGCTGGAATGACACGACTTCGGCGGTACGCTTGAGCCCCGCTACATTGTCGGCGCGGAATCACTAGACCAGTGAGCTATTACGCACTCTTTCAAGGGTGGCTGCTTCTAAGCCAACCTCCTGGTTGTCTCTGCGACTCCACATCCTTTCCCACTTAGCGTACGCTTAGGGGCCTTAGTCGATGCTCTGGGCTGTTTCCCTCTCGACCATGGAGCTTATCCCCCACAGTCTCACTGCCGCGCTCTCACTTACCGGCATTCGGAGTTTGGCTAAGGTCAGTAACCCGGTAGGGCCCATCGCCTATCCAGTGCTCTACCTCCGGCAAGAAACACACGACGCTGCACCTAAATGCATTTCGGGGAGAACCAGCTATCACGGAGTTTGATTGGCCTTTCACCCCTAACCACAGGTCATCCCCCAGGTTTTCAACCCTGGTGGGTTCGGTCCTCCACGAAGTCTTACCTCCGCTTCAACCTGCCCATGGCTAGATCACTCCGCTTCGGGTCTTGAGCGTGCTACTAAAACCGCCCTGTTCGGACTCGCTTTCGCTACGGCTACCCCACCCGGGTTAACCTCGCAACACACCGCAAACTCGCAGGCTCATTCTTCAAAAGGCACGCAGTCACGAGACACCAAGCAAGCTTGATGTCCGACGCTCCCACGGCTTGTAGGCACACGGTTTCAGGTACTATTTCACTCCGCTCCCGCGGTACTTTTCACCATTCCCTCACGGTACTATCCGCTATCGGTCACCAGGGAATATTTAGGCTTAGCGGGTGGTCCCGCCAGATTCACACGGGATTTCTCGGGCCCCGTGCTACTTGGGTGTCTCTCAAACGAGCCGTTGACGTTTCAGCTACGGGGGTCTTACCCTCTACGCCGGACCTTTCGCATGTCCTTCGCCTACATCAACGGTTTCTGACTCGTCCTGTTGCCGGCAGACAACAGAAGAGAGATCCCACAACCCCGTATACGCAACCCCTGCCGGGTCTCACACGCATACGGTTTGGCCTCATCCAGTTTCGCTCGCCACTACTCCCGGAATCACGGTTGTTTTCTCTTCCTGCGGGTACTGAGATGTTTCACTTCCCCGCGTTCCCTCCACACTGCCTATGTGTTCAGCAGCGGGTGACAGCCCATGACGACTGCCGGGTTTCCCCATTCGGACACCCCCGGATCAAAGCCTGGTTGACGACTCCCCGGGGCCTATCGTGGCCTCCCACGTCCTTCATCGGTTCCTGGTGCCAAGGCATCCACCGTGCGCCCTTAAAAACTTGGCCACAGATGCTCGCGTCCACTGTGCAGTTCTCAAACAACGACCAACCACCCATCACCCCGAACCAGCGGTTCGAGTGCACTGGGGCCGGCACTGAAGGAAGTTCATTCCCTCAGACACCCAACAGCGTGCCCGACCGGGTCCCGTCCGGAGATCATGTTTTCCACGCTCTTGCGAGCAGTACTAACAGCCTCCGGCCCGTGAAACCGGCCGAATAATCAACGTTCCACCCATGAGCAACCACCGTCGGACGTTCGCCGACGTTGTGGCCCTGGATCTCTTGCGAGATCTAGATGCTCCTTAGAAAGGAGGTGATCCAGCCGCACCTTCCGGTACGGCTACCTTGTTACGACTTCGTCCCAATCGCCAGTCCCACCTTCGACAGCTCCCTCCCTTACGGGTTGGGCCACCGGCTTCGGGTGTTACCGACTTTCGTGACGTGACGGGCGGTGTGTACAAGGCCCGGGAACGTATTCACCGCAGCACTGCTGATCTGCGATTACTAGCAACTCCGACTTCATGGGGTCGAGTTGCAGACCCCAATCCGAACTGAGACAGGCTTTTTGAGATTCGCTCCGCCTCACGGCATCGCAGCTCATTGTACCTGCCATTGTAGCACGTGTGCAGCCCAAGACATAAGGGGCATGATGACTTGACGTCGTCCCCACCTTCCTCCGAGTTGACCCCGGCAGTCTCCTGTGAGTCCCCATCACCCCGAAGGGCATGCTGGCAACACAGAACAAGGGTTGCGCTCGTTGCGGGACTTAACCCAACATCTCACGACACGAGCTGACGACAGCCATGCACCACCTGTACACCGACCACAAGGGGGCGACCATCTCTGGCCGTTTCCGGTGTATGTCAAGCCTTGGTAAGGTTCTTCGCGTTGCGTCGAATTAAGCCACATGCTCCGCTGCTTGTGCGGGCCCCCGTCAATTCCTTTGAGTTTTAGCCTTGCGGCCGTACTCCCCAGGCGGGGAACTTAATGCGTTAGCTGCGGCACCGACGACGTGGAATGTCGCCAACACCTAGTTCCCACCGTTTACGGCGTGGACTACCAGGGTATCTAATCCTGTTCGCTCCCCACGCTTTCGCTCCTCAGCGTCAGTAATGGCCCAGAGATCCGCCTTCGCCACCGGTGTTCCTCCTGATATCTGCGCATTTCACCGCTACACCAGGAATTCCGATCTCCCCTACCACACTCTAGTCTGCCCGTATCGAATGCAGACCCGGGGTTAAGCCCCGGGCTTTCACATCCGACGCGACAGACCGCCTACGAGCTCTTTACGCCCAATAATTCCGGACAACGCTCGCGCCCTACGTATTACCGCGGCTGCTGGCACGTAGTTAGCCGGCGCTTCTTCTGCAGGTACCGTCACTTTCGCTTCTTCCCTGCTGAAAGAGGTTTACAACCCGAAGGCCGTCATCCCTCACGCGGCGTCGCTGCATCAGGCTTTCGCCCATTGTGCAATATTCCCCACTGCTGCCTCCCGTAGGAGTCTGGGCCGTGTCTCAGTCCCAGTGTGGCCGGTCGCCCTCTCAGGCCGGCTACCCGTCGTCGCCTTGGTGAGCCGTTACCTCACCAACAAGCTGATAGGCCGCGGGCTCATCCTTCACCGCCGGAGCTTTCCACACTCATCGGATGCCCGAGAGTGTCGTATCCGGTATTAGACCCCGTTTCCAGGGCTTGTCCCAGAGTGAAGGGCAGATTGCCCACGTGTTACTCACCCGTTCGCCACTAATCCCCACCGAAGTGGTTCATCGTTCGACTTGCATGTGTTAAGCACGCCGCCAGCGTTCGTCCTGAGCCAGGATCAAACTCTCCGTGAATGTTTACCCGTGATCGGGTCGACACCACGAGAGCGGAACCACCGGAGGAATAATCCGATGGTTCACAGCATCCTCGCTGTGTTTGTTTCAAAGGAACCTCGTCCCAGCAGATGCTGGAGACGGGGTATCAACATATCTGGCGTTGATTTTTGGCACGCTGTTGAGTTCTCAAGGAACGGACGCTTCCTTTGTACTCACCCAAGCTGTTCTCGGGCTTTCCTCCGGGCAGTTTCCCTTCGGTCTTGCTGTCTTGCGTTTCCAACCTTACCAGATCCGTTTTCCGTTCCGTTTCCGGTCGGAATTCTTTTCCGGTGGCCGTTGGAGGGCCTTACCTAATTGATTGCCTTGCGGCTTTCTTTCGGTGAGTCCGACTTTATCAGAAGTTTTTGACCGGACTTACCGGCCCTGCGTTCCTGATTCATCGGGTGGACTCGCTCGGGAATGTTGCATTCACAAGGAGTCGGTAGATTTTTCACGGCCGCCCCTGGGGTATGACCACCTCTAGGCAACTGTTCTAATCTACCTCCCCACATCGGCCGTGTCAACGGCTCTCGCGGGAACGAAGAGGAGACTAACAGCCCGACGGGGGTGGATGCACATCAGGCGGCGGTAGGGACCGCGGCGCTGCGTTCGTGCTCCTCGACATCGCCCGTGTCACCGGCCCGGACGGCGCGCCCACCCAGGACGTACACGTACGCGAGGAAGGCGAGCTCGGCGAGGACGCCGATGCTGATGCGGGCCCAGGTGGGGAGGCCGGACGGAGTGACGAAGCCTTCGATGGCGCCGGACACGAAGAGGACCAGGGCCAGGCCTATCGCCATCCCGAGGGCGGCTCGCCCCTCCTCGGCCAGGGCGGACCGGCGGGTGCGGGGCCCGGGATCGATGACGGTCCAGCCGAGCCGCAGCCCGGTGCCGGCTGCCACGAAGACGGCGGTCAGTTCCAGCAGGCCGTGCGGGAGGATCAGGCCGAGGAAGACGTCGAGACGGCCGGCCGAGGTCATCAGGCCGATGCCGACGCCAAGGTTGAGCATGTTCAGGAGCAGGATCCAGAGGACCGGCAGGCCGAGGAAGATCCCCAGGACCAGGCACATCGCGGCGGCCTGGGCGTTGTTCGTCCACACCTGGGCCGCGAAGGACGCGGCGGGGTGGCTGGAGTAGTACGTCTCGTACTGACCACCGGGTCGGGTCATCTCGCGGAGCGCGTCCGGGGCGGCGATGCCGGCCTGGACTTCCGGATGGGTACCGATCCACCACCCCAGGAGCACGGCGACGAGGGTGGAGAGCAGGGCTGTGGGGACCCACCAGTGACGGGAGCGGTACACCGCTGCGGGGAAGCCATGGGTCAGGAAGCGGGTGACGTCGCGCCAGGAGGCGCGCCGGTTTCCCGTGACGGCGCTGCGCGCGCGTGCCACCAGTTGGCTGAGGCGCCCGGTGAGCTGCGGGTCCGGAACGCTCGACTGGATCAGTGAGAGGTGGGTGGCGGTGCGCTGGTAGAGGGTGACGAGTTCGTCGACCTCGGCTCCGTCGAGGCGGCGCTGGCGGCGGAGCAGGGCGTCGAGGCGGTCCCACTCGGCACGATGGGCTGACACGAAGACATCGAGGTCCATCGGGTGTGCTGCTCCTTGTCCCTCTCGCACTGCGTGCCGGCTTGTCGCGCTGGTCCTACTCATCGCACTGGTCGTACTGGTCGTACTGGGGCGCGATATGCCCTCAGCTTGGCAGACTGGCCACTCTCGGGGCAGGTCAGGGGATGAATCCGGAAGGGACTACGGGTGTGAGTGAGCTAGTGACGGGCGAGGCGGTGGCGCTGGAGCTGCGTCCCGCGAAGCTGCCGAGCCGAGCGCTGGCCGTGCTGCTCGACCTGGTCGTGGCCGTGGTCGTCTACCTCGCGGTGGTCCTGGTCCTGGTGCTGTCGACGGCCGGTCTGGACGAGGCGGCGCAGACGGCGATATCCATCGCGAGCTTCCTGCTCGTCCTGGTGGGTGGGCCGATCGCGGTCGAGACGCTGAGCCATGGGCGTTCGCTGGGGAAGCTCGCCTGCGGGCTGCGGGTGGTGCGCGACGACGGGGGACCGATCCGGTTCAGGCACGCGCTGGTGCGCGGGGCGGTCGGGGTGGTCGAGATCCTGATGACGTTCGGGGTCGTCGCCTGCATCGCCTCGCTCGCGTCGGCGCGCGGGCGTCGGCTGGGTGACGTGTTCGCGGGGACCTTGGTCGTGCGGGAGCGGGTTCCGGCCGGGCGGGCGGCGTTCGTGCCGCCGCCCCCGCCGTGGCTCGCGGGACGGTTCTCCGCGCTCGACCTCTCCGCCGTGCCGGACGGGCTGTGGCTGGCCATCCGCCAGTACCTGACGCGGATGCGGCAGCTGGACCCGCACGTCGGCGCGGCCATGGCGGAACGTCTCGCCTCTGACCTCGCGGCCCGTACCGGGGCTCCGGCGCCCTACGGGGTGCCGCCGGGCGCGTATCTGGCGGCCGTGGTGCACGAGCGGCAGGCCCGGGAGGCTCGCCAGGCCTTCCAGGGCACGGCCGGGGTGGGTTCGGGTGCTGGTGTGGGTGCCGTTGCGGGTGGTCCGGCCCCGGCCGCTGGTGGCCCGTCCCCCGCTGCGGGCGGCTTCGGGTATGCGCCGCCCGCGGGAGCCGCAGGTCCCGCACCCCTATCCCCACTCGCACCCTCTGGGCCCGCCGCCGGCGTTCCCGGTCCGGCCGCCCCCGGCATCCCGCCCGCTCCCGAGTCGCCGCACGCGCTGTCTCCCGAGCGGCCGCCGAGCACCGGGTTCGCCCCGCCCGCCTGACTCCCCGCCGCCGAGTCCCGCCTCAGTCGAACGTGGACGGCGGTGTCTCCAGGTGCTCCAGCTCGATTCCGGGTGCCGCCAGGACGACGTCGCCCGCGATGTGAACGGTGTGCCGCTCGCCCGTGTCCAGGGCTGTGACCTGGTATTCATCCACCATCAGGGGGCCGTTGTCAGTGGCGTGTGCTTCTCTTTCGATCAAGGCCCAGGACTGGTCGAGGGTGCGCGGTGCCAGGACCGGCTCGGTGAAGGCGACGAGGCGTACGCGGGTGGCCGGGGCGGAGGGGGTGAGGCGCAGCAGGCGGGCGGTGGCGATCAGGAACGCCGGGGAGGTGCCGGTGAAGGCGTGGGCGCGGACATTGCCTTCGGTGGCCTCCGTGCCGGTGGGATCGGTGCGCACCCAGGTGACGCCGTCCAGGGCGGCGCCGCGGACCTGCCAGCTCGCGGCGTGGAGTTCGAGGCGGATGGGGCGGCCGAGTTCGTCGATGGCCAGGTCGACGGAGCCGGCGTGGTCGCCGGAGGGGGCGGTCAGTTGGGAGACATAGCGCCAGCCGGAAGGGCCGGGCGCGCAGTGGAAGTGTTCCTCGGCGAGGAGGGTGTGGTCGTGCGGGTCATGGAGCGAATACCGGCCGCGGGGCATGGGGGTCCTGGGTCTTGACGGGCGGGTCCGGCCGACGGGACTGAGGCGCCGAACGGGCAGGCCCCCGGCACGGGGGTGCGGGGGCCTGCCTGGGTGCTTCTGCCTGGGTGGGTGCGTCGAGGTGCGACGCACCCACCGCCGGGCGGATCAGTAGCGGTAGTGGTCCGACTTGTACGGGCCCTCGACCTCGACGCCGATGTACGCGGCCTGCTCCGGACGGAGGGTCGTGAGCTTCACGCCGAGCGAGTCGAGGTGGAGGCGGGCGACCTTCTCGTCGAGGTGCTTGGGCAGCGTGTACACGCCGATCGGGTACTCGGACTGCTTGGTGAACAGCTCGATCTGGGCCAGGGTCTGGTCCGCGAACGAGTTGGACATCACGAACGACGGGTGACCGGTGGCGTTGCCCAGGTTCAGCAGACGGCCCTCGGACAGCACGATGAGCACCTTGCCGTCGGGGAACGTCCAGGTGTGGACCTGCGGCTTGACCTCGTCCTTGACGATGCCGGGGACCTTGGCGAGACCGGCCATGTCGATCTCGTTGTCGAAGTGGCCGATGTTGCCGACGATGGCCTGGTGCTTCATCTTGGCCATGTCCGAGGCCATGATGATGTCCTTGTTGCCGGTCGTGGTGATGAAGATGTCGGCCTTGTCGACGACCTCGTCGAGGGTCGTGACCTGGTAGCCGTCCATCGCCGCCTGCAGGGCGCAGATCGGGTCGATCTCGGTGACGATGACACGGGCGCCCTGACCGCGCAGGGACTCCGCGCAGCCCTTGCCGACATCGCCGTAGCCGCAGACCACGGCCGTCTTGCCGCCGATGAGGACATCGGTGGCACGGTTGATGCCGTCGATCAGGGAGTGGCGGCAGCCGTACTTGTTGTCGAACTTCGACTTGGTGACGGCGTCGTTCACGTTGATCGCCGGGAAGAGCAGGACACCGTCGCGCTGCATCTCGTACAGGCGGTGGACGCCGGTGGTGGTCTCCTCGGTCACGCCGCGGATCTCCGAGGCGAGCTGGGTCCACTTCTGCGAGCCCTCGGTGATGGTGCGGTTGAGGAGTTCGAGGATGACGCGGTGCTCCTCGTTCTCGGCGGTGTCGACCGCCGGGACCTCGCCGGCCTTCTCGTACTCGACGCCCTTGTGCACCAGGAGGGTGGCGTCACCGCCGTCGTCCAGGATCATGTTCGGGCCGCCGGTGGGGCTGTCCGGCCAGGTCAGCGCCTGCTCGGTGCACCACCAGTACTCCTCCAGCGTCTCGCCCTTCCAGGCGAAGACCGGGACGCCCTGGGGGTTGTCCACCGTGCCGTTCGGGCCGACCGCGATCGCGGCGGCGGCGTGGTCCTGGGTGGAGAAGATGTTGCAGGAGGCCCAGCGGACCCGGGCGCCGAGGGCGACCAGGGTCTCGATGAGAACAGCGGTCTGCACGGTCATGTGCAGGGAGCCGGTGACACGGGCGCCGGCCAGCGGCTGGGACTCGGCGTACTCCTTGCGGATCGCCATCAGACCGGGCATCTCGTGCTCGGCGAGGGTGATCTCCTTGCGGCCGAACGCGGCCAGGGAGATGTCGGCGACCTTGAAGTCCTGCCGGTTGTCGACAGTCGTCATTACGAACTGCTCCTCGGTGTCGGGTCGAGGGTGGGTAGGGCTGGTCTGCGCGGCGGCGGGCACAGGGGTGCCCCGAAGGAGACACGGGCATGCCCGCGTGCGCGCAGCGCAGTCCGTCGGAGGCCCTCTCTCCCTCGGTCGGTCCGCAGGGGGACCGCCCGACCGCCATCAGCAGCGACGTCTGGCTCCGTCCCAAGCTACACCGGTTGGCTCGGCCTGCCCCAGTCCGCCTGCGTACAGATCGAGCCGAAGAGAGCGGTCCGGCGGGGAACGGGCAGGGGCCCGTCGCGGTCGTTCGTGCGACGGGCCCCGGTGTTCGGTGCCTGGTGGAACGGCCCGATAGGGCCGGTGGGTCAGTGTTCGGCGGGAGCGGTCGGGCCGCCGGGCGCGGCCTCGGGGTCGGCGCCCCGGGAGGCTTCGGCCTCGCTGTAGATGTCGGGCTCCAGGTAGATGACGCGGGCGATCGGGACGGCCTCGCGGATGCGGGCCTCGGCCGCGTTGATGGCGTTCGCCACCTCGGTGGCCGTGTCGTCGTGCTGGACGGCGATCTTGGCGGCGACGAGGAGCTCTTCGGGGCCGAGGTGGAGGGTCCGCATGTGGATGACGCGGGTGACGGTGTCGCCGTCGACGACGGCCCGCGCGATCTTCTCGACGTCCTCGGCGCCGGCGGACTCGCCGAGGAGGAGGGACTTGGTCTCGGCGGCGAGGACGATCGCGATCAGGATGAGCAGGACGCCGATGCAGAGGGTGCCGATGCCGTCCCAGACGCCGTCACCGGTGATCAGGGCGAGGCTGACGCCGCCGAGGGCGAGGATCAGGCCGACGAGGGCGCCGAGGTCCTCCAGGAGGACGACCGGCAGCTCGGGGGCCTTGGCGTGGCGGACGAACTCGGTCCAGGACTTGTTGCCCCGCAGGACGTTGGACTCCTTGATGGCGGTCCGGAAGGAGAAGGTCTCGGCGATGATCGCGAAGACGAGGACGCCGACCGGCCAGTACCAGGCCTCGATCTCGTGCGGGTGCTTGATCTTCTCGTAGCCCTCGTAGAGGGCGAACATGCCGCCGACGGAGAAGAGGACGATGGAGACGAGGAAGGCGTAGATGTAGCGCTCGCGGCCGTATCCGAAGGGGTGTTCGGCAGTCGCCTCACGCTTGGCCTTCTTGCCGCCGAGGAGCAGCAGGGCCTGGTTGCCCGAGTCGGCCAGCGAGTGCACGGACTCGGCGAGCATCGACGACGAGTTACTGAAGAGGAACGCCACGAACTTCGCTACCGCGATCGCTAGGTTGGCGGCGAGTGCCGCCACGATCGCCTTGGTGCCGCCTGACGCGCTCATGTGTCCGAGGTGTCCCTTCGCCTACGCATACGTCTGCGCGTGGGATGGGTACCCACGCTTCGGTCCGTCACCGGCCGGGCTTTGCCCGCCTTTTGCAGGGGGCATTGTTGCAGCCCGGCCCCATGTCGGTGCGTCGGGTCGTGGATCGGGCGGGGAGGTGGAGCGGAAGGGGGCGTGGAACGGAGGTACGTCAGGCCGTCACGCGATCACGGTCGCGCGGAACAGCGTGCCCGGGCCGGACACCTCGGCCTTCTCGTCCGCCGGTACGAAGACGGACTCGCCGGGGGCGAGGGTGTGTTCGCCCGCCCGGACCGAACCGGCCGTGCAGAGAAGGATCTGCGGGGTGGCGCGGGTGAGGTCGTGCGGGGCGGTGGCCTCGGGGAGGACGAAGCGCGAGAGGCGGAACTCGTCGATGGGCGTCTCGTAGACCTCTTCGCCGTCGGGGGACGCCTCCGGACGCAGCACACCCGGGTCGGTCGCCTCGAAGCGGACGATGCGCAGGAGTTCGGGGACGTCGACGTGCTTGGGGGTGAGGCCGCAGCGCAGCACGTTGTCGGAGTTGGCCATGATCTCGACGCCGAGGCCGTTCAGGTACGCGTGGGGGATCCCGGCGCCCAGGAACAGGGCCACGCCGGGCTGCAGGCGTACGTGGTTGAGGAGCATGGCGGCGATGACGCCTGGGTCGCCCGGGTAGTGGTGGGCGATGTCGGCGTAGGGGGCGTGGGCGCCGCCGAGGCGGGCGCAGGCGGCCGCGGCCTCGGTGACGGTGTGGGCCATCTCCTCGGGGTCGGCGCCCAGGACGGCGGTCAACACCTCGCGCAGCGCCGCCTCTTCGGGGTGGGCGTGCAGGAGGTCGACGTAGGGCTTGAGGGAGTCGACGTCGAGGGCGTCCAGCAGCTCGGCGGCTTGCAGCGGTTCACGGAAGCCGCACAGGCCGTCGAACTCCGTGAGGGCGCAGATCAGTTCCGGCTTGTGGTTGGCGTCCTTGTAGTTGCGGTGGCCCGCGTCGATCGGGATGCCGCGCCGCTCCTCGTCCTCGTACCCCTCCCTGGCCTGTTCGAGGTCGGGGTGGACCTGGAGGGAGAGGGGCGCGCCGGCGGCGAGGAGCTTCAGGAGGAAGGGGAGGCGGGGGCCGAACTTCTCGACGGTCCGGGTGCCCAGCTCGCGTTCCGGTGCCTCGTCGATCACCTCGGTGAGGGGGCCGCGTCCGGTGCGCGAGGGGGCGCCGGGGTGGGCTCCCATCCACATCTCCGCCTGCGGCTCGCCGGTGGGGGCCACTCCGAGGAGCGCCGGGATGGCGGTGGTCGAGCCCCAGGCGTAGGGGCGGACGGTGTTGTCGAGGCGGTCCATGGTGTGTGTTTCTCCGTACGTGGGGAGCCGGCCGGGCCCCGGTCGAGGTCGGGACCGGGCTCCGCGCGGGTCGGGCTTCGGAAGCGTCCGTGAGGATCAGGCTCCGGAAGCGAGCGACAGGTAAACGGCGGCGAAATCAGTGATGGCGATCATCTCCGCGAGGGTCTCCAGGTCGCTGCCCTCCTCGGGTTCCAGCTCGCTGATCGCGGTGTCGTGGCCGAGGGCCAGCTCGCGGGCGGCCGGGACGGCGCTGAGGCCACCGGTGGGGCGGTCGCGCAGGAGCACCACGCGCGCGTGGAGGGCGGGCGGGTCCTCGACGCGGTCGCGGAAGAAGTCGTCGGGGTCGGCGCTCGCGGCGAGCGGACCGGACAGCAGCACCCTGTGCGAGGCGAGCGCCTCCGGCAGCTGGGCGACGAGGGCCGGGCGCCCCGCCAGTTCGGCGAGCGCGGAGGCGAAACGGCGGCCCACGGGGCCCGCGGCCTGGCCCTCGGTCCAGATCACCGGAAGGGCGTCGGCCAGCTCGGCGGCGAGCGTCTTGGCCGGATTGCCGTAGGTGGCGATGGCGGGGCCGCAGCGCTCGGCGACGTGGTCGAGGCGGTCGGCGACCTTCTGCAGGGCGTCCGGCGCGGCGGCGACCACGCCGGTGCGGTCCAGCAGCGCGAGCATCGGGGTGAGCAGCGCCCACAGCACGCCGGGGGCGGCGGCGCCGAGGGGCACCTCCTGCTCGTACGGGCCTGTCGCCATCGGTACGAAGAGTCCGTGGGCGCCTTCCACGGCCTCGGCGACCGGGGTGCGGGGCGGGGCGACGGCGACGACCGTGCAGCCGCGGCGGTAGGCCTGGTCGATCAGGAGCGACAGGCCGGGTTCGGCGCCGTCGGCGGTGGCGATCAGGAGGAGGTCGACCGAGCCCGCCCAGCCCGGGAGGTCCCAGCGCAGGGCGCCCGCCGCGGGGGCGACGCCGGTGGGGTGCAGGCGGGTGATGGGGCAGCTGGATCCCGCGAGGGCGCCGAGCAGGTCGGCGACGCCCGCGGAGGCCATGCCGGGGCCCGCGATCATGAGGGCGCGTGGCCTGCCGTCGGGTTTCAGGTCGGGGATGCCGGCCTCGGTGCCGAGACGGATGGCCGTGCGGACCCGGGCGCCTGCCTCGGCGGCGCCGCGGAGCAGGTCGCGGCGGTCCGCCTCCGACAGGGCGTCGGGGGTGTCTAGCAGCGATTCGTCGAGCATGGGCGGCAGCCTCCGATCGCCGGGTGCCCTGATGCGCCTTTTCGCCGGGTTTCCCGGCTCGTGCGGGGTTACGCCTTGCGCGTGAGCGTGATCGCGCGGGACCTGCGGGTCACGCGGGGCGGCGGGCCTCGTCGACGAGGAGCACGGGGATGCCGTCCCGGATCGGGTAGGCGAGGCCGCAGTCCTGGCTCGTGCAGGTCAGCTCGGTGTCCTCCTCCGTGAGGGGGGCGTGGCACGCCGGGCAGGCGAGGATCTCCAGGAGGCCGGCTTCGAGCGGCATGTCGGGGTCCCTTCGGGGGGCGGGTTCGTGCGGTGCGGCCTGGTCAGAGTACCGCCGTGCGGGGGTTGGCGCCGGGGTTGGGGGCCGGTGCCGTTTTCGCCCGCGCCGCCCTTACCCGTCCCTCCCTCAAGGGGCTGCGCCCCTTCGACCCCCGGACGTCCCTCCGGTGGGGGCTGTCGCGCAGTTCCCCGCGCCCCTTCAGGGCGCGGTCACGCCCTGATGATCGCCAGGACCTCGTCCCTCACCCTTGCCATCGTCGACTCGTCCCTCGCCTCCGCGTTCAGTCTCAGGAGGGGTTCCGTGTTGGAGGGGCGGACGTTGAACCACCAGTCGGTGGCGGAGACCGTGAGGCCGTCGAGGTCGTCGAGGGTGAGGTCCTCGCGGTTCTCGTACGCGGAGCGGATCGCGGCCAGGCGGTCCGACTGGTCGGCGACCGTGGAGTTGATCTCGCCGGAGCCGGCGTAGCGGTCGTACTCGGCGAGGAGGCCGGAGAGGGGGCCGTCCTGGCCGCCGAGGGCGGCGAGGACGTGGAGGGCGGCCAGCATGCCCGTGTCGGCGTTCCAGAAGTCCGCGAAGTAGTAGTGGGCGGAGTGCTCGCCGCCGAAGATGGCGCCGGATCTGGCCATCTCGGCCTTGATGAAGGAGTGGCCGACACGGGTGCGCACCGGCGTGCCGCCGTTCTCGCGCACCACCTCCGGGACGGACCAGGAGGTGATCAGGTTGTGGATGACCGTGCCCTTGCCGCCGTGCTTGGCGAGTTCCCGGGAGGCGACCAGGGCGGTGATCGCGGAGGGCGAGACGGCGTCGCCGCGCTCGTCGACCACGAAACACCGGTCGGCGTCGCCGTCGAAGGCGATGCCGAGGTCGGCGCCCTCCTCGCGGACGCGCTTCTGGAGGTCGACGATGTTCGCCGGGTCGAGGGGGTTGGCCTCGTGGTTCGGGAACGTGCCGTCCAGCTCGAAGTACATCGGGACCAGGTCCAGCGGCAGGCCCGCGAAGACGGTGGGGACGGTGTGGCCGCCCATGCCGTTGCCCGCGTCGACGACGACCTTCAGGGGGCGGACGGAGGTGAGGTCGACGAGGCCGCGCAGGTGCGCCGCGTAGTCCTCCAACGTGTCCCGGTGGGTGATCGTCCCCGGTGTGGCGGCCGGGGCCGGGGCTCCCGACTCGCTCCAGGCCTCGACCAGCTCGCGGATCTCGGCGAGACCGGTGTCCTGGCCGACGGGGGCGGCTCCGGCCCGGCACATCTTGATGCCGTTGTACTGGGCGGGGTTGTGGGAGGCGGTGAACATCGCGCCGGGCAGGTTCAGCGCGCCCGACGCGTAGTAGAGCTGGTCCGTGGAGCAGAGGCCGATCTCGGTGACGTCCACGCCGAGCGCCGCCGCGCCGCGTGCGAAGGCGCGGGACAGGCCGGGCGAGGAGGGCCGCATGTCGTGGCCGACCACGACGGCGTCCGCGCCGGTCACCTGGGCGAAGGCCGCGCCGAAGAGCTCGGCCAGGGGCTCGTCCCACTGGTCCGGGACCACCCCGCGTACGTCGTACGCCTTCACGATCGTCGACAGATCAGCCGCCACGGCCACACCCTCCTGAAGTCCCCACCGGATCACCCCAAACTACCCGGGCGGACCGACGACCGACGGTGGTACCTCCGAGTGGCCGCCCGGGACGGCGCCGGTCCCGGCCGGAGAGCCCTCACGGAAGCATCCATTCCAGTACGGGCGTGCTCTGCCCCACCACGATCAGACACATCACCAGCAACAGCCCGAGGCTCCATGGCAGCACCTTGCGCAGCAGGTCGCCCTCTCGCCCGGCGAGGCCGACGGCGGCGCAGGCGATGGTGAGGTTCTGCGGGGAGATCATCTTGCCGAGGACCCCGCCGGAGCTGTTGGCGGCGGCGAGCAGTTCGGGCGACAGGCCCGACTCGCGGGCCGCGCTCACCTGGAGGGCGCCGAACAGCGCGTTGGCGGAGGTGTCCGAGCCGGTGACCGCGACGCCGAACCAGCCGAGGACGGGCGACAGGAAGGCGAGTCCCGCGCCGGCCGCCGCCACGAAGTGGCCGATGGTGGCGGCCTGTCCGGAGAGGTTCATGACGTGGGCGAGGGCGAGCACGGACGTCACGGTGAGGATCGCGAACCGCAGTTCGTGGACCGTCGCGGCCCACTCCCTGACCGCCACGCGCGCGTGGACCCCCAGGACGACGGCCGTGCACACACCGGCGAGCAGCACCAGCGTGCCGCCGGTGGACACGATCGGCCAGGTGAAGACGTTGCCTCCCACGGGGTCGCCGGTGGGGTCCGCGACGTTCAGGAAGGGCCAGTCGTACGTCCGCGTCGCCCCGGCCAGCCGGCCCTTCACCGCCGGGATCTGGGCGACGGAGAAGATCACGACGATCAGCGCGTACGGGGCGTAGGCGCGCAGGACTTCGCGCCGGAGGTCCCGCTCGTCGAGGTCGTCGCCGCGTACGCCGGTCAGGACGGCGGCGCGTACGGGCTCGGCGGCGGGGCGTCGCGCCTGGGGCATGGCGACGAGGGCGCCCGCGCCCAGCAAGGCGGCGCCGATGTCGGCGAGTTGCGCGGAGACGTAGTTGGAGGCGATGAACTGGGCGACGGCGAAGGCGAGTCCGCAGGCCAGAGCGGGCGCCCAGGTCTCGCGCAGCCCGCGCCGCCCGTCGACGAGCCAGACCAGGACCAGGGGCACCACGAGGGCGAGCAGCGGCGTCTGGCGGCCGACCACGGACGCGACGGTGTCCAGGGGCAGTTCGGTGACCTGGGCGAGGGTGACGACCGGGGTGCCCATGGCGCCGAAGGCGACGGGCGCGGTGTTGGCGACCAGGGCGACCACGGCGGCCTTCACCGGTGCGAAGCCGAGCGCGACGAGCATGACGGAGCAGATGGCGACCGGCGCGCCGAAGCCGGCGAGGGCTTCCAGGAGCGCGCCGAAGCAGAACGCGACGACGAGCGCCTGGATGCGCGGATCGTCGGAGAGCCGTCCGAAGGAGCGGCGCAGGATGTCGAAGTGCCGGGTGTGGACGGTCATCCGGTACACCCACAGGGCGTTGACGACGATCCACATGATCGGGAAGAGGCCGAAAGCGGCCCCCTGGGCGGCGCTGGAGAGCGTCTGGCCGAGCGGCATGCGGAAGGCGAGCCAGGCGACCAGAAGGGCCGCCAGAAGGCCGACGAGGCCTGCCAGATGGGCTTTCAGTCGCACACCGCCGAGCAGGACCAGGACGGTGACCAGGGGCAGGGTCGCGACGAGGGCGGACAGGCCGAGTGAACCGGCCACGGGTTCCAGTTGCTGGACGTACACGGAGCCTCCCCAGATTCCGCGATACGGAAGCGGCTTCTCACGGCACGGGCGCCCGGAATGATCGCGTCCACACCAACAGGACGTCAACGGGTGCGCGCCACGGAGCGGAACGGCGCGAACGGAAACAGCCACGACAGGATGGAGGGCGACGGGACGGACGGCGACGGGACGGATTCACGGGCTCACCGGCTCACCGCAACGAGCCCTCGCGGGGCTTCAGTTCGCGAGGTGCGTCCGGGGGTCGGCCGTCGGGGAGCGCGTGCTCAGTTGTCCGGGGAGCGCAGCACCCGGAGATGGCCGCGCCGGGCGACCTCCATGGGGTCGGCCGTGCGGGCACCGCCACCGGCCTCGGCCGCACGCTGCTGCGGACGCGCCGCCTCGCGCACGGCGTTGGCGAGGGCCTCCAGGTCGTCACCGCTGGGGCGCGCGGGGGCCGAGGCGTCCAGCAGCCGTACGACCTCCCAGCCGCGCGGCGCGGTGAGGCGCTCGGAGTGCTCGGCGCACAGGTCGTAGCAGTGGGGTTCGGCGTAGGTGGCGAGGGGGCCGAGGACCGCGGTCGAGTCGGCGTAGACGTACGTCAGCGTCGCGACGGCGGGGCGGCCGCAAGCGGTGCGCGAACAGCGACGTACAGGGCTCACGACGTTGGACGGTACCGCACTCTTGAGCGGGCCGCGACGACTCTGCACCAGGTCACTCCCCCGTGTCGTGCTGTGAAACGCCCCACACGCCCCTCCGAACCCACGGCGTTGACCTGCGAGTAACCCCGCGTCCGGAATGCCGAACGACGCCGATCGCGATCAATTTTCTGTACAAACCAGGCCAATTGGCGCGAGTTCGCCGGTCTCGTGGAGATACGGAAACGAGCCCAACCTTGGCTGGAATGGTCATCCGGCGACACGCAAACCGGCGCGCCGGAGTACCGCCGTACGGCGCGCCGGTTGGACATGCCAGGTCAGCGGTGCGGGTCCGGGGGGCGCGGCCGGGAGTGTGGAGCCGGGCGGGCGGACCGTCCGGGGACTACGCTTCACAGGTGATGGACGACCTCGTACCGCCCCGCGCCGCCTCCGCACCCGGGCCCCGCCGCCGTGATCGGCACGGCAGGGGGATGCGCGGGCCGATCGCGCCGCCGCAGGTGCCGCTCGCGGCGAGCCGCGCGGACGTCTTCGCCGATCTCGTGCAGGACTCCGTGGAGCGGCTGGAGCGGCGGTGGCCGCAGCTGGCCGACATCGACTTCCTCGTGCTGGAGGTGCCGCGGCTCGACGGGCCGTCGGACGGGGCGTGGAACGACGAGGCGGTGCCGCTCGGGGGGATCGTGGGGGCGCGGGAGGGACGGCCGGCTCGGGTGGTCGTGTATCGGCGGCCGGTGGAGATCCGTACCAAGGGGCGGGAGGAGCGGGCCGCGCTGGTGCATGAGGTCGTGGTGGAGCAGGTTGCCGAGTTGTTGGGGCTGAATCCGGAGACTGTGGATCCTCGGTACGGGGAGGACTGACCGGGGGGTGGGGCGCGCCCCGGAGGGATTTCGCCCCCGCCGCCCCTACCCTTCCCATCCCCCAGGGGCTGCGCCCCTTCGACCCCCAAGCGTTCGTCCGGTGGGGCTTCTCGCGCAGTTCCCCGCGCCCCTTGAGGGCCTACGGCCACTCAGGGGACCCCGTTCCCCCCCCCTAGCGCTGCATGATCGACAGGTCCTGGTGGGCCTTCGGGACCGCTACCGTGCCTCGGTCGTTCGGGAGGGTCTGGATGGTGAAGGCGGGGATGTTGTCGAACTTGGATTCCAGGGTGCGGGAGGCGTAGACGGGGCCGCCCGACGTCGACTCCACGGTGAGCGCGTAGGCGCCCCTGAGGCCGTTCGGGGCGGGCATCTCCACGTTCTGGGTGGTGCCGGCCTTGATCGTGAAGGTCTTCGTCGTGGCCTCACCTCCCCCGCTGCCGGCGGACGCGGTGATCTTGACCTTGGCCGCGGCGGTGGGCGCCGTGAGGGCCAGGGTCGTGCCCTTGGCGCGGTTGTCCGTGACCGTGGCACGCGCGCCGACCGCGCGGGTCGCCGGGATGAAGGCCGTCTCCCGGCTCGCGCCCTTGCCCCGGACGACCCGGAGGGCGGCCACCACCGGGACCGAGTCGCCGGTGGGGGTGAGGACGAGGGATCCGGGCTCGCCACGTGTGATGTCGCCCAGGTCGGCGGTGGCGGTCATGCCGCCCTTGACGTGCAGCGTCTCGTTGCCTGCCGGGGTGATCGGGCCGTTGGGCGAGTTGAGGCGGAGCTTCAGGTCGGCGTCGGTCTCGCCGGGGGCGTACGCGACCAGGGTGACGGAGGAGGCGTCCTTGGGGATGCCGGGGAAGACGAGGCTGCCGGCCGGGTCGGCCGCGGCGGACAGCCAGTCGCCGCCCTGCTTGTCGTCGAGGGCCTGGACCGCGGCGGCGACCCGGCCGCTGCGGACGCTGACGTGGACCGTGAGGTCGGCCTCCTTCGCCGTGGCGAGCGTCGACAGCAGGACCGGCTCGTCGGAGCTGGGCTGCACCGTGATGCCGTCGCCGACCGTGGACTTCAGGGCGCCGTCCTTGCCGAAGAGCTCGATGTCGACGACGGCCGCCGAGTCGTCCGGGTTGACGAGGTGGACGTAGTCGGTGCGGCCCGCGGCCGTGCTCGCTCCCGGGAACCAGAACTCCGTGTCGGGGGCGGCACAGTTGACGCCGAGCAGACCGCGGCCGGTGCCGGCGGCGACCTCGGTGGTCTCCTGGACCGTCCAGCCGGGCGCGAACTTCCCCTCGGCGGTGCCGATCAGCGCGGGCGAGTCACCGCCGTCGGTGCTGTCGGTGACGGGCTTGCCGGGCTCCTTGACCTCGATGACCGGCTTGGCGGCCTTGCCCTTGCCGCTGTCGCCGCCCTTTTCGCCCTTGTCGTCCTTGCCGGCATCGCCGCTCTCGTCGGGAGCTGTCGATCCCCCGCCCGCCGCGACGAGTTCCGCGCCGCCCTCTTCGCCGGTGCCCTCGGTGACGGGGGTGAACGCGGTGTACGCCGTCTCCGCGACGTCAGAGGTGCTGGGCTGCGGGCAGAGCAGATTCGTCCGCTGCACGGGCAGTTGGGCGGCCGCCTTCGCCGTGGTGTCGCCGCCCGAGGCGTCGGGCGCGGAGAGCGTGGCGAAGCCGGTGACGGCGGCGAGGGCGGTCGCGCCGGCGATCAGGGACAGGGTCTGGCGGTTCACTGCTGGCTCCCGTCGGGGCGCTCGGTGTCGGCGGCGCCGGTGCGGTGCGACGGGTCGTACGTCGCGTCGTAGCCCTGGGCGTACGTCTGGTCGTACGAGGCCGTGTGGTTGCCGTAGGTGGCGTACGGGTCGTACTGGGCGCCCTGGTAGGGGTCGGCCTGGTAGTGCTGCTGGTCGTAGGTGCCCGCCGGGTACTGCTGTCCGCCCTGGTAGGCCTGGTCGTAGTGGCCGTACTCGGCGCCCGCCTGGTCCGCGGTCGCCCACTCCCCGTACGGCTGCTGCTGCGGGACGGGGGCCCCGGCCGGAACCTCCTCCGCCGGGGACGGGAGGCCCGCGTCGGTGGACTGTTCGGCCTCCGCCTCCGCCTGGGCGCGCAGCCGGCGGGCGCGACGGCCGTCACCGGTGAGGTCCTCAGCGGGCACGGCGACGGGCTCGTCGGGGAGGTCGTCGTCGACGTCCCGGCGGCGGCCCGGCAGGGCGAGGACCACGAGGACGACGGCGAGCGAGCCCTGGGTCCACAGCCAGCCGGTGTGGGTCACCGGGGCGTCGAAGGTGACGTCCAGCCTGCCGCCGTCGACGGGCAGTTGGAAGCCCTGGGCCCAGCCGTCGACCGTGGTCGGGGTGAGGGGCTTGCCGTCGAGGGTGGCCGTCCAGGACTCGTCGGCGGTGTCGGCGAGACGCAGGACCCGGCCCGAGCCACCGGCCGGAACGGTGGTGTGCACCTCTACGGGGCCGGCGGCGACGGCCCGGGGGGCGCCGGAGGAGGCCTCGATCGTGACGCGCGCGACTTGGCGGTCGACCCGCCACAGGGCGCTGCCGTCCTGCTGGCTGAGCCTGCTCAGGCCGGGTGTGGCGTCCAGGACGCGGCTGACCTCGCGGGGCGCGCCGGGCCGGACGAGGACGTAGCGCACGGCGAAGCCGCCGAGTTCGTCGGTCTGGTCGGCGCCGGAGCCTGCCACGAGGTTGGCGACGACCTTGTCGAGCCGCTCGTTCTCCCCGGCGCCGGCGGTGAGTTCGGCGTCACCGAGGCGGACGCCGGAACCGCGGACCAGGGTGTAGCCGACCTCGGCGGTGGAGTCGCTGTCGAGGACCAGGGTGCGGGCCTGGTCGCGGGTGCCGCTCTCCTCGGCGACGAACGCGGGCACCTGGACGGGGTCGCGGCGCTCCAGGGGGCCGTCGGCACCGCCGAGCACCCAGCCGGCGGCGGCCAGCAGCGGGCCGACGGCGGCGGCGAGCGCGATGAGCACGGCGACCGGCTGGCGCCAGCCGAAGCTCTGCTCGGCCACGCGGTGGCGGGCACCGTCGGCGCCCAGCGTGGCGGCGGCGAGGAGGGCGAGGCCGTAGACGAGCGTCGCGGGGCCGGCCCAGGTGGAGCCGTTGGAGAGGACCGCGAGGACGAGGGCCACCAGGGCGGCCGTCCAGGCGGTCCGGATGGCCGGCTGCCGTTCCGCGCGCAGCAGGGCGGCCAGGGCGGCCAGGACGACGCCGATGAGCGTGAGCCCGCCGACCGTGCCGGGTCCGCCGGGGCTGATGCCGAGCAGATCGGTCGCCGAGGCCGTGCCGGAGCCGTACTCCAGGCCGGCCTCCTCGAAGAAGCCGAACGGCAGCAGCGTCAGCGACCAGGGGGCGAGGATCAGCAGCGGCGTGCCCAGCTGGGCGAGGAAGCGCAGGCCGTAGGCGGTGATCTCGCGGCGGCGCACGACGAGGAGCCCGAGGCCGAGGAGCAGCGCGATGGGCCACACGATCGGGGTGAACGCGGTGGTGATCGTCAGCAGCAGCGCGTACGCCCAGGTGGCGCGCCAACTGCCGCGCGCCCCCGTGCTGTTCGTGAGCCCCGCGGCCGCGGCGCCCGCGCGGGCGATGAGGGGCAGCAGGATCGCGAGGACGGCGGTGCCCAGGCGGCCGGTCGCGAGCGCGCCGGTGACGGCCGGCAGGAAGGCGTACGCGATCGCGGCCCAGGCGCGCAGCAGCCGGGACTCGACCAGGCGGCGGGAGGCGAAGTACGCGGTGAAGCCGGCCAGCGGCACGGAGGCCACGAGGAGGACGGTGACCGCGAGCCCGGTGGAGCCGAACAGCAGCGAGGCGAGCAGCGCCACGACGGCCAGATACGGCGGAGCGGCCTCGGCGTCGCCCGCGCCGACCGGGTGCCAGGCGTCGAGGTAGCGCGACCAGAGCTCGGCGGAGTCCGCGGGCGCGGGCAGCAGGGCACCGCCGGCCAGCGCGCCACCGCCGAGCAGTCCACGGCAGGCGACGAGCGAGGCGAGCAGCAGGAGGGCGAAGAGGACGGGGCCGGGGGCGCGTGCGACCCGCTTGAGCCGGGCGAACTGCTCGACCTGGAGGAACTCGGCGTCGTCGTCGCCGGGGCCCGACTCGATCCCGCCGCCGTGCCGTCCGGCCGGGGAGGTCTCGGCGTCGGAACGGCCGAACAGATCACCGGCGGCCTGTTCGACGGTGGCCCGGACGGTCGCTCCGGGCGGCGGGAACAGCGCCCGCAGCTCGCCCTTGTCCAGCTGTGAACGGCCTCGTCTGCGCCGACCGGCGATGATCCGCTCGGGCCGCAGCAGCACGCTCAGCAGGCCCCGGACCTCGTCGACGGCCTGTCCGGGGACCTTGCCGACGAGATACGCGACGACCCTGAGCAGGGTGCCGAGAACGATGCGCAGCAGCACCCAGGGGAGCTGTGCCGTGCGGGAGTTGACGAGGAGGGTGTAGACCGCGCCCGCCTTGTCGACCATGTGCGGGGAGGCGGCGCTGCGGCCCACGCAGTCGACGGTGCGGCGCTCGCGCGAGGATGCCTCGGCGTGCCGGACGACGGCCTCGGGGGCGACGAGAACACGGTGTCCGGCGGCGGTGGCGCGCCAGCACAGGTCGACGTCGTCCCGCATGAGGGGCAGTCGGCGGTCGAAGCCGCCCAGCTCCTCGAAGACGTCGCGGCGGATCAGCATGCCTGCGGTGGACACGGCGAGGCTGGGCCGCACGTGGTCGTGCTGGCCCTGGTCCTGCTCGCGGCGGTCGAGGCCGGTCCAGCGGCGGCCGGAGGGGGCGATGGTGACGCCGACCTCCAGGAGCTGACGGCGGTCGTACCAGCCGCGCAGCTTGGGGCCGACGACGGCGACGTCGTCACGGCCCAGCTCGCGCTCGTTCTCCACGACCCGCAGCAGTTCGGCGAGGGCGTCGGGTTCGGGGGCGCAGTCGTCGTGCAGCAGCCACAGCCACTGGACCGGCTCCCCGTGGGGGAGCTCGGGCATGTCGTACGCGTCGTCGCGCCAGCTGCGGGTGACCGGGTCCCAGCCGCTGGGGCGGCGGAGGTAGGCGAGGTCGTCCTGGGTGAGGACGCCCGCGGTCCGGTTGGCCTCCTCGACGGCCTGGCCGAAGCCGGTGCGCCGGGCGAGGTGCAGGACGCGGTCCGCGCCGAGGGCGTCGGAGAGGAGCTGGGCGGAGTCGTCCGCGCTGCCGGTGTCGGCCGCCATGGCGCTCTGGACGGGACGCTCCTGGCCGAGCAGCCCGGCGAGCGCGTCGGGCAGCCAGCGCGCGCCGTCGTGCGCGACGAGGACCGCGGTCACCACATGACGTGGGAATTCGGGCGTGGCAGCGTCGTGGTGGGCTGCGGTGTGGCTGTGCACGGACATCGAGGTACGGGCCCCGGTTCGGTGGACTGTGGTGGACGTCTGTGTCCGGCGAGGACAGCGGGACGTCTCGGACGAGGGCCCACACTAACGGCTGAGCAGCACGGCGGCCCGCCGCCTGTGGACAACCCACGCGCGACGGGCCGGACATGTTCGGTTGTTTCTGTTCGACTGCTCCCGGGACGGGTCGGGTTCCGGGACGGGTCAGACGGCCGCCTTCTTGAGACGACGGCGCTCGCGCTCCGACAGGCCGCCCCAGATGCCGAACCGCTCGTCGTTCGCGAGCGCGTATTCGAGGCATTCGGAGCGGACCTCACAGGCGAGGCAGACCTTCTTGGCCTCGCGGGTCGAGCCGCCCTTCTCGGGGAAGAAGGACTCGGGATCGGTCTGGGCGCACAGCGCGCGCTCCTGCCAGCCGAGTTCCTCGTCCGCGTCGTCGACCAGCAGTTGCTGCACGAGCTCGGTCATGTGCGCCCCTCGTCCGTCTTTTCGCGTCCCCGTCGTGCGGCCGTTACCGATTTCGGCTGAACGACACGAGTGAAATTACAAGTGTGCTGCTACGGGCGAGTCAAGCCGAGATCTGCTATTGAGCCCCTTATTCACTCTGCGGAACCAAGGCTATGCGGAAAGTGTTCAAATCGGCATAAACCTGACAGCAGCGCAGCCGCAGAGGGGAGTTCTCACCGGATCACCCTTCCTTACGGGGAAAGACGCCCAGGAGTTCGATCTCGTTCCGACCCGATCCGACTCGCTCGTTCCGGGTTGTGCCCCATGTGTCCCCGACTCCCCCAGCACAAACCTTTCACCGTGCGGTTGCACCGGAAGAGGTGAACGGGCATCCACATACCGGACGCGAAGTTGACAGCGGAGGTGTGAACCGCTGTGCTTGTGGGCATGCTCGCGCACTTGGCACTCACCACGACCCGGACCGCCGGGTCCCACGGTGCTGCCCGCTGCCGCTGTAGCTGTTGCTGTCCCAGCTGTTGAGCCTTCCCCGCTCCGGCTGCCACTGAGCCCGTCCCGGCTCGGCTGCTGTTCCCGCACGCGAAACCCAGCCCTCCCCCACGCACTCATCGTTGAGGACCACCTCTCTTCATGAACAGCGACAGCGACCTCCAGATCGCCGGCGACCTCCTCGAAGTACCGCACCTCCTCCAGGCGCCGCGCCAACACCCCGTCACCGTGGCCGAGTTCGCGGGCCTGGCCCGTTCCCTCGCCGACGACCGCTCCCGGTGGGAGCACCTCGTCGAGTACGACGCGACCACCCGCTGGTACCACCGGCTGCAGACCGGGCCCGGGTACGAGGTGTGGCTGCTGTCCTGGGTGCCGGGCCAGGGCACCGGGCTGCACGACCACGGGGGCTCCTCCGGCGTGCTGACCGTGCTCGACGGCACGCTGACCGAGCGCACCGACCGGGGCACGCGCGTGCTCGACGCGGGCGCGCAGCGGGTGTTCGCGCCGGGCTACGCGCACGAGGTCGTCAACGACACGCTGGAGCCGGCCATCAGCCTGCACGTCTACTACCCCGGCCTGACGGACATGCCGATGCACACGAAGGCCTGCGCGGCGCGGACGGCGACCGTCACGGCCTGAGCGGTCACCCGGGCCCCGCCGAGCCCGCGGGGCCCCTCCACCGGGAGCGCGCGAAACCGGTCGTGATCGCGGCCGGGGGACCCGTTGTCGCACCCGCCTGCGAGACTGAGTGCCATGCGCATTGTGGTTCTGGCAGGCGGCATCGGTGGTGCCCGGTTCCTGCGCGGTCTGAAGCGGGCCGCGCCGGACGCGGACATCACGGTCATCGGCAACACCGGGGACGACATCCACCTCTTCGGGCTGAAGGTCTGCCCGGACCTCGACACGGTGATGTACACCCTCGGCGACGGCATCGACGAGGAGCAGGGCTGGGGCCGGGCCGACGAGACCTTCCACCTCAAGGAGGAGCTGGCCGCGTACGGCGTCGGGCCCGAGTGGTTCGGGCTCGGCGACCGGGACTTCGCCACGCACATCGTGCGGACCCAGATGATCGGCGCCGGATATCCGCTGAGCGCCGTCACCGAGGCCCTGTGCGACCGGTGGAAGCCCGGCGTGCGGCTCATCCCGATGACCGACGACCGTGTCGAGACCCATGTCGCCGTCGAGCAGGACGGCGAGCGCAGGGCGATCCACTTCCAGGAGTACTGGGTACGGCTGCGGGCCTCCGTGCCGGCCGAGGCGATCGTGCCCGTCGGCGCCGAGCAGGCGAAGCCGGCGCCCGGGGTCCTGGAGGCGATCGCCGAGGCGGACGTGATCCTCTTCCCGCCGTCGAACCCCGTCGTCTCCGTCGGCACCATCCTCGCCGTGCCCGGCATCCGGGAGGCGATCGCCGAGGCGGGGGTCCCCGTCGTCGGCCTCTCCCCCATCGTCGGCGACGCGCCCGTGCGCGGTATGGCCGACAAGGTCCTCGCCGCCGTCGGCGTCGAGTCCACGGCCGCCGCCGTCGCGGAGCACTACGGCTCCGGGCTGCTGGACGGCTGGCTCGTCGACACGGTGGACGCGGGCGTCGTCGAGCGGGTCGAGACGGCCGGGATCCGGTGCCGGGCCGTGCCCCTGATGATGACCGACGTGGACGCGACGGCGCAGATGGCACGTGAGGCGCTGGCACTGGCACAGGAGGTACGCGGAGCGTGAGCGACGGGCTGAGCGGTGGGCTCGGGGATACGGGCGGAGAGGGGCGGGCGGCCTCGGACGGTCTGCCCGGTCCCGCCTACCGGGTCTGGGCGCCGACCGGGATCCCCGAGGTCCAGCAGGGGGACGATCTGGCCAAGCTGATCGCCGCCGCCGAACCTCGGCTGGCCGACGGGGACGTGGTGCTCGTCACCTCCAAGATCGTGTCCAAGGCGGAGGGACGGGTGGTCGAGGCGGCCGACCGGGAGGCCGCGATCGACGCCGAGACCGTGCGGGTGGTGGCCCGCCGCGGGCCGCTGCGGATCGTGGAGAACCGGCAGGGGCTCGTCATGGCCGCGGCCGGGGTCGACGCCTCCAACACCCCTTCCGGGACCGTGCTGTTGCTGCCCGAGGACCCCGATGCCTCCGCGCGGGCGATCCGGGACGGCATCCGGGACGCGCTCGGCGTCGAGGTCGGGGTCCTGGTCACCGACACGTTCGGACGACCCTGGCGCAGCGGGCTGACGGACGTCGCCATCGGCGCGGCCGGGGTGCGGGTCCTCGACGACCTGCGCGGCGGCACCGACGCGCACGGCAATCCGCTCAGCGCGACCGTCGTCGCCACCGCCGACGAGCTGGCCGGCGCCGGTGACCTGGTGAAGGGCAAGGCCGGTGGGCTGCCGGTCGCCGTGGTCCGGGGGCTCGCGCAGGTGGTGGCCGAGGACGCCGGCGAGGGGACCCGGGCCCTGGTCCGGGGCGCGGCGGACGACATGTTCCGGCTCGGCACCTCCGAGGCCGTACGGCTGGCGGTGACCCAGCGGCGTACGGTCCGGGCGTTCACGGACGAGCCGGTCGACCCCGGCGCGGTGCGGCGGGCCGTGGCCGCGGCCGTGACCGCGCCGGCGCCGCACCACACGACGCCGTGGCGGTTCGTGCTGCTGGAGTCCGAGGAGTCGCGGGTGCGGCTGCTCGACGCCATGCGGGACGCGTGGATCGCGGATCTGCGGCGGGACGGCAAGAGCGAGGAGTCCATCGCGAAGCGGGTGCGGCGCGGGGACGTGCTGCGCAACGCGCCGTATCTGGTGGTGCCGTGTCTGGTGATGGACGGCTCGCACGTCTACGGGGACACGCGGCGGGACGCGGCCGAGCGGGAGATGTTCGTCGTCGCCACCGGGGCCGGCGTGCAGAACTTCCTGGTCGCGCTGGCCGGGGAGCGGCTGGGGTCCGCGTGGGTGTCGTCGACGATGTTCTGCCGGGATGTCGTACGGGAGGTGCTGGGGCTGCCGGCGGAGTGGGATCCGATGGGGGCGGTGGCCGTGGGGCACGCGGCCGGGGCGCCTCCGGCTCGGGGGGAGCGGGATGCGGGGGCGTTCATCGAGGTGCGGTGACGGGTGTGTGGGGCTTCTCGCGCGGTTCCCCGCGCCCCCTTGGGCGTCACCGCTGCGCGGTTCCTCCCGCTCCTGAAACACCCCTACGCTCATAGGGCGCCCTTCACTACCTAGGACCTCTTCGTGGCCGGACGATTTCCTCAGCGGCCCACTCGTGCGACCGTGCGGGGTGGGCATGTCGTCGTGCCCGGTGGGGTGCCCCGGCAAGGGGCCGTGGCCGGGCGGCGGCGGACCTGGGTGCCCGAGGGAGCGCTCGATCTGGGGCTCGTGCTGGGGCCGCTGCGGCGGGGGCCCGGGGATCCGACCTTCCGCGCCATGCCGGACGGGTCCGTGTGGCGGGCCTGTCGTACGCCGGTCGGCGCGGGGACGCTGCGGGTCGCGCTGCGGGGCGGGGTCGTCGAGGCGGATGCCTGGGGGCCGGGGGCCGAGTGGCTGCTCGATCAGGTGCCCACGATGCTCGGCGCGTCGGACGAGCCAGAGGCCTTCGCGCCCCGGCACCGGGTCGTGGCGATGGCCTGGCGGCGGCGGCCCGGGTTGCGTCTGACGCGGACCGGGCTGGTGCTGGAGTCGTTGATTCCGTCGGTCCTGGAGCAGAAGGTCACGACGGACGAGGCGTATCGGGCGTGGCGGCTGCTCGTACGGCAGTTCGGCGAGCCGGCGCCGGGGCCCGCACCGGGGCGGATGTGTGTGATGCCGGGGGCCCGGGAGTGGGCGCTGATCCCGTCCTGGGAGTGGCATCGGGCCGGGGTCGACGACAAGCGGGCGTCGACGATCCTGCGGGCGGTGCGGGTGGCGGGGCGGCTGGAGGAGGCCGTGGGGATGTCGCCGGTGGAGGCGCGGGCGCGGTTGGAAGTGGTGCCGGGGGTCGGGCCGTGGACCTCGGCGGAGACCGTGCAGCGCAGTCATGGGGCGGCGGACGAGGTGACCACGGGGGATCTGCATCTGCCGGGGATCGTGGGGTTCGCGTTGGCGGGGGATCGGGATGCGGACGACTCGGTGATGTTGTCGCTGTTGGAGCCGTATGCGGGGCAGCGGCATCGGGCGGCTCGGTTGATTCTGTTGTCGGGGCGGGTGCCGGGGCGGAGGGTGCCGAAGATGCCTCGGTGGGACATCGGGAAGTTGTAGCGCCCCCGCCGCCCCTACCCGTCCCGTCCCCAGGGGCTGCGCCCCCTTCGACCCCCAGCGTCCGTCCGGTGGGGGCTGGTCGCGCAGTTCCCCGCGCCCCTGAAGGTGCCTTCGGCCCTTCATCGAAAAGCACGGGGCGCGGCCCCTGCTCTTCAGGGGCGCGGGGAACTGCGCGAGAAGCCCCACCGAACCCGCACCCGACAACGCGCCGGCAGTTACTGGTCCGACGAGAAGCGGAGCGCCCCCGTGGGGATTTGGGCGTCGCACCAGACTCGGACCCCTGTGCGGAGTTCGTTGTCGGCGCCGATGATCGCGCCGTCGCCGACGACCGCGCCCGTGAGGACGGAGCGTTCGCCGATGCGGGCGCGGGCGCCGATCAGGGAGTCGGTGATGACGGCGCCGGGTTCGACGACCGCGCCCGCCAGGACCGTGCTGCCGGAGACCCGGGCGCCCTCGCCGACGAACGCGCCCTCGCCCACCACCGTGCCGCCGGTCAGCTTGGCGTCGCCCGCGACCCGGGCCGTGGGCAGGATCAGCCGGTCGCCGCAGCGGCCCGGGACGGCCGGGGACGGGGCGCGGCCGAGGACCAGGTCGGCGGAGCCGCGGACGAAGGCCGCGGGGGTGCCGAGGTCCAGCCAGTACGTGGAGTCGACCATGCCCTGGAGGTGGGCGCCCGCGGCGAGGAGGTCCGGGAACGTCTCGCGTTCCACCGAGACCGGGCGGCCCGCCGGGATCGTGTCGATGACCGAGCGGCGGAAGACGTACGCCCCCGCGTTGATCTGGTCGGTGACGATCTCCTCGGGGGTCTGGGGCTTCTCCAGGAAGGCCAGGACCCGGCCGGTCTCGTCGGTGGGGACAAGGCCGTAGGCGCGGGGGTCGGTCACCTGGGTGAGGTGCAGGGAGACGTCCGCGCCGGTCGTCTCGTGGGTGGCGACCAGGCGGCGGATGTCCAGGCCGGTGAGGATGTCGCCGTTGAAGACGAGGACGGGGTCCTCGGGGCCGGAGTGGAGGTGCGAGGCGGCGTTGCGGATCGCGCCGCCCGTGCCCAGCGGCTCCTCCTCCGTGACGTACTCGAGGTGGAGGCCGAGGGCGGAACCGTCGCCGAAGTGGGGTTCGAAGACCTCGGCGAGGTAGGAGGTGGCGAGGACTATGTGGTCCACGCCCGCCGATCTGGCTCTCGCCAGCTGGTGCGTGAGGAAAGGGACTCCGGCCGCCGGGACCATGGGCTTCGGTGTGTGCACCGTGAGCGGACGCAGCCGGGTACCTCTGCCGCCGACCAGGAGAATCGCTTCTGTCACCTGTCGTCTCTGCTTCCTGCCGGGACCGGCCGAACTGTCATTCGACCGGCCAGTGTATGCAGACCGTTCCATGGCGCCTTCGCGGCCGTGCGTATGGCTGTTGACGTGCCATGAGGCACGTCAACGGTGGTGTGCGTCGAGGGCGCGACGGGCGCGCCCTCGACCTGTGCTGTGTGTGGTGTCCGCGTGACCTCCGACCGGTCACCGGCCCTGCAAGCGGGCCGCCTCCGAACGGGCCGTACCGAGCTTTCCGTAAAGGCGCCCCCCCGGGCACTCGGTCGCGAACCCGTCACGGTGGCCGGAGATCACGTTCAGTCGTACCTTCTTGCCTTTTGGGTAGAGATTGCCGCCACCCGAGGTGAGGTATGTCTTCCCCTTCGGGTTCGCTCCGTAAAGACCCAGTTTCCAGGCTGTTAGTTGCGCGATCGCCTTGACCGTCGCAGCGGGCGGCTTGGTGCTGCTGAAACTGCCGATGACCGCGACACCCATGCTGTTCGTGTTGAAACCGAGGGTGTGGGCACCCATGACGGGCTTCGCGACACCACCCGCGCGTCCCTCGTAGATGTTTCCGCACTTGTCGACGAGGAAGTTGTAGCCGATGTCGCGCCAGCCGCTGCTCACGACGTGGTAGCGGTAGATACTGCGAATGACCGAAGCGGCCTGCGCACACTTGTAGTTGTTGCCCGACGCGGTGTGGTGCACGAAGGCCGCGCTGACCCGCTTGGTGTAGCGGAAGTCGCGCTCGCGCAGCTTCTCGTCGGCTCCCCAGCCGGCCCGCGTGACGATGCGGGGACGCGGCCCGATGTACGGCTTCGCACCGGGCACCGCCGTCGCCAGCCGCTCCACCGTCTCCTTGCGCGAGAGCGGCGGGATGGCGGTGGAGCCGAGCGGCGCGAGATCGGCGTTCACGGCGGAGGCGGCGGCCGACTCGACGGTCAGCGTGCCCAGCCTGGGGGCGTCCACGGTGCCGACGGGCGGGGGTTCCGCGATGTGCGCGGCACCCGTCACGGCAGCCGGTCCCGCCGCGCCGCCGGGGGCGCCGACGCCTGGGTCGACCAGCTCCAGACGTAGGCCGTCCGGGAGCAACTGGACGCCCGGAGCGGCCGTACGGCCCCGGGTCTCGGCGCGCACGCGCACCTCGACGCCGTCCGAGTCGCCGACCCACAGCGGAGCGGTGGAGCCGCGCACCCGGCCCGAGGAGCGTTCGGCGGTGTCCGGGTCGGCGGCGTGCTCGTGGTTGTGCGTCTCGACGTCCTGCCAGCCGGACCAGCGGGCGGTGTCCGTCGCACGGGTGCGGACCTGGACGCGGCCCTCCAGCTCGGCGTCCGGGTTGTCCCAGACGACGCCGACGAGGGAGAACGACCGTACGTCCCGCTTGCCGAGGCCCTGTTCGGGGGCGGCCGGGCCGAGGTTGCGGTCCGCTCCCAGCGGGACGAGAGGGAGCGACTGTGTGCTGCCCGACGCGGGGGCGAGCGCGAGCGGATGGGTGGGGGTCGAGGATCGCGCCGGGGTGTGGACCGCCGCGGAGGACGAGTCCGTCGGGGTCGCCGCGGAGGCCGTCGCCGGGAGAGCCGCCGGGAGGGCGAGTGCCGCGGCGCAGGTGACGCCGATCGAGGACGCGAGGAATCGTGATCTACGCATGCGTCCGATCCTGGACATAGTCATACATATCTGTCCATTGCGGAATTGACGGGTCGTCGGTTCCGCTCCGCCGAACCGGTTAGCTTTCCGGTCCGCCGGGAACCACGGGCGCGGCGGTCCCCGCGTACCCTTACGCGGATGAACACCACCGACCGCACCCCTGCCGACCTGCTGCGATCCGCGCTGGCCGCGGATCCCGCGCGCCCGCTGGTGACCTTCTACGACGACGCCACGGGCGAACGGGTCGAATTGTCCGTGGCCACCTTCGCCAATTGGGTGGCCAAGACCGCGAACCTCCTCCAGGGCGAGTTGTCGGCCGAGCCGGGCGACCGGGTCGCGCTGCTGCTGCCGGCGCACTGGCAGACGGCGGTGTGGCTGCTCGCCTGTTCATCGGTCGGGGTGGTCGCCGAGGTCGGCGGCGACCCGGCGGCGGCCGATGTCGTGGTGAGCGGACCGGACACGCTGGACGCGGCCCGGGCGTGCTCCGGGGAGCGGATCGCTCTCGCGCTGCGGCCGCTCGGGGGGCGGTTCCCGCAGGCGCCCGCCGGGTTCGCGGACTACGCCGTCGAGGTGCCGTCGCAGGGGGACCGGTTCGTGGCGTACGCGCCGGTGGATCCCGAGGACGCGGCGCTGGTCGTGGCCGGGCGGGAGTTCAGCGGGGCGGAGGTCGTGGAGCGGGCCCGGGCCGAAGCCGCCGGACTGGGGCTGACGGGGCCGGGGTCCCGTCTGCTGTCGGGGCTGGGGTACGACACGTGGGAAGGGCTGGCCGCCGGGATGTACGGGCCGCTCGCCAGTGGGGGGTCCGTGGTGCTGTGTCGGCATCTTGAGCGGTTGGGGGAGGACGCCCTCGCCAAGCGGATCGACAGCGAGCGGGTCACTTCGGTCTCGCGGTGACGTGTTCTCGGTGACTGTGCGCGCTGACGCCGCGGGGCCGCGGTAGCGGGGGTCCGGCTCGCGGAGCCGCCCTGGGGAGTGAGGTCCGTCGGCGGCCGCGGGTGCGTCGTGGTTGCTCGCGCAGTTCCCCGCGCCCCTTCGGGGCGCGGCCATCCCCCGTTCGGCCTAGCACCGGCCGCCCCCTGCTCCCGCCCGGGCCATCGTCGTAGGAGCAACGACTCGCTCGTACGCCGTGAGGGGTGGCCGGAAGTGGACGACGTCGGAGGGCAGGCGCGTGGGCTGGGGCCCGGTGCGGGCGGTTCGCCCACCGGGCTCGGCCCCCGGCGTCGCCGTCGGCGTCGGTGGGCACGGTGGGTCGGGGCCGGCGCCGTCCTGGTGGTCGCCGGAGCCCTGGGGGTGGGGTGGGCGGCGTACCAGAAGCTGGACGGGAACATCACCTCCGACCGGACGGCGGCGGACGAGCTGGCGCGGTACGAGAAGGAGCGGCCGACGGCACTGGTGCGGGGCGCGCAGAACATCCTCGTCATCGGGTCGGACTCGCGGTCGGGGGACGAGAACGGCGAGTACGGGCGGGACTCGGGCACCGAGCGGTCCGACACGACGATCCTGCTGCATCTCGCGGCGGACCGGCGCAGCGCGACGGCGGTGTCGCTGCCCCGGGACCTGATGGTGGACGTGCCGAGCTGCCGGCGGCCGGACGGCAGTCACACCGAACCGGTCTTCACCATGTTCAACTACGCGTTCCAGAGCGGCGGTTCGGCCTGCACGATTCGGACGGTCGAGCGCATGACCGATATCAGGATCGATCATCACATCGTGGTGGACTTCAGCGGCTTCAAGGAGATGGTCGACGCCGTGGACGGGGTGGAGGTGTGCCTCACCGAACCCATTCACGACAAACAGGCCGACCTGCGGCTGCCCGCGGGCAGGGTGAAACTCGACGGGGAACAGGCACTGGGATATGTGCGGGCCCGCAAGTCACTGGGTGACGGCAGCGACACGGAACGGATGGACCGGCAGCAGCGGTTCCTCGCGGCGCTGGCGAAGAAGGTGCGCGGCAACGACGTCCTGCTGAATCCCGTGAAGCTGTACCCGGTGCTCGACGCGGCCACCTCGTCGCTCACCACGGACCCGGGACTGGCGAGCCTGCGCGGACTCTACGATCTTGTGCGGGGCCTGCGCACTGTCCCCATGGAAAAGGTGCAATTCCTGACCGTTCCCCGGAAGTCGTATGCGTACGACGCCAATCGTGACGAGCTCGTCGAGCCGGCGGCGCGGAGCCTTTTCGCACGGCTGCGCGCCGACGCACCCGTGGCGGTGGCGCGTGAACTCCCCGAGGGGACAAGGGAAGGGCATGCGGAAAAGCTTTCGGGAAGCCTCTCCGGGACACCCGATCCCGTACCGACTTTCCGCGGCAGTACGGCCGCCGAGAAGGACTGCGGATGACTCCGGAGGGGTTCCGCATGTAAAGCGCACGTCAACACAAGGAACAAATGCTCTAGGAAATGGGCGAATTGCCCGCTTGTAGGGACGTGCAATTTGTCACCGCCGTCGCTGGACACCTGATCGTGCGGCTAGTGTGAGCGATCCGGTGTGTCAGGCCTTCCGGTCACGCACCACTTGCAGCGAGACCCGAGCGTCTTTTGAGGGGGAAGGCGCCGCGTGGCCCCGACGGAGGAATCAGACAACCGTGGACGCGCAAGGCCGTGGGCGGGCGGACGACATCGACCCCGCAGACCAGTGGGTACTCAACCCGAGCACCGGTGAATACGAACTGCGACTGACCCCTTCCGCACCGCAATCGGCGGTGCCCAGGCCGCGCCGGGCCACGCCCGCGGCGGCGGGGGCCAGGAACGCGGGCGGCGGAACGTCCGCGCGCTCCGCGTCGGCGGGCACGGACACCCGGGAGATCCCCGACACGCTGCCGGGACCCCGGCGCCGCCGGGGCACGCCCGAGGAGGACCCGCTGCCGGGCCGCCGGGGCGGCCGGGGCAAGACGAAGCCCAAGAAGTCGACGGGCAAACGGATACTGGTGTGGACGGGCGGCACGCTCGCGTTCGTGCTGGTCGGGGTGACCGCCGCGGGCTACCTCTACTACCAGCACCTCAACAACAACATCCAGAAGATCTCGGACGACGGCGCGAGCACCGGCGGCTTCAGCAAGGACCGGGCGATCAACCTGCTGGTGATCGGCACGGACAAGCGGACCGGCGCGGGCAACGGGAGCTACGGCGACAAGGACAGCGTCGGCCACGCCGACACCACGATCCTGCTGCACGTCTCCAAGGACCGTACGAACGCGACCGCGATGAGCATCCCGCGCGACATGATCGTGGACGTCCCCGACTGTCTGACCACGCAGGAGGACGGCTCCAAGAAGAACATCGCGGGGACGCCGAACGTCCGGTTCAACACGAGCCTCGGCCAGTACGGCCGCACCCCGAGCTGCACGATGCGCACGGTGGAGGAGCTGACCGGGATCAAGTCGGACCACTTCATGGTCGCCGACTTCAACGCGGTGAAGACGCTCTCCACGGCCATCGGCGGTGTCGAGGTGTGCCTGGAGAAGGACATCAAGGACTCCAAGTCCAAGCTGGACCTCACCGCGGGCAAGCACACCATCGAGGGCGAGGAGGCGCTGGCGTTCCTGCGCACCCGCTACAGCGTCGGCCTCGGCAGCGACCTGAGCCGGATCGAGCTGCAGCAGCAGTTCCTCAGCTCGATGATCCGCCAGATGAAGTCCAAGGACACGCTGACCGACCCGACGAAGGTGCTGGACCTCGCGGAGGCCGCCACCAGCGCGCTCTCGGTCGACTCCAAGATCTCCGACATCAAGGTGCTGGCCTCGCTCGGCCAGGAGGTCGGCAAGGTGAAGACGAAGAACATCACCTTCACCACCGTGCCGGTCATCGACAACGACGACCGCGCGACCGTGCTGCCCACCCCGGGCAAGGCCGAGCAGCTCTTCGAGACCATCAGGAACGACATCTCGCTCACCGAGGTGAAGAAGCAGCAGAAGGAGAAGGAGGCCGCGAAGCTCAAGGGCTCGCGCGCCGACGCCTCCGAGGTCCGGGTCAACGTCTACAACGGCGGGGCCAAGGCCGGCAGCGCACAGGCCACTCTCAACTGGCTGCAGAATGATGTCGGCGTGACCAAGTCCAGCCAACTCGGCAACGCCGACAAGACGTTGACGAAGACGACCCTCGCGTACGACCCGGACCAGGCCGACCAGGCGCGCAAGCTGGCCGACCTCATGGGTCTGTCCGCGTCCGCGCTGAAGCCCGGCAAGGGCAACAGCGAGACCAACTCCCAGGGCCTGCCCTCGATGGTGCTGACCCTGGGCGAGGACTTCAAGGGAGCCGGGGTGCCGCTCAGCGGCGGCTCGGCGGCCGATCTGGACGTCCAGAAGAACACCGCGGACAAGGAAAAGTGCGCCAGTTGATGACCTGAGGGGGTCGTGGCGCGTCCTACCGGACGCGAGCAGTACAGGACAGCCGAGAGATCCGGTGACGCACCGGGCGGGCGCGACGACGCGCCCGCCCGGTCGGTTCTGAATGTCGTCGAAAGTGCCGTGGGGCGGTACGTGCCGCCGGCCGACCCGTGTCCGCGTGTCATCCGGTCGGAACACATGACGCGTTCAACAGAACATGAGTACATCCCAGTTGGGTTCTCGACGGTCCAACAGGAGGCGGGGACGGCCCCGCCACGGCAGGGTGGGGAGGGGCAGGGAGATGGTACGGAGCGACGTGCGCGGGGACGGGGGGCGACCGCGTGTCGAGGAACCCGGCGAGCAGGACGGGGTCCCGGGTCCGAAGGGTGAGGCGTCCGGCTCGGGCGGCGACACGGACGTCAGGGTGCCCGAGCAGGGCGGACGGAAGCGCCGCGACGGCTCAGGCGGTGGCCGGGGGCGCGCGAAGGCCCCCGAAAGGCCCCGGCGCAGACGGGTGCTGCGCTGGTCGGCGACGGTCCTGGCGGTGGTGATACTCGGCACCGCCGGTGCCGGCTACCTCTACTACCAGCACCTCAACGGCAACATCAAGAAGGAGAAGCTGAACCTCGGCGACACGAAGATCGCCGAGCCGACGCCGAACGCGGCCGGCCAGACCCCGCTGAACATCCTGCTGATCGGCTCGGACGCGCGGGACACCGCCGAGAACCAGAAGCTCGGCGGCGCCAAGGAGAACTTCGGCGGACCGGCGCTCGCCGACGTCCAGATGCTGCTGCACCTGTCCGCGGACCGCACCAACATGTCGGTCGTCAGCATGCCCCGCGACACCCTGCTGGACATCCCCAAGTGCACCGACCCGGACAGCGGCGAGGTGTACGAGTCGCTCACCCATGTGATGACGAACCAGTCGCTGGAGCGCGGCGGCCCCGGCTGCACGGTCGCCACCTGGGAGAAGCTGACCGGGATCCGCATCGACCACTTCATGATGGTCGACTTCTCCGGCGTGGTGTCGATGGCCGACGCGATCGGCGGCGTGCCCGTCTGCGTGGACGCCAACATCTACTCGCACACCAGCGACGGCAAGGGCTCGGGGCTGAAGCTGGAGGAGGGCACCACCTACATCAAGGGCAAGCAGGCCCTTCAGTGGCTGCGCACCCGGTACGGCTTCGAGGACGGCAGCGACATCGCGCGCGCCAAGGCGCAGCACCAGTACATGAACGCGATGGTCCGCGAGCTGCGCGAGAACGCCACGATCACCAACCCGAACAAGCTGCGCAGGCTCGCCGAGGAGGCCACCGACGCGCTCACCGTCGACGAGGGCCTCGGCGACGTCGCCAAGCTCTACGACCTCAGCACGGAGCTGCGCAAGGTCGAGCCGGCCCGGATCACGATGACGACGATGCCGTACACGTACGCCGGCGCGCGCGTCGTCCCCAAGGAGGGCGACGCGGAGAAGCTGTTCCGGCTGGTGCGCGAGGACATCTCCCTGGACGGCAAGGACAAGAAGAAGGCCACCACCGAGGACGCGACCTCCGACGACCCGGCGGCGGCGAAGGACGAGATCGGGGTGCTGGTGGTCAACGGCACCATGACCTCCACCCTCGCCCCGGTCGCCGGCCGCGCGCACACGGTGTCCCAGCTGCTCGTCGAGGAGGGCTTCGCCAAGTCCTCGTCCGACGCGACCACCGCGACCGCCGAGGACAAGACGGTCGTGCGCTTCCCGAGCGCCGAGCTGGAGGGCGACGCCCAGGCCGTCGCCAAGGCCCTCGGCATCCCGCTGGGCCAGGTGGAGAAGTCCACGAACGTCAGCGGTGTCACGCTCGTCGTCGGGGCCGACTGGCGGGAGGGGCAGTCGTACCAGGCCGAGAAGGAGGACGACACGACTCCCGAGTCGGCGGACGCCCTCAACGGCGCCAACAAGAAGGCCTGCATGAAGGTCAATCCGGGCTTCACCTGGTGACCGCGCGAGCGGCCCGTGCGGGAGCCGGGCCGCGAGCCGCCCGTACCTGAAGCCGGGCGGCGAGCCGTCCGGACGTGAGCCGGGCCGCGAGCCTCCGCCCGTAACGAGCAGCGCCCCTCAGATGACCGACGTGAGGGGCCCTGCTCGTTCGTACGTGGGGCTCAGCCCTCGGTCAGCACCGCCGGGCGGCGGGACGCGATGACCTTCTTCGCCAGGGACCGGGGGCTGGTGAGGAAGCCGAAGCCCCAGGACATGTGCATGGTGGCGAGGGCGACGGGGATCTGCAGGCGGGCCTTGAGCGGCAGCCCCTTGCCCGCCGGGATCGAGCCCGCGACGATCGCCGCGAGATAGCCGCCGGGGACGACGAAGCCCAGCGGGGTCACCAGGGCGCCCACCAGGGTGCCGGCCACGATCGCGCACACCGCGGTCGGCGGGGCGAGGTAGCGCAGGTTGATGGAGCCCTCGTGGTAGCGGGCGACGACGTGCCGCCAGCGCCCGTAGTCCTTGTACTGCTTGGCGAGCGCCTTCACGCTGGGCCGGGGCCGGTACGACACCCGCAGCTCGGGCGAGAACCAGATGAGGCCGCCCGCCTCACGGATCCGGAAGTTCAGCTCCCAGTCCTGGGCGCGGATGAACTCCACGTTGTAGCCGTCCTGCCGCTCCAGCGCCTCACGCCGGAAGACACCCAGGTAGACCGTCTCGGCCGGGCCCGCCTCGCCGCCGGTGTGGAAGGCGGCGTTGCCGACCCCGATCTTCGAGGTCATCGCGGCGGCGACCGCGTGCTCCCAGTCGTTCTCGCCCTCGGCGTGCATGATGCCGCCGACGTTCTGCGCGCCGGTCTCCTCCAGGAGCCGGACGGCGGTGGCGATGTAGTTCGGCGAGAGGATGCCGTGGCCGTCGACCCGGACCACGATCGGGTGGCGGGAGGCCTTGATCGCGGCGTTGAGGGCGGCGGGCGTCCGGCCGGTGGGGTTCGGGACCGTGTGGACGCGCGGGTCTTCGCGTACGAGCTCGGCGGCGATCTCGTCCGTGCGGTCCGTGGACGGACCGAGGGCGATCACGACCTCCATCTCGCCGGCGTACTCCTGCGCGAGGATCGCTTGGACGGCTCCGCGCAGATGCCGCTCCTCGTTGAGGACGGGCATGATCACGGACACGGCGGGGAGCTGCACGTCGGGCTTGGCGTTCATAGGGGGCTCACGTTACCGCGAACGGGGGACACGAACGCGCGCCGCCCGGTCGCGTGCGCGGGGCGCGGATGCCGGGACCCTACGGTGCTCAAGGTTCTCTGACTTCTCCCCTTCCCCTGACCGGTCTCGCGGAGGTGTCCCCCGTGTCCGCACCGCCCCGCCGTCCAGCCCGTCCGCAGCAGCCCCGGCCCCCCGTGCGCCCCCGGCGGCGGGGCTGGGCCATGCGGGCGGTGACCACGCTCTCGGTGGTGGTGCTGGCCGCCGCGGGCATCGGGCACGCGGTGGTGACCCGCCTGGACGGCGAGATCAAGCGGGTCGACGCCTTCAAGGACATGAAGAACCGCCCCGAGGCGGGCCACGGCATGAACGTGCTGCTGGTCGGCACCGACGGCCGCGACCGGATCAGCGAGGAGGAGCGGCGCAGGTACCGGTTGGGCGGGGCCCCCTGCCACTGCACGGACACGATGATGATCGTGCACATCTCGGAGGACAGGGAGCGCGCGAGCGTCGTGAGCCTGCCGCGCGACTCGTACGCCGAGACGCCCGAGCACACCGACCGCGCCACCGGCAAGGTCTCGCGCTCCCACCCGATCAAGCTGAACGCGGCCTACGCGGAGGGCGGGCCGCAGCTGACCGTGCGCACGGTCGAGCACATGACCAAGGTCAAGATCGACCACTACGTCGAGGTCGACTTCACCAGCTTCATGCGCACCGTCGACGTCCTCGGCGGCGTCGAGATCTGCACCACCCGCCCCCTCAAGGACTCCTACACCGGCCTCGACCTGGACGCGGGCACCCATGAGCTGGACGGCGGCGAGGCCCTCCAGTACGTCCGTTCCCGGCACGCCGACGGCTCCTCCGACCTGGGCCGGATGAAGCGCCAGCAGCGGTTCATGGCGGCCCTGATGTCCCAGGCCACCTCTTCCGGGGTCCTGCTCAACCCGATGAAGTTCCGCGACATCACCCAGGCCGTCCTCGGTTCCGTCCGCGCCGACAAGGAGTTCGGCACCGGTGAGCTGATCGACCTCGGCCGCGCGATGCGCAACCTCACCCCGGCCTCGTCGGAGTTCACCACCGTGCCCATCGGGCGCATGGGGTACGCGGTGGAGGGCGTCGGCTCGACCCTGAAGTGGGACGACACCAAGGCCGCCCGCCTCTTCGACGCCCTGCGCGACGACCGCCCCCTCGCCCCCTACAAGGCGCGCGGCTCCTACGCGCTCGTCGACGTGGCCCCGCAGCAGATCCACGTCCAGGTCGAGAACGGCACCGCCGTCCCGGGCCTCGGCAAGAAGGTCGACCGTCAGCTGGCCGCCACCGGCTTCCGCACCACGAGGACCCCGGTCAACGCCGCGCGGCCGAACGCCACTCGCACCCTGGTCTTCCACGACCCGCGCTGGGACCGCTCCGCCCGCTCCCTCGCGGCCGCCCTCCCGGGCTCGCAGCTCCGCCCGGTCCGTGCCCAGGGCCCTGTCATGAAGGTGGTCGCCGGCACGGACTTCAAGGGCGTCCGCAAGGTACGCGCCGAGGACCCGGAGCGCGGCGAGTCGGGAGTGGTACGCGGCGACCAGGTGACGTGCGCCCCGTGAGCGGCTGCGCCCCGTGAGCGGCTGCGCCCCGTGAGGGGCGCGGGGCTGTGACATATGCGGCTCCGCCGCGTGGGCGCGAGCAACCACGAACAACCCGCACCCGCCCTCAAACCGCTCCCCCCAGCTCAATAGGCGCCCCGGCCCCTACAAAACCGTGCAATTTGTGTCGGCTTCGCAACAGCCTCGCCTTTGTTTTTCATCGACCCTTGTAAAGCCCATGGCCCGACCCGGCACACTGGGGCGCATGAACGATTGGCCCGAGGGATGGTCCGGCAACAACCGCGGCGGCGACTACGCCCAGCCCGAGGGACCGCGCGTGATGCGCCAGGTCCGTCGCGGCCCGTCGGCACCCCCTCAGGGTGGCGTGCCCCAGCAGCCGTCGTACGGCGACTCGTACGGTGACGGCTACGGCAACAGTGGCCCCGACCAGCAGCAGTACGGCGGCGGCTACAACAGCGACTACAACACCGGCCAGGTCTACGGCGCAGGCGGGGTGGGCGGCGGCGGTCACGGTGGTGGCCGGGGCGAGCGTGGCGCACCGAACTGGGGGCGCCGCATCAAGCTGACCGCGATCACGGTCACCGTCGTACTGCTCGCCACGACGATCGGCACCTACTTCTGGGCCGACTCCAAGCTGAACCGCGAGGTCGACCTCTCCAAGGTCATCGACCGGCCGGCCGAGGGCGAGGGCACCAACTACCTGATCGTCGGTTCCGACAGCCGCGCGGGCCTGTCCGACGAGCAGAAGAAGGAGCTCCACACCGGGTCCGCCGACGGCAAGCGCACGGACTCGATGATGATCCTGCACACCGGCTCGGGCGGCCCCACCCTCATCTCGCTGCCGCGCGACTCGAACGTGGAGATACCGACGTTCGTGGGCTCGGAGTCCGGCAAGACGTACAAGGGCTCCGGCCGCCAGGTGAAGCTGAACGCGGCGTACGCGGAGGACGGGCCCGAGCTGCTCGTCCGGACCGTCGAGGCCAACACGGGGCTGCGCATCGACCATTACGTCGAGATCGGTTTCGCGGGCTTCGCGAACATCGTCGACGCGGTCGGCGGGGTCGAGATCGAGATCCCGAAGGGCGGCATGAAGGACACCAAGTCCGGTGCCGACTTCGAGGCGGGCAAGCAGACCCTCAACGGCGAGCAGGCCCTCGCGTTCGTCCGGACCCGCTACGCCCTCGCGGGCAGCGACCTGGACCGTACGAAGAACCAGCAGAAGTTCCTCGCGGCCCTCGCCAGCCAGACGGCGACCCCGAGCACGGTGCTGAACCCCTTCAAGCTGTACCCGACGATGAGCGCGGGTCTGGACACCCTGATCGTCGACGAGGACATGAGCCTGTTCGACCTGGCCGACATGTTCTGGGCGATGAAGGGCGTGACGGGCGGCGACGGCAAGTCGATGAACATGCCGATCTCCGGCAACTCCGCCAACGGCAACCTCCAGTGGGACACCGCGAAGGTCAAGCAGCTCGTGGAGCAGTTGAAGAACGACGAGACGGTGACGGTGTCGGGCAACTGACCCGGCGGACCGTGTGACCGAGGGGCACCCCCCTGATCCATGGGGGGGTGCCCCTCGGTCGTTGGTGCGTTCGGGTCGTGCGGACGTCTCGCGCGACGCGTCAGGCGGTCGCGCCCGCCATCGTCCGGCACATCTCGGAGCAGCGGCGACACGCCTCGGCACAGCGCATCATCTGCTGATCGTCCGGCATGGACATACACGCCTCGGCGCACATGTCACAGGCGCGGGCGCACATCGCGCACATCTCGGCGGACAGCGGCGAGCGCCGCATCATCATGTCCGCGCACATACGGGTCATCTCGGCGCAGTCCATCAGGGCGCGCATGATCTGCATCTGGGCCTGACCGCCGGCCTGCATGCAGGAGCTCATGGTCTCCTCGCACACGCTGTGGCACGTCATGCAGGCGTTGACGCAGTCCTGCATCTCCTTGCTCATCGCGGTCATGTTCCCGGCCTGCTGCGTCATGGCTCCTCCTGGGGTGGTGGGAGAACGGGACCCGGGACCGGACCCCGCGCACTTCCGTCCTACGCCTCCCCGCCCCCGACCGCCATCGGGCGGACGGAAACAATCCGCCCCGTCGGCCCCGTACGACAACAGCCCCCGGCGGACCGCCGGGGGCTGTGCGCGGACTGCGCCGATGGGGTTACGGCAGATTGCGCGCCATGACGATGCGCTGGACCTGGTTGGTGCCTTCGTATATCTGCGTGATCTTGGCGTCGCGCATCATGCGCTCGACCGGGTAGTCGCGGGTGTAGCCGTAGCCGCCGAGGAGTTGGACGGCGTCCGTGGTGACCTCCATGGCGACGTCGGAGGCGAAGCACTTGGCGGCGGCGCCCTGGAAGGTGAGGTCCTTGTCGCCGCGCTCGGACTTGGCGGCGGCCTGGTAGGTCAGGGCGCGGGCGGCCTCGATCTTCATGGCCATGTCGGCGAGCATGAACTGGATGCCCTGGAAGTCGGCGATCGGCTTGCCGAACTGCTTGCGCTCCTGGACGTAGCCCTTGGCGTAGTCGAGGGCGCCCTGGGCGACGCCGAGGGCCTGGGCGGCGATGGTGATGCGGGTGTGGTCCAGGGTCTTCATCGCCGTGGCGAAGCCGGTGCCCTCCTCGCCGATGATGCGGTCGGCGGGGATACGGACGTTGTCGAGGTAGACCTCGCGGGTCGGGGAGCCCTTGATGCCGAGCTTCTTCTCCGGGGCGCCGAAGGAGACGCCCTCGTCGGACTTCTCGACGACGAACGCGGAGATTCCCTTGGAGCGCTTCTCCGGGTCCGTGACGGCCATGACCGTGTAGTACTCGGAGACGCCCGCGTTGGTGATCCAGCGCTTGACGCCGTTGAGGATCCAGTGGTCGCCGTCGCGGACCGCGCGGGTCTTCATCCCGGCCGCGTCGGAGCCCGCGTCCGGCTCGGAGAGACAGTACGAGAACATCGCGTCGCCCTTGGCGAGCGGGCCCAGGTACTTCTTCTTCAGCTCCTCGGAGCCGGAGAGGATCACGGGCAGCGAGCCGAGCTTGTTGACGGCCGGGATGAGGGAGGAGGACACACAGGCGCGGGCCACCTCCTCGATCACGATGACCGTGGCGAGCGCGTCGGCGCCGGCGCCGCCGTACTCCTCGGGCACGTGCACGGCGTGCAGGTCGTTGGCGACCAGCGCGTCCAGCGCCTCCTGCGGGAAGCGGGCCTCCTCGTCCACGGCGGCGGCGTAGGCCGCGATCTTCGCCTCGGCGAGGGAACGGATCGCGTCACGGAGCATGTCGTGCTCCTCGGACGGGCGGTACAGGTCGAAATCAGCCGATCCGGCCAAGGTCTCTCACGCTCCTGACGCTAACTACCGTTAAGTAACTCAAATTTTAAAGGTCTGGCCACTCCACTGGTACGTGAGTTTGACGACAGGGGGCGACGGGCCTCGCCCCCTGCGGGGGGAATCTGCCCGGTCAAGGACTCGAACACGCCCCGACTATGCTCACGTGCACGCCCCGCACGCGGCTGTGCGGGCGTGTACGCCCCCCTCGGCCGGACACCCCAGGAGCACCCATGGCCCTCAAGATCACCGTGATCGGCACCGGCTATCTCGGCGCGACACACGCCGCGGCCATGGCCGAGCTGGGGTTCGAGGTGCTCGGGCTCGATGTCGTCGAAGAGAAGATCGACATGCTCCGGCGCGGTGAGGTCCCGATGTACGAGCCGGGCCTGGAGGAGCTGCTGCGCAAGCACGTCGCCGGGATCGAGGGATCCAGCGGGCGGCTGCGCTTCACGACCGACTACGCGGAGGTCGCGGCCTTCGGCGACATCCACTTCGTCTGTGTCAACACCCCGCAGCGGCACGGCGAGTACGCCTGTGACATGTCGTACGTGGATGCCGCCTTCGCCTCGCTCGCCCCGCATCTGACGGGGCCGGCGCTGGTCGTCGGCAAGTCGACGGTGCCGGTGGGGTCCGCCGACCGGCTGGCCGCGTATCTCGCCGAGCACGCGCCCGCCGGGGAGGACGCCGAGCTGGCCTGGAACCCGGAGTTCCTGCGCGAGGGCTTCGCCGTGAACGACACGCTGCACCCGGACCGGATCGTGGTCGGGGTGCGCAGCGAGCGCGCCGAGAAGCTGATGCGCGAGGTGTACGCGACGCCGGTCGGCGAGGGCTCGCCCTTCGTCCTCACCGACTTCCCCACCGCCGAGCTGGTGAAGACCTCCGCGAACTCCTTCCTCGCCACCAAGATCTCCTTCATCAACGCCATGGCCGAGGTGTGCGAGGCCGCCGGGGGCGATGTCGCCAAGCTGGCGGAGGCCATCGGGCACGACGACCGGATCGGGAAGAAGTTCCTGCGGGCCGGCATCGGCTTCGGCGGCGGGTGTCTGCCCAAGGACATCCGGGCGTTCATGGCGCGCGCCGGTGAGCTGGGCGCCGACCAGGCCCTGACGTTCCTGCGGGAGATCGACTCCATCAACATGCGCCAGCGCGGTCAGATGGTGGAGCTGGCCCGGCAGGCGCTGGGCGGTGGCTCCTTCCTGGGCAAGCGGGTCGCCGTGCTCGGCGCCACCTTCAAGCCCGACTCCGACGACGTACGCGACTCCCCCGCCCTCAACGTGGCCGGGCAGATCCACCTCCAGGGCGGCCAGGTCACCGTCTACGACCCCAAGGGCATGGTCAACGCGCGCCGGCTCTTCCCGACGCTCGGGTACGCCGACACCGCGCTGGACGCCGTGCGCGGCGCGGACATCGTGCTGCATCTGACGGAGTGGAGCGAGTTCCGCGAGCTGGACCCGGCACAGCTGGGCGAGGTCGCGTCGACGCGGCTCGTGCTGGACGGCCGCAACGCGCTGGACCCGGAGCTGTGGCGCCGGGCGGGGTGGACGTACCGGGCGATGGGGCGGCCGACCGCGTAGGGCCGCGCGGCGGGGCCGCATCGGCGGGTGCTCCGGCCCCTGCGGAGGGCAGCGGAAGGTGACGCCGTTCCGGCCGAGGCTCAGTCGGCCGGAACGGCGTCTTTTCCTATTGTCCACGTTCCGGCGCCCGGCGGGGGCGAAGCGCTTACTTCGCCCGGGGCCGAAGCGTTCACTTCGCCCGGTAGCGGCGCATCTTCGCACGGGCACCGCACACCTGCATCGAGCACCAGCGGCCGCGGCCGGCCGGGCTGCGGTCGTAGTACGCCCAGTGGCAGTCGGATGCCTGGCAGGCCTTGAGGCGTTGCCAGGTGCCCGCCGTGAGGGCCTCGGCGACGGCCGCGGCCACGCGGGAGAGCAGGGGAGCCGGGTCGGCGGCGGGGCGCAGGCTCGCCGAGCCGTCCTCGGCGGAGACCGCGACGACGAGCGGTGCCGCGGCCAGGAGGGTGCCCAGCGGGGTCACCGGCCGGTGCGGGGCGTGACCGGCGTGGGCCAGCAGGGTCGCGCGGAGGGACTCCCGCAGCTCGCGCACGGCCGTGAGGTCCTCGTCCGCCGCCAGGCCCAGGCCGGCGCGCGCCTCAGGGGTCTCCAGGCTGTCGGCGCCCGTCTCCAGGTCCAGCGTGTTGACCAGGCTCTCGACGAGGGCCAGGCCGCCGGGGGCGGACGCTCTCTCACTCATGCCGGGAGGTTACCTCTTCAGGGGATGCATAAGGTAACCGTTACTGGTTACTCTCCTCTTCAGGTAACCGAAGAAGTTCGGATGAGCAGAGAACGAGCAAGGAGAAGGCCATGGCCATCGCCACGCTGGATGTCGTCGTTCTGGACTGTCCCGACCCGGCCGCCCTCGCCGGGTTCTACGCCGAGGTGGTCGGCGGGAAGGTCAGTGGGGAGGGGGACTGGGTGGATCTGGAGGTGCCGGGCGGGGGCGCGCGGCTGGCGTTCCAGAAGGCGCCGGGGTTCGTGGCGCCCGAGTGGCCCTCGGCGGAGCGGTCGCAGCAGTTCCATCTCGACCTGAACGTGGCGGACATGGACGCCGCGGAGAAGGAGGTGCTGGCGCTGGGGGCGACGGTACTGGACGCGGCGGACCGTGAGCGGGGGTTCCGGGTGTACGCGGATCCGGCGGGGCATCCGTTCTGTCTTTGCCGGAGTTGAGTGCGCGACAGGGGGAGGGGGGTGCGGGGAAGCCGGCGGCCGCGGGTCGTACGTGGCCGGTCGCGCAGTTCCCCGCGCCCCTACGGGGCCCGGCCCGTCAGCCGTCCAGTTCCGCGATCCTCGCCGTCGAGGCCTCGCGGCGGTCGCGTGCCGCCCTCGCGGTGAAGTCGGCTGTGCGCAGGACGCGTTGGACGTTGCCCCAGGTGAGGAGGGCGAGGTCGGGTTCGGACCAGCCCCGGTGCATGAGTTCGGCGACGAGGCGGGGGTAGCACGAGGCGTCGGTGAGGTCCCGCGGGTGGGCGGCACCGGAGTCGTAGGTGCCGGAGAGGCCGACGCACTCGGGGCCGGCGATCGCGCGGACGTGGTCGAGGTGGTCGGCGACGTCGCGGACCGAGGGGCCGGTCTGCTCGGCGGTGAGCGGCACCATGCACAGGCCCCGCGCCTCGCCCAGCGCGGCGAGGATGTCGTCGGGGAGGTTGGCCGGGTGGGACCGCAGCTCGGCGGCCGCCGAGCGGGTGCACACCACCGGGGCGCGGGAGACCGCGAGCGTTCGGCGGACCGTCTCCTCGGAGGCTCCGGAGAGGTCGGCGAGGACGCCGATGCGGTTCATCTCGCGGACCACCTCCTCACCGAACCTGCTCAGCCCGGACTCGCCCGCCCAGGACGCGCCGGCGAGGGTGAGGGCCTTGAGGCCGAGCGCGTGCAGGGAGCGCAGGATGCCGAGGGAGTCGCCGATCGCCGGGGCTCCGGCGGGGCCCAGCAGGACGGCCACCCGACCGCAGTTGCGGGCGTCGGTGGTCTCGCCGGCGCTGTGCGTGAGCCGCAGGCCCTCGGGGTGGGCGTCGACGACCGTCCTGACCAGGTCCAGCTGCTCCAGCGTGGCTCCCACGGCCCGCTCACCCGCGAGGCCCTCCGGGAGGTGCAGCGACCAGAACAGCGCGCCGATGTGCCCCTTGCGCATGCGCGGCACGTCGGTGTCCACGCCGCCCTCGCCCAGCTCCAGGTCGTACCGGGGCAGCTGACGCAGCACCCACGGCAGTCCGCTGTAGCCGTCGGCGACGGGGTGCGCGACGAGGAAGGCGTCCGCCTCGGCCAGCTCCGAGGAGGGCGAGGACGCCGAGGGGGAAGGGGATGCGGCGGGTCCGGCCACCACGACGGCTTCGCCGTCGGGGGCCCCGGGGACGTCCGCTCCACCGCGACGGACGTCGGTCGCGCCATGGGGGCGGACGTCGTCCGCCTCGCCGTCGTCGGGGTGGCCGTCGGCGCCGGGGGGTATCGGCTCCGCCGCCGGTGGGCGCCTGTCGCGCTTGCGCGCGGGCTTGGCGCGGGTGGAGGCGGGGGGTGTGTCGAGTTCGCCGGCCTCCCCGGCGGCTTGCAGTTCGTCCTGCAGATCTGCCATGGCAAACCTCCGTAGCCGTTGGGTGATCGCAGTACTCGTCACCGTGGCACGGAGGCCGCCCGCCTTCCTGGTGGGTGGGGCGTTCGGGTTGAACGGCCGTCGCGGGGCCGCCGCTACGCCACCCGGGTGAGGCCCGGGCGGCGCCCGGCGTCACCCGGCCGGCGTCACCCGTCCAGCTGGTCCAGCGTCGCGTGGGACGGGCCCGTACGGGCCTGGAGGTCCCGGGCCACGTCCTCCGCCGCGCCCAGCACCCGGACGGCGTTCCGCCAGGTCAGCTTGGCCAGGTCGGTCCGCGACCAGCCCCGGTCGAGCAGCTCGGCGATCAGGTTCGGGTAGCAGGAGACGTCGCCCAGACCGTCCGGGGTGAAGGCGGTGCCGTCGTAGTCGCCGCCGATGCCGAGGTGGTCGATGCCGGCGACCTCGCGCATGTGGTCGAGATGGTCCGCGACCGTGGCCACCGTGGCGACCGGGCGGGGGTTCTGCTCCTCGAAGGCGCGGTGGACCGCCATCCCCTCGGGGGTGGTGTCGAGGTGGTGCAGCCCGTGGACCCGCATGTTCTCGTCGGCGGCGGCCGTCCAGTCGACGGCGGCCTGGAGCACGAACTTCGGCACGAACGTCACCATCGCCACTCCCCCGTTGGCCGGGAGGCGCTCCAGGACGTCGTCCGGGATGTTGCGGGGGTGGTCGCAGACGGCCCGCGAGGAGGAGTGGGAGAAGATCACCGGGGCGACGGACGCGTCGAGCGCGTCCCGCATCGTCGTGGCGGCCACGTGCGAGAGGTCGACGAGCATCCCCTCGCGGTTCATCTCCCGCACCACCGCGCGGCCGAAGTCGGTGAGGCCGCCGACGGCCGCCTCGTCCGTCGCGGAGTCCGCCCAGGCGATGTTGTGGTTGTGGGTGAGCGTCATGTAGCGGACACCGAGGGCGTACAGCATCCGCAGCGTGGCGAGGCTGTTGTCGATGGAGTGGCCGCCCTCGGCGCCCATCAGCGAGGCGATCCGGCCCTCGGCGCGGGCGGCCTCCATCTCGGCGGCGGTCAGCGCGGCCCGCAGCTCCGCGGGGTGACGGTCGAGCAACCGCCGTACGCAGTCGATCTGTTCGAGGGTCGCGGTGACGGCGCCCGGCCGGTCGGAGGGGACGTACACCGACCAGAACTGTGCTCCCACCCCGCCCGCGCGCAGCCGCGCCAGGTCGGTGTGGAGGAAGGCGCTCTGGTCGCCGGTGATGTCCCGCGCGTCCAGGTCGTAGCCGACCTGCTCACGCAGCGCCCAGGGCAGGTCGTTGTGCCCGTCCGCGACCGGGAACTCCCGCAGCAGCTCCCGGGCCGCCTCCAGCGATGTCATGGTCGTCTCCCCCGTGTCGCCCGTGATGCCGGTCATGTCGGTAACGTCTGCTTCTACGTCTACTTCCCGAAGCCGAAGCCGCTGCCCGATCCCTCGACCTTGGTGCGCAGGCGCTTGCCCTTCTCGGTCGCCTGGTCGTTCAGCTCCTGCTGGAACTCCCGCATACGGCCGAGGAGTTCCTCGTCGTGCGCGGCGAGGATGCGCGCGGCCAGCAGACCGGCGTTGCGGGCGCCGGCGACGGAGACCGTCGCGACGGGCACACCGGCCGGCATCTGCACGATCGACAGCAGGGAGTCCATGCCGTCGAGGTACTTCAGCGGCACCGGCACGCCGATGACCGGCAGCGGGGTCACGGACGCGAGCATGCCGGGCAGATGGGCGGCACCGCCCGCACCCGCGATGATCACCTTGATGCCGCGGTCCGCGGCCTCCTCGCCGTACGCGATCATCTCGCGCGGCATCCGGTGCGCCGAGACGACGTCGACCTCGTACGCGATCTCGAACTCGTCGAGGGCCTGCGCGGCGGCCTCCATGACGGGCCAGTCGGAGTCCGACCCCATGACGATGCCTACGACGGGGCTCACAGGGCTCATTCGGTGATCGTGCCTCTCAGGTATCCGGCGGCGTGACGGGCGCGTTCCAGCACGTCGTCGAGGTCGTCGCCGTAGGTGTTGACGTGACCGACCTTACGGCCGGGCTTCACGTCCTTTCCGTACATGTGGATCTTGAGCCGCGGGTCGCGGGCCATGCAGTGCAGGTACGCCGAGTACATGTCCGGGTAGTCGCCGCCGAGGACGTTGACCATGACGGTCCACCGGGCGCGGGGGCGCGGGTCGCCGAGCGGGAGGTCGAGGACGGCCCGCACATGGTTGGCGAACTGCGAGGTGATCGCGCCGTCCTGGCTCCAGTGGCCGGAATTGTGGGGGCGCATCGCCAGCTCGTTGACCAGGATGCGGCCGTCGCGGGTCTGGAACAGCTCGACCGCCAGGTGGCCGATCACGTCCAGTTCCTTGGCGATGCGCAGCGCCATCTCCTCGGCGCGCAGGGCGAGCGCCTCGTCCAGGTCGGGCGCCGGGGCGATCACGGTGTCGCAGACGCCGTCGACCTGCCGCGACTCCACCACCGGGTAGGCGACGGCCTGGCCGTGCGGCGACCGTACGACGTTCGCGGCCAGCTCCCGCACGAAGTCGACCTTCTCCTCCGCGAGGACCGGGACCCCGGCGCGGAACGGCTCGGCGGCGTCCTCGACCGAGCGGACGATCCACACGCCCTTGCCGTCGTAGCCGCCGCGGACCGTCTTGAGAATGACCGGAAACCCGTCGCCCTCGGCGCCCTCGGGGAGCCCCTCGGCGGCGAACGCGGCCACGTCGGCCGGGTCGGCGACGATGCGGTGCCGTGGGCAGGGCACCCCGATCTCGACGAGCTTCGCCCGCATCACCCCCTTGTCCTGGGCGTGCTGCAGCGCCTCCGGGCCGGGGCGCACGGGGATGCCGTCCGCCTCCAGTGCCCGTAGATGCTCGGTGGGTACGTGTTCGTGATCGAAGGTGATCACGTCGCAGCCCTGCGCGAACGCACGCAGCGTGTCCAGGTCGCGGTAGTCGCCGATGACGACATCGCCGACGACCTGCGCCGCGGAATCCTGAGGGGTGTCACTGAGGAGCTTGAACCTGATGCCGAGCGGGATGCCCGCCTCGTGTGTCATACGAGCGAGCTGGCCACCGCCGACCATGCCGACTACCGGGAACGTCACGCCCCCAGGGTATCGGCCACGGAATCGGCCACTTCCAGGTGCCCGATTTCCCCGCCCTTTCCCCCTGGACCGGCCCCGGACCTCCTCCGGGGCCGGGCTGTGAGGTTCTGCACAGGCAGGGCCCGGGGGCGCTGGTTAGCATGGCTGAACCAGTGGATATCGACGGAAGATCAATTCTTTTCCGATCATCCAGATCTTTTCGGACGGGACAGCGACCCGGCTGACCACCGGCACGACACCGACCGGAACCGAGCGACGGGGGCCGCACCCGATGGGAAGTACCAGCACGGGGTTCGATACGAGGCCCCGTGGCGCCCTGCGCCGCCGACTCGACCTGCTGGTCCGCGAGGTCGCCAAGTTCGGCGCGGTGGGCGGTGCGGGGCTGCTGGTGAACCTCGGGGTCTTCAACCTCGTGCGGCACACCACCGAGCTCCAGGTGGTCCGGGCCAGCGTCATCGCCACGGTCGTCGCCATCGCGTTCAACTACGTGGGCTTCCGCTACTTCACGTACCGGGACCGCGACAAGAGCCGCCGCACGAAGGAGCTGACGCTGTTCCTGCTGTTCAGCGCGGTCGGCCTGGTCATCGAGAACGGCGTCCTCTACACGGCCACCTACGGCTTCGGCTGGGACAGCCCCCTGCAGTCCAACATCTTCAAGTTCCTCGGCATCGGCATCGCGACCCTCTTCCGGTTCTGGTCGTACCGCAGCTGGGTGTTCCGGGCCCTCCCGGCCCGCGAGACGGTGGCCGACGCGGAATCGTTCCTGGAAGCGGAATCCGCCCAGCCACGGACGGTCACGGGCAAACGCCGCTGAACGGTCACGGGCAAACGCCACCGAGGGGGCACGCCCTGCTTCTCAGGGGCGCGGGGGCCTGCTTTTCGGGGGCGCGAGGACCTGCGCGAGAAGCCCCACGGGAAGCCCCACCGGAAGCCCCACGGGAGGCCCCACGGGACCGGCAGCCGCCGTCCTACGGCCCAGAAGGCCGCGGCCTCATCCGCGAACCCTCGCACCGACCACCGACCACCGGGTGCCGGGTGCCGAGTGACCGCCGCTCTACCTGACCGGCCGGTGCTCGCCGGCAGACGTGCGCACCGGCGTGCGCGACAGGAACAGGCCGAACACCGGCGGCTGCGCCTGGAGCATCTCCAGGCGGCCGCCGTCGGCCTCGGCGAGGTCGCGCGCGACGGCCAGCCCGATGCCCGTCGAGTTGCGCCCGCTGATCGCCCGCTCGAAGATCCGCGCGCCGAGGTCGGCCGGTACGCCGGGGCCCTCGTCGGTGACCTCGATCACCGCCTGGTTCCCGGTGACGCGGGTGCGCAGCGCCACCGTGCCGCCCCCGTGCATCAGCGAGTTCTCGATCAGCGCGGCCAGCACCTGCGCGACCGCGCCGGGCGTGCCCACGGCCTGGAGGTGCCGCTTGCCGGAGCTGACGACGGCCCGCCCGGCACTGCGGTAGGCCGGCCGCCACTCCTCCAGCTGCTGCTTGATGACCTCGTCGAGCTCGAAGGAGACGGCGGAGCCGTTGCGGGGGTCGCGGGAGTTGGTCAGGAGCCGCTCCACGACGTCCGTGAGCCGCTCGACCTGGGTGAGCGCGATGTGCGCCTCCTCCTTCACCGTGTCGATGTCGTCGGTGAGGGTGATCTCCTCCAGCCGCATCGACAGCGCGGTCAGCGGCGTGCGCAGCTGGTGGGACGCGTCGGCGGCGAGCCGCCGCTCGGCGGTCAGCATGCGGCCGATGCGCTCGGCGGAGGCGTCCAGCACGTCGGCGACCCGGTCCAGCTCGGGGACGCCGTAGCGCTTGTGGCGGGGGCGCGGGTCGCCGGAGCCGAGCCGTTCGGCGGTCTCGGCGAGGTCGGTGAGGGGGGAGGCGAGGCGGTTGGCCTGGCGTACGGCGAGGAGGACGGCCGCGATGACGGCCAGCAGGGCGACGGCCGCGATGATCAGCAGCGTCCGGCCGACCTCGCGGCTGACCGCCGAGCGGGACTCCTCGACCGTGACGACCTCGTCCTTCTCCCCCTTGGCCTGGTGGCTGATGACGTCGCCGACGGGCTTCTCGCCGATCTCGATCGTGGACTGGCCGGGGATCTCGATACGGGCGTAGCGCTCGTCGCCGACCTGGTCCCGGAGGACCTCGGCGGTGATCCTCTCGTCGCCGATGATCCGGCTGTCCACGATGCTCGTCAGCTGGACCGCCTCGGACTCCACGCGTTCCTCGGCGCTGTTGCTGATCGTCCGGGTCTCGACGATGACCAGGGAGACGCCGAAGACGGCGATGACCACGAGGACCACGGCGAGGGTGGACTGGATGAGACGGCGACGCACGGTTGCCCTCCGGGCGGGCGGGTGTTCCTGGACCTCTGATTGTGCGGCACCCGGCGCCCGCCGCGGAGCGGGGGGCGATGCCGGGGCGAAGCCCCGTCAGGGGCGCGGGGAACTGCGCGACCAGCCACGCCGTACCCGCGGCCGCCCGACGGCCCCGCACCCCGCACCCCGCACCCCGGGCCATGAGGCGCCCGGCTCAGCTCTCGGCAGGGGTCAGTTCTTCTCGAACCGGAAGCCGACGCCGCGCACGGTCGCGATGTACCGCGGATTCGCCGCGTCGTCGCCCAGCTTCTTGCGCAGCCAGGAGATGTGCATGTCGAGGGTCTTCGTCGAGGACCACCAGGTGGTGTCCCAGACCTCGCGCATCAGCTGGTCACGGGTGACGACCCGGCCGGCGTCGCGCACGAGCACCCGCAGCAGGTCGAACTCCTTGGCCGTGAGCTGGAGTTCCTCGTCCCCCATCCACGCCCGGTGGGACTCGACGTCGATCCGCACGCCGTGGGTGGCGGGCGGCTGCGCCGGCTCCGCCGAGCCGCGCCGCAGCAGGGCCCGCACGCGGGCGAGCAGCTCGGCGAGCCGGAAGGGCTTGGTGACGTAGTCGTCGGCGCCGGCGTCGAGGCCGACGACGGTGTCCACCTCGTCCGCGCGCGCGGTCAGGATGAGGATCGGCACGGTGTGGCCCTCGGCCCGCAGCCGTCGGGCGACCTCCAGGCCGTCCATGCCGGGCAGCCCCAGGTCCAGGACGACCAGGTCGACACCACCCTGCATTCCGGCGTCCAGCGCGGTGGGGCCGTCCTCGCGGACCTCCACCTCGTACCCCTCCCGACGCAGTGCGCGGGCCAGCGGCTCCGAGATGGACGCGTCGTCCTCGGCGAGCAGTACACGGGTCATGGGGTGATGGTAGTCCGCCGAGAACCGCAGGTGGAGGGTGATCGGCAAGCACGATTCACACCTTTGTCCAACGGTTCTCTTACTCTCCCCAGGCATGATCCACTGCGCTGGGCGTTTCGCCCGTCACCGGTGAAGATCCGCGTCGCCGCGTGGAGACGGCGGCCGGGTCCGGTGGGGATCCCGAGCCGATGCCGTGAACAGTGCGTCACCGCGCCGCGCCCTGTGCGCTCCCTTCCTGCACCCGCACGACCCGAACCCCCGACCGACCTTCGAATGTGCGATAGCCAGCGTCTTCTTACCTGTGATCCGGCTCTCAAGCCCTTCCGGTTCCCACATCCTCCTGGCGTATGGTGACGGAACGCCTGTAGCTACATGTGGGGACCTTTAGTGGCATATCCGCGCTGAAGGTCTCTTTTATGTGCGTAATGACCTGTGGCCGGGCCCCGAGCGCGTGGACGCATCGATAGGTTGACGCGCGTAGAGGGGCGTGGATCCCGGTGGTCGCCGTCCGCCGTCCCGTGATCCGGGCGGAATCCCCGTGGGCGTGGGGTGGGCGTCCCGACCCGCCGGTGCCGGCCGCCCCTCCACCGGGCGCGCGCCCCCACGACGCCGTCCCGAACTGCAAGGAACGACCATGGCGTCCAGCCTGACGAAGGACTCGGCCGGCCGGGGAACCCCCGGCGCCGAGGGGACCTTCTTCGGCCACCCCCGCGGACTGGCCACTCTCTTCATGACCGAGATGTGGGAGCGGTTCTCCTACTACGGAATGAAGGCCCTCCTCACCGTCTACCTGCTCTCCGGCGGCCCCGACGCCGGCAAGGACAGCATGGGCGGCGGCCTGGCCATGGACCTGGCCACCACCACCACGATCGTCGCCGTCTACTCGGCGATGGTCTATCTGCTCGCCATGCCGGGCGGCTGGCTCGGCGACCGTGTCTGGGGCCCCCGCAAGACGGTGGCGATCGCGGCCGTCACGATCATGTCCGGGCATCTGGTGCTCGCCCTGCCGGGCGGCCAGGCACCGTTCTTCGCGGGCCTCGCGCTGGTCGCGGCGGGCTCCGGTCTGCTGAAGGCCAACATCTCCACGATGGTGGGCCACCTGTACGACGGCCCCGGGGACCCCCGGCGCGACGGCGGCTTCACGATCTTCTACATGGGCATCAACGCGGGTGCCTTCTTCGCCCCGCTTGCCATCGGCACCGTCGGGCAGAAGGTCAACTGGCACCTCGGCTTCGGTCTGGCCGCGGTCGGCATGGCCATCGGTCTCGCCGCCTTCCTCGCCGGCAGCCGCAGCCTGAGCCCGAAGAGCGACGTCGTCCCCAAGCCGCTGGCGGCCGAGGAGCGCGCCGCCTGGCTGCGCAAGGGCCTGCTCTGGCTGGCCGTCGCCGCCGTCTTCTACGGCGCCGTGGGCCTCAGCGGCCACTTCACCCTGAACTGGGCGATGATCCCGCTCACGGTCATCGGTCTGGTCGTCCCGGCCGGTGTGCTGCTGCGCATCAAGCGGGACAAGGAGCTGACCACCGCCGAGCAGTCGAAGATGACCGGCTACATCTGGTTCTTCGTCGCCGCCGCCGTGTTCTGGATGATCTACGACCAGGGCGCGTCCACGGTCCAGGCGTTCGGCTCGAACGACGAGAAGGTGGCCGGCTCGCTGCTCGGCTTCGACTTCCCGACCTCCTGGTACCAGTCGCTGAACCCGCTGTTCATCATGGCGCTGGCCCCCGTCTTCGCCTGGCTCTGGCTGTGGCTCAACCGCCAGGGCAGGGAGCCCAGTACGGCGGTGAAGTTCGCGATGGCCCTGGTGCTCATCGGTGTCTCGTTCTTCTTCTTCCTGATTCCGCTGGGGATGGCGGCGGACGGCACCCTGGCCAGCCCGATGTGGCTGGTGGGCATCTACTTCATCCAGACCGTCGGTGAGCTGTGTCTCTCCCCCGTCGGCCTGTCGGTGACGACGAAGATGGCGCCGGCCAAGTACGCCAGCCAGATGATGGGCGTCTGGTTCCTCGCGGTCACCGCGGGCGACTCGATCACCGGGCTGCTCTCCAACCCGGCCGTCGGCGGCTTCGACCTCAGCGGCACCGGCATGGTCGCCGTCGAGGCCACCCTCGCCGTCCTGGCCGGCTTCGCGATCTACATGTACCGCAAGAAGGTCAGGGCCCTCACGGGCGACGTCGACTGAGGCCGAGGCCCGAGGGTTCGTGCCCGACGGTTCGTACCCGACGGTTCGTACCCGACGGTTCGTACCCGACGGTCGTGGGAGGGGCCGCCGCACCCAGGAGGGTGCGGCGGCCCCTTTCGCGTCATTCGCGTCATTCGCGTCCACGCTCCTCACGCTCACGCCTACCTGTCTTCCGGCGACGAGGAGAGGTGCGCGGCCCGTGCCGCCCCTGCGTCCGCGCTCGCGCCCGCATCCATGCCCGTATCCCCGTTCGCGTTCGCGTTCGCGCTCGCGTCCGTCTCCGTGTCCGTGTCCGTGTCCGGCGTGAACCACGGGAGGGTCGAGGGGGTGCGGGACGCGGCCGGCGCCCGGGGTTGGGCGTGGGCGGCGGTCGACGGGGGCGGCTTGGGAAACCAGGCGGGGAGGTCGGGGAGCCGGCGCCTCCGGCGTTTCCGCGCGGGAGCCTCGCGCCCCGGCCGCACGCGGTCCACCACCGCCATGCCGATCCGGAACAGCGCGGCCGGCACGACGAGGCCCAGCATCAGCCAGAAGAGGGTGACGCCCCAGGGGCGGCCCACGCTCCACGTCTGCTCGGTGAGGACCCTGCCGCCGTACTTGAGGGAGACGGTGTAGTCGCCGTGGGCCCCGGCCGCGAGGTCGACGGGCAGGGTGATGCGGGCCTCGCCGCCCGGCCGGACCGTGCCGCGCCACCGCTGTTCCTCCCAGCGCGGCGCGAACACGCCGTGGGAGGTGCCGACCTGGAAGACCGGGTCCTTCACCGGGGAGGTACCGACGTTGCCGACGGTGAGGACCAGTTCACGGGCGGGCGGTGCCCCGAACCAGGTCAACAGCCCGCTGGAGCCCGTCAGTCGGCCGTCCGCCAACAGGGACAGCCGTCCGCCGGCCGCCTCCCGCGGCAGCGGCTCGACCGAGTGCCCGGCGACCCGGAACGCCGCGTCGGCCTCGGCCTTGGGGCCGGTGATGGTGGAGACGTGCACGACGCACGGGCACGGCACCGGGGGCTCCGCCACCGGCAACTCCCGGCGGAACGCGCCCTTGTCGTCGGCGGTGACGGCCCGTCCGTCGGCGTTGGCACAGGAGTCGGTGCCCCCGGGCACCCCCCTCGACGGCGTCGACCGACCGCAGATCAGCACCATCAGGATCGCCTTCGGCCGCCAGCCGCTGCCGGTCACGGTGACCGAACCACCGGTCCCCGCCTCCGACTTGGACAGCTTCACGGTCTGCTCCCCCGCGGCCGCCCGCCCCTGCGGCTGCGCGGACGCCTGCGTCCGCATCCGTGCCTGTGCCTGTGCGAGACCGTCCGCGAGCGGTGCCGGCAGCCCCAGGGCGAGGGCGAGCACCGTCACCGTGAGCACCCTCACCGACGCCGCGCGGGAAGCCGCGTACGAGGTCACGTACGAGGTCACGTACGAGCTCGCGTACGGGGTCACGCACGACGCCGGGATCCGCCTCCGCCGCCTTCTGATCACATTCGGCTCCCGTCAGCGACGTACCGCCTGGTTCCTGCGCGTCACCCACAGCACGCCGGCCGTGCCCGCGAGCAGCACCGTGCCGCCGAGTGTGCCGAGGGCGACCGCCGAGTCCAGGGGCCCGGTCTGCGGCAACTCGCCGCCCGAACCACCCGAACCACCCGTACCGCCCGTAGTGCTCGACCCGCCCGAACCACCCGTGGCGGACCCGCCCCCCGAACCGCCCGCGGCGGTGACGTCGAGGGTCAGCGACGGCCCGGGATCGTTGCCCGGCGTGCAGGTGGTGACCGTGCCGAGGGCCTTGATGGTGAGCACACCCGCCGTGAACTCGACCTTGCCGGTCTCCTTCGGGGTGTACGTGCCGCTCAGGTCGTTGATCTTGATCGGGGTGTTGGCCGGGATCGCCTCCTGGTTCGCCGGCCCCGTCACCGTGAGCGTGCCGCTCTCGGCCCCGCCCAGTTCGATCGTGGCGCTCGGCGTCATCGCACCCTTGCCCAGCTCGACCGGGCTGGACGAGACGCCCTTCTGCCACGACATCGTGATCTTGTAGCCGTCACCGCTCTCGACGCCCTTGATGTCGATCGGCGACACCGCGGACTTGTCCCCGATCGGCGTCTTGCAGTTGTACTCGACGTCCACGACCTCGGCATGGGCCACCGGGGCGGCCATCAGCACCGCCGAGCCGGCCAGGGCCGCGAGGGTCGCGAGCGCGGCGGTTCGTTTCTGGTACGTCCGGTACGACACCTCGGCACCCCACATTCTGACGGAACATCAGATCGGCGGCTCAAGGTACGCCGGGGCCCTCGGAGAAGGAAGACACGCGCAAGTGTCGGATGTGTTCGGATGCGTGGCGACGGCTTCGGCGCACGCCTCGACGGCCGCCCGCGGTTCACGAAAGGGAGGGAGCGGCTACGCGGGTGCGGCCACGCGGGTGCGGCCACGCGGGAGCGGCCACGCGGGAGCGGCTACGCGGGTGCTCCCAGCTCCGCCCACACCGTCTTCCCGGACGCCCCGGGAGCCCGTACGACCCCCCAGTCCAGGCAGAGCCGCTGCACGATGAACATCCCGTGCCCGCCCGGCCGTCCGGCCCGGTGCGGTGTGCGCGGGGCCGGGCTGCCCGTCCCCCGGTCGGAAACCTCGATGCGCAGCACCTTGTTGTCGCACCCGATGCGCAGTTCGGACGGACCCCCGGCGTGCAGGCAGGCGTTGGTGACCAGTTCGGAGACGACCAGCAGCACGTCCTCGGCCGCGGCCCGCTGGTCCGCGGTCGCGGCCGGCAGCCACCCCCACTCGTACAGCGCCTGGCGGGTGAAGTCACGGGCGAGCGGCACCACGCCGCTCTCGCCGTCGAAGCCGAGTCGACGGGGAAGCCGGTTCGCGGCGGGGGCCTCGGGCGGGTCTCCGCCCGGCATCCCGGAAGCGCCGCCGGCACCCGGTTCCGGGCCGCGGTCGCCCGGCGAGAAAGGCCGGGTGGTGCTCATCAGCGCTTCACCTCACCGATTCACCAGTTCACGATTCAGGACTTATCAAGGGTGCGGGACGAAGACCCGCGGTGCATGCCGTTCTCTGCAGTCATCCGTTGCGCCATCCGTACTTCCGTCACACCTCGCGGTACATCCGTGCCACCGGGCCATGACCCGGTCGTATCCGGGTCACCACCGACGCGTCCAGGATGTCTCCTGCCCGAGCGAACCGTCAGAACACCCACGTTTTCGGCACAGAACCTGTGACGCGAATAACCCGACGGTCGGGGTGCGACACCCGGGGACGCCCCGGAACGTACGAGCGGCGGAGGCCGCCGACCCGACGGCGTCGACCGTCACGGTCGACGGCGCCCGTGACGGAGGTCACGGGCGGGCCGGTCGGCGGCCCTAGTCACCCAGGGCGGCCTCAAGGCTGTCGTGGACGGTGAACACCGCGTCCGCCCCGGTGATCTCGAAGACCCGCGCCACCGCCGGGAGCATGCCCGCCAGATGGACGCCGCCGCCCGCCGCCTCCGCCCTGAGCCGCACGCCCAGCAGGACGTTGAGCCCGGTGGAGTCGCAGAACTCCAGGCGTGAGCAGTCCACCACCAGACGGGTGAACCCCTTGTCCAGGCAGCTCTCGAGTGGCTCACGCAACAGATCGGCGGTGTGGTGATCGAGCTCACCCGCCGGGGTCACGACGGCGCTGGGGCCCTCTTCCCGCACCTCGACCCGTAGTCGGCCCGACTGTGCGCTGCCGACCGTCCCACGGTCCATGCCGTCTCTCTCCCGACCGTTGTGACTGCTGACTCGCCCTCGAACACTACGCCTTCTCCACACTCTCCGACACCCGAACAATCGCCCACAAAGGGACATTTCGCCACAGGAGGCACTTGCGACGACCTCGGGAAACCGGGTAGGGCTAGTAGTGACACCAATCGACACGGCCGGCTTTGGAGGCGCCGCACACCGCAGTGCACGTATGGGCATCGGCGGCCATATGCCGAGAACGATGGAGGACATCATGTCACCCCGGCTCGACGAATCGCATACCCAGAGGGCGACGTCGGCATCCGCCCCGGAAGAGACGCAGGACGACCTCGCCCACCATCCGGGCGACGCGCTCGCCGACCTCCCGGAGATCCCCCCGTACGACGAGGTGGGACCGGTGGACGCACGTGCCCTGTCCAAGACCCTCTTCGAGCGGCTCGAATCCCTTGAGGAAGGCACGTACGAGTACTCGTACGTCCGCAACACCCTGGTCGAACTCAACCTGGCTCTGGTGAAGTTCGCCGCCTCCCGGTTCCGCTCGCGCAGCGAACCCATGGAGGACATCATCCAGGTCGGCACGATCGGCCTCATCAAGGCGATCGACCGCTTCGAACTGAGCAGGGGCGTCGAGTTCCCCACGTTCGCGATGCCGACGATCGTCGGCGAGATCAAGCGCTTCTTCCGCGACACGAGTTGGTCCGTGCGGGTGCCGCGCAGACTCCAGGAACTCCGGCTCGATCTGGCCAAGGCCGGTGACGAGCTCGCCCAGAAGCTCGATCGCGCTCCGACGGTGGGAGAGCTGGCGGAGCGCCTCGGGCTGACGAACGACGAGGTCGTCGAGGGCATGGCGGCGTCCAACGCGTACACCGCCTCGTCCCTGGACGCCCAGCCCGAGGAGGACGACTCCGAGGGCGCCCTGGCGGACCGGATCGGCTACGAGGACCACGGCCTCGAAGGCATCGAGTACGTCGAGTCCCTGAAGCCGCTGATCGCCGAACTGCCGCCGCGCGACCGGAAGATCCTGTCGCTGCGGTTCGTGGCCGGCATGACGCAGTCCGAGATCGGGGACGAACTCGGCATCTCCCAGATGCACGTGTCCCGGTTGCTGTCGCGCACGCTGGTGCGTCTGCGCAAGGGACTGACGCTGGAGGAGTGACCGTCCGTCGCGACGGAGATCGAAGTCGGCCGGGTGCGGCGGGAGTTGCGACACTCCTGACGTACCCGGCCGAACCGTTCCCGGCCCGACCCCTGTCTCCTCCCCTATCACCCCCTTACCGCAAGAAACCCCTTCCCCTCGGTTCACCTTCAGCCACTATGGTCACGCGTCAGACTGTTCGGTATGCCAGAGGCCGACGGGTGGACACGGGGGTGCGAGGAGGCACGAGGATGACTCGGGCTCGGGACGAGCGCCCCGACGGCGACGACGGCCATGAGGACCACCGGAACACCGGCACGCCGGGCGCACGCCCCGGCGACGGGTCCGAGCACCGGCACGCGAACGCGTCCGACACCCGCCTCACCGCGCTGTTACGTTCCGACTCACCGACCGCGTACGTGGCCCTGCGCGAACTGCGCGAGCGCCACCACGCCTCGGTCCTCGCCTACGCCCGGCTGTGCGCCGCGAGCGAGTCCGCGGCACGGGAGCTGGCCACCCAGGCGTTCACGGTCGCCACCAAGGAGACGGCCCGGGGGGTCGAACCGACCGTGCCCTGGCGCCACCGGCTGCTCCTGCTGACCGCGCGGGTCACCGCCGGCTGGGCCACCGACGGCGGCGCGACCGGTCTCGCCCCCGCCCTGCGGGGCGTGCTGGACACGACGGGCCCCGATGGCCGGGTCCCGCCCCTGCTCGCGGCGTTCGAACTGCTGCCGCCCCAACCGCAGGGCCTCATCTGGTACGGCGTCGTGGAGCGGGAACCGGACGACCGTACGGCCGTCCTGCTCGGCCTCACCCCCGCCGACGTCACGTACAAGCGGGAGTCCGCGCTCCACGCCCTGCGCCGGGCCTGTCTGAGCGTGCGGCTGGCCGCCTCCGACGACCCGCGCTGCCAGGACTTCCGCCGGCTGATCGAGGAGTCCGTACGGCCCGACACCCCTCGCCACAGCACCGATCTGCAGGCCCACATGGAGCACTGCCGGCACTGCGCCGGCGCGTACGAGGAGCTGTGCGCCCTGCGTGACAGCCCGCGCGCGACTCTCGCGGAGGGGTTGCTGCCGTGGGGCGGTACGGAATACACGCGGGGCGCGACCGGGACGCGGACCGAGGGCTCGGCAGCGGCGGCCGAGGCGGTGGCCGAGGCCTGGGCCGCCGTCCCTGCCGGCCCTGCCGGCCCTGGCTCCAGTTCCGACTTCAGTTCCGACTCGGGTTCGGTTGCGGGTTCGGGCAGCGGTTCCGATGTCGGTGGTGGGGAGCGCGCGGAGAGCGGTGGCGGGACCGAGTTCGGTGGCGGGCCCGGGTTCGGTGCGGGAGTCGGTGGCGGGGCGGCCCGGAGTGTGGGCTGGACCCGGTCGTTGCGTTCGAGTGGTGGCGAGGACGGGGCCGGGGCCTCGGGGGCCAGGTGGTCGTCGTCGCGTCGGGTCGCGTTGACCTCGGTGGCGCTCGGCGTGGCGTTGGCGCCGCTGTTGGCGTTCCTGGTGTTCTCGGGGTCGGTCGGCTCCTCGTCCGACGACGAGGCGGGCTCCGGCACCACGCCCGTCGTACCGCCCCCGAGCACGGTGCCCCCGACCGTCCCGCCGAGCCCGACACCGTCCCCGACCCCCTCGGAGACCGCGAGCCCCTCGAAGACTCCGGAGAAGGAGAAGCCGACCAAGAGCCCGAGTCCGGATCCGTCGACGCCTGGCCCGACGAAGCCGTCGTTGCCGTACGGGCCCCCGCTGAACGGCGCCTACACCCAGGTGGTGAACGTCGCGTCGGGCCTGTGCCTGGACATCCGGGGCGAGTTGGAGAAGGGCACCGACGTCGTCACGGCCACCTGCTCCTCGCGGGACACCCAGCGCTGGCGCCTCGACTCCCGCCGGGACGCCCTCCAGTCGTTCGCCGATCCCGACCTGTGCCTCGACAGCCGAGGGGCGACCGACGACGGCGTGGGCATCTGGGACTGCGACTCGCTCGACGGGGACAACGGCGACAACCTGCGGTTCGAGGTCGACTCCCGCGGCATGATCCGCCCGGCGATCGCGCCGGGGCACGCCGTGACCCCGGACGCCCTCGGCTCCGTCTCCTTCACCGAGGCGTCCGGACGCGACGGGCAGCGCTGGCGCGCGGGCGCGGGACCGGTCTCCAGCTGACACGGGGCACCGCCGCCGGCACCGGGCACCGCCGCCCGCGCCCCACACCGGTCCGCCCGCGCCGGTCAGCGCCCGGCTGTGGTCAGGCGACGCGCGCTCCCCTGCGCCACACCCCGCTGACCAGGGGGACGCCCGGCCGGTAGGCGAGGTGGACGTGGCTGGGTGCGTCCAGCAGCGCGAGGTCGGCGTACGCGCCCGGCGTGAGGCGTCCGATGTCGTCGCGGCGAAGCGCCCTCGCACCCCCGGCCGTGGCCGACCAGACGGCCTCGTCCGGCGTCATCCCCATGTCCCGCACGGCGAGCGCGACACAGAAGGGGACGGACGAGGTGAAGGACGAGCCGGGGTTGCAGTCCGTGGAGAGGGCGACGGTGACGCCCGCGTCGAGGAGGCGCCGGGCGTCCGGCCACTCGGCGCGGGTGGAGAACTCGGCGCCGGGGAGCAGCGTGGCGACCGTACGGCTGTTCGCGAGGGCGTCCACGTCGGCGTCGGTGAGGTGGGTGCAGTGGTCCGCACTGGCCGCGTCCAGTTCCACGGCAAGCCGGACGCCGGGGCCGTAGGAGAGCTGGTTGGCATGGATGCGCGGGTGCAGGCCCCTGGCCTTGCCGGCCGTGAGGATCGCGCGGGCCTGGTCGCCGTCGAAGGCGCCTTTCTCGCAGAAGACGTCGATCCAACGGGCGTACGGGGCACAGGCGTCCAGCATCTCGCCGGTGACGAGGGCCACGTAGGCGGCGGGGTCCTCGGCGTGATCCGGGGAGACGATGTGGGCGCCGAGGTAGGTCACCTCGTCCGTGTGCCGCGCGGCGATGCGCAGCGCCCGTGCCTCGTCCTCGACGGTCAGGCCGTAGCCCGACTTGGTCTCGAAGGTGGTCGTGCCCTGGCGGAGTGCCTCGCCGAGGTAGCGGGTGAGGTTGGCCTCCAGTTCCTCGTCGGTTGCGGCGCGGGTGGCGGCGACGGTCGTGCGGATGCCGCCCGCGCTGTAGGCCCGGCCGGACATACGGGCGTTGAACTCGGCGGTCCGGTCACCCGCGAAGACGAGGTGGGAGTGGGAGTCCACGAAGCCCGGGATCACCGCCCGCCCACCGGCGTCGACGCGATTGTCAGTGGCGGGTGCTTTGCTTTGATCACCGGTCCACGCGATGCGTTCACCGTCGATGACGACGGCCGCGTCCTGGATCAGTCCGAGGGGGGAACCGTCGCCGAGGGAGGGGTCGTTGGTGACCAGGGCAGCGATGTTGGTGATGAGCGTGCTGGCGGTGCTCGCCGAGTGGGCGGGGCTGTCGGTCGTCGGGCTGCTCATGGCGTCCTTGGTTGCCTGGTCGGCGGTCGGGTCGGGTTCGGGAGCGAAGTGGGGTTCGCGGGCGGAGTCGGGTCCGGGGGCGGGCCGTTCGCTCGTGCCGCCGGGGGTCATCCGCGCAGTGCGGCGACGGCGTCCGCGAGGGCTCTCGGCACATCCGGTACGAGCGCGTGCGCCCCGTCCCGTACGACGTGCCGACCTCCCACCACCGTGTGCGACACGTCTGCTGCCGACGCGGCGAATACAGCCGTCTCCGCGCCGAGCCGTGGAAGCGGCCCCGCTGTCCTGACGGAGTCGAGCGCGATCGTCGTGAAGTCGGCGAGCGCGCCCGTCTCCAGGGTGCCGGCGTCGTGCCAGCCGATCGCCGCGTGGCCGTCGGCCGAGGCCGCCCGCAGGAGGGCCGCCGCCGTCCAGTGACCGCGCGTACGGGTGCGCAGGCGCTCGTTCAGCTCCATCGCGCGCGCCTCTTCGAGCAGGTCGATGACGGCGTGGCTGTCGGAGCCGAGGGAGAGCGGGGAGCCGGCGCGTTGCAGGGCGACGGCCGGTCCGATGCCGTCCGCGAGGTCCCGTTCGGTGGTGGGGCACATACAGGTGCCGGTGCCGCTGCCGCCGAGGAGGGCGATGTCCTCGTCGGTGAGGTGGGTGTTGTGGACGCCGGTGGTACGGGGGCCCAGCACGCCGTGGTCGGCGAGGAGCCGGGCGGGGGTGCAGCCGTGCGCCGCCAGGCAGGCGTCGTTCTCCGCCGTCTGCTCCGACAGGTGCACATGGAGCGGGGCCCGCCGTTCCTCGGCCCACCGCGCCACCGTCGCCAACTGTCCCGCCGGCACGGCCCGTACGGAGTGCACGGCCGCACCGATCCGCGCGTGATCCCGGTCCTTGAGAACTGAACAGCGTTCGGCCCAGGCCTCGGCCGTGCCGTCGGAGAAGCGGAGCTGGTGGGGGTCGGGGGCCTTGCCGAAGCCGGCGGAGAGGTAGGCCGTGTCGAGGAGGGTGATCCGGATGCCCGCCTCGGCGGCGGCCTCGATCAGCGCCTCACCCATGGCGTTCGGGTCGGCGTACGGGGTGCCGCCGGGGGCGTGGTGCACGTAGTGGAACTCGCCGACGGCCGTGATCCCGGCCAGCGCCATCTCCGCGTACACGGCTCGCGCGAGTGCGTGGTAGGTGTCCGGGGTCAGCCGGTCCGCCACCCGGTACATGACCTCGCGCCAGGTCCAGAAGGTGCCCGAGCCGACCTGGACTGTGCCGCGCAGGGCGCGGTGGAAGGCGTGGCTGTGGGCGTTGGCGAGACCGGGCAGGGTCAGGCCGCGCAGGACGACCGCGCCCGGGGGCGGGGTGGGCGTGCCGGTGCGCACGGCGCCGACGCGGCCTTCGGTGGTGACCGTGAGGGTCACCCCCGGCTCGACGTCGGTGCCGAGCCAGGCGTGTTCGAGCCAGTAGGTCGTCTCCGTCACCTGCGGGCCAGCCCTTCCAGTACGTCGGCGAGCGCGGTCACCCCGGCCAGGCAGTCGTCCTCGGCGGCGTGCTCGGCCGGGGAGTGCGAGACGCCCGTCGGGTTGCGTACGAACAGCATGGCGGTCGGGACGGTCCCGGAGAGGATCCCGGCGTCGTGTCCGGCGCCGGTCCCGAGCACCGGCACCTTCAGGTCGGCCGTGTCCTGGCCCAGGATGCGGGCGATCTCGTCCCGCAGGGCGTGTTCGAACTCGACGACGGGGGTGAAGGACTCCCGGACGACGTCCAGTTCGACGCCGTGCTCGCGGGCGAAATCACGGGCCGCCTCCTCGATCGCGCCGACGACCGTGTCCAGTGTCGTCTGGTCCTCGGCACGGGAGTCGAGCCAGCCGCGTACGAGGGAGGGGATGGCGTTGACGCCGTTCGGCTCGACGGAGATCTTGCCGAAGGTGGCGACGGCTCCGGCGAGCCGCGCCTCACGGCGGGCCGCGAGCACGGTCTCCGCGTACGACAGCATGGGGTCCCGGCGGTCCACGAGCCGTGTGGTGCCCGCGTGGTTGGCCTCGCCGCGGAAGTCGAACCGCCACCGGCCGTGCGGCCAGATGGAGCTGGCGATGCCGACGGCGTCGCCGGAGAGGTCCAGGGCCCGTCCCTGCTCGACGTGCAGTTCGACGAACGCGCCGATCCGTGCGAGCCGTTCCGGGTCCGGGCCGATGCCCTCCGGGTCGTACCCGGCCGCCTCCATGGCCCGCGGCAGGGTGACCCCGTCCGCGTCGGTCAGCCGGCCCGCCTGCTCGACGGTCAGGTGCCCGGCGGCGAGCCTGGACCCCACGCAGGCCAGCCCGAACCGGGCGCCCTCCTCGTCGCCGAAGTTGACGATGGCGAGCGGCTTGTCGAACCGGGCGCCCCGGGCGCGGAGTTCGTCGAGCGCGGCGAAGGACGACACGACGCCGAGGGGGCCGTCGAAGGCGCCGCCGTCGGGCACGGAGTCGAGATGCGACCCGGTGACGACAGCATCCCCGGCGGCGGGGTCGCCGAGCCAGGCCCACTGGTTCCCGTTGCGGTCGACCTCGTAGTCCAACCCCCGGTCCCGGGCCTGCTCCTCGAACCAGGCCCGGCACTCGGCGTCGGCCCCGGTCCACGCGAACCGGCGGTATCCCCCGGACTCGGAGTGCCGCCCGATGGGCCTGAGCTCCCGCCACATCTCATGGAAGGAGGCACCCCGCGCGAGGGGCGCTCGCCCAGGATCCTGCGGGGCCCCGGCACGACCGCTCCCCGCACCGGTCCGGTCGGCGGCACCGCTCCCCGCGGCCGGACCAGCATGCGGCGACGAGGCCTCGGCCCCCACCGAAGCGCTGCCGCCACACCCCCCTTCGCTCCGCGTCACGCGTCCTCGCCCTCACCCTCGCGCATCGGTACCCGTACGCCCCGCTCGTCGGCGACGGACTCCGCGATGTCGTACCCGGCGTCCACGTGCCGGATGACGCCCATGCCGGGGTCGTTGGTCAGTACCCGGCGGATCTTCTCGCCGCCCAGCTTCGTGCCGTCTGCCACGGTCACCTGGCCGGCGTGGATGGAGCGGCCCATGCCCACGCCACCGCCGTGGTGCAGGGACACCCAGGACGCCCCGGAGGCCACGTTGACCATCGCGTTCAGCAGCGGCCAGTCGGCGATCGCGTCCGAGCCGTCGAGCATGGCCTCGGTCTCGCGGTAGGGGGAGGCGACGGAGCCGCAGTCGAGGTGGTCGCGGCCGATCGCGAGCGGCGCGGCCAGCTCTCCGGAGGCCACCATGTCGTTGAAGCGCTCGCCGGCCTTGTCGCGTTCGCCGTAGCCGAGCCAGCAGATGCGGGCCGGGAGGCCCTGGAAATGGACGCGCTCGCCCGCCATCCTGATCCAGCGGTGCAGGGACTCGTTCTCGGGGAACAGGTCGAGGATCGCCTTGTCGGTCTTGGCGATGTCGGCGGGGTCGCCGGAGAGGGCCGCCCATCGGAAGGGGCCCTTGCCCTCGCAGAACAGCGGCCGGATGTAGGCGGGGACGAAACCGGGGAAGGCGAACGCCCTTTCATACCCGGCGAGTTGGGCCTCGCCCCGGATGGAGTTGCCGTAGTCGAAGACCTCCGCCCCGGCGTCCTGGAAGCCGACCATGGCCTGGACGTGGCGGGCCATGGACTCGCGGGCGCGCGTGGTGAAACCGGCCGGGTCCTTGGCCGCGTACGACGCCATGTCGTCGAAGTCGACGCCGACGGGCAGGTAGGCGAGCGGGTCGTGGGCGGAGGTCTGGTCGGTGACGATGTCGATGGGGGCGCCCATGGCGAGGAGCTGCGGGACCAGGTCGGCGGCGTTGCCGAGGACGCCGATGGACAGGGGGCGGCGGGCGTCACGGGCCTCGACGGCCAACTGGAGGGCGTGGTCGAGGGAGTCGGCCTTGACGTCGAGGTAGCGGTGCTCGATGCGGCGCTCGATGGCGCGGGGGTCGCAGTCGATGCAGAGCGCGACGCCGTCGTTCATGGTCACGGCGAGGGGCTGGGCGCCGCCCATGCCGCCGAGGCCGGCGGTGAGGGTGATCGTCCCGGCGAGGGTGCCGGAGAACTTCTTGGCGGCGACGGCGGCGAAGGTCTCGTAGGTGCCCTGGAGGATGCCCTGGGTGCCGATGTAGATCCAGGAACCGGCGGTCATCTGCCCGTACATGGTCAGCCCGAGCTGTTCCAGCCGGCGGAACTCCTCCCAGTTGGCCCAGTCGCCGACGAGGTTGGAGTTGGCGATGAGGACACGGGGGGCCCACTCGTGGGTCTGCATGACGCCGACGGGGCGGCCGGACTGGACCAGCATGGTCTCGTCCTGCTTGAGCGTCCTCAGGGTGCGGACCATGGCGTCGAAGGAGCGCCAGTCGCGGGCGGCCTTGCCCGTGCCGCCGTAGACGACGAGCTTGTCGGGGTGCTCGGCGACCTCGGGGTCGAGGTTGTTCTGGAGCATGCGCAGGGCGGCTTCCTGCTGCCAGCCCAGGGCGCTGAGTTCCGTACCGCGCGGCGCTCGGACGGGGCGGGGTCCTGACACGGGTCTGCCTCCTCGCTTTACAGCAACTATTCACATCCTGACTTGCTGAATAGAACTAGTCAATACACCCGTAGGGCCAGCGGCGGCACGCCGTGGATGTTTGGCTGGACACACTGGCCCTATGGGTGCGGACGACGACACGACAACGGGGGAAGAGATGGGAGACGTGACGCACGGGACCGAAGGGGAGCGGCCCGGCGGTCGGCACGACGAGGAGGAGGCCGAGCGCACGCTGCGCCTGTTCGACACCGACGGCGAGCGGGCCGCGCGACGGGACGAGGCGGTGCGGGCGGCGGTGGAGCAGGGGCTCCTCGGTCCCGGCGAGCCGGTCGTCGCCCTGCTCGACGTGACCGGGATCCGGGCGTCGGCCGGGGCACTGCGCAGGGCCTTCGACGCGGTGACGGCGCCGGGGACGCCGGTGCTGCACGCGTTCGCGGTGAAGGCGACGCCGCTCGTGCCCGTGCTGCGGCTGCTGCGCGAGGCGGGGATCGGCGCGGAGGTGGCGAGCGCGGGGGAGCTGGCCCTGGCTCGGGCGGCCGGGGTGCCGCCGACGCTGACCGTGCTCGACTCCCCCGCCAAGACGCCGGCCGAGCTGCGGGAGGCGCTGGCGCTCGGCATCGCCGTCAACGCGGACAACCCGCAGGAGCTGGACCGTATCGACGCGCTCGTCCGGTCGGCCACCACCCGCTCGCCCGTCGGCATCCGGGTGAACCCGCAGGTCGGCGGTGGCGCGATCGACGCGCTGTCCACGGCGACGGCCACCTCGAAGTTCGGGGTGGCACTCCGGGACGAGGGGGCCCGGGAGTGGGTCGTCCAGGCGTATCTGAAGCGGCCGTGGCTGAGCCGGCTGCACGCGCACACCGGGTCGCAGGGGATCCCGCTGTCGCTGATGACGCGGGGGATCACGGAGACGTACGAACTGGCGGAGGAGATCAACCGGCGGATCGGGCGGCGGCAGATCGACACGATCGACATCGGCGGCGGGCTGCCGGTGAACTTCGCCTCGGAGGCGGCCACACCGACGTACGAGCAGTACGCGCGGCTGCTGGCGGAGGCGGTGCCGGGGCTGTTCGACGGGCGGTACGGGCTGGTGACCGAGTTCGGGCGGTCGCTGCTGGCGAAGCACGGGACGGTCGTCGCCCGGGTGGAGTACACGAAGAGCGCGGGCGGCCGGGCCATCGCGGTCACCCACGCCGGGGTGCAGGTGGCGACCCGGACGGTGTACGCGCCCGGGTCCTGGCCGCTGCGGATCGCCGCGTACGACGCGAAGGGCCGCGTGAAGGAGGGGCCGGCGGTGCCGCAGGACGTCGCGGGGCCCGCCTGTTTCGCCGGGGATCTGCTGGCGGAGGGGCGTTCGCTGCCGTTGTTCGAGCCGGGGGACTACGCGGCCGCGCTGGACACCGGCGCGTACTACTTCGCGCACCACTACGCGTACAACTCCCTGCCCCGGCCCGGGATCTACGGGTACGCGCCCGGGGAGGGGCAGATGCGGTTCGCGGTGGTACGGCAGGCGCAGAGCGTGGAGGAGATCGTGGCAGAGGCGGGGGGAGGGGAGCGGTCGGGACTGCTGGGGCTCTGACCGGCGCCTGCCGGCTCGCGCCCGTGAAGGACTTGCCCGCGCCCCAAGTTCGCAGAAGCTCCCTCTCGCGCGCCCCTCGCGCCCCTCAGAATGGTGAAGGCGCGGCGTTCCGTCCGCGCCCGCCATGCAGGTCGGCCGCATAGGTCCACCTCAGCGCGCCGGGCCTGTTCCCGGGCCCAACAGCGGTGAAAAGCAGGCAAGTCGACCCACCCTAGTCACCTGTCCGCATGTTCCGCTGGAAAATGCCAGATCTCTCACCCCTCGCGCACACGTTGCGTAGCGTCTGCGTCACTCAGCCGAACCGCAGGCAGGAGGGGAGCCACGGTGCCCGGAATCGACGAGTGTCTGGTGGAAGCCATGAGGCTGCCCGGTGCCTTGGGCGCCGCGGTGGTCGACTGGACCAGCGGACTGGCGCTGGGCACGGTCGGGGAGGCACCCGGCGGTGACCACGAGACGACAGCGGCGGAGGCGGCGGAACTGGCGCGGCTCGCGGCGGAGCACCGGGCGTTCGCACCGGAGGAGGGTTCCGACTGGTCCGGGGCTGATCTGCCGGTCGAGGACCTGATCGTCAGCAACCGGGACACGTACCACGTGCTGCGGTTCGTGCGGACGACGTTCGACAGCAGTGTGTTCCTGCACCTGTGGCTGGCGCGTACGGACGGCAACCTCGCGCTGGCCCGGATCCGGCTCGGCGAGATGGCCGGACGGCTGGTGCTGGCATGAGCGTGATCACCACACCGGCGCCCCCGCTGCCCGTGCGCGGAGAGCACTTCCGGCAGGCCGTCTCCCCGATGCTGAGCCGGCTCGCCGCCGAGGGGGCCACCGGCGTCCTGCTGCGCGAGAGCGGGTCGCTGTACCTGTCCGAGGGGAAGGTCGTGCACGCCGAGAGCCCCCGCTCCCCGGGTCTCGACGTCCTGCTCGCCACCGGCGGCATCCTGGACTCCGACGGCTGGCGGGAGGCGGTCGACACGGCCGGGGCGGGGCTGCGGGTCGGGCGGTTCCTGGTGGACAGCGGCCGGGTCGCCCGGGGCGCGCTGGAGCTGTGCCACGCGGGCGCGCTCTTCGACGCGGCGTACTTCGTCCTCGGCCCGAGCAGCGCGCCGGCCAGCTTCCGTTACGGGGCCGCGCACTGGCTGGGGCCGATCCGGCCGGTGCCGGTGGCCGCCGTGGAGCGCGAGGCCCGGCGCCGCCGCGACCTTCTGCACCGTATCTGGCCCGACCCGGCGACGGACGAGGCTCCACTGGTCAGAGCGGTCGGCCCGGACGCACCGTCGGTCCCGGCCCGGCAGGGAGCCGTGCTCGGGCAGGTCGACGGCTTCCGCACGGCCGCCGAGATCTCCCTGAGTCTGGGGCGCCCCGCCTTCCACACCCTCGTGGACGTGCGAAGACTGGCGGCGGCCGGCCTCATATCCACGGCCCGACGCGTCCCGGCCCCGGCACCCCCGGCTCCCGCAGGGCGGGCTTCGACAACGCCGGCTCCCGCACCGCTGGCTCCGGCAGGGCCGGACCCCGCCCCTGCCACCCGCCGGGACCCCGCCCCCGCCCGCCCGCCGGGCCCTCCCCCACCACCACCCGGCCCGGACCAGTCCCCGCTCCCCCACCCGGAGCACCTCACCCCGGCCGACGCGAAGCGCCACACGCCGACGGCCCCGGGCGGTCTCGCACCGGCCGACGCACGGCACCTCACACCGGTCGAGTCGGGCCACCCCGCGCCGCTCGACCCGCACCGGCTCCCACCGGCCGACCCCGGCCACCCGAGCCCGCTCGCACCGGTCGCCCCCGGGCACCTCACCCGGGTCGTCCCGGGGCACCCCGCACCGTCCGCCCCGGGCCGTGATCCGTCGGCCGGGCTCACGGCCGGTGTCGGGGCCGCACCCTTCACCCCACCTTGGCCGCTCACCACCCCCGACCCCGACGTGGCTCTACTGCAAAGGCTCAGGGATGCGCTGGAGGCCCTTTGAGCGGCAGCGGGAGCGTCCCGCCGAGAGGAGACTGCTCATGGCCGCGGAGGCCGAAGTCCTCGACGAACTACACCGGTTGAGGGCCCGTGTACCCCAGTTGACCGGCGCGCTGGCGGCCAGCGTGGACGGGCTGGTCCTCGCCCACGACACCCCCGGGGTGGAACCCGAGGGCCTGGCGGCGCTCACCGCGGCCGCGCTGGGCGTCGCCGTACGGATGACGGACGCCGCCGGCCGGGGCGATCTCCGTGAACTGCTGCTGCGCGGCGACCAAGGCTATGTGGCGACGTACGCGGCGGGTTCCTCCGCCGTACTGACGCTGCTCACCCAGGACCGCGTCAACGTGGGCCGGCTGCACCTGGAGGGCCGCCGGGCGGGCGGCCGGATCGGCGAACTGGTGGATGCGCTGCCACGGCCCGACGAGCAGGCCGCGGCGGGCGCCAGGGCGGCCACCAGGAACCTGGCCCGGTCCGTGGCCCGAACCGCCAACGGGGCGAACGGCTCCGACGCGACCGCGGCCGCGATCTCGCCCCAGGCACCGGCCAAGGCCACGGTCAGGTCGACCATGCCCCGCCGGACACCACGCGCCACCACCCCACGCCCCACCCCCCGAACCACTCCCAACACACCTACCACCAGTGAGAGTTGAAAGGACACCGCACACCATGACCAACACCGAGACCGCGCTGAAAGAGGCCCTCGCGTCCATCGAGGGTGCGACCGGCGCCGCCCTCGTGGACTACACCAGCGGCATGGCACTGGGCACGATCGGCGGCAGCAAGGGGTTCGACCTCACCGTCGCCGCCGCCGGGAACACCGACGTCGTCCGCGCCAAGCTGCGCACCATGGAACACCTCGGCCTCAAGGGCGAGATCGAGGACATCCTGATCACCCTGACCGACGCGTACCACCTGATCCGCCTGATCACCGGGCGCGGCGGCAACGGCCTCTTCCTCTACCTGGTGCTCGACGCCAAGCGCGCCAACCTGGCCATGGCCCGGCACCAGTTGCGGCGGATCGAGGCGGAACTGGAGGTCTGACCGGCCTGATCCGACGGCTCCGGCGGCGCCCCCCAACCGGGGAGCGCCGCCCGCGCGCACCTCGGCTACCGTGTCCGACCTCGAACGACAAGGGGAGGGTGACCGTGGGAAGAGCGGTACGGGGGACGGTGCCGGCGCAGCTGGCCTTGCTGGCCGGGGTGCTGACAGGGTGCTCGGAGCCGGCGGGGGACGACGACGCGAAGCCGTCGGCGAGCACCGGCGGCGCGGCGTCCGCCGCAGGGAAGGACACCGCCGCCGGCACCGAGGAGGCCGCGAAGAGCGGCGGCAGTGTCGGCGCGGCCGGTTCCGCCTGCCCCCTCCCGGTCACCTTCGACACGGCCGAGAAGTGGCGGCCGGAGGCCGTCGAGGCCGGCACGCCCGGCGCCGGCGGCGGTTCCGAGGAGGACGAGCTCGCGGCCGAGCTGGCCGAGGGGCTGCTCCGGCAGGGCCCGTTCACCGCCGCGTGCGAGATCGACGCCAAGCCGGCCGGGAACATCGGCTTCATCCGGGTCTGGACGGGCGAGAAGGGGGCCGAGGAGGGCGACGCGGAGGCGCTGCTCAAGGAGTTCGTGGCGGCTGAGGGGGACACGAGCGAGGCGAAGTACGGCGAGTTCACCTCCGACTCCGACGTGCGGGGCACCGAGGTCGAGTACCTCTACACCAGTGAGGCGCTGGACGAGACCAAGCAGGAGCGGGCCTTCGTCACCGTCACCCCGGACGGGCCCGTCGTGGTCCATCTCGGCGGCCTCGACACACAGGAGCACGAGCAGATGCTCCCGGCGTACGAGCTGGCCAAGCGGACACTGAGCACGACCTGATCACCCTCCCGGCGCCGAGAACCGGTCGCGCAGGCATCCACGGCCCGCGACCGGGCATGAGTCCCCCGGACGGATCACCGACCGGGGGAGGTTCTCTTGTCCACCGCCGAAGGCACCGCCGCGGCACCCGCGCCCGCCGAGGAGACCGGCCTCAAGCGGGTGCTCGGCCCCAAGCTGCTGATCCTCTTCGTGATCGGCGACATCCTCGGCACCGGCATCTACGCGACCACGGGCAAGGTCGCCGGGAAGGTCGGCGGAGCGCTCTGGCTCCCCTTCGTGATCGACTTCGTGGTGGCGATCCTGACGGCGGCGTCGTACGTCGAACTGGTCGGCAAGTACCCGAAGGCGGCCGGGGCGGCGCTCTACACGCAGAAGGCGTTCAAGCTGCCCTTCCTGACGTTCATCGTCGCCTTCATGGTGATGTGCTCCGGCCTGTCCTCCGCGAGCGCCGCCGCGCGCGCCTTCAGCGGTGACTATCTCGAGGAGCTGACGAACGGGGCCCTGCCGCCCACCCTCGTCGCCATCGCCTTCATCGTCCTGCTGGCCGCCCTGAACCTGCGGGGCGTCTCGGAGTCGGTGAAGACGAACGTGGTGCTGACCCTGGTCGAGCTGACCGGCCTGCTGATCATCCTCACGATCGGCGCCTGGGCGGTGCTGAACGGTGACGGCGAGCCGTCCCGGCTGACCGAGTTCGAGGCGAGCGGCACGGGATACGCCCTGCTCACCAGCGTGCTCGGCGCCACGGCCCTCGGGTTCTTCGCCTTCGTCGGGTTCGAGGACTCGGTGAACATGGCGGAGGAGACGAAGAACCCGACCCGGACCTTCCCCCGCGCGATCTTCATCGGGGTGGCCGTGACGGGCACGATCTACGTGTTGGTGGCCCTGGTGTCGTCGCTGCTGGTCGACGCCGGGACCCTGGAGGGCTCCAGCGGTCCGCTCCTCGAAGTGGTGAAGGCCGGCGGGGTGGACTTCCCGCACGAACTCTTCGCCCTGATCGCCCTCTTCGCGGTCACCAACTCGGCCCTGATCAACATCATGATGGCCTCCCGCCTCTGCTACGGCATGGCCAACGAACGCATCCTCCCGCGCGGCATGGCCCGCGTCCTGCCCCGCCGCCGTACGCCCGTCGTGGGCATCGTCTTCGTCACCCTCCTCGCGATCGGCCTGGTCTCCACCGGCGAGATCGAGGGCCTCGGCGACACCACCGCGTTCCTGCTGCTCTGTGTCTTCGCCGTCGTCAACATCGCGGTCCTGGTCCTGCGCCGTGACCGCGTCGACCACGCCCACTTCCGGACGCCGACGGCCCTGCCGGTGCTCGGCGCCCTGACGGCCCTGATCCTGGCGAGCCCGCTGGCCGACCGCCCGGCCGACGTCTACATCCGCGCGGGTGTGCTCCTGGCCATCGGCATCGCCCTGTGGGCGGTGAACAAGCTGGTCCTGCGCACGCGCGACGAGTAGCGCCCGCACCGCCCCACCGGAGCGAGCCCACGCGCCCGCCGTCGTCGGGCGGCGGCCCTACGGCCGCCTGGCTCGGCCGCCCCCGGGTGCCGCGTCGCCCGCTTCGATGCCCGTGAGCCGGTAGGAGGGCACCCGCTTGCCCGTGGGGCGGCCGGCCCGTGCGGACAGCCAGTCCACCCGGACCCAGAAGAGCTGCCCGGCGGCCCGTTCGCGGCGGCCGAGCCAGGCGGCCTTGAGCCGGAGGCCGGTGCCGAGGCCGGCGAGGAGCAGCCCACCCGCCGCGGGGAGCGCGAAGGAGGAGCCCAGGGCGGCCGCGAAGCCGAGCAGCAGCCACCAGCGGTGACCCCGGCGCCAGGCGCGCAGCGTCACGGCACGGTCCTGGAGGACATCGTGCTTGCCGGCGCGCACGGCCTCCCGCGCGGGCGCGAGATACCGGCCGCGCCCCACCCACGCCACCACGGCGGCCGCGACGATGAACACGGCGGCCCCCGCCAGCACCCCGATCCGCCGCCCGGTCAGCCCGGACGGCAGGACACCGATCCCGGCCGCGAGCACTCCCAGCCACCACAACGGCGCCGCCCCTGCCCGCACCACGACGGCCACCCGAGCAAGCCCCTGCCCTCCGCGCGCCACGCTCCCCGCCTCCCGTGAACTCAGGTCGTACGACAGTCGCGGGCACGCTAGCGGGAGAACGTGAGACGCGCCTGAGAATCGCGAACCTCGGCCGATCGAGCGGACTGCTCCACGACGCGGACTACTCCACGAACAGTCCCCTGGTCGCGGCCTTCGCGTCGAACTCCTCCAGCCGGGCCTGGGCCTCCGGCAGGTCGTCGCACATGGCCTCCAGGAGCACCCGGCCCAGCAGCATGGGGGCGCAGGCCGTGTCGAAGGCGAGCCCGGTGCCGACGGCGGCGGGCAGCAGCAGGTCGGAGACCTTGGCCACGGGCGCGAAGGCGGAGTCGGCGACCGTGACGACGAAGAGCCCGGCCTCCTTGGCGTACGCCAGGGTCTCGACGACCTCGCGGGGATGCCGGGGCAGCGCGAAGCAGAGCAGCGCGGTCGCGCCCCCGCGCACGGCCGCGTCGATGCGGTCGCGGAGCATGCTGCCGCCCTCGTGCAGCAGCCGTACGTCGGGGTGGACCTTGGCGGCGAAGTAGGCGAACCCGTACGCCTGGGAGGCCGCCGCCCGCAGGCCGAGCACCGGCAGCGGCCGGGACGCGGCCAGCAGCCGTCCGGCCCGGGCCACCGGGGCGGGGTCGGCGAGCACCTCGGCCAGGTGCCGCAGGTTCTCGATCTCGGCCTCGACGGCCTGCTGGTACTCGTTGTACGCGGTGGTGTCCGGGGCCGGCTCCACGGGCCCGACGTCCCGCAGGTGCCGGCGCAGCGCCGGGTAGCCGTCGAAGCCCAGCGCCACCGCGAACCGGGTCACGGACGGCTGGCTCACCCCGGCCAGCTCGGCCAGTTCCACACTCGACAGGAACGGCACGTCGGCCGCCCGCCGCACCATGCTGTGGGCGATGCGCCGCTGGGTGGGCGTCAGCCGGTGCCCCTCGAAGAGCGCCTGCAGTCGCGCGGCGGGACCGTCCGTCACGCCCGTGCCGTTGTCCGCGCTCATGACGCGCTCCCCCTCAGTGGGTCCGCCTGGACGTCCGTCCAGATCTCGGTGAACCGATCGAGCAGTACGGCCGCCGCGCCCACGTCCGCCGTCAGCGGCCGGTCGGCCGGATCCGGATCGAGCACGGCCTCCGCCAGTTCCAGCGCGCGTCCGACCGGCAGCCCCGGGTCCGGCCGCAGGTCCCGCTGGCGCAACGCCCGTACGGCCGCGACGAGTTCACAGCCGACGACGAGCCGGTACGCGCGGCACGCCCGCAGCGTCTGCCGGGCGGCGAGCGAGGCGAAGCTGGCCTGTTCCTCGACGCCCCGGGACAGTACAGCGTGGCCGAGCGACGCGGGCGCGGAGAAGGCCCGCAGGTCACCGAGGGCGGCCCCGGCGGCGTACTCCAGGATCATCACGCCCGAGGAGGCGGGCTCGTGGTCGGCGAGGAAGGGCCGCAGCCGGGTGTACGCGGGCTCGTTGAGCGAGGAGAGCCGGGAGGTCGACAGCCGGGCCACCTGGGTCACGGCGAGCCTGAAGTGGTCCAGGGCGAGGGCGAGTTGGGCCTGGTAGAAGCCGCCGTGGTGGTACGCGGCCATGTCCTCCGGGATGATCAGCGGGTTCTCCGCCGCCGCGTTGAACTCCACCTCCAGAACGCCCTCCAGCGCGTCCGCCGCGTCCAGCGCGGGACCGTGGATCTGCGGCAGGCACCGGAAGCCGTACGGGTCCTGGATCCGCCCCAGCGGGGGCGTGGGCCGGTCGGCCGCACCGATCAGCTCCCGCATGCGCCGGGCCACCTCGCGCGACCCCCGGTGGGCGCGCGCGAGGTGCACGGGCGCCGCGTACGCCTCGTGCGAGCCGTCCACGGCGAGGAGCGAGAGCGCGGCGACGACCTGCGTGGCCGCGATCAGCCCCCGCAGCTCGTGCAGCGCGAGCGCGGCCTGCCCGAGCGTGAGCGCGTTGCTGCTGATCAGCGCGAGGGCGTCGTTGTTGTCCAGCGGCTGCGCCTCGGGCACGCCGACGCCTGGCCCGCCCCCATACTCCAGCCGCGCCTCCGGCACCCCAGGCACACGCCACGGATGCTCCCCCGCCAGCGCCAGCCCCACCTGGGCCAGGGCCGCGATGTCGCCCGTCCCCACCGAACCGAACTCGTTGACCACGGGGTGTGCCCCGCTCTCCAGCGCGGCGCAGAGCGCGGTGACGACGGTCGGGCGGAGCCCGGCGCCGCCCGCGAGCAGCTGGTTGGCGCGTACGGCGAGCATGGCGCGCACCTGCCGGGCGGGCAGTTCCTCCCCGATGGCCCCGGCGTGACTGCGCAGCAGCCGCAGGCCGTGCTCGGTGGCGGCCTCGGTGGGCACGTCCTCGGTGCGGTTGGCGCCGACGCCGGTGGAACGGCCGTACACGCGCCCGGTCGCCGCGATGAGCCGGGCGGCGTCCCAGGACTCCTCGACCCGTCGCACGGCGGCGCCGTCGGGCACCGGTCGGACGACACCGTCGGCGAGCCGGACGACGTCGGCGACCCCCAGCGCACGCCCGTCGAGGACGACCAGCCCGGCCTGCGCGGTCGGCTCGGTGACGGCGGCGGGGGTGTCCGTCGCGCCCATGATCCGAGAGGACATACCCGTAGCCTCCTCAGCCTCGGCGGAATCACATATTCAGACACCGAGAACTCTGCATGAAGCTATGCAGGACGGGCAAGGGCGGCCGGACGGGAAACGTGGAGAGCCGTACGCCGACTGGGGGGCTAACCCCAGTGCCAGGCGGCCCCCGGCTCCCTACCGTGAAGAGCATGACCGGTATGGATGCCCGTGACGCGCAGCTCGGCGACACCGAGCTGAAGAAGGAACTCGCCGCCACCCTGCACGCCCGCAGAGAACTGGGCGAGGACTACGAGTCCGCGCTCGTCGACTCGTTCCTGGAGAAGGTCGACCAGCGCATCGACAGCGCGGTCGACCGCCGGGTCCGGCGTCAGGTGGCCGAGCAGCAGATGGTGGTGGCCCGTGGCAGCCGCTCCCCCGACAGGTCCACCGACAGCTGGGGCGAACGCTACGGCTTCGGCGTGGTCTCCCTCGTCGCCGCCATCCCCCTGTCCGGCATCGGCGGCGGGGTGGCCGAACTGCCCGGCCTGTTCGTCACCTGGGCGGGCATCGTGGGCGTGAACGTGGCCTGGGCCCTGCGCAACTCACCGACCCTGGGCAGGCGCCGGGGCACGAGCGGGGATGGGGAACGGGAAGGGTGACCTCCCCCGCGTTCCCGGAGAAGGTGGAAGAGATATGCGCGGGGACCGCCGCACCCCCGTGTGACGGGGGGCGGGACGACGGCGGTCCCCGCGAGGGACGCGGGCCGGGTCAGGACCGGGCTGGCGCGTCCGTGGCGTCCATGGAGGTCCGGGAGCCGCTCCGGAGGTCCTTGACGCCGTTTCGGTTGCCGGCCGGGGCGGGGAGCCGCTCCCGCCCTGCCGACATCCACTAATGTGCCGGACCCGTGTTAAGCGGGTGCTGCGCGGACGTGACGCGCTCGTACCACTTCTGCGAAGCCAAACCCTCGACTCGCGCAAATCTTCGATGAAGAAGGGGTCTTCCCGGGATTTTTTCCCCCGAATCAGGCGCCCCGCCCCTCGGCAGCGGCCCTCGCACCGACGGCGCCCCCTCCCCGTCAGGCAGACCTCGCCTCGACGGCGCCCCCTTCCGTCGGGCAAAGACCCCTCCCGTCGGGGAGAGGCCCCTCCCGTCGCCCGGGTCGGCGGACAGCCGCCCTACTGCTTGACCCCGCCCTTGGCGAGGAACGCGAGCAGGTCCTGTCGGCTGACCACACCGGTCGGCTTGCCCTCGACCAGCACGATGGCCGCGTCCGCCGAGCCGAGCACGGTCATCAGGTCGCCGACCGGCTCACCGGAGCCGACCTGCGGCAGCGGCGCCGACATGTGCTTCTCCAGCGGGTCGTCGAGCGAGGCGCGCTGGGTGAAGAGGGCGTCCAGCAGCTCGCGCTCGACGACGGACCCGACGACCTCGGCGGCCATGACATCCGGGTGACCGGCGCCCGGCTTCACGATCGGCATCTGCGAGACGCCGTACTCGCGCAGCACCTCGATCGCCTGACCGACCGTCTCGTCCGGGTGCATGTGGACGAGGGACGGAATGGCGCCGTGCTCCTTGTGGCTGAGGACGTCGGCGACGCGCGCGCTCGGCCCCTCGTCCTCCAGGAAGCCGTAGTCGGCCATCCACTCGTCGTTGAAGATCTTGCTGAGGTAGCCGCGCCCGCTGTCGGGCAGCAGGACGACCACGACGTCGTCCGGGCCGAGGCGCTTGGCGACCTCCAGGGCGGCGACGACGGCCATGCCGCAGGAGCCGCCCACCAGCAGGCCCTCCTCCTTGGCCAGCCGCCGGGTCATCTGGAAGGAGTCCTTGTCGGACACGGCGACGATCTCGTCGGCGACGGTCCGGTCGTACGCGGTCGGCCAGAAGTCCTCACCGACGCCCTCGACGAGGTACGGCCGCCCGGACCCGCCGGAGTACACGGAACCCTCGGGGTCGGCGCCGATCACCTGGACGCGGCCGTCGCTGGCGTCCTTCAGGTACCGGCCGGTGCCGGAGATGGTGCCGCCGGTGCCCACGCCCGCCACGAAGTGGGTGATCCGCCCCTCCGTCTGCTCCCACAGCTCAGGGCCGGTCGAGTGGTAGTGGGAGAGCGGGTTGTTGGGGTTGGAGTACTGGTCCGGCTTCCAGGCGCCGGGCGTCTCACGGACCAGCCGGTCGGAGACGTTGTAGTACGAGTCGGGGTGCTCGGGGTCGACCGCCGTGGGGCAGACGACGACCTCGGCGCCGTAGGCCCGCAGCACGTTGATCTTGTCCGTGCTCACCTTGTCGGGGCACACGAAGATGCACTTGTACCCCTTCTGCTGGGCCACGATGGCGAGGCCCACACCTGTGTTTCCGCTGGTCGGCTCGACGATCGTGCCGCCGGGCTGCAGCTCCCCGCTCTTCTCCGCCGCCTCGATCATGCGCAGTGCGATGCGGTCCTTCACGGAACCGCCGGGATTGAAGTACTCGACCTTGGCCAGGACGGTCGCCTGGATGCCCTCGGTCACTCTGTTGAGCCTCAGCAGCGGGGTGTTGCCGACGAGGCTGATCATCGAGTCGTGGATTTGCACCGTTGTCTCCGGAGCCGCAAAAAGGGATGGTCGTAATGTCCAGCCAGCCTAAGCCCCGCCCTCACTGTTCTCCTCCCTGTTCACCTTCCGCCGGGATTGGCCGAGGGCCGGTACGGGGCAAGGAGTGGGTGTACGGCTACGAGGAGGTGGCGGCGACGCATGACGAGCATGTCCAGAGCAAGGGTGGCCCGCCGCATCGCGGCGGGCGCGGCGTACGGCGGCGGCGGCATCGGTCTGCTGGGCGCGGCGGCGGTGGGTGTGCTGCTGGCCGAGGTGCGGATGGCCAAGCGGGTCGTGGGCAACGGGCACAGCCCGCACCCGCCGAGCGCGGAGGGCGTGTACGGCCACACGCACGGCAGCCGGTACGGCCGCGCGTACGGCTACGGCTCGTACGGCAGTTCGTACGACGTCCCTGACGATCCCCCGCTCCGGCTCGTCATGCTCGGTGACTCCACCGCCGCCGGCCAGGGGGTCCACCGGTCCCGGCAGACCCCGGGCGCGCTGATCGCCTCGGGGCTGGCGGCCGTCGCCGAGCGCCCGGTGCTGCTGCGCAACGTGGCGCTGCCGGGTGCCCAGTCGGACGACCTCGACCGGCAGGTGGCCCTGGTCCTGGAGGACCCGGCCCAGGTCCCCGACGTCTGCGTGATCATGATCGGCGCGAACGACGTGACCCACCGGATGCCGCCGACCCGCTCCGTCCGCCACCTCTCCGCGGCGGTACGGCGGCTGCGGACCGCCGGGGCCGAGGTCGTGGTGGGCACCTGTCCCGACCTCGGCACGATCGAGCTCGTGCAGCAGCCGTTGCGCTGGCTCGCCCGCCGGGCCTCGCGGCAGCTGGCGGCCGCCCAGACGATCGGAACCGTCGAACAGGGCGGCCGTACCGTGTCGCTGGGCGACCTTCTCGGCCCCGAGTTCGAACAGAACCCCCGGGAGCTGTTCGGCCCCGACAACTACCACCCCTCCGCCGAGGGGTACGCGACCGCGGCGATGGCCGTGCTGCCGACGGTGTGCGCGGCGCTGGGTCTGTGGCCGGCGGAGGAGGAGCGGCCGGACGTCAGCCGCCGCGAGGGCTTCCTGCCGGTGGCTCGGGCCGCCGCGGAGGCCGCGTCGGAGGCCGGTACGGAGGTGACGGCGGCGATGCCGACGGGGCCGCGCGGGCCGTGGGCCCTGCTGAAGCGACGCCGCCGCCGGCGGGTACCGGCATCGGACCCCACCCCAGCCACCCCTGCGGAGGCCCAACCGGGCGCCTCATAGCTCGGGGGTACGGGTTCGCCGGCGAGTGCGGGTCCGGGCGCCTCATAGCTCGGGGGGTACGGGTTCGCCGGCGAGTGCAGGTTCGGTGGGGCTTCTCGCGCAGTTCCCCGCGCCCCTGAAAAGCCGGGGCTGCGCCCCTGGCTTTTCCCTTGCTGTCGGTCGGCTTTGTGTCCGCCGCCGATCACCCTTCGGCCCACTGCCGCTCGCCTCACGGCCCACCGCCCACCGCCTTACGGTCCACCGCCCATCACCCATCGCCCATCGCCCATCGCCTCACGGTCCACCGCCGACCGCCTCGCGGCCCACCGCCTCACAGCCCACCGCCGACCGCCTCGCGGCCCACCGCCATCGCCTCACGGTCCACCGCCGACCGCCTCGCGGCCCACCGCCCACCGCCCACCGCCCACCGCCCACCGCCTCGCGGCCCACCGCCCACCGCCTCACAGCCCATCGCCAGTCGCCTCGCGGTTCATCGACAGTCGCCCGTTGCCTTCGGCCCGTCGCCGGCGCCTTTCAGGGCCGCGGGGTCCGGATCTTTTAGGGGCGCGGGGAACTGCGCGAGCAACCACGACGCACCCGCAGTCGCCCGGTCACAGGCACCCCCACCCCCCAACGCGCCCGAACACGCCCCGCACCCCCAACACGCCCCGCGCACCCCGCCTCACAAAGCAAGCGCTTAGAAAAGTGCGGTCGGCGTCACACCCTGTTGGCCGTGACCCGGACCATACGTACGGGTAACTTCCCCCACAGCCCCGCTTTCCGTACGCATGCCAATGGAGCCGTGATGCCCGAAGCCGTGATCGTCTCAGCCGCCCGCTCCCCCATCGGCCGCGCTTTCAAGGGCTCGCTGAAGGACCTGCGCCCCGACGACCTGACCGCCACCATCGTCGCGGCCGCCCTCGCGAAGGTCCCGGAGCTGGACCCGAGGGACATCGACGACCTGATGCTCGGCTGTGGCCTCCCCGGCGGCGAGCAGGGCCACAACCTGGGCCGCATCGTGGCCGTCCAGCTGGGCATGGACCACCTGCCGGGCTGCACGATCACCCGTTACTGCTCCTCGTCGCTGCAGACCTCCCGCATGGCCCTGCACGCCATCAAGGCCGGCGAGGGCGATGTCTTCATCTCGGCCGGCGTCGAGGTCGTCAGCAGCACCGCGCGCGGCACCAGCGACATCCCCACCGCCCGCAACCCGCTCTTCGCCGAGGCCGAGGCCCGCACGGAGGCGGTCTCCAAGTCGGTCGGCGCCTCCTGGCACGACCCGCGCGAGGACGGTCTGCTCCCCGACCCGTACATCGCGATGGGGCAGACCGCCGAGAACCTGGCCCGCCAGTGGGGCGTGACCCGGCAGGAGATGGACGAGTTCGGCGTCCGCTCGCAGAACCTCGCCGAGGAGGCCATCGGCAAGGGCTTCTGGGAGCGCGAGATCACCCCGGTGACGCTGCCCGACGGCACGGTCGTCAGCAAGGACGACGGCCCCCGCGCCGGCGTCACCCTGGAGGCCGTACAGGGCCTGAAGCCGGTCTTCCGCGAGGACGGCCTGGTCACCGCCGGCAACTGCTGCCCGCTGAACGACGGCGCCGCCGCCCTGGTGATCATGTCCGACACCAAGGCGCGGGACCTCGGGCTCACCCCGCTCGCCCGGATCGTCTCCACGGGCGTCTCCGGCCTCTCCCCCGAGATCATGGGCTACGGCCCCGTGGAGGCGTCGAAGCAGGCCCTGTCCCGCGCGGGTCTCACCGTCGACGACATCGACCTGTTCGAGATCAACGAGGCCTTCGCCGCCCAGGTGATCCCCTCCTACCGCGACCTGGACATCCCGCTGGACAAGCTGAACGTGAACGGCGGCGCCATCGCCGTCGGCCACCCCTTCGGCATGACCGGCGCCCGCATCACCGGCACGCTCATCAACTCCCTCCAGTTCCACGACAAGCAGTTCGGCCTGGAGACGATGTGCGTCGGCGGCGGCCAGGGCATGGCGATGGTCATCGAGCGCCTCAGCTGACCGTGCGGCCCCGTGCGCGGCCGTGACCGCACGGACGCGCCCGGTGATGCCGTGGCCCGGAGTCCCGGAAACCGGGGGCTCCGGGCCGTTTTGTGATCCAATCTCCCCCAGGATGTGACCTATCTCCCCCCGGAGAGCGATTTACGCAGGTCAGAGCCGTTTCAGCACCAAACATCGGGGCAAGTTTCCTGCCCGTTTCGTGACGTTACGCACTGACAGCTGGTTAGTCCGCCCTTCAAGCTGATGTAGGAAGTCGGGGGTCGACTTTGAACCGGGAGTACGTCAGTGAGCGCTATGCCGATCGCCTTGCTGCTCACCACGGCCGCCACCGCCGCCGTGGGCGTCGCCGTCCTGCGCACCCTCATGGGTCTGCGCCGACAGGTCGCTGCCTTGCGCACCGAGCTGGCCGAGAGCCGGGCCGCCGGGACGCGCGCCCTGGTGCCGGCCGCCCGTCCGGCGGCCGACACGGAGGAGATACGCGCGGCCGTCGCCGAGGCCCTCGCCGAGGAGCGGGAGCGTGAGCTCGCCGAGGCCCGGGCCTTCTGGGCCGCCCAGGAGTCCCGTGACGTCACCGACACGCCTCCGCTGCTGGGTCTGCCCGAGAGCGACCTGTTCCTGCCCCGGCAGTCCGATTTCGCCGGCCTGGAGCACCTGGAGCCGGCGATCGAGCCCGGCCTGGAGAGCGACGAGTACGCCGGGGACTCCGCCGAGCTGGCCGCGGCCCGCCGCCGTCACCCCTCGCACCCCGATTTCGTACCGGTGCAGTCACCCCTCACCAACGACCACGAGCGCACGGTCGCCTGCCTGGAGGACCTCGCCGCGTCCCGCACGGAGCTGGCCGACGTCCGCCCGGGCCCGCTGGGCACGCTCGACGTCTACGTCTTCGCCGACGGCACCACCCTGTGCATGACCCCCGGCCACCGGGAGACCGCCGAGCGCCTCGCCACGGCCCTCCAGACCGGCGACGTCCCCGTCCTGCTGGGCGGCTCGGGCATCTCGGGCGCCTACACGCTCACCTTCGAGTGCGGCGAGGACATGGTCTACATCCTGGCGGACAGGGTGATCGCGTCGCTGTAGGGCGGCGCCTCTCACGCCGCCGGGTGGTGCAGCGCCCTTCAGGGGCTCAGGGAACCGCGCGAGCCCCTCACACCCCGGCCCTCCGCTGAGCCTCCTCCACGAGGGCCACCGCCTCCGCCAGCGCAGCCTCGTCGCCCAGCACCAGCGCGAGATCGTTTCCCGCGACGGTCACCTGGTCGGCCGCCGCGAACATGCCCGCGTCCGGCATCTCGTGGAGCGGCCCCTCGGGCGTCTCCAACCGCTGGGCACGCAGTGCGAACTCCCTGGCCAGCGCCAGCGCCTCCGCGGCGGCGCTCCGCTGGAGCCGGCTCTGCGGGGCCGCCCGCAGCCGGTCGGCGAAATGATCCACGGCACGGGTCAACGGCGTCGTATCAAGCACGCCGCGAGAGTACGCGCCTCTGCCGGACTGTTGCCAACAGGCCGCCACTCAGGCAACGTGACCTGAAGGACCGGCTTACATTCCCTTTCGTCCGGAGGCGCCGATGTCCCAAGTCTTCTCCGAGGAGACCCATCGCAACCTGCTCGCCCGCATCCCACACTGCACCGGTCGTGAAGTCTCCGACTGGATCCGCAAAGTCGATGAAGGCCCCGCTCTCTTCAATTTCGAGGAGAAGGTCAGCTGGCTCCGGCACGAGTACGACCTCGCGTACGGCCACGCCAAAGCGATCATTCACGAGTACGACCTGAGGAGGGCCGCGCGGAAGCTCCGGTGAAGCCGCCGAGAACCACGAAGGGCCCCCGAACCGTGAGGTTCGGGGGCCCTTCCACGAGGGGGAGGCGGCTGGGGTCGGTCCCGGCCGCCGCTCGTCACTCCTAGTCGTCGCCGCTGAAGATGGCGACCAGGCGGAGCATCTCGATGTAGATCCACACGAGGGTCATGGTCAGGCCGAACGCGGCCAGCCAGGCCTCCTCGCGCGGGGCGCCGTAGGCGATGCCGTCCTGGATCTGCTTGAAGTCCAGGGTCAGGAAGAACGCGCCGAGCAGGATCGCCAGGATGCCGACGATCGCACCGAGCGGGCCCATGCTGCGCAGTCCGCCGTCGGGGGCGAGCCCGAAGACGACGAGCAGCAGGTTGACCGCCATGACCAGAATGAAGGCGATCGCGATGGTCATACCGATGCGGGCGTACCGCGCGGTGACCCGGATCCAGCCCGCCTTGTAGACCAGGAGGGTGGCTCCGGAGACGGCCATGGTGCCGAGCACCGCCTGGAAGGGCGCACCGCTCCACTGCGCGTTGAACATCTCGCTGAGCACGCCGAGGAACACGCCCTCGAAGGCGGCGTACGCCAGGATCAGCGCGGGCGAGGCCTTGCGCTTGAAGGACTGCACCATCGCCAGGACGAAGGCGATGAGCGCGGCACCGATGGCCAGGCCGTAGCTCGTGGGCGACACCGGCAGGAGGGCCCAGGCGAGGACCGCGCCGACGACGACCGTGCCGAGCGTCATGGCCGAGCGCATGACGACGTCGTCCATGGTCATGGCGCCCGTGCGGGCCGGGGCCTGCGGCGGCGTGCCGTGCTGGACGCCCTGCTGGGCGTACGGGTTCGTCGCGTACGGGTTACCGCCCTGCTGGGCGTAGGGGTTGCCCTGGGTGCCGACAGCTGCTCCCCCGGCCTGCGGCGCGGTGTTGAAGCCCGCGTAGCCGTTGTCGCGGCTGAACCCCCGTCGCGAGAAGACCGGGTTGCTGCTCCTCATTTCACTCCTCCATGGCCACCCTGCGTGGCCTTGGCTCAAGAGTAATAGGTAGGCAAAGGATTGACCCTAGTGCTTGGGGAGGATCTTTCCCATGCCCTGACATCGAACACGCTACGCGTCCCCATGATTCCCCGCCCCACCCCCCTCAACCCGACCCCACCCCGCTACACCCCCGTGACCTCCCGGAGACCTACCGCGCCCCTCACATCACCCGACCCGCACCCACGGCCGGCAGCCACGGCCGGCACCCCTTGACGCTGAAGGCCTTGTCGCTCTCCGTGTCAGTGGGTTCTTGGGCCCGTCTCGCGGTGCACCGCCCGGAGTCACCGCCGGAGGCGAACCCGACGCCCGCCCCGATCACCGGACCGAGGAGAACGGCCGCCGCGTGCGGGAGGCGACTTCTCCGCGCCGGCCGGGGCCTGCCGGACGGTGTAATGCGGCGAGTGAGAGGCGCACCTTGCCGGTGGGAGGTGTGTGGGGGTTTGGGGGGAAATGGTCTGGTTTGATCGGAGGTGCCCGGAACCGGACTTGAACCGGTACGCCCGCGAGGGGCAGCGAGGTTTAAGCTCGCCGTGTCTGCATTCCACCATCCGGGCAGGCCATGGGCTCCGCGCTGAGGTCCCGAGCCTATCGGGACGCTTCCCCCGAACAGTCGAAGAGCGGACCGATGTTGTCTTATTTTATTGACGTCTGAGGGTGCATCAGCCCACGGAACACGCCATCCGCACTTGCCAATAGCCTTACGGACGGCAAGACCGCCCGTGTGCGGAATGACGGAATTTCACCGCCCGAACGAGCGGTCCCCCGTGTCACACGCGCGGTGACGCGGTGACTCGTGTCGGTCAGGGCCCCGCCCCTCGGGGTCGGAGCCCACCGTCATCCCCAGGTATGACGCGACGCCCGCCGGTCCGTCAGAAGTCTGCCCCCGGAACCGGAACAGCGGCTGACTACACGGCGCTCGCGCGTCGAGACGATGGAGCCCTCCACGAAACGAGAAGCGAACGGCCCCGGCATGCCCTCGGCACGCGCCACGAACCGCCCGTCGCCCGGCCCGCCCGGCCGTTCCCGCACACCCCAAACACCGTCGTCCCGACAGGAGTTCCACCCGTGACCACCACCCCCCTCGCCACCCGGTCCACCGCCGTGGCCGCCCGCGCCACGGAACTGTCGAAGGTCTACGGACAGGGCGAGACCCGGGTGGTCGCGCTGGACCAGGTCACCGTCGACTTCCGGCAGGCCCAGTTCACCGCGATCATGGGGCCCTCGGGGTCCGGCAAGTCCACGCTGATGCACTGCGTGGCCGGCCTGGACACCTTCTCGGCCGGCTCCGTCCGCATCGGCGAGACCGAACTGGGCTCGCTGAAGGACAAGCAGCTCACCAAGCTGCGCCGGGACAAGATCGGCTTCATCTTCCAGGCGTTCAACCTGCTGCCCACACTGACCGCGCTGGAGAACATCACCCTCCCGATGGACATCGCGGGCCGCAAGCCGGACAAGCAGTGGCTGGACACCGTGATCCGGATGGTGGGCCTGGCCGACCGGCTGAGCCACCGGCCCGCCCAGCTCTCCGGCGGCCAGCAGCAGCGCGTCGCCGTGGCGCGGGCGCTCGCCTCACGGCCGGACATCATCTTCGGGGACGAGCCCACCGGAAACCTGGACTCGCGCTCGGGCGCCGAGGTGCTGGGCTTCCTGCGCAACTCCGTACGGGAGTTGGGGCAGACGGTGGTGATGGTGACGCACGACCCGGTGGCCGCGGCGTACGCGGACCGGGTCATCTTCCTCGCCGACGGGCGCATCGTGGACGAGATGCACGAGCCGACGGCGGACCTGGTGCTGGACCGGATGAAGAGGTTCGACACCAAGGGGCGGACCAGCTGAGGGAGTTCGCCACCCCGGCTCACATCCCCCGCGCGCATCCCGCGCACCCGCACACCGCGCACCCGCGCGCACATCCGCTCCGCCCTGCCCGCCCCGACCACAGGACCCCTTCATGTTCCGTACCGCCCTGCGCAACGTGCTCTCGCACAAGGCCAGGCTGCTCATGACCGTGCTCGCGGTGATGCTCGGCGTCGCCTTCGTGTCCGGCACGCTCGTCTTCACCAACACCATCTCCGACGCGCTGCAGAAGAGCTCGGCCAAGGGCTTCGACCAGGTGGACGTCGCGATCCGGCCGGGGTACCAGCCCGACGAGGGCGACACCGTCGCCGACCAGCCCAAGCTGACTCCCGAGGTGCTGGAGAAGGTCGAGCGGGCACCCGGCGCCGAGTCGGCGATCGGGGTGGTGAGCGGGTTCACCGCCCTCGCCGGCAAGGACGGCAAGCTGATCGGCGGCGACTTCCAGTCGCAGGGCGGGAACTATTGGGGGACGGACGACCCCCGGTATCCCATCCGGGACGGCGGCCGCGCGCCGAAGGGCGCCGACGAGGTCGCGATCGACTCGGAGACCGCGAGGCGTGCCGGGTACGAGGTGGGCGACACCGTGCGGCTGTCCGTCGACGGCCCGGTCCTCACCCCCACCGTCAGCGGCATCTTCACGACGGACGACGGCAATGTCGCCGCCGGCGGCAGCCTCACCCTGTTCGACACGGCGACCGCACAGAAGCTCTTCCACCTGGAGGGCGAGTTCGACACGATCAACGTGACGGCGGCGGCCGGCACCAGCCAGACCCAGCTGCGGAAGTCCGTCGAGGACGTCCTGCCGAAGGACTCCGTCCACACCACCACCGGTCAGCAGCTCGCGGACGACCAGGCCACGCAGATCGCCACCGAGATGAGCGGCCTGAAGAACGCGCTGCTGGTCTTCGCCGGGATCGCCCTGTTCGTGGGCACGTTCATCATCGCCAACACCTTCACCATGCTGGTGGCCCAGCGCACCAAGGAGTTGGCGCTGCTGCGCGCGGTCGGTGCCTCCCGCCGCCAGGTGACGCGCTCCGTGCTGATCGAGGCGTTCGTGGTGGGCCTGGTCGCCGCGGTCACCGGCCTGGCCGCCGGTGTCGGGATCGGCGCCGGGATGCGGGCGCTGATCAGCGCCCTCGGCGAGACCGTCCCCGCCGGCCCGCTGGTGGTCTCCCCCGGCACGGTCGCCACCGCGCTGCTCGTCGGCGTACTGATCACGATGCTGGCGGCCTGGCTGCCGGGCCGTCGTGCGGCGAAGATCCCGCCGGTCGCGGCGATGAGCAGTGTGCACGCGAAGGCGACGACCAAGTCGCTGGTCGTCCGGAACACGATCGGCGCGCTGCTCGCCGGCGCGGGCGTGGCCACCGTGCTGTACGCCACCACCATGGACGGCTCGGACGGGCAGGCGCCGATGGGCATCGGCGCGGTGCTGCTGATCATCGGTGTCTTCGTCCTCACCCCCCTCCTGTCCCGCCCGCTGATCGCGGCCGCGGCCCCGCTCATGCGGGTGTTCGGGATCTCCGGCAAGCTCGCCCGGCAGAACTCCGTACGCAACCCGCGCCGCACCGCGGCGACCGCCTCGGCGCTGATGATCGGCCTGACGCTGATCACCGGGATGACGGTGATGGCGGGCAGCCTGCAGAAGTCCATCGGCAAGATGGCCGCCGACGCGATCAAGGCGGACTACGTCGTCTCGATGGCCAACGGCAACTACCTCTCCCCGGACGTGGAGAAGAAGCTCTCCGCCACCGAGGGCGTCACCGCCGTCTCACCGCTGCGCAACGCCGAGTCCCGGATCGGGGACGAGACCGAGTACCTCACGGGCGTGAACGGCGCGGCCATCGGGAAGCTCACCAGCCTGCCGGTGGACAACGGGGCGTTCAAGGTCGGCGGCGGCGAGGTCGTGGTGGACGCGGACACCGCCGAGCGGCGCGGCTGGAAGGCCGGCTCCGAGTTCACCGCCGGGTTCGAAGGCGGCGAGAAGGAGAAGCTGACCGTCTCCGGGGTCTACGAGAGCAACGAGCTGATCCGGGGCATCCTGCTGGACAACGCGACGCTCACGAAGCGGCTGCCGGCCGACGCGGCCCCGGCCGACATGATGGTCATGGTCAAGACCTCGGCCGGTGCCTCCGACGCCACCAAGGACCGGCTGGAGAAGGCCCTCGGCGAGAACCCGGCGATCAAGGTCCAGAGCGGGCAGGACCTCTCCGACGACATCGCGCAGATGTTCACGCTGATGCTGAACATGCTGTACGGCCTGCTGGCCATGGCGGTGATCGTGGCCGTCCTCGGAGTGATCAACACCCTCGCCATGTCGGTGTTCGAGCGCTCGCAGGAGATCGGCATGCTCCGGGCGATCGGTCTCGACCGGCGGGGCATCAAGCGGATGGTCCGTCTGGAGTCCCTGGTCATCTCCCTCTTCGGCGGTGTCCTCGGCATCGGCCTGGGTGTCTTCTTCGGCTGGGCCGCCGGCGAGCTGATCGCCAGCCGGATGCCCACGTACGAACTGGTCGTCCCCTGGGCCCGGATGGCCGTCTTCCTCCTCCTCGCCGCCACCGTCGGCATCTTGGCCGCCCTGTGGCCGGCCCGCCGCGCGGCGAAGCTGAACATGCTGGCGGCGATCAAGTCGGAGTAGCCGCGCGGGAGCCGGCGGGAGCCCGGCGGGAGACATAAGGACGGGGGCGCGTACATGGCCGTACGCGCCCCCGTCCGTGCGTTCAGGCCCCCCAGGTCCGGGCCCTGAGCGGGAGGCCCGACGCACCCCCTTCCGGCGGCCGTACGGCCAGTACCTGGTTGACGCCGAGGCGGTTGCGTTCGAAGCCGAGGGCGCAGGCGGCCATGTACAGGCGCCAGACACGGGCGCGGCCGGGGCCGACCAGGGCGACCGCGTGGGCCCAGCGGGCTTCGAGGTTGGTGACCCAGGCGCGCAGGGTCAGGGCGTAGTGCTCGCGCAGGGACTCCACGTCGCGGACCTCGAACCCGGCGCGTTCGAGCTGGGTGACGGTGGTGCCGATCGGGGCGAGTTCGCCGTCCGGGAAGACGTACGCGTCGATGAAGCCGTCGACGGAATACGCGCTCTCGTCGCGCCGCGGCCGCCGGGAGATCTGGTGGTTGAGCAGCCGGCCGCCCGGAGCGAGCAGCCGGTACAGGTCCTCGGCGTACTCCAGGTACCGGTCCGCGCCCACGTGTTCGGCCATGCCGACGGAGGAGATCGCGTCGTAGGGCCCGTCGGTGACGTCGCGGTAGTCCTGGACACGGATCTCGACGCGGTCGGTGAGGCCCTCGTCGGCGACGCGTTTGCGGGCGTAGGCGGCCTGCTCCTGGGAGAGGGTGACGCCGACGACCCGGACGCCGTACTCGCGGGCGGCGTGCACGGCCATCGAGCCCCAGCCGCAGCCGACGTCCAGGAGCCGCTGTCCCGGGCGCAGGTCGAGCTTGCGGCAGATGAGGTCGAGCTTGTCGTACTGGGCGGCCTCCAGGGTGGTGGTGCCGTCGGAGGCGGCCCAGTAGGCGCAGGAGTACACCATCGACGGGCCGAGGACGGCCTCGTAGAAGTCGTTGCCCACGTCGTAGTGGTGACTGACGGCTCGTCTGTCGGTGCGTCTGGTGTGCCGGTGGCGGCTGCGGACCTCCTCGCGGGGCGGTCCGGGCGGGACCAGGACGGCGGGGCCGGCCAGCTTCAGCAGCTCCTTGACGGCCGTCCGCGCCCGGGGGTCGCGCAGGACGTCGGCAAGGCTCCGGGCGTCCTCGTCCCGCTCCCACACGTGTGCGGCCATCAGGTCCAGTACGGCGTAGAGGTCGCCCTCGACACCGAGGTCACCGGCGACCCAGGCGCGGGCCAGGCCCAGTTCGCCGGGCTTCCACAGCATTCGGCGCAGGGCCCTGCGGTTGCGTACGACGAGGGCGGGGGCCTGGGGCGGTCCCGCCGTCGATCCGTCCCAGGCTCGCAGGCGGACCGGGAGCGGGGTCCCCGACAACTGCTCGAACAGGGTCTTCAGCCGCGACGCGGCGTCCTGCATGGCGCACACCTCCGTGACAACAGATCCCGGAATGTCCAACGACAAACGTAATCACCCGCGGGGCTGTGCCGTATTCCCGGCGGGAGGTGTGTTTTCGGCTGCGGGTGAGTGGGGACTGGTCGCGCAGTTCCCCGCGCCTCTGAAAGACAGGCCCTGCGCCCCTGAAAGACCAAGCCCTGCGGGCCTGAAAGACCACGGCCCTGCGGGCCTGAAGAGCGGCGGGGCCGCGGGGTGAAAAGCACGGGGCGCGGCCCCTGCTTTTCAGGGGCGCGGGGAACTGCGCGAGAAGCCCCACGCACCCGCACCCGCCGACGAACCGAACCCCCCACCCCCTACCGCGAACGCCAAAAGACCTCCCGCACCACGGATGGCGGGAGGCCCTTCGGACAGCTCAGCGGGTCAGGAGGCCTTGGCCTTTTCCCCGGTCTTGCTCGCGGCAGCGACCGGCGCGGGCTTGGCCGCCTCGTAGAACTCCTCGCGCGGAGTCTCGATCGCGCCGAGGGAGACGACCTCGCGCTTGAGGAACATCGCGAGCGTCCAGTCGGCGAAGACCCGGATCTTGCGGTTCCAGGTCGGCATGGCGAGACCGTGGTAGCCACGGTGCATGTACCACGCCAGGCGTCCGCGCAGCTTGATCTTCATCTTGCCCATGACGATCATCGCGACGCCCTTGTGGAGGCCGAGACCCGCCACCGCGCCCTTGTTGGAGTGCGCGTACTCCTTCTGCGGGAAGCCCCGCATGCCGGAGACCACGTTGTCGCCGAGGACCTTGGCCTGACGCAGCGCGTGCTGCGCGTTCGGCGGGCACCAGGCGTTCTCGATGCCGGCCTTGCGGGCGGCGACGTCCGGGACCTGGGCGTTGTCGCCCGCGGCCCAGATGTAGTCGGTGCCGGTGACCTGGAGGGTCGGCGAGGCGTCCACGTGACCACGGGGGCCGAGCGGGAGGCCGTAGCGGGAGAGGACCGGGTTCGGCTTGACGCCGGCGGTCCAGACGATCGTGTTGGAGTCGACCTCCAGGCCGTTCTTCAGCACGACGTGGCCGTCGACGCAGGAGTCCATGGAGGTGTTGAGGTAGACCTCGACCCCACGGCCCTCCAGGTGCTCCTTGCCGTAGAGGCCGAGCTTCGGGCCGACCTCGGGGAGGATCTTGTCGGCGGCGTCGACGAGCACGAAGCGCATGTCCTCGCGGGACACGTTCTTGTAGTACTTCGCGGCGTCGCGGGCCATGTCCTCGACCTCGCCGATGGTCTCCGCACCCGCGAAGCCACCGCCCACGAAGACGAAGGTCAACGCCTTGCGGCGGACGTCCTCGTCGGTCGTGGAGTCGGCCTTGTCCAGCTGTTCGAGGACGTGGTTGCGCAGGCCGATGGCCTCCTCGATGCCCTTCATGCCGATGCCCTGTTCGGCGAGGCCGGGGATCGGGAAGGTGCGGGAGACCGCGCCGAGCGCGATCACCAGGTAGTCGAAGGGCAGCTCGTACGCCTCGCCGACCAGCGGGGCGATCGTGGCGACCTTGCGGTCCTGGTCGATGGTGGTGACCCGGCCGGTGAGGACCTCCGCCTTGGGGAGCACGCGTCGCAACGGGACGACGACATGTCGGGGGGAGATGCTGCCGGCGGCGGCTTCGGGGAGGAAGGGCTGGTAGGTCATGTACGACCGGGGGTCGACGACCGTGACGGTCGCCTCTCCGTAGCGCATCTTCTTGAGGATGCGCCGAGCTGCGTACAGGCCTACGTACCCACCGCCTACTACGAGGATCCTGGGACGCTCCGTGGTGCTCATGCCATCGAGTATGTACCCGCCATCCGGGGGTCGCTCGTGCGCCCCTTCACAAGCTTCTCCACGCCCTCTGATACACTGCGCGACCCCTTTGGCCGGGCCCACCGCCCACCAGGGGACCGGCCGGGGGGTTTGACCGTTGTCAAGGCCGCGTGAACTGCCGTTCCGGCCTCTCGGGGGCCCTGGACCACCCTTCCGTTTCACACGGACGAGACCCCCGCGAAAACCCTTCGAGGGCGCCCCGTTGACCCCTTGGAGCCCCGGAACGCTCTGCGGAGCCTCAAAACATCGCTCAACAGGGGCGATTCTCTTGTGAAGAACTTCACGAACTTTCTCGGCGCCGGGTCGACGAGAGGTGCCGGAGCACCCCTCGGACGCGCTCATACGTTATCCGAACAGCTCAAGCGAGGGCTACCAGTGAGTAGTAAACACTCGCTCACAAGCGTCCGCGGGCCGCCGGGAGGACCCCGGCGGTCACCCCCGGACTACGCCACGGACCAGGCGATGCCGTCCAGAATGTCGTGTTCGCTCACCACGACCTCCGCCGCCCCGATCCGCTCCATGATCGACAGCAGCACCAGGGAGCCCGCCGCGATCACGTCCGCCCGCCCGGGATGCATCGACGGGACCGCCTCCCGCTCGGCGTGCGTGGACCGCAGCAGCCACTCGGTGATCTCACGGACCCGGTCGTAGGCGATCCGCGAGTGGTGGATGGCCGCCGAGTCGTACGCGGGCAGGTCCTGGGCGATCGCGGACAGGGTGGTGACCGAACCCGCCAGCCCGACCAGGGTGTGCGCCTCGCGCAGCGGCACGTCCCGCTCGGCGAGGTCGAGCGCCGCCTCGATGTCGGCGCGGATCGCGGCGATCTGCTCCGGCCCGGGCGGGTCGACGACCGCCCCGTCCCGGACGAGGTGCCGCTCGGTCAGCCGTACGCAGCCGATGTCCACCGAGCGGGCGCCGCGCACCCGCCCGTCGCCGACGACGAACTCCGTGGAGCCGCCGCCGATGTCCACCACCAGGTACGGCGTGGTGAGGTCGGTGCGGCCCGTCAGCTCCTTGGTGGCGCCCGTGAAGGAGAACTCGGCCTCCCGGTCGCCGGAGATCACCTCGGGCTCGACGCCGAGGATGTCGAACACCCCGCGCACGAAGTCGTCCCGGTTCTCGGCGTCCCGGGAGGCGGAGGTGGCCACGAAACGGATCCGCTCGGCGCCCAGGTCCTTGATGACGGCCGCGTACTCGCGGCAGGCCGCGAAGGTCCGCTCCAGCGCCTCGGGCGCCAGCCGTCCCGTACGGTCCACGCCCTGGCCCAGCCGCACGATGATCATCCGCCGGTCCAGCTCGACCAGCTCACCGGCGGCCGGGTCGGCGTCGGCGACGAGGAGCCGGATGGAGTTCGTACCGCAGTCGACGGCGGCGACCCGGGTCACTGGTCCTCCCCCTGCTCGGTCTTCTCGGGCGCCGACGCCGGCACCACGCACGGGCCCTTGGCCCACCACTCCGGCAGCATCGCGATCGCCTCGTCGCCCAGCGGGTTGACGCCGGGACCGGCGGCCAGCGAGTGGCCGACGAGGACGTGCAGGCACTTCACCCGGTCCGGCATGCCGCCCGCGCTCGGGAAGCCCTCCAGGACCTCGATCTCGTCACGGCGGGCGATGTAGTCCTCGTGCGCGGACCGGTAGGCGGCGGCCAGCTCCGGGTCGGTCCCCAGCCGCTCCGTCATCTCCTTCATCACGCCGTTCGCCTCCAGCGTGCCGATCGCGGAGGCCGCGCGCGGGCACGTCAGGTAGTACGTCGTGGGGAAGGGCGTCCCGTCCGGCAGGCGCGGAGCCGTCTCGACGACGTCCGGCTGTCCGCAGGGGCAGCGGTGCGCGATGGCGCGCAGCCCGCGCGGCGGGCGCCCGAGCTGCTGCTGGAAGGCCTCGACGTCGGCGTCGGTCGGCTCGGTGCGCGGGGTGGGCGGCGGAGGGGTCTGCATAACCTGCTACTCAAGTCCTCGGTGTGGCTCATCGGTTGACGGTCACGAAGGTGACCGTTCAGCTGTCGGCGGCGTCGGCCTTGTCGACCCCGTCCCAGACATTGGTGTACCAGGGACGGTCGGCCGCCCCCTGGGTCGTACGGGACTGCTTCGCCGCGTCCGGGTCGATCATCGTGTAACCGGTCTCGCCCGGCATCACATAGTGCAGCCGCTCGCGGATGCGCTGCTCGGCGTACGCGTCGTCCTGCCAGCGCGCCTTGAGGTCGCGCAACTCCTCGACCCGCTCGCGCGCCTCCTCGCGCTCCCGCTGCATGTCGGCGATCTCGGCACGCTGGGAGACGTACTGCCTTATGGGATAGGCGAGCGCCACGATCATCGAACAGAGGACGAGGGCGAGGAGCGCGGCCCGGCCGGTCAGCCGGGAGCGGCGGGCCTGGCGCTTGGTCTGGGAGCGGTAGACCCGGGCGGCCGTCTGCTCACCGAGCACCTTCAGCCGGGTCGCGGTGGAGAAACGGTCCCGGTCCCGGTCCTTCACGGCCATGTCCCGCTTCCCCTTCCGCTTCTGCCTTCTCCCGCGCGCACGCGCGTACGTCCCCGCACACGGTACGGGACCGGTACGGGGACGTACGTACGACGCTTCCTACTGTTGCCGTCAGCCCTTGAAACGGGGGAAGGCGCTGCGGCCGGCGTAGACCGCGGCGTCGTCGAGGATCTCCTCGATGCGCAGCAGCTGGTTGTACTTGGCGACGCGGTCCGAGCGGGCCGGGGCGCCGGTCTTGATCTGGCCGCAGTTCACGGCGACGGCGAGGTCGGCGATGGTGACGTCCTCGGTCTCGCCGGAGCGGTGGGACATCATGCACTTGAAGCCGTTGCGCTGGGCCAGCTCGACGGCGTCCAGGGTCTCGGTCAGCGAACCGATCTGGTTGACCTTGACCAGCAGGGCGTTGGCGGAGCCCTCCTCGATACCGCGGGCGAGACGCTCGGGGTTGGTGACGAAGAGGTCGTCGCCGACGATCTGGACCTTGTCGCCCAGCTTCGCGGTGATGGTGTTCCAGCCGGCCCAGTCGTCCTCGAACAGCGGGTCCTCGATGGAGACGAGCGGGTACGCCTCGACGAGGTCGGCGTAGTACTCGGTCATCTCGGCGGCGGAGCGCTCCTTGCCCTCGAAGACGTAGACGCCGTCCTTGTAGAACTCGGAGGCGGCGACGTCGAGCGCCAGGGCGATCTGCTCGCCGGGGGTGTAGCCGGCCTCCTTGATGGCCTCGAGGATGAGGTCCAGGGCGGCGCGGTTGGACTCCAGGTTCGGGGCGAAGCCGCCCTCGTCGCCGAGGCCGGTGGACAGGCCCTTGGTCTTCAGCACCTTCTTGAGGGTGTGGTAGACCTCGGCGCCCCAGCGCAGGGCCTCGGAGAAGGACTCCGCGCCGATGGGGGCGATCATGAACTCCTGGATGTCCACGTTGGAGTCGGCGTGCGAGCCGCCGTTCAGGATGTTCATCATCGGAACGGGCAGCAGGTGCGCGTTCGGGCCGCCCAGGTAGCGGAAGAGCGGCAGGTCGCTGGCCTCGGAGGCGGCGTGGGCGACGGCGAGGGAGACGCCGAGGATGGCGTTGGCGCCGAGGGAGGCCTTGTTGTCGGTGGCGTCCAGGTCGAACATCGCCTGGTCGATGAGGCGCTGCTCGGTGGCGTCGTAGCCGACGAGCTCCGGGCCGATCTGCTCGATCACGGCGAGGACGGCCTTCTCGACACCCTTGCCGAGGTAGCGGTTGGGGTCGCCGTCACGGAGCTCGATGGCTTCGAAGGCACCGGTGGAGGCGCCGGACGGGACGGCGGCACGACCGGTGCTGCCGTCGTCGAGGCCGACCTCGACCTCGACGGTGGGGTTGCCTCGCGAGTCGAGGATTTCCCGGGCTACGACGACGTCGATGGACGGCACGAGCATCTCCTTCATGGGATGTGACGCGGAAGTGCGGGGCCCGCGGGCCTTGCGACTAGAGCCTAACCGCCCCGGGCGCGTCGGCAGCCGACCGACCGTCCCGTGGACAGACAGACCGTACCCATTGTTTCAGTCCGGAACAAAGGGGGGTGGGCCAGAAAGTGAACGGGAAGGGTCCCGCGGGGCGGGCCTGGAGGTGCACGGGCATGAAAAACCCCGCCCCGGTGCGTACGGGGGAATGCGCACCGGGGCGGGGAGCTCGTGGGGACGGGGGACGGCCTCACGAGGTCTTCACTATGGAGGACACGGATGTGAGCGGGCTGTGGTTCAGCCGGGAAGCGGCCCGAATTTCTCGGCCCGGCCGAACCAGCCCCGCCTGCCCGGCCATGGGGGCGGCCGTGGGGGACGGCAGGCGTGTGGTAGTCGTCGTCCTCGCCCGGGGTCAGCTCAGGTGGAGCTGCTGGCCCGGGTAGATGAAGTCGGCGTCGTCGATGATGTCCTTGTTCAGCTCGAAGAGCTTCTCCCAGCCACCCTTGACGTTCTTCTTCTCGGCGATGCCGCTGAGGGTGTCGCCGCTGACGACCTTGTACTCGCCGTCGCCCTTCTTGACCTTCTTGCCGGTCGGGGTCTCGACGGTGGCGCGCTCGGAGGAACGGGAGGCGCGGGTCTCCTCGCCGCTCTTCTCGGTGCTCTTCTGCGAGGTGCCGGAGTTCGAGGAGGAGGCGGCGGCGCCGTCGTACGAGGCGCTGGACAGGCCCTTGCCGCAGACCGGCCAGGCGCCCTTGCCCTGGCCCGCGAGGACCTTCTCGGCGATGGCGATCTGCTGGGCCTTGGTCGCCTGGTCGGCGGTGGAGGCGTACTGCGTGCCGCCGTAGCCGGCCCAGGTGGAGGCCGCGAACTGCAGGCCGCCGTAGTAGCCGTTGCCGGTGTTGATGGACCAGTTGCCGCCGGACTCGCACTGGGCGACGGCGTCCCACTCGGAGGCGGTGGCGGCGGAGGCGCTGCCGGCGGCCATCAGCGGGGCGGCGACGGCGGCGGCGCCGGTGACACCGGCGACGGCGATGGCGCGAACAGCCTTGGACGGGCGACGGTGCTTGCCCTTGCTGGAAAACAGCATGGAGAGATCCCCTCACCGACGCCTGCGAGGTGAGCTGTCGGGTTCGGGCCGGTTGAGTTGCCCGGCCGCGTCCGCTCGCCTCTCGGCTCACATGGCGCGGCTTCACCCCGAGCCGGTTCCGGACGTACGCCCCCGAAGGGCCGCAACCACCGGACCCGGCACTTACCTTGGGTCCCCCGCTCCTGCCTACGGCGCTTGACGCGACGACTGTTCCTTGCGGCCGTTGGCAGGATTCGGCGTACCGACCGCAGGGGCCCGCTGTGGCGAGCGGTCACGACCGTAAACAGGTGATTGCCCGAATTTCAAAGACGATCAGGGGGTCTGTGATTCATCTCCCATGGAGATCAAAACGGGCATTCAGGGGCGAATGGTGACCCGAACTCTCGCTACTTTTCGCCCGTTTCGGCACCGACTTCGAGGGTCTGACCGGGAAGGATGAGGTCCGGGTCGGTTCCGACCGTGGTCTCGTTCTCGGCGTACAGCTCGCGCCACCCGCCGGTCAGGTCCAGCGAGTTGGCGATCCGCGTCAGGCTGTCGCCCGCACGGACGGTGTACGCGCCGTCCGTGGCCGCCTGCGCCGCGTCGCCGCCACGGGAGGCGTGACGGCCGGAGGGGGTGGGGTCGGCGGCGCGGGAGCCCTCGGTCGCGTCCACACCGGCCTCCGCGTCGACGGCGGCGCTCTCGTCGGCGCTGGCGCCGCGGTGGCGACCGGTACCGGCATCACTCTCACCGGCCGAAGACTTGTCGCTTTGCTCAGACTTGTCCGACTTTGCCCCCTCGGAGGTCGCGGAGTCGTCCGCGCCGGCCTCGACCTCGGCCTCGGTGGAGCCGTCGGCGGTCGAGCCGGTCGAGTCCGAGGGCTCGGCCGAGTCGGACCCGTCACCCTTCCCGGCCGAAGTGGACGAATCAGATGAACCTGACGAATCCGAAGAACCAGACGAGTTGGCTGAATCGGAGGAATCGGAGGAACCGCCCGACTTCGCCGAGTCGTCCGCAACGCCCGTGTCCACGTCGGCCGAACCGGAGTCGCCACCGAGGTTGTGCAGCAGACCGCACGTGGCCCAGACGCCGACGCCCTGGTCGGCGAGCACCTTCTCGGCGACGGCTATCTGCTGCGAACGGCTGGCCTGGTCGGCGCTGGTCGCATAGTCGAGGCCGCCGTACTTCTCCCAGTTCGCCTGGGTGAGCTGGAGGCCGCCGTAGCGCCCGTTCCCGGTGTCCGCGCTCCAGAAGCCACCGCTCTCGCACTCCGCCACCTGGTCCCAGGTGGTCCCGTCGGCCGCGCTCGCGCCGGTGGCGCCGAGCAGGGGGATCGCGATGGCCGAGCCGGTCACTCCGGCCGCGACGAGGAGGGCGGGCGCCTGACGGGGGCGACGGTGACGACCGTTCCCGGAGAGCATGCGGTTGCCTTTCACACGACAGCAGTGACCGGTGCGAAGGGCGTGATGACCCCTTCGCACTGACGTGTGAACGTAGCCGCAGTCGATCAGTTGTCACAAGTTAATGCAGCGCAGATCACGTGAAGATCACAGAGTTGAGGGAGCGTCATTTTCCGCCATGGAATGCGTTACTGCTACGGGCTGCCCGGGTACTACTACGTACCGTTCACGCGCCGCCCACGAACCGCCCCTGCGGGGTGAATTGCACCGGAAGCGTGCGCAATCCCCGCATGATGAGCCCTCCTCGCCATCTCAAATCGGCTGAATCCACCGCGAGTCGAAGGTCGGGGAGGCGGCTGAGGAGTGTCGCCAGCGCGGTCTGGCCTTCGAGGCGGGCGAGGGGGGCGCCGAGACAGTAGTGGATGCCGTGGCCGTAACCGAGGTGCTGGTTGTCACGGCGGGAGAGGTCGAGGGTGTCGGGGTCCTCGAAGCGGGCCGGGTCGCGGTCGGCGGCCGCGAGGACGACGAGGACGGGGTCACCCGGGGCGATGTCCTGCCCGCCGACGGTGAGGGGGCGGGTCGCGAAGCGCCAGGTGGCTAGTTCCACGGGGCCGTCGTAGCGCAGGAGTTCCTCGACGCCGGTCTCGAGCAGCGCGGTCTCCCCCGCGGCGAGGGAGGTCTGGAGGCGGGAGCGCTGCTCGGGGTGGGTGAGCAGGGCGTAGGTGCCGTTGCCGATGAGGTTGACGGTCGTCTCGAAGCCGGCGAAGAGCAGGATGAACGCCATCGCCGCGGCCTCGTTCTCGGTGAGGTGCTCGCCGTGGTCGGAGGCGCGGATGAGGCCGGAGATGAGGTCCTCGCCGGGGGCGGGGTGCTCGGTGAGGGCTTCCCGCTTGCGGTGGATGAGGTCGGCGAGATAGCCGCGCATCTTCTTGACCGAGCGCGCGACACCGCCCCTCGGGCCGCCGCCGTGCCGGATCATCATGCCCGCCCAGTCCCGGAAATCATCCTGGTCCTCGCGGGGGACGCCGAGCAGGTCGCAGATGGCGTGGATGGGCAGGGGGAAGGCGAAGTCGTGGATGAGGTCGGCTTCGCCCGTCTCCGCGAAGCGGTCGATGAGCTGGTCGGTCAACTCCTGGACCCGCGGGGCGAATTCGGCGACGCGGCGGGGTGTGAACGCCTTGGAGACGAGGCGGCGGAGCCGCGTGTGGTCCGGCGGATCGATGTTGAGCAGATGGGTCATCAGCTCGGCCTTGCGCTCACCGGGGATGCCGGTCTTGCCCTTGGCGTGGGCGGGCTCGGCGTGGTGCGCGGGGTTCTTCGACAGGCGCGCGTCGGCGAGGGCCTGCTTGGCGTCGGCGTAGCGGGTGACCAGCCAGGCCTCCACACCGCTGGGGAGCCGGGTCCGGTGGACCGGCGCGTGCTCCCGGAGCCAGGCGTACGCCGGGTAGGGGTCGGTGGCGAACTCCCAGGTGAAGAGGTCGGGCGCGGGGGGTGCCGCGGGAGTGCCGGTGGGGGTGGGTGCGGGCTGCTCGGTCACCCGTCGACGGTAGCGGGCGCCCCGGGCGGCCTCCCTCCCGGCCAGGATCTTCTCGTCCCGCGCGCCCCGGGGGGGGCGACGGGCCTCAGTCGCCCAGCACCCGGACTCGGTCGAGCACGGGGTCGAACCCGAGCACCGGGTGGTCGTACGCACCCTCCGGGCACATCACGACCGGCCTGGCGAGGTGGCGACCGAGGCCGCGCAGGAAGTCGCAGAACGCGTCGAGCCGGTCCTGGCCCTGGATCTCCCGCAGGTCCATGTCGAAGTCGATCTCCTCGTCCGAGAGGAAGCGGAAGATCACCAGCATGTCCCGCGTCGGCCACACCCTCAGCTGGGGGCATTCGGCGCCGGGCGGTCGCGCGAGGACGTGGGCGGCACTCGGCACGGCCAGCGGCGTGGCGCCTTCCATGTACTCGTGCTTCCAGCCGCTCCGTGCGACGAGGTCGAGGAGCGCCTGCCAGTGCCGCGCCGATGCGTTCGGGACGTACAGGTCCGGCAGGGCGCCCATCAGGTCGGGGTCGAAGCGCTCCTTCACCTCGTCCCACGGCAGGTCGGGGGTTTCGTCGCTCCGGGGCATGTCAGTCCGTGTCCAGGCCCTCCGCGGTGCGGATCGCGTCGCGGTAGGCGCGGGACGCCGCTCTCAGGGCCGCTTCGGGGTCGGTGCCCTCGGCCTCGGCGCGGGCGGCGAGGGTGAGGAGTTCGTAGCCGATGCCGTGGCCCTGGGGCGGCGGGACGGCGAGGCCGGCGGTGCGGACGCGGGAGGAGAGCTTGGCGGCGAGGGCGAGGCCGGGCTGGCCGAGGGGGATGCCGTCGGTCACGGACTCCCGGCGTTTCTCTATCGCCTTCGTGCGCAGCCAGTGCGCCTTGACCTCCTCCGGGGTGGTGGCCGTGGCGTCGCCGAAGACATGGGGGTGGCGGTGGATCAGCTTGGTGATGATGCCGGCGGCGACGTCGTCGATGGAGAAGGGGGCGTCGGGGTCGTCCTCGGCGATACGGGCGTGGAAGACGACCTGGAGGAGGACGTCGCCCAGTTCCTCGCGGAGTTCCTCGCGGTCGCCCTCCTCGATGGCCTCGACGAGTTCGTACGCCTCCTCGATGCCGTACTTGGCGAGGCCCTTGTGGGTCTGCTGCGAGGACCAGGGGCATTCGGCCCGGATGCGGTCCATGACCTGGACGAGGTCGAGGAGGCGCGCGCCGGGGAGGTCGTAGGAGGCGGGGAGCAGCTCCAGGGACGGCATCGTGAGGCGGCCCGAACCGGCGAGGCGGGCGAGGCCGTCGGTGAGGCGGGGTTCGCCCTCGGCGGTGGCCACCACGACCACGGTGCGGCCGCCGGCGCAGGCGTCGACCAGTTCCTCGGCCGTCGGGGTCGCCCGCTCGACCGTGACGCCGGCCTCGCGCAGATACGGGAGCTGCGGATGCGCCTCGTCCGCGCAGAGGACCCGGTCCGCCCCGTGCAGTGCCTGCCACGCGGGCCAGGACAGCAGACCGGGCGCCACCCGGTGGCTGGTGGTGAGCAGGACGACTCGGCCGGGGTCGGGGGACGACGTCTGGGGGGCCGTGGGACCGGGGTCGCCGTCGGGGCGGTGTGCGTTCACCCCACGAACGTAACCCACGCCGCCGACGGCCCCCGAAGCACCGGTTCCGCCCCGCGCTACGCCGGCTGCTGTGTCCCCGCCCCGGTGACTTCCTTCAGCCACGGGGTCTTGGCCTCCAGGAGGCCGATGCGGCCGGATGCCTTGTCGACGCCCCAGCTGCCGTAGCGGGGGTTGAGGTCGACGCCGAGGTTCTCGGATGCCTCCGAGAGGGCCTTCCAGAAGACCGTGCCGCCCTCCGGGCTGTTCAGGTCGGCGCCGAGGGCGGCTGCGAGTTTCTGGACCTCGACATCGCTGCGGAGGCTCTCCTCCAACTGCTCGGGGGCGACGCTGTAGCGCTGCAGGTAGGCCGCTTCGAGGGCCTCGGCGCCGCCGGCCTCCGTCTCCAGGCCGGAACGGTACTGCTGGACCTCCTTGCGGGTGACGGTCACGCCCGCGTCGTTCAGCGCCTGGTCGAGGACCTTCTCCAGGACCATGCCGTTCAGGGTGTTGCGGGTGAGGGCGCTGGTCTGGGCGACGGCCTGCTGGTACTGGCTGTCGTCCGTGCTCGCGGCGCGCTGGGCGGCGCGCACCTCGTTCACCCGGTTCTCCAGCTGCGCGACGGTGATCCGGTCGTCGCCGACGACGGCCGCCGCACCGGGGTGCGCATCGCCTCCGCAGGCGGTGAGGAGCGGGGCCGCGGCGGTGAGCGCGGCGGTGAGGAGGAGCGCGGTGCGACGGCGGCGGTGCAAGTTGGCCTCCCGAGGAGATTGTGCGGCGGTGCACAAGGTCTTGCGGTGATCGATGGTAGGCAGTGGCCCTGCTCTCGGCCAGCCATTCGACCAACGATTCACGTCGACTTCCGGCACCGCCTCGTGCCACGTCCGGCTCAGCCCCGCACTTGCCCCAGCCACTGCAGGGTGCGCCGCACCTCGCCCGCCAGCGGGTGGCCCGGTCCCCGCAGCCGTTCCACGTCGAGCAGCAGCCGGCCCAGGGTCTCGTGGGCGGCGCCGCGGTCGCCGAGGGCGAGGAGCAGGTGGCCTATGCGGCGGCGGACGTCGAGGGAGAGCTCGGGGTCGCCGCCGACGTACTGGTTCTCGTAGTACGGCAGCAGGGAGCGGTACTCGGCGAGGGCCGCGGCCGGTTCGCCGAGCTGTTCGAGGCACTGGGCGGAGTCGTAGCGGTAGCGCAGGGCCTGGGTGTCGGCCTGGCCGGCCTCGGCGGCGCGCTCGTCGGCGAGGCGGCGCAGCTCGGGCAGGGCGCGGCGGTACTGGCCGTCGTCCATGAGCGTGGCCGCGTACTGCTTGCGCAGAGTGCGGACGACGGGTGAGTGCTCGCCGTGCTGGGCGGCGGCGGCCGGGAGGATCGCGCCGAGGATGTCGACGGCCTGGGTGATGCGGCCCTCGCCGAGGAGGCGCTTGACCTCGTCGACGGCGCCGGCCACGTCGGGCTTGTCGGCCGCGGGCGCGGGGTCGGGCGCGGCCGACGGCTGGGGCGCGGGGATGCGGGCGCGGTCCGGCCAGGGGGCGTGCGGGCGCAGGAAGGGGCGCGCGGGGTCGAGCGGGGACCCGGTGGGCATACCGCGCGCGGGCAGCAGCGGGAGGAGTTGCTCGTACGTCTCCTGGGCCGAGGACGGGCGGTGCTGCGGATCCTTGGAGAGCAGACGGAGGACCAGGGCCTCCAGGTTCTCGGGGACCTCGGGGCGGATGCGGCGGACCGGGACCGGCGGATCGTACAGGTGGCGGTGGAGCACGCCGAGGGCGGTCGAGCCGGTGAACGGGACGTTCCCGCTGAGCAGTTCGTGCATCAGCACACCGAGGGCGTACAGGTCGGTGTAGGGGCCGACCGCGCCGCCCATGGCCTGCTCGGGGGCCATGTAGGCGGGGCTGCCGATGGGTGAACCGGTGTGGGTGAGGCGGGTGGTGTCGCTGTCCATGACGGAGGCGACGCCGAGGTCGAGGACGGTGACCGTGCCGTCCTGCTTGACCATGACGTTCCGCGGCTTGAGGTCGCGGTGGATGATCGGTACCGCGTGCACGGCGGAGAGCACGGCGCACAGCTGGGCGGCGACCGAGACGGCCCACTGCCACGGGTAGGGGTCGTGCTCGGCGAGGTGGTCGGCGAGGTCGGCCCCGTCGACGTACTGCATGACGAGGAACAGCTCCTCGCCCTCGCTGCCCGCGTCGTGCACGGTCACCAGGCCGGGGTGGTCGACCTGGGCCGTGACGCGGCACTCCCGCACGAAACGGCGGCGCAGTTCGTCGGCCTCCTGGCCCGCGACCTTGTCCGGGCGCAGCAGTTTCACCGCCACCCGCCGGTCCAGGCGCTGGTCGTAGGCCGTCCACACCTGGCCCATGCCGCCCTGTCCGATGAGCGTGGACAGTTCGTAGCGGCCGGTGATCAGGCGGCCGGTCCCCTGCCCCTGGGTCACCTGTCTCCCTCGTGGTTGCGGAGATAGTCGCTGAGCTCGTCCAGCTCGGCGCGCACCTGGTCGATTCGGGCGGGCCCGGGGCGCTGCGGGTCCGGGGCCTGCTGGTGCTGCGGCGGGGGCTGCTGCACGGGCGGCTGCGGGACCGGCGGGGTCGGGGTGTAGGGCTGGGGGGCTGGGACCGGCGGGTAGCTGTAGCCGGACTGCTGGGGGTTGTAGCCGGAGGGCTGGGTGTTGTACCCGCTCTGGCCCGAGTACGCCGTGGTCCCGGCGAACGGCGACGGCGGCACCGCACGGGAGCGGCTGAAGTGACGTATGTCCGCGGACAGGTAGTACGCGACGATCGCCACGAGTCCGCCGAAGAGCAGCCCCATGCCGACGTCACCGCGCCAGGTGGTGAACTCGTCCTTGCCCGGGTCGGTGCCGATGATGTACAGCGTCACGACGATGTGGACGAGCGCCAGGGCGAACAGCCACCAGTCGCGGGGCCTGCGGGTCACCGAGGCGAGCCGCAGCAGGCAGGCCCAGGCGAGCAGGCCACAGCTCATGACCGCGACCACCACGAAGATCACACGGAGTGTGATCTGGCCCCCTTGATCGGGGCCGGGGGGCGGTGTCGGCGCGTAGCCGTGGCCTTGCATGGCTGCTCCTGAGGGCCTGGTGAGAGTGGACGTGCGATGTCGTCCCGAGGGTATCGGTCGACCGCGACATGAGGTCCAGGGTTGTGGACAACCGTTGTAGTACCGCAGTGCTGGTCACGCCGTCCCGGACCGGAGCGGTTCCGTCCGCTAGGCGTGCAAGGCATCAGCGGTGGACGCGCGGGGGGAGTTGGCGGCGCGCGGTCGGCCGTGCGCAGGCTCAGTCCGGGGCGACCGTGCCGTCCGTCAGGCCGTCGTACATGCCGCGCACCAGGCGTTCGCCGAGGCGGCCGGCCTGCCGCAGGGCGTCCTCGAAGGCGGCCAGGGCACGGAACCGTTCGCCGTAGCGGCGCTGCTGCTCCAGCGGCAGGCGGGGCAGTTGGAGGCGGCGGACGTCGAGCCGGGTCGCGGTGGAGGCGTAGCTGCTGGCCTGGCGGCTGTTGGCGGTCGAGCGCAGGAACCCGGCGACGAACCAGGGGTCGAGCGCCGCCGTGTCGGGACGCAGCAGGGTGAGGTTGCGGCCGAGGGCGGCGCCCGCGGTGTCCTCGTCGACGACCCGCGCGATCCCGCCCCCGCCGAGGACGGGGACGACGACGTCGCCGGGCGCCACCAGCACAGGCGCCTCGCCCGCGGTCTCGGGCAGCGTTCCGGAGGGCGCCGTGCCGGCCAGGACGTCGTGGTCGGTGAGCACGCGCGCGTGGGGGCCGTTCCCGCCGGTGCGCAGCACCAGGGCTCCCCCGCGCGCGAGTTCGCCGACCGTGGTGAGGGGCCAGCGCGTCGGCCGCGCCTCCTCGGGGAGCGGGGGTGTGAGGTCGGCGGTCAGCCGAAGGGTCTCGCCGAGGCGTGCGCGTACGGCGGTCAGTTCCTCGGCGCCGCCGCCCGCGGCCGGGGGCGGCAGGTGCCGGGCGGGGGCCAGGTCCACGTCGTCGTCGAGCAGGTCGATGACCGGCAGCGCACGGCTGATCCCCGGCTGCTCCACCGCATCGCCCGCGCGGTCGAAGGGCCGCCAGGCGTCGAGCACGGCGGCGCGCACCGCCGCCCAGTCGAACCCGCTCCGTCCCTCGGGCACGAGCCGTCCGGTGTCGACGAGCAGCAGCCGCGGTGGCACGGACGCCCTGCCGGGCCTGCGCAGCACCCACAGGTGCAGCGGGATGTTGTACGGGGGTGCCGCGCCGACCGGCAGGGCGATCACGGCGCGCAGGGCGCCCCGGCGCAGCAGGTCGGCGCGGATCCGGCGCCCCGAGCGGCGGCTCGCGGCGGCCGGCGGCATCAGCAGCACGGCGGTGCCGCCGTCCTCCAGGCGGGCCAGCGCGTGCTGCACCCAGGCGAGTTCGGACTCCGTGCGGGCCGGGAAGCCGTACTCCCAGCGCGGGTCGTAGGCGAGTTCGTCGTGGCCCCAGTTGCGCTCGTTGAACGGCGGGTGACACAGGACGGCCTCGGCCCTGAGGTTCTCGTAGGCGTCCGCGCGAAGGCTGTCCCCCGGGGCGGTGCGGACGGTGCTGCCGGTGCGCAGGGCGAGGCGGAGCGCGGTGAGGGCGGCCAGTTCGGCGGCACTGTCCTGGCCGTACAGCTCCTGGCCGGGGCGGGCGGCGACGGCCCGCAGGAGGGCGCCGGTGCCGCAGGCCGGGTCGAGCACCGACCGGGCGGGTCCGGCGAGTTCGGCCATCAGCTCGGCCAGTTCACCCGGAGTGAGCGTGTACTGGCGCGGGTTGGCGTCGAGGTGCCGGGCGAGCAGGAACTCGAAGGTCTGCCGCGCGCCGAGGTCGGCCGCGAGTTCGGTGGCGCCGCGCAGCAGCGGGATCGAGGGCAGGATCTCGGCGGGCAGCGGCCGGGAGACGGCGGGCTCACGGGCCGGGCCGAAGCGCGGAGTGAGGACCTCCCCGAGCGGCTCGGGCAGCAGCCGGGCCAGTTCCCCGTCGTCGGTGACGGCGCTCAACCCCAGCCAGGCCAGGGGCCGGTCGTGCAGGAGGAGCAGGGCGCAGCCCGCGTGCACCAGGGCGGTGACGGGGCCCTCCGGGTGACCGGTGACCTGCTGCCAGACGCGCTCCTTCAGGGGCACCTCGGCGAGCTTGCCCTGGTCGCGCAGCCACTCCTCGACCTCGCTGAGCGCGAAGGCCGGGCTGGTCTCGGTGCCGCCGACCGGTTTGGGGAAGTCGGCGTGCCGACGGCGCCAGTTGCTGACGGCGGCGCGACCCACCCCGGCGAGCCGCGCGATGTCCGCGGCCGTGACCTCTGTCTGGTTCCCCTGCACGCGCCCGGCTCCCCTCGTACCTGGTGGTGTGACGTCGAGCATACCGACGCACGCAAGATCTACCCCTTCACGCCGTGAACTCCCCGGATTCCGTGAACCGTGTTGACTCGGTTCACAGGCTCTGCTCTTATTGACCCATCGAACGGCGGACCGCTCGATCCAAGCCATCACACGTCTGCGCGCTGTGTATCGACGCCCGCCGCTCCGCTCACTCATCGATTCCCAGGGGGGAACAACCATGCGTCGCACCGCTCTCGCCGCTCTCTGCATCGCCGCCGCGGCGACCTTCTCGCTCACCGGCTGTCTGCCCGGCGAGGAGAAGGCCGAGGGCCCCTTCGCGGGTCTGACCGGCGGCGAGATCGCCGACAAGGCCGTGAAGGCCACCTCGGACGCCGAATCGCTCCGGATGAAGGGCGAGATCCAGGACGAGTCCGCCGGCGGCACGGTCCAGATGGACATGGCGATGAACAAGAAGGGCGACTGCGCCGGCACCATGAGCATGGGGGGCGAGGGCCAGGCCGAGCTGATCAAGGTCGGCGACACCCTCTACATGAAGTACGACGAGGCCTTCCTGCGCGCCCAGTCGAAGGACTCCTCCGAGGAGGAGGCCGACATGGTCGTCGACATGCTCGCCGGCAAGTGGACCAAGACGTCCGCGACCGCCTCGGACTCCAAGGACATCGCGGGCTTCTGCGACCTCGACACCGTCCTCGCCGACTTCGAGGACGTCGACTCCGGCGCCACTCGCGGCAAGACCGCCGAGGTCGACGGCACCCCCGCCTTCACCCTGAACGAGAAGGACGGCAAGGACCGTTACACCCTGTACGTCGCCACCGAGGGCAAGCCGTACCTGCTGCGGGTCGTCAGCCAGTCCGCGAAGGAGCCCGGCGACCTCGTCTTCACCGACTTCGACGAGCCCGTGCCCGCCAAGGCCCCCAAGGGCAAGGTCATCGACCTCGACGAGGACTTCAGCTGAACCGCCAGGGCCTGTCGGACAGGCCCTGGCCCGCCGGGAGGCGGCACCGCCGAGGCGCCGGTCCGCGTGCCGGCCGGCGATGCCGACGTTTGACCTTGACACGGTGACAAGGCCTTGACTGCTTCCCGAGGAGGTGGTCCCGATGACCATGATGAGAGGGGACACGGATGCGATACGAGCGCTCCGGGGGCTGGAGAACAGGCGTGCGTCCGTCCGGCTGCGGGCCGCTCTGGCGGTCGGTACGGCGCCCGACCCCTGCTTCGTCGACAAGCTGATCGAACGATGCGCGATCGAGCCCGAGTTCTTCGTCCGCGACATGCTGACCTGGGCACTCACCCGTCACCCGGTGTCCCTGACGCTCCCCGAGTTGCTCCGCGAGGTCCGCTCCGAGCGTGCGCAGGCACGCAGCCAGGCGCTGCACACGCTGTCCAAGATCGGGGACCGGCAGGTGTGGCCGGTGATCACCCGGGCACTGTTGTCCGACGCCGACGACGAGGTGGCGCGCAGCGCCTGGCGGGCCGCGGTCGTGCTCGTTCCGGAAGGCGAGGAGCCCGCCCTGGCCACGGGCCTGGCGACGCAGCTCGGGCGCGGTGAGCGGGAGACGCAGCTGAGTCTCAGCCAGGCGCTGGTGGCACTGGGTGAAGTGGCCGGGCCGGCCCTGCACGCCGCGACGACGGCCGAAGACCCGCGCGTGCGTGCACACGCGCTCGCCACCCAACGGCTGCTCCGGGACCCCGACGCCGGATTCGAGCTGGCGATCGAGGAGGCCAAGCGCGTCGCGGCCCTCGCCGGAGCCCCCAGGGCAGACGATTGACCTGTGTTGATCGGTGAGGTGGCCAAACGGTCCGGAGTCAGTGCCCGCATGCTCCGGCACTACGAATCGCTGGGCCTCGTGCGGCCTTCGGGCCGTACGGGATCCGGCTATCGGGAGTACTCCGCGGAGGACATCCGGCGGATCTTCCACATCGAGAGCCTGCGGTCGCTGGGCCTGTCGCTGCGTGAGATCGGGCGCGCGCTCGACGATCCCGATTTCACGCCCTCGGCGCTCGTCGGCGGCCTCATCCGGCAGACGCGCGACCGCATCGCGGCCGAGACCGAGCTACTCACGCGGCTCCGCCGGATCCATGCCACGGACCCCGTCGGCTGGGAGGACGTGCTCCAGGTCGTTGCGCTCCTCCAAGCACTGGGGTCGAAGAGCGCCGACGCGCGCCAGCGCGCGGTCCTCTCCTCGGGCGACGAGGTTACCGTGCCGGTGGAGGCCCTGGTCGAGGCGGCACTCAGCGAGACGGAGCCGAACGTCGCGGGAGCCCTGCGATGGGCGTTGGCGCGATCGGACGACGATCCCCTGCCCCTGCTGGCAGAGGGCCTCAGCTCACCGGTGGCCGCGGTGCGGGAGCGTGCCGTTCAGGCCCTCGTCGAGATACCTGGTGTTGAAGCTACCGCGCAGCTGCGGGATGCCCTTGCGAACTCCGACGCCGTGGTCCGTGGGTATGCGGCCTTGGCGCTCGGTACCTGTGGTGTGGCCGATGCGGTCCCGGCGCTCATCGACATGATCGTGGAGGGAAGGAACGACACCGATGCAGCCGATGCACTGAGCGTGCTGGCGAGCGACACCGCGACGGCAGATCAGATCGCGACCAGGCTCGTCGACCGCCTTGCCCACGACACGACCAAGGCACCTGCACGCGGGCGGCTGACCCAAGCACTGGCGGACATCCCGGGGACGACGGCGTCACGTGCCCTCGTGGAGCTGTCCCATGACGAGGACCGTGCTGTCGCGCTAACCGCCACTTACCTGCTTCAGCTTCGCGACGTGGGGTGACAGCATCTTTCCCCCGGTTGCCCGCACGAGTCCCGCGGGGCGGACGGGCCTGGATCCGTCGCCGTCCGCCGAGGGGGTACAGCGGACCAAGGGACGTCGTTCACGCCACTGGCTCCCGCTCCGGGCGGACCCGACGGAGCCACCTGGATCGGTCCGTCCACCGACCGCTCATGCCTCCACCTGATCGAGCGGGTGGACCAGGTGCGGGAAGTCCTCCGACTCCGTCAGCACCGCCCGCCACCTGCCGCAGTGCGGGCGCGCCTGGTGCCGGCGCAGAGCCCGGGTGAACGTCGAGTACGCACCCCCGTAGCCGAGTTCGCGGACCTCGTCGAAGAGCGTGCTCCCCACAGATGTGGATCATCCGCCAGCCGCTGGCGGCAGTACTCCATGCTTACGGTGCTCGCCCTGGCCCGCCGCATCATGGCGCCGGGCAGCCGGATGTCCGGAGCGTCAACAGGCCGGGCACGGGCCGCTGTCCACAACCAGCCGATCCGCCCTTGTTGGGCCTGCGGTGCCCGTCAACCGCCGCACTGGCGCAACATCATCTGCTTGTCCGGCTCGGTGACCGGCATCTCGTACTTGGTGGCGACCTGGGCGAACCGGACCGCGTAGGCGCACCTGATCTGTTTGTTGGGCGGCAGCCAGGACGCGGGTCCGGAATCGCCCTTGGCCGAGTTGGCCCGCCCCTCGACCGGCATCAGATTGAGCACGTCGTTGGCGAGTTGCTCGCGCTTGCTCTCCGCCCAGCGGGAGGCGCCCATCTGCCAGCTGTAGGACAACGGCACCACGTGATCTATCTGCACCTCGGCGGCCTGCTGCTTGCGCCACTCGATGGTTGTCCCGGTGTACGGGTCGTCCAGCGTCATAGCCATGACCACACAGTCGGAGCCGGTTCGGAAACGAAGGTCCTGGCCATCACGACGAATGAGATCATTTCGAGTGTCGCACCCGTTCCTCGCGAGCGGCACTCCGTCGGCCGTGTCCATCCACGCGTAGCCGAACTCGTCGCGGTCGTAGCCCGTCTTCGGCCCCCGCCCCTTCGTGTACAGCTCCTCGATGAGCTTGCGGGCCGCGGCCTTGTCCGCGTCCGTCGTCAGGGGCGCGAGCCCTGGCTTCGTTCCGTCCGGGTTCTTGAGAGGACTGACCGCCCGCCCGTCCGAGGCAGTCGGGCCTGAGCCCGTAGGGGAACGGTCTTCGCCGAGACCCTCGCATCCCGCAAGGAGGAGTACGGCAGCCGCGGACACTGTCACCGCGCGGAAGAAACGTGCACTTCCAACAGCCTTGTGACTCACGTACCTCTCAGTAAGCACAGCTCACCCTTCCCCGCGCAAGCTGCGCAAACGTCTCCATCACCCGGCAAAGCACAGAGATGACGCGGGTGTCACAGCTGTTGGAGTCGGTGTCGGCCCAGGGACTGCCGAACTCGTCACGGTCGTAACCGGTCCTGGGCACCCGGCCCTTGACGGTCAGTGCCTCCGCCGCCGCGAACGCGGCACCGCCCCCGCCGGGAACTTCCCCCGGTCCGGCCGAGCCGCCCGCGTTGTCCGGCTCGCAGCCGGTCGCGGCGACCAGTACCAGAGCGACGGCGGCGACCCCACCCCTCTGTCGCACCACGCGACACCCCTTTCCTCTGTCTGTGCTCGCACGCGGTCCTGCGAGGGTTCCCCGTCCCCCCGGCTCGACACCGCGGCCGACCGGGGGGACGGGTGACCGAACCCTACGACCCCAGGATCGACCCCTACGACCCCAGGATCGACGCCAGGAACTCCCCGGTCCAGCCCAGCAGTTCCCGCCCGACCAGCGGCTTCCCGCCCACCTTCGCCGTCTTGGGGCGCGGCACCAGCACCTGGTGGGCGGCCGGCTTGATGACCGTGCCCGGGTACAGCCGCTTCAGGCGCAGCTCCTGCGACTCCCGCAACTCCACCGGGGCGAAGCGGATGTTGGTGCCCTGGAGGACGATCTCGCCGACACCGCAGGCGCGGGCCAGCATGCGCAGCCCGGCCACCAGCAACAGGTTCTCCACCGGCTCGGGCAACTTGCCGTACCGGTCGACGAGTTCCTCGCGCACGGCGGCGATGTCGGCCTCGGTGTTCACCGAGGCGATGGCCCGGTAGGCCTGCAGCCTCAGCCGCTCCCCCGGCGCGTAGTCGTGCGGGACGTGCGCGTCGACCGGCAGCTCGATCTTGACCTCGAGGGGCGGCTCCTCCTCGATCCCCCCGGTCTCCAACTGCCGCCGGTAGTCCGCCACGGCCTCGCCGACCATCCGCACGTACAGGTCGAAGCCGACGCCCGCGATATGGCCGGACTGCTCTCCGCCCAGCAGATTGCCCGCGCCCCGGATCTCCAGGTCCTTCATCGCCACGTACATGCCGGCGCCCATCTCCGTGTGCTGGGCGATGGTCGCGAGCCGCTCGTGGGCGGTCTCGGTCAGGGGCTTCTCCGGCGGGTAGAGGAAGTACGCGTAACCGCGCTCCCGGCCCCGGCCGACCCGGCCGCGCAGCTGGTGCAGCTGCGACAGACCGAAGGTGTCCCCGCGCTCCACGATCAGCGTGTTGGCGTTGGAGATGTCGATGCCCGACTCGACGATCGTGGTGGAGACCAGGACGTCGAACTTCTTCTCCCAGAAGTCGACGACGACCTGCTCCAGGGCCTGCTCCGACATCTGGCCGTGGGCGGTCGCGATCCGCGCCTCGGGGACGATCTCCCGCAGCCGGGCCGCCGCCCGGTCGATGGACTCCACCCGGTTGTGGATGTAGAAGACCTGGCCCTCGCGCAGGAGTTCGCGGCGGATCGCCGCGCCGATCTGCTTCTCCTCGTACGGGCCGACGAACGTCAGGACCGGGTGGCGCTCCTCCGGGGGCGTCGTGATCGTCGACATCTCGCGGATGCCCGTGACGGCCATCTCCAGTGTGCGCGGGATCGGGGTCGCCGACATCGTCAGCACGTCCACGTTGGCGCGCAGCTTCTTCAGCTGCTCCTTGTGCTCGACGCCGAAGCGCTGCTCCTCGTCGACGATGACCAGGCCCAGGTCCTTGAACTTGGTCTCGGAGGAGAACAGACGGTGGGTGCCGATCACGATGTCCACGGCGCCCTCGCGCAAGCCCTCCAGGGTGCCCTTGGCCTCGGTGTCCGTCTGGAAGCGGGACAGGGCCCGGACGTTCACCGGGAACTGCGAGTACCGCTCGCTGAAGGTGCCGAAGTGCTGCTGCACCAGCAGGGTCGTGGGCACCAGCACCGCCACCTGCTTGCCGTCCTGGACGGCCTTGAACGCGGCCCGGACCGCGATCTCCGTCTTGCCGTAGCCGACGTCGCCGCAGATCAGACGGTCCATCGGAACCGTCTTCTCCATGTCCTCCTTGACCTCGGCGATCGTCGTCAGCTGGTCGGGCGTCTCCGCGTAAGGGAAGGCGTCCTCCAGCTCGCGCTGCCAGGGTGTGTCCGCGCCGAACGCGTGACCGGGCGCCGCCATCCGCGCGGAGTACAGCTTGATGAGGTCGGCGGCGATCTCCTTGACCGCCTTCTTCGCACGCGCCTTGGTCTTCGTCCAGTCGGCGCCGCCGAGCCGGTGCAGCGTGGGCGCCTCGCCACCGACGTACTTGGTGATCTGCTCCAGCTGGTCGGTGGGGATGTAAAGGCGGTCGCCGGGCTGGCCGCGCTTGGCGGGGGCGTACTCGACGACCAGGTACTCACGGGTCGCGCCCTGCACGGTCCGCTGCACCATCTCGATGTAGCGGCCGACACCGTGCTGCTCGTGGACGATGTAGTCGCCCGCCTCCAGGGTGAGCGGGTCGATGGTCTTGCGGCGGCGGGCGGGCATCCGGGCCCCGTCCTTGCCGGCCGCCTTCTGCCCGGACAGGTCGGTCTCGGTGAGCACCGCGAGCTTCAGCGCGGGGTCGATGAAGCCGTAGTCGATGGAGCCGCAGGCCACGTGCACGACCGACGGGGCGATCTCCCCCAGCTCGGCCTCCAGCCGGGCCGCGATGCCCTCGCCGCCGAGCACCTCGACCGTACGGGCGGCCGGGCCGTGGGCCTCGGTCACGAACACCGTGCGCCAGCCGTCCGCCAGCCAGCCCTTGGTGTCGGCCAGCGCCTTCGCGGTGTCGCCGCGATAGGTCTCGGGGGCGTGCATGCCCAGCTTGAGGGTGTCGGCCGACAGCTCCTCGTCCGCCGCGAACGGCGACACCGACCACCACATCATGTCCAGCTCACGGGCCCGGTCGCGGACGTCCGCGATGGACCACAGGGAGGCCGCGTCGACGTCGATGGGGGCCTCGCCGCCGCCGGCCGTGGCCGCCCAGGACGCCTGGAGGAACTCCTGCGAGGTGGCCACCAGGTCCGCCGCACGCGTGCGCACCCGCTCCGGGTCGCACACGATCGCCATCGCGCCCTTCGGCAGGACGTCGATCAGCAGTTCCATGTCGTCGACGAGGACCGGGGCGAGGGACTCCATGCCCTCGACGGCGATGCCCTCGGCGATCTTGCCCAGGAGCTCACCCAGCTCGGGGTGGCGCTCGGCGAGGTCGCGGGCGCGGGCGCGCACGTCGTCCGTGAGGAGGAGCTCACGGCAGGGCGGGGCCCACAGGCCGTGCTCGGCCACCTCCAGCGATCTCTGGTCGGCGACCTTGAAGTACCGGATCTCCTCGACGTCGTCGCCCCAGAACTCCACCCGCAGGGGGTGCTCCTCGGTGGGCGGGAAGACGTCCAGGATGCCGCCGCGCACGGCGAACTCCCCGCGCTTCTCGACCAGCTCGACCCGGGAGTACGCGGCTGCCGCCAGCGCCTCGACCGTACGGTTCAGATCCGCCGTCTCGCCCGTGCGCAGCGCGACCGGCTCCAGGTCGCCGAGGCCCTTGACCTGCGGCTGGAGGACCGAGCGGATGGGCGCGACCACCACCGACACCGGGCCGGTCTCCGGGTCGTCCGGGCGGGGGTGGGTCAGGCGCCGCAGGACGGCCAGACGACGGCCCACGGTGTCGCTGCGCGGGCTGAGGCGCTCGTGCGGAAGGGTCTCCCAGGCCGGGTACTCCACCACGCCGTCCGGGGGCAGCAGGGAGCGCAGGGCCGCCGCCAGGTCCTCGGCCTCGCGGCCCGTCGCCGTCACGGCGAGCACGGGGCGGCCGGCGTCACGGGCCAGGGCGGCCACGGCGAAGGGGCGAGCCGCCGGGGGGCCCACCAGGTCGATGTGGGTGCGGTGGCCGTCGGACGCCGCCCTGATCGCTTCCGCGAGGGGGGCGTCCTTGACTACGGCGTCTAGCAGACCGTGGAGACTCATTCGGGGCGTTTCCCGTCCGGGTGGGCAAGATGGGGGTTACTGGGGCAACACGAACGCCCGGACTCGTGTGAACGGCCGGGGGTGTCCAGGGTACGACGTGCGGTGAGGGGGTCGTGGGGGACTTTCCTCGCCCCCGCCGCCCCTACCCGTCCCGTCTCCAGGGGCTGCGCCCCTTCGACCCCCTTTCGCGCTCCGCGCGGGGTGGGTGGGCGGATGCGGGTTCGCTGGGGGTTCTCGCGCGGTTCCCCGCGCCCCTGGAGGGCAGGGGCTGCGCCCTCTGCCCTCCCCGAGCCCCCGAGCCTCCGAAAAGCAGGGCTGCGCCCTCTGCTTTTCGGGGCGGTTTTCCGGGCGCCTACCCTCTTAGGGCACCCCTGCCCCCACCCGAACGTGAGTCCCCATGGTTCCGAGCGCCCCGTCCACGAATCCGTCGGCGCTCATATCCGCGCCGGTCACGGTTTCGGGCGCGCCCGGTGGCCCCGGTCGGCGGTTCTCCCTGGCGGGCCGGGAGCCGTACGTGCTCGCGGCCCTGCTGTTCGCGGCGTACGCAACGGTGTCGGTCGGGCGGTACCTGCGGCTGGGGACCCGCTCGTACGACCTCGGCATCTACGAGCAGGCCGTGCGGGCGTACGCGCACCTCCAGGCGCCGATCGTCGAGCTGAAGGGGCTGGGCTACAACGTCCTGGGCGACCACTTCAGCCCGGTCACCATGCTGCTGGCGCCGTTCTACCGGGTGTTCCCGTCCCCCGTGACCCTGCTGGTGATCCAGGCCGCGCTGTTCGCGCTGTCGGCGGTGCCGGTGACCCGGGCGGCCACACGGACGCTGGGGCGGGCCCGGGGGCTCGCGCTCGGGGTGGCGTACGGGCTGTCGTGGGGGCTGCAGAACGCCGTGGACTTCGACTTCCACGAGATCTGCTTCGCGGTCCCGCTGATCGCGTTCTCCCTGGAGGCGCTGCTGCGGCGGCGCTGGCGGGCGGCGCTCCTGTGGGGACTGCCGCTGGTGCTGGTCAAGGAGGACCAGGGGCTGACCCTGGCGGCGATCGCCGTGGTCGTCGCGCTACGGGCCCGGCGCGAGGGATCGCCCCGCGTGGTGCCGTACGCCATCGGCGTGGCGTCGTTCGGCGCGGTCGCCACGCTGCTCACGTTCACCCTGATCATCCCGGCCTTCAACACCGCCGGCGCCTCCGACTACCTGGCCAAGGTCGGCGGCTCCGGCCCCCTCGACGGCCTCGACGTCAAGATCCGCACCGTTCTCTGGCTGCTGATCCCGACCAGCGGACTGCTCGCCCTGCGCTCCCCGGTCCTCCTCGCCGTCCTGCCCACCCTGGGCTGGCGGTTCGTCTCCTCCGACGACAACTACTGGGGCACGGCCTGGCACTACAGCGCCGTCCTGATGCCGATCATCACGCTCGCGCTCGTCGACGCGCTCCCGGCCGCCCGCCACAGCTCCCGGCCCTGGCTGCGCTCGTACGCGCTGCATCTGCCCGCCGCCGTCCTCGCGGCCTCGCTCGCGCTGACGACCGCGCTGCCGCTGGGCAACCTGACCAAGGCGGACGCCTATCGGGTGCCCGCCGAGGTCGGAGCGGTCGACAGGCTGCTCGACACCATCCCCGACGGGGCGACCGTCGAGGCCAACATCGGCCCGATAGCCCGTCTGACGTCCCGCTGCCGGGTCTTCTGGATCGGCCGCGCGAAGGGGCTCTCGCCCGACTACATCGTCTTCAACAACCGCTCGCACTGGGTGAAGGACGCCCCCGCGTTCGCCCGCCAACTGCATCCGCGCGACACGTACAGGCTGCGGGGCGTCATCCAGGGGTACATGCTGCTGGAGCGTACGTCGCCCGCCACCACGCCCCCGTCCTCCTGACGCGGCTGGAGCCCGGCGCCCGGAGGCTTCCGCCTCCGGGCGCCGGGCTCTCCCCCGTTCCCCCGTTCCCCCGTTCTCCCCCGTGTCCCCGTTCCCCCGTGTCCGGTGGCAGCCGGTGGCTACTCGGTGGCGATCGCGTTCAGGACGTTCATCCGGCCCGCCCGGAACGCCGGGACCAGCGCGGCGAACAGGCCCACGAAGGCCGAGCCGATGAAGACCCCGATGATCGTCGGCCACGGGATGTCGAGGACCTTCAGGCCCTCCAGGGCGAGGAGCTGCTGCGCGGTGGCGCCCCAGCCCATGCCCAGCCCCAGGCCGAGGAGCGCGCCGAAGAGGGCGATGACGACCGACTCCAGCCGGATCATGCGGCGCAGCTGGCGGCGGGAGAGGCCGATCGCCCGCATCAGGCCGATCTCCCTCGTCCGTTCGACGACCGACAGGGCCAGCGTGTTCACCACTCCCAGGATCGCGACGATGATCGCCAGGGCGAGCAGGCCGTAGATCATGTTGAGGAGCTGGTCGATCTGGCCCTTCAGGGCCTCCTTGTAGTCCGTCTGGTCGCGGACCTCGTACTGCGGGTAGTCGTGCAGCGCGTCCTTGAGGGACTTGTACGCGGCCGCCTCCTGGCCCTCCTTCGCCGAGGCGAAGAGCAGCTGGTCGAGGGGCATCTTCTCGGCCGGGACGTACGTGGCCATCGTGTCGATGGAGGTGTACATCGCCCCGGCGTCGATGACGACGTCGCTGCTGGTGATGGCGCGGACGGTCAGGTCGGCGGTGCGGCCGTCCTTGAAGTCGACGGCGATCTTCGAGCCGAGCTCGACGCCGTGGTCCTTCGCGAACTTCTCGTGGACGGACATCGAGTCGGGCTTGTAGGCGTCGGCCAGCTTGCCCGCGACGACCTCGGTGGCGAGGTCCGTGGCGTAGCTCGGGTCGGCGGCGGTGATCGCCGTCTTCTCCAGCGTCTTGCCGTCGGGGGTGGTGAAGTCGGCCTGGGTCCACTTGTACTCGGTGACGCTCTTGACGCCCTCGGCGGACTTCGCGGCCCGGACCGCCTGCGGGGTGATCAGCTGGCCGGTGTCGGACTGGATGATGAAGTCCGTGCCGACCGTCTTGTCGAGCTGATCGGTGGCCGAGGCCACCATGGAGGAGCCGACGACGGAGAGACAGGCGACCAGGGCGAGGCCGATCATCAGGGCGGCGCCGGTGGCCCCCGTCCGGCGGGGGTTGCGCAGCGCGTTGCGCTCGGCCATGCGGCCGACGGGTCCGAAGGCCCGCAGGAGGACCGCGCCCAGCACCCGCACCACCGCGCCGGCGAGCAGCGGGCCGATGACGACGAAGCCGATGAGGGACAGGACGATGCCGCCGCCGAGCCACATCGAGCCCTCGCTCGCCTTGTCGGCGGCGGAGGCCAGGTAGAGGCAGTAGCCGCCGGCACCGGTCAGGAGCAGACCGACCACGGCCCGGACGAGACCCGCCTTGGCGTCCAGCGGGGCGCCGGCGTCGCGCAGGGCGGCCATCGGGGAGACCTTGCCGGCCCGCCGCGCCGGCACATAGGCGGCGAGGACGGTGACGACGATGCCGAGGAGCAGACCGACCGCCGGGGTGGTCCAGGCGATGGTCAGGTCGTCGGTGGACAGGTTCATGCCGGTGGCGCTCATCAGCTTCATCAGGCCGACGGCGAGGCCGACCCCGCCGGCCACACCGAGGACCGAGCCGAACACGCCCAGGAGCAGGGCCTCGACGAGGACCGACCGGTTGACCTGGCCGCGGCTGGAGCCGATGGCCCGCATCAGGCCGATCTCGCGCGTCCGCTGGGCGACCAGCATCGAGAAGGTGTTGATGATCAGGAAGATGCCGACCAGGAAGGCGATCCCGGCGAAGCCGAGCATGGCGTACTTCATCACGCTCATGAACTCGCCGACGTCCTTGGCGTTGGCGTCCGCGATCTCCTTCGCGGTCTGCACCTTGTAGGCGCCGCCCAGTTCGGCGGAGACGTTCTTCTTGACCTGCGCGTCCGTGAAGCCGTTCGCGGCGGTGATGTTGACGTTGGTGTAGACGCCGGTCTCGCCGACGAGGGCCTTCTGCGCGGTCTCGGTGTCGAGGTAGAAGATCGCGGCGCCCGGGTTGGTGACCTGGAACTCGGCGATGCCGGAGACCTTCGCCTCGTGCGTGCCGACGGCGCTGATGACGCCGATCTCGTCGCCGAGCTTCAGGTCGTGCTTGTCGGCGGTGTCCGCGTCGACCACGATCTGGTCGGGGCCACGCGGCGCGTTGCCGGACGCGATCTTCATGGTGCGGGCGTCGTTGGCGTTCCAGTTGCCGACGATGGTCGGGGCGCCGCTGGTGGGCGAGAGGTTGTCCTTGTCGGCGTCGACGACCGTCACCGAGGTCGAGAACACGGTGCCCTCGGCCGACTTCACGCCGTCCGCGCCGCCCACCTTGTCCACGACCGACGCCGGCATGACCGGCGGCTTGCCGTTGTCGGACTGCGTCTCACCGCTGTCCGAGGCGCCCTTGGCGCTGACCGTGACGTCGGAGGAGGTGGCCGCGAACAGCTTGTCGAAGGTGGTGCCCATCGTGTCGGTGAAGACCAGGGTCCCGGTCACGAACGCCACCGACAGCAGGACCGCTATGGCGGAGAGGGCCATGCGTCCCTTGTGCGCGAAGAAGTTGCGCATCGAGGTCTTCATGACAGTCATGACGTACGCCCCCGGGCGTCGAAGTCCTTCATGCGGTCCAGCACGGCGTCGGCGGTCGGCTTGAACATCTCGTCGACGATGCGGCCGTCGGCCAGGTACAGCACCCGGTCCGCGTACGAGGCGGCCACCGGGTCGTGGGTGACCATCACGATGGTCTGGCCCAGCTCGTCGACCGACCTGCGCAGGAAGCCCAGCACCTCGGCGCCGGCCCGCGAGTCCAGGTTGCCCGTCGGCTCGTCACCGAAGATGATCTCCGGCCGGGCGGCCAGGGCGCGGGCCACGGCGACGCGCTGCTGCTGGCCGCCGGAGAGCTGGGTGGGCCGGTGCTTCAGGCGGTCGCTCAGGCCGACGGTCTCGACGACCCGGCCCAGCCACTCCTTGTTCGGCTTCCGGCCCGCGATGTCCATCGGGAGCGTGATGTTCTCTATCGCGTTCAGCGTGGGCAGCAGGTTGAACGCCTGGAAGATGAACCCGATCCGGTCCCGGCGCAGCTGCGTGAGCTTCTTGTCCTTGAGCCCGGTGATCTCGGTGTCGTCGAGGTGGATCTGACCCGAGGTCACGGTGTCGAGTCCGGCGAGGCAGTGCATGAGGGTGGACTTGCCGGACCCCGAAGGGCCCATGATCGCGGTGAACTGGCCCCGCGCGATGTCCACGTCCACGTGGTCGAGGGCGACGACGCGGGTCTCCCCGGACCCGTACGCCTTCACGACCTGCCGCGCCCGCGCGGCAACGGCCGTAGTCCCTCCAGTACCCCCGTGCCTGGTGATGGTCACAGCCGATGTCACGGTATGTCTCCTAAGTCGGGCAGCGGATGGTTACGCCGCTCGGTGGACGATCCGGGTGAGCCGTAGGAGCGGCTCGACTTGGTATGCCGATGAGTCTGGCCCCCGGACGGGGCCCGGCGCGCTGGTGCCCAGCGCAGTCTTCTGCGGGGGTAAACCCCACCCCCGCGGGTCCGGTACGCCGCCCCCCAGCGGCGTAAAGCCAGATTAAGGACGGACGGCGTCCCGTCTCGTCCTCCGGCAGTACGAACCGGCCCCCAGCAGTAGTACGGAGGTACCCCTAAGGGATCTCGCCCCTGGGGAGGAGACCGTCTCGGGGTTCACCTCCTCCCTCCGTCCCCCACCGGCACGACCAGGCTGCACCCTGGCGTGGCGTGAGGGTCAATGGCATGTTGGTCGGCGGCGGATAGGTGCAAGGGGAAGGCATCCGGTGGACGGCGATCGGACGGGCGGCGACGAGGCGGGCGCCGGTCAAGGCGGCGATCGGACGGGCGGCGCACGGCCCGCGCCACACGACTCGGCACGGCCGACCGGGGGGACCGGGCAGCCCGTCGGAGGACCCCAACAGCCCGCCGGAGCGATCGGCCAGCCCACCGAACGGGCCGGACAGCCGACCGGAGGAGTCGGGCTGCCTGCCGCAGGGACCGAACTGCCTGCCGCAGGGGCCGGACAACCCACCGGCAGAGCCGGACTGCCAACCGAAGGAACCGGACTGCCAACCGAACGAGCCCGACAACCCACCGAACTAGCCCGACAGCCGACCGGAGGGACCGGCCGCCGAAGAGCCGTCACCGTCGCACTGATGCTGGCCATGGGGCTGGCCGCGCTGGACGCCACGATCGTCTCGATCGCCGTCCCGCAGATCGTCGCCGACCTCGGCGGCTTCTCCGTCTTCTCCTGGCTCTTCTCCGGCTATCTGCTCGCCGCCACCGTCACCCTCCCGGTCTACGGCAGGCTCTCCGACACCTTCGGCCGCAAGCCGGTCCTCGTCGTGGGCGCCGCCGTGTTCCTGCTGGGCTCGCTGCTGTGCGCGCTGGCCTGGAACATGGCCGCCCTGATTGCCTTCCGGATCGTCCAGGGCCTCGGCGGCGGCGCCCTCGCGGGCACGGTGCAGACGCTGGCGGCGGACCTGTACCCACTGGAGGAACGACCGAAGATCCAGGCCAGACTGTCCACGGTGTGGGCGGTGTCGGCGGTGGCGGGCCCCGGCGTGGGCGGTGTGCTGGCCGCCTACGCGGACTGGCGCTGGATCTTCCTCATCAACCTGCCGCTCGGCGCGGTGGCGTTGTGGCTGCTGGTCCGCCATCTGCACGAGCCGCCCAGGGAGTCGACGGGCAGCCGGCCCCGGGTCGACTGGGCGGGCGCCCTGACGATCCTCGCCTGCGGAGGGGCCCTGCTGACGGCGCTGGTGCAGGGCGGGGTGGCCTGGCCCTGGCTCTCCTGGCCCTCGATCACGCTGCTGGGCACGGGAGTCGGCCTGATCGGCGTGCTGGTGCTGGTCGAACGCCGGGCCGCCGAGCCGATCATCCCGGGCTGGGTGTGGCGCCGGCGCACGATCGCGGCGGTGAACCTGGCGCTCGGCGCGCTCGGCCTGTTGATGGTCGCGCCCACGGTGTTCCTCGCGACCTACGCCCAGTCCGTACTGGGCCTGGCGCCGTTGGCCGCCGGTTTCCTGGTCTCGGTCTGGACGCTGACCTGGCCGTTGTCGGCGGCCCTGAGCCAGCACGTCTACCGCCGTATCGGCTTCCGGAACACGTCGGTCCTCGGGATCACCGTCGCCGCGCTCGCCCTCTTCTCGTTCGCCTTCCTCCCCTACCCCGGCGAACCCTGGCAACCGACGCTGCTGATGCTCCTGCTGGGCGCAGCGCTGGGGCTCTTCCAACTGCCGCTGATCATCGGCGTGCAGTCGTCGGTGGAGTGGGAGGAGCGGGGCACCGCCACCGCCTCGATCCTGTTCTGCCGCCAGACCGGGCAGACCCTGGGCGCGGCGGTGTTCGGGGCGGTCGCGAACGGGGTGCTGGCGTCCCGGCTGGGCGGCTCGGGCAACCTCGACGCCGTCACCCACGGCCTCGGCACCGGAGCGGCGGCCGAGCCGTACCGCCACGCGATCGCGGACGCGGTCCACGCGGTCTACCTGGGAGCGGGGTGCGCGGCGGTGGCGGCACTGCTGGTGCTGCTGGTGCTGGCGCCTCGGAGGTTTCCGGTGCTGAAGGACTGAGCACGGCGCGGGGCGGGCACGCCATGACGCGTGTCCGCCCCGCACATCTCACTTACGGTTTGTCGTCCCGAACCTCCTGGCTATTCCGCTCCCTTTTCGAGATAGGGGGCGAGATCCTCCAGATACTCCCGGTGCTCGACGTGAACGCGAGCGTCGGGAATGTCCCGGAGCGGAGTCAGGTCCGCAACGCCGATCAGGTCGGCGGTGTCCAACTCGGACAGGGCGTGGAGCTGAGCTTCCAGGCACTCCCGTGACTCCTCGAAGGACGCCATGAGCGCCAGTGTCTCGGCGATGAACCTCGCCTCTTTCGGGGAGTAGGAATTCATCCAGTCCTCGACACGGTCACTGCCGGTCTCGCGCAGCCGTCCGTCGTCGCTGACCAGCTCCCTGATCAACTCGGCCAGTCTTCTGTTGCCGATACCCATCGCGCTCTCCGATCAGTACGGCAGCTTGTGCTGACTGGGCCAGGGAATATGCGTCGCGTTCGCGGCGGCTGCACTGTAATTCGGGCTGGCCGGTTTGTGGATGTTCTTGTGGTAGAGCTTACCGGTGACGTCCTGGAACTGATTTCCGATCTGGATACGGACGATGTCGCCCTTGGCCGCGTTGCTGCCGGCCGGCGCGCTGGGGTCCGCGCTGTGCACGCGGAGACGTACCGTCTTGCCGGTCACCGGATCCGTCCACTTCCACTTGGCGCCCTTCGCCGCACCGCCCGGAATCTGCGTCCACGTCTCCGGAGTGGCGTTCTTGGGAACGATGCTGAGCGGGTCGGCGCCGCCCTGGAGGTCCCAGCCCCCGTCCTTGATCCTGGTCGCGGCCTTCGCCTGGGGCACGTCGCCCTTGGGCGCCTTCTTGCTCGTGTTCTTGAACAGCTTCTTCGCGAGCGACCTCAGGAACCCGATGCCTCCCGTCGCGAAGCCCGCCGCCTCGGCCGCCTTGTCCCCGGAGTCGTAGGCCTGCGAGTCGGTGTCGACGCCGTGCTTCTCGACGAAGTCGTCGTACATGTCGGTGCCACCGCTGCAGTCCTCGAACCAGCACACGGGGCTGAAGTTGGACATGGCCTCGAAGCCCGACACCAGGTTGTGGCCGATGCCTCCCAGGCTGTCCTTGAACGAGCCCTCCGCGCGCGGGTCCTCCGGTTCCACATTGGTGTTGCAGCCGGGCTTGTATGCCGGGTACGTGGCGGAACAGTCCGTGCCGGTCCCACCGCTGCTCGCGTAGTTGGCGCTGCCCATGGTGGACATCCCGCCGGACTGCGAGGAGGAGGCGGCCCGCCAGCGCAGGTAGTTGATCACCGCGACGATGATGCGGACGATGGCCCGGATCAAGGCGAAGATCGCACCGAAGAACTTCCCGTCCGGGTCGGCGAAGGTGACGGGGTTGTTGTTGCTGTACGCGTAGCCGTTGATCTGCTGCGGATCGGTGACGTCGGCCACGGGGTCGACGCTGATGAACCGCCCTGTGGCCGGGTCGTACTCGCGTGCCCCCAGATGAGTGAGACCCGTCGGGTCCTGGGTGCCTCCCACGAATCCCCGGTCACCCACCCAGGACTTCGCCGCCGTCCCTCGGGCCTCGCCGAAGGGGGTCATGTGTCTGCGCGTGACAGCCTGGGTCACCGCGTCGACCTGCACGCTCGCCGTGCCGTTGTGGTCACTGGCGATCCAGGTGAGCCCAGCCGTCGTGCGGACCGCCACCGTCTGCCCGGCATGACCGTAGTAGCGGGTGGCCTCGACCTTGCCGCTCGCCTTGTCGAGGCGCAGTTCCGTCTCGCCCAGGTACAGCGTGGTACCGGTCTTGTCCCGGCGGATCAGGCGGTTGCCGCCGGCGTCGTTCAGGTATTCGGTGGTGGTGCCGTCGGCCTCGGTGACCTTGTCGAGCTTGCCCTCCGTGTTCCAGTCGAGTCTCTGCGTCTTCCCGCCCGTCGTACGGGTGATGGCGTTGCCCGACGGGTCATAGGTGTACCCGGACTCGGCGGTGACGGTCCCGGCCGCGTTCTTGGTCTCGGTCGAGGCCAGGGCGTGCGGACGCGGCTGGTCGGCGGTCTTGTACTGGTACGACGTCGTCTGCGACGTCAGATGGTTGGTGACCGACTTGCGGTTGCCGGCCGCGTCGAAGGAGAACGACTGCCAGTACGGAGCCGGTCCACCGACGTTGGTCCTGGTGGGAGCCGTGGCGCAGTCGGCGGTCGTGGCCCAGGCGGCCTTCAGCCGGCGGTGGCCGTCGAAGGTGAAGCACTGCCGGTCACTGGGGCTGGTGGCCCTGTCCTCGACCTCCACGGGGTTACCGGAGAGGTCGTAGCGGTAGTACACGTCCGAGTCGGTGCCGGAGTTGGTCTCGGAGACGACGTTCTGACGGGCCAGTCGCTTGGTGCCGGTCTCGTAACTCCGGTTGATCTCCGTCCACTTCGCCGTGGACGACACGCCGAGCGTCACGCGGATCTGTTCGCCGGCCGGCAGGTAGTCCGTGTTCTGGACGATGCCGGTGAGACCCTGGAGCGTGTCGGGTGATCCCTTCTCCGTGTATCCGTACTCCAGGACCTCCTGGGCCAGACCGCCCATGGCGGGGATGGTGCGCTTCTTCTGTGTGCCGTCGAGGTTGAATTCGTTGGTGATCGTGTACACACCACTTGCGCCGGCCAGGTCGCCCTCGGCCTTACTGACGGTGTACTGCTCGCTCAGGACGCGGTAGACCTTGTCGTACTTGGCGTTGGTGGAGGCGTAGACGTTGCCGGACTTGCCGCCGACGTACCGGATCGACGACGTGAGCTGCCCCTTGGCGATGGAGTCGTACGTCCAGCGCGCCAGGTACTTGGTGTCGTCGGGAGCGGGCTTGCCGTCGACCACGGCGACCTGGCCGTCGAGCTTGCCCGTCGAGCGGCCCAGCAGGTCGTAGGTGTAGCCGATGGTCTTTTTCCGCGCGTCCGTGGTCGCGACGACCTGGTCGAGGTCGTTGTACTCGGAGGAGGTCGCTCCCGCGTCGGGATCGCTCGCGCTGGTCTCACGGCCCAGGAAGTCGAAGCCGTACGTCCAGGTGTTGCCGTCGTCGTCCTTGACGCTGGTGAGCCGGTCGGCGTGGTCGTAGCCGTAGGTGAGCCGGGTGAAGCCGCCCCCGGCCGTGTTTCCGTCGTACTCCAGCTTCTCGACGAGCCGGCCGCGTGCGTCCACCTTCTGCCGTACGGCTGACGCGCCGACGGGCGGCTCCACGACGGTGGTGTCGCCCAGGTAGGTGTGCTTGGTGCGGGAGAACTCCTTGTCGTTGACGAGGATCTTCTCCACCACGGGCCGGCCCGCTCCGTCGTACTCGACCGCGGTTCCGGCCGGTGCGGCGGTCAGCAGATCGGCCAGCTCTCCGGAGGGCGCCTTGGTGTCCACGTAGTCGGAGACGGCCGCGACCTCCAGACCACGGGTGTCGTACTTCGTCTCGGTGATCACCCGGCCTGTCCCCGTCGCGGCGGGTGTCTGGGTCTGACGCAGACGCAGCAGCGAGTCGTAGATGGCGTAACGGGTGTCGTACGTCTTGCCGTCGTTGCGCATCGCCTTGGTGGCGACCCAGGACGCGGCGGTGTTCTGGACCTTGTACTCGAACTTCTGGTTGGGGGCCTGGTCGGCGGACCGGTTCCGGTCGGCGAGCCAGACGTCGGTGAGGCGGCCGAGCGCGTCGTAGGCCATCTCTGTCCGATTGCCGTTCGGGTCGGTGGTGGAGAGGTTCACTCCCCACTCCGGCGCGAGGTCCGTGGTGACCGTGTGCTCCAGCGCGTTGGTCTCGACCGTCCTGGTAAGCGGTCCGCCGGCCGCCGGGGTGTACTCGGTGTGCTTCATCCTGGTGCCGTGGGTGTCCCAGCTGTCGGTCACCCGCCCCAGAGCGTCGTGCTTGCTGGTCGTGACCGTCTGCAGCACCGCGGAGCCGTCGGCCTTGTAACCCGTGACCCGTTCCTCGCGGGTCGCGAGACCCCTCGTCGGGGCCCTGCCATAGGCCTGGTCGTCGTACGAGGTGCGGACGTCCGAGATCACATCGGTCGTCTTCGGGTCGTTCGTCCGCTTCGGTGTGGCGTCGCAGGACGTGGAGACCTTCTCCACCCGCTTCGGCAGGGACAGGATCCACGCCGTCTCGTTGGTGGCGTACTCCGTGACGACGCAGTCCTTCTCGCCGGCCGCGTCGGTCTCCTCCTTCAGGGCGAGACCGCTCGTCGGGTCGTACGTCGTCGACTTGGTGGAGGTCAGCGTGGTGCCGCCGGTCACCGGGGTGCGGGTGACGGTGGAGGCGGTGCGGACCATGTACGCGTTGACCGTGCCGTAGGAGTGCTTGTCCGTGGCGGTCGTGCGGGACCAGGGGGTGTTGACGGTGCCGCTGGTCTCGGGGCCGTCGACGCCGTTGTACGTGATCTGCTCACGGGCCTGGCCGGCGAACTGCTCGGAGTCCGTCACCGTCTTGCCCGTGGAGTCGGTGACGGTCTCCTTGCGGGTGGTGTCCCCGGACTGCTTGTCGCCGTCCATGCCCCGGTAGTAGAGGGTCGTCGACTTCGAGCGGGTGCCGGAGGGCTCGCCGGTGGTCGTGGTGACCTTCTGGTAGCCGCGCCAGATGTTCCAGGTGCGGTACTTGGCCTGGGTGATGGGCGACTCGTCGTCGAACGCCCACGCGCCGCCGCCGCTGTAGGTGTAGTCCGTCTGCTTCAGCGGGGCGCCGCCGTACGGGTCGGACTCGGTGACCTGGGTGACGACGTACTTGTGGAAGAAGTCGGTGCGCGGCTTGGGGTCGGTGCCCGGCGTCGGGTTGGACGGCGGGATCCACTTGACCGGGTAGCAGCGGCGGGTGTTGGAGTCCAGGTCGGAGGGGACGTCGCTGCCGGCGACGCAGTCCTCCTTGGAGTAGTTCACCGTCAGCTTGGAGCCGGTCTCCGAGAGGACCGAACGGACGCGCCACTTGATGAAGGGGGCGACGTCGTCACCGGTACGGTCGACACGGTTGTGCAGCTGGACGCCGCTGAAGGTGACCGCGGGCAGGGAGGCGTCCCCGCCCACCTTGCCGGTGCGCTTGATGGAGTCCAGCCACAGGCCGGCGTCGGAGCCGTCGCCCGGGTCGGGGAAGGTCTGCCCCAGGTGCCAGGCGTTGACCGCGCGGTAGTCGCTCTCGGCGCTGCCGGCACCGTCGTACACCTGGGTGGTGACGTCGGTCAGCCGCTTGCGGGTGAAGAACGACGGGCTGGGCTGGTCGGTGCAGGGCTTGTCGGCGGCGCAGATCTGGTCGAACGGGACGTCCGGCCAGGCGTTGCGGTTGGACGAGGTGAGCGAGCCGCAGCTCTCGCCGCCGGAGACGGGAAGGCAGCGCTCGGCGACCGTGAACTTCACCCGGGCCGCGGCCGGCTGGGTGGTGGAGAAGATGGTGTCGGTGCGCTGGCCGTAGTCGATGCGCTTGAGCCAGCCGCCCCGGACGTACGCGGTGCCGTTGCCGGTGGTGCCGTTCTTGGCGTAGTGGTTGAGCTCCTTGTCGTACCAGTACGTCATGACGTTGCCGTGCGGGTCCACGACGTAGTCGAGGTTCCACCGCCAGGCCTGCGTCTTGGCGCGGCCGGAGAAGGAGTCGCCGGAGGAGTAGCCGGGCTCGCCGGAGTCGTCGCCGAAGACCGGCAGCGTCCACACCGAGTTGGTCTCCGGCTTGCCCGAACTCCAGCCGGGCAGCCGGTTCTTGCCGAAGACGTACTGGGTGCCGTCGGTCGAGGTGACCGTCCAGAACTCGCCCTTGTCGCCCTTGTCCCCGGTGTCGCCGTCGTCGCCGTTGGCCGCGCCGGTGTCGTGGACGATCCGCTCGCCGTCGTCGCTCTTGGGCCGCCACTTGCCGTCGGAGCCCTTGACCAGCGGCGTGGACTTGCCGTTGAGGACGAGGGAGGCGTTGTCCTCCTTCCAGCACTGGTCGTACTTCTTGTCCTGGCCGTCGTCCTCACAACTGCCGTACGCCCGCTCGACGTACGAGGTCGACAGGTCGAAGCCCTCACCGATCCAGGACGACTGCGCGCTGGTGGAGGAGGTACGGCCGTCCACGCTCTGCGCGGAGTAGCCGATGGACAGGTTGGGCGCCGGACCGGCCGGCGCCGGCGGGGTCTCCAGCGGGTAGTTCCAGGTGAAGTCGCCGTTGGAACCGCCGGCCGACCAGGTGGAGGACGCCGCCAGCGGCGTGGCCTCGTAGGTGCCCTGGTCGGAGCCGGCCGCGGCGGACAGGGCCATCACCAGGGCGGCGGGCTTCGCGGCCCCGCCCACCTTGGCCTTCGGCGGGGCGACCTGGGCCGTCACCGTCTCCGCCTCGGCGTCGTTCTCGGACGCGACCGGTGTGGTCCTGCGGCACTCCGCCTTCTCCGGCGTGCTCAGGGCGCACGCGGGGAGCTGGACGAGACGCAGCCGGGAGGACCAGTTGCCGCTGTAGGCGTCGGCGAAGGAGCTGTAGTCGACGGTGGTGGCGGCCTTGGTGCCGTCGCCGCCGGAGACGGTGAACACCAGGCCGTCGATGCCGAGTCGACCGGTGGCCTTGCGGCCGAGGACCCGCACCTGCGGCGCCCGGGCCTCGCTCCCGGCGGCCTTCGCCCCTCGAACCGACGAGGACGTCTTGGCGGCCTCGGACGGGTCGGACGCCTTGGAGGGGTCGGACGCCCCGGACGCCCCGGACCGCTTGGACGGCTTGGACGGCTTCACCGTCACGGCGGACTCGTCCGGCCACGTCACCTTCGCGCGGGCCTTCGCGAGCGTCTCGCGCGCGGCGGCCACGGTCGGGTCCTTGACCTTGGTGACCTTCGGGTCGAAGGGCTGGGCCTTGCCGTACTTGGCCTTCTGCAGGGCGGTGTGGGCGCGCTCGTCGTCGGCGGCGAGCGCCGGGGCGGCGCTCAGCAGCGTGGCGACGACCGCCATGGACACGGGCAGCACGACGGACGCCAGCCGGCGCCGGCCCGCTCTGCTCCATGCCCAGCTTTCGGGCAGCAGTGAGCTGTTCCTGGACAACACGTGAGGGGTTCTCCTGGATGAAGGGATGAGGAAAGAGAAGAGGGTCGGGGGCGTGCCGGGCCGAGGCCCGGCACGCCGTGGAGAGTCGTGGCGCACCGGAGTCAGGAGGTGCGCGCGGCGCTACTCGATCGGCACCGGCGGCTCGTCCACCGTCGCCAGCTGCGTGATCTCCGCGTCGGACAGCACGCCCGCGTAGACACGCAGGTCGTCGAGGCGGCCGGGCAGCGGGTTGCCCCATTCACCGTTGTCGTGGCGGCGTGAACCACCGACCATCAGCGGCCCGGCGGGCTGGTAGGTGTCCTCGCTGAGCACACCGTCCTCGTCGCCCTGCCGCTGCCCGGAGACGTACAGCTTGATGGAGCTGTTCACCGAGTCGAAGACGGCGACGACGTGCACCCAGCCGCCGGGCGCGTTGACCTCGTCGGAGGTGACCGTCGCGGCCGGGCCGAGCAGGACGTCCGTCTCGTACCGCCCGAAGTTCCAGTCGCCGACGCTCTGGCCCTCCGGCTGCCGGTACCAGAGGCGGAAGGAGTTCCGTTCGGCGCCCGGGTGGGAGAAGACGGTCGGCGAGTGGGCGATGTCGAGGTTCTCCAGCCGCGACTGGGCGGCCAGGTCGACCCAGCCGGCCAGGGTGTAGCTGCCGGACTCGTCCAGGGACACGGGCGAGGTGGCCCGCGAGTACTGGGCGGCGTCGAGCTCCAGGACACTGCCGTGGGCGGGGTCGTCGGTGGTGGCGAAGGCCGCGCCCTGTTCGAGGGTCAGGCCGTGGCCCCGGCCGGTGGCGTCGGCCGCGACGGTGCCGGAGGTCTCGTCGAAGCCCCAGTTGGCGAGCAGCGCGGGCTGGGTCTGCCCGGTGGCCGGGTTCTCGGCGTTGGCGATCGCGCCCATCTCGTGGTCGAAGACCACGCGGTTCCAGACCTGGATGTGGTCGAGGTCGCCCTCGAACCACGACGAGTACCGGCCGCTCGCCTTCATCCGGCCGACCTCGAAGGTGCCCTTGGCCGCCCACGGCGTGGTGAACTCGGTGGCCGCCTGGAGCTGTCCGTTGACGTAGAGCCTGATCTGCTTCCTGTTGTGGTCGTAGACGCCCATGACATGGGTCCACGCGCCCACCACCGGCGGCTTCTTGGACTGGGCGCGCACGATCGTCGGCTCGTCGGCGTCGGTGGCGTACCGGTTGAAGACCCAGCGGTCCAGCGACTGCGAGAAGTACAGCTGGAAGGCGCCCGCGCGGGTGCCGCTCTGGGTGGCCACTGTGGAGATGTGGTCCTTGGAGGTCAGCCGTACCCAGCCGCCGACGGCGAAGCTGTTGGTGGTGTCGAGCACGGTGGACGCGGTGACACCGCCCTGTCCGCCGACGCCCGCGGTGCGCAGCCCGCCGCCGAGGCGTGCCTTGTCCGTCCAGGTCGTCGACGTCAGGGTGAGCGTGCGGTTGTTGCCGGAGGAGTCCGCGGCGGTCGTCCCGCCGCCGTCGTCGAACTTCCAGCTCGCGACCGGGTCGGAGCCCTTGGCCACCCGGAACTGGTAGTCGGCGTGCGGGCTGGCGTTGCCCGCCCCGTCGTACGTCTGCACGCGCAGGGTGTTGGTGAGCCGCTTGTCGGGCGCGGCCTCGATCTCGTACGTGGGGGTGTTGGCGGTGAACGACTTGCTGCCGAGCTTCACGCCGTTGAGCCACCAGTCGTAGCGGCGTACATCGCCCGCGCCGCCCTCGACCTTGAAGCCGGCGGTCATGCCGACGCTGCCCTGCTCCGGGTCGGCGGCGTCACAACTGGTGCCCGCGCACTCCTTGTAGACGGTCGAGGAGACCTTCGGCAGGAGCGGACCCTTGGAGTCCACCGTGAAGTAGCAGTAGCCCGACCACGGCCCGTAGAGGGAGTGGGTGTCGCCCTTCCAGGTGTACTTGTACTCGGTGCGGGCCCGGAACTTGTACGTGACCTTCTCGTCCAGGGTCGCGGTGAGGGAGGTGCCGGCCGTGCCGCTGTCCGTCCAGGTGGTCGGCTTCAGCGAGGTCGCCGTGGTCGAACTGCCCTTGTAGAGCTCGAAGTGGGGGCGCAGCGAGGCGTTGGAGGCGTCGCTGGACGTGGGCGTCGCGGTCAGCCGGGGCGTGGCGTCCCGGATCTGCGCGGGTGCCGAGGAGGCCGAGCAGGCGATCTTCGGGTCGGACATCTTCACCGACGACGGCTTGCTGTTCGGCGGGGTGACGTAGGTGATGGACAGCCGGGGCTTGCGCGCGGCGGTGGCGTCCGGGTCCAGCGGCGACATGAACTGCTTCCAGGCGATCGGGTCGCCCTCGTCGGCGCGCAGCCCGAGCGTGGTCAGCGTGTCCTTGGCCTTGGCGGTGTGCGCGACGGCCGCGGTGGCGTCGAACTCGATGTCACCGTCCTTGCAGTCCACGGAGTGCCCCTTGGCGGCGGAGACCGTGTCGACCTTCGCGTGCCACTTGAGCGACCGCTCCTGCGAGTTCCAGGTGGTGGACGAGGAGATCTGGCTGGTGCGGTACAGGTGGACGTCGCGCTTGTCACAGTTGGCCGACCAGATCGCGTACGCCGTGAAGGTGGCGTTGAGGATCTTCTTGCCGGCCACCCTGCGGGTGTCGAACTGGAACAGCGAGCGGGACTTCTTGTTGTCCACGAACGCGTCGTAGCCCACACCGAGGGCGTGTTTGGTCTTCCAGAAGCTGGTGCCCGGCGAGTCCGACCACAGCGCCGTCCAGCCCGTCAGGGTCGCCTTGACCGCGGGCGGGTCGATGACCACCGGGTAGGTGGTGTCCCGGTCGGTCAGGAAGTCCTGGTCGGGGACGACGGTCAGGGTGTCGTCGGTGACGGCCGTGTCCATGACGGCCGTACGGGAGGTGGCGTCGGCGCTGAGCGCGTCGGCGACGGCCTCGGCGGAGCCCGACGACGATGCCGAGGAGGTCGCGGCGGCCGAAGAGGCCGAAGAGGCCGTGCCGGGCGCGGAGTTCTTCCCGGCCGACGAGGTCTTCCGCACCGGGGAGTCCGCCGACGGCTTCGCCTCGCTGCCCGCGTCCCACATCAGCGCCGAGCCGCTGGAGACGACCGCGTGCCCCGAGGCGTCCACGAACGAGGCGGCCCCGGAGTCGTCCGGGCGCACGGACAGCCCCTCGGTCTCGACGGGGAAACTCACCTCCCGCAGGGCCGGGTCGGCGGCGGCCTCACGGCTGTGGACCACGAGGTGGTAGGTGAACCCGTCCGAGTGGGCCTGCACGGCGAGGTCCACGTCGGGCAGCACCGACCGGTACACCGCCGACGAGCCGTCGACCTCCGGCTTCGGCAGCTCCCACGGGGAGGAGACCGCGTACTCCTTGCCCGCCAGCACCATCCGGGCGAGCGGTTCGCCGGTGCCGCCGCCGGAGAAACGGATGTCCTCGGCGGCGCGTGGCGCGAGGGAGCCGTCTGCCCGGGTGACGAGCGTCGTGTCGATGGCGGTCCACTCGCCGTCCTTGCGGACGCGTTCGGGCGAGGTCGCCGTCTCGGCGGTGAAGGTGCCGTCGGGATGGGCGACGACCCTGCTGGTCGACGACGTCAACTCGTCGACGGTGACGGATTTTCCGGAGGCGACGGCCCGCTCGGAGGCGCGTGCCTCGGCCGTGGCGGCCGGCAGCTCGTCGTCCTCCCAGAAGTCCTTGCCCCGTGCCCCGTCGTCGGCCGTCCGGCCGGTGTTCCCCGTGTTCTTGTTCCCCGTGTCCTGGTCCGTGCCCGTCGCCTGCGCCGGAGCGGCTTGTAGTCCGCCGGCCAGCACGAGCACCGCGGACGCGACGGTCATCGCTCCGCGCATGGCTCGACTGCGACTGTGTCGTCGCACTCTTCCCCCCGCTTTTTATTTTTTGGTTATTCGTGGTCGAAGGGAGGTTAACCAGTGTCGTTTTGTTGACCAAGTGGCGATCCGTGAGGCACATCTCACACAGTGCGCACAGCAGCCCCACAGTCCCCGTCTGACCCTCGTTCAAAAACCTGAGTTAATCCGGGTAACACCCCAGGTCAGGGCCAGATCCTCCAAGTAAGCGCATACCGACCGATCAGTTTGCCGAAAGGCTCGCGTTCAACCGAACCCACGAGTAGCGTTCACGCCCGCCCCCCTCCCTGCGGTCCGCACCCGGACCCGAGCCGCGCAAGGAGACCAAGGGATGACCGACCCGTTCTCGTCACCCCCGCACCGAACCCCACACCCGAACCCGTCCCCGCAGCATCGCCCGTACCCGCCGCACACCTCGTCCCCCTCGTACTCGTCCCCCTCGTACCAGACCTATCCCTGGGTCCCCCAGGAACCGGAACAGCAGCCGCCCCAGGACGCCCCGCGCCACCCCTCCCCCGGCCACCACAGCGACCTGCGGGTACTGCGCGGCGCCTACCGCTGGCAGCGACGGGTGGCGACCCTGACGGCTCTCGGCTACTTCGTGCTGTTCCTGCTGCTGTCCGCGTTCGCCCCCTCGTTCATGACGAGCGAGGTCAGCGGCGGACTCTCCACGGGCCTGCTGCTCGGCCTCCTCCAGGTACCGGTGACCTGCCTCGCCATCTGGCTCTACGAGCACACGGCACGCCTGCGCGTCGACCCGCTGGCCGACCGCATCCGCGAACTGGCGGCGGTCGACGCGAGGCGGGGGGCCGTCCGATGACCGTCACCACCGCTCTCACCACCGCCCCCACGCCCACGGCCCTCCCCTCGACCACGGCCGCGGGGCTCGCCGAGTTCAGCGGGTCGGCGCAGGCCATGTCACTCGTCGGCTTCACGGCGGTCGCCACCATCACGCTCCTGCTGTGCGTGATGACGGGTCCCGACCGGGACGACCTCGACGAGTTCTACACCGGCTACGGCTCGCTCTCCCCCATGCGCAACGGCCTCGCCATCGCCGGCGACTACATCTCGGCGGCGACGGTGCTGGGCACCGGCGGCGTGATCGCCCTCTTCGGCTACGACGGGGTCGTCCTCGCCCTGAGCACGGCGCTCTCCCTGATGCTGCTGATGTTCCTGCTGGCCGAACCCCTGCGCAACGCCGGCCGGTTCACCATGGGCGACGCGCTCGCCCGGCGGATGCCCGGCCGCTCCGTCCGCGTCGTCGCCTGTGTGGTCACGATCGCCGCGCTGATGCCGATGATGCTGGTCCAACTCGCGGGCACCGGAGACCTGTTGGCGTTCATTCTCGGCTTCTCCAGCGACAGCCTGAAGACCGGTGTCGTGGTGGTGGTCGGCGCACTGATGATCGGCTACGCGGCCATCGGCGGCATGAAGGGCACCGCCCTCATCCAGATCCTCAAGATCGTGATGCTGCTCGGCTCCGGCGCGCTCATCGCCGTCCTGATCCTGCACAAGTTCGACTGGAACCCCGGCCTGCTGCTCGACGCGGCGGCCGAGAAGAGCGGCATCGGCACCGGCTACCTCCACTCCGGCCTGCAGTTCTCCAGCGGCCCGCACCCCGAACTCGACATGATCAGCGCCCAGTTGACGGTCGTCCTCGGCGGAGCCTGCCTCCCCCACATCACCATGCGCATGTACACCGCCAACAGCGCCCGCCAGGTCCGCCGCTCACTGTCCTGGGCGGTCCCCTCCGTGGCCCTCTTCGTCCTGATCATCTCGGTGATCGGATTCGGCGCGACGGCGCTCATCGGCCGCGAGGTGATCGCGACGGCCGACCCCCAGGGCAACACCGCCTACCTGCTGGGGTCGATGGCGGCGTTCGGCACGGAGGTGTCCACGGCGGAGACACTGCTCTTCACCACGGTCACGACGGCCGTCTTCCTGACGCTGCTCGCCTCCGTGGCCGGCATGATCCTCGCCTGCGCCAACTCCCTCGCCCACGACGTCTTCGCGGCCCGCGCCGGCAGGCCGCTCACGCCCCGCCGCGAGATGACCATCGCCAGGCTCTCGGCGTGCGCGGTCGGCGTCACGGCGATCGTCCTCGCCACGATGGTCCAGCACCGCAACCTCCAGCCGCTGGTCACGCTCTCGTTCTGCCTGGGCGCCTCCGCCATCGCGCCCGCCCTCGTCTACGGACTCTTCTGGCGCCGCTACACCCGTACGGGGCTGATGTACACCCTCATCGGCGGCTCCCTCTCGGTCCTGGTCCTCATGACCGGCACCAACCTGGTCTCCGGCTCCCCCCACGCGGCCTTCCCCCAAGCAGACTTCAACTGGTTCCCCTTCACCACCACGGGCCTCGTCTCCATCCCCCTGGGCTTCGCCTTCGGCTGGCTGGGCACCACCCTCTCGGGCCGCTCCAAGGCAGAGGAACAACGCCGCCAGTACGAGGCGGTGGAGGGCTGGATCCTGGCGGGCGCGACACGAAGGGGCGACTGACAGAGCGACTGACTCGGGGGCGGCCGAATCCCCGGCCGCCCTGAAACCCCCGGGTTCCCCGCGCCCCTCCAGGAGCGCGGGGAACTGCGCGAGAACCCCCACCCACCCGCACCCGACAACGCACCCACCAGCCGACCCGCCGCAGCCGCCCTCCCCGCCGCCCTACTCCGTCAGCGCCGACAGACTCTCCCGAATGCAGTCCATGTGGGCCCGAACGTCGTCCCACCTCTCCCCGTGCTCCCGCAACACCCTCTCGGTCTCCCGAGCCACCCACTCCTCCCGCCGCCGAGCCTCCGCCAACGCCTCCGCGGCCCGCTCCTCCGCCTCCTCCCCCATCCGCGCCGCATCGGCCTCCGCCTCGGCGAACCCCCGCTCGGCCGCGGCAAGCTCCGCCTCCGCACGCGCGACCCGTTCGGCCAGCCCCTCGTCGAACGCGGCCTCCCGCTCGGCCACCTCCCGCTCGATCCCGGCCACCCGCTCGTCGTACTCCTTCTGGAGCTCCGCGAGCATCCCCTCCGCCCGCTCCCGCGTCTCCCGCAGCGCGGCCAACGCCTCGCCCCGCCCCTCCTTCACCCCACGCCGGGCCTCGATCCGCAGCTCGTCCGCCTCGGCCTGGGCCGCCAACAGCACCTGCCGGGCCCGTTCCTCGGCCTCGTCCCGCACCTTGTCGGCGTACGCCTGCGCAGCCCCCCGCAGCCGCTGCCCCGCCTCCTCCGCGTCCGCCACGATCCGCCGGGCGTCCTCGCGCCCGCCCGCACGGACGGCCTCGGCCTCCGCGGCACCGAGCTCGAACAGTTCCCGCGCCCGCCCGCCGAGCGCCTCGTACGTCTGCGGGGCCAGCCCGGCGACCGTCTCGCGCAGCACGTCGAGGTCCGCGCCCATCTCCCGGGCCAGCACGGTCAGCCGGGCGGCCCGCTCCCAGGCGGCGTCACGGTCCCGGGAGAGGGCCGCCGCGTGGGCGTCGACCTCCTCGGGACGGTAGCCACGCCGTACGACATCGAACTCGAAGTCATGGGGTGCCGTCGGTGCGCTGCTCATGCTGGGCCCTCTCCGCCGGACGCACACGAAATGATGATTTCGCGCCACATCTTGATGGATCGGACCAAAGGGTTCATAACGCGACACTCCGTGCGAGGTCACGGGAGCGGACAGCCAGACGCCCACAGGGCCCCGCACCGCCCAGCGCCACACCGTCCCGCACTCGTGCGAGGCACCGTCCAGCACGCGTGCGAGGCACCGCCTCGGACACGCGCGAGGGCCCGGCCCGGATCACCTTCGTGTCCGGGCCGGGCCCTCGCGTCCCTCCGATGGCGGGCGGCCGACGTGGAACTCAGCCGCGACGGGTCACAGCAACCCGTCCCACATCTCCTCCAGCAGCACCGACCACCAGCTCTCCGGCGACGCGAGCGCCGCCGGGTCGAGGGCCGCGAGCTGCGCCTGGAAGTCGACGGTCCACCGGCCCGCCTGCTCCTGGTTGAGACCGAACCGCAGCCGCCACATCCGCCCGAGCAGCGCCAGGCAGCGCGCGAACTCGGGCAGACCCGTGTTCACGAACTGCGGCGGTACGGGCGCACCGCCCGGCCCCGCCTCCACCGGCACGGCCACGATGTTCGCCGTGCCGTACTGCACACAGAGCGCCTTGCCGAAGTCGCTGCCCATGACGAGGTACGAGCCCGCGTCGGCCGCCGGCTGCACCCCCCGCTCCTGCGCCAGCTCCGCCAGCGTCGGCACCGGACGGCCCGGCTGGGCCTGCGCCCAGAAGAAGGGACCCATGTCCACCGGCAGCCCGGCGACGACCAGGGTGTGCGCCACGATCGGCGGGACGCCCTGCCGCGACACCGCCTGCTGGTCGAACCGGAACACCCCCGGCCCGAAGGCCGCCGCCAGCTCCTGCCCGATCACCTCCGGCGGGACCGGCGGCGCCGGCTGCACCGGCGGCAACGGCGCCCGCACCGGCGCGGGCCGCGCCGGACCGTCCGCGACCTGATGCAACTCGCCCTGGTGAGCGAGGAGTTGGGCCATACCCTGCTGCCGGCTCGCGTGGTCCTTGCCGTACGGGGCGATGGAGGTGATGCGCGCGTTCGGCCACTGCTCACGGATCATCCGCGCGCAGTACGCCCCGGGCAGCTCGCACGACTCCAGCTCGGTGTGCAGCTCCAGCACGGCCTCCGGCGGGATGTTCATCCCGCGCAGCTCGTGGAAGATCTGCCACTCCGGGTGCGGCGTGCCCGGCGCCGAACGCCGGATCACCTGCTGCTCGGACCCGTCCGGCGCCCGGAAGCGCAGGACGGCCTGGTAGCCGGGGCCCACGGTCGGCTGCCCGGCGGGCGGCTGCGGATAGCCGTACGCCGGCGGGGCGCCCATCGGCGGCCCCGGCTGACCGGGCATCGGCTGTCCGGGCATCCCGTGGGGAGCACCCGGCGGCATCCCGGGCGGACCGGGCGGCTGCGGGGCCCCGGGCCCACCCGGACCGCCGAGCGGCGGCCCGGCCAGCATCGTCTCGGCGTGGTGCACGGGACCGGGGGCACCCGGCGGCGTCCCCGGAGCCCCGGGGGCACCCGGACCGCCCACGGCGGGCCCGGCGAGCATCGTCGCCGCGTGATGCACACCACCGGCGGGCGTACCCCCCGGCGGATTCGGCGCACCAGGAGCACCAGGCGCACCCGGGGCACCGGGAGCGTGCGGAGCGCCCGGCTGGCCCGGAGCCCCAGGCGGTCCCGGCGGCAGCGGCGCGCCCGGTCCGCCCACGGCGGGCCCGGCGAGCATCGTCGCCGCATGGTGCACACCACCGGCGGGCGTACCCCCCGGCGGATTCGGCGCACCAGGAGCACCAGGCGCACCCGGGGCACCCGGCTGACCGGGAGCCCCCGGGCCCCCCGGACCGTCCGGCCCGAGGGAGGAGACCAGTTGGGTCGGCACGTACCCGCCCGCCGGGGTACCCGGAACACCGGGACCGGACTGCGGCGGAGGCGTGGCGCCCGGACGCGCACCCGGCGTCCCGGGGGCCCCGGGCGGAGCCGGAGGCGGCGGCGCACCCGCCGCACCGCCCCGGCGCGGCGGCGGCGCGGCCTTGCTGGTGGCGGCGTCGGCGATGTCACCGGCGTGGGGCGCGAGCGAGGGCCCCGGAGGCGGCGTACCGGGCGGCGGGGTCCCCGGACCCTGCGGACCGGGTCCCTGGGGAGCACCGGGCCCCTGCGGGTAGCCGTACGACTGCGGCGCGCCCGGCGGCGGGGTTCCCGGGCCGGACGGAGGCTGCTGCGAAGACTGCGCGGGGCCGCCCGGTGCGCCCGAGTCGGCACCAGGGGCACCGAGGGCCGGCGCCACCGTCGTACGCGGGAGCTGGCTGCCGCCGGAGATCAACGCCGTCCTGGCCTCCGGCAGCGCGCTGGGCGGCGGGGCGTCGTCCGCGTCACTGACCTCGGACAGCTGGGGCGCGAACACGGTGTCCGGCAACGGCACCGAACGGTCGTCCTCGGCCTCGGCGTTGGTGTCCGTACCGGCCCACGGGGTCGCCCCGGCGGGCACCGCGTCGTGCGGTTCGGCGTCCCTCGGCGGCACCGCGTCCCGCACCTCGTCGTCCGCCGACGCCGCGGCCGGCCACGGCGTGGCGTCAGCGGGCACGTCGGGCGCCCCACGGCCGACCGAGGGCGACTGGCCGACCGGCCCCGCCATCGTCTCGGGCAGCGAACCACCGCCCCCGGACACCCCGTTGGCACCCGGGACACCGGAACCACCCGTACCTGAACCGGAATCGACGGCACCCGCGGCGGCGGCCGCCGCAGAACGGGACCCGCCACCATCGGACGCACCGGCACCAGAGCCGGACCCGGAGCCGACCCCCGAGCCCGCACCCGCACCAGTGCGGTGGTCCGGAATCCCCATCCGGTCCGCCGCGTCCTGCAACCACTCCGGCGGAGTCAGCAGGAACGACGTCTGGTTCAGGTCCACCCGAGCCGGAGGCTCCGGCGCCGCGGCCGGAGCGGCCTCCGTACGGCCGTACTCCTCCTCGAACCGGCGGATCACCTCACCCACCGGCAGCGACGGCCACAGCGTGGCCTCCCCGCTGTCCCGGGCGATCACCAGCCGCTGCGCGCCACCGTCGGAACGCGGGCCGTCCGCCCGGTCCTCCGCCCACACCACGAACCCGAGCTCGAACTCCCGCACCCGCACCTCACGGTGCTGGTAGCCCGGCAGATCACCGTTGATCCACTCCTCGGCGCGCTCCTGCGCCTGAGCGAACGTCACCATCGAAAACTCACTCCCCCGCGACCGGCACGGCACGCGCGAAGCCACCGTCCACCATCAGGTTGGCCACCGTCTCCAGTTCCGGCGGATTGCCCGCCAGCCGGGACAGGAACGCGTCGAAGTCGTCACCGGCCGGAAGCAGCAACCGCTCCACCCGCGCGGCCGGCGGCCACGACGGATCGACGTCACGGGCGTCGTCGTACGCGCAGAACCAGACCGACCCGATCCGGTCACCCTTCACCTTCACCGCGAGGATCCCGCCCTGCGCGAACGCCACGGCCAGATAGTCCTTGGTGAGATGGTCCCGCAGGCACTTGTTGACGTACACCAGGTCGTTGACCGCGGCCTCGTCCCGCACCGTGAAGAACGGCTGGTCGACCAGCAGCCCCAACTCCGCGTCCAGCGCCGCCCCCACGGGAGCGCAACCGCCCGCCGCCTTCAGGAACGACCGGTACGCGCCCGGCAACCGGTACCCCAGATCCTCCTCGACGCCCTGCACCTGCGCCTCGGTCACCGCCACCGCCGACGACTTCGGCAGCCCGAAGTGCGCCGGCCGAGTCTCCTGCAACGGCCGCGTACCACGCTTGTGCTGGTCGACGCGGGCCGTCGCGATACCACCGTGGTGCCGCAGCAGCGCCTTCACCTCGACCGGCACCAGCTCCAGCCGCCGGCCACCCGGCGCGTGGTGCCACGTCCAGCCGTGCGGCGTCGCCACCGGCGGGATCGTGTCCCACAGTTCGTGCCCCGAAGCCGCCAGCGCCGCGTTCGCGGACACATAGTCCGTCAACCGAAGCTCGTCCACGCCGAAGCCCTCCGGGGGATCGGCGATCTCCGCCGCGGCGCGCGCGTAGGGCGAGAAGTCCGGATAGCCGTGCGCGTCAACACGGACACCCCTCGGGTGACGCGCCGCCCGGACCGGGTCCGGAAACTGCACGACCTGCCCGGCGTAGGCCGCGTTCGGCGGCGCGGCTTGCTGCCCGAGCCGACCTGTCGTCATGGCGGTAGCCCCCTGCGGCGTTCTGTGAGACCTGTTCTGGCTGCGTTGTTGCTGTGTCGTACTGCTCTCCGACAGCAGAAAAGGCCCTGGTACGGCCTGTTCTGTCCGCCCTCGATCGCAAGACCGAACGGATCGCGGTTGTCGACAGCCTAAGCGGTACGGCCACACCGGTCATCGGGCCTCCAGTTCCGTGACCAGCCGTCACACCACCCTCACGCAACGCCGAAGACCGGGCGTGTCGCACTGCCCCAGCTTCCGCACCGGCCACACCGTTTGGCACTCTGTGTCCCCTGGCGGGGGATGCAATAGGAGGGGATCACGATCATGAGCGCGACGCAGGCGGGACCTTCGGGCGACCCCCGCATCGGCTGGAGCACCGCGGAACAGCCGCACGCCCCCGCCCTCCTCCACCGCCGCGACGGCATCCTGCCCACCGTGGCCGCCGCCCTCTCCGTACGCGGCGAGACCCTCACCGGCACCGCCGCCCGCGGCGACCACGCGCCGCCCCTGCACCCCCTGGTCCAGGAGTTCCTCGACTCCCTCGCCACCGACCGGCGCGACCGCTTCACCGGCCGCTGCGCCGAGGCCATCCTCATCTCCCGCCACATCACCGGCGCCGACGCGGCCCGCAGCAAGCGCGCCGCCCGCAGACCCATGTCCAACGGCGAGGCCCGCAAGGTCCTCAAGCAGGCCAAGCTCACCACCCGCCACATCCGCGAGGACGGCGACCCCCTGCACGGCGCGTTCGCCACGCCCTGCCGCTCCTGCGCGGCCCTCAGCGCCCACTTCGGCGTCCGCATCGTGGACCCGACCCAGGAGCCCTAGGAACCCACCACCCGGAGATCGCGTCCAGAGCACAGACCAGGGCACGAAACCCGGCCACGAACGACCACCGCCGACGCACACCACGAACCACCCACGAACCACCCACGAACCCGCATACGAACCACCCACCGAACCACCCACCGAACCACCCACGAGCCACCGACGAACCACCGACGAACAAAGGGCAGATGCACACAGACCGCACCTCCACCACGCGCTTCTCCGTCCCCGTCGACGCCGCCCTGCGGGCCGCCGGATGGCAGCCGGGCCGCTGGGACATAAAGCAGGCCGAGATCTGGGCCGACACCCTGCGCGAGCACACCTCCCCCGCCGGCCACCGCCACGCGGTCTTCCCGGCCGCGGTCGAGGCCTGGGCCGAGTTCGGCGGCCTCCGCCTCACCGCCCAGGGACCCGGCCGCCGACTCGCCCCCGCCGACCTGCACCTCGACCCGCTGCACGGCCTCCACATGGCCCGCACGCTCGGCGACCTCGGCCGCGCCCTCGACACCGAGGTCTGCCCCCTCGGCCACGAGACCGCCACCCGCGCCCTCGTCGCCATCGACACGGAGGGCCGCACCTACGCCCTCGACCACACCGGCGACTGGTACCTGGGCCCCACCATCGACACAGCCCTCACCACCCTCCTCACCGGCACGACCCCAACCCGCCTCACAGCAAGCTGAGCCCACACGCAACTACGGACCTCGCGCCTCGCTGCGGGCAATCGTGCCGCTGGGGCGGCACGGGTGGGCGCAGCGGCACCTCGTAACCGCCGAGCAGCGGAACCCGCCCCCGCCCCACCCCAGCCGCCGGGCACCCTGAGCACCCCGGGCGCCCAGACCCCAGGCACCCAGCTCCCCCACCCCCTACGCCGCCGGAATCACCGCAGACACCCGAAACCCCCCGGCATCCGTAGGCCCGGACACAAACACACCCCCCAGCTCGGCCACCCGCTCCTTCATCCCGAGCAACCCGTTCCCCCCACTGGGCAACCGCGCCGCACCCGCCGCCCCCGGCTCCGGCGGCGGCCCGTTCTCCACCTGCATCGCGATCTCCGCCGCCCGATGCGCCAGCCGCACCCGCGTCTTCGCCCCCGCCGCGTGCTTGTGGACGTTCGTCAACGCCTCCTGCACCACCCGGTACGCCGTCTGCTCCACCTCCGCCGCATACACCCGCACCTCCCCCTCCACCGACAACTCCACGACCATCCCCGCGGCCGCAGACTGCCCCACCAGCACCTCCAGCTCCGCCAGACTGGGCCCCTCCGCCGCCTCGCTCTCGGCCCGCGAAGCCGCCGCCGCGGCCGCCGCCCCCACCGCCGCCAGAGGCACCGGCGCCGACGCCACCCCGGACGCGGACGCCGGCCCCGACCGCACCCGCCCCATCGACGAGAACCCCTCCCCCGACCGCAACACCCCGAGCATCTCCCGCAACTCGGTCAACGCCTGCCGCCCCATGTCCCCCACCAGCGCCGCGTTCCGCACGGCCTTCTCCGGATCCTTCCGCGCCACGGCCTGTAGGGCGGCCGCGTGCACGACCATCAACGACACCCGATGCGCGACGACGTCATGCATCTCCCGCGCGATCCGGGTCCGCTCCTCCCCCCGAGCCCACTCCGCCCGCTCCTCCGCGCGCTCCGCGAGCAGCTGCAACTCCCGCTCCAGCGAATCCGCCCGCTCCCGCAGACTCTCCATCAACCGCCGCCGCGCCCCCACGTACAGCCCCAGCAGCACCGGCGGCGCGGTCAGCCCGATCGCCATCGTGGACGCGAGGAACACGGCGAACGCGTCCCCGCCGCCGACCGCCCCGTCCCCCTGCAGATTGCTCCGGGTCGCCTCGACGAACCACACGATGAACACACCGGCGAACGCCATCCCCGACAACGCCCCGATGATCCGCCTCGGCGCCTCCGACGCCGCCAGCGTGTACAGCCCGACGAGCCCCATCAGATAACCCATCTGCGCGGGCGCGACAGCGATGAAGACCAGCACGACGGCGACGGGCCACATCCGCCGGACCAGCAGCACGGACCCGGCCAGCGCGCCGAACAGCACGCCGACGGCCTCCGGCAGGGCGGCGTTACGGGCGAACTCGACGCCCTCGATCGAACACTCGACCGCCGACACCAGCGCCAGCCCGCCGTCGAGGACCGCGCTGCGCCACCGGTTCCACCACCACGGTCCGGCCCCGTCCCCCGTCCCGGCCGCGGTGTGGTCTTCCCCCGTCGTGGTCATACACCCAAGCCTACGTTCGAGCGCCCCCGCTTTTCCGGCGAGTTTCCCGTAGTGCCCCACACCACGCCCCACCTTCGAACAGAAGCGAAACCACCCACTTTCCCTCGAACTGCTGAATCGCCCACCGTTCGACCCCGGAACCCCTCATTCCGCCCGGACGGTATGCCCATGGCACATCCCCACGGCAAGTACGCCGACTTCGAGTCCCTCCGCGACCAGGCCGTGGCCCTGCGCCGCGAGGGCCACAGCCTCCGGCAGATCCGCGACGAGCTGAAGATCTTCAACAACGACCTGCTGAACCGACTCGTCAAGGGCGAACCCCCACCGGAGTGGACCAAGCGCCCCAACGCCAAGGACGACCTCAAGGCGAAGGCAAGAGAGCTGCGGCTCCAGGGCTGGACGTACGACCAGATCCAACTGGAGCTCGGCTGCTCGCGAAGTTCGATCTCACTCTGGGTGCGAGACCTGCCGAAGCCCCAACCTCGCTACACGCCTGAAGAGCGACAGGCGCTCATGCACGAGGGGCTGGCCCGCCTCCGTGCCGCTGAGAACGAGGCGCGCTCGGAGAGGAAGCACGCGGCGCATCAAGATGTCCAGACCCTGTCGGCTCGCGAGCTCTTCATGGTCGGCGTCGCTCTGTACTGGGCCGAGGGCGCGAAGAGCAAGTCCTACGACCGCCGCGAGCGCGTCACGTTCGTCAACAGCGACCCAGGCGTCATCGAGACCTACCTCGCATGGCTGGACCTCCTGGACGTCGATCGCGAGCGGCTGCGCTACCGAGTGCTCATCCACGAGTCTGCGGACGTCGAGGCCGCGCACCGGTACTGGGCCGAGCTGGTGCAGGTCGACACGTCGGTCTTCGCAAGGCCGACGCTCAAGAGGCACAACCCGAAGACCGTCCGCAAGAACACCGGTGAGGACTACCACGGCTGCCTGGTCGTCACGGTGGCCAGAAGCGCCCATCTATACAACCGCATCGAAGGCTGGTGGCAGGGAATCGTGGCGCAGGCGCAGGAGCGTCTCCGGTAAGGTCTGAGGCGCTGTCCCCCGTGGTGTAACTGGCAGCACACTAGATTTTGGATCTAGCAGGACAAGGTTCGAATCCTTGCGGGGGAGCTCACCGCACACGCGTCCTCAGTTCGGGTCCTGACCCAAGCACCACGGTCAGGACCCGCTCACATTTCCCCCTCTCAACGCCCCGGTATCCTGCGGATGTCCACACCCCACACATCCACAGCCGAAGGGCATCCCCGTGAGCGCAACCCGCCCGGCAGCCGTCGTCGTACTCGCAGCGGGTGAGGGCACCCGTATGAAGTCGGCCACACCCAAGGTTCTGCACAGCATCTGCGGCCGCTCCCTGGTGGGCCACGTCCTCGCCGCCGCGCGCGAGCTGGAGCCCGAGAACCTGGTCGTCGTCGTGGGGCACGCCCGCGAGAAGGTCACCGCCCACCTCACCGAGGCCGACCCCGGCGTACGCACGGCCGTCCAGGCGGAGCAGAACGGCACGGGGCACGCCGTACGGATGGGCCTGGAGGAGCTGGGCGGCGTCGTCGACGGCACCGTGGTCGTCGTCTGCGGCGACACCCCGCTGCTCACCGGCGCCACCCTCCGGGCGCTGGCCGCCACCCACTCCGCCGACGGCAACGCGGTGACCGTGCTGACCGCCGAGGTCCCGGACGCCACCGGCTACGGCCGCATCGTGCGGGACGGCGCCTCCGGTGCCGTGACGGCCATCGTGGAGCACAAGGACGCCACCGAGTCGCAGCGCGCGATCCGTGAGATCAACTCCGGGGTGTTCGCGTTCGACGGCCAGCTGCTCGCGGACGCACTCGGGAAGGTCAGGACGGACAACAGCCAGGGCGAGGAGTACCTGACCGACGTCCTCGGCATCCTGCGTGAGGCCGGGCACCGGGTCGGCGCCTCCGTCGCCGGCGACCACCGGGAGATCGCCGGGATCAACAACCGCGTGCAGCTCTCCGAGGCGCGCCGCATCCTGAACGACCGGCTGCTCACGGAGGCCATGCTCGCCGGGGTGACCGTGATCGACCCCGCCACCACCTGGGTCGATGTGACCGTGACGTTCGAGCAGGACTCGGTCGTCCACCCCGGTACCCAGCTCCTGGGGGCCACGCACGTCGCCGAGGGTGCGGAGGTGGGCCCGAACAGCCGGCTGAAGGACACCACGGTCGGGGCGGGCGCGCGCGTGGACAACACGGTGGCGGACGGTGCCGAGGTCGGCCCGCAGGCGAGCGTGGGGCCGTACGCGTACTTGCGTCCCGGTACCCGTCTCGGGCTGAAGTCGAAGATCGGCACGTATGTCGAGACCAAGAACGCGACCATCGGTGAGGGGACGAAGGTCCCGCATCTCTCGTACGTCGGTGATGCGACCATCGGTGAGTACTCGAACATCGGCGCGGCGAGCGTGTTCGTGAACTACGACGGTGAGAACAAGCACCACACGACTGTGGGCTCGCACTGCAAGACGGGTTCGGACAACATGTTTGTGGCGCCTGTCACGGTCGGGGACGGTGCGTACACCGCCGCCGGGTCCGTGATCACGAAGGATGTGCCGCCCGGTTCGCTGGCCGTGGCCCGTGGCCAGCAGCGGAATATCGAGGGTTGGGTGGCGCGTAAGCGGCCGGGGAGCGCGTCGGCGAAGGCGGCCGAGGCGGCGTCCCGGGAGGGCGAGAGCGAAAGCTGACTGGAAACAGGTGCGCCAAGGACGTCGTACCGTGATACATGCACACCCGCACCCCAGCTGGCGAGCGGCTTCCGCGCGCCTGGCTGAGAACCTCTGAGGAGACAGTGCTGTGACCGGGATCAAGACGACCGGCGAGAAGAAGATGATGTTCTTCTCCGGCCGCGCCCACCCCGAGCTTGCCGAGGAGATCGCCCAGCAGCTGGGTGTCGAGGTCGTCCCGACCAAGGCCTTCGACTTCGCGAACGGTGAGATCTATGTCCGCTACGAGGAGTCGGCGCGAGGTGCGGACTGCTTCTTGATCCAGAGCCACACGGCTCCGATCAACAAGTGGGTCATGGAGCAGTTGATCATGATCGACGCGCTGAAGCGTGCCTCCGCCCGTTCGATCACCGTCATCGTGCCGTTCTACGGTTACGCGCGGCAGGACAAGAAGCACCGTGGTCGTGAACCGATCTCGGCGCGTCTGATCGCGGATCTGATGAAGACGGCGGGTGCGGACCGGATTCTGGCCGTGGATCTGCACACGGACCAGATCCAGGGTTTCTTCGACGGGCCTGTCGATCATCTGTTCGCTTTGCCGCTGCTCGCGGACTATGTGGGCGCGAAGGTGGACCGGGACAAGCTGACGGTGGTCTCGCCGGACGCGGGTCGGGTGCGGGTGGCGGACCGTTGGTGCGACCGTCTGGGTGCGCCGCTGGCCATCGTGCACAAGCGGCGTGACAAGGACGTGGCGAACCAGGTGACCGTCCATGAGGTCGTGGGTGAGGTCAAGGGTCGCGTGTGTGTCCTGGTGGACGACATGATCGACACCGGTGGCACCATCTGCGCGGCGGCGGACGCGTTGTTCGCGCACGGTGCGGAGGACGTCATCGTGACGGCGACGCACGGTGTGCTGTCGGGTCCGGCGGCCGATCGGTTGAAGAACTCGAAGGTGAGTGAGTTCGTGTTCACCAACTCGCTGCCGACGCCGAGCGAGTTGGAGCTGGACAAGATCACGGTGCTGTCGATCGCGCCGACGATCGCGAGCGCGGTGCGTGAGGTGTTCGAGGACGGTTCGGTGACGAGCCTGTTCGACGAGCAGTAGGGTTCGCCGGCTCTCGCCGGAGATCGTTTTGGGTACGGCCTTCCTCTCCGAGTAGACTGCGAAAGTTGCTCGGCGAGGGAGGCCGTACGCGTTTCCGTCTCAGGACGGTGGTGCGGCTGTCCGTTATCGACGCGCTCTTCGTAGCAGGCCGTTCGTGGCCGGGTGACCACGTCCGTTCCTATTTTCTACGAGGAGTGATCATGTCCGAGGTGAAGCTCACCGCGTCGACGCGTACCGAGTTCGGCAAGGGCGCCGCCCGCCGTATCCGCCGTGACGCCAAGGTTCCCGGTGTTCTCTACGGTCACGGTTCCGACCCGCTGCACCTGACCCTGCCGGGTCACGACCTGCTGCTCGCGCTGCGTACGCCGAACGTCCTGATCTCCCTGGACATCGACGGCAAGACCAGCGAGCTGGCGATCCCGAAGTCCGTGCAGCGTGACCCGATCAAGGGCTTCCTGGAGCACGTGGACCTGCAGCTGGTCCAGCGTGGCGAGAAGGTCAACGTCGAGATCTTCGTGCACACCGAGGGTGAGCTGGCCCCGGGTGGCAACCTGCTGGAGCACGTGCTGAACGCGCTGCCGGTCGAGGCCGAGGCCACCCACATCCCCGAGTCGGTGACGGTGTCCGTCGAGGGTCTGTCGGCTGGTGACTCCGTGCTGGCCAAGGACATCCCGCTGCCGTCGGGCACCAAGCTGGGTGTCGACGGGGACACGGTCGTTCTGCAGGTTCTGGCCGCGCAGGCGGAGGAGCCGTCGGAGGAGTCCGCCGAGGGTGACGAGGCCGCGCAGGCCTGAGCCCCGGCTCCGTCATCGGTTCGTCAGCCGCTGCTTCCCTTCGGGGGGCGGCGGCTGGCGCGTATCAAGGAGAGATGGACGTGACGACCGATCCGAGTGCCCCCTGGCTGATCGCCGGGCTGGGCAATCCCGGGCCCGAGTACGCGGCGAACCGGCACAACGTGGGGTTCATGGTGGCCGATCTGCTGGCCGAGCGGATCGGGGGGAGGTTCAAGCGGGCCGGGAAGGCGCAGGCGCAGGTCGTGGAGGGGCGGATCGGGCCGCCGGGGCCGGGGAACCGTCGGGTGATCCTGGCGAAGCCGATGTCGTACATGAACCTGTCGGGTGGGCCGGTGACCGCGTTGCGGGACTTCTACAAGGTGCCGGTGGCGAACATCGTCGCGATCCATGACGAGTTGGACATCGACTACGGCACGCTGCGGCTGAAGTTCGGCGGTGGTGACAACGGTCACAACGGGCTGAAGTCGATGACGAAGGCGATGGGGTCGGACTACCACCGGGTGCGGTTCGGGATCGGTCGTCCGCCGGGTCGGATGCAGGTCGCGGACTTCGTGCTGAAGGACTTCTCCGCCACGGAGCGCAAGGAGTTGGACTATTTCGTGGACCGGGCGGCGGACGCGGTGGAGTGTCTGGTGATCGAGGGGTTGGAGCGGGCGCAGGGGACGTACAACTCCTGACCTGGTCCGCACATATCCTGTTTCGTCGGTCATCGCGCGCTGGCCTGCGAGGGTTGACCGACCGCTGTGCCATGGCCAATGATCCCGGCCATGCCCGACAGGAAAGCCCCCGCTCACCGTGCGCGGCGCCGTGCGCGTCCGAGCGCCGGTGGCGCGTCCGCCGCGCTGCGGTACGGGCGGCTGGTGGCCATGAGTGTGACCGCGGTGGTGATTCTGATCGCCGGGGTGTGGGGGTCCTGGGGCTACGCCCAGCACGTGATGCTGAGCAAGGGGCGCGAGCAGGGCACGCTGACCGTGTCCGAGTGCCGGGACGAGACCTGCTGGGGGCCGTACGAGCCGGTCTCCACGGGGTCGCGGGCCCGTGAGCGGGTCGACATCGAGCGGTCCGTGGCGGTGGAGACGGGACAGACGTACACCGTGGTCGTGAAGCCGGGCAGCAGCGATGTGGTCCGGACGGGCCCGGCGGGCCTGCTGCATGCGTGGGTGCCGCTGGGTGGTGCGCTGCTGTTGGCGGCGGTGGTCGTGGCCGGCGGGTTGCGGATGGTGCGCTCGGCGTGGGTGCTGGGCGGGTTGGGGGTCGCGCTGATCACGGCGGCGTGGGTTGCGCTCTGAGGGTACGTTTTCGGCTGATGGCCCGGTGGGGGCTGGTCGCGCAGTTCCCCGCGCCCCTAAAAGACCAGGCCCTGCGGGCCTGAAAAGCAAGGGGCGCAGCCCCTGCTTTTCAGGGGCGCGGGGAACTGCGCGGGAAGCCCCACCGAACCGGTCAGCCGCGAACGAACCCCCCGAAGTCACCCCGTGTTGCGCAGCCCCGCCGCCACCCCGTTGACCGTGAGCAGCAACGCCCGCGCCAGCAGCGGATCGGCCGGCTCCCCCGCAGCGGCAGCGTCCCGCTGACGCTTGAGCAGGGCGACCTGGAGATACGAGATCGGGTCGAGATAGGCGTCCCGGATGGAGAAGGTCTGCTGCAGCACGGGGTTGGCGTCCAGCAGCTTGTCCTCGCCGGTGATGCGCAGCACCTCGCGCACGGTCAGCTCGTGTTCGGCCCGGATCGTGTCGAAGACGTGCTTGAGCTCGTCGGGGACGAGGGTGTCGACGTAGTGCTGGGCGATCCGCAGGTCCGTCTTGGCCAGCGTCATCTCGACGTTGGAGAGGAAGTTGCGGAAGAAGTGCCACTGCTCGTGCATCTCGTCGAGCACGGTGTCCAGGCCCGCTTCGCGCAGCGCCTTCAGGCCGGAGCCGACGCCGAACCAGCCGGGCACGATCTGCCGTGACTGGGTCCAGCCGAAGACCCACGGGATGGCCCGCAGTCCGTCGAGGGAGACGCCCGAGCCGGGGCGGCGGGAGGGCCGTGAGCCGAGGTGCAGGTCGGCGAGCTGGTCCACCGGCGTCGACGCGAGGAAGTACGTCGGCAGGTCCGGGTCCTCGACGAGCTTGCGGTACGCGGCGTGCGCGGCGTCCGACACGAGGTCCATCGCCGCGTCCCAGCGGGCGAGGGACTCGACCGACTGGCGGGGGGCGGTGTGCAGGGCGGAGGCCTGGAGTGTGGCGGCGACCGTCAGCTCCAGGTTCTCCCTGGCCAGGGACGGGACGAGGTACTTGTCGGAGATGACCTCGCCCTGCTCGGTCACCTTGATCTCGCCCTCCAGGGTGCCCCAGGGCTGCGCGAGGATCGCGTCGTGGGAGGGGCCGCCGCCGCGGCCGACCGTGCCGCCGCGGCCGTGGAAGAGCCGCAGTCGTACGCCGTACCGGTGTGCGACGTCGCGCAGGCGGCGCTGCGCCCGGTGGATCTCCCACTGTGATGTGGTGATGCCGCCGAACTTCGACGAGTCGGAGTAGCCGAGCATGACTTCCTGCACGTCTCCGCGCAGGGAGACGAGCCGCCGGTAGGAGGGGTCGGCGAGCATCTCTTCGAGGATCGTGTCGGCGGCCTTCAGCTCGTCCGTCGTCTCCAGCAGCGGGACGATGCCGATCTTGGCCCAGCCGGCGTGGAGGTCGATGAGCCCGGCCTCGCGGGCGAGGACGGTGGCGGCGAAGACGTCGTCGGCGCCCTGGCACATGGAGATGATGTACGACTCGATGACCTCGGGGCCGAAGACGGTGAGCGCCTTCTTCACGGTCTCGAACACGCCGAGGGTCTTGGCGCCGGCGGCGTCCAGCGGCGCGGGTGTGGGGGCCAGCGGCCTCCTGGACCGCAGCTCGCGGGCGAGGAGCTTGTGGCGGTACTCGCGGGGCATGTCCTCGTAGCGCCAGGATTCCTCGCCGAGGCGGTCGAAGAGCTGGCCGAGGGCGTGGTGGTGGGCGTCGGCGTGTTCGCGGACGTCCATGGTGGCGAGCTGGAGGCCGAAGGCGGAGAGGGTGCGGATGGTGCGGTTCATCCGGCCGTCGGCGAAGAGGCCGCCGCGGTGTTCGCGCAGGGAGGTCTGGATGAGGGTGAGGTCGTGCAGGAGTTCGGCGGTGCCGAGGTAGTCGCGGCCGTCCTCGTGCGGGATGCCCTTGGCGAGGCGTTCCTTGGTGTTCTCGAGCTTCTGCCGGATGCAGGTGGCCTTGAGCCGGTAGGGCTCTTCGGCGTTGAGGCGCTTGTAGCGGGGGCTGATCTCGGGCAGGGCCTCCAGGTCGGCCTGGAGCGAGGTGAGCAGTTCCTCCGTGGCACCCGTGTAGCGGATGGAGTTGGAGAGGAAGCCGCGCAGTTCGTCGATGAGGTCGAGGGCGTCGTTGATGCCGTGTTCGTGCTGGAGGATGAGGACGTCCCAGGTCACCTGGGGGGTGACGTTGGGGTTGCCGTCGCGGTCGCCGCCGATCCAGGTGCCGAAGGTGAGGGGGCGGGTGGTGTCGGGGAGGGTGACGCCGACGCGTTCCAGTTCGGCGGTGAGGTCTTCCAGGACGTCGCCGACGGCGTTGGCGTGCAGCTCGTCCAGGTAGTAGATGGCGTTGCGGGCCTCGTCGGCGGGTTCGGGGCGGACGACGCGGAGTTCGTCCGTCTGCCACACCAGGTCGATGTTCTCGGCCAGCCGGATGTCGTAGCGCCGGCGGTCGGACTCGATGACGGGGGTCTCCAGCAGCGCGGCGATGCGGCGGAGCTTGTTGAGGACCGAGCGGCGGGCGGCCTCGGTGGGGTGGGCGGTGAAGACGGGGCGGACGTTGAGGTTCCGGACCGTCTCGCGCAGGTGTTCGGGGTCTGCGTCCTTCAGGCGATCGGCCGTACGGGCGAGGAGACCGCCTTCGGCGGCACGCTGTGCCCTCAGCTGGCGGCCCCGGTGCACCTGTTCGGTGACGTTGGCGAGGTGGAAGTAGGTGGAGAAGGCGCGGACCAGCTTGGCCGCGGTCTCCAGCTCGGTGCCGCGCAGCAGTTCGGCGGCGGCTTCACCGTCCTCGCGGGTCAGGCGGCGGACACGCTCGACCAGGTCCAGGAGTTCGGGGCCCTCCTGGCGTACGAGGGTCTCGCCCAGTAGGTCACCCAGGCGCCGGATGTCGGCGCGCAGCTCGCTGCTGACCGTGGTGTTCTGGTCGTCGGCACTGCTCACAGGTGCGGCTCCTTGCAGTGTTGAAGCTCGGCTGAGGGGAACCCGGGTGGGGGCCCGGCGGCCCGGCCTTCGTCGTGGGGCCTGGCCGCGGGACAGGATTCAGAGCGGACCGCGCTGTCCGAACGAGTCCAGGATAGGCGTCCACCTGGGCGCCCTCGGCGACAGGTGCCACTTTTGCGGCACTCAGTGCCACCTGTCCGTCGGGCCCGCTGGTTACACCTGGACGCGCAGACGGGCGGACCCTTGCCGCCCGGCACCGCGCTGCCATACTTACGATGCCGTAGGTTACGGAACCGTAGGGAAAGCCGACAGGTATCCCCCGCATGCTGTTCCGCAGGCACTTTCCCCCGCTCTCCACCCTCGACCCCCCAGGGGACGCCCCATGAGCTCAAGGTCCGATGTGATCGAAGACGCGCCGAATGCGACAGGTTCTCCAGGCTCCGCACCGACCGACTCCCCCGCACCGTCGGCCACGCTGGGCGGCGAGCAGAAGCGTTCGATCGAGCAGATCACGCTGCTCCTCTTCATCACCGTCCCGTTCCTCGCGCTCCTCGGGGCCGTGCCGCTGGCCTGGGGCTGGGGTGTGAGCTGGCTGGATCTCGGCCTGCTGGTGTTCTTCTACTACCTGGGCTGCCACGGCATCACGATCGGCTTCCACCGGCACTTCACCCACGGCTCGTTCAAGGCGAAGCGCCCGCTGAAGATCGCGCTGGCGATCGCCGGTTCGATGGCGGTTGAGGGCCCGCTGGTGCGCTGGGTGGCCGACCACCGCAAACACCACAAGTTCTCCGACGCCGAGGGCGACCCCCACTCGCCGTGGCGCTACGGCGAGACGCTCCCCGCCCTGCTGAAGGGCCTGTGGTGGGCCCACATCGGCTGGATGTTCGACGAGGAGCAGACGCCGCAGGAGAAGTACGCCCCGGACCTGGTCAAGGACCCGGCGCTCCGCGCGATCTCCCGCCAGTTCATCTACTGGACGATGCTCTCCCTCGCCCTTCCGCCGCTGATCGGCGGTCTGGTGACGATGTCCTGGTGGGGCGCGTTCACCGCGTTCTTCTGGGGCTCCCTCGTCCGGGTGGCCCTGCTGCACCACGTGACCTGGTCGATCAACTCGATCTGCCACGCGGTCGGCAAGCGCCCCTTCAAGTCCCGCGACCGCTCGGGCAACGTCTGGTGGCTGGCGGTCCTCTCCTGCGGCGAGTCCTGGCACAACCTCCACCACGCCGACCCCACCTCCGCCCGGCACGGGGTGGAGCGCGGCCAGCTGGACTCCTCCGCTCGGCTGATCCGGTGGTTCGAGGTGTGCGGCTGGGCGTACGACGTCCGCTGGCCGTCACGCTCGCGTATCGATTCCAGGCGCAAGACGGGTGAGGACGGCACCGAACACCGGAAGGCGCCCGCCGAGGCGGCATGATTGACGCCGTGGCGACCGACTCCAGCAGCACCCCGAGCAACGACAAGCCGCGGCGTACGCGCCGCACCCGGATGACGGGCGCCGAACGCCGGGCACAGCTGCTGGAGGTCGGGCGCGTTCTGTTCGCCGCCAAGGGCTTCGAGGCCACGTCGGTGGAGGAGATCGCGGCGAAGGCCGGGGTGTCCAAGCCGGTGGTCTACGAGCACTTCGGTGGCAAGGAAGGGCTGTACGCGGTGGTGGTGGACCGCGAGATGAGCCGGCTGATGGACATGGTGACCAGTTCGCTGACGGCAGGGCACCCGCGTGAACTCCTCGAACAGGCCGCGTTCGCGCTCCTGGACTTCATCGAGGAGCACACGGACGGCTTCCGCATCCTGGTCCGTGACTCGCCCATCCCGCAGTCGACGGGTTCCTTCGCGTCGCTGATCTCCGACATCGCCACGCAGGTGGAGGACATTCTCGGCCGCGAGTTCAAGAGCCGCGGCTTCGATCCGAAGCTCGCACCGCTGTACGCGCAGGCACTGGTCGGGATGGTCGCCCTGACCGGCCAGTGGTGGCTGGATGTCCGCCGGCCGAAGAAGGCGGAGGTGGCGGCGCATCTGGTGAACCTGGCGTGGCACGGGCTGGACGGCCTGAACCAGAAGCCGCGGCTGATCGGCCACCGGAAGTCTTGAGCCGGGGGTGCGTGGTGGGGGCGGTGCGTGGTCGGGTGCGGGTCCGGTGGGGCTTCTCGCGCAGTTCCCCGCGCCCCTAGAAGACCAGGCCCTGCGGGCCTGAAAAGCGACGGGGCCGCGGGCCTGAAAAGCACGGGGCGCAGCCCCGGCTTTTCAGGGGCGCGGGGAACTGCGCGACCAGCCCCCACGCACCCGCCATCGCTCCCGCACCCCCGAGCTATCAGGCGCCCCCGTCCACATCCTTCGCGCTGAGCGCCAGCTCGTTGTTCACGGTGAAATACGGCCGCACCCGCGTCCACCCCCGCTCACCATGCTCGAACATCTGCCCGGGCACCCGATCGGTCTTCCGTCGTTCCACCACATCACCCCCGATCCGCCCCACCGGTACGTCCCCCAGCCGCAGGTCCCACAGATCGTGCTCGACACTCCGCCGCCGCAGGAGCTCGCCGTAGGGAACGGTGAACCGGAACCCCCGCTCCCCCACGGCCCACACAGGCACATCGAAGTCGTACGCACTGTCGGCCCGTGACACCACCCGCACCACGGCCCCCTCCGCGACCGCACCGGCCACGGACTCGGCGGCCCCCAGAACCGTCCCGGTCACGGTCACCGTCCCCTCCCCCACCTCCACCGCGTCGATCTCCGCGTGGGCCGGCCGCAGCCACGTCCGCAGCGCGAGGAACCCGTCGACGGTCGGATACGGGATCCACGCCCCGACCCCCCGCGGGTCCACCCACGGCGGCCGACCGACCAGCGCGGCCTGTTCCACCAGCCGTGCGCCCAGCCGCACCCGCTTGTTCGAGCCGCGCGGCGCGACGTAGCAGTCCCAGCGGCCCTCGGCGAGGGTGTGCTCGGCGGGGCGCAGGGTCGCCCGCACCACGGTGTCCGGCGCGTCGGCGCTCGGCAGCACCTCCACCCTGACCTGCCGCTTGCCGGGGTCGCGGCGCAGCCGGGCGACGAGGTCGAGGGGCCCGGAAGGCAGCTCGGCCGGGTCGAGGAGGACGGTGAGGCCGCCGTCGGCGAGGGCGCGGGCGTGCACGGTGGGCGTGGGAGCGCTCCCGTCGGCCTCGGCGGCGGGGGCGGCCTTCGCGGGGCGGGGCCGGACGGCGCGGGCGGCGAGCCGTTTCAGCCGGGCGGCGCCGTCCCATCCGCGCCGCCGGGACCTGGTCAGTTCCTCGAAGAGGTCCTCGTAGCGCTGGGCGATGGCGTCGGGGGCGTAGGTCTCGGCCTTGATGAGGGCCTGTTTGCCGAGCCGTTCGCGCAGGGCCTCGTCGGAGACGACGCGGTTCAGCGCGTCGGCGTAGGCGTCGACGTCCCCGTCGAGCGGGACGAGGAGGCCGTCCTGTCCGTGGGTGATGATCTCGCCGGGGCCGTGCGGGCAGTCCGTGGCGACGACCGGGACGCCGCAGTGCATGGCCTCGACGATGGTCATGCCGAAGGACTCCATGTCGGAGGAGACGGCGGCGACGGCGCCCTTGGCCCACTCGGTCTCGATCGGGGAGACCGCTCCCATGAGGAAGGCCCGGTCGTGCAGCCCGAGCCGGTCGATCAGCTCGCGCAGGTTCTCCTTCTGCGGCCCGCGGCCGTAGATCCGCAGGGTCCAGCCGGGGTGGTCGGCGGCGACCTTGGCGAAGGCGTTCACCAGGCGGTCGTAGCGCTTGATGGGGATGAGCCGGCCGGCGGCGACGATGACCCGGGAGTCCAGGGTGGACCGCTCCACTGCGGGGGCCCGGACGCCGTTGGGGACGCAGACGATGGTGGTGCGGACGTCGGGCAGGGCGGCGCGGTACTGGGCGGCGTCGGCCTCGGAGACGGTGACGTAGGCGTCGAGTCCGCCGATGGCCCGGTTCTGGTCGCCGCGCAGCGGTTCCCGGTACTGGTCGAGGCTGAGGTGCTCCTGCCCGATCCGCAGACAGCGGCGCCGGCCGTCGCGGGCGAGGTAGCCGTTGAGGTCGGGGCGGGTGGCGATGACGACGTCGGCCTGGGTGTCGGCGAGGAAGCCGCCGATGCGTTCGTCCTGCAGGCCGGTGTAGGGCAGGTTCCCGGTGGCCCCCGTGTACGGGAACATCGTGCCGGGCCGCTGGGTGAGCGGGTGGTCGCCCTCGAATCCGGGGCTGCCTTCCCGCAGGTCGATCAGCGAGGTCAGACGGACGCGCGGGTCGAACGGGAGGGCGGGTTCGTCGCGGGAGCGGTGGACGCTGACGACCTCCACCTCGTGCCGGTCGGCGAATGCGGCGGAGAGGTTGGCGGTCGAGCGGATGGTGCCTCCGATACCGAAGGCATTGTTGATCAGGAACGCGATCTTCATATGTTTTTCCCCCTGGAAACCGCCCGAGGGCGGGCAGCATCGCGCCCGCACCCCCTGCTGGTCGGGCAAGGGATGCGCACGGGCACGGCTATATACGTGATACGTGGTCGACAATCAAGAAATGCATGATTCGGCGCAGCGGAAATCGGCCGATCGGGTAATCCGCGAGAAGAGTCGCGGAAACGAAATCCCGACCGGACGACAAAAAGCCTATGTGGCGCGCGTCACAATCCCCGTCAAACGCGCCGAGCGGCTCAGCAGATCACCACTGGCCCAGATCCCCCCTGGTCACAGCACGAACTCCCGCTTCCCCGAACATCCGGCGGGAGACAACAAAAGTGAACTGAGAATATATCCATCACAAAGGAAAGCCAAAGAACAATATCAGCCACTCCCGCACCAGAGGCACCGGGAAGCGGGCGGTCCGCACGGAATAAGGAAATCCGTTTTTCGGCTACGGCATTTCGAGCGGCGCGGGGCGCAGCGGGGTCGTTTCCAGAACGTCCGCCGCCATCCGCCCGGCCGGGCCCGCCGTCTGTTCCGCGATGCGCCGGAACGTGTCCTGGGCCTGCCGCGCGGGCCACTCGGTCGGAAGGTGCCGCACGGGCAGCCGCGGGTCGATACGGATGACGCGCAGCCACTCGGCGACGAGGCGCAGCCGGGTGGCGATCGGGTCGGCCTCGGCGACGTCGGCGGTGCTCCACCGCTTGTCGAAGGCCGCGTACCGTGCGGCGAGGGTCCCCAGGTCCCAGCTCTCGCGGATCATCAGGCCGACGTCGGTGAACTCGTCGGCCCGCGCGTGGAACACCTTCACATGCGCGTCCAGTCCGAGTTCCGAGACGATCTCCCGGACGTCCGCCCGGCCCGGGGCGATCCACAGCCCGCTGTAGAGGGCGCCGAAGCCGGACCAGGTGAGCCGGGAGCGCAGGTCGTGCCGCTGGCGTTGCCAGGACTCGGGGAGGGAGAAGCCGAGGAGGGTCCAGGTGCCGTCCCAGTCCTCGTTCACCGCGCCGTCGCGCCAGATGCGCCGGCCGCCGTCGCGCAGGATGTCCTCGGCGTGCGGGGTGAGGCCGAAGAACATCCGCCGGCCCTCGCGCTGGCGCCTCAGCAGCCCCCGGTTGACCATCCGCGTGAGCGTGGACCGCACGGCCTGTTCGCCCGTGCCGACCCGGCCGAGCACGTCGATGATGCTCCCCGAGTACACGCCGAGGCCGCTCTCCCCCCGGTCCAGCACGTGATTGCCGAAGAAGGAGAGCACCAGCGACTGCGGCCGCAACTGCGGCACGTCGACGGCCTCGACACCCGGGATCTCGTCCTCCACAGCGCAAGGGTACGGGGGTGGTCGGGGCCGGGTCAGGGGGCGAGGAAGGGTTCCGTCAGGGGGGCGGGGCAGGGGTTCCGTCAGGGGCGCGGTCCGGCGGCGACGCGGTTCGTCAGGAGCCCGGGAGAGGTTGGCGCGTTGCTCGGCCGCGGGCCGGTGGGGCTTCTCGCGCGGTTCCCCGCGCCCCTGCCGGGGCGCGCCCCGGAATCAGCCCGGCCGGCCCGGTTCCAAGAACTCCAACCGGTTTCCCACCGGGTCCTCGGAGAAGAAGCGGCGGTACCCCGGCAGGTCGTCGTTCCAGGTCACGACGGCCCCGCGCGCGGCCAGCCGGGCGGCGAACGCGTCGATGCCCCGCACCCGCAGCCCGGGGTGGGCCTTCCGCGGCGGCCGGAACCCCGCCTCCACCCCCAGATGCAGCAACACCTCCCCCGCCGCGAACCAGCACCCTCCCCGTACGGCGAGTGCGGGTGGCTTCTGGATCTCCGCCATTCCGAGGACGCCCACGTAGTACTCCCGCAGCCGGCCCTCCGTGCCCGGCGGTGCCGCCAGCAGGACGTGGTCGACCGCGGTGATCATCGGGGCGTGTCCGGCTTGTGGGCGACGGCGAAGATGCGGCGGAACGGGAAGGGGGTGCCGTGCGCCGTGCGCGGATACGCCTCGCGCAGGGCCGTGCGGTACTCGGCGACGAAGGGCGCCGCGTCCGGGCCCAGTTCGGTGAGGACCGGGCGCAGGCCCGTGCCCTCGACCCAGTCGAGCACCGGGTCCTCGCCCTGGAGGAGGTGGACGTACGTCGTCTCCCAGGCGTCGACCTCGCAGCCGAGGTCGGCGAGGGCGGCCTGGTAGGCGACGGGGGCGTGGACCGCGTCGTCGTGGCGGAGGGTGTCGCCGAGGCGGTCCTTCCAGCGGGCGGAGTGCGCCAGTTCGCGCATGAGGCGGTGGCTGGGCGAGTCGAAGTTCCCGGGGACCTGGAAGGCGAAGGTGCCGCCGGGGGCCAGTGCCTCGACCCAGGCGGGGAAGCGGGCGAGATGCCCGGGCACCCACTGGAACGTGGCGTTGCCGACGATCAGGTCGTACGGCTCCGGGGGTACCCAGGTACGGACGTCCGCCTCGGCGAAGTCGATGTGCCCGCCGCCCGGGGTGGGCCCCTCGTGGTCGGCCCGGGCCCGGTCGAGCATCTCGGGCGAGTTGTCGTACCCGGTGATGCGTGCGGTGGGCCAGCGGTCGGCGAGCAGGCGGGTGACGTTGCCGGGGCCGCAGCCGAGGTCGGCGATGCGGGGGTGCGCGGCGGGCGGGTCGGGGACGTGGGCGAGCAGGTCCCCGAAGGCGCGGGCGCGGTGGCCGGCGTGCCGCAGGTACTGCTGGGGGTCCCAGGTGGGGCTGGTGGCGGGCATGGGGACGTCCTCCTCGTGATCGCTCTCGTCATGACTCTCGTCATCACTCAGCTGCCGGACGGCACTCCCACTCTCGACCGCATATATCTCGAAGTCAAGAGACTTTGATCTAATCATCTTGATCTCAAGAGACTTCACATCGACACAACCACTACACTGATCGTCATGGAGGACGAGGTCGATCGGCTGGTCGCAGCGTGGCGCCGGGAGCGCCCCGACCTCGACGTGGAGCCGCTGGAAGTACTCAGCCGGGTGAGCAGACTGGCCCGGCACCTGGATCGCGCGCGCCGGCTGGCGTTCGCGGAGCACCAGCTGGAGCCGTGGGAGTTCGACGTGCTGACGGCGCTGCGGCGGGCGGGAACCCCGTACCAGCTCTCGCCCGGTCAGCTGCTCACCCAGACGCTGGTGACGTCGGGCACGATGACCAACCGTATCGACCGGCTCACGAAGAAGGGCCTGGTCGAACGACTGCCCGACCCCAGTGACCGCCGTGGCGTGCTCGTCCGGCTCACGGACGAGGGCCGGGACCGGGCGGACCAGGCGCTCGCCGGACTCCTCGACCAGGAACGCGCGATCCTGGCCGAACTCACCCGCGCCCAACGCGGCGAACTGGCAGGCCTCCTACGTCAGCTGACCGCCCCGTTCGACAACATCCCCGGCTGAGGGCCTGCCGACCGGATCCTGCCGGAGACGCGGGTCCGGCACGCACCGGACCCCGCTCAGCGGCGGTTGTCAGGCGCTGCTGCTCTCCTCCGGCATGATCCGCCCGGCAGGCCCCAGGTCCACCGGACCCACACCCGCCCGGCGGGCGAGGGCCACGGCGGCGAGGGTGGAGTGGACGCCCAGCTTTCCGAGGACGTTCTGCATATGGGTGCGGACGGTGTGCGGGGAGAGGAACAGGCGCTCGGCGACGGCCTTGCGCCCCAGCCCCGCCACCATGCACCGGAGCACTTCGCGCTCACGCGGGGTGAGGGACTCGACGAGCCGCTCACTCTCCGTGCGGTGCTTGCGCGCGGCGGTCAACTCCCGCAGGACGCCCGTGAGCAGCGCGGGCGGCAGATGCGTCTCGTCGCGCAGCACGCCCCGGATGACGGTGAGCAGCCGGGACAGCGAGCAGTCCTTGGCGACCCAGCCGGACGCGCCCGCCTGGAGGGCCAGTGCGGCTCTGCGCGGATCGTCCTTCTCGGCGAGGACGACGATCCGTACGCTCGGCTGTCCCGAACGCACGCCCGCGACGAGCGATATGCCGTCCACGAGACCGTCCTCGCCGCCGTCCGGCGAGGGTACGGCGGTCGGCCGCGCGCCGGGCACCTGGGCATGACCCCCCAGGTCGGCGTCGACCAGCAGCACGTCGAACTTGCGCCCCTCCGCCGCCGCGCGGTCCAGACAGCGCAGCGCCGCGGGGCCGCTGCCGGCCGCGGACACGTCGACGTCCGGCTCGGCGGCCAGCGCCGCCGCGAGCGACTCGGCGAAGATACGGTGGTCGTCGACGACCAGGACTCGGATGCGAACCACTGAAACCCCCACTGGTCGGGGGACGACCGGCGCGAGTACGGCGCCCGGAGCGTGCCCCGGTGTACACCTGGGACGGGGCGTCGCAGCCGCACGGCCGCCGCCGTGCTGAACCGCTACCCCCACTCCGGGCGTCGTACCCGACTGTCTCGCCCCCTGATCAGCACCGGCCCCCACCGGCGCTGTTCATCAGAGTAAGGCCGGGGGGCTGGAGCGGAAGGTAATTTGCAGAACTGGTTGTCCAGCGCGTTTATCGTGTGCCGCATGTTTCGTATGGAGACAGAAGTCGACAGGGATCGAAGCCAATTGCTGCTTTCCCGGCTGCGTGCCACCAATGCCGCCGCTTCGCCGATCCTCCGTGACCTGCGCGGCACCCCCGGTGAACGCGAAGTCCCGCTCCACGTATGGATCCTGGACGAGGCCGGCGATCTCGCGGGCGGCCTGGTCGGCCACACCTGGACGACCTGGCTCCACGTCACCTATCTCTGGGTCGACGAGCGCCACCGGGGGCGGGGCCTGGGCTCGCGCATCCTCTCCGAGGCCGAGCACATCGCCGTCCGGGAACGGGGCGCCCGCTCCTGCCGTCTGGAGACCTGGGACTTCCAGGCGCCGGAGTTCTACAAGCGGCTCGGTTACGAGGTGGTGTGCGTGATCCCCGACTATCCGCCGGGGATCACGGAGTACACGCTCACGAAAAGGCTCGGCTGAGCACGGCGCGAGCGTTGGCGCCGATCGGTGCCGCGAGCCCGGCGTCGATGGGCGCCGCGGGTCAGGAGATCCGGCGCGCTCCGGCCGACGGGACCGCCACGAAGACACGCGGGGCCGTGAAGCCGCCGTCGGCGAAGGCCTCCTCCACCGCCTTGGTGACCGCGTCCGCGTCGGTCGCGTCGACGAGGACGATCGCGGAGCCGCCGAAGCCGCCGCCGGTCATCCGGGCGCCGAGGGCGCCGGCGGCCAGGGCGGTGTCGACGACGAGGTCCAGCTCGGGGCAGGAGATCCGGAAGTCGTCGCGGAGGGAGGCGTGGCCCTCGACCAGGACGGGGCCGATCGCGCGGGTCTCGCCCGACTCCAGGAGGGAGACCACGCGCTCGACGCGCTGGTCCTCGGTGACCACGTGGCGGACCAGGCGGCGGACCTCCTCGTCGTCGCCGATGCGGTCGAGGGCCGCGTCCAGCTCGTCGTAGGCGACGTCCCGCAGCGCGTCGACGCCGAGGAGGGCCGCGCCCTTCTCGCAGCCGGCCCGGCGCTTGCCGTACTCGCCCTCGCTGTGGGAGTGCTTGACCTGGGTGTCGACGACCAGCAGCTGCATGCCCTCGGCGGCCAGGTCGAAGGGGATCTGCCGCTGGGAGAGGTCCCGGGTGTCGAGGAACAGGGCGTGGCCGCTCTCGCAGCACGCGGAGGCCGTCTGGTCCATGATCCCGGTCGGGGCGCCGACGTAGACGTTCTCCGCGCGCTGGCACAGGCGGGCCAGCTGCCAGCCCTTGAGGCCGAGGTCGTAGAGGTCGTTGAGGGCGAGGGCGACGACCACTTCGAGGGCCGCCGAGGAGGAGAGGCCGGCGCCCGTGGGGACCGTGGACGTCAGGTGCACGTCCGCGCCGGTCACCGCCGTGTGGCCCGCCTCGCGCAGGGCCCAGACCACACCCGACGGGTACGCCGTCCAGGCGCGGTCGGCCTGGGGGGTGAGTGCGTCGAGGGACAGTTCGACCACGCCGCCCTCGACGTCGTCGGAGTGCAGGCGCAGGACGCCGTCCGTGCGCCGGGAGACGGCCGCGACGGTGGTGTGCGGGAGGGCGAAGGGCATGACGAAGCCGTCGTTGTAGTCGGTGTGCTCGCCGATGAGGTTCACCCGGCCCGGCGCGGCCCACACTCCCTCCGGCGCCGCCCCGTAGAGCTCCTCGAACCGCCCGGCGACGACGACAGCCTCGCTCATCCCGTGACCCTGACCTTTCCGTACTGGACCGACGAACCGGCTCGGCCGCTGAACTGGCCGAGCCGGCACACTACTGGGCGCGAACGGGTGCGGGCCCGCGCCCGCTCCCGCGTGGACTACCGTGCCTGCGCCTGCGCGGACTACTGAGCCGCCCGCGCCTGCGTGAACTCCCACGCGTCCGCCACGATCTCCGCGAGGTCCGCGCGCGACGGGTTCCAGCCGAGCCGTTCGCGGGCGGTGTCGGCGGAGGCGACCAGGGTGGCGGGGTCGCCGGCCCGGCGCGGGGCGACGACCTCGGGGATCGGGTGGCCGGTGACCCGGCGGACGGTCTCGATCACCTCGCGCACCGAGAACCCGTTGCCGTTGCCCAGGTTGCAGATGAGGTGCTCGCCCGGTTGTGCGGCGTCCAGCGCCAGCAGGTGGGCGTCGGCGAGGTCGGCGACGTGGATGTAGTCGCGGACGCAGGTGCCGTCGGGGGTCGGGTAGTCCTCGCCGAAGACGGAGATCGCGTCCCGCCTGCCCTGGGCGACCTGGAGCACCAGCGGGATGAGGTGCGACTCGGGGTCGTGGCGCTCGCCGCAGGTGCCGTACGCGCCGGCCACGTTGAAGTAGCGCAGGGAGACGGCGCCCAGGCCGTGGGCGGCGGCCTCGCCGGTGATCATGTGGTCGACGGCCAGCTTGGAGGCGCCGTACGGGCTGGTCGGCCTGGTGGGCGCGGACTCGACGATGGGGGTGGTCTCCGGCTCGCCGTAGGTGGCGGCGGTGGAGGAGAAGACCAGCTTGCGCACGCCCGCCTCGCGCATCGCGGCGAGCAGGGCCATGGTGCCGCCGACGTTGTTGTCCCAGTACTTCTCGGGCTTCACGACGGACTCGCCGACCTGCGAGAACGCGGCGAAGTGCAGGACGGCGTCGAAGGAGCCGTCGAGCCACTTGCCGGCGTCGCGGATGTCGCCCTCGACGAAGGCCGCGCCGGCCGGGACGCCCTCGCGGAAGCCGGTCGAGAGGTTGTCGAGGACGACGACCTCGTGGCCCGCCTCCAGCAGATGCTGGGCGACCACGCTGCCGACATACCCCGCGCCACCGGTGACCAGGTACTTGCCGCGGTGCTTCCCGCCCTGCTGCCCGTCCTGCTGCCCGCTCATGAACTCGCTACCTCTCGCAGTCGCTCGGCCGCGCGCTCCGGCGGCACGTCGTTGATGAACACGTTCATGCCGGATTCGGAACCCGCGAGAAACTTCAGCTTGCCGGTGGTGCGGCGAATGGTGAAGAGCTCGAGGTGGAGCGCGAAGTCCTCGCGCTGGACACCCTCGAACTCCTCCAGCGTGCCGAACGGGGCCTGGTGCCAGGCCGCGATGTACGGGGTCGGAGGCTCACCCTCGCCGAAGATCCGGTCGAAGCGCCTCAAGAGTTCCAGATAAACCTTGGGGAATTCTGAGCGCGCGTCCTCGTCGAGCGCGAGCAGGTCGGGGACCCGGCGCTTGGGGTACAGGTGGATCTCGTACGGCCAGTGCGCCGCGTACGGCACGAAGGCCGCCCAGTGTTCGGTCTCGAGGACGATCCGCTCGTCCGCCAGCTCCCGTTCCAGGACGGTGTCGAAGAGGTTCCCGCCGCCGGTGGCGTCCTTGTGGGCCGCGAGGGCGCGCAGCATCAGCGCGGTGCGGGGGGTGGTGAAGGGGTACGCGTAGATCTGCCCGTGCGGGTGGCCCAGGGTCACGCCGATCTCGGCACCGCGGTTCTCGAAGCAGAACACCTGCTCGACGGAGGGGAGGTGGGACAGTTCGGCGGTGCGGTCGGTCCAGGCCTCCAGGACGAGGCGGGCCTGTTCCTCGGTCAGGTCGGCGAAGGACGCGTTGTGGTCCGAGGTGAAGCAGACGACCTCGCAGCGGCCGGAGTCACCGGCGAGCGAGGGGAAGCGGTTCTCGAACACGACGGCGTCGTACGAGGAGTCCGGTATCTCGCTGAGGCGGTCGCCCTCGGAGGGGCAGAGCGGGCACTCGTTCGCCGGGGGGTGGTAGGTGCGGCCCTGGCGGTGCGAGGCGATCGCGACGGAGTCGCCGAGCAGCGGGTCCCGGCGTACCTCCGAGGTGGTGACGGTGCGCTCCAGGGGCCGCTTGTCCACCGCGTCGCGCACGGCGTCGTCGCGCAGGTCGTAGTAGATCAGCTCACGACCGTCGGCCAGCCGGGTCGAGGTCTTCTTCACGCCGGACTCCCCATCCCACCCATCAAACAGAACCAAACACATCAAAGCACAGGTTCCGACGTTCGTCACCGTCACAAACAAACAAAGATCACCAGATCCAGACTATGGGCTTCGCTGCCCGACAACGACGCAGTCGGCCCCCGCCGATTGCCCGGCGGGGGCCGACTGCGTCGTTGTCGTCTACTTGGTGGTGCGGTAGGCGCGGTGGATGGTCTGGGTCAGGGTGTTGCCGTCGGCGTCGGTGAGGGCGACCCGAAGAGAGACGGGGCCGGGCTCGGCGGGGCTGCGCAGCTTGAGCAGCTTGCCGTTCACCACGGGGGCCTTCTTCCAGGTCCTGCCGTCGTCGTAGGAGACGGTGAAGGCCAGCTTGCGCAGCGTGGCGGCCTTGGTGGCCGCGCCCTGGAGGCTGAAGGGCACGGTGAGGGTCGTACCGGCCTTCGCTGTACTGGCCGTCGACAGCTTGGGCGTGTAGCGGACGACCGTCAGCGGGAGCCGCTCGGGGGTGTCGCCGGGGACATGGGCCGAGGTGAAGGTCCAGGTGGCGGTCGTCCGGGTGCTGACCGCGAACCGTGCCGGGGCGCGGGAGACGTCCACGGCGAGCTTGTAGGTGCGCTTGCCCGCGGGAACCGTGTACGCCTGGCCGTCGAGCGGGGCGTTCACGGCGAAGATCTTCTCGCCGTCGGCGTGGAGGGAGCTCCTGGCCTTGGTGTGGTCGGAGGTCCCCAGGTTGCCGACGCCGTCGGAGAACAGCGGTAGGTACGCCGTGAAGGTGTCGCCGACGCGGACCGCTTCGGGCCGGTCGAGGACGGCCGAGAGGGGGCCCGAGGGGAGGGACGGACCGAAGACGCCGACGTTGAACCGCTGGGTGTGGGCCTTGCCCGCCGCGTACGCCCGGGGAATGCCGGCCTGCGTGCTCTCCCACGTCGGCTCGCCCTCGGCGTCGGGGGCGCCGTACTGGCTGGCCTGGTAGAACCACTTGATTCCGTTGGGCAGCACGTAGTCGGTGCCGGTCAGCGGCAGACGACCCGTGGTCGAGTGCAGGTTGTAGAAGCCGCCGTACATCAGTGGTGCGGCGGTGATCGTCGTGGTCTTGCCCTTGACGGGCGCACCGACGACGACCTTGACCTTGGTGAGCTGGGCCCGCTCGACGTTCTTGGTGAAGCCGGACAGGTCACCCGTACGGTTCCAGGCCAGCCGGTAGTTGACGGCCTTGTGGGTCCAGATGCCGTGGTACATCGCCGACACCTCGGCGGCCGGCGCCGGGGCGCCGAGCTGTCCGACGCGGATGCTGCCGAAGGAGGGGCCGTCGTAGATGGAGGTGTACGGCTTGTCGTTGACGTCGACGTGGAGGAAGAACATCGCGCCCGCGGGCTTGGCCGCACCGTCCGGCACGGTGATCCTGACGGGCTTCGTCTTCCGGGCGTCCATGACCAGGGTCGTGTCCTTGGTCAGCGCGAACTTCGGGTGCAGCAGCACGGACCCTCCGTCGCCGCCGGTGCGGAGCAGGCCTTCCAGGGCGTAACGCCCCTTCGGCAGACGGATGGTGACCTCGCCGTCCTTCTCGTCGAAGGCCTCCGTCCAGATGTCGTTGTCCAGGCCGTAGATACTCGTCGAGGCGTCGCCGAGGGCCTTGCCCTTGAGGTCGAGGTGCTTGAGGGTCAGGTCGTACGACTCGACCTCGCGGACCACGCCCAGGGAGGTGCGCGCGGTCGTCGTGCCGTCGGCGGTGGTGGCGGTCAGCGATCCGCCGAAGCTGCCTTCGGCCGTTCCCACGCGGGTGTCGGTGGTCACGGTGGCACTCGCCTCACCGCCCGCCGGGACGGTGAGCCGCTGCGGCGAGACGGTGAACAGGCCCTCGGCGGCCGGTTTTCCGTCGTTGCCGTAGGTCTCGGTGGCCAGGTCGAGGGTGACCGGCTCGGTGCCCGCGTTGCGGTAGGTGACGTCCTTGGCGATCGGCCGGTCGTCGGTGTGGGGGTACGCCTGTGTCCCGAAGCCCAGCGCGGTCGGACTGCTGGTGAGCTGCTGGGTGATCGCCCTGGCGACGTCCACCCGGCCGGTGCCCTGTGTGTAGGCGGAGGTGGCGGCGGCCGGTTTCGCGGAGGCGGTGAGGGCGGCCTTGATCTGCGGGCCCGTCCAGTCCGGGTGTTCCTGCGCCAGGATCGCCGCGGCACCCGCCACGTGCGGGGTCGCCATCGACGTACCGCTCATCGAGACATAGCCGTCGGCGGCGGGGTCGCCCATGTTCCCTTCGGCGGCCTTGGCGGCGACGATGTCCACGCCCGGTGCGGTGACGTCGGGCTTGAGGAAGCCGTCGGCCGTGGGACCGCGGCTGGAGAACTCGGCGATGGCGTCCCGGCGGTCGACCGCGCCGACGGTGAGCGCGGCGGCGGCGCTGCCGGGGGTGCCGATGGTGCCTTCGCCCGGTCCCTCGTTGCCGGCGGCTATGACGAACAGGGCGCCGGAGCTGGCCGACAGGTCGTTGACGGCCTGCTCGACGGGGTCGATGCCGGGGCGGTCCTCCCCTCCCAGGCTCATGTTGACGACCTTGGCGCCCTGCGCGACGGCCCACTGCATGCCGGCGATGACGCCGGAGTCGTCGCCCTCGCCGGAGTCGTCGAGCACCTTGCCGACGAGGAGCCGGGCGCCGGGCGCGACGCCCGCGTACTTCGCACCCGTGGGGGACGCGGTCCCGGAGCCCGCGATCGTCGAGGCCACATGGGTGCCGTGGCCCGCGCGGTCGACGGTGTCCGCGGACGCGGAGAAGTTCTTCACCGCCTCGATACGGTCCTTGAGGTCCGGATGCGTGGCGTCGATGCCGGTGTCGAGGACGGCGACCTCGACACCCTTGCCGTCGTATCCCGCCGTGTGCGCCGCGGGCGCGCCGATCTGCGGCACGCTCTGGTCCAGGGTCGCCCTGACCTTGCCGTCCAGCCAGATCTTCTTGACCTTCGCGGAGCCGGTCGCGCTGGTGAGGGTCTCCCACAGCGCGGAGCCCTCGGACTTACGGGCGCGTACGGCGTCACCGTTGATGCTCGGCAGATCCCGTCGGACGGTCGCACCCGCGCCGCGGAACGTGCTCGCCGACAGGGACGTGCCCTTGTCGTAGGTGACGATCAGCGGCAGGTCGGAGCGGCGGGCGTCGTCGTAGCGCGAACTCACCAGTCTCGTCACGTCGAACAGTCGCCGGTCGGCGGTCCCGTTCGCGATCAGCGGTTCGGCGTCGCGCGGCAGGACGTACGCGTGGCCCTCGGCCTGCTGGACGCGGAAGGCCATCCCCTCGCGACCCTCGGCGGCCACCACGCCGGTGACCTTGCCCTCGGCGTCGAGGGTCACTCTGTCGCCGGTGACGAGGGTGACGGTCCTCGCGGGGACGCCGACCGGGGGCCCCGGCCGGGCGGCCTCGGCACTGTCGGACGTGCTCACCAGCAGCCCGGCGCCGAGCGCGGCCGCCAGGGCGGCCGCCAACGGGACGGTGGTGACCACTCGTTTTCTGCGCTTGTGCGATTTCAACTCAGGCCTTTCGACATGGTTCATGGCGATGTGCTCGCCGGTTCGGGGCAGCATGAGGGCGCGGCCGAGCGACACGGTGGCCGCTCGGCCGCGTGGGAGGGCGGAAGACCGCGTGGGGCGGAAGACCGCGTGCTTCCGGGAGGATTCGGGTCGGACGAGGCGCCTGGCCGGACGGTCAGACGAGGCGCTTGCGACCCCAGAGAATGACGAACGCCGCGATGCCGGCGGTCAGGGCCAGCAGGATCGAGGCGCCGAGCCACTGCATGGACGCCATCTGGGAGAACGGGATGTAGTCGACCGACCAGCCGACGACCTGCGCCTCGTCCAGGCAGGCGTTGCGGGCCTTCTCCGTGGCCTCGGCGCAGCTGCCCCAGCCCATGAGGTCGCCGGAGGCCGTGAGGTAGAACTCGTCCAGGACGTAGGCGTTGTCGGGCAGGTTCGGCTGGCTGTTGTCACCCACACCGTTGTGGCTGGTGACCGTGATGACGTTCCCGAGGGACGTCCTGACGTACGACCACGCCACCTGCAGCGCGACGGCGAAGCCCAGGGTGACGACCATGGCCAGCAGGGTCCGGCGCAGCAGCATGCCGATGGCCACGCCACCGACGACCGTGAGCAGGGTGAGCGCCACGGGCACGGGTCCGCTGTTGTCGAACGCGCCGGGTTCGGCCCACGACAGGACGTACGACGTCGACTTGACCGGCGACCACCACCAGGTGAACGCGGCGGAGACCGCCGTGGCGCACACCACGACCACGAGCGTGGTCATACCGAGCTTGGTGGCGAGCCAGCGGACACGGCTCACGGACTGCGCGTTGACCAGCTTGGCGGTGCCGCTCTCCAGGTCGCCGGCGAGCAGGGGCGGACCGAGGAGCACGCCGATCACGACGGGCAGGAGCCCGAGCAGACCGGCGGCCGCGTTGAGCGGATTCTGGTCGAACTTGTCCTCCCAGCCGGACTGGAGGTGGGGATAGCCGTACCCGTCGAGGTACGTGATCATCTGCTGGCGTTGGTAGACGAGCACCGCGACGGTGACCGCGGCGGCGGCCAGCAGCGTCCAGTAGGCGGCGCGGTGCTGACGCCAGACGAGCCAGTTCATGCCGCTGAGCCGGAGGCCGCGGCCACGGTCACGGCCATGGCCACGGCCGGCTTCTGCGGCGGCGGGGTCGTGGGAGGCGCTGCCGGTGCTGGTCATCGTGCTCATGCCGCCACCGCCTGCGGGGCGACGTAGGAACTTGGGCTGATCAGCGGCGGGGCCTCGGGCGAGCGCAGATAGGCGAGCAGGAGCTCCTCCAGGTTCGGGGTGCTCGCCTCCCAGGGGCCGCCGGCCACCGGCCCGTCGGGGCGTATCAGTGAGGTGAACTGCCGTCCGCTGGTGCGGGTCTCGACCACGGTGTGGTACGCCAGCTCCGGGGGCGTCCGCCCGTCGGAGTGGACCCCGGTCAGCACGGCGTGGGAGGTGCGCAGTTCGTCGACCTCACCGGCCATACGCAGCCGGCCCCCCGCGATGACCAGCAGGTAGTCGCAGGTGTTCTCCAGCTCGGCGAGCATATGGGTGGACATCAGCACGGTGGTGCCGCGCTCGGCGGCCTCGGCCAGCAGGGTGCCCATCAGCTCATGGCGCACCAGCGGGTCGAGGTCGGACATCGGCTCGTCGAGGAGCAGCAGGTCGGGACGCTTGCCGAAGGAGACGGCGAAGGCCACCCGGGTGCGCTGGCCGCCGGAGAGGGTGCCGATCTTCGCGTCGAAGGGCACGTTGCCCGCGCGCACGATGTTCTCGGCTGCTCGCTGGTCCCAGCCGGGGTTCAGTTCTCGCCCCATCCGCAGGGTCTCGGCGACGGTGAAGCGCCGGAACAGGGGTTTCTCCTGGGCGAGGAACGCGGTACGCCGGGTGGCCTCCGCCGACTCCGGGGCCGCGCCGAACACGCGCAGGGTGCCGGTGGTCGGCGCCATCAGGTTGGCGGCGATGGCCATCAGCGTGGTCTTGCCGGCCCCGTTGGGACCCACCAGACCGCAGATCCGCCCGGCCGGCAGCCGGAAGGAGCAGTCCCGCAGCGCCCAGCCCCGGCGGTACTTCCGTCCCACCCCGCGGGCTTCTATCGCGGACGTGTCCGCCGGCCCCCCGTAGCCCGTCTCGTAACTCGTCATGCGTGTCCCCTTGTCCCCGTCGTTTCTGTGGTTTCTGCGGTTCCTGTGGTTCCCGCAGCTCCTGTGATTCCGGCTGATGCTGTGGTTCCTGCTGGTGTTGTGGTTTCTGCAGGTCCCACTGGTCCCGTTGGTCCCGTGTGCTCGGCGGCAGGCCCGGTCCCGGCGTACCGCTCCTCCATCACCGACGTGACCAGAGCGGTCACGTCGTCCTGCTCAAGACCCGCCTCGCGGGCCCGGTCCATCCAGCTCTCCAGCTCGCCGCGCAGCAGCGAATCCACCGGCGCCTGCGGACGGGCCAGCGACTGACTCACGAACGTCCCCAGCCCCGGCCGTGCTTCGACCAGCCCCTCCCGCTCCAGCTCGCGGTACGCCTTGAGCGTGGTGTTGGGGTTGACCGCGGAGGTCTGCGCCACCGACTTGGCCGTGGGCAACTGGTCGCCGGGCCCGAGTACGCCGAGCCGCAGCGCCTGCTTGGTCTGCTGAACGATCTGCTGATAGGCGGCGACTCCGCTCCGCCTGTCGATGCGGAACTCCAACCCCTTCACCACCATTTCACTAGTCGACTAGTGAAATGACTATGGAGCACAGATCGCGAACCTGTCAAAGCCCACAGGTCGGGGCACGGGTGAGGGCATGAGGGCACGCGTCGGCGAGGGCGTGAGGGCACGCGTCGCGTGCGGCGGGGGCACCACCGGCCATCGGAAGGACCGGCGGGTGTTCAGGGGATCCGTTCCGATGACCCGTGGGGGCGGTTCGAAGTCCTCACGCCGGGGGCCGCCGAAGGCCTCAGTCAGCCCGAGGATGGCGCCGCTGCCTCGAAGATCGCGGCGGCGAACACTGCCGCTGGTGCGCCCTCGTCCGAGACGCACCAGTGAGCGAAGACGCCGGCCGGGTCAGGCTTGGTCGTCGTCGAACAGCTCGGCGGCGTCGGTGACGCCGTACGCGCGGTCCACCCAGATCTGGAGGAGATCGGGATCGGTGCAGTTGCGTAGGCCCTGCCGGACGGAGTCAGGTACGTCGATGTGCCGCCGGTCGAGCGTGCGCAGGACGCTGGCGATTCACTCTTCCACCCGGCCCTCCTCCCGCAGCTTCACGGCGACCGGGTTCCTGAAGAAGTAGTTCACAGGCATCATGAGTTGCTTCGGTGTCCGGATCCACGGCCCGCAGAACCGCCGCGAAGTCAGAGAATGCCGAGGGGGAGCGCCCGGAGCTGCCCCGCACAGGCGCTCGACCCCCATACGCACTACCCGATCAGCGGAACAGATCCTCGGCCGCGGTCACCCGAAGGGCTCGTTCCGCCCAGATCATGAGCTGGGCCCGGTCAGGACAGTTGGTGACTCGTTCGCGGACCTGGTCCGGCACCGGGATGCCACGCCATTCGAGGGTCTTGAAGATCATCTCGATCTGAGCCTGGATCCGGCCTTCCTCCCTGCCTTCCTCACGCGTCTGCTCAGCGAGTGGGTGCCGCCAGAAGTACTGCGTATCCGTCATGAGGTCCCTCCAGATCTGCCGTGCCTCGGGGTCCTTCAGGCACGAGTCGACGAACTGCACGAAGACCGCGGCGCTCTCCGCGTCGATGGTATGCAGGGCGGCCACCAGGGATTCCAGTATGACGGCAGCCTCAGGGCCCTTGCCATGCGTCATCGCCGAGAGCACCGCGAGAGATACGTCCCGCTCGGCCGCCCGCTCGTCCGCGATGACCGGTACGTTGTCCGGGCCCAGCACGAGCGGCCGTACCGTCAGAGAGGGACGCCCACGCACTCCGAGATGGATGGGGCTGCGCCGCCCAGCGCGCCGTGGCACGGCTCTGGGTGATCACGATCAGCACCGGGTCGCAGTGGTACTTCGCATACAGGTAGCTGAGGTAGTACGGCCAACTGCGCTGCTTGGCCTCGTCCTTCTTGCCCTGGGACTCGACGACCAGGAGATACGTCCCCTCGTCGGTCTCCGCCCGTAACAGCGTGTCCACGCGCCGCTCGACCGGTTCGATCTCCGTGAGGTCGACATTCATGGCGGCGAACTCGCGCGGCTCCGGGAAGGGCACGTGCAACACCCGTTGCAGGGTGCGGGTGAGCAGCTAGGGGTCCTTCTGAAAGATGCGATGCAGCGCCTCGTGGGGCGAGCTGACCATCGGATCTCCTTTCTGTCGGGATGCTCAACGAGCTACGCGGCCATCAGTTCGCACCACACGTATTTGCCTGGGTGGCCGAACCGGGACGACGGCTGCCAGCCCCAGATGTCCGTGCACGCGCGCACGAGAGCGAGGCCCCGGCCGGTCTCGATGTCGGGCGCGGCCAAGCGGCATGGGGGTTCCGGGGGTTCGGGGTCGGCGTCCCAGGCTCCGATCCACAGGGTGTTGCCGGACCAGCGGACGCGCAGGGCCGCCGGGCCCTTCGTGTGGAGTACGGCGTTGGCGATCAGTTCCGTGGCGAGGAGTTCGGCGGGGTCGAGCAGGGCGGCCAGGCCGTGCGCGGCGAGGATCAGCCGGAGGGTGCGGCGGGAGACGGTGACAGCTCGGGGGTCGTGGGGGATGTGGAGGACGTACTCCCAGGGTTCCGCTGCCGTTTCGGGCATGGGTGAACTCCGTTCGTTGGGGTGGGGAGTTGATCGGGCGGGCGGTGGCAATGCCTCAGCCGTCGCGGCATGACGGAGTGGTGCGCTTCCGGGGCCCGGCGATACCGCAGAGTGAGCGGCGCGCAACTGACGGTATTTCCTAAATTTAGGATGCTGCAAGCGGCTGCCGTATTCTGACCCCGAAAGAGCGACGCGCGCAGGGCAGTTGAGGCAGGAGGCACGGTTGCCGCCAAAGAGGCATCTCACGGCCCGCAGAGTGCGGCTCGGCACGGAGCTGCGCAGACTGCGCGAAGCAACTGGCATGAAGGCCCGCGAGGCCGCGGCGCTCCTGGGGGCCGATTCGGTCCAGATGAGCCAGATCGAGTCCGGGGTCGCAGGCGTGAGCGCCGCTCGGGTGCGTCGCCTCGCCGCTCATTACGCCTGCACAGACGACGGGTTGATCGAGGCCCTGGTGGCGATGGCGACCGATCGGACCCGAGGTTGGTGGGAGGAGTACCGAGGCGTACTGCCCCCGGTCAACCTGGACTTGGCCGAGACGGAGCACCACTCGGCATTCCTGCGCGAGGTCGTCATCACCTATGTTCCGGGGCTCCTCCAGACCCCCGACTACGCGCGAGCAGTGTTCGGCTACATGCGACCGGAACTGCCAGACAGTGAGCTGACACCCCGAGTGGAACATCGCATGCGGCGACGCACTGTTATCGAGGGGGACTCCCCAACCCCGTACGAGGCGATCGTCCACGAATTCGCCCTGCGCATCCGCGTGGCCGACCGACAGGTCTCCCGCGCTCAGCTGCGGCAGATCCTCGACCGGACCGAGCAGGGTCACGTCTCCGTGCGCGTCATCCCGGTCGATCAGGACGGCTTCGGCGGGGCCGGTGCCTCGATGATGTACATGGGAGGTCCGGTGCCCCAACTCGACACAGGCCTCCGGGAAGCCGCCACAGGCACGGCGTTCATCGATGCCGAACTCCAACTGGGAGCGCTTCGAACGCTTTTCCGTAAAGTGGAGGAGGCGACGCTGACACCCCTGGCGTCCCGGGACTTCATCCACCGCTTGTCGAAGGAACTGTGAGGCGCCTTATGGCTCAGGCTCTCAACTGGCAGAAGTCCAGCTTCTCCGGCGGCGCGGAGGGCAACGCGTGCATCGAACTCGCGGCAGCCGCCGGCCCTCCGGCTCTCCACCTCCGCGAATCCGAAGCGCCGACCGCCGTCCTCACCAGCTCCCCTGCGCCCGTCGCCGAACTCCTCCGCGCGATAACCACCGGCAGGTTCACCCCGCGCCGCCCGTGATCACCAAGGGGTTCTTCTCGTAGGACAACCAGTTCTTGGTCGCCAGCAAGTGCAGCTCGTGGAACTGCCGCTTGTCGGAGGGCTTCGGCTCGCACAGCACACGGGCGGTCTCGCTTACGCCCACATCGCGCAGCAGCCTCGTCAGGCGGTCGGGCGACCAGCGATAGGCCGTCACCACCGAGTGGTCGAAGGACTGCGTGGGGATCGCGGAGTCGTCGGTGGCGAAGCAACTGATCAGCAGGTGGCCACCAGGAGCCAGTACCCGGGCGAACTCCGCGACCACGGTCGGGAGGTCCTGCGGTGGGATGTGGATGATCGAGGATCGCGAGAGCACCCCGCCCAGGGCGCCGTCCGCGATGTCGAGCGCTGCCATCGAGCCCACCTCGAAACGCAGCCCCGGGTGGGCCTCCCGTGCCAGCCCGATCATGGCGGGCGACGCATCGACACCGAAGGCACGCAGTCCCAACCGCCCTAGATGAGCCGTGATATGCCCGGGTCCGCAGCCTAGATCCGCGACCTCGCCCTCACCATCACCGCTCACCGACTCGGCGAACGCGGCGAGCAGCGCACGCTCCAGCGGCCGGTCGCGCAGAGTGTCGGCGAAGTGCTGTGCGTAGCGCGCCGCGACGGCGTCGTAGGCGTCGCGGGTGGCGGAGAGGGAGTCCAGTTCGGCCATGCCGGGAAGGTAGCGGGTGCCACTGACATCGGCAGCAGCGCCCGGAGCGACGCGACCCGCATCGCGGTCAGACAGGTCAGGGTCCGGTGCGGTGTCAGGGGGCACAACACGGTGGATATATCGGATGCGGTGACGCGCTATGCGCTCGGACGGGCCCGATACGGCCGAATCATGCCTGGAGTGCTCGGCCCGACCAGGGGCTTCTGCCATGACACCGGCATCCGCAGCTCAGCGTCATCAGCGGCGCCTCCCAAACGGGCGCTCCCTCACGCCGTACGACCTCCGGGCCTGAGCAGTACCGGTGCATGCCGTGCTCGCACTCCGGCGTCTTCTCCGCACCTGTCGCAGCGGTTGACCGGCGAGCGGGGCGCGGTCGTACGCGTGGCGGCAGGAGGCGCAGGCGGACAGTTCGCCGGTGCCGGAGCCTGAGCCTGAGCCCTGGTTGTCAGGGAGGCGTACGAGGCGGGCACTGCGGCTGTGGTCCTCGTGCCAGGCGCGATGGGCGAATGCGTCACCCACGTCGAGGTCCTGATCGGGGGCCACGGTCACCAACCCCCTTCCGGCGCGGCACGTGGTGGGCCCGCATCTCCACGTTCAGGTCCGACACCCTCGACTGCTCCCGGCCGGCGCGCTGCTCGCAGTGTCCCTCGGCATCATCCCGATGGTCACGACCGACCGGACACGGTGGCCCGAGGAGACGTTCCACATCTACGACGACTCGCTGGTGGCGGTGGAGTTGGTCTCGGCGCAGATCAACGTGATGCAGCCCAGTGAGATCGACCAGTACGTGAAGGCGTTCGAGCAACTGCGGAGCATGGCCGTGTACGGGGCCGAAGCGCGGGCCCTGATCCTGAAGGCCATCGAGGCTCTGCCCTGAAAGGCAAGCGTCAGTGCCCGCCCGTTGCTCATCCGGGTCGGGGACCGGGCCGCTTCACGCGCTCAGCTCACCCGCGTCCTGGAGTCCTCCGAAGCTGAGCACATCACCGTACGTGTCATCCCGTTCGACCTGGACGGCTACGCCGGGGCCACGAGTGGCATGACATACGTGGGCGGGCCGGTCGCAAAGCTGGACACGGCCTTGCGTGACGCGCCCCACGGCACAGCCTTCATCGATGCCGAGGCCCAACTCGGTGCGCTTCGAACGCTTTTCCGTAAAGTAGAAGCTGTGGCACTGGACCCCGAGCGTTCCCGCAACTTCATCCACAGGCTGGTGAAGGAACTGTGAGGCAGCCCATGACGACCCCCGAGATCTGGCAGAAATCCTCGTTCTCAGGCTTTGGCGACGGCAACGACTGTGTCGAAGTCTGCGCCCTCCCGGCCCACGTGATCGGTCTACGTGAGTCCGATGTCCCCACGTCCGTCGTCACCACCACGACCACACCCCTTGCCCAACTCCTCCGCGCGATAGCCACCGGCAGGTTCACCTAGCATCGCCGTGATCACTGAGCCTCTTCGGACGTCGGACACGGGAGGCAACTTATGACATCCCCAGGCGCCTGGCAGAAGTCCACGTTCTCCGGGGGCGGCGAAGGCAACACCTGTATCGAACTGGCGACCATATCGACACACTTGCTCGGTCTGCGCGAATCCGACACCCCCGCCACCCACCTCCGCACCACCCCCACCCCCCTCGCCGGGCTCCTCCACCACATAAAGACCGGCGGGTTTCGTACGACAAGCTGAGGTAAGCCCCCGGCGACACGCGGGGGTTCTCTGGATGGCAGGTCGGGGTCGCCCGTTTCTAGCGTGGCCCCATGACCACCTCCCCCCGCACCGCCCCGACCACCCTCGTCGCCCTCGCTCTCGCCCTTGTCGGCACCCTCGTCCCGGCCCGCGCGCAAGCCGCAGCGGACCCCCTCCAACGCGACGCCGACGCCCTGCGGGACAGTGGGGTGACCGGGGTCGCCGTGCGGCTGGACGGGGCCCGGGGGTCGCGGGGCGCCCGTAGTGGGGTCGGGGATCTTCGTACCGGCGCACCCGTACCCCCCGCCGGGTACATCCGTATCGGCAGCACCACCAAGGCGTACGTCGCGACCGTCCTCCTCCAGCTGGTCGGGGAGGGGCGGCTGTCGCTGGAGGACCGGGTGGAGCGGTGGCTGCCGGGGGTGGTGAAGGGGAACGGGAACGACGGCGACCGGATCAGCGTGCGGCAGCTGCTGCAGCACACCAGCGGGCTGCCCGACTACATCGGCGACGTCGTGCCCGAACTGAGCGCCGCCGGTTATCTGAAGCACCGGTCGACGACGTACACCTCGGCGCAGCGCGTCGCGTTCGCCATGACGCACCCTCCCGTGTTCGAGCCGGGCGCCCGCTGGGAGTACTCCAACACCAACTACATCCTCGCCGGGATGGTGATCGAGGCGGTCACCGGGAGGAGGTGGGAGGAGGAGGTGCGCGAGCGGATCCTGCGGCCGTTGCGGCTCACGCGCACCTACGCGCCGGGCGACGATCCGACGCTGCCCCGCCCCCACGCCCGTAACTACCAGCAGTTCGAGCCGGGGGACGACGCCCCGTGGACCGACACCACCCTCGCCTACCTCCCCTTCGACGGGGACGCCGACGGCTCGATCATCAGTACGGCCGCCGACACCAACCGGTTCTTCTCCGCCCTGCTCGGCGGCAGGCTCCTCGCCCCCGCCCAGCTCGCCGAGATGCGTCGTACCGTCGCCGTGCCGGACGCGCCCGGCGAGGTGCCGGGGTCGCGCTACGGACTCGGGCTGGCGTGGACACCGTTGACGTGCGGCGGCGGCTACTGGGGCCACAGCGGCAGCAACTTCGGCTCCTTGACCTGGCCCGGGACGACGGCCGACGGCCGTACCTCCGTCACCGTCGCCGTCCACAGCCGGCCGGGCGACGAGGAGACCGCCGCGCGGCAGATCCAGGGCATCACCGACCTCATCGACCACGCCCTGTGTCGACAGGACAGGAAGTAGCCAGACACCGGGCCACGACGTAGCGGACCTCTACCCCTCCACCCCCGGCCCCTGCCGCACCGGCCCCGCCCGGTCCAGCAACCCCGTTCGGGCCGCCAGTGCCGCCGCCTCCAGGCGGGAGCCCACGCCCAGCTTCATCAGGACCCGTTGCACGTGGGTGCGGGCCGTCGACGGGGCGATGCCCATGCCCGCCGCGATCAGGCGGGTGTCCTCGCCGTCCGCGACGCGGACCAGGACCTCGACCTCCCGCGGGGTCAGCATCTGGAGCAGCCGCTGCCCCTCGTCGTCCGGCTGGGCGGCGGGGTTCAGCAGCTCACCGAACGCGCTCTGCAGCAGCTGCGGCGCCACCGCCGCCTCACCCGCCCTGGCCTTCATGATGGCCCGCTCGACGCCCTCGATGCGTTCGTCGTGGCGGACGTAGCCGGACGCTCCCGCGGCGAACGCCGCCGCGATGCCGCGCGGGTTGGGTACCGGGCCGAGGACCAGTACCGCCACCTGCGGGCGTTCCCTCTTGATCTTCACCACCGGGTCGAATATCCCCGGCTCGGCGGGTGTCGCCGTGCCGAGCAGGCACACCTCCGGTGCCCTGGTGATCACCAGTTCCGCCGCGCCCGCCGCGGGCGCCGCCGCCGCGAGCACCCGGTGTCCCCGCAGCTTCAAGGCCGAGGCCAGCGCCTCGGCCAGCAGTCGGTGGTCGTCGACCACCATGAGCCGCACTCCCATCGAGCCACCCCACCCCCCAGTCCCCCACAGTCCCCCACAGTCCCCCAGATGGTTGCCCACTATGGCCGCCCACCGGACCTCGCGGACAGAAGCCCCCCGACTTCCCGTCGACTCACCCGCCGACGCCCGCTCCTCATGCCCCCGGAAGCTACACGCTTGTTCGACGTTGCGCTCCCCCTATGGGAGAGAAGTGCCCCGGATTACCGAAATTCCCTCCTATTCGAGCGTGATGACGGATACGTGCACGGCCCCGCCCCTGAGCTGGGGCGGGGCCGTGGAACGAGGCCGAGGGGGCGCGTGGGGTTACTTCGCCCCGAAGCCGAGCGCCGTGTACTCCTTCTCGTCGTCCGAGTACGGCTTGCTGACGAGTTCAGAGCCGATGAACCAGCGTCCGTCGGTGTAGAGCATCTCGCTCATCGTCGGCGTCATGGCGCTGATCGCGCGGAGCACCGACTCGGAGGCCGGGGTCTCCAGGAGCTTGGTCTGCTTCAGCGTCTTGCCGTCGATGGAGACGATCTGGGCGCCCTTGTCGTAGGGGCCGTCCTTGTAGGCGATGATGTTCGGCCCGTCCATCCGGATCGGGAACAGCTCGTGGTCGTCGCCCGCGTCCACACGGTCGCCGGTGGACTTCCCGGTCGCCAGCGAGAAGGAGACGATCTCGTTGGTGGAGCTGTAGGCGCCGGTGCCGTCGTGGCTCTTGGTCGGCATGTACACCTTGTCGTTGCCGACGTAGATGCCCTTGCAGGCCCAGACACCACGGACCGGGCACTCGTAGTCGTACTTCTCGTCCGGGATGGAGATCTTGGCGCGCAGCTTGCCCTTGTCGTCCAGGGAGAAGATGTCGGTCGTGCCGGTCAGCGGGACGTCGCTGCCGGTCACCACGCCGAAGACGACCGGGTTGGTGGAGATGATCTTGGCGCGCTGGATGCCGGAGGGCACCTTGTACGTCCACTTGACGCTGCCCGACTTCGGGTCGAGGAGCTGGATCTCGAAGGTCTCGCTGCCGTAGTCGCCGCACTTGCGGACCGCGATCAGCTGGGCGCCGCCCGCGTAGCCCTCGTCGGTGCACTCGCCGGCCTTCGGCGACCACAGCACCTTGCCGGAGTTGACGTCGAACGCGGCGCCGCCGGAGTAGCCGCCGGCCGCGGCGACCGTCGTACCGGAGATGGTGACCTCGCCGAACGGCACCTTGCTGCCGCTGAGGTCGGCGCTCTTGGTCCACACCTCCTTGCCGGTCTCGACGTTGAACGCGGTGATCTCGGTGCAGGGCTGGCGGTCGTCGTTGTTCTTGCGCTTGGCCGACTCGGTCACCACGACGGCGATGCCCTCGGTGGTGATCTCACGGGAGCCCGCGCAGGTCTGACCGGCCAGGTCCAGCGTCCACTTGGTCTTGCCGCTGTCCGGTTCGTAGCCGACGATCTTGTTGAGCGCGGACTTGGCGTACGTGGTCTTCGTCAGCCAAGAGCCCTTGACGCTGTCGATCTGGAGCTTTTCCTTGACCTCGTGCGCCGGCACCTGGAAGAGGATCTTCGCGCTGGGGCTGGACGGTGCCTTCTCCTGTGCCGTGGTCGGGATCTCGACGCCACCGGACGACGAACCGCCGGACGAGGAGGAACCGCCGTCGTCGTCGCCCTTGGTGTCGTCCTTGCCGCCGGAGGTGCCCTCCGAACTGGCGGTGTCCTTCTTGCCGTTGTCGTCGTCGCCCTTGGAGGTGGCGATGTAGACGCCGCCGCCGACGATGAGCGCGATGGCCGCGACCGCCGCGGTGATGATGATCACCGCGGAGTTCACCTTCTTCTTGCCGCCGGGGCCGCCGGGAGCGCCCGGGGCGTGCCCGACCTGCGGCTGCATCGGCATGGTCTGCGGCTGGTAGCCGTACGGCTGCTGCCCGTAGGGGCCGGGCGCGGGCTGGCCGTACGGGCCGGGCTGCGGGTGGCCGTAGGCGCCCGGCTGACCGGGCTGACCGGGCTGACCCGGGTAGCCGTAGCCGGGCTGCTGCGGCGGGGGCGTCTGCGGGTAGCCGTAGCCCGGGGCCGGCGCGGGCGGGCCCTGCGGCGGGGGTGTCGGGGCGCCGAAGCCGCCGGCCGGCGGCGGGGTGGGCGCGCCGAAACCGCCCTGCGGCGGTGCGCTCTGCGGAGGCTGCTGACCCGGGGCCGGGGGCTGCTGGGCCGGGGGCTGCGCCGGCGGCTGCTGGGCCTGCGGTTGGGCCGGCGGCTGGTCCTTGGACAAGGACTGGCCCGGCGGCTGGTTCGGGGGCGGGCCCGGCGGCTGGTTCGGGGGCGGGCCCGGCGGCTGGTTCGGCGGGGGCGGCGGCTGCGTCATGACGTGGATACCTCGGAGCGGATCTCGGAGCGGATCTCGGTGGTCGGGTGGAGGACGAGCGGGGCTGTCACTTGCCGTAGGCCAGCATCAACTTCTCCTTCGCTTCGTCGGCACCACTCAGCAGGGTCGAGGAGATGTAGAAGCGCCCGTCCACGTAGTCGACGGCCTTCGAGTAGAAGGAGCCCTCGATCGCCGCGGCGCTCGCCGGCATCTGCAGCAGCGTCGTGGCCGCGGGCTTGCCGCCCGTGGTCGGGAACGACACGATCCGGCCGCCCGCGTCCGACGGCTCGACGTACACGATCAGCTTCCCGGCCTCGGTCCGCAGCGGCTCCATCGCCGCGTCGGCGGAGGGCGACTTGACGCGCCACTTCTCCTTGCCGGTGGCCAGGTTCAGCGCGACGATCTCGTTGGTGCCGTCCTTCTCCTCGGTCGGCAGGTAGAGCGTGTTCGCGTCGCTCGCGACACCGGTGCAGCCGGCCAGGTCCCCGCTGAGGATCCCGCCGTCGCAGTCGGGGGCGAACGAGGCGTCGGAGTCGACCTGCGAACGGGTCGATCCGTCGGCCTTGAAGGTGGAGATGTTCCAGGTGTTCTCTTCCTCGTTGGTGAGGTAGAGGACGAGCGGGTCCACGGAGTAGGCGTTCTCGACCTTCCAGCCCTTGGGGATCTTCCGCGTCCACTTGGCCTTGCCGGTGCGCGGGTCGAGTTCCTGGACCTCGTCGTGCTCCTTGTCCGTGGTCACCGCGCAGGAGGAGACGACGACCAGCCGCGTGCCGCCCGCGAACCCGGACGGGTAGCAGGACTGGCCGTAGGTCTTCTTGTCGAACAGCTTCTTGCCCGTGCCGATGTCGTACGCCGTCCCGGACTGCGAGCGGCCCACCACGAGGGTGTCACCGGCGACGGCCAGGGAGACGCTGTGGGCGCTGTCGAACAGGTCGCCCTTCTCCAGCTGGGCCGACCAGCCCTTCTCGCCGGTGTTCAGGTCGATCTGCTGGAGCTGGTCGCAGTCGGCGTTCTTCGCGGTGCTCTTCTGGTACGCGACCACGGCTTGGTCGTCCGAGGTCGGTCGCGGAGTGACCGCGCAGATCTTGCCGGGGAACTCGATCGGGTCCCAGGCCGGGTCGCCGTCGCCCACGTTGTAGGCGAACAGCTGCTTGTACGCGGGCTTCACCGCGACCTTGTCGGTGACCCACAGGCCGGGGGCGCTCGCGCCGGAACCGGGGGCGTCGGGCGCGCTCTTGTACCAGAGCACCTTCGCCTCGCCGTCCTCGCGGTCCGCGTTGAGGTCGGAGATGTCGAGGTCCTCGCCGCCGTCGCCGCTGCCGTCGCCCTGGTTGACGGGCGCGGAGGGCGCGTCGGAGGGCTTGCCGTCCTCGGACGGGCCCGTGCTCTCCTTGGCGACCGGCTTCTTCTCGCCGTCGTCCCCGAGACTCGTCGCGGCGAACACGGCGCCGCCGACCACGAGCAGTGCGGCCACGGCGGCACCGACGACCATCGCGGGCCGGCCCTTGAAGGGGTTCTTCGAGCCACCGCCGCCACCGACCGGCGGGGGCGTGGGCGCGCCCGCGTACTGCGACTGCGGGTAGCCGTAACCGGCCTGCGAGGCCGGGTTGTACGGGCCGGGCTGCGCGTACGGGCCGGGCTGGGTGTACGGGCCGGGCTGCGCGGGCGGCTGCTGGGGCGGGTAGCCGTAGCCGGGGCCCGGTGCGGGCGGGCCCTGCGGCGGGGGCGTCTGCGGGTAGCCGTACGGCTGTTGTGGTTGTTGCGGATGCGACGGCGGTGGTGGATTCTGCGGTACTCCGTAACCGCCCTGCGGCGGCTGATCGGGCGGCTGAACCATCAGCGCTCTCCCCCTGTTCGCTGCTTTCGAGCCACCCGTGTGACCGCGTGGTATCGCTTCTCAGACTGTTCTCAGACGGCTCTTTCTATCACTGTGACGTGCTCGCACATGGGGCCGGTCGCTCCCCTGTTCCCAAGGGAGAACCGGCCCGTGATGCCCCCGTTACGCTCCTTCACGCCCCCTTCACGGGACGTGCGCGGGGTCTTGGCGTCGAACACCAGCCCCAACGGCGGGTGGCCGACCGGATCGGCCGACCAGGCGTCGACTAGGCGTCATCAGCCAGTTCGAGCCACCGCATCTCCAGCTCCTCCTTCTCGGCGAGCAGCGCCCTCAACTCGGCGTCCAGCTCCCCCACTTTCGAGAAGTCCGTCGCGTTCTCGGCAATCCGCGCATGCAACTTCGCCTCCTTCTCGGAGACCTTGTCCAACTGCCGCTCGATCTTCTGGAGTTCCTTCTTCGCGGCGCGGGCGTCGGCGGCGCTCTTCTGCGACGCGGCCTCGGCGGCGGGCTTCGCGGCGACCCCGGCGGACGCCGCCGCGGCCTCCTCCATCTTGTGGCGCCGCTCGAGGTACTCGTCGATGCCGCGCGGCAGCATCCGCAGCGTCGCGTCGCCGAGCAGCGCGAACACCTTGTCCGTCGTCCGCTCGATGAAGAACCGGTCGTGGGAGATCACGATCATCGAGCCGGGCCACCCGTCGAGCAGGTCCTCCAGCTGTGTGAGCGTCTCGATGTCGAGGTCGTTGGTCGGCTCGTCGAGGAAGAGGACGTTGGGCTCGTCCATCAGCAGCCGCAGCAGCTGCAGCCGCCGCCGCTCACCACCGCTGAGGTCGCCCACCGGCGTCCACTGCTTCTCCTTGTTGAAGCCGAAGGTCTCGCAGAGCTGCCCCGCCGTCATCTCGCGCCCCTTGCCGAGGTCGACGCGGTCGCGGACCTGCTGCACGGCCTGGAGCACCCGCCAGGTCGGGTCGAGTTCGGCGACCTCCTGGGACAGGTACGCCAGCTTGACGGTCCTGCCGGTGACGACCCGCCCGGCGGCCGGCTGCTTCTCCCCCTCGCTGCGCGCGGCGTCCGCCATGGCCCGCAGCAGGGAGGTCTTGCCGGCGCCGTTGACACCGACGAGGCCGACCCGGTCGCCCGGCCCGAGCTGCCAGGTCAGATGCTTCAGCAGCACCTTCGGACCGGCCTGCACCGTGACGTTCTCCAGGTCGAACACGGTCTTGCCCAGCCGGGACGACGCGAACTTCATCAGCTCGCTGGTGTCGCGCGGCGGCGGTACGTCCGCGATCAGCTCGTTGGCCGCCTCGACCCGGAAGCGGGGCTTGGACGTACGGGCCGGGGCGCCGCGCCGCAGCCAGGCCAGCTCCTTGCGGACCAGGTTCTGCCGCTTGGTCTCCTCGGTGGCGGCGATCCGCTCCCGCTCGGCGCGGGCGAAGACGTAGTCGGAGTAGCCGCCCTCGTACTCGAAGACCGAGCCCTTCTGCACGTCCCACATCCGGGTGCAGACCTGGTCGAGGAACCACCGGTCGTGGGTGACGCAGACGAGGGCGGAGCGCCGCTCGCGCAGGTGGTTCGCGAGCCAGGAGATGCCTTCGACGTCCAGGTGGTTGGTGGGCTCGTCGAGGACGATCAGGTCCTGTTCCTCGATGAGCAGCTTGGCGAGCGCGATGCGCCGCCGCTCACCGCCGGAGAGCGGGCCGATGACGGTGTCGAGCCCCTGCGGGAAGCCGGGGAGGTCGAGCCCGCCGAAGAGCCCCGTCAGTACGTCCCTGATCTTGGCGTTGCCCGCCCACTCGTGGTCGGCCAGGTCTCGGATGACCTCGTGCCGGACGGTGGCGGTGGGGTCGAGGGAGTCGTGCTGGGTGAGCACGCCGACGTGGATGCCGCCGGAGTGGGTGACCCGCCCGGTGTCGGCCTCCTCCAGCTTGGCGAGCATCCGGATCAGGGTGGTCTTGCCGTCCCCGTTGCGCCCCACGACGCCGATCCGGTCCCCTTCGGAGACGCCGAGCGAGACCCCGTCGAGCAGGGCGCGGGTGCCGTACACCTTGCTGACGTTCTCGACATTGACCAGGTTGACGGCCATTACTCTCCTGCCACGGGGACGATCGACCCTCCAGGGTAGTCGGCGGGGCGCACGGGTGTGACGGGCGGCGCCTGGCGGACGGGGAGCGCGGTGGTGGTCGTGTGCGGGTCCGGTGGGCCCGCAGGGCCTGGAGCTTTCAGGGGCCGCGGGGAACTGCGCGAGAAGCCCCACCGGACCCGCACCCGACGACGCACCCGCGGTCCCCCGCCCGGGCCGAGGGATTCCCCTAATTGACGTGGACGCGTCACAGCCATCACCGTAAAGGTGGAAGCTGACCTTCCAGGCTCCACGGATCGGCAGCGGCCGCACAGCGATTCCCCCCACGAGAAAAGGCCGTGCGCCCCGGGGAAACCACCACCCGGGGCGCACGGCGGTCCTGTGCGGCCTACCTCCGCCGCTGCTGGATCAGCGCCGTTCCCTGGTCCGTGGAACGGCCGCGGCCGGCCGGCTCCCGGTGCACGGGCATGTCGTCGCGGATCAGGTTCTCGGGGATGAAGACGGCCGCGGCGACGCCTGCGTTGGTCGACTGCCGCAATTCGACGCGCAGACCCTGGCGGTCGGCGAGCCGGTTCACCACGAACAGGCCGATCTGCTTGGCGTCGAGGAGGTCGACCCGCTCCGACCGGAGCTTGCGGTTGGCCTCGGCCATCGCCTCCTCGTTCATGCCGAAGCCGCTGTCCTCGACCTCGATGAGGATGCCGTCCCGCAGCCGGGCCGCGCGCAGCTGGACCTTGGTGGAGGGCGGGGAGAACGCGGCGGCGTTCTCGACGAGCTCGGCGAGCAGATGGATGACGTCGGCGACGGAACCGCCGTTCAGCGACACCTTCGGTACGGCCCACACCTCGACCCGGGTCGCGTCCTCGATCTCGGCCACGGCGGCCCGCAGGACGTCCGTCAGCGCGATCGGATCGCGCCAGCCCCGGCCGGGCGCGATCCCCGACAGGATGAGCAGCGACTCGGAGTGGCGCCGCATCCGGGTGGCGAGGTAGTCGACGCGGTACAGGTCGTACAGCTCGGCGTGGTTCTGCTGTTCCTGCTGGCGCTGCTCCATGACGCCGAGCAGGTCGAGCTGCCGGTGGAGCAGCACCTGGCTGCGGCGGGCGAGACTGACGTACACCCCGGAGATGCCGCTGAGGAGTTCGGCACGCTCGGAGGCCGCCTTGAGCGCGGCCCGCTGCACGGCGGTGAGCGCGGTGCCCACCTGGGCGAGTTCGTCACCGGCGAGGCGGCGCATCGGGGCCTCGGCGTCGATGTCGACGCCCTGCCCGGCGTGCAGCTTGCGCATCGCCTGCGGCAGCCGGCGCCCGGCGACCTCCAGGGCGGAGTTGCGCAGGTCGAGGAGTTCGACGATGAGGCCGCGGCCGACGCCCACGGAGACCAGCAGCGACAGGAGCACACCGGCGAGACCGAGGACGACGGCGACGCCGGACGCGCCGAGGTTGTCCCAGCCGAAGACGTCCGCCTTGGCCGCCGCGCCCGTTCCCGCGTCCTCCTCGGCCGCCGCCAGGCCCTTCAGCACGGCCGTCGAGGAGGCGTCCCAGTCCTTGAGCACGGCCGTCGACACCGGTCCCGGCCCGGCGTCGGTCACCCCGTCCTCGACCTTGACGAGGGTGGCGTAGCTGTCGCTGTCGAGGAGCACGTCGTAGGCGGGCCGGTGCTCGGCCTTGAGGTCGGCGACGGCCGGCCTCAGCAGTTCGCGCTGGGTGGCGACGGCGCCGACGAACCGCGCGTACTGCTCCTTGCCCAGCGTCCCGGACGCGGTGGCGGCGGTCAGCAGCGCCTGCTCGCGGGCCACGGCGTCGCGGACCCGGGAGAGTTCGAGGACGACCCGCGCCTCGGAGGTCGCGTCGGTGCCCTGCTCGCTGGTGAGCGCGCCGGTCACGGCGAAGGCGTGGTCGATGACGGCGGAGTAGTCGGTGTACGCCGTCGACACCGTGGTCCTGGTGTCCTTCGCGTCGGACCCGGTGGCGCCCGCGCGCAGGGCGGCGAGGTCGCTGAAGTCGCCTTCGAGGGTCTCCAGTCGGTCGGGCAGCGCCGGGTCGATGAGGGCGGCGTCCGAACTGGAGGTGCTGAGGCCCGCGCGGAGCGCCGTCACGGTCTTGTCGGTGGCCTGCTGGTCGGCCCTCAGGTCGTCGAGACCCGTCTCGGTGGGGTGGGCGGCGTACCGCATCGCGGCCGTCCGCTCGTTCTGCACCGCGGTCACGAACGCGGCGACCGGCGCCAGCAGTTCGCTGTTGACGTCCTTGGCCCGCTCGGTGTCACCGATGGCGGCGACGGTCGTCACGGCGGCGTAGCTCCACAACGCCATCAGCGACACGATGGGCAGCATCAACAAGGCGACGATCTTCGCCCGCACGGATCTGGGGCGCAGCAGCCGGGTGGCCGCGTGGAAGATTTTCATTGGGGACCTCGCAAGGGGAGGGGAGGATCAAGCGCCCCGTCAGGCGCGCGGAAAACTGCGCGACCAGCCCCCACGGGCGCGCAGGTACTCACTGAAGGTCGAGCGGAAGACTCACGCCGTGGAGAGCTCGACCTCACGCAACAGCTCGTCGGCGAAGGAGGACTCCGCCCGCTTCCCCGTCGGCGACAACGCCACGTACGCCGAGGTCAGGAAGAGGAACGACCCCAGCAGCACGGCCAGCGGAAACAGGAACTCGGTGGCCGTCGCCCCCGACAACTGTGCCGTGCTGGGCGCCAGATCGATGCTCACGGCGTACATCGCGGTGTAGTGCATGCTGCTCACCGCCAGCCCCATCACGAGCGCGGCGATCGCGGCGAGGACACCGCCGCGCACGACCAGCGTCAGCGCCAGCGCGGCGGTCGCGGCGACGACCGCGATCACCACGGAGGCGATGACCAGTGAAGGGTCGTAGCCGACCTCGCCGTGCAGGTTGAGCGCGGCCATGCCGGTGTAGTGCATCGCGGCCACGCCGAGGCCGGTTCCGAGGCCGCCGAAGGCCACCGCGCGGACCCGGGAGCGGCCGTAACCGGCGGTGAAGACACCGGCGCTGACCACGGCGATCGCCATGACCAGGCTGAGGACGGTCATGGGGACGTCGTAGCGGATCGGGGTGCCCTGCACGCCGAAGCCCATCATCGCGACGAAGTGCATCGTCCAGATGCCCGAGCCGATCGCGAACGACGCCAGCGTGAGCCAGTTCCGCTTGGAGGCCCCCTCGGCCTCAAGTGCCCTGACGGTGCAGCGCAGTCCGAGCGCGGAGCCGACGCAGGCCATGACGTAGGAGAGGACGGGAGTGACCCATCCGGCACTGAAGTGGTCGATGTGGTCCATGTGTTCCATGAGGAACCCCTCTCGCCCGCCGCGTGGACGACACCACGCGCGCGGGAAGTACCACCGGTAACTGGGCACCGGGGATCGAGATCATGCCACTCGAAGATGACCGGCAAATCACCCGAAGGGGGACCAAAGGGCACTTCTGTGAAAATTAAAGTACTGTGGCGTGGGTAACAAACTGAAGGGTATGACAAACCATTGCATGACCTGCACATTTCCTCCACCGGGCCACACCGGTCAGGCACTTGACCGTGTTCCACAACCAATGAGTTCCACCAGCGCCCATCCGGCGAGCGTCATGGCCACGGCCACCGGAGCGCTGACCTGGACGGCGATCAACAGGGCCGTACGCCCCTCGAACAGCCCGCCGAATCCGACCATGGAGAGCCCCAGCACCCCGAACAGACACAGGGTCGCCCCGAGGGCCGCGGCGGGCCCCGAATACGCCCCCGACCTGCGGGAACCGCTCGGCCGAGACGGTCCGGAGGGTCGGGCCGCGGGCCGCTCGAAGCGTCGGAAGGCGGCGACGAGAACCGCCGTGAGGACGGCCGCGGCCCCGATCCGCAGGGGCAGTTGGGCCCACCAGGCGCCCGTCGCCGGTGTCGGCAGGTCGACGTCCAGAGCCAACAGCACGCCGTACACCCCGAGCATGGCCGAAAGATGCCATAGGAACGCGGTCATCGAGATGCCGTTGGCCGCCACGACCGTCCGCCACACCTTCGGCCGCTCCAGCCACCGCGCGACGGGCCGGCGCACCCACTCCACCGCGCCGACCAGCCACAGCCCGTGGCACAGCAGCGCGAAGGTCGGCGGCGCCATGTTCGACACCTTCTCGCCCGGCATCCCGACCATCGACAGCGGATACGGCCCGTACGCCACCAGCAGCGCGGCCCCCGCGAGCCCGGCACCGGCGAGCAGATACGGCCGGGTCAACCGCCCGTCGGCGCGCAGGAAGCCGAGTTGATGGATCGCGAGCCACACGAAGGCGAAGTTGAGGAACTCGACGAAGGGCACGTCGAGCGCGAACCGCAGGACGTCCACGAGCGCGGCGGCAGCGACCAGCGCCCCGAACGCGCCCCAGCCGAACCGCTCGTGCAGCTTCAGCAGCGGCGGGGTGAAGGCGACCATCGCGAGATAGATCCCGATGAACCACAGCGGTTGCGCGACCAGCCGCAGCGCCACGTCGAGCAACCCGCCGCCGGCGCCCGCCAGATGGAGGAGAACGGCAGCGGCGCCCCACGCCCCTATGAAGACCATGGTGGGGCGGAGCAGCCGTTGGAGGCGGGCGCGCAGGAAGGCGGGGTAGACCGAACCCCCGTCCGGGAACCTGCGGCTGAGCGAACGGTAGGAGAGGGCGTGCGAGAAGCCGCCGACGAAGAAGAACACCGGCATGATCTGCAAGGCCCAGGTGAGGACTTGGAGCTTCGGCTCGACGGCGAGGAGGTTGCCCACCTCCACCTGGCCGTCGGCGCCGTTCGTGACCGCGGCCATCAACCAGTGCCCGAGCACGACCGTGCCGAGGGAGGCGACGCGGAGCAGGTCGACGTAGCGGTCCCTGTCGGCCGGGGTGGCGGCGGCGAGTTCACGCGCACTCACGCTCGCGCTCGCGGCGGTCCTTGCGCCTGCTGTCGCGCCTGCTGTTGCGTCGGCTGTTGCGGTCATGGGAGTACGGTCGCGCGGGCGCCGCTGTGGGCGGCAGCGCTCCCGTACTCAACTCACATCTGAGTACCTACGGTTGTCCGTCCCGACCCCCGGCCCTCTGGACCACGGTGGCTCCCGGCGCGGGTGAGACGGCGACGCGCGCCGCCTTGCACGTACCGGACGCGAGGAGCCCGTCGGCGACGGCGCGGGCCGACTCCGCGTCCCGGGCGAGGAAGGCCGTGGTCGGGCCCGAGCCGGAGACGAGCGCGGCGAGCGCGCCGGCCGCGCGGCCCTCGGACAGGGTGTCGGCCAGCCGCGGGAAGAGGGAGAGGGCGGCGGGCTGGAGGCCGTTGGAGTCCGGCAGGAAGGCCGCGAGCGCGTCGGCGTCGCCCTTGGCGAGCGCGCGCAGCAGCACCTGGGAGGCGACGGGCTCGGGGACGGTGTCGTGCTCGTGCAGCCGGTCGAACTCGCGGTAGACGGCGGGCGTGGAGAGACCGCCGTCGGCGACGGCGAACACCCAGTGGAAGGTCCCGCCCACGTCGAGGGTCTGGAGCCGCTCGCCCCGCCCGGTCCCGAGCGCCGCGCCGCCCACCAGGCTGAACGGCACGTCACTGCCCAACTCGGCGCAGATGTCGAGCAGTTCGGCACGGGAGGCGTTCGTGCCCCACAGCGTGTCGCAGGCCAGCAGCGCGCCGGCCGCGTCCGCGCTGCCGCCGGCCATGCCGCCGGCGACGGGGATGTCCTTGGCGATGTGGAGGTGGACGGCGGGCTCGATGCCGTGCCGCTCCGCCAGTGCGAGCGCGGCGCGGGCGGCGAGGTTGCTCCGGTCCAGGGGCACCTGGTCGGCGCCTGGGCCCTCGCAGGTGATGGTGAGTTCGTCGGCGGGGGTGGCGGTGACCTCGTCGTACAGCCCGACGGCGAGGAAGACGTTGGCCAGGTCGTGGAACCCGTCGGGCCGGGCACCGCCGACCGCGAGCTGCACGTTGACCTTGGCGGGAACGCGAACGGTGACGCTCACGGGGTACGGCACTCCTCGGGGTGGGCCTGGTGGTGGACCTCGGGGTGAGGCTTCGGCTGAACCCTGTGGTCCGTCATGCGACGGTTCCCTCGGTGACGCGGTTCTCCGCGATGGCGGCGAACTCCTCGACCGTCAGGGACTCGCCGCGGGCCTGCGGGGAGACCCCGGCGGCGACGAGGGCGGCCTCGGCGGCGGCCGCGGAACCGGCCCACCCCGCGAGGGCGGCCCGCAGGGTCTTGCGCCGCTGGGCGAAGGCCGCGTCGACCACCGCGAACACGTCCCGTCGGGCGGCGGTGGTCTTGATCGGCTCCGTGCGGCGGACCAGGGAGACGAGCCCGCTGTCCACGTTCGGCGCCGGCCAGAAGACGTTCCGTCCGATCGCCCCGGCCCGCTTCACCTCCGCGTACCAGTTGGCCTTCACCGACGGCACGCCGTACACCTTCGAGCCCGGCCCGGCGGCCAGCCGGTCGGCGACCTCGGCCTGGACCATCACGAGGGTGCGTTCGATGGTCGGGAAGGTGTCGAGCATGTGCAGCAGTACGGGGACGGCGACGTTGTAGGGGAGGTTCGCGACGAGGGCGGTGGGGGCGGGGCCGGGAAGTTCCGTCACGTCCATCGCGTCGGAGTGGACGAGGGCGAAGCGGGCGGCGCGGGTGGGCATACGGGCGGCGATCGTCGCGGGCAGCGCGGCGGCGAGGACGTCGTCGATCTCGACGGCCGTGACCCGGTCCGCCACCTCCAGCAGGGCGAGGGTGAGCGAGCCGAGGCCCGGACCCACCTCGACGACGGTGTCCTCCGGGCGGACGTCCGCGGTCCGCACGATGCGGCGAACCGTGTTCGCGTCGATCACGAAGTTCTGGCCGCGCTGCTTGGTCGGACGCACACCGAGCGCGGCGGCGAGTTCACGGACGTCGGCGGGGCCGAGGAGGGCGTCGGAGGAGGGGCTGCTCACGGCACCAGGGTACGGGGCGGGGGGCTCCGCCAGGTTCTTGGGCGCCTGGTAGCTGGGGGCTGCGGGTGCGTTGGCGACTGCGGCTCCGGTGGGGCTTCTCGCGCAGTTCCCCGCGCCCCTCAAGGGCCAGGCCCTTGCGGGCCTGGAAAACGGCGGTCGGTCGGGCGATGAGAAGCACGGGGCGCAGCCCCTGCTTTTCAGGGGCGCGGGGAACTGCGCGAGAAGCCCCACCGGGCCGCACCCGCCGACGAACCCGGCACCTCCACCCCCAACGCGCCCTATCCCCGCAACCGAGCCCCACAATGCGGCCAAGGGCTCGCCCCCCGCTGCACGTACAGCTTCTTCGCCCGCATCGTCTGCTCCGCCGCCGGCGCGTCCTGGGGCCGCCCACTCCCCCCGAGACTCCGCCACGTCCCGGTGTCGAACTGGTACAGCCCCCCGTACGTCCCGGAAGGGTCGACCGCGTTCGGCCGCCCTCCCGACTCGCACGCGGCGAGACCACCCCAGTTCAACCCCTCCGCCCCCGCCACGGACGTCGGCATCGCCTTCGCCCCCACCTTCACCACCTGCTCCCGCGGCTCACGAACCACCTCCGTCCGCACCAGCCGCGGCCGCTGCCGCACCCCGTTGACCGTCCGGAGCGCGTATGTGACCCGCCGCACCCCCGGCCGCCCGGCCCGCTCCACGACCTCCGTGCCCCGGAAGAGCGAGGGATCCTCGGTACGGCGCACCCGGAACGGAATCGGCACCTCTCGGACCTCCTCGGACCCGGTCACCCGCAACACGGTCACCGTCTGCCCGTCCCGGGGGAAGCTCGACCGCGCGACCGAGGTGGTGTCCTCGCCGCGCAGGGTGACCCCGGCCTGCTCCACGGCCTCCCCCACGGTCGCCGCGTTCGTACGGATCGTCCGCGCCCGCCCGTCCGCGAGGATCGTGACGGTGCGCTCGGTACGGACGTCCAGCTCCAGCCCCGCACGCCCGATCCGCTGGGAGCGCGAGGTCGACACGTACGCGCCCTCCGCACGCACCCCGAGCTGCTGAAGCGCCCCGTCCACCGTGTGGGCGGTCGTCCACACCTTGCGCCGCTGCCCGTCGAGGGTGAGGGCCACGGGACGCCCGTAGTGCACGGCGACCTCGTCCCCGCTGCTCAGCGGCGTACCGGGGGCGGGGGCGACGACGTCGTGCGCGCCGAAGGCGACCCCTTCGTCGGCGAGCAGTTCGGTGACGTCGTCGGCGAAGGTGTGCAGCGTCCGGGGCCGCCCGTCGACGGTCAGCTCGATCGCCTTGTCCTTCGCCACGAACGCGGAGGTGCCGCCCGCGAGGAAGGCCACCACCAGGGCCTGCGGCACCAGCCGCCGCAGCGAACCGGGCCGGTCGGCGGCCCGCCTGCGCCGCACGGCCCGCCGGGAGCCGCTCCGGCCACCGCTTCCGCCCTCCGGCTCTCCCGCGGCCTCTTGGGCGAGCCGGTCCTCGTAGGCGGGCCGGTAGGTGTCCGGGTGGTCCGGGTGATCCACGAGGTCCGGGTAGTCCGGGTGATCCACGTGGTCCAAGTGGTCCAGGGGGTCCGGGCGCACCCCGTAGGGCAGGGTCTCGGCCTCGTACGGCGACTGCGGCGACTGCGGCGACTGCGCATTGCTCACGACGACACGCTCCAGAGGGGATCCGGGTCCGGGTCGGGCGACGTGAACCTAGCGGACTCCGGTCACCCTCCAAAGCAACGCGGTCACTCAGTGTCGCGACACGGGACACTGATCATCTTTTTGGGTCCCCCGGACGGCCTACGGGACGTGACCCCTCAGTAATCGAACGCCCTCGCCGTGTTCGCCGCGATCGCCGTCGCCAGCGCGTCCTCGTCGGTGCCCCGCACCTCGGCCATCGCCCGAACCGTGACCGGAACGAGATACGGCGCGTTGGGCCGTCCGCGGTACGGCGCGGGCGTCAGGAAGGGCGCGTCGGTCTCCACGAGGACGAGTTCGAGGGGCGCGACGGCGAGCGCGTCGCGCAGGGGCTGGGCGTTCTTGAACGTCATGTTCCCGGCGAAGGACATGAAGTAGCCGTGCGCGGCGCAGACCGCCGCCATCTCCGCGTCGCCGGAGTAGCAGTGGAAGACGGTCCGCTCGGGCGCGCCCTCCTCCTTCAGGATCCGCAACACGTCGTCGTGGGCGTCGCGGTCGTGGATGACCAGCGCCTTGCCGTGCCGTTTGGCGATCTCGATGTGCGCGCGGAAGGACCGCTCCTGGGCGGCCTTGCCCTCCGGTCCGGTCCTGAAGTAGTCGAGCCCCGTCTCCCCGACACCCTTGACCTGCGGCAACGCGGCCAGCCGGTCGATCTCGGCGAGGGCGTCGTCGAGCGCCGCGTCCCCGCCGGGCGTCCGTGCGCCCTGCCGGGACCAGCCGTCCGGGTCGCCATGGACGATGCGCGGCGCCTCGTTCGGATGCAGTGCGACGGTCGCGTGCACGGCCTCGTACCGCTCGGCCGTCTCGGCGGCCCAGCGCGAGCCCTTGATGTCGCAGCCGACCTGGACGACCGTCGTCACCCCCACGGAGGCGGCCTTGGCGAGGCCCTCCTCGACGGTGCCGGACTGCATGTCCAGATGGGTGTGCGAATCGGCGACCGGCACCCGGAGGGGTTCGGGGAGCGGGGGCGCGGCGTTCTTGTCGTTCGAGGGCATGCCCCGATCCTACGAATCGCACGATCGGGGCATGCCCCACAGGCTCGCTGGGGGGAGGTCAGCTCGCCTTGCGGTGGAACGGGTGCAGCAGGTCGGACAGGTGCCAGTGGTGGTCGTCCTGCGGCTGTTCCCGGGACTCCGCCGCTGCCGGGGTGTCCGTGTCCGCCACCGGGCGGGGCTTCGGCAGATGCCGGCGACGCTCGGCGTCCCGCACCGACGACACCTGGCCCGCCCGCATGATCCGGACGACATGACCGTCGCAGTTCTGGCACGTGGGCCGGGACAGCGGGGACGGCACGACCGTGCCGTCGGCCACGTACATCACGAAGTCGCGCCCCTGGGCGTCGTTGTGGTGCTCTATCTCGTACGACTGCTCCCAGCCGTGCCCGCACCGCATGCAGGCGAAGGCGTACGACTCGTGAACGACGGCGGTGGCGGTGTCGCGCAGCATCGCGCGCTCTGCGATCTCGGTCATTGCCAGCTCCTCTTGTCCGCTGGACGGTGGGGACGTGACGTGTACGTCCCCACCACCCAGTGGACGCCTTCACGGACCCGGTGGGCACCCCATCTGCCGACTGTTGAAGGGCATTTGGCCTCCCCTTGTGGGAAGCCCCGCCCCACGAGGGCTGCGCTTTGCTCGGCTTTGCCGCGGCATGGGTCGACCGGTTGTGGGTGCCGGGGGGTGGGCCGAAAAAACAGGGCGCAACCCGCTTTCTCAAGGGCGCGGGGAACTGCGCGACCAGCCCCCACCCACCCGCACCCGCACCCGCCAGCGAACCCGCACCCCCACCCCTCTCAGGCGCCCCGGCCCCCATCCCGCTTCGCAGCCACCACCGCGTCAAAAACAACCCGCTTCGGCACCCCCGCCTCCACCGCGACCGCGGCGATCGCCTCCTTGCGCCGCTCCCCCGCCTCCTCCCGCACCCGCACCCGCCGCACCAGCTCCTCCGCGTCGAGCTCCTCCGGCCCCTTCTCCGGCGCGCCCTCGACCACCACGGTGATCTCCCCGCGCACCCCGTCCGCCGCCCACTCGGCCAGCTCCCCGAGCGGTCCCCGCCTGACCTCCTCGTACGTCTTGGTCAGCTCACGGCACACCGCGGCCCGCCGCCCCGTGCCGAACACCTCGGCCATCGCCGCGAGCGTGGCGTCGAGCCGGTGGGGCGCCTCGAAGTACACGAGCGTGCGCCGGTCCTCCGCGACCTCGCGCAGCCGGGCGAGCCGCTCCCCGGCCTTGCGCGGCGGGAACCCCTCGAAGCAGAACCGGTCCACGGGCAGCCCGGACAGCGCGAGGGCGGTGAGGACGGCGGAGGGACCGGGTACGGCGGTGACCCGGATGTCCTTCTCCACGGCGGCGGCCACCAGCCGGTACCCGGGGTCGGAGACCGACGGCATCCCCGCGTCCGTGACCAGCAGCACCCGGGCACCGCCCACCAGCGCCTCGACGAGCTCCGGCGTACGCGCGGCCTCGTTGCCCTCGAAGTAGGAGACGATCCGCCCGCCCGGCTGCACCCCCAGCGCCTGCGTGAGCCGCCGCAGCCGCCGTGTGTCCTCGGCGGCGACGACATCCGCCCCGGCCAACTCCTGGGCGAGCCGAGGCGGCGCGTCCGCGATCTCACCGATGGGGGTACCTGCCAGCACAAGGATTCCAGTCACCTCCCCATCCTCCCAGGGCCCGCCCCTGAGGGGCGCAGCCCCAAAAGGGGCGCGGGGCTGTACCGCGGCTATTAGGCGCCCCACATCCCCATCCACGGGACTCCCACAGCCGTGTTCCCTACGATGGCGCGGTGACCAGTACCGCGTCCTCCACGGACACCCGGCAGGACCAGGCCACCGAAGACCCGCGGCCGTCGTGGCAGCACCGCCTGCGCCGTTTCGGCTACACGGCGGCGCCGAGAAGCGACGTCCGCACCCGGCTGGTGCCCCCGTACACCCGCCCCGGCCCGCGCTTCTGGGCCGTGCTCGGCGTGCGCGAGGAGGTCGCGGCCCGCCTCGTCCGCTGGTCGTCGTGGGGCGGTCCCCTGCTGGTCACGCTGCTCGCCGGGCTGATGCGGTTCCACAACCTGGGCAGCCCCAGGGCGGTGATATTCGACGAGACGTACTACGCCAAGGACGCGTGGGCGATCGTCCACCGCGGTTACGAGGTCAACTGGGCCAAGAACGCCAACGAGCTGATCCTCCAGAACAACGGGAACGTCCCGATCCCGACGGACGCGGCGTACGTCGTGCACCCGCCCGTCGGCAAGTACGTGATCGGTCTGGGCGAGCTGATGTTCGGCTTCGACCCGTTCGGCTGGCGCTTCATGACGGCCCTGCTCGGCACGCTCTCCGTCCTCATGCTGTGCCGTATCGGGCGCCGTATCTTCCGCTCGACGTTCCTCGGCTGCCTCGCGGGCGCCCTGATGGCCGTCGACGGACTGCACTTCGTGATGAGCCGCACGGCGCTGCTGGACCAGGTCCTGATGTTCTTCGTGCTGGCCGCGTTCGGCTGCCTGGTCATCGACCGTGACAGGGCGCGCAAACGCCTGGCCGCCGCCCTCCCTCCGGACGGCGACGGGATCGTACGCCCCAACTCCCTCGTCGCCGAGACGACCCGCCTCGGCTGGCGCCCGTACCGCTGGCTGGCCGGACTCTGCCTGGGCCTGGCGCTCGGCACCAAGTGGAACGCCCTGTACTTCATGGTGTTCTTCGGGATCATGACGGTGCTCTGGGACTACGCGGCCCGCAAGGTCGCCGGCGCCCGCCGGCCGCTGATCGCGACGATGCAGCGCGACCTGGGCCTCGCGTTCCTGTCCACGGTCCCGGTGATGATCGCCACCTACCTGGTGTCCTGGACGGGCTGGATCCTCTCCCCCGACGACGGCTCCGGCGGCTACTACCGCAACTGGGCCGCGACCGAGGGCAAGGGCGGCTGGTTCAGCTGGCTGCCGGACTGGCTGCGCAGCCTGTGGCACTACGAGCACGCGGTCTACGAGTTCCACGTCGGCCTGTCGTCCCCGCACACGTACCAGTCGAACCCGTGGAGCTGGATCGTCCTCGGCCGCCCGGTCTCGTACTTCTACGAGTCCCCGTCCCCCGGCAAGGACGGCTGCGCGGCCGACACCGCCGACAAGTGCGCCCGCGAGGTCCTGGCCATCGGCACGCCCCTGCTGTGGTGGGCCGCCGCGTTCGCCGTCCTCTACGTCCTGTGGCGCTGGCTCTTCCGCCGCGACTGGCGCGCGGGCGCGATCGCCTGCGGCATCGCCGCCGGCTACCTTCCCTGGTTCCTCTACCAGGAACGCACGATCTTCTTCTTCTACGCCGTCGTCTTCCTCCCCTTCCTCTGCCTCGCGGTCACGATGATGATCGGCGCGATCCTCGGCCCACCCGGCGCCCCGGAACGCCGCCGAGTCGCGGGCGCGGCGGCAGCCGGCGTCCTGTTCCTCCTCATCACCTGGAACTTCATCTACTTCTGGCCCCTGTACACGGGCGAACCGATCCCCATCGACAACTGGCGCTCCCGGATGTGGATGGACACCTGGGTCTAGCTGGGCAGACGGGCCTTGCGGGCACAGCAGCGCGCCGTGCCCGCAAGGTCATTGGCGGTCATTAGTGGCCGTCACTGGTCCTCCTCGGACGGCTCGGAAACGGCCCGGCTCCATTCGTGGGCAGATTCACAGCGGGCTCAATCCACCTTCCACGGCCTGCGGCTTTCCGTAAGCCAGCCGCTTTGGGGGCGCCTGACGAGATGGAGCCAGCTGCGACACCGTGATCACACCATCTACACGGGCCACCGATCCCGATCGGCAGTTGGCGGTCGCGGATGTGGCTGGACACCTGGGTCTGGCGGGTCTGACACGACGATGACCACGACGAACGCTCAGGCGTCGTGGCATCGTCCTTGTCAGGCGGTCGCCACCGGCACCGTCCTCCTCCGCCGCAGTGCGACGAACGCGGCGATCGCCAGGCCGAGGCCGACCAGGGTGAGGACCGCCCCGGCGATGACGGCCGTACCGATGACGGCGGGGATCGTGCGGTCGTCGGTCACCCGGCCCTGTACCGCGGATACCGGCACCGTCCCGTCGTGGTCGCTCGCGAAGAAGCGCGAGTCCAGGGAGTCCGCCCGGTTGTCACCGAGCAGGAACAGCCGCCCCTTCGGGACCGTGACGTCGTACGACCTGTTCACGCCGTTCGCGTCGCCGCCGTTCACATACGGCTCCGCTATCGGCTTCCCGTTGACGCTGAGCCGCGCGTCCGGGCCCTCGCCCGTGCAGCACACCACCCGGTCGCCGCCGACACCGATCACCCGCTGCGCCACGCCGACGCCGGACTCGTAGCGCTCCGGTGCCGAGAACAGCACGACGTCACCGCGCCGCACCTCACCGCCGTCGACCTTCTCGGAGAAGATCCGGTCGCCCGGCTCGTACGTCGGCGCCATGTTCCGGCTGCTGACGACGGAAGCCCCGTATGAACTCCGCGCGTACACGAGGGAGGCGACCGTCAACGCCACCCCCGCCAACCCCACCACGACCGCCGTGACCCACAGTCGCCGTCCCTTGCCCGACATCGTTTCCTCCCCCTCGCGGCACATCCGCAGCGGCACGGTAGCGGGCGTGTGTGAACGGCCGGTGCGGGCCCGTGCCGTATCCGACGCTCCGGTCAGCAGCCGTAGTACGGGTCGTTGATGTAGTCCGCGCCGTCGGTGAACCAGGTGTGGGCGCTGATCGCGTTGTCCGCCGAGCCGCCGTCGAGGAACTTCTCGTAGCCGAGGGACAGGTCTCCGCAGTAACTGCCGGCCTCGATGCAGAACACCGACTGGCCCGCACCGGGGCTCACGTCACGGTACAGAGCGACCTCGCTGAAGTTGCCGGGGAACCCGTTGTTCCACAGGGAGGTGGCGCGGTCGTTGAAGTTGCCGCACTCGTCGCCCCAGTACCCGTCGTTGCCCTTCCACCGGCACGAGGCCCCGCTGAAGCCCGGCAGGTCGTAGGCGTAGAGGTACCCGTCGGCGCCGTCGGCCGCGGCCAGTCCGCTGAGCTTGGCGCCGGGGCGTACCGGGGTCGGCGCGCCGGGGGCGGCCTTCGCCGGGGCGGACGGCTTGGCGTCCGAGGCCGCCAGGGCGGGACCGGCGGTCGCGACCAGCCCGATCACGGCAGCCGCCGTCAGGACACCGCGCATGTACCGTTTCATCATCGCGATCTCCTCGACTGCGGCGTCGAACGGCTGCTCGGCAGCATCCATCCGCTGGTCCGCTGGGAGCCGCCGGTGCTCAGGGTGGACTACCCGGTGCGCCAAGATCTGTTCCTGGGCGGCCGAGGACTGCTCCTGATCCCCTCGTACTTCTGCTGGGGGCGCCCCCTCTCCCTCGGTGACACCACGCTGGACCCGGTACTGGTGTATCCGGCCAACCGCACTCTCCAGCCGCTCACGGAGGACCCCATGACATCGGGACCTACCGCCCTGGCCCGCCTCCTGGGGCGTACGCGCGCGGCGGTCCTGGAGGAGATCGCGGCGTCCAACGGCATCACCGGAGGGGAACTCGCCCGGCGGCTGGGCATCTCGGCCGCCTCCGCGAGCGAGCACACCGCGACCATGCGGGACGCGAACCTGATCATCAGCCAGCGGGTGACGAACACCGTGCGGCACACAGTGTCCCCGCTCGGCCAGGCCCTGCTGGAAGGACGTCGGCCGGACGCGGTGGCGCTCCCCACGCCCCGGGTCCCGGCCCCGCTCCCACACCGGGTCGGCGCCCGGTCGGCGTGACCCCTCGGGGCCGCACCGCGTGGATGGCGGTCCGCACCGCGGGGATGTCCGGATGAATGGGCCCCGGTGGCCTGAATGCGCCCCCCGGCGCGACCGGGCTAACAATCGAGGCACACAAGCGAAGCATTAGCCCCACGCGTCACCCAGGCGTGTTTACAGTGAGTCTCGGAAAGTGTTTTCTGAACGTGTTCAACGGCGTTCGGAAGGTGGCGTACGACGGGCCGTACAGGCCACGCGGACCGCGCGGGCCACACAGGCCGTACAAGCCACACAGACCGCGCAACGGGGAGGATCGCGTCATGCGCAAGGGGGTCAAGGTCGCCATAGTCGGCGGGGTGTTCGCGGCGATGGTGGGGGGTGCGGGGTACGGCGGGTACAACGTCGTGACCGCGCTCAACGGGGGCGGTGGGGGAACGGAGAAACGGACCGGGCCGCCGAGTGCGGACGAGGTGCGGGAGACGTCGGAGAAGTTCTTCGCGGCCTGGGAGAAGGGCGACGCGGTCACGGCGTCGTCGTACACGAACAACGCGGCGGACGCGGGGAAGGTCTTCGGCAGCTTCGTCGACACCGCGCGGATCGAGGACGTGAGGATCGAGCCGGGGAAGCCGGCCGGGAGCGGAGGGCGGACCGTCCCGTTCTCCGTCAGGGCGACCGTGTCGTACGAGGGGAAGAGCAAGGACCTCGCGTACAAGAGCCGGCTGACCGTCGTACGGGGCAAGACGACCGGGCGGGCCCTGGTCGACTGGCGGCCGTCCGTCGTGCACCCCGAGCTGAAGGCCGGCGACACCCTGTTCCTCGGCGAGGCGGCGGCGCCGCCCATCGAGGCCGTGGACCGGAACGGCAAGGTGCTGACCAAGGAGAAGTACCCCTCCCTCGGACCGATCCTCGACACCCTGCGGGAACGGTACGGCCCCGACGCGGGCGGCACCCCCGGTGTCGAACTGGGCATCCGGCACACCACCACGAACGCGGGCGACACCACCCTGCTGACCCTCGCCGAGGGCAAGGCGGGCAAGCTGGAGACCACGATCAGCGCGGGGGTGCAGGCGGCGGGCGAGCAGGCGGTCAAGAAGTTCGGGGAGTCCTCCGTGGTCGCGCTCCAGCCCAGCACCGGGCAGGTGCTCGCCGTCGCCAACAACCGCGGCGACGGCTTCAACGCGGCCTTCCAGGGCGAACTGCCGCCCGGCTCCACCATGAAGATCATTACCGCCGCGATGCTCATCGACAACGGCGTGACCTCCATGAACGGCCCCGCCCCCTGCCCCGACACGGCCACCTGGCAGAGCCAGACCTTCAAGAACCTGCCGGGTCTCAAGGCCGACGAGACGGCGAACGCCACGCTCGCCAACAGCTTCGAGCGGTCCTGCAACACGGCCTTCATCAAGCTGATCGACGAGGAGCCGCTGACCGACGCGTCGTTGACCGAGGAGGCGCAGGAACGGTTCGGGATCGGCCGGGACGACTGGAAGACGGGCATCGCCTCCATGGACGGCAAGGTACCGCCGTCCGGCGGGCCGAACCGGGCCGCCAACGCCATCGGGCAGGGCGACGTGCTCATGAACCCGCTGAACATGGCGTCGGTGACGTCCACGGCGATCACGGGGCGGTTCCGGCAGCCGTATCTGGTGTCGCCGGAGCTGGACGAGCGGGAGTTGGCCACGGCGGAGGGGCTGAAGGCCAGTACCGCGTCGCAGCTGAAGCAGATGATGAGGCTGACCGCGACGCAGGGGACTGCGAAGACCGTCATGGCCGGGCTGAACGGGGACATCGGGGCGAAGACCGGGTCCGCGGAGATCGACGGGCAGGCGGTGGCGGACAGTTGGTTCACCGGGTTCCGTGGGGATGTGGCGGCGGCGGCGATGTCGGAGGGTGGCGGCCGCGGGGGTGAGGCGGCCGGTCCGATCGTGGTGGATGTGCTGAAGGCCGGGGGGTGAGCGTGGTTCGGGTCCCTGGGTTTGGGGTGAGTTGCCGGTTCGGGCCGTAGAGCCGTCGAGCCGTAGAGGTGTGGTCGTGAGCGGCGGGGCGGCGAGTCGAGGTGCGGATCCGCGCCGTAGGGGTGCGGATCCGCGTCGAAGGGGCGCGGATTCGTTGCGGGGTGCGGGTGCGTGGGGGCTGGTCGCGCAGTTCCCCGCGCCCCTGAAAAGCAGGGGCCGCGCCCCATGCTTCTCAACCCGCACGACCCTCACCGTTCAGCCCCGCAGGGCCCGGTCCTTCAGGGGCGCGGGGAACTGTGCGAGAAGCCTCACCGGGCCCGTGCTTAAGAGCGGCCCGGCCCACGGAGTGATCCGCGGGACTCTAGTGTGGTGGTTCTCGTTGAGGAACGAGAGGCAGCCGGGGGCAGCGGAAGGTCGGAACGTGGGTAAGAGAAGGCGCGTCGACGAGCGGAAGACCACGAAGTCGGGGAGGTCACGGCGGCACCTCGTGCTGGGCGGAGTCGCGGTCGCAGCCCTCGGCGGCGGCGCGATGGCCGTCTACACGGTGTTCGGCGCCGGCGCGGCCGCCGAGGACGGCTCGTCCGACGGCAAGGCCGTGAAGAGCGGCCCCCTGTCCGCCGCCGAGGTCCGCACCGCCGCGACCATGTTCCTCACGGCCTGGCAGAAGGGCACGGTCGCCAAGGCCGCCGCCGCCACCGACGACTCGGCGGCCGCCACGGCGGCGCTGACCGGCTTCACCAAGGACGCCCACATCAAGGACGTCACCCTCACCCGGGGCAAGCGCGCGGGCGACGAGGTGCCGTTCACGGTGAAGGGCACGGTCTCCTTCAAGGGCACCGAGAAGCCGCTGACCTACAAGTCCGCCCTCACCGTCGTACGGGCGAAGAAGGACGGCGAACCCGTCGTCGACTGGCAGCCGTCCGTCGTCCACCCCGAACTCGCCGAGGGCGACCGGCTGGTGACCGGCGAGGCCGGCACTCCCCCGGTGAAGGCCCTCGACCGGGACGGCGGCGAGCTGACGACCGAGAAGTACCCGTCGCTGGGCTCGGTGCTGGACAGTCTGCGGGAGAAGTACGGCAAGAAGGCGGGCGGCAAGGCGGGCGTCGAGCTGCGCATCGTCCGCGCCGACCCGGCCGAGGACGGGTCCGACGGCAAGTCCTCCGCCGAGCCCACGGACGCCGCCAAGTCCGCCAAGTCCGCGAACTCCACCAAGTCCACCAAGTCCGGCAAGGAGAAGGCCGCCGACAAGACGCTGCTGGAGCTGAGCGAGGGCACCCCGGGGGAGTTGAGAACCACGCTCAGTCCGGCGCTGCAGGCCGCCGCCGAGGAGAAGGTGGCGGCCACGAAGCGGGCGTCGGTGGTCGTGATGCGCCCCTCGACCGGCGAGATCCTGGCCGCGGCCAACTCCAGCAGCTTCAACGTGGCGTTCCAGGGCTCGCTGGCCCCCGGCTCCACGATGAAGATCGTGTCGTCGGCCCTGCTCATCGACAAGGGCCTGGCCTCGGCCGACAAGGGCCACCCGTGCCCCAAGTACTCGTCGTACGGCGGCTGGAAGTTCCAGAACGACGACAAGTTCGAGATCAAGGGCGGGACGTTCAAGGCGAGTTTCGCCCGTTCCTGCAACACCGCCTTCATCTCCCAGGCGAAGAAGCTGGACGACGACTCCCTGACCAAGGAGGCCCAGCAGGTCTTCGGGCTCGGACTGAACAACTGGGCCATCGGCGTCTCCAGCTTCGACGGCGCGGTGCCGGTGCAGAGCGCCGCCCCGATGGCGGCCTCGCTCATCGGCCAGGGCGGGGTGCGGATGAACCCGCTGAACATGGCGTCGGTGGTCGCGACGGCCAAGACGGGCGTCTTCAAGCAGCCCTATCTGGTCCCGCCGTCCGTCGACGACCGCACCCTGGCCACCGCCTCCCGGCCCATGTCCGCCACGGTCCGCGCCCAGCTGCGGGAACTCCTCCAGTACACCGCCGCGGCCGGCACGGCGGCCGAGACGATGTCCGGCCTCGGGCCCGACTACGGCGCCAAGACCGGCACGGCCGAGGTCGACGGCCAGAAGAAGCCCAACGGCTGGTTCACCGCTTGGAAGGGAGACCTGGCCTCCGCCGGGGTCGTCCAGCAGGGCGGCCACGGCAGCGAGTCGGCGGGCCCGATCGTGGCCGCGCTGCTCAAGGCGGGCAGCGGCGGCTGAGCGACGGCGCGCACGAGTCGCGAGGCGAGGCCGGCGGGCAGCGGCCGGGCGCGCGGGCGGCCGGGCGCGCGAGCGGTTCAGCCGCCGGCCGCGTCCGTCCGCTGCACGGAGCGCTCCTGGATCGGCATCTCCTCGTACGGGTCGGACGACGGCCGCAGACACCAGTCGAGCATCGACGGCCACGGGCCGTAGCCCGAGTCAGGGTTGAGGTGGGCCTCGCCGGGCAGCACGTCGGCGGGCAGGCCGAGGGGGCTCGCGTACGCGGTGGCCGCGCCCGGCAGGCAGTACGGGTCGTTGTCGCTGCCGACGACCCGGGTGTACGTGGCCGACGCGGCCAGCCGCTCCGGGGTCAGCGGCGGCGGGGCGAACTCGGCGATCTCCGGCTGCTTCAGGGCGAACTCGGGGGACGGCGGGGCCACGAGGAGGACGCGGTCGACGGGGCCGGACAGGATGCCGTCCCGGGCGACCGCGTGCAGCCACAGCAGACAGGCCAGGCTGTGGCAGACCACCGTGATCCGCCGACCTTCCAACTCGCCGAGCAGTGCGTCCAGTTCCGCGAGCCAGCGCTCCAGGTCCGGGTCGTCCGCCTCCGGGAGCTGCGGGTAGGCGACCTCGTGGCCCAGGTCGGTGAGACGGTCGGCCAGCCAGTGTTGCCAGTGGGCGGGCGGGCGGTGGTTCTGCCAGCCGTGCAGGATGAGGAAGGCGCGGGTGTCGTCGGCGGATGGGGTTTCTGTCATCCCCCGATCGTCAGCGAAACGGATCAGTCGGTCCAGTGCCGTCTCTGTTGCTGGATGGGTTTTCGGGGGCGGGGGCTGGTGAGTCGTCGTGTGTGTCGCCCGGTGCGTCGTCGGGTGCGTCGTCCGGTGCGGGTCCGGTGCGTCGTCCGGTGCGGGTCCGGTGCGGCTCCGGTGCGGGTCCGGTGGGGCTTCTCGCGCAGTTCCCCGCGCCCCTGAAAAGCATGGGGCCGTGCCCGTGCTCTTCAGGCCCGCAGGGCCTGGTTCTTGAGGGGCGCGGGGAACTGCGCGACCAGCCCCCACGCACCCGCACCCGACGACGCACCCACCCCGGCCCACCGCGTCGACGCACCCCGACAACCCACTCGCATGGCCGCTACACCCACCACTACCGTGCCGCACATGACCACCGACGCACAGGACACCACCGACTCCGGAGCCCACCCCCTCTTCACCGAGGCACTCACCACCCTGGGCCTCGACGAACTGCGCCACCGCATCCGCCGTTTCCCGGAGGCCACCCGCACTGCGGCCGAGGCGGCCGCCGCCCTCGGCTGCGAACTCAGCGAGATCTGCAAGTCACTGATCTTCGCCGCGGACGGCGTCCCCGTGCTGGTGCTCATGGACGGCGCCTCCCGCGTAGACGTGGAGCTGGTCCGGCGTGAACTCGGCGCCACGAAGGTCACCCGCGCCCGCGCCGACGTCGTACGGGAGACGACCGGGTACGCGATCGGCGGAGTCCCGCCCTTCGGGCACCGGACGAGGACGCGCGTCCTCGCGGACCGCTCGCTCCTCGCGCACGCGACGGTGTGGGCGGCGGCCGGCACGCCGCACACCGTCTTCCCCATGGCCCCGGAAACGCTGATCGCGCACGCGGGCGCCACCCTGGTGGACGTCCGTGAGACCACGACCGCCGCCGACGAGACCGACGAGACCGACGCGTGACGCCGCTCGTCACCGCGGCGGTGCTGCTCGCCGCCGTGACCCACGCCAGCTGGAACGCGATCGCGCACAGGATCACGGACAAGCTCGTCGGGTTCACGCTGATAGCCGGCGGCGGCGCGCTGATCGGGTTCGCGATGGTGCCCTTCGTGCCGCTCCCGGAGTCCGCCGCGTGGCCGTACCTGATCGCGTCGGTGGTCATCCACCTCGTCTACTACGTGCTGCTGATGGCGTCCTTCCGACTGGGCGACTTCGGCCAGGCGTACCCGATCGCGCGCGGCTCCGCGCCCCTAGTCGTCACCGTCCTCGCCGCGGTCTTCGCGGACGAGGTGCCGGACGGCTGGGCGATGGCCGGCATCCTGCTGAGCTGCGCCGGGCTGACGGGCGTCGCGCTGTGGGGACTGCGTGGCGGCCGGCCGCACTGGGCGGCGATCGGGGCGGCGCTGGCCACGGGCCTGTCGATCGCCGCGTACACGGTCGTGGACGGCCTCGGTGTCCGGGCCTCCGGGTCCGCGATGGCCTACATCGCCTGGTTGATGGCGCTGGAGGGACTCGCGATCCCCGCGTACGCGGCCTGGCGATGGCGCGGGGAGACGGTCGCGCGCCTCCGGCCGTACGCCGGTGTGGGCCTCCTCGGCGCCGCCCTGTCCGTGGCGGCGTACGGGCTGGTCCTGTGGGCCCAGACGAAGGCCGAGCTGGCGCCCATCGCGGCCCTGCGGGAGTCGTCGATCATCGTGGGGGCGGCGATCGGCGCGGTGCTCTTCAAGGAACGGTTCGGAGCGCCCCGCCTGGTGGCGGCCGGACTACTGGTGGTGGGGATCGGGCTGATGCTGCGGGCCGGGTAGGCGGGGAGACGGGAGAACCGGGAGACGGGACGGGCATCGGGCGGGCCGTGCGCAGGTCGTGCATCCGTCGGCGGGGAGGAGCACTCTGGAAAGAGCGGTTCCGGAGGTGATCGTCATGATGAAAACCGCTGTCGGATGGCACATCGAGCTGGAGTTCCAGGAGGACGATCAGCGCACACGGGCGGCGGCCCTCGTACGGCTCCCCGACGGGAAGGAAGTACGCGCCAACGGCTACGCCAGCCGCCACCAGACGGACGCCAATCAGCCCCGGGTCGGCGAGGAGATAGCCGGGGCCAGGGCCTTGAACGAGCTCGCCATGAAGCTCCTCACCAAGGCCCACGACGAGATAGACGAGGCATCGGGCAGGACGTCCCACCCGATAGCCCTCTGAGCCGGCGGTCGACGGGCGCCAGGCGGGCGAGCAGGAGGCGCCCGGCGGGCGACCGGCGGCGCGACGCGACCCCACTCCCCGGCCGACACCCGTCGGCCGGGGATCCGTCGGCCGGGGCTGCGGAGCCCCCGGGGGCCCAACAGGCCTGATTCCTTCCTGTGGTTGACTGACCCCGTGTTGCACGAGTCGGTCTTCCGGTCCGTGGATCTCCCGGTGGACGCCCGGTTCGAGGCCTGGGCGGAGCTGCTGCGGCAGACGCACGCGCCCATGGACCTGGTCCCCATCCCGCTGTCGACGGCCGACCGCGGCCACCACCCCGGCGCCGACTACCACGCCCACCAACGCCTGATCGCCCTCGGCGACGTGACGATCTGGCCCGCCACCTTCGACCCGATCGTCTTCCGCCGCACCCCGAGGATGGTCCGGCAGTCCGACCCGGAGACGTTCCATCTCTCCCTGCTCCTCCAGGGCGAGGGCGCCGCCAGCTGGGGCCGACAGCAAACCGCGTACGAGGCGCAGGACTTCCACGTCAACTGCACCTCGATGGCGTACGAGATCCTCACCGGCACCGAACCGGTCACCACCGTCGGCGTCGAGATACCCCGCTCCCTCGTCGCCCTGCCCGCGCGCAAGGCGGACCAGGTGATCGGCAGCCGTCTGTCGGGCCGGGAAGGCGTCGGCGCGCTGCTCGCGCAGTTCCTGATGCGGCTGGCGGAGGACACGAACCCGTACGGGCCGGCTGACGCGTCCCGCCTGGGCACGGTCGTCGCCGACCTGATCACCGCACTCTTCGGCCATGTCGCCGACACGGAGCCGCGGCTGACGCCGGAGGCCCACAGACGGACACTGCTGCTGAACGTCAAGGTGTTCATACGGCGGCACCTGGGCGACCCCGACCTCACGCCCGCGACCATCGCCGCCGCCCACCACATCTCCCGCAGCTATCTGCACCGGCTCTTCCAGGCGGAGGGCCTGACCGTCGCGGCATACGTCCGCGACCAGCGGCTACGGAACGCGTACCGCGATCTCACCGCCCCCGACCCCGTGCTGCGGGCCACGCCGATCCACGCTGTCGGGGCGCGCTGGGGGTTTCCGCGTGCGGCCGAGTTCAGCCGGGCGTTCCGCGCGGCGTACGGGGTGCCGCCGAGCGAGTTGCGGAGCCGGATCGCCGCCGAGTGAGCTACGGCGCCGAAGTGAACCGGGGTCCCACCGAGTGAGTCGCGTGGCCGCCGAGGGGGCCGTGAACAGTGGACTCGTTGCCAAGTGACAGTGGACCGCCTGCCAACGACATGCGGGGAAATTCGTCGCATCCTGGTGAGCGCCGCCGCGGAGGGCGGTCGTCCGAATCTCCAGGATCGTGCCAGGACACTACGGGGGAGCCCTGGGCCGGTCCGGCCGCTCACCGTGGCGGCCGCCCTCCGCGAGGTACGCCCCGTACCGAAGCGCGAGGTACGCCCCGTGCCGAGGCGGGGTCGCGCCCCCTCAGCCCTTCAGGGCCTCCCGCACCGCCCGCACCAGCGCCTGCGCCCTCGGGTCCGCCGTCACCGTCTGGCGGTAGCCGTTCGTGACGTAGCCGAAGGCGATGCCGGACTCAGGGTCGGCGAAGCCGAGGGGGCCGCCGCGGCCGGGGTGGCCGAAGGACGTCGGGGCCAGCAGCGGGGAGGCGGTCCCGTGGAGCATGTAGCCGAGTCCGAAGCGGGTGTTGACGACGAGGACGCGGTCGGGGCCGGAGGACTCCTCCGCGCGGGCCGCCGCCAGCGTCGCCGACCCGAACAGCCGTACGCCGCCAACCGAGGCTTCGACCGCGCCTTCGACCGCGCCACCGACCGAGCGGCCAACCGAGCCTTCAGCCTCGCCGCCGACCGAGCCTTCAGCCTCGCCGCCGACCCCGCCCTCTCCCCCGACCTCACCGACGAGTGCCGCGTAGAAGCGGGCCAGGCCCTCGGCCGTGGCGATGCCGTTGGTCGCCGGGAGCGCAGCCGCGCGGTACGCGGGGTCGTTCTGGTCGGGGAACGGGGTGATCGCGGCGAAGGCGCGGCGGGTGAGGGAGTCCGGGTCGTCGTACGCCTCGGTGACCGACCGCTTGGCGCGGACCCTCAGGCCGCCGGTGGGCTCGGGCGCCGCTTCCAGGCGCCCGGCGCGGCCGACCCGGCCCGTCGCCGCCACCGAGTCCGGCAGGCCCAGCCACAGGTCGTCGGCGAGGCCCAGCAGGGCGGCTATCTCGGACGCGATCCACTCGCCGGTACCGCGGCCGGTCACGCGCCGGACCAGTTCGTCGAGCAGCCAGCCGTAGGTGAGGGCGTGGTAGCCGTGGGCGGTGCCGGGCTCCCATGCGGGCGTCTGCGCGGCGACGGCCTCGGGGCCCCGGCGCGGGTCCAGTGCCTCGGCGGGCGTGAGGGGGCGGTCGAGGGCGGGGAGCCCGGCCCGGTGGTTGAGCACGTGCCGCACCAGCACCCGGCCCTTGCCGTGCGCCTTGAACTCCGGCCAGTACCGGCCCAGGGGCGCGTCCAGGTCCAGTTCACCGCGCTCGGCCAGCATCAGCGGTACGGCGGCGGCGACGCCCTTGGTCGCCGAGCGCATGATCTGGGCGGTGTCCCGCCGCCAGGGCTCGGTGCCGTCGACGTCCCGGGTGCCGGCCCACAGGTCGACGACCCTGCGCCCGTGCCGGTACACGACGACCGCCGCACCCCGCTCGCCCAGCGCCTCGAAGTTGCGTACGAACGCGGCCCTGACCGGTTCGAAGCCCTCGGCGACCGTACCGTTCACGTCCACGCCGGTGCTCCCCTGTCCGTTCACCCGCCGCGTTCGTCACGGCGACGGGTGCAACGTACACGCACGGCCCCGGATTCCCCCGGCCGGGGCGCGGTGGGGCCCGTCTCAGCCCAGCACGATCGTGACGTCGATGTTGTCGCGGGTCGCGTTCGAGTACGGGCAGACCTGGTGGGCCGCGTCGACGAGCTCGGCCGCGATGCCCTGGTCGATGACCGGGAGGGAGACGCTGAGGGCGACGGCGAGGCCATAGCCGCGCTGCTGGTTGGGGCCGATGCCGACCTTCGCGGCGACGGTGGAGCCGGTGAGGTCGTAGCCCGCGCGGCGGCCGACGAGGACCAGCGCGTTGTGGAAGCAGGAGCTGTACCCGGCGGCGAACAGCTGCTCGGGGTTGGTGCCGTCGCCGTCGCCGCCCAGCGCCGGCGGCATCGCGACCTTGAGGTCGATCTGGCCGTCCTGACTGGTGACGTAGCCGTCGCGACCGCCGTGCGCGGTCGCCTCGGCGACGTACATGATCTTCGTCGGACGCGTGTCGGTGCGGGTCTCCACCGCGGTGTCGTCAGTCATTCCCTTGGCCTCCCCCGGGACGAGCGCGTGGCCTCCCCAGGACAGGCGCGCACGAATACATCGTGCACAAGGTACCGGCCGGTAGGGAAATATGGTTACCCGGGGGTAGTAACCACGAGTAACCGGGCTCAGCGGCCCGCCGCCCTGGTCGCCCGTGCCGTCAGCTGCCACAGCTCCTCACGCAGCCGGGTCACCTCGGGGCCCTGCAGTCCGGTGGCGGCGGCGAGGGTGGCGGGGACGGCGGCCGCGCGGTCGCGGAGCTGTTCGCCGCGCCCGGTGAGGGCGATCCGCACGGAGCGCTCGTCGCGCGGCGACCGCTCCCGGCGCAGCAGGCCGGCCGACTCGAGCCGCTTCAGCAACGGCGAGACCGTGCCGTAGTCGAGGCGCAGGGCGCCCGCCAGGTCCTTGACGCTGGTCTCCCCGTGCTCCCAGAGAGAGAGCATGACCAGGTACTGCGGGTAGGTCAGGCCGAGTTCGTCGAGCAGCGGGCGGTACGCGGCGGTGACCGCGCGCTGGGCCGCGTAGAGCGCGAAGCACAACTGCTCGTCGAGGAGCAGTGAGCCGTGCCGGGGCGCATCCGCTTGGTTCGTCACGGGGTCCATTGTCGCGGACGCGGTATTCGTCCGCGGGGCCGGTGGGGGCCGGCTGCTCGCGCGGTTCCCCGCGCCCCTGACGCCCCTGAAGAGCCGGGGCTGCGCCCCAGCCTTCTCAGACCCCCGTCCGGCCGTTCACCGAGCGCGGATCGAACCCGAACGGCAGTTCAAGCCGATGCGCCCGCATCAGGTCCTCGTCGACCAGGAGTTCACCCGTCGGGCCGTCCGCCGCGATCACCCCCTCGCTGAGGATCAGCGACCTGGGACACAGTTCGAGCGCGTACGGCAGATCGTGCGTGACCATGAGGACCGTGACGTCCAACGACCGCAGGATGTCGGCCAGTTCGCGCCGCGACGCCGGGTCGAGGTTGGAGGACGGCTCGTCGAGGACGAGGATCTCCGGCTCCATGGCGAGCACCGTCGCCACGGCCACCCGGCGCCGCTGCCCGAAGGAGAGGTGGTGCGGCGGCCGTTCCTTGAACTCCGCCATGCCGACCTGTTCGAGCGCCCGGTCCACCCGGGCCTCCAGCTCGGCCCCGGTCATGCCCGCCGCCGCCGGCCCGAAGGCCACGTCCTCCCGCACGGTCGGCATGAAGAGCTGGTCGTCGGGGTCCTGGAAGACGATGCCGACCTTCCGCCGGATCTCGGCCATGTGCCGCTTGCCGACGGGCATCCCGGCGACGGTCACCGAGCCGGCGCCCCCGGTGAGGATGCCGTTGAGGTGCAGGACGAGGGTGGTCTTGCCGGCCCCGTTGGGTCCGAGCAGCGCGACGCGTTCGCCGCGTCCGACGGTGAAGTCGACCCCGAAGAGGGCCTGGTGGCCGTCGGGGTAGGCGAAGGCGAGGCCGGCGACTTCGAGGGACGGGGCGAGAAGGGGTTCGGACGCGGTCACAGGCTCCATCCCAGCAGACAGACGACGAGCGCGGCGACCGGGAGGGCGAAGGCGTACGACCACTGCGCCCGGGACGCGGTCACCTCGTCGATGACGGGCATGGTGCCCGCGTACCCCCGGCTGATCATGGCCAGATGGACCCGCTCGCCGCGCTCGTACGAGCGGATGAACAGCGCCCCGGCGGTCTTGGCGAGCACGCCCCAGTGCCGTACGCCGCTCGCCTCGAACCCGCGTGACTCGCGCGCGATCCGCATCCGCCGCAGCTCGTCGGTGATGACGTCGCCGTAACGGATCATGAAGGACGCGATCTGGACGAGCAGCGGCGGCAGTCTGAGCCGCTGGAGGCCGAGGAGGAGGGCGCGGAGTTCGGTGGTGGAGGCGAGGAGGACGGAGGCGGCGACGCCCAGAGTCCCCTTGGCGAGGACGTTCCAGGCGCCCCAGAGTCCGCTGACGCTCAGCGACATCCCGAGGACCTCGACGCGCTCGCCCTGCGCCACGAACGGCATCAGCACGGCGAACGCGACGAAGGGGACCTCGATCAGCAGGCGCCGGAGCAGGAACCCGTAGGGCACGCGCGCCACGTACGCGACCACGCCCAGCAGCACGGCGTACAGCCCGAACGCCCACATCGCCTCCCGTGGCGTCGACACCACGACGACCACGAAGGCGAAGACGGCCGCGAGTTTGGTGTGCGGCGGCAGGGCGTGCACGGGCGAGTGCGCGTGCCGGTAGAGCTTGTGGACGTGGCCCGCGCCCATGTCAGACGTTCTCGGGTACGGAGGTGGGGGACGACGCGGCGTCGTCCTCGCCACCGTGCCGCTTGCGTACGGCCCAGAAGATCCCGGTGCCGGCGACGACGGTGACGCCGACGCCGATCACGCCCGCCAGGCCGCCGGCGAGGCGGGCGTCGGTGAGGCCCTCGACGCCGTAGTCGGCGAGCGGGGAGTCGGCGGCGGCGTGGTCCTCCACCTTGGCGTCGAAGCCCTTGTCGGCGGCGACCTTCTCCAGGCCGTCAGGGCTGGCGGAGGCGTAGAAGCTGACGACACCGGCGAGCAGGAGGGAGGTGCCGAGGCCGGCGAGGATCAGCTTGCGGGTCGAGCGGGCGGCGGCGGGTGCGGTCGCGGGCACGGGCGTGGGCGTGGTGGCCGGCTCGGCGGCGGGGGCGTCCACCAGTTCGCCGTTCACGCGGAGCTTGAGCGGGGCGGTCAGGCCCCGGGCGCCGTGCACGAGGTCCGGGCGTACGGCGACGACGGCGCCGACCGTGGCGGCGGTGATCGCGGCCTCGCCGATGCCGATGAGGGTGTGGACGCCGACCATGGCGGTGAGCACCGAGCCGATCGGCACGTCCGTGGTGCCGCCGATCGCGAACACGAGGGTGAAGGCGGCGGCCGAGGCGGGCACGGAGACCAGGGCGGCGACGAACGCCGAGACGGTGATCGAACGCCGCTTGCGGGGGAGGATCCTGACCAGCGCGCGGAAGAGGGCGTAGCCGACGACGGAGGTGACCACGCCCATGATCGTGATGTTCACGCCGAGGGCGGTGAGACCGCCGTCCGCGAAGAGGATGCCCTGCATGAGGAGCACCACGGACACGCAGAGGACCCCGGTGTAGGGGCCCACGAGTATCGCGGCCAGGGCCCCGCCGAGCAGATGTCCGCTGGTCCCTGCCGCGACCGGGAAGTTCAGCATCTGCACGGCGAAGATGAACGCGGCGACGAGTCCGGCGAGGGGCGCCGTCCGCTCGTCCAGTTCGCGCCGGGCACCGCGCAGACTCAGCGCGACCGCACCGGCGGCGACGACTCCGGCGGCCGCCGAGACGGGGGCGTTGATGAATCCGTCGGGGACATGCATACGAGGGCTCGCTCTCCTGGTAGGCCTGGTAGGGCCGGGCCACAGAGTGGGGACGCGCTGGCTGGAACCTTACGATGATAGAGCCTTATTGCGAGTCTCTTGCAAGAGCGTCTCCAAACCGATTAGCCAACGACTCGCCGGACACCATGGCTCTTACAGGCGGATTGCAGTGCCCTTCCAGGGCTTCAGGGGGCGCGCGGCCGAAAATATGCGACATTGGAGAGGCAGTGGACAGCGGATTCACAGCTTCTGCTTGTCACTCAGCGTGAGGAGCCGTTCGATGTCCGTCACCGTCGAGCAGTACGCCCGAGCCCATGTCGTCACGGACTCCCCCGAGGACCGGGACACCGTGCCGGTCGTCCTCCGCTACGACCCCGACACCGACGCCGCCGCCGTACGCGTGCGCCTCCCCGGCCCCGACGAGTGGGCCTTCCCCCGTGAGCTGCTCGAACGCGGGCTGCGCACCCCCACCACCGTCGGCCCCGTGAGCATCTGGCCCTGCGGGCGGGTGCAGGCCGTCATGGAGTTCCACTCCGCGAAAGGGGTGGCGGTGATGCAGTTCGACACCAAGGCACTGATCCGCTTCCTGCGACGGACGTACACGGCCACGCCGGTGGCGCACTGAGCGGAGCGCGGGCGCGGCACGGGCGTGGCACGGGCGGGCACGTCCGGAGGCGCGTTCGGTGCGGCGTCCGGTGCGTCCGGTGCGCCTCCCGGGGGTACGCATGACGGCGACGGACGGGACGACGCCGGACGGACGACGGACGGACGACGGACGGACGACGGCTGACGGCTGACGGGACGGCGACCGACGCGGAGCCTTGGTCGCCGCAGGTACCGCGAGCACGGGGGACGCATGACAGCGCGGGCGAACGACACCACGGACACCGGGGGCACCGGGGGCACCACGGACACCACGGCCACCGGGATCAGGACTGTGCCCGGCGAAGGGCTGGCGCCGCCGTACACGCTGGCCTCGCTGTGGGTCGTACGGCACGGGCAGAGCACCGCGAACGTCGCGTACGCCGAGGCCGAGCGGACGGGGTCGACCGAGCCGCTGCCGGGCCGGGGTGCGGACGTCCCCCTCTCCGACCTGGGCCGCACGCAGGCCCAGGCGCTGGGCGGGTGGCTGGCGGGGCTCGCGCGCGGCGACGACGGCGGCGTGCCGGGTCCGGACCTGGTGGTGTGTTCGCCGTACGTGCGGGCGCGGCAGACGTGGGAGCTGATGGCGGGGCACCCCGGTGTGGTCCCGCCGCCGCTGCTGGTCGACGAGCGGCTGCGGGACCGGGAGATGGGGGTCTTCGAGATGCATCCGCCGGCCGCGCTGCGGGCCCGCGCACCCGAGGAGGCGGCGCGGCGGGCGCAGACCGGCGACTGGTTCTACCGTCCGCCGGGCGGTGAGGCGCTGGCCGATGTGGTGCTGCGGGTGCGGGACCTCGTGGGCGAGTTGGACCGCGTCGCCCCCGGCAGCCGGGTCCTGCTGGTCGCCCACGACGCGATCGCCGTCGCCGTACGTCTCGTGTGCGCGGGGCTCGGCGCGACGGCGCCGGACCGGCTGCCGCCCGTCCCCAACGCCTCGGTCTCGCGGTGGGACAACGACGGACGACGGTTGCGGCCGACGCGGTGGGGCGACACGAGGCACCTCGAACAGCCGGGCCCGGTCGGCTCCCCGGCCCCGGCTACACCCGCACCGTGAGCGTGGCGGTGTAGCCCTTGTCGGTGCCGCCCTCCATGGTGGCGAGCTGCTGGTCGTAGCCGTCGCTGAAGATCATGTCGGTCTCCAGGGAGAGCTCGCCGAGGTTCTGGACGCTGTCGCCGTAGCCGTCCGTCGCGTACACGGTGTCGCAGACGTCCTTGGGGAAGGCGAGCTGCGAGGTGACCGCGATGTTCCGCGCGGCGGTGGCGTCGTCGAGGCTGTCGTAGACCTCGAAATGGAGGTGGGGCCAGCGGCCGGGGTAGCAGCCGGGGAAGACCGAGGTGAAGGTGAGCCGGCCCTCGTCGCCGGTCTCCTGGACGCCGCGCAGGTAGTTCTCGTCGGTGACGCCGTCGGAGTAGAGGGAGTACCGGCCCTCCCGGTCGCACTGCCACAGGTAGACGGCCGCCCCCTTCTTCGGGGTGTCGCAGCCGGAGGACTGGTCGACGACGGTGAGTGTGATCGTCAGCGGGATGCCTTCGGCGACGCCGTTCGACGAGCCGAAGCTCTTGGTGATGTCGCGCCGGACGACACCGCTCTCCTCCAGGACGTTGGGGCCGTTCGAGCCGTCGCCGGGGTACGGGCCTTCCGTCTCGCTCGGGATGACCTCGCAGTCGGCGCCGGTGGTGCCGGACGAGGACGGGGCGGAGGAGGCCGAGTCCGACGCGGAACCGCCGCTGGAGTTGTCCGAGGAACAGGCCGCCACCAGCGGGACCATGCTCGCGCCGGCCAGCAGTCTGATCATGCGGCGGCGGGCGAACACGGGCAGGTCGTGGGAGAGCCCTTTGTCGAACTCGTCGTGGTGGTGGTGGTCGTGACCCTGGTGGTGGTCGTGCCCGTGGCCGCTGCTCTTGGATGCTGCGCTCATCTGCGGAACCGCGCTTTCCGAATGTCCCCGTCATGGAATGCGCGTGATGCTATGGGCTGTTCCTGTGCGCTTCCCAGGTCTTCGCCTTGGCGTTGTTGTGCGAGCTCGATGACATCCGGCCACCCTCGGTCAACCGGAGAGAGGACTCCACCCTTATGCCGCCCGGGCGTCGGAGACCGTCGACTTCGGGCCGCCCGAGTGGCCCTCCCTCACTCTGCGCCCTCTCGTCCTGGGACCTGACGACGTGCCGGTCATCGACGATCCGGTCCAAGCTCGCCGGGACATCCCGCTGACCGTGCTGTCCGCAGTCCTGCACCGCCGTGACCCACAGGCCGATGCCATACTCAAAGTTCTGGTAGACGCTCTGAAGGGCCTCGAAGCCCGCGATCCGGACACCGCGACGATCTTCGTTGAACTGACATCTCAGGGGCTGGGCGAAGCCCCGGCCGCCAAGACCTGGAGGGCTCTCATGACCGACCTCTCGTTCTTCACGTCGCCGATCTCCGAGGAGATCCGGGAGGAAGGCCGCGCCAAGGGCAAGGCCGAGGACATCCTGCTGCTCCTGGACGGTCGAGAGGTCCACGTCTCCGCCGCCGACCGCGACCGCGTCATGTCCTGCCACGACCTCGACATCCTCAACCGCTGGTTCACCCGCGCGATCACGGCCACCTCCGCCGCCGAGGTGTTCGCCGAGAAGTGACCCTGGGACTCGGCCACCTGCTCAGTGTCCTCGTCGGCGGCGACGCTCTTTGCTCAGGCGTACGGCCCAGCCACCGACCACGAGGACACCGGCGTAGATCGCGCTCTGGACCCAGGTGAAGGGCTCGTTCCGTAGTCGGCCGATGAGCCAGAGGAGCACGAGGCAGACGGTCCAGTGGCTGAGCCAGAGCAGGCCCTCGTACCAGAGCGGCAGGGTGTCCTCGTCCCGGGCGGGCGGCCGGGGAGGGGCCCAGCGGAAGCCTCCGGCGCGCGCGTAGTGGGCCTGACGGCGGCGTTCGAAGCGGCAGCAGAGCCAGATGAACAGGCCCCCGCTCAGCCCGATCGCCACCGCCTGGACCAGCCGCGCCGGGTCGTGGAACGCGGCCAGGGCCCACGCGACCAGACCTCCGAGCAGCACGCCGAAGACCGTTCCGGCGCCCACCGGATGCCGGGCCAGGAACACCTGTGCCCTCGGGGGCGGCTCCGCCCCGCCGAGACGCCGGTCGAATCTCAGGAATGCCCGCCGCAACCTCTCCAGGAACCCCGCCACCACCACCCCGCCCCTTCCCCACCCTGTCTGTCGGCGGCCGTCGCCGCGTGATCAGCTTGGGGTGTGGAGACCATCATCGCCAGTGGCATAGCCGTGCTCGGGACCCTGCTCGGGTCGGGCCTGACCCTCGCCTACCAGCAGCGCGCCACCGACCGGACCCACGAGTTCACCCGCCGGGAGAAGCTCCGCCAGGAACGTCTCGACGCCTACTCCGTGTATGCCGGCGCCCTCCTCAACTACCGCCGCTCCCTTGTCCACCTGTGGTTCTGCGAGCACGAACAGCCCCCGCCCGAGGACCCCGACACGGTCCGCGTCCGCACGTACGACCTGCGGTCCGCCGCCCAGGAGGCACTGTTCCGCGTGCAGATGCTCACGCCCGACGACGAACTGAGCCGGACCGCCGAGGCCGTCCTCGCCGACGTCACCGCCGTCCTCAAGACCGACAGCAGACCGGAGTTCGACACACGCCGGGTGCGGACCCGGGACGGCATCGCCCGCCTCATCAGCACCGCCAAGCAGCATCTTTAGGTGCCGAGAGTCACCTCACCCGAGTCGCCCGGACCATCCGGAAGTATCCCGGCCGTCCCTGTCACTCGCGCGCGCCCTCACGCCCCCACCACCCCGTCCACCCCTTCCCGCAGGAAGTCCGCGTGACCGTTGTGGCGGCCGTACTCCAGCAGGACGTGGATCACGACCATGCGGAGCGAGACCTCCTCGTCCCAGCGCGGCTGGCGGCCGATGAGGTCCAGGGACTCCGCCTCCCGTTCGATACGCCGCGAGGTCTCCACCTCCGCCTCCCACGCCCCGAACGCCTCCGCCCGCGTCGAGGCGCTCGCGTCGTACGCCGCTTGGAAGTCGATCTCCTTCGACCACACCATCGGCGCGTCGTGATCCTCGAACACCCGCCTGAACCAGGCGCGTTCCACCTCCGCCATGTGCCGTACGAGACCCAGCAGGGACAGCGTGGACGGGGGCATCGACCGTCGGCGGAGCTCCTCGTCCGTCAGCCCCGCGCACTTCATGGCGAGCGTGGCGCGGTGGTAGTCGAGGAAGGCGCGGAGCGTCTCGCGTTCGGTGCCGCGATACGGCGGACCCACGCGGTCGTCGAGGTCTTCGATGCGTTCAGGGCGTTCGATTTCTTCGGTCACCCCTCATGCCTACCTGACCGCGGACCCCGGCACGCCGCCCCCATCACCCTCGGAAGCCGGTGAGGGCGCCCGTCCCCACGGGCCCTCACCGGCGGTCCTGCCCGGCGGCCGTCCCTCGGTTTCCCCGGTCCGGCCGCCGTTTCCCTCACCGCGCGTCAGACGCGCGCCGCTCCCACGTCAGACGCGGACCAGCGACCTGTCCTCGTCGCCCTTGTCGCCCTTGTCGCCCTTGTCTCCCTTGTCGCCCTCGTGGTGCTTGCCGTCCTCGGCCGGCTTCTTCGCCGCGTCGTCGTGCGTCCGCAGGCCCTCGCCCTCGACGTCGACGTTGGGCAGCGCGCGGTCGAGCCACTTCGGCAACCACCAGGCGCGGTCGCCCAGCAGGGCGAGGACGGCCGGGACGATGGCCATGCGGACGACGAACGCGTCGAAGAAGACGGCGATGGCGAGACCGAAGCCGATCATCTTGATCATCGACTCGCCGGAGCCGATGAAGCCGGCGAAGACGGCCATCATGATCGCCGCGGCGGCCGCGACCACCCGGGCGCTGTACCGGAAGCCGGTCACGACGGCCTGGTTCGGGTTCTCACCGTGGACGTACGCCTCGCGCATCCGGGTCACGAGGAAGACCTCGTAGTCCATCGCCAGGCCGAAGACGACACCCACCATGAAGATCGGCATCATCGACATGATCGGGCCGGTCTCCTCGACCCCGATGAGCCCCGCCAGCCAGCCCCACTGAAAGACCGCGACCACGGCGCCGAGCGCGGCGAGCACGCTGAGCAGGAAGCCGAGGGCCGCCTTCAGCGGCACCAGGATCGACCGGAAGATCACGATCAGCAGGAGGAAGGCGAGGCCCACCACCAGCGCCAGATACGGGACCAGCGCGTCGGTGAGCTTCTGCGAGAAGTCGATGTTCATGGCGGTGGCGCCGGTGACCAGCACCTTGGCGTCGGTGTCGGTCGCCACGTCGGCGCCCGCGTCCCGGATGGTGTGCACCAGGTCCTCGGTCTGCGTCGAGGACGGCTTGGACTCGGGGATGACCGTGATCATCGCGGTGTCCCCGGCCTTGTTGAACGTCGCCGGGGTCACCGTCACGACATCCTTGAGCCCCTTGATCCCGTCGGTCACCGCGGTGGCGGCTTCCTTCGGGGACGCGCTGTCCCGGGCGTCGACGACGACCATCAGGGGGCCGTTGAAGCCGGGGCCGAAGCCCTCGGAGAGCAGGTCGTACGCCCGGCGCTGCGTGGTGGACGTCGGCTGCGAACCGTCGTCGGGCAGGCCCAGTTCGAGCTGGGTGGCCGGCAGCGCGATCGCACCCAGGCCGACCACGCCGAGCAGCAGCACGGCGACGGGGCGGCGGACGACGAAGCTCGCCCAGCGGGTGCCCAGGCTGGGCTTGCCCCCGGCGGACGCCTCTGCCGCTGGCTTGGCCCCGGCGGACGCCTCTGCCGCGGGCTTGCCCTCGGCGGAGCCCTTCCCCCTGCGGCGCCCCGGCAGCCCGCCCTTCTCCCCGGCCGGCCGGACCTTGCGGCCCGCGTAGCCGAGCAGCGCCGGGATCATGGTGAGGGCGATGAGGACCGCGACGACGACCGTGCCCGCCGCGGCGAGACCCATCTTGGTCAGCATCGGGACGTTGACGACCGCGAGACCGGCCAGCGCGATCACGACCGTGAGCCCGGCGAAGACCACCGCCGAGCCTGCGGTGCCGGCGGCCCGGCCGACCGCCTCCTCGCGCTCGCGGCCCTCGGCCAGTTCGGAGCGGTAGCGGGAGACGATGAACAGCGCGTAGTCGATCCCGACCGCGAGGCCGATCATCAGGGCGAGGGTGGAGGTGGTGTCGCCGAGGTCGAGCGCGCTCGCGAGGGCGGTGATGGTGGCGACGCCGATACCGACGCCGATGATCGCCGTCAGCAGCGGCAGCCCGGCCGCGACGAGCGAGCCCAGGGTGATGACGAGGACTACGGCGGCGATGGCCAGGCCGATGATCTCACCGGTGACGGCGGTCTCGGGCTCGGGCTGCAGGGCGTCGCCGCCCATCTCGACGGTCAGCCCGGCGTCCTGCGCCTTGTGCGCGGTGGCCTCCAGGGACTCCTTGGAGGCGTCCTCCAGCTCCATGGCCGGGACCTTGTACGTCACCGAGGCGTAGGCGATCGTCCCGTCCCGGCTGACCGCGTTCGTGGTGAACGGGTCGCTGACGGCGACGACCTCGGAGCCGTCACGCAGCTCCCCGACGGTCTTCTCGACGATGCGCTTGTTGGCGGCGTCGGCCATCTTCTCGCCCTCGGGCGCCTTGAAGACGACGCGGGCGGTGGCGCCGTCGGCGCTCATCCCGGGGTAACGCTGTTCCAGCAGGTCGAAGGCCTTCTGGGCCTCCGTGCCGGGGATGGAGAAGGAGGACGAACCCGCGGCGGGCGCGGAGGCGGCGCCGACGCCCGCGAGCGTCAGCAGTGCCACCCAGATCAGGACGACGAGGTGTCGTCGCCGGAAGGCGAGTCGACCGAGTTTGTAGAGGAATGTGGCCACGGGGCGGTACTCCCGTTCAAGTCGTGGACGTGCGGAGGGCAGGACGGATCGGCCCGTGCCGTGGGGAGGGAGGCGGCAGGGCGGGGCAGGGCATGGCGGGGCAGGGGTGATCAGCCCGACGGCATGAGCGGTGGGTCAGGTGGGGATGCGCGGCGAACCGCGGTGAGCTACCGGGAGGTCGAGACGCCGAGGGCGGGGAGGACGACGGCGTCGAGGTACGAGCGGAGGAAGCTCTGCGTGGGCGGCTGGTCCTCGATCATGCCGCGCGCGACGAAGGCGCCGACGAACATGTGCATCACGTAGTCGATGGCGGGGTTGTCCGGACGGACCTCGCCCCGGTCGACGGCGCGCTGCACCACACGGCGCATCTCCACCATCTCCGGCTCGATGATCACTTCACGGAATGCCTTCAGCAGGTCGGGGTTTCCATGGACGGCCATGGCCAGACCCCGCATCAGCGCGTTGTTCTGTTCCATGGCGCAGTCGTCGGTGTTCATCACCAGGGCGTGCAGGTCGCCCCGCAGGGACCCGGTGTCGATGGCGCCGATGTCGGCGCCCCGCTTGTTGTGCCGCATGGCCCTCGCGACCAGCTCGGCCTTGCCGCCCCACTGGCGGTAGAGGGTGGCCTTGCTGGACCGGGTGCGGCCGGCCACGGCGTCCATGGTGAGGGCGTCGTAGCCGACCTCCCGGAGGAGGTCGAGGACGGCGGCGTAGAGCTCGGCCTCGCGCTCGGGCGTGATCCGACTGCGGCGCGCCGTCGCGGTCTCAGTCATCCCACTCCCCTTGCTGCGGTTACGCGTTCGAGACGACAAGGCTACCGGCCGGGCGGCATCTCACGGATGACACCGAACGGACACCCCACCTCGCGAACGAAACGGTTTCGTACGCTTAAGACGATACCCCGAAGGTCGAAGAAAACGAAACCGTTTCGTTCGCCTAGTGAGTCACCTGGTTGAAGTTGCCGGTGTCCCCCGGCCGGAAAAGCATGGGTGGGTGAGCGACAGCTACGAGCAAGGAACGGGCCGGGACCCCGGCTACCTCCGCCACCCCCACCTCAGCGGCGACCGCCTCTGCTTCGTCGCCGAGGACGACCTGTGGCTGGCCCCGCTGGACGGCTCGGACCGCGCCTGGCGGCTCACCGTCGACCGCACGAAGGTCGCCACACCGCGTTTCTCGCCCGACGGCCGGCACATCGCGTACACGAGCTGGCGGAGCATCCTCCCGGAGATCCATCTGACCCCGGTGGACGGCGGCGCCCCCGCCCGCCGGCTCACCCACTGGGGCAGCCCCGACACCGAGGTCCGCGGCTGGACACCCCCGAGCCCGGATGGCCGCTCGGACATCCTGGCGGTCGCCTCCCACGGCGAGCCGTTCTCGCACTTCACCTGGGCGTACAAGGTCGGCACGGACGGCGACCCCGGCCGCAAACTGCCCTGGGGCCCGGTCTCCGACATCCAGTCCGCCGAGATCGACGGCGAGCGCCGCACCCTGCTGCTCACCGGCACACCCCCGCACGAACCGGCCTCCTGGAAGCGCTACCGGGGCGGGGCCACGGGCCGCCTCTGGCTGCACGGCGAGCGGCTGCTGGCCGACCTCGACGGGCATCTGCACTCCCCCTTGTTCGTCGGCGGCCGGATCGCCTTCCTCTCCGACCACGAGGGCGTCGGCAACCTCTACTCCTGCGCGTACGACGGCTCCGACCTGCGCCGCCACACCGACCACGACGCCTTCTACGCCCGGCACGCGTCGAGCGACGGCACCCGGGTGGTGTACCAGTGCGCGGGCGAGGTGTGGCTGGTCGACGACCTCGCCGCCGACGCCGTGCCGCGCCGCCTCGACGTACGGCTCGGCGGTGCGCGCACCGGGCGGCGGCCGTACCAGGTGCCGGCAGCCCAGCACGTCGACGGCCTCTCCGTGGACGACACGGGCCGCGCGAGCGCGGTCGTCGTCCGCGGCAGCCTCTACTGGCTGACCCACCGCGACGGCCCGGCCCGGACCATCGCCGACACCCCGGGCGTCCGCGTCCGGCTGCCGGAGATGCTGGGTTCCGGCGGCCGGGTGGCGTACGTGACGGACGCGGACGGCGAGGACGCGATCGAGATCGCCCACCTCCCCGGGGCCACCGGCACCCGCGAGCCCCGCCGCCTCGCCTCCGGCGGCCTGGGCCGCGTCCTGGAACTGGTGTCCGACCCGCGCGGCGAACGCCTCGCCGTCGCCTCGCACGACGGCCGCGTCCTCCTGCTGACCGTGCCCGACGACGCGGCGGCCGCCACCGGCACCGGCACCGGCACCGAGCAGCCGGACGGTGAGGTCACCGAACTCATCACCTCCCTCAACGGCCCCGTCCGCGATCTCGCCTTCTCCCCCGACGGCGCCTGGCTGACCTGGTCCCACCCGGGCATCGGCCGCACCCTGCGCCAGATCAAGATGGCCCGGATGAAGGACCGGGTGGTCGTGGACGTCACGAACGGCCGCTTCGAGGACGAGAACCCGGTGTTCACCAGCGACGGCCGCTACCTCGCCTTCCTGTCCTGGCGCGGCTTCGACCCGGTGTACGACGTGCACACCGGCGACCTGTCCTTCCCGCTCGGCTGCCGCCCCTACCTGGTCCCGCTCTCCTCCGCCACGCCCTCCCCCTTCGCCCTGAACCCCGACGGGCGGCCGGTCGCCGGGGGCATGGACCCCACCGAGGACGAGAACACCGACGGCACGGTGACCGTGGAGACCGAGGGCCTGGAGAACCGGGTCACGCCGTTCCCGGTCACCGCCTCCAAGTACTCGGCGCTGTACCCGGTCGCGGGCGGCGGCCTGGTCTGGCTGCGCTGGCCGATCTCCGGCGCCCTGGGCGAGACCTTCGCCAACCCGGACGACATGACCGGCCGCCCGACGCTCGAATACTTCAACATCAGCAAGGCGAAGAGGTCCGAACTCGTCGACCACCTGGACTGGTTCGCGGTCAGCGGCGACGGCTCACGGCTCGTCGTCGTGGACGAGGGCGACCTGCGGGCCGTGCCCTCCACCGAGTCCGGCGACGTCGACTCCACCGTCTGGATCGACCTGCGGCGCATCCCGCACGAGGTCGACCCGGGCGCCGAGTGGCGCCAGGCGTACGAGGAGGCCGGCCGGCTGATCCGCGCGTACTTCTGGGACCCGAGGATGAGCGGCATCGACTGGGACGGGGTCCTCGACCAGTACCGCCCGCTGGTCGAACGGGTCGCGTCCCCCGACGAGTTCGCGGACCTGCTGCGCGAGGTGCTGGGCGAACTCGGCACCTCCCACGCCTATGTCTCCCCGGCGCGCCGCAACGAGGGCCCGCCCCACTACCAGCGCCGCCAGGGCTTCCTGGGCGCCAACCTCGTCCGCCGGGACGACGCGTGGACGATCCGCCGTATCCTGCCCGGCGACTCCTCCGACTCCAAGGCCCGCTCGCCGCTGGCCGGCACCGGCATCCGGGAGGGCGCGGTCCTCACCCACGTCGACGGCCGCCCGGTCGACCCGACGACGGGCCCGTACCCCCTGCTGATGGGCGCGGGCGGCACGACGGTCGAGCTGACCTTCACCCAGCCCCCTTCCGGGGAGGTCCCCTCGGACCTCTCCGACACGGAGACGGCGGCCGGCCGTTCCCGCCGCGTCGCCGTGGTCCCCCTCCTCGACGAACGGCCCCTGCGCTACCAGGACTGGGTGGCCAAACGCCGTGCCGTCGTACGGGAGTTGAGCGGCGGCCACTGCGGCTACCTGCACATCCCGGACATGGGCGGCTCCGGCTGGGCCCAGTTCAACCGCGACCTGCGTATGGAGGTCTCCCGGCCCGCCCTGATCGTCGACGTGCGCGGCAACGCGGGGGGCCACATCAGCGAACTGGTGGTGGAGAAGCTGACCCGCACGATCCTCGGGTGGGACCTGACGAGGAACGCGCAGCCGGTGTCGTACGCGTCGAGCGCCCCGCGCGGTCCCGTCGTCGCCCTGGCCGACGAGGCGACCGCCTCCGACGGCGACATGATCACCGCCGCGTTCAAACTCCTGGGCCTCGGCCCGGTGGTGGGCCTGCGCACCTGGGGCGGTGTCGTCGGCATGACCGGCCGCCACCAGCTCGGCGACGGCACGGTCATCACGGTCCCGATGAACGCCGCCTGGTTCGACGCGTACGGCTGGACCGTCGAGAACCGGGGCGTCACCCCGGACCTGGAGACCCTGCGCACTCCCCTGGACTGGGCCGAGGGCCGCAACACCCAGCTGGAGGCGGCGGTGAACCTGGCCCTGGACCTCCTGAAGACCCACCCCGCGGCGGACCCCCCGGACTACAGCAACGTCCCGAACAGGGCCCGCCCGCAACTGCCGCCGAGGGCGATCCCGTAAAGGGCATGCAAGCGGCACGTCCTGACGGAGCATCCTGACGGCCTCGCCACGCCCGGCCAGCGCCTCGCCACGCCCGGCCGGCGCCCCGCAACGCGCGAACGCGGGGCACCCTCCGCTCAAGGAGGGCGCCCCGCGTCTCACACGGCCGGGGCCGGGTGCGGGAGTTACACGTCGAAGTCCTGGCGGACGCGGTCTTCCTCGTCCCGCATCAGCCGCTCCGACTCCTCGTCACGGCGCCGCGCGCCGCGCTCCGGCTGGCCGTGCTCACGCTGGGGCCGGCCGGACTCGCGCTGCGGCTGCCCGTGCTCGCGCTGGGGCCGGCCGTGCTCGCGCTGCGCCTGCTGCGGCTGACGCTCGGACGCGCGCTCACCAGGCCGCTGAGCCCGCTGCCGCTCCTCGGGCGACTGCCCGGCCTTCCGCTTCAGCTGCTCAGCCTTGTCCTGGAACTGGTCCTTCATGCCCATGTGGATTCACTCCCGTTGTGGGTGAGGGGATCGGGCCTCGACCAGACAAACACGCACGGACATCCCACGCATTTCGATCAGTGACGCTCGGTGACCCAGAGCTATTCCGGCTCCGTGGCCCCAACCCCCCGGGTCCGCTCGTCCGCGGCCCCACCGGCCCCCACCAGCCCCTTGGCCACCCCGCGCAGCCGCGGCTCCATCCGCCGCACCTCGCGCGGCGCGAACGTCCCGATGAGCCCCGGGAGATACCCGCGCACGCCCTGCATCCCCCGCAGCCACCACTGCCCGTACACATGGCTGGACCGCCGCTCGATCCCGGCGACGAGCCGGTCCACGGCCGGCCCCAGCGGGTACGTCTTGCCCGCCGGCCAGGGCAGCCGCTCCCTCAACTCCCGCAGCGCCTCGTCCTTGTCGGCCCCGCGCACCATGTCCGTGTCGGTCCAGGACAGATACCCGACCCCGACCCCCACGCCCTGGTGCCCGACCTCGGCGCGCAGACAGTGCGCGTACGCCTCGACGCCCGACTTGGACGCGCAGTACGCCGTCATCATCGGCGCCGGGGTGATCGCCGCGAGGGAGGCGATCTGCAGCAGATACCCCCGGCTCTCGATCAGCGCCGGCAGGAACGCCCGCCCGGTGACGGCCGATCCGACGAGGTTGACCTCGATGACCCGCCGCCAGGAGTCGGGGTCGGAGTCCACGAACGGCCCGCTGTTGGCGACGCCCGCGTTGGCGACGACGATGTCGACCCTCCCGAACCGCTCCTTCACCTCGGCCGCGACCCGCGTCATGACCTCGTGGTCGGTCACATCGGCGTGCCAGAACTCGCTCTCTCCGTACAGCCGTTCCGACACCCGTTTCAGCTCGTCCGGTTCGAGGCCGACGAGCGCGACCTTCACCCCCCGCACCGAGAGCTTGCGCGCGAGGAGTTCCCCGACGCCCCGCGCGGCCCCGGTGACGACTGCGACCCGCCCCTCCAGGGTGCTGCCGTTGCTCATGCGCCCGCCTCCTCCAACTCGTCCCGCCCGGCACGTACGTACAGCGCGGCCAGCTCTCGTATGTGCGCGGTGACCGCTTCCGGCGCCTCCACCGGCGCCATGTGTCCGACCCCGGTCAGCTCGCTCACGCCCAGGCAGTCGGGCAGCGCGGCGGCCAGCGCCCGCGCGTGCACGGGCGGCGTCATCCGGTCCGCGGTGCCCACGACCACGGCCGTCGGCACCGCCAACGCCCGTACGCCGTGGTCGAGATCGAGCGAGGCGAGGACGTGCGACCAGGCGTGCCGCACCCTCGCCGGGCACGCGTGCACAATCCGCGCGCACGCCTCGACCATCACGGGCGAGGAACCGGGGCCCATCGTCGCGTACTTGAGGATCCGCCGGGCGATCGGTGTGACCGGCCCGAGCGGTGCCCGGGAGCCGAGGACCTTCCGGGTCAGCCAGGCCCGCACGCGCCCCGGCCGCAGCGGCACGACCAGCGACTCGGCGACCAGCTTCGAACTGCCCGTGCTGCACAGCAGGACCGCCGCCGCGTGCTCCTGGAAGCCCGGTCGTCCGGCGGCGGCCATCAGCGTCATCCCGCCCATGGAGTGCCCGGCCAGCACCGCCTTCTCGTCCGGCGCGAGCGTCGCAGCGAGCACCGCCTCCAGATCGTCGGCGAGGGCGTCCGCGCTGCACGCGGCGGACGCGGGACTGCGCCCGTGCCCGCGCTGGTCGTAGACGACGACCCGGTGGTCGACGGAGAGGTCCCGGACCTGCGCCGCCCAGTACGCCGTGGAGCAGGTCCAGCCGTGCACGAGCACCACCGTCGGCGCCTCCTGCGGACCGTGCACCTCGACGTGCAGCCGCGCACCGTCGGCGGACACGGCCGCCAGTTCCCGGACGGCGACGGGCGGCGCGTAGGGCCCGTGCTTCACATGGGTCAGTCGGGTCACGCTCCGGCCTCCACCTTCACCGTGTCCGTAGCCCCGCCGCTGTTCCCCGTACCCGGCGGGGCGGCCCGCACCACCTCGTACTCGCTCAGGTCGACCCGCCGGGTCGCGCCGCGGAACTCGGTGGTCGTACCCGGCCAGACGGTCGTGTTGCGACCGCTCGCGTCGAGGTACCAGCTGGTGCAGCCGCCGGTGTTCCACACCGTGCGCTCCATGCGCTTCTGCACCCGCTCGTTCCAGGCGTCGACGGCGTCGGGCCGGGCGTCGAGGGCCACCCGGCCCCCGAGCACGTCCAACTGCCGTACGAAGTCGGCCATGTAGTTCAGCTGGGACTCGATCATCAGGATCATGCTGGAGTTCCCCAGACCCGTGTTGGGTCCGATGATCGTCATCCAGTTCGGGAACCCGGCCGCGGAGGCCCCGCGCAGCGACCGCATCCCCCCGCCCGCCCAGGATTCGGCCAGCGTGCGCCCGTCGACGCCCACCACCCGGTCGGCGATGGGCATGTCGGTGACGTGGAACCCGGTGCCGAAGACGATCGCGTCGACCTCGGCGGCGGAGCCGTCGGCGGCGACGAGCGTGGAGCCGTCGACCTTGGACAGCCCGGACGCGATGACGTCGACGTTGGGCCGGGTGAGCGCCGGATAGTAGGTGTTGGACAGCAGGATGCGCTTGCACCCGATGCGGTAGTCAGGGGTGAGCCGGGCCCGCAGCTGCGGATCCGCGACGCTCCGGGCCATGTGCCGCTTCGCCATCCGCTCCACCAGCCCCAGCTGGTTCGGCCGCTTGGTGAAGGCCTGCACCTGCAGCTCCCGTACGCCCCACAGCAGTCCGCGCCGGGCCTGCGCGGTGAACGGCAGCTGCTTGTGCAGCCACTTCTCGGCCCCGCTGATGCCGCGGTCGACGCGGGGCAGCACCCAGGGCGGGGTCCGCTGGAAGAGGGTCAGCCGGCCGACCTCGGGCTGGATCGCCGGCACGATCTGGATCGCGGAGGCACCCGTACCGATCATCGCGACCCGCTTGCCGCGCAGGTCGTAGCCGTGGTCCCAGCGGGCGGAGTGGAACACCTTGCCCGGGAAGGACCCGAGCCCCGGCAGCTCGGCCTCGGTCGGCACCTTCGGGTCGGACAGCGGCCCGGTCGCGGAGACGACGAAGTCGGCGGAGAGCGATCCACCGCTGGTCTCGATGTCCCAGCAGAGCCGCTCCCCGTCCCAGGCCATCCGCAGCACCTCGGAGTCGAAGCGGATGTGCGGCCGCAGCCCGAAGACGTCCGTCACATGCTCCAGATAGGCCCGGATGTGCTCCTGCCCGGAGAAGGCGCGGGGCCACTCGAAGTTGGGGGCGAAGGAGAACGAGTAGAGGTGGGAGGGCACGTCGCAGGCGCACCCGGGATAGTCGTTGTCCCGCCAGGTGCCGCCGACCGAACCCGCCCGCTCCAGGACGACGAAGTCGGTGATCCCCTCGCGCCGCAGCCGTACGGCCGCCCCGAGCCCGCCGAACCCGGACCCGATCACCGCCACCCGCACATGCGGCCCGTTCCCGCCCCTGTGCCCGCCCATCCGGTACCTCCACGCCTCATCGCGTGCGCACACCGCGTTCGCACCATGTCCGCGCCAGTAATCACTGGCGCAATGGGGAGCGTAGGGCAGGACCGTACCGATGGGTAGGGGTTGGGGCCTCTGGAGTTACCAGCGGTACGACATAGGCTGCGCGGGTGGCAGAAGCAGCGGCGGCAGACCCGGCAGAAGACGGCGAGCGACACGAGTACCGCACGGAACAGCTGGCCGAGGCGGCCGGCATCACCGTACGCACCCTGCGCTTCTACCGGGAGCGCAAACTGATCCCGCCGCCGCGCCGCGAGGGCCGCATCGCCTGGTACGACGACACGCACCTGGCCCGGCTGCGCACGATCGCGGCCCTGCTGGAGCGCGGCCACACCCTCAGCGGCATAGCGGAGCTGGCCGAGGCGTTCGACCAGGGCCGCGACGTGGGCGACCTGCTGGGCCTCGGCGCCCCCACCGAGGAGGTCCCGGTCCGCCTCACCCCCGAGGAACTGGCCGACCACTTCGGCGACCAGGCCACCTCGGAGAACCTCGCCGCCGCCCTCGACCTCGGCTACCTCGGCACCGACGGCGGCGAGATCGTCCACATCAGCCGCCGTCTCCTCGACGTCTCGGCCGCGCTGGTCCGCGAGGGCGTCCCCCTCGCCGACGTCCTCGGCGCGGGCCGCCGCGTCCGCGAACACGCCGAGGCCCTGGCCGCCCTCTTCACCGACCTCATCCTCACCCAGCCGGGCCGCACCACCGAGGACCTCGCCCGCCTGCGGCCCTTGGCGAAGAGCGTGGCGGAAGCGGAACTTTCTCTGGCGCTGGACCGACGGCTGCGGAAGTCGACAAGTCAACAAGGCGGGAGTTAAACCCGCACGGCCGCGACATTCACTCGAACGGGTTAGCAGAATCGATTCGACGGCCCATCGAATCGACTAATGTGGGGCCCAATCGTCGCTCAGACGCTTCCCCTTCGGATCCACTTTCGAACCAGGAGAGAAGTGAACCGCGTACTCACCCTCAGCTTCACCACCGCCGCCCTTTTCGTCATGAACATGACGGCCGCGTACGCGGAATGCATCTGGTGACCCCACCGGCTCTCACGAGCCGGTAGCCCCCCAGTCGTCGAACAAGCGGCCCAGTTCAGCCGCCTCCCCGTCCGCCCCGAGCCTCCGGTACATCGCCAGCGCGCGTTCCGCGTGGGCTCGGGCGGACGGGATGTCGTGCATTCGGAGGCTCACCCGGGAAATACCGGCCAGCGCCCGCGCCGAGCACAACGAATAACTGTGCTCGTGCGCGATGGAAAGTGCCTTCCGATAGGTCTCCAGCGAGATGCCCCACCGCCTCTCCCTGTAATACGTGTCAGCAATTCCGAGAAGCGCTCTCTGCCGCTCGTAGGAATTGTCGATGCGGCGGGCGACCTTCTCCGCCGCGCCGAAGTGGTCCAGGGCATCCTTCGTGCGACCGGAACCCGCACAGGTCTCGCCCAGCGAGATCAGGGTGTTGACCTCACCGATGGCGTCCCCGCCCGCCCGATGACTGGCCAGGGCCCGGCGGAAACAGGCGAGCGCCCGACCCGGCTGACCGGTGGCGGAGTACACGGCACCGAGATTGGTGTCGAGGATCGCGAGGTCCTTCTTCCCTCCGATGTCGCGCATCAGGACGAGGGCGTGCTCGTAGTGGTAGCCGGCCTCCTCGGGGAGCCCGAGGGCGAGCCGGATGTCCCCCAGGTTGTTCCATGCGACGGCCTCACCGTGACGGTCACGCAGTTCCCGGTTGATGCCGAGCATGGTCCGGAAGCAGTGCGTCGCCTCGGCGTACTCCGCCCGATGCACCCTCGCCGTGCCCTGCACATTGAGGGTGGCGGCGATGCCGTGCGGGTCGTCGACGGCGCGGTAGAGGACGAGGCACCGGTCCAGTTCCCGCAGACAGGCCTCGCCGCGGCCCGCCCCGAGATGGGCACGGCCTATCTCGAGCAGCGCGTCGGCCCGGCCCCGGGGGTCACCGAGATCCTCGAACAGGGTCAACGCCTCGGTGGCGTGCTCCAGAGCCGCGTTGTGGTTCTCCCGGGCCAGGACGCTCGCCCGCTCCACCAGGGTCCGGGCGAGGGCCGGCCGGTCCTCGCCCGAGCGCAGCGCGGTCAGCGCGGCCGCCTGCAGCTCGGCGGTGATGTCGTGCGTGCCCCAGCGTTGCAGGGAGTGCGCGAGGACGTGCGGGAAGAGCGCCGCGAACTCGGGGAACTCCGCCGCGGCCGTACGTGCCACCGCCAGCAGGTTGCCTCGCTCCACGGTCAGCCACACCGACGCCTCGTCGGCGGCGGACTCGGTGGGCGGCTCCGCGGCGAACCCGGGGGTGACCGGTGCGATCAGTTCCCTCGGGACGGGTCGTCTGCGCCGTCGCGGGTGGGCGAGCCGGTCCGCGCGGTCGGCGGCCGTGAGGTAGTACGACAGCAGCCGCCGCAGGGCCGCGCGCCGCTCGGGCCGCGGATCCTCCCGGCGGCCGAGGCGACCGGCAAACGCACGGGCCAGATCGTGGAGCTGATAGCGGTCCCGGACCGGTTCGTCCAGCAGGTGGCGGTCCAGCAGGGTCTCGGCCGCGCGGCGCACCGCGCCCGGATCGACGTCCCCGGACAGCGCCATCGCCGCCTCCAGGGTGATGTCGGGGCCCGGGTGCAGCGCGAGCCGGCGGAACAGGCCGCGCGCCGAGGCGTCCAGATCGGCGCAGGACATCTCCAGCGCGGCCGCGACCCGTTCGTCGAACTCCTCCAGCCGGTCGCCGGCCCCGTCGAGCCGGTCCGCGACGTACTCCAGGTCCCAGGTGTCCCGGTGCCGGAACCGGCTCGCGTGCAGCTGCAGGGTGAGCGGATGCCTGCCGCACAGTTCCACGACGCGGCGCAGCGCGGCGGTGTCGGAGACCCGGGCCGCCCCCGCGATCCGGGCGAAGAGCGCACCGGCCTCGGTCACGGACAGCACGTCCAGCAACAGCGGCGTGGCGCCGTCCAGTTCGGTGAGCCGGTTACGGCTGGCGACGATCGCGCGGCAGTCCGGCGAGCCGGGCAGCAGCGGGCGGATCTGCTCGGCGTCCCGGGCGTTGTCGAGCACCACCAGGACCCGGTGGCGGGCGGTCCACTCACGCCAGCGCGCGGCCCGCTCGTCCAGGGTGACAGGCAGCGGATCGGGGACTCCGACGGTGTGCAGCAGGAACGCCAGGGCGTCCGCGGGATCCTGGGGCGGTTGGTCGCTGTAGGCGCGCAGGTCCACGTAGAACTGGCCGTCCGGATAGCGCTCGCGCATCCGGTGCGCGGCGTGCACGATCAGCGCGGACTTGCCGACGCCGGGCATGCCGTGCACGACGGTGACCGGCAGCGCGGTCCCGTTGCCACCGGGTCCCTGGCCGGCGAGCAGCATGCCCAGCTCGCTCGCGCGGCCGGTGAAGTCCCGGGTGTCCCGCGGCAGACTGCTTCCCGGGTGCCCGGCGGCACGGTCCGCCGCCTGCGGGGCGCCCCTCCCCCGGCCGGTGCCGGGCTCGGTCTCCGCCGCGTGGTGCTCCCGCAGGGCGGGGTCCTGACCGAGGATCCGCCGCTGCAGTGCCTGGAGTTCGGTACCGGGGTCGATGCCGAGCTCCTCGTTCAGCCGCCGGCGCGTGGTGCGGTACAGGGCCAGCGCCTCGCCGTCCCGCCCGGACCGGTACAGGGCCAGCATCAGGGCGGTGACCGCCTGTTGGGCCAGCGGGTTCAGGGAAACCAGTTCGTGGAGTTCGCCGAGGAGGTCGGCGTGACGGCCCAGCTCCAGTTCCAGCCGAATGCGTTCCTCGCGCACCCGGCGGTGGTCCTCGGTCAGCCGTGCCCGGGCGGACGCGGCCCAGTCGCCGGTGAACTCGGCGAACGGCTCCCCCCGCCACAGCGACGCGGCGGTGTGCAGCAGACCGACGGCGTACTCCCGGTCCCCGCGCCCGGCCGCCGCACGGGCCTCGTCACGCAGCCGCTGCAGCCGTACGAAGTCCACGTCGTCCGCGTGCCGGACGCGCAGCCGGTAGCGGCGCGGGGACGGGCGCTCCAGCACGGCCAGATCACCGACGGCGCGACGCAGCCGGGTGCGCAGTCGGGAGAGATAGGAGTGCAGCGTCTCCACGGCGGTCACGGGCACCTCGTCGTCGTCCCAGACCCGTTCGACGAGCGTATCGACGGCGACGGGATCACCCTGGGCGTACAGCAGGACCGCCAGCACCCGCCGCTCCTTCAGCGAGCCGAGCGGGTACTGCCGTCCCCCGTGCCACAGTTCGAGCGGCCCGAGCGCAAGAAGGTGCACCACTTCCCCCAGGTGGTTCGCTTCGTCCAGGCGCGTGCCTCGGTCGTGCTGTCCTCGCACCGGCGGTCTCCGCACGGGCGGCCGGTGGATCGCACATCTGTCCACCAGATGTCTCACTGTCGCCACCGTGCCGGACTGAACAGAGGTGCAACGCAGGGCGCACAGTCGCGCGAAGGGGCGCACGAAGCACGCCGACGGACCCGCACGCCCGAGGTGCAAGTTTTCTGCAAGCCGGCCGTCCACCCGTCCGGGGAGACGCAGTTACAGCGGCCGACGACGAGCTGTCGGCCCGCACCTCAACTCTGTTGCTTCACGGGGGAGTTCAGATGAGCCTGCTGATGCCGGACGCCGACCGGCGCCCTGCCGTACCCCTGCGTCTGGATGTCGAGCGCTGGGCGACCTTCCGCATCCGCAAGCGGGTGCTCGCGGTGGTCCACACCGTGACCTCCGCCCGTCGGCTGCTGGACGCGGTCCGGCTGCTGGAGGGGGACCCGCGGGTGCAGGTGCTCTTCACGGTGGCCGGTGACGTCTTCAACCACGGCGTGGACGAGTTCCTGGAGAACACCAGGGCCCTCGTCGTGCCGTGGGGACAGGCGGTGCACACCCGCTTCGACCTCGCGCTGACCGCGAGCTACGGGAGCCTGCACGAACTGAACGTCCCGGTGATCGTGCTGCCGCACGGCGCCTCGTACAACAAGCGCGTCTCCGTGCCCGACGACCGTCGCGGCCGCCTTGGCCGCCTCCCCGCGATGCGCGAGGTGTACGGGCTGGGCCGGCAGTGGCTGGTCCGCGACGGAGTGGTGGTGCCCGCGGCGATCGTCCTGGCCCACGAGGACGACCGCACCCGTCTGGGCCGGGAGTGCCCCGAGGCCCTGCCCGTGGCCGAGGTGGTCGGGGACCCCTGCTACGACCGCGTCGCGGCGAGCCTGCCCGCCCGGGACCTGTACCGGCGCGCGCTCGGCGCGGCGCCCTGGCAGGAGCTCGTCCTCGTCTGCTCGACCTGGGGCCCCGAGTCCCTGCTCGGACGGCACTGGGACCTGCTGGAGCAACTGGCCGACCAGCTCCCCCGGGAGGACTTCCGCATCGTCGTCATGCTGCACTCGAACGTCTGGAACGCCCACAGCGAATGGCACATCCGCAGCGCGTTCGCCGGCCTCAGCCGCTGCGGCATCGGGCTGGTCAGCCAGCACGCGGAGTGGTGCGGCGCCGTCGTCGCGGCCGACTACATCGTCGGGGACCACGGCTCGGTGTCGCTGTACGGCACGATGACGGGCGCCCGTCTGCTGGCCGCCGGCTCACCGGACACCGACCTCGACCCCGCCTCGCCCATGGCGGAACTGCGCTCGCTGGTGCCGTGGATCGACACGGGCCGGCCGTTGCTCCGCCAGCTGCGGCAGAGCTCCGTCGCCCACCGCCCGGACCGGTACGCGCGGGTCGCGGCCCGGATCAGTTCGGAACCGGGCCGGTTCGCCCGGCGGATGCGCGCGCTGCTCTACCGGAAGCTGCGGCTGCGCGCGCCGGTCGCCCGCCCCGCCGCGGAGGCGGCGCCGCCGCCGGTCCTGGTGCGCTACGGCGTGCCGGGCGGAGCCGGATCGTGAACACGGCGGGAGAGGAGACGCAGCGCCCGTGGGGCCGGTACGTCCGGATCATTCCGCCCGGACCGGCCCGCCCGCCCGCGCTCGTCGACGAGCACCTGCGGGTGGAACTGCCCGCCCCCTGGCCCTGGCCCGCCCTCGCCGACGTGCTGGTGGCGCCGGGATGGGGAGACGCCGCGGCCGACGCGCTGGCCGCCGCCCACCCGGGCACGGCGGTGGTGGCGGTGCACACCGGGACCGGGAGGTGCTGGCTGCGCGTAGGCCCCCACGGCCGCATACCGTTACGGCTGCACCTGACCGAACGACACGCGGCCGTACACCCCTGGCCGGTCTGGGCGTCCCTGGCCCACACATGGCTGGTGACAGGCACCGGCTGAACTACACACATCACCCCACCGGGCTCCGACCCGACCGCCGTGCCCAGCCGTCGACGCCGCCGGGCGCCCGGCAACCGAGGCAGGGTACCCGGCAGCACCAGCCCGGACGGTCACCCCGGGTCATCCAGCAGCACCCAGCAGCACCCACCCCGCCGGCCCCGCCGATCACCCCGGTCATCCGGCGGCGTCGGCCTGGGCATCGGCGTCGCAGTCGGCCGAGGCACCGGCACCGGCACCGCTGTCGACCGAAGCGTCGGCATCGGCACCGGAATCGGCCGACAGCCTCAACCGTTCGCGCAGTTCGTCGGCCCGCCTCGACTGCCCCGCCGCGGTGGCCAGCGCGAGGGCCCGGCCGTAGCGCTCCCGGGCGAGGGCGGGCTCGCCGCGGCGCTCGGCGACCTCGCCCAGCGCACCGAGCGCCCGGGCCGTCTCGGAGTCCGCCCCCACGGCGCCCAGGTCGTCGAGCGCACCGGAGAGCAGGCGTTCCGCCTCGTCGAGCCGGCCCCGAAGCAGGGCGGACCGGCCGAGCAGCGTGGCGGCCCGCGCGGCGTTGTAGGGGTCGTCCACGGCCAGCAACGTCTCCCGTGCGGCCGCGGCCGCTTCGGCGGCCCGCTCCGGACGGCCGAGGTCGAGGTCGACGTCGGCGGCGTTGAGCCGGGCGAGCCCGCCCGCGCGTTCGTCCCCGTGTCTGGGGAGTTCGACGGCCGCGCGCGCGAACAGTACGGCCGCTTCGTCCAGTTGCCCCAGCCGCTGGTGAGCCAGCCCTCGGTAGTTGAGCGTACGGGCGTGGCCGAGCGTGTCGCCGATGGAGGCGAACAGCCCGGCCGCCTCCTCGAACATCTCCAGCGCCCGCCCGTGCCCGCCGCTCCCCAGAGCGCCCTGGCCCCCGGACGTCAGCATCCGGCACGCGGCCTGGGTGTCGCCCACCTCGCGCGCCGCCACCAGCCCCTCCTCGTACGCGGCGAGCCACTCGTCGTAGTGCTTACGCCGGACGAAGAGCGGCCCCATGGCATCGGCGAGCTGCCAGCAGGCCTCCGCCGCGCCCGCCGCCCTGGCACGGCGGATCACCGCCATCAGCTGGGGCAGTTCCCGCTCGAGCCAATCCAGTGCGGCCCGTGGTCCGGGCCCGGGGTCGCCCTCGATCACCGGACCGAGGCCGTAGAACCGCTCCCGCAAGGGGTGGTACGGCTCGACGGCCTTCTCCGCCCGGGTCGCGGTGGCCACATAGTGGTCCGCGAGCCGGCGGAACGCGGCAGCCCGTTCCGCCTCGGACTCGTCCTGCGCGGCTTTCTCGGCCGCGTGCAGCCGGACGAGGTCGTGGAAGCGGTAGCGGTCCTCGCCCACGTCGATCAGCAGATTGGCGTCGTACAGGTTCTCCAGCGCGCGCTCCGCGCCTGGCGGCCCGCTGGCGCCGACGGGTCCCGGCCCGGTGGCGCCGGCGGACCCCGACGCGCCGTCGGCGGACCCGCGAGCCAGAACCGCCGTCGCGACCGCGCTCTGGAACTCGCGTCCGGGGTGCACGCCGAGCAGCCGGTAGAGCCGGGCCGACGTCTCGGGCAGGCCCCGGTACGACAGATCCAGCGCGGCACGCACACCGTGATCTCCTTCGATGGCGAGCCCGTCGAGTCTGCCCTGCTCGGCGGCGAGGGCCCGCACCATCGTGCCGATCCGCCTGCCCGGCCGGGCGGCGAGCCGTGCGCCCGCGACCCGCACGGCGAGCGGCAGCCCCGCGCACAGCCGCACGAGGGCTCGGGCGTCGTCGGTCTGGGTGGCCACCCGGTCGTCGGCGAGCGTCGCCGCGAGGAGTTCCAGCGCCGCTTCCGGAGCGAGGGGCTCCAACTGCAGCTGGTAGCAGCCTTCGAGGGCCAGGCCGGACATCCGCCGGCGACCGGTCACGACGGTGAGGTTGCGGCCGCCCGGCAGCAGCGGCCGTACCTGCGCCGCCGTCGCCGCGTCGTCGAGGAGGACCACGAGCGCGCGCTCGGCGGTCAACGACCGGTACAGCGCCGCCCGTTCCTCCGGCTCGTGGGGAACCTGTCGCGGCGGCACACCCAGGCCGCGCAGGAATCCGCTCAGCACCTCGCCGGGATCGGCCGGTCCGGACGGCGACTGGGCGCCCAGGTCCGCGTACAACTGGCCGTCCGGGAAGTCGGGCCGCAGCCCGTGCAGCCAGGAGAGGGTGAGCGCGGTCTTGCCCACCCCGCCCAGTCCGCTCACCGCGGCGAGGACGGGATGGCCCCTGCGGGACACGGAGACGCGGTGGTGTTCCAGTCGCTCGACCTCGGCCGTGCGAGCGGTGAGCGGCACCGCGGGCGGCAGTTGCCACGGAACCGCGGCGCGCGGCCGCGGCGCGACCGCGTCACCGGTCCTGACCTGGACCCCGCCGTACACGACGGCGGCCTGCACGCTGGGACCGTGCACGACGCCGCTCAGCTCGTTGTGGCCGCCTGGCCCCTGCCCCCGCACGTGTCCCCCTCCGGCCGGTAGGCACCGTCCCCTGGGGATGAGTATTTCCGCACAGCAATCGAACAACCGATGCAGTGCGGCACAGAGTGTCAAGGATCTGTGATGTCGGTCGCTCGCCCGCCACGCCTCGGACCCCGGTCACCGGGCGGGGCAGCTCTCAGAGGTCGTAGACGACCGTCACCGGAGCATGGTCCGACCACCGCTCGTCATGGCTCGCGGCCCGCTCCACCAGCCCCTTGACCGCCTTGCCGGCGAGCCCGGCCGTGGCCACGTGGTGGTCGATGCGCCATCCCGAGTCGTTGTCGAAGGCCCGCCCCCGGTAGGACCACCAGGTGTAGGGCCCCTCGACGTCGGGGTACAGGGCGCGCAGCACATCGACGTACGCCCCGTCCGCCTCGTCGAGGACCCGCCCCAGCCACTCCCGCTCCTCGGGCAGGAACCCGGAGTTCTTCTGGTTCGCCCGCCAGTTCTTGAGGTCGGCGGGCCGGTGGGCGATGTTCCAGTCGCCGCAGACGACGACCTCGCGCCCGTCGGCGGCCGCGCGCTCGCGCAGTTCCTTCAGGTAGGCGAGGAACTCGTCCATGAACCGGACCTTCTCGTCCTGCCGCTCGGTCCCGACCTCGCCGGAGGGAAGGTAGAGGCTGGCGACGGTGACACCGGGCAGATCGGCCTCGACGTACCGGCCGCTGCCGTCGAACTCGGCCGATCCGAAGCCGACCCGCACCCGGTCGGGCTCGCGACGGCTGTACAGCGACACCCCCGCGCGCCCCTTGGCGGCGGCCGGGGCGTGCACCACGTGCCACCCGTCGGGCTGCCGCACCCCGGCGGGGAGTTGCTCCGGCTCGGCCCGCACCTCCTGGAGGCAGAGCACGTCGGCGGAGGTCCCGGCGAGCCACTCCACGAAGCCCTTCTTCGCGGCGGCCCGCAGCCCGTTCACATTCACAGAGGTCACAGTCAGCACCCGGGCACGATACCCGCACCTTGGACAAGGTCCAGATATGGAGCATGCGCATGCATAGATGTACGATGCTTGACATGATTATCCGCCGGGTCCCCTTCGACCACCCCGACGCCGTCAAGCTGAACGACGAGGTCCAGGCCGAGTACAGCGTCCGCTACGGCGACGAGGGCGACGCCACCCCCATGGACCCGGCGCACTTCGTCCCCCCGGCCGGGCTGTACCTGATCGCCTACGACGAGCACGACAGCCCCGTCGCCACGGGCGGCTGGCGCACCCAGGACACCAATGACGAGGGGTACCAGGACGGGGACGCCGAGATCAAGCGTATGTACGTCACCCCCGGCGCCCGGGGCCTGGGTCTGGCCCGCCGCATACTGGGCGAACTGGAGGCCGACGCCCGCGCCGGCGGCCGCACCCGCATGGTCCTGGAGACCGGCTCCAAGCAGCCCGAGGCCGTGGCCCTCTACACCTCCAGCGGCTACGAACCCTGCGCCAAGTTCGGCTACTACCGCTTCCACGAGCTGAGCCTCTGCTTCGCCAAGCCGCTCCACCCCTGACCCCGGACCCGTGAATCCCGGTGCCCACCGGGGTGTCGGGCCCCTGCATCGAGGTGAACGGCCGGCCGTACGTCGACGCGATCACGGACGCGGCGATCACGGCCCACGCGGAGGCGGCCGACCCGGCTGACGCGCACGGCGGACCCGAACACCGCCCCGACGGAGGCGAAGGCCCTCCCGGCCTCAGGCCCCGGCATGGATGTGTGACGCCCACAGGGAAGGCGTCCCCGGCAGTCGCGACCGCAGCGCCCGCACCGAGGTGTGCAGGGCGTACGCCGACCGGTCGGGATCCGGGGCCCCGGCGCCGCCCTGCGGACGAAGGCCGGCGTAGAAGGCCTCGGCGACGTCGACCGCGGTGTCGTCGACGACCGGCCACAGGGTGCCGATGACGTGGCGGAACCCGGACAGTTGGAAGGCCGTCGTCAGATGAATGGCCTCGTCCAGCAGGGACTCGGCGTGGGAGACGGCCGTGCGGCACGCGGAGAGATAGGCCAGTCGGGCGTGATCGAGCCGCACGGTGGCCAGCCTGGCGACCGTGAGGGGCGCCCGCTCGTGGTCCTCGAGGAGCACCAGGCTGTGTGACGGATCCACGGCGTCGGCGGCGCCGTGGCAGGCGAAGTGGGCGATCGAACACCCCGACAGCCGCTCCAGTACGGCCGCACACGTCGGCGGCCCGTCCGCGCCACCGAGGACCACCCGGTCCGGGAAGTGCTCCTGGAGCACGTCGACCTCGTCCAGCGCCCAGTCGAGCGGCGCGTGCCCGGGTGTCGTGGGCATGGCCACCACCAGGGTCCGAGCGGTCACGCCGTCCCCGGGAAGCGGCCGCCGAGCGTGGTGGAGGGCGCGGACAGTGGGGGTGTACGAGGAGACGACCCGGTCGAGCACGGCCGCGCCGGGGACGTCGTGGCGGCCCGCCGCGTGGATCGGCAACGAGCTCAGCGGCCCGCAGGGCACCCACCACACGCGTGGCGGAACACCGTCCTCGGGCGCCCTGTCATGACCGAGAGCCGTGAGCACGGGCTCGGCGACGGTGTCCCACAGCAGGCCCAGAACTTCCGACAACTGGCCCTGCGCCATACGGCGTTCGGCCTCGTCCGGGGCCTCCGTCGCGTCGTGCGTGGCGACCCGAAAGGCGTCCGCCGCCTCCGCCGCCACCTCCGGGGTGAGCCGGGGCAGGGGCACGGCGGTGACCCCCGCGCCGGTGAGCAGCAGCGCGTCACTGCGCAGCGAGCCGACGTTGAGGACGACGATCGCGCCCTCCCGGGCCTCCATGAGGAGTTCCTCCGTGGAGGGCGGCAGCCCGAACCCGCCGAACCCGTCCAGCCGCCGGATCTCGGCGAGCACCTCGGCGAGGTCGGCGACGAGCCGGTGTCGATCGCCGGTGACGGGAACGCCGTCCGGCCCCACGCCCGTGGTGAGCCCGGTCAACGCGTCCGTACCCCCTTCCGGCAGGTCGAGCAGGTCCCGCAACGCCTCGTAGCGGCCGGCGAGTTCCGGCGAACGCCGCCGCAGGCGGGAGACGTCGCCGAAGGTGTCGAGCGCCTGGCTCAGCATCACCCCCCGGCCCGTCTCCAGCAGCCGCAGCGCGCGCAGGGCGCGTTCTCCGGGCGGCCTGGTGGTGTCGTCGAGCGCCGCGGCGGCCGCGTCCGCCGCCATGCTCTCGAACCGTCCGAGCATGAACTGCTGTTCGCTGCGGTGCAGTTGGCGCGGCGCCAGATACGGGAGCTGGTGCACGGCGGCCTCGTACAGGTCCGCCGCCCTTGCCGGGTCGGAGCCTGCCACGAGTCTGCCGCCCTTGACCGCGGCGATCACCCGCATCCCCGCCGACGCCGTCGCGAGTGCCGCGCAGTCCTCGTACAGGCGCACCGCCTCCTCGAAATCGTCAGCGCTCCCGGAGCGCACGGATCGCAGGTGCAGGGCTTCCGCCAGCGCGGAGAGCGCGATCTGCTGGACCGGGTGACCGTGCCCGCTGTCACGGTGGGCGGAGCGCAGCACAGTCACCGCCTCGTCCAGGTCCGAGGCCCGACCGTTCCGTCGGTGACGGTGCAGCAGCGCCCGGCCGAGAACGCTCACGTTCCAGAACCTCCGCGTACTGCCCGCGGGGGCGGCGTCGACCGCCAGGCGGGCGGTGGTGACAGCGGCATCGAGATCGGCCGCATCCCCCGTGACCTCGGCCTTCAGCAGCAGGCTGTTCCCCAGGTTCGCGACCATCAGATGCAGCGTCGGATGATGGGGAGGTGCCGCCTCGACGGCCGACCCGAAGACCGTGATCGCTTCGGACAGGTCGGCCACGACACCGGTGAGGGCACTTCGGGCCTGCAGCATCGTGCCGAGCGCGTTCAACAGCATGGGTCGATGGCTGTGCGCGGGGCCGGCCTCTTCCAGGGCGGCTCGCTGCGCGCCGATCGCCGCGTCGAGGTCCACGGCGGACAGGGTCCGCGCGCATCTGGCCATCAGGGCCAGGGCGAGATTGTGCAGGGCCACCAGACGTTCCGCGTGTCCCGGGGCCAGCGTGCCCAGCGTCGTACGGAGCACGGTGATCGCCTCGTCGAGATCCGTCGCCGAGAAGGTGCGCAGCTGCTGCACCAGCAGTGCGCCGGCCCCCGCCGAGAGCCGCGCCGCCAGGCCATGGTGTGCTCCGCCGGAGGCCGCGCGGGTCATGGTCCTGCCGAGTTCCGCGGCCTCGGCGAGGTCCGCGGGATCACCGATGAGCTCGAAGCGGCTGCGGAGGGCGTTCGTCAGCAGGGCCAGCAGCGCCACGTGCTCGGCGCTGTCGACGGGCGTGTGGGCGAGCGCCTCCCGGGTCAGCGTCACGATCTCGTCCGGGTCGGCCTCACCACGCGCCTCCAGCCGGGAGTACAGGGCGCCGGCCAGGTTGTGCAGCGACCTGTTCCGTACGGGCGAGCCCGGGGGCGCGACGGCCACGGCCTCCCGCAGGACACCGATCGCCTCCTCCAGGTCGGACACACCTCCCAGCCGTGCGAAGCGGGTCTGGAGTACGGCCCCGAGCGAGGCGAGGCAGCCGACATGGGCCGCGTGCCCCTCGGCGGTCGCCTCGACGGCCGCCCGCAGCACACCGACGGCCTCGTCGAGGTCCGCGGTGTCTCCCCGGACGACATAGCGCCGCTCCAGCACCTCACCGAGGTTGGCCAGGGCCATCCCCTGCCCCAGGGGATCGACCGCGGCGCCCTGGGTGGCCTCGCGCAGCGCCGCCACGGAGTCGTCGAGGTCCGCCGGGTCGTTCTGCTGTTGGAAGCGCAGCGCCAGCGCGGCTCCCAGATCGCTGAGGCACCGCGCCCGGTTGCCGTGTCCCTCGGGGATGTACGCCAGGGCCTCCCTCGTCAGATCGATGGCCAGGTCCAGGTCCTCCGCCTCGTTCTCGCGCCGGAACCGCTCCAGAAGGGCCACAGCCAGGTTGCTCAGCCCCCGGCCCTGGTCGGGATGTCCGACCGGCGCCTCCCGCACCGACCGTCGTGCCGCGTCGAGCGCCGAGCCGAGGTCCGCGCTCGCTCCGGTGCGTTGATAGCGGAGCAGCATGACGAAGCTGAGGTTGGCGAGGGGGATGTGCCGATGGGGGTCACCGGCCGGAGCGAGGTCCACGATGCGCCGCCACAGCGAGACGACCCCCTCGTGCGCATCCGGGTCGTACGAGCGGTACAGCGGCATGGTCAGGCCGGTGGCGTAGTTGGTGGCGATGAGCACGACGCCGGACACCACCTCGGTCGGGAGCTCGTGGAGACCGGAGAGGAAGCAGAGCGCGAACAGTTCGAGCGTGGCGGTGGGCGAGGGGCTTCCGGGTGGCCCCTGCGGGACGGCGTTCGCGGCCGCGCTGAACCAGGGCTGCCCCCAGGGGACGGCGGCCGCTGCCGCCCGTACCCCGGTGGCGGTCTCCAGCAGTGCGGCCTCGCCCCGGGCCTGGCGGCACCGGAGCAGCAGTGCGGCACCCAGGTTGTTGAGCCGTACCCCGCGGTAGGGCTCGTCGGGGCCGGTGCGTTCCCAGGCCTGCCGGGCGGCGTCGAGCGCCGCGTCGAGGTCCGCCGGGTCCGCGCCCGCCCGGAACCTGTCCCGTAACGCCAGTCCCAGGTTGGACAGGCACATCGCGTGGTGCGCGGGGTCGGCCGCGGTGGAGTCGGCCGCCCGGCGCATGGCGTCGACCGCGGCATCCAGGTCGGCGAGATCGCCGGTCACCTCGTGACGGGCGCGCAGGACTCCCGCGAGCCCGTTGAGGCGGCCTGTGAGTTCCGGGTCCTGCGCCGGGGTCATTTCTGTCGCGGCGCGGTGCAGGGCCAGTGCCTCGTCGAGGTCCGCGCGGGTGTGCTGCCGGTCGAAACGGGTGTGCAGGGCCACCCCCAGGTTGGCGAGTCGCTGCGGTCGGCCGGGGTGCTCGGCCGGGGTCGCTCCCAGCACCCTGCGGCACTGGACGACAGCGGCGTCCAGCAGGTCGGGATCGGCGTCGGCGAGGGTCCGCCGCAGCAGGGCGACGGCCCGGCCCTCGGCAGCGGACGCGATCCCGGAGAGGAGGCGGGACGGCAGGTCGTCGACACCGGCCAGGAGACAGACCGCGAAGGAGTCCGCCATGGTCTCCAGTTGGGCGTCCTCCACTGTCTCCACGAGGTTCAGGAGCAACAGCGCCCAGCCGAGACGGTAGTTGACCTCGACGTCCTCGCCGTCGACGCGGCGCAGTTCCAGCAGGCCCGCGATCTCGGCCCGTGCCTCCACCCTCCATGCCTCCGAAAGGCCGTCGGATCCCCTGCCCCGCCGCAGCAGCCTGCGTGCGGACGCCAGCCGTCGATCCCGCGCGGGCGCCTCCCCCTCTGTGCACATGTCCGCCGAGAGTAGAGCAACGGCCGAACGCCCAGGTGGAGTTGTCCGAGCAGCCTCGGTATCGTCACACCGCCTCCCGAGCGGCCCGACCGACCGGCGGTGGGACACCGATCGGCGGGAGGCCGCACGCCGACCGGAGGTTCCATGACCGACCTGTCCGACCGGAAGACCCGTCGCACGGCCGACGCGCTGGCGTACTTCTGCACCCATGTGGAGGAGATCCGCGACCAGTTGCGCGCGGGGCAGAGCACGGACGACACGTCCGTGGACCAACTGCTGGCCGCCGTACGGGAAGGTCAGGACGTCGGCGCGGCCGTTCGCCTTCTGCACGAGCGTCTCCAGGCGAGCGGCGACGCCCGCGGCCTGTACGGCCGTACGCGGAGCCCGGGCACGGAGATCGCGGGGATCGACGGCGGTGGACGTCCCTTGACGGTCCTGCTCTGCCCGCATCGGCGCTGCACCCGCCACCAGTGGCCCGACCCCGCCGCGCCCCAGGCGTGCGGTGTCGACGGCACCCCCCTGCTGCCGAAGAGCGTCTGACGTGAACGGTTTCCTGAGCGAACTGGGAAAGAAGCTCGCCGAGCGGTGGCTCTCCCTCCTCGTCCTCCCCGGAGCCCTCTTCCTCGGTGTCCTGGCCGCGGGACGATTGCTGGGCCATGCGCGCTGGTACGACGTGGCGACCCTGCCGGACCGTCTCGACGCCCACACCACGCAGTCGACGGGGTCCGCCGCGAGACTGTTCCTCCTGCTCTCCGTGTTCCTGCTCACTGCCGCGGCCTGTGGGCTCGCCGCACAGGCTCTGGGTTCGCTGGTCGAGCGCGTGTGGCTGGCGGCCGACTGGCCGAACTGGCCCGAGCACGCGCATCCGGCAATCCTCCGGCTCATCGCCCGCCGACAGCGCCGGTACGACGAGCGCCGCGAGCGGGTCGCGAGGAGCGCGGCGGAGGACCACGTCCTGGGGGACGCGAGCGGTCCGGCGGGCACGGGCCTGCGCACGGCGGTCGCCAGTCATCGGCTGCGCCGCATCGCCGAGACCCGCCCGGTCCGCCCGACGGGGCCGGGGGATCGTCTCGACGCGGTCGACGCGCGGTTGGGCGCGCAACTCGGGGTGGAGGTGGCGGCCGTCTGGCCGCTTCTGTGGCTGCACGCTCCCGACACCACACGGGCGGAGATCACCGCGGCCCGGGACGCGATGCAGCGGGCCACCACGCTGGCCGGCTGGGCGCTGCTGTACCTCTGCGTCGCCGTCGTGTGGTGGCCGGGTGCTCTGCTCTCCGCCGCGATCATGACCACGGCCTGGCACCGCTTCCGTGCCACCACCGACGCGTACGCCACGCTGGTGGAGGCCGCGACGCGCCTTCATGTCGGCGACCTGGCCCGCCACTTGGGCCTGGAGAACGACGGCCCCTTCACCCGACGGCAGGGCACGGACCTCACGGCCCATCTCGCCGAGGGCCGCCCCACGGCCCGCCGTGACCCGCCCTCACCCACCCCCTGAAAACGACCAGAGGCTCGCTCCCCGATGGGGAGCGAGCCTCTGTGATGCGTGGACCTGAGGGGATTTGAACCCCTGGCCCCCTCGATGCGAACGAGGTGCGCTACCGGACTGCGCCACAGGCCCTTGCAACGAGTGAAACTCTAGCATCCCCATCGCGGTGCTTGGAAATCCGTTCCCGGGCGGCCGGGGAGCCGCCCGGGGGCGGCGCGTGGGCGGCTCACGGGCGGCTCGTGGCTGGTCAGCGGGAGGGGCGGGAGCCGGAGGCCGGAGGTCACTCGTTGGCCGCGCGCGGCCGGTCGCCGTCCTCGTACTGGTCGAAGAGCGGGGTGCGCCCCCGCTCCCGGGAGCGGCGTGCGGACGCTGCCCGCCGTGCGTCGGAGCGGCCGCCGTCGGGTGCGTCGGCCGCCTCACCCGGGCCGGCGGCCTCCGCGTTCCCCTCGCCGCCCTCGCCCCCCTCCGGCGCGCGCCCGGAGGCGCTCGGGGAGTTCGCGGGGGCGCCCGACGAGCCGTGCGGGTCGGCCGCGCTGGAGCGCGCTGAGCTCCACGCGTCCGGGGCGCCGAGGTCGACCCCGGACGTGGCCCGGGGTGCGACCGGCGCGGTGACGTAGGTCGGGAGCGGCACCGGGACCGGGTCCCAGCTGTCGCCCTGACCGGGGCGCCGCTGGCGCTCGCGCTGCTGGTCGACCCACTCGGCGTGGTCGGTCTGCTCGACGAGGGCCCGCCGGTCGGCCGCGAGCGCGCTCAGGTCGGCCCGGGTCTCCTCGCTCTCGGGTCCGTCCTCCGGCTCGTCGGTGTCGACCTGGTCCGGCGCGGGGCGCCGCCGCTGGGGCTGCCGCTCCCGCAGTCGCTGCGCCGCCGCCTCGGCCTGCTGCCGGTCCATGGTGTACGCGAACCGCTTCCGCTCCTGGTGCCGCAGATGCGCGATGTAGGTGCTCAGCAGTACCGCGGGCACCCCCGGCGCCCACAGGAAGGCGAGTCCGCCGACCGCCGCGACGACCGCGCCGAGCGTGAAGGCGAGGAAGAGCATCACGGTCGTACGCCGTCGGCGCGCGAGCACCTTCAAGCGCTGGGCCCGCGCCTTGGCCTCCGCCGTCTCGCCCCGGCGTGCGCCCGCCGTCTGCTTGGCCGACCGCTTCGACCGCGCGGGAGCGGGCACTTGGGCCGCCCCCTGCTTGCCCGTCGCCTGCTTGCCCGCTCCTTGCTTGGCGGCCGCCGCTTGCTGGGCCGCCGGCGCACCGCCCTGCTGCGGCACCGGCTTCGCGTGCACCTGCGCGGGCGCCTGCGTCGCCGGTTTCCCCGGTTGCTGCGGCTGCTGACCGGCCTGCGGTGACTCACCCCGCTCCACCGGCAGTTGTGCCTTCGTGTGCTCCCGGAGCGGGGGCATGGCGAAGGCCCGGACGTCCACCGAGTCGGTGACGCCGTCCGGTTCGGCGCTGGGCTCCCCCTCTTCGGTGGAGCGCGCCCGGTCCCTGGCGTATCGGCGCTCCATCCCCGCCCGGCCGGAAAGCAGCCGGATGGCGGTGCTGAAGCGTTCCGTCGGACGGGCTTCGTTCAGCTCGTCCTGCCTACGGAGCCACATCGGCACCAAGTAGGCGGCCCAGGCCCCGACGATGACTGCGTAGATGAGGCCGCTGCTGCTCACGCCTCACACGGTAGAGGGGTTTGCGTGAGGCCATCCGCCAATTGAGCCGGTGTGTCGCACGATCTGGCTGATATTTCGAGCTTTTTTTGTGACCGATCCGATCAGCGGGCCATCGAGAGCACGAAATTAACGTGCCGAGAACGCACCGAGTCGTTCAACCTGATCGTCGCCCGGTCGCCGCCCCACCATTGTTCGAACACGTATTTCATTTATTGCGGATGGCCTGGCTTGCCGGCGTCGGAACCCGCGTTCCGCGCGTTCCGCGCGCGTTCCCGCTGCCAGCGGCCGAGCAGACCCTCGGGCACCTCTTCGGCGGTCAGCGCGAAGACGAGGTGGTCGCGCCAGGCACCGTCGATGTGAAGATATCGTGGACGAAGGCCTTCCTCACGGAATCCGAGTTTCTCCACGACCCGTCGGCTGGGCCGATTCTCGGGACGAATACAGACCTCGATGCGGTGCAGACCGACGGTCCGGAAGCAGTGGTCGGCGACGAGCGCGACCGCCGTCGGCATCACCCCCCGCCCGGCGACCGACTCGTCGACCCAGTAGCCGACATGGCCGGAGCACATGGAGCCCCAGGTGATCCCGGCGACCGTCAACTGCCCCACCAGCCGCCCCTGGTACTCGATCACGAACGGCAGCATCCGGCCCGCGTTCGCCTCCGACCGCAGATGGCGGACCATCTGACGGTACGTCGGCCGGTGCGCGATCGGCCCGCTGGGCGTGGGGGGCGGGATGGTCGCCTCCCAGGGCCGCAGCCAGTCCCGGTTGCGCCGGTTGACCTCGCGCCAGACCCGCTGGTCGCGCATCCTTATGGGCCGGAGGACGACATCGCCGTCCACCAGCACCACGGGCCAGGATGGACTGTTCAGCTCGCACCCCCACGGGGTCTGGAGGGGTCCTCCTCGGCCGGTGAGCCGCCGGTGGCCGGCCTCTTGTGGTCGCCGCCGCGGATCTGGTCGACGGCATGGGTCAGCAGGGGCTCCAGGACGGCCAGGCCGTCCCGTACTCCGCCGGTCGAGCCCGGCAGGTTGACGATCAGCGTGCCGCGCGCGACTCCGGCGAGGCCCCGGGAGAGCGCGGCCGTGGGCACCTTGTCCCGGCCGTACGCCCTGATCGCCTCGGCGATGCCGGGGACCTCGCGGTCGAGGACCGCGCGGGTGGCCTCGGGGGTGCGGTCGGTCGGCGAGATGCCGGTCCCGCCGGTCGTCACGATCACGTCGTAGCCGGCGTCGACGCCTGCCCGCAGCGCGGCCTCGACCGGGTCGCCGTCGGGCACGACCTGGGGGCCGTCGACGGCGAAGCCGAACGCCCGGAGCCCCTCGGCGATCAGGGGCCCGCCCCGGTCCTCGTAGACCCCGGCGGCGGCCCGGTTGGAGGCGGTCACGACCAGGGCGGCGTACGGCGCGGTGAGGGCGCCCCCGAGCGGCGGCTCCGCAGGGGCCGTCATGCCCGGCTCCAGTCGCCCGACTTGCCGCCCGTCTTCTCCTCGACGCGGACGTCCGTGATGACCGCGCCCTTGTCGACCGCCTTCACCATGTCGATCACGGTGAGGGCGGCGACGGAGACCGCGGTGAGGGCCTCCATCTCGACGCCCGTGCGGTCGGTGGTCTTCACGGTGGCGAGGATCTCGACGGCGTCGTCCGCGACCGCCAGGTCGACCTTGACGCCCGAGACCGCCAGGGGGTGGCAGAGCGGGATCAGGTCGGGGGTGCGTTTGGCGCCCATGATTCCGGCGATGCGCGCGGTGGCGAGGGCGTCGCCCTTGGGCACCCCCTCGCCGCGCAGCAGTTCCACCACCGCCGGCGAGACCAGGACCCGGCCGCTGGCGCGGGCGGTGCGCGCGGTCACGTCCTTCCCGGAGACGTCGACCATGCGGGCGGCGCCCGCCTCGTCGATGTGGGTCAGTCGGTCCTGCGGCGTACTCATGGTGGTGTGGCGCTCCCGGTCGGGGCCCGTCGCGGTGCGGCGCGCGGCCTGTTGTGCGCGACACGGTACGCCACCCTCGACGGTTCAGCCGAGCAGGACGACCTCGACCTCCGTACCGGGCTCGACCGACTCGGTGTCCTCGGGGATCACGATCAGCGCGTCGGCGTGCGCGAGGGCGGCGACGAGGTGCGATCCGGCACCTCCCACGGGGGTGACCTCGCCGTCGGTGTACGTCCCGCGCAGGTACTGCCGGCGGCCCGCGGGCGAGGTCAGGGCCTTGGGAGCCCGCAGGGTCGCCGTGGTCGTCGGCCGGTGGACGTCGTCGAGGCCCATCAGGGTGCGGATGGCGGGCCGGACGAAGAGTTCGAAGGAGACGTACGACGACACCGGGTTGCCGGGGAGGGCGAGCAGGGGGGTGTGGTCGGGGCCGATGGTGCCGAAGCCCTGCGGCTTGCCGGGCTGCATGGCGAGCTTGCGGAAGTCGATGCCGGCGCCTTCCTCGTCCTCGTCGCCGACGGACTCCAGGGCTTCCTTGACGACGTCGTACGCGCCGACGCTGACCCCGCCGGTGGTGACCACCAGGTCGGCGCGGACGAGTTGGTCCTCGATGGTGGAGCGGAGGGTCTCGGCGTCGTCGGCGACGGCGCCGACGCGGTAGGCGATGGCGCCCGCGTCCCGGGCGGCGGCGGTGAGGGCGAAGCTGTTGGAGTCGTAGATCTGGCCGGTGGCCAGGGTCTCGCCGGGCGGGATCAGTTCGCTGCCGGTGGAGAGCACCACCACGCGCGGGCGCGGGCGTACGTGCACGGAGGCGCGGCCGATGGCGGCGAGCAGGCCGAGCTGGGGCGGGCCGAGGACGGTGCCGGCCGCCAGGGCGCGTTCGCCGGCCTTGACGTCGCTGCCCTCCGCGCGCACGTGCGCACGTGCCTCGGCGGCGCGGTGCACGGCGACCTGGCCGGTGGCACCCTCGGGGTTCGCGCTGCGGGCGCGCATCCCGGAGACGGGGCCCTCGCCGAGGCCGCCGTCGGTCCACTCGACGGGGACGACCGCCTCGGCGCCGGGCGGCAGGGGGGCGCCGGTCATGATGCGGGCGGCCTCCCCCGGGCCCACCCGGGGCTGTTCGGCCTGGCCCGCCGCGACGTCGCCGATCACCGTGAGCACGGCGGGGAACTCCTCGCTCGCGCCCGCGACGTCCGCGACCCGCACCGCGTACCCGTCCATGGAGCTGTTGTCGAACGGCGGCAGTGACACCGGCACCGTGACGTCCTCGACCAGGACGCAGCCCTGGGCGTCGAGGAGTTGCAGCTCGATGGGGTCCAGGGGGCGGACGGTGGCGAGGATGTCCTCCAGGTGCTCGGTCACCGACCAGAGGTGGTCCCGGCCGGTGGTGCGGGTCGCGGCGGTGCTCAATGTGGCTACATCTCCTCGGCTACGTAACTGCGAAGCCAGGTCCGGAAGTCCGGGCCCAGGTCTTCACGTTCGCACGCGAGTCTGACAATGGCACGCAGGTAGTCGCCACGGTCTCCGGTGTCATAGCGGCGGCCCTTGAAGACGACTCCGTGCACGGGGCCGCCGACCTTCTCGTCCGCGGCGAGCTGCTGGAGGGCGTCGGTGAGCTGGATCTCGCCGCCGCGGCCCGGTTCGGTCTGGCGCAGGACGTCGAAGATCTGCGGGGCGAGGACGTAGCGGCCGATGATCGCGTAGTTCGAGGGGGCGTCGGCCGGGTCGGGCTTCTCGATCATGCCCGTGACCTTGACGACGTCGCCGTCCTCGGTGGCCTCGACGGCCGCGCAGCCGTAGAGGTGGATCTGCTCCGGCGCGACCTCCATGAGGGCGATCACGCTGCCGCCGTTCTGCTCCTGGACCTCGACCATGCGCTGCAGCAGCGGGTCGCGGGGGTCGATCAGGTCGTCCCCGAGGAGGACCGCGAAGGGTTCCTCGCCGACGTGCGGAGCGGCGCACAGCACGGCGTGGCCGAGGCCCTTGGGGTCGCCCTGGCGGACGTAGTGGATGGTCGCGAGGTCACTGGACTCCTGGACCTTGGCGAGCCGGTGGGCGTCGTTCTTCTTCTGGAGGGCGGACTCCAGCTCGTGGTTACGGTCGAAGTGGTCCTCGAGGGGGCGCTTGTTGCGGCCGGTGATCATCAGCACGTCGTCGAGTCCCGCCGCCGCGGCCTCCTCCACCACGTACTGGATCGCCGGCTTGTCCACCACCGGCAGCATCTCCTTGGGAGTCGCTTTGGTGGCCGGCAGGAACCGGGTTCCCAGACCCGCCGCGGGAATGACAGCCTTGCTGATCCTGGGGTTCGCCTCACTCATGGGCGGAACCATATCCGGTGCCTTTGTGGGGAATCTGTGGCTCCGCTGAATTCGTTCTCATATGAGCCGATTACGAAGAATACTGGAGTCACCTGTGGGCCGGATGGGACCTGAACCGGAGCTTTCCAAGCGAATGTTGCGTCGAGAGCTCCTCCTGGTGAGGAGTGGGTTGACGGCGGATGACGTCCGGAAAACGACGGGTGCCCTTGCCGACCGGGCCCTGGATCTGCCCGAACTGGCGCAGGCGCGCACGGTGGCGGCGTATGTGTCCGTAGGGAGTGAACCGGGCACCCTCGCGCTCCTCGACGCGCTCCGCGCTCGGGGCGTGCGCGTCCTGCTTCCGGTGCTGCTGCCCGACAACGACCTGGACTGGGGCGTCTACGAGGGAGAGACCTCGCTCGCGCGCGTGCGGCACGGCGGCCGCATGGAGCTCCTCGAACCCGCCGGCGAGCGGCTCGGTCCGGACGCCGTGACCGACGCCGACGTCGTCCTGCTCCCGGGCCTGGCGGTCGACGGGCGCGGGATGCGTCTGGGCCGGGGCGGCGGCTCCTACGACCGCGTCCTGGCCCGTCTGGACCGCGCGGGCGCCGACCCGGCGCTGGTGGTCCTGCTGTACGACACGGAGGTGGTCGACCGGGTGCCGGAGGAGGAGCACGACCGCCCGGTGCACGCGGTGGTGACGCCGTCGGGCGTACGGCGCTTCACATGACAGTTCCCCGCGCCCCGAAAGGGGCGCGGGGAACTGCGCGACCAGCCACGACGGCGCCGCAGCCGAAGAACGGCCCACCGAGCGGAGCGCTACGGCTTCAGCAGCAGCGTGTCGCTCGTGTTCTCCTCGACCGCCTTGTCCGAGAACGACCAGGTGAGCAGCTCGCCCTTGACCCACTTGTCGGTCTGGTCGGTGTAGTGCGCGTTGTAGGCGTGCCCGGAGGCGCCGGTGAGGTTGATCCACTTGGACTTGTCGAGGTCCCCGAGGTTCACCACCATCCGCATCGAGGGCACCCAGACGACCTCGTAGCCGCCCGCCGCGTTCCAGCCGGTGGCGTTGACCGTGGCCTCGCCGCCGCCGAGCTTCCAGGGGCCGCGGTTGAGCATGTACTGGAGGAAACCGGGGCCCGCGGTGCCGAGGGTCTGGTTCTTCAGGAACAGCCGGTGCAGTCGGCCCCAGCTCCAGCTGTCGATGTCCTTGCCGAGCTTGGCGGTCAGCTCCCAACGGGCGTCCCGCATGGCCCGCTGGAACAGCTCGTCACGGGTGTCGGCGGCGTCCAGGTTGCGCGTCTTCGGCGTGGACCACCAGGCGTTGTCCTGGTCGTCGACGAGCCGGCGGACCACCTCGAACCAGCGGTCGCCGCCGTCCGGCTGCGCCTGGTCCGCGTCGCGCCTGCCGCACTCGCGCACCCGCTGGTCCTCGTCGGCGGGCCCGGTGCTGTCGACCGGTTCGACCGACAGGCACTGGCCCTCGACGCGCAGTTCCTTGGGCAGCTTGTCGCCGAAGGCGAGCTTGAGGATGTTGCGCCAGACCGAGTTGAAGTACGCCGCGGCCGCCGAGTCGGCGTCCTGGGTGTAGTCCCAGCCCTCCAGGAGCTTCTGGGCCTCGCGGATGTGCTTGTCGCCGACGTCGATCTTGAGCAGCAGCGGCACCAGCAGCTTGGCGATCTCGCTGCTGTTGTCCATCTGCATCTGCCGCATGTCGTCGGTGGAGATCTTGCCGCCACCCTTGATCTTGGACTCGATCAGGCTGGTGATCCGCTGCGCGCGCGTGCCGTAGCCCCAGTCCGTGGTGAGGGTGTACGGGTACTTCTTGTCGACGACGGCCTGGTTCGCGGTGACGATGTAGCCGCGCTCCGGGTCGTACTCGTAGGGCAGTTCGTCCTGGTCGACGTAGCCGTTCCAGCGGTACGCGGGGTCCCAGCCGGGAGCGGGCAGCGAGCCGTCGCCCTTGCCGCGCGTGGGGATCTTGCCGGGCAGCTGGTAGCCGATGTGGCCCTCGGTGTCGGCGTAGATCAGGTTCTGCGAGGGGACGTCGAACAGGGTTGCGGCCTCGCGGAAGTCGTCCCAGTCCTTGGCCTTGTTCATGGCGAAGACGGCGTCCATGGAGGTGCCGGGGTCGAGCGCGGTCCAGCGCAGGGCGATGCCGTAGCCGTCGCCGCGGTCGGGGGCGTCCTGGTCGACCGTGGCCTTCTTGCCGACCTGGACGAGTTCGTCGTTGCGGTCGGAGAGCAGGGGGCCGTTGTTGGTGGTGCGGACGACGATCTTCTTGGACGGGCCGCCGGCGACCTCGATGGTCTCCTCGCGGGTGTCGAACGGCAGGACCTTGGAGCCGTACTGGTAGCCGTCGCCGGTGAGCTTCTCCAGGTAGAGGTCGGTGACGTCGACGCCGGAGTTGGTCATGCCCCAGGCGACGTCGGCGTTGTGGCCGATGACCACGCCGGGCATGCCGGAGAAGGTGTAGCCGGAGACGTCGTACTGGCACTTCGCGGAGACGGCCTTGCAGTGCAGGCCCATCTGGTACCAGACCGACGGCAGCGACGCCGTCAGGTGCGGGTCGTTGGCGAGCAGCGGCTTGCCGGTGATGGTGTGGTCGCCGGAGACGACCCAGGAGTTGGAGCCGATGCCGTTGCCGTTCACACCGACGGCCTCGGGCAGGTCCTCCAGGACGTTGTAGAGGCCGTCCAGCTGGGTCTGGAGGGCTCCGGAGTCCGTGGAGGTGCCGGCGGCGGTGCCTGTGCCCGTCCCGGTACCCGTGCCTGTGCCCGTCCCGGTGCCCGTACCCGTCCCGGTGCCCTGCGTGGAGCCGCCCGTGTTCTGCGACGAGCCGGACCCGTCGGACCAGGTCTTGGTCAGCTCGTCGTACTGGCCTTCGCGCACGATCGTCCCGTTGCGGCTGTACGGGTACTGCGGGTACAGGTCGGCGATCTGCTTGGGGCCGAGGCGGCTGGTCATCAGGGCGCGGTCGATCTCGTCCTGCATGTTGCCGCGCAGGTCCCACGCCATCGCCTTCAGCCACGCGATCGAGTCGACCGGGGTCCACTCCTCGGGCTGGTAGTCGTTGGAGAAGCCGAGGGCCGCGTACTCGACGGAGATCTCGTCGCCGTCCTTGCCGGCGAGGTAGGCGTTGACCCCCTTGGCGTACGCGTCGAGGTACTTCTTCGTCTCGGCCGAGAGCGTCTTCTTGTACTCCTCCTCGGCGATCCGGTGCCAGCCGAGGGTGCGCAGGAACTCGTCGTTGTCGACCTGGCTCTCGCCGAACATCTCCGAGAGGCGGCCGGCCGTCATGTGGCGGCGCACGTCCATCTCGTAGAACCGGTCCTGCGCCTGGACGTAGCCCTGCGCCATGAACAGGTCCTCGTCGGAGGAGGCGTAGATCTGCGGGATCCCGTAGCCGTCGCGCTTGACGTCGACCGGTCCCGCCAGACCGTCCAGGGTTATCGACCCCTTGGTCTGCGGGAAGGAGGCGCGCACGGTGGAGACGGACCAGAACGCCCCGTAGCCGACGCCACCGATGATGGCCAGGACCAGGACGATCAGGAGAAGACGGACTTTGCGCCCCTTCTTCCTGCCGGACTTGCCCGGCTGCTGGCCGGAGGGGGTGGTGTCGGTGGGCATCGCTGTCCTTGCTGTCCTAACACGAGCGGCAGGTCGGGCTGTGCTTTGTACTGAACGCTGGAGCAACCATAGGCGCAGGGCCCGACACGACTTGACGCGGAGTCGGGAACTGGCACGGACGACTGTTCGATCTTGCCCTCGCGAGCGTCAAGAAATCGTCAAGAGTTAGGTAAGGTAACGAAGTACTCGCACTGACGTAACCGCAATCGCACGGTTTCCGTGATCGGCTTCGCATGCCCCCACGCGCGCGTGCCCGCATCCAGTGCTCGACGCCCCACACTCGGAACCACGTGCGGTTCGGCAAGAAAGGTACGGCCCGCTGACTGTCCACGATCTCAACCAGCTCCTGCTCGTCTGCTCGCTCGTCCTTCTCGTCGCGGTCGCCGCGGTCCGGATCTCGTCGCGCAGCGGGCTCCCCAGCCTGCTCGTGTACCTGGGCATCGGCATCGCCATGGGTCAGGACGGCATCGGCGGCATCCACTTCGACGACGCCGCCCTGACCCGGGTCATCGGCTACGCGGCCCTCGTCGTGATCCTGGCGGAGGGCGGCCTCGGCACGAAGTGGAAGGAGATCGGGCCGGCCCTGCCCGCCGCCAGCTCACTGGCGCTGGTCGGAGTCGCGGTGAGCGTCGGCGTCACCGCCGCGGGCGCGCACTATCTGATCGGGCTGGAGTGGCGGCAGTCGCTCATCATCGGCGCGGTGGTGTCCTCCACGGACGCGGCGGCCGTCTTCTCCGTGCTGCGCAGGATCCCGCTCCCCGCGCGCGTGACGGGCACCCTGGAGGCCGAGTCCGGCTTCAACGACGCCCCGGTCGTCATCCTCGTCGCCTCGCTCTCCATGGCCGGACCGGTCGAGCACTGGTACGTCCTGATCGGCGAGATAGCGCTGGAACTGGTGATCGGCGCTGCCATCGGCCTCGCCGTCGGCTGGCTGGGCTCCTGGGGCCTGAGGCATGTGGCGCTGCCCGCCTCCGGCCTCTACCCGATCGCCGTCATGGCCATCGCCGTCACCGCCTACTCGGCCGGCGCCCTGGCCCACGGCAGCGGCTTCCTCGCCGTCTACCTGGCCTCCATGGTCCTCGGCAACGCCAAGCTGCCCCACTGGCCCGCCACCCGGGGCTTCGCCGAGGGAGTCGGCTGGATCGCCCAGATCGGCATGTTCGTCCTGCTGGGGCTGCTGGTCACCCCGCACGAGATGGGCGACGACATCTGGCCCGCCCTCGTCATCGGCCTGGTGCTGACCATGGTGGCGCGGCCGCTGAGCGTCGTCGCCGCACTGCTGCCGTTCCGGGTGCCCTGGCGCGAACAGGCCCTGCTCTCCTGGGCCGGACTGCGCGGCGCGGTCCCCATCATCCTGGCGACGATCCCCATGGTGAGCGGCGTCGAGGGCAGCCGCCGGATCTTCAACATCGTCTTCGTGCTCGTCGTCGTCTACACCCTCGTCCAGGGACCGACGCTGCCCTGGCTGGCCCGCAAGCTGCGCCTCGGCGGCTCCGGCGACGAGGCGGCCGACCTCGGCATCGAATCCGCGCCGCTGGAGCGGCTGCGCGGCCACCTGCTGTCCGTCGACATCCCCGAGAAGTCCCGTATGCACGGCGTCGAGGTCAACGAGCTGCGGCTGCCCGCGGGTGCCGCCGTCACCCTCGTCGTCCGCGACGGCAAGTCCTTCGTGCCCCTGCCGACCACCGTCCTGCGCCGCGGCGACGAGCTCCTCGTCGTCGCCACCGACCCCGTACGGGACCAGGCGGAGCGCCGGCTCAGGGCCGTCGGCCAGGGCGGCAAGCTGGCCGACTGGCTGGGCACGGGCGACGGCGGTGGCCACGGCACCAGGGGCTCCCGTCGTTAAGGGCAGATTTCACACTGTTCACACCCTCCGGAAGCAGGGGTGCGGCCGCCCATAGTGCTCACTTTCACAGGTGATTCCCTCCATCCCCCTGTACGATGAAGGCGCACTTGATCGGACCAACTCTGTCTGACGCAGAGCTGGCGCGACCGTATGGCGGCCGTCACGCCCCCCTTCCGCGGGCCCGGCATCTACCGCAGTGGCGCAAGAGGACAGCTCTCGGCGCCCCCCGCACGGGCGCGCTACCAGGCGGCGGAAAGGCACGGCCGTGGCGTCCACGGTCACCTCGAACACCTCGAACACCTCCACGGCGTCCCGGCCGGGTTACGGGCAGCTGCTGCGCACCCGTGGCGCGTGGACGTTCCTCCTGCCCGGCTTCGCGGCCCGCCAGCCGTTCGCGATGCTGACGCTCTCCATCGTGCTGCTCGTCCAGCACACCACCGGCTCCTACGGCGCGGCCGGTGCCGTGGCCGCCGTCACCGGCGTCTCCATGGCCCTGTTCGCGCCCTGGAGCGGCCGTCTCGCCGACCGGCACGGCCAGCGGGCCGTCCTGATCCCCGGCGTCCTCGTCCACGGGGCGGCCGGCCTGTCCCTGACGGCGCTGGCCCTGATGGACGCCCCCCTGTGGGCGCTCTTCGCCGCCGCCGTGCCCACCGGGGCCTCGGTGCCGCAGGTCGGCCCCATGGTGCGGGCCCGCTGGGGCGTCAAGCTCCAGGGCTCGCCCCTGATGGGCACCGCCGCCGCCTTCGAGTCCGTCACCGACGAGCTGACCTTCGTCCTCGGCCCGCTGCTCGCGACCGCGCTGTGCACCGCCGTGCACCCGGCCGCCGGCCTGCTCACCGAGGCGACGCTGACCCTGATCGGCGGTCTGCTGTTCGCCGCGCAGCGCGGCACCCAACCGCGGGCCGTACCCGCGTCCCACGCGCGCGTGGAGCGCGTTTCCGCCCTGTCCGTCCCCGGGGTGCGCGTCCTGATCGTCACCTTCCTGGGCATCGGCTCCGTCTTCGGCGGCATGCAGGTCTCCCTCGCGGCCTTCTCCGAGTCGATCGGCGAGCCCGGCCTGAACGGCGTCCTGTACGGCGTGTTCGCCGCCGGCAACATGCTCTCCGGCATCGTCTGCGGCGCCATCGCCTGGAAGACGGCCCCGCAGCGGCGCCTGGTCGTCGGCTACACCGCTCTGGCGGTCGTCGCCTCCGCCCTGTGGACCGCCGACTCCGTGCTCGTCCTCGCCGCGCTCGGCCTGTTCGTCGGCATGTGCATCGCCCCCGCCCTGATCACCGGCTACACGCTGGTCGACTCCCTGGTCCCCGCGGGCGCCCGCACGGAGGCCTTCACCTGGCTGACCGGCGCGGTCGCGCTCGGCCAGGCGGCCGCCGTCACGGCCGCCGGTCAGCTGGAGGACCGGCTGTGGACCGGCGCCGGATTCCTGGTGCCGGCGGCCGGTACGGCACTGGCCCTGGCCACCCTGTTGGCCCTGCGTACGCGGCTGGCGGGCAGCCCTCGCGGCCGCACCGTCGCGCGTGTCGTCGGTCACCGAGTGCCGGTGACAGTGGACTGATCCCCGGGGAATAGGTCACTATGGACCGTCGTTAGCACTCATCGAGTGAGAGTGCCAGGAGGAAGACCAGTGCCGACGTACCAGTACCAGTGCACCGAATGCGGTGAGGGCCTCGAAGCGGTGCAGAAGTTCACCGACGACGCCCTGACCGAGTGCCCCAGCTGCAACGGCCGCCTCAAGAAGGTGTTCTCGGCGGTCGGCATCGTCTTCAAGGGCTCCGGTTTCTACCGGAACGACAGCCGTGGCTCGTCGTCGAGCAGCAGCCCGGCGACGGCGAAGTCCTCGACGGCCTCCTCGTCCTCCTCGGACACGAAGTCCTCGACCTCGTCCTCGTCGTCCTCCGACGCGAAGTCGTCGTCCTCGGGCTCCTCCTCCGCCAGCAGCACGTCGGCCGCGTAACGCATCGCCGCGTAACATCGCCGCGGAGCGCCCTCGCCGCGTAGCGCGACGGCCCGCGTAGCGCGACGGGCGGGTGGCGCTTCCGCCGCGTCAGCGCTTCGGGCCGGTGGCGCTCCCGCCGCATCAGCGCTTCGGGCCGGTGGCGCTCGGGCCGCATTTCGGCCGTGCCACCGCTTGTGTCCAGGACCCTGCCGTCGTACGACGACCGGCGGGGTCTTCGGCGTTTCCGGGCCCGGTTAAGGTGCGGGCATGGCGAACACGGAACACGTGGACAGCGGGGTCGGGCCGGCGGGCGGTACGGGCACGGCGGACGGCACAGCAGCGGCGGCCACGGCGCATGACACGGCAGCGGCAGGTACGGGGGCGGCCGGTCTGGCCGAGATCGGTGTCATCGGCGGATCGGGGTTCTACTCCTTCCTCGACGACGTGACCGAGATACAGGTCGACACCCCCTACGGGCCGCCCAGCGACTCCCTCTTCCTCGGCGAGATCGCCGGGCGCCGCGTCGCCTTCCTCCCGCGCCACGGCCGCGCCCACCACCTGCCGCCGCACCGCATCAACTACCGCGCCAACCTCTGGGCCCTGCGCTCCGTCGGCGCGCGCCAGGTGCTCGGCCCGTGCGCGGTGGGCGGTCTGCGGCCCGAGTACGGACCGGGCACGCTCCTCGTCCCGGACCAGCTCGTGGACCGTACGAAGTCCCGCGCCCAGACCTACTTCGACGGCCTCCCCCTGCCCGGGGGCGCCGTCCCGAACGTCGTGCACGTCTCGCTCGCCGACCCCTACTGCCCCGTCGGCCGCAAGGCCGCCCTGGAAGCGGCGCGCCGACGGGACTGGGAACCGGTGGACGGCGGCACCCTCGTCGTCGTCGAGGGCCCCCGCTTCTCCACCCGCGCCGAGTCGCTGTGGCACCAGGCCCAGGGCTGGTCCGTGGTCGGCATGACCGGCCACCCCGAGGCCATCCTGGCCCGCGAGCTGGAGCTCTGCTACACCTCCCTGACCCTCGTGACCGACCTCGACGCCGGTGCCGAGACCGGCGAGGGCGTGTCCCACGAGGAGGTCCTCCAGGTCTTCGCCGCCAACATCGACCGCCTCCGGGGCGTCCTCTTCGAGGCGGTCGCCGCCCTGCCGCCGAACGACGGCCGCGACTGCCTGTGCACAAAGGCGCTGGGCGGGATGGATCCGGGGTTCGTGCTGCCGTGACGGGGTGAGGGCCGGGGCGCCGAGGCGGAGCGGAACTCCTCGTTCGAGTGGCGAGGTTTTCCACAACCGGTGGGTGGTCCACAGGCCTCGGCGGGTCTCGCCGCGAAGCCTCATCGTGGGACCGCAAGCCGATCTCACACAGCAGGTGGTGGCCTCATGTCCCGTACTCCGTCTCCGTCCGTGCCGGTGCCCCCGAGCCCCTTCTCGCCCTCCCCCTCGCCGTCCTCGCACTCGCCGTCGCCGTCGCCCTCCTCGCGCTCGTCGTCGCCCTCGTCCGCACGCGTCCCGTCCTGGGCCGCCGGCCCACCCGGCACCGACGCCCCTCCCACCTGCGAGGTCCCGCACTTCGCCCCGCTGCGGGTGCGCGGCGGAGCGCACCGGCTGCGCCGCCTCGCCCGCTGCCGACGGCGAGCCATGGCCGCCGGTCTGGCGGTGACCGCCGCCGCCCTGCTGGTGACAGGGGCGGGCCCGAGGGAGGCGGAACGGGTCAGGGGCCACCCCGTGGCCGACCCGGTCCCCGAACGGCCCGCCCGCGTGGGGACGGTGACCGCCCCGGTCCGCATCGCCGACGCCGCGACGGTACGGCTGCTGCGCCCGGGCGACCGGGTCGACGTGATCGCGGCCGAGGAGTCCGCGACGGGCGGTGCCGCGAGGGTCGTGGCCCGGGGCGCCCGTGTCTCCGAGGTGCCCACCGCCGACGCGGCCGAGAGCGGAGCCCTGGTCGTCCTGACCGTGCCCCGGCGCACGGCGGCCCGACTGGCCGGCGCGGGCGCCACGTCCCGCCTGGCGGTGACGCTGTGGTGACCGCTCGCCGTATCGCCGGCACTCGCCCGTCAAGTCCCACGATGGAGGGACCCAGTTGGACATTGGGCCCGGGCCCTGACGTAGGTTGCGGAGTCGTTTGTTCCACAACCAGCGCAGAGAGGCCTCGTGGTGAGCGAGAAGAAGGAGCCGAGCGTCTGGGAGGGCTTCAAGGCCTTCCTGATGCGGGGGAACGTCGTCGACCTGGCCGTCGCCGTGGTCATCGGCGCGGCCTTCACCAACATCGTCAACTCGGTGGTGAAGGGGGTCATCAGCCCGCTGGTGGGCGCGTTCGGCACGAAGAACCTCGACCAGTACCGCTACTGCCTGAAGGACCCCTGCAAGGTCTCGGCGGACGGAACGGTCACCGACGGCGTCGCCATCCTCTGGGGCACGGTGCTGAACGCGACGCTCACGTTCCTCATCACCGCGGCCGTCGTCTACTTCCTGATGGTGCTCCCCATGTCCAAGTACCTGGCCCGCCAGGAAGCCCGCCGGAAGGCGAAGGAGGGCACGCACGAGGTCATCGAGGTGACCGAGCTGGAGGTCCTGAAGGAGATCCGCGACGCCCTGGTGGCCCAGCGCGGTTCGGGCCACGACCGCACGTAGCGGGGGCGGAGACCTGCGGCGGGCAGGGTCAGATGTGGTGGGGCGGCTTCTCGTCGAGGAAGCGCTTCAGGTCGGCCGCGCTGTCGCCGCCCTCACCCGAGCGCTCGCCCCAGCCGTGGTCCGAGTCGTCGGACGACGGCCGGCTGAGCGGGTCGTCGAAGACCAGCGCGGCCTTGGGGTCACGCGGTTCGGAGCCGGGGGCGGGAGCGGTACTCATGAGTCCAGGGTACGGCCCCGCGCCCGGACCGCCGTCAGCACCGGCTGCTTCCACGGCCCCTCCCCCGGCCTCTCCGCACCCGCCCCGGGCCCGTCCGCGCACACCTCCGGTCCGCCCCGGAACGGGTGAACACCTGCGCGAGAATTCCACCGGCTTTTCTGGTGTGCTTGGCCCCATGACGTCCAGTTCCACACCTCCGCCTCCCTCGGCTCCCGTCCCCTCCTCCGGCGCCGGAAAGCCACCGGTGCGCAGGCTGGTCGCACGGGGCCGCGGAGAGGAACACCGGGTCGCCTCGCCGCTGGAGCTCTTCTTCGACCTGTGCTTCGTCGTGGCCGTCGCCCAGGCGGGCGTCCAACTGGTCCACTCCGTGGCGGAGGCGCACGCCGCCGAGGGCATCCTGAACTACGCGATGGTCTTCTTCGCCATCTGGTGGGCCTGGATGAACTTCACCTGGTTCGCGTCGGCGTACGACAACGACGACGTGCCCTACCGACTGGTGACGCTCATCCAGATCTCGGGTGTGCTGGTGCTCGCCGCCGGAGTCGGCCGGGCCTTCGAGGACCACGACTGGTCCCTGGTCGTGCTCGGCTACGTGATCATGCGGCTGGCGATGACCGCGCAGTGGCTGAGAGCCGCGCGCACCGCGACGGACGCGGAACGGGTCACGGCCCTGCGGTACGCGGGTGGTGTGGCGCTGTGCCAGATCGGCTGGCTGGGGCTGCTGGTCCTGCCGGAGCCGGCCAGACCGTGGCTGTTCCTGGCGATGGCGATCGCCGAGCTGTCGGTCCCGGTGTACGCGGAGAGAGGCTTCCAGACGTCCTGGCATCCGCACCACATCGCGGAGCGGTACGGCCTGTTCACCATCATCGTGCTGGGCGAGACGATCCTGGCGGCCACGGTCGCGGTGAAGTCGGCGGCCGACGAGAACGACGCGCTGGGGGAACTGCTGCCGATCGCGGTGGGCGGGCTGCTGATCGTCTTCTCTGCGTGGTGGATCTACTTCACCGTTCCCATCCACGGTCATCTGCGCTCCAGCAGGGAGAGCTTCCTGTGGGGGTACGGCCACTACCTGATCTTCGCGTCGGCCGCCGCGATCGGCGCCGGTCTGGAGGTCGCGGTGGAGGAGACGGTGCACAAGGCGCACATCTCCACCCTGGCCGCGTCCGCGGCGGTGACGCTGCCGACGGCGCTGTATCTGATCTCCGTGTGGGCGCTGCACGCCCGCCACTTCAAGGTGGGCACGGCACAGCAGACGGTGCTGCCGCTCGCCGCCCTGGCTGTGGTGATGTGCACCTTCCTGGGGCAGTGGGCGGTGCCGGCGGCGGGCGCCGTGTCGGCGGTGACGGTCGCGGTCGGGGTGGCACTCGCCGCCCGCGGCCACGAGTCGGGACAGCCCGCGCGGGCCCACGACACCCGAGACGCTCATGGCAGTTGACGCGTTGACCGATGTGTTCGGCCTGCGGGTCGGGCACGCGACCCGGGTCGGCGGGGGCTGGCTGACCGGCACCACGGTCGTGCTGGCCCCGGAGGGCGGCGCGGTCGCGGCCGTGGACGTGCGCGGCGGCGGGCCCGGCACCAAGGAGACGGACGCGCTCGATCCGCGCAACCTGGTGCAGAAGGTCGAAGCGGTGGTGCTGACCGGCGGCAGCGCGTACGGGCTGGACTCCGCGTCGGGGGTGATGGCCTGGCTGGAGGAGCGCGGACGGGGCGTGCGGGTCGGCCGTGACCCGGCGCACGTGGTGCCGGTCGTGCCGGCCGCCTGTGTCTTCGACCTGGGCCGGGGTGGCGACTTCAAGGCCAGACCGGATGCCGCCCTCGGCCGGGCCGCGGTCGAGGCGGCGGACGCGAGCGGGCCCGGCGCCCCGGTGGCGCAGGGATGCGTGGGGGCCGGGACGGGGGCGACGGTCGGGCTGCTGAAGGGCGGCATGGGCACCGCGAGCACCGTGCTGGACTCGGGAATCACGGTGGCCGCGCTGGTGGTGGCCAACGCGGCGGGATCGGTGACGGATCCGGAGACGGGGGTGCTGTACGGGGAGCTGTTCCAAGGGCGTGCGACGTATCCGGCGCCGGAGGTGCAGGAGAGAGCGCGTCGCCGCCTGGCCGAGGCCGCCGCGAAGAGCCCCCCTCCCCCGATGAACACCACGCTGGCCGTGGTCGCCACCGACGCCGACCTGACCCGCGCACAGGCCCAGAAGCTGGCCGGCACGGCACACGACGGCATCGCCCGCGCCGTACGCCCCGTGCATCTGCTCAACGACGGGGACACCGTGTTCACCCTGGCGACAGGCGCGCGCCCGCTGCCACCCCAGGCCGGCCCCCTCGCCCTGAACGAACTCCTGGCGGCGGGAGCGGACTTGGTGACCCGAGCGATCGTACGAGCGGCCAGGGCGGCCGAGTCGGTGACGGGCCCGGGCGGAGCGTGGCCGTCGTACGGGGAGTTGTACGGGAGGGGTTGAGGGACGGGGCAGGAGGGGTTGAGGGTCGAGGGGGAGGGGGCGGGAGGGGAGGGGGAGGGGGAGGGGGAGAGCCCCCGGGGATTGCGGGGCCGGTGGTTCCCGTCGGGCCGTAGCGAGCGATTGTCGCGGTTCTGTCACGTGATGCGGCGAGAAGGCAACGGCGGGAACCCGCTCGGCCGCCGCTCGCTCTATGTCCACGTACCGGAGCGGATGACGTGGATCGCCTAGAAGCGAAGAAGCTGGAGCAGATCGTGACAAGGCCGAAGATTGCTGTACGGCGGGCACTGGGGACCTGTGCCGTGCTGGTGGTCGGTGCGCTGACCCTCACCGGCTGTGGCGGGGACGCCCAGGCGGACAACAAGGGTGGCGGCAAGGGGACTTCGGCCGAGGACACCGCGGCGCGGATCACGATCTCCGCGAAGGACGGTTCGACGGGCGCGTCCATCAATGCGACCGGGGTGAAGGTCAGCGGCGGCAAGCTGACCGACGTGAAGATGACCGTCGCGGAGGGCGGCGCGGCCGTACCGGGCGAGATATCGGCGGACGGGCGGTCCTGGAAGCCGAAGGAGCAGTTGGAGCGCGGCACGAAGTACCGGATCTCGGCGACGGCGAAGAACGCCGAAGGGAAGACGTCGGCGGCCAACTCGATCTTCACGACCGTGTCGACGGCCAACAGCTTCATCGGGACGTACACGCCGGACAACGGCACCACGGTCGGGGTGGGGATGCCGGTGTCGTTCACCTTCGACAAGGCGATCACGGACCGCAAGGCCGTGCAGTCGCACATCACGGTGACGTCGAGCAGCGGGCAGGAGGTGGTGGGGCACTGGTTCGGGGCGCAGCGGCTCGACTTCCGGCCCGAGGAGTACTGGAAGGCCGGTTCCAAGGTCACGATGAAGATCGACCTGGACGGCGTGGAGGGCGCGAACGGGCTCTACGGGGTGCAGGACAAGACCGTCACCTTCACGGTCGGCCGGTCCCAGGTGTCCACGGTCGACGTGAACACGCAGACCATGACGGTGGTGCGGGACGGAAAGACGATCAAGACCGTGCCGATCTCGGCCGGCGCCGCGGCGACCCCGACGTACAACGGCCAGATGGTGATCTCGGAGAAGTTCCGGCAGACGCGGATGAACGGGTCGACGGTGGGCTTCGGCGGTGAGTACGACATCTCGGACGTGCCGAACGCGATGCGGCTGACGACGTCGGGCACCTTCGTCCACGGCAACTACTGGTACAACCAGGGCAACCCGCCGTTCGGGCGGCAGGGCACCAGCCACGGCTGCATCGGTCTCGCGGACGCCCGGGGCGCGAACAGCGACACGCTCGGCAAGTGGTTCTTCGACAACTCGCTCATCGGGGATGTGGTGACCGTCAAGAACTCCCCCGACAAGACGGTCGCGCCGGACAACGGCCTCAACGGCTGGAACATGCCGTGGAGCGAGTGGACGGCGGGGGACGCCATCTGACCACGTCTTTCCGGTAGTTCGTCGGGCCGCGCGGGAACCAACCGCGCGGCTCCGGCGTTTTACAGGCGTACGTTTTCTCGGTTCCCGGACATGATGTCCGACCGAGGGGCTACGGTATGCACCCACAAGGTGACATGCAGCAACGCCGGGAGAAACCTTGAGCGTTCCGTACGAGACGGCAGCGTACGAGCCACCCGAGTCGCCCGAGTCTCCTGAGGAGCACCTCGCGCGACTCCTCGGCCGCGCCCTGAACTCCTTCGAGCTGCCCGACGAGACCATACGGCAGCTCGACTGCGCCCTCGCGCACGACAGCTCGCTGCACTCCGCGCACTACAGTTCGGGGCTGCACCGGGCGACGTACCGGCACACCTGGCTGCTCGCCGACGGTTCGGCCGTCACCCTGTGGGAGCTGGTGCACAACACGGTGCCGGGAAGTGACACCCAGCACGAGGTGTACACGGACGACGAGGAGCTGCGGGCCGCCACCGCGCGGCTGCCGCTGCCACCGGACGCCCCCGACTTCGAGCTGCCCGTCACGGTGGAGCTGGCGGCGTTCCCCGAGCCGCGGCATGAGTACGTGCCGGACGACTCGGCGGATCATGCCCGTCGACTGCTGCGGCGCGCGGAGAACCCGGATCCTCCCGGGGACGAGCTGGCCACGTTACTGCTGCGGACCGCGTTCGCGCACGAGATCACGCAGGCCTTCGGCCGCCCGCACCGTCCCGCGCGCCGGGGTCGGCCGGGTCTCAGTTTCTCGCTGTACGAGCACGCCTTCCTGCTCACCGACGGGCAGGAGATCTCTCTCTGGGAGGTCGAGCACACGGCAACTCCGGACGGCCGTCACATGTGCGAGGTGTACGTCTCGGAGGACGCGGCACGGGACGCGATGGAGCGACGGGCGGGGACGCTCGGCTAGTCGGCCGGGCCCACCTCGCGGGAGCGGTGTGCTCAGGCCAGGCGGTCGTCGCTGAACTGACGGGCCAGGAACGCGAACGCGTCCTGTTCCGCCGGGGTCAGCTCCACGTGTTCCACGTGGGGGCCCTTGCGGAGCTGATGAGGCAGTCCGCGCAGTCGCTGTCCGCGTCGGCGGGCCAGGTCGGCGAAGCGGCCTCGGTGGATGTCGCGGTCACGGCGCAGGACGCGGACGAGCACGGCGACCCAGATGACCGCGGCGAGGGCGAGGGCGGTCCCGCCCATCAGCTGAAGTATCGACACGTGCTCAGGCATGCCGTCCAGTAGACACCACCGGATGGGACTTTGAGCCCGGACCGTGACGTATCTCGCAGGTACGGCTTACACGTCACACGGGTTGTAAAGGATCTCAAAGGGGCGCACGGGGCAGAAACACGACGGCCGCGACCCCCTCGCGTGGGAGGGGGCCCGCGGCCGTCGTACGGTCCCGGGTTCAGGCCGCGACCGGTTCCTTCGTCTCCGCCGTGGCGGCGGGGGCGGACTGCGGGGCCGCGCCCGGCTGGGTCTTGCGCATGCCCTTCAGGACGATGACCAGACCGGCCGTGACGGCCGTGCCGATCGCGATGGCGAGCAGGTAGAGGAACGGCTTGCCGATCAGCGGGGTGACCCAGATGCCGCCGTGCGGGGCGCGCAGGGTCGAGCCGAAGGCCATGGCCAGCGCGCCGGTGACCGCGCCGCCGGCCATGGAGGCGGGGATCACGCGCAGCGGGTCGCCGGCGGCGAACGGGATCGCGCCCTCGGAGATGAACGAGGCGCCGAGCACCCAGGCCGCCTTGCCGTTCTCGCGCTCGGCGGTGGTGAACAGCTTCTTGCGCAGGGTGGTGGCGAGGGCCATGCCCAGCGGCGGGACCATACCGGCCGCCATGACCGCAGCCATGATCTTCATCGCGGAGTCACTGGGGTCCTGCACGGCGATGCCGGCGGTGGCGAAGGCGTAGGCGACCTTGTTGACCGGGCCACCGAGGTCGAAGCACATCATCAGGCCGAGGAGGACGCCGAGCAGGATCGCGTTGCTGCCGGAGAGGCCGCTCAGCCAGTCCGTCATGCCCTTCTGGGCCTCGGCGATGGGCTTGCCGATGACCACCAGCATCAGGAAGCCGACGATCGTCGAGGAGACGAGCGGGATCACGACCACCGGCATGATGCCGCGCAGCACCGGCGGGATCTTGATCCGCTGGATGGCGAGGACGACCCCGCCGGCGATCAGGCCGGCGACCAGGCCGCCGAGGAAGCCGGCGTTGATGTTGGCGGCGATCATGCCGCCGACGAAGCCGGGGACGAGGCCGGGCCGGTCCGCCATGCCGTACGCGATGTAGCCGGCGAGGACGGGGATCAGGAAGCCGAAGGCGACGACGCCGATCTGGAACAGCAGGGCCGCCCAGCTGTCGACCTGCAGCCAGTCGAAGTGCTCGGTGACGGGCTTGGCGCTGTTGATCTCCCAGCCGCCGATCGCGAAGCCGAGGGCGATGAGCAGACCGCCCGCGGCGACGAACGGGACCATGTAGCTGACGCCGGACATCAGCCACTTGCGCAGCTTGGTGCCGTAGCCGTCGCCGGAGTCGCCCGCGCGGTCGACGGGGGTGCCGCCGGGGCGGGCGGCCGTGACCTCGCCGCGTTCGGCCTTGCCGCGGACCTCGGAGATCAGTTCGGCGGGGCGATTGATGCCCGCCTTCACCCCGACGTCGACGGTGGGCTTCCCGGCGAATCGGTCCTTCTCCCGTACGGGGACGTCGTGGGCGAAGATCACGCCGTCGGCGGCGGCGATGACGGCCGGGTCGAGGCGGGTGAAGCCGGCCGAGCCCTGTGTCTCGACGACGATCTCGACGTCACCGGCGTCGCGGCCCGCGTTCTCCAGCGACTCGGCGGCCATGTAGGTGTGGGCGATGCCGGTGGGGCACGAGGTGACGGCGACGATCCGGAAGGGGCGGGCCTCGGCGGGGGCCGTCGCTTCGGGCGCCGCCGGGACCGTCGCGGCCGGGGTGGCCGGAGCAGCCGGGGCGGGGGTCGCCGGGGCCGGGGTGGTGCTGACCGCGGCGGCGTCGGGGGAGGCCGTTCCGCCCGACGCCGCCGCGGAGTCTTCGGTGCTCTCGGTGCTCTCGGTGCTCTCGGTGCCCTCGGTGCTCTTGGTGTCGGTGCCTGCGGCGCTCTCGGCCGGGGCGTCGCCCCGGATCAGGGCGGCCGCGCGGGCGGCGTCGTCCACGGCGCGCAGCGCGTCCGTGAACTCGGTGTTCATGAGCTGGCGGGCGAGGGAGGAGAGGATCGTCAGGTGCGCGTCGTCCGCGCCCGCCGGGGCGGCGATCAGGAAGATCAGGTCGGCCGGGCCGTCGGGTGCGCCGAAGTCGACGCCGGCCGCGCTGCGGCCGAAGGCGAGGGTCGGCTCGGTGACGTGCTCGCTGCGGCAGTGGGGGATGCCGATGCCGCCGTCGAGGCCGGTCGGCATCTGCGCCTCACGGGCCGCCACGTCGGCCAGGAAGCCGTCCAGGTCGGTGACCCGGCCCTGCGCCACCATGCGCTCGGCGAGGGCACGCGCCGCCGCTTCCTTCGTTTCGGCGGACAGGTCGAGGTCGACCAGATCCGCGGTGATCATCTCGCTCATCGCGGGCTCCTTCGCACGCGTATCGCCCGGGGGCTGGGCAGGGCGGGGGTGGGGACGGAAGTGTGGGGGGCGGGGGCCTCGGGGGCCGACGGAGGGAGGGGGAGTGCCGGGGCGGCGGGTAAGCCAAAACGAATGTTCGTTCGCGGATGGCGGCTTCCGGTGATCCTCATGACGCCGGTGATCCTCATGACGCCGGTTCTCCTCATGACACCGGCTCCCTCAGCACCCGGTCCGTGGGCACCTCTCGTGTCACCGTCACCGCCGCCGGGTCCAGGTCGGCGGGGGTGGGCATGACGCTGCCCGGGAGTTGGACGGCCGCGGCGCCGTGGGCGACGGCCGAGGCGAGGGCGACCGGGCCCTGGCCGCCGGCGATGAGGAAGCCGGCGAGGGAGGAGTCGCCGGCGCCGACGTTGCTGCGGACGGTGTCGACGCGGGCGGTGCCGTACCAGGAGCCGTCGGCGTCGACGAGGAGTTGGCCGTCGGCGCCGAGGCTGGCCAGTACCGCGGTGGCGCCCATCTCCCGGAGTTCCTCGGCGGCCTTGACGGCGTCGCCGACGGTGGTGAGGGGGCGGCCCACGGCTTCGGCGAGTTCCTCGGCGTTGGGCTTGACGACGTCGGGGCGTTCGCGGAGCGCGGCGATGAGGGCCGGGCCGGAGGTGTCCAGGGCGATGCGGGCGCCGGCGGCGTGGGCGCGGGCGACGAGTTCGGCGTACCAGGACGGGGCTAGGCCGCGCGGGAGGCTGCCGCAGCAGGCGATCCAGGAGGCGTCGGCGGACTGGGCGCGGACGGTCTCCAGGAGGAGTTCCTGTTCGGCGGCGGAGAGCTCCGGGCCGGGCGCGTTGATCTTCGTCAGGACGCCGTCGGCCTCGGCGAGGGCGATGTTGGAGCGGGTCGCCCCGGCGACCGCCACGCGGGCGACCTCGATGCCCTGTGCGTCGAGCAGGTCCGCGACCAGTGCGCCGGGCGCGCCGCCGAGCGGCAGCACGGCCACGGTCCGGCGCCCGGCGGCGGCGACCGCTCGGGAGACGTTGACGCCCTTGCCGCCCGGGTCCATGCGTTCGCCGGTGGCCCGGATGACCTCGCCGCGGTCGAGGGAGGGGACCTCGTAGGTGCGGTCGAGGGAGGGGTTGGGGGTGACGGTGAGGATCATGAGCGGTGGTCCTTCCGGCCGTTGGCACCGGGGACGCCGAGGGCGCCCGCGCCGGCGGAGCCGCCCGGGCCGCCCGAGCCGCCGACAGGCTCGGTGCCCGGGACGCGCAGCACTTCGGTGCCCTTGCGTTCGATGGCGAGGGCATCCTCGGGACTCAGGCCGGAGTCGGTGATCAGCAGGTCCACGTCGCTCAGGTCGCCGAAGCGGGCGAAGTGTTCCTGGCCGTGCTTGGAGGAGTCGGCGAGCAGCACCACGCGGCGGGCGGCGCTCACCGCCGCCCGTTTCACGGCGGCCTCGGCGAGGTCGGGGGTGGTCAGGCCGTGGTCGGCGGAGAAACCATTGGCGGCCACGAAGAGGACGTCGGCGCGGATCTCGCCGTAGGCGCGGAGCGCCCACGCGTCGACGGCGGCGCGAGTGCGGTGGCGGACGCGGCCGCCGACGAGGTGGAGCTGGATGCCAGGGTGGTCGGCGAGGCGGGCGGCGATCGGCAGGCTGTGCGTGACCGCGGTGAGCGTGGCCTCCAGCGGGATGGCGGCGGCGAGGCGCGCGATCGTCGTACCGGCGTCGAGGACAACCGTGCCGTCGTTCGGGAGTTCGGCGAGGGCCGCCTGGGCGATGCGGTCCTTCTGGTCGGCCGCGGTGCCCTCGCGTTCGGCGAGGTCGGGCTCGAAGTCCAGGCGGCCGGCGGGGATCGCGCCGCCGTGCACCCGCTGGACGAGGCCGGCGCGGTCGAGGGCCTTCAGGTCGCGACGGATCGTCTCGGCCGTGACCTGGAACTCCTCCGCCAGCGACACCACGTCCACCCGGCCGCCGTCACGGGCGAGCCGGAGGATCTCCTGCTGCCGCTCCGGTGCGTACATGTCCGTTCGCCTCCGACTGATGCCCGATTCTGTGGTTTCGCTCGGAGGCTACGCCTGGATTTCAGGAAAGTAAACAGGTTCGGGCAACACTCGGGCCGACTCGGACATGATCGGGCGTGACGCGGACGGCGAGGGGCCCCGCACCACCTCAGGTGCGGGGCCCCTCGCACGCTCCTCGCGCGCCATTCGCGTGGTCCTCGCGCGCCATTCGCGTGCTCCTCGCGTGCCGCTCACGCGCCCGGACTATCCGGCCGAGATGGCCGGATCCTCGGCGTCGGCGAACTCCTCGGGGCTCGCGGCGGAGCGTCCCGGCAGGGCGAACATCAGCAGGAAGATCGCGGCCAGGACCGCCGCCACCCAGCCGAGCGCGTACTCGAAGGCGTCGACGAAGGCGGGGCCGATGTCGGCCGGCGCGAGACGGTCGTCCATGACGCCGAAGAAGACCACGGCGACCAGACCGAGCCCGAGGGCGTTGCCCATCTGCTGGACCGTGCTGATCAGCCCGGACGCGGAACCGGCGTGCTCACGCGGCACCCCGGAGAGGATCGCGTCGGTCAGCGGGGCGACGATGAGCCCCATGCCCGCACCCATCACGATCAGCGGGAGCGCCATCTGCCACGGGGTGATGGCGAGGCCGTACCGTTCGGACTCCGCCAGGTAGAGAAGCACACCGGCCGCCATCAGCAGCGCGCCCGCCTGGAGGACCTTGCGGCCGAAGCGCGGGACGAGTTTCTGGACGGACATCCCGGCCGCGACCGACACGGCGAGGGAGAACGGGATGCCGGTGAGGCCGGCCTTCAGGACGCTCCAGCCGAGGCCGGTCTGGAGGTAGAGGGTCCAGACGAGGAAGAAGACGCCGAGGGCGATTCCGAACACGGTCTGAACGGCGATGCCGGCCGCGAAGCTCTTCACCCGGAACAGGGACAGTTCGATCAGCGGGGAGCCGTCGCGCCCGGCCTTGCGCCGCTCGTACGCCACCAGCGCCGCGAACACGACGAGCGAGCCCGCCATCGAGATGTGGCCCCACAGCGGCCAGCCCGTCTCGTGGCCCCGGGTGAGCGGGTAGAGCAGCATCAGCAGCCCGCCGGTGACGAGCGCGACGCCGACGAGGTCCAGCTTCAGGGCGTGCGGGGCCTTCGACTCGGTGATGAAGCGGCGGCCCAGGATGAGCCCCGCGACACCGACCGGGAGGTTGATCAGGAAGATCGCCCGCCATTCCAGGCCGAGCGGGTTCCATTCGATGAGCAGGGCGCCGAGCAGGGGGCCGGAGACCGCGCCGAGGCCCACGACCGCGCCGAACAGCCCGAAGACCTTGCCGCGTTCGTGTGCCGGGAAGGTCGCGTGCACGATCGACAGGACCTGCGGCACCATCAGCGCGGCGGTCGCGCCCTGCGCGATCCGCGCCGCCACCAGCATCTCCGGGTTGGCGGCGAGCCCGCACAGCGCGGAGGCGAGCGTGAAGCCGCCGATGCCGAGGAGGAAGATCCGGCGGCGGCCGTGGATGTCGCCGAGCCGGCCGCCGGTGACGAGTCCCGCGGCGAAGGCGAGGGCGTAACCGGCGGTGATCCACTGGATCTGAGTGAAGCTGGCGGCTTCGCTCCGCTGGATGGAGGGGACGGCGATGTTGACGATGGTGACGTCGACGAGGTCCATGAAGGCGGCCGTCATGACGATGGCCAGGGCGATCCAGCGGCGGCGGTCGGCTCCGCCGGGGTGTGCGTCGAGCGTGGGGGGTGCGTCGAGCGCCGTCGGGGTTTCCGCCGGGGGTTCCGTGCGGGTTGTTCGTGGCTGATCGCGCCCACGCGACGGAGTCGCGGATGCATCAGCCCCGCGCCCCTTCAGGGCGCTCGTTGTCGAGGTCATGGCTTGAAGGTAGAGGTCGAGTAGGTCAGTCTGTGTCCTAGTTCTCCGGCATGCTCGGGGGCATGACTACCGACACTCCGGCGCGGCTCCTCCAGCTGCTGTCCCTCCTGCAGACGCCCCGCGAGTGGCCCGGGGGTGAACTGGCCGACCGGCTCGGGGTCTCGCGGCGCACCGTCCGGCGGGACATCGACCGACTGCGGGAGCTGGGTTATCCCGTGCAGGCGACGATGGGGGCCGACGGCGGCTACCGGCTGGTCGCGGGCAAGGCCATGCCCCCGCTCGTGCTGGACGACGAGGAGGCGGTGGCGATCGCGGTGGGGCTGCGGGCCGGGGCCGGGCACGCCGTGGAGGGGGTGGACGAGGCCTCCGTACGGGCGCTCGCCAAGCTGGAACAGGTGCTGCCGTCGCGGCTGCGCCACCGGGTCTCCACCCTGCAGGCCGCCACCACTCCCCTGACCAGTGGTGACGGGGCGACCGTGACGCCCGAGACGCTGACCGTGATGGCTTCGGCGGTGGCGGGGCACGAGCGGTTGCGGTTCGCCTACCGCTCCGGCGACGGGACGGACTCGCGTCGGCACTGCGAGCCGTACCGGCTCGTGTCGACCGGGCGCCGCTGGTATCTCGTCGCGTACGACCTCGACCGCGCCGACTGGCGGACCTTCCGGGTGGACCGGGTCGAGGAACCCTTCGCCACGGGCGCCCGGTTCGCGCCGCGCGAGCTGCCGACGGGGAGCGCGGAGGAGTATCTGAAGCAGTCGATCTACCAGCGGCAGGAGACGTACGAGTGCGACGTCACCTTCGCCGCGCCGGCCGAGGTCGTCGCGGCCCGGGTGCCCCGCTGGGTCGGTACGCCCGAGCCCGTCGACGAGCACAGCTGCCGGTTGCGGGCCTCCGTGGGTGACTCCGTGGAGTGGCTGGCGTTCCGGCTCGCGATGCTCGACTGCGACTTCACGGTGCATCAGCCGCCGGAACTGGTCTCCCACGTAAGGGAGTTGGGGGCGCGGCTGACGCGGGCGGCGGGCGACGCCGAAGGGTGAGGCGCGGGTGCCGACGCCTCTGACGTGCGCAGACGGCCCTCGACGGGATCCGGCGGGGTGGGCTCTGTGGCAGAATCTGCCGCTCGGGTCACCCCGGGGTTCAGGTCCGGGGTGGCCCGTCGGCGCCTCAGGGGGCGGAAATCGAGCCGGGCTTCGGCGCCAGGGGGGAGGCGCCGAAGCCCGGCTCTGGGAGAGTCCCGGCGCTGGGGGGAGAGCGTCGGGACTCGGCTTCGGATGACTGCGGTCGCGGCGGTCGAACTCCGGTCCCGGGCCTGAGGCTCCGGGCCGGTGAAGTCTGGGCCCGGAAGTCTTGTGCCCCGGGAACGGGGAGTTGAAGCGATGCAGTACGGCCAAGTAGCGGCGTAGTACAGCCAATCGGCGGCAAGGTACGGCCAGGCGTGGACGGTGTGTGGTCAGGCGTGGACTGCGTGCGGTCAAGCGTGGACAGCAGGCGGACGTTCGGTCGGACATCCGGCCGGACATGGCCGGTCATGGCCGACGCACTGCCGAGGTGTGGGCGGAGGGGCCGGGCCGGGCCCCGTGGCGGCCCCAGGGGGCGCGCCGTGACGGGGCCCTGGTCGGTGTGCGGCCGGATCAGGCGACGGCGTCGAAGCCGGTGTCGCGGGCGAGCTTCTTCAGTTCGAGCAGGGCGTGCTTCTCGATCTGACGGATCCGCTCGCGGGTGAGACCGTGCTCCTTGCCGACCTCGGTGAGGGTGCGCTCGCGGCCGTCCTCGATGCCGTACCGCATCTTGATGATGGACGCGGTGCGCTGGTCGAGGCGCCCGATGAGGCTGTCCAACTCCTCGCTGCGCAGCAGCGTGAGCACGGACTGCTCGGGCGAGACCGCGGAGGTGTCCTCCAGCAGGTCGCCGAACTGGGTGTCGCCGTCGTCGTCCACCGACATGTTCAGCGAGACCGGGTCGCGGGCCCAGTCGAGGACGTCGCTGACGCGGTCCGCGTTGGAACCGAGCTCGGCGGCGATCTCGGCGGGCTCGGGGTCGCGCCCGTGCTCGCGGTTGAACTCGCGCTGCACACGGCGGATCCGGCCCAGTTCCTCGACGAGGTGGACGGGCAGCCGGATGGTGCGCGACTGGTCGGCTATCGAGCGGGTGATGGCCTGACGGATCCACCAGGTGGCGTACGTCGAGAACTTGAAGCCCTTGCGGTAGTCGAACTTCTCCACCGCGCGGACCAGGCCGGCGTTCCCCTCCTGGATCAGGTCGAGCAGGGGCAGGCCGCTGCGCGGGTACCGCCGGGCGACGGCCACGACGAGGCGCAGGTTGGATCGGATGAAGATGTCCTTGGCCCGCTCGCTGTCGGCGACCAGGGCTTCGAGCTCCTCGCGGCTGGCGTCCGCCCTGGCCTGCTCCTCGCCGTCGAGGATCTGCTGTGCGAACACACCCGCCTCGATGATCTGGGACAGCTCGACTTCCTTGGCGGCGTCGAGCAGCGGTGTACGCGCGATCTCGTCGAGGTACATGCCGACCAGGTCGCGGTCGGCGATCTCGCCGCCAGAGGCGCGAACGCTGCGAGCCGCGTCGGTCCGGCCGGAGGCGGACGAACGACGAGCGGCGACGGCACGGGTTGCCATGCGTGCTCCCTTGCGATGGTGGGCTGGCAGGGTCGTATCTGGTCCTACGTGGGTCGTGATGCGGCCGCTCGGACACTCTCCCGAGTGCCCGGCTTCCGAAGGAAACAACGACTGGAATCAGGACAGAATTCCCAAGCCATCCCACTATTTTTCTGATCTTGCAGTACCCTGTGCCGCCACAGGAGGGGGCGTGATGTCGGCGGAGTCCGTAGAGGTGCAGGTCAGACCAGGAGTCGAGACCGACCTCGCCGTTCTCACCGACATCTACAACCACTACGTCCGTGAGACGCCCATCACATTCGATACCGCTGTCTTCACCCCGGAAGAGCGCCGCCCTTGGCTGCTCTCCCACCTTGAAGACGGACGGCATCGCCTGATGGTTGCCGTCGAGACCGGTTCACAGCGGATTCTGGGGTACGCCACGAGCAGCGCGTTTCGCGCGAGGCCGGCCTATGCCACCTCGGTGGAGGTGTCGGTGTACCTCGCCCCGGACGCGGGCGGCCGGGGCGTGGGCACGCTGCTGTACAAGGCACTGTTCGAGGCGCTCGCCGACGAGGACGTCCATCGCGCCTACGCGGGCATCGCCCAGCCGAACCTGCCGTCGACCCGACTGCACGAGCGCTTCGGGTTCCGGTACGTCGGCACCTATCGCGAGGTCGGGCGGAAGTTCGGGCGGTACTGGGATGTCGCGTGGTACGAGAAGGAACTGTGACTCCCTCCGACGCCTCCGGCCCGCTGACCGCCGCCCGGAACGTCGGCCCACTGACCGCCGCCCGGCCCTCGGGCTCACTGCTCGGCGGCTGCCGAGGAGTCCCTCATGGCCTTCCTCATGGTCTTCGCGGTGGTGCGGGGGTCATAGCCTTCGGGTACCCCTTCGACCAGGATGATGTCGCCCTGGATGTGGCGTGAGCGCAGCGGGGCGATCTCCTGGTACGCGGGCGAGTCCCACCAGGCGCGCGCCTCGGCGATGCCGGGGAAGCCGATCACCACGACGGCTCCGGGCCAGCTCCCCTCCTTCACCTCGTGCGGGGTGACATGCACGAGGAAGCGGCCGCCGTACGGCTCGAAGGTGGTCGGGATGCGCTCGATGTACTCGGCGATCTCCGGGTGCGGGGCGGCGTCCTTGAGGTGGGCTATGGCGTAGGCGGGCATGCGCGTCCCTCCGGTCGGTCCCGTCGACCGGGGCGGCCCCGTCGAGGGCGGCCCCCGTCGACCGGGGCGGTTGGGCTGTGTACGTCGTCGAGCCTGGCAGGCGTACGGGCCCGGGTCGATGACCTGTCAGGTAACCGCCCCCGGCCCGCGCCGTGCCCGTTCCCCGTGTCCCACGTACACGCGCCCCCGCCCTTGCGCCCTGCACCCGCGCCCGTGGTGTGTCAGCCGAACTGGACCGAGCGCTTTGCCAGGCCCATCCAGAAGCCGTCGATCACCGACTTCTGGGCGTCGAGTTCGCCGGCTGCCTCGGCCGCGCCCATCGTGACGAAGAGGGGGGCGAAGTGCTCCGTGCGGGGGTGGGCCAGCCGTCCGGCCGGGGACTTGTGGAGGAAGTCCAGGAGGGCGTCCCAGTCGCGGGACTCCAGGGCCCGGCGGCCCCAGTCGTCGAACTCGGTGGACCAGGTCGGCACCCCGGCCTGCCGCAGGGCGGCGAGGTTGTGGGTGAAGAAACCGGAGCCGATGATCAGCACGCCCTCGTCGCGGAGGGGCGCGAGCCTGCGGCCGACGTCCATCAGCTTCAGCGGGTCCAGGGTCGGCATGGAGATCTGCAGGACCGGGATGTCGGCGTCGGGGTACATCTCGACGAGGGGGACGTACGCGCCGTGGTCGAGGCCCCGGTCCGGGATGTCCTGGACGGGGGTGCCGGGGGCCTGGAGCAGCTTGCGGACCGAGGCCGCCAGCTCGGGGGCGCCAGGAGCGCCGTACTGGACCTGGTAGTAGTGCTCGGGGAAGCCCCAGAAGTCGTAGACCAGGGGGACGGTGTGGACCGCGCCGAGGGCGAGGGGGGCCTCCTCCCAGTGGGCGGAGACCATGAGGACGGCCTTGGGGCGGGGCAGCTTCGCGGCCCAGGCGGCGAGTTCGCCGGGCCAGATCGGGTCGTCGGCGAGCGGTGGGGCCCCGTGACTCAGGTACAGGGCGGGCATGCGCTCGACGGTGGCGGCGGACATAGGGGTGACTCCCTCAAAACCTGCGCGACGCACACGACACACACGCCTCGGTGGGCCTGGCAGTCGCTTCTGTCTCCTTGGTCACGCCCGGCACTCCGGGCGCTTGAGACCTCTCCCAACTCCCCAGTAGTTGAAGTCTCAATAGTTCTTGTTTCACATTACATCTCTATAGTTCAAATTTCAAGGAGGGGCCTCGTACAGTGGGGGCATGAAGACCGCATCCGCCGACGAAGAACCCCGCTGGCTCACGGACGAGGAGCAGCGCACCTGGGTCGCCTATGTGCACGCCAAAACCCTGCTCGAAGACCATCTCGATCGCCAGTTGCAGCGTGACGCGGGCATGCCGCACCTCTACTACCACATGCTCGTGGTGCTGTCCGACGCGCCGCAGCGGCGGCTGCGGATGACGGAGCTGGCGATGCAGACGAAGATCACGCGTTCGCGCCTGTCGCACGCCGTGGCCCGGCTGGAGAAGAACGGGTGGGTGCGGCGCGAGAACTGCCCCGTGGACAAGCGGGGGCAGTTCGCGGTTCTCACGGACGGCGGGTACGAGACGCTTCGCAAGAGCGCGCCCGGGCATGTGGCGGCGGTGCGGCAGGCGCTGTTCGACCGGTTGTCGCCGGAACAGCAGAAAGCCCTCGGCGAGATCATGGAGATCGTCGCGGAGGGGCTTCAGCCGTCGGAGGCGGGGGCGGATCTGCCTTGGCTGCGGTAGGGGTTCTTCCGTCGTGGATACCGGCGTGAATACAGGCGTGGATACCGGCATGGATACCGGCGTGGAGATGTGCGGGTGAGCGGGGGCTGGTCGCGTAGTTCCCCGCGCCCCTGACCGGGCGCCGTCGCGGGAGTGGAGCAGGGGCTTTGGGGCCCCTGCTCCACCCGTTCCGTCATCGGTGTCCGTCGGGTTCCGGTGCCGTGGTCAGTGGGCGATCACCGGGACCTTGGCCTCGTTCGTCGCGCCCTCGCCCTCGGCCGTGGTCGCCGTCATGTCGGGCTTGCCCGTCGTGACGAAGGTGAAGGCGATGGCGGCGGAGGCCACGAGGATGCCCACGGCGAACCAGATGGCGTTGGTGTACCCGTGGACCATGCCCTGGAGCTGGACCAGCTGGGCCGCCGGCTTCGAGGTGGCCGAGCCGATGTGGTCCGCGACGTAGGACGTGGTGGCGGAGGCGGCGATGGTGTTCAGCAGGGCCGTACCGATGGCGCCACCGACCTGCTGGGAGGTGTTGACCATGGCGGAGGCCACGCCCGAGTCACGCGCTTCGACCCCGTAGGTCGCCAGGGACATCGCCGGCATGAACGCCGTACCCATACCGAGGCCGAGCAGCAACTGGGCCGGCAGCAGCAGGGTGGCGTACGAGGAACCGACCTCCATCTGGGTCAGCAGGAGCATGCCGAGACCGGCGACCAGGAAGCCCGGGGCCATCAGCAGGCGCGGCGCGACCCGGGTCATCAGACGGGTGCCGATCTGCGTCGAGCCGATGATCATGCCCGCGATCATGGGCAGGAAGGCGAAGCCGGTCTTGACCGGGGAGTACCCCTTCACGATCTGCAGGTAGTAGGTCAGGAAGAGGAACAGGCCGAACATCGCGATGATCGCGAGGCCGAGGGAGAGGTAGACACCACCACGGTTGCGCTCGGTGATCACGCGCAGGGGCAGCAGCGGGGCCTTGACCTTGGACTCGACGAACACGAAGGCGGCGAGGAGTGCCGCCGAGGCGACGAACAGGGTGATCGTCATCGAGTCGCCCCACCCGTCGGACTCGGCCCGCGTGAAGCCGTAGACGAGGGAGACCAGGCCCAGGGTGGACAGGACGACGCCGGGGATGTCGAGCGGGGAGCGGTTGCGGCCGCCCGCGGGCTCCCGGATGACGAAGTACGCGCCGACCGCGGCGATCACCGCGAACGGGATGTTGACGAAGAACGTCCAGCGCCAGTCCAGGTACTCGGTGAGGAAGCCGCCGAGGATCAGGCCGACGGCGCCGCCGCCACCGGCGATCGCGCCGTAGATGCCGAACGCCTTCGCGCGCTCCTTGGCGTCGGTGAACATCACCGCGAGGAGGGAGAGCGCGGCGGGCGCGAGCAGCGCGCCGAAGGCGCCCTGGAGCGCGCGGGCGCCCAGCATCATCGCCTCACCGGTGGCCGCGCCACCCAGTGCGGAGGCGCCGGCGAAGCCGATCAGACCGGTGACGAAGGTGCGCTTGCGGCCCCAGAGGTCGGAGATGCGGCCACCGAAGAGAAGCAGACCGCCGAAGGCCAGGGCGTACGCGGTGATGACCCACTGCCGGTTGCCGTCGGATATGCCGAGGTCCTGCTGGGCGGAGGGGAGGGCGATGTTCACGATGGTCGCGTCGAGCACGACCATCAGCTGGGCGAGGGCGATGAAGACGAGCGCTTTCCAGCGGTTGGCGTGCGCGTCGTCTGCCTCTGATGCCTTTGTCTGTGATGCCTCGGACGACTTGGATGTGCCGACTGTTTCGGACATGGAGGTACCCACTTCGGGACTTCGTGACGGAAAAAAAGATCGGTGAGCGGCCCGCCGGCGGCGACGGCGACGGGCGTTGAACTCAGCTGGTCAGGACAGGATCAGGACGGGGTCCGGACAGGGCCCGGACAAGGATCAGGACAGGCGGTTCGGTAAGGGGGTTCAGGACGGGCAGGGCCTCCGCAGGTCCTCCACGGTCACCGGGGTGCCGGGCAGTTCGGAGGGGGCCGGGGCGCGCAGCCCGTCCAGGAACAGTTGCAGATGGCGGTGGAGGAAGCGGTCGACGCCCGCGCACTGGGTGCCGGCCGGTGGCCTGCTGAGCTGGCTGACGGCGATCATCAGGTCGCCGACACCCACGTCGGAGCGCAGCTGCCCGGCTTCCCGGGCGCGCCGCATGATCTTTTCGATCTGCTCCTCCAGGCGCTCGCGTGCCGCCTCCAGGTCGGGGTGGTGCTTGTCGAACGTGCTCTGGATCATCGGGCAGAGGGCGCTGACCCGTTCGTCGGCCGAGGTGTGCACGAAGCGCGAGAGCGCCTCGAACGCGTCACCGGTCTCGGTGAGCGCGGCCTCGGCCGCGAGGGTCGTGCGGTCCATGACCGAGCAGACGACCTCACGGACCAGCGCGTCGCGGTCCGGGAAGTTGCGGTACAGCGTGGCGTTGCCGACACCGGCCCGGCGGGCGATTTCGTCGAGCGGCACCTCGGGGCCGAACTCGACGAACATCTCCCGGGCGGCGGTGACGATCCGCTCCCGGTTGCGCAGGGCGTCCGCCCGAGGGCGAGGCATCCTGCGACGCACGGCGGTGGCGGTGCTGCTCTCCACGACGTACTCCTCTGCCTGATCCAGTGGTGTGGGGGGCGCCGGTGACGATCCGGGGATGGAGTCCCCGTTTCGCTCGGACGAAGGGGTAAACGGGGAAACGGTCCCCGGTTATTTCCCCTCGCCGAAGTCTTTTGGCGTGACCTGGGTCACACATGGGGCGGGACCCACGTTCGGCCCTTCCAGCGCGCGCCCGCGCACCCGTCGAACCAGGGTGATCAAAGGGCGCAGCCTCGTCACCGGACGGCTGCCGTGGAGCGAAGGGCGCGGGCATGCAGCAGCTGTTCCGCAGAAACGGGATACCTCCGCGCCGGATACGTCCGCGCCGGGCCGTCGCGCTCGCGTCCGTCACCGCCCTCACGCTCGCGGTCAGCACCTCCGCCGGCACCGGGCGCCTGATGGCGAAGGACAGCACGACGACGGCCGCGGGGGCCACCGCCGTGGTCCGCGGTTCGGCGCTCGGCCCCTGCCTGATCCGCGGCTCGCTCGGCACCCAGATGTCCGAGGGCATCCCGACCCCGCCGGGCTACTCCCGCTCCACCGGCACGGTCCGCGCCCTCAACCTGATGATCGACTTCTCGGACGCCCCCGGTGAGGGCAGCGCGATGGACCGCTTCGCGGAGTTCGCGCCCCAGACGCAGAAATGGTTCAGGACGAGTTCGTACGGCCGTATCGACTACCGTCCCGAGGCGCCGCTCACCGAGTGGCTGCGGATGCCGAGATCCTTCCGCTCCTACGACATAGAGCGCGGCGCCCCGTTCGACCCCGGCTACCGCCGGCTGGTCCAGGACATGGTGCGGGCCGCCGATCCGCTGGTGGACTTCCGCTCGTACGACCTCGTCAACGTCCTCGTCACCCCGAACGCGGGTCCCTCCGCCCTGGACACGGTCCTGTCGGTGACGTTCGCGGGCAACCGGGAGGCGCCGGTCGCGGACGGGGTGCCGGTCGCCAACGCGTCCTTCGTCTACAGCCGCCAGGACGACGGCTCGGGGTCGTACGGGGAGACCGGGTACCGGGTGCTGCCGCACGAGAACGGGCATGTCTTCGGCCTTCCCGACCTCTACACCCATGAGGGCGGGGGCGCGGTCGGCCACTGGGACATCATGAGCGAGGACTGGGGCGTCGACAACGATCTGCTGGGCTGGCACAAGTGGAAGCTGGGGTGGCTCGACGAGACGCAGGTCTCGTGCGTGGCGGCCGTCGGCTCCGCGGAGTACGTGCTGACGCCGCTCGCCGCCGGGGGTGGGGCGAAGCTGGTCGTCGTGCCGCTGAGTTCCCGTGCGGCGTACGTCGCGGAGTTGCGGACGCGGGCGGGCAACGATGCGGTGGTGTGCCGGCCGGGGGTGCTGGTGTACCGGGTCGACGCGGCCGTCGACACCGGGAACGGGCCGATCAAGGTCCACGACGCGCGGCGCGACAGCGGGGGGTGCACGCGCAGCCCCAACGTCCACGCGGAACTGTCCGACGCGCCGCTCGTGCCTGGCGAGACGTTCAAGGACGCGCGGGCGGGGGTGGAGATCGCTGTGGCGGGGGTGGATGTCGGGGGGAACCATCGGGTGGTGGTGAGTCGGCGGTGAGGGGGGCGGGGGGTAGTGGGTAGTGGGTGCGTTTGCGGCCGCGCGGCGCTGAACGACTCCGGCCCCGCGCCCCTGAAAAGCACGGGGCGCAGCCCCTGCTTTTCAGGGGCGCGGGGAACTGCGCGAGAAGCCCCACCGGGCCCACGGCCGCAAACGAACCCGCACCCCCGAGCCCCAAGGCGCCCGGCACAGCGGCGCAGCCCCACCGCACTACCGTGAACCCATGCTCCCGAACGCCTCCGACGCGGCCGCCACCCCCTCCCCCGCGCCCCCCGAAGCCGTCGCCCCCCTGATGCGGGGGATCACCGTGCTGCGCCGGCTCACCGAAGCGGACGGCACGCTGAGCCCGAGCGCGCTGGAGAAGGCGACCGGCCTCGCGCGTTCCACCGTGGACCGCATCACGGGGACGCTGGCCCGCATGGGCTATGTACGACTGGACGGCCGCGACGCGGTCCTCGCCCCCCGCCTGATGGAGCTGGGCAACGCCTACCTGGCCGCCATCCGCCTCCCCCGCCTCCTGGACGCCCACGCGGACGCCCTCGCCGACGAGCTCGACGAGTCGGTGTCCCTGGCGGTCCGCGACCAGGACGGCGTCCGCTTCATCCACCAGGCCACCCGCCGCCGCGCGATGTCCCTCAGCTTCCGCATCGGCGACCTCCTCCCCGCCGAACGCACCGCGCCCGGCCCGCTGTTCGCCACCGAGTGGGACCCGGCCGACTGGTCCCGCTGGCGCGCCCGCCGCACGGCCGACCCGGAGGGCCACGGCTTTCCGGCGGTGCCTCCGCGCGGCGGCGCCTACGACGACTTCGAGGACCGCACGGCACGGGCGGCCGCGCAGGGGTGGGCGCTGGACGACCAGTTGATCGAACCGGGGCTGGTGGCCGTGTCCGTACCCGTGCGGGATCCCCGTACGGGACGGGTCGCGTGCGTGGCGAGCGTCGTCAGCCACACGAGCCGGCACACCGCCGACTCGCTGCGCGAGACGCTGCTGCCCCGACTGCGGGCGACGGTGGCGCAGATGGAACGAGAGCTGCGGGAGTCGGCGAAGCCACGGGCAGCCGCCGCGGCGGTGGACGGCGGTGGGCCGGCGTCCTCCGGCCTCGCCGACTGGACGGGCGCCTCCAAGCAGGAACTGGGCCGGGAGTTCGTCGAGTCGCTAGCCCGGGGGCTGACCGTGATCACCTCGTTCGGCGAGGGCCGGGCCGCGCTCACCCTCACCGAGGTCGCGCAGGCCACCGGGCTCGCCCGGGCGACGGCCCGACGGGCGCTGATCACCCTCGAACACCTCGGGTACGTGGAGTCGTACGACCGCGTCTTCCGTCTGACACCCCGGGTGCTGGGCCTGGGCTTCCCGCCCCTGTCGATGCTGCCCCTCTCCGGGATCGCCGCGCCGCACCTGGCCGAACTCTCCGCGCGCGTCCACGAATCGGCGTCCCTCTCGGTCCTCACCGACGGCGGGCACGAGGTGCAGTACACGGCGCGGGTCGCCACCAGCCGCATCATGAGCGTCAACATCACCCTCGGGACGCGGCTGCCGGCGTACGCGACGTCCCTGGGCCGGGTGATGCTCGCCGACCTGCTGCCCGAGGTCCCCCTGCCGGAGACTCCCGCCCCGCTGACCCCGCACACGGTCACCGACCGCCGGGAACTGCTGACGATCCTGGAACGGGTACGCGACGCCGGATACGCCCTCGTCGACGGGGAGTTGGAGGAGGGGCTGCGCTCCATCGCCGTACCCGTGCGGGAGCGGGGCGGGCGGGTCGTCGCCGCGGTGAACGTCGCGATGCACAGCAGCCGGCGGTCGGTCGAGGAGTGCGTGGCGGAGGTACTGCCCGCGCTGCGGGACGCGGCGAGCCGGATCGAGGCGGAACTGGCGGTGGCGGGGATGTTCCGGCGGGTACCGGGCGTCTGACGTCGCCCGGACGGACGGCACACCTCGTGCCCCACCAGCCCTGCGCACACCGTACGCTGGTCGCGTCAGCCGTACGCAGGACGCGGTCGCAGTCCCAGTCGCGGTATCAAAAGGCGTGAGCGGCAAGATCAGGCGCAGGTAGAGGAGAACGCACCCCATGGCACCCGAGAAGCCGGTCAAGAAGCAGGAGGGGTTCCCGTCGGTCTGGACCCGGCCCCGGACCGGGCGGGAGCAGCCCGCGTTGAGCCGGGAACAGATCGTGGCCGAGGCGCTGCGGCTGCTCGACGAGGAGGGCATCGACGCGCTGAGCATGCGCAAGCTCGGCGCCCGCCTGGGAGCCGGCGCGACCTCCCTCTACCGCCACGTCGCCAACAAGGACGAGCTGCTGGAGCTGGCCGTCGACGAGATCTACGGCGAGATCGAGGTCACCGCCATTCCCGACCCGGCGAACTGGCGTACCGACACAGCCAGTTGTGCCCACAACCTGCGCACCACGATCCTGCGCCACCCGTGGCTCGCCGCCGTCCTCGGCGAGCTGGGCATGTCCTATCTCGGCCCGAACTGGATGCGGGTCTCGGAGGCCATGCTGAGGCTGCTGACCACCGCCGGATTCCCGGCCGACGAGGCCGACCGGGCGCTCACCACGGTCGTCGCGTACGTCACCGGCACGGCGACCGCCGAGGCCGCCTGGCTCAACGTCCTCGCCCGCAGCGGCCAGGACGAGCAGAGCGTGGTCGAACAGCTGTGGCCCGCAGCCGAGGAGGCCGCCCAGGACTACCCACTGCTGCGCGAGGGCTACGCCGAACAGCGCGGCACGGACCCCCGGGCGGCCCGGGAGGAGGGGTTCCAGTACGGCCTTGACCGGGTGCTGGACGGACTGGCGACGCGGCTGAAGTGACCCTCGATTCCCCTTGTCCGTCTAGCCGTTGACGCCCGTGTACTTGCCGAGGCTCCAGTTCCACAGCAGCCGGGACAGGACGAACGCGGTGAGGCCGATGAAGGGTGAGGCCACCGCGAGCGCCTCCGGTACGCCCATCGCGTCCCCGTGGCCGGTCAGGACGCCGGCCGGGAAGTAGGCGATGAACGCGAGCGGTACGACGAAGGTGAACGCGGCGGACGCGGCCTTCGGGAGGATGCTCAGCGGATAGCTGCCGAACGTGCCCATCAACTCCTCCAGCCACTGGCTCCAGTACGACGTGGCCGGGAAGTGGAACGCGGCGGCGGCGAGGGCCGTGAAGAGCGCGGCCTCCACCAGCATGCCGCCGAGGACACCGGCCACCACGTACGTGATCCGGCCGGCCGTCCAGTCCAGGGAGCTGCGGTGGAGCGCGGCGACGAACAGGCCGACCGCGACGAACAGGTCGCCGATGGCGTTGACCGGGAAGAACGTCAGCTGGACCTGTCGGTAGACCGGCATCGGGCGGATCAGACAGGGGTCGACAATCCCCTCCTGGACGAGCGTGTTCATGTACTGGATCCGGCCGAGGAAGAGCACGTACAGGCCGTGGGCCAGCATGCGCATGCTGGCGATGAGCAGCACGTCGGAGCTGGACCAGCCGCCGAGGCCGGGGAACCGGGTGAGCAGGACGGAGGCGAAGACGACGATGGAGACCTGCCAGATCGCCCCGACGGCGACCCCCATCAGGAACTCGCCCCGGTACTCCAGCCGGGCCTTGAAGTTGAGCTTGGTGATCCGCCAGACGACGCGCCAGGCGTGCGCGGGTCCGTTGGGTGTGGTCTCCGTGGTCATCGGTCATCCTCCCTGGGACACGACACGACGGCCGGCCAGGTCCCAGAGCCGGCGGGTGAGCAGCGCGAGCACGACGACCCAGACGGCCTGGACCGCCATCTGCCCGAAGGCGTCACCGACGTCGATACGGCCGACGTAGATGGAGAGCGGCACGCTGAGCGTCGCCTGGAACGGCAGGAACGAGCTGAACGTGATGAACCAGTCCGGGAAGTACCAGAGCGGGGCGTACACGCCGGAGAGCAGGTTCTGCGCGAAGACGAGGATCAGCAGGGCCGCCTCGTTGCGCAGGGTCCAGAAGCAGAGCAGGTCGACCAGCATCATCACGTAGTACAGGACGAGTTGGCCGAGCAGCATGCTCACCGCGAAGACCCCGGCGACCGAGGGGGACGCGGGCAGGGGGACGACGCCCACGGCGAGACACAGCACGTATCCGGCGAGCACCCAGCCGAAGCCGTACAGCTGGTCGCCGAGGGCGCGCAGTGCGTAGTAGCGCTGGGGCTTCATCGGCCGCAGGTACCAGTAGACGATCGTCCCGAAGCGCAGGTGCTGGATCACCATGTCGCGGCCGGCCTGCCGGTCGAGGCCGCGGATACGGCTCGCGAGGACGGCGAGTACGGCGTAGCCGACGGCCTGGGTCTCGTCGAGCCCGGCGCTGGACTCGGTGTTCGCGTACAGCCCGCGCCAGAGGTAGACGACCAGGCAGACCTGGACGAAGAGTCGTATGGCGGTGGCGGTCATCCGGGGCGGCGCGAGCAGTTCGCCCCGGGGGGTGATCCAGGAGACGCGACAGGCACGGGAGAGGGCGGCTGTGAGGGTGCGGGAGGCGGGGGCAGGGGTGGACGGGGTGGTCGCGGCCATGGTTCAGCCGCCCTGGGGAGTGGAGGGTGAGTCGGCGGTGGCGTTGGCGGCTGAGGCGGAAGCCGAGGTGGGAGCGGCGGCGACGGCGGCCAGGTGTGGGCCCTCTCCCTCCTGGGCGGGTACGTCGCTGAGGTAGGCGGCGCGCATGACGTCCTCCAGGTCGTTCTCCTCCAGCGCGAGGTCCGCGACCCGGAACCGCCCGATGATCACCTTGAGGGCCTCGTGAACGGTGGGAGCGTCCTCCTCCACGGGTCCGAAGACGACGCGTGGCCCTTCCTGCCGCACCACACCGATACCGGCGAACCCGGGCAGCGGAACGGAGCCACCCGCTCCTTCCCCCTGCTCGACGGCTTCCACGACCTCGACGTCGGCCGGGTCGGTGAGGGTGGCCCGGACCTGCCAGGTGCCGCCGAAACGCTGCCGGATCTCCTGGAGGGAGCCGTCGAGGACGATCCGGCCGTGGTTGATGAGCACGACGCGTTCGGCGAGGCGTTCCACCTCGGTCATGTCGTGCGTGGTGAGCAGGACGGTACGGTCGCGCTCCTCGACCTGGTGCCGCAGGAACCGCCGTACCTGCTCCTTCACCACCACATCCATGCCGATGGTGGGTTCGTCGAGGAAGACGACGGGCGGGTCGTGCAGCAGCGAGGCGGCGAGATCACAACGCACCCGCTGCCCGAGCGACAGATGCCGGACCCGGGTGTCCCAGAACTCGGAGAGTTCGAGGAGTTCGTCGAACTCCTCGATCCGCGCCCGGAACTGCCCTTCGGGAACCCCGTAGATGTCCCGCAGGATCTCGAACGACTCCCGGGCGGGCAGATCCCACCACAGCTGCGTGCGCTGCCCGAACACGGCCCCGATGTTGTGGGCGTTGCGCTCCCGGTCCCGGTGCGGGACGACCCCGGCGACGAGGGCCTCGCCGGAGGTGGGTGTGAGGATGCCGGTGAGCATCTTGATGGTGGTGGACTTGCCGGCGCCGTTGGGACCGAGGAGGGCGAGCAACTCCCCTCTGCCCACCTGGAAGTCGACGTCCTGCACCGCGACCTTGTCCACGCGCCGCGGACTGACGAGCGACCTGAGCGCGCCCGCGAATCCGGGTTGCCGCACGGTCGTCCGAAACACCTTGCACAACCCACGCGCCTCGATCACCGCGGACAACGGCATCACTCCCCTTCACCGCCCGTTCGACGTCCCGAACGTCATCCGGAACGACTGCGGCATGCTAGGCCCATGCCCCGCACGGGGAAACCGATTTCTCGCCCGCCGGAGCCGGCAGGTGAGCCGTTCTGCCGTCGTTCACAGCAGGAGGCGCAGCAGTCGGTCCTTCCAGGTGGTGAAGGGCGGGTAGGCGAGCCGGAGCGGGTCCGCGAAGAGTGGCTTGTCGAGGACGGCCTTGGTGTGGCTGAAGGTGTCGATGGAGTGCTCGCCGTGGTAGCGGCCGAAGCCGCTTTCGCCGACGCCCCCGAAGGGCAGGCCGGGGACGGTCAGATGGGCGTTGGGGGCGCCGAAGGCCAGGGCGCCGGAGGAGGTCTCCGCGGTCAGGCGTCGCTTGCTGCCGGCGGAGGCGGTGAAGGCGTAGAGGGCCAGGGGTTTGTCCCGTTCGCTGATGAACGAGATGGCCGCGTCCAGGTCGGGGACGGCGACGACGGGCAGGACGGGGCCGAAGATCTCCTCGTTCATCACCGGCGCTCCGGGGTCGACGTCGGCGAGGACGGTGGGGGCGATGTAGCGGCTGTCGCGGTCGTGGTCTCCGCCGACGACGGTGCGTCCGTCCTTGAGGAAGCCGACGAGCCGGTCGAAGTGGCGGGTGCTGACGATGCGGCCGTAGTGGGGGCTGGTGGCCGGGTCGTCGCCGTACATCTCGCGGACCGCTGAGGCCAGGTGCGGTTCGAGTGCGGTGGCCGTCTCGCCCACGGCGAGGACGTAGTCCGGTGCCACGCAGGTCTGGCCGGTGTTCATGAACTTGCCCCAGACGATGCGGCGGGCGGCCGTGGCCAGGTCGGTGCCGGGTTCCACCACGGCGGGGCTCTTGCCGCCCAGTTCCAGGGTCAGCGGGGTGAGGTGGCGTGCGGCGGCGGCCATCACGATCCGGCCGACGGCGCCGTTGCCGGTGTAGAAGATGTGGTCGAAGCGCTGTTCCAGCAGGGCCGTGGTCTCGGGGACGCCGCCCTCGACAACGGCCACCGCCTGCGGGTCGAGGTGGAGCGGCAGGAGCCGGGCGAGGGCAGCGGAGGTGGCGGGGGCGAGTTCGCTGGGTTTGACGACGGCGCAGTTGCCCGCGGCCAGCGCGCCGACCAGGGGGGCCAGCGCCAACTGCACCGGGTAGTTCCACGGGCTGATGATCAGGACGGTGCCCAGGGGTTCCCGGACCAGCCGGGCGCGGGCGGGCGCGAGCGCGAGCGGTACACCGGTCCGACGCGGGCGCAGCCATGCTTTCAGGTGGGCGAGCGTGTGGTCGATCTCGTTGACGGTGAACCCGATCTCGGTGGTGAACGCCTCCGTCGGACTCTTCCCGAGATCGGCTCTCAGAGCCTCGCCCAGCTCCTGGGCGTGGTTCGTCAACAGGGTGCGCAGGGCCCGCAGTTGGGCGCGGCGCCAGGCCCCGGGCCTGGTGCGGCCGGATGCGAAGACGGTACGCAGTCGGGCAACGGTGGCCGCGGCTTCGGTACCGGGCGCCCGGGTGGTGTCGATGGTGTCCATGTCAGCAGCTCTCCAGGATCGCGGCCGTGGTGGCGAAGGCGTCGGCGGTGGCGAGGTCGAAGTCGCCGTGGTCGCTGCCGAGGCCCTGTGCCACCAGCGCGGCGGCGGTGCAACCGAGCACGCCGCACTCCCGCAGTCCGCGGCCCAGGCCGAGTCCGCGCAGGAAGCCGGCCGAGAAGGCGTCGCCGCAGCCGGTGGTGTCCACCACGTCGACCGCGAAGGCCGGAATCTCGATCACCTCGTCCTCCGTGACCACCAGCGCACCGCGTGCGCCCCGGGTGACGGCGACGCACCCGACCCCTTCCGCGAGGAACCTGCGCGCACCGTCCTCCAGCGTCGCGGCACCGGTGAGTCCGAGCACCTGCTCCTCGTTGGGCAGCAGGTGGTCCAGATACGGGAGTGCGGGCGCGATCCAGTCGAACAAGCCGCTGTCGCCGGCGACGAGCAGGTCGGCGGAGGTGACCACGCCCGCGGCCCGTGCGGGAGCGAGTATCTTCGCCGCGGCCTCGCCGCCCATCAACTCGGGTGCGCCCATGTGCAGATGGGTGGCTTCGGCGATCTCCGGGTGCGGGGCGTCGTCCGGTCCGTAGCTGATGTTCGCGCCCAGGACGTGGAAGGCGGGGCGGCTGCCGTCGGGGCGGATGGGCAGCACCGAGGCCGAGGTCTGGGTGTCGTCGCGGCGCAGGACGAGAGAGGTGTCCACGCCGTGGCCGGCCAGCATGCTCAGCAGCAGGTCACCGATCGGGTCCGTGCCCACCGCGCCGGCGGTGCGCACCGCCGCTCCCAGCTTGGCGAGGGTCAGCGCGGTACCGGCGGCCGTGCCCGCCGGGCTGAACCGGATCTGGTCCACCAGGGTCGCGCCCTGCCCGTCCGGGATGGCCTCGACGGGCCGGACCTGCACGTCGAACACGTGGGCGCCGAGGGCTATGACTGTCTGGCTCATCGGGTGCTGTCCTCTCCTGTGGGGTGGGTGGTGCCGTAGCCGCGCCGCAGGGCGGAGGTGATCACGGAGGTCTGCTGGCCGTCGTCTAGGACCCGCGGCTCGCCGATGTGGGCGGCTCGCAGGTACACGCCGCACAGCCACTCCAGGAGCAGCGCGTTCTCCACGGCCTTGGCGAGCGTCGGCCCGAATGTCACGGCGCCGTGGTGGGCCATCAGCGCCGCCGACCTGCCGTCGAGTGCCGTGAGGACGTGCCGGGCCAGCTCCGGGGTGCCGAAGACGGCGAACGGCGCCACGCGCACGGACCCGCCGAGCAGCAGCTGCTGGTAGTGGACGCACGGAAGTTCGTCGAGCACCAGGGACAGCGCGGTGGCCTGGGGGGAGTGGGTGTGCACCACGGCGCCGGCGTCGTACCGCTGGTAGATCCCGAGGTGCAGTTCCAGTTCGGAGGTCGGTTCCAGGTTCCCGGCGAGTGTCCCGCCGTCGGGGCCCACCACCGTCACCTGCTCGGGCGTGCACTGTCCGAGGACGGCGCCGGTGGCGGTGACCGCGATCCGGTCGCCGTCGCGCACGCTCACATTGCCTGCCGTGCCGATCAGCAGTCCCTCGCCCGCGAGGCGGTGGCACGCCTCCGCCACGGCGCGCCGCGGTTCCGGAAGCAACTCGTTCGCGTCAGCCATGCCGCGAAGGTACCCTGAACATGAAACAAAGTCACGTTTGGTTTTATGGAAGGGACGCGGCGGATGCCCACGACGGACGGACCCGACGAGAGCGACACGGTGCAGGTCACGGCGCTGCGGCTGCGACGGATGCCACGCCAGGCCCGGGCGAGGGAGAAGGTCGCCCGTGTGCTGCAGGCCGCCGAACGGCTGCTCGTCGCGGAAGGCGCGGACGTGCTGACCACGACCCGCGTCGCCGCCGAGTCGGGGGTTTCCGTGGGTGCGCTGTACCAGTACCTGCCCGACCGGGAGGCCATCGTCGAAGCCCTGGCCGATCTGTACCTGACCCGCCTGGAAGCGGCCATGGAGTCGTTCGTCGAACGCGCGCACACGGAGACATGGAGCGATCCGGTGACCGTGCTCGTCGACGCCTTCGCGGACATCTACCGTTCCGAACCCGGCTTCCGGGCCCTGTGGTTCGGACGCCACCTCACCGAATGGACCAGGCAGGCCGACAGCAGGCACAAGCGCGTCATGGCGGCGGGGGTGCACCGCATCCTGGTCGCACAGCGCCTGTTGCCCGACGACAGGGAGGCGGCGACGGCCTGCTACACCGCCTTCCTCGCCGCCGACGCGGTGACCCAGGACGCCTTCCGCACGGACGCCACCGGAGACGCCGAACTGCTCGGCCAGCTCAAGAGCATGCTGCGCGCCTATCTCGGCCACTTGACCCGGTAGGCGCGAGGCCGACGACCGGGTCCGCCCCTGGCGCCGGCCAAGCGCGATCTTGGCACAGAGCGGGTTGCCCGCCGACCGTGGCCGTGGAGCCCGCGGTCGGCGGCCGAGCCGTCGTCCCCGGCCTGAGGGATTCCGCCCCCGGCACTGAGCGATGTCGCCCGCCCCAGCGGTCCGTGCGGAGCGAGTCGCCCGCTGCCGTCATGCCGTCTCGGCGGCGCCCACACCGTCGACCCGGTGCGTGAACCGTGACGGGCCTCTCATGTCAGCTCCTCCTGCCGGCAACATATTTACCCGCCAATGTGCAATTATCTTTCCTGACTCCTGACTCCTGACTCCTGGCTTCGTGGGCGGTGCGCTGCGGCGCCATGCCTCCGGCCCCGACTTCCGACCCTGTGTGGAGAAGCGCAGTGAATCTCGGCGGACCAGACGATCTGTCCCTTGCCCACCAGGGGCACCCGGTGGCCCGCCTTGGCGGCCGGTACGAACTACGCCTCCTGCTCGGCTCCGGCGGCATGGCCGAGGTGCACCTCGCGCACGACCTCCGGCTGGACCGCGGCGTGGCCGTGAAGACCCTGCGCGGCGACCTCGCGCACGAACCGGCGCTCCAGCAACGGTTCCGGCGGGAGGCACAGTCCACCGCGTCGCTCAACCACCCCGCCATCGCGGCGGTGTACGACACGGGCGAGGACACGAGGTACGGGTCCCGACTCCCGTACCTCGTGATGGAGTACGTCGACGGCATGACGCTGCGGGACTCCCTGCACCCCGGGACGCCGCTGACCGTCGAGCGGGCCCTGGAAGTGACGGCCGGCGTCCTGCGCGCCCTCGCTCATTCCCACCGACATGGCATCGTGCACCGGGACATCAAGCCGGCCAACGTCATGCTGACCTGGGCCGGAGAGGTCAAGGTCATGGACTTCGGGATCGCCCGGGACGCGCGGGACGCCGGCATGACGCAGACGTCCGCCGTGATCGGGACCGCCCAGTACCTCTCACCGGAACAGGCGATGGGGCAGGAGATCGACGCCCGTTCCGACCTGTACTCCACCGGCTGCCTGCTGTACGAACTGCTGACCTTCCGCACGCCGTTCACCGGTGAGACCCCGATGGCGGTGATCTACCAGCACACCCAGGAGACCCCGCGCCCACCGAGCCTCTTCAACCCCGAGGTCAGCCCGCAGGTGGACGCGATCGTCCTGCGGGCCCTGGAGAAGGACCCCGCCTGCCGCTACGAGTCCGCGGAGCACATGCTCGCCGACATCGAGGCGTACCTCGGTACGGGGCTCCTGGTCTCGGGCGCCGAACTTCCCCCGGGACAGACCGACCTCCCGTACGACGATGCCGAGCAGGAGGAGAGCGGCCATCGTCGAGGAAGCGCTCTGCTGATCACGGCTGGCGTGGCGGTCGTGGTCCTGGCGTTGGTGCTGGGCTGGTTCATGTTCGGGCGTGGTACGGCCGACAACGGCGAGGTCGAGGTACCCGACCTTGTGGGCCAGACCCTGGAGGAGGCCCGGAGTGCGGCGGAGAACGTCGACCTCACCGTCACCGTCGGCAAGCGGGAGCCTTGCGCCGACCAGCCGAAGGGCCACGTCTGCGAACAGAGCCCGCGGGAAGGGAGCATCGCCAAGGGCGAGGCGGTCTCCGTCACCGTTTCCACCGGCGCACCCGAGGTCGCGGTTCCGGACGTGACGGCCAAGGACCAGGACGACGCGTCCCGGATCTTGGAGGACAAGGGTTTCGAGGTGAAGCTGCGGCATGTCGAGTCCGAGGACGACCCCGGCACCGTCCTCGAGCAGGACCCGGACGGCGGCGAGAAGGTGGAGAAGGGGACCGAGATCACCCTCACGGTGGCCAAGGAGGCGGCGAAGTCCAGCGTCCCCGACCTCACCGGCAGCACGGTGAGCGAGGCACGGAAGCTGTTGGCCGAGCAGAGCCTGAAGCTGGGGAGCACGACCGAGGTCTAGAGCAGCGCCGCGTCCGGAACCGTGGTCGGGCAGAGCGCCGCCTCCGGCGAGGAGGTCGAGCCGGGTACGGCGATCGACATCAAGGTCGCCAAGGCCGTGCAGACCGTGCGGATCCCCGCCGGCATCGTCGGCGGGACCCTTGCCGAGGTCCAGGACGAACTGAGTGCGCTCGGCCTCCAGGTCAGTGTCGCCACCGGTTACTCCCGGGCGTCCGACGCGGTGGTGACGTCGAGCACCCCCGCGGCGGGAAGCGAGGTGAAGGCGGGAAGCACCGTGGTCGTCGTCACCGAGGACGCCGGCGCCGACCAGTCGGACGAGGACACGAGGACGGGGACGGGTGGTGATGACACGAGTGGTGACGCAGAGACTCCGACACCTCCGTTGCCGCCGGCCCTCCCGGTCCCGGTGTGACGCTCGGCAGGGCCGATCTCTGCTCGCGGTCGCTCGGCACACACCGGCTTCCTGGCCCCGATGAGATGCGGGACCGTCAACGCCGGGTTCTGGGCCGAAACGGCACCGGCGGGGCCACCGCTGCCCTGATCGCCGCCGGAGTGGACGGCGCCACCGCGGCCGCCACGGTCCGTCGCCCGCACGGAACCGGGCAGGCGCTGCATGACCAGCGGGAACCGCAGAAACCCCGCCGAAGCCGGCCTCGCCCCCTCACCATCGCAGCCGCCCTTGTCACGGTGGCTCTCCTTACCCCCTTCCCCTCGCGATCGACCGGGCCGTCGCGACGCGCATCGAGGTTCTCGTGCGCGGCATCCGCCTGCCCAGACGCTGATCCACGGCCGCCGCACCAACGAAGTGCCCGGAAAGTTTCTCCAGTTCGAGGCAACCCTTTGCGGGGCCTGTGGCAACAAGGGAGCGGATCCGGTCAGTTCCGGTGGCCGGATCCGGATTTCCTCTGGTGTACAGCGTGCAAGGAGAACCTCCCCCTCATGGACAACCCCACGAACGGCGGGCGCCGCGGGCGTCATCGCCGTCGCTGGACCGCGACCGGTCTGCTGCTCGGCGCGCCCGCTCTCGTCGTGCCGTATCTCCTGTTCGCGCAGGAGGACTCGCAGGCGGCGACGATCGACTCAGGCGCCTATTACCGGCTGGTCTCGGTGCGCAGTGGCAAGGTGCTGGACGTCAACGGTTTCTCCACTGCCGACGGCACCCGTATCCAGCAGTGGACCGACCAGAACAGCGCCAACCAGCAGTGGAAGCTGAAGCCCGCTGGGGACGGCTACTTCGAGCTGGTGAACCGCAACAGCGGCAAGGTGCTGGGCATAGCGGGCAATTCCACCGATCGGGCGGCCGCCGCCGAGCAGCAGACCGACAGCTCCGCCACCTCCCAGGAGTGGAAGGTCGACGAGGTGAGCGGTTCCGAGGCCGTCACCCTCACCTCCCGCAGGAGTGGCCAGGCCCTGGATGTCTCCGGGGGTTCCACGGCCCAGGGCGCGGCGGTCATCCAGTATCCGGGCCACGGCGGCACCAATCAGCAGTGGAAGCTGGTGAAGGTGGCCGAGGCCCAGGCGTCGGGGGCCGGCGGGGAGCAGGCGACGGCCGCGGCGGGGCCGTATGTGTGGAAGAACGCCCAGGTGGTGGGCGGGGGTTATGTCACGGGGTTGGTGTTCAACCCGAAGGAGAAGGGTCTGCTGTACGCGCGTACCGACATGGGCGGCGCCTACCGCTGGGACACCGGGGCCGAGCAGTGGATCCCGCTGACCGACTTCCTCGGTGAGAAGGACTGGAACCTGCTGGGCATCGACTCGCTGGCCACCGACCCCGTCGACCCCAAGCGGCTCTACCTCGGGACGGGCACCTACACCAACGAGTGGGCGGGCAACGGCGCGATCCTGCGCTCCACCGACCAGGGCCGCACCTTCCAGCGCACCGATCTGCCGTTCAAGCTGGGCGCCAACGAGCCCGGCCGCGGCACGGGCGAACGGCTCGTGGTCAACCCCGCGGACAACAGCACCCTGCTGCTCGGCACCCGCAAGAACGGCCTGTGGCGCAGCACCGACCACGGCGCGACCTGGAAGCAGGTCTCCTCGTTCCCCGTCAAGGACGGAGCGAGCAGCGGCGCGGGCATCTCGTTCGTGACGTACGGCAAGGCCGGCAGCAACACGGTCTACGTCGGCGTCCACGACAAGTCCACCTCCCTGTACCGCTCCACCGACGGCGGCAGCAGCTGGCAGGCCGTCGCCGGGCAGCCCACCGGCCAGTTGCCGCACCACGGTGTGATCTCCGGTGACGGCTCGCTGTACCTGTCCTACAGCAACAGCATCGGTCCCATGGACGCGACGGCGGGCTCGGTGTGGAAGTACACGCCGTCCGGCGGCGCGTGGAAGAACATCACGCCGTCGCAGGGCGGTTACGGGTTCTCCGGTCTGTCCGTCGACCCGCAAAAGCCCTCCACGGTGATGGTCACCACCCTCGACCGCTGGTGGCCCGAGGACGAGATCTACCGCACCACCGACGGCGGCTCGACCTGGAAGGCGCTGGCCGACAAGTCGCAGCGGAACGCCTCCGGCGCTCCCTACGTCGGCACCCACACCGGGCACTGGATGACCGCCCTGGCCATCGACCCCTTCGACTCCGGGCACGTGCTGTACGGCACCGGCAACGCCATCTGGCGCAGCAAGGACGCGAACGCCTCCGACAGCGGCGGCACCAGCCACTGGGCCTCCGGGGCCCGCGGGCTGGAGGAGACCTCACTGCTGGACGCGATCGCCCCGCCGGGCGGCGCCACCGTCATCACCTCCATGGGCGACCAGGGCGGCTTCCGCCACGACTCCCTGACCGAGGTGCCCTCCGGGCGGCTGAAGAGCCCGCTGATGAACAACAGCACCGACATCGACTTCGCCCAGTCCAAGCCCTCGGTGATGGTCCGCGTCGGCACGGGCGACACAGGCGACGGTGGCTACTCCACCGACGGCGGCAGCACCTGGACCGCCTTCAAGGCAGAACCGGTCGCCGGCGCGAGCAGCGGCCGCATCGCGCTCGCCGCGGACGGCTCCACCATCGTCTGGACCCAGGCCGGCCAGGCCCCCTACCGCTCCACCGACAACGGAGCGAGCTGGTCCAAGGTCAGCGGCCTGGGCACCGACGCCGTGGTCGTCGCCGACCGCTCCACGGCCAGCACCTTCTACTCCCTGTCCGGCGGCAAGCTCTTCGCCAGCACCGACGGCGGCGCGACCTTCACCGCCCGCGCCACCAGCCTGCCCTCCGGCCGGCTCGCCGCCGTCCCCGGCATCGCCGGAGACCTGTGGATCGCCGGCAGTGACAAGGGACTGCTGCACTCCACCGACGGCGGCCGCACCTTCACCACACTCACCACGGTGAAGTCCGCCTCCGCCCTCGGCTTCGGCAAGGCCAAGACGGGCACCGACTACCAGGCCCTCTACCTGCTCGGCACCGTCGACAACGTCACCGGAGTCTTCCGCTCCACCGACAAGGGCGCCACCTGGCTCCGCATCAACGACGACGCCCACCAGTGGGGCGCCATCGGCAGCCTCGGCGTCATCACCGGCGACCCCGACACCTACGGCCGCGTCTACATCGGCACCAACGGACGCGGCCTCCAGTACGGCGACCCGTCCTAACCCCCCAAGCACCCATGCAGGGGTCGCAGGCCGTGCGCCTGCGACCCCTGCATTGTGTTGGGGCCGTGCGCCTGCGGCCCCTGCATTGTGTTGAGGGACCTCACACGGACATGGGCCGCCAGTCCGCTTCACCGATACGTCGTGAACGATGCCGACCGGCGCACCCCAGCCGGCCATCTGCACGCGGCGCCCCTCGGCTCCGGCCGCAGCTTCGGGGGACGGCAGCCACAGAGACGCTGCCTCCGTACTCGACACTCGACACTCGGCACTCGATACTCGATCGCCAGCCGTCAGCTGACGCCCGCGTCGGCGACGGCGACGGCGACGGTCGACCTTGTCGTCGGGTCCCACAAAAGAGAGGAACCCCAGCCGATGCACGGCTGGGGTTCCTCTCGGTGGTGAGTGTCGATCAGGCGGGTCAGCGCTTCAGGGTGAGGATGCCGGGCCGGTACGGCAGGTTGTCGTACGAGGTGTTCGGCGGCGTGTTGGGCGACTTGCCCTGGTAGAGGAACTGCAGGTTGCAGGGGTCGATGGTCATGGTCTGGTCGGGGTTGGTGCGGACCAGGTCGCCGTGGCTGATGTCGTTGGTCCAGGTGGCGCCGCTGTTGGCCTTGCCGGCGAAGGGGTTGGACTCGGTGGCGGCCTGCGGGGTCCACGGACCGTTCAGGCTGGTGGCGGTGAAGGAGCGGAAGTAGCGCTGCTCGCTCGCACCGCGGGCCTCGACGATCATGAGGTACTGGTTCTGCCCCTTGACCTTGTAGACCTGCGGGGCCTCGAACAGGTTCTTCACCGTGTCGCTCATGACCGTCGTGTACGAGGAGCCGAAGCTGCCGGGGAAGTTCCCGATCGGCATGCTCGACTTGTAGATCTTGCCGTTGTCACCGGCGAAGAACAGGTGGATGTTCTTGTCGTCGGCGATCAGGGTCTGGTCGATCGGCCCGGTCGGGGAGTCGGCGCGGGGGATGCTGCCGGTGAACAGCGGCTGCGGCGCGGACCAGCCGTCGGGGTCGGTGGGGTCGCTGGAGGTGCGGTAGCTGAAGGGCGACGCACCCCACTGGTACGCCAGCACCCAGATCTTCTTGGGCGCGAAGTAGAACAGCGTGGGCGCCACCGTCTTCTGGCTCATGCCGGTCTGGCGGGCCGACGCCATGTCCGACCAGTCCGTGAAGGGGCTGAACGCCATCGAGCCGTAGGCCGATCCCGAGTAGTTCGACCCGTAGACCAGGTGCTTGCCGTTGTACGTCGTGGTGGTGAAGTCCTTCAGCGAGGCCCACCCGTTCGCCGGCTGCGCCAGCGCGCCCGTCGAGGTCCACCGGTACGTCGACGGAAGAGCACACGTGTCGCTCTTCGGCGCCGTGGTCGTGTCGCTCTTCGGCGCCGTGGTCGGCTGGAAGTTCCAGCGTTGGTTGCCGCCGCCGTTGGTGTCCCAGATCTGGACGGGAGTGCCGTTGGCGGTCCGACCGCCGGGGGTCTCCAGCGCCCGGCCGCTGGCGACGTTGGTGAGCGTGTAGGAGCCGTCGCTGTTCTGGCGAGCCTTCCAGTGCTGGTGGGCGCCGCCGTTGGCGTCCCAGACCGTCATCCTCGTCCCGTTGGCCGTCCGGCCCGCCGGCTCGTCCAGTACCCGGCCGCTGGCGATGTTGGTCAGGGTGTAGGAGCCGTCGCTGTTCCGGCCCGCCCGCCACTGCTGGTTGGAGGCGCCGCTGGCGTCCCACACCTGGAGCGGGGTGCCGTTGTCGTTCTGTCCCGCGGGCTCGTCGAGAACGCGTCCCGAGGCAGCGTTGGAGAGCGTGTAGACAGTGCCGGAGGTGATGCCCCCGGCCTGCGTACCGCCGCTGCCGCCGCTGCTGGTGCTGCCGCCGCTGCCGGTGCCGCCCAGGGCGGTGAGCACGGCGCTGTAGGCGGGCTTCTTGTTGCCGCCCGCGTCGAACAGCAGGGCGTTCTCACCGGTGCGCCAGGAGTCGCTGTCACGGATGCCCCACACCGTGATGCCCGTGCAGCGGGCGACGTTCACGCACGCCTGGACGGCGTTGCCGTACGCGGTGGCGGACGCCTGGGCGATGTCGAGCTCGGTGATCTGGACGTCCACGCCGAGCGCGGAGAAGTTGGACAGGGTGGTCTGGAAGCTGGCCGGCGGGCCGCCTGCGCCGAAGTGGCTCTGGAGGCCGACGCAGTCGATGGGCACACCGCGGGACTTGAAGTCCTTGACCATCTTGTAGACGCCCTGGGTCTTGGCGTCGGACCAGTTCTCGATGTTGTAGTCGTTGTAGCAGAGCTTGGCGGAGGGGTCGGCGTTCCGGGCGGTGCGGAAGGCCTCCTCGATGAAGCCGTTGCCCAGTACGTCCTGGAACACGGAGCTGCGGTGCTGGCCGCTGCCGCCGTCGGCGAAGGCCTCGTTGACCACGTCCCAGGCGTAGATCTTGCCCTTGTACTGGGTCATCGTCTGGGTGATGTGGTTCTTCATCACCGTGCGCAGGGTGCCTGCGTCGGTGATGGACTTGACCCAGTTGGGCAGTTGGGAGTGCCAGACCAGGGTGTGGCCGCGCAGGCGCTGCCCGTGCGCGGAGGCGTGGCTGACGATCGAGTCGGCGGCGGCGAAGGTGAACTTCCCGCGGGACGGTTCGATGGCGTCCCACTTCATCTCGTTCTCCGGGGTGATCATCTTGAATTCCCGGTCGAGAATGGCGGAGTACGTGGAGTCGCCGAGCCTGCCCGCGGCCACCGCCGTGCCGAAGTAACGGCCGCTGCCGGCCGCCGCGTCGGCGGCCGTGGCCGGTGCGGAGGCCTCCGGCGAGAGTGCGGCCAGGGCGACCAGGGGTACGGCGGCACCCGCGGCGGCGAGGACCACGGAGGCGGCGATCACGCGGCGGGTCGCCGGACGGCGGCGATGAGAGCGGTTCTGATCTGACAACGACATGTCCTTCTGGCAGCGGGCCTTGATCCGGCCCCGGATACCTCCCAGTCGCCGCCACGCACACACAGGTTGCCGCGATCGGGCGAAGAATCTTCACGGCCGTCGCCACCATCCCCACCCAGTGGAGGAAGACGTCGGCCTCGCAGCGGAGGCGAATTCACTGTCATCCGGGGTCGGGAAGTCCGTCTGGTCCCCTTGGGAGCCGGAGGACTGGTACCCGACCGAAGGCGCTTCACCGCGATCTGCTCGACCGTCGAGCTGTCGCGATCTGCTCGACCGTCGAGCTGTGCGGCAAGGGGCTGTGCGGCAGGGGAACTCGTCCCCTGCCGCACAGCGGCGTTCACCGGGTTGGGACGAACCCTCCCCGGACCGACGCGGAGCCGCCCGAACCCTGCGCGTCGACGCGGTAGCCGTCGCCCGCGGGACTGCGGTCGTCGGTGCCGTTGTTGAACTGCGCGGCGAACTCATGGCTCCCGGCCGGCACGGTCAGGCCCAGCTTGAGGACCCAGCGGTAGACCAGCGTGCCGCCGGCCTCCTGGACGGTGACGGTGAAGTCACCGCTCGGCAGGGTCTGCCAGGTACCGGTGTTCTTCGCCTTGCCGGTCTGCACGATCCGGATCTCGACCGTGAGCGAGGTGAGCGGCTCGGTCGTCTTGAGGGCGAGGTTGCTCTGCGTCCAGTAGACGGTGCTCTTCGGATCCACCGAGCCGGCCGACCGCAGCGGCCCGTTCTGGCTCTCGTCGGCGGCCGGCGATGGACTGGTGGCCGACGGAGTCGGGCGCTCGCTGCCCGGGGTGGTGACCGGGGCCGGCGCGGCAGGGGTGGGGCGGGCCGATGTCGGCTGCGGGGAGCTGACGGTCGGGGACGGGGAGGCAGGCGTGGTCACGGTGGGCGAGGGCGACGGAGACGGGGACGGCGATGAGGTGGCGACGATGGCGGCGACGGCGAGGCCGCCGGTCGCCAGGATGCCGGTGGCGGCGAGCCCGGCGAGGGCGACCCTGGTCCCGGACCTCGCGAACGGCCGTGCGCGGTGACGGACGGTGGGGCCGGCCATGCCGCGTTCCACCCGGGCCAGCATCCGCGCGCGGTCGGGCCGGTGGGCCTCGGCGGCCTCGCGCAGCCGACGGTCGATCTCCTCGTTCACCGGTTCCTCCTTCCTGGCACCAGATCCCCGGCCGCTCGTGCGCCCAGTATCCTTTCCAGCTCGGCCATTCCCTTCGAGGTCTGGCTCTTCACCGTTCCGACCGATACGCCGAGCGCCGCCGCCGTGTCCTTCTCCGACAGGTCGAAGGCGTGCCGCAGCACCACGCAGGCGCGCTTGCGGAACGGCAGCCGGGCGAGCGCCGCGCGGACGTCCTGCACGGCCGCCACGTCCGGCCCCTCCACCTTCTCGGGGCTGCGGGACCAGAACAGTGTGATCCGGCGTCGCTCCCGCACCTTGCTGCGGATCCGTCCCCGCGCAAGGTTGGCCACCACACCGCGGGCGTAGGCAACCGGGTGGTCGGCCTGCCGCAACCGGTCCCAACGCTGCCACAGGGCGAGCAGGGCATCGGCCGCGAGGTCGTCCGCCGCGTCGGTCTCGCCGGTCAGGAGGTGCGCCAGACGGGCGAGCTCGGCATAGTGGCGCTCGAAGAATTCGTGGAACTCCGCGGACGCGTCATCGAGGACCATCCCTCGGTCGCCCTCTCCTAGCCATGATGTGCGCGCTGGTTGCGCGTTTAACAACAACCGGTGGCGCAGCCTAACAACAGCCGACCCGCCACGTCGCCGACGGTCGCCGGGGCCGCCGAGGCCGCCAGGGCCGCCAGGGCCGCCAGGGCCGCCAGGGCCGCCAGGGCCGAACTGCGGGTGCCCTCGCTCTTGCCACTCCTCTCACCTGTTTCTTGTCCCGACGACGCTCGTTGGCGCGCATCCGCTACGCTGTCCCTGGTCGGCCGTTGACGCGTCGCTTTGTCCGCTGATGTGGTACTGCGGAGAGCGTGCACTACGTCTGACCAGCAGGTTTGTATTCCTCGTCGAAGATCCACAGGCTGGATTTTCAACAAGGTTTCCCACAAGCCTCTGCCTTCGTAGCTCAGGGGATAGAGCACCGCTCTCCTAAAGCGGGTGTCGCAGGTTCGAATCCTGCCGGGGGCACCAGCCAAAAGGCCCCGGACCGATCATGGTCCGGGGCCTTTGACATCCACTTTTGACATCAACGAGGGCGATCACGCGCAACCGGCCGCCGCTTGAGCAGCCGATCCATGTGGCTGATCGCCTCGCGCTGCGTGTCCTGCACGACGTGCGTGTACACGTCCATGGTGATGCTGATCTGACTGTGCCCGAGGATCTCCATCACGACTCGGGGCGCGACTCCGGCCGCCGTGAGGAGGGTGGCCGTGCCGTGGCGAGCGTCATGGAGCCGGATGACGCGGAGGCCGGCGGACTCGGCGACGCGGGTGAAAGAACGGTAGACGTTCCGGGGCTCGACCTGGCGACCGGTGCGGGTGGTGAAGACGTAGCCCGACTCGTGCCACTGCTCCCCCGCCTTGGCGCGTGCAGCGGACTGCCGCATGCGGTGCCAGCGCAGCGGGGCGATGCAGAGCGCGGGCAGGGGGACGACGCGTCGGCGGCGGCTCTTGGGGTCGTCGTCGTACAGGACACCACGGCGCCGCTGGGTCTGCTGGCGGACGTAGAGAACGCGGTTTTCGAGGTCGAGGTCGGACCAGCGAAGACCGATGATCTCCCCCCGGCGCAGGCCCATGGCGATGGCGAGCACGAAGGCCGCGTAGAGCGGGTCTCTGCGGGACGCGGCGAGAAAGGCGAGCGTCTCATCCAGGCTCCAGGGCTTCAGCTCCCGGTTGTCCGTGCGGGGCGGCTCGACGAGCTTGGCGACGTTGCGTGTGATCAGCTCCTCGCGGCAGGCGGAGGACAGGGCGGAACGCAGAACGCGGTGCGATTCCTTGGCCGTTGCCGCAGTGGTCTCCTTCTCCAGACGGACGAGAAAGCGGCGCACGTCGGCGACGGCCAGGGATTCGAGCCGCTTGGAGCCGAGCAGCGGCACCAGGTAGAGCCGGACGTGTGACTCGTACTTGTCGTACGTGCTGAGCTTCCGGCGAGGCTTGATCACATTGTCCAGCCAGTACGGCAGCCACTCGGAGAGCTTGGCCGAGCGGGTCGGCACGGGCACGCCCTGGTCGGCCTTGGCGAGCAGCTCCCGGCGCTTGGTGTCGCACTCCTGCCAGGTCTTGCCGTAGGCGAACTTACGGGCGCGGGTGCCGTCCGGCTGGAGCACATAGACGGCGCACTGATAGCGGCCGTCCTTGCGCTTGGTGATCGTGCCCGCCCCGTTGGGGTTGCGCTTGCGCTGGCCGGCCATCAGGCAGCCGCCTCCATTTCGCTGGTGATGTACTCGCGGACAGCCCGTGCGGGGATGCGACGGCACCGGCCGATGGTGATCGAGGGCAGACGACGGGAGCGGATGAGGTCATAGACCGTGGAGCGCCCGAGCTTGAGCCGCGCCATCACGTCAGGCACCGTCAGCAGTTCGTCGTCATGCATGGGTGGGTTCTCCTTCCGTTCCGGGGGCGGGTTCGAGGGATGTGGCGAGCCAGGCTTCGGTGTCGGTCAGGCCGGTTCCGGCGAAGATCCAGTGGGCGAGGACGTACGTCGTGGCGTTCTCGCGCTCGGGCAGGGCTGCAGCGGCTTGGGCGCGGCGCCATTGGGTGCGGGCGTCGCGGAGGGCGCCGAGGGTGGTGGAGTAGCGGCGGGATTTGGTGGAGAAGTGGCCGCGGAAGCCGAGCATGTGGGCCCAGGCGCGCAGGCGGAGGTGTTCGAGGTCTTTGCGGGCGCCGAGGGTCCAGGCGGTTCGGATGAGGCGGCGGGCGTGGTCGCTGATGTCGAGCTGTGCGAGTTCGGCGGCGAACTTCAGCGGCCGGTCGAGAGCTCCCGTGGCGGTCTCGGCGCCCTTGGTGGCGTACTTGGCGATGTACGCGGCCACGGCCCGCTCGGTCAGTTCCTGGCCGTCGTTGAAGTCCGCGGAGCGGATGGTGCGGACGTCGAGTTGGCGGCCGAAGGTGAAGGTGTGGGCGCGGCCGTCGATGACCGGGCCGTCCACGCGGACCTTGGTCGCCGCTGCCTCGATGGCGTCGGTGAGCAATTCGGCCGTGGCCCAGGCCGGAGGTAGGGCGTCTCCCCCGGTAGGGCCGTCAATGCGGATCACGGCGTGGAAGTGGACAGCGCCGCGCTTTTGGTACTCGGCGACCTTGGCGAATGACACGCGTGCGTGTTCACGGAAGCGGCGTTGTGACAGGCCGGCGCGCTTGGCGACTTCCCGGCGGAGGTAGGTGGAGAAGCGCCGCCAGAGCGGCCCGGCGTGAGCGTTCCAGAGAACGGCCGCTTCGTAGTCGTAGGTGTCCGGGTCGAGCGCGGTACCGAGTACGGCGTCGTCCTGGTCGTGGCGGGTGCCGCAGCGGCAGGGGCGCCCGCTGGAAGGACGGTTGTGGACCGGGCCGAAGCTCGGGGCGGTGAAGGTGGCGAAGACGCGGGGGTGGGTGCCGACGTGTTCGGGGACGCCCTTGCCGCCGCGCAGGCCCGAGGTGATCAGGTGGAAGGTGTCACGGCGGTAGACCTCAGCGCAGGCCGCGCAGCGGGTGGTGCGGCGGTTGTTGCAGCGGACGAGGAGGTTCCCGGCCGGGAGGTCGGTGGAGTCGAGGTGCTGGAGGACGCGGCCGATCTCGCCGGTCGTGGTGTCGATGTCGTACTCGGTGCGGTGGCCGTCCAGGCGGATCGGGTGGGTGCAGCCGCCGAGGCCGGAGAGCTGGCGGAGGATACCGGGCAGAGTGCCGTGCTCGGCGAGCTTCGCGAGTTCCGGAAGCGGGGGCGGAGTGGTGCGGGCGAAGATGGCGGTCTCCTTCTGACTGGCTCGGTCAGGAGTTGTGGCCCCGGGGCGGCAGATGCTTGGTCGTGTGTGCCGCCCCAGGTGCTTGGCGCGGTTCAGCGCCGGTTCTGTTCGCGCAGCAGGGAGCGCAGGACCACGGCCGCGACGGCAACGGAGATGGCCGAGACGGCGACGGCGGCCAGGAGCGCGGTGAGGACGACACCACCCATGACCACGGCCGCCACCACGGCGGGGCTGATGTGGACCGCCGGGAGCGTGCGCCGGACGGGCGCCGGGTCGGCCGGGGTGTGGGCGTGTGCGGGCGGCGGGGTGGGGTTGTCGGGGTACTTGGGCAGGAACACGGTTACATCTCCTCATCTACTCGTCTAGGCATGTGAGCCGTTTATGACGTCCACGCCGGTACGCGTGCCGGACTCGATGGCGGGGGCGAGGAAGGTCTGCGAGAGCCAGAAGCCGAAGAGGGCGATCAGTACGACGACCCAGGTGCGGACGCCGAGGAACTTGACCGCGCCCCAGGCGAAGAGGCCGAGGACGACGACGAGCGGCAGGCTGACGGTCACGGTGTGCGGGGTCCCTTCGGAGGATCAGCGGACGGGGCAACGGTGGGTGCGGGCGGCCAGCTCGGCTGCGGCGCGGCTGTCGTAGTCGGCGGAGAAGCCGCAGCGCGGAGCCGTGCATGCGGCGGTGTGCTTCTCACGGCCCCGGCCGTCGTAGGACGTGGCGACCTGGACAGGGCCGATGCGGGTGACGTTGCGGAAGCGGCGGTTGGCGGACATCGGGGTTCCTTTCAGAGGTGGGCGGCGATGGCTTCGGCCATGGGTACGGGGACGCCGAGGCGGGCGCGAAGGGTGGGGGTGTCGATGGGTGTTCCGGTGCGGGTGTGGTGCTCGGCAGCGACCTTGCGGGCGTGTTCGACGAGAGCGGCCGGGACGGCAACGGCAGGCCGCTCGGGCGGCGGTGGCTCCATGGCCGACGGAGTCGGTGACGGTTCCTCCAGGGCGAATTTGCTGGCCGGTTCGGGGGCGGTCTCCTGGTCCACGGGGTCGTCCTTGTGCTCGGTGTTCTCGTCGGTCGTTGTCGGTGTGGTGTGGGCGAGGAGGGTTCCGCCGAGGAAGGCGACGGCGGGCCAGCCTGCGACGAGGATGCGCAGCCAGGCCGGGACGTCGTTCATGTCGAGGAGGCCGGCGGTGGCGACGTTTGCGCCGAGGGAGGCGGCGAGGGCGATGACGAACCAGCACCACCCGGCGGCTTTCGCCTCACCCGAGCGCAGTCGGCGCCAGGCGGCGACGAGCAGCAGGTCGACCGAGACGGGATAGGCCCACGCTTTCCACCCGTCCTGTCCGGCCGCCAGGGCGATGTCGTGCAGGTGGGCAAAGGACAACGCGGCGGCGATGAGCGCCTGGACGAGCACCGCGTCGACACGGGCCAGTTGGGCGCGCATGATGCGGCTCCTTTTCGGGTTCAGGCGTGGCAGGGGTAGGGACGTGGCGCGAGACGGTCACGCCGACCGGATTGGGAGTGAGGCTCAGTCGGTCACCGGGCGCGGCTGTACTACCGGGGCGGTGGACTCGACGGGCCGTACGGGCACGTAGGGCTGGAACGGCTTGAGCGCGGGCAGGTCGGGCACCAGGTGGGCCGCATCCCGGCAGATCTCGGCGGCGGCGCCGAGGGAGAGGTACGGGGTGCGGATGCGGGACCAGCCGCCGGAGGTGTCACCGGCCACGGCCAGGCCAGGCAGCTCGGGAGCGATGGCGCAGGCGGCGAAGACCGCCTCGGGGGCGATGTCGCCGAGGGCCATCTTCGCGGAGGCTTCGTCGTTGACGCGGTGGCAGACCCGGCCGGTGAGCTGGGCCCGGAGCATGGTGGCGCCCTTGCCCAGCTCGGCGCCGAACCTCTGCCCGCATACCTCCAGGTAGATCCCGGCGGCGCGGCCGAGCTGGGCGAGCCGGATGAGCTGGGTGACCATCTCGTCCCGGCGTTCCTCGTCCTTCTTCGTGGCGACGAGGAAGAGTTCGGCCACCTCGTCGACGAACAGCACGATCGGTACCGGGCGTTCGCTGTCGGGCAGGCCCCAGATGTCGGAGGTGATCTCCTCGTCGGGAGTGCCGGGGGCGATTCCCTGCCGGGCCTTGATCAGGTCGTAGCGATCCTCCATTTCCTTGATGAGTACGGGCAGCAGCTCGGCGGCTTCGTCGGGGTCGGTGGCGAGAGCGGAGAGCCGGGAGGCGAACGGCGCCAGCTCCACACCGCGCTTGCAGTCGATGCCGACCAGGGCGACGGCCTGCCGGGCGAGCCCAGTGATCAGGTGGCGCAGGTACATGGACTTGCCCGACAGCGTGGCGCCGAGGGTTAGTTGGTGAGGGATGGTCCGGTAGTCGCGCACGAACGGGGTCGCGTCCTCTCGCAGCGCCACGGGCACCTTGAGGATTTCGGCGGTGGTTTTGCGCGGCATCCGCACGTTCCGCAGCACATCGAAGCCGACGAGCCGCAGTTCGACCACGCCCGGCTTGACCGTCGTCACGTACACGGCGTGCACGCCCCAGGCATGCCGCAGCCGTTCGGCCGAGGCTGCGACGTCGGCGGGTTCCTGTCCAGGGGCGAGCCGGAGGCGGAGCCGCAGCCCGGTCGAGGTGGGCCGGATGATGCCCCGCCGAGGCGGTACCGGCCGGACCTCCCGCCGAGTGGTGGCCTTGACGGCGAGGACCCGCAGCCGGGACGGCGCCACGGTCAGCCCGCACGCCTCCATGACCGAGCCGTAGGAGCCGAGGAGCCGGGCGGTGGATATCGGCAGGCCGACCGTGGGCCAGTACACGCGGGGGTGCTTGCCCCGGGCGTAGGCGGCCCCGCCACCGAGTGCGGCGACAGGACCACCCACCTCCAGAAGTGTCACCAGATCGGACATCAGGCGGTGGCCCCCATGGCGGCCGGGAAGGCGGCCGGAGTCACCGCGGCGGCGCGGAAGGCGATGCCGTGACGCTGCTGTCCGTTGAACACCGACTCCCACGGCCGGGCGACCAGCCCCGGCAGCGCGACCGGCGCCCCCAGCGTCAGCCCTTCGGCCACACCGCCTTCCGGCACGGTGACCTTGAACAGCGACGACTCCCCGTCCTCGATGTAGACGACGCCGATCGTCATCAGCGCTTCCCCGCTGACGGCGTCCTTGGCGATCTCGCCCGTCTGCCGGTCCCGGACCTTGGGCTCAGGGGCCTCGGTCAGCAGGATCGTGGCGGCCGAGGTCTCAACACGAATGGTGCGCAAGGCAGTTCACCCATCTACTCGTCTATACATGATGCGGTCTGTGAACCCGATCTCCGGGCTCACGCGGACCACCCTGCCACACCACTTGCCCACTCGTCTATACGAGTATGCCTGTTGGGGTGTACGAGCCGGAGAAGCACCCCCGCGCACCACCGCAAATCACCTCATCACGTCGCCGGGAGCTGATACGACAGCACGTACGCGTCCGCCGCCATGACCGTGTCGCAGACCTCCACGGCCCGCCCTTCGGCGTCGAAGGCGGTGCGGATCAGGTGAATGACCGGCACACCGGAGGCCAGCCGCAGCGTCTTCACCTCGGCGGGCGAGGGCATCCGGGCGCGGATCTCCTCCTCGAAGTGGTCGAGGCGATGGCCCAGCTCCTCCAGCCGGGCGTAGATGCCGCCGGGGCCGGGGTTGGGTTCGGCGATCGGCGTACCGCGCGCGATGTCGAGGGGGAGATAGGACGTGGCGAACTCGACCGGACGACCGTCGAGGAGATACCGGCGCCGACGAGCCAGCACCCGCCGCACGGACCCAAGCCGGGTCGAGACGTCCTGACTGGCCTTCTCTTCCTTCACCTCAAGACTGTCGACCTGGGGGTGACTGCCGGCGGCGTTCGCTTCGACGATGAAGGCGGACTTGCCCTGCTCGCGGTGGCGCCGGGCGAACCGGTCGGAGGCGAGACGCCGCACGGGCGGCCGTGGTCGCACGAAGACGCCCTTGCCGTGCTCGGCGTGCACGAGTCCTTCGCCCTGGAGGACGGAGAAGGAGTTTCGGACCGTCATCCGGGATACCCCGTAGTGATCGACAAGTTCCGCTTCCGAGGGCAGCTTCTCGCCCTCCTTGAACCGCCCACGGTCGATGGCCTCGCGCAGCTGGTCGGCGATCTGCCGAAAGACCGCACGATCGCTCGTGGGGTCGAGATCGCCGAGGAGGCCGGAAGGAAGAGAGGGCACGTGTACTCCTTTAGATATCTAGACGAGTGGGCATTTGTTGTTGCTACGGTGGAGAGCCTAGCCAGCCGAGAGGGCCGAGGAACGTGAGCACCGACCGTCCGCACTCCGTGAGCGTCGCCGGAGTCATCGTCGACGACCAGGGCCGCGCCCTCTTGATCAAGCGCCGCGACAACGGCCACTGGGAACCGCCGGGCGGAGTCCTCGAACGCGAGGAAACCATCCCGGAGGCCCTCCAGCGCGAAGTGCTCGAAGAGACCGGCATCAAGATCGCGCTCCCCGCGACCCTGACCGGCGTCTACAAGAACATGACGGGCCTGATCGTCTCGCTGGTCTTCCGGTGCGAGGCGGCCGACGGCACACCGACCACCGGCGACGAGACCCGCGCCCTGCGCTGGGCCACCCGTGAAGAAGTCACCGAGCTTGCCGACGAGGCGTACGCGATCCGCGTCACCGACGCATTGGACGCAGCGTCCCCGCCGGCCATCCGCGCCCATGACGGCGTGAAACTCGTCTAGCCCGAACCCGCTGCACATGGCGGCCTACCAGCACGAAGGAACTTGTATGCACGAGTATACGAGCACCGCCCGGGTCTGGGGACTCACTTGCCCAGGTTTTCCCGAAGAGGTGAGCCGGGCCCGCCGCTGGACCCGCGACATCCTGCGCGGATCACCCCTTGCCGACGACGCCGAACTGATCGTGAGCGAACTGAGCGCGAACGCGATCCTCCACACGGCCAGCGGCCTGGAGACGGGCAGCTTCCACCTGGCCCTAGCGGTGACCCGGAACGTGATCGCCTTGTCAGTGACGGACGGAGGAGGCACCGGTACGGCCCCGAAGGCCGAGCACCAGGACGCCGAGGCCGAACACGGCCGGGGCCTGGGCATGGTCACCGCACTCGCCCACCGAGTCGCCATCCACGGCAGCAAGGCCGGCTACACCGTCACCGCGGAACTCTTCACCGGCACCCGACCGGGAGACCGTCTGTGCTGAAGGACGAGACCCGCCGCGGCTACTGGTGTGAGTGCTGGACCGAAAACCTTGACCGAGAAGGCGGGTTAGAGCTCCAGGGGTCGTTCGACGCCTACTCGGCGCCGCAGGCCGACAGATGGGTTGCCGTCGCGCTCCGCACGATCTCACCGGCGTTCGACCCGGACGCATCCGCCCAGGCGTGGGAGTGGCTGTACGACGGCCGCATAGAGACCCGTCGAGCCCTCTTGCGCTGCGAGCCCTGCACTGTGTCAGTCACCCACAACAAGACCCGCATCACCTGGACAATCCGACCAGTGGTCTTCCTACCGCTCGCGCACCGCGAAGGCAGGCAACTGCCGTCATGTGCATACGACTTCAAGCCCCGACCGGACCAGCAGACCATGTCTAGTCCCAGGTGATGTTTGACGTTCTGGTCCCAGCTGATGCTTGACGGTGGGCCTAGACAACATCGGACACCTTGTAGGGCTTGTTCGCTTTCACGTTGCGGACGGGCATGTCGGTGGTGCGCTGGATGACCCGGGCCTGACCGTCCAGCTCGACGGTGATCGTCGACTCCGACACGTGCATGATCACCGTCTGCCCCGCGTAGGGCCGGCCGAGGTGGACGACCTGGCGGCAGACCATGACCGTGCCGACCGCGCTGACCCGCCGCTGGACCCGCACCGGCTCCATCCGGGGCCGGGGCGGCGGGCCCGCGGGCCGCAGGCCGTGCAACCGCTGCACCTCCTCGCTGGTGAGCGGGTTGGGCCGCACTCGCAGCAGCTCCCTCGAGGTCAGGTCGAAGAACGACAGCGTGGCCTCCTCGATACGGATGCTCACCCGCCGCCCGCCGAGGATCTCCGCCGCCAGCACCTGGCGCCCGCCCAGGCCCACCAGTCCGTGGTTGTTCACTGTCCGGTCCACCTCGAACGCAGTGCCGTCACCCGTCGGCAGCGGCGACGGCCCCGCCGCACGCCCACCCCGGGCTGCCAGCTGGGCCAGGTCCGCCACCGACAGGTGGGACCGCACCGACTTGATCCGCGACCCGGCGATCAGCAGGTGGATCACCTGCGTGTCGGCCCAGAACGTCACCGTCAGGCCCGAGCGGGCCGGGCCCAGCCAGAACTGCTTGCCCGCGACCTGCAGATTCCCACTCACAGGCACCACCCGCTCGAACTCCACCGGTCCGCCGTCCTGCACCTGCGCCGATGGCGCGATCTCCTCAAGCGGACTGACCGGCATCGCCTCAGCCGGTTCCTGCTCGGCGGGGGCAGGCCTCTGCTGCGGCACCAGCCCGAGCACTCCGGGCACCCGCAGGCCCAGCACATCCCGTTCCTGCTCGGGAACCGGGGTGAACTGGTCCGACGGAGACTGCATGTCCAGGGCCTGATGCGGCCGCACGGAGTTGTATTCCTCCACCCACGCATCCAGCGCCGCCTGAGCCGCCCCGATGCTCTCGAACGCCCCGCAGTCGTCGAGGAGTTCACGCCGCAGCGTCTGATGGAACCGCTCCACCTTGCCCGTCGTGGTCGGAGACGCCGGCTGGGTCAACCGGTGCGCGATCCCGTTCTCCCGGCAGATCCGGTCGAACAGCACCTCACCCCCGGGCCCGAACCGGTCGGTGAACTGCTTGCCGTTGTCGGTCAGCACCTCTTCCGGCACCCCGAACCTCTGCAAGGCCCGGGCGAACGCCGCACAGACCGCCCGCCCGGTCGCCCGCTCGACCACCGACGCGATCACGCAATACCGGGAATGGTCATCCACACCGGTCACGACCTTCGCCTCGGACAGTTCGCCGGTGACCTGGTTGACCAGCATGACCCCGCCGACGATGTCCATCTGCCACAACTGCATCGCACGGTCGCGCTGCCAGCGCTTGTAATCGGACCGCTTCCGGCGCCGCACTCCCGGCTCCACCAGCCCATGGCGGACCAGGATCCGATACACGGTCATCCGTGACGGCACCGGATCCACCGTCCCGGACTTCTCCAGCACATGAGCGACCCGCCGCGGCCCCCACTTCGGATGTTTGCGCCGCAGTTCGCACACAGCCGCCTCCACGTCGGCAGACGCCTGATGCGGACACGACGCTGGCCTGCGCGACCGGTCCGCCAGCCCGGCCAGCCCCGCGGCCTCATACCGAGACTTCCACCCGCTCACCGTCTGCCGCGACACACCCAGCTGCGCGGCAACCTCCGTCACCGTCGAACCCGCCAGCACCGCAAGCACAGCCCGGTATCTCTGCTCGACAACCGACAACTCCACCAGCGCCAATCCCGGCCTCCCCACACACGCCGCAACGACGCGCACAGAAAAGCCGAACACGGCCACTGTCAACCATCAGCTGGGACCGAAGTGTCAAGCATCTACCGGGACCGGACAGGACCAGCAGACCAACTGAGTTACAACCTTCTTTACCGATTCAAGGCGGCTCGCTCCGCTCCCCGCCCGCGGCCCGGCCCCCGGCCGGGCCTGCGCTCCTGCCTCCGTCCCGCTCCAGCCCGGCCGGTGTCCGTGCCGCGCGCACAGCGATCAGCCGCCTGATGTCAGAGAAGGGCTACGTCGTGGCTGGGGCGGTCGGCTCCGCGGCTTTACGGAGCCACTTTGGCGCGAGCCTCGAAGATCATGGCCCCAACGTCGTGCTTTAACGGGCAGGTCCACAGACCGCCCGACGCGCCGGAAGCTTACGGAGCCATGATCACTCGCGCCAAAGCAGCGCCACCCCAAAGCCGCTCCACCGACCTCGTCCTCACCTCCAGTGGCAGTGCACGGCCACTTGTGGTGGTCTGGTGTTAAGGGTTTCGTTCGCTCGACAGCTTGACAGGGGGAGCGGTCATGGAGCATTCACGATCCCTCAACATTCTGGCTTCTCAAATTGCCACGAGGGCAGAAAAGAATGAGCCAGAAACTCTCGTTCGAACTTTCGTGAAGGTACAGCCCCTCACGGACGCCCTGCGTGGACCAGATAACCAGATCCTCTACGGTCGACGAGGCACAGGAAAGACCCACACCCTTTACCACTTGGCCGCCACAGTGCGGGAATCTGGGGACCTTCCAATATACCTAGATCTGCGCCATATCGGATCCAATACGGGCCTGTATGCGGATGACAGCGAGCCTATAAGCCTAAGAGGAACAACCCTGCTCGTTGACATCCTTGAGGGAATTCACAGCGCTCTTCTGGCGAGCGCGATAGAAGAGAACGAATTTGAATGCATGCTGCACGTGCTGGATGAATTTGTTGACGCAAGCACTCAGGTAAAAGTCAAAGGGGACGTTTCAGAGACAGAAGAGATAGCGAGAGACGATATCCAAGAATCCGGGAGTCGGGGGAATGTAAAAGTATCCTCGAAGGGGATAGAGGCTGGCATTGAGTCCAGCAGCAAGAGGTCTGCAAAGAGCGCAAGCAAGAGGTCGCGCCAACGATGGGGAACAGAAATTCCGAGGGTGGTTTTCGGACAACTGAGGTCTGCGGCAGAGAAGATAGCGAACGAGGTGCATCCTCATCGGATTTGGATACTCCTGGACGAGTGGACTAGCATCCCTCTGCCGCTCCAACCAATCCTGGCAGATATGTTGCGTAGAACCATCTTTCCCCTGCGTGGATGGGTCGTCAAGATTGGGGCAATCGAACGGCGATCCCGCTTCTATCAACCTGCACGACAGACCTCCGACTCCTTGGGATTCGAGCCCAGTGCTGACACCGGAGCCTCCTTGAATCTGGACGAGCATCTCCAGGAAGGAGAAGCGGGACGAGAAGCGCGAATATTCTTCGCCGAGCTCATCTACCGCCACCTAGAGGTGCTGCTAAAGGAGTACAACAGGGGAATCCCCTACCCGGATCGCAACGCTCTCATTCACGACCTATGCGGGCCGGGGGCTTTCGAGGAACTCGTGAGGGCCGCGGAAGGCATTCCACGAGACGCAATTCAGCTGCTAGGTAAGGCAGCACTCTGCGCCGGACAAAACAAGATCCAGCGGTCCCACGTCCGTAAAGCGGCAATGAAGCATTTCACCATGGATAAGGAGGTTACGGTCACACAAAACAAATCCGCTTGGTCGCTGTGGAAAAGGATAGAGAGGGCTGTCGTGATCGAGGGTAGATCCCGAACCTTCCTAGTGAAGAGAAGAAGCGACCCTCCTACCTCACTTTTGGATCTTCATGACGCGCGCCTGATTCACCTCATTCGGCCAGCACTTACCACCAAGAGGCAGCGGGGCGAGTTGTACGACGGGTATTGTGTCGATTACGGGTCGTATGTCAATTTGCTCGATGAGGCCGAAATAGATGCCGCATGGGACGTCCGAAATTCTCCCTGGCGGTATTCAGAAAAGGATTATTACCTTTCGGAGGATTTCGACGCAAGTAAAGTGATCAGAATCCACAAAAGCGATCAACACGCTCGCCGGTCCGCATAATAGAGCCTGACTTCTTTCGCAGAATGCTTCTCATGAGGCTTTACCCCGATTTTGGGCATCCGGAAGGTGTGGGGGCGGCACCCTGGTTCGAAGTCCGTGACGGCAAGGTGTACACGGCCTTCGGACACCCCCACGGAATAAGTGCCGCACCGTGGTTCCAAGTCCGCGATGGGAGGCTGTATCCGGACTTCGGGCATCCTGACGCCACGGGTACGGCGCCCTGGTTCGAAATCCGGGACGGCAAGGTGTACACCGACTTCGGACACCCCTTGGGCATGGTGGCCAACCCCTGGTATGCAGTGCGGTGACGCTTGGGTGCGGCCCTCTGACCCCTCGTCAGCGTCTTGGGCCTCTTCGACAAGGCCAGGGCCCCGTCGGGCCGTGGAGGGCTCGGCTCCCCGAGATCATGGCCCACCCTCCTTGTGCACACCGGGGTTACTCGACCGCATCGGCCGAGCCCGCAATGCCGAGGTGTGCCGCGAGTTAGGCTTGCTTCGTGTCCTCGGCCAACGAGACAGGAGCTCGCTGATGGGTGTCTCGCCGTACTCGACGGGCGGCGGAGGCACGGTGTTGGAACACCGCTATGCCGCAGTCCTTCTCTCTTCCCTGCTGACACGCGGTCCGCTAGAGGAGCTCGGCGACCCGGTGCTTATACCGGTTGAGATCAAGCTGCAGGCGAGTCAGTTCAGCAAGGTCGACGACATCCTGATCATCGGCAGGCCACAAAATGGTGATGAGGAGTTCCGTGTAGGTATCGGTGTCCGCCGAGATCCTGAGTTCGTGCCGTCGAACGGATCAACCGTGGCCCTGATCGGCAGCTTCCTGATGGAGATCTCCGAACACTGGCAAGAGATTCAGCAAGGCCGTTACCGGCTGGTTCTCGCGGTTGCAGACCGTAACGTCCACGGGCATGAGGTCGCCAGCTTGACCCTGATCGCGGCCGGAAGAGGGCCGGATCAATTTCGAATCGAAGCTGCCTGTTCGGGCCCTACGAATGAGAAGGTGCGAGCCCGCCTCCGCGAGCTCGACAAGGTGGTGGCTACGGCAGCAGCAGCCCGTGGAATCGATACCGCCATCGTATCCCCCGAAGAACTGACTTGGCGTCTTTTGTCTGCTCTGCGGGTCAAGCACATCCGCTTGGAAAGCGGTGACGAACGCGATCGGACTGAGGCGGTCAACCGGCTACGCAACGTGGCCTCTGAAGATTCCCCAAGAGCAGCGGAGGAGGTACTCAGTCGGATCGAGCATCTGGTGGGTGACTGGGCCCCTGCCGCCGCTCATGTCACCGAGGCCATGCTGCGCCAGTACCTGGCTCCACGCCTAAAGCCCCGCTTTCTCTCACTGGGGGACAGGCAGCGCCCGGCGGAAGTCGAGCCTGACGCTCTGCTGCGAGGACCGATTGCCCATCTTGGACTGGCCGAGGAGCTCAAGGAAGCCCATGCTCTCGAGGGGCGGGCCCCCAGCGCCGCGGCAGTTCATTACGAGCGCGTCGCCGCCGCCCTTGAGGATTCGACATGGGCCCCATTTGCGCTGGCAGTGCGTCAACGGCAGTCCGACGCTCACCATCAGGCCGGAGAGCACACAGCCAGCGTTGTCGCTGGCTTGGCAGTACTGGCCAGAGCATTATCTTCAGGCGAGGTGTGGCGTGGTGTGGCAATTAGTCAGCGACTCGCAAGTGATCAGGTCGAGGCGCCGGGCGAGCTGATCCGCGCGGCGAACGCTCTCGGTGATCTCGCAGCTTACGAGCACTTTCACCCGGTCACCCTAGATGAGGTTTCGGCCAGCATCGACGATCTTAATGCCAGCGATCCATATGGCTTATTGTCCGCTACCTGGTTCGCAGAGCATGCCATTGCAGCTGGTCGACTGGACCTATTGAGACCGCGAGAAGCCGCCTTGTCCAGCTTCGCCGCCACTACCAATCAGGGCGATGAGCTGTTGCTTGCGCGGCTGCGAGCATGCATGGCTGATGTCGACCTCACCGGAACTGCGTGGATCGCACTTGCCCGATCCGCCCGAGCCGACTTCCCCCGGCCAATCACCGCGCTTCTGTTGGCTCGCCATGGCAGATACTTGGCCAACCGCGGCCAGGCCCAAGAGGCCCTCGACCGCTATGACGAGGCGATCGAGCGCGCTGTCCAGTGCGGCAATCACCTGGACGCTGCGGTATGGACCGAGGCCCACAACCTTGTCCGTATCCGTTACGACCTACAGGGCCACAGGATCGGCGAGGCGTACCCCACGGCGACTGTCCTACGTTCTGCCGGGAATGGCAGCGCCATGCCACAGCCGTTCTCCGCCCGCGAACGGGCCCTGGGTCGACTAGCAAACCAGGCCAGTCCAGCTGAGATATTGCAGAGTTTCACCCAGTACCTGCGACAGGCTGTGGCCTCCGCCGCCTGGCTCGAGGAACGCGAAGCCCACGAAATACTCGGCCGCACTCATCTCGACAACGGAGAGCCTGCATCAGCCGTCAGCCATTTCATCACGGCTGGTGCTGACAAGGCTCTCGAACGGCTCAGCGGTCGTTTGCCCGAGGCACCGTTCTCTCTACCGGTTCCTGAAGACCTGCCTGACCACCCACCGTGGAGACGGCACAGCACTTTCGTCGCTGTGCAAGTGGCTGCTGACCTGATACCTGATGACGACGCCCGCAACTGGGCCGACGCGGCTTTGACGGAGATCGCCAACGAACAGCCCGTTCCTTTCGGAACCCGCGACCCACGGAGGGCAGCCTTCGGTGCCTTCGGTCGGTTGGCTAACGCATCGACCACCGCGCAGGCCCTGCACTTCCTCGATGCCACCTCCAGGGTCCTGGAGAGTACGGCACGCCGCGATCGCACCCGCGACGAAGCGTACGCGCACGCACTCATCGATATTGCTCTGCGGCACTCCGGCCCACTCCAAGTGGAGGCCATCGACCGCGTCTGTCATGGCCTATTGATCGACGCATTCATAGCCAACACAGTGCTCGGGCAAGGTGAGGCAGCGCTCCGTCTCCAGCCGTCAGTGGTCCATGAGCGCTGCACCACGGCAGCTACGACTAATAACGCAGACGCCGCCCTCGCCTTGATCTTGGCAGGAGCGCCGGCTCACGCAGCTCGACCATTGGCACGGAAATTCCTTGATCGAGCCCTCGGCCAATGCGACAGCCCTGACCCGGCCCTCACCGCAACGCGGGCACAAGCGGCTCTCCTGATCGGGCATCTTCTACAGTCGACCGAGCAGCAGTCCTTCGCAGAGGCCATGACAGCCCGTGTTCGCAGCCAGCAGCACACAGCTCACGTACGCCAAGATGCACTTGATGCACTCGCGATCCTTGCTCCCTACTTGAGCACGGAACAACGCGCCCGCTCATTCAATGCAGCCCTGGAAGCGGCTGAAGGCGTCCTCGACGGCAGCGCCCAAGATGATCTCGCCATTGCGAACGCCTACGACCGTTTCCAGTTGAACATGGGACTGACCACCTTGCGCTACCACGGCATGTCAACAGCGGCCCACCTGGCTGACACCTCGGCTGATGCCCAACAGATCATCGATCTCGCGCTTCCATGTCTCGCCCAAGTAGAAGGCAATGCCGAACGCCTCACGGTGGAAGCCCTTGGCAAGCTCTCGCCAGCGCATAGCTTGCTACCTCCGACCGTCTTGGCCGGCCACTCTTCAGAGCGCGTTCGTGCTTTGGCAGCCCACCTGTGGTGCGTCACGGGTTGCACACCGGAACAACTGGGTCCCGGCCTGGCAACAGATCCAAGTCCGTGGGTGCGCTACGCCCTTGCTAAGAGCCTTCCCCACGACAAGAGCCATGCCGACCTACAAAACATGCTCCGCGGTGACTGTCGTCGATCAGTACGCACTGCTGCAGGGGGACCGACGGCCCTGTAGTTGAACTTTCCTCGCTCGCCGTACGGTTCGTGCCAGACCCGTGCCAGATCGTGCGGGGAACCACGGGGAATACCGGAGAGCCAATCGACCGCAAACCAGCCACCGACACCGCTCCACCGCAGGTCAGACGCTGAGCAGACCCCAGATGCCCTTAGCTTCCCAAGCTGATGGCTCAGCACCGTCATAGCGGCCTGGCCGTCGTGGCTCCTCTGGTCGACGGCATTGGCAGCTTGGCTGAGGCCGGTGGGGGTGCAGCGAGGCACACGCGTGCGTGGTCGGTCGGCGCACCCGCCGTCGTGGCTGACTGTCATCGGCTGAGGTTCGGACGGGCGCATCGAGAGCGCCGGCGTCCAGTCGGGTGCGGCGACGCTGGGCCGTCCCTGGGCCGTCCGCGGGTGCTCAACAGTCCGATGACGACCAACGACGACCACCAGGCGCACGAGCCCACCGCCCTTGACCAGCAAAAACCCAGCTCACAAAGATCCCCGGCAAGACCCAGGGCAAGAAGAAGTGGCCTACCTCGAAGGCGTTGCAGTCCTCCTACGCACGTCTGAAGCTCCGTGGAGATTAGAGCTTCGGCCAATCACGGAATTCGGCTCGCCTTTTGAAACTGCGCGAACATGCGCTCAGCCAGCTCATAAATCGGGTTACCGGACATCACCATGACGCATGGGGAGTCCGCGCCATGGCGCCTTTCCGAGTAAGGGGTAATGAATGCCCACTTCTCCGTTATGACGAGACGCGCAACGATCGGCAGATCATAAAGGCGCATTTCGGCACGTTCGAGGCGGGCTATCCTGTTCCGCACATATTGCACATTGCTGCGTATGCTCTCCTCGATCATTCGATCACCTTGGCCACCATCGTAAGAAAGAGCCTCCTGCTGATGGTCGTCGATCCAGGTTCCCGGCCCTGACCTCTCCGGGTCGGGCAGTAAGATCTTGATTTCCTTGCGATCAGCCTCTGCCCACAATGCGCGGAAGGTATCTCTCTGCAACTCATTTCCTCGACCAGCCAAGATCCTGACTTCTTGCGCTCCAGCCAAGCGAGTAGAGATTTCTGCGGCAGCGCTGCGCTGAGTCGCAAACCTCTCTACAATTTCCGCATTCATGCTTTTCAGGAGCGTGTGCCTGACTCTTAGTCGAGCGGAAGGTGAGGCGATCCAACCCAGGAAGGCAAATGCAGCGCTGACTACTACGGAACTGACAACACCTGCCCAGAATTCGTTCATGTTCCGGTCCCCTCCTCGGCTACTTGAGCAGGCTCCCCAAGCTCGGCCAAAGTCAATCTGATTTCGGCAAAACTACGCTCATCGCTGGATGTTCATCGCGGACCGATATGAGCGCAAATGGATAGCCAAGCCCGGGTCGTCGAGGACAGCCCCGACAGACAGGTGGGCCACGTGCCAGACTCGTTCCGGTCGTACGAGAAGCTGCGGCGTCCGCTGGGAGCCAAACCTGCGGCCGTCATGCACCAAGGCGCCTCTGTCACCGCACCGACGCGCCCTTCGCGACAACCGCCCCGCAGATCCCTACGCGGACCCCACATGAGTGTCTAACTGCGTGACAAGGCCGACGAACAACGGCTGACGCCCGCGGACGTCAGCGCAGGTGAGAGGCGCACCAGCCCAAGGCAGCACCCCTACCCAAGTTGCTTCGGGACGAAGCGGTCGCTCCGTTAGGGTGCCCCGCATGACCGACGAGGCCCCGACCTGTCCTGAGTGCAGCCAGCCCATGAAGGCCGGCGGCCTTGTCCTCGTCAAACGGGAGGACGATGGCCGCCGGACCTGCCGGGCACTGTGGCGGTGTACCGATCGGCACATCTGGTGGAGCTGGGCAGACCGGCCGGACGAACCATTGGAGGTCTGCCCGGTCCCGCAACTGTTCCGCTGACATCCAGCGTTGACATCAACGAGCACGGACGGCGGCGACAACCAGCGGTCATGTACGGCGCCAGTGCGCGAAGCGAGTCCCCACGACGGCGAACCCGGATCGAACTCCTAAAGCGGGTGTCGCAGGTTCGAATCCTGCCGGGGGCACAGCAAAGGGCCAGCTCAGGAGGGTTTCCTCCCAGGCTGGCCCTTGGTCGTGTTCGGGGGCGTGCCACACGCGAGCCACTACGTCCACTCGGCAGCTCGTCAGGCGGAAGGGATACCCGCTACTCCGTGGAAAAGGGCGCGTACCCGTCCGTCACCTCGCTGACCTGCAGGTCCGAAAAGAGCAGGGTGAGGCGGTGCGCGTTGGTCTCGATGCGAACCTCATGGAAGTCGATCCCCAAGGCTTGCGCCCAACGACGGGTCGCTTCCGACTCCAGGAGGACCTTCGCACCTGGGTACAGGGAGTGCCACTTCACGCCCCAGACGTAGCCGTCGAGGTCGACGCCCGTCTCATGGTCGATGAGGCGGTCGTCCAAGGAGACACGCCAGGTCTCCGGCAGCACGGACGATTCGCACCGGGCCTCAACGCAGTACCGGAAGAGGTACCGCAGATACGCCGGCTCGACGTCTGTGCGGGGATCCGCCGTCACATAGACGATGACCTCGTAGTCGCGCATGTAGCTGGTGTATCCGTGGTGGACGACGGCGTGATCGAAGATCTCGTCCAGCATCTGTTCAAGCACTGCGGCGTCCATGCGACCGTTTCTATCCCACACGATCAGCCCCTGACAGCCTGATATCTACAGGTGCCAGGGGCTGAGGACTCCACAAGGGTCGCTGAAACGAGTCTTGGCCGGAAGCTTCCTCTCCCCCGCTTTCGCGGATCACGGCCCCGAGCCGATCAGCGATGGTGCGGGGCTGGCGACGTGCGCGACGGATCGATACCCCGCTGTTCAGGTCTTGCGGGACGGGGTCAGTCATTGCGGATGCTGAGCAGGTCGCCGGGTTGGCAGTTCAGTTCGCGGCAGATCGCGGTGAGGGTGGAGAAGCGGATCGCCTTCGCCCTGTCGTTCTTGAGGATGGAGAGGTTGACCACTGTCACCCCGACCCTGGCCGCCAGTTCGGACAGGGTCATGCCGCGCTCGGCCAGCAGTCGGTCCAGGTGGACCTGGACCCGGTGTTCCTCTTCTGGAGGCATCAGACCAACCCCTCTGTATCGGCACGCAGCTTCGTTCCGCGTCGGAAGACTTCTCCCAGCGCCAGGATGAGGAACGCCAGCAGCACGTACTCGCCGGTGAAGGTGACCGAGAACGGAACCTGCTCGGCCATGGGGGTACCACTCACTAGTATTTCTGTGGTGAGGGTCGGCAGTACCGGGGCAAGGAGGGCGTGCACCAGCACCGCGAGTCCTATGACGCTCAGGCGTCGCGCGTTCACCGGCACGAAGACGTCGCCGCCGCGCAGGGTCCGGGCCATCCTGAAGAGGAGAGCCAGGATGAGGAACAGGAGCAGGCTGCCGACGATTTCCGGCAAGGCCAGCAGCAGGCGCTGACCCAGGTTGGGGTCGGCGAGGACGAGATCCGCCCGGTGGGTGCCGGTGAGAGTCATACCGTGCCCCGCCACCGCATCAGTCACGATTCCCGGTACCCGGGTCGCTGTCGCGGCCTCAACCTCGCGGGTGTCCGTCGGATCCATCAGACCCGCCACTCCGAGGGCCGGAAACAGCACCCCGAAGGCGCCGACCAACAGAGCAGCCAGGCCCAGAGCTGCCTCCAGCAGCCGGCTGTCGGTCTGGCTCCACCAGGACTTGGCACCCATATTTTCCCCTCACCCACTCCATGCGTATCGTTTATCGATACTATCGATAAACGATACGCCGCCTGTCAAGGAGAGGTACCGGCACAGCGAGCCTGTTCACCTGAAAATGCCGTCCGTGGCTGGAGCGAAGGTCCACTCGGGCTGTAGAGCATCCGTCAGCGGGCGATCTCAAGGTTCGCGAGGACGAGCAGGGCCCGCAGGAGCATGGTCACCGTGCCGGGCGTGGCGATTGACACGCTCGTGCTACTCGCAGACGTAATCGTCAGCAGGTGATGGCCTGTCACGAGCCGGTTCGCGGGTTCTGGGGTGGTCCGGCCGAGGCGTCTCGTAGGTTCCACAACGGGAGGGAAGCGGCATGGTGGACGTGCTGACGTGGACGATCGAGCGGCGGATGCGACTGACTGAGCCGGCCGAGCTGCTGCGTAAGAAGCTTCAGCCGGGACCCTGTACCGCCCCCTGAGGGCGTGGTGATCGTCAATCTGGGCAGCGCAAGGCGCTGGCGAGGTAAGCGTTGCGGGTTCTGATGAGGCGGGGCATGTACCAGCTCAGGACAGTGCGGTCGGCGACACGTCCGAGGAATCCGAACGGCGAGGCAAAGTCGATGACGTCCCTCATGACGGTGCCGCCAGTGCCGTCCGGCTCGAAGTGATGACTGTGATGCCATCGCTTGAAGGGGCCAGCGTCCTGCTCGTCCACGAAGCATTGGGGCGGGTCATACGCCGTAATGCGGGCGGTGAGTCGCCAGGTCAGGCCGAAGTGGCGGGCCTGGAAGGTCACCGTGTCGCCGAGTGAGAGTCCGCCTCGGGTCCTGCCGCCGACCGCCCGCTCCGACGAATCGGCCATCGACCGCGTGTGTGCTTCCACGTCGAGGCATGCCTCGAACACCCGGTCCGGGGGTGCGGCGACGGCTGTCACGATCTCGAAGTGCGGCACCGGGCCATCCTAGAAAAGCGTGCTTGATCGCCGGTCGGTGGGGCCGGCGTGGTCAAGGGGTGGCGGGCATCCAGGGGCTGCCTCGCATGGCTTGCACGAGGACGTCGAGCATGGGCTGGTCCTGGCGGGCCGCGGTGGCGAGGTAGGTGCGGATCGCGGCGAAGTCCTGGGCGCCTTGCAGGGTCCGCAGGAGCCCACGGTGTCCGTAGCGACCGGGGCGTCGAACAACTCGGCCAGGGCGGTGGCGGTGCGGTCCTTGGACAGGAACTGGCCGTGCATCAGATACACCCCGGCGGCAGCCAGCCGCGGCCCGTACACGGACCCTGCGGCCGGTGTTCCATCTCGTGGTCCGGGTCGGCGACCTGGGCCAGCGTGACGCCTTCCTGCCCCTTCGGACGGCCCGGACCGCGCCCGGACCCGCCCCGCAAGGCAACGCGTTACCACTCTGACCTGGGGTTTCTCCCCGCTTCTGCCCGGGGAGTCGGTACTCAAGGGTGGTGGACTGCTGCTGGCGATCGAGTTCGCCCTGCTTTTTCCGCTCTTTCTCGCCACACTCGTACGCGGAATAGCCCTGGAAGCCGGCGGCGTGCGGCTACGGAACGAGCTGCCGTGGCGTGCCCTGCGCTGCCTGCCCATCGCCGTGCGGTGCGTCCTCGTAGTGATCTTCTCCACGGGGGTCGCACTCACCGCCAGCAGCATGCTCGCCTGGACGTCACAGCAGGCAGGGGAAGCCAAGGGTGGTCGGTACTACGCGATCCAGGTCGACAGCCCGACGCGCGAGCGCGTTGAAGTGTCGAAGCGCGAGTACGACGACTTGCTGAAGAAGGATCGACGGGCAATGCACGCGATCACCAGCATGCTTGCCACGGGGGCCGCAACAATGACTTTGATCATCGGGCAGCTCCATCCGACCACAGGCCACTACCTGCCGCCTCCCCGACTGGACATGCCCGCATGAGGAATCCGGCAGCATGCCCAGGTCCACACCGGCCCACTGGCGCCCGGAGCCGCTCCAGCCCTCCCGGGGCTTGCTGCACCCGCCGGTCAACTCCCCCGCTGTCCCGCGAAGCACGAGTCCACCGCGCCGGTTCATCGCCGCCGCCTTCAAGGTGGTGGCCTTGTTCTTCTTGTAGTGGTTGGTCTCCTTGGCGTACCAGTACGTCGAGGCGTTGCCGTGGGTGTCCTCGACGTAGTCCAGGTTCCACCGCCACGCCTGGGTGACCGCCCGGCCGCCGAAGGAGTCGCCGATGCCGTAGCCGGGTTCGCCGGAGTCGTCGCCGAAGACGGGCACGGTCCAAGTGGAGTTGGTGCGCTGGTCGCCGGCGCCGGCAAGCTTGTTCAGACCGAAGACGTACTTGGTGCCGTCGCCGGTGATGACCGTCCAGTGCTCGCCGTTGTTGTCGCCGTTGTCGGCGTCGGTGGAGCGGGTCACGGTCGAGGCGTCGTCGTTCTCCAGCCGCCAGGTGCTCTCCCAGGTGCCGGAGACCTTCACCAGGCGGGTGGCCTTGCCGTTCAGGACCCGGCGCGTGTTGCCGAACGCGTGCGCCTTGAAGTACGCCTGCACGCCCCGAATCACCCGCCCTGAGCACGTGCCGCTGGTCGCGGAGGTGGTGTCGAACAGGTAGATCACTCGGCGTCCGTATACGCATCGTAGGAGCGAGCGCCGAACACCAGCCCTTCGAAGGGCCGGGAGAGCAGGAATTCCTCGAAGCCGTCATTACTCAGCGTTACCAAGCGGTGCAGCATTTCGGGCAGAGCCTCGATCTCCGTATCTGCGAGCTCCGTGTCGAAGTGCCGACGCTGGTCCTCCGGCAGGGACTCCCGGATGCCACGGATCGTCCGCAGTGGATGCGACGGCGGGCGCGGCGGGTGAGGCCCACCGCTCGGAGTTGTGGTCACCGGCATCCCCTCCGCATGCATCGGGCTGCGTACTGCTGCTGATGCCAGGCTGCGGGTTTCCGCCTGCCCGCTCACAACCTTGGGACGAGAGTGGGGCATGCGTCATGCTTGGCCACACCCGCGAACGTAAGCGGACCACCCTCAAAGCCTGGTGGCTCCCGCGGAATCTCCGCTGCAGCACCAAATCGTAAGCATCACCGACCTGGTAGAGGCCGTCCTCGTCCTTCACCACGCGTCAGCGTGAGGTTGGGAAGGGCCCAATGACTCTCCGCATGAGGCGACTTGGGCAAGGCAAGCCAGACTCTTTCTTTCTTTCTCAACCTCTAGTCGAATAGGGCCACTTGAAGCACACGCGTGTCGTGCGTTGCGCGGATGTCCCTGACCAGGACTCCATCTACCTGCAGCCGACCGCGTCACGGGAAGGACCCCACAAGTGACCTACAGACCCTGGATGCTCAGGGCAGCGGCGGCAGCCACGTTCTCGGCCTTCGCTGTGGCGCAGGCCACGAGGGTGCACCGACCACGGCCGTGGACCGGCACGGTCCGATGGACCACGCCTGGCACGATCACGATCACGATTATGACCATGACCATGGCCATGACTTGGCGCCTACACCAAGATCGAAATCGTCTAGGACTCCAGGGGCGGCTCCACGAGCTTGCTCAAGGTTGGCCCCGCAGTGAAGTACGCACTCCGACCGGGAAAGCCACGAAAGGCCACACCCTTTCGGCCGACTGAGCAGGCCGAGCACCCGCCTGTCCACAGCTACCCGAGCGTCCCCGGCCCGGCATACGACTACGGCTACGGCTACGGCGACCAGCCGCTCCGTGCCCGTCGACGACTGGCGCCGTCGACGGGGCGCGGCCCACGACACCCCTCGGGGCGGTGCACCCCGGCACCCCGGCCCCCGGCCCCCCAGCGCTCCCCTCCCCCTGGCGAGAGATCGCCACGTCAAACGGAGACATACATGCCCAGCTCTCCCCTGAACCGTCGCACGTTCATCCTCCTCGGTGCCGCGGTCGCCGCGGCAGCCGGCGCCCGGACATCGGCGGCCGCCTCCCCCACCGCGCTCACCGGCACGCCGACTCCGGTGCGGATCGTCGATGACAAGGCGACCCCCGCCACCCGCGCGCTGTTCGCGTACCTGAAGCGGCAGCAGGGCAAAGGCATCCTGTTCGGTCACCAGCACGACCTCACCTATGGCTTCACCTTCACCACCCCCGACGGCAAGGCGTCCGACACCAGGGCGGCGGTGGGCGACTACCCCGCGGTCTTCGGCTGGGACACCCTCATCCTCGACGGCGACGAACGCCCCGGCGTCGAGGGCGGAACCGAAGCCGAGAACATCGCCGCGCTCAGCCGGTGCATCCGGCAGGGGGACGCACGCGGCGGGATCAACACCCTCAGCGCTCACATGCCGAACTTCGTCACCGGCAAGAACTTCTACGACACAACGGGCCGAGTGGTCAGCCAGATCCTGCCCGGAGGCGCGAAACACGCGGACTTCAACGCCTTCCTCGACCGCATCGCGAAGGCGGTCAAGGGCGCACGGCGGCCGGACGGCACCACGATCCCGGTCGTCTTCCGCCCCTTCCACGAGAACAACGGAGCCTGGTTCTGGTGGGGCGCCGGCCACACCACCTCGGCCGAGTTCATCGAGCTGTTCCGCTACACCGTCGAGTACCTGCGCGACACCAGGGGCGTCCACAACCTGCTCTACGCCTACTCCCCCAACTCGAGCTTCGGAGGCGACCCGACCGGCTACCTGAAGACCTACCCCGGCGACCGTTTCGTCGACATCCTCGGCTACGACTCCTACGACGAGAACGCCGGGCCGACTCCCTGGCTGGACGGTGTGGTGCAGGATCTGGCGATGGTGGTCCGGCTGGCGAACGAGCGAGGCAAGGCTCCGGCCTTCACCGAGTTCGGGGAGGGCGGCACCGAGGTCCGCAACCCGCAGTGGTTCACCCAACTGTCGCAGGCCATCCAGACGGACCCGCTGGCCCGTCAGATGACGTACATGCTCACCTGGGCCAACTTCGGAGGCACCAAGCGTGCTTATGTCCCGTACCCGGGCCACGTCCTGCTGCCGGACTTCGCCGCCTACCACCGCGACCCTTACACCCGGTTCGCCGCCGATCTCCGGGGGGTGTACTCCGCTCGCACCACCGCTGTCAGGAACGCCCCGTTCCTGCACCTCGTGACCCCTACGGACCGGCAGCGCGTAGCGGCCTCCAAGACCACCGTCCGGGTGCGTGTCACACCCGCGAGGGCGAGCCGGGTCACCTACCGCGTGAACGGCGGACGCGCCAGACGGCTGCGCCTCGACGCCGACGGCTTCTACTCGGGCGACTGGTCGATCGACCCGGCCACGCGGAACAACCGCTCGGTGACCCTCACCGTGAGCGCGCGGGTGGACGGCAAGACGCTCACCGACTCGGCCGTGGTCCTTCTCGCCGAGGCCCAACCGCTGCCTGCCGGCTGGGTCGACGACTTCGAGGGATACGCCGGAGACGATGTCGCCCTGAGCGAGGCGTACACCCATGTCAACTCCCACACCCTCACCCTGTCGGCCGACCACAAGTCCTCGGGCTCCTACGGACTGGCCTACGCGTACGACTTCACCGGCGCCGAGTACACCGGCACGGGCAAGCCGGTCGACGCGGACTGGTCCGCCTTCACGTCCCTTGCGCTGTGGCTGCAGGGCGACGGTTCCGCAAACGGCGGGGCGCTCCAGATCGTCGCCGGCGGAGTCGATTTCTGGTACCAGGTTCCGCTGTCCGACACGAGCGGGCAGGAACTCAGGGCACCCTTCAGCGAGTTCGCGCCCGCTCCCTGGGACACCGCAAACGCCGGAGCCGTGCTCGACGCGGCTCACCTCGCCGAGGTGAAGGCGTTCAATCTGTACCTCGTCCATGGGAGCGGCGCGGCGGCCAAGGGCACCGTGTACGTGGACAACATCAGGGCCGAGTGACACACCGGCACGCGTTAACCCCACGTGTTAACCCCACGCGGTAATCCCTTGCCGGATGACACACCCGGCGCGGGGTTACCCCGCCCGGGCCCCTGCGCCGAGATCACGCTCCTGTGCGGGGACCGCGCCGGATGCCCCAGGTAGGCCGCATACCGTTGCTGGAGGTGCTGTCTCCCCTGGCTGGTTCACCGCTCAGGACGTTTTCGTGGCTGCCCGCTTCGTGCCGCTCCTGCTCCTGCTCCTGTCGGTACCCGTGCCGCTCCGACCGGGTTTGGCGGGCACGCTCTTCCGCGTCGGGGCCGTCGGGGCCGTCGGGGCCTTCTCGGGCGTTGTGTCCGCCTGCGACGGCGCTGTCCGGGGCGGCGCCGTCAGCCACTTGAACTCGATCTCCAGCTCGATCTCCCCATCGCCGACCTCGACCTCCAGCTCGCCGCGAAGGTCGTCGGGGATCCTCAGGCTCAGCGTTCCGAGGCCGAGTTCCAGTTCGGCATCCCCACCTTCCCTCAGCGCGGCTGCGAGTGCCGTGAGCTGGTCAGCCGCCTCAAGGCGTGACAACGAACGCTTCTGTTCGAACTTGAGGTCCTTCACAGGTGTCTCCGATCGGCCATAAACGCGGTGATCAGCGTTCCTCCTTCATATGTCCCGTGGCTGGACGACGCACAGGGCCCAGATGATGAAGCCGTAGACCGCGATCAGCACAACCGACCAGACCGGGTAGTACGGGAGGGTCAGAAAGCTGGTGATCAGGAGCAGTCCTGCCAACAGCACCCCGACGAGGCGAGCCCAGGTCCGGCCGCTGAAGAGGCTGACGCCGACCAGGACGGCCAGGGCACCCAGCGCCAGGTGTATCCATCCCCAGCCGGTCGTGTCGAACTTGAACACGTAGTTCGGTGTGCTGACGATGATGTCGTCATCGGCGATGGCCATGATGCCGCGTAGCACGTCGAGAGTGCCTCCGATGATCAGCATGACCGCGCCGAACGCGACCAGACCGCCGGCCCATGCCGCGGATCGCTGTCGACGTTGGTGCACTGCCTGAGCCATGACATCTCCTGTCCCTTGTGTGTGGGGCCATCCACGAGTCACTCGAAGATCGCTGAGGGGGGGATGGCGGGTGGTCACCCGCCGAGGATCTGACGCTTCTGATCCTCGAACTCCGTCTCCGTCAGCACGCCCTGTGCCTTCAGTTCGCCCAACTCCTTGAGCAGAGCGATCTTGTCCTCGGTGGAACCTGACGGGGACGGAGCTTGCGCGGACGGAGCCTGCGCGGGCGCAGACTGCGCGGACGCGGTCTGCTGGGCGTACCTCTGTGCGTCGTCCTGCTGGGCCCACCGGCCCGCCTGTCGCCGGGACACGCGGTTCGACACGGCAGTCGCCGTACCGGCCACAACCGCTGTGCGGGCGACGCCGCGAATGAGACCTGGCATGTCGCCACCTCCTGTGATCTGAGCACTCTTCACCGCCGCGTGTCACCGCCGCGAGCCGGCCGCCTCGGCCTCCGCGGAGTCGAGTGCCGCGATGACGTCCTGCACGGGGATCCTTCCGGCAGCCACCAGCCGGGCGCCGCTGCGCCTCAGGGCTCGGGCGAAGGGGGCGGCCCAGCGGTTCTCGTACATCGCGATGGCAGCCGTACTGCCGGGGCCGATCGCCCTGCCCGCCTCATCGATGTCGTCCTGACCCAGCAGACCGGAGGTGGCGCCTTCGAACACCGCGAGGTCCGTACGTCCGTCGCGGGTGAGATCCGCCATGTCGATCGCCGCGACGGAGCCGTCGGGGTCCTTGCGGACGAAGACGAGGTCCAGGATGCGGATCAGGCCCCGGTCGACCAGGTCGACGAGGTACGGAAGGGCTTCGCCGGTGGGACTCTTGCCCGGGTATTCGACGACCAGGTAATCGATAGGGCCCACGTCGTCGAATTCGCCGAATTGATCGACTTTGTCGCTTTCGTTTGTCACGGCGCCTCCTCCTGATGCGAGAACTCGGCACCCGGCCCCAGCCGGGCGTTCGGCTGCTGTGGCCACGAGGATGAGGGGACGAGAACCGCCCCCTCATCCAGTGGACCACCCGGCCGGGAGTGGCGCATGTCGGTCCGGCCCACGCTTCTCCCCGTGCCGGGGCCGCCACGGGCCAGGGGCACTCGCAGGCTCCGCAGCACCACGGATCGGGCGGGGAGGAAGGCGAGCGGTGACCACCGCGAGATCCGGGCAGAACACGCCGCCGCGAAGCCGGACCGGAGCCGGCGCTCGGAGACTGCTCGCGGTGGATGGGCGACAGCCAGGACGGCCCACCGCTCGGCAGTGCGCCGCCCCAACCCCCTGGTTATGGTGGACAGGGGACGAGAACACAAGAACGCATCTCTGACGGGCCCGTGGTCGGTGAGGGAGCGGCCGGCGCAACCCTGACCGCGTCAACCACCCCGCGCCGTGCGGAACCTCTGGTTCGGATGCCGAGGCAGTCGGCGACGGCATGGTGGACCGCTGCTCGCCCAGCTGCTCTCCCCAACTGCCGACTGCCGCGTCGGTGTTGGCGGGCCGAACCCGTAGAAGGTCTTCCAACATCCGGTGGCACCGGCCTCGGTGGGCACACACCGGCACACCTTCAGCCGCGGCAGCCAGGCGCTCCGCGTTCCGCGAGTTCGGTGAATGGCTTGGACGGGTGGGACAGGTGTGGCACCGCGTCATCCCCACCGTGTGCTGCCCCCATGACATCCGGACCGCGGACGGGCTGTAAGACCGCGGACGGCTCTGTGAGCACGCCACGAGCTCACGGCACGAGCTCACGGCACGAACTCACGCCCCGCCCCGACGAGTGACGCGCATGCAGCCGGAGCCGGCCGCCCGCGGTGGTGTTCGACCCCACGTCGGCCCCACGTCGGCCCCACGTCGGTCCGCTGCGCACAGCGTCTCCCCAAGCCGAAGGAAGGTCCCATGGATTCCTCTGGTGGTTCGTCGTCAGCTTCCGCAGGTCCTGACCGTCCGGACTCCGGCGGCTCTCCTCTGAGCGTCGCGGAACGGGGCGAGTACGAGCGGCTGCGCAAGGCGGCGTCCGTTCGTCACCGACGCCTGCGCTACGCGGCCGCCTCGGTCCTCCTGCTGCTGTCCTTTCTCCTGGCGCCGCTCGCCGTGGTCGCGGCCTGGGTCGACTCGGAGGTCTCCGACACCGACCGGTACGTCCAGACCGTCGCCCCGATCGCCACAAAGCCCTCCGTGCAGAACACCGTGACCGACCGGATCACCAAACGCGTGGTCGACAGCGTCGATGTCGCCGCCTTCACCGCGGCTCTCGCCCGGACGCTGCAGCGAGAAGGGGCACCCCCTCCGGTGGTCCAGGGCGCCGAGGCGCTGACGGGCCCGCTGAAGAGCGCGCTCGACTCGGCCGTCCACGACATCGTGCACAAGGTGGTGACCAGCGACCAGTTCGCCGAAGTGTGGGACGACGCCAACCGACGTGCCCACGCCGCAGTGGTCAAGGTCCTCACCGGGGAGGGCAGCAGCGCCGTCCAGGCCGACGGCGACAGCATCGACCTCAACATCGGCACCGTCGTCGACGACGTCAAGCAACGACTGGTGGACGCGGGGTTCGATCAGGCAGCGAAGATCCCCGACGTCGACAAGACGATCCCCCTTTTCCAGACCGACAAGCTGAACGAGGCCCAGGACGCCATGCGTCTGCTGAACGTGGTCGGCACCTGGCTCCCGGTCCTGGTCATCGTCCTGGCCGCCCTGGCCGTCTGGACCGCGCCCGCGCATCGCGTAGCCCTGATGAGCGCGGCCATCGGCATCGGGATCATGATGATCGTGCTGCTCGTCGGCCTCGCCGTGCTGCGCCGGGTCTATCTGGACTCGGTCCCCACCACAGCCCTGCCGCAGGACACCGCGGCCGACATCTACGACACCTTCCTCCGTTTCCTGAAGAACAGCACGGTCACGGTCCTGGTCATCGCGGTGATCACCACGATGGCCGCCTATCTGTACGGGCCCGGACGTGGCGCCCGCTGGGTCAGACGGACCGCGTCGAGCGGAACCGGAGCGACGGGCCGGACCATGGCGCGACACGGTCTGCGCACCGGCGCCACCGGCCGCTGGCTGGACACGCACAGCAAGTGGACCACCGGCATCGCCATCGCCGGCGGCGCGCTCGCCCTGGTGCTGTGGAACTACCCCACCCCCGGGGCCGTGGCGCTCGTCCTCGGCATCGTCGTCCTCGTGCTGGTCCTTCTGGGAATCCTCGCCGCGGCCTCTGGCACAGCCGGACACCCGCCCCCGGCCGCAGGCAACCCGCCGTCATCCGCCACGGGTGATGCGGGCCGGCAGGCGCCGGGGCTCTCCTGAAGACGTACGCCACCCCAACCACCGGAAAAGGAGTCCGACATGGCTGAGCAACAGACAGGGGCGGGAGGCGTCGCCGCCCTCGCCGAAGCGAACGCGCCCGTGTTCGAGACGCTCGTCCAGATGACGCTCGACACCTTCGAGCGGTCCGGGCTGGACCAGGAGACCTACCTGCTGGCACGCATCGCGGCCCTGGTGGCCATGGATGCCTCCGCCCCCTCGTACCTCCTCAATGTCGGCACCGCCGTGGAAGTCGGCGTGCCGCTGGAGAAGATCCAGGGAACGCTCGTGGCCATCGCCCCCGTGGTGGGCAGCGCCCGCGTCGTGTCCGCCGCCCGCGCCATCGGCGACGCCTTCGGGCTGGAACTCCCTTCGGAAGAGGAGCAGTGACGCCCGGCCCGGCCGGGGCGGTGAGCTCCGGCCGGGCACGGGCGGACAGCAAGGTGAACCGGCTTACGACCGTCGGCGCCACCGGCCCCGCCGGCGAGGCACACCGGCCGCCGAGCCCACCGAGCCCACCGAGCCCACCGAGGTCCTGGCTGGCACACCACGACGGTGACGGACGCGGACGTGCGGGTGGTTGACCACGCGTCGCCGATCACGAGGGCCTTCGCGTTTCTTCCTGGCAGGTGGTCAATGTGGCTGGAGCGCCATGAGTGACAGTGCGTGGACGGGGGTGGCCGTGGCCGCGGTGACGGCGGGTTACGCCCTCTTCTCCCGGAGGCTGGCCACGACCGCCGTTTCGGCGCCCATGGTGTTCACCGGAGTCGGGGTGGCCATCGGCCCGGTCGGGCTCGACCTGCTCACCCTGGAGCACGACGCGGGCCCCGTGCTCACGCTGGTCGAGGCCACCCTGACGCTGGTCCTCTTCACCGACGCGATGTCCGTACGCCGACGGGATCTCCGCGTCGGCGGCTTTCTTCCCGGCCGTCTGCTGGGGATCGGCCTGCCGCTGACGATCGGCGCGGGCTGGCTCCTCGCGTGGCCCCTGCTGCCCGGGCTGACCCTGTGGGAACTGGCTCTGCTCGGTACCGTTCTCGCGCCGACCGATGCCGCTCTCGGCAAGACAGCGGTCTCCGATCCGCGTGTCCCGCCGGTGGTGCGCGGGGGCCTGAATGTGGAATCCGGCCTCAACGACGGTATGGCGCTGCCCTTCTTCGTGCTCTTCCTCGCGGCTCTGCCCGGAACCATGGCCTCGGAGGAAGGAGCCGACGGAGTCTTCTGGCGCGCGCTCGTCCTCAGCACCGTATGGGGGCTGGCCGTGGGAGGGCTCGGCGGATGGCTGTTGCACAAGTCCCGCGAGAAGGGCTGGATCACCGGTGACTGGCGGCAGACGTTCGTCCTGGCCGTGGCCGCGGGCGCGTACACGCTGGCCGTCGTCACCGAGGGGAGCGGTTTCATCGCGGCCTGGGTGGCCGGCTTCGTCTTCGGCGTCGCCCTGCGGCGGAGCGCGCGGGCGGACACGTCGGCGGACGCACCGTCCGCCGCCGAAGACACCGCCGACGACACCGCCGACCTCGCCGGGCATCTCGCCGAACTCCTCGCCTCCTTGAGCTTCCTGGTCTTCGGCGCCGTCCTGCTCGGGCCGGCGCTGGAAGACCTCGACTGGCGGATCATCGTCTATGCCGTGCTGAGCCTCACCGTGATCCGGATGCTGCCTGTCGCACTCTCCCTGGTCAGGAGCGGCCTGGCTCTTCCCACGGTCGCCTACATCGGGTGGTTCGGGCCCCGGGGACTCGCCTCCGTCGTCTTCGGGCTTCTCCTGGTGGAGGAGCATGTCCCGGGTGTTCAGCTGCTCGGCCGGGTGATCGCGGTCACCGTCGCGCTCAGCATCCTCCTGCACGGCATGTCGGCCGTCGTCCTCGCGAAGCGGTACGGCGCCTGGCACCGGCGGGCCGCCGAACGGCGACCGGGGCTGCGCGAGGGCGCGCCGGAGGACGGAGAGGCCGGGCACTCCTCCACCGCGCGGTAGGACGACGACGGGCGACGGGGCGACGGGGCGACGGCGACGGAGGATTCATGAGTGCGACGTCGGCGGAGACAGAAGCCCTGGCCCAGGCGAGGGTGGTCCGCGTGTCGATCACCGCGCGCGGGCCCTGACGGTCGTCGTGCGGGCAGATTTCCGGTCGTCCGACGGCAGTTGGCCTGCCCGGCCTTTTCGAGGATCCCCGGTCGGCCTCCTCCGGGCGCGGAGGCCACGTGCCCGGCACGCGTGCCCCGGCACGCGGATGGGACCGCCCCACTCGGCTGCCGGCGTCTTCGCCGGGCCCTCCTGCTCGCAGCGGGATTCGCCCGCCGGAGCCGGGAGGCGCGCCGGTCGTCCCCGGCCACGCGGGACCGTCCCGCTCCCGACCACGGTCCGCCCGTCAGCGGTACCCGCGCCACCGACCCGACGCCCAGCCGAAAGGCCGAAACGCCATGCCCCACCGACTGCGCTCCGAGGACCTCGACTTCCTCGAACACGCACGCGTCCGGCACACACGGACCCAGAACCTCCACGCACCCCCGGACGTCGTCTTCGACCAGTTGGCGGTCCACCCCGAGAACTGGCCCCGCTGGTTCGGGCCGGCCGACGAATGCCGCTATGAAGGACCATCCCCGCACGGCGTGGGAACCATCCGCCGCCTGCGCATATACCGGCTGATCCGGGCCCGCGAGACGGTGCTCGTCTGGGACCCCGGCGAGCGCTTCGCCTACCGGGTCCACGAAACCAACGCACGCGGCGTCACGGCCATGATGGAACTGTGGACACTCGTTCCCTCGGCGGACGAGCGGACCGAGGTCAGCTGGACGATGGCCGTCGACTGCGCGCCCCTGGCGCACCTGCTGCTCCGGGTGAGCCGACACCACGTGGACAAGATCTTCCAGGACGCGATGAAGCGGCTGGAGAGCCTGTGCCGCCGTCCCTGACGCCCTCAGCTCCGGGGCACCTGGGCCGGCCTCTCGCCCACCGGTTCGGTGCCGGGGGCCGACAGTACGACGGTCGCCTGCCGGCGGATGACGTCGATCGTCTCGACGAGTTGCTCCCGCAGCAACCGGCAGAGCCAGGCCCGCCCCTCCGGAGCCCAGGCCGGTCCGTCCGAACCACTCATACACACCTCCGCCGGGCGACTCCGCCCTGTACGTCGTCCGCCCGGTGCGCCGACCCGTCCGCGACCAGCACGGTCTCTCCACCAGTAGGTCCGCACATCGCACAACACCCCATCACAGCAGCGGTGTTCGCCCGTGAGGCGGGGAAGCGGACGACAGGGCGTGCCCGCTCTGCCGTCGGCGGCCGACCACCGTGCTGCGGTGTCGTACCGTCCCCAACGACGCCCTCTCGATCCCGTTGGCCCGCCGAAAGGGTGACTTCGGCCGCCGCGCGCCCGGGGAGGTCGGCGGCCACGAACAGAAATCCCCCCAATGGCCCACGCACTGCTCACTGGCTAGCATGAAGAACGGAGCGGTCTGGCACCACGCGTACCAGCAGACCCGGCACCACCTGCCCCAACCCCGGCCGCTCGGCCTCCGCACGGTCTGCCTCAGCCGTATTCCCCCAGGCCGTTGGACGCGCCGGCTCCTTGCGACGACCGGCCCGGCAGATGACCACAGAACCTCGGACATCTTTCTCCGCAGACAGCGATACGGCGTTCCAGTCGTCGGCATCGTGACGGCTGGCACGGTCGGAGGAGCAGACCATGGCGACGAACGAGTACAAGCAGGGGGCCGCGTTTCCCGGAGTGATCGGCCGCACGGCGGAGGAATCGACGCCCGCGTGGCCGCAGCCGACGCGGGCCGTTCCGGGCACACCGAACGTTCTTTTCATCGCACTCGACGACACCGGATTCGGCCAACTCGGCTGTTACGGCGGTCCGATCGAAACGCCCCACATGGACGGGCTCGCCGCGAACGGTCTGCTGTACAACAACATGCATACGACGGCGCTGTGTTCGCCGTCGCGTTCGTGCATCGTCACCGGGCGGAACCACCACGCCAACGCGATGGCGTGCGTCACGGAATTCGCCACGGGTTATCCGGGGTACCACGGCCGGATCCCGTTCGAGAACGGCTTCATCTCCGAGATGCTGGTGGAGCAGGGCTACAACACCTACATGGTCGGAAAGTGGCACCTGATGCCCTCGGAGGACGAGTCCGCCGCCGGCCCGTACGACCGCTGGCCGCTCGGCCGGGGCTTCGACCGGTTCTACGGCTTCCTGGGCGGCGACACCAGCCAGTGGTACCCGGACCTGGTCCACGACAACCACCAGGTGGAACCGCCCGCCACACCGGAGGAGGGCTACCACCTCACTCCGGACCTGGTGGACAAGGCCATCTCCTTCATCGCCGACGCCAAGCAGGTCGCCCCCGACAAACCGTTCTTCCTGAACTTCTGCACCGGAGCCACCCACGCACCGCACCACGTGCCCAGGGAGTGGGCGGACCGCTACCGGGGGAAGTTCGACGAGGGCTGGGACGCCTACCGTGAGGCCACCTTCGACCGCCAGAAGCGACTGGGTGTCGTCCCCGCGGACGCGCGGCTGTCCCGGCACGACCCGGACGTCCCGGAGTGGGACTCCCTGTCCCCCGACGCCCGCCGTCTCGCCACGCGGATGATGGAGGTGTACGCCGGGTTCCTCAGCCACACCGACCACCACATCGGGCGGCTCCTGCAGTTCCTGAAGGACACCGGCGAGTTCGACAACACCCTCATCATGCTCGTCTCCGACAACGGGGCCAGTGCCGAGGGCGGCGTCACCGGAACCACGAACGAGGGACAGTTCTTCAACAACGCGCCCGAGCCGATCGAGGACAGCATCAGGTCGATCGACGAGCTCGGCGGACCGAACACGTTCAACCACTACCCGTGGGGCTGGACCTGGGCCGGCAACACGCCCTTCAGGCGGTGGAAGCGCGAGACGTACCGCGGCGGTGCCAGCGACCCGTTCGTCGTCCACTGGCCCCGGGGCATCAAGGCCCGCGGCGAGGTACGCGGCCAGTACGCGCACCTCATCGACATGGTGCCCACGGTGCTCGACGTACTCGGTTTCGAGCCCCCGGCCACCATCAAGGGCGTGCCCCAGTCGCCCCTCCACGGTGTCAGCTTCGCCCACACCTTCGACGACGCGACCGCGCCGACCGCGCACCGCACGCAGTACTTCGAGATGCTCGGTCACCGCGCCATCGACCACGACGGCTGGCGTGCGGTGTGCCCCTGGCCCGGTCCCTCCTTCAGCGAGGCGGACAGGCCCTTCGGCACCCCCATCACCGCGGAGGAACTGGGAAAGCTGGACGCCCAGCACTGGGAGCTGTACCACATCACCGAGGACTTCGCCGAGACCCGGGACCTCGCGGCCGACAACCGCGGCAAGCTCATCGAGATGATCTCGATGTGGTACGTGCAGGCCGGAAAGTACGACGTCCTGCCCATCGACAGCAGCGGCGTGCAGCGGGCCGTCGTGGAGCGGCCGCAGGTCTCCGCGCCGCGGACCAATTACGTCTTCCGGCCCGGCACGCAGACCCTGCCCATGGCGGTCGTGCCCCGGGTGCTCAACCGCCCGTTCAGCGTCACCGCCGACACCGAGATCCCCTCCGGCGGCGCCGAGGGCGTGCTGCTCTGCCAGGGCACCAACGTCGGCGGCTGGTCCTTCTACCTGAAGGACGGCAGGCTGCACTACGCCCACAACTACCTCCGACGTGACCTGTTCAGCGTCTCCTCGACCGAGGACGTGCCCGAGGGCCGCCACGAGCTGCGCTTCGAATTCGAACCCACCGGAGAACCGGACATCCCCCACGGCAAGGGCGTGCCCGGCCGCGCGCAGCTCTACATCGACCGCCGCCTGGTCGGCGAGACCCAGATACCGGTCACCACTCCGCTCATGTTCAACCCCGGCGGTATGACCTGCGGCGCCAACCCGGGCTCGGCCGTCACGCCCGACTACCGTCCGCCCTTCCGCTTCAACGGCACCCTGCACACCGTGACCGTCGATCTGTCGGGTGAGTTGATCACCGACGCCGACAGCGAGATCCGTATGCACATGGCCCGCCAATAGAGGAAGGCGCAGGTCAGCGGGTCGTTGGCGGTCAGACACCGTCCTGGGACCAGTGCAACCGGATCTCCAGCCACTGGCTCTCCTGCTGCCAGGCATCCAGCACCGACACCAGCCGTCGGCTCAGTCCGGCCGCGGTCAGGGACCGCCACGGACAGCCCGCCAGGAAGTCGCTCAGCACCGCGATCCGCTCGTCCTCGCGGGCCACCCCCACCGCACCGTTGATCCGGTGGGGGTCGACGGCGGCCAGGACCCGGCGGCTGAGAGCCTCGGACGTGAGTGTCCGCCACGCATACGGCGCGAGCGCCTCGGTCACGGCGACGACCCGAGTGTCGCCGGGGCCAACGAGTCCCATCATCCGAGCAATCATCCGGGGAAGCCTTCCGCAGCAGCGGGTCGGAAACGTGTTCGGTCACCGTACGCCTTGACCACCGTCGGCTCACCGGTGCCGCGCAACGAGGGTGCGGGATCACACACGAGCCACGAGTCCGGCATACCGCCGGACTCGTGGCTCGTGTGTGATCCCGCAGCCGTCAGGCCGCTTCGGCCGGGACCCGCCCGGCCCGGATCGCATCGACCAGGGCCTGGTGGTCCCTCTCGTTCTGGTCCGCGTAGAGCTCGGCGAAGGTGACCAGCGCGCGGTCGAAGGCGTCGCCGCCACCCAGGTACGAGGCGATCGCGATACGGTCCCCGGACCTGGCGTGGGCGCGGGCGAGCGTGGCACCGCACAGCCGGCCGAACAGAGCCATCCTCTTCGGCGACATGTCCTCGGCCACGGCGATTCCCTTCCAGTCCCGCAGCTGGCGTATGTAGAAGTCCCGCTGTTTGCCGTCCATGCCGGTGAGGCGTTCCCATCCCAGGAAGATGTCGCTGGTGGCCTGCATGAGCCGCTGGCCGGCGACGACGCGCTCGCCCTGGGCGGTGAACGTACTGCCGCCGGCGTAAGGCGCCAGAACCGATTCGTCGGCCTCCTTGGCCTGGAGGAAGAGGGGATCCTTGTCGTCCTTGCCGAGCAGCAGGATGATCCAGCAGCGGGTTCCCACACTGCCCACACCGACCACCTTGCGGGCGACATCGGCGAAGCGATAGCTCTCCAGCAGGAACCGGCGGTCCGTCGACAGGGTCTGGCCGTAGCGCTCGATCAGTCGGCTCAGGGTCTTCTCCAGCTCGCCGCGCTCGGTGTCCGGCAGCAGGTCATGGAGCCGCATCAGCAGCGGCGGATCGGGAGCGATCTGACGCCGTCCGTCGACGACGTGCGTGAGCTTGTCGAAGACCTGCAGCGTGTCATGCGCGCGTGCCCGCTTCCGGGTCTTCTCCCAGCGATCGCGCACCCCGGCGCTCAGCAGCGGGGCGAACTGCTCCTGCAGCTCGTCCGCGTCGAATCGGGTGTACCAGACGTCGAGATTGCCCAGTCGCGCGAAGCCCCGCATGCGCTCGCGGTACGACCGTACGGCCTCCCGCACCACCGACGCCCGCTCCTTGGAGCTGAACCCGTTCGCGCGGCCCGCGATGACGAAGCTGGCGGACAGCCGCTTGACGTCCCATTCCCACGGTCCGGGCAGGGTCTCGTCGAAGTCGTTGATGTCGAACATCAGCCGGCGCTCCGGCGAGGCCAGCAGCCGGAAGTTGAGCATGTGCGCGTCGCCGCAGCACTGCACCCTGAACCCGCTGCGCGGCGTCTCCGCGAGGTCCGCGGCCATGATGGCGGCGGCCCCGCGGTAGAAACGGAACGGCGCCTCGCTCATCCTGCCGTAGCGGATCGGCACGAGTTCCGGCACACGTGTCGCGGACTGCTTCTCGATGATCTCCACCGGGTCGGTCCGCTTCGGCGGGGGCGTGAACTCGGCATGGCTGGACCGGGGTACGGCAGCCCGCGCGGCCTTGCCACGGGCGGCCCGCTCCTTCGGGGTGAGGTGCCGTGTCTCGTCGCCGGAGAGATGGTTGTCGTTCATTGCGGACGCTCCGAGTGTGCTGGCCGACGCACGGGCATCAGCCATGGCCGTCAGAACAGGCCGGCTGTCCCGGTGCGCGGAACGCCGCCGACCCGGGTCACTGCCGACTGTGCTGTTCCGGACCCGTCGAATGAGGTGGGCGCGTCCATGTACAACCTAACTCCGGACGGTGCTCCGGACGACTTGGACCAGCCTGCCGGCCGCCGCCCGGGGAGCCAGGCCCAGCGGCCCCTGGTCATGCCTTCCCGTTCCTCCTTCGAGGAGGTCGCCGGGCTCGGTGAGTCTCACGGACTGCCCTCTGACCGGTCTCCGGCCCGTGCCGTTCTCCGGACCTGTTCGATCACCGACTGGACGGCCGTGACGAAGTTCTGGGGGTCGTCGAGCGCGTAGAACCGGGGCGACACACGGGCGATGTTGGGGTACTTGTCGGGCGGCAGTGTGAGGTAGTCCGTCGTCCACGCACGCAGGTCCGCGTCCCGGAGTTCCGGTGGCAGCGCGGCGAGGCTGGCGTCCATGGCGCTGTAGGCGAGCACGAGGTCGGCGAAGACCCGGTAGTAGCGGGCGGCGTCCGTGTCGTCGAGACCGGCCCGGCGCATGCAGTCGAGCTTCCGCTCGACGGATCGGAACTCGTTCTCCCGGCGTGCGGTACGCGCGGCGGCCATGGCCCCGACGTTAGGGTGCCGGAGGAAGGCGTCGTGCGTGTGGAGCGCGATCTGCATCAGGTCGTGCGCCCAGTCGTCCGTGGGCGGTGGCGTGTGCGCGAGCGCCTCTTCGTGCAACGCGTCGATGAGGGCGAGCAACAGTTCGTCCTTGTTGCGGAAGTGCCGGTAGATCGCCGTCGGGTGGGCCGACAGTTCACGCCCGAGTGCCTGGAAGGTCAGCTTGTCCATGCCCTCCGAGTCGGCGACCCGGAACGCCGCCTTGATGATCAGCTGCTGGCTCAGGGTGCCCCGTGGCAGTCTGCTTCGGCTCACGCTCTTGGCGGCCCTGCTCGTTGTCATGTTTCCTTCCCCGTTTCCTTCCCCGACGTGGATCTCTCCCCTGCCTGCGCACCGGTATCCGGTGCGGTTGTCAGCCCGCCAGAGCGGAGCCGTCCGCACGCGGATCGGTGGCCGCCGCCAGCCACGGCCGCCCGGCGACCGTAACCCGGCGCACCAGTTGCCCGTGGCCCACTCCGTCGTCGTAGGGCTCGATCCGCTCGACGGTGAAGCCGGCGCGCTCGATGGCGTGGACCCCGGCGAGGGGTACGTCCCGCTCCGCCTTGACGACGCCCGCCCTCTCCGTCACGCCCGCCTCCATGGCTCCCAGTACCCAGCGCGGCGCGGATGTGGCGTGCCGGGGCGGGGCACCGGCGGCGAGGCGCAGTGCCAGGTGGGTGTGCACCTGCGGTTGGGCACGTCCGCCCATGGCGCCGTGTGCGGCGCTGATCCGGCCTCCTTGGCGGGTGAGGACCGGCATCAGGGTGTGCAGGGGGAGTTTGCCGCCGGCGAGGCGGTTCGGCGAGGTGGGGTCGAGGGAGAAGGACGCGCCCCGGTTGTGCAGGACGATGCCGGTCTCGGGGTCGAGGAGGGCGGCGCCGAAGGCGTGGAAGACGCTCTGGATCAGGGAGACCCAGGTGCCGTCCGCGTCCGCGACGACGACGGCGACGGTGTCGCCCGACTCTTTGCGCTGCCCCGCCGGTCGGACGGGCGCGTCCGACATCGCGTCCTCGGCGACGGCTCGGACGTAGGCATCGGACAGGAGCTCTTCGGCGGGGACGGTGGACCAGTCGGGGTCGGCGCAGTGGCGGTCGCGGTCGGTGGCGGCCCGGGCGAGCACGCGCGCGACCGTGCCGGCGTCGCGGCCCGTCGGGTCGAGGGGGCCGCGGGCCGCGCGGACGAGATCGAGTGCCTTGAGGGCCTGGAGGAAGTACTGCCCTTGGGAGTTGTCGCCGCTCGACAGGTACTCCAGGCCGTCGTACGACGCGCTGTGCGGTCGCGAGAGCCGTACGGTGTGCTCGGCGAGGTCCCCTTCCGTCATGGCCGAACCCCGTTCGGCCAGCAGCTTCACCAGGCTCGCGCCCACTTCACCGCCGTAGACGGCGGAGGGGCCCTGGTCCGCGATCATCGCGAGCGTGCGGGCGAGGTGGGGCTGGCGGAGCGTCTGCCCGGCGGCCAGGACGTCGCCCCCCGCGAAGAACACCCCGCGCATACCGGGATCAAGAGCCAGGCTCGCGCACTCCCGCCTCAGATCCTGGGCCAGTCCGGGGGCGACGGCCACGCCGTCCCGGGCGGCGGTCTCGGCGGGGGCGAGCGCCGCCGCGAGCGGGCGGCTTCCCCAGCGTGCGGCGAGTTCGGCCCAGCCGGCGACCACGCCGGGAACCGTCACGGGCAGGGCGCCGAGTACGGGCATCACGTCGTACGCCGCCGTCAGGGACTCGACGTCGACGGCCCGCGGCGACCGGCCGCTGGAGTTGACGCAGCGGATCTCGCCGTCGGCGGTGCCGACCAGGGCGAGCAGGTCGCCCCCGACCGAGCACTGGTTGGGATACACGACCGTCAGGAGGGCGGCGGCCGCGAGTGCCGCGTCGACCGCGTTGCCGCCGCCACGCAGCACGTCGGCCGCCGCATCGCTCGCGGCCGCGTGCGGGGTGGCGACGGCCCAGTCCGGACCCTGCGCGGCCAGCCGGCGTTCGATGAATGCGGACATCGTTCCCTTTCGCGATGGACCTCGGAACCTTTGAACCGAACCTCTGCTTCTCTTAACTGCCTCGTAACAGCGAGTCCTTGACAGTCCTGGACCGTCCGCCCTAGCTTCCCGTTCTACGGAACTCCATAGTCAATTGCGATGACTATGGCATTGACTTACTCGCCGCGCAACGTGCGAATTCGCAAAGGAGTTCGGTATGGCCAGGTCGCTCCCCTGTTCTCCCCGGTCGGCGTTGGCGCTGGTCGGAGCCACTGTCACGGCTGCGGTGACGCTCACCGGCTGTGGAGGTTCCACCGATGCCGCCGGCACCTCCGGCCCCACCGCCCCGGCGGCCGTCAAGGTGGCCGCCGGCACCCTGGTGAAGGACGGGCAGATCACCTACTGCTCCGACATCAGCGCCCCCCCGCTGACCTTCTACGACGCGTCGCAGAAGCCGGTGGGCGCCGAGATCGAGCTCGGAGACGCGCTCGCCGCCCAGCTCGGCGTCCGCGCGGAGTGGGCCAACACCAGCTTCAACGGCATCATCCCGGCGTTGCAGGCCAAGCAGTGCGACGCGATCGTCAGCCAGCTCTACATCAAGCCGGAGCGGGAGAAGGTCGTGGACTTCGTGCCGTACATGTACGCCTCCAACACCCTGCTCGTGGCGGAGAAGAGGGCCGGGGACATCAAGAGCGCGGACGACCTCTGCGGCAGGAAGGCAGCCGGGCAGACCGGCACGACCGTCGTCCAGTACCTCACGGACCGGTCGAAGCAGTGCGAGGCGGCAGGCAAGCCGAAGATCGACATCCGCCAGTTCACCAAGGACAGCGACGCCCTCCAGCAACTGCGGCTCGGTCTCGTCGACTCCTACGGCACGACCCTCGAAACCGCCGCCTATGTCACCAAGCAGCAGCCGGACACCTTCGCGTTCGTCGGTGAACCGTTCAACCGCATCAAGGTCGGCGCAGCCACCCGCAAGGACAACCCGGCTCTGCACGATGCGCTGACCAAGGCCCTGGCAGCGGTGCAGAAGAGTGGTACGTACACCTCGATCCTCAAGAAGTGGAACCTGACCGGCGACGACATCGAGGGGAAGTAGGCGTGGCCGACGTCTCGCTGCTCGCCGACTCGGCATCGGGAGCCGGCTTCGACTGGTCCTTCTTCTGGCACCAACTGATCTCGCCCTCCGGTGCGTTCCTCGAAGGACTCTGGCGCACCGTCTACATCTCGGTCGTCGCCCAACTCCTCGGCGTGGTGCTGGGACTTGCCATCGCCCTCGCCCAGCGCAGCCGCTTCGGCGTCCTGCGCCGGGTGGGCCGGACCTACGTCTGGCTGGTGCGCGGCACACCGCTGCTCGTCCAGCTCGTCCTCGTCTACAACGGCCTCGCCGCGACGGGCATCTACCGGTTCACGGACCTCGACCTCGGCGGCTTCGTCCTGCTCGGCGTCGTCCAGGCGGCCGTCATCACGCTCGCCGCGAACGAGGCGGCGTACATGGCGGAGATCTTCCGCGCGGCGCTGGACGCCATCGACCCCGGGCAGACGGAAGCGGCCCAGGCGCTGGGGATGACTCCGGCGCTGACCATGCGGGTCGTACTGCTGCCCCAGGCGCTGCGGATCGTCGTACCGCCGCTGGGCAACGAGTTCAACCTGATGATGAAGTCGACGTCCCTGCTGTCGGTCATCGGCCTGCAGGAGATGTTCCTGACGGCGCAGTCGATCAACTCGGCGACGTTCAAGACCTTCGAGATCTTCCTCGTCGTCGCCTGCTACTACCTCGCCCTGACCACCCTCTGGTCTTTCGTCCAACGCTTCATCGAGCGCAAGTTCGCCGACCCCGGCCTGACGGTTGCCAGACCGTCCCTGCGCGAGCGGTTCGTCGGCGGGGGCCGCTACGCCGGCCGCAAGGAGGACTCGCTCGTCAGCAAGGGAGCGCACTGACATGAAAACGACGACGGGGACGGCGTCGACGACGGGGACGGCGACGGCGGTGATGTCGGCCCGGGGAGTGGTGAAGCACTTCGGCGGCGTACGCGTCCTGGACGGCGTGTCCACGGATGTCATGGCCCGTGAAGTGGTGGTCGTCGTGGGCCCGTCGGGCTCCGGCAAGACCACGTTCCTGCGGTGCCTCAACCATCTGGAGACCATGGACGAGGGCGAGGTCCTCGTGCACGGCCGCCCGGTGGGATACCGGCCCGGCTCCGGGCGGCTGGTCGAGGAACGGCCGAGGGTCGTCGCCGAGCGCCGCCGCGACATCGGCTTCGTCTTCCAGCGCTTCAACCTCTTCCCGCACCTCACGGCCCTGGAGAACGTGGCCGTGGCCCCGGCGAAGGTCCTCGGCGTGCCGAAGGCCGAGGCACGCGAACGGGCGCACGCCCTGCTGGCGAGGGTCGGCCTCGCCCACAAGGCTTCGGCGCGGCCGTCCGCCCTGTCCGGAGGTCAGCAGCAACGCGTCGCCATTGCCCGGGCCCTCGCCATGAGGCCGGCCCTGATGCTCTTCGACGAGCCGACCAGCGCCCTGGACCCGGAGATGGTCGGGGAGGTCGTCGAGGTGATGAAGGAGCTGGCCGAGGACGGCACGACGATGATCGTCGTCACCCACGAGATGGGCTTCGCCCGCTCCGCGGCCGACCGCGTCGTCATGTTCGACCAGGGCGTCATCCTGGAGGAAGGGCCTCCGGAGAAACTCATGACCGACCCCGACCACGCGCGCACACGGGCCTTTCTGCGCCGGATCAACGAGCACGGCTGACAGCCGTTGTGCGTACGGGGGAACCGTCGTTCTTGTCTCGGCAGCCGTGAGGAGAGTCGCCGTGCCGTGCCGGGCGTCGTGCGAGCGGATCACGCGAAGGCCGGCGGACTCGGCGACGCGGGTGAGGAGCGGTAGACATGCGGACGGCGTCCGCCGACGGCACCGCGACCCGCGGCGCATCGCGCGCCGCGGGTCGCGGTGGCTGAAGGGTCAGTCCACGCTCACCGCCCGCCACAGCTGGCTGTCGGCGTTCGTGTCCGTCGTCTGCGCGAGCTGCGTGCCCGCCGTCGAGTTGGGCACCGAGAGCAGCTTGCCGCTGTTCACGTTCTTGATCTTGTAGTAGCCGTTTCCGGTGGCGACCAGTGTCCAGCGCTGGTTCGCCGCGTTGGTGTCGGACGACTGGATGACGGTCGCACCGTCCGCGGTGGAAGCACCGCTGACGTCCATGAGCAGGCCACTGTTCCGGCTGACGATCTCGTAACTGCCGTCACCCACCGGGGCGAAGCGCCAGTTCTGGTTCCCGGCTCCGGTGTCGTTCCACTGGATGACGTTGGCTCCGGCGCTCAGCGATCCGCCTGACACGTCGATGGTCTTGTTGCTGCTCTTGTTGACCATCTTGTAGTTGGCGTTCTTCGCGGGGAACTGGATGGGGGCGAACGCGTCCAGTGCGCAGACGGTGTTGGACGAGGAGGCGTTCTTCGTCCCGGTGCACACCACCTTGATCGTGTGCGGGCCCGCGACCAGGTTCGTCTTCTCGAACAGCGGCACCTGCTTCGTCACCGTCGAGGCGTAGGCGTCGATGCCCGCCTGGGTCAGGGTGCCGTCGATGTAGACGTCCACCTTGCCCATGTTCGGCTGCGTCATGCTGAGGTACCGCACGCCCGTGCCGGTGAAGGAGAACTCGGCGTAGTTGCCCGCGGTGCTCGTGACCTTCTCGGACCCGTTCATGTCCCTGGTGTCGTTCCAGTTCGACCAGGTCCCGGAGTAGGTCACGCCAGCGGCCTTGTCGTCGACGTGGTTCCACCGCTGCCGCACCAGGGCCTTCGACGCGGCGGACGCGCTGCCCTGGGCGTTCACGACGTAGAGCCGGTAGTCACCCGCCGTCTGCGGGACGCGGATGCTCGTCGCGGTACCGCTCGCGCTGGTCATGGTGGGACCGGCGGCGAACGTCGTCGTACCGGCGGGAGCCAGCCACAGCGTCTTGGTCGCGTCCTTCGGGCTGCGCACCGGAATGGTCATCACGCCCGTGCCGGCGAACGTGCTCGCGGGCAGCGCGTAGTCCTGCGCAGCCGTGACGGCCGAGGGCAGGAGGTCCTTGTAGGACTCCTCCAGACCGGCGTTCAGGGCGATGCTGTACGCCTGCGACGGCCACACGTTGTCCCCGTAGCCCTTCACGTCCGTGATCGTGCTGTTCGGGACGCTCTTGCTGGCGATCTTGTTAAGGGTGCCGTAGTTGTCGGTGATGCTCAGGTCGTGCTGCCGGCCCCAGGTGCCGGAGTTGACGGTGTACGCCAGGCCCGGGTCGACGTCGAACACGTTGTCGTGGTAGGTGATGAAGGCGGAGCCTTCATCGGGGTGCAGGCCGTACTTGTGGCCGGCCGGAACGCCCTGGATGTAGTTGTTGCTGATCTCCGTTCCCGGCTGGCTGCCCAGCGTGTAGATGGGAGCGGAGTCGCCGAGCACCTGCATCGTGTCGAAGATCTCGTTGTACTTGATCGTGTTGTTCTTCGCCGTGGTGGTCGGGTTCCCGGGATTGATGGAGTTCGTCGAACCGTCGAAGTTCCACCAGCCCCAGCCGAGGGTGATGCCCGCCCACGGGGACTTCTCGATCCGGTTGTGCTCCACGGACAGGGAGTCCACGAAGTACGCCGACACGGGGCTGGAGGCCTCGAACAACACCGCGCTGTCGTAGAGGTAGTTGTTCCTGATCGAGATGTTCTTGCAGAGCCCCTCGACGTTCACCGGGTACTTCTCGTTGTTGGTCGAGGTGTAGTCCCCGATGTACACGTGCTGGGGGTGCCCCACGGTGATCGCGGAGCCGCCTATGTCATTCGTGACATTGCCGGTCAGCTGCGAGTCCGTCACGTCGTTGGCCAGGGTGATCCCGTCGGCCCCGGTGTGCTGCACCGTGTTGCCCCGCAGGACGATCCCGTCGGCGTTCTCGATCTGGACGGCTGCGGGAGGCAGGTCGACGTTGCGGTAGGTGTACGCGTGGAAGTTCTTCTTCGCGTACACGGTCGAGACGGTGTTGCCCTGCGTCGACTGCCGGAAGACGGAGCCCGCGACATTGACCAGGTTCCAGTCGGAGTGCTCGACCGTGAGCCCGGAGAACGTGATGTTCCGCGCGTGGTCGGTCCTCGACGTGCCGGCGATCTTGAGGAGGGTGGACACGTTGTTCGGCGCGAAGACCTCCGCCGTGGTCATGTCCTCGGAGCCGGACTTGTAGTAGTACACCGTGTGGGTGGTCTTGTTGAAGTAGAACTCGCCCGGCTTGTCCAGGAACTCGAACGCGTTCATGAACGTATGACTGCCGCCGGCTTTGAACGGGCCGAACGGCGGTGCCTGGGCGATGGCCGCACCCGGCTGCTGGAACAGGGCCACGCGGTTGGCGCCGTCCGAGCTCGTGGTGATCTGACGGACGCCCACGATGGCCGTGGTCCAGGTCGTGGCCGACTTGATCTCGACGTCGTCCTGGTTGGCGGCGACGGCGGGCAGGTCGGAGAGGCTGTACTTGGCCCCGTCGCAGTGCGAACCCGACTCCCAGGCCCAGGGGGCCTGGCCGGCCGTGACGGAGTAGGTCCCCTGGCATCCGGCCGAGTCGATCGTCTTCGAGGCCATCTGGGCACGCTTGCCGTCGACGTAGAGCGCGCGGAGCTTGTCGTCGCGGTCCAGCGACGCCTTCCAGATGTTCCCGCTGTGCTGGGTCCAGCCGGTCACCGGGACGCCACCGTTCAGCACCGGCTTCTCGTTCTGGTACGCGGCGTACACGACACGGTGGCCGTTCGTCCCCGAGTCGGCCGACGTGAAGTCGATGGTGCTGCTCACGGGGTAGTTGCCGCCCCGCAGAAAGACGTTGATGTCGCCGGTCATGTCGTCGTTGACCGTGCGTACGACGTCCCGCGCGTGCCGCAGGGTCTTGAACGGCGCGGAGATCGTTCCGGCGTTGGTGTCGCTGCCGTTGGGGGCGACGTAGTAGGTGGCCTGGACCGCGGCCGCGGCCGGGGTCGACAGGGTGAGGGAGGTCAGCGACGTCGCGCAGAGGGCCGTGGCCAGCACGGCCGAGAGTCTGCGGACGGTCGAGCGTCTGCTCCTCCTGCTGGATCGGTCGATCGGGAATATGTTCATGCGGCGGCTCCGGGGGTGCGGTCGGTGCGGCTTTGCGGACGGGGGCGAATTCCTCAGCGCTTCCTCAGTGCTTCCTCAGTGGCAGAAGCGGTACGGGTTTCCCTGGCGACGGACGCGGAGTGGCCCGGGTAATCGGTCGCGTCGAGGGAGGGCGACCGGACGTGGTGCGCCCTCGCCCTTCGGCGGCATCAAGGGACGCCGCCGACGGTGATGGGGACGTCCTGCCTGATCAGCCCTCGGTCGCGGAGGTCGTCCCAGAGCGACCGGGGTACGGCGCTCCGCTGGAGTGTCACGTTCTGCGTCACCTGTGCGCGGTCACGCATGCCCAGCGTGACGTTGACGGTGCTGGGGTGGGTGGCCGGGAAGGCGATGGCGGCGGCGGGAAGGCTGGTGCCGTGCTCCTCGCAGACCTCCGCGATCGCCCGTGCGCGGGCGACCAGCTCCGGGGGAGCGGCCTGGTAGTCGTACTTCATGCCTTCGGCGGGCCGTGGACGCGAGAGCAGCCCGGAGTTGAAGACACCGGCCGCGACGACGCTCTTGCCCGCGTCCCGCGCGGCGGGCAGCACGTCGTCCAGCGCCGACTGGTCGAGGAGGGTGTAGCGCCCGGCGAGCATGACCACGTCGGCAGCGGTCTCCCGCAGGAAACGGGCGAGCATGGCCGACTGGTTCATGCCGGCGCCGATGGCCCCGACGACCCCTTGGTCGCGCAGCTCCGCCAGAGCGGGCAGGGCCTCGTCGGCGGCCTGCCGCCAGTGGTCGTCGGGGTCGTGCACGTAGACGATGTCGAGCCGGTCGAGGCCGGTGCGGCGCAGGGAGTCCTCGATGGAGCGGAGCACACCGTCGCGGCTGAAGTCCCACTGCCGGCGCAGGTCGTCCCGGACGACGAAGCCCTCACTGTCTACGCCCTGGGGACGCTCGTTGGGGACGAGGAGCCGGCCCACCTTGGAGGAGACGACGTACGCGTCCCGAGGGCGCTGCCGCAGGGCCGCCCCGAGGCGCTGTTCGGAGAGCCCGAGGCCGTAGTGCGGCGCGGTGTCGAAGTATCGGATGCCCGCGTCCCAGGCCGCGTCGACGGCGGCCGACGCGTCGGCCGCCGGGGTGGTGCGGTACAGGTTGCCGATCACCGCCGCGCCGAACCCGAGGGCGGTGAGTGCGACGGACGTGCGGGCGACGCTCCGGCGTCGTATGACGTCCTCCTCGGGGACGCGGGCGTCGACGTGGACCGGTACGGAGTCGGGGACGCCGCTCATCGGCCGAGCCATCCGCCGTCGACGGGCAGGGTGGTGCCGTGGATGTAGGCGGCGGCGTCGGAGGCGAGGAAGACGGTGGCGCCGGCCAGGTCGTCGGCGCTGCCCCAGCGTCCGGCGGGGATGCGGTCCAGGATCGCCCTGCTGCGGACGGGGTCGTCCTGGAGGGCCTGGGTGTTGTCGGTGGCGATGTAGCCGGGGGCGATGGCGTTGACGTTGACGCCGTGCGGCGCCCACTCGTTGGCCAGCGCCTTGGTCAGACCGGCGATGCCGTGCTTGGCGGCGGTGTAGCCGGGGACGGTGATGCCGCCCTGGTAGCTGAGCAGCGAGGCGGTGAAGATGACCTTGCCGTGGCCGCGGGCGACCATGCCGGCGCCGACGGCCCGGGTCAGCGCGAACTGCGCGTTGAGGTTGACCTGGAGCACCAACTCCCAGTCGGCGTCGCTGTGTTCGGCGGCCGGGGCGCGGCGGATGGTGCCCGCGTTGTTGACGAGGATGTCCACGGGGCGTTCGCGTCCGGCGAGGTCGGCGCCGAGGGCGCGGACGGCGTCGGGGTCGGCGAAGTCGGTGCGGACGGCTTCGAAGGTACGGCCTGTGGCGGTCACGTCCTTCTCGACGTCGCTGCCGGACTCCTCCAGGCTGGCGCTCACTCCGATGATGTCGGCTCCGGCTTCGGCGAGGGCTCGGGCCATGGCCCGGCCGATACCGCGCCGGGCTCCGGTGACGACGGCGAGTTTCCCGGTGAGGTCGAAGGCGCTCATACGGCGGCTCCCTGGGCGTCGTGGGTTTCGTCGCTCTGGTCGCGGGTGGTGGTGCCGTCGGTGCAGTCGAGGAGGATCTTCATCACATCTCCGCCGCTCTCCAGCGCCTCGAAGGCGGCGGACGCCTGCGCGAGGGGGACGACCTTGCTGATCAGCCGGTCGGCGGGGACGGTGCCGTCGGCGACCAGGGCGACCGCCCGCTCGAAGTCGGAGCGGTCGTACAACCGGGCGCCCACGAGGGTGAGTTCGCGCCAGAAGAAGCGGTGCAGGTTCACCTCGCGGGGCCGGGGGTGGATGGCGACCAGGCACAGCCGCCCCCGCACCCCGAGGACTTCCACGGCGGTGTGCACACCGCCGGCCGCACCGGACACCTCGAACGCCACATCCGCGCCCGCGTCGGCCGTCCACGCGCCGACCAGGGCGCCGATGTCGTCCGCGGCCGGATCCCACGTGGCCAGCCCCAACTCCTCGGCCAACGAACGCCGGTGGGCGCTCAGCTCCACCACCCGCACCTCGGCCCCTGCGGCCTGCGCGACCAGTGCGATCAGCACCCCGACCGGCCCGCCGCCGACGACCACGACCTTCTCGCCGTCGCGGACCTGCGCCCGGCCGACGTCGTGGACGGCCACCGCGGTGGGTTCCACGAGCGCCGCCCGGTCCAGTGCGAGTGATTCCGGCAGGCGGATCAGAGTGGAGGCGGGCACCGTCCAGCGCTGCTGCATGGCGCCCGGGGAGTCGATGCCGATGAAGTCGAGATGCTGGCAGACGTGTCGGTGACCGGCCCGGCAGGCGGGGCAGGTGTCGTCCCAGCGCAGCGGCATCACGGTCACCGCGTCGCCGGGCGCCCAGTGCTCCACGCCCGGACCGACCCGGAGGATCCGGCCGGACATCTCGTGCCCCAGAACGGCGGGCGTGGCGACCCGGGCGTCCATGTCGCCGTGGAAGATGTGCAGGTCGGTGCCGCAGATACCGACGTAGGCGGGGGCGAGTTCCACCTCGCCGGGGCCCGGCTCCACGCTGGGCGCGGGAGCCGTGTCCAGGGTGCGGGCAGCCGTGTAGTGGACGGCGAATGTCATCGTGTTCTCCAAGTTCCTCTCCGCACGGGCGCTGTACTCAGCCGCGGGCGGGGAGGCGGTAGAAGGCGGTCGCGGTGCCGGCGAGGAGTGCGTCGATCTCGCTCTCCGCACAGCCGGTGAGCAGTTCGTCCACGGTGGCGGCCCAGCGGTTCCAGCCGCCCGCGAGGTTGGCGACCGGCCAGTCGGAACCGAACATCAGCCGGTCCGGGCCGAAGGACGTGAGCAGCTCGTCCCAGACCGGGCGGATGTCGGAGGTGGTCCAGCTGTCGTGGTCGGCCTCGGTGATGAGTCCCGACAGCTTGCAGACCACGTGCTCGTGCGCGGCCAGCCGTCGCACCTGCTCTCGCCACGTCGCGAGTTCGTGCCCGGCGATGTCCGGCTTGCCCGCGTGGTTCAGTACCTGGGGCAGGTCGGGGAAGCGTTCGGCCAGCCGGATCGCCTGGTCGAGCTGGTGGCTGCGGACCAGGACGTCGTAGGAGAGCCCGCGATCCCTCGCCGCCGCCAACCCCCGTTCGACATCGGGGCGTTGCAGCCAGGCCGGTTCCGTCTCGCCCTGGACGAGGTGGCGCAGGGAACGCAGATGGGTGCCGCCCGGTCCGGCGAGCAGTCGGTCGAGCGTGTCGCCGATCGCCGGCGAGGTGAGGTCCGCCCAGCCGACCACCGCCTCGATCAGCGGCTCCCGCTCCGCGAGGGCGAGCAGGTCCTCCGTCTCGGGCACCTCCGGCACGCACTGCACGGCCACCGTGGCGTGAAGGTGACGGCCCGCGACGGGGCGGGTCGCGGAGCGCAGGTCGTCGGGGGTGAAGGTGCGGCGGATCGACGTCAGGTCGGGGTCGTCGAGCCAGGGCTGCGGACGCTGGTCGAGGTCCCACAGGTGGTGGTGCGCGTCGATGAGAACGGGGGCGGAGGTCATGGCGGAGGTCATGGCGGTTCCCAGTCGGGTCGGTCCGTCGCGGTCCGGGTCAGGCGGTGGCGTTCTCGCCGGGTGGGCCTAGGTGCCAGATCTCGGTCAGCTCCGTCCATTGGCGGGAGTCGCCCCGGTCGGGCCAGGGCTCCTGGCAGGGGTCGGTGAGCTTCCACCACTCCTGGGTCTCGGGGTCGGCTTCGAGGACAGCCATGTCGGCCTCGAAGTCGTCACCGTGGTACTCGAGGTAGCCGAACAGCACGTCACCGTGGAGGAAGATGCCGAAGTTGCGGATGTTCGCCCGGTGCAGGGCCGCCTCCACCCCGGGCCAGACGGCGGAGTGCAGTTCGAGGTACCTCTCCCGGTGCTCGGGCCGGAGCCTGATGGTCTGGGCGATGCGCTTCACGCCGTGCTCTCTTCCGTGCCGGGGGCGGGCTCGCCCGCGTCGGTGTCGCCCGCGTCGGTATCGCCCGCGTCGGTGTCGAACGGGGTGCGGTAGCTGGGGGTGTTGGCGCGCAGGTCCAGTCGCAGGACGAGCTTGATCCGGGTGGACGCGGGCAGCCGGACGGTCAGGAAGGGGCTGTCGCAGTCCTGCTCCGCCTCGGTGACGACGGGCTCGGTGTGGCCGTAGTCGTACATGTCGCCGATCCAGCCGTCGTCCTCGCAGGTGGTGTACCGGACGGCGGTGATGGTGTGCTCGGCGAAGGCGCCGGCCTGGACGATCACGGTGCGGTCCGTCTCGGGGGCGAGGTTGACCAGTTCGACGGTGGTTGCCTCGGGGTCGATGGAGCTGACCAGCGCGGCCACGTCCTGCGGCAGACCGGCGCGGCGGGCCTCGGCGTCGTGGTAGCGCAGCCGGGCCTGCTGCAGGCCGCCGTTGTAGAGCACCTGGGGGCCGCCCCAGGTCAGCTGGACGAGGGCCTCGGTGGCGACGGGGTTCGACTGCTGCCACACGTGGATGTCGGCCTCGGGGACGTCCAGGTCGCGGTAGCGGTCGACGCGGCGCAGCCGGTGGCGGATCTGGGCCTGGGCGGTGGCGAGGATGCGCTCGGGGTAGTCGGGGTCGTCACCGGCGAGGAAGGCGAACCACGCCTTCTCGTGCCCGGACTCCTCCTTGGCACGGAACGGCCGCAGGGTGCGCCAGTCGATCGCCTCGGCCTCGCGCAGGTTTTCCAGCCGCTCGCGGTCGGCGTCCGAGGCCGAGTGGTGCCACAGGGCGACCGGTACGGGCGGGGTGGTCGGGTTGTAGTCGAACCAGCCGGTGTCGTTGTGCCGGAACGGCACGTGGAGCGTGGGGATGTCGGCGTCCGGGCCGAGTTCCACGGCCCACTTGGAGGGCAGGCTGGAGTCCGCCTCGGTGTGGGGCATCACCTTGCCGCGGGCGATGAGCGAGTCGAGCGTGGTGCGGACCATGGACAGGAAGTCGTCGTCCCCGGTGACCGTCGCCGCCGCGAGCGCCGCCACGCAGGCCGCGGCCCCGATGCTGTGCCAGCCGTGGGGCCATGACCAGCCGTAGTGGCCGCCGTACCAGCGGCCTTCGTGGAGGCCGCCGACGACTCCGTCCGGGCTGACGTTGTCGGGGATGACACCGTCGTTCGCCTCGGTGCGCTCCCGCCACGCGCCGACGTAACTGACGATCCAGTCGCGGTAGCGCTCGTCGCCGGTCAGGATCCAGGCGTTGAGGACCAGACCGGTGGCGCCGAGGTTGAGCGCGGTGTCACCGACGCCCATCCGGTCGCGCATCTGCGCGCCGAGACGCGGGTCAGAGTCGAGCGGGAACGGGCCGCCGTCCTGCGCCTCGGGGATCCACTCGAGCGGGTACCCGTAGGTGTCGGCCTCCTTCTGGAGCCAGGGGTAGACGTCGCCGTCGAACAGGCCCGTGCGGTCGGGGTCGCTGCCGTTGTGCGGGCGGGTGATGATGCGGTGCTCGGGGTCGTAGTTGCCCTTGGCCGGGTCGACGTACAACTCCGCGAAGCGCAGGGCGCGTTCCGACCAGCGCTGGGGGTCGGCCATGCACAGGAAGAAGAGCAGCAGCAGGCTCTCGCCCTGGTGGAACCAGTCGTAGCCGCGCTCGAACTCGTCGTGCAGCATGCCCAGTTCGGTGAGCTGCTTGGTCACGCCCTCCCAGTGCTTCTCGCTCGCGGGCAGCAGGTCGTCGGCGCCGCCGAGGAGGTAGAGCTGGGGCCAGTTGAAGAACACCTCGTAGAAGTCGTCCGCACCGTCGCGAGTGGTCAGCTCCCCGGTGTAGTTCAGCCGTCCGTCCGGGCCGGTGAAGTCGCGGGCGAAGCGCCGCCAGGCGTGGTCGAGCAGGTCGAACAGGGACCGCTGGGCCACGGCCCAGCCGGGTGGTTCGAGCAGCGGCACCCCCGCCTCGATCTCGAGTCGCGGAGCGGGCTGCCCGAAGGCCGGGGTGTCCCCGTTCGAGGTGGGGCCGGAAGAGGTGAAGGGCATGGGACGGGGCTCCGTTCGGGGGTGGCGGGGTGCGTGCGCCGGGGACGACGGTCGGGCAAACGACGCCGGATCGGGTATCAGGCTCGGGGCGGCAGGCCGGGGGCCTACTCCTTGGTGGCGCCGGCGAGCATCCCGCTGACCAGGAATCGCTGGGCGAAGAGGAAGACGACCAGTACGGGTGTGATGGCCACGAGCGTCGCCAGGGCCAGCTGCGGCCGCTCGATCGCGAGGGTGCCGACGGCGGGATTGAAGGACGGCACATTGCTGAGCAGGGTGCCGACCCCCACCTGGATGGGCATCTGGCCGCTCTCGGGCAGCATCACGTAGGGCAGGAAGTAGTTGGTCCAGTTGGCGACGAAGCTGAAGAACCCGACGAGCGCGACGACCGGTGTCGCCAGCGGCAGCGCGATGTGCCGGAAGACGCCGAACTCCGAGCAGCCGTCCATCCGTGCCGCCGCCAGCAGGTCCTTCGGTACCGCGGTGGTGAAGTAGATGTACGTCAGATACACGCCGAACGGGTAGAACGAGTACGGCAGGATGATCGACCACATCGTGCCGATCAGACCGACCGCGTTGATCTCCAGGAACAGTGGCACCACCAGCGTGGCGGTCGGCATGAGCATCACGACCAGGGTCGAGACGAGCAGGGCGTGCCGGCCGGGGAACTCGGTCATGGCCAGCGCGTAGCCCGCCGGGATGGCCACACAGAGCGTGATGACCAGCGAGATCAGCGCGTACACCGTCGAGTTGCCGAGCCACTGCAGGACGGCGTTGTCCTGGAACGCGGTGAGAGCGTCCCAGTTGGCCTTGAGGGTGTGCCAGGAGCCGAAGGAGAGCGGGCTGCCGTGGACGAGCTGCTGGTCGGTCTTGGTCGCCGCGAGGAGGAGCCACAGCACCGGCAGCACGAAGAACACCAGGAAGACGAGCAGGACGGAACCGGTCAGCAGCCGGGGCACGAGGCGGCGCGGGGAACTAGTCGGCATCGAAGAACCCCGATCGCGCGACGAAGACGGCGGCGGCCGACACACTGACGACCAGGAGCTCCACCGAGACCGCGGCGGCGCCGTTGATGTTGTTCATCTGGAAGGCGAAGTCGTACGTCAGCTGGTTCAGCGAGTAGTCGCGTCCGGCCACGCCCACGCTGGCGAGGGAGAGCAGCTGCGGCTCCACGAAGAGCTGCGCACCGCCCGCGAAGGCCAGGATCACCATGTACACGATCCACTTGCGGAGCATGGGGATCTGGATGTGCCAGGCGGTCTGCCAGGCGCCCGCGCCGTCGATGCGCGCGGCTTCCATGACGTCGGTGGGGATGTTGTTGAGCGCGCCGTAGATGACGACGATCCAGCCGCCCGCGCCGGTCCAGAACGCGATGACCGTGAACAGCAGGGGCAGGTTGCCGGGCGCGATCACCTCGCCGAAGGTGCCGTACCCCAGCATGCCCAGCAGCGAACTGACCGGGCTCACCGTCGGGTCGAGCATGAACAGCCACACCAGCACACTCGCGGCGCCGGCGAGCGCTCCGGGGATGTAGAAGAGGAAGCGCAGGGACTTGCTGACGCTGCTGGAGGCGAGGCGGTGCAGGAGCAGCGCCAGGCTCACCACGAACACCACCAGGGAGACCAGCCAGAACAGCAGGTACAGCGCGACATGGCCGACGGCGTCCAGGAAGCGGAAGTCCTGTGCGGTGGTGACGAAGTTGCTGAAGCCGGTGAACGTGCCCCCGGCGTCGGTGAACGCGAAGTAGACGGCGTACCCGGTGGGCAGGATGCCGAACGCGATCAGGAGCAGTACGTAGGCCGCTACGAAGGCGATGCCGGCCCGGCTCTGCCGGTCGGTGCCGCTGGGGCGCCGACCGGCGGAGCGGGACGGGGAGGGGCTGAGGGTCACTGCTCGACCTTGTATCCGTTGGACTCGGCGTGCTTGACGATGGAGTCCTGCCAGGCGGGCAGCAGCGATTCGATGGTCTTGCCCTGGGTCAGGCCCGGCTTGACGGTGGCCGCCCAGATCGCCTCCTGGCTGAACTTGCCCGAGCCCCACTCCGGCCACACCTGGGAGGCGGCGGCGGTGAGCGCGCTCAGGTCGCTGGCGAAGTAGCCGGAGGCGTCCTGCTGCTTCAGCCATGCCTCGGCCGCCGGCGCGTAGGCCGGGAAGCCGGGCGACTTCTCCGCCTGGTAGGCGTTGTCGGTGGTGACCCACTTCAGGAAGTCGGTGGCCGCCTTGAGGTGGGTGGAGTGCTGGGACAGCAGCCAGGTGCCGCCGCCGACGTTGCCGGTGGAGGGCGAGGTGTCGCCCTGCCACTGCGGCATGGGCGCCACCCCGATCTGCTTGCCGGGGACCTTGAGGGTGTCCTTGAAGACCGCGCCGCCGTACCAGGCCGGGCCCGGCATGAGCAGGACCTTGTCGGCCTGGTTCTTGCCGAAGTCGGTGCTGAACACGCCGCTGATGGACATGGACTTGTTCTTGATCAGTACGTCCAGGAGCTTGGCCATCTTGGTGCAGGCCTCGCTGGTGGTGTTCACCGACACGGACTTGGGGCCGGTGATGTGGTTGGCGCCGCACTTGCTCGCCCACAGATAGATCTCGGGGGTGAAGGCGTCACCCGCGTCACCGACGAGGTAGCCGGGGTGCTCCTTGGCCACCTTCTCGCCGAGCTTCTGGTACTCCTCCCACGTCGTCGGCACCGTGTAGCCGAACTTCTTCATCAGCGGGGCGTTGTACCAGAGCACCGCCTGGGAGAGGTCGTTGCGCAGACAGTAGACGGTGCCGTCGACCGTGCAGACGTCGTTGGCGCCCTTGGCGAACTTGCCCAGGGTCGACTCGGGGATCAGACCCTTGTTGAGCGGAGCGGCGAAGCCCGCGTCGACCGCCCAGGAGGCCTCGTTGGTCTGGGAGCTGAACACGACGTCCGGCCAGCCCTTGCCGGTGCGGTTGAACAACTGGACCTTCGTCTGCAGGTAGTTGGACCCGTTGGCGTTGCCGTCATAGCTGACGATGTCCAGCTTCACCTCGGGGTGCAGCTCCTGGTACAGCTTCGCGGCGTCCATCCGGGTCGCGTCCACCCAGACGGTCAACGCCCCGTCCTTCTGCGGCGCCTGGGCGAAGCCGTCCTTGGTGGTCTTGCCGGCGGTGCCGCCGCCGCCACAGGCCGTCACGGTCAGCAGCACCGTGGCCGCGCATCCGGCCAGCGATGCCGCCCGCTTCCTGCCGAGAGCTCTCTTCGGGCTGGACGAGGACTGGTTGACGGTCATGAGTGACTCCACTGGGTGTGCGGGTGCCCCGAGCAGAGGGGGCAGGCGGCGCGAGCAGGTGGGCGAGTGGCACGAGCCGGGGCGACGCTTGGCGTCCCGGAAATCCGGCGGAAACGGAAGAGGCGGTGTTCTGCAACCAACGTGGAAGAAATTAGCCGCCTTATCGAGTGGCACGTCAAGGGTTCGCGCAGCGTTCCTTTGCCAAATTTCCCTCACTGCGCGAGCAGTTGCTCACCTTATGCCCGATAAGTACCACTTACACGCCCGGGTGTTCATGGCTCTTGCTATGGATCTTGGTCAGAATGAGTACGACTTATACCTCCCGTGCGCTACGATGATGCGGCTCCACCGCGACCAGTCGCGTGAGCAGAAGTCACCCGGGAGGCAGCACAGATGGACGACACGCCAGCGATCGAAGCGGCCTTGCCGGCTCAAGTCCCTGCTGCCATAACCGCGGGGACGGCCGGCTCGGACGGGCGGAGCGACTACCGCCCCGGGTACGAGATCGCGGCGGAGCGGATCCTCGCGTACATCGCCGAGGAGCGGCTGGTACCGGGCGACCGGCTGCCCACGGAGATCGACCTCGCCCGGACGCTGGACACCAGCAGGGCGGTGGTGCGGGAAGCCGTCAAGATCCTTTCGGCGCTGGGTCGGGTACGGGCGCACAAGGGGCGGGGCCTGTTCGTCGCGGACGACGAAGGCATGCTCATCACCAGCCGGTGGGGAGGCTTCTTCCGCCCCGTCGACATCGACCACGTACTGATGCTGTTCGAGTTCCGCAGGGTTCAGGAGATGGCCGCCAGCAGCCTGGCGGCCACCCGCGCCACCCCCTCTGAGCTGCGCACCATCGAAGTCGCCATGCAGCAGTGCCGGCACGGGTTCGTCCACGGCCAGATCGACGTGTTCAACCAGGCGGACGAGGACTTCCACATGGCCGTGTCGGCGGCCTCGCACAACACGTTCCTCCTCAGCGCCGTGCGGGACGCGCGACGCCTGCAGCGCCAGTCCAGCGCCATCGGAATCCATGACTCGTTCGGGGAGAACAGCGAGGCGGCCGTCGAGGAACACGAGGCGATCTACCGGGCCATCCGTGACGGCCACCCCGAGGAAGCCGCGCAGGCCGCCGCGGCACACCTCGACCGGACCCTGGAGGACTACCGGCGCGAGATCCAGCGCCGTCTGTTCGGCTGACGCCGCCCGTCGGCGCACCGTGCGCCCTGTCCCGACCACCGCGCGTCCCGGAAAAACGCGGACGATCCGTTGACTTCTGTGCAGCCGGGACTCTAACTTCGGCGTCGGTCGGTTCGACAAGCCGATAGCCGTTCGACATATCGAACGATCGTGATTCTTTGCCCAGGCGTCCGAGGGTGTGCCTTCGTGAACGCCGCCACCCCCCGCACAGCGTGGGCGAGGGGCGTCAGCACGCTGGGACGCGGCGCGCACGACGCGAAGGCCGTACCCCTTCCACCATTCCCCCTCCCGCGTTCTCCTCCCGGTCTCCACCCATCACTCCCGCACGTGATGACCTCCAGCCAAGGACTGCATCGTGGACCTCACCAGAAGACAACTCGGCCGGCTCGCCGCGGTCGGTACCGGCGCCCTCCTCCTACCGGGCCTGCTCCCGTCGAGCGCGGCGGCGGCAGACTCGTTTCTTTCCGCAAAGTGGGGTGACCAGGGCGACGGCACCTACGCCAACCCGATCGTCCCGACCGACCTCAGTGACTGGGACTGCATCCGGGTCGGCGACGACTACTACGGCATCACCAGCACGATGGGGTACTCGCCCGGCATGGCCGTCCTGCACTCGAAGGACCTGGTCAACTGGCGCCCGATCGGCGGCGCGGTCGACGACGTCACCCGCATCGGACCGGAGCTGAACTGGGACCGGATGAACCGCTACGGCCGCGGTGTGTGGGCCGGGGCCATCCGCCACCACGCGGGGCGGTACTGGGTGTACTTCAACACCCCCGACGAGGGCTTCTTCATGACGTCGGCCCCGTCGCCGGAGGGGCCCTGGGAGCCGTTGCACTCGATGTGGCGGACCTCCGGCTGGAACGACGTGTGCCCGTTCTGGGACGACGACGGCCAGGGCTACCTGGTCACCACGCACTACTCGGACGGCTACAAGATCCACCTGTACAAGCTGTCCGAGGACGGCAAGTCGCTGATCGGCCCGGCCCCGGTGATCCACCAGTCGAACCGCAGCGAGGCCAGCAAGCTGTACAAGATCGACGGTGTCTACTACCACCTGTTCAGCGAGGTGAAGCCCGAGGGCCGGGTCCTCATGATGAACCGCGGCTCCAGCCTCTTCGGCCCCTTCGAGACCCGGCAGCTGCTGCACGTCAACACCTCGGTCGACCGCGAGCCCAACCAGGGCGGGCTGGTGCAGACCCCTGGCGGCGACTGGTACTTCGTGACCCACCACGGCAGCCACGGCTGGGAGGGGCGCGTGCTGTCCCTGCTGCCGGTGACCTGGGTGGACGGCTGGCCGATCATCGGCACGGTGGGCTCGGACGGCATCGGCACCATGGCGTGGACGGGTCAGTTGCCCGCGACCGGCACCCCCGGCCTCCCCGTCGACGCACTGCCCGCCGTCGTGACCAGCGACTCGTTCACCGACACCCGCCTCAAGCCGCAGTGGGAGTGGTACTACAAACCCCGCGCGGGCTACTGGTCATTGACCGAACGCCCCGGCTATCTGCGGCTGAAGGCGTTCGCACCGCTGGCCGGGGACAACCTGATGAAGGTGGGCAACACCCTCACCCAACGAGTGCTGCGCACCGCGGGCGGCGCCACGCTGACCGTCCGCCTCGAACTCGCCGGCCTCACCGACGGTCAGCACGCCGGGCTGTGCCACTACGGCGCCAGGTACGCCGGACTGGGTGTCCGCCGCACCGGGACCACCACCACGATCGAGCACAACGCCGGTGGCACCCTGACCAGCGGGGCGGCCATCACGCAGAACGCCGTGTGGCTGCGCTCCACTTGGGACGTGGACGGGCTCAGCCGCTTCTCCTACAGCCTCGACGGGAGCACGTTCACCCAGGTCGGCGGCACGTACCAGCTCAACTGGGGCGGTTACCGCGGTGACCGGATCGGCCTGTACACCTACAACCCGGGCGGCACCGGCTACGTCGACTTCGACTCGGTGCAGTACACCATCGCCCCCGCGCGGACGTACACATGCGTCAGCGTGCGCAGCGGCAAGGTGGCCGAGGTCTCCGGTGGGTCCGGCGCGGACGGCGCCGCCGTGATCCAGTGGACCGGCAACGGCGCGACGAACCAGCAGTGGGCCTTCCAGTCCACGGCCGACGGCTACCACACCATCACCTGCGTGCGCAGCGGCAAAGTGCTCGACGTGGCCGGATCCTCCACGGCGGACGGCGCGCGCGTCGTACAGGCGACCCCTGACGGCAGGACCAGCCAGCAGTGGCAGCTGCGCCCGCTGTCCGGTGGCGTGTTCCAGGTGGTCAACCGCAACAGCGGCAAGGTGCTCGACGTCAGCTCCGGCAGCACGGCCGACGGCGCCGCGCTGATCCAGTACACCAACAGGGGCAGCACCAACCAGCAGTGGACGTTCCGCAGGGTCACCGGCTAGACGCACATCGGTCCCGCCCGTCGGCTGATACGAGCCGGCGCGGCCACGGCCCCGCCCGGCCCGGCCCGGCCCGACGGCTCCTTCGCCGTGGGGCCGGGTCGTCACGCATGGGGATACACGCAGTTGCACATGGGCGGCCCTGGTGTCGGAGGGTGTCGGACGAACAGCTGCCTTTCATCGTGGTGCCCGCTTTTGTGTTATCGCCCGCTCCGTATCACGTCTCCCTACGCAGGCACTGTCCCCACAAGAGCCCAAGGAACGACACGGTGACACGACAGATCAGCCGACGCACCATGCTCAAGGCCGCGGCAGCGACGACCGGCGCGGTCGGTATCGGTATCGGCACGGGCGTGGCCGCCTCCCCCGCGACGGCGGCACGCGCGTCCTTCGTGCATCCCGGGATGCTCCACACCCGGGCCGATCTCGAGCGCATGGCCGCCAAGGTGAAGGCGGGCGCCGCCCCCTACACGGAGGGTTTCGCCAAGCTCACCCTCACCACCGGCCGCCACTCGCAGGCCGCATGGCGGCCCAACCCGCAGGTGACCCCGACCCGGGGAGGGGGCGGCGTCCAGAACTACGGGGCCCTCTACCGCGACATCCACGCCGCCTACCAGAGGGCGCTGCGCTGGAAGATCACCGGCGACACCGCGTACGCAGACACCGCGCGGGACATCTGCAACGCCTGGTCGGGGACGCTGAAGGGCATCGGCGGAGGCTCCGAAGTCACGCTCCTGGCGGGCATCTACGGGTACCAGTTCGCCAACGTCGGCGAGCTCATGCGCGGCTACCCCGGCTTCGACCTGGCCCGTTTCCAGGACATGTTGGTCAAGCACTTCTATCCGGCGAACCGCCACATGATGTACCGCGAGACCAATTGCATCGGCCACTACTGGGCCAACTGGGACCTGTGCACCATGGCCTCGATCATGGCCATCGGGATTCTCTGCGACGACCGGGCCAAGTTCGACGAGACGGTGGACTACTTCCACCACGGCGAAGGCAACGGCTCGCTGGCCAAGGCGATCCCCTACGTCTACGACGACGTGGACCTGGCCCAGTGGCAGGAGAGCGGGCGCGACCAGGCCCACAGCCTGATGGGCATCGGCCTGATGGGCACCATCTGCGAGATGGCCTGGAACCAGGGCGTCGACCTCTACGGCGCGGACGACTCCAGGTTCCGCAAGGCGTGCGAGTACGTCGCCCGGTACAACCTGGGCCATGACGTGCCGTACACCACGTACACCTGGAGAAACGGCGTGCACTGCGTGGAAACGGCGCAGACCGTCATCTCCGAACACGGCCGTGGCCAAGTGCGCCCGGTCTGGGCGCGGGCCTACAACCACTACGCCAACAGGCGCCGCATGGCCATGCCGAACACCCGCGAGATGCTGGCCCGCAGCGGGCCCGAAGGAGGCGGCGGCCACTACGGCCCGAACAGCGGCGGATTCGACGAACTCGGCTTCGGCACACTGGCGTACACCCGGGACAAGGCCACCGCGGCCGAGGCGGCGGCCTCACCGTCCCCGTCGAAGTCGACGGCCGCCGAGTCCGGCACCTCCAGGTCGTCCGGTGCGTCCAAGTCCCCGGCCGGGCAGTCCTCCGGGGACGTCAGCGCCCAGGGCGGAAAGAGCGACGAGGACCTGGCCGCCACCGGCGCCTCGGACCTCCCTCTGTGGACGGCCGCGACCGGCGTCACCGCGGTCGCCGGCGGCCTGCTGCTGCTCCGCCGCCGCGGCCAGGCGCGCCGCGACGCGGAGTGACACCCGCGGTGCCACGAAGGATCCGGTGACTGACCACACTCGGGCTCCCCGCACGCACTGTGCGCCGCCGCACGCGGTTCGGGTTCGGGTCTCTCCCGGGACGGTCGCCCCCCGCCGCTCCCGGGGCGCTGGATTGATTACTCCCTGGATCCGACTGTCTGATCAACCGCGCGTCCCCGAGATTCGGTTGTGCCTGAACCCGACCGGACAGAAGGGAGCGGGGTCATGTCCCGTTCACTCCGTAAGAGAATCACCGGCGCCCTGGCCGTGGCCGCACTCGCGGCAGGGTCGCTGACCCTGGCCGCCGGTGAGGCCAGTGCCGTCCCCGTCTCCGGCCCTCCCTGCAACTCCCCCGTCTTCACCGCCTGCGTCGCGATCTCCAACCACAGCGTGGACGCGCACAGTTGGCGTATCAGCGTCACCGAGCCCAACGGCCACCGGTGGAACCGCTGCCTCACGGGCAGCGAGCCCCACGACACGAGCTACTGGCCGAGCGTGTGGTTCTCCAACAGCGACCAGGTCTCGCTGACGGCCTACCGCGCCGGCAACTGCGAGGGATGGAGCCGGAACGACGACTGGTGGGGCGACTGGCGCACGACACAGGACCAGTACCACCTGATCGTCGTCAACAGGCACTGACCGTCGTACGTCGTACACCGCTCGCACCACCGGACCCTCTCCCCACGTCGTTCCCCGCAAGGAGCCACCCAAGTGCGTCCCCACGCTCTGACGACCCCCGCAGCAAAGCCCACAGTGAACAAGAAGCTCAGGAACCGCCGCCGGCTGGCGCCGTTGCTGAGCCTGGCTCTCGCCCCGCTCATCCTGCTGGCCTCGCCCGGCTCCGCCTCGGCGCAGACCTGGTGCTGGAAGCCGGACGGCTACGACATCCGCAAGGGCGACACCACCTGGGCGAAGCCCCAGACCCAGGCCGCCAACACCTTCCAGGACTGGGTGTGGCGCGGGCCCACCTTCCGCTGCCCGCCCAACGCACCCAGCTGCTCCTACCGCTGGGACGAGTCGAAGACGACGGGCTGGCAGTGGTCGGTCGGCGTCAGCGTCAGCAACCCCGTCCCGTGGCTCAACCAGGTGCTGGCCAGCATCACCCCCTCCTACGGCCGCAACGGCTCCACGTCCACCACTTTCAGCTTCAGCACGAACCTGAACCCGGGGCAGTACGCCCAGCCGATCCAGGTCGTGGAGCGCCGCTGGACGAAGGGCACCTTCGTCGGCGCCTTCCGCACCGACCACTCCAGCTGCGGCGGCGGCCAGGAGCGGTACTGGTGGGACGGCAATTACGAGTGGGGCTCGTGGCAGGCCAACCTCAAGGTCAACGACTACGGCACGTACCACATCTGGAGCTGACGCCCCCGAGCCGGCCCGGCCCCGGTGTTCCTGCACCTTCACCGGGGCCGGGCCTACTCCCCGTTCGACCTCCGACCCGCACTGACCCCGCACGCCCGCCGATAGGGCACATCCGGTACGTACGTCCGCCACTGTTCCCGCGTCAGGTCGGTACCCGCCCGGGCGCAGACCCGCGCGATCGCCCGTCCGGGATCGACGACGTACCGCTGGAGCGGGACGTGCACACCGCCCGCGTACAGGGTCGTGCCGTCGGGGGAGAAGGCCAGGGACGCGATGGCGTCGCCGGGCGTGGTCAGCGGGGTGCCGAGGGGCTGGCGGGTCGCCACGTCCCACAGTTGCAGGCTCCCGGCGTCACCGCCCACCGCCAGCGTCCGGCCGTCAGGGCTGAACGCCAGCGCGTTCACCGCCTCCGGGCGGACACTGAGCGGCGCCGGGAAGACATCGCGCAGCACACCGGCACGCCGGTGTGCCGTCCCGTCCCACAGGGCGACCCGCCCCAGGTCGTCGCCGACCGCGAGCACGGAGCCGTCGGCCGAGAATCCCACCGCGCCCACGTGCTCGCCCTGCACCAGGTCGCGGCTGGTGACCTTGGCCGACGGCAGCCGGGCGAGCCGTCCGTCACCGACCAGCAGCCCGCCGTCGGGGCGGACGGCCAGGTGGACGCCGGCCAGTTCCGGCAGCACCGCCGTCCTGCGGCGAGCCGCGGTGTCCCACGCCTCGCCGTACAGGTCGTCGCCGGGCCGGAGGGAGGAGCGGGCGGCGTACAGGGTGCGTCCACCGGGTCCGAGAGCGGTCTTCACCACCGTGTCGCCGGGCAGAACCATGGAGGAGCGGACGCGCTGACGGGCGATGTCCCACACCGTGAAGGACTGTGAGACGACCTCACGCCCGGGCGCCGAGACACCGTACGCGAGCGTCGTGCCGTCCGGGCTGAACGCCAGCAGGGGCAGAGGGGCGACGGGGAGCGCCGGGGTGGGATCGCGCAGGACGGGCACGTCGACCGGGGGCAGGGTGCTGGTCAGCCGGTCGTCGGCGGTGGCGCGCAGCCGGAAGAGGTAGCGGTCACCGGTTCGCTCGGCCGTGGCGTACGTACGGCCGTCGGGGCTGAGGCCGACGGCGTCCAAGGGGGTGCCGTGCCAGGCCGGGGTGACCGCCGGGCCGAGGTCGAGGGTGTGGACGGTGGAGCCCTCGAGGTAGCGCAGGGTGCGGCCGTCCGGGTCCCAGGCCGGGCTTCGGTAAGGGCGCTGGTTGTTCAGGGAGTGCCGGAAGACGGGCACTTCGGGGGCCGCCAGCCGCCGAACCCGGATCTCCTCGTGGTCGGCCGTCGCCAGGAAGGCGCCGTCCGGGCTGAAGGAGGCGTGGTTCACGCCGTCGTCGGCGAGGTCGGCGATCCGCTTGCCGGTCCCGGTGTCCCAGACCCGCAGCCCGGTGCCGGTGGCGGCGGCCAGCCGGTCCCCGTCGAGCGCGAGGACAGTCGTGTTCGCGTCCTCCTCGCAGAGACGGTCCTGCTGCCAGTCCCCGGACAGGGCACGGCGACCGGGTATGTCCCACACCTGCGGGGACCGCCCGCCGGAGCAGACGGCGGCGCGCCGTCCGTCCGCGCTGAGCGCCGTGACCGTCAGCCCCGGTGCCGGGGCCTCGAACAGCACGCGGCCCTCCACGACCGAGCGCAGCCGCATCCGGTCGCCCTCGGTGACCAGGAAGGCGCGGCCGTCGGCGGTGAAGCGGACATCGGTGAACTGCGGCAGCGGGTCGGGACCGCCGGTCCAGCGCCCGGTGGCCGTGTCCCACAGCCGTGTCCCGTCCTTGCCGCTGACCACCAGGACCCGCACGTCCGGGCTCGCCCCGACCACCATGCCGCCCGGCAGCCGGCCCGAGCCGGTGCGTCGGCCCGTTCGCACGTCCCAGGTCCGCCAGGTTCGGTCGACCGGGCTCAGCAGGGTGCGGCCGGAGGCGGAGAGGGAACGCCAGGCGTCGTCGCCGGGCACGGGGTCGGTGAAGGTGTCCGTCTCCTGCTGGGCGAGGGAACCGAGCAGGGCGCGGCGGGTGTCGGGCAACTCGGCGACCCGCCAGGCGGCCGCGCCCAGCAGCAGCGCCGCGCGGGGGTCGGTGGTGCGCAGTGCGTCCGCCACGTCGGCGACCTGGCGGGCCGCTTCCTGGGTGCGCCGGCGCGCGTTGTCGGCGTAGGCCTGCCAGACGGCGAGGGCCGTCAGCAGTGCCACCACCAGGACGGCGGAGAGCGACACGGTCAGGATGCGGTGCCTGCGGCTGGTCCGGGCCGCGGCCCGCCGCTCCGCCGCCCGGGCGTCCAGCGCGGTGGTCAGGAAGTCCCGCTCCGGCAGCGTCAGCGCGAGGTCCGCCGCGTGGTCGGGGAACAGTTCCTCGGCGCGGGCCAGCCGGGTGCCCCGGTACAGGACGCCGGGGTCGCGGTCGTGCTCCAGCCAGGTCCGGGCCGCGTCCGCGAGCATCCGGTGGTGCCGCAGCCGCTCCCGGTCCTCCTCGATCCAGCCGTGCAGCCGGGGCCAGCAGGTGATCAGCGCCTCGTGGGCGAGCTGGGCCCCGTCCTCGTCGGCGGTCAGCAGCCGGGCCCGGGTCAGCCGCTCCACCACCACCCGCACATCGGCATCGGCCCACTCCTCCAGCTCGGCCCGGGCGAGCGGGCGGCGGGTGTCGGGGGTGCCCTGACCCGGCTCGACCATCCGCAGCAGCAGACGCCGGACGGCACCCGCCTGGGCCGGGGACAAGCCGCCGTACACCTCCTCCGCGCTCGCCGCGATCGCGCCCCGCACCCCGCCGGCGGCCTCGTACCCGGCGAGGGTGAGCATCCGGCCCTTGCGGCGGCGCCAGGTCTCCAGCAGGACGTGCGAGAGCATCGGCAGCCCGCCGGGCTCGCCCTGCACCTCCTCCACCAGACGGGCGGTCAGCGTCCGCTCCACACGGCATCCGGCCTCCTTCGCCGGTCCGGTCACCGCCTCCCGCAGCTCGTCCGCCGTCATCGGGCCGAGCAGCAGCCCGGCGCCGCGCAGCGCGTCCGCGAGGCCGCGGTGCTCGCCGCAGCGGGCGTAGAAGTCGGCGCGTACGGCGGCCAGCACGCGCAGCCGGCTGTCCGGGTCGCGGGCGGCGAGCAGCAGATCGACGAAGCGGGAACGTTCCTGCGGGTCACGGCAGAGAGTGAAGACCTCCTCGAACTGGTCCACCACCACCCATCCCTCCGGCTCGTCCGCGGCGGGGTTCAGCAGATGTCCGTATGTCGTCGCCGGGGTGGCTCCCGGGGTGAGGATCCGCAGCGTGGCCGGGCAGCCGCGCGCCGCGATCTCCTGCCGCAGGCGCGGGATCAGCCCCGCCCGCAGCAAGGACGACTTCCCGCTCCCCGAGGCGCCGAACAGCACCGCGAACCGGTGATCGCACACCAGGTGGCCGACCTCGTCGATCATGCGGTCCCGGCCGAAGAACAGGTGCCGGTCGTCCGGCTCGAACCGGGCGAGACCGCGATACGGCGACGGAGCGTCCTCGACGTCCTCCGCCGGAGCCCGGTTCGCCTCCGCCTCGGCGGCCTTCCAGCGCACCTCCCACCCGGCGGGATCGCCCCCGCAGGCGCGCACATAGCCCTGGACCACGGCGAGAGAGGGAAGCCGTTCACCGGCGGCGGCCAGTGACAGAGCGGTCGCCGAGAAACCCGCCGCCTTCGCCATCGTCCGGTACGAGGGACTCCCGGCGGTCTTCCGCAGCTCCCGCAACTCGTGCGCGAGCCGCTGCACGGGACCGGCCTGCGGGTCCACAGGTCTCTCGGGCCGCCCCATGATGCGTACCTCCGTAGGCGTGGTGCGAGACATCCTGGCATTCGAAGGACGACCCTACGGATGGCCGGATGCCGACCGGGTCCTCTCAGGGAAACCGGAGACGCTGGAACAGGAGGACGGGGCCAGGAAGCGGCGATCCGACTCGCCGCCGTGTCCTGGCCCCGGCATGGGTTGCGCAGCCTCTCCCGGCTGATTCCCGGATCCTTCGCGATGCCCGCCGTTTCCCTGGTGGATCGGCGCCGTGGCGGGTCAGCCCGCCGTCTGCTGGATCGGCGGGGTGGCCGTCCGCCGGCTCCGGGCGGCGAGGCCGAGTGCGGCCGTGGCGACGGCCCCGGCGAGGGCGAATACGCCCAGGGCGTTCGCCAGGGTGCCGACGGCGGGGGTGAGCGCGAGGACCACGAGCGGGCAGACGAACTGGCCGAGGAAGAAGGAGCCCGTCCACAGGCCGGTGCCGCGGCCGCGGTCGGCGTAATGGAGCTTGGACATGGCGAGGGTGAGCAGGCTCGGCAGCATGATGCCGCTGCCGAGGCAGTTGATCACCGCGCCGGCGGTCAGCACGACGGGGTTCGGGGCGAGCCAGATCACCGCGAAGCCGAGGGCGCTCAGGCCGAAGGCGATGGGCAGCCAGGCCTGCGGGCCGCGGTCCACCTTGGCGAAGACGACGGCGCCGATCACGACCGCGGCACTGGAGGCGGCCGTGGCCAGTCCGATCACAGCGGGGTTGCTCACGCCCATGTCGTCCAGGAGGAACGCCATCTCGACCTGGACGGCGTAGAAGAGGATGGCGCCGAAGACGGTCAGGGCGCAGGTGCCGGCCAGCGGACGCCACGGGAAGGGCCGCTTGACCGTCGGTTCGGAGGCGGTGGAGGACTCGTTCGCGCGGTCGGCCGGCCGGGGCCGGGGCAGGAAGGCGGCCATGGCCGGGGCGAGCAGCAGGCTCACGGCGTAGGCCCAGAACGGTGCGCGCCAGCCGGCCGATCCGGCCGCGCCGCCCAGCACGAAGAAGGCCGTCGCGGAGATCGCGGCGCACATCGTCTGCATCGCGAGGTAGCGGTCGCGTTGCCGGCCGGAGTAGTAGTCGCCGATCAGCGTGGTGCAGCAGGTCATGATGGCGGCTTCCGCGACACCGACGAGGGCGCGGCTGGCGACGATGGCGCCGAGGGAGTCCAGCCACAGGGGGGCGGTGCCGAGGATCGCGTACAGCACGGTCGAGACGATGAGGAGACGCTTGCGGCCGAGCCGGTCGACGAGGACGCCGGCGAAGGGGGCCAGCAGCGCCAGGGAGAGGGCGGGGATGGTCAGCGCCATGGGGACGAGCGCGTCGACGCCCGGCACGTCGGCGAAGTGGTCCTGCATCTGCGGCAGGACGGGGGCGATGAGCACGGCGCCCAGGATGGGCAGACAGGCACCGGCCATCAGCAGCGTGAGGCGAAGCCGGTGACCGGGGCCGGAGACGGTCTGCTCGGGTCGGTCGTCCGCGACGGCTTCGGACGGCGGGGAAGGGAGCGAGGGCACGGATGCAGGCATGCGGGAACTCCACGTGGCGGGTCGGGAGGGGACGGGGCGGAGCGACGGGGTGGGGCGGCCGTCGTGGTCGGGTGTCCGGTACACCCGTGGCAGGCTCGGAGCGGGGTGCCGATGGCTGCCGGGCGTCGCGGCGGGCAGGCGCGCCGGGCGCCTGAGCGGTCCCGGCTGGCGGGTGACGGTTCGGCTCCGGCGCCGGGTTGAGACGACTATGGGCCAACGGGCAGGTCCTGCCTAGCCCTCGCCCGATCGATATCGAAGATGTGGATCATCCGAGGTGTGGATGCTTGGCCCTTGTAGGAGCCTGGCCCCCGGAGGAGCCCGCTATCTCGGTGCGACCGTGGCGATACGACTGGGCTCGGAAGCGGCCAGCTCCGCTCCCACGCGGGCCGCGGTCTCGCGCAGCCAGATGTGGGCCGCGTCGTGGGTGTGCACCGGGTGCCACCACAGCGCCTCCTGGAGGGGGACCGCCCCGTAGGGCGGTTCCATGAGGCGTACGGCGGCCACACCGCGCAGCAGCTCGGCCAGGCGCTGCTGGACCAGGGCGATCCGGCGGGTGCCGGCGACCAGGAAGGGCAGCGACTGGAAGCTGTCGACGGAGATCTCCACGTGGGGATCGACGCCGAGCATGCTCAGTTGCCGGGCGGCCGGAGCGTCGTAGGCTCGCTGGTAGACGACCCAGGGCAGCCGGGCCAGGTCGTCCATGGTCAGCCGGTCGCCGACCTCGTCGTTCGTCTCGGCCACCAGGAAGGCCCAGCGGTCGGTGTACAGGTCGACGGCGGGGAATCCGCTGATGATGCCGCGCGGCATCAGCAGCCCGTCGGCCGTGCTGAGCAGCGGTGCGGTGTCCTCCGTGACGTCGATGGGCGTCCGCTGGAAGCGCAGCCGTACCCCCGGGGCCTCGGCGTGCACGGTCCGGGCGAGCTCGGCGCCGAACACGGCGAGGGCGTAGTCGGAGGTGAGCAGGGTGAACTCGTGCTCCTCGCTGCCCGGGGCGAAGTCGGCCCTGCTGCTGAAGACCCGTTCCAGCAGGTCGCAGGCGGTCGAGGTGCGGTCCAGCAGAGCGCGGCCGAGGGCGGTCAGTTCGTACTGCTTGCCGACGCGCGAGAGCAGGTCGTCGTCGAAGTGGCGGCGCAGGCGGGCCAGGGCCGCGCTCATCGCCGGCTGACTGAGCCCGACGCGCTGTCCGGCGCGGGTGACGTTGCGCTCCTCCAGCAGGGCCCGCAGGGACAGGACGAGGTTGAGATCGAGGCCGGAGAGGGACACGGCGCCTCCAGAGCGAGGCCGCTCAAGGCGGCAGCATTTGCACCACGGATGATCAACATCTAAAGAATCGATTTCCCAGATTACTCGGTGAGGGCCACATTGGTGCCACCGCAATCTGGAGGACATACCCGTGAAACCCGCAGCCGCTTTCCCGTCCTTCTCCGGACCCTTCGCCCTTGGCGTCCTCTCCGCGCCTGACCAGGCGTCTTTCCCTGGTCTCGTGATCCCCGGGGGGCGCGTGCTGGATCTTCGTACGGCCCTCGGAGAACCGGCTCTGACGACCCGGGAGATCTTCGAGCGCTGGGACGAGATGCTCCCTCGCCTGCACGAACTCGCGGCCGACGCGACAGCCGACGAAACAGCTGACGCGACGGCCGACTGGCGACCGTTGGAGCACCTGCGGGCGCACGCGCCGGTCGAGCCCCGCCAGGTCTTCCAGTCCGGCGCCAACTACCGGCAGCACGTGATCGACCTGGAGGTCGCCCACCGCTCCCCCGACGACCCCCGCACGGTCGAGGAGGCGCGCGCGGAGATCGCCGCGATCATGGACCGGCGGGCGGCCGAGGACCTGCCGTACGTGTTCATCGGCCTGCCGAGCGCGATCACCGGCCCCTTCGACGACGTCGTCCTCCCGGACTGGGCCGAACAGCCCGACTGGGAGCTGGAGTTGGCGGCCGTCATCGCCAGGCCCGCCTACCGGGTGACGGTCGAGGAGGCCCTGGAGTACGTGGCCGGCTACACCATCGCCAACGACCTCACCGACCGGGCGACCGTCTTCCGCCGGGACATGAAGGCCATCGGCACCGACTGGCTGCGGTGCAAGAACGCCCCCGGTTTCACCCCGCTCGGCCCGTGGATCGTGCCCGCCGGGTCGATCGCCGACCCGGGTGACCTGCGGGTCACGCTGAAGCTCAACGGCGACACCATGCAGGACGAGTCCACCAAGGACATGCTCTTCGGCATCGCGCGGCTGGTGTCGTACATCTCCCAGACCTCCCGGCTCCTGCCCGGCGACCTGGTGCTCACCGGCAGCCCGGCCGGCAACGGCATGCACTGGGGACGCCTGCTGCGCGACGGCGACGTCATGGAGGGCTCCATCACGGGTCTGGGCACGCAGCGCACCCGCTGCGTCGCCGAGGGGACCGCGTCGTGAGGACCTCGCTCGACCCCACGGACGCCGAGGGCGCGATCGCCGAGGCCGCCAAGCGGTGTTCCAACTGGGGGCGTTGGGGCGAGGACGACGTCCTCGGCACACTGAACTTCCTCGACGAGGCCAAGCGCCGCGAGGGTGCCGCGCTGGTGCGGCGGGGCGTGAGCTTCTCGCTGTCGCAGCGGTTCGACATGAACGGGCCGCAGAAGGGCTGGCGCCGCCGCACCAACCCCGTCCACACCATGCTGGACACGGGCACGGACGCGGCGCTCGGCAACCAGGGCTTCCCGCACGGCATCGGCGGCGCCGACGACGTGATCGCGATGCCGCTGCAGTGCTCCACCCAGTGGGACGGGCTCGGGCACATCTTCGACCACGGCAAGGCGTGGAACGGGCGGGCGGCCGAGAAGGTCGTCACCTCCGACGGCGATCTGGTCACCGGCATCGAGCACATGGCGCCGTACGTCGCCGGGCGCGGAGTCCTCCTCGACGTCGGCCGGGTGATCGGCGACGAACTCGGCGAACTGCCGGACGGTTTCGCGATCACCGAGGAGCACCTGACCGCGACGGCCGAGGCGCACGGCGTGGCCGTCGGCCGCGGGGACATCGTCGTCGTCCGTACCGGGCGGCTGACGCGCACCCGCCGCGAGGGCTGGGGCGACTACGCGGGCGGAGACTCTCCCGGCCTGTCCTTCACCACCGCCGGCTGGCTGCACACGAGCGAGATCGCCGCGATCGCCACCGACACCTGGGGCTTCGAGGTACGGCCGAACGAGTTCGACGGCGCCTTCCAGCCGCTGCACCAGGTCGTCATCCCCAACATGGGCCTGCTGATCGGCGAGATGTGGGACCCCGACACCCTCGCGGACGACTGCGCCCGCGACGGCGTGTACGAGTTCTGGCTCACCGCCGCGCCCCTGCCCATCACCGGAGCCGTCGGCTCCCCCGTCAATCCGATTGCCGTCAAGTAAGCAGCGGAACAAGGGAGTTCCCCCATGACCACACCCCGCACGGTCCTCGTCATAGGCGGCGGCGCCTCCGGCAACGCCATCACCATCCTGCTGCGCCGGGCCGGCATCGACGTCGACCTGATCGAGGCCAGACCCGACTGGAACGCCACCACCGGCTCCGGCATCACCCTCCAGGGCAACGCCCTGCGTGTCCTGCGCGAGCTGGGCGTGTGGGAGCAGGTGGAAGCATCGGGGTTCGCCTACGGCTCGCTGGGGGTGACCGCCCCCGACGGCACCCTGCTGTTCGTCAAGGAGGACATCAAGACCGGCGGTGACGACCTGCCCGCCACCCTCGGCATGCGGCGGCCGCAACTTCAGCAGATTCTCATCGACGCCGTCCGCGCGACAGGTGCCTCCGTACGCCTGGGCACCACCGCCGAGACCCTGGAGCAGGACGCCGACGGTGTCTCCGTCCGGTTCAGCGACGGCACCGAGGGCCGCTACGACCTGGTGATCGCCGCCGACGGCCTGAACTCCGCGACCCGCGCCGCGATCGGCATCAGCGACCGTCCCGAGCCCGTCGGCATGGCCATCTGGCGCGCCCCCGCCCCGCGCCCCGAGAGCGTCACCCGCTCGGACCTCACCTTCGGTGGCCCCGCCTACATCGCGGGCTACACCCCCACCGGCGAGAACACCCTCTACGCCTACGTCGTCGAGGCCAACCGGGACCGCAACTCCATCGACCCGGCCACCTACGCGGACGAGATGCGCCGGCTGGCCGAGCAGTACGGCGGTGACTGGCCCGAGATCACCAAGCACATCACGGACCCGGCGAAGGTCAACTACACGTGGTTCGACCGGCATCTGGTCGAGGGCTCCTGGCACCGCGGCCGGGTCGTCCTCGTCGGGGACGCCGCTCACTGCTGCCCGCCCACCTTCGCCCAGGGCGCGGCGATGTCCCTGGAGGACGCCTCCGTCCTGACGGAACTGCTCACGAGCGGGCGCGCATGGGACGACGCCCTCTTCCAGGCGTACTACGACCGACGCGTCCCGCGCGTCCGGACCGTCGTCGAGGCGTCCGTCCAGCTCTGCCAGTGGCAGCTGGACCAGGTGCACGACGCAGATGTGCCCGGACTGATCGGCCGCACCATGACCGCCCTCAAGGAGCTGCCGTGACGGCCCACCCTCCCCCGGCCACCGCCGGAAGCCGCCCCCAGCCCGACCCCCGCCCCTCGTCGGGCACGGACGCGCACACCTCCCCGACGGTCGACGTCCACGCGCACGTCCTGATCCCCGAGGTCGATGCCCTGGTGGCCGGCCTGCCGGGCCTTGCGGAGGCCAAAGCCCTCGACGCCCGCCGCAACGGGCCCGCGGCCCTGGCCGTCAGCGGTCCCATGGTCGGCGAGCGCATCCCGAGGCTGACGGACGTCGCCGTACGACTGGCCGCGATGGACGCGCAGGGTGTGGACGTCCAGCTGGTCAGCCCGTCGCCCTCGCACTACCACTACTGGGCGGACGAGGACACGGCGGAGAAGGTGTACCGCCTGGCCAACGAGGCGACGGCCGCCCACTGCGCCCAGGCGCCCGGCCGGCTGCACGGTCTGGGCCTCGTCCCCCTCCAGCACCCGGAATCGGCGGTGCGCGCGCTCGAACACGCCATGGGTACGGGCCTGCTGGGCGTCGAGATCTCCTCGCACGCGCCGGGCCGGGAGCTGTCGGACCCGGCGTACGAACCCTTCTGGACCCGGGCCGAGGAGACGGGCGCGATCCTCTTCCTGCACCCCTTCGGCTGCACGCTCGACGAGCGCCTGGACCAGTGGTACCTGTCCAACACCGTCGGCCAGCCCACCGAGAACGCCGTCGCGCTGTCCCACCTCATCTTCTCCGGCGTACTGGACCGCCACCCGGACCTGAAACTGATCGCCGCACACGGCGGCGGCTACCTGCCCACCCACATCGGCCGCTCCGACCACGCCTGGTCGGCCCGCTCCGACGCGGGTGCGGGCTGCGCCCACCTGCCCAGCAGCTACCTCAAGCGCCTGTACTTCGACTCTCTCGTCCATGACCCGTACGTGCTGCGGGAGTTGATCCGGGCCGCCGGTCCGGACCGGGTGCTGCTCGGCTCCGACTTCCCCTTCGACATGGGCACCGAGAACCCCGTCGGCGCACTGCGCGCCGCACACCTGCCCGACGACGACTTCCACGCCGTGCGCGGTGGCAACGCGACCACGCTGCTGTGCCTGAACTGACCCCCACACAGGAGGAAAGCCCACCATGAGCGCACGCCTGCTCACCCATCTGCGGCACGTCGACCTCGCCGTGCCCGACTACGACAAGCAGCTCGACTTCTACGCCGGCGTCTGGGGCCTGACCAAGGTCGCCGAGGACTCCGGCATCTCCTTCCTCGCCGCCGAGGGCAGCCCCGAACAGTACGTGGTACGGCTGCGCAAGGCCGAGGAGAAGCGCCTCGACCTCATCTCCTACGGCGCCGCGAGCACGGCGGACGTCGACACCCTCGCCGAACAACTCCTCGCGGGCGGCGTGCAGTTGATCTCCCAGCCGGGCAAGATCGACACACCCGGAGGCGGCTACGGCTTCCGCTTCTTCGACGTCGACGGCCGCACCATCGAAGTCTCCGCCGACGTGGACGTACGGCAGCACCGCAGGATCGAGGAGAAGGAGTCGATCCCGGTCAAGCTGTCGCACGTCGTGCTGAACTCGCCGGACCTGGACAGGACCCGTGAGTGGTACGAGACCCACCTCGGCTTCCGCCACTCCGACACGCTCAGCTCGCCGCACGTCGGTGACGTCATGCACTTCATGCGGATCTCCAACCAGCACCACTCCATGGCCATCGCCAAGGGCCCGCACACCTCCCTGCACCACGTCTCCTTCGAGATGCGCGGCATCGACGAGTACATGCGCGGCTCCGGGCGCGTGATCCGGGCCGGCTTCAAGAAGGTCTGGGGTCCGGGTCGGCACATGGCGGGCGACAACACGTTCACGTACTTCCTGGACCCGCACGGCAACACCGTCGAGTACACGACGGAGTTGGAGCTGCTGGACGAGGACACCTGGCACCCCCACGTCTACGACTTCTCCCAGCCCGAGGTCGCCGACCAGTGGGGCACGGCGAACCCCATGAACGAGCTGATCGCCAAGGAGTCGTTCAACGACGTCGACCGCGGCGTCTTCGTCGCCCCGCCGGTCTGACCGGCACCCCTCGAACCCCGGGGACGCGGTGGCCCTGTCACCGCCCTGACGCCCTTGCCGCGTCCCCGGTCCCACCGCTGTCGATGACCGCCGCTGCCTGGAGCCGTGCATGCGTTTCGCCACCTATGAACACCGACACCAGCGCCGGGTCGCCGTCGTCGAGGAGGACGGCACCCTCCACCCGGTTCCCGGGGCGCGCTCGCTCACGGAGCTGATCAGCCGCGGCGACGGACTCGACGCGCTCCTGCGCGCCGGAGCCGCCACGCTCGACGTCCCGCCAGGCCCCCACGTGTCCGAGGTGCGGCTGCTGCCACCGCTCCAGCCGCCCACCGTGCGGGACTTCGTCACCTTCGAGGAACACGTCGAAGGGGTACGGCGATCCGTCGACGGCGTCGGCGGGGTGCCCGAAGCCTGGTACGACGCCCCGACCTTCTACTTCACCAACCCGTACGCCGTCATCGGCGCCCACGACGACGTCCCGGTGCCGCCGGGCAGCGAGGTCCTCGACTTCGAGCTGGAGGTCGCCGCCGTCATCGGCAGGGAGGGGCGCGACCTGACTCCCGACCAGGCACGGGACCACATCATCGGCTACACGGTCTTCAACGACTGGTCGGCCCGTGACCTGCAGTCCCGCGAGATGCAGGTCCGCCTCGGCCCGTGCAAGGGCAAGGACACCGCCGCCACCCTCGGCCCGTACCTGGTCACCGCCGACGAACTGGAGCCGTACCGCGACACCGACGGCTTTCTGCGCCTGGCGCTGACCGCCTCGGTGAACGGCGAGGTCGTCGGCAAGGACCTGCTGTCCAACATGAGCTGGACCTTCGAGGAGATGGTCGCCTACGCCTCGCGGGGCACCGTCGTCCGCCCCGGTGACGTGCTCGGCTCCGGCACCTGCGGCAACGGCGGCTGCCTCGCCGAGCTGTGGGGCGTCCGGGGCGAGCAGTCCCCGCCCCCGCTGAAGCCGGGCGACACCGTCACCCTCACCGTGGAGGGCATCGGCACCGTCTCCAACACCGTGGTCGCGGGCAAGGATCCGGTGCCGCTGCCGACCGCCCGGCGCCGCCGCCGGGAGCGGCCGTGAACGACCCGCACCCCAAGAGGCTCCTCGGCAAGGTCGTCGTCGTCACCGGCGCCGCGCGCGGCCAGGGCGCCGCCGAGGCCGAGGCTCTGGCCCGCGAGGGCGCCCGCGTCATCGCCACCGACGTGACCGAGGCCCCCGGCTGCCGCCGCCTCGACGTCACCGACCAGGAGCACTGGGCGGAGCTGGCCGCCGAACTGCGGGAGTCGTACGGGCAGGTGCACGGCCTGGTCAACAACGCGGGCATCACCTGGCGCGCCCGCCTCGACGAGGTGACCCCCGACGACTTCGCCCGCGTCCACGCCGTCAACGTCACCGGCCCGCTGTTGGGCATCCAGCACCTGACGCCACTGATGCCGCCCGGCTCGTCCATCGTCAACGTCGGCTCCACCGCCGCGCTCACCGGCCACTACCCGGTCGCCTACACGACCAGCAAATGGGCACTGCGCGGCCTGTCGAAGACCGCGGCCACGGAGCTCGGCCCGCGCGGCATCCGCGTCAACACGATCCACCCCGGCTTCATCGAGACCGAGATGACCGCCTCCGCCGCCCCCGCCTTCCGCGAGGCGAACATCCGCGAGACCCCTCTCGGCCGCACCGGCACGGTGGACGAGATCGCCCCGCTCGTGGTCTTCCTCCTGTCCGACGAGTCGTCCTTCATCACCGGCGCCGAGATCCCGGTCGACGGCGGACTCACCGCGCACGGCGGCGTGAAGTCCATCGCCGACGCGTTGCGCCCGGAGGCGTCATGAGACGCCTCGAAGGCAAGCTGGCCCTGATCTCGGGCACCGCCCGTGGCATCAGCCTCCCCGACGAGGTCGCGGGCGCCGCCGTCTTCCTCACCTCCGACGACGCCTCGTACATCACCGGCGCCAACCTCGTCGTCGACGGCGGTCGGTCGTCCGTACTCCCCAGCTGAAAGGGACCACTTCCGTGAACAAGGTGAGCGCGAACGCCGACGAGGCGGTCGCCGACATTCCCGACGGCGCGTCACTGGCCGTCGGCGGCTTCGGCCTCAGCGGCGTCCCCGAAGTGGTGATCCGGGCCCTGCACGAGCAGGGCGCCACCGGCCTGCGGGTCGTATCGAACAACTGCGGCGTGGACGGCCGGGGGCTGGGCGTGCTGCTCGCCGCCGGCCGGATCGCCCGCGTGACGGGCAGTTACGTCGGCGAGAACAAGGAGTTCGCCCGCCAGTACCTGTCGGGCGAGCTGGAGGTGGAACTGGTGCCGCAGGGCACACTGGCCGAACGGCTGCGGGCCGGCGGCGCGGGCATCCCCGCCTTCTTCACCCCGGCCGGGGTGGGCACCCAGGTCGCGAACGGCGGTCTGCCGTGGAGGTACGCGGCGGACGGCTCGGTCGCCGTGGCCTCCCCGCCCAAGGAGACCCGCGACTTCCACGGCAGGCCGCACGTCCTGGAGCACGCCGTCACCACCGACTTCGCCCTCGTCCGGGCCTGGCGGGGGGACCGGCACGGCAACCTGGTCTTCCGCCGCGCCGCGGCCAACTTCAACCCGCTCGCGGCGATGGCCGGCCGGATCACGATCGCCGAGGTCGAAGAGCTCGTGGAACCGGGCGAGCTGAGCCCCGACGCCGTCCACGTCCCCGGCGTCTTCGTCCAGCGGATCGTGGAGCTCACCCCCGCTCAGGCCGCCGACAAGCAGATCGAGAAGAGGACGGTACGAGCATGAGCGCGACGACGGACACGCCCCGGGGCTGGACCCGCGACCAGATGGCGGCCCGCGCCGCCGCCGAACTCACCGACGGCTCCTACGTCAACCTCGGCATCGGCCTGCCCACCCTCATCCCCGGCCACCTCCCGCCCGGCGTGCACGTCGTCCTGCACTCCGAGAACGGCATCCTGGGCACCGGCCCCTACCCGACCGCCGACGAGATCGACCCGGACCTCATCAACGCGGGCAAGGAGACGGTCACCGTCCTCCCCGGTGCGTCCTTCTTCGACTCGGCCCTGTCCTTCGGCATGATCCGCGGCGGTCACATCGACACCGCGGTGCTGGGCGCCATGCAGGTGTCGGAACGCGGTGACCTGGCCAACTGGATGATCCCCGGAAAGATGGTCAAGGGCATGGGCGGGGCGATGGACCTGGTCCACGGAGCCCGCCGCGTCATCGTCCTCATGGACCACACCGCCAAGGACGGCACCCCGAAGATCCTGCCCGAGTGCACCCTGCCACTCACCGGCGAACGGTGCGTCCACCGCGTCATCACCGACCTCGGCGTCCTCGACGTCACCCCCGACGGCCTCGCCCTCGTCGAGACCGCACCCGGCATCACCCTCGACGAGATCACGGCGAGAACGGCCGCGCCCCTGCGGACCGACGCCACCACCGCGACCTGCTGACGGGGTCGTCCACGACCGGTCTCGTCGCCCCATTCAGCAAGCGCACCCCCGAGAGACTCTGCCATACTTCAAGTATGGCAACCCGGAAGATCACCATCACCGTGCCGGAAGAGCTGGTGGAATCGATCAAGGAGCGCGTCGACGCGCGCGGAGTGTCCGGCTACATCGCGGCCGCCGCCGCGCATCAGGACGCCATGGACCGACTGCGGGAGTTGGCCGAACGTCTCGAAGAAGAGCACGGCGCCGTGACGGACGAGGAGCAACAGGCGGCGCTGGACCGCATCGCAGCGATGGACGGCTGGCATGACGAGCGGCGATCTCACACGGACGAGGCCGCGTGAGCCGTACCGTCCGAGCGAAGCTGCACCGGCCGCGACAGCGCGTCTTCGTGTTCGATTGCGAGGCTCTCTCCAAGGCGGTTCAGGGTGATCGGGAGATGGCTGCGCTGATCAAGACGGCTCCACGACTGGACATCCCGATCGTCACCTCGGCGCTCACGACTTTGGAGGCGTGGGACCCTCGCGAATCGTCGAGGCAGGCGCTGTGGAACCGGACGCTGTCGCGAATCCGCATCGTTCACACGGACGAACAGGTCATCGCCATGGCGCGCAACATGCTGAAAGCAGCCGGCCTCCACGGTCACCAGTACGCCATCGATGCCGTTCTGGCGGCTGTGGCCGGGCGGGAAGCCGAGCAGGGAGCTGAGGCAACCGTCTTCACCTCCGACACCGACGACATGAATCAACTCCTCGCGGGACACCCCGTGCGAGTCGAGAAAGTCTGACGAGACGACCCCGCAGGGCTCCCGGCACGCCGACCACACCGCGCACCAGCCTCAGCGACTGTGGCCGTCGTCCGTGCCCTCGGCCTCCTCGGCCTCGTCCGGGACCCCGGATTTCGACGGCTGCGACGACTCGACTCATCGCCTACAGGGCCTGTGCGCCGGTTCGTGGTCCGGGGCGGAAGCCGAACAGCCCCGCCGCCCCGGGCCTGACGAACCTGCCGGCGATCTCGGAGCAATCGCGTCCGAACCGTTGACGCACCGACCGGCTCGCGCCCCATAATCGGGCACTCGCTGTCATCGATGACATAAGTCAACGATGACATCTCGTCGGCTGCGTGGACGTCGCCGTCGGCCAGTTGTCGCCTTCCATCGTCGCCAGTTGCCACTTTCGATCCGCCCGCGCCAGGGCCGTGCACACCGGCGCGCGGACGGCCGCGGGACAAGGAGTCACCATGAACTCTGCACGCGTAGCCCGGCACGCCCGTATGCGCCTGATGGCGGCGATGGCGACCGTCTGCGCCCTGTCGGCGGCCCCACTCGCGCCGGCGGCGCCCGCAGCGGCCGCGGCGGTCGCGGCCGACACCCCGCCGTACACCGAGCCCCACAGACCCCAGTTCCACTTCACGCCGGAGAAGAACTGGATGAACGACCCCAACGGCCTGGTGTATTACAAGGGCGAGTACCACCTCTTCTACCAGTACAACCCGAACGGCAACTCCTGGGGCGACATGTCCTGGGGGCACGCGGTGAGCAAGGACCTCGTGCACTGGGAGGAGTTGCCGCTCGCCCTGTCGCACGACGACGAGGAGATGGTGTTCTCCGGCGGCGCGGTCGTCGACCGGGACAACACCACCGGCTTCGGCACGAAGCAGAACCCGCCCATGGTGGCGATCTACACCAGCGCCTACAAGGACGGCGGCAAGCAGGCCCAGTCGCTCGCCTACAGCACCGATCGCGGCCGCACCTGGACCAAGTACCAGGGAAATCCCGTCATCGACATCGGTTCCAGGAACTTCCGCGACCCGAAGGTCCAGTGGTACGCGCCGACCAAGAGCTGGCTCATGACGGTCTCGCTGTCCGAAGAGCACAAGGTGCAGTTCTACTCGTCGAAGAACCTCAAGGACTGGAGCCTGCTCAGCGAGTTCGGGCCGGCCGGCGCGACGGGCGGCGTGTGGGAGTGCCCCGACCTGTTCCCCCTCGCGGTGGACGGCGACAGGAAGAACATCAAGTGGGTCCTGGTCGTGAACCTCAACCCGGGCGGAATCGCAGGCGGTTCGGGCTCGCAGTACTTCATCGGCGACTTCGACGGCAAGAAGTTCACCGCCGAGGACAAGGGCACCTACACCCCGCCCACGGGCACGGTGGTGCAGGACTTCGAGGGCACCGACTTCGGTGCGTGGACCACCACCGGCAACGCGTTCGGCCAGGCGCCGGCAGCCGGGGCGGTGAACGGGCAGCAGCCGGTCACCGGCTTCGACGGCACGGGCCTCGCCAACAGTTTCCACGGCGGAGACGGCGCCACCGGCACCCTCACCTCGCCCTCCTTCACCGTCGACAGCCCCTACCTGAACTTCAAGATCGGCGGGGGGCGGCATCCGCACAAGGACGGCACGGTCCTGGAGCGGACCCCGCCCGAGGGCACGGTCCTGGCCGACTTCGAGGGCGGCACGTACGGCGGCTGGACGGCGACCGGGGAGGCCTTCGGCACCGCACCGGCCGCCGGCACCCTCCCCGGCCAGCACCAGGTCTCCGGCTTCCTGGGAGACGGCCTGGTCAACACCTTCCTGAACGGCGACTCCACCACCGGAACCCTCACCTCGCCCGAGTTCACCCTCGACAGGAAGTACGTCAACCTCCTTGTCGGCGGCGGCAATCACCCGACCGGCTCCGACCACCCCACCGCCGTCGAACTCCTCGTGGACGGCCAGGTCGTCCGCAGCGCCACCGGAAAGGACGCCGAAGCACTCAACTGGGCCTCCTGGGACGTCGGCGACCTCGCCGGGAAGAAGGCACGGATCAGGATCGTCGACGACAACACCGGCGGCTGGGGCCACATCAACGTCGACCACATCGTGCTCTCCGACTCCGTGGCGCCGCGCGTCTCCGCCGAGACGTCCGTCAACCTGATCGTCGACGGCGAGGTCGTCCGCAGCGCCACCGGCACCGACAGCGAGACCCTCGACTGGGCCTCCTTCGACCTGCGTCCCTACGCCGGGAAGGAGGCGCGCATCCAGGTCGTCGACATGAACACCGGCGGCTGGGGCCACATCCTTGCCGACCGGTTCACCACCGCGGACAAGCCCGCCAAGTCCGTCCTGCAACGAGCCGACTGGACCGACCACGGCCAGGACTACTACGCGGCCGTGTCCTGGGAGCACGCGCCGGGCGGCAAGCGGTACATGATCGGCTGGATGGACAACTGGGACTACGCCGGCTCCGTCCCCACCACCCCCTGGCGCGGCGCGCAGAGCGTCCCCCGGGAGATGGCCCTGCGCACGGTCGACGGCAGGATCCGACTGACCAGCAAGCCGGTGGGCAGCCTGGAGTCCCTGCGGGACAGGCGCCTGGTGGCGGCGTCCGGTGTCACCGTCAAGAACGCCTCCAGGCCCCTGCTCGGTCGTACGGCCGACGGCCAGGCACTCGACGTCGAGGCGACCTTCTCCCTCAAGGACGCCGACCGCTTCGGTCTGAAGGTCCGCACCGGAACGGGCGGCGAGGAGACCGTCATCGGCTACGACACCACGACCCAGGAGCTGTACGTCGACCGCTCCCGCTCCGGCGCAGTCGACTTCCACGACCTGTTCTCGACCGGCGTGCAGACCGCGCCCCTGAAGCCCAGGAACGGCAAGGTCAAGCTGCGCGTCTTGGTCGACCGGTCCTCCGTCGAAGTCTTCGGCGGCAGCGGCGAGGCCGTGATCACCGACCAGATCTTCCCCGACCCGTCCAGCACCGGCGTCGAGTTCTTCGCCGAGGGCGGCACCGCCACCCTCGACCAGGTACGGGCGTGGCAGCTGGGGTCCATCTGGAGGTGACGGGGGCCCAGTTCACCGCACAGGGCCGCGGTCCTGTGCGGCGGGCAGGACCGCGGGCGGGCTGCGGCTGGGCTGATCGGACGGGGATCCAGTCGGGCCACTGCGGCGGGACGTTGCTCACCGGGCAGAGACCGGAGTCGCCGGGATAGCCGTCCAGCGTCCCTCTGACCGCGAAGAACCACCATGCCGGCCCCACTGTCGCGACGATCACCAGCAGTGTCGGAGTTGCGACGCGGACCGCCGTCTGCGCGCGAAGCACCAGGTGCCTGCCGACGGCCTGCGCCACGAGTCCCGTGATCGTTCCGACGGTTATGACCACAGGGAACAGGAAGTTGAGCTCGAAGCGTCCGCTGGCGTCGTAGCCCGCGTCGCAATAAGCACGCGCCCAGACAGTCAGCGACCAGGCGACGCCGCCCATGGCGGCTCCGAAGAGCGCGGAGACCGCCCCGGGAAGACAGGAGCTGGATGACGACTTGACTGTGTCCACGACATGCCACGACACGGAACACCTGGTGCATGGTTCCGATTGCCCAGTGCGTTGTTCCGAACGTTCGGTTCACGGTTCCGAACACCCGGTGCATGCTTCTGAACCGACGGCGGACGCGAGGCTTCGCCCCTGCGTCAGTTTTTCCGGCGGCGCCCCTGCGCATAGGGGCCGTGGCGATCGTGCTCCCGCCATTCCTCGTCATGGGGGTCGCGGTCCTCGCCGTCCGCGTTGTCTCCGGGAGTCGCGATGCGTTCCCCCCTGTTGACCTTGGCAAGCAGCGAGGCGAGGGGATCAGGAGGACCGTCACTGAAACGGGCGGAGCCGCGCTGGGGCGATGGCCCCGGCTCTCTCGCGCCTTGACTCGACCGTGCCGTACCGCTCATGAGCAGCCCCCTCCGACTCGATGAGATGCATCAGAGATCTTTCCCTGACCGGTCGCGGTCAACCCCACCTCGGTCCTGCCCGTACCGCGCGGCCGAGTGGGTCAGGTGGTGGGAGGGCTGGTCAAGGCGGTGATCAGTTGGTGAGCCCGGGTTCGTTCGAGCAGGAGGGACTCGGTCAGGGGGCCCGTGCCCGGGTCCGGATCCGGTGCGGAGCCGTCCCTGCGCGCGGTCGGGCCCGGTGCGGTCGCGGTGGGGGACGTGGTCGGCGTCAGGTAGTGGCTGAGGGGGTGGGGGTCCGGGAGCAGGGGGACGCTGTTGTCGGTGAGAGCCCTGTGGACCTTCGTGTAGTCCAGGCCCAGCCGGGTCAGGCGGTCGCCGCCCGTGTAGCGGAGGTCGGGCGTGGGGGCGTGCTCGCCCGCGAGGTGCGGGTGGCGGAGGGCGACCTCGTGTGTGGCCAGGATCGCCAGGAGGACGTGTTCCGTGCCGACCGTGTCGGCGCCCAGCCGGTGTGCCTGCTCGTAGGTCTCCAGGCCGACCCAACGGGCGGGTCGCGCCGCCCAGTTGATCCCGGATCGCTTGGCCAGCCACCGCTTCCAGAAGGGCAGGTGGCGGTAGTGGTCACGGCCGAGGAGCCGGTCGCGGGTGGCGTGCAGGAGGGGGGTCAGGGTGTCCGTCGTGTCGACGGCCGTGCCGTCGAGGCGGGCCTGTACGGCTTGGGGGGTGATACCGCAGACGCCCAGCAGTTCCACCGCGCGGTTCTCCTCGGCCAGCAGGGCCCGCAGCAGATGCGACGCGCCGAACTTCGCCGCGCCCTCCCGCTCGGCGTGGGCCATCGCCGCCGTCAGAGCCCTGGCCGCGGCGCCCGTAAGACGATCGCTCCGGTTGCTGTTCTCGCCCAGCACCTCCCGCGCGTCGACGGACGCCTCCGCGTCGTCGGAGGTCAGCCACCCGGCGTTCCGGTCCGTCCGCACGGCATCCCGATCCATTCGCTGCCGTAACACCGCCAGCAGGGCCGTCTTCGTCGCCCCCTCGCTCGCGAGTGCCTCGCGCGCGGCTCCCTTGGACGTGGTGATGCCGGCGAGCAGGTGCTCGGTGCCGAGAGGGTCCCTGGCGCCCGCCTGGGCACCACGGGCCGCCCCCAGGATGCCCACGGTGTTCCAGTCGGGCTCCTTCACCGCCGCCGTGCCACCGGTCGCTCCCGTGTCGCCGGTCTCCCCCATGCCGCCGTCCCTCTTCTCGCTGGTCATGGGCACAGCCTCCCCGAGCGGGGATGTCGGCCGCATCGCCCCCGAGAGGGACCTCGGCGAGCCTCGGCATGCCTCTCTGGTTGCATGCGACGCGGCCGGAGGTAAACCTCTGGCGGCTGGGGCGACCCGGCCTGCACCCCGCAGTCATAATCCAGCCACCCCCTCTCCAAAAGTGAGGGACGGGCACACTGGAAGGCAGTGCGTACGGTGCGTGCAGCACGCGCGGTGCGTCGTTGGGCACCCCCGGGAAGGATCAGATGTTCATCATCTTCGGCACCAAGGGATACCTGTACCAGCTCGCGATACTGACGCTGGTGTGCGGACAGTGCGGCAACCCCGCCGCGCACACGCTCAGGAAGCGGGTCACGAAGTTCACGCTGTTCTTCGTGCCGCTCATCCCGATCTCGACGAAGTACCAGACGCAGTGCACGTTCTGCGGCGCCGAGCAGAAGGTCAGCGCCGAGCAGGCCGAGCGGCTCCAGGAGCAGAGCACCGGCGCGCACGGCGGCCAGTCGTACGGCCAGCCGCAGCAGCAGCCGTACCAGTCCTGAGCACGAGCGGGAGGGCATCGACCCGAAGGAACCCATAGGAACCCGGCCTGTACGGCAGCGCCGTGCCTTCCGGTGGCCCGCCCTTCCCGCCCTCGGCGCGGGATACTGGCCCCATGCGGTTGCGAGGCCGGGGCTGTGTCGTCGCCGGGCTGGTGTCGGCACTGGTGGCCCTGCCCGGCTGTGCGGGTGGGGACCGCGAGGGTGGCCCGCCTCCCACGGCACCGTCGCAGACGTCAGAGTCGTCGGAGGCAGCGGAGGCTCCGAAGGCATCCCCCACTCCGCACCCCGTGAACCCCGTCTCGATCCCCGGTCTGATCGCCCGCCCGCACACCGGCTCCGACCTGCGTCTGGGCGCCGTACTGGCCCGTACCGCCGCGTACACCAGTCACGCGGTGACGTACGAGGCCGACGGTCTGACCATCTCGGGGATCATGAACATCCCCGAGGGCGAGGGCCCCTTCCCGGCGCTGGTGCTGGCGCACGGGTACATCGACCCCGCCGTGTACACCACCGGGCGCGGGCTGGCCCGGGAACAGGATCTGCTGGCCCGCGAGGGCTACGTCGTCCTGCACACCGACTACCGCAACCACGCGGGCTCCGACGACGACCCCGACAACGACGTGAACCTCCGCCTCGGCTACACCGAGGACGTGATCGGCGCGGCCCTGGCACTGCGCGACTCCGGACGTCCGGAGATCGACGGTGACCGGATCGGTCTGCTGGGGCGGTCGATGGGAGGCGGAGTCGTCTACAACACGCTGGTGGTCGCCCCGGGTCTGTTCGACGCGGCCGTGGTCTTCGCCCCGGTGAGCTCCCGGCCCGCCGAGAACATCGACCATTTCCAGCGCCCCGGCGGCGACCCGATCGTTGCGGAGATCGAGGCCGCGCACGGCACCCCGGCGTCGAACCCCGTCTTCTGGCGAGAGGTCTCGCCCCTCACGTACGTCGACCGCGTCACCGAGCCGCTCCTCATCCACCACGGCACGGCCGACGACACCTGCCCGCTCGCCTGGTCGGAGCGGACCACGGCGGAGTTCGAGGCGGCCGGCAAGGACGTACGCCTGATCAAGTACCCCGGCGAGGGACACACGTTCGGCCCGCAGTGGCCCACGTCCATGCAACGCACCGTGTCCTTCTTCGCCACCCACCTCCGCTGACCACGGCGATGTCACAGCCGGGCCGGTCCATGCCGGGCCCTGGTCATCGGCCTCGTGCCGGGGTGCCGGGGCCTTGTCCGCGAGGGTCCGGTGGGCCGCTGACCTCCCCAAAGAACCGGGGGAAAGAACTACCCGCCCACCCACCCTCCCTGGCCGCGAGGGGCCGCTTCACCCGTCCGGGTGACCGGCTTGCAGGCGCGGGAGGCGGGCGGTTACGTTCGCCGCGACAACCGCACAAAGACTTCGGCCCCCGGCCGGGACTGGCATCCCGATCGAGGGCCTGACCAACCAGGAAGTACCGACCTTCCCAATGGCTGATTCGCAGTCTAACGCGCGCCTGCGCGCCGACGCCGGAGTACCAACCTCCGGTGTGATCCACGTACGCACCCGGCTGACGGCCGACTTCACGGTGATCTCCAACGCCCTCGCACAGCGGCGCGGCAGCGCGGTCACGATCGGCGTCGCGACCTACATCTCCTCCCTGCCCACCGGCACCTCCGTGAGCATCACCGCCCTGTGCGCGCACTTCGACGAGGGCGAGATCCTCATCTCGCGAGCACTGAGAGAGCTGGAAGCGGCCGGATATCTAGAACGCCGCCGCGAGCGAACGCCCACCGGACAGGTCCGCACCCGGACGTACTTCTACGACGTCCCCGGCGGCCAACCAGACCCGGACCCGGACCCGAGCGGGCCTCCCAAGCCCCCCAGGCCCCGTCGCCCCCGAAAGCAACCCGCCACTGCCACACCCGCACCCGCGCCCGGGGCCGTGCCGGACACGGCGGAGACGCCCGTACAGGCGGAGGAGAAGACGGACCAGGCAGCGGAGCCGGAAACACAGACCGAGACCGCGGCTGAGGCACCGGCCCCACTCACCGACGCCGACCCCCGAGCCATCGCCCTGCTCGCGGGCCTGCGCCGGGTCGACCCCCGCCTCGTCCTGTCCGAACGGGAAGCCGCCCGCCTCGCCCCAGCCGTCACCCAGTGGCTCGCAACAGGCCTCCTGCCCACACAGATCACCGACCACCTCACCGCACGACTCCCAGCAGACCTCCTCGTCCGCCCGGTCGGCATCCTCGCCTACCGGCTGAAGGAGACACCCCTGACCGCACCGGCACCGGCAATCGGAAGTCCCGAAACCCCAGAACGCCCGGTGATCCTGGACATGCGCAACTGCGACGGCTGCGACCGAGGCTTCCGCTCCGCAGGACACAGCCACTGCCGGGACTGCCGGACCCGGAACCAACTCCCCGCAACCGGCTGAGCCGGTGGCCGGGTGTGCGGTCCACCCGCAGGTGGGAAGCGCTGTCCGGTACGGATCGCCCGTGGGCGCGGGATCAGGACGCGTGCGCCGTTGGCGCCAGCCTCGGTTGCTCGTTTCGTCCCGCTGCCCACAACCCCAGTGTCACCGCCACCGACGCCGCCGCCATCGCTGTCATCGCCGTGCCCGGTGACGTCAGTTGGGCCGCTGTGCCTGCCAGGGCCGCGCTCAGGCCCTGCAGGGTGAGCATGCCCGCCGAGTGCAGGCCCAGGGCGTGGCCGGTGAGTTCGGGTGGGGTCAGGGTCAGGAGGTGCTGTTGCTGGACCAGGCTCGCACCGAAGCCGACGGAGGCGACGATGGCGCAGGCCGCCGCGACCGGGGTCGGGGGGTGGAGAGCGAAGAGGAGGTACGGGGCCGCCAGGAGCAGGAGGAGCGGGGTGGCCAGGCGGTCGCGCACCCGGGACGGGAGCAGGCGGCCGACCGTCACGTCGCCGATCAGCATGCCCAGCGCCGCGCAGGCGAAGAGGAGGCCCGCTCGGTCGGGGGCGTACGCCACGAACAGGGACTCGCAGCCGACGACCAGGCCGTTGGGGATCCACAGGCCGAGGTAGAGGCGGCGGCGTGGGGCCGACGACCACAGGAGGGCGTTCGTGCGCCAGGTATCGGTCACGGACGGGCGGCCGGCGGCGCGCGGGGTGTGGTGTGTCAGGCCCAGGGCCGTACAGAGGGCCGCCGCCGCGTACAGGGCCGCCGCCACCAGCAGCGTGACCTCCGGGGACAGCCACACCACCAGGGCGCCGCCGGTCGCGTACCCGGCGATCTGGGTGAGCCCGTGCAGCATGTTGAACACCGAACGGCCGAGCAGATAGCCGTCCTTCGGGAGGATCTCGTTCAGCAGGCCCCAGCGGGCCCCGCCGCCCAGGGAGGCGACCAGGCCCTGCGCCGCGATCACCGCGAAGACCGTCCACAGGGGCAGGGCGGGGAGGGCCAGTGCCGCCGTGCTCGCCGCGAAGAGTACGGCCAGACCCGTCAGCGTCGCCCTCGGCGGCAGACGGTCCGCCGCCGAGAGCAGGGTCGTCGCGCCGATCACCTGGACGAGGGACGGGCCGAACATGCTGAGGGCGGACAGGAGGGGGGAGCCGGTCGCCGCGTAGACGGAGGTGCCGAGGGCCAGACCGCCGATCGTGGAGGCGGCGACCTGGAGGGCGGAGGAGAGGAAGAGAGGGGTGAACTCCCTTGTGCGGAACAGGGCTTGGTAGCTGCGCATGGACAGGACCCTCCGGTCCGGCCCACGGTCCGCCGTAATGTTTCGCGCACACGCGAAAGCTCCGCCGGAGCCGGGAGCACAACGGAACAGAACAGAACAGGGCAGAACAAGGCAGGGCAGAAAGGAGGTGTCCGCATGGGGTGGTGGCAGGTCAACGCCGACACCCTCGCCGGCAGCCGGTTCGTCGTCTCGCCGCTCGCGGAGACGTTCGCGAGCCTGAAGATGCTGCACGCCGGGACGGGCACGCATCCCGGGGAGCGGGCCTGGCTGCGGGCCCATCTCCCGGCGTACCGGGCCGCGTTGGCCGGGGACCCGCTCACCGCCCTGCTCGTCCGTGCCGGGCTCGGCCAGGAGTGGATCGCCGACTTCCTCACGCCCGCCCCGCGCGAGGGCGAGACCTTCGCCACCGAGGTCGGCCGGGTCCGGGGCGCCGACCCGGCCGCCGCCCGCGCCCACCTCACCCTCTCCCTGCGCGGCCCCCTGCCCGCCACCCTGCACCGGGACGACCTGCCCGGCCGCGCGGCCGACCTCCTCACCCACGTGTGGGAGGAGACCGTACGGCCGTACTGGGAGCGGCGGCGGCGCGTGCTGGAGGCCGATGTGCTCGCCCGGACCGCGCGGTTGGGGCAGGGCGGCTGGGCGGCCGTACTGGACGCGATGCGGCCGGGGATGCGGTGGCTCGGCGAGAACCGTCTCCAGGTCAATCTGCACGAGTACCCGCCGCGCGAGATCTCCGGGGCGCGGCTGGTCTTCGTGCCGGTCACGCCCCAGCGCACGGGCTGGGTGGCATGGGAGGAGCACGAGCGGTACGCCGTCGTCTACCCGTGCTCGGGCGTCCTCGCCGACGACGGCGGGACCGCTGCCGTGCCCGCCGCCCTCGGCACCCTCGGCGCCCTCGGCGCCCTGCTCGGCGAGCGCCGCGCCCGGGTCCTCGTCCTCCTCGACTCCCCCATGAGCACCACCCAGCTCTGCGCCCTCACCGGTCAGGGTCTGGGCTCGGTCGGCCGTCATCTGAAGGTGCTGCTGGACGCCGGGCTCGTACGGCGCGGGCGGGCCGGCCGTTCGGTGCTGTACGCGCGGACGGCGGAGGGAGAGGTGCTCCTCCAGGCGGGTCGGGCGGGCCGGGCAGGCCTGCCGGCCGGGTCGGCCGCAGAGAGCGTTGGATTCGGCCACAGGGGGGCGTGAACCCGACCGGAAGGGGCGCGCGGTACCGGAGATAGCATCCGCTTATGACTACTGACAACGCCACCCCCTCCGTCCTGGACGTGGAGATCGACGCCCTCAAGGGCGGCCCCGCGGACCTCGCGCAGTACGCCGGTCAGGCCGTCCTCGTCGTGAACGTGGCCTCCAAGTGCGGTCTCACCCCCCAGTACACGGGCCTCGAAGCGCTCCAGGCCCGCTACGCCGCGCAGGGCTTCACCGTGCTCGGTGTGCCGTGCAACCAGTTCCTCGGGCAGGAGCCCGGCTCGGCCGAGGAGATCGCGGAGTTCTGCTCGGCGACGTACGGCGTCACGTTCCCGATGACCGAGAAGGTCGAGGTCAACGGAGAGGGCCGGCACGCCCTGTACGAGCGGCTCGTGGGCCACGCGGACGCCGAGGGCCACTCCGGCGACATCCGCTGGAACTTCGAGAAGTTCCTGATCGGCCGCGACGGCTCGGTCGTCGCGCGCTTCTCGCCGCAGACCGAGCCCGAGTCGGCGGAACTGGTCGCCGCCGTGGAGAAGGCCATCGGCTGACGGCCACGGGGCCACCGTCGGCCTCCGACGCGTACGGGGCCGTCGTTGACCTTGTCCCTGGGGCAAGGGGCACCGTCGCTCTCGCCGGGCGGTGGGCGCCCGGTGACGGAGGATGCCCCCTGTGACCCGCTCGGACATGGACGACCTGCTCACCATCGGTGCCTTCGCCGCCCGCGCACGCCTGTCGGCGAAGGCGCTGCGGCTGTACGACCGGCTGGGGTTGCTGCCGCCGGCGTACGTCGACGAGGTGAACGGCTACCGGTACTACCGGGCCGACCAGGTCGAACGTGCCCGGCTCGTGGCCCTGCTGCGGCAGCTCGACATGCCGCTCGCGCGGATCGCCGAGATCGTGGGGCTCGTCGAGCGGGACGGCACGCGGGCGGCCGACCGGCTGGCCGCGTACTGGGCCGGGGCCGAGGAGCGGTTCGCGTCCCAGCGGACCCTTGTCGCCTACCTCCGTGGACGGTTGTCGGGAACGGAGTCAGGCATGGAAGAGACGTACGGGACGTTTGCGGTCGAAACGGTCGACATCGCCCCCCAGGTGCTGCTGACGCAGTCACGGCACACCCTTGCGGACGAACTGCCCGCGTGGATCGGGGCGTCGCTCGGACGGTTGGAGGAGGGCGCGGCGGCCTGCGGCGGAGTCACCGGGGCGCCGTTCGTCGTGTATCACTCCGAGGTGTCGATGGAGAGCGACGGGCCCGCGGAGTCGTGTGTGCCGGTGGCCGACGAGGGTGCCGCACGGGCCTGGGCCGCCGAACACGGGCGGGCCTGGGAGACCGGCGTGCGCGTGGAGCCGGCGGCGCGGCTCGCGTACACCCGGATCAGCAAGGCCCAGGTGGCCCATCCGCAGATCCTCGCGGCGTTCGAGGCGGTCGAGCGGTGGATCGCCGCGCGGGGGCTGCGGGTCACCGGCCCGTGCCGCGAGATCTACTTCGCGGACTGGGACGCGGCGGGCCCCGAGGACCCGGTGTGCGACGTGGCGTTCCCGGTCGCATTCTGAGCCGTGTAGTAGCCGTGCGGTACCGGTGCGGCCGTAGGGAAAGCCCTACGGCCGTACCGGATCGCCCGGGTCCTGTCGGCCAACTGTCAGCGGGTGATTAGCGTCTACCCCGACACAGGGACGCAGCAGCACACGGATACAGCAACGCACGCGTACAGCGACACACGGACACAGCGACAGACGGATACAGCAACACATGGACGACACCCGCCCGCACGAGTCGAAACGGAACGGACGAGCCGCAGTGGCCTTTGCCGAGCTGACCCCACGACGACCCGTCTCGCGTGCCGACGGGCCGTCACCGTCACCGTCGCGCGAGCCATGGCGGCAACGCCATCGCGTGCCCCTCACGGCCGCCCTGTGCGCCCTGCCGCTGTACTTCGTGTGGTGGGCGGTCTTCGCGACCGGCGGCGGCGATCTGGCGGCCCAGGTGGCGTGGGCGGAGTTCGCGAAGACGTACCCGGACTCCGCGGTCAACCTGTTCTGGTACGGGGGGCTGCACGCGGCCAACTACAGCGTGCTCTCGCCGTATCTGATGGCGGCGCTCGGCGTCGTCCCGGTCACGCTGCTGTCGGGGCTGTCCGCGTCCTGGCTGGCCGGGGCGGTCGTCACCCGGACGGGCGTACGGGCGCCGGTACCGGTCGCGCTGGCGGCGACGTTCTCGCTGTGGTGCCAGGTGGTGTCGGGGCGCTCCACGTTCATGCTGGGCACGGCCTTCGCGATGGGCGCCCTGCTGGCGGTGGTGAGCGGGCGTACCGGGCGGCACATCGCCGTGGCGGCGGTGTGCGCGACGCTGTCCACGCTGGGGAGCCCCGTCTCCGGGCTGTTCCTCCTCGTGGTCGGCGCCGCGTACCTGCTGTGCCGTGAGTGGGGCCGGGCGGCGGCGCTGCTCGTGCCGCCGGTGACCGTCGTCGCCGTGACCACGCTGCTGTTCCCCTTCGAGGGCGAGCAGCCCATGGCCTTCAGCCGGATATGGCCGCCGGTCGTGCTGTGCGCGGCGGTGGTGCTGGTCGCGCCGAGCGCCTGGCGGGTGCTCCGCCTGAGCGCCGCGATCTACGCGATCGGCGTGGTCCTCTGCTACCTGATCCCCACCCCCATCGGCACCAACGTCGAACGCCTGCTGGAACTGGCGGGCCCGGCGGCGGCTCTCGCGATCTGCCTCCACCGGGGCGAGGCCCGTACGGCCGGGGACGGCCGCCTCCCCCTGTCCTGGTTCACGCCCCGGCGGCGCGTCGTGGCGGGCGCGGTGGCCCTGGTCCTCTCCGTGACCTGGCTGACCGGCAAGACGACCGCCGACATCGTCACCAACACCAAGGTGCCCGAGTGGGCCGTGAAGACCGACGGGGTGGTGAAGGAGCTGAAGCGGCTGGGCGCCTGGAAGACCCGCGTCGAGGTCGTACCGGCCCGCGACCACCGCGAGGCCGCCATTCTCGCGCCGTACATCAACATGGCGCGCGGCTGGAACCGGCAGGCCGACGTCGAACGCGGACGCCTCTTCTACGAGGGTCACGGCGGGACCGAGGTGCCCGAGGGGGCGTTCACCCCGGCCGCGTACAAGGCGTGGCTGTCGCAGTGGGCCGTCGGTTTCGTCGTCCTCGTCAACGGTGAGCCGGACGGGCCCGCCGAGCTCGAACACGCGCTGGTGAGCAGCGGGCCGGACTATCTGGAGCCGGTCTGGCAGGACGCCAACTGGAAGATCTACCGGGTGAAGAACGCGACGCCGCTCGTCGACAGGCCGGCCACCGTCGTCAGCGCAGACGGGGCCAACCTCGTGGTGCACATGCCGCGGGCGGGCGAGGTCACCGTCCGTGTCGCCTACTCGCCGTGGCTCTGGGCCGACAACGGCTGCCTCACCGCCGACCGCGGGTCCGACGGCGACCTCACCGAGTTCACCCGCCTCACGGTCCACGAGGCGGGCGACGTACGCATCAGCTCCCAGTACGGGGGGCCGTCCCGGGCCACGACGCTGGAGTGCGAGAAGGAAGCGGACGAGAAGGCGGGGGTGGGGGACGCGGAGCGGTAGGCCCCGCTTCCGGCGCGCCCGGCTCCGGGTGCCTTCGGTCCCGGCGCCTTCGGTCCCGGCGCCCCGCTTCCGGTGCCGCGCTTCCGGTGCCGCGCTCCGGGTGCCCTCGGTCCCGCGTCTGTGGCGGGTGCGGGTGGTTCGTGGTTGCTCGCGCAGTTCCCCGCGCCCCTGATGGGGGCGGGGAACTGCGCGAGAAGCCCCGACCGGCCCGCACCCGGACAAGGCGCTCGCTTCGGGGTGGTCAGCGTCAGCTCACGCGGGTCAGCTTCGTGAGGAAGTCGGGCTCGGTGAGGGGCTTCTGGAGGGCCACGGGGACCTCCACGCCCTCTCCGGCGCCGTCGCCGACGATCAGGGTGCCGACCTCGGTGCCCGACTTCGCCGCCTGCGGGATGATCGCGCTCGCGTCGAGTTCCAGCTTGACGGTCTTGCCCGCCCAGCCGACCGCCGAGACGTTCTTCGTCGCGACGACCGGGGTCCGACCGCCGAGCCCGTCGTCCACGTACCCGACGACATCACCCTTCTTCAGGATCGTGTCGGAGGTCAGTGCGTCCTGGGCGGCGATCATGGCCGTCTTGCTGACCGCGTTGACGGTGTCGATGATCGGCGCGGTGTGCTGGCCGAGGATCGCGCCGACGACGATCGCCGTCTCACCGCCGACCTCCTGCGTGCCCGCGAAGAGCAGGTTGCCGCCGGCGGCCGTGGTGGAGCCGGTCTTGATGCCGATCGCGTTGTTGTAGGGGACGAGACGGTTGTAGTTGTCCCAGCGCTGGCCCGTCGGGTCGTACCAGTAGGGCAGCTTGGTGATGTCGGTGAGGGCCTTCATCCTCACCAGCTCGTTGCCCAGCTTGACCTGGTCCTCGGCGGTGGAGACGGTCGTCTCCTTCAGACCGGACGGGTCGGTGTACGTCGTGTTCTTCATGCCGAGGTCCTTGGCGGCGGCGTTCATCTTCTTGACGAACTCCGCCTCGGAGCCCTTGCTGTCCCAACGCGCGAGCAGCCGGGCGATGTTGTTCGCGGACGGAATCATGATGGCCGCGATCGCGTCGTACTGGGAGAGCTGGTCGCCCTCCTTGACGGTGTTGAGCGTGGACTCGCCGTCCTTGTCGTAACCGCCCTCGGTCTCCGCCTTGGCGTCGACGGGGATGGTCTTGCCCTTGGAACCCGGCTTCATCGGGTGTTCCTTGAGGATGACGTACGCGGTCATCGCCTTGGCGACGGAGCCGATGGCGACGGGCTTCTGCTCGCCGAAGCTGTCCATCGTGCCGATGCCCTCGACGTCCATCCAGCCCTGGCCCTCGCCGGGCCACGGCAGGGACACCTTGTCGCCCTCGAAGGCGTACGACGCGTCCGTGGTGAGGGCGAGGGTGGGGGTGGGGAGCGGGCGAAAAGCCTGTACGACCGCAAAGACGATCACCAGCAGGATCACCAGCGGGGTCCAGATCTTGACCCTACGGATGATCGTCCGCACCGGGGTCTGGCGCGGCGGAGGCGTGTTGGTCAGCTCCGCCAGCAGGTCCAGCGGTGGCTTCGGGGGCAGCGGCTGCTGCGTCGTGCGCTCCGGGCCCACCTGGGGGAGGGTCCGCGTCGCCTCCGCGGGGGCGGTGGGCGGCGCCGTGGCCGGCCTGGGTGCCGTGGTCGGCCTGGGCGTCGTGGTCTCGTCCAGCGACTTCAGCGCGACGAATTTGCTGGTGCGCTCGGCGGGGGGCGTCGCGGGCTCGTCGCCGCCGGCGTCGGCGCGGGCGCCCTCGTCGCGACCGTCGGCCTTGCCGGGCCCGGCGTCCTCGGGGGCGGCGTCGGTCTTGGCGGGCCCGGCGTCCTTGGGGACGGCGTCGCCCAGCTTGAGCATCGTGGTGGGGTGGTCCACGGCGGGTGGCTTCGGGGCCCGGAAGATGGCGGTCGGCTGATCCACCGCCGGCCACGCCTCGGCTCCGCCATCGCCGCCCGTTTTCGCACCCGCACCGCCCGTGCGACTTTCGCCGTCACCCGCGGGTGGTCCCTGTGGGGCTACCGCACCGTCGGCGGCTTCCGGCCGGTCACCGGCACGTCGGCGTTCGCCGGGGGCGGCTCCGGGCTCGTCACCGGAGAGCTCATGTACGTCGTCGGCGGCCTCCGGCTCGTCACCGGAGCCTCCGCGCACGTCGTCCGCGTCGTCCGCATCGTCCGCGACCGCCGGATCGTCACCGGAAAGCTCACGTCCGCCATCAGCAGCGTCGTCGGCGGCGGCGTTGGCGTTGGCGGCTTCCGGCTCGTCGTCGGACGGTCCACGAACGCCGTCAGCGGTCTCCACCGCGTCGCCTGCGGTCGCCTCCTCCGCGTCGCCGGTGGCCTCCCGTACGTCGTCGTCGGCGCCGACGTGTCGTCCGTCGCCGACGGCCACGGCACCGGCGCCGGCACCGGCACCGGGGCTCGCAGCCTCCTCCGCGTCGGTCTCCCGAGAGGCGTCGGCAGCCTTCGTGGTGTCCTCGGGGTCCCCCGCGCCGGATTCTGCCCCTGCGGTCTCCCCCGCCCCCACCACGGGCAGTCCTGCCGCTGTGGCGGCACGGGTGGGCGCGGCGGCGCCTCGCTCGCGCGAGTTGCCTTCACCACCCTCGTCCTCGTCCGCCTCGTCCGCCTCGTCCGCCGCGTCCTCCGAGGCGGAGCCAGAGGCGGGCGTGGCCGGTTCCGTGGGGCCGCTCTGCGCCGGGATGTCCGCGTCGCCGGAGTCGGCGCGCGAGTCGGCGTCCGAATCGGCGTCCGGGGCCTCGGCAGGTGTCCGGGCCTCGCCCCGGTCCTCGGTGTCCGTCGCGTCGGGTCGGACGGGCTTCGGCTCGTCCCGATCCGCCCCGGCGGTCTCGGCCCCGCCGGCATCCGACACCCCCTGCGCCTCCGCCGTCTCCAGGAGCGCTCGGCGGGAGAAGACCGCTGTCGCCTGGTCCGGCTTCGGCGCGGAGGGCCGGGACATCGCGAGGCGTGGGTCCGGGGAGGGGGCGGCGGAGCCGGAGGACCGGTCCGGGGCCGAGCCTCCGGGGTCCGGAACCGCTGGCTCGTTCCCCGGCGTCGACTCCGTCGACGACTCGTACCGCTTCGACCTGTCGGGGGACGTGCCCGCCACCGATGCCTCCTCCCGCGCGCCGCCCGTCATAGGAGCGCGCGCCCAACCGAACCGTGAACCGTGAACCCGTGAGTCCGCGAAAGAATCCGCCGCCCGGACACTAGTCACCGCCGCACGACCGCGCCGCGCCGCTGTCCGAACCATGTACCAGTGTCCTGTGTGCGGGCTTAACCCCTCCGGTAGACGAGAACGACATACCTTCCGGTTCCACTACATTTCGGTCACGCACCCTCGACAGACCAATGTGAGAGGGGTCACCCTGTCATTCATCCACGCGGGGAGGCATGGATGGGCAGGAGCCGCAGAAGTATTCCGGAAGAGCTTCTACTGCTGGCGCTGGACCCGGCCACGGGTACCACCGCACAGCCGCAGTCGCTCGACCTTGGTCTGGCCGGAGCGCAGCTAGTGGAGCTGGCGCTGGCCGGACGGATAGCCCCGGACGGGGATCGTATCGCCGTGGTGTCCCCACGGCCGACTGGAGATCCGACGCTGGACTGCGCGTTGGAGTTGCTGCGAAGGCGTGGCGCTCCCGTGCGGGCGGTCCACTGGATAGGCGGGCCGCGTCTCGGGCTCCGCCAGACCTACCTCTCGCATCTGGAGCGGTGCGGCATGGTGCATGCCGTGGCGGGCCAGATGTGCGGAGTGCTGCCGACGACTCGCTATCAGGCGAGCCAGACCGAGATCAGCCGGGAGATCCGTGCCCGACTGGACTCCGCGATCCGCACCGGCGTACCGCCGGACCCGCGGACCGCGGCGCTCGCCGCCCTGGCGCACGCGGTCGGCCTCGGCAAGCACCTGTATCCGGGGAACGAGGGACGCTCGTCCCGCTCCCGGTTGCGGGACCTGATCCGGCACGACCCCATGGGTGGCCTGGTGGCCCACGCCGTCATGGACGTGCAGAACGGCGTGGCCGCACAGCCACGTCGCAGCCCGGCACCGACCGGCCGTCAGGCCGCCCCCGGCGCCAGGCCGCCCGCACCGGAGCCCGCGCGGGGCCTTCCGATGCAGCCGCGCCGAGGCTCGATGGCCCGCGTGGTGGCGCACTGAGCTCCAACCGAACCACGCGCTGAGGCACCGAGGTGCGTGTGGGAGCAGGACCCCAGAGCCGCGGGTCCCGGTCTCCCACCGCACCACGTGCCCCACGCACGCACCACGCACTACGCACCACCCGCAGCACTTGCACCACCCGCAACACTTGCATCGCCGGCACCGGACCGCTCGCAGGACCCCAGAACCCGTTCGGGAGCCGCCGGTTCGCGCGGGGCGTGTGCGACCGCACATACGGCCGCACACGCTCCGCGCGACCGCATGTCCGCGCCCAGTCTCGCGTCGCACCCTCGTGCCCGACTCGCGTGCCGCCACCGGGAGATCCGACAGACGTCCGGCGGAGATCCCTCCACGGCGGGAAAACACCGGCGCAAACGGCGCGCGCACAGCGCATATCCGCTGTTTTCCAGCGGTACTCAGCACCTTGGTGGCAATCTGCTCAGCAGCAGATACGCAAAGTAGAGGCCCGCAGCCGGAGGTGCACGTCCCGTGGCGTCCAATGTCAATCCCACCGTCAGGCGACGCCGGTTGGGCCAGGAGCTGCGTCGGCTCCGCGAGCTCAAGGGCATGACCGCCGAAGAGGTCGCCGAGCGGCTGCTGGTCTCCCAGTCGAAGATCAGCCGCCTGGAGAACGGCCGCCGCTCCATCAGCCAGCGCGACGTACGCGACCTCTGCGGGGTCTACGAGGTCGAGGACCAGAGAGTCGTCGACTCCCTGATGCAGATGGCCAAGGACTCCCGCCAGCAGGGCTGGTGGCACGCCTTCGGGGACGTACCGTACAGCGTCTACATCGGCCTGGAGACCGACGCGGAGTCGCTGCGGGTGTACGACCCCCAGGTCGTCCCCGGACTGCTGCAGAGCCGCCCGTACGCCGAGGCCATCATCAGGGGCGCGCTGCCCGAGACGTCGGCGACCGAGATCGAGAAGCGCGTCGAGGTGCGCATACGGCGCCAGGACCGTGTCACCACCGACACCAACCCGCTGCGGCTGTGGACGGTGCTGGACGAGGCGGCCCTGCGCCGGGTGGTGGGCTCCCGGTCGGTGATGCGCGAACAGCTGGAGCACCTCATCGAGTTGTCCCAGGTCCCCCATGTCACGGTGCAGGTGCTGCCGTTCGAGGTCGGGGCCCATCCGGGCATCAACGGCCAGTACGCCATCCTGGAGTTCGTCGACGCGGCCGATTCGAGCGTGGTGTACATCGAAGGGGTGACCAGCGACCTCTACCTGGAGAAGCCGCACGACGTGCAGAAGTACACCGTGATGTACGAGCACCTCCGGGCGCAGGCGCTGAACGTGGAGCAGTCACGGCAGTTCATCGAGAACGTCGCGAAGGAATACGCGCGCTGACCCCCCGGACAGCGGCGCGCCTCTCGACCACCAGAGCGACCCTCAGAGCGATCTCAGAGCGACCTCAGAGCGATTCCAGACGCTCTGGGAAACTCCTGAACGAGGAAGCGCCGGAAGATACACCCTCCACATGCCCCAATGGAAGACCATATTGGAATATGCCACCCGCACGAGTGAATAGTCGCTTCGTCTGCCGATGCTGACGAGTAGCGTCGATCACGCCAAGAGCTCAGCAGTCTTGGCGCAAACCGAACCGCGGGTTCCGCAGGGAACTCGCGGCGCGGCGACAGCAACTCAGCGACGAACCAGCACCGGAGCAGAAATGGCAATTCAGCAAGGCGCCACGGACAGGTGGGTCAAGTCCTCCTACTCCCAGGGGAACGGCGCGTGCGTCGAGATCAAGTCCCCCGTCCTGTCCGCCATGGCGGTCCGGGACTCCAAGGTCACCGACGGCCCCACCCTGGCGTTCCCCGCCGACGCGTGGAACACCTTCGTCTCCTCGGTCAAGGCCTGAGATACGGTTCCGGCCCTCGTTCGAGCGCCTGAACGACAACTCCACAAGCACCACCGACAGAGCCCTCTCGACCGGCCCGCCGTCCTGGCCGAGGGGGCTCGGCCTTGCCCCCACGCCGCACCCGCACGCAGTGCCTGTCCCCCGCGTCCCGGGCCGCCCGGCCCTCTAGCGCAGCCGGTCCACGTACCTGTCCGTCCCCGGCACCGTGGGGATGAACGGGGCCAGCAACTCCAGCCTTCCCAGACCGCCTTCGGCGACCGCCTCCCCCAGTCCGCCGAAGGACTCCTCCCAGCAGTCCCGTGGGTCGGCCTCCAGGAACCAGAGAAGGGTGAGGCGGGTGTCGACGCCCTCGACCTGCTTGACGTACGACATCCGGTCGAGGGGCAGCGGGGTGGGCCGGAAGACCGTGACCATCGCGGCCGGCGATCCGGCGAGCCGCTTCGGGAGATGGCGGGACCGCAGCCACTCCAGCAACTCCGCTCGCTCCTCGGGCCCTTCGGCGTCGATCACCTGGAGCACGAGGCCGGCGTACGGGTGGTCCAGGGCGTGGACGTCACGCGGCCCGGCGGCCCCGTCGCGGTAGACGGTGACCTCGTGGTCCTGGAACGCGGTGAAGACGTGCGTACGGTCCTGGTAGACGCGTGCGTCGCGATTCAGCCGTTTGTTGATGGCGACGGTCCAGCGCATGTGGTCGTCGTAGCGGCCGTCGGTGATCCAGTACGTGGAGAGGTAGCAGCCGGCGGTGACCGGCTGGGCGATCGCCGACTTCTCCGGGACGCGCAGGAGTTGGAGGTCGCGGGTGGCGACCCAGCGGCGTCCGGCGAACATCCAGGGCATGGCCATCGCGCCCGCGTAGTAGTGGTCGTCCTCGTACCAGCGGTTGTACGCGTACTCGTGGCCCGGGTGCGGCTCGACCATCGTGATCAGGGCGTGGCCGGGGCGCACGCCGTAGGGGCCTACGGCGGCCAGTTCGGCGTACGTGGAGCTGCGGGTGTCCTCGCTCATGCGCTTTCCCTTCCGTCCACCTGCGGTCGCCCATACTCTGACGCTCCGTCAGATAATGTGCCAGAGCCGGGAGGTCTCCGATGTCACTGCTCGCGGGAAGGACCGTCGTCGTCTCGGGAGTCGGTCCCGGACTGGGCCAGCGGGTCGCCGCGGCGGTCGTACGGGACGGCGGGAACGCCGTGCTGGGGGCTCGCACGGAGGCGAATCTCGCCAAGGCCGCGGCGGTTGTGGACCCGGACGGGGCGCACACGGCGTACCGGGCGACCGACATCACCGACGAGGCGCAGTGCGCGGCGCTCGCCGAGCTGGCGCGGGAGCGGTTCGGGGGCGTGCACGCGGTGGTGCACGTGGCGGCCTGGGACAGCTACTTCGGGGGCCTGGAGGACGCCGACTTCGCCACCTGGCAGGCGGTGCTCGACGTGAACCTGCTGGGCACCCTGCGAATGACCCGGGCCTGTCTGCCCGCCCTGAAGGCGGCGGGCGGCGGCTCGGTCGTCATCATCGGCACGCAGTCGTCGGTGGCCGCGCCCACGCAGGTGCGGCAGGCTGCGTACGCGGCGTCCAAGGGCGCGCTGACGAGTGCGATGTACTCGCTGGCGCGGGAGTTGGGGCCGCATCGGATCCGGGTCAACACCGTGCTGCCGGGCTGGATGTGGGGGCCGCCCGTGGAGGCGTACGTACGGTTCACGGCGCACGGTGAGGGCGTGTCCGAGGCGGAGGTGCTGGGGCGCCTGACCGAGCGGATGGCACTGCCGGAACTGGCCACGGACGGGGACGTGGCGGACGCGGCGACCTTCCTGGCCTCCGACCGCGCCCGAGCGATCACCGGCCAGTCACTACTCGTCAACGCGGGCGAACTGATGCGCTGAGGGGTGTCGCCTCGGGCGCCTTGGGGGGCGTACGCCCTGTTGGGCCTGCGGGCACCTTGGGGGCGTAGGTCGGCGGGCCCCTTGGCGGACGCGCCCGCAGGCGCCTTGGCGGCGTACGTCTGCGGGCGCCTTGGCGGGACGCGTCGGCGGGCACCCTGGCGGGATGCGTCGGCGGAGCCCTTGGTGGGACGCGTCGGCGGGATTTGCCGGACGTCGCGGGGGCGGGTGTGTCGGCCGGAGCGTGGGCAGATTGCTTGGTCGGCGCGCGGGCGGCAGCTTCGGCCGGACCGTGGACGGATCTCTTGCCGGCCCGTGAGTGAACGCGTGGCCGGCGTGTCGGCGGGCACGTCGATCGTCGCGTTCGCCGCCTCCCGAGCGTCGCGTCGGCCGGGCGTCCGCCCCGGCCTCGGCGGTGCGGCTTCAGCGGGGTCTCGGCGGGCTCGGCGGGTGATCTTTTTCGGCCACGCGGAGTTCATATACGTAAACTCAGGTCACCGCTCGGAACTTCTTTACTCCCTCTTGACCTTCCACTTCCTTGCCGTGGGCATGCCACCGAACCCAGAGTTCACATGCCTGACCCAAGTCTGAACCTGGCGGCGGACCCTGGAAGGGGGCCCATGAATAGTCTCGACTGGGCCGTGCTCATCGGTTACTTCGGTGTGATGGTCGCGATCGGCGTCTGGTCGCACAAGCGCGTGGACAACGTCAGCGACTTCTTCACCGCCGGCGGCAAGATGCCCTGGTGGCTCTCCGGGATCTCACACCACATGTCGGGCTACAGCGCGGTGATGTTCACCGGCTACGCCGGCATCGCCTACACCTACGGCGTCACCTCCTTCGTGACCTGGTCGTTCCCGATCGCCCTCGGTATCGCCATCGGCTCCAAGCTGTTCGCGCCGCGCATCAACCGGCTGCGCTCGCGGCTGCACGTCGCCTCCCCGCTGGAGTACCTGAAGAACCGGTACAACCTGGGCACCCAGCAGGCGTTGGCCTGGTCCGGCATGCTGCTGAAGATCGTCGACGTCGGTGCCAAGTGGGCCGCGATCGCGACCCTGCTCTCGGTCTTCACGGGTGTGTCCCTGAACCAGGGGATCCTGATCACCGGCACGATCACCGCCGTCTACTGCACGATCGGCGGCCTCTGGGCCGACGCGCTGACCGAGCTGGGGCAGTTCGTCATCCAACTCCTCGCCGGTGTCGCCATGTTCATCGCCGTGGTGGTGAAACTGGGAGACTACGGCGGCTTCTTCGGCGTCTGGGACCACCCGAAGCTGGAGGGCCACGCCGAGCCGCTGGTGGGCCCCTACGGCACGGTCTTCCTGCTCGCCTTCCTGTTCATCAAGCTCTTCGAGTACAACGGCGGCATGCTCAACCAGGCCCAGCGTTACATGGCCACGGCCACCCCGTACGAGGCCGAGCGCTCCGCCCGGCTGTCGGCGGCCCTGTGGCTGATCTGGCCGCTGGTGCTGTTCTTCCCGATGTGGATGTCACCGCTGCTGGTGACCTCGGAGAAGGGCGACGGCTCCGACTCGTACGCCCTGATGACCGAACAGCTTCTTCCACACGGCCTGTTGGGCCTGGTCATCGTCGGTTTCTTCTCCCACACGATGGCCATGTGCTCGTCCGACGCGAACGCGATCGCCGCCGTCTTCACGCGGGACTGCGCGCCGGTGATCTGGCGCCGGGCCCGCACCTGGAGCGAGGGGCAGGGGCTGCGGGTCGCCCGGATCGCGACGGTCGTCTTCCTCGGTCTGTCCATGGCCGCGGCGACCCAGGTCAACTCGCCCGCCTTCAAGGACATCATCACCGTCGTCATCAAGTGGGTGGCGGGGCTGATGGGACCGATGGCCATCCCGATGATGCTCGGGCTGCTGCGGCCGTTCCGTCGCTCCGGACCGACGGCGGCGCTCACCAGCTGGGCGTGCGGGCTGTTCGCCTTCTGGCTGGTGAACTACCCGATCCACTGGAACATCGACGGCGGTGTGCCCCTGCAGTACCAGGTGTCCATTCCGCTGGCCGTCTCGCTGGTCCTGTACGTCGTCATCGGCTTCATCAAGCCGGAGGACACGCCCGAGCGGCTCGCGATCATCGAGACGATCAACTCGGACGGTGACGGTGACGGCAAGGGCGGCGCCGGGGCCGGGGCCGTGGCGCCGGTGCCCGCGCGGGGGAAGGACGCGTCCAGCCCGAGCGGGGTGTGAGGGGGATCCCGATCCGGTCGAGGGCCGTTCCCCAGGAGGCCGGGAGCGGCCCTCACGGCTGGGCCGACTGGCTCGGCTGGGCCGACTGGCTCGGCTGGGTGCGGTGGCGGGCGAGGTGGACCGCGATCGTGCGGGCGCAGGTCAGGGACTCGGTGTGGGTGGTGTCGACCTCCAGGTCGTAGTGGACGCCCTGGTGGACGAGGTCCGCCTGGTCGGCGGCCATACCGAGGACCCGGTCCCCGCGAGCGATCTCGCGGGCGGCGGCGACGGCCGGGTCGCAGCGGACGCCGACCCAGAGGACGTCCAGGGCGCTGTCACCCTCGTCGAGGACCTTCTGCCAGCGCTGCTGGGAGGCGGCTCCGCCGAGGAAGACGTCGTCGACGATGATGTGGGCTCCCGCGCGGGCCATGGCCACGATGCCCCGGGCCCAGGCCTGTTCCAGGGCGCGGAAGTCCGTGCCGATGGCGACCGCGCCGTCGGGGGAGATCTCGATGCCGCCGTCCGACGTCTGCATCCTCGCGGGCATGGCGTCGATGAGGGAGTCGACCCCGAACGTGAGCCACGGGTCGGGCAGTTCGGCTTGCAGGCACCGGGCGAGACCGGATTTGCCGGAGCTGGAGCCGCCGTTGAGGATGATCATCTGGGTGGTCATCGGGTCACGGTAGGGCGGCTCGGCCGCGGCGCGAAACCTATTTCGGCGGCCGGTTCGTCGGTGGGTTCCTCAGCGGGTTCGTCGGCGGGCGGATCATGAAGACGTCCACCGGGTCCTCGGTCTCCAGGAGGAAGCCGTGGCGTTCGTAGAGGCGTCTGGCGGGGCTGCCCTGGAGGACATTGAGGCGGACGGGTACGCCGTCGTGGTCGCAGCGGGTGAGGAGGGTGCGCAGGACGGCTGTGCCGATGCCTGTGCCCTGGAGGTGGGGGGCGAGGTAGAAGTGCTCCAGCCAGTGCGCGTCGGCGGCCGGGCGGAGGGCCACGCAGCCGGCGAAGGTGTCGGCGACCTCGATGATCCAGGTGTGGGCCGGGTCGAAGGCGTCGCGGAAGCGTTGGCGGACGCGGTGGGGGTCGTAGCGGCCGAGGCGTTCGAGGTCGGGCCGCATGACGGTGGCGCGCAGCTCGGCGACGAGGGTGAGGTCCGTCGTTGTTGCGGGGCGTATGTTCCAGTCGGCCACGATCGTCACGGTACCGCTCCGGTGGGCTTCCGCCTCGGGGCCGTTGGGGGCTTCTGTGGTGTGCCGGGTGCGGGTGCGTCGTGGCTGGGTGCGCAGTTCCCCGCGCCCCTTTGGGCTCGGGCCGGGGGCTTTGAAGCGCGAGGTTGCGTCGTCTGGGCGGGCGGCCTCCGGGGGATTGGCTTCCGTCGGTTGCCGGGTGCGGGTGCGTCGTGGCTGAGCGCGCAGTTCCCCACGTCCCTTTGGGGTGGGGTGGGTCAGGCTCGGGGGTAGCGGGTCAGCCAGCCTGAGACTGCTCCGGTGGGGGCGTGGAGGGCCGGGCCCTGGGTCATTTCCAGGGCGAAGTCGTCGGCGAGGACGAGGATCGTGGGGCGGCCCTCCAGTTCGGCGACCCAGGCCGGTGGCAGGGCCGTCTCGCCGTGGAGGGCGCCGAGGAGGCCGCCCGTCAGGGCACCCGCGGCGCCCGAGGGGCCCCCGTGGTTGACGGCGAGGCACAGGCCCTGGCGGATGTCCTCGCCGACCAGGGTGCAGTACACGGCGACGGCCAGGACCCCGGCGGCCGCGCAGTCGCCGGACAGTTGCTCGACCACGGCGGGGGACGGCGTGCCCTGGCGGACGGCGGCGACGGCCTGCTGGAGGGCCTCGGTGACCGGCTGGTGGCCGGGGCGGGCGGCCAGCAGCACCAGGGTCTTCTGGACGGCGGCGTCCAGGCTCTCCCCGCGCGCGAGGGCGTGCACGATGACGGCGTACGAGCCGGCGGTGAGATACGCGACCGGGTGGCCGTGGGTCTGGGCCGCGCACTCGACGGCCAGCTGGAACACGAGCTGGGGTTCCCAGCCGACGAGGAGCCCGAAGGGGGCGGAGCGGCCGGCGGCCTCACCACCGGACGCGCCGGGGTTCTTCGGGGCGTCGAGGGTGCCCATGGTGCCGTCGCCGAAGCCGAGCAGGCAGATCAGGGACGGGTCGCGGCGCGCGTAGAGCCACTCCTCGCGGGCGAGCCAGCCGTCGTCCTTGCGGCGTTCGTCGGGGCCCCAGTCCCGCTGGGTCGCCGCCCAGCGCAAGTACGCCCGGTGCAGATCGGTCGGCGGGTGCCAGACGCCGGTGTCCCGGCGCACCTGGGCACGGATCAGGCCGTCGACGGTGAACAGGGTGAGCTGCGTGAGGTCGGTGATCGCGCCGCGCCTGCCGTACGCGGAGGCCAGATCGGTCAGCCCCTCCGGGCCGTACGCCTCACCGATCTGCGCCAGGGTGAGCTGGTCGACCGGCGCGCCCAGCGCGTCGCCGACGGCCGCGCCCAGCAGCGTCCCGCGCACCCGGCTGCGGAAATCCTGCTGCTCGACCCGCCCCCAGACGGCACCGGCTGTCGCACCCACCCCGGCCTCCTCACGGCCCCTGCCCGACCCGTACGTCAGTACGTCAGTACATCCGTACGCCCGTACGGCTCGACAGTCCAGCACTGTAATGGAATGGGAACGGTCCGTTCAGGGCTCTAGATGAGCGTTAAACGTTTCTTACGCCACAGCCATTGATCGACTTCAGTCACCAAACGGGCGGATGCGAGCAGCCGCCGTAACCGGGTCCAATTCCCGGAGAACTGGAGAATCCGTGCCCGCGCGCAGCGGCATGCGTGGCGGCATCCGTGGCGGCCTTGTCGGCAGCCTCAGGAACAGTGCGGCCGCGAGTCGGGGCGGAGTCGCGAGGCAGGCCCGAGGGCCGAGTCGGGGGCCCCCGGCCACGGGGGGGTCCGTCTTTCGGCCATCAGCGGCTCCGGCGTAGATCCAACGCACCGAAAAACGGCTGGGGTTGGCCCATGATCACGCACATAGTTGGACCATGGCTGAAACCCAGACCCCCCGCGGCTCACTTCTCCCCCTCGCCTCCACCCTGCTCGTCGGCACGGTCGCCCTCTACATGGCGCTCGTCGCGTTCAGCAACATCACCGACTTCGGCACCAACCAGCAGTTCGTCCGTCATGTCTTCGCCATGGACACCACGTTCAAGGACGAGGATCTGATGTGGCGGGCCATCGAGTCGAAGGGCGTCCAGGACGCGGCGTACGTCCTGATCATCGCCTGGGAGACCGTGGCGGCGCTGCTGCTCATCGCCGCCACCTACTTCTGGGCCCGCGCCCTCGGCCACCGCACCTTCAGCACGGCCCGCCGCTACAGCACCGCCGGTCTCCTCATGGTCCTTCTGCTCTTCGGCGCCGGCTTCATCGCCATCGGCGGCGAATATTTCGTCATGTGGCAGTCCAGCGACTGGAACGGCCTCGACGCGGCCCTGCGCGTGTTCCTGCTGAGCGGAGTGGTCCTGCTGGTGACGTACCTGCCGGCGAACGACCGCGCGGCCGGCTGACCGACAGCCGGGCCGTGCCACGGCGTCCGGGGGCGGTCACCCCCGGACGCGGTCCCGGAAGGCGTCCCGGGCCTCGGTGGCCCTGGCGATCAGCGGGCCGAAGGGTGCCGGGTCGGTGTCGGGGGCGCGGGACAGGAGGGTCAGCCGGAGGGTGAGGTCGGCCAGGTCCTCCCAGTCGTGGTCGCGTGCCAGCCCCTCGGAGAGCATCGACTCGGCTCGCGGCCCGTCGCCCAGGGCGCAGGCGACCAGCACCTCCTCGAACGAGGCGGTGGCGTCGGTGCTCTCCTCCACCCGCGTGGTGATCGGCTGAAGGAGACGGGACAGTTCCTCGGCCACGCTCAGCTCCCGCGACCGGCCCAGCAGGAGGGACGACTGCGCCCTGATGAGCCGGAGGGTGTGTCTCAAGGCCGCCTCCGGATCACCGACGTGCCGCGCGCGTTCCCACCGGTCGCTCACGCCGGCGACGTACCAGCGCGTCGTCACCGTCTCCGCGTCGTCCGACTGCCCCGCGGTGTCCCCGAGGCCGTCCAGCAGGTGCCGGGCCTCGTCGTGGCGTCCGCACCACAGCAGCACCTCGGCGCTCCTGCGGGTCGCCCAGTCGGGCTCCTCCCCCCGTTCCACGCACTGCCCGAGGTCGGCGAGCGCCTGCGGAAGGCGCCCGCAGGCGATGTACGTCCTCGCCCGGGCGGCGTACGGACCCGACGTGTCCGGGCGGAGCGCGATCGCCCGGTCCAGGTCCCGTAGCGCCGCCGCGTACTGTCCGCGCCGCAGGCGCACCACGCCCCTGTTCGCCAGCGTGGCCGCGTCGTCCGGATCGCGGTCCAGCACCCGGTCGAGTTCGGCGACCGCGTCGTCGTCAGCGCTCAGGGCGCGCAGCACCGCTGCCTTCTCCGCGGCCCAGCGGTCGGGTTCGCGTTCCCGTGCGAGGTCGTAGTCCTCCAGCGCTTCCTGATAGCGGCCGGCGTACTGGTGGGCCAGAGCCCGTTGGCCCAGCGCCCAGGTGCCCGACCCGTCGGCGGCCACCGCGCAGTCCAGATCCGCGAACTTCCCCTCCTGGTCGCCCAGTTCGCCCAGGAGGGCGGCCCGGTGGACCATGGCCCAGGCGTACCTCGGGTTCAGTTCGATCGCGCGGTCGAAGGCCGTGCGGGCCTCCTCGTGACGGCCCAGGCGTGCCAGCGCGTAGCCGAGGCTCCCGTGGGCGGAGGCATGGGCGGGATCGAGCCGGCAGGCCCGCCCGAGTTCCTCGACGGCCTCCTCGTTCCTGCCCGCCAGCCGGTAGGCGTCACCCCGCTCGGAGGCGATCCACGCGCTGTCCGGAGCGATCCGCACGGCCCGGTCGAGGTCGGCGAAGGCCTCGTCGTGGCGGTCCCGGTCCAGATGCAGCTCCGCCCGGTGGACCAGGGCCCACAGATACTCCGGATCGTTCTCCAGCGCCCGGTCGAAGTCGGCGAGTGCCCCTTCGTCGTCGCCGAGGCGGTGTCTGCTCTGCCCCCGGCTCGCCAGGGCCGGTCCGTGCGCGGGATCCAGTTCGAGCACGCGGTCGAAGGTGGCCACCGCCTCCTCGTAGCGGGCCATGGCGTGCAGGATGTCCCCGCGTACGCCGAGGGTATGGGCGGTTCCGGGACGCAGCGCGTCGGCACGGTCGACATCGGCCAGGGCGGCCGCGTACTCGCCGCGTCTGCGGTGCGTGATGCCCCGCCCCTGGTACGCGTCCGCCGACTCCGGGTCCAGCGCGACGGCCCGGTCGTACTCGGCGAGGGCACGCTCGTACTCCCCCGCCCAGCGCAGTTCGCGCCCCCGTACGCCGTGCGCCCTGGCCCGTACCGGCGGGTCGAGGTCGGCCCGGGTCAGCAGCAGCGCCAGGGCGGGCAGCACCCCGTCCGGCTCCTCGGCGAGGGCCACGAGGAGGTCGCGTCCCCACGCGCCCACCGCTTCCGTCTCCGTCTGTTCCCCGGCGTCCGCCAGGGCTTGGGCGCAGCCCCGCGCCGCCCCCTCGTCGGCGTCGCACGCGTCGACGACGTCCCGCAGCGCCTGCGCCAGGGCGGTCTGCGGGCGGGCGCACAGCAGGTGGTACAGCTCTTCGATCCTCAGTTCGCGCCAGGACTCGTCGAGCCACAGGCCGGCCGGGTCCAGCCCCTCCCCGGCCGTGGCCCGGCGCTCGCCGAACGCCTCGGCCAGTCGCGCGTGCCGCTCGGTCCAGCGCTTCGGCGTCCGGGCGCGCTGGAGCCGGAGCATGGCGGTCCGCACGACGCCGTGGAACTCCGCCCGGCCGGCGCGCTCACTCACGAACGGCAGCCCGCACAGCCACTCGTAGAGTTCCTGGGTCTCCTCCCCGTCCGCCACCGCCCCGAGCAGGTCCTCGTCCAGCCAGCGCGGCAGCGCGCACGCGAGCGCCGTCGCCCGCCGTGCCGGGTCCCGCTCCCACTTCAGGAAACGCTCCACGGCCGTGGCGGAGGGGTCGCCGACCGTGCCCGCACCGCCGCCCGGGTTCTGGGCCAACGTCGACACGAGCACCGGGAGCCCGCCGGACAGCCGCAGCACCTCCCGTACGACGTTCTCGTCCACGACCTGCCGCGCCGCGAGCAGTTGGCGGGACTCGGACTCCGTGAAGGGGCGCAGGGCCAGCTCGGTGACGAAGCCCGCGTAGTCGCCCCAGCGGGCCGGGGCGGGGCCGTGCTGGCCCGCGAGGGTGAGGATCACGTTCGCGGGGAGGGCGCCGTAGCGGTCCGTCGTGACGAGGTCCAGGAGCCAGGCGTCGAGGAAGGGCGAGGTCCGTTCGTAGGTGTCGAAGAAGAGGGCGATCCAGGGGACGTCGGCGGCCACCCGGTCCAGTTCCGCGACGAAGACCGGGGTGAGGGCCTTCAGGGGCTCCAGCACGAGCTGTACGTCGTCGTGGTTGCGGAACCGTGCGCTCAGCGCGGCCCGCAGCCGGTCCGTCCGGTGGGCGACCTGGGCCGGGTCGACGGCACCGGCGAAGGCCCCCACGACCGGGACCATGCCCAGCCCGATGAGCCCGGCCTGAGTGGCCGCCAGGCTGCCCGCGGAGGGCGCGGCGGGTGCGCCGGCGTCGGGCCCCGCGTCCAGCGCGGCCGACGCCGTCTCCGCCTCGTGCCGGCGCTGGCGGTAGGTGCCGAGGAGCCTGTCCAGCGCCTTCAGCTCGGCGCCCTGCCGGGCGAACTGCGCGCTGATGGCCGCCATCGCCTCCGGCACGCTGTTGACCGTCTCGTCGGTGCGGGCGGTGAGCGCCTTGTGCCGGGTCGCCACGGCCTCCAGCTCGCGGACGAGTGAGGACTTGCCGACCCCGGCCGGGCCGTGGACGTGGAAGACGAACGTGTGCCGTTCGTCCTCGGGCGCGGTGTCGAAGTTCCCTCGGAACAGGTCGAGTTCCCTGCGGCGCCCCACGAACCCGGCACGCTTCCGGCGCGCGATCAGCTCCTGCATCGTCGGCCGCGTCGGCCTCATCGGTCCCACCCCCCGTGCCCGGTCTCCCCGAAGGTACCCGGGCGGGCGGTCGCCCTCACCTTCCGGTCGGCCGGGGGCGGGAACCGACGGCGCGTCAGTCCAGCACCGGCAGCAACTCCGGCAGATGGCCGTCCGAGGCCTCGGCCGCCCTGCGGCGTTCCTCCGGGACGGCCCCGTACAGCGTGGTGCGGGGGCGGGCGGGGCGGCCCGCCGCGTCCGCGACCGCGATCAGGTCCTTGACCGACTTGTACGAGCCGTAGGAGGAGCCCGCCATGCGGGAGATGGTCTCCTCCATCAGGGTGCCGCCCAGGTCGTTGGCGCCCGAGCGGAGCATCTCCGCCGCGCCCTCCGTGCCCAGCTTCACCCAGCTGGTCTGGATGTTGGGGATGTGGGGGTGGAGCAGCAGGCGTGCCATGGCGGTGACGGCGCGGTTGTCGCGGGTCGTCGGGCCGGGGCGGGAGATGCCCGCCAGGTACACGGGCGCGTTGGTGTGGATGAAGGGGAGGGTCACGAACTCCGTGAAGCCACCCGTCTGTTGCTGGATGCGGGCCAGGGTGCGGAGGTGGCCCAGCCAGTGCCGGGGCTGGTCGACGTGGCCGTACATCATCGTCGAGGAGGAGCGGATGCCCACTTCGTGGGCGGTCGTCACCACCTCGATCCAGGTCGCCGTCGGCAGTTTGCCCTTGGTCAGGACCCAGCGGACCTCGTCGTCCAGGATCTCCGCCGCCGTGCCGGGGATGGAGTCGAGGCCCGCCTCCTTCGCGGCCGTCAGCCACTCGCGGATCGACATCCCGGTGCGGGTCGCGCCGTTCACCACCTCCATCGGGGAGAAGGCGTGGACGTGCATGCCGGGGACGCGGGACTTCACGGCCTTCGCGATGTCGAAGTAGGCCGTGCCCGGCAGGTCGGGGTGGATGCCGCCCTGCATGCACACCTCGACCGCGCCGAGGTCCCAGGCCTGCTGGGCGCGGTCGGCGACCTGGTCCAGGGAGAGCGTGTACGCGTCGGCGTCGGTGCGGCGCTGTGCGAAGGCGCAGAAGCGGCAGCCGGTGTAGCAGACGTTGGTGAAGTTGATGTTGCGGGTGACGATGTACGTGACGTCGTCTCCGACGGCCGACCTGCGGACGTCGTCCGCGATCCGGGTGAGCGCGTCGAGCGCCGGACCGTCCGCGTGCAGCAGGGCGAGCGCCTCGGCGTCCGTCAGTTTCGTCGGGTCGTCGGCCGCCGTCGCCAGCGCCGTCCGTACGTCCGTGTCGATGCGCTCGGGGACCATCCCGGGCGCCGCCGCCTCGCGCAGGGCGCCCCAGTCGCCGTAGACGGAGTCGAAGTCCTCACGGCGGTCGCCGGTGCGGCCCTCGGTGTCGATGGCGGTGTGCAGATCCGTGCGTCCGGCGGCGACGAAGACCTCGTCGGGCTCCTGCCACGGGTGGCCCTCGACGACGGCGTCCGGCAGCGCGAGCCCGGTCTCGGGGTCGGCCAGCGCCCGGACGTGCGGCAGCAGGCGCGGGTCGAGCCACGGTTCGCCGCGCGTCACGAACTCCGGGTAGACGCAGAGGCGTTCGCGCAGTTCGAAGCCGGCCGCCCGGGAGCGTTCGGTGAGTTCCTCGATCTGCGGCCAGGGGCGCTCGGGGTTCACATGGTCGATGGTGAGCGGCGACACCCCGCCCCAGTCGTCGATCCCGGCGCCGATCAGCCGCTCGTACTCGCTGTCCACCAGGTTCGGCGGCGCCTGGATGCAGCCGGAGGGGCCCATGATGAGCCGGGCGACGGCCACCGTGGCGACCAGCTCGTCCAGCTCCGCGTCCGGCATGCCGCGCATCGCGGTGTCCGGCTTGGCGCGGAAGTTCTGGATGATCAGTTCCTGGATGCCGTGGTAGGCGCGGGAGACCTTCCGGAGGGCGAAGAGGGACTCCGCCCGCTCCTCGTACGTCTCGCCGATGCCGATGAGCACGCCGGAGGTGAAGGGGACGGAGGAGCGGCCCGCGTCCTCCAGCACGCGCAGCCGGACGGCCGGTTCCTTGTCCGGGGAGCCGTGGTGCGGGCCGCCGGGCTCGGACCACAGCCGGGTCGCGGTCGTCTCCAGCATCATGCCCATCGAGGGGGCGACGGGCTTGAGCCGCTGGAAGTCCGTCCAGCTCATCACACCCGGGTTGAGGTGCGGGAGCAGGCCCGTCTCCTCCAGGATGCGGATGGAGATGGCGCGGACGTAGGCGATCGTGTCGTCGTAGCCGTGCGCGTCGAGCCACTCGCGCGCCTCCGGCCAGCGGTCCTCCGGCTTGTCGCCGAGCGTGATCAGCGCTTCCTTGCAGCCGAGCGCGGCCCCCTTGCGGGCCACGTCCAGCACCTCGTCCGGCGACATGAACATGCCGTGGCCGGCCCGGCGGAGCTTGCCCGGGACGGTGACGAAGGTGCAGTAGTGGCACTTGTCCCGGCAGAGCCGGGTGAGCGGGATGAAGACGCTCTTGGAGTACGTGATGACACCGGGCCGCCCGGCCTCGGCCAGCCCCGCGTCCCGCACCCGTGCCGCCGACGCGGCGAGGTCCTCCAGGTCGGCGCCGCGCGCCTGGAGCAGCACCGCCGCCTCGCTCACGTCGAGCGCCACGCCGTCGCGGGCGCGTTTGAGCGCGCGCCGCATCGAGTTCCCGGTGGGAGCGGTGGAGCCGGTGGAGCTGGTGGAGTCGGTGGGTCCGTTTCCAGAGGTCGCGGAAGTCGTCATCCGTCGAGCATACGAGCGACCGGATCGGCCCAGACAGGCACGGCGGGCCGGATGGACCGGGATTCGTTACACGGTGTAATCGGCAGCGTGATCGGCGGCGCGGTGACTCGGTGGCGGGCGACCGCCAGACAGCCCGCCACCCGCGACATTCGGCCGCCGCCGACATCCGGCATCGGCGCCGCATACCCGCCGTGAATTACCGCCACCCATTACCGCCGCCCCTTACCTCCCTGTAATACCAGCGGGTAGTTTTGCGGCTCATTTGCGGGACCAGTGAACAGTTTGTGCGCGCGGCCGAATTCGGCTGTCCGACAACGGAGTTACTCGTGCCACGGACGATTGCGAACTTTCCTTTTCTCGCAACCTCCGGTCAAATACGTTCACTTGAACCATCACGCGTGTCACAGGCCCCGGGCGTCACGGGACAGGACCGTCCGCCCGCCCGCACGGCCGACCGCGTACAGGAAGGACCCCCCACCAAGTGACCAGCAACCGCTGGACGTTCAGGGCCGCAGCGACCGGTGTGGCCCTCGCCACCGCCGCGGCGACGTTCACGCTTTCCACCGTCACCGGCACGCAGGCCGCCGAAGCCCACGGCCCCACCCACCGCACCCGTACCCACACCGCGCACCAGCACGAGCACGACCTCGGAAGCCCGCTCAGCAGGACACAGGCCGCCCAGCGCGAGGAGGCGCTGAATCAGGTCATATCCGGCGACGCCACGGTCAAGGACCGCGACGGCTCCCAGGTCGTGCGGCTGAAGAGCAAGAACGGCGACCCCAAGTACGTCGAGCTGGGGCGCGAGAAGACCGACCGGATCTTCACGATCCTGGTCGAGTTCGGCGACCGCATGGACGACACCTACGGCGGAACGCCCGGCCCCCTGCACAATCGGATAGCCGAGCCGGACCGAGAGAAGGACAACACCACGGCGTGGCGGGCCGACTACAACCGCGAGCACTACGAGCAGCTGCTCTTCGGCACGGGCAAGAAGACCGAGTCGATGAAGAAGTACTACGAGAAGCAGTCCTCGGGCCGCTACTCGATCGAGGGCGGGGTCTCGGACTGGGTCAAGGTCCCCTACAACGAGGCCCGTTACGGCTCGAACAAGTGCCAGCCCGACACCTGCGCCTGGCAGGTCGTCGCGGACGGCGTCACCGCCTGGGTCGAGCAGCAGAAGGCGGCCGGACGCACGGACGCCGAGATCAAGACGGACCTGGCGGGCTTCGACACCTGGGACCGCGGCGACTTCGACGGCGACGGCGACTTCAACGAGCCCGACGGCTACATCGACCACTTCCAGATCGTGCACGCCGGTGAGGGCGAGGAGGCCGGCGGGGGAACGCAGGGCGAGGACGCCATCTGGTCCCACCGCTGGTACGCGTTCGGCGACGACTGGGACAAGACCGGTCCCGAGGGCAACAAGCGCGGTGGCGCCCCGATCGGCGACACCGGCATCTGGGTCGGCGACTACACGGTCATGCCGGAGAACGGCGGCCTCGGTGTCTTCGCTCACGAGTACGGCCACGACCTCGGTCTGCCGGACCACTACGACACCACCAACAAGGGCAGCAACTCCACCGGCTCCTGGACCCTCATGTCGGGCGGCTCCTGGCTCGGGCAGAGCACGACCGAGATCGGTGACCTGCCCGGGGACATGACCGCCTGGGACAAGCTGCAGCTCGGCTGGCTGAACTACGACACGGCCAAGGCCGCAACGAAGTCCACGCACAAGCTGGGCATCGCCGAGTACAACACGAAGGACAAGCAGGCCCTCGTGGTCGAGCTGCCCAAGAAGCAGGTGAAGGTCGAGGTCGTGCAGCCCTCGGAGGGTTCGCTGCAGTGGTGGAGCGGCAGCGCCAACAGCCTGTCGAACACGCTGACCCGTTCCGTGGACCTCACCGGAAAGACCTCCGCGGCGCTCACGCTCGACGGCTGGTGGGACATCGAGAAGGGATTCGACTACCTCTACACCGAGGTCTCCACGGACGGCGGCGCCACCTGGACCGCGATCGACGGCACCGCCGACGACCTGCCGATCGGCCGTGACGGTGGCGGCAGGCCGGCCCTGGACGGCACGACGGACGGCTTCAGGAAGCTGTCGTACTCCCTGGACGGCTACGCGGGTCGGAAGATCGATCTGCGCTTCCGTTACCAGACCGACCAGTACGTGGCCCAGAAGGGTTTCGTGGCCGACCTGATCACCTTCACGGCCGACGGCTCGCCCCTCTTCTCGGACAAGGCCGAGACCGCTGACCCCGCCTGGACGGCAGCCGGCTTCTCCCGCTTCGGCGGCTCCTACACCACCGAGCACGAGCAGTACTACGTCGCTGAGAACCGTCAGTACGTGTCGTACGACAAGGCCCTCAAGCTCGCGATCAACTCCACGGGTCCGAGCTGGGTGGAGCGCTACCCCTACCAGAACGGCCTGCTGATCTGGAAGTGGGACACTTCGCAGCAGGACAACAACACCAGCCAGCACCCCGGTGTCGGCCTGCTGCTGCCGGTGGACGCCCATCCGAAGCCCCTGAAGTGGTCCGACGGCGTGCTGGCCGGCAACGACCACCAGACGCACGACTCGACGTTCACCCTGGGCCGCACGGACGCGTTCACGCTCCACTGGGGCCAGGAGGTCACGCTGAAGGTCACGTCGAAGAAGGGTGTTTCGGTGTTCAACGACCGTACGCACACCTACTACGACGAAGAGAACCCCACGGGCGGAGTCAAGATCACCAACACCAACACCAGGATCCAGATCGTCAAGGAGGCCAAGGACGGCTCCACGGTCACGATCCGGGTGGGTCCGGCGAAGTAGTCGGTAGTCGCCTCGGCCGCGTCCTCCCGCGAGGACGCGGCCGCTTCGGCTCTCAGGCGCCGCCGCCCAGGAACCCCGCGTACTCGTCCAGCAGCCCCAGGACCTCCGCCTCCCCCGCCGGCGGCAGCTGCACCACGGCCTCCTCGATCCCCAGCTCCGCGTAGTACGCCAGCTTCCCCGCGCTCGGCTGCACCGCGTACGGCACGACCTGCAACCCGGCGGGATCACGCCCCGCGTCGGCCCACACCTGCCGCAGCACCGGCAGCGCCTCCCCGAGCCCCCGCCCCCCGATGGGCAGCCAGCCGTCCGCGTACTCGGCGATGTGCGTGAACAGCTTCGGCCCCGCCGCCCCGCCGATCAGCGTGCGCGGCCCCACCACCGGCCCGCGCGCCTTCTGCACCGGCTTCGGGTACGCGTAGCTCGCCCGTACGCTCCCGAACTCCCCCTCGTACGCCGTCGGCTCCTCCGCCCACAGCGCCCGCATCAGCGCCATCCGGTCCCGCACCAGCTCCCGGCGGGTGCGCCACTCGACCCCGTGGTCGGCGGCCTCCTCGACGTTCCAGCCGTAGCCGAGGCCGAGGGTGAGACGGCCGCCGGAGAGGTGGTCGACGGTCGCGATCTGCTTCGCGAGGTCGATCGGGTCGTGCTGGGCGACCAGGGTGATCCCGGTGCCGAGCCCGAGCCGCTCGGTGACGGCGGCGGCCTGGCCGAGCGCGACGAAGGGGTCGAGGGTGCGGCCGTACTCGCGCGGCAGGTCGCCGCCGGCCGGGTACGGGGTCGTCCGCTCGACGGGGATGTGCGTGTGCTCGGGGAGGTAGAGCCCCGCGAAACCGCGTTGCTCCAGCTCACGGGCGAGCCGGGTCGGAGTGATCGTCTCGTCGGTGAGAAAGATCGTCACGGAGATGCGCATGTGTCATCTCTAGCGGCTATGGACAGGGATGTCCATACCGACCGGTCGGCACTCAGGGGAGCCGGCCGGTCGGCACGCATCAGTGCTCACCGGTGCTCACCGGCACTGCGGGCGGTGGGCTGCGCAGGGAGCAGCTGAACGGGGCCCAGCGGAGGCGGTGGGTCGGCTCTGGGGGGGAGGGGGAGGGGATCGGTCGGAACTCAGGAGTGCTCACCCTTGCCTGCTGGTGCTGCGGGGCGTCGGCGGGGGTGCGGCCGCGCGTAGGGCGCGTTGTGCGGCGGTGCTCGTGCCGGGCATGGGGCCGAGGCGGTGGACGAGGATCCATCGGCCGTCGTCGTACGCGGCGGCCACGACGGACGAGCCGCGGGTGGAGCCGTCGTGCCAGCGCAGCGAGCGGGCCCGTCGCCAGGACGGGGCCGGGTCGCCGAACCGGCGTTCCACGAGCAGGGCCACCAGGAGGTCCGCCAGCGTCCGGCAACCGGACCACAGGCCGCCGGCCGGCAGAATCGCCCCGGTCAGGGTCCACAGGGGGCGAGGCCGGCCGAACAGATCGCGCGGCACGAGCCGTCGCCCTTCCGGCGGGCTCGCCGCCATCGCCCCCGCGCCCAGCCCGAGCGGCGACAGGACGTGCGTGTCCACCAGTTGCTGGTACGAGCGGCCGGTGACGGTGGTGAGCGCGAGCCCGAGCACGGCATAGCCGAGGTTGGAGTACTCCTCCCGGCCCGGCCGTCCCGCCGTCGCCCGGTCCAGGTCGCGCAGCGACTCCCGCAGCACCGCCTCCGTGAAACCGGCGTACGGGTCGTCGGGCGGGCCCGTGGGCAGGCCGGTGAGTCCGGCGGGCATCCGGGGCAGGCCCGAGGTGTGTTCGGCGAGGTGCCGCAGGGTGATGCCGGTCCCCCTCGGCACCTCGTCGAGGCACTCCTCCAGCGGGGTGTCGAAGCCCAGGTCCCCCTCCACCGCCAGCCGGGCCAGGACGGTGCCCGTGAGCACCTTGGTGAGGGAGCCGATCTCCACGAACCGGTCCGCGTCATGGCCGTGCGCGACCCGGTCGGTGACACCGGCTCCGCCCAGCACACAGATCGGTGTCCACACGCGCGCTCCCCCGTTCTCTCACCCTGTCGCTCGCCCGCGCTGTCGCGTATCGAAAACTGGCGATTCCTTTCCCTTGCCCCGCAGTTCACCACCACATACGAAGGTGGCGGACACCACGCACCACCCCCGCACCACTCCACGCACCACCCACGCCATGTCACTCACGACCGACCTGGGGAGCAGCAGCATGTGCGACGACCACCACGGTGACGGGAACGGACTGGGAAGGCGCGCGCTGTTCGTGACGTCGGCGGCGGCCGCGCTTACGTTGGGAAGCGTGACCTTTGGGACGAGCGGCGCCGAGGCCGCGGACGGCGAGCAGGAGACCAGGACGATCAGGGGAACCCTCCCCACCGGCTCCCCCGACTTCGTGTATCTGCCGGTCGAAGTACCCTCCGGAGTAAGGGAGTTCAGGGTCTCCTACAGCTACGAGAGAACGACCGTCCCGGCCGGCACGATGGGCAACGCCCTCGACATCGGCGTCTTCGACGAGCGCGGCACCGAACTGGGCGGCAAGGGCTTCCGCGGCTGGTCGGGCGGCGCCCGCACCGAGTTCTTCATCCGGACCGACGAGGCGACCCCGGGCTACCTCCCGGGCCCCGTGCGCCCCGGGACCTGGCACATCGCGCTGGGCCCGTACACGGTGGCACCGGACGGGCTGCCGTACGAGATCACGATCACCCTGACGTACGGCAGGCCCGCCGCGGCGGTGCGGCCGGTGTACCCGCCGGAGCGGGCCAAGGGGCGGGGCCGGGCCTGGTACCGGGGCGACTGCCATCTGCACTCCTGGTACTCCGACGGCCGCCGCACGCCCGCCGAGCTGGCGGCGCTCGCGCGAGCCGCGGGACTGGACTTCATCAACAGCTCGGAGCACAACACCCAGTCCGCGCACGCCCATTGGGCCGAGCACGCGGGTGACGACCTGCTGATCATGCTGGGCGAGGAGGTCACCACGCGCAACGGGCACGTGGTGGCGCTCGGCGTGGACCCGGGCACGTTCGTCGACTGGCGCTACCGGGCGCGGGACAACCGGTTCGGCAAGTACGCGCGGCAGATCCGCCGCGCCGGGGGTCTGGTCGTCCCGGCCCACCCGCACGCCACCTGCATCGGCTGCAACTGGAAGTTCGGCTTCGGCGAGGCGGACGCGGTGGAGGTGTGGAACGGGGCGTACTCGCCGGAGGACGAGGTGGCGCTGGCCGACTGGGACGGCATGCTCGTCGCGGCGGTGCGCGAGGGCCGTCAGGACTGGATCCCGGCGATGGGCAACAGCGACGCCCACCGCGATCCCGACCCCGTCGGCCGCCCTCAGACGGTCGTCCTGGCCGAGGAGTTGAGCCGGGAGGCGATCCAGGAGGGGCTGCGGGCGGGCCGCTCGTACGTCGCCGAGTCCAAGGACGTGTCCGTGTCGTTCACGGCGTCCGGGCCGCGCGGCGAACACGCGGGCATCGGCGAGCGGTTGAAGGTGGACGGCGACACCCCGGTCACCGTCCGTCTGGAGGCGACGGGCTCCGCCGGCTGCACCATCCGCTTCGTCACCGACCAGGGCGTCCTGTTCACCTCGCCCGCGATCCCGGAGTCCGGCACGGGCGCGGCCCAGTGGCGTACGACGGCCTCGTACGCGGCGTACGTGCGCGCCGAGGTCCGCCGGCCGCCGATCGTCCCGGGGTTCCCGGGCCCGCTGGCGGCCTTCACCAACCCGATCTTCCTGGGGCGGCGGTAGCAGTCACCTGCAAGGTGCGGGACCCACAGCGGGACCCACAGTGGGACCGACAGGAAGACCGACAGGGGGAACCCGCGTACGAAACAACTGTGTTGAGCCTTATGTTTGGCTCGACACAACACGTGCGTCCGTCCGTGCGACGGCGCACCTGCACGGCGGAGGAGACGGCGCCCATGACCGATCACGCGACGACGCCCGACCCGGCGGCGGCTCCGGCGGCGAAGGAGAGGGTCGACACCTCGGTGCCCGCCTCCGCCCGCATCTGGAACTACTGGCTGGGCGGCAAGGACAACTACCCGGTGGACGAGGCGGCCGGCGACGCGTACGCCGGCGCCTTCCCCGGCATCGTGACCATCGCCCGCAGCAGCCGCGCCTACCTGCGGCGCAGCATCCGGCACCTGGTGGAGGTGGAGGGCGTCCGGCAGTTCCTGGACGTCGGCACCGGGCTGCCCACGGCCGACAACACCCACCAGGTCGCCCAGCGCAGCGCGCCGGACGCGCGGATCGTCTACGTCGACAACGACCCGATGGTCCTCGCGCACGCCCGCGCGCTGCTGTACTCCTCCCCGGAGGGCGCCACCGCGTACGTCGACGCCAGCCTGTACGAGCCGGAGCGCATCCTGGAGGCCGCGTCCGCGACGCTGGACCTGTCCCGGCCCACGGCGCTGATCCTCAGCGGCATCCTGGGGCATGTCGCCTCGTACGACGAGGCCCGCGACATCGTCCAGCGCCTGCTCGCCGGTCTCCCCTCCGGCAGCTACCTCAACATCAACGAGGGCTCCCGGGGCACCGATCCCGACTACGAGCGGGCCCAGGACGCCTACAACGAGACGGGCGCCGTCCCGTACTTCCTCCGCCCGATCGACCAGATCACCGGCTACTTCGACGGCCTCGACCTGCTCCCGCCGGGCGTCGTCTCCGTCCCGCTGTGGCACCCGGACGACACGACGGCGGGCGAGCCGAAGCCGATCGGACAGCACGGCGGGGTGGGCCGGAAGCCGTAGGGAAGGCGGCGGGCGGTGTACGTGGCCGGGGGCTTCAGCGCGCCCCGGCCCCGCTCCCGTCCGCCAAGTCCGCCAAGTCCGCCAAGTCCGCCAGGTCCGCCAGGTCCGCCACGACAGCCGCGTGGTCGGAGGGCCATACGCCGTCCACGGCGGCGTCGCCCGCTCTCGTCACGGCCCGTACGTGGCCGAGGCCGCCGGGGCCCGGTGGGCCGACGTGGATGTAGTCGACCCGTACGCTCGGCCCGTGCGAGTCGGCGACGTACGGGTTGGCGAGGTCCCAGGTGGCCGACGGGGCGCCCGGCTCGGCGTACTCCCAGACGTCGAAGAAGCACTGTCCGGGCACGGCGGGCGCGGTCTTGTAGCCGCCGAACAGCCGGACCTCGTCGGAGTCGGGCCAGGCGTTGAAGTCGCCGGTGATCACGGGCGGGTGGCCGGTGGCCCCGCCCCGGTGCCGGGCCACGAACTCGGCCAGCGCGGTGACCTGTCGGCAGCGTTGCGCGGACGCGTCGGTCTCCGAGCTGAGGTGAGCGGTGAAGAAGGGCACGGGCGCGCCGGGCGCGTCGAGGAGGACGTGGAGCGCGCCGCGCCCGCTGCCGCCCTCCGCCGTCGGCAGCCCGATGGCGGCCCTCTCCAGCACGGGCCACCGGCTCAGCACGGCGACACCGATGCCGACGCCGGGGTCCCCGATCCGTCGCTGCCAGCGCTCGGCGTCGCCGTACTCGCCCCAGGCCCAGTGCATCCCGAGTTCCCGGGCGAGCCATCCGGCAAGATTGCCCTCCCCGCACTCCTCACCCTCTACGCGACCCTCCCCGTGCCCCTCTCCGCGCTGCTCCCAGACCTCCTGCAACCCGACGACATCGGGGCGCAGTTCGCGCAGCACGGCGAGGATCGCCTTCTGCCGCTCCTGCCACGGCCCGAACCGCCACCACAGGTTCCACGTCACGACCCGCACCGGCCACCCACCGCCTTCGCCCCGCACCCGATCTGTACTCCGTACCTCCCACCCCCCGAGGAGAACCAAGCCGATGTCCCGCGAGACGGATCGCAAGCAACGCCTGGTGACTGCCTTCCAGCGCCACGTAGCCAACCCGCTCCTGCGCAGGGTCCCTCTCCAGACCCTCCTGGAGACCACCGGCCGCACCTCCGGCCTGCCCCGCCGCACCCCCGTCGGCGGCCGCCGCGTCGGCGACTCCTTCTGGCTGGTCTCCGAGTACGGCGACGCCTCCCACTACATCCGCAACATCAAGGCCGACCCCTCGGTCCGCGTCCGCATCCGGGGCCGCTGGCACGAGGGCACGGCCCACCTCCTCCCCGACGACGACCCGATCGCCCGCCTGCGCACGCTGCCCCGCATGAACAGCACGGCGGTACGGGTACTGGGCTCACGGCTGCTGACGGTGCGGGTGGATCTGGCGGAGCGGAGGGGCACGTAGCCGGTTGGGCGGGGCACAGCCGGTTCGGCGGCGCATAGCCGGTCCCTCGGCGCGTGCGTCTCTCTTGCGCACGGCGAAAATCCGTTCGACGACCCGGGCCGTACACGTCATGATCAGCGCTCGTGACGACTGCGCCGAAACAACTCCTGGTCCAGGCCGCCGCCCGCAACAACGCCGAGTGGTGCGCGGCGATGAGCCGATCGCACGGCCTGGCGGGCGCATTCGGGCCACAAGCATGGGCCGCTCCGTCCCGCACGCCGCTCTACTACCCCGACGCGGTGACGCTGGTCCCGAACGCCGACCCGGCCGCGCTGGCGGCCCGGATCGACACCACCCGACCGGGCGCCTCCGTCAAGGACAGCTTCACCGACCTCGACCTGACGGAGGCCGGCTTCCGGGTGCTGTTCGAGGCGCAGTGGATCCACCGCCCGGCGAGTGCGCCCGCCGTTACGCCGGGTCTCGACTGGTGCGTGGTGGGCGCCCCGGACACACTGCGCGCCTGGGCGCTCGCCTGGGACGACGGGGCGGGCAACGCTGACCTCTTCCGGCCCGAACTGCTCGACGACCCCGACACCTTCGTGCTCGCCGGACGGTCCGCCGACGGCCGAGTGGTCGCCGGGGCCGTGGCGAGCCGCAGCGACCAAGTGGTCGGCATCTCCAATGTCTTCGCGTCGGACGGCGCCCCTGACACGGCCTGGCCGGTCGTACTGAACGCGGTGAACAGACTGTTCCCCGCCCTGCCGGTGGTCGGCTACGAGCAGGGCGACGACCTGGTGGCCGCCATCCGCCATGGCTTCGAGCCCCTAGGTCCGCTGCGGATCTGGCTGCATGGCTCGTGACGCTCATCCCACCCCGGGCGGGAATCGCGGCCGATTCTGACCGCTCACCGCAGACCGCAGACCGCTCGGCGGACCGAGGACGGCGTCGCCCGTCCTGCGATCGGCGCGGACTCACACGGGCATGACCCGCACGTCGTACTGCGGGATCCACTTGTGACGCGTCACGAGAGTCATCCCTTCGATCTGTGCCTGAGCGACCAGTATCCGGTCGAAGGGGTCCCGGTGGTGCGCCGGAAGCCGGCCCGCACGCACGCCGTGCCCGGCGGTCACGGGCAAGCCGCTGAACTGGCTGTCGCGTACGCGCTCGGCCAGGTCTTCGGGGCCCTCCAGCCTTCCGAGCGACTGCTTGATGGCGATCTCCCAGGGCGACACCGCGCTGACGTATGCCGCCGGTTCGGTGTCGAGGAGATCCTTGATCTCACCGGACAGCTCGGGGGAGTCGTCCAGCCACCAGAGGACGACATGAGTGTCGAGAAGCAGTCGCATCAGCGCATCCCGAAGGCGTCGGCGATGTCGTCGGGCAGCTCGTCGAAGTCGTCGGGGATGGGGATCCGTCCCCGGAGCGAGCCGCGGCCGGTCCGCTTCACCTTGGGGCGCAGCGGCACCAGCAGCAACTCTGTGGCCAACAGCTCCGCCATGTGATCCCGGCTCCGACGTCGCCCGAGGTGGAGCACCGCATGTCGTTCAGGATCAAGCGCCAGGACGTGCTCTACAAGGCAGCCGCCACGCCGTACCGCACCGTCATCCACGAAGCGGCCCTGCACATGCGAGTCGGTGGCGCGACCGTCGCCCACGCGCAGCTGCAGCACCTCATCCACATGAGTGAGCAGGAGCACATCACCCTGCGCGTGCTCCCCTTCGTCATCGGCGCCTTCCCTGGTTCGGGCCAGTCGATCACTACGCGTACGGCCCCGTACCGCGACTGGGCACCGTCCAACTCGACCAGCTCCACGGTCCCGTACTCCTGGACGCCGAAGCACACTTGGACAAGTACCGGCGTCGCGACTGACATCCTCCGCGTACCGGCGGGCTCCCGTGTTCAACTGAGCGCCGGACGGATGGTCGTGGCGGAGAGGCGGTTCGGAGCGTGGCTTGCAGGTCAGTGGCACGGGAGCAGTTGGCGGGTGCGGCGCGGGCCGCGCTGGGCGGCGGACGGCGGCTGGAGGCGGTCGAGCGGGTCACGGGCGGTAGCAAGAAGGGCGTGTACCGCCTGGTGATGGACGACGCGACGACGGCGATCGCCTACCTGTGGGACGACGCCGAGAACTACTGGCCGACGGCCGAGGGGGACGACGACCTCACCGACCCGTTCTCACCCGGCCTCGGGCTCGGTCTGTTCGTGGCCGCACACACGCGGCTGGACACGCTCGGCGTCCGCGTCCCGGCGATTCGTCTCGTCGATCGCGACGGCGCCCACTGGCCGGGCGACCTCGCGATCGTCGAGGATCTTCGGGGCGACAGCCTGGAGGCGCTGCTCGCGCGCGACCGGCGGGCGGCTGCTCCGGTCATGGCCCGGCTCGCGGAGTCGCTGGAGGCGATGCGACTGCACCGCGCACCGGCGTACGGCAAGGTCGCCGTGGTCGACGCAGGAGGAACGTCGCGCGGTACGTCGTGTGCAGGTGTCGTTCTCGAGCGCGCGCTGCGGGACCTCACCGAGGCAGCCTCCCGCGATGCACGGATCGCGGACGCCCGCGACCGGCTGGAGGAGCGGCTGCTGGGCCTGGCGGCAGCCGTGCGGCCGCGCACGGAGTACGCGGTCGTGCACGGCGAACTGGGGCCCGACCACGTGCTGGTGGACGGGGACGGGAACCCCGTGGCGATCGACATCGAGGGATCGATGTACTTCGACGTCGAGTGGGAGCACGTGTTTCTGCGGATCCGCCTGCACGACGCCTACCGGCCCCTGGCGGTGGACGGATTGGACGAGGACCGGCTCGCGTTCTACATGCTCGCGCAGCGGCTCTCGCTGACGGCGGGGCCGCTGCGGCTGCTCGACGGGGACTTCCCCGACCGGGCGTTCATGGCGGGCATCGCCGAGCACAACCTCAAACAGGCGCTGGCGCTGATGCACACCTGAATTCCCGGGGTCCAGCCGGTTCGCCGAAGGCAGGCTCGGTGAGTCGGTTCCGGGTGATCCGGTACGACGCCCGGCCGCGTCCGTCACACCGCCGGCGGCCGACGCGCCACGAACACGAACTCCCGGCCGGGCCGGTCGGGAGCGTCCCGTATGTCCTCCAGCACGTATCCGTGATCGGCGAGTTCCGTCTCGATCTCGTGCCGCTCGCGGAATCTGAGGGTGGAGTCGGAGATGCGCCGCTTCTTGCCGCCGTCGAAGGTGTAGTGCCATCGGAAGGTGACCAGTTGGCCGGTGACCCCGGTCAGCTCCACCCAGCTCTCGACCGTGTCGAAGCCAGGCACCTCGGTGACCCCGTACGAGTCCTCGCGATTCCACGCCTCCCAGGCCCGCCTGGCCGGGTCGCGGGTCTCGAAGACCAGGTGGCCGCCTGGTCGCAGGGCCTCGTAGGCGCCCGCGAGCGTTCGCCGCCATCCCTCCGGGTCCGTGATCGCCTGCGCCACGTTGGCCGTCATCGTCACGAGGTCGACCTGGAGCGGGGGAAGGGCCGTCGCGTCCCCGTGGATCCAGCGGACCCGGTCCGCCCCCGGTTTGGCCCGCGCGACATCGAGGGAGGCGCCGGCCGGGTCGATCCCGACGACCTCCACCCCACGGTCCGCCAGCAGCAGCGCGAACACGCCGGTCCCGCAGCCGATGTCGAGCACCTTCCTCGCGCCGAACTCCTCCGCGAGCAGGAGGTAGGCGTCCAGGTCGCCGCGATCGGGGTCGAGCGGATCGTAGAGCTCGGCCAGCCGCCGGTCACGGAAGATCTCGTCAGCCATGCGACCCAAGGTAGGGGGCGTGGCCTACCGCCGACCATACGGAGCACATCCGCACCGCGTCGGCGCCCGCACCCAACGGCCCTTCCTCGCGCGGCTGAGGCGTGCGTGTCCGCCAGGTGGCGGGCAACCTCAGATTCTGCTCTGAACCCGCCCCACCGCCTTGTTGACGCTCTCGAACCGGTGTCACGATCACGGCCTCGCCCACCACCAACGGGCCGACACACGGGGGTCGTTCATGGCATCACCAGCACGCAGGCGGAACCGCGCGCGCACCGCTGTCCTGGCGCTCGCCTCGGCGGCCGCTCTCCTCTCCACCACCGCTTGCTCGTCCGGCTCCGACGGTGACACCGGATCACCGGAACGACGGCCCGGAGGGTCGGTCGAGCAGCCTCGGGCGAAGGCGACCCCGGCCTCGGACGCGGACTCGGACGCGGGCGAGGGCGACACGGCTCACGAGGTGGCGGACGAGGCCCTGGACCCCATCGCCGATCGCGTGGTTCTGCGTCAGAACAAGACGCGGGACAGTGCGCACCTGCCGTTCGGGGCGGCGAAGAAGGGGGAGGGCACGGCCCTGTCCGTCGCCGTGAGCTGCGAAGGCGACGGCAAGATCGAGGTCGTGCTCCGCCCCATGAGCGCCTCGTTCCCCATGGAGTGCCTCGACGGCGAAGTGACGAACATCCTCAACGAGTTCGACCTCGACGACTCGGACCGTGCGGGCACGGTCTCCGTCACCGCCGCCGCGGGGGTGTACTGGTCCCTCTCGGTGGGCCGGGGCGAGCCGACGGAGCTGAACCCCAGCGACTAGGACTCTTCTGAGGCGTTCTCGGTGTCGAGCTGATGTTCCGCCCAGATGTAGCTCACGGGCAGCAGGTCGGTGATGGGGACGGTCCGGAGGCGGTCGCCCTCGCCGACGATGACCCTGAGGGTGGGGAAGTAGTCGAGAAGGACCTGCCGGCACCGGCCGCACGGCGGAACCACACCCCGGTCGCGGTCGCCCACGGCGACGATCACGTCCAGTTCGTACGCGCCCTGGGCGGCCGCCGTGCCGATCAGGACCAGCTCGGCGCAGGGGCCCCCGGTGAAGTGATAGGCGTTGACGGCGGTGACGATCCGGCCGTCCCGGGCGCGCCCCGCGGCGGCCATGGTGTGGTTGTCGCCCCGGCACCGCGTGCGGGCGACGTCGGCCGCAGCCCGGACGAGTTCATGGTCGACGGGGTCGGTCGGTGTCGCAGTCATCGTCACACCCTCACGCACCCAACCGCTTCAACACCAGCTCGGCCAGGTGGGAGGATGGGAGAAGTGCGGCGGAAAATGATCCTTGGCATGGCGGTCGATATGACGAAGAGCTTGCCCGATGACGTGCCCGCTTTCGTGAAGGCGAAGGGGAACGCCTCCACGTACACGGCCCGGACACTGCGTCGACAGATGCTCGCCAAGGAGTTCGAGAGGTCCGCTCAAGTGCGGGCCGCGGCCGGAATCAGGGCGCTTTCGGCAGAGCACACTGAGAGCGAGGAGGACACCCTGGCACGCTGGGTTCGAGTAGCGGGCCGGTGAAGCGCGGCCACGTCGACCAGTCCTGGTCTGCCTGTCTCGTCCGTGTCACGCCTCGTCACTCGTCCGGTCGACCGGTGGCTCGTGCGAACTCGGCCAGGGCCGTGAAGTCCGGCTCCCGCAGGCCCAGTCGGGGGTCGATACGGTGCAGCAGGGCGGGCAGGCCGTGATGGTCGGTGACGAAGTTCCGGTCCACGGCGGTCAGTTCGTCGTCCACCCACGCGAAACGACGCCCCGCCGCGTGCTCGACTAGATGCGGGGTCTTCCAGAACAGGCCTGCCGGCCAGGACGGCGTACCCGTCGGTGGCGGCCGGTCCCGGGCCGCCCTCGTCCGCTCCACCACCGGCCACTCCAGCACCGGCAGTTCCGGCAGCCCGAGCACCGGTCCGATGTACGTGTTCGCCTCGGCGCCCCACGTCGTCGCCCACACCAGGTCGTACAGGCCCCCCAGCTCCAGCAGCCGGCGCCCGTGCTCCTCGTTCAGCCAGACCCGCAACGGCTTGACGTACGCCGCCGGTTCGCCCGGATGCTGGTCGAGCCAGCCCTGCGGCTTCATCCGGTGGGTCGAGTACCCGGCTGGCCGCCGCTCCGGCTTCGCGGCGTACGGGTTCAGGGGCCCGTCCACGTCCAGGTAGAGCAGAGGACGCCCACCAGCCCCACCGACCCCACTGACCCCGCCGACCCCACCGGACATACTCGACCCGCTCGACCCGCTCTCCCCACCCGACCTACGCATTCGAACATCATCGCGTCACCGGCAAGCCGAGGCGACAGAGAGGGGCGACTCACCCCGGCCACACGATCGCCTGCGTCTCGCTGTACGCGTGCAGCGCGTACGAACCCACGTCGCGCCCCACCCCGCTCTGCTTGAACCCGCCGAACGGGGCCTCCATGTTGCGGCCGACCGTGTTCACGCCCACGCCCCCCGCCCTGAGGCGCCGCGCCACCCGGAACGCTCGGGCTACGTCGCCGGACCAGACGTAGTCGATGAGGCCGTAGTCGCTGTCGTTGGCGAGCGCGACGGCCTGGTCCTCGTCGTCGAAGGGGAGGACGACGACCACCGGGCCGAAGATCTCCTCGCGGACGACCCGCATATCGGGGGCGCAGTCGGCCAACAGGGTCGGCGCCACCCAGAAACCCCGTTCGTACGGCGGCCGTTCACCCCCCGCGACCACCCGCGCCCCCTCCTTGCGGCCCAGCTCGACGTACGACTCGACGCGGTCGCGGTGGGCCGCCGAGATCACCGGCCCGACCACCGTGCCCGGCTCGCGCGGGTCGCCGACCGGCAACCGGGCCGCGTAGGCGGCCAGTTGGGTGACCAGCCGGTCGTAGACGCCGTGCTGCGCGATCACCCGGGTCGGCGCCGTGCAGATCTGCCCGCTGTAGAAGGTGAAGGTGGTGGCGATGCCGGCCACGGCCGCGCCCAGGTCCGCGTCGTCGAAGACGACCGCCGCGCCCTTCCCGCCCAGCTCCATCAGCTGGCGCTTCATCCCGCGCCCGCACACCTCCGCGATCCGCCGCCCGACCGCCGTCGAGCCGGTGAAGCTGACCATGTCGACGTCCGGCGAGTCCACGGCGGCCTCACCGACCTCAGCCCCCGACCCGCTCACCACGTTCACCACACCCGGCGGAAGACCGGCGGCCTCCAGGGCCTCCGCCATGCGGTAGACGGAGAGCGGGTCCTGCGGGGCGGGCTTCACGACCACCGTGTTACCCATGGCGAGGGCGGGGGCGATCTTCCCGGCCGGGTTGGCCCAGGGGTTGTTGTACGAGGTGACACAGGTGACCACACCCACGGGCTGCCGTACGGCGAGGGCGCCCATCACGGCCGCCCTCCCGAAGGGCCCGGCCTCGTTGATCTGGGGCGCGATCGGCTCCTCCACCGGCTCCACGCGCGCGTACCGCTGGAACCGGGCGGCGCCCACCCCCACCTGCATGGCCCGCGCCGTCCCGGTCGTCGCACCGCTCTCGGCCTGCGCGAGTTCGGCGTACGGAACGAGATGGCGTCGTATGTGGTCCGCCGTACGGGCGAGGATCGCGGCCCGCTCGGCGGCGGGCGTCCTCGACCAGGGGCCGAAGGCCTCCCGGGCGGCGGCGGCAGCCGCGTGCGTCTGGGCCCGCGAGGCCTCCGGCGCCCACCCGACGACCTCCTCCGTCGCCGGGTCGACCACCTCGTAGTGCCCGCCGTCCGGCTCCACCCACGTGCCGCCGATGAACAGCCGGCGCCGCGCGGACTCCTCCGCGGCGCCCGCCGAAGACCCCGGCCCGCTCACCGCGTACTCACCGTCCGGGTGTCCCGCCCGCTGCGCAGCACCTTCCCGGGGACGGCGCCGGTCACCACGTCGTCGCGGATCGCCTCGACACCGTTGACCCAGACCGCCCGTACGCCGATCGCCCTGGAGTCCAGGCGGGGGCTGTCACCCGGCAGGTCGTGCACCAGGGTGGCCTTGCCGGCGTCGACGCGCTCCGGGTCGAAGAGCACGAGGTCCGCATGCCACCCCTCCCGCACCTGACCGCGTTCCCGCAGGCCGAAGAGGCGCGCCGGGTCGTCCGTGAGCATCTTCACCGCCTGCTCCAGCCCGACCAGCTTCCGGCCGCGCAGACAGTCGCCGATGAACCGGGTGGTGTACGGGGCGCCGCACATACGGTCCAGGTGGGCGCCGGCGTCGGAGCCGCCGAGGAGGACGTCCTCGTGCCGCCAGGTCTCGGCGCGCAGGGTCCAGGAGTCGGGGTCGTTGTCGGTCGGCATGGGCCACAGGACCGTGCGGAGGTCGTCGGCGGCGCAGATCTCCACCAGGCACTCGAACGGTTCCTGTCCCCGCTCGGCGGCGATGTCGCGCACGACCCGTCCGGTGAGGCCCTCGTTCGCCTCGCTGTAGGTGTCGCCGATGACGTACCGCCCGAAGTTGGCGAGCCGCCGGAAGACGCCCGCCTCCTTCGAGTCCGCCCGGCGCAGCATCTCGGCCCGCACCTCGGCATCGCGCAGGCGCGCGATCCGCTCGGGCACCGGCAGTCCCAGGATCGGGCCCCAGCCGGGGATCAGGTTCAGTGCGCAGAACGTGCCCAGCGACATGTTCATCGGCGTGAGGATCGGCATGGTGAGGGCGACGACCCGGCCGCCCGCCTTCCGGGCCCGTTCGCTCGCCTCCAGCTGCCTCGGCACGCGTTCGGGGACGGCGGAGTCGATGGTCAGTACGTTCCAGTTGAGGGGGCGCCCGGCCACGGCGCTCATCTCGACGAAGAGGTCGATCTCGTCGTCGCTGAACTGGTCCAGGCATCCGGCGACGATCGCCTCGATCTGGGTGCCCTCGTGCTCGCCCACCGCCCGCGACAGCGCGATCAGTTCGTCGGGTTTCGCGTGCCGCGAGGCGACCGGCTGCCCGTCGCCGTCGCTGTGCGTCGAGGACTGCGTGGTCGACAGGCCCCAGGCGCCCGCGTCCATCGCCTCGTGGAACAGCCGCAGCATGGCGTCCAGTTGTTCGGCGCTGGGCTGTCCGCCGATGGCGTCCGGCCCCATCACGTACCGCCGCAGCGCGCAATGGCCCACCATGAAACCGGCGTTGACGGCGATCCGCCCTTCGAGCGCGTCCAGGTACTCCCCGAAGCCGTGCCAGGTCCAGGGCGCGCCCTCCTCCAGCGCGACCAGCGACATCCCCTCGACCTTGGACATCATCCGCCGCGTGTAGTCGGCGTCCTCGGGCCGGGCGGGGTTGAGCGGCGCGAGCGTGAACCCGCAGTTCCCGCCCGCGACGGTGGTGACCCCGTGGTTGAGGGACGGCGTCGCGTACGGGTCCCAGAACAGCTGCGCGTCGTAGTGGGTGTGGGGGTCGACGAACCCGGGCGCGAGCACGAGCCCGGCGGCGTCCTCGACCGTACGGGCCTCCTCCGTGACGGTCCCGATGACAGCGATACGCCCATCTCGTATCCCGACGTCGGCCGTGTACGCGGGCGCACCTGTCCCATCGACGACCGTCACACCTTTGATGACGTGGTCGAGCATGCCTCTCCCCTCCGGGCGCCTAGTAAGAACGGGGTACCACCATGCTTTTAGGGGCGCGGGGCCTGGTCGATGTGCGGCTTCGCCGCGTCGGCGCGACCAGCCCCCACCGACCCGCACTCGCCGTACAACCTCAACCCGCCGCCCGGAACCGCGACGTCCGATGCACAGGATCCGTGTCGATCTTCGGAATCACGTGCTCCCCCACCAACCTGATCGTCTGCAGCGTCGCCTCCTTCGGCACCCCCACCGGCAGCCCGAAGCTCAGCTGATCCGCCCCGGCCTGCTCCCACCGCTTGCACTGCCGGAACACCTCGTCCGGGTCCCCGCAGATCAACAGCTCTTCCTCGATGAGCAGTTCGATGAACTCCTCGTTGTACTCGGGCAGCGTCTCCGGCCACACGGGGAAGCCGTCCGGCCGGGGGAACGTGTCGTGGTACCGGAAGACGAGCGAGGGCAGATAGTGCAGCCCGCCGTTGACCGCGATGCGTACCGCCTCGTCGTGCGTGGGCGCGCAGATCGCGGTCGTCGTCACCATCACGTTGTCGTTGACGAAGTCCCCGATGGGCTCGGCGTCGACGATGGCGGTCTTGTACTTCTCCAGCACCCACTCCATGTCGGAGACCTTCTGCACACTGAAGCCGAGCACCCCGAGCCCCTTGCGCGCGGCCATGGAGTACGACGGCGGCGACCCGGCGGCGTACCACATCGCGGGGTGGGACTTCCCGTACGGCTTGGGCAGGATCTTGCGCGGCGGCAGCGACCAGTGCTTGCCCTGGAAGCCGACGTACTCGTCCTGGAGCCACATCTTGGGGAACTCGGCGATGGTCTCTTCCCAGATCTCCTTGGTGTAGTTCATGTCGGTCACCCCGGGGATGAACCCGAGGATCTCGTGGGAGCCGGCCCCGCGCCCGCTGCCGAACTCGAAGCGGCCCTCGGTGAGGTGGTCGAGCATGGTGACCTTCTCGGCGACCTTCACGGGGTGGTTGACCTGGGCGAGCGGGTTGAAGATGCCGGAGCCGAGGTGGATGCGGTCCGTCGCGTGTGCGAGGTAGCCGAGGAAGACGTCGTTGGCCGAGAGGTGCGAGTACTCCTCCAGGAAGTGGTGCTCGGAGGCCCAGGCGTACTTGAAGCCGGACTTGTCCGCCTGGATGACGTACTCGGTCTCCTCCATCAGCGCCTTGTGCTCCGCGAGGGGGTCGGTCTCGGCCCGCTTGCCCACGTATCCCTGTACAAAGAGCCCGAATTCCAAGGAGGTTCACCGTCCCACGGTCAGATCCTCTGCTGCTTCTGACTGTCCGTCAGATATCGACACGGCCGACTGTTCCACCGGCCCCGTGGGGCGTCAATAGCTGACGTACCGTCAGATGCACGCCCCGGGCGGGCGGTCAGAGGCTCACTCCGGCCAGCCAGCCCCCGTCGATCACGAACGGCTGCCCGGTGATGTAGGAGGAGTCCGCGCAGGAGAGGAAGAGGACGAGGCGGGCGACCTCCTCGGGGAGTCCGATCCGGCCGAGTGGGATGCGCTTGCGGTAGAGCTTGTCGACGGCCTCGGCGGACACCTCGTCGCCCGGGTCGGTCATCGCGGTGTCGACGGCACCGGGGCAGACCGCGTTGACCCGGATGCCCTTGCGGGCCAGCTCCAGCGCGGCGACCCGGGTGAGGCCGACGATGGCGTGCTTGGTCGCCGCGTACGCGCCGACGTACGCCATGCCCGTCATCCCCGTGTACGAGGCGGTGTTGACGATGGTGCCGCCGCCGGCCGCCTCGATCTCCGGGGCCAGGGTCTTGACGCCGAGGAAGACGCCGACCTGGTTGACCCGCACCACGTGCATGAACTCGTCGAGAGGGGTGTCGACGAGGGAGTTGAAGCGCAGCACGCCGGCGTTGTTGACCAGTCCGTCGACGCGTCCGTACGCCCCCTTGGCGGCGGCCACGGCGGCCGTCCAGTCGTCCTCGCGGCTCACGTCCAGATGGACGTAGAGCGCGCCGATCTCCTTGGCGAGGGCCTCCCCCTGGTCGTCGAGAACGTCGGCGACGACCACCTCGGCCCCCTCCGACCGGAAGAGCCGCGCCTCCTGCTCGCCCTGGCCGCGCGCGGCACCTGTGACGAGGACGACACGTCCGTCGAGCTTGCCCATGGGGACTCCCATCGCGGTGTGTTGGTCGAGGTCAGGGTACCGCTAGATCTGACGCAACGTCAGATAGGCGACAACTGATTGCATCTGTGATCGCAAGTGACCGGAGAGTAGGGACATTTGACTCTGTCCACCGAATGTACAGAACCCCAATAATCCTCCATCGGCAGGTAAAGCATCCCCCAAGGAGAGACAGTCATGGCAGCCAAGAGGCGCTTCAGGAACAAGAAGGTCCGATACTTGGCGATCGGCGCCTCACTCGCGACCTGCGCGGCCACCGTCACCATACTTCTGCCGTCGGCCAACGCCGCCGACGAGCCGTCCGTCGAGCAGATCATGCGGATGTGTGAAAGGACAGCGAAACTCAACGGAAAGCAGCAGTCGACGAGCGATTTCGGAGGCGGTCTCGGGGACGGCTTCGAATCCGACACCTGTGATTTCGTCGAGACGAACTTCGAGACCTTCGACGGCCCCACGGAGAAGGTCACCGTCGACTTCCCGAACTGCGAGCCGAACGCCACCGAACCGTCGAAGGTGACCACCGAGTTCTCGAAGGCGGTGGGTCAGGGTCAGGGCAAGTACACCGCCACCCAGCAGGGCGCCCTCGGCGGTCTCTTCGGAGCTCTGAGCGGTGGCTGGGTGAAGCACAAGGGAACGCTGGACATGACCGTCAAGACGGCCACCGCCAGCGAGTCGGAAGTGCGGGAGGTCCCGGTCGGCAAGGTCATGCACGTCACCTTCACGCCGAAGATGCAGCGCATGACCGGCGAATGGCGGGTGCACCTCGACGCCGACCCCGGAAGCTTCGCCGTGAACCCCTCCCCCGAGAAGAACTTCGTGGCACCGGAGGTCGTCGAGGGGCCGGTCATCCTGGAGAGCGCCGCGGGCACGCCCGGACTCGCGGACGGCACCACCAAGGTCGTCCTGGAGGACTGCTGACCCGAGCCGGCCGGCCGAAGGCTCTCGGTCGCCCCCGCCCCACCTCGCGCCGGATCCCCTTTCCCTTCCGGCAGACCCCTTCCCACCAGCACTTTCCCCCCTCACCCTCGCAGGAGACCCCATGACACGCACCGGGCGCAGCGGCAACCACCGCAGCAAGAAGAAGCGCATCACCCTCGCGCTGGCGCCGGTCGTCGCCCTCGGACTGGCCGTCCCGCTGATGTACAGCGCGGGCGCCGCCACCCCCGACGAGGTGGCCACCGACTGCCGCACGGACTCGGACAAGCTGGAGAACTGCGAGTTCGTCGACGTCCAGGTCAGGCGCGACAGCCTCGGCCCCAACGAGCGGGTCACCTCGGTCACCGACAACTGCGGGGTCAGCACCGCGGCGACGAAGACCTTCAGCGGCTCGGCGTCCGTGACCCGCGTCATTCAGCTGGAGGACGGCTTCAACACGGACGGCAGCACCAAGCTGGGGAACTCCGTCTTCGAGATCGGCGTCAAGTTCGCCACGCAGGAATTCAACATCAAGCGCGACGACACCACGTCCTCGTTCTCCTTCTCCAGGTCCGACACGGTCAAGGCGGACCACATCGCGTTCTTCATGTGGTCCCACAAGCGCACCGACGTGAGCGGTTTCCTCAAGGCCACGTACAAGGAGGCCCAGGACGGCCAGACGGTGTTCTTCTCGCCCAGCGAGAACTCCACCGCCGTCCACGTCTTCTACCCGCAACTCCTGCCCAGCGGAACGCCGGACGGCCGGCTCTGGCTGCGCAATGTGCAGTGCGGCACACCCCAGGCCGATGGAATCCTCAACAGCGGGAACAGTGCGCGCGCCGAACCGGGCTTCGAGCAGGGCGGCGAGAATGTGACCGACATCGAGATTCCGCTCTCCGAGGTCACCATTCAATAGCACCCGGAGAAAGCAGAGTAATCCCCCGTGCCCGGCGCGGGGGATTTTTCATGCGGTCTGCGAAAGGCGCCGAAGTGTTCCCTCAGGCGTTCCCTCGGGCTGCCTCGGACGCTCATTCAGGTCTTCTCATACGCGAACGCCGGTGGCCGCTCCCAGCCACCGCAGCACCGCCTCCGTGCTCCCCCGGACCTCCAGCTTGGCGTAGATGTTGCTGAGGTTGTTGCGGACGGTCTTCTCGGTCAGAGTCAGCCGCAGCCCGATCTCCTGGGCGCCGAGGCCGGTGGAGAGAAGCTCCATGATCTGGCGTTCGCGGGGCGAGAGCAGGGAGCGCAGACGCTCCGTCGCCTGCCCGTGCTCCGGCATCTGCCGCGCCGCGTCCCGGATGGCGGCGCAGGCCACGGGCGAGAAGGAGGTGTGGCCCACGGTGGCGGCCACGACCGCGGAGGACAGCATGCAGGTGCAGTAGTCGCCCTCGACCAGATAGCCGGCCCCGCCCCGGAACACCTCCACCACCGTGTCGGCGTCCCGACGAGGGCTGATGACGATCACCGGGGCACTCATGGAGCCCATGGTCTTCCGCAGTCCCGGAAAGGAGACCGCCGGGTCCTCGCAGCGCAGGACCACGACGTCCACCTCCGTCTCGCGGAGTTCACGGTAGGGCGGCGGGACGAGCAGGGCGCTGCTCACGTACCGGTCGTCGGGGCCCGGCCAGCCCTCGTGCGGCCATCGGCCCGGTTCGCAGGCCAGGGCGACCGACAGGCTGGGAGGCGAGGGTGCCGTCGAGCGGGGAGGGCGTTCCGTGACCCGGGAGGGTTGTGCGGGAACAGCCGAAACGGGGGTGCCTGCGTACTGGGACGTTCTGACGTGCCGGGGGGATCGCACCTCGCGTGTCCTTCCGCCGAAGCCATGACTCCCCTACATACGTGCCTCCGACGTCAGTTGTTCGAAGTTTCAAGAACGAAACGGCAAGCTGTCTGACAGGTTCACCGCCCGGGCCACGGCGACGGCCGGAACCCGCCTGTCCTGAACTCCCCCAAGAGGCAAGGGATTTCAGGTGCGCGCAGGCAAGGACGAGTGCGGGACGGGACTCGTGAGACGACCGGGCGGGGCGGTAGGGTCCCGGTGTGCGTTGATCCGCCGGGCGGTGGCCACTGCCACCGCAGAGGGTGCGGGCGACCCCGGCGAGTCCCGGGGCCGCCCGGTTGGCCTACCCGTCGTCCGCCACACCGGAGATCACGCCATGACCGCTCAGCGACCCCTCATCTCCTACGACTCGTTCGTGGAGACCGCCACCGCCGATCCCGCCGTCGTCGGCCTCGTCCTCAAGGGCTCCCGGGCCCACGAGGGCATGAGCACGGAACACTCCGACCACGACCTGTACGTCGTCCTCGCGGCGGGCGCGGCAACTGGGCTCACCCGGTACGCAGGGCACCGCACGCCCGAACTCGACCTCGTGATCCTCACCCTCGACGAGTTCCGCGCCGCCGGGATGCCCGGGTTCGAGCGGTACGCCCTGGCCCGAGCCCGGGTCGTGCTCGACCGGCTGGACGGGGAGATCGCCCGCATCCTGTCCGCCAAGGCCCGGCTCGACGTCGACGAGGCCCGCCGGGAGGCGGCCACGCACCTCGACGCCTACGCCAACTCCCTCTACCGCTCGGTCAAGAACGCCCGTGACGGCCAGCGGCTCGCGTCCCTCCTGGACGCCGCCGACAGCGTCCGCTACCTGCTGGAACTGCTCTTCACCCTGGACCGCCGCCCCCGCCCGTACAACAAGTACCTGCACTGGGAACTGTCCCGCTTCCCCCTCCCCGACTGGGACACAGGCCACCTCCTCGACACCGTTTCCCACATCGCGGCGACGGGCGACGCGGCCGCACAGCGCGACCTGTTCGCCCGGGTCGAGGCCGTGGCCCGGACGGCCGGGCACGGGGCGGTGCTGGACGGGTGGGGCGAGGACCTGCGCCTGATGCGGCCGCGGCAGTAGCGGCAGCCTCATCACACGCGGGTCAGGCCCCCGGATCAACGACGAACGACCCCTGCCCCAGCACGGTACGGAGCCTGCCCTCCGCGCGGAGGGATGCCACAGCCTTCTGCACTGTCGACGCGGCGACGTCGAACTCCGTGGCCAGGTCCACCACAGCGGGGAAGCGGCTACCGGGAGCGTACGTACCGGCGTCGATCCGGCGGCGCAGCTCATCCGCGAGCTGGGGCCACACAGGCTTGCCACGGTCAAGATCCATGGTTCGAACGTATGCGTCTTCGCGTAATCGAGCGACCGCGAATGCGCGAATACGCGTATGCTCAGCACAGTCAGAACCCCGGCGGCCTGGCACGGCCCCGGGGCATGGCCCCCAGCTGAAGAGGAGCTGACGACAATGAGCATTATCCACGCGTTCTTGCGTTGGATGCTGGGCATCTTCGTGCCCGGCACCGGCAGGCGACGGAGAGATATCCGACGCGCCCTTCACCCAACGCCGCTGCCCGAAGCACCCGTTCCATCCCCGTCGCGGCTGGTGACCCCGCGATCTCCGTACAGCCTGGACGCGGACTCCCCGCTCGACGGCGCCGCCTCCCCCCTCGTGCGCCCCTACCTCGTCGCCGTCGAGCGGGAGCAGGCACGGCAGTCGCGGCGGCGACTCGCGCTCGTCCTCGCCGCCGACTTCGGCATCGATCTCGACCGTCATGTCGTCGGCGCCGAGCAGGTGGTGGCGTGTTGAGGCCGCCGCTGACGGGCGAGGCGGCGCGGTGAAGGCTGGGCGGTACCCCGAGAACGGGGCCTCCCGGTTGACCGTCCGCGTCTACCGCGTCGACTCCGACAGTGAGCGCGTCGACTCCGTACGACAGCTCACGGTCCTGAGGGCCCACGACCCCGAACGCGTTCGGGAGTCGCTCGACTGGCCACCCTGCAGCTGCTCCGGCTGCCGATCCGGGCAACTTCCGAAGCTGCCGTGAGCCGACACAGCCGGCCGCCTGTCCTCTGCCGCGTCGGCGGCATGAGGCAGGCGGCTCCCTCGGATTCCACGATCAGACCTTGACCACCTCACGGAGTCTGCCCATGGCCACGCGCTGTTCCAGCGCTTCGGCCACAGAGGCAGAGAAGCCTCCTGATCCCAATCCCACGTGCGCGCGTACAGCCTCTACGAGGTCCTCACGCAGACCTCGCCGGGTCCCCTTGGAGCAGCGGCCCCACCTCGGCCCCGAACGCTCCCATCTGATCCGCGAGTTCACCCACGTCACGGCTTCGGAACCGCACCTGGATCTGGTCCACCCCCATCGCCCGGTACGCGTGCAAGGACTCGGCCAGCGCCTCCGGGCTCCCGGTGAGGGTCCGGCGCCCCACGTCCCAGCCCGGCTCCCCCACGTACAGCGGCTCGGTGATCGCGCCGACGGTGAAGGGCCCGGTGGCCCCCGCCTCCTCCCGCAGCCGTCGCAGGCGGGCGATCTGGGCCGGGAGGCGGTCGCGCGGGTCGCCCTGCGGGAGCCAGCCGTCGCCGCGAACGGCCGCGCGGCGGACGGCGGCGGGGGACGAGCCGCCCACCCAGAGGGGCACCCGGGCCTGGGCGGGCCGGGGCCGCTGGCCCAGGTCCTCGAAGTCGTACAGCTTGCCGTGGTGGGAGGGGAACTCGTCCGGGCCGAGGGCGGATCGCAGCGCATCCACGCACTCGTCCAGGACAGCTCCCCGCCGGTCGAAGTCCACCCCCAGCGCCTCGAACTCCTCCCGTACGTGCCCCGCGCCCACGCCCAGGATCAGCCGGCCGCCGGAGAGGTGGTCGAGAGTGGCGTACTGCTTGGCCGTGACGAGTGGGTGGCGCAGGCCGACGACCGCGACGTGGCTGAGCAGCCGGACCCGTTCGGTGATCCCGGCCAGGTAGGCGAGCGTGGCGACCGGGTCGTACCAGACCGTGCTCATCGCGGACGCGAGGCGACGCGGGATGGCCACGTGGTCGCAGACGGCGACGTACGAGAATCCGGCCCGGTCGGCGGCCCGCGCGAGCTCGGCCAGGTCCTCCGGACCGGCGTCCGCCTCCCAGGGCTCGGCGTAGAGGGTGCTCTGCGACTGGACGGGGAGCTGCATCCCGTAGCGGAACCCACCGCCCGTCTCGTCCGACGGGCCCTCCCCGCCCCCGCCCGGGAGCCGCCCCCCGGCCTCACCCGGAGTCGGGCCCCCGGCCGCGCTCAACGGACGCTCCCCGGCCCCGCCCACAACCCGTCCTCCGTCAGTCCCAGCAGTTCGATCGCGTTCCGCCGAACGATCCGGTCCACCACGTCCGGGTCCAGGTGGCCCATCTGGGCCTCGCCCACCTGGCGGGACTCGGGCCAGGTGGAGTCGGAGTGGGGGTAGTCGGTCTCGTAGAGGACGTTGCCGACCCCGATCGCGTCCAGGTTGCGGAGCCCGAACGCGTCGTCGAAGAAGCAGCCGTAGACGTGGTCGGCGAACAGCTCCGACGGCGGGCGGTGGACCTTGTCCGCGACGCCGCCCCAGCCCCGGTTCTCCTCCCAGACGACGTCCGCGCGCTCCAGGATGTACGGGATCCAGCCGATCTGGCCCTCGGCGTACATGACCTTGAGGTTGGGGAAGCGCTCGAACTTGCCGCTCATCAGCCAGTCGACCATCGAGAAGCAGCAGTTGGCGAAGGTGATGGTGGAGCCGACGGCGGGCGGCGCGTCCTCGGAGGTGGACGGCATACGGCTGGAGGAGCCGATGTGCATGGCGACGACCGTGCCGGTCTCGTCGCAGGCCGCGAGGAAGGGGTCCCAGTCGTCGGTGTGGACGGAGGGCAGGCCCAGGTGCGGGGGTATCTCGGAGAAGGCCACCGCCCGGACCCCGCGCGCCGCGTTCCTGCGGACCTCCGCCGCCGCCAGCTCCGCGTCCCAGAGCGGGATGAGGGTGAGCGGGATGAGCCGGCCCCGCGCCTCGGGGCCGCACCACTCCTCCACCATCCAGTCGTTGTACGCGCGGACGCCGAGCAGCCCGAGTTCGCGGTCGGCGGCCTCGGTGAAGGTCTGGCCGCAGAAGCGCGGGAAGGTCGGGAAGCAGAGGGCCGACTGGACGTGGTTGACGTCCATGTCGGCGAGGCGCTGCGAGACGTCGTACGAGCCGGGACGCATCTGCTCGTAGGTGATGATCTCCAGTTTGATCTCGTCCCGGCTGTAGCCAACCGCCGTGTCCAGGCGGGTCAGCGGGCGGTGCAGGTCCTCGTAGACCCACCAGTCGCCGATGGGGCCGTCGTCGCCCGGGGCGCCCATCACGGGCTTGAAACGGCCGCCGAGGAACGTCATCTCCTTCAGCGGCGCGCGGACCACCCGGGGGCCCGTGTCCAGGTACTTCTTGGGGAGCCGGTCCTGCCAGACGTTCGGGGGCTCCACCGTGTGGTCGTCGACGGAGATGATCTTCGGGAAGGGGGTGGGGGCGGGAGTGGGGCTGTCGGCATCCATGGCGCTCGTCTCCAAGGTGTCCATGTCCGTCACGGTAGCGCTGATCTGACGGTCCGTCAGCAATGCTGTCGGCGGCACCGGCGGTAGCACCGCCGGTGACACGGGACCGGCCGCGCGGCTGCGGGAATCGGGACGCTCGGGTCCGAGGAGAGGAGGAGAGACTGTGCAGACCTGGTGACATCCCCGCGCGGCTCCCTGCGATCGAGCTCTCGCACGGCTGACGGATCCGCCATGAACAAGGCAAACTGGCCTGGTTGTCAGGTAGGGCTGAGGGGGCTGTCGATGGGCGGTGGACCGAGAGTGCCGGAGGTCGGTGGGCCGCGAGCGCCGGAGGCCGATGGGCCGCGAGTGCCGGAGCAAAGGACCGCTGTGGACGCCGAGACCACGAAGCCGGCCTCCGAGGGCCCGGCCGAGCTGCGCTTCAGCGTGCTCGGACCCGTGCGGGCCTGGCGCGGCGCCGAACCCCTCGCCACCGGTTCGCCACAGCAACGTGCCCTGCTCGCCGCCCTGTTGCTCCGCGAGGGCCGTACCGCCACCGCGAGCGAGCTGATCGACGCGCTGTGGGGCGACAAGCCGCCGCCCCAGGCACTGGCCGCCGTACGGACGTACGCCTCCCGGCTGCGCAAGGCGCTCTCCCCCGGCGTCCTGGTCAGCGAGTCCGGTGGTTACGCGGTCCGCGCGCTGCCCCCCGGCGCCCTGGACCTCGCCGTCGCCCAGGAACTGGCGACCGACGCGGAGAAGGCCAAGAACTCCGGGGACCTGTGCAACGCCCGCCGCCTGCTGAACGAGGCGCTCGGGCTGTGGGACGGCGAGGTCCTGGCGAGCGTTCCGGGCCCGTACGCGGAGACCCAGCGGGCCCGGCTCGACGAATGGCGTCTCCAACTGGTCGAGTCCCGCCTGGACATGGACCTGGAGCAGGGCTGCCACGCGGAGGCGGTCTCCGAGCTGACCGCCCTCACCGCCGCGCACCCGTTGCGGGAGCGACTGCGCGAACTGCTGATGCTGGCGCTGTACCGCAGCGGACGCCAGGCGGAGGCCCTCGCCGTGTACGCGGACACCCGCCGTCTGCTCGCGGACGAACTCGGCGTGGACCCGCGCCCCGGCCTACGGGAGTTGCAGCAGCGCATCCTGCGAGCGGACCCCGGCCTCGCCGCCCCCTCCGCCGCTCCGGCTCCCGAGCCCACCGCGACCCCGGTCCGCCCCGCCCAACTGCCCGCCACCGTGCCGGACTTCACCGGCCGTGCCGGGCTCGTCGACGACCTGAGCGCGGTCCTGGCGGCGGCCTCCGGCGCCCAGGGCCAGGTGATGGCCGTGTCCGCGCTGGCCGGCATCGGCGGCGTCGGCAAGACGACCCTCGCGGTGCACGTGGCCCACCAGGTCAGACCGTCCTTCCCGGACGGCCAGTTGTACGTCGACCTCCAGGGCGCCGGCGCCCGCCCCGCCGAGCCGGAGACGGTCCTCGGCTCCTTCCTGCGCGCCCTCGGCACGGCCGACTCGGCGATCCCCGACTCCCTGGCGGAGCGGGCCGCGCTGTACCGGTCGGTCCTGGACGGCCGCCGGGTGCTGGTCCTGCTCGACAACGCGCGCGACGCCGCGCAGGTACGGCCCCTGCTGCCGGGGACGGCCGGCTGCGCGGCCCTCGTGACCGCGCGGGTGCGCATGGTGGACCTGGCCGGCGCCCATCTCGTCGACCTGGACGTGATGTCCCCCGACGAGGCCCTGCGGCTCTTCACGAAGATCGTCGGCGAGGAACGTGTCGCGGCGGAGCGCACCGCCGCCCTCGATGTCGTCGCGGCCTGCGGCTTCCTCCCGCTCGCCATCCGCATCGCCGCGTCCCGGCTGGCGGCGCGCAGAACCTGGACCGTCTCCGTGCTCGCCGCGAAACTCGCCGACGAGCGCCGCCGCCTGGACGAACTCCAGGCCGGGGACCTCGCGGTGAAGGCCACCTTCGAGCTGGGCTACGGCCAGCTGGAGCCCGCCCAGGCCCGCGCCTTCCGGCTCCTCGGCCTCGCCGACGGCCCGGACATCTCGCTGGCGGCCGCGGCCGCCGTACTGGACCTGCCGCCGGAGGAGACCGAGGACCTCCTGGAGATCCTCGTCGACACGTCCCTCCTCGAATCCGCCGCGCCCGGCCGCTACCGCTTCCACGATCTCGTGCGGCTCTACGCGCGTGCATGCGCGGAACGTGACGAACAGCCGCCGGGCGAGAGGGAGTCGGCGATGTCGCGGCTGCTGGACTTCTATCTCGCCACGGCCTCCCAGGTCTACGCGATCGAACGCCCCGGCGACCGGCTCGTGGACCACCTGGAGCCCACCGTCTACCCGGGCCTGCGCTTCACCGAGGGTTCCGCCGCGCTGGACTGGCTCTACACGGAGGCGTCCTGCCTCCTGGCCTGCGTAAGCCAGTCCGCCGGCACGGACCGGCTGCGCCGCGCGGTCGACCTGCTCTGGGCCGCCAAGGACCTCACCGAGTCGGGCGCCAACTCCCACCAGTACGAGACGACGGCGCACGCGATGTGCGACGCCGCGCGGACGGCGGGGGACGCGCGGGCGGAGGGGCGGGCGCGGATGATGCTGACCAACGTGCTGCTGGTGTCCGGGCGCATCCGGCAGGCAGGCGACCAGGCGCGGCTCGCCATGGACCTCACGGCCACCGCCCAGGACGTCGCCGCCAGCTGGGTCGCCAACGACTGGGGGCTCATCTCCATGCACCAGGGCCGCTACGCGGACGGCAAGACCTTCCTGGAGCAGGCGATCGAGGGCTACCGGGCGGCCGGCAACCGGCTCAACGAAGCGGTCACCCTGGCCAACCTCTCCCGCGCCCACCTGGGCATGGGCAATGTCGAGAAGGCGATCGACGTCGCCCGGCACAGCCTCGACGTGCACGCCGAGATGGGCCGCCCGATGCGCCGGGCCAACGCCCACCTCGCGCTCGGTCTGGCGCTGACCAGCGCGGGCCGGCACGACGAGGCGCTCGACGAGTTCTCGGACGCCCAGTACATCTTCGCCGAGCACCGGCAGCGGCTCTGGGAAGGGAACACCCACTTCCGCAAGGCGGAGGTGCATCTGGCCGCGCACCGTCCCGCGCGCGCCGCCCAGCACGCCGAACAGGCCCTCGCCCTGGGCTGTGTCGGCGGCGACCGGATGCGCGGTCACATCGTGACGCTCCTGGGGCGGGCCCTGTCCACGGTGGGCCAGACGGACCGCGCGAGCGCCTGTTGGCGAGACGCGATCAGCCTGTACGAGCAGAGCGGCGCCACCGACGAGGCGGCGGCCGTGCGCAAGCTGATCGCCCGCTCCCCGGCGGTCTGAGCGTCGGCTCCCGGACGTTCAGTATTCGTTTATCTCCGCCAGGCAGTCTCTTACCTGCCAGACCGTCGCGTCGGGGGGCAGACGGTCTGAGCTGGGGCGCCACCGGTTAGGGTGCGCTCCGGTTCGCCCGTCCGGCGGCCCTCGGGGGAGCTTCCGGACGGGCGTTCCTGCCCCATCACCACAGCAGAGGAACTCAGGCCATGAGCGACAAGAAGACGGACGCGGAGAACACCACCCAGGACAACAGCATGCCCAGCGAACCGGTCAAGACCGATGCCGCGACCATCACGACGATGGACAACAGCATGCCCACGCCGCCGAAGAAGCCGGTCGCCAAGCCTCTGGACAACAGCATGCCCAGCGAACCGGTCGGGACCGAGGCCATCACCACCCTGGACAACAGCATGCCGGCCCCGCCCGCCCTCGACCTCGACGGCGGCAAGTAGGCACACCGGACTTCCGTATCCACGGGGATCGGCCGCGGTGGCGCGGAGGGGGAGCCACCGCGGCCGAGGTGTGTCCGGGGCCCTAGGCCCTGTCGTCAAATTCCCGTCTGCCCCGCGACGCCATGCACGCACTCTCGACGCACCGGGCACTGACCCGAGTACGTCCAGTACGCGGGTCAGTGCCCGGCACGCCGAGAGCACGCACCTGACGCCGCGGGGCCGCCCTTCGGGCGACGACGGGAATTTGACGACAGGGCCTAGACCGCCCACGACCGGAGAACCTCGGCCACGCTTGCGGCGGTGCAGCTCTCCTTCCTCAGCTCGGTCGCCAGTGCGGAAACCCGCCGCTGATCCAGCTTGGCCGGGGCTCCGGAGGCGATCAGATACGCGTGGGCGACCGCGACCGCCACCCGGAGGTTCGAGCGCTCCAGCCACCTCATGCGGCCGAGGGAGTGGGCAAGGGCCGCCGCCTTGGCGTACACACCCTGGTACACGTCCTGACCGACGAGCACCGCCCGATGCCGTTCCACGGCGGCGACCGCCACTCCGTAGTCGTCGATGGCGGGGTCGCCCTGGCCCGCCCGCTGCGCGACCTCCAGGATCCACGCGAGGTCGATGTCGACGTTCACCTACCGGACTCCCCCTCGATCTCGTCGAGGAGATCGCCGTACTCGTCGAGCACCTCCTGCGCGGCAGCCATGAAGACGGCACGCACCTGCTCGTTGTCGTTCCTGATGAGTTGCTCGACATACTCGTTGACCGGTATCCGCCGGGTGGCCGCCGCCTGCCGCGCCATCTCGGCGGTGTCGTCGTCCATGCGGATGTTGATCTGCGTCTTGGCCATGCCAGGACGGTATCACCAGATACCAGGCCGTGCTATCCGGTGATACCGGGCATGCCTCGCCCTCGGACCCGCTCAGGAACGAGCGCCGTCAGCCTGTCTTTCCTCGCAATTCCCCCTTGACCACCTTCCCGCTCGCGTTGCGCGGCAGTTCGCCCACGAACGTGACCGTTCTCGGTACCTTGTAGTTGGCCATCTCCCGACGGGACCAGGCGATGAGGTCGTCGGCGGTCACCAGGGATCCCGGGCGGCGGACGACGAACGCCTTGCCGACCTCGCCGAGGCGGGCGTCGGGGACGCCGACGACGGCCACGTCCGCGACGTCCGGGTGGAGGCCGAGGAGTTGCTCGATCTCGGCGGGATACGCGTTGAAGCCGCCGACGATGAACATGTCCTTGACCCGGTCGGTGATCCGCAGGTTGCCGTCCTCGTCCAGGACGCCGATGTCGCCGGTGCGCAGCCAGCCGTCGGCGGTGACCGTGCGCGCGGTCTCGGCGGGATCCTCGAAGTAGCCGCGCATGACGTTGAAGCCGCGCACGAGGACCTCTCCGGGGGAACCGGGCGGCAGCGGGGAGCCCAGCGGGTCGACGACGCGCACCTCCGCCCCCGGGACCGCCCGCCCGGACGTCGACGCGATCACCGACGGCTCGTCGCCGCGCCGGCACATCGTGACGATGCCGGACGCCTCGGACAGGCCGTACGCCGTCAGCACGGTGTCCACGCGCAGTTCGGTCCGCAGCCGTTCGACGAGCCGGAGCGGCACCACCGCCGCGCCCGTCACCACCAGACGCAGGGCGCTCAGGTCGTAGTCGTCGCGGGCGGGGTGGTCCAGCAGGGACTGGTGGAGGGTCGGCGGGCCGGGCAGCACCGAAACCCGCTCGGCGGCCACGTTGGCCATCGCCGTCTCCACGTTGAAGACCGGCTGGGGGATCATCGTCGCGCCCCGCATGAGGCAGGCGATCACCCCGGCCTTGTAGCCGAAGGTGTGGAAGAACGGGTTCACGATGAGATAGCGGTCGCCCTCCCGGAGCCCGGCCAGTTCGCTCCACACCTCGTACGCCCGCAGGGTCTGCGCGTGGGTGATCACCGCGCCCTTGGGACGGCCGGTCGTCCCGGAGGTGAAGATGATGTCGGAGGGGGACTCCCCCGTCAGGCCGTCCGACCGCGCCCGTACCTCCGCCGCGCCCACCCCGTCGCCGCTCGCGAGGAAGTCCTTCCAGGTGCGGAAGTCGGCGGGGGCGTCGTCCGAGAGCACCACCACCTGTTCCAGGTGCGGGAGTCCGGGCAGCGGCCCCGGCCGCTCGCACACGCTCCCGGCGCCCGGTGCCCGCAGCCGCCCCCCGTCCGCGCCCGCCGCGCGCCGGAGCGAGGCCACGTACGAGGTCCCGAGGAACGTGCCGGTGACGAACAGCAGCTTGGCCCGGCTGCGCGCCAGCACGTCCGCCGCCTCGCCGCCCTTGAAGCGGGTGTTCAGCGGGACGAGGACCGCGCCCGCCGAGACCGCGCCGAGCGCGGAGACGATCCAGTCCAGGGAGTTCGGCGCCCAGAGGGCGACCCGGTCGCCGACGCGCACGCCGTTCGCGACGCACGCGGCCGCCGCGCGCTCCACCCGGGCGCCCAGCTCCGCGTACGACACCCGCGTGCGCCCGTCGACGACGGCCTCGACCCCGGCGAACCGCCGGGCCGCCGCGCGGACCAGCCCCGGGACGGTCCCCCATTCCAGATCACCGCGCCGTGCCTCACCGCGCCGTGCCTCCATGTCACCGCTCACCGCAGGCCTCCGTACCGCGAACCGGTAGCTGACTACCCGTCAGATTAGCTGTACCCTGACGGACTGTCAGCAGCCCGAATCCCCAGCGCCAGAGCCTGTGCGGAGGTGTGCGCCCATGGCCGTGCTCAAGGACGCGACGGCGATCGTCGGCATCGGCCAGACCCCCTTCGCCAAGCAACTCCCGGAAACGGAACGGGCGTTGGCGTGCCGGGCGATCCTCGCCGCGCTCGACGACGCGGGGATCGCGCCGGACGAGGTCGACGCGCTCGCCTCGTACACCATGGAGGAGACGGACGAGGTCGAGGTGGCGAAGGCGCTGGGCCTCGGCGACCTCACCTTCTTCAGCAAGGTCGGCTACGGCGGCGGCGGTTCGTGCGCCACGGTCGCGCACCTCGCCGCCGCGATCGCCACCGGCCAAGCCACGGTCGGCGTCGCCTGGCGGTCCCGCAAACGCGGCTCCGGCCCCCGCCCGTGGAAGAACACCACGGTCCAACTGCCCACCCCGGCCCAGTGGACCCGCCCCTACGGCCTGCTCCGCCCCGCCGACGAGATAGCCATGCTGGCCCGCCGCCACATGCACGAGTACGGCACCACGCGCGACCACCTCTTCAACGTCGCCCTCGCCTGCCGCAACCGCGCCAACCAGAACCCGGCCGCGATCATGTACGAGCGCCCGCTGACCCGCGAGATGTACATGAACTCCCGCTGGATCAGCGAACCCCTGTGCCTCTTCGACAACTGCCTGGAGACGGACGGCGCGCTGGCCTGCGTGGTGGTCTCCGCCGAGCGCGCCCGCGACTGCCGCCGCACCCCCGTCTACGTCCACTCCGCCGCCCAGGGCCTGCCCGCCCAGCACCACGGCATGGTCAACTACTGGAACGACGACCCGCTGACCGGCCCCGCCTGGACCGCCGCCCGGCACCTGTGGAAGCACGCGGACATCACCCCGGACGACATCGACGTCGCCCAGATCTACGACGCCTTCACCGCCCTCATCCCCCTCTCCCTGGAGGGCTACGGCTTCTGCGCGCGCGGCGAGGGCGGCGCGTTCACCGAGGGCGGCGCCCTGGAGACGGGCGGCCGGCTCCCCCTCAACACCTCCGGGGGCGGCCTCAGCGAGGCGTACGTGCACGGCTTCAACCTGATCACCGAGGGCGTACGGCAGCTGCGCGGCACGAGCACCGCCCAGGTCCCGGACGCGGCGACCTGCCTGGTGACGGCGGGCGAGGGGGTACCGACCTCGGCTCTGCTGCTCCGCAACTGAACAAGCCATCGGCCGACGGGAGTTGTGATGCTCACACCAGTGGTGGACGACGACGGCGCACCGTTCTGGGGCTACGCCGCGCAGGGCGAACTACGGGTCCAGGCCTGCGCCGACTGCGGCGAGTTCCGCTTCCCGCCCCGCCCCTGCTGCCCGCACTGCCGCTCCTTCGCGGCCGAGTGGCGCCGGGTCTCGGGCCGGGGCCGCATCTGGTCGTACGTCCGCCCCCACCCGCCCCTGCTCCCCGACTACGCGGAGCAGGCCCCGTACCACGTCGTCCTGGTCGAACTGGCCGACGCCCCGCGCATCCGTCTCGTCGGCAACCTGGTGAGCGGGCCGGGCGCCCGCCTGGACTCGGTACCGGCCGAACGGATCCGGATCGGGGCCAGGGTGCAGGTGGTGTTCACCTCCACCGGCCTCCCCCAGTGGGTACTGGAGCGGCCGTGACCCTGCGCACGACGACGGACAAGGCCACGGGCGTGGCGGTGCTGACCCTGGACCGCCCGGACCGGCTGAACGCGATCGACCTGCCGACGGCGGAACAACTGTCCCTCTTCTGGCAGGAGCTGAGGTTCGACGACACGGTACGGGCGGTCGTCGTGACCGGCGCGGGCGAACGCGCCTTCTGCACGGGCCTCGACCGGGACGCGGCGGGCGCCGTCCCGCAGCCGAACTCCCCTTACACGATCGAGGACCCCCTCCTCAGGATCGGCCCGAAGTCCAACGACTGCTGGAAACCCCTGATCGCCGCCGTCAACGGCATGGCCTGCGGCGGAGCCTTCTACCTCCTGGGCGAGTCGGAATTCCTCGTCGCCGACCCCTCCGCCACCTTCTTCGACCCCCACACCACCTACGGCATGGTCAGCGCCTTCGAGTCGATCCTGATGGCCCAGCGGATGCCCTTCGCCGAGGCAGCGCGCATGGCACTGATGGGCACCGCCGAGCGAATGTCCGCACGGCGGGCGTACGAGGTGGGGCTGGTCTCGGAGCTGACGGAACCCGGCGGGGCGGTCACGGCGGCCCTACGGTGCGCCGAGGTGATCGCCGGATACCCCCCGGAGGCGGTCCAGGGCACCGTCCGCGCCTGCTGGGCCGCCCAGGAAGCGGCCAGGGCGCACGCTCTCGCGTACGCCCCGCACCTGGTGTCGCTGGGCAACCAGTCGCCGGACCGGCAGGCCGAGTTGTTCACGAGCCGCCGGTCGAGTGGCGAGGCCCGCGTCCGGTAGGAGCGTCCGTCAACTGCTCGTCCACAGGGCCCGGGAGTCGACCTCGCATTCCTTCACCGAGGCGACCACACCGGCATCCACGTTCACCTCGGCCTCGGCCGTGCCGTTCGCGGGCACGGTGACCTTCTGGGTGACCGAGTCGACCAAGGTGTCCTTTCCGTCGTCGAAGGTCACCTCGACCAGGAAGTCCGCCTCGTACGCGTTCGGGTTCGTGACCTCGACGGTCGCGTACGGCGTCTTCACGGTCGCACAGCTGATCAGCTTGGCGGTGCCGTCCTCGGGGGAGTCCTGGGGCTTGGCGGTACCGCTGTCGTCGTACGAGTCGTCGTACGAGTCGTCATAGCTGTCGTCGTACGAGTCGTCGTCGTAGTCGTCATCGCTCTTGCCCAGGCCCGACGTACTGCCGCCGGACGAGGAGGACGAGCTGTCGTGGTCCTGGGAGGAGCTGCTGCAGCCACCTCCGCCGCCGCCGTCGCTGCTGCCGCCGCTGGAGCTCGTGCCGCCACTGCTTCGGGTCGAGAATCCGGTCAGCGTGAGCACGACGATCACCGTCATCGCCGCGAACTTCAGTCCGCGCGCCCGTGTTTGCTCGTGCATGAGCGACGCCCTCACTCAGCCGTACGCGACAGGTTGGTCAGCTTGCAGGTGCCGCCACCAGCCGCGAAGGCGCTGTCGTCCACCGAGCCCTCGATCACCTTGACGCTGAGGACGTCGGATTCCCCGGCGGGCACGGACCGGATGGCGCCGCCCTCGGTCGTAGCGACGTGCTTGCCGTCGGTGTCCGTGAACTTGACCTCGAACTTGTAGGTGTACGTGCTGGTCGCGCTGCTGTTGGTGGCGCGGACACGGGCGGCGAGGCCGTTGTCGTACTCGCAGGTCTCGATCTTCAGATCGCGCGCGGCCCCCTTGGAGCTGGACGATCCGCCCGTCCCCGTGGTGGTGCTCCCGCCCGTGGTGCTCGTCCCGCCGCTGTCACTGCCGCCCCCACTGGAGCTGGACGAACTGGACGACGAGGAGCCACCGGAGCAGCCTGCTCCGCCGGAGCCGCGTGCTCCGGTGAGCGCGAACACGGCGATACCGAAGACCGCTATTGCCCGGACATGACGAGACTGCACGTAGCTCAACCCCCGTTGAGTAGCGTCGATTTGATGTCACACCTGCAAACAGGACCCACGTCCCCTGGCAGGCGCACGTCACCCTAACAGCACAGGGAGCCCTCCTACGGCCCGAGCGGACCCTCCGGCGACCGGTACCGCGAGGCCGAGAGAGCGGCGAGCGGGGCGCGGCGGAGCCCACCGCCTCCGTAACCCTCCTTCTCCGTAACCCTCCACCCTCCTGCGCGCGGCATCTGCCGTGCCCGAGGCGGCGGCTCGGTTTCGGGCTTCCGAAAATCTGCACAGCGAATCCATGGGCGGATCACGCCGCGCGACGCGTCCGCGCAAGGGCATGCCGAATGTTGCTGTGGTTGGTGTGATCGGTGAGGTTGGTGTGAAGTGCCCTGCTCGGGAATGCCGGTGGCAGTGTTCGGTCGCGTCCGATACCGCGCCACACATGGAGAAGGTGTCCTCAAGTCGTGTGCGCGCACGCACAGATGCGTCGCCTTCTCGTTCGACTGACTGGATGCGTAGTCCGGTTGACTGGCTGCCCGGCGTGCTCCGTGCTTTGATCCTGCGGCCGAGGCCCGCTAGTCCCCAGCGGTGCCACCCCCCTTATGGATCATCCATGCGAAGGGAAGTTTCCTCATGAACTCCGCTCCCCTGTTCGAGACCGTTGAGATCTCCGACGCCGAGCTCGACAACGTCTCCGGTGGCCTGGACCCGCACGCCAGCCTCGTCGTCGGCCCCACGGCTGTCAGCGACGCGACTCTCGTCAGCCAGGTCGAGGGCGTCAAGAACGAGGTCCTGGGCACCCTCGCCCAGTACAACCACGCCAGCGTCAGCGTCTCTCTCTGACCCGGCAGCGTCTGACCCACGGCGTCCGCACCACGGCGCCGCGCCCCTGAAGGAGCTTCGCTCCTTCAGGGGCTTCGCCGTTACCGGGGCCCCGGGCCCCGGGGCCGCCGTCAGCTCGTCCGGGCCGTCCCCGTGCCCTTCTCCGCGTCCAGCGCGTACACGCACCGGTCCTTGCTGCAGGCGTAGACGACGCCGTCCTTGACGACCGGCGATCCGGTGATCTCTCCGCCCGTGGCGAGCTTCCACCGCAGTCGGCCGTCGTCGGCCTTCAGCGTGTAGAGGAGGTGGTCGGTGGAGCCGAAGTGGATACGGCCCTCCGCCACCGACGGGGCGCCGACGATCTCGCCGCCCGCCTGGAAGCGCCACTTGGGCGTTCCCGTGACCGCGTCCAGGGTGTAGAGGCCCTTGCCGCTGCCGACGTGGACGTGCCCGGCGGCCACCAGCACCGGCTCCAGGGAGGAGCGGGACTCCGTCGCGATGCGCCAGCGGTCACGGCCGTCGGTCGCGTCGAGGGCGTAGACCGTGCCGAGGTAGTCGGCGAGGTAGACACCGCCGCCCGTCACGGCGGGACCCGGCGCGAACGTGGGGGCGGACAGGAACACCGCCGGGGCCTCGAAGTGCCAGCGGACATGGCCGCCGGCGATGTCGACGGCGAGGACGCGGCTGCCGGCGGCGATGTAGACGTAGCCGTCGGAGGCCGGTGTCAGCCGCACCGGGACGCCCCCGCAGGAGGCCGCGTCGCCGATCGGGTACGACCAGCGCTCCTCGCCCGTACGGGCCTCCAGCGCGCGCAGCCGGGCGTCCTTCCAGACGTAGACCGTGCCGTCCTGGACGACCGGCCCGGCCTCCGGGGTCTCGAAGTCGGTCTGCGCGCCGGTGAGCTCCCACAGCTTCTGCCCGTTGGACGCCTCCCAGCCCTGGACGCCGCCGCCCCGGGTGGCGGTGACCACCGTGCCCCGGTCGGCCTTCAGCGAGTACACCCAGGCGTCCGTGGACAGCCGCCACAGGTCGGCGCCCTCGCGGGCGTCGAGCGCGAAGAGGGTCGGGCCGTCGGAGGCGTGGATACGTCCGTCCGCGACCGCCATCGACCAGGCGACGTCCCGGGTCTTGAAGCGGCGCCGTCCGGTGCCCACGTCCAGGGCGTGCACCTCGAAGGAGGTGACGTAGACGAGGTCGTCGGCGACGGACGGGGTGCCCCAGACGTCGTTCGACATGCGGAAACGCCAGGGGCGCCAGCCGGAGGCGGCCGGTTCCGGGGCGGGCGGGGCCACGGCCGGCGCGGGGTCGGCGCCGTTCACGCCGGCGCGCGGCCGGGACCAGGACGCGGCGAGACCGGCCTCGGGAGGGGGCGCCTTCACGGCCGCGGCGCGGGCGTCGGCGACGCGCGGACCGGGCCCGATGGGCACCTGACCGCCGGCGAGCCGCACCGGCCCGGTGTCGGGGGCGCCGAGCCCGACGGGCGCGGGGTCGTACGAGGGCGGGGGCGGCGGTACGGGCGCGGGGCGGGCCCCGCCGCCGCTGCGGCCGCCGGAGGCCTGCTGCGGCTTGGCGGCGGGCCGTCCGCCCCGGCGGGTCTCGATCAGACTGACCGCCTTCTCGGGCAGCCACGCCGACGCCGTACCGCTGTCGTCCGAGCCGGAGCCGAAGAGGTGGGGCGCGAGCTGCGCCTGGAGGTCGGCGGGGTTGGGGCGCGCGGTCGGGTCCATCTGCATACAGGACTCGATGAGGGGGCGCAGATCGTCCGGGAGCCCGGAGAGGTCCGGCCCCTCCCGCAGCAGCATGAACACGGTCTCGACCGGGTTGGCGCCGTGGAACGGCGCGTGCCCGGTGGCGGCGAAGACGAGCATCGAACCGAGCGAGAAGACGTCGCTCGCGCCGGTCACGCTCCGCGAGTCCTTCGCCTGCTCGGGCGACATGTACGCCGGTGTACCGACGGCTACGTTCGTCATCGTCAGGCGCGTGTTCGACACCCCGGAGGCGATGCCGAAGTCGATCACGCGCGGCCCGTCCTCGACGACGAGCACGTTGGAGGGCTTCAGGTCACGGTGGACGAGTCCGGCGCCGTGGATGGACTGGAGGGCTTCGGCCACCCCCGCGGCGAGCCAGCGGACGGCCTGGACCGGCATGGGCCCGCAGTCGTTCACTATCTCCTCGAGCGAGGGCGCGGGGACGTACGCGGTCGCCAGCCACGGCACGGCGGCACGCGGGTCGGCGTCGACCACGGCGGCCGTGTAGAAACCGGACACCGCGCGGGCCGCCTCGACCTCACGCGTGAATCGGACCCGGAAGAGCTGGTCCTCCGCGAGCTCGGTCCGCACGGTCTTGATCGCCACGCGCCGACCCGACGCCGAGCGCGCCAGATAGACCAGCCCCATGCCGCCGGCCCCCAGCCGTCCCAGCACTTCGAACGGCCCGATCCGCCGCGGATCGTGCTGCGTCAGCTGATCCACCACTTGCCCTGCCACCTCCCCGTACGGACCGCGTCACCCACGTTGTGCGCGCGACCCCGTGCAGCGTCTCACCACCGCACCGCCATGGCGGCACGCACCCCGATTCTTCCTGCTACCGGGGGCAGGTTGCTAACCCGGGTGCGGATCGGGGTGTCTCAGGACAAAACCACGTCGTCCACCCCTCGGGAAGTGGGAGCCCGGATGGTGGGACTGCTCGGCGGGCGACGTACCACCGGCGCACAACCCAGTACGCCTGCCCGCCCGCGGGTTTCTTCACTCCCCCATGGCCGCAGAGGCGCAACCGGCCGCAACACTGTCCACAACGCGCAACTCGGCGGTCTTCCCGCTGGTCAGCCCTCACCCTCCGGGCCGTTCGCCGCGCGTTCCCCCGCCGACCGCGTCTCGTCCTCGCGCCGGTCGTCCCCTCGCTGGCGCAGTTCGTCCGGACGCTGTTCGGCCTGATCCGCCGCCTGCGGGGCCTCCCGCCAGCCGTTGTCGTCCGTCCGCTGGAGCAGCGCGAACGACGCCCCTTGATTGTCCGTGACGACCGCCACATTTCCGTACGAGGTGTCGAACGGCGGCACCTGCACCCGGCCCCCGAGCCTGCTGACGGTCCCGAGCGCGGCCTCGCAGTCCTCCGTGCCGAAGTGGACCAGGAAGTGCGGCGGCATCTCCGCCGGGAAGACGTCCGTGAGCGTGGCGCGGCCGAAGTCGGGGGTGGCGTCCGGGCCGAAGAGGGCCTCGTGGAACAGATGGGCGTAGAAGGAGTTGGCCGCCTTGGTGTCACGGGTGTAGAGCTCGGCCCACGCGAACGTGCCGGGCTCGTGGCGCCGGCCGAAGCCGGGGTGCGCGGCGGCCTGCCAGAGGCCGAAGACCGCGCTCTCCGGGTCCGTGGCGAGCGCGGCGGTACCGAGGCCGCCGACCGGGGTGGGCGGGGTGATCACCTGACCGCCGGCCGCGACGATCCGGGCGGTGAGCGCGAGCGCGTCCGGGGTCGCGAAGTGGACCGTCCACACCGTGGGGAGGCGGCCGTCGGGTTTGGGCGCGAGGGCGGCGACGGGGGCGCCCTCGACGTGCGCCCACACCTCGTGCGCGCCGTTCCCGGGGGCCACCGCGAAGGTCCACCCGAAGAGTTCGCCGTAGAACCGCTTGCCCGCTTCCACATCGGGCAACTGGGCGTCCACCCAGCAGGGGACACCCTCGGGATACGGGGTCTCATCGGCCATAGGCCCAAGCTAAAGGCGTACGTGACGGCGCGCGCGCCGGGCGCGTCCGCTCGCGTGGGGTGCCCTCCGGGTGGGGCGCCTGGGAACTCGGGGTACGGGTGCGCCGGCGGCCGCGGGTGCGTGGGGGTTGCTCGTGCAGTTCCCCCGCCCCTGGAAAGGGACCTGCGGCCCTTTCCAGGGGAAAAGCAGGGGCGTAGCCCCGCTTTTCAGGGGCGCGGGGAACTGCGCGACCAGCCCCCACCGGACGGACACCTGGGGGGTCGAAGGGGCACAGCCCCTTGAGGATGGGACGGGTAGGGGCGGCGGGGGCGAAAGAAATTGGCCAAACCACCCCCTCCCCACCCCCCGAACCCCTTGGTGAAGCCCACACTCCCCATTTGCACTCGGCCGAATCGCGCTCCGATCACCCCTCGGTAAGCTGACGGCATGACAGGACAAGTGCGTACCGTCGACGGCCGCGTGGCCGGCCGACGAGGGCAGGCGACTCGGCAGAAGCTGCTCGACTGCCTCAGCGAGATGCTCAGCTCGTCGCCCTACCGGGACGTCAAAGTCATTGATGTCGCCCGGAAGGCGGGCACTTCACCCGCGACCTTCTACCAGTACTTCCCGGACGTCGAGGGCGCCGTCCTGGAGATTGCCGAGCAAATGGCCGCCGAGGGCGCCACGTTGACGCGTCTCCTCGAAGGCCGCTCCTGGGTGGGCAAGGCCGGCTGGCAGACAGCCCAGGAACTCGTCGACGGATTCCTGGAGTTCTGGCGCAGGAACGACGCCATCCTCCGCGTCGTGGACCTGGGCGCCGCCGAGGGCGACAAACGCTTCTACAAGATCCGCATGAAGATCCTGAACTCGGTCACCAACTCCCTCTCGGACACGGTCGCCGAGCTCCAGGCCAAGGGCCGCGTCGACAAGGACGTGAACCCGGCGGCCCTCGCCGGTTCCCTCGTCGCCATGCTCGCCTCGGTCTCCGGCCACCAGAAGGGCTTCCAGACCTGGGGCGTGAAGCAGGCCGAACTGAAGCCCAACCTGGCCCTGTTGGTCCACCTGGGCATCACCGGCAAGAAGCCCACGAAGTAGCCAGGAGCCCCCGGGCACGCCCCCGGACGCGATTCCTGTCACGCAGACGGCACCCTCACCCGAGGAGTGCCGCCTGCCGCGTTCACGGGACCGGCCCCTCAGCGCTCGGCTGCCCTCGGCGCTCGGCTGCCCTCAGCGCTCGACAACCCGCAGCACTCGGCAACCCTCAGCGGCGCACGATCCGGAACACCCGTATCTCCCGGTCCACCCGGGCCTGATACGTCGAGTACGGCGGCCAGAACCGCAGCAACTCCTTCCACACCGCGGCCCGTTCCTCACCGGCCAGCAGATGCGCGGTGACGGGGATGTCCTGCCCCTTCCAGTTGATCTCGGCGTCGGGGTGGGCCAGCAGGTTGGCGCTCCAGGCAGGGTGACCGGGGCGACCGAAGTTCGACCCCACGAGGATCCAACTGCCGCCCGCGTCCTCGGGCATACAGGCCAGCGGCGTACGACGCGGCACGCCGCTGCGCGCACCGGTCGCGGTCAGCACGACCCCGGGCAGCAACTGCGCGCTGAGCAGCACCCGGCCCCGGGTGACCCGGTGCACAGCACGGTCCAGAGCGGGTATGACGTGCGGCGCGACCCGGGCGAACACGGGTGCCGAGGACACCTTCTGCACCAGCCGTACGCCCATGTCCTTGATCCCCACGGTCATCCCCGCAGCACCTCTCGAAGCCATCAGCCCCGCACCTCCTCGCGTACACCCCGCCCGTCGGGCTCCCGCCCACCGGGACCCCGTCCACCGACACCCTGGCCGTCACGTTCCCCGCCCGCACGGTCACAGTCCTCGCCGGCCCGACCGTCGCGAGCCCGCCCCTCGCCCGTGAAGACCCCCGCCACGTCGGCCGCCCGCCCCCGCAGCCGGTGCACCGGCCCGAAGAGCAGTTCGTCCCCGGCCGCCCGCTTGAAGTACAGCTGTGCCTCGTGCTCCCAGGTGAACCCGATCCCGCCGTGCAGCTGGATCCCCTCCCCGGCGGCCACCCGCAGGGCCTCCAGCGCCTGGGCGAGCGCCAGCCCACCGACCCGCTCGCCGCCCCGTTCACCGCCCCGACCACCCGCTCCGGGGGCCGCGGTGGCCGCCCAGGCCGCGTAGTACGCCGCCGACCGGGCCGCCCGCACCCGTACGTACACCTCCGCGAGCCGGTGCTTCACCGCCTGGAACGACCCGATCGGCCGCCCGAACTGCTCCCGCTGCATCACATACGCGACCGTCCGCTCCAGCACCCGGTCGGCGGCGCCCACGGCCTCCGCGGCGAGCACGGCCGCCGCCGCGTCCCCGACCCGAGCCAGGGCGCCCGGCACGTCAGCCTCGTCATCGTCACCCAGCAACTCGCCCCGCGCATCGCGCAGTTCGAGCCGGGCCACCGGTCGCGTCTCGTCGACGGAGGTCTGCCGCACCCGCACGAGCCCACCGCCGTCCCCGCCGCAGTCCCCGGCGCCGACCCCGGGACCGACCCCCACACCGTCCCCACCCTCCCCTCTCCCCGCCCGTACGGCGAACAGCAGAGTCCGCGAGCGGGCGTACCCCCCGACGTGCGCGGCGACGACCAGCAGTCCCGCGCTGTGCCCGTCGAGTACCTGCCCGGCCTCCCCGTAGAGCCGCCACCCGTCCCCGTCCCTGCGTGCCTGGACGCCGCCGGCCCGACCGCCGCCCGACCAGGCACCCCTGTTGTCCCCGGTCAGGGCCAGCGCGATGGAGAGAGCGCCGCCCGCCACCACGAGGGCGCCGGTGAGCCGACCGGAGGCGAGCAGAGGCAGCAGTTCGGCACGCTGCCGCTCGCTGCCGAGGGCGAGGACCAGAGGAGCGACGAGGACCGAGGTGGACAGCAAGGGAGAAGGCGCCAGCGATCGCCCCACCTCCTCTCCCGCCAGGGCGAGTTCGGTCATCGAGCACCCCACGCCGCCGTACGGCTCGGGAAGTGCGAGCCCCGGCAGCCCGAGCTGGTCGGAGAGGGCGGCCCACAGCCCGGCGTCGTACCCCGCCTCCGTCCGCACGGCGGCCCGGACCTCCTCCGGACCACAGCGCTTGAGCAGCAACTCCCTTACGGTGCGCCGGATCTCCTCCTGCTCGGCGGTGAAGCGGGCATCCATGGACGGTCCCCCTTCCGTTCCCCCAGCTACGCTCTCCGGATCTGACGGTCCGTCATATTAGGCCGGAAGCCCACCGAAGCACAGGGCTGGCGCGCAGAGTCACCGACGAAGTCGACACAGGCAACACAGACTGCCCGGGCCGCCCAGGCCGCCCAGGTTCACGAACCCCAGATCTGATGTACCGTCAGATTCATGAGCCGACGAAACGTCGCGATCGCCGGCGTCGCCCTGTCCGACTGCGGCCGGGTGGACGACGCGACCGCGTACGCGCTCCACGCGCAGGCGGCCCGCCGGGCCCTCGCCGACGCGGGGCTGGACCGCACCGCGATCGACGGCCTGGCCTCGGCCGGCCTCGGGACGCTGGCCCCGGTGGAGGTGGCGGAGTATCTGGGCCTGCGACCCACCTGGGTGGACTCCACGTCCGTCGGGGGCTCGACCTGGGAGGTGATGGCGGCGCACGCGGCGGACGCGATCGCCGCCGGGCACGCGAACGTCGTCCTCCTCGTCTACGGCTCCACGGCCCGCGCGGACATCAAGGCGGGGCGCCGGACCGGCACCCTCTCCTTCGGGGCGCGCGGTCCCCTCCAGTACGAGGTCCCCTACGGGCACACCCTGATCGCCAAGTACGCCATGGCCGCGCGCCGCCACATGCACGAGTACGGCACGACCCTGGAACAGCTGGCCTCGGTGGCCGTACAGGCCCGGGCGAACGCTGCGGCGAACCCCGAGGCGATGTTCCGCACGCCGATCACGGTCGACGACGTGCTGTCGTCCGCGCCCATCGCCGACCCCTTCACCAAGCTGCACTGCTGCATCCGCTCCGACGGGGGCGCGGCGGTCGTGCTGGCGGCCGAGGAGTACGTGCGGGACTGCCGGCCGACGACCCCCGTCTGGATCCTCGGCACCGGCGAGTACACCTCGCACACGACCATGTCCGAGTGGCCCGACTTCACCGTCTCCCCGGCGGCGGTCAGCGGGCGCCTGGCCTTCGAACGCGCCGGAGTGCGACCCGCGGAGATCGACTTCGCCGAGATCTACGACGCCTTCACGTACATGACCCTCGTGGCCCTGGAGGACCTAGGGTTCTGCGCCAAGGGTGAGGGCGGCGCCTTCGTGGAGAAGGACCGCCTGACGCTGACCGGCGACCTCCCCGTCAACACCGACGGCGGCGGCCTCTCCGCCCAACACCCCGGCATGCGCGGCCTCTTCCTGCTGGTGGAGGCCGTACGCCAACTACGCGGCGAGGCGGGATCCCACCAGATCCACACCCCCAGCGGCGCCCTCCCCGGCCTGGCCGTCGCCTCGGGCACGGGTGGCTGGTTCTGCTCGTCGGGGACGGTGGTGCTGGGACGGGGGTGAGCGGCCGGGAACAGGCGGCGGAGCCGGGTTGCTGAGGTGACTCGGCAGAGAGAACGCCCCAGGCATTCCGGAGGAAGTGACATGGCACTGTCCCGCAAGGAGCGCGAGGAGTTTCTGGCCGAGGCTCATGTGGCCGCGTTGGCGGTGGACGCGGGGGACGGACGGGCCCCGCTCACGGTGCCGATCTGGTACCAGTACGAGCCCGGCGGCGACATCTGGGTCATGACCGGCCGGGACTCCCGCAAGAACCGGCTGATCCAGGCCGCCGGACGTTTCACCCTGATGATCGACCGGCTGGAGCCCACCATCCGCTACGTCTCCGTCGAGGGCCCCGTCACCGACACGACCCCCGCGACCCTCGGCGAGCTCCGGGAGATCTCCGCCCGCTACCTCCCGCCCGAGAAGGTCGACGGGTACGTGGACTTCTCCTCCGCCAACCACGGCGACCAGGTCGTCATCCACATGCGCCCCGAACGGTGGGTCTCGTCCGACCTGGGCACGGTGTGAGACCGTCCCACCCATGATCGAGCCCCCTTCCCGCCCCCAGCCCGAGTTCCACGCCCAGGCCGCACCCTCATCCGCCCGCGCATCCGCATCCGCACCCACCCCGTCCCAGCCGTCCGCGTTCGTCCAGGCGCTGCGTGGGCTGCGCGTCTGGGATCCGCAGGTCAGCGCCCTGCCCCTGTTCGACCCGGCCACGGCCCCCGCCGAGCCGGTGCCGCTCTTCGCCGCCTGGTTCGGGGACGTCGTGGCGGCCGGGGAGGTGGAGCCGCACACGATGTCGCTGGCCACGGCCGACGAGGAGGGGCGGCCGGACGTCCGTACGGTGATGCTGCACGACGTGGACGCGCGCGGCTGGCACTTCGCCTCCCACGCCGGAAGCCGCAAGGGCCGGCAGCTCGCGCACCGGCCGTACGCGTCCCTCGGCTTCTACTGGCCCCTCCTCGGCCGCCAGGTACGGGTGCGGGGCCCTGTCGCGGTCGAGCCCGCCGAGGTCGCCCACGCCGACCTGCACGCCCGGTCGACGGGTGCGCTGGCCGCCGCCCTCGTGGGGCACCAGAGCGAGGTCCTGTCCTCGTACGAGGAGTTGGAGCGCGCCTCGGAGGCCGCCTGGGCACGGGCCGAGCGGGAACCGGACGTGCCCGTGCCCTCCTGGACGGCGTACGTCGTGGAGCCGGACGAGGTGGAGTTCTTCCAGGGGGACGCGAAGCGCCGCCACGTACGGCTCAACTACCTTCGCACAAGCGGTGGTTGGGCCACGGAGCTACTGTGGCCCTGAGGCCGCCGAGGGGCACGCCCACCGGCACGCACCGGCGTGTCCACGGCCCGTCGACCGGCACGCCCGCCGACATGTCCACGGGCCCGTCGACCGAACGACATCTCGCCCTCAGACCTTCTCCCACACCGACACGTGCTTGGTGCTGTCGTTCGTGAAGGGCTCCCCCTTCCACCCCGCCCACCGGTCCCGCAGCCGCATCCCGGCCAGCCGCGCCATGAGGTCCAGCTCGGCCGGCCAGACGTACCGGAACGGGATCGACCGGTACTCCGTCCGCCCGTCGACGACCGTCACATGGTGCGACCGCATCCCCTGCGTCGCCACGTCGTACGTGTCGAACCCCAGCCGCTGCGGACCGACCCGGAACGGCACCGCGTTCTGCCCCGGCGGCAGTCTGCGCAGGTCCGGCACCCCGACCTCGATGACGAAGTGACCGCCCCGCACGAGATGGGCGGCGGCGTTGCGGAAGCACTCCACCTGCGCGTCCTGCGTGGTCAGATTGCCGATCGTGTTGAAGACCAGGTAGGCGACGGTGAACCCGGGACCGCCGACCCGTGCCGTGGAGAAGTCCCCGACGGTGACGCCGATGCCGTCGCCGCCCGGCTTGGCCCGCAGCCGCCGCACCATGGCCCGCGAGAGGTCGATCCCGTGCACCGGCACGCCCCGCCGGGCGAGCGGCAGCGCGATCCGCCCGGTGCCGATCCCGAACTCCAACGCCCGCGCGTCCCCTCCCGGCGCGCCCGCGAGGCCGGCGATCAGGTCCACGACAGGGTTGACGGCGTCCGCGCCGAACACCTCGTCGGAGGGGTCGTCCGAGGGGCCGTCGTAGTGCGCGGCGACGGCTTCCCCGAAGTACCCGTCGGGGTCGTCGACAGTCTCGTACTCGTCCACGATGCCGTCCCCGCTCCCGCTCCCGCTCCCGCTCCCGCTCCCGTTCCCGCTCTCGTTCTCGCTCTTGCTCCCGTTTCCGTTGTCCGAGCTCATCGAATCCCCTCCGGGGTCGGGTCCGTGGCCAGTCGGGCGTGCAGGTGGGCGTCCCGGAACTCGTCCTGGCTCCCCTCGGCGAACGCCGCCCCGCGCATGAGCCCCTCGTACGAGAACCCGCACAGCTCGGCGATACGGCAGGACGCGGCATGGCCGACGACGTGGTCGAGTTCGAGCCGGTGGATGCCGAGTTCGGTGAACGTCCAGCGGGCGGCGAGGTCGAGGGCCCGGGTGGCGACCCGGCGGCCACGGGCCTCGGGCAGCACCCAGTAGCCGACGACGGCCCGGCGCATGTGCGCGTCGATCCCGCTCAGCCCGACCTGCCCGAGGGTCGCGCCGCTCTCCACGTCCGCGATCCGGAAGGCCACGGTCGTGCCCTCCGCGTCGGACTCGGCGCGCCGCCGCAGCGACTCCCGGGCGCCCTCGAAACTCGCGTCCCACACCAGAGGGGTGTTCCATCGCCGGAAATCGGGGTCGGTACGCCCCCGCAGCCACGCCTCGACATCGGCGTCGGACTCGGCGTCCCAGGCACACAGGCGCAGTCCGTGCCCGTACGGCTCGGCGGAAGAGCCGGTGGACGAGTCGGTGGACGTTCCGGTGGAAGGGCCGGGAGAGGGTTCGGGAGTAGGTTCAGGGCAGGGATCCGGCACACACTCATCAGTACGGCTCACCCGCCCATTGAAACGCGTACCGCCTCACGAACGCGCGCGAAATACGGGCACCACGAACTCCCCCGCTTCCCGGAACACCACCTCCAGCTCCATCCCCACCCGCAGCCCACCGGCCTTCTCCCCGGTCTTCTCGCCGACCTTCTCCCCGGGCTCCTCCACGACCTCGGTCATCATCCGGGGACCCTCGACGAGGTCGACGACGGCGGGGACGTACGGAGTCCGCTCGCCGAAGGGCGGCAGGTCGTTGCGGTGGACGACGGACCAGGTGTAGAGCACGGCGCGCCCGGAGGCCTCCTCCCACCGCACGTCCTCGCTCCAGCAGTAGGGGCAGAACTCGCGCGGGTAGTGGTGGGCGCGTCCACAGCCCGTCGCCCCGCACCGCCGCAGCAGCAACCGCCCGTCGGCGGCGGCGTCCCAGTACGTACGACTGAGGCCGTCGGCCTCCGGCTGATCGAACCGCACGCCCTCGCCACCCCTCACCATCCGGCTCCCCTCCCGCGTCAGAACAGCCCCAACGCGCTGTCCACCGACCACGTCTGCCACGACATCCCGAACAGTGCCACGACCGAGATGAGCGCCATCATCGAGTTCTGCCCCTGCTCGGCCCAGTCGTGGATCATCAGCACGAGATAGAGGAGATTGAGCACCAGCCCGCCGACGAGCGCGATCGGCGTGAGGAATCCGAGCACCAGCCCCAGCCCGAGGGCGAGTTCGGCGTAGACGACGACATAGGCCATGACTTTCTGCCGAGGCCTGACCACCACGTCGAACCCACCGCGCACCGCTCCCCACCGATGCTTCTCCGCGACCCCCGCCGCCCAGGCGATCCCGGCCCCCTCCTGGAACCAGGCCCTCTTGTCCTTGTGCCGCCAGCTCTCCAGCCACCACAGCCCGAGCCCGATACGGAGCACGGCCACCCATTCGGCACCGCTGAGCCAGATCGTCTCCATGGACATCGCCCTTCCGCACCCACGCGGGAATCTGACGGTACGTCAGTTCAGCGGATGGGGGATGGATGCGCAAGAGACGCGCACCGGCCGACAGGACCCGCAGGCGCTCCCGCGAAGTCCCGTCCGCCCCGTGTTCTACGGAACGAACCCCATCGGCATGGCGCGCCCGTACAGCTCGTCCAGTCCGACGAGCGACACGTGTCCGCCCTCCGCCTCCGCTCGGAGCGCGTCGCTGAAACCCGCCGCGCCGAAGCACACCAGTCGGCAGTGCCCCGCGTCCATGCCCCGCCCCACGAGCAGGTCCCTCGCCCGACGCAGCCGCTCCAGATGCGGGATCCCCATGACGGTCCCCCACTTGGCCTCGCCGAGCAGGGCAACGGCCGGACGGCTCCCTCCGCTTCCCTGCTCGACCACGGCCACGTCGACCTGGATCTGTCGACGCGTCTTCGGATCGCTCACCACACCGCCGCCGACCTCCCCCAGGGAGCTACGCAGCAAGGACCGCCCCGGACCGAGCACGTACTCCCGGCACATCGCCTCGAAGTGCGGCCCTGTCACCTGCGCCGCGAAGCGCTCCGCCGAGCCGGCCCAGACCTCCGCGGCCTGCCCGCTCTCCAGCCGCGTCCAGGAAGGACGCATGACCGCCTCGTAGAAATTGATCAGTGGCTCGACGATTCGGTACTGCGACTTCCCCGCCCGGAAGAGGTCCGCCTCGCGGGCGAGCAGGTGGCTGTCCTCCAGGACGTTGAGCGGATGCGAGATGTCGACGGACTTGCGACCGATGTAGCCCGCGATGCCACCGCGCGTCGTGTTTCCCTGGGCGACCGCCGCGAGTACCGAGTGGTACAGCGCGGTATCACGGATGTCGGCCTCCTCGGCGAGCAGATAGCGCGCTTCCCGGAAGAGTGGACTGAACGGCGACAGGACCGTGCGGCAGATCCAGTCGTCGAAGTCCCCCAGGCTCACCGGAACGTCGTCCGCCAGGAACTGGCGACGGTAGGCGGGCGTCCCCCCGAGGACGGCGTGCAGCCGGGCGGCCAGGGCGGGTTCGGCCGCGACACCCCAGAAGTCGGCTGCCGCCCGGTAGCCGAAGGGGCGTACGACGAGTTCGAGTTGCGCCCGGCCGCGCAGGGGTGCGGTGCTCGCGAGGAGCCCACCCATCACGGACATCGCCGAACCGCACAGCAGAAGCCTCATCGTGCTCCGCTCGGCCTGAAAACGGTCGATCTCACGCTGAATGAGCGACGGCAGCTCCGGGGCGACCTTCGCCAGGTACGGAAACTCGTCGATGACCACGAGGAACGGCGCGCCGGACGCCGATGATGCTCCGGACGCCGAAGACGCACCGGACCTCGAAGACGCGTCGGCACCCTGCCGACCGGCGGCCGGGACGCCCCGTTGGGCGGGGGCGGCCGCCGCCTCGGGCACGGCGAGTCCGAAGAGATAGGAGACCGCGTCGTCCCAGTCGGCGAACGAGAAAGGCACGGGGGACCCCACGAAATCAGCGAGCGCGGCGCTGAACTGACGCAGGGACTCCGCCGCGGTCCCGGCCGTCGCCCCGAAGTAGAACCCGCCCCGTTCCTCGACGAGTGCCCGCAGCAGATAGGTCTTGCCCATGCGCCGTCTGCCGCTGACGATCCCGAGCATGGCGTGCGACAGCGTGCGTCCGGCGAAGGCGGTGAGGGCGTTCCACTCCGCGGCCCGGTCGAATACGTGTGACGGCTTACCCGGCGGTCCCTGCTGCACGGCCCTCCTTAGGAGTACATCCCTAAGGAGGATACTCCTAACACCTGCACTTCGCTCGGAGACACCCTCCCCCCACATTCCGAGCGGACTACGCCACCGACCCCACCCACCCCTCCTACACCCGTGATCAATCCGCAACCAATTCCGGTCTTGACCGAGACCCAACAAGTGAGCAGGTGAATACGCTCAGGCACATGGCCGACTCCACTGCCCCCGCCGACTCCACCGCGTCCGCGGGGCCCGCGACCCCCGCCCCCGCCGACCGCCCCGTCTACGTGATCGGCGGCGGACCCGGTGGACTGGCCGTCGCGTACGCGCTGCGGGCCCGGGGCGTGCGGGCGGTCGTGCTGGAGAAGTCGGACAAGGTCGGGGCGTCCTGGCGGCGGCACTACGACCGGCTGCGCCTGCACACGACCCGGCGCCTGTCGGCGCTGCCCGGCCTGCCCATGCCGCGCCGCTTCGGCCGGTGGACCTCCCGGGACGACGTCGTGCGGTACCTGGAGAAGTACGCCGAGGTGCACCGGCTGGAGATCGTCACGGGCGTCGAGGTCTCCCGCGTCGAGCGCGGCGCGGACGGCACCGGCTGGCTGCTGCACGCCACCGGCGGCCGCGAGCTGACCGGCGGCGCGGTCGTCGTCGCCACCGGCTACAACCACACGCCCCACATCCCCGACTGGCCCGGCCGGGACTCGTACCAGGGCGAGCTGGTGCACGCCGCCGAGTACCGCAACCCGCAGCCCTACGCCGGCCGGGACGTCCTCGTCGTCGGCATCGGCAACACCGGCGCCGAGATCGCCGTCGACCTCGTCGAGGGCGGGGCTGCGCGCGTCCGGCTCGCGGTGCGGACGGCCCCGCACATCGTGCGCCGGTCGACCGCCGGGTGGGCGGCCCAGTACACGGGTGTCCTCGTACGGCGGCTGCCGGTCGCCCTCGTGGACCGGCTCGCCAAGCCGATGGCGAGACTCAGCGTGCCGGACCTGTCGGCACACGGCCTGGCCCGGCCCGACACCGGCCTCTACTCCCGCGTGCACGAGGGCGCCGTCCCCGTGCAGGACGTCGGCCTCATCGACGCCGTACGGAAGGGGAAGGTCGAGATCGTCGGCCCGGTCGAGGGGTTCGAGGACGGCAAGGTCGCCCTCGGCGACGGCACCCGCGTCGAGACCGACGCCGTGATCGCCGCCACCGGCTACCGGCGGGCCCTGGAGGGACTCGTCGGACACCTCGACGTGCTCGACGAGCGCGGGAAGCCCGTCGTACACGGCGCCCGCACCCCCGCGAACGCCCCCGGCCTGTACTTCACCGGCTTCACCAACCCCATCAGCGGCATGCTCCGCGAACTCGCCCTCGACGCCGAGAAGATCGCCAAGGCGGTCACCAGGACCGGCGGGGTGGCCACCCTCGACGCGATCACCGTACGAATCCGCACCGCACGCTGACCAACCGGGCCACCGCCCCCACGGCCCGGCGAACGCCCCAACGGTCCGGCCACCGCCCCAACGCCGGCGAACGCTTCCAGGCGCCCGCGCGCCCGCGACGGGCGGGCCCCGTCGGCATCGGACGCACCCCGCGTCGGGCGAGCTCGATCCCCGATCACCGAGTCGTCGTTCGCGGGCGACCCCGATCTCCGAGTCGCCGTTTGCGGACGCCCCCGATCGCCGGATCGTCGTTCGCCGGACGCCCCGGTCACAGGTCTGACCGCCGCCCAGCATGGGTACAACCTCCTTACTGCCGCGTAGCTTTGCTCGCACGCCCATTCCTGACAGGGCGTCAGTTCAGTAGTCTGAAATCTGACGTGTCGTCAGATACGTGAACGTCGCCACGTCACTGAATTGGCTGTCACACAGGAGCGGGCGGACCGATGCTTGGATCAACCCACGGCACCCTCACCACCGACTCCCGCCGGGCCCGGGCCATCGCGTGCGGCGAGCACCCCGCACAGGTCGTGCACGGCAGGCCCGCCGAGGCCGGCGACCTCGATGTCAGCGGACGCCCGTTGTACGCAGGCGTCCCCGATCTGGACCGCTTCTTCCGGCCGGAGTCCGTGGCCGTCGTCGGCGCCTCGGACGCGGAGGGCCGGCCGAACACCGGGATCACCCGCCAACTGCTCGCCTGGTCCGAACGCGTCGGCGCCCGGCTCCACCCCGTGCACCCCACCCGCGAGTCGGTCTTCGGCATCCCCTGCGCCCCTTCCGTCGCCGCGCTGCCCGAACAGGTCGACCTCGCCGTCCTCCTCGTCTCCGACCCCCTCCCCGTGATCGGCGAACTGGCCGAGGCCAAGGTGAAGTTCGCCGTCGCCTTCGCCTCCGGCTTCGCCGAGACCGGCGCGGAGGGCGCCGCCGCCCAGGAGCGGCTGGCCGCCGCCGTGGCCCGGGCCGACGGCCTGCGGCTGCTCGGCCCCAACACCAACCTCAACGCCTTCGAGCGCTTCCGCGACGACCTCGACGGCCCGGCGATCGCACTGATCACCCAGTCCGGCCACCAGGGCCGCCCCGTCTTCTCCCTCCAGGAACTCGGCATCCGCCTCTCCCACTGGGCCCCCACCGGCAACGAGGCCGACCTGGAGACCGCCGACTTCATCTCCTACTTCGCCGAACGCCCCGAGGTGGGCGCCATCGCCGCGTACGTCGAGGGCCTCAAGGACGGCCGCGCCTTCCTCCTCGCCGCCGACCGTGCCGCCCGGCGCGGTGTCCCCGTCGTCGCCGTCAAGGTCGGCCGCACCGAGACCGGCGCCCGGACCGCCGCCTCCCACACCGGCAAGCTCACCGGCGCGGACGCAGTCGTCGACGCGGCGATGCGGCAGTTCGGAGTGATCCGCGTCGACGGGCTCGACGAACTCCAGGACACGGCGACCCTGTTGGCACGGGCGGGGCGACCGCGCGTCCCGGGGTCGCCCGTGGCGAGGCCCGAAGGCGTCGTCGTCTATTCGATCTCGGGCGGCACGGGCGCGCACTTCGCCGACCTGGCCACCGAGGCCGGACTGCCCCTCCCCACACTCTCCGAGGCCAAGCAGGCCGAGCTGCACCAGTGGATCCCCGACTATCTGAGCGTCGCCAACCCCGTCGACAACGGCGGCCACCCGGTGGGCGACTGGCGCGGCCCCCGCATCCTCGACGCGATCCTCGACGACCCGGAGGTGGGGGTGCTGATCTGCCCCATCACCGGCCCCTTCCCGCCCATGAGCGACAAGCTCGCCCAGGACCTGGTGGACGCGGCGGAGCGGACGGACAAGCTGGTGTGCGTGGTGTGGGGGTCGCCGGTGGGCACCGAGGCCGCGTACCGCGAGACGCTGCTCGGGTCGTCCCGGGTGGCGACCTTCCGCACCTTCGCCAACTGCATCACGGCCGTCCGCGCCCACCTCGACCACTCCCGCTTCACGGCCGCCTACCGCTCCCCCTTCGACGAGGCACCCCGCTCCCCCTCGCCCTCCTTCCGCAAGGCGCAGGCGCTGATGCGGCCGGGGCAGCAGCTGAGCGAGCACGCGGCCAAGCAGTTGCTGCGGGCGTACGGCATCCGCGTGCCGCGCGAGCAGTTGGTGACCAGCGCGGCGGCGGCCGTACGCGCGGCGAGCCTCGTCGGCTACCCGGTGGTGATGAAGGCGTCCGGCGCGAGCATCGCCCACAAGACGGAGCTCGGCCTGGTGAAGATCGGCCTGACCTCCGCGAGCCAGATCCGCGACGCCTATCGCGAACTCACCGACATCGCCCGCTACGAGGACGTCTCCCTCGACGGGGTACTGGTGTGCCAGATGGTGGAGCGGGGCGTGGAGATGGTCGTGGGCGTGACCCACGACGACCTCTTCGGGCCCACGGTCACCGTCGGCCTCGGCGGTGTCCTCGTGGAGGTGCTCCGCGACTCCGCCGTACGGGTGCCGCCCTTCGGCGAGGACCAGGCCCACGCCATGCTCGCCGAACTGCGCGGGCGGGCCCTGCTGGACGGGGTGCGCGGGGCTCCCCCGTCCGACGTGGACGCCCTCGTGGAGGTCGTGCTCCGCGTGCAGCGCATGGCGCTCGAACTCGGGGACCAGATAGCGGAGCTGGACATCAACCCCCTGATGGTGCTGCCGAGGGGGCAGGGGGCGGTGGCCCTGGACGCGCTGGCAGTGTGCCGCTGAGCGCCGACGCGCGAGGAAGGCACCGCACACACCCAGGAGAACGATCACTCCCCGTAAGAATCGGAGCACCCACATGTCCGCTTCCCCCCTTGAACATCCCGAAAAATCCCGTGACTCATTGATACGGCACGCCACTGACAACGCCGTCTCGTGGATCACGCTCAACCGCCCCGAGGCGATGAACGCCATCACCCCCGACCAGCGAGAACACCTCATCCGGCTCCTCCGCGAGGCCTCCGCCGACCACACCGTGCGCGCGGTGGTGATCACGGCCACGGGCCGCGGCTTCTGCGCGGGCGCGGACCTGCGGGGCTCGGCGACGGACGGCGGGGAGCGGGTGCCCGGTGACGTGGCGCGCGTCATCCGGCTCGGCGCCCAGCGCCTGATCGCGGCCGTACTCGACTGCGAGAAGCCGGTGATCGCGGCGGTGAACGGCACCGCGGCCGGTATCGGCGCGCACCTCGCTTTCGCCTGCGACCTGGTCCTGGCGGCCGAAGAGGCCCGTTTCATCGAGGTGTTCGTCCGGCGCGGGCTGGTCCCCGACGGCGGCGGCGCGTATCTGCTCCCCCGGCTCATCGGCCCGCGGCGGGCGAAGGAGCTGATGTTCTTCGGCGACGCCCTGTCCGCCGCCGAGGCGGAGCGCCTCGGCCTCGTCAACCGTGTCGTCCCCGCCGAGGACCTGGAGAAGACGGCCCGCGCGTGGGCGGAACGCCTGGCCGCCGGCCCGACCCGGGCCCTGGCTTCGACCAAGCACCTGGTCAACACCTCCCTCGACACCGACCGCGCCACCGCCTTCGCCGCCGAGGCCGCCGCGCAGGAGATCAACATGACGACGGCCGACGCCCAGGAGGGCGTAGCGAGCTTCGTGGATCGACGGACACCGCGTTTCGAGGGCCGCTGACGGCTGAGGCCGCGTCGGCATGAGCCTTCACTTCTGACGGGCCGTCAGCTCTAATGACTCACGTGATGGGACACGCGGGAATGGCGGCAGCCGCCGTCCGCTATCTGAGAGCGGCCCCGGCGGACAGGGTCCGTGGGGCGGCGCACGCGCCCCCGGTCGTCGACGCCCTGCCCCGCCCGGACCTGCGCTGCGTCGGCGAGCACGAGCGGGCACCGGTCGACCAGGCCGAGTTCCGCCGCGTCCTGGGCCACTTCGCGACGGGCGTCACGGTGATCACGGCCCCGGGAACCCCACCGGCCGACGCCCCCGCCGCGCGCCCCGGTGAACGCACCGGCACGCGTCCCGGTGAGCGCACCGGCGCGCACGCCGACGGCGACCTCCACGGTCAACCCTCCGACCTCCCCGCCGGCTTCGCCTGCCAGTCCTTCTCCGCGCTCTCCCTCGACCCGCCCCTCGTCGTCTTCATGGTCGGCCGTACGTCGACGACCTGGCCCCGGATCGCCCGCGCGGGCGTGTTCTGCGTGAACATACTCGGCGCGGACCAGGGCGAGTTGTGCCGGCGGTTCGCGGTGAGCGGCGCGGACAAGTTCGCCGACGTCGACCACACCCCGGCCCCCGCGACGGGCTCCCCCCGCCTCACCGGCGCCCCCGCCTGGATCGACTGCACGATCCAGGCCGTGCACCCGGGCGGCGACCACCTGATCGTGGTGGGCCGCGTGGAGTCCCTGGGCACCGACACCGAAGCGACACCACCGCTGCTGTTCCACCGGGGCCGATTCGGCGGCTTGACGCTCGACTAGGCCGCCGACACCGCCCCGCCCACGAGCAGCAGACACAGAGTGGCCAGCGTGCCCCAGAGGATGATCGCCGCGCAGGGTTGCACCGGGCGGCCCCTGTCGGCGCGTACAAGGGTGTGGTGGGTGACCATGGCCGGAGGCAGGGCCGCCGCGTACAGCACAAGGCCGGGGAGCAGCCAGGACGGTACGGCCAGGCCGGGCAGCACCCAGAGGCTGCAGGCGGGCGGGATCCACCACCACGCGACCCTGCCGGTGAGCTGCCGCGCCGTCCAGTGCGCGAGCGCCACGGCCGGGAGCACGTACGCCACGCTCATGAGGGCGGCAGCGAAAAGAATCAGGAGGAGCAGCAGCGGGGAGAGCAGCAACAGCCCTAAGGACGCTGCGGGCGCCCGCCCCGAGTCGAGTCCGACCAGAAGAAGGACCGCGCACGACAGCCCGCCCTCCGCGCCCAGTACTGCCATGGACACAGCGGACGGCGCCGCGCCCGCGCGAGCCCCTCTCTCGCCCCCGTCCTCGTCCGGCACCCCGGCTGTCCCCGCCTTGAACATCACCAGCACCCCTCCCCACTTACAGGGAGGCTGCCACGGCCGAATCCGTTGCGCCGCACGGTTTCCCGGCCGCGTCCGCCCGGCACCTCAGGCCCCCACCGGCACCCCCGTCCGCCCCACCGGTCCTCGCCGGATCACCAGCGCCATCAGGGCCGCCGCCGCGCACAGCGCGCCCGAGGCGTACCAGACCACGTCGTACCCGCCGAAGACGTCGCGGGCGAGGCCGCCGAGGAAGGCGACGAGGGCCGCGCCGACCTGGTGCGAGGCCAGGACCCAGCCGAAGACGATGGCGCTGTCCTCGCCGTAGTGCTCGCGGCACAGCGCCATGGTGGGCGGCACGGTGGCCACCCAGTCGAGGCCGTAGAAGACGATGAAGAAGACCATCGGGAGATGGACCTCGGGCGCCAGCAGCATCGGGAGGAAGAGCAGCGAGACGCCCCGGAACGCGTAGTACACCGCCAGCAGCCGCCGTGAGTCGAAGCGGTCCGTGAACCAGCCCGAGGCGATCGTGCCGAGGACGTCGAAGACCCCGATGACCGCCAGCAGCGAGGCCGCCGCCGTGATCGGCATGCCGTGGTCGTGGGCGGCGGGCACGAAGTGCGTCTGGATGAGGCCGTTGGTCGACGCACCGCAGATCGCGAACGTGCCGGCCAGCAGCCAGAACGGCCCCGTCCGCATCGCCGACGACAGCACCCGTACCGCCCGCCGCGCGGCCCCGTGCACAGGCCCCGGCTTCGGCACGAACTCCCGCGCCCCGTACGGCTTCAGCCCCACGTCCGCCGGATGGTCGCGCAGCAGCAGCCAGACGAAGGGCACGACGGCCAGCGCGGCGAGCGCCACGGTCACGGAGGCGGGCCGCCAGCCGCGCTCGGAGACGATCCACGACAGCAGCGGCAGGAAGATCAGCTGCCCGGACGCCGAGGCCGCGGTCAGGATGCCCGAGACCAGACCCCGCCGTTCGGTGAACCAGCGGTCGGTCACGGTCGCCGCGAACGCCAGCGCCATCGAGCCGGACCCCAGCCCCACCAGCAGCCCCCAGCAGAGCATCAACTGCCAGGCCGAGGTCATCCACACCGTGGCACCGGCCCCGACCGCGATCACCGTCAACGCCGCCGCGACGACCCGTCGGATGCCGAAGCGGTCCATCAGCGCGGCGGCGAAGGGGGCCGTCAGCCCGTACAGCGCGAGGTTGATCGAGACGGCCGACGCGATCGTGCCCCGTGACCAGTCGAACTCCGCGTGCAGCGGATCGATCAGCAGCCCCGGCAGCGAACGGAAGGCCGCCGCGCCGATGATCGTCACGAAGGTGACGGCGGCGACGAACCAGGCCCGGTGGATCCGGCCCGGCCGGGCAGCGGCTCCGGCTCCCGTTCCCGTACCCGTTCCATCATCAGCACCCGCGTCGGATCGGGAGTCGGCGGCGGCACGGGGCTCAGCGGCCGTAGGGGAGTCGGCTGCGGCTCGGGAGTCCGCCTCGTCGGCTGTCTGGGTCATGCCGTCAAGCTTCCGACCTGCGGTCATCCCGGACGAGTGGCCGAAAGGACAGCATTCGCTAGGATCGGGCCATGCCCACCGCCCCGCACCGCGTCGTCGTGCTCGCCCTCGACGGTCTGCTCCCCTTCGAGCTCGGCATCCCGCAGCGCATCTTCGGCAAGGCGCGGGACGCGGCGGGACGGCCGCTGTACGAGATCGTCACCTGCTCGATCCGGCCGCCCGGCCCGGTGGAGACGGACGCCGACTTCGCGGTCCTCGTCCCGAACGGCCCGGAGGCCCTCGCCACCGCCGACACGGTCGTCGTACCCGCCGCGTACGAACTCGGCCCCGTCTACGAGGAGGGCGTCCTCACCCCCGAACTGGCCGCCGCCCTCGCCCACGTCCGCCCCGGCACCCGGCTGGTCTCCATCTGCACCGGCGGCTACGTCCTCGCCGCGGCCGGATTCCTCGACGGCCGCCCGGCGACCACGCACTGGTACCACGCGGAGCACTTCCAGCGGCTCTTCCCGAAGGTACGGGTCGACGCGGACGTCCTCTTCGTCGACGACGGCGACGTCCTCACCTCGGCGGGCGTCGCGGCCGGGATCGACCTGTGCCTGCATCTCGTACGCCGCGACCACGGCACCGCCGTCGCCAACGACGTGGCCCGGCGCACGGTCGTGCCACCGCACCGGGACGGCGGTCAGGCCCAGTACATCCAGCGCCCGCTGCCCGAGCCGCAGAGCGCGACCACGACCGCCGCCCGCGCGTGGGCCCTGGGGCGGCTCCACGAACCGATCCAGCTCCGGGACATGGCCGCGCGGGAGTCCATGTCCGTACGCACGTTCACCCGCCGCTTCCGCGAGGAGGTCGGTGTCAGCCCGGGCCAGTGGCTCACCCAGCAGCGCGTCGAACGCGCCCGCCACCTCCTGGAATCCACCGACCTCACCATCGACCAGATCGCCCATGACGCGGGCTTCGGCACTGCCCAGTCCATGCGGCAGCACCTGCAAGGGGCGCTGGGAGTGACCCCGACGGCGTACCGGCGGACGTTCCGCGCCACCGCGACCGCCCCCGCCACCGCCGAAGCCACCGCAACCACCGCGACCGCCGAAACCACAATTTCCAGCGCACCCAAGCCCCTCAGAACGTGAGCACCGCCCGGGCCACCCGCCCCTCCCCCGCGTCCTCCGCCGCCTTCGCGAAGTCCTCCACCGGATAGGTGGCCGTGACCAGTTCGTCCAGGAGCAGGCGCCCCTCCCGGTACAGGTCGGCGTAGAGGGCGATGTCCCGCTGCGGCCGCGACGATCCGTAGCGGCAGCCCAGGATCGACTTGTCCAGGTAGAGGGAGGAGACGAGGAAGGACGCCTCGGCGGTCGCGGCCGGCACCCCGAGCAGGATCGCCTGCCCGTGCCGGTCCAACAGGTCGACGGCCTGGCGGATGAGGTCGACCCGGCCGACGCACTCGAACGCGTGGTCGGCGCCGGTGGGGAGGATGTCCCGCACCCCGTCCACGGACGTCAGGAAGTGCGTGGCGCCGAACCGCCGCGCCACCGCCTCCTTCTCCGGATTCGCGTCCACGGCGACGATCCGCGTGGCTCCCGCGATCCGCGCGCCCTGCACCACGTTGAGCCCGATCCCGCCGGTCCCGATGACGACGACACTGTCCCCCCGGTCGACTTTGGCCCGGTTGAGCACGGCCCCCACCCCGGTCAGCACCCCGCACCCGATCAGCGCGGCGGAGGTCAAGGGGATGTCCTCCGGTATCCGTACGGCCTGCACGGCCTTGACCACCGTCTGCTCCGCGAAGGCTGAGTTCGCGGCGAACTGGAAGACCTCCCGCCCGCCCCGCGAGAACGGCCGCGTGGGCCGCCCGATCGCCCGCCGGCACATGGTCGGCCGCCCTCGGTCGCAGTCGGCGCAGGCCCCGCAGTTGGCGAGGGTGGACAGGGCGACGTGGTCCCCGGGCCGGACGTGCCGGACCCCCGCCCCCACCTCCGCGACGACCCCGGCGCCCTCGTGCCCGAGCACCACGGGAACAGGGAACGGAATGGTCCCGTCCACCACCGACAGATCGCTGTGGCAGAGGCCGGCGGCCGTGATCGCGACCCGCACCTCACCGGGCCCCGGCTCGCGCACGGCCAGATCGTCGACGACCTCGGCCCGCTTCCCGTCGAACACCACTCCGCGCATGGCCTCCACCCTTCGGTGTTCTCAGCCTCTCGGCTCCCTCGGCAGACCGAGCACCCGCTCGGCGATGATCGTGCGCTGCACCTCGTCCGAACCGCCGTAGATGGTGTCGGCCCGGCTGAACAGGAACAACTGCTGCGACGGGTCCAGTGCGTACGGCTCCGCCGCCGACCACTCCCGTGGTCCGACGGCCGCCTCCGCGCCCCGCACCTCCATCGCCAGCTCCCCGAGCCGCCGGTGCCACCGCCCCCACAGCAGCTTGGCCACGCTCGGCGCGCCCGGCTCCGCGCCGCCCTCCGCCCCGCCGAGCGTGCGCAGGGCGTTCCACCGCATGGTCTTCAACTCAGCCCACTGCCGCACGAGTCGATCGCGTACGACGGCGTCGTCCACCGCCCCGCTGTCCACGGCGGCCCGCACGACGCTGCCCAACTCCTGCTCGAACCCGATCTGTTGAGCGAGTGTCGACACCCCGCGTTCGAAGCCGAGCAGGCCCATGGCGACCCGCCAGCCGTTCCCGTCGCCCCCGACGACATGCTCCGCGCGGGCGTGCGCCCCGTCGAAGAACACCTCGTTGAACTCGCTCGTCCCGGTCATCTGCCGGATGGGCCGCACCTCGATCCGCCCCGGCTGGTCCATCGGCACGAGCAGCAACGACAGCCCGTGGTGCCGCTCGGAGCCCGCCTCGGTCCGGGCCAGCACGAAGCACCAGTCGGCCTCGTGGGCGAGCGAGGTCCAGATCTTCTGCCCGGTGATCCGGTACGACCCGTCCCCCGCGCGCTCCGCCTTCGTCCGCACACCGGCGAGGTCGGACCCGGCGCCGGGCTCGCTGTACCCCTGGCACCAGAGTTCGTCGCCGCGCGCGATCGCCGGCAGGAACCGCCGCTTCTGTTCCTCGCTCCCGAACGCGATCAGCGTCGGCGCGAGCAGTTTCTCCCCGATGTGACCGGAGCGGGCTGGTACGTCCGCCCGCGCGTACTCCTCGGCCCACACCACCTGTTGGACGAGCGTGGCCGTCCGGTTCCCGTACCCGCCCTCGCTCCAGCCGAGCCCGACCCACCCGGCGGCACCGAGCGTCCGCTCCCAGACCCGCCGCTCCACGCGCACCCCGGCGTGCGCCCCCAACCAGGCCCGCGCGTCCGCCCGGAAGGCCTCGTCCTCATCACTGAACCCGAAGTCCATGCCGCCTCCAAGATGACCGCCAAGCGGATGACCGCCGAGCTGATGACCGTGTGCCGTCGCGTGCGGCGACCGGCGGCGGGCCGAAAGGCACGGGGCGCAGCCCCGGCTTTTCAGGGGCGCGGGGAACTGCGCGAGCAACCACGACGCACCCGTACCCGCCGACGCACAGGCACCCCCACCCCCTCACGCGTTCGGCCGCGCCCCATCCGCCGCCGCACGAGCCATCCCCTCCACCCGCTCCAGCATCGGCATCGGATCCACCCCCACCGCCCCCGGCAGGAACTCCGCGATCCGCTCCGGCGTCCAGCCCCCTTCGGCGTACGCGGCGCGCAACTCCCGCGGCTGCGCCCACACCGCGATCTTCGGCCCGGCGACCGTGTACACCTGCCCGGTGATCCCCGCCTCCCGGGCCCGCTCGGACAGCAGATACACCACGAACGCGGCCACCTCCTCCGGCTCGCCGATCTCGGTGAGCTCCATCGGCACCCCCGCCGACATCCGCGTACGCGCAACTGGCGCCACCGCGTTCGCGGTCACCCCGTACCGGTGCAGGCCAAGCGCGGCGCTGCGTACCAGCGAGATGATCCCGCCCTTGGCCGCGCTGTAGTTGGCCTGCGAGACGGACCCCTGGTGGTTGCCGCTGGTGAACCCGATCAGGGTCCCGGCCCGTTGCTTGCGCATGACGGCGGACGCGGCCCGGAACACGGTGAAGGTGCCCTTGAGGTGCGTGGCGATCACCGGATCCCACTCCTCCTCGGCCATGTTGAACAGCATCCGCTCCCGCAGGATCCCGGCGACGCACACGACCCCGTCGATCCGTCCGTACGTCTCGACCGCCGTGTCCACGACGCGCTGCCCGCCGGCCATGGTGGAGATGTCGTCGGCGACGGCGACCGCCTCGCCCCCGGCCGCCTCGATCTCCTTGACGACGGCCTCGGCGACGGAGCTGGTGGGTTCGGAGCCGTCGACGGAGACGCCGTAGTCGTTGACGACGACGCGCGCTCCCTCGGCGGCGGCGCCGAGGGCGACCGCCCGGCCGATCCCCCGCCCCGCTCCGGTGACGGCGACGACCTTGTCTGCCAGGAAATGTCCCACCCCGAGCCCTTCCCCTCATCACGTCCCCCGGCGAACCACTGCTCGCCGGACCACCGATCACCGAATCGCTGCCTGCCGGACCGCTACCCGATGTCGCGCACATCTGATGCACTGTTATCTGACGGGTCGTTAGATTTGCTCGTACGGCGATTCTACGACCCGCCGGATACGCCACCACAAGCCCCCGGGGAGGCCCGATGTCATCGCCCACGGAGTTCGCCGCGTTCACGGACATCGCCAAGCGCGTGAACAACTGGGGGCGTTGGGGGGCGGACGACGAGATCGGCACCCTCAACCTGATCACCGACGAGGTCGTCCGGCAGGCCGCCGCCTCGGTGCGCTCCGGTCGCCGCGTGCCGCTCGCGCTGCCCCTGCAGCAGGACGGCGTGCAGACGGGGATGATGCCGGGCCGGGTGAACCCGCTGCACGCGATGGTGCAGATCAACCAGGAGATCTTCGGTCCGGGCACGGTCGCGTGCAGCGACGACGCGGTGACCATGGGGCTCCAGTCGGCGACCCACTGGGACGCGCTCACCCATGTCTCGCACTCGGGCCGGATCTACAACGGCCGTCCCGCGGACACGATCACCCCGCACGGCGGCGCGGCTTTCGCCGGTATCGACAAGGCGCGGCACATCGTCTCGCGCGGCGTCCTGCTGGACGTTCCGCGCGCCCTGGGGCTGGCCGACGACCGGCTGCCCGGCGGCCACGCCGTCACCCCGGAAGACCTGGACGCCGCCGAGGAGTTGGCGGGCACCCGGGTCCGCGCGGGCGACATCGTGCTGGTCCGCACCGGGCAGATCCGGTCCTATCTCGCCGGGGACAAGCACGCGTACGCGTTCCCGTCGCCGGGGCTGTCGTTGCGCACCCCCGAGTGGTTCCACGCGCGTGATGTGGCGGCCGTCGCCAATGACACCCTGACGTTCGAGATCTTCCCTCCGGAGGTCGAGGACCTGTGGCTGCCGGTGCACGCGCTCGACCTGGTCGAGATGGGGATGCCGCAGGGCCAGAACTGGAACCTGGAGGAGTTGTCCACAGCCTGTGGACAAGCAGGGCGGTACGACTTCCTGCTCTCGGCGATGCCGGAGCCGTTCGTCGGGGCGACGGGCACACCGGTGGCGCCGATCGCCATCCTGTAGACCGCCTCCCGCGGGCGCGCAGGCCGACTGGCGGCGCGCCGCCCGCCCCGAGCACGGCACCGCGCGCCGCCATCCGGCTTCGGCGTACCCGCCCTTGTTCCCCGGGCCCTGCGGTGAGCCGGTGCCGAATCACGACCCACACTCGTCGAGGGCCTCCGTGACCGTGACCCTCGTCGTCCCCTCGCGGCGAATCGCTGAACACAAGCGTGATCAAACGGACATGGCGCGTCAACACCCGTTGGGGGCTCGGCCGCGTGGAACCGGCGTAGCGGCGGTGCGTACGGGAGCACGTCCCGGCGCACGGTTCGGCTACCGCCGGGGGCCGACCAACGCAGCGCGCTCACGCGCAGGCGTGTGCGGCGCACATGTGGGTGACCGAGTGCGCCTGTTGACTCGGGAGTGCGCCTCGCCGCGCGACCCCAGGTGACATGCGGCTGATCGCGCAGTTCCCCGCGCCCCTTGGAAGCAGAGGTTTCGTCCCCTGAAAGCAGGGGCTTCGGCCCCTGCTCCTTGCCTCCTCGCCCCGGCCTACACCGCCTCGTACGCCAACCCCTCGCGCACCGCCAGGCTCTCCCGGGCCACCGCCGCCACACCCGTGGCCGCGCTGCACGCCGGATAGACCGCGGGAGTCGTCGCCACGCCTCCACCGCTTCCGAAGCCCGAGGCGCCCACACCGCTCGCCGCCCCCGAAGCCCCCGGCACCACCCGGTCCAGTTCGCACCAGATCCGTTTGCCGACGCCCTCGTGGCTCCAGCCCCAGCGGTCCGCGAGGACGTCGACGAGGGCGAGGCCGCGCCCGCCCGTCTCGTCCCCGTCGGCGCACCGCGGGGCCGGCGGACACGCGCTGCCGTCGACGACCTCCAGGCGGACCTTGCCGATCATGCCGTCACGGAGGCCGGACAGCAGCAGCCGCAGCACCGCCGGACGCCCGGTGTGCACGACCGCGTTGGTGACCAGCTCGGAGACGAGGAGGATCAGCGTCTCGGCGAGCGGTTCGTCGTCCCCTATACCGGACCCGGAGAGCCGTGCACGGGCCCATCTCCGTGCGCGACCCACCTCTGCGGGGTCGGGCCGGATCTCCAGCTGCACTTGAAGCACCTGCACCGCTCACACCATCCGAACCGGCGGACACATCGCCGCACGCCCCTCTGGGGCCACGATCGTGGTCATCTGCTGCCTGGCCGACGCCACCGCCGTCGACACCATCGGCACCGGGATCACGGAACGTGATCCCCTTACAGGACAGCATGGTTGACGTACAGTCACCCCAACAAGCGCTTCGGGCATATTCCAGCGCGAAGGAGTACGCATACGGCATACTGTGCGACGCTCGCCGCGGGGAGTCGAACAGACCGGGGCGTCGAGACTCCGGCCCACTTCACGAGCGCCGGGCACCGCCGGATCCGGGGCCGCCACAGGGGCAACACCGGCTCGGCTCGACCTCGGAACCACTCGCATCCACCAGAAGGTACCGGAGCGGAACTCCGACTCCAGGCCGTGACAAGTCACGCCTAGGACACAACACGATATCGACGCTCGGTAATTCCGGTATGCCACGTTCCGCGACATTCGACCGGGCGACTGCCACGCATTCCCCTTCCCGCCCTGGTCAGCGCGCTCAACTCGCGTCGCTCAGCAGTTCTCCCGCCAACATCTCCTCACTCTCCGTAATTGATCCGCCACGTTCCGCCCGCACCCACGCACGCTTCAGACACAGGTGTACGTCGGCCTCCCAGGTGAACCCCGAACCACCGTGGACCTGAAGGGAGTCGCGGGCGCCGCGCACCGCCGCCTCGTCGGCCAGCAGCCGGGCCGCCGCTATGTCGACCGGGTCCAGGGTCACGGCCGCCGCGTACACCGCCACCCGCGCGACCTCCACCCGGACCAGCAGTTCGGCGCAGAGGTGCTTGACCGCCTGGAAGGCGCCGACCGGCCGCCCGAACTGCTCCCGGGTCCGGGCGTGTTCCACGGCGGCCTCGCAGGCCCGCACGGCCGTGCCCACCTGCTCGGCGGCGGTGAGCAGTACGAACAGATCATCAGGGCGGACGGCGGAACGGCCCCCCGGCACCCGGTGCAACGGCGTCAACGGGTCCACCGATCGCAGCGGTACGGCCCCGGCCGCGTCGCCGGTCACCGCATCGGCCTCGTCCAGCCACTCCACCAGACCGCCACCCCCGACAGCGGTCACCACGGTCTCCCCCGTCGCCGCGCCCGGCACCACGCCCGCCGCGAGATGGGTGGCCACGAGCGGCCCGGGCAGCAGTGCGCGCCCCGCCTCCTCGAACACCAACACGGCCTCCGGCACCCCGAGCCCGACCCCGCCCTCGTCCTCGGCCAGCCGCAGGGAGAACAACCCCACCTCCCCCAACTCCCGCCACAGCCCCCGGTCCAGCCCGCCACCCCCGTCGACGGCGGCCCGCAACTCCTCCGCCCCGAAGCGCCGGGCCAGCACCTCCCGGAAGCCGCTCTTCAACACCCGCTGATCCTCGGTCAGTCGAAACCGCACAAGCCCACAGCCCCTCTCCAACGCCGAGCAGTGCGACACGCGCCGCTTCCAGGGGCGCGGGGAACTGCGCGAGAACCCCCACCGAACCAGCACCCGCCAGCCCACCCCAGCCCCCAGCCCACTAGGCGCCCTCGTCCCACCTCACCCCTTCGGCAACCCCAAGATCCGCTCCCCCACGATGTTCCGCTGAATCTCCGACGTCCCCGCGGCGATCGTGTACGACAACGAACTCAGCCGGTCGAGAACCCACCCACACCCCAGATCGAGCGCACCCGCCCCCAACACCTCCGCAGCCGCCTCGTACAACTCCTGCCGAGCCCGCGAATACCGCAGCTTGAACACCGAGCCCCCCACCCCCGGCACCCCGCCGGAGGCCTCCCCCTCGCTGACGTTCCACTGGGTGAGCCGCCACAGCGCCCGGAACTCCGCGTGCAACCGCCCGAGCCGCCGCCGCACACCCGCGTCGTCCCAGACCCCGTTCGCCCGCGCCTGTCTCGCGACCTCCCCCAACACCCGTCGGCAGGCGACCACTTCACCCACGAACGCCGTGCCCCGCTCGAACGACAGCGTCACCATGGTCACCCGCCAGCCGTCGTTCTCCGCGCCCACCCGGTTGGCGACCGGCACCCGCACCTCGTCGAGGAACACCTCGGCGAACTCCGTGGAACCGGCGAGGGTGCGCAGCGGCCGTACGGTCACTCCGGGCGCGTCCATCGGCATCGCCAGCCAGGAGATGCCCCGGTGTTTCGGCGCCTGCCCGTCCGTCCGCACCAGCAGCTCGCACCAGTCGGCGACCTCGGCGTGCGAGGTCCAGATCTTGGACCCGCTGACGACGTACTCGTCGCCCTCCCTGCGCGCGCGCGTCCGGAGCGCCGCGAGGTCGGACCCGGCGTCCGGTTCGCTGAACCCCTGGCACCACACCTCCTCGCCCCGCAGGATCGGCGGCAGCCAGCGCGCCCGCTGTTCGGCGGTGCCCTCGGCGGCGATGGTGGGGCCGGCGTGCAGCAGCCCGACGAACCCCGCGCCCACGTACGGGGCACCCGCCCTCTCGGTCTCCTCCAGGAAGATCAGCCGGATGGTCGGCGAGGCGTCCCAGTGGACGTCGGCGTACCCGGCGTCGTACAGCGTCCGCTGCCAGCCGAGGTCGTAGGCGCGCCGCCCCGGCCAGTCGTCGGGCGACGGCTTCGGCGGCAGCGAGGGGAGCGTCTTCGCCAGCCACTCCCGCAGCCGCGCCCGGAACGCCTCCTCCTCCGGGCTGTACGCGAGATCCATCGGCCGGGGCCCTACGTGCCGAGGCCGCGGTCGCGGTCGAAGTCGAGGTCGAGCATGCGGATCGCGTTGCCGCGCATGAGCTTGTAGACCGTCTCGTCGTCGAGGCCCTTGACGTGGTCGAGGGCGACCTCCTTGGTGTGCGGGAAGGTCGAGTCGACATGCGGGTAGTCGGTCTCGAAGGTCGCGTTGTCCCGGCCCACGACGTCCAGCGAGGCGACCCCGTGCTTGTCGCGGAAGAAGCAGCAGAACATCTGCCGGTAGTAGTACGTCGACGGCGGTTCGGGGATCAGGTCGCGCACCCCGCCCCAGGCGCGGTGCTCCTCCCAGACGTCGTCGGCGCGCTCCAGGGCGTACGGGATCCAGCCCATCTGACCCTCGCTGTAGGCGAGTTTGAGGGTCGGGAACTTCACCAGGACCCCGCTGAAGAGGAAGTCCATCATCGAGGCCATCGCGTTGTTGAAGGAGAGCGAGGCCTGGACGGCGGGGGGCGCGTCGGGGGAGGCGGCCGGCATCTGGGAGCTGGAGCCGATGTGCATGTTGACGACCGTGCCGGTGTCCTGGCAGGCCGCGAAGAAGGGGTCCCAGTAGCCGGAGTGGATGGAGGGCAGGCCGAGGTAGGTGGGGATCTCGGAGAAGGTGACGGCCCGGACGCCCCGGGCGGCGTTCCGTTCGATCTCCTCGACCGCGAGGTCGATGTCCCACAGGGGGATCAGACAGAGCGGGATCAGCCGGCCGCCGCTGTCGCCGCACCACTCCTCGACCATCCAGTCGTTGTAGGCGCGGACGCAGGCCAGGGCGACCTCCTTGTCGTGCGCCTCGGCGAAGGTCTGGCCGCAGAAGCGCGGGAAGGTCGGAAAGCAGAGCGAGCCCTCGACGTGGTTGAGGTCCATGTCCGCCAGCCGCGCCTTCGGGTCCCAGCAGCCGCGCCGCATCTCCGCGCGGGTGATCCCCTCCAGCGTCATCTCGTCCCGGTCGAACCCGACGGCCGCGATGTTCCGTTTGTACGGGAACTTGAGGTCCTCGTAGATCCACCAGTCGGTCGGCGGTCCGTCCGGGTCCATCGTGATCTGGTACTTGCCCCCGACGTACGCGAGCTCACCGATTCCGGCGGTGAGGGGCTTGGGGCCCCGGTCGCGGTACTTCTCCGGCAGCCAGGTCTCGAAGAGGTGCGCGGGCTCGATCACATGGTCGTCGACGCTGATGATGCGGGGCAGTTCGGTCATGGGTCCCCTCCAGCGAGCCATTTCTGACGGACCGTCAGCTAGGTCCTCTCCAGCAGGCTAGTGGCGCACCTCTGGACCGACAAGGCGCCCGGCCCTACGCTCTGCCCACGATCTGACACATCGTCAGTTGAATGCGGCAGGGGGCCCTCCGTGACCGATGCGCCCGATGTGACCGATGTGAGCGAGGCGACCGAGGCGACCGAGGCCGCCGATACCGCCCACGTACTCAGCGGGTCCGGCACCCTCTGGGAACTCCTCGACCGCCGCGCCGGCCTCACCCCCGACCGGCCCGTGCTCCTCCAGGACGACCGCACTCTGACCTTCGGCGAACTGCGGTCCGGCGCCGAGCGGGTGGCGGCCGGGCTGTACGACCGGGGCGTACGTCCCGGCACGGTCGTCGCCTGGCAGCTGCCCACCCGGATCGAGACGGTCCTGCTCTCCTTCGCCCTGGCCCGCCTCGGCGCCGTCCAGTCGCCGGTCATCCCCTTCTACCGCGACCGCGAGGTCGGTTTCGCGCTCCGGGAGTCCCGGGCGGAGTTCTTCGCGGTCCCGGGCGAGTGGCGGGGCTTCGACCACACGGAGATGGCCCGACGGCTGGAGGCGCGCGGGATCTTCGAGGCGTACGACCGCCTCCCGGACGGGGACCCCGCGACGCTGCCCGCCCCACCCGCCGACGGCACCTCCGTCCGCTGGATCTACTGGACCTCGGGCACCACCTCCGACCCCAAGGGCGTCCTGCACACGGACCGTTCACTGATCGCGGGCGGCTCCTGCCTCGCCCACGCCCTGCGGCTCGGCGCGGCCGACGTGGGCTCGATCGCCTTCCCGTACGCGCACATAGGCGGCCCCGACTACATGGTGATGCTCCTGCTCTACGGCTTCCCGGCCGTGCTGTTCGAGCACTTCGCGCTGCCGGCCGCGCTGGAGGCGTACCGCAAGCACGGGGTGACGGTGGCGGGCGGGTCGACGGCGTTCTACTCGATGTTCCTGACCGAGCAGCGCAAGCAGCCGGGCGAACCGCTGATTCCCTCCCTGCGGCTGCTCGCGGGCGGCGGCGCCCCCAAGCCGCCCGAGCTCTACCACGCGGTCGTGCGGGAGATGGGCGTCCAGCTCACCCATGGGTACGGCATGACCGAGGTGCCGATGATCACGATGGGGGCGCCGGACGACTCGGCGGAGAACCTGGCGACGACGGAGGGGCGGCCGCCGGAGGGGATGGAGATCCGGATCGCGCCGGACGGGGAGGTGCGGCTGCGCGGGGAGGCCGTCTGCCAGGGGTACCTGGACCCGGCGCAGTCGGCGGCGGCCTTCGACGCGGACGGGTTCTTCGTCACCGGCGACCTCGGGCATCTCACCGACAGCGGCCATCTGGTGCTGACCGGCCGCCTCAAGGACGTCATCATCCGCAAGGGCGAGAACATCTCGGCCAAGGAGGTCGAGGACCTGCTGCACCGGCATCCGGCCGTCCAGGACGTGGCGGTGATCGGGCTGCCGGACGCGGAGCGCGGGGAACGGGTGTGCGCGGTCGTCGAACAGCCGCCGGGAGCCGATGCGCTGACGCTGCCGGACGTCACGGGCTGGCTGCGCGCGGAAGGGCTGTCCGTCCACAAACTGCCGGAGCGACTGGAGCTGGTGGACGCCCTCCCGCGCAACGAGACCCTGCGGAAGGTGCTCAAGTACAAGCTGCGCGAACGCTATTCATGACCGCCGACGCCGGCCGCTCTCGGCCGCCCGCCTACTCCGGCACGGTGAAGTAGCGGGCGAAGGCGTCGACGACCTCCACCTCGTCCACCTTGCCGTCGGCGTCGGTGTCGAGGGTGGCGGCGGCCGCGGCGGCGACCTCCTCAGGGGCACCGAGGGCCTTGAGGACCCGGGCGGTCTCCTCGACCGTGGCCTTGCCGTCCCCGTCGGCGTCCGCGACGGCGAGGGCCGCGTGCAGGAAGGGGCGGGCGATCTCGGCGAAACGGCCGGGGTTGTCGCGCAGCCGCTTGACCGCGCCGTTCACGAACTCGTCCTGGGTGATGCGCTGGTCGCCGTCCCGGTCCGCTATGCCGGCCATGCCCTGCCAGAAGGCCTCGGCGCCGCCGTACAGGGCCTGGCCCTTGTCCGAACGGGCGGTGGTGCCGAACTCGTTGAGAACCGCCTTGCTCGCCGCGCTGAAGTCCTCGCGGTCGATCCAGCCGTTGCCGTCCTGGTCGAAGGTGGCGAACCGGGCGGCGATCCTGCGCTCGTACTCGCTGCTGACCATGTCTCCTCGGGCCCGCCTTACGTCAAGTGGGGTGCTTCTCGGACGGAGCGTACGACGTCAGAAGCCCGGGCGGAGCGGAAAGCGGCGCTTGTACCAAGACTGCGGGAATTCCGGGACAACTGTGTGGCCGCCGAGACACCCCAAGTGGGACATATCACACGTACGTACTGCTCATGGGAGGGGTGCGGGGTCAGGCCGACAGGGGGTCGGCCCGGTCGTCCGCGTCCGGCGCGACCGCCGAGGGGACGTCCGGATGGACGTCGAAGAGACGGCGGACGCCGAGGGCGTCGAGGACGCGGTTGACGTGCGCCCCTTCCGCCGGGCCGCCGCCCGCGCGGCCGTCGGCGGGGAGGATCAGCCGGAGCCGTCCCCGGCAGGAGCGCATCAGACGGCGGGTGGCGACCAGTACGCCCACGCCGCTGGAGTCGCAGAAGACGACGGCGGAGAGGTCGAGGACGAGACTTCGGCGGCCGTCGGCCACCGCCTCGTGCACCCGCTGACGGAGCACGGGCGAGGTGACCAGGTCCATCTCCCCGGACACATGCAGTACGGCCCATTCGCCTTGCTCGCCGTCGGTCACTTCGAACGCCACCGCGATGCCTCTCAGTCGCCGAACCGGAAGCCACTGCACCGCTTCCTGCTGCGCGGCTGCCCCGCCGTCGTTCCATGAAACACCGAGGGCCCGGCGAAAGCGCGGGGTAAGCGAGCCAATTCCAGGCCCTTTTCGGTGCGTTTTCCATCGAGTACGGTCGCATGTGATCGAACTTTGATCACGAATGGCTTCAGGATCGATCCGATCTGGACTCAGACGGGCCCAGCTCGGTTGGATTCGTGCAGATCAGGCACCTCATATGGTCGTACAGGCATACGGAAGGCGGGCGGACGCCCACGTGGGCGGTGTGGAAACGGCTTACCCGTGAGGTGCATACCACCTCCGGCCCCGCGAGGGGCGCGCATTGCCATAAAGGGGCGTGCGCGGTCAGCGGTGCCGACTACATTCGGGACGGCGGTGCGCACAGGCTGGAATCGGGTCGGAGGGCAGCCGACGGCCGACCGACAGCGGACCGGGCGGTCATCAGGAACGGCGCAGGTGAGAGCAGGGTGAGGGGCTGTATGGCGACGATGGACGCACCGCCCCGCTGGGACCGCAAGATGCAGCAGCGGCTGGCGCGGGGCGAGGCGGCGGCGCTCGGTGAGCTGTACGACCGGTTCGCGTCCCTCGTGCACGGGCTGGCCCACCGTGTCCTCGGCGACGAGCGGGGCGCCGACGGCATCACGCGCGAGGTGTTCCTGCGGCTCTGGGAGAACCCCGAGGCGTACGACCCCAAGCAGGGGCCGCTGCGGTCCTGGGTGGCGGCGCTGACCCACCGGCTGGCGGTCCAGCGGCTGCGGGCCGACGAGACCGCCGCGCTCGCCCGGGGCGGCGAGGGCACGGCGGAGGACCTGGAACGCAAGGTCCACCAGGCGTCGGTGGCGGCCCGCGCGGACTACATCGTGCAGGCCATGCCCGCCCCGCTGCGGGCCGCGCTGGAACTGGCCTATTTCCAGCGCCGTGACTACCGCCAGACCGCCACCGACCTGGGCGTCACCGAGGACGAGGCCCGACGCCGCCTCCGCCTCGGCCTCCAGCTCCTCTCCACCGCCCACGACACCCGCCCCTCCGGCACCCCACCCGAACCCGGGCCCCGCACATGACCACCACACCGAGCCCGCACGAACCGCCCGAGCCGGAGAACGGGGGAACCCCCACCCCGCCCCGCCCGACCGGGCCGGGTTCCGCCGACCCGACCGCACGACCCGCCTCCGACCACGGAAGCCGTCCGGCCGGCCGAACCGGCCCCGACGAGCGGGACGAGGACGGATTCGAGGAGGGGCCCGCGGAAGGGTTCAGGAACGGACCCGGGGAAGGGCCCGCGGAAGGGTTCAGGAACGGACCCGAGGAAGGACTCTCGGAGAGGGCTGGCAACGAGCTTGGCGAGGGCCCCGGAACCGGCCGCGGCGAACCGACCATGGCGAGCGGCATGGGCGGCCCGAGCGGGTCGGACGGACCGGGGGAGCCGAGCGGACCGGGCGAGCCGGGCGAGTCCCACGGCTCAGGCGAGCCGGACGGCCCGGACGGCTCAGGCAGGCCGGGTGAGGCAGCCGGACCGAGCCAGCCGGGCGAACCGGGCGGGCCCGGGGAGCCGGGCGAGCCGCGTGGGCCTCAGGATGGCGGTGGTGAGCCGGTGGGGCCGCCCCGCATACCGCTGCCGCGCACCTCCGTGGAGGACACCGGAATGCCTCTGCCCGACGCCGTGCCGAACCCCACCCCGGAGACGCCCCCACGGCCCGACGCAACGCCGCACCCCACCCCGGCAGCGCCTCCGCCGGCTTCCCCTCTCCCCGGTACCCCCGTGCCGCCCGGTTCTTCCGGGGCCCCCGGCTCCCGCCCTCCCCTCGTGCTGGAGCACCGGGTGCTGAAGGCGTTGCTCGGGGCCTGGGCCCTCGCGGTGTGCTCCGCCGATGAGGCGCTGGCGGTGGAGGAGCATCTCGGGGTGTGCGGAGGCTGCGCCGACGAGGCCCGGCGGCTGCGGGAGGCCGTGGGGCTGTTGCACCCGCCGGAGAGCCTGGACCTCGACCCGGCCCTGCGCACCCAGGTACTGGACGCCTGCCTGCGCCGCCGCCCACCTCGTATCCCCGTCCCCCGCTGGGCCGCCCCGTACGACGCGGAGACGGCCCGGCTGGACGCCCTGCTCCAGGACATCGGCGCCGCCGACTGGCACGCCCCCGTCCGGCTGCGCTGGTTCGAGGGCGCGGGCCCGGTGAACCGTCGTACGACCGTCGCCGGGGTCATCGCGCACCTGCTCACCGTCGACGGGCTCGTCGCCGCGGCGCTCGGCCTGGACGATCCGCTCGCGGCGCTCGGACCGGACGACGGGCTCGAACCGGGCCCCGGCGAGTCCGCCGTCGCCCTCTCCCCGGCGGCTCGCACCGAGGCGTACTGGAAGGCGTCCCACTTCCCGCCCACCCGCGCCCTGCGCGCCCCCTGGCGGCAACAGAGCCACGACATCGTCCGCACCACCTCGTTCACGGGCGGCGACGACCCCGACGGCTCCGGCACCCCCGGCAACTCAGGCGCCTCAGGCACGTCAGGCCGCCTGACCGTCCCGTACGGCGGCTTCGAGCTTCCCCTCCAGGACGCGATGCTCGATCGGGCGTTCGAGTGCTGGATTCACGCGGAGGACATCGCGGAGGCCGTGGACTACCCGTACGAGCCGCCCTCCGGCCGCCATCTGCACGGCATGATCGACCTGGCGGCCCGCATGCTGCCCGCGTCGCTGGCCGAGCGCCGCAGGACCGGGCTCGCGTCCCCGCCCCCGCCCGGCCGCCACCTGGTACCGGCCGGCACCCCCGGCCGCAGCCTCCGCCTGGAGATCGAGGGCTCCGGCGGTGGGGAGTGGCTGATCCCGCTCGACTCCCCCGCGGCCCTCGGTTCCGCCGACCACGAAGTGGCCCACGTGGCCCTGGACGGCGTCGAGTTCTGCCGGCTCGCCGCCGGGCACGTACCTCCGGAGGAGGCGGCCGCCGGACAGGGCGGCGACCGGGAGGCGATCAGGGACGTGCTCTTCGCGGCGGCGGCCCTGAGCCGTATGTGAGGGACCCGGGGTCCGCGTACCGGATCCGCCGCTCACCGCGGCTCACGTCCACGGGGAACCCGGGTAGAGCGCGTCGGCGGGCCCGGGCTCGCACTCATCCGCCCGGCTTCAGGCGAAGACGACCGTCCGGCGCCCGTTCATCAGGATGCGCCGCTCGGCGTGCCACTTGACCGCCCGCGCGAGCGCCTGGCACTCCACGTCACGCCCGACCGCGACGAGCCCCTCGGGCGTCACGCCGTGGCCCACCCGCTCGACCTCCTGCTCGATGATCGGCCCCTCGTCGAGGTCGGCGGTGACATAGTGCGCCGTCGCGCCGATCAGCTTCACCCCGCGCGTGTGCGCCTGGTGGTACGGCTTCGCGCCCTTGAAGCTCGGCAGGAAGGAGTGGTGGATGTTGATGATGCGCCCGCTGAGCTGCTTGCAGAGGTCGTCGGAGAGGACCTGCATGTAGCGGGCCAGCACGACCAGCTCGACGTTCTCGTCGCGCACGATCTCCAGCAGCCGCGCCTCCGCGTCCGCCTTGGTCTCCTTGGTCACCGGGATGTGGTGGAAGGGGATGTCGTACGACCCCACCAGCTCGGCGAAGTCGGTGTGGTTGGAGACGACGGCCGCCACCTCCACGGGCAGCGCGCCCGTGCTCGCCCGGAAGAGCAGGTCGTTCAGGCAGTGCCCGAACCTGCTGACCATCAGGACGATCCGCATCTTCTCGTCGGCCAGGTTGATCTGCCAGTCCATCTGGAAGGAGTCACCGATCGCGGCGAAGCTGGCCCGCAGCTTGTCCACGTTCACCGGGGCGTCCGCCGAGAAGTGGACGCGCATGAAGAACAGACCCGTGTCGTGGTCGCCGAACTGCTGGCTGTCCTCGATGTTCCCGCCGGTCATGAAGAGGTAGCTCGACACGGCGTGCACGATGCCCGGCTTGTCGGGGCAGGCGAGGGTGAGGACGTACTGGTCGGCGGGCGCCGCGGCTCGGGTGGACTGCTCGTTCATGCCCGACAGGGTCCCATATGGCGTACCCCCGTCGGCAACCGTCCCGAGGGCCGGACCGCGGACGGCCCCCTACGCCGCCCTGGTCATGATCCGCAGCACTTCGAGCGTGCGCGGCGGTGTGTCCGGGTCCTCGCCGTCGCTCATCGAGAGCCGTACGTGGGCCTCGCGGGCGGCGCGGACGGCCTCGGGCCAGGCCTCGTGGTCGAGGTACGCGGAGACGGGCGCGTCCGGACCCACCTGGTGCATGATCCGCAGCACGCGCAGCACGGCGGTGTCGACGAGGGCCGCCTCCTGGGCGTCACGGAAGATCGTGCCGACGTACTTCTCGGCGGACCAGTTGTCCAGCCAGGTGTCCTCGACCAGGCGGTACACGGCGTCGGTGACGTCCCCGTACCCGTCGGCACCGGCCAGCCAGACGTTCTGCTGGAACGCGGGGTCGGAGAGCATGTGCAGCGCGGAGCGCACATTGCTGCGCCAGCGCCACCACGGCATGTCATTCAGTGGCATGCCGCCCATGGTGAACGAGCGACGCCCACGACGGGAAGGGGTCTCCGGGCCTTGGACGGTCATCGATCACGCATTCCTCTCTGAAACCACTCGAAAATACGATCGTAGCTCCTCGCAATTCACCCCCCGGTCACCTCACGTTGACCGTCCGTCACGCCCCGGTTGGTGGTGTGGCGGAATCGTGCAGAGCCATGACTGGCTTCCAGGCACAACGGACACCACAGATCCCAGGCCCTCCCCCAAGCCTTGCCACACGCCTGGTCAGAGCCACCACGCTGGCGGCGTGTGCCTCACTCGTCGCCGGGTGCGGGGTCGTCCCCGGTACCACGGGGGATACCGGGGACGGCCCCGTCACCGTCATGACCTGGGCCCCCGAGAAAACCGCCGCCACCAACAAGCCCGGCATGCCCGCGATGGCCAAGGCGTACGCCCGCTGGGTCAATGCCAACGGCGGCATCAACGGCCGCGAGCTGCGGATCCTGACCTGCAACGACCGGAACGAGACGGTGACGGCCGCGAAGTGCGCCCGCCGCGCCGCCGACGAGGACGTCGTCGCGGTCGTCGGATCGTACAGTCAGCACGGCCGTTCCTTCCTCACTCCGCTGGAGTCGGCGGGCATCCCGTACATCGGCGGCTACGGCGTCACCGACGCCGAGTTCGCCAGCGCCCTGTCGTACCCGGTCAACGGCGGACAGGCCTCCCTGATGGCCGGCCTCGGCGAGCAGCTCGCCGAGGACTGCGGCCCGGTCGCCCTCGTCCGCCCCGACTCGATAGCCGGCGACCAGCTGCCGCTGCTGCTGAACTCGGGACTGCGGTCCGGCGGCCACGGCGCGTCGGAGGACCAGCTGGCCGCCGAGGACGCGACCGAGTACGGGGGGCACGCCCGGGAGGCGCTGCGGCGGGCCAGCACCGAGCCGGGCACGGAGGGGTGCGTGGTCCCCGCCCTGGGCGACCGCACCTTCACCTTCATGGACTCCTTCCGCCGCGACCGCGCGGACTTCCCGGACGTCCGTACGGGGACGGTCCTGGGCAGCGTCGACCAGACGGTGATCGACGCGACCGGGGGGAAGTCGGGGCCGTACGAGGGGGCGTACGTCACCGGCTGGTACCCGGTGGAGAGCGACAAGCGGTGGGACCGGATGAAGGAGGTGATCCGGGAGCACGCGTTCGGCGACAACCGGATCGATCCCGCGGACCCGGGGGTGCAGACCACGTGGATCGCGTACACCGTGCTGACGGCCGTCCTCCGGAAGATCGGTGACGGAGAGGTGACCGCGCAGGCGATCCGGCGCGTCCTCGACGACGGTCTGAAGGTCGGCACCGGCGGCCTGACCCCGCCGCTCAGCTGGCGCTTCGAGGACCTCATCGCCTCCGCCGGCTTCCCCCGCCTCATCAACCCCGAAGTCACCTTCCAGATCGTCCGCAAGGGCCAACTGATCGCGGCCCGAAGGGACTTCGTGAACGTGGAGAAGACCCTGGTGGAGGCAGCAAACTGACCGCACCGCCGAAGTCACGCGATCGAGTCACGACCGACGAACGCCCCCGGGGGTGACGGACGGGGCCCCGGGCGTCACGGGCAAAAAGCCCCCGGGTGCGACCGGCGGGAGGCCCCGGGCGCGGTCGGCGAAGGGCCCCGGGGTGCGGCCGGCAAGAGGCCCCGGGTGCGGCCGGCCAAGGGCCCGGGATGGGACGGACGAAAGGCCCGGCGCGGCCGGCAAAAGGCCCCGGGTGCGACCGGCCAAGGGCCCAGGGTGCGGCTGGCCAAGGGCCCGGGCGACCGGCGAAAGGCCCCAGGTACAGCTGGCAAGAGGCCCCGGGTACAGCCAGCGAAGGGCCCCGGGCGCGGCCGGCCAAGGGCCCGGGATGGGACGGGCGAAAGACCCCAGGTGCGCGGCTGGCAAAGGGGCCCGGAGTGCGGCCGCCAAGGGACCCGGGGTGCCGTCGGCAAGCAGCCCCGGGGCCGGGCTTCTACAGTTGGACCGCCTGGCGTTCGGTCAGGGTGTAGGTTTTGGCGATCTTGTTCCAGAGTTCGGCGGCCTTGGTCTTCTCGGCGCTGGCCGTGGCACTGGCCTGGTTGCCGGCCTGGGTCTGGCCGGTGGTGCGGGCCTGACCCTTCTTGCAGCCCTTCTTCCTGGCGGTCTGGTCCGCCCACGCGGCGTAGTGGTTGTCCGCGGAGGCGGACGCCTTCCAGGCGTTGGTCAGCGAGGTGGTCAGGGCCTCGTGGTCCGGCAGCCGGTCGACGGGCAGCTCACCGAGCCGGGTGACCAGGTCGTTGCGCTGCTTCGCCGCGTCCCGCAGGTCCGTGGCGGCCTGGCCCAGGTTGGAGCAGGTCTTGATGTTCGCGACCGCCTTGATCACGCTGCTCCGGCTGTCGCCGCTGTCCGCCAGCAGCTTGTCGAGCGCGACCGCCTGCTCCCGCGCCGGATCCGCCGACGAGGACGCCGACTCCTCGGGCGCCCCGGACGCCGACACCGGCCTGTTGTCGCTCGGCGACGAGTCGTCCCCGGACCCGGCCATCAGCGCGCCCGCCCCGATCCCGAGCACCGCGATCCCCACACCGACGAGCGCGATCAACGGCACCCGCGATCTCGTACGACCGCCCCCGCCGCCCCCGCTCTCTCGCCTCTGGGAGGCCCGCCCGGCATGCCCACCATGGCCTCCGTGGCCTCCGTGACCGCCGGGTCCGCCGTGGCCGCCCGGACCCCGCGGCGGCTGCGGGGCATGACCGGGGTCGATCTTCGGCAGTTGCTGGGTGGACCCGGGGGCGCCACCGGCCCCCGGCTCGTTCCGGAAGAGGCTGTCGAACACGTCCGGCTGCTGCTGACCCTGCTGCGAACCCGGCGCGCCGTACGACCGGGCGCGCGGCTGCGTCTGCGCGGCCACCGGCGGTATGTACTGCGTCGCCGCCTCGTCCGGATGCCCGGTGCCGTGGTCCGGGACCCGCCCGAGATACGCCGTCGCGTCCCCCGACGCCTCCGGCGGCAGCGCGCCCGGCCCGACCGGCGGCAGGAACTGCGTGGCGGCCTCGGCTGCGGGCGCCTGGGCGACCACCGGCGGTATGAACTGCGTCGCAGCCTCGTCCCCCGGCATGGCCCCGGCCGCCGGCACGAACGGGATGTACTGGGTCGCCCCCTCGTCCACGGGCGGCAGCGGCGCGCTCTGCGGCTGCTGCTGCGGCTGCTGTGCCTGGGGCGCCGCCCCGGCGGACGGCACGGCCACCTCTCCCGCGACCGGCGGCAACGGCGCACCCGTCCCCGCCCCGCCATACCCCGCGCCCCCGTAGGCCGCCCCTGGCGCCCCCTCGGGAGGCAGCGGCATCCCACCCTGGGTGCCGTAGCCCTGAGCGGCCGGGGCGTCGTAGGCCCCGTACGCCTGACCGGCCGCGTCACCCTGGGGCGCGTACGCCCCCTGGGCGCCGTACCCGGCGTGTCCACCCGCCGTGCCGTACGCGTCCTGCGCCCCGTGCGCTCCCCACTCCGGCGCGGGGGGCGCACTGTTCCAATGGTCGGCCTGCGGCTGGGCGGACGGCGCCGGGGTCTCCTCGGAGCCCCACTGCCGCTGCTGGTCCCACGGCCGAACCGGGGCAGGCGGCAGCGGGGCCGGCGGCAGATCTCTCGGGTGGAGCGGCGCCCCACCGTCCGAGGGCAGCACGATGCCTTCGCGCGCGGTCCGCGCCGAGGGCTCCTCGCCCTGTCCACTCTGCGTCACCGAGACTCCTACGAATGGGGGACTTGTGGAATCGTCGACTCACGCTACCGGGTCCGAACGACACCCCACGCACCACCCGCGCCCGAGCAGGACGGCTTCGCCGCCCTGCCGAGGGGCGAAGCCCCTCCAAGGGGCGCGGGGAACTGCGCGACCAGCCCCCACCGGGCCCACGGCCGCGAAACAACTGCGGCCCCCTGTTCAGAGCGGAGCGCCTACGCCGCCTGCAGGTCCATGCGCGCACCGAATTCCCGGACCACCGCCTCCTCCCGGAACGGCTCCAACCGCTGCTGGAAGTCCTCCAGATACTCGGCGCCCCGATTCGACCGCAGCGACCCCAGCAACTCCACCGCCTTCAACCCGGTGTGGCAGGCCTGCTCGACCTCCCGCTGCTGCACCTGTGCCGTGGCGAGCAGCACGTACCCGATGGCACGCCGCCGCGCCCTCGACTCCGGATGCTTGGCCAAGGACTCCTCGGCCCGCCGGGCGGCAGCCTCCGCCTGCCCCAGATCCCGGTGGCAGTGCGCCAACTCGTCCGCCAGATAGGCCTCGTCGAAGTGCTTGATCCACACCGGGTCGTCCCCGGACGACGGATCCGCCGCCTCCAACGCGTCGACGGCCCGCCCCGCAGCCGCCTGCGCACCGCGCGCGTCCCCCATCAACGCGTGCCCGCGCGCCTCCGCCGCGTGGAACATCGACTCCGCGCGCGGAGTCGCCCGCCCCCTCGCCCCCTCCTGGGCCGCGCGTGCCAACTGCGAGATCTCCCGCGGGTTTCCGAGCTGCGCGGCGAGGTGGCTCATGGACGCGGCGAGGACATAGCCGCCGTACGCGCGGTCGCCCGCGGCCTGGGCGAGACGGAGCGCCTGGATGTAGTACCGCTGGGCGAGTCCGGGTTGACCGGTGTCGACGGCCATGTACCCGGCGAGCTCGGTGAGTCGGGCGACCGCCGCGAACAACTCCCGTCCCACGGCCTCCCGGTAGGAGCCGGCCAGCAGTCCCGAGACGACGCTGTTGAGGTAGTGCACGACGACCGGCCGGACGTGCCCGCTGCCGTACTGGTGGTCGAGGTCCACGAGCGCCTGGGTCATCGCGCGCACGGCCGCCACGTCGGCGAGCCCCACCCTGGGCCCCGCCGAGCGGGCCACCTGCGAGTCCGGCGCCGAGATCAGCCAGTCACGGCTGGGCTCGACGAGGGCGGAGGCGGCCACGGAGGACCCGGAGAGGAAGTCCCGCCGGCCCACGTCGCTGCGCCACAGCTCACAGACCTGCTCGATGGCTCCCAGCACTGTGGGCGAGAACTGCAGGCCGACACCGGACGCCAGGTTCTTGCCGTTGGCCATGCCGATCTCGTCGATGGTGACCGTACGGCCCAGCTTGCGGCCGAGGGCCTCGGCGATGATCGCGGGCGCCCGGCCCCGCGGCTGCTGTCCGCGCAGCCAGCGCGCGACGGACGTCTTGTCGTAGCGGAGGTCGAGTCCGTGCTCCGCGCCGCACATGTTGACCCGCCGGGCCAGCCCCGCGTTGGAGCAGCCCGCTTCCTGGATGAGCGCCTGCAGTCGTTCGTTCGGCTGCCTGGCGACGAGCGGCCTTGCGGCCATGGCGTACCCCCTGTGGCTGTGGTGCCTTGCCCACGCACCGAGTTGACGTGCCTTCAGTGACCGCGTCCCGTCGCATACGTGTACCCACGTATCGAAAAGATCCGGCCTCGAAGATCAATGCCCCGCCGACATACCGAAGATGCGAGACATGCCAGGATTGCCGGGGTAAACACGGATGCTGTACCCCACACGTGGCTACCCGGCTCACTTCGTGATCCCTCTCGCGCGCCCCCGGACATGCACCCATGCGCCCCGGGCCCGTTGACGATGCTCTCCCCCGCGCATGTGACATCCGTAACCCCTGATGACCGCTAGAGTTGTGTTCATCGTGGAAGAGACCATCGCGGGCCCTGAAGCTGCCCAAATCCCGAAGCAGCGTGGCGAATCGCTGCTGGACACCGCCGTTCGATACGCCGAAGAGCGCCATTGGGACGTGTTCCCCGGCACTTGGCTGGAAGCCGTCGACGGGGTGCAGATCTGTTCCTGCGGCAACGCAGCGTGCGCGACCCCCGGCGCGCACCCGGCGCGCGAGGACTGGGCGACCCAGGCGACAGGCAGTGCGACCGTCGCACGCCGCCTCTGGTCGAAGCAGCCGAACGCGTCGATCCTGCTGCCGACCGGCCGTACGTTCGACACGATCGACGTTCCCGAGACCGCCGGCCTGCTGGCGCTCGCCCGTATGGAACGCATGGAGCTGACGCTCGGGCCGGTGACCTGGACGCCGGACCGCCGTATGCAGTTCTTCGTGCTCCCGGGCGCGTCGGTCAAAGTCCCTGACCTGGTACGGAAGTTGGGCTGGTCGCCGCTCGCGCTCGATCTCAAGGCGCTGGGCGAGGGCGAGTTCGTGGCCGCCCCGCCGACGCGCTACGGATCCCGGGGCGCCGTGCAGTGGGCCCGCCGCCCCACCCCGGCCAACCGCTGGCTGCCGGACGCGGAAGAACTGATCTCACCGCTCGCCTACGCGTGCGGCCGGGACGGCCGCCGCTGACGCACCGGGTCGGGGCTGCGGCTCGGCTTCACGACCGGGCTTCTCGGTCGTGGTCGGCCGCGCGGTTCCCCGCGCCCCGCCCCCCACTGGCGACCAGGCCACGCACGTGATCTCCTTCGGGCAGCTCGTGCGAAGACTGGGGGGCGTATGGACAGGCAGGGCATCCTGCGGCGCGGTATGAGAGTCGGTCTGCTGATGGCTTGCCTTCCGAGCCTGCCCTGGGCCGCTCTCGCCCTGGTGATGGCCCCTGTGGAACTCCTCGGAGGAGGGGGCACCCGGCTCGCCGCCCGTGACCTGCGGTACGCGGCTGTGCTCTCCGGGGGAAGCCTGGTGGCCGGGGTGTTGATGGGCCTGGTCCTCACTGGGGGCCTGGCTCTGGCTTCTCGCGGCGTCACTCGCGTGTGGGGGCTCTCCCTCGTGGGAGCACTGCTCGGAGCGTTGGTCTTCCCGGCCGAGTTCGTGGTCGTCGCGCTGGGCACGGACGGGGCGTACGCACAGCTCGGGACGACCTTTCTGGCGTGGCCGGTCATGATGGTGGTGGCGGCCGTGCACAGCGCCGACATCGTGGGACGGTCCCGCGCCCGCGGATGGCTGTGGGCCCCAGGACCGGTACAGCGCCTCCGACGAGGCTGACGGCACCGACGGACACGGCCTGGCCGACGGACGCCGTCGTGGGTGACGGGACCGGGGCCGTGGGGCGGGGTGGGCGGGTGGTGAAGAGCCAGGCACACATGCCGACGGCCGCGAGGAATCCGCAGAGCAGCACGGCGACCACGGCACCGAGGGGCACGGAGCAGCCCGCGTCGGCGAGACCCATCGTCGTCACGACCCCCAGCAGGCACAGGGCCACGACCGACAGGCCGCCCACGACGATCGTCCGGATGGCCCCGCCCCCGGGCACCCGGATCCCGTTCAGACCGGGACGGCCGTACGCCACGTAGCCGAGGACGGACACGGCGAACACCACCCCGGCCGGCGTTCTCCCCGTCGGCCGCGACGATGCAGTAGGTGAGCGAACTCAGGATCAGTCCGAGCAGGGCCGCGAGGAGCGCGGGAAGGGCCTGGCCGAGCGCTTCTTCCCGGCGGCCGGTCGGCGCGGCGTCGCCCAGGAAGTGGGAGATGACGATGAAGACGGCCGCCAGCGCGAACCCGGCCAGCACGCCGGCGAGTTGCGAGTAGAGCTCGGCGACCGTCCCGACGTCGAGGAGCGGGGGCTTGCACGGCATCGGCGACTCCGCGATAGGTGACACGACGTAGCGTGCTCGCGGGTGGCCGCCGTGCCGTGACCTTCACGGATTTTCGGCACGGGCGGGAGAGAGGTGCGGTAGAGCGGTGCGGCGGACTGTGCAGTGGACGGTGCGGTGCGGTGGAGCCGTGGAGCGGTGTCCCGCCGTGCGACCTGGAAGGGGGCCAGGAGCGTGTCTGGGCCCTCGCGCTCAGTCCGGGAAGCCGTCCAGGAACGGCTCTATCGCCGCGCGCCACGCGTCCGGCTGGTCGTAGTGGACCAGGTGGCCCGCGTCGGCGACCTCCGCGTACTGGCCGTGGGGCAGCACCCGGACCATCTCCTGGGCCTCGGCGCGTCCCAGCTCCCCGTCGAGGCCGCGGACGACGAGGGCCGGGCAGCGCACCTGGGTCAGCTCCTCCCAGTGCGCGTCGTAGACCCAGGTCTCACGGGTCGTCAGCATCTGCTCGGGTTCGAACACCGGCCGCCAGCCGTCGGGCCCCTCGTGCATGACCTCGGCGTAGAACTCTCCCCGGGACGGGCTGGGTCGCTCCACCCAGGGGTCGTCCTCGCCGAACCACTTGCGGACGTCGGCGAGGGTGGCGAACGGCAGCGGCCAGGCCTTGAACCAGTTCTCCCACTCGCGCTGCGAGGCCGCGCCGAGCGCCGAGGCCCGCATGTCGCAGATGATCAGTCCGCTCACCAGGTCGGGGCGGCGCGCGGCCAGCTGCCACGCGGTCAGCGCGCCCATGGCATGGCCTATCAGGACGACCGGGGCGAGGCCCAGCTGTTCGACGGCGGCCTCGGCGTCCTCGACGTAGGCCTCACGGGTGTACGCGGCCTGCTCGGGCTTCTCGCTCTGGCCGTGTCCGCGCTGGTCGAGCGCCACGGCACGGTGGCGTTCGGAGAGCCAGCGGGCGGTGGGGGCCCAGTGCGAGGCGCGGCCCATGAGGCCGTGCAATAACAGCACCCCCGGCCGGGGTTCGTTCTCGCCGGTCTTGGGCGGGTCGCCGAACTCCCAGGCGGCGAGACTCACGCCGCCCGCTCCCCTCACGTCGATGCGCCGCACCATTGGCACCCCCCAGACTCCCGCCCGGACCGCTCGCTCCCGCCTCTCGCTCCCGCTTCGAGCCGGCCGGTCCACTCGTCCCAACTGCTGTCGTACCGCTGTCGTGCTGCTTCCGTACCGCATCCGCTGTCGCTTCCGCCCTGGCTCTCGCCGTCGCCTCGCCGTTGCTCCAGCTGCTGTCGTGCGCCGTGCGCGCCGCTCGGACGGCGAGCACTTGTGTTACAGCGTGCATATCGGTTGACACGTTACGTGTGGGGCGCTCGCATCAGTCATGCTGCGGGTCACACAGCGACACGCCACCCACGTTATCGAATACACATTCGAAGATGCCGCTCTTGGCGACAACACCCCTCATTCGAGTGACCTCCCTCAAGGATTGCCCGCCGCCGCCGAGGGGAGATCTTCAACGGGAGGCGGACCGCTCGGGGAAAACGGTCCGAGGGGAATGACCCTGGGAGCTCGGGGCTCCGGGTCAGCACAGGGGAGGACAGGCCCCGGCGCCGCACGGCGCCGGGGCCCTCCTCATGTCCACGGCACATCCGCCCCGCCCCCTCCCTCACCACCCGGGATCCTCGTCTCGGGCGGCCAAGAGCCCCTCAGGTCATATGCCTCACGCGCAAGCCTCGCACGCGAACGGCCCGAGCGCTGCGATTCAGCGCACTGAATCTTGGATTGGACGGGTTCCCGGACACGGGCCTCCTACACCACAACTCCCCCTTGCGCACCGGGAGTTGGCGGGCGATACGGACATCCGCCGACACGCGTCGAACAGCGGGTGCGCGGGCCGACCCCGACGAGGATCGACGGGGTGAGGGGCAGGCGCGAGGGACGGGCATGGGCGCTGGGCTGGCGGGCGGCACGGGCGAGCGCGGGATGCCGGTGCGAGCCCGGATACGGACCCGGGTGTGGGCCCGGTGCGGGCCCGGCTACGGGCCCGGGAGGGTCACTGCTTGGCGACGAACACGTGGGAGGCGACGTCCGCCTCCAGCTCCGCCGCCTCGCCGCCGCTGCCCACGAGGACACCGCCGGCCGCCTCCGTCACGCTCACCACGGAACCGGGCTGCACGCCCGCGCGGCGCAGCGTGTACATCAGCTGGGCGTCCGTCTGGATGGGCTCGCCGATACGGCGCACGACGACGGTCTTGCCCTCGGTCCCCGGGTCGAGGTCGGCCAGCGACACCATGCCCTCGTCCAGGAAGGGGTCCGCGCCGTCCTTCTCGCCCAGCTCCTCCAGGCCCGGGATCGGGTTGCCGTACGGCGACTCCGTGGGGTGGCGCAGCAGCTCCAGGACGCGGCGCTCGACCGCCTCGCTCATCACGTGCTCCCAGCGACACGCCTCCGCGTGCACCTGCTCCCACTCCAGACCGATCACGTCGACGAGCAGGCACTCCGCGAGGCGGTGCTTGCGCATCACACGCGTCGCCAGCCGACGGCCCTCCTCGGTGAGCTCCAGGTGACGGTCCGCGGCGACGGACACCAGGCCGTCGCGCTCCATGCGCGCGACCGTCTGGCTCACCGTGGGGCCGCTCTGGTCGAGCCGCTCGGCGATCCGGGCGCGCATGGGGACCACACCTTCCTCCTCCAGCTCGAGGATGGTGCGGAGATACATCTCCGTCGTATCGATCAGTCCGGACATACGTGCCCCTCGATGAGATTCAGCCGGAGGCTGCGACGGCCACACCGGCTTGCTGCGGCTTGCTGCGCTGGCCCTGGACCCAATTCTTACGCATCCGACTGACAACCGGGCGGCGCCGGGGGAACGACGACGGTATGAGCCCGGTCAGGTGGCCGATTTGTGACCTGGCGCCCCACTTTCCGGGGCCGGCTCGCCCCTGAGGGTGGGCGGCCGAGGCCGGGATGCGGGTGCGGGTGAGTGGGGCTGCTCGCGCACTTCCCGGCACCCCTGGAGAGCAGGGGCTGCGCCCGTGCCCTCGGTATTGACACCCCACTGGTCCAGACCACTAACGTGATCGGCGTCACCAAGGACTCGCGGAAGGCGGAGGGGTCGGCGCATGGGACTGGACGGCGGCACGGCGGGTGGGCGGTTCCTCGACGCGGCGATCGGGCTGCTCGAACGCGTACGGGACGAGGAGACGGAGTCGATCACCGCGGCGGGAGAGCTGATCGCGGACACGGTCGTCGACGGCGGACGCCTGTTCGCCTTCGGCGCCGGCCACTCCTCGCTCGCCGCCCAGGACCTCGTCTACCGGGCCGGCGGACTCGCGCTGATGAACCTGCTGGCGGTCCCCGGCGCCGTGGGCGTGGACGTGGTGCCCGCCACCCTCGGATCCGCGCTGGAACGGGTCGACGGGCTCGCGACCGCCGTGCTCGACAGCAGCCCGCTGCGGGCCGGCGACCTGCTCGTGGTGATCTCGCTCTCCGGCCGCAACGCGCTGCCCGTCGAGATGGCCTCGCACGCCCGCGAACTGGGCGCGAAGGTCATCGGCGTCACCTCGGTCGCGTACGCCACGCGCACGACGTCCCGCCACTCCTCCGGCACCTTCCTCAAGGACCACTGCGACCTCGTCCTCGACTCGAAGATCGCGGTCGGCGACGCCGAACTCACCCTCGACACCATCCCCGCCCCCTTCGCCCCGGCCTCCACCGTCGTCACCTCGGCGATCCTGCAGTCGGTCATGGCCACCGCCGCCGCCTCCCTCGCGGATCGGGGCGTCGAACCACCCCTCCTGCGCTCCGGCAACGTCGACGGCGGGCTCGACTGGAACGACCGGGTGATGCGCGAGTACGGAGATCGGATCTTCTACCTCCGCTGACTGCATCCCTGGAATCGTGGGAACGCTGAGAAGGGTGAGGAGGAAATCCGGCGTACAACGATTTCGTCCAAATCTTGCGTGAAGCGGATGTGGGCTGGGTCACGTTCGAGTTGAATGATGGCGAGTGAGCGAACCGACGCGCCGTACCAGCCGTACATGCGGACGCAACGCAGCCTGCAGGGGGTTCAGGTGAGTGCTTCCCGGCGTACTGGGGCCACCGACGAACTCGGGCCCGACAAGCCCGAGCGGGACGGCCCGACGAACGACGACACCGAGGACACCGAGGACATCGAGGGCACGGTGAACACCGAGGACACCGAAGGCACCGAGGGCTCCACGGATTCCACGGACTTCGGTGGCTCCGACCTCCTCGCCGCCCTCCTCGACGGGATGGACGCGGCCCTCTGCGCCTTCGACGCCGACGGCGTCGTCACCCACTGGAACCGCGAGGCCGAACGCATCCTGGGCTGGAGCGCCGAGGAGGCCGTGGGCCGCCGCGGCTTCGCCGGGTGGGCGGTGCGCACCGCCGACGCCGAGGAGGTGGAGGGGCGGCTGATGGCCGCCATGCACGCCAGCGGCCGGCAGGTGCACGAGTTCGCCCTGGTCACCAAGGACGGCGGGCGCGTCCTGGTCCGCACCCAGTCCGCCGCCGTACGCGGACCCGACGGCAAGCCCGCCGGCCTCTACTGCGCCTTCAGCGAGGTCCACGCCCAGATCGACCTCGAACGGTCCATCGCGCTCAGCGAGGCCCTCTTCGAGGACGCCTCCTGGGGCGTCGTCCTCGTCGACGCCGACCTGCGCCCCGCCGTCGTCAACGCCCACGCCGCCCGCTCCCTCGGCATCGGCCGCACGGCCGTCCTCGGGCGCCCCCTCGGCGAGCTGCTCGCCCAAGGCGCCGAGGAACTGGAGAGCGCCCTCACCCACGTCCTCGCCGAGGGCGCTCCGCCCGCGCCCGCGGAGATCTGGGTCGGTGTGCGCACCCCCGACGGCGAGAAACGGCGGTGCTGGCGCAGCGGATTCCTCCGCCTCGCCTCGCCCCTCGCCGAGGAGCCCGTACCGCTCGGCGTCGGCTGGCTCTTCCAGGACATCACCGAGTCCAAACAGACCGAGCAGGAGGCCGCGCAGCTCCGCTTCCGCGTCAACCAGCTCCATCGGGCCGCACGCGCCGCCTCCGAGTGCGAGGACCCCGGCGAGGCCGCCACCGTCCACCTCGACTTCGCCCTCGCCGGCTTCGCCGACCACGCCCTCATCGACCGCGTGGCCGGAGGGTCGATGGCCGACGGCGAGGGGCCCGCCCGGCTCGTCCGCGCCGCCGCCACACCCTCCGGCCGGCCCGGCCCCAGCCATCTCGCCGGCCACGCCGGCATCCCCGTCCGCTACGGCCCCGGGCACCCCGCCCTGCAGTGCGTGGAGCGCGCCGGCTCGGTCCGCGCCAGCGCCGGTACGGCCGCACCGGAGACGGCCCGCGACTGGGCCATGGGACGCCAGTGGCCCCCGGAGACCGTGCACGCCCTCTGCGCGGTCCTCCGCAGCCGCGGCCGCACCCTCGGCGTGGTCACCTTCCTCCGCGGCGCGGGCCGCACCCCGTTCGAACGCACGGACGCGATCTACGCGGAGGACGTAGCCATACACATCGCGGCGGCCCTGGACCTGGAGGCACTGGAACGGTCGTCGGAGTAGGCGCGGCGGGGTCGGCGGGAGACTCGGCAGGTCATCGGAACAGGCACCGCAGGACGCCGGCAGCACCACGAGCCGTCGGAGCGGACGCGGCTGGGTCGGGTCGCCGGGAGACACGGGCAAGCATCGGAGCAGGCAACCGCAGGGTCGCCGGGGGAGACTCGGCGAGCCGTCGAGGCAAGCGCGGCGGCGAGGGTCGGAAGGCAGGGGCCGGGGGTCGCCGGGAAACGCCTCGCGGGTGGTCCGGCGGGCGGCTTCCGCGGCTCAGGAGGGCTCGAAGCAAGCGGCCCTACGGGTTCGTCAGCGGGGATCTCGCGCAGGCCACGGTGCCGTCCGGAAAGTGGGCGGGTACGTGGGTGGGGCACATCTCCGTCCGGGCCCGGGGCCAGCACAATCTCGCCGCGCCCGTCGGCCGGATCAACGTCAGCCACCGGCATCTTCGGCTGCTGCAACGGGGCGACGGCTACAGCTACGCCAGGCGCGACGGCATCCTCGAGAATCCCTGCGAAAAAAGCGCTTGAACGCCTCCACCTCGCTTCCTAGAGTGATGGGCACGTGAGAAGGGAGGTGATCGGGTACATGTATGAAACCCGGACGCACGAGGTGGCTGCGGGCTAGCGGCCCTGCACCACACACAGTGCGGTGCCGGACCAGTGCGTACTGAGCGCGCAGCCGGCCCAATCTCAAGTAGTCACCCGACCCGCAGACTCGCCGGTACGTCCGGCCGGCTTCTTCGCCTTCTGGGCGGAGGGACCCAGAGTCTGCGGGTCGTCTGCGTTTCGTAGGGCGCAGTATGCTTTCACCATGCTTCCGATACTCGTTCGACGCCGGCACGTGGACTTCGTGCGCGTCACGAGCATGGGCTGTCGGGCTTCCGGCTGAATCCCAGATCCAGTTCAGGTCCAGTTCAGGTCCAGTTCAGGTCCAGGTTCAGATCAGCGATCTTTTGGATCTTTGATCTCAGGGCCCGGTTCCGGCAGTTCCTCCTTCTCACGCACGGACGCATCTCATGACGAACTCAGCGACCACGTCGTCGTACCTCCAGTTGCCCATCATCGATCTCTCCGCCGCCGACCGCGGGCCCGAGGCGCGGGCGCTGCTGCACGCGCAGTTGCACAGTGCCGCGCACGACGTGGGGTTCTTCCAACTCGTCGGGCACGGGATCGGGGAGGAGGAGATCCGGCGGCTCGACACGGCCATGCGGGCGTTCTTCGCGTTGCCCGAGGCCGAGCGGCTCGCCCTCGACAACGTCAACTCGCCGCATTTCCGGGGCTATACGCGGACCGGGGACGAGCGGACGGGCGGCAGTCGGGACTGGCGGGACCAGTTGGACATCGGCGCCGAGCGGGCCGTCCGGCGTCCCGGGCCCGGGGAGCCGGCGTACTGGTGGCTCCAGGGCCCCAATCAGTGGCCCGCGTCCCTGCCGGAGCTGCGGACCGCCGCGCTCGCGTGGATCGACCGGCTCAGTGCCGTGGCACAGCGGCTGCTGCGGGAGTTGCTGGTCGCGATCGGTGCGCCCGCCGATTTCTACGACCCGATCTTCGGGGAGGGGGCCCATCCGCATCTGAAGCTGGTGCGGTATCCGGGGAGTGCGGGGGACGGGGCCGATCAGGGGGTGGGCGCCCACAAGGACTACGGGTTCCTGACCCTGTTGTTGCAGGACCAGGTCGGTGGGCTCCAGGTGGAGCGGGCGGACGGGCTGTTCCATGACGTGCCGCCGATTCCGGGGGCGTTCGTCGTGAACCTCGGGGAGTTGCTGGAGGTGGCGACGAACGGCTATCTGCTCGCCACCCATCACCGGGTCGTCAGTCCGCCCGGGGCGACCGAGCGGTTCTCCGTGCCGTTCTTCTACAACCCCCGGCTCGACGCCCGGGTGGAGCCGCTGGTCTTTCCGTACGCCTCCACCGCGCCCGGTGTGACCGACGATCCGGGGAACCCGCTGTTCGCCGAGTACGGGTTCAACGAGCTGAAGGGGAAGCTGCGGGCGCATCCGCTCGTCGCCGAGCGGCATCACGCGGGGCTGCTCAGCCCCGCGTGACGGTACGGTCCCGTCCGCTAGTGCGCGGCGATGTCCGCGTAGCCCTCGATCTCCTGGGGGCTGCGCGTGCCCGGTCCCACGTAGCGTGCGGAGGGGCGCACGAGTCGGCCGGTGCGCTTCTGTTCGAGGATGTGGGCCGACCAGCCGGCGGTGCGGGCGCAGGTGAACATCGACGTGAACATGTGCGCCGGGACCTCGGCGAAGTCCAGGACGATGGCCGCCCAGAACTCGACGTTCGTGGCGAGGACACGGTCGGGGCGGCGGGCGTGGAGTTCGGCCAGGGCGGCCTTCTCCAGGGCTTCGGCGACCTCGAAGCGGGGGGCGCCGAGGTCGCGGGCGGTGCGGCGCAGGACGCGGGCGCGGGGGTCCTCGGCGCGGTAGACGCGGTGGCCGAAGCCCATGAGGCGTTCGCCCTTGTCGAGGGCCTGCTTGACGTAGGCGTCGGCGTCGCCGGTGCGTTCGATCTCCTCGATCATGCCGAGGACGCGGGACGGGGCGCCGCCGTGGAGGGGGCCGGACATGGCGCCGACGGCGCCGGAGAGGGCGGCGGCGACGTCCGCGCCGGTGGAGGCGATGACGCGGGCCGTGAAGGTGGAGGCGTTCATGCCGTGTTCGGCGGCGCTGGTCCAGTAGGCGTCGACGGCCGCGACGTGCTTGGGGTCGGGCTCGCCGCGCCAGCGGATCATGAAGCGTTCGACGACGGACTGGGCCTTGTCGATCTCGCGCTGGGGGACCATGGGCAGGCCCTGGCCGCGGGCGGACTGGGCGACGTAGGAGAGGGCCATGACGGCGGCGCGGGCGAGGTCGGCGCGGGCCTGCTCCTCGTCGATGTCGAGGAGGGGTTTGAGGCCCCAGACGGGGGCGAGCATGGCGAGCGCGGACTGGACGTCGACGCGGATGTCGCCGGAGTGGACGGGGATGGGGAACGGCTCGGCGGGCGGGAGGCCGGGGCGGAAGGCGCCGTCGACGAGGAGGCCCCAGACGTTGCCGAAGGAGACGTGGCCGACCAGGTCCTCGATGTCGACGCCCCGGTAGCGGAGGGCGCCGCCTTCCTTGTCCGGTTCGGCGATCTCCGTCTCGAACGCGACGACTCCTTCGAGCCCGGGTACGAAGTCGGACATCAGGCGGCTCCTCTTGATGTGTGCGACAGGCGGTTCCTGCACCATACGCCTGAGTGCCAGGATTGGGGAGGGTCGGCGGCACTCAGTGCCACTTCTCCTCCGGCCTGCCGTTCATACGGCAGGATGACCATGTGAACGATCACGATCCGGCTCTCATGCGCAAGCAGTACCGTGCCGACGGGCTCGACGAGAGCGAGCTGGCCGCCGGTCCCATGGAGCAGTTCGGGCGGTGGTTCCTCCAGGCCGCGCAGGAGGGGGCGGTGTTCGAGCCGAACGCCATGGTGGTGTCGACGGCCGACGCCGAGGGGCGCCCCGCTTCCCGTACGGTGCTGATGAAGGCCTACGACGCGCGTGGCTTCGTCTTCTACACGAACTACGACTCGCGCAAGGCCCGTGACCTGGCGGTGAACCCGTACGTCACGCTGCTCTTCCCCTGGCACGCGCTCGCGCGGCAGGTGATCGTGACGGGGACGGCGGTACGGACCGGGCGGGACGAGACGGCGGCGTACTTCCGGACGCGGCCGCACGGGTCGCAGCTGGGGGCGTGGGCCAGCGCGCAGTCGTCGGTGATCTCCTCGCGGGCCGAACTGGACGCCGCGTACGAGGAGTTGCTCGCGCGCTATCCGGAGGGCGAGCAGGTGCCGGTGCCACCGCACTGGGGTGGTTTCCGGGTGGTGCCGCAGAGTGTGGAGTTCTGGCAGGGGCGGTGGAACCGGCTGCACGACCGGCTGCGGTACGTGGCGGAGCCGGACGGGTCGTGGCGGGTGGAGCGGCTGAGTCCCTGAGGGCTCCTTGGCCTCGCGCTTTCGCGTTACCCGGCCGAGGCTGCGTGTCAGACCAAGAGCTGACGGCGCAGCCATGCCACTCGGGCGGCGATGGCGTCCTGCGACATCACGGCATGGGGGGCCACGACGTCGAACCCGTGGAACCCACCGGGCCACACGTGCAGTTCGAGGCGGCCGCCCGCCTGCCATATACGGCTTGCGTAGGCGACGCCCTCGTCCCGGAACGTTTCGGCCGACCCGACGTCGATGAACGTGGACGGCAGACCGGAGAGGTCTGCCGCACGGGCAAGCACGGGAGCGAGCTCCGGGTCGAAGGGCGGGGGCGGTCCGACCAGTTGGGCGGATGACCGGTCCGTGAAGTGAGTGGTCATGTGTTCTCCTTGCGGTGGTCGACTGGGTGTCTGCCTGCCCCGGCTCACGGGTCGTCGACAGATGTCACGTGGCCGATGCGGCCCGCCATCTGGTGGTCAAAAGGAGGGGGTTCCGCCTGGGATCGAGCTGTTCGCGAGTGGCTGCTCGGAGCCGGTGCCCGGCTCAGACGGTAGGGACGGTGCCGTCGTCGATCACGTACTCGGCTCCTACGATGGCCGAGGCGCGGTCCGAGACCAGGAACCCGACCAGGTCCGCGATCTCCTCGGTGTTCGCGAATCGTCCCAGGGGTACCCCTCCGAGGGAGTCGTAGATGGTCTGCTTGGCCGCTTCGCGTGTGAGTCCGTTGCCCTCGGCGATCCGGTCCACGAACTGTTCGTAGGCTTCGGTCTCGATTCCGCCGGGGCTGATTGCGTTGACCCGTACGCCGCGCGGTGCGAGCTCATTGGCAAGTCCCTTGCTGTATGTGCGCAGCCCGGCCTTCGCTGTTGCGTACGCCAAGGACGCGTCATACAGGGGCAGTTCACGCTGGATCGAGGTGAAATGCAGCACCACGCCCGACCCGGCCCTGATCATTGCCGGGAGAAGAGCTCGATCCAGCCGCACCGCTCCAAGGAGGTTGAGGTTCAGCTCGGTGAGCCACTGGTCATCGGTGATGACCGCGAATCCACCAGGCGGCGTCGACGTCCCTCCGACGACGTGCACCAGGATGTCGAGTGCGCCGGCCTCTGCGATGCGAGCGGCCACGGCATCGGTGCCTTCGATCGTCAACAGGTCCGCTTCGATGAATCGGTCAGGGTGCTCGTACCCGTCGGGCATCGTCCGCGCCGCCACGTACACATCGGCACCCATCTCTCGCAGTCTCTCCACGACGGCCTTCCCCGAGCCCTTCGAACCGCCCGTGACCAGCGCCCGGCGACCGTCGAGACGATCGCGATCCGAACCAGACATGTTTCTCTCCACTGAAGATCGGGGTGGTGCGGATTCGGTCAGGCTGGGTGGTTGGCGATGACGAGTTCGGCGACGAGGTCGTCCCGCAGCGCGAACCGGTAGTCGAGCTCGGCGACGCCCCCCGGGAAGGTGCCCTCGAGCCGCACGGTCACCACCCAGTGGGCGTCATCGACGCGGTGAGCGCCGATCTGCTCGGTTGTGAATGCGAATTCGGACCCGGCGTCCCGCAGGAACGCGTAGGTCTCCTCTCGGCCACGGAAGGTCTCGTCCTGGTCGACGATCACCGCGTCCTCGGCGAGGAACGACGAGGCGGTGTCGGCGTCGCGGACGATGTGGGCGGCGAAGAACTCGCGCACGGTGGTCGGGAGCAGATCGGACGGGAGATCGGTGTGCTGTGTCATGAGCCCACCGTGTGACCTCACGGCGGGGGAGGGTCAAGCCGTGGACTCTCCCCCAGGGGGAGCGTTCAGAATGACGGGATGCTGACCATCGGCGACTTCTCGCGGCTGACCCACCTGAGCGTACGGACCCTGCGCCGGTATCACGAGGCGGCCCTGCTGGAACCCGCCGTAGTGGACGAGACCACCGGTTACCGCTACTACGGCGTGGACCAGATCCCGACCGCACAGGTCATCCACCGGCTCCGCGAGCTCGACGTCCCCCTGAGCGATGTGCAGCGGATCCTGCGGACCCCCGACCCCGGTGTCCGGGCGGCCCTGGTGACGGACCACCTGCAACGCCTCGAGGACACGCTCGACCGCACCCGGGCCGCGGTCGTGTCGCTGCGCCGCCTGCTCCGGCCCGACCCCGCGCCGATCGACGTCGAGCTGCGTGCGGAGCCCGCCCGGACGGTCGCGGCGGTAGAGGCCGTAGTCGGACATCGCGACATCGCGACCTGGTACGCAGGCGCGATGGCCGAATTGGAGGCAGCCGTCGGCGCCGCCGTGACCGGACCGCCGGGCGGCAGCTACGACAACGCTCTTTTCGAGCAGGAGCGCGGCCACGCGGTCGTCTACCTGCCGACCGCTGCGCCACCTCGCACCGGACGCGTGCACCCCATGACTCTGCCGGCCGCGGAACTGGCCGTCACCACCCACGTCGGCGAGCACGACGGCGTCGAGGTCACGTACGGCGAACTCGGGACCTGGGTGGTGGAGAACGCGATGTCGGTGGCCGGGCCGGTACGGGAGGTCTACGTTGTCGGCCCCCGTGACACAAGCGATCCCGCTGCGTGGCGCACCGAGATCGGCTGGCCGGTCTTCCGTGTCACCTGAAGCGGTCAGTGCGGTGCGGAGTCCTGGAACGACGGGGCGCACAATCTGGACGGCTGGCCGGAGGGCATGCGGTTGATCGTCAGGTAGGAACGGCCGCACCCCGGGGCCCAGTTGCGGCTCACGGATGCGCCTTCGAGGTCAGGTCGAGTTCCTTAGGTCGAGCTCCTGAGGTCGAGCCCTTGATGTCCCGGGGCGGCTCAGCCGAGTTTCTCGTCGAGGATGGCCGCCCACTGGGCCACCACCTTGTCGCGGCGGCCGGTGTCGTCGGTGAGGAGGTTGGCGAGGCCGAGGCCGCGGGCCATGTCGAGGAGGCCCTGGACGGTCTCGCGGACGCCGGGGACGGTCTCGTCGGCGCGGAGGAGGTCGACGGCGATGCGGTGGGTCTCGCGGCCGACGCGGGCTTCGAGTTCGGTGACGCGGGAGCGGAGCTGTTCCTCGTTGGAGGCGGCGACCCAGAGGTGGAGGGCGGCGCGGAAGAGGGGGCCGGTGAAGAGGTCGACGACGGCGGCGACGACGTCCCCGCGGTCGGCGGCGCCCTCGGGGAAGAGGGCGCGCAGGGCGAGGGAGCGCTCTTCGGCGACGTACTCGACGGCGGCGGTGAAGAGGTCCTCGCGGGTGCGGAAGTGGTGCTGGGCGGCGCCCCGGGAGACGCCGGCGCGTTCGGCGACGGCGGAGACGGTGGAGCCGGCCCAGCCGTGTTCGGCGAGGCAGGCCACGGCGGCTTCCAGGAGGCGCTGACGGGTGACGCGGCTGCGGTCCTGCTTGGGGCCGCGATCCACACCAGGGCCTGTTTCCGTCACGCTCACAACACCCATCCCGGGTCCCGTCCTTCGAGGAACGCCGTCATGCCCTCGCGGGCGTCGGCGGAGGCGAACAGCCGGGACGAGAGGCTGGTCAGTTCGCCCGCGTCCAGGTCGAAGTTCTCCAGCACCTTAGCCGTGAGCAGGCGTTTCGTCTCCGCCAGGGCCCTCGGTGAGGCCCGGCGCAGTCCGTCGAGCACGGGTTCGAGCAGGTCGTCGACATCGGCGCCGGCCGTGGTGAGCACCCCGATGCGGGCGGCCTCGGCGGAGCCGAAGGTCTCGCCGGTGAGCGAGTAGCGGGCGAGGGCGCGGGGGTCGGTGCGGGGGCGGAGGGTGAGGGAGATGACGGCGGGCGCGACGCCGATGCGGACCTCGGTGAGCGCGAACCCGGCCTGCGGTCCGGCGGCGGCGATGTCGCAGGCGCCGAGCAGGCCGAGGCCGCCCGCGCGGACGTGGCCGGTGACGCGGGCGACGACGGGTCTGGGCAGTTCGAGGATCTGGCGGAGCAGCGTGACCATGGCTTTCGGGTCGGGCGGGTCCCGCAGGTCGGCGCCCGCGCAGAACGTGTTCCCGGTGTGGGTGAGGACGACGGCGCGTACGTCGTCGTCCTCGCCGCACCGGGTGAGCGCGTCCGACAGCTCCCCCACCAGCCTCGCCGAGAGGGCGTTGCGGTTGGCCGGGGAGTCGAGGGTGAGGGTGGTGATGCCCCGGTCGTGGGCACGGTGGATCAGGTCGGTCACAGGCGTTCCCTGAGTTCGCGGCGGAGGATCTTCCCGGAGGCCGCGCGGGGCACGTCGGCGACGAAGGTGACGTGGCGGACGCGTTTGTAGGGGGCGACGCGTTCGGCGACGTACATCATCACCTCGCCCTCGGAGAGGTCCCGGGCGGTGGGCCGGCGGACGACGAAGGCGTGCGGCACCTCGTTGCCGTCGTCGTTGTAGTGGCCGACGACGGCGGCGTCGGCGATGCCGGGGTGGGTGACGAGGAGGGCTTCGAGTTCGGCGGGGGCGACCTGGAAGCCCTTGTACTTGATCAGCTCCTTGACCCGGTCGACGACATACAGCCAGCCGTCGGCGTCGACATGGCCGATGTCGCCGGTGGCGAGCCAGCCGTCCGCGTCGATCATGTCGGCGGTGGCCCGGGGGCGGCCAAGGTAGCCCTTCATGACCTGCGGGCCCCGGATGACGATCTCGCCTGGTTCACCGACGCCGACCTCCTTGCCGGGGTCGTCCAGCGAGACGATCCGCATCTCGGTGCCGGCGATGAGTTTGCCGACGGTGCCGGGGGGCGCGACGGCGGCCTGGACGAGGGGGACCAGGTGGGAGCAGGGGGAGAGTTCGGTCATGCCGTAACCCTGGACGACGGGCGGCAGGGAGAGGCGGGCGGAGCAGGCTGCGGCGAGCTTCGCGTCGAGGGGCGCGGCGGCGGAGAGGATGTGCCGGACCGTGGAGAGGTCGTAGCGCTCGGCGGCCGGGTGCTTGGCGAGGGCGAGGACGATCGGTGGGGCCACGTAGAGGGTAGTGCTGCGGTGCGTCTGGGTCGCTGTGAGGAAGACGTCCGGGACAACGGGGGCAGGATGGAAGCGCCCCGCCGAGGCGGGGCGTTCACGGAGGCGGTGAGGCCGTATATTTGGCATCCTCCCCCTCCGTGGAGAGGGATTCCAACCCACCTGGGTTGAGGTTCACGGACGTTCGAGCGGTTGGGTACCGCTGACGTCCCCCCGGCACCGGCTGATCGCCAGAGGCAGGTAATACCCGCCCTACCCTGCCGCGACGTCGCAGTGCGACAGTCCCAAACCCTAGTGCGGCGCCCGCGGCGCATGGCATGCCTCTTGAGGCATTCACCCGATCGGGTGATCAACCGGCCGCCCGCCCGTTCGGCGGCGGCGCGGGCGGTCTCCAGCAGCGGTGAGACCGTGACGATCCAGCTCGCCCCGGAGTCCTGGAGCTGTGTGGCCAGCTCGCCGGGGGTGGCCAGCGGGTGCACGGTGGTGACGGTGGCGCCCGCGCGGGTGGCCGCGTAGAACGCCGTCGGGTAGGCGATCGTGTTGGGGCTGTGCAGGGCGAGGACGTCGCCCTTGCGGACGCCCGCCTCGGCGAACGCGGCCGCGAGCCGGCGGTGGAAGCGGTCCAGTTGTTCGTACGTGAGCGTCGTGCCGTCGACTCCGTCGATCAGCGCGGGCAGCTCGCCGAACTCCGGGGCGCGGCCCAGGACGGCTTCGTGGATGGGGAGTTCGAGGGGCTGGACGTCTGCGTACTCGCTGCGGAACATGGTTCCTCCTCGCGCCACACGGTGCCGGTCAGTACGACTTCGGCAGGCCCAGGGTCTGGTGGGAGACGTAGTTGAGAATCATCTCCCGGCTCACCGGCGCGATACGAGACACGCGCGCGGCCGTGATCAGCGAGGCGAGGCCGAACTCGGTGGTGAGGCCGTTGCCGCCGAGGGTGTGCACGGCCTGGTCGACGGCCTTCACACAGGCCTCGCCCGCCGCGTACTTGGCCATGTTGGCGGCCTCGCCGGCCGCCGCGTCGTCGCCCGCGTCGTAGAGGTGGGCCGCCTTCTGCGTCATCAGGCGGGCCAGTTCGAGTTCGATGTGGGACTGGGCGAGGGGGTGGGCGATCGCCTGGTGGGCGCCGATGGGCCGGCTCCAGACCGTGCGGTCGCGGGCGTACTCGACGGCCTTGGCGAGGGCGTAGCGGGCCATGCCGATGGCGAAGGCCGCGGTCATGATCCGCTCGGGGTTGAGGCCGGCGAACAGTTGGAGGAGACCGGCGTTCTCGTCGCCGACCAGGGCGTCGGCGGGGAGCCGGATGTCGTCGAAGCTCAGCTCGAACTGCTTCTCGGCGGCGCGGAGTTCCATGTCGATGCGGCGGTACTCGAAGCCGGGGGTGTCCGTGGGGACGATGAAGAGGCAGGGCTTGAGGGTGCCGGTGCGGGCGTCCTCGGTGCGGCCGACGATGAGGACGGCGTCCGCCCGGTCCACGCCGGAGATGAAGACCTTGCGGCCCGTGAGCAGCCAGTCGCCTCCGGCGGATCGGCGGGCTGTGGTGGTGATGCGGTGGCTGTTGGAGCCGGCGTCGGGTTCGGTGATGCCGAAGGCCATGAGGCGTGAGCCGTCGGCGAGTCCGGGGAGCCAGGCGTGTTTCTGGGCCTCCGTACCGAAGCGGGCGATCACCGTGCCGCAGATCGCCGGGGAGACGATCAGCATGAGCAGGGGGCAGCCCGCGGTGCCGAGTTCCTCCAGGACGATGGAGAGTTCGGTGATGCCGCCGCCTCCGCCTCCGTAGGCCTCGGGGAGGTTGACTCCCAGGTAGCCGAGTTTTGCTGCCTCGGACCAGAGTTCGTCGGGATGGCGGCCCTCTTTGTTGATCGTGGCTATGTAGTCGCGGCCGTAACGGTTTCCGAGGGCGGAGACTGCCGCTCGTAGGGCCTTGTGTTCTTCGGATTCGAGGACCGGGGACATTTTCAGGCTCCTAAGGGAGAGGGTCCGTTCGTCGGGAGGAGGGTGCGGGTCTGTGGGGGCTTGTCGCGCCCGCGCGGCGGAGCCGCATATCGACACAGCCCCGCGCCCCTTCAGGTGGGCTGTTCCTCGACCACGGCCAAGAGGGCGCCCATCTCTACCTGTTGTCCTGGCGTCGCGTGCAGGGCCGTCAGCGTTCCCGTTGCCGGGGCCGTGATCCTGTGTTCCATCTTCATCGCCTCCAGCCAGAGGAGAGGCTGGCCCGCTTCCACCGCTGAGCCCGGCTTCAGGTGGTCCGCGACGCGGACGACCGTGCCCGGCATCGGGGCCAGGAGGGAGCCGGGGGCCTGTTGGGTGGTGGGGTCGGGGAAACGGGGCAGGGCGGTGAGGGTGGTGGTGTTGACGTGGACGTGGTCGCCGTAGCGGGTCACCTCGAACTTCCGGTGGACGCCGTCCACTTCGAGGACCACGCTCCCGGCATCGGCGTGCACGACCCGGACGCCGTCTGCCTCCGGGCCGGTCCTGGTGTGGCGGTAGTGGACCTCGTGCTCCTCCCCCGCCATCAGGTACCGCTTGGTCTGGGGCTGGGAGGGCACGTTGCGCCAGCCGCCGAAGCGGGGGTGGCCCCCGGCGGCGGCGTCGGCCAGGGCGGCGGCCAGCGGGGCGTGCGGGTCGGGGGTTCCGGTGGTGAGGGCGGCGAGGTGGCGGTCGTAGAAGCCCGTGTCCATGCGGGCGGTCGTGAACTCCTCGTGGCGCAGGGAGTTCAGTAGCAGGGCCCGGTTCGTTGTGGGCCCGTGGATCGTGGCCCGTTCCAGGGCTCCCGCCAGCCTGCGGATCGCCTCGGCCCGGGTGGGGGCGTGGGCGATCAGCTTGGCGAGCATGGGGTCGTAGTGGACGCCGATCGTGTCGCCGTCCGCGTAACCGGTGTCCAGGCGGACGCCCCCGGGGACGACCAGTCGGTGCAGGGTGCCGGTCTGCGGGGTCCAGTCGCGGGCCGGGTCCTCGGCGTACAGGCGGGCCTCGATCGCGTGGCCGTGTGCGGGTGGAGGGTCGGCGGGCAGGGCGTGGCCCTCGGCGACGCGGATCTGTTCGGCGACCAGGTCGAGGCCGAAGACGGCTTCGGTCACCGGGTGTTCGACCTGGAGGCGGGTGTTCATCTCCAGGAAGTGGGCCCGGCCGGCGGAGACGAGGAACTCGACGGTGCCCGCGCCGACGTAGTCGACGGCGCGCGCGGCGCGTACGGCCAGCGTGTGGAGTTTCTCGGTGAGCGCCTCGGGCAGGTCGGGGGCCGGGGCCTCCTCGATCACCTTCTGGTGGCGGCGCTGGAGGGAGCAGTCGCGGGTGCCCAGCGGCCAGACGGTGCCGTGGGTGTCGGCGAGGATCTGGACCTCGACGTGACGGCCGTTCTCCAGGTACGGCTCGACGAAGACCTCGCCGTCGCCGAAGGCGCTCGCGGCCTCGGCGCGGGCGCTCTCCAGGGCGGTGGGCAGGTCTGCCAGGTGGCGTACGACGCGCATGCCGCGTCCGCCGCCGCCCGCCGCCGCCTTCACCAGGACCGGCAGGTCGTCCTCGGTGACCTCGGCCGCGTCCAGGGGTGCCAGGCCCATGAGTTCCTTGGCGCGGGTCTTCGACGCCATCGCCTCGATCGCCTCGGGGGGCGGGCCGATCCAGACGAGCCCCGCGTCCTGGACGGCACGGGCGAAGTCCGCGTTCTCGGAGAGGAAGCCGTAGCCGGGGTGGACGGCGTCGGCGCCCGCGGCGAGGGCCGCCTTCACGACCAGGTCGCCGCGCAGATAGGTGTCGGCGGGGGCCGCGCCCGGCAGCCGTACGGCCGTGTCGGCCATGCGCGTGTGCAGGGCGTTCGCGTCGGCGTCGGAGTGCACGGCGACCGTGTGGATGCCCAGGTCGGCGCAGGTGCGGAAGATGCGGCAGGCGATCTCGCCGCGGTTGGCGACGAGGACGGAGTTGACCGTCCGGATCAATGGTGCGGTCAAGGGAGAGATCGAGGAGAAAGACATCAAGGGAGACAACCTCACATCCGGAAGACGCCGAAGCCGCCGCGGGCGCCCTCGTAGGGGGCGGTGTGGATCGCGGACAGGCACAGGCCGAGGACGGTGCGGGTGTCGCGGGGGTCGATGACCCCGTCGTCGTACAGCCGTCCGGACAGGAACATCGGGAGCGACTCGGACTCGATCTGCTGCTCCACCATCGCGCGCAGCGCGGCGTCGGCGTCCTCGTCGTACGGCTGTCCCTTGGCCGTCGCCGACTGCCGGGCCACGATCGACAGGACACCCGCCAGTTGCTGCGGGCCCATCACGGCCGACTTGGCGCTGGGCCAGGCGAAGAGGAAGCGGGGGTCGTAGGCGCGGCCGCACATGCCGTAGTGGCCTGCGCCGTACGACGCGCCCATGAGGACGGACAGGTGGGGCACCCGGCTGTTGCTCACCGCGTTGATCATCATCGCGCCGTGCTTGATGATGCCGCCCTGCTCGTACTCCCTGCCGACCATGTAGCCGGTGGTGTTGTGCAGGAAGAGGAGAGGGATGTCGCGCTGGTTGGCGAGCTGGATGAACTGGGCCGCCTTCTGGGACTCCTCGCTGAAGAGGACCCCTTGGGCGTTGGCAAGGATGCCGACGGGATAGCCGTGCAGGGTGGCCCAGCCGGTGGTGAGGCTGGTGCCGTAGAGGGGCTTGAACTCGTCGAAGTCGGAGGCGTCGACGATCCGGGCGATGACCTCGCGGGGGTCGAAGGGCACCTTCAGGTCGCCGGGGACGATGCCGAGCAGTTCCTCCGGGTCGTACTTCGGGGGCGCGGCCGGGGCCGGATCGGCGTACGCCTTGCGGTGGTTAAGGCGGGCGACGACCCGGCGGGCCTGGCGCAGGGCGTCCGGTTCGTCGACGGCGAAGTGGTCCGCGAGGCCCGACACGCGTGCGTGCATCTCGGCGCCGCCCAGCGACTCGTCGTCGCTCTCCTCGCCGGTGGCCATCTTGACCAGGGGCGGGCCGCCGAGGAACACCTTCGCCCGCTCCTTGACCATGATCACGTGGTCGGACATGCCCGGGACGTACGCGCCGCCTGCGGTGGAGTTGCCGAAGACGACGGCGATGGTGGGGATGCCGGCGGCGGAGAGCCGGGTGAGGTCGCGGAAGATCGCGCCGCCGGGGATGAAGATCTCCTTCTGGGAGGGGAGATCGGCTCCGCCGGACTCGACGAGGCTGATGCAGGGCAGGCGGTTGGCCAGCGCGATGTCGTTGGCCCGGAGGGCCTTCTTCAGGCTCCACGGGTTGCTCGCGCCGCCGCGTACGGTCGGGTCGTTGGCGGTGATCAGGCACTCGACGCCCTCGACGATCCCGATGCCGGTGACGAGCGAGGCGCCGACCGTGTACTCGCTGCCCCAGGCGGCGAGCGGGGACAGCTCCAGGAAGGGGGTGTCGGGGTCGAGGAGCAGTTCGACGCGCTCGCGGGCGAGGAGCTTGCCGCGTCCCCGGTGGCGGGCGGTGTACTTCTCGCCGCCTCCCGCGAGGGCCTTCGCGTGCTCGGCGTCGAGTTCGGCGAGCCGGGCGAGCATGGCCTCGCGGTTCGCGACGTGGTCGGGGGCGCCCGGGTCGAGGGCGGAGGCGAGGACGGTCACCGGAGGGCCTCCTCGGGCTGGGGGCGGCGGGCTGTCACGGGTGGACCTCCGGGGTGTCCGGGTGTCGGGTGGTCACAGGAGAGCCGTCCGGGAGGCCTGGGCGGACTGTCGCGGGAGAGCCGTCCGGGAGGCCCAAGTGACGGGCGGTCACAGGAGAGCCGTCCGGGAGGCCCGGGCGGACTGTCGCGGGAGAGCCCTCCGGGATCTCCAGGTGGCGGGCGGTCACAGCAGGGCCTCCGGGATGTCCAGGTGGCGGGAGCGGAGCCATTCGCCGAGGGCCTTGGCCTGGGGGTCGAAGCGGGCCTGCGAGGCGACGCCCTCGCCGAGGATGCCGGTGATCTCGAAGTTGAGGGCGCGCAGGTTGGGCAGCGTGTGCCGGGTGACCGGCAGGTCGGCCGTCTCCGGGAGGAGCGCGCGGAGCCGGTCGGTGGTGAGGGTGTGGGCCAGCCACCGCCACGCGTCGTCCGTGCGGGCCCAGAGGCCGATGTTGGCGTTGCCGCCCTTGTCCCCGCTGCGGGCCCCGGCGACGAGGCCGAGGGGTGCGCGGCGGGTGGGGAGCCCTTGTGGCAGCGGCTCCGGGAGCGGCGGCTCGTCGACGGGCCGCAGGACGAGGTGGTCGCCGGCCGGGGGCACGGGGACCCGGCGGCCGTCGTGGAGGACGGCGAGGTGCTCGACCGTGTCCTGGCCGACGTGGGCCGCCTCGAACACGCCGTAGGGTGCGCCCTTTCCGGGCGGTGCCAGGACGTGGAAGCCGGGGTAGCTCGCGAGGGCCAGCTCCACGGCGGCCCCGCTGAGGGCCCGGCCGACGGTGTTCTGGTCGGGGTCGCGGACGACGAGCCGGAGGAGGGCGCTGGCGGTCTCCTCGGTACGGGCGTCGGGCCGGTCGGTGCGGGACAGCTCCCAGTCCACGTGCGCGGGACGGGACTTGGCGGCGGCGATCGCGGTCTCCAGCTGATCGCGGACGAGGGCGGCCTTGCGTTCGATCTCCAGGCCGGTCAGGACGAAGGTGACCTCGTTGCGGAAGCCGCCGAGCCGGTTGAGGCCGACCTTCAGGGTCGGGGGCGGGGCCTCGCCGCGTACGCCGTGGACGCGGACCCGGTCGGGGCCGTCCTGGGTGAGGGTGATCGTGTCGAGGCGGGCGGTGACGTCGGGGCCCGCGTACCGGGCACCGCCCGTCTCGTAGAGGAGCTGCGCGGTGACCGTGCCGACGTCGACGAGACCGCCGGTGCCGGGGTGTTTGGTGATCACGGCCGTGCCGTCGGCGTGGAGTTCGGCGAGGGGGAAGCCGGGGTGGCGCAGGGCGGCCGGGGTGGACTCGTGGAAGAACGCGTAGTTGCCGCCGGTCGCCTGCGCCCCGCACTCCAGGATGTGTCCGGCGACGACGGCGCCCGCGAGGCGGTCGTACTCTCCCGGCCCCCAGCCGAAGTGCGCGGCGGCGGGTCCGGTCACCAGGGCCGCGTCCGTGACCCGGCCGGTGACCACGACGTCGGCGCCCTCCCGCAGACAGGCGGCGATGCCGAAGCCGCCGAGGTAGGCGTGGGCGGCGAGGGTGCCTGAGTGGTCGGTGGTCAGGTCGTCGCCCTCGACGTGCGCGACCCGGACGGGGATGCCGAGCCGGCCCGCCAACTCCCGTACGGCGTCGGCGAGTCCGGCGGGATTGAGGCCACCGGCGTTGGCGACGATCCGCACGCCGCGCTCGTGCGCGAGCCCCAGGCACTCCTCCAGTTGGCGCAGGAATGTGCGGGCGTACCCGGCCGTGGGGTCCTTCAGGCGGTCACGGCCGAGGATGAGCATGGTCAGCTCGGCCAGGTAGTCGCCGGTGAGGACGTCGAGTTCGCCGCCGGTGAGCATCTCGCGCATGGCGTCGAAGCGGTCGCCGTAGAAGCCGGAGGCGTTGCCTATGCGGAGGGCCGCCGCCGTCACGGGGTGGCTTCCTTCGCGGCGCGCCCGGTGCCCGGCGGGCCCGCGAAGGCCTGGGCGATGTCCAGCCAGCGGTCGGCGTCGGAGCCCTCGGCGTGGAGGGCGAGGTCGGAGCGGTGGGCGCGCTGGGTGACCAGGAGGCAGAAGTCGAGGGCGGGGCCGCCGACGCGGTCGGTGGCGTCCTCGGGGCCGTACGTCCACAACTCGCCGTCAGGGCTCATGAGTTCGACGCGGAACTCCTCGAAGGGCGGGGTCAGCCCGTGCACGCCGAAGGCGAAGTCGCGGGTGCGGATGCCGAGTCGGACGATGTGCCGGAGGCGGTCGCCGGGGCTGATCCGGGGGACGCCCAGCGCGTCGGCGACGTCGAGGCCGTGGGCCCAGGTCTCCATGAGGCGGGCGGTCGCCATGGAGGCGGTGGACATGGGCGGGCCGTACCAGGGGAACCGCGCGCCCTCGGGTGCCGCGCGCAGGGCGGCCTCCAGGGCCTCGCGGCCGGCCCGCCAGTCCGCGAGCAGCTCGGCGGGCGGCTTCTCCGCGCCTTCCTCGGCACCCCGGTCCACGAAGTCGCCGGGCGCGGTCAGCGCGCTCTCGACCTCGCGGGCGAAGGCGGCCTGGTCGGTCACCGCCAGCACGGAGGAGTGGTCCGTCCAGGCGAGGTGGGCGATCTGGTGGGCGACGGTCCAGCCGGGGGCGGGCGTCGCGAGCGCCCACCGCTCCGGGCTCAACTCGGCCACGAGCAGGTCGAGTTCGTAGCTCTCGGCACGGAGATCGTCGATCACGGGCGTGGGGTCGGCCATGGGGGGAGCATGGCAGCGGACGGATAAACAATCAAGCGTGCTTGCATTTTTGGGCGGAGGGTCGGGGGTTCGAGGGCCCTGGAGCAGCGGCGGGTGAGACCGTCGAAGTAAGCGGCAAAAACATCTATGGACCTGACTTAGTCCATTGCTTTGCACTACCAAGTCCTTCATACTGAACGACGTGACACTCCCCCGCCCTGAACAGCCCGCGCCCGTCGCCACGACCACGACCGCGGCGACGACCGCACCCTCGGCTGACCCCGTCTCCGGCGGCTCTCGCCGCGCGCGCGGGCTGGGTTCGCTCGGGCCCGTCGGGCTGGTGCTGGCCGGAGGGATCTCGGTGCAGTTCGGTGGGGCGCTCGCGGTGACGCTGATGCCGCGCGCCGGGGCGCTCGGGGTGGTGACGCTGCGGCTCGCGGTGGCCGCGCTGGTGATGCTGGTGATCTGCCGCCCCCGGCTGCGCGGGCACTCGCGGACCGACTGGGGGACCGTGATCGTCTTCGGCGTCACCATGGCCGCGATGAACGGCCTCTTCTACCAGGCCCTCGCCCGTATCCCCCTCGGCCTCGCCGTCACCCTGGAGGTGCTCGGCCCGCTGGCGCTCTCGGTCCTCGCGTCCCGGCGGGCGGTGAACGTGGTGTGGGCCGGGCTGGCCCTCTGCGGCGTCTTCCTGCTCGGGGGAGGCGGAGGCGTCGGCGGCCTCGACCCGCTGGGCATCGCCTTCGCCCTCGCCGCCGGGTTGGCGTGGGCCCTGTACATCGTCTTCAGCGCGCGTACGGGTCGGCGGTTCCCGCAGGCCGACGGGCTGGCGTTGGCCATGGGCGTCGCGGCGGTGCTGTTCCTGCCGCTGGGGATCGTCGAATCAGGGGCCAGACTCCTCGATCCGACGACACTCGCCCTGGGCGCCGCCGTCGCCGTGCTCTCCTCCGTCCTGCCCTACACCCTCGAACTCCTCGCCCTGCGCCGCCTGCCCGCCCCCACCTTCGCGATCCTCATGAGCCTGGAGCCCGCGATCGCCGCCACCGCCGGTTTCCTCATCCTCGACCAGGCCCTCACCACCGTCGAGGCCCTCGCGATCGCCCTGGTCATCGGGGCGAGCATGGGGGCGGTGCGGACGCAGGTGGGGCGGGGGAAGGCGGAGCAGGGAAAGGCCGGGCGGCGGAAGGCGGGGGTGCCGGGGTGAGCCGCTCTCCCCGGCCGGGCGGTGCCGGTGTCTTGGCCTGACCCACCGGTCTCCCTATCGTGAGGGCGACCCCCGTTCGTCCGAGGGCGGGGAAACCTGACCGACGGGGGTACGGGTGCCGCACATCGAGTTGTCCGCCGGGACGATCGACTACCAGGACACCGGCGGCGAGGGGCCGGTGATCGTGTTCAGCCACGGTCTGCCGATGAACGAGACGCAATGGCGCAAGGTCGTACCGCTGTTGGACGGGTACCGCTGCGTCCTGCCCACCCTGCCGCTCGGTGGCCACCGACGGCCCATGCGCCCGGACGCCGACCTGTCGCACCGGGGTGTCGCACGACTGCTGGGCGAGTTCATGGAACGGCTCGGCCTGGAGGACGTGACGCTCGTCCTCAACGACTGGGGTGGCGGCCAGTTCCTGGTGACCGAGGAGCGGGGCCACCGCGTCGGGCGGCTGGTGCTGGTGGCCTGCGAGGCCTTCGACAACTTCCCGCCGGGAGCGGCCAAGGCCGTGGCCAAGGTGTGCGGGGTCCCCGGTGGCGTCTGGCTGCTCACCCGGCTGATGCGGGTCCCGGCGTTCCGCGACCACCGCGGCGGGTACGGCGGCATGAGCCTGCGCGGGATCCCGCCCGAGATCATGGCTGACTGGTTCGGCCCGGCGACCCGGAGCAGGGCCGTCCGCCGGGACTTCGCGAAGTTCGCCACGTCGGCTCCCGGCCGGGCGACGCTGCTGGCATGGAGCGAGCGCCTGCGGGAGTACGACCGCCCCGTGCTGGTCGTGTGGGCGACCGAGGACCGCCTGATGCCGCGCGAGCACGGCCCCCGGCTGGCAGAGCTGTATCCGAAGGGCCGGCTCGTCGAGATCGCCGACTCCTCCACCCTCGTCCCCGAGGACCAGCCGGAACGACTCGCCGAGGTCCTGAGGGAGTTCCTCGGGGAGACGGGGGCTGAGCCGCTCCGGCACCTGGACTGAGCGCGGGGGCGGGCTTGGGCCGGGCTCGGGCTCGGGCCCTGTACGGCCTGGCGCGGGGGCCGCAGGCAGCACGACGGGGCGGCCTTCAGCCTCAGCCGTTCCGGCCGTCAGCCGTCAGCCGTCAGCCGTCAGCCGTCAGCCGTCAGCCGTCAGCCGTCAGCACGACGGTTACGGCATCGAGCGCAGCGGCGGATGTTCCGTCGTGATGCCCGGGGGCTGGAGGAGGGGCGGGGGCTCCGGGCCCGGGTCCTCGGTGAGGACCGCGCCGGCGGTGGTGGGGTCGAAGTCGGCGGGCCAGCGGGTACGGGCGCTGGTGAGGGCTCCGGTGAGGTGGGCCCCGGTGAGGTCGGCGGTGCTCAGGTCGCTGCCGCGCAGGTCGGCCAGGCGGAGGTCGGCGCGGTGCAGGACGGCGCCGGAGGCGTCGGCCTTGCGGAGGTTCGCCTCGCGCAGGTCGGCCTCGGTGAAGTCGGCGTCCCGCAGATCCGTCGCGACCATCCGAGCACCCCGCAGATCGGCGAGGGCGAGGCGGGCGCGGCGCAGGATCGCGGTCGTGAGGTCGGCGTGCCGGAGGTTGGTGGAGACGAGGGACGCCTGGGTGAGGTTGGCGTGGTACAGGCCCGCCGCCTCCATGCAGGACCGGTCGAGGTTGACCTCGGTCAGCCACAGCCCGTCGCAGTCGGCGCGGCGCAGATCGGTGACGCCCAGGTTGAGCCAGGAGTGCTCCCGGGGGTGCAGCAGCAGCACGCCGAGTCCGGTCAGCGCCACCTGGGAGTCCGCCGCCCGCACCTCCAGCGGCGCGACGTCGTTGATCGGTGTCTCCGCCGACGGGGCCGGCGGAGCCGGCGCTGCCAGGGTCGCCGGATCATCCGGTCCGGTGGGTCCGGTGGGCGGCGGCCACGGCAGATGTGTCCTCAGATAGGCCGCCAGGATGGAGAGGATCGCCTCGCGGTCCCGCGCCGAATGCTCCGCGATCCGCCACAGCGCGTGCAGTCCACCGATGCGTACGTCCACCTTGTCGCTGCCGAGTTGGTCGACCGCCCGGCTGAACCGGTCGGTGACGTAGCCCTCCTGCGTCGCGCGCAGACCGTCCTGGCTCACCCTCAGTTGGCGCCAGGTGGCGTACGCGCCGAAGAGGACGGCCAGGCCGCCGATGGCCTGGAGCAGTGTCGTACGGACGTCGCTCACGGCCTTGAGCCTGTCCCGCGCGTCCACGCTCGCGCCGGCGAGATCGTGATCGACGACCGCGCCCGGCACGAGGACGAGGACCGCCCCCACGGCGACGACGACCACCACCCCGGTGACGGCGACGACCAGCGTCCGTCCCCTCCCGACCAGCCGTTCCCGCCATGGTCGACGATCTTGCCCCCGGAGCTCCATGGGCACGGGAGCTTAGGTGGGGCCACCGAACCGATCAAGGTCGGGCCCACGGCGGGCTCACCGCACACTGCTGCTGTATAACCGGCCTGTGATCTACCACGTCGTGTCCCTGGACGCCTGGACCGCCCACCCCGACCAGCCGTACGCCCCCTCCTCGCTCCCCGAGGACGGCTTCGTGCACTGTTCGCCGGACGAGGCGACCACGCTGGCCGTCGTCAACGCCTTCTACCGGGACGCACCCGGGCCGCTGCACGTGCTCGTCCTCGACGAGGAACGGCTGACCGCCCGGGTGGAGTTCGAGGCCGCCGCTCCCACCCCGCCGCCGGGTGTCGGCGAGAACGTCCTGTTCCCCCATGTGTTCGGGCCGCTCGACCGTGACGCCGTCGCAGGGATCCTGGAGATCCGGTGGGACGAGGACGGCCGCGCGGTGGGGCTGGGGGAGCGTCAGGGCGCCTGAGGTCCGCCGCCCCGTTCCGCGCGTCACATCACCAGGAAGGCGAACGTCCAGTACACGGCGGTGATCGCGACGCCCAGACGGATACGTCGCCGCCGGGACCAACTCCGTACCTGGGGGCTCTTGTTCCACCAGTAGACACCGGCGCCCCAGACCACGGTCATCACGAACCCGATCGGGGTCTGGGTCCAGAACCAGGCCATCACGCCGACGATGGAACCGCCGACGACATGCCCGATCACATGCTCGGCGATACGGTCCTTCTCGTACTTCCGCGCCGCCGACTCCCCCGGTGCCGCGGCCGGACCGTCGCCGCCCTGTGCTCGCTCCTCGTGCTCCTTCTCCACCCATCGATACTCCCCGTGTTCACACGAACGCGAACAGTCAAGGCGGTGGGCGTGCGGGGGCACAGGCAGGGAGCCCTCGCCCACCGGGCGCCGGTTCAGCGGTTCCGGTCGCCGCCTTCCGTCCGCCCCTCCGCCAGGCCCAACCCCAGGCCCTCCGCCAGCACTTCCGCCAAGTGCAGTCCTCGTCTCCCCGCCAGCTGCTCCAGCTGGGTCCGGCAGGAGAAGCCGTCCGCCAGGACGAGCGCGTCGTCGGGCGCGTCCCGTACCGCCGGGAGGAGTTGCTCCTCGGCGCAGGCCACCGAGACGTCGTAGTGGCCCTTCTCGAAGCCGAAGTTGCCGGCGAGGCCGCAGCAGCCGCCGCTGAGGGCGCCGGTGAGTCCGGCGGCCGCGCGGAGGCGGCGGTCGGGGGCGTCGCCCAGTACCGCGTGCTGGTGACAGTGGGTCTGGCCGACGACCGGGCGGTCGACGGCGGGTGGGGTCCAGTGCGGGGCGTGGCGTTCGAGCGCCTCCGCGAAGGTGACGACCGAGGCGGCGAGCTTGTGGGCCCGGGGGTCGTCGGGGAGGAGTTCGGGCAGGTCGGAGCGGAGCGTCGCCGCGCAGCTCGGTTCGAGGACGACGACGGGGAGATGCGGTGGGGTGAGATCCGGGTTCTCGTCCAGCAGCCGTTGCGGGATCGGGCTCAGGAACACGTCGAGGATGTCGAGCGTGCGGCGCAGCACCGTGCGGGCCCGGTCGAGCTGGCCCGTCGAGATGTACGTCAGCCCGCAGCAGACCCGGCCCGTCCGCATCGCGAACGGAGTCCGGGTGAGGCGCGGTTGGGTGAGGGCGACCTCCTCACCCGCCTCCGCCCTCCGCGCCCAGGCGGGTTTCCGCTTCATCCACAGTGTCGGCGGCACGATCACATGGAGCCCGGCCGCCTCCAGCACCTTCAGCGCCGCCTGCCCGACGGACGGCGAGAGGTACTCCGTGAAGGTGTCGGTCCACAGGAGCACGGTCGTGGGCGCCTGCGCCGCGGTCTCCGCCTCCTCCTCCCGCCGCGCCCGCCCCCTCGGCATCCCCTCGTACCACCGCGTGAACGGCACCCTCGCCGGCCGCGGCAGCTCCCGCTCCCCCGCGATCCCGGCCAACCGCTTGGCGAGCGGGGCGAGAGGGCGTACGCCGGCGAGGAAGCCGACGAGTCCGGCCGTGCGCGTACGGGCCACCAGGCGGAGCCACACCGGCAGCCAACCCATCGCGTAGTGGGACGCCGGGCGGCGGCGGCCCGCGTAGTGGTGGTGGAGGAACTCCGCCTTGTACGTGGCCATGTCGACGCCGACCGGGCAGTCGGAGCGGCAGCCCTTGCAGGAGAGGCAGAGGTCGAGGGCGTCCCGCACCTCGGTCGAGCGCCAGCCGTCGGTGACCACCTCGCCGGCCAGCATCTCGTGCAGGAGGCGGGCCCGGCCCCGGGTGGAGTGCTCCTCCTCCCCGGTGGCCCGGAAGGAGGGGCACATGACGGCTCCGGACGCCGGACCCACCTCGGTCGTCCGGCACTTCGCGACGCCCACACAGCGTCGTACCGCCGCCGAGAAGTCACCGCCGTCGTCCGGGTACGCGAACTCCACCGGCACGGGTGTGCGCGGGAGGACCGCGAAGCGGAGGTTGGTGTCGAGGGGTGCGGGGCGGACGAGCGTGCCGGGGTTCAGGAGGTCGTCGGGGTCCCAGACGCCCTTCACCTGCTCGAACAGCCGGACCATCTCGGCGCCGTACATCGTCGGCAGGAGTTCCGCGCGGGCCTGGCCGTCGCCGTGTTCGCCGGAGAGGGAGCCGCCGTGCGAGGTGACCAGTTCGGCCAGTTCCTCGGAGAAGCGGCGGAAGCGGCCGACGCCCGCCGGGGTCAGGAGGTCGAAGTCGACGCGGACGTGGATGCAGCCGTCGCCGAAGTGGCCGTAGGGCGTGCCGCGCAGGTCGTGGGCGCGCAGCAGGCCCCGGAAGTCCCGTAGGTACGCGCCGAGTCGGGCCGGTGGCACCGCGCAGTCCTCCCAGCCCGGCCAGGCCTCGGTGCCGTCGGGCATCCGGGTGGCCGTGCCGCTCGCGTCCTCGCGGACGCGCCAGAGCGCGCGCTGCGCGGCGGGGTCCGTGACCACACGCGCGTCGGCGGCGTCGGCCGCACGGACCAGGGCGTCGGCGCGGGCCCGCGCCTCGGCGGGTGTGTCGCCGCCCGTCTCCACGAACAGCCAGGCCCCGCCCGCCGGGAGGCCGCTCGCCCCCGGGGGGACCAGGTCGGCCGCCATGCCCTCCACCGTCAGCGGGCCGAGCGGCAGCAGCCCGGCGGCCGCCTCGGCGGCGGCGCTCTCGTCGGCGTACGCCAGGACCGCGAGGGCACGCGCGCGGGGCGCCTCGACGAGCCGTACGACCGCTTCCGTGAGTACTCCGAGTGTGCCCTCGGAGCCGCAGAAGGAGCGGGCCACGTCCGCGCCGTTCTCCGGGAGGAGGGCGTCGAGGGCGTACCCGGAGATCCGGCGGGGGAGGTCGGGGAAGCCGGTGCGCAGGCGGGCCAACTCCCGCTCCACCAGCGGTCGGAGGCCGTCCGGTGCGCCGGACCAGCCCTGGGCCAGCGTGCGCGCGTCGCCGCTCCCCGTGATGACCGACAGCTCGCGCACGCTGTCCGCCGTCGTGCCCCAGGCGACCGAGTGCGAGCCGCAGGAGTTGTTGCCGATCATGCCGCCGAGGGTGCAGCGGCTGTGGGTGGAGGGGTCGGGGCCGAAGCGCAGGCCGTGCGGGGCGGCGGCCTCCTGGAGGCGGTCCAGGACAAGGCCGGGCTGGACGACTGCCGTGCGCGCCTCGGGGTCGAGGGAGACCAGCCGGTTCAGATGGCGGGTGAAGTCCAGGACGACGCCGGTGCCCGTGGCCTGCCCGGCGATCGAGGTGCCGCCGCCGCGCGCGACGACCGGCACGCCGTGTGCGCGGCAGACGGACAGGACGGCCGCCACGTCGTCCGCGTCCCGAGGCGCGACCACGCCCAGCGGCACCCGGCGGTAGTTGGACGCGTCCATCGTCGTCAACGCGCGTGCGGTCGCGTCGAACGCGGTCTCGCCGCGCACGCCCGCCGCCCGCAGCGCGGCCGGCAACGCGCCCCTCAGCTCCGCCGCGTCCGCGTCACCTGCCGCGTTGCGTGCCCAGGCGGCCCCGCGGCCCGTCGCACCCCCGATTTCCGTCATGCGTCCCAGGATGCACCCGACCACTGACAGTGACGACGACATGGCCGTGGAGTGACGGTCCGGCCTGTGTCCGGCCTGTGGACAGGCGGCGCGCCGCTCACCGGGAACGTTGGCTTGATTCCGGAGAGCCAACCTGAAACCGGCCAACTGCCGTCACGAACTCCCATATAGTGACGCCCAATTGAGCATCGAATCGAGCATTGGCCAAGCTCGATCAGGCGCCGATCAAGCGCCGATCACGCAATGACCAAGTACGGACCGAGCACTGACCGAGCACTGACCGGGCACCGACCAAGCCCGATCAAGCACCGACTGAGCACACACTGAGCACCAGACGTCGCTTCTCGTTCAGGGACCGACCGAGTTACCGCCTCCAGGAGCCGACTGCGTTACCGAGTTCAGAACCGACCGAGGACACCCGCCGATGACCGCGCCCAGCCCCCCACGCCCGCCGGGCGAACGCCCCGCCCTGCGCTCAGTCCTTCCGTTACCCCTGGTGACCGCCCTGCTCTCCGCGACCGCCGTGGGCGCGGTCGTCGCACCGGCGCCGCCGGACGTACGCATAGCCCTCGCGGCCGGCGGGGGCGCGGCCGCGCTGCTGCTGACACTGACCGTCGCGGTCGCCGTGCACGCGCGCGTGTCGATACGGCTGCTGCGCCTGCGGCTGGACGCGGTCTCCCGGGACACGGGTCTGCTGCTCCAGGAACGGGCCAGAATGGCCGAGGAGCACTCCCAGGAGCGCGGCCGGCTGACCGAGGAGTTCGTGCAGGAGCGGGCACGGATCGCGGCCGAGTTCGCCCGGGAGCGGGTACGGCTGACCACGGAGGCCGAGCGCGAACGCGAACGGCTGTCCGACGAACGGGACCGTACGGCGGAGGAGACCACCCAGGAGCGGTCCCTGCTCGCCGAACGCGCCGAGCGGGCCGAGTCCGAGCGCACCGCCCTGCTCGCCGTGACCGCCAACGTCGCGGGCCGGATGCAGGCCCTCGCCACCGGCACCCTCGCCGACCTACGGGCCATGGAGGAACGTCACGCCGACGAGGACGTCCTCGCCGACCTCCTCCACCTCGACCACCGCACCGCCCAGGCGGGCCGGCTCGCCGACTCGGTCGCCGTCCTCGCGGGCGCCCGCTCGGGCCGCCGCTGGGCACGGCCGATCCCCATGGAGTCGATCCTGCGGGGCGCGATGGGGCGGATCGGCGCCTACCGTCGGGTGCGGCTGCACTCCTCCAGCGAGGCCGCCGTCGTCGGTCACGCCGCCGAGGGCGTCATGCACGCGCTCGCCGAACTCCTCGACAACGCGGCCAACTTCTCGCCGCCGACCGCCGAGGTCCATGTGTACGTCGAGGAGGTCCCGGCCGGCGCGATCATCTCCGTCGAGGACTCCGGGCTGGTCATGAGCGATGTCCAGCTCCGGCGCGCCGAACGCGCCGTGTCGGGCGAGACGGCCGACCTCACGACCCTCTCCGGCACCCGTCTCGGCCTCGCCGTCGTCGGCCGGCTCGCCCGCAAGCACGGGCTGAAGATCTCCTTCCGGCCGTCCGCGCGCGGCGGCACGGGTGTGCTGATGCTCATCCCGCAGGACGTCCTGGCCAGCACGGTCCCGACGACGGCATCACCCACTACGGCGTCACCCACGACGGCAGCGCCCACGACCGGGGTCCATTCGGCGGGGTCCCCCGCGTCGGCGCCCCTCGCGGGGGCGGCGCCCGTTCCGCCGCCGTACGCGGGCGTACGCGCCCCGCACGACCTGGACGCCGAGCCCACGCCCACGCACGAGTTCCCGCCGGAGGCTCCCGCCCCGCCGACCTCCGACCCCGTGGCCGACGCCCTGATCGACTCCCTGTCCGGCTACCGCCGAACGCCTTCGACCCCGCCGGGCGCTTCGGCGGGCCCGCCGGCAGGCGCTCCGGCTGACGCGCCGTTCGGCTCCTCGGGGTACGGCACGCCCCACACGTCCTCGTTCACCTCCCCCTTCACCTCGTCGTTCAGCTCCGAATTCGGCTCGGGCGACCCGGCGTTCGACTCCGGGTACGCCGGTACGTACGGGGGTGCGTACGCCGGTGCGCACGCCGCCGAGCCCGACACGCGGCACGACGCCGAGCCCGGCTCTCCGCCCACCTCCGGCGAGGCCGCCGACGACACCGCCTCCCCCACCCCTTCCGACGCCCTCCCCCGGCGGCGGCGCGGACAGTCCCTCGCGGAGGCGGAGGCGCGCACCAGGGCGCAGGCCGCCGACGTGCAGGCCCGTTCGGAGCGCGCTTCCCGGCCCGCCGAGGACGCGGGCACCGGCGCGGTCCGCTTCAGCAGCTTCCGCCGCGCGGTGCGCGGGACGGGCGGGCTGGACCAGGCGTTCGTCCAGGGAACGGCCTCGGGGGACGAGAGCTCCACGGGGACGCCGGTCCCGTCGACGCCACCGGACCAGTACGCCGGCCCGTCCACCGCCGTGGACCGGTACACCGGCCCGTCCGCCGCCGTCGACCGGTACGTGCCCCCCGCGGCCCCTGCCGGGCCGGTCGTGCCGGAGGCCACCCTGGAACCCGTACGGGATGCCGCTCCGCCCGCCGAGGCCGAGGCCGTGGCGCAGCAGCCGGAGTTGGAGCCCGTACGGGAGCCCCAGTGGGGTGCCGTGGAGGGGACCGCGTGGGAACTCCCGCCCGAGGCCGAGCCCGAATCCGTGGGGGAGACCGCCTGGGCACCCGGCCCCGTGCCGGAGCCCGGTTGGGGGCCCGAGCCCGCGAAAGGGCTCGCGTGGCAGTCGGAGGCGGCGAAGCAGGCCGCCTGGGAGGCGGAGGCCGCCGCCGAGCTTCCATGGGCGCCGGATCCCGCGCAGGAGGCGAAGTGGGAACTCGATCCGGTACGCGAGCCGGCCTGGGAGCCCGTCCAGGACGCCCGCCCCGCCCCGGAGAATTCCACCGCGCCGACCCCGGACCTGAACCCAGCCCCGGATACGGACCCGGATACGGACCTGAACCCAGACCCGGATACGGGCCTGGACTCGGGCTCGGCCCCGTCCTCGTACGCCCATCAGGAGCCGTACGCGTATCAGGCCCCGTACGCGCATCAGGCCCCGTACGCGGCCCAGGAGCCGTACGCGCACCCGGAGCCGTACCCGGACTCGCCCTCGTACGCGGAACCTCCCCCTTACGCGTCCCCGGCTCCGTACACGACGTCGACTCCGTACGCGAAGTCCGACCTGTACGCGGATCCGGACCCCACACCGGACCCACACCCTGCACCGGCTCCGGACCAAGACTCGGCCCCGGCGCCGGACCCGGACCTCGCCCCGGCCGAAGAGCCGCCACCCCACACCCCCGCCCCCCGCACGCACCCCCACCTGGAAGGCGACCACACCCCATGACCGGCACCGGCTCCACCGCCGACGACAGGCTCACCTGGCTCATGGAGGGTTTGCTGGAACGCACTCCGGGCGCCCGGCACGCGCTCGTCCTCTCCCGGGACGGCCTGAGACTGTGCCGTACGCCCGAGCTCTCCGTCGACCAGGCCGACCAACTGGCCGCGATCGCCGCCGGCATCCAGTCGCTGTCCCACGGGGCGTCCATCCAGTTCGGCGACGGCAGCGGGGGCGTACGGTCGGCGATGGCGGAGTTCTACGGCGGGGTCCTGTTCATCGTGGAGGCTGGCGAGGGCGCGCATCTGGCCGTGGTGACGGACGAGGAGGCGGACGCCGGGCTCGTCGGGCACAACATGAGCGAGCTGGTCGAACAGCTGGGCGAGCACCTGAGCGCACGGCCCCGCCACCCGACGAGCACGGCTGCCGATGACCCGACCGGTACGGCGGGCACGACCGTTACGGCGAGCACGACCGTTACGGCGAGCACCACCGGTACGGCGAGCACCACTGGTGAAGCGGGTACGACGACGACCGTGGTCACGGCCACGGCTCTGGCGCCCCGTACGTCATGAGCCGGCCCGGCAGGGACGACCTGCCCGACCGGCTGTACACGCTCACCGGGGGCCGCAGCCGCTCCGCGTCCGGAGCGCCGCTGGACCTGGTGACGCTGGTGGTCGCGGAGAGCCAGCCGATCCCGGGCATGCAGTCGGAACACGTGACGATCCTGCGGTTGACGGAGCGTCCGACGGCGGTGGTGGAGATCGCCGCCGAACTGCGGCTGCCGGTGAGCATCACCAAGGTGCTGCTCTCCGACCTCCTCACGGCGGGCCGGGTCAGCGCCCGGCATCCGAACCAGGCCACGCTGGTCGATCCGGACATTCTGGAGCAGGTGCTAGTTGGACTTCGCAACCTCTGAGAACGGCGACGGCCACTCCGTACCGCCGTCGCCGCCCGTGCCCCTCTTCGGTGCGCGTTTCCGGGGCGAACCGGCCGCCCTGTACCGGGAGTTGCGGCGGGAGCACGGGGAGGTGGTGCCCGTGCTGCTGGACGGGGGCGTACCGGCGTGGCTGGTGCTGGGCTACCGCGAGCTGCACCAGGTGACGAGCGATCCGGAGCTGTTCAGCCGTAACTCCGAGCTGTGGAACCAGTGGCCGGGCATCCCGGCGGACTGGCCGCTGCTGCCCGTGATCAGCCCGGAGCAGCCGTCGGTCCTGGGCACGGTCGGTGAGCGGCACCGGCAGCGCGCCGCGCTGATCGAGGAGGCGCTGGAGGCGGTCGAGCCGCTGGAGCTGCGCGGTCATGTCGAGCGGTTCGCCGACGAGTTGATCGACGTGGTGTGCGGGGTGGGCGCGGCGGATCTGGTGGGACAGTTCGCGGCGCCGCTGCCCGCGCGGGTGCTGGCGTTCCTGTTCGGTTTCCGGGAGGAGCACGCGCCCGGGCTGGTGGTGGCGCTGAACGACATCCTCGACGGGCAGGACCGGGCGGTGGCGGCCGAGAGGTATCTGCGGACGGCGATGGCCCGGCTGGTGGCGGAGCGCCGGCAGCGGCCCGGGGACGACGTGGTGTCGCGGCTCCTGGCGAACGCGCGTGCGTACGAGGTGACGGTGGAGGAGGTCACGCACGATGTGATGGTGATGCTGGCGGTGGGGCACCAGCCGACGGCCGACTGGATCGGGAACTCGCTGCGTCTGATGCTGACGGACGACCGGTTCGCGGCGTCGCTCTTCGGGGGGCGCAGCAGTGTGGCCGAGGCCATGAACGAGGTGCTGTGGGAGGACGCGCCCATCCAGAACGCGGCGGGGCGCTGGACCACCCGGGACACCCGGCTCGGCGGTCGGGTCCTCCGTGCGGGTGATCTGGTGCTGCTGGGGCTGCAGGGGGCCAACGCCGACCCGCGTGTCCGTACGCACGGCTCCGCGCTGACCGGGGGGAACAACGCGCACTTCTCGTTCGGGCACGGCGAGCACCGCTGTCCGTTCCCGGCCCAGGAGACCGCCGAGGTCATCGCCCGAACGGGTATCGAGGTCCTCCTGGATCGCCTCCCGGATCTGGACCTGGCGGCCCCACCCGAATCCCTGACCCGGCGTCCTTCGCCGTGGCTGCGGGGGCTGGTGGAACTGCCGGTGCGGTTCTCGCCGGGGCCGGCGCGTGGGGTTTGAGTCGGGGGTTCTTCGCCCCCGCCGCCCCTACCCGTCCCATCCTCAAGGGGCTGCGCCCCTTTGACCCCCAGGCGTCCCCCAGGCGTCCCCCAGGCGTCCCCCAGGTCCGTCCGGTGGGGCTTCTCGCGCAGTTCCCCGCGCCCCTGGAAAGGCGGGGCTGCGCCCCTGCCTTCCGGCTTTCCGGCCCGAAGCTGGCCGGAGGCCCTTCAGGGGCGCGGGGAACTGCGCGAGCCCCACCCCGTCTCACCCGACGGACGATGTTTCGCCCGGGTTTCCCCGAGCCGATAGGCTCGCGGCGTGGCTGATATCCAGATCCCCGCTGACATCAAGCCCGCCGACGGACGTTTCGGCGCGGGCCCCTCCAAGGTGCGGACGGAGGCGCTGGACGCCCTGGCCGCGACCGGTACCTCCCTGCTCGGCACCTCCCACCGCCAGGCCCCGGTGAAGAACCTGGTCGGCCAGGTCCGCGCGGGCATCAGCGAGCTGTTCTCCCTCCCCGAGGGCTACGAGGTCATCCTCGGCAACGGCGGCTCCACGGCGTTCTGGGACGTCGCGACCCACGGCCTGATCGAGAACAAGAGCCAGCACCTGACCTTCGGCGAGTTCAGCTCGAAGTTCGCCAAGGCCGCGAAGCTCGCCCCTTGGCTCGCCGAGCCCACGGTCGTCTCCTCCGACCCCGGCACGCACCCGGAGCCGACCGCCGAGGCCGGCGTCGATGTCTACGCCTTCACCCACAACGAGACCTCCACCGGTGTCGCCGCCCCGCTCAACCGCGTGGCCGGCGCCGACGAGGGCGCCCTCGTCCTGGTCGACGCGACCTCCGGCGCCGGCGGCCTGCCCGTCGACATCACCGAGACCGACGTCTACTACTTCGCCCCGCAGAAGTCCTTCGCCTCCGACGGCGGCCTCTGGATCGGTGTCTTCTCCCCGGCCGCCATCGAGCGCGCCGAGCGGATCCACGCCTCCGGCCGCCACGTCCCGGAGTTCTTCAGCCTCCCGACGGCGATCGACAACTCCCGCAAGAACCAGACGTACAACACCCCGGCCCTCGCCACCCTCTTCCTGCTCAACCAGCAGCTGGAGTGGATCAACGGCCAGGGCGGTCTGAGCTGGTCCACGGCCCGTACGAAGGACTCCTCGACCCGGCTGTACGCCTGGGCGGAGGAGAGCAAGTACGCGAGCCCCTTCGTCACCGACCCGGCCAAGCGGTCCCAGGTCATCGGCACGATCGACTTCTCCGACGAGATCGACGCCGCCGCCGTCGCCAAGGTCCTGCGCGCCAACGGCATCGTGGACACCGAGCCGTACCGCAAGCTCGGCCGCAACCAGCTCCGCGTCGCCATGTTCCCGGCGATCGACCCGGCGGACGTCGAGGCCCTCACCAAGTGCGTCGACTATGTGATCGAGAAGCTCTGATCACTGCCGTACGACGGTGAAGGGCGCCCGGTGGAAACACCGGGCGCCCTTCTCGTTGCCGTAGTCGGTGACGCTCAGCCGGACGGGATCAGCCGCGGAAGCCGAGGATGCCGTGCAGGGTCTCACCGCTGGTCGCGGCCGGCCCCTGCGTGCTCAGCGTCGACTGGGCGGAAGCCTCCTGCGCGGCCGCCGGCTTCGGGTCGGGCAGCTTCTTGCAGGTGGCGTCGGCCGTGCCCTTGCCCCGCGGCACCTTGCCGTTGGTGAGGTAGGTCGCCAGATACTTGTCGAGGCAGCTGTTGCCGCTCAGCGTGATGCCGTGGTTGCCGCCGCCCTGCTCGACGACCAGGCTGGAGTTCTTGAGCAGCTTGTGGACGGTGACACCGCCCTGGTACGGGGTGGCCGCGTCGTCCGTCGCCTGGAACAGCAGCGCCGGCGGGATCTTGGAGTTGGCGACGTTCACCGGCTTCAGCGACTTGGTCGGCCAGAACGCGCACGGCGCGTTGTACCAGGCGTTGTTCCAGGCCATGAACGGGGCCTTCTTGTAGACCGCCCAGTTGTCCTCGGTCCACTTCTTCCAGTCACGCGGCCAGGACGCGTCACGGCACTGCACGGCGGCGTACACGCTGTAGCCGTTGTCACCGGAGGAGTCGATGGCGGCGAAGTTCTGGTACGCCTCGACCAGCGGGTCGGAGTTCTTGTCGCCCACGTAGGCGGCGAACGCCTCGGCGAGGAACGGCCAGTAGCCGTTGTAGTACCCGCCGGGGATGAAGGTGTCCTCCAGCTCGGAGGCGCCCACCTTCACCGAGCCGCCGACCGGCTTCTTGGCGAGTGCGGCGCGCATGGCGTACCACTTCGCCTCGATCTTCTTCGCGTCGGTGCCGAGCTTGTAGGTGGCGTTGTTCTTGGCGACCCACTTCATGAACGCCTTGTGGCGCTTGTCGAAGGCGTAGTCCTGGTCGAGGTTGTCGCGGTACCAGACACCCGTCGGGTCGACGATCGAGTCGAGCACCAGGCGCCGCACCCGCGTCGGGTACAGCTTGGCGTAGACCGCGCCGAGGTAGGTGCCGTACGAGTAGCCGAAGTAGTTGATCTTCTTGGCGCCGAGGGCCTTGCGGATCGACTCCAGGTCCTTCACGGCGCTGATCGTGTTGATGTACGGCAGGACGTCCTTGTGCTTCGTGCCGCAGGCCTTGGCGAAGGACTTCGCGCGATCGACGTTCGCCTTCTCTATCGCGGCGGTGCTGGGCACGGAGTCCGGACGCACCGGGTCGAAGTACCCGGGCTTGCAGTTCAGGGCGGGCTTGCTGGCGCCCACGCCGCGCGGGTCGAAGCCGATGACGTCGTACTGCGCCGCGACCTTCTTCGGCAGCGCGGAGGCGACGAATCCGGCCAGGGTCAGACCGCTGCCGCCGGGGCCGCCCGGGTTGACCAGCAGCGGGCCCTGGTACGTCTTGGAGGTGTGCGGCACCCGGGACAGCGCCAGGGTGATCTTCTTCCCGCTCGGCTTCGCGTAGTCGAGCGGCACCTTCACCGACGCGCACTGCAGCGTCGGGTAGTTGTCAGTGGCGCACTTCTTCCAGGCGACCTTCGCGGCTGCGGCCTGGACGGTGTTGCTCGCGGCGGCCGCCCCACTGGCGTTGGCGGGGACGGCACTGACCGTCCCCGCCAGAACCACGATGGCACCGCTCAACACGGCTGCGCTTCTTCTCATAGACATCTCTCAGAACGATGAGGGGGGTTCAGGTCCGCGAGGTACGCGGCCCGTGCCGCATGTTTCCTGAAGAGCACCCCACACACGCACTCATTAGACGAAGACTTGACCGAATTGATCCATTGGATCCACTCAAGAACCTCACAGAATGGGACACTTGAAGCCATCTGGGACACAGGTGAGCAAGGACGATGAGGTGAGCGAGGTCCATGAGCCGCATGGTCACGAGGCGTCCGGCGTCACCTGATACACCGGACGCCCCTGAAGGGGTCTCCGCGCGCGGCCCCATGCCCCCTCACGGCCGTGAACTACCCCGAGCCCCCACGCCCCGGGAGCCGTGCGTCACCGGCTCAGCTTCTGGAACCTCCGTACCGCCAGCGGCAGGAAGATCAGCGTGAGCACCGCCGGCCACACCCCGGCCATCAGCAGCGCGTTCTGTTCGATCCAGGAGTCCCCGCCGCCGACCGGCGTGCCGAACAGGTCGCGGGTCGCGGCGGCCGTGGAGGAGATGGGGTTCCAGGCGGCGATCCAGCCCAGCCAGTCGGGCATGAGCTGCGGGGCGACGAAGATGCTGGAGATCATGGTCAGCGGGAACGCGACCGCGAAGAGACCGCCCGCCGCCTCCGGGTTGGGGACCAGCAGACCCAGCCAGACGCCGATCCAGATGAGCGCGAAGCGCAGCCAGAGCAGCAGACCGAACGCGGCCAGGAAGCCGAGGCCCGCCTCCGGGCGCCAGCCCATCGCGAGGGCCGTCAGCATCATGATGGCCAACTCGGCGCAGGCGACGAGGAGATCGGTGACCCCCCGCCCCGCGACCACCGCCGACGGCGCCATCGGCATGGAGCGGAACCGGTCGATGACACCCTTGGTGGAGTCGTAGACCACGAGGGTCGCCGTGTTGATGAACCCGAAGGCCATGGTCATCGCGAACATGCCCGGCATCAGGAAGTCCCGGTAGTCCCCGCCGCCGGGAACCTGCATGGCGCTGCCGAAGACATAGCCGTAGAGCAGGACGGAGAGGATCGGGAAGCCCAACTGCCAGGCGATGTTGACCGGTTGGCGCCGGTAGTGGGTCAGGCCGCGACGGACGATGTTCCAGACGTCGGCCAGCACCCAGTACGTACGGCCGTGCCCGCTCGACACGTCCAGGTCGACGGCGCTCGTGGCGACGCTCCCGGCGCCGACGGCGTTCGGATCGACGGTGGTCATGCGGCGGCCCCCTTGTCGTTCTCGTCGGTCTTCTCCGTACGGTGGCCCGTCAGACGCAGGAACACGTCGTCCAGGCTGGGCCTGCGCAGGCCGATGTCCTCGACCCTCACGCCCTCGTCCTGGAGGGTGCGGGCCACCTCGGTGAGGGCCGAGACGCGGTCGGTCACGGGCGCGTGGATCCGCAACTCCGTGTCGTCCGACTCCGGTTCGCCGTCCGAGACGCGGGCGACGACCTTCACCGCGCGCGGGATGTCGGCGCGCTCGGCGACGACGACCTCGATGCGGTCGCCGCCGACCGTGCTCTTCAGCCCGTCCGGGGTGTCGTCCGCGATGGCCCGCCCCTGGTCGATGACGGTGATGTGCGAGGCGAGCCGGTCGGCTTCCTCCAGATACTGCGTGGTGAGCAGCACGGTCGTACCGCTGGCCACCAACGCCCGCACGGAATCCCAGACTTCGCCCCGGCTACGCGGGTCGAGGCCGGTCGTCGGCTCGTCGAGGAAGAGGACGGACGGGGCGAGGATCATCGAAGCGGCCAGGTCGAGCCGGCGCCGCATGCCGCCGCTGTACTTGCCGACGCCCTTGTCGGCCGCGTCGGTGAGGTCGAACCGGTCGAGCAGCTCGACCGCGCGCAGCTTCGCCCGCTTCCCGCCGAGGTGGAACAGCCGACCGAACATCTCGAGGTTCTGACGGCCAGTCAACACCTCGTCCACGGCGGCGTACTGCCCCGTCAGCCCGATACGGGCCCGCACCTCGCGCGGGTGCCGGGCCACGTCGAGGCCGGCCACCGTCGCCCGGCCGCCGTCCAGGCGCAGCAGCGTGGAGAGGATGCGTACGGCGGTGGTCTTGCCCGCGCCGTTCGGGCCGAGGAGGCCGTGCACCGTGCCCTCGCGGACGGTGAGATCGAAGCCGTCCAGCGCGCGTTTCTCCCCGTACCGCTTCTCCAGCCCCTCGGCCCGGACCGCGTACCCGTCACTCATGAGTCCCCCTCAACAGACTTCAGCCAAGAACTGGGTACACCGTACCCGATTACGCGTACGACGTACCCAGTTTTTTCGCGAGCACCTAAACTCGGGCTCATGACAAGGGGCAAGAGCGCTACGGCGGACGGGGCGGCAGGCGCTACGGCAGGCGGCACGGCGGGCAGCACCACCGTCGGTACGGAGACCAGCGGCAGCGGCGACATCGTCCGCACCCAGCAACTGCTCTGGGACACCGGCCCTCGCCCCAGTCGCGGCCCCAAGCCGGGGCTCACCCTGGAGCGGATCGTGGAGGCGGCGGTCCGGGTCGCCGACACGGAGGGGCTGCACGCCCTCTCGATGCGCCGGGTCGCGACCGAACTCGGCACCGGGACCATGTCCCTGTACCGCTACCTCCCCGGCAAGGGCGAACTGCTGGACCTGATGCTCGACCGCGTCCAGCGGCCCTCCGAGAACCCCGCCGACCTCGGCGACGGCGGCTGGCGCTCCGCCCTGGAGGCCATGGGGCGGGCCACCCTGGCCCTCTACCGGCGCCACCCGTGGCTGCTCCAGGTGAACCAGTCCCGCCCCGTCCTCGGGCCGAGCGCGCTGGACGGCATGGAGAAGATCCTCTCCCGCATCAAGTCCATGGGGCTGAGCGACCCCGAGCTGATCTCCGCGGTCGTCGCCGTGGACGGCTATGTCGTGGGCGCGGCCCGTACGCAGCTCTACGCGCAGGAGGCGGAACACCGCACGGGCCTCACCGACACCGAGTTCTGGCAGGCCCAGGCGCCCATCCTCGAAGAGCTCATGCGCTCCGGCCGCTACCCCCTCCTGGCCGGCCTCTCCGAGGACTCGTTCGGCTCGGACTTCGACCACTTCGAGTTCGGCCTGCAGCGCATGTTGGACGGACTGGAGGTATTCGTGAACAGGCGTCGCGAGAACGCGGAGACCGCGGGGGCGGAGGGCACGGGTCCCGGGGCCGGGGGCGCGGGAGCTGAGGGAGCTGGAGCTGGAGCTGGAGCTGGAGGGGCGTAATCGCGCGGAGGTCGGGGGCGCGAAGGGCGCGTATCTGGAGGCCCCTTGCGGGAGCCGGGTAAGTCAGGCGGACGGGCGGCGCAGGAGGCGGCGGAAGCCCCATAGGACGACGACGGCGCCGGCCACGGCGAGTGCGCCGACCTTGACGGTCGAGCTCGTGCCCTCGCCGTCGGCCTGCGTCGCACCGGAACCGGCCCCGTCGGAAGAGGACGACCCGGAGCCGCCGCTCCCGGAGCCGCCGCCGGGCACCTCCCGCGCGACGACGGAGCTGCCGGACCCCTCACTGCCGTACATGATCTTCGAGCCGTCGGTGCGGAAGGTCACCGACTCCCCCTGCCGCTGCAGGGGCACGCTCAGCCGCTCGGCCTTCTTGATCTTGCCGCCGTTCCAGTCGTAGAGGATGCCGCCGAAGTACGCGCGCAGGGCGAGCTGCTTGCCGTCCGGCGAGAACGCGCCGTCGGTGACCTCCAGGTCCGGGACGGACGCGACCTTCTTGAACACGTTGGTGGCGGACGCGGACAGCTCCGCGGGCCCCTCGTACAGCGATCCGCCCGCCTCGTTCTTGTCGGCGATGTACACCCGCCCGGTCTTCGGATGCACCATCAGCGCCTCCGCGTCCCGCGCCCCGTCCTCGTACTTCACGACGTACTGCGTCGCCTTGAGCGTCTGGTCCTTCAGCTCCTTCGGCTCCGGCAGCTCGTAGATCCACACGTACGCCCAGGTGCCGCCGAGGTTGTCCCCGATGTCGCCGACGTAGAGCTTGTCGCCGGGGCCCATCGAGATCGCCTCGACGTCCCTCGGGGTGCCGACCCCCGTCAGGGTGACCGTGGCGACCGTCTCGCCCGTCTTGCTGTCGACCGCGTACAGGAACGCGCCGTCGTCGCTGTCGTTGTGGGTCCAGTAGACGCCCGGGTGCTGCCGGGACGCAGCGAGACCGCTCGACTCGGTGATCCGCGAGTCCTGCATCGTGAACCCGTCGTCGTCGGCGAGGGCGGGCGTGGCCGGCAGGGCGGCGAGCAGGATCGCTGCGAGACCGACGAGACCGGCGAAGCCGGTGCGGGCCGCGCGGAACCGGCGGAGGGGATGGGGGCGGTTGAGGGGGCGACGGCGCATGAAGCCAAGCCTGCCATCTCGCTCCGCTGGGTGGGGTGGGGGAGCGCGGTGGGGGGCTGGCGAGTCGCTCGGGTGCGGGTTCGGTGGGGGCTGGTCGCGCAGTTCCCCGCGCCCCTGAAGAAGCGGGGCTGCGCCCCTGCTTTTTCACCCGGGAGGGCCGTAGGCCCCCAAGGGGCGTGGGGTACCGCGCGAGCCACACCCCACCACGTGGTCAGATTCACAGCACCCGTCGGCCGCCCACCCCCTACCACCCGGTAGCGATCGTTCATGATGAGCGGATGCTCAGGTTCATGCCCGTAGGCGACTCCATGACGATCGGCAGCGCGGGCGAACACACATGGCGCTTCCGGCTCTGGCAGCACCTGCGCGCGACGTACGACGGCCCCTTCAAGATCGTCGGGCCACGCGAGACGCTCTACGACAAGGCGACGGACGCCCCGACGTCGTACGAGTACGCCGACACCGACCCGCGTTTCCCCCGCGCCCACCTCGCGGGCTGGGGCGAGGGCTGGCTCCACATGACCCCGTTGATCGCCGACGCGGTCCGCACCCACCGCGCCGACGTCCTCCTCGTCTCCCTCGGCCTCATCGACCTGGGCTTCTACACCAACGCCGAGCAGACCGCCGAGAACACCCGCCGCTTCGTCGAGGCCGCCCGCGAGGCCGCCCCGCACATCCGCATGGTCCTCCTGCCGGTCACCCCGAACATCCGCGCCGAGTCCGACGCCTCCTTCGCCGCCCAGGTCGCCCGCTTCAACGAACTCCTCGCCAAGACGGCCGCCGACCTCGACGAACCCCGTTCCCCCCTCCTGCTGGCCTCCCCGCCCCCGTCGTACGACATCCACTGGGACACCTACGACGGCACCCACCCCAACGCCTCCGGCGAACACAAGCTGGCGGCGACCTTCGCCAACGCGATGCACGAGGCGTGGGGGCTCGGAGGCCCGTACGAGCAGGCCTAGCCTCCGCGCCCTACTTGATCGGCCACCCTCCACTCGCTTGGATGTCCCGGTCGGACGCGGCGGCGACGGATGCGGGGCGGGCGGATGACGCGGGGCCGTGGGCTGGGGCGGGGCGGTGGGCTGGGGCGGGAGTTCCGGTGGCTGTGGGCGGCGTACGCGGTCAGCGCGTTCGGGACGCGGCTGTCGTTCGACGCGCTCCCCCTGCTCGCGGTGCTGGTCCTGCACGTCGGCCCCACGGAGGTCTCCGCGCTGGCGGCCACCGGTCTGGCGGTGGGCGCGGCGGTGGCCGTACCGCTCGGTCCCTGGGTGGAGTTCCGCCGCAAGCGCCCGGTGATGATCTCGATGGACCTCGTCCGCTGCGCGGCCCTGCTGTCCGTCCCGCCGGCCTACGCCCTGGACCTGCTCACCTTCCCCCAACTGCTCCTGGTCTCCGTGGTCGTCGCCGTGGCCGACATCACCTTCACCGCGGCGAGCGGCGCCTTTCTGAAGTTCCTGGTCCCCCCGGAGCACCTGGTGGCCGCCAACGGCCGCTTCGAGGCGACGACCTGGACCACGACGATGCTCGGCCCGCCCCTCGGCGGCGCCGCGATGGGTCTCTTCGGCCCGGTCGTCACCGTGCTGATCGACGCCGGCAGCTACCTCCTCTCGGCGGCGGGCATCCGAGCGATCGGCACCGAGGAGCCCCGACCGGCCGGCACCAGCGAACCCCGCCCAGCCCAAACCAAGGAACCGCGCCCGACCGGCACCAGGGGACCCCGACCGGCCGGCACCAAGGAACCCCGACCGGCCCCGGCCACCAAACCGGTGACGGGTGCCACGGGTGCCACCCCCCGGCTCCGCCTCGGCGACCTCCTGGACGGCTGGCGTCACATCCTCCGCGACCCCGCCCTGCGCCCCCTCTTCCTCAACTCCGTCCTCGTCAACGCCCTGATCATGGCCCCGGCACCACTGCTGCTCATCCTCATGGTGGGCCAACTCGGCTTCGCGCCCTGGCAGTACGGTCTCGCCTTCGCCGTCCCGTGCGTCGGCGGTCTGATCGGCTCGCGCCTCTCCCGTCGTCTGGTCGTCCGGTACGGGCAGGACAGGGTCATGCGGGTCGCCGGAACCCTGCGGGCGTGCTGGCCGCTGGGCCTGGCGTTCGTCGGCGCGGGTCCGGCGGGCCTCGTCCTCGTGATGGTCGTCGAGCTGGGCCTGATCACCTGCATCGGCGTCTTCAACCCCGTACTGGCCACGCAGCGCCTCACCCGGACCCCGTCGGACCGCGTCGCCCGCACGCTCACCGCCTGGTCCGTCACCGGCAAACTCACCATCGCCGCAACGACGGCCCTCTGGGGCCTGCTCGCCTCCGTCACCACCCCCCGCACGGCGATCGCCACGGCCGGCCTGCTCCTCCTGGCGACCCCTCTGCTGCTCCTCCTCCCCAAGAGCCACCGACCCGACCCGCCCCGCAGCCCCGCCCCGACTGGCCACCAAAACCCGCACCCGGTCCCGAGAAATGAACAACTCCCTTGATCTCAAGTGTGCTTGAGGTTGCACCATGGTCCACATGACCACGGAAACCACGGCGCGAGCCGCCGACATCGATGCCGTCAAGCAGGTCGTCGCCACCGTCCAGCACTCGCAGCAGAACAAGGACCCCGACGAGTTCCTCGCCCTCTTCCACCCCGACGCGATCTGGACGACGGCCCACGGCAAGGTCCTCATCGGCCTGGACGAGATAGCGGCGTTCACCCGCAAGGTGCTCCCCGCGGCCCACTGGGACGGCGAGGTCAGCTACGAGGTGGTCCACGTGCTCTTCATCCGCCCCGACGTCGCGGCGGTCAAGGTCCGCCAGCGCTACCTGGGCGGGGACGACGAGAGCGAGGGGGCCCCGCTCTACGTGATGACCAAGCAGCCCGACGACCGCTGGCTCCTGACCGCCTGCCAGAACACGACGGTCCTGACCGACTGACCGACTGACCGACTGACCGACTGACCGACTGACCGACTGACCGACTGACCGGCTGACCGGCTGACCGGCTGACCGGCTGACCGGCTGACCGGAAACGACGAAGCCGCCGTCTCCCACTCGCCTCGAACGCAAGCAGAAGGCGACGGCTCCGACACGGACCCGCTACCTCACCATGCGAAGGCTTCGGGAGACGGTCCGGGACCGGGGAAGATTTCGTCCAGAGACGTCAGCAGTTCCTCGCTCAGCTCCAGCTGCAGGGCACGCAGCGCCGAGTCCAGCTGCTCCTGCGTGCGAGGGCCGACGATCGGGCCGGTGACGCCGGGGCGGGTCAGCAGCCAGGCGAGCGCCGCTTCACCGGGCTCCAGGCCGTGCTTGTCGAGGAGGTTCTCGTACGCCTGGATCTGCTCGCGTGTCTTGGTGTCCTTGAGCGCGTCCGCAGCGCGGCCGCTCGCCCGGCGCCCCTGCGTGGCCTCCTTCTTGAGGACGCCGCCGAGCAGTCCTCCGTGCAGCGGAGACCAGGGGATGACACCGAGACCGTAGTCCTGCGCGGCCGGGATGACCTCCATCTCGGCGCGGCGCTCAGCGAGGTTGTAGAGGCACTGCTCGCTGACCAGGCCCATGCGGCCGTGCCGGGCGGCGGTCTCGTTGGCCTGGGCGATCTTGTAGCCGGGGAAGTTGGACGACCCCGCGTAGAGGATCTTGCCCTGCTGGACCAGGACGTCGATCGCCTGCCAGATCTCCTCGAACGGCGTCGCCCGGTCGATGTGATGGAACTGGTAGATGTCGATGTAGTCCGTCTGAAGCCGCTTGAGGGAGGCGTCGACGGCCCGGCGGATGTTCACCGCGGAGAGCTTGTCGTGGTTGGGCCAGACGTTCCCGTCGCCCGCCATGTTCCCGTACACCTTGGTGGCGAGGACGACCTTGTCGCGCCGCCCGCCACCCTGGGCGAACCAAGTACCGATGATCTCCTCGGTGCGGCCCTTGTTCTCACCCCACCCATAGACGTTGGCCGTGTCCAGGAAGTTCAGACCCGCGTCGAGGGCGGCGTCCATGATGCCGTGGCTGGTTGATTCGTCAGTCTGCGGACCGAAGTTCATCGTGCCGAGAACGAGTCGGCTGACCTTGAGTCCGGTGCGTCCGAGCTGGGTGTACTTCATGGGCCACAAGCCAACTGCTTCGAGTCCGCTCCAGGCAAGGGCACCAGGTTCCGCCGTCAGGGGTCGTCTCCGAGGTGCCGGTGCAGCGTGGCCCGGGAGACGCCCAGAGCCTTGGCGATGGCACTGACGCTCTCTCCCTTCGCCTTCCTCGCGCGGGCCACGGCCGACGCGTCCATCCGGCGGCCGTCACCTGCGGCGGCCGGCGAACGGCGCGCAGTTCCCCGCCCACCCCCGCCCGTCCCGCGAGACGGCTACTTGCCGAGCGCCGCCGCGAGAGCCACCACAGCGAACATCAGTACGAGCACACCGGCCATGATCCGGTTACGGGTCTTCGGGTCCACACCCCCGAGCCTAACCGGCGGCCCGAACGGTCATCCGCCCGCCCCGAGCCCCCCGAGCCCCCACCGCGCCACCGCCTCGTACCGCGGCTGCTCACCCGCCACCCCGGACGCCGGCAGACGGCTGCGCACCAGCGCCAGGTCGGACACCGTCCACGAGCGCCCGGCGAAGGCGTCGAGCACGGCGACGTACGGCCGGACGTCGAGATCCTCCCGGCTGCGGGCCACCGTCAGGTGGGGCGTGTACCGGCGGTGCTCCCCCATCGGCACCCCGGCCTTGCGCGCCGCCGCCTCCGCCCGGTCGGCCAGCAACCGCAGCGCGCCGAGGTCCCCCTCGGCCCCCGCCCACAGGGCTCGGCCACGCCCGAACTTCCCGCCGCCGCGCACGGCCAGCCGGAACGGCTCGCTCCGCACCGCGGCCCGCTCCAGCCGCCGCGACAGCTCCGGTACGACGTCCTCCTCGACCTCCCCGTAGAACGCGAGTGTGAAGTGCCAGCCGGGCGGCTGGGTCCAGCGCAGCCGGTCCGCACCCGCGAGGCTCTTCAACTCCCCGACCACCAGACCGAGTTCCTCGACGACATCAGCGGGCGGAAGCACAGCGGCGAACAGTCTCATGCCCGCCACCTTCCCAGGCCGCGTGTCACTCGGCGACCACCGCGCCCCTCAGGGGCGCGGGGCACTGCGAGACGAGCCACGACGGCGCGGCAGCCGCCGACGACGCGGCGCGGCACCCCCTCCGGCACCGCCCACCCCAGCGGAGCGCCACCGCAGCGACAGTCGGACCCCGCCGGCCCGCACGAGGACGAGGCCCACGGTGACGGCGGCGACCGTGGCGACGACGCCGCCGGCGACGAAGCCCATCCGGGCGCCGTACGCGTCGGTGACCCAGCCGGCGATCGGCGCGCCCAGCGGCGTACCGCCCAGGAAGACCATCATGTAGAGGGCCATGACGCGGCCGCGCATCACGGGGTCGGTGTTCATCTGGATGGCCGTGTTGGCGGTGACGTTCACCGTCAGGCCGAACATCCCTATCGGCACCATCAGCAGGGCGAAGATCCAGTACGCGGGGGCCAGCGCCGCCACGATCTCCAGCAGGCCGAAGGCGAGCGCGCCGCCGATCAGCACATGCAGCCGCGCGGTGCCCCGGCGGGCCGCGAGCAGGGCGCCGGCGACCGAGCCGACCGCCATGAGCGTGTTGAAGAGGCTGTACGAGCCGGCGTCCGCGTGGAACACGTCGTCCGCGTAGGCCGAGAGCCAGACGGGGAAGTTGAAGCCGAAGGTGCCGATGAAGCCGACCAGCACGATGGGCCACAGCAGCTCGGGGCGCCCGGCCACATAGCGCAGGCCCTCGCGGAGCTGGCCCTTGGCGCGGGGGGCGCGGCGGGCGGGGTGCAGCTCACCGCTCCGCATCAGCAGCAGGCCGATGATGGGGGCGACGAAGGAGAGGCCGTTGTAGAGGAAGGCCCAGCCCGTGCCGACGGTGGTGATCAGCACACCGGCGACGGCGGGGCCGACGAGACGGGCCGACTGGAAGTTCGCCGAGTTGAGGCTGACCGCGTTCTGCAGCTGGTCCGGCCCGACCATCTCGGACACGAACGACTGCCGGGCCGGGTTGTCGACGACCGTGGCCATGCCGACGGCGAACGCGGCCACGTACACGTGCCACACCTGCACCTGGTCCGAGATCGTCAGCGCGGCCAGCGCCAGCCCCGTCACCGCCATCGACGTCTGCGTCACGAACAGCAGCCGCCGCTTGGGGAACCGGTCGACCAGGACTCCGCCGTACAGTCCGAACAGCAGCATCGGCAGGAACTGGAGCGCCATCGTCACACCGACGGCCGTGGAGGACCCAGCCAGGCTCAGCACCAGCCAGTCCTGCGCGATCCGCTGCATCCACGTGCCGATGTTCGACACGACCTGCCCGACGAAGAACAGCCGGTAGTTCCGCACCCGCAACGACCGGAACATGGAAACCCGCGCCCCCTCGGCCGAAACCGCCGAGGAACCACCGGGTCGGGGGGCGTCCGCGGAAGGCGTGACAGTCGCGGAAGGCGGGGCGGCCACGGCAGGCGGGGCGTCCGCAGAAGATGTGGCGGCCACGGGAGCCGCAGTGGAACGGGCGTGGGCGTCGGCCTGGCTCGCGGGTCCGGGGATCAGCACCGAACCGCCGGGAGCGGAGGCGGAAGCCGAGTGGGCCGAGGCGGAAGCGGGGTGCGCGGCGGCGGAAGCGGGTTGCGCGGAGGCCGAAAGGTCGGCGGCGCGCGACACGGCGATGGTGCTGCTGCCCTCGTTCGGCCGGCCGTCGGTATCCGGCGGGGCCTCCAGTACGGCAGGGGTGGGTGGTGGTTCGTGGGTGGGCGGGGGTGCGGGGGCGGAAGGTGTTCCGGGGCCCGTACTCAAAGGGGTTCGCCTCCTTGCGCGAAACGCGTGTTCGTCCTGCGGTTGCGTGAGCCTCAGCGCTCCTGTTCTGTCTGCTGGTTTTCGGGTCGGCCCATGCCCGCCCCCTGACGGCGCACAGGCTGTATGCCGGGGCGCACCGGCGGGCGCCCCGGCGTGCCCCCACGGCGACAGCGCACCGGGCGGGGCGCATCAGGCGGCCGACCCGGGGGCGGAGAGGCGCGCGCTAGAGGTGCGCGAGTTTCTCCAGTACCGGCGCGGCGGTCCGGAGCACGGCCCACTCCTCCTCGTCGAGCCCCTCGACCAGGGACGCGAGGAACGCGTTGCGCTTGCGCCGGCTCTCCTCCAACATCGCCTCGGCCCGCTCGGTCTGGGTGACCACCTTCTGCCGCCGGTCCTCGGGGTGCGGCTCCAGCTTCACCAGCCCCTTGCTCTCCAGCAGGGCGACGATCCGGGTCATCGACGGCGGCTGCACATGCTCCTTGCGGGCCAGCTCACCGGGGGTGGCCGTACCGCAACGGGCGAGCGTGCCGAGCACCGACATCTCGGTCGGGCTCAGCGACTCGTCGACCCGCTGGTGCTTGAGCCGACGGGACAGGCGCATCACGGCGGAACGGAGGGCGTTCACAGCGGCCTCGTCGTCGCCATGGTTCAGGTCAGGCATGTTCTTTAGCTTAACTCATTACCCTCGCTAAAGACCACCGAAACTCCACAGCCGTGCCCGTGAGCCCCACCACTCATGCCGAGCCAATCCCCCGGATCACTCATATGAGTGACTAGTGCGCAGAACATGACACGACAGAGCAGAGCACACCTGACCCTCGTACACATGGCGACCACTGTGCTGAGCCTGCGGATAGACGAGGAGCTGCTCGAACGGCTCCGGACCCACGCGGCGAAAAGGGGAATGAGCGTCCAGGACTACGTGATCGGGACGCTCATTCGGGACGACTTCGACGAGCGGTTCCAGACCGCGGTCGACGAGACGGAGAAGTTCTACGGAGTGACATGAGGGGCGGCCGCGGTCACCCGCAGGAGCCGCGTACCGCTCACGTCAGACCCAGCGCCGGCATCAGGTAGTAGAAGAGGAAGACCGCCGAGACCACGTACATCGCGACCGGGACCTCACGGCCGCGCCCCGCGGCCAGGCGCAGCACGACGAAGGTGATGAAGCCCATGCCGATGCCGTTGGTGATCGAGTAGGTGAACGGCATCATCACCATCGTCACGAAGGCCGGGACCGCGATCGTGTAGTCGGCCCAGTCGATCTCGCGGACGGAGTTCGCGAGGATCAGGAACCCGACCGCGAGCAGCGCCGGAGTGGCTGCCTGGGAGGGGACCATCGTGGCGATGGGCGTGAGGAACAGCGCGACCGCGAACAGGGCACCGGTCACCACGTTGGCGAAACCGGTGCGCGCCCCCTCGCCCACACCCGCCGTCGACTCCACGAAGCAGGTCGTGGCGGACGAGGAACTGGCACCACCGGCAGCGACGGCGATGCCGTCGACGAACAGCACCTTGTTGATGCCCGGCATCTGACCGTCGGCGTCGGTCAGCTTGGCCTCGTCGCCGACGCCCATGATCGTGCCCATCGCGTCGAAGAAGCACGACAGCAGCACGGTGAAGACGAACAGGACGCCCGTCAGCAGGCCGACCTTGCCGAAGCCACCGAAGAGACTGACCTCGCCGAGCAGCCCGAAGTCGGGGGTCGCGACCGGGTTGCCGGGCCACTTCGGGGTGGTCAGACCCCACGAACCGGCCGGAAGCTTGGCGACGGCCTCGACGACCACCGCGAGCAGCGTCATCGCGACGATCGAGATGAGGATCGCGCCCGGCACCTTGCGCACGATCAGCGCGAGCGTCAGCAGCGCCCCGAGGACGAAGACCAGCACGGGCCAGCCGTTGAGATGACCGTCCGCACCGAGCTGGAGCGGCACGGTCGTCCTGGCGGCGTCCGGGATCCGGGTGACGAAGCCGGCGTCGACCAGGCCGATCAGCATGATGAACAGACCGATACCGATGGAGATGCCCTTGCGCAGGCCCACCGGGACAGCGTTCATCACGCGCTCCCGCAACCCCGTCGCCACCAGCAGCATCACGACGAAACCGGCCAGCACGACCATGCCCATCGCGTCCGGCCACGACATGCGCGGCGCGAGCTGGAGAGCGACGACCGTGTTCACACCGAGCCCCGCCGCCAGCGCGATCGGCACATTGCCGATGACACCCATGAGGAGGGTGGTGAAGGCGGCGGTGACCGCGGTGGCGGTGACCAGCTGGCCGTAGTCCAGCTGATGCCCGTACATGTCCTTCGCGCTGCTCAGGATGATCGGGTTGAGCACGATGATGTACGCCATCGCGAAGAAGGTGGCGAAACCGCCCCGGATCTCACGCGACAGCGTGCTGCCGCGCTCCGTGATCCTGAAGTAGCGGTCAAGGGTGGTGCCCTGCGGGGACATATGAGACCTCATCCCCAACAGGCCTCAGCGCCACGGGAGCGCCATCGGAGCATTGTTGGAGTTTTCTACGAACAGAAGTGGCCAATCAGAAACCGTTTCAGTATGAACATACATTGCGACGAATGCCATCTCCGCGCGTAGACCCGCGCGCCTCGTAAGCTGTGCCCCATGGCGAAGTGGACCCCCAAGCACGAGGCACCGGAGCCCCTGGAAGGGCCCATCGTGCCGACCATCATCGGCGGCACGATCCTGTGGCTCGTCCTCTTCGTCGTCCAGCTCCCCTTCTACGGCTGGTACGAGGACCACGGGCACGCCTGGTGGGTGTGGACCTGCCTGGCGGGCGGCGGACTCGGCTTCATCGGCATCTACTACGTCCGCAGACGGGACGCGGCGATCAAGCGAGACGCGGCACGGCAGGCGGCGGCCGAGGCGGGCGAAGCCGGAGCGGGCAACGTCGGCGAAGCCGACGCGGGAGCGGGCGGAACCGAGACCGGCGCAGCCGGAGCCGGCCAAGCCGAGGCCGGTGACGTGGAGGCCGGCGACGTGGAGGCGCGGCCCGCCACCAACTGAGCCCGTCCGGCGATTGAGGACGAGCCCGAAGGGCGACAAGCGGGGGCCCGGGGGCGCGGCCCCCGACAGCCCGCATCAACCGGCGGCACCCACCGCACACTGCCGCACACCCCCGCACGTACGACTCCGGCACCACGCCGAAGCCGAACCCTCCTCCCCTGGTCGGATCTTCGCCCACTCGATGGGTGAACCACCAAATCCGCACGTACCGTCGGATGCATGACGCACATCGACGCGGGCACCGACCTCGATCCTGTGCACCCCACCACCGCCTCGGCCCTCCGGGACTCGAGGCGGGCGCGTGGGCTGACGGCCGCCGAAGTGACCGAGCGGGTGGCCCGTGGCGAGGTGAACGACGTACCCGTACGGAGCAGCCGCTCCACGGTGGACATCGTCCGCGCCAACGTCTTCACCCGGTTCAACGCGATCATCGGCGTCCTCTGGGTGATCATGCTGTTCGTCGCGCCGATCCAGGACAGCCTCTTCGGCTTCGTGATCCTGGCCAACACGGGCATCGGCATCGTCCAGGAGTGGCGGGCGAAGAAGACCCTCGACTCCCTCGCGGTGATCGGCGAGGCGAGGCCGACGGTCCGGCGGGACGGCGTGGCCACGTCGGTCGGCACGTCCGAGATCGTCCTCGGGGACCTGATCGAGATCGGGCCCGGCGACAAGATCGTCGTCGACGGGGAGTGCGTCGAGACCGACGGCCTGGAGATCGACGAGTCACTGCTCACCGGTGAGGCGGACCCGGTCGTCAAACAACCCGGCGACCAGGTGATGTCCGGCAGTTTCGTGGTCGCGGGCGGCGGCGCGTTCACCGCGACCAAGGTCGGCCGGGAGGCGTACGCGGCCCAGCTGGCCGAGGAGGCGAGCCGCTTCACCCTCGTCCACTCCGAGCTGCGCTCCGGCATCTCCACCATCCTCAAGTACGTCACCTGGATGATGGTGCCGACCGCGATCGGTCTGATCATCAGCCAGCTGATCGTGAAGGAGAACGACTTCAAGGACTCCGTCGCCCGCACGGTCGGCGGCATCGTCCCGATGGTCCCCGAGGGCCTGGTCCTGCTCACCTCCGTCGCCTTCGCCATCGGCGTGATCCGTCTCGGCCGCAAGCAGTGCCTGGTGCAGGAGCTGCCGGCCATCGAGGGCCTGGCCCGCGTCGACACCGTCTGCCTCGACAAGACGGGCACCCTCACCGAGGGCGGCATGGACGTCACCGAGCTGCGCCCCCTGGGCGGGACGGACGAGTCGTACGTACGCCGGGTGCTGGGCGCCCTCGGCGCGTCGGACCCCCGGCCCAACGCCTCGCTCCAGGCGATCATCGACGCCTACCCGGACGGCGAGGACTGGCGCTGCACCCGGTCGCTGCCCTTCTCCTCGGCCCGCAAGTACAGCGGCGCGGCCTTCGGCGAGAGCGACGGCGAGTCCAGCACCTGGCTGCTGGGAGCCCCCGACGTCCTGCTCCCCGACGACGACCCGGCCCTCGCCGAGACCGAACGGCTCAACGAGGACGGGCTACGGGTGCTGCTGCTGGCCCAGGTCACCCGGGAGCTGGACGATCCCGAAGTGGCGACGGACGCGCGTCCCACCGCCCTCGTCGTCCTCGAACAGCGGCTGCGCCCGGACGCCGCCGACACCCTGCGCTACTTCGAGGAGCAGAACGTCCGGGCGAAGGTCATCTCCGGCGACAACGCGGTCTCGGTCGGCGCGGTGGCCGGCAAGCTCGGCCTGGCCGGCGAGGTGGTCGACGCCCGCCGGCTGCCCACCGAGCGCGACCACATGGCGACGGCCCTCGACTCGGGCACCGTGTTCGGCCGCGTGACCCCCCAGCAGAAGCGGGACATGGTCGGCGCGCTCCAGTCCCACGGCCACACGGTCGCGATGACCGGCGACGGGGTGAACGACGTCCTGGCCCTCAAGGACGCCGACATCGGTGTGGCGATGGGCTCCGGGTCGGAGGCGACCCGGGCGGTCGCCCAGATCGTCCTCCTCAACAACAGCTTCGCGACGCTGCCGTCGGTGGTCGCCGAGGGCCGCCGGGTGATCGGCAACATCACCCGCGTGGCGACGCTGTTCCTGGTCAAGACGGTCTACTCGGTGCTGCTCGCCATCCTGGTCGTCTGCTGGCAGGTGGAGTACCCCTTCCTGCCCCGCCATCTGACCCTGCTCTCCACCCTGACGATCGGCGTCCCGGCCTTCTTCCTCGCCCTCGCCCCCAACAAGGAGCGGGCGAAACCCCACTTCGTCCGCAGGGTCATGCGCTACGCCATCCCCGGCGGCGTCCTGGCGGCCCTGGCGACCTTCGCCACGTACCTGATCGCCCGTCACTACTACACCGGGGCCGACGCGTTGGAGGCGGAGACCAGCGCCGCCACCCTCACGCTCTTCCTGATCTCGATGTGGGTGCTGGCCATCATCGCCCGCCCGTACACCTGGTGGCGCCTCGGTCTGGTCGCCGCGATGGCGGCGGGCTTCCTGCTGGTCCTCGTCGTGCCCTGGCTCCAGGACTTCTTCGCGCTGCGCCTGGTCGGCACGACGATGCCGTGGACCGCGGTCGGCGTCGCGGCCGCGGCCGCGGCGGTCCTGGAGTTCCTGTGGAGGTGGGTGGACCGCCGCTTCCCCGCGTAGTCGGCACTTCCCCGCGTAGCCGCCGCTTCCCCGCGTAGTCGGCGTGCCTCCGCGTAGCCGTCGCTTTCCCGCATGGCCGCCGCGCCGGCGCGCGCGAGGGGCGCGCGCATGGGGCGTACGCCCGCGCGCGAAACCGGACCCACGCGGCCGACGTCCTCGCCTCTGACCGACCTCGTCGCGACCACCGCTCCCCCACCCTGACCGGCCGGTGGAGCGGGCCCGTGGCGGGGTGTGCGGTACAGGGAGGGAAGAGGCACCACATGAACCCGGATCAGCCGGTGGAGTTCCACGCCTCGTGCGGGCATCTGATCTCGGCACCGGCCGATCGCGTGGGGCAGGAGGTCCGTTGCCCCCACTGCCACCGGGTGGTGCGGGTCCCGTCCCCGGACGTCCCGTACGCCTCGGCGGTGCCCGTCCCGGCCGGCGCCGTCGAGCCGCCCGCGCTGACCGCCCTCTACGTGACCACTCTGATCGGTGGTCTCGTCGCCGCCGGTCTCGTCTACCTGGTCATGTTCGACGAGCTCTCGGAGACCGAGCTGGTCTCGATCACTCCGCTGTGGTTCTTCCCCGTCGTCTTCGGCCTGTACGGCTTCGCCTCACAGCGGCTGCTGCGCCACATCGCCACCGGCCGCGCGGGAACCCTCGGCGAGGCGGCCCGGCTCTCCATCGACGTGGCCGGTTACTGGGCGGCTCTGGTGCTCTTCCCGTTCCTGGTGCTGAAGTGGCGCAGTTCCCTGCTGGTGTCGCTGGCGGCCGCGCTCTTCTGGGCCGTCCTGCTGTGGCTGTTCTTCGCCCTGCTCTTCCCCGAGCTCTGACCGCCCGACGCGGGGGGGTGCCGTGCAGTCGGCGCGGGCGAAGAAGGCGCCGGCCCCGGGAACCCCCGGAACCGACGCCCATGCGCTCAACGGCCGCCCGCGGCCTACTTCACGTCGACGGCGTCGGCCGCGGAGGTCACGGCCGGAGTGGTGGAGGTGCCCGCGAACACGAAGCGGAACGAACCGTCGGCGCTCGCCTTGACGGTGGTCTTCAGCGCACCGCCGGAGCCGGACTTGACGGTCTTGACGTCCTTGTAGGCGGACGTGCCCTTCTTCTTGAACTGCAGCTTCACCGACTGGCCGGTGTAGCCCGCGTACTTGAGCGTGTCCCAGTTGGCGCGGGTCAGCTTGCCGGAGACCGTGATGGTCTTGCCCTTCTTGACCGGCTCGGGAGAGGCGTTGGTGGTCAGCGCGGACGCGCGCTTGACGCTCGCCGTGGAGTGCTTCTCCTGGATGTTGTAGTCGCCGTCCTTGGCCAGGGCACCGGCGAAGACGTGCCACTTGCCGGCCAGGATGTTGCTGTAGATGTTGTCGTTCGGGTCGGCGACGACGGTCACCTTGCAGGTGGACGTGGTCGCGTCGACGGCGGTGCAGGTGCCGTTCTCCGCGTCCGGGACCATCGCGCCCACGACATCGCCGGAGTCGATGTCGTTCCCTTTCCACAGGAACGCGTAGCCGTCCTCGATGCCCGACGGGTCGGTCGCGGTGACCGAGAGGGTGACGCTCTTCTTCTTGGAGGTGCCGACCACGATGTCCTTGCCACCGTTGACGGTGACCTTCTTGATGACGGTGTCGCCGACGATCTCGTCCGCCAGGGCCCCGAACGGCGTGACCGACGCCCCGAGGGCGCCGGGCGCGTCGTCGGCCTGCGCGGCCGGAGCGGCGAAGACGGACAGGGCGAGGGCGCCCGAGACGGCGATCACAGTGGCACGCGTACGCATGTATTCCCCCGGTGGTGACGTGGGGCCGACGGTCGTCGTCGCATCGGCCCGGGTGGTCGCGAGTCGGCTGACCCGCTGGCTCTACGGGTGGGGGACGCCCTGGTACGTCCGGCGCGTCCCCCTGACTCCTGCTGCTTACTTCACGTCGATGGTGTCGCCCGTGGCGGTCGCGCCCGCCGTGGTCGACGTGCCCGCGAAGACGTAGCGGTACGTGCCGTCGGCGCTCGCCTTGACGGTGGTGGACACGTCGCCCGTGGAAGCGGAGTTGACGGTCTTGACCGTCTTGTAGGCGGTCGTGCCGGCCTTCTTGAACTGCAGCTGCACCGGCTGGCCGCCGAGCGCGCCGTTCACCCCGGTGTTCCAGTTGGCGCGGGTCAGCTTGCTGGTGACGGTGATCGTCTCACCCTTCGCGACCGGCTCCGGAGAGGCGTTCGCGCCCGCGAGCTGGGCGGCGCGCAGGACCTTGAAGGACTTGAGGTTGTCCTTCTGGACGTAGTCGTAGTCCTTGGCCTGGGCGATCGCCCAGGTCTTCCACGTACCGGCCACGGAGTTGATGGCGTTGTAGTTCGGCGTGAAGGTGAAGCTCGCCGAGCAGTTGGACTTGGTGGACGTCACCTTCTTGCAGGTGATCGGGTCCTTGCTCGGCGAGGCGGCGCTGTCGGCGGTGTCGATGTTCGCACCGCGGTACAGGTAGGCCGTGGCCATCCGGTGGCCGGAGTTGTCCGTGACCGTGAACTTGAGCGTGATGGTCTTCTTGGCCTTCGCGCCGACGACGACGGCCTTGCCCCCGTTGACGGAGACGTTGCTGATCTTGATGTTGCCGTACTTGTCGTCGGCCTGCGCGGCCGGAGCGGCGAGAGCGGTCAGGGCCAGAGCGCCGGTGACGACGAGGCCCAAGGTCGCACGCTTGTGCAATGTATTCCCCACGTAATGGGGGACCCGCGGCGCGGATGACGCACGAAGTGTCGGCACGCGGGGCCCGAGTGTCTGGAGAGCCGGGTGGCTCACCAGACCAGACTCGGGACTCCTGGGAATGGTTGTACGAGTTGTGAACAACCTTTGCGAATGTTGCGCAGATCACATCGCGGAGGTTTAGCTCAGTCGAACCAGCGGTCCCGCGCCAACTCCTCCGTCCGGGACGGGTCTTCGAGCAGCGCGGCCACCTCGAAGCGGCGCGGCCACTGCCCGGCCGCCCAGGCCAGTCCGGCCGCGACACCCTCCAGCGTGGCCGCGTGCAGCACACCGTCGCGGGTGCGGCGCCAGTCCAACTCCACGCCGTCGACGACCAGTTCCTCGTGCTCGACGTACGACGCGGGCGTGGCCGGGCCCAGCAGGACCCGCACCGACTCCGGCACGTCGTGCTCCGTGCCCTCGGAGTCGACCTCCCCCGTCACCGACTCGCTGAGCCGCCGCACCTGGAACAGCTCGGCCAACTCGGCGGCCCGCGACGGCCGTACGGGCAGCAGGGGCACACCGGAGGTGAAGGGCAGCAGGTCGGGCGAGTCGACGACCACGGCGTCGGCCGCGTCCACGACGGTCACCTCACCGTCCAGCACCGCGCGCAACTCGTCCGGGAGAGTCACCTGTTCGGGGTCCAAGTCGGCCAACGCGCCGTACAGACCGTGCAGTTGCACGGCCCCCACCGGCAGGTCGGGGTCGGCCAGCCGGTCCAGCAGTTCGGCGGCACCACCCGGCTCGTCCAGCAGCGCGGCCACCGAGGTCCGCACGCCCAGCGCCCGCAGCACCTGCTCGTCGTCGAAGCCGGTGGCGTCGGCCTCGTCGTACAGGCCGCGCAGCAGCGGGTCGCCGCCGGCCGCGAGCAGGCCCGCCGGGCGGCGGCCGTCGAGGACGGGGTGACCACGCAGCCACCAGGCCGTGTAGGGGCGGACGACCTCGTGCGTGCCGTCCGCGAGCAGGATGCGCACCGGCTGGACCAGCGCGTCGCGCAGCGGCGGCTTCGCCAGCAGCGCGAGCGCCTCCGGCCAGCGGTCCTCGTCGACGAGGTCCAGGTCGCGCACGGCCACGATCTCCGTCGCGACCGGCGGCACCGGGCTGTCCGGGAACCGGTCGAGGATGTCCTCGGCCCACACGTCCACCGCGTCCAGCAGCCCGGCGTCGTCGGGCTCGGCGAAGTCCCCGTCGCGCGGCTCCAGTTCGTCGGGGTCGAGGACGACGTCGGTGGCCCGTACGAGGGCGAAGGTGGCGAGGACTCCGCAGGCGGCCAGGGGCTGTTCGCCCCAGCGGTCGGCCAGTTCGGCGTCGACGAAGGCGAGTTCGTCCTCACGCATGACCCGGGCGAACGGGCTGCCGGGGAGGACGAGTTCACCGGCGGGGGCCAGCTCACCGTCCTCGTCGGTGAGGGCGAGGGCGCCGAGCCACGGCTCGTCGCCGGGTTCGAGGCCCGCGTCGCGGACCAGGGCGAGGACGAGGTCGGCCAGCTCGTCGGCGTCGGGCCGTCCGTCCTCCTCGTCCCACACTCCGCCGTCGTCGTCCAGGGAGGCGGCCACGGCGGCCCGTACCTGCGGGGTGGTGAGCACGGCACGCGGGGTCGCGGGCAGCGCGCCCAGCTTCTCCAGGAGGGGATGCGCGGCGTCCGGGTGGGCGACCTTCAGCCCGAGGCGGGCGAGGGTGTCGGGGCGGGCCGCCGTCCCCGGGCCGTCGGGGGCCGGGAGCAGGACCTGCCGGGGCCCGATGGTGGTCCGGCCGTCGGCGAGCGGGACCGGGAGCCCGGACAGACGATCCGGATCGACGCCGGCGAGGCTGTCGTACAGCCGCCGCCACCAGTCGGGGGCCTTCTCCAGCCCGGCGAGCCGGTCGATCGCGTCACCCAGCGGCAGGCGCGCGACGCCCAACGTCCGCAACTCCGCGCGCCGTTCGAGCCCGGCGGGCAGCAGGCTGGGCAGGACGTCCGCGAGCACCCGTACGGTCTCGGCGCCGGCCCCCTCGACGACCTCGGCGTCACGCGGCCGCAGCGCGGCGGACAACTCCTCCAGCTCGTCGTCCGGTTCGGGCATCACGGCACGCGGCAGGAACGCGGTCCTGGGCAGCCGCTCCAGGATCGCCTGGCGCAGCGCCCCGTCCAGCTCGCCCTTGCCCAGCGGGCCGGGCACGAGGTCGATGATGCCCTCGCCCACCGGCTCCCAGGCGGCGAGGAGCGTGGCGTACGCGTCGGCCGCGCGCTGCACGAGGAAGTCGGTGAGCGGCCCGGGCGCCGCGTGCCGCCGGGTCGTGTCCAGCGGGAAGGAGGCGATGAGCAGCGCGGGCACCCCGAGGGCCTCGTCGCTGGGCGTCGGCGCGTGCACCACGGCGCTGGTGCGCGGCCGGACCGGCGCGCCGTCGGGCCCGGTCGGCACGGCCCAGGTGACGGACCAGTGCGGCCGCAGCCGCTCCTCGACGGGCCGGTCGGCGAGCAGCGCGGCCTCGACCGCCCCGTGCTCGGCCACGGTGCGCCAGCGCGTCACCCCGTCCCGCGAGTCCTCCACGACGACGTACGCCCCCTCCACGCGCCGTCGCAGCGTCCGCGCCTCACCGGCGCCGACCTCGATGACGACCTCGTCGAGGCCGGGCAGGGCGAGCAGCAGCGCGTCGTCGACGGCGTGCAGCAGCCGCTCGGCGAGATCGGCGGCGGCGGTGTCGCGCAGCGGCAGGATCACGACGGTGTCGTACGACTCCGGAGCGGACCCCTCGGCCGCGAACGGCAGCCGCAGCAGCGGCACATGACCGTCCCGGCGGCGGATCTCGTCGCCCAGGCCGGGGCTGTGCCGGGCGGTGTCGGCGGCGAGCAGCCGGGCCTCGGCGAGCGACCAGCGGACACCGCCGTGCCGCCCGACGACGGCGGGCTCGTCGGTGACGGCGAGCACGGCGGCGAAGCCGACGCCGAACCGGCCCACCGCGCCCTCGTGGCCACCGCCCGGACTGTCCCGCTTCGCGGACGCGCGGAGCGTGGACAGCGACTCGACGCCGCCCGCGTCCAGCGGGGCGCCGGTGTTGGCGGCGACGAGGACACCGTCCCGGAGGGTCAGCCGCAGCCGCCCGGGGACCTTCGCCCTGGCCGCCGCGTCGGCGGCGTTCTGCGCCAGCTCCACGACGAGGCGGTCCCGGTAGCCGCCGAGGACGAGGTCCTCCTCGGCGTTGGCGTCCTCGCGGAACCGGGCGGGGCTGGTCGCCCAGGCGTCCAGCACGCCCCGCCGCAGTCGCGCCGTCCCGAACGGGTCCGCACCCTCGGCCGCCGGCCGCACGAACTTGCTCACGGTTCACTTCTCCCTGTCGCCTGGTGTCCACGAAGGTACCGGGTCGCTGCGCCGGCTTGGGCCGGGCGCCCAGGGGGTGGCGGTAGCTGGTACGTCGGCGGGTACGGGTGGGTGGGGGCTGGTCGCGCCCACGCGGCGGAGCCGCATATGGACACAGCCCCGCGCCCCTGAAAAGCAGGGGCTGCGCCCGTGCTCTTCAGGCCCGCAGCCCCGCCGTCCTTTCGGGCCCGCAGCCGCGCCGTCTTCCAGGCCCGCAGGGGCCTGGTCTTTTAGGGGCGCGGGGAACTGCGCGAGAAGCCCCGCCTGGGCGCACCCGCCATCGCTCCCGCACCCCCGAGCTACCAGGCGCCCTTACGAATGCCCCAGGTCCGCCTCGGACTCGGTCTCCTCCGACCCCACCGGCACCGACCCGGAGTCCGGGGCGGGCCGCAGCGGGAAGGGGTCCACGCGGGTCTCGTCGAGCCGCGGCGGAGCCGGCCGCGGCGGCTTCGGCATGACCGCCGCCTCCGAGTGCCCCCCGCAGCCGTACGTCAGCGACACCATCCGCCCGTCCGCCGGGGCGAACTCGTTCGCGCACACCCCGAAGGCCTGCCCGAGCGACCCCCCGATCGGCACGAGGAACCCACAGCTCACACACGCGGCGGGCGCGGCCTGGGCCATCGCGGTCTTGGCCCCGAAGCCCTCCTCCCACCGGTCGGCGGCCGTGTGCAGCCCGTACCGGGACAGGACGCGCGCCCGGCGCATCCCCAGCTCCTCGGCGACCGCGGCGATCGACCCGCGGCTCGGCACGAGCGGCAGGTTCGCCGGCACCCCACCGGTGACCTCGGCGTCCTCCGCCTCCACCAGCTCGGCCATGTCGTGCGAGACGGGCGAGTTGGGCAGTGGTTCGTCCTCGCCGGAGTACCCGGGCTCCAGCCGCAGATCCTCGGCGTCGGTGGGCAGCAGATCGCCGGGGCCCATGTCGCCGGGCCGGAGCCGTTCGCTCCACGGCACCCACTCCGGCGCGAGCAGCGCGTCCGGGCCGGGCAGCAGCACGACCTCGTCCAGGGTCACCAACTTCGCGCGGGAGGCGCGGGCGACGGTGACGGCCCAGCGCCAGCCGCGGTACCCCATCTCCTTGCACTCGAAGAAGTGCGTCACGACGCGGTCGCCCTCGGAGATGAGGCCCGCGTGTTCGCCCACCACGCCGGGTGCGGCGGCCTCCTCGGCGGCGGAGCGGGCGAGGTCGACGGCCTCGGCGCACAGACGGTCGGGGGTGCGGCTTCGCGTTGTCGCTGCGCTCACAGGTATCGCTTCTCTCCTACGCCGTCTCACGAGTGCGCCTCCCTCGGCGGGGGGTGCGGACGGAGCGGACCAGGGGGCCGCGTCGACGTCCGCGCCCGATCGCACTCGGGCGCACCTATGTCATCCATTCTGCGGGATGAACGAGAGGCGCGCGGCCGAGAACAACCGCCGCAGGCGCGCTATGCACGCTACCTTCTCCGAGGCTCGTCGCCCACACCGACGTAAGGGTTCCGCGATTCCGCTGCGCTCGGCTTCGGCCTACGACGGGGGGCGGGGGGCGGCTTCGGCTGCGGCCGACGGTTGGCGAAAAACCGCCGTGGCCTGCGGCCCGCTCCACGCGAGGGGGTTGGGGGAGACCGGGTTGTCGGGCGTGTGCGGGCCCGGAGGGAGCTTCTCGCGCAGTTCCCCGCGCCCCTGAAAAAGCGGGGCTGCGCCCCGGCTTCTTCATCGGCCACCGAGCGGCGTCCCCTGCCGCGCCATCGGCTTTCAGGCCCGCGGGGCCTGGCTTTTGAGGGGCGCGGGGAACCGCGCGAGAAGCCCCTCCGGGCCCGCACCCGCCGCCGAAACACGCGCCCCCACCCCATCAGGCGCCCGGCCCTCGACGCCCCCACCCCACGGCCATACGAGCGGTAACCGCACTACGCCCCGCCATCTCGGGGCACTATGACGAGGTGACCGGCGCCGAGCGGAGCGGAGCGCGCGGATCGGGTCGGGTGACCGGCGCGGTCCGCTCGGTGGGCCGCGCCCTGCACCTCCCGTTCACCGGCCCGGCCCGGGGCATCCGCAAGGCCACCCACGCCCACGGCGCCGGCGAGTCCGGCCTCGGCAAACTGATCGAACTGCACGGAGTGAACGGCGCCGGCGACGTGATGATCACCGTCTCCCTCGCCTCCACGGTCTTCTTCTCCGTCCCCACCGACGAGGCCCGCGGCCGCGTCGCCCTCTACCTCGCCATCACCCTCGCCCCCTTCGCCCTGCTCGCCCCGGTCGTCGGCCCCCTCCTGGACCGTCTCCCGCACGGCCGCCGCGCCGCGATGGCCGGAGCCATGCTGGCCAGGGCGTTCCTCGCCCTGATCCTCGTCGGCGCCGTCGAGACGGGCCGCATCGAGCTCTACCCCGCCGCACTCGGCGTCCTGGTCGCGTCGAAGGCGTACGGCGTCGTCAGAAGCGCGGTCGTCCCCCGGCTCCTCCCGCCCGGGTTCTCCCTGGTGAAGGCCAACTCCCGGGTCACCCTCTGCGGCCTGCTCGCCACTGGCGTCGCCGCCCCCATCGGCGCCGGACTCCAGGCGCTCGGCCCCCGCTGGCCGCTCTACGGCGCCTGCCTGATCTTCATCGCGGGCACGTTCCTCTCCTTCACACTGCCCGCGAAGGTCGACTCGGCGAAGGGCGAGGACCGGGCGCTGCTCGCGGCCGACGCCGAGCACCTGCACGGCCCGCACCGCAGCAGCACGCTCAAGCGGCCGGGGCTGCGGACGGTCGGCCCGGCGGTCACCCACGCGCTCGGCGCGAACGCCGCCCTGCGCGGCCTCTCCGGCTTCCTGATCTTCTATCTGGCGTTCCTGCTGCGCATCCACCCGCTGCACGGGCAGAGCGCGGCCCTGTCGCTGGGCATGGTGGCCGTGGCCGCCGGTACGGGGAACGCGCTGGGCACGGCCGTCGGCGCGTGGGTGAAGCAGCGCTCGCCGGAGCTGATCATCGTGACCGTGGTCGCCGTGGAGCTGGTGGTGGCGATCCTGGCGGCGCTGTTCTTCAGCACATTCTTCGTCGCCGCTCTCGCCGCGGTCGCCGGTTTCTCGCAGGCGCTGTCCAAGCTGTCGCTGGACGCCCTGATCCAGCGTGACGTCCCCGAACTCGTGCGCACCTCCGCGTTCGCCCGCTCCGAGACCCTGCTGCAGATGTCCTGGGTGGTCGGCGGCGCCCTCGGGATCGCCCTGCCCCTCAACGGCACCCTGGGGATGGCCGTGGCCGCCGGGATCGTCGCCGCCGGCTGGCTCACCACGGTCCGCGGCCTGCTCTCCTCCGCCCGGCACGGGGGCGCGCCCCGGGCCCGGGTGGCCTGACCACGACCCGGCCGACCCCGGCACCCCGCCCGGCCGACCCCGGTTCGCCGCCCGGCCGACCCCGGCACGCCGTACCCCACATAAGGGCACCCCTGGACACGCCAGATAGCCTTCGCCCATGACCTCCCCGCGTTCCCGTCGCGCCGCAGCCACTCTCGGCGCCGTTTCCGCCGGACTCCTCGTCCTGTCGGCCTGCGATGAGCCCACGCCGATGGCCACCGTCACGATCGGTACCGACTCGATCAGCTCCGAGGCCGCCTGCTACCGCACCCTCACCGCCGAAGAGGCCAGGGAGTGCGCGCAGAAGAAGCCCTCCAAGTCGATCGACCTGCCCCAGGGCGAGACGCTGCGCATCGGTGTCGACCCCGAGGTGTCGGAGACGGGCTGGGCCCTGTGGATCAACGGGGAGCAGGCCACCAACAACACGTTCGACAAGACGTACTGGTCCTTCGAGAACGCCGACCTGTTCGCCACCCAGCCGGGTCAGGCCGCCCAGAAGTCGCTGACCATCAGCGTCGTCGAGCAGAACGCCGAGGGCTCGAAGATCGAGGGCGTGTGGAACTTCGAGCTGAAGAACCCCGACGCCTGATCCACGGCCGACCCCCATGCGCATCCTCGTAGCCACCGCCGTCCCGGCCGAACGGGACGCGGTGGCACGAGCGCTTCCGGGCCCGGCGACCGAGTCCCGCCTCCCGGCCGGCACCCTCCACCGGTTCCGCGCCTCGGCCCACGAACCGGACGCGACGCCGCGCGACTCGGCGACGACCACCGCACCTGGCCACGGCGACACCCCGCCCCCACTCCCCACCGGCCCGGAGTACGACCTCCTCGCCGCCGGTGTGGGCCCCGCGCTCGCCGCCGCGTCCGTCGCCGGTGCGCTGACGGCGGCGGTCCTGGAGGGCAGGCCGTACGGGCTGGTCGTGTCCGCCGGGATCGCGGGCGGGTTCGCGCCCGACGCACCCCTCGGCTCGCTCGTCCTCGCCGAGGAGATCACGGCCGCCGATCTCGGCGCCGAGACACCGGACGGCTTCCTCCCGGTCACCGACCTGGGCTTCGGCACCGTCACCCACCACCCGCCCCGGGACCTCGTACGCGCCGCCGCGACCGCCACCGGCGCCCGTACCGGCACCGTGCTCACCGTCTCCACGGTCACCGGCAGCGCCGGGCGCGCGGCCGAACTGCGCGCCCGCCACCCCCGCGCGCTGGCCGAGGCGATGGAGGGCTTCGGGGTCGCCGAGGCCGCCGCCGCGCACGCGACACCCGTCCTCGAACTGCGGGCCGTCTCCAACCCCGTGGGCCCGCGCGACCGGGCCGCCTGGCGGATCGGCGACGCCCTGACCGCACTCACCACGGCCTTCGGGAAGCTGACACCCGTACTGGAGAGTTGGAACCCCCATGAGCCCTGAGACGAGCCCCGAGACAAGCCCCGAGACAAGCCGGGATTCGAGCCCGGACACGAGCCTCGCGACCGCCCCCGCCGAAGCCGGCCTTCCCGGGACCGGCGCGCTGCGGATGGCGTACTCCTCCTGCCCGAACGACACCTTCGTCTTCGACGCCTGGGCCCACGGCCGGATCCCGGGCGCGCCCGCGCCCGACGTGACGTTCGCGGACATCGACATCACCAACGGCATGGCCGAACGCGGCGACCTCGACGTACTGAAGGTGTCGTACGCCGTCCTGCCGTACGTCCTCGACGAGTACGCGCTGCTGCCGTGCGGCGGTGCGCTGGGGCGGGGCTGCGGTCCGCTGGTGCTGACGCGGGAGCCGGGCTCGGACCTCACCGGCCGTACGGTGGCCGTGCCGAGCGAGCGCTCGACCGCGTATCTGCTCTTCCGTCTCTGGGCGGCGGACACGCTGCCCGGCGGGGTCGGCGAGATCGTCGTGATGCCGTTCCACGAGATCATGCCGGCCGTACGGGACGGGAAGGTCGACGCCGGACTCGTGATCCACGAGGCCCGCTTCACCTACCGGAACTACGGCCTCCACAAGCTCGCCGACATGGGCGAGCACTGGGAGGAGACGACGGGACTGCCGATCCCGCTCGGCGCGATCATCGCGAAGCGCTCGCTGGGCGCGGCGACCCTGACCACGCTCGCCGAGACGATCCGCGCCTCCGTCCACGCGGCCTGGGACGACCCCGAGGCCTCCCGCCCCTACGTCCTGGAACACGCCCAGGAGATGGACCCGGCCGTCGCCGACCAGCACATCGGCCTGTACGTCAACGAGTTCACGGCCGATCTCGGCGAGGACGGCTACGCGGCGGTCAGGGGTCTGCTGACCCGCGCGGCGGCCGAGGGACTGGTACCGCCCCTCGGCCCGGACGCGCTCGAATTCCCCTGAGAACCAGGGGAGTCGGTGGGTCCCGCCGGGTCCCGGTGGGACCCGCCGGGACCCGACAAGATCCAGCGGGTCTACACGTCCAACTGGTCGGCCACGGCGCGCAACAGACCCGCGATCTTCTTGCCGGCGGCACGGTCGGGATAGCGACCCCGCTCCAGCATCGGCGTGATGTTCTCCAGCAGTGTCGTCAGGTCCTGCACGATCGAGGCCAGTTCGTCGGGCTTCTTGCGCTGGGCCGCGGCGACCGAGGGTGCGGGCTCCAGGATCGTCACGGAAAGGGCCTGGTCGCCGCGCTGACCGGCGACGACTCCGAACTCGACCTTCTGGCCCGGCTTCAAGGTGTCGACACCGGCGGGCAGTACGGAGGAGTGGACGAAGACGTCACCGCCGTCGTCGCGGGAGAGAAAGCCGAAGCCCTTCTCGCTGTTGAACCATTTGACCTTGCCGGTAGGCACGTCTGTCCTCGTCCTCGTACTCGTCGGAAAACTGCGTCTGAAAGGTGTTCGAAGGTGCTCTAAGTGTGTTCTGAACGTGTTCTCGGTGTGCGGAAACTGCTCTGGACAGCACTACAGCGGGTCGCCGGACCCGCCGGTCCCCAGCCTATTGGTCCGGGGGCGGGTGACAAGACGTCGGCCGACTGTTCCCTCGCGCTGGGAACTACCCTGGTCGGGTGCGTGACAAAACCCAACCGAATTCCGCCGAACCCGGTGACCGACTGATCCGTGTCGGCGGGATCGTCTTCGTCATCGGCGCCGTGGCCACACTGGTCACCGTGGCCCCGCTGTTCCTCGGAACGACTCCGTTCCCCGTCTACATGTTCGTGCTGAGCATGCTCATGGGCGTCGGATTCCTCATCGCCGGCGCCGGAGTCCTCCAGTCGGTCGCGGCGGGCCGCAGAAGGGCCCGCGAAGCGCGCTTCTAGGGCGTCAGCGGGAGCGCGTCCGCCGGCGACCGGCCTACCGGCCTATTCGGTGTATCCGGTGAGCCACTGTGGGAAGTCCGTCAGGTCCGCGAGGACGACGTCGGCGCCCGCCTCGCGCAGCTCCCGCTCGTCGCAGGGACCGGTGGCGACGGCGACCGAGTACGCCCCTGCCGTGCGCGCGCCCCGTACGTCGCCGGTGTGGTCGCCGACGTACACGCTCGCGCCGTGCTCGCGCAGGGCGTCCGCCTTCGCCTCCGCCCACAGGTCGCCCACGACCACGTCGGGCTCGATGCCGAGGTGCTCCAGGTGCAGCTTGGCGTTCGGCTCGTACTTGGCGGTGACCACGATGGCCCGGCCGCCGACCGCCCGGACCGCGGCGATCGCCTCCGGCGCGCCCGGCATCGCGGGGGTCGCGGCGATCGCGATCGCCGGGTACATCTCCCGGTAGAGGTCGGCCATGGCCGGGATCTCGGCCGCCGGGAACCAGTGCGCGAGCTCGTCCGCCAGGGGCGGACCCAGCCGGGTGATCGCCAGGTCGGCGTCTATGTACACCCCCGTGCGCGCCGCCAACGCCTCGTAGCAGGCGTGGATCCCCGGCCGAGAATCGATCAACGTCATATCGAGATCGAACCCGACGGTCAGCATGGGAGAGCTCATGGCGTCCATTGTGGGGTGGCTGGGATGCGTCGTCGGCTGCGGGTTCGGTGGGGGCTGGTCGCGCAGTTCCCCGCGCCCCTGAAAAGCAGGGGCTGCGCCCGTGCTTTTCGCCCCGAAAGGGCCGCAGGCCCTTCAGGGGCGCAGGCCCTTCAGGGGCGCGGGGAACTGCGCGAGAAGCCCCACCGAACGGACGTCTGGGGGTCGAAGGGGCGCAGCCCCTTGGTGGGGGCACCTCCCGCTCGAGCGAAGCCGAGAGTGGGGGAGGGACGGGTAGGGGCGGCGGGGGCGAAACAAAAACCGCTCAACGCGCCCGCTGCGACCGCCACAACAGATAGAGCGCGGACGACACGGCCGCGACCCGCAGCACCCACGGCCAGGTCTCCGCCAGCGCATCACTCATCTGCCCCTGAGCGATGGGATCCCCCCACCGCCCGTCACCACGCCCCCACAGCCACACCACACCCCCGGCCGCCACCACCCCGGGTACCCCCATCACCGCCCACTTCGACTCCGCGGGCGTCAACCTCCGCGAGAGATAGGCGATCAACCACCCCAGCCCCAACGGCACCAGGCTCCCCATGACCGCTCCCGCGACCAACAGCACGGCCGCCAGCAACAGCAGCGGATTGCTCCACCCCCCACCCACGGGCCGCAACCGGGGCAACGGCAACCGCCGCCGCCGAGGAGCCCCTTCCTCCACGCCCCCCGCCGAAGCCGCCGCCCCCTTCTCGACGACAGCCCCGGGCCCGGGCTCCCCCTCGGCGTTTGCGTCCCGCTTTCCGTCCCCGTCCGCCTTCGCCGGAGGCGGCGGCTTCAGCAACTCGGGAATCTCCACACCCCCGACGAACCCCGGCACGGAGTCCCCGATCCCGAACCCGATGTCGCCGCCGGGCCCGCCGCCCCCGCCGACCCGCCACCAGTCGGGCTGCGCGTCGCCCTCCCCCAGCTCGTGCAGCGGGGCGAGATGGGGCGGAGCGGCACCACCCGCCACCGGCGGCGGCACGGCGTCGGCGGAACGGGGGCGCGGCACGACCCGCCGCAGCCCCTTGGCCCGCTCCCCGGTGTCCTCGGCGGTCACGTCCCCACCGGTCACCCGCTGCACGGGTACGGCGGCCGCCGGGGGCTCCGGTACGTCACCGGGCCCGCCCGCGGCCTCGACGACCTCGTCCGGCGTCCCCAGGCGGGCGATGATGCGGCGTACGGCGGCGGGACTGTCCACCGGCGCCTTCGCCCGCCGCCGGTCGATCTCGTCCCGCAGTCCCGACACGAGACGCATCCGCGTCGAGGACGGCAACTGCCGCTGCTGGGCCAGGTCACCGACCCGGCTCAGGTACTCGTAGACGACCTGGTCGCTCTCAATCCCCACGAAGCCCCTCCGGGGTCGGCCGCGCATACTCCTCCGACCGTATCGCTTCCGGCTGGACGGGAGTCATGCCCCGATCCGGGAGGCATGAAGTCATGGCCGATCCCGGTGGACGAGAGCCATGACCAATCCCCTTGAGCGGGAGCCATGGCCCGAGAAGCAAGGGGCGCAGCCCCGGCTTCTCAGGGGCGCGGGGAACTGCGCGACCAGCCCCCACCCACCCGCACCCGCCGACGAAACGCGCACCCCCAACCCACCAGGCACCCCCACACGCACCCCCAACCCACCAGGCACCCCCACACGCACCCCGACCCACCAGACACCCCACCCGAACGCACCCCCACCCCACCGGCCCCCCACGAACCCACCCCCGAGCCACCAGACGCCCCAGCCCGGCGCAGCCGCTACCGTTGGCCGGATGAGCACCGAGGAGCACACCCCCACGGAGGCGGCCCCCACCGGCGGAGCCCCCCGTTCGCTGGCGGAGGCGCTGCGCGGACGCGACGACCGTTCGCTCGCCGTGCTGCTCCGGGCGCGGCCGGACCTCATCACGCCCGTGCCCACGGACCTGACCCAGCTGGCCACCCGCGCCGGCACCCGCGCCTCGGTGGTCCGGGCCCTGGAGCGCCTGGACCGGTTCGCCCTGCAGACCGCCCAGGCCCTGGCCGTGGCGGCGGACCCGGCGCCGTACGCCGAACTCGCCGCCCTGCTGGCCGGTGACGACGCGGACCCCGCCGTCACCGCCGCGCTGCCCCACGCCCTCGCCACCCTGCGCGACCAGGCCCTCGTATGGGGCCCCGACGACCGGCTCCGCCTCGTCCGCACGGCCCGTGAGCTGCTCGCCCCCTCGCCGCAGCACCCCTCCCCCACCGGCCTCGGCCCGACCGTCGCGGAGGCCACGGCGGGCATGTCGCCGGGGCGGGTCCAGGAGATCGTCGCGGCGGCCGGCCTGCCGAGCACCCACGACTCGGTCTCGGCGGTCACGGCCCTCGCCAAGCTCTTCACCGACCGCCGCCGCATGGCCGCGCTCCTCGCCGCCGCGCCCCCGGAGTCCCTCGACGTCCTGACCCGGCTGGTGTGGGGGCCGCCGTACGGCCAGGTCACCGCCCACCCGGCGGCCCATCTGCGCTGGCTGCTGGACCGGGGGCTGCTGCTGCCCACGGCCCCCGGCACGGTCGTCCTGCCCCGCGAGGTCGCCCTCCACCTGCGCGGGGGTCGCGCGCACCGGGAGGTGCAGCCCGTGCCGCCGCCCGTCGAGGCATCGGGCGCGCACCGTCCACAGGTTGTGGACGCGACGGCGGCCGGGCAGGCGTACACCGCGCTGGCGACCGTGGAGGAGTTGCTGAAGGACTGGGACGAGGGCGGCCCCGGCGTCCTGCGCGCGGGCGGGTTGAGCGTGCGGGACCTGAAACGGACCGCCGTGGCCCTCGACCTGCCCGAGCCGGTGGCCGCCTTCTGGGTCGAACTCGCCTACTCCGCAGGGCTGTTGGCCTCCGACGGCGAGGCCGACGAACGGTACGCCGCCACACCCGCCTACGACGAGTGGCTGGAGCTGCCCGCCGCCGAGCGCTGGGCGCGGCTCGCCACGGCCTGGCTGACGGCGACCCGTACGCCGGGCGTGATCGGGGAACGGGACGCCAAGGACCGTACGTTGTCGGCGCTGGGCCCGGGGCTGGACCGGTCGGCCGCGCCCGAGGTGCGCCATCGGGTCCTCGCCCTGCTCGCCGGGCTCCCCGAGGGCACCTCGGCCACCCCCGACTCCGTACTGGCCCGCCTCCACTGGGAACGCCCCACGCGCGGCGGCCAGCAGTCCCACCAGGCCCCCGCCCAGCCCGCGCAGGCGCAGCCACAGCAGCCCGCGCAGCCCCAGTCGCCCCAGTCGTCCCAGTCGGCCCAGTCGGCCCAGTCGTCCCCGTCGGCCCAGCAGCCGTCCGCGCGGTCGCGTCAGGGCGAGGACCTGCGGGCCCGGATCGCCCGGTGGACCCTCTCCGAGGCCGAGTCGCTCGGGGTCACCGGGCGCGGCGCGCTGTCGTCGCACGGTCGCGCGCTCCTCGGGCTGCCTCCCGAGACCGCCGCCACGGCCGAACTGCCGGCGACCCCGGGCGACAAGCTCCCCGCGCACCACGTGCCCCTCCCCGACCGCCCATCGGCCCCCTCCCCCGACCCTGTCGCCGAGCAGGCCGCGGCCGCCTCCCGGGCCGCCCGACTGCTCGCTCCGCTGCTTCCCGAGCCGCTGGACCACGTCCTGCTCCAGGCCGACCTGACGGCCGTCGCGCCCGGCCCGCTGAAGCGTCCGCTGGCCGACATGCTGGGCGTGCTGGCGGACGTGGAGTCGAAGGGTGGCGCGACGGTCTACCGGTTCACGCCGGGGTCCGTACGCCGGGCCCTGGACGCGGGGCGCAGCGCCTCCGATCTGCACGACTTCCTGACCGCGCACTCCCGTACGCCGGTCCCGCAGCCGCTCGCGTACCTGATCGACGACGTGGCCCGCCGCCACGGCCATCTGCGGATCGGCGCGGCGTCGGCGTACGTCCGCTGCGACGACGACGCGATGCTCAGCGAGATCCTCGCCGACAAGCGGTCGCAGGGGCTCGGGCTGCGGCGGCTCGCGCCGACCGTCCTCGCCGCCCAGGCCGACCCGGCGACACTGCTCGACGGGCTGCGGGCTATGGGGTACGCGCCGGCGGCCGAGTCGGCGGAGGGCGATGTGCTGATCACCCGGGCGCACGCCCACCGCACCCCGCCCCGCACGGCCCCGGAGCCCGTCCCGGACGGTCCCCCGGCCCCGGACGACACCCTGCTGGGCGCCGCGATCCGCGCCATCCGCGCCGGCGACCTGGCCTCCACCACGCCGCGCCGGACTCCCGACGGCCCGGCCACCCCGCCGGGCGCCCTGCCCCGTACCGGCTCCGCCGAGACGCTCGCGACGATGCAGGCCGCCGTCCTCACCGGCGAGGCCCTCTGGATCGGCTACGTCAACGCCGAGGGCTCCGCCAGCCAGCGGGTCATCGCGCCGGTCCGCGTCGAGGGCGGCTTCGTGACGGCGTACGACCACACGGCGGACGAGGTGCGCACCTTCCCGCTCCACCGGATCACGGGCGTCGCGGAACTGGCGGACGACGCGACCTGACCGAACCGGTCACACCTGGTCACACCTTGTTGATCAAGCCGTCTCCCGCGCATCACCCGTTCGGGCGTACGCGGGCTTTCATGCAGGCCACGCCGGTTTTTCCCCCTCATGGGCGAGCGCGGGCCGCCCGGCGCATCCTCTTCGGGCGCGCGGGGCAGCCACCCTGTGTCCGATCGAGATCGACTCCTGCGCTCGAAAGGCCCACACGCACACATGCGACCTCTCGCCACGCTCCTGACCGCATCCGCCGTCGCCGTCGCCGCAGCCGCCGTCCTGGTGGGCGCGCTCGCCGCCCCGGCCGCCGCGAACCCGCCACTGCCCCTCCCCGAACTCAGCACGCTGGTGGGTGAGGGCATCGGCGTGGAGGGGCCGCTGATCCAGAACGTCAGCCTGCTGAAGTAGCGCGCAGCCGGTAGCTGTCCCCTTCGAGGAGGACGATCTCGGCGTGGTGCGCGAGGCGGTCCACCATCGCCGGGGCGGCCCCGCCGAAGATCTCCTCCCAGCGGCCGAGCGGGCGGTCGCTGGTCACGATCAGCGAGGCCCGTTCGTAGCGGTGTGCGATCAGCTGGAAGAAGAGCCGGGCGGTGTCGGTGTCGAAGGGGAGGTAGCCGACCTCGTCGACGATCAGCAGGGGGCAGGCGTCGAGCGCGGACAGTTCCTCGGCGAGCCTGCCCTCGGCCCGTGCCCCGGCCAGCCGTGCCGCCCACTCCGTCGCCGTCGCGAACAGCACCCGGTGTCCGGCCTGGCAGGCCCGTACGCCGAGCCCGATCGCGAGATGCGTCTTGCCGGTGCCGGGGGCGCCGACGAACACCACGTTCCGTCCGGTGCCGAGGAAGTCCAGGGTGCCCAGCCGGGCCAGCAGCCGCCGGTCGAAGGAGCGCGGGTGCCCCTCGTCGAACTCCTCCAGCAGCTTCCGCGCCGGGAACCCGGCCGCCCGCACCCGCCCCTCGACCCCGGTCCCGCCCCCGGCACCGAAACCGCCCTCGCTCCCGGCCGTGTACGGCGCGCGCCAGGTCTCGTACTGCACCAGCCGCGTCCCGCCCCGCGCGAAGCGGGGCTCGGGTGACGTCGCCTGGGCCGGGATCGGCAGCGGCGCCCGGGAGATCGCGGGGGTGACCACCGCCGTCGGCTCAGTCCGCTCCGTCGGCTCGCTCCGTTCCGTCGGCTCGGCGGGCCCGCGCGGGCTCCTCGGCGGCCTCGGGTCGTCGGACGGGTCGTGGTGGGAGCCGTGGCCCTTGTCCTCGCGCAGCATCGGCCCCGACATGTACGCCAGGAGCACCGCCGAGGCGATGAAGGCCATGTGGATCACCGTGCCCCACAGCAGCGCGTGCTGGGAGGTGTGGTGGACGTCCACGAACATCTGGAGCAGATGCACGGAGGAGATGCCCACGATGGCGGTGGCGAGTTTGACCTTCAGCACGTTGGAATTGACGTGCGAGAGCCATTCGGGCTGGTCACGGTGGCCCTGGAGGCCGATGCGGGAGACAAAGGTCTCGTAGCCGCCGACGATCGTCATGATCAGCAGATTGGCGATCATGACGACGTCGACCAGTTTGAGCACGGCGAGCATCACGTACGTCTCGGTGGCGCTCCCGCTCACGCAGCGGACGATTAACGTCCACAGCTCGTTGAAGAACTTGTAGACGTACACCCCCTGCGCCGCGACCAGACCGAAGTACAGCGGCGCCTGGAGCCAGCGCGTGGCGAAGAGGGCGTAGCCGAGCGTGGTGCCCTGCGGAGAGACGGACGGGGCGATGGACGGGGTGACCGGATCAGCGGCGTCGGCCTGGGTGGGAGGGTGCACGGTTCGCATTCTTCGGAACCGCTGCCGCAAATCTGAATTCCAGCCACTCATCGGAATGAATAGACATCCAATAGGACCGGAACCCTGCCAGGGGGAACGATCAGGCACACTGGACGTTTGGCCGAATCGAAAGGTGTCGCGCGTGAACGGTCCCCTCATCGTCCAATCCGACAAAACACTGCTCCTGGAGGTCGACCACGAGCAGGCGGACGAGTGCCGTCGGGCCATCGCGCCCTTCGCCGAGCTGGAGCGGGCGCCGGAGCACATCCACACCTACCGGGTGACACCGCTCGGGCTGTGGAACGCGCGGGCCGCCGGCCATGACGCCGAGCAGGTCGTGGACGCGCTGGTGCAGTACAGCCGCTACCCGGTGCCGCACGCGCTGCTCGTGGACGTCGCCGAGACGATGGACCGTTACGGCCGCCTCACCCTCTCCAAGCACCCGACCCACGGTCTCGTCCTCACCACCACCGACCGGCCGGTGCTGGAGGAGATCCTGCGGTCGAAGAAGATCGCTCCGCTGGTCGGGGCCCGGATCGACCCCGACACCGTCGCCGTGCACCCCTCCGAGCGCGGGCAGATCAAGCAGACCCTGCTGAAGCTGGGCTGGCCCGCCGAGGACCTCGCCGGGTACGTCGACGGTGAGGCCCACCCGATCGAGCTGGCCGAGGACGGCTGGGCGCTGCGCCCCTACCAGAAGCAGGCCGTGGAGAACTTCTGGCACGGCGGCAGCGGGGTCGTCGTGCTGCCCTGCGGCGCCGGGAAGACCCTGGTCGGCGCCGGGTCCATGGCCCAGGCCAAGTCGACCACCCTCATCCTCGTCACCAACACCGTCTCCGCCCGGCAGTGGAAGCACGAGCTGGTGAAGCGGACGTCGCTGACCGAGGAGGAGATCGGCGAGTACAGCGGGACGAGGAAGGAGATCCGGCCGGTCACCATCGCCACGTACCAGGTGCTGACGACCCGGCGGAAGGGCGTCTACCCGCACCTGGAGCTCTTCGACTCCCGTGACTGGGGCCTCATCGTCTACGACGAGGTGCACCTGCTGCCCGCGCCGGTCTTCAAGTTCACCGCCGATCTCCAGGCCCGCCGACGGCTGGGGCTGACGGCCACGCTGGTCCGGGAGGACGGGCGGGAGTCGGACGTGTTCTCGCTCATCGGGCCCAAGCGGTTCGACGCGCCGTGGAAGGAGATCGAGGCACAGGGCTACATCGCACCCGCCGACTGTGTCGAGGTCCGGGTGAACCTCACCGATGCCGAGCGGCTCGCCTACGCCACCGCCGAGCAGGAGGAGAAGTACCGCTTCTGCTCGACCACCGCGACCAAGCGGAAGGTGGCCGAGGCGATCGTCCGCCGTTTCGCGGGTCAGCAGATCCTCGTCATCGGCCAGTACATCGACCAGCTCGACGAGTTGGGCGCCCATCTGGACGCGCCGGTGATCAAGGGCGAGACCAGCAACGCCCAGCGCGAGAAGCTTTTCGAAGCGTTCCGGCAGGGCGAGATCAACGTCCTCGTCGTGTCGAAGGTCGCGAACTTCTCCATCGACCTGCCCGAGGCCACCGTCGCCATCCAGGTCTCCGGCACGTTCGGCTCCCGCCAGGAGGAGGCGCAGCGTCTCGGCCGGGTGCTGCGGCCGAAGGCCGACGGTCACCAGGCCCACTTCTACTCCGTGGTCGCCCGCGACACCATCGACCAGGACTTCGCGGCGCACCGCCAGCGCTTCCTGGCCGAACAGGGCTACGCGTACCGGATCATGGACGCGGACGAACTCCTGGCGGAGGGCTGAGGGCGGGACCCGGTGCCGGACGGCGGTCGGCCGCCGTCCGGCACCGGGTCCGCCGACCTCCTAGTGGAAGTCGCTGCTCTGGACCCAGCCCTTCTTCTTGCCGGCCTTGCCGTAGTACCAGTTGTAACCGTTCTTGTACGTCTCGCAGTACACGCGCACGTCGGTGCCGAGCTCAAGGAACTTGACGTCCTTGTACTTGTAGCCCGGGCCCGACTGCATGGTGGTACCGGCGTAGTTGTTGACCATGTAGGTCGCGTCCTTGATGTTCTTCGTGCACGCGGACGAGCCGACCGCGGAGGCGCTCGGCGCGGCCACGAGGGTGATGCCCAGGGCGAGCGCGGTGGCGGCGGTCAGGCCGCTCACCGCGGTGCGAAGCCGATGCGAAGCGAAACGCATGAACAGTCCCCGTTTCCTTGATCAAATGATGCTGCGTCGATCATGCTGCCACATCCAATCTTTGCGCCTGTAACGGAGGTTGAGGCGAAAAGCGAACGAGGAACCGTGCCGTGCCGCCGAGGACGGGCCGCCTTGAGTGCGGGCGGCGGGAGCCGCGTCGTCGGTCCGTGGAGGAGGGATCGAGGCAGGTGTTCGGGGTTCGGGAAGGGTGAAGAAGGCAGGAGTGAAGAAGGCAGGAGTGAAGAAGGCAGGGGTGATCAGCGGGTCGTGCGCGGGACGCCGGCGTTCACCGGCGGCGTACGCCCGCTTCCTCCGCGTACTCGCCGAGGACGACGACGCCGAACGCGGCGCTCGCGAAGACCTTGACGGCGCGCAGGGCGTCGGCGAGGCGGTGGCGGTTGTGGTGGTCGTCGAGGCCGGTCGCGCCGGGCGGCGGACCGGGTCGGCCGGAGGCCGAGGCTGGGATGAAGGTCGCTGCACTCATGTCTCCATGGTGGAACGCCCGCCTTTGAACCGCGTCGGTCTCCGGAGTGAACGCGCTGAGCCCCCGGCTCCCCCTCAGGTCCAGCTCTCCCGTAATACCGGCGGTGTAGGGACCCCCTAGGGGTACGGCGGGCACGGCGGACGCGAACGGCAAAAAAATCCGTTGGCCTCCGCCCCCTCCCCTCACCTACACTCTCCGCTCTTGCCCGCCTCCCGTCCGTGGAGCGCCGCCGCCCGGACGGAAACCGGTCGGTCACCGCCGTCAGGCGTCCCCCCAGCTCCCCGCAGGCCCCCGGAGGCACCCCCTTGTCCGCGCAGCCCACCGCCGACCCCGCCGGCCCCGCCGCCCCCAGCGACCCGGCCGCCGACCCCCTCTCCCGCGAGCGCTCCCACCTCGCCGCCTCCCGGTCCGCGCTGCGGGCCATGCGGGAGGACGTGGTGGCGCTGGACATCAAGGACGTCACCGCGAACTGGGTGAACGCGGAGGTGCTGGCCCGCCAGATCGAGGAGCGGATCAAGGCCCTGGCGGACCTGAGCCACACCCCGCTCTTCTTCGGCCGGCTCGACTACCTGCACGCGCCCGGCGCGGACCGGGCCGAGGGCGCGGAGGGCGAACGCTTCTACATCGGGCGACGGCACGTGCACGACGCGGACGGCGACCCGATGGTCATCGACTGGCGTGCCCCCGTCTCGCAGCCCTTCTACCGGGCGTCCAGGACCGACCCCATGGACGTCGGGCTGCGGCGCCGCTTCGGGTACACCGGCGGCGACCTGACCGCGTACGAGGACGAGCACCTCTCCGACCCCGCCGAGGCGGCCGCCACCAGCAGGCTGCTCCAGCAGGAGATCGAGCGTCCGCGTGTCGGCCCGATGCGGGACATCGTGGCGACGATCCAGCCGGAGCAGGACGAGATCGTCCGCTCGGACCTGTCCGGCAGCCTCTGTGTGCAGGGCGGGCCCGGCACCGGGAAGACGGCCGTCGGCCTGCACCGGGTCGCCTATCTCCTCTACGCCCACCGCGAGCGTCTGTCCCGCACCGGCACCCTCGTCATCGGGCCGAACCGCTCCTTCCTGCACTACATCGAGCAGGTCCTGCCCGCGCTGGGCGAGCTGGAGGTCAAGCAGGCGACCGTCGACGACCTCGTCGCCCATGTCGAGGTGCGGGGCACGGACGACGCGGCGGCCGCCGTCGTCAAGGGCGACGCCCGGATGGCCGAAGTCCTCCGCCGGGCGGTGCGCTCGCACGTGACGCTGCCCACCGAGCCCGTCGTGGTCGTCCGGGGTTCGCGTCGCTGGCGCGTGCCGGCGTACGAACTCGAAGGCATCGTGCGGGAGTTGCTCGACCGGGACATCCGCTACGGGGCCGCGCGGGACGCGCTGCCGCAGCGGATCGCGCACGCTGTGCTGGTGCAGATGGAGCGGTCCGGGGAGGCGCCCGACGACCGGGTGCAGGACGCGGTGGCGCGCAACGCGGCGGTGAAGGCGGCCGTCAAGGCCATCTGGCCGCTCGTCGATCCCGCGAAGCTCGTGCTACGGCTGCTCTCCGACGCGGACTTCCTGGCCGAGCACGCGGACGGGATCCTCACGGACGACGAGCAGAAGACGATCCTGTGGGCGAAGCCGGCGCGGAGCGTGAAGTCGGTGAAGTGGTCGGCCGCCGACGCGGTCCTGGTCGACGAGGCGACGGACCTGGTGCAGCGCACGCACTCTCTCGGCCATGTCGTCCTGGACGAGGCGCAGGACCTGTCCCCCATGCAGTACCGGGCGGTGGGCCGTCGCTGCACCACCGGTTCGGCGACGGTCCTCGGCGACCTGGCGCAGGGCACGACCCCCTGGGCGACGCGGAGTTGGCAGGAGGCGCTGGCGCACCTCGGCAAGGCGGAGGCCCATGTGGAGGAGCTGACGGCCGGTTTCCGCGTCCCGACGGACGTGATCACCTACGCCTCCCGGCTCCTCCCGCACATCGCGCCCGGCCTCACCCCGGTGGCATCGGTCCGCGAGAACCCGGGCTTCTTCGACGTACGGCCGAGCACCGGCGACTCCCAAGTCATCGCCGCCTGCGAGGAGTTGCTCCGCAACGAGGGCTCGACCGGCCTCATCGCCGCCGACACCCGCGTCCCCGCCCTCGCCGAGGCGCTGACAGCGGCGGGCCTCGCCCATCTGTCCCCCGGCGAGGAGACGACGCACGAGACCCGCCTGACGCTCGTCCCGGCGTCACTCGCCAAGGGCCTGGAGTACGACTACGTGGTCCTGGACGAGCCCCAGGCGATCGTCGACGCCGAACCGGACGAACGCACGGGCCTACGCCGCCTCTACGTCACCCTCACCCGAGCGGTCTCGGGCCTGATCGTGACCCATGCGGCGCCGCTGCCGCCGCAGTTGGCCTAGAGCAGGCCCGCCGGACCACCGGGCAGGGCACCCGGCTGACGTCGTGCCTCCGCCAGCCACATTCCCGCGCCGCCACGCGTCAGGGACTCGTCGTGCTCGTCACCTCTCCCATCTCGCCTCTTCGTCAGGGGTGTCAGGGCTGGCGAAATGGAAGGGGACCGACAGATGGGCTGCCAGGGCCCGGCCGGCGTGGGTGGCGGCCTCGGCGGACGGGTGGCCCGGGGTGCGGGCCGCCCTGTCCGCTCCGAGGTGGCGCTCGGCCGTGCCCCGATAGATGGTGGCCAGCGGGTGCTCGCCCTCGGGGTCGGCGGTGTGGGCCAGCAGGATCACGAACCAGTCGTGGACGGTGTCGCCGTCCCAGACCGCCTCGATGGCGACGAGCCGGCCGGGGAGGCCCGTGGCGAGGGCGGTCAGGGAGTCCTGGTCGAGGGGGCTGTCGGGGGTGCGGGCGACGCGGTCGCCGTGGTGGAGATAGCGGTCGTGGACGACGTGCTGGGCATCGGCCAGGCCGAGACCCTGGACGCGGCCGGCGGCGAGGACGGCGCGGATCGCCGGGAGCAGGGCGTCCTGAAGGACGTATCCGTCGACCTGCGCGCGGATGCCTGCGGGCAACCGCTCCCACCACTGGGACCGCTCGGACCACTCGGACGTGTTCATGACGTCGAAGGTACGGGAACGCGTGTATGCGGCGGCCCCCGGCGACCGCGAAGGTCGCCGGGGGCCGGTCGTGGGGACTACTTGAACTTGTTGCTGGTCGCCAGGTAGACCTGCTTCGCGTTCTTGCCGAGGCGCGGCCCCGTGATGAACGTGGAGCGGTCGCTCAGGGAGTTGTTGGAGACCAGGTAGGTGCGGCCCTTGTGGGACATGAACCAGGGGCCGCCTGAGGCGCCGCCGTTCATGGTGCAGCCGACCATGTACTGGGCCGGGTAGTCGCTCGGGTAGCTGTAACCGAGGACGAAGCGCTTGGTGGCGCCCTGGCAGTGGTACATCTTCGAGCCGTCGTACGGGGCCTCGGCCGGGTAGCCGCGCACCTTCATGTTCTTGACCTTGTTGGCGGCGGGGGCGTTGAACCACACCGGCAGGGCCGAACCGAGGCGCTCCTCCAGGGACTTGGAGCCCTTTTCCGGCTTCACGTGCAGCACCGCGTAGTCGTACGCGGCGGCCACGGTGCCCTCGCTCGCGGCGCCGCCCTTGATCCAGGTGCCGGAGGTGGTGGCCCAGTCGGCCCAGGCGACGCCGTACGGGGAGACGTTGCTCGCGCGGTAGTTCGCGGACGCCTGGCTGATGTTCAGCTTGCCCGTGTTGTTGAAGGACGGCACGAAGGCGATGTTGCGGTACCAGCCGCCGCCCTTGCCCGCGTGCACACAGTGCCCGGCGGTCCACACGAGGTTGGACTTGCCCGGGTGCGCCGGGTCCTTCACGACCGCGGCGGAGCAGACGCTCGACCCCTGGGGCGTGGTGAAGAAGAGCTTGCCGACCGGGGGCGCGTACTTGTGGTACGTGGCCTTGACCCTTCCGGCCTGCTGCTTCTTGACCTTGCCGTCGGGCAGCCAGACCTGGGTGGTCTTGCCCGACCCCTTCGACGTGTTGCCCGCCTCGGCGACCGCCGGCAGGTCCGGCAGGTTCTCCTTGGCCCCGGCGATGCGCTCCGGCGTCCAGAAGTTCTCGATGTACGGGTTGGCGAAGTCCTCCGCCTTGGAGGCCCAGTCGCCGCTGAAGTCCTGCCAGCCACCGTCCTTCCACTTCTGCAGCGCGTCACCGGTGAGCTCGGTCGGCACGCCCTTCGGGAGCTTGAACCCGCCGACGGTCGTGTCACCACCGCTCTCGTTCTCGCCGGTGTCGATGTTGTCGCCCGCGTCCGCCTGGGCGGTCGTGGAGTCGGAGGCCTTGGCCCCGCTCTCCTCGGTCTTGCTGCAGGCGGTGGTAGTGACCATGACCGCGGCGATCACGGCGGCTGCGGCCGTGAGGCCGCGGCGGCGTATGAATGGCATGGAGCCCGTCCCCGTGTGATGAAACTTGTCATGCCCCCGCTTGGCTGGGGCGAGACAACTATGCACGCGCGGAAGCCCGCGATGATCTCCGGAGGGCCCTTCAACGGCGACTTCGCACACAACAACTACGTGGCGGATATCTACCTGTGATGTGGCGCGTCCGCGCCGGTCCCCACCCCTGGGCCACAACTCACAGGGTTTTCACAATGATTGATTCTTCATCACTCCGACACCTCCGGACCCTTGTGCACTACCCGCGAGTAGCGCCAATCTGACCTGCGCATGCCATGGCGCATGACATGACATGCGCCATCCCTCGCTGCAGGCTCAGGAGGCCGTAGTGAAGACAGGTTCGCGCACGCGCACTTCGCGTCGTTTCCGCAGATCCGCCGTGGTGCTCGGCGCCACCGTCACCCTGGTGGTCGGCGTCGCCGGCAGCGCGTTCGCGGCTCCGCCCGCCGCGCTGCCCGCCAACGCGGAGGCGCTGGAGACGACTTGGCAGCCCGCGTACGACTACGACACGGACGGCTGTTACTCGACGCCCGCGATCGGTCCGACGGGCACGGTCAACGGCGGCCTGAAGCCCACCGGTTCACTCAACGGCGACTGCCGCGACCGGTCCGACCTGGACAACACCAACGGCTACTCGCGCTACAAGTGCAACAACGGCTGGTGCGCGATCATGTACGACCTCTACTTCGAGAAGGACCAGGCGGTCTCGGGCAGCAGCATCGGCGGCCACCGGCACGACTGGGAGCACGTCGTGGTCTGGGTGCAGAACGGCACGGCCCAGTACGTCTCGACCTCCGCCCACGGCGGCTTCAGCGTGCACGCCGCGTCCTCGGTCCGCTGGGAGGGTACGCACCCGAAGATCGTCTACCACAAGGACGGCATCCGGACGCACTGCTTCCGGCTCGCGGGCTCCAACGACGAGCCGCCGGAGAACCACAAGGGCACCTGGCAGTACCCGCCACTCGTCGGCTGGAACGGCTACCCGTCCGGCATCCGCGACATCCTCGTCTCGCACGACTTCGGCAGCGCCAACTTCGGCCTCAAGGACGGCAGTTTCGCCTCCAACCTCGCGAAGGCGAAGCCGTCGGGGATCGCGTTCGACCCCAACGCGTAACCCTGCGGGCTGCTTGGCCGGGGGGGTGCGCTGTGGGGTGGGTGCGTTGTCGGGTGCGGGTGGGTGGGGCTTCTCGCGCAGTTCCCCGCGCCCCTGAAAAGCAGGGGCTGCGCCCCGTGCTTTTCACCCCGCCACCTTCAGGCCCGCCACCCCGCCACTTTTGGGTCCGCCGCCCCGCCGCCTTCAGGCCGTAGCCGCGTCGCCCCCGGGGCCTGTCCTTCAGGGGCGCGGGGAACTGCGCGAGAAGCCCCACCGGGCCCGCGGCCGGCAACGCACCCCCGGACCCCCGCGCGTCAGCGCGAAGCGGTCGCGCGGGCCGGGCGCGCGTCGAGGGCCGTGCGCCACGCGCGTACGGCCTCGGCGGCGACCGGCGCGGCCCACCCCCCGGGGCGGGCCGCGCCGCCGATGTGGAAGGCATCGACGCGGGCGGCGCGCAGCCGGGGGATGTGGTCCAGGCGGAGGCCCCCGCCGATCATGAGGCGCTGCGTGTAGCCGGGATCCCCGCGTCTCGCGGCCTCCGCCACCAGGACCGGCATACCGTCGTCCACGCCCCGCTCCGACCCCGCCGTCAGATACGTGTCCAGCCCCGGCAGCTCGGCGAGCTGCTTGCGCAGGGCGTCCCGGTCGGCGGCACGGTCGATCGCCCGGTGGAACGTCCACGAGCGACCGTCCAGTTCGGCGACCACCCGCTCGACGGCGTCCAGATCGGGCCCGCCGTCCTCCCCGAGGAACCCGAGCACGAACTCCTCCGCCCCGGCCGCCCGCATGTCGCACGCGACCCGCACCAACGCGTCCACCCGCCCCGCCGCGAATCCGTCCGCGAGCCGCAGCATGACCCGTACGGGGATGTCGACGGCGGCCTGTACCTCCACGAACGTCGCGACCGTCGGGGTGAGCCCGTCGGCCGCCATGTCCGCCACCAGCTCCAGCCGGTCGGCACCTCCGGTCTGGGCGGCGACGGCGTCCTCGGCATCGAGGGCGATCACCTCCAGAAGCGCGCGCGTGGTCATGGGGCCCCTTCCTTCGGGCTTCACGTGACGACAACAGGTCTAGTCCAATTTACCAACAACCCGGGCCGTTGGACGCGGCCGTCACGTTCAGCACGCACCCGACCACCCTCCGCATCTACCCTCGAATCGGCGCGCAGCAACAAGACCGGCTGTTCGAGAGGGAGTTGCCCCATGCCGAAGCCGAAGTCTCTCGACCCGTCCCAGTCGACCCGGGCGATGTACGGCGCGGAACTGCGCCACCGGCGAGAACAGGCGGGCCTGTCCCAGGAGGACCTGGGTGCCGCGATGTTCATCAGCGGGGCGTACGTAGGGATGCTGGAGGTCGGGACGCGCCGGATGCAGCCGGAGTTCGCGAGGATGGCGGACGAGGTGCTGGCCGCGGACGGGTTCTTCACGCGGAACCTGGAGGCGGCGCGGCAGTCGCCGTACGAGCACCACTTCGCGGATGTGGTGGAGTTCGAGGGCTTGGCACTCACGATCAAGGACTGGGCGCCGATCCTGGTGCCCGGCCTGCTTCAGACGGCGGAGTACACGCGGGCGGTGGTCCGGGCGTACGACCCGTTCCTGGAGGAGGAGGCGGCCGAGGCGCGAGTGGCCGCCCGCCGGGCGCGGGCGCACATCTTCGAGAACCCGAGGAAGCCTCAGTACTGGGCTGTGCTGGACGAGATGGTCGTACGCCGCCCGGTGGGCGGACCGGCGGTCATGGCGGCGCAGTTGCAGCACATCGCGGCGATGGCCAGGCGCCACCGGATTATCGTCCAGGTGCTACCGCTGGCGGAGGGAGCGAACGCCGGGATGACAGGCATGTTCAAGCTCATGACGTTCGAGGACGCCCCTCCTCTCGCATACGCCGATGGGTCCGAAACTGGCCGTCTCCAGGACGATCCTGCCGTAGTGACCCGTTCCACGCTGTCCTACGATCTGATTGGGGGTGCGGCACTGTCGCCTGGCGCGTCCCTCGCCCTGATCGAGCAGGCGGCCGAGGAGTACGAGGATGCGCACCGCACCCGATCTGAGGACCGCGACTTGGCGTAAGAGCAGCTACAGCGGGGGCAACAGCGCCGAGTGCGTCGAAGTGTCCGACAACCTCCCCGGCCTCGTCCCCGTCCGCGACAGCAAGAACCCCGCCGGTGGCGTCCTCGTGTTCCAGGCCGCCGCCTGGGCCAGCTTCCTGGGGGGCGTGAGGCGGACGGGCGAATAGGTCACGTCCGATTGCACAGACGAACCTGAGTAGGCGTACTCAGGTGCAACCCCTGTCACTCCGCGACCGTCTTCCATGAGCCATTCATCGACGGTTCCAGGGGTGGGAGAACTGTGCTGCGGTGCAGAAGAAGTATGGGTGCGGCCATGGTCGCCGCACTGGTCACGACGTGTCTCACGGTGGCGGGGGGCGCTTCGGCGGCCGGGGCCGGGACCGGGGCCGTAACCGGGACCGGGTCGGGTGGGACGAGGGCAGGCGCGGGGGCCGGGTCCGTCGTCACACTGATCTCCGGCGACCGGGTGCACGTGGACGCCGAGGGCCGGGTGACCCGCGTCCAGCCCGGCGAGGGCCGCGAGGGCATCCCGATGTCCGTCCAGCGGACGGGCGACGAGACCTACGTCCTGCCGGCCGACGCGCTCCCCCTGATCGGGCAGGGCACGGTGGACCGTCGGCTGTTCAATGTGACGGGGCTGCTCAGGGCCGAGTACGACGACGCGCACCGGGCGACGGTGCCGCTGATCGTCTCGTACACGAAGAACACGAAGAAGCGGGCCACCGCGGAGGCGGCGATCGCGGAGGCGGATGTCCGCGTGGGCCGCGAACTGCCCGCCGTCGGAGGTGAGGCGCTGACCGCGCCCAAGAGCGGCGCGGACGAGGTCTGGGACGCGCTCACCACGGCCGACCCCCGCGGCGGGCAGGCCCTGACGACGGCTCCGGGTATCGCCCACGTATGGCTGGACGGCCGCCGCAAGGCCGCCCTCGACAAGAGCACGGCGCAGATCGGCGCCCCGGCGGCCTGGCAGGCCGGGTACGACGGTACGGATGTGAAGGTCGCCGTACTGGACACCGGTGTGGACGAGACGCATCCCGACCTCAGGGGCGTCGAGATCGCCCAGAAGGACTTCTCGGGTTCCGGTGGCACCGTCGACCACGTCGGCCACGGCACGCATGTCGCGTCGACCGTGGCGGGATCGGGGGCCAGGTCCGGCGGCACGCACAAGGGGGTCGCGCCCGGTGCGCGGATCCTGGACGCCAAGGTCCTCGACAACGGGGGGTTCGGCTCGGACTCCGGCATCATCGCGGGCATGCAGTGGGCCGCCGACCAGGGCGCCAGGATCGCCAACCTCTCCCTCGGCGGCGAGGACACGGTGGCGAACGACCCGCTGGAGGCCGCTCTCGACCGTATATCCGCCGAGAGCGGCACCCTCTTCGTCGTCGCGGCCGGCAACGAGGGCCCCGAGGCGACGACCATCGGCTCCCCCGGTAGCGCGGCCTCCGCGCTCACCGTCGGCGCGGTCGACCGCAAGGACGGCATCGCGGAGTTCTCCAGTGTCGGCCCCACGGCCGACGGCTCGCTGAAGCCGGACCTCACCGCCCCGGGCGTCGGCATCGTCGCGGCGAAGGCCGCCAAGGGTGTCGAAGGCACCCCGGCCATCCCCGGCTATGTGTCGATGTCCGGTACGTCGATGGCGACCCCGCACGTGGCCGGCGCGGCGGCGATCCTCGCGCAACGGCACCCGGACTGGAGCGCGGAGCGGATCAAGCGGGCGCTGACCTCCTCCACCGAACCCGGCGCCCGTCTGTCGCCGTTCCAGCAGGGCACCGGGCGGACCGACCTGGTGCGGGCGCTCACCCAGACCGTGAGCGGCGAGCAGGCTTCGGTGAACCTCGGCACGCAGCTGTGGCCGCACGCCGACGACAAGCCGGTGACCCGACGGATCACCTACCGCAACGACGGCACGCAGCCCGTCACCCTCGACCTGTCCATGGAGACGGCCGGGCCGAAGGGCAAGCCCGCACCCGCCGGTTTCTTCACCGCCGGCACCGACCGGATCACCGTCCCGGCGGGCGGCACCGCGGGCGTCGACCTCACGGCGGACACCCGGATCGGCGGCCAGGACGGCGTGTTCGCCGGGGTGCTCGTCGCCCGCGCGACCGAGGGCGGCCAGCGCGTCCGTACCTCGTTCGCCGTGCACCGGGAGTCGGAGGCGTACGACCTCACCCTGAAGTACGTCGACACCGAGGGCAGGCCCTCCCAGTCCGGGACGCTGGTCCGCGGCCAGAACGTCGACCTTCAGCTGGACCCGTACGACTCCGACGGCGACGGAGTCGTCAAGACCCGGGTGCCGAAGGGGACTTACCTTCTGGAGACGCTGGTCCGGACCCCCAAGGGGGCGCAGGCCCGCCCGGATCTCGCGCTGATGGCGCAGCCGAAGCTCACCGTCTCCAAGAACACCACGGTGACCTTCGACGCCCGCAAGGCCAAGCCGGTGGACATCACCGTGCCGGGGTCGGCCAAGAGTGTGCAGACGTTCGTGAGGTACTCCCTGGAGAGCGGTTCCTTCTTCCACAACTCGGTCTGGCAGTCGGACTCCTTCAAGGGGTTCCGTACCGGCCATGTGGGCGGCACGCTGCCGGCGGAGGAGTTCAGCTCGCAGGTCTTCGGTATCTGGCAGAAGGGCAGCACGACGTACAACCTGGTCTACGACCGCGCTGGTTCGCTGCACACCGGGCTCACCCGCAAGGTCGCCACGAGTGAACTCGCCCTGGTGAAACTGGGGATCGGCGCCTCGGTCAAGAACAGCAGGGGCGCGATCAGCCCGACCTGGGAGACGGCCTCGGGGGCCGGGTACGACTCGGTCAGCAAGCCGTTCGCCCTGCCGGCCACCGCGAAGACCTATGTCAACGCGTCGAAGGGGGTCAAGTGGCACTTCAGCGCCGCGCAGTTCCGGCCCGGGTCGAGCGACGAGTTCGACGTCTTCGTCGCGGACGCCGATGCCCGGACCTACCGGGCCGGGCAGACGTACTCGCGGACGTACAACGTCGGTGTGTTCAGCCCGAAGATCGACGAGTACAACACCGCTCAGCGCTGGGGCAATGAACTCAGCGTCTGCATAGGGGTGTTCGCGGACGGCTCCGGGAACTTCGTCGAGTCGGCGACCACCGGGCAGCACGCCGTCGTCACCGTCGACGGCAAGAAGCTCATGGACGGGGAGGGGCCGCTCTGCCAGGACATCGACGGCCTGCCCTCCAGGTCCGCCAAGTACCGGATCAGCACGGACGCGACCCGTTCCACGAAGGTCGCCGGTGTCACCACCCGTCTCGTCGCGGCCTGGACCTTCACCTCGAAGAAGGTCACGGGTGACGACTACGAGAAACTGCCGCTCTCCTCGGTCCGCTTCGCCCCGAAGCTGGACCTGTCCAGCAGCGCGCCCGCCGGCCGTAAGTTCACGGTCCCTCTCACCCTCCAGGGCCCCGCGGCCAAGAGCCTCAAGTCCCTCACCGTCCAGGTCTCCTACGACGGCGGCAAGAAGTGGTCCAAGGCACCGGTCACCACGAAGAAGGGCGAGCGGAGCCTCACGCTGAACCACCCGAAGAAGGCCAAGTCGGTCTCCTTCAAGGCGAAGCTCACAGACAAGAGCGGCAACACGTACGAGGTCACCGTGGTGAAGGCATACCTGCTGCGGTAGCCGTCACACAGGCGCGGTCGGGAAGCCGGGAGGGCAGGCCCTCCCGGCTTCCCGTCGGCTTCCCGTCGGCTTCCCGTCGACGTTCCTCAAGGGTGTCGAGGGCCACAATCTGCGCGATGGCGAGACGCGGTCGATGCCGGCGGACGCGATGCCGGTGGATGCACGCCACGGCGGGCCGGGCTCAGGGATAGAGGATGAGCTCGGCCTCGGTCGCGCCGGCCAGTTCGTACGACGTCCCGGTGGGCGGCCGGCGACCCGAGTAGAGGCGTACGAGGGTGGGGGCGTCGCCGATGTAGCGGGCGGGCGGGGCGTCGCCGCTCGGGGCGCCGAGCAGCAGGGGTGTGTCGGCGTCGTCGAGGTCGGCGTGCAGCGGGCGGCTGCCGTGGGCCCGGGTGAGGTGGGCCAACAGCTCCACCGCCAGGCCCAGTTGGGGACCCTCGTACGCACCGGGCAGACTCCACGCCTCGCGTACGTCGCCGGCGTGCACCCACTCGCCGAAGGCGACGCCGTCCAGAAAGCCGCCGGCGTCGGCGATGACCGGGCCCGCGTCGGTCATGCCCCGCTCCAGCTCGTCCACGATCCGCGCGAGGGGCCACTCGGCCCGCTCGGCGATGTCCCGGTCGTTCGACTCCGGGCCGAAGACTCCCTTCTCCAGCCGGCCCTCGACCACCCGCGACAACACGGCGGAGCTGTGCGCCAGCAGGTCCCGCACGCTCCATCCCGGGCAACAGGTCGCCGCCCCGAAGTCCGCCTCCGGACGGTCGCGCAACAGCGGCACCAGCGCGTCCCGCTCATCGGCCAGCAGCCGAGCGGGGAGTCCGGGGTCCCGTACATCGTGCGTATCAGCCACAGTCGTCATGCGACCCACGCTAGGGGCAGAGGCCCGCCGGGCGCACGACCACGGCGCACGACCACGGCGCACCCGCCCCCGACTCACCTCCACGGCACAATGCGTACATGCCCCACTCCCAGTCCCCCAGGGAAGACCTCCGCCACCGCTGGCTGCCCGCGCTGCTGTCGGCCCGGGACGGGGCCTGCGATCCCCCGCCGTCGCCGTACGCCGACGCCCTGATCGCGCGCTGGTCGGAACCGCAGCGGAAGTACCACACCCTCGACCACCTCACGGCGGTGCTGGACCGTATCGAGGTGCTGGAGGACCACGCGACGGACCCGGACCTCGTCCGGCTGGCCGCCTGGTTCCACGACGCGGTGTATCTGCCGGAGAGGTCGGAGAACGAGGAGCGGTCGGCGCGGCTCGCCGAGCGGGCGCTGCCGGAGGCCGGGGTGTCGGAGGAGAGGACGGCGGAGGTGGCGCGGCTGGTGCGCCTCACCGTCACGCACGATCCGGCCGACGACGACCCGAACGGTCAGGTCCTGTGCGACGCGGACCTCGCGGTCCTGGCGTCACCGCCGGACGCCTACGCCGCGTACGCCGCCGCCGTACGGGAGGAGTACGGCTTCGTCCCGGACGACGCGTTCCGAGCGGGCCGAGCGGCGGTGCTGCGCCAACTCCTGGATCTCCCAATGCTGTTCAGAACCCCGTACGGCCGCCGGGAGTGGGAGGACCGGGCCCGGGAGAACCTGCGGACGGAACTGGCGGGTCTGACGGAGCCGACAGGACCGGCGGCCGGCAGCTGAATCGGCGGCCGACGGCTGAACCGGCGGCGCTCCACGTCGGGAATGCGACCCCGTGGCCGTCGGTTGCCCATGGATATGCCCTCACCCGCCGCCGGTCCCGACCACGCCACCGAGCACGCCGCCCGCTTCCGCATACCCCTCTCCGTCTACGTCCTCGGCCTCGCCGTCTTCGCGCTGGGGACCAGCGAGTTCATGCTCTCGGGGCTGCTGCCGCCGATCGCCCAGGACATGGACGTGTCCATCCCCCGGGCAGGGCTGCTGATCTCGGCGTTCGCGATCGGGATGGTGGTCGGGGCTCCCCTGCTGGCCGTGGCGACGCTGCGGCTGCCGCGCCGGACGACCCTCGTCACCCTGATCACGGTCTTCGGCCTCGGACAGGTCGCCGGCGCCCTCGCCCCCAACTACGCCGTCCTCTTCGCCTCCCGGATCGTGAGCGCCCTCGCCTGCGCGGGGTTCTGGGCGGTCGGCGCCGCCGTGGCCGTGGCCATGGTGCCCGTCAACGCCCGCGCCCGCGCGCTGGCCATCATGATCGGCGGATTGTCGATCGCGAACGTGCTGGGCGTACCGGCGGGCGCGTTCCTCGGGGAGTCCTTCGGGTGGCGCTCGGCGTTCTGGGCGGTGGCGGTCGCCTCGGCGGTCGCGCTGGTCGGCGTGGTCACGCTCGTACCGGCCATCCCCCTGCCCGACGAGCGCCCCAAGCTCTCCCAGGAGGCCCGGATCTACCGCGACGGGCAGGTCTGGCTGTCGATCGCCGTCGTGGCGCTCGCCGCCGGTGGCGTCTTCTGCGCGTTCAGCTATCTCGCGCCGCTGCTCACGGACGTGTCGGGCCTGGACACCGGCTGGGTGCCGACGGTGCTCGCGCTGTTCGGGATCGGGGCGCTGATCGGCACGGCGGTCGGGGGCCGGTTCGCGGACGCGCACCTCTTCGGGGTACTGCTCAGCGGGATCGCCGCCTCCACGGTCCTGCTGGTCGCCCTGGCGCTGCTGGCCCAGTACGCGGTCGCCGCCGTCCTCCTCTCCTTCCTCCTCGGGGTGTCCTGCTTCTACACCGCCCCGGCCCTCAACGCCCGCCTCTTCAACGTCGCCGGTGCCGCCCCCACACTCGCCGGGGCCACCACGACCGCCGCGTTCAACCTGGGCAACACCGGTGGGCCCTGGATCGGCGGGGTCGTCATCGACGCGGGCCACGGCTTCGCGGCCACGGCCTGGGCGGGCGGCGCCATCACCGCGGCCGCCCTCCTCACGACCGCCGTGTCCCTGCGCCTGCACCGGCGTACGCGGGCGTCCCGCCTGGTGACCGGGAGCGGTGAGCTGGTGCCCGGGAGCGGTGAGCTGACCGGCAGCGGCGTAAATCCGGTACGTACGGACGCCTGACCCCGCCTATCCTCGCCGCCATGCGACCAATGGGTGGGGAACAGGTACGGGAAGCCGTCGAACACTGTCTCGCGGTGCTGGGGGCGGTGGCCGACCGGGAGTGGGAGGGCACCAAGGCCGGCCGGCTGGACTGGGACTGCCGGGAGACCGCCGAGCACGTCGCGTCGGACCTGATCGCGTACGCGGCGCAGCTGGCGGGGCGGCCCACCGCGCGCTACGTACCGTTCGAGATCGACATGGCGGAGTGCGAGAACAACGCCGACCTGCTGGAGGTGATCCGGACGACCGGCGTCCTGCTCACGGCCGTCGTCCACACCACGCCCCGCCCGGTCCGCGCCTTCCACCCGTACCCGTTCCGCGCCGCCGACCGCGAGGGCTTCGCGGCGATGGGCGTCGCCGAGGTGCTGCTGCACACGCACGACATCGTCGAGGGCCTCGGGCTCCCGGCGGCCACGGCCGTGCCGCCCGCCGGGCTCGGCCTGAGCGAGTCCGTGCTCGCCCGTCTCTTCCCGCACGTCAGGCCTGGTGACGACCCCTGGGCGACGCTGCTGTGGGCGACCGGCCGGGGCGACCTGCCGGGCCGGGCGCCCGTCACGGAGTGGAAGTGGAGCAACCCGCTGCACATCGACGCCGGGCGCCTCGTCCTCCAGGGCGTCCACCCGGCCGCCGCGGCCGATCTCGCCGAGGGCGGCACCGGCGGCTTCGACTGGATCGCGGGCGGCCCGGTCGACGGGACCCGGACCGGCGCGGGCCTGGTGTTCCAGGCGTACGAGGCCGGGGTGCACCGGCCGGAGTGGGGCATGTTCGTGCTCGTCCGCAAGGAGGACGGGCTGGCCGTCGGCGCGCTCGGCTACCACGGGGCGCCGGACGAGGAGGGCCGGGTCGAGATCGGCTACGACCTGGTGGAGGGGGCGCGCGGGCACGGTTACATGACCGAGGCGGTGCGCGCGCTGGCCGACTGGGCGCGGGAGCGGGGCCGGGAGCGGGGCGACGTACGGTCGCTGTTCGCGGTGGTCGAGAAGTCCAACCTGCCTTCGCAGGGCGTCGTTTCGCGTACCGGATTCGAGAAGGTGAGCGACGACTGGGGTGACGGGGGGCATGCCGGGGGGCAGGCCGGAGAGCGGACCGGGGAGCAGGCCGGGGAGCACGGGGAACAGTTCGCGTACGAACTCCGTCTGCGCGCCTGACGTACGCCGGGCCCAACCGCTCCGGTTTCTTGTCGTTTCCCCTGTCGGGGCCCCTGCGGCAGTCCTGACAATTCGGCCATGGCGGCGTGAATGCACCGTCAACGCGGCGCGAAAGCGTCGCGCGCGCTCGCGTGCGTCCCTTCAGGCCGGAGTCCCCCGCCGCTTCGGCCGCCGCAGCCCCGCCCCGGTCAGCCGGCGCAGCAGTTCCTTCGAGCCCACCTCCACCGCCCCCGCCCGCACCACCTCCGCGTAGCGATGCGAGGGGATGTCGTAGTGGTCGCGCTCGAAGGCGCGCTCGGGGATGCCCAACTCCCTGGCGAAGGAGTGCAGTTCGTCGAAGGACACGTCGCTCACCAGGTGGGACCACATACGCCCGTGCCCCGGCCAGGTGGGCGGATCGACGTAGAGGGTCACGAGGACGCCGCCCCGCCGAGCGCGCCCAGCGCCGCGACCCGCACCCCGGCCTTGTGGCACACCCACTGCGGATCGGGCCCGAGCTCGGGCTCCACGTCGAGCGCGTGCGGGTCGCCGGAGCCGCAGACCGGGCAGAGGGGCCAGCGGCCGTACCGTTCGAGCAGGGCGTCCTGGACGTCCTGGGCGACGAGCCCGGCGACGTACGCCGCCCCGTCCGGCCACTGCTCGACCCACCAGCGGCGCTGCACGACGGATTCCTCGACCATCGAGACGACATCCGCCTCGGCGACCTGCCCGGACACCAGATCGGCGAGCACGAGGGCGCGGGCGGCGTGCAGCGCCTGCTCAAGGGGGCTCACGGGGTCACTGCCGGTACTCATGCGTCCATTGTGCGGCCCTTGACCATCCCGCCCGACAGAAAATATCTTTCAAGATGTGAGCGATGACGTGAAGGAAATTTTCTCCCCGGCGTCCGGTCCACCCGCGCCGCCCGCCCCCGCCGCCCTCGCGGCGAAGGTGCGGACGCTGGCGCCCTCCATGACCCGCTCCATGCAGCGCGTCGCGGAGGCCGTGGCGAACGACCCGGCCGCCTGCGCGGCACTCACGGTCACCGGCCTCGCCGAGCTCACGGGGACCAGCGAGGCGACGGTCGTCCGCACCGCCCGCCTCCTCGGCTACCCGGGCTACCGCGACCTGCGGCTCGCCCTCGCCGGCCTCGCCGCCCACCAGCAGTCGGGCCGCGCGCCCTCGGTCACGGCCGACATCGCGGTGGACGACCCGCTGCCCGACGTGGTCGCCAAGCTCGCGTACGACGAGCAGCAGACCCTCGCGGACACGGCGGCCGGACTCGACATGGGCCAGCTCGGCGCGGCGGTCGGAGCGCTCGCCGGGGCGCGGCGCATCGATGTGTACGGGGTCGGGGCGTCCGGGCTGGTCGCGCAGGACCTCACGCAGAAACTGCTCCGCATAGGGCTGATAGCCCAGGCGCACAGCGACCCGCACCTCGCCGTCACCAACGCGGTGCAGCTCCGTGCGAAGGACGTGGCCGTGGCGATCACCCACTCCGGTTCGACGGGCGACGTCATCGAGCCGCTGCGGGTCGCCTTCGACCACGGGGCCACGACGGTCGCGATCACCGGCCGCCCGGACGGGCCGGTGTCCCAGTACGCCGACCACGTCCTGACCACCTCCACGGCACGGGAGAGCGAGCTGCGACCGGCGGCGATGTCGTCCCGCACGAGCCAACTGCTCGTCGTGGACTGCCTCTTCGTCGGCGTGGCGCAACGGACGTACGAGTCGGCCGCGCCGGCGCTGTCGGCGTCGTACGAGGCGCTGGCCCATCGGCATCGCACCGGGGGCCCCTCGCGGTAGCCGGGCCGACGCTCGCGGTGCCCGTGGCCGACCGTCACGGCGGCGTCGCCCGGCATCCGCCCCGAAGGCACAGTCGTTCCACCTGCACGGAATGAGTCACCATGCCACCCACCTGCCCCAACGCCTCCACCCGCTCCGACGCCTCCGACGCACCGGACCCGTCCGACCAGGCCCTCCCCGACTCCTCCGCCCTCCCGAACTCCTCGGCCCTCGCCAACCACCTCGCCGTACGCGCCGAGTTGGAGTCGTTGACGACCGAGGCGTTCCGGCCGGAGCTGGCCGACATCGATCAGCTTCCGACGCTCGACATCGCCAAGCTGATGAACACCGAGGACGCGGCGGTGCCGACGGCCGTGGCCGCGCAGCTGCCGCTGATCGCGGCGGCGATCGACGCGATCGCGGAACGGATGGCCCGGGGCGGCCGGCTGATCTACGCGGGCGCGGGCACGGCGGGCCGCCTGGGCGTGCTGGACGCGTCCGAGTGCCCGCCGACGTTCAACACGGCCCCGACGCAGGTCGTGGGCCTGATCGCGGGCGGCCGGGAGGCCGTGGTCACCTCGATCGAGGGCGCGGAGGACTCGGCGGAACTGGCCCGCACCGACCTCGACGCGCTCGCGCTGACACCCGACGACACGGTGGTCGGCGTCTCGGCCTCGGGGCGCACCCCGTACGCGGTGGGAGCGGTGGAGCACGCGCGGGCGGCCGGCGCGCTGACGGTGGGCCTGTCCTGCAACTCGGCCAGCGCGCTCGCGGCGGCCGCCGACCATGGCATCGAGATCGTTGTCGGCCCCGAGCTGGTCACCGGCTCGACCCGGCTCAAGGCGGGCACGGCCCAGAAGCTCGTCCTCAACATGCTGTCGACGATCACGATGATCCGCCTGGGCAAGACCTACGGGAACCTGATGGTCGACGTCCGGGCCACCAACGACAAGCTCCGCGCCCGCTCCCACCGCATCGTCGCCCTCGCCACCGGCGCGACGGACGACGAGATCGAGAAGGCCCTCACCGCCACGAACGGCCAGGTCAAGAACGCCATCCTCACCATCCTGAGCGGAGTGGACGCCCTCACGGCAACCCGCCTCCTGACAGAGAACGAGGGTCACCTGAGGGCGGCGCTGGCGGGGGCGACGCGGTGAGGAGTCGCTGAAAGGGAACACCGAAAGGCGGCCCTGGAGCCGCCGACTACAGCGGCCCCTGATGCACATTGAGCTGTCGCAGCTCGACCGCCAGGCGAGCGGCTGTCACGAAGTCCCTGTCATCGTGCAGCACGACCAAATCGTGGTGAGCGGCGGTGGCACAGATCTGGAGATCGACGGCGGACAGCGCCTGATGCTCGCCCCGCTCGGCAGCTCTCAGCTGCAGGCCGCCGATCCACTTGGGCGCCTGTTTGGGAACGGAGACGTCGTCGTAGAGTTCCGCGAACATCGCGCTGAACGCCTCGTACTCCTTCAGGCCACGTGCCGACCGAAGGAACTCCGCCCGCTGCGGATAGCACGAACGGATGTCGCCGTCCATGGCGATCGGACGCCACGCGTCGCGCAGCTGCCGGTCCCTGAGCAGGCGCCACAGGGCCGACGAGTCCAGCAGGTACCCGCTCACGCGCGGTGGGCCTCCTTGTCGGCGCGATGCGCGGCCTCAGCCCCTTCGATGTCCCAGTCCTGGGCGAGTTCGAAGTACTTGTCGTAGGCAGTACGACGCTGCAACCGCAGGTTGTACTCCTCCAGCGCCTTCGCCACCGCGGCCGTCTTCGTCCGGTGCCCGCCCAGGCGCTTGGCGGTCTCCAGGGCCTCGTCGTCGATGTCGATGTGCGTCAGGGACATGCGACCCTCCCGGCTGCGATGTACAGATTCATCAGCGATCTCGCCCATCAGTGTACATAGCTCAGCTCATCAGGGTCCGGCCTCGGCGGCACTGTCAGTGGCGTGTGGCACCGTGGTGGGGTCGTAGTCGTCTCCCTCGCCCCTCCGGGAAGGACCGAGCCCGTGAACCACGCCCAGCTCACCGCCCTCGGCCGTGCCCTGCGTGTCCTCGGGGAGCACGGCGAGGCGCTGAACGCCGACACCCCCGACGCCCGGCTGCACGAGGTGAAGGCCGACCTCAGACGAGCCCTGGAGCTGCTGGACGAGACGGTCACGACGGCCGCCCCCACCACCCACTGCGCCGAGCACCCGAACGGCCCGGTGGACGAGGAGGCCCCCGACCGCTGCCTGCTCTGCGAGACCCGCCGCCGAGCCGCCCGCCGCACCCAGCTGAACGACAGCTACGGCCCGCCCCGCCCCACCGGCCCCACCACCCCGGCCCCCTCCCGCTACGGCATCCGGGACGACCGCCCCCAGCCCCAGCAGCGCTGGCTCCCCGAAGCGTGGAACGGCCAGGTCTGGCAGCTCTGCGGCACCCCCCGCCGCGACCGCCGCGAGGCCGAGCTCTACCTCGCCGCGCAGCGCCGTGGCCCCCGCCCCGCCATCGCCTACCGCCTGGTCCAGGAGTTCACCGACTACGACGTCACCCGCATCTGGGGCGAGCCGGTCCACATGGACATCGAGCCCCTGGGGAACATGTGAGCCCCGGGAGACCGTCGCTCAGCACGGCAGCCGGCCCTCCTCGTTGACCCGTCGCACCCGGGCCCGCAGCACCTCTCCCGGCGTGGCCTCACGCAGCGACCCCGGCGGGCAGTCCCACTCCCGCCCGCCTCCGACCGGCCGCAACTGCGCGTAGCCGCCCTCATGGCCCATGACCTCCCCGAGCCGCCCGTCCCGTACGTCCACGGCGTACGACGGCGACCCCTGCGCGGCGGTCACGTCTCGGCCGCCTTGCGCAGGACGGCGGCGAGCTTGGCGGCGACCTGGAGGTTGCAGCGCCCCAACTCGACCAGCGGATACGGCAGCTCACTGGCGCCGGTGATCGGATCGACGCGCAGGGACGGCAGGATGATCCCGACCCCGCGCAGGGCCTGGTCGAGCTGCTCCACGGCGTCCTCCGTCGAGAACGCGGACCGGCGCCGCCGCCCGCTCACCGCTCTGTTCTTCACGTCGCCATTCCTCCACGCTGGGTTGCCGATTCACGACACAGCGTGGCCGACCACGTCCTAACCTGGCCAGATACGACGCCCCAACAGGGGGACTGCTGTACAGGGAGTAGTGCCCATGCCAGGACCGAAGGACCTCGACCCGTCGTCGTCACCGCGCGCGCTCCTGGGCGCGGAGCTGCGCCACGCGAGAGAGCGGGCGGGACTGAGCCAGGAGGACCTGGGCCAGCGGCTGTTCGTGAGCGGTTCGTTCGTGGGTCAGCTGGAGTCGGCGGTACGGCGCATGCAGCCGGAGATCGCGCGGCTGATCGATGTCGCGCTGGACACGGGGGACTTCTTCTCACGGAACTGCCTGGCCACCGCCAAGTCGAAGTACCCGGAACACTTCGCCGAGGCAGTAGAAGCAGAGGCGTCGGCTACGGAGATCCGCCAGTACTCGCCGCTTCTGATCCCTGGACTACTACAAACGGCCGCATACGCGCGAGCCGTGTTCCGTGCGTACCGGCCCACGGCATCGGCCGAGGTGATCGAAGGGTTGGTGGCTGCTCGCCTTGACCGAGCCCATCTCCTCGACAGTCCAACAGCTCCGTTGCTGTGGACCGTCATTGACGAGGCCGCCCTACGCCGAGTAACGGGCGGCCGGAAGGTCATGGCGGAGGCCCTGAACCACATTGCGGCCCTGGTCCAGCAAAACCAAGTCATCGTGCAGGTGCTGCCGTTCGACGCAGGGGCCCATGCCTCGATGGAGGGGTCCATGAAGTTGATGGACTTCGCAGACTCCCCGCCGCTGCTCTACTTCGAGGGGGTCGGCTCTGGACGGCTGGAGGACGACCCAGGGACCGTCCGCTACCAGCGGCGCACATACGAGTTCCTCACCGCCGCAGCTCTCTCGCCTGAGAAGTCCCTGGTCATGCTCGAAGCCATGGCCCAGGATTACTCGCATGAGGAACCTCTCTGAGTACGACCTGGACGCAGCCGTCTGGCACAAGTCCAGCTATAGCGGCGGCAGCGGCGGCGACTGCCTGGAGGTCGCCCTCGCCCACCCCACCCACATCCCCGTGCGCGACTCCAAGAACCCCCGCGGTCCGAAGCTCGTGTTCCGAGCGGCGAGCTGGTCCCTTTTCATCGAGGAACTGAAGAGCGAGGTCAATGAGGTCAGGATCTGACCTACACGCTCCCTAGCGTGGAGCCATGAACACCACCACGAACACCCCCGCCCTCACCCTCCCCACCCAGGAGCACGCCGACCTGCTGGACACCCTGGCCAAGCACCGCGACTTCCTGCGCCTCACCACCCGCGACCTCACCGACGAGCAGGCCGGCCGCCGCACGACCGCCAGCGCGCTGTGCCTCGGCGGCCTGGTCAAACACGTCACGTCGGTGGAGCACAAGTGGGTGACGTTCATCCTGGAGGGCTCGTCGTCGATGCCCGACTTCACCAAGATGACCGACGCCGACTGGGCCCGCAGGGCGGACGAGTTCCGGATGCTGCCCGGGGAGACACTGGCGGACGTACTGGACGCGTACGCCCGCACGGCGGACCGTACGGCCGAGGTGATCGCCGCGCTGCCCGACCTGAACGTCTCTCACCAGCTACCGAAGGCGCCCTGGTTCGAGGGCCAGCCGCACTGGTCGGCCCGCAGGGTGCTGCTGCACATCATCGGCGAGACGGCCCAGCACTCGGGCCACGCGGACATCATCAGGGAGTCCTTGGACGGCGCCCAGAGCATGGCCTGACGCACCGAGGCCCGTCCGCCCGCCCCCCGAGGCTCAAGCCACCAGCCGCGAGCGCTCTTTTTTCGGATGGGGTGGAGGGCCTCAACCCACCCTCCCACCCGGCGAGTTGACTTGACGCGTTCGACTTGCCACGCACCGTGACGATGCTGATACGGTGCCCGCAGACGAAACAGCCCCCGCCAGGTGCTACCAACACCTGCGGGGGCTTGACCTACAAGATCGAAGGAAGATTTCGATCCCATGGCTACTGCCAACCTTAGTGGCGCTCCCCTGCTCGCGCACGCGGACCCGCACCCTCCGCACCGTCACCCCATGGCCAACCCGGGCTACGGCAAGCGCGCGGCCCCCGGCCAACTCCCCCGCACGGCACACGACTTCGCGGACCTCCCACCCCGTGAGGCGGCCGTCGCCGCGTACATCGACCGCCTCCCCGACGGTGCCGACATCAGCGTGAAGACGCTGGCCAAGGAGCTGCCGTACGGCCAATGCGCCCTGCGTACGGCGCTCAACAGGATCCAGGACGCGGGCCACTTGCGCCGGGGGCGGGAGCATCTGACCGCCACGTCGGGGACACCGCGGTGGATCACCCGAACGTGGTTCTCCCGTACCGCGCGCGACGACACGTGGTGGGCGAGGTTCACCCGGGGTGACGTACCCGAGGAGGAACCGGACCGAGCCCGCCCCACCCGCTCCCGGGCCCACATCCTGCTGGCCGCCCTGGGCCGTACGACCCCGGCCCTGTCCCTCTCCGAGGCCGACTGCGTAACCCTGGCCCCGCTCCTGACCCCGTGGTTCGAGCGAGGCGCCACCGACGAGTCCGTGATCCGCGCCCTCACCTCGGGCCTCCCCGCCCCCGTCCACAGCCCGGCGGCCCTGATCCGCACCCGTCTGCGCGACAAGCTCCCCCCAGGACCACTACCGACACCGACACCGGCACCGGCACACACCCCGGAGTCACCCCCGTCCCGCCCGCCCCTCCGCATGCTGGAATGCTCCCGCTGCCGCACCCCGGGCAGGCCGGAGGCTCTGCCGGGCGGCGTGTGCGGCGCGTGCCGTGGCGAGCGCGCCCCCGCCCACCCCAAGGGGCCCCTCTCCGCCGACGCGGTCCGCACCCACGTGGCCCAGATCCGTGCGGCGATGTCACAACAGCCACGCGAGGGGACCCCCGTGTGACCGCTCCTACGGCCAGGCGGACCCCTACCGGAACGGCACGTTCACGCAGGCCAGCCGGGCCCCCGCGGTCCCCGCGTGTCCCTCGTGCGTGGAGGTGGCCGCCTCGTGCAGCACCACGGACCGGGCCCCGCCCTCCCGGAAGCGCCAGTCGACAACGGCGACGGAGCGCGCCGCACCGTCCTCGTTCGTCCGCACGTCCAGCCACACCTCGTTCTCGGGGTTGGCGTACTCGGGGTCGACGGACGGCTGCTTCGGGTCGGCCTCGTCCTGGTAGTGCGGCCCGGCGTCGGCGGGCAGCTTGCCGCACGGTTCGGTGTGGACGTGCGCCCCGTACACGCGGTCCGCGACAAGGTCCCGCAGCCGCAGCTCGACCCGCGTACCGCCGTCGCGCCGCAACTCCTCCTTGACCTGCACCCGCCCGGCGACCGGCACCAGATCGGCGTTGTAGGTGACGGCGGGCGCCACATCGGCGGTGGCGGCGGGGGCGAACACCGTCTTGACGACGACCCTCGGGACGGGCGTCTTCTCGGCGACGGGCTCACTGGCGCCCGCGTTCGCGGCTACGCCCAGGCCGCCGGCGACGGCCGCGACGGCGGCACCGGCCGCGATGAGCCGCCTGTGCTTGAGGGTGAGCTTGTGTCGTGCCATGGGATTGTCCGATTCGTGGGGGGTGAATGGGATCATCAGCAAATCGGCGCCCCAACTACCGGTGAAATAACCGGAGTTGAGGCGCCGAGGGCGCTGTCCGACGACACTACAACGACGCATATGACGGAACTGGTGCGCTACCGCCGGGTACTGGGGAGACTTGGCGAAAGATCCCCGGCCCCGGCCCCGGCGTGGAACGACCTCAGCTGAGCGAGCCCAGCGCCGTCGGCTCGAACGCCTTCAGTTCGTCGAAGCGGCCCTGGAGCACCTTCGCCGCCCACTCGGGGTCCTGGAGCAGCGCACGGCCCACGGCGACGAGGTCGAACTCCTCCGCCTCCAGCCCGTCCAGCAGGTCGTCGATCCCCTTCGTCGTCGCACCCTCACCGGTGAACACGGCGATGAACTCCCCGTCCAGGCCGACCGAACCGACCGTGATGGTCGGCTTGCCGGTGAGCTTCTTCGTCCAGCCCGCGAGGTTCAGCTCGGACCCCTCGAACTCGGCCTGCCAGTAGCGGCGCGTGGACGCGTGGAACGCGTCGACCCCGGCCGCCACCAGCGGGCTCAGCAGCGCCTCCAGCTCCTCCGGCGTCTCGGCGAGGCGCGCGTCGTACGCGTCCTGCTTCCACTGCGAGTAGCGGAAGATGACGGGGAAGTCGGCGGACACGGAGTCCCGTACGGCCGCCACGACCTCCGCCGCGAACTTCGTACGGGCGGCCAGGTCACCGCCGTAGGCGTCGGTGCGGCGGTTGGTGTGCCCCCAGAGGAACTGGTCGACGAGGTAGCCGTGGGCGCCGTGGATCTCGACGCCGTCCATGCCGATGCGCTCGGCGTCGGCGGCGGACTTGGCGAAGGCCGCGACGACCTCGTCGATGTCGGCCTGGGTCATCGCCCGGCCGCCCTCGGCCTCGGTGCCGTCGGGCCGCAGGCCGGAGGGGCCGAGGACCGGGGCCTCGGGGAACAGCTTGCCCTGCTGCCGGACGGTCCCGATGTGCCACAGCTGCGGCACGATCGTCCCGCCCCCGGCGTGCACGGCCTCCGCGACCTTCGCCCACCCGGCGAGCTGCTCCTCACCGGCGAACCGGGGCACCCCGTCGAGGTCCCCCGCCGTCTCGTGCCCGATGTACGTCCCCTCGGTCACGATCAGCCCGACCCCGGCGGCCGCCCGCCGCCCGTAGTACGAGGCGACGTCCGCGCCGGGCACACCCCCGGGCGAGAACACCCGCGTCATCGGCGCCATCGCGATCCGGTTGGGGATGGTCAGCCCGTTGATCGTGACGGGCCGGGAGAGCACCTCGGCGGCACGGGACGTGGAACCAGTGGTGGAGGCGGTGGAAGCGGTGGTCACGTGGGGACTCCTTGGAGGGGGGAGCAGAATGCATTCCATGCACACGCATGTAGCGTGCGTCCCTCCGCACAACCACCCCCACCGCCATCGAATTCCGCTCATCGCCCCCGCGCACTGTGACCCCGGACACGCCACGGCGCCGCCCCACCCGCCGGCTCGCGCGCCCGCTCATCCGCTCGCCCGTCGTGGGAAACGCCCGAGGGCGGCACCCCCCGTTTCCAGGGAGTGCCGCCCTCGGTACCGCAGGACGGTGATCGACCGGGGTCGATCAGAAGTCCATGTCACCGCCCGGCATGCCGCCGCCGGCGGGCGCGGCGGCCTTCTCCGGCTTGTCGGCGATGACGGCCTCGGTGGTGAGGAAGAGCGCGGCGATGGAGGCGGCGTTCTGCAGGGCGGAGCGCGTGACCTTCGCCGGGTCGATGATGCCCTCGGCGATCATGTCGACGTACTCACCGGTCGCGGCGTTCAGGCCGTGGCCGACGGGCAGGTTGCGCACCTTCTCGACGATGACGCCACCCTCAAGGCCACCGTTGACGGCGATCTGCTTGAGCGGGGCCTCCAGGGCGAGACGTACGGCGTTGGCGCCGGTCGCCTCGTCACCCGTCAGCTCCAGCTTCTCGAAGACCGAGGAGGCCTGGAGCAGGGCCACGCCACCACCGGCGACGATGCCCTCCTCGACGGCCGCCTTCGCGTTGCGAACGGCGTCCTCGATGCGGTGCTTGCGCTCCTTGAGCTCCACCTCGGTCGCGGCACCGGCCTTGATGACGGCCACGCCGCCCGCGAGCTTCGCCAGGCGCTCCTGGAGCTTCTCGCGGTCGTAGTCCGAGTCGCTGTTCTCGATCTCGGCGCGGATCTGGTTGACCCGGCCCTGGACCTGCTCCGAGGAGCCGGCCCCGTCGACGATGGTGGTCTCGTCCTTGGTGATGACGACCTTGCGGGCACGGCCCAGGAGGTCGATCGTGGTGTTCTCCAGCTTGAGGCCGACCTCCTCGGAGATCACCTCGCCGCCGGTGAGGATGGCGATGTCGTTCAGCATCGCCTTGCGGCGGTCACCGAAGCCCGGGGCCTTGACGGCGACGGACTTGAAGGTGCCACGGATCTTGTTGACGACCAGGGTCGACAGGGCCTCGCCCTCGACGTCCTCGGCGATGATCAGCAGCGGCTTGCCCGACTGCATGACCTTCTCCAGGAGCGGGAGCAGGTCCTTGACGTTGGTGACCTTGGAGTTGGCGATGAGGATGTAGGGGTCCTCCAGGACCGCCTCCATGCGCTCCATGTCGGTCGCGAAGTACGCCGAGATGTAGCCCTTGTCGAAGCGCATGCCCTCGGTGAGCTCAAGCTCCAGACCGAAGGTCTGCGACTCCTCGACGGTGATGACGCCTTCCTTGCCGACCTTGTCCATGGCCTCGGCGATCAGCTCGCCGATCTGGGTGTCGGCGGCGGAGATGGAGGCCGTGGAGGCGATCTGCTCCTTGGTCTCGACCTCCTTGGCCTGGTCGAGCAGCGCACCGGAGACGGCCTCGACGGCCTTCTCGATGCCGCGCTTGAGGGCCATCGGGTTGGCGCCGGCGGCTACGTTGCGCAGGCCCTCGCGTACGAGCGCCTGGGCGAGAACGGTCGCGGTGGTCGTACCGTCACCGGCGACGTCGTCCGTCTTCTTGGCGACTTCCTTGACCAGCTCGGCGCCGATCTTCTCGTACGGGTCCTCGAGCTCGATCTCCTTGGCGATGGAAACACCATCGTTGGTGATCGTGGGGGCGCCCCACTTCTTCTCGAGGACGACGTTCCGGCCCTTGGGGCCGAGCGTCACCTTGACGGCGTCCGCGAGCTGGTTCATGCCGCGCTCGAGGCCGCGCCGCGCCTCCTCGTCGAACGCGATGATCTTGGCCATGTGAAGTGGTCCTCCCGGACTGGGGTGGATTGCTCCGGACCGCGCTGGCGCCCGCGACGGACGGCCTGCCTGCCTCGTGGTTCCTTGCCCCACCCGGCCTGCGGGCCTCACCGACCCGGTCCTCGTTGTCACTCTCACCTTCAGAGTGCTAACGCCAATGATTAGCACTCGACCATGCCGAGTGCAAGCGGCTCTCGATGATCCGCAGGTGAACGCGCCCGCGCACGCGCCGCCTCGGCGCCCCGCGCATACCCCTCGCACGCAGGAGGGCCCGCACCCCTGACGGGGTGCGAGCCCTCCCGAAAAGAACGAAGAACGTCGCTGCGTGAAACCCGGCGCGTTACTTCAGCCGACCGCGAGCCGGACCATGTCCGCCTGCGGTCCCTTCTGACCCTGCGAGATCTCGAACTCGACCCGCTGGCCCTCTTCCAGGGTGCGGTAACCGTCCATCTGGATCGCGCTGTAGTGGACGAATACATCCGCACCACCGTCGACCGCGATGAAGCCGTACCCCTTCTCCGCGTTGAACCACTTGACGGTGCCCTGAGCCATGCCTAACTCCCCTATTACTGGCCCTTGCACAGATCCACACTTCGCGGATCCGGGTCAGACCTCACCCCCCAACGGTTGGGGGTGTGCGCCGGAACGCGTCGACCGCGGCCGAATGTATCTGCCCAACTGCCCTCTGCAACAGGTCAATCGGACGAGAATTCTGGACACGACCGGTCGGGAATGTACGAACAATTCGTCCGAATTCAGGGCAAGTCGGGCCCCACAAAAGGAACGAAATACGCAAAAGGCCTGCACACTTTGGCTACTTCATATAGGGCGTGCGGCGCGTTGAGATATGCGCCCGGCAAGGAATCACTACGGCGATCGGACCGGGTTCCCCAACTCTACAGTGCTCAACCATAGAGAATTGCCCCCTCCGCTTCTCTCACGGAGGGGGCAATTCGATGAACTCTCGGTAATCAAAGTTACCGACGGTTACTACCGGCCGGTACGACGGCGGTCAGCCACCGGCGACCGCGGGAATGATCGAAACACCCGCACCGTCCGGCGTGGCCGTCTCCAGACCCTGCTCGAACCGGACGTCGTCGTCGTTCACGTACACGTTCACGAACCGCCGCAGCTTGCCCTGATCGTCGAGCACCCGGGCGGCGATCCCGTTGTGGTTCTTCTCCAGATCGGCGATGACCTCGGCGAGGGTGGCGCCCTCCGCACTCACCTCGGCCTGCCCGCCGGTGTAGGTACGAAGGATGGTGGGGATGCGGACGGAAACGCTCACGATGGGACCTCCGGTCAGGTGTGCTTTTCAGGGGCGCGGGGCTGTGTTCAATGTGCGGCTGCCGCCGCGTGGGCGCGACCAGCCCCCACCGGCCCGCAGACGAACGACTGGCTAACGGGCCCTACGCGAGCCCCGCCTCACGGAACGAGTCAAGGTTGGGCCGAATGGTCGCGGTCAGCCCGGTCCCGGCCACCGCGTCCAGCGTCTTCAGACCGTCCCCCGTGTTGAGCACGACCGTGGTGAGCGTCGGGTCGAGAAGCCCGTCCTCGATCAGCTTCTTCGTCACGCCGACGGTCACCCCGCCCGCGGTCTCCGCGAAGATCCCCTCGGTCCGCGCGAGCAGCTTGATCGCCTCGACGACCTGCTCGTCCGTCACGTCCTCCACGGCCCCACCGGTCCGCCGCGCGATGTCCAGCACGTACGGCCCGTCCGCCGGGTTGCCGATCGCGAGCGACTTGGCGATGGTGTTCGGCTTCTGGGGGCGCACCACGTCGTGCCCGGCCTTGAAGGCCACCGACACCGGCGAGCACCCCTCGGCCTGCGCGCCGAAGATCTTGTAGGGCTTGTCCTCGACGAGCCCGAGCTTGATCAGCTCCTGCAGCCCCTTGTCGATCTTCGTGAGCTGCGACCCGGAGGCGATCGGCACGACCAGCTGGTCGGGGAGCTGCCAGCCGAGCTGCTCGCAGATCTCGTACGCGAGCGTCTTGGAGCCCTCGGCGTAGTACGGCCGCAGGTTGACGTTCACGAAGCCCCAGCCCTCGCCGGCCGGGTCGCCGATCAGCTCGGAGCAGAAGCGGTTCACGTCGTCGTAGTTGCCCTCGATGCCGACGAGCTCGCCGCCGTAGATCGCGGCCATGACGACCTTGCCCTGCTCCAGGTCGTGCGGGATGAACACGCAGGACCGGAAGCCGGCGCGGGCGGCGGCGGCGCCGACGGCACCGGCCAGGTTGCCCGTGGAGGAGCAGGAGAGGGTGGTGAAGCCGAAGGCGCGGGCCGCCTCCAGGGCCTGCGCGACGACCCGGTCCTTGAAGGAGTGCGTCGGGTTGCCGGAGTCGTCCTTGACGAAGAGCTTGCCGGCGTCGACGCCGAGCGCGGCGGCCAGGTTGTCGGCCTTGACGAGCTGGGTCCAGCCGGGGTTGATGTTCGGCTTGGTGGCCACGTCCGCCGGGACGGGCAGCAGGGGCGCGTACCGCCAGATGTTCGCGGGACCGGACTCGATCCGCTTGCGCAACTCCTCCGTTTCGTAGGAGGAGTAGTCGTACGCGATCTCCAGCGGCCCGAAACACTCCTCGCACGCGAAGACCGGGCCGAGGGGTACGCGGTGACCGCACTCACGACAGCTCAGAGCCGCGGCGGGGCCGAGGTCTACTGTGGAGGTGGAGCCGAGGGAGTCGGTGGTGCTTGCAACAGTCTGCGCAGCCATGGAGGCGAGGCCCTTTCTCCTCATCTTCCTCACGACGCACTTCGCCGTGAGACGGATTTGGCACCTTCCCTAGCCGGGAGCCTCACCACGAAGACGATGACGCGACGATGCGCGAATGATGTGGTCAGACCGGCTGGAGGGTTGCCGGGGCTTCATCGGGCCGTATCCCTCTGCCCCTCTGGATGAGCGGTATTTGGTTGTATACGCCGACGAGCCGCGACATGCGATGGTCACCAGCGTTGTCCAAGACTGTAACCGAAGGCCAGGACAGTTGAGAGAGCCGTCCGAACCGCGAGATGAACGCAGAGGAGCCGCGCACTGTGCTGAAGGAAGTCGAGCGCTGGCTGAGTACCCGCTCCTGGTCCATGTCCGACCGCCCGCTCCACCGCATCATGGCCGCGAAACGCGCCACGGGACAGACCGTCAGCGTCGTCCTGCCCGCGCTGAACGAGGAGGAGACGGTCGGCGACATCGTCGCGATCATCCGTCACGACCTCATGCGGCAGGTCCCGCTCGTCGACGAGATCGTGGTCGTCGACTCCGGCTCGACCGACCGGACGTCGCAGGTCGCGGCAGCCGCCGGGGCCACGGTCGTCCACCGCGACGACATCCTGCCCCGCCTCCCGGCCGTGCCCGGCAAGGGTGAGGTCCTGTGGCGGTCGCTGATGGTGACCTCCGGCGACATCGTCTGCTTCATCGACGCAGACCTCAAGGAGTTCTCGTCGGACTTCGTCTCCGGGATCGTCGGCCCCCTGCTCACCGACCCCGGTGTCGACCTCGTCAAGGCGATGTACGACCGCCCCCTGGGCTCGGCCGCCGGCCAGGGCGGGCGTGTGACGGAACTCATGGCCCGCCCCCTGCTCAACATGCACTGGCCGCAGCTGGCCGGCTTCGTCCAGCCGCTCGGCGGCGAGTACGCGGCGCGGCGCTCCCTCCTCGAACGGCTGCCGTTCCCGGTGGGCTACGGCATCGAGCTGGGCATGCTGGTCGACGCGCTGCACCTGGTCGGCCTGGACGCGCTCGCGCAGGTCGACGTGGGCGTCCGCAAACACCGGCACCAGGACGGGGCGGCGCTGGGCCGCATGTCGGCGGCGATCTACCGCACGGCTCAGCTGCGGCTGGCCCGGGGCCACCTGATCCGTCCCGTCCTGACGCAGTTCGAACGGGGCCGGGAAGGTTTTGAGCCGCGCACGTATTCGGTGGACCTGGAGGAACGGCCGCCGATGGGGGAGATCGAGGAGTACGCGGAGCGCAGGGCGGCGTAGGCGTAGGCGGCGTAGGGGGTGGGGGGCACGTCTTTCGTCGCCGGGTGCGGGTAAGTGGGGCTTCTCGCGCAGTTCCCCGCGCCCCTAAAAGATGAAAAGCACGGGGCGCAGCCCCTGCTTTTCAGGGGCGCGGGGAACTGCGCGACCAGCCCCCACTCACCCGCAGCCGCCCACGCAACACGCACCCCCTGCCCCATAGGCACCCCGTAGACGGCCGAACCGTACGTTTGACCGGCGAACCCAGGGGCTAGGTTGAGCCCTATGGCATCGACGCACAGCGCGCGGATCCTCGTCGCCTCCAACCGCGGCCCCATCACGTACACCGAGGACGAATCCGGCGCCCTCACAGCGAAGCGCGGCGGCGGCGGTCTCGTCTCGGGCCTCTCCGCGATCGACCCGGACGCGGGCGCCGTCTGGGTGTGCTCCGCCCTCGGCGACGGCGACCGCGAGGCCGTACGCCGCGGTGTCGGCGAGCCCGGCGTCCGCATGCTCGACATCTCCGCCGACGTGCACCACGACGCGTACAACGGCGTCGCCAACTCCACGCTGTGGTTCGTGCACCACATGCTGTACCAGACCCCGCTGGAGCCGTCCTTCGACGCGGAGTTCCGGCGCCAGTGGGCGTCGTACGAGACGTACAACCGCGCCTTCGCCGAGGCGCTGGCCCAGGAGGCGGCGGACGGCGCGTCCGTGCTCGTGCAGGACTACCACCTGACCCTGGTCCCCCGGATGCTCCGCGAGCTCCGCCCCGATCTGCGGATCGGCCACTTCTCCCACACCCCGTGGGCGCCCGTCGAGTACTTCCGGCTGCTGCCCGACGACATCGCCGCCCAGGTGCTCGACGGCATCCTCGGCGCCGACCGGGCCGCGTTCCTCACCCGGCGGTGGGCGGACGCGTTCACCGACTGTGCTCGCGCCGTCCTCGGCCCCGACGCCCCGTCCGGCACCCGGATCGGCGTGCACGGCCTGGGCGCCGACGCGGACTTCCTGCGGGCCCGCGCCCACCAGGCGGACGTCGACGACCGCATGGCCACGCTGCGGGAGCAGATCGGTACGGCCCCCGACGGCTCCCCGCGCCGCACGATCGTCCGCGTCGACCGTACGGAACTCTCCAAGAACATCGTGCGCGGCCTGCACGCCTTCCGGCAGCTTCTCGACGAGTGGCCGGAGTGGCGCGAGCGCGTCGTGCACATCGCCCTCGCCTACCCGTCGCGGCAGGACCTCGCGGTGTACCGGGACTACATGAGCGAGGTCCAGCGGGTCGCGGACGACATCAACGAGCGGTACGGGACGCCGGACTGGACCCCGGTCGTCCTCCATCTGAAGGACGACTTCGCGCGCTCCCTCGCGGCGTACCGGCTCGCCGACGTGGCCCTGGTGAACCCCATCCGGGACGGCATGAACCTCGTCGCCAAGGAGGTGCCGGTCGTCTCCGACGAGGGGTGCGCGCTCGTGCTGTCGCGGGAGGCCGGGGCGTACGAGGAGCTGGGGGACGACGCGCTGGTGGTGAACCCCTACGACGTGGTGGGCACGGCCGCCGCCCTGCACGAGGCGTTGCGTCAGTCGGCGGCGGAGCGGGCGGAGCGGACGAAGCGGCTCGTCGCGGCGGCGACCGCGTTGCCGCCGACGCGGTGGTTCCTGGATCAGTTGGAGGCGTTGGAGGGCGCCTGATAGCTCGGGGGGCGGGTTCGTCGGCGAGTGCGGGTCCGGTGGGGCTTCTCGCGCAGTTCCCCGCGCCTGAAAAGCACCGGGTCCGCCTGTCGCTACACGTGCTCGGCGATCGTTGCCAGCAGGGCCACGACCCCCGCCGGGCCGTCCACCACCAGGTCCGCGCGCTCCGACAACTCGCTCACCTCCGCGCTGCCGCTGCACACCAGCAGGCCCGGCGTGCCCTCGGTGCGGAGTTTCTCGACGGTGGCGAAGGCGGGGAGGTCGCCGAGGTCGTCGCCGGCGTAGAGGACGGACTCGGCGGCGGTCTCCTTGAGGTAGTCGTGGAGGGCGACGCCCTTGTCCATGCCCGGGGGGCGCAGTTCGAGGACCATGCGGCCGGGTTCGACGATGAGGCCGTGCCGGCCGGCGAGGTCGGCCAGCGGGGCGCGGAGGGCTTCGAAGGCGGCCTGCGGGTCGGTGGCGCGGCGCGTGTGTACGGCGACCGCGCGGCCCTTCTCCTCGATCCAGGTGCCCTGCCACGCGCCGACGCCGTCCAGCAGCCCGGGGAGTTCCGCGCGGACCGCGGCGACACCGGGGTGCGGGGCGGGGGCGCTGACGGTGCCGGTGACGGCGTCCCAGCGTTCGGCGCCGTAGTGGCCGAGGACGACGAGGTGTTCCAGGCCGGGGACACCGGCGAATCCGCCGTGGCGGACGGCGACGGCGGCGGGGCGACCGGTCACCACGGCGACGGAGGCGACCTTGGGGGCGAGTGCGGCGAGCGCGGCCACGGCGTCGGGGTGGGCGCGGGCCTGTTCGGGGTCGGGGACGATGGGGGCGAGGGTGCCGTCGAAGTCGAGCGCGATCACCGTACGGCCGGGTCGTCGCAGGATCGCGTCCAGCGCGTCCCGCCCGGCGGGGGTCACGGGTGTCGGCAAGGTGGCCCCGGAGTTCGCTGAACCCGTGTTCTCTGCGTTCTCTGCGTTCTCGGCGCTTCCTGCGTTCCCTGCGTCCTTGTGGCTGCCCATGGCTTCGACCCTATCCGTCATCTTTCCTCGCGGCGGGCCTCCCGCACCCTTCGCAGCCGGTTGACGGTGACCGGGTCGTGGGCGAGGGCGCGGGGGTCGTCGAGCAGGGCGTTGAGGAGCTGGTAGTACCGCACGGGGGCGATCCCGAGCCGCTCCCTTATGGCCCGCTCCTTGGCCCCCGGCCCCGCCCACGACTGCCGTTCCACGGCGAGGATGGCCTGTTCACGGGGTTCGAGCGCGTCCATGCCACGACCGTAGCGGAGGGGGGTGACAGGGCGCGTGACAGCTCGGGGGTGCGGGTTCGTCGGCGGGTGCGGGTGGTTCGTGGTTGCTCGCGCAGTTCCCCGCGCCCCTGAAAGGCAGGGGCTGCGCCCCTTGGCTTTCGCAACCCCCCACCCCCGTACGCGCTCTAATCCTCCCGATCCACAACCGCCGCCGTCTGCTGCAACTGCTCCAGCACACCCCCCGGCTCAACCCCCGGCCGCACCGCTCGCCCGATCTGCTCCTTGACCGCCGCGCTGACATCCGCCCAGGACGTCTTGCCCACGGGCGGCAGCACCGCGTCCGGCAGCGCGTCGAGGAACGGCCGGAGGTCCGCCTCGTCCTTGTCCGCCGCCATCTTCTCGGACGCGGACACGGTCACCGGCAGCAGGTCGTACTCCCGGGAGAAGTCGAGGACGTTCTCGTCGCTGTAGACGAAGTCGAGGAAGTGCCCGATCTCCTCCCCGTGGCCGTTCTTCTTGAAGGCCATCATCCAGTCGGCCACCCCCATGGTGGCGTGCCGCCCCCCGCCGTACCCGGGCATGGCGGCCGTCCCGTAGTCGACCCCCTCGTCCGCGGCCATCCGCATCAGACTGGGGTGCCCGTTGAGCATGCCGACCTCCCCCCGCGCGAACGCCGCGAACGCGTCGGCCCGGTTCAGCTCCGCCGGCGCCGTGGGCCCGGTGAGCCCCTGGTCGACCAGCTTCTCCTTCAGCCAGGTGAAGGTCCGGACGTTCTCCTCGGAGTCGAGGCGGTAGCTGCCGACGGTGTCGACATAGCCCGCCCCGCCGCTGAGCAGCCACTGCATGGTCTCGGCCTGTGCCTCCTCGGGCCCGAGCGGCAGCGCGTAGGGGGTCTTGACCCCGGCATCGTCGAGGACCTCGGCGTCGGCCGCCAGCTCGCTCCAGTTGCGCGGGGCTCCGTCGAGGCCCGCCTCGGCGAAGAGCTTCTTGTTGTAGAAGAGGACGCGGGTGGACGCGGCGAACGGCATCCCGTAGGCGACGCGCCGCACCTTGCCCGCGCCGGCGAGCTGGGGGACGAACCCGGCCTGGACGGGGATGGAGAGCAGGTCGTCCACCTCGTAGAGCCGGTCGGCGGCGGCGTAGTCCGCGTAGGTGCCCGCCTGCGCCATGTCGGGCGCCTCACCGGCGGCGACCATCTCCTTGACCTTGCGGTCGACGTCGTTCCAGGAGTACACGGTGACGTCGACCGTGACGCCCGGGGTCTTCTTCTCGTACGCCTTCACGACCGCGTCCCAGTACTTCCGGGAGCTGTTGGCCTTGGAGTCGCCGTAATCGGCGGCGACCAGCTTCAGGGTGACGCCGGGGCCGTCGGCCGCCGAGGCGCCGCAGCCCGCAAGCGTCGCCATCAGCCCCAGCGCGGTCAGTGCCGCCATCCCGCTGTTCCTGACGCCGGTCTTCGTCCGCCTCTGCCGCTCTCGCACTTGTCCTGCCCCAAACCCGTCGCACGTGCCCCGCGTGAACCAGCCTGAGTCACCGGCTCTCCGCTCAAGGCCGTTGATCACTCAACTTCCCGAACCCTCCATAAGGTCTACACCACTCCTCTCATGAGGTCTAGACCACGTGAGTGGACTAGACCTCTCATGGGTCCAAGGGCCACACTGTCCTCCGTGAGACATGTCATCGCCCTCGACGTGGGCGGCACCGGGATGAAGGCCGCTCTGGTCGGGGCCGACGGCGCGGCCTCCGGGGGCACATCCCCCGGGGCCCCCGTCCTGCTGCACCAGGCACGCCGGGCGACCGGCCGCGAGCGCGGGCCGGAGGCCGTCGTCGCGTCGATCCTCGACTTCGCCGCCGAGCTGCGCGCGTACGGCGAACGGCACTTCGGCGAGCCCGCGCTCGCCGCCGGCGTCGCCGTGCCCGGCATCGTCGACGCCGAGCGGGGCATAGCCGTCTACGCCGCCAACCTCGGCTGGCGCGACGTCCCGCTGCGCGCGCTCCTCGCCGAACGCCTCGGCGGCGTCCCGGTCGCCCTCGGCCACGACGTGCGCACCGGAGGGCTCGCGGAGGGGCGCGTGGGCGCGGGCCGGGGCGCGGACCGCTATCTCTTCGTGGCGCTCGGCACCGGGATCGCCGGCGCGATCGGCGTCGACGGCCGGGTGGAGGCGGGCGCCCACGGCTTCGCGGGCGAGATCGGCCACATCGTCGTACGGCCCGGGGGCATCCCGTGCCCCTGCGGGCAGTACGGCTGTCTGGAGCGGTACGCCTCGGCGGCGGCCGTCAGCCAGGCCTGGGCGGAGACGTGCGGGGAACCCGAGGCCGACGCGGCGGACTGCGCCAAGGCCGTCGAGTCGGGCGACCCGCGCGCGAGCGCCGTCTGGCAGCACGCCGTCGACGCCCTCGCCGACGGCCTCGTCACCGCCCTCACCCTCCTCGACCCCCGCACCCTCATCATCGGCGGCGGCCTGGCGGAGGCCGGTGACACCCTGTTCGACCCGCTCCGCACCGCCGTGGAACACCGGGTGACCTTCCAGAAGGTCCCCGCCATCGTCCCCGCGGCCCTGGGCGACACCGCGGGCAGCCTGGGCGCCGGCCTGATGGCCTGGGACCTGATCGCCCCCACGACCCCCACAACCCCGACGGACCCTTCGGAGGTAACCCCCTGATGGCCCCCGCATTTTCCGACCAAGGGTCCGACACCAGCGCCCCGTCAGGGGCGCGGGGAACTGCGCGACCAGCCCCCACCCAGCCGCAGCCGCCGAACCCTTCCCAGCCCTTCGTCCTGGAAGGCGCCCACGTCGCCCTCCCCACCGGCGTCGTCACAAACGGCCGTCTCACCATCCACGGCACCAAGATCACCGCCGACATCCCCGCGAACGCCCACACCATCGACGTAAGCAACCACTGGCTGGTCCCCGGCTTCGTCGACCTCCACAACCACGGCGGCGGCGGAGCCTCCTTCACCTCCGGCACCGTCGACGACGTGCTCACGGGCATCCGCACCCACCGCCTGCACGGCACCACCACCCTCGTCGCCTCCACGGTCACCAGCGACATGGACGGCCTCGCCCACCGCGCCGGCCTCCTCTCCGAACTCGCCGAACAGGGCGACATCGCCGGCATCCACTTCGAGGGCCCCTTCATCTCCCCCTGCCGCAAGGGCGCCCACTCGGAGGAACTCCTGCGCGACCCCGACCCGGCGGAGGTCCGCAAGCTGATCGACGCGGCGCGCGGCCGGGCCGCGATGGTCACCCTCGCCACCGAACTCCCCGGCGGCCTCGACTCCGTACGGCTCCTCGCCGAACACGGCGTCATCGCGGCGATCGGACACACCGACGCGACGTACGAACAGACGGTTCAAGCCATCGACGCGGGCGCGACCGTGGCCACCCACCTCTTCAACGCGATGCCACCGCTCGGCCACCGCGACCCCGGTCCGATCGCCGCGCTCCTGGAGGACGAGCGGATCACCGTGGAGCTGATCAACGACGGCACCCATCTGCACCCCGCCGCCCTCCAGCTGGCGTTCCGTCACGCGGGGGCGGACCGGGTCGCGTTCATCACCGACGCGATGGACGCCGCCGGCTTCGGCGACGGCCGCTACACGCTGGGCCCGCTGGCGGTCGAGGTCGTGGACGGGGTGGCCCGCCTGGTGGAGGGCGGCTCGATCGCGGGCTCGACCCTCACCCTGGACCGCGCCTTCAAACGGGCCGTCACCCTCGACCGCCTCCCCGTCGAGGACGCCGTCGCCGCCCTCTGCTCCAACCCGGCGAAACTCCTCGGCCTCTACGACCGCGTGGGCTCCCTGGACCCCGGCAAGGACGCCGACCTCGTCCTCCTCGACGCGCACTTCGACCTCAAGGGGGTCCTGCGCAAGGGCGAGTGGGTGGTCGATCCCCAACTGGGGTGATTCGCCTGGTTGTTGGCATCAGGAGCGAAGTGCGGCGGTTGTCCCGGGGGGCTGGGACGACCGCCGCTCTTTTGGCATGATCGAGCCTCCGCAACCGCGTCCGGGCGCGCGCACTCTGTTACTCGCAGGCGCGCTCACGAGCACCAAGGGGGTAGGCCCAGGTGATCCTCACGGTCACACTGAACACCGCTCTCGACCTCACCTACCGCGTACGGGACCTCAGGCCCCACGCCACGCACCGGGTGACCGATGTCATCGAACGGCCCGGCGGCAAGGGCCTGAACGTGGCCCGGGTGCTGGCGGCGCTCGGCCACGAGGTGACCGTCACCGGTTTCGTCGGCGGCGCGACCGGCCGGGCCGTACAGGACCGGCTCACGCACACACCGGGCGTGGTGGACGCGCTGGTACCGGTGGAGGGTGCGACGCGCCGGACGATCGCCGTGGCCGACGCGAGCGGTGACACGACTCAGCTCAACGAACCGGGCCCGCTCGTCTCGCCCGCCGAGTGGTCCGCCTTCCAGGAGGCGTACGTCGGTCTGCTGCGCTCCGCCTCGGTGGTGGCCCTGTGCGGCAGTCTGCCGCCGGGGGTGCCGGTGGGGGCGTACGCGGGTCTGGTCCGTACGGCTCGCGCGCTGTCCGTGCCGGTCCTGCTGGACACCAGCGGCGAGCCGTTGCGGCGCGGGGTGGCGGCCCGCCCCGACCTGGTGAAGCCGAACACCGACGAACTGGCCGAACTCACCGGCTCCCACGAGCCGTCCCGCGCGACCCGGGACGCCCGCCGCCGCGGCGCGCAGGCGGTCGTCGCCTCCCTCGGCCCCGACGGTCTGCTCGCCCACACCCCTGAGGGCCTCTGGCGTGCCACCGCGCCCCGCCGTCTGCGCGGCAACCCGACCGGGGCGGGCGACTCGGCGGTGGCGGGCCTTCTGTCCGGCCTGGTCGACCGCCTGTCCTGGCCCGACCGGCTGGCCCGCGCGGCGGCCCTGTCGGCCGCGACCGTACTGACCCCGGTGGCGGGCGAGTTCGACCGTCAGGCGTACGAGGAGTTGGTGGACCAGGTGACGGTGACGGGGGATGTCACGGCGGCGTGAGGCATCGGCTCCTGCGAGCGGGCCTCAGCTCCTCCAGCCCTTTTCCAGGTACAGCTGGTCGAAGTTGACGTCGCAGGAGTTGCCGTTCTCGCAGGAGATCTTGATTTCGTTGCTGCCCTTGTTGAGCTGGATGGACGCGTAGGTGTTCGTCCAGCCCTTCTCGTAGTCGCCCTCGGGGCCCTTGGCGAAGTTGTCCAGGTTGAGCGGGCGGGTCTGGGCCGTGCCGTTGACCGTGAGCGTGGCGTCGGCCTTCTTGCCCGGGACGCCGTAGTTGACGTAGAGCGTGTACTTGCCGCCCGCCGGGACGTCCTCCACCTTCCAGGTGATGGACGAGCCGACCGAGTTGAAGTTCCCCACATAGAACCCGCCCTCCGACTTCGCGCCGGGGACGTCGGAGGCGATGGCCGCGTTGCCGCCGAGGAGGAGGGTCTTGGCCTCGGCCTTGGGGAGTTCCGCGGCCTCGGCCTTCTTGGACTTGCTGGCCGACGGGCTGGGGTCGGCGCTCTCCTGGGTGCTGGGGCCGGTGGAGGCACCGGTGTCGTTGCCCGAGGCGCCGTCGGAGTCGTCGCCGCCGAGCATGGCGACGCTGATGCCGATCACCACGGCGGCCACCACGGCGATCGCGCCGATGAGGAGGCCCTTGGTGTTGGGACCACGGCCCCGGCCGCCGCCCCCGCCGTTGCCGTGCGCCTGCTGACGCGTCGTCTGGGCGCCGCCGGAGAAGCTCTCGGGGGCCTGGTAGTGCGCGTTCGGCTGGCCGGGGGCGCCCTGCGGCTGGCCGTAACCCTGCTGCGGGACCTGCCCGTACTGCGCGGTGGCGGCCAGCGGCGCCTGCTGGGTCTGCTGCCCGTACTGCCGCTCGCCGACCGGTCGGACCCGGTTGACCGCGTTCGGGTAGCCATAGCTCCCCGTGGGCGGCTGGGCTCCTCGGGCCTGCCCGTCGGCGTAGAGGTAGCCGAACGGGTCGTCGTCCTCGGGCGTGCTCGCGCCGTTGTTGCCGGGCGTCATCCCTAGGTCTCCTCAGCGGTGCGGTACATGCGGTACGGGTGGCGGGTTGGTGCGTGGGGGCGTAGGACAGCGAGCCTACCCGCTCGCGCTGGTCCAAACGGGTGACTCGGACCTCATCACCCGGGCGGCCCAGCGCCGACCAGGCGCTTTTCAGCCGCCATCGGGCGCTGACCTGGGCATCCGCCCCGGTGTCTCCGCTGTCACACCGGGCGCTATCCGGCCCGCCTGTGCTGTCTGGGACGAGATCGTTTCTCGACGTACATCCGCTCGTCAGCTGATTTCAACACCTCGTCCGCCGTCATTCCGCAGTGGGCCCATCCGATGCCGAAACTGGCCCCGACGCGCATCGCGCGGCCGTCGACGCGAATCGGCTGAATGATCTCGTTGCGCAGGCGTACGGCGAGGTCCTGGGCGTCCGCGCGGCCGAGCCCGTCGGCCAGGACGACGAACTCGTCACCGCCGAGCCGGGCCACGGTGTCGCCGTCGCGCACACCCCGGCTGAGCCGCCGGGCCACCTCGATGAGGACGGCGTCGCCGGCGTTGTGCCCGAACCGGTCGTTGATCGACTTGAACCCGTCGAGGTCGCAGAAGAGCACCGCGAGCCCCTTGGTCCCGTCGTCCCGCTCGTCCTCGGGCGCGACGGTGTGCACATGGTGGTCGAAGGCGTCGTACGTCCCGCCGGCCGCGTGGAAGTCGAAGGCGCGCCCGCTGTGCCCGGCGGCCTCGTACGCGTCGAACGACGGGTGCGGCAGCCGCGCCGCGTGCTCGGCGCCGTACTCCCCGAACTCGCCCCCCTCGCCCTGCTCGCCGAACTGTCCGAAGGCCGCGTTCATGGAGTCGGCCGCCGCGCCGGCCGGGAGGGACTGGGGGCGCTGGCAGAGACGGGCGGAGAGGCGCGAGCGCAGCTCGGCGGAGTTCGGCAGGCCCGTGAGGGCGTCGTGCGAGGCCCGGTGCGCGAGCTGGAGCTCACGCCGCTTGCGCTCCTCGATGTCCTCGACGTGGGTGAGCAGGAAACGGGGCCCGTCGGCGGCGTCCGCGACCACGCTGTTGCGCAGGGAGACCCACACGTACGTCCCGTCGCGGCGCCCGAGGCGCAGCTCGGCGCGCCCGCCCTCGGCGGAGGTCCGCAGCAGGGTGCCTATGTCCTCGGGGTGGACGAGGTCGGAGAAGGCGTACCGCCGCATGGCGGAGGCGGGCCGGCCCAGCAGTCGGCACAGGGCGTCGTTGGTCCGCAGGATCCGGCCGTGCTGGTCGCCGCCCATCTCCGCGATGGCCATACCGCTCGGGGCGTACTCGAACGCCTGCCGGAAGGATTCCTCGCTGGCGCGCAGCGCCTGCTGCTCCCTTTCGAGCCTGACCAGTGCGCGCTGCATGTTGGCGCGCAGCCGAGCGTTACTGATCGCGATGGCGGCCTGGAAGGCGTACATCTGGAGCGCTTCGCGTCCCCACGCGCCCGGTCGGCGACCGTTTCGCGGCCGGTCCACGGACAGGACGCCGAGCAGCTCGCCGCAGGAGGCGCCACTGGCGCCCGGGGTGTACATCGGCGCGAAGAGCCGGTCGGAGGGGTGCCACTCGTCCTCGAAGCGGGGCGCGGGGCCGTCGGTGTACCACTGGGGGACGTCGTCCTCGTCGAGCACCCAGCCCTCGGTGTGCGGTATGAACCGCAGGTCGCCCCAGGCCTCGCCCATGTTCAGCCGACGGTCCCAGGAGGCGCGGGAGCCGACGCGGCCGGTGATCAGGGCCTCGGCGGCGCTGTTGCCGGAGAGGGCGGCGACGACCAGGTCGCCGTCGGGGCGGACGAGGTTCACGCAGGCCAGTTCGTAGCCCAGGCCGTTGACCACACCGTCGGCGACGGTCTGCAGCGTGTCGGCCAGACTGCGCGCGGTGTTCATGTCCGCCATCACCTGGTGCAGCTGCCGCAGCGTCGTCAGACGGACGTAGGGCTCCGACTCGGTCTCCATTCGCCCTCCCCCCGAGATCTCGTGGCAGCTCCAGGCTCCAGGTAACCTGCGGAACCTGCTCGACGTGCTTAACTCGCGGGCTTACAGCCGCTTACAGTTCCCGCTTACAGGTTCCAGCTTCCCGCCACTGAATCACAGCGCGAAGCCCACTCGGTACACAGGGTCAACAAAATATGGCCCCTGTGACTCAAGTCACAGCGGAACATGAGCAATTGAGTGGAGTTTATGCGTTTCCCGCATGCGCTTCCTGAACAGGATTCAGAACTCTGTGTAGGCGCTGTGAGCGACCTTGACCGCCCGGCTCAGGCGGCCGCCCTAGGTCGCAGGTCCGGGGCGGGGTGGGGCCCCGGCCCGATGTGGGAGCCCCTCGCCGCGGACTAGCGTGCGAGCGTGTCGAAGACAGTTCCTCTCGCAAACGCGCCCGTGGCCCAGCGCACCCCGGCCGCCCCCGGTTCCCTCCCCGGCGGGCATGCTGAGGGGGTGAGCGAAGACGAGTTCCGTGCCGCGATGTCCCGACTGGCGGCGGGTGTGGTCCTGGTGACCGCGCACGAGGCGGCGCTGGATCCGGACGGGCCGCGCGGCGAGGACGTGGGCATGACGGCCACCTCGTTCATGTCCGTCTCCCTCGACCCGCCCCTCGTCATGGTGAGCCTGCGCGAGGGCTCCCGCATGGACGACCTCCTCGCCGAGCAGCCCCGGTGGGCGGTCTCCGTCCTCTCCGACCACCAGCACACCGTCGCGGCACGCTTCGCCATGCGAAACCGCGTGAGCGACCGCCTCCTCTTCGACTCGGTCCCCCACACCCGGGGCGAGGCCACCGGCGCGCCCCTGATCGACGGCGCCCTGGCCACCCTGGAGTGCCACACGGAACAGCGCGTGACCGCGGGCGATCACACCCTGGTCATCGGCAGAGTCCTGGCCGCGACCCTCCCGGGCCCGGACACAGGCCCCCTCACCTACTTCCGCGGCCGCTACCGGCAACTGTCCCAGTAGGCCGGGCCCCGGCCCTCAGCCCCAGTCCCGCCCCGACCGGCCCCGCTTCGTGTCCGAGCGCTGCTTCTTCTCCCGCAGCCGACGCTCGTTGATCCCGCGCGGGATACGGGTGGCCCGGCGCGGCTTGGGCGGCGGCGCCGTCGCCTCCGCGAGCAGCGCGGCCAGCCGTACGGCGGCGGTCTCCCGGTTGCGCCACTGCGAACGGTGCTCGGAGGAGCGGACACTGACCACCCCGTCGACGAGCCGCGACGCGAGCCGCTCCAGCGCCCGCGCCTTCCACACCTCGGGCAGCGCCTCGGTGTTCGCGAGGTCGAACCGCAGCTCGACCTGCGAGTCACTGGTGTTGACGTGCTGTCCGCCGGGACCGGAGGAGCGGGAGAAACGCCACATGAGCTCGGCCTCGGGAAGCGAGACGGAGCCACGGATGACGTAAGGACCGGACATGCCCCCCATGGTCGCGCGGATGTCCGGTCCACGTCACGCCCTTTTCACCGCACCCGGATCCCCCGGGCTGCACGGGTGCCTCTGGTTCCTCCGGTTCCTCGGGTTCCTCGGGTAAAGAAAGTAAAAACCGCTGGAACCTCTGGCGCCCCTCCCGACGTTCATAGGGGTACAGGTAGCTTCGTCCCCGGCACGAAGCCCGTAAGGCACGTACGCAACGAGGGAAGGACTCCCAACCATGGCTGTAAGCCTGTCCAAGGGTGGCAACGTCTCGCTCACCAAGGAGGCTCCGGGCCTGACCGCCGTCACCGTGGGCCTCGGCTGGGACGTCCGCACCACCACCGGCACGGACTTCGACCTCGACGCCTCCGCGATCGCGGTCAACCCGCAGGGCAAGGTCTACTCGGACGGCCACTTCGTCTTCTTCAACAACAAGCAGACCCCGGACCAGACGATCGTCCACACCGGCGACAACCGCACGGGCGAGGGCGCGGGCGACGACGAGGCGATCAACGTCAACCTCGCGGGCCTCCCCGCCGACATCGACAAGATCGTCTTCCCGGTCTCCATCTACGACGCGGAGAACCGCTCGCAGAACTTCGGCCAGGTCCGCAACGCCTACATCCGCATCGTCAACCAGGCCGGCGGAGCCGAGATCGCCCGCTACGACCTCTCCGAGGACGCCGCCACCGAGACCGCCATGGTCTTCGGCGAGCTGTACCGCAACGGCGCCGAGTGGAAGTTCCGCGCGGTCGGCCAGGGCTACGCCTCGGGTCTCGTCGGCATCGCCCAGGACTTCGGCGTCAACGTCTGAGTGACGTCTGAGAACTGAGCGCCGGCCGACCGGGGCCGACGCCCCGCGACACCACGGCACCTCACGAAGGCCCCGCCACCACGGCGGGGCCTTCGGCGTCATACGCGCCAGTCGGCGGAGTCCCCTGATCGATAACGTGCGGGCATGCTGCTGCTCGAACCTCTCCGTACGGCCGCGGACGGAACCGTTCCCGGGTCCCTCCTCGTCGAACTCACCGCCCTGCACGCCTCCAACCGCGACTTCTACGCCCTGAGCGGTGACTTCCCGGACGCGAACGACATCCGTCCCGAACAGGTGGCCGCGGCCCTGTCGGTCGAGCTGGCCAACCCGGATGTGGAGATCCTGCTCGCGAGGGAGGGCACGGAGGACGGGGACGGCCCGGCTCCCCGGCGGCTCGTCGGGGTCGCCATCACCCTCGCGCGGCACCCCGATCCCGCCGACCCCGACCCGTGGATCGGGTTGCTGCTCGTCGACGCGTCGGTGCAACGCCGGGGGTACGGAAGCCAGGTGGCGGCCCTCGTCGAGGAGCGGTTCCGGCGGGCGGGGCGGGCCGCCGTCCGGCTGGCGGCGCTCGACAACAACCCCGGCGCCCTGTCCTTCTGGACCTCCCTCGGCTACGAGTTCGTCGAACACCGCCGGGACCGCCAACTGGGGCGCCCCTGCACGGTGTTGCGCAAGGCGCTGAGCGAACCGTCAAGCGAACGGCCGAGCGAGCCGCCGCGCAGATCGCGCCGGGCCGCGCGGATCGCCGTACTCGATCCGGAGGGTGCCGTCTTCCTCTTCCGGTACGTCGACGACGAGACGGGCCCGCACTGGGCCCTGCCCGGCGGCGGTCTGGAGGAGGGCGAGTCACCGCGACAGGGTGCCCTGCGGGAGCTGCGCGAGGAGACGGGCTGGACGGACGTGGAGCCGGGCGCCTTCCTCTGCTCCTGGGAACACGACTTCACCCGCGCCGGCGTCCCCGTCCGCCAGTACGACGACATCTACGTGGCCCGGGGCCCCCGCCGCGAGCCGGCCGGCGGCCTCCTCACCACCACCCGCGCCGAGGAGGGCATCCTGACCTGGCGCTGGTGGACCCCCGCGGACCTGGCCGACCCGGCGGCCGAGCCCGTATGGCCACCGGAACTGCCCCGGCTGCTGGCGGAGCTCGGGACGGCCGCCGACGCCGGGGGCCCCGACGCAGGGGACCCTCCGCCGGCACCGGCCGACGTCAGCGGAACCGGGCCAGCCTGACGACCGCTTCGCGCAGCCGTTCCTCCGGGGCCAGCAGACTCACCCGTACGTATCCCTCGCCGTGCTCCCCGAACCAGCGGCCCGGTGACACGGCCACCCCGGCCCGGTCGAGCAGCGCGTCGGCGAAGGCGACGGAGGGCTCGTCGGCCGGTGTCGGCAGCCAGGCGAAGACGGACCGGGGGACGTCGAGGTCCCAGCCCGCGTCCCGTACACCGGACACGAAGACGTCGCGTCGGCGTTCGTAGATCTTCGAGAGCTCGTGGACACAGTCCTGGGGGCCGGTCAGGGCCGTGATCGCCGCGCGTTGGATGAAGGGCGGGAGCGAGACGAAGTAGTGCTCCTGGAGGAGGTCGATCGCGGCGACGACGGCGCGGTTGCCGACGACGGCGCCGACCCGCCAGCCCGCCATGTTGTACATCTTCGACAGCGAGATGAACTCGACGCCCACTTCCTTCGCCCCGTCCGCCCGCAGGAACGACACCGGGGCCTCGCCGTCGAAACTCAGGGCCCCGTAGGCGAAGTCGGAGGCCACGAGCACGCCGTGCCGGTCCGCGAACCGGACCGTGTCGGCGTAGAACTCCGGCGGTGCCGTCACCGAGGCGGGGTTGTTGGGATAGTTGAGGAACATCAGCCGGGCCCGCTCGCGGGTCGCCCGGTCGAGGGCCGTGTAGTCGGGCAGGAAGCCGTTCTCCCGGCGGAGCGGCAGGGGGTGCATCCGGGCCCCGGCGAGGGCGACACCGGCCCAGTAGTCGGGGAAGGCCGGGTCCGGCATCAGACACACGTCGCCCGGGTCCAGGAAGCACTGGCTCAGCTCCACCAGTCCGGCCTTGGCACCGAACAGGATCGCGACCTCGGTCTCCGGGTCCAGCTCGACCCGGTGGTTCGTGGCGTACCACCGGGCGATGGCGGCCTTGAGTTCGAGGAGGCCCGAGAAGGAGCCGTACCGGTGGGTGGCGGGATCGAGGACCTCGGTGCGCAGCGACTCGACGATGTGCGGGGGCGTGGGCAGATCGGGGTTCCCCTGGCAGAGGTTGACGACGTCCTCGCCCGACCGCACGAGCCGGTCGATCCTGGCCACGGTCGTCGCGAACGAGTTCCTGGGCAGGTCCCGGAGCCGGTGGGCGGACGCGATCCTCACGGCCGGTCCTCACGGTCGGCGGCCGCTTCCGGACGGCGGTCCTCGGTCACTGCCACACGGCGGTCCTCGGTCACTGCCACGCGGCGGTCCTCGGTGACGGGCTCGGCTCCGGGCTCGGGGTCGGTCCCGGTCGGGGGCCCGTCGGTCCCGGTGGGGGTTCCGGTGTCGCGAGCGCGCGCCCACTGGCTCAGGCCGCAGGCGGCGAGCGTGATGCCCGCGCAGACGAAGCCGACGGCGGAGAAGCCGTACTCGGTGAACAGCGGGCCGAGCAGGGCGGCGCCCAGGGCCACCGCGAGGTTGGTCGCGAGGGTGTAGAAGGCGAGGATGGTCCCTCGGTGGGCCGGCGAGCACTCACTCAGCAGGGTGCTCAGCAGGGTGACGACCAGGCTCTGCATCGCTCCCCACAGGAAGAGGCAGAGCACCAGCAGCGGGGTGAGATGGTCGACCAGCGGGATCACGGCCAGCGCCGGGACCAGTCCGGCCAGCAGACCGACGAGCACGCGCTCCTTGCCGAGGTCGTCGGCCCACTTCCCGGTGACGAAGCTCGTCGCGAAGCCGAGGCCGTACAGCAGGATCATCAGTGAGGTCGACGAGCTCTCGTCGCCGAACCGGTACTGCAGCGCGCTGCCGAGGTACGTGTACATGCCGTAGAAGCCGAGCATGTTGAGGAACGTCGCCAGGACGTACACCAGCACCTTCGGCCCTCGGAAGGCCTGGACGACCGAGCGGCCCCAGCCGCCGTCGCCCTGCCGCGCCGGTGCTCCCACGGCCTCGTCCGGTGTGCCCACGGCGTCGTCCGGTGTCCGCGCGGCCTCGTCCGGCGTGCCCTGTCGGCCGGCGGGCTCGGGGTGGGCGCGGCCGCCCGCCCGGAACAGCACACCGATCACGAGGACGCCCAGCACGCAGAGCAGCCCGAAGGTCCACCGCCAGCCGACCCGCTGCCCGACGAAGTCCCCCGTGGGCACGCCCAGGACGAGGGAGAGCGACCAGCTCGACACGACGATGCCCATGGCCCTGGCCCGGTGGCGGTACGGGATCTGGTCGCCGACGAACGCGTACGCGGTCGGTACGAACGCGCCCGTGGCCAGACCGGCCAGCGCCCGCCCGGCGAAGAACACGCCCAGGGAACCGGCGGACGCGCACAGCAGCGTGCCCAGGACGAACACCGTCATCCCGGTCACCAGGCCGACCCGCCGTGACACCCGGTCCCCGAGCGGGGCGAAGATCAGGGCGCCGATCGCCGTACAGACGCCGTAGACGCTGACCGACAGCCCCATCACGGCGACCGAGGTGTCGAACGACTCCGACATGTCCGGGAGCAGCGGGGACACCACCAGCTCCTCCGAGCCGACGGCGAAGATCCCCGCCATGAGTGCGAGGACCGTCAGCAAGGGGAACCCCGCCGCGCGCTGCCCGCCGTCCAAGCGATCCGCCACTCCAGCCAACCTTTCCCACTTACGTGCGCTGTTGCTCACTTGCTGTTGCTCACTCGCTGTTGCTCACTTGCTGTTGCTCACTTGCTGATGCTGACTCGCTCTGGCTCACTCGCTCGTGCTCATCTGCTTCCCTGTGGCGCTTCCCGCGGCCCGCTCAGACGGCCGTGTATCCGCCGTCCACGGTGAGCGCGGCGCCGGTGATGAAGGACGACCGGTCGGAGGCGAGGAAGAGGATCGCGTTCGCGACGTCCTCGGGCGTGCCCAGACGGCCGACCGGATTCAGCTTCGCCTTCGCCTCCTTGACGCCGGCGTCGTGGCCGATGGACGCGTCCGTCATGGGGGTGTCGATGATGCTGGGGCAGACACAGTTGGCCCGGATGCCGTGGCGGGCGTACTCGACGGCCAGCGACTTCGTCAGCATCAGGACACCGCCCTTGGTGGTGTTGTACGCGGCGATACCGGGCCAGGCCACCAGCCCGCTGACCGAGCAGACGTTCACGATCGCCCCGCTCTCCGCCGCCATCATCGGGCGCAGCGCGTACTTGGAGCACAGGAACATGCTCTTCAGATTGGTGTCGAACAGCCGGTCCCACTCGGACACCGGCATCTCGTGGATCGGGGTGGATATCTCGATGCCGACGTTGTTGACCAGGACGTCCACCCGGCCGGTCCGCTCCGCGGCGACGGCGATCAGGTGCTCGCAGTCCACCTCGGCGGTCAGGTCCGCCCGGACGAAGACCGCGCGGTGCCCGTCGCTGGTCAGCTTGGCGACGACCTCGGGTCCGTTCGTCCCGTCGACGTCCGCCACGACGACCGTGGCGCCCTGCCGGGCGAACTCGACCGCCGTCCGCTTCCCTATCCCCGAGGCGGCACCGGTGACCACGACGACCTTGTCCTCGAACAAGACTCGGTCCCTCCTCACACGCTCGTCTCACACGCTCGTCTCACACGCTCGTCTCACACGCTCTTCAACTGGCCGCCGTCGGCCGAGATCTGCTGGCCGGTGATGTAGGACGCCTCGTCGGAGGCGAGGAATCCGATGAGGGCGGCGACCTCGTCGGCCTGCCCCGGCCGGTTCATGGGGACCGCCCGTACGAGACGGTCCTCGACCTCGGGCTCCGGGACACCGCCGTCCCGGGCCAGGTGCCGGACGGCCTGGTCGTAGCGCGGGGTCCGGATGGTCCCGGGGTGCACGCAGTTCACCGTGATGTTGTGCGCGGCGTACTGGCTCGCCAGATATTTCCCGGCGTTCCCCATGGCCGCGTTGACCAGACCGGAGAGGAACATGCCCGGCATGGGTTCCCTTCCGACGTTGCCGACGACGTTGATGATCCTGCCGAATTCGTTTCTCGTCATCACGGGCGCGACGGATCCGATGAGATCCAGATACGGCACGAGTTTCTGCTGCATCGCGGCACATACGTCGTCGTTCACCCGCACCCCGTCGAACGGGCCGGGCGCCGGCCCGGGCCCGTTGTTGACCAGGACATCGATCCGGCCGAATCGTTGTTCCACCTTCTCCACGAGTTCGGCACGGAATTCCGGCGAGGTGACGTCACCCGGAACGACGTAGGTGTTCCGTTCGACGCCGGATTCCCGCGCCACCTTCTCCAGCGCGTCCCGGCCTCGGGCGGTGAGGACCGTCGTACAGCCCCCGGACAGCAGCCGCAGCGCGGTCGCCCGTCCGATACCGCTGCCGGCCCCCAGCACGATCGCTACGCGCGCCACCGATCTCCTCTGCCGTCCGTCTACTTGGGGACCCGGTGGTACCGGGGCGGAATGAAGATGTTCAGGGAGCGCGCCACACTCTCGTGCGGATTCGCGGCACCATGCCCCTCCTGGCTCTCGCAGAAGTAGGTGGCGCCGAAGACGAGTTCGTGGGTCGTCTCCTCCACCGTCATGTCGTAGCGGCCGTCCAGGCAGATCCCGATCTGTTCGTGGGAGTGCTTGTGGTACGGCATCTCACCGCCGCCCGGAATGTCGGCGATCATCAGCTCGATCCAGTCCTCCAGAAAGAACGTGACGTCCATTCCGACGAACTTGCGCGACTCGATCGGGCCGAGGAAGTACTCGCTCGGCGCGGTGTACTTCTCACCTGGTTTGTAGCGTTTGATGTCGAGCGCGACGGTCTCCTCCGAGGTCGGGTTCACCGCGGAGTGCTCGACATGGGAAGGAGCGATGTACACGTCCTTCTCGGCCCGCATCAGCCTGGTCACCCCGCCGACCGTCATGGAGAGTTCACCCCGGACGACCATCCCGACCTGCGCCTCCCTGTGGGAGTGCGGTGCCACGACGGCACCGGGCGGGATGTACGACACCAGCACCTCCGTGTCGCCGCGCCGGTAGGACTCCATCCGGATCCCGTTGTCGTGGAGCACCACGGCGGAGTCGGGGAAATAGGGTCGCTCATACACGTGCGTGGTCATCGCGGTCCTTCCTTTTCGATTCTTTTCGAGAAGACGGTCCACGTCATGGGGATCGGTGAGAACCGGTAGACGAACTTGAGATTGTGCTGTCTCGCCGCCCGTTCATTGGTGATGGCGATGTTGTAGAGACCGTCGGCCACCTGGCCGGCCGCCTGGCTCGTGGAGGTCGTCGTGACCAGCTTCACGGGCCGGTCGAAGTAGTACTCCAGCAGCGGAATGGGGGCCGGATGAGTCACCACGGTGTCGGTGAAGAGCAGTTCCTCGCGAAAGGCGAAGTCGGACCGCGCGGCCAATCCGTATTCCGGTGTACTCCCACGGAACACGATCGACGGCTCCAGCAGCGGATGCATGTAGAAGACGTTGATACCGGCGTAGGCGTGCGGCACCAGCGCGAGATCTATACGCCCCTCGGTGAGTGCGTCCATACAGTGCTCGAAGGTCTCTTCAAGAACTATTCCGAAGCGTCCCCGGTCACCGAATAATCGTGCCATCAGCCGTGCCACGTACTCACTGCTGGTCCCCTCGGGACCCAAGGTGCCGAGCTTTACGGAACGTTGCGATCCGTTCCCCACGAGCGCGATCAGCGCACGCTTCTCCTCACCGGATATGCGGAGCGTCTCCATATCTCACCTTCGCCAAGAGCCAGCACAGGAGAGCACACGCAAGCCTCACGGAGAATTGTTTCCATCAGATTCCGTACAGGCAACACAGAGTCAATTCATCGATCACGCCATCGGTCACGCCATCGATCGCGCCGTCGATTTTCGGCCTGTCCCGCACATCGCGAGTGAAGTAATTCCGCCACGAATGGACGGCGTCGAAGCGGAAGGGAATCCCCCGGCTCTCACCGCGGTCCCGTCTGACCTCGGCGAAATCGGATCGCGCGGAAGCCGGCGGACGGTCACGGCGTTGGGATCAAGCCAGCGGAGGCTTTCCGTCCCCGTACAGCCAGTCGTCCCAGACCGGCGTCAGATCCGCGCCCGGTGCCGCCTCCTCCGCGAACTTCTCCGCGTACGCCGTGAAGTCGGCCGTGTCCGCGTTGCCGTGGCGGTGCGCGGCCGCCCAGCCCCGGATCAACTCGAAGAAGGCGTCGTCGCCGACGGCCGCGCGGATCTGGTGCAGGACCATGGCGCCGCGTTCGTACACCGGGCTGTCGGAGATCCGGGCGGCACTCGGCGGGCGCGCGGGCGGGAAGTCCCAGACGGCCTCGTTCGAGGCGGCGTCCGGGAAGTAGTCGCCCTCGTACAGCGCGTCGAAGACCTCCTGGGCGCTGTCACCGCCGTGGTCCTCCTCCCACAGCCACTCGGCGTAGGTCGCGAACCCCTCGTTGAGCCACATGTCCCGCCAGCTCTCGGGGGTGACGGAGTCGCCGTACCACTGGTGGGCCAGTTCATGGACCAGGAGGGAGAGGTCGGGGGCACCGGGAAAGACGGGCCGATTCTGGGTCTCCAGCGCGTACGCCGAGTCCTCCGGCCTGTCGACGATCGCCCCGGTCGAGGAGAAGGGATACGGCCCGAAGTACCTCTCCGCCCATGCGACGACCTCGGGAATCCGCCCGAGCACGGCACGGCTGTCCTCGACCTGGGAGGGATCGACGGCGACGTACACGGGAAGCCGCCCCGAGCCCTCTCCTTCTTCCCCGCCCGCCGTCGAGCGCCGGATCTCGTACGTGCCGATCGCCAGCGTGGCCACATAGCTCGCCATCGGTTCGGCGGTGTGCCAGACGAAGGTCGTACGGCCGTTCTCGGTGGACTCGCGCCGCAACTCCCCGTTGGAGACGGCGTGCAGGCCCTCGGGGACGGTGACCGTGAGGTCGTAGGCGGCCTTGTCGGAGGGGTGGTGGTTGCCGGGGAACCAGGTCATCGAGCCCGCCGGTTCGCCGAGCGCGAGGGCGCCGTCGGCGGTGGGCAGCCAGCCCTCGCGGGAGCCGTCGGGATCGGTGAGCGTCTCCGGGACGCCGGAGTAGCGCACGGTCGTACGGAACGTCTTCCCCTCGTCGAGGCGGGCGTCCGCGGGGGTGACGGTCAGCTCCTGCCCGGCCCGCTTCCACCGCGCCGTCACACCGTCGACGGCGACGGACTCGACGTCCAGCCCCTTGAGGTCGAGGTTGAAGGAGGCGAGGTCCCGTGTGGCCCGTGCGGTGACGACGGCGGTGCCGCGCAGCGGGGCGTCCGCCTCGGGGTCGTAGGCGAGGGTGAGGGCGTAGTGGGTGGCGTCGTAGCCGCCGTTGCCGAGCCGGGGGAAATAGGGGTCCCGGAGACCGGCGGAGCCCCGGGCCGCCCCGGCCTCGCCGCCGCCCCCGGTGCACGAGGTGAGGGTCAGGGCCAGCGCGACGGTGAGCAGGGCGGCCGGGACAACCGGTGCGGATCGGGACACGTCGGCGATCCTATGAGGACATGACACCATCGCCTACGTGCTCGACATCGGCTACGCCCTCTCCAACCGCTTCCCGGACCCGCCGCAGACGGACTACCGGCGCGCGGACGTGTACGCGCTGCGGCACGACCTGTTCTGCGGTGATGTGTACCTCGCCGACACCAAGGCGGACCGGGAGCTGTCCACAGCCTGGGGATGGGTTCCGGTGCTGGACTTCGCGTGGGCGCTGTGCGACATCGTGGAACAGCTCGACCAGGACCCGGCGGGGTCCCGCGCCTCCCGGCCCCAGCACGCGGAACTCGACTTCACCGAGTCCACGGACCGCATGCTCTTCGAGCGCCGCTTCGGATGGGTGGACGTCGAGGCGGACTGGATGCCGGCGGAGGAGGCCCCGCTCACCTTCTCCCACGCCGAACTCCGCCGCGAGGCCCGCGACTTCCTCCACGACGTCATCGCCGACCTGTGCGATCTGCACGACGCGCTGGCCGAGAATCCGGCGATCTGGACGCTGCAGGCGCGGTTCCCAAGGGTGCCGTAGGAATCAAGGGGCGCGTCGTTCGTCTGCCGGTGCGTGGGGCTTCTCGCGCAGTTCCCCGCGCCCTGAAAGGGCCGCAGGCCCTGAGGGGCCCACGGCCCTCTCGGGCCGAAAAAGCAGGGGCGCAGCCCCGCTTTTTCAGGGGCGCGGGGAACCGCGCGAGAAGCCCCACCGGACGGACGCTTGGGGGTCAAAGGGGCGCAGCCCCTTGCGAGGATGGGACGGGGAGGGGCGGCGGGGGCGAAGGCCCCTCACCCCTCCACCCGAATCCCCATCTCCCCCGCCAACACCGGCGCCAGATCCATCAACTGAGCCGCACTGATCACGGCCCCCGACAACCGCCCGACCCCCCGAGCGATCTCCACCACCGCCGCCTCCCGCAGATCCACATCCACCAGACTCACCCCACTCAGATCCGCCCCCCGCAAGGCACACCCCACAAACGCGACCCGCTCCAGCCGCGCACCCCCGAAGTCCGGCTCCACCAGCACACAGTCCTCGAACACGACATCCTTGAGCCGCGCCTCCCGCAGATTCAGGAAGTCGATCTTCCCCCCGCGCACCAGCACCCGCTCCAGCACCGCCCCGTGCAACTGCACCCCACCGAGCCGCGCCTCCACCACCTCGACATCCCGCAACGTCGCCTCGGACAGATCCGTCCCGACGCCCCGTATCCCCGTGAGGACGGAGTCGAGCACCCGCGCCCGGTGCAGCCGTGTCTCGTCCAGCGCGCACCCGGTCAGCGCGCAGTCCATGAACCGCGCACCCCCGCCGTCCTGCCCGACGAAGTCCTCCTCCCGGAACTCCAGCCCGTCGTAGTCCCCGTCGGGCTCCAGCTCCCCGCCCGCGAACGCCTCCAGCACCGGCAACCGCACCTCCGGCCGCCGCGCCGCCTTCACCACCGACCTCGCCCGCACCATGCCCCCATCGTGCACCCCACCACTGACAATCCCCCCGACCACACCCCGCCCCCGCCCGGCCCCTGCCCCGACCCCGCCCGCTCCCGCCCGATGTCACATCCCGGCGCCCCCGATCCGTCGTACCCGCGATCAGCCGCGCAACTGCGGAACCGCGCGACCGCACACCGACCCGAGGGAGCCAGCCATGCACGCCACCCGACCCCCGGTCCACACTCACATCCCCACCCTCACCCCCCTCACCGTCATCGGCGGCGGCTTCGCCGGCCTCACCGCGGCGATCACGGCCGCCGAGGCGGGCGCGAGGGTCACCCTCTACGAGGCGCACCACACCCTCGGCGGCCGGGCCCGCACCGCGGCGGGCCCGTACCGCACGAACGAGGGACCGCACGCCCTGTACAACGGCGGCCCGCACTGGACCTGGCTCGCCCAACGGGACCTGATCGGCCCGCTCGCGCCCCTCCCGCCCCTGGAGGCCGCCCGCTTGCGCCTGCATCACAGGGGCGCCCTGCGCCGGACCCCGCCGTTCGCGATGCTCAAGCTCCTCCGGCCTCGCCACCTGGGCCGACCCGCGCCGATGGACGTCGACTTCCTCACCTGGGCGACCGAACAGGCGGGCGAGGAGGCCGCGCGCGCCGCCGCCAACTACGCGGCGGTGGCGCTGTTCCACCACGACCCGGGCTCCCTGTCCGCCGCGTTCGTGCAGGAACGGCTGCGCCGGGCGACGAAGCTGCCGCCGGAGGCGCACTACCCGCGCGGCGGCTGGGCGAGCGTGATCGACCGGATGGCGGCCCGGGCCTGGAACCTCGGCGTCCGGATGGAGACCCGCAGCCGCGTCGACTCCCTCGACGCCCTCACCGGCACCGGGACAGGGACCGGGACCGGGACCAGGGCCGGCACCGGGACAGGGACCGGACCCGGGTCAGGAACCGGCCCGATCATCGTCGCCACCTCCCTCGACGCCGCCCGCCGGCTGCTCGGGGACGACTCGCTGACCTGGCCGAGCGGCCGTACGGCACTCCTCGATCTCGCCCTGCGCACCCGCCGCGGTGACCCGTTCGCGGTCTCCGACCTGGACGCCCCCGGCTGGATCGAACGGTTCACCGCGCAGGACCGCACCCTGGCCCCGGCGGGCGAGCAGTTGCTCCAGGGGCAGTTCCCGATCGGCCCGCGGGAGTCCCGGGCGGACGGTGTCGCCCGCGCCGAGCACCTGCTCGACCTGGGCTTCCCCGGCTGGCGGGACCGCGTCACCTGGCGGCGCGAGGCGATCGCGAACGGCCGTACCGGCGCAGTCGATCCGGTCGGCAGCAGCTGGCGCGACCGTCCGGCCGTGGACCGGGGCGACGGCGTGTACCTCGCGGGCGACCAGGTCGCGGCGCCGGGGGTGCTCTCGGAGGTGTCGTTCAACAGCGCCCTCGCGGCCGTCTCGCTGGCGCTCGGCAGGAGGTCGAGGAACTCCCTTGACCTCAAGCATGCTTGAGGTCCGAGGCTGGGGTCCACCGAGCGATACCAGGCGCACACACGCCGCGCGAGAACGACATCGCCCAAGGGGGCCCGCCATGCACGCCATCCGTCTGCACGCCTTCGGTCCGGCCGAGAACCTGACGTACGAGAAGGTCGCGGACCCCGAACCCGGGCCGGGCCAGGTCCGTATCGCCGTCGCCGCGGCCGGCGTACACCTGCTGGACGCGGCCCTCCGCGAGGGCGTGCCGGGGCCGGGACCGGCACCCGAACTGCCCACGATCCCCGGCCGCGAGGTCGCCGGGGTCGTCGAGGCGCTCGGGGACGGCGTCCCGGAGGTCTGGCTCGGCCGCCGCGTCACGGCCCACCTCGGCTTCGTGCCCGGCGGCTACGCCGAGCTGGCCGTCACCGACGTCGAACGGCTGCACGAGGTACCGGAGAACCTCGACTTCGCGGAGGCGGTCGCGATGATCGGGACGGGCCGTACGACGATGGGGATCCTGCTCTTCGCCGAACTCGGCCCGGACGACGTGGTCGTGATCCCGGCCGCGGCCGGCGGCATCGGCACGCTCCTCGTGCAGTACGCCAAGAACGCGGGCGCCACGGTCGTCGGCCTCGCAGGCGGCCCCGCGAAGACGGCCCGGGTGGCGGCCAACGGCGCCGACCTCGCCGTCGACTACACCGATCCGGCCTGGCCGGAGCAGGTCGCGGCGTACCGGGGGAAGGCCACGATCGTCTTCGACGGGGTCGGCGGGACGGCGGCGCGCGAGTCCGTCGCGCTGCTCGCCCCCGGCGGCAGGCACCTGATCTTCGGCTGGTCGGCGGACGGGATCAAGGACGGTGGCCCCTATGTCGTGGAGGGCGTCTCGCGGACGGTCCTCGGCCAGGAGATGCTCCGCCGGGCCGGCGGCCCCGACCCCCTCCGCACCCTGGAACTCCGCGCCCTCGCCGAGGCCGCCGCCGGCCGCCTCACCCCGGCCGTCCACCGCTTCCCGCTCGCCGAGGCCGCCACCGCCCACCGCGCCCTGGAGAACCGGGGCACCACCGGCAAGGTGGTGCTGGAGCCGTGACCGCCCCCACCAGGCGCCCCGGGACCGCCGAGGTCACGGACACCGGGACGCCCCCCGACCCCCGCCGCTGGTGGGCCCTCGTCGTCATCGCACTCGCGCAGCTGATGGTGATCCTGGACGCGACGATCGTGAACATCGCGCGACGATGATCACGGCGAAGGCCCCGCCGCGCGCCGCCACGTGAGCGTGCGGGCGAGGTACGCGCCCTACCGCCCCGCCACCCGGTCCGCCCACCGCGCCAACCGCGACGACTCCCCGCTGTTGGAGGCGGTCTCGCGCCGGTCGGCGGTGCGGTAGGTCGCGTACATCCCCTGCACGCCCAGCCAACGGAACGGCTCCGGCTCCCACTTGCGCACCCGGTGGTTCACCCAGGGCAGCGAGGTCAGCTCGGTGGCCCCGCCCTGCCCCGAGTCCCGCCGGACCAGGTCGCGGAGCGTCCGGGCGGCGAGGTTGGTGGTGGCCACCCCGGAGCCGACGTAACCGCCGGCCCAGCCGAGCCCCGTCGCCCGGTCGAGGGTGACCGTGGCACACCAGTCGCGGGGCACCCCCAGCACACCGGACCAGGCGTGGTCGACGCGCACCCCAGTCAGCGAGGGAAAGAAGCGCACCAGGATCTCGTACAGCGCCTCGATCGTCGCGGCCTGCGTCCGCCCGTCGTTGTCGGTCCGCGACCCGAACCGGTACGGCACCCCGCGCCCGCCGAGCGCGATCCGGTCGTCGGCGGTGCGCTGGGCGTACATATAGGCGTGCGCCATGTCGCCGAGCGTCTCGCGCCCCTCCCAGCCGATCTCCGCCCACTGCCCGGCGGTCAGTGGCTCGGTGGCGATCATCGAGGAGTTCATCGGCAGCCAGGTCCGCTTCTGCCCCTTGAGGTTCGCCGTGAACCCCTCCGTGCAGCGCAGCACATAGGGCGCCCGAACGGTCCCGTACGGCGTGACCGCGTGCCCCGCCCGGATCTCGGTGACCGGCGTCAACTCGTGCACGACGACCCCCATCCCCTCCACGACGGCCGCCAGCCCGGTCACCAGCTTCACCGGGTTCAGCCGCGCCCCGTGCGGCGTCCACGACGACCCCACGGCGCCCGCGACCCTGATCCGCTCGGCCGTCTCACGGGCGCCGTACAGCTCGCGGTCGTCCTCCCCGTACGCCAGCTCATGCTCGTAGAAGGCTTTGAGCCGCCCCAACTGCGCGGGCGTACAAGCGACTTCGAGCACACCCCCCTGGTGGACGTCCGCCTCGACGCCCTCCCCCGCCGCCACCCGCACGACCTCGTCGACGGTCTCGTTCATGGCCCGCTGCAACCGTACGGCGGCGTCCCGCCCGTGCAGCCGCGCGTAACGGTCGCGCCCCGCGATCCCGTTGTAGAGCCAGCCGCCGTTGCGCCCCGAGGCCCCATACCCGCAGAACTTCTGCTCCAGGACGGTGATCCGCAGCGAAGGGTCGGCCTTCTTCAGGTAGTAGGCCGTCCACAGCCCTGTGTATCCACCCCCGACGATCACCACATCGACCGCCGCGTCCCCGGCCAGCGGCTCCCTCGGTACAGGGAGTCCGGCCTGCGCGTACCAGAAGGAGATCCCGCCGTTGACGGTGCCGGCGGTCGCGTCCGGGGTGCTCTGCGAGCTGCTCATGGCCGGACGCTAACCCCTGCCGGCGGGCCCTGTCTTCTACGGATTCCGTGGTGTACGGGCGCCTTGGGGCCGGAAATCCAAAGGACTCCGGGCCGACGCGCGCGTAGGGTCGGCGGCGTGATCCATATCCCGATCGATGTGCCAACCGATCCTCCGATCAATGTGCCGATCGATGTTCCGGAGGAACTGGCCGAGACTCAGGAAGAGATCAACGGAGAGACGGGCCGCAGATTCATCGCGAACCTCCCGCGCCTGACCGCCGACTTCCTGGACCGCTGGGGCCTGCGCCTCGACGGCGACCCCATGCACGGCATGTGCGCCCTGGTGGTGCCGGTGGTCGCCACGGCCGACGGCACCCCGGCCGTCCTCAAGCTCCAGATCCTCGACGACGAGAGCGAGGGCGAACCGATCGCCCTGCGCGTCTGGGACGGCGACGGGGCGGTACGGCTCCTGGACCACGACCCCGACACGGGCACGATGCTGCTCGAACGCCTCGACCCGGCCCGCATGCTCTCCCACGAGCCCGACACCCACAAGGCCGTCGAGGTCATCGCCCACCTCCTGGCCCACCTGACCGCCACCCCGGCCCCACCGGCCGTACGCCGCCTCTCCGACATCGCGACGGACATGCTGGCGCGCACCCCCGCGGTCCTGGCCGGTATCCCGGACCCCACGGACCGCCGTCTGATCGCGGACTGCGCAGCGGCGCTCCGCGAGGTGATGTCCGACCCCGGTGACCGCCTCCTCCACTGGGACCTGCACTTCGACAACGTCCTGGGCGCCGACCGTGCCCCCTGGCTCGCCATCGACCCCAAGCCCCTGTCCGGCGACCCCGGCTTCGACCTCTGGCCGGCCCTCAACAACCGCTTCGACCCGTCCGACGTCCACTGGCGCTTCGACGCGATGACGGCGGTCCTGGACCTGGACCGCGAACGGGCGAGGTCCTGGACCCTCGCCCGCCTGCTCCAGAACGCGATCTGGGAGATCGAGGAGAACCGCTCCCTCGACCCGGACGACCTGGAACTGGGCCGACGGCTCCGCTGACCCGCCCTCGCCGAGCGGGGGGGGTGGACTCAGCCGGACTCAGCGCCAGTCGTCGATCACATAGGCGTCCGGACGGCTGTAGCCGGGTTCGTTGGGCCTGTGCATGGTCACGCCTTGCAGCCAGGTACGGAACCCGCGGTCGACCATGCGCCGATAGGCATCCTCGCGGGCCAGATTCATCCCGGCATCCACTTGCCCCAGGCCCTTCTCGACGGCCAACTGCTCGCACGCGTCCAGCAGCCGTTCGAACCGGTCCGCGGTGTCCGGACCAGGTCGTACGGCGCCGAACTTGACGAAGCACACGTCCTCACCCGCCTCCGACCCCGCTCCGCAGTGGCAGACGGCCATGCCGTCGAGGCCGGAGTCGGCGCCCTGGAGAAGGACGGTGTCACCGAGCCCCTGCGCCTGCGTGGCCGTGATCTCGCGCTCCAGGTCCAGGCCCTCGTACACCGCCCCCGTCAGCGCGCGCCCGAGACTCAGGGCGTCGGGCCGCTCGGCGGCGGTCAAGTCGCCGTACAGCACCCGGCCGGGCACCGCGGCACTGACGGTGACCTGTTTCTTCATGATGGCGGTGAGGTACCGGGGCCAGAAGCCGTACCGGCGGTAGAGCTCCAGGTGCTTGGGACTGTGCGAGAAGGTGAACAGGCCGAGATGGCGGTTCTCCCAGCTGTCGAAGCGGGCCATGACCGGTTCCATCAGACGTCTGCCGATGCCCTGGTCCCACAGCTCCGGACGTACGGTCAGCGGGCCGAAGAACCCGACGCTGCCCCAGTCGGCGGCGAAGTTCGATCCGACGACCTCGCCCTCGACGGTCGCCGCGAAGGCCGCGTGCGGATCCGCCGCCCAGCGGGTGCGGACATAGTCGGCGGACCCGAAGAACGTCGCCGGCTCAGGGGCGCCGAGAAAGGTCCCGAAGGCGACCCGGAAGATCTCGTCGGCCCGATCCAGATCCGACTCGACCAACGGCCGGACCGACACCGAGGCGGCGACACTGCTGCGCTTCGCTGCGGACATGATCGCTCTCCTTCCGCCCCCACCTCCCATCGCACCACGCCCACGCGCCCCGGGCGAAGCGACGGATCACCCCGCCCCTCCACCTCCCCCCACTGAACGCAAAACCCCAGGCCGGACAACAACCGACCTGGGGCATGACCAGAGCCCCCTGTCGGATTCGAACCGACGACCTACGCATTACAAGTGCGTTGCTCTGGCCAGCTGAGCTAAGGAGGCGTGGCCCCTCGTGGGGGCGCCCGTGCAGTGTACCCACGTCACAGGGCGCGCTCGTCGAAAATTTCCGCGAAGTTCACAGGGGTCCGGGTACTGACAGACCCGGTGAACGGCAGGTACCGTCCTGACCCAATCCACTCCCGTGGACTACACCACCGCGGCACGGCCGTGGTGGATCACCACCTTTACAACGGATCGTCCGGCACGTTCCTGCCGGTGAAGGGGGCCTACGACCCATGGCCACAGTTACGTTCGACAAGGCGACCCGGATCTACCCGGGTTCCACGAAGCCCGCCGTGGACGGTCTCGACATCGAGATCGAGGACGGCGAGTTCCTCGTTCTGGTCGGCCCGTCCGGTTGCGGCAAGTCCACCTCGCTCCGCATGCTCGCGGGGCTCGAGGACGTCAACGGCGGCGCCATCCGCATCGGTGACCGCGACGTCACGCACCTGCCGCCGAAGGACCGGGACATCGCCATGGTGTTCCAGAACTACGCGCTCTACCCGCACATGACCGTCGCCGACAACATGGGCTTCGCCCTCAAGATCGCCGGCGTCAACAAGGCGGAGATCCGGCAGAAGGTCGAGGAAGCCGCGAAGATCCTCGACCTCACCGAGTACCTGGACCGCAAGCCGAAGGCCCTCTCCGGTGGTCAGCGCCAGCGTGTCGCCATGGGTCGCGCCATCGTGCGTGAGCCCCAGGTCTTCCTCATGGACGAGCCGCTGTCGAACCTCGACGCCAAGCTCCGTGTCTCGACCCGTACGCAGATCGCGTCCCTGCAGCGCCGCCTCGGCATCACCACCGTCTACGTCACCCACGACCAGGTCGAGGCCATGACGATGGGCGACCGCGTGGCGGTCCTCAAGGACGGTCTGCTGCAGCAGATCGACACCCCGCGCAACATGTACGACCGCCCCGCCAACCTCTTCGTCGCCGGCTTCATCGGCTCCCCGGCCATGAACCTGGTCGAGGTCCCGATCACCGACGGCGGCGTGAAGTTCGGCAACAGCGTCGTCCCGGTCAACCGCGACGCCCTGAAGGCCGCCTCCGACAAGGGTGACACCACCGTCACCGTCGGTGTCCGTCCCGAGCACTTCGACATCGTGGAGCACAACGGCGCCGCCGCGTCCTCCCTGTCGAAGGACACCGAGGACGCCCCGGCCGGCCTCGCCGTCTCCGTCAACGTCGTCGAGGAGCTCGGCGCCGACGGTTACGTCTACGGCACCGCCGAGGTCGGCGGGGTGACCAAGGACCTCGTGGTCCGCGTCAACGGCCGCCAGGTCCCCGAGAAGGGCGCGACGCTGCACGTCGTCCCGCGTCCGGGCGAGACCCACGTGTTCTCGACCTCGACGGGCGAGCGCCTCACCGACTGATCTCCCGGCAGGGTGGGCGCGACCGTTCGCGAAACCACCGGCCCGGGATAAATCACCCAGGTTGACGAAGAGGGCCCCGCGGAAACCCGCGGGGCCCTCTTCCACGTCGACAACTACCCCGGCAAATCAGCACTTTTCGACCTTCGTGCGTCAACACACCACCCTGGAACCGGCACTGCGACATCCCCCGTATCGGTGACCTAATGTCGCCATATCACTACCCCGCGCTACGCTCACTCGCGTGAAGCACACCCACACCCACACCCAACGGACGCGGCGCGGCCCCGGCCCCGCCCGCCGGATCGGCCGTTCGCTGGCCCTGGTCCTTCCCGTCGTCCTGGTCCTCTCCGGCACCCTCGCGGTCACCAAGGTCCAATGGACCACCACGGACCCCGACCAATCGGTCCTCGCCGCCTCGGACGTGGCCGAGCTGGACTCCACCGAACGCGCCAAGCCCCGCGCCCCGCACGAGGTGCTCCAGGACAAACTCCTGATCGAGCTCCAGGACGAGGACCCGGGAGTCGCCCTCACCCACCTCCAGGAAGCGGTGAACGAGCGCCCGTCCCTCGCGAAGCACTGCACCGCCATCGCCCGCGCCCTCGGCCGCGCCGCCGTCCGCGCCTACGGCCCCACCCGGGCCCAGGGCTTCGCCCGCCCCGTCTGCGACACCTCGTACGCGACCGGAGTGGCCGCCCAGTTCGCCTGACCACCCCGGCGATGCACCGGGGCACCCCACCCCGGTGACCCCCTCCCCGCCGATCCCAGGGCCGTGCTCCCGCGAACGGGGCGCCACGTACAGTTCGGGTCATGACCGATCCGAACGCCGCGTCGCGCCCCGTTCAAGCCGTGGTCCTCGCCGGTGGCCAGGGCTCCCGGCTGCGTCCGTACACCGACGACCGGCCCAAGCCCATGGTCGAGATCCCCGGTACGGGCACGCCGATCATCGGCCATCAGCTCGCCTGGCTCGCCGAGGAGGGCGTGACCGACGTGGTCGTCTCCTGCGGCCATCTCGCCGACGTCCTGCAGAAGTGGCTGGACTCCGCCGACCTGCCGGTCCGCGTCACCACGGTCGTCGAGACGGAGCCCCTGGGCCGCGGCGGGGGCCTCAAGTACGCCGCCGCGCACCTCCCGCACCCCGACCAGCCCTGGTACGCCACCAACGGCGACATCTGGACCCGCTTCTCGCTCCGCGACATGGCGGACTTCCACGCCGAGCGCGACGCCGTCGCCACGCTCGCCCTGGCCCGCCCGCGCATCCCCTGGGGTGCCGTGAAGACGGACGGCTTCGGCCGCGTCACGGACTTCATCGAGGCCCCGCCCACCACGTACGAGATCAACGCCGGCGTCTACGTGTTCTCCCCGGAGTTCACCGACCTTCTCCCGGCCCGGGGCGACCACGAACGCACCACGTTCCCCCGCCTCGCCCGAGAACGCCGCCTCGCGGGCTTCCCCCTCCCCCAGGGCGCCTACTGGCGAGCCATCGACACGGCAAAGGACCTCACAGAGGCAGCAAAGGAACTGGCGTCCCAGACCCGCTAGGAGCCCGCTGAGGGCCGCTGAAGGCGGAGAGCCGCTGAGAGGCCGGGGCCCAGCACCCGCGCGCCCCAAAGGGGCGCGGGGAACTGCGCGACCAGCCCCCACCGCCCCGCACGAAACACGCAACTGACAGCCGGCAACGCCAATGGGCCCCGCGCAGAACTCCACGCGGGGCCCATCACCACATCACAACGGTCAACCGACCTACCCGAGCAACCCCCCGACCAGCCCAGGCTGCTGCCCACCGGAGGAGCTCCCCCCGGTAGACCCCCCGGAGGACGTCGCCCCGCCGGTCGCACCGCCGGAGGCACCGCTCGAACTGGGCCCCGCCGTCGTGCTCGGCACCTGCTCCACCGGCGCCGACTGCTGCGGCGGCGCCTGCCCGGCCGTCCCCTGCGTCTGGCTCGGCTGCCCCCCGGTGACCGCCCCGGTGGACCGCGTGGCCCCCGGCGTGGTCGCCTCCTGCGAGGGCTTCGCGGACGTGGCGCCCGCGGTCGGCGCGTCGGACGCGGACGGGCTCTTCTCGCGCCGCGCACTCGGCTCACCCGGCAGCGGCGACCCCGGCAGCTCGTTGCGCGGCGCCTCCCCGGGACCGGGAACGACGATCCGGTCGGCGTCCCGTACGGCCCCGCCGAGCAGGGACCCGACGAGCAGGGTCAGCCCGACGACGATCGCGGTCACGAGCGCGCCCCGGCGCAGTACGTACCGCCGCAGCTCCCAGATGTCGGCGCGCGGCCCGAGCGTACGCCAGGCGCCGCCCGCGAGCCGTCCATCGACCGAGTACACCGGCGCGCCCGCGATGATCAGCGGGGACCAGGCAGCGAGGTAGATGATGTCGGGCGTCTCGTAGACGGGGACGGTCTTCCAGCTGACGGTGACGAGCAGCGCGGCCGACAGCAGCGCCCCGACCCCGGCCGCGACCCGCTGCCACAGTCCCAAGACGGTCAGCACGCCGACGATGACCTGGGCGAAGGCGATGACCAGCCCGGAGCCCACCGGGTGTTCGAGAGCGAACTGCCGCAGCGGCTCGGCGACTTCCCACGGGTGCAGCGTGTTCAGCCACTTCACCATGGAGCCGCGCTTGCCGCCGTCGAAGTAGTGCGGGTCGCAGAGCTTGCCCATGCCGGCGTAGATGGAGATGAAGCCGAGGAAGACCCGCAGCGGCAGCAGCACCACGCCCAGGTTCATCCGGCGACCGGGGTAATAGGCGTGCCGGACGGGCTCGTTGCCGGTCCGGCGCCCGCCCCGGGCGTCCTCGCCGGCTCCCCGGTCGTCGTACGCGTCCGTGAAGTCGTCGTCCCCGTAGCCGCCGTGACCCGCCTGGTCGTAGCGGGCCTCGTCGAAGGCGCTGTCGACCGTGCGCATCGCGGGGAGCAGCCGGGTGCCGTCGCCGACGGCGTGGTCACCGTGCATGCGCTGGCTGCCGACGATGGGCGTCTCCACCGTCTCCACGGTCAAGTCGGCGCCGTACCGCCCGCTTTCGGAGCCGTAGCGCCCGCCCCCGGTGTCGTAGCCACCGCCGCCCGGGCCGTCGACGCGGGGGATGACCTGGGTCGAGCCCGTGTCACCCAGCGGGTCGGGGAGGCCGACGCCCGCACCGCGCACCGCCTGGAGGAGCCGGTGGGCTCCGGTGTCGTCGGGCGCGGACTTCCCGCTCCAGACGACCGGCGCGCGCCGGCGCCCGGCGGCGGGCGCGCCGGAGCGCCCCGCCGTGCCCACGACGGGGATGCGCGTGGTGTCCTCGGTGGCGCTCAGGTGCCGTGCGATACGCGGGGACGCCCGCGTGGAGGCGCCCAACTGCACGCGGAAGCTCGCGTGGTTGACGATGACCTGCGCCGGATCGCTCGGCACCTTCACCATGCTCAGCGCGGGAGCGTCGTCGAATCCCGAGTCGTATTTCGACGAACGGTCCCCCGTGGGTGTGCGGGGTGTTCTGGTGTCCACACTCATCTAACCGAGTGACGTGTCGTTAGGACACTGCTTTGACCGCCCCGATCTGTCCGGACCCCGTCAAGGTGATCCAGAACATCCCGAACCCCCAGCTAGGACCCGTTTCGGGCCCTGTCAGGCCCTGCGCCGCGCCGCCTCGTACAGCACAACTCCCGCCGCCACACCGGCGTTCAGCGACTCGGCGCCACCCGGCATCGGGATCCGCACCCGGAAGTCGCACGTCTCGCCGACGAGACGGGAAAGGCCCTTGCCCTCGCTGCCCACCACGATCACGACGGGCCCCTCCAGGGCCTCCAGCTCCCCCACCTCGGTCTCGCCGTCGGCGGCGAGCCCGACCACGACGACACCGGCCTTCTTGTACGCCTCCAGGGCGCGCGTGAGGTTGGTGGCGCGCGCGACGGGCGTACGGGCGGCCGTACCGGCGGACGTCTTCCACGCACCGGCGGTCATCCCGGCCGCGCGCCGCTCGGGCACGACGACGCCGTGGCCGCCGAACGCGGAGACGGACCGGACGACGGCACCGAGGTTGCGCGGGTCGGTCACCCCGTCGAGGGCGACGATCAGCGGGTCCTCACCCTCGTCGTACGCGGCGGCCACCAGGTCCTCGGGGTGCGCGTACTCGTAGGGCGGCACCTGGAGGACGAGCCCCTGGTGGTTGAGCCCGTTGGTCATGCGGTCCAGCTCGGGGCGGGGCGCCTCCATGAGGTTGATGCCACCGCGCTCGGCCACGAGCTGGAGCGCCTCGCGCACCCGCTCGTCGTTGTCGATGAACTGCTGGACGTAGAGCGTCGAGGCGGGCACGCCCTCGCGCAGCGCCTCGACGACCGGGTTGCGGCCCACGACCATCTCGGACGTGCCCTTGCCGCCCCGGCCACGCGGCACGGGACGGCGTGCGGCCTGCTTGGCCTTGGCCGTGGCGATGCGATTCTTCTTGTGCTTCTTGCGCATCTCGGCGGGCGGCGTCGGACCCTTGCCCTCGAGACCCTTGCGCCGCTGGCCGCCACTGCCGACCTGCGCGCCCTTCTTGCCGGACATGCGGCGGTTGTTAGCGGCCATGACCTACCCGTCTCCCGAAGCGTGCGTGTGTATGAACATGTATCCGCGTGAGCGTGTGTGCCCAATGCGGTGTGCTGAGCGCGGTGTGCTCAATGCAGTGTGCCGCCCGGAGGCCCGGGCGGCACAATCGATCAAGGTGACCGGACGTCCGCTCAGCGCGGGCCGAGCGTCCAGCGCGGGCCGTCCGGGCTGTCCTCGATGACCAGACCGGACTGGTTGAGCTGGTCACGGATGGCGTCGGCGGTGGCCCAGTCCTTACGGGCGCGTGCCGCCTCCCGCTGCTGCAGGACCAGCCCGACGAGGCTGTCGACGACGCCGTGCAGGTCCTCGCCGCGCTCGCCGCCGTCACCGGCCCAGTGCGCGTCCAGCGGGTCGAGACCCAGCACACCGAGCATGGCCCGCACCTCGGCGAGCCGTGCCACCGCCTCTTCCTTGTCGTCGGCGGCCAGCGCGCTGTTGCCCTGCCGGACCGTGGTGTGCACGACGGCGAGCGCCTGCGGCACCCCGAGGTCGTCGTCCATCGCCTCGGCGAACGCCGGCGGCACCTCGGCCGCGGGCTCGACGATCCCGCCGGCCTTCTCGACGACCCGCTGCACGAATCCCTCGATCCGCGCGAACGCCGACTCGGCCTCGCGCAGGGCGTCCTCGCTGTACTCGATCATCGACCGGTAGTGCGGGGTGCCCAGGTAGTACCGGAGGACGATGGGCCGCCAGTGCTTGACCATCTCGGAGACGAGGACGCTGTTCCCCAGCGACTTGGACATCTTCTCGCCGCTCATGGTGACCCAGGCGTTGTGCACCCAGTACGTGGCGAAGTCGTCACCGAAGGCCTTGGCCTGCGCGATCTCGTTCTCGTGGTGCGGGAAGATCAGGTCGAGGCCGCCGCCGTGGATGTCGAAGGCGCTGCCCAGGTACTTGTGGGCCATGGCCGAGCACTCCAGGTGCCACCCCGGCCGCCCCCGGCCCCAGGGCGTCTCCCAGGTCGGCTCCCCCGGCTTCGCCGACTTCCACATGGCGAAGTCCCGCGGGTCGCGCTTGCCGGTCTCGCCCTCGCCCGAGGGCTGGAGCAGGTTGTCGAGCTCCTGGTTGGACAACTGCAGATACCCGGGGAAGGACCGCACGTCGAAGTAGACGTTCCCGTCGGCCTCGTACGCGTGTCCGCGCTCGATCAGCCCGCGCATCATCTCGACCATCTCGGTCACGTGCCCGGTGGCGCGCGGCTCGTAGGTCGGCGGCAGGCAACCGAGCACGCCGTAACCGTCGTTGAACGCGCGCTCGTTCTCGTACCCGATCGACCACCACGGGCGGCCCTGGGCGGCCGCCTTCGCGATGATCTTGTCGTCGATGTCCGTGACGTTCCGGACGAAGGTCACGTCGTACCCGCGGTACTCGAACCAACGGCGCATGATGTCGAAGTTGAGCCCCGACCGGATGTGCCCGATGTGCGGGGCCGCCTGCACCGTGGCGCCACACAGGTAGATCGAGACACAACCCGGCGTGAGCGGGGCGAAGTCACGGATCTGCCGGGCGCTGGTGTCGTACAGGCGAATAGTCACGCCCCCAAGCGTAGTGGCCCGTCACCCGTGCCCCGAGCCCTTCACCCCAAGGACGACAGATTCGTGACGTATGCCCACCGGGCCCGATGCCCCTTGATGGGCCGCAGGCCCAGAAAGGGGCGCGGGGAACTGCGCGACCAGCCCCCACCGGACGGACGTCTGGGGGTCAAAGGGGCGCAGCCCCTTGCGAGGATGGGACGGGTAGGGGCGGCGGGGGCGAGAAAGAACCCGCACAGCTCACCCCACCCGCACGACCAGCGCCGTGGCCACCGCCATCAACCCCTCACCCCGCCCGGGAAACCCCAGCCCGTCCGTCGTCGCCCCCGACACCGACACCGGCGCCCCCATGACCTCCGACAGCACCCGCTGCGCCTCGTCCCGCCGCTTCCCGATCTTCGGCCGGGCCCCCACCACCTGCACCGCCACGTTCCCGATGACGAACCCCCCGGCCCGCACGATCCGCGCGGCCTCGGCCAGCAGGGTCACCCCCGACGCCCCGGCCCACTCCGGCCGCCCCGTCCCGAAGTGCTGCCCGAGATCACCCATCCCGGCCGCGGAGAACAGCGCGTTGCACGCCGCGTGCGCCACGACGTCCGCGTCGGAGTGCCCGGCCAGCCCCGGCCCCTCCCCCTCCCACTTCAGCCCGGCGCACCACAGCTCCCGCCCCTCCTCGAAGGCGTGGATGTCGGTACCGATCCCGACCTGCGGCAACACCACGGAACCCGGCAACGACACCGGCACCGCCCCGGCACCCTCAGAAGCCACCGTCGAACCCTCAGAAACCACCGACGAGCCCGCCGACCCCTCAGCCGACGAGCCCGCCGACCCCTCAGAAACCACCGTCGAGCCTCCTGCGCGCCAGAACCGCCTCCGCGAGCACCAGGTCCAGCGGCCTGGTCACCTTGAACGCCTCCTCGTGCCCCGGCACGACCACGACCCCGAGCCCGAGCCGCTCCACCATGCTCGCGTCGTCGGTGACCTCCCCGGTGACCGTCTCGTGCGCCCGCACGAGGGTCTCCCGGTGGAACCCCTGCGGCGTCTGCACGGCGCGCAGCCGCGCCCGCTCGGGCGTGGCGACGACCGGCTCCGGCGCCCCCGGCACGTCCGCCGGCTCGACCTCCTTGACCGTGTCCGCGAGCGGCAACGCGGGCACGACGGCCGGCGCCCCGTCCCGTACGGCCTCGATGACCGCGTCGACCGTGTCGACGGGCACCAGCGGACGGGCCGCGTCGTGGACGAGGACGGTGTCGTAGCCGGGCGGGAGCGCGTCCAGGCCGAGCTTCACCGACTCCTGGCGCGACTCGCCCCCGGGTACGACGAGGAAGTCCGTCCGCTCGGGCAGCGCGTGCGCGTCGAGGAGGGTCTTGACCTCGGGTGCGCCGTCGGGCGGCGCCACCACGATGACCAGGGAGACGGCACGGGACGCGGCCATGGCCCGCACCGCGTGGATCAGCATCGGGGTGCCGTTCAGCGCGCGCAGCGCTTTGGGGGCGCCCGGGCCGAGGCGTACGCCCCGGCCGGCGGCCGGGATCACGGCCGCCGTACGGGTTGCCGCACGGGCTGTTGTACCGGTTCCGGAAGGCGAAGGGCGCGAATCGTCAGACATCGGTTCCTGTCAGGTTTGTGTGCTCGGCCTACGTGGGTATGGCCACAGCGTGCCGGGCGCGACACCTTGACCGGACCCTTCCGTGACATCTGGTCGAGCCAGCTGCCCGGGCCCGGCACGCCAAGTACGAGTACGGCGTACTCATGAGCACCGGGGCACGCCAAGTATCGCCAAGTATCAGGGATCTCTTCAGGCGTACGGCATCCGGGTACGAACATGCCGCAGCGCCCGGCGACATCACATACGTCATCGGGCACCGCGGCATTTCGATGTGCTGCTGCACTGAACGACTGAGCGGGCTGGCTGCCTGCCTCAGGTCATTTCGGTAACGCAGTCAGTTCAGGACGCGAGGACCTCGTCGAGCAGGGCCTCGGCCTTGTCCTCGTTGGTGTTCTCCGCGAGGGCGAGCTCGCTCACCAGGATCTGGCGGGCCTTGGCGAGCATGCGCTTCTCACCGGCGGACAGTCCGCGCTCGCGCTCACGACGCCACAGGTCACGCACGACTTCCGCGACCTTGATGACATCGCCGGAGGCAAGCTTCTCCAGGTTTGCCTTGTAGCGACGCGACCAGTTCGTGGGCTCCTCGGCATACGGCGCGCGCAGCACCTCGAAGACCCGGTCCAGGCCGTCCTGACCGACCACATCACGTACGCCGACGAACTCCGCATTGTCCGCTGGCACACGCACCGTCAGGTCGCCCTGAGCGACCTTGAGCACCAAGTAGGTCTTGTCCACGCCTTTGATCTGGCGAGTTTCGATGGCCTCGATCAGCGCGGCCCCGTGATGGGGATAGACCACGGTGTCGCCAACCTTGAACGTCATGTGACAGGTACCCCTTCCGTGGCTATCCAGGGTAACACGGATACGGCGGGTTCTGAATGGCGTTTTCGCAGGTCAGGGCATATCTCGGGGCTTGACAACTGCAACAGGAACGTGCTGCGGGACCCGAACGGAAGAGGGTATTCGCAGGTGGGAGCGGCTCTCCGGGTGGAGTGAAACGCGTACGTTACACGCATCCGGAGGACGCCGGGAGCATCCTAACGTCCCGCTTTGTCCGACTCCAGATGTGCGACTTCCGCTACTCCGTTCGGTGCGTGGAGTCGGGTACGAGACGAATCCGGAATTGATCAAGGAGTTCGATCCACGGCCCCTCTTCCGCCGTTACCGGATCGTGTTCTTGCACGTTCCGGCGGTGTTCTGGCAGTTGATCGATTTTTCGTGGCGGCACGCATTCCCGGTCGGATTTCCAGGACGCGGCGCCGACGAGATCGAGGGTGGTTTTACGAATGCCGACCGGGACGGCCGTGACGTGTCCGTCAATTGCTTCCGGTGACATGTCGGGGACTTGGGGAGGGTCGGGTGCGGCGGCGACGGGACGGCTCGGTAACCTAAGGCCGCTACAGACCACGTACCGCCCACGTTCTAGGAGTTGCCGCCGCCGTGAGCAGCAGCCTTCGACGCGGCGCCCTCGCCGCCGCCGCCATCGCGTTCTCGATCGCCTCACTCGCCGCGTGCGCCGCCGGCAACAACGCCCAGACGCTGGAGATCAAGCCGGACAACGCCGCCACCAGCGTCGGCGACATCAAGATCCAGAACGCCATCGTGGTCACCCAGCCCGGCACCGAGACCAAGGGCCCCGCCGTCGTCTCCGCGACGCTCTTCAACGCCGCCTCGACCGACCAGACGCTGGACTCCGTCACCGTCGAGGGCGCCGGCACCGTCGAGCTCACCCCGGCGAAGGGCAAGGGCAAGGGCGGCAAGGTCGTCGTCCCGGCCGGCGGCTCCGTGGTCCTGGGCGGCGAGGGCAACGCCTCCGCCGTCCTGTCGGAGGTCACCGACGCGGTCAAGGACGGCAACGCCCAGAAGGTCACCTTCGAGTTCAGCGAGACCGGCCAGGTCGCCCTGCGCGCCTTCGTGGTCCCCGCCGAGCACTACTTCGAGAAGTGGGGCCCGTCGGACATCCCCGAGGCCCCCGTCACCAGCGCCTCCCCGTCGGAGGAGACCACCGGCTCCCCGTCCCCTGAGGGCACGGGCTCGCCGTCCGCGGACGGCACGGCCGCCGAGGAGGGCACCGCCGCCGGTTCGACGGCCTCGTCGTCCACCTCGGCCGCCGAGGAGACCACGGGCCACTGAGGCCACTGGAGCCACTGAGGCCGCCGGGGGTCACCCCGAGTACGTACGCCGAAGGGCGGCACCCCTGGAGGGCGTGCCGCCCTTCGGCGTACGTGTGTCCGTTCGGCGTACGTGCTGTCCGTAGGTTTCCTTGCGCGCGTCCCTCGGCCGTCCCTCGGCCTACGGCTCGAACTTGTACCCCAGCCCCCGCACCGTCACCAGGTACCGCGGCGCACCGGGGTCCGGCTCGATCTTGGCGCGCAGGCGCTTGACGTGGACGTCGAGGGTCTTGGTGTCGCCCACGTAGTCGGCGCCCCAGACGCGGTCGATGAGCTGCATACGGGTCAGGACTCGGCCCGCGTTCCGCAGCAGCATTTCGAGCAGGTCGAACTCCTTGAGGGGGAGGTCGACCTTGGAGCCCGAGACAGTGACCACGTGACGGTCGACGTCCATCCGGACGGGACCGGCCTCCAGCGCGGCCGGGGTGACCTCCTCGGGCTCGCCGCGGCGGCGCAGTACGGCCCGGATGCGGGCGACGAGCTCGCGGGAGGAGAAGGGCTTGGTGACATAGTCATCGGCTCCTATTTCCAGGCCCACGACCTTGTCGATCTCGCTGTCCTTGGCGGTCACCATGATCACCGGGACATTGGAACGGCCGCGCAGCTGACGGCAGACCTCGGTGCCCGGCAGTCCGGGCAGCATCAGGTCGAGCAGGACGAGGTCGGCTCCATTGCGCTCGAACTCGTCGAGACCGTCGGGCCCGGTGGTCGCGATGGCGACCTCGAAGCCCTCCTTGCGGAGCATGTAGGACAGGGCGTCGGAGAAGGACTCCTCGTCCTCGACGACGAGCACTCGGGTCACGGAAGGACCTCCGGGGCGGGAAGCGGTCCGTACGGTTCGTACGGGGATCTGTCGGTGTGAGGCTGTCCGTCCTCGTCGTCGAGGTCCGGGTGCTGGGCCACGCGGTCACGGGACGCGCCCGCCTCCGGCAGCCTGAGCGTGAACGTGGAGCCCTGTCCTTCCGAGCTCCACACCGTGACCTCCCCGCCGTGCGAGGCGGCCACGTGCTTGACGATCGCGAGACCGAGGCCCGTACCGCCGGTCTGGCGGGAGCGGGCCGGGTCCACGCGGTAGAAGCGCTCGAAGATGCGCTCCTTGTCCTTGTCCGAGATGCCGATGCCCTGGTCGGTCACGGCGATCTCGATGTGGTCCCCACCGGGGGCGGTCACCCGGCGTGCGGCTATGCCGACGCGGGTGCGGGCCGGGGAGTAGTTGACGGCGTTCTCCACGAGGTTGCCGAGGGCGGCGGCCAGCTGACCACGGTTGCCCCAGACGCGCAGCTCCGCGGTGCCGCCGGCGGCCATGGTGATCTGCTTGGTGCCGGCCTGGTGGCGGCAGCGGTCGACAGCTTCGGCGACCAGCTCGTCCACCCGAACGGGCTCGGCGTCCTCCAGCGGGTCGTCGTTCTGCACCCGGGAGAGGTCGATCAGTTCCTGCACGAGGTTGGTGAGCCGGGTGGCCTCGATCTGCATGCGCCCGGCGAAGCGTTCCACCGCCTCGGGGTCGTCCGAGGCCCCCATGACGGCCTCGGAGAGCAGGGAGAGCGCGCCGACGGGAGTCTTCAGCTCATGGCTGACGTTCGCGACGAAGTCCCGCCGCACGGCCTCTATCCGGCGGGCCTCGGTGAGGTCCTCGACCAGGAGCAGTACGAGCCGTGAGCCGAGCGGCGCGACGCGCGCGGAGACGGCGAGGGCCTCGCCGCGACCCGTGCCGCGCCGGGGCAGGTCCAGCTCGACCTGCCGTATCTCGCCGTCACGGCGGGTGTCGCGGGCCATCTTGAGCATCGGCTCGATGGAGAGCTTGCCGCCCCGCACCAGCCCGAGGGCGTACGCGGCGGAGCTGGCCTTGACGACGGCGTCCGACTCGTCGAGCACGACGGCGGAGGAGCGGAGCACGGACAGCACGGTGTCGACGCCGGGCGGCAGCACCGGGTCGGTGTGCAGGGAGGTTCGGGTCGGACGCTTCTGCTCGCGCTCGCTGACACGGAACGCCAGCATGGCGATGACGCCGGTGAGCACTCCGGCGATCGCTGCCGCTGCGGCGACCGCCGCGTTCACGTCCATGCATCCAGGTTAGGCACGAGGTCGGACATCCCCACAGCGATCGGAGGGCGACCTCGAACACTCGTCGCCCAGAGTTCACCTTGGAGCCAGTATTGGTTCATTTGGGGTGGCGGAAACGGACGCGTAAGGGCCGGAACGTGGGAGCGTGGGAATCGTCCGGGGCCCCCGGTCACCGTTCGCCGTCTCCGTTCCACGCGGTGGTCGGGGTACGACCGTACCGGCCCGGCCTGGCGGGTCGGCTTCCGGAACGGCTTTCCTGGTTACCCACGAGCAGACGTACGTAAGAGAGGGACACCCTGATGCGGGACGCGTACCACGAGGAACTTGACTCGATCGGTGAGGGCCTGGTCGAGATGGCCCGACTGGTGGGGTCGGCGATCGGTCGCGCCACGACGGCGATGCTCGACGCCGACCTGAAGCTGGCCGAGAGCGTGATCGAGGCCGACAAGAAGGTCGACGACCTCCAGCACGACCTGGAGGCCCGCGCGATAGCCCTGCTCGCCCGGCAGCAGCCGGTGGCGACGGATCTCCGTATCGTCGTGACGTCGCTGCGGATGTCGGCCGACCTGGAGCGCTCGGGCGACCTCGCCCAGCACGTGGCCAAGCTGACCCGGCTGCGCTTCCCCGAGCACACGGTCCCGCGCGACCTGCACGCCACGATCCTGGAGATGGGCCAGCTCGCGCAGCGGCTGATGGCGAAGGCCGCCGAGGTCATCATCACCAAGGACGTCGACCTGGCGCTCCAGCTGGAGAGCGACGACGACGCGATGGACCTGCTCCACCGCACGCTCTTCCAGCACCTCATGGACGACCGCTGGAAGCACGGCATCGAGACCGCCGTCGACGTCACCCTCCTCGGCCGCTACTACGAGCGCTTCGCCGACCACGCGGTGTCGGTCGCGAAGCGGGTGGTCTACCTGGTGACGGGCGAACACGCGGACGAACTTCAGGCGGACATCCAGCCGGTGCAGCCGGTCGCGGGGGTGGAGGGAGCGTAAGGGGCGGCGGGGGTGGCGATGGCGGCGTAGGCGCAGGCGGAGGCCGCCGAGAGCATTGGGTGCGCCGGGGCCGCCGTAGCGGGGCTCCGGCGCGCGAAGGCCGGGCAGGGCGTGTGGACGCCTCTGTGCGCCGTTGATGCGCCCGGCTGAACTGGCTTGGAATGGGGCAGGCAAGGGGCAGGCAAGAAGGACCCGTTCCCTGCGCTTCCTTGTCTTCCGTGCTTCGCCTTCCGTGCTTCGCCTTCCATCCCTTCGAGGAGGGACCATGGCCGAATCCCCCGCCAGCCCCAGCACGCCGGACCCGACACAGGTCCGGGACACCCACCAGCCCGTCGACCGCAAGATCCTGCCTCTCTTCGGTGCCTGCGGCTGCGGGTCCGGCTGCGGGTGCGGGTGCCAGTCCGGCAACCCGTGCCAGTGCGGCTGACACCGACCAGCCGCAGGCGCGTCTGCGCGGTGCGCGAGTGAAGGGGCCTGTCTCTCATGACGGGCCCCTTCCTCATGTCCGGCGTCGGCTCGGCATCGGTGTCGGTGTCGGTGTCGGTGTCGGTGTCGGTGTCGGCGTTTCGGCTGCGGCTGCGGCTGCGGCTGCGGCTGCGAAGTCGCCCGTACGGCCGCAGGGGCGCAGCATAAGGAGGGGAGGGAGCACAGGGCACAAGGCACTGGGCACTGAGGAGGTGCGGGTGATGACCAAGTTCATGGACGTCCACCACAACATGAAGGGCATCACGGAGGACCAGCTGCGTGCCGCGCACAAGGCCGACCTCGACATCGAGAAGGACGAGAACGTCCACTTCGAACGTGCCTGGGCCGACCCCACGTCGGGCACGGTGTACTGCCTCTCCGAGGCCCCGTCCGCCGACGCGGTCCAGCGCATCCACGAACGCGCGGGCCACAAGGCGGACGAGATCCACCCGGTTCCCCTGATGATCTAGGCGGTACGGCGCGGACGAGCCGGCGCAACGAGCGCGCGCAAGCGCTGGGTCAGCGGCGTTCGCCTCCGCGCGCCCTGTCCCACGACGCTCGCCAGGTGGAACCATCCCCATGCCGGAACCGGCGGGAACAAGGGGGTTCTGCACATGTCCGTAGTGATGTCGATGCACTGGCCAGAGGTGACCCCGGAGCAGTACGACACCGTGCGGGACGCGGTCGACTGGGAGGGGGTACCGGCGGCCGGGGGTCAGATCCACGTGGCCTGGTTCGACGACCAGGGGATGCATGTCGTCGACGTGTGGGAGTCCCAGCAGGCCTTCGAAGCGTTCTTCGCCGAGCGCCTGGCCCCCGTACTCGAAAAAGCGGGCCTGGAGGGCACCCCTCACACCACCTTCAGCCCCCTCCACCGCCGCTTCGTCGCACCGACGATCGCCGGAGCGGCGTAACCCGACACGCTCCACGACGACAATGGGCCCCTTACCTGCGAAGAAGGTGCGGGTAAGGGGTCGTCATCGGCCATCCCTCGGTCAGGGGCGTCGTCGTGCGCGTTTCCGCTCGACACCGTGGCTCCCCGCGGCTTCCCGCTGGATCGGGCACGGGTGGGGCACGGATGGGGCACGGATGGGGCCCATGCACCTTCTGATCCGTAGCTCTAGCGGCCTTCAACGGCCGCTGTTGGCGCGGACAGTTGCTGTGGGTGCCGTACCTCGCTGCCGTCTCGATTCCTGAACCCGTCGGTCGCCGGCTGCCGGGACCGCTACGCGCCGGGAGCCCGGTACTGAATTTGCCCGGCTTTGCGCAGGGCATCCATGGTTTCGTCGACGGTCAGGAGAACGGTCGTCTCGAACGAGTTGAGCGCGCCGCCTCCGCTGATCGCCAGGGCGACCGCGGCCATGGAGACGTTGTCCGGGGCCTCCCACAGGTTGTAGCCGTCGCGGGTGCCGAACGCGTACCAGAAGCCGTGGAGCTTGCCGCCGACGGACTCGATGTACGACTGAGCGGCCTTTGCGCGGTCCTCGGGGTGGCCGATGAGTCTCGCCCAGGTCTCCGGCGTGTAGCTGAACCTCGATAGATAGAGCGGCATCCTGTCTCCCTTTCGTCCCGGCTAGGCATGCCCCTGCGGGATGGGACACGCCTCCGAGGTCATCCGCGTATCCCCCGAACGGCCGGGGTGATGCCCGGCATGGCCCGCGACCCGCGGACCCGCCGCCCCGGCCCCGGCCCCGGGTGGAGCCGGTCCGCGTGCAGCGGCGGGTGACCACGGTGGGCACGGTGGGCCCGGTCATGGTCTGCCGCCAGACCGTCTCCCTCGGCCACCCCTACGCAGGCCGGACGGCGGCCGTGAAGGAGCGGCCTACCGCCGCGCGTCTTTCGGACGCCACCCTCGTCCGTCGCGCGCCATGTCGGCGGCGTGCCTCCAGGGCATCGCACCCGGCGGTCTCACCCAGCCCTGACGACCGTCTGACGCCTTCTGACAGTCAGGGGCCCTCGACACCAAAGCCCAGGGCAAACGTCACGCAATTCCCCGGGCATCCGCCTGCCTCCTGTCGGCGGGCGGACCGCCGCTGCACCGAAGCCTCAACCGGATAGTTAATCCGCATGTGTGCTACCGTCCGGGATTAAGTGGATGATCTATCCGATTGGCTGCCGGGGTGGAGGAGCGCATGAAGAAGACAGCAGTGGTCACGGCCGGAACAGGGGGCATCGGCCTGGAGACGGCGCTGGGGCTGACCGTCGCCGGGTTCGCGGTCACAGTGATCGGGCGCGACGCCGAACGCGGAGCCATGGCCGTCGAGCGGATCAACGCGACGGGCCCAGTGCACCCGGCCCGCTTCCTGTCCGCGGACCTCGCCTCGCTCGACCAGGTGCGTGCGCTCGCCCGTAGGATCTCGGTCGACCACGCCGCCTCGGGGGAACCGCTGACGGTGCTGGTCAACAACGTCGGGGCGATGTTCGCCGAGCGCCAGACCCGGGGCGGTGTCGAGGCGTCGTTCGCCGTCAACCACCTCTCGCCCTACCTGCTGACCGAACTGCTGCTGCCCACACTCACGGCCGGTGCGCCGAGCAGGATCGTGAACGTGACGTCGGGCGCAGTCACCCTGGCCAAGCGAGTGTTCGACGCCATCGAGCCGCCGGGCGGCTACTACGGCTTCCACTGGTACGGTCGCGCCAAGCTCGCCAACCTGGCCTACACCTTGGACCTGGCAGCCCGGCTGGACGGCACCGGCGTCTCGGTCTTCGCTGCCGATCCCGGAGGGGCCGCGACCGACATGACCAACGGCACCATGACCGATCCGAAGATCGTCTCACCCGCCCTGCGGCTGCTGTGGCCCCTGGTGCGCCGCACATTCGAACGCTCGACCTCCGGTCCGGCATCCGCGGCAGCCAGGCCCTCCATCATGGCCGCCACCGACGGCACACTGACGGGCCGAACCGGCATCGTCATCGGCGCCCAGGCACACCCCGTCGCCCCACACCGCGCGGCGGCCGACCCCCGCGTCGCCGAAGCCGTACGCCGACTCAGCGAACGGCACGCACCGCTCGTACTCACCTGAGCGTCATACACACGGCGGTGCGGCCACGGGGCGGGCGATGGAACTATCCGGATGAACCATCCGATTAGCATGGCCTCATGACGACGCCTCTACGCAAGGACGCGGCCCGCAACTGGCAGCGGATCGTCTCCGTCGCCCGCGACCTGGTCGACGAGGGCACACCACTGCAGCTCAACGACGTCGCACGCAGGGCCGGGCTCGGGGTCGGCACCGTCTACCGGCACTTCGCCACGCCCGAGGCGCTGCTGGAGACCGTCGCCGCCCCATGCCTGGAGGCCCTGGCCGCCCACGGCCAGCAGGCGCTCACCGATGCCGACCCCTGGCGCAGCCTGAGGGGCTTCCTCTTCCACACCGTCGAGGCGCAGGTCACCGACGCCGCCCTGCCCCCCGTCGCCGCCGCGGCCACGGACGCCATGCCGCGCACCACGGAACTCAAGGAGTCACTGGCGTCGGCCGGCGCCACCCTCCTCGCCCGGGCACGCGACGCCGGAGCAGTCCGCCCCGACCTCACCGCCGCCGACCTCGTCCCGCTCATGTGCGGCATCGCCCACGCCGTGAGCGTCCACGGCGGCACCCCCGCCGACCGGGCCGACGCCGCACACCGCTACCTCGCCGCCTTCCTCGAAGGCATGCGCACGACACCAACGAGCGCGTAAGCGACACGCCCCACCGCGCATCGGCGGCCTCCAGGCGCAACCGCCCAGCGACTCAAGATCGACCACGACCGGAGGCGTGTCGGTGCATGTGCACGATCGCGATCCCCCTGGGGAGTCCTGACCACGCGAGCCCTGCGGCAGGACTGATCACCGGCACTGAGGGCCCACAGTGGGCCCAGGCCGTGAAAATGCCCCCGCCCCGCGCCGTTCGCGCAGGTCGGGGGCATGATCACCAACTCTACTTCTTCTTGCCCTGGTTCTTGACTGCCTCGATCGCGGCTGCTGCCGCTTCCGGGTCGAGGTAGGTGCCGCCGGGGTTCAGGGGCTTGAAGTCGGCGTCGAGTTCGTAGGCGAGGGGGATGCCGGTCGGGATGTTGAGGCCCGCGATGTCGGCGTCCGAGATGCCGTCGAGGTGCTTGACCAGGGCGCGGAGGCTGTTGCCGTGGGCGGCGACGAGGACCGTGCGGCCGGCCAGGAGGTCGGGGACGATGCCGTCGTACCAGTACGGCAGCATGCGGGTGACGACGTCCTTCAGGCACTCCGTGCGGGGGCGCAGCTCCGGCGGGATGGTCGCGTAGCGCGCGTCCGACGCCTGGGAGAACTCCGAGTCGTCCGCGAGCGGCGGCGGCGGGGTGTCGTACGAGCGGCGCCACAGCATGAACTGCTCCTCGCCGAACTCGGCCAGGGTCTGCGCCTTGTCCTTGCCCTGGAGGGCGCCGTAGTGGCGCTCGTTCAGGCGCCAGCTGCGGTGGACCGGGATCCAGTGGCGGTCGGCGGACTCGAGGGCCAGCTGCGCGGTGCGGATGGCGCGTCGCTGGAGGGAGGTGTGCAGCACGTCCGGGAGCAGACCGGCGTCCTTCAGCAGCTCACCGCCGCGCGTCGCCTCCTTCTCGCCCTTCGGAGTGAGGTTGACGTCCACCCAGCCGGTGAACAGGTTCTTCTCGTTCCACTCGCTCTCGCCGTGGCGGAGGAGGATCAGCTTGTACGGTGCGTCGGCCATGGCCCCGAGCGTAATCGACGGCCGGGAAGCACCACACGGGTGGCCGACAGGCGGACAGGCCGACAGGCCGACAGGCTCCACACGTGGGGAGGCCGGGTGCCGGTCTGTCCGGTCCGCGTCCCCTTCCCCTTCCCCTTCCCCTTCAGCGTGCGCCCTCGACAGTTGACTGCGGTTGTTAATTGGGTGGCTCGTCTCTCGTTCGCGTTCGTAAGTTGTGTTCACCGCTTTAGCCGCTTACGCCCGTGGGGGAACCGCATGCCACTCGTCGCCGCCAGACGTGCTGTCCGGGAAACGGTGTCAGGGCTTCCCCGCGAGTTCTGGTGGCTGTGGACCAGCACCCTGGTGAACCGCCTCGGCGCCTTCGTCGCGACCTTCATGGCGCTGTACCTGACACTGGACCGCGGGTACTCCGCCTCGTACGCCGGACTCGTCGCCTCGCTGCACGGGCTCGGCGGCGTCGTCTCGTCACTCGGCGGCGGGGTCATGGCCGACCGGCTCGGGAGGCGGCCCACCCTGCTTGTCGCACAGGTCGCGACGGCCCTGTCCGTCGCGCTCCTCGGCTTCGTCCAGGACCCCGTCGCGATCGCCGCCGTCGCCTTCCTCGTCGGTGCCGCCAGCAACGCGTCCCGCCCGGCAGTCCAGGCGATGATGGCCGACATCGTCCGGCCCGAGGACCGCGTCCGCGCGTTCTCCCTCAACTACTGGGCCATCAACCTCGGTTTCGCCGTCTCCTCCATGGCCGCCGGTTTCATCGCCGAGGTCAGTTATCGCGCCGGGTTCCTGATCGAGGCCGGAATGACTCTGACCTGCGCGATCCTCGTCTTCCTGAAGCTGCCGGAGTCACGGCCGGAGAGCGGGACGGCGGTGGGGAAGCCCGGCGCCACGGACGCGGTCGGGCTCGGGACCGTGGTCCGCGACGGGCGGTTCATGGGCGTCGTCGGGCTGTCCTTCCTCGTCGCGCTGATCTTCCAGCAGGGGTCCGTGGGGCTGCCGGTCGCGATGGGCGCGGCGGGCTTCACGCCGGCGGACTACGGGCTCGCCATCGCCGTCAACGGGGTGCTGATCGTCGCCCTGCAGATCCCGGTCACCCGGTTCATCGAGCACCGGGATCCCGGGCGGCTCCTCGTCGTCTCGTCCGTGCTCGCCGGGTACGGCTTCGGCCTCACCGCCTTCGCCGGGTCGATCGGGGTCTTCGCCCTCACCGTGTGCGTCTGGACCCTCGCCGAGATCGTCAACGCACCGACCCAGACCGGCGTCGTCGTCCGCCTCTCGCCCGTCCAGGGGCGTGGCCGTTACCAGGGCATGTACACGATGTCGTGGGCTGTCGCCGCGCTGGTCGCTCCGCTCATGTCCGGCGTCGTCATCGACCGGTGGGGCGCCGAGTGGTTGTGGGGGCTGTGCGCGGTGATCGGGACCGTGGCGGGGGTCGGGTACTGGGCGCTCATGCGCCGGATGCCGGAATCGGAGGCCGGGGCCGGGGCCGGGGCGCCTGCCGCCGTACCGGTGGAGCAGCCTGGCGGCGGGGAGCGGGTCACCGGGAAGTCGGTCCCTGGACAGCCGGTCCCTGGACAGCCGGGCAGTGAGACGCCGGTCGGGCAGAAACCGGGCGGTGAGAACCGGGGCGGTGAGAAGCCGGACGGCGAGCGAGCCGCCGTGGGGGAGGTCGCCGACGTGGTCTGAGGACCTCCGGCACGGTCTCACGGGTGCATTCGCGCCCCCTTCACTACCTTGTCCACCCCGTTGCGCGGGCCGTACACCGCCAACCCCACCAGGTCCAGCTCCCCCGTCGCGACGGACCGTACGGCTGCCCGGTTGTCGTGGTCGTTGCCGGTGGTGAACAGGTCGGACGTGAAGAGCGCGCGGGGGAGGGCGCGGGACAGTACGCGCGCGTGCGCCGCCTTCAGGACCTCCTTCGTCGCCTCGAAGACGAGGACCGGCTGCCGGAACATCGGGAGGTAGGCCACCTTGTCGGCGTCCTCGTACGGCTCGCCGATCACCTCGGGGATGGCCGGGCCGATGCCGCTGACCAGGAAGGACGTGACGTTCAGGCGCTGCCAGGTCGCGAGGTCGTCGCGGAGGAGGACGGCGATCTTGGTGTCGAAACGGGTGGGCGGCGGCGTACTCGCGGGGGTCGCGGTCGACACAGAGGACACGGAGGACATGGCGGTCGCAGAGGGCGTGGAGGGCGCGTCAAGGGGCTCGTCGAAGGGCCCGTCGAGGGGATCGCTGTTCATGGGATGAGACTGCCGATCGCCGGGCGACCCCGTCTTGTACGTTCTTTGCATGGGTACCCAGCGGCCCGGTTCCCCCCGGCGTGACGTCACCGCCTGGCGGCCGCGCGTGCCCGGTGTCGTCGAGGTCTTCCACGCGCACTACACCGAGTACGCCTACCCCATGCATGTGCACGACGTGTGGACGCTGTTGATCGTGGACGACGGGGCCGTGCGCTACGAGTTGGACCGGCATGAGCACGGGACACCCCACGACACGGTGTCGTTGTTGCCGCCGTTCGTGCCGCACAACGGCGCGCCGGTGACGGAGCGGGGCTTCCGCAAGCGGGTGCTGTACCTGGATCCGGACGCGCCCCTGGCCGCGCTGGACGCGAGCCTCGTCGGGGCAGCGGTGGACGGGCCGGACCTGCGGGATCCCGTACTGCGGCGGCGGGTGGGGCAGTTGCACGCGGCGCTCGCGCGGCCCGGCGACGAGTTGGAGGCGGAGAGCCGGCTGGCGCTGGTCGGGGAGCGGTTGCGGGGGCATCTGCGGCCGGCGGCCTCGTCGGGGGGTGGGGCGGGGACCGCTCCTGCCGGGCGTGCCGTCGCGCATCGGCTGCGTGAGCTTCTCGACGAGCGGGTCACGGACGGGATCACGTTGGAGGAGGCCGCGGGGACGGTCCAGGCCCACCCCGCGCATCTCGTACGGGCGTTCGGCTCGGCCTTCGGGATCGCGCCGCACCAGTACCTGATGTCCCGGCGGGTCGAGCGGGCCAGGCGGCTGCTGTTGGAGGGGATGCGGCCGGGCGAGGCCGCGGCGGTGGCCGGGTTCTACGACCAGGCGCACCTGACGCGGCACTTCAGGCGGTGGGTGGGGGTCACCCCTGGTCGCTATCGGAACGGTCGCCCGCCACGTCCCGGGTCAGATGGCTGAACGCGTCCAGATTGCGGGTCGGTTCGCCCCGGGAGACGCGCCAGGCGTACTCCCTGCGGATCGCGGAGGCGAAGCCCAGTTCCAGGAGGGTGTTGAAGGCGCCGTCGGCCGCTTCCAGGACCTGGCCGAGCAGGCCGTCGATGCCCTCCGGGGTGACGGCGGCGAGCGGCAGCCGGGCGGTGACGTAGATGTCGCCGAGCGGGTCGACGGCGTAACTCACGCCGTACAGCTTGAGGTTGCGCTCCAGGAGCCAGCGGTGGACGCCCGCCTCGTTCTCGTCGGGGTGGCGGATCACGAAGGCGTTGAGGGAGAGGGAGTGCCGGCCGACGATCAGCGAGACGGTCGTGGAGAGCTTGCGGGTGCCGGGGAGTTTCACGACGTAGGAACCCGGGCCGGGGCTCTCCCACTCCAGCTCGGCCTCGTTGAGGACCTGCTCGATGATCGACGCTTCGTCAGCCATGGGGCGAGGGTACCCGCCGGTACGAGGGGGTGGACTGCGGAGCCGTGGCGGGGCCGTGGCGGGGGCCCCGGGACTGACTCACCCGTGGTGGGCCCTGGCCCGGGGGCGGCGGTAGTCGTGCATGGCCGCCGTGTACACGTCCGCGGTGGCGGCGGCCGAGGTGTCCCAGCCGAAGGACTCGGCGTGGCGGGCGGCGGTCGCGCCCATGCGGGCGGTCAGATCGGGGTCGTCGGCGAAATCGCGGAGCACGCGCGCGTACGCGGCGGGATCGTGGCCCTGGACCAGGAAGCCCGTCTCCGTGTCCCGCACGGCGACCGGAAGACCGCCGACCGAGGCCGCCAGCACCGGCGTACCGGCCGCCTGCGCCTCGATGGCGACCAGCCCGAAGGACTCGCTGTACGACGGCATGACCAGCACGGACGCCGCCCGGAACCAGTCCGCGAGCTGCTCCTGCCCGACGGGCGGCCGGAACCGTACGACGTCGGCGATGCCGAGCCGCGCGGCCAGCTTCTGCAAGCCCTCCGGCTTGGCGAGCCCGCTGCCGCTCGGCCCGCCGACCACCGGCACCACGATCCTCGACCGCAGCTCGGGGCGCTCGGCGAGGAGGACTGCGACGGCGCGCAGCAGGACGTCCGGGGCCTTCAGGGGCTGGATACGGCCGGCGAAGAGCGGGATCAGGGCGTTCTGGGGCAGACCGAGGCGGGCCCGGGCCGCGGCGCGGCCGTCGGCGGGACGGAAACGGTCGAGGTTGACGCCCGGGTGGACGACGGCGACCTTGGCCGGGTCGGCCTCGTAGTGGCGTACGAGTTCGTCGGCCTCCTCGGCCGTGTTCGCTATGAGGCGGTCGGCGGCGCGGACGATCTGGGTCTCGCCGATGACGCGTGCGGCGGGTTCGGGAGTGTCGCCGACGGCGAGCGCGGCGTTCTTGACCTTGGCCATCGTGTGCATGGCGTGCACCAGGGGGACACCCCAGCGCTCGGCGGCGAGCCAGCCGACGTGGCCGGAGAGCCAGTAGTGCGAGTGGACCAGGTCGTAGTGGCCGGGGCGGTGGCCCGCCCACGCCTGCATCACGCCGTGCGTGAAGGCGCAGAGCTGGGCCGGCAGCTCCTCCTTGGCCAGCCCCTCGTACGGGCCCGCGTCGACGTGCCGGACCAGGACGCCGGGCGCCAGCTCGACCGTGGGGGGCAGGGCGCCGGTGGTGGCCCGGGTGAAGATCTCCACGTCGATGCCCTGGGCGGCCAGCCGCTGCGCCAGCTCCACGATGTAGACGTTCATCCCGCCCGCGTCGCCCGTGCCGGGCTGGTGCAGTGGTGACGTGTGCACCGAGAGCATCGCGACCCGGCGCGGCTTGCGGTGCAGCCGAAGCCGCCCCGCGCCGGCCGGGGAACGTCGCCCGAGCCTGCTGACGTAGTGGCTCACGTGGCGTTCCTCCTCGCTCCGGGCATGCCGTTCGGGAGGGCGTGGGGTCCCTCTCGGGAGGGGGAACATCGGAGGAGGCAGTTCCATTTCCTCTTTGCATAATTATTACTGAGCTTCGCTCAACCGTTCGAGTACCTGAGTGCGTGGGGGTGCAGGGCTGCGGGAGCGTGGGGCGTGGCGGTATGAGCGTGGCGGTATGGGGCGAGGCGGTATGGGGCGAGGCGGCATGGGCCCGCCGGGAGTGGGGGCATGCCCCCCGTTCGGGAGGCGGACATACGCTCACCTCATGGCAAGACCAGTCGGCACCGTGACGCGTGGCACCACCAACCCCAACCGGCTGCGTCGCATGGACCGCTGGATCGCGGCGACGCACGGTGCCGCACTCCGCCGCGCCACGACCCCTCTCGCCGTCGACCTGGGCTACGGCGCCGCCCCCTGGACCGCCGTCGAACTGCTCCACCGCCTCCGCACGGCGGCACCCCGCACCCAGGTCGTCGGCGTCGAGATCGACCCGGCCAGGGTCGCCGCGGCCCAGCCCTACGCATGCGAGGGCCTGACCTTCCGGCACGGCGGCTTCGAGGTACCGGTCCCGGGCCGCCCCACCCTCATCCGGGCGGCGAACGTGCTCCGGCAGTACGACGAGGACGAGGTCGCCGCTGTCTGGGAACGCCTGTGCGCCCGCCTCGAACCGGCCGCACCGCCCCCTTCCGGCCCTCCCCATCCCACTCCCGGATGGCACACCCCGGGCCCTCGCACCACGGACCTCCGCGCCGCGAGCCCCCACTCCCCCACCGCCTCGTACCGCTCCGGCGGTCTGCTCGTCGAGGGCACCTGCGACGAGATCGGCCGCCGGCACGTCTGGGTCGCCCTCGGCCCGGAGGGCCCCCGCACGGTCACCTTCGCCACCCGGCTCGGCTCCCTGGACCGCCCCTCCGACCTCGCCGAACGCCTCCCCAAGGCACTCATCCACCGCAACGTCCCCGGCGAACCGGTGCACGCCTTCCTCCGCGACTTCGACCGCGCCTGGGCGGCCGCGGCACCGTATGCCTCGTACGGCGCCCGGCAGCGTTGGATCCGCACGATCCGCACGCTGAGCGCGGACTGGCCGGTACTGGACGGGGTCTCGCGCTGGCGCCAGGGCGAAGTCACGGTGGCGTGGGAGGCGTTGGCGCCGCGGCCCCGCCATTAGCCGACAGCCCCGTCCGCCTCCTCGCCTCCGTACGTCCTCGTCTCCGTACGTCCTCGTCTCCGTACGTCGTCGCCTCCGCATGCCCTCGTCTCCGTCCGCCCTCGTCTCCGCGCATCCTCGTGGCCGCACGCCCGGCATTCCGCACCTTGATTACGGAGAGCAACATTTTCGTGACGCATGGGAACGATCGCCTCGGGCCGTTCGTCGGACAGACGGGAACGGTGTCACGCAGGTGGGAGCAGGGGAGGGAGGAAGAGGCGGCGGGCAGAAGTGAGTTCTTGCCCACCTCTGTCGCATTCCGCGACGCCGTGACACGATCACCCGGGCACCGGCAAGTTACTGACGGTTAATCAGTTCTGTTTCCATTGGGGTTGGGGGCAAGAGGCATGGGAGTCGGCAAGCGGAACCTGACCATGGCGGCCGTGGCCGTGGTCTGCGCGATGACCGTACTGGGCGCGCCGGTCACCGCGTACGCGAGCCAGACGAAACCGGCCGAGCCGACCCCGAGTCCGACGCCGACACCCTCGTCCTCGTCCTCGCCTTCGCCCGGCTCGACTCCGGTGACGAACGAGGAGTTGGAGCGCGTCCGCACCAAGCTGGAGGGCCTCTACCACGACGCCGCGGTCGCCACTGACGCGTACAACGCAGCCGAGGAGAAGGCCGACAAGCAGTCCGAGGAGCTCGTCGATCTGGCCCACGAGGTCGTCAAGGGCCAGCAGAAGCTGGACAAGTTGCAGGACCTCATCGGCGCCGCGGCCCGCGCCCAGTACCGGGGCAACGGCCTCCCCGCCGAGGTGCGGCTGTGGCTGAGCGAGAACCCCCAGGACTTCCTGGAGGGGGCGGACCGCCTGCGTCAGGGTCAGCTCGCGACCAAGGGTCTGCTCGCCGAAATGACCCGGACCCAGCAGGACTTGGAGCAGTACTCCAAGGACGCCTCCGCGCGCTGGGAAAAACTGGAGACCAATCGCAAGGCCAAGGAGAAGGCCAAGAAGAAGATCAAGAAACAGATCGCCGCCGCCGAGGAGCTGGAAGGCCAGCTGGAGGACGAAGAGCGGGAGCGGCTGGCGCAGTTGGAGGAGGAGGCCGCGCAGAAGTCACAGGCGGCGTGGCTGGACTCCGGGATACTCGCCGAGATCAACGGCAAGGCGACGCCGCAGGGGAAGAAGGCCGTCGAGTTCGCCACGAACCAAATAGGCAAGTGGTACGAATGGGGCGCCGAGGGGCCCGACACCTACGACTGCTCCGGTCTCACCAGCGAGGCGTGGGCCGCCGCAGGGCTGACCATCCCCCGCACCTCCCAGGAGCAGTGGCGCCAGCTCAAGCACATCGACATCCAGGACATGCGGCCCGGTGACCTCATCATCTACAACGCCGATGCCAGCCACGTCGCCATGTACCTGGGCGACGGCTCCATCGTCCACGCCCCCCGTCCGAACCGGAAGGTGTCGATCGCGGGCGCGGGCACGATGCGGATCCTGGGCGTCGTACGTCCGGACGCGTGAGCCGACGGGCTGAGCCGGAGGCCGGGGCGACCAAGGCGGAGGGCTGAGCCGGAGGCCAGGGTGACCGAGGAGGGCTGAGCCGACGGGCTGAGCCGGAGACCGAGGGCAAGCCCCCGGCGCCGCCCCCGCGCCACACCGCACCCCAACGCCCCCGCCCCCAACACCCCCCGTACCGCACCAAACCCCCGCACCCCACCCACACCGCACCGCACGCCCACTCCCACAACATCCCCACCGTGAGCCACCCCACGTGACTCTCGACACCTTCGTCACCCGGCTCAACCTCCGGCGCGTGACATTCGTCATCCCAGGGGAAAGCCCTGCCATGTCCAAGTGCGGTACGGGATGCGGCATATGACGTCGGCTGTTTACCACCCGGCGCCCCGTCTCCCATTCCGTTGCGGCGGCGCCTGACGCTAAGGTCCCCGTCGGTGGGTCGAGGTCCCTCGCCCGCCGTGCCCTCGGGGGGAGGGAAGGAACCCAACACGATGCCCGTACCCGTACCGCGGCAGAGAGCGATCCCGGCCGCGGAGAGTGGTCAGGCGCACGCCGTGTCCGCGCCCAGCGGACCGTCCGGAGAGGGGGCTGCCATGAATGCCTCGGCCCTGGCCCCTGCAGACAACTCCACAAACCCGCCCGGCTCCGACACCGTCGGCCCCGGTGCCACGGGCCCGGCCCCCCAGCCCGGCCCCACCAACCTCACGGTGCTCCTCATAGAGGACGACCCGGCGGGTTCCCTCAACGTGCCCGAACTGCTCGACTCGGCGGGCAAGCCGATCCGTGTGCGCACGGCCCGCAACCTCACCGAGGCCCAGCGGCTGCTGACCGACGACGTCAACTGCATCCTCCTGGACCTGGCACTCCCGGCACCGCCCCGCCCCACCGACCCGGACACCGAGTCGGCCGACCGCCCCGACGACGAACTCGCCGTCCTCAAACACGTCCTGGACCTGGCCCCCCGCCACGCCGTCCTGGCCCTCACCGACTCGGGCGACGCCGAACGCGGCACCGAGGCGGTTCGGGTGGGCGCACAGGACTACCTGTTCCGGGACGAAGTGGACGGCCGACTGCTGAGCCGCGCGATCCGCTACGCGGTGGAGCGCAAGCGGTCCGACACGGCCGAGCGCCGACTCACCGAGTCCAAGCTGCGCGCCCAGGAGAACGCCCGCCTGGAACGCGGCCTGCTGCCGACCCCCCTCCTGGAGGGCTCGTCCCTGCGGTTCGCCGCCCGCTACCGGCCGGGCCGTTCCCGCGCGCTGCTCGGCGGCGACTTCTACGACACCGTCCGCACCCCGGACGGCACCGTGCACGTGATGATCGGCGACGTCTGCGGGCACGGCCCGGACGAGGCGGCGCTCGGCGTGGAGCTGCGCATCGCCTGGCGGGCGCTGACCTTCGCGGGGCTCTGCGGCGACGAGCTGCTGTCCACGCTCCAGCGCGTCCTGGAGCACGAGCGCGAGAGCGACGAGATCTTCGCGACGCTCTGCACGGTCGACATCGCCCCCGACGGTCGCCGCGCGGGCCTCTGCCTCGCGGGGCACCCGGCACCGCTGATCGTCCGCCACGGCCAGGGCGGCCGACCGACCCCGCCGGCGGAGCTGCTGCCGTACGACAACGGCGGCCCGGCCCTCGGTCTGCTGCCGAACGCCCGCTGGCCGCGCACCCAGATCGAACTGGGCGCCGCGTGGAGTCTGATGCTCTACACCGACGGCCTGATCGAGGGCCGGATCGGCCAGGGCAAGGAACGGCTGGGTCAGGACGGCATGGTGGAGATGGTCCGCCGCCAGCTCGCCGAGGGTCTGCGCGGCGAGGAGCTGCTGCGCGCCGCCGTGAACGAGGTCCGGGACCTCAACGGCGGCGAACTGACCGACGACGTGGCGGTCCTCCTGCTGGACCGGGAAGCCTGAGCAGGCTCGGCCTCGGACGAGGACGGACGAGGCACGACCTCGGAGGAGGTCACCGGCCGCCGTTGTAGGGGCCGTACGGGCCGTCGCTGCTGGAGCCCCGGTTGCCGCCGCGGCCACCGCCGCCGGAGATCTGCCGCACCGCGGGGCGTACGTCGACGATGTACACGATGCTGGCGATGAGGCCGATGATCGGGAGGAACGACAGCAGCGGGAAGAGCAGGCTGACGACGAGCGCGATCCCGAGGATGATCAGCCAGAAGACCTTGGTCTGCTTGTCCGTCGCGCGGAAGGCGTCCTCCCGCCGGAAGGTGGCGTCGATCAGCGCGAACGCGGCGAGTGCGATCACAGCGAGCTGCAACAGCCCCATGAACCCCGCGAAGCCGTTCATCAGCATGGTGCCCACCACCGCCCGTTCCGTTCACGCATCCGCATACCGACCGTTTCTCCCACGCGGCCACCGTACCCGTAGAACGGGCCGGCCACCCCAAAGGTGCCCGGCCCGTCTCCGTACCGCGAGGTACTGAGAGGCACTACGCACGTACCTGCACGCGTACCCCTCGCTCTGTCGCCGACTCCGTCGTCGGCTATGTCGCCCACTCGGCAGCTCGCCCTTCCGCTTACTTGGCGGGCGGGGTGGTCTTCTTCGCGGCCGTGGTCTTGCGCGCCGGAGCCTTCTTCGGCGCGGGCTTCTTGGCGGCGGCGGGGGCGGGGGCGGGCGCGGCCTGGGCCGGGACCGGCTTCGCGGCCGCCGGCTCGTCCTTGACCTCGACCGGCTGGGACTTCGGCTCGACGGCGATCGCGAGCTCCTCGATCTCCTCCGCGGCCTCACCGCGCCAGGTGCGCACGGCCTGCTCACCGTGCTCGGCGACGCGCTCGTACGCCTCGCGGGCCTTCACCGCGTACTCGGCGGCGACGCCGACGCTGCGCAGCGCGAGGTCCTGAGCGCTCTCGCCGAGCTTCTTCAGGTCGGTGTCGAGGGTGCCGATGATCTCGGTGACCTTGGTCTGGAGGTTCTCCTGGGTCTCCTTGACGCGGGCGGTCGCCTTCTCCTGAACGGCCTTCGGGTCCGTCTGGCGCACGGCGTCGATCTTGGCCGGCGCCTCGGCACGCAGCTGCTCGACGAGGCCGGGGACCTTCTTCGCCTGCTGGAGGGCGAGGTCGGCGGTGCCGGCGGCGAAGTAGAGGGGGGTCGGGTCGGTGACGGCCTTGCGGATGTCGTCGGTGATGGCCATGGTGAGGGTCCTCCGGGTTGCTTGCTGCTGAGGGTTTGTAGTCGTTCCGGTCCGGTTCGACGGCTTGGGCTTCGACTTCGGTCTGGACTTGGGCTTGGGCCTGGGCTTCGGCTTCGGTCTGGACTTCGGTTTCGCGGTAGGCGTGGTCAGCTCGCCGTCCGCCGCGGACCGGCATCGCCTCCGTCGGCCTTGTGAGAGCCGGGGGCCGGGGTGTCTTCGACGCCCGCGGTATCCGTCGTCACCGGCGCCGTCGCCGCCGTCGCTGTGGCAGCTGTTTCGGCGTCGATCCGTATGCCGCTTTCCGCCGCGGCCCCGACCCCGACCTCGGATCCGATCTCGGATCCGGCCTCGACTCCGATCTCGAATCCGTTCTCCTTGCGGAAGGACTCGTAGATCTGGAGCAGCACCTGCTTCTGCCGCTCGTTCAGCGTGGGATCGGCGAGGATGACGGCGCGCGTCTCGACCTCGTCCCGGTCCCGCTCGGCGTCGAGGATGCCGGCCCGCACGTACAGCGTCTCGGCGGAGATCCGCAGCGCCTTGGCGACCTGCTGCAGCACCTCCGCGCTCGGCTTGCGCAGCCCGCGCTCGATCTGGCTCAGATACGGATTGGACACCCCGGCGGCGTCGGCGAGCTGCCTGAGCGACAGCTGCGCGTTTCGCCGCTGTTCACGCAGGTACTCACCGAGATTGCCGACGTTGAGCGATGCCATGCCTCCACCATGCCCCACCCCCGCTAACTATTGCAAGCACCCGCTTGCAAAAGTGCGCTACACCACTGCGCGGGACGGTGTGACTGCTCGCGATGGTTGACACTTCGCAGCCGTGGTTGGCACAGCGCGGCCACAGGCGTGAAGGTCGCTGCGGCCTCACTTGAGCTTCGTGGATAACACGGCGGTGGGGCCGCGCGCAGGTGGACGGGATGGGATTCAGTCAACTGGGCTGGGTTGAAGCACTACTACGGACGAGCGGGGCACTTCGCTGCCGTCGGACCAGGCAAACCTCCGCCCGGCCGTCCAGGATGCGGCGCGGTGTTGCCGCGTTCCCTCGCGGTGCGCAGCCCGTCGGTGAGTTTCGCACCGTTCGGTGGCTGAACTCGGCAGGTGCGGCCCTCGGGCACCGCTCGTCCTGGGTCAGGAATGCGGAACCCCGTGGCCAGGGGCAGTTGGGCCATGCAGCGCAGCACCTTCCCCCTTCGGACGTGGCCGGAAGGCCGTGGGCGACGGAAGGTGATCGGCTGGGCCCGGCACGGCACACCGACGACCCGCACCAGGCGGACCACAGGAGGAGCACTGATGTTCTGGCATCTTTCCGGCTCGCGGCCAGGGGTACGGCGGGCCCGCGTGGCCCTGCGCGCGCTGTTCCCGGCCGTCCTGGGCCTGGCCCTGCTGGCACCGTCCGCCGAGGCTGCCCCCCGGCAGCCGTCACCGTCCCCGGTCGCCCCGGACACCACTGGCGGGCGGCTCGGCTCGCCCACCGTCACACCGCTCGGCACCTTCGGCGGGCTCCCCTACGTCCGGTACGACGGCGTGTTCGAGGGGCGGACGTCCACCGGACGGTTCCGCGTCCCGTACCGGATCAGCGCCCCGAAGGACCCGCGCCGTACCAACGGCACGGTGCTGGTGGAGCCGCCGCACTTCGCCGTCGGTCTCGGCACGCTCAACGGGTACCTGCGCCCCGAGCTCCTCTTCACCCGCGGCTTTGTACACGCGGGAATCGGCTGGAGCACCTTGGCCAACCGCATCCTGGACCCGTCGGTGCCCGGGACCTTCATCGAGGGTGGCTTCGACGAGGAAGGGGCGCGCGTCGACGACGAGATCATCACGGTGTTCGCCCGCGCCCTGTCCGGCACGCCGAAGACGGTGGGCAAGCTGTCCCGGCGGTACGTGGCGGGCTTCTCCGACAGCTCCTACCCCGTTCTGCGGCTGATCGCGTCCGGTGACGCCTCGGGTGTCTTCGACCTCGCCATGCCGTTCACCACGGACTTCTTCGACCCGCAGGCGGACATCGCCGCCGGCCGCTACAAGGGCAAGGTCGTCGTCGTGAACTCGGAGGCGGACGACGCCTCCACCCTCACCGACCAGGGCATCGCGCCGAAGCAGTACCGCTTCTACACCGTCGCGGGATCCCCGCACATCCCCGATCTGCTCGACGCCAACCCGCCAGGCCTGCCTGCGGCCGGAACCACGCCTGCGACCTGGGACCCCGCGCTGCGCGCGCACTTCCTCCAGGGGCACGAGTGGGTGCTGCGCAGGAGCTCGGCGCCTCCCGCCAGTACACGGCTGCGCACCCTGGACGACGGCACCGTCGCCCGCGACGCACGCGGCAACGCGATCACCGAGGACGGCACCGGCCGGGCAGTCCCCCGCCTGCCGTTCGTCGAACTCGGCGAGGCCCGGTACACCACCGGCTTCTTTGGCTCCTACGACGACGTGCGCACTGTGCAGCAGCTCGGATTCGCCGACCACAGGGCATACCGCAGGGCCTTCGACGCCAAGGTGCGCGCGTATGTGAAGGCGCGGTACATCCTCCCCGAGGACGCTCGCGTGATGCGGCGGCGCGCGGCGTTGTGCCCGCCGTCGACATACACGGAGACGTACCGCGACCACTACGACGCCTTCGTGTCCGTCACACCATGCTCCGAGGGCTGAACGACTGGGCAGGACGGAGCCACGACCTGCTGATCGGACTCGCCCAGGTCGGCCGCGGAGTCGCCGCCGACGTCCTGGCCGAGGCTGGCTTCGACCTGGCCGCCCTCGACGCCACACCTGCCGACACCTGAGCCCATAACGCCCCGGCGCCCACCACCCGACCCTGCGAGCACGGCTTCCTGCCCGGACTTGAGTGAGACACATCTCCAAGTCCCGTCTCACTCAACTCCGGGCACCGCCGGTCAGGGCGTCTGTCGTCATCCGCGTCGGCCTTTTGGTGCCGGTGCTCTCTGGCCGCCGTCCACGTGTCGCCGGACGGCGGCGCTGTCGGTGGGCTCTGCCAGGGTGTGCGTCGTGGATGAACTGGTGGAGCGTGTCGACGGTCAAGATCGTGTTCTGGGGGTGGTGGTCAGCCGCCGACAGGCCATCCGGGCGGGTTGGTTGCATCGGGTCGCCGTGACGGTGTGTCGTGATGAGCGTGGGCGGATTCTCGTCCACCGGCGGTCGGAGCAGCTGTCTCGTTTCCCCGGGCTCAACGAGGTCGTGGTCGGTGGCGCCGTGGATGCCGGTGAGTCCTATGAACAGGCCGCTGCGCGGGAGCTGGCTGAGGAGTTGGGCATCCGCGTGCGGCCGTGCTTGCTGTTCACGTTCATCAATCGCAGCGGTTTGAGCCCTCACTGGCTGGGTGTGCACGAAGCCGTGGTGCCGGATGCGGTGGTCCCCGATCCCGATGAGGTCGCCTGGCATGGCTGGCTGACGGAGCCTGAGCTGCGGTCGGCCCTACAGGAGTGGCGCTTCACCCCCGACAGCCACGAGGCCTTCAGCCGGTTTCTCGCATTCCGGAGCGCGCAGTCCTGACCTTGCCCGCATTTGCTTGCAATAGGAGCGGTAGACGCCAAGGACGATGCGAATCTGATGACAGTTGTCGTGCTCAGCGATCCAGACATGCCCTGGCCAGGATGCCGGGCTGACCACGATTGGCCCGCTCCACCTCAGCGGAGGCGGAGCGGGCCGTCGGGTCAACTGCGGACGCCCCGCCTGAAAGCGGACTTGGACCAGAGGTAGCCGGTGAGGCCGATGGCCGCGCACCAGGTCAGGGCGATCCAGCCGCTGTTGCCGATCTCGGTGCCCATCAGCAGGCCGCGGAGGGTTTCGTTGACGGGGGTGAAGGGCTGGTGCTCGGCGAACCAGCGCAAGCCGGTCGGCATGGAGTCGGTCGGGACGATGGCGCTGCCCAGGAACGGCAGGAAGGTGATGGGCATCGGCATGTTGCTGGCGGACTCGACGGTCTTGGCGACCAGGCCCATGCCGGCCGAGAGCCAGGTCAGGGCCAGGGCCAGCACGGTCAGCAGGCCGGCGGCGGCGAGCCACTCCACGGCGGTGGCGTTCGGCCGGAAGCCGATGGCCAGGGCCACACCTGTGACGGCGACGGTGCCGACGACGGTCTGGACCAGAGTGCCCAGGACGTGGCCGGTGAGGAACGACGCCCGGGAGATCGACATGGTGCGGAAGCGGTTCACGATGCCCTCGGTCATGTCCATGCACACGCCGAGGGCGGCTCCGATACAGCCGGTGGCGACGGTCATCAGGATGATGCCGGGTGCGACGTAGTCGATGTAGTTGATGGAGTCGATATCGCCACCCTGACCACCCTGCGGCGCCTGCGGCCCCTGGATGCCGGCGCCGAGCGCGCCGCCGAAGGCGTAGTTGAACAGGAGCAGGAAGAGGACCGGCATCATCACGATGGTGATGACGACGGACGGATAGCGGATCGCTCGTTTCATGTTGCGGCGGAACATGGTGACGGAGTCACGGGCGGCGTAGCTGATGCTGCTCATCGGGAGATCTCCTGCTGCTGCTTGTCGCCGGTCAGGGTGAGGAAGACGTCGTCGAGGTCCGGGGTGTGCTGCGAGAGCGCCTCGGGGGTGACGCCGGCGCCGTCGAGGATGTCCAGGACCGCGCGGAGGGTGACGACGGTGCCGTCGGAGGGGATCTGGAGGGTGAGTTCCTCGTCGTCGCGGGCGGTCGCGGCGAAGTGCGAGGCGGCCAGTTCCAGAGCCCCGGGGTCGGCGAACCTGAGCAAGATGTGACCGCCTGGGATCAGCCGCTTCAGCTCCTCCGCCGTACCTTCGGCGACCAGCTTTCCGCCGTCGAGCACGGCGATGCGGTCGGCCAGTTGGTCGGCCTCCTCCAGGTACTGGGTGGTGAGGAAGATCGTCACGCCGTCCTCGTCGACCAGGGAGCGGATGATCTCCCACATGGTGCGGCGGGATCGCGGGTCCAGACCGGTCGTGGGCTCGTCGAGGAAGATGATCCGTGGGTCGCCGACCAGCGTCATCGCCAGGTCGAGCTTGCGGCGCATCCCGCCGGAGTAGGTGGCGACGGGCTTGCGGGCGGCCTCGGTGAGGTCGAAGCGGGCGAGCAGGTCGGCGGCGCGGCGTCGGCCCTCGCGGCGGGACAGATGGTGCAGGTCCGCCATGAGCATCAGGTTCTCCTCGGCGTTGAGGAGGTTGTCGACGGCGGCGAACTGGCCCGTGACACCGATGAGTTTGCGTACGGCGTCGGCTTCGCGGTCCAGGTCGTGACCGGCGAGGCGGGCGGTGCCGGAGTCGGCGGCGATGAGCGTCGACAGGATCTGGACTGTCGTGGTCTTGCCCGCGCCGTTGGGGCCGAGCAGGGCGAAGACGGTGCCGCCCGGGATGTCGAGGTCGATACCGCGCAGGACCTGCTTGTCGCCGTACGACTTGGTGAGGCCGGTGGCGGTGAGACCGGCGGCGGCGGCCGAGGTGCGGCGGGGGCGCGGGGCGCGGGTGGCGTCTGACGCGCCGGACAACTCCGATGTGGGCGACTTCGACATCGGCATGGGTGACTTCGATGCGGGTGATTTTGATGTGGGCATGACAGATAGCTCCTTGGTGGAGTGGGAGAAGGGGGGCGCGTGGGAGGGGAGAAGAGTTGCCGTTCTACGGGGATACGCGCGCGGGCTGAGCGTTGACGTCGGCCGGGAGACGAGCCGCAGCAGAGAGACGGGCGCCGGCCGGGAGACGAGCCTCATGAGAGGGACGCGCGTCGGCCGGGAGACGAGCCCCAGCAGAGCGATGAGCCGCTGGCTTTGAAACGGGCCCGGCGGAGACGGAGAGGCGGGGCCCGGGGGAGCAGGTGCTGGGCTCCGGCGGAGAAACGAGGCGGGACGGGGTGGGGTGGGGTGGGGCCCGGCGGGGGCTATGGGCGTACGCCCCCGCCGGTCAGGCGCGGCGGATGTGGATGTCGCCGACGGCGGTGCGGGCGGTGACCTCCACCGTGTCCGTCGCGTCGCCGGGGCCTGCGGCCGTGCCGAGGGCGCTGCGCAGGACACCGACGTCGGTGTGGACGTCGAGCCAGGCGGCGGTGGTCTCCGGGATGCCGACCTCCAGGTCACCGACGGAGCCGCGGAGGGTGACCCGGCCCCGGGTGACCCGGCCCAGTCGGATACCGCCGTTGGCCGACTTGGCCTCCACATCGGAGTGGGCGGTGCCGACATCGATACGCCCGTTCGCGGCGGAGGCCTCCAACGTGCCGGTGATCTCGGCGAGTTCGGTGTCCCCGTTGCCGTTCTTGACGACCAGGCCGCCCTCCACCGTGCCGACGGTGACGCGGCCGGCCGCGATGATCTCGACCGAGCCGGTGGCGCGGTCCAGGTGGACCATGCCGAGTTCACTCTTGAGCCGGGCGGTGGTGGTCTCCTCGACGTGGAGGTCGCCGACCGAGGTCTTCAGTCGGGTCTCGCCGAGGCGTCCGGAGCAGTGGAAGTCACCGACCTGGGTGGTGCCCTCCAGAGTGGAGCCGGTCGGCAGGGAGACGGTGATGTCGATGCCGCCGATCTTCCCGAAGGGCGTGCTCTTGCGCGGGCCCTTCACGGTGAGGACACCGCCGGAGCAGTTCACCTTCGTCTGCTTGACGGCCTTGAGGTCCGCTTCGGAGGACGGGTTGGAGGGCTGGACGTCGACGAAGGTCTCGGTGCCGTCGGTGGCGATGATCCGGGCGTTGCCGATCGCGTACTCGACGATGGCGGTGATCGCCTCGGGGGTTTCGTAGGAAGGCATGACGGATCTCCCGTCCTCTCTGGAGGGGTGGGTGACGGTGGTGCGGGGCGGACGGACGCGCGGGCGGGCGGAGACAGGGCTCCGGCCCGGTGGTTCAGCGGACCCAGCCCGTGAAGTTCCGGTCGCCGGTCGCGCGGTTCGGCGTGGAGGCGGGGGGCGGGCCCGGACGGGTGCCGGGTCCGGGTCCGGGCCCCGGGGTGAGCGCGGCGGAGGTGGCGCGGACCAGCCAGGCGTTGACCGAGAGCCCTTCGCGGCCGGCCGCCTCCTCCAGACGGGCCTTGAGGTGGGCCGGGAGGCGGAAGTTGATGCGGGCCGAGGCGCCGTCGTCGCCCTCCGGCGCGGGGGGCGGGGCGGGCGCCTCGGTCCAGGGCGCCGTCACATCCTGGACCGGGGTGGTCGGCAGGGTCACCACGAACTCCGGGTCGGCGCCACGGAGTCGTACGTCGACCGAGCCGGGTGCCAGCTCCCGGGTGACCTCGCTCATCGCCGCCGAGAGGGCGGTGAGGAGGGTGAGGCGGGTGGCGGAGTCCAGGGGCGCGACGAGCCGCTCGGCCAGCGCGCGGGCCTCGTCACCGCCGGCCTCGGCGGCGACGACGAGCTCCTGACGGAGGCGGTCGACATACGGGGTGAGGTCCATGACGCCATCATGGCACATGCATGGCGCCATGTGAAGCCGAGTTGGCGCAAGCCGGCGGTCGAGGATGGGCGCCCCGGGGTTCATTGGGCGAATTATCGCAGGTCAGACACGCTTCCGAGATGGACGCCAGAGCTGGCACCAGCAAAGCCCCGAGTGAGTCGGCAGTCGTCGCGAGTGGTGCAGGATGGCGCCGTGTGGCGTCACATGGCACCGCTTGGCGCGGCGTGGCACCCCGCACAACACCAGCACCAAGCCAGCACAACACCAGCGCGGCGCCATATGGCGCCACATGACACGGCGTGGCACCACGTGGCACCACGTGACTCTCGATGGCATCACAGAACGCCGACGTGGCACCACGGGACGCCAGGGAGCTGGGTACGGCCGCGTCGGCGTTTTCCGGACAACGATCTCCGCGAGGGCCTCCCCCGCGCTCCCGTCCCCCGCACCACCGAGGGCCGCGCCGGGCTTCGCTCCCCACGGGCGGCCCCGCTGCCTCGTCCTGGCGGAAAAGCACGAGGCACCCGCGCGGTGCGCGAAATCATGAACGCATGCGCCCGGATGACTGGCACCTCACCGAAGACGTCCACGAGTTCCTCTCCCGAGCCGGGGACTTCCTGCGCTCGCGCCCCGCCCTGCACACCATGCACCTGACGGTGACCGAGAAGCACCGCGCCAACGGGGTGTCCGCGAACCCCGCCGAACCACCCGTGTTCGGCCGGCTGGAGCTCGACGGCGAGGTCCACGCCGGCTGCTACCAGCGCATCCCGACCGGCTATCTGAGCCTCACCTCCATGGCAGCCGATCAGGCCGACGCGCTCGCCGCCCGCCTGGCCGACCTGGGACGCCCCGTGCCCGGCGTCAGCGCGGACCACGACGCGTCGACCGCCTTCGCCGAGGCCTGGCAGCGGCGGATGGGCGCGGAGCCGGTGGTCACCACGCGGCTGCACCTCTACCGCCTCGGCACGCTCACCCCGCAGGACCCCTTCCCGGAGGGCCGGGGCCACCTCGCGGGAGAGCAGGACCGTGAGCAACTCGTCCGGTGGTGCCGTGAGTTCTGTGTCGAGGTCGGGGAGCAGTACTCCATCGACCTGATCGACGCGGGCGCCTGGGACGACTCGCGTTTCGGCGACAGGAACTTCACGTTCTGGCAGACCCCGGACGGCACGCCCGTCTCCATGGCGGCCGCCACCTCGATCGTCGGCGGCATGGTCAGGGTGGACCCGGTCTACACCCCGGCCCACCTCCGGGGTCGCGGCTACGCGGGGGCCGTCACGGTCGAGGTGAGCCGCGCCGCGCTGGCCGCGGGCGCGAAGGACGTCGTGCTTTTCACAGACCCCGGCAACCCCACCAGCAACGCCCTCTACCAGCGCCTCGGATACGTCCGCCTCACCGACTTCACGGTGTACGAATTCCCGTCCGCCTCGACCGAGGCCGCTGCCTGAGGCCGCTACCTGAAGCCGTTGCCTGAAGCCGTTGCCTGAGGCCGCGCGCTACGGGGCTTCCGGCGACGGATCCGCGGGTGGGTGCGGTGCGCGTGTGTCGGAGCCGGGTGGTGGACCTGGACGTCGGATGCGCACCGTCCCCCCGTCCAGGTCCACCCGGAAGGGCGGGTCCTCGGCCGGCCTGACGTTCTTGCGTACGCGTTCCTGTTCCATGCCGCGCCTGACGGCCTGGGCTCCGGGGTCGATCTCCTGGACCAGTTCGGCACCGAGGGACGACAGAGTCTTGGTCCTGCGCCAGTAGATCCAGCCCCTGGCCTCCATGGCCAGCAGGACGCGATCCGCGAGGAGGAGGCAGAGGCCGAGCACGACGACGCCTCCCGCGATCAGCGGCACCGTATCCATGGATCAGCGTCCCGCCTTCGGACGAACCGTCTTCGGACGAACCGTCCTCGGACGAACGGCCCTCGGACAAACGGCCCAGCGGCGCGGTGCCCGACGTACGCGGGGAGGTAAGAACGCGTCCATGGCCATCAGCCTACTGAGCGGCGGGCGGTGGGCAATGGGTGGCCGAGGCAGCGGAGCGCGGAGCACGAACCGGGGAACTCGAAACAGGGAACTCGAAACAGGGAACGTGAACGGAAGCGGGGAGCCGGGAGCGTTGAGGGGCGGTGGACAAAGATCGTGTGGGCCGGAGACTGGGGTCATGACCACCGCCGACACTGACGCCAAGGCCGACCTCCTCCGCTATCTGCAGTCCGCCCGCGATGCCCTGGTGTGGAAGCTCGACGGGCTGTCGGAGTACGACGCCCGCCGCCCGATGACACCGACCGGCACCAACATCCTCGGGCTGCTGAAGCACGCCGCCGGTATCGAACTGGGCTATCTCGGCGACACCTTCGCGCGCCCGTCGGGCGAGGCGTTGCCCTGGCTCGCCGATGCCGCCGAGCTCAACTCGGACATGTGGGCCACCGCCGCCGAGTCCCGCGAGGACATCGTGGGCCTCTACCGCCGGGCCTGGGTCCACGCGGACGCCACCATCGACGCGCTGCCGTTGGACACCGTCGGCCGGGTGCCGTGGTGGCCCGACGACCGGGACGAGATGACGCTGCACCACGCCGTCGTCCGCGTGATCGCCGACACCCACCGGCACGCCGGGCAGGCCGACATCCTCCGGGAACTCATCGACGGCGCGGCGGGCATAAGCGAGGGCAGTCCCAGTCTCCCGTCCAACGACCCGGCGTGGTGGGAGGAGTACCGGGACCGGGTGGAACGCGCGGCCAAGGAGGCCGACGGAAAGGCTCCGTAATTCCGGCGGAATACATATTGCCCGGCCCTGCCCCCACCCCTTATCGTGGGCGCATGACTGCCGGGTCGGCCTTGTGCCGTGAGCGGATGGGTTACCCGGCCTCCGAGTGAGGCCGGGGCGGGCCAGGAGCCCGCCCGTTGAATTCCGCGCGCTCAACATCTGCCTCCAACACCGTTCTCACCCCTCGGTGTTGCTGCCGCGCGCGTCGAACCCCTTGCGCCATCCGCGCCTCACCTCACCACACCACAGCGCGCCCTATTTCGCCGCACGTTCTGTCGGCACACATTCCGTCGGCGAATGTTCCGAACATTACGAACATTCCTTCAGCACGCATTCCGTCGACACGAATCCCTTCAGCGTGCATTGAGTACGCATGCATTCCGTCGGCAACACGCTGAACCGCGCGCCGTGGCAATCACCCCTGCCCGCATTCCGCGACGAACCAACGAACCGTGTCGCCCTCAACCCCGAAAGCAGAGAATGCCCAACCCCTTCAACCAGCAAGTCATCGACGAATTCCGCGCCCGTCACGGCGAGGTCGGCGGCTACTTCGAAGGCGCCCGCCTGATCCTCCTGACCACCACCGGCGCGCGTACCGGCAAGCGGCACACGACTCCCCTCGGCTACCTCCCCGACGGCGACGGCACGATCCTGGTCATCGCGTCGGCCGGGGGCTCGCCCAAGCACCCCGACTGGTACCGGAACATCACGGCCGACCCCCGGGTGACCGTGGAGACCGGGGCCTTCACCTACGAGGCCGAAGCCGTCGTACTGCACGGCGAAGAGCGGGACCGGGCCTTCGCACGAGCCGTCGAGGACGAGCCGGGGTGGGCCGAGTACCAGGCGAAGACGGACCGTACGATCCCGGTCGTCGCCCTGCGCGAGGTCCCCGTGGCCGGCCCGCCGAACATCAACGCCGACTCCATGGGCGAGGCCCTCAAGGTCGTCCATGACGCCTTCCGGCGCGAACTCGGACTGATCAAGAAGGAGTTGACCGCCAGCGGCGGCAGGGCCGGCCTCGGTGCCCAGCTCCGCGTCAACTGCCTCACCTTCTGCCAGGGTCTGCACAACCACCACGACGGCGAGGCCATGGGCCTGTTCCCCTTCCTGGGGGAACGCCACCCCGAGCTGGCCCCGACCCTGAGCCGCCTCCACGAGGAGCACGAGCGCATCACCGTCCTCGTCGAGGAACTGCGCCGGGTGGTGACGGCCGAGGACGCCGCCCCCGCCGCCGTACTCCCCGAGGTGGAGCGCCTCGTCGAGGACCTCGAAGCCCATCTCGCCTACGAGGAGGAGCAGTTGATCCCAGTCCTGGAGGCCGCGGCGAAGCCCGAGGAGTGGGGGGCGGAGCGCGAGAGCGAGACCGTAGACTCGTGAGGGCGGCGGCGCGGAGGCGGGCCCGTCGAACCGCGTGAAGCACCGACGAGCGGCGCACACCTCTGCACGTCACCTCACAGCGCATGCCCATACCGTCACCCACAACGCACGCCCGTACGTCAGTCACCACGGCAACGCACGGGCGTGCACCACGTCCAGACGCGACACCGCCCGGGTGAGGACGACGTACAGGCGGTGCAGCCCCCGTTCCTCGGCCTCCGCGATCGCCGCCGGTTCGACGACCACGACATGGTCGTACTCCAGGCCCTTCGCGACGCCGGCCCCCAACACAGCGACCCGCGAACGTAGTTCGTCCGGCCCACCCGTCGTGATCCCGGCCTCGTCGAGCGCCTGACGCAGCCGTACGACATCGGGCCCATCGACCGCGATGACCCCGACGGACCCCTCACACCCGAGCGCGTCCCGCACGGCGGCCACGACCTCGGCGACGACGCCATCGGCGACGACGCCCTCAGCCACGACGTCCTCTCCGCGAACGCTCCTGATCCGCAGCTCCCCGTCCCTCCGCAGGGACCGGGCGGCCGGCACCTCCACCCCCAGCCTCCCCAGCAACCCGTTCGCCAGTCCCACGACGGCCTGCGGCACCCGGAACCCGGTGGTCAGAGGAACGACACGGGCGCCCGGCTTGCCCAGGTGGGCAAGGAGTCCGGGCCAGTCGCGGGCGGCCCACGGCGTCGTGCCCTGGGCCAGGTCGCCCAGGACGGTCACCGACCCGTAGGCCGCCCGGCGGGCGATCGCGCGGCACTCCATCGGGGAGAGATCCTGAGCCTCGTCGACGACGACATGGCCGTAGCCGTCGGGGTGGGCGAGGAGCCCCGCGACCTCGTCGAGAAGGACGAGATCGGCGGCCGACCAGCGAGCCGACCGCCAGGTACGCGGCGGCTTCGCCCAGCTGACGGCCTTCTGCTCGTCCGCGTCGAGCAGCCCCTCCGCCACGTCCGCGAGCACGTCCGGGTCACCGAGCAGCCGCGCCACGACCTCCTCCGGCCGGACCTTCGGCCATACGGCGTCCACGTACGCGCCGACCGGCCGCGACCGCGAGATCCGGTACAGCCACGCGTTCGGGCGGGGCCCGGCCCGCCGCTCCGCCTGCTCCTGCAGCAGCCGGACCACCCGCGCCCGGACACGCTCCCGCCCGACGTCGTACGGCAGTTGCTCGGCCCGTACGTCCGTCACGATCCGCCGCAGCTCGTCCCCGGCCACCCGCCAGCGGTACGAGCCCTCCGCCAGGACGAGGGAGTCGAACGCCCCCGACGCCCTCGACGCCCCCGACCGATCCAACCCGTTCCCGGATTCGCCGCCGCCCGCGACCCCGCCGCCCGCTACCCCGACGTACAGCGCACGCCGGAGCACCTCCGCCATGCGCGCGTCGTGCTTCACCACCGCCGCCCGCTCCTCGTCCCACGCCCTCACCTCATGCCGGGCGATCTCGTCCGTGACCGTCGACTGCCGTACGCCCGTCTCGCCCAGCGCGGGCAGCACCTCCGCGATGTACGAGAGGAACGTGCGGTTGGGGCCGAGGATCAGCAGTCCGCCGCGGCGGATGCGCTGGGGGTGGGTGTAGAGCAGGTACGCGGCGCGGTGCAGCCCGACGGCCGTCTTGCCGGTGCCGGGGGCGCCCTGCACACAAACGGAGGTCGCGAGGTCGGCCCGCACCAGATCGTCCTGCTCGGGCTGGATGGTGGCGGCGATGTCCCGCATCGGCCCGAGCCGGGGCCGCTCGATCTCGGCGGCGAGGAGGCTGCCCGGGGAAGCCGCAGCAGAGGCGGGGCGTGGGTCGTCCGGGGCGGGCGCCCGGCGTTCCAGATGCTCGTCCTCCAACCCCGTCAGGTCCGCCGAGTCCCCCCGGCTCCCCGGCGCCCACCCGAAGCGGCGTCGGACGGCGACGCCCTGGGGATCACGGGAACTCGCCTGGTAGAAGGCCCGCGAAACCGGGGCCCGCCAGTCCACCACGAGCGGCGGCACGGCCGGGTCCTCGCTGATCCGCAGCCGCCCCAGGTGATAGCTCTGCCCGGCGTGGTCACCGGGGGCCCGAGCGGCGAAGTCGAGCCGCCCGAAGAACAACGGCCCCTCCGGCAGCTCGCGCATCTCCTTGGCCCGGCTGCGCAGCCGGTACCCGAGCACCTCCGCGTCGGCGCCCGAGGCGGAGACGTCCTCACCGACGACGACCTGCTCGTCCGCCCCCTCGACCATGGCGGCGAGAGCGGCACGGCAGGTGTCGTGGTACGCGCGTTCATGGGCCAGGGCGTCCTGGAGGAGGGCCACATCGGCGACATCAGCGGCAGGGTCAGCAGCGTCAGCGGGGTCGGCAGGGTCGGCGGATGCGCGAGGAGGCGTCATTCCGCCGAGCGTACCGAAAAAAATGTAACCGAGTTAAATTTATTACCGAGGATCGCAATTCCTCGGTGCGAACCCCCTTCATCACACCCCGAGCGGCAGGGCCCCCTCCAACCGCCCGAACACCCGCACGGCGGCCGCGACGGCGTCCCGCTCGACCTCCTCGACCGGCTCCCCCCGCTCCACCCGCCGCCGGTTCTCCTCCGCCAGCACCCGCCGTACGGTCACGATCTGCCCGGCGGCGACCCGCGCGTCGAGCCCGCCCCCGAGCACCTCGGCCAGCGCTGCCTCGGCCCGCTCCAGATGGCCGTACGCCCGCGCCACCAGCGACGGCGTCCCGTAGAGCAGCCGGTGGAACGCGAGCACCTGCGGATGGTCGTTGAGCCCGGTCACCGGGTCCCGCCGTGCCAGTCCCTCCAGGAAGTGCGCCCGCACCGCCCCCACCACGGACTCCCCCGCGGCCCGGCCCGCGACCACCCGCGCCGTCTCGTCCTCGTGATCGGCGATCCGGTATAGGACGAGGTCCTCCTTGGCCGGGAAGTACCGGAAGAGCGTCGGCTTGGAGATCTCCGCCGCCGCGGCCACCTCGGCCACGGACACCGCGTCGAACCCTTTCTCCAGGAACAGCCGGATCGCCACGTCCGACACCGTCTCGTACATCCGCAGCTTCTTGCGCTCCCGCAGCCCGCTCCGCTGCGGGCTCAGGCTCCCACCGCCGCCCCCACCGCCCCCGCCGCGTCCGCTCCCGCTCTCACTCATGCCGTCGAGCCTAGGCACTACCGGCGGGTGTCCGGAGCCACCGGGTGAGCGCGGCCTCGATCGCCGGCACGCCCGGGACCTGTTCGACACCCAGGGGGTACGCGCCCCTGCTCAGCACGTCACGGAGCGCCCGGCTGGCGCGGCGGAGCAGGGCCTGGTACGCCGGGCGATCCGCCGTGGGCGCGAGGCGGAGCGCCTGTGAGGTGCGGATGACGTCGGTGAACACCGACTGCGCCTTCTTGTAGTCGAGGAGTTTCGGCAGGTCGTCCTGCCAGCCTCGGGAGCTTCCCGGGCGGACGCCCTCCACGAGCGCGCACCAGCGTTCCGTCATGCGCCGTTCCTGTTCCCGCGGGTAGCGCATCAGGTAGAGGTGGGTGGCGAGGTCGTAGAGCGGGTCGCCGAACATCGCGAGTTCCCAGTCGATGGCCCACAGCCGCCGCTCGCGGTCGACGACGAGGTTCTCCCGGTGAAGGTCGGCGTGCAGGAGGCAGAAGGGGCGCTCGCTCAGGCCTGACACGTGCTTCCTGAGCTGCTTGAAGGAGTCGTGGTCCAGATGCAGATCCGCGAACAGGTCCCCGTACTCCGGCAGGTTCTCCCCGTACACCCGGTCCTCGGTGAAGCAGATCAGCCGGTCGAGGAATCCCGCGCTGTCGCTCTCCCGCGCGCGGTCCTGCCCCTCGCACCTCCGCTTCACCAGCAGGGTGCGAGGGCGTACGGCGACCAGTTGCCGGAACAGGGTGAGGATCTGCTCGAACTGCTCCTCGGGGACGGTTGTGCCGGACGCGTGGAGCGCCCCGAGCGTCTCTCCCTCGATGAACCGCTGGAGGACGGTGCCCTCGACCTCGATGAGGTCGGGAATGTTGTCGATACGCCCCTGAAGCTCGGTGAGCAGGCGTTCCTCCGAGTCGAAGCAGCGCCGGTCGAACCACAGCAGGCTCTCGCGCGGCTCACGGCACTTCCAGCGTCCGCCCTCCCCGACACCGGCCTCGGGCGGCAGGCGGAAGACATAGGTCTCGTGGTGGTAGCCGCTGAGCGGTCCCTCCACCTCACCCGGGTCGGCGCTCATCTCACCGGCGCGGCGCCGCCCCGTGGAATCCGAATCAGCTGGCATCGCCCGTTCTCTCGCCGTGGTCGCACCCGTGGTGAAATCCAGGAAGTGGAGGCACGTTACTCCTTCGTGGGCGAGCATCGTGCCAGAAGCCAGGCATTGGCAGGCGGCCTTCCACCACTTGAACGCTCACGCGCCCCGCCCCGTACTGACACGCGTCGCGCGCCTGTCCGAAGGTGTCCCACCCACGGGTCGGGCGGTCGGCTGCACCACACTGACCCCGATGAGTGCCATGAACCCCACCCTTGACGAGACGACCGAGCCGCCCCGGTCACGCGGGCCGCTCGGCAGGGCCGAAGCCGTCCTCCTCGACTTCGACGGCCCGGTCTGCGATCTGTTCGCCGGACGGTCGACCGGGCCCGTCGCCATGGAGATCAAGGCCATGGCGCGGAAGAAGTGGAATGCGCTCGCCCCCGCCGTGGAGGCGTGCGACGACTCGCACGGCGTCCTCCAGCTCCTCAGGGACATGCTGGACCACGACGGGGGCGCCGCGCTCGACCCCGCCGTCCTGCGCACGGCGAGCGACATCGTCACGCGGTACGAGGCCGAGGCCGTGGGCCGCGCGGTGCCGGCACCGGGGGTCCCGCTGCTGCTGGACACCCTGTCGGGGGAGGGGAAACGGCTGGCGATCGTGACGAACAACGCCGAAGGACCTGTACGCGATTTCCTCGAACTTCACGGGATGTCCCGCAGGTTCGAGGCGGTCTGCGGCCGCGACCGCTCGTCGTCGCGGCCGTGTCCCTCCGGGTCGAACGACAGCGCCTGGCCCTGTGGGCCGCGCTCGTCTTCGTCCTCCTCATGGTTCAGGCCTGATCCGGCAGTTGCGTGCGCAGGACGTCCAGAACCGGCTTCAGTGAGTTCACCGTGTGGGCCAGGGGGACGCCGACGTCCAGGAGGGCCTTGAGCTTGCCCTCGTTACGCGCGTAGCCCAGGAAGGGGACGCCGGCGTCGCGGGCGGCCTCGAAATCGGTGGGGGCGTCGCCGAGCATCAGGGCGCGGGACGGTTCGGCGCCCATCGCGTTGAGGGCCAGGCGCAGGGTGTGGGGGTGCGGCTTCATCCGGTCGAGGTCGCGCGTACGGCCGTAGATGTACGGGAAGCAGTCGGTGAGGCCCCGGGTCGCGATGTAACGGGCGGCCGCCAGCGCCGAGTTGTTGGTGGTGATGGCGAACCTGGCCCGCCGGGACCAGGTCCGGATGAGCGGGTCGGCCCAGGTGGTGGGGTACGCCTTGGGCGCGGCGGTCAGCTCCTGCTGGGTGAGCCACTTCTCCACGTCGATGATCAGGTCGCTGCTCGGATGGCGCCGGGCCAGCCCCAGGAGGACCACCTGCGGGTCGGCCGTACTCCGCTCCCGCTCCGTCAGCAGACCGCCCAGCCCGCGCCTGTCGATCAACTCCACCAGGTCTCGCGCCACTTGGTGCGCGGGGTGCCCGGAAAACAGTCGACAGATCGGCCCGTCCAGGTCCCAGAGCACGAAGCGGACGGGTGTGATCAGTTCTCGAAGGGCCGCTGCGGCCGCTGTCTCTTCTGTCACCGGTTCAGTCTGCGCCGTATCAGCCGTGTCAGGAGTCACTAGGAGAGTGTCAGGTCCGTCGTGATGGTTTCCCAGAGGGCGTTGAACCATTGCTGCGACTGCTCGACGAAGGCGGCGTCCCGGGGGCCGGTCTCCTTCTCGAAGGAGAAGAGGAGGGACTGGGTGCCGAAGGCGTCGTACATCTCCAGGGGGCCGTCCGCCATCTGCTCCTCGCGCTTCATGAGCATGTAGTAGGCGATCAGGGCCTCCCGGCCGTTGAGGAGGTAGAGCTTGACGGGCGGCGTGAAGGGCAGAGCCCGGAACGTCACGCGGACGTCGAGCTTGTGCGAGGTGCGCAGGGCCTGGAGGTTGTGGCGCAGGACGCGGATCTGGGCGTTGCGCTGGTCGAGCCAGCGCTTGTGGACGGGATCCTCCTCGTCGTCCTCGCCGCGCCCCTCGACCGGCACCGGGAACGCCAGGTTGATCTTTCGGGAGGGCAGGAGGATACGGACGTCGATGGACTCCGGGCGGATCGTTCCCTCGTGGATACGGCGGACCGGTTCGCCGAGGGCCAGCATCAGGGTCTCGGCGGTGAGACAGGCCGCGTCGATGCGGACGTGCGGCGCGGAGAAAGCCTCGGCCAGACGGGGGCCGAGGCCCACCATCGTCGGCTGGGGCTCGTTGCCCGCGTGGTGGCCGACCTCGGCGACCCGGGGCGGGCTCCCCTTGCTCACGTTGCTCAGCAGCCCGTCGTCCTGCAACGCGCGCAGGGCCTGACGGACCGTGCCGCGCTCCACGCCGAACTCCTCCGCCAGTTCGGCCTGGGTGGGCAGGCGCTCGCCGGGCCGGAGGTCGCCGCTGCGGATGCGCTCCCGCAGGGTGGCGGCGATCTCCTGGGACGAGAGCTTTCTGCTGCCGTTCACTGCAACGTTCTCCTGGGTCACGACCAAACGCTACAACTCTCACCCATCTTTGGGGAGTTCACGGGAAGGTGGTTATGAACATAGACCAAGTGGGAACCATTTAAACAAAGTTGGCCGCCAACTTGGTCAAGTTGGCAGAGTTCTCCCCCACACCGCTTCCGCACCGCCCCGCCCGCGCCAGCCCCTCGGAGGAGGTACCACCATGCCCGCTGCCATCGCCCTCGTCTCCGCCCTCGCCGTCATCGCCTTCCAGCGCTTCGTCGAGTGGCGCTACGGCACCCTGGGAATCGTCGGCCTGCTGTTCCTCACCATCGGGCTGAAGGCCAACAACCACACGTGCAGCTCGATCGGAGCGGTCATCCTCGCGGTGATGTTCGCCGGACCGGCGATGTGAGGCGACGCGCTCTCGAGCAGGAGGAAGCCGGTGCCGGCGGCCGTCAGCCGGTGGCCGTGGACCGTCAGCTCGTGAGCAGCAGGTCCGAGCTGATGGTGTCCCAGAGCGCGTCGAACCACAGGCGGGACTGTTCCACGAAGGTCGTGTCCCGGGGCTCGGCGACCGCGCTCCGCTCGAACGCGAACAGCGTGGACTGAGTGCCCTCGGCGTCGTACATCTCCAGCTGCTCACTGTCCACTTCGGCCTCCTTCCGCTGCACCGTGTAGTACGCGAACAGCGCCTCCCGCCCGTTGAGGAGGTACAGCTTCACGGGCGGTGTGAAGGGCAGCGCGCGGAAGGACACATGGACGTCCACGCCGTGCGTGGACCGCAGGGCCAGCAGGTTGTGCTTGAGGACCTGGCCCTGGGCGTTGCGCTGGGCCAGCCAACGGCGCTGCAGCCGGCCGTCGACGGACGCGTCGACCGGGGCCGGGAAGGCGAGCGGGATGTCCCGGCTGGGCAGCATCACCCGGACATCGACTCTGGCCGGTTTTATGCGCCCCGCGTGAATCTCGCGCAACGGCTCACTCACGGCGAGCGTGAGGGACACGGAGGTCAGACAGAGCGCGTCGATCTTCACGTGCGGGGCCGCGAAGGCGGCGGATATGCGAGGGGCAAGCTCCACCATCGTCGGCCGCGGGGCCGCTCCCGGACCGCCGACGGCCGCCGTGCCCAGGCGTGGGGCGACAGTCGCCGGGCTGCCCTTGGAAACGTTGGTGAGCAGGTGCTCCGACTGCAGGATGCGCAGGGCCTGGCGCACGGCGCCGCGCTCGACGCCGAACTCGTCGGCCAGCTTCGCCTGTGTGGGCATGCGCTGTCCCGGTCGCAGCTCGCCGGACCTGATCCGGCCGCGCAACACGTCGGCCACCTCGTGGTGTGACCTCTGGGGCCGCTGTGACGACTTCCGCCCATCGACGGCCGTGCGTTCCCGCTCCACGCACAAACACTACAACTTCTCGCCATCTTTGGGCAGTTCGCGGGAAGGTGGTTATGAGACGACTCCAAGCGGAGATAAGTAAGGTGAAGTTGGTCGCCAACTTTCGCAACATGGTTAAACTTTCGGATGGTTGGTGACTCTGGCAACTGCCGCCGACCATCACCCAGACCGACCGATCGACCTCCCTTCCGGAGGGGAGCCGGGAGTTCGACCGGTCCGCACCGTCACAACTGAATGGCTCAGCCACAACTGAATGCGCAGCCACAACTGAACAGCTACGGATACGCGCACCCTCACCCAGAAAGGTCAGAAGATGTCCGGGCACCACGGGCGCCTGGACGTCCGCAGCAGGGCGTCGGCCATGGCGGCGGCGCCCTTCCGCTGTTCCCGGGCCCGGCCCAGCGCGGTGAGCCGTGCGGCCGACTCGTCGCCCAGCCACAGCGTCGCCAGGTCCCCGGCTTCCAGGACGAGGTCGCCGTCCTCGCTCGTCGGCACACAACTCGCCCCGTCCGGGCCCGCGTCCAGCCGGTACCGCCCGTCCGCGAAGCCTCCCCGGTCCACGACCTCCAGCACCAGCGTCCCGGTCCCCGCGTACGTCCGCGCCTCCAGCGCCCGTACGACGTCCAGGATCCGTACCCACATCCAGTCCGCGTGGGTGGTGACGCTCACGGCGCGCGGGTCGGGGAAGAAGTGCGGCAGGAGGTCGTCGGGCGCCCGCCAGCCGCACTTGACCTTGGTGATCCAGTCGATCGAGCAGAGGTAGTGCCACAGGGCGCGCTCGGCGGCCGGACTCGTCGCGATCAGCCAGTTGACGTCGGCCGTGTTCTGCGGCTGCTTCATCTGCCAGGTGTCGTCCGCCTCGTACGAGACCATGCCCTCGACCTCGCCGGCCGCCGAGCGGTACACCGCGTAGAACGGCTCGGTCCAGGAGCCGGACACACGCAGGTCACCGGTGTTGATCCGCCACCAGCGCTCGTCGCGGCTCACCGCGCCGGGTTGCGCGGCGCGCAGGCGGTCGTGGAGGGCGGGGCCTAGCGCGCGTACGGCCGCGCCGTCGACGAGGTCGACCCGGCCGCCGTCCGCCGGGCCGGACCAGCGGGGGTCCAGGCCGGTGCGGGGGACGTCGATGGTCCACTCCGTGGTCCAGGTGGCGGGGCCGAAGCCGTAGCGGCCGTAGATGGGGTACTCGGCGGCGATCAGGGTCGCGACGACGTCACCGCGGTCCCTCGCGGCGGCCAGGTCGTGGGCCATCATCCGGGTGAGCAGGCCTCGGCGGCGGTGGGTGGGGCTGACGGTGACGTTCGTGATGGCGTCGGCGGGGACGGTGCGGCCGCCGACGGCGGTGAGCTCCTGGGGGAAGGAGCGGAAGGTCGCCACGGGCTGGTCGGTGGGGGCGGTCGGGTCGAACGCGGCGAGCGTTCGGGACGGGTCTATGTGGAACGAGCGGTCCTTGAGCTCCTGGGGGGTCAGGGTCTCCGGGGCTCGGAGGAAACCTGTGTTCAGAGCGTTCAGCCAGGCCGGGATCTCGTCCTCGGTGACGGGGCGTACGGCTGTGTCGTGGGAGGGGCTCATGGGGTCACGCTAGGGGGGTGGCGGCGCGCTGTCTCCGGGTTTTCCGCCCCCGCCGCCCCTACCCGTCCCAACCCCAGGGGCGGTGCCCCTTCGACCCCGTCCGCGGGCCCGGTGGGGCTTCTCGCGCAGTTCCCCGCGCCCCTGAAAAGCAGGGGCTGCGCCCCATGCTTTTCGATGAAGGGCCGAAGGCACCTTCAGGGGCACGGGGAACTGCGCGACCAGCCCCCACTCACCCGCACCCGCACCCGCACCCGCACCGACAACAACACCCGCCCGCTACGTCAGCAGATCGTCCACCTGAGCCTCACCCTCCCGGTAGCGGCGGGCCATCTCCGCGCTGCAGTCGTCGGCCGTGCGCTGCAGGTGCTGGCGGCGGCCGGAGATCTGCTGCTCGTGGTGGACCAGACGGGCGAGGCCCGCCGTGAGTTCCTCGTCGGTGCGGGCCTGGAGGTCGGAGAGTTCGACCTCGTCCAGCATCTCGGCGGCCAGCCGCCGGTACTCCTCGCCGCGCGGCGTGCCCACGGTGACATGGCGGGCCGAGGACCGCTGCCGGGCCGGCGCGTCCGTGAGGATCGCCGAGAGCCGGTCGACGAGCGCCGAGGGCTCCGCCGAGCCCGGGGCCCCGGAGTCGGCCGCCGCACCGCCCCTGCGGGTCAGTTCGGCGCGCAGGATGTCGATACGGCCCTGGAGCAGCCGCCGCAGATAGCTGAGGTCGGCCTCGTCCCGCTGGGCGTCCCGGCGCAGGGTGCGCAGTTCGGGCAGCCGCAGCCGGGACAGTTCGGGCTCGGCCGGGTCCGGCGGCGGCAGTGGTCCGCTGTCCGTACGCTGAACCGGTGGCCGACGGACGCCGGGGCCGGGCCCCGGCGTCGTACGGGTAAATGTCGCAGTGCCCGGGGGCTGCCCGGTACTCGATGTGCTCATGCGCCTCAACCGTCCCCTCGACCGGTGTGTGTGAGCATCGTGCCACTCTCCGTGGCCACTTTGTGACCGAGTCCCCGCGATCCACCCCAGATGGGCGGTAATGGATCAATGAGAAAGACCGGGCAAAGCGCTCTTCAAACCCCCGAGATCACAAACCCCCCGTAAGGGGGACCCCCTCGCGTACGGCTGATGGACGACGGCGGCATCATGGTCGGCATGCGTGCGGTGGTGCAGAGGGTCGACGGCGCGAGCGTCGTCGTGGACGGTGAGACGGTCGGTGCGATCGAGGGCGAGGGGCTGTGCGTCCTCGTGGGGGTGACGCACGACGACACCAAGGAGAAGGCGGCGCAGCTGGCGCGCAAACTGTGGTCCGTGCGGATGCTGCACGACGAGAAGTCGTGCAGCGACGTGGACGCGCCGCTGCTGGTGATCAGCCAGTTCACGCTGTACGGGGACGCGCGCAAGGGCCGGCGGCCGACGTGGAACGCGGCGGCGCCCGGTGACGTCGCCGAACCGCTGGTGGACGAGGTCGTCGCACAGCTGCGGGCGCTGGGGGCGACGGTGGCCACGGGACGGTTCGGCGCGTCCATGCGGGTGTCCCTGACGAACGACGGCCCGTTCACGGTGCTGTTGGAGATGTGACGCGCGGTGGTGGAGATGTGACGCGCGCTGGTGGGGACTGGTGGGGATGTGAGGCGTCCGAGGGCCGCCTACGGCTCGACCACGACCTCCTGCGCCGCCGCCGTGGTGTCGGCCATCAGCCTCGCGTCGACCGGGATGTTGCGCTTGACCAGGGCCAGCGCCACGGGCCCCAGTTCGTGGTGGCGTACGGACGTGGTGATGAAGCCGAGCTTGCGGCCGTCGGGGCCGTCGTCCGCGAGCCGGATCTCCGCGCCGCGCGGCGGGAGGTGCACCTCGCTGCCGTCCAGGTGGAGGAAGACGAGGCGGCGCGGGGGCTTGCCGAGGTTCTGGACCCGGGCAACGGTCTCCTGGCCCCGGTAGCAGCCCTTCTGCAGGTGCACGGCCGTGCCGATCCAGCCCAGCTCGTGCGGGATCGTGCGGTGGTCGGTCTCGAAGCCGAGGCGGGGCCGGTGGTGCTCGACCCGCAGCGCCTCGTACGCGAGCAGACCGGCGGCGGGGCCGGCCTTCTCCGCGTACGACTCCAGGTCCGCGCGCGGCAGGAACAGATCACGGCCGTACGGCGTCTCGCGGACGACCGTGCCCTCCGGGACCTCGGCGATCGAACCGGCCGGGAGGTGGACGACCGCGAAGTCGCCCGTGCGGTCGGCCACTTCGACCCGGTAGAAGAACTTCATCGACTCCAGGTAGGCGAGCAGCGCGTCCCGGGTGCCGGGCTCGATGTGCGCCCAGACGGTCGTGCCGTCGTCGACCAGGTACAGCGCGTGCTCGATGTGACCGTTGGCGGAGAGGATCAGCGCCTCGGTGGCCTCGCCGGTGGGCAGCTCGCTGACGTGCTGGGTGAGCAGCAGGTGCAGCCAGCTGAGCCGGTCCTCGCCGGAGACGGTGATCACGCCCCGGTGGGAGAGGTCGACGAATCCGGTGCCGTCGGCGAGGGCGCGCTGTTCACGGAACAGGTCGCCGTAGTGGGCGGCGACGCCGTCGTCCACACCCTCGGCGGGGACGGCGCCAGGCAGGGACAGCAGAGGGCTTTTCATATGCCTAAGCCTACGACTTGGTATTTGAAGCCTTGAGTGTGCAGTTCTCGCACCGGCCGAAGATCGCGAAGTGCTTCATGTCGGTGTCGAACCCGAAGGTCTCGCGCAGCTGGGCCGTGAACGCCGCCGCCACGCCCACGTCCGCCTCGATGACGTTCTCGCAGTCCCGGCAGACCAGATGGATGTGGTGGTGCCGGTCGGCGAGGTGGTACGTCGGCGCCCCGTGCCCCAGGTGGGCGTGGCTGACCAGCCCGAGCTCCTCCAGGAGTTCAAGGGTCCGGTAGACCGTGGAGATGTTGACCCCCGACGCGGTCTTCCGCACTTCCCCGAGGATGTCGTCGGGAGTCGCGTGCTCCAGGGTGTCCACGGCTTCGAGCACGAGCTGCCGCTGCGGCGTCAGCCGGTAGCCACGCTGCCTGAGATCACTCTTCCAGTCGGTGCTCACCACACGTCGAGTCTAGAACTACGCCAGCCACCCAGGGAGCCGTCCCGGGTTTGCGCTCAGGTCATCGACGCTCTTCAATCGCCCACCGGTGGTCCGATTCGACACCGTGGTGGTGTCGAATCGCCAGGACAGGCAGCGATCATCAAACGGCTGAGCCGCCCCCGTACGAAACGTGGTCGGAATCCGCCACCTTCCGCAGCACATGGAGTGCGGGCTGCCCAGACAGACCGCGAGCCGGTTCGCCGCCTCGTTGCAGGAGCGCAGGGTCACTTCTGGTGCCTCCGCCTGCTGAGACGTCTCGCGCGCTACTTGAAGAAGGCGATGCCGTCGTCCGGCATGTCGTCCGGGAGGGCCTTCGCCCAGCGTTCGACGTCCTCGGGGGTGACGACCTTCTTCAGGTGCGCGGACATGTAGGGGCGCAGCTCGACATCGGGGGTGGCCTTCTCGCCGACCCACATCAGGTCGCTGTTCACGTAGCCGTAGAGCCGCTTGCCGCCGCTGTAGGGGCCGGAGGCCGCCGTGCGGGCGACCGCGTCCGTGACCACGTCGATCTGCGGCTTCTGCTTGGCCAGCTCGCCGTACCAGACCTCGACGACACCGTCGTCACGGGTCATGACGATCTCGACCTTGCGGTCGGCGTCGATGCGCCAGAACCCGGACTCGGTCTCCAGCGGACGGACCTTGTTGCCGTCCTTGTCCAGCACCCAGGTGTGGGAGTGGTACTCCAGGAAGTCCCGGCCGTCGTGGGAGAAGGTGATCTCCTGGCCGAAGTTGCACTTCTCCGCACCGGGGAAGTCGTGGACGCCCGCGCCCGCCCAGTCGCCGAGCAGAAAGGCGAGGGGGACGAGGTCCTTGTGCAGGTCGGACGGGATCTCGATCATCGGTTCTTCCTAGCAGTGGGTCAGCGCTGGCCCTGGTACAGCTTCTTCACGGTCAGACCGGCGAAGGCGAGAACGCCGACGGCGACCAGGACCAGCAGGATTTCGAAGAAGAGTTCCACGGGGTGCTCCTCGGATGAGCGGGGTTCGGTACTGCACAAGGCCGGGCCCCAGCTTACGCGGCCGGGGCCGGGGCCTCGCCGTGAGGTGGTCCCCTTCCGGCTCCGCGGGCGTCAGCTCAGCAACTGGCTCTGCAGCACCACGGTCTGCTGGAAGGGCAGGGCCTCGGTGCCGCCCTTCCGGGACTGCACGATCAGCGCGAGGGTATCGCCCGCCGAGAGGTATGCCTGGCGGACCTGTTCCTTGCCGTACGGCTTGCCCTCGACGTAGGCGGCACGCTCGACGTCGGCAAGGTCGGAGCGGGGGGCGAAGTCCTCGTCCCGGCTGAACACCCCGTCCGACCCCCGGACGACGTAACGCGGGCTGTTGTAGTCGGTCAGCTTGTCCGAGTACAGCGCGTCCGCGACGGCCGCCGTACCGAATCGCAGCAGATAGATCCGTGTGTGCGTGCCGTCGGGCATGGTCCAGCCCCGGGCGGCGACGTGGCGCAGCCCGTGGTCGGTGAACATCTGCCCGAGGCTGTCCAGGTCGTCCTCCGGTTCGTACTCCTTGAGGAAGTCCTCGGCCGGCAGCCAGCCGTCGGCACCGGCGAGTGCCTTGTCGGCCTTCGCCCCTTTCGGCGCGGGGAGTACGAGTTCGCGCAGGTCGGCGTAGTGCGCGCCGGCCTTGTTCTCTTCGGCGAAGGGGGCCGGGCTGCCGGAGGGCAGCGGGGGGAGAGTCAGCTCGGGGTACTCCCAGCGGCCGTCCGGCTCGGTCGCGAGTCCCGGTACGTCCGTACGCTCCATCCGCGTGATCCCGTACCCGGTGGCCGCGCCGACCGAGGCGAACACCACGAGGGCGGCCGTCCACCGCAGAGCCGCCCGGAGCCCTCGGAGTGCCCGGCGATCCCTGCGCGGAGCCGTACCGGTTCCGGCCGCAGGCCCCGTCTCAGTCCTCGCCTCCGTCTGCGCATCCGTCTGTGCCTCTGTCTGCGCCACCGCCTGGGCCGTCGTCCGCGTCTCCGGCGGCGGCGACACGTCGAGCGGCGCCGGGGGCGCGGGTGCCGGGGCCACCGTCGCCCGCTGTGGCTGTTCCGTCTTCTCGGTCATACCGCCTCCCCCGGCTCGGTGATCCGGTCGAGCTGCTCCCGGACGAGCCGCGCGACCTTCTTGGTGTCCAGCGGTCTGACGCCGTAGGCGTTCACGGTGACGACGACGTCCCCCTGGACCGCCTGACAGAGCATCGCGTCGATCTTCAGGTCCGCCTCCTTCGGCGGCAGGAAGCAGTGCGCTTTCTTGTAGCCCTCGATCTCGGGGCCCTTGCGGAACACGTCCAGGATCTCGATGAAGGCCTTCTGGAAGGCGGCGCTGTCCCGGGCCGCCTTCCTGTCCATCCGGACGAGTTCGACGCTGACGGTGAAGGGGTCCTCCTGGTAGTACGAGCCGCCATCGCCGAGATAGCTGCGCATCGCCAGGCCCTGGATGTCCTGCTTGTCGATCTGCCGGGCCAGTCGGCGCCGCTCGGAACGGGGCAGGTCGCTCAGGGACTCCTTGCGCAGCGCCGCTGCCTCGCCGCCGTCGAGCGCGGAGTCCGAGCCGAACCCGCCGATGTCGGGACCCCGGGTCCAATCATCGTCGTACGGCACGAGCATCCCGGCCAGCCCGGAGGAGCCGCCGGTGACGGCCGTCTTCTCGGCCTTCTCCTTCTCTGTTTTCGGCAGTTTCCAGACGGGCGCGCCCGCGTCGCGGTCGGCGTTCTGCACGTTCACCACGGTGAAGCAGACTCCGGCGACGACCGAGACGGCCAGCAGCACCGAGCCGGCGACGGCGGCGAGACGGCCCGGGCTCATCCGCTTCCGCGCCGTCGGGGCGGCCACGACGGTCGTCCCGCCCTCCGGTTCGACGTCTCCGATCAGCCCGCCCGCGGGGGCCGTGGCGCCGATGGCCGCGATGTCGGTGGCCGCTGCGCCCGTGGGCGCGGTGTCGGGAGCGGCGTCCGCGCGGTCCTGCGGGTTCTCGCTCACAGCCGCTCCATCTGTCGCTCGGCCAGGTCCATGATCTTCTTCTTGGACAGGGGCCGGGTGTCGCTGACCCAGATCGACATCATGATGTCGCCGCGCCAGGCGAACGCCTCGGCCACGTAGAACGGCTGGTAGCCGGGCTCCGTGTGCGGGGTGTTGCGCACATAGGCCATGCCGTCGCCGGTACCGGGGACGGGCCAGCTGTCGGTGTCCGCGTCCTGACCGGCCCAGTAGTACGCGCCGTCGGCGAAATCCGCCGCGCCCAGCTGCTCCTCCTGGTGGAACTGCACGAGGCGGATCTCCACGACACCCGTCGAGCCCTTGGCCCAGCCGGTGATCGCCGCACGGCGGAACTCCCCGTCGACGAGGTCGATGAAGGCTCCGGCGGGCTTCTTGTAGTAGCCGGCCAGACCAGCCAGATCGAGCCAGCCGTCGGTCTCTCCCCGGAGGGGGAGCTCACGTGTGCCACGCGGCTTGTCCAGCAACAGTTCGCGCAGGTCGCCCTCGGTCCTCACCTTGGGGTCGCGAGCGGCGGACAGCGGCTCCGGCCCTTCGCCGTCGGCCCGCTTCAGCGACGGCTGCGAGAGCGGGGGCAGCGCGGTGGGCTCCCGGTCGGCCTGCACCAGATAACCGGCACAGGTCCCGGCCACCAGCCCCAGTACGGCCGCGGCGGAGATCAGCAGCGCCGTACGTCCCCTACGTCGCGTGCGCGCGACGGGCGCCGCAGGCACCTCGGGCCCCACGGGCACCTCAAGCGTCATGGGCATCAAGGGCGCTGTCGGCGAGACGATCGCGTCATGGTCGACCGACACCCCGGGGGTCGCAGAAGCCCGCGGCGCTTCGGAAGCCCCCGGCGCTTCGGGTCTTTCCCCTGGTTCCAAGACGTTTCCCCCATCACACATGAAGCACGGAACGCGTATCAGCGGACAGGAGACCACGGACACCGGCACAGGGTTGCCCCGGAAATGATCACGATTCGGACTACCATTCGATCCATGGCGAAGAAGCTCGTGATCAAGGTGACGGCGGGAGCGGACGCTCCCGAGCGGTGCTCGCAGGCGTTCACGGTGGCGGCGGTGGCCGTGGCCAGCGGGGTGGAGGTGTCCCTGTGGCTGACCGGCGAGTCCGCGTGGTTCGCGCTGCCGGGCCGGGCCGCCGAGTTCGAACTGCCGCACGCCGCCCCGCTCCCCGACCTTCTCGACTCGGTTCTCGCGGGCGGCCGGCTCACCCTGTGCACGCAGTGCGCCGCCCGCCGCGACATCACCGAGAAGGACGTCATCGAGGGCGTCCGGATCGCGGGGGCGCAAGTGTTCGTGCAGGAGGCGCTGGCGGACGACGCCCAGGCACTCGTCTACTGAGCGCCGAGGGCCTTCGCCCGGCTACGGCCTGGGCCGTCTCCTGCCGTCCAGTTCGTCCCACCACTCGTCGGACTTCGGGTCGCCGGAGGGGTCGTCCCACCAGCGGTCGTCGGGGCCGCGCCGGTTGGCGACGACCGCGGCGAGCGGCGGGATGACCATGGCGACCACGCACATGCCGACCGCCACCGGGACCGACCAGAGGCGTACGACGCCCCAGGCCAGAACGAAGAGGGCCAGGCACGTACCCATCATGGCGAAGTAGGCGTGACGCCGGCGGGCGTACATGTCTCCAGCGTAGGCCCGCGCACGGCGGAGGGCCGTACCCCGGTTCGGACATCCTGGGTACGGCCCTCCGCCGTATCGGAACCACCGCCTCAGACGGCGATCGCGACCTCCGCCAGGCCGCCCTTCTCGGCGACGACGACGGTCCGGTCGGCGGTGCCGCCGGGGACGAGCGCGCGGACGGTCCAGGTGCCCTCGGCCGCGTAGAAGCGGAACTGGCCCGTCGCGGAGGTCGGGACCTCCGCCGTGAACTCGCCGGTCGAGTCCAGCAGACGGACGTAGCCCGTCACCGGCTCGCCGTCGCGGGTCACCTGACCCTGGATCGTGGTCTCACCGGGCTTGATCGTCGAGGCGTCCGGGCCGCCGGCCTTCGCTCCACACATGTCTTTCTCCATAAGGGGTCTGACCGGAGGAAGGCCGGTCGGGACGAACGGGGTGTGCGGGTACCGCTGGTGGTGCTGTTTGTGCTGTTTGTGCTGTTTGTGCTGGTGGTGCTTACTTGTTGGCGCCGAGCTCGATCGGGACGCCGACGAGGCTGCCGTACTCGGTCCAGGAGCCGTCGTAGTTCTTGACGTTCTCGACACCGAGCAGCTCGTGCAGGACGAACCAGGTCAGCGCGGAGCGCTCACCGATACGGCAGTAGGCGATGGTGTCCTTCGCCAGGTCCACCTGCTCCTCGGCGTAGAGCTCCTTGAGCTCGTCGTCCGACTTGAAGGTGCCGTCGTCGTTGGCGTTCTTCGACCACGGGATGTTGCGCGCGGACGGGACGTGGCCCGGACGCTGCGACTGCTCCTGCGGCAGGTGGGCCGGGGCGAGCAGCTTGCCCGAGAACTCGTCGGGCGAGCGCACGTCGACCAGGTTCTGCGAGCCGATCGCGGCGACGACGTCGTCACGGAAGGCGCGGATCGCGGTGTTCTGCGGCTTGGCCTTGTACTCGGTGGCGGGGCGCACCGGCACCTCGTCGGTCAGCTCGCGGGCGTCGAGCTCCCACTTCTTGCGGCCACCGTCGAGCAGCTTGACGTTCTCGTGGCCGTACAGCTTGAAGTACCAGTAGGCGTAGGACGCGAACCAGTTGTTGTTGCCGCCGTAGAGGACGACGAGGGTGTCGTTGCCGATGCCCTTCTCCGACAGGAGCTTCTCGAAGCCCTCCTGGTCGACGAAGTCACGGCGGACCGGGTCCTGGAGGTCCTTGGTCCAGTCGATCCGGATCGCGTTCTTGATGTGGTTCTTCTCGTACGCGGTGGTGTCCTCGTCGACCTCGACGATGGCGATGTTCGGGTCGTCGAGGTTGGCCTCGACCCAGTCGGCGTCGACCAGGACGTCGCTGCGGCTCATGCTCTTTCTCCTCCGGGGCAGTTGCGGCGGTGTGCGGGGGCCTCCGGCGGTTCGGCCGGGGGGCGCGCAGGGGTGGGCCCTGGCTGGAAACAGGGCGGGCATCTGGGAACGCGGCGGCAGATTCCGTCGCTCAGAAGGGGCGACAGAGCATGGCGGCGACGCGGCACAGGTCTACTGCCCGCCGCTTCGTGAGATCCGCCTGTCGCTTCATGAGTGTCGATCGTAGGGACGGACAGGCGGGCGTGTCACCGGCATGTCGTATTCTGAGACGCGATCGTCCGGAATGTGGGATGAAGTGACTGTCGAGGCTGCGGTGGCGGGGCCGACGGGCCCCTGTAGCCGTCGTCACATCTACGGTACGGACGGCGGCGTCTCGCCTTTCGGACGCGGACGCGGACGGCGCCGACAAGCGCGGCCCGTCGCCGGCCGACGAGGGGGCGAGCCGATCCTCGTCCTACCCCGCCAGCTTGACGTTCGAACCCTTGACCGTGATCTCCACGCCGTCCGGCGCGGCCTCGACCTTGTCGAGCTTGATGCCGCCGGGGAGGTCGTCGATGGCCTGCTGGAAGTCGGTGATGGAACGGACGACGTTCTCGGCGAGGTCGGCTCCGCCCAGGCTGGGCAGGGAGTCGGCCTGCACCTCGACCCTGTCGCCCTTGACGCTGACACTGCTGAGGACCGAGACGGTCTGGGGGTCGAGGGCCGGCGGGTCGATCTCGACGTTGACCTTGATCTTGCCCTTGCCGCCGTCGGAGAGGCCGACGACGCGGGCGGTGAAGCCGAGGCCGACGTCGGTGGGCTCCGACTTGGCGGCCTTGAGGAGTTCGTCGTATCCGATGGTCGCGGTGCCGTTGGCACTGTCGGCCGTGGCGGAGCTGTAGTCGCTGGAGAAGGCGACGCCGCGCATGTTCGCCTGCAGGTCGGCGATGCGGATGCTCTCGCCGGGCTTGCCGGTGCTCGCCTCGAAGTTCTCGATGCCGACCTCGACGTCGTCGAGTTCGCCGCCCGCGACCTGGGTGAGGAAGGGGAAGCCCTTGATGGACACGTCCGGGGTGGTCGTCAGGCCCTCACTGGCCTTCAACTGCTGGGCCGCCTCGTCCTCGGCGAAACCGACGGCCAGGCGGTCCGCGGCGACGAAGAGGCCGCCCAGGATCACGGCGACGATGACAAGTATTCGCAGTGCGCGCATGTCTCGGTGTTCCCCACGTTGTCCGCTTGACGGCCGCGGGCCGGTGGCCGTTCTGCCCGAGGGTAATCGTGGGGCTGTCGGGGTGGAGTGGGTTCGTGTGCGTTGTTGATCACCTGTGACAGGAGCCCCCGGCGCGCCTCCCGGGTCCCTCGCCCCCGCCGCCCCTACCCGTCCCGTCCCAGGGGCTGCCGCCCCTTCGACCCCGCTCGCTTGTCGGTCGTCCGCGGGTCGGTGGGGCTTCTCGCGCAGTTCCCCCTGCCCCCATCAGGGGCGCGGGGAACTGCGCGAACGGGGTCCGGGGCGGAGCCCCGAATCTGTGACCCGGGGGTCGAAGGGGCGCGCAGCCCCTGGGGATGGGACGGGTAGGGGCGGCGGGGGCGAGCAAACGCTGGGGTCAGGCGAGGGCGCGGCCCAGCAGATAGACCGCGGGGGCCGCCGCCGTCAGCGGCAGGGCCACACCCGCGGTGAAGTGGACGAACCGCGACGGGTAGTCGTAGCCGGCGACCCGGTGGCCGATGAGCGCACACAACCCGGCCCCACCCCCGAGCAACGCCCCAGCCGCCCCCAACCCGGTCGCACCCCCGACGGCGATCCCCGCCCCCGCCGCCGCCAGCAGCGACACGACCACCGAGGCCGGCGTCGGCAGCGGCAACGCCCGCGCCAGGACCGCCACCGCGACCGCGACCCCACCCACCGTCACCGCGTCCGCCACGGCCGCCAGATAGCCGGTCGCGATGATCGCCAGCGCCGACGAGGCCACGGTCGCCATCAGTCCGTACATCCGCTCGTCCGGGTCCGCGTGGCTGCGCAGCCCCAGCACGATGCCGAGCAGCACCCACACACCGAGCGTCCCGAGGATCGCGGCGGGCGCGTGCTCCCGGCCGGCGGCGAAGAGGGCCGCGTCCGCCGCGAGGGCGCCCGCGAAGGCCAGCACGATGCCCTGCCGGGCCGGCCACATGCCGTTCAGCCGGAACCAGCCCGCCGCGGTCACGGCCTGGAGGACGACGAGGGGTACGGCGAGGGCGTACTCCCCCACCGCCGCGGCCCCGGCCAGCAGCAGACCCAGAACGGCCGTGATCAGCGCTGGCTGCATCCCGGGCTCGATGATCGGCGACCGGCCCTCGGCCCGCGCCCGCTGGGCGTCGGTGATCCGGGCGTTGCCGGTGAGGGTCGGCGGACCGTAGCCGGGCGCGGGTTCCGCACCGGCCTCCGGACCGGCCTGCCCCCGGGGCTCCGCCTGAGGCTGGGCCTGGGCATGGGCATGGGCATGGGCATGGGGGGCGTGGGACTGGGGTGCGTGCGTCTGGTGCCGCGCCTGGGCGGGGTGCTGGACCTGGGCCTGAGGGGCGTACTGGCCGCCGCCGTACTGTCCGCTCGGGGCGGCCGACTGCTGGGGCAGGTACGCCGTCTCCGTCAGGTTGGCGGCGGCGGGAGGGGTCTGCGGCTGGATCTGGGTCTCCCAGGTCTGGCCCTCCCACTGCTGGGTGTACTGCTGGGCATGGGCGGCCTGGCTCTCGTCGTAGCCCTGCCAGTGCGGCTGCGGCTGCGGCTGCGCATGGGGCTGCGCGTGCTGCGGCTGCTGGTACGCGTCGTAGCCCTGGTGCCCCTCGTGCCCGTGCCCCGACTGTCCCTGGTGGCCCTGCTGTCCCTGGTGGCCCTCGTACCCGTACGGCTGGTTGCTCATGATGTGGGGGTCACCCTCCTGCGAACGGCGGGAGCACCTCGACCGTGCCGCCCTCGGCCAGACGTACCGTCTCATGCGCACGGGTACCCACGGGGTTTCCGTCGACGAGGAAGGAGCAGCGTCGCAGCACGCGGACGAGTTCGCCGGGGTGGCGGTCGCGGGCCGCGTCCAGGGCGTCCGCGAGGGTGGCCGCGTCGTAGGGCTCCTCGGCGACGCCGGCTGCGGACTTGGCTGCGGCCCAGTAGCGGACGGTGCCCTTTGGCATCTGCTTTCCTCATGTATGAGTCGTGACGGGGTCAGGCTACGCCCCTGACCGCGACCGCCTTCACCACCCACTCCCCGATCCTCCCCAGCAATTCCGGGCTCGCCGCGTTCTCCGCGTGGCCCATGCCCCGTTCCAGCCAGAGTTCGCCGTCGTCACCCGCCGCCGCGGCCAGCATCTCCGGGTGGTCGAGCGGGAAATAGCCGTCGCGGTCGCCGTGGACTATCAGCAGGGGGGTCGGGGCGATGAGGGGCACGGATTCCACCGGGGAGAGGGGAACGGGGTCCCAGTCGCGGTGGTGGATACGGGTGCGGAAGCCGTAGCGGCCGAGGAGGCGGCCCTCGGGGCGGGTGATGAGCCAGTGGACCCGGCGCATGGGGGCCGTGCCCCGGTAGTACCAGCGGGCGGGGGCGCTGACCGAGACGACGGCGTCGGTGCCCGCGTCGGGGTGGGCCGCGTGCCGCAGGACGACCGAGCCGCCCATGGAGAAGCCGACGGTGGCGACGCGCGTGTGGCCGAGTTCACGGGCCCAGCGGACCGCCGCCGCGAGGTCGAGCACCTCGCGGTCGCCGACCGTGGAGCGGCCGCCTGATCTTCCGTGGCCCCGGAAGGAGAAGGTGACGACGGACGCGTGGCGGGCGAACGCCTCCACCACTCTTCGAACATACGGACGATCCGCGTCGCCGGTGAAGCCGTGCGCGACAACCAGGGCGAGCTGCCCGGCGTCGGGGTCGGCCAGGTGGCCGGAAGGTGGAGTTCCGGTGTCGTCCGCGCCGTTGTATACAACGGATTTCGGATCGTATACGGCCTCGATATTCACCCCGTCGTCAGTCCGTAGAAACCTGCGCAAAGGGGTTCGCGGCGGCCTCGAAAGGGTTCGATCGGCCGTCTCAGAGTTCGGAATGTCGAAAGATCGCGTCACATGACCTGCCGGACCAGCACTCATGTGGGCTATTCTGCTGGACAGAGGACTCGGGCAATGTCGCCCCCGGGTCCTTTCGTGCTTTAGGCAAGCTTGTATACGAGCGGAAAAACGCCAGGTGACCGCAGCTGTACGAGCGCCCGCCACACGCGTCCTCGCAGGGACCGAGGAGGAACCAGACGTATGAGTTCTCTGCTGCTCCTGACCAACGCCCTCCAGCCATCCACGGAGGTGCTTCCGGCCCTCGGCCTGCTGTTGCACAACGTGCGCGTGGCCCCGGCGGAAGGCCCGGCCCTCGTCGACACCCCCGGTGCCGACGTCATCCTCATCGACGGGCGCCGTGACCTGCCGCAGGTCCGCAGCCTGTGTCAGCTGCTGCGCTCCACCGGGCCCGGCTGCCCCCTCATCCTCGTCGTGACCGAGGGCGGTCTCGCGGCCGTCACCGCCGACTGGGGCATCGACGACGTGCTCCTCGACACGGCCGGCCCGGCCGAGGTCGAGGCGCGCCTGCGGCTGGCCATGGGCAGGCAGCAGATCGTCAACGACGACTCCCCCATGGAGATCCGCAACGGCGACCTCTCGGTGGACGAGGCGACCTACAGCGCCAAGCTCAAGGGACGCGTCCTCGACCTCACCTTCAAGGAGTTCGAGCTCCTCAAGTACCTCGCCCAGCACCCGGGCCGCGTCTTCACCCGCGCACAGCTGCTCCAGGAGGTCTGGGGCTACGACTACTTCGGCGGTACGCGGACGGTCGACGTGCACGTACGGCGGCTGCGCGCCAAGCTCGGCCCCGAGCACGAGTCGCTGATCGGAACCGTCCGGAACGTCGGTTATCGATTCGTTACGCCCGAGAAGGCGGAGCGCGCCGGCGACGAGGCAAAGGCCAAGGCCGCCCCCTCAAAGGCGGCGGATGCGGACGAGACGGCGCCCCTGGACGCCGTGGAGATCCCGGCCGAGGCGTAGTGACGGACACCCCGGGCGGCGTACGCACAGGTAACTCACAGGTGCGCCGTCGTACGCCCTGCCCAGGGGCGGTCCATCCGCGTAGACTCCGCGCGTGGCCAAGGTGACTCGGGATGACGTGGCAAGACTGGCGGGAACATCGACCGCCGTCGTCAGCTACGTCATCAACAACGGACCCCGGCCGGTCGCACCGGCCACGCGCGAGCGTGTCCTCGCCGCCATCAAGGAGCTGGGGTACCGCCCGGACCGAGTCGCCCAGGCGATGGCCTCCCGGCGTACGGATCTCATAGGCATGATCGTGCCGGACGCGCGCCAGCCCTTCTTCGGCGAGATGACCCACGCCGTGGAGCAGGCCGCCGCCGAGCGCGGGAAGATGGTGCTCGTCGGCAACACCGACTACGTCGCCGAGCGCGAGGTCCACTATCTGCGGGCGTTCCTCGGGATGCGCGTCTCCGGGCTGATCCTCGTCAGCCACGCCCTCAACGACAACGCCGCCGCCGAGATAGACGCGTGGGACGCACGGGTCGTGCTGCTGCACGAGCGGCCCGAGGCGATCGACGACGTGGCCGTGGTGACCGACGACATCGGCGGCGCGAAGCTCGCCGTCGACCATCTGCTCTCCCACGGGTACGCGTACGTCGCCTGTATGGGTGGCCTCGCCGAGACCCCGCTCGTCGGCGACCCCGTCTCCGACCACGTCGAGGGCTGGCGGCAGGCGATGGACGAGGCCGGGATCTCCACGGAGGGGCGGCTGTTCCAGGCGCCCTACAACCGCTACGACGCGTACCAGGTGGCGCTGGAGCTGCTGTCGGGCCCTGCCCGGCCCCCGGCGATCTTCTGCTCCACCGACGACCAGGCGATCGGGGTCCTGCGCGCCGCGCGCGAACTGCGTATCGAGGTGCCGAGCGAGCTGGCCGTGGCCGGGTTCGACGACGTCAAGGAGGCCGCGCTGACGGACCCGCCGCTGACGACGATCGCGACGGACCGTACGGGCATGGCCCGGGCCGCGGTGGACCTGGTGCTGGACGACGGCATCCGGGTGGCCGGGTCCCGGGGCGAGCGGGTGAAGCTGTTCCCGTCGAAGCTGGTCGCTCGACGGTCGTGCGGCTGCGAGTAGCTCCGCAGGGCCCCGCGCCCCTCGGAAGCAGGCGAGGCGCGGGGGTCTGCCGCCACGAGCGGGCCTAGAACAACGCGTTGTACTGGTTGAAGCCCGTGCCCAGGTTGATACGGCTGCCGAACAGGGACGTCGACGCCTTGTTGGTGCCGGGGTAGAGCCAGAGGATGCCGCCCGAGTCACGGGCGAGGACATCGGCGACGGCGTCGCCGGTGACGTCGCCGTTCGTCACGTAGGCCGTGAACTTCCAGCCGGTGCGGGCCTTGATGCGCGGGGACCAGGGGGTCGCCGCCTTGCCGGTGCCCTTGTAGAGGTAGAGCGTGGCGTCGGAGAAGCGGACCAGGAGATCGGGCTTGCCGTCGCCCGAGAGGTCACCGCGGCCGAGGAGCTTGGCGCCCTTCCAAGCCTTGTTCACGACCCGGATCTTGGCGTTGAACTGGCCGTTGCCCTTGCCGGGGTACAGGTAGACCGAGCCGTCGGCGTCCAGGGCGACGAGGTCGGGGAGGGCGTCACCGGTGAGGTCGCCGGGGACGGCGTAGGACTTGTAGCCGCCCCAGACCGAGCTGATCTGCGTCCACGTCCACTCCCAGGTGGAGTGGTCCATGTAGCTGCGGTACAGCTTGCCGTCGTTCTTGTCCCGGATGATCAGGTCCTGGTAGAAGTCCCGGTCCAGGTCGGTCTGCATGCCCCAGCTCGCGTTCTGCCAGCCGTTGCCCTGGTAGGCGCGTGTGGTGAGCGACGTGCCCTTGCTGTTCTGCTGGAAGAGGTTCCCGGAGGGCGTGCGCGCCAGGAGGTCGGCACGGCCGTCGTACGTCAGGTCGGTGTCGTCGATCCGGGGCTGGGCGGCCCAGGTGTACGAGGAGACCTTGGTGAAGACCGGGTAGGCACCCTTGGCGGTGCAGCCCGAGACGCCCCACGAGACGATGCCGACGACCTTGCCGCCGACGACCAGCGGACCACCGGAGTCGCCGTTGCAGGTGCTCGTGGTGCCCGCGTCGCCGCCGGAGGCCGGGGTGCCCGCGCAGACCATGGAGCCCTCGGCGAAGTAGTCCGTGCCGAGCACCGACTTCATCGCGCTGTCGCAGGTCGCGTCCTTGACCAACGGCAGCGTCGCCTTCTTCAGCTTCGTGGAGAGCTGGGCGTCCTCGCCGCCGGAGGTCAGGCCCCAGCCGTACACGGTGCCGTTCGTGCCGGCGGTGTAGAGCGCGCCGTCGTCGGACGCGGCCAGGCGCAGCGTCTTCTGCTCCAGCGGGCGGTCCAGGGTCAGGACGGCGACGTCGTTCCTGATGGTGTCGCCGTCGTACTTCGGGTGCTGCCATGCGCGCAGGACGCCCGCGACCGTGCCTGTCGTGTCGTCGTACAGGTCGGTCGTACCGGCCAGGACCGCGCCGTTCGCCGTCCAGTCGAGGCCGTCGAGGCAGTGGGCGGCGGTGAGGACCTTGTTCGGGGCCACCAGGGTGCCGCCGCAGAAGTAGCCCTCGTCGGTGGTCGCGTCGTAGTACGCGAGCTGGACCATCCAGGGCGCCGCGGAGATCGTCGTCTCGCTGCCGCCGATGATGAACGGGGACGGGGAGGAGGGGGGCGTGGAGGGGGACGACGCGGTGCCGTCGGATGCCTCGGGCTCGTCCGAGGACTGTCTCGCCTGGTCCTCCGCCGCCTTGATGACGCGTTGGCGCAGTTCCTTGGCGGAGGTCGCGGGTGCGGCGGGCTGGTCGAGGGTGACCGTGGGGTGCGTCGGTGCGTCGGCCGCCGTCGCGGGCTGCGCCGCGAGGACGCCGGTGCCGCTCAGCGCGAGCGCGAGGGCGGCGGCGGGCAGTGCCTTGAAGGCACGTATCACTCAGGGCTCCTGGGGTGCGTGGGTGCGTGGGTGTCGTGCGCGCCCGAGCAGGGCGTACGACACCGACCGCCCCGTCACCGGTTGCCCCGGCCTCGGGTCGTATCGCGGAGCCCCCCTCCGGCTGGGTGATCGTAGGCCTCGGCCGTCCCACCGGACACGGAATCCTGCGAGGTCGGGCAAGTATTCGGATGCCGCGTTCCGTGGCATCACCGCCCGGCCACCCTCTGTTTCCCTTGCGGGCGGGCCCCCGCGCCTTTATATGGGGCGAACGAGGTTCTGCCGGGGTTCTCAGGGAGCACTCAGGAAGGTCTCATGGTCGGGCGGCAGGCTCTGAGTCATGACCGAGAGCTTCCGCCGCAGCGGCGAGTACGAGAACCCCTACCAGGGGCAGCAGAACCCGTACCAGGGGCAGCAGCACGCCTCCGCCCCGCTGAACCCGGTGAACCCGGCGAACCCCGTGAACCCGGAGTGGCCGCCCCCGTCGGCGTACGACCCGGCGACCGCGGCCTCGGCACAGGCCGCCCCCACCGCGCTCCTCACCGAGCCGGTGTCCTCCGCGCCCACGTCGAGAAGGCGCACCCGGGGCCCCATCGCACTGCTCGCGGCCGTGGCGTTCGTCGCGGCGGCGATCGGCGGCAGTACGGCGTACGGCATCCAGGAGCTGACCGGCACGGACACCGTGACCTCCAGCTCCACCAGCACCAGCGTGGTGCCCACCAGCCAGAAGGGCACGGTCTCCGGGGTCGCCTCGGCGGTCAGCCCGAGCATCGTGGAGATCAACGCCACCTCGAACGCGGGTGAGTCCACCGGTTCCGGTGTGATCATCACCAGCGACGGTGAGATCGTCACCAACAACCACGTGATCTCCGGCGCCTCCCAGATCAAGGTGACGACCAGCAACGGCAAGTCCTACACGGCCGAGGTCGTCGGCACCGACAGCAAGAAGGACCTCGCCCTCATCAAGCTCCGGGACGCCTCCGGGCTGAAGGCCGCCACGCTGGGCGACTCCGCCGGGGTCAAGGTCGGCGACCAGGTCGTGGCGATCGGCTCCCCCGAGGGTCTGACCGGCACCGTGACCAGCGGCATCGTCTCCGCGCTCGACCGTGACGTCACGGTCTCGACGGACGAGAGCCAGGGCCGGCAGCAGGGCGGTGGCGGGCAGTGGCCGTTCGAGTTCGGCGGCCAGCAGTTCAACGGTGACACCGGCTCCTCGACCACCACGTACAAGGCGCTCCAGACCGACGCCTCGCTCAACCCCGGGAACTCCGGCGGCGCCCTCATCGACATGAACGGCAACATCATCGGCATCAACTCCGCGATGTACTCCGCCGCGGACGCCACCTCCTCCAGCGCCGGCAGCGTCGGCCTCGGCTTCGCCATCCCGGTCGACACGGTCAAGGCCGACCTGAGCACCCTGCGGGCGGGCGGCTCGGACTGAGGCCCGACGCCCGGACTGAGGTCCGATGCCCGGACTGAGGTCCGACGCTCCGACCAGGTCTTTCCCTCCGAGCAGGTCTTTCCCCCTCCGTCCCGTCAGTCCCGCTGAGTCCAAGGAGTTCGACATGATCACGCAGGTCTCCCACACCGTCGCAACCGCCGCCGACCCGGCCGGGCTGGACCTCGCCCTCGCGGTGGCGGCCGAACTTCACCCGGCGGTGACGCGGGCCCCCGAGGTGGCGGCCACCCATGGCCCGGCCCGTCGCAACACGGCCGCGCGCCCGCGCCGACGTACGGTTCGCGGCTGATCCGGTACGGCCTACTGCGCGGCCAGGGGACGTGCAAGGCTAGGGCGAAACCGCGCGCGCCCCATCAGGGGCGCGGGGAACTGCGCGAGAAGCCCCACCGGACCCGCACCGGGCAACGCACGAGAACCCCCACGGCGCCCCGGCCCCCGCAATCCACCGCTTCCGAGGAACGAAGACCACATGAGCTCCGCCGAAGGCGCCCGCGCCCCCGAACCCCAGCGCATCCTCATCGTCGACGACGAGCCGGCGGTACGTGACGCGCTCAAGCGCAGCCTCGCCTTCGAGGGCTACGACACCGAGGTCGCCGTCGACGGCTCCGACGCGCTGGAGAAGGCGACCGCGTACCGGCCGGACCTGGTGATCCTCGACGTACAGATGCCGCGCATGGACGGGCTGACCGCCGCCCGCCGGATCCGCGGCGCGGGCGACACGACGCCGATTCTGATGCTCACCGCCCGTGACACGGTCGGCGACCGCGTCACGGGCCTCGACGCCGGCGCGGACGACTACCTGGTCAAGCCGTTCGAACTGGACGAACTCTTCGCCCGGGTCCGCGCGTTGATGCGCCGCAGCTCGTACGCGGCGGCCGTCGCCCAGAACGCCGAGGTGGACGAGGCGCTCACCTTCGCGGACCTGCGGATGGATCTGGCGACGCGGGAGGTCACGCGGGGCGGGCGGCCGGTGGAGCTGACCCGCACGGAGTTCACGCTCCTGGAGATGTTCCTGGCGCACCCGCGCCAGGTCCTCACGCGCGAGCAGATCCTGAAGGCCGTCTGGGGCTTCGACTTCGAGCCGTCCTCCAACTCCCTCGACGTGTACGTCATGTACCTGCGCCGCAAGACCGAGGCGGGCGGCGAGCCGCGGCTCGTCCACACCGTGCGGGGCGTGGGATACGTCCTGCGACAAGGCGGCGCGGAGTGAAGAGGCTCCTGAGCCGCTATCGCTCCCTGCCCATCCGGGCCCGGCTGTCGATGCTGGTCGCGGCGGCGGTGGCCTTCGCGGTGGCGGCGGTGTCGGTGACGTGCTGGTTCATCGTCCAGGGCAAGCTGTACGAGGAGGTCAACAACGACCTGGAGGCCATGGTCAGCCGAGCGCTGCCCGAGCAGATCGTGCAGGACGACGTCCTCACCGCCTGCCCCGAGGCGCCGTCGCAGTCCTTCTGGGGGCCGAAGAACAAGGGCTACTCCCAGGTGGTGACCACGGACGGCACGACGTGTGTCTTCCCCAACTCCACGGGCGTGGTGAACGTCGCCGAGAGCGACAAGGAAGTGGCCGCGAACCCCAGGATCAAGCGCGGCACGATCCGCAACGGCACCGACAGCGAGGGCAACCCGGTGCGCGTGCTGGCCACGGCACTCGTCGTCGACAACGGCGACGGACAGTACGTGATGCCGGGCACGGCCTACGTCGTGGCCCTCCCCCTCAAGGGCACCCAGTCCACGCTCAACGAGCTGGCGCTGCTGCTCCTCGTCGTCTCCGGCATCGGAGTCGTCGGCGCCGGAGCGGCCGGGCTGGCCGTGGCTCGGGCGGGTCTCCGCCCGGTCGACAAGCTCACCGAGGCCGTCGAACACGTGGCGCGCACGGAGGACCTGAGCATCCGCATCCCCGTCGAGGAGGAGAGCGAGGACGAGGTGGCCCGTCTCTCCCGTTCCTTCAACTCGATGACGAGCGCGCTGGCGAGCTCCCGCGACCTGCAGCGACAGCTGATCGCCGACGCGGGCCATGAGCTCCGCACCCCGCTGACCTCCCTCCGTACGAACATCGAACTCCTCACCCGCAGCGAGGAGACGGGCCGCCCGATCCCGGCGGAGGACCGCAAGGCCCTGCTCGCCTCGGTGACGGCCCAGATGACCGAACTCGCCTCGCTGATCGGCGACCTGCAGGAGCTGTCCCGCTCGGAATCGGGTCAGCAGGGCGGCCGGCACCTCCAGGTCGTCGACTTCCAGGAGACGGTGGAGGCGGCCCTGCGCCGGGCCCGCCTGCGCGGCCCCGAGCTGACGATCACGGCGGACCTGAACCCCTGGTACGTCCGCTCCGAGCCGTCCGCGCTGGAGCGGGCCATAGTCAACATCCTCGACAACGCGGTGAAGTTCAGCCCCGAGGGCGGCACGATCGAGGTCTCCCTCGACGCCGGGGTCCTCACGGTCCGCGACCACGGCCCCGGTATCCCGGCCGACGAACTCCCCCACGTCTTCGACCGCTTCTGGCGCTCCCCGTCGGCACGTTCGCTGCCGGGATCCGGCCTGGGCCTCTCCATCGTGGCGCGGACGGTGGAGCAGGCGGGCGGCGAGGTGTCCCTGTCCCGAGCGGACGGCGGCGGGACGCTGGCGACGGTACGACTGCCGGGCGCGCCGACGGCTCCGCCGGAGGTACCGGGGACGCCGTAGGGGATCAGGGATCAGGGGATGACCTCAGTGGAAGCCGAGCATTCCCGGGGAGTCGATGTCGATGGCGAGTACGCCCGGCGGGTAGTCGTCCTCGCGCCCAGTCAGGATGATGGACATGCCACCCGTCTCCAGGTGTGGTGTGGCGACGTAGAGAGCGTGGCAGGTATCGGCTCCGCCCCATCCGTCACGGACCATCCCGCCCACCGTGACAGCAGCTGTCTGCCCGAGTGAGTCCACTTGGATGCCCGGCAGCGCGAGCAGTGCCCGCCCGACGCCCTCGTCCTTTTCCTCTGCCCGCATGAGGCACAGCGAGGGGATGTGCAACCAGTCACCGGGGGTGTGCGCGACGTTGTCGACGAGCCGGTGCAGGGCTTCGTGGCCACGAGCGAGCGCGAGGGCCGCGTCCGTGTCGAGAACGATCACGCGGCACGCCCCCGGTCGGAGCGCGTCGTCTGTCGGCCGGAGTGCATCTTCTCCGCGGCCATGGCGTAGATGTTGGCCAGGACGTCGGGCCCGTTGTCGAACTCCTCGTCGGTGAGCGTGCAGCCCATGCGCTCACGCAGGACCTTGCGGGTGGCGGCGACCCGCTCCGCGATCTGTTCCGCCGTCGGCTGTTCCGAGGCCAGCTGCTCGATCAGCTGGCCGAGGGTCATGCCGCGCTCCTTGGCGACCTGGGCGAGGTGATCACGGGCCTGCTTGGAGACCTGAATGGTCGTACTGTCTGCCATGGATTCACCATAGCCACACCATGAACCGGGTGTCCCGCCTCGGAGCCCGCCTTCACTCGAAGGTGCTCAGTCGGCCGCGACGACCTTGACGAAGGCGGCCCAGGCCCGGGGCGAGAACAGGAGAGGACGGCGGTCCGGGGCCTTGCTGTCCCGGACGGGGACTATGCCGGGGACTTCGTCAGCGACTTCGAGGCAGTTCGTCTGACCGCCATCGCTGTAGGACGACTTGCGCCAAACGGCGGTGCTGAGGTCGGGGGTTCGGTTCATGATCTGGACTCCTCCCAGAGGCGCTTGATGAACGCCGTCGACTGCTCCGGAGTCAGCGCCGCGTCCCGGACGAGATCGTAGGACAGGCGAAAGGACAGAACCTTGTCCGGATCATCGATCAGCACTCCGAACCCCGTTGCCTTCGACATACGCGACAGGTTCGCCCACCCGCTGCCACAAGAGCGTGAGGTGGCTGTTCATGACATCGTGCACACCCGCCGCGTAGGGCAGCACTTGAAGAGCCACCGAAGGCAGTTCGGCGGCCTCCAACAGTCGCGACAGCTGGTCCGCCCACACCTGCGCATTGGGAACGGGCCGCCGCACGGCCCCCTCGTCCAGGATCACGCGGATGCTGGGTGCCGGTTCGCGATACAGCAACTCCTGCCGTCCCATCCTCGCGGCCACCTGTTCCTCGATCTCCTCTCTGTTGCCTGCGGTTGTCTGAGCTCTGGACAACCCCGACAACACGGTGCGGGCGTACTCCTCCGTCTGCAATAGCCCCGGCACCGCGAGCTGGAACATCCGCATGACGCGAGCCGTCGCCTCCAACTCCATGAACGCCCTGTACTTGTCCTTGATGACCTCCTTGCGGGCATCCCGCCACAGCCGAACCAGCAGGTCACCGGACCCGTAGTAGGTGTCCAAGTCCTCCATGACCGCCCGCTTGGAGAGCCTCTCCCCCTTCTCCAGGCGGTAGAGATAGCTCTTGTCGTACGACGTCTCCGCCGCCAGCTGCGTCAGCGTCTTGCCCGCCTTCTCACGCAGGAACAGCAGGGTCCGCCCCAGCGCTACCCGCCCTGATTCCCGCTCCCCGTCAACCACTTCGCCCATGTCACCCCTCGCCGTTGCCTGGCGCTCCAGACAACGCCAGGCCTCTTCCCCAACGTACGACGCACGCGTGACGATCAGGACACGAACGGTAATCGCCGCTCGTCAGACCGACCCTGAAAAAACCCTGAGACGAAAGTCGAGGCACCGGCATGCGCGCATTCATCGAACGGCTCTGTGAGGCACTGCTCCGCTGGGCCGCGCACAGGTCGTCGCCGTCCGAGGCGGAGGAGCCGCCGCAACCCGCTCCGCCGCCTCCGCCGCCCCGGAAGCCCGACGACATCTGGCCCTTCGAGTCGTACGACAACCTCGTACGGCCCTACGTCCTCAGCCCGGAGGAGCTCTACGTGTACGGCGTCCCGGACGAGGTGCTCGCATGATGGACGGCCTGCGCCTGCTGCCGTGGACCACCCCCGACGGCAAGCCCTGCTATCTCGACCCGGACACCGCGCGCCCCGGAGCCCTCTCCCTGCTCGCCGACAGCGTGGAGTCCTCCCAACTGGGGTCGGCCGAGGAGGTGTTGGCCGGGAGCAAGGCCGTACTCGGGGACGAGGCGGCCGGCGAGCGGGCCGTGCGGTTCGCGCTGACGCGGGCTGTGGAGTCCCTGGAGGACGTGGTGCGGATCGCGGTCAGCAGGGGGTGGCGGATCCAGCGCGTCGGCGACGGCCCCGAGAACCACCTCTAGGCGTCGGCGCCGGCCAAGGGGCCGACTACCTCGCGCCCCAGAGGCCGAGCGTGTTCGTCTCGCCGTCCGCCGCGCGTCGCAGCGCGTCCGTGGAGCCGAGCAGGGCGTGCGGGAGAAAGCCGGAGCGGACCCGCGGCTCCCACCCGTGGACCTGGACCGCGAGGGCGGCGAGCGCGAGCGGGCCGAGGGGCAGCAGGGTCCTGGGGGCGGGATCGGCTCCCACCTGCTCCCGGTGCTCGACGAGCCGGGCAGCGAGCGCCCTGTCGAAGGCGTCCCGGTCGCCGTCGAGGAGCACGCGGAGCAGGCGCTGATCCGGTGTCAGTGGTCCGGCCGCGTCCAGTCGCCGCGCGGCCTCCGCCCGCTCGTCGGCGCCCGGCTCGCACAGCGGCACGGTCGGCCAGTCACGGGGCAGATGCCCGGCGGAGGGCGTCAGATAGCCGCACAGCGCGTCCATCGTCGCGAGGTCGGCCGGGTCGGAAACCGAGTCCAGGTCGGAGTACGGCACCCCCTCGTGGATCGTGCGCGCGGCATCGCCCCGCAGCAGCAGGCCGATCACCCGCCGCCACTCCCACACCAGACCGCTCACCACGCACAGTTCGAAGGTCTCGACCCAGGTCGCGGCCGTGGGAGCCTCCTCGATGAGGCGGTGGAACTCGACGTCCTCGCTCGTGAGGTCCCGGCCGATGAGCGGGAAGGAGATCTCCTGGTCGCCCTTCGGGTAGCAGCCGACGTTCAGCAGCCCCAGCGAGCACTCCGCCGCCGTCCGCAGGGCCGTGCGTGCGTGATCGTCCAGCGCCGGGTCCTGGAGAGTGCGGGCGGCGACGTGGTCGAGCAGGTCGTCACGCATCTCCCGCATCGCGTTCAGGGAGTACGCGCCGTAGAACAGCCCGCGCCAGTACCTGAGGGTCCGCCCCTCGATGTCGTCGAGCGCCTCGGCCACCCGTCCCGCGCCGACCTCATGACACGCTACTTCCCGCACTGGCCGCCCGCCCTCTCCTGGTCTCCCCGACCGGACCCGACCCGGCACGCTAGCAGCGGGCATGCGCCCCGCTCACGGGCGGGGGAGGACCGGATCACCGCCACCCGCCACCACCACCGCCGCCGCCGTACGGTCGCCGACACAGCAGTGCCCCGCGTCCCAAGAGGAACACGGGGCACCCGCCCAGCTCGGTCCGGTCCAGTTCGGTTCGATCCGGTCCAGTTCGGTCCGGTCCGGTCCGGCTACTGGATGATCGTGATCCGGTTGGCCGCCGGCGGCGCGAGCGGGCTCGTGGCCGAGGAGTTGGCCAGCAGGTACTGCTCAAGGGCCGCCAGGTCGTCCCCGCCGACCAGGTCGTTCGTGCCCTGGCCCAGCGTCGGGAAGCCGTCGCCGCCGCCCGCGAGGAAGCTGTTGGTCGCGATGCGGTACGTGGCGGCCGGGTCGATCGCCGCACCGTTGAGCTTGACGCTGTCGACGACGATCCGGTCCGCGCCGGTCTTCGTCAGGTCGAGCGTGTACTTCAGGTTCGAGGACGGCAGCAGCACCTTCGGCGAAGCCGCGTTCGTGCCGCTCACCTGGTCCTTGAGGATCGAGATGAGCTGCGTGCCCGTGAAGTTCTGCAGGTTGACCGTGTTGGAGAACGGCTGGACGGTGAAGCCCTCGGCGTAGGTCACCACGCCGTCGCCCTCGGTGCCCTTGGCCGCGTAGGTCAGCGGAGCGCGCACACCACCGGGGTTCATCAGCGCGAGGTCGACCTCGGGGTCGAGCGTCTTGCCGTACCAGTACTGCGCGTCGGCGATCAGGTCACCCATCGGGGACTCGGTGCCGGCGTTGGGCACGTCGGCGGATATGTAGCCGATGGCGCGGTTGCCGATGGGCGCGGCGAGGGTGTTCCACCTGCTGATGAGGGCCGTCATGTCGGCAGCCTTCTCGACGTCACGGGTGACCACGTGGTTCGCGGAGTCCACGGCCGTACGGGAGATGTCGCCGGTCTTGCGGTCGTACGTCAGCGTGGTGTCGGTGTAGAGGCGGCCGAAGGACGCGGCGGAGGTGACCATGCGCGGCTTGCCGGCCGGGTCGTTGATGGTGCAGGCGTACGCGGCGTGCGTGTGGCCCGTGACCACGGCGTCGACCTTGGCCGTGATGTTCTTGGCGATGTCGACGATCGGACCGGAGATGCCGTCACCGGCGCCCGGCGAGTCGCAGTCGTAGTTGTACGACGTGGAGGCGGGGGCACCGCCCTCGTGGATCAGCGCGACGACCGACTTGACGCCCTGGCGCTCCAGCTCCTTGGCGTACTTGTTGATCGTCTTGACCTCGTCCTTGAACGTGAGGCCCTTGACGCCCTCGGCGGAGACGACGCCCGGGGTGTTCTCCAGCGTCACACCGATGAAGCCGATCTTGACGCCGTTCTTCTTCCACACCCAGTAGGGCTTCAGGAGCGGCTTCTTGGTCTTGTTCTCGATGACGTTGGCGGCGAGGTACGGGAAGTCGGCGCCCTTGAACTTCTTGCCCTTGACGTAGCAGCCGTCCGTCGGGTGGCAGCCGCCCTTCTGCAGGCGGGCCAGTTCCTTCGCGCCCTCGTCGAACTCGTGGTTGCCGACGCTGGTGACGTCGAGGTCGAGGCCGTTGAGCGCCTCGATGGTGGGCTCGTCGTGGAACAGGCCCGAGATCAGCGGGGAGGCACCGACCATGTCGCCGGCGGCGGCCGTGATCGTGTAGTCGTCGGCCCGGCGCGCCTCGCGCAGGTGCGTGGCGAGGTACTCGACACCACCGGCGTTGATCGTGGTGGTCGTCCCGTCCTCGTGCAGCTCGGTCACCCGGCCCGAGGAACCGGCCGGCGGCTCCAGGTTGCCGTGCAGGTCGTTGAACGACAGCAGCTGCACGTCCTGGTACCGGTTCGGCTTCTCCTTGCCGGTCTGCGTCTCACCGGCGCTCGCCGGGATCGCGGCGGCCAGCGCACCGACGGTCGCCAGCCCGGCCGCGACGGCGAGGATCCGGTTACGGCGGTTTCTGCGGTGCTGGGCATGGGGTGTGGCTGACATGTGCCCCCCTGGTTCGTATGGAAGTAAGAGAAACGTGAGACAGGCCCCGTCCGGCCGAAGCCTAGGGTCAACGCGCGTAGCGCGGCAGGGGGTTCATGGTTACGACCTGATTGCCGTCAGGGAGGACTGATAACAAAGGGGGACAACACCGCGCACCCGATGAGGCGCGGGGAACTGCGCGACCAGCCGCATTCAGGCCGCACCCGCGAGACGCCGGAACCGACCCACCCGGCAGGCGCCCCCCGCGGAGCTAATCTCGTACCCATGACCAGCGACGACACGGCCCAGCCCAGCGGAGCGCGCCGCATCGAGACAAGCCTGGACCTCACCCCCGACCAGAAGGCCGCCGTCCTCACCCTCGTCGACGAGGCCGCCCAGGTCGACGGCCAACAGGCGGTGTCCGAGCAGGGCCGCCTCCAACTCCGCGGCGGCCCCCGCGAAGGCGTGGCCCACCTCCTGCTCACCGTCGGCGACACCCTCGTCGGGTACGCCCAGCTGGAGGACAACGACCCCGTCGAGGCCCCGGCCGCCGAACTCGTCGTCCACCCCTCCCACCGCGGTCACGGGCACGGCCGCGCCCTCGGCTCCGCCCTGCTCGCCGAGTCCGGCAAGCGGCTGCGGGTCTGGGCGCACGGCGGCCACAGCGCCGCCCGCCACCTGGCCCAGGTGCTCGGCCTCACCCTCTTCCGCGAACTCCGCCAGATGCGCCGCCCCCTGGCCGACTTCGACCCGCCCGAGCCCGTGCTCCCCGACGGGGTCACCGTGCGCACCTTCGTCCCCGGCGCGGACGACGCGGCCTGGCTCGCCGCGAACGCGGAGGCGTTCGCCCACCACCCCGAGCAGGGCTCCCTGACCCAGCGCGACCTCGACGACCGCAAGGCCGAGCCCTGGTTCGACCCGGCGGGCTTCTTCCTGGCCTTCAAGGGAGAGGAACTGGTCGGCTTCCACTGGACGAAGGCGCACGCGGCCGAGCAGCTCGGCGAGGTCTACGTCGTCGGCGTACGCCCCGGCGCGCAGGGCGGCGGCCTCGGCAAGGCCCTCACCACGATCGGCCTGCGCCACCTCGCCGCCCAGGGCCTGCCCACCGCGATGCTCTACGTCGACGCGGACAACAAGGCGGCCGTGACCGTGTACGAGCGCCTCGGCTTCGTGACGTACGAGACGGACCTGATGTACCGCAGCGAAACCTGACACAGCCGCGCGCAAGCGGAGTTTTCCACAGGCGGGGGGCGGTGTGGTTGACACCGCCCCCTCTCTTGCACCACCCTTTCACTACTCAATTAGTGAAAGGGTGGTTGTTTCGAGTGGTCGAGTACCGCATCGACCGGCGCAGCGGTGTCGCCACCTACGTCCAGATCGTCCAGCAGACCAAACAGGCCCTGCGGATGGGGCTGCTGGAACCGGGCGACAAGCTCCCCACGGCCCGCGAGGTCGTGGAAGCCACCGCGATCAACCCGAACACGGTGTTGAAGGCCTACCGCGAACTGGAGCGCGAGGGCCTGGTCGAGGCCCGCCGCGGCCTCGGCACGTTCGTACGGAGGTCACTGGGGACCGCGCCCGTCGACTCCCCGCTGCGGGCCGAGTTGCACAGCTGGGCCGTACGGGCCCGGGAGACCGGGCTCGAACGGGACGACGTGGAGGCCCTCTTCACGTCCGTACTCGACGAACACTTCACGACCGACAAGCGAGAGCAGGGGGACCAGGCATGACGGGGACCGCGTTGGAAGCGGCCGCGCTCGGCAGGAAGTTCGGGTGGCGGCGGGCGAGCTGGGCGCTGCGCGAGTGCACGCTGCGGCTGCCGTCGGGGCGGGTGTGCGCGCTCGTCGGACCGAACGGCGCGGGCAAGTCGACCCTCCTGGCCCACGCGGCCGGACTGCTCGCCCCCACCGAGGGCACGATCAGCGTGCTGGGCACGACCCCGGCCGAGGCCCGCGAGCGCATCGCCTACGTCGCCCAGGACAAGCCCCTCTATCCCCAGCTGACCGTGGCCGAGACCCTGCGGCTGGGCCGCGAGCTCAACACCCGGCGCTGGGACTCGGCCGCCGCCGAGCGGGTGGTGGACGAGGGCGACCTGAACAGGAACGCGAAGATCCGTTCCCTCTCGGGCGGTCAGCGCACCCGGGTCGCGCTCGCCCTCGCCCTCGGCAAGCGGCCCGAACTGCTGCTCCTGGACGAGCCGATGGCCGACCTCGACCCGCTCGCCCGGCACCAGCTGATGGGCATACTGCTCGCGGACTCCGCCGAACACGGCACCACGGTTGTCATGTCCTCGCACGTCGTGGCCGAACTGGAGGGCTCCTGCGACCACTTGGCCCTGCTGGGCTCCGGGCGCGTCCGGCTCGCGGGCCCGCTGGACGAGGTCCTCGCCGCGCACACCCTGGTCACCGGCCCGGCGGGCGACCTCGCCCCGCACACCGTGGTCGAGTCCCGCACGACGGGCCGCCAGCTCACCGCGCTGATCCGCCCGCGTGGTCCGGTCGGCGGGGGCTGGCAGACAGCCGAGCCGACCCTGGAGGAGCTGGTCCTCGCCCATCTGCGGTCACCGGAGGCCCCGGGCCTGACGATCGACGACGCGGACGAAGCGGACGAAGCGGACGAAGGAAACACGGACGCGGACCACACCGACGGGGCGGACGACACCAACGGGGCCGAGACCCGGGGGGCGGCCGTATGAACACCACGACCACCACGGCTACCTCGCCCACCGAGACCACGGAGACCATCGGAACCGCTCGCTCCGGGGACCCCGCCCCGGCCATGACCCCGACCCGGGGGCTGATCCGGGCGACGTTCCGCGTGCACCAGTCGGCCCTGTGGTTCTGGGGGCTGCTGGTGGGCCTCGTCTCCGCCGGACTGGTGTGGGCCGCCGGACCGGGGCTCGACGCGGCCTGGACCGAGCAGCTCAAGAGCGGCTGCGTGCCGATCGACTACTGCTCGACAGGCCCCGCGTACTCCCTCTACGGGCTGGCCGCCACCCTCGGCCCCGCGGTCCTCACCATCACCCCGGCCCTGATCGGTGCCTGGGCGGGCGGTGCCCTGATCGCCCGTGAGCTGGAGAGCGGCACGGCCCGGCTGGCCTGGACCCAGGGCGTCGCCCCGGCCCACTGGCTCGCCGCCAAACTCGCGGTCCCGGCCGCCGTGATCGTCTCCGGGACGGTCCTGCTGACCCTGCTGAACCGCCTGGTGTGGTGGCGCGAGGAGCGGCTGCGGCAGGCGCTGGGGACCCGGGACTGGTTCGAGTCCACCGTCTTCGTCGCCCACGGGACCGTCGGCACGGCGTACGCCCTGCTGGGCCTGGCGGTCGGCGCTCTCGCCGGCCTGCTGCTGCGCCGCTCGCTCCCCGGGCTGGCCGTCGGTCTGGTCGGCACCGGTCTCCTGGCGGGCCTGCTCCAGTCGAACCGGCACCTGCTGTGGCCCGTGGACACCCTCGTCTCCAAGACCGCGGACCGGGACTGGAACGGCGAGCTGGTCGACCGCGGCTTCATCACCGGCACCGGTGAACGCGTCTCGGACCTGGCGTGCACGGACGACTCCTGCGGCCGGACCGACGCCGTCAGCTTCTACGCCGACTTCCACCCCTCCTCCCACTTCTGGCCCCTCCACCTGGTCGAGACGGCCATCGTCCTGACCGCCACCGCCCTGCTGATCTGGACGTCGTTCCGCCTGCTGCGCCGCCTTGCGGGAGGGGCCGTATGACGATCACGACCACCACACCGCCGACCCGGGCCCCCGTCGCCCCCGAAGGCCGACGCACGAAGCGGGACCTCCACGGACTGATCTGGCTGACCCTGCGCCTGCACCGCTCGGCGGCGCTGTGCTGGGCGCTGTTGATCGTCGTGGCCGCGGGGACGCTGCTCTGGGCGGCGGGGCCGGGCGTGGATGCCGCCTGGGCGGGCTACCACACGGAGAACTGCCGGGACACCGGCCAGATGAGCGTCGACTGCGACTTCGGCGCCCCCGCCCTGGAACGGTACGAGACAGCCGTCACCGTCGGTTCCTCGCTCATCAGCCTGGCGCCCCTCCTCGTCGCCCTCTGGGCCGGAGCCGCGCTGATCGGCCGCGAGCTGGAAACCGGCACGGCCCAGGTCGCGTGGACCCAGTCCGTCACCCCGGCCCGGTGGCTCGCCGCCAAACTCGCGGTCCCGGCCGCCCTGCTCACGGCGGGCACCCTTCTGCTCGTCCTGCTCCACCGGGTGATGTGGTCGGCGCACATCGAACGGGGCGGTGGACCGTGGTACTGGCAGGAGTACTACGACGAGTTCTTCGTGGGCAACGGCCCGCTCGCCGTCAGCCGCGTTCTCCTCGGCCTTGCCGTCGGTGCCCTGATCGGACTCCTCGTCCGCCGTTCGCTGCCCGCACTGGGCTACGGATTCTTCGCCATGACTGGTCTGGTGTACGCGCTCGCCCAGCTGCGCCCGTACCTCTGGCCGCCCGTCACCGTGACGACGACGGTGGAGCAGCGCGGCTCCGACCCCACCGGCCTCCTCGTCGACCAGGGCGCGCTCACCTCCGACGGCACCCGCGTCCCGGACCCCTGCCACACCTCCGCAGGCTGTGACAGCGTCCCCGACCTGGTCGGCTACTACACCGACCACCACCCGTCCTCCCACTTCTGGCCCCTGCACCTCATCGAGACCGGCATCGTCCTCGCCCTCACCGCCCTGCTGGTCCACGCCGCCTTCCGCCTGCTCCGACGCCGCACGGGCGGCGGCACGCCACAACGCAAGGGAGGAACGACATGACCACCACGACCGCGCCCTCCGACCTCGCCCGCGTCCGCCTCCGCGACATCGTCCGGACCGTACTGCGCCTGCACCGCCCGGCGTTGCTGGTGTGGGGTGCGTACGTGCTGGCCATGGCGGGGTGGATGCTCTGGCTGCGGATCGTCGTCCTGGACGACATACGGCGGGAGACGGCTGCGTGCAGGAGGAACGGCGGCTGCATCGACCTCGAATCCGTGCTGACGTACGACACGGGCATGAGCATGATCGGCACACTCGTCTCCTACCTCTGCTACGGCGTGGCCGCCTGGGCCGGCGCCTCGCTGACCGGCCGCGAAATGGAGCAGGGCACGGCCAGGCTGGCCTGGACCCAGTCGGTCACCCCGACCCGGTGGCTCACCGTCAAACTGGCGGTACCCGCGGCGGTGCTCGTCCTCGGCGCCACCGTCCTGGTCCTGCTCTACCGCTCCGCCTGGGGCACGGACCGGACCGTCATGGGCGACGAGTGGCACTACCCGGACCCGATGGTGAACCGCGGCCCGCTGCTCGTGGCGTACGCCCTGTGCGCGCTGGCCGTGGGCGCGCTCGCGGGCCTGGCCCTGAAGCGGGCGCTGCCCGCGCTCGCCGTTGCTCTCGGCTTCATCGTCTGGTTCCACGTGTACCTCGACCGGCGCACCGACGACCTGTGGCCCACCGCCCCGACCATGGAGACACGTCCGCCCTCCGACTTCTGGCCCCTGCACCTCATGGCCACCGGCGTCGTGCTCACCGTCACCGCCCTGGCCACGGTCGCCGCATTCTGGCTGGTGCGTCGCCGCACCCGCTGACGGCGCCGCAGCCCGAACTCCCGGCCCGGGCCCCGAACCAGGCACGCCCCTCCTACGGGGGGAGGGGCGTGCCGACGGCGTGCGGGCGGTGAACGGCGTGTGATCACGAGAAGGCGTGCGCCGGGGCGCCCCGCACGTGTCTCCGGAACCGGCGGTCCTCCCCCCGCTATCCCGCACGTAAGGTCTCCGTAACCGGCGATTCAGACGACCTTGCGACGCTTCCGCAATGAACCCCGTCGTGCCCGAGCCCTCGCCTCCCCCACGCAGCGGCCCAAGCAGCGGGAACAGTCCGGGGGACGACCCCAGCACGCCCGCGCCCGTCGCGCCGCACCACACCGCCGAGGCCGTCGACGTCATCGACGTCGTGGCGCGCATCGACGCCGACATCGCCGAGAACACCGCCGCGAACGCCTCCTCGCGCGTCCCCGCACTCCCACCGGCCCTGTCCGACGCGCCCGTGATGCTCGCGACGCGGAAGAATGGTGCCATGAGCCAGTCCAACGCCCAGGCAGCCCAGGTCCAGCACGCGCAGCCGTCCGTCGGCTCCATAACCGGCCACCGCCCCCACACGGTGTCGGCCGTGGTGTCCGACCTGGAACCCGACATCGACGCCGACCTCGACGCGTACGACGAGGACGAGCAGGGCGGCGAGAGGCTGCCCCAGGGCCGCTTCCTCGACCGGGAGCGCAGCTGGCTCGCCTTCAACGAACGCGTTCTGGAGCTGGCCGAGGACCCGGCCACCCCCCTGCTCGAACGAGCGAACTTCCTGGCCATCTTCGCCAGCAATCTCGACGAGTTCTTCATGGTCCGGGTGGCCGGGTTGAAGCGCCGCATCGCCACCGGCGTCGCCACCAGGTCCGCCTCCGGCCTCCAGCCCCGCGAGGTGCTGGAGATGATCTGGGCCCGCTCCCGCGAGCTGATGGCCCGGCACGCCGCCTGCTTCCACGAGGACGTCGCCCCGGCCCTGGCCGAGGAGGGCGTGCACCTGGTGCGCTGGAGCGAGCTGGCGGAGAAGGAGCAGGCCCGCCTCTTCACGCTCTTCCGCCACCAGATCTTCCCGGTGCTGACCCCGCTGGCCGTCGACCCGGCGCACCCCTTCCCGTACATCTCGGGCCTCTCCCTGAACCTGGCCGTCCGCGTCCAGAACCCGGTCACCGGCACCTCGCACTTCGCCCGCGTCAAGGTGCCGCCGCTGCTCTCCCGCTTCCTGGAGGCCTCCCCCGGCCGGTACGTCCCGCTGGAGGACGTGATCGGTGCCCACCTGGAGGAGCTGTTCCCGGGCATGGAGGTGCTGGAGCACCATGCCTTCCGGGTCACCCGCAACGAGGACCTGGAGGTCGAGGAGGACGACGCCGAGAACCTCCTCCAGGCCCTGGAGAAGGAGCTCATGCGGCGCCGCTTCGGGCCGCCGGTGCGCCTGGAGGTCGAGGAGAACATCAACCAGGAGGTCCTGGACCTGCTGGTGCGCGAGCTGAAGATCAAGGAGTCCGAGGTCTACCCGCTGACCGGGCCCCTGGACCTCACCGGCCTCTTCCGCATCGCCTCCCTGGACCGGCCGGAGCTGAAGTACCGCAAGTTCGTCGCCGGCGTCCACCGCGACCTGGCCGAGGTCGAGTCGGCGTCCGCGCCCGACATCTTCGCCGCCCTGCGCAACCGCGACGTGCTGCTGCACCACCCGTACGACTCGTTCTCGACGTCGGTGCAGGCGTTCCTGGAGCAGGCGGCCGAGGACCCGGACGTCCTCGCGATCAAGCAGACCCTGTACCGGACGTCCGGCGACTCCCCCATAGTCAACGCGCTCATCGACGCCGCCGAGGCCGGCAAGCAGGTCCTCGTCCTGGTCGAGATCAAGGCGCGCTTCGACGAACACGCCAACATCAAGTGGGCCCGCAAGCTGGAGGAGGCCGGCTGCCACGTCGTCTACGGCCTGGTCGGCCTGAAGACCCACTGCAAGCTGTCCCTGGTGGTCCGTCAGGAGGGCGACACCCTCCGGCGCTACAGCCACGTCGGCACGGGCAACTACCACCCGAAGACGGCACGGCTGTACGAGGACCTCGGCCTGCTCACGTCCGACGCACAGGTCGGCGCGGACCTCTCCGACCTCTTCAACCGGCTCTCCGGCTACTCGCGGCGCGAGACCTACCGCCGTCTGCTCGTCGCGCCCAAGTCCCTGCGCGACGGACTGATCGCCCGCGTCAACAAGGAGGTCCAGCACCACCGTGCCGGACGCCCGGCGCACGTCCGCATCAAGGTCAACTCGATCGTGGACGAGGCGCTCATCGACGCCCTGTACCGGGCCTCGATGGCGGGTGTGCCGGTCGACGTGTGGGTACGCGGCATCTGCGCCATACGGCCCGGCGTCCCGGGCCTGTCGGAGAACATCCGCGTCCGCTCCGTCCTCGGCCGCTTCCTCGAACACTCCCGGATCTTCGGCTTCGGCAACGGCGGCGAGCCGGAGGTGTGGTTCGGCAGCGCCGACATGATGCACCGCAACCTCGACCGCCGGATCGAGGCCCTGATCCGGATCACCGACCCGGCCCACCGGGCGGCGCTCAACCGCCTGCTGGAGACCGGTATGTCCGACACGACCTCCTCCTGGCACCTCGGTCCCGACGGCGAGTGGACCCGGCACTCGACCGACGCGGACGGACAGCCCCTGCGCAACGTCCAGGAGATGCTCATTGACGCCCGGAGGCGCCGGCGTGGCACAGCGACACCTTGACCCCACGAACACCACGGCCGCTCCCGCGGACGCCGTCGCCGGCTATCTGCGGGAGCGGGCCACGGAGTTCCTCCGCGCGCTGCGCACCCACCGGGAGAACGGTGGGGGCGCGGCATCCGGAGCCGAGGAGTCCACCGACGCGGCGCTCGCCCTGCGCCGCTCGGCCCGCCGCATCAGCGGCACGCTGCACACCTTCCGCCCCTTGCTGGACGCCGAGTGGTCGGAGTCCCTCCGCCCCGAACTGGCCTGGCTCTCCGGCACGTTGGGCCGCGAACACGCCTACGCGGCCCGCCTGGACCGCCTGGTCAACGCCCTGAACCGCCTGTCGGGCGCGACGCACCTCCCGGCGCAGACGGCAGTCGCGGCCCGCCCCGACACGGGTACGTCCCCGTCCTCCCTAGCTGCGGGCAATCGTGCCGCTGGGGCGGCACGGGTGGGCGCAGCGGCACCTCACACCGCCGAGCAGCGGAAACACCCCCCGGCCACCCCCGACCGCGGCAACCTCACCGTCGGCGCCGCGAAGGCCGGCGCCCTCCTGGACCGCCAGCTCACCCTCGCCCGCACCCGGGCCCACTCGGCGGCCCTCCAGGCCCTCGGCTCGTCCCGCTTCCACGCCGTCGCCGACAGCGTCGCCGTCCTCGCCAGCGAGGTCCCCCTCACCCCGTCCGCCGCCGCCATGGACCTCGGCCCGCTCGCCGCCGCCGCCCACGACCGCCTCCGCGACGCGGTCACCGGCCTCCCCCTGCACACCGCCGGCCAGCCCTACAACGGCGAGGCCCTCATCCACGGCCTCTCCCCGGACACCGCGCCCCACCCCCAGGACGCCCCCTGGCACCAGGTACGGCTGCTGCTCCGCCTGCACCGCTACGCCCTGGAGGTCCTGCACCCCGAGGCCGTCCCCGTCGACCTGCGCCTCCTCGCCGCCGGTGAGGCACTCAACCGCCACCGGGACGCCAGCGAGGCGGCCTCCGCGGCGGCCGCCGCCGCCCGCACCCCGCGGATCGCCCCGGCCACCGCCTACGCCCTCGGCGTCCTGCACGCCGACCAGCGCCACGAAGTGGAGGCGTCCCGGTTCGCGTTCCAGCAGTGCTGGCAGAAGGAGGCGGTGAGCACGTCATGACCGAGAACACCGACGCCGTCGTCCGGGCGGCCGGCTGCGTCCTGTGGCGCCACTCCCCCGAGGGCGGGGAGCTGGAGATCTGCCTGGTCCACCGGCCGAAGTACGACGACTGGTCGCATCCGAAGGGCAAGTTGAAGCGCACCGAGGACGCCCTCACGGGCGCGCTGCGCGAGGTCGAGGAGGAGACCGGCCACCGGTGCGCGCCGGGGCCCCGGCTGTCCAAGGCCCGCTACTTCGTCAACGGCCGCGCCAAGACGGTGAGTTACTGGGCGGCCGAGGCGACCGACGGCCACTTCGCGCCCACCGCCGAGGTGGACCGGATCGCGTGGCTGCCCCCGGCCGCCGCCCGCGACCGGCTGACCCAGCCCCGCGACCGGGAACTGATCGACGAGTTCCTGACGACCCTCCGCCACGCGTAAGAACGCCGCCACACACCGGCACACAGGACCGCCGCCCGCCCGGCTACACCCCGCTCAACGCGTGCCCCTCCGCGTCGGTCCGGGCCAGACTCCGCGCCCGCCGGGCCGGCCCGCGCCAGCCGCAGGTACAGCGCGCCACGCAGAAGCGCCCCTGATCGACGGTGGTCGTACGGTGCTGCTGCGGCGTCTCCGACTCGTCCTGATGCACCACACCGACAACGCTACCCAAGCGAAACACCCCCACGCCCCCAGCACCGAAGCGCCCACAACAGGCGGCGCCCTTCGAACCCCACAGGCCGAGGCGCCTTGAGCGGGCGAAGCCCGTGAAGGGGCGCGGGGAACTGCGCGACCAGCCCCCACCGAACCCGCACTCGCCCCACAACCGACCACCCCGAGCTCTGAGGCGCCCCCTCCCCCACACCCTCCCGGCGTGACGACCACCCCGGGCCGTCGTTATCCGAAACGACCACAGGAACCCGGCAAACCCGGCAGGGGATCGGCAGGCGATGGTGACGCGGCGGCACAGCAGGACGGGCGCGGCACTCGTCGCGGCGGGACTCATCGCCGGCGCGACCGGCGTCACCGGCTGCGCCCTGGGCGGCGTCACCGACGACCCCCTCCCCACCGACCCCGTCGACCTCATGCACCGCGCAGCCCCCGCCCTCGTCCGCGCGGGCAGCTCCAAGGCCCGTACGGAGATGGAGATGGCGACCGGCGGCACCCGGGTGACCATCCACGGCGAGGGCGTCTACGACTACGGCAGACAGCTCGGCCGCCTCAGAGTGCTGCTGCCGCACGACCCCGCCGGCCGCAGCGAACACCGCCCGATCACCGAACTCCTCGCCCCCGGCGCCCTGTTCATGAAGAACCGGGGCGCGGGCGTCCCCGCCGACAAATGGGTCCGCGTCGACACCGGCACCCTCTCCGACGGCAATCTGGTCACCGGCGGCGCCACCGACCCGTTCGCGGCCGCCGAGGTGCTGCGCGGGGCGCGTACGGCGGAGTTCGTCGGGGAGACCGAGGTCGAGGGCACCCGGGTCCGCCACTACCGCGGCACCGCCGACCTCACGACGGCCTCCCGCGCGGCCTCCGAAGGCAACAGGGCCCCGCTGCGCGCCGCCGCCAAGGGCTTCGCCACGGCCCGCGTCCCCTTCGACGCCTACCTCGACGACGACGGCCGCATCCGCAAGATCCGCCACCGGTTCAGCTTCGTCAACGGGGGCGGCCAGGGCACCGTGGCGGTCACCTCGACGACCCTGCTGTTCGACTTCGGCGTCCCCGTCGCCGTACGCCTGCCGCGGCCGGAGGACATCTACGCCGGAAAGATCGCGGAGGAGTAGCCCGCGGCGGCCCGGCACCCGCGGCAGCCCCCGGGCCGCACCGGACGGGGCGGAGGGCACCGGGCCGGAAATGGTCCGTTGGTGCCATGCGCGGGCTGTGGGCCGCTGCCTACCCTAGGAGTCGGTGACGGCAGAGAAGAGGTGATGCGCGTGGCTCCGGCAGGCGGTACGGCGGTTCAGGACCACGTGGCCCTCGCCGAGATCGAGCTCTGTGGCGACCTCATCATCGCGGCCTCCGCCACCGACGGCGACCGCCTCAGCCCCGACCGCATCGACGAGGTCCTGCGTGTCTGGGAAGAACGCGCCCACGAGGGCGAACCGCCCCGCTGAGGCCTGTCTGCGCACGCCCGACCGCTCCGCACCTCCCTGTCCCCTCCCTGTTCTCCCCGTCCTCGTCGCCGGAAGCCCGCACCCGGTGGCCGAAAAGCGCCCCCGTCGACGGGCCCCGGGCCGGTCGGCCCCTCAGGTCCGCAGCAGCCGCCCGATCGCCTTCGTGGCCTCCGCCACCTTCGCGTCGACCTCGGTGCCGCCCTTGAGCGCCGCGTCGGCGACGCAGTGCCGCAGGTGTTCCTCCAGCAGTTGCAGCGCGAAGGACTGCAACGCCTTGGTCGAGGCGGAGACCTGGGTGAGTATGTCGATGCAGTAGACATCCTCGTCGACCATCCGCTGGAGCCCACGAATCTGCCCCTCGATACGCCTCAGGCGCTTGAGGTGTTCGTCCTTCTGTTTGTGATACCCGTGGATTCCACGGTCGTGGTCGGTCACCACACCCGATTGGACACCCGGCGTCACACCCGGCTCCGCGCCCGGTCCCGGACCGTCCACGGCGGAGGGCACCTCGGCTCCGGCCCCTGTGGTCGTCATCGCAGCCTCCAGACATATACCCCTACCGGGTATATCGTATCGAACTTTGGCGGGTATACGCCCTGCGGGCAGCCCCCATGTCTGCCCGTCTCCCTGATGGGCGACACTGGGGGACGGCCCATTAGCCGTGGCCGGATGATGCGCCTAGCATCAGCCTGACCGAAACCCATGCATACCGAGGACCCCACGTGCGCTTTCGTCTGACCCCCAGGGAGACGAGCTTCTACGACATGTTCGCCGCCTCCGCGGACAACATCGTCACGGGCTCGAAGCTCCTGATGGAACTGCTCGGGGCGGACGCCTCCGCCCGGGCCGAGATCGCGGAGCGGATGCGGGCAGCGGAACACGCCGGTGACGACGCCACACACGCGATCTTCCACCAACTGAACTCCTCGTTCATCACGCCCTTCGACCGCGAGGACATCTACTCCCTCGCGTCCTCCCTCGACGACATCATGGACTTCATGGAGGAGGCCGTCGACCTGGTCGTCCTCTACAACGTCGAGGAACTCCCCAAGGGCGTCGAGCAGCAGATCGAGGTCCTGGCGCGCGCGGCCGAACTGACGGCCGAGGCGATGCCCAACCTCCGCACCATGGACAACCTCACGGAGTACTGGATCGAGGTGAACCGACTGGAGAACCAGGCGGACCAGATCCACCGCAAGCTCCTGGCCCACCTCTTCAACGGCAAGTACGACGCCATCGAGGTCCTCAAGCTCAAACAGATCGTGGATGTGCTGGAGGAGGCGGCGGACGCCTTCGAGCACGTGGCGAACACGGTGGAGACCATCGCGGTCAAGGAGTCCTGAACCCTTCATGGACACCTTCGCTCTGGTCGTGACCATCGGCGTCGCGCTCTTCTTCACGTACACCAACGGCTTCCACGACTCCGCGAACGCGATCGCGACCTCGGTGTCGACCCGTGCCCTGACACCCCGCGCGGCCCTCGCGATGGCCGCGGTCATGAACCTGATAGGAGCCTTCCTCGGCAGCGGTGTCGCCAAGACGGTCAGCGAGGGTCTGATCTCCACGCCCGAGGGCTCCAAGGGGATGGGCATCCTCTTCGCGGCCCTGGTCGGCGCGATCACCTGGAACCTCATCACCTGGTACTTCGGTCTCCCGTCGTCCTCCTCCCACGCCCTCTTCGGCGGCATGGTCGGCGCGGCCCTCGCCGGCGGCACGACGGTCTACTGGTCCGGCGTGCTGGAGAAGGTCGTCATCCCGATGTTCGTGTCCCCGGTGGTCGGCCTGGTCGTCGGCTACCTGGTGATGGCGGGCATCATGTGGATCTTCCGCCGCGCCAACCCGCACAAGGCGAAGCGCGGTTTCCGGATCGCGCAGACCGTGTCGGCGGCCGGCATGGCGCTCGGCCACGGTCTCCAGGACGCCCAGAAGACGATGGGCATCGTGGTGATGGCCCTGGTCATCGCGGACGTCGAGGACTACGGCGACCCGATCCCGATCTGGGTGAAGATCGCCTGCGCGGTCATGCTCTCCCTCGGCACCTACGCGGGCGGTTGGCGCATCATGCGCACCCTGGGCCGGAAGATCATCGAACTCGACCCGCCGCAGGGTTTCGCCGCCGAGACCACCGGCGCGTCGATCATGTTCATCACGGCCTTCATCTTCAAGGCCCCCATCTCCACGACCCACATCATCACCTCGGCGATCATGGGCGTCGGCGCCACCAAGCGCATCAACGCGGTCCGCTGGGGCGTCGCCAAGAACATCATCCTCGGCTGGTTCATCACGATGCCGGCGGCGGCCCTGGTCGCCGCGACGAGCTTCTGGATCGTGAACCTGGCGTTCCTCTGACCGCACGGCGTCCGCCCGCCCCTCCTCACCCCGTGAGGCCGGGGCACACGGACCTGCGCCACGCCGACCTGTTGCCAGGTCGTCCGGCGCAAGCCCGTCGGAGGCAGAGCTGCGGACCCCGACCGGGCCCGTGGCCCTGAGCAGCTGTTGTCGTTCCGAATCTGAGGGCGGTGTTTTCGCTGGTCAGGCATAGGGCCGGTGAATCGGTGGGAGTGGTGGCGTGTTGTGTCGTCGCTCCCCGGGAGGTTGCGGATGCCGTCGGTCGTCGGACTGCTGGAAGAGCACGAGCTCGCTGCTCGTCGTCGGGTCGACGGGTTGCGTGAGGAAGCCGATCGCATCCAGGCCGAGTTGGCCGCGGCCGAGCTGGAATGGCAGGAGTGGGTGATCGCTCGCAGGCGAGTGGGCACGGTCTTGGCTCCGGACGGCGGCGGCATCACTGATGAGAAGGCCGCCCCCGGCCCGCGGGACGTGGACGTGCGCTCGGCGCCCGGACAGGCGGCGCAACCGAAGTCGCAGGTGCCGGTGTGGCGTGAGGGACTGGCCCGGTCGGTGCTGTCGGTGGACTATCAGCGCATCCTTGAGGCCCTGGCGGACCGACACCGGCTCCATCAAGGGCCGCTGACCTGCCAGGAGTTGGCCACTTTGTTCGGCCTGGATGCGGTGCCGGCCAAGGTGGAGGCGCTGCGGTCGAAGGCGAAACGCCTGGTCGCGCGGGGCTGGTTGGCCGAGCGGCAGCCGGGCCGGTTCACCCTCGCCCAGGGCCCGGCCGGGCAAGGCGGCGCGTCATGAGCAGGGTCATCGACCAGTAGACCATCGCTTCGGCGCCGGTGGTGCGGCGCTCGAAGTCGCGTGCCAGGCGGCGACTGCGCATCAGGTGGGCGAAGAACCGCTCGACGATCCACCGCCTGGGCAGCACCACGAAGCCGCGCATGTCGTCGCTGCGTTTCACGATCGCCAGGACCAGCCCGAGCGTGGCCAGGCAGTACTCGATGAGACTGCCGGTGCAGCCGACGTCGGCCCAGACCAGCGCGAGACGGTGGTGCGCGTCGGCGACCTGCGCAAGCAGCACCTGGGCGGCGATGCGGTCGCCGGTGTCCGCGGCGGTGACCATCACGCCCAGCAGCAGGCCGAGGGTGTCGACCACGACGTGCCTCTTGCGGCCGTCGACCAGCTTGCCGCCGTCGAAGCGGCGGCTGTCGGAGCCGACGACGCCGTCCGCCTTGACGGACCGCGAGTCGATCACACCCGCACTCGGCTCCGTGTCGCGGCCCAGCCTCTCGCGGACCCTGGCCCCGGCCCGCAACGGCCCGGCTCAGCAGCCGTCCCGGTCAGAGAGGTTCGCCTCGATCCGGTTGAGCAGGGCCAGGAACTGACCGCGTTCGTCCTCCGTCAGCCCGGCGAGTGTGGTCTCCTCCAGCTCGCGCCACACCCGCTCGATCTCGTTGAGCAGGTGCGAGCTGGTGTCCGTCGCCTCGACCAGGACCGCGCGCCGGTCCTCCGGGTCGGGCAGCCGCCGTACGTGACCGGCCTGCTCCAGACGCTGGAGCATCTTGGTGACGGTGGAGGGATCGAGGTCGAGCAGCTTGACCAGGTCCGACTGGCGGGCAGTACCGGTGCACCCCAGATGGATCATGACCAGTTCCTGGCCGGGGTGGAGCCCGAGGCCGCGCAGCAGCCCGGCGGCGTTGTGGCGATGCAGTCGGAAGGTCCGGAAGAGGGCCTGGCTCACCGGTCCGTTGCGCTCCGAATCCCAGGTCTCCATGGCGGCCATCTCTCCTCGGGGTCGGTGGGAAGTTTACTCAGGCAATGTTATTTGGTCGGCCAAGTAATGCGCTATGGTGGCCGTCGGCTCAATTATTTGGCCGACCACATAAATTACTTGGGAGTACGCGTGACCAGCGCCTTCGACCCGATCCACCTCTCCGGCATCCCGCTCGCCAACCGGCTCGTCATGGCGCCGATGACCCGCAGCCGGGCCTCCGAGGGCGGACTGCCCACGGCCCTGACGGCCGAGTACTACGTCCAGCGCGCCTCCGCCGGGCTCATCGTCACCGAGGGCATCCAGCCCTCCGTCATCGGGCAGGGCTATCCGCGCACGCCCGGTCTGCACTCCGCCGAGCAGGTCGCCGCCTGGCGGGAGGTCACCGACGCCGTGCACCGGGCCGGCGGCCGCATCTTCGCCCAGCTCATGCACACCGGCCGGATCGGGCACCCGTCGCTGTTGCCGGACGGTCTGATCCCGGTCGGGGTCTCCCCCGTGGCGGCCAAGGGACAGATCTACACCGTCGAAGGCTTCAAGGAGGAGATGGTCGCGCCCCGCGAGCTGACCGGCGACGAGATCCTGGCCACGGTCGACGACTTCGCGACGGCGGCCCGCAATGCCGTGGCGGCCGGTTTCGACGGGGTGGAACTCCACGGCGCGAACGGCTACCTGATCCACCAGTTCCTCGCCCCCGGCTCCAACCACCGCGACGACGCGTGGGGCGGCTCGGTCGAGGGCCGCATCCGGTTCGCCGTGGAGGCCGCCCGGGCGGTCGCCGCCGAGATCGGCGCCGGACGCACCGGCATCCGCATCTCGCCCGGCAACCCCCTCAACGACATCCACGAGCCCGACCCGGAGCCCACGTACACCGCGCTGGTCACCGAACTGGACCGGCTCGACCTCGCCTACCTGCACGTCCTGGAGTTCGACAGCAAGGTGCGGGAACTGACCGTTCAGCTGCGCAAGCAGTTCAGCGGCGCACTCATCCTCAACCCCGCGACCGACGGCCCGACGGGCCAGGACGCCCTCACCCTGATCGAGGAGGGCGTCGCGGACCTCATCGCCTACGGCCAGCTCTTCCTGGCCAACCCGGACCTGCCGGCCCGGCTGCGTTCCGGCGGCCCCTTCAACGAGGCCGACCGCACCACGTTCCACGGCGGGGACGCGCGCGGGTACACGGACTACCCGGCACTGTGACGCCCGAGCGCCGACCGGCCGTCAGCGGACCGGGCCATGTTCTCCCGTAGCTGCCACGAAGTGACAAGTAGCTCTCTGTAGTCACGGTGACGCTCGGTCAGGGAGAGTGAGGCTGGGTCCGGGGGACTTCTTCGGCTTGGAGGGCAGCGAAGTCGGGAGCCCCCAAGGCGCCCCGAGCCGACCGCGACCGACCCGATCGCCAACCACCTCGCGCCGCCGGGCAGGACCCGGCGCCCCGGCCCGCTCCACCGCCCCGGCCCCGGCCCCGCCGCCGGCTCCCCGACGAGCGCCCCCAGATGGCAGTCCCTCCGCCGCACCAAAGCCGACGGGCCCGCCCCCGGGAGCCGGGGGCGGGCCCTTTATCTACCTCGCGGCGGCACCGCCATGCAGCGCCGCGAGGGGTCTTGGGGAGTCGGCGGCCGGAGCTTCGCCGGCGCCGGCTCAGCCGAAGCGGCCGGAGATGTAGTCCTCGGTGGCCTGGACGGACGGGTTGGAGAAGATCCGCTCCGTGTCGTCTATCTCGATCAGCTTGCCCGGCTGCCCGACGGCCGCGAGGTTGAAGAACGCCGTGCGGTCGGAGACACGCGCCGCCTGCTGCATGTTGTGCGTCACGATGACGATCGTGAAGCGCTCCTTCAGCTCACCGATGAGGTCCTCGATGGCGAGCGTCGAGATCGGGTCCAGCGCGGAGCACGGCTCGTCCATGAGCAGCACCTTCGGCTCGACCGCGATCGCGCGGGCGATGCACAGCCGCTGCTGCTGACCACCGGAGAGCCCGGAGCCCGGCTTGTTGAGGCGGTCCTTGACCTCGTTCCAGAGGTTCGCGCCCTTGAGGGACTTCTCGACGATCTCGTCCAGCTCGGACTTCTTCTTGCCGCCGACCAGCTTCAGGCCCGCCGCCACGTTGTCGTAGATCGACATCGTGGGGAACGGGTTCGGGCGCTGGAAGACCATGCCGACCTCACGCCGCACGGATACCGGGTCGACCCCCGCGCCGTACAGGTTCTCGTCGTCGAGCATGACCTTGCCCTCGACGCGGCCGCCGGGCGTGACCTCGTGCATCCGGTTCAGGGTGCGCAGGAACGTGGACTTGCCGCAGCCGGAGGGGCCGATGAAGGCCGTCACCGTGCGGGGCTCTATGGCCATCGAGATGTCCTCGATGGCGCGGAAGGAGCTGTAGTAGGCGTTGAGGCCGCTGACGTCGATTCGCTTGGCCATGTGGATCACTGCTTCTTTCGCGAGGAATTCGCGGGGAATTCGGGGGTCTGGTCGCTGGGTGGCCGCGTCAGCGACCGGTCTTCGGCGCCTTCCAGCGGGCGATGCCGCGGGCCGCCAGGTTCAGGATCATGATGAAGGCGATCAGCGTCAGCGACGCCGCCCAGGCACGGTCGTACGCCGCTCCGGAGCCGCTGCTCTGCTGGAACTGCAGATAGATGTACATCGGCAGCGAGGCCTGCGGGTCGGCGAAGGGGTTCGCGTTGATGTAGTTCGAACCCCACACCAGCAGCAGGACCGGAGCGGTCTCACCGGCGATACGGGCGACCGCGAGCATCACACCTGTCGTGATACCACCGATCGCGGTCGGCAGCACGATTTTGAGGATGGTGCGCCACTTCGGCACGCCCAGCGCCAGCGAGGCCTCGCGCAGCTCGTTCGGGACGAGCTTGAGCATCTCCTCGGTGGAGCGGACCACGACCGGCAGCATCAGGATGGTCAGCGCCATCGCGCCGGCGAAGCCGGAGGGGCCCATGCCCAGGATCAGGATCCAGGTACTCAGGATGAACAGACCCGCGACGATCGACGGGATGCCCGTCATGACGTCGACGAAGAAGGTGACGGCCTTGGCGAGCCGGCCCCGGCCGTACTCGACCAGGTAGATGGCGGTCAGCACGCCGATCGGCACGGAGATGACGGCGGCGATGCCGACCTGCTCCAGGGTGCCGAGGATGGCGTGGTAGATGCCGCCGCCGGGCTGGGAGGTCGCGACCACACCCATCGAGTGGGTGAGGAAGTAGACGTCGAGGACCTTCACACCGCGGCTGACCGTCTCCCAGATGAGGGAGGCCAGCGGGAGCACCGCGAGCAGGAACGCGACCCAGACGAGGCTGGTCGCCACCCGGTCCTTGGCCTGGCGCTTGCCCTCGACGCGCGCGGCGATGGCGAACGAGCCGAGGACGAAGAGGATGCCGGCGATCAGGGCCCACTGGACCGAGCTCTCGAGACCGGCCGCGGCGCTGATGCCGAGGCCCAGGACCACCGAACCGGCGGCGACCGCCCAGGGGAACCACTTGGGCAGGGACGCGGCACGCAGGGTGCTCGGGCCCTTCGGGGTGAGAGTTGCGTTGCTCATGCGTTGGCCCCCGAGAACTCCTTGCGGCGGGCGATGATCAGCCGGGCCGCGCCGTTGACCAGCAGGGTGATGACGAACAGGACCAGACCGGAGGCGATCAGGGCGTCCCGGCCCATCTCGGTCGCCTCGCTGAACTTGCTGGCGATGTTCTGGGCGAAGGTGCCGCCGCCCGGGTCGAGCAGGCTCAGGTTGATCTCGAAGCTGGACGACAGGACCATCGCCACGGCCATGGTCTCGCCGAGCGCGCGGCCGAGGCCGAGCATCGAGGCGGAGATGACACCGGAGCGCCCGAAGGGCAGGACCGCCATGCGGATGACCTCCCAGCGGGTGGCGCCGAGGGCCAGCGCGGCCTCCTCGTGCATCTGCGGGACCTGGCGGAAGACCTCACGGCTCACGTTGGTGATGATCGGCAGGATCATGATCGCGAGCAGGATGCCGACGGTGAGCATCGAGCGGGGGGCGCCGCCCTGCCACTCCAGGATGCCGGTCCAGCCGAAGTAGTCGTTCAGCCAGCCGTAGAGCCCGTCGAGCTGCGGTACGAGGACCAGGATGCCCCAGAGGCCGTACACGATGGACGGCACGGCGGCGAGCAGGTCGATCACGTACGCGATGGGGCCGCCCAGCTTGCGCGGGGCGTAGTGCGTGATGAAGAGCGCGATGCCGACCGCGACCGGGACCGCGATGGCCATCGCGATGACCGACGAGACGATGGTGCCGAAGGCCAGCACCGCGATGCCGAACACCGGCGGGACGCCGGTGGGGTTCCACTCGAAGGTCGTGAAGAAGTTGGCCTCGTCCTTGCTGATCGCGAGCGCGGCCCGGTAGCTGAGGAACACGGCGATGGCCGCCATGAGCACCAGCAGGAAGACGCCCGATCCGCGGGACAGGCCGAGGAAGACCCGGTCGCCGGGGCGCGTGACGCCACGCTCGGCTCGCTTGTCCACGGCGCTCTCGGAAGTCGGTGGGGTGGGGGGTGCGGGAGTGTCTTTGATCGATATGTCCATCAGGTTCTCCGGTCTGCGGAGCCGTCGTGCGGGCGGCGGCTCGGGGCGGAGCCGCCCGCGGTGGCGGGAGAACTCCTGGCGGCGGTGCACCGGACGGTGCGGCCCAGTCCTGGTGAGGACTGGGCCGCACTCAGGTCAGCTCAGTTCCGAGATGGTCGTACGGACCTTGGTGATGATCTCCTCGGGCATCGGGGCGTACCCGGCCTCGGAGAGCAGCGCCTGGCCGTCCTCGGACGCGATGTAGGTGAGGAAGGACTTGGTGGCGGGCAGGGTGTCCGCCTTGTTGCCCTTGTCACAGACGATCTCGTAGGTGACGAGGGTGATCGGGTAGGCGCCCTCGGCGGTGGGCTTGTAGTTGAGCTTCAGGGCGAGGTCCTTGCCCGTGCCGACGACCTGGGCCTCGGAGATGGCCTTGGTGGCGTTCTCGACGGTCGCCTTGACCGGCTCGGCGGCCTCGGTCTTGATGTCGACCGTGCTGATGCCGTCCTTGGCGTAGGAGAGCTCCATGTAGGAGATGGCGCCCTTGGTCTCGGTCACGCCCTGGGCGACACCGGAGGAGCCCTGCGCGGACTGACCGCCCTTGGCCTGCCAGGCCTTGCCGCCCTCGTACTTCCAGTTGTCGGGGGCCGCGGCGATCAGGTACTTGGTGAAGTTGTCCGTGGTGCCGGACTCGTCCGAGCGGTGGAAGGCCTGGATCTTGAGGTCGGGCAGCTTGGCGTCGGGGTTCAGCTTCGCGATCGCCTCGTCGTTCCAGTTGGTGATCTTGCTGTCGAAGATCAGGGCGAGGGTCTTGGCGTCCAGGACGAGGTTGTCGACACCCGGGACGTTGTAGCCGACCGCGATCGGGCCGCCGACCATCGGCAGGTCGATGCCCTGGCCGCCGGTGCAGACCTCCTTGGAGGCGGTGACCTCTTCGGGCTTGAGCGCCGAGTCGGAGCCCGCGAAGGCGACCTGGCCCTGGGTGAACGCGGTGATGCCCGCGCCCGAACCGCTGCCCTTGTAGTTGATCACGACGTCCTTGCAGGCGCTCTGGTACTGCGCCACCCAGGCGTCGATCGCGTTCTTCTGCGCGGAGGAGCCGTCGGCCAGCAGCTGACCCTTGGCGTCGCCGCAGTCGATCTTGCCAGCGGCCGGGGTGGTGTCGCCGGTGCCGCTCGCGCCACCACTGGTGTCGTCGGACCCGCACGCGGTGAGGGTCAGAGCGCCGGTGAGGGCGACAGCACCGAGAGAAAGGGCGCGCATCCGGTTCTTGCGCTGAAGCTTCACTTTCGGGAGTTCCTTCCAGGAGCCGCCGTCCACATGGCGGCGTGCGAAGTCGTCGTATCAGCCTCGGGACCCGAACCACTGATGCCTTCGGTCCTCAGACTGCTGTCGCCACGGGCTGCGAGGCCGCATTTCGGTCCACATCCCGCACCGGGTAAGGCCGAAATTAGGCAGATCAGGTGAAGCCGCCAATGGACGGAAGTGAACGGCGAGTGAACCCCTGCCGACAGTGCGGTGAGGTCACGGAACGCTTACGGCCAGAACACGCGAGGATCCCGACACCGCACCTCCCCTCCTCCACTTACTAACTCTCCGCACGCAATCAGCTACAGAGAGAAACCATCCCCAGTTACCCCCAACTCCACGCCCACCAGAACGAGGAAAGGGGAGGGCTGGGGGGGCCGCGCGGGGAGACAGGGGGGCTGTTCGTTCAGCGGTCAGGGGGCGCGGGGCGTTGTGAGAGGGGGCGCGGGGCGGGGCCACTGTGCTGGGGGCGCGGGCCGCGCGAGTGTTCGCACGTGGGGCGCGGGCTGCCGGGGGGCCGCCGTACGGGCCCGCAGAGCGCAAGGGCTATCGGCAGCCCTCAGGGTGCCGGGAGACTGCCGCCAACAACCACGCGCCCTCCAGGGGCGCCGGAAAACTGCCGCGAACTACACCGCGCCCCTTCAGGGGCGCGGGGAACTGCGCGAACAACCACGACGAACCCGCGGCCGCCCACGAACTCGCACCCCCGAGCTATAAGGCGCCCCAGGGGTCGAAGGGACGCAGCCCCTGAGGCGGAGGGCCCCTGAGGCGAAGCGGGGTCGAAGGGGCCCAGCCCCTGAGGCCGCAGCAACGCAAGGGCGCAGCCCTGACCACGGCGAGGGCGGATCCTGGGAACCCGCACCCCACCCACCCCGTCTCGTTCCACGAACCCACGAACGGCGCACCGGGAGACCCACATGGAACGGCGCACATTCCTCGGCGGCGCAGCCGCACTCACCACCACCCTGACCACGACCTCGGCCTGCACCACCCCCACCCCCACCCCCAACGCCCGCGCCACAAACACCTCCCTCCGCACCACCACGACCACAGTCACCGGCACCGCCGCCAACTGGTCCTCCCTCGCCCGAGACCTGGACGGCCCCCTCATACGCCCCGGCGACAAGTCCTGGCCCACAGCCCGGCAGCTCTACAACACCCGCTTCGACACCCTGAAACCCACCGCCGTCGCCTACGTCGCCCACCCCGACGACATCCGCACGACCCTCGCCTACGCCAAGGCCCACGCCCTGAAGGTCTCGATCCGCAACGGCGGCCACTCCTACGCCGGCTGGTCCTCCGGCAACGGCCGCCTGGTCATAGACGTATCGAAGCTGAACAAGATCCGCGCCTCCCAGAACGAGGCCGTGGTCGGCGCGGGCTCGAAGCTGATCGACGTCTACCGGGCCCTGGCCGCGAAGGGCGTCACCATCCCCGCCGGCTCCTGCCCCACCGTGGGCGTCTCCGGCCTCACCCTCGGCGGCGGCCACGGCGTCACCTCCCGCGCGTACGGCCTGACCTGCGACAGCCTCACCCAGGCCACACTGATCACCGCGGACGGCAAGGAACTGATCGCGAACGCCACCACCAACAAGGACCTCTTCTGGGCCCTACGAGGCGCGGGCAACGGCAACTTCGGCGTGGTCACGGAACTCCGCTTCAAGACCCATCCCGCCCGCCAGGGCGTCACCGCGTACCTCACCTGGCCGTGGTCCAAGGCCGCCGCCGTACTGAAGGCCTGGCAGGAGTGGGGCCCCACACAGGCCGACGAGATCTGGTCCTCCTGCCACCTGGAGAACGGCGGCACCCCGACCGTCGCCGTCGCCGCCTTCTCCCTCGGCAGCTACGGCGACCTGGAGAACGCCCTCGACCGCCTCGCCGACCGCGTCGGCACCCCGGCCCGCAGCGTCTCCCTCAAGCGCCGCTCGTACGAGGAGGCCATGGAGGGCTACGCCGGCTGCGGCTCGTTCTCCACCGACGCCAAGTGCCACCTGCCCGGCTCGACGCCGGGCCGCTCCCCGCAGGGCGCGCTGCGCAGGGAGACGTACGCGGCCCGCTCGGACTTCTTCGACCGCTCGATCTCGTCGGCGGGCGTCCAGACCCTCCTGACCCAGATCACCGGGGTGAAGGGCGGAGCCGGCAGCATCGCCCTCACGGCGCTCGGCGGCCAGGTCAACCGGGTCTCGCCCACGGCCACGGCGTTCGTGCACCGCCGCTCCCGGATGCTGGCCCAGTACCTCGCCTCCTGGAAGCCCGGCACCGCCGGCACGACGGCCCAGTCCTGGCTCGACCGGGCCCACAAGTCCATGACCCGCCACGCCTCGGGCGCCGCGTACCAGAACTACACCGACGCGACCCTGACCAACTGGAAAAAGGCGTACTACGGCGAAGCGACCCCCCGCCTGACCACCGTAAAAAAGAAATACGACCCGAACCGCTTCTTCTCGTTCCCCCAGGCGCTGTGATCCGAAGGTGGGAAGGGCCGCAGGCCCTCACACCCCAGGGGCGCGGGGAACTGCGCGAGAAGCCCCACCGGCCGTCGGATGGGGGGTCATAGGGGGCACGGCCCCTTGAGGATGGGACGGGTAGGGGCGGCGGGGGCGAAAAAGATCGGGGGAACCCTCAGGCCGCCAGATCCCGCTCCTCCGCGGACGCCGACTCAACCCGCGCCCCCGGAATCACCGCACGCCCCCCATCACGCCCACGAGCCCGCACGATCCACCCCACACGCCCCGACCGCTCGACCGCCTTCATCAACGGCGTCAGCAGAGCCATGGCCAGCGGCGACAGCAGCAACGCGACCGCGGTCCCGAGCGCGAACCCCCCGATCACATCCGTCGGGTAGTGCACACCCATGTAGACCCGGATGAACCCGCCCAACAGCGCGATGACCAGCCCGACCAGCCCGAACTTCCGGTTGGCGACGAACAGCGCCACCGCCATCGCCATGATCAGCGTCGCGTGATCGCTCACGAACGAGTAGTCGGTCTTGCCGGAGACCAGCACCTCCAGCCCCTCATGATCGAGGAAGGGCCGGGGTCGCTCCACGAACCCGCGTATCGGCACGTTCACCAGCACGGCGACCCCGGCGGCGAGCGGCGCCCACACCAACGCGGCCACGGACGAGGCCGCGTCCTCGCCGCCCCGCTTCCGGACGCCCCACCAGCACCACAGGATCAGCAGCACCATCGCGAAGAGGAGCCCGTACTCCCCCACGAACTCCATCACCCGGTCCAGCCAGTGCGGCGCGTCCTTGGCCAGACCATTGATGTCGTACAGCAGCTCGACGTCGGGATTCGATCCGGATTCAGCGGCCAGTGAGGTAGCGGCATGCGCGGCGAGTCCAGCCATCGTGCTGCGGCCCTTTCGTCATCGTTCTCGCGACCGCACCCGTACGTGCGCCGCGCTTTGCCACCCCCGTGGTGTCCGTAGTGCTTCCGCATGAGCGTCAACGCGCTACGTCAAATAGGAACGCACACTCCTTCTCAATACGTTCCACCCTCCACTGAATGATCACTCAGACGTTATCGAAGAGAGACACGTCTGCGCAGCTCAGGGCAGTGGTTCACGGAGAATTACGGCGCCGTCAGACCGTCGTGGGCAACGCTTTCGCGCCATCTTCGGTGACCCGGGTCGCACCGAAGTAGTCGGGGGTGTCAATCGGGTCGAATCGGATGACGGCCCCCGTCCGCGGCGCGTCGATCATGTATCCGCCTCCCACATAAATCCCGACGTGCCGAATGGCCCGCGAGTTGGTGAGGTCGTCGGAGAAGAACACCAGATCCCCGGGCAGCAGCTCGTCGCGCGAGGGGTGCGGCCCGGCGTTGTACTGATCGTTCGCGACACGCGGCAGCGTGATCCCCACACTGTCGTACGCCGCCTGCGTCAGCCCGGAGCAGTCGAAGCGTCCGCCCTGCTCAGCGGTACCGGTGCCGCCCCACAGATACAGCGTCCCGAGCTTCTTCTGCGCGTACGCGATGGCCCCGGCCGCCTGCTCGCTCGGGTCGACCCGGCTCGTCGGAGCGGCGAAACTCTTCGACAGCGTCGTGATCGTCTTCACATAGTTCTGGGTCTCCTTGTACGGCGGAACACCCCCGTACTTGATCACGGCGTACGCCCCCGCGTTGTAGGAAGCGAGCATGTTCGCCGTCGGATCACCGGGTACGTCCTTCACGTACTTCGCGAGCGAGCAGTCGTACGAGGCGGCCGATGGAATCGCGTCATTCGGGTCCCAGACGTCACGGTCGCCGTCCCCGTCACCGTCCAGCCCGTGCGCGGCCCAGGTCCCCGGAATGAATTGCGCGATCCCCTGCGCGGCGGCGGGGCTCTGCGCCTTCGGATTGAACCCGCTCTCCTGGTACAGCTGCGCGGCGAGCAGTGCGGGATTGATGGCGTCGCACAGATTGCCCCATTTCTGCACGAGCGCCTGATAAGCGCCGGGAACGGCCCCCTTGGCCAGCCCGACGGACTTTCCGCCGATCCCTGCGGCGAGATTCCCGGCGACCAGATAGACACCCACGACCAGCACCATCACGAAGGCGAGCCCGGCGCTGCCGGCAGCGATCACCACGATCCACGCCTTACGCACCGTCAACCGCCCCTCACCGCGCGCCAGTCCACCGCCAGCAAGTGTAGAGGCGGCCCGCTTTCTTAGGAATGATCACTCGACGGCGCCACAGTCGACCCACAGCAGTTTTCCGCCCTGTGAGACACCGAGGTCGTTCCGCACGGACACGCCCCGCCCCTCGGAGCAGGCGCGCACGAGCTGCAACCCACGCCCAGACTCGGCGTCGAGGTCGACGGGCCGGACATCACCCCCTCCGAACCCCACCGGCACCCGCCAGTCCCGGTCCCACACCCCCACACGCAGCCGCCCGCCGATCTCCAGGATCCGCAGGGCGTACTCACCGGCAGTGTGCCGATGGGCGTTACTGAGCAGCTCGGCGGCCAACAGCTCTGCGGTGGGGGCGAGTTCGGAGATGTCGTGCACGGAGAGCACGGCCCGCAGAGTGGCGCGCCCGACACCGGGAGACCGGGGATCGCGAGGGAGGCGCAGCGTGTAGTTCCAGGACGGGGATACGGTGGCCATGGAAGTCTCCGGTTACTGAGGGGAGTTGGTCGGATACAGCTCCTGAGCCCTAAAGTAGCGGGACAGAGTTAATACATTCACCAACTCTTGATAATCCCGTTCACTGCCACCCGTGTGGGTGACCAGCGGCGGCAAGGAGGTCCACGGCCCCGTGAGGACCAACCCGACGGGCAGACAACTCCGCTTCGGTGCGGAGCTGCGCAAACTCCGCGAGCGGGCGGGCCTGAGCGCTACGGAGGCCGGTCAACTTCTCGGCATCAAGCAGACGCAGGTCAGCAACATGGAAGCCGGACGCGTGGGAGTGAGCCCCGAGCGCCTGCGCACGATCGCCTGCCACTACGACTGCTCGGACAAGGCCCTAGTAGAAGCGATGGCGGTCATGGCGTCCGAGCGGAAGCGTGGCTGGTGGGAGGAGTACCGCGAGCTGCTTCCGACCCCGATGCTCGATCTGGCCGAACTCGAGCACCACACCAAGTCGGTACGCGAGGCCACCACAGCCCGCGTCCCCGGCCTGCTCCAGACCCGCGAGTACGCACTGGAGATCTTCCGCCAGGCGGTCACCGAACTCTCACCCCCCGACATCGAGCACCGGCTCTCGTTCCGCATCAAGCGGCAGGCAGTGCTCTACCGCGCGGACGAACCCACGTCGTACCAGGCGGTCATCCACGAGGCAGCCCTACGCATGAAGGTCGGCGGCCCCACTGTGGCACGACAACAACTGGAACACCTGCTCGATCTGAGCGATCGTGAACACATCACCCTGCGAGCCATCACCTTCGACGTCGGCGCCTACCCAGGATCGGGGCAGTCGATCTCCTACGCGCACGGCCCCGTACCGCAGTTGGACACCGTCCAGCTCGATCAGTCGCACGGCGCGGTGTTCCTCGACGCCGAAGCACAGCTGCACAAATACCGAACTCTCCTGGACCGGATCGAAGCTGTGGCCCTCAGCCCGGACAAGACCCGCGACCTGATCCACGACGTGATGCGAGACCTGTGAGGAAAATACCCATGACCTCGTCCTGGCAGAAGTCCTCCTTCTGCTCCGAAGGCAACTCCTGCGTGCACATATCCACCGGCCCCGCCGACACCGTCCTCATCACCGAATCCGCCGACTCCACCGGAGCCGTGCTCAACGCCACCCCGACCGGATTCCGCGCACTCCTCCACGCCCTCAAACTCGACAAGGACCCTTCCCGTGTCTGACATCCCCCCAGACCTCGACTGGATCCGCGCCGCCCCCGACGACGCCACCGGCCCCGGCCCGTGGATCGAACTCGCCTTCGGAGCCGGGAACGGCGAGGACGACCCGGAAGCCCCCGTCTACATCCGCGAGACGAGCGATCCGGACAATGTCGTGACAACGAACCGCCGGAAGTGGGACGCGTTCGTACTGGGAGTCCAGGCAGGCGAGTTCGACCACTTCGTGGAGGGGGTCGAGGGATTCGAGCCGACGGTGCGGCAGCCGGAAGCCTGAGCAGAGCGACACCGGGCGGCGGACCGGCATCGCACGTCGCCGCCCTCCGACCCCTCAGTAGACCGAGCAGGCTAGAGAAGCTCGAAGATATCTTCGGTCCGAAGCCCGGCCCTCGGCGTCATACGGCTCATGGCACCGGCCTCCACGATCAGCAGATCCGGCAGCCACTCCTCGTAGGAGCGGACCTGCCCCACGACCCCTGCCGTGCTGGTGCGCTCCCCGAGCCGGCCCACCAGCCGCCGCAGGTCGTCGAACTGGTCAGGATGCACCTCCTGCCGCACCGTCAGAGCCCACCCCGGCTCCCGCCCGCACAGCTCCCCCACCTGGGCGCCGCCGACCCGCCGGGCCGCCCCTCGCTCGGCCAAGAGCGGGTACTCGTACCCGCCTTGTCCCTCTCCGTCACCGTCGTCTCCGTACCTGTCGTTGCCTCCCTCGCCCAAGTGCCAGCGCAACAAGGTGAGCTCCTCGGCCGGAAGGGACGCAGGAAGATCGAGACTGAGCTGAAGCTCGTAGTACCCATGCCGGAAGGCTAAGAAGGTTGGGGGAAGAGCCGCTGCCCTCAGGACTTGAACCCGATCACCCCGAACCCGGGTCGCGACGCCGCGTGCCGCAGCCACTGAAGGACCTGCATGACCGCCTCCACGACTTCCGGCTCCAGCGGCGGCGGCTCCGCGCCCGCCGCTTTCGTCTCTTCGAACTGCTCCAACGCCCGGAGACACTGCTGGTGCCGCCACTCACCGCAGCCCGGCATGTACGTCGACGGCAGGGGGGCCGGCAGACCGCCGTACCCGAACTCGTCCACGGACACCGCGGTGATCCCGAGTGCGCTCAACCCCTCGTCGACCACCGACAGCCAATCGCCGCGATGCGGGGTGAAACAACTGTTGTCCAGGAACGACCCCGTGAGGGAACACAGCCGCTTGTACGCATACCCGTACTGAAAGGCATGCTCCTTGTCGTCACCCTCACCGAACGGCCCCCCGTGCACGACGGCCCGCAACGCCTCGTACGCCGTCGGCGCCCCGTCCTCGATCTCGGACGCGAACCACTCGTCGTCCCGCGCCAGATCGTCCCCGAAGTCGCTCCGCACGACATCCAACAACTGCTGGTCACCGGACCCGACCAGCGCCTGGGTCGCAGCCACGTCCAGCAGATACACACTCAGAGAAGAACTCATGCCCTCAACGTAGCCGCGGCCACTGACAGCACCTCAGCCAGAGCTCAGATCTCGAACTCGCCGACCCAGGACCGCTCCAGCAGATGCTTGGGCAGGTACTCGGATTCGACCGTGATCGCCATCCCCACGTCGTGGGCGAGGCAGGTGACGGCCAGCGGGCCGAGGGCCACGGTTCCGCTGATGGAGCTCCGCCGCTCCTCATCCGCGTTCCAGTACTCCTTGTGCAGACGGAGCGCTTGGACAAGCGCTGTGTTGAACTGCGCCTCGTCCCGCTTGAGGAACTGCAGGAACAGGTCGAGTGGCGGATAGAGGATCTTCAGCATCAGTTCCCGGTCGGCGACCCGGAGACGGTCCGGGTCGGTGCCTTGGAACGCAGCGGTGAACTTCTCACCGAGGCCAGGCCGTTCGGTCCAGTACGCCTGCAACGCGTCGACCCAGTCGTAGATGTACTCGTCGTACACCGCACCCGATGCCCGCAGCAGGTCGACCGGTACGTCGCAGAGCTTGGTCATCCGGTCCTGGTCACGGCATACGATCGCCAGCCAGAACGCGGTGATCCAGTTACCGGCGTCGGTGAAGTGCTGGGCACCGATAGCGGGCAGTACGCGCGGCTCGTGGGCGATCCGGCACTCCACGGATTCCTCCGTCGTGACGGCCGCCGCGAACAGGGCCGAACCGACCTGCATCGCGGCCACCCAGGCCTCCCAGGTTTCGGACCTGTCGGCGGTGGGGTCGTGGAGGCAGTGCAACTCCGCCGTGCTCAGGGCACTGCTGAACGTCAGGCCGAAGCCGTCGGGATACTCCGAGAGGTCGGCGATGTCGTCAAGCAGTCGTCGGTCGGAAGCCTTGATGAAGCCGGTCGGATCGCCGGACGGAGGCGGGTCAGCGCGTGGCACACGGGTGATCATCACTGGCTCCTGGGCTTGCCGATGTTGAACTGTTCCATCTCATAGCCAGCATATTTGCCACCCTGAGTGGCGTCCGCCTTGATCAGAACGTAGTCCACCTGGCCTCTGACGAACGCCTTCCGGAGCTTGCCCGCGAGTTCCGCTTCGACAAGGTCATTGACCTTCGCGGCCCGCTTGTCCATTTCATTCAGGATCGTCTCGAAGTATTCCCGTGTGCCCTGCTCCACACGATTTCCGAGATGACTCGTACGTTCGCCGACCCCCGCCTTGAGTGACCCCTTGGCTTCGACGACGACATAGCCGCCGCCGGGCCTCTCATAGATCTGGTCGAACCTGTTGTTACCGAAAGCCCCGTCATCGACCCGCTTCGCGCCCGGATAGCGCTCCGGTATGGCGTGATGCTCCGCAACCCGCTCACCGAACAACTCACTCTGCTTGAGCATCGCACCGTGCAACGGGGAGTGCCTGGCCTCCGCCGCGTCCATCGCCGCCTCCGCCTCGGCGGTTCGGTGCTTCAGGTACTCCTTCTCCGCAGCGGTCAGCGACTTCTCCGCCGCCTTGTCGGCCACGATGGCGTCGCGACGCGAGGTCGCCCATTCGTCGAGACGTTTCAGCACCCCGCTGTCGACGTTCTTCCGGCCCCCCACCCCGTGCGGATTGGGGTCTATGTACCGTGCCTGGATCGCGGGCGGCAGATCGCTCTTGGAAATCCACTTGGTGGGATCCGCTGGATCCCGGACCAAAATTGGCAGACGCTGTCCGAACACCTCAGCCGAGGCGGATCTGCGGTAACCGTTGGACCGGTAATGGTCCTTGAACCAGCGCGGATCGTTGTTGGCGAGATCCACATGTCGTTGCATGACGGCACGCGCGTCCGTCTGTTGGACACGTCCCGAACGCGGCTCGCCTCCGCCGTCGGTCCCCTCGTCCGCCCTGGCGCCTGTGGACACCTCGTCACCGGGCCCACCCGCCTCATCACCGGTCCGCCCGAGATCGTCCAGCCAGCCGGACCCGCCCGAGCCACCTGACCGCGGCGGCAACCCATCGCCGCCCCGACCGCCGCCCGTGGTGATGCTGTCTCCTCCACGGCCGACGGCCCCGGCGCCGTCTCCCACACGGGCCCCGACAGCCGCGGTCTCCCGCACACCCGTCGCCCCTGGCGTTCGATCCCCGTGTCCCACAGTCTCCCCGGCCCGCTGCTCCGCCGTCCGCTCGTGCCGGATGTTGTCCAGGGACTCCCGTACCGTCCCGTCCGCGTTGTGCATGACCAGGGTCTTGGTGTCGAGGTAGACGACCTCACCCTCGGGGGTGGTCATGCGGACGGAGTTCTCGGGGGTGAGGCCGGCCGGGAGGTCGTCGGCGAGGTTGGGGGTGTCGGCTATGCGATACGTGCCTTCGCCGAGCCGGATGTGCGTGCCGTCGGTGATGCCACGCAGCCCGGCCATGACGTCACTGATCTTGACGGCGGTTCCGCCGATGCCCTTGGCGAGATACGTCATCGGGTCGACGATCCGCCCCGCCTTGCCCGCGAAGGAGATGGCCTTCGCGATCGCACCCGCCTTGCCGGTCGCCGCGACCGCCCCGCCCGCCCCACCCGTGAAGACGGTCGTCAGGACGTTGAAGGTGACCGCCCCGGCGGCCCGGGAGGGGTTCTTGCCCCACTCGTCGTACGCGATCAGCGCCTTGCCGGTCTCCACGACGGCGGTGCGGGAGTCGCGCAGCCAGGAGGGGAGTTTGTCGGCCGGGGTCAGCCAGTACGCGGCGCCGAGCGGCGTTCCCGTGATCAGGATGCCGGTCGCGAGTTTGCCGAGGCCGACCCACGCCTGGCCCGCCGCGTCCCAGCCGTTGAAGCCGACCAGCGTGCCCAGGCCCTTGATCGTGCCCCACACGCCGTCGACGACGAAGCCGACGGTGAAGTCCCAGGCGTGCTCGTGGAAGTAGTACCAGGGATTGGACTCCTCGACGACGTCGCCCCAGGGCAGGCCGGCGGCGTTGTTGAGATCCTCGGCGCGGTAACCGTACGTGTTCTCTTTGTCCGTCCCGTCGCCGACGGCGAGCGGCTCGCCGCCGACCAGCGCGACGATCTTGTTGTAGCAGGTCCGCTCGGCTGCCTGGAAGGCCGTCCAGGCCGCGTTGACCGCGTTGCGGCGGGCGGTGTTCTCGTCGATGAGGTCGCCGTCCGCGACCCAGTCCTCGTCGTCCGCGACGCGCCGTTCGAACGCCGCCGCCTCCTCACGCAGCGAGTTCAGCCGGTCCACCAGCGGCCGGACCTCGGCCGCGTAGTCGAGCAGCGCCTTGGAGACCGTGCCCAGCTCGGTCTGCAGGTCCTGCCCGGCCGCCGCGACCGGCGCGGTCGTCGCGAAGAGCTGGTCGGCCTCGGGAGCCTTGTAGAAAGGTTCCAGCAGATTGAAGTTGGCGTCGATCAGCAGCCCCGCCGCGCCGACCGCCATCCCGTCGAACGCGATGTCACCGGCGTCCTTCTCCAGTTGCTCCAGATTTCCCGTGAACTCCGGTATCTCGGCCGAGACAACGGGCCTGTCCTCGCTCACGCCTACCCCCGTGGACGCCTTAGCAGCAGATACGTTCCCTCAACCCGGCCTTCCGCCCGCACACCTGACGCCGCGACACCGGAACACCCGGTCGATCATTTGTACCAAAATTGCGATCGCGATCCCATGCACTTCTGGCCAAAGCTCGCCCTTCAGGGACATCCCCGCCCCCACACACGACCCTTACGTCCCCATCAGGCACACTCGAACCCACAAAGAAGGGGCGAGCCAGGGTCGACATCCCGTCAGAAGCGGGACGGGCCCAGCCTCCTGAGGTCACAGAAGGGGAATAACGACGGAACCACACCACAGGTTCCGCTTGATCCTCATTGCCCGGCGTGACCTGCCGTGATACACAGAGTGACGATACGACCCTTCGTTTACCGTTCCGCGCCCCCCGTTAGGGTCCCGCGCGGGCCGGCGGCAAGGGATCCGTACGAAACCCGCCAATCAATGACGCCAAGTCGACATACGACAGCGTCATTGTCGGCGAGAATGGGCCCGACCTCTGCGCAACCGCGCGGAGGCGTGCGGAGCGGACGCCGAGGCGTACGTGCCGCACACCAAGCGCACAACAAGCACAGACACACAGGCACACAGAACTACCCACTAGGGGCGGTGACTTACATGTTCGTTGCGGCCGACAAGGGCGACATCACCACCATCATCGGCGGAATCGCCCCTGACTGGGGGCCTTTCGGCGACCTGGGCAACGAGGCACGCGTGATGATCGAGGTCGTGATGGCGGTCGCCATCCTCCTCTGCCTCGGCATCGCGATCTGGGGTGCGGCCAAACAGCGCATCGGCGCGACCGCCCTGCGCGACACCTTCAGCGCCGAACAGGGCAAGGGCCTCATCATCGCCGGCCTCACCGGCGTCTTCATCATCGGCTCACTGGGCACGCTCTTCACCATCGTGTACGGCATGGCCGTGTAGCGCGGCCGCCGGCACCCGCCCCGGCCGGACCACCGGCCTCGCCCGGTTCCCCTCCCACCCCACCCATCCGTCGTGCCCACCGGCTGAGGTTGCGTTTCCCTGATGTCGAGTCTCCACACCGCGCCCGCGCGGGAACCAGCGCGGCTACCGTCGTACTGCTACGCCTTTCGGTACGACGTCGAAGTTGAAGGGGCGACCGCGGCATGAGTCTCGGCGACGAGCACGGGTACCGCGAGTCCTCGCGCTCCGGGGACGACGGGGCGTACGGGGGGTACGCCGGCACCGGCCAGACCCGGACACGCCTCCCCGAGGGCGGCGGCGACCCCTACGGCGGCGCGCCCCGCCGACCCCGCTCCTCCTCCAGAAGCCTCGTCACCGTCGTCGGCGTGGTCGTCCTCCTCATCGCCGCGATCGCCTTCGCGAACCGGGGCGGCGGGGACTCCGACACGTCCGGAGGATCCACCGCCGACAAGCCGGAAACGGCCCCTACGGCGGCATCGGGGGAGCGGCCGGTGAAGTCGAAGACGGCGGGGATCCCTACGGGGTTCGCGCGGAGCGAAGCAGGGGCCCAGAGCGCGGCAACCAACTACACGGCCGCCTTGGGTTCGGACGGCATGTTCAACACCGCCACACGCCATCAGATCGTCGAGACCATCGCCGATCCCAGCGCCATGGACCGCCTCCAGGACGGCTTCGACGCCGACTACTCCGCCGAGTTCCTGAAGTCACTGGGCCTCGGCGAGGACGGCAGCGCGCCCTCGGGCAGCACGTTCGTCAACCGCACACTGCCGGTCGGCACCAAGGCCACGGCCTACAGCTCCGAGGCGGCAACCGTCGAGGTCTGGTGCAACAGCCTCTTCGGGCTCACCGGGGAAAGCACGACCAACCCGGTGACCAACGGCTGGTTCACCGTGACCTTGAAGCTGCGCTGGACAGATGGCGACTGGAAGGTCCTCGAGACCAGCCAGAAGACCGGCCCAACCCCCGTCAACGCAGACGACCCGGTCTCCGGAGCCGACGAGATCGGCAAGGCGGTCGAGGAGTTCGGAGGGTTCACGTATGCCCGGTAGCCCGCGTCGCGCACTCACGGTCACCGGTGCGGTGGCAGCCGTTCAGGTCGGAGCCGTTCTGCTGGCGACCCGAGCCTTCGCCGCGCCCACCCCGACACCATCTCCCACGACCAGTGACGACCCCTGCTCGCTGATCTCGGGCCCCGCCAAGGACTACTGCGAACGAGGCGCCGGCGAAAAAGCCGACACCAGCACCCTCCCCAACGACGTAACCACCACCCTCGACCCCCTCTCCTCCCTGGCCCAAGGCTGCGCCGACGCCGCCTCATGGACCGTCGACAAGCTCTCCGAAGCCGTCAACGAGACCGCGGACGTCGACTTCACGAACATGACGTTCCTGAAGCACTACGCGGTCGTGTTCGCCGCCTCCGCGATCCTCACGCTCGTGCTGTGGCTGCTCGCCGTCACCAAGCGAGCCGTCCGCGGCGTGCCGTTCACGACGGCCATCTCGGAGGCCATCGGCTTCCTCTGGCTGACCGTGCTGGCCTCCGCCTTCACCCCGCTCATCCTCTACACCATCGTCTCGGCCACCGACGGCGTCAGCGACATCATCGCCCGCACCACCGGCAACCAGACGGACACTTTCTTCGGCACGTTCTCCGAGGCCCTGAAGAAAGGCAACGACATCGGCGGCGGCCCCATCATGCTGATCCTGGTGTCGCTGGTCTCCATCGTCGCCGCCGGCGTGCTGTACCTGGAGCTGTACCTGAGGGCCGTCCTCCTCTACGTCGGCGCCCTCCTCGGCGTCGTCGTCTACGCCGGCCTCGTCGACAAGGACCTGTGGGGCCACGTCCGCCGCTGGGCGGGCATCATGATCGCGATCATCCTGGTCAAGCCCGTCATCGTCATCGTGCTCGGCCTCGCCGGCGCCCTGACCACCGAGGACGGCCCCGACTCCCTCGCCGCGGTCGTCTCCGGCCTCGCCATCATCCTGCTCGCCATCTTCGCCTCGGCGATGATCTACCGCTTCGTCCCGGGCTTCGGCGACGAGATCGCCAACTCCCGCAACAACCGCATCATGCGCGGCGCCGAGGGCAAGGCCGCCGCCGTCATCAGCTCCCCCGCCACCCTCGTCGCCCAGGGCATCAAGACCCACAGCTCCCGGGCCGACAACAACGGCGGAGGCGGCGGCAGCAGCACACCCCGCCCGTCCAACCCCGCATCCGGCGGCGTGGCCGCCCACAGCTCGCGCAGCGCGAGCGGCGGCGGCGGAACTGTCCCCTCCGCCGCACCCCCGCCCCGTACGAGCCCGGTCAACACCCCCCACGCCGGCAACACCCGCAACAGCAACCGCACGGGAGGTGAAGGGCGTTGACGACCGATTCCCACCTGTCCCACGCGATCACGCCCCGCCGTACATATCTGATCGGCCGCGCCCGGCCGAACGCGATCATCGGCCGGAACCGCGAGTCCGGCGAGATCGCACTGATCATCGCGGGCGCGTTCCTCGGCATGATGTGCGGCCTCCTCGTCCCGGTGCTCGTCCCCCGCATCGCCCTGCTGACGGGCTTCCCGATGCTGGCCCTGGCCGCGGTGTACGTGCCGTACAAGCGGCGGACCTTCTACAAGTGGTTCGAGATCAACCGCAGTTACAAGCGCAGCCTGCGCAAGGGCACGACGTACCGTTCGGCCAACATGGAGGCCGGCACCCGCCTCGACGGCCGTGAGGTCGAGGTCGGCCCGCCGCCCGGCATCGGCCGCATCACCTGGCTCGCCGCGCCCTTCGGCCCCGACGAGATCGCCGTCCTGCTCCACGCCGACCGCCGGACCGTCACCGCCGCCATCGAGATCGAGGGCCCGGGCGTCGGCCTGCGCGACTCCGAGGATCAGGAAGCCCTCGTCGACCGCTTCGGCACCCTCCTCAAGCACGTGGCCAACGGCGACGGCTTCGTCACCCGCCTCCAGATGCTCGCCCGCACGCTCCCCGCCGACCCGGACGCCCACGCCAAGGACGTCGCCCAGCGCGGCGACGACCGCGCCCCCGGCTGGCTCCAGCAGTCGTACGACCAGCTGCAGTCCATGGTCTCCACCAGCAGCGAGCAGCACCGCGCGTACCTCGTCGCCTGTATGCACTACACCCGCGAACTGGCCGCCGAGGGCCACGCCATGGCCCGCGCCGCCCGCCCCCACGGCCGCAAGCTGGACAAGGACGCCGGCCTCGCCGTCGTCATGGCCCGCGAGCTGACGGACATCTGCTCGCGCCTCCAGGAGGCCGACATCCGCGTACGGCAGCCGCTCGGCCAGGGCCGCCTCGCCTCCCTCATCCACTCCATGTACGACCCGGACCACCCCATCGACCACATCCAGGCCATGACCAAGCGCAACGCCTGGCCGGCCGAACTGGACGCGATGGAGCCGGACTACCTCCAGGCCAAGACCCGCGAGTCCTCCACCCGCGCCCCCTGGTGCCACGCCACGGCCTGGGTCAAGGAGTGGCCGATGACCCCGGTCGGCGTCAACTTCCTGGCGCCCCTCCTGGTCCACACCCCGGACGTCATCCGCACCGTCGCCGTCACGATGGACCTCGAACCCACCGAGGTCGCCATCGAACGCATGCTGACGGAGAAGACCAACGACGAGGCGGAGGCGTCCCGCGCCGCCAAGATGAACCGCACGGTCGACCCGCGTGACGTGGCCTCCCACTCCCGCCTCGACCAGCGCGGCGAGGACCTCGCGAGCGGCGCCGCCGGCGTCAACCTCGTCGGCTACATCACCGTCTCCTCCCGCTCCCCGGAGGCACTGGCCCGCGACAAGCGGACGATAAGGGCCTCGGCCGGCAAGTCGTACCTCAAGCTGGAGTGGTGCGATCGCGAACACCACCGGGCCTTCGTCAACACGCTCCCGTTCGCCACCGGAATCCGAAGGTAGGGCCATCGCGATGCGGGACCACCCGAGGGCCCCTGGAGCCCAACCGCACCTGGAGGTGAAGCACTGATGAGGGACCCGATCTCCGCCCTCACCGACGCCTTCACGTCCTTCCTCTTCGGCAAGGTCGAGACGACCCGCCTGCCGGTCCGCACCTCCACCGGACAGGCCCAGGCGGTCTACCTCCCGACCGCCGCCCCCGGCCTCGGCGACTCCGGCGTGATCATCGGCCGCGAGGTCTACTCCGGGAAGGGCTACATCTACGACCCCTTCCAGCTCTACGGCCAGCAGCTCCCGGCCCCGCACTGGCTCGTCCTCGGCGAGTCCGGCAACGGCAAGTCGGCCCTGGAGAAGACGTACGTCCTGCGCCAGCTGCGCTTCCGCGACCGCCAGGTCGTCGTCCTCGACGCCCAGGGCGAGGACGGCGTCGGCGAGTGGAACCTCATCGCGGAGGAGCTGGGAATAACTCCCATCCGCCTCGACCCGACGGCCGCCCTCGACATGGGCATCCGCCTCAACCCCCTCGACCCCTCGATCACCACGACGGGCCAGCTGGCCCTCCTGCGGACGATCATCGAGGTGGCGATGGGCCATGGCCTGGACGAACGCTCCGGCTTCGCCCTGAAGGTCGCGCACGCCTACGTCAACGAGACGATCGTCGAACGCCAACCGGTGCTCACCGACATCGTCGAGCAGCTCCGCCACCCCGAGCCGGAGTCCGCGGAGGCGATGAACGTCGCCCTGGACGACGTACGGGCCTGGGGCCTGGACGTGGCACTGGTCCTGGACCGCCTGGTCGACGGTGACCTCCGCGGCATGTTCGACGGCCCCACCACCGTGGGCATCGACCTCGACGCACCCCTCATCGTCTTCGACCTCTCCCACATCGACCGCAACTCCATCGCGATGCCCATCCTCATGGCGATCGTCGGCGTGTGGCTGGAGCACACCTGGATCCGCCCCGACCGGAAGAAGCGCATCTTCCTGGTCGAGGAGGCCTGGCACATCATCAACAGCCCGTTCGTCGCCCAGCTCTTCCAGCGCCTGCTGAAGTTCGGCCGCCGCCTCGGTCTGTCCTTCGTCGCGGTCGTCCACCACCTGTCCGACGTCATCGACGGCGCGGCGGCCAAGGAGGCCGCGGCCATCCTGAAGATGGCCTCCACACGGACGATCTACGCCCAGAAAGCGGACGAGGCCCGGGCGACGGGCCGCGTCCTGGGCCTGCCCCGCTGGGCGGTGGAGATCATCCCCACCCTCACCCCCGGCATCGCCGTCTGGGACGTCAACGGCAACGTACAGGTGGTCAAACACCTGATCACCGAGACCGAACGCCCCCTCGTCTTCACCGACCGCGCGATGACCGAATCCTCCGTCGACCACCTGCTGGACGACGACGCCCTGCACGCCGCCGAACTGGAAGCGGAGGAACGAGCGGCGGCGTTCGTCGAACAGCAGCTGAGCGAGGTCGACGGATACGGCTCCTCCGAGTCGACGGTGGCCTGAGCGGGACAGCGATGAGCCGGAACGAGCAGGGTCAGGACGAGGAAACGGCGTGAACGACGGCAAAGCGTACGGCGCGAACGACGGCCGAGCGTACGGTGGCGGGGCGTACGGCGCGAACAATGCCCGGGTGTACGGCGGCCGGGCGTACGACGTGGGCAACGGCCGGGGCCACAGCGTGCACGGCGGCCGGGCCCACGGCGGGTACGGCGGCGTGCGGTGAGACCGGACGAGCGGCGCCCCCGGCAGGGCGGTGGCGGCATCCCCGACGGACTGCTGATCGCCCTCTTGGGCTTCCTGGTGAGCGTGACCCTGCTGGTCTGGTCGGCCACCGGTCTGGCCGGCCTCTTCGCCCACGGCGCCTGGCCGGACGGCGTCACCTTCACCCGCACCCCCCTGGCCGTACGCAGCCTGATCTCCGCCCCGCAGGACCTCCCCGCCGCCTGGCCGGACACCCCCGCCGCCCAGCTCTCCGGCTACGGCCTCTTCTGGGGCCTCCTCATCAGCCAGCTCATGGTCCTCCTCGTCCTGACCGTCTTCACGATGGGCACCCTGGCCCGCTGGCGAGCCGTCCGAGCGAGGGACAAGGCGGCACGGGCCCAGAGGCAGGGCACCCCGACGGCGGAAGCACCGGCCCAGCACCCCGGCCCCACCGCACCACACGCCCCCGGTCACGCCGCACCACACGCTCCCAGCCACACCCAGAGCGCGCCCCCGACCGCCGCCCCCGTGGAACAGTCGTCCGCGCAGCCCACCGTCCCCACCCCGCCGCACACCACGACCCCCAGCGGCGGCGGCCTCGCCCCACCCGCCGGATTCACCGGCCCGAACCCGAACCCGACGCCGACGCCGAGTCCGATCGCCGCTGCCGCGGTCGCCCTCCCCTCCGCCCCGGCGGCCGAGGTGGGCGCAGCACTCGACACCGACGCCACCTGGGCCAACCCGGCCCCCACGGTCGTCCTCGGCCCCGCCGAGTCCCGTCGCCCGGTCGCCGCGCAGGCCGTACGGGACGCCGAAGGCCCGGCCCTCGTCGTCACCTCCGACCCCACCCTCTGGTCGGACACGAAGGACGCCCGCGCCAAACTGGGCCCGGTCCTCCTCTACGACCCCGCTCACCGCTGCGACACACCGGCCCGCCTCCACTGGTCGCCCATCTCCGGCTGCGAGGACAAGCCGACGGCGCTGGCCAGGGCCATCGCCCTGCTCGCCCCCATCCGCCCCACCGCCAGGATCGACCAAGCGGTGGCGGACACCGCCGAGACCCTCCTGCGCAGCTACCTCCACGCCGCCGCCATAGACACCCGCACCATCCGCCACCTGCACCGCTGGGCCCAAGGCAGCAACGTCCAGGAAGCGGTCCGCACCCTGCGGACGAACCCGAAGGCGGCCCCCGGCGCGGCCGGTGAGCTGGAGTCGGCGCTCACCTCACACCCCGAACGCCGGGACATCGCACAGCAGTTGACGGCCCGCGCCCTCTCCGCCCTGTCCACGGTCAACGTCCGCGAGGCGTGCGCCCCGAACCGAGCCGACTCCCTGGCGCTGGATTCCTTCGTGCACGAGGGGGGAACGCTCTATGTGGTCGGCGACCCCATCGAGGACCCCAAGGCGAACCCCTCCGCGATGCCTCTCCTGACGGCCCTCGTCTCAAGCGTGGTCGAGCGCGGCCGGCGCATGGCCGAACGGTCATCCTCCGGCCGCCTCGACCCACCACTCACCCTGGTCCTGGACGACGTGGCGGCCGTGGCCCCGCTCCCCCAGCTCCCCGCCCTCCTGACCGGCGGCGCCGACCAGGGCCTCCCCACCCTGGCCCTCCTCCGCTCCCGCGAACAGGCCCGCTCCCGCTGGCCGAACGCCGAACTCCCGCTGCCCTGAACACAGTCGGGCGGTCAGGCAGTCTGGGATTCCGGCAATCTGTCCGGCAGTCCGGGAGTCAGGAAGCGCCCTCGTCCGGCACCGCGTACCCGGCCACGGACGGCCACCGCACCGTCAGCACCACCGACTCCTCCTCCGCGACCCAGGAGTGGTCCACCCCGCGCCCCCAGACGACATAGTCGCCCTGCCGCTCCAACACGACGCTACGGCCGGGGAAATCGACCCGGAAACGACCGCTGATCAGCACCTGCAGAGCGGTCCGTTCCTCACCCCGGACCCACTGGGCGCGCGTGTCACCCCGTGGATGGACACCCCACTTGATCTCCACCGCCTCACTCCGCCGCGGATCCCCCTCCGCCTTGAAGTGCCCGAGCAGCCAACCCCGGTCCAGCGCCGCGTCCTTGCCCGCATTGCCCACATACACGCTGTCGTCCATGCCGCCGAACGCTAACACCCGAGCCCCACGCCCTACGCCCCACGCCCTACGCCCTACGCCCTACGCCCTGCGCCTGGGCCCTACACCTGGGCCCACTCCAGCACGTACTCCAACTCCCGCCCCTCGTCCCCCTCGACAGTCACCCCACTGCCCACGAACCCGACCCGCCGGTAGAAGGCGGCGGCCCGTCCGTTCCCCTCGTTCACGAACAACCGCACCCGCTCCACCCCGGCCGACCGGGCCCACCCCACGGCGACCGCGAACAACGCCTCGCCCACACCCTTGCCCCGATGCCCGTCCCGCAGGAACACGCCCACCAGATGCGCCTGCCGCCGCTCGACGACCCCACCGAAGAAGTCCCGCGCACCGGCCTCCTCCACGAGCACGGTCACCGTCCCGACCCACTCACCGGCCGCGCTCTCCACCACGAACTGCCGCCGCTCCCGAGCCCCCTCCGCGGCCCCCTCCGCCCGCTCCTTCCAGAACCCGTCCGGCCGCGCGGCGGCCTCCTCGTACGCCTCCAGGAACGCGAGATGAGCCACCGGGTCCCGCAGCGCGGCCAGCCTCAACTCCCGCACCTCACGCCATTCCTCGGCACGGACGGACCGGATGCGGTACCCCTCCGGAAGAACGGGGCTCTCGGCACGCGGAGGCAGCTTCATGCGGGTCACGGTAGTACCGGGGTACTACACCCTTCACCGGATTTCCGGCCCCGGTCGCACGCCCAGAGCCCACCCCACGTACGAGGATGCCCACGTGACGAGCGACGGCACCGAACGCGACACCGGCACCGAGAGCACCTGGCAGCCGGCCGGCCCGCAACCCCTCACCCAGCACTTCCGACGCCTCACCCAGCGGGCCCGGGATCTCGACCACCGCCGTCCCCTGCTCTGGGACCTGCTCGTCACGGGCTTCTTCGTGACCGCCGCCCTCATCGACTACACCAGCGGCGGCTGGCGGAACACCACCGACAACCCCACCCTCCCCGGCTGGCTGATCGTCACCCTCTCCCTCGGTTTCACCCTCCCGCTCCTCCTGCGCCGCACCCGCCCCTTCGCGGCCCTCCTGACGACGCTGCCGTTCGCCCTCGTCAACACCTGGACCGGTGCCTCCCTCCAGGCGGGCGAACTCTGTCTGCTCACCGTCTTCCACGTGGCCCTGCGCACCCGCCAACGCACCCTGCTCTGGTCCTACGCCCTCGCCGTGCTGCCCTACGTCGTCGGCGGCCTCCGCCACCCCGACGAACAGGGCCTCGACCAGAACATCGTCCCCGCGGCGACGGCCCTGGCGCTCGCCGCGGTCGCCGGCATAGCCGTGCGCACCCGCAAGGAGTACCTCGCCTCCCTCGTCGAACGCGCCCGCCAGCTGGAAGTCGAACGCGACCAGCAGCTACGCCTCGCCACCGCCGCCGAACGCGCCCGCATCGCCCGCGAGATGCACGACATCATCGGCCACAACCTCTCCGTCATCACCGGCCTGGCCGACGGCGGCCGTTACGCGGCACCGAAGGACCCCGCCCGCGCCACCGAGGCCCTCACCGCCATCTCCACCACCAGCCGCCAGGCCCTCGCGGAGCTACGCCGTCTCCTGGACGTCCTTCGCGACGACCCCGAGGACCCCTCGACCCCCGCCCCGCCGGCCGATCTGACCCCCCAGCCCTCCCTCACCGACCTCGACCGCCTGCTCACCGGCGTACGGTCCGCCGGCCTCCCCGTCCACAGCACCGTCCGCGGCACCCCGGCCCTGTCGCCCGGCCGCCAACTCACCGTCTACCGCGTCGTCCAGGAAGCCCTCACCAACACCCTGAAGCACGCGGGCCCGGGCGCCACGTCCCGCCTCCTCATCTCCTACGAGGACTCCGGCGCCGTCTCCCTCACCCTCACCGACACCGCGCGCACCGCCCCCGCCCAGCCCGCCTCCACGAACGGCGGCCGCGGCATCCCCGGCATGCGCGAGCGAACAGCCCTGTACGGCGGCACACTTGAGGCCGGACCGCTCCCCCACCCGCGACGCGGCTGGCGAGTCCACCTACATCTCCCGGAGGATTCCCCGCAGTGACGACCGTCCTCATCGCCGACGACCAGCCCCTGCAACGCCTCGGCTTCCGCATGCTCCTGGAGAGCCAGGACGACATGACGGTCGTCGGCGAGGCCCCGGGCGGCAGCGGGGCGGTCCGGCTGACGGCCGAGCTCCACCCCGACGTGGTCCTGATGGACGTCCGCATGCCCGGCCTCGACGGCATCGAGGCCACCCGCCGCATCGTCTCGGCGGGCGACCGCACCCGCGTCCTGATCATCACCACGTTCGACCTCGACGAATACGCCTACGCCGGTCTCCGCGCCGGCGCCTCCGGCTTCCTCGTCAAGGACGCCCTCCCCGAGGAGCTCCTCTCCGGCATCCGAGCCGTGGCCTCCGGCGACGCGGTGGTGGCACCCAGCCTGACCCGCCGTCTCCTCGACACCTACGCCCGTCACCTGCCGAAACCCGGAGAGCCCACCGCCCCCGCCCCCACGGACCCCCGTCTCTCACCCCTCACCGACCGCGAACGGGAGATCCTCACGGTCATCGGCCAGGGCTGGACGAACACCGAGATAGCCGCCCGGCTCCATCTCGCGGAGTCGACGGTCAAAACCCACGTCGGCCGCATCCTCGCCAAAACCGGTTCACGGGACCGCATCCAGGCAGTGATCCTGGCGTACGACACGAAATTGGTGGAGCCGTCCTGATTCCTGATTCCTGCTGATTCCCGGAAGAAGGCCGGCCTGCAAATGCAGAAAGCCCCCGCCGGTCTCCCGGCAGGGGCTTTCTCAAAAATTGTTCGGCGGCGTCCTACTCTCCCACAGGGTCCCCCCTGCAGTACCATCGGCGCTGTAAGGCTTAGCTTCCGGGTTCGGAATGTAACCGGGCGTTTCCCTCACGCTATGACCACCGAAACACTATGAAACTATGAATACCGCACCATCCCTCGTGACCATGAGGCATGGGGTTGTTCGTGGTTTCAGAACCAACACAGTGGACGCGAGCAACTGAGGACAAGCCCTCGGCCTATTAGTACCAGTCAACTCCACCCGTTACCAGGCTTCCATATCTGGCCTATCAACCCAGTCGTCTACTGGGAGCCTTACCCCATCAAGTGGGTGGGAATACTCATCTCGAAGCAGGCTTCCCGCTTAGATGCTTTCAGCGGTTATCCCTCCCGAACGTAGCCAACCAGCCATGCCCTTGGCAGAACAACTGGCACACCAGAGGTTCGTCCGTCCCGGTCCTCTCGTACTAGGGACAGCCCTTCTCAATATTCCTGCGCGCGCAGCGGATAGGGACCGAACTGTCTCACGACGTTCTAAACCCAGCTCGCGTACCGCTTTAATGGGCGAACAGCCCAACCCTTGGGACCGACTCCAGCCCCAGGATGCGACGAGCCGACATCGAGGTGCCAAACCATCCCGTCGATATGGACTCTTGGGGAAGATCAGCCTGTTATCCCCGGGGTACCTTTTATCCGTTGAGCGACGGCGCTTCCACAAGCCACCGCCGGATCACTAGTCCCGACTTTCGTCCCTGCTCGACCCGTCGGTCTCACAGTCAAGCTCCCTTGTGCACTTACACTCACCACCTGATTGCCAACCAGGCTGAGGGAACCTTTGGGCGCCTCCGTTACCCTTTGGGAGGCAACCGCCCCAGTTAAACTACCCATCAGACACTGTCCCCGATCCGGATCACGGACCCGGGTTAGACATCCAGCACGACCAGACTGGTATTTCAACGACGACTCCACCCGAACTGGCGTCCGAGCTTCACAGTCTCCCAGCTATCCTACACAAGCCGAACCGAACACCAATATCAAACTGTAGTAAAGGTCCCGGGGTCTTTCCGTCCTGCTGCGCGAAACGAGCATCTTTACTCGTAGTGCAATTTCACCGGGCCTATGGTTGAGACAGTCGAGAAGTCGTTACGCCATTCGTGCAGGTCGGAACTTACCCGACAAGGAATTTCGCTACCTTAGGATGGTTATAGTTACCACCGCCGTTTACTGGCGCTTAAGTTCTCAGCTTCGCCACCCCGAAGAGTGACTAACCGGTCCCCTTAACGTTCCAGCACCGGGCAGGCGTCAGTCCGTATACATCGCCTTACGGCTTCGCACGGACCTGTGTTTTTAGTAAACAGTCGCTTCTCGCTGGTCTCTGCGGCCACCCCCAGCTCACCGAGTAAATCGGATCACCAGGTGTGGCCCCCCTTCTCCCGAAGTTACGGGGGCATTTTGCCGAGTTCCTTAACCATAGTTCACCCGAACGCCTCGGTATTCTCTACCAGACCACCTGAGTCGGTTTAGGGTACGGGCCGCCATGAAACTCGCTAGAGGCTTTTCTCGACAGCATAGGATCATCCACTTCACCACAATCGGCTCGGCATCAGGTCTCAGACTTAATGGCGTGCGGATTTACCTACACACCGTCCTACACCCTTACCCCGGGACAACCACCGCCCGGGATGGACTACCTTCCTGCGTCACCCCATCACTCACCTACTGCAAGTCTGGTTCGTCGGCTCCACCACTCCCCTTCACCCGAAGGATCCGGGGCGGCTTCACGGACTTAGCATCGCCTGGTTCAATGTTTGACGCTTCACAGCGGGTACCGGAATATCAACCGGTTATCCATCGACTACGCCTGTCGGCCTCGCCTTAGGTCCCGACTTACCCTGGGCAGATCAGCTTGACCCAGGAACCCTTGGTCAATCGGCGCAAACGTTTCTCACGTTTGTATCGCTACTCATGCCTGCATTCTCACTCGTGAACCGTCCACAACTCGCTTCCGCGGCTGCTTCACCCGGCACACGACGCTCCCCTACCCATCCCAGCGGGCGTTGGCCCTCATGCTGGAATGACACGACTTCGGCGGTACGCTTGAGCCCCGCTACATTGTCGGCGCGGAATCACTAGACCAGTGAGCTATTACGCACTCTTTCAAGGGTGGCTGCTTCTAAGCCAACCTCCTGGTTGTCTCTGCGACTCCACATCCTTTCCCACTTAGCGTACGCTTAGGGGCCTTAGTCGATGCTCTGGGCTGTTTCCCTCTCGACCATGGAGCTTATCCCCCACAGTCTCACTGCCGCGCTCTCACTTACCGGCATTCGGAGTTTGGCTAAGGTCAGTAACCCGGTAGGGCCCATCGCCTATCCAGTGCTCTACCTCCGGCAAGAAACACACGACGCTGCACCTAAATGCATTTCGGGGAGAACCAGCTATCACGGAGTTTGATTGGCCTTTCACCCCTAACCACAGGTCATCCCCCAGGTTTTCAACCCTGGTGGGTTCGGTCCTCCACGAAGTCTTACCTCCGCTTCAACCTGCCCATGGCTAGATCACTCCGCTTCGGGTCTTGAGCGTGCTACTAAAACCGCCCTGTTCGGACTCGCTTTCGCTACGGCTACCCCACCCGGGTTAACCTCGCAACACACCGCAAACTCGCAGGCTCATTCTTCAAAAGGCACGCAGTCACGAGACACCAAGCAAGCTTGATGTCCGACGCTCCCACGGCTTGTAGGCACACGGTTTCAGGTACTATTTCACTCCGCTCCCGCGGTACTTTTCACCATTCCCTCACGGTACTATCCGCTATCGGTCACCAGGGAATATTTAGGCTTAGCGGGTGGTCCCGCCAGATTCACACGGGATTTCTCGGGCCCCGTGCTACTTGGGTGTCTCTCAAACGAGCCGTTGACGTTTCAGCTACGGGGGTCTTACCCTCTACGCCGGACCTTTCGCATGTCCTTCGCCTACATCAACGGTTTCTGACTCGTCCTGTTGCCGGCAGACAACAGAAGAGAGATCCCACAACCCCGTATACGCAACCCCTGCCGGGTCTCACACGCATACGGTTTGGCCTCATCCAGTTTCGCTCGCCACTACTCCCGGAATCACGGTTGTTTTCTCTTCCTGCGGGTACTGAGATGTTTCACTTCCCCGCGTTCCCTCCACACTGCCTATGTGTTCAGCAGCGGGTGACAGCCCATGACGACTGCCGGGTTTCCCCATTCGGACACCCCCGGATCAAAGCCTGGTTGACGACTCCCCGGGGCCTATCGTGGCCTCCCACGTCCTTCATCGGTTCCTGGTGCCAAGGCATCCACCGTGCGCCCTTAAAAACTTGGCCACAGATGCTCGCGTCCACTGTGCAGTTCTCAAACAACGACCAACCACCCATCACCCCGAACCAGCGGTTCGAGTGCACTGGGGCCGGCACTGAAGGAAGTTCATTCCCTCAGACACCCAACAGCGTGCCCGACCGGGTCCCGTCCGGAGATCATGTTTTCCACGCTCTTGCGAGCAGTACTAACAGCCTCCGGCCCGTGAAACCGGCCGAATAATCAACGTTCCACCCATGAGCAACCACCGTCGGACGTTCGCCGACGTTGTGGCCCTGGATCTCTTGCGAGATCTAGATGCTCCTTAGAAAGGAGGTGATCCAGCCGCACCTTCCGGTACGGCTACCTTGTTACGACTTCGTCCCAATCGCCAGTCCCACCTTCGACAGCTCCCTCCCTTACGGGTTGGGCCACCGGCTTCGGGTGTTACCGACTTTCGTGACGTGACGGGCGGTGTGTACAAGGCCCGGGAACGTATTCACCGCAGCACTGCTGATCTGCGATTACTAGCAACTCCGACTTCATGGGGTCGAGTTGCAGACCCCAATCCGAACTGAGACAGGCTTTTTGAGATTCGCTCCGCCTCACGGCATCGCAGCTCATTGTACCTGCCATTGTAGCACGTGTGCAGCCCAAGACATAAGGGGCATGATGACTTGACGTCGTCCCCACCTTCCTCCGAGTTGACCCCGGCAGTCTCCTGTGAGTCCCCATCACCCCGAAGGGCATGCTGGCAACACAGAACAAGGGTTGCGCTCGTTGCGGGACTTAACCCAACATCTCACGACACGAGCTGACGACAGCCATGCACCACCTGTACACCGACCACAAGGGGGCGACCATCTCTGGCCGTTTCCGGTGTATGTCAAGCCTTGGTAAGGTTCTTCGCGTTGCGTCGAATTAAGCCACATGCTCCGCTGCTTGTGCGGGCCCCCGTCAATTCCTTTGAGTTTTAGCCTTGCGGCCGTACTCCCCAGGCGGGGAACTTAATGCGTTAGCTGCGGCACCGACGACGTGGAATGTCGCCAACACCTAGTTCCCACCGTTTACGGCGTGGACTACCAGGGTATCTAATCCTGTTCGCTCCCCACGCTTTCGCTCCTCAGCGTCAGTAATGGCCCAGAGATCCGCCTTCGCCACCGGTGTTCCTCCTGATATCTGCGCATTTCACCGCTACACCAGGAATTCCGATCTCCCCTACCACACTCTAGTCTGCCCGTATCGAATGCAGACCCGGGGTTAAGCCCCGGGCTTTCACATCCGACGCGACAGACCGCCTACGAGCTCTTTACGCCCAATAATTCCGGACAACGCTCGCGCCCTACGTATTACCGCGGCTGCTGGCACGTAGTTAGCCGGCGCTTCTTCTGCAGGTACCGTCACTTTCGCTTCTTCCCTGCTGAAAGAGGTTTACAACCCGAAGGCCGTCATCCCTCACGCGGCGTCGCTGCATCAGGCTTTCGCCCATTGTGCAATATTCCCCACTGCTGCCTCCCGTAGGAGTCTGGGCCGTGTCTCAGTCCCAGTGTGGCCGGTCGCCCTCTCAGGCCGGCTACCCGTCGTCGCCTTGGTGAGCCGTTACCTCACCAACAAGCTGATAGGCCGCGGGCTCATCCTTCACCGCCGGAGCTTTCCACACTCATCGGATGCCCGAGAGTGTCGTATCCGGTATTAGACCCCGTTTCCAGGGCTTGTCCCAGAGTGAAGGGCAGATTGCCCACGTGTTACTCACCCGTTCGCCACTAATCCCCACCGAAGTGGTTCATCGTTCGACTTGCATGTGTTAAGCACGCCGCCAGCGTTCGTCCTGAGCCAGGATCAAACTCTCCGTGAATGTTTACCCGTGATCGGGTCGACACCACGAGAGCGGAACCACCGGAGGAATAATCCGATGGTTCACAGCATCCTCGCTGTGTTTGTTTCAAAGGAACCTCGTCCCAGCAGATGCTGGAGACGGGGTATCAACATATCTGGCGTTGATTTTTGGCACGCTGTTGAGTTCTCAAGGAACGGACGCTTCCTTTGTACTCACCCAAGCTGTTCTCGGGCTTTCCTCCGGGCAGTTTCCCTTCGGTCTTGCTGTCTTGCGTTTCCGACTCTATCAGATCCTTTTCCGATCCGATTTCCTCGGCGCTTTCCAGGTTTCCGCTTCCGCGTTTCCCTTTCCGGCGGCTCCGACTCTATCAGATCCTTTCGGGCCTGATTCCCAGTCAGCGGGAGTTGTCTTCGCGGCTGTTGGGCCGTTCCGACGTCCCAAACCTTAGCGGATCCGTCCGGCAGTTCCCAATCGGGCCTGTCGAACTCGTCCGAACCAAATCGAATTGAATTCGGGCACGCCGAATTCGCCCCGGTTGGGAGATCGAGCTGGTTGGTTTGGGTGCCGCTCGAAGCGGCGGAGGTGCTGTCGCAGAACCGTTACGGCTCCGCGGCAACCCGAAGAACTCTACGGATCGCCGGTTGGACTGTCAAGCCTCCCCCGGGTGACCCGCGGCCAAACCTCGGCCGCCCCAAGCGTACGACCTCAGTCGAGGTCGGTGAGACGTCCGCCGGCGTCCGGCTGAGCGTGCTCGACGCGGCGGAGGAGCCGGGTCAGGACCTCGCCCAGGACGGTGCGCTCCAGCGGCGAGAGGTCCTGGAGGAGGTCCTCCTCGAAGACCGAGGCGAGGCGCATGGCCGCCAGCCACTTCTCGCGACCGTCGGGGGTGAGCTCGACGATGACGCGTACGCGGTTGTTCTCGTCGCGCTCCCTCGTCACCAGGCCCTCCGCGACCATGCGGTCGATGCGGTGGGTCATGGCGGCCGGCGTCAGACCGAGTCGCTTGGCCAGCTCGCTCGGGCCCATCCGGTAGGGGGCACCGGAGAGGACAAGAGCCTTCAGGACCTCCCACTCGGCGTTGCTGATGCCGAGCTCCGAGGTATGGCGGCCGTAGGCGACGTTCATACGGCGGTGGAGCCGGGAGAGGGCCGAGACGATCTTCTCGACCTGGGGGTCGAGGTCCTGGAACTCGCGCTGGTAGGCGGCGATCTGCTCTTCGAGTGTCGGCTCCGCGCTGCCGGGGGTGCCTGGGGTGTCGCCCATGGGACCGCAGTATGGCACGCCCTCGCTTGGCATCGAAGTCCTTCGGGGTGTACTGTTTAGGTTCTAAGTTTTAGCTTCGAAGTCTTCACTGCTAACACCTGTTCAGGTCGGCGGGCGGAGGACTTCCCTTACCTAGGCAGGTGAACGTGACCAGGGGGATGGGCGCCGCGATGCGCCGGATTCATGTGGGCAACGCGCTCGGCGCGTTCGGACTCGGCTTCACCGTCCCGTATCTGTACGTCTATGTGGCGCAGGTGCGGGACCTCGGTGCGATGACGGCGGGGCTCGTGCTCGCGGTCTTCGCCGTCGCCGCGCTGGTGGTGCTGCCCTTCGCGGGGCGGGCCATAGTCCGGCGCGGGCCGCTTCCGGTGCTGCTCACCGCCCTGGTCACCGCCGCCGTCGGGTCGCTGGGCCTCGGCCTGGCCGCCAGTGCGACGACCGTGTTGTCGTCCGCGGCGGTGCTCGGAGCGGGGCAGGCCGTGATGCAGCCGGCGCTCGCGACGATGATCGTCGACTGTTCCGGTCCGGAGAACCGGTCGCGGGCCTTCGCCACCCAGTTCTTCCTGCAGAACCTCGGGCTCGGAGTCGGTGGACTGATAGGCGGGCACCTCGTCGACGCCACGCGGGCGAGCTCCTTCGTCCTGCTCTTCTCCATACAGGCGGCGATGTTCCTGCTGCTCGTGGGTGTGATGGCGACCGTGCGGATGCCGCGCGCGCCCAAGGTGGAGGACGTGCCCGCCGGCGCGTCGGCCAAGGGGAGCTGGAAGCAGCTGCTCGGCAACCGGGCCATGGTCCAGCTGTGTGTGCTCGGCTTCGTGCTGTTCTTCGCCTGCTACGGGCAGTTCGAGTCGGGGCTCAGCGCGTACGGGGTGGAGGCGGCCGGCATATCGACCTCCGCGCTCGGTACGGCGCTGGCGGCCAACACGGCGGTGATCGTGATCGCGCAGTTCGCCGTGCTGCGGTTCGTGACGCGGCGCAGGCGGTCGCGGGTGATCGCGGCCGTGGGGCTGATCTGGGCCGTGGCCTGGGCTGTCGCGGGCTTCGCGGGGCTCGGGCACGGGAGCCAGGAGATGGCCGTGGCCGCGTTCGTGTCGACGTACGCGCTGTTCGGGCTGGGAGAGGCGATGCTGTCGCCGACCGTCGCCCCCTTGGTCGCGGATCTCGCTCCGGCCGGGCTGGCGGGGCAGTACAACTCGGCCTTCGCGCTGGTGAAGCAGCTCGCGCTGGCGGTAGGTCCGGCGGTGGGCGGACCGATGGGCGCCTCGCTGCACGCGCCGTACATCGTGGCGTTCCTGCTGTGCTCGTTGGGCATCAGTGTCCTGGCGCTGCGGCTCGGGCGACAGCTGACCGCCGTGCAGGATCAGCCCGCGCTCGCGAGCAGCCGCGTGGTCGCCGGGAGCGGTGCCGGTGCTGCGGAGTCGGTGGCGGCCCGAGCCTGACGCCCCGGCCGTGCGGACGTCGTGCGCGGCGCCCCTCAGGTGCCCCGGGCTTCGGTCACGCGGAGCTTGTGGGCGGAGAGGACGGCGGCGAGCAGTGCCGCGGTGTAGGTCGCCGCGGCGAGTACGCCCAGTTGCCACCAGGGGACGCTGAGGACGAATCCCGAGATCTGGGAGGCGAGCACCACGGTGGGGATCACGGCGATGAGCAGACCGAGGAGGGTGCTCACCGCGATGAGGATGCCGTGCTGGCAGAGCAGCACCTGGCGGGCCCAGCTCGGCGGGATGCCCACGGCGATCAGTCGGGCGAGATAGCGGCGCAGGATGCGGGTCTGGCTGCGGGTCGCGGCCAGTACGGCGGCGAGGGCCAGCAGCACCAGCCCCACGGCGGTGGCCAGGAGCGCGGCCGGAGGCACCGGGTCGTCGGGTTCCACGTGGATCAGGACGGCTCCGGCGTCCATGCCCGCGTCGACGACGACCTGTTGCAGGGCCCGCGCCTCGGTGTCGGGGACGCCGGTGACCATGATCGGCCCACGGGCCTGGATCGGCAGGTCGAGGGCGTTCGCGGTGGCGCGCAGCATGATGCCGTCGGAGCCGGTGCGCCACTCGGCCGGGCTGACCTCGACGGCGGCCTCGGGCAGCTCTGCGGTGCTGCCGAGGACCTTGTCGCCCTGGCGGACGACGAGGGAGGTGTGCGCGTCCGGGCCGGTGGGGGCGTCGGGGGTGTGGGCCCAGACGAGCAGGCCGCCGTTGCGCAGGACGGAGGTCTGGGCCGGGTCGAGTCGGCGGCCGATCAGCCGTTCGGCGTCGGCGGGTGTGTCGGCGGCGAGGAGGCTGCCGTCGTCTCCTTCCCGGCCGGCCATGCGGGGGTTGTCGGGGTCGTCGTCCATCAGATAGCGCGGTTCCGTGCGGCGCAGCCCGTCGAGCGCCCCGGAGGCTTCGACGGTGCGGAGCAGGGCCTCGCCGGGCGGGAAGGTGTCGCTCTCGTGTCCGGCCAGCAGAACCTGGCCCGGGAGCACCGAGGGGTAGGACTGCTTCTCGGCCGTGCGGATCAGGGTGTCCAGGAGGGTGACGTATCCGAGGGACGCGCCGAACAGCACGGTGAGGACGGCCAGGGCGGCGCAGGCCCTGGACCGGTCGGCGGCGAGCTGGCGGCGGACCAGCCGGCGGCGGGGCCCGCCTTCAGGCAGGAGTCGGAGCACCCCGGAGAACACCTCGGGGATGATCAGCAGCACGGCGGTGATCAGGATGCCGGTGAGGATCATGGCCTGTGGGGGTGAGTCGACCCAGGTGGCGTACACGACCGTGGCGCACCAGGCGGCGACGGCCAGCAGATGCCGGGCGTCGCGGGCGCGGCGGGCGCCCGGGCGGTCGGCGGCCCGAACCGCGTCGTCGTCGGTGTGCGGGCGGGCGGGTTCGTCGCGCCGGGTGCGGGCGAGCACGGCGCCGGCGATCAGGCCGGTCACGAGGACCACGGCGAGGAGGCGCAGCGCAGGCGAGGCGAGGTCGTCGAGCGGGCCCGCCGGGCTGTCGCGCAGGTGGGAGATGAGCAGCCGGGCGCCGAGGCCCACGACGACACCGGCCACGGCTCCGCACGCGGCCGCGACCAGGGACCAGGCCAGTGCGGCCAGCGCGGGGGCCAGCGCCGCCGTCGTACGGGAGACGCCCACGGAGGTCAGGGAGGCGGTGGTGCGGCGGAAGCGGCGGCCGTTGAGGCCGAACACGAGGAGGACGGCCGCGGCGGGGACCAGGATCGACGGGACGGTGTAGCCGGCGGGGGTCTTCTCGATCCAGGTCTTCTGCGGGCGGGCCACCAGTTGGTCCCTGGTGACCAGGGTGGCGGCCACGGCGTTCTGCCCGTCCTCCCGGATGGCGGCGGCCTCGGGGCTGTCGCCGCCCTCGGCCCAGGTGCGGGCCGCGGCCGTGAAGGCGTCGACGACCTCCTGCTGTCTGTCCCCCGCCCACATCACGTCCATCTGCGCGGTCAGCACGGGGAATCCCTCGCTGAGTGCGGGGTCCAGCCCGGCCCAGGTGCCCGGTCCCAGCAGCAGGTTGGTCGTGTCGGCGGCCCGGTCGTCGACGGTGGCCACGACCTTGAGCCGTACGTCGCCCAGCACGGTGAGCGTCGTGCCCACCGGGGTGCGTACGTCGTCCGGCTCGGTGACGGCCACCTCGCCGGGGCGGCTCGGCCATTCGCCGGACAGCAGCTCGTACCGCTCGGGGTAGGGCCGTGACGCCCAGTCGCTCTCCAGGGCCGTCACATTGCGGGCCGGAGTGGTGTTCAGCTGGACGTCGGTCGCGCTGAGCACGATCTCGGCGTCCGTGGCGTCGGCGTCGCGCATCCGGGAGCGGAGGTCGGTGAGAAAGGTGTCGTCGCCCGGCGGCAGGGAAACGCCGCTGCCGTAGCCGACCTTGGCGCCGAAGCGGCCCAGTTCGTTCTGCGCGACCTGTTCGCCGGACAGGGACAGGGTCCGCAGGGCGACGAACATGCCCATCACCAGCAGTCCGGCGACAAACACGATCGCCACCGACCGGGCCAGCGCACGCGAGCGCGCGAGCCGCCGGGCGAGCCGTGCGGTCAGCCGGGCCCGGTCGGCGAACGCCATGCGTCCGTACGCCGTGGAGCCGCGGGCGCCCGTCGGGGCTCGGTCGGTCGTGCTGTCGTGGGTCATGCTGTCGTGGGTCATGCGGCGCCGGGCCCCCGTGTCGTCTCCCGTGGTGGTCACGAGCGGGATTCCAGGCGGCCGTCGACGACCTCGTAGACGGTGTCGGCGAAGTCGCGGCAGCGGGGGTCGTGCGAGCAGATCACGGCGAGTACGCCGTCGTCGCACAGGGTCCGGAACAGCTCGAACAGTTCGCGTGTGGTCGTCGAGTCCAGCGCACCGGTCGGCTCGTCCGCGAGCAGGACGGAACGCTGTCCGGTGAGTGCCCGGGCGACGCCGACCCGCTGGCGCTGCCCGCCGGACATCTGCCACGGCATGCGGTCCTCCAGCCCGGCCAGGCCGACGCGGGCCAGTTGGGTCAGCGCCTGCTCACGCGCTTCGGCGACCGGGACGCCGCATGCCTCCAGGGGCAGCGCGACGTTCTCCACCGCGCTGAACTCCTCGATCAGGTTGTGCTCCTGGAAGACCACCCCGACAGTGCGCAGCCGGAGCTCCGCGCGCCGGGCCTCGTCGGCCGTGCTCACGTCCACACCGCTGACCCGGATCTCGCCGGAGTCGGCGAGATCCAGGCCGGCGAGCAGATTGAGCAGCGTCGACTTGCCGGAGCCGCTGGCGCCGTAGATGCACACGAACTCCCCCGCCCGGGCGGTGAAGTCCACGTCTCTCGCGGCCCAGACCGTCTCGGCCGCGGAGTGGTAGGCCTTGCACACTCCGCTCGTCCGGACGAGCGGTGCGCCAGCGGCTGTCGTCAACTCAGCACCCGTTCCTCGTACGCCACGACGTGATCTCGTCGCTGTTCCAGGGGGCGACGTTGTCGTCGGTGTCGTTCCTGTGCATGTCCTGCTTGTCGCCCGAGCCGTTGGAGTGCTCGGCCATACAGCCGGTGTGGGTGGCCGAGCGGTTGGCCCACGAATCCATCTCGTCGTTGCGGTCACCGGTCAGATTGGTCCACGCGGTGGAGCCGTGGGCACGCTCGCCGATCAGCCAGTGGAAGTCGTTGTTGCCCCACATGCACATGTTGTTGGTGTTGCACTCGCTCGGCGACGCGTGGGCCACGCCCCCGGTGGTGAACAGGGTCGCCCCCACGAACATCGTCGCCGCTATCGCTGTCTTGATTCGCATCGTTCTCGTTCCCCCATCGTGTGCGGTCGGTTCGCTTCACAACCCTGGGGCACCGTCCGTCACCGCTGTATCCCACGGGTGGGGGAGTCCTCGTCGCCTCCCACCCGGCCGGGGAGTTGACACCGGGGCCGCCTCCCGGTACAGATCCATTCCGCTTGACCGGCTCAACCCCAAGTGTGAAGCCGCACAAGCTTGTTGAGGTCTTAAGCACGCGCTCTTGACCACAGCGCGTCTTTCGTGTCCGACCAGCCTGACCTGACGAGGGAACAGATGGTTCGTGTCGCGTTGGTGGCTCCCATGCTCTCCGCACGCATCGCGGTTCGCACGGTATTGGAGGAAGTACAGCAGTTCACTCTCGTCGCCGAGGGTGCTCCCGGCACTCTGGCCGACATCGTGCGCTGGTCCCGGCCCGACGTCGTGGTGATCAGCCACGCGGCAGAGAGCGAGGCCCTGCACACGCTGCTCCGGCTCGGCGGGCCAGCCGGTGTCGTCCTCTGCGAGCAGCTCACGGGCCACGGCACGCGCCAACTGCTCCGGCACGGCGCGACGGGCATCCTGCGTCGTGCCACGGCCGCCCTGCACCTGCCCTGGGCGGTGGCGGCCGTCGCCCACGGCGGTCTGGCGCTGGACCCCTGTCTGACGGAGACCGTGAAGAGCGCCTACGCCAGACCCGCCCCGCCCGACCGGGAACGCGCCTCGGCCGAGGCGCTGGTGTCCACGCTCACCCCGCGCGAGCGGGAGATCGTCGTGCTGGTCGGCGACGGGCTCCCCAACCGGGAGATCGCCGACCGCCTCAACCTGAGCCTCGGCACCGTCAAGGACCATCTCCGGCGCATCTACGCCAAGCTCGGCGTCGAGACCCGTCTCCACGCGGCCCGTGTCGCCTGGCACGCGGGGGTCGACACCGCTCGCCGGGCGGACGCGCAGGTGCCCGAGTCCGTGTGACGGGGCCGCGGTTCAGCCGCGGCCCCGGCCGCTCAGGCCGTCCCCGGCAGGGCGAACTCGCACCACACCGCCTTGCCGCCGCCCGGTGCCCGGCGGCTGCCCCAGTTGGAGGCGATGGTGGCGACGATGGCGATGCCGCGGCCGGACTCGTCGACGGGGTCGGCGCGGCGGCGCCGGGGCAGGTGGTCGTTCCCGTCGGTGACCTCGACGATGAGGCGGCGGTCGGTGCGGCGCAGCCTCAGCCGCATGGGCGGGGTGCCGTGCTGGAGGGAGTTGGCGACGAGTTCGCTGGCGGCCAGGACGCCCAGGTCGTGGAGTTCCGGTGGGAAGCGCCAGCTGGTGAGGACGCCGGAGGCGAACGCGCGGGCGCGGGGCGCCGCTTCGACGCCGCCGAGGAGTTCCAGCGCGGCGTTGCGGAAGAGTTCGCTGTCGGGGCCGGTCCGGGCGGGGTGCTGGAGGACGAGGACGGCCACGTCGTCGTCGTGGTCGGCGGTGACGCCGGTGGAGCGCACCAGGCGGTCGCAGACGACCTGCGGGGTGCCCGTGGCGCCGGACAGGGCGCGTTCCAGGGCGGCGATGCCCTCGTCCAGGTCCTCGTTGCGACGCTCCACGAGGCCGTCCGTGTAGAAGACGGCCGTGGAACCGGGGCCGAGGGGGATCGAGCCGGAGGCGTGGGTCCAGCCGCCGGTGCCGAGGGGCGGGCCGGTCGGTTCGTCGGCGCGCAGGACCGTGCCGCTCTCGTCGCGGACGAGGATGGGGAGGTGGCCCGCGGAGGCGTAGACCAGACGGCCCTCGTTGGGGTCGTGGACGGCGTAGGCGCAGGTGGCGATCTGGTTGGGGTCGATCTCCGTGGCCAGGCCGTCGAGCAGTTGCAGGACCTCGTGGGGCGGCAGGTCCAGGCGGGCGTAGGCGCGGACGGCCGTACGGAGCTGGCCCATGACGGCGGCGGCGCGCACGCCCCGGCCCATGACGTCGCCGATGACGAGGGCGGTGCGGCCGCCGCCGAGGGTGATCACGTCGTACCAGTCGCCGCCGACGGCGGTCTCGGTGCCGCCGGGGTGGTAGACGGCGGCGATGCGCAGGTCGTCCGGCTGTTCCAGCTCCTGTGGGAGGAGGGAGCGCTGGAGGGTGACGGCGGTCTCGCGCTGGCGGCGTTCACTGGCGCGCAGGCGTTCGGCGGCCTCGGCGTGGTCGGTGACGTCGGCGGCGAAGATCAGTACGCCGCCCTCGCTCCGCTCGGCACCGCTCGGTACGGCGACGGGGGTGCAGGTGATCGTGTAGCTGCGGCCGCCGGGGGCCTTGCGGGACTTGACCGTGCGGGGTCTGGAGCTGCGCAGGACCTGGTCGAGGAGCGGGAGGAGGCCGAGGGCGTCCAGCTCGGGCAGGGACGTGCGGGCCGGTTCGCCGAGGGGGCGGGCGCCGAAGGCCTCGGTGTAGGCGTCGTTGACGTAGGCCGTGCGGTGATCGGGGCCGTGGACGAGGGCGACGAGGGCCGGGATGCGGTCGAGGATCTCGCGGGTGGGGAGGTCGTCGACGGCGGGCACGGTCGGGGGGTCGTCCGGAGGGTCGTCGCTCTGCCGTTCGACGCGGGCCGCGGGCACGGAGCCTTCGCCCCGCCGGTCCGGGGTGACCGTGTGTTCGGTCCGCGCTGCGGCGCGGCGCTGCGTACCGGGGAGCCGGGCGCTCCAGCGCGTGAAGTTCACCGAATCCTTGCCTCGTGTGGTCGTGTGTGGCCGGCTCCGGATCCGGCCGGTGGCCCGAGGGGTTGCCCCGGGTGCGGCGGTGGGGGACGCCTGGTCGTGGGTGTGTGTGGGCGAGGGGGTGGCCCCGCCCGGGATCATGGATCACGTCGCGGACCAGTCTGGCCGACCGGACCGACATCCGTCAGACGTCGGCCTGAACGGTGGAGTTCCTGGATCCGGTCAGGACGACCCCTTCGGGTTCTCAGGAGGCTTTCCACCGGCAGCGAGTTCGAACTCCGCACGGGGATGTTCGAGTGATCCGAGCGAGACGATCTCCCGTTTGAAGAGTCCGGAGAGGATCCATTCGGCGAGGACGCGAGCCTTGCGGTTGTAGGTGGGGACCCTGCTGAGGTGGTACACGCGGTGCATGAACCAGGCCGGGTAGCCCTTCAGCTTCCGCCCGTACACGTGGGCGACGCCCTTGTGCAGGCCCAGGGAGGCGACCGAGCCCACATATCTGTGCGAGTACGTCTCCAGCGGTTCGCCGCGCAGGGAGTGGGCGATGTTGTCGCCGAGGGTGCGGGCCTGGCGGACGGCGTGCTGGGCGTTGGGCGCGGTCTCCTTGCCGGCCTCGGCGGTGACGTCGGGGACGGCGGCCGCGTCACCGGCCGCCCAGGCGTGCGCGACGCCCTCCACCGACAGCTCGGCGGTGCACTTCAGCCGCCCGCGCTCGTTCAGCGGCAGGTCGGTGGCGGCGAGGACCGGGTGCGGTTTCACCCCGGCCGTCCAGACGACCGTACGGGTCGGGAAGCGGGCTCCGTCGCTGAGGACGGCGACGCGGTCGGCGCACGATTCGAGGCGGGTGTGCAGCCGTACGTCGATGTTGCGGCGGCGCAGCTCGGTGACCGTGTAGCGGCCCATCTCCTCGCCGACCTCCGGGAGGATGCGGTCGGAGGCCTCGACGAGGATCCACTTCATGTCCTCGGGCTTGACGTTGTGGTAGTACCGCGCGGTGTAGCGGGCCATGTCCTCCAGCTCGCCGAGCGCCTCCACTCCGGCGTAGCCGCCGCCCACGAAGACGAAGGTCAGGGCCGCGTCGCGGATCGCGGGATCGCGGGTGGAGGAGGCGATGTCCATCTGTTCGATGACGTGGTTGCGCAGGCCGATGGCCTCTTCGACGGTCTTGAAGCCGATGGCGTGGTCCGCGAGCCCGGGGACGGGCAGGGTGCGCGAGATCGATCCGGGGGCGAGGACCAGTTCGTCGTACGTCAGCTGCTCGGCGGCCGAGCCCTCCTCCTCGGTGGCGAGGGTGGTGAGGGTCGCGACGCGCTTGGCGTGGTTGATCGCGGTGGCCTCGCCGATGACGACCTTGCACTTGTCGAGGACCCGGCGCAGCGGCACGACGACGTGGCGGGGCGAGATCGAGCCCGCGGCCGCCTCCGGAAGGAAGGGTTGATACGTCATATAGGGGTCGGGGGACACGACGACGATCTCGACGTCTCCGCGTCCGAGTTCCGGTTTCAGCTGTCGCTGCAAGCGCAGCGCTGTGTACAGCCCGACGTATCCGCCGCCGACGATAAGGATGCGCATCGGTTCCTTCACCATCCCATGACGCACCTTGCTCGCCAGTTTGTCCACAGGCCCGGCAATTTGTGTGACCGGTCTCCGTGGGGGCGCGGGGTTGGCCGATTCACCGGCGCGTGCGGCAGGTGCGCAGGTCAGGTGGTGTGAGACCGGTTGCGGGAGGGGGCGCAAACCGGACGTAAACCGCCCGTACTCCGATCGAGGGGCGCTCTGCGCGGAACGTGCCCCTTCTGAATTGACTCCCTCTCAACTATGTTCGTGTGTCGACGGGGTGTAGGGGGATGCGTTCAAGAGGTTCGGTCGGGTCCGGGATCGGGTTTGTGGGTTTCGGGTTCGGGTCCGGATTCCGAGTGGTCCGCGACGGGCGGATCGGCCCGGGGCCGGACCGGGTCTCCGGCGAAGGTGATCGGTGACCGCCGAGGACCTTGGACGCTCGTTCCGCCGCTCCGGCTTCCGATGACGGGGAGAGTCTCCGGGGGGAGACGTCATTACCGGGGGAACACGTATGCATATTCAGGAGTCCCATTGGTCGTCCGCGTCCACCATCGCACCCGGCGGTGCGATCGGCTCGGCGGGCGGCAACGGACGCGGTGACGGAGTGCGTTCCACTCCGCTCCGCGTGGACGCACAGCGCAACCTCGAGCACGTGCTGCGCGCGGCGCGCGAGGTCTTCGGCGAGCTGGGGTACGGCGCGCCGATGGAGGACGTGGCCCGCCGCGCGCGGGTCGGTGTCGGCACGGTGTACCGGCGCTTCCCGAGCAAGGACGTCCTGGTCCGCCGGATAGCCGAGGAGGAGACGTCCCGGCTCACCGAACAGGCCAAGGTGGCGCTCGGGCAGGAGGAGGACCCGTGGCAGGCGCTGTCGCGGTTCCTGCGGACGTCGGTGGCCTCCGGCGCCGGGCGGCTGCTGCCGCCGCAGGTGCTGCGGGTCGGCGTCGCCGATGACGGGTCCGACGCGGTCGGCGGGATCGGCGGGATCGACCCCGACGAGGCGCGGGTGCCGCAGCAGCGGGTACAGCCGACGGCCGAGCTTCGGCTGGTGTCGGCGGATTCCGGTGCGGGTGGCTCCGCCGGTGGCCTTGGTGGGCCGGTGGACGACGCCGGGGCTTCCGCACTGCTCGAGGTGGTGGGGCAGTTGGTGGAGCGGGCTCGGGCCGCGGGTGAGTTGCGGGAGGACGTGACTGTGGCGGATGTGTTGCTCGTGATCGCCACGGGGGCGCCTTCGCTGCCGGATGCCGCGCAGCAGGCTGCCGCTTCGGCTCGGTTGCTCGACATTCTGCTGGAGGGGTTGCGGTCTCGGCCGGCCTGATCGTGGGCGGGTGAGAGGCGTTCGCGGTTCGTGGTTCGGTGATCGCGGTTCGCGGTTCGCGGTTTGCTCAGGGGCGGTGTGGGGTGGGCTTTTCGCCCCCGCCGCCCCTACCCGTTCCCATCACCAGGGGCGCTGCCCCTTCGACCCCGGGGGGGGTGTGTGGGGTGCGTTGTCGGGTGCGGGTTCGGTGGGGGTTCTCGCGCAGTTCCCCGCGCCCCTGACGGGGCGCTTCTGGCGGGGCGGCTCTAAGGGGCGCCCATGGATTCGCGTTGCTCGTATGAGTGAATCCGCGTACTGCGGTCTGGGAAGTGACCTCGGACGAGTGGTATGCCCGTAGTGCTAGGGACTGAACAAAAGCCAATATGGCACGCTGCCCTGGTGTTGGGGACTGGGTCGGCTGGCGGCGGGGGCTTCCGCGATGGGTGTTGACGGGCGGGACGAGTCGAAGTCGGCGGAGGAGGCCGAGGCCGAGGCGGAGCCTCAGGTTCCGAGGCAAGGGGGGCACGGCGTTCCCGCACAGTGGGACCGTTCCGACTCCGGTGTGCTGCCGCCGCGGGCGCCTTCCGACGCCGATCTGATCGAGTGGATGCGGTCGGGGGACGACTCGGCGTACGAGGAGCTGTACCGGCGGCACGCGCAGGCCGTGCGCCGCTACGCCCGGACCTGCTGCCGGGACACCCACACCTCCGACGACCTGACGGCCGAGGTCTTCGCCCGGATGCTGCAGGCGGTACGGGGCGGCTCCGGACCGGAGCACGCCGTACGGGCCTATCTGCTGACGTCGGTGCGCCGGGTCGCCGCGACGTGGACGAGTTCCGCCAAGCGGGAGCAGCTGGTCGACGACTTCGCGGTGTTCGCGGCGCAGGCGTCGCGCGGGGCCCAGGGGCCGGACAGCGACACGCTGGACCTGGGGGCCGATGTGCGGGCGATGCACGAGGCCGAGCAGTCGCTGGCGATGCGGGCGTTCCGTTCGCTGCCGGAGCGGTGGCAGGCCGTGCTCTGGCACACGGAGGTCGAGGACGAGTCGCCGAGCGAGGTCGCCACGCTCTTCGGGCTGGACGCCAACGGCACCCGGGTGCTGGCCAGCCGGGCGCGTGAGGGCCTCAAACAGGCGTATCTGCAGGCCCATGTGAGCGCCGCGCTCGCCGGGAACTCGGCGGAGTGCGGACGCCACGCCGACCGGCTCGGCGCATACGCCCGCGGCAGCCTGCGAACCCGGGCCGAGCGGGGGCTGCGCGCCCATCTGGAGGAGTGCGCGGCATGCCGGCTGGCGGCCGGACAGATCAAGGAAGTCGCGAGCGGGATCCCCGCCGTCGTACCCGTGGCGGTCATCGGGTGGTTCGGCGCGGCCGGGTACGCGAAGGTGGCCGCGCTCGTCGCCGGCGGCGCGGGGGCCGGTGCGGCCGGGGCCGCGGCCGCGGCGGGCGGTACGAGTGGTGGGTCCGGCGGCGCGGGCGCCGGTGGCGGGGCCGCCGCGGAAGGGCTCGGCGCGCCGGCGAAGGCCGGGATCGCGGTGAGTGTCGCCGGGATGGTCGCCGCGGCGGTGGCGCTCGCGCTGGCCAACGACGAGGTGGAACCCCGGGAGCCGTTGGCCAGGCCGCCCGCCTCGCAGCCCGTCGAGGCCACCCCGGAGCCGGCTCCCCCGACGCCGCCGGAGTCGCGGCCCGCGCCGGACGCGCCCGCGCGGATGGTTCCGGTGTCCAAGCCCTTGCCGACGCCGAAGTCCTCGCCGTCGCGGGCCCCGAGTCCGGCCCCCTCCGCGAAGCCGACGCCCGCTCCCGACCCCACGCCCACGCCGACCCCCACTCCCCCCGCACCGCCGAAGCCGTCCCCCACACCGCCCTCGACACCCGCTCCCCCGCCCCCGCCGCCTCCCTCGGCCGTCTACCGGTGGAACGAGCTGCGGTACGGCGTCCTCGGCGACGGCACCGAGCCCGAGATGCGCCTCGGCGAAAGCAGCTGGGTCTGGCAGCGGTACGGGATGGCGATCGCCGGGAAGCGGTACGCGAACGGGGTGACCGTGCACGGCCGTTCCTCCGTGACCATCGACCTCAACCGCCGGTGCGCCTCGTACAGCGCGCTCCTCGGTGTCGACGACCTGTCGCACGGCCTCGGCCGGGTCTACTTCTCCGTCTACGGCGACGGGGTCCGGCTGTGGAAGTCCGGGCTGGTGCGGGGCGGGGATCCGGCGGTCCCGGTCCGGGTGAACCTGAGCGGGCGGGAGACGGTACGACTGGTCGTCGAGCCGGACGGCCCCCACGACCTGGCGGTGCTGGCGGACTGGGCCGAGTCGTCGTTCAGGTGTGAGTGACGGCTCGGCCCCGGCGCCTACTTCGCCGTCACCGAGTCGCCGTACGCCGTCGCTCCGCTCGTCGTGGAGGTCGAGGCGGCCTTCCAGCGCCAGGTGCCCGAGGCGTTGGCGGTGACCGTGGTGCGCAGCTTGCCGGCCGGGTCGGTCGTGACCGTCTTGACCGTCGTGTACGTCGACGTGCCGGACCGCTTGAACTGGAGGGCCACGGAGCGCCCGGCGTGCGGGGTGTAGGTGTTGGTGTTCCAGTCGGCGCGGGTCAGCGTGCCGGTGACGGTGAGTTTGGTGCCCTTGGCGACCGGCTCGGGGCCGGCCTGGGTGGTGGCGAGCCTGGCGAGGCGCTTCACCTGGATCTTGGCGCTGGTCTCCAGGTCGTAGAAGTCGCTGTCGTTGGCGACGGCCTCGGCGGTGAAGCGCCAGGTGCCCGCCGAGCTGTTCCTGAGGTCGTAGTAGTCGGAGCGGTTCGCGTCCAGGGTGTACTTGAAGACGCACTTCATGGTGGTGGACGAGGGTCTGGTGCAGTCGGCGGCGTGGGCGTGGATGATCCGGTCGTCGGAGCTGATGAGCTTGGCCCCGAGGATGCCCTTGATGCCCGACCCGTCCTTGGCCGTGGCGGCGACGCTGACCGTCTGCGCGGCGCTGACTCCCACGTTGAAGGTCTTCTTGTTGAAGTTCACCGAGGTGAAGACCGTGTCGCCCTTCGCGGTGTCCGCGTGGGCGGCGGCGGGCACGAGCAGCGAGAGCAGCACCGAGGTGCCGAGGGTGGCGGCGGCGGCCGTACGTGTACGCATGGTTCTCCTGGCGCAAGAGCTACGGCACCTCGGTGCGCCATGCGTGGGGGCGCTCACGTGCACGTGAGGTGCTGGGGAGTCGGACGTCTGTCCGACCCAGAGGAGACCATCGGCGGCCCCCGTTGGTTGTACACATCCGGATGCCGAGATTCCGCCGCGCCAGTCGGGCAGATCCGCTACGCCCGGCGGGCCGTCGCCCCCGCGCCCAGGGCGCCCCGCTGGGGGGTGATCCCGGCCGGGACCGCGCGCTGTCTGGCCGGGGTGCCGGTCCAGCAGGTGCCTCGGCGGGAGAGGAGGCGGCGGAGCCACAGTTCGAGGGCGACGAGGTCGGCGAGGCCGTCGAGCGGGAGGGGCTCGCCCTCGGCTGCGGCGCGCAGGGCCTTGCGGACCACCCGGGCCTCCACCAGTCCCGCCTGGGCGAGGAGCGGGGTGTCGAAGAGGGTGATCAGGGTGTCGGCGGCCACACGCAGGCCGGTGCGGGCGGCCGCGGTGGAGGTCGCGTGCGACGGGGCGCCCCAGCCGGGCGGGAGGTCGGTGACGCCGGCGCCCTCCAGGACCGTACGCAGGATCGCGGCGCGGGCGCCCGGCTGGACGCGGAGGGCCTCGGGGAGGGCACGGCAGGCGCGGACGACCTGGTTGTCGAGGAAGGGGGTGTGGAGGCGCTGGGAGCGGATCTCCGCCGCCTGTTCGAGGACTCTGAGGTCGGCCGCGTGGCGGGCGAGGGCCGCGCGGGCGCGGAAGTCGCCGGGGCGCTGGCCCGGGCCGACGGTGGGGCGGCCGGTCGTCGCACCCAGGCGAATCGATACTTCTGCCAGGGCCTCGCCGGTCAGCCAGCGGGCGGCGGGACCGGGTCTGGCCCAGGTGAGCGCCGCCAGGGAGGCGCCCACCGCGCCTCCGGGCTCCTCGAAGCGGCGCTGCATCAGACGGGTGGCGAGGCCTTCGACGCCGGAGCGGTACGGGGTGCGGGACAGCTTGCGGGCGGCGCTGTAGACGCGCGCGGGGACCATCACCGAGCCGTCGGCCTTGGCGAGGGCGGCGACCGGGCGGACCAGGTGGCGGCGTTTGCGGTCCATCAGGAGGTCGGCGAGCCGGGCCGGGTGGGCGTCCAGGACCTGGCGGGCGCCGTAGCCGGTGAAGTGGTCGGCGCTGCCGGAGGCCAGGCGGGCGCGGTGCCGGGCGGCCGTCACCAGGGAGGGGCCCGGCTCGTCGGTGAGGGGGACGTCGAGGTCGGCGTACGGGAGGACCTCCTCGCCGCCGGTCACGACGACGTGGTGGAGGCGGGGGTTGGCGGCCAGGGTGCCCGCGCGTTCCAGTTCGGTCTCGCGGCCGGAGGTGGCCAGGTCGTTGAAGGTGACGGCCAGGAGGCGCTCGCCGGCGCCGGTGCCGTGGCCGAGGACCGTGCCGGGGGCGCCGGGCAGGCCGGCGGCGAGCAGGGCCAGGGTGCCGGAGGCGGGGCCGCCGGAGACGTCGGCTCCTATGCCGGGCACGGGCATGCCCCGGGCGGCGCGGCGCTCGGCCGGGCCCATGCCGGGGACCGGGCCGGGATCGACGTCGGGCACGTGCCGGGGAGCGGCGAGGCGGACCCGTACGGACTCCACGAGGGCGTCGCGGACGGCGTCCACCGCGCTGGCCGGGTCGGCGGAGGGGGCGGCGACGGCGAGGGAGGCGACGGGCTCGTAGCCCGCGATCTCACGCGCCCCGGCGCGCAGGATCAGTGCGTGCCCCGGAGGAATGCGGCGCACGCCGTCGTACGGCGTGGAGTCCTGGAGGGCGTCCGGCACGTCGGGGGCGGCCAGCAGGGCGGCCAGGTGCCCGAAGTCGAGGTTGGCCTCGACGAGGTCGGCCAGCGGCAGGGCCGCGGTCGCGTACGCCGTGCCGCCCGCCCAGGGGGTGTGGAAGACCGGGCGCGCGCCCGCGAGGTCGCCGCAGACGGTCACCCGGCGGCCGACCTGGACGACGGCGGTGTAGCTGCCGGGCCAGGCGGTGAGATGGCGCAGGGCGCCGCCGCGGGCGGCGAACAGGCCCACACGCAGCTGCTCGTCGGAGGCTCCGCAGATGCCGAGGACGGCGATCCGCGTCTGGGCGTCGGCCTGCACCACCCGTACCTCGTCGGGGCGCCAGTCGCCGACGGCCCACAGCGGGTCGGGGTCGCCCCAGAGCAGGTGCGAGCCGACCGGGTGCACGGTCTCGCCGTCGCGTCCGGTGGCGCCGGCGGAGCCGTGGGCGGGCGCGCCAGCGGCGGTACTGCTCCATCCCACCAACCACCGCATCGACGCCTCCACAGGCTGTGGACAACCGGTGCACCGTACGAACGGGTCCCATGCTGCCACGAAGGAGGCCCCTCGGAGGGCGCGCGGCACGGCTTGCGCACCGGCAAGTGCGCCCCTGGGGAGCCTTGAGCGCTCCCCCGTCACACCCTCAAGTCGCCCTGGAGAAGGGGCGGTCGACAAAGGAGGACCCCGGGTCTACGACGCGAATGCGCCCCCGGTACGCTCCCCAAAAACACCTAACGCGCCCTCAAGAGACGTGGTCGGGGCGGTATTCACCCTCGACGACCACCGTCGATTTTCGGCCAAATCGGCCGCGAAGGGCGGAGTTCACCCGCTCCCGCCTCCACCCCCGATGGCGACTCAGCGTCAACGCACAGTCCGGGAGGCGGAGTTCGCCCCCCGGACCGGTCCGCCGCCCGCGGGGATGTAGGCGGCGGTGTCCCCCAGCCCACTGGATCCAGTACAGCGGGCCGACCCACGCACGACCATGGAACCGCTCCCCCGGTGGCCGGAGAAGAGCGCACGGACAGGCGCACGGCCACACAGCCGGAGCACGTGACAACACTCCGTACTTCGTCCGCACTTTCGTACGGACCACATTCCCGCCATCCGGATTTGGGCCCCTTAACGCTTGGGATGCGGCGAACTACGCTGGGTTTACGAATGCCGCGTGCCTATGCCGCCGCGGCAGCCGTCTGTTCGAGGGGTGGCGCAATGTCCAGGGAGCAACGCGGGCCGAACGAAAAACTCGGCGCCGTTCTCGCCCTCGCGGGAATCAGCAACGCAGGACTCGCGCGTCGCGTCAACGATCTTGGCGCTCAACGCGGGTTGACACTTCGCTACGACAAGACCTCGGTGGCGCGGTGGGTCTCCAAGGGCATGGTCCCCCAGGGGGCCGCGCCGCATCTCATCGCGGCCGCGATCGGGCAGAAGCTCGGCCGCCCGGTGCCGCTGCACGAGATCGGCCTGGCGGACGCGGATCCCGCCCCCGAAGTGGGCCTCGCCTTCCCCCGCGACGTCGGACAGGCGGTGCGCGCGGCGACGGAGCTCTACCGCCTCGACCTCGCCGGCCGCCGCGCGGGCACCGGCGGCATCTGGCAGTCCCTCGCCGGGTCGTTCGCGGTGAGCGCGTACGCGACGCCCGCGTCACGCTGGCTCATAACCCCGGCCGACAGTTCGGTGGCGCGCGAAGCGGGCTCCGTGGAGGGCTCCGGGTCGCCGCTGAAGGTCGGCCACAGCGATGTGCAGAAGCTGCGGGAGGCCGCCGAGGACGCCAGGCGCTGGGACTCCAAGTACGGAGGCGGCGACTGGCGTTCGTCGATGGTGCCGGAGTGCCTGCGGGTCGAGGCGGCGCCACTGCTGCTCGGCTCCTACTCCGACGAAGTCGGCCGCGCCCTTTTCGGAGCGTCCGCCGAACTCACCCGCCTCGCCGGTTGGATGGCCTTTGACACGGGTCAGCAGGAGGCCGCGCAGCGGTACTACATCCAGGCGCTGCGGCTGGCGCGGGCCGCGGCCGACGTGCCGCTCGGCGGGTACGTCCTGGCGACGATGTCGCTGCAGGCGACCTACCGGGGCTTCGGGGACGAGGGCGTCGACCTCGCGCAGGCCGCGCTGGAACGCAACCGGGGGCTCGCCACCGCGCGCACGATGAGCTTCTTCCGGCTCGTCGAGGCGCGGGCGCACGCCCGTGCGGGCGACGCGGTGGCCGCCGGGGCGGCGCTCAAGGCCGCCGAGGGGTGGCTGGAGCGGGCGCGGGACGGCGACCACGACCCGAGCTGGCTCGGGTTCTACGGGTACGACCGGTTCGCCGCGGACGCGGCCGAGTGCTACCGCGACCTCAAGGCACCGCGTCAGGTGCGCCGCTTCACCGAGCAGGCGCTGTCGCGGCCGACGGAGGAGTTCGTGCGCTCGCACGGGCTGCGGCTCGTCGTCTCGGCGGTCGCGGAGCTGGAGTCCGGCAACCTCGACGCGGCATGCGAGCAGGGGGTGCGGGCGGTGGAGGTCGCGGGGCGCATCTCCTCGGCGCGCACGACCGAGTATGTGAAGGACCTGCTGCACCGGCTGGAGCCGTACGGGGATGAGCCGCGGGTCATCGAGCTGCGGGAGAGGGCGCGGCCTCTTCTGATGACGCCGGCGTAGGCATCGGGGTGCCCGGGCGTCTGCCGGGTTACCCCTCGCTCCTCGCGCCTCGGTCGGCGGTCCTCGCTCCTCGGTCGGCGGCTGCGGGCTGTATGCGGCTTGTCGCGCAGTTCCCCGCGCCCTTTGACGGGGGCGCGGCCTTGGGTTCCCGGCGCGGGGACGTGATCGAGGCCATGAAGACGTCTTCCGGGTTTGAGGGCATTGTCAGTGGTGCAGTGCACTATCGGAGTCGGGAGGTGGGGCGCGTGCGGAGCCAGGGCGCTTACGACTGTGATGTGCTCGTCGTCGGCGGCGGGATCGTCGGGCTGTCGACGGCGTACGCGATCACGCGGGCGGCGCCGGGCACGCGGGTCACCGTGCTGGAGAAGGAACCGGGGCCGGCCCGGCACCAGACCGGGCGGAACAGCGGCGTCATCCACAGCGGGATCTACTACCGGCCGGGCTCGCTGAAGGCGCGGTACGCGGTCAAGGGCGCTGCCGAGATGGTGAAGTTCTGCGCCGAGTACGGCATCGACCACGCCGTCACCGGGAAACTGATCGTCGCCACCGAGCGCTCTGAGCTGCCCCGGCTCCACGCCCTGGTGCAGCGCGGCCGGGAGAACGGGATTCCGGTGCGGGAGCTGGGCGCCGCGCAGATCGCCGAGTACGAGCCGGAGGTGCGCGGCCTCGCGGCCATACACGTCGGCACCACCGGGATCTGTGACTTCGTGGGCGTCGCCCGGCAGCTCGCCCGTGCCTCCGGCGCCGAGATCCGCTACGGCGCCGAGGTCGAGCGGATCGACCGGCGGGCGTCCCTGGGCGTCGCCGTGCGGGTGCGGGGCGGCGACGTCGTACGGGGGCGGGTGCTGGTGAACTGCGCCGGGCTGCACTGCGACGAGGTGGCCCGGCTGACCGGTGACGACCCCGGAATGCGGATCGTGCCGTTCCGGGGGGAGTACTACGAGCTGGCGCGGCCCGAGCTGGTGCGCGGACTCGTGTATCCGGTGCCCGACCCCGCGTTCCCGTTCCTCGGGGTGCATCTGACCCGGGGGATCGACGGGGGCGTCCACCTCGGGCCCAACGCCGTGCCCGCGCTGGCCCGCGAGGGGTACGGGTGGGGGACCGTACGGCCGCGGGAACTGGCGGCGACGCTGGCGTGGCCCGGCTCCTGGCGGATAGCGCGACGGCACTGGCGGTACGGGGCGGGGGAGCTTCGGCGGTCGGTGTCGAAGAAGGCGTTCACCGGGGCGGTGCGGCGGCTGCTGCCCGGGGTCTCGGAGGGGGATCTCGTGCCGGCCGCGGCCGGGGTACGGGCCCAGGCCGTGCTGCGGGACGGGACGCTGGTGGACGACTTCCTGATCCGGGAGGGAGCGCGGGCGGTCCACGTACTGAACGCGCCGTCACCGGCGGCCACGGCTTCACTGCCGATCGGGCGGGAGGTGGGGAGGAGGGCGCTGGAGGCGTTGGCTCGGGTGTGAGGGTGCTCTCACCGCAGCCCAGCGTTGGCCGTCCGATTCGTGGGAGGGCCGACGCCGAGGGGTTCCGGCCGACTTCAGGAGCGCCGACGCCCGCTCGCCCCGGCCGGCCCAGGCACACTGCCGCCTGCTCGACCCGGCCAACCCAGGCACACTGCCGCCCGCTCGCCCCGACCGACCCAGTAGCGCTGCCGCCCGCTGGCCCCGGCCGGGCGACAGGCACACTGCCGCCTCCTCGACCCGGCCCGCCCGCCAAACACCGACGCCGACACAACCCGGCCAGCCTCAGGAACGCCGGCGCCCGCTCGCCCCGGCCAACCCAGTAGCGCTGCCGCCCGCTCGCCCCGGCCGGCCCAGGCACACGGGCCGCCCACTGTCGCCGGCGATCCGCAGAGAGCGCTGCGCCTTCGGCCCTCGGGCTTCCTGAGCTGAGTGCTCCAGCACCCTTGTCGGCCTTCGGCTTCGGCCTCGGGTCGGCGTCCGGTCTCGCCCCCCGTCGGCCTTCGGCCCCGCCGCAAGCGCTGCGTGGCCCTGGGAGCCTCGGGGAGGCTCGCGGGCGCCGTAAAATTGGGGCACTGTGTCTGACTCCGTCGATTCTCCCGAGCCCCGCACCACCGGTGCCCCCCTTCGGCATAACCGTGCCAAGGGGCAGCCCCGTTTCCCCGACGGGCCCAAGGCGGATCCCGCCGGGTCGCACTTCGAGCGGCGGATCCGGAGTTTCCAGCCGCGGCGGAGCCGGGTCACCGCCGGGCAGGCGGACGCCCTGCAGCGGCTGTGGCCCAAGTGGGGGCTCGACATCGACGGACGGTCCCTGGATCTCGTCGAGCTGTTCGGGAACGACCGGCCCGTCGTCCTGGAGATCGGCTTCGGCATGGGCGAGGCGACCGCGCAGATGGCCGCCGCCGACCCCGAGACCAATGTCCTCGCCGTGGATGTGCACACACCGGGCCAGGGCAACCTGCTGAACCTCGCGGACCAGAGTGGTCTGTCCAACGTCCGGGTCGCCAACGGCGACGCGATCATCCTGCTGCGCGAGATGCTCCCGCCCGGCTCGCTGGACGGGCTGCGGGTCTACTTCCCCGACCCCTGGCCCAAGAAGCGGCACCACAAGCGGCGCCTCATCCAACCGGAATTCCTCACCCTCGTCGCGTCCCGGCTCAGGCCGGGGGCGATCGTGCACTGCGCGACGGACTGGGAGCCGTACGCCGAGCAGATGCTGGAAGTACTCACCGCCCACCCCGATTTCGAGAACACCCGGGCCGACGGCGGGTTCGCGCCACGTCCCGGCTTCCGGCCGCTGACCCGTTTCGAGGGGCAGGGACTGGACAAGGGTCATGTGGTGAACGATCTGCTCTTCCGCCGCGTACAGCAGCGTGAGCAGGAGCGGAATCCGAAGCGGAAGCAGGACCAGGAGCAGAAGCAGCAGTCCGAACTGCCCCCCACAGGCGCCTGACGACTTGCCTTCACCGCCCGGCGGGGCGTACCACGCGCCGTCGCGGGCGGCGCCCGTCCCTCGTTAGGGTCAATGCAATGGCCACCAGTTCCCCCTACCCGACGCACCCCAGCGGCTCCACCGGTGGGTACGCGTTCAGGCCCACTCGCTGGTGGCAACGGAAGAGCGTCAGATACGGGGCGCTGATAGCACTGCTCGCGGTCTCCGGGCTCGTCATCCTCGCGCTCGTCCGGGAACAGACCGGCACGGAGGGGTTCCTCGTCGGGCTCGGGCTCGCGGTGCTGCCCGTACCTCTGCTGATGGCGGCGTTCCGGTGGCTGGACCGGGTGGAGCCCGGGCCCTGGCGGAACCTGGTGTTCGCGTTCGCCTGGGGGGCGTGCGCGGCGGCGCTGATAGCCATCGTGGCGAACAGCTTCGCGACGCGGTGGATAGCGACGGCCACGGCCGATCCCTCGCACGCCGACACCCTGGGCGCCACCGTCATAGCTCCCGTCGTCGAGGAGACCGCCAAGGCCGCCGCCGTCTTACTCGTGTTCCTGTTCAGGAGACGGGACTTCACCGGGGTCGTGGACGGGGTGGTGATCGCGGGGTTCACCGCGACGGGGTTCGCCTTCACCGAGAACATCCTGTACCTGGGGACCGCGTTCGGGACGGACCAGCTCAGCGGGGGAAGCGGTCTCGCGTCGGTCACCGCGGCCACGTTCTTCGTACGGGTGATCATGTCGCCGTTCGCGCATCCCCTGTTCACCGTGCTGACGGGGATCGGGTTCGGGGTGGCGGCGTACTCCGCGGAGAGGCAGCGGGCGCGGCGGGTGCTCGTACCGGCGGGCGGGCTGCTGCTCGCCATGGGGATGCACTCGGTCTGGAACGGGTCGGCGACGTTCGGGGAGTACGGGTTCTTCGCCGTGTACGCCGGGTTCATGGTGCCGGCGTTCGGGCTGCTGACGTGGTGGGTGATCTGGGCCCGGCAGCGGGAGCTGCGGACCGTGCGGGAGGCGTTGCCGACGTATGCGGCCGCGGGGTGGCTGACGCCGGTCGAGCCGTATGTGCTGGGGTCGATGCGGGGGCGGCGGGTGGCGCGGGAGTACGCGGCGCACCACTTCGGGAAGGCGGGGGCCCGGTCGATCGCGGAGTACGAGGTGTACGCGACGAAGCTGGCCTTCCACCGGTATCGAGGGTTGCGGGGGCGGGCCGGGGGTGACTTCGCGCTGCGGGAGCGGGAGTTGCTGTTCGAGCTGTGGCGCAGGCGGGAGCTGGCTCGGCCGGCCATGGGGTACGCGGGGCGGGAGGTGGGGGCGAAGTACGGGTACGGCCATGGGTACGGGTACGGCCATGAGTGCGGGGCGTACGGGACGTACGGGCAGCCTGTGGGGTGTGGGGCGTATGGGGCATATGGGGTGACGGCGTACCCCGCGTACAACCCCTACCGGTACTAGCGCGTTGCTGGGCTGAGAGCGGGTGGGGGCCTCGATCAGGGCTCGGGCCTGGATCGGCTGCGGGGCCGGAGCTCCGGGCGGGACGCGTTTCCGTCTGCGGCCCCCGGTGGCGCAGAACAGGACAGCTGCCAACCTCCCGGCGCCACGGCCGAGCCGCCTCCCGCTTCGCCCCTCGGCTCTGCCTTCGCCTGACTACGCCGAAGCCTCCGTCAGTTGGTTCAGTTCTTCGGGGGTGAGGGTGAGGTCCGCTACGGCCAGGAGGGCGGGGAGTTGGTCCAGGGAGCGGGCGGAGGCGATGGGGGCCGTGACGGTCGGCTGGGCGGACAGCCAGGCCAGGGCGACCGTGGCGTGGGCCGCGCCTCGGGACGTGGCGATGTCGTCCAGGGCCGCGAGGACGCGCGGGCCGGCCGGGGTGTCGAGGTAGGCGCCGGCGCCTGCCGCCCGGGGGCTGTCGACCGTCGTGCCGGGGCGGTACTTGCCCGTGAGGAAGCCCTTGGCGAGGGCGAAGTACGGGACGGCGGAGAGGCCGGAGTCGACGGCGAGGGACTGGAGGGCGCCCTCGTAGGTGTCCCGGGAGACCAGGTTGTAGTGGGGCTGCAGCGCCACATAGCGCGCCAGGCCCTCGGCGGCCGAGAAGTCCAGGGATGCCTTCAGCCGTTCGGGAGTGATGTTGGACGCGGCTATCGCGCGGACCTTGCCGGCCTTCACCAGGTCGTCGAGGGCGGTGATGATCTCCTCGACGGGGACCTCGGGCCTGTCGAAGTGGGTGTAGTAGAGGTCGATGTGGTCCGTGCCGAGGCGGGCCAGGGACGCGTCGGCGGCGGCCTTGATGTTGGCCGCCGTCATCCCCTGGTACTCGGGGTGCTGGCTCACCTTGGTCGCGATGACCACGTCGTCGCGGTTGCCGCGACTCTTGACCCACTTGCCGATGATCCGCTCGGACTCACCGCCCTCGTTGCCCTCGGCCCAGGCCGAGTAGGAGTCGGCGGTGTCGACGAAGTTGCCCCCCGCAGCCGCGTACGCGTCGAGGACGGCGAAGGACCCCGCCTCGTCCGCGGTCCAGCCGAAGACGTTGCCGCCGAGGGCGAGCGGGAAGACCTCGATGCCGGATGTGCCCAGCTTGCGAAGAGAAGTCATGTCCTACTCAACGACCGGACCGGACGCCCACATTCCTCACCGACTTCCCCATCGTTTCCCCATCGACGAACGCCGCGTGGGCACATGGGCCCACGCGGCGTCGCTGTCCGGGGTTGGTGCTGTCGGCCGTTACGGGTTGAGGCCCTTGCTGCGGAGCCAGGCCGCCGGGTCGATGCCGGTGGTGGAGCCGCCGGGGTGGACCTCCATGTGGAGGTGGGCGCCCGTGACGTTGCCGGTGGCGCCGACGCGGCCGATGACGTCGCCGGTGGCGACCTTCTGGCCGACGCTCACGCCGATGGAGGACTGGTGGGCGTACCAGATCTCGGTGCCGTCATCGAGGGTGAGGACGGTCTTGTAGCCGTAGGAGCCCTCGTAGCCGGCCTGCGTGATGGTGCCGCTGCCTACGGCCTTGATCAGGGTGCCGGTGGGGGCCGCGAAGTCGAGGCCGGTGTGGTAGCCGGAGGACCAGTACGGGCCGGCCTGACCGAAGCTGGAGGTGAGGGTGTACGAGGAGGTGGGCAGCGTGAACTGCTTGGCCAGGGCGGCGAGACGCTCGGCTTCCTTCTTCGCCGCGGCCTCCTCCTCCGCCTTCTTCTTGGCGGCGGCCTCCTTGGCCTCGGCTTCCTTCTTCTCCTTGGCGGCCTGCTCGGCGGCCTGCTCCGCGGCGGCGGTCTGCGCGGCCTCGGCGGCGGCCTTGTCGAAGGCGTCCTGCTGGGACTCGGCCTGCGCCATGATGCGGGCGCGCAGCGCCTCACCGGCGTCCGCGGTGCCCTGCTCGGTGTCGGCGGCGATCAGCCCCGCGTTGCTGAGGGGGGAGGTGGAACCCTGGGGCTCCGGCTCGTCGGCCTCGTCCTCGAAGACCGAGCCGACGTTCGGCATGTCGGGCATCGATATGGAGACGGGGGCCTTGCCGGATTGCGCGCTCGCCATCCCGGCACCGCTGACGGCGGCTATGACACCGACGCCGAGGACCGTGGAGCTGCGGGCCAGACCGTTACGGGCGAGTACGCCGGTCTTCTTGGCGACGCGGTGCCGACCGCGAACGGGACGAAGCGAATCCTCACTGGGATTCCACTCCTGCCAGGGGCCCTCGTTGTCACTGTTGTAGCTGCCGTAGCCGAACGTCTGGCTCTCGCCGTCACGTTGGGCCGGCACGAACGGGGCTTCGGTCGCGGACCGGTTCGACGCCACGTGGGCGTACTCCTTCCTTCCTTCTCGCCTACCGGGTTAGCTGACGGGTTCGGAGCAGGAAGGTCTCCTACGCGCGTAAACCGGTCGTGCGTACTGCCACGGCGGTTTCCGTGCGATTCACCCCAGGGTTGGTGGTTCCCCGGTTCCCTTGCGGGATTCGGCGCGTGAGCACGGAGCCGTCTCTTGTGACGGCTGGGACGACCGCGCTGCGTTATCGAACGTTAATAGACGCGAGTACTCCATTCCAAGCTGTTCCGAATGATCGTTCCGCTCTTCGCGCAGGACTTTACGGGTCATGAGGGGCCGAAAACGGGCGAGTTGACCTTGACTCGCGAGTAACAGTTGCTCTGACGTGACGTCAGTTGTTATACGGAGAACGGTGGAGCGGCCACGCTCGGTGACATCTCCACCCCGCGAACGCCGGACGACCACACCTACGGACGTCGGACGACCACACCTCACGAACATCGGACGACCAGATTTCACGGGCGGCGGATCGCCAGGAGGGCCATGTCGTCCGTGGTGCGGTCGCCCGTGTGCCGGCGCACCTCCTCCGCGAGCGTCGTCAGCAGGGCGCCCGGTGCGGTGAAGACACGGCCCGAGAGGCGCGCGGCCGGGTCGTAGAAGACACCGTGCGCGTCGCGCGCCTCGGACAGGCCGTCGGTGTAGAAGAGCAGCGTGGCCCCGGGCGGGAACCCGGTCTCCTCCGCGCGGTCCGGCCAGGCGCCCAGGTCGTCCATGCCGAGCGGCAGCGCGGGCCGCGGGGCGTCCAGGGTGCACATCGTGCCGTCGGCGTGCAGCAGCAGGGGCGAGGGGTGGCCCCGGTTGACGATCCGGGCGCGGCCCGCGCCGTGCGGGAACTCCGCGAGCACGGCCGTCACGAACCCCTCGTACTCCACCGCCTCGTCCCTCCGCGCGGCCTCCCGCCGCGTCCCCTCCCGGGCCAGCGCCCGTTCCAGCCGCTGGGCCACCGCTTCGAGCGTCGCCTCCTGCTCGGCCGCCTCCCGGAACGCCCCGATCAGCACCGCCACCGCGGACACCGCCCCCAGCCCCTTGCCGCGTACGTCGCCGACGAAGAGCCGTACGCCGTGGGGCGAGTCCTGCACCGCGTACAGATCGCCGCCGATCGACGCCCCGGCCTGCGCGGCCTCGTACCGGGCGGCGATCTCCAGCCCGCCGATCCGCTCCTGCGGCACCGGAAGCACGGCCCGCTGCGCCGCCTCGGCGATCTCCCGGGCGGTGGCGAGCCGGGCGTCGCTGCGGCGTGCGAGGCGGTTGATCAGTACGGCCAGTACGGCGACGGTGGTCACCGTGACGATCTCGGTGATCGCGTCCTCGGGGCCGGCGTCGTCGTAGTAGAGCCGTACGACGGTGATGCCGACCACCGACGCAGCGCCGATGACCACCGTGCCGCGCAGCGAGAAGAGCGGGGCCGCCACCAGGGGCGCGGCGGTGAAGAAGGGGACCGCGGTGAACTCGCGCGGCGTGAAGTGGTCGTAGAAGAGGCCGACGGCGATCAGCAGCACGGGAAGAACACGGGCGAGCGTACGGGCGTACGAGAACCGCCGCCCGCCCGGCTTCCGCATACCCTCCGCGCCCTCTCGCTGCCCCACGGCTACAGGGTTTCCGGGGACGGACGACGCGGCGAGTCGGCGGGGCCGAGTGGGCTAGCGGGGGAGACGGGGGGGTGGAGGGACGCGGAGGGCGGACGGGTTCAGCCCATCGGGAGGCCGGGCGCGCCCAGCCATCGGGAGGCCGGGAGGTGCTCAGCCCATCAGGAGGGCGGGCGGGTCGGTCGAGGCCGTCGGGAAGCCGGACGAGGCTCAGCCCGCCGAGAGGCCGGTCAGTCCTGTCGCGCCCGTCAGCTCGTGCAGGGGGAGGGTGTGCTGGGTCTGGAGGACCTTGGCGCGCAGGTAGCGGACGTTGTGGGCGGTGGTGAAGACGCCCGTGGGCACGCGGTCTCGCACGGCCACACCGAGGTCGCGCAACTGCTGCGCCTTGTCGGGGTTGTTGGAGAGCAGGTCCAGCTCGTCGATGCCGAGGGCACCCAGCATCTGGGCCGCCGCCGTGTAGTCGCGGGCGTCCTCCGGCAGCCCGAGCGCCGCGTTCGCCTCGTAGGTGTCGAGGCCCTGGTCCTGGAGGGCGTACGCGTCGAGCTTGTTGTAGAGGCCGATGCCCCGGCCCTCCTGGCGGAGGTACAGGAGGACACCGCCGCGGTCGGCGATCCGCTCCACCGCCTCGCGCAGCTGCGGACCGCAGTCGCAGCGGGCCGAGCCGAACACGTCGCCGGTCAGGCACTCGGAGTGCAGCCGGACCAGCGGGGCCGTGCCGGGGGCGGGGTCGCCGAGGACGACCGCCAGGTGCTCCCGGCCGTCGACGAGGTCGTGGAAGGTGACCAGTTCGGCGTCGACGCCGTAGCCGTCGTGGAAGCGCAGCGGTACCCGGACGCGGGCACGCGGGGTGGCAGCGGGAAAGTCGGGCATGCGGGTTCTCCGGTCCTGGTGCGGGCGTCACTGTGCTTCAGTTTTGAAGCACAGCGCTCGCAGTGACTCTAACCCGTGCTTCAAATTTCAAGCAACAGGATTGGGGATACGTCACATTCCCGTCACGCGAGGCCACGCTCGACCGTCACACGCGAGGCCCTGCCCGGCCGTCACGCGCGAGGCCCTGGCCGACTGTCACGCGGTCCCCTCGGCCGTCACACGCCGTCCGCTCGGCCGTCACGCACGATTGCCCTCGTCCTGCTGGCCGGACGAGCAGGCGCGGCGGCGCCACGGGAGGTCGTCCGAGGCGGGGGCCGTCCGGGAATCCCCGCCCTGGATCGCCGTCGCGATGGCCGCGCAGATCTCCTCGAACTGGCCGATCTGCTCGGGGCTGAGATGGTCGAAGACGGCACGCCGCACCGTCTCGACATGGCCCGGCGCCGTGCGCTCCAGCAGGGTCATGCCCTCGTCGGTGAGCACGGCGACACTGCCGCGCTTGTCCCACTTGCAGTCCTCGCGCCGCACCACGCCGTCCTTCTCCAGCCTGGTCACGACATACGTCAGCCGGCTGCGCGTGATCTTCAGCCGCTCGGCGAGCTCGGTCATCCGCATCCGGCGCTCCGGCGCCTCGGAGAGGGCGGACAGCACCGAGTAGTAGAGGTGCGGCAGGCCGGCCTCCTGCTGGAGCTGCCGGTCGAGCGCGTCCTCCAGAAGGGAACTCGCGGCGACGTAGGCGCGCCAGGCACGCTGTTCGTCGGGGGTGAGCCAGCGGGTCGTCATACGTACAGTGTAGTTATTGTTTAAAACTTGAACCAAGGGAGCGCGTCCATGCCCCAGCCCTACGTCCTGTTGTCCGCCGCCGTCTCCCTCGACGGCTTCCTGGACGACACCGGACCCGAGCGGCTGCTGCTCTCCGGCCCGGCCGACTTCGACCGGGTCGACGAGGTGCGCGCGGCCAGCGACGCCATCCTGATCGGGGCCGGCACCCTGCGCACCGACAACCCCCGGCTGCTGGTCAACTCCCCCGAGCGACGCGCGGCACGGATCGCCGCGGGGCTCCCCGAGTACCCGCTGAAGGTCACGGTCAGCGCCTCCGGCGAACTCGATCCGGCGGCCCAGTTCTGGCACACGGGCGGTGAGAAGGTCGTGTACACGACCGACAAGGGCGCGGCACGGCTGCACGGGCTGGGCCTGCCGACGGGGCCGAACGGCGTGGCCGTGGTCTCCGTAGGCCCCGAGCTGGAGTGGACGGCCGTCCTCGACCACCTCGGAGACGTACGCGGTGTGCGCCGCCTGATGGTGGAGGGCGGTGGCCGGGTCCACACCCAGCTCCTGCAGCAGGGGCTCGCGGACGAGGTGCAGCTGGCCGTCGCACCGCTCTTCGTGGGCGAGGCGGACGCACCCCGGCTGTTCGGGACGGGCGCGTACCCCGGAGGGCCGAAGAGCCGGCTGCGGCTGCTGGAGACCCGTCCGGTCGGCGACGTCGTCCTCATCCGCTACGCCCCCACCGTCCCCGGCACCGGCCCGGCCGTCTCCCCCGCCGACCGGCACTGGCTCGACCTCGCCTGCACCCTGGCCGCCGCGTGCCCGCCCTCGCGGACCGCGTTCAGCGTGGGGGCGGTCGTGGTCGCGGCCGACGGTACGGAACTGGCCCGCGGCCACTCCCGCGAGGGTGACGACCCCCTGGTCCACGCCGAGGAGGCCGCCCTCGCCAAGCTCGACCCCGCGGACCCGCGCCTCGCCACCGCCACGGTCTACAGCAGCCTCGAACCGTGCGCCCGCCGCGCCTCCCGGCCCGCGCCCTGCGCCCGGCTGGTCCTCGACGCGGGCGTCCGCCGCGTGGTCACGGCCTGGCGCGAGCCGGACACGTTCGTCGAGGACGCGGCCGCGGGCAACGCGGTGCTGTCGGCGGAGGGGGCCGAGGTGGTCGTGGTGCCGGAGTACGAGGAGCGGGCGAAGGCACCGAACGCGCATCTGCTGGGTTGAGCGGGACCGCAGCGACGACCGCCGGACGGGGGCCGCCGTTAACCGTGTGCTCAGGGGTCCCGCGGATGGCGTACACTGGTTTCAACGACGCGGGGTGGAGCAGCTCGGTAGCTCGCTGGGCTCATAACCCAGAGGTCGCAGGTTCAAATCCTGTCCCCGCTACTGAAGACCTGAGGCCCGGAATCCGACAAGGATTCCGGGCCTCAGGTGTTTGTCCCGTTCCCGTTCCCTTTCCCGATCCCCGTCCTCTTCCCGGTCCCCATCCCCATCCCCTTCCCGCCCCCGGAGGTACGGCGGGCCGCCGCCACCGCGTCCGTATAGAGCTCTCGCGTGAGGTCCTCGGGGGAGACACCCAGCTCCTCCAACACCGCGCGAATGTCGTCGAGGGCCGCGCCGACCTCGGCCTCCTCCTCCACCAGGGTCTCGATCTCCAGGAACGTCCCGTCCAGCTCGGGGACCCGGACGAGGGTCGCGAGCATCGGCCGGCCGTACGCCTCGAACGCGTGGCTGCGGCAGCGCTTCTCGAACACGATCGCCGGTACGTAGCCGAGGTGCTCCAGGATGGCGTGCGCGGTCTGCGAGTCGCCGACCCGCGTCTCGTACTCCGGCTTCGAACCGGACGCGTCGTCCACGGCCGCCGCCTTGAAGGTGAGCAGGGTGCGCCGGTCGCCCGTGCCGTGATCGGCCAGGAACCGCAGCCGCAGCTCCTCGTCCCGCGCGGCCAGACTGCCGTCCGGCAGGTCGTAGTACGTGTCCTGATAGGTCTCGGACCGCCCCTCGCCCCGCTCGTCGAGCGCCCGCGCGACCGCCTCCGGCGCACGCACCCGGGCCTTCAACTCCGCCTCGATCACACTCGTCCCTCCCCTCTCAGCGGTTGACCGCGAAGACCGTGCCGCTGTCGTTGCCGACATAGACCGTGCCGTCGGTCGCCGTGGGTGAGGAGCGGACGTCCGCGCCGGTGCGGTACGTCCACAGGGGCTTGCCGGTGTCCCTCCGTACGGCGTAGAGGTTGCCGTTCTTGCTGCCGACGTACACGGCGTCGCCGAGGACGGCCGGTGAGGAGTACACGACGGCGCCGACCGTGAACTTCCACTTCTGCTTCCCGGTGCGGGCGTCGACGGCGTACAGGTTGCCGTCGTCGCTGCCGACGTAGACGACACCTGCGGACACCGCCGGCGAGGAGCCGACCCCGCCGCGGGTGGCAAAGGTCCAGAGACGTTCGCCGGTGTCGCAGTTCACGGCGTACAGGTTGCCGTCGTAGCTGCCCACGTAGACGACGCGGTCGGCGACGGCCGGTGAGGACTTGACGTCGCCGCCGGTCTCGAAGGCCCAGCGGCGTTCGCCCGTCGCGGCGTCCACGGCGTGCAGCCGCGCGTCCTCGCTGCCGACGTAGACCTTGTTCCACGCGACGACCGGGGAGGAACGGACCCGGCCCCCGGTGGCGTACGTCCACTTCCGCTCGCCGGAACGGGCGTCCACGGCGTACAGCCGCGCGTCGTCACTGCCCGCGTAGACCACTCCCCCGGCGACCACCGGTGAGGAGTTGACCTCCCCGCCGGCGCTGAACTGCCAGCGCTGCTCGCCGGTCTTCACCTCGACCGCGTAGAGGTGGTAGTCCGCGCTGCCGAAATAGGCGAGACCACCGGCCACGGCGGGGCAGGTGTAGACGCCGTTGCCCGTGCCGAACTGCCAGCGCGGCCTGCCGGTCTCGGCGTCCAGCGCGTACATGGTCCCGTCCCTGCTGCCGGCGTACACCAGCCCGCCCGTGGCGAGGAGCGCTGGCGCCACCGGGCCTCCGGTGCCGCGCTCCCATCTCAGCCGCCCCGGGGTCGGCACACCCTCCGGGTCCTTCAGGGTTCCGTTGCCGGACTTGTCGTCGCGGTCCTGGTCACCACGCCCCAGCAGATACGTGCCGACACCGACGGCGGCGACACCACCCGCTCCGGCGAGCACGGCCAGCACCCGGCGGCGGGTCGGGGCCCCGGCCCCACGGTCGGGGGCCGAGGCGACGGCGCCGGCCGCCGGGCCCACCGACGGCTGCGTCCCCGGCGGAGCCTGCTCGTCACGCCGGGTGGGCGGGCCGTCCGGGACCACGGGGCCGGGGGCACCGACCACACCCGGCCTGCTCCCGCTCCCCGGCCCGCCGGCGTCCTCTCTCTCCCCGGCGCGACGCACCGAAGAGGCCACGGAGGCGGGCAGCCAGGCGCCGTCGTGCAGAGCGAGGGTGACGGTGTCCGTGCCGTACGCCGCATCGGGCCCCGGGAGGATGCGGCCGGCGAACTCGGCGAGGAGCTCGGCGACGGTGGGCCGACGGGTCGGGTCCTTGTCGAGACAACGACCGAGGAGCGTACGCAGGCCAGCCGGGACGGCGGACAGGCTCGGCTCGTCATGCACCACGCGATAGCCGACGCCGATCGACGGGCCGGCCCCGAAGGCGCCCGCGCCGGTGGCGGCGAAGACGAGTACGCCACCGAGGGCGAACACATCGGAGGCCGGACCGGCGCGACCGCCCGTCAGCTGCTCGGGCGACATGAACGCGGGGGTGCCGATGACGGCGCCGCTGCGGGTGAGCGAGCTCGACCCGGCACTGATCGCGATCCCGAAGTCGATCACCTTGGGACCGTCGGGGGCCAGCAGCACGTTGGAGGGCTTCAGATCCCGGTGGACGAGCCCCGCGGTGTGGATGGCCTGGAGTGCCTCGCTCAGGCCGGCGCCCAGCGCCCACACCGAGGCCTCGGGGAGCGGTCCGTGGCGCGCGATGGTGTCGTCGAGCGAGATGCCGGCGACATGGACGGTGGCCAGCCACGGCGGGTCGCCGTACGGATCAGCGTCGACGACCGCGGCGGTGAAGGCCCCGCTGACAGCCCGAGCGGCATCGGCCTCCCGGGCGAACCGCTGCCGGAACTGGGGGTCGTAGGTCAGTTCGGGCCGAATGGTCTTGACGGCGACCGCGCGCCCGCCCGGCGAGAGCCCGAGGTAGACCCGCCCCATCCCACCCGCGCCGAGACGGCCCACGATCCGGTACGGGCCCACCTGCCGAGGGTCACCGCTTTCCAACGCCTGCGCCATGGGCCCCCTGCCCCCTTCTGGGGCGATCCACCCCCCGGATGCCTCGCCGTCCATGATGTCCGCCACACGCGAGATCCGCACCTCACTGAGCGCTCGGACGCGCCCCGGACACGCGAAGGTTCCCGCTTCCATGCGTCGGCGGGGTAGGCGTGCCCGTCAGGCGTGCGCCCGTGCCGTGAGGTAGGGAGCCCTGCCGAGGACTCCGCGGCTGCCGAGGCAGGGTGCCTGGGGCCAGGTCGACGGCGGGAGCAGCAGCGCGGCCCGGGCCGGTCCGGGGAGGGCGCCTGCGGCGGTGCCGGGCAGGCCGAGCAGATCGCTGGGGGACCGGCCGACGCAACGGACGCGGGCCGTACCGACGAGCACGCCCATCACCCCGGCCGCCCCACCCGAGGGCAGGGCTTCACCGAGCAGGATCCACCGCAGCTCGGGCCGCCCTGCCCCGAGGATCCGCAGCACGGCGAACTGCCCGACCCGAGCCCGCGTACTGTCCGCCGACCGACCCGGCCCGCGTATCCGTCCGCCGCCCGATTCAGCCACCAGACAGTCGGCGTTGTTCACACCTGAGCGTGACGACGACCAGCACCGAAATGCCGGGCGGAGAACGGCATGCCACGCTCGGAACCGCGCCGATCGCGGCGGGCTCGATGCGCAGCTCCGCGTTACGCGGATCGCAATGCGAGGAGGTGGAGCGCGTGCCGGTCGACCCGACCGGGGCCGGGGCCGTGAAGCCGCCGGATCCGACGGCGCTTCTCCGGAGCCGCGCCTACCTGATGCTTCTGGCGATGGCCGCGCTGATCGGCGTACCCGTGTCCGTGGTGGCGTTCGGATTTCTGGCGCTGGTCGGTGAGGTCCAGCCGTTGATCTACCGGGATCTGCCGGAGGCGCTCGGGTTCGACGGCACGCCGCTGTGGTGGCCGTTGCCGCTGCTCGCCGTCGGCGGCCTGCTGGTGGGGCTGACGGTCCGGTACCTGCCGGGGCACGGCGGACATGAACCGACCGCCGGTTTTCAGGCCGCCGGTGCGCCCCCGCCCGTCGAACTGCCCGGCATCTTTCTCGCCGCCCTGGCGACGCTCTGCTTCGCGGCCGTCCTCGGGCCCGAGGCACCCCTCCTGGCACTCGGCGGCGGGCTCGCCGCCGGTGCCGTCCGGCTGGTCAGACGCGATCCGCCGGAGCAGATGAGCACGGTGCTGGGCGCGGCGGGGAGTTTCGCTGCCGTCAGCTCGCTGCTGGGGTCGCCTCTGCTCGGTGCGTTCCTCCTGATGGAGGCGTCCGGGCTGGGCGGGGTGATGATGACGACGGTGCTGGTGCCCGGCCTGCTGGCCGCCGGCATCGGCGCGCTCGTCTTCGTCGGGCTGGGCTCCTGGACCGGACTCGGCACCTACTCCCTGACCCTGCGCGACGTACCCGAAGCCGTACGCCCGACAGCGGCGGAGTTCGGCTGGGCCCTGCTCATCGGACTGGCGGCCGCGCTGGCGGCCGCGGGTGTCCGATGGCTCGCCGTCCGGCTCAGGACGCGCGTCGAGCGGCGACGGGTGACGGCCTCGGTCGTCATCGGCCTGGTCGTGGCGGGACTGGCGATCGGCTACGCGGAGAGCACCGGCAAACCGGCCACCGACGTGCTGTATTCGGGGCAGACCGCGCTGGGCCCCTTCCTCACGCACAGCGCCACGTACTCGGTGGGCGCGCTGACGCTGCTGGTGCTGTGCAAGGGCCTCGCCTACTGCGCGTCGCTCAGCGCCTTTCGGGGCGGCCCGATCTTCCCCGCGATGTTCGTGGGAGCGGCGGGCGGCATCCTCTGCTCCCATCTGCCGGGGCTGAGCCTGGTCGCGGGGTTCGCGATGGGGATCGGGGCGATGAGCGCCGCGATGCTGCGACTCCCGCTGGTCTCCGTCATGCTGGCCACGCTGCTGATCGGGTCCCAGGGGATCACGGTCATGCCGCTGGTGATCGTCGCGGTGGTGGTCTCGTACGTCACTACGGCGAGGCTGACGCCGCCACCAACCTCACCTCAGGCTCCGTCTCACGGACCACCCTCTCCCACGCCGCCTTCCAGGCCCCCTTCCGCTGCCCCATGACCTCCGGGACCTCCCTGCCGACGTGGCCTCCGCGGGCTCCCGCGGCTCTCTCGGCTCTCTCGGCTCCCTCGGCTCTCTCGGCTCCACCGCGTACGGTCACGCAAGCGGCCCCAGGATCTCCTGCGACTCGATCAGCCCCTGATCGCTGGGTGCCGTTCGACCTCGCTCCGCCTCAGCTTCGCCATGGAGCCGCTCCTCACGTCCTCGCGCGCCGCGGCGAGCGCCACGGCAGCCGCCATGCACGACCGCCGCGGCCGTTCCGCGCCCTGGCAGCGCCGTTCGGCCCCCTGCCGCTATCCCGTCCGGCGTTCCAGAAGTGCCGCGTATGCGCAGGTCAGAGGCGTTCTGAGCGTTCCAGTGTCCCGAAGATCCCGGAGGAATGGCGGCTGGGACGGCGCGGGGCACAGTCTTGGGTCATCGCCACCACGGCGCCCCACCGGAACGGGCGGGGCCTTCGTGATCGGCACGAGCGAACAGGGGCGCCCCTGCGCCGGTTCGCCGTACGACGGCCCTCTTCCGAATGCTCAGAGAAAGCAGTCCCTCATGCGTATCACCACTCGTTTCGCCGCCCGAGCAGCCGCCTCCTCCATGGTCGTCGCGGCCGCCCTCGCGGTGGTCGGTTTCCAGGGCGCCGGGCAGACCGCCTCCGCCGCCACGCAGAAGAAGGCGCCCTCGATCGTCACGTGCACCGCGGCGAACACCGAGGTGACCGTCTCCACGCCGACCCGCCCGATCAACCACCTGCTGCTCAAGGCCACCAACACCGGCTCGAAGCCCTGCTACGTCTACAGCGCCCCGTTCCTCAGGGCCGGCGCGGACGCCCAGGCTCCGGTGGCGTGGGCCGAGGAGACGACGCCGCAGTCCGTGCTGATGCTCAAGCCCGGCAAGTCCGCGTACGCCGGCATCACGACGTACTCCCCTGACGGTGAGGGCGGCAGCAGCGTCAAGACCCTGGGCGTGATCTTCGCCGACAAGAAGGGCGGCGCGACAGGCGCGGAGAAGGCCCTGAAGCTGTCCAAGGGCGGTGTCTTCTTCAACAGCGCCGCCACCGTCACCTACTGGCAGGACAACGCGTCGGACGCCCTCGCCTGGTAGCGCGTACGGCAGGTCGGAGGGGATGCACGCCCCTCGAACCGTAGGCCCGGTGTTCAGGACAGGTGCGGCTCGTGCCCCGAGAAATGAAGCGAACCCACGTTGCCTGCCTGAATCACCGGGCCGTGCTGAACGCCACCACTGATCGTGTTGTGCACATCCGCGGCCTGTTGCCCCGCCCCGCCGGGCATCAAGTCGTCGAGTATCGACCGCAGCTCGGACGCGGCGTCCGGGTTGGACCGCAGAGTGCGACGCAATCGCGTTCGCCACTCCGACTCCACGTCCAGGGCGGTCTGCTCGTCACCGGCCTCCAGCGCCGCCGTCAGCTCGCCACGCGACGTCTCCAGCTCCCCCTCCAGCACGTCCTCCTCACCACCACGGTGACGCGAGAAGAACGAGACCATGCGGTCACGGGCCTGTGTCCAGGAGTCCGCCGCCATCTGCTGAACGAATGCCGTGGCTCCCGCGGCAGCAAGTGCCATCAACTCAGCTTCCACCGAACCCCCTTTGCGAGATCGTTCTCGACGCCAGGCTCTTTCATCGGCTTTCCACCACCACGGTCCCCCATGCGCTGACGGTAGGGCACGGCACCAGTTGGCGACAGAGCGCGTCGGCCTCGATAGATCGAGACAAGGCGGAGGGGCACGCACCTGGCGGCGGGCCGCTGGTGCCGCGTAGCCGGCGGGTGACATGGGCGAGGGCTTGTTCGGGCCAGTCGCCCCGGAAACGCCACAGCGCCCGACCCGACCGAAGTCGGCTCGGACGCTGCGCCGCAGGTCAGAAGGGGTATCTCCTGCCCGCGAACCGTAGGCCCTGTGGGACTCGAACCCACAACCAATGGATTAAAAGTCCACTGCTCTGCCAATTGAGCTAAGGGCCCAGGCGATGTTGCCTCCCCGAGCATAGCCGGACGTGGCCGGGAGTCCGATCGGGTATCGGTACCCGGCCGCGTCGGAGGGCCGTAAAAAGGTCCGCCGCAGAACAGAACGGGCGGAAGATCGGCGGAAGTCGGGCGAGTTGGCCGGGCCGGGCCCCCTCCCCGCGCCACGGAACGGCGGCGAGCCGCACCGACCGAACGGCAGGGGCCGGGCCGGGCCCGGCCACGAACTCACGCCGCCACGACGTCACGCCGCCACGAATTCACGACGTCACGACGGATCACGGGTCGACGATCGGCTCCGGCGTCGTCTTCTGTGCCGCCTCACGGGCCACGCTCCTATCGTGCTCGGGGTTGAGGAACCAATGCCGGGCGGAGACGGCCCACCACAGCGCCGCGAAGCCCAGCACCACGAGCACGGCGACGGGGGCGTAGTTGAAGTTCTCCCAGGTGACCGGGGAGAGCTGCGGAAGCATGAACAGGACGGTGATGAAGAGGACCCAGACCACCGCGACGACGCCGATCACCCGCGACCAGCGGCCCAGGTGCCAGGGCCCGCGCTCAAACGCGTCGCCCTTGCGCAGCCGCAGCAGGGTCGGGATGACGTACGCGATGTAGAGGCCGATCACCGCGATGGAGGTGACGGCGGCGTACGCCGTGACATTGATCAGGTACGGGAGGCCGAGGAGCAGCGCGCCGCCCACCGCCAGCCAGACCGCCGCCACGGGGGTGCGCGTGCGGGGGCTGACCGTGTGCCAGACGTGCGAGAACGGGATCGCCCCGTCGCGCGAGAAGGCGTAGATCATGCGGCTGTTGGCGGTGACGGAGGCCATGCCGCAGAAGAGCTGCGCTCCGATGATGACGAGGAGGAGCAGTTTGCCGCCGGTCGCGCCGAGCGCGTCCAGCAGGATCTGCGCGGGCGGCACCCCGGTCGCCGACTCGCGCGCGCCGTCGTAGGACTGGATGGCGAAGGTGAAGCCGAGGAGGAGGACGAAGCCCGCCACCCACGACGTCCAGATGGACTGGACGATGCCCTTGGGCCCCGCCGTCGACGCGTCGTGCGTCTCCTCGGTCATATGGGCCGAGGCGTCGTACCCGGTGAAGGTGTACTGCGCCATCAGCAGCCCCAGCAGCACCACGTACAGCCCGCTGCTCCAGCCCGTCTCGTTGACGAACTCGGTGAACACGAAGGACGCCGACTGATGGCTGTCCGGGACGATGACGAGCGCGCCGACGATGACGACCACGCCCACCACGTGCCACCACACGCTGATGCTGTTCAGCAGACCGACGATCCGGACACCGAAGGTGTTCAGCAGGCCGTGCAGCAGCAGGATCGCGGCGAAGAGGAGGATCGTCCGGCCCGGGGTCACCTCGAAGCCGAACTCCAGGTTCAGGTACGCCGCCAGGAACGACGCCGCGCCGAAGTCGATGCCGGCGGTCACGGCCACCTGGCCGAGCACGTTGAACCAGCCCGTGAACCACGCCCAGGCCGCCGCGCTGCGCTGCGGCGCCAGTCGGTGCGCCCAGAAGTACAGGCCGGCGGAGGTCGGGTAGGCCGAGCAGATCTCGGCCATGGCCAGACCCACGAAGAGCGTCATCAGACCGACCGCGACCCAGCCCCAGGTGATCACCGCGGGCCCGCCGGTGTTCATGCCGAAGAGATAGAGGGTCATACAGCCGGACAGGACCGAGATGATCGTGAAGGAGACCGCGTAGTTGGAGAACGCGGACATACGGCGGGCGAGGACCTGCGTGTAGCCCAGCTGGGCCAACCGCTCCTCGTCGGACACCGAGACCGACACAGAGTCCGGAGCCGAAGCCCCGGCTGCCCCACGGGCTATGTCGTCATCTGTCATGCCCCCAGCAATTCCCTTCCCGGGGGCGTGACATGCGCCACACCGTGGCCGAAAACCGGCGGGGGAAGGAGGGGGAAACCGAAGGGCCCGTACGACCGAAGTCGTACGGGCCCTTCTCTCAGTCAGCTGGCGTCAGCCGTTACGCCTGTGCGGCGACCGTCAGCCGTTGCGCTTCCAGCGCGGCTTGTCGTCACGACGGCCGAAGGAGGAGCCGGTGCCGGTGCCGGTGCCGGTGCCGCGGTGGTCGTCACGACGGCCGTACGGGCGCTCGTGGCCGCCGGAGCGGAAGCCCGGACGGTCGCCCTGGCGGTCGCGGTTGAAGGGACGGTCACTGCCCCGGTGCCCACCGCGCTCGTCACGACGCTCGAAGGAACGGCCGCCACGGTCGCCGTCCCGGCGGAAGCCACCGCGGTCGTTGCGGTCACGGTCGAAGGAACGGCCACCACGCTCGCCGTCACGACGCTCGAACCCACCGCGCTCGTTGTCCCGACGGAAGCCGCCACGGTCGTTGCGGTCACGGTCGAAGGAACGGCCACCACGCTCGCCGTCACGACGCTCGAACCCACCGCGCTCGTTGTCCCGACGGAAGCCGCCACGGTCGTCGCGGCGCTCGAAGGAACGGCCGCCACGGTCGTTGTCCCGGCGGAAGCCACCACGGTCGTTGTCACGACGCTCGAAGGAACGCCCGCCACGGTCGCCGTCCCGACGGTCGTCACGGCGGTCGAAGCCACCGCGCTCACCGTCGCGCCGGTCGTCACGGCGGAACCCGCCACGGTCGCCACGGTCGTTGTCACGACGCTCGTAGCCGTTGCCCCGCTCCTCGCGGCGCTGGCGCGGCTGGTCGTACGCCGGACGCTCGTGCACGGGCTGCTCGACGATCGCGGCCGGGGCCTCGACCGGCGAGGCACCGTCCGCCTCGACGACGGCGACGGTGGTCTCCGAGGCCTCGGCGGCCGCGGCCGCGACGGCGGCATCCGGGTCCTCGCCCCGCTCCCGGGCGGCACGCGCGGTCAGCCGGTCGGCCTCCTCGCGCAGCTCGGCGGCGCGGCGCGTGGCCCGCTCCAACTGCTTGGTGAGGTGAGCGACTTCACGCTCGGCCTGCTGCGCGGCGTTGCCGGCGGATTCGGCCTGGACCTCGGTCATCGACCGGGCGCCCGTGATGTCGGCCACCTCGGGGTCGAACGTCGTGCCGCCCTGGATGATGTGACGCCCGGCGTCGACGCCCGCGTCCTCCATCAGCCGGAAGATCTGGCGGCGCTGGTGCGGCAGGGAGAGGGACACGACCGTGCCCGTACGCCCGGCACGCGCCGTACGGCCGGCCCGGTGCAGGTAGTCCTTGTGGTCGCCGGCCGGGTCCACGTTGAGGACGAGGTCGATGCCGTCGACGTGGATGCCTCGGGCGGCGACGTCGGTCGCGACGAGCGCGTTGACGTAACCGTCCTTGAAGTCGGCCAGCGTGCGGGTCCGCGCGCCCTGCGTCATACCGCCGTGCAGCGCGTCGGCCTTCACACCGGCGTCACGCAGTTGCTCGGCGATACGGTCGGCGCCGAGCTGGGTGCGGACGAAGATGATCGTGCGGCCCTTGCGGGCGGCGATCGCGGCGGTGACCGGCGCCTTGTCCTTGGGCTTCACGATCAGGATGTGGTGCGACATGGTCGTGACGTTGCCCTGGGCACTGTCGACCTCGTGCGTGACCGGGTTGCTCAGGTAGCGCTTGACCAGCGTGGAGATCTCGTTCTCCATCGTGGCGGAGAACAGCATCCGCTGGCCGCCCACCGGGACCTGGTCGAGCAGCTCGGTGACCTCGGGCAGGAAGCCCAGGTCGGACATCTGGTCGGCCTCGTCGAGGACGGCGACCTCGACGTTCTCCAGGGAGCAGGCGCCGCGGTTGATGATGTCGCGCAGCCGGCCCGGGGTGGCGACGAGGACGTCGACGCCGCGCTCCAGGGCGTAGATCTGGTTGCCCATCGACGTACCGCCGCAGACGACCTTCATCTTGAGGCCGAGGACGTCGCCGTAGGGCTGGAGGGCGTCCGCGACCTGCATCGCGAGCTCACGGGTCGGGGTGAGGATGACGGCGCGCGGCTTGTGCTTCTCGGTGCGGCCGCCGGCGAGACGCGCCAGGGTCGGCAGACCGAAGGAGAGGGTCTTGCCGGAGCCGGTGCGGCCACGGCCGAGGATGTCCTTGCCGGCCAGGGCGTCCGGGATGGTCGCGGCCTGGATCGGGAAGGGGGTGGTCACGCCGTTCTGGGCGAGCTTGCGCACGACGCCCTCGGGAAGACCGAGGTCCGCGAAGGTGGCCTCGGGGGCCGCCGTCTCGACGGAGTCGTTCTCGCCGTTCTCGCCGTTCTCGGGCACGACAGCGTGATCAGTAAGGGAAATGGACATGCGTATGCGAAACCTTCCGGAGTCTCGTCGGCACGCGCCCGTCAACTCCGTGATTCGCACACGACCGCCTCTATGCGGTCCGCCACGGCAAGGGAGAGTACGCGCCACACGGCGCGCTCTGCGGTGGCGCCGGGCAAATGGGATCAAACGATCTACCACCATACGCACCCACCACCCCCCAAGGCAAACTGAGCAGATAGCCGCAGGTCAGGGAGGTACGGCCGATCAGCGAGGGCGCGGAGGGCGGGGCGCAGGGCACGGGGGAGGAACGCTGGCGGGGGCTGGGGCGAGACCCGTGTGGACAGTGAACAACGCCACTGAACCAGCGGGGCCGGAGCGCAGCGTCTCCGGCGGACGCGGGGCAGCGCCCGCAGCAGCGGCGGCCTCCAGCACGGCGCCTCCGGCGGACGTGGCGCAGGACCACCCGTCCCGGCTGGTGGCGACGCGACAAGACCGGTGCGACCCAAGGCTGCGCCTTCAGCGGGCGCGACAGGACCAACCGCGCAGGCGGTGGGACGCCGCAGAACCGGTGGCCCCAAAGCGCGGGCTCCCGCCGCGAGCCGCACCGAAGCCCCGCCAGGGCGTGACTCAGCCCAGCCCCGACCGGACCCCGCCCGCCTCCTCGTCGCCGCCCCCCACCGATCGCACCCCGCGCCCGATCGACGCCACCCCGCGCCGCGCCCACCCCGACAGCCCGACCAGGCCCGGCCCAACCCGCCCGCGCGCTCCCAGCTCCCCCACCCACATGCACAACACCCATCCGCCCAACCGCCGGAGGCCTACGCCGTGTTGCCCGCCTGGGGTGCCGGCTCGCGTTCCATCAGTTGTGCACCCTGTTCGTGCGCGGACGACGACGGCTCGGCCGAGGGTTCCGGCGACGGCGGGGGCTCCGCCGGCTTCGTCGGCTCCGGCTCGGGCGGCACCACCGTCGGCGTGGGAGTCGGCTCGCCCTTCGTCGGCTCGGGCTTCTCCGGCCGCTCCCCCTTCCCCTCGTCCTTGCCCCCCTTGGGCGCCGCCTTGCCAGACGGCTTCGCCAGCCCGGACGCCGACGGGGAGGCGGACTCGGACTCGGCAGCGGAGGGGTCGGGCGAGGCGGAACCACGGCGCTTGCCCTGCCCGGACTGGTACCCCGTACCGCCTCCGCCCGTCACGGCGGAGCCCCCGTCCGGCTTCTCCCCGCCCAGCTGCCCCACGGACGGCGACGGCCCGGGCTTCCGCCCGTCGTCCCCCACGCTCATACAGCCGCCGGCTGCCGCGACGGCCAGGACCGTGGCGGCCAGACGGGCGGATACGTTCAAGGCGCGCACGGCGGCCACCTCCGAGGGGGGCGAGTGAGGAGTCCCCCTGCCCAACTCCCGCCGCCCACAAGAGGACACGCGCCCACCGGCAGCGCCCCGAACGGGCGCGGGGAACGGCGCGACCAGCCCCCACCACCCGCACGAGCCCACCGCTCCAGCCCACCCACCCGGAACGGCCGCCCCACCCGCACAGCCCCCGCACCCAAGACGGCGGCGTGCACCCAAAAACGGCGGCCCGCCCCACAAACAACTAGCGGCCCGCCCCAAGAACAACTATCCGTACCCCAGCGCGTGCAACCGCGCGTCATCGATCCCGAAGTGGTGCGCGATCTCGTGCACCACGGTCACCTCGGTCTCCGCGACCACGTCCTCCCGCGAGTCGCACATCCGCAGCGTCGGCCCCCGGTAGATCGTGATCCGGTCCGGCAGCACCCCGGCGTACCACTCCCCCCGATCCGTGAGCGGAGTCCCCTCGTACAGCCCGAGCAGCTCGGGATCGTCGGCGGGCGGCTCGTCCTCCACGAACACCGCCACGTTGTCCATCAGCCGTGTCAGCTCCGGCGGAATCCGGTCCAACGCCTCGGCGACCAGTTCCTCGAACTCCTCGCGCGTCATCTCCAGCACACAGCCATTGTCATGCACGACCCCCGCCACCCGCCCCCCGCATATCCGTCCTCGCCCCTGGGCATACGGGACCAATGGCACGCGTCCCCGCCGACCCAGCCAACCGCACCGCCGACGCCCACACCCCCGACACCGCCATGAGGACCGTCTTGCGGACCGCTCTGCGCCGCGTCTCCCGGGCCATGCCACGGGCCCCTCGTGCCCTGGCCCGGCACTACCGCTCCCGCCGCACCCAGCCGACCCTCGAACTGGTCCACCACCCCCACCCCTGGGGACGCGCACTGGGCCTCGTCGCGGTCGTGCTGCTCGGCGCCTGGCTGGGCCTGCTGATCGTCGGGAACGTCCGCACCCCCGTCGGCCCGATGAACACGACGATGACCCTGCGCCCGTCCCTCACCGGCGGCACGAAGATCAACGTCTCTCCCCTCGGCGCCCTGGAACTGTCCAGCCACAACGCCCCCGTACGCCTGGACGTGAACGTCGACCAGCTCGACCCGGAGCGCGCCCAGGCCCTGGTCGACCACCCCGAGCGGATCTCCGGACTGCAGGAGGAGATCGCCTCCGACGTGCAGCACGGCACCGTCGACCTGGCCGTACGGTCGGGCGTCGCCGTCGTCGTCGGGGCCACCACGCTCGGCCTCGCCGTGTTCCGCCGCCCCCGCCGCGCCCTCGCCGCGGGCGGTCTCGCCCTGGCCCTGCTGGCCGGCGCCGGCGGCACGGCCGCCGCCACCTGGAACCCCAACTCCGTCCTGGAACCCAAGTTCTCGGGCCTGCTCTCCTCCGCGCCCTCCCTGGTCGGCAACGCGCGCAGCATCGTCACGGAATTCGACATCTACCAGAAGGAGTTGGCCCGCCTGGTGACGAACGTGACCAAGCTGTACGACGTCACGTCCACGCTCCCCGCGTACCAGCCGGACCCCACGACCATCCGCGTCCTGCACGTCTCCGACATCCATCTGAACCCCGCGAGCTGGAAGATCATCGCCTCGCTGGTGGAGCAGTACGAGATCAACGTCATCGTCGACTCCGGCGACACCATGGACCACGGCAGCGCCGCCGAGAACGCGTTCCTGGACCCGATCGCCGACCTCGGCGCGCCGTACGTCTGGGTGCGCGGCAACCACGACTCGCGTGAGACGCAGCGCTATCTGGAGGGCATCGACAACACGCACGTCCTCGACGAGGGCCGGGCGGTGACCGTCGGCGGGCTGCGCTTCGCGGGGATCGGGGACCCGCAGTTCACCCCGGACCGCTCGACCGACAAGGCGGGCCTGCCCTCGGAGGAGGTGGCCGGACGGCAGCTGGCGGACGCGCTGCGCGCCCAGCGGGCGGCGGGCAGTCCCGTGGACATCGCGGTCGCCCACAACCCGGACGCGGCCCGGGAGACGGACGGCCAGGTCCCGCTCGTGCTGGCCGGGCATGTGCACCACCAGGAGATGGAGGTCCTCGACCGGGGAACCCGTCTGCGTATCGAGGGCTCTACCGGCGGCAGCGGTCTGCGCGCCGTGGAGGGCAAGTACCCCGATCCCATCCAGGCCTCGGTCCTGTACCTCGACCGCGACACCCGGCGCCTGCAGGCCTGGGACGAGATCGAACTCGGCGGGCTGGGCCTGACGACGGCCGAGGTCAGCCGCCACCTGCCGAAGGAGAACCAGCCGGGGGCCGAACCCGGGGACGACCGGTCCCCGTCACCCTCCGGGACCAGGTCGACGGACGAGCCCACCGGCGGCCCGTAAACCGTTTTGGCGATACCTCCCGCCATCCCATATGCTTCTCACGTCCCCGACGCGCTGAGAAGCGCCCAGGCGGGCCGATAGCCCTCATCGTCTAGCGGCCTAGGACGCCGCCCTTTCAAGGCGGTAGCACGGGTTCGAATCCCGTTGGGGGCACGCAAGAACGTGTGCGACACTGTCGTACGCATCCTTGGTCCTGTGGAGCAGTTTGGAGTGCTCGCCACCCTGTCAAGGTGGAGGCCGCGGGTTCAAATCCCGTCAGGACCGCTGGTGTTTCACGTGAAACATCGCGGCTGGGTAGCTCAGTTGGTACGAGCGATCGCCTGAAAAGCGATAGGTCGCCGGTTCGACCCCGGCCCCAGCCACAGCGAACGAAGACCCCCTCCGGGCAACCGGAGGGGGTCTTCGCGTGTACGGCGGCGGACGCGTGCGCGGTGCGCCGTGACGGCCCCGCGCAAAAGCGTTCGCCCCGCGTTTCCCGGAGGTGAGATCCTGGGTCGCGTATGTCCACTCACCCCGCCCCCGCCTTCGGCGCCCTCGCCCCCCGTCTGGCCGAGCTCTCCCTGCGCGACGCGCACCGGCTCGGACGCAGACTCGAAGGCGCGCGCAAGATCCGTAAGCCCGAGGCCCGGGCCGCCGTTCTCGCCGAGATCGAGGCGGAGGTCGCCAAGGGCGAGTCCCGCATGGCCGAGCGCGCCGCACGCGTGCCGGCCATCTCGTACCCCGAGCAGCTGCCCGTCAGCCAGAAGAAGGACGAGATCGCGGCCGCCATCCGCGACCACCAGGTCGTCATCGTCGCGGGCGAGACCGGCTCCGGCAAGACGACCCAGATCCCGAAGATCTGCATGGAGCTGGGGCGTGGCGTGCGCGGCATGATCGGGCACACCCAGCCCCGCCGTATCGCCGCCCGTACGGTGGCCGAACGCGTCGCCGAGGAGCTGCGGACGCCGCTCGGTGAGGCCGTCGGCTGGAAGGTGCGCTTCACCGACCAGGTCAACCCGGACGCCACCTTCGTCAAGCTGATGACGGACGGCATCCTGCTCGCCGAGATCCAGACGGACCGCGAGCTGCGCGCCTACGACACGATCATCATCGACGAGGCCCACGAGCGGTCCCTCAACATCGACTTCCTGCTGGGCTACCTCGCCCAGCTGCTGCCCAAGCGCCCCGATCTCAAGGTCGTCATCACCTCCGCGACCATCGACCCCGAGCGCTTCTCCCGCCACTTCGGCGACGCTCCGATCGTCGAGGTCAGCGGCCGGACGTACCCCGTGGAGGTGCGCTACCGCCCCCTCCTCGAAGAGGACTCCGAGGACTCCGACCGCGACCAGATCACCGCCATCTGCGACGCGGTCGAGGAGCTTCAGGGCGAGGGCAAGGGCGACATCCTGGTCTTCCTCTCCGGTGAGCGCGAGATCCGGGACACGGCCGACGCCCTGAACAAGAAGAACTACCGCTTCACCGAAGTCCTCCCGCTCTACGCCCGGCTCTCGCACGCCGAGCAGCACCGCGTCTTCCAGCCGCACACCGGTCGCAGGATCGTTCTGGCCACGAACGTCGCCGAGACCTCCCTCACCGTCCCCGGCATCAAGTACGTCATCGACCCGGGCTTCGCCCGCATCAGCCGCTACAGCCACCGCACCAAGGTCCAGCGCCTCCCGATCGAGGCGATCTCCCAGGCCAGCGCCAACCAGCGCAAGGGCCGCTGCGGCCGTACCTCCGACGGTGTCTGCATCCGCCTCTACAGCGAGGAGGACTTCGAGGCCCGCCCCGAGTTCACGGACGCGGAGATCCTCCGGACGAACCTCGCCTCCGTCATTCTCCAGATGACCGCGGCCGGCCTCGGCGACATCGAGAAGTTCCCCTTCATCGACCCGCCGGACCACCGCAACATCCGCGACGGTGTCCAGCTCCTCCAGGAGCTCGGCGCGCTCGACCCGGCGCAGAAGGACGTACGCAAGCGCCTCACCCCGATGGGCCGCAAGCTCTCCCAGCTGCCCGTCGACCCGCGCCTGGCCCGCATGGTCGTGGAGGCCGACAAGAACGGCTGCGCCCGCGAGGTCATGGTGATCGCCGCCGCGCTCTCCATCCAGGACCCGCGTGAACGCCCCGCCGACAAGCAGGCCCAGGCGGACCAGCAGCACGCCCGCTTCAAGGACGAGACCAGCGACTTCCTCGCCTTCCTCAACCTCTGGCGGTACGTACGCGAGCAGCAGAAGGAGCGCGGCTCGTCGTCGTTCCGGCGGATGTGCAAGCAGGAGTACCTGAACTTCCTGCGCATCCGTGAGTGGCAGGACATCTACAGCCAGCTGCGCACGGTCGCCAAGCAGATGGACATCCATCTCAACGAGGACGACGCCCCGGAACAGCACATCCATGTCTCCCTCCTCGCCGGCCTGCTCTCGCACATCGGCATGAAGGACGTGAAGGACGCCGGGAGCGAGGGCGGCCGGAACACGGGGAAGAACGAGTATCTGGGCGCCCGGAACGCCAAGTTCGCGATCTTCCCGGGCTCGGCCCTCTTCAAGAAGCCCCCGCGCTTCGTGATGTCCGCCGAGCTGGTGGAGACGAGTCGCCTCTGGGCCCGCGTCAACGCGAGGATCGAGCCCGAGTGGGTCGAACCCCTCGCCGGGCACCTCCTCAAGCGCACGTACAGCGAGCCGCACTGGGAGAAGGACCAGGCGGCCGTGATGGCGTACGAGAAGGTCACGCTGTACGGCGTACCGATCGTCGCCCAGCGGAAGATCAACTACGGCCGGATCGACGCGGAGGCCAGCCGCGAGCTGTTCATCCGCAACGCGCTCGTCGAGGGCGACTGGCGGACGCACCACAAGTTCTTCGCCGACAACCGCAAGCTCCTCAGCGAGGTCGAGGAGTTGGAGCACCGGGCGCGGCGCCGGGACATCGTGGTCGACGACGACACGCTCTTCGACTTCTACGACCAGCGGGTCCCCGAGCATGTCGTCTCCGGCGCCCATTTCGACTCCTGGTGGAAGCACAAACGCCACGAGCAGCCGGACTTCCTGGACTTCGAGCGGGAGATGCTCATCCGGGAGTCCGCCGAGGCGGTCACCAAGGCGGACTATCCGGACTCCTGGCGCCAGGGACAGCTGAAGTTCCGGGTGACGTACCAGTTCGAGCCGGGCGCCGACGCGGACGGTGTGACGGTCCACATCCCCCTCCAGGTCCTCAACCAGGTCACCGACGAGGGCTTCGACTGGCAGATCCCGGGCCTGCGGGAGGAGGTGGTGACGGAGCTGATCCGTTCCCTCCCGAAGCCCATCCGCAGGAACTACGTACCGGCGCCGAACTTCGCCCGGCGCTTCCTGGACCAGGCGGTCCCCCTCCAGGAGCCGCTGCCGGTGACGATGGCCCGCGAGCTCAAGCGCATGGTGGGGGTGCCGCTGACCCCCGAGGACTTCGACTGGTCCCGGGTCCCCGACCATCTGAAGATCACCTTCCGGATCGTCGACGAGCGGCGCCGGAAGCTCGCCGAGGACAAGGACCTGGAGTCGCTGCGGTTGCGGCTGAAGCCGAAGGCGCGTCAGGCCCTCTCCCAGGCGGCCGCGGCCACCGCCGAGCGCCAGGGCGGCGAGTCCGTGGAGCGGACGGGTCTGACGGACTGGACGATCGGCTCGCTCACCCGGGTCTTCGAGACCCGCAGGGCCGGGCAGCCCGTGAAGGCCTATCCCGCCCTAGTGGACGACGGCCCGACGGCGAACACCGTCTCCGTACGCCTCTTCGACACGGAGGCGGAGCAGGCGGAGGCGATGTGGAAGGGCACCCGGAGACTCATCCTCCGAAACATTCCGGTCAACCCTGCGAAGTTCGCGAGCGAAAAGCTCACCAACGCACAGAAGCTGGCACTGTCCGCGAACCCGCACGGTTCGATCCAGGCGCTCTTCGACGACTGCGCGATGGCTGCGGCCGACAAGTTGATCGCCGACTTCGGCGGGCCGGCGTGGGACGAGTCGTCGTACCGCAAGCTGTACGACAAGGTGCGCGCGGAGATCGTCGACACCACGGTCCGCACGGTCGGCCAGGTGCAGCAGGTGCTGGCCGCCTGGCAGGCCTGTGAACGCCGTCTGAAGTCCACCCGCAGCCCGGCTCTCCTCGCCAACCTCACGGACGTACGGGGGCAGCTGGACGCCCTCGTGAAGCCCGGGTTCGTCACGGAGGCGGGGCTGCGGCGTCTGCCCGACCTGATGCGCTACCTGGTGGCGGCCGACCGCCGGCTGCAGCAGATGCCGACCGGCGTCCAGCGGGACACCTCCCGGATGGAGAAGGTCCACGAGATGCGCGACGAGTACGCCTGGCTGCTGGAACAGCTGCCCCAGGGGCGGCCCGTGCCCTCCTCGGTGACGGAGATCCGCTGGATGATCGAGGAGCTGCGGGTCAGCTACTTCGCGCACGCCCTGGGCACGGCCTACCCCGTCTCCGACAAGCGGATCGTGAAGGCGATCGACGCGGCGGTTCCGTAATCGGCCATGTACGCCGGGTGAGTTCGACCGCGGGGCCACCGCTCCTGTACAGTCTCTTCTCGCAGGCCAGCGCGGCAACAAGGCGCGGACTGCGAAACCTGGTCCTGTGGAGCAGTTTGGAGTGCTCGCCACCCTGTCAAGGTGGAGGCCGCGGGTTCAAATCCCGTCAGGACCGCACGATCGCGAGAGGCCCGCATCCGATGAGGATGCGGGCCTCTTCCGTGTGCGGCGGCGGGCGATCACCCAAGAGCTCGGGACACTGAGGCTGTTGGGAAGACGCGGGTCCCATGGGGCCGATCGCGCGGTTCCCCGCACCCCTGGCGGGAGCCTGTGGCCCCTCCCGCGACGCCGCGGGGGTTGACGGCGTCACATTCCGCCGGTACCTCAGAGTTCAGGGCCCAGAGACCCCGGAGGTGGCGTATGGCGGCGTCCGTTCGGCACGAGACCCGCGCATTACTCCGCGCTCACCTGTCGGCCGCCTCCTCGTACCGCCACCTCACCCATCACTGCCCGATCTGCCACCGGCTGCTGCGGCTGGCGACGGAGCACCCCACGGGCGGCGAGGACGCCGCCGACGGCCCGACGGAGGGCGAGACGCCCGCCAAGGCGTGAGACGCGTCCCGCAGGGAAAACACTCGGCGAGGGCCTGCCACGCTCAACTCCCGCCCCCTTTACCGCAGATGTCGCCCGGGCAACAAGCAGCCCGGTGTGTGACGGGTGTCACTGAACGAGTTTTCGGAACGCCGGTTCTTACCGGCCCCCTACAACTGGTCAATTTAATATGTGCAATTGCACCAGCCCCCGGGGTCCTGCACAGGAGATCCGACACCCCTCCCCAGAGTCCGACAAGCCCGCTCACAACTCGCCGCTTCCGGACCCGGAACCCCCGACACGGCCGGCGCCGACCCCTGGTCCGCGCACAAAAAAGATCGCGCTGGACCCGGCGGAGTCCAGCGCGATCTACGACGCACCCTTGGTGCTTGCCTGACGAATACCCGGGAAGCCTGGGCCTCCCGGAAAGCTCTGTATGGCTCGGGCGTGGGAACTGTTGGGGCAGAACCCGCGTCGCTTGAAGCTGCTGAGCGGTGCTTTCAGGCTTCCGGCCGATTGGGGGACCAGCCGAAATGCCCTTTCATGCGAGGGTTCAGGCCTCGCTGCGCTGCTGCGGAATACCCGCGAGCAGTGCGCGGACCTCAGCCTCGCGGTAACGGCGGTGTCCGCCGAGCGTGCGGATGGACGTGAGCTTGCCGGCCTTCGCCCACCGCGTGACCGTCTTGGGGTCGACGCGGAACATGGTGGCGACCTCAGCCGGGGTCAGCAGCGGCTCGGCATCAGGGGTGCGAGCGGTCATGAGCGGCCTCCTCGGGAGAACCGAACCTTCTCGGTTCTTTCCTCTAAATTCTGCACCTTGACCCGCGTTGCCCGAAATGGCGGACGCGAGTCGAGTCGGTTATAGGACGAACGGCTTGTCCTCGGCACTACAACTACACCATCCGTCCAGCCGCGTCGGCCAAACCGATGGAATTGCCCTCCCAGGTGTTCATCAGCGACGGATGCCGATGGACCATGCCATAGCGGACAGTCACGCCACTGTGACGATCAGTCACAGTGGCATGCAGGAGTCACGAGACCCCCCAATAGCGTGCAATGCTGAGATTCCACCCATACGTGGGCAGAAGGAGCCTCCCCCGGGCTCCTTGTCCTATTTTGACACGAGGAGGTGCGTAAGAGGCAAGGCCCGCGTAAGTGCAATCCGTCACGCTTGGCGGCTTCTTGACACAAAAGCCCGGAACGGGACCTACGTCCCACGATGACACGCGCAGGTCAGTGCGCTGCGTCAAGCTTGGGTCAAGGGTGGACAGTTCACCATGGTTCGGCCTTCGTGGAAAGCCTTTTCCCATCGGCCCCACAAGTCACAAGTACGGACACGACGTTGAGCCGGTTCAACCGGTTAGGCCCGGTTCAGTTCGCCGAGCGCCGGTCCCGTACCGCCCGCCAGCGCTCGACCAGGCGCCCATAGGCCTCCCCGGCGGCGAGGCCGTCCCCGCCCCGCAGGGCCTCGATGCCCTCGGCGACGTCGGCGGCGGAGTGGTCCCCGTCCAGCTCGTCGGCGGGCAGGACGTGCACGAGGCCGCCGTAGTCCAGCTCGACGAGCGAACGCGGGTGGAACTCCTCCAGCCAGCGGCCCACGTCGATCAGACCGTCGATGAGCGGGCCCTCGTCGATGGCGTCCCGCAGGGTCCGCAGCCCCCGCGCCACGCGCCGACGGGCCTGCACCATGGGAGTGCGATAGCGAAGCACCGGCGAGATCTCGCCGGATCCCTTCTCGCCCGACCCCTTCTCGTACGTCCGTTCCTCGTCCGAGACGAGGACGAACCAGCTCAGGGGCACCTGCCAGGTCGCGGTGCGGATCCACGGCCGGGCGTCGGGGTTGCCGGCCATCCAGCGCTCGTAGTCCTGGCTCGCCTGGTGGCGCACCAGCGGCGGCAGCACCGCGTCCAGGACGGGGGCGGGCAGCTCCTCGGCCAGGTCGCCGAGCGCCTGCCAGCCCCGCAGCCGGGTCCGCCAGGGACAGACACAGACGACCCCGTCGACCTCCAGCACGAAGGCGTCGTCGCTCTCGTGCACCGGCACCGGCACCGGCGGGGTCGGCAGCAGGTCGGCCAGCGAGCGGCGCAGCTCGTCCTGGTACGAGGGGCGGTCGGGGCGCCGGGCGTAGCGGGCCCAGTGGCCGCGCTCGGGCTCGGGGAAGGCCGCCAGCGGCTCGTACACGCGGAGGTAGGACGCGTACGGGACGATCACCGAGGACACCTTGGGCACGCCTGCTCCCTCCCCCGGCTGCCACCGGGGAAACCTGCGGAACCCGCACACGGGCGGCCCGGAAAACTGTGCGGATCGCACCACGTCCGTACTCCGGCCGGGGGGTGATCCTGATGCTGCGCCGCTGTACGGCGGACGCAGGCTCTAATCTCATGCTCACAGACCCCGCCACCCGTACGGGAGCCTGTCACCAACCGCCGCTTCTTACCCAGGAGTCACCACAGTGACCGAAGTATCTGACGGCGTCCTGCACACCCTGTTCCACTCGGACCAGGGCGGTCACGAGCAAGTCGTGCTCTGCCAGGACCGGGCCAGCGGCCTCAAGGCCGTCATCGCCCTCCACTCCACCGCGCTCGGCCCCGCACTCGGCGGCACGCGCTTCTACCCGTACGCGACCGAGGCGGAGGCCGTCGCCGACGCCCTGAACCTCGCGCGCGGCATGTCGTACAAGAACGCCATGGCCGGTCTCGACCACGGCGGCGGCAAGGCCGTGATCATCGGGGACCCCGACCGGATCAAGAGCGAGGACCTGCTGCTCGCCTACGGACGGTTCGTGGCCTCCCTCGGCGGCCGCTACGTCACCGCGTGCGACGTCGGCACCTACGTCGCCGACATGGACGTCGTGGCGCGCGAGTGCCGCTGGACGACCGGCCGCTCCCCCGAGAACGGCGGCGCCGGCGACTCGTCCGTCCTCACCGCCTTCGGCGTCTACCAGGGCATGCGGGCCTCCGCCCAGCACCTCTGGGGCGATCCGTCGCTGCGCGACCGCAGGGTCGGTGTCGCGGGCGTCGGCAAGGTCGGCCACCACCTCGTGGAGCATCTGCGGGCGGAAGGCGCCGAGGTCGTGATCACCGACGTGCGCGAGGACGCCGTACGGCGGATCCTCGACCGGCACCCGGAGGGGGTCACCGCCGTCGCGCACACCGACGCGCTCATCCGGACCGAGGGGCTCGACATCTACGCGCCCTGCGCGCTCGGCGGGGCCCTCAACGACGACTCCGTGCCCGTCCTGACCGCGAAGGTGGTGTGCGGCGCGGCCAACAACCAGCTCGCGCACCCCGGCGTCGAGAAGGACCTCGCCGACCGCGGGATCCTCTACGCGCCCGACTACGTGGTGAACGCCGGCGGAGTCATCCAGGTCGCCGACGAGCTCCACGGGTTCGACTTCGAGCGGTGCAGGGCGAAGGCCGCGCAGATCTTCGACACCACCCTGGCGATCTTCGCACGTGCGAAGTTGGACGGTATTCCGCCGGCCGCCGCGGCCGACCGGATCGCCGAGCAGCGGATGCACGAGGCGGCCGCGGCACGCCGTCGCTGAGCCTCCGGGCCGACGCCGGGCGACTTGCGCGCGGCGTCGGCGGTACCCGCCGGCGGCTTTAGAGAGAACTCTCACTTCCGTCGGCGGGTCGCCCGTCCAGAAACGGTTAAAATCACCGTTGACCAGCGGGGAAAGGGCTCCTCGCAGGTTCTGGGCACGGGCACGTCCTGCGGGCGACGTACCGTATGGGCGTGGGCTCAGGTACCGTGGAAGCCCTACGGACCGGTCTCTCCACGGAGAGCCCGTTCCAGATCATGAACGCGTGTCAAGACTCTGGGGCCGTCGAGCCCCGTCACCGAGGGGGTCGAGCCATGGGGCGCGGCCGGGCCAAGGCCAAGCAGACGAAGGTCGCCCGCCAGCTGAAGTACAACAGCGGCGGGACTGACCTGTCGCGTCTGGCCAGCGAGCTGGGCGCATCGACTTCGAGCCAACCTCCGAACGGCGAACCGTTCGAGGACGACGAAGACGACGACGACCCGTACGCCCAGTACGCGGATCTTTACAACGACGACGATGAGGACGACGAGGACGAGCAGTCCGGTCCCGCCTCTCATCGTCGCGGCGCTTGACGATCCAGCCGCGCTTCACCCGGTCCGGGCGGGTTGCTCCGCCGGACCGGGTTTTGTGCGTGTTCGCTCCGCTGGGAGTGCCGGGCGCACAGTAGCTCGGGGGCCACTGTGCGTTCGCGGCTGCGGGTTCGTCGTGGCTGGTCGCGCCGTTCCCCGCGCCCCTTTTGGGCCTTCGGCCCATCGGGGGCGCTTTTGGCGTGCCCGGAACGGCGCTGCTTGAACGCCTCGCCGGTCAGCCTCGGGCGTAGTCGCCCACCAGTTCCGCGCCCGTGGTGTGGTCGGCGCGGTCGGTGATCTCGCCCGCGACCCAGGCCTCGACGCCGCGGTCCGCCAGGGTGGTCAGGGCCACGTCCGCCGACTCCTGGGGGACGATGGCGATCATGCCCACGCCCATGTTCAGGGTCTTCTCCAGCTCCAGGCGCTCGACCTGACCCGTCCTGCCGACCAGGTCGAAGATCGGGGCCGGGGTCCAGGTGGAGCGGTCTACCGTGGCGTGGAGGGTGTCGGGGATCACCCGCGCCAGGTTGGCGGCGAGGCCGCCGCCGGTGACGTGGCTGAAGGCGTGGACCTCGGTGGTGCGGGTGAGCGCCAGACAGTCCAGCGAGTAGATCTTGGTGGGCTCCAGCAGCTCCGCGCCGAGGGGGCGGCCGAGTTCGGCGATCTCGGCGTCCAGGGAGAGACCGGCCTGGTTGAGCAGGACGTGCCGGACCAGCGAGTACCCGTTCGAGTGAAGGCCCGAGGCCGCCATGGCGATCACGGCGTCACCCGTACGGATGCGATCCGGGCCGAGCAGGCGATCGGCCTCGACCACGCCCGTGCCGGCACCGGCCACGTCGAAGTCGTCCGGGCCGAGCAGACCCGGGTGCTCGGCCGTCTCGCCGCCGACCAGGGCGCAGCCCGCGAGGACACAGCCCTCGGCGATGCCCTTGACGATGGCGGCGACCCGCTCGGGGTGGACCTTGCCGACGCAGATGTAGTCGGTCATGAACAGCGGTTCGGCGCCGCAGACCACGATGTCGTCCATCACCATGGCGACCAGGTCGTGGCCGATGGTGTCGTAGACGCCCAGCTGACGCGCGATGTCGACCTTCGTGCCGACGCCGTCCGTGGCGGAGGCGAGCAGCGGGCGCTCGTACCGCTTGAGGGCGGAGGCGTCGAAGAGGCCGGCGAAGCCGCCCAGGCCACCGAGGACCTCGGGGCGCTGGGTCTTCTTCACCCACTCCTTCATCAGCTCTACGGCGCGGTCGCCCGCCTCGATGTCGACACCTGCTGTTTTGTAAGAAGCAGCTGCGTAGCTGGCACCAGTTGTCTCAGACATGACGGTGAGAACTTTCGTGTCGTACGGCGGCAGGCAAGCAGGTGTCACCGGCCGTCTACGGGCAGTCTTACGGGCGACGGATCGCGTCGGCCGCGGCGGTGGCGGCGGGACCTGCCGCCAGCTCGGTCTCCAGGAGCTGCTTGCCGAGCAGCTCGGGGTCCGGCAGCTCCATCGGGTACTCGCCGTCGAAGCAGGCCCGGCAGAGGTTCGGCTTGGCGATGGTGGTCGCCTCGATCATGCCGTCGATGGAGATGTAGGCCAGGGAGTCGGCGCCCAGGGAGGTGCCGATCTCGTCGATGGTCATGCCGTTGGCGATGAGCTCGGCGCGGGTGGCGAAGTCGATGCCGAAGAAGCAGGGCCACTTCACCGGGGGCGAGGAGATCCGGATGTGGACCTCCGCCGCGCCCGCCTCGCGGAGCATCCGGACCAGGGCGCGCTGGGTGTTGCCGCGGACGATCGAGTCGTCGACGACCACCAGGCGCTTGCCCTTGATGACTTCCTTGAGCGGATTCAGCTTCAGCCGGATACCGAGCTGGCGGATCGTCTGGGAGGGCTGGATGAACGTACGTCCGACGTACGCGTTCTTCACCAGACCCGCACCGAACGGGATGCCCGAGGCCTCCGCGTAGCCGATGGCGGCCGGGGTGCCGGACTCCGGGGTCGCTATGACCAGGTCGGCCTCGACCGGGGCTTCCTTGGCCAGCTTGCGGCCCATCTCCACTCGGGAGAGGTACACGTTCCGGCCGGCGATGTCGGTGTCCGGGCGGGCCAGGTACACATACTCGAAGACACAGCCCTTGGGCTTCGCTTCCGCGAATCGGGAGCTGCGCAGACCGTTCTCGTCGATGGCGATGAACTCGCCCGGCTCGATCTCGCGGACGTACGCCGCGCCGCAGATGTCGAGGGCGGCGGACTCGGAGGCGACCACCCAGCCGCGCTCCAGCCGGCCGAGGACCAGCGGGCGGATGCCCTGCGGGTCACGGGCGGCGTAGAGGGTGTGCTCGTCCATGAAGACGAGGGAGAAGGCACCGCGCACCTGCGGGAGGACCGTGTGGGCGGCCTCCTCGATGGTCAGCGGCTTGCCGTCCTCGTCGACCTGGGCCGCGAGGAGCGCGGTGAGCAGGTCGGTGTCGTTGGTGGCCGCGACGCGCGGCGTACGGCCCTCCTGCTTGGGCAGGTCGGCGACCATCTCGGCGAGCTGGGCTGTGTTGACCAGGTTGCCGTTGTGGCCGAGCGCGATGGAGCCGTGCGCGGTGGCACGGAACGTCGGCTGGGCGTTCTCCCACACGGAGGCACCGGTGGTCGAGTAGCGGGCGTGACCGACCGCGATGTGACCTTGGAGGGAACCGAGCGAGGTCTCGTCGAAGACCTGGGAAACGAGGCCCATGTCCTTGAAGACGAGAATCTGGGAGCCGTTGCTGACCGCGATACCCGCGGATTCCTGGCCCCGATGCTGGAGGGCGTAGAGCCCGAAGTAAGTGAGCTTCGCGACCTCTTCACCCGGGGCCCAGACACCGAAGACGCCACAAGCGTCCTGGGGGCCTTTCTCACCGGGGAGAAGGTCGTGGTTGAGTCGTCCGTCACCACGTGGCACGCCACCGAGTGTAGGCGAGATCGCGCACCGGTCCGAATCCGGTGATCTCGCCCGCCCCGGTCCCCGACTACGGGCCGTCGCACGTCACTTGTCGGCGACGGCTCCGACACCCACGTTGTTTTCGCTGGTCAGCGTGATACTGCGGTGATCGATCCGATACTTCACCGTGCCCTTGAAGAGCTCCAGGAGGCTGCGTTCGGCGGCCATGAGTGAGTCGGAGCACATCTTGCGGGTGGTCCGCGGATTGCCGAGAGTGATCTCGCCCTCGCTCACCGTGGCCTTCGCGGAGATCTCGTTGCAGCCGACGCTCCCGCTGAGGGTGCCCGCCTTCTTGTCGAGGGTGAACCAGGCCTTGCCCTGGGCGGCCTCGGGGAGGGACGTGGCCACGTCGTGGTCGAGCAGAGAATCGATCCGCCACTTCGTGCCGTACAGCTCCGCGGGCTTCTCCTCGCTCAGCTTCACGGTGTCGCCGTCCCCCGTGGTGAGGGTGAGCTTGCCGCCGTCGGTGGTCTCGGCCGTGAACTTCTCGGTGTCGAGGGTGCGGGCGAAGCTCTCCTCGAACTTCATCGGGGCCTCGCCGCAGGCCATCTCGGTGGACCGGGCGGTCTCGAAGTCGATGCCGCCGTCCTTGAAGGCGGCGGTGGAGCCGAAGGTGTTGCAGCCGTAGTTGCCGTCGACCTCGCCGTTGTCGGCGATCCTGAGCCAGGCGCCGTCGGGGGCCTGTTCCGTCTTGTCGCCGACGGTGAGGCTGTCGACCTTCCAGCGGACTCCGGTGACCGCGGACTTCGTGGCGGCCGAGCCGACGTTGCCGCTGCCGGAGTCGCCGGACTCGGTGCCGCAGGCCGCGAGCAGCGGGAGCGGGAGCAGGGCCAGGGCGGTGAGGGTCAGTCGCTTGTCCATGGCAGTGGGACGGGTGGGGTGCGTGGGTGGTTCCACCGAGTTGTCCGGCGGACCCAGGTCATGGGGTCCAGCCGGCGCAGGTCATGGGGCCCAGCGGGCCCAGGTCACCGGGTCGGCGGTCCTCAGCGCATCAAGGGCAGCAGCCCGCTGAGGTCCGCCCGCTCGCCGCTCGCGCTGACCTTGGCCTCGTCCAGGGCGGCGGCCCACTCCACCCGTCCGGTCGCGAGCCGGATCCAGGTCAGCGGATCGGTCTCGACGACGTTCGGCGGGGTGCCCCGGGTGTGCCGGGGCCCCTCCACGCACTGCACCACGGCGTAGGGCGGGATCCGCACCTCCGTCGAGCCGCCGGGCGCCCGGGCGGCGAGGGTGTCCGCGAGCAGCCGGACACAGGTGGCGAGGGCGTGCCGGTCGTACGGGACGTCCAGGCCGGGGACGGCCGCGTTCAGGTCGTCGGTGTGGACGACGAGTTCGATGGTGCGGGTGAGGAGGTAGTCGTCGAGCAGCATGCCGCCGGCCCGGGTGTCGATGATCCGGCCCGGTGGGGTGGCGGCCAGGGCTTCGGTGATCCGCTGCTCCACGCCCGCGTAGAGGGCACCCAGGTCCGGGTTCGCCTCGGCCAGGCCGTGGCTGCCCTCGGCGATGGCGGCGGCGTGGGCGGCGGTCACGGAGGCGTAGTCGAGGGGGTTCAGCTCGGCCTTCGGGGGCTCGGGCCGCGCCAGGGCCCGGCTGACGCTCTCCACCGCCATCGTGAGGTGAGCGGCCAGGTCCCGCACCGTCCACTCCCCGAGCCGGGTCGGCGCCGCGAGCCGCTCCGCGGAGAGGCCGCCCACGGCTTCCCGTACGTGCCCGAGCTGGGCCAGGACGGCCTTGCGGGTCTTGGCGGGGTCGTAGGTGCGGGGGCGTTTCCTGGCGGGAGGCATGGGGTGAGCGTATGCGGCGGCCCGGGGCGGAGGGGGCGTCGAGGTCCTGTGCACGCCGGTCGCGCCGGTTTGCCCGTACCGATGCCCGCATCCTCCACTACGAGGTGAATGCCGTGTACACGGAACGAACGGGGGACGTCGACGATGCTGCGCATTCACTTCGGACCGGAGGACCTGGGCCGGGTCACGGTCGCGACGGGGCCGGACCCGCTCTGGGAACTCGTCACCAGCCTGCACCGCCTGCGGAGCACGGCCGGGCGCTGGGCCTACGCGGAGTGGCACCGCGACGCGCGCGCCGGGCTGGTCGGCACCGCGCTGGGCAGGGCCGTACGGAACGTGCTCATGCCCGTGCTGCCGCGCGCGGTCTACTTTCCCGACTTCGTCACGCCGCCGGAGGCCGGGGAGGGCTTCGAGCAGGGCCTCGCCGCGATCCTCGACACCCCGCGCGAGCGGATACGACACGAGATCCGGACGCTCCACCGCCTCGTGGGGGCACCCGCCTGGACCGCCGGGCTCGCGGAGCCGGACCGGCTGCGCGAGTTCACCAAGGTGCTGCGCGCCTACCACGACGCGGTCGTCGCCCCGCACCACGACGTCATGCGGTCCCGCGTGGACAGCGAACGCGCCCTGCGCACCCGGGCGTTCCTGGACGGCGGGGTCGACGGTCTGCTCTCCGGCCTGGCCCCGGGTATCCGCTGGCGCCCGCCGGTCCTGGAGGTCGAGTACTGCGAGGACCGCGATCTGCACCTCGCCGGGCGCGGGCTGCGCCTGCTGCCGTCGTACTTCTGCTGGCGCACCCCGACCTCCCTGGCGGACCCGGAGTTACCGCCGACGCTGATCTACCCCCTGCTCCACGAGCGGACGTCCGCGCCGGAGCGGCCCACGGACGCGTCCCTCGCCACGCTGCTCGGCCGGACCCGGGCCGCCGCGCTGCGGACGCTCGCCCATGGCGCCACCACCTGCGAACTCGCCCGCATCCTGGGCATCTCCCCCGCCACGGCCACCCACCACACGACCGTGCTGCGCGACGCGGGCCTCGTGATCAGTCGGCGCCGGTCCAACAAGGTGCTGCACACCCTCACCCCGACCGGAGCGGCTCTGCTGGGCCGTGACCGGCGCGAACAGCGTGTTTCGAGGCGCGTCGAAAGTCATGGCTCCGCCGCCGGGGCCGCTGGCACCGTTGAGCCGTGCTGAGGGGATCAGCACGGCGCGGAGACACAGCGCGCCACCGAAACGGGAGGAACAACCATGCGTATGACCAAGCGCGTTGCCGTCGCCGGCAGCGTTCTCGCGCTCGGCGGGTTCATCGCCGGGCTGACGCCGGCCCAGGCGGCGCCGAGCGGCGCCCAGGAGAAGTCCACGTACTACTTCAAGTTCGACAAGTACAAGAACACGGACTCGCGGCTCTACCTGATCGAGCGGCGGCCGGAGAAGCCGGAGCGGGCCATCGCCAACTGGCGGGCCGGGTCGGGACACGGCACGGACAGCTGCAAGAAGAACGTGGGGTGGCTGCCGAACGGCAAGTACAAGATCAAGAAGTACTACACCACCTACAACGGGTCGCTCATCAAGGGCTACGCCTTCGCCCTGGAGAACAAGAAGTGCTCCGACGGCACCAACCGAACCGAGCTGTTCATCCACAGCGAGATGAAGCAGAACGGGAACCCCGGCAACACGGAGGCCACCCGCTGGGACGGCGACAACGACTACAAGTCGGCGGGCTGCATCAAGCTGAAGCCGGTGGACATCAAGGCCGTCTACAACAAGGCCAAGAGCGTCGGCTTCCCGACCCAGCTCACCGTCGTCAGCTGACCCGCCACCACCGCTGACGCAAGGCCGCCGCCCCAGGCATACGAGGGATACCTGGGGCGGCGGCCCGCACGCCGTACGAGCGGCGGTACGACCACGACCTCGACGGCGGCTACGCGAGCAGCGCCGGGATCGTGCCCTCGTGGGCGACGCGCAGTTCCTCCAGGGTGAGCGTGAACTCGCCCTGGATCTCGACCGTGTCACCGTCCACGACGCCGATGCGGGTGACCGGGAGCCCCCGGGCGCCGCACATGTCGTTGAAGCGGACCTCCTCGGAGCGGGGGACGGCCACGACGGCCCGCCCGGCCGACTCCGACAGGAGGAAGGTGAACGCGTCCAGACCGTCCGGGACGATCAGGCGCGCGCCCTTGCCGCCGAGCAGCGCCGACTCCACGACCGCCTGGATCAGGCCGCCGTCGGAGAGGTCGTGCGCGGAGTCGATCATGCCGTCGCGGGAGGCGGAGATCAGGATCTCGGCCAGCAGACGCTCGCGCTCCAGGTCGACCTGCGGCGGCAGTCCGCCGAGGTGGTCGTGGACGACCTGGGACCAGGCCGAGCCGCCGAACTCCTCACGGGTGTCGCCGAGCAGGTAGAGCAGCTGGCCCTCCTCCTGGAAGGCGACCGGCGTGCGCCGGGCCACGTCGTCGATGACGCCCAGGACCGCGACGACCGGGGTGGGGTGGATGGCCACCTCGCCCGTCTGGTTGTAGAGGGAGACGTTGCCGCCGGTCACCGGGGTACCCAGCTGCTGGCAGGCGTCCGCCAGACCGCGTACGGCCTCGGCGAACTGCCACATGACCGCCGGGTCCTCCGGCGAGCCGAAGTTCAGGCAGTCGGAGACGGCCAGCGGCTTGGCGCCGGTGGTGGCGACGTTGCGGTACGCCTCCGCCAGGGCCAGCTGGGCGCCGTGGTACGGGTCCAGCTTGGCGTAGCGGCCGTTGCCGTCGGTCGCGATGGCGACACCGAGGCCGCTCTCCTCGTCGACGCGGATCATGCCGGAGTCCTCGGGCTGGGCGAGGACCGTGTTGCCCTGCACGAAGTGGTCGTACTGGCTGGTGATCCAGGACTTGGAGGCCTGGTTCGGGGAGGCCACCAGCTTCAGGACCTGCTCCCGCAGCTCCTCGCTGGTCGCCGGACGCGGCAGCTTGTTCGCGTCGTCCGCCTGGAGCTCGTCCTGCCAGGACGGGCGGGCGTACGGGCGCTCGTAGACCGGGCCGTCGTGCGCGACCGTGCGCGGGTCGACGTCGACGATCTTGCCGCCGTGCCAGTAGATCTCCAGGCGGTCGCCGTCGGTGACCTCGCCGATGACCGTGGCGATGACGTCCCACTTGTCGCAGATCGCGAGGAAGCGGTCGACCTTCTCGGGCTCCACGACCGCGCACATGCGTTCCTGCGACTCGCTCATGAGGATTTCCTCGGGCGAGAGGGTCGAGTCGCGCAGGGGCACGTCGTCGAGGGTGACGCGCATGCCGCCGGAGCCGTTCGACGCCAGCTCACTCGTCGCGCAGGACAGGCCCGCCGCGCCGAGGTCCTGGATGCCGACGACCAGCTTCTCCTTGAACGCCTCCAGGGTGCACTCGATGAGGAGCTTCTCCTGGAACGGGTCGCCGACCTGGACGGCGGGGCGCTTGGACGGCTTGGCGTCGTCGAAGGTCTCGCTCGCCAGGATCGAGGCACCACCGATGCCGTCGCCGCCCGTGCGGGCCCCGTAGAGGATGACCTTGTTACCGGCGCCGGAGGCCTTCGCGAGGTGGATGTCCTCGTGCCGCATGACGCCGATGGCACCCGCGTTGACCAGCGGGTTGCCCTGGTAGCAGGCGTCGAAGACGACCTCGCCGCCGATGTTCGGCAGGCCCAGACAGTTGCCGTAGCCGCCGATGCCGGCGACGACGCCGGGCAGGACGCGCTTGGTGTCGGGGTGGTCCGCCGCGCCGAAGCGCAGCGGGTCGACGACGGCCACCGGGCGGGCGCCCATCGCGATGATGTCGCGCACGATGCCGCCGACACCCGTGGCCGCGCCCTGGTAGGGCTCGACGTAGGAGGGGTGGTTGTGCGACTCGACCTTGAAGGTGACCGCGTAGCCCTGGCCGACGTCGACCACGCCCGCGTTCTCGCCGATGCCGACGAGCAGGGCGTCGGACTGGGGCGCCTTCTCGCCGAACTGGCGCAGGTGCACCTTCGACGACTTGTACGAGCAGTGCTCGGACCACATGACCGAGTACATGGCGAGCTCGGCACCGGTGGGCCGGCGGCCGAGGATCTCGACGACGCGCTCGTACTCGTCCTTCTTCAGGCCCAGTTCGGCCCAGGGCAGCTCGACGTCGGGGGTCGCGGCCGCGTGCTCGACCGTGTCCAGAGGCGTCCGGCTCATACGTTGACCAGCTTCTTGAGGATCGAGGTGAAGAAGGGGAGGCCGTCGGTGCGGCCGGTGCCGATCAGCGGCTCCACGGCGTGCTCCGGGTGCGGCATGAGGCCCACGACGTTCCCGGCCTCGTTGGTGACGCCGGCGATGTCCCGCTGGGAGCCGTTGGGGTTGAAGTCGAGGTACCGGAAGGCGACACGGCCCTCCGCCTCCAGCTTGTCGAGCGTGTACGCGTCGGCGACGTACTGGCCGTCGTTGTTCTTCAGCGGGATGTGGATCTCCTGGCCGGCCGTGTAGTCGGTCGTCCAGGCGGTCTCGGCGTTCTCCACCCGCAGCTTCTGGTCACGGCAGATGAAGTGCAGGTGGTCGTTGCGCAGCATCGTGCCCGGCAGGAGGTGCGCCTCGGTGAGGATCTGGAAGCCGTTGCAGATGCCGAGGACCGGCAGTCCGGCCTTCGCCTGCTCGATGAGCGTCTCCATCACCGGCGAGAAGCGCGCGATGGCTCCGGCACGCAGATAGTCACCGTAGGAAAACCCGCCGCACAGCACCACGGCGTCGACCTGGTGGAGGTCCTTGTCCTTGTGCCAGAGAGCGACGGGTTCGGCACCGGCGAGCCTGATCGCGCGCTGGGTGTCCCGGTCGTCGAGGCTGCCGGGAAAAGTGACGACACCAATACGTGCGGTCACTTTCCGACCTCCGCGACTTCCTCCACCTTGACGGTGAAGTCCTCGATCACGGTGTTGGCGAGGAAGGATTCCGCCAGTTCATGGATGCGGGCGAGCGCGGCGTCGTCCACCGGTCCGTCAACTTCCAGTTCGAATCGCTTTCCCTGACGTACGTCGGAGACGCCCTCGAAACCGAGGCGCGGCAGCGCGCGCTGCACCGCCTGGCCCTGGGGGTCGAGGATCTCCGGCTTGAGCATGACGTCGACTACGACGCGTGCCACTGGCACTCCCGGTGTTGTGGTGCTGAGCAGGTTCCTACAGGTGCCTTCAGACTACCCGTACAAAATTTCTACGCGGGTAGATTCGTAGGAAACTACAGGGATTGCCGGTGATGGCGGTCACGATCAGGTATCGGACGATCACCCTGACGAAAACTTCCGGGAAAGATCCCGGAACCCTATTGCGCGAGGGACACGCGGGCGGATTAAGTCTGTCTTCACATTGCAATGCCGGGCACTGTACAAATGAATTGGCAATAGCCGATACTTTGCCCAATTAACAGCCGGACAGCCGACATCTCCCCGACGTCAGGGCACGTCGACGGAGAGATGTCGCACGAAGGGACCGATATTCGTGGCGCAGCGTGTCGTGGTCACTCTCTCCGACGACATCGACGGCTCGGAAGCGGCGGAGACGATCGCCTTCGGACTCGACGGCAAGTCGTACGAGATCGACCTGAACGAAGCCAATGCCAAGAAACTGCGTAAGGCGCTCGCGCCCTACGTCGAGGCCGGCCGCAAGCGGTCGAAGTCGGGCAAGGCGTACAAGCAGACCCAGGTCGCCCCGGACCCGGCGGCCGTGCGCGCCTGGGCCCAGGCCAACAAGCTGGAGGTCCCCGCGCGCGGCCGGATCCCCAAGAAGGTCTACGAGGCGTTCGCCGAGGCGCAGTAGCCGCCCGGCGCCGGCCGCCCTCAGAGTCCGTCAGCGGGCCCCGGGGGCGGCCGACTTGGACCCCGGGGGCAACCGACTTGCGTTGCCCCCCGGCGGATCAGCTAGAGTCTGGAGCACGCCGAGGGGCAAGGCCGAAAGGCCCGGCTCACCGGAGTCACGCGGGTGTAGTTCAGTAGTAGAACATCCCCCTTCCAGGGGGAAGGCGCAGTGTGCAATTCCTGTCACCCGCTCTGATCGCTTACCGACCACTCCAGTGGATCAGGTAATGTGGTCAACGCGCCGATCGGTGGGAGCCGGTCGGAGGCAATGCGGACGTAGCTCAGTTGGTAGAGCGCAACCTTGCCAAGGTTGAGGTCGCGAGTTCGAGCCTCGTCGTCCGCTCTGGAAAGCAAGACCCCGGTCCACTGGACCGGGGTCTTCTTCGTGTTCGCCCACCGTAGAGCTCCTGATCTTTCGTCTGACATTTGTCATGCCGAGTGATGACACCGCGCACTGCCTCCCGTCCCGTGCCGCCGGGACGCTGGAGACATGAAAACGAACGGGCACGAGGACGTGAGCACCCACGATCACGAGAACGTGATCGAGGTCACCGACCTGCGGCGCGTGTACGGGGGCGGTTTCGAGGCCGTACGGGGGATCACCTTCTCCGTCGGCCGGGGAGAACTCTTCGCGCTGCTCGGCACCAACGGCGCGGGGAAGACATCGACGGTCGAACTGCTGGAGGGCCTCGCACCGCCGTCCGGCGGCCGGGTGCGGGTCCTCGGGCACGACCCCCACGGGGAACGCGCGGCCGTACGCCCCCGGATCGGCGTGATGCTCCAGGAAGGCGGCTTCCCCTCGGAGCTGACCGTCGCGGAGACGGTACGGATGTGGGCCGGCTGCACCAGCGGGGCGCGGCCCGTCGGCGAGGCGCTGGACATCGTCGGGCTCGGGCGGCGGGCAGGCGTACGGGTCAAGCAGTTGTCCGGGGGTGAGAAGCGGCGCCTCGACCTGGCGCTCGCGCTCCTCGGGCGCCCCGAGGTCCTGTTCCTGGACGAGCCGACCACCGGGCTGGACGCGGAGGGCCGCCAGGACACCTGGGGGCTGGTGCGGGAGCTGCGCGACGCGGGGACGACCGTGCTGCTCACCACGCACTACCTGGAGGAGGCGGAGGACCTGGCCGACCGGCTCGCCATCCTCCACGAGGGCGTCGTCGCCGCGACCGGCACACCGGCCGAGGTGACCTCGTCCCAGCCGTCCCGTATCTCCTTCGAACTGCCCACCGGGTACTTCCTCGGCGATCTGCCACCGCTCGGCGAACTCGGTGTCACCGGGCACGAGGAGCACGACCGCGTGGTCGTACTGCGCACCGACGAACTGCAGCGGGCGGCCACCGGGCTGCTGCTGTGGGCCGAGCGGTCCCGGGTCGAACTGCGCCGGCTGGAGGTGCGGTCCGCCTCGTTGGAGGAGGCGTTCCTGCGGATCGCGCGGGAGACGGCGGAGGCGGCGGGGGCCGCGCGTGCGGGTGCGGGTGCGGAGTCCGGCAGTGGGCCGGGGGCCGGCCAGGGACAGGGGAGCGGTCCGGGCGCCGGGGCGGGAACCGGATCGCGTACGGGCTCGGGGCTCCTTTCGGGCATGGGATCGCGCAAGGGCGGGACGAGGGCATGAGCACGACCACAGGCAAGGGCACGACCGCGGGCACGACAGGTGCGGGCGTGGGCACGATGGGTGCGGGGGCTGTCGTCACCACCGGGACCACCACCCTGCGGGGCCGGATGACCGCGCTCGCCCGCGCCGAGCTGACGCTGCTGGGGCGCAGCCGGGCCACGCTGATCACGGCGCTGTTCGTCCCGCTGCTGCTGCCGCTCAGCGTCAGCTCGGCGACGGACCAGATGGACCTGGCTGAAGCGGGGCTGAGCGTCGGGATGGTCGTCCTCGCCGCCGCCGTCGGCTTCTCCCTGCTCTTCGCGGTCTACACCGCTCTCACCAACATCTACGTCGTACGCCGCGAGGAACTCGTCCTCAAGCGGCTGCGGACCGGTGAGCTGCGCGATCCGGAGATCCTGGTCGGGGCCGCGCTGCCCGCCGTCGGCATCGCCCTCGTGCAGTGCCTGCTCCTCGCGATCGGGTGCACGATCCTGCTCGACCTGGGAGCGCCGCCCGCGCCCCACCTGGCCGTCCTGGGTCTGCTGCTCGGTGTCGTGATGTGCGTGGCGCTGGCGGCGGTCACCGCGAGCCTCAGCCGTACAGCCGAGAGCGCCCAGGTCACCAGCCTGCCGCTGATGTTCGTCTCCCTGCTGGGGTCGGGCATCACCGTGCCGCTCGAAGTGCTGCCCGACCGTGTGGCGTCCCTCTGCGAACTGCTGCCGCTCAGCCCCGTCATCACGCTGGTGCGCGGCGGCTGGACCGGCGACCTGTCCGCGTACGACGCCCTGGGCGCCGTCGCCACCGCACTGGCCTGGACCGTGCTCGCGGTGTTTGCTGTACGGCGGTGGTTCCGCTGGGAACCGCGCCGATGAGGGGAGTTGAGCCATGCGGGGGCCCGGGGCCTGGTGGCGCGCGAAGAGCACACCGGCCAAGGTGGAGACGTACACGCGGTGGTCGTTCCACTCGTTCGCGGTGTTCGAGATCGTCGCGTTCGGACTGCCCCTGCTGAGCCAGGCTCCGCTGTCGCAGTCGAGCTGGCTGTTCGTGCTGGTCGGCGTGCACGCGGCACTCGGCTCGACGACCGCGGCGCACGCACTCGACTGGGTGCGGGGCACCCGCGAGCAGCCCCTGCGGCTCATGTGGGCCCTCGGCGTGGTCAGCGTGGTGCTCGGCACCCTCGCGTTCGCTCTCGGCGACCGTGAGAAGGACGAGGCCACGGCCACCGTGCTGGGCTCGATGTTCGCCGGGGTGTTGATGTTCGGCCTCGGCCTCATCGCGCTCGGCATCCGCGAGCGGCGGCGCGTGCTCCACCTGATCGCGGGCTTCGCGGGCGGCTCCGGAGCACTGGCCCTCGCCCTGGGCTCGGACGCGGGCGACGCGCTGGCCGCGACGGTCCTGATCCTGGTCTGCACCTCGTTCTTCGCCTTCACCGCCGTCTTCTCCGTCTGGCTCCTCAGGGCGGTCTACGAACTCGACGACGCACGTGACACCCGCACCCGTCTCGCCGTCGCCGAGGAGCGGCTGCGCTTCGGACGTGACCTGCACGACGTGATGGGCCGCAACCTCGCGGTCATCGCTCTGAAGAGCGAGCTGGCCGTCCAACTGGCCCGCCGGGAAAGGCCCGAGGCCATCGAGCAGATGATCGAGGTCCAGCGGATCGCCCAGGAGTCGCAGCGCGAGGTGCGGGAGGTCGTACGGGGGTATCGGGAGGCCGACCTCGGGGTCGAACTCTCCGGTGCGCGGGGCGTGTTGGCGGCGGCCGGCATCGACTGCTCGGTCGACGGGGCGGACACCGCCGGGCTGCCCGGCGAGGTGCAGTCCGCGCTCGCCTGGGTGGTGCGGGAGGCGACGACGAACGTGCTGAGGCACGGGAACGCCGGTCAGTGCGCTGTGGCACTGCGGGTGGGAGAGGGGCAGGTGGTGCTGACCGTGGAGAACGACGGGATCCGGGTGGGCGGCGGCCAGGAGGAGGTGGGGTCCGGTTCCCGCGCCGGATCGGGGCTCGCCGGGCTGCGGGAGCGGCTGGCGGTCGTGGACGGGACGCTGGAGGCGGGTCCGGTGGGCGGCGAGGCGTTCCGGGTGGTGGCCCGGGTGCCGCTGGCTACGGGGGCCATTGGGACTACTGGGGCCATTGGGGCTACTGGGGCGGCGTACTCGACGGATTCGGCGGAGACTGCCGGTTCGGCGAAGACGAAGGCGAAGGCGAAAGCGCAGGCGCAGGAAGCGGGCGCGGCAGCGCGGGGTGCGGGGGCCGTCGTCGGGTCGGCCGCGGTACGGGAGAGCACTTCATGACCGACGTGGCGGAGGCGGGGCGGCGGGTGCGGCTGCTGCTGGCCGACGACGAGCATCTGATCCGGGGGGCGCTGGCCGCGCTCCTGGGGTTGGAGGACGACCTGGTGGTGGTCGCGGAGGCGGCGAGCGGGCCGGAGGCGCTGGCGATGGCGCGGGCCCACGAACCGGATGTCGCGGTGCTGGATCTGCAGATGCCGGGCGCGGACGGTGTGAGGGTCGCCACATCGCTGCGGGCCGAACTGCCGGACTGCCGCGTGCTGATCGTGACCGGTCATGGCCGGCCGGGACATCTGAAGCGGGCGCTTGAAGCGGGTGTGCGCGGGTTCGTCCCCAAGACCGTCAGCGCCCAGCGGCTGGCGGAGATCATCCGGACCGTGCACGCGGGGAACCGTTATGTGGACCCGGAGTTGGCGGCCGACGCGATCTCCTCCGGGGACTCACCGCTGACCGCGCGGGAGGCCGAGGTGCTCGAATTCGCCGCCGACGGCGCGCCCGTCGCGGAGATCGCCGACCGGGCCGCGCTGTCCCAGGGGACCGTCCGGAACTATCTGTCGTCGGCCGTCTCCAAGCTCGGTGTGGAGAACCGGCACGCGGCGGTGCGGCTCGCCCGGGAGCGAGGTTGGGTATAGTAGGCCTCGCGCCACGGCGCAGCGCGGACGTAGCTCAGTTGGTAGAGCGCAACCTTGCCAAGGTTGAGGTCGCCAGTTCGAACCTGGTCGTCCGCTCGGCAGAGAAGACCCCGGTCCACTGGACCGGGGTCTTCTTCGTGTCCGGCGCGCTGTGCCCCGGCGCGCCAGGTCGTGTCCGGCCTAGCGCCTGCCGGGCGTCGCACGGCAGGCGCCACTTTCGCAACAGGTCCTAGCTCCAGCTCATGCCCGTCAGGCGCTCGTACGCCTCCACGTACTTGGCGCGGGTCGCGGCCACGATCTCCTCGGGCAGCGGCGGCGGGGGCTGCTCGCTCTTGCGGTCCCAGCCCGAAGCCTCCGAGGTCAGCCAGTCCCGGACGAACTGCTTGTCGTAGGACGGCTGGGCATGGCCCGGCTCCCAGAGGTCCGCCGGCCAGAAGCGGGAGGAGTCCGGGGTGAGCACCTCGTCGGCGAGGACGAGGGTGTCGCCCTCGTAGCCGAACTCGAACTTGGTGTCGGCCAGGATGATCCCCCGGTCACGGGCGATGTCCCGGGCCCGGCTGTACACGGCGAGCGTCGTCTGGCGCAGCTGTGCGGCGGTCTCTGCGCCGACCTGGCGGGCGACCTCCTCGTACGACACGTTCTCGTCGTGCTCACCGACGGCGGCCTTGGTGGCCGGGGTGAAGATCGGCGCCGGCAGCTCGGAGCCGTCGACCAGGCCCTCGGGGAGGGCGAGGCCGCAGACCGTGCGGGAGTCGTTGTACTCCGCCAGGCCCGAGCCGGTGAGATAGCCGCGGGCGACGGCCTCGACCGGGACCATCGTGAGCGACTTGCAGATGAGGGTGCGGCCCGCCCAGTCGGCGGGGGCACCCGGCGGCAGCTCAGTGCTCAGGACGTGGTTCGGGACCAGGTCGGCGAGCTGGTCGAACCACCAGAGGGACAGCTGCGTCAGGACACGCCCCTTGTCGGGGATCTCCGTCGGCAGCACCCAGTCGAACGCGGACGTTCGATCGCTGGCGACCATCACGAGGTCGCCCGCCTCGTTCTGGTACAGCTCGCGCACCTTGCCGGTGTGCAGGTGTACCAGGCCCGGAACCTGGATCGGCTCGGGCTTTTCTACGAATCCGGACACGGTTCCTCCCCGTGGTGATGTCCAAGTGGCTCGATTCTCCCGTACGAGGGCGACCGGTCCTGCCCGGGGTTGCCTCGCAGAGAGTCGGCACGGGACCTGGAAGTGGACCCGGTACGGGACTCAGTCACGTTTGCAGATGCGGTCCAGGAGGTTTGCGGTGGCTCGCTGGACTCGGGTGTCGACGTGGCCCGGTCGGTCCAGAGCGGGGGACCACGCGAACGTTCCGGACGCGAAGACCCAGGCGCCGGAGGGGGCTCGGTAGAGGGAGGTCTCCTGGTGGCGGACGACGTCGTGGGCGTCCCGGTACGGGGAGTGGGCGAGGAGGATACGGCCCTGGTGCTCGGGGAGCGGCGTGCGCGGGAAGTAGCGGTCGGCCTCACCGGCGACCATGCCCTCCAGCTCGTCGTTCTCGTGGGCGCCGGTCGCGTCCCAGAGCCAGTGGTCGGCGTTGCGCACGACCAGGGGGTGGGGGTCGGGGACCCGGCCCTCGTACTGGATGCCCATCAACTGCTGCTCGGGGCGGTCGATTTCGCGCCACAGTGCGGGTTTGCCGGGACCCCGGCGTTTTCGGCAGGTGAGGAGGCGGTCGGGGGCCCCGGACGGGGACGGGCCCAGCTCCACCTGCCAGTACATCGTGTTGGAGGAGAGGAAGACGAGCGAGGTGCCGCCGTCCCGGGCGAGTTCGGCGGTGCGGCGCATCTGCGGCGACCAGTACTCGTCGTGGCCCGGGAACACCAGGCCCCGGTAGCGGGCCGGGTCCACGCGACCGGAGTGCAGGTCGCGGGCGTCGGCGTAGGCCAGGTCGTAGCCGTAGCGCTCGGCCCAGCGGATGAAGTCGTAGGCGTGGCCGACGTGCAGGGGGAGGCCGGCACCGGCGTACGGGCGGTCGAAGGAGACGGTCGTCGCGGCGTCGGACTCACCGAGCAGCCGACCGTTCTCGTCCCAGGCGTGGTAGAGGCTGGCGCCCGTACGCCCGTCCTCCGGATACAGGTTGTAGGCCTGCCAGGTGATGTCCGGGAGCAGGAGCAGCAGGTCGGCCGGGCGGTCGTCGCGGACGGTGAACGGCACGTGGGAGCGGTAACCGTCGGCGGTGGTCAGCACCGCCACGTACGCGCCGGTGTTCCAGTAGCCCGGGATCTGCAGCCGCCAGGAGAGCCACCAGTGATGGCAGGAGACCGTGCGGTCGGCCGTGAGGGGCGGGGGCTGGACGATGCCGGAGAGACGGGGGCTGGTGGTGATCTTCGCGGCGCCGTCGCCGCTGTAGTGGCCGATGCGGTAGATGTCGACGCCGAATTCCTGGGGCGGGTCGACGGTGATGTGGAAGTCGATGGATTCGCCGGGGGCGGCGGCGCCGGTCGCGGTGAAGCCCTTGATCTGGCGGCGCACGTCGTCGGCGGAGCGGGGGCCGCCCGGTGCGGTGCGGGGAGCGGGGACTCGGGCGGGCGCGCGGGTGCGGCCGCCTTTGGCCGGGGCGTCGGCATCGGCCTCCGGCAGGCCCGGCTCCACGTACCAGGGGACGACCTGGCCCGTGTCGTCGAAGTACGTGACATTGCCCCGTAGCCAGGGAACGGGGCCCTGGCCGAAGGGGTCCGTCACGGCGTGGGCGAGTGCGCCCGACTCCCAACGGCGGATGTGGTGCTCCGAGCCCATGAATAGTCCCCTCCCTCGTCCCCCGTGAGATTTCGCAAGCCCTTGCTATGTACGCGATCGGTCCCAGCACATCACATTACGCACGCGCTCCGTCACCGTTCGTTGCTAATTGGCGAGAGTGTGGCGAGAGTGGAACAGGTGGCTCCGGGTGGGGAGTTGGGCTGAGTGGGTGGGCGGTGCTGTGCGGACGCGGGTGGGGCGGTCCGGGCGCGGGTGGGGCGGTCCTGTGGGTTGTTCGACGGGCCGTGAGTCGGTCCGGCGCTTCAGACCATCCCGTGCTGCAGACCATCCCGCGCATCAGCAATCCCACGCCTCAGACCAGGCGGACCGGTTTCTCCGGACGGACGCCGAGGCGGCGGAGCCAGTCGCGGAGGGGGACGGGGTCGCCGTCCTCCACGAGGGTCAGGACCCTGGGGGCGAGGTCGGCCGCTCGTTCGCCGCCGACCAGGAGCGAGGGGCCGTCCAGCCAGTCCAGGCCCGGGGTCGCGCCCGCTGTGTCCATCGCCGCGCAGCAGACCATCGCGGTGACGTGCTCCGCCAACAGCTCACGGCCCGTGCGGGGTGGCTGCATCGGGAACAGCGGCAGCAGCCCGTCGTCCCACAGCGCCCGATCCGGCCCTTGCGCCTCGGCGCCACCGCCCGCGGAGGACGCGGAAGCCGGGGCCGTGGCCTCCTCCCGCGCCAACTCGGCGGTCAGCGCGGCGGCGAGGCCTGCGGACCGGGCGTTGGCCAGACCGGGTTCGTCGTCGTCCTCGCCGAGGTCGGGATCGCCGCCGACGCCGGCGTCGATGCCGGCGTTGATGCCGATATCTGCGCCGGTACGGTGGCCGTGGCCGTGGCCGTGGTCAGCATCGACGCCTGTGCCGTCGGAGCCGTCGCCGTGGCCGGCATCGGCACCTGTGCCGTCATCGCCGTCGCCGTCGCCGTCGCCGTCGCCGCCGAGGTGGGATATGTGGTGCCGGTTCGGTTCCTGGGCGGGGTTGTGTTCATGTCGGCGGTCGGATCGGGGGCCCTCGGGGCCCCGGCCGAGATCGTCGGCTTCCCCGGCGGGCGGCTCGTGCCTGGCGGCGGTAGCGGCGACGGGCGGCTGGTCGGGGGCCGGGGTCGGGGCGGGGCCCGTCAGGGTCGTCGGGGTCGTCAGGTGGTTCAGGACCCGGGAGAGAGTGGGGCCGCCCGGAGCCGGGCCGGTGGGGTCCGGGCTCGGGTCGCTCGCGGTGTGGCTGACGCCCAGGGTGTCGAGGACGCGGTGGAGACGGGCCGCGTCGGTGCGCCATTTGCGGTCCACGACCTCGTCCGGGTACTCGTGCCAGTCGACCGGGGACCAGTCGGCGCCGGATTCGGCGGGGCCGCCGTGGAAGAGTCGGGCCGCGAGAAGGGAGGCGGCCTCATCGACCGTGCCGGGCTCTTCGAGGAGGTCGCAGGCGGGGCGCTCGCCGAGCCGGGAGGCGAAGCCCTCGGCCAGGCGGTCGCGGCGGGACAGCTCCGTGAGCGCGGCGACGACACCCGCGTCCAGACGGGACGGCCAGCGGCCCATCCGCCAGGCGGGCAGCGCGACCCGGGTGAGGAGGCGGTCCCAGCCGGCGTAGGCCAGGCCGACCTGCTCCTGGGCGACGATCCGCAGACCGTAGTCCACAGCCTGTGCACGCTCAGCCGCCGCGGCGGCGACCCCGCGCTCCATCTCCGCCGCGTGCCCCCGGCAACCGCGCAGGAGCAGCCGGGTGACCCAGCCGACCCCCGCCAGCACCGACCGTACGAGCGGGCCGTGCGCCGGCGACGAGGTGACGGCCACGGCCGCGTCCAGTCCACGCACGAAACGGCGGGCCGCAGCTATGTCCGGGTGCGCCGAGGGTCCCGTACCGGCGACGACCGGGGCCAGCACCGCTCGTAGCTCCCCGACCCGCATCCACCACAGGAAGGGTGAGCCGATGACGAGCACCGGGGCGGTGGGTGGGCGGTGTCGGCGGGGAGAGGAGAGTCCGGGCTCCGCACCTGGACGCGGGCCCGAGTTCAGATCTGAGTTCAGATCTGAGCGCAGGCCGGGTGCGGATCCGCGGGCGTCGGTCATCTCGTCGGCCCGGTCGGTGCCCGCGCCGCCGGCGCCCCGGTCGGCCGACTCGGGCCCGGCGGTCTTCGCGCGGGTCGCGGGCGAGCTGTGGGACGGGTGGGTGCGGTCCTCCAGCCAGCTGTCGCAGTCCGGGGTGAGCGCTATCGCGGAGGGGTGCGGGACGTCCAGACGGTCCGCCAGGTCCCGGACCAGGCGGTAGAGATCAGGCGCCGCCTGCTCGGTGATCGAGACCGTGGGGCTCACGGCGGGCCGGGCGCGGGCGACGACGAGCGCGATGCCGGCGGCGGCGAGGAGCACGAGGACGGCGAGGCCGGAGACGATCCAGCTCGCCATGGACCAGGCCGGGCCGGTCAGCTGCCCGGTCGATCTGCCGGCCAGCAGGACGACGGCGGCCGCCGCGGGCAGCAATGCCACGGCCAGCGCCCTGCTGCGGACCCGCAGCACGGCGAGGGCCCGGGAGCGCGCGGCCCGCGCGCCCGCCTCCTCACCATCTGCCATACCGGTCACGACCCGACGTCACCCCCTGCTGTCCCGTGTGGCGCGCACCGCGACAACTGCGACGACTGCTCGTCGAAGTGGTCGCCGCCGAATGCCCTGACGTTGCTCACTCCCCCACTGTGGCACCCACCACTGACATCGCAATGCCGGTGGGCCAAGTGCCGGAACGCTTGCGCCGCACCCTAGTTGGGGGCCCGGCCGCCGTCAGCCGGATGGACCATCGCTCACTCGATGGAATGGCTTTGGGGAGAGGTGAATGACGCTGGGCAAGGATCGGGCCCCGGATTCCAAGGGACTTTCCAGGGGTTCCTGGGGGTCTCCGAGGGATGCCGAGGCCTGGGGTTCGTACCCGTTGGTGATGCTTCGCATGCAGATGTCGCGAAGGGGGCGGATGTGTTCGGTTGTGTGTGCGGGGAGGTCGGCGCAAGTCGCAGGCGCCCTCCCGCTTCGAGCCACCGACCGGCCCGGCAACCGAACGGCTAGCCGGTCACGCCTCGGCGGGTCACGGCTCCGCGGGTCACGGCTCGGCCCGTCACGCCTCCGCCAGTCACGCCTCGGCCGCTGCCTTCGCCGCGATGTCCGAGCGGTGCTGGGAGCCTTCCAGGCCGATGCGGGCCACGGCGGTGTAGGCGCGGTCGCGGGCCTGGGTGAGGTCCTTGCCGGTGGCCGTGACGGAGAGGACACGACCGCCGGCGCTGACGACGTCGGCACCGGCGCGCTTGGTGCCGGCGTGCAGGACGTACGCGTGCGGGGCGTCCACCGCGGCGACCTCGTCGAGGCCGGTGACGGGGTCGCCGGTGCGCGGCGTGCCGGGGTAGTTGTGCGAGGCCACGACGACGGTGACGGCCGCGTCGGCGCTCCACCGCAGGGGCTCGATGTCGCCGAGGGTGCCGTTGGCGGCGGCGAGCAGGACACCGGCCAGCGGGGTCTTGAGACGGGCGAGGACGACCTGGGTCTCCGGGTCGCCGAACCGGGCGTTGAACTCGATCACCCGTACGCCTCGACTGGTGATCGCCAGCCCCGCGTAGAGCAGGCCGGAGAACGGGGTGCCACGGCGCCGCATCTCGTCGACGGTCGGCTGGAGCACGGTCTCCAGAACCTCGTCGACCAGCTTCGGATCGGCCCACGGGAGCGGCGAGTACGCGCCCATGCCGCCGGTGTTGGGGCCCTCGTCGCCGTCGAGCGCGCGCTTGAAGTCCTGCGCGGGCTGGAGGGGGACGACGGTCACGCCGTCGGTGATCGCGAAGAGGGAGACCTCGGGACCGTCCAGGAACTCCTCGATGACGACCCGGCCGCAGGCGAGCGCGTGCTCGCGGGCCTGGCCGAGGTCAGCCGTCACGACGACGCCCTTGCCGGCCGCGAGCCCGTCGTCCTTCACGACGTACGGCGCGCCGAAGGCGTCCAGCGCCTCGTCGATCTCCTCGGCCGTCGTGCAGACGTACGACCGGGCGGTGGGTACGCCGGCCCCGGCCATGACCTCCTTGGCGAAGGCCTTGGAGCCCTCCAGCTGCGCCGCCTCGCCGGACGGACCGAACACCGGGATGCCCGCCTCGCGCACGGCGTCGGCGACACCCGCGACCAGCGGGGCCTCCGGCCCCACGACCACCAGGTCGGCCTCCAGCCGCGTGGCCAGCGCGGCCACGGCGGCGCCGTCCAGCGCGTCGACCGAGTGCGACTCGGCCACCTCCGCGGTGCCCGCGTTGCCGGGGGCGCAGTGGAGTGCGGTGACATCGGGGTCGAGGGACAGCGAACGGCACAGCGCGTGCTCACGAGCACCGGTACCAATGACGAGGACCTTCACGGGGGTCAGCCTAGCCGGAGGGGGTGGGGGGCTTTGTGGGGGCTTCCGAAGGGTGGGACGGCGAGGGTTCGTCGGATCGTACGACTCGCGGCGCGACGCCCCCCTCCTCGCTACTCGTTCGCGATCTCCTCGATCACCGTCGCGCCCAGTTCGCGGACGATCAGGTCGTGGCCGGAGAGGGCGGTCTCGTCGAGGTCGGGATCGTCGTCCTCGGGGATGTCGTCCTCGGGGGAGACGGGCGGGGGCTCCGGAGCCGGGGGCGCCACGGGGGCGGCGGGCTGAGCGGCCGGGGCCGACTGGTGGGGCGCGGCCGCACCCGGGGATGCCGGGCGGGAGGAGGGGGCCGACGCCTGGGGCGGGCCGGGGCGGGTGGACGGGGCCGGGGAGCCGCCGTAGCCACCGGCGCCCGCGCCACCGCCGTAGCCGCCGCCTCCGTAGCCGCCTGCGGCCGGGGCGGGAGACCCGTATCCGCCGGGGGCGGCCGGCGGGGCTGAGCCGCCCGAGGTGTCGACGACGGCCTCGATCTTCCAGTGCACGTTGAACTGCTCGGCCAGGGCCGCGCGCAGGACGTCCTCGCTGCCGCTGCTCGCGAAGTTGTCGCGGGCGCCCGCGTTGACGAAGCCGATCTGCAGGGTGGTGCCGTCGAAGCCGGCCACGTGGGCGTTCTGGCTGAGGAGGATCCAGGTGAAGCGGCGGCGGTTCTTCACCGTCTCCAGGATGTTGGGCCAGAGAGTGCGGGGGTCGGGTCCACCGGGGGCCGGGTTGTAGGCGGCGGTCGGGGCCGGGCCCGCCGCGGGAGGACCGGGCTGGGCGTACGCCGGGGGCGCGGCCGAGGGTGCGGGTGCCGCGGGGCCGGGGGCGGGCGGGGACTGGGCGCCGGGCGCGGAGCCGCCACCGGCGGGCGCGGCGGTCGGCCATCCGCCGGGCCGACGGCCGCTGCCCGCGGCGGCCGGGGTGGGCCAGGAGCCGGGAGCGGCGCCACCGGGGGCGCTCGGGGCGTTGGGGTGGGCGGGGGGCGTGGAACCCGCGCTCGGCTGGGCGTGCGCGGGAGTGGTGGGGGGCCCGGCAGGGGCACCGCTCGCGGCGGCGGCCGGGGCGACGGGCGCACCCTCGTGGGGTGCGGCGGGAGCCACGCCGGCGGGGCCGTTCCCGCCCGGGCCGGCTGCCGGTGCTCCGGCGCCGCCGCCGGAGCCGTACCCGTCCGAACCGGAACCGGGAACGGGGCCGTGGCTTTGGCCTGGGCCGGCACCCTGCGCGCCCGGTGTTCCGCCGCCGTGACCGGAGCCGGGAGCGGACCCGGCCCCCGCCCCGCGAACCGCGGCCCGAGCCGCCGCGGCCCCACCGCCCGGCGGAACCTGCGCGACGGCCGGAGCCTGGGCGCCGTGCGGGGCCGAGGGAGCCTGCGGGGCCGAGGGAGCCTGCGAATGCGCAGCCATGCCCATGGGCTGGGCCGCTCCCCCGTGCGCGTCGGGCCCGGGCACGTAACCCATGGCCGGGGCCGAGCCGCCGCCGGAGAAGTTCACCCCGCGTTCCAGGCGGTCCAGGCGGGCCATGACGGATCGTTCGTCGCCGTAGGTGGCGGGGAGGAGTACGCGGGCGCAGATCAGTTCGAGCTGGAGGCGGGGCGAGTTGGCGCCGCGCATCTCGGTGAGGCCCTCGTTGACGAGGTCGGCGGCGCGGCTGAGCTCGGCGGCGCCGAAGACGCCGGCCTGGGCCCGCATCCGCTCCAGGACCTCGGCGGGGGCGTCGATGAGGCCCTTGTCGATGGCGTCCGGCACGGCGGCCAGGATCACCAGGTCCCGCAGCCGCTCCAGCAGGTCGGCGACGAACCGCCGCGGGTCGTTGCCACCCTCGATGACGTGGTCGACGACCTCGAAGGCCGCGGCCCCGTCCCCGGCGGCGAAGGCCTCGACGACCGAGTCGAGCAACGAGCCGTCCGTGTAGCCGAGCAGCGATGTGGCCATGGCGTAGGTCACGCCCTCGTCCGTCGCGCCGGCCAGCAGCTGGTCCATGACGGACATCGAGTCACGCACGGAGCCGGCTCCGGCGCGCACGACCAGGGGGAGGACCCCCTCCTCGACCGGGATCTTCTCCTTGCCGCAGACCTCGCCGAGGTACTCACGGAGCGTGCCGGGCGGGACGAGCCGGAACGGATAGTGGTGGGTGCGCGACCGGATGGTCCCGATGACCTTCTCGGGCTCGGTGGTCGCGAAGATGAACTTGAGGTGCTCCGGCGGCTCCTCGACGACCTTCAGCAGCGCGTTGAAGCCGGCCGACGTGACCATGTGGGCCTCGTCGATGATGTAGATCTTGTACCGGCTGCTCGCAGGTCCGAAGAAGGCCTTCTCCCGCAGCTCACGGGCGTCGTCCACGCCACCGTGCGAGGCGGCGTCGATCTCGATGACGTCGATCGACCCCGGTCCGTTGCGGGCGAGGTCCTGGCAGGACTGGCACTCACCGCACGGCGTGGGGGTGGGGCCCTGCTCGCAGTTCAGACAGCGGGCCAGGATGCGCGCGCTGGTCGTCTTCCCGCACCCGCGCGGCCCGCTGAACAGGTACGCGTGATTGACCCGGTTGTTCCGCAACGCCTGCTGCAGCGGGCCGGTGACATGCTCCTGCCCGATGACCTCGGCGAACGACTCCGGGCGATAACGGCGGTACAGCGCGAGAGACGACACGCATACGAGGTTATAGGCGCCCACTGACAAACCCGGCGCCCGAGACGACGAAGACCCCTCACGCACCCACCAGAGCCAACCTACCCTTGCTGCCTTCCGGCCCTGGGGGAGTTCAGTCAGATAGCGCCGCGTGAGGGGCTGACCCCAGCGTACCCGATCCCCGGGGGCCACCGACCCGCCTCCCCACCCCTGGCTCCCGCCTCGCCCCCACCTTGATCACCGACCGTCGAACGAGTTCGCAAGCACCCTCCGCCGTCATGTAATGTTCCTGGCGGAGGATTCGCCTAGAGGCCTAGGGCGCACGCTTGGAAAGCGTGTTGGGGGCAACCCCTCACGAGTTCGAATCTCGTATCCTCCGCCAGTGCCTCACCGGGCACGATGTCGAAGGGCCCCACCGCTTGCGGTGGGGCCCTTCGACGGTTGCAGTCTCATCTACAGTCTCAACGCGATTCTGCGGAGCCTTCCGGGCCGCTCTCGTCGGCAGCCTTGGCCACCTCCCAGATGAGACCGCCGACCCGCTGCGCCACGTCGGCCAGGATGCCTCCCGTCACGTGCTGGTAGCGGGCCGCCATCGCGGTGGATGACCACCCCATGATCTGCATCACGACCCGTTCCGGAACGCCGAGGATGAGCAGGACCGTGGCCGCGGTGTGCCGGGCATCGTGCAGCCGGCCGTCCCGCACCTTGGCATCGGTGAGTAGCTGTTTCCATGCGTCGTAGTCCGTGCTGGGTACCAGCGGCTCACCCACGGGAGATGTGAAGACGAAACCGGTCTCGCGCCACTCCTGTGCGGCCAGCCGACGTTCCCTGTCCTGCTCCTTGCGGTGCAGTTCCAGCAGCCGGACCAATTCGCCGGGCACACCGATCACCCGGCGGCCGGCCCGCGATTTGGTGTTGGCCGTGTCCTCGTTCTTCCGGACCCGCTGTTTGCAGTACCCGGGCTTTCGGCCGCAGTCTCCCCCGCAGCCGTGGAGGTACTTCGGCCGCAGCCTGTTTTTCCTCACGCGGAGAATGCCGTTCTGAAGGTCGACATCCGACCAGCGCAGTCCGAGGGCTTCGCCCTGCCGCAGTCCCAGGGCGAGAGCGATGGACCAACGGGCACTGTTGCGCAGCTTGGCAGCCTCTGAGAGGAGGCGCTGTACTTCCTCGATGTCGTACGGCTCCACCTCCTCTTCCTCGATCCTCGGAGGCACCGCGAGCGTCGCGACATTCCGGGTCACATGGCCGCGGCGAAGGGCATGGTTCAGAGCCGTCCGCATCGTGCGGTGCGCCTGGTGAGCCGTGGCGGCCTTGCTCCCGTTGACCTGCATCTTCGTGTAGAAGCGTTCCAGGTGTTCAGGCTCCAATTTGTCCAGCCGGTGAGCACCTACACCGGGGATCAAGTGCACCCGCACGGCCACCTCGTACCCGGCGTACGTGTTCTCCCGCACTGACGGCTTGGCGATCTCCTCCACCCAGTGCAGCAGCCATGCCTGGACGGTCCACGGTCGACCGGGCTTACGAACCTTCCCCTCGTCGCGCTGTTTCTCCAGCGCACGGACTTTCTTGATGACCTCGGCTTCGCTGACCTTGCTGCTGACGTGGCGCCGGTCGGGCTTTCCGTCGTCGCAAACGCCGACCGTGACGCGGCCGTGCCAGTAACCGTCTTTGCCGAAGTAGATGGACGATGCGCCGTCGGGGCGCTTGGCGCGCTTGGCCATGGGACTCCTTACGCGACTGCGTTTGTGGATCGCGACTGCATGCGCTGAGCGAGGTAGTCGCTGAGCGCCTGGACGGGAACTCGACGGGACCGACCGATCGGCACGGTCTGCACGGCGCCCTCTCGAATGAGGGCGTACATCGTGGTTCGACCAATGCTCAGCCGACGAGCGGCTTCCTCCACCCTCACCGCGAGGAGAGTGGGGTCGAAGTCGTCTACAGGGGGGGCCACTTCGGAATGGACTACGGCGAGCTTGCGCGCCTGATCGCCTGTCACTGGTCTCGACTCCTTCAAGGCCAAGAGAGCCCTCCCGGCTCTCCTCTGGGTAATCCGCCACGTCCGCCACGCCGCCACATCGCAGGTCAGAGCCTTGATCGTGTGGCGGATAGCGGTTTTGTGGCGGATGGGTGCCGCCACACCCGGCAGGTGTGGCGGCTTCGAAGGTGCTGGTGGGCTATCCGGCGAGGGTGGGCTGTGTGGCGGTTTCCGCAGGCGTGTGGCGGATGGCTGTGGCGGTATCCGCCACGAGTTCACCCTCGTTGACCTGCGGTGTGGCGGACGTGGCGGACGTGGCGGATTCTCCGGGGGACGGAGGGCAGTACCGGTTCCAGGCGTCCGTGAGGTCTTCCGCGTAGTAGCCCTTGGGGAAGCCGGACGGGGTGCGGATACCGCGCGGCTTGATCGGCTTGAGGCCGGGGGTGACGTACTGACCGAGCATCCGGGCGAGGCTGCGGGCGTTGATCGGCTTGTCGTCGAGGTCGCCCCACGGGCTTTCGTCCATGCGCAGCAGGCATTCGATGATGGCTCCGGTCGGCATCCGGTCGATGCCGCAGAACACCTTGTCGCGCAGGTCGGTCAGCAGGCGGACCCCGAGCGAGGCTTCGTCGTTGTCGTGGGCTGTCCTGATCAGCTCCAGGCATGCGGCGCGGGCCCGCTTGGGCCAGTCGCCGCCGGCCGCGTCCGCGACGGCGAGCAGGGGCTCCCATACGTCGGCGGGTCGGTCGGAGACTCCCTCGGGCATTTCGGGCCAGGCATCGGCGACTTGGTCGCGGACGGTGTCGGCCCACTTGGCAAGCCGCTTGCGCAGGGTGTGTCCCTGCTTCTCGTGGATGCGCTGGCGGTAGGGCTCGACCTTTTCGTTCGGGGCGCGCTTGCGCATACGGACGATGACCGAGCGGGTCAGCACGGTGTCGGGCAGCGAACCGAGTCCGGCCATGGCGACTGCGCAGTAGGAACCGAAGACCTGCGCGTTCTGGTTGGAGCCGTCTCCGACGCAGCGCAGGGCACCGCCGATACGGCGGTATCCGGCGTTCAGGAATCCGCGCAGGGCCTCATCGGCGCCGGCCTTCGGGCCAAAGATGGTGTCCACCTCGTCGAAGAGCACGGTGGGCAGTCCTTCGGCGGAGTCGACCAGCCGGTAGAGGGCGTTGGCGGATGCGGACACCGTGGCGACCGGGCGAGGGGTGAGGAGTTCCACGATCTCCAGCGCGCGGGACTTTCCCGATCCCGGCTCCGGGGACAGGAACGCGATCCGGGGCGTGGTCTCGAAGCAGTCGATCAGGTGGGCGTGCGCGTCCCAGAGCACGACGGCGACGTAGGCGGCTTCGGTGGGGAAGATGTTGAAGCGGCGGTGGAAGGCTTCCACCTCGTCGAGCAGCGCGGCCCCGTCGATGGCGGTCGTGGTGGGGGTCGGGTCGGTCATGCGGCGGCCCTTCCTTCCTGGGGAGTGCGGAGCGGGCAGGTGTCGCGGTGGGCTTCGTGGTCGTCGATCAGGGCGAGCACCTTGGCGCGGCCGACGGCGCTGCGGTCCCTGCCGCACAGGCACTTCGAGGTGGCGGTGGGCGTGGCGCCGCGCGGCGCGACGATGTGCAGCCACGCGACGGGGTACCGGCCATCACCGCGGCGAGGGTCAGGGCGAACAGCAGTAGGGGCGCCCTTGCGGGCGCCTTTCGGCTCGCCTACGGCCGGTCCGGGAGCGGCCGGTTCGGCGGGGCGCGGGCCGCTCGTTGCCGGTTGGCCTTCCAAGGGGCGGCGGGGAGGGGTGTTCATGCCGTCTCCCGGGGGCGGGCCTTGCGCAGGGAGCTGTCCAGGGCGCTGCGGATCGTGGCGCGGCATTCCGCAGCGGTGAGTCCCCGGGCCTCTCCAGCCGCTTGGAAGGCGTCTTCTGCCACGTGCCGGGGGAGGTCGCCCCACGCGACGAACCGCCCCACCTTGAACGCGCACCGGTTGAGTGTGATGTTGCGCTGCTTGTCCGGCGCCGCCGTGACGACCGCGCATTCGGCTTCCAGCGCAGCCAGCGCAGCACGGCTGCCATCGACGGCAGGCAGCCGCAAGGGCGCCGCAGGGCGTGCGGGGGCCGGTCGCAGCAACTCCAGCAGCCATCCCGGAAGTGGTGCCGGGGCGGTGTCGTTGACGGTCTCGTACGAGCCGCCCGGGGTCACGCTGCCTGCGGCGACGACGTATCCGCCCCATGCCCGGGTGTCGACCAGCGGGGCGAGGGTGCCCGCGGTGTTGCCCAGCCGGACGCCGGCCGGGGCGGTGAAGTACAGGTGCTGTCCGCCGCTCGCGGTCCGGGTGCGGTAGGTGTCGGGGACGGTGTGCCCGGTGCGCTCGCAGAGCGCCTTGAAGGTCGTCGCGCCGTCAGGCGCGTCCGCACTGCTGTTGTCCTGGTCCTTGGGTACGTCCAGGTCGACGACGACCAGCCCGGAGGGGCCGGTGGCGAGGCCGATGTTCGCAGGGCTGGTCTCCCAGCACTGTGTGATGCGGTGCGGGTCGAGGGTCGCCCGTTCCTGCCACTTCAGGTGACCGCCAGCGCAGTCGCCGGTGGTGCGGCACCGGTCGGCCCCGTGAAGGGCGGGCCGCTTCGTGCCGGGGCGCAGCGGGAAGACGCGCCACCCTCGTTGTGCGGCGTCCAGCGCTGCGCGTAGCAGCGCGGATCGGGGGTCATGGGTCATGCTAGAGACCTCCAACAGGTCTGTTGAGGACTGGTTGGCAAGGGCGGCCCCGCGTTCTTTGGCGAGAGGTGGGGGCCGCCCTTGGCGTAGCTAGGTGTTCTTGGAGCGGGCGAGGCGGAGGGTGATGCCGCCGATCCCGATCGGTCCGGCCGCGGCGGCGATGACGGTGGCGGTGTGAGCGGCGGCGTCCAGCAGGAAGCACAGGGCGGCGACCAGTCCCCACCCACCGACGACGACGGCGCCGACGATGGCGAACGGGATGAGCAGGCGTCGCCACGGGATGCCGGTCTGGGCGGTGGTCGGGACGAGGATGACGAGCGGCTGTCCGGTGGCTTGGGCGCGGCGGTAGTCGTCGGCGGGGATGTGCGGGGCCATCTGGCCGGGCGGGGTGTGCTGGCTCATTTCTGGCTCCCTCGGGGTGTGCCGCGGGCCCGCGCCGACAGGTGGGCGGGCCCGTGCGGATGGGTGGGTTGCTTGTCGTGTGGCTTGTCGTCCTTCTTGTCGCGTGCTTGTCGTCTGACTTGTCGCTTGTCTTGTCTTGTCGCTTGTCGCCTCCCAGCTCACAAGCCATATCCGGGCCCCACAGACCCGCTGACAGGCATGTGGGGAGCCGGGGGCGACAAGCGACAAGTGATCAGTCGTCCGTCGCGTGGGAGTGGTGGACGTAGCGGGCTTTGGTGCCCTCTCCGACGCGGACGCACGTGCCGTCTCGCATCCACGTTTTCAGCCAGCCGACGACCGTCTGACGGGTCGTGCCGTAGGTGTCGGCGAGCGCCCGGGCGATCGCGGACGCTCCGGTGCCAGCCCGTCCGGCGGCGAGCAGTGCGGCGAGCGCGGCCTGTTGCGCGGGGCTGTCCTGCTCGCCCCGCAACGCCGACAGATTCAACCCACCGGCCGCCGGAGGCTCCTCGGTGCCAGGGGTGTTCGGCTCGGAGGCGGTGGCGAACTGAGCATCGATCTCCGCCCGGAAACGGGCGAGCATCTCGTCCTCCGGCGAGACTCGCGTCGGCTCCCGCCCGCTGAGCGCGGACAGCCGCAGACCCGTACCCGCGCCGGACGAACCAGCGGTGGCGTGGTCGTCGTCGGGGGTGTGGTCGAGCATCCACGCGGTGCGGCCGGCGTCCCACCGGCGGGCGTAGGCGGGCCCGGCCGCCTTGGCGGAGATCTCGTCCAGGCGGGGGTGCCGGTCGCTCGTGGCGGTGGTGATCTCGCGGATCTGGTTGGGCAGGATCCGCCACGCCTTGAACAGCCCTGCCGGGGACTCCGGGGTGCCCATGAACCCGGCCCCCTTGTACGGGGCCTGCTCCACCCGCAGACCCCTGCGGCCGGGGAACAGCTTGCCCAGGTCCATGCCCTCGGTTTCCCCACCGGTGAGCGCGACGCGTACCTTGCCCTCACGGCGGATCATCAGGTTCCCCAGCACACTGCCGGTGGCCCCGAGCGCGGTCAGTACGGTGCGTACGCCCATGGCGCGGAGCATCCGGATGACTTCCAGGATCTTCTTCGCCAGTTCCTTCATCTGCCGGTCGGTGCTCACCAGGATCTCCGCGCCCTCGTCGATCACCAGCAGAATCTGCGGAATCTTCGGACTGACGGGGAGGAGATCGGTGTTCGCCTTGGCCAGCAGGTCCTGGTACGCCTTCTTGCGGTGCAGGCCGATCGCGAGGGCGGCGTCGAGCATGGTGAGGGCTTCCTCGTGGGTGCCGGCGAGCCAGTCGATACCGGGCCGCACCGGCTTGCCGTCCTCCCCTTTGATCTCCCCTTTCAGTGCCGGGAGGACCCAGGGCAGGCCGGCGGATCCGGCGTTGAGGTCGATGACCCAGGTCAGGACGTCCTCGGCGCGGGCGAACCCGGCCAGGATCGTGTGGACCATGTTCGTCTTGCCCGACCCGGTCGGCCCGACGACCAGCGCGCACTGCTCCCGCAGGTAGGCGGCCACCGTCTCGCCGTTCGTGCGCACCCCCCACGGCAGACCGGTGAGGACCGAGAGCGGCCCGTAGTCGTCGGGGTAGGGGCAGTCATCCTTGAGGACGTTGACGGTGGTCACGTCCAGGATGGTGCGGCCCTGGTGGATCCCGGGCCCGGCGGTGGCGGTGCAGCCGTGCGGCAGCTTGGCATCGGCGGACAGGGCTACCGAGTGTTGGGCGATGCGGTCGTAGGTGATGCCGCCCTGGGGTTCGAGGTCGAGGGAGTACCCGGCCCCGGTCTCCCACTTCTCCACACCCAGCACCCGCACCGTGATGTGGCAGATCCGCTGGATCCGCTCGATCCATTCGGCAGCGATCGCCCGCCGCTCAACGGACAACTCCCGCATGATCTGCCGCTGCTCGACAGCGAGCGCTTCCGCCTCGCGCGCTTCCTCGTACAGGGCAGCGGAGCGGGCGGCGGCCCCGATCCCGACCCCGATAGTGGCCAGCGACCCGAGGGCGGCCCAGGTGAGCGGGCCGTGGGTCATGGCCCACGTGGTCCATCCCGCTCCGACGAGCCAGGAGGCGGCGCGGGTGGCCAGGGTGCGGCCGGCGTTGCGCACCCGCAGGCCGGCGACGGTGTGACCGAGGGCGCCGGCGGCGCTGACGGCGAGCGCCCAGCCGGGCGGCATGCTGGTGGCGGCGCCGACGGTGGCGACGGCGAAGGCTCCGGTGGTAGCGGACAGAGCGCCGGTCACAGGTCCGTGACCGGCCGCCCAATCCAGCACCGGCCCACTGCTGACGTGCTGCTTCTTTGCGGTGGCGGTGCTGCTCATCTCAGACGTTCCAGCCCTTCTCAGCCTCGGGTCCGTTGCGGGGGTCCTCGTGGCGGGCGATGTCCTGCTCGTGCGCCTGCCGGAACAGCGGCCCCATGTCCTCCGCCACGGCCACGGCGCTCATCACGGCGCCGAAGATGTCGTTGAAGCCGTCCGCGACTTCCTTCTCCAGCGGAAACTCCGAGTCGGAACGCTCCGCGAGGATCTTCATCACGTTCGCCACGCTGGTCAGCGCGGCCGGGAGTCCCTCGACCATGGCCAGGATCTCCATGGCGTTCTCGGGGTCGTAGGCGTTGGCGGCCTGCTCCATCTCCTCAGCCGCCTCTTCGAACCGGAAACCAGACACGTTCTCTCCTTCACTGACCTGGGATGTTGCAGGGGTCGGAACGTTCGCGGCCGGCCGCTCGACCTGATGGGCAATACCGCCGGTGCCGTCCTCGGTGGCTTCGGCATCGGCGGCGGCTTCCTCCTCGCGGAGGGTCTTGCGGGTGTTCTCGTCGCGCTCCGCGGCCTGCTCGGCAGCCGCATCGACCATCCGCCGATACAGGCGACGGCCGGGGTGCATCAGCCACCCGATGCCGAACTTCCGGCCGATCGGGGTGGTGATCAGTCCCAGCAGACCGAGGGGGAAGGCGAGCAGCGCGGCGAGCAGGCGGCGGCCCTGGAACCGGGCCGCCGACCGGCGCAGCGCGCGCCGGGCGGCCTTGCGGGCCGGCGCCTTACGCACGGCGGCACGCTGCGCCTTCACGGTGGCGCCGGTCTTCGCGTCGCGCTGCGCACGAGACTTGGCGACAGCCGTGTCCCGCGCGGCCCGCGCCTTCCGCACGGCGCCACCCATCACACGACCGGCCAGCCCCGCCCGCTTCCCCGAACCGGACCTACCGGCCGCGGCTTTGGCGTTGCGGCGAGCGTCGGCGACCGCGCGCCGGGCGGTGGTGGTCTGCGCCCGCTGCCCGGCCCGCGAACCAGCCGCGGCCTTCTGCGCAGCGCGCAGCGCCTTGACCTGCCCAGCCTTACCCGCAGCCTTCGACGCGCCGCCGGGCTTGTTCTTGGCGGGGTTGCTGCCGGTCTTGCTGCGGGTTTTGCCGCTGGTCGCGGTGCTGGCGTGACCGGCGGCGGGGCCGGTGGTGCGGCGGTGCTGGCCGGGCGCCTTGCCCGACCGGCCACCGGACCCACCGGCACGAGCACCGGCCGAACGACCACCCGCACCGCGGGTGCCGGTACCGCTGCTGCGCAGGCCCGCGCTGCGGGCGGCGTTACGGCCTGCTGTGCGGGCGGCGTCGCGGCGGGGGTTGGGGGTGCGGGAGCGGGCGGCGGCGACGGTGCCGAGGACGACCATGCCGGTCGCGGCCACCATGGCGGCGACCGGGCCGCCGACCAGGGAGGCGGCGGCGACGGTGCCCACCGTGCTGTTCGCCCCGGACAGGGCCAGCGGCACGATCGGCCAGCCGCCCGGGGTGTGCTCCACATCCTTCGCTTCCTTCACTGCCGGAGTGGGCGGGGTGTCGGGCGGCGGGGGCGGGGAATCGGTCGGTGCCGGCTGAACGGCTACCGGCTCCGTACTGAGTTCCGTCATGCTGAGTGCACTCCTTCGCGGGAGTCGAAGGGTCCGGCCGGCGCTGTAGGAGGTGGACGGCCGGACCCGCGTTTTTGACAGAGTGACGTTGGTGTGACTCTTGGAGACCCGATCACCTACGCGTGCGGATCCCTCCCAGCTGATGCGGCCTCTGGCCTCAATCTCTGTAGGCCAAGGCCGTGGCTGTGCATGAAGCGCGACTTGGTCAGGTGTTACGCGGCTTCGGCACGGGTGAAGGTGGCGTACTGGCCGGGGGTGATCAGCCCTGTCTCGCGCCATTCGGCGAGGAGATCGGTCTGTCCCTCGATGCCGTCGCACTTGGCGCACAGCCGTCCGGCCGACCGGCGTCGGGTGCGTTCGCCCGGCGGGCGCTGGCCCCACTTGCACGCGGTCAGCCCGAGCGCTTCTGCCTCGCGCTCCAGCTCGCGGTGCGGTTTGGCGGCGTGGGGGTAGAAGAACTCGATCTCATCCGGTTCACCGGGCTTGGCGTAGGCCAGGCAGAGGCACTCGCCCGACATGTGCAGGTGAACGGTGACCTCGTTCAACGGCAGAGCGTCCGGTGTGCACAGCATGTGTTCGGTGTGCTGGTGGGGGAGGGTGCAGCGGTGCCGGTCTCGGTATTCGCGCATGTGGGCGTCGGTCCAGTGCACGATGGGCGAGACCCAGAGCAGGGCGCCTTCGCGGTCGACCTCTTCGGCGTTGCGAAATCGGCGGTCGGTCTCCGCCCACCGCATCCCGCCCAGGTAGACCAGGTTCCGGGAGCGTCCCCGGCGGCCGATGATCTCGCCCCGCAGCCGCTGCAACGGCTCATCCTTCAACCGCCGGTACATCACGCTGTGGCCGGCCGGGCCGGGGAAGCCCTTCCACACCGGCCGGCCGACGTTCTTGCCCCGGGTGGCCAGCACGTTGCCGAGCACGAGATCCCGATAGGAGTGCTTGGGATGCAGCTCATACAGACGCAGGCCCCAGGCGGCGACCACGTCGCGGACGTGCTGGGTGGTCTCCGGGATACCGGTGCCGGTGTTGACGTGCGCGATCGCATCAACGCGGTGCCGAAAGAGGTGGTTGACGACTACCGAGTCATTGCCGCCAGAGAACAGCCCGATGACCGACTCCACCGGGAACGCGGCCAGCACGCGATCGAGGATCGCGAACGAGCGGGCGATCGCCTCATCCAAGGTCAGCGCCGCAGGCTCAGCTTCTGCCTTGGGCGGCCGGCCGGTGATGCGGTCGGCCATGCCCGGGAACATGTCCGCCACGACCCGCTTCTTCTTGCTGCGGGCCGTCACGTGCTGGCTCCTTCCAGCGCCGACGACGCGGCGGCGAGGTGGCCGGCGTCGCGGTGTTCGGCGTAGCGGGCGGAGACCCAGCCGACTGACCAGCCGCACAGTTCGGCAGCCGCCCGCACCGGCAACCCGGTGTCGAACGCTGCCTTCACGAGCCGGCGTGCCCGGTCCTCGGTGAACTTCTCCGTGGCCGGTCCGAGCGCGAGCAGCGCGGCGCGTTCACGCTCGGCCTGCTCCTCGCGTTCAGCGTGTTCACGGCGTTCACGCTCAGCCCGCTCGGCACGCGCGGCGTGTTCACGAGCCTCGCGCTCTGCCTGCTCGCTGGCGCGGCGCTCGGTCTCCTCGCGTTCACGGCGTTCACGGTCGGCCTGCTGCTGTTCACGCTCGCGTTCAGCGTGTTCACGAGCCTCCCGCTCAGCACGCTCGCGGGCCGCCTGCTGCTCGCGTTCCTCGCGGCGGGCCCGCTCCTCCCGCTCGGTCTGTTCACGGGCCAACCGGGCTTCGTGCTCACGCTGTTCACGGGCCATCGCGGCGGCGTGCTCGCGTTCCTCACGGGCCCGACGCACGGCGGCTTCGCGCCGTTCGTCGGCGGCCCGTTCGCGTGCCTCCCGCTCCGTGCGCTGCTGGTTCTCCAGCTCCGCGACGGCCGTTGTGATGGCGCGCCGGTAGGCGAGGCCGGTCTCTGCGGTGACGATCAGTAGCAGCGGCGCGACCGCGTGCACGGCCACGCCGACCAGGTCGTTGTTCAGGGCGGAGTCGGCGACGTTCAGGGCGAGGGTCATGCAGCCGGTCATCCAGCGCAGCACCACCGGCCACTTCCCGCCGTGGCCCCCGAGACGGGCCAGCACCGCATCGAGGCGGACCACGATCACGACCGCCGCGTCCACCACGAGCGGGAGGATCGGGGCTGTCCAGTCCCACCGGTCGGGGGTGTGGGCGGCGGCGAGCGGGGTGACGGTGAGGATCGAGTACAGCATCGCGCCGGCCACGATCAGCCACGTGCCGACGGACAGGGCGCGCTCAGCTGAACGGATCTGAACACTGTTCACGGGGCCACCTCCGGCCGGGAATCCACCCAGGTGGAGGCGAGCAGCCACACCGGGGAGGCGGGGTCGGCGGGGTCCGTGCTGAACTCCGTCCACTCCCACACCGCCGCCGGTGCCTGAACGAACCCCAGCGCCGTGAGCGCTCGCGCCCGCTGCGTGAACGTCGGCACCCGCTCACCGGGCCCGAAGCTGTACTCGGGCCACGGATCGATCGAGCCGCGCACGGCCACGAACAGCCGCCACCCACCCGAACTCGCCGACAGTTACGCTCGCAGTTCCCGCGCCATCACGCCACCACCGACGCGACGGCACCGCCCCGGTTCGCCAGCGACCGGCGCGCGGCCAGCACCTTGCGCCGCGCCCGGCGGATGCGCTGGTGGTCCACCTCGGTCGGCGTGCGGTCCAGCAGGCTGATCCGCACGTCCAGCAACTCGACGTCCGCGTCGATGAGCGGCGTCTCGACCGCGATCGCGTCCAGCTCCGCGAGCGTCGGTTCACGGTCGAAGTCGTCGGCGGCGGTAACAACCGCCTGAACAGCACCGATGTGCTTCATGGGTCGTGGTTCCTCTCAGCAGTGGAACGGCCCGAACAGCGGCCCCGGTGTTCCAGCACCGGGGCCGCGCACCGTTCGAAGTCGGAACATCCGGCTCCCCTCAGCCCCGCCCGTACGAGTCCCGCGCAGTACGCGACCCCGGACGGGCGAGGGAGGCAACCGGCCGCAGCGCTAGCCACTGCGATGGCAGGAAGAAGGGGTGACCGGCTTATTTATCGGCGGAACAGAGCCGCCGCGAACCGGGATGGTGCACAGGCGCCGTCGGCCGGTCGATCGCGGCGGCGCCCAGGTTCTTCGTTGACTGCGCACGGAGCCCCCTCGCGTGGAAGCGGACGTGGACAGGTCTCCTTCGGGAACACGAGCTCCCGTTTCAGGCATATGGAGACGTGGCCTTTCGGCCTAAGCCCTCCCGAGTGCAAAGGGTCGGGTGCGCCCTCGGCCCGCTCTGTCCCGGGCCCCTTGACCTCGAACGGGCCCTGAATCAGGGCGCATTGAGGTCCGGCACCCGCTGTCCGGCGAACCGAACGGCGGGCACATCCCTAAGGTTCCCTAGGGTTCCCTGCGGTGTCAAGCAGTAAGCTAGGGAACCTCAGGGAAGTGACGACAGGGAGCGGGCAACATGGCAGGCCAGGCCGACAATCGGGCGCCTTACGCGAAGATTGCCGCCCACTACACGGAGCTGATTACATCTGGTCAGCTCCAGCCGGGGACCCTCTTGCCGAGCATCAAGAACCTCTCGGAAGAGTGGAAGGTGAGTACGGCGACAGCCGAGAAAGCCTTGCGCAAGCTGCGCAACGAGGGGCTTGTCCGTGGCATCCACGGCATCGGCACCGAAGTGCTGGACCAGCCAGCGCCGATGTCGTCCGGGGCGCAGCGGCAGGACCGGGGACGCCGTACCGGGTCGAGCTGGGGGGCAGGCGAACGGTCCGACTCACACCAGGCGGCCGTAGTGCCGGCGCCCGATGAAGTCGCGCAAGCGCTGGACATTCGGCCCGGCTCCGACGTGGTGCGCCGCAGCCGCGTGTACCGGGACCGGCACGGCATCGTCGCGCACAGCACGTCGTGGATTCCCGCTCGGTACGGGAAGCTGATCCCTCAGCTAGCGGCGAGCGAGCGTCTGACAGGGGGTACGTCGCTCCAGCTCATTGCCCAGACGACCGGTCACCCGATCAGCCACCGCATTGACACCGCTTCCGCGCGCCTGGTCACATCGGAGTACGCCCGGCTTCTGGAACTGGACCCTGACAACCTGCCGACGGACCCGGTAGTCGTGATGACAGCCAAGTTCGTGGACAGCGAGGGCAACATCGTGGAATACGGCGTGGACCTCGGCGGGCCCGGCCGCACATGGCGCACAGAATCGGAGGTCTCCCCGTGACGGTCGTGGACGGCCCGCTTGTGAGCGTGCTCGAAGACCGCCTAGAAGCACTGCCTACGGCCCGCAGGGCTGGCACAATCAAGCCCGAAGCCGATGCGGAGGTGGCCACCATCTCCCGAACCATGACGAGATCGATGCCCCTACACCCGCCGTTCTGCGTCCTTATGGCCGGGCTCCCCGGCTCCGGCAAGACAACTCTTTCCCGCGCCCTGACCGCCCGTGGGTTCATTCGACTGTGCCCGGATGAAGAGATGTTCCGTCGGCACGGCGTATATGGCGTGGACTTCCCCAGGGGCGTCTTCCCCACCCTTGAGCGGCCCGTCCTCGGAGACGTGGCGGTCGACCTCCGGGAGCAGCTCAAGGCCGGGCACGATGTCGTGGTTGATCACGGCTTTTGGACCCCGGAAGACCGGGCAAGGTGGCGAGCCATCGCCATCGACGCTGGCGCGACTCCGGTGCTGGTCTACTTGGCAGCCAGCCATGACGAGCTGTGGGCGAGGATCAGCAAGCGCAACGACTTCCACGCGAACGATCCGAACTCGATCTACTTCTCCGAGAGCGACCTACAGCGGTACCGCAAGCGGTTCGTCCCCCCACAGGCAGATGAACCGCACCTGCTGTACGACGGTGACCCGGCGGCCGTGATCGCAGCTCTGGAAGCCTCTCGCCCTGACGCTTAGAGGGGGCAGACGCACAGGTCAGCCGGACAGCACTCCGTCTCAGTTTCCGTCTCATTCACCCCCGTCCGGCGCCGTCCATAGCCGTTCATGCGCCGAACGGGGACCCGAGAATGAACGGGGATGAATGCCCCCGAACACTGTTTCCGCAGGTGAGAGCAGGCCCAAGCGGCGCCTCCGGCAGGGGCGCCCTATGCGCGTGGCGTGCGCAGGAGCCGGAGTAGTGGGTGATTGTGCGTGATTTCAGCTTTCCGTAGTCACGTGCAGTTATCGGCCATCTTGGCTCGCGAAATTCTCGGTATCCGATCTCGACCGCAGTCCAGACACCAGAATTGCCCAGTGAGGGCAGCTTCAGGTTCGACAATCACTCGATAGCACCCAGCGCAATCGACGATGCGATACCGCCCAGGCCCTCTCTGGGCGGCGCTATGATACGGGTCCTGACTGGTCCTTGAAGCGCGTTTTGATCGCTCGCGCCAGGATTTCCGGGATCGCTTTGCCCTTTCCTCTTGTTCTCGGAGTTCTGCATCGGCGCGCTCCCAAGCCATCCCCCACGAATCCAGCGCAGATCCCTGCACCCCGCAGGCCCGGGCGAAGGCTATGACGAAGTCCCGGCGTGGTAGGTAGTCCTTGGTGAGAATCCGACTGATAGTGGTGGGAGGAAGCCGTCCGTGCCCACCAGCTCGTTCGCTCAGCTCGCGGTAGGAGCGACAGCCATCCTTGCGGTAGAGCTCAACCAAGGCGGAATAAAGCTCCGAGTAGTTCTGAACGTAATCGACATGTGCAGAATTGGTCGAGCCCCGAGGAGCTGATTCTTTCGCGGCTTCGTACCGTGCCTTTTGCCATAGACGCTCTGCTTCACGCGGATCTGCGCCACAGGCGTTGGCGAACTCGCGAACGACATTCAATCTGGGAATCTTTTTTCCCGAGGCTGCACGCCTAAGAGTGTCCTCGCTGCATGCAGTGAAGCGCGCTAGTTGTTCGTAGCTGTATCCCGCGCTCTCGCGCCGGGCGCGAAGCCACGACGCGAGAGCATAAAGGGATGCACTACATGTAGCGATTGGGGATTCGTGACGTCCCACGATCAAGCAACCGCATCAGGCGCCAGGCGAGAGGTACCAGCATGTAGCCGCACCCGCCGACCGAAGCGCATCGCGAAGACGCCGGCGTTCCCAATGGTGATGTAGAACACCAAAGGTGAAGTTCCGGACAAGGTGAGGCTGGCCGCCAGTACCACCACGACCACCACGAGGATTACTTCGGGAAGCGTGAGCGGCTGCGGTGCGGGCTCGACACAGTTGAGACTGCTGATTTGTGCGGCCATCAGGGATGGTCCTCCAGGTGTGCGTGGGCTCCAACTCGGCTGCGTGACAGGGCGGTTGCCGTCGCCCTGGCTCACGAGAGTCGATTTTGGCAGGCATTGAGCAGTCAGCCCACTCGCACCGCGGTGATTCCGGCAGGTACGGCCCAACCTGGAGGCGGCAGGCCCCGATGTAGGCGAGCAGGAACTTGAAGGATGAAACCCCTGATCAGCAAGCAACTGCATGCTCAGATTCCCGCAATTTTGTACCGTTGGCTGGCCTTGCTGCTGGACCGCAGCGGAGGGACCTTGTACTCGTTGAGTCACGGAGGCGGCCGAAGGCGGGCACCTCTACCCGGCTGCTGTGGGCTCCGGGAACGTCGAGAAGCAGCACGTTGCCGCGAAGGCTGTTTCTCCCTGCAGTGGCGTATGCCGAAGATCGCATGCGCCACTGCAGTGCTGTACAGCAACTATGTCGACCAGGGACCGGGATTGACAGTCGCCGACCTTAGTAGCCCTCCTGATCTGCTCAGGAAGCTTCGGCGACCACCCGGCCCGTAGTTCGCATCGAGAGGTAGGGCTTTCAAGTCCTCGCGACTATCCGCAGGATGAGTTGGCCTTCCCATCCCAGAAATGAAGCGTGAGTAGGGTGGACACGGAAGACAGCTGGTGTCTATCGACGGCTGGCCGCTGCGCGGACGTCTCTAGGGGAGGGCAGCAGCAATGCAATTCCGTTGGCGCGTGCTTGAATCAGCGCGCGCAACTCCGCCGGTGTGGGCCATGGTGCACTACGGTGGATCATCCGATGGCAGTTCGAGCAGATGAGGGCCAGGTCGGACAGCTTGGTCGTCCCCTCGCCGGCCTCATGCAGTGGGACGACGTGGTGGCATTCGATGTAGCCCTCACCACGCTCGCCGTAGATGGCCGCGAAGTCGAAGCCGCAAGCCTCACAAGCCAAAGAGCCGCCAGCCTTCAGTACAGCGGCGATCTTCTTATTCCGTAGGCCCTTGTTGCGCTCGCGCGTCCGGTGGCGTCGGTACAACACCTTGCCCTCGGGGGCGCTGGCCTCGTCCTCGGCGTCGTCGTCATCGTCGTCCGCCACGATGGCCTTCAAGGTGCCGTTCGCCAGTCCCTCGCGCAGCAGCTCGGCAGCATGCGCCATCTCATCCGGCCGCTCCAGGAAGTCGCGGAGGACCTCTCGGTCCAATTCGCCGCCCTTGGTCTTCTTCTTGGCGTAGTCCGGATGATGTGTAGCGATGTCGAATGTCTTGCGTGCCGCGCCGTTCCGGTTGCGGTAGGTGAGAGCCCGCTCCTCCGGCGGGTAGGCGCCGAGCAGTTGAAGGTAGTGGGAGAGATCAGCGATGCGTGGATCCTCTGCGTCGAGCCCCTGCCATCCGTTCTTGGCTACCACGTCACAGGCGAGAATGAGCTCGTCGCGGGTCCAGTTGGGATTGCGAGAGACCCCGATGACGAAGCCCTCCCGCTTAAGCCACTCGACAGCATGACCACGGCCTACGCCCCCAATGAGCTCGCCCTTCGTGAGCGGCCTGCCGTGCTGGTGCTTGTGCGCCACACCGGCCACAGCCTTGGAGTCGTACTCCCTACCCTCGTGAAGAATCAGATACTTGCTCGCCTTGCCGTACCCATAGGTCTCCAGGAAGACCTCTCGCGTCAACTCATCGTACTCAGCGAGTGTCTTGAGGATGTCGTCCCGCGAGATCGCTCCCTTGTCCATGAGCGGAGTGTAGGCACGAGGTACGACACTGGCGTGGTCCGATTTCAGGCCGTCCGGGGGCGATACCCGCTGACGGCCAGCTCAGTTGGTCAACGGTTCCGGAAGCGTGAAGGAGGCAAGGTCCGCGCCGCGGGCTGTCGCGATGCGGATACGTAGCATCTCGATGTCGTTGGCTGCCATCTTCTCGCCGATGACGAGGTAGGTCATGAAGTCGGCAGCGAGGTTGTAGTTCTCCTTCTTCGTGAGGATGTTGTAGGCGGAGTTGATCAGGACATCCCGCCAGAGGTGGCTCGTGATCCCCCAGTCGATCTGATAGGCGCGCTCCACGGCCTCCTGGAGTGTCAAGTTCGGGTCAGCCTTCAGGATCTGGGAGAGCGCCTGGAATAGCACGATATGGGTGGCGGGCTTGAACAGCAGTCCATGGCTGGCGTCTTTGGCCCGCAGGTCTGGTAGCACCTTGGTGTTGTCGCGGCCATGCTTGAGCATCGGCATGCCGTCCAGCACGGTCGTCCACCAGCCCTGCACCTGCTCGTACCCCTCGTCCAGAACCTCGTCCGAGGGGCGTACGTGCGTCTTCTTCTCATTGAGTTCATCTGCCACCCCGTAGTGCTCGGCGATGACGCGGACGGTTTCGTAGACCGCGCTGAGCGTGGTGAGCTGAACGCTGCGATCAGCGATGGTGTTGTTCTTGTAGTTGACGAGCGACTCGCCCTTGTGGTTTCGGCCGGCCAACGGGCCATCGTCATCCGCGAGCCTGCGGGTGAGGATGGCGAAGCCGTCATCCTCGCTGGTGAGGATGTTGTCTCCGCGGCTGGTGTTCTTCGCGTAGCGGTTGACCTTGTTGAAGATCTTCCTGGTGTGCTGGGTGCTGATGTGCGGGACGATGATGACGGTCACCTCGTCATTGGCAACGTCCTTCGCGTAGCTGCCTTCGATCAACCTGTCGATGACCACCTCTCGCAGTGCAGCAAAGCGGTGCTGGCCATCGAGGATGATCCGGTCGCCGCTCTCGATGGTGAGGAAGCCGAAGGGGTTCTTCGACAGGGCTGCCTGGTACGCCCTCGGTAGGCCCTTAGCTAGGTCGCTGAACGGTTCGAACTGCGGTTCCTCATCGGCTTCGAGGAGGAGAATGAGCGCGCCGAAGAACCGATCTGGGGAGTTGGCCAAGTAGGGGGCGATCTCCGAGTGGACGCGTGCACTGTTGAGTTCGCGTTGCAGGCGTTCGGTCAGGCCGGTAGTAGCCCACTTCTCTTGTTCGCTCGCCGGTCGGGCGATCTGGACGAGGTCGCTGACCCTCATGGTGGTCACGTAGTACGGAGTCGATCCCATCTGTGCGCGGATCGCCGTGTGCAAAGTCGGCATGTCAACCCCCACGTGGTTTGCCCTTGCTGCCGCACTGTTTGCGCAAACTGTTTGTCGATACACTGGAGTTGTTTGCAAAAACAGTGGCGGTACGATGTACTGATGGTACGTCAGTGCAGACGGTGCCGCGTCGGGCCGAACGCATCCCGAGTGACGTGTGTACGTTAAGTTGGTGACGTACAGATAGAGTAGTGTGGTGATCGCGCTCCTCGATCCTCCCCTCAACTCGTCGGACACCAAAAGGGAGTTCGGCGTAACGCCCTGAGAGGTCAGGGCTGGACGATGGGAGGGCGCGAAGTGGCAAGTCTCAATGGTGAGAAGCCTCGTCGGCGGTGGACCGGACCTGAGAAGGCCCAGGTAACCATCGGTGTGATTGGGCTGATCCTGGCGCTTGCCGCCATCGTGGTGCAGTACGCCTCTTAGGCAACTAGGGAGCGCCCACGCACGAGTACGCCCGGCCGCGGCGGGCCGCTGGAAAAGCAGCGAGCCCGGCCTGTGTGTAGGCGACCGGGCTCGTGTTACTGCATGGAGGGCCTGGCTCTGGCACGAGCTAGGCCCTTCGTCATGTTCGGCACCTTGCCAACCAGGACAAGGCGTCCAACAACAGAAACTGTACACCACGTCAAAAGGCTTGGCTAAGGTACAATGCGCGCCGCTTGCACCCGTGTGGGGGTATAGAGCACGTTGCCAGGCACGGACAGGTAGATGCCCAGCTTCGCGCTTCCCTTCTCATACCCTTCGAGTCGGCATGAGAGGCAGCCCGACTGGCATTGCGTTCAGTCTCAACGGCAGTCTCGTCCGTGGGAGTTCGCGCTCGTTCACGGCAGTGCCAATAGGACGCGACACGCAGTGTCTGAACGGGCCTGAACGACCCGGAACGGCAACCAGCAGAGTTGGAAAGCGTGTTGGGGGCAACCCCTCACGAGTTCGAATCTCGTATCCTCCGCCAGTGCCTCACCGGGCACGATGTCGAAGGGCCCCACCGCTTGCGGTGGGGCCCTTCGTCGTTGTCCGTCCGCTTACCGTCTCAGTTGGGTTTTCAGTTTCTGTCTTCGTGCGTACACGGCGAAACGAGGAGCCGAGACGCGATCGCGGCTCGGCTCCTCGTCGTGCACTGGTTCGGCGAGCGGGCAGCCGGATCTTCTCCTGCCGTCGGCTCTTCTCGTCGGGCTGGGCCCGGCGGGGAGGTGCCGTGGGCTCTGTCTTCGTCTTCGTACGGCATCCGCGGATCATGGAACTGCGCCATCCTTGACCATGGCGCCGAAGCGAGTTCGGCCCGCCTGTGACGTTCCTGTCTGTCGAGGTGCACCCTCATGAAGTCCCGATCGACGCTTGCCACCTGGCTGAGCCGACTCGACCATTCCCGCCTGGCACGCGTACTCGCCATACGGGAGGACGCGGCCTCCTCTCCGGAACCCCGCTCGTTGGGGGAACTGGCGGACCGTCTCCAGCGTCCGGGGTCCGTGGCACTCGTCCTGCCCCAGCTCACGCTGCCGTGCTTGCAGGTCGCCGAGGCGCTGGCGGCCCTGGGAGCGGGAGCGACCCGCGACAGCCTCGCGGAGTTGCTCGGCTCGACGTCCCCTGCGGCGGTGCACGCGCTGGACGCGACCCTGGAGGCTCTGTCGGATCGGGCGCTCGTGTGGCACGACGGCAACGAGGCACTCCACATGGCCGCGCCTCTGCGGCAGGCGTGGAGCACGCCCCTGGGGCTCGACGCCCCGCTGGCGGAGCTGCTGACGGACACCACATCGGAGGGACTGCGCGGCATGCTGGCGGTCCTGGGCGTCAAGCCTCCGGGTACCAAGCAGCAGCGACTCGCGGCGCTGGTGGAGCATCACAGTGACGCGGAACGGGTCACCGCGTTGGTGGCGGAGGCACCGGCGGCCACCCGGAAGTTGCTTGAGCAGAGCGCCAGGTCCACGCCGCGTCCGTCACCGTTCGTCGTGTTAGGGGCTCCTGGACTCGATCTCCCACCCGGCGCCCGTTGGGCACTCGACCGCGGGCTTCTGCTCCAGGACCGTCACCGGTACGGGCCCGTCCGGATGCCGGTCGAGGTGGCCTTGGCTCTGCCGGGGCCCCGATTGGCACGCTCCGTTCGAACCTCTGCCGCCTGTCATGGAGTTGGTGCCCGTCACCTCCTCGGAGGTGGAGCGGGAGGCCGCGGTGGCCGCCACCGCGTTCGCGGCCCATGCCGCCTCCGTCCTGTCGGCGTGCGCGACCGCTCCACCGACCCGGCTGAAGTCGGGCGGGATCGGAGCACGTGAACTGGCCCGGCTCGGCAGGGCAGCCCAAGCGGACGACGCCGTCGTACGTATCGCCCTGGAGACCGCGTACGCCGCCGGGCTGCTGGCCCGCGACGGCGATCGCGTGCCTCCCACCGAGGCGTACGACACCTGGGCCGAGCAGGAGCCCGCAGAACAACTCGCCGTGCTGCTCCGGGCATGGCGGGACCTGCCGCTCACCCCGACCCGGGCGCGCGACGAGGACAACAAGGCGCTTCCCGCGCTCGCCGGTGCGCCCCCTTGCGGCGGTTGTCTGCAAGCCCGCCACGGGCTGCTCACCGCGGCGGCGGGGCTCCCGGCAGGACAGGGTGTGAAGGTCGCTTCGGAGCTGGGGCCGCTCGTGGCCTGGCACCGTCCGCTCGCCGACGATGCCTCGCCCGAGGACACGGCACCGTTCAGCAGCGTGATCCGCGAAGGCGAACTGCTGGGCGTGCTGGCACGGGGTGCGCTGTCCCCACTCGGTGCCCACCTGGCGGCCCACGCCGACGAAGAGCTCGACATCACGGCCCGGCGGCTGCTGCCCCCCGCGACCACGACGGCCCGGATCGGCGCCGACCTCACCGCCGTCGTCGCCGGCACCCCGTCCAAGCGGCTCTCGGCGCTGCTGGATTCGATGGCCGACCGGGAGACCAGTGGCACGGCGTCGGTGTGGCGCTTCAGTGCCGGCAGCATCCGTCGGGCCCTGGACGCCGGCCTCACCCCGGACGACATCGCAGCCGACCTGGCCGGTAGCTCCGCCACGGCCCTGCCGCAGCCACTGACCTATCTCATCGCCGACACCGCGCGAGGTCATGGACGGGTGCGCATCGCCCCCGCGGCCTGTGTCATCCACGGCGACGAACCCGCGCTCCTGGCCGAACTCGCCGCCCACCGCGCACTGTCCAAGCTCGCCCTGCGGCAGCTCGCCCCGACGGTCCTGGTCAGTGGCAGCCCACCCGCGACCACTCTCGCCGCGCTCCGCGCCGCGGGCTACGCCCCGGTCGCCGAGACCGCCGGGGGAACGGTACGCATCGAGAAGCGCCGGCCGCAGAGGGCCGCCGCCGTCCCGCCCCCGCGAGGGAAGGTCGGGCGGCGCGCCCCCCGGACCACCGCGACCCGCGCCTCGGACCTGCCCACCGACGCCGGGATGGACGTCCTGGCCGACCGGCTGCTCAAGGCCCCGCCGACGGCACCGGAACCCGACCCGTTCGGCAGCGGGGTGCCTTTCGGGACGGACACCGAGGAGATCGTCGCCGGTTACGCGAAGCACCTGTCGTACAGCGACGTCCGCCAGGTCGCCCATGCCATCGACACCGGTGCGGCCATCACGGTCGAGTACGTCGCCACCTCGGGCAACCGGACCGTACGGACCCTCAGCGACCTGGAACTCGACCCGCCCTACCTCGACGCGTGGTGCCACCTGCGCGAAGCGGAACGCGTCTTCACTCTCTCCCGCATCCATGGCGTGATGCCCGCGTAGGACTCGGACACCTCGCGCGACATACGTGACCCCATCTCGTCGTCGCCGCGACGGCCGAGCTGCAGGGGCTCACCCTCCTGCACCGCGACCACGACTTCGCCGGCATCGCGGCAGTGACCGGGCAGGCTCTCCAGTGGTACGGCCCGGAGAGCGGCGAACAGGCCGGCGATGGCTGCGGTTCCGGTTGCCCCCTCACCAGTTCGAATCTCGTGTCCTCCGCCAGTGCAGCAACGGGCACGTCGTCGGGGTCGGGCGTCGTCAGGGGGTGGCCAGGAGGGTGAGGGTGTCTATGACCCGGTTCGAGAAGCCCCACTCGTTGTCGTACCAGGCGACCACCTTGATGTGGCGGCCGTCGACGCGGGTGAGGGCCGAGTCGAAGATCGACGAGGCCGGGTTGCCCGTGATGTCGGCGGAGACCAGCGGGTCTTCCGAGTACTCGAGGACGCCGACGAGCGGGCCCTCCGCCGCCGCGCGGTACGCCGCCAGGACCTCGTCGCGCGTCACGTCCCGGGCCACGGTCGTGTTGAGTTCCACGATCGAACCGACCGGGACGGGGACCCGGATCGAGTCGCCGGACAGCTTGCCGTCCAGGTTCGGCAGGACCAGGCCGATCGCCTTGGCGGCGCCCGTCGTGGTCGGCACGATGTTGACGGCCGCGGCGCGGGCGCGGCGGGCGTCGCGGTGCGGGCCGTCCTGGAGGTTCTGCTCCTGCGTGTAGGCGTGCACCGTCGTCATGAAGCCGTGCTCGATGCCGGCCAGTTCGTCGAGGACCGCGGCCAGCGGCGCGAGCGCGTTGGTCGTGCACGACGCGTTCGAGACGATCGTGTGTACGTCCGGGTCGTACGCGTCGGTGTTGACGCCGTACGCGAGCGTGACGTCCGCGCCGTCCGACGGTGCGCTGACGAGCACCTTCTTCGCGCCCGCGTCGAGGTGGGCCCGGGCTGCCTTCGCCGAGGTGAAGCGGCCGGTGGCCTCCAGGACGATGTCGACGCCGAGTTCGGCCCACGGCAGCTGCGCGGGCTCACGCTCGGCCAGCACCGTGATCCGGCGGCCGTCGACGACCAGGGTGTTCCCCTCGACGGTCACCGGACGTCCGAGACGGCCGGCGGTGCTGTCGTAGGCGAGCAGCCTGGCGAGGGTGGCGGGCTCCGTGAGGTCGTTGACGGCGACGATTTCGAGATCGACATCGAGATCGACATCGAGATCGCGGTCGCGGTCGCGGTCACTGCCGTTGCCCTTGGCGTTGCCGTTGCCGCTGGTGCTGTCGCGTTCGAGCAGTGCGCGCAGCACGTTGCGTCCGATGCGGCCGAATCCGTTGATCGCGATGCGAGTCATGAGCGGTGTCCTGTCCCTTCGATTCGTCGATTCGCCACCAGCGTCGCGCGCGGCACACGGCCGGGACAGCGGCGTGATCGCCACGGTTCAAAAGGATCGCGCCATATGGCGACGGGCTACTCGCCCTGGGTGAAGGTGCGCCGGTACTCGCTCGGTGTGGTGCCCAGGACGCGCTGGAAGTGCAGCCGCAGATTCGCGCCCGTGCCCAACCCGACGTCGGCGGCGATCTGCTCGACGCTCCGCTGCGAGCGCTCCAGCAGCTCACGCGCCACGTCGATGCGGGCCCGCATGACCCACTGCATCGGCGTGTACCCCGTGTCCTCGACGAAGCGCCGCGAGAACGTACGCGGCGAGACCGCCGCGTGCCCGGCGAGAATGTCCAGGGTGAGGGGCTCGTCGAGCCGGTGCAGCGCCCATTCACGGGTGGCGGCGAACCGCTCCCCGAGCGGCTCGGGCACACTGCGCGGTACGTACTGCGCCTGGCCGCCGCTGCGGTACGGGGCCGCGACCAGGCGCCGGGCCGCGTGGTTCGACGCGGCCACTCCGAGGTCGCCGCGCAGGATGTGCAGGCACAGGTCGATGCCGGAGGCGGCGCCCGCCGACGTCAGCACGCTCCCCTCGTCGACGAACAGCACGTTCTCGTCGACCCGGACCAGCGGATGCTTCGCCGCGAGCGCCCGTGCGTAGTGCCAGTGCGTCGTGGCGCGTCTGCCGTCGAGCAGGCCCGTCGCGGCGAGCGCGAAGGCGCCCGTCGAGATGGCGGCGAGCCGCGTGCCCCGGGCGTGGGCCTCGATCAGCGCCTCGACGACGGCCCGCGGCGGGTCGTCGCGGTCCGGGAACCGGTACCCGGGGATGAAGACGATGTCGGCCCAGGCGAGCGCGTCGAGTCCGTGGGCGACGTAGTACGACAGGCCGTCGCCGCCGGTCACGAGACCGGGGGTCGCCCCGCACACGCGCACCTCGTACGGCATGCTCGCGCGGGTCGTGAACACCTGCGCGGGGATGCCGACATCGAGCGGCTTCGCACCCACGAGCACCAGGACGGCGACGCGGTGCAGGCGGGAGGACGACGGCACGGGGACAGGGTACGAGGAGCCGGTGGCCGGTCCCTACGCCCCGCGCACCAGGGCATGTTGTCGCGGTCGCGGTCAGTGGGTGTACGGCCAGTCCGGCGGCTCGGGGGTGGGTGGGGCGTGGGCCGTGGTGAGGCGGCGGTAGGCGGCGCGGGCCTGGAGGAGGCGGGCCAGGGTCGTGCCGGTGAGGGCCGCGGTGAGGAGGCAGACCAGCCAGAAGGTGTCGCGGGGGTTGGCCCAGGTCAGGACCCCTGCGGGTGGGATGGCGAAGCCGTTGAGGAACAGCCAGCACAGGGCGGCCGTACCGGGGGCCGCGATGAAGCGGGCGTACACGCCGAGCAGTGCGGCGAGCAGGGACAGGGCCGCCAGGGCGAGGCCGGGGCGGTCCGTGCCGACCAGTGCGTTCAGGAGGGCCACCAGCGCCATCGCGCCCCCGAAGGCCGTCGCCCACACCAAAGGGGTCGCCGCGGGTTGGGGGACGGGGCGCGGGCCGCTCCCCAGGGACACCCACTGGATCACGGGCACGCTCCGGGGGTCTGGAGGCCTCGCGGGACGGGGCGGCGCGCGGTCGAGGTCCTGGTCGGGGTCGAGGTCGAGGTCGGGGTCGAGGAAAGCATGTGAGGGGAGAGAGCTCTGGGAGGGGAGGGTATCGGCGCGGTCCGGGGGGCTCTCGTCCTGCTCCTCGGGTGGGCCGTCCGTGGGGTGCTGGTCCGGGTCCGGGGGGCCGTGGCGTGTGCCGTCGGGGTGCCCGCTGTGCGGGGGGTGGGGACACCCGTGGGGGTCATGGTGCTGGTTCCTTTCGGTCAGCCCTCTCGACCGGGTTGGTGTGCCGGTCCCGGGGGGTGAAGGGGGATTGTTCCATCGGAGGGCCCACCCGGCGGCCGGAGGCCGGTGTTCGAGGTCTCGTTAGGGTGGCACCGTCGGTTGTCCGATGACATATCCGAATCAGACAGGAGGCCAACTGTGGGTGCTCCGCGCCTCAGCAGTACGCCGTTGCCGGGAATCGGGGTCCGTTACGACCTCACGACCAGGGAGCAGCGGCGGATCTCGGTGGTCGCTCATCGGGACGGTGCGCGGACGTTGAGCGCGTACCGCAAGGACGATCCGGACGCGTGCGCGCTGTCGGTACGGCTCACTTCGGGCGAGGCGACTGCCCTAGTCGACGCGCTGGCGGCGGACCACCACAGCCCGAACCTGCTGTCCACCACGGAGTTGGGGCTCGTCGCGGAGCGGATCGAACTGGCGTCGACCTCGCACTGGAACGGGCGCGTCCTGGGCGACACCCGGATGCGGACCGAGACGGGCGCGTCGATCGTGGCCGTACTGCGGCGGGCCGAGGCGATTCCGTCGCCGATGCCGGACTTCCGGCTGGCCGGCGGTGACACGCTCATCGTGATCGGCACCCGTGAGGGCGTGGACACCGCCGCCGCGATACTCGGGCGGACGTGAGCCCTCATGCACCTCGCTGTCCACATCACCGATCAGCCCGTCGCGCACCTTCTCGCCCAGTCGTCGTCCTCGGCGTCCTCGGGGTCCTCGGGGCACTCCTCCGCCGTCTTCCTGATCGAGTTCGGCGCGATCATCCTCGGGCTGGGACTGCTGGGGCGGTTCGCCGGGCGGTTCCGGCTCTCGCCGATCCCGTTGTATCTGCTGGCCGGACTCGCCTTCGGGAAGGGCGGGTTGCTGCCGCTCGGCACCAGCGAGGAGTTCGTGGCGATCGGCGCCGAGATCGGCGTGATCCTGCTGCTGCTCATGCTCGGCCTGGAATACACCGCCAGCGACCTCGTCTCCAACCTCAAGACCCAGTACCCCGCCGGACTCGTCGACGCCGCCCTCAACGCCCTGCCCGGCGCCGCCATGGCACTGCTGCTCGGCTGGGGACCCGTCGCCGCCGTCGTCCTCGCCGGCGTCACCTGGATCTCCTCCTCCGGCGTCATCGCCAAGGTCCTCGGCGACCTCGGACGGCTCGGCAACCGCGAAACCCCCGTCATCCTCAGCATCCTGGTCCTCGAAGACCTCTCCATGGCCGTCTACCTGCCCATCCTCACCGCGCTCCTGGCCGGGGCCGGGCTCGCGGCGGGCAGCGCGACGCTGGCCATCGCGCTCGGTACCGCCGGGGTCGTGCTCGTGGTGGCCGTGCGCTACGGCCGGCACATCTCGCGCTTCGTCTCCAGCGACGATCCCGAGAAGCTGCTGCTCGTCGTGCTGGGGGTGACGCTCGTCGTCGCCGGGCTCGCGCAGCAGTTGCAGGTGTCGGCGGCGGTGGGCGCGTTCCTGGTGGGCATCGCGTTGTCGGGTGAGGTGGCCGAGGGCGCGCACAGTCTGCTGGCGCCGCTGCGGGACCTGTTCGCCGCCGTGTTCTTCGTCTTCTTCGGCCTGCACACCGACCCCGCCAGCATTCCGCCGGTGCTGCTGCCCGCGCTCGCCCTCGCCTTCGTCACCGCGCTGACGAAGGTCGCCACCGGGTACTGGGCCGCGCGCCGGGCCGGTATCTCCACCAAGGGGCGGTGGCGGGCGGGCGGCACGCTCGTCGCGCGCGGCGAGTTCTCGATCGTCATCGCCGGGCTCGCCGTCACCGCCGGCATCGAACCGTCCCTCGGCCCGCTGGCCACGGCGTACGTCCTCATCCTGGTGATCGTCGGCCCGCTGACCGCCCGGTGGACGGAGCCGGTGGCGATGTGGGTCACCGACCGATGGGGTGGGCGCGGGCCGGCCGCGGCGGAAGGCCCGCCGACCGGACCGGGTGATCGCACGTCGGCCGGACCAGGTGATCCCGCGTCGACCGAACTGGGTGACGGTGTGCCGGCCGACAGATGACCGCGTGCGTTGCGAGGAAGGGGGCCGTGGCGGGCGTCCCAGGTGGCAGGACAGTGCGGCATGTGGCAAGACAGTGCACCCCGCGTGAGTTCCGGTGCCGGAGGCGGGAACGTCAGCCACGTCCCCCTGCGGAACCACCTGTTCCCTCACCCTCACCCTCTCCCTCTCCCTCGACCTCGCCCTCTCCCTCGCCCTCCTCGAAGCTCGCGAAGTACGCGGCCGCCATGTCCTCGTCCGCGTGGCCCTGTGCGGCGGCGCGGGCCAGGCGTTCGGCGCCGGCGGCGGCCACGTCGAGGCGTACCCCGTACCGCTCCCCGGCCTCGACGATCAGGCGGGCGTCCTTGGCGGCGGTCGAGACCGCGAAGGACGCCGGGGACAGGCCACCGTCGAGGATCAGCGCGGACTTGGCGCGCAGATAGCCCATGTCGAGCGGGCCGCCCTCGATGATCGCGAAGAAGGAGCGCGGGTCGACATCCAGGGCCTTGGACAGGGCGAGGACCTCTCCGGCCGCGTTGGTGGCGGCCAGCACCCAGCTGTTGGCCACCAGTTTGAGCCGGGTCGCGGTGCCCGCCGCGCCGTCCTCGCCGGTCCAGACCGTACGGGCGCCCACGGCGTCGAACACCGGGGTCACCGTCTCCCGGCCCGCGACCGGCCCCGCCGCCAGCACCGTCAGCTGCCCCGCCTCGGCCGGCTGCCGTGTGCCGAGGACCGGGGCGTCGTAGAAGAGCAGTCCGTGTTCGTCGGCCAGCGCGGCCAGTTCGGCGACGGCCTCCAGTCCGGCGGTGGTGGACTGGACCCAGGCCGTGCCGGGGCCGAGCGCGGACCCCGCCTCCCGCATCACGTCCCTGGCCGCTGCCCCGTCGTACAGCACGGTGAGCACCACGTCGGCACCGCGTACGGCCTCCGCCGGGGTTCCGGCGACCTGCGCACCGTCGGCGGCGAGGGCCTCGGCCTTCTGCCGGGTGCGGTTCCACACCCGCACGGTGTGACCGGCGCGGACCAGGTTGCGGGCCATCGCGGCCCCCATGATGCCGGTACCCAGGACGCTTACGGTGAGCTTGTCAGTCATGACGCCAACTTCCTGCCGCGTACAGTGCGTTGGCAGTTTCGCAGCTCGGGGAGGGGTGGAGGCCGCTACGACACCGGGCGGGAGGCACTTGGCGGAGGCGGCGCACAGCTGAACGCGAGGACGTCGGAACCCGACGGGGTGAGGGATCAGGTCAGCTCGACGGGGTGAGGGATCAGGTCAGCCCGACGAGGCGAGGGATCAGGTCAGCTCACGGCCGGGCCGCATGCGCGGGCGGTGGCGTGGGAAGACCGGGCCAGGTGAGCATCGACACGAACAGGTCCTCGACGGGGCCCACCGGCGGCGGTCTGGACGTACGCCCGGCCTCCGGGTACATCGGCGCCGACATCCACGGCGTCGACCTCGCCGCCCCGCTCGACGACGCGACGGTCGCCGGCATCCGCGCGGCGCTGCTCCGCTGGAAGGTCGTGTTCTTCCGGGGGCAGCGGCTGGACCACGCCGCGCAGATCGCGTTCGCGCGCCGCCTCGGGGAGCCGATCCGGCTGCGATCGCGGGGCTCGGTCTCCCCCGCCGGGCACCCCGAGATCGAGACCACCGCCGACCGGCAGGAACTGGGCCGCAAGCACGGCATGGACCAGGCCGAATGGCTGGAGCGCCGCCGTCACTCGACCCTCCGGGGCTGGCACGCCGACCACACCGCGCGCATCGACCCGCCCGCGCTGACCCTGCTCCGCGCCGAACGCGTGCCCCCGTACGGCGGTGACACCACCTGGGCGAACCTCGCGACCGCCTACGCGGGCCTGTCCGAGCCGGTGCGCCGGTTCGCCGACGGGCTGCGCGCCGAGCACCGGCTCGGCGTCGGCTACCTCGCCCGGTCCGGCCCGGACCCCTATCTCCGCCACCTCCAGGACCACCAGGTCGCCTCCGTCCACCCGGTGGTCCGCGTCCACCCCGAGACCGGCGAACGGATCCTGTACATCAACCCGTACTACGTCGAGAACATCGTCGACGTCACCCGGGCCGAGAGCCGGCTCCTCCTGGAACTGTTCGTCGAGCAGATCACCCGCCCCGAGTACACGGTCCGCTTCCGCTGGGAGCCGGGGTCGGTGGCTCTCTGGGACAACCGCGCCACCGTCCACCTGGCCCCCAGCGACACCGCCCACCTGGACTTCCCGCGCATCATGCACCGGGTCATGGTCGCCGGGGACCCGCCGGTCGGCGTGGACGGCACCCCGTCCAAGTCCCTCTGCGGCGCACCGCTCCACGACCGGAGCGCGTAGCGACGGAGGCCGCGTGGCCCGCCGTGGGCGAGTCGGCCCGTTCGGCGCGGTCGTCGGTCGGTACGTGGTCAGGACCGGATTTCGGGTAACCGGCACCGCATGGGTGATGTACTCGTCGGAACCTGCTCCTGGACCGACCGCGCGCTGCTGGCCAGCGGCTGGTACCCACGCGGCCATCGCGACCCCGAGCCCCGACTCCGTTACTACGCCGAGCAGTTCCCGGTCGTCGAGGTGGATTCCGGCTACTACGCCCTGCCCAGCCGCCGCAACAGCCTGCTGTGGGCCGAGCGGACACCGCCCGAATTCCGCTTCGACGTCAAGGCGTTCTCCCTCCTCACCGGCCACCCGACCCGCCCGGCGGCCCTCCCCGCGGACCTGCGGGAGTCCCTGGGGGCTGAACTGCGCCGCGGGGCCCCCGCCGCCGTACTGGACCGGGTCTGGGAGCGGTTCGCCCACGCCATCGAGCCGTTGCGGACGGCGGGGCGGCTGGGAGCGGTGCTGTTCCAGTTCCCGCCGTGGTTCGCGCCGGGCAGAGGGCCGGAGGAGCCGGAGGAGCCGGAGGAGGCGGAGGAGGAGGCGGACGCACATCGGCCGAGCAGGGCCGCCCTCAGCACGCCGGTGAGGACTTCTCGGAGCACGTCGGTGCCGAGACCTTCCGGGAGCACGTCGGCGCCGAGGGCTTCCGGGAGCACCTCGTCGGTGAGGACTTCCCGGACCACGCCGGTGCGGGCTTCCGGGAGGCTCGCCGAGAGGACTCCGGAACAGACGCTGGAGGAGTGTGCGGAGCGTACGGCCGGCTGGCCCGTCTCGGTCGAGTTCCGGCACCCGGCGTGGTGGCAGGGCGAACAGGCCGACCGTACGGCGGCGTTACTGTCCCGGCTCGGCCTTGTCGCCGTGGGGGTCGACATGGCCCAGGGACTGGAGTCCTCCGTGCCGCCCTTCGTCCCCGTCACCTCCCCGGATCTCGCCGTCGTACGGTTCCACGGCCGCAGCCCGGCCTGGGGCACGGGCAGCAAGGAGGACCGCTTCCGGTACGCGTACACCGAGGCCGAACTCCGCGCGTGGGCACCCCGGTTGCGGGAGGCCGCCGAACAGGTCGACGAACTGCACGTCCTCTTCAACAACTGCTGCGCCGACGCGGCCGTGAGGGCGGCGGAGACGATGCGGCGGGTGCTCGACACGGCGTGACCCCGCCGCCACCGGAAAGGCCACCAGTAAAGGCCCCCAGGGAGGCCACTGGTCACTAACTCACCCGCACCGACTTCTCCACCGTGACCTGGTCGATGTCCGTCGTGCGGACCGTGAGCTTCATCGTCCACCTGCCGGGCAGAGGGAGTTGGAGGGTGTCCGTGGCCCAGTAGCCGCCGCGGTCGGTGAGCTTCGCGTCGATCGGGCCGATCTTCTGGGACTTCAGGGTGAAGGTGAGTCGCAGTTCCGGGACGGTGGCGATGCCGTCGTCGGGGCCGAAGACCACGGCCTGCACGGAGTTCCTGCCCACCCGCCCCGGGCCGAGGTCGATCTGGACCTTGCCGTGGCCGTTCGGGGTGCCGACGTCGAAGGGGACCGTCGACGAGGAGGCCGTGACACCGCCGGCCGCCTGTCCCGCGCTCTCCTCGGCGATCTCCACCGCCGCCCGCCCCGGCAGGGTCCCCGTCAACACGGTGGTGATCACCAGCACGACGACCGCGACGGTGAACTCCGCGAGCACGGAACGCCTGAGCCCCTGGCGGGGCAGATCGCCGGGGGAGTCCTCAGAAGACGGTGAGGTGGAGGGGATGGAGGTGGTGAAGGGGGTGGAAGAGGCGGAGAGGGTGGAAGAGGCGGAGAGGGTGGAAGAGGCGGAGGGGTGCGAGGAGCCGGCGGTGTCGGACGAGCCCTCGCCATCCCCCTGATCGCCCGCACCCCCGGAAGCCCGGTCGGCGGCGTCGTCGGAAGCGTCGGCCGCCTCGCCGGCTCCCACACGCCGGGGCGCCCGCTCCGGCACCCGCGCCGTCACCTTCACCGCCGCCGAGACCGCCACGGTCGCCGGCACGGCCGCGCCCGCCTGCTCAGGAACCGCGCCCGAGTCACGCACTTCGCCCGACTCACGCACCTCGCCCTGCTCACGAACCTCACCCCGCTCCCGCCCTTCGGCCGCCCCCACCCGGCCCGTCCAGCGCCGCGAGAACGCCGCCGCCGCCAGCAGAAGCAGCACCGCGACCAGCTTGGCGACGAGGACCTCCCCGTACGCCGTGGAGGTGAAGGCGGACCAAGAGCCGAGGCCGCGCCAGGACTGGTAGACGCCGGTGACGACCAGGACGACCACCGAGACGAAGGCGAGCCGGGAGAACCGGTGGACCACGGCGGCCGTCAGCGTCCTCGGCGCCCGGTACAGGACGGTCAGCAGTGCGGTCAGCCCGCCCAGCCAGACGGCCATGGCGAGCAGATGCAGCACGGAGGAGGTCATCGCGACCGGCACCTGGATACCGGCGGAGGCGTGCTCCGCGGCCGCCCAGGTCCCGGCGAGACCGACAGAGAGCAGCGCCCCGCAGACGAGCGCACCCTTCCCCCACTCCTGCCGGTCCCCCTGCCGGCGTACGCGTACGAGGAGGAGGGCGGCCACCGCGAGCAGGCCCAGCCGGGCCAGCAGCGCGAGCCCCGGCCGGCTGACCAGCGTGTCGCGCAGCAGGGAGGGGTCGAGGGCGGTCCCGATCCCGCTGCCCCGCTCGTACGGTCCACGAAGCAGCAGCAGGGCCGCCGAGGCCAGCAGCAGGGCCAGCCAGCCGGACAGCAGCAGCTTGCGCAGCACCTCGCTCGGCCCGCCGAGCACGACCGCCAGGAAGAAGGTCACGCCGATGAGCAGGGCGAGGGCGCCGTACGCGAAGTACCGGGTGATGTCGTAGAGGGATGAGGTGAGCGGGTCCTCGGTGAGGTCGGCGGGGAGGGCCGCGGCGGTCGCGGACGGCTCGCCGATGGAGAAGAGCAGGGCGCCCGAGATGGGGTGGCTGTCGGCCGAGACCACACGCCAGGCGATCGTGTACGTGCCGTCGCCGAGGCCGGTGGGGAGGGTGACCCGAACCGTGTCGGCCCGGCCGCCCGCGCGCCCCGGCTTGCCCGTGTCGACCGCCCGGTTCTCCGGGTCGATGACGCGGAGGGAGTCCTCCAGGAGGCTTACCGACTCGGTGAAGCGGAGGGTGATGTCCCGGGGAGCGGCGTCGAGGACGCTTCCGTCGACGGGATCGCTTCCCTTGAGGGCGGCGTGCGCGGACGCGGTACCCGCCCCGCCGAGGAGGAACAGGACCAGCACGGTGCCCAGCAGCACCAGGCGCTGAACCCCTCGGGCCCGCCGACCGACCGGCCCTCCGCCCCATCCGGCGCCCCGGCCTCCGGCCCGGCCCCCGAGAGAGCCCGCCGTACGGCCTCCGGATCCGCCGGTGGCCCCGCCGGTTCCGTCATATCGCCTCACGCCTCTGTCCTCGCCGCGGCTCTCGACCCGTTGCCGTTGCCGTTCCCATCGCCGTTGCCGTTGCCGTCGCCGTTCCCGCGCCCAGTCCCGTTCCCGGGTTCGGGTACGGCCTTCGTCCCAGCCCCTGGCCCTGTCGTCGACGGGGTCGCTGTACCTGCCTCGGTCCACGTAGTGCTCCGGATCCACGGTCGCCGGCTCTCGGACTCCTCGAACAGGTACGCACACCACGAACGCCCCGTTCAACGCGATCCGTACAGGCCGCCACCGTACCTACGCCCGCCCCAGCTCCCCTATCTCCGCGGCCCGGTCCGGGTACAGCCGAGCCAGCTCCGCGGCGTCCCCGTGCTCGTACCCCTCGTAGGTGAACCCCGGCGCCATCGTGCACCCGAACAAGGTCCAGCCCCCACCACCGCCGACGCCACCCCCACCGCCCAGGACGCGCGCCCCCATCCAGGTCCCCGCTGGCACGACGTACTGCACGTGCTGCCCGCCGAGCACGTCCGGCCCGAGGACGACGGTCCGCGAGGACCCGTCCGGGGCGAGCAGCAGCATCCGCAGCGGATCGCCGAGGTGGAAGTGCCAGATCTCGTCGCCGGGCAGCCGGTGCAGGGCGGAGTAGTCGCCGGGTTCGGTGGTGAGCAGGGCGACGATCGCGGTCCCCTCGGGCCGCCCGTCACCCCGCTCGGGCCCGGCCCACGTCTGACGGAAACGTCCGCCCTCGCGCGGTATGGGCTCCAACTCGTAGTGCGCTATGAGGTCTTCGGGAGTCATCCGCCGAGGCTACGCCCACCACCCGAACTACTGACCGAACACGGTCTCCCGCCGCAGGAAGGCCAACCGGGCCCGCTTCTCGGGCAGATACACCTCCGGCAGATCGATCTCCGGCAGTACGACGGCGGGCCCGGGCGCGAACCCCTGCCGGGTGAACCGCGCGATCGCCTTCTCGTTCCGCTCGTCGGGGTCGACGACGACCCGCCGCCGGTCCAGCCCGACGAACACGTACGACGTGAAGGCCGCCAGCACCGCGGACGACCACCCCGGCCGCGCTCCCGCCTCCCCGGCGGGCGCCAGCAGCACATGGACGCCGATGTCCCCGGGCTCGACGTCGTAGCACTCGCCGACCCGGTCGGCCTCGGGCTCGTACGTCTGCAGCAGCCCGACGGGCTCGCCGTCGCGCACCGCGAGGTAGGCGTGGTGCGTGTCGAAGGCCTCCAGGCCCTCGTAGATCTCCCGGACCTGCTCCTGCGTGAGCCCGTTCATGCCCCAGAACTCGGCCCTCGGTTCCCGCACCCAGCCGTGCACCACGGCGGCGTCGGCCTTCGCGTCCAACGGCAGGATCCGCAGGGTCCCGAACCCGTCCACCGCCTGCTCGTGCACGGCCGCACGGTCGGCGTACGACGCACCGCACTCCCGGGACTCCCGGGGCTCGACGGTCGTGGCCCCCTGGGGCTCAACGGTCATGACGCTTCTCCTCGCTGCTGTGGTCGACGTCGACGTCGTCGTCCTTGGTGAACCGGTCCCAGTCCGTGACGACCGGTACGAGATCTCCCCTGAGCCACAGGGGCAGTTGATCGCGGTGGTGAGGCGACCCGCCGACACCGGACGCCCCGAACGGCACCACCCAGAGGCTGTCCTCGCGCCGGGCCAGATCCCACACGTACCGGGCGGCGGGCCCGCGAGCGCTGAGGTCGGTGATGCCGGGGACCGCGGAGGTACAGAGCACACAGTCGTGATCACCGGCGAGCCCCGGCTCGGGGACGACAGGCGGACGGCCGTCGGCACCGTCGCCGCGACGGCCGTCGGCACCGGCGTCGGTGCCGGAACGCTCGTCCGTGTCGCCGCCAGGACGCCCGCCCGCGCCGTCGTCCGGGAGCGCACGCCAGGGCACGAGCCTGTGGCCGTCGCCCCAGCGCCCCGTGTCGAGGCCGGCGACCTCCTCCAGCGCCTCCCGCACGAGCGCGTCCCGGTCGATCCCGTACAACTCCTCGGCCCGCAGCAGATGTTCGAGCGCGAACCCGATCCGCACGGTCAGCGACAGCCACGGGCGAAAGACCTCGGGGTACGCCGGCGGCACCGCGAGCGCCGCGAAGGCGGGCTCCGCGGCGAGCCGCCGTACGACGGCCCCCCGCAAGGCCGCGTACGCCGCCGCGTCGACACTGTCGGCCCCCATCCGCCGGTCCCACCGGAGCAGCCGCTCGCGCAGCGCGGCCGCGGCGGTGTCGGTGGTGGTGACGGCGGCCACGCGCGCCAACAGGGGCCCGGCGGAGGCCAGATGGGTGTCCATGTGGATCGCGGGCATGTCCGTGGCGGACCACACCCGCTTCTCGTCCAGCAGCGCGCGAATACGTTCCGCCCGGTGCGGCGGAGCGAACTCGACGCCCAACGGAGTCGCCGGGCCACGCTGGTTGGCCATCACCGCGACACCGTCCTCGAACGTGCCGTACGGCGTCTCGTGCCACCCTTCCCACTCGTGCCCCGGCTCCCAGGCCGCGACCACCCGCGTCCGGTTGTCCCGGCTCCGCACCGGCACCCGGCCCGCCACCCGGTGCAGCACCCCGCCCCGCGTGTCCGCGGCCTGCACGACGTTCACCGGCTCGGCCCACCGGTCGAACGCGCGGTCCACGTCGGCGACCTCACGGGCCCGGAGGAGCGGCAGCAGCGCCTCGATCCCGAGTTCCCCGGTCACCCGCGGCGGATACCGGAGGCTGAGGGGACCGACCGGCTCGGAGTCACCCGGAGCAGGGTCGGTGTCCAGGCCCCCGATGACGACCGGCCCCCGAGCGGTCTCGATCACCTCGACCTCGACGGGCTCCCCGCCCGCGACCTCGATGACCTCCACGTGCCGGTGCACGGCCCGCCACACCCCGTCGGGGTCCAGCGCCTCGACGACACCTCCGCCCTCCCCGCCCCCGGGCCGGTGGTCGGCCTCCTCGCGAACCCCCACCCGCAGTCGTTCCCGGTACAGATCCTGGTAGTCGGCCATGGCGTTGGTGATGGCCCAGGCCACGTCGCCGGTGTGACCGAAGTGGGCGATGCCCGGCATACCCGGGACGGCGAGGCCGACGACGTCGAACTCGGGGCAGGAGAGGTGGATCTGCTGGTAGACCCCGGGCTCCTCGATGAACCGGTGCGGATCACCGGCGATGACGGCCCGTCCGGTGGCCGTCCGGGACCCGTCGACGAGCCACCCGTTGCTGCCGGAGGTGGCGGGCCCGTCGGTGGCGAAGAGCCCGATCGCGTCGGCTCCGAGATGCCGTACGGCCTCCTCGCGCCAGAGCTTGGCGGGGAACCCGGCGAACAGGATGTGCGTGGCGATCCAGACCCCGAGCGGGTGCCAGGCCTCCCAGCGGCCGGGCACGAGCCCGGCACGAGCGAACTCGGGCGCGCGCCGGGCGCCCTCGACGAGTCCGTCGTTCACGCCTTCCACGTACGCGCGGACCCAGTCGGCGCTCTCCGGATCCGTACGCTCCAGCCGCGCGAAGCATCTTCGGGCCGTGTCCTCCAGACGCGCCCGTCTCGCGAACCGGTCCCAGCCGAGGGAGTCCACGCCGAGGAAGGCGGCCGAGGTGCCCTGCACACGGTGGCGTTCGACCTCCAGCTGCCAGGCCCGGTCGAGGGCCGTGACCCGGCCCTGGGCGTGGGCGAGAGCGCGGGCGTCGGTGGCGCGCAGATGCGGAATGCCCCAGGCATCACGGAAAGTCCCGTACGCCCCATGGCCCCCCAGGCCCCCATGGCCCGCATGGCTGGCATGGCCCGCACAGCCGGCATGGCTTGAATCACTCCCCCGAGCATGCCCCCGCACACCGCTGATGTCCCGCATTTCTGCACCCCGCCTGTGATTTAGGTTAGCCTCACCTAAGCAATCCGTGATCAAAGCGTACGTGAAGGGTGCAGAATCCATGGGGCAGGGGCACGGTTGGGAGGGGGCGGTCCTCAAACTGCTCCGGGGCAAGGACTTCGTCCTCACGGTGACCGGTGCGGAACAAGTCACCGAGCACTACCGCCGGATTCACCTCACCGACGGCGGCATGCTCGCGGTCACCGGCGTCCATCCGACGATGTGGGTCCGCCTCTGGTTCGACGCCGCCGGCAAACCGCACCAGCGGGCGTACACCCTGGTGGACCCCGACCCGGCGGCCGGCACCTTCAGCCTGGAGTTCGCCCTCCACGACGGTCACGCCAGCGACTGGGCTCGCGCCGCGAAGCCGGGTGACACCATCGAGGCCACGGTCCAGGGCACCGCCTTCACCGACCCGGACCCGGCCCCCTCCCACCTCCTCGTCATCGGCGACCCGGCCTCCCTCCCCGCCATCAACTCCCTCCTCACCGCCCTCCCCTCGGCCCCGGCGACGATCTGGTTCGAGACCCCTACGGACGCGGAGGCGACGCGCGAGGCGCGGACCTCGGGGCCGGCGGGGGCGCCCAGGGCCACCGACTCAGGGACGGAGGGCGGCACGGGGCCGGAGGCCGGCTCGGGGACGGGCGCCGGCTCGGGGCCGGAGGGCGGCACGGGGCCGGAGGGCGGCACGGGGCCGAAGGCCAGCTCGGGGCCGAAGGCCAGCTCGGGGACGGAGGGCAGCTCGGGAACGGGGGCCAGCTCGGGGCCGGGCGCCGTCACTGGCACAGGCGCCGTCACTGGCACGGGCGGGCTCCCCTTCCGTGTCGATCCCTCCCGCCACGACGTCCGCCCGATCTCACGTCAGGACGCCGGCGCACACCTGATCGCCCAGGTGAAGGCCGACGCCCCCGCCCTGCTCGCCGACACCCCCGACCCCTACGTCTGGATCGCCTGCGACACGGCGACCACCCGTTCCCTGACGGCGCACTTCCGCAAGGAACTGGGCCTGCCGAAGCAACGCATCCACGCCCTCGGCTACTGGCGCCCCTGACGAAGCCCGAGGGCCCCGCCTTCCCCGCACACACGACCGCGCCCCGGTCCGTCGCCCCGACGAAGCGGATCCGAGGCCGGGCTGCGGCACGGCGGGGGACGGGTGATCATCGGGGCATGAACGTCACCCTTCACCTCGCCCAGGACCCCGAAGCGGACGACCTCCTCGGCCGTAGTCCCCTCGCCGCGCTGGTCGGCATGCTGTTGGACCAGCAAGTACCGATGGAGTGGGCGTTCAAGGGCCCCTGGACCATCGCCCAACGCCTCGGCGCCGACGACCTGGACGCCCACGAGATCGCGGCGACCGACCCGGAGTCCTTCGCCGCGCTGCTGTCCACCAAGCCCGCGGTCCACCGCTACCCGGGCTCCATGGCGAAGCGGATCCAGCAGCTGTGCCAGTACCTCGTCGAGCACTACGACGGTGACGCGAGCGCGGTCTGGCAGGACGTGACGACCGGCAAGGAGCTCCTCTCCCGCCTCGAATCCCTCCCCGGCTTCGGCCACCAGAAGGCCCAGATCTTCCTGGCCCTCCTCGGGAAACAACTCGGCGTCCACCCCACCGGCTGGCGCGAGGCCGCGGGCTCGTACGGCGACCCCGACTCCTTCCGCTCCGTGGCCGACATCAAAGGACCCGAATCCCTGGCCAAGGTCCGCGCGCACAAACAGGAGATGAAGGCAGCGGCCAAAGCCGCGAAGGCCTCCGGCAAGTAACGGGGCGCCCTGGTCGCCCCCCGACAGCCTGAAGAGAGCGGAGCCGGTCATAAATACGGGGCCGGGAGACCCGGGGCGGCCTGGAAGGCGGAAGGCCGGAAGGCTTGGGAGCACGGAAGCCCGAGAGGCCGAGGACCTGGGCTGGGGGCCAGTGGCTAGGGGCTCGGAGGCCCGGAAGAGTACTAGGCCGCAAGGCTCCTGGAAGGGCGGAAGGCCGGAAGGCCGGGGGCCCCGAAAGCCGAAAGGCCGAGAACCTGAGGGACTCGGAGGCTCTGCAGCCAGGAGTCCGGGAGGCCCGGGAGCCGGCGCTCGGAAGCCAGGAGGCCAGGGCTCGGGAGGCCAGGGGGCCAGGAGGCCGGGGCTCGGGCGCTCGGAAGAGCAGAAGGCCGGAAGACCACGAGGCCGGAAGACCACGAGGTTCCTGGGAGCACGGAAGGCCGGAAGGCCGGGGACCCCGAAAGCCGAAAGGCCAAGGACCTGAGGGACTCGGAGGCTCTGCAGCCAGGAGACCGGGAGGCCCGGGAGCCGACGCTCGGAAGGCCGAGAGGCCGAGGGCTCGGAAGGCACAGAAGCTAAGGAGGCCAGGAAGAGCCTGGGGGTCAGGGAGCCGCCGGGGTGGCCGCCGCGCCACCAGGGTGGCCGCCTGGCCGTCGAGCTGGCCGCCTGGCCACCGTTACCGGGCGACTGCGTGACCACCTCGCCCGCGTCCCCGCGTTCCCACCTCCCCCCAACGCTCCGCCTCCCCCTCCCCCCTACGCCGACCGAGCGGATCCCCGGCTCCACCCGGTACACGCACACCCGCCCCTGGAAAACATCCCCCGTGCACCCCAGCGCCCGCTCCCGCCCCACGGACACCCCGCGTGTCCGGGGCAGGCGGTACGCGCGGCGCAGGGTCTGGCTGAGGGTGCTCGCGCTCACCATCGTCCTGCTCGTCCCCACCGAACACGCCGCCACCCACGCCGCTCCCTCCCTCCCGCTCACGCTGTCGAGCGAACTCCCCGCCGCCGAGTGCGACCTGCTCGAGAGCGCCCCCCGGCCCCAGAACCGCCACGCGCCCCGCCCGGTCGCCCCACCGCGCTCGGCCCCGGTCAGGTCCCCCCGCCCCTCGCCGACGCCCCCGCCCGGCCACCACCTCCACCCCGCCCCACCCTGGCCCGGGCACACGTACCCCCTCCACGCCCTGCGCTCCGTGGTCCTGCGCTGCTGAGCGAGCCCCCGGCTCACTCGACCCACAGACCACACCCCAAGCACAGGACAGGAGACCCCCATGCCCGCAGACCCCTACACGGTCGTTCGCGCGCTCCTTCAGGCAGAGGCCCATCGCAGCGCCCCTGCCCCCGCCCGCGCCCCCGAGCCGGAATCCGAACGGACATCCGAACACTCCCGGGTCGGCGACACCGACAAGCAGCCGCGGCGGGACCCGAACCACGGCTGACCCGACGCCGATCCCTCAACTCACCCAGGTGAAGCGCCCTGTACCCCACCAGCTCCAGGGCGTTCACCCTCCACGCGCACCGGAACCCGGCCGACATACGGGCGATCCCGGCGAAGCCAGGAAGAACCGCGGATGGGCGGCCCACGAGCGCGGAGAATTCCCGACGCCCCGCACAGCGCCCCCTTCGCGCCCCCAAATGGCCCCACCGCGCGCCCATGACCACCACCGAACCCCCACAGAATTACCCTTTTGCCCCACTTCGCGGCGCCTTTTCGGGGGTCGCACTCCGTCGCCATGGCTGCGCCCGGAACGTCTGGACCGGTAGGCTTTCCGTGTGATCTTCAAGCGCATCGGAAACGGCCGGCCGTACCCCGACCACGGCCGGGAAAGCACCCGGCAGTGGGCGGACGTCGCGCCGCGCCCGGTCCGCCTCGATCAGCTCGTGACGACCAAGGGGCAGTTGGACCTGGAGACCCTCCTCGCCGAGGACTCCACCTTCTACGGCGACCTCTTCGCGCACGTGGTGAAGTGGCAGGGCGATCTGTACCTGGAGGACGGCCTCCACCGCGCGGTCCGCGCCGCCCTCCAACAACGCCAGGTCCTGCACGCACGCGTCCTCGAACTGGACTAGCCGCCCTCCACGGCCGGGCGGCCCCTCACCCGCGCCCGCCCGAACCGCCCGGTGGCCTGACCGCCCGGTGGCCTGACCGCCCGTCAGCCCACCGGCCTTCGGCCCCACCACCCGTCGGCCCCACCACCCGTCGGCCCATCGGCGTGTAACCCCGCCGCCCATCGGTCCGTCGGCCTTTGACCCACCGGCCTTTGACCCCATCGGCCCGTTGGCCCTTTCGGGTTGGACTGCAGCGCGGTGAATGATCATCTAGTAGGCATCGCCGCCCAACGGCACTACGCTGCGCCCATGAGCATGCTGACTCCTCCCGGCATGGGCGGCCAGTACCGGATCACGGGGGACAAGTACCCGAGGCTGCGCCGGCCCAGGAGGCGCCGCAGGCTCGTCCTCGCGGTCGTCGCGTCCACGGCCGCGCTCGGCCTCGTCGGCTGGGGAACCCTGCAGCTCATCGACGTCTTCACGGGCGACGAGGACCAGGCCGCGGCGGCCGGCCCCAAGGCCGACTGCGCGACCCGGGTGAGCCCGTCCCCGAAGGCGAGCGGATCGGCCGGGAAGTCCGGCAAGGCCGACAGGGGCACGGCCGACAGGGCCGACAAGCCCGGCGCGTCGGTGAACGGCTTCCCCGCGCCCGGCAAGATCACCGTCAACGTCCTCAACGCCACGCCCCGCGCGGGCCTCGCCAAGGACACCGCCGACGAGTTGAAGAAGCGCGGCTTCCGCATCGGCAACGTGGGGAACGCGACGAAGGAGTACGACAAGAAGGTCAAGGGCGCCGCGCTCCTGCTCGGCGCGAAGGCCGCCGAGGACGCGGCGCTGCCCGTTCTCAACACCCAGCTCACCGGTGCCCAGCTGAAGACCGACGGCCGCACGAAGGCCACCGAGGTGGACCTGATCATCGGTACCGGCTTCAAGGCCCTCAGCAAGCAGAAGGACGCCGACAAGGCGCTGGCCGATCTGACCAGCCCCGAGCCGACGCCCACCACGACGAGGACCTGCTGAGGCGGAACCCCGCTCCGGCTACTCGGCGGCGCCGTACAGCCGGTCGCCCGCGTCTCCCAGGCCCGGCACGATGTAGCCGTGCTCGTTGAGGCGCTCGTCGACCGCGGCCGTCACGACCGTCACGGGGGCGCCGGCCAGCTCGCGCTCCATGACCTCGACGCCCTCGGGGGCGGCGAGGAGCACCACGGCGGTCACGTCGTCGGCGCCGCGGGCGATCAGCTCACGGATCGCGGCGACGAGGGTGCCGCCGGTCGCGAGCATGGGGTCGAGGACGTACACCTGGCGCCCGGAGAGGTCCTCCGGCATGCGGGTGGCGTACGTGGAGGCCTCCAGCGTCTCCTCGTTGCGGATCATGCCCAGGAAGCCCACCTCGGCGGTCGGCAGCAGCCGGACCATGCCGTCGAGCATGCCGAGGCCGGCCCGCAGGATCGGCACGACGAGCGGGCGCGGGTGGGAGAGCTTGACGCCGGTGGTCGCGGCGACCGGCGTCGTGATGTCGACGAGCTCGGTGCGCACGTCCCGCGTGGCCTCGTAGGCGAGCAGGGTGACCAGTTCGTCGGCGAGACGACGGAAGGTCGGGGAGTCGGTGCGCTGGTCGCGCAGCGTGGTGAGCTTGTGAGCGACCAGAGGGTGGTCGACGACATGGAGACGCATGTCCACAACAGTAACCGGGGCGGCATGCGCGAGCGCCCCCGCACGGTCCGCCCTTCCCGATGGCATCAAACCCGCCGTCGGAGGGAAAGTGGGATGAACAGAGCGGCGCCCGAACGAGCCGAGGCCCGACGTTCGCCCACTCCGGAACCGCCGCCGATCAGCAGCCGACGGCCGAGCGGGGGCACATGACCGACAAGCCAGCACGAACGGCGGGCGGGACCGCGCGGACCAGGGGCGGACCGGCCGAGGCACCCCGCGGGCGCGGGCAGGCGTCGGACCGTGCGACCCAGGGGGTTGAGGAGATGGCGGGAGCGGCCGAGCGCACACGAGAAAGCACGCGCGAGAGCACACGCGAGACCGGCTCGGAGAGCGACGCGGCGCGACGGCGACGGCGGGCGCAGTTCCTGCGGGAGCTGACGGAGGCGCGGGAGCTGCGCGACCGCGTCCAGCCCCGCCGCGCCAAGGCCGCGCGCCTGCGCCACGCCATGCGCATGCGCACGTTCCGCTGGTGACCCCGGGGCGCCCCGCCCTCCGGGCCCTTCCTCCGTCCCTCGCCCCGCCCCACCCGCCGTCTCCGGCCCTCCGCGGACGCGCCCATGGGGGCCCATGCGCCGGGTTCGTGGGGTCTGTGTGGGGCGTTCACGGGGTGGTCGTGCATATGCGGCCAGGAACTGCGCGTACGATCCGCTGGTGGCGGCAACAGGTACGCAGGTGAACGGCGGACCCACCGGCGATCAAAAGAGCCGGACACAGGGAGCCGAAGACGTCCCCTGTGCGCTCTGTTTCTGCCACGATTCCGAGTGGGTGGGGCTCGGACCGCAAGCCTCCCCACCCACAACCTCCGCCGGGGGGACCCCCGACCGGCACACCTATGACCAGTGGGAGAGTCACGGTGTACTTCGCCGCACTGCTCGCGCGCACCGAAGACGGGTGGGAAGCGAGCGACACAGAGCTCGACGATGTGGAAACCCTGTCGGATCTGGCCGACCTGGCCCGTGAAGCCTCGCCCGACGACGACACGGTGCTGGTGCTCATCGAGCAGGAGGACGCGTGGTTCGGCGTCGTCCGCATCGATGGCGAGGACGACCCTCGTATCTACGTGTCGGACGCCGCCGCCGCTGCCCGCAGCAGCTACGGCGAGATCCTGCTCACCGACGAACTGCTCGGGAGGGAGCCCGGCGACATCGACGCCGACCTGGAATCCCTCGACCTGGACGGGACGGAGGACGGCGAGCCGGACGACGATGACGACGACACGAGCACCGAGGCCGTTCCGCACAGCCCCGTAGGCGACACCGAGATCCTCGACGACCTGGGCGTGAGCGAGAAGGAGCTGCGCGCTCTCGACGCCGACGACGCCCTCAGCTCGATCGCCGAGGCCCTCGGAGCGTCGGAAGTCCTGGAGACGGTCCGCTGACTCCGCCGTACCCGCCGGGGGACTTCCCCCGGTGACCGAGGCAACCGGCTCCACCGGAGCGACGGGCGCCACCGGCTCGACGGGCGCGACTGGCTCGACCGGAGCGACCGGCGCCGCCGGAGGGGCTGGCGCGAGCGGCGCGGACGCATCGGCCGGGATCGATCCCGTGCGCGACCCGTGGCGGGCCGCGATGCGCCTCGCCCTGGTCGAGGCGAGGCGGGCCGCCGAGGGCGGTGACGTCCCGGTCGGCGCGGTCGTCCTGGCCCCGGACGGCACGACCGTACTGGCCGCCGGACACAACGAACGCGAAGCGACCGGCGACCCCACCGCGCACGCGGAGGTGCTCGCCGTCCGCCGCGCCGCCGTGGCTTTGAGAGATTCAGCGGCGCGAAGCGCCTCCGGCAAGGGTGGTGGCGGGAGACGGGCGGGCGAATGGCGGCTCACCGGCTGCACCCTCGTCGTCACCCTCGAACCCTGCACGATGTGCGCGGGCGCCCTGGTGCAGTCGAGGGTCGACCGCGTCGTCTACGGGGCGCGCGACGAGAAGGCCGGAGCCGCCGGCTCCCTCTGGGACGTCGTACGCGACCGTCGTCTCAACCACCGCCCCGAGGTCGTCGAGGGGGTCCTCGCCGACGACTGCGCCCGTCTTCTCACCGACTTCTTCCGCACCCGCTGAGCCCCGCCGGCACCGGGCTCCGCCCCCGCCCGATACCGATTTCAAAGCACGCCCCACCTTGCTGTAAGGTCTCCCTCGGTAGCGTGTCCGAGCGGCCGAAGGAGCTCGCCTCGAAAGCGAGTGTGGCGCAAGTCACCGAGGGTTCAAATCCCTCCGCTACCGCTGGAGAAGGGCCCCGTCGTCAGACGGGGCCCTTCCTGCGTTCCACGGCTCCGCAGCCTCTCCTGCGAACGCATGATCGGGTTACACTCGCCGCCGACAAAGAGGGACCCATGGGGCCCACAGGGCACAAGGCGGGGGAGGCCGCGGTGGCGGTACAGGGGAAGAAGATCGCACTGTACGTGCTTGTGGTCTTCGTGGCCTACGTGATCATCACAGACCCGGAAAACGCCGCCGACTACGTCCAGATAGGGTTCGAGGGCATCTCCAACGCCGCCCAGGCCATCGGCGACTTCTTCACCTGGATCGCCGACGGGGCCCAGTAGACCCCGGGTCCCGGGCCGCCGCTGCCCAGCACCTCGTACGACCACTCCGGAGCACCCATGATCCGCCACCTGGTCCTCTTCAAGCTCAACGAGGGCGTCGAGCGCGACGACCCGCGGGTCGTGAAGGGTGTGGACGCGTTCCGCGCGCTCGACGGCAGGATCGGCGAGATCCGCTTCTGGGAGCTGGGCTGGAACGTCAGCGACCGCCCCATCGCCTACGACTTCGCGATCAACTCCGCGTTCGACGACGCGGACGCGCTGCGGACGTACGTCGAGCACCCGGACCACCAGGCGGGCGTGGCGCTGTGGCACGAGTTCTCGACGTGGATCATCGCCGACTACGAGTTCTGAGCCGCACCCCCTCGCGCTGAGCCGCACCCGCCCGCGCTGAGCCGCACCTTCCCGTTCTCAGCCTCAGCCGCACCCGCTTCCGCGGTCCGCCTCCGCCCCTCCCCAGCGCCTTTCCGGCGTTCGTTCCTCACGTCTTCTCCGCCCCGTGCTCCCGCAGCGCGGGGCTTTTTTCTCAACACGGCGATATGTGGTGCTTGATCACAGTGCACATGTCTTGTGATGCTATGACCGCTTTTGACGGTTGAGTTGATGGATGAAGAGGTGGCGTTGACCGTGTCGGCCAGTACTGCGCCTCCCCAGGAAGACGTCCCCGCTCCCGATGCCGCACCGGCCCAGGTCACCAGCCAGGCCACGGCCCCCGCCCCGGAGAAACGTCGCGGCGCCGACACCCGGGCCCTCACCCAGGTCCTGTTCGGCGAGCTGAAGCATCTGGCGCCGGGCACTCCGGAGCACAACCGCGTGCGCGGGGCGCTCATCGAGGCGAACCTCCCGCTCGTGCGCTACGCGGCCGCCCGTTTCCGCTCCCGCAACGAGCCCATGGAGGACGTGGTCCAGGTCGGCACCATCGGACTGATCAACGCGATCGACCGCTTCGACCCCGACCGCGGCGTGCAGTTCCCGACCTTCGCCATGCCGACCGTCGTCGGGGAGATCAAGCGGTACTTCCGCGACAACGTCCGCACGGTCCACGTCCCGCGTCGGCTGCACGAGCTGTGGGTCCAGGTGAACAGCGCGACCGAGGATCTCACCACCGCCTTCGGCCGCACCCCCTCCACCGCGGAGATCGCCGAGCGGTTGCGCATCAGCGAGGAGGAGGTCCTGTCCTGCATCGAGGCGGGCCGCTCGTACCACGCGACCTCGCTGGAGGCAGCGCAGGAGGGCGACGGGCTGCCGGGACTGCTCGACCGGCTCGGCTACGAGGACCCCGAACTCGACGGGGTCGAACACCGTGACCTCGTACGGCACCTCCTCGTCCAACTCCCCGAACGCGAGCAGCGGATCCTGCTGCTCCGCTACTACAGCAACCTCACGCAGTCGCAGATCAGCGCCGAACTGGGGGTCTCCCAGATGCATGTGTCGCGGCTGCTGGCGCGGAGCTTCGCACGGCTGCGGTCGGCCAACCGGATCGAGGTGTAGCGCTCCGCGGTGTAGCGCCCCGCCCGGCCGTCGGGCGCCTGCTCGCCGGCCGGGTTCATGGCCATCTGCGGGTGCGCGATGGGTCGGGGGCCGGTCGCTCCTTCACCGCACCCCTGACAGGGCATTCGCGCGTGACCCTCGGTAACAAGGAACCGTCCACACCTTCCCGGATGGACCATGGGGCACGCGGGGCGCACGATGGCAGGCGGGGCGCACAGAATCGGCCAGCGGTACACGTGCGCAGGCCATGGGCGTGACCGAATGCGCTGTCGAGATATCACCGGTGAGAGCGAATCGCTCTTTGATGCTCTTTCAGGTCGATCTGCACTGAAACACCATCAGAACGCCTCTTTCCAGGGCCTATTCACCCTCTCCATGTCGACATGTCACTACATCGCGTTGCCGACGTGTGACATTCTTCCCCCAGCGCGTTTGCCGTGGCCTCGCCGCCGGTATTCAGGTGGAGGCTGCGTTCCTTACGACGGGAGCGTCCGCCGCGACCGTCCGCGACCCAAAGGGGGTGGCATGTCCGCAGACCAGGGCAGCTCGAAGGTGCTCACGCTCGCCAAGAGCGAAACCGCGCCCGACGCTATCCAGGCCCCTCAGGACCTTCAGGCGCTCGAGGGCCTTCCCGGTCCCCAGGCTCCGCCGGCGTCTGAGTTCCCGGCCTTGTCGGCCTCGGCGAACATCGACACCCGCACCCTGTCCCGCTCCCTGTTCCTGCGGCTCGCCGCGTTGGACGAGAACAGCCCCGAGCGCGCCTACGTCCGGGACACCCTGATCGAGCTCAACCTCCCGCTGGTGCGTTACGCCGCCGCACGTTTCCGGTCGCGCAACGAACCGATGGAGGACATCGTCCAGGTCGGCACAATCGGCCTGATCAAGGCGATCGACCGCTTCGACTGCGAACGGGGCGTGGAGTTCCCGACGTTCGCGATGCCGACGGTCGTGGGCGAGATCAAGCGCTTCTTCCGCGACACGTCATGGTCGGTCCGGGTGCCGCGGCGGCTGCAGGAGCTGCGGCTGGCGCTCACCAAGGCCAGTGACGAGCTCTCGCAGAAGCTCGACCGCTCGCCGACGGTCACCGAACTCGCCGCGGTCCTGGGCGTCTCGGAGGAGGACGTGGTCGACGGCCTCGCCGTCGGCAACGCGTACACGGCGTCCTCGCTCGACTCCCCGGCGCCCGAGGACGACGGCGGCGAGGGCTCCCTCGCGGACCGCCTCGGCTACGAGGACACGGCGCTGGAGGGCGTGGAGTACCGGGAGTCCCTGAAGCCGCTGCTGGCCAAGCTGCCGCCGCGCGAGCGCCGGATCATCATGCTCCGGTTCTTCGCGAACATGACGCAGTCCCAGATCGGCGAAGAGGTCGGCATCTCCCAGATGCACGTCTCCCGGCTCCTGACCCGGACCCTGGCTCAGCTCCGTGAGGGCCTGATCTCCGACTGAGGCCGCATCGGCCACGCGTTGACACGTGACCGCCGGGTTGCCGAGCTCCACGGCAACCCGGCGGTCAGCGCGTCCGCGGGGCGCCTACTCGACGGCCGGTGCCTACTCGGCTACCGGGGGCGCCTGATTGCCTGCCGGGTGCGGTGTGGTGCGGTGCGCTGGTGGGTGGCGGGTGCGGGTGGTTCGTGGTTGCTCGCGCAGTTCCCCGCGCCCCCAAGAGACCAAGACCAAGACCTGCCGGCCTGAGGGACGGCGAGGCTGCGGCCGATGAAAGACGCCGGGGCCGCGGCCGATGAAAAGCACGGGGCGCAGCCCCTGCTTTTCAGGGGCGCGGGGAACTGCGCGAGAAGCCCCACCGGGCCCGCGGCCGCCAACGCACCGCACCCGGCAGCCGGGTAGGCACCGGCAGCCGAGTAGGCACAGGCAGCCCACCTGACGGCCTCACACCAGCGCGAGCCACACCACCGCGGCCACCACCGCCACCGCCGCGATCACACCGACGATCACACCGACCCGCGGCCCGGACGACCCGGTCGCGGCGACCTGTCGGCCCCCCGCCGGCGTCTCGTCGACGAAGGCGCGGAACATCTGCGTGCTCCCCGCGGGGTCGTAGTTGCCCTGGGGGTTCTGGTTGTCGGCCATGGCCCGAGACCTTAGCGAATCCGGCAGGACGCGCCCAAGCGGGGTTGTCCGCCCGGGAGACCCCGAACGTTCCCCTTTGCCAAGACTTGGGCCGCGCGAACCCCGATTCCATTTGCCTGTAGCAACCATCCAGTCCTATGGTTGCCCTAAGCAACAAAGCGGGAGGGACTCCATGGCCGGGCAAGCGCACTACGAGGAGCTGGCCCGTCAGCTCAGCGCCATCGGGGCCGTCAACCGGGAGATCGCACGGATGCTGCCGTACGAGTGCCCCGGCGGATCGGCGGGAGTCCTGAAGCTGCTGGGCCGGCACGGCGAGATGCGGATGAGCAGGCTCGCCGAGCTGCTCTCCGTCGACATGTCGGTGACCAGCCGACACGTCGCGCACGTCGCCGAGCGGGGCTGGATCGAACGCCTCCCCGACCCGGCGGACAAACGCTCACGCATCCTGTGCCTGACCCCCGAGGGCCGGGACGTGGTCACCGAGCTGTACCGGCGCACCAGCCGACTGATGGCCGCCCGGCTGAGCGACTGGTCCGACGACGAGGTCGGACAACTGACCCGGCTCCTGGCCCGGCTGCGGGAGAGCTTCGACGCCCCCGCGCCGGCCCGGACGCCGACCCCGCCGGCCGCACCGACCCCGCCGACCCGCACGTCCGTATAGCGGCCTAGTTCGCCGAGAGCGACCGAGTTCGGCCGGGAACGCGGGCGACCCGAACGTCCACGTCGCGGCGGCCACCCCACAACCCGTACACCCGCAAAGACCCGTAGGAAAAGGAAGCCCCATGGCAACGACCACACCAGCCGGTGTGCGGGCTCACGCCAAGCACGGTGGAGGACCCGCCAAGGGTGCCCCCCACAGCGGTGGCGACCACGCCCCGATGACCCACCGGCAGATCATGGAAGCGCTGACCGGGCTGCTGCTCGGCATGTTCGTGGCGATCCTGTCGTCGACGATCGTGTCGAACGCGCTGCCGGACATCATCAAGGACCTCGGCGGCGGCCAGAGCGCGTACACCTGGGTGGTGACCGCGTCGCTGCTGGCGATGACCGCGTCCACCCCGCTGTGGGGCAAGCTCGCCGACCTGTTCTCCAAGAAGCTGCTGATCCAGCTCGCGCTCGTGATCTTCGTGCTGGGATCGGCCGCCGCCGGACTCTCGCAGAACGCCGGGATGCTCATCGGGTTCCGCGCGGTCCAGGGCATCGGCATGGGCGGGCTCTCCTCGCTGGCCCAGATCATCCTCGCGGCGATGATCTCCCCGCGTGAGCGCGGCCGGTACAACGGCTACCTCGGCGCCACCTTCGCCACCGCCATGGTCGGCGGTCCGCTGGTCGGCGGTGTCATCACCGACACGAGCTGGCTCGGCTGGCGCTGGTGCTTCTACGTCGGTGTCCCCTTCGCCGTCATCGCCCTGATCGTGCTCCAGCGGACGCTGCACCTGCCGGTCGTCAGGCGCAAGGCCAAGGTCGACTGGGCCGGCGCGTTCCTCATCACCGCCGCGGTCTGCCTGCTGCTGATCTGGGTGACCTTCGCCGGTGACAAGTACGACTGGGTGTCGTGGCAGACGTACACGATGGTCGGCGGCACGATTCTGCTGCTGGGGCTCTTCCTCCTCGTCGAGGCGAAGGCGAGCGAGCCGATCGTCCCGCTGCGGCTGTTCCGCAACCGGACGATCACCCTGGCCTCGTTGGCCTCGCTCTTCGTCGGCGTCGCGATGTTCTCCGGCACCATCTTCTTCAGCCAGTACTTCCAGCTGGCCCGCGACAAGTCCCCGACCATGTCCGGCGTCCTGACCATCCCGATGATCGCCGGTCTGTTCGTCTCCTCGACCGTCTCCGGACTGGTCATCACCCGCACCGGCCGCTGGAAGGCCTGGCTGCTCGCCGGCAGTGTGCTGGTCACCGCGGGCCTCGGCCTGCTGGGCACCCTCCGCCACGACACCCCGTACTGGCACGTGGCGATCTTCATGGCGCTGCTCGGGCTCGGCGTCGGCATGATGATGCAGAACCTGGTGCTGTGCACGCAGAACCAGGTCGCCCCGAGCGACCTCGGCGCCGCCAGCTCGGTCGTCACCTTCTTCCGCTCCCTCGGCGGCGCGATCGGCGTCTCGGCGCTGGGCGCGGTGCTGAGCCACCGGATCACGCACTACGCCGAGGAGGGCCTCGCCAAGCTCGGGGTCTCCGGCTCGGGCTCGGGCCACGGTGAGATCCCCGACCTGGACGCGCTGCCCGCACCGATCCGCGCGGTCATCGAGAGCGCCTACGGCCACGGCATCGGAGACGTCTTCCTCTACGCCGCCCCCTTCGCCGTCCTCGCGCTCGTCTTCTCCCTCTTCATCAAGGAGGTCCCGCTGCGGACCACCGGAGCGCTCGCCCAGGCAGCCCAGGCGGCCCAGGCGTCCGACGCGGCCCGGCCGACCGAGGCGCTCCCGGCCGAGACTCCGGCCACGGTGTCCACCGGCTCGGCCACGGCCGAGGCACCCCGGGCGGCGGCAACGGCCTCGACCGAAGTCGCCCCGGTCACGGGCGCCGGCAGCGGTGCCGGCGGCGGTACCGGCAGCGGCATCCCCGTACGGGGGCAGGTCCGCGGCGCCGAGGGCGTGCCCGTGCCGCGGGCCGCCGTCACCCTGATCTCGCTCGGCGGGCGGCAGCTCGGCCGTTCGGTCGCGGGGGCCGGCGGGGCCTACTCGGTGGACGCGCCCGCCGCCGGGTCGTACGTCCTGATCGCGGCCGCCGACGGGTTCCAGCCGCAGGCGTCCACGGTCGTCGTGAACGACGAGCCGGTCGCGTACGACATCCTGCTCAGCGGGACCAGCGGGCTGAGCGGCGTGGTGCGGGCCGCCGGGGCCGGACAGGGCGTGCAGGACGCCATGGTCGTCGTGACCGATGTGCGTGGCGACGTGCTGGCCAGTGGAGTCACCGGTGAGCAGGGCGAGTTCGGCTTCGGCGAGCTGGTGCCGGGCGGGGTGACCGTCGCGGTGAACGCCGCCGGGTTCCGCCCGCGTGCCCTGCCCGTCGAGGTCGGCGGCACCGGGATCACCCGGATCGAGATCGACCTGGAGGCCGGGGCCCGGCTCCAGGGGGTCGTACGGGCAGCGGGCGGGGTGCTGGCCGACGCCCGCGTGACCATCGTCGACGCGGCGGGCAACGTGGTAGGCACGGCCACCACCGGCGCGGACGGGGCGTACGCCTTCGCCGACCTGGACAGCGGCGAGTACACGGTCATCGCGACCGGTTACCCGCCCGTGGCCACGGCCCTGACGGTCAGCGGCCCCGGCGTCGACGGCCACGACATCGAACTCGCGCACCCCGGCGAGTAGTTCGGGCCTCCGAGTTCTCGTGCCTCCGAGTTCTCGGGCTTTCGGGCCTTCGGGCAGATGACAGTTGAACCACCGGCCGGTGGAGCCTCCCCCCGCTCCACCGGCCGGTCGCATGCTGAGGAGTTGACGGACATGGAACCGGCAGGGCAGGCAGGGCGGACAGAACAGGTGGGCCCGGCCGGACCGGCAGGGCCCACCGGGCGGGCCGGGCTGACCGCGAGGATTCGTACCCGGGACGGCTGGGCCGTGTCGCACGCGGTCGTCACCGTGACGGACATGACCGGGACGCAGGTGCTGCGCGCCGAGGCGGACGCCGAAGGGGTCGTGCACGACCCCACGCCGCTCGCGCCGGGCGCGTACACGGTGATCGTGACGGCGGTCGGCTACACGCCGATGGCCTCCAGCGCCCTGGTGACCGCGACCGGAGGGGCGGAGGTCGGTACGGTCACGCTGACCCGGCTGGGTGGTACGGAACTGCCGCCGCCCGGGCCCTGGACCGTCGACCCCGCCCACTCCTCCGTCGCCGCCGTGGCCCGGCACCTCGGGATTTCCAGCGTGCACGGCCGCTTCACCGACTTCTCGGCCTCCGTCGAGATCGCCCCGACCCCCGACGAGGGGACCAAGTCCCGGGTGGAGGCGGTGATCCGGGCCGCCTCGATCGACACGGGGAACGCGACCCGGGACCAGCACCTGCGCTCCCCGGACTTCCTCGACGTCGAACGGCACCCCGAGATCACCTATGTCTCGACCGGCCTCACGCCCGTCGGCCCGGACCGGTGGACCGTCCACGGCGAGCTGAGCATGCGCGGGATCGTACGGCCGGTCGACCTGGACCTGGCCTACCTGGGCACCGGCGCGGACCCGTGGGGCGGCACCCGCGCCGCGTTCCGGGCCACCGCCGAACTCCGCCGTGCGGACTTCGCCATGAACTACAACCAGGTGGTGCAGGCGGGAATCGCGGCGATCGGCACGACGCTGAGGGTCGAGCTGGACGTACAGGCGGTGCAGGGCGGCGCGTAGCGTGCCCTGCGGGGGCGCGGGCTGTATCGATGTGCGGCTCCGCCGCGTGGGCGCGAACAGCCCCAACGCACCCGCACCGGCAGCCGCACCCGCACCCGCACCCGCACCCGCCGAACCGCAGTCCCCCCAAGCTATTAGGCGCCCTCGGCCCTACGCTGAGCGCATGGCACGGAACATCGCGACCAACACGTCGGTCTCCCTCGAAGAACTGCTCGACTTCGTACGCCCCCGGCACCGGGCGCTCCTGCTCACCCGGCGGTCCGACGGCGGCCCTCAGGCCTCCCCGCTGACCTGCGGTGTCGACGACTCGGGCCGGATCGTGGTCTCCACGTACCCCGAGCGGGCCAAGACCCGGAACGCCAAGCGGGACGAGCGCGTGAGCGTCGTCGTGCTGAGCGACGACTGGGACGGCCCCTGGGTACAGATCGACGGCACGGCCGAGGTCATCGACTCGCCGGACTCGGTCGAGCCCCTGGTGGAGTACTTCCGCAACATCTCGGGCGAGCACCCGGACTGGGACGAGTACCGCGAGGCGATGATCAAGCAGGGCAAGTCGATCATCCGGATCACCCCGGTGAGGTGGGGACCGGTGGCCACCGGCGGCTTCCCGGCACGGCTGGCGCGGTAGCGCCCTCGTCGCCGTCCTCGACGAGGGCGCCTCTCACCCCCTCGTCGCCGTCCGCGATGACAGCTGAGCGCTTCTCAACCCCTCGTCGCCATCACCTCGATGCCGGCGACGAGGGTGTCCAGGGCGTAGCCGAAGTCGCGTTCGCGCATCTCCTCGACGGTCTCGCCGCCGCGGGCCTCCATGAGGTCGGCGGAGTGCTGGATGACCTCATGGGGTGCGAGGGAGTCGGACACCGCGCGCATGGCCTCGCGGAAGTACTCCTCCTGGGTCATCCCGGCCGTGGCGGAGCGCTGCGCGAAGTGGCCCTCGATGGTGCCGAAGCCGTACACGAACTGGAAGACCGCCGCGATGGCACCGGCCTGGCCGCGCGCCGGCAGCCCGGTGCGGCGGATCACGCGCTGCACGGCGAGCGAGAAGTCCAGCGCGCGCGGGCCGATGTTGAGGAAGGTGCCCGCGAGGGGCGACACCCAGGGGTGGCGGACCAGGACCGCCCGGTACTCTCCGGCCAGCGTGCGCAGTTGGTCCCGCCAGTCCTCGTCGGAGCCGGGCGGGGGCAGCCGCATCTCGTCGAAGACCTGGTCGAGGGCAAGTTCCAGCAGGTCGTCCTTGGTGTCCACGTACCAGTAGACCGACATCGCCGTCACGTGCAGCTCGGCCGCCAGCCGCCGCATCGAGAACTTGGCGAGCCCCTCGGCGTCCAGCAGCCGCACGGCCGTCACGGTGATCCGCTCCCGGTCCAGCCCCGAGGGCTGTCCGCCCCGTCCGCCCCGCGCCTTCTCGTCCAGCCACACACTGGCCCGCGCGGAACCTCCGGACCGACCGGCTCCCTTCACCATGACGCACCTTCCGAGAACGGCTTCCTCTGTTTCTCCGCCGGTGACGATGCTAGGCGGATGCCGCACTGGGAAGGGCCACGCGCCCTTTCAGGGAGCGTGGTAGGGCCGCGCGCGGCACGCCCTCCAGGGGCGCGGGGAACTGCGCGAGCAACCACGCACAACCCGAAGCCCCCCGACAGCAGGGCCCCCCGCCCTATGAGGCGCCCACCAACTCCCGCTCCCCCTTCTCCGCCCTGCGCAGCAGCCCCGCCGCCACCAACCCCCCGAGCAGCACAGCCACCGCCCCCACCACCAGACTCGTCTCCACTCCGGAGGAGAACGCCGACACCACCGCCGCCCGCTCAGCAGCCGTGTCCGCCCCCGCCAACGCCGCCGGCAGCGACGCCGCCGCCACCGAAACCAGCGCCGCGAACCGCGAGTTGAGCACGGCCCCCAGCACCGCCACGCCCAGCCCCGTGCCGAACTCCGCGAGCGTGCCGTTGATCCCGGCGCCCACCCCGGCCTTGGCCGGCGGGATCGCGCTCATGATCGCGTGCGCCATCGCGGGGTTGGCGACCGCGCAGCCCACCCCGATCAGCACCAGCCCGAGCAGTGTCCCGGCGTAACCGCCGGAGGCCATCGTGGCGATGGAGACCAGCCCGCTCGCCATCAGCACCATCCCCAGCGCGATGGACGTCGGCGTCCCGAGCCTCGCCGTCCACTTCGCCGACAGCCCCGAGAAGTTGAGGACGACGACGACCAGGGCGAGCGGCGCGGTCCGCAGCCCCGCCTCCAACGCGTCGTAGCCGAGCACGAACTGCAGATGCTGGGTGAGGAGGAAGAGCGCGCCTCCCATGCCGAAGGTGATGAGGACGGCCCCGGCGACGGCACCCGTGAAGCGGCGGTCGCGGAAGAACTGGAGGTCCAGCATGGGGTACGGGATACGGCTCTCCCAGTACGCGAACGCCACCAGGACGACTGCGGCGACGGCGGCCGTGGCGAGTACGCGGCCCGAGGTCCAGCCGTGTTCGGGGCCCGAGATGATCGCGTAGACGAGGGCGGTCATTCCGACGGTCGACAGCAGCGCGCCCAGCAGGTCCGGCCGGTCGCCCTGCGGATTCTTCGACTCGGGGACCAGCGCGATCACGGCCACCACGCCGAGCGCGGCGACCGGCAGGTTGATCAGGAAGATGGCGCCCCACCAGAAGTGACCGAGCATGAAGCCGCCGAGGAGGGGGCCGGCCGCGAAGCCGAGCGCGTTGACCGCCGCCCAGATGCCGATCGCCCTCGGCTGCTCCTCGGGCGTGAAGATCTGCATGGCGACGGCGAGGGTCGCGGTCAGCAGCAGCGCGCCGCCGACACCCATCCCGGCCCGTGCGGCGATCAACTGCCCTGTGGAATGGGCGAGTCCGGCCACGAGCGAGCCGATGCCGAACAGCACCAGACCCGCGATCAGCATCTTCTTGCGGCCATAGCGGTCGGCCGCGCTGCCGGCGGTGAGCAGCAGGCCCGACTGCACCAGCGAGTAGGCGTTGATCATCCATTGGATGTCCGAGGTGGCCGCCCCCAACTCCGCGGTGAGCGACGGGATCGCCACGTTCAGCACGGTGTTGTCCAGCAGCACGGTCAGCTGCGCGAGACAGATGACACCGAGGATGAGCCAGCGCTGTGGGTGCCCCTGGGGGGAGGGGGCGGTGGGGGCGGTGGGGGTCGACATGCTGTACACCGTAGAACAGTTCTTATACGGCGTACAACGCGGTGCGGACGCGGTTTCAGGTGGCGCACGAAAGGCCTGGTGGGGCCGTACGAAAGGCCTGGTGGGGGTGGAGGAGAGACCTGGTGGGGGCGGAGGAAAAAGGGTGGTGGCCCGAGGTTCGTCCGCACCCCGGGCCACCACCCCGCTCGTGTCGCGGCCTTGGCCTTGGCCTACTTCGCCTGCGTGAGGTCGTAGAACGTCGTGCCGTCGACCGTCACCGACTCGAAGTTCTCCTGGACCCAGGAGCTGATCTGCGAGGAGGTGCCGTCGCTGCCGCCGCCCATGCGGCCGCCCGAGCCACCGGCGATAAAGTAGTGGATCTTGCCGTCCGCCACGTACTTCTTGAACTCCGCGAGGGTCGGGGACGGGTCGGTGCCGTTGAAGCCGCCGATCGACATGACGGGGTCGCCGGTGGAGAGCTGGTAGCTCGCCGCGTTCTGGGCGCCGATGGCGGCGGCCGCCCAGGTGTAGTCCCCCGCGTTCTTCTCCAGCAACTCCTTGGCCTCGTCGCTGACGGAAGTGCCGTTGATCAGGCCGCCCATGCCGCCACCGCCGCCGCCGGCCGTGCGACCGCCGTCACCGTCCTGCGTCTGGCCGTTGCCCTGGCCCTGCTGCCCCTGCTGCCCCTGCTGGTTCTGCTGCCCTTGACCCTGCTGGTTGTTCTGGCCGCCGCCGAAGCCGCCGGTCGGGGGCTGGCCCATCTGACCGTTGCCCTGTTGGTTGTTCTGACCCGGCATTCCGCCACCGCCACCACCGGGACCACCGCCCCCACCGGGACCGCCGCCCATGCCGCCGGGGCCACCGCCCATGCCCCCGCGGGTCGACGGTCCGGCCGTCACGATCGAACCGGTGTGCCCCTCGTTGAGGGTGGTGAGGGTGTACGCCGTCGGGCCCGCCACCGCCGTGACGAGGCTCAGCCCGACGACCGCCAGGGCCAGCCGCCGCCCGAGCCTGGCCACGAAGACCAGCCCGAGCGCGGCGACCAGACCGCCGACGAGCACGACCCACTTCAGCCAGGGCAGGTACTCGGAGGAGCGGTTGAGGAGGACGTAACCCCAGACGGCCGTGGCCGTCATGGCGGCGGCCAGCGTGATCGACGCCCAGAACTTGTCCCGCCGGTCCCAGAGCAGCGCCGCGCCCATGCCGATCAGCGGCGCGATGTAGGGGGCGAGAGCCACCGTGTAGTACTCGTGGAAGATGCCCTGCATGAAGCTGAAGACCACCATGGTGATCAGCAGCGAGCCGCCCCAGAGGAGGAAGGCCGCACGGGTCGTGTCCGCGCGCTTCAGCTTCCGCGTGGCCCAGATCGCGGCGCCGAGGAGGATCAGCGCGGCCGGGATCAGCCAGGAGATCTGACCGCCGATGGAGGAGTTGAACATCCGGTCCCAACCGGTCTCGCCCCAGTTGCCGCCACCGCCGCCTCCTCCACCACCTACGCTGCCGGTCTCCTCGCCGTTGAGACGGCCGAGACCGTTGTAGCCGAAGGTCAGTTCGAGGAAGGAGTTGTTCTGCGAGCCGCCGATGTACGGGCGGGAGGACGCGGGCCACAACTCGACGATCGCGACCCACCAGCCGCCGGCCACGACCATCGCGAGCCCGGCGAGCAGCACCTGGCTGACCCGCTTCTTCACCGAAGCCGGTGCGAGGACGACGTACACGAGCGCGAGGACCGGCAGGATCAGGAACGCCTGCAACGTCTTGACCAGGAAGGCGAGGCCGATGGCGACACCCGCCCAGACCAGCCACTTCGTCTGCGCCTTCTCCATCGCGCGCAGCGTGCAGTAGACCGCCGCGGCCATCAACAGCGCGAGCGCCGCGTCCGGGTTGTTGAAGCGGAACATCAGCGCGGCGACCGGCGTGAGCGCGAACACGGCCATGGTGACGAAGCCGGCCGTGGCGTTGAAGCGACGGCGTACGGCCGCCCACAGCACCCCGGCGGTGGCGACGGCCATCAGGACCTGCGGGAACAGGATCGCGAAGGAGTTCAGGCCGAACAGCCGCACCGACAGCGCCATCGGCCAGAGGGAGGCCGGGGGCTTGTCGACGGTGATCGCGTTGGCGGAGTCCAGCGAGCCGAAGAAGAAGGCCTTCCAGGACTGGCTGCCCGCCTGTACGGCCGCCGAGTAGAAGGAGTTGGCGTATCCGGAGGCCGTGAGGTTCCAGGTGTAGAGCCCGCCGATGAGCAGGAGGGCGAGGAGGAAGCCGGGGCGGATCCAGCGGTGGTCCTCGGGCCTGCCTCTCCACAGGCGCTTCGCGAAGGGCTGCCCGGGCTCGCCCGCGCCCGGGGCCGGGGGCTCGGCGGGTGTCTCCGGAACAACCGGTTCCTGTACGGCGGTCGGGGTGGGCGGCGGTCCCCAGTCTGGGCCGGGACCGGGGGCGGGGGCGCGACCGGGACCGCCCGGCCGGCTCGTCGTCTCGAACTGCGCGGTCATCGTGCGTTCCTCGAATCCTGATCGTGCGGGCCCACCGGCCGCATCTGCACGGTCGGCTCCCCCCAGGTGCGGTCCGCGGCTTCTCCGGCGCGGAACGGGGTCGTGGGGTACGGGGTCGTGGGGTACGGGGTCGTGGTGTGCGTCGGCTGGAACCGGTCCGGATGGCCGTACGGCTCCGGCTGGTACGGAACCGGGTGGTGCGAGGCGACGACGGTCGGGCCCTCGACACGGGAGCCGTCGACACGGGAACCGTCGACGAACGAGCCGTCGACGAACGACCCGTCACGCCGGTCCGGGAACACCCACGCCCGGAAGAGCAGGAACCGCAGCACCGTCGCCGCGAGGTTGGCCGCGACGAGGACCGCCAGTTCCGTGGAGTGCGCGGGGTCGGAGGTCGCCGCGTTCAGCGCGGCGAGCGAGCCGCTGGTGAGGGCCAGTCCGATGCCGAACACCACCAGCCCCTGCGCCTGGTGCTTGATGACACCACCGCGGCCCCGGACGCCGAAGGTCAGCCGTCGGTTGGCGGCCGTGTTGGCGATCGCCGACACCAGCAGGGCGAGCGCGTTGGCGATCTGCGCCCCGGAGAGGGCCCGGAAGCCGCTGTAGAGGAGCAGGTAGAACAGGGTGGAGAGGCCACCCACCACACAGAAACCGAGGAGCTGGCGGGCGAGGCCGCGCGGCACGTCCTGGATCTCGCGGTCCCGCGGATCGTCCCCGAACGGCCGTGCGAGCCGGTCGAGCGCGAGGGACCCGGTGGCCAGCGCCTTGCCCACCCGCCAGACACCCTTGAGGTCGTCGGTGGCCGTCTTCACGATGTGGACGGTCGAGTTCGGGTCGTCGACCCAGTCCACCGGGACCTCATGGATCCTGAGCCCGGCCCGCTCCGCGAGCACCAGCATCTCGGTGTCGAAGAACCACCCGGTGTCCTCGACCAGGGGCAGCAGCGCCTGGGCGACGTCCCGGCGTATCGCCTTGAACCCGCACTGCGCGTCCGAGAACCGGGCCTGCAGCGAGCCGCGCAGGATCAGGTTGTACGCGCGGCTGATGAACTCCCGCTTGGTGCCGCGCACCACCCGCGAGGAGCGGGCGAGCCGGGAGCCGATCGCGAGGTCCGAGTGGCCGGAGATCAACGGGGCGACGAGCGGGAGCAGGGCGTTGAGGTCCGTCGACAGGTCCACGTCCATATAGGCGAGGACCGGCGCGTCGGACGCGGACCACACCGTCCGCAGGGCCCGCCCGCGTCCCTTCTGTTCCAGGCGGAAGGACGTCACCTCGGGGAGCTCCGCCGCCAGCCGTGCCGCCACCCGCGGGGTGGTGTCCGTCGACGCGTTGTCCGCGATCGTGATGCGGAACGTGTACGGGAACGTGTGCGCGAGGTGCTCGTGCAGTCTGAGCACGCACGGCCGGAGGTCCTTCTCCTCGTTGTAGACGGGGATCACTACGTCCAGGACAGGCGTACCGGCGTTTCCGGCCGGGAGGTGCTCCCGCGCCGGCAGGGTGCCGGGAGAAGAGTCGGTTCGCATGCCGACCACATTCGCGAGCCGCTCTGTTATGCCCGTGTGCTCACACTGTGGTGGGCCTGTGAGTCCGATGGTCAGGTGTCGCGCCGGTCACCGACCCGCTCCCGTCGAAGGCGCGGTCGAGTGCGCGGTCGAGTGCGCGGTCGAACCCGCCGTCGTGCTGACCGTGGTGCTCACTGTGGTGCTCGCCGTCGGACTGGACGTCGGGCTGGACGTCGGGCTGGACGTCTTCGAGCTCCCAGTTCGCCGCGTCGTCGAGCAGCGGTGCGTCGCGGCCGAGGGCCGGCAGATGCACGGTGAACACGGTCCTGCCGGGCACGCTGTCGACGGTCACGGCACCGCCGTGCGCGTCGGCGACGGCCTGCACGATGGCGAGCCCGAGTCCGGTCGAGCCGGAGACCCTGGACCGCGACGAGTCCCCGCGCGCGAACCGCTCGAACACGTGCGGCAGCAACTCCTCCGGGATGCCCTGTCCGTCGTCCTCGACGTCGACGCACATCCACGGCCCGCGCCGCTGCACGCGTGCGGTGACGGTGGTGCCGGGTGGCGTGTGCGTCCGGGCGTTGGCGAGCAGGTTGACGAGCACCTGCTGGAGCCGCGCCGCGTCCGCCGACACGAGGGCGGGGGTGTCCGGCAGGTCGAGCCGCCAGCTGTGGCTCCGCCCGGCGACGCGCGCGTCGCTGACGGTGTCCACGACGAGGGGGATGAGGTCGGTCCGCTCGAACTGCAACGGCCGTCCCGCGTCGAGCCGCGCGAGCAGCAGCAGGTCCTCGACGAGCATGGTCATCCGCCCGGACTCGGACTCGATCCGCCCGAGCGCGTGCCGGGTGTCGGGCCCGATCTCCTCCCGGCCGCGCCGGGTCAGCTCGGCGTACCCGCGGATCGACGCGAGCGGCGTCCTCAGCTCGTGACTGGCGTCGGCCACGAACTGCCGTACGCGCGTCTCGCTCTCCTGCCGTGAGTGCAGGGCGCCGTGGATGTGGTCGAGCATGCGGTTGAGCGCGGCGCCGACCTGGCCGACCTCGGTGTGCGGATCGGTCTCGGATGCCGACACCCGCTCGTTGAGGGTCACCTCACCGGTGTGCAACGGCAGCTCGGAGACCCGGGTCGCGGTGGCCGCCACCTTCCGCAGCGGCCGCAGCGCGACCCCGACGAGCACGGACCCGGCGATGCCGGCGGCGACGAGCCCGGCGCCGGTGACGCTGAGCTCCACGGCGATGAGGGTGCTGAGGGTGTTGCTGACGGACTTGGTGGGCAGGCCCACGTAGAACGCGTCACCGTCTTGGTCGGTCTCGTACGTGACCAGGTATTCGCCCTGGTCGGGCAGGCTGACCTTGTGCGTGTCGCCGTCCTTGGCGACTGTGGCGAGCGCGGCGAGGTCCGCGTCGCTCAGCGTGACGGCCTTCATGTCCGGCAGGCCGGTGGTGCTGGAGTTCGCCAGCTCGCCGACGACACCCTTGACGATGGCCCCGTCCCGCACGACGGCGCCGATCGTGTACTCCGGCGAACCGCCCTTCGTGACGAACTGGAGCTTCTCGTCCGTCGTCAAGCTGCCGGTGCCGACGGCGCCCGGCGTGCCGAGCCTCACGCCCCCCGGCCCTCTGGGCCCGTCGGTGCGCTTGGCGATGTCCTTCACCTCGGACGCCAGCTGCTGGTACAGATGCTCACTCAGCGCGAACGTCGTCACGGTTCCGATGACGGAGGCCACCACCGCGATCAACGCCACCGCGGAGACGACGAGCCGCGTACGCAGCGTGCGCGGCCTGCGCGGCGTGCGCGGCTGTCCTCGCCTCAGCCACGGCCGCGGCTGCCTCTGCTGCGTATGCGTCCGTCGTCGCCCGCTCATGACGAGGCGGGCTTGATCAGATAGCCGGCCCCACGCCGGGTGTGGATCATCGGCTCACGCCCGGCGTCGATCTTGCGCCGCAGATACGAGATGTAGAGCTCGACCACATTGGCCTGGCCACCGAAGTCGTACGACCACACGCGGTCGAGGATCTGCGCCTTGCTGAGCACGCGCCGCGGATTCCGCATGAGGAAGCGCAGCAGTTCGAACTCGGTGGCGGTGAGGTGGATGTTCGCCCCACCGCGCGACACCTCGTGGCTGTCCTCGTCGAGCATGAGGTCACCGACGACGAGCACGGAGTCGGAACGACGGTCGGCAGCACCGGACCGCCGGATCAGCCCGCGCAGTCTCGCCACGACCTCTTCGAGGCTGAACGGCTTGGTGACGTAGTCGTCGCCACCGGCGGTGAGCCCGGCGATCCGGTCCTCGACCGCGTCCTTCGCGGTCAGGAAGAGCACCGGCACGTCCGGCAGCTCACGCCGCAGCCGACCGAGGACGGTCAGCCCGTCCATGTCGGGCAACATCATGTCGAGGACGACGGCGTCGGGCCGGAAGTCCCGGGCGGTCTGGATGGCACCCGTGCCGTCCCCCGCACTCCGGATCTGCCATCCCTCATAGCGCAGGGCCATGGACAGCAGTTCGGTGATCGACAGCTCGTCGTCCACCACAAGCACTCGGACGGGGCTCCCGTCCGGCCTCAGCAGTTCGGTGCGCCCCTGGGGCGAGGTCGTGGTCATGCTGAACACCTTGTCGGGGCCCCCTGAGAACACCCTTTCCGGAACCTGTGATTTTTCTGAGAAACGCACAGGCACCTCTCAGGAACCCCCTGGGAAGATCCCCGACTTCTGGGACACCACCCCCGCCGACCAGCGGTTTTCTGATCGTCCGCACGGCGTTTCCCAGGCCGCCTCACTGGGGCCCCACAGCCGCGCGACACCAGGAACGCCCCGGGGCGGCCCCTCACTCACCCCACTTTTATGAAAGCGCCGTCATGATGCGCCCGCCCCCACGAGAGCGACGCTCCCGCACCCTTCCCGCCCTTCTCCCCTGAACGCCCTCGCCCCCGTGTCTCAGAACAACCCGTCCTGCACGCTTCCGTCCCCTCGGCTCCGCAACTCCCGTACGGGCAGGGTGAGGACGTCCCGGAATCCCTCGCCGACGGGTGCGGTCAGCTCCCAGCCGGTCATGAGCCGTGTGTCGAGTACGACGACGCCGCGCCCGGTGGCCAGATGGAGATCGGGTCCGGCGACGGCGAGGATCTCACCGCCCACGGCCCCGCCCGGAGCCAGCTCGGTCACCACACCGTCGGCGGCCGGCAACCCGTCGAGCCCGAACGCCCCGAAGTGGTCGACGGCTTGGAAGGGAAGGCGCTCCAACGACTCGGGCCACGCCGCGAGCCCCTGGGCGCGCCCGTGCAGCTCGGCCAACTCCCCGACACGCTCCTCGACCGTCGGCAGCCCGGCCCGCACGACCCGCTTGTCGGCGTACGGAATCCGATCAGGCACGCCGAGGGCGGCCCGCAGCATCTCCTCCGACCGCCGGGCGGCCATCAACGGCCCACGCCCGAGCCACCCGAAGCACACCGCGCCCTGCTCCAACAACCGCGCCGGTCCGCGCTCGACGGCGGTGATCCCGACCTTCACCATGCCGGGCCCGAACCACGCGAGGTACACGTGGTACGGCCGCGGGTCGTCGGCGATCGTGTCGGCGGCCACGGAGTGCGCCCGGTCGAGCCGCGCACACTCCTCGCACCGGGCGCCCGTACTCCGCCCGGGCACCTCGGCCCGCACCGGACACGGGTTCCCGCGAGCGCCGACGCACGTACGCCCGTCGCTCACGACCTCGAAGGCCACCGCTTTCCCCCGCGGCAGCGGACTGCCCCGTCCACCCGCCCACCGCAACGAGGGCGCCCCGTCCTCGCCCCAGCGCAGCCCCGTACATCTCCACACGCGTGCCATCCCTCACGACAGTAGAGGGCACCACTGACAACGCGTCCGCCCGGCGACCGGGACGCGGACGTCGGGACGGCGCGACGGACTCGGAGCGGCCCGACCGACTCGGAGGCATGCCGGACTCCGAGGCATGGCGGACTCGGGGCATGGCTGAACCGAGGGGCGCACCCCTCCCGATCGAAATCCGACCGCGATGCGGACGTCCGGCCATCCGGCCTTGGTCGCCCTACAGCTTGCTCATCTTGCTGTACGGGCTGAGGATCCGCTGCCGCGCCGAACCGAAATCGACGAGCGCCGCGATCCCGTCCTCGATGCCGATCACCCGGCCGAGACCGTACATGTCATGCGTGACCTGGTCGCCCACCGCGAAGTGCTTGGGAGGCGGGGCGACCGGGGCCTTGAAGGGACTGGTGGGCAGATAGCGCTTCGGTGCACCTGGCTTTGTCATTGCGACCAGTATGCGCCAACCACCGGGACCCCCGACCGGCCCAGCGCCACTTGATCTTCATCCGCAGGGCACCGCACAGCGACCCAGCAGCTCTGCCAGCGTCAAGGCTGTCGCTCCATTCAGCCGAAAGCGGGAGTCTCCGTTCCCCTCGCGTCGCCGCTCAAAGAATCCTGAAAACGTGCGGCACATGTGGCGACGCACGCTGGTCGGACCAGCCGACGCCGCGAGGCTGAGGCCGAGGCTGGTGGCAGGTGAACCACGCTGGTTCCGGGCCCGGGTCAGCGCGCGCCGCCGCCCTCCCGCCTGATGGACCTGCTCGCCTGCATCAAGAACACCGTTGGGGAAACGGGGGTGGTGGCAGGCGCCCTGGCCACCGCCTGGGGCCTGGACATCGCGCTGACCAACCGACGTCCCCCGACAGCGAGGAGGAAACCTACGCCGACGGACACGGGCGAAGGCGGGGCAGCAACGAGCCACATCAGAGTCCCCGCGTTCCGCTTCCAGACAAGCAAAAGCCAGAGGCCCCGTGGATCACTCCACGGGGCCTCTGGTCTGCTGTGCACTCGGCAGGATTCGAACCTGCAACCTTCTGATCCGTAGTCAGATGCTCTATCCGTTAAGCTACGAGTGCTTGTTCTGTTTTTCGCCGGTCCCGGTCCTTTCGGCCCGCTCGCGGCGACAGGAAGAACATTACATGACTGCCGTCGGCATGTGAAATCCGTTTGCTGCACCCCTTGTGACCTGGGAAAACACCTTGTGAGGGTGGCCTTGGGGCGAGGGCGGGAACGACGAAGCCCCGGTCGCGTGGACCGGGGCTTCGGTGATCAAGCGCGGAGGCGGAGGGATTTGAACCCTCGATGGGATTGAAGTCCCAAACCGCATTAGCAGTGCGGCGCCATAGACCGGACTAGGCGACGCCTCCAGCACAACCGCCCGCGCGAGCGCGAGTGGTGCGTGCAGATGATGACACAGCCTGGTGGGCTGTCACCAATCGCCTCCCACGGTACTAGGCGGAGAGGCCGCAGGGCAAAGCCGTATGGCCCGTCGGGACTGGTGCGGCACAGCGGCCGCGTGGGGCGGACACGGCGCACCACGGCGCCGCAACCGTGGGGCGGACATGGCGTTAGTCAGGTCATGTTGCAGAGCCTTCCCGGCGCGCGCCGGAAGCCCCCCACCCCCCTCACCCCCACCCCCCTCGCCTTCACCCCACACCCCACCCGCCCCACCGCCACCCTGAGCCGGGTCCTCCTCGGGGTCGTCGCCTCGGTCACCGCGGGTGCCGCCGGCACGCTCACGCCGGTGGCGCCGGGCGCGTACGCCGCCGAGGCGGTGTCGCGGCCCGCGCCGCCCATGCCCAGCCCGGCCGCCGGGCCCGGGGACCGGCTGACCGTCACCGTGCGCCAGGCCGGCGGCGGCTCGGACGGGACCTTCGAGCTGCGGTGCCATCCGGAGGGGGGCACGCACCCGGACGTACGGGAGGCGTGCGGGCGGCTCGACCGCCGGACGACCTGGGGGACGGATCCCTTCGCACCGGTCCGGTCCGGCACCGTGTGCACGATGCAGTACGGCGGACCGGCCACCGCGCACGTGACCGGCACCTGGGCCGGACGCCGCGTCCACGCCCGCTTCGACCGCGGCGACGGCTGCGAGATCGCCCGCTGGGACGACATGGTTCCCGTACTGCCCGACCTCCGCGCGTAAGTAGGGGGAGAGGAAGGAGGCGAGGAAGCAGGAGAAGAGAGGAGAGGAAAGAGGAGGGGCGCGAAATCGGCCACGTCCCGGGCGGCGCTTTCGCCCGTCCCGGTGCCCGCGCACAGGCCGTACATATGTGCCTCAGTCAAGGTCTTCCGGCAAAACACACGGTCACGGCATCCCCGTCCGTGCGGTCACGGCATCTCCGTATGTTCGGTGTGCGACCTCCCTCTCATCCGGCGTCGCGAGCGCAACCTCTGCCCGTAGACTCCCTCGCGTGACACGTTGCGGGCCGGTTGGCAAGATGGCCATGGGCCCAGCGGTCGGCAAGGTGCGGTAACAGGGAGGAAGCGTCTCGTGAGCAGCAGGCCATCCCGAGGCGCTGCTCGCCTCGCAGCCATACTGGACGCGCTGCCCGATGCGTTGGTGCTGGTCAACGCCAATGGGACCGTCGTCAACGCCAACACCATCGCGCTGGAGGCCTTCGAGGCCCCCGGGACCGCCCTGGTCGGACGCGGCCTGCTGGACCTGCTGCCCGAGTTCGACTCCCGGCTCATCCCGGGCTCCATGCGGCGGCCCGACACCATGGACCCGACGGGTCGGACCAAGCCGACCCGGATGATCGCCCGTCGGACCGACGGCAGCGAGTTCCCGGTCGAGGTCACAAGCGCGAATCTGGAGAACGGGCAGCAGGCGTACGACGGTTACGGCTACGCCAATGACGAGCTGCTCATGCTGGTCGTACGGGATCTTTCGGGCACCGTCGACACCGAGGCCGAACTCGCGCGTTCGCAACGGCAGACCGAGATGATCCTGCGGGCCGCGTCCGAGGGCGTGGTCGGGACCGACACCGACGGTCGGATCGTCCTCGTCAACCCGGCCGCCGCTCAGATACTGGGCTACCGGGCCAGTGACCTCGGCGGACGCGAGCTGCACACCCTCGTGCTGCACTCCCGCGAGGACGGCGCCCCCTTCCCGTACACCGAATCGCCCCTCGCGGACACCCTGAAGTCCGGGCGCAAACACCGGGTGCGCGGGCAGGTGCTGTGGGCGAAGAACGGCGAGAAGGTGTCGGTCGATCTGACGACCGCGCCCGTGCGCGACGGGGACCAGCTCGTCGGTGCCGTGATGACGTTCACCGACCGGCGGCCGTACGACAAACTCGCCGAGGAGAAGGACGCCGAGGCCGAGAAGCACGCGGAGGAGCTGGAGCGGCTCGCCAAGGAGCACGCCGAGGAACTCGCGAGCGTGCGCGAGGAGCACACTGCCGAGCTGGCCGAGCTGGGCGAGCAGCACGCCGAGGAACTGGCCGCCGGTGACGAGCGGTACGCGGCGCTCGGGGAGCGCGAGAAGGACCGGTACGAGGCACTGGCCGCACGGCACGAGCAGCTGCTGGCCGTGCTGGGCACCTCGCTGCGCGGCCCGCTCGACCAGCTCCGCAGCGAACTGGGCACGCTCGCCGCCGACGACGCCGGGCAGCTGTGGCCCGAGGCCAACCAGGTCCTGCACCATCTGACCGCCGGGTACTCGCGCATCACGACACTCATCGACAACGTGCTCGGCTACCAGCGCATCGACGCGGGCGAGGACGACCTCGTACGTACGGCGGTGATGCTCGACGCGGTCGTCGCGGCCGGTGTCGACGGGGCCGTGGAGCTGGTCGGGCCGGGGCGGGTGCAGTTCGCCGTGCACGCGCCGCCCATCGAGGCCGAGGTGGACCAGGCGCGGCTCGCGACCGCCCTCGCGCATCTCGTCGCCGATGTCGCCGGTGTCGACGCGACGGGCAACGCGCCCATGTCCGTCGGCGGCTACATGGACAACACCGTCGTCGTGGCGGCCGCGCAGCGTGGTGAGGTCGTGCGCATCGAGGTGCGCGGGCCGTACGCCGGGGGAGACCCGGTGCACCAGCCGATCGTCCAGGGGATCGTGCGGGCGCACGGCGGTGTGCTCCAGACGGTCGAGGTGCCGGGGATGAGCGGCAGCGCGTATGTGCTGGAGGTGCCGCTCGGCGGTGGTGCCGGGGCGATGCCGGTCGCGCAGCTGCCCGCCGCGATGGGCGTCGAGGCCGATCCCGGGGCCGTGGCCACCGGTGCGGAGGTCGCCCTGCCCGAGCAGGCCCCCGTCGGTGGCGGACGGCGGCGGGCGCGGCGTTCGTCGGTGGACGCCTTCCTGGAGAGCGAGGACGCTCCCGAGGCCCCGGACGCCGAGCCCGCGGTCGCCCCGACCGGGCGGCGCCGGCGCAGGGCGGAGGACGCGGCGGGTGCGCCGGGTACGGCCGTCGGCGCGGCCGGTTCCGGTGAGGGCGCCGAGGGCGAGGGCTCCGGGGGTACCGGGCGGCGCCGTGGACGTGCCGCCGCTGCCGAGGCGCCCGGTGAGGCCGTGGCCACCGAGGGCGCGGTCGTCACGGCGGCCGAGCACGCGGCGGGTGCGGCTGCCACCGCCACCGGACTGGGCGGGACCGTACCGCCGCAAGGTGTGCCCGCGCCCAGCGGACGGCGTGCGCGCCGGGAGCCCGCGGCTCAGAACGGGGCACAGAACGCGAACGCGCCTCAGAACGCGTTGCCGCCGGCGCTGCCGGCCGGGCCGGGCCCGGTCACCGAGGCGACCGCCGACGCCACCGCCGCCGAGGCAGGCGGCGCCCAGCAGCCCACCGGTCGCCGCCGTCGTGCCCTCGGGGGCGGCGAGGAGCGTGCCGCCGCGCCCGAGCCGGGCCCGCGAGCCGTCTTCGCCCTGCCACCGGCCGAGGCCGACCGGGGTCCCGAGTACACGACGGAGGCCACCGGCCTCGGCCCGGTTCCGCTGCCGGGAGCGCCTGGCGCCCCCGGCGGACCGATGCCGATGCCGATGCCGTTGCCCGCCGGAGCCACCGGGGCCGCTGTTCCCGTCCAGGCCGGGGAGGGGTACGACGGCGAAGGTGACCAAGGTGCGGCGGCCGCCGCTGCCGGGGTGCCCGCCGTCGGCGGGCCGGTGCCGGTGGGTGGACAGGTCCCCGTCGCTGGGCCCGTGCCGCCCGGGGGAGTCGTGCCGGGTGGAGGGGCGGTGCCTGCCGGAGGGCCGGTGCCCGCCGCCGGTGCGGGTCAGCAGTTCACCGGAGCCGGCGTCGGTGTCGGACAGCCGCTTCCCCAGAGTGGTCCGGGGGCGCCGGGTGGCGTTGCCGGACCGGGCTCGGGGCAGGTGGCCGGTGCCGGGCAGGCACCCGGAGGTGGCCAAGTGGCCGCCGCGGGGGCGATGTCGGGAGCGCCGGTCGGCGGTGCCGACGACGGTCGCCATGACGCCGCGTTCCACGACGCCGGCGACGACCACACCCCGCCGCAGCCGCACCCGGTGCCCACGCCCACGGGCCGACGCCGCGCGGCGCGGCAGCCCGCTCCCCAGCAGGGCGACGGCGCGGGCATGACGGCACCGGGGCAAGGGGCGCCGACACAGGGTGCCGCCCCGCAGGGCATTCCCCCGCAGGGTGGCCCCGGGCAGCCGGTCCCCGCCCAGGGCGGGCCGATGGCCGCCGCACAGTCCGTTGCCGCCCAGGGGATGCCAGGCGCTCCGCAGGCCGTACCCGTACAGGGTGTCCCCGGCGGCCCGCAGCCCGTGCCCGCCCAGGCCGCCGGGGTGGTTCCCGGTCAGCCCGTCCCCGCGGGGATCGCGGCCGCGCAGTCCGTCGCTCCGCAAGGGGTCCCCGGAGGCGCCGCTCAGGCAGCCCCCGGACAAGCTCTTCCTGGTCAGGCCCTCCCCGGGCAAGCTGCCATCGGGCAGCCTCTCGCCGCGCAGGCCGCCGCTGCTCAGAGCGGCCCGGGACAGCCCGTCGTCGGACAGCCCGGTGCCGCCCAGGGAGTCGTCCCCCCGCAGGGGGCGCCCGGTGACCGGCAGCAGGTGCCCGCGCAGGCCGGAGCACTCGGGCACTCCGTCGTCGTGCCGGGCGCACAAGGCGTACCGGGAATCCAGGCCGTGCCCGGTGTGCAGGCCGTGCCCGGCGCACAACCCTCCCCTGCGCAGCCCGCCCCCGCTCCGGTCGCCGCCCCCGGAGCGGCTCAGCCGCAACAGCAGCCGCAGTCCTGGCCGGACCCGCGCCACGAGACCTCCGGCGCCGGCATCCCCGTAACGGCTCCTCAGACGCCGCTGCCCCCGCAGTCGACCCCGTCCTCGGGCACCCCGCTGCCGCCTGAGGTCGCCGTCCAGCAGCCGCGCGCCGCACAGCCGTTGCCGGCCGAAGCCGCAGCCCCGGCCCAGGCTCAGCCCCAAGCCCAAGCCCAAGCCCAGGCTCAGGTGAAGGCGCAGCCGCAGGCCGCACCGACGCCGGCCGCGCCCCCCGCCACCGCCACCGCCCCCACCGCCGTTCCCGCCGCCGCCCCTGTCGACCCCAACTCCACCCAGGGACGGTCGATCAGCGTGCGGACGCTCGGCCAGGGTGTCCCCTTCTCCCGTCAGGGCGGTCCCCAGGCCCAAGCGCAGGCCCAGGCACAGGCCCAGCCGCAGGCAGCGCGGTCCGGCGTACAGGCCGCCGCCCAGGCGCAGCCGCAGGCCGGGTCCACGCCCGCCCCGAACCAGCCCGGCGGTTCCGGCAGGCGCCGCAAGCTGGGCACACCGCCCCAGCCGACCGGCGACCGCCCCGAGACGGCCGCGCGCCCCCACCCGCAGTCCACCCCGAGCCATGGCACGGGTCTGCGGGTCGGCACCGGACAGACTCCGCCCGCCGGCCAGGCCTCGGTCCAGCCGCAGACGGCCGCGCAGGCGTCGCAGCCCTCGCTCGCCGGGCAGGTCCCGCTGCCGCCGCAGCCCTCGCTCGCCGGCCAGGTTCCGCTCCCTCCGCAGCCGTCCCTCGCGGGACAGTCCCGGCTGACGGGCCGTACGGAGGGTGCCGGGCGGTCGTACGCCATAGGGGCGCCCGACGAGAACGCGGACGAAGGTCCCGAGCCTCTCGACGGGCCCGGCGGCGCGGTGGAGGTCCCCGACCGACCGCATCCGCAGCCGATGGACGACGAGTTGCCGCCGGAGCCGCTCGACAATCCGCGTCGGCTGCTGGTGTGGCCCGCACCGGACGCGTCCACCCACCAGGCACTGAGCGACCGTGGCTACCGGCCCGTCATCGTGAACTCCCGCGAGGACGTGGACGCCCAGATCGCCGCGTACCCGGCCGCCCTCTTCGTGGACCCGCTGACCGGCACCATCACCCGCACGGCTCTTCAGTCGCTGCGGCAGGCCGCCGTGGCCGCCGAGGTCCCCGTTCTCGTCACGGCGGGTCTCGGTCAGGCGACGCGTGAGGCGGCGTACGGGGCCGACCCGGCCATCCTGCTGAAGGCGCTCGCGCCGCGTGACTCCGAGCAGCATCCGCCGCGTGTGCTGCTCATCGAGGAGCATGCGGAGATCGCGCTCGCCCTGACCGCGACGCTGGAACGGCGTGGCATGCAGGTCGCGCGGGCGGCGTCGGACGCGGACGCCGTCACCCTGGCCGCGCAGATGCGGCCCAACCTCGTGGTGATGGACCTGCTCCAGGTGCACCGCCGCCAGGCCGGCATCATCGACTGGCTGCGGGCGAACGGCCAGTTGAACCGCACCCCGCTCGTCGTCTACACGGCCGCCGTCGACCAGTCCGAACTCCCGCGCCTGGCCTCGGGGGAGACGGTCCTCTTCCTCGCGGAACGCTCGACGAGCCCCGAGGTGCAGACCCGGATCGTGGACCTGTTGGCACGAGTCGGTACGAACTGAACCAGAACTGAACTCACGGACAGCAACAGTTGGGGCGGTGTTTCACGTGAAACACCGCCCCAACTGCCTTACGTGCGCGTCCTGGATCTGCGTCGGATCTACGTCAGATCTGCGTCACGTCCAGCGAGCCCTCCGCGTACTGCCTACGCAGCACCTTCTTGTCGAACTTGCCCACGCTCGTCTTCGGCACCGACTCGATGATCGTCCAGCGCTCGGGGAGCTGCCACTTGGCGATGTGGCCCTCGTCGGCGAGGAAGGACCGCAGGGCGGCGAAGTCGGCGGTGGAGCCCTCCTTCAGCACGACCGTGGCGAGGGGGCGCTCACCCCACTTCTCGTCCGGCACGGCGACGACGGCGGCCTCGGCGACGTCCGGGTGGGCCATGAGCGCGTTCTCCAGCTCGACCGAGGAGATCCACTCACCACCGGACTTGATGACGTCCTTGGCCCGGTCGGTGAGGGTGAGGAAGCCGTCGGGGCTGATCGTGCCGACGTCGCCCGTCTTCAGCCAGCCGTCCTCGCTGAACTTGTCGTCGGGGCGGATGGGCTCGGTACCCTGGCCGCCGAAGTAGGCACCCGCGATCCAGGGACCCCGGACCTCCAGCTCACCGGCGGACTCGCCGTCCCAGGGGAGGCGCTCGCCACCGGGACCGGTGAGGCGGGCCTCGACGGAGGCGGGGAAGCGGCCCTGGGTGAGGCGGTAGGCGAACTCCTCGTCCGAGCCCGGCTCCACACCGGCCGGCGGCCGGGCGATCGTGCCGAGCGGGGAGGTCTCCGTCATGCCCCAGGCGTGGCAGACGCGCATGCCCAGCTTGTCGAAGGCCTGCATGAGGGCGGGCGGGCAGGCCGAGCCGCCGATGGTCACCTGGGTGAGGGAGGCGACCTCGCGCGGGCGGGCGGACAGCTCCGCGAGCAGGCCCTGCCAGATGGTGGGCACGGCGGCGGCGTGCGACGGCTTCAGCGTCTCGATCATCTCGGCGAGCGGGCCGGGCTGCAGGAAGCGGTCCGGCATCAGCATGTTGACGCCGGTCATGAAGGTCGCGTGCGGCAGGCCCCAGGCGTTGACGTGGAACTGCGGGACGACGACGAGCGAGAGGTCCGCGTCCGTCAGGCCCATGGACTGGGCCATGTTGACCTGCATGGAGTGCAGGTAGATCGAGCGGTGGGAGTAGACGACGCCCTTGGGGTCGCCGGTGGTGCCGGAGGTGTAGCACATGGCCGCGGCGGTGCGTTCGTCCAGCTCGGGCCAGTCGTAGGTGGTCGGCTTGCCGGCGATCAGGTCCTCGTACTCGTGCACCTGGACGCTCGCTCCGGCGAGCAGCGACCGGTCGCCGGGCCCGGCCACGACGACGTGCTCCACCGGCTTGAGGTGCGGGAGGAGCGGCGCGAGGAGGGGGAGCAGCGAACCGTTGGCGATGATCACCCGGTCGGCGGCGTGGTTGACGATCCAGGCGAGCTGCTCGGGGGGCAGCCGCAGGTTGAGGGTGTGGAGGACGGCGCCCATGGAGGGGATCGCGAAGTACGCCTCGACGTGTTCCGCGTTGTTCCACATGAGGGTGGCGACCCGTTCGTCGCCGTCGACGCCGAGGTCCTCGCGCAGGGCGTGGGCCAACTGCGCGGCGCGGGCGCCGATCTCGGCATAGGAGCGGCGGTCGGGCTCGCCCTCGCCGGTCCAGGTGATCACCTGCGACGTCCCGTGGATGCTCGACCCATGGGCCAGGATCCTGGAGATCAACAGCGGTACGTCCTGCATGGTGCTCAGCACGGCGTCCTCCCGGGGCGACTCTGCCTACGCGGTGGTAACGGTTGCGCTGATTCTGCTCACATACCGCTCGGTATGTCACTAGGTGCCGGGATGATCGATCAGAGAACGTTGCCCGAGGAGCTTGGAGGAACTGATCGCAGCCGCATGTCAGGCCAACGATCGGGCTAGCGGACGGGTTCCAGCTCCGGGTCCTCGCGCAGCTTGCCCAGCGCGCGGGACACCGCCGACTTCACCGTGCCGACCGATACGCCGAGCACCTCCGCCGTCTGGACCTCGCTCAGGTCCTCGTAGTACCTGAGGACGACCATGGCCCGCTGCCGCGCCGGCAGCTTCATGATCGCCCGCCACATCGCGTCGTGCAGCGCCTGCTGCTCGGCCGGGTCGGCGGCATGAACCCCGTCGGGCTCCGGCAGCTCGTCGCACGCGAACTCGTCCACCTTGCGCTTGCGCCACTGGGACGTCCGGGTGTTCAGCAGCGCCCGGCGGACATAGCCGTCGAGGGCCCGGTGGTCCTCGATGCGCTCCCAGGCGACGTACGTCTTGGCCAGCGCGGTCTGCAGCAGGTCCTCGGCGTCGCACGGGTTCGCGGTGAGCGACCGCGCGGTCCGCAGCAGCACCGGCTGGCGGGCCTTCACGTACGCCGAGAACGACGGGTACGACAGGTCCGCCAGGCCCGGCAGGGTCGGCCGGGCGGAGTGCGAGCGGGCCGAGGCCGAACGGGCCGAGGTCGAACGGGCCGAGGTCGAACGGGCCGTGGTCGACAGGGTCCGCGGCACTGGTGCAGCGGCCTGCGAAGCGCTGGTGCAGACGGGTGTGGTCATGGCTCCACGCTAGGAGCGGGCCCCGCCCGGCGGATCGGCCGCAGGTCCCGAAGACGAATCCCCCTCAGGTTGTAGGAGTGGGGCAGACCCCACCTACTGGAGGTGGATGAACAGCCCCCAGGTACTGAGGGTGTACCCCCGAGAACCACCTGCCCAGGGTGTACGGCACCCGCCCCACCGGACCCCCGAGTGCCCGGAGCCCTCCTCAGCCGCCCCGCCCGCACCGCTCACCCGTCCGTCCCCAGCACCAACCCCGAGGTGGGCACCCCCGTCCCCGCGGTGACCAGCACCCGCTCGGCACCGGCGACCTGGTTCACGGAGGTGCCCCGCAGCTGTCGTACGGCCTCCGCGATGCCGTTCATCCCGTGCAGATACGCCTCGCCGAGCTGCCCGCCGTGCGTGTTGAGCGGCAGCCGGTCCTCGGCGACGAAGTCCGCCGCCTCCCCCGGCCCGCAGAAACCGAACTCCTCCAGCTGCATCAGCACGAACGGCGTGAAGTGGTCGTACAGGATGCCCACGTCGAAGTCGTCGGGGGCCAGCCCCGAGGTCCGCCGGAGCTGCCGGGCGACGACGCCCATCTCCGGCAGCCCGGTGAGATCGCTGTCGTAGAAGCCGGTCATCTGCTGCTGCGCCCGGCCCGCGCCCTGGGCGGCCGCGACGACCACCGCGGGCGGTCTCGGCAGGTCCCGCGCGCGCTCCACCGAGGTGACGACGAGCGCCTGACCGCCGTCCGTCTCCTGGCAGCAGTCCAGCAGCCGCAGCGGCTCGACGATCCAGCGCGAGGCGGCATGCTCGTCGAGGGTGAGGGGGCGGCCGTGGAAGTACGCCGCCGGGTTCGTCGCCGCGTGTCTGCGGTCGACCACGGCCACGTGCCCGAACGCCTCCGGGGTCAGCCCGTACGCGTACAGATAGCGCTGCGCCGCCATCGCGACCCACGAGGCGGGCGTGAGCAGCCCGAACGGCAGCGTCCAGCCCAGGGCCACGCCCTCCGCCGACGGCTCCCGGTGCCGTACCCCCGACCCGAACCGGCGCCCCGAACGCTCGTTGAAGGCCCGGTAGCAGACCACGACCTCCGCCACGCCCGTCGCGACCGCGAGCGCCGCCTGCTGCACGGTCGCGCACGCGGCACCGCCGCCGTAGTGGACACGGGAGAAGAAGGACAGCTCGCCGATGCCGGCCGCCTGCGCGACCGTGATCTCCGGGCTCGTGTCCATCGTGAACGTCACCATGCCGTCCACGTCCGCCGGCGCCAGCCCCGCGTCGTCCAGCGCCGCGCGCACCGCCTCCACAGCCAGCCGCAGCTCGCTGCGGCCCGAGTCCTTGGAGAAGTCGGTCGCGCCGATGCCGGCGATCGCGGCCCGCCCGCCGAGCCCGTCCTTGGTCCGTACGCTCACACCGCCTCCCTCGGGGGCAGGGGTCGGGGCAGGGTCAGGGTCACCGTGCCGGTGACGTGCCGACCGACGCCGTTGTCGCCGGTCACCTTGACCGTGACCGTCGGTCCGTCGGTCGTCTCGGTCGTCTCGACTGACTCGACCGTGCCGGTCAACACCATCGTGTCGCCCGGGTAGTTGGGCGCGCCGAGCCGGATCGCCACCTTGCGCAGGACGGCGTCCGGTCCGAAGTGGTCGGTCACGTACCGCCCCACCAGCCCGTTCGTCGTCAGGATGTTCATGAACACATCGGGCGACCCGCGCCGCCGCGCCAGCTCCGGATCGTGGTGCACGTCCTGGTAGTCGCGCGAGGCGATCGCCCCCGCGACGACGAGTGTGCGGGTGATCTCGATCTCCAGCGGCGGGATCACGTCCCCTGCCTCGACCCTCACGCCGACACCGCCCCCTCTTCCGCCTCCGCGGGACCCGTCGGCTCCGCGGGACCATCGGAGCCCGCGCGGAACACCGGAAGCTCCAACTCCGCTTCGTAGCGAGCGAATTCGAGCCGTACGGGCATCCCGATCCGCACCTTGTCGCACGGCACCCCGATGACGTTGCTGACCATCCGCACCCCCTCCGCCAGCTCGATCAGCCCGACGGCGTACGGCGGATCGAAGGCCGGGAAGGGCGGGTGGTGCATGACGACGTACGAGTACACGACCCCCTCACCGCTCGCCTCGACCGTGTCCCACGCGGCCGAACCGCACGCGTTGCAGCCGGGCAGCCAGGGGAGGCGGAGTGTGGCGCAGTCGGCGCAGCGCTGGATGAGCAGCCGGTGCTGTGAAACACCGTCCCAGAAGCCCGCGTTGTCGCGATTGACGACGGGGCGGGGGCGGCGGGGCCGTTCCTGGGACGGGGACGTTCCGGGGGACGGCCGGGGCGCGTGAGCCGGGGCGTACTTGAGGATCCGGAAGCGATGGGTCCCCACGAGTTCGTCACCCACGCGCACATCCATCCGGGTCGTGACGAAGTACCCGGTGCCGAGCCTGGTCGTCTTCCGCCCCGACACCGACTCGATGACCGAGTCGAAGGTGACCTCGTCCCCCGGCCGCAGCGCCCGCAGGTACTCCTGCTCGCAGTCCGTGGCGACGACGGAGGTGCATCCCGCGTCGTCGAGCAGCGCGAGGAGTTCGTCGTACGCCGGTGCGCGGGTCTCGTGGCCACTCAGTCCGCCCATCGTCCACACCTGGAGCATGGTCGGCGGCGCGACGGCGTCCGGTCCGGTGTACGCGGGGTTGGTGTCCCCCATGGCCTCGCACCAGTGCCGGATCATGGGCGAGTTGACGGGATCCTTGCCACGGCCGCCGAGGACGGCCGCGCGCCCCTCGTAGGTCTTGAGTTGTACGGACAGGTCCTCGACCATCGTGGCGCAGCCCCCTCCGTTTTTTCTGACTGTCCGTCAGATTGAGGGCCTGTCGCCACGACTGTCAAGGTCGCCGCGGGACGCGGAGACGCCTGTGCGGCGATGCCGCAGCACCGCCGCACAGGCGTGTCACACCCCACAAACATGTCCCACTCGTCCTACGTGGTCCGAGGGCGGTGGCCCCGGGGCCGGGGCGACCTCATCCGTCCACGCCCCGGCCCGACCGGCCGCCCTCGCCCGGCTCACCAGAGGTTGGTGAAGCTGACGACCGCGTTGTCCTGGTCGATGGCCGTGAAGCCGGAGCCGTTGACCTGGGCGGTGTTGTTCTGGTTCGAGGCACCCGAGCCGTTCGCCTGCTGCTGCGAGGTCGATGAGTTGCCGTTGTTGTCGTGGCCGACACCGCTGCCGACGATGTTCGCCACGCCGGCGTTCGATCCGTTGTCCGCGATGGCGCCGTTGTCGGCCGTCGCGACGCCGGTGAACAGGGCGGCGGCGAGCGGGAGAGCCGAGACGGCGGCGAGAACGCGGGCGGTACGGATGCTTGCCATGTGCATTTCCTCCAGGGCCTTTCACACAAGTACGGGTTGCGCCAGGGCAGTTGGCCGACCGCCTCGGTGCGGGTCTTTCGGGTCTTCGACGTCGCGAATCAAGAGTTGCCCACCGAATCCCCGGCGAACCACCCCGGAAGCTCCCATTCCCCCTGAAGCGTGATGACAAGTCGATAAACCCCCTTGGATCAAGGAACTCCCAGTTCAGACGGGATGGCGGCGAGAAGCGACCGCAAGATCAAGGGAGACAAGGGGTGAAGCGTTCCGGCACATTTCCGGCCAACCCGCGAACAGGTCCGCGACGGCCGAAAGCGCACCCCGAACCCCCTTCCCTTTATCGAACACTCGTACGAACATGGAGGCATGGCCACCACGGACCGGCAGGCCAGCACCCTGGCCCTGGCACACGCGCTCTCCGCCGCCGAACGCGGACTGGCGGTGATCCCCCTGTCCCGCACCAAGCTCCCGGCCCTACGCTCCCCTCACCGCCCCGCCGCTCCCGCCTCCCCGACCTCCGCCACACCGGCCCCCACCCCTGCCCGGCCCCCGTGCCATGGGGAGTGCGGGCGCTTCGGTCACGGGGTGTACGACGCCTCCACCGACCCCCGACGCATCCGCGAGCTCTTCGCCGCGGCCCCGTGGGCCACCGGCTACGGCATCGCCTGCGGTGTCGGCCCCCATCACCTGATCGGGGTCGACCTCGACACGAAGTCCGGTACGGACTCCTCGGCGGCCCTGCGCGAGCTGGCCCTGCGCCACCTCTTCACGATCCCCGAGACGGTCGTCGTGCTGACCCCCAGCGGCGGCCGCCACATCTGGCTCACCGGCCCGCCCGACGTGGCCGTCCCCAACTCGGCCGGCCGTCTCGCCCCCGGCATCGACATCCGCGGTGCCGGCGGCTACCTCGTCGGCCCCGGCTCCCGCACCGAGCACGGCGCCTACGCCGCGGCCCCCGGCACGTCCCACCTCCTCCCGGCTCCCTGCCCACCGGCCCTGCTCCACCTCCTGCTGCCGCCCCCGCGCACGGGCGCCGCCCGGACGACCGGCCGTCAGGGCGACGGTCATGGCCTCGTCCACTTCGTCCTGACCGCGCAGGAGGGGCAACGCAACACCCGCCTCTTCTGGGCGGCTTGTCGCGCCTACGAGAACGGCCTCGGCGCCGAACTCGCGGGCGCCCTGATCGAGGCGGCCGTCCGCACGGGCCTCACGGAACGCGAGGCGAGGTCGACGATCGCGTCGGCGGAGCGGATGTCGAGAGGCGGCCGGTGATCGGACCGATGACGGGACGTGATGGGACCTGTGATGGGAGCGGAGACGGGTGCGGGGAGGGGTGCGGGCGTTTCGGGAGGCCGGTGGTTGGAAGAACTGAGGTGCTGAAGGTGCCGTGGTCCGGCGTGGTCCGTCGGGGCACGGCCCGCGCGACGAACGACCGCTCCGGAGGCACGATTTGGACTTCTTGGACTCCGACAGGGAACACCGCCAGGAAATGCTCGCCGAGGTCCATCGGGAACGGGACCGCCTGCTCCCCCTCCGCGCGGAGGCGACGGAGGCGACGATCGAACTGATGCGCACGAGCACGGGCCAGGTCTCGGAACCCGATCTCGTGCCCTACCTGAACCTCATGTATCTCCTGACGGTCAAGCGAGCCTACGGCGACGACCAACTCCTGGCCTTCGCACTCTCCTTGGCGAACTGGGCGGTCGTCGCCATCGACGAGGTGGCGAAGTACACGGGCCGCACCGCGGAACAGGTCATCGACCAGTACGAAACAGAAATCATCGCGGCCCGCGAATCGACCCCACCGGAAGAGCCCGACCCCGACACCGACCCCGACGCCGACCCCGACACGGCCTGATCGGCCTCGCCCGGTGGTCCGGGGCCCGCCGGACGGGCCTCAGTAGAGGACCTCAGTAGAGGATGACCCGCCAGCGCTCGACCCACCGCAGCCGCCCACTGCTCGCGTCGCGCACCGCGACTCGCTCGTCGCCCACCTGCCAGACTGTGCCGTAGAGCGTCCTGTCGTCGAGGTCCACCCTGACACTGTCGTACACCTCCAGGTCCTCCTCGACCGGACGGGACCACGAGTGCCCACATCGCGCGCAGGCGTAGCCGACGACATCGCGCCCGGCGACAGAGACAAGGCTGCCCGGACGAACGTGCTCAACCAGGCACCGGGGGCACGGGTCGGCGGTGTGGGCGCCTACTGATCGGGACATCACACGATCCTGCGGTACAGCCAGTACTCACCACAAACCGGCAACCATCCGCGATCGCCACCGCACGTCACGCCTTTCACCGCAGCCTCCCGCCGACGTGCTCGGACCACCATCCGCGATCGGCTTTCCAGTCCTGGAACCAGGCCACGAAGTCGGCCTCCGGCTCGCCGCTCAGGACGCCGCACCACAAGCGCACCAGAACAAGCGGGGAACAGCAGGGAACCACGGAGAAAGCAGCCCAACCCGACGACGCCACGATTCGACCGTGCACCAAAGCCAACACACGTACCAGCCCCCACGTGATCGCAGCTTCCCAAGCTGAGGGCTTCCGAGGTGCAGCGGGGAGTGGTGGTAGAGGAAGCGCGGGCTCGGCGTCTGAGCTCCTAGGGGCAGGTCCGAGAGAACACCCGCTTCACTGGCTGAATCTTTCGACAAGGGCTTGCTGCTCTGCGCTGCGGATGAACAGACGCCTCCAACGCACGTGGTCGAATGCAGGCTTGGCTTTGTTCACGAGAAGCGACAGCAGATATTCACCATTTCCGGAGGCGGTCACGAAGACTGCAGCGTTCGAATTGTTCACGAGCTGCGGCAGCGCCATTGCCGATCCTCAGTGGCGGTAAACGGCTGTCGCGATCTTGATGAAGGACCGGATCAACGGGTTGGTGTCTCCTTCGTTACACACCGCCACCACTCGGCTCGGTGCCATGTCGATCAGCGGCACCACGGTGAACTCCGCGGGCAGGTCGTGTCCGAGCGGGGCCAGGCCGACCGTGCCGTTCCACAGCACAGCCTGCAGGCATTCCTGGACGGCGCGCACCACTGGTCCCTCCCGCGGCCTGCCACCGTTCCAGTACGACTGCCAGATGGGGTCTGTGCCCTGCGGGAACTGGAACCACCGGCGGTCGCGCAGCTCGGCCAGCCGCAGCTCATCGCGGCGGGCCAGCGGATCGTCGGCGCGCAGGACCACGCCGACCGGATCGGTCCGCAGCGCACGCACCGTCAGGGCGGTCTCGTCGAACGGTGCCCGGGTGAGGGCGACGTCGACCAGTCCAGCGCGCAGTCCGCACGTCGGGTCAGTCAGATCGGTGTCGCGGATGCGGATGTCGACTCCGGGGTGGTTTCGGCGGTAGGCCGCGGCCAGCCTGGCCACTCCCGGGTCGGTGCCGTCGCCCAAGATGCCGACGGTGAGAGTCGCGACGCCGGCTGCTGCGCTCACACGTACCCGGACGCGGTCGGCGTGGTCGAGTAGGGCTCGCGCCTCGTCGAGCAGCACCGCGCCCACTGGAGTGAGCGTGACGCCGGTGGTCGAGCGAGCGAAGAGAAGGGCCCCGACCTCGGCTTCCAACTGCTTGATCGCCCGGCTCAGCGGCGGCTGACTCATATGCAGTCGGGTGGCGGCCCGGCCGAAGTGGAGTTCCTCGGCGACCGCCACGAAGTAGCGCAAGGTCCGTAGCTCCACGCTGCAACGATACCCATGAGGTATCGGCTCTGCTGAATGGGTCTTGGACACCGGCGAGGTCCCGGCGGTGCACTCGTGACCATGACCGAAATAGCGAAGACCAGCGAGCCGCAGGCCGACCCCGCCGTATCGGTGGTGGGTCCCCACGACGGCGAGACGATCGTTCTGGGCGCCACGCGCATGCGCGTTCTGGAGGACGGCAGCCACACCGGGCACCGCCTCGCGATCGCCGAGTCCGTCCTCGCCCCACACACGCAGGGCCCGCCGCAGCACCGCCATGGCCAACACGACGAGGGCTTCTATGTCCTCTCCGGCACCGTGCGGTTCACCGTCGGGGACGAGGACTACGACGCCGCCGCGGGGACGCTCGTCATGGTTCCGCCCGGCACCCCGCACACCTTCGCCAACCTGACCGACCAACCCGCCGTCATGCTCAGCACATTCACACCCGACCTGTATGTGCAGTACTTCCGAGACCTTCATGACGTGCTCGCGTCCGGACAGCCGCTGACGCCACAGGCCAACATCGACACAATGAGCCGCTACGCGACACAGCCCGCGACCGACCTCGCCTGAAGTCGGCGGGACGGAACGGCCCGGCCGCCCTCCTTTCGGCCTCTGGGGCCGTGGCCGCTCCCGCCTTTCGCGTCCGAACCCCTCGGACGACGGACCGGCCGTCTCCAGGGGCTTCCCTGGCACTCGACGCAATCGACAGGACCCCGCGAACCGGGGCCCCGTGAACGGAAACCATGAACATCGCCTACTGGATCGTCGCGGGACTGCTCGCGCTCTTCTACTTCTACGCAGGCACGCTGAAGGTGATCCGCAGCCGCGATCAACTCCGACCGATGATGGCTTGGGTCGACCGTATTCCCCTGCCCGCCCTCAGAGCGCTGGGGGCGGTCGAAATACTCGGCGCGGCCGGTCTGGTCCTGCCACCGCTGACCGGTACCGCTCCTTGGCTGGCGTCGGCCGCAGCCATCGGCTTCGTACTCCTGCAGACCGGTGCGATCGCCGTTCACCTGACCGGAGAAGACCGCCGGATCACACTCAATGTCGCACTCACCGCCACCGCGGCCGTGACCGTCTGGTTGACCACCGGGCTGTGACCGTGGCTCAGTCCTCGACCGGCGGAGGCCACTGCTCGGCCAGCCGCCGCACGGCCGCTGTCACTTCTCATGAACATCGAACACGCCGCCGTCCACGCGCTGCGCGGTGAGGCGTACATCTGCCATCTGCTGTCGAAACTCGAGCTCTGGTCCACTTCGTGTGGTTGTGCACGCAGGGGGACTGGTGGTCTTCGTCCGATGGCAGTTGAGGTCGCCCGAAAATCGCCCGGCTGGATGGTGGTGTGGTCGAGTTTGTCGGTTTCTGCTGGAATGCTGGCTCCGTCCGCGAGAGCGATACCAGGAGCCGTGCATGGGAACGTGGGGAACAGGCCCATTCGACAGCGACCTCGCTGCCGACTTCGTCGATGAACTCGAGGGACTGACTTCCCAGAAGGTCATCGAAGTGCTCGAGCGAGCATTCCAGCGAGTCACGGATTCCGCAGCACGCGTGGACGGCGGCGACGGCACCCAAGCAGTGGCCGCCGCAGCTCTCGTTGCCAGCACAATCCCGGACAGCGGGATTGTGATCGACCCTGATGACGGACCGAGAGAACCTCTGCCGCAGCTTCCGTTGGCTCTCCGCACGTCAGCCGTGCTCGCTCTGCGGTGTGTACTCCAAGACGGATCGGAACTGCTGACCGGCTGGGTGGACAGCGCCGACGCGGCTCAGTGGCGCCACGAAGTCCTACGGATCACAGAGGCCCTGGGACCGATCGGTCACGAACCGTAACCGCGCCACAAGAATTGGACCAGAGCCGCAACTCGTGAACAAAGCCACAGGCTCCTCCCACCACGGCTCGGCCATGCACACCAGCCAGTTCCAGTGCAGGAGGATTCCTTGCTGAGCCGCTCGGCGTTCACAGATCGCTCGGCTTCCGTACCGAGGTGAGGGAGCGACAGGGCTTGGATTTAAGCACTCAGATCGGGACGACCTCAGTCAGCATGTTGGACACGCTTGCTGCGGCCCGATTCTCGTCGGACCCTGGCGGCTGAGTATCTAGCACCTGACGGAGTCTCGGCCCGAGGAAACACTCAAGTGCCTCCACGTCCGAGCTCGAAAGTTCATCGGACCACCGCAGCATCCGATCCACGAAGTCCCCGCCTCTTTCACCTGCCACAGCCAAGACGTGCGCTGCCTCTACCCAACCGGGAGGGAGCGACCTCCACTAAGAGCAACTACTGAGGATTAATGCGTGATGTCGTCAGGGCTGATGGCGAGGCCGGTGCCGATGAGGCAGCCGATGATGATGGTGGGCCGGTACTGGATCTGACGTAGGCCCCGGCGGACTGCGTTGACCAGGTGCGTGTAGTCGGCGAAGGCGACGTTGGCCAGGCTGGTGCGCCGCAGGCTGGACCAGATCCCCTCCACGGGGTTGAGGTCCGGTGCGTAGGCCGGCAACTGGAACACCGTGAGCCAGTCCCGGGCCGTGGTCCAGGCGCGCATCGCGCGACTGAGGTGCAGGCCGACGTTGTCCCAGACCAGCACGATCGGTCCGCCGAGCTGAGTGTGGGCGGCGGCGAGCAGGTCCCGTAAGTCCTTCCAGGAGAAGCCCTTGCGGCCGTCGGCCCGCCGGTCACCGGTGTGCCGGAAGACCAACCGCGCCCGCTCGCCAGGCTTGTAGCAGCACAGAGCGGCCACCGACAGGTGGCGTCTGCTGCCGCCGTTGACCCGGATCACCGGGGTGACGCCTTGGCGGGACCAGGTGCGGGCGGTGTGCGGCGTCATCGAGAACCCGGCCTCGTCGGCGAAGACGGTCCAGGCGCCGAGCGCCGCCGCGGTGGTTCCACGGCCGGCCAGGTCTCCTTCACCCACGTCGCGACCGCCTCGTCGTCGCGCTGCACCGCCCTGCGAGCCGGGACCTGGGGCGACCAGCCGTGCCGGTGCAGCAACAGGCACACCCCGGGCCCGGTGTAGCTCTTGTGGAACATCCGCCCGATCAGTGTCCGGATCCGCGCGAGCGTCCAGCGCTCGTCAGGCCAGCCGTGCGCCACCGCCCCCAGCGCCAGCGCCGCCTCCAGCTTCACGAACAACTCGTCGCTGAGCTTGGGCAGGGACGCCGACCCCTTCGAGACCAGGCCCGCCTCACCCCGCTCGGCCCACTCGCGCCGCCAGCGCTGCACCGAGCGCACATGCACCCGCAGCACCTTCGCCACCTCGGCGTTGTCGCTACCGGCCGCGAACATCTCGCCCGCGTCCAGACGGATCCGCTCGCGAAAGGCCCTCCGCTCGGCAGTCAGCCCGCCACCCTGCGCGTACCTCATGACCGTGGTGTACCGCGACGATCACGACCTGTCAGCACCCCACGACATCACGCATTACAAGTCAGTAGTGCCGTTCCCCTTGCGTGCCCGGTCGACCGGGAACCCACGGGGACCAGCGGGAGCCCTCGAACACCGGCCAAGCGAAGGCCCCCGACCGACGTAGCTGGTCAGGGGCCTTTCATCTGCGGTGGGTGTGGGATTTGAACCCACGGTGACTTGCGCCACGACGGTTTTCAAGACCGTTCCCTTAGGCCGCTCGGGCAACCCACCCGCGCCCCGCCCACCAGGGCCGGAGCGGGTACAGCGTACCGGCTCGCCGGCGGCCTCTGTCTGCCTCCCCGGTCAGCTGTCGCCCTCGCGCTCGCCCAAGGTGACGTCCGCCGTGCGGGTCTTGCCGTCGCGGGTGTACGTGAGGGTGACCTTGTCGCCGGGGAGGTGGGTCCAGATCTCGCCGATGAGGGTGGGGCCGCTGTCGATGACGTGGTCGTCGAGCTTGGTGATGACGTCACCGGGCTCCAGGCCGGCCTTGTCGGCGGGGCCGCCCGGGGTGATGGAGTCCGACCCGCCCTGACCCGAGTTCGTGATCTTCGCTCCGCCCGTGCCCTCCTCCAGGGAGACCGAGGCACCGATCACCGGGTACACCGGCTTGCCCGTCCTGATCAGCTGCTGGGCCACGTTCTTGGCCTGGTTGATCGGGATGGCGAAGCCGAGGCCGATGGAGCCCGCCTGGCCGGAGCCGAAGCTGCCGTTGCTGGCGGACTGGATCGCCGAGTTGATGCCGATGACGTTGCCCCGCGCGTCGAGGAGCGGGCCGCCGGAGTTGCCCGGGTTGATCGACGCGTCGGTCTGCAGGGCGCTCATGTAGGAGGCCTTGCTGCCGGAGGAGCCGTCGCTGGAGGCCACCGGGCGGTTCTTGGCGCTGATGATGCCGGTCGTGACCGTGTTGGAGAGCCCGAAGGGCGCGCCGATCGCGATCGTCGAGTCGCCCACCGCGACCTTGTCGGAGTCGCCGAGCGTCAGCGGCTGCAGGTTCGAGGGGGCGTTCTTCAGCTTGATGACCGCCACGTCGTAGCCCTGCGCGTGCCCGACGACCTCGGCGGCGTACTTCTTGCCGTTCGGGAAGGTGGCCGACACCTTGCCGCCGTCGACGGCCTCCGCCACCACGTGGTTGTTGGTGACGATGTGGCCTTCCTTGTCGAACACGAACCCGGTGCCCGTGCCGCCCTCGCCGTCGTTGCCGGAGGCCTCGATGGTGACCGTGCTCGGCAGCGCGGCGGAGGCCACGGCGGCGACCGTACCGGCCGCGCGCTTGACGTCACCGCCGTTCTGGGAGGCGGAGACGGTCGTGGAGCCGGTGGAGTTGTCGTTGCGGTCGGCCAGCGTGTAGCCGAGGCCGCCGCCGACACCGCCCGCGACCAGCGCGGCCACGAGGATCGCGGCGATCAGACCGCCGCGCTTGTTGCCGGCCGGCTTGGGGGCCGGCTGCTGCGTCTGCTGCCAGGAGGAGCCCCAGCCGCCGTCGCCCGGACCGCCGTGACCGCCCGCGCCACCGGCGCCACCCGCACCTGCGGCCGCGCCCGCGTTGCCGTACGCACCGGCGGCGGCGCCGTTGTCCGCGTACGACGGGACGGCGGGCGGCGGCGGGGGCGGCCAGGAGGCGTCGGGCGCCGAGGACCCGCCGGGTCCGGCCGGGCCGACCGGACCGCCGGGTGCCTGTGCGTAGCCGCCGCCACCGGGCGCCTGACCGTAGCCACCGCCGGGCACCTGGCCGTGGCTCGCCGCGTATCCGGGTGCCCCCGTGGACACCAGCTCGGGCTGCGGCTGCTGCGTCGTCGGCGGGACGGGCGGGAGCTGCTCCGTCGGCGGGACCGGCGGGAGCTGCGTCGTCGGCGCGTTGTCGGCGGCGGTTCCGGCCGAGGGGGCCGGGGCGGTGGGCTCCGCCGGTGCCTCGCTCGGCTCGTGCGTCGGGGCCGGCGCGGAGGCAGCGGGAGAATCCACCGGCACGGGAGGTGCGGACGGGGCCGGGGGTACCGCGGTGCCCTCGTTCTCGGTGCTCACAGCTTTTCTCCTCGGTCCACGGCTTCACCTGGTAGGCGGTCGACTGTTCTTGATCGCTTGCTCTTGCGTCGCGTGCTCTCGCGTCGCGTGTTCTTGGTCGCACAGAGGGCTGTGCGTGAGTTTTGTCTGCGGTCAGCTTTTCCCACGAGCCGTCAGGGCACCATAAGCGGTGTCTGTGGGTCCGGGATCATCCTTTATATAGGATCTATCGGACTAACGGCGCGTACTGTGCGTACAAGCCCGGTCGTCCACGGTCACCTCCCCCACGCGTACCCCGTCGCGGTGGCACCATGACGCGGTGACCCACGCACGACAGCTCCCGATTCAGGTCGTCGCTCACCGGGGTGCCTCCGAGGCGGCCCCCGAGCACACCCTGGCCGCGTACAAGAAGGCGATCGAGGACGGCGCGGACGCCCTCGAGTGCGATGTCCGGCTGACGGCGGACGGCCATCTCGTCTGTGTCCACGACCGACGCGTCAACCGTACGTCGAACGGCCGCGGCGCGGTCTCCGCCCTGGAGCTCGCCGATCTGGCCGCCCTGGACTTCGGCTCCTGGAAGACGGGCGACGAGGCGCCCGACTGGGAGGTCACCCCCGAGGACCGCGCGGACACCTCCGTCCTCACCCTCGAACGGCTGCTCGAACTCGTGGCCGATGCCGGGCGCCGGGTGGAGCTGGCGATCGAGACCAAGCACCCCACCCGCTGGGCCGGCCAGGTCGAGGAACGGCTGCTGGTCCTGCTGAAGCGGTTCGGCCTGGACGCCCCCGAGTCCGCCGCCGACTCGGCGGTGAGGATCATGAGCTTCTCGGCCCGCTCGCTGCACCGCGTCCGGGCCGCGTCCCCGACCCTGCCCACGGTTTATCTGACGCAGTTCGTCTCGCCCCGGCTGCGCGACGGCCGACTGCCCGCCGGTGTCCGGATCGCGGGCCCCTCGATCAGGATCGTGCGCAACCACCCCACGTACATCGAGCGCCTGAAGAGCGCCGGGCACCAGGTGCACGTGTGGACCGTGAACGAACCCCAGGACGTCGACCTCTGCGTCGGGTTGGGTGTCGACGCCATCATCACCAACCGCCCGCACGCGGTTCTGCACCAACTCGGCCGCTGAGCGCACGCGTTCCCACAACTCCGAACACACGGTTCCCGACAACTCCGCACACGCGCCTCGGCGACAGCTCCGAACACGCCTCGGTTCACATCTGCGACGACCCCGTCCACCCCCGGCGGCGCCCCCGCGGGGCGCTTGACGGAGGTAAGAATTCCGCCAACACGACCAATCGGCGGGCAGGGACAAGTCGGCATATCAGGGACGGAATTCAGCCATCCGGCTACGGGGTGTGCACCGGCGCGTTCGTTCCGTATTCGAGCGTAAGGAGTGCGTCAGAGCACGTGGTTTGGCCGGTTTCCAGTCCAGTCCAATGGGGCATTCACACCGTGGCGTGGGGCGAAGGAGGTCTCGGGGGTGGCGTTGGTGGTGGCACAGGAGGTGCCCACGTCGTCGAGCATGGCCGTACCCCATGGCCCTGCGGGCGTGGGGGAAGCAAGGCACCGGATGCGTGATGAGTTGCGCACGGGCGGTGTGGCGGAATCGGTCATCGACGATGCCCTACTGATCCTTTCCGAACTGCTCAGCAATGCCTGCAAACACGGCAGACCGCTAGGTGACGCGCTGGCCGGCGACGGCGACGTGCGCTGCGCCTGGCGGATGGATCCCACGGGGCGGCTCACGGTCGAGGTGACGGACGGCGGTGGTCCGACCCGCCCTGCTCCGTCCACGCCCTCGGTCACCGCACACGGCGGCCGCGGGCTGAACATCGTCACGGCACTGGCGGACGACTGGGGCGTACGGGACGACGCGCGCGGCGAGGTCACGGTGTGGGTCGTCGTCCAGGACGACGTCTACCGGGCCCACCGCCGGGACGACTTCGCCTCCCGCGTCGTCGCCCCCTCGGTCTCCGCCCTCCCCGACCTGGACTTCGCGGACGCGTTCGACGACCTGGACTGACAGACCTGGTCTGTCTGTCCGGACTGACAGACCTGGACCGGCAGTCCGGACAGACCCGGACCGGCAGGCCGAACTGACAGAGGCAGACCGGCAGACCGGACACATCCGGCCACGGCACCGGTGCACATCCCGGCCCGAACCACCGGTTCCGGGACGACTCGGTGCGTTGTCCACAGGGTCCCGTCGGTCGTCGTACGAGCGGCTAGGCTCGCGCGAGTACGAGACGAGCCGTGATCGGGAGACACCCACGATGGCCAAGAAGCGACCCCACACGAAGGCCAAGCGCCCGCAGGGCACCGGCGGAGTCGGCGCCGCAGGCGCCGATGGGCAGGTTCCGGTTGTCGGCGCGCGCGAGCAATGCCCCTGCGGCAGCGGCCGCCGCTACAAGGCCTGCCACGGCCGGGCCGCCGCCCAGGCCGTGACCGAGCTGGTGCAGCGCCCCTTCGAGGGCCTGCCCGGCGAGGGCGACTGGATCGCGCTGCGCGAGCTGGTGCCCGCCGCCACCGTCGAGCTGAAGCTCAAGGACGCGCTCCCCGAGGGGGTCCCGTCGGTGACGCTCGCCACCGTGCTGCCCATGGCGTGGCCCGCGCTACGCCGCGACGACGGCTCGGTCCTGCTCGGCCTGCAGAACGACACGGCCTCCGGTGACATCAGCCGCGACCTCGCCGACACCCTGCAGCGCGCGCTGGTCGCCGAGCCGGGCACTCCGGTTCAGGGGCGGCGCGCCCCGGCCGACGGCCCGCGGCTGCAGGACCTGCTCGACCCCGAAGGTGAGTTCGAGCCAGTTGTGCACACCGGCTTCGAGTTCTGGGTCCCGGACACGGAGAACGCCACGCCGGAGGTGACCGCCTCCCTGGAGCGCGCCAACTCCGCGGCGATCCCCACGGTGAAGCTCGCGGGCGTCGACGCGGCCTACTGGTGCGAGACCCCGGAGAAGAACCACCTGCGCTGGGTCATGCCGCACGCCGAGGAGCGGCTTCTGGACGCGCTGGCCCGGCTGCACGCGGCGGGGCGTTCGAGTCTCGGCGAGGGCACCCGTCTGGTGGGCTCCTTCCGTGCTCACGGCCTCACCGTGCCGGTCTGGGACCTCCCCAGCGGGGTCGGCGCGGACGACATCGAGAAGCCGGCGGCCGAGTTCGCCGAGCGGCTCGCCGGCGCCCTGGCCGACGAGTCCCCGCTCACGCCGGAGGAGCGCCGAGCACGCGGTGGTCTCACCAACCGACAGGTCACGCTGAGCTGACGTTCGCTCCCGCGCCGAAGGGGGCGTCGGGCGACCGAGTGCGTTCGAAGTGTGGTGACTCCTGTCACAACTCCCCTACGTGACAGGCAAATTCGTGTCCGAATAGCCGAGATCGAATTTGCGAAGCGCCGATCTCTTGTTACGGTTCCATTAGCCCGGTTGCTGGTGCATCCCCCGTCGCCAGCAACCGGGTCTTTTCATGCCCGGGTTCCGCGGCGGCTCCACTGGACGGAAACCCCTCGCGCGTCAACGCCCTTACGAGCGGCCTGAGTTGCTCCCTGAGCGCAGCAACAGCGGCCCCTCGCCCTCCGGTGCGGCGAACTCCGCGACGGCCGTGTACGCCCCCGTTCCGCCCCGCGTGCGCTCCCTCGGTGTCTCGCACACCCCCGGCTCGTCGTGCGCGCCCACGGTGCAGTGGATCCGTACGGTGTGCCCGCCGGGCGCCATCATGCTGAGGACCGAGCTGAGTTCACGTCCGGTGGCGTTGCGGTAGTACGTGCGCGCCCAGGTCCGGTCGCCCTGGGTGAGGACGCACGTCTGGGCCTCGATGCCGTCGGGGGACGTGAGGTCGGGGCCGCAGCGCGCGGCGGTGGCGAGTCCGAGGCCGAGCAGCTGCGAGGAACCCCCCGCCTGGTCCGACGCGTCGGCGTCGTCCGCGGCCCTCGTGTCGGGCCCGTCGGCGCCGCCCGCCTTCTGATCGGCGCGGTCGGCGGACTTCTCGACGTCACCGCCGGATTCGTCCGCGCCGCCGACGCCACCGCCACCGCCATCGCCGCTGTCGCCACCGGTGCCGAGGCCGGCGGCGGCACCGACGCGCCCGGCGGCACGGTCGAGTTCCGTGGCACGGTCGAGTTCGGCGCTGAGAGCCCGTTCGGGGGTGGAGGCACGCTCGGACGCGGGGACGTCGCCGAGCGGGCCGGCGGAGGCGACGAGGGGGAGACCGAGGGCGACCGCGACCGCGGCGGTCAGTCCCGCGAGGCGCAGGCGGCGCGGATCCGGCCCGCCGCGCGCCGACGCGGGTGCTCTACGGCTCCGGGGTGGGGGAGCGCTGTGACGGCCGCGCGACGGGGCCCCGTGGCCCCCGGGAAGACGCTGCATGTGCGGAAGATAACGACCGACCGGGGGCGCCCGGCCCCGCGCGCGCCGGGCGGGCTCAGAACTCGGGCGCGCTCACACCCGTACGAGTGAGGGCGTCGACGACCGCGTCCACGACCGCCTCGACGTCGGGCACCCAGGGCGCGGCCGAACCGGGCAGCGGCGCGCGCTCCCAGCGGATCAGACCGTGACCGGTCTCGGAGGGGGGCAGGGCGAGATAGCCGCCCTGGCTGTGGAACCGCAGCGAGCCGGGGACGAAGTCCTTGGCGTAGAGCAGCTCGCCCAACTGTTCCATGGAGTACGGCGCGACGAGGATCGCCCAGCGGTGCGGGGCCGCGACCACGGGGCCGAGGCGCATGCCGGTGCGGTCGAGGGCGGCGAGGGCGCGCGAGGCGGCCAGGGCCGGCAGGCTCACCGCGCAGGGGGCGGTGCCTCCGGTGGCCAGCACGATCGGCGCGGTGGGCCGGTTGGTCCACCACCAGCGGACCATGCGCTCGTCGGTGGTGGCGGCCAGCAGGCCGGGGTCGAAGGGGTGAGCGCCGGGCACCACGCACTCCGGGTCCGGGCAGCCGCAGCGGGCACGCCCCTGCGGGTCCGGCGCCACCCCCGGGAGTACGGGCCACTGCCATTCCGTCGCGAACGTCAGGGCCTGCTCAAGAAGCTCGGGCCTCCCGCCGTTGCGCTTGGACAGGAGCCTGCGTCGCTTTCCGGGGATCTCGCGCATGAGCGCTCGTCCTTTCCGTTGCACGCATGGCAACACCGTGGGTCACATCACAACATGTGTCGTTCACTGCACTGTGCGTACCTGCTGGCGCATCACACCCCTGTCGCGGACAAGGGGAACCCCTGCGGGCCGAGCTCGGTTACGTCCGCGTCCATCGCTTGCGTCGACTTGCGTCTGTCAAAAGCATGGGCATGGCGTAGGGGTGGCGGCGCCTGGCGTTTTGCTGTCCCGCATGTGCTCGCCGCCTCCGCCACGGGAGGATGGGGCTCGGTCGTCGGTGGATAGGACGCCCGGGTCCGTCGCCAGGTTCCGGGTGGCCTCCGCCGCCCCTGGCCTTCACCGGGTACGTACCCATCACGACCGCTGTGACGCTCTGTTGAACAAGGCCAGTCGACCTCAATACACCGTTCACCACAACACTTTTAGGCCAACTTAGCTTTCCCCAAAGGACTGGACAAGAAGCCGACGGCAGTCCAACAGCGCCTCACGGACACCAGATATCCCAGCAGGACAATGCTGGACATCCCCTCACGAGTGCGTGTACATGTGGAGAGACTGCTAGCGGCGCAGAATGACATGGGGGTTTGCGATGCTTTTCAGCAATACGCACCGGTCGGAAAGCCGGACACCATGAACGCCCCTCACCCTCCGAAAGTGGCTGGAATCGATTCAACGGTTCCCTCCCCCGCACACACTGTCGCGCCCGCGCTCGCCACCCCGAGCACCCCGGCGGCCCCTCCCGCCGCAGGACCGGCCACCGCCCCCGGGGCCGTTCTGCAGGACAGACTCGCGGGCTGGGTCTCGGACCTCACGACGCTGCACGAACTCACCGAACGTCTGACCCGCACGGACTCACTGGACAGCGCCCTGACCGAACTCCTGCACGCCGGAGCCGCCCTCGTCGGCGCCCGTCGGGGTCTCGTCGTCCTGGAACCGGCCGACGGGCTGGGTCCGGACACCACGATCGGCCTCGGTCTCGGCCGCGCCGACCTCGGGCACATCGAGACCGTGCCCCGCAGCTCCCTGCCGTACGGCCGCATCCTCGACGGACTGCCCGGCGGCGACGGAGAGATCGCCCAGCCCGACCTGTTCGCCGAGGACGGGCTCGACCCCCGCCACCGCGAGGTCGCCGCCCGGCTCGGATACGCGGCGAGCTACACGCTCCCCCTGTCCACGGACGGAGCCGGCCGGCTCGGCGCCGCCGTGTGGCTGTACGACGAGCCCGCGGAGCCGGTCGAGCGGCAGCGGCACCTCGTGGGGCTGTACACGCGGTACGCCGCCGAGCACCTGGCACGGCTCGTCGAGGTCGAGCGCACGCGCGCGTCCATGGCCACCATCGCCGAGGAGCTGCTGCCCTCCCGGCTGCCCCGCGTCTCCGGCATCCAGCTCGCCGCCCGGCACCGCACCGGCCCGCGCGGCGGCGGCGACTGGTACGACGCGCTGCCGCTGCCGGACGCCGCGCTCGGCCTCGCGGTCGGCTCGGTCACGGGGTCGGGGCCCAGCGCGGTCGCCGCGATGGGACGACTGCGGGCCTCGCTGCGCGCCTACGCCGTGATGGAGGGGGAGGACCCCGTCGCCGTCCTCTCCGACCTGGAGCTGCTCCTGCGGCTCACCGAACCGGCCCGCTCCGCCACCGCGCTCTTCGCCTACGTCGAACCCGCGCTGCGCAAGATCACCCTGGCCGGGGCCGGACACAGTCCGCCGCTGGTGATCGGCGAGCGGCGCACGGAGTACGTGGAGACGTCCCTGTCGGCGCCGCTCGGCATGCTCGCCTGCTGGGAGGCGCCCAGCGTGGAGCTGACCGCCGAACCAGGAGAAACCGTTTTGCTCTACACCGACGGCCTCCTCCAGCGCACCGGCGAGTCCGTCGACCGCGCCTTCACCCGCCTCCACGCGGCCGCCACCGGCGTCCCCCGGGCCCTGCGCACCGACCCCGGCGCCCTGGCCGACCACATCCTCCGCACGATGCTCCCGAACGGCCTCGACGAAGCCGACGACACGGAGGACGTGGTGCTCTTGGCGGCGCGGTTCGAGTAGCGCCGACCTGGCCCGACCGGGGCTTGTCCGGCACCGGGTCACGGGCCTCGCCCGGCCGCCAGGAGAGGGGTCCGGTGCCGGGTGACGTTCCACTCCGGCCGAGTTCGGTGCTGCGCGTCCCCTCGACGGGCCGTGCGGGTTCGACCGGACATGACCGCTTTCTGGGCGACACGCGCCGTGGGCCGGGCAGTGTGCGCGGGACGAGGCGCCCGGGACGAGGCGCGAGGTGGTGGGCGCCGTGCGACGCCGGGCGCCGTGTCCCGGTCTCATGCGGCAACCGGTTCGGCCGCTGCCGGGCGGCCGCGGGGCGTCGGGGCGGGTCGGAGGCCGGCGCGGGGCCGTGCGCCCGACCGGCGCGGAAGGCAAGGGCAGTGCACGCCGTCGCAGCGCGCAGCCGTGCGCCCGACCGGCGCGGAAGGCAGTGGCGGTGCACGCCGTGGCAGCGCGCAGCCGTGCGCCCGACCGGCGCGGAAGGCGGTGGCGGTGCGGGGCGTGGCGGCGGGCGTCGGGCACCGGCAGTGCCGGGTGCCGGGGGCGAGCGTCGGGCGGACACGCTGCGTCGGCATCGGCCGCCGGGCGAGGCCGGGGCGTACGCGTCCGGTGTCGGGCGGGCCCCGTGGCTGCTTGTCGTGAGGGCGTGGTGACCGGTCGTGAGAGGGGATCACGCGCTCCTTCGGGCCGCTCGGTACGACCGTACGATGGACGGGGTCCAGTGCCGTACCTAGGAGGATGACCGTGGCGGACGAGCTCGAGCCGGCGATCCCGGAGACCGAGGCGACCGAAGCCGAGGAGCCCATCAAGCAGCGCAAGAACGGCCTGTACCCGGGCGTGTCCGACGAGCTGGCCGAGAGCATGAAGTCGGGCTGGGCCGACACCGAGCTGCACGGCCTGGAGCCGATCGCCCAGGCCGCCGAGACCGCCGCCCGCCGCGCCGCGCTCTCCGCGCGCTTCCCGGGCGACCGCCTGGTGATCCCCGCGGGCAACCTCAAGACCCGCTCGAACGACACCGAGTACCCCTTCCGCGCGTCGGTCGAGTACGCGTACCTCACCGGCAACCAGACGGAGGACGGCGTCCTCGTCCTGGAGCCCTCGGCCTCGGGCGAGGGTCACGACGCGACGATCTACCTGCTGCCGCGCTCCGACCGCGAGAACGGCGAGTTCTGGCTCTCCGGCCAGGGCGAGCTGTGGGTCGGCCGACGCCACTCGCTGACCGAGTCCGCGAAGCTGTACGGCATCCCCGCCGCCGACGTGCGCGAACTCGCCGACCAGCTGCGCGAGGCCACCGGCCCGGTCCGCGTCGTCCGCGGCTACGACGCCGGCATCGAGGCGGCCCTCACCGACAAGGTCACCGCCGAGCGTGACGAGGAGCTGCGGGTCTACCTCTCCGAGGCCCGGCTGATCAAGGACGAGTTCGAGATCGGCGAGCTGCAGAAGGCGGTCGACTCGACCGTGCGCGGCTTCGAGGACGTCGTACGCGTGCTGGACAAGGCCGAGGCCACCTCGGAGCGCTACATCGAGGGAACGTTCTTCCTGCGCGCCCGGGTCGAGGGCAACGACGTCGGCTACGGCTCCATCTGCGCCGCCGGCCCGCACGCCACCACCCTGCACTGGGTCCGCAACGACGGCCCGGTCCGCTCCGGCGACCTGCTCCTGCTGGACGCGGGCGTCGAGACGCACACGTACTACACGGCCGACGTGACCCGGACACTGCCGATCAACGGCACGTTCAGCGAGCTCCAGAAGAAGATCTACGACGCCGTGTACGACGCCCAGGAGGCCGGTATCGCCGCCGTGCGGCCGGGCGGCAAGTACCGCGACTTCCACGACGCCGCGCAGCACGTCCTGGCCGAGCGGCTGGTCGCGTGGGGGCTCGTCGAGGGCCCCGTGGAGCGGGTCCTGGAGCTGGGGCTCCAGCGCCGCTGGACGCTCCACGGCACCGGGCACATGCTCGGCATGGACGTCCACGACTGCGCCGCCGCGCGCGTCGAGTCGTACGTCGACGGGACGCTGGAGCCGGGCATGGTGCTGACCGTCGAGCCCGGCCTCTACTTCCAGGCGGACGACCTCACCGTCCCCGAGGAGTACCGGGGCATCGGTGTCCGCATCGAGGACGACATCCTGGTGACGGCCGACGGCAACCGCAACCTGAGCGGTGCGCTGCCGCGTCGTTCGGACGAGGTCGAGCTGTGGATGGCCTCGCTGAGGGGGCGTGCGGAGGGCTGAGGGACGGCCGGGTTGTTCGTCTGCGGGTGAGTGTGGGGGCTGGTCGCGCAGTTCCCCGCGCCCCTGAAGGTGCCTTCGGCCCTTCGTCAAAGAGCACGGGGCGCAGCCCCTGCTTTTGAGGGGCGCGGGGAGCTGCGCGAGAAGCCCGACCGGGCGGTCAGCCGGGGATCAAAGGGGCACCCTGAGCCGGAACCCCCGCACCGGCGGTGACCGGCAGCGCGTCCACGAACAACGCCCCCGCCAGCAACGCCCCGCTCCCCCGAGGACTCCACCCCCGCTCCTGAAGATCCACGTCGAACGCGGCCAGCGCCGCCCTCCCCGCCGACGTCCCGGTACCCCCCACGTCGATCACTCCCCGCGCCGCCCCCTGGACATGCCGCAACCCATGCGGCCCGGCGGTGTACAGCAACTCGGTGTCCTGCAACGTCGACATGACCGTGAGCAACGCGTCCAGCCGGGCATCCGCCTCCGGCGTCCCCGCCGCACGGGCCTTCGCCAGCACGTCCAACGCCCGCCGCACATGCGGGAATCCGGCGCGCGCCTCCCCCCGCGCCCCGGCCGCGCCGTACTTGGCGGACACCGACGACCCCCGGGACGGCTGCCGCGGCGCCCGCCGGTCGGGATGCGCGGCGATCTTCTTCGCGGTGGCGGCCAGTTCACGCCCCCGCGCCCCGGGATCCATGGCCGCCGCGGCGACCAGCAGCCCGAGCACCCAGGTGGCGCCCCGGTGGCCGCCCCCGGCGAGCCGCATCGAGTGCTCGGTGCAGCGCCCGATCGCCCCGAGTTCGGCCCGGAGTTCGGGCGTGGCCGCACCGTTGCGACGGGCGCAGGCCGCCATCGCCGCGAGGCCGGGCACCAGCGCCTTCGCCGACCAGCGCAGGGCACGATGGTCCTGCTTGGTGATCCGGGCGCCGAGATCACGCGGGTCGGGCAGGCCGGGCTTGGGCATGAGTTCCAACTGCCGGGTCAGCGCGGCCACCGCGGCCCGCGCGAGTGTCCCGTCCTCGCGGCTGCTCATGGCCGTACCCCCTACGAGGCCGACTCGGTGGCCGTGGCGCTGTCCGTCGGGGCGTCCGCCGGGGGCTCGCCCGACGGCGGCGTACCGCCCTCGCCGCCCTCGCCACCGCCGCCGCCCTCGCCGCCACCGGCACCGGTGTTCTCGGCATCGGGGTCGATGCCGAGGGTGAGGAAGCCCCTGTAGCCGCGGGCCGGGTTCGCCTTCTTCACGGCCTCCAGGGTGAGCAGGCCGCTCGCGGCGCCGCCGCCGTCGTAGACCATGTCGTCGTCGAGGGTGGTGTAGCTGCCGGTGTGCCGGGAGTAGGGCTCCAGCGCGAAGACCTCCTGCGCGATCTCGTCGTCGAAGAAGAACTGGCCGGTGTGGTTGACCTTGCCGCCCTCGTAGGTGCCGTCCTCCTTCTCGCCGCCGGTGTGCACCTTCACGTGGATGTGGCAGGTGCGCGGGGTGTACCAACCGGGGAAGATGGTCTCGAACTTGACCACCCCGTTCGCGTTCGCGATCTGGTAGCCGCGGAGGTAGGTCGCGTCGTCGGCCGTCGAACCGTCCTCGCTCTCGGAGGGCGCCGAGCCGCCGGGATTCGCGGTGGTGTAGCCGGAGTAGTAGCCCCAGGCGTCGCAGTGCCAGATCTCCACGGCCGCACCGGGAACCGGGGTGCAGCCGTCGGTGGCGTCCACGACCGTGAGCCGGAGCGTCAGAGGAACACCGCTCTTGCCTTCGGTGATGTCCTTGCGGACCAGGGCGCCGTCCAGGTAGTACGGGCCCTCGGTGACGCTCGACATCAGCGTCATGCACGCCTCGGAGGTGCTCGTCACGGAGGCGGTCGCCGTCGCCTCGGCGGTGCTCGTCGTTCCGACCGCGAACGCCGACCGGTAGCCGGCGACCGCCAGACCGCCGGCGGCGACCGTTCCCCCGGTCACCGCGAGAGCGCGCCGCCGCGTGATCGTTTTGCTTGTGTGGTTTCCCGTCATACGGGTGAAGTTAGGGACGCGGCCCGTCAGCTGCCTGGGACGTGGCTGTGCGGGGGCTGAGAGTCGAAGGAGCCCCGGAGTCGGCCGGAATGGGCGGTCTTCCGCTCAACTGCCGTGCTTGCGCCGGGCGGTGAGACGGTTCTCACGTTTGCCGCCCCGAATACGGACGAGGCTTGTGGTGCCGTCCGAACCACTCCTCGGCGTCGGCTATCTTCTGGTCGCAACCGGCATCCGACCGGATAGTCGGCTCTGTTCGCCCGGTCGGCCGCTAACTTCTTCTGCGGCCGGTGCTTGAGTGAGAAATTCCTGTCGGCAGCTGCTTCATCGAGCCGCAAGACTCCGCAACCCCGTCAGTTTCCACGCACAGATTGATGAGGTCTCCATGAACGCATCCCTCGACCCCACGGCCGACGAGTCGCACGCCACGGCCGCCGTCGGTCCGGAGCGGGTGTCCTTGGTGCAGTTGGCGGCGCGGAGCGGCGGCGCGCTGTCGCCGGCCCTGACCCGTGCCGTGTCGAACGGCGTCGAACGCAGGGGCCCGGGACGAGTCGCGGTGGCGGCTTTCCAATCCTCCGTCTGACACCAGCGGCGTCCGCCCGACCCCGCCGACGTCGCATGACCGCCGAGACCACCGACATCACATGACCGTCAACACCGTCGCGACCGTCATGGGCCGACCGCTCCTGCCGCTGCGTCAGTTCGTGCTGAAGATGCACAGTCGCTGCGATCTCGCGTGCGACCACTGCTATGTGTACGAGCACGCCGACCAGAGCTGGAGCCGTCGGCCCGTGGTGGTCTCGGACGAGGTCCTGCGCGCCACGGCGGAGCGGATCGCCGAGCACGCCGGGGCGCACGGGCTGGACGCCGTCCACGTGGTCCTGCACGGCGGCGAGCCCCTCCTCGCGGGCCGGGCCCGGCTGCGCAGGGCCGCCACGGAACTGACGGCCGCCCTGAGCGGTGTGTGCGAACTGGACCTGCGGATCCACACCAACGCCGTCACGCTGGACGAGCGGTTCCTGGACCTGTTCGACGAGTTCGGCATCAAGGTCGGCGTCTCGCTGGACGGCGACCGGGCCGCCAACGACCTGCACCGCCGCTACGCCGACGGGCGCAGCAGCCACGACCGCGTCCTCAGGGGCATCGCCCTGCTCAACCGGCCGCGCCACCGCCATCTCTTCGCCGGCCTCCTGTGCACCGTCGACCTGCGCAACGACCCGGTCGCCGTCCATGACGCGCTGGCGGCCCTCGCCCCTCCCCGCGTCGACTTCCTCCTCCCGCACGCCACCTGGGACGAGCCGCCCGCGCGTCCGGCCGAGGACACCGACGGCACGGCGTACGCGCGCTGGCTGCTGGCCGTCCACGACCGGTGGACCGCGACCGGCCGCGCCATGGACGTCCGGATCTTCGACTCGGTGCTGCGGACCCTGCGCGGCGAGAGCAGCCTGACCGAGTCGCTGGGGCTGGCGCCCGCCGACCTCGCCGTGATCGAGACCGACGGGACCTTCGAACAGGCGGACTCGCTCAAGACCGCGCACGACGGGGCGCCCGCCACCGGACTGGACGTGTTCCGCAACTCCCTGGACGAGGTCGCCCGGCATCCGGGCATCGTGGCCCGGCAGCAGGGTCTCGACGGGCTGGCCGAGGAGTGCCGGTCCTGCCCGGTGGTGCGCTCGTGCGGCGGCGGTCTCTACGCCCACCGGTACCGCTCCGACGGCAGCGGCTTCCGCAACCCGTCCGTGTACTGCTCCGATCTGCTGGCCCTCATCACCGACATCCGGGACCGTCATATGACCGACCAGTCCGCGCGGTCGGCGCTCGCCGACCACCACCTGGCCGAACTGTCCACCGGACGCGGCTCGGGCGCCACCGTCGACCTGCTGGCCCGCCATCAACTCGCCCTGGCCCGTGAGCTGCTGGGTCTGGTCCGGCACGAGACGACGCTCGCGCCGACCGCCGAGGACGGCGAGGACGGCGAGGACGCGTGGGACACACTGACCGCCCTCGACGCCGAAGCCCCCGAAGCGGTGGACCGGATCCTGGCCCACCCCTATGTGCGGTCCTGGGCGCTGAGCGCCCTCGGGGCCCGCCCGTCGCCGGGACCGGCCGCAGGCGTCACGGGCGCCACGGCGACGGCCGCACGCGGGACGACGGCCGTACGCGGGACGGCGGAGATCGCGGCCGCCGCCGCGTTCCGGTCCGGCCGCCGGGCTTCGGTGGTCGTCCCGGTGCACGGCGGGCTGCTGCGGCTGCCCACGCTCGGGACCCTCACGGTGGAGGCGGGCACCGAGCGGGTTCTGGTGCGCACGGACGCCGACGGCTGCACGGTCCGGGCGGGCGGCCGGACGTACGCGATCCCCCGGAGCGGCCGCGCGGACCCCGCCTGGCGGGGCAGCCGGCGGTTCGAACTGGACGGCTGGTCCGTGACCTTGGAGGACACCGACCCCTGGCGGGACTGCCACGGCCACCCGGCGCACCCCCGGCTCGGCGAGGACGAGGCCGAGGCGTGGCGGTCCGACCTGACCGCGGCCTGGGCCTGGATCCGGCGCGAACTGCCCGAGTACGCGCCGGGTTTCGCCGCCGGGCTCCGGACGATCACCCCGCTCACGCCCTCCCCCGAGGGGGCCGACATCAGTTCCGCGGCCCGCGACGCCTTCGGCGCGGTGGCCGTCGCCCGGCCGTCCGCGCCGGAGACCCTGGCGCTGCTCCTCGTCCACGAGTTCCAGCACGTGAAGCTGGGGGCCGTACTGGATCTGGTCGACCTCTACGACCCGACCTGCGCGACGTTGTTCTACGCGCCCTGGCGTCCCGACCCGCGCCCGCTGGAAGGGCTGTTGCAGGGGACGTACGCGCATCTCGCGGTGGTCGACTTCTGGCGGGCCCGGTGGCGCGGCGGGGGCGGGCCGGATGCCGAGACGCGGTTCTCCCGGTGGCGGGACCAGACGGCGGAGGCGATGGGAACGCTCGCGGACTCCGGGGCGCTGACGGAGACCGGGAAGCGGTTCGTCGCGGGGCTCCGGGAGGCGCTGGCCACGGACGAGGTCAGCGCGGAGGCCCTGCGCGCGGCCCGGCGGGCGGCGGAGGAACACCGGCGGACGGTCCGGCCGTAGGGGGCGAGGGGCGCGACGCCCGCTTTATTCCGCTTGCTTGTTCGATGGCCGCGCATCGGCGGGCCGAGCCAGCGACATTGAGCCCGTTCGTCATATTCCACGTGCCCCTGCCCGCTTCCTACACTGAAGAAAGTCCGGGCATCGGGGGGCATGGGTGCGAGGAGATGCGGCCAGGGGCGGCGGAAGCCCTTATTTCTTCCTCAGTTACGCGCACACGCCGCGAAATGACGCCGGTGACACCGATCCGAACATCTGGGTGAGAAAGCTGTACGACGGGCTGTGCGCCCACATCATGCAGATGACCGATCTGCCGCGCGGCGCACGGGCCGGTTTCCTGGACCAGGGCATGGCCGTCGGCACCCGGTGGACGGACGAACTGTCCGAGAACCTCGCGCGCTGCAAGGTCTTCGTCCCCCTCTACTCGCCCCGCTACTTCATCAGCGAGCAGTGCGGACGGGAGTGGTGGGCCTTCAGCCAGCGGCAGATCAGCCACCGGGCCCGCGGCGGCGCCACCCGGGAGCAGGCGATCATCCCCGCGTTATGGGTGCCCGTGGAACCCGCCCAACTCCCGCACGCGGCCAAGGACCTGCAGTTCAACCACGTGTCCTTCGGCCAGGACTACGCGGAGGAGGGGTTCTACGGGCTGACCAAACTCCACTACCTGCGGGACGAGTACGAGCGGGCCCTGTACCGGCTGGCCAAGCAGATCGTGCACGTGGCCAAGGTCACCGAGCTGGACGAAGGGCAGACGTACGACGAGTACGAGTCGCTGCCCAGCGCGTTCGGCGCCTCGGGCCACCCCCCGGAGTTCGACATCACGGTCATGGCGTGCACCCGCTCCGACCTGCCGCCGGGCCGCGAGCCCGACTGCTACGGGCAACTGCCGCGCGACTGGAACCCGTACCACCCGGCGTCGACCCGGCCGCTCGGCGAACACGCGGCGGACCTGGTGCGCACCATGGACTACAAGGTCAACATCGGGGACTTCGAGAAGGACGCCGACCGGCTGCTCGGCCCCGGCCCGCCCCGCGCCCCCGGGCTGCTGCTGCTCGACCGCTGGGCCCTCGCCTCCGCCCGGGGCCGGGAGCTGCTGGAACGGCTGTGCGAGGAACAGCGGCCGTGGATCAGCGTGATGATCCCCCGGTGCGAGGAGGACGCCGGACCGGCACGGGAGAAGCGGCTGACGGCCCTCACCGAGAAGGCCCTGGCCGCGCGGACGACGGAGGGCAGCGGCCACCGGACCCACAACGGCGGCATCCGCACCCTGGACGCCTTCGGCAACGAACTGCAGACGGCCGTGAAACAGGCCGTCGCCTCCTACGAGGCACACGCACGGACCTATCCACCGGCGGGACCCCTCGTCGCACCCCCGCGGCTGCGGGGCCCGGCGGACCTGGGCGGCTAGGACCCCGGGGTCACCGGGGCGTACGGGAGTACGGCAAGAGCGGGTCGGACAGGGCGGAGGACGGCAGGCGCATGACGGAGAACCGCAACGGCACGGTCATCACGTTCTACTCGTACAAGGGCGGCACCGGCCGGACCATGACGCTCGCGAACGTGGCGTGGATCCTGGCCGCGGGCGGACACCGCGTCCTGGCCGTCGACTGGGACCTGGAAGCGCCCGGTCTGCACAAGTTCTTCCACCCCTTCCTGAACCCGGCGATGCTCCGGGCCACCCCCGGGCTGAGCAACCTCATCAGCGACTACCGCCGGGAGGCACTGCGCGACCTGCCCGACCGCGCCCCGGACTGGCACCGCCGGTACGCCCGCGTCCGCCCGCACGCGCTGACCCTCGACTGGACCTTCCCCGAGGGCGGCAGCCTGGACTTCCTCTCCGCCGGACGGCGGCAGGACGACTACCCCGTGATCGGCAACATGGATTGGGACCTCTTCTACGCCAGCTACGGTGGCGGCCAGTTCTTCGAGGCGATGCGCGCGGACATGCGGCGCCACTACGACTACACCCTGATCGACAGCCGTACCGGGCTCAGCGACCTCGCCGACGTCTGCACCGTGCAGATGCCCCACACCCTCGTCGTCTGCTACACCCTCAGCGGCCAGAGCATCGAGGGCGCCGCCGCCGTCGCGCAGAGCATCCGGGAGCGGTTCGGCCACAAGGGCATCCGCGTCCTGCCCCTCGCCATGCGCATCGACCTCGGCGAGAAGGACAAGCTCGACGCGGGGCGCGCCTTGGCCCGGGAACGCTTCGCCGGACTGCCCGCCGGCCTGGACGGCGACCGGCTGGCCGACTACTGGTCGTCGATGGAGGTCCTCTACCAGCCGTACTACGCCTACGAGGAGATCCTGGCGGCCTTCGGCGACCCGCCGAAGACCGCCAACTCCATGCTGAGCGCCTGCGAACGGGTCACCTCCGTCATCACCGAGGGCCGGGTCACCCGGCTCCCCCTGATCGGCGAGGAGAAGCGGGCCCGGTACAAGGCCGCGTACACCCGGCGGCGCCCGCTGCCCGTCTCCCGGCTGGTGCTGTACTACGTCTCCGAGGACCGGATGTGGGTCGACTGGCTGGAGTCGGTGCTCCGCAACGCCGGTTTCGACGTGGCGCCGATGGACGTCCGGGCGCTGCCGCAGGACGCCGACGGGCTGCCGGGGCACGCGGACCGGACGGCGTCCGGCGCCGAGGACGCGGCCGACGGCTCGGAGCGGCTGCTCGCCGTGGTCTCGCCCGCCTTCCTCGACTCCCGCAGGGCGCGCCGGGCCTGGGAGGACGCCGTGCACGCCGACGGGCGCAAACCGGGGAACCGGCCGGTGGCGGTCCGCGTCGACGACGTCCGCCTCAGCCTGCCGCACTCCTCCCGGGGCGCCATCGACCTCACCCGGCTCGACGAGGACCGGGCCCACCGGACCCTGCTGGCGAGCCTCGACCACCCGGACGTCCTGTCCGCGCCGCCGGGCGGCGGCGCCCGCTTCCCCAACACCGGCACCCGGATCTCCAACGTCCAGCCCCGCTACCCGTGGTTCACCGGCCGCTCACCGATCCTGGACCGGCTGCGCGAGCGCCTGGTCAGCGGCCGCTCCGGACAGCGGCTGCCGCAGGTGCTGCACGGTCTGGGCGGGGTGGGCAAGTCCCAGCTCGCCCGCGAGTACGCCCACCGGTTCAAGGCGGACTACGACCTGGTGTGGTGGATCGACGCCGAACAGCCGGACCTCGTGCTGCCGAAGGTGGCCGCCCTCGCGCAGGAACTGGACCTACCGGTCGGCGACGACGTCTCCGAGGCGGCCGAGGCCGCGATGCGGGCCCTGCGGCAGGGTGACCCGTGCGCCCGCTGGCTGCTCATCTTCGACAACGTGCCGGACCTCAACCGGGCGTTGCCGCTCTTCCCGGGCCAGACGGCTCCGCTGCGGGACCACGTGTACGGCCACATCCTGGTCACCACCCGCGACCGGCCCGGCTCGACGGTGGTGCAGTCGCTGGAGATGGAGGTCTTCACCCGCGAGGAGAGCGTGGAGCACCTGTGCCGCCGGGTCCCCGGACTGCGCGACGCCGACGCGGACCGGGTCGCCGACGCGCTGGGCGACCTGCCGCTGGCCGTGGAGGTCGCGGCGGCCTGGCTGGAGGCGACGGCCACACCGGTGGAGGAGTACATCGACCAGCTGCGGGAGCAGTCCACCCGGGTGCTGTCGGTGCAGGAGGCGGTGAACGCGGTCGAGTACCCGTCCTCCGTCGGCGCCACCTGGAACATCTCCATCACCCGGCTGCGCGAGGAGTCCCCGGCGGCGGCCCGACTGCTCGAACTGTGCGCCTTCTTCTCGGCCGAGCCCATCTCCATGACCCTGATCAGCAGCGACGCGATGATCGACGCCCTGCTGCCGTACGACCGGGACCTGCGCGCCCGCTACATGCTCGGCCGCGTCACCCAGGCCCTGAACCGCTTCGCCCTCGCCAAGGTCGACTCCGCCGACAACTCCATCCAGGTGCACCGGTTGGTGCAGGCGGCGGTACGGGACAGTCTGGACGACCAGCGGTACGTGGAGACCATGCACGAGGTGCACCGCATCCTGGCCGCCGCCCGGCCGCGCGAGGGTGCCGTGGACGATCCCGCGCAGTGGCTCGGGTTCGAGGTGATCTGGCCCCATCTGATGCCCTCGAACATCCGCGAGTGCGCGGAGGAGGAGCCCCGCCAGCTGATGGTGGACCGCGTCCGCTACCTGGGCAAACGCGGCGAGCTGCAGGCGGCCCGCGACCTGGCCACCGAGCTCGACGAGCTGTGGACCAACGAGATCCTCGACGCGGACGACGAGCAGGTCCTCAACCTCCGCTTCCAGCTGGCGAACGTGATGCGTTCCCAGGGCGACTACCAGGCCGCGCGGGCGATGGACGAGAGGACCCTGGACGGCCAGCGCCGACTGCTCGGCGAGGACCATCCGAACATCCTCATGACCTCGGGCAGTCTGGCCGCCGACCTCAGGGCGCTGGGGCGCTACAAGGAGGCGCTGGACCTGGACCTGCGCATCCACCTGGGGTTCAAGGAGATCTTCGGCGACGACCATCCGCGGACGCTCTCGGCCGCCAACAACCTGGCCATCGACCTGCGGCTGGCCGGCGACAGCGAAGCGGCCCGCCGGCTCACCGAGGACACGGTCCGCCGCCGCACCGCGCTGCTCGGCCCGACCCATCCCTACACGCTCGCCACCAAGGGGCACCACGCGCGCGACCTGCGCGACCTCGGGGACTACCGGACCTCCGCCGAGCTCCTGCGCGAGGTCCGCGAAAGCTTCGAGCAGGTGTTCAACCCGGGCGTACCGGAGGTGTTGCAGGCCGACAAGAGCCTCGCGGTCTCGCTGCGCAAGGCGGGCCGTACCGCCGAGGCGCTGCGGATCACCGAGGAGACCTGGAAGACGTACGCCCGCTACCACGACCGCTACGGCAGCACCATCCCCGAGGTTCTGGCCTGCGGGCTCAACCTCGCCGCGGACTACTTCGCCACCGATCCCGAGGACGGTCCCGCGCGGGCGGTCCACCAGGTCGAGGAGGTGCTCGACGGGTACCAGGACTCGTTCGGCGCCGAGCACCCGTTCACCATGTACTGCTTCAACAACCTCGCCATGTACCACCTGGCCCTGGGCAACACCGAGAAGGCGGAGGAGCTGAGCCGCCACGCCCGCGACTGTCTGGCGGCGACGCTCGGGGACGACCACCCCGCCGTCTGCTCCGCGAGCCTCAACCTGGCCAACGCCTACGGGGTCCGGGGCCTGTACGACCACGCCGAGCACTCGGAACGCCAGGCCGTGGAAGGGCTGAGCCGGCGGTTCGGCCCGGACCACCCCGATGTGCTGGTCGGCATGGGCAACCTGGCGATCACCCTGCGGGACACGGGTCACGAGGAGGCCGTACGGCTCCAGGAGAAGGCGGCGACCAGGCTCACCCAGCTGCTGGGCCGGAACCATCCGGTGACCGTGCTGGTCCGCTCCTGGCAGCGGGTGGGGAGGGACTTGGAGCCGCACCAGATCTGATGCGGGAGGCCGTGGGCACGGGTGCGTTGTCGCCCGCCGGCGGGTGGGTGAAGGCGGCTGCCGACGTGTGAGTGCCGGCCGGCTGCCGAGCAGTGAACTCTGGACGTGCTCTGGACGTGCTCTAGACGGCCACCAGCGGTGCGTCGTCGCGCCACTTGAGGATCTTGTCGAAGCTGACGATCGCGCCGCCGCGGCCCGGCTTGTTGCCGATGTGGACGTGGTCGGCGAGCTCCCGGATGAGGCAGAGGCCGCGGCCGTCCTCGGCGTCGGCGGGGGCCGGGCGGACCGGATGACGGTGCGGGAAGCCCGGTCCGGAGTCGGCGACCTCGATCCGGCACTTCTCACCGTCGAGGTAGGCGGTCACCCGGTACGCCTCGGTGGTGGTGCCGGCCGGGATCGCGCCGCCGTGCTCGACAGCGTTGGCACAGGCCTCGCTGAGGGCGATGGAGAGGTCGTAGGAGACATCGGGATCGACGCCCGCGGTCTCCATCGTGCCGATCAGCAGCCGTCGGGCGAGCGGCACGCTCGCAGCCTCGCGCCGCAGATGGAGTGACCACCAGATGCTCATGCTCCAGCCTCCTGGCCGCGGCTCGACATACCGTTACGTATTGCCGCCGAGGCCCGCGCGCAATCGCCCGGAACCCGTCTCTCCGCCCATACGGCGGATGCGTCCCCCGCACATTCGGTGTATGCGGACCGAACCCTTCCGAATCACCCACCCCTTCCGCGCGCACCCACCCCCACCGCACGCCCCTGAACACCGCCCTCTCCCGCCCCGTACCTCAACCCGTGAACCCGCCGAACCCGGCGGAGCGCCCCGGTGCGATGATGGGCCCGCCATGACTGCCCCCCACCCAGACCGCCCGGCCGCGCCACGCCGGACCCGCGCCGGAGGCCACCTCCGGGTCCTGCGGGCCGCGGTGTTCGCCGCGGTCTGTGTCGTGCTGGCCGGGGCCGGACACGCACTCGCCTCGTGCGCGACGGTCCCGCTGTGGAGTCTGGGCGTCGGGTTCCTCGGCACCTTCTGCGTCGCCGCCGCACTGGCCGGCCGACCACGCTCGCTCCCGGGCATCGCGGCACTGCTGGCGGTGGCCCAGACCGTGCTGCACGTCCTGTTCGGCCTGAACCAGCACGGGACGACCGGCGCGTCCCGCACGACGGAGGCGATGGACGCGGCGCTCATCGAGCGCGCGGCCCGCTTCGTGTGCGGCACGACCGCGGCGGCGCTGAGCCCCGAGCGGGCCCGACGCATCCTCATCGACGCGGGAGTCGGCGGTACGCACGTCACGCACGACCCGGCGGACGCGATGACGACCGCGCCGGGCTCGTCCGCCGCCCTCCTGCCGTCCCTGCCCATGCTGCTCGGCCATGTACTCGCGGCCGTTGCCGCCGGGTGGGTGCTGCGCCACGGCGACCTCGCGCTGCTCCGTCTGACCCGGCTGGCGGCCGAGGAGCCGCTCGTGCGGTCGCTGCGTGGCGCGCTCGCGCTGGCGCGGGTCCTGCGGTCCGGGCTGCCGGGCACGCCGGAGGCGGTTTCGCGCGCCCCGCACACCGTGCACGTGGCGCCCGCCGTCCTACGGACGACCGCGCTCCAGCACACCGTCGTCCGCCGCGGCCCTCCGGCCGCCGCGCCCGCCTTCATGCTCGCCGCCTGACCCGACGCACACTCACTCCACACCAGGGAGAGGGCGTCCGTCGCCCGGCGTCGAGCCCCGCGCACCCGCCGCCGACCCCGATCCAGCGGCCTCGACGGCTCCGGCCCTACGGCTCCGGCTCCACGGGTTCCGGCCCGCAGGCTCCGGTCGGCTCCCAGCCCTGCTCCCGGTCCCGGCCGTGGATGCCGGCCTGTGCCGCAGCCCGGCTGTCGGCTCGCGGGGTGCGCGCTCCCTCGTCCTCTCTTCTCCCTCACTCACTGTGGAGTGTCACCAGTCATGAAGGCTTCTCGTATCGCCGCCGTCGGCGCCCTCGCCGGCTCGGCCGTGCTCCTCCTGTCCGGCCCCGCGTCCGCCCACGTCAGCGTCGCGGCGGAGGGCACGGCGGCCAAGGGCGGGTACGCGACCGTCAACTTCAAGGTCCCCAACGAGCGCGACGACGCCACGACCACCAAGCTCGAGGTGAACTTCCCGACCGACCACCCGCTCGCCTCGGCCCAGCCGGAGGCCGTCCCCGGCTGGAAGATCCAGGTCACCAAGGCCAAGCTCGACAAGCCGCTCGAACTGCACGGCGAGCAGATCGACGAGGCCGTCTCCAAGATCACCTGGACCGCCACCGGCGACGGCATCGCAGCGGGCTTCTTCCAGAAGTTCCCGGTCTCCATCGGCCAGCTCCCCGAGAACACCGACGAACTGGTCTTCAAGGCGCTCCAGACGTACTCCAACAAGGAGGTCGTCCGCTGGATCGAGGTGCCGCAGGACGGCCAGGAGGAGCCCGAGAACCCGGCGCCCGTGCTCGCGCTGTCCGCCGCGTCCGACGACCACCACGGCGCGTCCGGCGCCTCGAACGCCTCCGACAAGTCGAAGGACGCCGACGACGCCGAGGCCGCGTCCAACGAGACCACCGCCGCACCCGCCGACAGCGGCGACACCATCGCCCGCGTGCTCGGCGTCGTCGGCATCGTCATCGGCGCGGCGGGCGTGGCGTACGGCGTCCTCGCCGGCCGTCGGCGTACGAACGCCTGAGCCTCCGGCTTCCCGGCCCTCTCCCTCGGCGCGCGCGGGTACGCCCCGTGCGCGCCGGGGCTCGAACCCACTGGACATTCCTCATGCGCACGAACACCAAGAAGAAGACGCTCGCGGCCGGTGCCCTGCTGGCCGCGGCCGTCCTCGGCCTCTCGGCCTGCGGCACGGGCGACAGCTCCACCACGTCGGTCGCCGAGGTCTCGGACACCGGACCGCGCAAGGCCGCCACCGTCCTGGACCAGCCGTTCACCAAGCCGGACCTGGTCCTCACCGACACCAACGGCAAGTCGTACGACCTCCGCAAGGAGACCGCGGGCAAGCCGACGCTGATCTACTTCGGCTACACCAACTGCCCCGACGTCTGCCCGCTCACCATGAACAACCTCGCGGTCGCCAAGAAGGAGATCGCGAAGAAGGTGCCGAAGGCGGAGCTGGCGAACCTCCGGCTCGTCTTCGTCACCACCGACCCGGAGCGCGACACCTCGGCCGAACTGGGGAAGTGGCTCAAGGGCATCGACTCCGAGATCGTCGGTCTGACCGGCGACTTCGACGACATCCAGGCCGGCGCCCGCACCCTCGGCATCTCCATCGCCCCGCCGACCAAGGACAAGAACGGCAAGACCGTCTCCGAGCACGGCACCCAGGTCATCGCGTTCTCGCCGAAGACCGACGACGGCTATGTGCTGTACGGCGAGGACGCCACCGTGCAGGACTACGAGAAGGACCTGCCGAAGCTGCTCAAGGGCGAGAACCCGTGAGAGCACCGGCCGGCCCCGTCCTGATCACCGCCGCCGCGCTCGTCGCCCTGACGGGCTGCGGCTCCACCGGCTCCTCTTCCTCCGGCTCCGCCGCGAAGCTGTCCGTGAAAGCGGCCTACATGCCGCAGCCCGTCACGGACTCCATGGCCGCCGGTTACCTCGTCATCGAGAACGACGGCGGTACGGCGGACGAGCTGACCTCCGTCACCAGCGACCTCGCCCAGGACGTCACCGTCCACGAGACGACCGGGCAGTCGATGCGGGAGGTCGCGGGCCTGAAGGTCCCCGCCGACGGCGAACTCGTCCTGGAGACCGGTGGAAACCACCTGATGTTCGAGAACCTGAAGCGCAAGCCGAAGGAAGGCGAGACGGTGTCCCTGCGGTTGAACTTCACCAAGTCCGAGGCCATCACGGTCGAGATGCCCGTGAAGTCGGCGACGTACCAGCCGACCAGCGGTCACTGAGGGAGGTAGCACCGGTGAGCCGGTTGAGGCCCTTGCTGTTGCTGTTGTTCGCCACCGTCGGAGCGCTGCTCGCCGGTGCCGTGCCCGTCTCCGCGCACGCCGCGCTGACCGGCAGCGACCCGCAACAGGGCTCGGTGGTCCAGGAGGCACCGGACCAGGTGTCGCTCACCTTCTCCGAGAAGGTCGCGGTGTCCGACGGTTCGGTGCGCGTGTACGACCCCAAGGGCAAGGAGGCCGACACCGGCGAGGTCACCGATCTGGGCGGGAACAGCTATGCCGTCGGGCTGCACGCGGGCCTGCCCGACGGCACGTTCACCGTCACCTACCAGGTCGTCTCGGCGGACAGCCACCCCGTCTCCGGTGCCTTCACCTTCTCGGTGGGGGCGCCGTCCAAGACGACGGTCGCGGTACCCGAGCAGGGCGCGGGCGGCGGGCTCGTCGGCGGCCTCTACGGCTTCGCGCGCTACCTGTCGTACGCCGGTTTCATCCTGCTGGTCGGCGGCGCGACCTTCGTGCTGGCCTGCTGGCAGCGCGGCGCCGGGGTACGGCCCGTGCAGCGGCTCGTGGTGGCCGGGTGGCTCACGCTGACCACCGCCACCCTCACGATGCTGCTGCTGCGCGGTGCCTACACCGGCTCCGGCAAGTTCGGCGACGTCTTCGACCTGGACCTCCTCGGCCAGGTCCTCCAGACGAAGACGGGCGCCGCCCTGGTCTCCCGTCTGCTGCTCCTCGCCGCGGCGGCCCTGTTCATCGCGGTGCTGTTCGGCGCGTACGCACGGCGGGACGAGCAGACCGAGGACGCCGAGGAGACCGAGGAGACCGAGGGCGCTGAGAACGCCGGGGAGACCAGCGGCACCGAGCCCGCGGCCACGGCGGCCGCCGGCACCGCGAGCTCCGCCGACGATCCGGACTCCCGGGACGACGCCGACACGGGCGACGACGCCGACTCCGAGCACCACGACCCGTCCCTCCAGCGGGACCTCACCTTCGGGCTGGCCGTCGGCGGAGGCGTGGTCGCCGCCGGGCTGGCCGCGAGCTGGGCGATGGCCGAGCACGCCTCGACCGGTATCCAGACCGGCATCTCGATGCCCCTGGACGTCGTGCACCTGCTGGCCGTCGCCGCCTGGCTGGGCGGCCTGGCGACGCTCCTCGTGGCACTCTTCCGGGCACCCGTGGGCGCGCAGATCGAGACCGGCGCCGTACGGCGGTTCTCGCGGCTCGCGTTCGGCAGCGTCCTCGTGCTGGCCGCGACCGGGATCTACCAGTCGTGGCGCCAGGTCGGCAGCTGGTCCGCGCTGACCGGCACGTCGTACGGGCAGCTCCTCCTCGTGAAGATCGGCCTGGTGGCCGTGCTGGTCGGGATCGCGTGGATCTCGCGCCGGTGGACCTCGCAGCTGGCGGAGGCACCGGCCGCGCCGGAGACGCGATCCGCTCCGGAGACGGAGGCCGCCGAGGAGAAGGAGCCGGTGGTCGCGCACGCGGCGGTCGGCTCCACGCAGGCGACCGGCGAGGGCGCGGAGCGGGCCGCCCAGCTCGCCCGGCAGCGGGCGGCGGTGGCGAGTGCGCGCGAGAAGCGGCTGCGGGACGCGGATCCGGGCCGTACGGGTCTGCGTCGGTCCGTGCTGGCGGAGGCGGGCGTCGCCGTCGTCCTGCTCGCCGTCACCACGGTGCTGACGGCCACCGAGCCGGGGCGCACGGTGGAGGAGGCCGAGGCGGCCAAGGCGGCCGTGACACAGCAGGACGAGACGTCGGGCGCGCTGGCGCTGGACATGTCGTTCGACACCGGGGGCAAGAACGGCCAGGGCGTCGCCCGGCTGCAGATCGACCCCGCACGGGTGGGTGCCAACGAGATGCACGTCTACGTCCAGGGACCCGACGGCAAGCCCATCGACGTCCCCGAGGTGAAGGTCGCCTTCACCCTGGAGGCCAAGAAGATCGGACCGCTGCCCGTGGTCCCCGAACGTGTCACCACCGGCCACTGGACGGCGAGTGGCGTACAGGTCCCCATGGCGGGCGACTGGAAGATCGAGATGACCGTACGGACATCGGACATCGACCAGGTGACCGTCAGCAAGAACGCGCAGATCGGCTGAAACACATCATGGCTGACCAGGACCTCGGCGAAGACGGCCCCGCCGCCCGGAGAGAAGCGCGAGGCGGTGCGGACCACACCGCCGCCGCGCGAGCGCGGGCGACCACGGACGACTCACCGTCGTCGTCCGTCGGTGCGAAACCGGAGCGGGAGGGGGACCGACCGCCCGGGAGCCTCGCGAGCGGACCCATCTCCCGGCGCCGCCTGCTCGGCACGGCCGGTGCCACCGGCCTCGCTTTGGGTGCGGCAGGCGGCGCCGCAGGCTACGCGGCGGGCTCCGTTTCCGCGTCCTCCTCCGCCGAGAAGGTCACCCCGCTGTCCTCCCTCGGCGCGGGGGAGGTGAGGTTTCACGTGAAACATCAGCCGGGGATCACCACCCCGCTCCAGGCGCGTGGCCATCTCGTCGCATTCGACCTGGCGGCCGGGGCCGGGCGCAAGGAGGCCGCCGCTCTGCTGCGCCGCTGGTCGGACACGGCCCGGCGGCTGATGGCGGGCGAGCCCGCGGCTCAGGACGACACCGCGATCGCCCTGGACGCCGGACCCTCGTCGCTGACGGTCACCTTCGGCTTCGGCCACAGCTTCTTCGCCCGTACCGGGCTGGAGAAGCAGCGCCCGGAGTCCCTGGACCCGCTGCCGGACTTCTCCTCGGACCAGCTCGACAGGTCGCGCAGCGACGGCGATCTGTGGGTGCAGATCGGCGCGGACGACGCGCTCGTCGCCTTCCACGCCCTGCGCGCGATCCAGAAGGACGCGGGCCACGCGGCCAGGGTGCGGTGGCAGATGAACGGCTTCAACCGCTCGCCGGGCGCCACGGCCCACCCCATGACCGCCCGCAACCTGATGGGGCAGGTCGACGGCACCCGCAACCCCAAGCCGACCGAGTCCGACTTCGACGAGCGGATCTTCGTGCCCGGGTCCGCCTCGCCGGGCACCTCCGGCGACCCCGCCTGGATGGCGAACGGCTCCTACGCCGTCGTACGCCGTATCCGCATGCTCCTCGACGACTGGGAGCAGCTCTCGCTCAAGGAGCAGGAGGACGTCATCGGGCGCCGTAAGTCCGACGGCGCCCCGCTGAGCGGGGGCTCGAAGGCGACGGAGACGACCGCGATGGATCTAGAGAAGACGGACGCCGAGGGCAGTCTCCTGGTCCCGATCAACGCGCACGCCCGTATCTCCCGCCCCGACCAGAACGGCGGCGCGGCCATGCTCCGCCGCCCGTTCTCCTTCCACGACGGCATCGACGCGAAGGGCGTCCCCGACGCGGGTCTCCTCTTCGTCTGCTGGCAGGCCGACCCGCTCCGCGGCTTCGTCACCGTCCAGCGCAAACTCGATCGCGGCGACGCCCTCTCGAAGTTCATCCGCCACGAGTCGAGCGGCCTCTTCGCGGTCCCGGGAGGCGCGGCGGAGGGGGAGTACGTGGGGCAGAGCCTCCTGGAGGGCTGACGGCCGCGGGGCCGGGCGAGAGTCGTACGGCTGGACCGAGGCCCATTAGGGTGAGTCCATGTCAGCCAGCTACGTGTACCTCGGCCCCGAGGGCACCTTCACCGAGGTCGCCCTGCGCACGCTGCCGGAGGCCGCGACCCGCGAGCTCGTCCCGGTGGTGTCCGTGCCCGCCGCGCTCGACGCCGTCCGCAACGGCGAGGCCGAGGCCGCGTTCGTCCCGATCGAGAACTCCGTGGAGGGCGGCATCACGACCACGCTCGACGAGCTGGTCGCCGGGGCCCCGCTGATGATCTACCGCGAGGTGCTCCTCTCGATCACCTTCGCGCTCCTGGTCCGGCCGGGCACCCAGCTCTCGGACATCAAGACGGTCACCGCCCACCCGGCCGCCCAGCCGCAGGTCCGCAAGTGGATGAAGGCCAACCTCCCGCCCGACGTGGTCTGGGAGTCCGCCGCCTCGAACGCCGACGGCGCCCGTCTCGTCCAGGAAGGCCGTTACGACGCCGCCTTCGCCGGCGAGTTCGCGGCCTCGCGGTACGGCCTGGAGGCCCTGCAGACCGAGATCCACGACGCGGAGAACGCCCAGACCCGGTTCGTCCTGGTCGGCCGTCCCGCCCGGCCTGCCGCCCCGACCGGCTCCGACAAGACGTCCGTCGTGATCTGGCAGCGCGACGACCACCCCGGCGGGCTGCGCGACCTGCTCGGCGAGTTCGCCGTCCGCGGCGTGAACCTCATGCTTCTGCAGTCCCGCCCGACCGGAGAGGGCATCGGCAACTACTGCTTCGCCATCGATGCCGAGGGTCATATCGCCGACCGGCGGGTGGCGGAGGCGCTGATGGGCCTCAAGCGGATCTGCCTCCAGGTCCGCTTCCTCGGTTCGTACCCGCGTGCGGACGCCGCCACCGCGAAGGTCCGGCCCACGCTGCCAGGCACCTCCGACACCGAGTTCGTGGCCGCGGCGGACTGGGTGGCGCGCTGCCAGGACGGCCGGTTCTGACCCGGTCGGCCGCCGGTGCTACCTGCTTATTTTCTTTGTCCACAGAAGTTATCCACAGGGCACCTTCTCGACCTGGGGACAAGTCGACAACACAGCACCACTCAGTCGACAAATCCCCTCCGCGGGCCGTGCTGTGTCCACAACCCCGTGGGTCACCCTTCGTCCATGTGTTTCCTCACGTCAATCCTTTAGAGCGACCCATTCCCACGTCAATCCACTCGAAAGTGGGCGTGAAGGCGGTTTGAGCCGGGAATCCTCAGGACGGCCCCCGATTCCCCCGGTGATCTTCTTGGAAGTCCACAGATCTTTCGCACAGCCTGTGGATAACTTTGCGGCACTGTGGATTCCTGTGGACGAACGATCCCCAAGTCCCTTGCGACACAAGGGAGTCGAGTCAACCAGGCGCCGCACCCCTGCCCCCTTTCAGGGGGCCTCCCCTCAGTTCATTGACTTTCGCCAGCGCCTGTCATGGCGGGCGCATGGAATCGATATTCAACTCAAAGTGCCCTATAAGGGGCGTACCGCGAATTCAAGTCGTGGGCCGGAACCACGCACCGGTAGCCTTGAGGGGTGATTGACCTTCGCCTGCTCCGTGAGGACCCCGACCGTGTGCGCGCGTCCCAGCGCGCCCGTGGAGAGGACGTCGCGCTCGTCGACTCCCTCCTGTCCGCCGACGAGCGGCGCAGGTCGTCCGGCGTCCGCTTCGACGAGCTCCGTGCCGAGCAGAAGTCGCTCGGCAAGCTGATCCCCAAGGCCTCCGCCGAGGAGAAGGCCGAGCTGCTCAAGCGCGCGGAACAGCTCAAGGCCGACGTCAAGGCCGCCGACGCCGAGCGCGACGCGGCCGACACCGAGACCCAGGAGCTCCTCCTCCAGCTCGGCAACCTCGTCCACCCCGACGTCCCCGTCGGCGGCGAGGAGGACTTCGTCACGCTGGAGACGCACGGCGAGATCCGTGACTTCGCGGCCGAGGGCTTCGAGCCGAAGGACCACCTGGAACTCGGCACGATCCTCGGCGCCATCGACACCGAGCGCGGCGCCAAGGTCTCCGGCTCGCGCTTCTACTTCCTGACGGGCGTCGGCGCCCTCCTGGAACTCGCCCTGGTCAACGCGGCGATCGCGCAGGCCACCGCGGCCGGCTTCACCCCGATGCTGACCCCGGCGCTGGTCCGCCCGCAGTCGATGGCCGGCACCGGCTTCCTCGGCCAGGCCGCCCAGGACGTCTACCACCTCGACAAGGACGACCTGTACCTGGTCGGCACCTCCGAGGTCGCGCTGGCGGCGTACCACATGGACGAGATCATCGACGCCGACCGGCTCCCCCTGCGGTACGCCGGCTTCTCCCCCTGCTTCCGCCGCGAGGCCGGCTCGCACGGCAAGGACACCCGGGGCATCTTCCGCGTCCACCAGTTCGACAAGGTCGAGATGTTCTCGTACGTCGCGCCGGAGGACTCGCAGGCGGAGCACCAGCGCCTGCTGGACTGGGAGAAGCAGTGGCTGACGTCGCTCGAACTGCCCTTCCGCGTCATCGACGTCGCCTCCGCCGACCTCGGCTCCTCGGCCTCGCGCAAGTTCGACTGCGAGGCGTGGATCCCGACCCAGGGCAAGTACCGCGAGCTGACCTCGACGTCCGACTGCACGGAGTTCCAGTCGCGCCGCCTGCAGATCCGTGTCCGTGACGGCAAGCAGGTCAAGCCGCTGGCCACGCTCAACGGCACGCTCTGCGCCGTCCCGCGCACCATCGTGGCGATCCTCGAGAACCACCAGCAGGCCGACGGCTCGGTCCGCGTCCCCGAGGTCCTGCGTCCGTACCTGGGCGGCCGCGAGGTGCTGGAACCGGTAGCCAAGTGAGCGAAGCGGCAGCCACCGGGGGCTCCACGGACCCCGGCGAGATCGCGGTGTCCGAGGCGCCCGTCGCGTCCGACGCGGCCACGGCCTCCGGAACGACCACGGTCTCCGAACCGTCCGTGACGCCCTCGGGCTTCCCCTACAAACTGATCGCGACCGACCTCGACGGAACGCTTCTCCAGTCCGACGACACGGTCTCCCGGCGCACCCGGGAAGCGCTCGCCGCGGCCACCGCGGCGGGCGCCGCCCACATCGTCGTCACCGGCCGGGCCGTCCCCTGGACCCGCCACATCCTCGACGACCTCGGCTACCGGGGACTGGCCGTCTGCGGCCAGGGCGCACAGGTCTACGACGCCGGAGAGCACCGGCTGCTCACGGCCGTCACCCTGGACCGACAGCTCGCCGCGGTCGCCCTCGCCAAGATCGAGGCGGAGGTCGGCCCCCTGCACCTGGCCGCCAGCCGCGCGGGCCTGGACGGCGAGATCCTGGTCGGCAGCGGGTACTCCCTGCACGGCCCGCTCCCCACGATCCCGCTCACGGACGTCTCGGAGCTCTGGGCGTCCCCGCTGAACAAGATCTACATACAGCACCCCACCCTGACCTCCGACGAACTCACCGAGGCCGCCCGTCAGGCCGCCGGCGGCTTCGTCACGGTCGCCATGGCCGGTGAGGGCATCGTCGAGCTGCTCCCCCTCGGCCTCACCAAGGCCACCGGGCTCTCCATCGCCGCCCGCCGCCTCGGGGTGAAGCGCACGGACACCGTCGCCTTCGGCGACATGCCCAACGACATCCCGATGTTCACCTGGGCCACGCACGGCGTGGCCATGGCCAACGCCCATCCCGACCTCAAGGCCGTCGCCGACGAAGTGACCTCCTCGAACGAGGACGACGGCATCGCCGAGGTACTGGAACGCTTGCTGCCCTGAACGAACCGAAGGCCCCCGCGGCGGCGGGGGCCGGGCCTGGGGAAGCGGGGCGACAGCACCAGAGGGACGCGGGACCTGTGGCCGGGCGGCCTCACCGCCTCACGCGCGGTGACGCGGCAACATCCTGACGGTGCCTCGGAGCAGATCCGTGCGCCCGCCGAGCGACACCCGGCCCACCAGGCGCCGATTACCCGGCTCCCCGACCGCCGCCCCGAGACCGGGCGCAACCTCCGAGAGCCACTCCGCACACCCCCTGGCCCAACAAGCCCGACACAGCCCCGAAAGCCTCCCTGCACACCCCCTGGCCCAACAAGCCCGACACAGCCCTGGGAGCCTCTCCACACACCCCCTGGCCCAACAAGCCCGGCCAAGTCACAGCGACAGCGAAACGGCGGAGGATGCACGGATCGAACGTGCGCGGGCAGAACCCGACCACGGCTTAGCAAGCCGGTGCCTTACCACTCGGCCAATCCTCCGGGTGGGCGGCCCACGCGAAGCGATTCGCGTGCTCGAAGCGGCCGCCCCGGGCGGCTCCCCACTGGGGAGACGGACTCGACGGAGGGGTAACTACTCCGGAGTCCGTCGTGGGCCGCCCTGCGGGGAACTCGACGTACTGCGCCTGAAGGACAGCATCGCCGGGCTCCTCTCCCAGAATGTGGCGCCGATCCGATCCGGCGACCTGGACACCAACCACTGTGCCCGGCGGCCGAGTTGCCCGCCACCGAATATCGGCCGCGCGGCCCCGGCCACTCCGAACGGTCAGTGGCGGCGCCACTTGCGACGTCGCGCCTTGCTGAAGAACCACCCGGCGGGCGGCTCGTCCGAGCGCCAGGGCTGGGGATCCGGGGCCTGTCGCCGCCACCGCGCCGCCAGCATCCGGGCCCGCGCCGACGGTTCGGCCGTATCGGCGGACCGTATGAAGTCCTCGTCCAGCACGAGGTCGTCCCAGACGTCCTCGCCCGCGCCCCGCGTCTCGCCCCCGTCGGACGAATACTCCGCTGTCATCCCCGTCCCTCCCGCCCGCTGGCCGCCCTTCCTGGCCGCTATGCCCTGCATATCCGTCCCGCCCAGTCTGCCCGGGCGTGCGTGAAGCCTCCGTCAAGAGACCGCGAGAGCGAGGCCTCCGGGGCGGCTCGCCCCGGAGGGTCCCGTCACTCCTCGCCGGCGAGCTTCAGCGTCCGCAGTTTCTGTCCCGCGTACCAGGTCGCGCCCGCCGTGACGAGCGTCAGCAGGATCACCGCGGTCGGCAGCCCCACGTCGGAGGTCACCAGGTTGCCGTCGGTGACCTTCTGGGCGACGGCGAGCGCCCACTGCTGGACGCTGAGGGTGCGCGCCCCTTCCACCAGGGACCCGAAGAGGGTCTCCCAGACGAGGGCGTACACGAGCCCGAAGACGACCGCATGCCGGGTGACCGTCCCGAGGAGCAGGAACATCGCGGCGTACGCGATCGAGGCGACCAGTGCCGCCACGGTGTAGGCGACGGCGATCTGCTGCCCGTTGCCGTTGAGGATCAGGCCCGCGATCAGCGTAGGTACGGCCGAGAAGGCCATGGTCACCGCGATCGCCACGATCAGCTTGGTGAAGATGATCGTCGGCCGTTTCACCGGCTTGGCCAGCAGGTACACCACCGAGCCGTCGTCGATCTCCGGTCCGATCGCGCCCGTTCCCGCGATGACGCCGATGATCGGCACCATCGTGGCGAGCGCGAATCCGCCCAGGAGATCCGCCGCCACCTGGTCGTCGGCGCCGCTCAGGGCGCGCACGGCCACGGAGAGCACGATCAGCAGGGCGGGCAGCGCGCTGAGGATGAGGGCCCGACGGCGGCCGAGCAGGGCCCGGTAGGTGAGCCGGGCGACTGTGGGGTCGTACATGTTCGGCCTCCTACGCCGCGACGAGATACGAGAAGACGGACTCGAGGGACTCGTCCGACGGTGAGACCGTGAGCAGACGGATGCCGTGGTCCCGGGCCACCCTCGGCAGCAGGGTCGTGAACCGCCCGAAGTCGACGGCCTGGATGCGCAACGCGCCCTCGGTCGGATCGACTTCGATCCCGGCGGTGGACGGGTCGGCGATCAGCGCGGCGGCCAAGGCCCGGTCGTCGCTGGAGCGCACCAGATAGCGGTGGGGGCGGTCGGTCATCAGCCGACGGATGCGCCGGAAGTCACCGCTCGCCGCGTGCCGGCCGGCGACGATCACCTCGATGTGGGCCGCCAACTGCTCGACCTCTTCGAGGATGTGGGACGAGAACAGCACCGTGCGGCCCTCGTCGCCCATCCGCCGCAGCAGGTCCATGAGCTGCATGCGCTGGCGCGGATCCATGCCGTTGAACGGCTCGTCGAGGAGCAGCAGCGACGGTTCGTGGACCAGCGCCGACGCCATCTTCACGCGCTGGCGCATGCCCTTGGAGTACGTCGAGATCTTGCGGTCCTGCGCGTACTCCATCTCCACCGTGGCGAGCGCCCGCTGCGCGGCCGTCGCCCCGAGACCGTGCAACTCGGCGTTGGCCACGACGAATTCGCGGCCCGTGAGGAAGTCGTACATCGCCTCGCGCTCGGGCACGATGCCGATGTGCTTGTAGATCTGCTCGTTGCGCCACACCGGCGTCCCGTCGAGGGTGACGGAGCCCGTGGAGGGGGCGAGGAAGCCGCCCATCATGTTGATGAGGGTGGACTTCCCGGCGCCGTTCGGGCCGAGCAGGCCGGTGACACCGGGGCCGATCGTCATCGTGACGTCGTTGACCGCCACCACGTTGCCGAACCAGCGGGAGACGTGGTCGATGTTGAGCGTGGTCACAGCCCGACCTTTCGGTAGCGGCGCATCAGCAGGCCGTAGGAGCCGGCGATGAGACCCAGGACGACGAGGACGTAGAGGACTCCCTGCCCGCTGGAGGGCCCGTGCCCGCCGGGGAAGGCGGAGGTGGCGCCCAGGAAGGCGGTCTGTACGCCGTCGATGAGGGTGATTGGCGAGAAGAAGCCGAGCCAGGGCACCGTGTCCGAGCTGTTCTGCTCGGTGGCGATGGCCTGGACGACGGAGACCGCGCCGTAGGAGATGGTCAGGACGGCGATGACGGCCGCGATGCCGAAGCCCCGCCGCGGGGTGACCGCCGAGATCACCAGGCCGATACCGGCGAAGAGGAGCGACAGCAACGCCACGGACACCAGTCCCTGCGCCAATCCCTTGGTCTGGTCGGTGAAGTCGAGCTTGGCCAGCAGCGCGCCGATGTAGAGCACGAGCAGGGGCACCGCGGTGAGGATGAACAGCGCCGAGGTCAGCGCCGCGAACTTCGCACGGACGTAGTCGGCGGTCTCGATCGGGCGCGAGAAGTACAGCGGGACGGTCTTGAACCGCAGGTCGCGCGAGACGGACTGCGGCGCCTGGGAGGCCACGTACAGGCCGATGACGGCCTGCATGATCACCGCGTAGTCGGTGTACTTCACGGGCAGGTCGTTGGCCTGGGTGGCGACCGCCACCGCCACCATGATGGCCGCCGGCACGCACATGACCGCGAACAGCAGCATGGGCAGCACCTTCGACTTGGCCGAGCGGCCCAGTCCGTACGCGCCGCGCAGCGACTGCGAGTAGAGCGAGCGCCGGGCGTAGGCGCGGCCGAGGCGGGGGCCGTCGTAGGAGCGGTATCCGATGTTGTGGATACGGCTCTGCTCGCCCGTGCGGGCGGGTCCGCCGCTGAGGGACGGTGCCGGTGCACCGTGCTGCTCAACCGCCATGGCCGACCGCCTCCTTTCCTGCGTCCTGGGCGCTCCGGGTGCCGGTCTGCGCGTCGTGGTCCTGGAAGACCTCGGCGATCTGGTGCCTGCGCTGCTCCATGCGGACCAGACCGAGGCCCAGGTCGGCGACGACGTCCCGGACCAGGTCGTAGGTCTCCTCGCCCTGGGCGGTGAGCAGCAGGATGTGCCCGGCGCCGGGGAGGCCGCTGCCGTCGGAGACGGTGACTCCGCGCGCGTGGAGGGCCTGCCGCAGCGCGCCCGTGCCGTCCGGGTGCTCGTCGCTGTCGGTGACCTCGATCGCGAGGGTCGCCGTGCTCTGGGTGAAGTCCCTGGTGGAGCTGGACCGCAGGAGCTTGCCGCCGTCGACGACGACCACGTGGTCGCAGGTGCGCTCCAGCTCGCCGAGGAGATGGGAGGTGACGAGGACGGAGATGCCGAAGTCGGTGTGGATGCGGCGGATGAGGCCGAGCATCTCGTCCCGGCCGACCGGGTCCAGGCCGTTGGTCGGCTCGTCCAGGAAGACCAGCTGCGGGTCGTGCACCAGGGCCTGGGCGAGCTTCACCCGCTGCTTCATGCCCGTGGAGTAGCCGCCGATGGGGCGGTACCGCTCCTCGTACAGGCCGACATGACGCAGGGTGTCCGCGGTGCGCTCGCGCGCGGCGGTCGGCGGGAGTCCGGACATGCGGGCCATGTGCACGACGAACTCGGTGGCCGAGACGTCGGGTGGCAGGCAGTCGTGCTCCGGCATGTACCCCACGCGCTCGCGGATGGTGCCGCCCTTGGTGGCGACGTCCAGGCCGAGCACTTCGGCACGGCCCTCCGAGGCGGGGGACAGACCCAGCAGGATTTTGATCAGTGTGGACTTGCCGGCGCCGTTGGCACCGACGAGTCCGGTCACACCGGGTCCGATGTCCACGGAGAGCCGGTCAAGAGCGGTCACCCTCGGGAACCGCTTGCTCAGGCTTTCGGTCGCGATCACAGTCACGATTTAGACATTAGGGGCGCGGGACGCCGCGGTCGTCAGCCCGCGGGGTTGCTTCTTCCTCACCCTCGAGTCGTACGGGCTCCTAGGGGGCCTCCACCGCCGGTCCCCCTAGGGGTCACCCTGAAGGTCGAGCGACGGGACGGCTCCGAGCCTGTCGTCCGTGGGCTGGTCGTGAGCGGCCGTGAGGCGGCCGTCATGAGAGGGAACGTCCGGCGCCGCGGTTTCGTGCCCGCGTTGGCTTTGTTCTTCGGGTTGTTCTACGGGTTGTTCGGGTTGTTCGGGTTGTTCGGTCTACCGGGTTCGGGTTGTTCTTCGGGCCGGTTTTCTCGGCAAGTCCGTCGTCACACCCGGCGGTTTTCCACAGCCCGTACGCGCCCGTTGACGCAGCCACCGCTCACTGGCACAGTCGTTGATGTCACAGCGCGAACACGGACCGTAGTCGACGAAGGCGGGCGGGGCAGCAGCTGCCACGGCCGGAGGGGGAGACATGGCGGATGCGGGGACGCTCGAAGGCGCGCGGGAACGCAGGGTGCGCGCGGACGGGGTCGAGCTGAGCGTCGCCGAACTCGGTGACCCCGAGCGGCCGACCGTTCTGTTCGTGCACGGCTATCCCGACTCCAAGGAGGTCTGGTCCGAGGTCGCCGTACGGCTCGCGGAGCGCTTCCACGTGGTGCTCTACGACGTGCGCGGCCACGGCGGCTCCACGGCGCCGAGGCCGCTGCGGGGCGGCTTCACGCTGGAGAAGCTGACGGACGACTTCCTGGCCGTCGCGGACGCCGTCAGCCCGGACCGCCCCGTGCACCTGGTGGGACACGACTGGGGATCGGTCCAGGGCTGGGAGTTCGCGACGGTCGAGCGCACCGAGGGGCGCGTCGCGTCCTTCACCTCGATCTCCGGCCCCTCCCTCGACCACATGGGGCACTGGATCAAGCGGCGGGTGCGACGCCCGACCCCGTCCCGGATCGGCCAGCTCCTGGGCCAGGGAGCCCGGTCCTGGTACATCTACGTGCTGCACACCCCCGCACTGCCCGAGCTCGCCTGGCGCGGCCCTCTCGGCAAGTGGTGGCCCGGCGTGGTCCGTAGAGCCGAGAAGCTGCCCCCGGGCGACTACCCGAGCGCGTCGTTGCCCACCGACGCCGCGCACGGGGTCTGGCTGTACCGGGACAACATGCGCGCCCGGCTGTCCCGCCCCCGGGACGACGCGTACGCGCATGTGCCCGTGCAGCTCATCACGCCCCTGGGCGACCAGTTCCTCTCCGAACGGCTCTACGACGACCTGGAGTCGTGGGTTCCGCGCCTCACCCGCCGCACTCTGCCGACCAAGCACTGGATCCCGCGCACCCGGCCCGATCAACTGGCCGACTGGATAGCCGACTTCGTCACGGCGGCCGAGGGTGGGCGCGAGGCCCCGACGGCCACCGGGAAGCACACGGACCGATTCGGCGGGCAGTTGGTGCTGGTCACCGGCGCGGCCGACGGTATCGGCCGGGCCACGGCCCTCGCGTTCGCCGAGTCGGGGGCACGCGTCGTCGCCGTCGACGTGAACGCCGAGGGCGCGGCTCGCACCGCCGAGTCGTCCCGGCTGCTCGGCGCTCCCGAAGCCTGGGCGGAGGCGGTCGACGTCTCGGACGAGCAGGCCATGACGAAGCTCGCCGAGAAGGTCGCCACCGAGTACGGCGTGGTCGACGTGCTGGTGAACAACGCGGGGATCGGGCTGTCCGGGTCCTTCCTGGACACCACCGTCGAGGACTGGCGCAAGATCCTCGACGTCAACCTCTGGGGCGTGATCCACGGCTGCCGGCTCTTCGGCAGGCAGATGGCCGAGCGCGGCCAAGGCGGCCACATCGTCAACGTCGCCTCGGCCGCGGCGTATCTGCCCTCCCGCTCGCTGCCCGCGTACAGCACCTCCAAGGCGGCGGTCCTGATGCTCAGCGAGTGCCTGCGCGCGGAACTGGCGGGGCGGGACATCGGGGTGTCGGCGATCTGTCCCGGCATCGTCAACACCTCCATCACCTCGACCGCGCGCTTCGCCGGTGTCGACGCCGCGGAGGAGAAGCGCCGGCAGCGGAGGGCCGCGAAGCTCTACGGGCTGCGGAACTACCCGCCGGAGAAGGTCGCGCAAGCCGTCCTGCGGGCCGTCGTACGCGACCAGGCGGTCGTCCCCGTCACCCCGGAGGCCCGCGGCGGACGCTTCATGTCCCGGTTCACCCCCCGGGCGTTGCGCGCGCTCGCCCGTATGGAGCCACCGCTGTGAGCCGTCGGGACGAGCGGGACGACGTAACGGCGAGGGCCGTGTACCGCATCGACGACCTGGCGCACCACAGCGGCGTCACGGTCCGCACGATCCGCGCCTACCAGGACCGCGGGCTCCTCCCGAGCCCCGAGCGGCGCGGCCGCGCCAACGTGTACTCCGACGCGCACCTGACCCGGCTGCGCCAGATCGCCGACCTCCTCGACCGCGGCTACACCCTCGCCTCCATCAAGGAGCTTCTGGATGCCTGGGACACGGGCCGTGGTCTCGGCGGTCTCCTCGGCCTGGCCGCGGAGGTCGAGGGACCGTGGACCGACGAGAAGGCCGTACAGATCTCGCGGACCGAGTTGGTCGAACGGTTCGGCGGCGCTCCCGACGAGACGGCGGTGGCGGACGCCGTCGACCTGGGTGTGCTGGTGCCGGTGCCGGACGACGAGGACCTGTTCCTCGTGCCAAGCCCCCAAGAGCTGGCTGTAGCAGCCGAGTTGCATGCCGCCGGGGTGCCGCTGTCCGCGATCTCCGGGCATCTACGGGAGTTGAGGGGGCAGGTCGAGCACATCGCCACCCGTTTCCTGGAGTTCACCACCGAGCACGTGTTCGCCCTCTCCCTCGGGCAGCACCGGCCACCGACCGAGGCCGAGGCGGTCGAGGCGGCCGCACTCGTGCGGCGGCTGAGGCCGCTCGCACAGCAGACGGTGGACGCCGAACTCGCGCGCGCGATGCGGCTGTTCGCCACCCGCCGACTGCGCCGTCGTCTCGACTCCGACGCGGGGGCCGAACCCGAGGAAGAGTCGCGTTCCGTGCTCGTCGCGGCGTCCACGATACGAGCGGTGGAGAAGCTGGTTGGTCCGGAGCAGGTGTCCGCCTTCGTCACGGCGGCCGCGGAACGCGAGGTGCAGTCACGCACTTTGGATGCCCTGGCCGCACATACGGGAGAAATCAGATAAATTGATCAATAACCTCAAATCCGGTGGGCCGTTGTCCACAGAATCTTCAATTCCCCTGTGGATAACTACACTTGGCTGTGGATCAAACATCCGCAGCAAAATCAAGTGCGTGACGCGGGTCTCGCCGGGCACGCTGGCGAGATGAACGAACGACGTACCGTGAGAGTGTCGAAGTACCTCTCGAAGCACCTGAGACACCAGCCGGAGCGGATCGGGCTCACGCTCGACGAGGGCGGCTGGGTCGGGATCGACACGCTCATGGCGGCGGCCGCCGCCCACGGCTTCCCCTTCACCAGGGCCGAGCTCGACCATGTGGTCGAGGTCAACGACAAGCGACGCTTCGCGGTCGACGGCGACCGGATCCGCGCCAATCAGGGCCACACCGTCGAGGTCGACCTCGGCCTGCCCCCGGCCACCCCGCCCGCACACCTCTACCACGGGACGGTCGCGGCCTACCTGGGCGCTATCCGCACCGAGGGACTGCGCGCCATGAACCGGCACGACGTGCACCTCTCGCCCGACCGCGAGACCGCCACCCGTGTCGGCGCCCGCCGGGGCCGCCCCGTCGTGCTGTCGGTGGACGCGGGCGCCATGCACCGCGACGGCCACGTCTTCCGGGTCAGCGACAACGGGGTGTGGCTGACCGAGACGGTTCCGCCCCAGTACCTGCGGTTTCCCGAGGCGCGCTGAGCGGAACCACACCACGGGTGCCCTTACGCTCGGGTGTATGAGTCTGCGTCTGAGCACCGTGATCCTGCCGTACCTCCGCTGGCACGAGGGCGGCCGTGACATGTGGCAGCGGGCCGAGCAGCTCGGGTTCCACACCGCCTTCACGTACGACCACCTGTCCTGGCGCACCTTCCGGGACGGGCCCTGGTTCGGCGCCGTGCCCACCCTGACCGCGGCGGCCGCCGTCACCGACCGCATCCGCCTCGGCACGCTCGTGACCTCGCCGAACTTCCGGCACCCGGTCACCCTCGCCAAGGAACTCATCTCCCTCGACGACATCTCCGGCGGCCGGATCACCCTGGGCGTCGGCGCGGGCGGAACCGGCTTCGACGCCACCGCGCTCGGCCAGGAACCGTGGACGCCGCGAGAGCGCGCCGACCGTCTCGCCGAGTTCGTCCCCCTGCTCGACCGCCTGCTCACCGAGGACTCGGTCTCGTACGAGGGCGACTACTACTCCGCGCACGAGGCGCGCAACATCCCCGGCTGCGTCCAGCGGCCCCGGCTGCCCTTCGCGGTGGCCGCCACCGGGCCGCGCGGAATGCGGCTGGCCGCCCGGTACGGGCAGGCCTGGGTGACCACCGGCGACCCGAAGCTGTTCGAGACGGGCACGCCCGGGCAGTCGGTTCACGCCCTTCGTGGGCAGGTCGAGAAGCTGGCCGACACGGCTGCCGCGGTCGGCCGCGACGCGTCCCGGCTCGACAAGATCCTCCTCACCGGTTTCACCCCGGACCGAGGCCGCCCCCTGGAGTCGCTCGACGCCTTCGTGGACTTCGCGGGCCGTCACGCCGAGCTGGGCTTCACCGACCTCGTGATCCACTGGCCGATCCCTGACTCGGACTTCGCCGCCGACGAGAAGGTCTTCGAGCGGATCGCCATGGAGGCCCCGGCCCAGCTGGCGTGACCGCTCTCCCGGAGCCGTCGCGTGCGAGCCGCGTACCGCGGCTCGCCTGACCGGGAGAACGGCGTCTCCAACAGGTCAGGCAGCGGGACGGTCAGGGCCCTTGATCACTCACCTGTGCGGGTGCCCGCACGGCCGTGCGCGCATATGCGCGACAATGGGGTCCGTGACCTCAGCGACGAGACAGCCCGAGACCCCGGCCCCGACCGTCCCGCTCCGGCTGATAGCCACGGACCTCGACGGCACCCTGCTCCGCGACGACAAGTCGGTCTCCCCCCGCACCGTCGCCGCCCTCGCGGCCGCCGAGGAGGCGGGCGTCGAGGTCTTCTTCGTCACCGGGCGCCCGGCCCGCTGGATGGACGTCGTCAGCGAGCACGTCCACGGCCACGGCCTGGCGATCTGCGGAAACGGCGCCGCCGTGGTCGACCTGCACGGCGGCCCCGGCACCCACAGCTTCGTCAAGGTCCGTGAGCTGGCGCGCGAGAACGCGCTCGACGCCGTGCGGCTGTTGCGCGAGGCCGCGCCGGGCACGGTGTACGCGGTCGAGCAGACGTACGGCTTCAATCAGGAGCCCGAGTACCCGAAGCTCCACATGGAGATCCCCGACACCCTGGCGCCCGCCGAGAAACTGCTGGCCCCGGGTGGTGTGGCCGATCACGAGCCGGTGCTGAAGATCCTCGCCTACCACCCGTCGATCGACCCCGACGACTTCCTCGCCACCGCGCGCTTCGCCGTCGGTGACCGCGCCACCATCACCCGCTCCAGCCCCAGTGCCCTGCTGGAGATCAGCGGTCCGGGCGTCTCCAAGGCCAGCACCCTCGCCCTGTGCTGCGCCGAGCGCGGTATCTCCCACGAGGAGGTCGTCGCCTTCGGGGACATGCCGAACGACGTCGAGATGCTCACCTGGGCCGGCCAGTCGTACGCCATGGGCAACGCGCACCCGGACGTCCTCGCGGCGGCCTCCGGCCGGACCGTGGCCAACAACGAGGACGGGGTGGCGGTCGTGATCGAGCGACTGCTGGCGGAGCGTCTGTAGACCAGACCCGGCGCAGCGCCCATCTACAACGTCACCCCGCGCTTGCGCAGCCACGGCACGGGATCCACCCCCGAGCCCAGCTCCGGGGTGACCCGTACCTCGAAGTGCAGATGGGGCCCCGTGGAGTTGCCGGTGGTGCCCGCCTGGCCGATCCACTGGCCCGGGCCCACACGGTCCCCCTGACCGACGGTGACGGCGGCGAGGTGCGCGTACTGCGTGAAGTAGCCACCCGCGTGCTCGACGACGATCTCGATGCCGAAGGCGCCCCCGCACGACACCTTCACCACCCGGCCCGCACCGACCGCCCGTACCGGCGTGCCGATCGGCACCGCGAAATCCTGCCCGGTGTGCTGACTGGCCCAGCGCTCACCACCGCTGCCGTAGCCCGCGGACAGCTCGTACGTGCCCACCGGAGCCACCCACCTGCTCGACCGCTTGCCGTCCGGTTGCTCCAGGCGGACGGCTCCCCGGCAGGCACCGGCCGCGACCGCCTCGTCGGCCTGGCCCTGAAGCGTCCACTGCGCCTCTTCGAGCTTCTGCTCGATCGCCCTCTTGATCCCGGAGAGCCCGGTCCGCCACTCCTCCAGCGCTCGCCACGCCTTGGTCGCCTCGGCCTCGTCCGCGGCCAGCCGCGTCTCCGCGCGACGGCTCCTGGCCACGGCGTTGTTGACGGCCAGATCGGCCTGCCAGACCGCCCGCTGACCTCGCATCAGCTCTTCGGTGTCCTTCGCGAACAACATCTGCGCGGTGTACGGCACCCCGCCGCCCTCGCGGTACTGGGCGCGCGCGATCCGGCCGAGATCGGCGTTGAGCACGGCGATCTGTTTCCGCTCCCGGGTGAGCAGCTTCTCCAGTCGCTCCGTCCGCGCCTTCTGTGCCTCCGCCGCCTGCCGACCCGCTTCGTACCGCTGGGTGGCCACCGCCGCTTCCTCGAACAGCCTCGCCACCCGGGCGCTGATGCCCTCCTCCGCGGACGCTCCCGAGGCCCCGCCGGCCCCGCCGCGATCGCTGTCGGCCGCCGTCGGCCGGACCGCGACAGTGGCCGAGGCGCACAGCACCACGGCGACGAGCAGCGAGTGTCGGCGAGAGAAGCGCATAGCAGCGATCGTGGACCTGCCCCGCGCCGCAGTCCTGTTCGAGTCGTACGCCCGGGGGACACTCTGCCCCGTACGGGCCAAGCGAATGAGCCGAACAGGGTCCGGACAGCGGGGCGTTCGGCGCGGCCCCTTGCAACCGGGGCCGTCCCGTGCCGAACGGGCCCGTTCAGCAGGGCCGGCGAGGTGGCGACACGACCGGCGACACGGGTCCTGTGGCCAGGGATCGGCCGGCAGGGGTCGGCGGCCAAGACACCCGCGAGGCGCTCAGACCGCGGCCAGCAGCTCCCCCGCCGCCTCCCGTTCCACCATCTCCCGCAAGGGGCCTTCCGCCAGGGCCAGTTCCGCGTAGGTCCCGCGCTGCGCGACGCGCCCCTCCGCCAGTACGACGACTTCGTCCACCGCGTCCAGGCCGGCCAGTCGATGGGTGATCAGCAGGGTCGTACGGCCCTCGGTCGCGGCCAGCAGGTCCGCGGTGAGCGCGTCGGCCGTCGGCAGGTCCAGGTGCTCCGCCGGCTCGTCGAGAACGAGGACCGGGAAATCGGCCAGCAGAGCGCGGGCGAGCGCGAGCCGCTGACGCTGGCCGCCCGACAGCCGCGCCCCGTGCTCGCCGATCAAGGTGTCGAGCCCGTCCGGCAGTTCGTCCGCCCAGTCGAGCAGCCGTGCCCGCGCGAGCGCGTCCCGCAACTCCGCCTCACCGGCGTCCTTCCGGGCGAGCAGCAGGTTCTCCCGCACCGAACTGTCGAAGAGGTGCGCGTCCTGGGCGCACAGCCCCACGAGCCGCCGTACGGCGTCCCCGTCGAGCGTCCGCGCGTCCACGCCGCCCAGCGTGTAGGTCCCCTCGCGCGCGTCCAGGAACCGCAACAGCACCTGCGCGAGCGTCGTCTTGCCCGCCCCCGAAACGCCGACCACGGCGATCCTGCGGCCCTCTTCGAGGGTGAGGTCCAGCGCGGTGAGCGCGTTCCGGTCCTGCCCGGCGTACCGCGCGCCGAGCCCTGCGAGCCGCAGCGGGAACGGCGACACCGGCGCCTCGGCCGACTCCTCCGGTTCGCGGACGGGATCGGGGGTGTCCAGCACCTCGTACACGCGCTCCGCGCTCCTGCGCACCCGCTGGCGGAACTGGACGGCGAGCGGCATTCCCAGCACCGCCTCGAACGCCGCCAGCGGGGTGAGCACGACGACGGCCATGGCCACACCGCTCAGCCGTCCGTCGACGACCGCCTGGGCGCCAAAGAGCGCGGTAGCGGCGACGGTGAGTCCGGAGACGAGCGCGGTGAGCCCGTCGCCGAGCGCGGTGGCCGCGGCGGCCCGGGAGGCGATCCCGGTGAGCGCCCGGTCGGCCCGGCGTGCCTCCGCCGTACGCGCGGGCAGGGCGCCCGCGACCGCCAACTCGGCGGTGCCGGTGAGCAGATCGGCCACGCGCGTGGCCAGCACCCCCCGGGCCGGCGCCAGCCGGTACTCCGCCCGCCGCGCCACAGCCCCGGTCACGAGGGGGACCCCGGCACCGGCCGCGAGCAGACCGACGGCCAGCGCGGCTCCCGCCTCGGGCAGCAGCCAGGCGGTGAACCCGACGGAGGCGGCCGAGACGGTCACCGCCGCCCCGGCGGGCAGCAGCCAGCGCACCCAGTAGTCCTGCAGCGCGTCGACATCGGCGACCAGCCGTGAGAGCAGGTCGCCCCGGCGGATCGTGCGCAGTCCTGCGGGTGCCAGTCGTTCGAGCCGCCGGTAGACGGCCACCCTCGTGTCGGCCAGCATCCGCAGCACGGCGTCGTGCGACACCAGACGCTCGGTGTACCGGAACACCGCCCGCCCGATGCCGAACGCCCTCGTCGCCGTCACCGCCACCATCAGATACAGCACCGGGGGTTGCTGCGAGGCCCGCGAGATCAGCCATCCGGAGGTCGCCATCAGCCCGACCGCACTGCCCAGCGCGAGGCTGCCGAGCAGCAGGGCGAGGGTGAGCCGGCCCCGTCGCGGTCCGGCCATCCGACGGACCCGGCTCAGCACGCCTCCGCGCCGCTCCAGCGGCAGGTCTTCGCCGGGCGTCGGCTCCCATGCCTCCTGCCGTTCCGACCGGGGCGAGGCGGCGACCACCCGGTCCCGCTCGGCGGCCGGTGCCGCTCCGCGCCCGGTGGCCTCCTCCAGCCGCACCACCCGGTCCGCCACCCCCAGCAGAGCCGGACGGTGAACCACCAACAGCACGGTCCGGCCCACGGCCAGCCGCCGTACCGCCTCCACGACCTCCGCCTCGGTCTCCCCGTCCAACGAGGCCGTCGGCTCGTCGAGAAGCAGCACGGGGCGGTCGGCGAGGAAGGCCCGGGCGAGAGCGAGGCGCTGTCGCTGTCCGGCGGACAGTCCGACGCCGTCCTCACCGAGGATCGTGTCGGCCCCGGCGGGCAGGGCGTCCACGAAATCGAGCGCTCCCGCGTCGGCGAGCGCCCGCCGTATCGCCGTGTCGTCCGCGTCCGGACGGGCCAGCCGTACGTTCTCCGCGATCGAGCCGGCGTACAGGTGCGGCCGCTGCGGCACCCAGGCCACCTGCGATCGCCATACGTCCAGGTCGAGCGAGGCGAGGTCGGCTCCCCCGATCCTCACCCCGCCGGAGGTGGCCTCCGTGAACCCCAACAGGACGCTCAGCAGGGTCGACTTGCCCACGCCACTCGGTCCGACGAGGGCCACCGTCTCACCGGGGGCCACGGTGAACGTGACGTCGGAGACGGCGTCGTACGACCGGCCGGGGTAGCGGACGGTCACCCCGTCGAAGCGGAGTTCACTCACGGGCGGCACTGTCCCGGTCCCGGACGCCGGCACCGGGGTCTCCAGAACCTCGAAGATCTCCTCGGCGGCCGCGAGCCCCTCGGCAGCCGCATGGAACTGGGACCCCACCTGCCGGACGGGCAGATACGCCTCGGGAGCCAGGACGAGGATGACCAGACCGATGTACAGGTCCATCTCGCCATGCACGAGCCGCATGCCGATGGTGACCGCGACCAGGGCCACCGAGATCGTCGCGAGCAGCTCCAGCGCGAAGGACGACAGGAAGGCGATCCGCAGCGTCCGCATGGTCGCCCGGCGGTACTCACCCGTGATTCGCTTGATCGACTCTGCCTGGGCCTTGGCCCGGCCGAACACCTTCAGCGTCGGCAGCCCGGCCACGACATCCAGGAAGTGCCCCGACAGCTGTGACAGCAGCCGCCACTGACGGTCCATCTGCGAGCGGGTGGCCCAGCCGATGAGCACCATGAAGAGGGGGATCAGCGGCAAGGTCCCGACGATGATCGCCGCCGAAACCCAGTCCTCGGTGACGATCCGCGCCAGGACCGCGACGGGCACGACTACCGCGAGGCCCAACTGTGGCAGATAGCGCGAGAAGTAGTCGTCGAGCGCGTCGACCCCACGGGTGGCGAGTGCGACCAGTGAGCCGGTGCGCTGTCCGCTCAGCCAGCCGGGCCCCAGTGCGGTCGCCCGTTCCAGCAGCCGCCCCCGCAGCTCCGACTTCACCGCCGCACTCGCACGGTGTGCGGCCAGTTCGGTCAGCCAGGAGACCAGGGCCCGGCCGAGCGCGACCGCGACCAGGAGCAGCAGGGGAGTGCGGAGCGCGGAGACCGGCATCCCGTGCTGGAAGGCCCCGACCACCACTTCGGCGATGAGCATGGCCTGCGCGATGACGAGCGCGGCTCCCGCAACACCCAGTCCGACGACGACCACCAGGAAGAAGCGAGTGGCACGCGCGTACCGCAGCAGTCGTGGATCGATCGGTTTCACGTGAAACACCCTCTTCTCAGCAGGCATGTTTCACGTGAAACACACCTCTTCGGCCTGGAGGGGTGTGTTTCACGTGAAACATCGTCAAACGCACCCCTCACCGGGACTCAGTGCACCGACTCGGCGATGTGCTGCGTACCGATCCGCTTGCGGAACACCCAGTAGGTCCATCCCTGATAGAGCATGACCACCGGTGTGGCGATGGCCGCGCACCAGGTCATGATCTTCAGGGTGTACGGGCTGGACGAGGCGTTGGTGACGGTGAGGCTCCAGTCCTCGTTCAGCGAGGACGGCATGACGTTCGGGAAGAGCGTCAGGAAGAGCATCGCGACGGCGGCGACGATGGTGACCCCCGACAGGGCGAACGCCCAGCCCTCGCGCCCCGCCCGCACCGCCGCCAGCGCCACCACCAGTGCGGCTACGGCCACGACCGCGGCGACCAGTGAAGCGCCGTCACCCTTCTCGATCTGAGTCCAGAGCACGAAGAGCAGCGCCACTCCGGCCGTCACGGCACCCACCCGCAGTGCCAGCGTGCGCGCCCGCTCACGGATGTCCCCGACGGTCTTGAGGCCGACGAACACCGTTCCGTGGAAGGTGAACAGGGTCAGTGTGACCAGTCCGCCCAGCAGGGCGTACGGGTTGAGCAGGTCGGTGAGGCCGCCCACGTACTCGAAGTCGCGGTCGATCTTCACCCCGCGCACGATGTTGGCGAAGGCCACGCCCCACAGGAAGGCGGGGAGCAGCGAGGTCCAGAAGATCGCTGTCTCCCAGTTGCGCTGCCACTTCTCCTCGGGCCGCTTCACCCGGTACTCGAACGCCACACCGCGGACGATCAGGCAGACCAGGATGAGCAGCAGCGGCAGATAGAAGCCGGAGAAGAGGGTGGCGTACCACTCGGGGAAGGCGGCGAAGGTCGCGCCGCCCGCCGAGAGCAGCCAGACCTCGTTGCCGTCCCAGACGGGCCCGATGGTGTTGATGAGGACCCGCTTCTCCGGACGGTTCCGGGCCAGCAGTTTGGTGAGGACACCGACCCCGAAGTCGAAGCCCTCCAGGAAGAAGTAGCCGATCCACAGGACGGCGATGAGGACGAACCAGACGTCGTGAAGTTCCATGACTGTGCTCCCTTGGCCCGGTGCGGCCTAGTACGAGAAGGCCATCGGCTTGTCGGCGTCACGGGAGTCGCCGCCGATCTTCGTGGGCGGGTTGAGGTCGGCCTCCGTCAGCTCGGGCGGCCCCGCCTTGACGTACTTCACGAGCAGCTTGACCTCGACGACGGCGAGGATCGCGTACAGCGCGGTGAAGACGATCATCGAGGTGATGACCTCACCCTGGGAGACACCGGGGGAGACCGCGTCCTCGGTGCGCAGCACGCCGTAGACGACCCAGGGCTGACGGCCCATCTCGGTGAAGATCCAGCCCCAGGAGCTGGCGATCAGCGGGAAGCCCAGGGTCAGGACCGCGATGCGCCAGTACCACTTGGTGAGCGTCGGACCGAGGGCCTTCTTCGGCAGCAGTACGAGATGCGGCACCTCGTCGTCGCCGACCCGCAGATGCTGCGGCAGCAGGAACTTCCGCCGGGTGAGCCAGAGGCCGACCGCGCCGATCGCGACGGACGCCATGCCGAAGCCGATCATCCAGCGGAAGCCCCAGTAGGCGACGGGGATGTTGGGCCGGTAGTCACCGGGCCCGAACTTCTCCTGCTCGGACTTGTTGACGTCGTTGATGCCGGGGACGTACGAGTCGAAATCGTCGTTGGCGAGGAAGGACAGCAGGCCGGGGATCTCGATGGCCACCTTGTTGTGGCCCTCGTCGACGTCTCCGTAGGCGAAGACGGAGAACGGCGCGGGCGCCTCGCCGTCCCACAGGGCCTCGGCGGCCGCCATCTTCATCGGCTGCTGCTTGAACATGACCTTGCCGAGGAGGTCGCCGCTGATGGCGGTGAGCATGCCGGCGATCACCACGGTGACCAGACCGAGGCGCAGCGAGGTCTTCATCATCGGGATGTGCTTCTTGCGGGCCAGATGGAAGGCGGCGATGCCGACCATGAAGGCTCCGCCGGCGAGGAAGGCCGCTGCGAGGGTGTGGAAGACCTGGGTCAGCGCGGTGTTCTGGGTCAGGACGAGCCAGAAGTCGGTGAGCTCGGCCCGGCCCTTCGCCTCGTTGATCCGGTAGCCGACCGGGTGCTGCATCCAGGAGTTGGCCGCAAGGATGAAGTACGCCGACAGGATCGTGCCTATGGAGACCATCCAGATGCAGGCCAGATGGATCTTCTGCGGGAGCTTGTCCCAGCCGAAGATCCACAGGCCGATGAAGGTGGACTCGAAGAAGAAGGCGATCAGCGCCTCGAAGGCGAGCGGAGCTCCGAAGACATCACCGACGAAGCGGGAGTAGTCAGACCAGTTCATACCGAACTGGAACTCCTGGACGATGCCGGTGACGACACCCATCGCGATGTTGATCAGAAAGAGCTTGCCCCAGAACTTGGTGGCCTGGAGGTACTTCTCCTTCCCTGAGCGCACCCAGGCGGTCTGCAGGCCCGCGGTCAGTGCGGCGAGCGAGATCGTCAGGGGGACGAAGAGGAAGTGGTAGACGGTCGTGATGCCGAACTGCCATCGCGCCAGAGTCTCCGGCGCCAGAGCGAGGTCCACGTCTTCTCCTTACATGCCGTGGCACTGCGGCAGCCTGTCCCGATGACACGTGCATCTCAGGACAACCAGGACGCGCTTGTGAACGCGTTCACATTCACAAGCAATTATGACGCATACTCGTTCGGGCCTCGACGGGCGGGGGGTCCCTAAGCGTGGACCGATCGACCTATGGCGCAAACAGGCCCGTCAGCCCGAACAGAAGGAGGGGCCGGGGGAACCCCCGACCCCTCGCCACGGAAGAGCATCGACGATCTAGAGCTCCTTGCGGAACTCTTCCGTCACCCTGAGGAAGATGTCGTTGGCCTCGGTCTCCCCGATCGTCACGCGCACACCCTCACCCGGGAACGGCCGCACGACGACGCCGGCCTGCTCGCACGCACCGGCGAACTCGACGGTGCGCTCCCCCAGCCGCAGCCAGACGAAGTTCGCCTGCGTCTCCGGCACCGTCCACCCCTGGCCGCGCAGCGACTCGACGACCCGGTTCCGCTCGCAGACCAGCGAACCGACCCGGCCGATGAGTTCGTCCTCGGCACGCAGCGAGGCGACGGCTGCGTCCTGTGCGAGCTGGCTCACACCGAACGGCACGGCCGTCTTCCGCAGCGCGGCCGCCACCGGCTCGTGAGCGATCGCGAATCCCACCCGGAGTCCCGCGAGCCCGTACGCCTTCGAGAAGGTGCGCAGCACACAGACGTTCGGACGCTCGCGGTAGAACTCGACGCCGTCCGGCACCTCGACATCCCGTACGAACTCGCGGTACGCCTCGTCCAGCACCACCAGCACATCACCGGGCACCCGGTCGAGGAACCGCTCCAGCTCGGCACGGCGGACCGCAGTGCCCGTCGGGTTGTTCGGATTGCAGACGAAAATCAGCCGGGTCCGGTCGGTGATCGCGTCCGCCATCGCGTCCAGGTCGTGCACATCGCCCGGCGTCAGGGGCACCTGCACGGACGTGGCCCCGCTGATCTGCGTGATGATCGGGTACGCCTCGAACGACCGCCAGGCGTAGATCACCTCGTCGCCCGGCCCCGAGGTCGCCTGCAGCAGCTGCTGGGCCACACCGACCGAGCCGGTGCCCGTGGCGAGGTCCGTGACCGGCACCCCGAAGCGGTCCGCGAGCTCGCTCATGAGCCCGGTGCACGCCATGTCCGGGTACCGGTTGAAGGACGCGGCCGACGCCGTCACGCTCTCCAGCACACCGGGCAGCGGCGGATACGGGTTCTCGTTGGAGGACAGCTTGTACGCCACCGGGCCGCCCGCCGCGGCCGGCTTGCCGGGCTTGTAGGTGGGAATCCCCGCCAGCTCGGCTCGCAGCTTGGGGCTTGTCTCGCTCACCGCAGTCCTCCTCGTCGACTCAATGCTTCTCACCTTATGAGGATTCGGCGCCCCTGCGAATGGCCTGTGGACAACCGCGTCCGTACCGGCGTCCGTACCGTGTGCACGCCTCCACCGTCACACCCGCCCCAGGGGCATCAGCGCACGAAGGTGTACGAATCAGGGGGGCGCGTCACTCATGGACGCACGCGCCGGTGGCTCACGCCGTAGCGCGCATCACCCGTCCAGGTGAGTTGAGACCTCTTCGAAACATCAGCTACTTGGCAGGCCCATGCGCGTCGACAAGTCACGTCCTGACATGGGAGCCCTCAACTCCCTTTCAATGCAAGGGAATTGCCCCCTTCTGACCTTGCAGAAACGTGCCTGTCAACGAGTGCATATGCGTCCGCACTACCCCACCGCATGAGCCCTACTATCGGCTCGCCATGACAGCAGCAGGGAAGCACCAGGTGAGCCGCGCGGAAACTCCCCGCCGAGGCAGCCGGTCTGGCCGGGCGGGCATCCGGGACGTGGCCGCCGCCGCCGGAGTCTCCATCACGACCGTTTCCGACGCCCTCAACGGCAAGGGCCGGCTCCCGGACGCCACCCGACGCCATGTACGCGAGGTCGCCGACCGACTTGGCTACCGCCCCTCGGCGGCCGCCCGAACCCTCAGAACCGGCAAGTCCGGCCTCATCGGCCTGACCGTGACCACATACGGGGATGAACCTTTCACCTTCACCGAGTTCGCGTACTTCGCGGAAATGGCGCGGGCCGCCACCTCGGCCGCGCTGGCCCGGGGCTACGCCCTGGTGATCCTCCCCGCGACCTCCCGGCACGACGTGTGGTCGAACGTCGCCCTGGACGGCACCGTGGTCATCGACCCCTCCGACCACGACCCGGTCGTCAGCGAACTGGTCCGCCAGGGATTACCGGTGGTCTCCGACGGACGGCCGGCCGGCTCGCTGCCGGTCACCGCGTGGGTCGACAACGACCACGAGGCCGCCGTCCTCGGCATCCTCGACCACCTGGCCGACGCGGGCGCCCGCCGGATCGGGCTCCTCACCGGCACCTCGACGGACACGTACACCCATCTCTCCACCACCGCGTACCTGCGCTGGTGCGAGCGCGTGGGCCAGGATCCCGTCTACGAGTCCTATCCGGCGCACGATCCCTGCGCCGGGGCCGTCGCGGCCGACCGACTGCTGGCCCGCCCGGACCGCCCGGACGCGGTCTACGGCCTCTTCGACCCGAACGGCACCGATCTGCTCGCCGCGGCCCGGCGTTACGGTCTGCGCGTCCCCGACGACCTGCTGCTCGTCTGCTGCAGCGAGTCCGCCGTGTACGCGTCCACCGAACCGCCGATCACCACGCTCTCGCTGAAGCCGCGCCGGATCGGCACAGCCGTGGTCCAACTCCTCATCGACGCGATCGAGGGGGTCGAATCGGACCAACCGGTCGAGCAGGTGATACCGACGGAGTTGATCGTGCGGACCTCGTCCGAGCGGCGTCCACCGCGTACGACGGTCAGCCCGCCACGATCACCTGAAGCGGGTTGACGTCCCACTTGAGGACCCGAACGGGAATTGGGCGGGGAGAGCCCCGCCCAATTCGGGAGAAAACCGCGGTGAACTGGGGCCCTGCGCCATTTCACCACCCCTGGGTCATCACACGGCGCGATCCGCATTCCTATGATGGGCGCACACACCGCGGACCGTCGCGACCAGGCAGTCCGATGCGGTGCAGATGCGGGCGATGGTGGTGGAGGGGTCGATGACGCAGGGGGCCGGTCAGGGACCCGAGGTGCGGACGCCGACGGTGCGCGATTTCCGCGTGCCCGCGTACGTCCACGAGGCCGGTCCGTACGGACACTCCGCGGACCCCGGCGAAGCCCCCGGGCCCGCCGAGGATCCCGAGGGCTACCCCGAGGGATACACCCCGACCCAGCGAGACCTTCCGGTGATCAACCGGGGCGACACCCTCCAGGTCGTGATCGACCCGGAGGCCGCGGCGGCCGAGCCGTCCTCCGCCCGGCCGAGCCCGCTCTTCGTCGTCGGGGACGTCCACGGCTACCTGGACGAACTCCTCGCCGCACTCCGCGAGAAGGGCCTCGTCGACGCCGCGGGCAACTGGTCGGCGGGCACCGCCCGCCTGTGGTTCCTCGGCGACTTCACCGACCGGGGCCCCGACGGCATCGGCGTCATCGACCTCGTGATGCGCCTGTCCGCCGAGGCCGCCGCGGCCGGCGGCTACTGCAAGGCACTCATGGGCAACCACGAGCTGCTGCTGCTGGGCGCCAAGCGGTTCGGCGACACCCCCGTCAACTCCGGGGCGGGCACGGCCACCTTCCAGGCCGCCTGGCTCCTCAACGGCGGCCAGAAGACCGACATGGACCGCCTCCAGGACCACCACCTCCAGTGGATGGCCCGTCTGGACGCCATGGAGGAGGTCGACGGCCACCTCCTGGTGCACTCCGACACCACCGCCTACCGCGACTACGGCGACTCCATCGAAGCGGTCAACGACACCGTCCGCGAGACGATCACGCGCAACGACCCGGACGAGGTCTGGGACCTCTTCCGCAAGTTCACCCGTCGCTTCTCCTTCCGCGACGAGGGCGGCGCCGACGCCGTGCGCTCGCTGCTCGAGACATACGGCGGCACCCGCATCGTCCATGGCCACAGCCCGATTCCCTACCTCCTGGGAGAGGTCGGCTCGGAGGACGGCGAAGACGGCACCGGCCCCTCGGTCGACGGACCGTACACCTATGCGGGCGGTCTGGCCGTTGCCATGGACGGCGGTGTGACCATGGCCGGAAAGCTGCTGGTCCAGGAACTTCCCCTGCCTACCTGAGCCGTCAACGGGCAGGCGTTCCCCGTCGGAAGACTTAGCTGGCCAGGGGCCAATTTCTTCAAACCCCCTGTCACCGCCTGCCGTCACCGCTCTACCATCGGCTTATCCGTAGCAGGCTCCCCTCCGTTTCTGCCCGACGGCTCGTCAGCATGCCGAGCCACAAGCCCTACGGAGCATCGGGGGATGCAGATGAACAGCGTTCCGCAGCACCTGCTCAGTGAGGACCGCCAGGAGTACGAGCGGATCCTCGGCGAGGCGCTGCGCTCCGCACCACACCGCCCGGAATTCGCCGCCGGTCTCCAGCGGCTCAACACCGAACAGCTGCGCACGATGGCCCTCAACGCCTCGGCGATCATCACGGCCGCCGCGGCGACCGAATACCAGTACTACGTCAAGGTCCGCGACGAGTTCCGCAGCCCTCCGTCGGCCACCACGCCCGCCTCCGAGGGGACGGCGTCCGGCTCCAGCGAGCCGGACGGCTCCACGGTGAGCCTCGCCGCAACCGTGGGCGAGGTCACGGAGGCTGTGGGGGCCGGCGCCGGTGCCGTCGCCGCGGTGCTCGCTCCGGTGCTCGCCGGAACCGCGGCGGTGCTCTTCCTGCTCGTGGGGTACGTCATGAAGGTGCTCGACCCCGAGCGGGCGATCGCCGAGACCCTCCTCACCACGGGCTGGGTCTTCGGCGCGGTCACCGCGGCGGCGATCCTGGTGGCCGCGGTCGGCCTCCTGCTCACCGCCCTGCGCAACAACGCCACCGCGCTCCTCGACGACGGAGCGCGCAACGAGCTGAACGAGGAGCTGACCCGGGCCAGGGAAGCCTGGCGCGAGGCCCTCCTGGAGCGCGGCATCCTGCCGTTCCTCCGCGACGCCCTCGCGAACCCGGGTCCGGCGCTGCTGGAACCGGACCGTCCGGCCCCGCCCAGCCGTATGCCGCACCTCGGCTACAACCGTCCGAGCTTCAGCAGCAGCCCGGACAGCGGCGGCGCCGCCTCCCGGCCCAGCTACAGCAGCCCGGACTTCTCCAGCCCGGACTTCGGCGGCCCGGAGCACCAGCCGGACTGACAACCGGCCTCAGGCCACGGTCCACCCCGCGGCAGCGGGCTCTCCCGGTAACCGGCCGGAAGAGCACCGCTCGTCGCCCGGGGACCGCGGTCCGCGCGCAAGCACGAGGCACCGCGCCCAGGCAGCGGGAGCCACGAGCGAACCCCGGCCCCTCGGCCGTACGTGAACGCTCCCGCCACCGTGCCTCGGTCCCCGTCGCCCCTCAGTCCGCCATCGGCAGATAGACCCGGTTCCCCGCCTCGGCGAACTCCTTGGACTTCTGGGCCATACCCGCCTCGATATCGGCCCGGGAACCACCGTGCTCACGACGGATGTCCTGGGAGATCTTCATCGAGCAGAACTTCGGCCCGCACATGGAGCAGAAGTGAGCCGTCTTGGCCGGCTCCGCCGGGAGGGTCTCGTCGTGGAACTCGCGGGCCGTGTCGGGGTCGAGGGCCAGGTTGAACTGATCCTCCCAGCGGAACTCGAAGCGGGCGTCCGACAACGCGTCGTCCCACTCCTGTGCGCCCGGGTGCCCCTTGGCGAGGTCCGCCGCGTGGGCCGCGATCTTGTAGGTGATGACGCCGGTCTTCACGTCGTCGCGATTGGGCAGTCCCAAGTGCTCCTTGGGCGTGACGTAGCAGAGCATCGCCGTGCCCCACCACGCGATCATCGCGGCACCTATGCCCGAGGTGATGTGGTCGTACGCCGGTGCGACGTCCGTCGTCAGCGGGCCGAGCGTATAGAACGGAGCCTCATCGCAGATCTCCTGCTGCAGGTCGATGTTCTCCTTGATCTTGTGCATCGGGACATGTCCCGGGCCTTCGATCATGGTCTGTACGTGGAATCGCTTCGCGATCCGGTTGAGTTCCCCGAGCGTGCGCAACTCCGCGAACTGGGCCTCGTCGTTGGCGTCGGCGATGGAACCGGGCCGCAGGCCGTCACCGAGGGAGTAGGTGACGTCGTAGGCGGCGAGGATCTCGCACAGTTCCTCGAAGTTCTCGTAGAGGAACGACTCCTTGTGGTGGGCGAGGCACCAGGCAGCCATGATCGAACCACCGCGCGAGACGATGCCGGTCTTGCGGTTCGCGGTGAGCGGCACGTACGCGAGGCGCACACCCGCGTGGACCGTCATGTAGTCCACGCCTTGTTCGGCCTGCTCGATGACGGTGTCCTTGTAGATCTCCCAGGTGAGCTCCTCGGCCTTGCCGTCGACCTTCTCCAGCGCCTGGTACAGCGGCACCGTGCCGATGGGGACGGGGGAGTTGCGCAGCACCCACTCGCGGGTGGTGTGGATGTTCCGGCCGGTGGACAGGTCCATGACCGTGTCGGCGCCCCAGCGGGTCGCCCAGGTCATCTTCTCGACCTCCTCCTCGATGGAGGAGGTGACCGCGGAGTTGCCGATGTTGGCGTTGACCTTCACCAGGAACCGCTTCCCGATGATCATCGGCTCGATCTCGGGGTGATTGACGTTCGCGGGCAGTACGGCCCGGCCGGCGGCGATCTCCTCGCGGACGACCTCGGGCGAGACGTTCTCCCGAACGGCCACGTACTCCATCTCAGGCGTGATCTCCCCGCGTCGTGCGTACGCGAGTTGGGTCACGGCCTGGCCGTCGCGGCTCCGGCGCGGCTGGCGCGGCCGCCCCGGGAACACCGCGTCGAGGTTGCGCAGCCCGCCACGCGGCGAGGTGTGCTTGATCCCGTCGTCCTCAGGGCGGACGGGACGGCCCGCGTACTCCTCTGTGTCTCCCCTGGCGATGATCCAGTTCTCGCGCAGGGGGAGCAGCCCCCGCCTGACGTCGGTCTCCGCGGCCGGATCGGTGTACGGACCGGAGGTGTCGTACAGGGTGACGGACTGTCCGTTGGTGAGATGCACCTGGCGGACCGGCACGCGCAGATCGGGGCGTGAGCCCTCGATGTACGCCTTGTGCCAGCCGATGGACTTCCCGGCCTCCAGAGGCTGTTCACCCTGACTGTTCTCGCCCTGGGACGCGGCGGATGCCCCGTCCGCCTGGCTGGAGGCAGGCGTGCGTGTGTCCTCGATGGTCATGAGACCTACTCCCTACGCCGGCATTACCCGGTAACAGGTTCAGCGGTCGACGCAGCAATTTCCGCCCGACGATGTTCCACGTGAAACATCGCGTCTGCGGAGGTCAGCGCCCTCTCAGCCCGGTGCTCCGAGCTCCCGCGTGTGCAAAGGTGGCTCCACGCTAGCGGCAGATGTGGCGCGGTGAACAGTGGGCATCGCTCGTTCTTGCGATGATCGGTCGGTGACCACGACGCAGCAGCCCCCGCCTCCGCCCCCCGAGCCGCCTCACGGCCATGGCCCTGGAAACGGCCATGGGCATGGCTCCGACGGTGGCCATGGATACGGTTCAGGAGGCGGCCATGGCTCTGGAGGGGGACACGGCTCCGGTGGGGGACACGGCCAAGGCCCGTCCTCCGGCGGCGGACACGGCCATTCGCACAGCCATAGCCACGGCCCTGCCGCGCCCGTGTCGCAGCACCTGCGCAAGGTCATCGCGGCGGTGCTGATCCCCTTCGCGACCGCGGTCGTCGTGGGTCTCGTCGTGCTCTGGCCCGGCGGCGCCCCCGCGCACGAACGCACCGGGGTGGGCTTCGACCGACAGACACAGCAGGCCACCGTCACCAAGGTCGAAGAGGTCAGCTGTTCGTCGGTGAACGCCTCGGGCGGGACCCCGACCGGCGACACGTCCACCGCCGAGGGCTCGTCGGCCCAGCAGCAGGCGAACGGCACCTGCAAGAAGGCCACGGTCCGGGTCGACACCGGTGACGACAAGGGGCGTACCTTCACGGAGATCGTCCAGCCCGACCAGTCACGGCAGTTGGAGCAGGGCCAGGAGGTCGTGGTCGCCTACGAACCCGCCGCACCCAAGGACCTGCAGTACTCGGTGACCGATGTGAACCGGAAGTTCCCGATGGTGCTGCTCGCCGGGATCTTCGCACTCGCCGTGGTGGTCGTGGGCCGGATGCGCGGTCTCATGGCCCTGGTGGCGCTGGCCATCAGCTTCCTGGTGCTGACCCTCTTCATCCTGCCGGCCATCCTGCAGGGCTCGAACCCGCTGGTGGTGGCGGTGGTCGGGGCCAGCGCCATCATGCTCATCGCCCTCTACATGTGCCACGGGCTCTCGGCCCGGACCTCCGTGGCAGTGATCGGCACCCTGATCTCGCTGCTGCTGATCGGCCTGCTGGGTTCGGGTTTCATCGGCTCGGCCTACCTGACCGGCAACACGGACGACAACACCGGTCTGATCCATGGGCTGTACCCGACGATCGACATGAGCGGCCTGTTGCTCGCGGGCGTGATCATCGGCTCGCTCGGCGTGCTCGACGACGTGACGGTCACCCAGACGTCGGCGGTGTGGGAGCTGCACGAGGCCAACCCGACGATGGGCTGGCGGAACCTGTACCGCGCGGGCATCCGGATCGGCCGCGACCACATCGCGTCGGTGGTCAACACCCTCGTTCTGGCCTATGCCGGTGCCGCGCTGCCGCTCCTGCTGCTCTTCTCCATCGCGCAGAGCAGTGTCGGCACGGTCGCCAACAGCGAGCTCGTCGCGGAGGAGATCGTGCGCACGCTCGTCGGCTCGATCGGCCTGGTGGCATCGGTGCCGGTGACTACCGCGCTGGCCGCCCTGGTCGTCTCAGCCGACCGACCGAACAGCGCGGAAGCGGCGTCCGCCCCCGCGCCGGCCCGTGGTGGAAGGGGGCGCCGGCGCAAGCGCTGAAGCGTTACGGCACCCTGGCGCCGTAACGTTCAGCCCGCGCTCTGCTCCTCCGCCAGGATGCGGTCCAGCGCCTCGTCGAGCAGTGCGTCGAAGTCGGCGAGGGAACGCTCCTGCCCCAGCGGCACGAGCTTGTCCGTGCGGTCCAGGAAGGCCACCAGTGGCGCCGTGCCGACCCGGAACATCGCCTGGTCGCTCCCCACCTGCAGGCGGATCAGGACCTCGCCGAACGTCTCCGGATCGGCGGGCGCGATGTGGACGTCCCCGTCCCCGCACGGCCGCCCGACTCCGTCGATGAGCAGCTCCCGCCCGAACGCCCAGGTCACCGGGGCATCTCCGGGCAGGTGAAAGGTCAGCCGCACGGCGTAGGGATCACAGGTCTCGTAACGCAGCTCCACCGGAATGCGGAAGGAGAGTTCTTCCGAGACGAGGAAGCTCATCATGACCTCTGCCTGTACCGACTCGCGCATCGCCTACCCCGCCGTGTTCGTCGACTGGCCAGGAATCATCCGCCTGACACCCCTGGAAGTTTGCTGAAAGTACACGAGAGATCACAAGGAGTGATTTTTCAGATGCTGATAGAGATCGCGAGTGTCCCTAGCAGCTTCCCGATCTCCGTCTGCAACTGATGGGCCACCGGCATCAGCCGGGCCGCCTGGTGCGAGGGCAGCGAGATGGCGAGGGCCCCGGCAGTCGTCCCCACGGTGAGGGGAAGCGCGGCACAGACCGTCCCGAGGGCGTACTCCTGGTGCTCCACCACCGGCTCCATGCGCCCTAGGCGCCCGAGGCGCCGGAGCAGCGTCTCCTCGTCACGAACCGTGTACGGGGTGAGGGACTGCGCCGGGTGGCGGTCCAGGTGGTCGAGGCGGGCCTCCTCGCTCAGTTGGGACAGCAGGCACTGTCCGATGGCGTGGGCGTGCGCCGTCTCGCGGAAGTCGGCCCATTCCTCGACGGCCGGGATGCTCGGGCTCTCGGCGACGCACATGACCTCGATCTCGCCGTCCCGGTAGATGGCGAAGTAGATGGGCACGCCCAGGGTGTCCCGCCAGTGCGCCAGCGCCTCGCTCACCGTGCTGCGACGTTTCTGCTGCGCTCCGCTACTGCTCAGCCGCTCAGCCGCCTCACCGAGGAAGAACAGGCCCTTCTCCCGGCTCAGATAGCCCTCGTGCACCAGGGTGCGGAGCAAGTGGTAGGCCGTGGGCAGCGCGAGACCGGCGTCCCGTGCCAACTGTTTGGCGGGTGCTCCGTGTTCCCGCTCTGCGACGGCCTCCAGCAGCCGCATCGCCCTCTGTACGGACCCGATGAGGGTGCCGGAGTTCGCCTCCGGCACGGTCGGCGGCGCGGGCGAGGGGATGCGGCCGCCTCTCCCCGGCGCGTGCCCGTGGGACGGCGCCGAGCGGACGAGCCCCGTCGTCTGCGCCTGGTTCCGGAGCGGTGGTGCCGGCGGCTGCGCCTCGGTCCTGGACGGCGATGACGGTCCCCGCGCCGACGCCGGGGCCGACCCCGCGGCCGACGGACGCTGCGCCCGTTTCCGGGGCGCGGAAGGCTCGGGCCGCCGCACGTTCTCCTCACCCGGCGAGGTACGGGGCTGCACAGGAGGCGCCAGGGCGGTCGAGGGCGTCGTCCGCGGAGGTGCCGGTGGGCCGTGTGTCTCCGGGGCCCGGACACGTGACGGATCGGCAGCCGTCGCAGGCGTCGATCTGGGGCCCGGCTGCGTAGGAGGAACCGTGCTCTGAGGCGACCGGGAGCGTGGCCGTGCGGACGGAGAGAGCGGTTCTGCTGATGCGGTGTCAGCCGTGGCCAAGGGTCGCTCCCGAAGCGCGAGGAGGGCCGCCCGTGCGGGGGACACGGGAGGAGGTGCGCCGCCCGCGGGGTTCGATCCCGCGGCGAGTTTCCGGACTCTAGCCGCCCGTGACCGCCCCCAGACGGCCCCGCCGGGAAACTTCCCCCTGGCGAGGGAACCTCACGTTCCTGTTACCGTCGCGCCCTGACCGGGCCTCACCCACTCACGCCACAGCCGTTGCACGGCGCTGACGCCTCACCAGTCGCCGCGCGAGGAGGATCCCGCCGTGAACTTCCTGACGACGTAGATCAGTCCGCCGACCAGCGCCACGAAGACCAGCACCTTGAAGAGCAGGCCCACCACGACCTGGACGACGCTGAGTATCAGCCCTCCGAACACCAGCAGGGCGATGACCGGCACCGCGATCCACTTCACCCACCACGGCATCCCCGCGAAGATCTCCCTCATCGCCCTTGCTCCTTGTGTCTCCACCCGTCGCCCGCCACCGGGACACTGATTCCGGGCCTTCTGCTGTCCTGTCATCGATGCTAGGGCGGTGCGAGGGCGTTCCGGGGGCTTCGCAGCCCTTGTCCGTCCCTGATCGTCCCCCTAGGGAACGCCGAAGCGGACGTCAGCCCTCCGGCGGAGAGAACACCACCACGACCCTCAGGTCCTCGGTGATGTGGTGGAACTTGTGGGCGACCCCGGCCGGCACGTACACGACACTGCCGCGTGCCACCTGGGTCGTCTCCAGCCCCACCGTGAGCGAGGCACGGCCGCTGACGACGAGGTACACCTCGTCCTGACTGTGCGGCCTCTGCGGATCCAGCTCACCGGCATCGAGCGCGTACAGACCGACCGACATGTTCCGCTCGCGCAGGAACTGCAGATAGGCACCGTCGTTGGCGGCGCGCTCCGCCTCCAGCTCATCCAACCGGAATGCCTTCATCGACTTAGTCGCCCCTACCCAGTACTCGTACCGATCGCTTCTGCCACGATCAGACACATGATGAATTTCCTAGTCAAGACGATCGCCAACGCGGGCGCCCTGGCGGTCGCGGTGTGGCTGGTCGACAAGATCACGCTGACCGGGGACAGCACGGGCAAGGAGGTCGGCACGCTGCTGCTCGTCGCCCTCGTCTTCGGCCTGGTGAACGCGGTGGTCAAGCCGCTCGTGCGCCTGTTGACCCTCCCCCTGTTCATACTCACGCTCGGCCTGTTCACGCTGGTCGTGAACGCCCTGATGCTCCTGCTCACCTCCTGGCTGGCCGACGTCCTCGACCTGAGCTTCCACGTGGAGGGCTTCTGGACCGCCGTGCTCGGCGGCCTGATCATCTCGATCGTCTCGTGGGCGCTCTCCCTCGTCCTGCCCGACGGGGACTGAGGGTCCGCCATGACGTACCGAGTCTGCTTCGTCTGTACCGGCAACATCTGCCGTTCCCCGATGGCCGAGTCCGTCTTCCGCGCCCATGTCGAAGAAGCGGGGCTCGGCGGGCTGGTGGTGGTCGACAGCGCGGGCACCGGGGGCTGGCACGAGGGCGACGCCGCCGACCCGCGCACGGTCTCCGTCCTGGAGTCGAACGGCTATGAGGGCGTCCACACGGCCCGGCAGTTCCAGGTCTCGTGGTTCTCCCGCCTGGACCTCGTCATTGCCCTCGACGAAGGCCACCTCAAGGCCCTGCGCCGCCTCGCGCCGACGGCGGCGGACGCGGACAAGGTCCGCCTCCTGCGCTCCTACGACCCCGCCGCCGGAGACGACCTCGACGTTCCGGACCCCTACTACGGGGGCATGGACGGATTCGAGGAGTGTCTGGAACTCGTGGAGGCCGCGAGCCCAGGTCTGCTGGCCGCCGTACGGGAGAAAGTGGAGGTAGGGGCCGCATGAGCACCGAGAACCCCGAATCGGGCCCCGGCGAGGGCACCCGCGCGGTGCGCGCCGGCCTGCCCGAGCCCGTCAAGCACGAGCCCACCCTCCCCGGGCCGGTCTTCGCCGCCCACTACCACCTGCCGGGCGAGCCCACGGGCCCGTACGCCTACGGACGCGACCAGAACCCCACCTGGACGCTTCTGGAACGCGCCATCGGCGAACTGGAGGCCCCCGGGCAGGACGACGCCGAGACGGTCGCCTTCGCCTCCGGCATGGCCGCCATCTCGTCCGTCCTCTTCTCCCAGGTCCGCTCCGGGGACGTCGTCGTCCTGCCGAGCGACGGCTACAACGTCCTGCCGCTCGCCGGTGAACAGCTGCGGTCGTACGGCGTGGAGGTGCGCAGCGCGCCGACGGGCGGCGACGCACAGCTCGACGCCCTGGACGGCGCCAGGCTGCTGTGGATCGAGACACCGTCGAACCCGGGGCTGGACGTGTGCGACGTGCGCCGGCTCAGCGAAGCGGCACGAGCGCGAGGGTGTCTCGTGGCCGTCGACAACACACTGGCGACACCGCTCGGACAGCGCCCGCTGGATCTGGGTGCCGACTTCGCCGTGGCCAGCGGAACGAAGCAGTTGACCGGCCACGGGGACGTCCTGCTCGGGTACGTCGCCGGACGCGACCCGGCGCTGATGGCCGGTGTGAGGCGATGGCGCAAGATCGTCGGAGCGATCCCGGGGCCGATGGAGGCCTGGCTCGCGCACCGCTCGCTCGCCACGCTCCAGCTGCGTGCCGACCGGCAGAACGTCAACGCCCTGGCGGTGGCCGAGGCGCTCAAGGGCCGCCCCGAGGTCACCGGGGTGCGCTATCCGGGGCTTCCCGACGACCCCTCGCACAAGATCGCCTCGCAGCAGATGCGGCGCTACGGGTGTGTGGTGTCGTTCGAGCTGCCCACGCGCGCGCGTGCCGACCGTTTCCTCGACGCGCTGCGCCTCGTGGACGACGCCACGAGCTTCGGCGGGGTGCGCTCCACCGCCGAGCGACGCGGCCGTTGGGGAGGTGACGCGGTTCCGGAGGGCTTCATCCGGTTCTCGGCCGGCGCGGAGGACACGGACGATCTCGTGGCGGACGTGCTGCGAGCGCTCGCTGTTGCTACCGACTAGTACCGCGCTACGTACAACGAACGGTCCGAGCCTCCCCCCTCGTGGCTCGGACCGTCCCCGGTTCCGCGCGCGAAGAACCGCGCGACCAAGGCTAGTTGACTCTGTGTCAGTGTCCAATCACAGTAGCGACAGAAACCTATCGACTTATTTATAGTTGGGCGCTCCGAAGCCGGTGTGGGGAGGCGACCATGGATCTGGCCTTACTGCGGACGTTCGTGACCGTGCACCGGGCCGGTTCCTTCACTCGCGCCGCCGCTCTGCTCGGTCTCTCGCAGCCGGCCGTCACGTCCCAGATACGCACGCTGGAGCGCCAGTTGGGCCGCCCGCTCTTCCTGCGCAGGGCCCGGGGCGTGACACCGACGACCATCGGCGACGAGCTCGCCCACAAGGCGGCGCCTCATCTCGACGCGCTGGTGGAGATCGCCGAGACCGGCCTCGACGACGACTCGTCCTTACGGACCCTCCATCTCGCCGGCCCTCCGGAGTTCACCGCCGAGCGGGCGCTGCCCGCGCTCACCGAGCTGAAGGGCGACGACGGCCAGGGCTTCGCGCTGAGGGTCTCCTTCGGAAACTCGGACGAGGCGCTGGAAGGTCTGGCCGCCGGACACCACGACCTGGCCATCACGACCGCCCAGCCGCGTGGTGCCCTGCTCACCGCGGCCCCCCTCTGCGACGAGGAGCACATCCTGGTCGCTGCCCCGAGCTGGGCGGACGTGATCGGTCCGGGCCGGCTGGGGCGCAAGGGGGCGCACGCGCTGGAGGAGCTTCCCCTCGTCGAGGTACACGAGTCACTGCCCTTCGTCGCCCGCTACTGGGCCTCGGTCTTCGACGCCCGGCCCGCCGCCTCCGGGACCGTCGTCGTCCCGGACCTGCGCGCGGTCATCGCCTGCGCGGTCTCGGGCGCAGGACTGGCCGTGGTCCCCCGCTACCTGTGCGCTTCCGCCCTGGAGCGCGGTGACCTCGTCACGCTCCTGGAACCCGCGGTGCCCCCGTTGCGGACCTATTTCCTGGTGGTCCGTACCGGCACCCTGGCCATGCCGCACATAGCGCGGGCCCACGAGTGGCTGCTGGAGACCGCGGCGAACTGGTCCTGAGACCGCCTGGGAACCCCTGGGCGGAGGGGAGCGCCGATCGCGGACCGACCGTGAGCGCCGGGGTGCCCCTCTTCCTCGCGCCGGTGATGTTTCACGTGGAACATGCGGGGCCACATTTCTCCCATGACCGTACGACCCGTGGTCAAGCGCACCGCCCGCGCCGTTCTGCTCGACGGCGACGACCTGATCCTGATCAAGCGGACCAAGCCGGGCATGGATCCCTACTGGCTCACGCCGGGCGGCGGTGTCGAGCCGGAGGACACCACGGTCGTCGACGCGCTCCACCGCGAAGTGCACGAGGAACTCGGCGCCAAGATCACCGATGTGGTGCCCTGTTTCGTGGACACCGTCGAGCACATCGGTGAGGACGGCGGCGCCACCGGGGTGAAGGTCCAGCACTTCTTCGTCTGTCGCCTGGAGTCCATGGACCCCTCCAAGCGACATGGGCCCGAGGTGGACGAGCCACTCGGGGAGTACGAGATCGTGCGCATCCCCTTCACCCGGGTCGGCATCGCCTCCGTACACCTCGTCCCGTTGTCCCTGCGGCACTACCTGGACGGGAACATCGAGGGCGTACGGGCGATGCACGCGCCCGACCTCGGCTGAGCGTCCGCGGACGACCGCCGGAGACCGGCCGCCCGCTCGGTCTCGGCCGTCAGCCGCTCTGCTTGTCCCGGGTGTCAGTCCCCGGCCGCCACCAGTTCCTCCACCGAGTCGTGGCGTATGCGGTCGGCGGAGATACCGGCGGCCTTCAAGGCGTCCACACCGCTGCGGATCATGCCGGGCGGTCCGGAGAGGTAGGCGTCGTACCCGTTCCAGGGTCCATGGTCCCTTATGGCGTCGGGCAGTTGCAGCAGTCCGTGCTTGTCCACGACCGGGCGGACCTCGAGCCACGAGTTGCTCTGCTGCAGCCGTAGCAGGGTGTCCAGGTCATAGAGGTCCTGACCCGTGCGGGCGCCGTAGAAGACCTCGACGGGGCGGTGCCGTCCATGTTCGGCCACGTCTTCCACGATGGCCTTGATCGGCGCTATCCCGGTGCCTCCACCCAGACAGAGCAGGCCGCTGTCGCTGCTGTGATCGACGGTCATCGTGCCTGCCGGCGGTCCCAGTCGCAGCACGTCTCCGGGCCGGGCGCGGTGCACGAGCGAGTTGGAGACCCAGCCCGCGGAGATCGCCTTCACATGGAACGACAGCAACCCGTCCGAGCGGGGCGCCGAGGCGAACGAGTAGTGCCGCCAGATCCGCGGCCACCAAGGGGTCTCCAGGCTCGTGTACTGCCCGGCGAGGAAGGGGTACGGCTGGTTCGGGCGGACGGTGAGGACCGCTGTGTCCGCCGTTCTCAGGTCGTGTGAGACGACCTCGGCGAGCCACCACGGCGGGGAACGCAGCTCGTCCGCGGCCGCAGCGTCGATCATCACCTGGGAGATCGTCGTGTACGTCCTGACCCAGGCGGCCTCGGTCTCCTCGTCCCAGCTCCCCTTGGCGTACCGGCTCAGCGCACCGATCAGGCACTCGCCGACCGCCGGGTAGTGCTCGGCCTGGGTCCCGTACTTGCGATGGCCACGGCCGAGGTTCTGCAGGTAGTCGACGAGGACGGGGGTGTTGTCGATGTGCTCGGCAGCGGTCAGCAGTGCCTTGAGCAAGCGGTCGCGCTGGGCGTCCATGGCCGGGGGGAACATCGACCGCAGTTCGGGGTGCTGGACGAAAAGCAGCGCGTAGAAGTACGAGGTGACCTTGTCGGCGACGGGGCCGACCTCGGCCATGGTCCGCCTGATCAGAACGGCGTCGGGGGAGGGGGGCGCCGTCTGTCCGGCGGGCTCGTCCGGCACGCGCGAGTCGAAGACGGGGTGCTCGATGCCCTGATCCGGGGCGGGCGCAGGGCTGAGTGGGGCGCTGGGAGGAAGGTCCGCACCGGTCTGTATTCGCTCCCGCGCCGCGCCCTCCCGGTGCTGCCGCACGCCGGTCGGTGGCTCCTTGGAGCGACCCACGGGCCTCAGGCCTGCGAGGCGGTTGCCGTCTGGTTCCTGGTCCCCGCCAGGGAGCGCTGGCGATGTGCGAGGCGTGAACCAACCGCCTCCGTCAGCGTCCCCCGAAGTGCCGTTGCCGGCCGACGTGGTGGTCGGAGCGTCCATGGTCTGCCTCGCCTCGAGCATCTTTCGGTCGATCTGCGTACGCCCTCCAGCAGGAAGTCGCACGTTTCCCCCGCGGACGGCCTTGCATTCCCCGTTCGTTCCCCGTCGACCAATGCGGCCACATTCAACCCGGAATCCCGCTCCGTACGGACAAGTAGATGAGAGTGTGACGTGAGCCGCAGCTCCCACGGCAGCGTTCCACATCGCGCGAACGCCCCCGCCTCGTAGCGGTAAACGCAGGTTCTCGATCTCCCTGTCCGGTTAGGCTGCATTGAGCTGCGTTCGTACCCCCACCATGAGACGACTGCATCTCGCTTCGGACACGAACCGGACTCGACCCTACCGGCAGGGCCGTCACACACAAGTCCCCCCTGGCAGTACCAGGAATTCAACTGGTGCGAATCAGCGATTCCTTCAATTACCGGGCGCGCCATACTCATTCATAGGCATCCCACAGGTCCCGCCGCCGAGCGCATACGCAGCCCCGCCTGTGCGCGTATGCCCACAGACGGATGTTTCACGTGAAACATCCGCCCACACGCTGTTCGGTTGTGCACGAGATGGCCAGAACAGCGCACGTCGACAGCAAAGCAGTGGACGCCGGGGGCGTGTGTCGGACAGCCTGACCTGCGTGCCGACACCTTCCCCCACCCTTCTGCCCGTCCGCCGTCTGACGCCTCGCGATCTCATCGCCTGCGCCGACCTGTCCGAGGACCGGGGCTGGCCTCGCGAGGAGCACAAGTGGGGGCTACTGCTGTCGGCCGGCACCGGATACGGCATCGATGACCCCGAGGGCGGGCTGATCACCGCCTGCGTGGTCACCGAGTACGGCCCGGTGGGCCGCCCGGATCTGGGAGCGATCGGGATGGTGCTGGTCGCCGAGCGGCATTCTCGCCAGGGCATCGGCCGACGCCTGATGCGCCACGTCCTCGCGGAGATGGGCACAACACCGCTGACGCTGCACGCCACGCCGAACGGGCGCCCGCTCTACGAGGAGCTCGGCTTCAAGGTCACCGGACGGGCCGAGATGGTGCGCGGGCACTTCACGGCAGGAGGGCCGAACCCCACGGTCTCCACCCGTCCGGCCGCGGCCGAGGATCTCACCACGATCCTTCGGCTCGACGAAGAGGTCTTCGGCACGGACCGCACCCATATCCTCACCCGGCTCCCCGCGTTCGCCGACCAACTGCGCGTCGCGCAGGAGAACGGCAAGATCATCGGATACGCGGCAGCCTGGCCCAATCTCGACACCCAGGTCGTCGGTCCGCTGATCGCCCGTGACACCGAGGTGGCGAAGGCGCTCATCGCTTCCCTCGCCGCCCACACCGATCTGCCGTTGCGCACCGACATCGACGTTCGCCACGAGGAACTGCTGACCTGGGTGAAGGACCGCGGTCTGGCGCCGATCGCCTTCAACTCCGTGATGACGTACGGGATCTCCGAGCTGCCGGGTGACTGGGCACGGCGCTACGCGCCGCTGACCGTGGCAGCCGGCTGAGGCCGGTATTCCGCGGCCTCAGACCGCCGACCGTCAGTGGTGGGCAGGTGTCGGCCGGGCCCCCGCTCCCACAGATCGCGCGACACCCGAGTCAGCGCTCTCCCTGCGCTCCAGCGCCGCCGCGACGAAGGCCAGCACGAGTGCGCTCACGGCGAGCGCGGCACCGACCCAGTTGGGTGCCGTGTAGCCGAGGCCCGCGTCGATGACGAGGCCGCCGAGCCAGGCGGCGAGCGCGTTGCCGAGGTTGAAGGCACCGATGTTCACGGCCGAGGCCAGGGTGGGAGCGCCATGCGCCTGGTCGAGGACCCTCTTCTGCAACGGCGGCACGGTCGCGAAGCCGAGTGCGCCGACCAGCGTGAGGGTGACAGCGGCCGCGATCTTGTCGTGAGCGGTGAAGGAGAACAGGGCGAGGACGACAGCCAGGGCGCCCAGTGAGACGTACAGCATGGGCATCAGCGCGCGGTCCGCGTACTTGCCACCCACCAGGTTGCCACCGACCATGCCGAGGCCGAAGAGAACGAGGAGCCAGGTGACGGAGGAGTCGGCGAAGCCGGCGACACGCGTCATCATCGGCGCGACGTAGGTGACTGCCGCGAAGACCCCGCCGAAGCCCAGCACCGTCATCGCCATGGCCAGCAACACCTGGACGTTCTTGAAGGCTGCCAGCTCGTGCCTGAGGCGGACCTCTTCCGGCCTGGGCATCTCGGGAACCAGGCGGGCGACGCCCAGCAGCCCGACGACGCCCAGGGCCGTGACTGCGGCGAACGAGAACCGCCAGCCGACGGACTGTCCGATCAGCGTGCCCAGGGGAACACCGACAACGTTGGCGACGGTCAGACCGCTGAACATCATCGCGAGAGCACCGGCCTTCCGGTCCGGGGCGACGAGGTCGGCCGCGACCACCGAGCCGATACCGAAGAAGGCCCCGTGCGCGAGAGAGGCGACCACACGCCCGAGGAGCATGACGGAGTAGGACGGGGCAAGCGTGGAGAGCAGGTTGCCCACGATGAACAGGACCATCAGCAGCATGAGCATGCGCTTGCGGGACACCCGCGTGCCCAGGGCGGTCATGGTCGGGGCTCCGAGCACGACACCGAGTGCGTAACCGGTCACGAGGAACCCCGCAGCCGGGATGGAGACATCGAATTCATCGGCGACCTCGGGCAGGACTCCCATGATCACGAACTCGGTCGTACCGATACCGAAGGCCCCGATCGCAAGAGCCAGAAGCGCGAGAGGCATGAGGGCATACACCTTCCGAAAGATTGCATGAGAGCTTTACCAGCGTACACAATAGTTGCAGACGCTTGCTATCGTCGACTGCTGGCAATTGCCAAGCTGGCCTATCCTGGGGACGACGGTTCGGGACGGAGGGACGATCGATGACAGCCACAGATCCCGCGCTCACCGCCCTCGCCCAGGGCTGGTGCGCCCTCTCCCTGTTGCACGGGAGGATCGAGGCCCACATCGAGCGCGCACTCCAGGCCGGGCACGACCTGAGCGTGCGCGAGTACTCGCTGCTCGATGTGCTCAGTCGCCAGCACGACGGTGAGGGTGGGCACCTGCAGATGAAGCAGGTCGCCGACGCGGTCGTCCTCAGTCAGAGCGCGACCACCCGTCTGGTCACTCGGCTCGAGGATCGCGGACTGCTCTCGCGCTATCTGTGTCCGACCGACCGCCGGGGTATCTACACCGATGTCTCCGAGGCGGGTCTGCGACTCCTCGCGGCAGCACGCCCCACCAATGACACCGCCCTGCGCGAGGCTCTGGACGCGGCCGCCGAGAACCCCGAACTGGCCCCCCTCGTCCGCGTCGTGGAGTCACTGAGCGTGTCCGTATAGGGTGCGGACATGGGAGATCTGGACATTCGCCCGGCGACCGAGGACGACGTCCCGGAGATCGTCGCGATGCTGGCCGACGATCCCTTGGGCGCCCAGCGCGAATCACCGGACGACCTGGCCCCTTACCTCACCGCCCTGGAGCGCCTCAGTAATGACCCCCAGCAACACGTGGTGGTCGCCGTCCGTCGGGGCCGTGTCGTCGGCACACTCCAACTGACGATCGTTCCAGGGCTCTCCAGACGCGGCACCACCCGCGCGATCATCGAAGGCGTACGGGTGCACGCCGATGAGCGCGGCACCGGACTCGGTACACAGCTCATCGAGTGGGCGATCGACTCATCACGAGCTGAGGGCTGTCAGTTGGTGCAGCTGACGTCCGACGTCACGCGGACCGAAGCCCATCGCTTCTACGAGCGACTCGGATTCCAGGCCACCCACGTGGGTTTCAAGCTGCCGCTCTGAGACGGCGCCGGTGAAGGGCTGTCGGGTCGTGTTTCACGTGAAACATCGCAAGACGGGCCCCTCACAGCCACAGATACGGGCTATGCGATCCCTCGCCACCCCTCGGGATCCACTCCACCGGGCACCGGAGCCCCCTCGTCGTACGGCTGACGCGTGAACACGAACGATCCGAGGTCCAGGTGGCTCACGGTCCCGTCGGGCCCTCGTACGGCCCGCAGGAGCTCTCCGGCGAAGTAGCCGTTGAGCCCCGTCCAGCTGCCGTCGTCGTTTCGTCGGAAACGAGCACAGCGCAGGGTCGCGGCGAGCGGCTCCAGCGAGAGACCTCCCCCGGCAGTGAGCCGGAGCACGAAGCTGTACGTCCCCCAGTACCAGGGGCCGACCAACTCCAGGGCTGATCGGTCCACTTCGGTCAGCGGCCGCCACGGCTCGGGGATCCGCGGCTCGGCCTCCGCCACGATGCGTACGAGGTCGGCGGCCACCTCCGACAGCGCCGGCCCGGAGGTGCAGTTGGTCAGCACCACGGCTGCCACATCGTCCTCGACACTGATGGTCAGCTGGGCGAGGAAACCCGGCACCGAGCCCCCATGACCGACGAGGAACCGGCCGTCACGGTGCTGCAACTGCATCCCGAGCCCGTACGCCGCTCCGGCCGCCACATCGGCGGCCTCCCCCGGCGCGGCCGGCGTCCGCATCTCCAGGACCGACTCCGCGCTCAGCACCCGCTCGTCCCCCTTGGCCAGGAAGGCCGCGAAGCGCGCCAAGTCACCTGTCGTGGACCATAGTTGACCGGCGGGCCCCATACGGCCCAGGTCCTCGACCTGCTCCGGCAGCATCACGTCCGCCCAGGGGTGCACGGCCCAGCCACCGGCGTGCGGCGCCTCCGGGTGCCAGGTCGTGCGGCGCAGGCCGAGCGGTTCGAGCACCTCGCGTCGCAGGACCTCTTCCCAGGGAGCACCTCGCAGCTCTTCGACGAGCGCGCCGAGAAGCGTGAACCCGGGGTTGGAGTAGTGGAAGCGACGGCCCACGGGATGGCGGTGGGGCTGCTCCCCGAGAACGTCGGCAAGCTCGGGGCGCAGTGACCCCGAGGTCCGCTCCCACCAGGGCGAAGGGGACTCCGCCGCCAGTCCTCCTGTGTGCGCGAGCAGTTCGGCGACGGTCGCCTCCCCCGCGCCTGTCCCCGGCAGGTGCTTCTCCAGCGGGTCACCGAGGTCCAGCACGCCCTCGTCACGCAGCCGCATGACCAGAACGGCGGTGAAGGTCTTGGTGATCGAACCGATCCGGTACTGCACGTTCGCGTCCGGCCCGTGCCCGGCCACCGAGGTCCGCGCCCCGTTCCACACCGTCTCCCCGCCCCGGACCACCGCGGCCACCAGAGACGGAGCCCGCCCCTCGGTCTGAGCGACGGCGATGCGGTGCAACAGTGCCCGGCGTGTGGCGGGGAGCAACTCTTCATGAGGTGTTGTCATGCGCTCAGTCCACCGGGCCCGACACCAGGAGTCGAGCGCATTTCACCCGGTCAGGTCTGTGCCATGTCCACGAATCGCGAGTAGTGGCCCTGGAAGGCGACCGTGATCGTGGCCGTCGGACCGTTACGGTGCTTGCCCACGATGATGTCGGCCTCGCCCGCCCGCGGCGACTCCTTCTCGTAGGCGTCCTCGCGATGCAGCAGGATCACCATGTCCGCGTCCTGCTCGATCGATCCCGACTCACGCAGGTCGGAGACCATGGGCTTCTTGTCCGTACGCTGCTCGGGGCCACGGTTGAGCTGTGACAGGGCGATCACCGGCAGCTCCAGCTCCTTGGCCAGCAGCTTCAGGTTTCGCGACATGTCCGAGACTTCCTGCTGACGGCTCTCGGACCGCTTGCCGCCGGACTGCATGAGCTGCAGATAGTCGATGATGACGAGCTTCAGATCGTTGCGCTGCTTCAAGCGCCGGCACTTGGCGCGGATCTCCATCATCGACAGGTTCGGGGAGTCGTCGATGTAGAGCGGCGCGGCCGACACGTCCGGCATTCGGCGGGCCAGGCGCGTCCAGTCCTCGTCGGTCATCGTGCCGGAGCGCATGTGGTGAAGGGCCACACGTGCCTCCGCCGACAGCAGACGCATCGCGATCTCGTTGCGCCCCATCTCGAGCGAGAAGATCACGCTCGGCATGTTGTGCTTGATCGAACAGGCGCGCGCGAAGTCCAGCGCCAGCGTGGACTTACCCATGGCGGGACGGGCCGCGATGATAATCATCTGCCCCGGGTGCAGACCATTGGTGAGCTGGTCGAGATCCGTGAACCCGGTCGGCACACCGGTCATCTCCCCCGACCGCGAACCGATCGCCTCGATCTCGTCGAGCGCGCCCTCCATGATGTCGCCGAGCGGCAGATAGTCCTCGGTCGTGCGCTGCTCGGTGACCGCGAAGATCTCCGCCTGGGCCCTGTTGACGATCTCGTCGACGTCGTCGTCGGCCGCGTATCCCATCTGGGTGATGCGGGTGCCGGCCTCGACCAGGCGGCGCAGGACGGCACGCTCATGGACGATCTCCGCGTAGTACTCGGCGTTCGCCGCCGTCGGCACCGTCTGGACGAGCGTGTGCAGATAGGAGGCGCCGCCCACCTTGGTGATCTCGCCGCGCTTGGTGAGCTCGGCGGCGATGGTGATGGGGTCGGCGGGCTCGCCCTTGGCATAGACGTCGAGGATCGCCTGGTAGATGGTTTCATGTGCCGGCTTGTAGAAGTCGGGACCCTTGAGAATCTCGACCACGTCGGCGATGGCGTCCTTGGACAGCAGCATGCCGCCGAGGACGGACTGCTCGGCGTCGAGGTCCTGCGGTGGTACGCGTTCGAAGGCCGAACCCCCGCCGTCCCACTCCCGGTTGTCCCGGCCCCGGTCGTGCCGCTCGTCCCTGCTCCGGTCACCGTCCGGACGTCGGCGGGAAGAAGGCAGACGATCACTGGGCCCGCTGTCGGCCCACGGGTCGTCCAGGGGCTCGGAAATGCTCACCGAGCGACCTCCTCCCGTCCGCCGAGCGGACCTCGCCGTGCTTCTCATTTCTACGGCACGACACTGACAAATGAGAGGCCCAACTCCGGTTCTGGCACGTCGGTTTTGCGAGGTTTCCGCGATCAGCCAGGGAGTGGGCGCCGCACCACCGTAGGCCCGTCGGCACCGTCAGCCAATCTGGTTATCCACAGGCCATGTGGACGACGGGCCAGATGCTGTGGAGAACTCCGCAAAACCTGTGCACGACTCGGTGGACAGGCCTGTGAACAAGACCCGGGTTACATGTTCACCACCATCCTGACCTGCAGCTTTACCGTCCACGGGCTGTGCAGAAGAAAAACTTTCTCGACCGGCTCAAGATCATCAAGATCGGCGCACGAGAACGCACCCGGCCAGGCCGCATGTAATGACTGCAAGCGCTTTGCATCTCTTACCTGTGGAAGATTAGATTGGTGCTCATGACACAGGCTTCCGAGACCACCAAGGCCACCCGGCGTCGGCACGATCGAGAGATCATCACGCTGGCCGTTCCGGCCTTCGGCGCGCTCGTCGCGGAGCCACTCTTCCTCATGGTCGACACCGCCGTCGTCGGCCACCTCGGCACCGCCCAACTGGCCGGTCTCGGCGTCGCCTCGGCCCTCCTCGTCACCGCGGTGAGCGTCTTCGTCTTCCTCGCCTACGCCACCACGGCCGCCGTTGCCCGCCGCGTGGGAGCCGGAGATCTACGGGCCGCCATCCGTCAGGGCCTGGACGGTATCTGGCTGGCCCTGCTGCTCGGAGCGGCCGTCGTCTGCGTCGTCGTCCCCATGACCCCCACCCTCGTGTCCCTCTTCGGGGCCTCGGACACGGCGGCTCCCTACGCCACGACCTATCTGCGGATCTCGGCCCTCGGCATCCCGGCCATGCTCGTGGTGCTCGCCGCCACGGGTGTCCTGCGTGGTCTCCAGGACACGAAGACACCGCTGTATGTCGCCGTGGCGGGCTTCGTCGCCAACGGTGCCTTGAACGCGGGCCTCGTCTATGGGGCCGACCTCGGTATCGCCGGATCCGCCTGGGGCACGGTCATCGCCCAACTCGGCATGGCCACCGCATATCTCTGGGTCGTGATCCGTGGCGCCCGCAGACACGGCGCCTCACTGCGTCCGGACATCGTCGGCATACGAGCCTCGGCCCAGGCAGGGATGCCCCTGCTGGTCCGTACGCTCTCGCTGCGGGCGATCCTCATGATCGCCACCGCGGTGGCCGCCCGGCTCGGGGACGAGGACATCGCCGCACACCAGATCATCCTCTCGCTCTGGAGCCTGCTCGCCTTCGCCCTGGACGCGATCGCCATCGCCGGACAGGCCATCATCGGCCGCTACCTCGGCGCGGGGGACGCCCAAGGAGCTCGCGATGCCTGCCGCCGGATGGTCCAGTGGGGAGTCGCCACGGGTTCCCTGCTCGGCCTTTTGGTGATCGCCGCCCGTCCCTTGTTCATCCCGCTCTTCACGAGCGATCCGACGGTCCAGGAAGCAGCACTGCCCGCTCTGGTCGTGGTGGCGCTCGCCCAGCCGATCTCCGGCGTCGTCTTCGTGCTCGACGGAGTACTGATGGGCGCGGGAGACGGCCCCTACCTGGCCCGGGCCATGCTCCTCACCCTGGCGGTCTTCGTCCCGACCGCGCTGCTCGTCCCCACCTTCGGCGGCGGTCTGACCGCCCTCTGGGGCGCCATGACGCTGATGATGGCGACCCGCATGCTGACCCTGTGGCTGCGGTCCCGGTCCGGGCTCTGGATCGTCACAGGTGCGACGCGCTGAGTTCCGGGCGATGCTCCACGCCGAGAACCGGCCGAAGTCCGCTCCGTTTCACGTGAAACATCGCCGCGTCATGCGTATGGGGCCGCACCCTTGGCAGGGTGCGGCCCCATACATCGCTTCAGCGAGCGCGGCCCTTAGGCCGCGATGACCTCGATGTTGACCTTGGCGGCAACCTCGGGGTGCAGACGCACGGACGTCTCGTGAGCGCCCAGCGTCTTGATCGGAGCAGCCAGCTCGATGCGGCGCTTGTCGACCTCGGGGCCACCGGAAGCCTTGATCGCGGAAGCGATGTCGGCCGGGGTGACGGAACCGAAGAGACGACCGGCGTCGCCGGAGCGGACGGCCAGACGAACCTTGACGGCCTCGAGCTGACCCTTGATCTGGTTGGCCTGCTCGATGGTCTGGATCTCGTGGATCTTGCGAGCACGACGGATCTGCTCGACGTCCTTCTCGCCGCCCTTGGTCCAGCGGATAGCGAACTTCCGCGGGATCAGGTAGTTGCGAGCGTAGCCGTCCTTGACGTCGACGACGTCGCCGGCAGCGCCGAGGCCGGAGACCTCGTGGGTGAGGATGATCTTCATGTGTCGGTCACCCTTCCCTTATCGCGCGGTGGACGTGTAGGGCAGCAGCGCCATCTCACGGCTGTTCTTGACGGCCGTGGCGACGTCACGCTGGTGCTGCGTGCAGTTGCCGGTCACGCGGCGGGCACGGATC